>CAVWKG010000023.1:0-27594 GCA_963755375.1 uncultured Acidimicrobiaceae bacterium | reverse complement strand
AGAAACAGCTCCTACACCTGCCTACAGCGCAATACTCTGACCAGGGTTTTTATTGGTCGGTGTAGGTCCGTGTAGGGCGGTAGATGGTCTGAACTGCTCCCCGATTGCTCCCCGTGTGAAACCCCGACCGAATAACGAGAAACAAGAGCCCCGGAATCGGCCACATATTCGCTGAGACCAAAGTGGCTGAACCGACCGTGCCGTACTTGGGTAACCAGGCGTAAAACCGCGAACTTGTCGTTTTGGACATTCCGTCTGATCGCACGGCCAAACAGCCACCGCTCGATAGGGAGCAGACCGTCGAGCGCCTCCCTCTCGACCTCGGCTGTGTGGAGTCCCACAGATGGGATTATCGGCTCTAAGCGGGTATCCCATAAGTGCCTGATTGAGACTTTGAGCAGACCCTGCGGCTGATCCGTAGCGTTTAGAGGTCCCGACGGGCTGGCTCTCTTAAGTGCCTGCCGCCGGTCTAGCCGGCTGGCTTTCTAACGAGATGCCACTCGTCTGGATCTCGCCGCGAGTGGCTCAAAAGAGGAGTGTGTGCACCAGATCCAAATCAGGAGTGCCCTCGCGGTTGCCCATCAACCAAGAGGAGGTGCTCATGTCGGTGATCATCGGGGTCGATCCCCACAAGGCGAGCCACACGGCGGTGGCCATTGGAGGCGATGAACGCGAGGTGGCCAAGGTCACGGTCCGGGCGACGTGTCAACAGACAGCGAAGCTGCTGGCATGGGCTGAGCCGTTCGAGAAGCGCACCTGGGCCATCGAGTCCGCCGGTGGGCTCGGTTACCTGTTGGCCCAACAACTCGTCGATGCCGGTGAGGTGGTTCTCGACGTCCCACCCACATTGGCGTCGAGAGTCCGGGTGCTCAGCACCGGTCGTTCGGAGAAGAACGATCCCAACGACGCGTTCTCGGTCGCCATCGCCGCCTTGCGCTCGAGGAATCTTCGCACGGTCGAGCCGGCCGACCACACCGAGATCATGCGACTCCTGGCCAAGCGCAATCACGATCTGGGCCGGCTACGGGCCAAGCTCATCTGCCGGCTCCACAACGCTCTCGCCGACCTCTCACCGGGCGGAATTGCCAAGGAACTCTACGTTTCTGACGCCAATCGGCTCCTCGGCTCTTTCGAGCCGGCCACCCCCATCGAGCACATGCGCCACGAACTCGCGCTCGAGCTCGTCGCTGACGTGGCGCGCCTCGACGAGCAGATCAAAGAGTCGCATCGTCGCATCCGCACCGCCGTGCGGGCGTCGAAGACCTCGCTCACCGATCTGTTCGGCGTGGGCCCGGTCCTCGCCTGCTCGTTGATCGGCTACAGCGGCGACATCCACCGCTTTGCCAACCGAGACAGCTTCGCCGCCTATGCCGGGATCGCTCCGGTCGAGCACTCCTCGGGGGGTCGGGTGTTCCATCGGCTCTCACTGCGTGGCCATCGTCGCCTCAACAACTCCATCCACATGGTGGCGATCTCCCAGATCCGCCAGCCCCACTCAGAGGGTCGGGCCTATTTCGATCGCAAGGTCGCCGAGGGCAAGACCAAGCGAGAGGCGCTGCGTTCGCTCAAGCGCCACGTGAGTAACGCCGTCTACCGACAGCTGCTTCTCGACGCCCGATAGGGGGTCCGGGAGGACACTCAGGGACGACTCCATGCCTGCGTGACCGGCTCTTCACCCTGCGCAACCGGCTCTTCGGCGAAGTCACTCCCGAACCCAGAGAAACCCTACGCCGTCGTGCCCTTGTGCGACGGCTCGATTCGTCGCGCCCTGAAGTTCTGGAAATAGGGGTCTTGACTCAAAGAGGATTCGCACGGTGGCACCCCGTCCCGATCTCCTATGATGTTGTCAACCCTTTCCGGGAAATTCGAGCGAGGACAGCGGACAGACCAATGATGGGCCACTCGTGGTGAGGGCAAGCTCTTATCAGGTCACGCGTCTTCAGAGTTGAAACCCGGGCCATGGCCGGCATATCGGGAACAGGTCAGTCTCATCGACGACAGGCGTTCGTGAGCCAGGCCCATGGTCCGGGGATCTAGGGGCGAGGCAAGTAGCGATAGACCTCGCGGGCGACGTATCGCTTGAGCATGCGGATGGCCTCGCGCTTGGAGCGACCGTCTTTGACCCGACGCTCTATGAGGCTTGGTTCTCGGATCAGAGGCGAGTCTGGTGATCACGATGTGCCAGAGCGCCCGGTTGGCTTGGCGGTCCCCACCACGATTGAGCCGGTGGCGTGTCACCTTGCCCGAGGAGGCCTCGAGTGGTGAAACCCCGCACAGATGGGCCCAGGCCGCTTCGGAGTGCAATCGCTCGGGGTGTCCCCGGCGGCGACGAGCACACGGCGCGGTGTCGATGCCCACTCCATAGACGCCGAGCAGCTCGGGCGCTGTCTCTTCGAGGAGCGGGGTGATGATGGCGTCGAGACTGCGATCTCGGCCTCGAGGTCGCCGACGCGATGGGCCAACGAGGAGAGCGACGCCTTGGTTGCCACGGTGACACCATCGGGCGAGCGCGTTGGGCGCAGCCCTGGCGGCGGCGACGAATTGGTCGATGGGAAGGCCCTTGAGGCGGCTTTGCAGCTGGTCAGGAGCGCTGAAGGTGAGCTGGCGCATCTGGGTGAGCGCCTTGATCCGCGCCGCACGGGCCGAGCGCTGGCGACGACGAGGACCCGGATGGCCTCGACCGAGCCGTCCCTGCTCTTGGCCGTTCCATGGGCCCGGCCGGAGAGCGCGGCTCGGGCGGCCTCGACGGCGTCGAAGATCGGACTTGCCGCTGTGGCGTCGGGCCTGACGGTTCTGGCGGTCTACTTCGACGACGTGGACCCCGGCTCGGGCGAGGTGGCGGGCGATGCCTGCGCCATAGGACCCCGTCCCCTCGACCCCCACCTTTGAGACCTCGCCGAAGGCCTCGAACCAGGCCAGAAGATCCGAATAGCCGTCGGAATCAGCTCGGAACGATTGAGTGCCGAGCAGGCCACCGACCTCGTCCAAGACGGCGGCCACGTGGACCTCCCCATGGGTGTCGATGCCACCGGTGACAGAGCGCTGGCTCTACGATGGTCATGCCATCCCTTCCTTTCCTTAACTCGGTTGAGGGATGGCGCGGCCGTCCCGAGAAGGAGTGACGGTGAGGTCGATCTGGTCTGGACAGACCGGCCCATCACCCCTCTGGAACGGGGCACGCCGCGCCTCGTCTCAGTGTGTCCGGAGCTCCGGCCGACGGCTTGCGGACACCATCGGGTGTCCGTCGTGATCTCAAGTCAGACCGGAGGCTCCGGTGCTCCCAAAATTACTGACGACCAACCTTGCAGCGGTGGACCCTCACAGGGAGCATCTCAACATCATGGCGTTCGGGGACACCATCACGGTCGATTCCGGGAGAGCGCTACGGGATGAACGGTGCAATTGACGTTCGCTCTCACATTCGTCTTCGCATGACAACAACCGCTTGCTCGAATTGTGACCGGTCGGCAACAAAGTCGAGGATCTCGAATGTGTCGCTCCACGTCGATTCGAAGTGGCGGTAGGGCACAACTGCGTCACCGTAGTACTGGGGATTCATTGGCGGTCTGCCGTTCGGCGCATACAAGAACTCACCGCGGTCGTACCTTGCGAGCGCATCCTCATGGTCTACGAAGGACTTTGAGAGGTTCCGGTGCCACTGACTGGTCATCAGGTCTGGGTTGTCGCGGAGCTCCTGGCACTTATCAAGGAGCCATCGTGCCTGGAGCGTGATGAACACGAGGCCCCCCGGCTTCATCACCCGGGTGATTTCCGCTCTCCACGCCGCATGTGCGATTGGTGAGAGATGTGAGAAGACCGAGTATGCGAATGCAGTAGCAAATTGGTCTGATGGTAAGGACGATGGAGGCATCGGCTCCAAAGCGACCATCCGGCCACGAACACCTGTCTCCCGGCACATGGTGATTGCTGAGTCCTGACAGTCCGCGCACCAGATGTTGTCCGCAGGTACGTCGCGGAGGAACATTCGGGCGAATCGACCCCATCCGCAACCGAAGTCGAGCACGTGAGTCTTAGGGCCAAGAACCAGTCCGTACTTCCTCCTCTGGCTGGCCATGAACGTATAGAACGCCCATGCCTCACGAATGGCCTGTTCGTTAGACGAGCCGACAAAGATCGATTGGTATTCCTGTGGGGGAAAGGACGGCATAGAAATTTGCGCGCGTCCGTCGATTGAATCCAACAGCGTCTTCAGCCATGCCTCGTCATCGAGTCGCTTGAATCTCCGATACTGCCCTCGGTGGATCATCTGGTCATCGTCGCACGGCTAGGTCTGGCTCGCCAGCATCCCATAAGTGCCTGATTGAGACTTTGAGCAGACCCTGCGGCTGATCCGTAGCGTTTAGAGGTCCCGACGGGCTGGCTCTCTTCAGTGCCTGCCGCCGGTCTAGCCGGCTGGCTTTCTTACGAGATGCCACTCGTCTGGATCTCGCCGCGAGTGGCTCAAAAGAGGAGTGTGTGCACCAGATCCAAATCAGGAGTGCCCTCGCGGTTGCCCATCAGCCCAAGCAACGGACTTCGCTTGACACGAGCATGTACTACCCCCGTTCGCCTGTGTCCTCAAGCGATCACTGCAACGCCTGGGCGAACGCCTGAGATGGTGTCATCCAACCGAGCGTCTGTCGAGGCCTGGTATTGAGTGAGCGAGCGATGGCGTCGAGTTCTCGCTGGGTGCACTGCGAGAGGTCTGAAGTCTTCGGCAGGTATTGGCGGAGCAGGCCGTTGGTGTTCTCATTGCTCCCACGCTGCCAAAGGGCTCTTGGGGTCGCAGAAGTAGATCGGTACACCGGTCTCGACCGTGAAGCGGACGTACTCTGCCATCTCCTTGCCCTGATCCGAGGTGATGGAGCGGCGCAGTTGGGCCGGCAGCGTCAAGATGCGCTTCGTCATCGCCTTGCGGACTGCCTCGGCGCCATGACCGTTGGGGAGTTTGAGCAAGATGACGTAGCGGCTGTGACGCTCGACCAGGGTCCCAATCGAGGTCATCTTTTTGCCGAAGATCAGGTCGCCCTCCCAGTGACCCGGCACGGCCCGGTCCTTCACCTCGGCGGGCCGTTCGGAGATCATCACCATGTTCTTGAGCTGGCCCTGTCCGACGTTGCCCTTTGTGTAGGCCTTTGCCCGGCACATAGCCCGACCACTGCGCAGACACGAATGGAGCTCTTTGCGCAGCGCACCACGGCTCTGGACGAAGAGTGACTGGTGGATGGTCTCGTGGGACACCTGCATCTCCGGGCGTTCGGGGTACTCCAGAGCCAACCACGCCGAGATCTGCTGGGGTGACCACTTCGCCTCGAGCTTGCGCTCGACGACCCCTCGGAGCCGGCTGCACTGGGCGAGCTTGGCCCGATTGGGCCGCAGCGCCCGGCGGCCCGCCGCGCGGTCGGCCACCAGAGCTCGGTATCTCTTGCGCCCGCCGTTGGCGTTGACCTCCCGACACACCGTCGAGGGCGAGCGGCCCAGAGCCTCGCCAATGGCACGGATCGAATAGCCGGCTGCCAGCCCAAGTGAGATCTCCTCTCGCTCCTCTAGGGACAGCCGCAGATCAGAGGGTTGTCGAGCCGTCGGCCGGGTCCCGCCGGCATCGGCGATGAACCTTCGCAATGAAGAGTTCTGCCTGCCCAGATGCCTGGCGATGCGTTTGACCGGCACTCCGGCTTCGCGCATGTCCCAAATTGTTTGCCTGTCCCTCGGGCGAGAACCGTGCCATTCGAACACCTCCTGATCGACGACATCACTGTCCGCCAATCAGGCATGTGTTGCAACGATCGCTTGAGGCCACACCGGATATGGGATTAGGAGCGACGAGGCCGGCCGAACTCCCTGAGGCCGGTCAGGCCGTCCAGATGGTCAGGACACGCCCACACCCGCCACCAGCGATCGCCAAGAGGCGAGAACCACCGGCCGGTCCATGACGGCGCCTCGGGGCAATGGTTCGCCTGGAGGTTCCGGTCGTACACCATCTGCCGGCACTGACCCGGCTCGACGATGAAGCCGGGACACGGATCGCCGGGCTCGGGCATCGGGCTCATGGCGGTGACGGTAGTGCTCTATCTATGGCACATAGCAGTGGATCGAAGGCGATGGGCGGCGAGTGGCTGACCAGCGGGTTTGCAGCGGTTTGCTCCCCCAACTGCTCCCCCGCTGGTTTCGGGTCTTCGTCCGACCCTCAAAAATCCCCTCTGAACTGGTGGGCCGTACAGGACTCGAACCTGTGACCCCTTGCGCGTCATGCAAAGCAGAACGATCCGGGCGTGTCCAATTCGGTATGCATTGGGCTGCATAGCCCCTGCTCAAGTGTCCTATTCCGTCCGGCTCGGTCCGAGGCGGTCCGACCAAGTATCCGGCTGGGTTGCTGCACAAACTCGCGCACCCGGCTGGCACCGACGGCCAGACCTACGCTTCCGCATAATGGCAGCGAGCGACTGGGTCCCGCTGTGGCTACAGGCTGCAGTTGCCGTGGGCACGCTCGGGCTGGCGGCCGGCACCGTGTACCTGGCGACGAAGGCGGGCAACGAGGCATCAGCTACTCAGGCACTTGCCAAGGAGGCGAGGACGGACCGGCAACTTCAATGGCGACCGCAGCTCGGTCTCATGGATTGCTGGGCCAGTATGGACGGAAACGGGAGATTCCACTTCTCCATCGCCAATGTTGTTGGGGGTCCAGCTGTCGGTTGCAAGGCAATGGCCCGAGTGCCGTGGGATGTGAACAGTTGGAGCCTCTGGATAGTTGGGGATGTTGAATCAGGAGCTCAGGCGGCTTATACCCAGGATGCCCGGAGAGGCCTCAGTGTCTACTCGGCATTTGCGGCCCCCGATGCCATGGCTGAACCCAGAAGGGAGCCAGATGTTGTCTTGATCTGCTCAGACATCCTGGGACGGCGTTATCGGTTCCCGATAGTCGACGTGTTCCCCAGAGAGGCAAGCAACAGCTCCAATCCTCGAGAAATGTGGAAGCCATTTCCCCCCGATATCTACGAGGAAGGAACTCCGGACGCCCCACCTGGAGCGGCCATCCCTTGCTTTGGAGCTACTGAGCCGCGCTCCCCCGGTCTACCCTCGGCCCATGAGCCCCATGCCCCAGCCCGGCGACCCGTGCCCCGGCTTCATCGCCCAGCCCGGCCAGTGCTGGCAGATGATCTACGACCGGCAGCTGCAAGCCGACCATTGCCACGAGGAGCCCTCTTGGACCGGCAGATGGTTCAGCCCCTCCGGCGACCGCTGGTGGCGCGTGTGGGCTTGTCCCAACCACCTCGAGGGATTGACGGGGCTGCGGGAGTTTGGCAGGCGAACTACTGCCCGCGGCTAGCACGTTTGGGGGTGTCCCAGTCCACAGCACATATGGGACACCCAAAAGGGGACGCAGGCTGCGGCTGATCCGGGTTTCCTTCCAGCGAGCCCGTCGCTGGATCCGATCACTTAAGCGTCGTACTGTGAAAAGTAGGTGCAGACGAGTGATCGGGGGTGGGCCATGTCTGGACGTCTTCTGCGGGTGACCGGCACTGTTCTGGTGATCGCCATCGCATTTGTTATTCCTGCTTTGGCCAAGTCGACGCCGGCCGCGGCCTCCCCATTCACCTTGGGCCTACTCTTTGGCGACTCCTGCACCAGCACCACCTTCTGCATGGCGGTCGGGAACAACAACGGGAGGGAGACGCCGACCACTGAGACGTTGACCGAGTCTTGGAACGGGTCCGTTTGGTCAGACGTTCCCAGTCCGAGCCCGAGCAGCAGCGCTAACTTCGACAGTCTCAGCGGTGTGTCATGCACCAGCCCGACCTTTTGCGTGGCGGTCGGGACCGACTCCCATGCGACGACGTTGATTGAGTCCTGGAACGGATCCGCCTGGTCGGTCGTTCCCAGTCCGAGCCCGAGCAGCGACGGTAACAACCTCGACAGCGTGTCGTGCCTGAGCGCAACGGAGTGTGTGGCCGTCGGCAGCACCGGTGGCAATACCACCACTTTTAGCCAGACCCTGGTCGAGTCCTGGGACGGGACCACCTGGTCGGTGACGTCGACACCTTCTCCGATCTACAACAACAACTCGCTCCAGAGCGTCTCGTGCACCCGCTCGACCAGTTGCATGGCGGTCGGTGAGACCGCTCAGTGCGTCTTGACCCCTGTCTTCTCGTGCGGCCCCACGCAACAGATGCTGGTCGAGTCGTGGAACGGGACGAGTTGGTCCATCGACACCACGCCCGACGAGAACGGAGCTGATTCTCTCGGCAGTCTCTCGTGTACCAGCTCGACCAGCTGTGTGGGCTTGGGGGATTCCCTGAACAGCTCGACCGGCGTGTCCGAGGGCCTCGTCGATTCGTGGAACGGGACGAGCTGGACCGTGACGTATGGTCCCGACATTGGGACAAATGGGGGTTTCTTATCCAGCGTGTCGTGCCTGAGCGCGGCGGACTGCGTGGGGGTGGGCACGACCACCAATCCCAGCTCGGGGTACCCGCAGACGTTGGCCGTGTCGTGGAACGGCGCGGCCCTCTCCGTCGTCCCGAGCGCCAATCCCAACAGCGCTCTGGCCGAGTTCGGTAGCGTATCGTGCGTCAACGCGACCTTCTGTGCCGCCGTCGGCACGCAGACGCAGTCGCCTGCTCAAAACCCACTCTTCGAGACGTGGAACGGGTCGGCCTTCTCGTTTGCAACGACCCCCAACACCGCGGTCGTCCTCCCCGCCTCGGGGGCGGTCGTAGGCGGCACGAGCGCCGTGCTCGACGCCACGGCGTCGGCCAGTGCGGGGGTCGCCTCGGTCCAGTTCGCCCTGAGCGGCGCGTCTTACAACCAGACGGTCGGCACGGCCACCCCCACCATCTACGGCTACGTCTTTGTCTGGAACACGATCGCGGTGCCCAACGGCAGCTACACCCTCCAGAGCCAGGTGACCGACGGCGACGGCGACACCGCCTATAGCCCGCCCGTGAGCATCACGGTGAACAACCAACCGCCGGTGACCGCGGTGCTCATCCCATCGAACGGGGCAACACTGTCCGGAACCGCCGCCACCTTGGATGCTTCTGCCTCCAATGCCACCAGCGTCGAGTTCTGGCTCTTCGGTGGCTCCTATGGTTACTCCGGTCACCTAGTCGGCACGGCCACTCCCACCTACTACGGATGGATCTACAGCTGGAACACCACGACGGTTCCCAACGGCTCCTACGCGCTGTTGGCGGAAGCCTTCGGTCCGGGTGGGAACGCCTTCAGTACCCATCTCAGCATGACGGTCAAGAACTGATCGGCAGGTCGATCTCGACCCAGCCACGGACCTCGCTTGGCAAGAGAAGGCACCGCCCCCGAACGCCGGATTGGGGCGAGCCTGCGTCAGCACCTCGGCCCCGCTTCCGCGAGTCGCTTCGCGTACGCTCGGACTCGATGCCTAGAAAGAGAACGGACTGTAGTTTTTGCGGCAAGGGCAAGGACGACGGTCCGGATCATCGCCGGCCCTAACGTGTGGATCTGCGACGAGTGCGTCCAGCTCTGCTGCGACATCTTCTGGCCCGACGAGGCGTTCCCGTGGTCGGCGTCGGAGACGCACGGCTGAACACAGGTTCGATACAACGCGGTCCCGCTGTAGCGAACTTTCCAAGGGTGCGCCCGGCGGTGGGTGTGGAACGCCTCCCGGTGGCCCCAGGGCCGGCAATGAAGTGGGGCATTTAGCGTTGGTTCCGGGCATCCACCGATTTGGCGGAAGCCTTTCGTAGGGTGCGTCGGGTCGGTTCCTCTGGCTTGACTGAACTGGGGCCGGAGCGGGCGAGAGCTCGACTCCATGACGGTGATCGTCGACCAGACGAGCCTCCCGACGCACGTGCATCCCTTTTCTGGAACTCGGTGGCCGAATCATTGAGTCGGACCCCTGCTTCTCGAATGTCTGGATGGTCACACCCCTGCGGAGCGTGCACCGGTCGACGAAGGAGAGCCGACTGATTCAACCGTCGAGCGAAAGGACCACGCCATGAAGGAAGTGAGGTTGGGTATCGACGTCGCCTGTCGGGCCGACCATCGGGCCAGCCTGGCCGACGAGCGAGGTGAGTTCATCTGGTCGTCGTGGCGGTTCCGCACGACGACCGCTGACCTCGAGCGCCTATGGGCGAAGATCCCCGAGGATGCGTCGGTGACGGTCATTCTCGAGCCCACCCGCAACGCCTGGGTGCCGCTGTCGGCCTGGCTCCAAGCACGTGGCGCCACGGTGATCTTGGTGCCACCCGAGCAGTCGGCCGATCTGCGGGATTACTACAACAAGCACACCAAGACCGACCGATTGGATTCACGGGTGCTGGCTCGTCTGCCGTTGCTGCACCCCGAGGGCCTGCGAGGCATCGACAACCTCGGCCCGGCGGGGTCACTGCGCCGAGCCGTGCGTCACCGCTCCAGCCTGGTCAAGCGCCGCACCGCCGCCAGCCTGCGCCTCGATGCACTCGTCGAGCTGCTCGGTCCGGGGTGGGCCGATTCGCTCGGATCGGCCACCGCGTCGAAGACCGCCCTGGTCGTTTTGGAGAAATACGCCGATCCACGGGCGCTCAAGCGTCTCGGGCGCGGCCGGCTCACCGCGTTGTTGGTCCGCTCGAGTGCGGGACTGTGGCGCCAGGACAAGGCCGACGAGCTCTTGGCCATGGCGAACGAGACCCTGGCCCTGTGGTCAGGCGGGGGCATCGACTTCAGCGAGTTGGCCCACGACATCGCCTCAGAAGTCCGGGTGCTCCGCCGCCTCGACGACGAGATCGCCGCCGCCGACAAGCGGATCGCCGTCCTCTATGACGAGGCCGACCCCAAGGGCATCGTCCGCTCGGCGCCGGGGCTCGGGCCCGTCCTCTCGGCAGCCATCTTGGGCAACGCGGGCGACTTCAACCGCTTCGCCAACCTGGCCGGCGTCCGCTCCTTCACTGGCTTTGTGCCCAAGATCGACCAGTCCGGACTGGTGGCCGGACACAAGGGCATCACCAGGGCCGGTGACGCCGGCCTGCGCCAGGCCCTCTATATGGCAGCCGATCACGCTCGCCACATCGACCCGACGCTCGCCCAGCGCTACTACCGACTCGTCATGGTCGAGGGTAAGCACCACAACTCGGCCCTGTGCTCCGTCTCGGCCGTCCTCATCACCCGGATCGCCGCCTGCTGGCGCAAAGGAGAGCTCTACACACTGCGAGATGAAGACAGCGAAGCGATCACCGAGGCCGAAGGCAAGGCGGTCTGCGCCGACCGCTTCAAGATCGACCCCACAGTCCGGGCGGCCCGTCGTCGCAACACACGAGCCAAAGTCCTCAAGAACAGGGCGGCGGGTCGAGGCAGAAAGGAGTCGGCCCAGAAGGTCGCTCCGGCCACCGACCCGCCACGAAAAGAAGTTAGCGAAAATGTCGCCTGAGGGGCTTGACCGCCGTTAGGAACTCACCCCGAGACCGCCCAGGGCTGGCTCCAACGGCTGTACGTAGCCTTGGATTGCGGTCAGTTGATGACGGTGGGAGCGTGTGCCGTTTGAGCACACGGCCGTTTGGCGGATAAGCAGTTCGAGCGGAGTTGTCTTCCGAGGAGGATGAGAATGACCGACGCGGCGACAACCCCGAGTGTCGCGACGACGCCTACAAAGAAGGGCTGGCTGGCGCTGGTGGCGCTTGCCACCGCCCAGTTCGTCATGGTGCTCGATCAGTCGGTGATGAACGTCTCGATCAGCGCGCTGGTCAAGGATTTCAACACCACCGTGACGACGATTCAAGCTGTGATCACCCTCTACTGCTTGGTCATGGCAATGCTCATCATGACAGGGGCAAAGATCGGCGACATCATCGGGCGACGCCGGGCGTTCGTGATTGGACTTATCATCTACGCGTGCGGTTCGGCCCTTACGGCGGTGTCGCAGTCGGTCGTGACCCTCGCTCTCGGCTGGTCGGTCCTCGAAGGGATCGGAGCCGCTCTCGTCCTCCCCGCGCTTGCCGCTCTGATCGCTGGCAACTTCGAGGGACCCCGGCGCAAAGTCGCCTACGCCGTCATCGGTGGCGTCGCCGGAGCTGGAATCGCGATTGGCCCCATTCTTGGAGGGTGGGCGACGACCAACGTCACGTGGCGAATCGTCTTCGTCGGCGAGGTCGTGCTCGTTGCCTTCATCTTGGTCATGACCCCCAAAGTCGGGGATGCCGAGCGCCCGGGCCCGGCCCCGAAGCTTGACTACGTCGGCTCGGTGCTTTCGGCGTCCGGCCTCGGGCTCTTCGTCTTCGGAGTCCTCAAGTCGAGCACCTGGGGCTGGCTCAAACCGAAGAACGCGCCCTTCACTATCTTCGGTTTCTCACCCACGATCTACGTCATGGGCGCCGGCGCCGCCCTGATCTGGGCGTTCATCACCTGGCAGCACCATCGTGAGGAACGACTACGAGACCCACTCGTCCACCTCTCCTTGGTTCGAGTCCCGACTGTGCGATCAGGATTGATTGGGCTCTTCAGCCAGAACCTGATCCTGATGGGTGTCTTCTTTGTCGTCCCGCTCTACCTCCAACTTGTCCTGGGCCTGACCGCCCTCGAGACCGGCATCAAGATGCTCCCCGTTTCGATCGCTATGTTCGTGACCTCGGCGATCGGTTCGCGGTTGTCCAACCTGTTTGCGGTCCGCACGATCGTGCGGGCTGGCTTGGTCGTCACACTCGCGGGGACACTTATCCTGCTCGCCACGATTCAGCCGACGCTTTCGAGCACCGGATTCGCCCTCGGCATGGCCGTGCTCGGGATCGGGATGGGCTTGATGGTCTCCCAACTGGGCAACGTCGTGCAGTCATCGGTCGAGGAGTCTGGACGCAGCGAGGCCGGAGGGCTCCAGTACACGGGTCAGCAGCTCGGTTCGTCACTCGGCCTCGCACTCATCGGGGCGATCGTGCTCATGGGACTGGCCAGCACGTTCATCTCCACCATCGAAAAGGACCCCAGGATCAGTTCGGAGGTGGCGGCCCAGGTGAGTGTGGCCGCGGGCAGCAATACCAACTTCGTTTCGGCCGACGAAGTCCACCACGCTGCAACGGAGGCGGGCCTCGACCCCGCGTCGGCAACGGCGCTGGTGGAGGACTACGAGTCGGCCCAGCTTCTCTCTCTCAAGGCCGGGCTCCTGGCCGCCGGACTGCTCGCTCTGATCTCCCTCGGCTTCACCAGGGAGCTGCCCCATGCTCAACCGACACGCAAGAAGAAGAGACAGCCAGAACTGGCGGCATCTTGAGGAACGCAGCGCCTGCGCTACCAACGCGCCGCTGATTTTCGTCGCCCTTTTGCGAGAGTCGCGGCACAACGATTAGGTGCCCCCAACGTGCGATAGGGGGCAGGCAGTCGGTCCAGCGCTTGCGTCAGGATTGGGGGTTGAAGGCAGCGTCGTAGAGCTGAACCGTCAGGCGGAGATGGCCCATGTGCTCACGTGCGTGCCCCAGATTCCCGATTAGCCACGTCATACCCGGTCGGCGATCATCGCTGGAGAGAGTCGGCAGCGCTGTGGGAGTTAGGAGTCGGTCGTCTGTGAGCGTCGGTGCCAGATCGTCAAGGACGGAGTCGACATGGCGAATCTGGTCAAGCAAGTCCGCCTGGCTTTGACTGCCCATTTTGAACTCGGCATCTCGATTGCGGCTGCCGGGTACTCCGGCCACTGCTCGGAGCGTTTCCGCCTCTGAACCGAGGGTGTGTGTGACGATCGTCGCTACCGAATTCGCACCCGGACACGGGTCCAATTCAGCCACTGATCGTCTCGCTTGGTGACCTCCAGCAGCAGCTCATTATGGAGCGCTTGGAACTGCGCGATCACCACAGAAATGGGATCTGACTGATTCGACATAGAAGCCGACATAGAGGTATTTCGAAGCAGCAAATCCAATGCACCAACCCGGCGTACCGGGGCACCCCAGTCCGGAAGGCGGGCCTGAGTGAATGCCTAGAAATGTTCGACGTGACTAGCCATAGCTGACCGTGCCGGTGGCAGCCACAGACCCAATCGTTGCCGTCGGGTTGGCATTCCCGTTCGGATTGCACTTCCCGTTCTTCAACGGCAGGACTGCTACGTAGGAGATCGTCACATTGAAGGAACCGGTGATTCCGGTGTAGGCCTTCGTGCCGCTGATGATCGTTACCCGCGCAGCCCCGACCGACCAGCACCGACCGAACCGGAGCGAGGCGCCGGCGGCGCCGGCCGGGACGCACACCAGAGGAACGACGAGGGCGCCGGGCCGCACCCCACCCGAGAAGCGACGCGGAGGGGACGCAGCAAGCGAGGAGGCGGGGCTTTGGGGGAGGCGGACGGAGACGCACGCCCCTGACCCATACCGGCAGAAATGGGTCAGGGGATAATGATCGGATTCTGACCTAATCCGAACCTATTGCTCGAGGTTCACGACTTCCATGATGTCTTGCGACGAAGGCACTATCCCAACCTCTTGGAGAACGGGCATTAGGAACTTGCCGAAGGCGTCGTAGCTCCCCTGGGAATCCCAGATCTCAAAGACCATGAGCTGGCCGTCTTCCCCAAAGCAGGAGTGGTGCTTGCGCCCCTCCATGTTCGCTCCGGAGGCCTCTAGCCCCTTGCGGGCCTTGTCGTACTGCTCAACGGTCAACGTCTCGGGCTTCACATACACAGCGATCACTGGGGATCTCCTCTGTCTAGATGTTTCTCACGCCGTGTTCGGCGTCACGCCGGGTGAACGCACACACATCAGCCAGGCGACAAGGCCCTTCCGGCACCGGTCGAAATGACATCAAGACGAGGTGCGAAGCGATACTTGGTCCAAGAGTTACCAGTGACCAAAGGATCAGAAGTTCTTCGAACCCTGCGACCGAAGGCCGCAGAAATGTGTGAATCCTCTCAAAGCCACCATAACAGGTGCTGCCCTCGACCAGTCACGAGGGCGGGCGCCGTGTGCCTCTCGTGTTACGGTCCCGTGTGAGACGACGAAGGGAGACTCGATGAGTCTTACTGTCGAAGAATTGACGATGGCGTATCACGGAGCATGGGTCGAACTGGACCCAAACGCCATCATCGCCCTGCACTCTCCAGACTCCGTGTTTCACATGCACGGAGCTGCGGAGGCTGCGACCGGCAAGGATGCCGTCAGTGAACTGATTGCTGCGCTCCTGAAGCTTGTGCCCGACCTCAAGTTTGAACCGAAGAGGCTCTACTCGGGAAACGACCACATCGTGTTCGAGTACGACATGTCGGGAACCTTTGATGGATCACCGTTCATCTGTGACGGCGTTGACGTGATTGCCGTTACAGATGGCCTCGTAAGTCGCAAGGACACATACCTCGATTACATCAAGCTCACAGAGCAGATCGGCGAGATGCCAGTGATTGGCGTTGCCGCGTAGCTACTGCTCTCGGGTATCCCAGTTCGCTCGGACGGTGGGGCACTTTGACCAGTCTGCGATGGCGGTTCGTACGTTCCACTTGGGGCGGCGATCCCGGCGGTGCTGTACCGTTCTAGCCAACCTCCCCTTCAGAAATCGAGGAACGTCCATGAGCGTTACGACCGTGACCCGATTTCACGCCGCTGCGGGCCAGGAGGCGACGCTGCTCGCTCTGCAGTCCGAGGGGAGGCGACGCCTGTTGGCTGCCGACGGATGCAAGTCATTCGACATACTGCGCGATCAGTCCGATGCGCGATCCTCCGCCTTCGTTCAGACCTGGTCATCACGCGAGGCACACGACGCCGCTTTTGGCGAGTTGATCATGGCAAGCGGTCACCTGGAGAAGGTGCTTGCGACTCTTGACGAGGGCGTCGTACAGACCTTCTACGACGTGGTCTCCTGACGAGTCCCGCCTGTCCCAGAACGCCGGTTACGCCGGGACTGGGAGCACCCTTCGCATCCCACGATGACCAGACAGCCCAACCTGGGGCTCGTAACCCGGCACCCGCGATAACGGCGCGATGCTGGTCCTGTGACTGAGGTCGGGTACGCACAGGCCGAGGATGGCACCCACGTGGCTTACCGGGTGCTCGACGCCGAGACCGAGGCTGCCACCGAGATCGTCATCGTCATGGTCTCGGGTGGCCTCATCCCGATGGAGGTATTCGAGGACGACCCCGGGTTTGTCCGGCTCTTGCGAGGGCTCCGCTCCCTCGGCCAGGTAGTGGTCTTCGACCGCCGCGGCATCGGCCAATCCGACCCGATTGTCGAATGGGAGCGGCCTGTCCTCGATCAATGGTCCGAGGACCTCTCGGCTGTGGTGGAGGCGACGGGCGCAGAACAGGGCGTGGTGTTTGCCTGGGACGGCTACGGAATCGCGACGCGATTCGCGGCGCAGCACCCTGGGCGATTGCGGATGCTGGTGCTCTACCAACCGAAGGTGATTCCCGAGGACGACTGGGACGAGTGGAGCGCCAGCCAGTTATCGCTCTTGCGCGAGAATCTCGCTGGCAGACAGGACTCGTTCCTTGAGCAAATCGCTCCGTCCCGGGCCGCGGACGCGTCGTTTCGTGACTGGTATCGTCATGCCGGGCGCGCTGGAGCAAGTCCGGCGACGGCCGCCAGGATCTGGGAGTCGGTGTTCCGATCCCGACCCAGCGATCATCTTCTGGGGCAAGTGGAGACACCGACACTGGTCCTCTACCGTCGCGACAACACCTACGCGCTACCCGAGTCAGCGCGCCTAGCAGCCTCACGGATCACGGGCGCCACCGCGGTCGAACTCGATGGCGCCGATCATTTCCCGTTCATTGGTGACGTCGACAGCGTCGTGGCGGAGATCTCCGACTTCGTTGTGGGCCACAGGCGGCTACCTCCGCCCGAGCGGCTGCTTACTGCGCTCCTGTTCACCGATCTCGTCGCCTCCACCGAACGCGCTGCGTCACTCGGAGATCACCACTGGAAATCCCTCCTCGACCGCCACGACGCTGTCGCCCGAGCAGCTGTAGGGAACTGTGCTGGCACGGTCGTCAAGACGACCGGAGACGGCGTTCTTGCTCTTTTGCCATCTGCGGGAGCCGCTGTAGCGACTGCCGAGCGAATCCGGGACCAACTCAGGGCCGACGGGCTCGCCGTGCGCATCGGCATTCATGTCAGTGATATTGACCGTCGGAACGACGATGTCTCGGGAATCGGTGTCAACATCGCCGCCCGCGTGATGGGGCTCGCCGGTTCTGGTCAGATCGTGGTTACAGCATCGGTGACCAGCGCCACTACCGGCCAAGCCAGGGAGTTCGAACCATTCGGCACTCACGAGCTGAAAGGCGTCTCCGGAGTGGTGGAACTGTTTCGACTCTCCGGTACCGCTTGAGAAGCGACGCCGCCAGGGAAAGGGAACTGGACCGACGTGAAGGGCAAGAGTTGGTACGTGGCGGTGTGTCGAGAGCACGCGCCAAAGGTGACCGGTCGGGCGTCGGAAGGTTTCTAAAACCCCCCTCGCCCCTAAGGAACGCACATCGGAGGCATGCCCCACTTGCTTATGGCGGCGTCAAAGTGCGGCGTTATCGCCCGACTGGTTGACGACGCCCACCGAGGATCTTCGTCTCTCGGGTTGGAATAGTGGCCGAGCGAGAGGTCTAGGGGAGGGGCATCCACATGACCACAGATCGAGGCCACGCCATGGACGACTTTGTGGTCGTCCTCTTCGAGAATCGTTCGAGCCGCATGCCCCCGAACAGTGCCGGGAGTGGAAACCACCCCGACAGGGCCGCGGTATCGGCACGGTCGCCCGTCAGCTTCTTGACATTAGTTAACGATATGGATAAATATTGTCTGAATGGCACGCAAGACGGACACCATGTTGGCTCCGGTGTTGCATGCACTAGCGGATCCGACTCGTCTTCGGGCAGTTGAGGCTCTCAGCAGGGCGCCGCGCCGGGCTGGCGAACTCGCTTACGAGTTAGGTGTGAGCCCTCCGGCCATGAGCAGGCACCTGCGTGTGCTTCTCCAGGCGGGAGTCGTCGCCGACGAGCGACCCTCTGACGACGCCCGGGCGCGAGTGTTTCATCTGCGCGGAGAGTCAGTCGTAGCGGTACGCGCCTGGTTGGACCAGCTCCAGGCTCACTGGGACGAGCAACTCGACGCCTTCAAGACCCACGTCGAAAGCAGAGGAAGACGATGACCTCGAACGACATCGCAATGCAGCGCTCCATCGAGGCGGAGGTAGAGGTCGCCACCAATCCGGACACGGCGTTTAGAGCGTTCACCGACGAGTTGGATCTTTGGTGGGTGCGAGGGCCTATCAACCACCATGCGGGCGGCAGAGTTCTGGCAATGCGCTGCGAACCCGGCGTCGGCGGCCGGTTACTAGAGGTCTATGACGACTCGACCGGTGACGCCCTCGAACTGGCCCGGATCACCGTGTGGGAGCCGGGGCGTCGCTTGGCTTGGCAAAGTTCGCTCGATGACGTAAGTACCGAGGTGACATTCCAGGCCGCTGGAGCCTCGACCACTGTGCGGGTGGTTGCTCGGATCCCTGGTGGCGGCGTCGATCGGGGGGGTACCTCCTGGATCCGAGTGGTTCCCAAGTGGTTCGGTGCCTGGTGCGAGCAGCGCGACGCTGCCCCCCATGAAGTTCGAGACATCGCCCGGTTGGCGCTCGGCATCTCCTACGCCAAGCCCGCAGCCGCTGCCCGCTGGCTCGCCAAGGTCTTCGGCTTCGAGTCCCCCGATCCCCTCCCGGAGGATCTCGATCCACTGCCCGAGGGAGAGCACGGGCACCCCTGGATCGAGTTCCGTGTTGGAAACAGTTCCCTCATGATCTTCAAGCTCGACGAGGGTGGGGGCGGCCGCGTCAACACCCACGTTCCGTGGGTGTACGTCAAGAACATCGAGGAGCATTCTCTGCGCGCCGAGGAGCAAGGGGCGACCATCATCCAAAAGCTCGATGCACCCTGGGGTCTGCCCATGTACGTGGCGGAGGATCTGGAGGGCAACCGCTGGACATTCGCCCAGGCGCGCCCCACGATGTAGTCCACATTGAAGAAATGGCGGGTTGCGCCCGGACCATCCCACCGTAGTCCGCTCGCCAGGCCACAGAGGGTGCCCCCGAAGATCCGAGGCGGCGTTCGATCGACCTATCCCAATCCGCCGGGACTGGGCGCACCTCCGAAAGACCGGCAACACTGATGTCGTGAGGGATGGAATATCCGACTTGCGGCTTGCACTGAGGTTGGCCGATGACGCCGACAAGATGAGCATGGCTGTATTCGCGGGAAACTTTGACCATTCGACCAAACCGGACGGTTCGCCAACCATTCCAGTTGAGGAAGCAATAGAGGAACACCTTCGCATTGTCTTGGCCCGCGACCGTCCCGAGGACGGCTTTCTAGGTGAAGAGGGCGGTCAATCTGGCGATACATCAACTTGCTGGATTGTCGATCCGATCGATGGGACCAGAGTCTTCATCCATGGCGGAGCCGCCTGGGGTACTCAGATCGCACTCCAGGTTGATGGTGATCTCACGCTGGGAGTTACAAGTGCACCCGCAGTAAGGAGCCGTTGGTGGGGTGCTGCCGGTCAGGGAGCATGGACCAGTAACGAACTTTCAGGAATGCAGTCATTGAAGGTCTCATCTGGTGACACTCGGGAGAGGTTGCGGTGGAGCTGTCATCCTCCACTTGATGCGGTCGATGCTGGCTGGCGTCGATTGGCCTCTCCACTTCATGAGATTGGTGACTACATCGCGCAGACCCAGCACGCTGCCGTGATGGTCATGGAGGGTCTTGTTGAGGTGTCCTTGCAGTTTGAAGGAGCGGCTTGGGATTACGCAGCGTTCGCCGCCGCAGTTCATGCCGCGGGTGGTCGATTCAGTTACCTTGACACTTCGACCGCCCTTAGCGGGGTTCGGCCAGCTCTCTTTACAAACGGATCAGCCCACGATCGGGCCATCGCCGCTCTGGCGTCAAGCCCCGTTGCCTAGCTGGCCAAACTGTCACAAGTTCGCCGGGTATGAGACAAGCCGTTCATAGGTCCTGCCGTCCGTCAGCCCTGGATGGCCCTGCGATGAATCTCGGCTAACTCCTCTTGAGATGGCCAGGTCTGTCGCCAGGGAGGCGTGAGGTCGTCGTTGCCGTACCGGGGTACAAGGTGAACGTGGTAGTGAACCACCTCTTGCCAAGCAGCAGTTCCATTGGACTGGGTCACATTCAGACCGACCGGCCGCAGTGAGTTTCGGAGTTGGGCTGCCACGCGGTGAACGGATCGCATGACGGCAGCCGCATCGTCCTCTGTCAGCGACCATATGTCAGGCGCATGTCGTCTCGGTACCACCAACGTGTGTCCGGGTGTTACCTGTCCGATGTCGAGACAGGCCACAGTGACCTCGTCCTCGTGCACGCGCCATGACGGTGTCGCTCCCTCCACGATGGAACAAAAGATGCAATCCATCCCGCCATGCTTCCCCAGGGCGTCGCCTTCTGCATATGGGATTCCGTGCCCTTTGCCACCGCACCAGGGACGCCGTCAGACTGCCTCCGTACGACGCTGCCGGGACTGAGACGGTTATCGCGCGATCCTGACGGTGCAGGGCAGCTTCCCGGTCGGCGGTCCATACTTTCGGCGTATGCAGAGGGTAGGAGCGACCATTTCGGTCTTGACGCTGTTCTGCGTCGCCACTGCGGCGTTGGCTCCTGCCGTAAGCGCGACTCCTGAGACGGAGCCTCGTTCAGGAGTCGTCGATACGTTTCCTCCCCGCACCCAATCTCGACTCAACGACCTCGTCAAAGAGGTCCGCGGCTTGTACCACATCCCAGGAGTCATGGTGTGGGTGTCCGTCCCTGGTGAGGGCCAATGGGAGGAAGTGTATGGGGAAGCCGATCTCCAAAGTGGCCAGCGCCTCACTCTTGCGGACCATTTTCCGATTGGCAGTGTGACCAAGACCTTCACGGCGACGGTGATTCTCCGACTCGTGCAAGAAGGTCTCCTGGCACTCTCGGCGCCGATTAGCCAGTGGGTGCCTTGGGTGCAAGACGCTCACCAAATAACCGTGCGCATGCTCCTCAACATGACGAGCGGCATCTACGACGAATATCAGTCAGACTCCCAACTGATCGACGAGATCTCTGGCCACCGCCGTCTGGTCTTCACGCCTCATCAGATCGTCCGAATGGCCGTGGCACACGGGCCGGTCGGCCCACCGGGCACGCCTGGGTACTCGAGCACGAACTACATCATCTTGGGGATCATCGCCCAGGCCATCACCCATCAGACGATCGGCAACCTGATCACCTCGCAGATCATCCAGCCCCTGCACCTTGATCAAACCAGCTACTCGACATCGAGCACACTGCCGAGTCCCTCGACTCTCGACTACCTCATCGGCCACGGGTCCCCCAAGAGGATCCCTCTCTACGACCTGTCCAACCTCGGGGCCGCGGGTGCCATGGTCTCCACCGTGGGTGACATGGCGGTTTGGGCCCAGGCACTGAGCAATGGGGAGCTCCTGTCGGCGACCCTGGCGGCCAAGCGGCTGCAGTCCAGTTGGTTCGTGGGCAATGTCGCTCCACTGCCGACTCAAACGGGAACCCCGTCGCTTCCAGTTCGCTACGGACTCGGTCTCTACAGCCTAGGTCCGCTGATCGGGCACAACGGTGGTGTTAAGGGCTACGTCGATGAGGTCTTCTATTCTCCCTCGCGTCACGCCACGATCGTCGTGTTCGTCAACGGCAACGACCCGTACAACAACTCCGGCGAACAAGCTGACGCCCTCACTGTGAGCATCGCCGACGTCGTGCTTCCGAAAGGGTAGGGATCCTGTGGTATGTCCTCGAACGCCGGGAGGGTGGCTCTGGTAGACAACGCATTTTCACATCGTCACACTTACGTCATGGATGACGCCGTCTTCAACCTTCAAACGAATCCAGTCCACTTGGGTCTCGGAGCGAGGGTGGTTCCCCAGGAGCCGTTCACCGGCAACCTTGAGTGGTACGAGCGCTATGAAGCACGCACAGATTCCGATGGGGTCGAGGGGCGACTCGTCTCGATGCACCGATACACAGCGTCGTGGGAGTCCTGGGAGATGCACCCGTTAGGGGAAGAGTTGGTTGTGTGCACAGCGGGAACCATCACACTCCTCCAAGAAATTAATGGACAAGTTCGGTCGGCTGTGCTCAATCAGGGCGAGGCGGTGATCAATCCTCCTGGGGTTTGGCACACAGCCGACGTCGATGCCGAGGCGGCTGTCCTCATTATCACGGCAGGTATCGGGACCAAGAATCGCCCCCGTTGAAGGCCCGGGGGTATCCCCGTACACCGCCGGATCGGGGCGACGTCACGCTGAAGATGCCCCGCTTAGCGTCGCCTGGGCAACGACGACCCTACCGAGAGCGCACGCGCCGACCGGGGATCGCCGACCGGGCACCAACGCAGGATCTGAGCGCCAGCAGGGGCCTGGTGCGCAGGATCCCCCAACGGCGTCCTGCTGCGATTTCGGGCGTATTCGGGCGGCATTGTGACGCCTGGCGACAAGGGGTGCGTTCACGGCCGTTTCGGTACTTTTTGGGCTGGGTGGGGGAAATCTCGGTGTGGCTGCAGCCACGGGACTCGCGGACTTAAGAAACGCCGCCCGGGTTTTCGCGGCTCGGCTCGTCGAGCTCGACATCGTTCTCTTCGCGTCGTCGAGCTCGACGTCGTCGTGTTCATTCGCTCTCTCGCTTGGCTCGACGGCGACGAGGTAGGCACCACGCGTTGTGATCTCTTCTCGTCGAGCTCGTCGTCGAGCGTGCGTGCGTGCACTCGCCTCACCCCTCACCCCCCTGGCACCCCCGTACCACCATCCCCATCCCCCGATCGGTGACACCCCCCATGCACCGACTCGGGTGCTCCCCCCATGCCCCACCGATCGGCCCCACGCCCCACCCGACGACCTCAACGACCCGGATCCCGCCCACCTCCGGAGATAGAGTCGGATCGAGTGCAGCGGACAGACTGGACGAGACTTCCACCAGGGAAGGCGATGCGTTTCCAAGTCGTCGACGCGCAAGATCGTGCGTCTGAAGCCTGGCGGGTAGAGACTCGTCTGAAGACCACCAATATCTACATCGGCTCTCGATCGAGGTTCTCCGAGGTCAAGGTGAGCCTGCACGAGAGCGGAGTTTGGCAGCACGGATTAACGGCCGAGCGTGGCGCGCCAATGGCAGGAATCGACCCCAAAGATCGGCTGTTTCAGCGCTGGGAGCATCATCCCGAGCTCGTGCCGGGCTGGCAGCGGCCTGTCCAGATCATCTTGTCGAATAGCGAACTGCGCGCTGATGCTCCGGAACAGCCGGACTCGGTGATTCGGGTGCCGGCTCCGACGACTGCCTCGTCGTCGATTGTCGAAGTGTGGATCGAAACGCCCGGGATCCACGCTCCGCTTCGGGTCGACGCCGCGACGCAAATCGGGATGATGGAACTAGTCAACGGCGGCTCGCTCTGGGTTGTGAACCGTGCCGTCGATCTGCCGTGGCTCCCGTCCAAGCGGTTTGCCACGCAGGTCGGCGAGGCCCGGAAGAGTCGGGAGTCATCCGCTCTTCCAACCGACGGTGTCCGACGGATTGTGTTGCACGGTGTCGAGGAGTCTTCCGGAACGCTCATCTTGTGCGAGCTGGCCGTCGACTGATGGGTACCGAGATCCCCGATCGACTCGGGCGAGCACGTTCAGCGGCGCCCGGGTCGCCGTGCTCGCTGATGACGAGGCGCCCGCCCCGGCGGGTCGTGCCGCGGACCTGGATCGAGAGCCCGTCGGCAAGCACGCCGACGTCGGTGGTCGTCGTCGGCCCGTCGAGGAGAGCTCGCCACGCGGTATCGAGTGCTAGCGAGTCGGCGTGCTCGCCGGCCGCACCGACGATGCAGCCACGCAATCCCACCCCGAAGAAACCCGCAAATATCTTGCCGCGTCAAGTTTTCGTCGCTCGTCGTGTGCTCGGCTCGTCCACGGGCTCGACGCGAAAGTCTTTCGTTCGCTGTCGTGTTCGACGAGCAGGCACGCCCTACTCGATCATCTACTCGGCGAGTCTCGACGTCGAGCAGCACACGACCACGCATGCTTACGTCTCGACCCATGCGAGCCCCCTCACCCCCATCCCTCTTATGCCTACCCCACCACGAACCCTGGCACGCACCCCGTAGGTGATACCCCCTATGCGAACCGTCCCCCCACCCCGGCCCGAACCACTATCCCGATCGACTTGGCCCCCGCCGCCTGCCGGCGCTGGCACGCTCGGGGCGACGAGCATGCTCGTGCCCGTTCGGCGACACGTCCACGGCACCAGCCGAGCCCCACGGGGGCAAGGCGCCGAAGACGCCGCCGCGGATCCCGGCGGTGGGGCATCGACTGGGGGATCCAATTCAACCAACCTTGCGATGTTCTGCCCGGCACGTCGCGAGCATCACCGGCATCCGGGGCTAGGTGTGCGTCAGGGCTCCCCGAGTAAGAGTCGCTGGAAGAATGCTCGTCGGGGAAGCCCTCGTCGACAGCTTTCAGTAGCCCCGCGCCGCGAGCACCGTGCTCGTTCCACTGCCGATGCGACACTTTCGGGACTTGGCGGCGCGCCCCCGTGGACGAGGCTTGAACGTACGTCGTAGAGCTCCCTCAGTTGACGCTCGATTCCGCTGCGCTCGCCAGGGAACGCCGCCATGTAGTGAGCGCCGTGCAATCGAAAGCGAAAAGCCATCTCCGAACGGCTGAGCCCTGGCAGCAGCAACGCCTCCAACACAATTACGAAGTTGACCAGTGCGTCCGACGGATCCTGTCGGCTGCATCCGAGTGAGAACCGCCGGAGGGCAAGTTCATCTGACTTCTCGGAGCGTCGATTCGATATTTCGCCAACTTCTCCGAAGTGTTGCAGGTCGCGGCGAACTGCTCCCTGCCGAGTGTCGGTTTCGCTGTACTCGGACCAGGATGAAGATAGGTCTGACCGCCCCCCATCACTCCGCCGCTCAACCACTCCTGGTTTATTTGCCGGACGAACGAGCCCTCCCCGAATACCGGCAATTGGTGCAGATGCATCGCAGTGACCATTGGGGGCACCGAAGCCAACATGAACGATCGAGCGTCACTCCAGGGAACATCCACTTCGAGTAGCACATTCGGGACGAGGTGGGTGACGTTGGCATCATCGGCACGATTCGAGGACTCCGTGACTGGGGAGGTACCGCAAGGAAGGCACCTCGCTCGACCGGACGCAACTTACGGAGGTGCGAAGCTCTCTCCGCTAAGTCCTCTTGGATTACGACGCCGTCCATCGGGATTGAAAACCGCACCAAGAAGTTGCCGGTCAAGGCCACAGCGGCAACGCCAGCAGAGATCTGGCGGCAAAGGCTCTGGTCGGGCAAGTCAACGAGATCGAGCTTCGCTAGGTACCAGCGGGAGGGTGCGACGACCCACTGCAGCATCGCAGCGGTCGCCGGGTCATCGTTGCCCCCGGGAGAGCACGAGCGCTCGCATCCCCTCGGGCGAGAGCGACGGGCGTCCCTGGATCAAGTCGATGGTCTGGAGCGACTGCATCGGTCCGAGCCCGAGCTCGTGACCGGCAAGCACGACGGCGACCACGGCGTCGGGGCGCCCCCGCAGTGGGTTCGGCACGAGCTCGGTGTCGGAGATGACGTCGGCCAGGCGCACGGCATCGCCGAGGACGCCGAAGGTGTCTCGCTCGACCCGGGCCGCCAAGCCGGCGGGCCGGGAGACCTCGATGGGGACGACGGCCGTGGATTCGGTCTGGTCACTCATGGGCGGGTGCCTCCTCGGGTTGTCTGCTGGGTCGGGTTGGGGTGCGAGATCTGCGGAGCTCGTCGAGCTCGGGGCGTGGACGACCATTGAGCAACTGGCGGATCGCTTCGACGTTCTCGGCGATCTCTCCGGGTGGGGCGGCGTCGGGGAGCGGTTCGGCGGCGCGAGCCGCCCTTCGCTTCGCTCGGGGGTTCGTCCCACGTCCTCGGGAGCCGAGTTCGCCCGAGCTGTCGCTCGTCGGGTTTGGCGAAGTTCTGTTCTTGTTTCTGTTCTCGTTCGCGTCCCGAGTCCGTGCCTGGAGCGGACCGTAAGCCGGACCGTAAGCCGGACTGTAAGCCGGACGGTAGGCCGGACGGTAGGCCGGACTGCTTTCGGTCCGCTCCTGTGCCTGGAGCGGACCGAAAGCGTCGACCTCGCTCGGGCTCGTTTCGTGCGGTAGGAGCCGGTAGCGCGCTGGCCGGTGCGAGCCGCCCGACGCGATCCGCGCCACGAGTCCTGCCTCGATGAGCGCGTCGAGCGCGGCGATCACTCGGCGGCGGCTCATCGCTCCCGCCTCCTCGCAAATGAGCGCCAGCGAGGGCCACGCCTCCCACGTCCGCTCCGAAGCGTGAGCGACGAGGACAAGGAGCACCAGGAGCACGTCGCGCCCGTCGGGGAGCTCACGGGCTCTCATGTGGGCGACTAGGCGCGTCAGGAGTGCCCACGGTCCGCGTTCGGCGAGGTCGAGATCGCTCAGCACCCTCACGAGTCGTCCCCCTCAACCACGCCGTGCCGCGGCCTGCGCTCGCTCACGAAGCGATCGAGCTCGGCGAGGTACTCCCCGCCACCCGATGACACATGCTCGCGGTACGGTTCTCCTCGTCGTGGCTCCGTCCCGGGTTCTCTTGGACCCGGGGCGAGCTCATTTTCCGGCCCGCTGGGCGTGTCGGCGGATGTAGGCGTCGACCTCGTTTGCCGGGATCAGCCGGAGCGATCCGACCCGGATCGTCCCGAGCTCCCCGGAAGCGACAAGATCGCCCACAGTCCACCGGGACACGCCGAGGGCCCGGGCGAGCTCGGCCTGCTTGTACGCGATACGCGGGACCGACTCGACACTGGTGCTCTTCTCGCTCGGCGCCTTCGCCGGCGCCTGGCGCTTGGTCACACTTCTCTTCACTGGCGCCCGCTTCGCGGTGGCGCTCTTCTTCGTGGGCACGTCGCCCCTCACTTTCGCTAGACCTCGTCGGGACAGCCCCGGGAGGTCGGCGAAGGCGCTAGGCGCTAAGCGGCCACCCGGGGATAGGTGCAAGCGAGCGGCGGGGCGTGCGACCACCGTGCCCCGGTGAGCGGGACAACGGCGACGGGGGTGATGCGGCGGAGCTCCCGGCGAGCAGCGTTGGCGAGGAGTGCGGCGAGAGAGCGTTGAGAGCGGCGGCGGCGCACGAGGAGAGAGAGCAGGGAGCGAAAGCGCCGCACGAGAAGAGCGAGCAAGGCTCGCCCCTCGGGGCTGAAGATCGAGAGACGGCCGGCGAGGTGACGCCATTCGGCGAAGGCAGGGTGCCGGAGGAGTTCCATGCACTCGTCGGGATCGAGCTCCGACTTGGCGACATCTTCAGCCGCGGCGCGAAAGGCCTCGCCGACTGAGGCCACTGTCTCGGCGATGGATTTTGCGCACTCGATGACTGGGGCCACTGTCTCGGATACTGGGGCCACCGCTTCGGCGACCCGGTGCGCGAAGTCTGCGAGCGACTGGGCGAGCTCAGCAACGAGTCCCGCTAGCTCGGCGCGCTCTTGCGCCTCCACTCCGTTGTCGTCGTGGCCACTCGTCATCGGGCCGCCAAGTTAGACCTCGGGTGTGTCCGCTCGCCACGGTTGTTACGAGTAGCTCCGCAACGGGGAAACGTTGGTCCCCGTTGGTCCCCTTCGCTTCTGTGGTCCCCCGCTCTCGGGGTCAAAAAGTGCCTCTGAACTGG
>CAVWKG010000022.1:0-23462 GCA_963755375.1 uncultured Acidimicrobiaceae bacterium | reverse complement strand
CTCTACGCGCTGGCCGCTCGTGGCGGCGCCGATGGCGGGAGACCGTCGACGGTCGAGCTCGTGGTGGCGGCGGCGGGGCGGGCGCGCTGGGCTTCCTGGCCGGCGGGTACAAGACGGTGGTCGGACTGGCCGAGGAAATGGCCGCGGTCAGGGCGTCCGGCGTCGACGGGTTTGGGGTGAACCTCTTCGTCCCGGGTCACCCCACGGCCGACCCGGCCGGTCTGGCCGCATACCTGGCACAGCTCCAGCCCGATGCCGCCGCCCTCGGGGTGACCGTGGGCGAGGCGTCGTGGAACGACGACGGCAACGTCGGCAAGGTCGAGGCGGTCCTGGCGGCGGCGCCGGCCGTCGTGAGCCCACCTTTCGGTCTCCCCGAGGCTCGATGTTGTCCGCGCCCTGCAGGCGGCGGGCTCCGCCGTCTTCCTCACCGTGACGACGCCCGAGGAGGCGGTCTCGGCGCTCGGGGTGGCGCCGGACGCTCTGTGTCTCCAGGGATCGGAGGCCGGGGCACACCGGGCCAGCCTGGCGAACGACGACCGCGCCGACCAGGACCGGCCGGTCCGGGCGCTCCTCGCAGCAGTGCGCCGTCGCACGCTGGTCCCGCTGGTGGCGGCAGGCGGGGTGGGTGGGCCCGACCACGTCGCCGAGCTGCTGGCCCGGGGCGCCGACCTGGTCCAGGTCGGGACGGCCTTTCTGCGCTGCCCCGAGAGCGGGACTCCGGCGACGCAGAAAGACGCCCTCGCTGCCCGCGCCTTCGGGGAGACCGCCGTCACCCGTGCCTTCAGCGGCCGGCGGGCCCGGGCCCTCCTGAACGCCATGGTGCTGGACCATCCCGGCGCGCCGGCCGCCTACCCCGAGATCAACAACGCGACCCGTCCGCTCCGCGCCGCGGCCGCCCGGTCCGGCGACCCGCAGCACTTGAGCCTGTACGCGGGGACGTCGTTCCGGCAGGCCGAGGCTCGCCCGGCGGCCGAGGTCGTCGAGCGGCTGGTGTCAGGATTGCGCCGATGAGCAGCGGGCGAAAGACGAAGACAATCGAGTTCACGCCGCCCGAGCTAGCGGGCGTCGCCGACGCGCTGCGCATGCTGCCGCGATGCCTCCGGCGGCTGGGTCAACCTGATGCCCGGGATCGACGAGGACGCGGCCGACGTGCACCCGCGAGCCGGGCTCTTCGCGTTCTTCGGCAATCAGGCGGCGCCGGTCACGATGACGACCGTGATGCCGCCCAGGCGGGATCGGCGCGACACCGAGGGGCTGACGGTCGGCATCATGCACCCGACCGGGGGCAAGGCCGTGGCGCGGTTGGCCGAGGCCGGCGTGACCCTGCCCGACGGCTGGCTGGTGCGCCAGGACCATGCCAGACGAGGCCTGCTCGTGCGGACCCCGGTGGCCGTGAACGAAGACGATGTCATCGCTTGGTGCGTGCGGGCCGGCACCGCGCTGTGCCGGGCGGAGATGACGGGACGGTGGCAGGCTGTGGTCTACCTTCCCTAGGAGGTGCATACACAGTTCCATTGGCCAAGACGTATCTCGCAGTTGGCAGCATTGATCGTTTTCGGTGGCCGGGACCGAACCATTGGGACGAGGTGTCTCCCGAGGCCGTCATCGACTTGGTGAACAGCCGTCCCAGCGCACTCGGGGTGTACGTCTTCACCGGGGACGAAAACGTTGCCGAGCAGATCCTCGGGGCCACGCGTTCAGGAGATGCCTGTGTGAACGACTCTGCGCTTCATCCGCTCGTTCCCGAGCTGCCCGAGGCGGGGTCGGGAACTCGGGTATGGGCGAGTACCACGGGAAATGGGGCCTCGAGGTGTTCACCAATGCCCGTGGCGTGCTCTTCCACAGCCCCGAGCTCGATCCCGATTTCAAGTACCCGCCCTACTTGGAGCACGAGCGCATGCAAGGGATCATCGAAGAGTGAATGCCGTTGTTCTGAACCGTCAGCCAGGCCAGGTGACCTCGTCCAACAAAGGAGGAGGGATACCCGACATTAGCCATCGAGGCTTGAGCGTCCGAGCCCACGCGACCAGTCTCAGCGGCCGGTGCCAAGCCTGACCGACGCTACGCGATCTAGCCCCAAAGACGCTTCGCGATCTAGCCCCAAAGTGGATTCGATTCGCATAGGACAGGGTCGTCGACCTTTTCTGTCCGCCAATGACCCCACACCGCCGCCCCTCGGGCCCCGGTCCCGGTGGGCCCGACCCGGCCCCCGCGCCGGGGATTCCGTCCCGTTTCCGCGGGGTCCCCTTGCCTTCTCCCTCAGCGAATGTGGGGAGAGAGGGGCCACGACGCACCGCAGGACGCGCGCACGGAACGAGCGCGGACAAAGCCCAGGCGGGGAGGAGGCCGGAAACGGACCCAGCCAGCCGGGCGGGCGGAGCCGAAGGCGAGCACCAGGACGGCGGACGGAAAGGGCGGACCCGGGGCGGAGGGCCTAGCCGTTTACGAATCCTCTTTGAGTCAAGACCCCTATTTCCAGAACTTCAGGGCGCGACGAATCGAGCCGTCGCACAAGGGCACGACGGCGTAGGGTTTCTCTGGGTTCGGGAGTGACTTCGCCGAAGAGCCGGTTGCGCAGGGTGAAGAGCCGGTCACGCAGGCATGGAGTCGTCCCTGAGTGTCCTCCCGGACCCCCTATCGGGCGTCGAGAAGCAGCTGTCGGTAGACGGCGTTACTCACGTGGCGCTTGAGCGAACGCAGCGCCTCTCGCTTGGTCTTGCCCTCGGCGACCTTGCGATCGAAATAGGCCCGACCCTCTGAGTGGGGCTGGCGGATCTGGGAGATCGCCACCATGTGGATGGAGTTGTTGAGGCGACGATGGCCACGCAGTGAGAGCCGATGGAACACCCGACCCCCCGAGGAGTGCTCGACCGGAGCGATCCCGGCATAGGCGGCGAAGCTGTCTCGGTTGGCAAAGCGGTGGATGTCGCCGCTGTAGCCGATCAACGAGCAGGCGAGGACCGGGCCCACGCCGAACAGATCGGTGAGCGAGGTCTTCGACGCCCGCACGGCGGTGCGGATGCGACGATGCGACTCTTTGATCTGCTCGTCGAGGCGCGCCACGTCAGCGACGAGCTCGAGCGCGAGTTCGTGGCGCATGTGCTCGATGGGGGTGGCCGGCTCGAAAGAGCCGAGGAGCCGATTGGCGTCAGAAACGTAGAGTTCCTTGGCAATTCCTCCCGGTGAGAGGTCGGCGAGAGCGTTGTGGAGCCGGCAGATGAGCTTGGCCCGTAGCCGGCCCAGATCGTGATTGCGCTTGGCCAGGAGTCGCATGATCTCGGTGTGGTCGGCCGGCTCGACCGTGCGAAGATTCCTCGAGCGCAAGGCGGCGATGGCGACCGAGAACGCGTCGTTGGGATCGTTCTTCTCCGAACGACCGGTGCTGAGCACCCGGACTCTCGACGCCAATGTGGGTGGGACGTCGAGAACCACCTCACCGGCATCGACGAGTTGTTGGGCCAACAGGTAACCGAGCCCACCGGCGGACTCGATGGCCCAGGTGCGCTTCTCGAACGGCTCAGCCCATGCCAGCAGCTTCGCTGTCTGTTGACACGTCGCCCGGACCGTGACCTTGGCCACCTCGCGTTCATCGCCTCCAATGGCCACCGCCGTGTGGCTCGCCTTGTGGGGATCGACCCCGATGATCACCGACATGAGCACCTCCTCTTGGTTGATGGGCAACCGCGAGGGCACTCCTGATTTGGATCTGGTGCACACACTCCTCTTTTGAGCCACTCGCGGCGAGATCCAGACGAGTGGCATCTCGTTAGAAAGCCAGCCGGCTAGACCGGCGGCAGGCACTTAAGAGAGCCAGCCCGTCGGGACCTCTAAACGCTACGGATCAGCCGCAGGGTCTGCTCAAAGTCTCAATCAGGCACTTTGGGGGCACCAGGTGTCCTGCAATACTCGATGTCGTGAAGGAGCAACGATGGGAAGCAGTCGCTCCACTTTCGGGCGCCAAGATGCCTCTCTCCCAAGAACAAATGGCTGCGTTCCAGGAGGCGCAACGCCGTGCTCGGTCGGGTCCCCTGAAACTCATGCCCGACTACAGCGTGGACCTTCCGCATTGGGGACGGGACGTTGAGCCTCTCAATCTGCCCCCGCACCTGCTTGACCGCTTGGCTCAGTGGCAAAACGAGTTCGATGCCAACTTCGACCCATCCGGTCGTTGGAGAAGTAATGAGGCTCGGGACCGTTGGTCGAGAGAAGCACTTCGACTGGAAACAGAGCTACGTGCTGCTCTTCCCGGCAACGTGGAGCTTGAAGTCGACTTCTGGCCACTGAGCGACTAGCTGGGCGTCTGAGTCGCCCGTCGAAAGACTGCCCCAGTCCATTGATACTTCTCTGAGGGTCCACCGCTTGATTGCTGGTCCTGAATAGCTTCGGGAGTGCTGGTGTGTTCGGCCTGACTTGAAATCCCGTGACGTTGCAAGACGTCGTCGACCGAGACCTTCCAGCCGCACATTGAAAGACGGCACGTCCCGTCTCTGAGTTGGGGTGATTGGTCCGGGTTGCACGAACAACCCAGACCGCCCGTCGCTCCGATCCGGAACGGCCGTGCCATCCCTCAACACCTTAAGAGAAGGGATGACCATGACCATCGTAGAAGCTGCGCGTGGTGTGACTGGTGGTGTCGACACCCACCTCGACGTCCATGTGGCTGCTGCCTTCGATCCGCTCGGCGGGCTGCTCGGCACCGAGCGCTTCGAGACCAACTCGGCCGGCTACAAGGCGCTGCTGGACTGGCTCGAGACCTTCGGTGACGTCACCAAGATCGGCATCGAGGGCACGGGTTCGTATGGCTCAGGGCTGACCCGTTACCTGCGCCGGGTGGGCGTCGAGGTCATCGAGGTCGACCGGCCGAACCGCCAGAAGCGCCGTCGAGCGGCAAGTCCGATCCCCTCGACGCTATCGAGGCGGCCCGAGCCGCCCTCAGTGGTCGGGCCACCGGCGCCCAAGTCGAGAGACGGCGCCGTCGAGGCCATCCGGGTCCTCGTCGTCGCCAAACGCTCAGCCCGCCAGGCCCGCGTCAAGGCGCTGATCCAGATGCGCCATCTCGGCTTCACCGCTCCTGAACAGCTCCGTTGCCGCCTCAAGGGCCTGTCGGTCCCGGCTCTGGTGGCCGAAGGAACCAAGCTCCGGCCGACGCGATCACCCGATCCGGTGACCGCCGCCACCAAAGCCTCCTTGTCCTCGCTGGCCCATCGCATCAGCTCCCTCGACGACGAGCTCGCAGAGCTCGATGCAGCGGATCGAGGCCCTCCTCGACGCCACCGTGCCCGACTGCTTGGACCTCTTCGGCGTCGGCCCCGACACCGCCGCCGCACTGGTCATGGCAGCCGGCGACAACCCCGAGCGTCTGCATTCAGAAGCCGCCTGGGCCCACCTCTGCGGTGTGTCGCCCATCCCGAAGGGGTCGGGCAAGACGAGCGGCAGGGTTACGGCCCACGACGGTGGCGACCGCCAAGCCAACAGCGCGCTGTGGCGCATCGTCATGGTCCGCATCGCGCACGACCCACGGACCCAGGTCTATTTCGAACGCCGCGTCAAAGAGGGCATGACCAAGCACGAGGTCATCCGGATCTTGAAGCGCTACGTCGCCCGCGAGGTGTATCGCTACCTGCCTCGCGGCTGAGTCCCCGGGCTGTCGGTCTGGCTCTCCCCAGTTCTGTCGCCCTCCGGGGCTGACTTCCCAGCGACTAGCCGACCCACAGCCCGGGCCCACCGATCTCGAAAACGCGTGACCAGATAAGAGCCTGTCCTCACCTCGAGTGACTCATGAATGTTCTGTCCGCTGTTTTCACTCCCGACCCCCATAGAGGGGTTGACAAGTGATAGGAGCGTCGCCGGGATTGGGTGCCACCCTGCGGCACGAGTGGGGCACCCGTACGCATGGGTCGCCGATATCAGCTCACCACCGTCACCCCCCACACCACCTCTTCGAGACCCGATCCGGGTGCCTGGTGCCTCGTCGTTGCTTGGAAAATGCGCAAGGGGCGGCGACGACTTTAGCTTTCGGTTTTGTAACCTGCCGGACGGCCCTCGAGGATCACCGACTTGGTCTCGAGGAACGGAAGCAGCCCTTCGGTTCCCCCTCGCGTCCTATCCCCGACTGCTTGAAGCCACCGAACGCCATAGTGAAATCAGTACGGAATGCGTTGTGGCCGACCGTGCCCGAGCGCAGTTGCCGGGCTACGTCGCGGGCCCGGTCCACATCGTTGGTGAACACCGAGGCGTTCAATCCGTAGATCGTGTCGTTGGCGATGGCGATGGCGTCCTGCTCGTCGTCGGCGGGGATGACGCTGAGGACCGGGCCGAATATCTCCTCCTGAGCGATGGTGGAGGAGTTGTCGACGTTCCCGAACACCGTCGGCTCGATGTACCAGCCACGGTCCAGGTGCTTCGGGCGACCGCCGCCGGCGGCGAGGGTCGCCCCCTCGGCGAGGCCCTTTGCGATGTAGCCCTCGACCCGGTCCCGCTGGCGCCGAGACGCCAGCGGGCCCATCTGAGTCTGGGGATCGAACGGGTCCCCCACCTGGACCTGGGCGAAGGACTGGGTCAGGGCGTCGACGAATTCGTCGTGCCGGTTCCGGGTGACGACGATCCGGGTGAGGGAAGAGCAGACCTGCCCCGACACGAAGCACTCGTTGGCGGCGAGGGTACCGGCCGCGGTGGCGATATCGATGTCGTCGAGGATCACGGCCGCCGACTTTCCCCCCAACTCCAGGGTGCAGCGGGCGATGCGGTCACCACAGATCGCCGCGATCCGCCGTCCTGCCGCCGTCGACCCCGTGAACGTGATCTTGTCGACCCGGGGATCCCTGACCAGCAGCTCCGACACCTCACGATCGGCGGTGACCACGTTCAACACCCCGGCCGGCAATCCGATCGCCTGGGCGATCTCCGCCAGTACGTAGGCCTCACCGGGCGCCTCGGGGGAGCATTTGAGCACGACCGTGCACCCGGCGAGCAGGGCGGGGGCAACCTTGTAGGTGATCATCACCAGCGGACCGTTCCAGGGGATGATTGCCCCCACCACGCCGACGGGTTCCCGCACGATCAATCCAAACTCGCCCATCCACGGGGTCACCTGCTCCTCGAACGGAAAGGTGTTGGCCAGCCCGGCGTAGTAGCCGAATGCGCTCGCCCAGGCGGCCGCGAGCACTTCGGCGAAGGCGTGCACAACACCGGACTCCCGGGGCCATATCTGCCCGACATCCCCCACCCGTTCCTGCAGACCGGCCCCCAGCGCTCGCAGGTACCCGGCCCGCTCGACGTGGCTCATGCGGGGCCACGGACCCCGGTCGAAGGCCTCGCGGGCGGCGGCCACGGCCCGCGACATGTCGCCATCCTTCGCCTCCGGCACGCGGAAGAAAATCTTCTCGGTTCCCGAGTCGATGACATCGATCTTGGCCTCGGACGACGGCTTGACCCACTCGCCCCCGATGAAGAATCGGTCCGCGTTTCCGAGCGGTACCACGGCCTTGTTGGTCAGCGTCATCGTCGACACCTCCTGTAGAGACCCTGTGGCCATTCTGCGGCCAGCGGCCACTACCAGAATACCCGGACGAGGCGGCGGGTGGCGGCTCGTCGGGTAGCTACCGCGTCCCCAAACGCCGGGACAAGGGCGCTTCCGCTGCGTTACTTCTGATACCTCTCCCTCAGGACACGGAGCTGTTCCGTCAGGCTCTCGCGACTGCCAAGAGGCAAGTCCTTCTCCTGTAATCGCTCTTCAATGTGTGTGATCGTCCAGGCTACGCCATCGTCCAACTCTTCGTCGCTGAACGTCCGACCGTTGATTGCATCCTGGAACTGCTGTACCCCGCTGTCAGCGAAGCTCGCCGCTGCCCCGACTTGGTCCCAATCTGGTGTCGATGAGCTGAGTTGCTCCAGCATCGAGTTGGCAGATGATTCAACGAGCCAGATACCAGCCCCGGACCCGGGTAGGTGCGAGTACCAGAGAAGCTCAGGGTTTCCAGATTCGCGTCCCTGGCGTTGCAGGGGCTCAATCTCGGCGAGTAGCTCGGAAGCGCCCGTCCGAACCGCTTGGCCGTCATGGACGACCGAAGCTGCCTGCACGCCCGAAAGAATCAGCGCCAGGCGGCTCGTAATCCTGTTGAGGTCCTGAGCGTCATCTGCCACAGGTGCAAGAGCGTAGAACTATGCCCCTGCCCCAGTTCGCCGGTCCGTGGCTATCTGAATCGGGCGCACGCGCAGGATCGAGCGAAATTTGTCATGAAATCAGGCCCACATTGGTCGGACTGCGGAGGAGTATCGTCGTCACGATGGATTCAGGCCTTCGGACTTTCATGCGATTGGAGACCCCGATGACAGCAGCTGCGGAATGTGATCTCGGGGCCGTCTTCGACGCCCACATGTCAGCAGAGTTTGAGCTGCGAGACGCCGACAAGGCGATGGAGACCATGGCTGATTCGCCGAGCCTCACTCATGTGCCGGTAGTTACTGGTGCCAGAGGCAAAGACGCGCTGCACGACTTTTATAGAGACCACTTCATAGGAAAATGGCCTTCCGATCTCTCCGTCGAGCGGATCTCCCGAACGACTACTGAAAATATGGTGATCGACGAATTCATCGTGAGGTTCACCCACGACGTCCTCATGGATGCAATCCTTCCGGGACTCGCCCCAACGGGTCGCAGGGTGGAACTACCGCATGTGGCCGTCGTGGGATTTGAGAAGGGAAAGATCGCATTTGAGCGCATCTACTGGGATCAGGGCTCGATGCTCGTCCAGCTCGGTTTGCTTGAAATCGACGGTCTCCCGCTGGTCGGATCGCAACAGGCTACGGCGCTGCTGCACGAGGACTACCCGAGAAACGAGTTGATCACCGGCTGAACCGACCGGTGCTCATCATTGTCCGTACGCCCTGTGGGGTGCCCCCGAACACCGGCTATGTGCCGCACCTCGGACTACAGCCCAGCTAACCCGGGTCCTTCAAGACATGGCAGAACCTGGCGTCGGTTCGACACCAGAAGCACGAGGTCTATGGCTTTGCCTCGCACCTCGGGACCACTTCCCTTGGTCCAATCGAGATCCGTCGCCACCAGGCGGCGACCCCGCTGAGGTTCGGCATGGACGAGCATTCGACCTCTCCGCCAATAGGCGTCTAGGACAAGGGCCGTGACGGCCAGCGGCGCATCCACATCGAGAGCGAGCGGCCGGAGCGCGTCAGCACTGTGCACGAGCACATCACCCAAGCCCATCGCCTCGGGGAATCCGGGGAGACGGAATCCCCCCTCGGCCGCCATGCAAAGACGATCGGCTAGCTCAGCGACGGGCAGGTCACCGAGTTGTTTGGCCGCGTTGCTCACCGCTCGATCTGGTCGCAATCCGCTTCGAAGGAGGATGCGTGTGAGTGCCAGAGGCGTCATCTCAGCGCCTAGCACGAGGTGGGCGAGCACGTCACGCACCCGCCAACCCGTGCACCAAGACTCGGCATTCCACGCCGTCTCGTCGAGCGATTCAACCTGGTCGGCGAATTGGCGACGCAGGCGGGCGACCTCTTGCGGTACATCGACAGTCTCCACGACCTTGAGTCTTGCAAAATCAAGGGTCGCACGGCTCGGCCCCCTGTCCCCAATTCAGTATGGAACGGCCGGCTCCTCCGGCATCCGCATTTACGTGGATCATTCACCTGTCGGTGAATGGAGCCGACATACGGAGGAAGGAGCCAGCCGTGTCCAGTATTGCCCACCGAGGATTCGTCCACCTGGGGATGGACGTGTCGAAGGACTCAATAGCCGTGGCGGTGCTGTCGCCCGATCGCGACACCGCCGAGGTCGACAGGATCTTCCACGATGCCGATTCAGTCCGACGCCTGGTCAAGCGACTTGGGAAGCCGAAAGGGATCTGGGCCTGCTACGAGGCGGGCCCGACCGGCTATGACCTCCAACGCCTGCTCGTCTCGATGGGGGTGCGCTGCGACGTGGTGGCCCCTTCCCTCATCCCGAAGGGCTCGGGCGATCGTGTGAAGACCGACCGCCGGGATGCCAGACGATTGGCGGGGTTGCACCGAGCCGGCGAGCTCACGGCGGTCGCCATCCCGACGCCCGCCCAAGAGGGAGTGCGCGACCTCTGTCGCACCCGCGGCGACATGGTCCAAGATCTCACCCGGGCCCGCAACCGGCTCAGCGGATTCCTCCTTCGCCATAGTGTCGTGTGGCGGGGAGGGTCAAAGTGGACCGAACGCCATCGACGTTGGCTCGCCACGTTGTCCTTCGACGATCCGGCCATCGCAACCACCTACGCGCATTACCTGGCCACCGTGAAGCTGCGGGACACCGCGCTCGAGTCGGTCGAGGCCGACCTCGTGCCGTGGTGCACCAAGGATCCCTTCGGTGACCAAGTGCCACGTTTGGGCGCCTACCGGGGCGTGACAAGAATCGGCGCGCTGTGTCTGGCGGCCGAGGTGTTCGACTGGCGTCGCTTCCCCAAGGCCCGACCCTTCATGAGCTTCACGGGCCTCGTGCCGGGGGAGAACTCGACGGGCCTCACCCAGCGTCGGGGCTCGATCACCCGGGCCGGCAATGCCCACCTGCGGGGCCAGCTCTGTGAAGCGGCCTGGGCCTACCAGCACAGCCCCAGCGTCGGAGTGGGCATCAGAGAGCGCCAACAAGGTCTGCCACCAAAGACGGTGGCCCGTTCGTGGGCCGCGCAGGTCCGTCTGTCCCGCCGCTTCCGCCAACTCGCTGCCCACAAGAACGTGCGCTCCGTCGTGGCCGCCGCCATCGCCCGCGAGCTGGCCGGCTTCCTCTGGGCCGAGATGGTGGCCGAGGTCTGACACCGTGATCTTCCCTTCGCTCAGCGCGCGATCGGCGCCGCGTCTGAGCGAGCCGCCCACGACGCGCCGGAGCACCGCCGCAGCAGATCCGATCCTCGCCGGCGTTACGCCCACCATCGCTCCTTGTGACGATGTCACGGGCGCCCCGATTCAGAGGCAACTACCTGCGAATGGCTTTACTGCGATCACGACTCGCGTACATCATCGTGGCGGTTCTCCGATCCACTGCGCTCCGGCGCGTCGTCGATGGCTCGCACGACCACCACCGCCATCGGCACGGGGAGACGAGTAGCAGCCTCCTCCCCGGCGTCAACACCGTTCGTCCTCACCCCTCGGGTTCCGGGCGCTCCGTGTTGACACCGGGGCCCCTCCGACTGCTCAACAACGATCAGGCGCCACACCTCTGGTGCGTCGCGTCCAAAAGACAGTCAGGAGGACCTTCGCGTGGGAGGTTGACAAGCCGTTCCACATCAACGCCGGGAAGGTGACACCGCCGTCGGAAGGGCAGACGTCACCAGGTCGCTCCCATCAACGCTAAAGGGGCATAGGTGGCGGTTTGAATGATCGCCTGGCGGATGGCCTCGACTTCGGGATCGGCCCATTGCGACCTTTCCCAGATGACCGCCCCGCACCCGGCGACGGTGGATTGATAGCGGCGACCCAGAGGTGAACGGTGAGCCCCGGGTGCGAGCATCTCAGCAACGAACCCGTGCCGGAGAAACGTCTTCGCGGGGCTGCCCTGGCGTCTCGATACGTCGCCGGGGATTTCTACACGCCCAAGTGGGGTACCGCCTACGCAGCCATTCTCGACCTGGCACGCCGGGGAGAGGCCATCGACGCACTGACCCTCGACGCCGCACTCGAAGGTGTTGAGCCACGTCCCGAGGGCCGTGACCTCGTCGGAGTGATGAACACCGTCCCTTCGATCGCACACGGAGTTACCTACGCCAAGAGAGTGGTCGACTTTGGCCGGCTGCGGCGCATCCTCGCCGCTTGTGCCGAGATCACCGAGGCCGCTTACGACCCGGCGTCCAAACAGGACCCCGCCGCCTTCTCCGATTGGGTCGAGCGCACGATGATGTCGGCGACCGCTCAGGCTGAGGACCGAGGAGCGCCGGGGCTCTTGGTCGAGGCGGCCGATGCCGCGCTTGACGAACTCCGGGCTCGCGCTTCCGGAGAACTTCGAGGAGCGCCGACCGGACTGGTGGACCTGGATCGTTTGACTGGTGGCCTGCGCCCCGGACAGCTCGCGGTGGTCGGCGCCCGTCCGAGTGTCGGCAAGAGCGCCCTCGTCTACGGCATCGCCCAGCACGTCGCCGAGGCCATCGGCCCCGTCCTGTTCGTCTCCGCCGAGATGGGTCGCGTGGAGCTGGGCACCCGGGCACTGGCCGGCGGAGGCGTGGCTTCTGACCGCCTTCTCTCCGGGCGGCTCGACGAGGTGGACCTCCGCCGTCTAGGAGTACGCCGAGACCACCTCGCTGGCCTGCCCCTGGTCATAGACGACGCGCCCGGGACGACCCTTGGAGCCATTCGCGGCGCGAGCCCGGCGCCACGCGGCCCGCGACGGCCTGGCCCTGGTGGTCGTCGATTACTTGCAGCTCGTCGGCGGTGAGGGGGGGCGCAAGGAACGGCGCGAGCTGGAGGTCGCCGAGGTGTCTCGTGGCCTCAAAGCCCTCGCCCGCGAGCTGGCTATCCCTGTGATCGCCGCAGCACAGTTGAACCGAGGCGTCGAGCTGCGGTCCGACAAGCGGCCCCTACTCGCCGACTTGAGGGACTCAGGCCAACTCGAACAAGACGCCGACCTCGTCCTCCTCTTGCACCGCCCGTCGGTCTATGACCTCGACGCCGATCCGGGGGCGGCCTCGCTCATCGTCGCCAAGCACCGCAACGGGCCGACCGGCGACGTGCGCCTCACGTGGCTCGGTCATCGGATGGCCTTCACCAACGTGGCCCCTGTGGGAGCTGATATCTGATGCCGGCCACGTGCTCGCGCTGCGGGGAGCGGACGGCCTCCGATGAACAGGTAGAGGTGCGCGTCGAGTACCGCGCGGTACGTAGTCTGCGCCGTCTTCGCACCTGGCGAGTACGGCTGATTTGTCGATCCTGCGCCATGGCGGAATGGATCGCGCACGACGACCCACACGGGGAGCGCGGACAGCAAGGAGTCCTGCTGTGAGTGCTCCGAAGGCCGACAACCAGCGCGCCGCCTAGGTAGAAAGGAAAACCGCATGACAACGACAAGTTCCACAACCGAGCAGCAAAGGCTCATGGCCGACGAGCATCCCGAGCCGACACCGGTCAACGACGGTGGCGACGACGGCGACGTCGAGGTCATCCCGCCGGCCGATCCGGTGACAGGAGAGATCGTCCCCGCGCAAGGCCCCACCCCCGCAACGACTCCGCCGGTATCTGTCGGGGTGATCCCGTCGAAGGCGCTCGGTGGCCTGCCTTATGCAGCCGAGTACATGAGGCTGGCCAAGACGATCCACCGCACCGAGATGGTGCCCAAGGATTTCCAGGGGCGGCCCGACGCGATCTCGGCCGCCATGCTGTACGGCTACGAGCTGGGTCTCGGCCCGATGCAGGCGCTCTCGGGGATCAACTTGATCCAGGGTCGCCCGTCGCTCTCGGCCGAACTCATGCGGGCGCTCATGATTGAGCAAGGCCACATGGTCATCCTGAACCAGACCAACGAGGTCGCCACGATCCGAACGCGGCGTAAGGAGTGGCCAAGTGACGAACCCACCGTCGAGTTCTCCTGGACGATCGAGGACGGCAAGCGGGCCGGCCTCGTCGAGTGGCATGAGAAGTGGACCAAGACCGAACGCGGCGGGAACCGCAAGCTGACGTGGAATCCCCACGGCGACGATCCCCGACCCGAATGGGCGACCGAGACCAACTTCAAGCGGTCCGACGCGTGGGCCAACTACACCCGCGCCATGCTCGGCGCTCGCGTTACCTCGGAGTGCGCTCGCGCTTTGTACCCCGACGTGTTGGCGGGCATGTCCTACACGCCAGAAGAGATTCGCGACTTCACTCCGACCGAGCAAGAGGCACCGCCCCCTACGCCCGCCGACCACGGAGGGGAGCCAGCATGAGCGTCACGGCAGCGTCGACCGACCGCGTCGTGCTCCTGCGTGACTGGCCCGGCCTTGTCGGATGGTCGGCGCCAACTGAACCGGCGGCGCAGGTCTCCCGGCTTTGGCAACGGGGCGCCCTCGTCCTCCATGCGGCCGCCCGTCGGGACGCGGTGCCCGAGTGCTTCGGCCTCGGTGTAGCGCTGGTGGTGGCCGGTCGCTCAGTGGCGGCCGGGTGTCTCATCGTCCCCGACGATCTGGCCGAGACCGACCCCGCTGCTCTGGCTGCAATCACCCGATGGGCCAACGCGCACTCGCTCGGGGAGACGGCCCGCTCCTGGCGGGTGGTGACGCTCTCGTCGTTCTTCGACCCCTTCGCCACCGTCGAAGCCCAGCCGTGGGCATTCCAGCCCAACGCTTATAGCGGCGCGGGGTTTGTCGTCGGGGCGGAGCTGGGGCGGACCCTGGGGCTCTGCGCCGAGCACAGCGCCCCGCGCCGGGGGAAGGCCGGCGGCTCGTGGGATCTGTGGCTCCCGGGGTGGGGCATCGCGCACGACGACGGCGGATGGAAGCGTCGCTCACCGCACCGACCGGCGCTCCGGCTGACGGCTCGCCGCGTCGGGTGGCAGGTCGAGTTCGGTCCCTGCGGCCAGGATGCCCAAGGAAAGGTCGCCGGCAAGCACCACAAGGGACGGGTGTGGCGCGGCGCCTTCGTGGATCTCGCCAGCGCGGCCTACGTTCTCGACGCTGACCGGGGGGCGTCTGTCGCCGAGCACTGCGAGGACTTCGGGCTCCCCGCCGTGAACCTGCCGGTTACCGTCAACGTCGACGAGTCTGGCGCCGCGGAGATGGCCAACGCAGCGCAGGCTCTCCACGCTTTCGCCCTAGTGCTAGACGAAGAGGCGGGACGCTTTTTCACCACCTCCCAGGACCGACGTGAGCAACGCGGCCGGGTCGACCTCGTGCGCACCATTTCGCCCGGGGCGCTTGCGGCACAGATACCGGCACGGTTCCGCCTGTGCCCGTCACTGTCGCTGCGCGTGGTCGCCGAGGAGCACCGGCGATGGGCCGAGGCGTCCTATGGCGGGTGGTGCGAGGCCGACCCGCGTCTGCTCGGGGTGCCGTTCCCCGCTGTGTCGGCCGACGTGACAAGCGCTTACCCGCTCGTGGCGCATCGGCTCGGGTGCTGGGACCTCATGTGCGCCAACGCCGTCCGTCGGGACGACGTGACCGAGGCCCTGCGGCAGCTGTGCGTCCGCGCTCTCGCCGACCCGAAGGCGGTCCTCGCGCCGGAGGTCTGGCCCCGTTTCGGGGCCACCTTGGTCGAGGGCGTTCCCGACGGCGAGCGCTTCCCGGTGGCCATCGAGGACGTGCGCCGTCCCGACGGTCGAATGGAGGTCGTCGCGCTTTCATCTCCGGGGCGCCCGATGTTCTACGCATGGCCCGACGTGGTGGCCGCCGCTGTGCTCTCGGGCCAGGTGCCGCACATCATCTCCGCCACGCGCTATGTGCCGGTTGGTCGCCAGGCCAAGATGCGACGCCGGCTCCCGGTCCTCCCCGGGCTCGTACTCGACGCCGAGAATGACCCGGTGCTTGACCTAGTGCGCCACCGGCAAAAGGTGAAGGGCCGCGACTACCGGCTCGCCGCCGCGCTGCGAGTGGTGGCGAACAGCCTCGTCTATGGCAACCCGTCGCGCGCTTCGACGACGTGACCCGCCGAGAGCGCCGCCACTGGGTGCTCGCCGAGCGACCCGGGCCGTGGACTTTCCCCCCCATCAGTGCATCAGTATCGGCCGGCGCCCGGCTGCTCCTGGCCGTGTGCGACCGCCTGGTCTCGGACCTCGGTGGCGTCGTCGCCTACCGCGACACCGACTCAGCGCTGGTCCCCTCGACACCGGAAGGGTCGAATCTCGACCTGACCGACGGGTCGAGGCTGCGGGCGCTCTCGTGGGCCGAGGTTGACGAGGTGCTCCACGCATTCGATCCGCTGTCCCCCGCGCCGTGGTGGCCGGTGTGGAAGCGCACCCGTGAAAAAGAGGGGTGTCCTCTCTCCGCCGTCGTCTTCGGTCCCAAGCGCCACGCCGCGTTCGTCGACGACGGGGCAGAGGACCCGGACCTGACCGACGCCACCCAGGCCAACCTCGGAGCCACCTACGCCGACCCGCCCGCCATCGTCGGCCGCGTTGGTCCGATCGACGGTTACCGAAGGTGGTCGATGGCGGCGGTAGCCCGTGAGGTTGTCTACGCGCAGGCTCGCACCGCGGACCCCGCTCGCGCTTTGCGCCCGAAGGCCCCGTGGGACGACGCGGGGTCCCTGCCCATGCCGGCGTTGCGCCGCTACACCGTGAAGTCCCCGGAGGTGGCCCGGCGCTACCTGACGTCCTCGGAGCTAAGCCTGGCAGCCGTTACGGATTGGGAGAGGTCGACGAGTTGCACCGTGGTCAGATGCCGACGCCAGTCGCTCTCGACCCAGGCGGAGACCTCTCACATTGGCAAGACCTCGGGTGGGTCGACATGGCGAGCGGGGAAGCGCTACGAGTGACCACTGACCCGATGGACGACTCCGTCATCTCCGCCGAGCCCGACGCCGTGCTCCTCGCCACGCTCGACGCGAAGGCCGCGGCCTGGAGCCGGGTCCGTGACGACCACATCGACGCCGTCACCGTCGATCCGGCTCGCGTGCGGCGGGTGGGTCGGGTGTCGGGCGTGCTCGATGCCCACGACGACGGGCGGCCGGGCGACCTCGCGACCTACCCGGCCGAGTTCCCGACTCTGCGCTTGCGGGTGCGGTGCTTCGCTCGACCAAGCTGGGGGCGCCCGCTACATCGATGACGAGCACCGTCGGGAGGCGAGGAACCAGCGTCGACGGAAGACCACCATCACCGTCCCTATCTGTGCATGCGGTTGTCGCACGCCGCTCCCGCCGGGACGCAAGGACCGACGGTTCGTCTCCGACGCCCACCGCAAGGCCGCCGCACGTCGGCGCACACAGGGCAGGACGAACTGTTTCGAGAGTCCCGAGGGGATGGCGTCGCGTTGAAGTTACTCCTCTAGCTACTTGGTATCGAGCAGGAGCCTGTTCGCCAGACCTCCCGACCTCTGCCGCGGCTCGCTACGGAGCGTACACGAACCGACCTCAACGCAGCCCGTGGCCCACGGTGCTGGAGCCGAGATCACGGCGCCGGTGGGGGTATGCCGGTCACGTCGGCAGGAAACAACAACTTCATTCCGGGATAGATCAGGTTGGGGTCGACCAGGGTGAACCCGTCGATCTGGGAGATGCCCTTGTTCAGCGCGAACAGCTCCTGATAGCGGAGGGGGTTTCCCAAATACCGGGCGGCGAGAGCCCAGAGCGTGTCACCGGGCTGGACCACGTAGACGTGGCTCGCGGGGGGCTGGGTGGTCGTCGGCGGCGGCTGCACGACCGGCCTCGGCCGAGGAGCAGCCGGGAGGTTGTTAAACGGACCCAGATGATCAGCCTTGGCTTCCGGGATTAGCGTTCGCAGGTAGGTAGCCAGATAGACATTCGGAACCGTGCCGTAAACCTCGTATTTTGTCCACTGCGAATATGGGGTACGGCCGAGGATCACAGTTGTTCGGGCACCAGCCGAAAACTGTTGCCGAAGTTGGTTACCGCCACTAAGTCCGTAATCAGTGCTCGTGGCTACCTGCACCAAAAGGAATATTGCCAAGGCAGCCAACGCAATCTGAATGCGTCGTCTCGCTCGAATCTCTAAGGTGGTCCTTTCCAGATTGCTGAACCACCACAGGCCGTAGCAGGCGATTCCAAGAACGACCAAGACATTGGAGATCGTGTACACAGGCATGAAGGCGAAGCTGAGGCCGAAAGAGAGACGGCCAGTTGCGAATGCCGCGTCCCACAGCAGGCCGAAGGCGACCAGTGCGATGGGGAGTGGCAATCTTGGTGAGTCTCGCTGCAATCGAAAGGATTGGACCACGACGAAGACGGAGACAACACAGAGTGCAGCTCCGATCAACTCATGGAGAACCAGGCCGGTCTGTGGGATGACATTGCCCACGTTCACCAAGAAGAACTGGATTAGCCGTCCCGGATGGGACAAAGCCCAGCTCGGCGGTTTCTGCACCGATGCGATCTTCGGTGCCCAGTTGTAGAAGTAGATGGCGGTCGCTACGGCTCCGACGAAGAGCCAAGCAATCAGCTCGACTGCTTGCTTGCGTGTGTATCTATTGTCCGCGTGCCAAAAGGGCCACACAAGGCAGAACACTCCCATGACCCAGAGGAGCAGTCCCTGAATCGACGAATACGACGCGACGACACCGAGAGCCGTTGCGCCGACCAGTGCTGGAACGCGCCGGTTTTCCCGCCAGAGGAAGTACAGCATCCCGACAAAGCACGCAATGATGAGATACCAGGCGAACTGAAACCCGAAAAGAGCGTTGAAGTAGTCAAGGAGGCTGAACCAAATCAAGCCCGTCGTAAGAATCGAGATGACCGTCAAGGAGCGTTGCAAGTACGAGCGCAACAGAACGAGCACGAGCACATAGGTTCCGCTCCAGACCACAGCATTGATTGCAACCATGTATCTCGTGTTCTCGTTGGTTGCGTAGTCCACCCCGACGATGACGAGGTATGGAAAGAGTAAACGGTTCTCTCCGCCTCCCCGTGTAGACCACATCTGATCGAGTGTCAGGTGGTGGTGTAGCGCAGCGTTTACAAACGTGACGATTGTCCAGTCGTCCTCATAGAGGTTGTTGACAGAATCATGAATCGTGAACGCCAAGTACAAAGCCACTAGGAGGAAGACCGCCCCGCCCCAAACGAAGCGATTTCGGTTGATATTGAACAGTGTGGACCGGCGACTTTGGATCGGCTGGTGTGTTGCTACAGCCGACGTTTGCACGAACACAACATTACGCGGTCTTCAAGGGTGGAGCCGGCGCGTCGTGCGTATCGCAGTGGATCACAACGTCCTCGCCCGAAAGTGCCGCACGGTGACATCCTCCCGGTGTGGCCTCAAGCGGTCATTGCACACCCAGCCTGATTGGCGAACAGTGACGTCGTCGATCAGGAGGTGTGCGGATGTGGAGACGCTTTAGCGAAGAAGAGCGCCAGACGATCTGGGACATGCGAGAGGCTGGGGTTCCGGTCAAGCGCATTGCCAGGCATCTGGGCCGGCAGAACGTGTCGTTGCGCAAGTTCATTGCCGATGCCGGAGGGAAACGCCCCACCCCACGCCAGCGCTCCGAACTGCGACTTTCCCTTGAAGAGCGCGAGGAGATTTCCCGTGGGTTGGCGGCAGGTGACTCCATCCGAGCCATTGCTGAGTCCCTCGGCCGGTCGCCTTCAACGGTGTGTCGGGAGGTGAACGCCAACGGCGGGCGGAGGAAGTATCGGGCCCTGGTGGCCGATCGGACAGCCTGTCGGCGGGCGCTGCGACCCAAGCGGGCCAAGCTGGCCCAGTGTCGCCGGCTCCGCCGGGTGGTTGAGCGCAAGCTCGAGGCCAAATGGTCGCCCCAGCAGATCTCGGCGTGGTTGGCTTCGCAGTATCCCGATCGCCCGGAGATGCAAGTGTCCCACGAGACCATCTATCAGTCGCTCTTCGTCCAGAGCCGTGGAGCGCTGCGCAAAGAGAGCCCCGGCATAATCCCCTGGACCGGGGTAAACGTGCGGACCCCGCTCAAGTGGCGGGGTCCAGTTGCCGATCTGTTGATCGATGGGTTTGGGGCTCGGCCCACTTACCCCTACTGATTGGCGGCACATGGTAAGAGCAACCGTCCTCACCACAGTTGGCGTTGCGGTCGTAATCACGATTGGGATCTCAGCTGGCAGTTCGACTGGAGCTGCCGCGACCACCAAGCAACACCCCAAGCATCAGGTCAAGAAAAGAAAACCAAGGCTGCAGCGACGACCACGACTACGGCCCCCCCAACGGGGATCGTGTCCAGCCTCATGGCAGGCACCGCTCATCCCGTGGTCACGATCCCGCCCGGCGCTCCGCGCTCGGTCGACCTGATCCTCGTTGGCGCTCCCGCTTTCGATGGCGTGGGGACCGAGGTACCCGTTGAGGTATGGAACGGAACGAAGGGCACCGTCAGTGACGTTGACGTGTCGGGGGCGGCGACGAACAGCAGCGGCACTGTGATCGGCTCTGGCGACAGCCAGGACATCGAGCCGCAGAATCTCCCGCCAGGGACCGTCGCCTTCGGGATGGTCTATTTCTCGACGAACGTCCCTGTCGGAAGCAATCTCTCGGCCCTCAGCCCGACCTATAGGAGCGGCCGGAGTACCTATTACCTCGACGTCGAGACGACCCAGGCCAATTTCGTGGCGGGTGCCTATGGCGATGCCACGGTTACGGGAGCGGTCGCGAACAACAACGCCGTGGCGGTCACCGGGCCAGTGAGCACGGACACCTTTTGCTTCTCGCCAGCGGGCAGCCTTCTCTCCGTGAGTCCGGGGTTTACGTCAGGCGACGGAGGACTCGCCCCGGGTCAGACCGGCAGTTTCAGCGACGCTCTCCCTAACAACACCTGCCCCACCCTTCTGGTCGGCTCATCGGGTTTCGGGCAGCCCTGACAGTCTTTCGCAGTCCCACCCAATCGCCCCTCCCGTCCGTCCGCCCTTTCCGTCCGCCGTCCTGGTGCTCGCCTTCGGCTCCGCCCGCCCGGCTGGCTGGGTCCGTTTCCGGCCTCCTCCCCGCCTGGGCTTTGTCCGCGCTCGTTCCGTGCCACGTCCCGCGGTGCGTCGTGGCCCCTCTCTCCCCCTCAGCGAATGTGGTCGTTGGGGGACTCGAACCTCGAATATGAATCGCGCTACGGAAACGTTTCGGGCGGCTCCTCAAGGAGCCAAATGACCTCTGGAACGGCGGCCATTGAGGGACTTGAGCTCGGTAGCACTCAGAAAGAGATGGCCACCGGCGAATCTCTTCTGAGATTGGGAGGCAAGAGATGACATTGGCTTGCATCGTCAATGGACCAGCCCACCTGAGGCAGACGTTGTTCTCGTCGGCCCGCTCAGAAAACAGAATGTCCCGTGCGTTTGTGGGTGGCACCCACGATGTACTCGCTGAGAAATTGAGCGTCAGATGGAACTACAGCGGCAAAGTGTTGTCATTTGATGAGGCTCCGATCGTTGCTTTATAGGGCGGCGGGTGAGGAATTCTGAAAGTAAGGCGCGCTCGGCGCAAGCTCAAACGGGTGGTGCGAAACATCTACGTCGCGCTGCTGAGTCCATTTGAAAACTCCGCATCGGCTGGGGTGGTGAAAAGACTTCCCAGCCGAAAAGGCGCGACGCTCGAATCCGCAGCGTCGGTGCGTTCTCTCGGTTGGCGCAAGACGGCGTAAATTGGCCCATTCGTGGGCTTGACAGTCATTGCACCAAATCGGAATCGGAACGTGCCTGAGTGCTGGAGATTCGTGTGAAGGCAACGGCTAGATTGCGCAACGTTCCACTAAAGCTACGCACGGATCGACGCAATGCTTCCCGTCTAGTTGTGCGGAGGTTGTTTCACTGCGAGTTCAACCGGGCAAGCTGATTTCATGTCGATAGCAGAAGCCGAGCAAATGCTGCTCTTCGATGAGTACGTCTACGAAGCTCCGGTCCTCCGTGCGCCGGAATCGCCGCATCCGTTGGGCCTGGCACTAGGGCTTGCCCTGATTCTTATTGCGTGGGCACCGATCGCCTGGTTGATCTGGACCTTGACGTAGCACGCACCCGAAGGGCTTTGCGGGATCGTTGTGCAAGACCCGCACACTCGGCAGGTTCCAATTGCAGGCCACCCGATGCAGCACTCCCGACGCCAGTGGGTGGGGAGCACCTCGCCGAAAGGTGATGGTGGCCGACCCAGTGAGCCCCTTCCTCGGAGCTGAGCCGCGGACCAATTCAAGCGTTGTTTCCTTGGCGCATCGTGCGTGAACGTCGAGACTTATGGCGCAAATCCGTTCGGCGGAACACCGCTACGGGACCATTTCACGATGGGCCGTTAGTTTCAGGACTACGCGGGAGCGCTATCCGCCGCCGCTGCAGGCGTATTGGTAATCATCACTGGCTTTGTCTCTGACGCCGACACTCTCGATCGAGGCGAAGCAACAACGAGACGAGATGACGAAGGCGAGACTTGACGCTCGAATGCCCGTAGTTGCAATCCGTGTGCACCGTGCCCACATCACCAGCGACCACGCGATGCGAATAGAACCAGTACTCGAAAACGTGGGGACGTTTTCCGCCGACGTCCTAATCGACCATCCAGAGGGATGGAGTGTCCAATCGGCATCCAAATATGACGAGAGGACCACCTACCTTACGGTCATCCCGGTCGCCGCGAATACGCGACCTGTTACGTAGACGTTGAAGAGTCAACAACGATCCATCAACGAAGACCATTGAAAATAACACCCCCACCGCGCCGCATAATACGCGCCGCTACATCGAGATCGACGGAAGACGTAGCGCGAAGGATCTTCAGGTTGTGCAGTCGGGCCGTCTCTCAAAACTGGCCTCACTGGCCTCACTGCTTTGGGGGACGGATGTTTCATGATCAGCTGTCCTGAATGGGGCTACAACCCAGCTGGGCCAGTCTGGCCTCGTCGGGACACGCTCAGACGGCGGCCCCACCGGTGGCCTCACTGGGAAGCCTCAGGTCGTGGTCCGCTGAAACCCACTCTGAGAAACCTGAATCTTGAACTTCTCCGCGGCCCGCTTGACAGTGCGCTCGGCGTGACGATTTCTGATTCCAGCGTCTTTGACGAGCTTGGATTCTTCGGAACGTCAGCCATCGTCAGATCGTCCTCTAGCCAGGCTCTGGCTTCGTCGGTCTGAGTCACACCGCGAGGGGGCGAAGATGGTCCCAATCGTCGTCCGCGTTGCGGCAGAAGGTCGTGGAGAGCGTAGAGGGCGGAGAGTCCATTGGCCAGACGCTCCAGCTTTTCGGCTGCCGCTGCGACAGGTCGATTACGACGAAGACGGCGACTGCTTCTCGTGGCCTCCGCGACGGCGCAGGGCGCCCGGGGTCACTCAAGTCGACGTCGTTTATGTCGTGGGGCAGGGGCTGGTAGTGGCCGTCGTTCATCGCCGCGCTGCTGTCCACTCGGGTTCACATCTAAGGATTACTGCTGCCGATGACCGGCCCAGCCAAACCGGCACGGGCGTGTGTCATCGTGCGTTTATCTCCCCGTCCAATATCGCCGCATCGACGTACATTCGGGCATTCGGGTCGTCTCCACCACCAAAACGCGGACGTGAAACTTGGACGTGGAGTTGACCTTTCGTGCGCTCACTCGTGCAGGAGCAAGTGGCTGTGAGGTGTAGCGGATGGGTGTTTACGGTGTCCAAGGGTCAGTCCACATTGGCGCGAGCATTGCGCAAACCTGCAAAACCGCAGGTCATCCGGCCAGAAGTGGTTTGGTCTTGATACCTTCCCCTAGGTGGTGTCAATGGGATCGAGTGTGGCCCTAGTTCGCGCACCGGCTTGCAGGAAAACCGAATCTGCGCCTTCACGAGCACGGCGGGTTCGTGCGGGGCCACTGCCTGGAGCACGCAACGTTCTGAACGACGCAGGCACGGACAGGCGCAATGCTTCCCTACAAGTTGTGCTGACGTTGTCC
>CAVWKG010000021.1:0-17783 GCA_963755375.1 uncultured Acidimicrobiaceae bacterium | reverse complement strand
GGCACGGGGTTCGTTCCCCGGCATTTCACGTGAGGGCTTCGTCGCCCGGGCCGAGCCGAGATGGCCTGGATCTCCGACTTCACCCACGGGCGAAGGCGTCGATGAGGTCATCGCCACCATCCGCGGATGTTGAACGGGCGCCCCACCTGCGAGCTCGGGCAGCACGGCGCGATCCGAAACGAGCCTGCCCACGGCGGGTCGCGATCCGGCTCCGTGTTCAGGCTGATGCACCAGCCCAAGAGACCGGGACAACGACCCGGCGGCCGTTTTCTGACGGGCGACGTCGTGGCGGGGTGGAGACCTGTCGGCGGCCGCCGGCGGCAAGAGCCTCGAGGTCCCCGGCGCCGAGGTCACAGCGCAGTGCCCGGTCTGGCGCCTGATGCACGAGATCTACGTTCAGGTCCTCCATGCTGCTCGGCGGCGGCGTGACCCTCTGTTGTCTCGGTGACCACGAACCGCTCGACCCGGAAGGCTGTGACCGTCGGACCTGGCCGCGCCGCCGGACCTCGCCGAGAGGCGCAGACACCTGGCCTGGACGAACAGGACCAAGCACCAACCAATCGGCGCATTCCCGAGGCCAGCTGTCACTCCGGGAGCGAGCGACGTCTGTTCCAACCCCCATGTTTCCTGCCGCTTCACAAAAAGGAAATCGCCGGCGAGAGCCGCCGTGATGGCGCAGGCTGCACAGGTCAGGGATGGGGCCCGAGTATCGTTCGGCTCCGTGACGACCGTTCACGATCGCACGCCGGCGGTCGAGCAGGTGCCCGCCGTGGCGGCCCTCTTCGTTCCGCCGGCCAACGCCGACCACTTGATGACTGCCGTGTGGTCACTGGGGTCAGCTGGGATCCACGTGGTCGCAGGGGGACCATCGGGCGAAGCACTCGTGGCTTTCCGTGAGACAGGTTGCCAGTGTCTTGTGGCGGGAAACGCCGCCGACCTGATCAACCAGGCCTGGGTGCTGCACCACCTCCCAGTGCTGGCGGTGGCCGACGCGGTCAGCCTTCCCGACAACTTCCTGGGTCGGGCGCTCCAATTGATGGCCGACGACCTGCGCGTGGCGACCGTTTCATTCCTGAGCAATGACGCAGGGTTCTTAAGCTTCCCGTTCAAAAACGATCCCACGAACGAGCCCCTGTCGGGACACGATGCCAGCTCGGTGAGTCGCCGCCTTCGCCAGCTTGGACCCCACGACCCTCCAACGCCCATCCCAACCGCCGTCGGCGCCGCGGTTCTGTTGGCTCCCTCGGCACTAGGGGCCGTGGGTGGGCTCATCCCCGGCCCCCGGGCTGAACTTGCGGGCACGCTGGCCGACTTCTCGGTCCGGGCGAGATCGAGGGGTTTCGTCCACCTCCTCGATGACTCGACGTACTTCCGCCGCGACAGAGCAGCCGGCGACGCTCCACACAGGATCGGCACTCTCGACGACCTCCACCCTGAAGAACGGCATTGGATCCACAGGCTGTACCCCAACGAGGTGGCATTCGTAGATCACGAAGCGAGATCCACAACCGCTCCTCTTGCCCTTGCGCACGGGCTGGCACGAACCAAGGCGCTGGGATTGCGCGTCGCTGTGGATGGCTCCTACCTCGGGCCACATGAAATGGGCACTCAGGTGTCGATCCTGGCCAGCGTCGAGGCGTTGAGCCGCCGTCCTGACGTACAGGAGGTCGTGGTCGCGCTCCGCCTCGACATTCCGCCATATGCAGCAGAGATCCTCACGCTCCCCAAGGTCGTCGCCAAAGCCGTGGACTTTGACACGCTCGAGGGGTTAGGTCATTGCGACGTCGCCCACCGAATGGTGCAGCCGGACCAGTGGTTCTCTGTGGATCGCTGGCGGAGGGTGGCGGACCGGGTGGTCGTGACAATCCTCGATCTGATCGCTTATCGGAACGGTGCGTACCACGAGAACGCCGACAAATGGCTGCTGTACCGCGAAGCTCTGCGGATGGGTGTCTCTGATGCTGACGCGGTCGTCGCGATCTCGGAAGATGTGAAGGTGCAAGCTGAGATGGAGCGGCTCCCCATCGATCCCCAGCGATTGCACGCCATTCCGTTTGGTACCGGGCACCTCACCGGCAACGAGCCCATGGAGATGCCACGTGAGCTCGCGGCACGCGGCTACGTCGAAGGCCAATTCATCCTGTGTCTGGGTACCGACTACGCACACAAGAACAGGGATCTCGCTCTGGCTGTCATCGCCGAGCTCCATCAGCGCGGACATTCTCACGCCCTCGTCATGGCCGGCCCGACGGTGCCGTATGGGTCATCCCGGCTCAGTGAGGCGAACCTGAGGTTGCACCACCGTGAGACGCTCGAGCCCGAGGTGTTCGTACTGCCGGACCTCCCATCAAGCGAGCGCAACTGGCTCATTCGTCATGCTGATCTGGTGCTGTACCCGTCTTCAGCAGAGGGATTCGGATTGGTCCCATACGAGGCGGCTCGCTTTGGGACACCGACGCTTTTCACGCGCTTCGGACCCCTTCAAGAGCTGGCGCCAGACATCCCAGTGGCCGCCGACGATTGGTCGCCCGACTCGTTGGCCGACGCGGCGGATTCCTTGCTCAGCGATCCTGCCCAAGCGCGGGTTCAGATAGAGTCGTGCCTGGCTGCCGGCACGAAATACACTTGGGAGGCGACGGCAGAGCGGTTTGCCAGTCTCTACCGCCATGTCATGGCGCTTACACCCCGTTGACCACCGATAGACGCGTCCCCGAGGAGGTTTTGTGAAAGAAGCGCTGGAGGAGCAACTCGATCGGCTTTCATTGACGCAGGCCCTTGTGGACGCGGAGATGGCCACGGCAAGAGTGATCGACCTCACCGAGCGCCTGGTCGACGCGCGCGAGCAGATTGTCAACCTCCGGAGTGAGCTGGAGCATCTGCGAATCGAGTACACCCAGTACCGGGTCGAGCAGGAGCGAATGATGTCGTCTGCAGCATTCCGATTGGCCGACCGAATCTGGGCGGTGCGCAATGCCCTCGGGATCTGAGCCCTCCTGGCGGGTCCTGCTCGCGTTGCTCGTCTACAACGGTGAGGAGTTCGTTGGCCCCTGTCTCTCATCGCTCGGGCGTCTGACGTCCGGGCCACATTCCGCTGACGTTCTGGTTCTTGACGATGCGAGTCCCACACCCGGCTGGAGCGACCGCTGCCGCGGGATGGCCGCGGATCTCGGGTTTGGGTACTACCGAACCCCTCGGAACCTTGGCATCCCCCGCAACATGAACCTAGGGATGCTGCGAGCAGTGGATGCCGACTACGACGCAGTGATCCTGCTCAACTCCGACACCATCGTGCCGTCGAACCTCATCCCGACACTCATCCGTCCACTCATCGAAGACGACACAATTTCGTCCACCACGGCCTGGTCCAACAATTCGAGCGTGTACTCGATTCCCAACACTGATCCGGACCATCTGGCCGACGATCCACGGATTATGGACTGGATATCTGAGCGGCTCGACGAGGAGTTCGACGGGCGGGCGATCCCGATACCGTCGGGCGTCGGATTTTGTATGGCAATTCCGACGACAATGATCAACGAAGTTGGACTTATGGACCCTGTCTTCGGTCGGGGCTACTCCGAAGAGATCGATTGGTGCCTCCGCAGCCACACCTTCGGCTACCACTCGGCCCTCTCTCCGTCGTGTTTCGTATACCACGCCGGGAGCGGGATCACGAAGGCGGAGGGCCTCATTGGCGCCGGCGACCGCACCGTCGATGCCCACCAGGCAATTATCGACCAGCGTTACCCGCTCTACACCTCCCAGCTCATCGCGCACTTGGCCTCGAGCGCCCTCGACGGCATGCGGGAGCGCGGGCTGCACCAGATCATCACCTCGGCTGCTCGCCAGCGCGGTTACCGGCTGGAGACCAGCCGGCTGCACCAACAACCTTGTGATTTTGACGCAGTCCGCTTTCGCATCGACCCTGATGGGTCGGCGCCGGCGATCACTGCGGCCTACGAGGGCTTCGAAACCACATTCGCGGTCGGCGAGGGTGGCGTGCTCGCGACCGTGGAGTCGATCGTCGGGCAGGCGCCCCGCGAGATTCGGATTTTCGACCGCGGGCAGGTAAGCCGCGAAATTGAGGACGAAGGGAGGTCCGGAGCCATCCCGGTCCACCACACAGCGCCATACCGAGAGCGGGTTTTCTGAGATGTCGAGGATCAGTCACGTAGCGCGGTCCGGCGGCCATAGCGTCATCCGGCGAGCGGCCGCGCTGACCGGGACCGACGGATCGGCCCTGCCGCCGCCACTACGTGACGGCGGACCATTTGAACTGATCCCAACCGACTTCGGACCGTTTTGGATGCAGGCGAGCGATGAAGTCATGCGCCCCCACCTGCTCAGCCGCGGAAGATGGGGCGATTCGGCAGCCGAACTCCTGAAGAGAATTCTGCCTCCGGGCGGTCGATTTCTCGACGTGGGGGCGAATATCGGTTACTTCAGCGTGTTCGTCGACCTGCTGGCACGGAATATCCAGATCGACGCTGTCGAGCCACACCCGGTCCTACACAGCCTGCTCCAAAACAACCTCTGGGGTAACGGCGTCCGAGCGCGAACGTACAACACCGCGCTCGGACACCAGAGGTGCTTGCTCCCTATGTCATCGGCACCTATGAATACGGGGGATTCTCGAGTGGGCGTGCATCGCCCGGACGGGCGCTACGACCTCATCGTTCCGGTTGTTCCGGCGGACGAACTCTTCGTCCGCCGGAGTTTCGACGTGGTCAAGATCGCCGCGCAGGGGTTCGAGCCCGAAGTCGTGCTAGGTATGCAGCGGATCATTCGTGACTCAGCCGCCGTCGTGCTGGTGGTGGACTTCTGGCCCTCGGCCATCTGCGACCGTGGGCTCGACCCACTTGAGGTCTTGAATCGCTACCGGCAAATCGGCCTCCACATTGCGGTCAACGACGATGGCGGAACCGGGACGTGCACAGCGGAAGGTGTCATGGAGCACTGCAACTCGGCGGGTCCCGATGGACGCGTCAACTTGATCCTTCGGCGAGACAAATAGCGCGCTCAACCGACCAGCCCCTCAGGTGCAGTTGCCCGGCGACCAACTCACGGCGAGAAGCCTTGACTTCGTCCCCCTGCCGTCGAGAAGAGACGATCATGAATCCCTTATGACAGAGCTCCTTGCGGGGACGCCGACCCCCACCGACCCAGGACCGCGGGAAGTAACCTTGTTCAGCTGCCGGTCTGAACTTGGACCAGAGACAGTGGAGTCCTTCCCAAAAGGCAGCATTGCCAGAGACCATAGTCAATCAGTCACGACCGACATTCGGCCTCTCGACCCCCAAATAAGTAGGGATCCATTCCGGTTAAATCAGCAAACCCAATCTTCTCTCACCACTGGATGTCTGAACTCATTCGAACGATTGCGATGTCACAAAACAGATCACGGTGCAGTGCAAGACCGATCACTTGCCATCCGTCATTGACAACCATCTCGTTCACGACTTGGACCACTCCGTACGGAACGCGTCGGATGTGATCGAACATGATGTAATCGTTGAATATCAAAATCCCTTGAGCTTTTAGTTTCTGTCGTGAGAGATCAGCGTCTAGCTTCACACTGTCGTAGTCATGTCCCGCGTCGATGTAGATCAGGTCGAAGTACTTGTCTGGAAGCGTCTTCAGGGATTCATCACTCAACCCTTGCTTGATGACGATGCGATCTCCCAATGACGAAAACCGATCGCGATAGAACTCAAGGTGCGACTTTCCCTGCAGCAATACGTCCGTTGGGATTCCCCACACCATGGGTATGAGATGGAGTTCAAAAGTATCCAGGGCAAAAAACTGAGATGGCTGAAGCTCATTGAGGAGGATCTGCGAAAACTCGCCTTGCGCAACACCAACTTCAGCCACTACGCCGCCCCGCGCTGAAGTTAAGCATGCAATCAGGTCGTTTCTATTCGCAAAGAGACGAGCGTCAGGCATGTGCTTCGAATCCAGAGCCGGAAAGTCCCGCTCTGGATAGTCCACACCCAAATCCGAACTCGACTCTCGGTCTTCCTCTTCCGTGTGGCTCGAACCACGATTCGTTCTCAATTCGTTCATGCCAGACGTGATGTTTGCCAGTTTGACATTCACATCGTCGAGGCGGGCGAGAAGCGGCAAGAGAGCTTGCCGTCGAGCTTGCGACAGGAGATGCTTCATGTGGAACGTCACTCTTTGTTACCGCGTGTCTGTGAAAACCCCGAGCTCTGCGATTCATTCGATTCGAACCTCTTGTGCGGAACCCGCACGACAGGTCTGTTCAGCCGATGCCAGGACGCGCTCCGTTGCACACAGACGCCCGGCGCATCCAAAAGGAATCTCATTGCACGCCACACTCCACGAACTCAGACATTAGAGGCTGCGCATCGAGGCAACGTTGAACATCGCTCCATTCGCGGCTCCTCGACTATTTATGATTACCGTGACGGATCGGGCTACGCCATACCGGGAGATGAGAGCGCAGGCGTTACTCGATCGAGGGCTTCGCCATGCTGGAGCCCAAATCGGCTCCAAATGGACTGCAGGCCCAGAGCAGCTGCCAGCGCGAGAAAAGCCTCTGGCGGCACGCCATACCGGATGTCGTAAGTGAACGTGGCCACCGGACCCAAGAACAGCAAAAACGCCAGCGTGCTTACGGCGAGCAATCCACCTCTCGTGTGCCGCCTTCCGAATATCAGACCCCCCAGCACGGATGCAATGAATAGGAGCATCAGAACGGACCCAACACGCAACACCCCCTGGGCCGATCCCAGATCGGCCAACCATCGTCTCGATGGAGGAGTGGAACCGGTGTATCGCCTCGACAGCTGGGCAGAGAGTTGTTTTTCCAACTGCGGATCGAAGTTCGAGAAGCTCATGAGACTATGGCCTTCTCCGAATCCGCTGGGCAGATGGCCTAGCGATGGATCAACGTATCGAGTCATGTCAAGGGCAACCGCCTTGAGATAGTCGATCGGTTGATGGATGATCACCGCGTCCGCAAAGGTGCCCGTTAGGCGAGCGGTAGCGGGAGACAGAGGAAAGTCATGACGAACCGGCGAGGACAGATCCCATTCGTAGTATTCCGGACCAAACCGCGAAGTGACTGGAGTAACTTGACACAATTTCTCAGTGTGCGGCGGAGGTGTAAATAGGTTGCATTCCGCGAACGGCGCCACTCGCGCATACAGATGAAATCCGTTCATGTCAAACATTCCCGCATAGGGACCGACGGCACTCGCCACTCCGAGATAGCCGACAACGATCACGAGGAAGGGAACTCCGAAATATGTCAACCGTCGAATCACTATTTTGATATTCCTCCCGTCGCCGACACGCGCGAACGCCAGCCAGACAAATAGCACGACGGGTAATGCGAGGGCCGTTGTGCGAGTGAGGCACGCAAGACCCGTGACTAGACCAGCGATACCGAGGACCCACATTTTTGACGGCGATTGAAGAGCACGGACGAAGAGATAGAGCGCCAAAGCCATGGCAAACAGGTAAAAGGAATCTCCCATCAAGATGTGTTCTAGGTAGATTTCGTCGCCTGAGAGCATCACCACGGCGCACGGCAATAGCGAAATATACCGGCCCACCCCCATGCGGCGACTAGTGAGATAGAACAACACCGCCGTAACCACACCAAGACAGTGTTGTACCAAGATGGTAAAGCCCAGATTGCCGTTCACGCCATGGACAATTTTTAGGAATACTGGATATCCTGCTGGCATCCAGAAATCGCCAAACAGCTGTGTGGGATACACCCGTGCATAGCGAACGGCATCAACCCATTCGAACATGGTTGGCCAAGCAGCAACCTCGACAACTATTCGCAGGGCAACGCCCATCCCAACGAGAACGATCAGAGGCCAGAAGACTGGAGTGCGAGAGACATACGAGCGAACTGACCATCTCGAACGCTTTCTGCGACTCTTACGGCTGATCGGAGTTTCGGGCGGAATTGCGAGGACCTCTTCATAGCCTTCTTCCGCCGTTCCGCGGGGAGGGTGATTGGTGTCGGACAATCCTTCGTCCTCGAAACCCGTTGTTCGCACAGATCCGCCAGCGTTATATTCGTCTCTCATGGGTGAGCGGAGCAGTCCTGCGAGCTATTCGCGTGTTCCAACCACAGAATGGTCCCAAGGTCTGATGAGTGCGGTGGGCCGGCCGGAGTCCAATCGGGACAGGCCGGCTCCGGGTGCCTTGAGGTACGTCACCTCAGACGCCGGACCAGCGCGCTACTGCGCCTGAGGGGCTTCGTCAGCTTCCAAGAAGTACTCGCTCTCATCGATTCCACTTCGGCTTTGGCCGCTTGGAGTTCTTGCGAGAGGATCATCATTTGGTTCGAGAGATCCGTTATCTGATGATGCGACTGTGCGGAGATCCGTCGGAGATAGGCAACCTCGGCTTCAAGGTGATGGAGAGAAGACTGCTCTCTTCGCAACTCAGCTTCGGCCGTATCACGATCGAAAGCGGCCGAAGCGTTCTCCACAAGCTCCTGTTCGCGCTCAAGAATCTGCAACGGATCCAACGAAATGCTCAACGAGGAGACTACGTTCTCGACGGACAAGGGAAGCGTATCTTCTTCGGCAGCATAGAGTACGGCCAGCTGGCTGGCCGCGAGCGACTTGGACAGATCGGCGAAAAGACGGAAACGAAACTTGCCCGGATTCTCACCGATAAAACGAGCGACACCCGACTGAACAAAGGGACCCCAGTAATATCTGCAATCGTCGAGGAGCACAATCGCATCCGGCCGGGCAAACAAAAGAGTGTGGAGGTCCGCGTAAACCCCCTCCGGACTATGAAGTGCGTCAATCAAGACAATGAGGTGATCGCTCGACCCGCTCAGCTGAAGAGTTGACATGTCGAATCGGCGATCGGTCGCCTCTGGCGGCCCACTTAATATTCCCTCAAAGAATTCGATCTTGGCAGCCGCGTCGGGAAAACGTTTGAGGGACGCCCTCGCGACGTCATGCACACGAGTGCCTTTCAGCAACGTCGGATCGACGTACGCTGCCAGCTCAGCCTGCTTGTCGTTTATCTCGTCAGCAATATAGGGATTCGGATCGATCGTGAAGACGCGTTGGACGTTTGGGTGCGACGCGAACAGGAACGCGGACGCGCCCAGAAAGGTTCCGACATCGAGGATGTCGACGGGCTGGGTGAATGAATCCAGAATCTCGTGGACCAGGACTGCGTCTGTTGCCGAAATTGACCACGTTCTAAGGGTGGGTTCCGGCAATCCGGGACACTCCAAGACCACTTGCTCAAGGTACGCGTCCAAGGTCCGGTGCGCGCCCAAAGAGCCATTGAGACGGCCGAAGTCAAGCGTGGTCATGTCGTCCATCCTTCATCCAAGTACCCTACGTCGGGGTGAAAGACGCGTCCCAGCGGGGCACGGTTCCAGTCGAGCGAGCCCGTCTGCCAGTACGCTCTTCGGAGAATATGCCTGTCATCGTTCTGTCTCTCCGCGGAGTCGGCGAGCATGGACACAGGGAGCACGTGATAACGCCCTACGACGATCGGAACAAAAACGATGAGCGATTCCTCAGCGACGAGGTGCAATAGGAACTCCCAGTCGGCCCAATATTGCAGTTGGCGATCGCTCGTGTACCCGCCTACTGCGATTGCCTCGTCAGCGTCCACGAGCGCCAAAGCATCAATGTAGTTGTCAACAGTGAGCTGATAGGTAGGGGCTTCGTTGGAACGAAGCCCTATGACCTCCCCTCCTCGGACATCGAGAAGATTTCCGTAACAGAGAATGGCGCCGGTCCCGTAGGCCGCGCGGTACAGCGTCGACACTCCTGCCGGAACCAACTCGTTGTCAGCATCGAGGAAAAGCGCATATCGGTATCGTGCCAGACGCAAACCTAGATTTCGCACGGCGCATAGCCCAAGATTCTCGTCGAGGAATACGGTCGATACGTCGTCCCACCCATAGAAGTTCGAGAGCGAACGAAGCTGGCGAACCGAACCGTCTCTCGAGGCGTCGTCGATGACGAGAACTTCTCCAGGCACACCGTTTTCGCCCAAGGCCTCGATTGCGGACCGTGCGCTGCGAATGGATCTCGGCAGAAATGCGCGATGATTCCAATTTGGAATCACGATAGTCACACCGCTCGGTCGTCGGGCCGCAGCGTTATGGACACCTGAGCGCCGGAACCGCGATCCGAGATCTGTTAGGACAAACGGAGAAGCGAATGTCATCGCGAAAACCCGAGCCGTTCGCATAACAAGTCGCCGAGGTGCCCGGCCAACGTGCCGTTCGACAGAGCAAAGTCCTTGCTGGACTCGAAGAATCCGGCTGGCGACCCTTCGCCCAATTCGGAAGCGAGATCCTCGACACTGGCGTAGACATTGGGCAGTCCTCCCAGTTCGTCCAAGCTCCAGGGGTCAATCTTGCAAGGGACTGCACCACAGGTCACCGCATCAAGAAACCGGAAGGACTCGTAGTAAGGGAGCGTGTGGTGCGAACACCATACGTAGTGGTTGGTGGATTGCAGCACGCGACGTAGAGCCTCAGGACTCAACATGCCCTCAGAAGGCCGAACCGGGCGGAGGCGTGGAAGGAACAAAAACCCCAAAGGTCCGAGGTTGGAAGAAAGCGCTTCGGCGAGGGCAAGCCGGTCGGCGGTGACGTGACCAATGAGCGCCCAATTGATGCTGCGGGGGCTTGATTGGTCCTGGGAGATCGCCTTGGCCTCCTCGGGGAGTGGAGCGTTGAACAGCAAATGATACGGAACGCTCTGAAAAGGTCGAAGTAGGTCTTGATCGAGAAAGCCGACGTCAACGACAAGATCGAAATCAATTTCTAGCAAAAAGGTCTTGTGATACCACTGAGTTCCAACGCAATCAGCGAGAACAGCCGCTCGAAAAGGCGCCCTTGCCAGGCTTGCCATCATTTCGGGCCCAGAGAGAAAACACTCGTTCGGGTTTACGATGAAAACCGGCACCGAGGTAGCCCAGGACCAATCCAGACAGTCCAGTTCCGAGGCGCCAACGAGTTTCGTGTCGACTCCAAGCTCCGATGCGGCCTTTTCGAGCCTAGTGGCGAGATTCAAATAAAAGATATTCCCCAAAGACGGGTAGACAATGAGTAGTCGGGCCCGCCTTCCACTACTCTGCATCAGCCCTGCTGCAAGTGGGGCGGGACATGGCCAACGCAACCCTCCTAGAAATCTTCGGCAATCTAGCTGGCGTCGTGGGTGCCGCTGTTCCACGCTTTTCTGGAGTGTAGCAACGTCGGAAGTCCTCCCTGAAGCAACAGAACCTTGCGGATCCCCCAGTATCCGCACACTAGGATCTCGTGACGACCGTCGGAGACGGACGGATTGTGAAGTCGACATGGATGGGTATGTTCGAGCGGATTCACGGAGTCAGTCTCCATCGTCCTTGGGATTGGCATCTGCTTGTTGCGGCGTGCCCACCCATGATGCAATTTGGCGAGCGGAGGTGACAGGGTGCCCGGAAGTTCATCCCAGTTGATCGCGACCATCAATCGTCCTAGCGGTGGCCTCTGGCTCGTTTGGGCCGACGGAGGAGTCTGGGCACTAGACGGTGCGCCCTTCTACGGAAGCTATTCGACCCTTCAAGAGTCGGAGACCATGGCGGAGCCGTGCTTCATTGGGGCAGCTCACTGGCCTGGCGGTGAGAAAGGCGATGGTTACTACCTGGTACATCGCGACGTCACTCTTGGGGGTTCGGGCATTTACCGGTTCGATGCGGCCGTTTGGCGACGATTGCAGGACACGTGAACGCTTCACGGGCGAGTTGCATGCGCGGGGTATTTGGTGATGACCGAGGTCGGTGTGCTCAGCCATCGTTATGAAGGGGAGAACGTAGCGACGTCGATCGATGAGACACATAGCTCCTGCCCGGCCGTCTCAACAGAGAGTTGCACTTGGTCGAACGTCCGCGCCGATAAGGGCAGAAGGTAGTCATCAATCTTGCTCGTAGTAGCCAGAATGATGGTTCCCACCGGTGCGGGCATTCCGTCACTCACCGTTGACACGTTCACAGATCCGCCCGACGTTGTTTTCAATCCGACGAGCAGCCGGGCGTCGGGTGTGCTGAGCGGCGAGACGAGCCGAACGTCGATTTTGCTTCCGGGCCGGGTGCTGCTGAAGCAGGACCCGGCCGCAGCAGGGTGATTGGCGACAGGTCGGGAATTCAACCCTGTTGGGGAGGCACCGGATCTTCCTACCACCGAGGCGACGGGAAGGCCTCGTGACGTGTCTGACCTTCTCTGGAGCCGTATCGGCACCAGTACTCCGTCCTGGGACACCTCGAAATTCTCTCCGCGGAGTTGGTCAACGGCTATACCCTGCCTGACCACGGGAAGGGTAGAGCTGAGCAGATTCCAGGGAGCAAAGATGGAGGCCACGATTCCATCGGGCACGGCTCCACCGAGTAGGGCCACCTGCCCGCCATGACTGCTCGCTGCGTCCACCTGCCTGAGCAACCTCGTGAAATAGGTCCGGGATGCTGCGCTCTCCCGGTTGGACAGGTCCTTGAGGTTCATGCTCGTTGCGCTGGTGACGAAGGCAACTTCGTACAGACCAACCGACAACACACATGCTGCCACGAGCCCGAAGCGGAAGTGCTGGCTTGGTCGCCGGAGGTGAGTTGGAACTCGAGAGCGTGCGGAGACTTCCTGACGCATCACGTAGGGCGCACCCGCCGGGTCAAGGGAAAACGCGACTCCGACGCACAGGAGGAACAAGTATGCGGGCGCCTGTACGTAGTACAGCTGTTGACCTAAATCGACACCGAAATAGCCGACCCGATTGGCCCCAATCATGAACGAGTTGGCGAGAAACCCGGCGGCAAAAGCGGTCCAGACACGCCACGCACTCGGACGCCGGTAGATGCTCACCATCACGATTACCGCAAAGAGAAGTGAGTCGAAGACCAGGGCGAGGGTGTTCGTCCACCCCGTCGTCAGTGGTCGTAGACCCATGGCGGAAGCGGCGAACGATTGTGTGAATTGAATGCCGACGTAACGGATCAGCTCGCCCACAGTGGGCTTTGGAGTTACGGGAGCGTAATAGAAAGCGAAATAGTTGATCATGGCCAGGACCGTCAACAAGACAAAGCCGCACCAAACCCAGCCCTCATGCCACATCCGGACCAGGGCATCACGGAGGCGCCTGCGAGGAGCCAAGACCAGCAGGTCGAAGAGGATGAGATAGCCAATTACGAGCCACGATTGTTCGTGAGTGCACAACGACAAGCCGTAACTCAAAAGCGAGATTACGATCCACCTTCGATCCTCCAAACGTCGGTATCGGAGAAACGCGGCGATCGTCAGCAGACCAAAGAGAGTCGCAGGGAGGACGTTTGCGGTCGCCGTCCACCACCCCAGGAGATGGATTAGTGCCAACGACTCGCCGAAGGCCAGAGTGAGAAGGTGCCGCCACCAGTGACGTCCGACCAGCTCTGCAATTGTCCACGAGAAGGCGAGCACGCTCGCGGCAAACAGGACCAACACAATGGTGTGGGCGGCAGCGACACTGGAGTGGAGCCAATGAGCGAGGACGTAGTCGGCTAACCGCGATACGGGAGAGAAGTGTTGGAAGAGCGCCCCACGCAGGTAGGTCAGTGACAGACTCGATGTCTGGGCCTGACGTATGAAGATGAAGTCGTCTTGGAAGTAATAGAAGGAGCGAGTGAACCAGGCGGCAGAACCCAGGCTTACGACCAACACGGCCAAAACGGCCAGCCCGTCAGCGTGACGGGCGGCAAACCCACGGGCCAGGGAGGCCAGGGAATTACCGCGTGTTACGGCCGAGTGGGCGGGCTCGATTCGACGCTCCTCAGCAAGGACCATCGGCGACTCAAGCGCCCGCGGCGTTAAAGAGAGCGATGCCATCGCCGACTTCCTGATCGAAGTGGCCAGCAGGTTCGTACCCACTTCGATTGACCTCGAGCGGAACTTCCCGCTCTATTGGCGTGGAGCCTGGGCCGACCAGGTCAGTGGAGTCTGTGCGGTGGTCACCGAAGATGAAGGCGTTGGTCGCCTTCGGACGGAACGAAGCCGAGTTGGGATCGTTGAAGCAGTACGGGGTGAGCGCGGCACCGCGCGCCACGCTCAAGATTCTGATGTGCGGCCGCCGCAAGCGTGGCGTCATGGTTGATCGGAATGTAGCAAACCGAGGTCGATTTGTGCGGGCATACCGACCGGCCGCAGATGATCAAAGCAGAGGCCTTCTCCAGGGAACAGTCCCGTGGAGATCCTCCCGACCGGAGTCGGAAGACCGCGAGCCGCCCCCCGGTCGCGAAGTGAAACGGTTCGAAGACATGGCGAACCCGGGGGGGCCAGGGCCACGTCGAAGCGACCCTTCGTGCCACCTCCATATCGACGATGCCCATCAATTTCCTCTCAGGAGTGAAAGGTTCCGCGTCGCGCTCACCTGGCCCACTCACAGGTCCGCCGCACCCGGGCCGGCTGCACCAGCCGGTGGTCCTGCGCTCCAGCGGCCGGCCGTACCCCTGCCCCCGAGGTTGCTGCCGAGTCAGCCGGACGGCGCCTCAAGATCGGATGCCCACCGTCCGTCGTCCACTCCCTGAGCTGGGGAGGAGGAACCCATGTCACGTCCGCACGCCGACCCTAACGAGGCCGAGGGCAGCACGCCGTCTCCAATATGAGGCTTCACCGACCCGGGTTCCCGGCATCCCCTAACATTGGGTCTTCGTGTGGGAGCTTGCCGGACGCTTGCTCACGTACGCAGACCGAGGAGAGGCCGAGTATGAGTTTTGAGCGGGACGTGGTGATCGTCGGGGGCTGCGGCCACGTGGGCCTACCCTTGGGCTTGGCATTCGCCGACCGTGGTCTGCATGTCGCCCTCTTCGACCTCAACAGCGATTCCGTCGACCAGGTGAACGAGGGCGTCACGCCGTTCGCCGAGGCAGGTGCCGAGGAGGTCCTCCAGCGTGTCGTGGGAACCCGCTTGAACGCGACCACGGATTCAAGCGTGGTGGGCACTGCCGAGAACGTGGTCATCGTGATCGGCACCCCGGTCGACGAGCACCTCAATCCCGACCCAAACGCGGTATCGCAGGCAGTTGCCCAGATGGGTCACGCATTGCGGGATGGCCAGTTGCTGGTGCTGCGGTCGACCGTCTACCCCGGGACCACCGCACTCGTCGAAGCGACTGTCGCCAAGCTGGGGAAGGCCATCGACGTCGCGTTCTGTCCCGAGCGGATCGCCGAGGGCAAAGCCATGACCGAACTCTTCGAGCTACCGCAAATCGTGTCAAGCAGGGAGCCGGCCGCTCTCGACCGCGCAGAGAAGCTCTTTCGAAACCTGGCGTCCCAGATGGTACGGATGCAACCCGAAGAGGCGGAGCTGGCCAAGCTCTTCACCAACACCTGGCGGTACATACGGTTTGCCACGGCCAACCAGCTGTTCATGATGGCCAACGACTTCGGCCTCGACTACGAGCGCATTCGGGCGGGTCTGACATTCGACTACCCTCGGGCGAGCGATTTGCCTGGCGCGGGCTTCGCTGCGGGCCCTTGTCTCCTCAAGGACACGATGCAGCTGGCTGCTTTCAACAACAACAACTTCGTCCTGGGTCATGCGGCGATGATGGTCAACGAAGGGCTCCCGCTCTACATGGTGTCACGACTCGAGAGAACGTACCCCCTCTCGACGATGACGGTCGGCCTGCTCGGCATGTCGTTCAAGGCGGAGTCAGACGACATTCGTTCGAGCCTCAGTTACAAGCTCAAGCGTCTCCTTCGATTCAAAGCAAAGGAGGTCCTCTGCCACGATCCGTACGTGACGGTGGACTCGGATCTTTCTCCCTTGGAGGAGGTGATCGAGCGGTCTGATCTGCTGATCCTGTCCACGCCGCATCACGTCTACGAAGGGATGCAGGTGGACGCACCGCTCATCGACATCTGGGGGACTTTCGGAAACGGAACGGTCCTGTGAAGCCACAGGTGTCGGTGATCGTCCTGGCCTATAACGAGGGTGAGACGATCGTGCCCTGCCTCGAGCGCATCTGCACCTCGGTGGAACTGCCATGCGAAGTCCTGGTGGTCTACGACTCGCCCGAAGACACGACCGTCCCGTGGATCGAGAAGTGCCAACGTGCGGATCCGCGGGTGGTCCCTGTGCTCAACCTCTACGGCAAGGGCCCGGCGCGTGCGATCCGATTCGGATTTGCGCAAGCCGCCGCCGATGTCACCGTGGTGACGATGGCGGACGGCTGTGACGATCCGATGCAGATCGATGCCCTCGCCCGACTGGTCGAGCGGGGTGTCGCCATCGCTGCGGCCTCCCGTTACGCACGTGGAGGACGACAAATAGGCGGGCCGTTCTTGAAGAGCTGGCTGTCACGGACCGCCGGGGTAACGCTGCACCTCTTGGCTCGCGTCGGCACTCGCGACGGCACCAACTCGTTCAAGGCCTACTCGACTGAGTTCGTCCAATCGGTGGGCATCGATTCCGACGAAGGGTTCGAGGTAGGTCTCGAGCTGGTCGCGAAGGCCCGGCGTCTACGCCTTCCAGTGGCGGAGATCCCGACGATCTGGCTCGAGCGCACGAGCGGGCAATCCAACTTCAAGCTGCAAAAGTGGCTGCCTCACTACCTCCGGTGGTATTTCTACGCCTTCGGGCCGAAGTTGACCGTCGAGCAGGTTCGCAGCGATCGGGACCCAACACGGGGTGCTTCCTGAGCCTTTGGCAACTCCGGCACTTCCCGACCGTCCCCTAGTTCTCTTTAACAGGCACAAGGAGTGGTGATCAAATGGCGACCGTACTGGTCAGTGGTTCGGCTGGCTTTATCGGTGGGTACGTGGTGGAGGAGCTGCTTCGTCGCGGTCACGAGGTGGTGGGGATCGACAACCTCTCTAAGTACGGCAGGGTCACGAAGTCCTACGACGACCATCGGTCCTACACGTTCGTGGAAGGGGACGCCCGAGACGTCGACTTGATGACGAAGCTGCTGTTGGACTGCGACCATTTCATTGCGGGCGCCGCGATGATCGGCGGGATCTCCTACTTTCACACCTATGCCTATGACCTGCTGGCCACCAACGAGCGCATTATCGCCACGTCGTGCGACGCGGCGATCGAGGCTCATCACGCGGGTCGGCTGCAAAAGGTGACGTATCTCTCGTCCTCCATGGTGTTCGAGTCGGCCACCTCATGGCCATCGGCCGAGGGGCAGGTGCAGGAGATCCCCCCACCGATCTCGTCGTACGGGTTCCAAAAGCTGGCCGTCGAGTACTTCGCACGCGCGGCCTACTCCCAGTACGGACTTCCTTACACCATTCTGCGCCCGTTCAATTGTGTCGGGATCGGAGAGCGGAGGGCCTTAGGCGACATCGAAATCCTCTCCGGGAACGTGAGCCTGGCCATGAGTCATGTCGTCCCGGACCTCGTCCAAAAGGTGCTGAAGGGCCAAGACCCATTGCATCTCCTCGGTGACGGCAGTCAGATCCGTCACTACACCTACGGAGGAGACCTCGCGGAGGGGATCGTCACGGCCATGGAACGTCCGGAGGCAGCGAATGAGGACTTCAATCTCTCGACCGCCACATCGACGACAGTCCTCGAGCTTGCCGAAATCATCTGGAAGAAGATCCGGGGGGAGGACTCGGAGTTTCGTTACGTGGCTGACACACCCTTTGAGCACGATGTTGCGCGTCGTATCCCGGCCACCGAGAAAGCAGCGCGCGTGCTGGGATTCGACGCGAAAACGTCCCTGAGCGACATGCTCGATGAGGTGATCCCGTGGATCAAGCACGCCATGGAAGAGGGAGCGATCTGAGGAGGCGCTGGCCG
>CAVWKG010000020.1:0-6342 GCA_963755375.1 uncultured Acidimicrobiaceae bacterium | reverse complement strand
TCTATCTCCGACGACGGCACGCTCCATATCGACTTCGTTCAGCAGCAGGCGACGATTGACGGAGAGCCCGTTAACTTGAAACCACCCGAGTACCTCGTGCTCACCACGCTGGCCCTTCACCAAGGCGAGGTCTTCTCCCCGACGGGCTCATGGAGCGGTTCGGAGAGATTCCAGCCCCGAGACGTGGCGTAAACCGTGCTGCCCCTCCGACACAAACTATGGAGGGGGGACTCCCTGATTGAGACGCTGCGTGGTTTCGGCTTCATCTACCGCTCCCCGAACCTGTGATCGAGTCTCGTCCCGCGCCTTTCGGAACCAGTTTAATTCACCACTTCGACCAATGAATCTGCGGTCGTAGCTCGAAAGTGCCGCAGGGCGGCACCCCATCCCGGCAACGTATGGGGACAGGCTCGATGGTCATCCACGAGATTGTTTTGGGTCGACCTTTGCAGCGGCTGCGAGGATTGCATACGCAACCTCCAGCGGAGGTCGCGTACCGTCGATAATCGTCGCGCCGAGGCGTCGGTATGTGGACTCAACGTCTTCGTTCCGTCGGAGCGCCGCCGCCAACTCTTCCGGATGCTTGCCGAATGCATTTGTAGTACGGGTTCCGAGACGGTCCCGTAGCGTCTCGTTGTCAGCCACCAGACAGACCATGTGGTCGAACAGATCCCACACGGCAACCTCATTTTCGGCCGATCCGCAAATGTACCGTCTTGTCATGCATCCTCGTCGAAAGGGTCTCGACCTCTGTTCGACTGATTCTCAGGCGAAGCGATCCAGCCAGCCACCTGGCGTCGGATACGGCGGGTTCGTAGTCATCCGCCCGCTCGTCGATCGACCCAGTGGCTGAGCCCTTCAAGGTCGGCGTCAACCGCCAGTTCCCCTCGGCTCCTCAGGAGCGTGCAGACTGTCGACTTTCCCGTCCCGGAACTCCCGGTCACCCACACCAACCCCATCGACAAATCCTCGCACGGTGATCCTGGCCATTTCGGATCTTGACGGAACCTTTCGGCCATCCGGGAAAGGAGAAGTGCAGATGCCGAGGACATGAGACTGCCTCAGTCGTGCCGAACTGCCCACCGTCCCGGCGTAATTCGGTTGGGCTCCACTGCTCAGTGTCGGCAAGTTGCCGATCGGTCATCAGAGGCCCTTCGGCCCCCCGCTTCACGGAATCGACGTAGGCCAGCGCTCGGAAATCCAGGCGCTCCAGGTGGCGTGTCCGAGGGGTGGCGGGCCAACTTTGGTTGAAAGAAGTTCCCCCTCATCCGGCGTCTCGAACTGCTCTCGGAAACTCTTTAGATCATCGTCACCCATGGGAAAGGTCGTTTCCGGCTCCGCCGAGAACCGCTTGTCATGGCGGCGCCGCTGATCCATTTCGGCGATCTCCAAGTAAACGAGTCGCATGACGCCCCAACCGAGTAGGCCAGAAAGCGGAGGGCCGATCGCTCCTCCTTCGTCCAGACACCGAAGTCCAAGACGACATTGATCCCACGGCGGAGCGCACGGATCGTCAACCAGATGAAGCGACCTTCCAAGATTTCACGCTTCCCCCCCTCGGGCTCTCCGAATAGCGGGATCATCCACTCGTCGGGGGTTAACCTCAGCGCTTGCCACGTCTCCTCGATCTCTTTCGCTCGGGTCGTCTTGCCGGAGGCGGGAAGCCCCACCATCACAAAGAGTGTCGGTGGTGGTTTCGTGCTGTCGGATCGGCCGATATGACCCATCAATGCACCTACCGCTGGCCTAATAGCAATCCCGAACTGCCCCACCGTGCCGGCGTTGATGTGGAACGGCCTGTCAACGAACGCTCGGGACTGCTGACGACGAGCCCATCGACGGCGCTGTGCTACTCAAAGACAAGGTGCATTGACCACGATCTCTGGCTGACGCCTCTCCTTTCGCGAAATGCTCGACAGCTGGCCCGAACGCTGCGCTGCAGCGGTCTCCGCTGTGGCGCAGGCTCAACCTGGTGTCGCGGTGATCTCGTGTGGTCGAGGCTGCGACCGAACTGGGCTATTGCCCCGATCACAAAGGCAAACTCCAGCAGGTTCTGGATCGTGAACGAACATCAGCGGACGAGGCTATCCGTAAAACGCTTCGCGTCGATGACCTTGAGGAAGCGGCTTCTTGGCGCCGGTCTCTCGACAGAAGATTTTCGATCGGTGCGAGAACGACTAACTGACAAGCGCCGTCCCTGCGGAGTGTGGCAGGCTCGGCTCGTGCCGATCGGGCCTTCGGCCTCGATGGGCCGAGAGGATCGGACCGCCCGTAATCAGGCGTGATCCGCTCGCGGTGGGTCTTGACTCGGTAGCGTAGGGCGACCAGCTCGCGCGTGCCCGGAGCGCCGCCCACGCCAACGGCAGTGTCGCGCCGCCATCCGTCGCCCGATGCTTGCGAAAGTAGCGGTAAATACTCTGCGAGTGCATTAGGTAGGTCCGGCGACCGGCCCGTCGACACGCCGCCCACATGCATAACCTCGAGCTCGGGGGTCGCGAGCACCTTCCAGCCGGTGTTTCGAAGGCGGGTGCAAAGATCGACTCCTCCCCGTACAGCCCGAACGTCTCGTCGAACCCGCCCACCTGCTCGAGCGCAGACCGCCGGATCAGCATGGCGGCGCCGCTCACCCAGTCGACCTCGCGCTCGGTACTCCGATCCCAGCTCGTCTGCCGGTAGTCGCGTGTGAAACGGTTGCCAGGCGGACGGCCCGAGAACGCGTGGCCGACAGCTTGTGGGACCCCGGGAAGGGCGCCCACTCTCGTAGATCGTCCCGTTCGGGTTGCGGATCACTGGCCCGAGCAGAGCCACGTCCCCGTGCCCCTCGCCGACCTTCACGAACCCGCCGAGATCGCCTTGCCAGATCTCGGCATCCGGTTGAGGAACAGGATCCACGGCGCGTCGACAGCCAGCGCCCCTTGATTCCACCCAGCGGACAACCCTCGATTGGTCGGGTTCTCGATGAGGCGGACCCTCGGCGTGCGCTCCACGGCACCCGTGCACTGCCGTCGCGTAGGCGTTGTCCACGATGAGGACATCGAGCGCGAGCTTCCCGAAGCCTCGACAACCGACATCAAACAACGCACCAGGTACTCCCCCGCGTTGTAGTTCACCACGACGACGGCGAGATCAGCCCGGGGGGCCTGGACGTCCAAAGCGCTCGTCCCGGCCTCCAGATTCGCGGAGCCGGCGCATGGAGCGCTTCTCAAATAGGGGGAACCCCTGAGTAGCCCCGAAGACCGGATGAGGGCATTTAGCGAACAGTCAGTCTTTGCCCCAGCCTGGTCGGCTGGGTGCCCCCTGAACTCGCACCGGGACGGTCGCCGGTTCAGGACGAGTAAGCACCTCCCGAGACCAAGGGCAGGCAATGGACACGGGAGTTGCTCTCAGGTTACATTAAGTATCAGGGCGGTCGGGCGAAATGAAAGCGAGTTGAGAATGCGCAGAACGATCCTCGCATCGATGGCGGTGATGCTGGCCTTCCTGGCATCTGGAGTCGTGGCAACACGAGTATCGGGGCCGGCGCGGCGGGCGCTGCGGAACACGCCAGTAAGGCAGTTTTCTGCAGTGCGAACGATTCGATCGACCGGGCAAGTGTCAATGTCGACTCCAGCGCCGGCTTTCTCGCCATCCTCAAGAAGCACACCCATGACTTGACGATCATGAAGGAGAACGCCCCGCCGGGAGCGCTGAGTCAGACGGTGAAAGAGGTGGTCACCGAGGCCGAGGCTGCCATCTCCGCCAACAACGCCAACGAACTCAACAACATCCCCAACGGTGCGGCCGTCGACACCTACTGCGGGGTGAACGGCAACGGGAAGCCCCTGCCGTCGTACTTCGGTACCGGGAAGTCGACCACATTCTGCTCGACCTTCCTTCCTATCTTCCAGGACGTCTTGAGCGTTCCAACTCGCGGGGGTCCTCGCCGCCCTGACCGCTTATAAGGTGCAGATCGGCCAACTGGCTTCGGAGCTTTCGGCGTTGCCCAAGTCGATCAAGGCAAAGGCCATAGCCACGGTGGACAAGGCACAAACGGCCATCGCGTCGAACAACCCAGCGGCCATTAAGGGGAACGGTGGTGGCCCAGCGCAGTACGTCGCTCTCTACTGCGGGCAAAACGAGTAGGAGGCGTCGATACAAGAGCCTGACCAGTCGTTCCACTCTGATTGGCAGCCCTTTGTGGAACAGGCGACCGAGCGGCAGCTACTTCTTTTCGGGTTTCCTCCCCCGGGCCACCCTGACTGGACCTCAGAGACCATCGAGGGTGTCGCAAGTCGCTACCCCGGTCTCGATCTCACGCCGTGGCAGGAGCACTTGGCATCCGAGGAGTGATGACCCAGTCCCGGCGTTTCGGAGCAGCTCAGCCACGTTTGTTCCAATGCCGACGACTAACTAACTTCGAGACCATTCCGTAAAGAAATGATGGGAAGCCGATGCTGACCGACGAGTTGCGCAGTCGCCGACTTGAGGTGCTTGACGAGCATTTTCGGTCAGAGGTGGACCACGACTGGGACGCATGCCTGGCTACGTTCAAGGATGTCCCTCGCTACGAAATCGTGGCCCTCGGCCAAATCCACGAGGGTGCTGAAGCTGTCCTCAGCTATCACACCGCTCAGCGCACGGCCTTCCCCGATTAACGGCACGAACACGTGCGAATGCACGTCGCAGACGACGACAGCATTGTCTCAGAGTTCGACCTCCTTGGCACCAGCACCGGTGAGTTCTTGGGAATGGCCCCGACAGGTAAGTCGTTCCGGGTGCCTGTGATTGCCGTCTTCACTTTTGACGGCGATCAGATCACCAACGAACGCGTGTACCTGGACACGGCGAGCCTGCTCCGTCAGATTGGACGTGAGGAGTTGCTGCCATTGGCTGGCGTCGAGGGCTTCGCCGCCGCACACATGAAGTAAACGGACGAGCGCCTGCTCCACCGACCCGGCAGCGAGGATTGAGTTGGCCGCTGAGTGATCCACCACTTTGGTGAACGGATTGGTCAGCGTGTGGGTGGGTGCCCAGGCCAGGTCTGACTCCACCAAACCGGCTGACGTCCCTTGGGACTGTCCTTCGTACGATCCGTCGGCCTGGCCCGGTCACCCACTCGACACCTGCCGGTCGGACGGAGTGACCTCATAGGAGCCTGCCTCACACAGGCCCGTCGCTGTCTTGTCCGTCGTCCCGCTGGTGCGGTGTCACCCCAACCCAAACCAACGAAGGGATGACAGTGACCACTTTGGCACGGAGCATCACCGGCGGGGTCGATACGCACCTCGACGTCCATGTAGCTGCGGCGTTGGACGAACGAGGAGTTCTCCTCGGCGTCGAGAGCTTCGCCACCACCGAGACCGGTTACAAGAAGTTGTTGGGCTGGCTGGGCGACTTCGGCCCCGTCGAGCTGGTGGGAGTCGAAGGGACCGGGTCCTATGGCGCCGGACTCACCCGGCACCTCCAGGCCGAGGGTGTCCGAGTCGTCGAAGTTGATCGGCCCAATCGCCAGCGCCGGAGGCTCAAGGGAAAGTCCGATCCTCAAGACGCCATCACCGCCGCTCGGGCTGCACTGTCCGGTGAGGCGTGCGGTGAAGCCAAGACGAGGGACGGAAACGTCGAATCCATGCGGGTTTTGCGTGTGGCCCGGTCATCGGCCCGCAAAGGTCGGACCCAGGCGCTCAACCAGATCCGCAACCTGGTCTCCACCGCACCCGACCCCATTCGGGCCGAGCTCCGAGGGCTCAGCGTGTTCAACCTTCTCGAGCGGGCCTCGTCTTATCGGCCCGGGGCCAAGCGCGACATCGTCTCGCTCACCAAGTTCACCCTTCGCATGTTGGCCCGCCGCGCCCTCACTCTCGAAGAGGAGATCTCCGAGATCGATGCCATTCTCAAACCCTTAGTCAAAGAGACCGCGCCCGAACTTGTTGCCACCCTTGGCATCGGGACCGACGCGGCCTCCGCACTCATGGTCGCCGCCGGCGACAATCCCGAGCGACTGCGCAACGAGGCCGCCTTCGCGCACCTCTGCGGGGCATCACCGCTCGACGCCAGCAGCGGCAAGAACCAACGACACCGGCTCAACCGCAGCGGCGACCGTCAGGCCAACTCGGCCCTCTGGCACATCGTGCTCACCCGCATGGTCTATGACCCTCGCACCACCGAATACATCAATCGACGCCGGACCGAAGGTCTGACCAAGAAGGAGGCTGTCCGCTGCCTCAAGCGCTACGTCGCACGAGAAGTGTTCAGCCTCTTACCTCACAACAAACTTGGGCTTGACAGCCCATAGGAGCATCGTACGGGGCGACCCTTGGGCACTGTGTTTTATCTCCATACGGAGGCAGTCTGCGATCGAGCCGA
>CAVWKG010000019.1:0-5018 GCA_963755375.1 uncultured Acidimicrobiaceae bacterium | reverse complement strand
TCTATCTCCGACGACGGCACGCTCCATATCGACTTCGTTCAGCAGCAGGCGACGATTGACGGAGAGCCCGTTAACTTGAAACCACCCGAGTACCTCGTGCTCACCACGCTGGCCCTTCACCAAGGCGAGGTCTTCTCCCCGACGGGCTCATGGAGCGGTTCGGGAGAGATTCCAGCCCCGAGACGTGGCGTAAACCGTGCTGCCCCTCCGACACAAACTATGGAGGGGGGACTCCCTGATTGAGACGCTGCGTGGTTTCGGCTTCATCTACCGCTCCCCGAACCTGTGATCGAGTCTCGTCCCGCGCCTTTCGGAACCAGTTTAATTCACCACTTCGACCAATGAATCTGCGGTCGTAGCTCGAAAGTGCCGCAGGGCGGCACCCCATCCCGGCAACGTATGGGGACAGGCTCGATGGTCATCCACGAGATTGTTTTGGGTCGACCTTTGCAGCGGCTGCGAGGATTGCATACGCAACCTCCAGCGGAGGTCGCGTACCGTCGATAATCGTCGCGCCGAGGCGTCGGTATGTGGACTCAACGTCTTCGTTCCGTCGGAGCGCCGCCGCCAACTCTTCCGGATGCTTGCCGAATGCATTTGTAGTACGGGTTCCGAGACGGTCCCGTAGCGTCTCGTTGTCAGCCACCAGACAGACCATGTGGTCGAACAGATCCCACACGGCAACCTCATTTTCGGCCGATCCGCAAAGGTATTGTCATGCATCCTCGTCGAAAGGGTCTCGACCTCTGTTCGACTGATTCTCCAGGCGAAGCGATCCAGCCAGCCACCTGGCGTCGGATACGGCGGGTTCGTAGTCATCCGCCCGCTCGTCCGATCGACCCAGTGGCTGAGCCCTTCAAGGTCGGCGTCAACCGCCAGTTCCCCTCGGCTCCTCAGGAGCGCGCAGACTGTCGACTTTCCCGTCCCGGAACTCCCGGTCACCCACACCAACCCCATCGACAAATCCTCGCACGGTGATCCTGGCCATTTCGGATCTTGACGGAACCTTTCGGCCATCCGGGAAAGGAGAAGTGCAGATGCCGAGGACATGAGACTGCCTCAGTCGTGCCGAACTGCCCACCGTCCCGGCGTAATTCGGTTGGGCTCCACTGCTCAGTGTCGGCAAGTTGCCGATCGGTCATCAGAGGCCCTTCGGCCCCCCGCTTCACGGAATCGACGTAGGCCAGCGCTCGGAAATCCAGGCGCTCCAGGTGGCGTGTCCGAGGGGTGGCGGGCCAACTTTGGTTGAAAGAAGTTCCCCCTCATCCGGCGTCTCGAACTGCTCTCGGAAACTCTTTAGATCATCGTCACCCATGGGAAAGGTCGTTTCCGGCTCCGCCGAGAACCGCTTGTCATGGCGGCGCCGCTGATCCAGTTCGGCGATCTCCAAGTAAACGAGCTCGCATGACGCCCCAACCGAGTAGGCCAGAAAGCGGAGGGCCGATCGCTCCTCCTTCGTCCAGACACCGAAGTCCAAGACGACATTGATCCCACGGCGGAGCGCACGGATCGTCAACCAGATGAAGCGACCTTCCAAGATTTCACGCTTCCCCCCCCTCGGGCTCTCCGAATAGCGGGATCATCCACTCGTCGGGGGTTAACCTCAGCGCTTGCCACGTCTCCTCGATCTCTTTCGCTCGGGTCGTCTTGCCGGAGGCGGGAAGCCCCACCATCACAAAGAGTGTCGGTGGTGGTTTCGTGCTGTCGGATCGGCCGATATGACCCATCAATGCACCTACCGCTGGCCTACTAGCAATCCCGAACTGCCCCACCGTGCCGGCGTTGATGTGGAACGGCCTGTCAACGAACGCTCGGGACTGCTGACGACGAGCCCATCGACGGCGCTGTGCTACTCAAAGACAAGGTGCATTGACCACGATCTCTGGCTGACGCCTCTCCTTTCGCGAAATGCTCGACAGCTGGCCCGAACGCTGCGCTGCAGCGGTCTCCGCTGTGGCGCAGGCTCAACCTGGTGTCGCGGTGATCTCGTGTGGTCGAGGCTGCGACCGAACTGGGCTATTGCCCCGATCACAAAGGCAAACTCCAGCAGGTTCTGGATCGTGAACGAACATCAGCGGACGAGGCTATCCGTAAAACGCTTCGCGTCGATGACCTCGAGGAAGCGGCTTCTTGGCGCCGGTCTCTCGACAGAAGATTTTCGATCGGTGCGAGAACGACTAACTGACAAGCGCCGTCCCGCGCGCAGTGTGGCAGGCTCGGCTCGTGCCGATCCGGCCTTCGGCCTCGATGGGCCGAGAGGATCGGACCGCCCGTAATCAGGCGTGATCCGCTCGCGGTGGGTCTTGACTCGGTAGCGTAGGGCGACCAGCTCTGCGCGTGCCCGGAGCGCCGCCCACGCCAACGGCAGTGTCGCGCGCCGCCATCCCGTCGCCCGATGCTTGCGAAAGTAGCGGTAAATACTCTGCGAGTGCATTAGGTAGGTCCGGCGCGACCGGCCCGTCGACACGCCGCCCACATGCATAACCTCGAGCTCGGGGGTCGCGAGCACCTTCCAGCCGGTGTTTCGAAGGCGGGTGCAAAGATCGAGCTCCTCCCCGTACAGCCCGAACGTCTCGTCGAACCCGCCCACCTGCTCGAGCGCAGACCGCCGGATCAGCATGGCGGCGCCGCTCACCCAGTCGACCTCGCGCTCGGTACTCCGATCCCAGCTCGTCTGCCGGTAGTCGCGTGTGAAACGGTTGCCAGGCGCGAACGGCCCGAGGAACGCGTGGCCGACAGCTTGTGGGACCCCGGGAAAGGCGCGCCCACTCTCGTAGATCGTCCCGTTCGGGTTGCGGATCACTGGCCCGAGCAGAGCCACGTCCCCGTGCCCCTCGCCGACCTTCACGAACCCGCCGAGATCGCCTTGCCAGATCTCGGCATCCGGGTTGAGGAACAGGATCCACGGCGCGTCGACAGCCAGCGCTCCTTGATTCCACCCAGCGGACAACCCTCGATTGGTCGGGTTCTCGATGAGGCGGACCCTCGGCGTGCGCTCCACGGCCACCCGTGCACTGCCGTCGCGTGAGGCGTTGTCCACGATGAGGACATCGACGCGAGTTCTCCCGAAGCCTCGACAACCGACATCAAACAACGCACCAGGTACTCCCCCGCGTTGTAGTTCACCACGACGACGGCGAGATCAGCCCGGGGGGCCTGGACGTCCGAAGCGCTCATCCCGGCCTCCAGATTCGCGCAGCCGGCGCATGGAGCGCTTCTCAAATAGGGGGAACCCCTGAGTAGTCCCGAAGACCGGATGAGGGCATTTAGCGAACAGTCAGTCTTTGCCCCAGCCTGGTCGGCTGGGTGCCCCCTGAACTCGCACCGGGACGGTCGCCGGTTCAGGACGAGTAAGCACCTCCCGAGACCAAGGGCAGGCAATGGACACGGGAGTTGCTCTCAGGTTACATTAAGTATCAGGGCGGTCGGGCGAAATGAAAGCGAGTTGAGAATGCGCAGAACGATCCTCGCATCGACGGCGGTGATGCTGGCCTTCCTGGCATCTGGAGTCGTGGCAAATACGAGTATCGGGGCCAGCACGGCGGGCGCTGCGGAACACGCCAGTAAGGCAGTTTTCTGCAGTGCGAACGATTCGATCGACCGGGCAAGTGTCAATGTCGACTCCAGCGCCGGCTTTCTCGCCATCCTCAAGAAGCACACCCATGACTTGACGATCATGAAGGAGAACGCCCCGCCGGGAGCGCTGAGTCAGACGGTGAATGAGGTGGTCACCGAGGCCGAGGCTGCCATCTCCGCCAACAACGCCAACGAACTCAACAACATCCCCAACGGTGCGGCCGTCGACACCTACTGCGGGGTGAACGGCAACGGGAAGCCCCTGCCGTCGTACTTCGGTACCGGGAAGTCGACCACATTCTGCTCGACCTTCCTTCCTATCTTCCAGGACGTCTCGAGCGCTTCCAACTCGGCGGGGGTCCTCGCCGCCCTGACCGCTAATAAGGTGCAGATCAGCCAACTGGCTTCGGAGCTTTCGGCGTTGCCCAAGTCGATCAAGGCAAAGGCCATAGCCACGGTGGACAAGGCACAAACGGCCATCGCGTCGAACAACCCAGCGGCCGTTAAGGGGAACGGTGGTGGCCCAGCGCAGTACGTCGCTCTCTACTGCGGGCAAAACGAGTAGGAGGCGTCGATACAAGAGCCTGACCAGTCGTTCCACTCTGATTGGCAGCCCTTTGTGGAACAGGCGACCGAGCGGCAGCTACTTCTTTTCGGGTTTCCTCCCCCGGGCCACCCTGACTGGACCTCAGAGACCATCGAGGGTGTCGCAAGTCGCTACCCCGGTCTCGATCTCACGCCGTGGCAGGAGCACTTGGCATCCGAGGAGTGATGACCCAGTCCCGGCGTTTCGGAGCAGCTCAGCCACGTTTGTTCCAATGCCGACGACTAACTAACTTCGAGACCATTCCGTAAAGAAATGATGGGAAGCCGATGCTGACCGACGAGTTGCGCAGTCGCCGACTTGAGGTGCTTGACGAGCATTTTCGGTCAGAGGTGGACCACGACTGGGACGCATGCCTGGCTACGTTCAAGGATGTCCCTCGCTACGAAATCGTGGCCCTCGGCCAAATCCACGAGGGTGCTGAAGCTGTCCTCAGCTATCACACCGCTCAGCGCACGGCCTTCCCCGATCAACGGCACGAACACGTGCGAATGCACGTCGCAGACGACGACAGCATTGTCTCAGAGTTCGACCTCCTTGGCACCAGCACCGGTGAGTTCTTGGGAATGGCCCCGACAGGTAAGTCGTTCCGGGTGCCTGTGATTGCCGTCTTCACTTTTGACGGCGATCAGATCACCAACGAACGCGTGTACCTGGACACGGCGAGCCTGCTCCGTCAGATTGGACGTGAGGAGTTGCTGCCATTGGCTGGCGTCGAGGGCTTCGCCGCCGCACACATGAAGTAAACGGACGAGCGCCTGCTCCACCGACCCGGCGTACGGGGCGACCCTTGGGCACTGTGTTTTATCTCCATACGGAGGCAGTCTGCGATCGAGCC
>CAVWKG010000018.1:0-17867 GCA_963755375.1 uncultured Acidimicrobiaceae bacterium | reverse complement strand
CCCTGCCTGCCCCACTCGTGCCGGTATGGGGCAGGGGACCACGCGTCGAGGTCGGGCACCGACGTACGCACCCAACCCAGTTGCTCAATTGCGGCGACGGCCGAACTCTCTCAACCCCGTCAGCCCGTCCAGGTGATCGGGACACGCCCACACCCGCCACCAACGATCACCCGCCGGCGAGAACCCACCGCCCGGTCCATGAGGGCTTCTCGGGGCAGTGGGCGGCCTGCCCTGGCGGTCGTGAACCATGGCCCAGAACTGTCCCGGCTCGACGATGAACGCCTGGGCGTAGCGGTCGCCGGGCTGGGGCATCGCTGCCATGGATCGAGGTTAGAGCGCACCTGTCTCTGGCGGATAGGTCCGCCCCCTCCGCCCTGGTGCTCGCCTTCGGCTCCGCCCCCTCCGCCCTGGTGCTCGCCTTCGGCTCCGCCCGGCCAGCCGGGCGGAGCCGGCGGGAGCCGGCGAGCACCAGGGCAGCGGACGGCGAGGGGGCGGACCTGGGGGTGGCGATCTGGAGGACTGGCGAGTTGGCTGAGCGTCGAGTTCGCAGATTCGGCCGCACTATCCACGTACGAATCCTCTTTGAGTCAAGACCCCTATTTCCAGAACTTCAGGGCGCGACGAATCGAGCCGTCGCACAAGGGCACGACGGCGTAGGGTTTCTCTGGGTTCGGGAGTGACTTCGCCGAAGAGCCGGTTGCGCAGGGTGAAGAGCCGGTCACGCAGGCATGGAGTCGTCCCTGAGTGTCCTCCCGGACCCCCTATCGGGCGTCGAGAAGCAGCTGTCGGTAGACGGCGTTACTCACGTGGCGCTTGAGCGAACGCAGCGCCTCTCGCTTGGTCTTGCCCTCGGCGACCTTGCGATCGAAATAGGCCCGACCCTCTGAGTGGGGCTGGCGGATCTGGGAGATCGCCACCATGTGGATGGAGTTGTTGAGGCGACGATGGCCACGCAGTGAGAGCCGATGGAACACCCGACCCCCCGAGGAGTGCTCGACCGGAGCGATCCCGGCATAGGCGGCGAAGCTGTCTCGGTTGGCAAAGCGGTGGATGTCGCCGCTGTAGCCGATCAACGAGCAGGCGAGGACCGGGCCCACGCCGAACAGATCGGTGAGCGAGGTCTTCGACGCCCGCACGGCGGTGCGGATGCGACGATGCGACTCTTTGATCTGCTCGTCGAGGCGCGCCACGTCAGCGACGAGCTCGAGCGCGAGTTCGTGGCGCATGTGCTCGATGGGGGTGGCCGGCTCGAAAGAGCCGAGGAGCCGATTGGCGTCAGAAACGTAGAGTTCCTTGGCAATTCCTCCCGGTGAGAGGTCGGCGAGAGCGTTGTGGAGCCGGCAGATGAGCTTGGCCCGTAGCCGGCCCAGATCGTGATTGCGCTTGGCCAGGAGTCGCATGATCTCGGTGTGGTCGGCCGGCTCGACCGTGCGAAGATTCCTCGAGCGCAAGGCGGCGATGGCGACCGAGAACGCGTCGTTGGGATCGTTCTTCTCCGAACGACCGGTGCTGAGCACCCGGACTCTCGACGCCAATGTGGGTGGGACGTCGAGAACCACCTCACCGGCATCGACGAGTTGTTGGGCCAACAGGTAACCGAGCCCACCGGCGGACTCGATGGCCCAGGTGCGCTTCTCGAACGGCTCAGCCCATGCCAGCAGCTTCGCTGTCTGTTGACACGTCGCCCGGACCGTGACCTTGGCCACCTCGCGTTCATCGCCTCCAATGGCCACCGCCGTGTGGCTCGCCTTGTGGGGATCGACCCCGATGATCACCGACATGAGCACCTCCTCTTGGTTGATGGGCAACCGCGAGGGCACTCCTGATTTGGATCTGGTGCACACACTCCTCTTTTGAGCCACTCGCGGCGAGATCCAGACGAGTGGCATCTCGTTAGAAAGCCAGCCGGCTAGACCGGCGGCAGGCACTTAAGAGAGCCAGCCCGTCGGGACCTCTAAACGCTACGGATCAGCCGCAGGGTCTGCTCAAAGTCTCAATCAGGCACCATGGGGGCAGGCAGGTTGGGGACCAGTCACTACGAGAGTGATTGAACAATCTCCACCACGTCTTCACTTCGGTATCCGTGAAAGCGAGCGAACTCAAGTAGCTCACGCACCTTTTCGATAACGGCACCGTCGTGGAGTGTCCCCGCCACAGTGACGCCTCTCCCGCGGCGAAACTCTAGGAGGCCTTCATCGCGCAGAACGCGGAGGGCACGGAGCACAGTGTTCGTATTCACGCCCAACACAGCGGCCAAGTCTTTGGCGGGAGGTAGTCGCTCTCCGGGGGACGCTTCACCAGCCGCGATAGCGCGGCGGATTTCTGCGGCAACCTGATCGTGAAGAGCGATGTCCTCGGAGCGGTCGACCTTGACATCCAACATAGTGCTAGACATAGTAGCACTATGTCTAGGTCCGCCGTCCTTGCTGATGCTCCGACGCCTGCCGAAGTTCTGATCCCTGAAGCAAGAAGCCGCCAACGGCAGCGATACCGCCGCTCCACTGCCTTGGTCGCGCTGGGGATGCTTCTTGTAGGAGGCCTCGTCGCGCTGTTGTTTTCGGTTGCGTCGAGCGGCTCCAGCACGTCTCAGACAACCCCGAAACCGTCCGTTGGGACAGGTGTTCGGGGCCCGATACTCGTTCGACCAGTGTTGTGTTTGGGACCGTCCTATTCTGCGAGCGCTCCACGGGGAACCAGCTCCCTACCTCTTGGCTGCCCCGCCCCTTACGCTCAAACCGCGTCGGCGCTCAACGTCCAACCACAAACCAACAGTCCAACGGGATTCTCAAACAACTCCGTCGCCCCGTATCCGGTGCTCGCGGGCTATCCGAACACGACTCGTGATTCTCTAAACCACGTTGTGTTGCTCGGGGGTTTGCCGGGCTCAGACATTCAGGGAGTCTTCGGGAGGGGGGTCAGATACCTTCTCGGACCCTCCACCTTGAAGCTGTCTTCGGCCAACGTCGTCTCGGCGGCCGCCCAGCAGGAGCAGACTGGGGGCTGGATCGTGAAGATCCGTCTTTCTTCAGCTGCATCGGCCTCGTGGGACAAGACAGCGTCTCAGTCCTTCCACTCCTTCTTGGCCCTCGACGTGGGAGGAAAGGTGGCGACTGTCCCCCTTATCGAACCGGACCAAAGTTCGTTCACCTCTTTCAACGGCGTCATGGAATGGTCGGGGGGCTTCAGTGCTTCAACGGCGCGAGCCATCGCCGCCGCCGCGAAGGGTTAAGCACTCGCTTCACGGCTACTCCCCAGAGCCCGTGAGAAGAAGGGCAAGCAAGGCGAGAAGGGCAAGCAAGGCGAATAATTCAGTGATGCCAGTTGGCCCAAAGTGAAAACCCAGAAGAGACCTTGGGCGGGCCAAGGCGTCGGTGAACAGCCGCTCGCTATCGACACCGTCCTTGACCCACGAAAGGTTCTCCGTGGCGGTCAAAGCGCCGGCGTCTTGAGCGGCAGCGGGATGCACCCCCGCTCCAGATCTTCGGTTCAAATTTATGCCCGGCGGCTGCGGGCGGCTCCCGGCATCAGCGCTAACCCGCCCCGACGATCGGTGCGTTCAACAGCGTTCCACCCATCGACCCCTGGAACGAGGCGCCGAAGGCGAAGACACCGCCGTCCGAGGCGACCTCGTAGTATCCGCCGGTCAAGGGGTCGACGGCCATCCCGACGATGGGCTTGTTGAGGGGGGTGCCTCCCATCGATCCCTGGAACAGGGCGCCGAAGGCGAAGACACCGCCGTCCGAGGCGACCTCGTAGTATCCGCCGGTCACCGGGTCGACTGCCATTCCCACGATCGGCTTGTTTGGCGGTGTTACACCAATCGAACCTTGGAAGGGCGCCCCCCACGCGAATAGCCCGCCGTCGGACGCCACTTCGTAGTACCCACCTGTGGCTGGATCGACGGTCATTCCCACGATCGGCTTGTTTGGCGGTGTTACACCAATCGAACCTTGGAAGGGCGCCCCCCACGCGAATAGCCCGCCGTCGGACGCCACTTCGTAGTACCCACCTGTGGCTGGATCGACGGTCATTCCCACGATCGGCTTGTTCAAGACGAGGGTGCCAGCCGAGCCTTGGAAGGGTGCATTGAAAGCGAAGATTCCGCCATCGGAAGCGACCTCGTAGTAGCCCCCGGTCAGCGGATCAATGGCCATGCCTACGATCGGTTGGTTCAAAGGCTTGCCGCCCATGGACCCGTAGAAGGGGGCGTTGAAGGCGAAGATCCCGCCGTCGGAGGCAACCTCGTAGTAGCCACCAGAGGCAACCTCGTAGTAGCCCCCAGTGTAGGAGATGAGGACCTCGCCGTTACCTGCCAGCGCCGCCGGGGCGCTCGGTGCGTCGTTGATGCTCACTGTGCTCGTGCCAATGGGAGCAACATACGAACTTCCCCCACCCCCGCCCCCTGTCCCGCCGGCCGGGGTACAGGGAGCCATGCCTGTAAATCCCGATCCGCCGCCTTGCCCCCCGCCGCCGAAGCCGCCGCCCCCACCCCCGCCTCCAACAACGCCGCCTCCCCCTTGGAGGGGTGACCCGGGGGCGCCGTCGTCCGGCCCGCACATGCCGGGGACATCGATAGGAGCTACGCCGCCAAGTCCATCGCCAGCCGGCACTCCTGCGTTCCCGCCGGTCGAACCTCCTGCCCCGGAACCACCCGCCTGATCGGCGTTGCCAGCCGCACCCGGGGTCCCAAAACCCCCACCCGAACCTCCACCGCCGCCGGCAACGAGAAGTGGAGAGGCTCCTTGAAAGACCCTGGTGGTGCCACCTCCTCCGCCCGAAGCGGCTCCATAGACGTTCCCCGCAGATCCGCCCCCGTCGAGACCTCCCTGACCAACCTGCAGTGCCGTCACCACCGGCACCACCGACGTTGATAGTGAGCACTTCACCTGGAGACACGGCGACGGTGCCTTTTACCTCAGCGCCAAGACCACCTGGCACTGAAGCGTCTCCGGCATTGCCGACTCCTCCATTGGCGCCGAACAACGCGAACGTTGCCGATGTCACACCGGCTGGACGGTCCAGGTAGTGGGCGATCCGGTTTCCAAGAAAGTGACCGTGCAGGCGCCGGCGCCGCAAAGAGAGGGTTGGGCGCCGGCAGAGCCAATCGAGACAAGCGCCTGCGCAAGACCGACAAGCAACCCGACCAAGAGAAGGACACACGTGCGGAGGAAGGCCCGAGGAGCACACGGCCACACAGCCCGGCGGCGTGAAACACTTCTTGACGGCCGACCACTGCGTGACTGTTTCGGCGTGGGCTTGTGTTCACAGAGGAGTTCCACCGATCTAACCCCGCGATTGCTAATGCACTGAGTTCGCCTTTATAACACGACGTGCGCTGCATTGCCTTGGCCTGTCGTCAATGCGAGGAACCGGGCTCGACGGCGCCACCGGGAAACGCAAGGGCCACGCGGCGCGGGGGCGGGGAGCGTTTGGCAGTGCAAACGGAGACGCACCCCTGTGCCACATCTGACCCTGGGGGCACCTCCGGCCTTCAATGGTGCGCGTTATGGGACACCTATCAAAGCGCAGATCGCCGATAAGGCGGTACACGGCCACCGCTCGGTGCTGGCCGATCGCAGCGAGGAGTGCGCGTGGCCCCTAGCGGGACTCGCCACTACCGTTGCTGCCGCCGGCGTCCCGAGCGAGTCGTATTCGAGTCATAAGTCGATGGTCATCCTTCGCGGCTACGTCCGCGAGGGTCGCTGTTCGAGAGACGCCGCAGCGCTCGTGGGCTCTGAGCCAACACAGTCTCAGGCTCGACCTCTCAGAAATACTCGTGGTAAGCCGCGTGTTGCGATCTGCATGGCACGATCTGGCTGTTTCCTCGTCAGCCACAACCGGTATGACCCCGCGCAGTAGGTGTACCCTGGGGGCAGTTCAAGTTGAGCTGTGTCCCTCCGCTACCGGAGGGAGATCGGCGGTCCTGAGATGGGACCCACCCCGCAACACTCGGCCAGCAGTCGCGAGAAACTCGAGGCCACTGCAGAGGCGGTTCTCCCGCTTCAGATCCTCGATGTGCGAACCAGGACCAGGGGTGCGCTGAGGGAGATCGCGGGCAGAATCACGCCTGGCATGTCCGAGGACACCGGGCGGACGCATGCAGCCACAGTCCTACGCGATGCTGGTCTACGCAAGGGATGGCACAAAATCTTGGTGCGTTTCGGCCAGAACACCACTAAGAACTTCGAGGACCCGTCGACATCCGGCGTGGTACTGGGTGATGACGACATCTTCTTCCTCGACATCGGCCCGATTTATGAGGGATGCGAAGGGGATGCCGGAGACACGTTCGTAGTGGGTGACGATCCCGAGATGACCAAGGCAGCCGAGGATGTCAAGTCGATCTGGACAGCGACGCGTCATCGTTGGTTGCACGACGGTTTGACCGGCATGGCCTTGTATCAGTTTGCCGAGGAGACCGCGCAACAGCGTGGCTGGCAACTCAACCTGGAGTTGACAGGACACCGCCTCTCAGAGTTCCCACACGATGCGCACTACGACGGCACCCTTGACAGAGTGGATTTCCGCCCCTCCGACTTACGCTGGATGCTAGAGATCCAAATCAGACATCCGAATCGCGACTTCGGCGCGTTCTTCGAAGACCTGTTGCTCGAGGACGATCGCCTGCAGGCAGAGTCACTATCCGTGTCGATAGATTGAGGCTAAAGGGAACCCTCCCGCCGATTCTGGGGTGTACGACTGGCGGTGCATGGGATCGACGCTCGAGGGCGGTGAATAACGACGACGCCCACCGAACGACACACGAGCGCAGGGCCGAACGCGCCAGATCGCCGGATGTGGGGAGCTGCTGGTGTCCCATGACGCGCGTTCGTCAATCGTGCTGAGGGTATCTCCTTACGCCGGGCTGGAGACGCCCAAGTCGGGGGCAATCTTGGGTCTCTCTACCTTGGGTGGCCTTCCTCCAGGTAGACGAATTCGGTCGAAGCGAAACTCGCTCGGAGGCGACGAGCCATCACGGGAGTCACGTATTCATCCAAATCCTCTTCCTTGACGAACCGCCATTCCGACAACTCACTCTCCGGTAGATGAAATCTCGCGGTGTCGTCCTCTGAGAGAACCCCTCCAAAAAACACGAACCGGAGTGCGTCGCTACGAACTCCCTCGACGGGCCTTCGATAATCAATGGACCGAAGGCGAGCATTTCGCAGTTCGAAGTCCAGTTCTTCACGCACTTCTCGGATACAGGCGGCAAGTGGCGACTCATCAGCTTCGACGCCGCCTCCCGGGATCTCCCACGGGTCCTTGTAGACGGGGTTTACGAGGAGTACACGGCCGAGGTCATCGCAGAAGAGGCACCCAGCACCGACATGCTTTGTTGGCAAGGATCTATAGAACTCAGAAGTGCCGGATGGGCGATCGGTCAGAGGTTGCTCGCTCACAGTCTCAAGTATGGCCCGATGAACACTGTGGCCCACATGACCACGGGTGTCCCCGTTCGCCGGGATGGGGTTGCTTCGGGGACAGGCCATCATGGTCGTGTGGGTGTGAGACTTCGCGGACAACGGTGGTGGCTTGGCGGGCTTGCCCTCACGGTTCTCGTCCTCATCTATGGCCCCTGTGGCGTCTCAGATGCCAGCGGTTCTTCCACGGTTGTCGGCACTCCGACGCACCCCCAGCTCCTGACCTGTACGGAGGAAGCGACGCAGTTCACCGGCACTTTGCCTCCAGTCGGGCCACATGACATCGGATTCGGCCCTGGGTATTTCCCTCAGGCGCGCCGCCTGGCGACCATGAATCCGCCTAACTCGGGGCGAGAGGCTCAACTCACCGGGTACAAGCTCCCCCCGGTTGTCTTTCCGGGAGCCACGGTGACCATGACGATCGCCCGTGGTGCGCGGTCCTACGTGGTGCAACAGAACCCATGGTCGCCACGCCAAGGGAGCGTGTCGGTCACGTATCGAGCTTGTTTGCACAAGCGTGGGTTTTTTCCCCAGAGCTTCCGGTTCACCGATGGTCGAAAACGGGGCTGCGTTCCCCTCGAGGTGCGGGTCGGCGGGCAGCGAAAGACGAGCAACATCGTTCTGTCGTTCTTCGCCGGACGGTGCAGAACTTCGTCTTGATCCGTCGGGAGTGCCCGGCCCAGAACATTGGGTTGAGTGCGTCCGCGGACTATCCCCGTCGCCGGGAGTGGGGCGCCTCTACCGCCAATCGAGCAGCCGGGTGCGAGCGCGCGGGGCTGGCGACTTGTCGTGCAACGAGTAGTTTCGATCGAATGGTCGTACCGGGTGCGGCTTGGGCGGCAGTCACCGTGGACGCGTCGAGCCAGAGAGGGTGTCTGAGTTCTGGAGCCGCATGCTTGATGCGCCGGCGCGAACGATTGGACTTCCCGGCTGGTTCAGAATCGGACCCACGGCTCCCGGAGGTCCAGCAATAACGTTTCAGCCGGTCCCCGAAGAGAAGGTGGGCAAGTCTCGACTCCACTTTGATCTTTGGGTCGCAGAACTGGATGCCGCAATTGCTCTGGTCCGGGACCTTGGCGGGAGGTCCACCGGCGAGACCCACCTCTACGACGAAGGCACAGTGGTCGTGATGTCCGACGTTGAGGGAAACGAGTTCTGCTTGGTAGGTCCCCAGAGCCCGGATGAATGAGACTGCCCCCTATCGCCGGGAATGTGTCATTCGAAAGGCGGATGAACTCTAAACGATTAGAGCGTCCTCAGCGGCCGAAATCGTCTGTTCGATGAGAATCGCAATGGTGGTCGGCCCGACTCCACCGGGCACCGGAGTTATGAGTCCTGCCACGGATTCCGCCTCCGAGAAGGCCACGTCGCCCACATTCCCCGCGTTATAGCCAGCATCGATGACGACCGCTCCTGGCTTGATCCAAGAACCTCGGACGAAATTGGGCCGCCCCACAGCGGCTACGACGATGTCTGCGGTTCGCACGATGGCGGAAAGGTCAACTGTGTGTGAATGGCAATAGGTGACCGTGGCATCGCGGGCCAAGAGGAGCATCCCGATTGGCTTTCCAAGGATGGGGCTTCGACCGGTCACCACAGCGTGACGTCCCACCGGGTCGACGTCGTATTCATCAAGCAGTCGCATGATTCCCCCTGGCGTACAGGAAGCGAATCCCGGCAGACCAAAGGACATTGAGGCAAAGGCGTCTTTGGTGACCCCATCGACATCCTTGCTCGGAGTGATGGCTTCGAATACTGCCCGCTCGTCGACACCTTTGGGTACGGGGTGTTGGAGCAAGATTCCGTCGATGCCGGCGTCCATCGAAAGTCCTTCGATGACACCGACGACATCCTCTGTTGTCGAGTCATCAGGAAGCTCCATGACCACTGAATCAACCCCAACTCGCTCACAGCGGGCTCGTTTCATCTTGACGTAGGTAACCGAGGCGGGATCGCTCCCGACGAGCACGGCTGCGAGGCAAGGGCGTCTGCCAGCTCGTTCTCTGAAGGCAACCGCCCGTAGCGTGCACTCTTCGAGGATTTTGTGGGAAACGGCCGTGCCGTCAATGAGCTGTGCGCCGGGTGGATTTGCCATGTCTGCGCTCCTTGGGTCGATGGAATCGCCCAGGCGCACGGCATGACAGAGGGCCGCTCCCCGGTGGTTGTTCCCACCTCAGCGCCAGTCACAGCCCAGCTAAAGAATACTCGCGCCGCCGTTCGGAGATGCCCCTTTCAGTGGGGGGACTGTTGGCGAATCGACCCTCTCGACGTCACTGCCTGCGACCCGTGTAGAGGGCGGACACGAACCGCCTTCTAAGGATGCCATCGGACATCTCGGTGGCGAGCCGTTCGATGTCATCGAGAATCCTGCGCTGCTCGTGGGGCGGTAGTCGGATAACGGTGCCAATCGATGCGTATAAAGCGCGGGCCTGGACCGGTGTCATCTCACTGGTCCACGGAATGACCTGGCTCGTTACTTCATCGAGTCCCGCCCAACGAGTCATGTCCCAACGTCTATGCGACTCGTCCAGCTGGAACGGGGGGCGGCCTGGTTCGTCAAAGGCACCTCGGGTCACCGGTCCCAAGACGTGATCGAGGGCCTGGCTGAACTCGTCGGGCTGATCCGGATCGCGAAAGAGCGTCCACCACAATGCGGCCCATCCTCCTGGTCTCAGTGCCAGCCGCAGTTTGGTCAGACCGACCTCTTGGTCGACCCAGTGAAAGGAGGTGGCGGCTACCGCCAGATCGAAACTGGCCGGCGCAACGTCAGCATCTTCGAAGCTCGAGATCACCACATCTAGGTTGGCCGAGGCGGCAGCCTCGAACAGATAAGAGGCCATCGACTGATCCGGTTCTACGGCTGTCACATGGGCGCCTTGGCGAAGCAAATGCCGGGTCACCAGGCCCGTGCCGGGTCCGATCTCGAGGACCCGAGCCGTCGGACCTAGACCACAACGCCGTACGAGTGTCTCGTAGATGACTTCGGGATAGTCCGGTCTCCCGGCGCGATATCCAGCCGGATCGAGTCCGAAAAGTCGTCGGCCCTCGTCTCTGTGCCTTTGGATTTCGGTGTCGCGAGGAGGCACGTTCCAAAGCCTAGGGACTGGGTCTGGCGGACTGCCCCTGCACGCCGGGGACGGACCGCACCGGAGTGTGAGACTGGCATCCATGAGTGGTAGCCAGGCCGTCGACATCCATCACGTGGTCGCTGGTCTCCTCGTCGACGGTGACAAGGTATTCCTCTGCCACCGTTCTCCCGGTCGCCGTTGGTATCCCAGTGTCTGGGACCTTCCGGGCGGCCATGTCGAAGAGAATAAGGCTCCGTCGGTGGCCCTTGTCAGGGAGTTACACGAGGAGCTTGGATTGTGATTCCCGAACCCACCCATCTTGCGTTCGCTCACTTGCAGCAGTCTGAGTTTGATTGCCGCATTTGGATCATCAGAGAGTGGGTCGGGATTCCTCACATTGCATCGGACGAGCACGACGACATGGGGTGGTGGCCCCCGAATGCAACCGAGGAGCTGTCTTTGGCTGTTGAAAGCTATCGGCCACTGCTCCAACGAGCTGTCTCCGGTGTCGAGGGTTGAGATTGCCGCCGTTCGTCGGGTAGGTGGGACAGTCCGGCACAACGGGGATACCCATTGACGAGCGTCAGAACCAATCCCCATCCGCCGAAATGGAGCTGCTCAGCGAGCGGCAGAAGGACACCCCGCTTGACGCCCCTGACATCGTCTGGCTTTCTTGTATTGATGGGGACTGCAGAAGACGACGTGCTGTCGGCGCAGCTCGCCTATTACAACTCCAGGGCTGGCGAGTATGACCGTGACCTCTACCAAGACCCGGGAAGCGCGGATCGGATCGAGCGGGTCCTGACTAGGTTGACGCCGAGCGGTCGAACCGTCGAACTCGCATGCGGGACCGGGGTCTGGACCAAGATGTTGGCCACCCGGGTTCACAGCCTCACCGCCATAGACGGCTCACCCGAGATGCTTGCCCTAGCCCGTCAACGCCTGCGAGATATGCCAGTGAGGTTGGTTGAGGCGAATCTGTTCGACTGGCAACCAGACGAACAGTACGACACCGTCTTCTTCGCGTTATGGCTCTCCCACATTCCGCCCGGTCGCTTTGAGTCCTTCTGGGGAACGCTTCGGAGCGTGTTGGCGACTGGAGGTCGAGTGCTCTTCGTAGACACAGGTCCCAAAGAGGCACGCTTCGAGCACTTCGTGCAGGGGCCGGGCACTCCAATGGTGCAACGTCAACTGAGAGACGGAACAGCCCACAAGGTCGTCAAGATGCTCTACGACCCGGTAGACCTGGCAGACAAACTGGCAGCGATCGGCTGGAGGGCCGACATATGAGGTATAGGCGAAACCCTGTTCGCAGGGAGTGCGGTTCCCGGTTGACGGAGCGACACCCCTGCCCCAGTTCGTGCTCCTATGGGCTGTCAAGCCCCAGTTTCTCGTGCGGGAGGAACCAGTAGACCTCCCTGGCGACGTAGCGCTTCAGGCAGCGCACCGCCTCCTTCTTGGTGAGGCCTTCCGTCTTGCGTCTATCGATGTACTCGTTGGTACGCGGGTCGTAGACCATGCGGGTCAGCACGATGTGCCAGAGGGCCGAGTTGGCCTGACGGTCGCCGCTGCGGTTGAGCCGGTGTCGTTGGTTCTTGCCGCTGCTGGCGTCGAGCGGTGATGCCCCGCAGAGGTCCGCGAAGGCGGCCTCGTTGCGCAGTCGCCCAGGGTTGTCCCCAGCGGCGACGAGGAGCGCCGACGCCGCGTCGGTCCGATGCCGAGGGTGGCGACCAGTTCGGGCGCGGTCTCTTTGACCAAAGATTTGAGGATGGCGTCGATCTCAGCGATCTCCTCTTCGAGGATGAGGGCCCGGCGGGCCAGCATCCGCAGACTGAACTTCGTCAGCGAGACGATGTCGCGCTTGGCCCCGGGGCGATAGGCGGAGGCTCGCTCGAGGAGGTTGAAGACGCTCAGCCCTCGGAGCTCGGCCCGAATGGGGTCGGGTGCGGTGGAGACCAGGTTGCGGATCTGGTTGAGCGCCTGGGTCCGACCTTTGCGGGCCGATGACCGGGCCACACGCAAAACCCGCATGGATTCGACGTTTCCGTCCCTCGTCTTGGCTTCACCGCACGCCTCACCGGACAGTGCAGCCCGAGCGGCGGTGATGGCGTCTTGAGGATCGGACTTTCCCTTGAGCCTCCGGCGCTGGCGATTGGGCCGATCAACTTCGACGACTCGGACACCCTCGGCCTGGAGGTGCCGGGTGAGTCCGGCGCCATAGGACCCGGTCCCTTCGACTCCCACCAGCTCGACGGGGCCAAAGTCGCCCAGCCAGCCCAACAACTTCTTGTAACCGGTCTCGGTGGTGGCGAAGCTCTCAACGCCGAGGAGAACTCCTCGTCGTCCAACGCCGCAGCTACATGGACGTCGAGGTGCGTATCGACCCCGCCGGTGATGCTCCGTGCCAAAGTGGTCACTGTCATCCCTTCGTTGGTTTGGGTTGGGGTGACACCGCACCGAGCGACGACGACAAGACAGCGACGGGTCCTGTGTCAGGCAGGCTCCTATGAGGTCACTCCGTCCACCGCATGTCGGTACCCCACCACATCGACAACAGCCCAAACGTCAGCGCGCAACCTCCTCACCCACCCACACGCACGCACACCCGTCTCCCGCGCCGGGAGGGTGGGACACCAGTTGTGCTCAGACGCCTATAGCGCCCCGAGCATTGCCGGAAGCTCCCTCATGTCGTCAAAGACCACAGCACCCTTGATCGAGAGCGTTTCGGCGCCGGTCACGCCCCCAGCGAACGCAAAGACCGCCATGCCCGCCGACAACCCGGCAGTGACTCCAGAGACACTGTCTTCGACCACGGCACATCGATTCGGCAATGCCCCCATTTGGTTCGCAGCGAACAAGAAGATGTCTGGGGCTGGTTTGCCTTGAGCCACTTGGTCGACGCTGAAGACCCGGCCATCAAATCGATCGAAGAGTCCGGTCTTGCCCAAGGTGAACCGCATCTTTTCGTGACTTCCGCTCGACGCCACGCACACCGGAAGGGCGATTTCGTCAAGTGCCTCGACGATGCCCGGTACAGCGATAAGTTCCCGCTCAAACACTTCCCGGTAGCAAGGTTCGAACTCAGCATCCCAGTCAATCCCACGCCCCAGATGTCGTTCGATCTCCGACTGCATGTAAGCAGCTGAACGCCCTACGAACCGTTCGACGATGTCGGATTCCGTGAGCGGCCACCCGAGGTCGGACAGGATCTTCGCTTCGGTCCGCACGGCGAGACGCTCACTGTCCACCAGGACACCGTCGCAGTCGAAGATCACCAGATCGAAGTGGCGCATCCCGACGAGACTACGGGCCCCCTCCGGTTAGGCGCTGGCTTCAGTTTGTGCTCCTGCCCCCTATCGCCGGGTCGGAGGCGCGGGTTCTGACTAGTACGGCAAGTCTCGGGGCCGACAGTTCCGGAAGTCCGGCTCGGGATCAACCTCAAACTGCACCGCTCTGATGGTCCGATGTCCCTCCAGCAGGGCTCGAACCACCCGATGCATTCCGTCCATAACGCATCCGTTAGAACCGAGGATGATCGGATAAGACAGGTCAACCTGATTGACCAGTCGCATGTGGTCAACGACGCTCCGGATCGTTGGTACCTCGTCTCCGTCATTGAACCAATAGACGGAGTCCACTTCCCAGATCGAGTCCAGGTCGACGTCCTTGACCGGAAAGTCCTCCGAAAGTTCGACAAGCCGGTCAACGTCCCAGGCATCGAGGCCGCTCTCACCTGGCCTGAAGTGGTACTGCTTTCGCATATCGTCAAGTGTGGCTCAATGGACTCGGGAGGCACGACGATCGCACTGCCCCATAACGCCGGACTTGGGCGTGGCTGAACGGCACCATGGGGATAGGGATACTCCGATGCCAGTCTGAACCGGAAGCGTCAGCCGCCGCTATTGGTGGATTGGTAGTACGCCGGCAAAAGCTCAGAAGTTGCTGCGGCGAGCAGTTCGATCTTTTGAATAGACATTGCCTCTGGGCTGACCATCATCTCGACTTTCATACGCCCATACCCAAAGCCGATGGCTGCTTGAGCGAAGCGTACGACATGCAATCTGTAACGGATCAGAGTGTTTCCAGCACGATCGACAGCCGACATCAGACCAGTGTCGAAGTGACCGGTCACGGGAAAGGTGTAGACGCCCTGACCGGAAAGACGGACACTCGTAGCGGCAACTCTGCCAAAGGGTGTCCCAGAGCGTTGAAGTACCGATGTCCCTGTGGGACTCACATGGTGGCGGTCTGATTGGTCGGCTTTTCCGACACCCCAACTACCTCCCCGCATTTCAAACTTTTGGTCCTTCACGGTAATTACGCACCGCTCAGGCCCAACGAATGACCCCTTCCCTCAGGGTGCAGTGTTGCCCATACCGAGCTACTCTGCGGCACTAGCTCCCAGGTGCGCCACTTGACGCGACGCCACGACAAGCGAGTACCGGGAGCATTTGGAAATGCGATCCACTGGCGCTTGTACTCCGCCGCCTCCTCCTCCTCCGTCACAGCCATTGGCTCGAAGACTCATCGGGCATCTCGGAGGAACGGGACCACCGCTCGAAATGTGCGCGCCGAAGGTATCTCTCTTGGCTCGTAACCCCTGGACCCTCCTTGCCGGCCATACTTCAAGTGTGTCATCCAGGCCAGGGGGTAGTGCCCCCTACGCCGGGACTCGGGCAGGCCGTATTCTGTTTCCATGGACCGCCTAGGTCGGGAGGGTCGCCGAGCAGAGCGTGTACTCACACTGCTCGCCAGCCTGTCGGACGTATGCGACGGCGGTGAGGTCAGCGAGTTGGAGCACGCTTTGCAGACTGCAACGCGTGCCGAACTTACGGGTGCGGACGATGAGCTGGTCTTAGCGGCCCTGTGCCATGACATCGGCAAGGTTTTCGGAGATGTAGGTCATGGAGAAATGTCCGCCGACCTCCTAAAGCCCCACGTTCGGGCCGAGTTGGTCTCTGTCGTTCAACACCACGGAGCCTTCACCGCGCGGCATTGGGACCCGTCTTTGAAGGGCGAATCGGATCCGAGAATCCAGTACGGCGATAAACCGTGGTATCCCCTCGCCGAGGTATTCGTTGATGAATGGGACATGGAGTCCTTTTGACCCTCTATACCCTCGTGAGGAGCTTGAGCATTTTGCTCCACTGGTGAGACGGCTCGTCACAGGAGCTTGAGCCCGAGGGTGCCCCCGTTCGCCTGCGTGGGGGGCGAGCTGGTAGCGAATCGGACAGAGCGAGTTGCCCGAACGTAAACTCCGCCCATGGACGAACCCTTGGGCGTGCGACGAGGTGAGCGCGAAACCCTAGAAGGTTCCCTGGACTGGTATCGAGCCGTGGTCGAACGAAAAGTCGATGGACTCGCACTTGACGACGCGAAGCGAGAAAGGACACCAACAGGCATGTCCGCTCTGGGAGTCCTCAAACACCTGGGCTGGGTCGAGCGAGGTTGGTTTCGCGAGACATTCGCCGGTGAAGATGTTGAAGCAGTCGACGTGGATGGTGACAACACGCCTGAGTTCGCCATCGGCGGCGACGACACCGTTCAGTCTGTTATCGGCTTCTACCGAGCCGAGGTGGAAGAGTCGAGGCGAGTTTGCAGGGATGCACCCTCTCTAGACGCGCTTAGTGCCAAGGAGACGCCCTATCGGGACCAGGTAACACTTCGCTGGATCATGGTCCACATGCTCGAGGAAACCGCCCGACATGCCGGTCATCTTGATCTGATGCGCGAGAACATCGACGGCCAGGTAGGTGATTAGTTACTCAGCTCAGCGATCGTTCACCTAGCGCCGACGGTGCCCCCTTTCGCCGGGTCGGGGTGCCATGGGGCAGTCGAGTGAACGCCTCACGACGACGATGCCGCATCTGACAAACGCCGGACACCCGGACTCGTCTGGTCTTCATGAGCTTTATGCGCTAACGCTGGTCGAAGCCCGTCGCTTCCCGCCATCCGGCCAGCGTGTCAAGTTTGCCTGATCCACACCCGCCCTCCTGGCCCAATCAGAGTGAAGTCCCAAGCAGAAAGCGCATCCTGAACCGCCCCGGGTTCCATGACTGCTCGGGCTATTGGGTAGCCGCCTCTGTGGCGGGTTGTATTTGACGGTAGTAGATGGCTTCGGACTCCGCTGGTGTGAGGTAGGTGTTGTCCTCGGTGATCTCGCCGTGGAGACGTCGGTGGTTGAACCAGTCGATGTAGCCCAGCGTGGCGATTTCGACGTCGTCGAGGCCCCTCCATGGCCCCCGGGGGTAGATCAGCTCCCACTTGTAGAGGCTGTTGAACGCCTCGGCCATGGCATTGTCGTAACTGTCCCCGCGCGATCCGACCGAGGCGACGATGTCGTTCTCGTCGAGGCGCTCGGAGTAGCGAATTGATAGATACTGCACGCCCCTATCGCTGTGATGAATAAGGCCGTCGAGCACCTGGCCGTCGCGGTGCGGTTCCACACCGCCATCTCGAGAGCGTCGATGGCGAGGTCCGAGCGCAAGGACTCTGAGATCTGCCAGCCGACCACCATGCGGGAGAACACGTCGATGATGAAGGCGGCGTAGACCCAGCCGGCATGGGTCTTGACGTAGGTGAGATCGGCCACCCAGAGCCGGTTGGGTTCATCGGCGCGAAAGCGCCGGTCGACGAGGTCGGCGGGACGATGCTGGCGCTCGTCGGATCGTGTGGTGACCTTGTAGGCCCGGCCCCGCCGGGCTCCAGAGAGCCCCAGCTCACGCATGAGGCGTTCGACGGTGCAGCGGGCGACGCGGATGCCCTCTCGATTGAGCTGGGTCCAGATCTTGTCGGCGCCATAGACCTCTAGGTTGTCGCCCCAGACCCCGAGGATCTCGCCCTTGAGCCCCTCGTCACGGACGGAGCGTGCTGACGGTGGGCGCTTCTTGGCCACCCAATAGGTGTTCGGGGCGATCTTGGCGCCGTGCTCTGAGAGCACCCGGCAGATCGGCTCGACCCCGAAGCGTGAGCGGTGTTCGTCGATGAAGGCGACTATTTGGGCGGTCGCGGGTCGAGCTCCCCGCGAAGAAAGCCGAGGCCGCCTTCAAGATCTCATTGGCCCGGCGCAGCTCGGCGTTCTCTTTTTCCAGCTCTTTGATCCGAGTCCGCTCGTCGGTGGTGAGCCCGGGTCGCACTCCGCCATCGGTCTCGGGCGGTCTTCACCCACTGGCGCAGGGTCTCGTGATTGATGGACAGCTTCGCCGCGATGGACTCGATCGCCTTCCACTGCGACGAATAGTCATCCTGGTGCTCGAAGACCATCCGGACGGCCCGCTCCCGGACCTCGGGTGGGTAGGGCGGCCGAGGATTCCTCTTTCGCTCTGACATTGCTCCATCCTCTCAAGGGGTGGAGCAGTCACCAATCCCGGGGCGGTTC
>CAVWKG010000017.1:0-18036 GCA_963755375.1 uncultured Acidimicrobiaceae bacterium | reverse complement strand
CCCCTGCCCCAGTCGTGCGATTACACGGGTGATCCACGAGATCTGGACTGAGGCTCATCGAACCACACTCGGCCGTCCCCGTCGATCTCCTCAATGAAGCTCCCGAGGAGCTGAACTCGGTCCTCTTGGCCGTGGTCGATGGCGTCGTCTCGTTGGTGTCGCAGGATGGTCAGGAACTGGGGTCCGGTCTCGAAGAAGCCACAGCGCTCGCAGACCGACTCGAAGGAGCAGTCGAGCTCGACCGGTCGGGTGCAGTGACCGTTCCCCAGGAGACGCCGGTGTTCGGCAGCGATGCGGCGCATGTTGGCCCCCTCGATGCTGGCCGGGAGCGGTTCGCCGCTCTCGTAGCTGGCCTCGACGGCCTGGGTCACCCGGAAATACTCCTCGGCCACCGTCCGATTCGAGATTCGGGCATAGGTCAGCGTCATGCGCATGGAAGGGTGCCCCAAGAGAGCGGCGATCGCCTCCAGGCTCATGCCCCGGTTGATCAACCGTGTGGCCAAGGTGTGGCGCAGCTGATGTGGATGGACGTGACCCACACCGGCTCTCTTGGCGACACGTTCGACGTAGCGATGGATGGTGCGCCGATCGAAGGGGTGGCCGTCGTCGCGTTCGACGAGGCGGCCTGAGCGGCTCGGTCCCCGGAGCTTTCGGTAGTCGGCGATCAGCTCGACCAGTTCAGGTCCGATCGGCACGTAGCGGTCGTTGTGCAGCTTTCCGACGGGGATCCGCAGCGTGAAGGTGTCACCGAGTTTGGTCACTGCCTTGTCATCGAGCCCGGAGAGTCGCCCACCCGGATGCCGGTCTGGGCCAGGATCTCGACCATGACGCGCCGCCGGGGGTCGAGGTCGCTCGCCAGTGCGGCACTGAACTTCTCCATCGTCGGGTCGTCGAGGAACTTCGGCAACGGCTCGTCGGCTAGGGGAAACTCGCCAGGGAAGATCAAGGTCCGGCTCGGTGCGTCCTCGTCGTCCCAGTCCGCAGCCGCTCGAAGAAGGTGCGCAGCAGACCGAGCCGGTGCCGGATGGTGACCGTGGCGAGTGGCTTTCCAGCTCTGCCCGGCCGGGCGGCCAGCCACAGCTTGTGCGCCTCGATGTGGCACCGTTCGACGGCGGCGATCGAGGTGCACTCGGGGTCGGCCTCGGTGACCTGGCCGGCGGAGTGGCGCAGCCCCAGCTCGGTGGCACCCACCGTGGTCTGACGGGCTGAGACGCCCAGTTGGTCCAGGTAGCGGGCCATGGTGCCCACCATCACCGGTGCTCTTTGGGCCGTCTCGGCCCAGGGGAACTCGATCTGGCTCCACCACGGCGATGGGGCCTCTGAAGCCTTCGGGAGGGCGCTGGCCCGGCCACCTCCACCGATGATGCGAGGGCTTCGACCGCCTTGGCGTATTCGTCGGCCAGCCAGTCGATGCCGAGGTGCAGATAGATCCGGGTCGACCCGATGGAACGGTGACCAGCCTGGGCCTGGAGCGCCTCGATGGCCATGCCGCCCTCACGCAATCGGGTGAAGCACGTGTGGCGGAGTTCGTGACAGGTGCCGTGCACGAGTCCGGCCCGCTCCCGGGCGGCACTGAAGATCTCGTCGAGACCATCGACCGAGAGAGGTTGCCCACGTCGTGGTCCTTTGAGTGAGACGAACAGCCGGTCTGTCGGGGCATCGGGTGGACGTTCGGTGTTCATGTAGCCGGCCACCGTCGTGAAGAAGGTGGGCGAGATCGGCACGAGCCGTTGGTGTCCACCTTTGCCTTCGGCAACGAACACCCGCCACTCCCCAAGACGCAGATCCTCGAGCCGGAGCCCGAGCACCTCGCAGCGCCGCAGACCACCCAGCAGCATCGCCTGGGCCATGGCCCGATCCCGCTCGGTGCGCAGCGCCGCCATGAGCGCCTCGACCTCGTCGAGATCCAAGAGCGGCGATCGGCGCACGCCAGGACGAGCGGTGCACGCGTTCACCGCGGTCGTTGCGCCGGGTCGGCAGGCCTCGTGGCACCGGGTTGGCGACGACGCCGGCATCGCCCCGGATGACCAGATAGCCATAGAGGCTCGACACCGCAGCGAGGCGTCGCTTGATGGTCGAGGGCGAGAGCCCCGACTCACCGTCGGAGATCCGCACCACGTTCTCGGCGCCCGTTCGGGGTTGGCGTTGCGCCGTCACGAAGCGCAGGACGTCTCTCGGGGTCACGTCGGCGGGTTCCTTGCGGATCACCCCGAAGAAGACGCTCAGGTCGTGGGCATAGGCCCGCACCGTGTTCGGCCTCGCCCGGCCAGAGGCGAACTCCAAGAACTCATCGACCAGCTCGTGGCCAACTCGGTACTCACGACGACCGTCTGCTCGTAGACGGCTCTGAAACGACGGACACCACACCACCGCACACCTCCTTGTCGGACCTACGTCTGAAAAGGCTCCCGGACGTTCAGTCCAGGTGGCGGATCACCCGTATAAGTGCCGGTATGGGGCAGGGGACCACGCGTCGAGGTCGGGCACCGACGTACGCACCCAACCCAGTTGCTCAATTGCGGCGACGGCCAGAACTCTCTCAACCCCGTCAGCCCGTCCAGGTGATCGGGACACGCCCACACCCGCCACCAACAATAACCACCACGAGGAGAGCCCACCGCCCGGTCCATGAGGGCTTCTCGGGGCAGTGGGCGGCCTGCCCTGGCGGTCGTGAACCATGGCCCAGAACTGTCCCGGCTCGACGATGAACGCCTGGGCGTAGCGGTCGCCGGGCTGGGGCATCGCTGCCATGGATCGAGGTTAGAGCGCACCTGTCTCTGGCGGATAGGTCCGCCCCCTCCCCGCCCTGGTGCTCGCCTTCGGCTCCGCCCGGCCAGCCGGGCGGAGCCGGCGGGAGCCGGCGAGCGCCCGGGCAGCGGACGGCGAGGGGGCGGACCTGGGGGTGGCGATCTGGAGGACTGGCGAGTTGGCTGAGCGTCGAGTTCGCAGATTCGGCCGCACTATCCACGTACGAATCAGGCACCATGGGGGCAGGCAGGTTGGGGACCAGTCACTACGAGAGTGATTGAACAATCTCCACCACGTCTTCACTTCGGTATCCGTGAAAGCGAGCGAACTCAAGTAGCTCACGCACCTTTTCGATAACGGCACCGTCGTGGAGTGTCCCCGCCACAGTGACGCCTCTCCCACGGCGAAACTCTAGGAGGCCTTCATCGCGCAGAACACGGAGGGCACGGAGCACAGTGTTCGTATTCACGCCCAACACAGCGGCCAAGTCTTTGGCCGGAGGTAGTCGCTCTCCGGGGGACGCTTCACCAGCCGCGATAGCACGGCGGATTTCTGCGGCAACCTGATCGTGAAGAGCGATGTCCTCGGAGCGGTCAACCTTGACATCCAACATAGTGCTAGACATAGTAGCACTATGTCTAGGTCCGCCGTACTTGCTGATGCTCCGACGCCTGCGAAGTTCTGATCCCTGAAGCAAGAAGCCAGGCCAACGGCAGCGATACCGCCGCTCCACTGCCTTGGTCGCGCTGGGGATGCTTCTTGTAGGAGGCCTCGTTGCGCGCTGTTGTTTTCGGCTGCGTCGAGCGGCTCCCAGCACGTCTCAGACAACCCCGAAACCGTCCGTTGGAGCAGGTGTTCGGGGCCCGATACTCGTTCGACCAGTGTTGTGTTTGGGACCGTCCTATTCTGCGAGCGCTCCACGGGGAACCAGCTCCCTACCTCTTGGCTGCCCCGCCCCTTACGCTCAAACCGCGTCGGCGCTCAACGTCCAACCACAAACCAACAGTCCAACGGGATTCTCAAACAACTCCGTCGCCCCGTATCCGGTGCTCGCGGGCTATCCGAACACGACTCGTGATTCTCTAAACCACGTTGTGTTGCTCGGGGGTTTGCCGGGCTCAGACATTCAGGGAGTCTTCGGGAGGGGGGTCAGATACCTTCTCGGACCCTCCACCTTGAAGCTGTCTTCGGCCAACGTCGTCTCGGCGGCCGCCCAGCAGGAGCAGACTGGGGGCTGGATCGTGAAGATCCGTCTTTCTTCAGCTGCATCGGCCTCGTGGGACAAGACAGCGTCTCAGTCCTTCCACTCCTTCTTGGCCCTCGACGTGGGAGGAAAGGTGGCGACTGTCCCCCTTATCGAACCGGACCAAAGTTCGTTCACCTCTTTCAACGGCGTCATGGAATGGTCGGGGGGCTTCAGTGCTTCAACGGCGCGAGCCATCGCCGCCGCCGCGAAGGGTTAAGCACTCGCTTCACGGCTACTCCCCAGAGCCCGTGAGAAGAAGGGCAAGCAAGGCGAGAAGGGCAAGCAAGGCGAATAATTCAGTGATGCCAGTTGGCCCAAAGTGAAAACCCAGAAGAGACCTTGGGCGGGCCAAGGCGTCGGTGAACAGCCGCTCGCTATCGACACCGTCCTTGACCCACGAAAGGTTCTCCGTGGCGGTCAAAGCGCCGGCGTCTTGAGCGGCAGCGGGATGCACCCCCGCTCCAGATCTTCGGTTCAAATTTATGCCCGGCGGCTGCGGGCGGCTCCCGGCATCAGCGCTAACCCGCCCCGACGATCGGTGCGTTCAACAGCGTTCCACCCATCGACCCCTGGAACGAGGCGCCGAAGGCGAAGACACCGCCGTCCGAGGCGACCTCGTAGTATCCGCCGGTCAAGGGGTCGACGGCCATCCCGACGATGGGCTTGTTGAGGGGGGTGCCTCCCATCGATCCCTGGAACAGGGCGCCGAAGGCGAAGACACCGCCGTCCGAGGCGACCTCGTAGTATCCGCCGGTCACCGGGTCGACTGCCATTCCCACGATCGGCTTGTTTGGCGGTGTTACACCAATCGAACCTTGGAAGGGCGCCCCCCACACGAATAGCCCGCCGTCGGACGCCACTTCGTAGTACCCACCTGTGGCTGGATCGACGGTCATTCCCACGATCGGCTTGTTTGGCGGTGTTACACCAATCGAACCTTGGAAGAGGCCCGGCGCACGATAGCCCGCCGTCGGACGCCACTTCGTAGTACCCACCTGTGGCTGGATCGACGGTCATTCCCACGATCGGCTTGTTCAAGACGAGGGTGCCAGCCGAGCCTTGGAAGGGTCATGAAGGCGAAGATTCCGCCATCGGAAGCGACCTCGTAGTAGCCCCCGGTCAGCGGATCAATGGCCATGCCTACGATCGGTTGGTTCAAAGGCTTGCCGCCCATGGACCCGTAGAAGGGGGCGTTGAAGGCGAAGATCCCGGGGGGGGGAGCCCACGCTAGTGTGGTTGGGGTCCCGACCCGAGAAGGGGGCGTTGAAGGCGAAGATCCCGCCGTCGGAGGCAACCTCGTAGTAGCCACCAGAGGCAGCCTCGTAGTAGCCCCCAGTGTAGGAGATGAGGACCTCGCCGTTACCTGCCAGCGCCGCCGGGGCGCTCGGTGCGTCGTTGATGCTCACTGTGCTCGTGCCAATGGGAGCAACATACCGAACTTCCCCCACCCCCGCCCCCTGTCCCGCCGGCCGGGGTACAGGGAGCCATGCCTGTAAATCCCGATCCGCCGCCTTGCCCCCCGCCGCCGAAGCCGCCGCCCCCACCCCCGCCTCCAACAACGCCGCCTCCCCCTTGGAGGGGTGACCCGGGGGCGCCGTCGTCCGGCCCGCACATGCCGGGGACATCGATAGGAGCTACGCCGCCAAGTCCATCGCCAGCCGGCACTCCTGCGTTCCCGCCGGTCGAACCTCCTGCCCCGGAACCACCCGCCTGATCGGCGTTGCCAGCCGCACCCCGGGTCCCAAAACCCCCACCCGAACCTCCACCGCCGCCGGCAACGAGAAGTGGAGAGGCTCCTTGAAAGACCCTGGTGGTGCCACCTCCTCCGCCCGAAGCGGCTCCATAGACGTTCCCCGCAGATCCGCCCCCGTCGAAACCTCCCTGACCACCTGCAGTGCCGTCACCACCGGCACCACCGACGTTGATAGTGAGCACTTCACCTGGAGACACGGCGACGGTGCCTTTTACCTCAGCGCCAAGACCACCTGGCACTGAAGCGTCTCCGGCATTGCCGACTCCTCCATTGGCGCCGAACAACGCGAACGTTGCCGATGTCACACCGGCTGGGACGGTCCAGGTAGTGGCGATCCGGTTTCCAAGAAAGTGACCGTGCAGGCGCCGGCGCCGCAAAGAGAGGGTTGGGCGCCGGCAGAGCCAATCGAGACAAGCGCCTGCGCAAGACCGACAAGCAACCCGACCAAGAGAAGGACACACGTGCGGAGGAAGGCCCGAGGAGCACACGGCCACACAGCCCGGCGGCGTGAAACACTTCTTGACGGCCGACCACTGCGTGACTGTTTCGGCGTGGGCTTGTGTTCACAGAGGAGTTCCACCGATCTAACTCCGCGATTGCTAATGCACTGAGTTCGCCTTTATAACACGACGTGCGCTGCATTGCCTTGGCCTGTCGTCAATGCGAGGAACCGGGCTCGACGGCGCCACCGGGAAACGCAAGGGCCACGCGGCGCGGGGGCGGGGAGCGTTTGGCAGTGCAAACGGAGACGCACCCCTGTGCCACATCTGACCCTGGGGGCACCTCCGGCCTTCAATGGTGCGCGTTATGGGACACCTATCAAAGCGCAGATCGCCGATAAGGCGGTACACGGCCACCGCTCGGTGCTGGCCGATCGCAGCGAGGAGTGCGCGTGGCCCCTAGCGGGACTCGCCACTACCGTTGCTGCCGCCGGCGTCCCGAGCGAGTCGTATTCGAGTCATAAGTCGATGGTCATCCTTCGCGGCTACGTCCGCGAGGGTCGCTGTTCGAGAGACGCCGCAGCGCTCGTGGGCTCTGAGCCAACACAGTCTCAGGCTCGACCTCTCAGAAATACTCGTGGTAAGCCGCGTGTTGCGATCTGCATGGCACGATCTGGCTGTTTCCTCGTCAGCCACAACCGGTATGACCCCGCGCAGTAGGTGTACCCTGGGGGCAGTTCAAGTTGAGCTGTGTCCCTCCGCTACCGGAGGGAGATCGGCGGTCCTGAGATGGGACCCACCCCGCAACACTCGGCCAGCAGTCGCGAGAAACTCGAGGCCACTGCAGAGGCGGTTCTCCCGCTTCAGATCCTCGATGTGCGAACCAGGACCAGGGGTGCGCTGAGGGAGATCGTGGGCAGAATCACGCCTGGCATGTCCGAGGACACCGGGCGGACGCATGCAGCCACAGTCCTACGCGATGCTGGTCTACGCAAGGGATGGCACAAAATCTTGGTGCGTTTCGGCCAGAACACCACTAAGAACTTCGAGGACCCGTCGACATCCGGCGTGGTACTGGGTGATGACGACATCTTCTTCCTCGACATCGGCCCGATTTATGAGGGATGCGAAGGGGATGCGGGAGACACGTTCGTAGTGGGTGACGATCCCGAGATGACCAAGGCAGCCGAGGATGTCAAGTCGATCTGGACATCGACGCGTCATCGTTGGTTGCACGACGGTTTGACCGGCATGGCCTTGTATCAGTTTGCCGAGGAGACCGCGCAACAGCGTGGCTGGCAACTCAACCTGGAGTTGACAGGACACCGCCTCTCAGAGTTCCCACACGATGCGCACTACGACGGCACCCTTGACAGAGTGGATTTCCGCCCCTCCGACTTACGCTGGATGCTAGAGATCCAAATCAGACATCCGAATCGCGACTTCGGCGCGTTCTTCGAGGACCTGTTGCTCGAGGACGATCGCCTGCAGGCAGAGTCACTATCCGTGTCGATAGATTGAGGCTAAAGGGAACCCTCCCGCCGATTCTGGGGTGTACGACTGGCGGTGCATGGGATCGACGCTCGAGGGCGGTGAATAACGACGACGCCCACCGAACGACACACGAGCGCAGGGCCGAACGCGCCAGATCGCCGGATGTGGGGAGCTGCTGGTGTCCCATGACGCGCGTTCGTCAATCGTGCTGAGGGTATCTCCTTACGCCGGGCTGGAGACGCCCAAGTCGGGGGCAATCTTGGGTCTCTCTACCTTGGGTGGCCTTCCTCCAGGTAGACGAATTCGGTCGAAGCGAAACTCGCTCGGAGGCGACGAGCCATCACGGGAGTCACGTATTCATCCAAATCCTCTTCCTTGACGAACCGCCATTCCGACAACTCACTCTCCGGTAGATGAAATCTCGCGGTGTCGTCCTCTGAGAGAACCCCTCCAAAAAACACGAACCGGAGTGCGTCGCTACGAACTCCCTCGACGGGCCTTCGATAATCAATGGACCGAAGGCGAGCATTTCGCAGTTCGAAGTCCAGTTCTTCACGCACTTCTCGGATACAGGCGGCAAGTGGCGACTCATCAGCTTCGACGCCGCCTCCCGGGATCTCCCACGGGCCCTTGTAGACGGGGTTTACGAGGAGTACACGGCCGAGGTCATCGCAGAAGAGGCACCCAGCACCGACATGCTTTGTTGGCAAGGATCTATAGAACTCAGAAGTGCCGGATGGGCGATCGGTCAGAGGTTGCTCGCTCACAGTCTCAAGTATGGCCCGATGAACACTGTGGCCCACATGACCATGGGTGTCCCCGTTCGCCGGGATGGGGTTGCTTCGGGGACAGGCCATCATGGTCGTGTGGGTGTGAGACTTCGCGGACAACGGTGGTGGCTTGGCGGGCTTGCCCTCACGGTTCTCGTCCTCATCTATGGCCCCTGTGGCGTCTCAGATGCCAGCGGTTCTTCCACGGTTGTCGGCACTCCGACGCACCCCCAGCTCCTGACCTGTACGGAGGAAGCGACGCAGTTCACCGGCACTTTGCCTCCAGTCGGGCCACATGACATCGGATTCGGCCCTGGGTATTTCCCTCAGGCGCGCCGCCTGGCGACCATGAATCCGCCTAACTCGGGGCGAGAGGCTCAACTCACCGGGTACAAGCTCCCCCCGGTTGTCTTTCCGGGAGCCACGGTGACCATGACGATCGCCCGTGGTGCGCGGTCCTACGTGGTGCAACAGAACCCATGGTCGCCACGCCAAGGGAGCGTGTCGGTCACGTATCGAGCTTGTTTGCACAAGCGTGGGTTTTTTCCCCAGAGCTTCCGGTTCACCGATGGTCGAAAACGGGGCTGCGTTCCCCTCGAGGTGCGGGTCGGCGGGCAGCGAAAGACGAGCAACATCGTTCTGTCGTTCTTCGCCGGACGGTGCAGAACTTCGTCTTGATCCGTCGGGAGTGCCCGGCCCAGAACATTGGGTTGAGTGCGTCCGCGGACTATCCCCGTCGCCGGGAGTGGGGCGCCTCTACCGCCAATCGAGCAGCCGGGTGCGAGGCGCGGGGCTGGCGACTTGTCGTGCAACGAGTAGTTTCGATCGAATGGTCGTACCGGGTGCGGCTTGGGCGGCAGTCACCGTGGACTGCGTCGAGCCAGAGAGGGTGTCTGAGTTCTGGAGCCGCATGCTTGATGCGCCGGCGCGAACGATTGGACTTCCCGGCTGGTTCAGAATCGGACCCACGGCTCCCGGAGGTCCAGCAATAACGTTTCAGCCGGTCCCCGAAGAGAAGGTGGGCAAGTCTCGACTCCACCTTGATCTTTGGGTCGCAGAACTGGATGCCGCAATTGCTCTGGTCCGGGACCTTGGCGGGAGGTCCACCGGCGAGACCCACCTCTACGACGAAGGCACAGTGGTCGTGATGTCCGACGTTGAGGGAAACGAGTTCTGCTTGGTAGGTCCCCAGAGCCCGGATGAATGAGACTGCCCCCTATCGCCGGGAATGTGTCATTCGAAAGGCGGATGAACTCTAAACGATTAGAGCGTCCTCAGCGGCCGAAATCGTCTGTTCGATGAGAATCGCAATGGTGGTCGGCCCGACTCCACCGGGCACCGGAGTTATGAGTCCTGCCACGGATTCCGCCTCCGAGAAGGCCACGTCGCCCACATTCCCCGCGTTATAGCCAGCATCGATGACGACCGCTCCTGGCTTGATCCAAGAACCTCGGACGAAATTGGGCCGCCCCACAGCGGCTACGACGATGTCTGCGGTTCGCACGATGGCGGAAAGGTCAACTGTGTGTGAATGGCAATAGGTGACCGTGGCATCGCGGGCCAAGAGGAGCATCCCGATTGGCTTTCCAAGGATGGGGCTTCGACCGATCACCACAGCGTGACGTCCCACCGGGTCGACGTCGTATTCATCAAGCAGTCGCATGATTCCCCCTGGCGTACAGGAAGCGAATCCCGGCAGACCAAAGGACATTGAGGCAAAGGCGTCTTTGGTGACCCCATCGACATCCTTGCTCGGAGTGATGGCTTCGAATACTGCCCGCTCGTCGACACCTTTGGGTACGGGGTGTTGGAGCAAGATTCCGTCGATGCCGGCGTCCATCGAAAGTCCTTCGATGACACCGACGACATCCTCTGTTGTCGAGTCATCAGGAAGCTCCATGACCACTGAATCAACCCCAACTCGCTCACAGCGGGCTCGTTTCATCTTGACGTAGGTAACCGAGGCGGGATCGCTCCCGACGAGCACGGCTGCGAGGCAAGGGCGTCTGCCAGCTCGTTCTCTGAAGGCAACCGCCCGTAGCGTGCACTCTTCGAGGATTTTGTGGGAAACGGCCGTGCCGTCAATGAGCTGTGCGCCGGGTGGATTTGCCATGTCTGCGCTCCTTGGGTCGATGGAATCGCCCAGGCGCACGGCATGACAGAGGGCCGCTCCCCGGTGGTTGTTCCCACCTCAGCGCCAGTCACGGCCCAGCTAAAGAATACTCGCGCCGCCGTTCGGAGATGCCCCTTTCAGTGGGGGGACTGTTGGCGAATCGACCCTCTCGACGTCACTGCCTGCGACCCGTGTAGAGGGCGGACACGAACCGCCTTCTAAGGATGCCATCGGACATCTCGGTGGCGAGCCGTTCGATGTCATCGAGAATCCTGCGCTGCTCGTGGGGCGGTAGTCGGATAACGGTGCCAATCGATGCGTATAAAGCGCGGGCCTGGACCGGTGTCATCTCACTGGTCCACGGAATGACCTGGCTCGTTACTTCATCGAGTCCCGCCCAACGAGTCATGTCCCAACGTCTATGCGACTCGTCCAGCTGGAACGGGGGGCGGCCTGGTTCGTCAAAGGCACCTCGGGTCACCGGTCCCAAGACGTGATCGAGGGCCTGGCTGAACTCGTCGGGCTGATCCGGATCGCGAAAGAGCGTCCACCACAATGCGGCCCATCCTCCTGGTCTCAGTGCCAGCCGCAGTTTGGTCAGACCGACCTCTTGGTCGACCCAGTGAAAGGAGGTGGCGGCTACCGCCAGATCGAAACTGGCCGGCGCAACGTCAGCATCTTCGAAGCTCGAGATCACCACATCTAGGTTGGCCGAGGCGGCAGCCTCGAACAGATAAGAGGCCATCGACTGATCCGGTTCTACGGCTGTCACATGGGCGCCTTCGCGAAGCAAATGCCGGGTCACCAGGCCCGTGCCGGGTCCGATCTCGAGGACCCGAGCCGTCGGACCTAGACCACAACGCCGTACGAGTGTCTCGTAGATGACTTCGGGATAGTCCGGTCTCCCGGCGCGATATCCAGCCGGATCGAGTCCGAAAAGTCGTCGGCCCTCGTCTCTGTGCCTTTGGATTTCGGTGTCGCGAGGAGGCACGTTCCAAAGCCTAGGGACTGGGTCTGGCGGACTGCCCCTGCACGCCGGGGACGGACCGCACCGGAGTGTGAGACTGGCATCCATGAGTGGTAGCCAGGCCGTCGACATCCATCACGTGGTCGCTGGTCTCCTCGTCGACGGTGACAAGGTATTCCTCTGCCACCGTTCTCCCGGTCGCCGTTGGTATCCCAGTGTCTGGGACCTTCCGGGCGGCCATGTCGAAGAGAATAAGGCTCCGTCGGTAGCCCTTGTCAGGGAGTTACACGAGGAGCTTGGATTGTGATTCCCGAACCCACCCATCTTGCGTTCGCTCACTTGCAGCAGTCTGAGTTTGATTGCCGCATTTGGATCATCAGAGAGTGGGTCGGGATTCCTCACATTGCATCGGACGAGCACGACGACATGGGGTGGTGGCCCCCGAATGCAACCGAGGAGCTGTCTTTGGCTGTTGAAAGCTATCGGCCACTGCTCCAACGAGCTGTCTCCGGTGTCGAGGGTTGAGATTGCCGCCGTTCGTCGGGTAGGTGGGACAGTCCGGCACAACGGGGATACCCATTGACGAGCGTCAGAACCAATCCCCATCCGCCGAAATGGAGCTGCTCAGCGAGCGGCAGAAGGACACCCCGCTTGACGCCCCTGACATCGTCTGGCTTTCTTGTATTGATGGGGACTGCAGAAGACGACGTGCTGTCGGCGCAGCTCGCCTATTACAACTCCAGGGCTGGCGAGTATGACCGTGACCTCTACCAAGACCCGGGAAGCGCGGATCGGACGAGCGGGTCCTGACTAGGTTGACGCCGAGCGGTCGAACCGTCGAACTCGCATGCGGGACCGGGGTCTGGACCAAGATGTTGGCCACCCGGGTTCACAGCCTCACCGCCATAGACGGCTCACCCGAGATGCTTGCCCTAGCCCGTCAACGCCTGCGAGATATGCCAGTGAGGTTGGTTGAGGCGAATCTGTTCGACTGGCAACCAGACGAACAGTACGACACCGTCTTCTTCGCGTTATGGCTCTCCCACATTCCGCCCGGTCGCTTTGAGTCCTTCTGGGGAACGCTTCGGAGCGTGTTGGCGACTGGAGGTCGAGTGCTCTTCGTAGACACAGGTCCCAAAGAGGCACGCTTCGAGCACTTCGTGCAGGGGCCGGGCACTCCAATGGTGCAACGTCAACTGAGAGACGGAACAGCCCACAAGGTCGTCAAGATGCTCTACGACCCGGTAGACCTGGCAGACAAACTGGCAGCGATCGGCTGGAGGGCCGACATATGAGGTATAGGCGAAACCCTGTTCGCAGGGAGTGCGGTTCCCGGTTGACGGAGCGACACCCCTGCCCCAGTTCGCCGGGAGGGTGGGACACCAGTTGTGCTCAGACGCCTATAGCGCCCCGAGCATTGCCGGAAGCTCCCTCATGTCGTCAAAGACCACAGCACCCTTGATCGAGAGCGTTTCGGCGCCGGTCACGCCCCCAGCGAACGCAAAGACCGCCATGCCCGCCGACAACCCGGCAGTGACTCCAGAGACACTGTCTTCGACCACGGCACATCGATTCGGCAATGCCCCCATTTGGTTCGCAGCGAACAAGAAGATGTCTGGGGCTGGTTTGCCTTGAGCCACTTGGTCGACGCTGAAGACCCGGCCATCAAATCGATCGAAGAGTCCGGTCTTGCCCAAGGTGAACCGCATCTTTTCGTGACTTCCGCTCGACGCCACGCACACCGGAAGGGCGATTTCGTCAAGTGCCTCGACGATGCCCGGTACAGCGATAAGTTCCCGCTCAAACACTTCCCGGTAGCAAGGTTCGAACTCAGCATCCCAGTCAATCCCACGCCCCAGATGTCGTTCGATCTCCGACTGCATGTAAGCAGCTGAACGCCCTACGAACCGTTCGACGATGTCGGATTCCGTGAGCGGCCACCCGAGGTCGGACAGGATCTTCGCTTCGGTCCGCACGGCGAGACGCTCACTGTCCACCAGGACACCGTCGCAGTCGAAGATCACCAGATCGAAGTGGCGCATCCCGACGAGACTACGGGCCCCCTCCGGTTAGGCGCTGGCTTCAGTTTGTGCTCCTGCCCCCTATCGCCGGGTCGGAGGCGCGGGTTCTGACTAGTACGGCAAGTCTCGGGGCCGACAGTTCCGGTAGTCCGGCTCGGGATCAACCTCAAACTGCACCGCTCTGATGGTCCGATGTCCCTCCAGCAGGGCTCGAACCACCCGATGCATTCCGTCCATAACGCATCCGTTAGAACCGAGGATGATCGGATAAGACAGGTCAACCTGATTGACCAGTCGCATGTGGTCAACGACGCTCCGGACCGTCGGTACCTCGTCTCCGTCATTGAACCAATAGACGGAGTCCACTTCCCAGATCGAGTCCAGGTCGACGTCCTTGACCGGAAAGTCCTCCGAAAGTTCGACAAGCCGGTCAACGTCCCAGGCATCGAGGCCGCTCTCACCTGGCCTGAAGTGGTACTGCTTTCGCATATCGTCAAGTGTGGCTCAATGGACTCGGGAGGCACGACGATCGCACTGCCCCATAACGCCGGACTTGGGCGTGGCTGAACGGCACCATGGGGATAGGGATACTCCGATGCCAGTCTGAACCGGAAGCGTCAGCCGCCGCTATTGGTGGATTGGTAGTACGCCGGCAAAAGCTCAGAAGTTGCTGCGGCGAGCAGTTCGATCTTTTGAATAGACATTGCCTCTGGGCTGACCATCATCTCGACTTTCATACGCCCATACCCAAAGCCGATGGCTGCTTGAGCGAAGCGTACGACATGCAATCTGTAACGGATCAGAGTGTTTCCAGCACGATCGACAGCCGACATCAGACCAGTGTCGAAGTGACCGGTCACGGGAAAGGTGTAGACGCCCTGACCGGAAAGACGGACACTCGTAGCGGCAACTCTGCCAAAGGGTGTCCCAGAGCGTTGAAGTACCGATGTCCCTGTGGGACTCGCACGGTGGCGGTCTGATTGGTCGGCTTTTCCGACACCCCAACTACCTCCCCGCGTTTCAAACTTTTGGTCCTTCACGGTAATTACGCACCGCTCAGGCCCAACGAATGACCCCTTCCCTCAGGGTGCAGTGTTGCCCATACCGAGCTACTCTGCGGCACTAGCTCCCAGGTGCGCCACTTGACGCGACGCCACGACAAGCGAGTACCGGGAGCATTTGGAAATGCGATCCACTGGCGCTTGTACTCCGCCGCCTCCTCCTCCTCCGTCACAGCCATTGGCTCGAAGACTCATCGGGCATCTCGGAGGAACGGGACCACCGCTCGAAATGTGCGCCCGAAGGTATCTCTCTTGGCTCGTAACCCCTGGACCCTCCTTGCCGGCCATACTTCAAGTGTGTCATCCAGGCCAGGGGGTAGTGCCCCCTACGCCGGGACTCGGGCAGGCCGTATTCTGTTTCCATGGACCGCCTAGGTCGGGAGGGTCGCCGAGCAGAGCGTGTACTCACACTGCTCGCCAGCCTGTCGGACGTATGCGACGGCGGTGAGGTCAGCGAGTTGGGGCACGCTTTGCAGACTGCAACGCGTGCCGAACTTACGGGTGCGGACGATGAGCTGGTCTTAGCGGCCCTGTGCCATGACATCGGCAAGGTTTTCGGAGATGTAGGTCATGGAGAAATGTCCGCCGACCTCCTAAAGCCCCACGTTCGGGCCGAGTTGGTCTCTGTCGTTCAACACCACGGAGCCTTCACCGCGCGGCATTGGGACCCGTCTTTGAAGGGCGAATCGGATCCGAGAATCCAGTACGGCGATAAACCGTGGTATCCCCTCGCCGAGGTATTCGTTGATGAATGGGACATGGAGTCCTTTGACCCTCTATACCCTCGTGAGGAGCTTGAGCATTTTGCTCCACTGGTGAGACGGCTCGTCACAGGAGCTTGAGCCCGAGGGTGAGTTCCTAACGGCGGTCAAGCCCCTCAGGCGACATTTTCGCTAACTTCTTTTCGTGGCGGGTCGGTGGCCGGAGCGACCTTCTGGGCCGACTCCTTTCTGCCTCGACCCGCCGCCCTGTTCTTGAGGACTTTGGCTCGTGTGTTGCGACGACGGGCCGCCCGGACTGTGGGGTCGATCTTGAAGCGGTCGGCGCAGACCGCCTTGCCTTCGGCCTCGGTGATCGCTTCGCTGTCTTCATCTCGCAGTGTGTAGAGCTCTCCTTTGCGCCAGCAGGCGGCGATCCGGGTGATGAGGACGGCCGAGACGGAGCACAGGGCCGAGTTGTGGTGCTTACCCTCGACCATGACGAGTCGGTAGTAGCGCTGGGCGAGCGTCGGGTCGATGTGGCGAGCGTGATCGGCTGCCATATAGAGGGCCTGGCGCAGGCCGGCGTCACCGGCCCTGGTGATGCCCTTGTGTCCGGCCACCAGTCCGGACTGGTCGATCTTGGGCACAAAGCCAGTGAAGGAGCGGACGCCGGCCAGGTTGGCGAAGCGGTTGAAGTCGCCCACGTTGCCCAAGATGGCTGCCGAGAGGACCGGCCCGAGCCCCGGCGCCGAGCGGACGATGCCCTTGGGGTCGGCCTCGTCATAGAGGACGGCGATCCGCTTGTCGGCGGCGGCGATCTCGTCGTCGAGGCGGCGGAGCACCCGGACTTCTGAGGCGATGTCGTGGGCCAACTCGCTGAAGTCGATGCCCCCGCCTGACCACAGGGCCAGGGTCCCGTTCGCCATGGCCAGAGTTCGTCGGCCTTGTCCTGGCGCCACAGTCCCGCACTCGAGCGGACCAACAACGGGGTCATGCGGCCGCGCCCGAGACGCTTGAGCGCCCGTGGATCGGCGTATTTCTCCAAAACGACCAGGGCGGTCTTCGACGCGGTGGCCGATCCGAGCGAATCGGCCCACCCCGGACCGAGCAGCTCGACGAGTGCATCGAGGCGCAGGCTGGCGGCGGTGCGGCGCTTGACCAGGCTGGAGCGGTGACGCACGGCTCGGCGCAGTGACCCCGCCGGGCCGAGGTTGTCGATGCCTCGCAGGCCCTCGGGGTGCAGCAACGGCAGACGAGCCAGCACCCGTGAATCCAATCGGTCGGTCTTGGTGTGCTTGTTGTAGTAATCCCGCAGATCGGCCGACTGCTCGGGTGGCACCGAGATCACCGTGGCGCCACGTGCTTGGAGCCAGGCCGACAGCGGCACCCAGGCGTTGCGGGTGGGCTCGAGAATGACCGTCACCGACGCATCCTCGGGGATCTTCGCCCATAGGCGCTCGAGGTCACGGTCGTCGTGCGGAACCGCCACGACGACCAGATGAACTCACCTCGCTTGTCGGCCAGGCTGGCCCGATGGTCGGCCCGACAGGCGACGTCGATACCCAACCTCACTTCCTTCATGGCGTGGTCCTTTCGCTCGACGGTTGAATCAGTCGGCTCTCCTTCGTCGACCGGTGCACGCTCCGCAGGGGTGTGACCATCCAGACATTCGAGAAGCAGGGGTCCGACGAATGATTCGGCCACCGAGTTCCAGGGATGCACGTGCGTCGGGAGGCTCGTCTGGTCGACGATCACCGTCATGGAGTCGAGTCTCTCGCCCGCCTCGGCTCGAGTTCAGTCAAGCCAGAGGAACCGACCCGACGCACCCTACGAAAGGCTTCCGCCAAATCGGTGGATGCCCGGAACCAACGCTAAATGCCCCCGTTCGCCTGCGTGGGGGGCGAGCAGGCAGCGAATCGGACAGAGCGAGTTGCCCGAACGTAAACTCCGCCCATGGACGACCCCTTGGGCGTGCGACGAGGTGAGCGTGAAACCCTAGAAGGTTCCCTGGACTGGTATCGAGCCGTGGTCGAACCAAAAGTCGATGGACTCGCACTTGACGACGCGAAGCGAGAAAGGACACCAACAGGCATGTCCGCTCTGGGAGTCCTCAAACACCTGGGCTGGGTCGAGCGAGGTTGGTTTCGCGAGACATTCGCCGGTGAAGATGTTGAAGCAGTCGACGTGGATGGTGACAACACGCCTGAGTTCGCCATCGGCGGCGACGACACCGTTCAGTCTGTTATCGGCTTCTACCGAGCCGAGGTGGAAGAGTCGAGGCGAGTTTGCAGGGATGCACCCTCTCTAGACGCGCTTAGTGCCAAGGAGACGCCCTATCGGGACCAGGTAACACTTCGCTGGATCATGGTCCACATGCTCGAGGAAACCGCCCGACATGCCGGTCATCTTGATCAGATGCGCGAGAACATCGACGGCCAGGTAGGTGATTAGTTACTCAGCTCAGCGATCGTTCACCTAGCGCCGACGGTGCCCCCTTTTGCCGGGTCGGGGTGCCATGGGGCAGTCGAGTGAACGCCTCACGACGACGATGCCGCATCTGACAAACGCCGGGACACCCCGGACTGTCTGGTCTTCATGAGCTTTATGCGCTAACGCTGGTCGAAGCCCGTCGTCTTCCCGCCATCCGGCCAGCGTGTCAAGTTTGCCTGATCCACACCCGCCCTCCTGGCCCAATCAGAGTGAAGTCCCAAGCAGAAAGCGC
>CAVWKG010000016.1:695000-2962893 GCA_963755375.1 uncultured Acidimicrobiaceae bacterium | reverse complement strand
GAGGCAGGAATCGAACCCGCGACGTCTTCATTACAAGTGAAGTGCTCTACCAACTGAGCTACTCGGGCGGCAGACCCATTCTAGGCCGTCCGGCGGTGCCCCATGAGCCCAGGGCAATTCTCTCAAAGTCCCTGATGAGCAGCCTGATCCGGGGCCAGGCCATCGGCCAGGCGGGGTCGATCAGAGCCGCCGGCCGACCGGAGACGGCGGCCGAAAGAAGGGCGATTGGCCGCCTCTTTGAGCTTCAATTCAACCCAGATTCAACCTGATGACGGTACGCTGGTGGTCCCAACCCGGACGGTCAGGCACGGCCCACCGCCACGGTGAGCCAGTTGGAGGCGATCGCAATGGCCCGCAGTTACCCGGACCCGTGGGTCCCCAGGACGTTCCAGGCATGGGTGGTCAAGCAGACGAGGGTCCAGAGGGTGACCGACCGGGCCAGCGGCGAGGTGCGGCGGCGAAATGTCGATTGCTGGGACGTCAAGGGCAAATCCGACGGGGTCCAGTGGTTCAAGCGCTTCCACAAGGCCGGCTTGGCCGAGACCTGGCGGGAGCGGGCCGAGCGGGATTTCGCCCGGGGGCTGCCTTTTGATCTCAAGACGAAGCAGTTCGTCGAACCACAGGCACCAACCGGGCCGGTGGCCCCCTCGGTGTTCGCCCTGACAGAGCTCTATTTCCACCAACACCCCGAATGGGAGCCGGCGACCAAGGAGGCTGCCGCACGGTCGTTCAACCGGGCTCGTCGCTGGCTGCTGGTGCCTGGTGCCGAGCTGGTCGGCGACGATCTCGTCGCCGTCGAGGACTACCTGAGTCACGCCAGCTTCCTGCCGGCTCGCCTGGAGGGGCGGATCACCGATCGGCAGCGGGCCGGGCGGCGGTGGCTGGAAGCGCATTCGGCTCCCGCCGACTCGCTCACCTCGAAGCAGATCGAGGCATTCGTCTCCGTCATCGAGGTCAGCGAACGCAAACCCGGCACGCGGCTGTCGGCAGCGACCCTGACCCGGTACTTGCAGCCGCTCAGAGCGGCCTGGAACTGGGCGATCGCCCGGGATGACCTCCCGATCGACCGGAGCCCGTGGGTGGTAGTCCGGGCCCGGCGAAAGGTGAAGGGCAAGGCCACGCTGGCGGTCGGGCGGGCTGGTCTGGCGGTGGACGCCGACATGGTGCTCAGCGTGCCCCAGGTACTGGCGCTGGCCGAAGCGTGCGTCACCGAGGGGGCGTGGGGCGGTGTGGTCGAATGCTTCGTGCTGGTCATGGCTCTGTGCGGGCTCCGGCCGGGAGAGGCGGCCGGGCTCGTGAGCGAGGACCTGGAACTGTCTCCGGCCGATGAGCCCGGATGGCTCGTCGTTCGGCGCACCCACCGTCCGACCCGGGATCGGTGGCTCGACCCTGACGAGGACCCCGAATGGGGACCGCTCAAGGACCGGGACCTCACCGAGAGCCGCCGGGTTCCGGTGCCGTCGCTCTTGGTGGCCAAGCTCCGACAACACCTGGAGCTCTACGGCGAAGGACCCGGTGGGCTTGTGTTCCACCGCAACGGCAGAGCCTTCGCTGGCAACTGGTTCGCCGCCAGCGTGTGGGCGCCGGCGTGCGCCAAGTTGTTCCCCCGCCGGACCGACCTCGCACCCGACGACCCCCGCCAATCCAAACTCTCGCGCCTCCGGCGCCACGACCTGCGCCATGCCGCCTGCTCTTGGTGGCTACGGGAGGGCGTCGATGCGGTCGTCTGCCAGCGTTGGTCAGGTCACCGGACGCTGTCGGTGTTTCTCGACATCTACCAGGGAGTGGCTCCCGGGCGAGAAGACCGGGGTGTCCGACGGCTCGAGCAGAGCCTCCGTGGCGCGGCATAGGGACGCCCACTCACAGTTCGACTCCCCTCCCCACCTCCATCTGCGGCTCCCAAGCGGGGCTTGCTTGTTTGCCGTGGACGTCGTGGCTGATGGCCACGGCGCGCTCTGCTGCGGCCAGTGCCCTCCGGCGCTGGCTCATCTGCTCGGTGCTCCCGACGTCGCTCTTGGCCCCGATGCTGCGCTGCTCGGTGATGTGCCAGCGGTCCCGGTAGGCCGCGACCGTCGAGACTTCACCCACCCAGCGGGTCCGTCGGGAAGGATCGGACGGCAGGCTCCCGAGTCGTTGCACCCAGCCGGCTCCGGCCTCGATCGCTTGGGCGGCCACGGTGAGGGCACGCGCCTGCATGGCCGCATCCCGCTCAGCCAACGTCTCCGCCATCTCGGGATCGGTGACACCTTGTGCCCTGGGAATCAGCCCGGCGATGAGATTGCCCGCCATCCGGCGCCGGCCACCGGCCGCCTGGGCCCAACGGTCCACCCGGCCGTGGAGCACCGCCGCCACGTCGGCGCGTCGGCCAGGGAGCGTCGGGCCACCAGTTGGGGGAAAGCCGCTTCCACGTCGAGACCGCGGGCTTCGGCCTCGCGCAGTGACGCCAGGAGCGGGCCATGCGCCTCGCTGGCCCGAACAGATTGCAGCTCCGCATCGGTGAGGCCCGATCGGACGAGCAAGGCGTCCCAGCGCTCGGCTTGGGCCAGTGTGGCCAGCGTCAGGTACTCGGCCGACAGGCGCTCCATGCCCTCAGCCTCGTGTTGGTGGCGCCGGATCATCTCGTGCGCCGCCACGTCGGCCCCCTCGTTGCGCAGGACTCCGGCCAGCACCTGGCGAGCCGTCACCGGTTCGATCGTCTCGTCGTGCGAGGTCTGCGGGTCGGGGTCGTAGTGGGTGTCCACGTAGAGCCGGTTGTTCTCCCTGCCCCTCGTGGCCGAGACGTAGAGGACCTCGCGGGTGGTGGTCGCCGACACCATGGCGTGTGCCGTGTCGACGCTGCGCCCCTGGGCCCGATGCGCCGTCGAGGAGTAGGCCAGCTCGACGTGTTCGGCCACGTAGGCCGGGGGGAGCACCACTTTCCCGGTGCCCTTGACCCGCTGGAGGGTCATGGAGCCGTCGGGGTGAGTGTCCGTCACGGTCCACTGGTCGCCGTTGCGTACCCACCCTCGGCCGGTGCCGAGTCGCCGGTCGTTCTGACGGGTGACCACCTTGTCGCCCACCCCGGCCGTCCCACCACCGGCCACGTCCACCCCGCGCTCTTCCACCTCTCCGGCGGCAATGCGCTCGGCCCGGGCCCGCTCGTTGAGCTCGCTCACACTGCCCAGGTCTCCGGCGATCATCACGCTCGTCCGGCCGGCCGCGGTGTCCTGTTTCCACCTCCGGTAGAGGGCGTCGAGCATCTCGTCACGGCTCCCCTCGCTGATCCGCCCGTGCGCGCTGTAGGCGTCGATGGCGTCGGGAGAACCCACTCGCAGCTCGACACTGGCTGCCTTCTCCCATTCGTGGGCGAACCGGCGCACGTCGCTCAATGCTGGGGCCAGGCCGTCGCGGTCCCGCACCAGGGCGGCGAACATCCCGCCGGACTCCACCGCGCTGATCTGAAGGTCATCACCGACCAGGACCACCTTGCTCCCGGCGGCTCCGGCCGCCCCCACGAGCTCGTCAAGGGCGAAAGTGCCGGCCAGGCTGGCCTCGTCGACGATCACCAGCTGGTCCGCGCTGAGGCGCCACCGGACCACCTCGTCCACGGCGGCGGTGATGCTCTGGCGCAAGGGCGTGCGGGCTCGCGAGACACCGGGAAGTGATCTGAGCTTGTTGTCGAGCTCGCTGATCTTGGCAAGGCGTTCGGCTTCTCGGCGGTGCTCGTAGAGCCATTTGGCCGTGTTCTCCGTGTCGATACCGAGCTCCTCTGCCAGCACCTCGGCCGCGGCGGCAGAGGGGGCCAGGCCCAGCACCGAGCCCGCTCCGTACTGGGCTTCCCACACCGCTCGGAGCCCGGCCATCGTGGTGGACTTGCCCGTCCCGGCCGGGCCGACCAACACGTCGAGGGAGCGGCCCGAGGTGGCGATGCGCTCCACGGCCAGCGCTTGATCGAAGCTGAGTGGATGGTGCCGTCCGGGCAGGTCGGTCCCGGTCACCGACGCCACAATGCCCGCGGAGGCGGCGGGCCCGCCCACCTGGCGTCCGGCCTCGAGCAGCCGGGCCTCGGCCTCCAACAGCGTCGCGGTGGTGTAGATCTCGTGGCCCTTGGCCCGGAACCGGCTCGATCCGTCGGCGCGGCGCAGACGCTCGGGCGTGTGGCGCAGCTCGGGTGCCGAGACCAGGAGGGACTGGGCCAGGGCCAGGGCCGCGGTGCGCTCGGCCACCGCGATCCGCTCGTCTGGCGAGGCGAAACGGACACCGTGGAACTGGCGGTGCACCTCGGCCAGGACATTGGCCCGGGAGAAGGTGGCCCGGCGCTCGGCCACGCTCTGGACCGCCACGCCGCCGGCGTCGGCCAGGATCTCATCGGTCAGGTCGCCGGCGCGGAAGAGGGGCAGATCGTTGCGACCGGCCAGCCCGGCCACCCAGGAGTGCGGCTCGTCTCCGATGTACCTCTCGGCTCGTCCTCGCCACCCTCTCGTCAACTCACCCAGGCTGTGATGCTCCTTGGCCGGCCGGGTTTCCAGGGTCGCTCGTTGGCGCAGCTTGAGCACCTCCACATCGGTCGGCTGGCGCCCGTGGGCGGCGGCATACTCGCTGATCAATGCCGTCTTGCGGTCCTCGATGACGGCGGCCCGCTGGGAGAACTCGGTCATCAGCGCCTCCGAGACGCCGGTCACCTCCCAGCGCAGTTGGTCGGAGTGGCGGCGTGCGCGACCCTCCCAGCCCCACCCGAGAGCTTCGGTCAACAGGTCGCTGAGCACACCCTGGTGCAGCTCGGAGAGCATCACCACAGACTTGAACAGGCCACGCGAATCGAGGGTCCGCCAGACGCCGTCAGAGACGGAACGGGCCCGGTTGGCCACCACCACGTGGTCGTGAAGCTGGGGGTCACCGGCCCGTGAGTCCCAGTGGGTGAAGGCGGTGGCCACCACACCTTCGACGTCTTCTTGGACCACGCCACCCTTTCCCGAGCGCGAACAGAACACCTCGCGTTCGGCGTAGGTCAGCACGATGTCGATGGCCCGGCGGTGGCAGTCGTAGATGAGCGCCTTGGTCTCCTGGTCGGCCAGCGCCCAGGCCGTCGACACCGACTTGGATGGCGAGAACGTGAGGTCGAACCCGGCTACGGGGCCGCGGAACTTTGCGCGCTGAGCTCGTTCCTCGGCCTCGATCCCGGCCCTGTGTTCGGCTCGATCGGCCTCACTGGCGGTTGGCGCGATGGCCTGCACTCGCTCCGCCACCCGGGTGGCCAAGGAGAGCTGAGAGCGGTTGGGCGGGCGGCCCAAGGCCTTGCAAGTCACCGGATCGGCGCACATCCCGAGCAAGTTGAACAAGTGCTCTTCGCTGACCGCCGAACCCTTCTCGATCCCTCGGCCGTCGTTGAGGGCGCCCAGCCCGGCGCCGAGGAACACTCCCGGGGGGTACCCGACTCGGCGTAGTAATCGGTCAGGCTCGTCGACTGGCGACGAACTCCATCGCCCGCGGCCACGGACTCCATCAGGTAGCGATACCCCGACCCCAGACTCATCCGGCGCAGCGAAATCACGTCGCGTTCCCGTTCCCGGGACGGCACTCGTCCCGCAGCCACGGCTGGACTGGCGACCACGATCGGCCCCCTGGGTGCCAGATGTGTGAAGCAATGAGGATGGTGCTGGAGGTGCTGGAGGTGCTGGAGGTGCTGGAGGTGCTGGAGGTGCTGGAGGTGCTGGAGGTGCTGGAGGTGCTGGAGGTGCTGGAGGTGCTGGAGGTGCTGGAGGTGCTGGAGGTGCTGGAGGTGCTGGAGGTGCTGGAGGTGCTGGAGGTGCTGGAGGTGGAGCAGGTGGGGATGTGGCAGGGGAGGTGAGTGGTTGGATTCACACGGAGGCAGGGCAGCGTGGTCGGCGTCAAGTCACCCAGCGGGCTCCGGTGCGATCCCCACCGTCCGCGCTAGTACGTGAGGACTTGCAAGCGGCCGAGCCTGGCCGGGACTCCACCCTCTTGGTTTCGTTCGTAGCGAACGACGCCGCTGCGTCGTTCGCATGACCGACGAACCCCACCGGCAGCGAGCGGAGTCCAATCCGGCGAGGGAAGCCCTGGGGCCGAGCGAGAGTTCTGGCGGGTTCGCCCGCAGGCACGTGACGATCACAAACCCCACTTTTTGCGAGCCGAGGCGGCGACTTGACGCCGTGGAGCGCCGGTGGTTCTGAGTTCGACTTTGCCGGCCAGTTCCGGTCGCAATCGCAATTGCGACAGGTGCCCCGTCGAGGCTCATGGCAAGTGGTTGCGCCTACGCCCCGTACGAATCCTCTTTGAGTCAAGACCCCTATGTCCTGTACTTCCAGGCGCGACGAACCGAGCCGTCACGGAAGGGAACGACGGCGTAGGGTTTCTCTGGGTTCGGGAGTGACTTCGCCGAAGAGCCGGTCGCGCAGGGTGAAGAGCCGGTCACGCTGGCATGGAGTCGTCCCTGAGTGTCCTCCCGGACCCCCTATCGGGCGTCGAGAAGCAGCTGCCGATAGACGGCGTTGGAGATCTGGCGCTTGAGTGAACGCAGCGCTTCCTTCTTGGTCTTGCCCTCAGCCACCTTGCGCTCGAAGTAGATGCGCCCCTCGGTGCCCGGATTGCGGATCTGCGTCACTGCGGCCATGTGCAAGGTGTTGTTGAGCCGGCGGCTCCCTCGCATGGAGAGTCGATGCACCGTGCGCCCACCAGAGGAGAACTCGACCGGTGCCGTGCCGTTGTAGGAGGCGTAGGCGTCCCGGTTGGCAAAGCGAGCGATGTCACCGGAGTATCCGATCAGTGACGCGGCATGAACGGGACCCACTCCATAGACCTCGGTCACCGACGTTCCTGAGGCCTCTGACGGCCAGGCGGATCCGCCGATGGGACTCCTTGGTCTGAACGTCGAGTCTGCGCACGTCGTCGACCAGCTCGAGGATCAGATCGATGCGCATCTGTTGGGCTGGTGATTCAGCAGCCACCTTGGCCAAGAGGGCTTCGGCGTCAGAAACGTACATTTCCTTGGATATTCCGCCCGGAGCGACCTCAGAGAAGAGCGAGTGCAGCCGGCAGATGACCCGAGCTCGCTGCCGGCCCAGATCCCAGTTCCGCTTCGAGAGGAGGCGAAGCACCTCGCCGTGATCGGCCGGCACGACCTGGCGCAGCGACGAGGCCCGCAGGGCGGCGACAGCGATCGAGTGAGCGTCGTTGGAATCGGTCTTGTTCGAACGCTTGGTGGCTAACACCCGGATCCGCGCCGCCAAGGTGGCAGGCACATCGACGACGCTCTCTCCATGCGCCACCAACTGCTGAGCCAACAGGTAACCCATTCCACCCACTGACTCGATGGCCCAGGTGCGCTTCTCAAATGGCTCAGCCCAGGTCAAGAAGTGTTCGACCTGACGCAGTGTTGCCCGGACCCTGACGCAGGCGATCTCGCCTTCGTCCTTCCCGATGGCCACCGCGGTGTGCGATGCCTTGTGTGGGTCGACCCCGATCATCACATTCATCAATACCTCCTTGGTTCGGTGGAAACCACGGGGGCACTCCTGCTTATGGACTGTTCGTGCTCGATCCTCTTTTGAGCCACACCGTGGCGAAGCCCGAGCGGGAGACCTTTCGTAAATAGGCCAACTGGCACAGGCCAGCGGCAGGCACTTTTGAGTCAGTCCCGCAAGGACCTCTGAATGCTACGAACCAGCTGCAGCACCTGCCACCAGTCTCAAGCAGGCACATAGGGGGCAGGGTTTTGATCATCGCTGTCCGCCCGGTATCCGGGCAGTACCGAGCGGTCGACTCACCAGCCCGGGGGGCTCCGATCCCCGCAGGTTCGAACGGGTTGTCCGAGCGAGATTGCGGATTTCCCGGCAGACTGTGGGGCAGTGGCCGATCTGCCCGAGACCCGGTACGCCAAGGCCGCCAACGACCTCCGCATCGCCTACCAAGTTGTAGGCGATGGCCCCTTCGACTTGGTGGCCGTCCTGGGTTATGTCTCCCACCTGGAGTTGGCCTGGGAGGATCCCGCCATGGCGGATTGCCTGCGGGGGCTCGCCTCGTTCAGCCGCCTGATCATTTTCGACCGTCGCGGCCTCGGACTATCGGATCCGATCCAAGGGGCACCGACGCTCGAGGATCGAATGCAGGACCTTCGGGCCGTCATGGATGCTGCTCATTCGGAGCGGGCGGCACTGTTCGGACTGTCAGAGGGTGGACCGATGTCGATGCTCTTCGCGGCGACCTACCCTGACCGCGTCTCGGCTCTCGTGCTCTACGGAACCTTTGCGCGGATGACCCAAGCCGATGACTACCCCTGGGGCTATCCGCCGGAAGTGCTGGACCGGTTCGTCGAGGCGAAGGTCGAGAATTTGGGGCGGAGACGATACGGTGGACTTCTTCGCCCCCTCTCGCGCTGACGACCTCGAGTTTCGGCGAAGATGGGCCGCATTCGAACGCCGGGCGACGAGTCCCGGCGGGTACCGAGCGCTGATGGCCATGAACGCCGAGACTGACGTTCGTGATGTCCTGCCGATCATTCAGGCGCCAACGCTCATCCTGCACCGGTCTGAAGACATCCCGATTCGGGTCGGCCACGGCCGATACCTCAGTGAGCACATAGCGGGCGCCCGCTACGTCGAGCTTCCGGGCAACGATCATTTCTTCTGGGTCGGAGACACTGGCGCAATCGTTGACGAGGTTGAGGAGTTCCTCACCGGGCGGCGCTCAACACACGATTCGGATCGTGTACTCGCCACCGTCTTGTTCACAGACATCGTGGGTTCAACTGAGCACGCAGCCAGGCTGGGTGACTCCGCTTGGCGACTCCTCCTTGAACGCCACGATCAAGTCACCACACGACAGGTCGATAGGTGGCGCGGCGACCTCGTCAAGTCAACCGGCGATGGTGCCCTCGCGACCTTTGATGGCCCGGCAAGGGCGATTCGATGTGCCGCCGCGCTCCGAGATGATCTCCGATCCGATCACGTTGACATCCGCGCCGGACTACATACCGGCGAGATCGAGCTTCGCGTCGGGGACGTCCTAGGAATCGGAGTCCACATTGCATCGCGTGTCGCCGCAATTGCCGGTCCGGGGGAAATCCTCGTTTCGAGGACCGTAACCGATCTTGTCGCGGGATCGGGAATCGCATTTGAGGATCGCGGCGAACACGACCTCAAGGGCGTGCCCGGCACCTGGAGGCTGTTCGCAGTGGCGGACTGACCGCCCGGTAATGCTCCGAGATGTATCGAAGTGGACCGAGCAAGATGTACCGATACCGAGCGCGGTTCAGGGTAGCCCCGTCCGGATCAGTGAGCCACGAGCGAAGTGGTGTTGGTAGTTGGTTCTCCAACGTGTGCGGATGGAAGACTCAATCAATGCGTATGCACGCCGATGAGGTAACGATTGACGAGACTTTGGTCCGTCATCTCATCTCGACTCAGATGCCCGAGCTCGACGACCTTTCTCTTGAGAGAGTTGAGCCATGGGGTACGGACAACGCGGTCTGGCGGCTGGGTGAGGACCTTGTCGTTCGCCTTCCTCGCATCCACTGGGCCACGAGTCAGGTGGATCTGGAGGTCACCTGGCTTCCGAGACTGGCACCGTTGCTGCCTGTTTCCATTCCGGAGCCCATCGCAGTAGGCGAACCCGATGACAGATACCCGTGGCGCTGGGGTGTGTTCCGATGGCTCCCCGGCGTTCCAGCAGGTCCCACGACCCTTACCGATTACGTCGCGTTCGCTCTGGACCTCGCCGATGTCGTCAGGTCGCTGAGGCAAATCCCCCCGGACGGAGCACCTCCGGCAACAAATCGAGCTCGACCCATTGCGGAGTACAACGATATTGCGTTGCTGATGATCGACCACGTGAGCGATCTGATCGATGCAGACGCGGCTCGGCGGGTGTGGGAGGCCGCAATGGAAGCCGAGCCCCATAGAGGTGCTCCAGTGTGGGTTCAAGGCGACATCGAGGGAAACTGCATCGTCCGGGAAGGTCGGCTATCGGGAATTGTCGATTGGGGCTCGGCGTGCGCAGGAGACCCTGCTGTCGATGTTCAAGTGGTGTGGTCCCCTCTGTTCACAAATGAATCCAGGCAAGCGTTCGTACAGGACCTCGACATCGACGATGCCACGCTGGCACGTAGTCGCGGCGCGGCCATTCACCAAGCTTGCGGCGCGCTCGGTTACTACATGGATACCTATCCCTTGATCGTCGAGCGGTCATGGCACAAGCTCGCGGCGATCGGAGTAGAGCCGAAGTCCGGTCGATGAAATGTGCCCCAGAACGAAATGTGCCCCAGAACGCCGGTCTGGTGCGATCGCTCGTTTGACTCGCCGCTATGTCACAGCGCGACCCCCCTTGGTCGAAGGGTGGACCTTGTGCAAGGATTGAAGTGCGATGAACTGACACGGAAGGGCATAGTTAATGATCGCCGCGATCTCGCATGCAACTGGTATCAAGCTCGCGGAAGTTGGGTTCCTGCTGATCCTCATCGCCGGTGTGTGGCTAGTGGCGTCGGAGATAGCCGCTCTTGGTGCCGTCAAGTGGCACAAGCTCCGAATCTTCGTCGCAGGAGGCTGTCTCGCCGCAGCCGGAATCCTGCTCATTGTCGCGACCCATTGGGGCGGTTTTGGATAGGCAGGCGTCCGGCTCTCCTACCTGAAGGGTGACCCCAGTTCGCCGGGCTGGGGTGACATCCTCCGGTACGAGCGGGCAGCACCTGGCGGATCAGAGGATTGAGTCGACCGCCGCCTCAGACCGTTGATCCAGAATGGATTGCACGGTTTCGTGCGGGGTTTGCCTCGATGTATCGAGCCACAGCCCAAACTGGGGGGTGGTTGCTAGTGCCGTGACCCACAACGTTGGTGGGGCGCGTCCACCACTTTGACCAGCCGGTCGCGCAAAGTAGTGCGATGGCAGAACGTGTGGCAGTCAGAGACATCACCAACGAGGAGGGACGAAAGCTCCTCTCTATCGTGCGCCGAGGGTCGGGCTCGGTGGTGCGATGGCGAAGAGCCCAGATCGTGCTCTGGTCGGCCCAGAGGATGGATGTCCCGGCCATCGCCAGGATCGCCTTCACTTCAGAAGACCGGGTCAGAGAGGTCATCCACAACTTCAACGCTGACGGGTTTGATTCGTTGGCCGCCAAATACTCGGGGGGCCGACCACCGAAGTTCACCCTGCCCGAACGCCGGGAGATCAAGAAGGTGGCCCTGTCCCGGCCGGTCGATCACAACCTGCCCTTTTCCACCTGGAGCTTGTCCAAGCTGGCCGAGTTCCTCGTCGCCGAGGGGGTGGTCGACGACATCAGCCACGAGGGTCTGCGCGTGCTCCTCCGTGAGGAGGGTGTCTCCTTTCAAGTGATCAAGACCTACAAACAATCCAAGGACCCCGACTTCGAGGCCAAGAAGAATCGGGTCCTCGAGCTCTATGAGATTGCCGATGGCTTGGCAAAACCGAACAAGAGCGATCCGGGCGTCGTCATCTGCATGGACGAGTTCGGTCCGCTCAACCTCTTGCCCCGGCCGGGCAAGCAGTGGGCACCGAGGATCGTCAAGGGAGAATCAGCCGAAGAGCCACGGCGCCGGCGACGTCGGGCGACCTTCAACAAGACCAGTGGTGTCCGTCACCTCATGGCCGCCTACGACCTGGGCACGGACAAGATGTATGGCCACGTGAAGGTCACCAAGGACCGCACCAGGTTCTTGGAGTTCTGCCGCTACCTGCGCACCCTTTACCCACCGAAGGTCCGCATCGCCATCGTCTTGGACAACTTCAGCCCGCACCTCTCGACCAAGGTCGACTCCCGGGTGGGCGACTGGGCTGACGCCAACAACGTCGAACTGGCTTACGTACCGACCAACGCCAGCTGGATGAACCGGATCGAGGCGCAGTTCCAGGCGCTGCGTTACTTCACCCTCGACGGCACGGATCACCGCTCACACGAGGAGCAGAACTCGATGATCCGTCGCTACATCATCTGGCGCAACCGAAATGCTCAGGACAAGACGCTGCGAGAGCTGGTGAAGCGCGCAAACGTTGCTTGACGCGGCACTAGCAACGTATCGAGTTGGTCCGGATCTGTCTCTCCGGAGCGGTAAGCGACCTTGCCATCGTCTCGTTGCCTGACCCCATCACGCTCAAGGACGACAGCCACGCTCGGACGGAGAACGACGAGATGTCGAGGACGAACCGGCACCGACCGGAGCCAGGTCCGGACGTCTTCGCCGAAGATGTTGTCCTGAACAACTGCGGTGAATCCAGCTCTGCAATACTCCGTCGCTACCGTTGCGGACAGGCGATAACGGAGGTCGAGAAGCCTCCTGGCCTCAACCTGGTCGTCATCCCACGGATGTGTCCAACCGCGTACTGCCCACCTGTAGAACTGGCCTCCCCGCACGTGAATACCGCGGTCGAACTGGCGAGCAAGTAGGTCGGCCACGGTGGTTTTCCCTGACGCCTGTATTCCCACCACCAGCCAGACGCCGTCCGCCATTCGGCCATTCTCGCAAAAATAGCGCCGTAGGTCGGTGTCCCCAATCGCCGGGTTGGGTGCGGCCGTACGGCACATACGGGCTAGGTCGTGCCCTCACCGTCTCTTGCCTCAGACCAGCAGCGGATGGCCTGTTCGACATGGGCGAAAGCCAGGGTGTCCACGGGGATATGCTCCGAATTGAACCACCGAACTTCTCTTGCCTCGTCGCTGACTCGTGCCAGTTCGGGGTGGTGGGCTCGGCTCAAGAAGTAGATATTGAGTGTGACCTCTGGGGGATCCTCGTTGCCGTAGGTGTCGATCCACATCCCGAGAAACCTCATTGAATGGAGGGTGAGTCCCGTTTCTTCTTGCACCTCTCGTTGAGCTGTTGTCAATGGATGCTCTTCGGGATCGCAGAATCCACCGGGGAGGTCCCAGAGTCCTGCACCTGGATCTTTGGCCCGAAGGATCAGTAGGAGTTTTTTCGTCGTTGACAACACACGCACCACCGCAGGGTTTGGGATTCCTCCAGTACTCGTGACCGCAGTTGTGACACCGGCACGGCGCCACAAGGCCAACTTCCGTTCCGCAAGTCACGCAGTACCTGATCAGCGTCACGATGACATATTCGCTCATTCAGTCGGTTATGTGCGGACAACCATCCCAGCAGGGAGTCCGGACGGCGGTTCGGTGGGACACTGCGTACTGTGATCGTCGTTGTTGAGGGCCCCAGCGCAGCGGGAAAGACCAGCTGGATCGCTCAACATTGTGACCCCGCATTGGTTGTCGAGGAGACAACACCGGGCACAGCGAGCTCCGCCCCCGATGCTCAAAAAGAGCCTTTCGCAGCCGCTGAGTTTTGGACTGTCCAAAACAGCTCCCGCTGGCGAGAGGCCTTGCGGCTCGAAAACACGCATGGTGTGGCGGTTTGTGACAGCGATCCGTTCAAGCTCCATTACACCTGGTGCCTATGGCGTACCGGTCACGCAAGTCTCACTTACTGGAGAGCTGCACTGGACTCCTCTCGGCGGTCATTCATCGAGAACAAAGTGGGGCTCGCCGATCTCTGCCTGGTATCGATTCCCGACAGCGAGACACTCATCTTCCAACGGCGAAGCGACGATATCCGCCGACGACACAACTTTGATCTCCATCTGGAGTTAGTTGGCCCCCTTGCCGAGTGGTACCAAGCCGTCGAGGAGACCGACCCTCATAGGGTCATCTGGCACCTCCCGCCGGAGGGCCTACCAAGCGAAATCGCTCCCCGAGAACCGCGAAGCGGCGACGATCTATTCGACGCCCTCCTGTCCTACCTGCCCGCCAGATAGGCAACGCAGACACTGCCCCCATTCGCCGGGATGGGGTGCCTACGTACGGCACTTCGGAGCTACCCCAGGCCCGCAATCGGGCGCGCGTTTTGGGCTACCCTGACGGACCGGCACAGGCCGAACGGATGCGACTGGCGCCAAGGCCTCGGTCGCGATCTGGCATCCAATGGCTTGGCGTCCGGCACTTCCGAGGAGCACCGGATGGAATCTGGTGCTTGCAACTGTGTCCTGCAGGGATCGGCCCTTTCTGGCCAGTCAGAACGAAACAGTCCCTGACCCGGAGTCCAGGTCGATGTTGTAGATGACATCGGTGCCGTCGCACTTGCTTCCGCTGGACGATCGCCCCAGAATCCAGACATCCGTCTCGCTCAGTGCCAGGTCCCCGAAGATGCCCTTGTAGTGCCCGGTACCATCGGAGACGGTCACTGAACCGGTCTCGGTTCCTTCGGACGAACAACTCTTCTGATTGATGGGGAACCCCACCTTGGCGTTCTTGTGGTTGAAACTCGTCAGGTTGACCTCGATCGTCCCGTCCTTGAGCTTGAGCAAGCTGTAACCACCATTTTGATCAGGCTGGCCGTTCTTGTTGACCGTGGTCGCCGTGCCGTAGTCACCGACGGCTCCGGTGATGACGATGGCGCCCGCCCCGTTGGCAGATGGCGTGATCCAGAACTTGACCGGTCCCCCGGAAGGTGATGCCGCAGAGGCCGCCATCGCGTTCGTGGCGAGAGTGCCACAGAGGACCGCCAACCCGATTGCGAGATTCCTGATTCGCTTGTTTCCCATGTCTGCTTCTCCTTTGTTGACCGCGCCGCCAATCAGGCTCGCGCGAGGCGCTGTAGGTTCTTGATCCGTGCTCTGGGGACGTGACATTTGGTCATGCGAAGATGGTGATGCCCAGAGGTTGCGCATCGATTGCTGCTCGCTTGCAACCAATTGATGTGGCCTGAATCAGGGTCACTTTCGTTGGGTCGCGTCAGATCGTCGGGAATCAAATGGATACTGGCGGCGCGCGTCACGCGGGCAGCTCGATCGTTAGTCGGCCGTGTGACCCCAGGCCTGGATGTGGAGGCCTGAAACCACGAGGGTGTCGGGGTCCTCCAAATGTTTCCGAACTTCGCCGGTCAACTCGGTCAACTCCTCTACGCCTACCAACTTGTGAGCGAGGAGCCCGTCTGTGAGGTTCTCGATGAGATCAAGACCCAACATTCGCCGACTGTGGCCTATCGGGTACTCGTGCACGAGAGGAATGATCTCGATGTCGGTAATGCCCTGTTCGCGAAGGAGGTGGGGCAGTCGGAGTCCGATGTGAAGATCAGTCCCGTTCAACTGGGCCAAGGCAATGACCAGCTGGTGGAGGCGGTCCCACGCCGGGCAGGCGGGCTCACAGATATGCGCCGGCCACACGGCTTCGTGAAGTAATGCGGTTCCTCCAGGTCTGAGAAGTGAGACGGCCTCTTCAAGAACCTCGCAGGGATTGGGGATGTTTATCAGGACGAGGCGTGCGACCACCGCGTCGTGGGCACCACGGGTAAGACCCGTTTGTCTCCCGTCCTCTTCGAGGATTTCGACGTTCTCCAAGCACTTCGCCGCAACGAGGCTTCGGGCGAGGACAGCAGCTGTGTGATTGCGTTCGACCCCTATCACGCTGCCGTCTAGGCCAACCCGATCGGAAAGCAAAGCCAGGCAGCCTTCGGGTCCACAACCGATCTCCACGACACGATCCCCTCTTCCCACGCCGGCCTTCTCGAACAGCCGCTCCGAGTCATCGGCGAGTTCGCTCGCTTGGCGTTGGAGGCGCTCCTGCTCAGCCCGACGGTAGCCAAGGAAGTAGGGATCACCCGGCGTCATGGATCGTCCGCCTTCCCCGTGCCCAGCGGTGTCACCGCCGGGATCGGTCGAAATCTGCCGCGGGATGGGAAATGTCGTCATGGGAAGATGGTGACGACCCGAGGTTGCGCATCGATTGCTGCTGGCTTGCAACGGATTTGAAGCCGCCGTGATCAGTGAACCTTCAGCGGATCAAATCCGATCAGGCAGGCCTGACCCGCGAGCCGACCAACTACTGGTCGGTCAGCTCAGCTGGCTCGATGACCGGGTCTGAGCTGAACCAGACGCGAGCTCCGCGTCCAAGGCATCAGCGACAGAGATGGCCTCACCTTCGGCACGACACTCCGCAATGGCAGCGTGGTCGAGTGAGGCTCGCACGGCGTTGAGGCACTGGCGATACCCCTCCATCTCGAGACCGGTTCGAAACCAGAACGGCTGTGCACTCCCGCTCGCTAGAAGTCTTGACGCCTTGGCAGGATTGCCCTCCTCGATAGCAAGCTTGGCGAACCAGATCAAGCAAGACTCCTCTCCGAGTGGAATGGCGTACTCGCGAGCCATACCGACCAGCATCTTGATGTGCGCGCGCGCATATCTTCGAGTCGACCCTCATTTGAAGCGATGAGCGCGGCGACAATCTCGAGATGAAATCGGTGGAGAGGGCTCTCGACCGGAAGTGACGTCTGGAGTTCGGCCGCTCTGGCCGTTGCACCGAGCAGGGCGAGCATTCCGGTCAGCACGGGGTCATTCCTGACATCGCCGCCCCAACCAGCGAGGACATCCTCGAAGAGCGCAAGCGCCTGAGTTGGGCTCTCAGAGCCGGTGAGCAAACTCTGAAAATAACGCACCAGAAGGGACTGGTACTCGGGAGACCCAGCCTCAATGAAGGCGGTGCGGGCTTCGTCGATGCACTCCCGCCCACGTACTGGCCCGGCGATGGTCCAGTACAGCGCCTGCATCGTCCAGGCATACGCCGCGAGGTCGCTCCCAGCGGGCGCGAAGGTCAGCATCTCCGCACTCAGTCGCTCCATCTCGTCCCATGTTCCCGTGGCAACAGCGTGCTGGACGCCCAAGATGAGGCCGGAGGCTCGCAAATCCGGATGGAAGTCGTTCAAGGCGCCGGCGAGCTCATCTCTCCATACGGCCATTTCGGCCAAGCGCCCGTATGCCCACCAGTAGCCGATCATTCGAGAGGCAATCCGGGTGGTCAGGTCGGGGCGCTGCTGTTCCTGGGACCATCCGAGGGCAGCGACGAGGTTGTCGATTTCGAGATCGAGTACGGCACCCCCTCCGATGACGGTCAATTCGTGAAACGAGAACGATTCGATCCAGGCCAGGAACCAATCGCGGTGCTGCGAGCGCAGCTGATCGGCTTCGCCCGCTTCAAAGAGTCGGTCCTCGGCAAAGAGGCGCACGGTCTCGAGCAACCGGAATCGCGCGGTCGCCTCTGCGCCCTGAAGCGCGACCAGAGATTTGTCCACGAGCGACCCCAGCAGGTCGAGGGCGTCGGGATGGCAGATCTGCTCGGCCGCACGCAGCGAGAAGCCTCCTCGAAAGACTGCCAAACGCCGAAACAGGGTCTTTTCCTCTTCGCTAAGCATCGAGTAGCTCCAGTCGATCGCGGCACCCAGCGTCTGCTGCCGCGGGACCTGGCGACGGCCGCCGGTGAGGAGGCGGAAGCGATCCGATAGTCGCTCGAGGATGTCCGGGGGGGTGAGGTGCGAGGTGCGGGCTGCTGCCAGCTCGATCGCGAGAGGGATTCCGTCGAGCCGCCGGCATATCTCGACGATGACCCGATCGGTTGTCTCATTGACATCAAAGTTGGATCGCACCGCGAGGGCCCGGGCGGTGAAGAGCGTCTTGGCCTCGGTCTCGATCTCGAGCGACGGCACTCGAAACACCTGCTCCCCCTCGACGCCGAGCGGCTCACGGCTGGTGGCGAGGACGTGGAGGAATGGGCACGCGGCCAGCAATTCATCGATGAGTTCCGAGCAGCCGTCCAGGAGGTGCTCACAGTTGTCGAAGATGAGAAGGGCGCGGCGTGAGGACAGGTAGTGGGCCAGCGCGTCCACCCTGGTGTCCAGGAGCTGGAGGCTCAAGGCACCCGCGACCGCTTGCCCAATCAGCGCCGAGTCAGAGACTGGGGCGAGATCCACGAAGAAAATGCCCTGTGGGAAGTGCTCGACCATTTGGGCGGCGACCTGGAGAGCGAGTCGGGTCTTGCCGCAGCCGCCGATTCCCGTGAGGGTCACCAGCCGCCCGGCGAGTAGGAAACTGGTGACCTGCACGCACTCGCGATTGCGGCCCACGAACGTTGAGCGCTGGATCGGAAGGTTGTGGCGCACTGCGTCGACGGTCCGAAGCGAGGGGAAGTCACAAACGAGGCCGCTGGCGACGACCTGATCGACCCGTTGCTCGAGGATGGCCAACTCGAGCTCCCTCAGTTCGGGTCCCGGTTCGATACCGAGCTCGTCGACCAGATGGGAACGCAGATCCTGGTAGACCTGCAGCGCTTCGGCCTGGCGTCCCGACCGGTAGAGGGCGGTCATGCGCAAGCCCCAGAGGTGCTCGCGATGGGGCCAGAGCGCACAGAGCGACTCAAGCTCGCCGATGACCCTGTCGTGGTGGGCGAGCTGCAGCTCGACCTCCATCCGGCCTTCCATGAGGGAAGCCCGGAGTTCCTCGAGCCGGGCCGCTTCGGCGCGCAGGGTCGGTTCGTCGGCAACATCACCCAGGCTGGCGCCGTGCCACAGCGCGATGGCCTCGGTGAATCGCGACGAAGCTGTGGCGGCGTCGCCCTCGGCCAAGGCGACGCGAGCCTCGGCACCGAGCCGCTCGGCCAGTGCGACGTCAAGACCGGCCGGTCCCAGCAGGAGCTCGTAGCCCCCGGCACTGGACTCGATGGTTATTCCAGTGCCGTGCAGTGACTTGCGTAGGCGCGAGATGTAGACCCGAAGGGAGTCCGTAGCCGACGGCGGGGGATCTTCACCCCAGAGAGCCTCGATGAGTCGGCTCTCTGACACGGATCTGCCGGCTGTAAGCGCCAAGGCCACGAGGACGATTCGCTCCTTGCGAGCGCCGAGTCGGACCACAGCGCCGTCGACGACGAGTCCCGGGGGTCCCAAGAGCCGTACTTCCACCTGCTCGCTCACCTCGACCACCGCCCCGTAACCCTCAGACGAAAGATCTGCTCCCAAGGTATATCGATGATCCGGCCGCGAATTCCGGCCGGTCAGAGAGTGCCCAGATCCGGCCGGGTGAATGACGCGCTTCTTCAGAGTTCTGAGGATCGGTGCTAACTCCTGTTAGCGGTTGAGAAGGCTCAACAGGAACGTGGCGCGTTCGACGACGGCCCAGTTCCCAGTTGCCCCGCTCGACTGATCTGGAGTGCGCAATGTGTCCCATAACAGTGACCCCGTGCAAATCGCTGAGGACACTGCCCCCATGCGCCGGGATGTGGTGCATGCTCACCGCTACTTCGGGGATAGCTCTCTGCGGTGTCGAAGCAGGCGGCGGATCACCGTCACGGCTCACCCCGCGTACCCACGATCGCCGGGCATGGGTTGTACTTTGACTCCGGCGGCAGTGAGGAACTGGCGGATCTGGGAGGCGTGCTCAAGGACGTGCAGCGGCATGCTGCCGACAATCACTCCGTACAGCATGCCGTGGTATCGATGGGCGTTAGGGAGTGGCCGGGCGGCTGCGTCCTCGGTGAGCGCGTCGAGCGTTTGGCTCACCCTTCCGCGGCAGTAGTCGATGTAACCGAGGAGTTCGGCCTTGGTGAACATACGGTTGGGAAAGGCGTAAGTGTTCTCGTCAAAGGGTTGTGGCGGTTCCCACGGCTCGAACTCGGCCGTGAGGTCGTAGTCGAGAGTCAGCAGCGCGTGGTATGCCAGGAACCAGGGGGCTGAGCCGTGCAGTCCTCCCTGCGGCGTCGGACCCGTGGGCGCCTCGTCCGGCCACAGGTCCGTCTCCCACAGGTCGGCGGGACAGTCCGTCAGCGCCGCCTCCATCAGCCGTAGCGCTTCATCGAAGTTGCTGGCCATGCTCTGCACAAACGGGTTCGCCACGCCTCACGTAATAGCGCATATATCGACGGATCTGGGGACCGGCAACCGTCCCGTAACGCGCGTTCACCATCCGTGCTGAGCGTGTCCCCGTCCGCCGGTCTGGAGGCGTGGCTGATCGGCAACTGGGCGACTGTGGTCAGGATCGGCAGAGTCTGCTGATGCGACATCGCCGATCGTCGCTACCGTGGCGGGTATCAACCCATCGCCGCGAGGAGACGATAAAGCGAGGTGCCTATGTCCCAGGATCAGAGCAGATCTCTACCAACGGTGCTCGACCGCTCGACGTTCCAGGAGCAACTGGAGGCGCTGCGGGTGAGGGAAAAGGCACACACCCGTGAAGGGGACGCCATCGCCGCCGCCCGCCGCCGGCTCCCGATGGTCGAGGTTGCCGCGGACAGCCCGTTGCTCGGGCCTCACGGCCCAGTAACGTTGCTCGACGCGTTCGACGGCAGGCGTCAGCTCATCGCCTACTACTTCATGTGGTGGCCGGGCCAACCTGCGGCCGAGCAGTGCGAAGGCTGTACGTGGGTGATGAGTCATGTGGGCGAGCTTGCGTACCTGCATTCTCGCGACATCAGCTTCGTAGTGCTATGCCAGGGGCGGAACACGGCCTATGGCCCCGGCGATGCGCAGACGTCATACGACGAGAGCCTCCGCTACCGCGCCTTCATGGGCTGGGACATGCCGTGGTACTCGGCCCAGCCCTCACTTGACACGCTCCTCGTCGACCGCGAGCACGGTCTATTCCACCTGGTGTGCTACCTGCGCGATGGCAACCGGGTCTTCGAGACGTACTGGACCAAGCGTCGTGGTGCCGAGGTGCTGGACTACAGCTACGCGCTGATGGACCTCACCGTGTTCGGCAGGCAGGAGGACTGGGAGGACTCACCTGTGGGCTGGCCGCGGCGCGGCCACGCAACTCGGACCTTGGGCGGGGCCCCAGAGTGGCCGCCCCTCAGGGAGTGGCCAGGCGGTCGCCCAACCTCGCAGTGGCCACGGCTCGAAGCCGGGTATTCGGACGATCTGGGAGCGGCGGACGCGGGTGCTGCGCCCCCTCCGGATCACTGCCACTGAAGGGTCGTGCCGTCACCGAAAGCGTCCCCTAACGATGCTCCTATGGATTGTCAAGGGCGAATTCTGACCTCGGGAGCTGTGCGAACACCTCCCTCGCCACGTAGCGCTTCAGGCAGCGCATCGCCTCCTTCTTGGTCTTCCCGTCCTTCATCCGACGCTCGATGTAGTGCTTGGTTCTCGGGTCGTTGACCATCCGGGTGAACACGATGTGCCAGAGAGCCGAGTTGGCCTGGCGGTCTCCTCCATGGTTGAGGCGGTGACGTTCGTTCTTGCCGCTCGAGGCGTCGAGAGGAGCCACGCCGCAGAGCTTGGCGAAGGTGGCTTCGTTCTTGAGTCGCTCGGGGTTGTCACCGGCGGCGACCAGGAGGGCGGAGGCCACGTCGGTGCCCACGCCATCGATGGCGCCTAGCTCCGGAGCGGTCTCGGCGACGAGGATCTTGAGGAGTCGGTCGATCTCCTTTACCTCGTCTTCGAGGGAGAGAGCCCGGCGTGCCAGCGTGCGCAGCGTGAGCTTGGTCACCCCCGTCACGTCGGTCCGGCCGGTGTGGCGATACGCACTGGCAAGTTCGAGGACCTTGTAGATAGAGAGATCACGCAGCTCGGAGCGCAGCTCGTCGGGGGCGGTCGAGATGAGGCTGCGCATCTGGTTGATGGCCTGGGTCCGGCTGCGCCGAGCCGAGGACCGAGCGACCCGTAACACCCGCATGGCCTCGACGTTTCCGGTTCTCGTCTTGGCCGATCCGTTGGCATCTCCACCTTGGGCGGCCCGAGCCGCAGACACCGCGTCAAGCGTGTCGGACTTGCCCTGGCGCCGGCGCTTCTGGCGGTTGGGCCGATCCACTTCGACCACCGAGATCCCCTGGCGGTGCAGGTGGCGGGTCAGTCCGGCCCCATAGCTGCCGGTCCCCTCGACCCCGACGAGCTCGACGGTCCCGAAGGCCTCGAGCCAATCCAATAGCGCCACGTAGCCCCGCGGCGTGGTCGGGAAGCTCTCGGTGCCGAGCAGTGCCCCCCGTTCGTCCAGCGCTGCCGCGACATGGACGTCGAGGTGGGTGTCGACCCCTCCGGTGATCGTGCGCGCGATAGTGGCCATCGTCATCTGTTCCTTTCGCTTGGGGTGGGTGACACCGCACAGCCGGAACGATGGACAGGACAGCGAAGGGCCTGTGAAGGCAGGCTCCTATGAGGTCACTCCGTCCGACCGGTTGGCGTCGGGTGAGTGTCCGAGCCGGGCCGACGGATCGTCTTGAGGACAGTCCCAAAGGACGTCAGCCGGACTTGCATAGGGTCAGACCTGGCTCGGGCACACACCCACACGCTGACCAGTTCTGCCTCTGCAGTGGTGGACCGTCAGCGGGCTACGTCAATCCTCGCTGCCGGCATAGGGCACCCCTCATGGGGACACCCGGCCGGCATTGCTTCCTAGTGTGGAGGGCCCTACTTCCGAACTACTGGGGTCGAGTCGAGGATGAACGAGATCAAAGATGGACGAATCAACCATTCGTGACGTGCTCAATGTGGAGCGAGCTGAAACCCTGGCTCGAATCCGGGCAACGCAAGTGGATCTCGACGCAATAGTTGACGCCTCGGCCAACGCCAATACCGATGACGAGCATTGATCCGGAGGGATCAACCATCGCCTACGAGAGAGCGAGCGCAGGTGGCTGCTCTCCTTGCTGGAGCACAATCGAACTTGCGGGATATTGATTGCGCCCTGGCCCGGCTTGCAGCGGGAGACTATTCCTTATGCGAACGATGTCATTCCCAGATCTCGGCCGAACGTCTGGCCGCACTGCCTGCAGGGCGGACCTGTTTCGACTGCGCCAACAACGCGACCTGAGAAGGTCATCGAGCCTGCCCCAGTTCGGATCGGGGGACTCGCTGGTGCCGGTTATCCAGCGAATCCCGAGCCTCGTTCAAAATGAGCGATGACGACTTGCTCGTCATTGACTGATTTCAGACCATCACACACCTCCGACACCTCGCCCAGGTGCCACTCGACGAGATCGAACCCTTGGGTCTCATATTCCTCTCGACGGCCGTCGAAATCCGGAATCGAAATCAGTGACCACACGAGGCGATTTTATGGACGCAGCGAGGTGCCCCAGTCGCCAGGAGTGGGTGCCACCCTGCGGCGCATACGGGCTAGGCCGTACCTTCACCGTCTCTTGCCTCAGACCAGCAGCGGATGGCCTGTTCGACGTGGGCGAAAGCCAGGCTATCCACGGGGATGTGCTCCGAACTGAACCACCGAACTTCTCTTGTCTCGTCGCTGATTCGCGCCAGCTCGGGATGGTGGGCTTGGCCCAAGAAGTAGATATTGAGTGTGACCTCTGGTGGATCCTCGTTGCCGTAGGTGTCGATCCACATCCCTAGAAACCTCATCGAGTGGAGGGCGAGTCCCGTTTCTTCCTGCACCTCTCGATGAGCCGTTGCCAACGGATGCTCTTCGGGATCACAGAATCCACCGGGAAGATCCCAGAGGCCCGCACCTGGATCTTTGGCCCGAAGGAGCAGTAGGAGTTTCTCGTCGTTGACAACACACGCGCCACCGCAGGGTTTGGGATTCCTCCAGTACTCGTGACCGCAGTTCTGACACCGGTACGGCGCAACCACGCCAACTTCCGTTCCGCAAGTCACGCAGTACCTGATGAGTGTCACCATCACATATTCGCTTAGTCACTTCGCTATGTGCGGACATGCATTCCAGCAGGTATCCCAGCCGGGTGAAGGTCATCCCACGATTGCCACAATCTCAGGGTCGTGGCTGAGATGGGCCGCAAAGGGAGCCAGCGCTCGGAGACGTCGCAGGGAATCCCTTGCGGCAAACTCCGAGGCTTCATCGTGGCAGTTTGAGGCGACAGGTTTGCCGGTACGGAGCTCTGCTGCTCGAAAGGCACACTGCGCTGCGATGACGACACGCTCGCCCGCCGCGTTCACCACCACCGATTGATGGCCGGGGCTATGACCGGGTGTCGACAAGAGGCGGACCCCGTCGGCGAGTTCCTGGTCTCCATGAACGAGCTGCAACCGGCCGTGAGGGATCGCCGCCCACTCCGGCACCGTGTAGCCCGGTGTCTGGGCTGCCTCGAACTCGGTGGCCTGCACGTAGACGGGGGCAGTCAGCATTCCCTGTTGACCACAGTGGTCGAAATGCAGATGCGAAACGACCACTGCGGCGATGTCGGAGGGTGCGACGCCAGCTCCGCCAAGAGCGTCAAGCAGCGGGGTGGCGTGCGGGTGGTACCACTCGTCGATCACTTCGTTGCCCACTCCGACACCCGTGTCTACCAAGATGGCCCCGTCAGGATGCCGGATGAGCCACGCATGAACCGGAAAGGGCTCGAACGTATCGTGCTGGGGGTGCCACTCCGGCACCGTGGTCACAGTCGCCAGCACCAGACGGTCAATCTGCGGCAGCCTCGAAAGAGCCACGAGCTGCAACCTACTTGTCAGGGTGCCCCCGTTCGCTTGGTGACAACCGAACCGGCACCAGCTCCTCGATCTCGCACGCTCCAATAGTCGATTCTTGCGACTAAGAAGGGGGGCCGTGCTTGACGCCTCGTCCATCGGGATGGTCCTGGAGGTCTATCGACCCGAGCGATCCACTTTGACCAGGCTGTTGGAGGGGCTGGGTCCAGATGAGTGGGGGCGTCCGACAGAATGTCCCAAGTACACAGTGAAGGGTGTTGCAACGCACATCCTGGGCGATGACCTGTCCCTGCTCAGTCGCCAACGCGATCGAGCGGACAACGGGCTCTCCATTCTCAGTGCCGAAATGCCCCGTTCCGACTTCCGTACCCTGCTCGATACCTTCAACGACCATTGGGTCGCCGCGGCACGTTTCCTCAGTCCCGATCTGGTCGTTGAGTTGCTCGCCGTCACAGGTGAGTGGACCGCAGAGTATTACGAGAGCGTTGACCCACTTACCGACGGCGAACCCGTAGGAATCTTCGGTGCTCGTCAAGATGAGAATTCGCCGTTCTGGCAGGCCGTCGCCCGGGAGTACATGGAGCGCTGGATCCATCATTCACAGATTCGCCGCGCCCTTGGTTTGTCCTCGCTCTCGGATCGCATGTTTCTTGAACCTGGTATCGAGGTCGTTGGCGCCATTGCTCGGCTGGATCCCAAAATCCCTACGAGTCCTGATACCACCTGGTCGATTGGTCCGATCGCCGTTGGCTCTGCGGAGCAGGCGGCCGCCATTCTGACCCGGGCCCACACACCCGACGAGGTGTGCGAACTTGCCTCAGGACCGTCCGAGGTCGTGCAGTTGTTCGCTGCCGCAGTTGCCCGGCCGTAATAGTTCCCTGTCATGGGGTGACTGCCCCATTACGCCGGAGCTAGGTGCGCTACTTGTGGGCTCGCAGCCAGAACCTCCGATGGGGGACTCGGATCGGTCCGTCGTGAAGCCGAAGGAGCGCCTGGCGGTATGTGCTAACCGTGAAGCCTGGGACAGCCCATGGCACTGACCGCAGATACCAGGCGAGGGCACCGATGTCGGCGAAGACCGTTGTCGCGGTGCCGACCTCGGCTTCATCGATGCTCAGACCCGCATCCTGGACCTGCACAACGATCATGTCGAGCTCTAGTTCTTGAACGTCGGGGGGCTCGCTTCCGAGGAGCTCGTGGAACTGCTGGGAACCCGAGTGGGTTTGTTGAGTGAGAAACATGCCCTCACGACGGAGCACCCGAGCCACCTCGTTGGCCCGGAAGCTCTCGTGGCGATTGGTGACCAGGTCGAATGCCTCAGTGCGAAATGGCAACCGGCCCGCCGGGTCCCCGGGCTCTTGGTGGTGATTGTCTGGCGCGCCCTCCGTGTAAACGACGGGGACCCCCAGGGGGCTGAGCCTGGCTGTCGCGACCGCAACGTTCGGTTGCCAGCCCTCGGTCGCAACGGTGATGGGGGCGCGAGCGCGCAACGACGACAGCCACTCGCCCCCACCGGTCCCCATGTCCAGCATTGTTGTGGTGCCTGTGGCAACGTTTGCGACGATCTCCTCGAAGTCCCAATCCGGCGGCTCCAGTACCAACCGGTCCCCCAACGTCGAGAAGTCCCATCCCTGGAAATCGGTGACCTCAGTATCCTCGAGCAGCTGGTCAGGGTCTGGCACGCCCCCAGTATCGATGCCTGGATGGGTGAGCGTCGGAGCCGATGGACTTATGTCCCCGAACACGCCGATCGCGGATGGCAAATGTGCCCCCGTTCGCCGGAATCGGGAGCACCCGACGGACCTCGGAGCGGTAGTTGCGGATGTCTGTGGGTCATCTGCGAAAATTGATGCCATGAACAGCCGGTCAGTGGAGAGTTTCTACGATGGCTTGGCTAGCGAGTACCACCTGATCTTCGGAGATTGGTGGTCTGCTGCCCAATGGCAAGGCGGGATCATCTCCACACTCCTAGCTGCCGAAGGGGTCGACCCTCCTTCAGAAGTGCTTGATTGCACTTGCGGTATTGGCACCCAGGCTATTTCTCTAGCAGCGCATGGTTACCGTATGACCGGGACCGACCTCAGCCGCACATCGATCGCTCGAGCCAAGATGGAAGCTCAATCCCGAGGTATTCCCATTACCTTGTCGGTCGCCGAGGTGCGCGGGTTACCGGCACAGTTTGATCAGAGGTTCAAGGCAGTCATCTCTTGTGACAATGCGCTCCCACACCTGTTGAGCGATGAGGATCTCGTCGCAGCGTTGGTCTCAACGCACCAAACCCTCGTCGAGGGTGGGCTATTCATTGCGTCGATTCGAGATTACGACACACTGCGATCCGAACACAGCGCAGGCATCCCACCAACAATCATGGGTGTTCACGGATTCCGTCACGGCTATGCCCAGGCCTGGCGATGGTCAGACGATGGGTCTCGAGTCGATATATCCCTCTTCGTTCTCCTTGAGACGCCAGGTGGATGGAGCGCCTCACTCCACGAAACCACCTACCGCGCTCTTTTGCGGGCGGAAATGAACGCCGCGTTAGTTCAGGCGGAGTTCTCGCAGATCAGATGGCTCATGCCAGAGGTCACTGGGTACTACCAGCCGATCGTGGTCGCTCGAAGTGCCCCATAAAGGCTCAGCCTGGGTGCCTCCCCGGAGTAGCCCCGAACGCCGGCCTGGGGTGCCACCCTGCGGCACGAGTGGGCTACCCGGCTCCGTCTGCCGCTCGGTCGGTCGGGGATGTGTGGCAGTAGGCACAGCAAGTTTGTGTGGAGAGCTGGGGAAGTCGCGTCGACTACAACGACGTTGTTGCACGAACAGCGCGTCCCTCGACCCCCGATGAGGACTGAACCTCAGAGGCCGAGCAGGTCCTCGACGGTGTCGAGGACCTCGGCCATCGGGGTCTCGGCGGCCGGCAGCGCGAAGAACAGCTCAACCACGCGGAACGTATGGCACAGGTAGCGAACGAGTGCTTGCGCCCGCTCGGCCGCAGCCGAGTCGTCGAACGTGGACGGGTCGGCCAGCGCGAACACCGGGTCATTCAGGGCGTAGTCGGAGAGTGCGGCGCGAGCGGCGCGAGCGATGTGCTCGTGGCGCACGTCTGGGTAGGTCCGGACACTTGTGCGGTCCGGATCGATGGCGGGCCAACGACGAGCGTGGCGCGGGCCCGATCGAAGGAAATGCGGGCGTCGAACCCTTCGGGAAGCGCCTCGGGGACTGCCGGCGGCTCAGGCGTGTAGGTGGCGAGGACGACGGTTACGAGGACCGACGGGTCGGCCGCGAGGCCAGGAAGGGCGACGGTGACGTCGTGCTCGTGCCCTGGTGCGGGTACGCACGTGACGACCTTGGGACCGGGGGTCACGGCCAGCCGCTCGAGAGTGGCGGCAAACTGCCGACGGCGGTCACCGGGATCGCCCGGCCCGATCAGGTCGATCGTCGCCGTCATGCCGCGGTCGAGCGCGTCCCGCCTCAACTCCACGGGCTCGTAGGGGCCGTGCTCGAAGCCGATGATCCACCAGTGCGCGGGCGAGAGCGTCGACCACGCCCAGCACGGTGACTATCGCGCCGAGCCCCTAGGCGGGTGGGATGTGCACCAGCGCCCCTCGCCGCAGTGGCGCGAACAAGTCGATTCCCCGGATCCGGGTCCACAGGACATTGCCGTCGTGCTCCTCGGACCGACGGGCCGCTTTTAGGACACCCCAGTCCGCGGCGGTGCGGCCGTGCGCGTCGGTCGCCGCCGGGTCGGCCCCGGCCGCCAGCAGCCGACGCACGAGATCGTGCCGTTCGCGATACACGGCTACGTGGAGGGCGCTGGCCTCCCCGTCGAACGCTCCGCCGTCGGCGGAGGCGCCGTGGTCGAGCAGGTAGTCGACGACATCGGCGGCGCCGATGTTGACCGCCGCCCACAGCGCGCTCTCGTGGTTCGCGCACGGGCAGGCGTCAGGGACTGGGGCTCCGGCCTCGACCAACAGGCGAACCAACCGGAGGTCCCCGATACCGGCTGCTCGGATCAGCGCGGTCGCCCGCTCCGAGAACCCGAGCCGCGAGTCGAAGCCCTCGACCGGCGACCAGTCCTCGGTGGCGGTGGCGAGCGAGGGGTTTGCGGCCAGGAGGCGGGCCAGCCCATCGGCGTCTTGGGCGCGGAGGGCCTGGAACAGCAAGATCGTGTCCCGAAACGATTCGGTACTAGAGGGGCGAGCGGCGGCGAGGGCGTCGGCGACCATGGGGAGCAACTCCTTCAATCGAGCACGGGCGGACCACGCCCGCTTCTTGGCGGCGGGGACGGAGATGTCGAGGAAGGCGGCGACCTCGGCGTAGGGCATTCCGGCCAGGTGATGCAGCGCAACCACACATCGCTCGCCCTCGGGCAGGCGCTCGACCGCGGCCCGTACCTCGACCACCTCGGCGGCAGCGAGCACGACCTCCTCAGGCCCGGCGGCCGGGTCTGCCAGCGCACGGGACCCGTCGCCGCGGGGTAGAGCATCGAGCGACACGGCAGCGGGTCGGCGGCGACGGGTCCTGCGGTTGGTCGCGGTGCGGACCAGGCGCAGGAGCCAGGCCGGGAACGCGGCCGGGTCCCGGAGGCCGGCGATGTGGCGGAAGGCCAGGACGAAGGCCTCCTGAGCGATGTCTGGGGCCTCGTCCAGATCGCCGCATAGTCCGACGGCGGAGGCGACCGCGATGTCCTCGAATCGGTCGATCAGCTCCGGCCAGGCGCTGGCATCACCCTGTTGGGCTGCGCCGACCAGCGCCGCCCAACTGTCACGATCCTCGCCCAGCGTCATCACCAGAGAAGAGCCTGCCAGCGCCGGTCCGGTTACCGCACGGCTCGAGCGGAGGCGCCGCCGCGGGAGCCAGCGAGGGGGGCCCTGCCCCCGTTCGCCGGAATCGAGTCAGGCCAGTTCGTCGAGAAATGCTTGTGCCGCTGACGTCGATCCAAGCTCGATGACATTCAATCCCCCACGGAATCGGTCAATGGCCTGATCCACTCGTGGCCGACTATCGATTGGATAGCGCCAGACCCACCGCAGGAACTTGAGATCGACACGCTCTGGGCAGCCCTCGGCTTGAATCGCCTCTCCACGATGTTGGAGGCTCCTCCTTAGGGCACTCCACGTACATCGCCACCGGGTCAAGCTCAGCACGATCACCGTGTCGGCCCTGGAAAGCCGAACATCGAGAGTGCCTCCGTAGTTGCCGTCTGCAATCCAGCTCTCGCCAGAGAAGAGTTCAACTTGGACGTCCATCCACTCCTCTCTGGGAGTAGGGACCCAGTGCGGCCTCCAAAAATGCTGATCCAGATGCACGACAGGGATCCCCGTTCGAGATCCCAGCTCGTCAGAGAAGGTTGACTTTCCGGCTCCACCCGGTCCGACGATTGCCACTCGCTGCATTTCCCAAGTCTGGCCGAGCTGGGTGCCTCAGTACGCCGGGACGATGTCAGAGGCTTGGCACCCTCCAAGATGTGTCCTGGGCCCATCGTTCGGCAAGCGCCATCAAGACATCGGTAGCCGGATCTTTGACGGTTCCGTAGTCAGCGAGGGTCTCGGTAGATGCAGCCAACTCCTTCTTGAAACGTGCCCAGGCCTCTCGGACCGCTGGATCAGCTCTCAGGAAGTCACGAAACAAGAGGGCGTAGCGCTCGTTCGGCGACCCGCTGACTCGGATGTGGACATTGCCCACTGTGAACCCGGGAGGAGTCGCAAAAACCAACTTGGCCCATCGCTCCGAGTTTCCGACCCACCCGGCAGGAATGTGATCATGAAGGTTCCACTGTGCGTACTTGTGGACAAATCCGGCCGCAGTAAGAGCCTCAATGATCGGGCCGCGATCGAGATTCTCGACGATGACCTGGACGTCAACAATGTTCTTTGCAACGAGACCCGGAACGGACGTTGACCCGATGTGATCGACACGGAGAGCAATGCGCCCAAGTGCAGAGCTCAGCTTGTCGGCGAGATGGGCTGCGTCGGCCTCCCAGTCGTTACGCCATTCAGTGAGAACCACTTTGTCGGCGAGATCCATGAATCCAATACTGCTCTGCGAGCGGAGGTCTTGCCCTGCCCCAGTTCGCCGCCGGGAGGCGCCTCGGAAGGAGGCGCGGTAGCTGTCTACCCTATGCAGAACTCGTTGTCCTCAGCATCAAGCATGACCGTCCAGCTACTTCCGTTGCCCTCTCGGTACTCGACCTTCCTGGCACCGAGTGCGACGAGGCGCTGGATCTCGTCCTCCGGGTTCTTCGCGGCCAGGTCAGCGTGCATCCGACTCTTCGCAGTTTTGGGTTCGGGAACCCGCCAGAACAAGATCCCCCGTTCGCCAGCTATGTGCCTAGTCCGACTCCAAGGCGGCCGCCCTCCTCTGCTAGCCACTCGAGGTCGGTCGCGACGATCCTCAGATACGTTGCCGCCTTGTCGGGACCGATGGGAAAGTGTCTTAGCCCTTCGGCGCTGCGCTGCTTGGCTTGCTGCACGGCGTCGAGAACGGAGCTGCGATCGGTGATTCCATAGCTCTCAGCGAACAGTGCCAAGCGGCGAGCCAGGTCGGGACGCTCGGGCCAGTCGCTGGCGGCAAAGAAGCCGTCCGTGCCGAGGGGCACGTACTTCCAGATCGCCATGCCGAACTCGATGTGTGCTTCGTTGGGACGGATCTCGTCCCAGTCGATCAAGGCGACAGGCTTGCCGTCTCGATACACCGTGTTATGGGGACCCACGTCCCCGTGGCAGACGATCTGGCCGGCGAGAAGCCCGGCCTTGTCGTGGTAGCGCCAGACCGGTGTCACCGGAACGTAGCTGGCCGAGGCGCGGTGCAGGTCACCCAGCAAGAGCGCCACGCCGACAAGGACGTCGTCGGTTCGGGCCCAATCCGGCCACGGTCCGGGCTGGCCGAATTGCCAGGAGGGACGGGCGAGGACCTCACCTTCGATGAAGCTCAGGATCTCACGATCCTCGTCGTCTGTGCCGATTACCCTAGGCGCCCCTTGGAACCCCACGGCCTCCAAATGGCGCAAGAAGGCATGGACGGTGGCACTCCAGGGCACCTGAGTTCGATGGACTCCTCGCTCAGAGCGGAAGGCCTGCCGACCACCGTGGCCTCGGGGCAGCTGCTCCATGGACATGACCAGAGTTTGCCCGAGTGAAGTCATTCCCGACGGGCCCGTATCACTCCTTCTTCCTGCATTGTCAGGGTCGTCCCGTATGCCGGGACGGGGTGCCACCATGCGGCACGAGTGGGGCACCCAGAAGTACCATTCCGGGCGTCGCCGGGCACGGCCTTCCTGCCCCCGGCAAAATAAGCCGTGAACGACAAACCAACCCCACAGATTCTTGTCAACAAGGGTGGACCTCGCATCGTGATCGTGTGCTTCGCGACCGTCGCCGTCTTCTTCTTGGCGATTATGGCTATCCCGTATAACCACCAGGCGAATCGTCTCGGGCTCACTGCTGCCGGTATCGCCCTTGCCTTGCCCTGGGCATTGCTGGCGCTGAGAGCTCGGAGGCTCGGAATCATCACGATGACGCCTGCTCATCTCAGCTATCCAACGATCTTCGGATCACAGGAGATTGGCTGGGGTGACATAGACAGCGTCGACTTGACCACTATCTCGGGCGAGGGCGTGGCAATACGGCGGGCGCGCATCACGTTGAAGAATGGAAAGCGCAGGCTGCCTGGGGGGTTTTCGGCCATGAGAGATGACGCTGAACTTCAGCAGGTCGTTTCGGCCCTTGAACGGGCGCGCAACAGATACGCGTCATGAGGGATCAGAAACGTTGGTCGGTCGATGAGCAGCACAGGAAAGGGTGCCCAGAACGCCGGGACCGGGTGCCACCATGCGGCACGAGTGGGCACCTGGAAATGGCACCGGCGCTAGCGTTTGGAGATGTTCCGGCGTCGTGCGAAGGCCGCACCCAAACCTCTGGACCCCCGGCTTGGGCTGGACACCATCTCCTTCGATACCTTCGGCTGGCCGCTCGATTCCGACGATGGTGAGTCACGGCTGTGGTTGGGCGATGGCATAGCCCTAAGAGAAACCTTCTCGACAGCCGCTACTGACTACCCGAGCCTCGACAAGCTGGACTTGTTGGAAGCATACGAAAGGACCTACGCAAACTTGCTGGGTGACAGTGACCGAGGAGACGGCCCGAAGGCCCGGGTGCTCGAGGTCGAAGTCGATCGTCGCGTTCCCTTCGTGAGAGAACTACTCCGACTTCCTCTGTCCCCGGAAGGCGACAGCGGCGTCGGCTTCTTCGGTGCCGTGACAGTCCCATTGGCTGAGTGCAGTTGGTGGATCGGGCTCCAAGCTAGAGAGGGCGGGATTACGGGCATGAGGGAAGCATTCGCTTTCGATACCGCCCTGCGAGAAGGCGATGAGCAGTCGACGGATCAGATCATTGAGTCATTCGATCCCTACGAACGCCGATGGGACGATATCGTCCCGGGCGATCCCCTCTCGTTGGTACGCGGTCACCTGGATCAGCTCCAAGCGAGTCTGGAATGCCGTCCCGAGTTCTACGAGCAGCCCCCATTCTCACGGTAGAGCGGGCCCTCGTCGACGCCGAGTACCGACCACGCGGCGGTCTAGGAGACCTGCCCCAGTTCGCCGGTTATGCGGGTGTTCCGTCCCCCAGGCCGTCGTTCTCGCTGAGCGCCTTCATGTCACTGTCGGTTTCGGCCATGATCCTCATGTATTCAGCATGGAACGCCAGGCACTTCGGACACAGGTAGACGTCTCCGCCGTCGCTGAAAGTGCCCCCGGCGCGGGATTCTCGACAATTCGAGCAAGCGGGCACTGCGGGCCCCACGAGCCCCACGAGCTTCACCATCTCATTCTGCCCGAAAGCAATGGGCGCCAATGAGGTGTTCGCTGTCTTCTTCGCGACAAGGAGGAAGACGATGTCCACAGTGAACCTGAACCGCACCGTACTGGTGAGCGCCACCGAAAGCCCATTCGAGGAAGCACACATGGCGGCAGCGGCCTTCTTGGCCCGCTACAGCGGCCGGACGCTCGAGACCTACCGCTTTGACCTGCGCAGCTACTTCGAGTGGTGCACCGGCGTCGGACTGGCTGTCCTCGAGGCTAAGCGACCGCACATCGAGCTATGGCGAGCGGCCAGCGAGGAGCGAGGGCTGGCCGCGTCGACCATCGACCGGCGGCTGTCGACCATCTGCGGCTTCTACCGCTTTGCCCACATCGACGGGCGGATCAGTGCCAACCCCGCCCAATACGTCCGACGCCCCAAGGTTTTTCCGAGCGAGGGCCGCGGTCTCGACCGGGGCGAGCTCGGTATGGGCTTCCTCTTCACGGCCGAGCGCTACGACCATGACCATGCCGCCCTGGCCGTACTCCTCGGTCTAAACGGGCTCCGGGTGAGCGAAGCCTGCGCGACCGATGCGGAGGATCTCGGGTTTGACAGGGGTCACCGCACGCTGCGCATCATCGGCAAGGGCAACAAGCCCGCAGTCACCCCCCTCGTCCCACGGGTGGCCCGTACGATCGACCTGGTCCTCGGCGAGCGCTGCGCGGGCCCGATCCTCCATCGGCGCGACGGTAAGCGCCTCGACCGACGTACCGCCCACCGCTGGGTGCGGTCCATCGGCAAGAGGGCTGGGCTCGGGATCGTCCATCCCCACATGCTCCGGGCCGCCTTCATCATGGCCGCCCTCGACGCCGGCGTGCCGCTGCGTGACGTCCAGTTGGCCGCCCGCCACGCCGACCCGAGGACCACGACGATCTATGACCGTCGGCGGGAGAACTTCGACCGTCACGCCGCCTACGTCGTCGTGGCGTTCGTCGCCGGCGGTTAGGGTGCCTTGGCTATCTTCTTGAGTCCGCGGTGCTCGCAAGGTCGATCAGTTGCGTCTGTAGGCCTGCACCATGCTTCGAGAACACCTTGGATGTCAGTTCGCACCCGATCGCGAGCCTCTGCACGTGGTACCCCGGACATCAGGAGTTGGTCATAGCCCGTATCGATGTGACGCACCGAGGCCACGACGGCAAGCGTGACGGCCTCAGGGTTGAGCGCCCGACCAGCCGCACTCCGGCCCACGCGTCCCCTCCCCCGAGTTCCGGCATGGGCGGCGATGACCTCGGCCCTCTCCGGCGGACAGCCCGGGAAGAGCCGAATGATCTCTTTGCCTAGAGATTCCTTGAACGACTTGTCCTCCACCGATCGGTGTTCGGCTTCGCGGAGGCGGCGCCTGGCCCGCGCCTCCTCGTCCGCCAGGCAGGCCGCTTCGGCCTGGGCGAGTGCCTCCTCCTCGACAAGAAGCCCCTGGCGCTCGTAGCGGCCCCTCGAGCGGCTGAATCGCACGACGACTGCGGCGAGTCCACTCGCCTTCTTCGCTCGCCGGGTGAGTGCGGCGTCGCCGGCGGGTAAGAAGACCAGTTGGTCGAGATCGGAACACACGAGGCACAGGGGTCCGTCGCCCTCCATGAACAGCAGGTCGCCGGTGCCGGCGCATTCGGTGCAGATCCACTCCTTGAGTGCTGAGATGACGACCAGATCCGGAGCCCGCCCCTGCTTCTCCGCCAGGCGCACATTCTTGGCCTCGGAGAGCTCCGGGGAGACCCAATGGGTTCTGTAAGCGGCTTCGATGCCGGGGTCACCGCTCTTCGAGAATCGCATGATCGATGATCTCTCGATCGCGACAGGTACGCCGTCTCGCTGGGCTTCAGGCCCTGCTCCCGGGCCCAATGGCGGAAGGCGGCCATGGCGGTCGAGATCTTTGAGAGGTTGGCCGTGACCTGGCGCTCCAGGTAGTCGACCCGACCTTGACGCCACCGATCGACCTGGGGTGTCGTCAGCCATCCGATGCCTGTCAGCACGTCGATCGCCGTCACGTAGTGGCGATCGGCAAGGGCCTCCTCGGCCGCCTTGACCACCCGCTCTTCGAGCTTGGTCCGAACCGTTGTGGCCATAGGGTAAGAGTTTCGATCAGACCACGGTGGATGTCCACCAATCCGCGCGGTGCGAAGAGGACCGTGCCCGCCGGGGTGCGAGACTGACCGAGTGAGCGACGTGGTTGATTCGCTTCTTGACTTCTCTGACGTACCCGACCTGGTCACCGCTTGGCCATGTGAACCCAACCGGTGTGATCGCCAACGTCACAAAGGCCTAGCGCCCCGCGGGGCGTATGCCCTGTGGTCCAGCGCCGAGGTCCTCGCCGATCATTGGCGCGAGCGTCTCGCGATGCCGAGCCTGTCCAGTTCTGATCGTCCGGCGCTCGATCCCTGGTTCGACGACCTCCCCCCTATCGCCCGCCGCCTCGGGACGACAGCTTGGCTCTCCCGCTTTGCGGTTTCCTTCAACGACCTCGCCGCCGGCGTCGCGAGCGGTCATATCGAGCTCGCGTGCACTGGTGAAGAAGTAGTCTTCCGGATTCTCCTGAGCGACTGCGCACGGGTGCTCAACGACGGACTCGCGGTTCCACCGGACTTTGACGAGTGGCCCGGCCACGGCGACGACTTCGACTTCGATCTCAACCGTATCGAGACGATTGTCTGCTGGGACTACGACGTCGAATGGCTATGGGATCCCGAACTCGACGGAATAGAGAGCGGCGAAGCCGCAGAATCTCCGCTCATCGGTGCTGTCAACTTGCACCCGAGAGATTGGTTCCACGCGTTTGCAGATGCCACTCGAATTCCGTCTCCCGCTCCGCCCCTTCCTTCGGTCTGACCCGTGGAGCTGGTGGCTAGAACCGGCACGGTCCCGCTGAGCAGGCCGAACACAGCCATTGCCGCCCCCCAAACCGCCGAAAGTTGAGCCCGACCACCCACCGTCGCCATTGGGCAATTCGATCTGCCTTCCAGCAGCGTCCACACCCTGTCCGTCAGTGCCCGGCGACGCAAACCGTAAAACGCTGGGTATGACCAGATCGTGTTGACATCAGCACGACAATCGCCACCAGGCCGGCATGGGCGGGGGCGTCGGCCCGCTGTAGGGGGTGTGTGTTCGGGGGCCAGCTCAGCTGAACGTTAGGGCGAGGGGCTCGTGGTCGATCGGCAGTCCAAGTCCGTCGCCTCGGTCAGGCAAATCGACTGTTTGCGACCCTTAAGGTCTGCGGCATGAAGACGACTCGTCTCGAAGTCACGATGAGCGAGGTACTGCCAGCCGTAGTGCGGGTCCTCGATGTCCCGGCGGGGGTTCTCCTTCCCGAGCTGCACGATCTTCTGCAGGCGGCCCTCGGTTGGACCGACTCGCATCTGCACCAGTTCGTAGCGGGCGACATCTGCTACGGAGTTCCCGACCTCGACGGGCCTGACGACGAGCGCGACGAGTCGGCCGTGGCGCTCCGGGCGCTGCCCAATCGCTTCGCCTACCTCTACGACTTCGGCGACGGCTGGGAGCACGAGGTGGTGGTAGTCGGGCCCGGAGGTGACTGGCCGGGCGTCGTGTCCGGGGAGGGCGCATGCCCCCCCGAAGACGTCGGCGGGCCGCACGGCTACGTCGAGTTCCGCAGGGTGATCGCTGACCCCGACGAGCCTGAGTACGAACGCTTCCGGACCTGGGCGGGAAGCTGGAACGAGGGCTTCGACCTGGACGCCACCGACCTGCTCGTCCGCCAAACCGTCGGTGCGGTGCCGGCGCCGGTTCGACTCCTACTCGGGCTGGCCGCCGATGGAGTGAAATTGACTCCAGGCGGTCGCCTGCCGCGTGCCTTGGTGCGAGAAGTCCAGGAGCTCTATCCGAGCTGGAACCTGTCGAAACGGCCCGCGTCCATAGAAGAGGACCTACCGCCTCTGACTGCCCTGCACGATCTGTTGCGCCACGTCGGGCTCCTCCGCTTGTACAAGGGAACCCTCGGTCCTACTCGGGCCGCCGTCGACGACCTCGAGGTGATCCGACGGCTGAGGTCGTGGTTCAGCCCTGGCGACGGCTTCGTGCCCATTCTCGTCAGCGACGCCCTTGCCAACCTCGTCGTCGACGGCTCCTGTCGACCCGACAAGCTGGCCGCTCGGCTACTACCGGTGCTTGGCGATCGTTGGGCCACCAGCGAAGGACAGGGGCTGGATGCCGGTCGGGTCCGTCAGGAGTTGTACCGACTGCAGTCCACTCTGGTGGGGCTCGACCTCATTCAGAGCGACAAGGGAACATGGACCGCAGGTCCTTCCGCGCTCTGGCTGGTGCCGCGGGCGACGGCGCTGGCCGACATATGGTCAAGATGGCACACGTCGTCGTAAAAGGGCCGGCTTCGGGGCAAGGTCACCAAGAGCGCTTCCCCGCGCTGTGACTTCTTCCCGGCGTTTGGGGACGCGGTAGCTACCCGACGAGCCGCCACCCGCCGCCTCGTCCGGGTATTCTGGTAGTGGCCGCTGGCCGCAGAATGGCCACAGGGTCTCTACAGGAGGTGTCGACGATGACGCTGACCAACAAGGCCGTGGTACCGCTCGGAAACGCGGACCGATTCTTCATCGGGGGCGAGTGGGTCAAGCCGTCGTCCGAGGCCAAGATCGATGTCATCGACTCGGGAACCGAGAAGATTTTCTTCCGTGTGCCGGAGGCGAAGGATGGCGACATGTCGCGGGCCGTGGCCGCCGCCCGCGAGGCCTTCGACCGGGGTCCGTGGCCCCGCATGAGCCACGTCGAGCGGGCCGGGTACCTGCGAGCACTGGGGGCCGGTCTGCAGGAACGGGTGGGGGATGTCGGGCAGATATGGCCCCGGGAGTCCGGTGTTGTGCACGCCTTCGCCGAAGTGCTCGCGGCCGCCTGGGCGAGCGCATTCGGCTACTACGCCGGGCTGGCCGACACCTTTCCGTTCGAGGAGCAGGTGACCCCGTGGATGGGCGAGTTTGGATTGATCGTGCGGGAACCCGTCGGCGTGGTGGGGGCAATCATCCCCTGGAACGGTCCGCTGGTGATGATCACCTACAAGGTTGCCCCCGCCCTGCTCGCCGGGTGCACGGTCGTGCTCAAATGCTCCCCCGAGGCGCCCGGTGAGGCCTACGTACTGGCGGAGATCGCCCAGGCGATCGGATTGCCGGCCGGGGTGTTGAACGTGGTCACCGCCGATCGTGAGGTGTCGGAGCTGCTGGTCAGGGATCCCCGGGTCGACAAGATCACGTTCACGGGATCGACGGCGGCAGGACGGCGGATCGCGGCGATCTGTGGTGACCGCATCGCCCGCTGCACCCTGGAGTTGGGGGGAAAGTCGGCGGCCGTGATCCTCGACGACATCGATATCGCCACCGCGGCCGGTACCCTCGCCGCCAACGAGTGCTTCGTGTCGGGGCAGGTCTGCTCTTCCCTCACCCGGATCGTCGTCACCCGGAACCGGCACGACGAATTCGTCGACGCCCTGACCCAGTCCTTCGCCCAGGTCCAGGTGGGGGACCCGTTCGATCCCCAGACTCAGATGGGCCCGCTGGCGTCTCGGCGCCAGCGGGACCGGGTCGAGGGCTACATCGCAAAGGGCCTCGCCGAGGGGGCGACCCTCGCCGCCGGCGGCGGTCGCCCGAAGCACCTGGACCGTGGCTGGTACATCGAGCCGACGGTGTTCGGGAACGTCGACAACTCCTCCACCATCGCTCAGGAGGAGATATTCGGCCCGGTCCTCAGCGTCATCCCCGCCGACGACGAGCAGGACGCCATCGCCATCGCCAACGACACGATCTACGGATTGAACGCCTCGGTGTTCACCAACGATGTGGACCGGGCCCGCGACGTAGCCCGGCAACTGCGCTCGGGCACGGTCGGCCACAACGCATTCCGTACTGATTTCACTATGGCATTCGGTGGCTTCAAGCAGTCGGGGATAGGACGCGAGGGGGAACCGAAGGGCTGCTTCCGTTCCTCGAGACCAAGTCGGTGATCCTCGAGGGCCGTCCGGCAGGTTACAAAACCGAAAGCTAAAGTCGTCACTGCCCCTTGCGCATTTTCCAAGCAACGACGAGGCACCAGGCACCCGGATCGGGTCTCGAAGAGGTGGTGTGGGGGGTGACGGTGGTGAGCTGATATCGGCGACCCATGCGTACGGGTGCCCCACTCGTGCCGCAGAGTGGCACCCAATCCCGGCAGCGGCGTACGGGGATAGGGGACCTACTTGTGTCGTCGCCTTCCGAAGATGCGTTTCAGCCCTCGGGCAAAGTTCCCAAAGCCCTCGATGTAGCCCTCAGGAGTCATCGGGTTCGCAGCCGGAATGGGATCCATGCTCCCGCCCCGTACCGGCGGAAGATGCCGCTCAGGCGATCGTTTGATCGCTTCTCCGACCGGCGGGACTTCGATGACCCACCGCATCATCATGAGCCACGCCCCGATCAACTTGCTGACACAGGCCCGGCGATTGGGGCAGTTGCTGGTACGAAGATGATGGATGTTCGGGGACACCCAGGCCATCAGGACGTGCGGCGATGGCCGATCACCGCGCGGAGGCCCGGTAGCAGAGTTTCGGCTCCGAAGGCGGCACCAACGGTCGCATCGACTTGGTGATCCGCGAGCAGGCTCGGCAGCCGTGAGGTATCGATGAGCACGTTGTCGTGCCGTTCGTCGTCACGGCTCCAGGATCCGTCCTGGTTGCGGACAAACACGGCCATTTGCCTCACGAAGCGCGCCGGTGAGGGCATCGAGAACTCGGTGACGATCGCCCAGTCCTCTCCGACACGGCCGAGGTTCGGGGCTCCTTGCCGGGCTACCCCCCACTCCAGGTCGCAGATGTCGACCGCCAGGACCCCGCCCGGCCGGAGTGCCGCGGCCGCGGCGATAAACGCCCGGTCGATCGACTCCTCGTCGGGCAGGTAGCTGAAGGGATGGCCCACAGCGACAATGGCGTCGCAGGGCGGAATCTCATCGTCGGGAAGGACCAGTTCGGCGAACTGCTCGATCTCGGGAGCAGTTTCGTGAGCGAGCGCGAGCATGGCTGGCGAGGCATCGGTGGCGATCACCCGATGGCCGGAATCTTGGAGATGGCGAGTGAGCAACCCACTACCGCAGCCAAGCTCCACAACCAGCCCGTCCCGGTCACGGATGGGCTCGAGGAGCCTCAGGATGCCGGGCGCCACCATGTCGGCGTGAAATCCGAATCCCAGGTGGTGGACCAGGGCGAGGGACTGCCGATAGTACGGCGCACTTCGAGAATCCACTCGGTCATCCTCGCCCATTTCCGATCCCTTCCGTAGTCTCCTGCCCCCCGTTCGTAGCGGCCGTAGTCTCCACACACAGTCCCGGCGATCTGGGGCATTTAGCGTTGGTTCCGGGCATCCACCGATTTGGCGGAAGCCTTTCGTAGGGTGCGTCGGGTCGGTTCCTCTGGCTTGACTGAACTGGGGCCGGAGCGGGCGAGAGCTCGACTCCATGACGGTGATCGTCGACCAGACGAGCCTCCCGACGCACGTGCATCCCTTTTCTGGAACTCGGTGGCCGAATCATTGAGTCGGACCCCTGCTTCTCGAATGTCTGGATGGTCACACCCCTGCGGAGCGTGCACCGGTCGACGAAGGAGAGCCGACTGATTCAACCGTCGAGCGAAAGGACCACGCCATGAAGGAAGTGAGGTTGGGTATCGACGTCGCCTGTCGGGCCGACCATCGGGCCAGCCTGGCCGACGAGCGAGGTGAGTTCATCTGGTCGTCGTGGCGGTTCCGCACGACGACCGCTGACCTCGAGCGCCTATGGGCGAAGATCCCCGAGGATGCGTCGGTGACGGTCATTCTCGAGCCCACCCGCAACGCCTGGGTGCCGCTGTCGGCCTGGCTCCAAGCACGTGGCGCCACGGTGATCTTGGTGCCACCCGAGCAGTCGGCCGATCTGCGGGATTACTACAACAAGCACACCAAGACCGACCGATTGGATTCACGGGTGCTGGCTCGTCTGCCGTTGCTGCACCCCGAGGGCCTGCGAGGCATCGACAACCTCGGCCCGGCGGGGTCACTGCGCCGAGCCGTGCGTCACCGCTCCAGCCTGGTCAAGCGCCGCACCGCCGCCAGCCTGCGCCTCGATGCACTCGTCGAGCTGCTCGGTCCGGGGTGGGCCGATTCGCTCGGATCGGCCACCGCGTCGAAGACCGCCCTGGTCGTTTTGGAGAAATACGCCGATCCACGGGCGCTCAAGCGTCTCGGGCGCGGCCGGCTCACCGCGTTGTTGGTCCGCTCGAGTGCGGGACTGTGGCGCCAGGACAAGGCCGACGAGCTCTTGGCCATGGCGAACGAGACCCTGGCCCTGTGGTCAGGCGGGGGCATCGACTTCAGCGAGTTGGCCCACGACATCGCCTCAGAAGTCCGGGTGCTCCGCCGCCTCGACGACGAGATCGCCGCCGCCGACAAGCGGATCGCCGTCCTCTATGACGAGGCCGACCCCAAGGGCATCGTCCGCTCGGCGCCGGGGCTCGGGCCCGTCCTCTCGGCAGCCATCTTGGGCAACGCGGGCGACTTCAACCGCTTCGCCAACCTGGCCGGCGTCCGCTCCTTCACTGGCTTTGTGCCCAAGATCGACCAGTCCGGACTGGTGGCCGGACACAAGGGCATCACCAGGGCCGGTGACGCCGGCCTGCGCCAGGCCCTCTATATGGCAGCCGATCACGCTCGCCACATCGACCCGACGCTCGCCCAGCGCTACTACCGACTCGTCATGGTCGAGGGTAAGCACCACAACTCGGCCCTGTGCTCCGTCTCGGCCGTCCTCATCACCCGGATCGCCGCCTGCTGGCGCAAAGGAGAGCTCTACACACTGCGAGATGAAGACAGCGAAGCGATCACCGAGGCCGAAGGCAAGGCGGTCTGCGCCGACCGCTTCAAGATCGACCCCACAGTCCGGGCGGCCCGTCGTCGCAACACACGAGCCAAAGTCCTCAAGAACAGGGCGGCGGGTCGAGGCAGAAAGGAGTCGGCCCAGAAGGTCGCTCCGGCCACCGACCCGCCACGAAAAGAAGTTAGCGAAAATGTCGCCTGAGGGGCTTGACCGCCGTTAGGAACTCACCCTGACACGCCCCTTGTCGGGAGCCGACCGTCTGCCTATCGTGATGCGATGGCGAGCATACGTTTGGGCTCCATCGCGTTGGACTGTGCTGATCCGGGACGTTTAGCCTCCTTCTGGGCAGACTTGCTCGGAGGTGAGGTGGCCTTCACCAGCGATGCTTTCGTTGCGGTCAAGGCCGACCGAATCTGGCTCGCTGCCACCCGCGTCGAGGAGTACCAGCCACCAACGTGGCCTGAAGCCCACATGCCAAAACAGATGCATCTGGATCTGGCCGTTGACGATCTCGCGGAAGCCGAGCAGCAGGCGACTGCGCTAGGTGCTGTGCGAGCTGCATCACAGCCAGCTCCTGAGCGATACATCGTACTGTTCGATCCAGCAGGTCATCCGTTCTGCCTATCCACGCAGATTCCGGAGTAGCGGCCGAACCACAAGCGGTCGACCTTGCTGCAGTCCCGACGAACGGGGCTAGGGGGTGTTGGGCTTGTGGACGCTGCGAACGGAATCAGGTTGTTTCGCCGGACGTCTACTCGCCGTCGAAGAATCGATCGTGAGATTCGGGGTCGTTGGGTAGGTCCCAAAGGTCGGTGATTCGACCTTGGCTATCGATCGCAAGCACATGGACCTCATCGACGTCCAATGTGGCCCCATCAGGACGACTTGCCGTTTCTCGGAGCACCACCACGCCATGGTGATCGTCGGCGAAGATGCTCGCGATGTCAAGCTTCTGAGTACCGGCAGTCAGCTCGAAAGTACCAACCAATGCTTTGCTGATCTCATCGACGCCGGTGTGGTCGCCGCTCAGCGGGCCAGAGCCATTGAAGTGGAACACGGCGTCTGGCGCCAAGTCTTTCAATGCCGTGGCCAAATCAGCTGCAGCGAAGGCGTCGTAGGCGCTGCGTATCCTTTGGACGTTCGGGTGCTCTGGCACGCTGGCCTCCTTCATCGGTGGGCGCAAGAAACCTTTGCATACCTCGCCGCCTTACCAAAGTGGGCCCCGCTCCTACCCAGGAGACTCGTTGGCTATCTGGAATGTTCCGGTCGTCGGCAGGCATATCCGGCAGCGTTTCGGGGCAGTCCGCCGTCGAGCTTTCGGCAGGGTGGCGGAGGGGGACCTCGTGGCGCTTGAAGGGTTGGGCCTTCGGCGCCTCCCACCGCCTGCGAGCCGGCAGGCTGACTAGCCGGAGATTGAACTCGACAGGTGGGTCAGTCTCGAAGCGACTGACCGTCGACTGTCACCTCGGTGCGGTCGGGGTAGAAAGACAACATCCCTCTCACTTCGGCGGCCTGAGCCGTCGGCGCCTCGTAGCTCCACACGATGCCGTCGTGGATGTCTCCGTCGATGTCGAGAGACCAATATGACGCTTCACCCTTGAACGGACAGTTGGTATGGAACGTCGTAGGCCTCAGGAGATCCATCTGCACGTCGTCCGGCGGCAGGTAATAGCGGGAGGGCAGCCCGGTTTCGTCGAGCTTCATGGCCCGGTCGGTGGTGGCGAGCAGCCGGCCACCAATCCGGACTTCCACATGAGCGGCGGTTGGGACGATGTTGATCGTGTGGCCTGGCGTCATGACGCGAGAGGCTACCGGTGGGTCCCTGCTCCTAGTGACGTCCACAGCCAGCGAAAGGGGGCGGTCCGGAAGCCGCTGCCGAATGAAACATTGGACTCAAACGGAGCGCCTCCCGCGCCTGTAGACCCTCCAGACGAGGATGACGATTAACAGCACGAGGGCGACGCCGATGACCATGAGCCAGGGCTCGTCGGCCTTGAGGCCACCAGCTATGGCGTGGTTGATGATCCGGTTCGGATCCGCCGTTGTGGGGGTCGTGGTCGTCGAGTCCACGGGGGCACGCTAGCGCCGGCAATCCCACCTACCCGGCGTTCTGGGGCAGACTGTCAAGCCGAAACAATGAGGATCACGTCAGCCACATGGTGCTCGATCTCATGAGCCATGATCCGGCGAATGTCATCCAGCGGTAACGGTCCCTGTTCAGGATGAACCAGCGCCACCGCTGCTGACCCAGCGAGATGCTCGGCCGCTTGCCAGTCTCCAACCGCTCGAGATAAGGACCAAAGGGCCCCCAGGAGGGGCAGATTCACATACCCACGGGCGTCGCCCAATCTGCCTTCGTCGTAAAGAACAACTGGGTCTGAGTCCCCGAATGCGACCGCTGCAACCCTGTCAGACCAGATCCGCAAGACATCAGCGACGTGAACGACGTAAGCGGTCGCATTCCATTGAAGGCTGGGGTGGGTCTCGCGGCCATCGTGGCCGGCCAGTACGGAATTGAAGCGAGCCGGCGCCTCGTTCACGATTGCGACGCACGTCGCCGGTCCAACCGACCAATCAAAACCGCATTCCCTGCAAGGATCGCCGTAGGCGACCCGAAGGAACTCGTTCATCAGGGAAAGGATACTGAGACGATCGGGCTACTTGGTTACCTTGGATGCGCCCAAGTCCGGCGTTCGGGTATGCCCGGCCCGTGCCCTCAGGTTTGGCAATCCACGTGGTATCCCGAAATCTGGGTAAAGACCAGACGTGATTCTCTAATCCGCGGCCACCAAGGGGGTAGCACCATGGTGCCTGCTTGAGACTGGTGGCAGGTGCTGCAGCTGGTTCGTAGCATTCAGAGGTCCTTGCGGGACTGACTCAAAAGTGCCTGCCGCTGGCCTGTGCCAGTTGGCCTATTTACGAAAGGTCTCCCGCTCGGGCTTCGCCACGGTGTGGCTCAAAAGAGGATCGAGCACGAACAGTCCATAAGCAGGAGTGCCCCCGTGGTTTCCACCGAACCAAGGAGGTATTGATGAATGTGATGATCGGGGTCGACCCACACAAGGCATCGCACACCGCGGTGGCCATCGGGAAGGACGAAGGCGAGATCGCCTGCGTCAGGGTCCGGGCAACACTGCGTCAGGTCGAACACTTCTTGACCTGGGCTGAGCCATTTGAGAAGCGCACCTGGGCCATCGAGTCAGTGGGTGGAATGGGTTACCTGTTGGCTCAGCAGTTGGTGGCGCATGGAGAGAGCGTCGTCGATGTGCCTGCCACCTTGGCGGCGCGGATCCGGGTGTTAGCCACCAAGCGTTCGAACAAGACCGATTCCAACGACGCTCACTCGATCGCTGTCGCCGCCCTGCGGGCCTCGTCGCTGCGCCAGGTCGTGCCGGCCGATCACGGCGAGGTGCTTCGCCTCCTCTCGAAGCGGAACTGGGATCTGGGCCGGCAGCGAGCTCGGGTCATCTGCCGGCTGCACTCGCTCTTCTCTGAGGTCGCTCCGGGCGGAATATCCAAGGAAATGTACGTTTCTGACGCCGAAGCCCTCTTGGCCAAGGTGGCTGCTGAATCACCAGCCCAACAGATGCGCATCGATCTGATCCTCGAGCTGGTCGACGACGTGCGCAGACTCGACGTTCAGACCAAGGAGTCCCATCGGCGGATCCGCCTGGCCGTCAGAGCCTCAGGAACGTCGGTGACCGAGGTCTATGGAGTGGGTCCCGTTCATGCCGCGTCACTGATCGGATACTCCGGTGACATCGCTCGCTTTGCCAACCGGGACGCCTACGCCTCCTACAACGGCACGGCACCGGTCGAGTTCTCCTCTGGTGGGCGCACGGTGCATCGACTCTCCATGCGAGGGAGCCGCCGGCTCAACAACACCTTGCACATGGCCGCAGTGACGCAGATCCGCAATCCGGGCACCGAGGGGCGCATCTACTTCGAGCGCAAGGTGGCTGAGGGCAAGACCAAGAAGGAAGCGCTGCGTTCACTCAAGCGCCAGATCTCCAACGCCGTCTATCGGCAGCTGCTTCTCGACGCCCGATAGGGGGTCCGGGAGGACACTCAGGGACGACTCCATGCCAGCGTGACCGGCTCTTCACCCTGCGCGACCGGCTCTTCGGCGAAGTCACTCCCGAACCCAGAGAAACCCTACGCCGTCGTTCCCTTCCGTGACGGCTCGGTTCGTCGCGCCTGGAAGTACAGGACATAGGGGTCTTGACTCAAAGAGGATTCGTACGGGGCGTATTCCGACTGAGCATGGTGAAGGGCGTTTTCGCAATGAGCGGCTGCGGTTCAGCGGCCCGTGAACCCTCAGGAAGACCCAGGCGCGGAACCGATACGGGTGCGTACGCGGGGGCGGGTAATGGCCGCTTGTCGGCCAAGGAGGAGAAGCCAGACAACGAGCCAGGGGAGGTTACATGATGGTGACCAAGTCGCATTTGCCGGTCGCACCTGCCATGAGGGAGGCGTCCCATCTGCACGACCCCACGAACATCGGTGGTCCTGTCGTGTTCCTACGCCGTGTCACTCGACAAAAGCGATGACTCTGGCGCGCGAGATCGTGCCGACTGGGGTGAACAGACACGGGATCACCACGGATACTCGCTGGCTCAGTATCCGTGAGATCGCTGCCGACCTCGGTGTGTCCAGCTCGACGGCTTACAAGTGGTCGGCTCGGGGAGCACCGTGGTTCCCACGCTCCATTCGCCTACGCAACGGCGACATCCGCGTCCGGCGGGACTGGTACGAGACGTGGCTTGGCGAGCTGGAGCAGTGACGGCGAGGGCAGCGTTGTTCTACAAGCCGAGATCCACAACATCGACGCTCACACCCACCGAGGCAGCTGCGGTGGTCACGAGAGGTGACTCGGTGGAAACGGCGATCCTCGCACCCAGGACCACCGCGGCAGCAACTGCCTCGGCGGTAAGAAGGTTGAGCTGGCCCGGCAACGCCGCCATGACCGGGACCAGTCGTCGCATGCTCAACAGGCCGATTTCGGCGGGCAACTGGTCAAGGGCGTCATGCACCCGACGCTGCTCGTCCTCAGAACTTGCCGCCAGAGCACGGGACAGCGCGCCCTGACCTGGACGAGCCACGACCCGGGCCAGCCGCCAGAACCACGAACCGGTTGTGAACACCTCGCCGGCCTCAGCCGCTGTGATCAGGAGAGCTTCTGTCGCACCTCGCTGCTCGGCTAAGATGGCCAGCAAAAGGGCGTCATCGACAACGATCACGCCGGATGATCCGGGCGCTCAGCCCTGAGCCAGGTCGGGGTCTCCTGCGACGGCATCCTGTGCGGCCCTCTGGTAGGCGCCGGAGGCCAGGTCTTCACGGATGGCGGCTCGGATGGCCTCGGGGATGTCGGTGGTCACTTTGCCGATGCGGGCCGGCCGAAGTTCGCCCGCCTCCGACGCTGCAGCTCGGGCTCGCTCTGCTGCTGCCCGCAGATCCCCGGTGGATATCGCCATCACTGAAGATTACAGCTTCCCCCCTGAGAACGAGAGCACAGAGCGAGCAGTGACAAGATGGACGAAGGAACGTCCGTCAACCCTCATCTGCGGGCGTCTTCAATCGGCGACGCAGTGCGGGGAACGGGGCGCCATGACGAGTAGCGTCGAAAGCCCGTATCAATTCAACCCAGATTCAACCTCGCAACGCAACGGGTGGCCTTTAGCGGCAACCAACCGCCACCGTCCTCGATGTGCAACATCGCATCTGAGCAGCGCCTATCCAAAAAGTGCTGAACACACCGTTCGGCGCGACAAGCCTCCGAGGCCGTTACAAGTGAAGTGCTCTACCGACTGAGCTACTCGGGCGCAGCGCTCCAGGCTACAGGCCCGCCACCCTGCCCCCGGGCCTAGCAGCGGAAAGGCTTGCACCCGGCGGGGGTGCAGGGCAGGCTGGACCCTCAATGGATGACGAACAGTCGCAGACAAGGTCGTCCGGCTCACTCTCGATCATCCGGGCGGCGGCGGTTCTCATCCTCTTCGTCGTGGCGGTGACGCTCCTCGTGGCGGTCGGGACGCGGCCGAGCGTCAGCAGCACGCCGGGTACGACGGCCACCACGGTGGCGAGCGGGGCGGCGAGCACGACGACGACCACCGCGGCGGCGGGTGGCGGGTCCGCCTCCACGACGACCACCACCAGTGCCGGTCACACCACCACCACCAGTCACGGTCACACGACCACCACCAAGGCCGGCCACAAGGGGTCCACGACGACGACCACCGTGGCCCCGAGCACCGTGAGTGTCGTGGTGGCCAACGGGACGAGCACGAACGGACTGGCCGCGCACTACTCAACGGTCATCGGCGCGGGCGGCTGGACCATGAAGACGCCGGTCGACGCGTCCACGACCGAGGCGACCTCGGCCGTCTACTACGCGGCAGGGATGCAGCAGCCGGCCGCGTCCATCGCGACCACCATCGGGGTGAAGCCGGCCCAGGTGCTCCCGCTCACCACGGCCACGCCCGTCAACGGGGTCACCGGCACCGACGTGGTCGTGGTCATCGGCGCGGACCTGGCGTCGACCACGACGACGACCACCGCGTCCTCCTGACGTTGCCGCGGGCGGGCGACGCGGCGGCGCGCCTGCCGGCCCTCCTGCAACCGCTGGCGGCCGAGCCGCACCGCAGCGCGCTGTTCCTCGATTTCGACGGGACACTGGCGGCCATCGTCGAGGACCCGACGGGCGCGCGTCCGCTCCCCGGCGTGCCGGCGTTGCTGGCCGAGCTCGCCCACCTCTTTGCGCTGGTCGCGGTGATCTCGGGTCGGCCCACGGCCTTCCTGGCCGACGTCCTCGGCGCGCCGCCGGGCGTCACGCTGGCCGGCCTCTACGGCCTCGAGCGCGCCCTGCAGGGATCGGCCCACGACACCTGGGCCGCCATCATCGACGACGTGGTGGGCGAGGCGACGGCGACCGCACCCGAGGGCGTCTACGTCGAGCCCAAGGGCTTGACGGTGACGCTGCACTGGCGCCGCGCCCCCGATCACAAGGATTGGGTGCTGGCCTTCGCCGAGCGCCAGCGCACCGGGCGCGGCCTCATGGTGCACGAGGGACGGCACGAACGCGAGCTGCGGCCCTCGCTCGACGTGGACAAGGGGACGGTGGTCCGCGCGCTGGTGGCGGAGCACGACGCGCGGGCTGAGCCGCTCCGCGCCGCGGCCGCCTTCGGCGACGACATCGGTGACCTGCCCGCCTTCGCCGCCCTGGATCGTCTGCGCAACAGCGACGGCGCCCCGCTGGCCACCGCGCGGGTTGCCGCCGTCGACACCGAGAGCCCGGCGGTGGTGGCCGCCGCGGCGGACCTGTCGGTGCCGGGCGCCCCCGGTGCGGTGGCTCTGCTGCGCCTGTTGGCCGACGCCGCGGGCGCCGCCGCTCAGCCCTGAGCGGCGGCCAGCTGGTCGGCCCACCAGTCGGCCGCCGTCCGCCCGCGCACCGCGGTGCGCAGCGCGGCCGCGCGCGCCGCTCGCTCGGACGCGCCCATGGCGAGGGCGGTGTGCAGCGCGTCGGCCGTCCCCGCGACGTCGAAGGGGTTGACTCCGAGCGCGCCGGCACCGGCCAGGGCGAGCTCCTCCCAGGCACCCGCCTGGTGCGACAGCACCACGACGCCGTCGGCCGCGTTGAGCAGCGGGCCCTCCTTGGCGACCAGGTTCAGCCCGTCGCGCACCGGGTTGACCAGCAGCACGTCGGACAGGGTGAGGGCGGCGAGCGAGCGGGCCCAGTCGTCCTCGACCGAGAGCACGATGGGCGTCCAGCCGTCGGCGTCGGCCCCGGTGCCCGCCCCGAAGGCGTGGTTGATGCGCTCGGCGGTGTGCTCGACGTCGGCGGCGTAGGCGAGATATTCCGCCAGCCCCTGCCGGCTCGGGTAGGAGCACGCCACGTGGACCACCTGGCCGCGCCATTCGGGCCGCGTGGTCAGCAGCTCCTCGAAGGCGAGCATCCCCCGCACGATGTTCTTCGAGGGCTCCATGCGGTCCGACCGGGCGATGATCCGGCGCCCGCCCACCTCGGCGCGGAGCGCGTTGCCGGCGGCGACGCTCTCGGGAGACGCCGCTTCTTCCTCGAGCGCGCCGGCATCGGGCCCGAGGGGCGCCACGAACGTCGGCGGCGCGCGGCGCCCGGCGGCGGCGTAGCAGGCGACGAAGCCGGCCTCCCACTGGTGGCAGTGGAAGCCGCAGGCCGAGTAGCCGGCCATGCCGTCGAGCAGCTCGGCCACGACGTCGTCGGGCAGCACCGCGAGCATGTCGGGCGCAGCGAACGGCGTGTGCAGGAAGTGCACCGAGCGCAGGTCCGGTCGCTCCTCGGCCAGCATCCGCCCGAGCAGCGAGAAGTGGTAGTCCTGCACGCACACGGTGTCACCCTCGCCCGCCCGGGCCACCACCACGTCGGCCATGGCCCGGTTGTAGGCCTGGTACCCCTCCCAGGCCGCCCGCCAGTGGCGGTCGAAACGGGGCCGGTGCGGCAGGTCGAAGAGATGGTGATGGCAGTACCAGAGCGTGGTGTTGGCCACCACGTCGTAGGCCTGCCGATAGGTGTCGTCGTCGATGACCACCGGGAGCAGGTCGAGGCCGTCCTCGTGCACGAGCCCTCGGGCGACCGCCTCGCGGTCCGCCGCCCCCATCGTCACCGAGGCCCACGTCGTCCCGCTCCCCGCGAGGATCCGGTGCAGGGAGGAGGCGAGCCCGCCGGCGGCGGCGACCGGGATCAGCGCGCCGTCGGGCCCGGCGCGGAAGGTCAGCGGGCCGCGGTTGGAGACGACGATGGTGCCGCTCACGCCGGGCTCACCTTCTGTTCACGAGGGCCGGGGCAGCGCGGACGGGGGGACGCGCTCGAGCGCCGCGCGTAGCACGTCGACCGCCTGGGGCCGCAGCTCGTGCAGGGGCCGGTTGCGGTGGATGCGCTCCCCCAGGTCGACCTGCGCGAGCGCATCCGGCCCGAGATGCTGCGCCACGTCGATCAGAAGGCCGAGCTCCACTCCGTAGCCGCCCGCGAAGCCCAGCTTCTCGAAGACCCAGCGGTGCGCCGCCGTCTCGCCCGCCAGCGGCTGGCGCACCCACGAGAGCTCGGGGAAGAGCAGCTCGAGCACGGGCCGGGCCACGAGCTCGGTGACCCGGCCGCCACCGGTGGGGTCGCCGTGCAGGGGGCGCGTGTAGAAGCCCTTGACGAGCGCGACGTGGTCGGTGGTCAGCAGCGGGCCGAGGAGTCCGGTCACGAAGGCCGGGGTCGTGTTGGCGACGTCCGCGTCCAAGAAGGCGACGACGTCACCCGTCGAGGCCGCCAGCGCCGCGGCCATCGCCTGGCCCTTGCCGCCGTCCCCACCGGGTCCGGCCACCACGGACGCCCCGGCGTCACCCGCCTGGTCGGCGGTGTCGTCGAGCGAGCCGTCGTTGAGCACGATGACCTCGTCGACCAGCCCGTTGCCCCCGTGCCGGGCCAGGAAGGGGTGCACGACCGCCCGCACGACCGACCCCACCGTCGAGCCTTCGTCGCGGGCCGGGATGCACACCGAGACGGTCCGGCCTGTCCGGGCCTTGGCCTCGAGCACCACGCCGGTGGGGAAGTCCCCGTGGTGATAGGTCTGTGTCACGCCCCCGATTCAAGCAGCCGCGCTGCGTTGAGGTGGCCGGCCCGGGCGGGCTAACATGGCTGCCATCATCCAGAGCGACTGAGGGACGGGCCCGTCGACGTCGCGGCAACCAGTGCGGAGCACCTGGTGCCAATGCCCGACCGATGAGGAGGACCGATGGTCGATTTCGTCACAGGACTGCGTTGTCGTGAATGTCAACGCGCCTTTCCCGCCGAGGCACTGCACGTCTGCGACTACTGCTTCGGGCCGCTGGAGGTCGCCTACGACTACGAGCGGATCGCCGCCTCGGTGAGCCGGGAGCGCATCGAGGCCGGTCCCCGCTCCATCTGGCGCTACCGGGACCTGCTCCCGGTTGACGACGCCACGCCGGTGGACCTCGGCGCCGGCTTCACCCCGCTGGTGCGGGCGGACCGCCTGGCCGCCGAGCTCGGGCTGGGCGAGCTGTGGATCAAGGACGACACCGCCAACCCGACGGGCTCGTTCAAGGACCGGGTGGTCTCGGTGGCGCTGACCAAGGCCCGCCAGCTCGGCTTCAAGGTGGCCGCCTGCGCCTCCACGGGCAACCTGGCCAACTCGGTGGCGGCCCATGCCGCCCGGGCCGGGATGGACTCGGTCGTCCTCATCCCCGACGACCTCGAGGCGGCCAAGGTGACCATGACCGCCGTCTACGGCGGGACGGTCATCGCCGTCGAGGGGAACTATGACGACGTCAACCGCCTCTGTGCCGAGCTGACGAGCGAGCGCCCCAGCTGGGCCTTCGTCAACGTCAACGTGCGCACCTACTACGCCGAGGGCTCCAAGACGCTGGCCTTCGAGATCGCCGAGCAGCTGGGCTGGCAGGCCCCGGACCACGTCGTGGTCCCCATCGGGTCGGGCAGCCAGCTGACCAAGGTGGCCAAGGGCTTCTCCGAGCTGGGCAAGGTGGGACTCCTCCCCGAGGAGCCCGCCGTCCGGGTGTCGGGCGCCCAGGCCGAAGGGTGCTCGCCCGTGGCCGAGGCCTTCCTCCAGGGCAGCGACGCCATCCGGCCGGTCAAGCCCCGGACGATCGCCAAGTCCCTGGCCATCGGCAACCCGGCCGACGGCTGGTACGCCCTGGAGGTCATGCGACGATCGGGTGGTTCGTGCGCCGCCGTCACCGACGGCGAGATCGTCGACGCCATCGGGCTTCTGGCCCGCACCGAGGGGATCTTCGCCGAGACCGCCGGTGGGGTCACCATCGCCACGCTGTGCCGGCTGGCCGCCTCGGGGGCCATCCGCCCCGACGAGCGGGTGGTGGCCCTGGTCACCGGCCACGGCCTGAAGACCGTGGAGGCCCTGGCCGGCACCCGGGGCAGTGGCCCCTCGGCGACGATCGCCCCGACCCTGGACGCCTTCGACGCCGCGTTGGACGACCACCAGACCAAGGAGATCCCCCGATGAGCGTGACCGTCCGCATCCCCACGCAGCTCCGCACCCTGACCGGCGGTGCCGGCCAGGTCGAGGTGGAGGGGACGTCGGTGGGCGAGGCCCTCAAGGCCCTCGACGCCGCCCACCCGGGTCTGGCCGACCGCCTCTTCGACGACGCCGGCAACCTGCGCCGCTTCGTGAACGTGTTCCTGGCCGACGAGGACGTCCGTTTCCTCGAAGGCCTGGCCACGCCCGTGTCGCCCGGCCAGACGCTGTCCATCGTCCCCGCCGTCGCCGGGGGCTGACCTCCGGGGAGCCGCTTCGGGCACCGAAGGGCCGCGTCGCCCTTGCGCGGAGCGCCCTAAGGTGGTTACCTGTTAGCACTCACAAGACGAGAGTGCTAACGGAGGAATAGACCAGATGGCCAAGATCATCGCCTTCCAGGAAGAAGCCCGCCGCGGCCTGGAGACCGGCATGAACAAGCTGGCGGACGCGGTCCGCGTGACCCTCGGCCCGAAGGGCCGCAACGTGGTGCTCGACAAGAAGTGGGGTGCCCCCACGATCACCAACGACGGTGTGTCCATCGCCAAGGAGATCGACCTGGAGGACCCGTTCGAGAAGATCGGTGCCGAGCTGGTCAAGGAAGTGGCCAAGAAGACCGACGACGTGGCCGGTGACGGCACCACCACGGCCACTGTCCTGGCCTGGGCCATGGTCCACGAGGGCCTGCGCAACGTGGCGGCCGGGGCCAACCCCATGGCACTCAAGCGGGGCATCGAGGCCGCCGTCGAGATCGCCGTCGGCTCCATCCACGGCATCGCCAAGGAGACCGAGTCCAAGTCGCAGATCGCCCAGGTGGCCTCCATTTCGGCCGCCGACACCGAGATCGGCGAGATGATCTCCGAGGCCATCGACAAGGTCGGCCGCGACGGCGTCATCACGGTCGAGGAGTCGCAGACCTTCGGCATGGACATGGACCTGGTCGAGGGCATGCGCTTCGACAAGGGCTACATCGCCCCCTACTTCGTGACCGACCCCGAGCGCATGGAGGCCTCGCTCGAGGACGCCTACGTGCTGCTGGTCGGCTCGAAGATCACGGCCGTACGCGACCTGCTCCCGGTGCTCGAGAAGGTCATGCAGAGCGGCAAGCCGCTGCTGATCATCGCCGAGGACGTCGAGGGCGAGGCCCTGGCCACCCTCGTGGTGAACAAGATCCGCGGTACGTTCCGCTCGGTGGCCGTCAAGGCTCCCGGCTTCGGCGAGCGCCGCAAGGCCATGCTCCAGGACATCGCCATCCTCACCGGTGGCCAGGTCGTCACCGAGGAGGTCGGCCTCAAGCTGGAGAACGTGACGCTCGACCTGCTGGGCACGGCCCGCAAGGTCGTCATCACCAAGGACGAGACCACAATCGTCGAGGGCGCCGGCACCGAGTCCGACATCAAGGGCCGGATCAACCAGATCAAGACCGAGATCGAGAACACCGACTCGGACTACGACCGCGAGAAGCTCCAGGAGCGCCTGGCCAAGCTGTCCGGCGGTGTGGCCGTGATCAAGGTCGGGGCCGCCACCGAGGTCGAGCTCAAGGAGAAGAAGCACAGGATCGAAGACGCCGTCTCGACGACCAAGGCCGCCATTGAGGAGGGCGTGGTCCCCGGCGGCGGGGTTGCCCTGCTGCGGGCCCAGACCGCCATCCTCGAGGGTGCCGAGAAGCTCGACGGCGACGAGGCCACCGGAGCCCGTATCGTGGCCCGGGCCGTGGAGGAGCCGCTCAAGCAGATCGCGGTCAACGCCGGCCTCGAGGGCGGGGTCATCGTCGAGAAGGTGCGCAACCTCAAGGGCGCCCACGGTCTCAATGCGGCCACCGGCGAGTACACCGACCTCTTCAAGGACGGCGTCATCGACGCGGCCAAGGTGACGCGTTCGGCCCTGCAGAACGCGGCGTCGATTGCGGCGCTCTTCCTGACCACCGAGGCGGTCATCGTGGACAAGCCCGAGGACGACGCGCCCGCCATGCCCGGCGGGATGGACGACTACTAGACCGTCCTGACCTGGTGTTTGGTCCCCGGACGGGGCTGCAACCGGGTTGCCACGATGCTGCAACAGCTCGGGGTGACACTGGAGACTGCCTCACCCCCAACCGAGGCTGAATGGTGCGCCCGGCCGCAAGGCCGGGCGCACTGTCGTTCGGGGAGAATCGGCTTCTCTACACTGACGGCGTGGCACTGACCCCGACGACCGGCTGGGGGGTCCTGCACCTCTTCTGCCGGCTGGCGCCCGTTTTCGACGCGAACGCCCTACGCAAGGTGGTGAGCGCGGCCGAGGCGGACGGCTACCAGGTGGTCCCGGTGGCCCTGCTGGGCCACAAGGCGGACCTGGGCCTCATGGCGCTCGGCCCCGACGTCTGGCGGCTGCGCCGCCTGCAGACCGACGTCATCGAGTCCGGACTGGTTGCCGCCGAGTCCTACGTGTCGCTGACCGAGGTCTCCGAGTACGCCGCCGGCGTCCCTGACGAGCTCCGCCGGGCCCGGCTCTTCCCGCAGCTCCCGCCCGCGGGCAAGGACGCCTTCTGCTTCTATCCGATGAGCAAGCGCCGCGGCGAGCAGCACAACTGGTACTCCCTCGACTTCGAGGCCCGCAAGGAGCTGATGATGGGCCACGGCAAGGTGGGGCGGACCTTCCACGGCCGGGTGCTCCAGGTCATCACCGGATCGACGGGGCTCGACGACTACGAGTGGGGCGTCACCTTGTTCGGCACCCATCCCGACGATCTGAAGGAGTGTGTCTACGAGATGCGCTTCGACCAGGCCTCCGCCCTCTACGCCGAGTTCGGCCCGTTCTACACGGGCATGGTGGGCTCGCTCGACGACGTGCTGTCCGTGCTGGGCGGCTGAGCCCACCCGCCGTGACCGTCAACGCCCCGGGTGCCTCTCTCGACGACCTCAGAGGCGAGCTGCGTCGCCTCGGGCGCGTGGTGGTGGCCTTCAGCGGCGGCGCCGACTCGTCGCTGCTGGCCAAGGTGGCGCACGACACCCTCGGCCGGGAATCGGTGCTCTGCGCCACCGCGCTCTCGCCCTCGCTGGCCGGCGCCGAGGAGGCGGACTGCCGCGCCTTGGCCGAGGAGTGGGACCTGCGCTGGGTCGGGGTGCCGACCAGCGAGATGCAGGACGCGGCCTACGTCGCCAACGGCCCCGACCGCTGCGCCCGCTGCAAGACCGCGCTGATGGACGTCGTCGGCCCGTTGGCCGCCGCCGAAGGGGCGACCGTCGTCCTCGGGGTGAACGTCAGCGACCTGGGCGAGCACCGACCGGGCCAGTCCGCCGCGGCGTCGGCCGGCGCCGTGTTCCCCCTCGTCGAGGCCGGCTTCACCAAGGACGACATCCGGCACTGGTCCCGGGAGCTGGGCTTGCGGACCTGGGACAAGCCGGCCGCGGCCTGCCTGGCCTCGCGCCTGCCCTACGGCACGCCGGTCACGGTGGGCCGCCTGGCCGCCGTCGAGTCGGCCGAGTCGGCGCTGCACGCGCTCGGCTTCGGGCAGCTGCGCGTGCGCCACCACGGCGACGCCGCCCGCCTGGAGGTCGAGCCCGCCGCGCTGGCCGAGGTCGTGGCCCGCCGGGACGAGGTCGTGGCGGCCGTGCGCGCTGCGGGGTTTCGCTTCGTCGCGCTGGACCTGGAGGGTTTCCGGTCCGGTAGCCTCAACCGCGGCCTGGGGGCAGGGGCGAGCGGGGAAGAGCCATGAGCGCGGTGCGGGTCAAGGTGAAGCTGACGTTCCCTGAGTCCGAGGTCCGGCGGGCGGTCCTCGCCACGCTGGTGCGCCGTTTCGACGTGGATCCCGACATCCGCAGGGCCGACGTCGAGGAGCACCGCGGCTGGATCGTCTGCGAAATGGACGGTCAGGCGGCCCAGGTGGAGGCGGCCCTGGAGTGGCTGCGCGGTGAGGGCATCACCGTCGACCTGCTGGGGGACGTCCTCGAAGGCTGAACGAACGGGCCGCCCGGCGGGCTCAGCCCTCCTCGGGGCCCCGGGGCACGTGCCATCCGGCCGAGGAGACCCTGCGGGGCTCGTAGAACACGCAACCCTCGGGGCAGGCGAAGGGGAGCGGCTCGTTGGCGTCGACCTTGCAGCGCTCCAGGCGCTCTCCGCCGGGCGTCGTCCGCATCACGTAGTGGCGGCAATCCTCGTTTACGGACACGCCCCATTCTGGCCCACGTGGCGGGTCGCGGTAGCGTCACCGCTCGTGGACCCGAGTGAAGACCGCGACGTCCCCCTCAAGACGCTGCTGCGTTGGAGCGAGGCCCTCTCGGGCATCGCCCGCACGGGTCTCGGCTTCACCGAGAGCCTGTACGAAAAAGAGCGCTTCGAGGAGATCCTCAAGGTGGCGGCGGACATCCGGACCGAGGCGGACGGCGAGAACGAGGACCCCGACTACGCCGGTGGATTGGTGCAGGAGTGGATGGACACCGTCGGCAAAGGGGTTCCCGGCTATGTCACGCCCAAGGTGGCCGTGGGTGCCGCCGTGAGCAACGACAAGGGGGAGTTGCTGCTGATCCAGCGGGCCGACTCGGGCATCTGGCTGTACCCGACCGGATGGTGCGACGTGGGCTACTCGGCGGCCGAGGTCGTCGTGAAGGAGGTCGAGGAGGAAACCGGCATCATCGCGGAGCCGGTGCGGCTCATTGCGGTGCTCGACGGCCTGCGCCTCGGGTTCACGAGAGTGCCGCTGTACTCGCTGCTCTTCTACTGCCGCGCCGTGGGCGGCGAGCTGGCACCGCACCCGCTCGAGACGCGCGACGTCGGCTGGTTCACGCGCGAGACGCTACCCCAGCCCCTCGTCGGGTCCGATCGTTGGGGCGAGCACGTCTTCGCCGCCATCAACGGCGAGCGGCGCGACGTGCTCTACGACAGCGTGCGCCAACCGATGTGGCGGGGCGAAGCAGCGACGTCGTGATTTCGGTCAGGATCGCCGCGTCGGTGGATGCCGACCTGGTGACCGCGGTGACCGCCCTCCTGCCCCAGCTCTCGCGCTCGGCCCCGCCCGCGACGGCCGAGCAGCTGGCGCGCATTGTGGCCGACCCGGCCACGACACTCTTCGTCGCCGAGGAGGACGGGAGGATCGTGGGCTCGCTGACATTGGTCGCGTTCGAGATCCCGACGGGCCGGCGCGCCTGGATCGAGGACGTCGTGACCGAGGCGGCCGCGCGCGGCAAGGGTGTGGCCAGTGCGCTCGTCAACGCGGCGCTGGTCCACGCCGGGAAGTTCGGGGCCCGCACCGTCGACCTCACGTCGCGCCCCGAACGCGGCGAGGCGAACAACCTCTACACGAAGCTCGGCTTCGAGCAGCGCAGCACCAACGTCTACCGGAGAGCACTCGACCAGGCTGGTAGCTGACGCACTTTCCCGGATGGGGGAGCGTCACCCGATGCCGACGATCGGCGCGTCGAGCGCGAGGCCGCCCGGGGAGCCGTTGAACACCGCGTCGCCGTAGCTGAAGACGCCTCCGTCCGAAGCGACCAGCCAGTAGCCGCCGCCGGACGTGCCCAGCATCCCGACGACGGGCTTGTTGAGCGTGATGGAACCGGCCGAGCCGTCGAAGCCGGCGTCGCCGTAGTTGAAGATCCCACCGTCGGAGGCGACGAGCCAGTAACCCAGGCCCGACGGGCTCGCGGCCATGCCGACGATGGGCTTGTTCAGCGGCTGGCCACCGCGCGAGCCGTCGAAGACGGCGTCGCCGTAGCTGAAGATGCCACCGTCCGACGCAACCAGCCAGTAGCCGTTGCCGTCGGGCGTGGCCGCCATGCCGACGATCGGCTTGTTGAGGTGGATGGACCCGGCCGAGCCGTGGAAGGCGGCGTCGCCGAAGCTGAAGATGCCACCGTCCGACGCAACCAGCCAGTAGCCGTTGCCGTCGGGCGTGGCCGCCATGCCGACGACCGGTTTGTTGAGGTGGATGGACCCGGCCGAGCCGTGGAAGGCGGCGTTGCCGAAGCTGAAGATCCCGCCGTCGGAGCCCACCTCCCAGTAGCCGCCGCCACCGGGGGTCTCGGCCGTGCCGACGATGGGCGCGTTGAGGTGCTGGCCGCCCATGGAGCCGAGGAAGGGCTGGCAGAACGAGAAGACACCGCCGTCCGCCGCCACCATGCGATACCCCGGATCGGACCCACAGTTGACGGCGGCACCGAGCTGCTGAGCCTGGCCCGAGTTGGGGTCGATCATCAGGCCCGACTCGTCGACCGCCTCGAACGCGCTGGCGGGCACCGACTTCAGCTCGTTGACCAGAGCGCTCGGCCAGTTGTCGTCCGCCGTCCCCCCGAAGTACCAGTTGGAGCCGTTGTCGGCCAGGATCAGCCCGTACTGCTGCATGGCGCGCAGCACCACCTGGGCCTGGGGGGAGTAGCCCGAGATGTTGTAGCTGGCCTTGAGCCGGAAGCGGGCTCCCATGGGCGGGAGGTTCGGGTTGGACGCCGTCCCGGCCTCGTGGCGGGCCGGCCACAGGTACGACGTGTCGGTGGTCTCGGCCGTCATCCTGATGGCGTGGGTGATCACGCCGGATTGCACCTCGTCGTAGCGCACGAGCCCGGGGAGGATCGGGAGGCCGGCCGCGTCCGCCGACGTCCAACCGGCCGGCCGCAGGGCGTTCGAGTTGAGGTTCCAGATCGCGCCCGAGCCGGCGGTGGAACCCGAGGGGTTGTACTGCGCGTCGTAGAGCTCGTAGAGCGTGCAGGTGGCCGGGTTGACCATGATGGCGTGGCGGTCGCCGCTGGACTGCTGGCCACCCTCGATGGGCGTGCTCGCACTGAAGGGGTATGGCCCCGGATCGCTCTCGGCGGCGTACTGGAAGGTGATGGGGACGTCGGGCTGTGAGGGGGACACCACGGTGTACGGGATGCCGTAAGGGTTGGCGGGGTCGCCCGACGGCCCGAAGTCGGGATGGAGGTTCGTCGTGCCGGCATCCATGCTGGCCAACCAGGCGGCACTGTTCGGGTTGACCGGCAACCCCGCAATTGGTGTGTTCCAGACGTTGTCCGGCGGGAACATCGGGCAGTTGGGCGCGCCGGGCACCGGCGTGCCGGCCGAGGCGACGGAGGGCACCACCCCGACGGAGAGCCCCGGGCCCACCAACCCGGCGGCCACGAATGCCACCAGCACCGCCGTCTTGTGTCGTCCCACTGGCGCCCCCTCCTCCGGAACGACCGTATCCGACCCGACGGATCACCCGTGACGACCGTCAGCCCGTGCTGGCGACGACGGCGGGCCGCGGCGGCCACGTTGAGCTCCTCGCGCTCACCCACCGGCCTCGAGGTCCTGCGCGCTCCGAACCGACCCCGTTAGGGTTCTCGGCGGACGGTCAAAGGAGGGAGCGGCTGTGAGCGGCAACGGTATGCAGGGGCGCAACTGGGTGCTCGCCGCGATGATCTTCGCGGTCTCCATGACGTTCATCGACCAGACGATCGTCTCCATCGCCGTGCCGAACATCCAGCGCGAGCTCGGCCTCACGTCGACCGGCGTGCAGTGGGTGGTCAACGGCTACCTGATCGCCCTGGCCGCGCTGTTCGCCCTGGGCGGGCGGCTCTCGGACATCTTCGGCCACACCAAGATGTGCGTGATCGGTGTCATCGTGTTCGTGGTCGCGTCGACCATGTGCGGCCTGACCCCCACCGGGTCGATCGCCGAAGGGTGGATCGTCACGTTCCGCGTGATCCAGGGCGCAGGCGGTGCCCTCATGTTCCCGGCTGCTCTCGCCATCGTCGTCAACGTGTTCCCGCTGCGCGATCGCGGCAAGGCCCTCGCCCTGTTCTTCGGGATTGCCGGCGGCCTCACCGCGATCGGGCCGATCCTGGGTGGCTACCTGACGCAGTGGACCTGGCGCGCCATCTTCTGGGTGAACATCCCCGTCGCCCTGATCGCGCTGGCCCTGATCGCCGTGTCGAAGCCGAAGACCCGGTACCAGCGGGCCCCGATCGACTACCGGGGGGCAGTGCTCATCGCCGCCGGGATCGGGCTCAGCATCTTCGGCCTGCAGCAGTCCGTTCCCTGGGGCTGGACCAATCCCTGGACGTGGATCTGCATCATTGGTGGCGTCCTCATTCTCGTCGTCTTCGTCCTCGTCGAGCTGCGCACGAAATCTCCGCTGATTCAGGTCGCCATCTTCCGCATCCGTGCCTTCACGGTCGAGAACGTGGTGCTGCTTATCGCCATGATGGCCTTCATTCCCGTGTTTTTCTTTGCCAGCGAGTACGCCCAGATCGCCCTGCACAAGACGGCGTCGCAGGCGGGGCTCTTCCTGCTCTTCTTCTTCCTCGGCTTCGTGGTCGCCGCCCAGATCGGGGGCCGCATGCTCGACCGGGAGGGCGCCAAGCGGGCCGTCGTCATCGGCTGTGCCATCGCGGCCGTCGGCTTCGGCTTCTGGGCCTCCAAGGCGACGACCCTGAGCTTCAGCAAGCAACAGATCTGGGTCATCGTGGCCGGGGCCGGGATGGGCATGATGCTCGGCCCCGCGAACACCGACGCGGTGAACCGGGCGGGCAACCTCTCCTACGGCGAGGCCACAGGCATCACGCAGACCATCCGCAACTTCGGCGCCAGCCTCGGCCTGGCGGCGCTCGGTACCATCTTGCTAACCATCTATCGCTCGCACCTGACGACGTCGCTGACGGCGATGGGCGATCCGAACGCCGCCGCCGAGGCCAACCGCATCACGCAGTCCCAGCAGGGCCACGGATCGGTGGCGTCGATCCCGCACTTCGTCTCGCTCGACTTCGCCCATGCCACCCAGGGGGTGCTCTACGTCATGTGCGGCATCATGGCGTTCGCCGGCGTTGTCGCGCTCTTCGGCCTGCAACGGGGTCGCCAGGAACTGGCGCCGGTCGAAGACCGCACCGTTCCGACGCCCACCGCCGGAGGCTGATTCTCGCTCGCCGACGGGCCCGTGGCACGATTCGGCGCCCGGCCTGCCGTAACCTCGCGCCGGCGGACCCGTCCTAGTCCTGGCGGTTCTCTCTGGAGGAGGCAGGCATGACGCAGCCAAGCCGTACCGTGATGGTCATGGCGTCGCTGGTGGCGGTCGGCGCGTTGGTGACCGGTTGCAGCGTCGTGAACAAGGTCAAGCAGGCGGTGCACACCGTCGAAGGCAACAAGGCGACCATCGACTCGTTCACCCAGAACCTCCAGTCCACCAACGACACGCCGTTCGAGGCCACCTACACGACCACGGGGAGCTCGCCCGCAACGGTCGTCTACGCCGTCGACCCGTCCAGTGGCGGCCTTGCCTTCCACGAGACCCAGACGGGATCGAACGCGTCCAACATGCAGCTGATCGTGAACTCATCCGGCGAGTACGCGTGCAACCAGAGCGGAGCGGGTGGCGCGTGGTCGTGCCAGAAGCTGGGCCAGGCCGCTGCCGCCACCGAGAACAAGATCTTCGACGTCTACACCCCGTCGCACTGGGTCTCCTTCCTCAAAGGTGTCTCGCTGGTGGCCGGATTGGCCGGCGACAAGGTGAGCACCTCGAAGATGTCGCTCAACGGCTTCGACATGAACTGTGTCGACCTGGTCGCCCGAGGCGTGTCCGGCACCAGCACCATCTGCAGTACCTCTCAGAGCATCCTCGGCTACGTCAAGGTCGCATCGGACTCGACGAGCTTCCAGATCACGAACTTTTCGTCATCTCCCAATCCGTCGCTCTTCCAGCTACCGCCGGGGGCCACCGTGACGACGCCCACGACGTAGCACACGACCGGCACTGGGGCATCCGGACACAATGAAGGGATGACCACCTTCATCACGCGCTACGACACGTCGGGATCCGGAGTCCGACTGGCCGTCAAGGACCTCATCGACATGGAGGGGGAGCCGACGACGGCGGGGTGCCGGGCCGTGGCGGCCCGAGCCGTGCCGGCGGCCGAGGACGCCGCCTGCCTCGCCGGTGCCCGAGCGGCGGGGGCCCGGATCGTGGGCCGCACCAATCTGCACGAGTTGGCCCTCGGCGTCACCGGCGTGAACCAGTGGTACGGGACTCCGGTGAACCCGCTCGATCCCACCCGCGTCCCGGGCGGCTCGTCCAGCGGCTCTGCGGTCGCGGTGGCCACCGGTGAGGCGGACGTGGCCTACGGCAGCGACACCGGTGGCTCGGTGCGGATTCCCGCCGCCTGTTGCGGCACGGCCGGGCTCAAGACCACGTGGGGCCGTATCCCGCTGGAGGGGGTCTGGCCCCTCGCGCCCAGCTTCGACACCGTCGGCCCGATGGCCCGCACGGTGGCCGGCCTGGTCAGCGGGATGCAGTTGCTCGAGCCCGGCTTCACCGTTCCCGAGGTGCGCGGGGACGGCCTGGTCCTCGGCCGACTGCCGATGGAGGCGGATCCGGCCATCACCACGGCGCTCGACCGGGCGCTCGACCTCGTGGGGTGGGACTGCCGTGACCTCGCGGTCCCGGGGTGGGACGACGCCACCATGCAGGCGGGCCTCCTCCTGGTGGTCCAGGCATGGCAGTCCGACGCCACGCTGGTGGCCGATGACCCCGAGGGGATCGGCCCCGACGTGCGCGCCCGGTTGGAGCTCGGGGGCTCGTTCGCCGAGGACATCGTGCGTGTTGCATGGCAGGTCCAGCGCGCCTGGAAGGGGACCATGGAGCGGATCTTCACGGAGGTCGACCTCCTCGTCACCCCCACACTGAGCATCTTCCCGCCGCGCCTGGAAGACGGAGACGACCTCCTCGTCTCCCGCTGCACCCTGCCGGTGAACCTGGCCGGGGTGCCGGCTCTTTCGCTTCCGGTACCGACGACCGGGCCCTTGCCCGCCAGCATGCAGCTGATCGGTCCGGCCGACAGCGAGGAGCTGCTGTTGGCGGCGGGGGCTCTCGTCGAAGCGGCCGTCGCGTCGGCCTGACGTCGCGTCCAGCCACCCGCAGTGATGCCATCAGGTGTGAGCGCGCACGAGCCCACGGCCGATGTCCGCCAGGTGGCGCCGCACGCTCCCGGGCGTCACGACCTGCAGACGGTCCGCGAAGCCGGCCAGCTGGCGCGCCACCATCTCCTCGGACTGGGCCCGTAGCACCACCTCCGTCCGCCCGTCCCGTGTCTCCACGCCGTCCCCGACCCGGTTGCCGAACATGGAGCGCAGAACTTCCACGATCGCCGGGTCGGCCCGCAGCCGCACCCGCACCGGAGCGCGTTGCGAGTCGACCGTCGTGACAATGGAGTTCCAGGCCTGCGCCAGATCGAAGTCGTCGGGGCGCACGGCGGGTTCCCCCGTCAGTCCCATCGATCGCACCCGGCTTACCCGGAAGGTCCGCTGGCCGGCCTCGGTGGCGGCCACGAGGTACCAGGTGTTGTTCTTGACCACGAGTCCCAGCGGATGCACGGTGCGCGCCGAGGCGCGTCCGTCCCGGCCGCGGTAGTCCAACTCGACCTGCACACCTTCGATGACGGCGTGCTGCAGCGCCTCGAGATGCTCCGGTGCCGCGGCCACCGAGTGGTCCCAGCTCGACGGGTCGCGCACGACCGCACCGGCGGCGGCCTCCGCGTGCTCGCGGAAGGTCGCCGGGAGGGCTCGCACGAGCTTGCGCAGGGCCGTCCGAACCTCGGGGGTGGCGTCGGAAGGCCCGGCGATGAGAAAGAGCGCCCGGGCCTCGTCGGCGGTCAACCCGCTGAGGTCTGTGCGGGCGCCGCCGACCAGCTCCCAGCCGCCGCCCCGTCCGGGCTGCGAGTAGACGGGTATGCCCGCCATGGCCAGGCTCTCGAGATCCCGGCGGGCCGTGCGCTCGCTGATCTCGAGCTCACGGGCCAGCTCGGCCGCAGTGACCCTGCCCTTGGCCTGCAGGACCAGCAGGGCGGCAACGAGACGGTCTGCGCGCACCGGGCCATTTTGCCAGGAAAAGTGGCCACGAGATGGCCAGTTTCGAGGCGCACCATGACGTCACACCAATCGTGAGCGCCGGCGGTGACCGGCGGAAATGGAGACTCCACCATGCCTGGACTCGTAGCCCCCCTCGTCGACGAGCGCGAGGTACTCCTCGCCTTCCTTGGGCAGCAGCGAGACGCGCTGCGCTACGCCGCGCATGGGCTGGACCAGGACCAGGTCGCCGCCCGCCCGAGCGTCAGCGAGTTGAGCCTGGTCGGCCTCATGAAGCACGCCGCACTGGTCGAACGCGCCTGGACGGCCTTCCTCACCACCGGCGATACCAGGGTGTTCGCCCCCGAGGACGACTGGTCAGACGGGTTCTGCCTCCAGGAGGGGGAGACGCTCGACGACGTGATCGCCCTGGCCGGCGACCAGGCGCGGGAGACCGGGAAGATCGTGGGCGGCCTGGAGGACCTCCGGGCGCCCCTCCCGCCCACGGTCGACCTCGTCCCGTGGATCCCGGGCGGCATCGTCTGGACGCCCCGCTGGGTCCTGCTGCACCTCATTGAGGAGATGGCCCGACACGCCGGACACGCCGACATCATCCGCGAGTCCATCGACGGCGCCACCTGCTGGACGCTCATGGCCGCAGCCGAGGGTTGGCCGGAGCAGGACTGGGCGTAGGAGGGCTTCGTCCGCGCCCCTAGGGTGACCGGTGCGTGCAGATCGATGTGTGGTCCGATTATGCGTGCCCTTGGTGTGCGTTGGGCCTGGCCCGGCTGAAGGTCGCCCTGGCCGACTTCGAGCATGGTGACGAGGTCACCGTGGTCCACCGCGCGTTCGAGCTGAACCGGCATGCGCCGGCGCGGATCGACGGCACCCAGGAGGAGCGCCTGCGGCGCAAGTACGGCATGAGTCCTGAACAGGTCCGCGCCGGTCACGTGCACCTGACCGCGCTCGGGGCAGAAGTGGGGTTCACGTTCGACTTCGCGCAGGTGCGGTCGGGCAACACGTTCGACGCCCACCGGCTCACCCAGGCGGTGGGCGGGACCGTGCACGAGGATGCACTGGTGCCGCGGCTGTTCGCCGCCCACTTCAGCGAGGGGCGCCAGCTCTCGGATCACGACGTCCTGCGGGACGTGGCCCGCGCCGCGGGCGTCCCCGCGGACCTCACCGAGAAGGTGCTCGACGGCACGGTCGGCTCGGCGGAGGTGCGCGCCGACGAGGCCGCCGCCCAGGACCGTGACGTGACCGGCGTTCCCTACTTCCTGATCGACGACGCGTGGCCCATTCCGGGAGCGCAGGACGTCGAGACGCTGGGGATCGTGCTGCGTCGCGCCTGGTCACGCCTCGGCCGTTGAGCCGAGGATCTCGTCGATCATCTCCACGGTGGTGTTGGGGTGGAGGAACGCGAAGCGGGCCACCGTCTCGCCTTCCCAGCTCGTCGGCGTGACGAAGCCGATCTGTGCGGTGAGCAGGCGCGCCGACCACGCCTCGTAGTCGATCTTGCCCCACCCCGGGCGCCGGAAGAGCACGATGGACAGCCCGGGTTGGCGCACCAGCTCGACATGGGGTGACGCGGCGATCCGTTCGGCCGCCCGCTGGGCGATGGCCAGCCCCGCCTCGACGGCGTCGCGATACGCGTCGAGGCCGTTGACGGCCAACGAGAACCACAGGGGCAGCCCCCGGGCCCGCCGCGTGAGGTGGAAGGCATAGTCGCTCGGGTTCCACTCCTCGGGGTTCTCGCTGTGCAGCACCTCAAGGTACTGGGCGTCCTGGGTGTGCACCGCCTTGGCCAGGTTGGGCTGGCGGTAGACGAGCGCGGCACAGTCGAAGGGGGCGAAGAGCCACTTGTGAGGATCGACGATGAACGAGTCGGCCCGCTCGAAGCCGGCGAACTGCGCTCGTACGGATGGTGCGAACAGCGCCGCCGCGCCGCCGTAGGCGCCGTCGATGTGGAACCAGAGGGAGTGCTCTGCGGCCACCTCGGCGACGCCCGCCAGGTCGTCCACGATGCCGGCGTTCGTGGTTCCCGCCGTGGCGACGACTCCGATGACGTCAGCGCGGCGAGGATCGGCTTGCAGCGCGTCCCGCAGCGCGGCGCCGGTCAGCCGGTGGTCGAGCGTGGGCACGGTCAGCGTTCCGACACCGAGCACGTGGAGGGCCTTGCCCACCGACGAGTGTGCGTCCTCGCTCAGTGCGACCAGCGGATGCAGCGGCGCGTCGGCGTGGCGACGGTGCGCTGCCGTGTCGCGGGCCACCATGAGAGCCGACAGGTTGCCCGCGGAGCCGCCGGACACGAAGCAGCCGCCGGCGCCCTCAGGCAGGCCGGCCTGCGCGGCCAGCACGCCGAGGGCCTGGTTCTCGGCCACGACGACGCCGGCGGCCTCGAGCCAGGAGGTCCCGTGCAGCGACGAGCAGGAGACGAACATGTCGAAGAGCAGGGATGCCTTGGTAGGTGCGGCCGGAATGAACGACAAGAAACGAGGGCTGTCACACGAGACGACCGCCGTCGCCAGCTTGTCCACGAACACCTTCAGGACCTGGCCGGCGTCGCTGCCCTCGGGCCGCATCAGCCCGTCGAGTTCGCGGTCGAGCGACTCGACAAGGCCGCCGAAGTCGAGGGTGACCGGGTCCATGGACAGCCGTTCCCGGCACGCAGCCAGGATGCGGTCGGTCATCGCCTCGTCGAAGCGGAACATGTCGCTCGCCATCAGGCGGGTGCGCCCTCCGGTCCCGCCTTCGATCGCTGGGCGGCTCGCCAGGCCTCCTCGGCCCGGCTGGCGACCTCGTGTGGCGGGGCGCCGGTCTTGGCAGCTACGAGCGCAACGTCGTCGAACTCGGGCTTGGCCCGTCCGCTGGTGATCTTCATCCGGATGGTGATGCCGTCGACGGTGACCTGTCCGAGTGCGCGGGCAACGGGCCACCGTTCCACGGAAGTGGCCCGGATGCCCATCGTTCCCGTCACCCGCTCGATCTCGCCTCGCTGGGTTTCGACGAGCGTGGTGTCGGTCAAGACGTGGAGGACGTGGCCGGGCCGGCCCTTCTTCATGGTGACCGGGCTGACCCAGGCGTCGAGCGCCCCGGCTTGGAGTGCCGCTGCGACGGCGAGCCCCAGCTGTTCGCCTGTCACATCGTCGAGGTTCGTCTCGAGCAGCAGCGCCCCGAGCCCGGGACCGACGACCGACCGGCCGGCGCGCCGGCCGATCACCACCTGGGTGCAGTTCGGCAGGTCGTCCATCTCACCGGCTCCCCCTCCGAAGCCCGACGACGCGACGGTCATGTCCGGGAGAGGGCCGAACGCCGTGGACAGCGCTGCGAGCAGCGCGGCGCCGGTTGGCGTCGTGAGCTCGATCTGGACCTCCCTGCCGTATGTCGGGATCCCCTCCAGGAGGCGAACCGTGGCGGGCGCGGGGTTGGGCAGCCAGCCGTGTGCGCTCCGCACCGTGCCCATTCCCGTGGCCACGGCGGAAGCGCACACCTCGTCGACCCCGAGCACCTCGAGTGCGGCCGCCGTCCCGACGACGTCGATGATCGCATCGTGCCCACCCACCTCGTGGAAGTGGACCTGGTCGATGGCCCGTCGGTGCAGGGTGGATTCCACCGACGCCAGCTTGCGGAAGACGGCTTGCGCCCGCGCCGTGACCCGGGCCGGCAGGGCGGCCTCCTCTATCAGAGCGGCGATGACCCCGTGGGTGCGCACCACGACGTCGTCACCCCCGACGACCGCGCGCGTACAGGCGATGCCGCCGCGGATGCCGTCCTCGAACTCGAGGTGCCAGCCAGGCAGGTCAAGTCGATTGAGCAGCGCGCGGACCTCGTCGACGTCGGCTCCCGCGTCGACGAGCGACCCCAGGGCCATGTCGCCGGCGATGCCGGCGAAGCAGTGGAACCAGGCGACCGTCGAGGAACCCGAGTCCGGAGTCGTCACGGGAGGAGGCGCGCGATCGCGCAGGCAGCGCCGTAGCCGTTGTCGATGCCGACGACGGTGATGCCGGAGGAGCAGGCGGAGAGCATGGCGAGCAGGGCGGTCACGCCCTCGAGCGCGGCGCCGTAGCCGGCGCTGGTCGGGACGGCGATGACGGGCGCCGGCGTGAGCCCGCCCACGACACTGGCCAGGGCGCCCTCCATGCCGGCGATGACCACGACCGCGTCGGCCATGGCGAGGGTGTCGAGCTCGGCGAGGAGCCTGTGCAATCCCGCGACGCCGCAGTCGCTGAGCAGCGTGGGGGCGAAGCCGAGCGCGCCGAGGACCGCCGTGCATTCGGTGGCCACGGGAAGATCGGCCGTTCCGGCGGTGATCACGACGACGACGCCTGTCCTCGACGGCGCCGGGCGGAAGACCACCGTCGCGAGGGTCCCGCTCTCGGCGACCGACCCGAGGCCGAAGCCGAGTGCGGCGGCTGCGGCCGTGACCGCCTTCACCTGGGCCTCGGTCGCCCGGGTCAGAAGGACCGGGCCGTCGGTAGCCGCGAGAAGCTCTTCGACGACCGCCGCACAGTGCTGCGGCGTCTTTCCCGGGCCGTAGACGGCCTCGGGGATCCCGAGGCGCAGGTCGCGGTGGTGGTCCACCCGGGCGAACCCGAGGTCTGAATAGGGGAGGCGGCGCAATTGCCGAACGGCGTCGTCGGGCGTGCAGCGACCGTTAGCGACCTCTTGGATCAGCGCGCGCAGCGAGGAAGCGTCCATGACCTGCTCTATCCTGCCCAACTGTGAACCCGCCTGCGACCTCGGTGGCCTACTTCGGGCCGGCCGCCACCTTCACCCAGGAGGCGCTCCTGACCCAGCCCGACCTCGCCGCAGCAGACCCGACCGCACTCGCCTCCATCACGGGGGTGCTCGACGCCGTCGCCCGGGGTGAGGCCGACCTCGGCTTCGTGCCCATTGAGAACGGGATCGAGGGGACGGTCAGCGCCACCATCGATGGGCTGATTCACGACGTCGACCTGCATATTCAACGTGAAGTCGTGATGGACATCCACCTCCACCTCATGGCTCCGCCGGGGACCGGGCTGGCCGACATCCGCGCGGTGTCCTCCTATCCCCACGCTCTTGCCCAGTGCCAGAAGTACCTGGCCCGGGCGCTGCCGGCAGCCGAACAACGGGCGGCCAACTCCACCGCGGACGCGGCACGTGTTCTCGGCGAATCCGGCGCCGCCGGCGAGGCGGCCATCGCGCCGAAGCTGGCCGCCGAACGCTACGGCCTGGTCATTCTCGCGGAAGACGTCGAGGATCACCCGGAGAATCAGACCCGGTTCGTCCTCGTGGCTCGCACCCGGGTACCTGGGCCCACGGGACACGACAAGACGAGCATCGTCTGCTTCCAGCGGGCGGACCACCCGGGCAGCCTGCACGGCATCCTGGGACAATTCGCGGCGCGCAACATCAACCTGACGAAACTCGAGTCCCGACCCACGAAACAGGCGCTGGGCGATTACTGCTTCGTTATCGACTTGTCGGGCCACGTGGGCGATGAGGTCGTGGCGGACTGTCTGCGCGACCTCCATGCCAGCTTGGCCGGCGTGAAGTTCCTCGGCTCGTACCCCGCCGCCGGCGAGCACGGCGCCGAGCAGCGGCGGCAGGCCGACGCGGCGTGGCAGGCCGCCGACACGTGGCTGCGCGAGATCCGCGGCGCTATCGAGTAACCGGCGCCTCGACGAGCACGGAACACCTCCCAGAAGGCCATGCCGGACCGCGGCGCGAGGACCGGGCCGGGCCCGGCAGGATCAGGCCGAGACCCAATCGACCTTGGCGGGCCGGGGAGATCGGTCGCTGGTACTCTGCGCCGGGGAGGGCACATGACGCTACAGACCATCGACGTCGACCAGCATCTTTTCGAGTCGAGAACGACGTGGTCCGAGTACATCGACCCCGCACAGCGGGCCGAGGCGTTGTCCATCGCCGACGATGACGCCGGATGGCCCTGGCTGACCTGGCGGGGCAGCCGGCTCACGCCGCTGGAGGTGCCGATCCCCGAGCGTTCGACGCTGATCGGGGAGGACCGACTCCGCCGCTTACGCGGCGAGCGTGCTCCGGCGTCGTTCGAGGAGCTGGTGCCCGACTCCTACCGCTTCGCCGGCGCCCGCCTCGCGTCGCTCGACGCCTTCGGGCTCGATGCCGCGGTCATGTTCCCGAACTACGGGCTGCTGTGGGAGCAGCGGCTCGCTGCGGACCGCGACGCGCAGCGTGCCAACGCGCGGGCCTACAACCGGTTCCTGGCGGACGTGTGCAGCGACGGTGAGGATCGTCTCTTCGGGGTGGCCCACGTCCTCTTGCACGATCCGGTCTGGGCGGTGGAGGAGATCCGGCGGGTGCGGGCGCAGGGAGTGCGCTTGGCCATGATCGCCCCGGCCCCGGTGGATGGGAAACCCCTTTCGCACGAGGACTTCGATCCCGTGTGGGCTGCGTTCAGCGACGAAGGCGTGGCGCCGGTCTTCCATGTCTCGGAGTTCGAAAGCCCACTGCACCCCGCCTGGCGGACCGGGGAGCACGAGGACGGTGAACAGCTCTTCGACTCGATCTTTCTCTATCTGGCGCCCGCGGTCGCCCTCGCCAACCTGATTCTGAACGGGGTGCTCGAGCGCTTCCCGCGTCTGCGCGTCGGGGTGGTCGAGCTGACGGCGAGTTGGGTGCCGAGCTTCCTCCTCCACATCGACGGGGCGTCCGACTTCTACACCCAGCGCCACGGTGAGCCGTTTCACGAGCTGTCGGATCGCCCGTCGAATTATTTCCTGCGCCAGGTACGGGTGGCTGCGCTCCCCTACGAGATGCCGAATCGTCTGGTCCCCAAGGTCGGGGACGACACCTTCATGCTCGGCAGTGACTGGCCTCACGCCGAGGGAGTCGCCGATCCGATGGCGCAAGCCCAGCGCGCCGCGGCCGGGCTGGCCGAACCGGCCCGGGCCAACATCTTGGGAGCCAACGCTGCGCGGCTCCTGGGCCTGTGACCGTCGATCTGGAGGCAGCAGCCGCAGAGCGGGAGCGGCTGCGGGCGGCGTACCTGCGGAGACCCGCTGCCCGCCCGACGTCGACGGCCCGCGGTGTCCACCACCTCGCGTTGCTGTGTTCCGACGTCGAGCAGACCATTCGGTTCTACCAGGACCTCCTCGGGTTCCCGCTGGTCGAGCTCTTCGAGAATCGGGACTACAAGGGGTCGACCCACCTGTTTTTCGATCTGGGACACGACAACACGCTCGCCTTCTTCGATTTCCCGGATCTCGGACTCGCGCCATACGCCGAAGTGCTCGGCGGATTCCACCATCTCGCCATCTCGGTGGACCGGGCGCAGTGGGACGCCGCCCGCGCCCGCCTCGACGGGGCCGGCATTGCGACGCAGATCGAAAGCGAGATCTCGCTCTACTTCTCAGATCCCGACGGTGTGCGGCTCGAGCTCATCGCCGAGGATCTCGGCTCGCTGTACGGCACACCGCTGCACTGATGCCGGTCACCGGCCTGGCCAACCTGGCCGTCAAGGTGATCGATCTCGAGCAGGCATGCGCCTGGTTCGAGGCGGCGGGCGCAACGGTGACCGAACCGATCGAATGGGAGAACGGCCGCCGGTCCGACGTACAGCTGGGCGTCCTCGCGCTCACTCTCTTCACCAAGGCGATCTACGAGGACGTGTGCGCGCTGCCGGAGGAGGGATTCCTGCATCCTGCTCTCTTCGTGGACGATCTCGACGCCGAGCTGGCTCGGCACGAGGTGCTCTGGGGGCCGCGGACGGTCAGCGGAACCTTCGGCACCCGGCGCATCGCCTTCGTGGAGGCTCCGGGTGGCATCCGCCTCGAGTTCATGGAGCAGATCGAGCACCCTCCGGGCTGAAGATCGGCAACCAAGTAGGGCCTGCGCCGACACTGGCACACACCAATCACCGACAGTTGGCTTGTCAGGACTGCTCGAGCTCGAGGTCTTCGGGCTCGCGCGGCACCGCCTGCTCCGCGGCCGGGGATTGCTGGAGGATGCTGCGGCCGGGAAGGGTGGCGAGAGCCACCACGGCCGTCGCCACCAACAACGCGGCTGCCACGGAAAACGCCAGCGCGTAGCCGTCGGTGAGGGCCGCCGCCGTGTGGCCGGCTGTCGTTGCGGTCCCGGCCAACGCCCGGGTTGTCCGATTGGCCGCCACCGTGGCGAGCGCGGCGAGGCCGATCGCGGCGCCGACGGTCCTCGATGTGTTCAGCAGCCCGGACGCCAATCCGGCCTCGGCGCGGGCGACGCCCGCTGTTCCGGCGACGGCGATCGGCGTCACAGCCAGGCCCATGCCCAACCCGATGAGGACGAACGGCCCGAACAGGTCTGCCAGGAAGGTGCTGCTCGTGGAGATCTGGGCCAGCCACGCCAGTCCACCCCCGGCCACCAGTGTCCCGACGATGATGAGGGGGCGGGGGCCGAACTTGGGCACGAGGCGCGCCGTTAGCTGCGCGCCGGCGGCAATCAGCAGTGTCTGGGGCAAGAAGGCGAGGCCGGCCTGCAGCGGGCTGTACCCCAGCACATGCTGCATGTACAGGGTCTCGAAGTACCACGATCCGAACAACGCACCGAACATCAGCAACATCACGACATTGCCCCCCGCAACCGAGCGGGACCGGAAGATGCGCAGTGGCACCAGTGGGGCTTTCGAGAACTTCCCCTGCAGGACGACGAAGGTGGCCAGCAGCACGATGGCCAGCGCCAGGGGTATCAGGACCTGTGTCGAGCCCCAGGGGTACGTCTCCGTGCGCACCAGGGCGAATACCAGCGCGACCAGTCCGAGGGTCACTGTGATTGCACCACCCAGGTCGAGGTGGCGGTGCACCATTTCCGCCCTCGACTCGGGGAGGTCGCGGCGAGCAGCGACGAGTGCGACCACGCCCACCGGCACGTTGACGAAGAGGATCCAGCGCCAGTTCAGAAGGTCGGCCAGGATGCCCCCCAACAGCGCGCCAGCCGAGGCACCGGCTGACGAAACGGCGCTCCAGGCTCCCAAGGCCCACGCGCGCGTGGGGCCCTCGGGGAAGGTCGCAGTCAGGATCGTCAATGTGGCGGGAGCCAGGATGGCGGCGCCGAGCCCTTGGAGTGCCCGGGCGGTGACGAGCCAGGCCTCGTTCTGGGCCAGCCCCCCGAGCAAGCTGGACAGCGTGAAGACGGTGAGACCCAAGAGGAAGATCTTTCGCCGTCCGAACAGGTCGGCGGCACGACCTCCGAGAAGGAGGAATCCCGCAAAGGTCAGCGTGTAGGCGTTGACGATCCACTGGAGTCCCGACGTGCTGAAGTGCAGGTCATGCTGGATCGAGGGCAGTGCCACGTTGACGATGGACGCGTCCAGCACGACCATGAACTGCCCGATACATACGAGGCCGAGGACCAGCCAGGCCGGCACGCTGCGTCCTGGCTCGAGTTCGATCAGGGTGCTTCCTCTGGGGTTTCCGGACATCGGTCTCCTTCAGCGGAACGTGCTCCGCCCAATCCGCACTCCACGGAGAACGTTGCGCAGTGGTTCGCTATTCCCAACCTACGGACGGGTCAGCGCGATTTCTGGCGGGTATCGGACGTGGATCTACTCGGCGTGGACATCCGGTCTCGCGGTTCGATGTGACAGTGCTGCCGCACTGCGGGGTCAGCCCCGGTTGGAATGCACGCGGCGGTCCACGGGCGGCCCAGCTCCGAGTCAGCCGCATCGCCAACCCCGAGCAGACTGGTCGACGTCCAGGCCATCGCGGCCGCGGCCGACGGCGATGAGAAGGCTGCGACCGAACGGCTGAAGCGTCACGTCGAAAACATCGAATTGCTTGGAGTCGCTCATATTGCGCACTGTCGAGAACACGATCAACCGCCGCGAGTCGGAAGTAGACGATCCAGTTGCTCCGTCTGCAGTACGTCTGACGGACCAGTCCGGTGCCGCTACCGGGCACACGGGTACGGATCTTCTCGGGAACGACTTCTTTTGTGGCGGAACACGCCCCTGCGGTCCGGCTCCTCGAGGTTGTCGCAGATCCTGTTCGCGAATACGAACGATCTCTTTTTGGATGATGAGCACGCCAGTTGTGCGCGTCATCGGCGAAGCCGAAGACGGGTGGGAAGCAGCGACACGCTGACAGTGTTGACCCGCTATTAGTGCGACGCCGCTCTCGTGGTCCGGCGTGCGACAGCAGTGCAAGCACTGAACGCTGCGTACCTGCTCGACGCTCCTACGTTCGCGTCGTCGAGCTCCACAGCCTTTGCTAGGTTACCTCTCGCGATAGCCGAGCCTGGGAGACGAATCGGGTGATGGCAGTTCAAGCGGAAGCTGGCAGAATCGAATTGGCAACCTGGGCGCATCCCCGTGAAAGCTCGACACGCGAGCGGCTCCGGCGCTGGTGGCCCGGCGTGGTCTGTTGTGCTCTGTACGTGGTTCTCGCCATGGCGATGTTCGGCCACTTCGGTTCGCTTGGTCCGGGCCACATGACCGGAGACCTTTCTCCGGACGACATCGAGCAGGTTTGGTGGCTCGCGTGGCCCGCATTTGCTCTCCCTCACGACCACAGCGTCTTCCTAACCCAGTGGCAGAACTATCCAGCGGGTCAGAACTTCGGGGTGAATAACTCCATGCTGGCCCTCGGTGTGCTCTTCATGCCGATTACCAAGTTATTCGGCCCGGTAGTCACCTGGAACATCGCGCTGCGTCTTGCCGTTGCCTTATCAGCAAGTTCGATGTGCTTCGTGCTCCGCCGATGGACGACGTGGTGGCCTGCAGCCTTCGTCGGAGGATTGCTCTACGGCTTTTCCGCCTATATGGTGTACAACGGCGCCGATTACCTGTTTCTTGTTTTCGTGCCGCTGCCCCCCGTGATCTTCCTTCTTCTCCAGGAGATCCTGGTGCGCCAGCAGTGGCGGCCGGGAAGAACCGGGGCCCTCCTCGGCGTGGTGTGTGCTCTCCAGTTCTTCATCAGCTCCGAGATCCTGGCCAGTACGGTCGTCATGGGCGCCGTCGCGGTCGTCCTCTTCCTCCTCGTGAGTCGCCACCAGGTGGCCGAGCGACGGCGCTACGCGGTGACCGCCTTCGCCCACAGTCTCGTTCTGGGCGGCTTCTTGCTCCTCTTTCCAGTGATCTACGCGTTGGCTGGTCCGCAAGGCATCAAAGGACCGCCGGTTTCAGCGAGCACCCTGAACGCGTTGTTTCCGAGCGACCTGCTCGGCTCCATCGTACCGAGCTCCCAATGGCTCAGTACGACGCAGCTAACAGCTATAGCAAGCCAACGGTTGACGTACGCGTCGGGCCTCTATCTCGGAGTTCCTCTGGTGGTCGTCCTCGCGTCGTTCGCGGTATTCCTCCGCAAACGAAGGATGATCCTCTTCGCGGGGACGCTCGCGCTCATCGCCTTCGTGCTGTCGCTGGGTCCCCGTCTCCGCGTCGACGGTCACGAAACATCAATCCGTCTCCCTTTCGTGGTGTTCGAGCACCTCCCCCTTGTTAAGGGCTTTGACCCGAGTCGGTTCTCGCTCTACACCGCATTGTTCGCAGCGGGGATGTTCGCCATCGGACTCGACGAGCTCTGGCGACGAATGATGCGATCAAGTCGTCTCGCACGGTCGTCCCCGCGGTGGAGGAGTGTTGCCACGGTGGGCGCGTTGGCGGCTGTCACCACAGTCGCGGTGCTTCCGTTGGTACCACGCCACACGCAGCAGACGACCCCGACGAATATTCGGTCCCTTTTTACGTCGGCCGCCGTTGAGGCCATTCCAGTTGGGAGCGTCGTCCTTGCCTATCCCTACCCGGACGCCTCAGCTGGAGCATTCTTCTCGCACGGCATCATGCTCGATCAGGCCGTAGCCGGCATGCCCTTCAAGCTGATCGGTGGCTGGGGGTGGTTCCCGTCGCCGACAGGCACCCAGGGCACGACCAACCCCTCCTTTTTGAAGCCCGAGTCTGTTCAGGCCATCTTCGACGCCGCGTTCATTGGCGACGCCACGACACAAATGGAGCCACTCTCAAAGAGGAACGTCACGGCCCTCCGTGTGTTTCTTCGCAAATATGATGTCCAGACGGTCATCGTCTCGCCGAGTGGCGCGTACCCCGCGGCCGTTGTCAGCTATGTCACCGCCGCGATCGGTTCCCCCGTCGAGTCAGGTGGCGTGACGGCCTGGTTCCATGTCAAAGAGCGTCTTCGTGTTGACCAGGTCCACGTCGCCCCCGTGGCGGGTGGCAATGGTGAAAACTTTCTGAAGATGGTCACCGACGTGTTCACACCTGCGAACGGCGCTAAGTTGTCGGGCTCTAGGGTTCTCGGTGCCACGGTGACGAGCTACTTCAGGGTGACCAAGGTCGAGTTCTACCTTACGGGTGGCTCACAACACGACACGCCGATCGGTACGGCCATCCGATCCGCCTACGGATGGATCACGGTGTGGAACACGACCACCGTGGCCAACGGCACGTACACCCTTCAGAGCGTTGCCTACGGCGCCGGCGGGACCAGCGGGACGAGTGCCAGTGTTTCCATCACCGTCTCGAACTGACGACTACGTCTGCTGCCTTCAGCGGAGCGTACTCCGCCCGATCCCCCACGCCACGCAAAACGTTGCGCAGTCGCTCGCTGTGCCCAACCGACGGACGGGTCAGCACGAGTTCTGGCGGGGATCGAACGTGGATCTACTCGGCGCGGACATCGGGTGTGGCGGTTCGAAGTGACAGTTCTGCCGCACTGCGGGAACAGCCCCCGATTGGAATGCACGCGCCGGTCCCAGGGGCGGCCCAGCTCGGGGTCAGCGTCCTCGCCAACCCCGAGCAGACTGGTCGAGGTCCAGGCCATCGCGGCCGTGGCCAATTGAACCGGGTCATCCCGGCCGGGATGTCGAATTCGGGTGACCCCGTTCGTTTGGACGGTGACCGCCGGTGCTGGACCGGGGTCATCGAGTCAGGGAGGAAGCGTCATGGGCAGGATCGTCGTAACCGAATTCGTCTCGCTGGACGGGGTCATGGAGGATCCGGGCGGCGCCGAAGGCTTCGCACACGGCGGCTGGACGTTCCAGTTCAAGCGGGGCGCCGAGGGAGACCAGTTCAAGCTCGACGAGCTCAGGGAAGCCGAAGCACACCTCCTCGGTCGCGCGACCTATGAGACCTTCGCCGGGGCATGGCCGACCAGGCAGGACCCCATGGGCTTCGCGGACCGGATGAACGCCATGCCCAAGTACGTGGTCTCCACCACACTGCGGGACGAAGACGCGACGTGGGAGAACACCACCGTGATCAGGGGCGACGTCGTCCGCGCGGTCGCCGCGCTGAAGGAGCGCCTGCGGGGTGACCTGCTCGTGGCCGGGAGCGCAACGTTGGTTCAGACGCTGGTCGAGCATCGTCTGATGGATGAGCTCCGGATCATGATGTTCCCGATCGTCCTCGGGACCGGCAAGCGGCTCTTCGGTGACGTGTCGGAGCCGCCCACCATGGTCCTGGACAACGTCAAGACGGTCGGGGAGGGGATCGTGATCCTGACCTACCGTTCTGCGAGTGCCAGTTAGCGCCGGTTTCTCTGGACGCGCATCGACAGCGACACGTGAGAGAGAAGGAGAACCCCAATGAAGCAGTACATGCTCAGTGTGCCGACTATCGACGGCGCACCCCAGCGTTCCTCCGAGGACAACCAGTTGGCATACCAACAGGTCGCCCGGCTCAACGAGGAGCTGCGGTCCGCGGGTGCCTGGGTCTTTGGCGGGGGGCTCCTGCCGGCGTCGTCCGCCACCGTCGTCCGCGCCGAGGGTGGCGGGTTCATGGTGACGGACGGGCCCTTCACCGAGTCCAAGGAGCACATCGGGGGGTTTTGGGTCATTGAGGCCACCGACCTCGACGCCGCGCTCGAATGGGCCAAGAAAGCGACCCGGGCGTGTCTCGAGCCCGTCGAGGTCCGGCCCTTTCAGGAGAACCCTCCGGTTTGAGGACGGACCGTCCGCCGGACGAACGCGGACTCGAGATCGAGCGCGTGTTCCGGCAGGAGTACGGGCGGGCCGTCTCGGTTCTGATCCGGGCATTCGGTGACATCGACCTGGCCGAGGACGGGGTGCAGGATGCCTTCACGGTTGCCGCAGTGCGATGGCGCGAGGAAGGCCTGCCCGCGAGCCCCCCGGGGTGGATCATCACCACGGCTCGCCGTCGGATCCTGGACCGCCTCCGGAGGGAGGCTTCGCGTCAGGACCGCCACGTGCAGGCCGCGGCGCTCCTCGTCCCGACCGAAGAGATGAAAGAGGAGTCCGACGTGCAAGACGACCGCCTCCGGCTCATCTTCACGTGCTGCCACCCCGCGCTCGCGCCCGCCGCGCAGGTCGCCCTGACCCTCCGACTGCTCGGTGGCCTCTCGACCCCTGAGATCGCCCGAGCCTTCGTCGTTCCCGAAGCGACCATGGCCCAGCGCATCGTTCGGGCCAAGGCCAAGATCCGTGACGCCACCATTCCGTACCGGGTCCCGAGCAGTGTCGAGCTGCCCGACCGGCTGCGAGGTGTGCTGGCCGTGATCTATCTCGTGTTCAACGAGGGTTACGCCGCGACGTCGGGAGACGCACTGGTGCGGGAGGATCTGTGCACGGAGGCGATCCGTCTCGGGCGCACGTTGGGCGCGTTGATGCCGGATGAGCCCGAAGTGGTCGGGTTGCTCGCGTTGATGCTGCTGATCACCGCCCGGCGACCGGCCCGCACCGGTGTCGGAGGTGAGCTCGTCCTGCTGCACGAGCAGGACCGCGCGCTCTGGGACCGCGATCTCATCGTGGAGGGTCAGGAGCTCGTCCGTTTCTGTCTCCGCCGGAACATCCCGGGTTCCTACCAGATCCAGGCGGCCATCAATGCGGTCCACAGCGATGCGCCACGGGTGGCGGACACGGATTGGCGCCAGATCCTGGCCCTCTACGACCAGCTGCTCCTGTTTGACGCGTCACCGGTGGTCGAGCTGAACCGGGGCGTGGCACTTTCCGAGGTGGAGGGCCCGGCCGCTGGGCTGGCGGCACTGGACGGTTTGCCGCTCGAGTCCTACTACCTCCTCCACGCGGTGCGGGCCGACCTGCTGCGGAGGCTCGGCCGGCTGCCCGAGGCGGCCATGGAGTACGAATCGGCTATGGCGCGTACCGACAACCAGGCTGAGCGTTCCTTCCTCGAGCGCGCCCGCGTGGCGGTGACGCACCCACCTCGTCGGTGACAGACTCGGTCTCGCCATGAAGGTGCACCTTGTCGACGGGACCTACGAGCTGTTCCGCCACTTCTTCGGTGCGCCGCCCCACCGCAACGCTGCGGGTGACGAGGTGGCGGCGGTGAGGGGGGTGGTCGGATCCGTCCTGCAACTGCTGGGAGAAGGGGCCACCCACGTGGGTGTGGCGACCGACCACGTCATCGAGTCCTTCCGCAACGAGCTGTGGCCCGGTTACAAGACGGGTGAGGGCGTCGATCCAGATCTGTGGTCGCAGGCCTGGCCTCTCGAGGCGGCCCTACGTGCGCTGGGGGTCCTCGTCTGGCCGATGGTCGAGCTCGAAGCGGACGACGCGTTGGCGAGCGGTGCGGCCGTGGCCGACGACGACCCTGAGGTGGAGCAGGTCATCATCTGCACACCTGACAAGGACCTCGGGCAATGTGTGCGCGGCACTCGTGTCGTGCAACTCGACCGGCGCAAGGACACCCTGATCGACGAAGGCGGCGTCGCCGCCAAGTTCGGGGTCGGCCCTGCTTCCATCCCCGACTATCTGGCACTCGTCGGCGACAGCGCGGATGGATTTCCCGGACTTTCGGGTTGGGGGGCCAAGTCGGCAGCCACCGTACTAGCTCGGTGGTCCCATATCGAGGACATCCCCGCCGACCCGGGCCACTGGGATGTCGCCGTGCGGAGTGCCGCCAAACTGGCGACGACGCTGCACGAGAGGCGTGAAGACGCACGGCTCTTCAAGGAGCTGGCGACGTTGCGGATCGATCGCTCGCTGCTCACGCGCGTCGACGAGCTCCGCTGGCGAGGTCCGACGAGCGACTTCGCGGAGGTGTGTGCCACCCTGGACGCGCCGGGGATCGCCCGGCGGGCTGACGCGCTGGCCGCTGCCCGCTGACGTGTGCGGCAGGGGGAGACATCGGACCGAGCCGCCTGGCCTGACTCGAGGTCCGGATTCACCCCGTCGTCACGCCGGCTCGACGCCGGGAAGACAGGCTTGTAGCGAGGCCGATCAGCGATGCCGGCTGCCTCACGTGCGCCTGCGCCGCAACCAATGATGCCCGGGCACCCAGGAGTTGCGAGGCGTCCTGGCTGAGTGCCGCGGATTGGCTGCCGACCTGCGCCGTCAGGAGGCTGAGGTCACGTCGGACTTCGCTGAGCTCCACCGAGACGGTGTGCGTCCGCCGCCGCGTCACTCCGAGCGACGTCTGGGCGTGGCCGAGCTGGTCGCGCGCCTAGCAACCCCGGGAGTCAAAAGTCTCTGCGCAGCAGGGGGCCTTTTGCGGCACGGACCATCTACGAGCGGTCGGCCCTCTCGATGCGGTAGCGCTCGGTGTAGTCCTCGAACTCCGTGGCCAGGCCGGGGTACGTCCAACCGAAGTCAGCAGGGTCATACCGGTGCCGGCCGAAGAGGTCTTGCGGCCGGTCCTCGAGGAAGGCCTGCATGCGCCGGGCATGGAGAGACCCCACCTCCTCACCGAAGCCGCTGTACAACCGGCGGACCGTGCCAACCGGGTCGGCAATCAGGGAGTCGTAGTGGATGTGCTGGCACCAGCCGTCATCAGCCTTCTCGTCGAAGGCCATCGCTGAGCGCAGCGCGAACGCGCACTTGCGCTTCCACTCCTCCGCGGTGGGGCGTGGGTCCTTCCGGCTGGTCAGGACGCGCTGGCCGGCGTTGGCGAGACTGGCCAACGAGGTAACGACGGGGCCGGGGTCTCGGTGGGTCCAGATGACCCTGGCGTCGGGGTAGGCGCCGAGCATGGCATCGAGGTGCCACAGGTGATTGGGGGTCTTCAGGATCCAGCGCTCCGTCGGCTGGCGCGATTGCAGGGTCTGGAGGGCGAGCCGGTGCTGGGCGTACGCGGAGGTCATGTCGGCCCGCTCGAGCCAGCGGGCGTAGCTCGGCACGTGGGCCTGGGTCTCGAGGGCCAGGGCCCGCACGTCGTACATGAAGATCGCCACGCATTCCTCGGCCACGGTGGCGCCGAAAGGGTGCATGGCCTTGAGCGGCGGGTTGAGCTTCATCAGCCCGGCGAGATCTTTCGCCGTCCGGGCGATGCGCGGGTCTTCCGCCGCTTCCTCCAGTGTCGTGGGCGGAATGGGGTGAGCAGCCTCCCATTGGAGGAGCGGCCGGGCCACGGGGTCGAGCCCGAGCAGGATGGAGAGCAGGCTGGTTCCCGTTCGGGGCAACCCGACGATGATCCACGGACGCTCGATGCGGCCCTCTCGCACCTCGGGGTGCTTCTTCGACCAGTCCTGGAGAGCGAGGCGGTTCGCCAGCGCGCCAGCCAGCATCTTGGAGATCAGGAGGCGCCCAAACGTCGTCAGCTCGGCCTCTTCCTTACAGGCGCGGAGGTAGACCTCGAGAGGCTCCTGGTAGGAATCGCCACCGAAGTCGTCGGACCCGGCCATTTTGGCGGCGGCCGCCGTGACGGATGAAGGAGAGAGCGAGGGGAGCTCGGGACCGAAGCGGGCCACCTTCGCACCGGTCCAGTTGAGAGCTCTGAGGGGCCGGCTGCGGAGCTCGGCGTCGCGCCAGGTGTATTCGACCGTGCTCACCCGACCTCCACGACCGTTCGTCCCACTGAACGACGTGCCTCGTGCTCGTCGAGCGCCCGGCCCGCCGCCTCCATGGAGACACGACGCCCGACGGCGGGGCGGATCGCGCCGGCGGCGGCCAACCGGAGGAGATCGCCGTGGATCTCGTCGGCCACATCCCTCCCGAAGGGGTTGAACCCGAAGCGCCGCATGCCGGGATCGACCGAGTCCGCCCAGGCCACCATGACGGCCACGATGTCGATGTTCCCGATGCAGGCCATGCGGAGCGGCCGCCCGGTCATGCCGTTGGCGTCATCGTCGGCGAAACCAACCGCCAAGTAGCGCCCCCCATGTGCCGTGCAGCGCCACGAGCGCTCCACGAAGTCGCCCCCGGTCAGGTCGTACACCACGTCTCCCCCGGCATCGCCGGTGGCCACCAGGACCGCCTCCACGAAATCCTCGGTGGTGTGGTCGATGACAAGGTCGGCGCCGAGGGAAGAGCACAGGGCGCCCTTCTCCGGCCCTCCGGCCACTGCGATGACCCGGGCACCGGCCGCCTTCCCGAGCTGGATCCCCGCGGTGCCCAGCCCACTGGCCGCGGAGTGCACGACCAGGGTCTCGCCGGCCTGCAGACGGCCTCTCTTGAAGAGAGCGAGGTGGGATGTCTGGAACGACAGGAGGAAGGCGGCGGCCTCGGCGTCGTCGAAGCTGGGGGGAGCCTCGAACACCGAGATGGCGTCAGCGATGGCGTACTGGGCGATGCCGCCGAGCGCGTTCTTGGTGATCGCCACGACGCGCTGGCCCAACCACGACTCCGCGGCCTCCCCGGCGGCGTCGACCACGCCGCACACGTCCATGCCGAGCGTGAAGGGTGGAGGCGTTGGGACCGAGACCAACTTTCCCCGACAGCGGTCGATGTCGTTGAAATTGAGCGACGCCGCGTTCACCTTCACGCGTACCTCTCCCGGTCCGGGATCGGGCCGCTCGATGGTCCGCACCGCCAGCACCTCGCCCGGTTGTCCGTGCTCGGTCACCTGAAGGGCCTTCATGTCTACCCTGCGCGCTCCCATTGTTCCGACCTCCCCCGTCGCTCGGGAATCGGCAGAGAATGAATCGAGACGACCTCGGTGCCGCTCCGCTCGTGGGCGACTTTCCCAGCGATCGGCTGAGGATATCGCTCGGTTGCCGGGTCGAGAGCCGTCACCAGGCCTTCTGACTGTCAGAGGCGCCCGGCCCGGCGTGGGGAGACCGGGAGAAGCTCGTCGTGTGCTCACGAACGCCAGGCGATAGCCTTCAGGCGTGAGGGAGGGACGATTCGTGATTCACAGGGCCTCGGTGGTGCCTCGGGCAATTGCTGCTTTGGTGATGGTCACGGTCGTTCTGGTGAGCGCCGGTTCTCTGGCTGGTGCAACGGGGACGCAATCCGGCCCGAAGGTGACCACCATCGTCTTGAACGCACCGACCGCTTACAAGCCGAAAGCACCCACTGGCGGGGGCACGGATGACTACCACTGCACCCTTCTCAACCCTCACCTCACGCACAACGCGTTCATCACCGCGATCGACTTCCAACCCAACAGCTCTGAGGTGCACCACGAGATCACCTACGCGGTGCCTCCGGATCTGGCCGCTACGGCCGAGGCCCAGAACGATGGCGGCAAGGGGTGGACCTGCTTCGGCGAGTCCGGGCTCAACGCAGGAGGCGGGAGATCCTTGAACGGGGGCACCCCTTGGCTCACGGCTTGGGGTCCGGGGCACGATCTCTCGAAGGAGCCGGCCGGTACCGGCGCGCCAATGCCTGCGGGCACCCTGGTGATCATGCAGGAGCACTACAACATGCTGGTCGGGGACAAGCCCGTCCGTTCCAAGCTGACCCTCTCCACAGTTCCGGCCAGCACGCCGCTTCGACCGCTTCGCCTCGACCTCGTGGCGGCGCCTCCCGACGTCCCCTGTGCAACGGGAGTCACCGGGCCGATGTGCAACCGGGCGGCCGAACTGGCGAGCGTCGGTCAGCGATTCGGGACGGGGCAAGAGGCGCTGGTGGATGGGCTCGAGGCGCTGTGCGGGAGGAGTCCGTCGGATCCTCCTGCGGGTGACACCACGACATGCACGTGGCCGATGTACGGCTCGGGCAACATCGTCGAGCTCGCGCCACACATGCACCTCCTCGGCGTGGGCATGAAGTTCGTCCTGAACCCCGGAACGGCGACCCAGAAGACACTGCTCAACGTGACGGACTACGACTTCCACTACCAGCACGGTTACGTGCTGTCACAACCCGTCCCGATCACGCCGGGCGACAAGATCGGGATCACGTGCACCTACAACCCCCAACTCCAACAGGAGCTCCCGCTTCTGCGCACAGTGCCGCCCCATTTTGTGACGTGGGGGGATGGCTCGACGGACGAGATGTGCCTCGGTCTGGTCTTCACGACACCGCCGACGTCCGAAGCCGAGTCGGTGGCGCTGGCGCACGCGTTCTCACCCTCGGTCTGATCGGCGCTGGTCCTCAGTCGCCGTCCCAACATCCCAGGACGACGTCGGCCACCGTGTAAGCCACGTCTGTCGCGCTCGTGGAGGGGACGCCAAACTGCGACGGCAAGGCCGAGACGTCCACCAGCAGGACTTTCCAATCCTTTCGTACCACCACGTCACCGCCGGACGTGCGGAAAGCGCCTTGGCCCAGCCCCGCCAGATTCTGGGCTTTTCCCAACTGGGTCCCCAGTCCATGAAAGTAGTTAAGGGTTTGGGGCCAGCTCGAGAGCTCCTGCACCGACAACTCGAATGACCCGTTCGGGTAGCCGTAGCGGCACGAGTACTTGTGACCGACCCACGTCCGGTCAGAAACCGTGGCCGTGACCCCGAGCACCTGGTTGATCTCGCCGTGAACCTTGTGTTGGCAGACCATCAACGCGATAGGAGAGGGAAGCCGGCCGGCCGGCAGTGGTCGCACGTCTGCCGTGGCGGTGGCCGAGGGCGTGCCCGATCCGCATGCCGAGGCCAGCAGGACCAGAGGCACGAGAGCGACGCTCAACATCAGCCGACGCACGTGGTGGACAGTAGCAGCCGCCCCTCGGGGGTGAGGGGTCGCCCCGGACACCACCCGCTATCTTGTGTCGACCAAGCAGCAGGAGGCGATCTCATGTGGACGGGGAGAAGGGCGAAAGCGACGGGGAACCGCGCGCTCCTCGCGCTGGCGGCGGTGGGTCTCGTGGCCGTGACCCCCAACATCGCGCCCGACAGTGCGGCATCCGCGGCCATCTCCAGTCGCTTCGCAGCGAATGGCACAAACGGTTCGGTCGGCCAACCGGCCGCTGCGGGTACGTCGCCGTACTACGAGGTGAAGACGGGCACCGTGCGGGGACTCGGCACTGTCCTCGTCAATGGGCAGGGTCTGACCCTCTACATGTTCGTGCCCGACCACCAGCGAGGGAAGTCAACCTGCTACAAGAAGTGCGCGTCCGGATGGCCACCGCTTCGGCTGCCGACAGGAGTGACGACACCAGTGGCCGCCGGTCGGGCCGTGGCCTCGCTCCTCGGGACGACGACCCGGAAGGATGGGGGTCTGCAAGTCACGTACAATCGCTGGCCGCTCTACCTTTGGGAGGTCGACACCGCGCCCGGCGAAGCGACGGGTCAGGGCCTGAACAGTCTGGGCGGCCTCTGGTACGTGCTCTCGCCCAAGGGAGAGGTCATCAAGGCCAAACAAAGGTCGTGAGTCCGTAGCCCTCGGGCGGATACGGGACGTCTCGGACCTGGGTCTGGTCCAAAAGGACGAGAGCCTCCACTCGTCAGTCAAGCGGTCGCGGCGGCGGATCCTCTCCAGGTAACCGATCACCGCAGTCGAGTCGTGTGTTCACTGCAGCGTCCGACTGAAGTCGAACGACACCGGGGTGGATCCGAACGTGGCCACCACGTGGAACGTCGACCGCCCCGGCTGCAACAGCACGAATTCGGTGTAGTGGCCGGGCGAAAGACGGAGCTGCCTGAGGTTCTGCGTCGGTCCGCCGGCGACGCTGGCAGTCACCAGAGGCCTCACGGTAGCCAGATCTGCCGTCGATCCGCCGAAGATGATGTGGAACTGATTGATTCCCACCGCGCCGGGGTCGAGGTACATCTCGACCGAACCTCCGTGCGGCAGCGCGACGGTCGTGATCGAAGGGAGTTCAGGAAGCAGGGACTGGCCTCTGGCGGGGGACACGAACTCGCTGACCACCGTGAGACCGGCGAAGAGGACGATCGGAAGCGACACCGACAAGACAACACTCCGTCGCCCTTTCATGAGGTGGGGTGCCCGGATGTTCGAGAGCCCCGATCGACCCAACCGGGTGAGCCGCAAGCTGTTGAGAACGACGAGGAGGCTCGAGAGCCCCATGGCGATCGCCGCGACCAAGGGGTCGAGCAGTCCGAACGCGGCGAGGGGCAGGGCCGAGACGTTGTAGCCCATGGCCCACCCGAAGTTCTGCAGGATCACCGAATAGGTCGATCCGGCCACCTCGACCGCCGCTGGTACTCCCAGGAGGTCGTTGCCGAGCAGGGCGATGTCGCTGTTGGCCAGGGCCGCCTCCGACCCGCTGCCGATGGCGCACCCAACGTGAGCCGCGACGAGAGCCGGGGCGTCGTTGATGCCGTCACCCACCATGAGCAGGTGTCGGTCACCCTCGCACATCGATGTGAGGACGTCGACCTTTTCCGCCGGACTCAGGTTGCTCCGGGCCGACGTGATGCCGAGTTCCGCAGCCACCGTTTGCACGGCGGGCTCGCTATCTCCGCTGAGGATGGACGACGGCAGTCCGAGTTCACGGAGGCGGGCCACGGCAGGGGGCGCTTCAGGTCGCAGAGGGGTCGCCACGGCAATCGCCCCGACCACATCACCATTGCGCTCGACCATCACCAGCGTCTCGCCGCGGCAGTAGCGCTCCGTCACGCCGGCGGAGATCGATTCCGGCAACTTCGACAGCACCACCCTGCTCACCCGGATCTCGTCGCCGTCCAGTGTCCCAACGACGCCGACCCCCGGCAGTGATTGGACGTCAGCGGCGCGGGTCTCGGCTCCGGTGGCGGCCATGATGGCCAGGGCGATCGGGTGTTGACTCTCGGCTTCGACCGCCGCCGCCAGCGAGAGCACGTCTTCGGTCGAGCACCGCGGCACCGCGAGCACCGATGTCACTTCGGCATGTCGTTCCGTCAGCGTGCCGGTCTTATCGAACACCACTCCATCGACCTTGGCCAGCCGCTCGAGCGCGTCTCCGTTACGGATGAAGATCCCGAGGGCGGCGGCCCTCCCACAGCCGACCATCATGGCGACCGGGGCGGCGAGGCCCATGGCGCACGGACAGGCGACCAGGAGGACGGCCAGGCTGCTGAGCACGGCTCGGCCGGAGTCGCCCACGACCAGCCACCAGGTGAAGAAAGTCAACACCGCACCAATGAGCACCGCAGGAACGAACACGCTGCTGATTCGGTCGGCGATCCGTTGCAACGGTGCCTTGTCCCTTTGCGCCTCTTCCACCAGGGTCTGCAGATTGGCCAAGACAGATTCGTCAGCCACGGATGCGACGGTGACGACCAGTATCCCGCTCCCGTTCCGCGTGCCACCGGTCACGAAGCTCCCTAGGCCGCGGTCGACCGGCAGGGGCTCTCCAGTGAGCATCGACTCGTCGACCGGCGACCAACCGGAAACAACGGTGCCGTCGAGGGGGATGGCCTCGCCCGGCCGGACTCGCATGAGAGCGCCGACGGGAAGGCTCTCCGGCGGAACCAACATCCCCTCCTCGTCCTCGATGTGGACGACGACCCGCGCCGTCGGTGGCCGCAGCGAGAGCAGGGAGTGCATGGCGTCCGCCGCCCGTGCGCGCGCCCGCATTTCGATGGCCCGGCCGGTGGCCAGCACCGACACGATCAACGGGGCCATCACCCCGTGCAACCTGGCCGCGAAGGCGCCTCCACCACCGAGGTGCACGTGCCGGCCGCCAAGGGCGATGGCCTCGACCGCACTGACTGCCAACGCGGCCAACGTCCCCAAAGCGATGAGCGTGTCCATGCTCGTCGCCCCGTGGCGCAGCAGCCGGGCGCTGTCCCTCAGGAACGGCCAGCCTCCGACGATCTCGACGACGACGGCGAGAAGAAGGACGGTCCATCCGGACGTCGCCGACTCGGGGCCGCCCAACGCGACAAGCAGAGCCAGTATGGACAGTGGCCACGAGACGAGGACGCGGAGATCCCAGTAGTCCGGATCCCGGTTGGTTTCCACGGCACGGCCGCGCACAACGGGCGTCGCGGTGTAGCCCGTATCGCTGACCGCACGGCAGAGGGCCTCGGGGTCGAGGCGAACAGGATCGTACGCCACATAGGCCCGGGTGGTGGCCAGATTGACCGAGGCGCTCGCGACGGCGGGCATGCGCCCAAGTGCCCGTTGGATGCGCGTCGCACACGCACTGCAGTGCATGCCACCCAACTCGAGCTCGGCCGTGGCGACCGACGGCCCCTCCTGCTCCAGAAGCGACGCTGCCTCCGCGGCCCCCGTGAGCACCGGACCCGTTAGCTCACTGGAGTAGCGGAGTACCCGGCCTGGGCGATGGCGGCGAGGATCTCCTCCACGTCGAGCGTGGACGGGTCGTACTCGATCACCGCGCGTGCAGAATCGAGATCGACCAAGGCGGTCCTCACACCGTCGCGCTCGGTGAGCGTTTCCTCAATGAGCGCGACACACGAACCACAGTGCATACCCTCCACCGTGAGCTGGGCTACGGCAACTTCAGCACCGGGCGTGCCGGAAGGTTCTGACATGGTCACGCCCCCATGGTATTGGCTCTGGGCCGGCCTGAACCAGCCGCCCGCGATCGGCGCCCACGGCCGAGCGACCTGGAGGCCACCTTGACGACGGGACGCTCGGGCCGCCACCCCAGCTCGCGCCCCGACGCCTGGAGTGATTCCCTCGCTCGCGCACCTTCCCTGCCCCCGCCGACAAGGGTCGCCCTGTCGTCACACTCGACCAAGTGAGAGCTTGCGAGACACCTAGGTGAACAGATCCTGTCCGATCCAGCGCCCTTCTTTCGACGGTGCCGGCGGGATGGCGGCAATGGCGCTGCCGGTACAGGTGCAGAACCTCGAAAGGGCGTCCTTTTCGGCCAAGGCGTGAAAGATAGGAATGAACGCAAGGCGTGGGTCATTCTGATACGACGCGAACAGAAGACCGGCATCGAACGAAGGTGATCTCGCACCGGATTCTTCGGCCGGCGTCACGCCGTTGCTGTACGAATAGCTGCGACGCAGCAAGGTTGCGCCCCAATTTGCCTGCGGCGACGCCAGCCGAACATGGGCGTCTAGCGGGACGACCGGGCTCCCTGTCGAATCCGTGACCCGGAGGTCGAGCGCGTCGAACTCGCCCGACCGTCCGAGCGGAGCGCCCGTCGCCTTGTGGCGGCCGACGGCCAGCTCTTGGCTTCGGAGCGTCTGGGCGTCCCATTGCTCGAGAGAAATTCTGATGCGCCGCATGACCAGGTAGGTCCCACCCGCCATCCACTCGGGCGCATCGGACCGCGCCCAGACGAACTGAGCCAGCTCGGCCGTCGTGCTGGGGTTCGACGTCCCGTCCTTGAAACCGAGGAGGTTCCTCGGGGTGCCTCGACTTGCGTCCGTTTCGTTGAAGCCCGCTTGGGACCATCGGACCGCCGTCAGGGGCCCACCGGCGCGCACGAGTTGTCGCACCGCGTGAAACGCCACTTGGGGGTCGTCCGCGCAGGCATGAATGGTGAGATCGCCACCAGCGGTCGAGGCGCTCAGGGCATCTCCGCGAAAAGTCGGCAGATCGACCAGTTGAATGGGCCAGCGTTCAGCGAGGCGGAACCGATCGAGTCCATTGACGCCGAACAGGCGGGGGCCGAATCCGACGTTGACCGTGAGGCGTGCCGGACCCAGACCGACGGCTTCGCCACTGTCTGGTTCTGGACTTCCGGGTTCGCCGGTCATCGGATGTGCAGGCCGGCCGGAAACCAGGTTTGCCGCGAGAGCCGTCCAACCCCGAAGCAGGTCCGTGAGTTGCGTTCGATCCTTCGTGGTCACATCGAGCACGGCAAAGTAGGTGTGGCTCTGTGGGGACGTCACGATTCCGCCCTGGTGCGTGCCATAGAACGGCTCCGTGCCGCTCCAGGAGGAGCCGTCCGGCGATTGCCCTGGTTCGGTGGACAGGCCGAGAGGGACGCCCACCGCGGCGGCGCCAACGCACGCCCCCCCGACCGCGCCGAGCGCGCTTGCGGCACCCAGGAACCCGCGCCGGGACACCGTGCCCGGGTCGGGGGCGCCTGGCACGGGGCGGTCTGCGTTGTCGGTGTCGTCGGTCATAGGAGCAAGGCACGCCGGCCGGTGTGACGGTACCGGCATCCGCCAGTATCGCTCGCCACCTCGGCCTGCCGGAGGTCGGCCGAGGTCCGGGACCTCCGGCAGTCAACGTGGCAGCTGTACTACTACGAGTGGTAGTAGTAAGGGCGCACCGCAGTGGGCAATCCCTGGCAGAGAGAGGTAGGCGGTGGGCACGACGGACGTCGAAGACGAGAATACGTCGACCGAGGGAAGGTGTTCGTGCGGGCTCGTGCCCCGCGCCGACGGACAGCCCAGGGATCTCCAGCGGACGTTCCAATTGGTGCTGGCAACGGTCTGGCTCCTCGATGCGGTCTTGCAGATCCAGCCGTTCATGTTCACTCGGGGCGCGAACGGGTTCAGCGGCATGCTCAACTCCGCCGCGGCCGGTAATCCCGGATGGGTCGCGCACTCCATCACTTGGAACGCGTCGAACGTCTATCGCCATCCGGTGCTCGGCAACACCGTCTTCGCCTTCGTGCAGTTCCTGATCGCCTTCGGGATCGTCTGGAGGCGATCGGTGAAACCCGCCCTCGTGCTCTCCGTCGTGTGGTCCCTGGGCGTCTGGTGGTTCGGGGAAGGTCTGGGGCGCATCGCCCACGGGGACGCCACGCCGTTCGGCGGCGGCCCCGGCAGCGTGCTCTTCTACGCCGTCTTGGCGGTTCTGCTGTGGCCGAGCGACGGCTCGGACCGCCCCTTCGTCGCTGCACGGAGCGTCGGGGTGACCGCCGCGAAGGCGATCTGGGTGGTGGCGTGGGGCCTGCTGGCCCTGTTGGCTGTGGCCGGCTCGGGACGGTCGCCCCAGGCGCTGCACGCCCTGGTGGCCACCTACACGGGAGAGCCTGGTTGGCTCGTCCATATCGACCGGTCCACCGGATCGGTGCTCCTTCATCACGGGACGATTGCGGCGATCGTGCTCGCGCTCATCTGCATCGTGGTGGCCGTCGGGGTCTACCTCCCGCCCCGGGTCACCAAGGTGACCCTCGTTCTGGGCATGGCCGTGTTCGCCGTCATCTGGGCGGCCACCCAGGACTTCGGGGGGATCCTGGCCGGCGGCGCCACCGACCCGAATTCCGGACCGCTCATCATCATGTTGGCGTTGCTCTACTGGCCGTTGACGATTGTGCGAAATCCTGCGAGCGGCGCGTCCTGGGGCCCGACGACTGGTTCGAGGCAGGTCCTCGTCCCATGACGCCCACTCCCGCCTGGCTGTACTACCTCTTCGCGGTGATGATGCTGGCCGTGGCGGCGTACGGCCTCGTGCTGCTCGCCGTGTCCCTGGCAACTCGTCGGAACGCCGGCTGGGACGTCGACATCGCCCACATCTTCATGGGAACGTCCATGGCCGGCATGTTCATCGCCGACTGGGCCTTCGGACCTAGTGCGATCTGGGAGCTCATCTTCACGGTGTTGCTCGTCTGGTTCCTCGTGCAGAGCGTGCAATCGGTCATCGCGTTCGGCATCCATCTCACCCACTATCTGATTCACACTGCGATGAGCCTTGCCATGCTCTTGATGTACATGTTTCCGGGCGGAGCCAGTTCTGGAGCCATCTCGATGTCCGCGGCGTCGTCGTCGAGTGCACGAATCGATCCCGCGCTCGGCTCCCTCCTGGCCGTCTCGTTCTTCTTCTCCGCGGTCTTCACGCTCGCTTCGCCGGTCAAGGGTGTCTCCCATCACGGCAGGCACGCCCGGACCTACGCCGTGAGCGGACCGAGCGGCCGGTGGGTCCAGGCTCCGAACGGGCCGCTGCCGGTATCGGTCTCGGCTGGTGCCGTGCGGCACATCACCGCCCCATGGCTCGAGGACGCCAGCCACGCCGTCATGTGCGTCGGCATGGGATTCATGTTGATTCTGATGCTCTGACGGAAGCCGCGTGGCATGCATGGGTGTCCGGTTCCCTCAGCGCGAGGGCCGGAGTCGGGTTCGTCCTTACCGAGGCGGTGAAGCTCAACAGGTGGAGTGGGAGCTGTGCTCATCGAGGGCACCGAGGAGGACGACCGCCTCGGAGGGCGACAGCGTTTCCGCGAAACAGACAAGGGCCGCGCTTGGATCGGCGTCGGCCGCCAGAGCCTGACGCATGAGGACGGCCGTATAGGCCCCGCGAACGCCAATCGGAGCAAACCGGATGGCACGGCCGTCCCGGCGGCGATTCAGGATCCCTTTGTTGACAAGGCGATCCAGAACCGTCGCGACGGTGGTGTAGGCATGCGCGGGAAGCGCATCAGCCACTTCGCGTCCGGTCGGCTCGGGATCGGGCAGGTCCCACACGATGCCCAGCACCCGGCGCTCCAGATCGCCGAGCGTGACCACGCCGCAGGCGCATTCGGCACATGTGCATGGATCACACGAGCACATCGGATTGTCGCACGTTGTTGCCGTGTTCATCGGCATCTCCGGATTCCTACGTCGGTTCTCATCGTAACGGGAGGGCCGATCGCTTGGCAGACCGACCCCATTGGGCCAGCCCTCATGACTGAGAGGATCCCCAGCATCGCCTCTGGGCCAGCAAACAAGGCCCATCGGGAAAGCGCGAGACGTCACTCCGCCAATCAATCGGGTTGACCATGCGGGTGGCGACCCACGCAGTTCAATACCGAGCAATTCCCCAAGCGGCCGGGCCTTTCTCCTGTTAAGTTCGGCTCACATGCGAGTTGCGATGTTCCTTGCGGCAGCGATGCTGACGGCCTCCGGAGCGCTCCTGTCGCTCTCTCCGTCCGCGGCTTCGAGCTCGGAGCCGGCAATCACCGCCATCTCGATGAGCATGTCGCACGCGTACAAGCCGGTGGCGGCGGCAGGAACGACCGACGACTACCACTGCACGCTGGTGAACCCTCACGTGACCCAGAACGAGTACATCGTCTCCAGCAAGTTCGTCGCTGGGAGCGATGAAGTTCACCACGCGGCACTGTTCCTCCTGCCGCCGTCGCTGGCCGCCACGGCAGAGGGGGAGAACAGAGGAGGGCGCGGGTGGACGTGCTTCGGTCTCCCTCTCCCGAGCTCGGACCCGGAGGGGGCCGCCGGGGTCCCTCTGCTGACGTTCTGGACCCCGGGGGCGGGAGTGGACGACTTCCCCAAGGGCACCGGTGTTCCGCTCCCCGCCGGAAGTATGGTCGTCATGCAGGTCCACTACACGCTGCTCCTCGGCGACAAACCGGTGAAGAACTCTCTGGTGCTGCACACGCTGCCGGAGTCGGCACCGCTCCTGCCCCTCCACCTCAACTTGATGCTGGCGCCACCTGACATTCCGTGTCCGGCCGGCGTCAGCGGTCCACTGTGCAACCGTACCGCTTCGTTGGCCAACCTGGGACAGCGCTTCGGCCAGACTGCCGTCGAGGAGGTGAACGGCATCGAAGGACTCTGCGGCAACAACCCGGCGGACCCACCCGAGGGAGATTCGACCTCGTGTACGTCGAAAATCCAGAAGAGCGGCTACGTCATGAGGGTGTACGCGCACATGCATCTCCTCGGGCAGTCCTTCAAGATGGTGCTCAACCCCGGGACTCCACAGGCTCAGACCGTCCTCAACGTGCCCAACTTCGACTTCCACGACCAGAAGTCGTACAACCTCAGCAGCCCGGTGCCCGTCACGGCTGGTGAGCGGGTGCAGGTGACGTGTTCCTACAATCCGAACCTTGCGCAAGAGCTGCCCATCCTGCGCAAGGCACCACCACACTTCGTCACGTGGGGCGATGGGTCAACCGACGAGATGTGCATCGGGCTGGCCTGGACGTCCGCCGTTCTCCCGAATCCGCACGACAGTCTCTGACTGGCGGCCCCCGGCTGTAAGCGATAAGCCTGCCGGGATCCGATCCGATGAACTGAGAAGAGTGAGCGACATGCTCTGCAGAGCGGACGGAGGAGTGGGATGTGAGCGGAGGGAGTGGGATTCGAACCCACGGAGGCTTGCACCTCGCAGCTTTTCAAGAGCTGTGCATTCGTCCGCTCTGCCATCCCTCCAAGCGGTTCATGCTAGGTGACGGCCCAGGCCGGCCGACTCACCCACCGGCCCATTCGGCCAGTTCGACCACGACGCCCGGGCCATCGAGGAACACCAGCTTCTTGTCGTGGTAGTCGAAGATCTCGTTCCGCGGGGTGATCCCGTTTTCCGCCAGGTGAGAGAGCATCGCGGCCAGGTCGTTGACCCGGAAGCACACGTGGTTGAAGCCGGTACGGTCGAGCGTGCCCGCCCCACGGTCGACCTTGATGGGCGGTTCATGGAAGAACAGCAACTGAATCTCCTGGTGCACGTCGGCCCCTTTGAGTTCCAGCGTCACGTGATCGGACTCCCACCCCGGGATCCCCATGTACTCCGAGATGCGCTCGCCGGAGGCCACCACCGCAATGGTCTCCTCAAAGCCGAGCAGGCCGAAGAAGCGTCGCGCCTCCTGGAGGTCGGTGACCACGATTGTCATGTGATCGAAGCCCTCGTTCCGTGCGGTCACCACACGTGACCCCTTTCGCTACCCCTTGGACGACTGCTCACGCTGTGCCGCGTCGCGCGCCCGGCTGCGCAACCGTCCCCGGATCGCCTGATCAAGGAGCACCTTCCGCAGCCGCACCGCTTTGGGGGTGACTTCGACGCACTCGTCCTCGCTGATGAATTCCAGCGCGTGTTCGAGCGAGAACGTCATGGCGGGCGTAAGCCTTTCGAAGTCCTCGGCCGTCGCCGAACGGATGTTGTTCAGCTTCTTCTCCTTGGTCGGATTGACGTCCATCTCCTCCGCCCGCGCGTTCTCCCCGACGATCATGCCCTCGTAGACTTCTTCGGCCGGGCCGATGATCAGCGTCCCGCGCTCTTGGAGGTTCATCAACGCGAACGTGGTCGTCACGCCGCGCCGATCGGCCACCATCGACCCGTTGCGCCTGGTACGCAGGTCGCCATGCCAGGGCTCCCACCCGTCGAACACATGGTGGAGGATCCCCGTGCCCCGGGTCTCGGTCAGGAACTCGGTCCGGAACCCGATCAGGCCCCGGGCCGGAACGCGGTAGTCGAATCGCACCCAGCCCGTTCCGTGGTTGACCATCTCGAGCATGGTGCCCTTCCGCAGCGCCAACAGCTGGGTGATCACGCCGAGATACTCGTCGGGCACGTCGACGCTCACCCGCTCCACGGGCTCGTGCACCTTCCCGTCGATCTCGCGGGTGACGACCTGCGGCTTTCCCACCGTGAGCTCGAATCCCTCGCGCCGCATGGTCTCGACCAGGACGGCCAGTTGTAACTCGCCCCGGCCCATTACCTCCCACATGTCGGGGCGGTCGGTCGGAGCCACCCTGATGGCCACGTTGCCCACCAACTCCGCGTCGAGGCGGGCCTTGAGCAGTCTGGCCGTCAACTTCGTGCCGTCCGCACCCGACAGGGGTGACGTGTTGATGCCGATCGTCATCGCCAAGCTGGGCTCGTCGACGGTGATCGCGGGCAGCGCGACCGGACGTTCAGGGTCGGCGAGCGTCTCGCCAATGGTGACCTCCGCCAGACCGGCGACCGAGACGATCTCGCCCGGGCCCGCTGACTCCGCCGGCACCTGGTCGAGCGCCTCTGTCACATAGAGTTCAGTGATTTTGGCCCTCTCGACCGTGCCGTCGAGCCGGCACCATGCCACGGTGCTGCCCTTCACGAGCGTGCCGTTGTGCACTCGGCAGATGGCCAGCCGGCCCACATACGGAGAGGCGGAGAGGTTGCAGACCAGGGCCTGGGTCCCGGCCGACTTGTCGAAGGAGGGGGGCGGAACGTGCCCGATGATGGACCGGAACAGCGGCTCGACGTTGCTCCCTTCCACTCCGGGTTCGGTGCTGACCCAACCCGCCCTGGCGTTGGCGTAGAGGATCGGGAAGTCGATCTGGTCTTCGTCGGCATCCAGGTCCAGGAACAGCTCCTCCACCTGGTGCACGACCTCGGCAATGCGCGCGTCGGCCCGGTCGACCTTGTTGATCACGAGCACGACGGGGAGCCGGGCCTCCAGCGTCTTGCGCAGGACGAAGCGGGTCTGCGGCAAGGGGCCCTCGGATGCGTCCACCAGCAGGAGAACGCCGTCGACCATGGTCAGCCCACGCTCGACCTCGCCCCCGAAGTCCGCGTGTCCCGGTGTGTCGACGATGTTCAACTTCACTCCGCCCCAGCGCACGGCAGTGTTCTTGGCCAGGATGGTGATGCCCTTCTCGCGTTCGAGATCGCCGGAGTCCATCACCCGGTCGGTGAGCTCCTGATGCGCGCCGAAAGCGCCGGTCTGGCGCAGGAGCGCGTCGACCAGGGTCGTCTTGCCGTGGTCGACGTGCGCAACGATGGCCACGTTCCTGATGTCTTCGCGGGTCTCCATGGGGGGACCAACGATAGATGACCCGGGGTGGGTGCCTCAGGCGGCCGATCGAAGCGACGTTCCTGCACTGCCCAGTGCCAGCTCCACCCCCTCAGTGCCGAGCGTGAGGACCGCCGGTTCGGGTTCGACCCGCACCAGATGGCCGGAATCGGGCCACCACCCGACCAGCCGGCCGGGGACCTCGTCGCCACGCAGGCGGAGGGACTCGACCAGGGTGACGAGAGCGAGTTCGGCGCGCACGGAGTCACGGCGCGGCCCGGACAGCACGACGAGGTGCGAATGCGCCGTGCGCACGTCGGCGCGCCCGCGGAGAGCGAGGAGCGCCGAATGAGGGCTGTCCCACCAGTGGTCGCGGCCGATGGCTGGTGCCGACGCAAATGCGGACCAGTCGAGGGCGCACCAGAGGCGGGTGGCCCACGTCACGGCCTCGGCACCAACGGCGGCGCGGCCGGCCGGTGGGAGGCCGTCGACCCAGCGGTCGAGCTGCGAGGCGCACGAGCTGCCATCACGCACCCACCGAGATGATTCGGCCAGCTTGTACCGCACCGCCTCGAGCGGGGAGCGCGCGCCGCCCCCGATCAACAGGCGAACTGCGGCCACCCCGATGGATCGGCGGGCGTTTCGTGCGGACCAGGCGAACGGCTCGGCGTGACCTGGATCGGCCGCCTCGTTTCCGAAGGCGGTGCGCACCTCGTGATCGGTGACACGGAAGCGGACCGCTCCGGCGCGCCGAACGGCCAGGCCCGCCAACTTTGACTTTGCCTCCTCGAGAGCGGCCCGCCAGGACGTGGCGTCGACGGCCGGGACGGGTGCCACCAACGCGTCCATGAGGCGGTTATCCATTGACGGTGCTGGCCCGGGCGAGCCAGGCGGCGAGGTGCGAGGCGATGGCCCGGAGATGCTCCTCGCGCACGTCCTCGACGCCGTATCGGCCGGAGGCGGACTCGAGCAGCGCCAGCCGGAACGGGGGAGTACCGCTGCGCAGGGTCTCCAGCAGAGACAGGTAGTGCAATGACCGCCGTTCTGCCACCCAGGGTCCGCCGGTCGAAAGACCGAGCGCGCACAGCGACGCAGTGCCCGGCTGCGGCAGTCCAACGACAAGGTCGAAAACCCCGTGGAGGACGACCCGACCCCCTCCGAGCGGGATGGCGACGCGGTCGTTGGTCCGCGGCATCCAGCCCGGTGCAAACCGCGGGACCAATGCGGTCAGGTGTCGGGCATGGACCGCGAGAGTCTCGGAGAGGACGGTACGCGCTTCCTCCGAGAGCGACTCGACATGACGTACCTCTGCGTCGTCCTCGGCGGCCCGCAATGCTTCGACCGCGTCCCCCAGCGGGTCGATGATCTCTTCGGCGTGTACAACCTGGCGCAACAGCGCGTGCGCCAGTCGCGAGAGGACCTGCTGGTCGGTCATGCTCTCTTCGACGGGCCGCTCGTCCTGCGACCCCAGCAGCTGGCGCGCTCCGAGGAAGAGCGGCGGCGCGTGGTCGCCACGCGCCACGACGATGTCGTAGGCGGCATCCTCGAGCCAGGCCCGCAGCCCTCCGGCCAGCCCCGGGTCGAAGCACGGCCGAGCCGTCGCGTCGCCGCGCAGCAGCGCCAGGACCTCTCCTCCTGTGCCAGGATCCGCCGACGCGTCACCCTGGCGGGCGGGCCCGAGCAGCGGACGTGGGGCTACGAGGACCATCGGAGCAGTGTGCCCAGAGGGTGTGACACTCCTCTACCCTGAGATGTCATGGCACCCGCGATCCTGCTGGCGTCGGCCGGCAACGCCGCCTTCTTCGTCATCTTCGGGATCTTCGTGGTGGCGATGGTCGCGCTCGTGGTGATCGTGATCATCTGGGCGGTGCGCCACGATCTTGCCGGGCGACAGGCGTGGCGTGAACGCCAAGAGGCGAGGGGGTCGCCACCCTCGGATCCGCCCGGAGCAACGCCATGAGTGATGCCAACCACTTCGAGGGCGCACCGTCGCCCACCTTCGCTGACCGCGTACGCGCCCGATGGGCGCGACGGCATCATCTTTCGGAGAGTCGAGACCACGCCGCACCGCGGCGCACCGCGTTCGTGCTCGCCGGCGGCGGCAGCCGCGGTGCCGTCCAGGTGGGCATGCTCGAGGAGCTCATCCGGCGCGACATCCGAGCCGATCGGGTCTTCGGCGCGTCGGTCGGAGCGATCAACGGCGCGTCCTACGCCGGTCACCCGACCCTCGAGAACATCGGACGCATGGCTGCCATCTGGCGCGATGTGAAAGGAACGGACATCTTTCCCCGGGGCGCGTTCGACGGCCCGTGGGCGTTCTTCCAGAAGCGTCCCGCGGTGCACGCCAACACCGGGCTGCGGGCAATCATCGAGGCCGGGATCGACTACGAGAACCTGGAGGACGCCACCATCCCGATCGAGGTGGTGACGACGTCGCTCACCGACGGCAGGGAGCGTTGGATCGGCCACGGTCCGGCCGTCGAGGCCATCCTGGCGTCCTCGGCCATCCCATCCATCTTCCCGCCAGTCTCCATCGACGGTGATGTGCTCGTCGATGGCGGTGTCGTCAACAACGTGCCCATAAGCCGGGCGCTCTCAGCCGGCTGTGACCGCATCTACGTGTTGCTGTGCGGGCCGTTGCACTTCCACCCGCCACCGCCGCGCCGTCCTGCCGAAGCGGCTCTGACGGCCTTCTTCGTCGCCGTGCACGCCCGATTCGTCCGTGAGCTGGCGTTGCTCCCGCCCGGCGTCGAGGTGGTCGTCTTCAGCGGGGGAGGCGAGCCCTCGGGCCAGTACCGCGATTTCTCCGCGACGGCGAGCCTGATTGAGGAGGGACGAGCCGAAGTGGCCGACGTGCTCGACCGCTACGTGGGCACGTCGCACGACCTCGCACCGGCGCGCACCCCCACGCCATGAACGGCGAGCGCTACCTCCTCTCCAACGACGCCCCTCAGGCGATGGACCGTTTCACCGCCTTCACCACCCTCTTCGACCCTTCCACGTTCCGGCATCTCGACGGATTGGGTCTGGCCCCCGGTTGGCGCTGTTGGGAAGTGGGAGCGGGTGGGACGTCTGTGGTGGGCTACCTGTCCGACCGGGTCGGCCGAGCGGGGCATGTGCTCGCCACCGACATCAACCTGGCCTGGGCCGGCGGGCTCACCGCACCCAACGTCGAGGTCCTCGAGCACGACGTGGCGGCCGACCCACCGCCGGGCGGGGCATTCGACCTGGTCCACGCCCGGCTCGTCCTCGTGCATGTGCCCGAGCGCGACGCTGCCCTGGCCAACATGGTCGCGGCACTCCGGCCAGGCGGGTTCCTGCTGGTTGAGGACGCCGATCCGGCCCTGCAACCCCTGAGCTGTCTGGAGGAGATCGGACCTCCGGAGGTGCTGGCCAACCGGCTCCGCCGGGGATTTCGCTCACTGCTGGCCGAACGCGGGGTGGACTTGGCCTACGGGCGTTCGCTGCCGCGCCGCCTCCGGGCGGCCGGCCTGCTCCAGGTGGGAGCCGACGCCGCCTTCCCGGTGAGCGACCCGGCCTGCAATTATCTCGAGGCGGCGACCATCACCCTCATCCGGGACCAATTCCTCGACCACGGCATTGCCACGGAGGACGAGATCACCCAGCACCTGGCCAACGTGGCGGCCGGCGTTCTCGATCTGGCCCAGCCCCCGATGATCTCCTGTTGGGGGCGCCGACCGCCCGCCTGACGGGCGCCGCCGGCGGGCGTGTCGTCGGACGTCACTACATCCTGGTGGAATAGGGGGGTGCCCGACGCCCCGCCCGAGTCGCTCTTCCACCCGGCCGTTGCAAGCTGGTTCTCCCGGCGCTTCCCGGCCGGCCCGACTCCACCACAGTCGGCGGCCTGGCCCCATATCGCTGCGGGGAGCGACGTCCTGGTGGCCTCACCGACGGGTTCAGGCAAGACGCTCACCGGGTTCCTCGTCGCCATCGATGCCGCCTATCGCGCCGCCGAGGCAGGATCGTGCACCCGGGGCGCGCCCGAGGTCCTCTATATCTCCCCACTGCGGGCCCTCGCGGTCGACGTCCACGAGAACCTTCACGTTCCACTTTCCGAGATCCGGGAAGAGGCCACCCGGCTCGGTTTCGCCGATCCGGGACTGCGCGTCGCCATCCGGACGGGGGACACGCCGGCGGCCGAGCGGGCCGCCATGAAGAAGCATTCGCCCGACCTGCTCGTCACGACGCCGGAGTCGCTCTACCTCCTCCTGACAGCGCCTTCATCACGGACGCTCCTGCGCGGCGTGCGGACCGTGATCGTCGACGAGGTCCACACGCTTGCCCGCGACAAGCGGGGCAGCCATCTGGCACTGAGCCTCGAACGACTCGACGCTCTCGTGACCGAGAGCGGGGGCCGTCTCCAGCGCATCGGTCTCTCGGCGACGCAGCGGCCGCTCGACCTGGTGGCGCGCCTGCTTTCGGGCGTGCACGACGACCGGCCACCGACGGTGATCATCGACTGCGGCCACGCCCGTGACCTGGAAGTGGCCATAGAGCTGCCCTCCACCGAGCTCGAGGCTGTCATGAGTGGCGGCCAGATGTCGGACATCCTCGACCGGATCGCGGACCACACCCGTCATCACCGCACGACCCTGGTGTTCGTCAACACGCGCAAGATGGCCGAACGCGTGGCCCATCAACTGGCCGAGCGGCTTGGCGAGGACGAAACGGCAGACGGCGACGTCGACGCCTCGCTCCTGGTTGCCGCCCACCACGGGAGCCTCTCGGCCGCGCGCCGGCGCATCGTCGAGACGCGTTTGCGGGCTGGTGACCTCCGTGCGCTGGTGGCCACGGCATCGCTCGAGTTGGGGATCGACGTCGGCCCGGTCGAGCTCGTGTGCCAAATCGGGTCGCCCCGTGCCATCGGCACCTTCCTCCAACGAGTCGGCCGGGCCAACCACCATCGCGACGGGACACCGGCGGGTCGCCTGTACCCGACGACACGGGACGAGCTCGTCGAGTGCACCGCCCTCCTCGGCGCTGTTCGGGAGGGCCGACTCGACCTGCTCGAACCACCGGTCGCCCCGCTCGACGTGCTGACCCAGCAGCTGGTTGCGGAAGTGGCCGCGACCGACGAGCGCGACGTCGAGGCGATGTGGACCATGACGCGGCAAGCGGCCCCGTATGCGGAGCTGTCCCGGAAGGACTTCGACGACGTCGTTGCGCTGGCCAGCTGGGGGATCGAGACCGGGCGGGGCCGCCGCGGTGCGCACCTGCACTTCGACGGCGTCAACGGGCGGCTGCGCGCCAGGCGGGGTGCGCGTCTGGCCGCCCTCACCGGCGGCGGTGCCATCCCGGAGACGGGTGACTACCGCGTGGTGCTCGACCCCGACGGGGTGACGGTTGGCTCTGTCCATGAGGACTTCGCGGTCGAGGCGACCGCGGGAGACATCTTCCTCCTGGGCACGCACTCGTGGCGGGTGGCCAAGGTGGAGGTCGGCACCGTCCGGGTCCACGATGCGGGCGACCTGCCACCGACCATCCCCTTCTGGCTGGGTGAGGCCCCGGCCCGTACCGCCGAGCTCTCCGAGGCGGTGAGTGACTTGCGCCGTGCCCTGGAACCCCTCCTGCAGGCACACGACGGCGACGGAGCGCGCCAACTCGTACGCGCACGAACCGGGGTGTCCGCCGAGGTCGCGCAACAGGTCGTCGCCTACTGCGCCGCCGGCTTGGCGGCTCTGGGCCACCTGCCAACCCGCGAGCGGCTCGTCGTTGAGCGTTGCTTCGACGAGAGCGAGGGATCGCAACTGATCATCCATGCGCCGTTCGGGGGCCGCATCAACCGGGCGCTTGGCTTGGCGCTGCGCAAGCGGTTCTGCGTCTCCTTCGACTTCGAACTCCAGGCGGCGGCGGACGACGACACCGTCGTCCTCTCGCTCGGACCCCAACACAGCTTCCCGCTCAGCCGGGTGCAATCGATGCTGCGCAGCGCCCAGGCACCCGAGGTCCTGACCCAGGCCGTGCTGCTCCATCCCATGCTCGGCGCGCGCTGGCGCTGGAACCTCAATCGCGCCCTCGTGCTGCCCCGCATGAACGGAGGCAAACGCCGGCCCATCCATCTCCAGCGGATGGAAGCCGATGACCTGCTGGCTGCCGTGTGGCCGGGTTTGGCCGCCTGTCAGGAGAACGCGCCGCCGGGACCCGTCGGGGTGCCCGACCACGTGCTGGCGCGCCAGACAGTCCACGACTGCCTGCATGAGGGACTCTCCGTGGAGGGGCTGGTGGAGTTGTGGGCCCGGGTCGAGTCTGGTGCCATTGCGGTGCACACGGTTGAGTCGTCGGAGCCCTCCCCCTTCGCCCATGCAATTTTGAGCGGGCGACCCTTCACCTACCTTGACGACGCGCCGCTCGAGGAGCGGCGCACACGGGCGCTCTCACTTCGGCGCGGCCTGGGCCAGCTGGGACCCGACGGGCTGCCGGTCCCGGCCTCGGAGTTGGCCGCGCTCGATCCCGTTGCCGTGTCCGTCGTGATCGACCAGGTCCGCCCTCGACTGCGCAACGCCGACGAGCTGCACGACCTCCTGCTCTCACTCGTCGCGGCGCGGCCATACCGGGAATGGGAGCAGTGGTACGGCGCGCTGGCCGCCGACGGCCGCGCGATGGTGGTCAACGACTGCTGGGTGGCCACGGAGCGCCACGAGGCAGCGGTGGCGCTCGGGAGTGACGACGACGCGGCAACGGATTGTGCGGCGGGGCACCTGCAGCTGGCAGGCCCCGTGACGGTCGACCAGTTGGTGGCGGACGCAGCGCTGCCCCCGGGAGCGCCGATGGGAGCGCCACTCTCGCCGGCCCGGGCCCGTACGGCTCTGGCCCGCCTGGAGGGCAGGGGAGCCGCCATCGAGCTGCCCGACGGTCGCTGGTGTGCCCGCAATCTCCTGGTACGCCTCCACGGAGCCAGTCGCAGCCGCCGCCGGGGTCTGGTCGACGCGGTACCCATCGCAGAGTACGTGCGCTTCCTGACGCACTGGCAGCACACGACGCCCGACAGTCGCGTCGAGGGCCGGGCGGGGCTGCTCGAGGTGCTCGAGCAGTTGCAGGGAATCGAGGCGCCCGCGGCCGAGTGGGAGGCGCAGATCCTGCCCGCCCGGGTCACCGGTTACGACGCCCGCTGGCTCGATGAGCTCTGCTTGTCCGGTGAGGTCGTGTGGGGGCGGCTCACGCCGCGGGCCGAGCGGACCGGGCGCAGCGGGACACCGTCGCCGGCTACGCCGCTCGCCTTCGTGGTGCGCGACGACCTTGAAGACATGCTCCGCGCCGTGCGCGCCGGATCGCTCGCGCCCGAGCCAGAGGTCGGCGCGGCCGCCGACGTGCTTGCAGCATTACGAGTGCGCGGCGCCTGCTTCCGCCCGGAACTGGCACCGCTCACCAGGCGGCTCCCGGCCGAGGTGGACGAGGGCCTATGGGACCTGGTTGCCCGGGGCCTCGTCACGGCCGACGCCTTCTCGGCGGTGCGCGCACTGCTTTCGGCCCGTGACCGCTGGCGCACCCGCACGGTGCGCCGTCCCTCGGGCCGCCTGGCGCGGCGCCGCGCGCCCGTGGGGACCGGTATCGGCGAAGGTCGATGGTCGCTGCTGCCCGGGCCCGAGGTTCTCGGTGCACCGGCTGTCGACGACGGTGTGCTCCTGCCCGGCAACGAGGCGCTGGCCGAGACCGTGGCGCAACAGCTGCTGATGCGCTGGGGCGTCGTCGCCTGGGAACTGTGGAGTCGGGAATCGTTCAAGGTGCCGTGGCGCGAGGTCGTGTGGGCCTTGCGGCGAATGGAGGCGCGAGGGCTCGTACTCGGCGGCCGTTTCGTCGCCGGGCTCTCGGGTGAGCAGTACGCGCTCCCAGAGGCGTTCGACGAGCTGCAGGCGACGCATCGCCGGGGTGCCCACGGGGAACAGGTCGTGGTGGCCGGAGCGGACCCCCTCAACATGACTGGCTCCATCCTCGGCGGAGCCCGCGTGCCCACGCGCCGCAACCAGCGCGTGGTCTACCGCGACGGGATCGTCGTGGACCAGCTCGAGGCTGGCTGAGACCGTGGCGCACAAAAGGACCATCGATCTCAACGCCGACGTCGGCGAAGCGACTTCAGCGCCAGGGATCGACGTGGAACGCGCGCTCCTCGAGTTCGTGACGTCGGTCCATGTCGCCTGTGGCGGACACGCGGGGGACGATGAGTCCATGACGGCCACCGTGACCGCCTCGGTGGCGCACGCAGTCCGGGTCGGCGCCCATCCCTCTTACCCGGACCGCGCCGGCTTCGGGCGCAACCCTATGGAGATCGACCGGGGCGAGCTCGGCGAGTCACTGTCCGAGCAGCTGCAGGCGCTCGATCGGATCTGCCGGAGGGTCGGCACGGCCCTGGACTCGGTGAAGGCCCACGGGGCGCTCTACGAAGAGGTGGCCAAAGGCGGCGCCGTCTACGAGACCTTCCGTGATGCGGCGCGCGCCAGCGCCGGCGGGGATGTTGCTCTGGTGCTGCCTTCGGGCTGCCGCGCCGTGGCGATGGCGCTGCGCGACGGCGTCCGCGCGTGCGAGGAGGGCTTCTGCGACCGGGCGTACCGGCCCGACGGCGGGCTGGTCGACCGGGCTACGCCGGGCGCCGTGCTGGCAGAGCCCGGCGCAGCGGCGGCGCAGGCCCTCAGCTTGGCCCGCGGCGCGGTGGTCGCCGGCGATGGGTCGGTGCTCACGCTCTGGGTGGACACGCTGTGCATCCACGGCGACACCCCCGGGGCGGTACCCATGGCGACGGCGGTCCGGCGGGTCATGGCCGACGAGGGGATCGATGTGGTCGCGCCACTGCGTGCATGACCCCGTCCGTCCCGGTCGGGGAGGTACGGCCCCTCGGTGACCGCGCCTACCTGATCGGTGTCGCCGATGCGGCGTCGGCCCGGGCACTGGCTTTGGAGCTCGTCACGCGGCTGGCTGGTGCGGCGGACGTGTTGTGCGGTTCCGCCACCGTCATGGTCCACGCGAGCGACCCCGCCACGCAGCTCTCGTCCCTCCAAGCCGCGATGGAAGCGGTGCGGGTCGATCTGGCCCGACGCGGCCCTTCCGATCACAGGGCCGGACCGAGGCGCTTGCTGACCGTCCCGTGCCGTTTCGACGGCCCCGACCTCGGCGAGGTGGCCGCACTGGCCGGCTGCCGGCCTGACGAGGTGGCGGCACTGCTTACGACACAGCCGCTCACCGTCGCCGTGACGGGGTTCTCCCCAGGGTTCGCCTACCTCGAGGGCCTCCCGAGCCCGTTGGAGCGGGTGCCCCGGCGGCCCAGGCCTCGACCGGTCGTCCCCGCCGGGTCGGTGGCGGTCGCCAACGGCCGTGCCGCGGTCTATCCCACCGCCTCGCCGGGTGGCTGGCACCTCGTCGGGCGTACCGGTGTTGCTCTGTTCACGCCGGAACATCCTCCCTACGCCGTGCTCGCACCGGGCGACATGGTCCGCTTCACCGTGGCCCGCGTGGACGAGTCCCTCGAACCGGAGTCGGTGGTGCCGCCGCCATGGTCGCTGCCATCGGGCGCGCGAACGGTTTTCGAGGTCGTCGCCCCCGGCCTGCGCGCCGTGGTTCAGGACGGTGGGCGCCGTGGCGTCGCCGCGGCCGGGGTCCCCGGTGCCGGTCCGGCCGATCCGGTGTCGTTCGAGCTGGCTAACCGACTGGTCGGCAACGAAACGGGCGCCGCCACGCTCGAACTCACCGTGGGCGGGACCCGGCTGCGCTGCCTCGGCGCGTGCCATGTGGCCGCGGTGGGAGGTGCGCCTGAGGTCCGCGTCGACGGCACTGCCGAGCAAGCCGGCCAGCTGCTGCCGCTGGCCGCGGGCCAGGTGGTCGAGGTCGGTCGCCTGCGCGGGGGGTGCCGCAGTTACCTGTCGGTGGCGGGCGGCTTCCTCGGACCCGAGTGGTTCGGGAGCTCCGCCACGGATGAATTGACCGGGCTCGGCGCCGGGCCGCTCGCCGCGGGGGATCTGCTGCACGCCGGAGCCTGGGCGCCGCCGCTCGGGGACCATCTCGTGTGGGGCTGCGCCACCGAGCTCGACCCCGGGGCACCCGTCGAGCTGCGTGTCCTGCCCGGTCCGCATGCCGAGCAATTCGATCCCGATGCGCTGGCGCAGCTCACCGGTGGGGTCTTCGTGGTGGAGCCGACGTCCAACCGCGTCGGCATCCGCCTTCGCCCCGAGCCGGGTGTGTTCGCGTTACGAGGCCGGTCTGGCGGGGGAGACCTCGACTCCCAGGGCGTCGTCACCGGCGCGGTGCAGGTGCCACCGGACGGTGATCCGGTCGTCCTCATGCCCGACCACGCCACGCTCGGCGGCTACCCCGTGCTGGCGGTGGTGGCATCCGCCGACCACGGTCTCCTGGGACAGTGCGCACCCGGGACGCGCGTGCGCCTTGCGCCGATCGAACTCGGCGCGGCCGACGAGGCGCGGGGCGCGGCGCGCCGCCAGTTGTCGCACGCCGTGGTCGGCACCTACCCGCTGGCCGTCGACTGACGCTGGTCCGCGGTCAGACCAGGAGCTTCACCGCCGTGCCCACCCCGATGACGATGACCACGACGCGCAGGGCGGGCGCGGGGAGGGCGAGGGCCAGGCGCGCGCCGGCGTAGCCACCGACGAGACTGCCCGCGGCCAGCAGGCCCACCGCCTCCCAGGCGAGCCCGCCGTGAATGAGGAAGACCACGGCGGCAATGCCGTTGACGATCATCGAGAGGACGGCGCGCAGTCCGCTGGTGTGGGCAATGGAGAGGGGGAGTGCCAAGCCCAAGATGGCCAGGAGCATCACGCCCATGGCGGCGCCGAAATAGCCGCCGTAGACCGACGCGGCGAACACCCCCACCACCAGCAGCACGGGACGGGTGCGGGGGTGGGCCGAACCCCGGTCAAGGGCACGCCGCAGGGCCGGTTGCACGGCGAACAGGGCGGCGGCCCCCAGCACGAGCCAGGGAACCACGTCCTCGAAGGTCGCCGCAGACGTGGTGAGCAGGAGCAGCGCGCCGGCGACCCCGCCCGCCAGGGCGATCGGCGTCAGCCGGATAAGGCGATGCGACTGATCGCCGATCTCTTGGCGATAGCCGGCCGCGGACGCCACGTAGCCGGGCCAGATCCCGATGGTGTTGGTGATGTTCGCCGTGAGAGCCGGGTAGCCGAGCCCGAGCAGGATCGGAAACGAGATCAGGCTGCCCCCGCCGGCGACGCCGTTGAAGATACCGGCACCGAGCCCACCCAGGAGCAGCAGCACGACGTGGGACGCGGGCATTGCCGGGCAACAGTACGGGACGACTGGCATGTGCCAACCGACCCTGCGCTCCGGAGTAATGCACGGCTTGCGCCTCACACGGGGGTGACGAGCGCGAATTTTCCACCGGGAGGCGAAAGGTTCGGCTGAGTCCCCCGTTTTATCCACGAAGGCAGAGAGACCTCCGCGTCGCGGGGGAGGGTCAGAGGAGGCAGATGGGAGGTCGGATCAGCATCGCCGTCGTCGGGCTGACGGCCACGATGGCGCTGTGCGCCGCGGCCTCCGGCGCGGGGGCGCAGACCGGCCAGTGGAGCGTCCAGTCCAACGCGGGATTCGTGTCGCTCGACCTCCTCAACAGGTTGCAATTCGCCGGGGGTGGCTCGGAGGCCGGCGCCAGTGACGTACCGGTGGCCGAGGCATCCGGTACCGGTGCGTGCCTTTCGACCGCGTCCTCGACGAACCCGTGCCCGACGAGCGCGTCCGCCTCACTGTCGGGCCCTGCGTTGACCAGCACGCAGGACGCCGTGGCCCAGGGGGACGGTGTGACCGCCACCCCCACGGCGTCGCGCGCCTGCCCGGTCCCGATCGACACGGGCCTGATCAACGTCAACGTCGCGTGCGGCGCGGCATCGGCTTCCGAAGACGCCAGCGGGAACCCGAGCGCGTCGGGCACCGGCAGCCTGGCCAACACGTCGATCAGCCTGAGCCTGACCGATGTCCTGCAGAGCGTGCTGGGTGGGCCGTCGCTGTTCGCGTCGTCGGTGTGCAACGACGTCCCGTCCGCCTCCAGCACCGCCGGGTCACACTCCAACCCGCTCTCACCGTCGGTGCGGTCGTTCCTGGGCACCGTGAACGCCATTCTGCCGGCGAACCTCGCTCTGAACCCCACGAGCGTCGCGGCTGGGAGCGACGTCAGCGGCGAGTGCTCGGTGCTGAGCGGGCTGCTGACCCAGCTCGACAAGGCCAAGGGCGCCTCGCCGGTGACGGGTCTCGTCACCGGGATCCTGAACCAGGCGCTCGGCCTCAGCATTGCCCACGCCACGACCGTCCCGCCGCTGAGCATCGACCTGGGCGGGTCGACGTCATCGGTGAGCACGAGCGGCACCGTCGTCACGGACTCGGTGACGCAGCACAGCGTCGACGTCAACCTCTTCGGCCTCGCCCAGCTCCAGGTGGCGCCGACCACCGCCTCGGTCGCCCTCGACCGCAGCACCGGCAGGGTGACGCCCAGCTGCAACGCCGGCCTCGCGTCGTACTCGGTCAACGGCTCGCTCCCGGCGTTCGTCACCATCACGCAGCTGATCAGCCTGGTCAACCAGATCCTGTCGAAGGCCGGGGCTGGTAGCACGCTCGGCTCCGCGCTCGGAAGCCTCCTGACCGGAATCATCGGCTACACGCCTGGCGGGAACCCGCTTACCTGCGACACCACGGCCCCGGGCACGACGGCCGGCGCCAAGGTGGGCGTCCTCAACCTCGGCCTGCTCAGTGCCCTGCAGGGCGGCGTCGGCCTGAACCTCGGCGACGTGAGTGTCACGGGCACCACCGCGCCCGCCGTCGCCACGTCGCCCGCCACGGCGAGTCCCGCCGCTCCCCCTGCCGCCGTGCCTGACGTGACCAGTGTGCACACCGGCGAGTACTGGGCCGGGACGCTTCCCGTCATCGTGATGGCGGGCATGGGTCTGGCCGGAGTGCTGCTGATCGGCCGGCGTCGCATCGCCTCGTTTGCTCGCTCGCTCAACCAGACCAACCGCCGACGTGGTGGCCCGTGAGCCATCGCAACCGGTCCACGCCTTCGGGTCGGACGGCGGCTCGCCACCGGGCCCGGCCTTCGGGACCTCCTCCGTTCCCCCTCCGGTCTCGGGGGCCGGCCCGGCGGCGGCAACGGCACGTCGTGACCGACCGATAACGCGACGAGGACCGGTGTCCGTCACTCCGGCCCGGCAACAGGACCACGCACGAAGATCTTCGGAGGATCTGGTGGGAGAGGAAGATGAAGCGGGAGCCGGTGCTGCGAACTGCTCGGAACGGGGTGGCGGAATCCCGTTCCGAGCAGGTGCGGCCCGAAGCGGTCGAGACGGAGCGGTGATGGCGCTCCGTGACGTGCGACGGGTCAGCGTCACGCTTGTCGGTGTAGTGCTCCTCTTCGCCGCTATCTTCGCCGCCAGCTACGCCTTGGCCCATCAGGAGCATCAACATCACGCGCAGGCGGTGCTGCTCGGGAGCGAGCGGGCCGCGATGGCCAAGATCGCGGCGCAGAGCCACGGCGCCTCGTGCCAGGTGGCCGGGGTCCAGCCGGGCCAGCTCTCGGGCATGCTGACCATCCCGGCGCTCAACCTCAGTGCGCCCGTGGAGGAAGGCACCGACGATCAGGAGCTCAACGTTGCCGTCGGGCACGCCGCCCAGTCGGTCTGGCCAGGGATCGACGGCGCGGCGGTCTTCCTGGCGCATGACGTGAGCTACTTCGTGCACCTGAACCAGCTCGAGCCGGGTGACGTGATCACGTATCAGACTGCGTGTAACACCGTGAAGTTCGAGGTGAGCGCGCAGCAGGTCGTCCCGGCCGGTTCACCGGTGTCGAACACCACCGGGCCGAGCCTGGTACTGGACACCTGCTGGCCGCCTAATGCGCTCTTCTTTACGCCCGACCGCCTGCTCATCCGGGCGTCCGAGGTGGGCGCTGTCGCCAAAGGTGGCAACCTCGACGAGGGGGCGCAGTTCGTGCGGACGGTGGCGTCCACCGACTACACGACCTCGGCGCCGATGGCGCTGCAGGCGCAGGGGCTGACCCTCCAGCAGAACGAGGCGCCCATGGGGACGATGAACCTGGTTGACGCCTCCGTGGCCTTCGCCCAGTCGCCCGGCCCGCTCTCATTGGAGGCAGCGGCGCTCGAGACGTACTTCGGCGGACTCCATGCCGCGTCCCAGGAGCAGACCGGGTGGTGGGGCGCGCTGGCGCCCAACCTGCCCATCCCACCGGGGCTGACCGGGGCGGTGGTCACCGGGCACGAGGCCCCGCTCGACGTCGAGATCGACTCCTCGGGCGGGTCCCCTGACCAGGTGGTCCTGCGCACTTCCGTGGCGCTCTCGGGGGGCTCCGCCCCCGGGGAGCACGCCATGACGGTCGTCCTCCCTGTTCACGGCTCCGTGGTGACCATCGGGAGCTGGAACGTGGGCTGACCTGCCGGGCACGGGAGTGGTCGATCCGAGCCGGTAGCCGACCGCAAGGGCCGCTGCGCATCCACGTTTTCATCATGAGAACCCAGGTGCGGGTGGTGAGGAGGCCGGATGTAGGTGAGCTTCGACGAGATGCACGACGAGAGGCGCATGGCGGAGTCCAGCTCCGCGGGCACACACGCCGCGGACGCACCGATCCATGTCGAGCTTGACGCGCCCGCGGAGGCGCACACGGACCCGACGGCCGTCGAGGACGCGCCGGCGGGGGCCGAGGGACCGACGGGGTTCGCGCGCTACCGCAACGCCACCTTGGTGGGGGCGGGTGGGTTGGCTTTCGCTGCGGTGGGCGCCTTTCTCGGCGGTCTCGGTGGGTACGTCGCCGTCAACCCCGTGGCGGCACACAACTTGGCGTCTTCCACCTCACGGGACCAGTCGTTGGCCGCCGCGGCCAACCAGGCCCACGACGCCGCTTCGTCGGCGGGCGGCTCGGCGGGCGTCGCGACCGCCTCGATCTCGTCGCCTTCGGGCTCACGCACCCAGGGCGTGGCGGCGGTGCAGTGGCTGACCGCCGGAACGGGCTCGCTGTTCGCGACGCCGCTGCCGGGCACCCCGGCGGACCTGGCGGGCGGCACGACGTCGGGCACCGGATCGATCGCGGGTCCGGGCTCCGGACCGGGGTGCGGCGCCACCACGTGCGATCTCGGGTTGGGTGGTGTCGTCGACTGTCTCACGACCGCTCTGGGCAGCGTCCACACGCTGTCGACCGAGCCCACGGGCGCCTTCGCGGGTCTCGTCGCCTCGTTGGCCGGCACGATCACCGAAGTGACGGTGACGTTGGCAGATCCGAGGTCGCTGATGCCGACCACGTCGCTTCCCGTGCCACCCGGTGCTCTCCCGGCCTCGGGCCTGCCGGGACTCAGCGGGGCCGGCAGTTCGCTGTGGTCGGACACCAGTGGGATCACGTCGCTCCTCGACGGCGTCACCGCGACCGCGGCCGCCGCCGCTGTCTCGACGTCCCCCTCGCTTCCGGCCCTTCCTGTCGGAAAGAGCGGGAGCTCGGTGGCGGGAGCGACCAGTCCGCCGACGCCGGCGGCCCGCACTGCGCCCCCAACGCTGCCGACGCCGGCTGGCCGCGCGGTGCCCCCGACGGTGGACAGCCCCGGCAACCCGACGAGCGGGAGCACGACCACCACGACGACGACCACCACGATGACCGTGCCGCTCCCGGCGCCGCCGGTTCCCAGCACCCCGCCTGTTTCGGTGGGTGGGGTCTCGGTGGGCGTGAGCACGAGCGGCTCGGGCTCCGGCCTGACCCTCTCCCTCCCCTGAGGTCGCGGCAGCGCCGATAGCCTGCGGAGGCCGGGGGTCGACCGCGCCGGCGCCCGCATCTGACAGGAGGTCCCATGGTCAGGCTCACGTGCCTACTGCGCCGCAAGGACGGTCTCACGCCGACGGAGTTCCACGCGTACTGGCAGGACGTCCACGGTCCGCTGATCAAGTCGAGCAAGAGCGGCAGCCATGTGGTGCGCTACGAGCAGCACCCACGCCCGCTCGACGACTACAGCGGTGACGACGATGGCGGGTTCGACGGGGTCACGGTGCAGTGGTTCGAGAGCATGGACGCGTACAGGGCCCACATGGCCGAGCCCGACTTCCCTGACATCTGGACAGACATCGGCAACTTCCTCGACACCGACCAGCTGCACTTCATCGTGACCGAGCATCCACGTGTCGTCATGGGAGACGACACGGCCTCATTCCCCCTGGCCTGATTGGGGCTCCGGCGCCAGGGCCGTGAGCCCCGGCCCCCCGGCGGGGTGCATCGCTTCATGGTTCGGGTCAGGCACCGGTGCCCCCGACGGCTCCGCTTCGGGCTGTGGCCGGGGGAGGGCGCGCAACGTGGTGCGGACCGGCGGTCGGTCCGCCTCCGCCTCGGCCTGACGGCGCTCCATGAGCTCGCGGAGCTCACGCCAAGCCCGCCCCCTCGTGCGGGGCAGTTCGTGGGGCAATCGTTTGAGGAGCCGGTTGACCTTCCGCCGATGCCGTTCGGCGACACCACCCATCACGAAGACGGTGTTGGCGGGTAGCCGCGCGGTCCCCGTGGCCAAGGCGGCCAATTGGATCGAGGCCACCTCGGCGTCCTGCATTTCCCCGAGCTCGTCCTGCAGCACCGTGAGCTCGCGTACGAAGCGGGAGGTACGGCCGCCGTAGACGTCGCTGCTGAACTCGAGCGCATACCGCAGTCGCTTGCACCGGATGCGCAGGGCATGGAAGTCCGACACGACACCGGACCGCGCCGCCCGCTTGGCCGCCTTGGCGACCTTGTCGTGTCGCGCCAGCACCAATGCGGGCAGTCCGATCTCGGCGGGGGTCCTTGTGGCCACAGGGCGGCGGGCGGGTCCCTGCTGCGCCATGGTTGTCAATCCCTTGGCCAGGCGATCCCAGCGGACCGAGTCGAGACCGCTCAACATGGCGCCGCGGGCGCCGGCGCGCTCGCGCTCGAGGAGCGCCGCCAGTTCGGCCAGGGGGTCATGGCGGGCGAATTCGGGACTCACATGCATGTCGGCGACATCGGAGGACATGGCTGCCAGACCCTGAAGCTGCACGTCGAGGTCGCGCACTGCACCGAGCAGCCTCCCCAGCCAACCGAGCTCCTCCCGAAAGGCCTGGGCGCGGACGGGCAGGACGCCCTCAAAGAGGGAGAGAGCGGCGCGCAGCCGGCGCGTGGCCACCCGCATGTCGTGCAGCTCCTCGGGATCCTCGCCCAGCCGCGTGCCGGGCTCCTTGGCCTGCAACACAGCGAGCTGGCGCCGGAGCACCGCGAAGGCGAGCTCGCCCATGCTGGAGTCGGGGTTGACATCGGTCGACCCGAGGTCCGGGGTGCCGGGGATATCCTCGCCCAGAGCGAGCAGCCCAGCTTCGAATTTGGAAAGGCGCGCCGCCTGGAGTCCGCACGACACGCGCAACTGCTCGACGATCGGCTCCAGTGCTTCGAGCCACTCAGGGTTGACCTCGACTTCGACCCGTCGCAAATGCATGGGGCGCTGGCCGGTCCCGACCACGATCATGGTGTCGTCGAGCGCGACCTCCGCGACGTCGACGCCGCCCACCCGCAGCGCGAAAGGGCGGCGACGGGTGCGTACCTGTAGCACCTCATGGAGAGGGCGGGCGCCGACGATGGCGCGCAGCCGGCGCCCGACCGGACCGTCGGGGCCGAGCGCGTCCAGTCCGGACTCGGGCAGGACCTCGGTGACTTCCAGGCGTTGGCGCAGGCCGCTCCCTTCTGCGGGCTGGCTGTCTTTCAGCGTGACCTCGTCCTGTCGGCCGCGACGACGGGTGCGGACGACGAAGCCGGCGCGGGTCATGCGCCAGTCGTCCGTGTCCAGATAGGAGTCGACCAGGCGCCGTGGCGGGCGGGCGAGCGCGGACACCGCCCCACCGTCCCCGGTCTCGATGGCGAGCGTGGCCAGCCACCGCTCCACCGGCCGCAGATCGAGGGCGTCGAACTGCCACTCGATCTCGACGGGGCCGCCGCCCGGTTCGTCTCCGTTGGAATCAGGCATCGGGTCACGATACAGCGGGTTCTCTTCCCGATTCCGGGGTGGGCCGCGATTGCCACGGATTGCCGCACGCGCGACGGTAACCTGCGAGCCAGTGGCGAGAAGAGCGATGACGGCCGAGCTCCCTTCCCCGACAGATGTCGTCCAGGCGGCTGGCGGGCTGGTGGTACGTCGGCGGGGCGGGCTCCTCGAGATCGTCGTCGTGCACCGGCCGGTGCAGCGTGACTGGTCATTCCCCAAGGGGAAGCTCGAGGCCGGAGAGACGTTCGAGATCGCCGCATTGCGCGAGGTACGGGAAGAGACGGGTATGGCCTGCCGCCTCCTCCGCGTCATGGGCCACACGGAGTACGTCGACCGGAAGGGTCGGCCGAAGGCAGTCGCGTACTGGATCATGGCGGCCGAAGAGGGGTCCTTCACCCCCAACGAGGAGATCGACGAGCTGCGGTGGTTGAGCCTCGAGAATGCGACCCGTCTGCTGTCGTATTCCCGGGACAGAGACCTGTTGGCCGTCCTCATGGCCGCCGACCAGGTGGAACCCGTCATCTAAACGCACCCAAAATTTACTGAAATTCCGTGTTTAGGGGTCCCGCGATCGGGAATAATGGCTGAAGCGATCTACCGCCTGATCGCACTGCCGGCGTGCGTGCCCCAGTCGAAAGCTCCAGGACCTATCGCCAAGGGCCCTGTGACAGCGCTTTAGCGTGAATCGGCTGGGGCACCGTCGGCGCTTCTGGGTTTCCCGAAGAGGTGTTTCCCCTGTTCAGCGCTGGTGTGATCCGTGCGGTCCCGGTTCGCCGGTTGAACCTCGGGCGAGTGCGCCCGTCAGGGAACCAGGACCGCGGCGCCGTTGACCCGGTCGTTCCGCAGGTCCCGCAGGGCCACGTCGGCGCGCTCCATCGAGTAGGGGATGGCCGAGACGCGCAGGCCGATCCGGGCAGCCTCGGCCAGGAACGCCCCCCCGTCCCCTCGGGTGTTGGCCGTCACGCTCTGCAGGGTCCTCTCCTCGAAGAGGTGTTCCTCGTAGTTGAGGGTGGGGATGTCGCTCAGATAGATCCCGGCCACGGCCAGTGTTCCGCCCCTGTCCAGCGCGGCCAGCGCCGGCGGGACGAGGGTGCCGACCGGGGCGAACAGGATCGCCGAGTCCAGTCGCTCCGGAGGCGGCGAGTCCGCGCCCCCCGCGCTGGTGGCGCCGAGCTCGAGAGCCAGCTGCTGCGCCTCGCGTGAACGGGTCATGACGTGGACCCGGGCACCGCGAGCGAGGGCCACCTGGGCCGTGAGGTGGGCGGAGCCACCGAACCCATAGAGGCCGAGCCGACCCCCCTCGGGAAGATTGGCCCGCTGCAAGGCCCTGTAGCCGATGATCCCGGCACAAAGCAGCGGCGCGACTTCGACGTCGTCGAACTCCGCGGGCAGCGCGTAGGCGTAGGCCTCGTCCACGACGGCGTACTCGGCGTACCCCCCGTCCACGTCCCAGCCGGTGAAGCGCGGGTCGATGCACAGGTTCTCGCGCTCCGAGAGGCAGAAGCGACACCTCCCGCAGGTGTGGGCCAGCCAGGGCACCCCGATGCGGTCACCCTCGCGCCAGCGCGTGCTCCCGGGGCCGAGCCGGTCGACCACTCCGACGATCTCGTGGCCCGGCGTCACCCGCGGGTGGCGCGGGACGAGGTCACCCTCGGTCAGATGAAGGTCCGTCCGGCACACTCCGCACGCTCGGACGCGCACGCGGACCTCTCCGGGGCCTGGGTCGGGGACGGCTCTGTCAACCGGCACCAGCGGAGGCGGGACGCCGTCGACCGGCCCCGGCCGGTCGACCACCCACGCCTTCATGACGCCATCATGGCGCGCCAGCGTAGGGCGGGCGGAGCCGGCTGTGCCCGTGGCAGGCCGCCCCGGTGGGCACTCCCGTAGCATGGAGCTGGACGAGGAGAGACCATGTTTGCCACGCCACCGTGTTCGTCCGTTCCAGGGGGCCGGGCTCGGAGGGTCCCCAGGTGATGCCGCTCGTCGTCGCCGGGCCGTCCGGGCTCGCCGAGCACGACGGCGGCGCTCGCCATCCCGAGCGGCCGTCCCGCCTGGTCGCGGTCATGGACGGCGTGCACGCGCTTGGGCCGGAGCACGAGGTCGTATCCCTGGCGTTCGACGAGGCGTCGTTGGACGAGCTGGCGCGGGTCCATGACCGCGACTATCTGGCCCGGCTCGAATCGTTCTGCGCAGAGGGGGGCGGGGACATCGACGCCGATACCTACGCGCGGCCGGACTCGTGGTCCGCGGCCCGGCGCGCGGCCGGGGCCGGTCTGGCTGCGCTGGCTGAGCTCGACCGGCGCGGCGAGGGCGTCGCTTTCGTCCCCGTCCGGCCGCCGGGCCATCACGCCACCGGGGACCGGGCCATGGGGTTCTGCCTCGTCAACAACGTGGCCGTGGCCGCGGCATCGCGCACGGCGCTCGGGGAACGGGTCCTCATCGTTGACTGGGACGTGCATCACGGGAACGGCACCCAGGACATCTTCTGGGACGACCCCGACGTGCTCTACGTCTCCACGCACCAGCATCCTCTGTATCCGGGAACGGGCCGCCCTGACGAGGTCGGAGGCCCGGCGGCGCCCGGCCGCACCCTCAACCTCCCGTTGCCGCCGGGGGCGACCGGCGATGTGGTGCGGGCCGCGCTTGATCGGGAGGCGCGCGCCACCATCGAGGAGTTCGGACCGGACTGGGTGCTGGTCTCCTGCGGGTTCGACGCTCACCGGGACGACCCCCTCAGCGAACTGCAGCTCTTGAGCGGGGACTTCGCCGAGCTGGCGCGCATCGTGCACGAGTTTGCGCCCCGCCCCGGCCGGCTCGCCCTCTTCCTGGAGGGCGGGTACCACGCGGCTGCGCTGACGTCGTCGGTGGAGGCCACGCTCGGCGCCCTCCTCGGTGGGCATCCTCAGGCATCGGCACCCACGAAGGGCGGCCCCGGGCTCGCCCAGCTGCGCGCCGACGGCGTGGCGCGCCGGCGCGCACTCGAGAAACTGCACACTGAGGCGGGGCCCTGACCGGGCACCGTGCCGCCGAGGCGCCGACGGGCTGAATGGGCGCTACCGGTCGGCGCGGTGGATGAGGACGGGGCAGTGGGCGTTCGTCGCGCAGTGCTCGCTGACCGAGCCGATGAGCATGCCAGCGAATTCACCATGGCCGCGGCTGCCGACAACCAGCAAATCGGCACCCTTGGAGGCCTCGACGAGGATCGGTGCGGGATGTCCCTCGATGACGCGGTGGTCCACCCGCAGACCGGGATGCTCCGCCAGCACCCCGGCGACGGCGGTGTCGAGTGTTCGCTTCACGTCCGACTCGGGATCGAAGTCGGCGGGAACCGGCACGGCCCAGCCGTAACTCGACGGCCACTCCCACGTCATCACGATCTCCAGGCCGCCCCCGGTCAGGACGGCCTGGCGAGCCGCCCACGACAGGGCCTCGAGGGAGGAGGCCGAACCGTCGAGGCCGACGACGATCCTGCTCATGTCCGTTGACGGTTGCGAAGTCATTGCTCTACAGCCTCCATCCTGGGTTGCGGGCCTGCCCGCGGTCCCTTCCCGGTCACCGCGCGCAGCCTGGGCGAAGCGCGCCCGCGAGGTGAGCGCAGCGGCGGCGAGCTTATCGAGGTCCGGCGAACACCGAGACGTCGGCGAGCCCAGCAACGCGACGTCGTTAGCCGATCTCACGGGCGAGCACGATCGGGACCGCACCGGGGTCCATGCCGGGCGGTCTGTTCTCTTCGAGCTCCCCGCGGTGGCGCTGCCCTTCGTGGAGCGCACTGCGCTCGGTAGCGCATGCAGCGCACTGCGCTCGGTAGCGCATGCAGCACACTGCGCTCGGTAAGCGGAGCGCGACGTGGGTGCGGCCTTGCCTCCTCGGGTTGGCGAGAGCAACGCGAGGTGTCCAGCGACGCAGACGACCTTGTAGGCCCGTCTCGGAGTGGACCGCAGGAGACCCGGCGCCCAACGAGTGGGGGCGGAACGAGGAGGAGTCCGTTCGATTCGGTCCGCCCGGCCCACTTGTGCCGCGCTCTTCTCCCCCGCCCCTCTTTGCATGCAGTGCAGTCGGGCTCACCCCGTTGAACCGACCGGGCCGGTCACGACAGCGCCGGAAGTCCAACGGTGGCGGATTCCGAGGGGTCGCTTGCCTGTGGACAACTCCGGAATTGGAAAATGGCGACCGAGGGGGGTGGCCGCCATTCTCCAAGCACCGTTGTCTGGGAAGAGGAAGGTGTCCCAATCATTCTGGGGGCGAAGCCTGGGTGAGGGTAGAGCCGAAAGTCATGGATTGCCCGCCCCCCAGGGGCTGCCGGGACCGTAGTCCGTGGTCAGAGGGGAGATCTGGTGCGAGAGTGGAGTGCATGCCGACCCTTTGCACCATGGAGCAGGCCGTGGCGCTGATGCGACCGGTCGATCGGATCGGATTCGGGCTCGGTCCGGGCATCCCCGATGGCCTGCTGACGGCGTTGGGAGCCCGTGACGACTGGGAAGACCTCCAAGTCGGGGGTGCCTTGTGCTTGAACCTCTACGACGTCTTCACCAAGCCCGGGGTGACCTACCGTTGCGGGTTCTTCGGGCCGGCTGAGCGGTTCCACCACTCCTTGGGCCACCAGGTGGAGCTGGTACCCGGTGGCTTCCGGCAGATGGGGCCGATCATGGAGCGGTTCGCCCCCCGAGTGATGGTGGCGCAGGCGGCACCATCCGACGAGCGGGGCGATGTGAACCTCTCCTTGCATGTCGGTGGGACCCGGGACGAGCTCCTCCGCGCCGGACATGACCCTGACCGCCTTCTCATCGTTGAGGTCAACCCGCACCTGCCCCGCACCAGAAGCCTCCCCCCGGCGTACGACAACACAATCCCGCTGGATGTCGTCGACGTACTCGTCCAGTCCGACGGCGCACCCTTCGCCCTCGCCGACGCGCCCAGCAACGAGGCGGACGACGCCATCGCCGGCCACGCACTCTCCTATGTGCAGGACGGATCCACCCTGCAGACGGGTATCGGCGCCATCCCCAACATTGTGGCGGGGGAGCTCGCCCGCGGGCCGCTCGGCGGGTTCGGTATTCATTCGGAGATGTTCACCACCGGCCTGATGCAGCTGCACCAGTCCGGCAAGGTCACCAATGACGCCAAAGGGATATTCGACGGTGTGTCGGTGACCACGTTCGCGCTGGGCGTCGCCGACCTCTACCAGTGGCTCGACGGGAACGACGATGTGGCCTTCCTGCCCGTCGACACAGTGAACGATCCGACGGTGATCGCCGGGAACGCCAACCTCGTCTCCATCAACGGCGCTCTCTCGGTCGACCTCTACGGCCAGGTGATGGCAGACAACATCGACGGTCGGCAGATCTCGGGAGTCGGTGGGCACGAAGATTTCGTGGCGGGGGCCGAGTTACACCTCGACGCCCACTCGCTGATCTGCCTCCGCTCGACGGCAGAACACGACGGCAACGTCGTGTCCCGCATCGCGGGGGTTCCTCCCGAAGGATCGGTCGTCTCTACGCCACGTCACCACACCGGTGTCGTCATTACCGAATATGGCGCAGCGGAGCTCACCGGTCGTACCGTGCGCGAGCGCGCGCACCTGCTGGCAGACATAGCTCACCCAGACTTCCGTCGCGATCTGCGCAAGGCGGCTGACGGGCTCGACCGGCGCTGATGGGGCTCAGCTCGTCGTGCAGGCCTGGGCGTAGATCGCGCTCGCGACCATATGGTTCTGGCAGGCATCGGCACGGTCGGCGACCGACCAGCCCGACCCTTGAGCCTGTAGCACGATGACGGCGTCGTAGGAGCCTGATCCGCTGCCCACGGTGACGTTGGCGTATGCCCACGACCCCGCGCAGCCGAAGCCTGTTACCGCATCGACCGGGCCCACGGTGGTCGACTTCGTGGCCGCCGCGTCAATGATGCTCTTCGTGCACGCCGCGGTGGCGGAGGACGTCGTCGTCGTTGAGGATGCTGTGGTACTGGTCGTCGTGGCCGACGAGGACGAGGGCCCACTACTGGCACACGCACTGACCAACAGAGCCGCGAGCAGCACGCTGGCTGCGAACCCAACTCTCGCCCTCCGGTCCATGCCCTCCCCGCCCCGTTGTGCGTCGAGCCGACCCTAGCCCACGAGTGCTCCGTGGCCGCGGGTAGGGACTGCGGACGAGTGTTCAGCGCTCCAGACCGAGAGCGTCAGCCAGCTTGCTCTCGTCGAGCGGCGGCGCGTCCGCCAGGACTCGGTCGATGAAGCGATGGACGTGCGCGAACACCTCCCGGCTGTCGACGGCCCATGGCATCAGGATTTCGAACACGTGGAACATCCCGTCGAACTCCCGGGCGTCCGTGGGGACCCCGGCTGCACGCAAACGCTCCACGTAGCGACGGATGGGGTCGCGGAACATCTCGTCACCACCCCAGGCGACGCACGTCGGGGGGAACCCGCTCAGATCCGCGTTCAGTGGCGACACCGCGCTACTGGTGCTGTCGAAGCCGTGCAGGTACGCCGCCGTGGGGATGTTCCACGGCAGGATGTCGTGGTCAGCGTTGGAGGTCACCGAGTCCTCGTCGAGGCGGAGGTCGACCTCGGGCGAGAAGAGCACCAGACCGGCCGGCCGCACGGGCCTGATCCGCTCGACGCCTTCGAGGAGGACGGTGTTGGCCAGCCCGCCGCCACCCGAATCGCCAGAGAGGAAGATCCGCTCAGCGGGGATGCCCAGATCGATCAGCTCCGTGTAAATGGCCGAGGCGTCCTCCGCGCCGGCCGGGTACGGGAACTCAGGTGCCAGGCGATAGTCGGCGACGAAGACGGCGCACCCCGTCTGCCGGCACACCTGCGCAGTGAAAAAGGCATACATCGTCGGGGAGGTGCCGATGTATCCGCCTCCGTGCAGATAGAGCACGACCCCAACGGGCGCCTCGTGACGGGGCACGTAGAGGATGCCTGGAACGCCGCCGAACTCGGTGGCGCGACCCTCGACGTCGAGGGCGCCAACGATCGGAGGCATGATCCTCTTGCAAATGTCGTCGAGCACCAGTTCGAGTGAGCGGAATTCAGGGATGCGGAGCGACGACGCGTAGCCCATGAAGGCCCGGATGACCTCCCGAGTGACGGTGATACCCAAATTCGAGAGGGGTGAGGACTGACCCGCAAAGGGGCGACGGAACGGCACCCGCGCCAAAGCGGTGGCGAAGTGCGCGGCCAACAGTGACACGTCCAGCGCCACGATTGGTCCCGGCGCCGTCTTGACGTCCGGTCGATTGCCCATTGCCATTTGCGTCACGCTCCCGCGGCTCGATTCGAAAAGTCAACCCGATTCCGCTCGCGCCCGCTCGCGCCCGACGCCGGGTCCCGGGTCGGGGGCCGAGGGGGCTCCCGTGCTACCGTACGCGAGCAACACAATTGTTGAAGCTGTAACTGCCCCCGAGGGGAAGCCGGTGAGAGTCCGGCGCTGGTCCGCAACCGTGAGTGGTGCGCCGCCGAGGTGACGCCATAAGCCGGGATACCTCAAGGTCAGGAGAGTTCCCACCGTCGAGACACAAGGACCGGGGCTCGGTGTGACCCCGCTGGTGCGGAGTTTTCCGGGTCGAGGTCCGGGAAGCGAGAACCGTGCACATCATCCGCCGCACCCTGAGTGGTGCTTCCGCTGTCGGCCTGGCGACGTTGCTTGCCGCCGCCATCATGACCTCGTTCGCAGCGCCTGCAGGCGCTGCGACGGTGCCGCCCCAGATCCCGCAATTCGCCGCGGCGCAATCGGCGGCTAGCTGGATCGCCGGCCAGCAGGCCGCCAATGGCGGCATCGGACCCGCCCCACAACCTCTGGCCAACCTCTCGACCACCGTCAACGCCATTCTGGCGCTGGCCGCTGCGCACGTCGACGTGGCGGCTGCGCAGGCCGCGTTGAACTACGTAGAGGCCAATGCTGATTCATACATCACCGAGGACGGTGCCGATGGGCCGGCCCAGCTCGCTGCGCTGATCCTCGACGCTCATGCGATGGGTGTCGACCCGACGAACTTCGGGGGGACGAATCTCGTGACGCGGTTGCTGGCCACCGAGCAGACTACGGGGCCCGACGCCGGTCTGTTCGGTACGGAGCCCCAGTTGAACGACTTCTTCGTCGGCACCTACGACCAGGGTCTTGTCTTCACTGCGCTCAAGGCGGCGGGACAGGCGGCCAACGCGGTCGCCGTCGGTTGGCTGACCAGCCAGCAATGTGCGAACGGCGGCTGGGCCTTCCCGGACCAGGCCCTCGGCGTATGCGCCGAAGACCCCTCGGCCCCGACACCCACAGGCGCAGACAACCAGACGACGTCCCTCGCCGTCCAGGGACTCGCCGCCCAGGGAGCGCTGACCTCCGGCATTGAAACCAGCGCGCTGACCTTCTTCACCACCGGGCAGGACGCCGACGGCGGCTGGAGCTACTACCAGAATTCCGTCGCCCAGCCCCAGCAGACCGACTCGCAGTCCACCGGGCTGGTGATCCAGGCCCTGCTCGCGATGGGCTTATCGCCGACGAACTCCACCTACACCAGCTCCGGGCACTCTCCCGTCACCGCCTTGCTGTCGTTCGTGGTCGCCTCCGGGAGCGACAAGGGCGCTCTTGGCTATCAGGACAGCACCTCGGGCAACATGCTCGCCACCAATCAAGACACGCCGGTCCTGGCTGGTCTGACCTACGGATTCGGGCTGACCAATTCCTACTGGGTCGCCACCGGCGCAGGGGCGGTTCACGCGTTCGGTTCGGCGAAGACCTACGGATCGCCGGCCGGAACAGTCCTCAACAAGCCCATCGTCGGCATGGCGTCGACGCTGAACGGGCTGGGCTACTGGCTGGTGGCTGCCGACGGTGGGATCTTCAACTACGGCGACGCCGCGTACTTAGGGTCCCGTGGCGGCCAGCCCCTGAACAAGCCGATCGTCGGCATGGGGGTTACACCCGATGGCGCCGGCTACTGGCTGGTGGCATCCGACGGAGGGATCTTCAGCTACGGCGACGCGAGCTTCTTCGGATCGCGCGGCGGCCAGCCCCTCAACCAGCCGATCGTCGGCATGGCGGCCACGCCCGATGGGGGCGGCTACTGGCTGGTGGCCTCCGACGGAGGGATCTTCAGCTACGGCGACGCGAGCTTCTTCGGATCGCGCGGCGGCCAGCCCCTCAACCAGCCAATCGTCGGCGTGGCGGCCACGCCCGATGGAGGCGGCTACTGGCTGGTGGCATCCGACGGAGGGATCTTCAGCTACGGCGATGCCGTCTTCGAGGGCTCGGCCGGGGGCATCGCGTTGAACAAGCCCATCGTCGGCATGGCCGGGACCCGTGACGGCGGCGGCTACTGGCTCATCGCCTCCGACGGAGGGGTCTTCAACTACGGCGATGCCCTGTTCTCGGGTTCGGCCGCTTCGCTCGGCATCAACGATGCCGTGGGCGGAACGGACAGCGCCTCGTAGGGTGCGCCGCGTGGGAGGCCGGGCCCGGATGCTCATGTGGGGCCTCTTCGTAGGCGCAGCTGCGGCGGTGCTCGCGCCAGTTGGGCCGGGGGCCCTGGTCCCGTTCAAGATGGCCATTGCGTCGGCGGACTCGGTGGGCAACGACGTCTATGTGGCGGTGGTCGTCGACTTCGGCAGTGGATCCTCGAGGTCGACCATCTCCACGTGCGTCCCGGTGGCATCGAATGCACTCGACGCCGATGCACTCGCGGCCGCCGTCGGCTCGGGCAACGTGGCTTACAACAACTCGGGTCTCCTCTGCGCCATCGACAACTACCCAGCCAACGGCGTGCAGAACTGCGGTCAGAACGTCGGGTCCGGTGACTACGACTACTGGTCGTACTGGCACGGGGTGTCGGGAACATGGTCCTACGCCAACAACGGTCCCGCCGAACAGTCCGTCTCGAACCCGGCCGACGACGTGCTGGGGCTGAGATTCCAGTCGGACGAACCAGACAATGCCAGTGATCCGCCGCCTGGCATAGCTCCGACATATGCACAGATCTGCAATCTGTCGACCGAGGTCCCGCCGGCACAATCCTCGTCCGGATCGGGGCCGACGCCGACCACCCCGCCGACGACCGCCGCGGGCTCATCCGTGACACCGACAACCGGGAGCGTGAGCGCCGGGCCGATGCCGGCCGCCACGCCGAGCACCGCAGTAAGTGCAAAGCCAAAATCCGCTGTCCCGACCACACCCGCAACGCCGGATTCGGGCGCGCCGACAACCACGACCACCTCGGGTCCCGCAGCCACCGGCCCAAGTGGTGGCGGCACCCGCGGATCGGCGGGTACTCATGGATTGATCGTGGCCAGCGCTGCGTCCCACAATTCCAGTGGCGGCAACTCGAGCGATGTCCTCCCGGTGATCCTGATCGCTGCGGTCGTCGCGGCCCTTGGGGGTCTCGCCCTCTTCCGATGGCGCCGTAGGCCGGCTGAAGAATGACCCGGGCCGCCGCCCCGAGGCGCCGCTCCTTGCATCCAGTGGCGTGGTGGCTGTGGGCGGCCGGCCTGGCGGTCTGCGCCATGCGGACGAACAACCCGTTCCTGCTGGCGCTGATCGGGGCGGTGGCCTGCGTCGTGGTGTCGGCCCGTCGGAGCAGTGCGCCGTGGTCGCGCTCCATTGCGTTCTTCCTTCGCCTCGGCGTGCTGGTCATTGTGATCAGGGTCGTGATCGAGATCCTCTTTGGCCTACGCGGCTTGCCCGGACACGTTCTCTTCACGCTCCCGCGCGTCCCTCTCCCGTCGTGGGCAGCCGGGGTGAGCATCGGTGGTCCGGTCACACTGGAGTCAGTTCTCGTCGCCTTCGTGGAGGGATTGCAGATTGCCGTGATCCTTCTCTGCTTCGGCGCCGCCAATTCGCTCGCCAGCCCCTACCGGCTTCTCCGTTCGCTCCCGGCGGTGCTGTATGAGACGGGGGTGGCTGTCACGGTGGCACTGTCCTTCACCCCGGAACTGGTCCAATCCATCGGGATCGTGCGTCAAGCCCGCCGCCAGCGCGGCATCCCGACCAGGGGCCTGCGCGGCATGCGGGGCGTGGCGGTCCCGGTCTTGGAGAGCGCGCTGGATCGATCACTGCAGCTCGCCACGAGCATGGATGCTCGAGGCTACGGACGACGGATCTCCCTCGGGAGAGCCTCACGCCGGCTGGCCAGTGGGGCGACTGTCGGCGGGATGCTGCTGGTGGCGGTCGGGATCTACGGCGTCATCGATTCGGGGTCACTCTTTGGCTTGGGCCTCCCTGTCCTGGCGGTCGCCGCGGTCCTGTGCGGCGTTGGCCTCGCCCTGGGTGGGAGGCGCACCGCGCGCTCGCGTTACCGCCCGGACCCGTGGCGACAACCGGAGTGGATCGTCGCGGGTTCCGGACTCGTGTCGTTGGTCGCCTTGGCGATTGCCCGCGCCCTCGACGCGCCGGGGCTCACCATCTCGTTCTCGCCCTTGGCGTTTCCGAGCATCCCGTTGCTCCCGGTCCTGGGGATCCTGATTGCCTTGGTTCCGGCCGTCGCGGCTCCCAACCCCATTGCCCCGGCGCGGCCATCGGGGCGCGACGGCGTCGAATCGAGTGCGGCCGCGCTCGGCGGACCGGGCCGCCCGGTCGGGCCGGACTTTTCGAGTGTCTCGACATGATCACCTTCGACCAGGTCTCGTTCACCTACACCGACGCCGCACGCCCGACGCTGCACCGGGTCAGCCTGGCCATCCCCGAGGGTGAGCTCTGCGTGGTGGTGGGGGAGACGGGGACGGGCAAGTCCACGTTGCTGCGGGCGATCAACGGCCTCGTCCCGCACTTCAGCGGCGGGACACTGGCGGGAACGGTCACGGTCGACGGGAGGACCACCAAGGACAATCGGCCGCGCGATCTGGCCGACGTCGTCGGCTTCGTCGGCCAGAACCCCCTGGCCAGTTTCGTGACCGAGACCGTGGAGGACGAGCTCGCCTACACGATGGAGAACCTCGGGGTGCCCGCCGATGCGATGCGTCGCCGCGTCGAGGATGCCGTCGACCTGCTCGGCCTGCAGGACCTTCGCGACCGATCGCTGCGGGCGCTGTCAGGGGGCCAACAACAGCGCGTGGCGATCGGTGCGGTGCTGACGGCGTCGCCGCGCCTGCTCGTGCTCGATGAACCCACCTCCGCCCTCGATCCGGCCGCTGCCGAGGAGGTCCTGAGCGCGTTGGCCCGGCTGGTGCACGATCTCGGTCTGACGGTGGTGATGGCTGAGCACCGGCTCGAACGCGTGGTGCCGTTCGCCGACCGGATCATCCTGGTGCCCGGCGACGGGGGGCCGCTCGTTGTCGGGCCGCCCGAGGACGTGATGCGGTCGTCCACGGTGGCGCCACCCCTGGTCGAGTTGGGCCGGCTCGTCGGCTGGGACCCGTTGCCCCTGTCGGTACGCGACGCCCGCCGGAAGTCTGCTCCGCTACGAGAGCGACTGGCACCGCTAGCACCGCCGCACGCCGGCGACCCGCTCGCACCGACGGAGAGCCGGGTCGAGGCGGCCGCCGCCCGCAAGCTCACTGTCTCCTACGGACCGGTGGTGGCGCTCGACGCTGTGGACCTCACCATCATTCCCGGCGAGGTTCTCGTGCTCATGGGAAGGAACGGTTCGGGGAAGTCGACATTGCTCAGCGCGCTTGCCGGGGCGCGGCGGCCGACTCGTGGCTCCGTGATCGTGGACGGCCAGGACCCCCAATCCTTCCGGGCGGCCGATCTCGTTCGCCATGTTGGTCTGGTGCCCCAGGACCCCGGGCTCCTTCTCTATGGAGAGAGCGTCGGGGCCGAATCCGACACGGCGGACAAGGTCTCTGCCCTGCCGGCGGGAACGACCCTGCGCACGCTCGGCCGGGTGCTTCCGGGCATGCCGGCCGACCGGCACCCCCGCGACCTGTCCGAGGGTCAACGTCTGGCTCTGGCCCTCGCAATTGTGGTGGCCCCGGCCCCGGCCCTTCTGCTGCTTGACGAGCCGACGAGAGGGCTCGACTACCCCAGTAAGGATCGTCTGATACAGGTCCTGCGCGGGTTGGCCCGGGACGGTCACGCCGTTGTGTTGGCCACCCACGACGTGGAGCTGGCGGCCCGGGTAGCGGACCGGGCCGTGGTCCTGGCGGACGGACAGATCATTGCCGACGGTCCAGCTCGGCAGGTGGTCTGCCATTCGCCGATCTTCGCACCTCAGGTGGCCAAGGTGCTGGCCCCCGAAGAATGGTTGACGGTGGACGAAGTGCGTTCGGCCCTGGGCGAAACGGTACCGGTATGACCGTCTCGGTCCCGCGACCCGTGACGCCGTTGTCCCGCCGTCTGACCCCGGCTATCCGGTTCGGCTCGCGCTCCTCCTTCTTGCTCTTCCTGACCACGGTGCTCGGGGTGGCAGCCTTCGTCTGGCCGCTGTTGATCCATCAAGCTTCGGGTCCGAACTCCGCCCACAACAGCGACGCACCCTGGATCTTCGTGGGTCTCATCCCGCTTGTCCTGGCCATCGTGATGGCCGAGCTCTCGGACGGTGCGATCGATGCCAAGGCGGTGGCGCTGCTGGGGATCCTCGCTGCGTGCTTTGCCGCGCTTCGGGTACCCAGTCCGGGCATCAACGGCTTCGAACCCGAGTGGTTCCTCCTCATTTTGGCGGCGCGCGTGTTCGGACGGGGTTTCGGTTTCGTCCTCGGTGCCGTTGCCTTCTTCGCGTCGGCGTTGATCACCGGGGGTGTAGGCCCGTGGTTGCCGTTCCAGATGCTGGCCGCAGCGTGGGTCGGCTTCGGTGCCGGCTGCCTGCCCGCGATGCGGGGCTTTCCGGAGCGCCTGCTGCTCGCCGCATACGGCGTGATTTCGGCTTTGGCCTATGGGTTCATCATCAATTTCTGGTTCTGGCCCTTTGCGGCCGGGACCACGACGACCTACTCGTTCGTACCCGGGCTCGGGACCATCGCCAACCTGCACCGGTACGTCCTCTTTGACCTGACGACCTCCATGGGTTTCGACCTCACCCGCGCGGTGACCTGCGCCGTCATGGTGCTCGTTCTCGGCCGGCCGGTCCTGGCGGCGCTGCGTCGCGCCTCGCGGCGGGCCGCTTTCGAACCCCAGGTGGACTTCCTCGACGATCCGCTGCTGACGCCGGACAGTGAACGGCCTCAGCGCGGGATGATGGAACAGTGAAGATCGTCTCTCTGTTGCCCTCCGCGACCGAGATCGTCTTTGCCCTCGATCTCGGTGAGCACCTGCGGGGCGTCAGCTTCGAGTGCGACTACCCGGAGCCCGCACGATGGGTGCCGGTCGTCTCGGGGACGGCACTCCCCTCTGATGGTTCGTTGAGCGCGCAGGAGATCGATGCCGCGGTCAGCGCACGGATCGCTGCGGGTGAGTCCATCTACACACTTGACGACGCGCAGCTCCGGACCATCGAGCCCGACCTGATCCTGGCCCAGGACCTGTGCCAGGTCTGCGCGGTGCCATCGGGGGCCGTGGAGGAGGCGCTCGATGTCCTCGGGTGTCACGCCCAAGTGATCTCCCTGGACCCCGGCCGGCTCGACGAGGTCATCGACTGCATCGGCACCGTCGGGGCCGCCACGGGCACCGCCGCTCGCGCGGACGTGTTGATGGCGGGTCTGCGAGCCCGGGTGGCCGGGGTACGACGACGGGTGCGAGGGCGACCACGGCCCCGGGTGCTCGTGCTGGAATGGCCCGAGCCGCCGTTCAATGCCGGGCACTGGGTTCCCGATCAGGTGGAGGCAGCGGGCGGCGTGCCAGTCCTCGCCGTCGCCGGTGCCCGTTCGCGCCGGCTCACCTGGGAGGAGATCGGCGCGGAGGAGGTCGACATCACCGTGTTCATGCCGTGTGGGTTCGACCTCGCGGGCGCCGTGGCACAGGCGCCCGCCCTCCTGGCCCGTCCCGAGGTCGGGAGCCTTGGCCGAATCATCGCCGTCGACGCCAACGCGTATTTCTCTCGGCCCGGTCCTCGGGTGGTCGACGGAGTGGAGTTGCTCGAGGGTCTACTCCACGGCACGTCCGGGTCAGATCGCGCCGGAGCGCAGATCCTGCGTCCCTGAGATCTCCTGACCAGCCGAGCCCGCTTCGGGCGCCGCGCTGACTCAGTTGTCGAAAGTCTGGTCCCGACGGACCCGCGCCAGGGTTCGCGCCAGGCTCTCGAGCTCATCGGCGGGGAGCTCGGAGAGGCCGACCGGTGGCCGCGCCAGAATTTCGTCAGCCTTGTGCGCGAGCGCCGTTCCATCGGGTGTCGCCACGACGAGCTTGACCCGCCGGTCGCTGAGATGGGCCTGGCGTTCGACCAGTCCTGCGCGCTCGAGGTCATCGACCAACGTCGTCAAGTTGGGCGGATCGATGCCGAGCAAGGAGGCCAACTCCCTCATTGGCATGGGTCGCTTGGCGATTCGGCGCAATGCCTTGATCTTTCCGAAGCTCAAGCCGACCTGATCACTCACGACCCGTCGACGCTCGTTGTCGAGCACGACGTCGGCCATCGCCTGCCATGCCTCGCGAGCCAAACGATCACGGCGATTACCCGCCTTCGTCATGCTGCGTGCACATCCAGATACTCGGGATTGATCGACTCAGCGGTGCGTTCTGCGGTGATCCGGGCCCACGGAGACGTGGCGACCAGGCCGAGGATCAACACCACGGCTCCGCATCCGGCCAGCACCCACCAACCAGCCCGGCTCGCCAGAGCGAAGTCAAGGTGGTTCGATTTCTGCAATGAGGCAGAGACCAGCGATCCGACCACTGCCACACCCAAGGTTTGACCGATCTGGCGCGAGGTGCTCGCAATGCCCGCAGCGACGCCCGCCTGGGCCCTTGGCATGCCCGAGACCGCGGCGTTGGTGATCGGCGCGTTCACGAATCCGAACCCAACCCCAAAGATCACGTAGGCCGTGAACAACCATGTAAACGGTGTTGTCGCGCTGAGCCCCACGAGCATGAGGCAGGAGCCGGTGAGGGCGACGCCGGCGATCAGGAGAGGAATTCTGGCTCCGCGCCGGCCAACAATCCTCCCGGAGAACGGGGGGAGGAGCATAGTCATGGCTGCCATCGGCAGGGTGTCGATCCCGGCCTGCAGCGCGGAAAGCCCGCGCACGTCCTGAAGGTAGAGAGTGTTGAGGAAGAGAAACCCACCGAGAGCGGCAAAGGCCGCGATGGCGATGAGGGCTGCCGAAGAGAACGGCACGGACCGGAAGAACCTCAGATCGATCAGAGGTTCGCTGGCTCGGCGTTCCCAGACCAAGAACGCCAGGAGCGAGACGGCGGCGACCGTAAAAGCCCCGATGATGAGCGTCGAGGACCAACCCTTCTCAGGACTCTCGATGATGCCGTAGGTCAGCGAGGACAGGAACAGGATCACCAGCACCTGTCCCGGGACATCCACCCTCCTCGCCACAGCCGCCTTCGACTCGGGGATGTAGCGCAACGCGAGGATCACGGCCGCCAGCGCGATCGGGATGTTGATCCAGAAGATCGAGCGCCAACCGACCGAGGTCACGAGCACTCCTCCGACCACGGGTCCGAGCGCCATGGAGACCCCGACCACCGCAGCCCAGACCCCAACGGCTTGGGCCCGCTCCCGGGGAATGGTGAAGGTGTTCGTGATGATCGACATGGCCACCGGGTTCAGCATCGACCCGCCCACTGCCTGGATCATGCGAAAGAGGATGAGGGTGCCCAAGTTGGGGGCCAGACTGCAGAGAAGGGAGCCCGCCGCGAACGTGAACAACCCGACGACGAATATCCGTCGGCGCCCGAAGCGGTCGGCGGTCGAGCCGGAGAGCATCAAGAGGCTGGCGAGAACGAGCGTATAGGAGTCAACCGTCCACTGGAGGCCCGAGAGCGAAGCGTGGAAGTCCTGCCCGATGGAGGGCAAGGCGACGTTGACGATGGTGACGTCGATCCCGACGATCAGAAGGCTCATTGAGCAGATGAGCAGGACACCGACGCGTCGGCGCCGGCTCAATTCGCCGGCGTCAGCCGAGCCTGTCGCAGACGCTGATAAAACCATAATAGTTATCTTATCATCATGGTAATGGAGCGCAACGGCCGCAAGATCGGGCGAGCCGTCGGGCATGGCGCCCGTCGTTCAGGCGAAGAGGCGTCGCCCCCGCGCCCGCCATGCGTCGGCCCGCGGACCCGCCCGCAGCATCACGGCGCACAAGCCACTTGTTGGCACGGCGGTGGCCACAACGCCACTCGGGTAGCGGTCCGACCTCTCCAGCGGTGTGACTGCGCTCGAAGCCCACTTCCCAGGAGATCACTCCCTGCCACGGTATTCGTCGTCCGTCACATGGGCACCCCAATGCGGGTCGCCCTCGGTGATGGAGAGGTGGGTCATGAATTGGTCGGGGGCGGCACCGTGCCAGTGCACCTCGCGATCGGGCGTGAAGACGACGTCCCCGGGGTGAATCTCCGCGAGACGATGTCCACGTGACTGCACCAACCCTTTCCCTTCGGTGACATACAGAGTCTGACCGCCGTCGTGGGAATGCCAGGCGGTGCGTGCCCCCGGAGTGAAGTGCACGGAGCCGACGTTCAGATGTGACGGCTCCGGGCCTCGGGCGATGAGATCGATCCACACGTCTCCGGTGAACCAGTCGGCGGGGCCCTTCACGGTTGGCTGCTTGGGCTGTAACTCCATGTATTCCTCCTCTTCGGTACGTGTTCTTTTCGTCTAGCGAGGGGGCAGCCTCGATGAGCTGGGGAAGTTGCCATACAGCTCCTCGTCGGCGCCACCGGGACCGTAGGTGAGAGCTTGAACCAGGAGATCCCCGCCGACGAAGGCGCCCTTCCATGAAGCGCCGAGTCCCCCGAACACCTCGTCACGGTCGCCTCGACTCCGCGGCTTGTTGATTCCCACCTTGAAGGCCTGCAGCTCTTCAGCCAACTGGGATCCGACATCGGGGTCATCGGTGGCGATGCTGGCGACCAATGACCCGTTTGAGGCGTTCATGGCCGCCAGGAGCTCGGCCTGGGTGTCGACGACCACAACCGAATCCAATGGTCCGAACGGCTCGGCGTGGTGCAGAGACCACGCAGCCGGCGGCTGGAGCACGGACGCTGGAGCGATGTAGGCCGACGGGTCCTGCACCTCGAGGAACCGACCGTCGCCGATGGAACCCCTGTAGAGCGGGATCCCGCCGCCGCGTACCGCCTCGTCGAACTGGGCCGACAGATCGGACGCCTTTGCCGAGCGGATCACCGGCCCGAAGTCCAGTTCGGGCAGAGGATCGTCTGGGTGTTCGACCGCAAGCGGGTGGCCGAATCTGACCGCCCTCAGTACCGGGAGGTACATCTCGAGGAAGGCCGGGAAGAGCCGGCGCTGGACGACGTAGCGGGGGTAGGCGGTGCACCGCTGTTTGGCGTACTCGAAGCCCTTGCGGATGTGTTGGGCCAAAAGCTCCCATTGGGAGAAATCCCACACACCCCACGCGTTGAGTCCCTCCTGTTCGAGCATGTGTCGCCGCCGGGTGTCGGCAAGGGAAACGGCGGCGCGGCGGCCGTTGGCCCTTCCGCCCACGAAGACCAGGGCCCCGATTCCCTCTGAGCGGATCAACACGTCGCCCAGGCGCGAGCCCATTCCAGAGATGAGTGTGACGGGTAGCCCGGCCCGTCGCATGAGTGCGTGCGCAATGGTGAGCGCGTGAAAGCCGCCCTGGCTCGGAGTCTTCGCTAACACGGCGTTCCCACAAAGGGCCTGCACCAGCTCGGCATGGACCTGCACGCTCATCGGGTAGTTCCAGCTGGCGATGTTCGACACCGGTCCCGGCAGCGGTTTCCGTTGCTGCCCGTCCGAAGTCAGGAGTTGCCGCTCGATCTGCCCGAGATACCAACGCACCCCATCGATGCAGCGGTCGACATCGGCACAGGCCAGACGCCAGGGCTTGCCGATCTCCCAGACCAGCAGCAGGGCGAGGAGCTCGTGGTGCTCGCTCAGCGCATCGACCGCCGCCGAGACCCTGGATCGGCGCTCATCGAGATCGACCTTTGCCCAGAGTTCGTGCTCCCCACAGGCGAACTCGACCGCGGCAACCGCCTCGTCGTAGTCGACCAGCGGAGGTCCGGGGATAGGCGTGCCATCAACGGCATTCACGTGGTCCCCCGGAATCCCGATGCGCCGCCACTCTCCACGGGTGAGGTTCCGCAACCGGTCCGAGTCGAACGCTTCGGGCGCGGCCTGCGTGCAGCGCCCGTACGTCTCCCACCATGAGGTTCCGGGCTTCAACTGCAATGTCATCGCTGACACCCCTCTCCTGGGCTCGGGCGCTGTACCCCCTGGAGCATAAATTCCACTCGGCTCGACCGAGCTACCGGCGGGAGTCCAGGTGTTGTTCCAAGGGGTGCGTGTGAGCGGCAAAGAGCGCAGATAGGAAGCTTTGGGAGGGTCTCAGTGTTGTACCACCCGTGATTCCGCTTTCAGTCCTCGATCTGGCCACTGTCGCAACAGGATCGACGCCGGCCCAGGCGCTGAGGGAGACGGTGGAAGGCGCGACGGAGGTGGAGCGACTCGGCTACCACCGATTGTGGGTAGCGGAACATCACGGGATGCCCGCCGTGGCCAGCTCCGCGCCGGCGGTGTTGATCGCGCACCTGGCCGATGCCACTTCCACCCTGCGGGTCGGCGCCGGTGGCGTCATGTTGCCCAACCACGCCCCGCTCGTGGTGGCCGAGCAGTTCGGAACCCTGGAGGCCCTGCACCCGGGGAGAATCGACCTCGGATTGGGGCGTGCTCCCGGGACGGACCAGGTGACGGTCCGCGCACTTCGGCGCACGCCCGAGATGCACGCCGACACGTTTCCTGATGATGTCGTGGAGCTGATCAACTACCTCCTGCCGGGCGAAGGCGCGCCGAGCCATCCATCAGCCAATCCTGGCCGCGGCTACCTCCCCGAGGTGTGGCTCCTCGGCTCATCGCTTTTCAGCGCGCAGCTGGCCGGACTCCTCGGGCTTCCCTTCTCGTTCGCCTACCACTTCGCACCTAATCTCCTCGACGCCGCCGTCTCCACCTACCGGTCGAACTTCCGTCCATCGGTGCTGCACGCGGACCCCAGAGTCATGGTGGCCGTGTCCGTGCTCTGTGCGCCAACCGAGACCGAAGCCCTCTGGCTGTCGGGCTCGACCGCACTCAGCATCTTGCAGTTGCGATCGGGTCGCCTGGGTCCGCTGGCCTCCCCGGAGGAGGCGGCGAACTACCCGTTCACGGCCGCTGAGAAGTCGATCACCGAAGAAGCGATGTCGACGCATCTGATTGGTGATCCGGCGATGGTCACGGAGGGCCTACAGCGACTGCAGCACCGCACGCAGGCCGACGAGATCATGCTCTCGACCCGGTACCATTCCTATGAGGCCCGAGTGCGGTCCCTGTCCCTGGTCGCCCATGACTGGGGCATGGGCACGTCCGGTTCGCGCGACGACGGCGGCTAGCGGCCGACCGCCCGCTCGAGCTGCGCCTTTGTCATCTTGGAACGACCCGCGATTCCCTTGCGCTTGGCCTCTTGATAGAGCTGGTCCCGGGTCCGACCACGTGCGCCCCGATGGGACCGCAGACCGCCTCGGCGACCCGAGGAGATGTCCTTCGTGGAACTGCTGCTCTTGGTCTTGGACTCCCCGTGGCGCGCGCGTTCCTTGTTCACGGTTCTCGCCGCGATCTCTTCCGCCAGTTCCTCTGAGTCACCACGCCGCTCCAGGCCACCCTTGATGTGTTGGTACTGGCGCTCCCTTTTCGCGCTCCACTCCTGCTGCGGCATCGCACGCTCCTCCTCGGTCCTTCAGCTGACGATTGGCCGTTCCGACGGCGCGTGTGGGTGATACCCGGACCACGTGAGCTGAAACAACCGTGTGGATCCGTCGGCGCAGACACCGCCTCGGTCCGACATCTCCGTCCGCGTTGGCGGACAGGATGATGGTCCTGCGTGAATGCCAGCCTTCAACGACGTGTGGTTCCGCGTCGCTTCCGCTTCCGAGAGCGCCCTGCGCCCCATGGCCGGTTTCTTCCATCCACTGGATGAGGTGGGTGGATGGAACCTTCTGTATGGACCGCAGGGGTTCGTGCAATACAAGTTCGCGGTGCCTCCCACACGGGCCCCTGTCATCGAAGATGCTGTCGCTGCGATCCCATCGTCGGTATCCCGTCCTTTCTGGCCGTGTTGGAGGCTTTGTCCAAGGAACGCCGGGCTCACTCTCGTTCAGCCAGGAGGCTGGAACCTCGCGCTCGACTTTCCGCTCGGTCCGCCCCGCCTGCCGGCATTGCTAGATCACCTCGATGTCACCGGCGCCGATGCGGGCGGCCACGTCTACCGGGCCAAAGACGTGCGATTGCGACCTGATCTGCTGCCCGCCATGTATCCGGGGCTGAAGGGTGGCTGCGGGACATAGCTCGTGGCCTCGAACGAGGACTGGCGGTGATCTGGTCGCCGGGATCCCTGGGATGGCGGTCTTCTGCGTCGCGGCTACTTCCACAAGCCCTGTGGCGCCGACTCCCGTGCTGAGGCCGCGCCGCGGCAACCCGCTTGGTTCAGGTGCCCGACGAGTCACATGAGAACAAGGACGGTTCTGATCTCATCTTCCATGCGGATCGGTCACGCATGTAACCCGTGCCAGGTCGATGATCTGCGCCGCTGCCATGGAGAGCGTATCGACGCGATGAACGAACCCGACGGTAACGGCTTGAGGGGGCGTGAAGGGTCTGATCTCAATGCCGTCGTGATGGGCTACGACACAGCGATACGTAAGGAAGGACCCCATCCCGGCCTGGGCGGCAGCGATCCAGGATCCCCGGTCTTCGAAGACGACCGTCGCCTGCGGGGTAGTCCCCGCCGCGCTCATGGCCATTTGGTTGATGAGCTCGCGGCGTCCTGAGTCAGACGGCGGCACGATGAGCGGCTGCGTCACGACGTCATTCCACGACACTGCCACGGGGAGATCGGTGCCGATCGGTGAGACAAACACAACTTCCAGCTTTGCCACGGGCAAGACGGTCAGCCGGCGATCGCCGGCCAGGAGTGTCAGCTCGCTGAAACCGATCTCGGCCACTCCATCGTGAACCTTTCGGAGGACCTCATCGGCATCGTCGGCCCGGCACACCCTGATGACGAGACCAGGCTCGCACTGACGGAGCTCGCTCAGGGCTTTGGTAATGAGCAACCCGTTCGTGGGCGTCGTGGCGACGACGAGCTCCTGCTCTCCTCTGACGGCTTGTGCCGTCTGTCCTACGGCCTCAATGGCGGCGAGCGCATCTCGAGCTGCGTGCACGACCGCCTCGGCGGGCTTTGCGATGACCAGACGTGTGCCCGAAAGACCCAGAACCGTCACGCCGTGCTCGGCTTCGAAGGCGCGGACGGAGCGCGAGACGACTGGCTGGGTGACACCCAGCGACCGAGCTGCAGCGCTCACCGAGCCGAAGTCGCTGACCGCGACAAGATAGCGCAGCTGCTGGACATTCATGCTCGGAGAGCATAGATGGTATGTCCAGGGTGGGGCTTGTGGTCACGCGACGTTGATGGTCTTCTAAAGGCGCGATCGAAGCGACGGAGGACATCGATGAGTGGACTGACGCGAAGAATGACGGGAAGTGCCGTCGCGGTGCTTGTCGTGCTGGCGACCGCAACATTCGGTCAGGTGGCAAGCGCGGCAGAGGCGGGTGCGCAAGATCCGGTGGTACGGGCCGCGCTCCCTCCGGGTTCGATCAACAACGTCCTGGTCATCGAGCTCGAGAACGAGGATGCCTCGACGACGTTCGGGCCCGGTTCGGTGGCGACCTACCTCAACGGCACTCTCGTTCCCAAGGGGGAATTGCTCCCGAACTATTACGCCACCGGCCACGTGAGCTTGGACAACTACATCGCCGAGATTTCCGGCCAGGCCCCGACGCCTTTGACAGACTCGGACTGCGACCTCGGAGAATTCGTCAACGTCACTCCTGGGACTGACGACCCGAACAGTGCGACCTATCCCGGGCAGGTCGACGGCAACGGCTGCGTGTACCCGGCGCCGACCGCCACCAGCAATGGGGCGGCGACCATCGCGGACCAGCTCGACGCGGTCCACCCTCCCAACCCCGTCACCCACGTGGCCTCGTGGCGGGAGTACGCCGAGGACATGGGCAACGATCCGACGCGAGACGGAGGAACATCCGACCCACTTGGTGGAACCGACTGCGCGCACCCGACGGTGGGTGGCACCGACAATGCCGTCACGGCCGAGGCAAACGACGGGTACGTCACGCGGCACAACCCATTTGTGTACTTCCACTCCATCATCGACAACACAGCAGAATGTGACGCCAATGTCGTCCCGCTCGGGACGATGGCCGTGGGAACCCCAAGCACGTTCAATGGAACTCAGCTTCCCGACACTTTCACTGGCCATTTGGCCAATGACCTCTCCAGCGAGGCGACGACTCCCAACTTCGGATTCATCACCCCGAACACCTGTGATGACGGCCACGACGCCACCTGCGCCGGCACCAACGTGGAGGGCGGCAAGACCGGTGGGCTTACGGCAGCGGATCTCTGGCTGAAGCACTGGATGCCGTTGATCATGGCTTCTCCGTCGTACCAGTCCGGTCAGATGCTCGTGGTCATCACTTCCGACGAGGGCGACCTCTCGGATACCACCGCGTGCTGTAACGAGCAGCCCGGTCCAAATTGGGCCTACCCCGGCCACAGCCCGCTCCTCGGCGCTGCGCCGACCACACCCGGCGCCGATCCAGGGGGTGGAATGATCGGGGCGTTGCTGCTTAACTCCACGTACATACAGCCCGGGACTGTCGACACGACCGGGTTCTACAACCATTACTCGGCGCTGCGCAGCTACGAGGACTTGCTCGGGTTGACAACCGGCGGGACGGACGGGGATGGCCACCTCGGCTTCGCTGCCGTGCCGGGGCTGACGCCCTTCGGGCAGGACATCTTCCAGCCCGATATGGCGCCGACCATCAGCACCAATCCACAGAGTCAATCAGCCGTGACGGGGGGAACACTGACCTTCACGGCGTCGGCGAACATCACAACGCCGACCATCCAATGGCAGCTCTCGGTCAACGGCGGAAGCAGTTGGATTAACGTGCCTGGGGCGACGAACCCCACCCTGACCACCGGGACGCTGACCGCATTCGAGAACGGCTGGGAGGTCAGAGCCGTCTTCACCAACTATTTGGGGTCGGCGACGACCGGCGCCGCGACGATCAGCGTGACTGCGCCGACGACCAATGTCGTGCTGCCCTCGAACGCCGCCACGCTGTCGGGCAGCCAGTATCTCGACGCCACCGCCTCACCCGGGGTGACCCAGGTCCAATACGAAGTGACCGGAGGAAAACTGAGCGACGCCGTCATCGCCATTGCCACCCCGACCATTTACGGCTGGGTGGCTGGTTGGAACAGCACCACCGTGCCGAACGGGACGTACACCCTGCAGAGTGTCGCTTCCTCGGGTGGGCTCATGGGCACCAGTCCGGGTATCACCATCACCGTCAACAATCCGCCACCGACGACCACGGTCGTGCTGCCCTCGAACGCCGCCACGCTGTCGGGCAGCCAGTATCTCGACGCCACCGCCTCACCCGGGGTGACCCAGGTCCAATACGAAGTGACCGGAGGAAAACTGAGCGACGCCGTCATCGCCACCGCCACCCCGACCATTTACGGCTGGGTGGCTGGTTGGAACAGCACCACCGTGCCGAACGGGACGTACACCCTGCAGAGTGTCGCTTCCTATGCGGGCGGCGTCAGTGGCTCCAGCTCCCCGATCACCATCACCGTCAACAATCCGCCACCGACGACCACGGTCGTGCTGCCCTCGAACGCCGCCACGCTGTCGGGCAGCCAGTATCTCGACGCCACCGCGTCACCCGGGGTGACCCAGGTCCAATACGAAGTGACCGGAGGAAAACTGAGCGACGCCGTCATCGCCACTGCCACCTCGACCATTTACGGCTGGGTGGCTGGTTGGAACACCACCACCGTGCCGAACGGGACGTACACCTTGCAGAGTGTCGCTTCCTATGCGGGCGGCGTCAGCGGCTCCAGCTCCCCGATCACCATCTCGGTCAGCAACTGAAAGAGACACGCTTCGGTGGCTTCAGTAGGTTGGGTCTGCACGATTCTCCCTTGGAGCAGCTCGCGTCCTGGCTCGGTCGGCGGCCTGCCAGCTGCCAGGGACGTAGACCCGGCGAAGAGCCGGAACTAACCGTGTCAACGAGATTTTCTCGGTGGCACTGATCTGCCGGCCGAGCGGGAGTGATCAGGGAGCGGCGATCGCTGAGACGGTTGCCGCAGTCCATGGCGTCGACGGGGTCACGGGGTGCGGGTCCGTTGGGCTTCTCACCGCCTCCTCGCCCAGATACGACCGAGCGTCGAATCCTCTTTGACGGTGACCGACGTGCACCAGATCGCCGAAGATGCCTCCCACTCGCTGTTGCACCGTGTGCCGAACCTTTCCGATGCCATCGTGCACGTCGATCTAGTTGTAGTCAGCTCTTCCGTCGATCCGCACCCTTCCACCCGTCATCACGCCCGGCCGGTGAATGTCGCGAGCCGTCCGCTCGTGAGAATCGCTCAGCAGTTGCCTGCTCCGTGGACCTTGCCTACGATCGCCTCGACGCTCGAAGGGCAGGAAGGAGGTGGGAAGATGAAATCCGAACCCCGTAGTTCCCAGCCTCCACAACCGTGCCCCGGCGTCGTCCCTGCGTCAATCTGAACTCCCGCTCGACCGCTGACGGGTTCCAGAGGACGTCACAACGTCGGGAAGCCCTTTCTTTCGCGCTGCGCCCGGCAATCGTAAGAGTCATCAGCCTCCGCCCAGAGGTGTGTTCGATTGGGATCCTCGCGAACCAGTCGTGACCGAGAAAGGACACGAGAGATGTCCGTGCGGCAGACCCTCCCGATCCGGGAGGTGCTACGGGGACGCCGGATCAGCTGGGTCGACGTCGTCGTCGGAGCCGCGATCATCGCCCTCCTGTACATCGTGGTTCGGCTCGGCCGGTCCTTGTCGGTCAATTTCACTCCCGGTCGAACCCCCGTTGTCATCTCAACGGACATATCCAACGTCCCGTACTACGCGGCGCGTTCGTTGCTCCGGATGTTCATTGCCCTTGGCCTCTCCACCGTCTTCACCCTCGTATACGGCACGGCGGCGGCGCGCCTTCGGCGCGCTGAGAAAGTGCTCGTCCCGATACTCGACGTGTTGCAGTCGATCCCCATCCTGGTCTTTCTCCCTATCGCCCTGACCTTCTTCATCCAAGTCTTGCCGAACAACCTGCTCGGGCTCGAGTTGGCCTCGATCTTCGTCATCTTCACGTCGCAGGCGTGGAACATGACGTTCAGCTTCTACCACTCCCTTATTTCGCAACCGACGGAGCTCGACGAGGCGGCTCGGATGTACAGGCTGACCAAGTGGCAGAGGTTCTGGAAGCTCGATGTACCGAGCTCCATGATCGGGTTGGTCTGGAACATGATGATGTCGATGGGAGGCGGCTGGTTCTTCTTGACCGCGTCGGAGGCGGTCACCGTCTTCATCAAAGGTAAGGGGATCACGGAAAGCCTGCCGGGGATGGGGAGCTACATGGCCGCCGCCGTCAATGATGGTTCGTACGCGCAGGTGACGATCGCAATCGTGGTCATGGTGATCCTCGTGGTCGGTACCAATTTCTTCGTGTTCCGGCCGCTGGTTGCGTGGTCGGACAAGTTCCGCCTGGAGAGCTCGGAGGCGACGGAAAAGCCCAAGAGCTATGTGCTCGGCATCTTGCAGCGGTCGTCGGTTCCCAGGTTGGCCGGACGCATCAGCCGTCCATTTGGGCGTGTACTAGACCGGATCACCAGGCCGTTTGGGCTCGCGGAGTATCCGCTCCGGACGGATCCCCGCAAGCGGCAGGTAGGCGACGTCATCTTCTGGTCGGTGATCTTCACCGCGTCAGCGGCGGTCGCAGTGATCGGGATCATCTACCTCAATTCGCATCTCGGTTTCGCCCGCTTTCCGAGCCTCATCGGATTCGGACTGGCGACCTTTGCCAGGGTGGTCGTCCTGCTGACAATCTCGACGCTGATCTGGGTGCCCATAGGTGTGAAGATCGGCATGAGTCCGAAACTGTCCCGATTCGCTCAACCGCTGGTGCAGGTGCTGGCCAGCTTCCCGGCCATCCTCCTCTTTCCTTTTGCCACGCTGATCTTCATCGACCTTGGGATCCCTCTCAATTACGGAGCCATCGTTCTGATGATGCTCGGCGCGCAGTGGTACATCCTGTTCAATGTCATCGCTGGGGCAAGTGCGATTCCCAATGACCTTCGCGAAATGATGGTGACGATGCGCTTGACCCGAAGTCAACGTTGGCGCCGAGTTATCCTCCCTGCCATCTTCCCGGCCTACGTGACGGGGGGGATCACGGCGGCCGGCGGGGCGTGGAACGCGTCGATCGTGGCAGAGCTCGTCAGCTGGCACCACAACACCCTCCACGCGTACGGACTCGGCAACTACATCGCCACCGCATCCATCCAGGGGAAGTTCGCCCTTCTCATCGCCGGCGGTATCGTGATGAGCGCCTTCGTCGTGTTGGTCAACAGGCTGTTCTGGCGGCGTCTGTACGCCATGGCCGAGCGCCGGTTCACGTTGTGATCACATTGATGTTGCGCGGAGGCGTTGGGATACGAGAAGGTGGTCGCTCGTGGTGACGACACAACTGAGGCCGCGTGACGCCGGGGCCCCAACGACCATCATCGAGGTTTCGCACGTCACCAAGACGTTCGTCTCTCCGGACGGTAGCCCGCTCCCGGTGCTCGACGACATCTCGCTCGACCTTCGCGAAGGGGAGATCGTGGCCCTCCTCGGACGCTCTGGATCAGGGAAGAGCACGCTGCTGCGTTGTATCGCGGGACTGATCGCCCCCACGTGCGGGACAGTCAGCTACCGCGGTCAGGCCCTCAATGGCGCCAACCCCGGCGTGGCGATGGTGTTCCAGAGCTTCGCTCTGCTGCCGTGGTTGACCGTGCGCCAGAACGTCGAACTCGGGCTCGAGGCCTTGGGGATCGAACCGCACCAGCGCCGCGAGCGCGCCGAGCGGGCGATCGACGCCATCGGCCTGGACGGTTTCGAGTCCGCCTACCCCAAGGAGCTGTCGGGCGGGATGCGTCAACGGGTGGGTTTTGCCCGGGCCCTGGTCGTCGAACCAGACGCCCTCTTGATGGACGAGCCGTTCTCGGCGCTCGACGTCCTCACGGCGCAGAACCTTCGGGCGGAACTTCTGCGGCTGTGGCAGGAGAGGGATTTCCCGACCAAGGCCATGCTGATCGTCACGCACAACATCGAAGAAGCGGTGATCCTGGCCGATCGGATCTTCGTGCTCGGGGCCAATCCGGGACGGATCCGCACCGAGATTTCGTGTGGGCTTCCGCAACCCCGGAACCGTCACGACGAAAGCTTCGGGGCTCTGGTCGACCAGATCTACGGCCTCATGACCGGCCGGGACACTCGTCCGCCCGCTCACATCTGGACTCAGGCTGCTCCAGGTGAGGGGTCTCCCGTCGACACCCCCCTGCCCCAAGCCAGCGTGGGCGGTATGTCCGGGCTTCTCGAAATCCTCGTCGCTCACGGTGGACGCGAGGATCTGCCGAAGCTCGCCCACGAGCTGACGTTCGAGGTCGATGACCTGCTCCCGCTGGTCGACGCCGCGCAGGTCCTCGGACTGGCCGGGGTGGACGACGCCGACCTCCAGGTCACCGACGACGGCCGGACCTTCGTGGCCGCCGATATTCTCGAGTCCAAGCAGATCTTCGCCCGTCGGGCGCGCGAACGAGCGCCGCTCGTCCGGGCGATTTGCAACGCCCTCGAGACCACGGAGGACGGGAACCTCGGTGAGGGCTTCTTTCTGGATCTGCTGCGGCGCGGATTCTCCGAGGACGAGGCCCGCCAGCAACTCCGGATCGCCATCGATTGGGGCCGCTACGGCGAGCTCTTCGACTTCGATGCGAACAGCGGGCAGCTCGCACTTGACCGTACGAAGACTCAGGCTGGCATCTGACGGCGTTTGACCAGGATCTCGACGGCCTGAGTCGCCTGATTGACGTTCTCCTAATCCCAGCCGGGTCTTTTCACACTCTGTTTCTCTCCGACGGGAGAGAAACAGAGTGGCAATGGAGGTGCGCACGTGTGGGACCGACTGCCGAATTGATCAGTTCGATTCCGGCCAGACCGCCCTGGCCTTCGTCGCAGGCGTGGCTTCGGCGAACGAAGCCAGCGTCACAGGAACTGGTGCGCGACGCTGGGGATCACAGCCGAGGGTCGGTCCTCTTCCGCGACCGCCTGAACCCGACCTGGGTGAGCGCAGTCCGTGACCGCAAGCTCCAAGTCACCCTGTCCTCATCGCCAGGATGAGTGGCCGACTTCGCGAGGCGCTGATCTCTCTGCTGACCGGGCATAGTGCCGTTTCTCGGGCACTCGTCAGCTGGGCTTCAGGCTCATGGCAGCAGGTTTGACCTTTGGAATGGGCCATCTGATCGGGAGGGCCATCACCTGAGATCCCGAAAACGCGGTTCGGTTTGTCGCGGGCTACCGATCCCGCCGCAACAGAATCGGCGCGATCATTGCGATTACTGCGGTCTCGATTCTCGGCCTCTTAGCGTGTGAGCGGCTCCATGCGGCCAGAAGCTCCAGCGCAATTGTCCCCCCTTTCATTTAAGGTGTGCGCGTGGCACCACGCGGCCTTGCACAGCAGGAGCGCAAGACTCTCTGCGCCCTCTTCGTCGAACTCGGTCCCGACGCGCCCACGTTGTGCGAGGGTTGGTGTATCGCCGATCTGGCTGCGCATCTCGTTGCCCGTGAACGGAGGCCCGACAGTGGCCCCGGACTCGTGTGGCCCCCGCTGGCCGGTTACACGGACAAGGTACGACGAGCGGTGCGGGATCGCACACCGTGGGAGAAGCTCATCGAGACCGTGCGACGCGGGCCACCGTTGCTCCTGCGGCCTTTCGATGAACCGATGAACACCGTCGAGTTCTTCATTCACGTGGAGGACGTACGCCGGGCGCAAGACGGCTGGGAACCCCGCACGATCTCCCCGGAGCTAGCCGATGCCCTCTGGGCCCGGGTCGGTCCCGGCGGGATGGCGAAGAACGTCCCCGCCACGATCGTGATCACCTCGCCCGGGCGGGTCGACAAAGAGCGTGGTAACGGGCCGCCCCTGAGCCTGGCCGGCGACCCGGGTGAGCTCACCATGTTCGGCGCCGGTCGCCAAGGGGCATCCAGGGTCGAGATCAGCGGCGATGCAGCGCTCGCCGCCCAACTGCGCGCCGCGTCGCTCGGAGTCTGACGTCCCCAAGAGAGTCCCAGCGGTTGATTTCGGTCCTTCGTCAGAGACCCGCGGGGCCGGGCAATCGTCTGAACGCGCGAGAGGCCGCCACGCAGCCATCGTTAGCGCGCTCGAAACCGCGGTGTGGATGATCTGGGCGGTACGCAGGTAGACCTGCGCCCTTCTAGAGTCAAGGAGGAAGGGGGACTTGGCGCACCATTTAGCAGCGGCTACGGTTACAACCAGAAGGGGAAGTAAGCCCTCGACTGGTCGATCGACATGCTGGCGTGCACTGTACGTCCGGTCCCCAGGTCTGAGCCTCGGCACAGATGGGCGAGACCTTCCGACTTGGCCGTGCTGTATCGACGGCTGGGACGGGAGGCAGCGACCCTCGGTCCCAGCCAGAAAGGGTGCTGTGGACCCGCTCATCGTGCTCGCTGTGTTCCCGATCATCTTCCTCGGAGAGCTGCCCGACAAGACCATGTTCGCCAGTCTCGTCTTGGCGACCCGGGGCAGACCCCTTCACGTCTGGTTCGGAGCCGCTGGTGCGTTCCTCGTCCACGTGGCCATTGCGGTCACCCTCGGCTTGGCCATCTTCGCCCTCCTCCCGCACCGAGCGGTCGAAGGAATCGTGACCGTCATGTTCCTCTTCGGCGCTGCGTATGCGTGGCGGGAGGGGGCCAAGGATGAGGAGGAGGTCGCGACGAAGGAGGCGTCTCGCCACGGGGTCGTTGCGACTGCCTTCATCGTGATCTTCATCGCCGAGTGGGGCGATCTGACCCAAATACTCACGGTGAACCTGGCGGCCAAGTACCACTCACCGCTTTCGGTTGCCCTTGGCGCAATCCTCGCTCTCTGGGCGGTCGCTGCGATTGCAGTGGCGAGCGGTCAGACGCTGCTTCGCTACGTGAACGTCTCGACCCTCCGCAAGATCACCGCCGGTGTCCTCCTCATATTGGCGGGCTACTCGGCGTACCTGGCCATTCGGTAGGCACCCGTCCATGTCGGTGGGTTGAGTGCGGCATGGCAGGTGCTGCGAACGTCCCAACTGATCGGGGTTGTGCCGGGGTCCGGCCTCGCAGGGAGGGGATCCGACCGTCAGAAGGAGACCCCACCCGTACTTGGAGCAGTGGCTGGGGTGGTCGGTGGGGTGGTTGGTGGGGTGGTTGGTGGGGTGGTCGGAGGGGGAGACGGTGATGTGGGTGGCGTCGTCGCCGGAGGCACCGTCGCCGGAGGCGCCGTCGCAGGAGTTGGCGCCGTCGCAGGAGGCGGCGAAGTGGTGTGGGTCATCGAAGTCGTCGGGGTCGTTGACGGGATCACGGGTGCATTTGGAGCCGATGGAGAGGTGGGAGAGGCCGCCGTCGGCATCACAACAACAGACCAGGTGCCCCAAGTGTCCGTCACGTCTCCGTGCACCTGTCCGGCGGTCTTGTCTCCGGAGAACCGGTAGAGGGCCTTGCCGGAATAGGTGACTTGGAGAGTGCCACCGCCGCGCTTCACGGTGCCAAGCTGTGCCGCGTTGACACCGGTTCCAGCCGTGGCCTTCGTCACACCTTTAGGCAGCATGAGCGCGGGCCAGATCTTTAGGCACCGGGTGGCACACGGTGTCTTGCTCGCTTTCACGGTGTACAGCGTCCTTCCGCTCACCAGGAGCGTGCCCAGCTTGGCGTTATTCGTTGTCGAAACGATGACGCTCTTCGTCTTGTGATTGGACGCCCCACTTGCTGAGCTGACAATCGTTGATGCAGAGAACCCGCCAACTGCGAGCGCCGCAGCTGCGGCTCGCCACGGGCGCCGGCCAAACGAACCTCGGAGTCGTGCCACCAGTTCCATGCCGTTTGTCTCCTCGTGTCGCGGACGCTGGTTGTACGGGCGAGGTTCGCCAAAGGATCGCCACAAATTCGGGCAATCGGCGGTCAGCAAGATTCATCAACCCCTATTTTGATCCGAGCACGCGGTCGGAACGTTCCTCTTTGGGATCTGCCGTATTCCCAGTCGTGGGGACGGGGAGGGGCCGAGACGAGGAGATTCGTTACCGACGAGGCCAGGCGGGGCGGTGCGTGAGGACTGGCTCGACCAACCTGGGCTTTTCGAATTGGCGGTCGGGATTGTCGGTGATGCGACGCCTCAGGGCGTCAATCTTCCTAGTCAGTCGCCGGCGGTCGATCTCACCTGGGCAAAATCTCAGCTCACACGGCCGCCCTCCCGGTGAAGTCGTGATTTCGCTGGGGTTCCCCGCGTGGAGGTTCAGGACGATCACCGGGGACGCGTGGTCGGGCACCTTGGCAAGCACGGTGACTCTTGCCCCAGGAAACGTCGAGGCGGTCGGAATTTCGGCCTCTCCGGCGGAAATGGTGCCTAGGGTCTCAGGTGTATTGGTGGTTGCTGAGATGGGCATCGCCGGACTGCCTGATCCATCGTCAAGGGACCTCGCGGTGGAGAGCTCATATGGATGGCAGGTGGCCAAATGCCAAGAAGATTCTCTACAACGATCCCTCCACCGACCACCTGCGTAGATCTCAGGGAGAGATATCGAAACCCGATGAGGAGACAAGATATGAAGCAGGTAGCGCAGGGCCGGTGCTCGACACACAACATCCCAATTGGACGAATGGCCGGTGCGGTGGTGGCCCTTGGTGGGCTGTCCGGATTGGTCTTGGCCGAGGGTACGGCCGGTGCCGCGACGAGCGTTGTTGTATCCACGACCAAGAACCCGAACGTTGGCACGATCCTGGTGAGCGGCAAGACCGTCTATACCTTGAAGGCCAGCAAGACGCCCTGCTCCACACAGTGCCTGAAGATCTGGCCCGCGCTCATGTTGCCCAAAGGTGTGACGAAGGCCACGGCTGGGACTGGTGTGAGCGCCTCGAAGCTCGGCACCGTCAAGCGTGGTGGTGCCCTTCAGGTGACGTATTCCGGCAAGCCGCTCTACTTCTTCGTCGGTGACACCGGGGCCGGCCAGGTGCATGGAAACCTCACGGACACGTGGGGCAAGTGGTCCGACGTCGTCACTGCGAAGTCGGCAACAGGCTCTGGCTCAAATTCCGGCTCTGGTTCTGGTGGGTCGACCGCCGGCACAGGTGGAGTGTCGTTCTAGAGCCGAGATTCGGTACCGGGAGAGGTCATGTCCTCTGTTCTGATTGCGCCAAATCGCCCAGCCGCTCCTTTGCCAACAGAGCGAAGGAGTCGCGGGGCGAGTCGGCCGAGGATCGCGCTGTCGTCACGTGTCTATCTCCCTGCGGTCTGGGTTGCGGGTTTGGCCGCCGCCCTGGTCGGGATCGGCTGGTCCGATCACTGGGGTGGTGAGCGTTTCACCGGATCTCTGACGAGTCTTCGTGTGGTCCTCGTGGGTCCATTGACTCTCGCGATCATCGGGATCTTTCTCATCGTGGAGCGAATCTGGCCCGCACAGCAGCGACCGCTCTTCGCCCGCGGGTACCGTCATGACCTCCTGCTCACCGTCATGAACGCGGCACTTGTCGCGCCATTGGTGACTGCGCTCACCCTCTCCTTCGTGGAAGTGGTGCGGCAGGGTCTGCCGTGGATCGTCCTGCCGAAGATCGGAACAATTCCGCAGTGGGGTGCGATCGCCGTCATCGTCGTCGCAATGGACGGGTTGAACTGGTTTGTCCATCTTGCGAACCATCGCGTCCGAATGCTCTGGCGCTTCCATGAGTTACATCATTCGCAAGAAGACATGAGTGTGTTGACCGTGTTCCGAACCCACCCGTTGATCCATGTCTCCTACCTCCTGGCGCTCGTCCCCGGGGTGGTGCTTCTGGCCAACGGAACGGTATCGATCACCATTCTCGTCATCTACGGCGGCATTGTGGCGTTCGCTCACTCCAACACCCGATTGAGCTTCGGGCCGCTCGGGCGGGTCTTTGTCAGTCCGAACTACCATCGCATCCACCACCAGTTGGACGGTCCACAGGACGTGAATCTCGGTTTCGCGCTGACGATCTGGGATCAGATCTTCCATCGTGCCGTGTTCCCGAATGAGGCGACAGTCGGTATCGACACCGGGTTGCCTGGTCGACCGCTGATCGTCGAACAAGCACCGCCGCGTCCGCGGCATTTCGCGGTCCTCGCCGCTCAGATGGTGGCACCCTTCCGCCCGATACGCGATCTCGCCGCTTCCCCGTCGATCCGATCTGCTCCGTTGCCGTCCGCAGGGGCGACGGATTTCGCATCGAGGTACGGGCAACCTCAGGACCGCCTCGAGGCGCCATCGGCGGAAGTGGCGTCATGGTGACGGCGACAATCGGGACGCACGGGCGCTCGGGTCGTGCGGTATTGGCGACGGTGGTCGGTACCCGCCCCGCCCCCCCCGCCCTCGACTGGGGTCTGCTCGCCGCCCGTATCGCGCTGGCCTGGATCTTCATCTACTACGGGGGAGGGAAGCTCTTCGGGTGGTTCAATGGCCCGGGTATTCATCGCACGGCCCTCTACTTCTCGAATACCGCCCATCTCCATCCCGGTGGGTTCTTCGCCGTCCTCGGTGGCGTCATCGAGTCCGGCAGCGGAGTCGCACTCGCCCTTGGGCTCTTCTCGCGCCTTGCCGGCGTCGCGCTTTTCGGTGACATGGTGATGGCGATGATCACCGTGACCTGGGCGACGGGGATCAACTCGCAGTCGAATCCCCCCGGCTACCAGCTGAACCTTGCGCTTGCGGTCCTCGCGCTCGTCGTCGCGCTCCTTGGTTCCGGCCGATTCAGTCTCGACGCCCTCATCGAGCGACGCGTCGTCGGGGCGTAGCGGTGGCGGAGGGTACTGGTGCGCTGCCAGTTACCCGTCATGGTGATCTGACCCACCTCGGAGCGGCGGGCTCGATCGGGACGCCGTCCTCGGACGTGCGGCGTGGATTAGCGGCAGACCGGCCGGCGCGGGCGGACCGGTTCATCAGGATCTCCATGAACCTTATCGGAGCCGCCGGTGCCGCCTTCTTCGCGGAGGCGACCCTGCGGGTCTACCTGCAGACGCATCGCCCGCTCGGCGTGGCCTTTTTCGCTGAGCAGATGTGGGTGGTCGCTGCGTACCTGATCCGGCGTCCCGCGCGCACGGTGAGCCGACGTTGGGGCGATTGGCTCCTTGCCTTCGGCGGAACCTTTGGCGGTGTCTTGTTCCGTCCGGTCGGGGCCCATCCCCAGTGGGGTGTCACCACCGGGTTGGCCGTTCAGCTGGTTGGCTTGGCGATCTGTGTGGCTTCGTTCCTGACCCTGGGCCGCTCCTTCGGCTTCGTTGCGGCAGACCGAGGACTCGTGCAAAGAGGTCCCTACGCGGTCGTCCGCCATCCCATTTACGCCTCCTACCTGCTGCTTCAGTTCGGGTACGTGCTGCAGAGCATCTCGCTACGCAACGCCCTTGTGATGGTGCTCGCGTCGGGTTGCAATGTCGGCCGCGCGCTCGTCGAGGACCGCTTGCTCGCGACGAACGACGAGTACCGCGCGTACCGCAGCAAAGTCCGGTGGAGGTTGCTCCCCGGGGTCTGGTAGCTCGTGGCGGGGACGTCGCTCACTCGGACCAAAGGCCGTGAGCCAGCGTCGAACCAATGGGTCGCGTTGCGTGTCGTCGGCGCCGGACTGCTCTTCACAACCGGCGCGATCCATCTCGACTTGTACCTCACTGGCTACCGCACGATCCCGACCATCGGCTGGCTGTTCCTGCTCCAGGTGATCACTGCTTTTAGCCTCGGAGCCGTCATCCTCGTGTCGAGCAGCCGCCTGGCTGCGGTAGCGGGCGCCGGGTTCGCCATCGCAACCCTCGGTGGATACTTATTGTCGCTGCGGATCAGCCTCTTCGGGTTTCGTGAGGTCCGGACCACCGCCGGGATCGTCGCCGGGATAATCGAGGTCGCGACGTTCGCAGTGCTCGTCGCGTTCGTTCTTCATCCAGTGCCAGATCGTCTACCCTGCGAGCTGCCGGCTCACGACGGAAGGGCGGACCGGCTGCAACGGGCCATACCGGTCGGTCGGTGGGCGGGGGCCGCGTTCACCCTGCTGATCTTGGTGCTGCTGGCTCTTTCGCTCGAGGCAATGGGACCAGCCTCCACGAGTAGCGGTTCCTTCAACGCTCACTTGGGGATCACGAAGATCCGTGGCGTCTCAGTGCTGACCAACGCCGGTGGCTACACGTTGTACTGGTTCGCGCCCGATAGGCCGAGCAAGTCGACCTGCTACGGCGCCTGCGCGGCGTATTGGCCACCGGTGAGCGGCAGACCGATCGCCGGACCAGGTGTCACCGGTACGCTGGGAACGATCCGACGGACAGGCGGCGCGACTCAGGTCACCTACGACGGCCATCCGCTCTACACCTACGTCGGTGACTCCGCTCCCGGCGAGTCTGCGGGCAACAACATCAACTTGAACGGCGGGTTTTGGTACGAGATGACCGCCTCCGGCTGACGCAAAAGGGTGGAGCGGCGGCATCGAGGCAGCGATCGTCCATCTGCCTGCACGGCATCCGCCAGCCGAGTCTGGATTGTCGAAACCGTCTTGCCGCCCAACCTTGTACCCCGTCAAAAAAGTGGGTCGCCTCTCTGTCGATGTCGGGACGCATGCGTCGCAACAGACGTAGTGCCCTGCTACTCGACGTCGCGGTTCGCAGAACCCGCGACGCCGCTCAAGAGCAGCCACGAGGGCGAAGTCGACTCGTGTGCCAGCTTCGCGTGGTCCCTCGCCCCTGTGGCGCGCCGCGCCAGGTCTCTGCACAGCTCATCAAAGTGCCGATGTGAATCGGTACGAGGGGAGTCGGTGGATAGTCGGGCCGATGGTCCCGAAGATTGTGACCGATGTCCCTAACGGACGACTGAACGTATCGGCACGATGGACGGCATGCCTGTAACGCAGAATGGGCCCGTCGATGGCGGCGACCTTATCAACCTCGATGACGGCACTGAAGCGGTCGTGTGGCCAATCTCTTCGGCCGACGCTGGAGCCTTGTTGCGGTTCCACGGCCGCCTCTCTGACAGATCCATTCGGCTGCGCTATTTCTCTGCACACCTGGAACTGAGCCCCAGTGAAGTCACACATTTCACCCAGGTCGACGGGAAGGCGCGAGTGGCCCTCGTCGTGGAGCGCGAGAGGGAGCTCGTCGCAGTCGGTCGCTATGACCGCCTCGACGACCACACGGTGGCTGAGGTGGCCTTCGTCGTCGCAGACGCCTACCAGCGCCACGGACTCGCCACCATGCTGTTGCACCATCTCGCCGACGCCGCACGATCAGTGGGGATCACTCGCTTTGTCGCTGAAGTCCTCGCGGAGAACAGGGCGATGCTCTCGGTGTTTCATGATGCCGGTTTCCCCATTGAGTCCAAGACGGAATTGGGCACGGTGACGCTCTTCATAGCCATCGCCGCCCCAGATTCCGCGAAAGCTGCGGCTGATTAGACGGGCACGGTCCAGAGAAGTCGAGTCCCGTGTTCGCGGCCCGTCAGAATCTCGAAGCTTCCGCCCAGTTTTTCGGCTCGACTTCGCAGGTTGACGAGTCCCAGACCTGCTCCAAATGCCCTGGGCAGTTCGATGCCGATACCGTTGTCCCAGACCTCGAGGCTCACATCATCGGCCACACTCACGGTGACGATGTAGCTGGTCGCCTTGGCGTGCTTGCCGGCATTGGTGAGTGCTTCGCGGAGTACAGCGAGGAGACTGTCGGCGATGCGCTGGGAGATCGCGTTGTCTACGGCGCCGTTGAAGATAACCTCGGGGCGAGTGCCGAGCGGCGAAGCCATCTCTTCGGCGAGCTCAAGCACGCTCTGCCGTAGACCGCCCGCAATGGCCGTGTCCCCGAGCTCGAAGATGGCAGTACGGATCTCGGAAATAGTCGTGTCGAGATCATCGACGGCCTTGTTGACCCGCTCGACAATTTGATCGCGCTCAGACAGGCGCACCGCTCCCTGCAACGACATACCTACGGCGAAAACGCGTTGAATGACGCGGTCATGGAGGTCCCGGGCGATTCTGTCTCGGTCGTCGAGTACGCTAAGCACGCGAACCCGTTCGTGGAGGCGAGTGTTCTCTATGGCGATGCCCGCGCTTTCCGCAGCTTCCAAGTCGCCTCACAGCACCTCGGCTTGCACGTGCGCACCCTTGAAGTGAGTGAGTGCCACCGTGGTGATCGGAAGCTTCCTCGCGGCCGCACTGGCGCTGTGCGGCCTGACCTACTTGTGGCTACAACGCGAGCACTCGTGATTTCCGACGAGAGCACCTGTCGCTGGATCGTCGAACGATGAGTCCTGCGGCATCCGGTGGACGTATTGTCGAAGCTCGTTACCAAGGAGGAGTCTTATGCGCAGCGTGACCTATTCGATGGGTGTCTCACTTGACGGCTACGTCGCCGGCCCGCACGGCGAATACGACTGGACGGAGCCCGACGAGGAGGTATTTCGCTTCGTCACCGACGAGATACGAGAGGTCGACGTCCACCTTTTGGGACGACGGCTGTACGAGACGATGCTGTACTGGGAGACCGCCGACCAGGATCCATCGCTCGACGACGCAATGCTTGAGTGGGCCGCGATCTGGAAGCCGCTCCGAAAGGTGGTGTTCTCCAGCACGCTGTCGGGGGTCCAGGGCAGTGCCCGCCTGGCCTCCGGCGGCCTGGGGGAGGAGATCGAGCGGTTGCGAGCCGAGCCGGGGGAGGGCGACATCGCGATCGGCGGCGCGACTCTGGCCGCCAAGGCGGCCGCGTTGGGTCTGATCGACGAGTACCGGGCCAGGGTCTACCCGGTGCTGGTTGGCGGGGGCATTCCGTTCTTTTCCCAGGGCGAGCGCCGGGTGGATCTCGAACTCGTCGAGGCCCTCACATTAAGCTCGAGAGTCGTCTACCTCCGCTACCGCGTAGCGCGCTAGTCGGCTCGTCCGCCGAGCCCTTGGAAGAACGGCCCGGCCGGTGGCGTGAGCTCAGTCACCCAGCCCAGTTCTCGCAACAGCGCTCTCAGCGCCCAATACGACCCCGATCAAGCGATTTGCAACCTACATTCCAGGTGCCGCACTGCGGTTATTGCGCGACGGGATTGTCGTCGACCCGCTCGTAGCCGAGCGCATGCGTCTCATCCGCGTCCATGCTGTAGACGCTAGGACGAGCTACGAATCGGGGCCATACTGTCCCGAAGGTGTCGTAGTGCCCAACCCTGCTGGCGAAATGGGGCAGTCAAACGGAGCGAAACTAGGTGATCCAGTGCGTGATACCAAGCACCTCGGCAGCCACTTCACGCACGTCCCTTCTATCCGTGACGACGGTGGGTAAGCCCGGCTGATCGTGATCCCGGATGAACCTGGCTGCTCTGTCTGAGGCCTCCATTTCTTTTTCGAATCCACTTCCGACTTCTCGGTCACGCAGTCGCTCGGATCGCGTGCTGTGCTCGGCGAACAGTCGAACGAATGTGGTTGAAGCTCCGGGCATCGCGTTCTCGATCCATACTCGGCTTTGTGCGGTTGACGCCATCACGCCACACAGCACGAGATGCCGAATCCCGAGACTGGAGAAGGTCTCCCAGACGGCTCCTAGATTGCGCCGAGAAATCGAGATCAGCGCCTCGGTCGTCTTGGGCGTTGGCCAGACGCGGTCGAGTTCGTCGGTGTCGATCAACGCATGATGAACACCATGAGTACGGAGAATATGACCAACCTCCCATAGGGTGGCTGTCTTACCCGTACCTGCGGCGCCACAAAGCACCAATACCTCCACGCTGCCTTCGGACATCGGCACACTTTGCCGCAAATCCGGCTGCGAACAGGGGCAGGCATGGCCCTCGCCTGACACGATGTGTCGATGACTGATGACGAGTTCCTCGAGACTGTCGTCAGCGCATGCCAGCTGCTCCCCAACGCTGAGGCAGTCAACCTCGGCGGCTCACGGGCTCGTGGAGACAACAGACCGGATAGCGACTGGGATTTCGCCGTCTATTACCGGGGTGAGATTGATCCTCGGCCGCTCGAAGAGCTGGGCTGGCCCGGTCGGGTGTTCCGCCCTTTCGAGTGGGGCCAGGTCATGTACGGAGGAGCCGTCTTCGACCTCTACGGACGGCACTTCGACATCCACTTTCGCAACCTCGACGTCGTCGAGCATTGGACGCATGAGGCGAACGAGGGACGGTTCGAGGTGCACATACTCGGGTTCCACCTTGCCGGCATCCCGACCTACATGCTGCCCGGGGAGTTGGCCACGAGCCAGACCTTGTGGGGCCATCTCCCACGACCGCTCTACCCCGATACGCTCCGAAGGGCAGCTCCGCCCTTCTGGTTGGGACGGGCGAACCGAGAGCTTGACTACGCCAACTACTGGGCTATCTCTTCCAACCCGATCAGCTGCGCCGGGGCGTTGGCGAAGGTTGCCCTTCAGGGCGCTCACGCTCGCCTGGCTCACCGAGGCATCTGGGCACTCAACGAGAAACGAATGGTCCAATGGGCGGACCTCACCAGTCTCTACGAGCGATTCGCAAGCCTCGGTTCGTCAGAGGCAGACCTTACGCTCGCAATGGGCCACGTCCGGGAGGCCATTAGCGGGATCCAAGCCGAGGTGTCGGATCAACGCTGAGCCCGGCGAGTACGGGAGCAGTGTGATCGGCGAAGATCGAAGTGTGAAGAGCGTCCTTCTCACGGGATCTCACGGAAGAGTTGGCACCGCCGTCATACCCGTACTCGAGTCGGCTGATTGGACCGTCCAACCCTTCGATCTCTCCGGTGGGCAGAACCTCCTCGACGAGGAATCGGTGTTCAGAGCTGCAGAAGGCTGCGAGGCCATCGTCCACGCCGGTGCCATCACCCACGACATGAGCGGGACCCCAGCTCAGGTCATGGCCACGAACGTGCTCGGCACTTGGCACGTCCTCCTTGTGGCCGACGCCCACGGCCTGACCCGGGTCATCACCATCGGCCCAGGTCTTCGGCTTCGCCGAGGGTGAAGGGGTTCCCGACTACCTGCCGGTCGATGACGATCACCCGCTTCGAGGGGCGCGGCCCTACGGTCTCTCGAAGCGTTTGGCCGAAGAGATGTGCAAAGCCTGGACCGCCCGGACAGGGATCCCGACGATCGTGTTTCGACCCGTGATGATCGTCAGCGACGACACCCTCGCCTCTTTCACAGACTCCGAACTAAGTGCATTCGTCCATGTCGAGGACGTTGCGGAGGCCACCCTCGCGGCACTCACGACCGACATCGACGGCCATCATCGGCTGACCCTCTGCGGGCCTGGAGACTTCGATACCTACCCTCAAGAACCTTCTCCCATGCTTATGCCGAGCCGAATCGCTCTCGCCACAGGAGACAGCCGATCCATTGGCCCCTCTAGTTGCAATCCATTTGAGACTGCTATCGGCGGTTGGGCTAGGAACCGGGGTTGTTCACCCCGGTGGGGCCAATTGCCTGCATGCACCAAGAAGGGGTGACAGATGAACACATCGCCTGCGGAACCAATTGCGAACGCTTCGCCGCTCTTCGATTCTGGGAGCGGGATCTTGGATTCTTGGCCTTCGTATGCACCAGGCAGGCCTACATCTCCGGCGGGAAGCAGCAGCTTCGCCATCTCGAGATGAGAGCCGGGGAGCAGGCGGCTCGGTGCGTCGTCCATCCCCACGTCGGAGACCAGGCACAACAAGAGGAGCGCCCGCCCCTTCGATCGGTAGTTCACGAACCAGCGGGATTCACCTGTCGGTTGGAAGCTCGAATCGATGTGCCACCCGGTGTCCCCCGGATCCTCCTGGCTGGGAAATCTCACCACGAAGGCACCCAAGTTCGGGCGGGTCTGCCAGGGATCAGGGTTGACCAACTGGCCAACGGAGTCGAGCAAGTGTGGGGAGTTAGCTGCCTGCTTGAAGCAATCTCCCGTCGGCACGCCCCTGACCACTCGTCGTCGCCAGGTGTTCGGGCTAGCAAGGTCGATGCCGAGCTGCCGAGCTGCCCAGTGACGACACTCCTCAGCCAGTTCTGTCGGAACGGCGGAACGAACTACGAGGTAGCCGTCCCTGATGAAGTGTTCCAGCTCCGGTGGCTCCAGCACCTGTCCATTGTGATCCGTCCCAACTACCCGGCGTAGAGGGATATCTTCGGAGAAGAATGAATGGTGACGACAAATTATCGACTCTGGAAGGAGTCCTCCCTGCCTGAACTCCCGGCGATCGCCCATGTGACCCTGACAGTCAGTGATCTCGAACGCAGCGTCGAATGGTACGAACGACTTTTCGACGTGAAGCTGGCCCTGGACGAAAGTCCTGGACCATTTCGACGTGCGGTATGGCTTGTCGGAGGTCAAACTCTCGTCGGGTTCCACGAGTTTCCCGATCCGTCTGATGACCTTCCGTTTGATGAACGTCGAATCGGTCTGGACCACCTGGCCTTCGCGTGTACGAGTCGAAATGATCTTGAGGCATGGGTGGCGAGGCTGGAGGAGCTCGGCGTCACTCACGGTGGCATCGTCGATGCCGATTACGGCTCTGGACTCTCCTGCCGTGACCCGGACAACATCTCGTTGGAATTCTTCGCTCCGACCAGTTAGAAGATCAGCACATTGTGATAGCGGGTCGAAACGGAGCAGGAGTGTGACACTCTCTCGGCCAGCAATGTACGGGGAGATACCCCCTCAAGGCGTGCCGTGCGGCGGCGACGACGTGCTGGTGAGTGCCACGACGGCGAGGCCGACTCAATCGCGAACGAGTTTCCGTGCCAGCCTGGGAACGATGAAGGATGCCAGAAAGATCGGCAAGAACCTCTTTCCGGTGCATCGGAACGCGACGATCTCGTCCTCGGCGGCGTCGAAGTTTTCAGTGCTGCTCGACTTTCGGCCATGGCGGACCTGCAGGGTATGACGTCCAGGCTTGACTGGTATCTCGATCGTGTCGTTCATCTCGACCGACCCGACGCGCTCCCCGTCGACCACGACATCGTACGCGCCACGACGGACCTCCGCTCCGATCGCCTTATGCGTCAACTTCAGCGTTGCCGACATCTGTTGATCTCCTCTTGCTTCCGAACGACGTTGTCTGGGTGTCTCGGCGACGAACGCAGCGTACCGACGACTGTCATCCGCGCCGACCGATCCCGGCCCCTCGCCGTCGAACAGTGGTCCCCTTATTGCTAAGTCGAATAGCGCCACCGACCGACTGCCATTAGGGGGCACCCTGAGTCGTCGCCGATGTTCAGCCACAATGGAAGCGTGTCGCCCGCAAAGGACCCCGATAGGCCCGTCCTTCATGGTCGGATCAAGTTCTGGAGTTTTGTCGCCAGATGTCTCGCATGAAGGAACCCGTCAAGGTCCCGGAGAACACTGTCGAGCGGGTTCGCGCTCTATGCCTGGCACTGCCAGAGGTGGCGGTGCGTGTCGACCATTCACTGACCAGATCGAGATCGACGGCGTACTCGTTCGAAATCCGCCGAAGATCGTTCTGCCTGCTCGTGGCGATGGAGTCATCGACTGGCAAGTCCGTTCCGCTGGTCGTGTTGCGTTCCGACCCTGACGAACGCGAGGCGTTGCTGTCCATTGGCCACCCATTCTTCGTCCCCCGACGAGCTGGCCGCGATCGCATCGGGGTGTTTCTCGCCGACGACACGGACTGGGAGGAGATCCGAGAGCTCGTGACCGAGAGTTACCGGGTCCTCGCTCCGAAGAAGCTCAGTGCGCCGCTCGAATAGCAGTGCTACTCGGTGCTGATCTTCTCGAGCCTCTCCAGGCTGGCCGTCATGGATTCAAGCACCGAATTGGTCCCGTTAATCCACGCCCCACCATCATGTAGGAGGTCCTCCGGCAAGGGGCCGTAGTCAAAGACCTCGGTGACGACGGTGGCGTCGTCACCGTCTGGAGTGAGGATGTAGCCCCAGCGGTAGCCCGCAGGAATGCCGACCTTGGATGGATCATCACCCTCAGCCCGAGAAGGGTCTCCGGGAGCCGGTTCCCAAAATATGCGCCGATCTGGCTCGAACTCCACCACGTAGTTGAGCATGAGGTAGTCGTCTCTGAGCCGATGCATCTTCATGGTGAAGGTGTCGCCCACGTCGGAGATGGAACGGTCGAGGACGGCTCCCCGGAGCATGCCGGACCCGTCGAAATCCACGTGACGTTGCGGATTCGTCAGGATCTTGAAGATGAGGGCCGCCGGCGCTTCGATCCTGCGTGATACTTCGACCAGCTTGCTTCCCTCTGCCATGGTTCTGTCGTCTCCGTGGCTCTGCGGCTGCCCTACCGAAGCGCACATCAGTAGTTCGTACAGTTGGACGTTGCAGGTCCTGCAAATTCATTCAACGGCCAGAATATTTAATTCTATTCGAGGTCCCCTACTTTGACATGCCATTACTTTCGGGACAGGCCTGGCCGCCGAGTTGGTCGTGAGACGATGGTGCGGTGCCTGCGAACTTTCGGCCATTTGATCGTGACCAACTTCCCCTGGTCGAGCCCTGGTTCGAGGACCCAGAGACGCAACGATGGCTCGGGCGGCCGGACTGGCCACAGATCGCTCTGGAACTCTCCGCTGCGCCTCTCGTGGAGTTCCGAGGGGCACAAGAGACGGGGAGCTACCGATTCTTGGCGTGGGACAAAAAATACCCGTTGGCTACGCGGGACTGCGGCACCTTCGACCGATGGACGACCTGGGAAAGCGGTCCCGCTTGGCGAGGCGTGGTGGGCGTCATTGATGAACCGTCGGGCGCCATTACCTATGTCACCGGTCCGGCCCAGCGGGGAAAGGGCTATGGGGCTGAAATGATTCTCGCGTTGATGGAGACGGACGTGCTCTAACATGTGTCGCTGTTCGCCGCGGGAATCGAGCCCGAGAACACGGCGTCCGTCCGGTGCCTGCTCTCGGCCGGGTTCGACCCGGTCGGCGACGGGAGGGGTTTGTCTGCTACGCAAGGAGGAGGGCATGAATCGCCGTTAGGTGGGATGGTTCGGCAGCATGCGGACGTCCCCTGACCCGCCTGTCCGAGGGATTGTTCAGGGTTAGAGGTGGGTGTCCCTATCCCGATTCGGCCGAGCGGGCACCTAATTCACGGAGCCAGGTGATGACGTTTTCCTGGCGAGTCCCCAGTCCGTGCGCCGCGTCCAGAGGAGTCCCCTCTGCGTAGTCGGGAATCCAGTTCAGATCGGCCCCTCGGAGAAATAGGTACTCTGCTGCCCGTCGTTGGCCTCCAGCGCAAGCGTGCCAGAACGCCTTCGAGAGTTCTGCGCTCTCAGGCTCCTCCTCTGTCAGCTTCGCCAAGCGGGTCAACAACCCGAGCGCGGCTGCGTGCCAGAGCTTCTCGATCTTGACCCCGCGGGTCACGAGAAGGCGGGCGACATTCCAGCACGCGTAGCCGATGGCGTTGTCCAGCGGAGTCCCTATCGAGCCATCCGGAATCTCAATGTCGGCTCCTCCGTCGATGAGCACGCTCGCGACATCCACGTCGTCGCTACTCGCTGCCCAATGAAGTGGCGTCTCGGAACCTGGCTCGGGATCTCGATAGTTTGGGTCCGCTCCCGCCGCCAGGAGTATCCGCGCGATCTCGGGCCCGTTGGGGAAATAGCCGGGCCAGTCTGTGACGATGTGCAAAGCGGAGCAAGTCTTTAACGGTCCGCCGAGGGGACCATTGACGAGCTCGGGGGAAGCGGCGATAAGTCGGCTGACGGATCCGATGTCGCCACCATGAATGGCATGAACCAGCCCTGCCGCCGCGTCAGGGTCGGCCGGGGTCACGTTGCTGGTCGGGGAGGTTGGTGCAGTAGCAGTCGCAATCTCCGCAACGCTCGACGACCTCACCTCGGTCTATGAGGCACCCACAGTCTGCGCTACGCACTTCCATACAAGGACCCATTGTCCCACGGGACCGGTGTCCATCGCTTCGGCGATGAAGCTCGGGTCATGCCGTTCGTCTTCCCTGGCGTTCGCTTCGACGAAGGCGGCAGGCCGACCGATAACGCCCTGGCTTGTTTGCGAGCCTGGATTTCCTATCGCCGGGTCCGGGCGGGCGTCACCGTCCGGCACATCGGAGCATCCCGCCGAGACGAAGTTCTGGACGGCCCTGGCTGGGCGAGGGGGCTTGACAAAGCCGATCTGTTAGGGCTTACTAACCGTTAGTGGCTACTGACCAAGAGGAAAGGGTCTGGGACGCATTGGGGGACCGGACGAGGCGAGCGATCGTCCTGAATCTGAGCGAAGGTCCAAAACCCGTAGGCGAGCTCGCCACGCACCTGCCGGTGAGCCGATCTGCCGTGTCCCAGCACCTCAAGGTGCTGAAGGACGCAGGTCTTGTCGCTGAGCAGGCGGAGGGCACGCGCCGGATCTATCGCCTCAACGAGGCCGGGGTTATCGCCCTGCGCGACCAGCTCGACACCTTCTGGAATCGGGCGCTAAGTGGCTACCAGGACCTCGTGACACAACCGCCGGAGGAGACAACATGAACATGATCAATGACGCCGTCGTTCGTCAACAAATCGTCGTCGACACACCGATCGAGCGTGCCTTCGCCACGTTCGTCGAGCGGTTCGGCGACTTCAAGCCGCCGGAGCACAACCTGCTCGGCGCCGAGATAACCGAGAGCCAGTTCGAGCCGCGGGTTGGCGGCCATATCTATGACCGTGCCGCCGATGGGAGTGAATGCCGATGGGCCAGAGTCCTCGCGTACGAACCACCCGATCGGGTCGTCTTCAGCTGGGACATCAGCCCCCAGTGGCAGCTCGAGGCGGACCCTAGCAAAACCAGTGAGGTGGAGGTCAGGTTTGTAGCCGAGACGCCGGAACGGACACGCCTCGAACTCGAACACCGTCATCTCGATCGCCACGGACCCGGCTGGGAGTCGCTCCGCGGCGCTATTGACAGCGATGGAGGATGGCCGCTCTATCTGACTCGCTACTCGGATCTCATCGCAGTGGATCGCTGAGTGCCGCGGATCTTGGTCGGCATCGAGGTCAACCGGTCGGCCGTGGACGTGTTCGCTACGCCACCGACCCGAGTCGCTTTGCGGAGTGGCAGAAGAGTGTCGTCAGCGGTCACATGGACAGCGCCGTTGCTCTCCATGTCGGGGACCTCTGTCAAACGACGCGGCGCATCGGCTTCTCCCACCGACCCGACACCGCCGAACTCGTCCGCTTCGATCCGCCGCACCATTGGGCTGCCGCGGAGTGGACGGACCCACCCGCGCCGTTGTCGGCGTCACGGTCGAGCCGCGCTCGGACGCCAGCGCCCACCTGACGATCGCCCTTGATTTCCGAGACAACGGCATCGGTCGGCTCCGTGTGCCGCCGGTAGTGTGCCGACAGGCGAGACGGGAGACGCCAGTCAATCTGGCGGCGTTGAACAGCGCCTCTAAGGCAAGGATTAGAAGAGCCCCGGAGGCCGTCCCACGGCGCCGGGATGGGCTGCCACCCTTCGGCACTTCGGGACGGGCATCGGATCGCCTTCGTCGCGCGTTCTGAGACACTCGCGCCTCATGTTTGCGAGGCTGTTGACGGGCGCCGAGCCGACGTTCGGGCGGGTTGCCGTCACTTCCAACCTGGCGTTCGTCTCGCTTGCTCGATCCACTTCTGCAGCTCCGGTTGCTGCGCCTCCTCCAGGCTGGTCACCTTGATGTACCGGGTCCGGTCGGTCGTTCCGAGCGGGGGCGGCGACTCGAAGTCGGCGCCGCCAAGGAAAAGGACATTCACGGAAACGTCGTAGGCGGCTATTTCAATTATCCACCCGAAATCTGATAGCCCGTAAAACGCCCTTTTCCACTTGACGGCGTAGTCAAGGTCTGGGACTGTCGCTCGGATCGACTCGTCCAACCGTTTGACGATGGGCTGCAGATCCGGCATCAGGCGCCGGCACCAATCGTCGATGTCGGAGTGGTTCGCCGAGGGCTCTGGCGGCTTTCGCCCAGCCTTTCCCTTGATCGCTTTCGGCATTGCGTGTCGTCCCCCATTGGATGAGCACCCTGGTGGCCTTTCTATCTCCAAACGTTCAGCGGCTCAACGAGCTGCCGGTAGCCACGTTCGCGGGGCCGTTGGGAAGTGGGCACTTTCGGGCTCGTCGTAGATTGGTCAGGATCGGTCGCTATGTCGCCCCTGGCTCCTACTCCTAGGTGAGGAGCAGTGCACCAGTCGTGGTCGGGGTGCACCGGTGAGTCGTAGCTGCACCGGCTCGGGGTACGGCCTGAACAGGCGCTTGCCCGTACCGAGGACGAGCGGGTGCAACATGATCCGGTAGGTCAACCTCGCAACGCCCCATATTCCTTCGCTAAGATCCTGTCACGCGCTGGACGAGCAAATGTGACATGAATCCATAAGGGAAACGTCACATCCTGGTGCTGGCCGCGGTCGCTGGCGGGCTATCCCCTACCCGTCGGTCCGGTGAGCGCTATCGAACGTTCAGCAATGTCGTGCCGATCTCAGCCAAACTTCGGCGCGCCGCGTCTTGATCATCCCGGGCGACACCTTGAAATGCCAGGGAATGTTCACAGCGGGCGGTGTAGGCGAGGACGTACACGGCGGCTGCCCGCGCCGCTCGGAATTGTTCAGCGTTAAAGCTCCGATTCCGTGCCCGCTCATAGTCCGCCATGTAACCCAAGACCGAGTCCATGTCAGGAAACTCCGTGCCACCTGGATCTGCCGTGACGGACCAGGTCATGGCCGCCTGGCCCAGAGCGGTGGCTTCCTTCACCAAAGCGAGGCTGTCCCAGTCGTAGACAGCCAAGAGTCGCTCCTCGTCGAAGCGTACGTTGCGCGCTGACCAGTCCGTGTGCGCGACCACGACAGGGCTCGTATCCTGATCGCGGACCTTCTTCGCTCGGCGGGCGAGGTCGTCGATCCACTCGGCCCCGGCTCCGGTTCGCTCGAAGTCGAAGAGCGGGCTGTGAGGCGTCCCGTAGAGCCCATTACCGTCAGAGCGCAGCGGGTGGCGCGAGAACCGCTCGACATCGGGAAGAGTCAGGCAGAGGGCTACCTGTTGGGCAAGGCCCGCAGCCGAGACCCTTTGAGCCGCCGTTGAGCCACCTGGACGCATGCCGGGGTCAGGGACCCAAGTCTCCACGATGGCAAGATTCGGACGGGGCGGCCGGATCTCCGCAGGTGGCGCGACTGGTGAGGGACAGGGCATGCCACCCCGCGCCAGCCGCTGTTGCGCATCCTGCACGGCGCCCAAGAACGGCTCGCGCCAACGCCTCTGATAGGTCTTGATGACGACAGTGTCGCCGGATTCAAGCTGAACACCGAGCACACATCCAGCGGAGGCCGCGTAGAACAGGCCGCCTACGGCGAGAGCGTCCAGTTCCCGGACGCAGAAGGCCTCGAAGAGTTCGGCGAGCAGTTCGGGTTGGTCGGTGCCGAGAATGTCACGATCGACCGCGCCCGCACCGTTCCCAATCCAGCGGTCGAAGTGGTCTTCGATCACGGCTGCCACGGACTCCACGGACCCATCATGGCAGTCCCCTCCGTGTATGCCCCCGTACATTGACCGGACCTGGACTCTGCCGACCGGCTGAATATGTCAGGGCGCAGGGCTTGTCGCCCATGGGCCGATGCCACCAATTCCGCGTGATCGAGTACCGGACGATGAAGCCAGGCTCCGACCCCTCGGAAACGGGGACTTCAGAATCGGGGGAGACGTAGACCTTCGCATGTTTGGTCATCAGGTCCCAGACGCGAGAGCTGGGCTCTACCGTCGCCCGTGCATAAACGACTGCATAAGTGTTGATCCAGACGCCGGGTTCTCGCGGTAGGTCGAACGAGAGCGCCACGCGAGGGTCGCGTCTGATATTTCTCAGTTTGACGTTGTCCCGCATGTGGGTGCTCACCAGATCGCCACCGTCGAGCCCTATCCAAATAATGGTTACCTGGGGGCTCCCGTCGGCGTTGATGGTGCTCAGGTGGGCCATGGGGCCAGACTCGATCAACTCGCGAAGTTCCGGTGGTAGTGCAGGCATGGCTTAGCGGAGTGGTCTTCCGGACAGCTCGCCATGCCGGGCGGGCCAACGAGCATCGTCTGACGGGGAAGTCACGACCCTGGTATCTCTCATCCCAGGAACGATAGGTCCCGGATGCTTCGCCCTCCCCCATACGCCAATGGTTCTGAGAGGCAGTGTCCGGACCATCTAGGACGGGATGCTTACGTCGCGATCAGTCGCCCGCACGCCGTCAGGTATTACCCAGCGGTGTTGTAGTTGTGAACATCGATGAACTCGACGCTGGTGGGCGGCGAGATGCCCACTTCCTGGGTGACCGGGGCGATCTCTTCTTGGGCGAAGGTCTCGAATCCCTCGCGAGTTGTCCAAATATCGGTGATCTCGACCCCCTCATCGGTCGCGACGACATAGTGGAACAAGAGGCCGGGCTTTGTGTGTGGGCCCCGGGCAGTTATTCGCAGTTTGCCAGCGGCCTCGTCGTATTGATTGAGAGTGGCACCGGTGAACTTCTGCTGTACGACGACCGCCATCTCGGGCCTCCTTTGAGTAGTGGTGCGGTCACGCCACACGGGCATCGGTTCAGTCCCCGTGGTTGTGATTGACGGATGTGACCTGCCTACAACGACCCCCAGTGGGGGCCGGTCATCGGAACGGACGGCTCATCAAGGCCCTCGCCTGAGGTCGACATCCTGTACCCGAACGCACCGGCAGTGGGACACTTCGGCACGACTTGGGTACCCGTACCCGAGCGGTAGCTGGCACTACCGTGCGGTCGAACGAAGGTCGTGGATCACGCGGGCGAGGTCAAGAGCACAACGTCAACCTGCTGGTCCGGCCCACGTATGGCTACCCGATCTGGGTGGCCATCTGGGTACTCCGACTCAATGAGCGAATGAAGCGTCGCCGCAAGCACAACCTCGCCTGGCGATACGTGCGCCTGAAGGCGAGCACCAACATTGACGGCACCAGCCGGCGCAGTGAAGTCCAATACGCTCCCCGATCCCACCTTGCCGACGAAGGCGACACCAGCATAGGCAGCGACACCGAGGGGTGGTTCGGCGATTTCTGAGGCCAGTTCGAGAGCGGCAATCGCTGCCTTGCGCCGGTATTCAGGCCCAGCGATGCCCTGGATGAAGAGACCCATGACTTCGTCGCCAATCAGCTTGTCCACGATGCCTTCATTGTGAATCAGCGCCTTCGTTGCTGTGCGATAGAACTCGTTCAGACGCTCGGCGAACGTAGTGGCGTCCGACAGCTCAGCCAGAATTCTCAAAGCTCGCACGTCAGCGAACACAACTCCGATGTCGATCTCGATGCCTCCGGTCGGCAAACGGTCGAAGCAGTACTGACAGACGTTCGGGTTACGGAGGGCTCGCACCGCAGGTCTCCAGCGGTTTGTCAACCGGATTATTGGGACACATCTTCGTAAGGCTGACGGCGCGGAGCCTCGGACGAGTCGGTGATCTCCGGCATCATGGGCCCGCCGAGATCTACAGCGACGCTTCGGGCACATGAAGCTGCGACGGCCCGTGGAGTCAGCTGCCCAGGCGGACCGGCTGCTGCTTGCGGATTGACAACAGAAGACCATCGACTGCAAACACAGCGCCCGCTCCGACGCACACACCGCCGAGAGCGTCCGTCGGGTAGTGCCAACGCAGCACCACCACCGCAGCGCACACAGCCACGACGACCACTCCACCCGCCACCGCCATCAGAGGTTTGGCGAACCGAGGCGCGACGAGGAATGCCGCGGCAGCGAGCGCAGCCACAGCGGTGACTGTTCCCGACGGGTACGACAGGGAAGTGCCCTCGAAATGGCGGCCGATGAGCGGCTTGGCCACAGTCTGCACGATCAGCACCGCCGCTATCGGAGCGATGAGGCAGGACAATGCTCGCATCCAGTTCCTGGACATAGCCGCCACGACACAGAGCACGGCCGTCCCGGCGATCAAGACCGTCAAGGAACCGAGGTGAGCCAGGCCGGCGGCCCATCTAGAGGGCAGGTCTGCGGGCAGGAGCCGGAACCCGATGGCGTCCACCCGGTTGGGCCACGGTCGGTGAACGAATACCAACCCGGCGAGAGTCGCCGCACCGAGCAAGGAGCACCCCAGGAGCATCTCCATCAACGCCTCGGGGTGATTGCCGAAGCGACGGCGCGCTACGAGGCGGCTCGGTGGCGCTGTGGACACGACCATGCATGCGAGGCTACGGGCCCCGGCGTCTGAACGGACGTCGCTCTGGTCCGATCGGCTCATGACAGATCCGCGCAGCCGTCTCGACCAGGAACCCGAGTCTCCTGCTCCAGTAGGGGATTGCCCCCGGTTGCGCAATATTGACCTGGCCTGGTCTTGGCCCAATTCGCCGGGAGCGTGAAGAGCGCCGTGGGCACCGCCGGCCCCGCCCCACAGGCACCCACGCTCCGATTGCCCCCGCACACGAGTCATCCTCCTTGGATGACGACTTTGCGAGACGATCGCTCCAGGATCGTGGGGGTGTGTCCTCGGGCTCGACCTTGAATACCTCCGAGAGTTTCGAGTTCGTCGTGAAAGGACGACTGAGTCCGACCCTGATCGCGGTCATTGACGGATTCGAGGTCAGCCGGTGCGACCATGGCGAGACACACCTAGTCGGATGGGTACCTGATCAGGCGGCCTTGCATGGCGCTCTCGAAAGGCTCCGGGATCTGGACATCGAGCTGGTATCGGTCAATCCCCAGCCGGGCTGAACTTTGTCATGGACGATGTCCGAGTCCTGTGTTGTATCAGCACGGGACTAGCGCCCTCACAGTGCTCGGGGATGACTCCACCATCCCTGCCACCACACAAGGAACCGTGCACGCACTCGGTTCAAGGGGATGAGGTGTAACGGTTCAACCCTGCGATCCGACGCCGGGGTGGAACCGGGCCGAGGGCCGGCCCCGGCGGCACTCCCCCGGGCTACCCTCGCCCGGTGAGCCCGATGCCGGCCCCGGCGACCGCTGCCCGGGATTCACCGCCCAGCCGGTGCGGTGTTGGCAGATGATCTACGACCGGAACCTCCAGGCCAACCACTGCCCCGAGAGGCCCTCGTGGACCGAGCGATGGTTCATGCCGAAAGGTAGCCCGTGGTTCCGAGCGTGGGCCTGTCCCGAGCAACGCGTGGGCCTTACGGGCTGAGGGCGTTCGGCCGGCCAAAGGCTCCGAGTTAGTCCTGAGCGGTCCGCCCCGTCGCCTTTGCACACTTCTTAGGCGACGGCAGCTGGTTGAGCTTCGACGGCAGCGGGAGCGCAAACACTACGCAAGGGGCGAGCGAGGCCCCTGCAAGCGAATCAGCCCCGGCTTTCTTGGTCTGCCCGGTTGGCGTAACGGTCGCGCACAGTTTGTCCGACGTCCCTCGGCTCGGCGTTGTCACAATCGTTAGGCTCGACCAGCATGGAAGCTGAAACTTGGAAAGACGAACCTGAAGCGGAGGACTATCCGGCGGCTCAGTCCTACCTGTCGCTGTTGGTCGGAGTGGATACGGCGGCAAAACTCGTGAAAGCCCTACGCAAACAAGAGGGTCTGACTCACTTTGCTGCCAAGGACATCTTGCGAGCTTCCGGGTTGCCCTTGCTGGCACCCGAGGATTCCGAGGTGGCCGCCGATCTCGAGAAAGTTAAGTTTGGCAAGAAGCTCTCACCCGTCCTGCTCATCCAAGGTTCGCCGTTGTGGGTAGCGGACGGATACCACCGCGTCTGTGCGAGCTACCACTTGAACGAAAAGATTGAGCTTCCCTGCCGCATTGTCGCTCGCAGCGAATAAGATAAAGCGACGGGCTGAGCTTTCCGAGCGTTTCACCCTGGCTGCGCTGTGGGTGCCGCTTCGCGTCAGCCATCGAACCTCGCGCGAAATCACCCGATCGGGTGATTTCGAGGCCGTGCCCATTGGGCATGTATCTGGTGCGCCTACGTCAGTCACGTGGGGTGCGCGTGAGCGGCTCCCTCTGGTGACTGGGGAGTCTCGCTCCGCGTCGGGCGATGCTAGCGGCGCGCGATCCAGGGGCGTTGTGGCCACTTCCACCTCCATCCGTGGCCGCTTCTCGTCGTCAGCGCAATAGCGAAGGCATGACACCCCGTCGTTTGGGGCATGCATCAGATCCACCCACACAGTCAGGTAGGGGTGCGCGTGAGCGGAGGAGTACCGCTCCGCGGGTTGAGCGTTGTGGCTGCCCTTTCTGGGCGGCTGCTTCGCGTCGTAACACCTGACGTCTTCCCACAAACAATCCGCATGTTCTCGCCAGCCCGGTCTCAAGTGCGTTTAGCGCAATCTGTCAGGGGTACACGGATTGCATCCACATAGGAGGTTCCAAATGATTGGAGCAGGAGGGCTGGTAGTAAGCGTCATCGTGTTCGCAGTGGGGGCGATTCTTGATTGGGCAGTAACAGCGTCCCCCTACCAACACGGCTTCAACGTGAACAAGGTCGGCTGGATTTGATGGTCGTCGGTGTTGTCGGTGCTCTGTTGTCAATCATTGTCATGGTGGCGGCGAACACTCGCCGTAGTCGTACCGTTGTCGACGATGGACAGGGGAATGTTGTGCGGCGGGTCGATTCGACTTACTAGTTCGGGGCAACACAGATCCCGGACCATCCGGGATTCTTTTCAGTGACCTATTGGGAGGATATTTCGATGGTGTTAGTACTCGCGTTGCTTCTGGTCTTGATCCTTTTCGGCGCAGGGTTCGCCGTGCATCTTTTGTGGATTGCTGCTGCCATTTTTCTCGTCGTTTGGATCGTGGGGTTTGCCCTCGGCCGGGGCGAAGGTGCCGGGAGCCATCGCTTCTATAGGTGGTAGTCGTGTGTAGTTAAAAGGGCCTTGAGGTCCCGAGCGGCCCCGCTTCGGCGGGGTCGCTTCGCGGCTGGTGACGGAGGTTTTGGGCAGCAGTTGCGCCACGCGTCCAGGACGGCCAGACTTTTAGCGGCACGCCGGGAGTCCCCCAAACGACACCCGGGGCAGGGCGTCCCGCCACGCCCGCCGTACGTGCTGCACGCAGCGAGACGACCCCGGCCCGCACAATCGGGCCGGGGTCGCTTCGTCTTATCGGCAGTCTGCGCCGTCGAGTTGAGGGTCCGTTGTTTCTCGTGCCACCCTCGTGCGTAGTGCTGCCGTGGATCCGACCTGCAAAGTCGGGTCGAACGTTGTCGATGAATGGCGTGTCCTCAGTCGCGATCTGAAAGTCGATGGCTGGATGTCCGGACCACCAAGAGTCGTCACGAGGGACCAGGTGCTTGCAACGGTTGACCTCGCCTGGAACGGCCCGAATGGCGCACGACCCCTGCCCACGTATCGGACCTTGGGGACAGGGAAATTCATGGCTGCGGACCGCCCGGTATCCGGCAGTTCCGGTCGGTCCAATCCGCGCAGAACCTTCGCCAATCCTCGCGAATATCGGTCGGGCGTCAGGACAGTTTCGACAACTCGGCGCTTGCCCGACCCTGCACCATGGCGTAGCCGAGAGCGGCGGCGCTCTCCCGCGCCTGCTCGAGACGGATGCGGGCCCGGTCGTTGTCGCCCGGCCCGTTGCGGGCACAAAGCATTCGACCCCACAGCCTGTTCGTTTCGGCCTCGGCGAACCGCATTTCGCCACGGGCATTGAGCTCGGCTGCCTGCTCGAAATACGACTCGGCCTCCTCGTAACGGCAAGCCACGGTGGCGAGACCGCCCAGGTACGTCGCCACCGGTGGCTGGGGGATGAGGCCATTGTGCGGCACCTGGTCCCGGAACGGAACAAGCAGTTCGATCAACCGCTCGCCATGGGCACGGAGCTGCAGCTCGATCACAACCCTCGCGTAACAGAAGATCCCGTCGAACCACGCGGAGTCTTCCGGCATGGAGAACGAATCGGCCGCACCCTCGTCCACCAGGTCCCGGGCCGCCGCTTCGTCGTCAGCATCGAGGTGCGCCGCCGCCAGAGCTGCCCTGAAGGCGGGCATCGATGGATTCTGCTCGGCGGTGTTGGCGATGAGCGAGACGAGCTCTCCCATCCGGCCCTGTTCGTACCGGATTTGCATGAGCTGCACGCCGTAGAGCGCAAAAGCGTCGGGCTGACCGCCTGCCGTGCCCACCTCGAGCGCCGCGGCGGCGAGCTGTTCGGCCTCTTCGGTGTCGCCGTGCAGCAAAGCGAGCGATGCGTCGGTGTAGCTGATCATCCACAGGTACAAAGGCTGCCCGAGCTTCTCCGCCATTTCTCGCTGAATCGCCAGACGCTCCCTGGCAAGCTCGAACTGGCCGGCGCGAACGGCAAGGTAGAAACCGAGGTTGCCGGAAAAGAGCGTGCTCACGGTGTCGTCCAGGTCCCTGGCCGTGGCGAATGCCTCCGCGAAGTCCGCCAGTTCAGTGGCGAGCGTCGAAGGGGCGGCGAGGGCCGTGGCGCACAGGTGCACGACATCGACGAATATGGCCCGATCCCCCAAGCGGCGAGCGATCGCTTTGGCCTCGTCGGCCAGGACGAGGCGGCGTTCGAGCGGGCTGTCGTAGATGATCTCCGTGCACAACGTGGCGAGAAGACGCGCCCGCTCCGGGCTGTCGGTGTCGGGCAGAGCGTCGAGCGCCGCTTCGAGCACCTCGACTTTCTCGGCGTCGACCTGCCCCATGGCACTGAAGAACCCGCGGCTGTTGGCCAGTGCCGCCGCCACCAGACGATCGGTGTCGCCGAGCTCCCGCGCCTCTCGAGCCGCCTCGAGGAGGGTCTCGCGGAAAGAGGCGATGCCAGCCTGACGCTGGGCAGCGCCGAGGCCGAGCAACAGGTCGATGCGACCGGCCGGGTCGACACTGACTCCCTGTCCCGCCAGCCCGAGGGCTTGGCCGAAGTAGCGCACGGCGTCGTCGGGAGCGAGAGCCACCAGAGCCGCATCCCCGGCCCGCCGGGCGTAGGACATCGCCTTGTCCGCATCGGTGGGCCTGGTGGCCAGCAGGAAGTGGCGGGCCAGTTCGCCCAGACGCTCGTCGCTGGGTTCCCCGTAGAGGTGCTCGATGGCCTCGCCCACGGCCTTGTGCAGTCGGGTGCGCCTGGTCCCACCGAGGTCCTCATAGAGGGTGTGCTGGACGAGGGCGTGAGCGAAGCTGTAGCGCCCTGGAGTCCCCGGGACTTCAGCCACCAGGGCGGCGTGGTGGGCCTGGTCGAGGAGGTCGATGAGCTCGTCCTCGTCCGAGCCGGTCACCGCCGCCAGCAGGTCGAGGTTGAAGTCCCGACCGATTACCGACGCCGTCGAGAGCACCTTGGTGGCGTCGTCCCCGAGGCGCGCCAGGCGGGACCCGATGACCGCCCGCACACTGTGGGGAAGAGCCAACTGGCCCTCTGTGTCGTCGGCTGTCCAGCGCCCGGTGTCGTCCTGGTAGATCGTTCCCGACTCGGACAGGTTGCGCAGCATCTCGGCCACGAAGAACGGGTTCCCGTCGGTCTCCCGGTAGACCTGGTGGGCCAGCCCCACCCCGGCGTCGTCGAGCCCGTGCCCGGCGGCCGCCTCCATGAAGGCGAGGACCCCGGTGTCTTCGAGTCCCTTCAGATGCAGTGACGAGACGCCGGGCTCTCGAAGCAGGCCGCCCAGGGCTTCGGTGAGTGGATGCGAAGTCGAGAGCTCGGCGTCGCGGTAGGTGCCGAGGATGAGCAGACGCGCGGCCGAGGTATTGGCCACGACGTGGCGCAGCAGCTGGAGGCTCGGCTTGTCGACCCAGTGCAGGTCGTCGAGCATGAGGAGCACGGGAGTCTGGTCGCTTGCCAGCTCGAGGAGGCCCACCGCCGCGGCATAGAGGAGGTAGCGCTCGGTGTCGGGGTCGGTGCTCTGGGGTGCGGGGAGATCCCCCAGTCGCTGTTGGAGGGCGGGCACCAGGCGGGCAAGCTCGCCCCCATGGGCCGCGACGTGTGACCGGAGCAGGGCCTCTTCCGCATGGGCCACGTAATGGGTGAGCGCTTCGTGGAAGGGTCGGTAGGGAGCACCCACCTCTTCGTCGCAACGCCCGAGAAGGACGGTCATCCCGTCCTCGTGGGCCTGGCGGGCGATCTCAGAAACGAGGGTGGTCTTGCCCTGGCCGGGTTCCCCGGCGATGAGGACGACCTCGCTTCCCTGGCCCGAGGCCACCCGCTTGGCGCTGGCGGAAAGAGAGGCGAGCTCCTCTTCGCGGCCGACCACCCCCACGCCGGGACGGTGTGCCAGGCGGGCTGGAAGAGGTACGCCGCCGGACGAGGTGGCTTCCTCCTCCGTGAGGGGCTCCCAGCCGACTGCGAGCGTCTCGATGGGCTCGGGCAGGCCCTTTAGCTCGAGCTCGCCGAGAGAGGCGAAGGCGTGGGGGCTTCGGCGCCCGGCGTTGGCCCTCACCACGTCGGCAATGAGGATCTGACCGCCTTCGGCTCGGGCGCACAGGCGAGCGGCCTCGACGACCGGTTCGCCGAAGTAGTCCCCGTCCTCCTTCGTCGCTTCACCGGCGCTCAGTGCCACCCGCAACCCAAGGGACCGTTCTGCCTTGGCGTTGTCCCGGTAGACGGCCTGCTGCATCGCCACCGCACAGACCAAAGCCGCCGAGGCCACGGGGAAGACAACCATGAGGCCGTCGCCCAGGTTCTTGACCTCGGTCCCCCCCGACGTGGCGATCGCCTGCCGGAGAGCCGAGAAGTGTCTGCGGCGCACATCGTCGGACGCCTCGGGGCTCAATGAGGCAGACAGCTCGGTCGATCCGACGAGGTCGGTGAAGAGCACCGTGATGTTCTCGGTGGTGGGCACCGCCCCCCTGTCCTCGCAAGTAGGCGAAAGACTAGGCGAAAACGGGGGTTTCGTCACGGTGCGGCGATTGGCGGCCCAGACTACGGCGGCCTGACTGCCCTGCTCGCAATCGGGGCGATACCGGCCTGTTCATGTATCGAAGTGGCCCGGGCGATACGTGCCGATGCCGAGCGGGTGCCAAGGGTGCCCCTGCCGCCTTGGAGTCGATTCCTCGTGGGTTCCAGAGTGTCCAGATCGGCCGGGTCCCGGACACACTTTTCAGCGCCTGGACGGCCGACTGCTTGCTGGGCGCGAGCAATTGGAATGGTTGCGTCAGATTGTCCGCGCGAGCGGACCTCGGATGCGCCAGCCCGACGGAACTGCCGTCCGATCGGTGCTCCAGATCGCGCGAGCGACTTGACTCCTGACCCTGCCCCCATGCGCCGGGATTGAGGCGCCGCATTCGCATTGCTGTTGTCGGCTCATCTATTCATAGGCAGCGGGCGGCGACTTCGAGAAAGTCCATCCCTTCGTCACCTTGGAAGTCGCGCACGTTGGCAAGGCCCGTGGACACCCGCTCGATGAACCCCCACTGCCACACCGGTTCGGGGTCAACCTCGCACCATGAGGCCAGCAAGTCTGCTCGTTCGTGGGCCAAGGATGCTGTGTCGCCAACAAGAAGGGGTTGGTTATATTCACGCATCGGGACGCCGAGATCATGTGCCCGCTCGGAACGCAACCCTTCGGGATCGACGAACTTGAATGTGCCTCTACCCGCATCGAGCGTGTTCCAGCCGTGAGCGTCGCCGTGTACCAGCACCGCTCGCGACGAATCGAACGCCGTCGCTCGCTCGTCGCAGTACGCCACGGCGCGGTTGACGACCTCACGCCCACAGGGTCGGCCGAGCTCATCCCATGATGTCTTGATGAAGTCGGCGAGCCACGCCGCCTTCTCAGCCCCGGACGGAAGGCCGCAGTCTTGATCCAAGGTCCGCCAGAACGAGCGAAGCGTCGTCGTGACTGTCTCTAGAATCTGCGGAACTAGCATGCCCCGATCATCGAGGTTCGGCCCGAGGCGTTCGAGCAGCATGGCGGGCGTCGTCTCGTCGTGGCGGAGAAGTTCAGCACAGCCTCGGCCCGCGGCTAGCTGGTGGACGAGCACGCTTCGGCTGAACGACTCGGCCGGGTCTATCTCGTTCGGCATCGCCACCTTCAGTACACAGGCCCGACCTGACCCATCAGTAGCCGCCGTCACGAACGCTGCGGTCCCGCCTCTGAAAGAGTTCCCGATTTCAAGATCCCACCGCTCGGCCAACGCGTCCACTACCAAGCGCAGGTCACTGAGCCATTGTCGTCCGGCGACGCCGTTCGCCATGGCCCGCTGGCGAACGAGTTCGGGGACCTCCAGCGGCGTCGTCACGGTCAACTTCCTAGCGCACTGACGTGGACATCCACGAAGCGACTGCTTTGTCCAGATCAGCTCCCGGAGGTCCGGTAGCACTGCCCAACTTCGCCGGGTAGGTGTGCCACCCTGCGGCACGACTGGGGCACCCTGTCAATGGGGCATCATGGCGTCGTCAGCTGCGGGGATCCGAGTCGTTCTGGGGCACTTTTTTCGGCCGCCAAGCCAAAGCCCTCAACATTTCTGGGCGGACGCCCGGGCAACCAGGTATCGTCATCCTGCTGTCAAGGTTTGGGGGTTGGGTCATGGTTGGACGTCTTCTGTCTGTGACCGGCACGGCTCTGCTGATCGTCTTGGGACTGGTCACGCCGGTCTTGGCTACGGCGACCGCAACCCCGGCATCTGCTCAAACCGTCATCGAAGGCTGCACCATTGTCTCCAATCCCACGCCGACCAACTTCACCAACTGTTCGCTTATGAACCTTTTTGATGCGAACTTCAGTGGCCTGAACCTCTCGTACGCCAACTTCGCCAGCTCGACCTTTGCCTATTGCCAGCCGAATCCACCAATCAGCTGCAGTGCCGCCGATTTCAGCGGCGCCAACCTGACCGACGCCAACCTGGAAATTCCCGGGGCCGCCGCCGAGGTCTACATCGCGTCCTTACCTCCAGAGGTAGGGGACGCGGAAGCCAACTTCGCCGACGCCAACCTGAGTGGGGCCAACCTGAGCAACACCTTCCTGGCGGCCAACCTGGGCGACGCCAACCTGACCGGCGCTGACCTCACCGGCACCTCTATGGTGGCCACCCCCACCGACCTTGGTATAGGTATCGGTGTGACTCTCACTGCAAACTTGGCCGGCGCCAACTTCACCGACACCGCCCTCGTGCCCTCCGAGCAGGACGTCCCGGCGACGAGCCAAACGGGCGCGACGGCGACGTGGACGACGCCAGCGGCGCTCCCCGGAGCGACGCCCGGCAGCTGCACCCCTCCGCCGGGATCCACCTTTCCACTCTTCTCGAGCACCGTCACCTGCGAGGTCATCGACAGCTACGGTGACGTCGCCACGGGGACGTTCCAGGTGGATGTGGCGCCCACCACCCAGTTCTTCACCCGGGTCGTCTTGCCCGCCGACGGCGCCACCTTGGCTGGTGCGCCCTATCTCGATGCGTTGGCGTCCGATGCCCCGGGGGTCACCAAGGTCGTCTTCGAGGTAACGGGGGGTTCCCTCATCAACAAGGTCATTGCCACAGCCACCCTCACCTACTACGGCTGGCTGGCCCAGTGGAATACGACGGCGGTGCCCAATGGGATCTATAGCCTCCAGAGCGTAGCGACCGATGCCGACAACAACACTGATACCAGTACTCCGATCACCGTCACGGTGAACAATCAACCACCGGTGACCGCGGTGCTCATCCCATCGAACGGTGCAACACTGTCGGGAACCGCCGCCACCTTGGATGCTTCTGCCTCCAATGCCACCAGCGTCGAGTTCTGGCTCTTCGGTGGATCCTATGGTTACACCGGTCACCTAGTCGGCACGGCCACTCCCACCTACTACGGATGGCTCTACAGCTGGAACACCACGACGGTTCCCAACGGCTCCTACGCGCTGTTGTCGGAGGCCTTCGGTCCGGGTGGGAGCGCCTTCAGTCCCCATCTCAGCATGACGGTCAAGAACTGATCGGCAGGTCGATCTCGACCCAGCAACGGACTTCGCTTGACAAGAGCAGGCACTGCCCCCGTTCCGGGACTGGGGCCGCAGTTAGCGCGGCGACTGGTGCTGCCAGATAGCTTTTACTCCCCGAGAGTTGCCAGCCAAAGAGGTAGCATTCGCTGCGTCCACGAGGTGCGAAGGGGAGAAAAGAGATGCCTGAGTTCCCTGCGATTACTCACGTGGCGCTAACGGTTACGAGCCTTAAACGGAGTGTGCCTTGGTACAAGGATCTGTTCGGCTCGGACCCAATCCTTGACGAGGACACAGGTCCGTTCCAGCGCGTCGCTTGGCTTACCGGCGGCACAATCGTTGGCGTAACTCAGTTTCCTGACTTGGACAGCACTGAGCCTTTCAACGAGCGGCGGCCGGGGCTCGATCATCTGGCTTTCGGCTGTGCCAACCGCGATGAGTTAAAGGCATGGGAAATCCGTCTGAACGAACTCGGCATCCCCAACGGTGGCATCGTGGACACGCCTTACTACTCGGCATTGTCGTTTCGAGATCCCGACAACATCGCACTTGAGTTCTTCGCACCTCGGGGCTAAGACCGGCGGAGTATCCGACTGCTTATAGGCCATCCCATACCGCCGGGATCGGGCGCCGTAGCTCCTAACTCGCTGTCGCCACACGATGCAATGGGGCGGCCATTAGTGGCCGATGGCTCTCACCTGTACGAGGCTTCTCGCGACAGCTAGGGCCATGTCCGGGCTGACCGAACCAGTGACATGGACATCCCACACCGGTGCACGGACAACGACATGCGGCGGTTGGCCGGCGGGTCTGGTCAAGGTCACGAACTGCTCACCTTCCACCGGAAGCAGACCGCTTTCCAAGTGCTCCCCTTGCCGCCGCCGGTGACCGGACACGAGCAATAGGTGACCATCGGTTATCGAGCGGAGCTGGTAGTGAGAGCGAAGGTCATGGCCGTTGGAGTCCGTTGGAGGAAGCATCAAATGGTACTCAGGAGGGTTGAGGTCCACCGGCCATTCTGCGGGCACCCACACTGGTTCTCCGAGGCGGTTGGCCAGATCCAGTTCGGAGGCGAGAGGTTCTTCTCGGTATTGGAACCCGGTGATGGTGGGCCGCTCAGGCACGCTCCAAAGTTATCGACGGACCCAGCCAGAGTGCCCCAGTCCATCGCCGGCGCCGGCGTTGGGTCATGCCGGCCGCCGCTCATCGACCTAGCGTTGGGGCCATGGCCCGCCAGTCTGGTCCTAGTGACGACGACTACGACACTGCCGCCCGCCTCGGCCTGCTCGGTCTGACCGCAGACGAGGACTCGGACGTGGACTCCATCATGGAGCAGCTGGCCGCCCTGCAACCTCGCAACAACACCTTTCCGGCTGAGGTCCTGCTCGAGCTGGCCGCCGAGGCCATCGAGGAGTCCGGGGCGTCGCCCGCGGACCCGATCAACTACGAGGGGATGCGCGCTCGCCATCTCCCCGAATACCACTTCCGCGGCAAGTACCAGCAGCACAAGAGCCACTATGCCCTCATGGCTGCCGCCATGATCCGGGCCGGCGTCTACCCCGATCTCCTTGACGAGGCCGACGGATGGGGAATCGACGATATGTGGAAGTTCGCCTTCTACGCCGTGGTGCTCTACGGCCGGGTGGCGGCAGAACGAACCGGTCGATCGCTCGAAGACATCGCAGCGGCACTCGCCGAGAGTCGGGGCATAGAGCTCGGAGAGCCCTAGCCGCCGGCCACGAAGGCCACGACGACATAGGCCGCATGGCGGTCGAAGTTCTCCCGCCGCGGCAAGCTCCAACATGCCAGCGACGACAGCGCCAGCACCCGCGTCTTCAGCTAGTGCGTCGAGGATTGGCGCGTTGACGGTCCCGTTGTGGTTGAGGTGAGCGGGCTGAGGGTCCAGGCGTATAACCGCTCGACCGTCATCCGCTTCGAGTGGCTCGATCCCTAGGAATTTGATCCACTCCATCTCTGTGAACTGATCCGTAGAGTTGCCAACGGGGTCCGGCGTCTCGGACTCGGTCATTTCTGTGGCTCACTTGCTCATGGCTCTTTTCATCTGCTTTGACGGTTGCAGTTTCCCACGTTGCATGTGACGGGCGGAGATTGGGTGCCGCACTGTGACCCCCGCCCGGCGTTCTGGGATGGTACGTGCGGTTAGACCGGGGGTCAGCTGGACGGCGCTTCGTGACTGGCCGTTCGGAGAACCGAACACCACCGCATTTGGCGCATTCCCTGAGCGGGTCCATCACTGGCTCCCGAGTAGCCACTAAGGCTTCGCGAGGGTTTTCTACCCCGCGTTGTCGAAGTACCGGCTGACGCATCCTCTTTTGTTTCTGCGCACGGGTCACAGTCCAGTGATAGCCGCAGTCCCGGCAAGTGCGTTGGTAGAGCCGGTGAAGAGCGACGAGTGCCATAATTCTGAATCCTGCCACGAGCAGAGTGTCGGAGCCGGTCTCCGTCGGCTGGCACAACGACCCCCATGATGCCGGATTGTGGCACCCCTACCCGGCAGCGATAGGAGGCACCCTCTACCAATGTCGGCGTCGCCGGAGATCCGAGCAGGGTTACTAAGCGCGGTGGTGGCCGACGTTGTAGCCATGTGACCGAGGTAGCCCATCGGCAAGTCTTGGACTGAGACGCGAGGCGGGCCAGGTGGATGGCGTGCCAGCATGGGCTATGGATAGCGCGACATCCCTGCGTGGCGCGACCGGCGACGCTGCGGGGTGGGACCTGCGACCCATGGCCCTCGACGACGTCGAAGCGGCGATGGCCGTGGTCGAGGCCGCCGACGCCGCGCTGGCAAAAGCGCGTCTGCTCCCGCCGCCCACCCCACCAAGCGACGCCCAGTTGGAGGCCAGCCGCATGGGCCATGCCCGTTTCGTGCAGCGCGACGGGCCCGGAGCCTGGGTGGCGGTCTCAGAAGGGCGGGTGGTAGGCGTGGCCGAGTCTGTTCGGCGGGAGAGCTTCTGGGGGCTGTCCATGCTGTTCGTCCACCCAGAGTTCCAGAGCCGGGGAGTGGGCGGGCGGCTCCTCGAGGCGGCGATGGGCTACGCCGCCGGCGCCACCCAACGCATGATCCAGTCCTCGCCCGACCCCCGGGCGATGCGCCGCTACTTCTTGGCCGGACTGGCCATGCACCCGACGGCCGAGATGGGAGGCCAGCCCGACCGCCGGGCCATCCCGCCCTCCTTGCCCGGTCGGGATGGGGATGAGGGGGACCTCGGATTGGTGGCCGAGGTGGAGGCACAACTGGGCCGTTCGCGTACCGAGGACGTGGCGAACGTTTTGAGTGACGGGCGTTGCCGCATTGACGTGGTGGACAGCGACCCCGGGCGAGGGTGGGTGCTTTGGCGCCCGGACCGACTGGTAATGCTGGGAGCAACTGACGAGCAGACAGCCGCCGTCCTCCTGTGGCGGTTCCTCGCCGGCTCCGAGGGACAAATACTGGTCCACGGGCTCACCGCTGCCCAGCAGTGGGCGTTCGACGTACTCCATCAGGCGCGTCTCACGGCGCAGATACGCGGGTCGTTGTTCATTGACGGCATGGCCATCCCGGTCCCATGGATCGCTTCGGGCTGGTACTTCTAGACCCTGATCTGTCCCACCCAGCTCAGCGCCCTTCTGAACAAGTCCGAGATTTGGGAAGCAGACTGCCCGATCGCGTGCTCCACCGAGACCCTGTTTCGCCGACCCGGAGTTCGTTGGCTCGCTATCCATGTCGTGCGGAGTGCCACACAGTGCCGGCGTGCTGGGGCAGTCCTCATGCAAGCGCGCGTAGCGCTTGTCCGACGAACACCGGCTATCGTCCGGCTGACGAGGACGACCGTGCTCGACTGGTGTCAGGCGATCACGTCGCGCGGTTCAAAGATGATCACAGGCGTCTCGGTAGACCGCTGGCTCGCATACTCGTCGAGCCGTGGATCGATCGCGACCCAACGCTGCCACAGCCGATCACGCTCGTGTCCCGCGGCCGGGCGCGCCCGTATCGGGCGCGGAATCTGGTCGGTCAGTCGAACCACGGAGTTTGGGTGTGCCTCCAGGTTGAGCCACCAAGAGGGTTGGCCCTCGCCCCAGCCGTTCATAGCGAGCGAGACTAGATTTGGATCGTCTTCGAGGTAGCCAATGATCACGCTGCGCTCTTCCCCGGACCTCCGTCCGATCGTCGTGTGACGAAGCGCACCCCCTGCCGCGCTTGTTCGACGTGGACCACAGGAAGCGACCGCCACCGAGTCGGTAGAGCGCTCGATGAACGCGCCAGGCGTTGTGCACGAACCACGGGCGGCGGATGCTTCGGTGTTCGGGGTGCCGAGGTGCTCATTGCTGACTCTTCCCGGGACGGACAGTCCCCCAAACATAGGCCGTGCCGCGCGGTATGGAACCCTTGCCCGTTCGTTGTTGCCGGAGCAGCGCAGTTCCGCGACCCACACAGCAGTCCAGTCAAACGGGGATAGTGCCACGTAGTTGTCCGCTTCCCACGACGCGCTTGCTACTGCGACGCGCATGGAGAAGGATCGCTTGGTGACAACGACGCAGACCCCTAGCGCCTGGGAACGCTATGCCTGGCTGGCAGGAATCCTCTTCGTTCTTGCCGTGATTGCGGAATCCGCGATTGGGCTGGGGGTCGGCATCAACCAGAACGACTCGGCCGCGAAGATCGCGAACACGCTCGCCGATCACAGGAACCGACTGGTGGTCGTCGAGGGTTTCTGTGTCGTCTACGCCGCCATGTTTCCGATCTACCTATGGAAGCTGTACGACCGTCTCTTGCACACCGATGCCGAGGGCTCGGGTGCTCTCGGCTCCTTGCTGCTGGTCGGTGGCGTGCTGTTTGTCGCTCTTCACGCGGTCAGCGACATCGGGATCTACGGCGTGCTCGACGGGAAGCTCGCGACGTTCGGTGCGCAACACGACCACAGTGTCTCCTACACGCTGTACCTGTTGACCTATGCCGTGGACAGCGTCGCCGACGTCTTCGGCAGCCTCTTCGCGTTCGCTGCTGGCGTGCTCGTGTTCAGGAGTGGAGTCTTGCCGCGGTGGCTTGGGTGGGTCTCGATCCTCGCCGCGCCCCTGCTCTTTCTGCAGGCCTTCGGCCTCGGCGGTGTGATCGCATCGTTTGGCCTGGTTCTCGACCTGATCGGATTCGTGCTGCTCCTGCTCTTCGTCCTGGTGAGCAGCGTCATCTTGCTCAGGCGCGAAACCGCGGTTCGAAGCACCGCTGCTCGAATCGGGTAGACCGTGCCGCACGGTGCCACCTCCACCCGGCGAGCGGGGGCACTTCGGCTGCCTTCGGACGATTCCTTCCAGGACCCAGCCGGATCTGCCACACCAATCCGACACTGGAATGGTCTCGGTTAGGGCCGAGACAATCGCCACAGAGAGCCGCGGCATATGATCAGTAGGAGTGCTGGGCGAAGGCAGGGAGGGTCCCGATGGCTGCTCCGAAGCTCCAGGTGACGGGTATCAACCACGTAGTGCTTCACGTCACTGATATGGAGCGATCGAAGAGCTTCTATATGGACATACTTGGCTTCGAGGACCGCAACATCTCCGGCGGGCCGCCCAACATAAAGGCCAGCTTCCTGCAATGTGGCATGCAGGGCCTTGACCTGTTCGAGGTCCCCGGTGATGCCCACGGCGGACAGGAGATGAACCACATGGCGCTGAACGTGACGGCCAATGACCTCGACCAGCTCGTTAGCCGCCTTTCCGAGGCTGGTGTCGATGCGTCCGAGCGCACCCCGCGCAACTCGGTGTTCATATCCGACCCGGACGGCCACCGCCTGGAGATGTTGCCTCACACCGCCAGCGAGCGGGCCCGCGAGCGCCAAGGGACCGGTGCCACCGCGTAACTGCCTCAAACGGGCTCGTGTGATCTCCTAGAACAGGTGTGGCCTCAAGCGGTCAGCGCAACGGCCCCGGCGAACGCCTGAGATGGTGTCATCGAGCCGAGTGTCTGTCGAGGCCTTGTGTTGAGCGACCGAGCGATGGCATCGAGCTCTCGCTGTGTGGCTTGGGAGAGGTCCGAGGCTTTCGGCAGGTATTGGCGGAGCAATCCGTTTGTGTTCTCGTTGCTTCCGCGCTGCCATGGGCTCTTGGGGTCACAGAAGTAGATCTGCACACCGGTCTCGACCGTGAAGCGGACGTGCTCGGCCATCTCCTTGCCTTGGTCCCAGGTGATGGAGCGCCGCAGCTGGGCGGGCAGGGTCAAGATGCGCTTGGTCATGGCCTTGCGCACCGCCTCGGCACCGTGGCCATTGGGGAGCTTGAGCAAGATGACGTAGCGGCTGTGGCGCTCGACGAGGGTGCCGATCGAGGTCATCTTCTTCCCGAAGATCAGGTCGCCCTCCCAGTGCCCCGGCCCGGCCCTGTCCTTCACCTCGGCGGGCCGTTCGGAGATCATCACCATGTTGCGCAGCTGGCCCTGGCCGACGTTGCCCTTCGTGTAGGCCTTGGCTCGTCTCATGGCTCGACCGCTGCGCAGGCACGAATGGAGCTCTTTGCGCAGCGCTCCGCGGCTCTGCACGAAGAGTGACTGGTAGATGGTCTCGTGGGACACGTGCATCTCCGGGCGATCGGGGTACTCCAGAGCCAACCACGCCGAGATTTGCTGGGGTGACCACTTGGCCTCGAGCTTGCGCTCGACGACCCCCCGAAGCCGGCGGCACTCCGCCCGCTTGGCCCGCTTGGGCCGCAGAGCATTCCGAGAGGCCGCCCGGTCGGCGACGAGGGCCCGATACTTCCTCCTGCCGCCGTTGGCGTTGACCTCCCGGCACACCGTCGATGGGCAGCGGCCCAGGGCCTCGGCGATGGCGCGGATGGAGTCGCCCGCCGCCAGGCCCCTCGAGATCTCCTCGCGCTCTTCGCGGGACAGCCGCAGCTCTGAGCGCTGCCGAGCCGTCGGTCGCTTTCCACCTGCGTCGGCAATGAACTTGCGCAACGACACGTTCTGCCTGCCCAGATGCTTGGCAATGCGCTTCACGGGTACTCCCGCCTCACGCATGTCCCAGATCGTCTGGCGCTCTTCTTCGCTCAAGCGTCTCCACATCCGCACACCTCCCAATCGGCGACATCACTGTTCGCCAATCAAGGAGGTGTTGCAATGACCGCTTGAGGCCACAGCCGTTCGGGGACACGCACAGTCTCATCAACGTAGGCTTCGTAGCCGAATGGTTGGTGCACGATGACCGCTCTATTGCTTGTGTATCAGGACCTCCCCAGAGCCCGGGACAACTTAGTGTCGGCGCTTGGATTCGTCGAGGAGAACTCGGAGACAGAATCTGATGGTGCACTGATCCGCTCCCATGTCAGACTCGGTGACACGACACTCCTTCTGGCCGGTCCGGGGGCTCATGGCGTAAAGAGCCCGAGGGATGTGGGCGGAGTGACGCATCTGATTGTTATGACGGTTGATGACGTTGACGATCACTTCGCACGTGCCGTCAATGGCGGTGCCGAGGTGGTTGGACCGCCAGCGGACCGGCCATGGGGTAGAGACTGCGAAGTGCGAGACCCAGAGGGCTACACGTTCAACTTCATCACCTGAGGCCGCCGTGAAGGCCAGTTCACCCCGTGCCCCACTCGTGCCGCAGGGTGGCACACCGTCCCCGATGGCGTACTGGGCCACCCACTCTGCACCTGGTAGCCGCGCAGCGTCCCTAGTGGTTTCGGAGCTGTCGCACGGGCATCCCCCCTACGGAATCGAAGAGGTGCACGTACGAGTGACGTTCCAGGACCTGGCATGCAAGACTTAACACCGGGGTGCACGGGATATTGAACTTGAGCAACCGTTTCTCTTCTGTTGCGCTGCTTGCGGCGCTCATAGTCGCCGCAGTTCTTACCGGGTTCTCATCAACCACGTCGGCATCGGTCGGTACAGCGAAAGACAATCCGCAGCGCATCATTATCGACACTGATCTCTCCTTGTGGTGGGACGACGCCACAGCGGTCGGCATGGCCAACGTTCTTCAGCAACGGGGCAGAGTCCAGATCCTCGGGGTCATGTCGGATATTCGCAATCCGGTGGCTGCCGCTGCGCTCGATGCCATCGATACCGCTTACGGTCACAGCAGGATACCGATTGGGGCCGTGGCCGACAGCTCCGCCAATACGGCACCACACGGCTATAGCGATGTACTTGCGGAGCAGCTCCCGCACGCCATTCAGAACAGTTCGCAAGCCCAGCCGGCGGTCGATCTCTATCGTCGGTTGTTGGCGGCCCAGCCGGATCACAGCGTGACCGTCGTCGCTATCGGCGGCGACACTAACTTGGCCGGCCTGCTGGCATCCGGTCCGGGTCAAGGCAGTTCGCTGCGGGGAAGAGCGTTGGTCGCCACCAAGGTGAAGAGGCTGGTGATCGAAGACGGGCTGTTCCCTATGGGTGGTCCGCCCTTCACCAACGAGCGTCTCGACATCGCCGCCACCAGAGCGGTAGTGGCGAGCACGGGCTGGCCAACGACTATCGCCTGGGTCGACGGGTACGCGGGCATCAACACGAAGGTCGGAGGAACCCTCTGTACGTCGGTACCTCCAAGGAACCCGATGCGCATCGTTTATACGAAACTCTTCAATTGCGGGCCACCGGGAGACGGTGACTGGGACGGGCCCACGATGTTGTATGCGGTCGAGGGCGCATCGGGGATCTTCTCGGAGATGGGTCACGGTGGTGCTGCGGTCATTAACAGTCAGGGCGGCCTGTCCTGGGGCTCAGGAGTGGACCATCCGCACGAGGTTTATGTGCATGTCGCGAACCAAGTTGGGCTCAATGCGAGGATCAACTTGCTCATCGAAAGCTCATGATCTGGACCAAGGGCGACCTGTCCCGGCGATCTGAGCTACTTGATCCAGCAACCGAAGGCGCTCGTCTGAGCGCTTACCGGTTCGGATGGAATCGCATATGTGACTTGAGCCTTGGCGACCAATCGTTCCGTTTCAGCCGAGCGGATCGATACGTCGATTACCGCAAGCGTTCGGCCAAGCCTCAGAACGACTCCATCGGCGATCAAATCAACCGGATCGGGTTTGCACAGGAAGTCGATATGGAGGCTCGTCGAGACTGGCGACATGTCAGGCCCCCTGTGAGAGAGAACAGCCGCCCACGCGGCCCCATCGGCGATGGCCATCAGGGCTGGGCCAGAGATCGTTCCGCCGGGACGAATGTGAGCGTGTGCCACCGGTAGCCGCAAGCGGACATCACCATTCTCCATGACGTCGTCCACGGTGTAGGGAGACTCAACCTGATCGAGCACCCGCTGCAAGGCCTCTAGATCCATCTCCGGCATCGGCGTCGACTGTAGCGGTCCATCGGCCGCCGTTCCGGTGGCGAACCATGGCCTTCATCAGCGAGGTCGGCGCCGATTTCCGCCACCAGCCCGGCGGTGTTAGGGGGCAGTCTGATAGCAACGTTTCATGGGGCGTCGGCGATGTCTGGCATGGGCTGAAGCGGTGAGCGAGGCTTGCCCCGTTGCTCCATCTGTTTTGCCTAGCTTGGCCACGGGTTGTCGAGGACCCCCAGGTGAACGAACAGGCCGAGGTTGTCTGCACCAATCCATTCCCTCGCCACCTTGTTCTGCTCGAAGTGCATGATGCTGACCGCCCATACCTCTACCGCACGTCCGGTCGCGGCCCGTCCCAAATGTCCTCCCGTGTCTCGGTACAGGAATCTCAGGACGACCGTGTCTCCGGCAACGATGAGGTCCTCGACGTCCACATGGAGATCAGGGAAGGTCCCGTGGTAGCGGCGGATCGGTTCGGTTCTGGCCGACGGGCCTGGTCCAAACGGATTGCTGTACTCCTGGCTGTATAGATCAGTGGCCGCTTCGTAGTTTCGGCCGTTCCAGACCTCTTCAACAAAGCTCCGCACTCGGACCTCGCGCTCGGAACCATCCATCTCCCCCACCCACCCTCACTCGCTGAAGAGATCCAAGTAGAACACGGGCTCGCACAACCCTCTGGCATGCTTCCAGTGAACTGCTTGCCCCACGGGCGGAGAATGGCACCCCGTCCCGGCTTTCGGGGGCACGGTCAGTACGTCCACCATCTAACGCCCGTACTGTCCTTCTCGGAGCTTCCGTCAGCGGGAGCGTGGGGTTCTGAAATTTCGTACAGGGAAATCTACTCAGCGAGGGATTCGGCGGGTGAATCTCGGTATTGAAGTAGCCATGGTGGGCGGTCCAATGGTCGGCGGTACCCGAGCCGGTCTCTGTAGCCGGAATGGTCGTAAATGGCGGCCAGTACGGGGCCTCCATCAGGGTCGACCTCAAGTTCCGGCGTTCGGGGACACCCTGGGCGATGTGCTGCTCGCCGATCGGAGATATTTTCTGTCCCGGTTGAGGTTACTAGTGCGGTAACGCCTTCTTGATTCGAGAAACTCATTGCATCGTCCGTACTCTCCGACCAAGTCATTTACAGCTCGATGTCCGCATAGAGGTGGTGGCGGTCGAGCAAACTGACACACCGGTCTTCGCAGACTTGGGCGATGTGGGGATCGATCTCGTACTTCGCTTTGGCTGTGGAGGTCGCCGGTGTCGTGGCTCTCAAGGCAGTGACTATGACGTCGGCGACTTCGTCGATCTCGTCTGGCCTAAATCCCAGCGTGGTCAGCGCCGGTGTTCCAAGTCGAATTCCCGAGGTGTACCAGGCGCCGTTGGCGTCACCTGGCAATAAGTTGCGATTGGTGACCACGCCTGCGTCAATCAGGGCAGCCTCAGCTTGACGGCCGGTGAGTCCGAAGCTGGAAGCCACGTCCAAGAGCACAAGGTGGTTGTCAGTCCCCCCAGTGATGAGCCGTGCACCCCGCCGTATCAGACCTTCCGCCAGAGCACGTGCATTCTCTACGATGTGGACGGCATAGGCAGCGAACGAGGGCTGGCGAGCCTCAGACAAAGCAACGGCCTTGGCAGCCATCATGTGGGGCAGCGGGCCACCGAGGACCATCGGGCATCCTTTGTCTACATAGGGTGCATATTCCTCGGTGCAGAGGACTAGTCCACCCCGAGGTCCGCGCAGTGACTTGTGGGTGGTGGAGGTCACGACATCGGCGTGGGGCACCGGATCGAGGTCACCGACCAGCACTTTCCCGGCCACCAGCCCAGCGAAGTGGGCCATGTCGACCATGAAAGTAGCCCCGACGTCGTGGGCGATCTCAGCCAAGTTGGCAAAATTGGGGTTCCGGGGGTAGGCCGAGTACCCCGCCACGAGCACCAGCGGACGGAACTCTCTCACCTGGGCCGCTATGGCGCCGTAGTCGAGGAGTCCGGAAGCGGAATCGACCCCGTAACTAGCCTGGTCAAAGAGCTTCCCGGAAATATTGGGTCGGAACCCATGGGTGAGGTGCCCCCCGGCGTCGAGAGCCATGCCCATCATGCGCTGGGAGTGCAGTTCGTTGCGCAGTTGATCCCAGCTCACGGTGTCAAGGTCGTTCACGTGAGCCGCCCCAGCCTCGTTGAGGAATGGTTGCTCGACTCGGTGGGCAAGGATGGCCCAGTAAGCGACCAGGTTGGCGTCGATCCCCGAATGAGGCTGGACATAGGCGTGATCGGCGCCGAACAGTGCTTTGGCGTGGTCGGTAGCCAATGTCTCGATCCGGTCAACCATCTCGCATCCGGCATAAAACCGATGGCCCGGTGTGCCCTCGGCATACTTGTCCGACAGCCAGTTGCCCATGGCCAGCAGCACGGCCGGTGAGGCGTAGTTCTCTGAAGCGATGAGCTTAAGTTGACGCCGTTGGGACTCCAGCTCACCGACGATGGCCGCTGCCACATCTGGTTCGGCGGCAGAGATCACCTCCAACGCCGATCGATAGGCACTCGCTACGACTGGTTCGGGCACCACGCGCTCCTTCGGACGACATCGAGTCTTTGCCCAGGCGCACGGCTATATCCGGCAGGCCGCCGGCGGGTCGGTCCCCGGTGGTACTCCACCCAGACGCCAGTAACGACCCGCTCCAACGATAGCCCCAACAAGCTGCGGAGAGGTATGGACCTGATCGAAGGATGACTCGGAGGCGCCCGGCGAAGGATCAGCCCGCAGGCCTCCACTCGGGGCTCTGAAATGCCCCCTACCGCGCGGCCCATATCCAAGTGAGGCATGCCTTCGATGTGCCGGAGTGTGACACCCACCCGGCGTTGATGTGGAACGGCTTGTCAACCTCCCGCGCGAAGGTCCTCCTGACTGTCTTTGGACGCGACGCACCAGAGGTGTGGCGCCTGATCGTTCTTGAGCAGTCGGAGGGGCCCCGGTGTCAACACGGAGCGCCCGGAACCCGAGGGGTGAGGACGAACGGTGTTGACGCCGGGGAGGAGGCTGCTACTCGTCTCCCCGTGCCGATGGCGGTGGTGGTCGTGCGAGCCATCGACGACGCGCCGGAGCGCAGTGGATCGGAGAACCGCCACGATGATGTACGCGAGTCGTGATCGCAGTAAAGCCATTCGCAGGTAGTTGCCTCTGAATCGGGGCGCCCGTGACATCGTCACAAGGAGCGATGGTGGGCGTAACGCCGGCGAGGATCGGATCTGCTGCGGCGGTGCTCCGGCGCGTCGTGGGCGGCTCGCTCAGACGCGGCGCCGATCGCGCGCTGAGCGAAGGGAAGATCACGGTGTCAGACCTCGGCCACCACCTCGGCCCAGAGGAAGCCGGCCAGCTCGCGGGCGATGGCGGCGGCCACGACGGAGCGCACGTTCTTGTGGGCAGCGAGTTGGCGGAAGCGGCGGGACAGACGGACCTGCGCGGCCCACGAACGGGCCACCGTCTTTGGTGGCAGACCTTGTTGGCGCTCTCTGATGCCCACTCCGACGCTGGGGCTGTGCTGGTAGGCCCAGGCCGCTTCACAGAGCTGGCCCCGCAGGTGGGCATTGCCGGCCCGGGGATCGAGCCCCGACGCTGGGTGAGGCCCGTCGAGTTCTCCCCCGGCACGAGGCCCGTGAAGCTCATGAAGGGTCGGGCCTTGGGGAAGCGACGCCAGTCGAACACCTCGGCCGCCAGACACAGCGCGCCGATTCTTGTCACGCCCCGGTAGGCGCCCAAACGTGGCACTTGGTCACCGAAGGGATCCTTGGTGCACCACGGCACGAGGTCGGCCTCGACCGACTCGAGCGCGGTGTCCCGCAGCTTCACGGGGGCCAGGTAATGCGCGTAGGTGGTTGCGATGGCCGGATCGTCGAAGGACAACGTGGCGAGCCAACGTCGATGGCGTTCGGTCCACTTTGACCCTCCCCGCCACACGACACTATGGCGAAGGAGGAATCCGCTGAGCCGGTTGCGGGCCCGGGTGAGATCTTGGACCATGTCGCCGCGGGTGCGACAGAGGTCGCGCACTCCCTCTTGGGCGGGCGTCGGGATGGCGACCGCCGTGAGCTCGCCGGCTCGGTGCAACCCCGCCAATCGTCTGGCATCCCGGCGGTCGGTCTTCACGCGATCGCCCGAGCCCTTCGGGATGAGGGAAGGGGCCACCACGTCGCAGCGCACCCCCATCGAGACGAGCAGGCGTTGGAGGTCATAGCCGGTCGGGCCCGCCTCGTAGCAGGCCCAGATCCCTTTCGGCTTCCCAAGTCGCTTGACCAGGCGTCGGACTGAATCGGCATCGTGGAAGATCCTGTCGACCTCGGCGGTGTCGCGATCGGGCGACAGCACCGCCACGGCTATTGAGTCCTTCGACACGTCCATCCCCAGGTGGACGAATCCTCGGTGGGCAATACTGGACACGGCTGGCTCCTTCCTCCGTATGTCGGCTCCATTCACCGACAGGTGAATGATCCACGTAAATGCGGATGCCGGAGGAGCCGGCCGTTCCATACTGAATCGGGGACGGTCGCAGCGGCTTGTCAACTTCCTTGCCGAGAGGCCGCCCGGCCACTTCTCGCCCGGTCTCCCTCGATACACGAGCTGAGAATCATGGAGCGGCCGCAGTGCCCACCAGCACGTAGAACTGCCCGCCGAACAGGACCACACCACCCACTTCGGCGGCCAACGCGTCCGCATCGAAATGGCGGCGAAAGACTCTGTAACGACCTCCCTCCGGCAGGGTCCGCTCCTGCCACTCCTCCGCTCTCACTCCTACGGGGCGACCGGCGTCGAGGATCACGACCTCCGATGCAACCCGGTGCGCCTCGGCGAGAAAGGGTTCACGCTCACTCGGAAGAAGCAAGCCATAAAGGTGGGCGGAGAAGAAGCGATCGACGGCGTGGGCTGGCACGGGTAGGGCAGTGGCATCTGCCTGGATCACGGGTACTCCAGGAGCAACGGTGCGCAGAACGTCCAGCGCCCTTCGACTCTGGTCGATGGCGATGCCCCCCCCAGCAAGGCATCCGGTGAAAGTGCCTGGTCCGGCACCTACCTCGACGAAGCGGACTGCGGACAGCTCACGAAGTAGGCGTTCAAGCTGCGCAGCTTCAGCGGCGATCTCTTCGACTTCGACGGCGACGCCTAGACCGGTCCAGTAGGCGTGGGCGTTGCCCAAGCCAGGCAAGCGCCCGGTCACTCGCCGGTCGTAGTACTCCCAGAGTGATCGACGATGCTGTTCTCGTTCGTCGGGCGGTTCTCCGATCACCGACCGAAGCGTAATCATCGGGGTTGCCACGCAACCAAGCTTGGAGGCCGCTCCAATCGCGATCCGCACCTGCCTCCGAAGAAGCCGTACGGGGCGTACCTCTAGGCCGCTCGAGCGGCCGCCTCCCGGAGGGACCAATGAGGCGGGAGACCAGCGATGCTCGGCTCCGACAACGTCCGCTGAGAGCCGCCTCATTCGTCCTCTGCGGGGCATGATTGCTCGAGCCGACGGATAACTTCCCCGGCCGTTCGCGGAGCCCTCAGAGATCGACCTGACACCTTCACGAAGTGCGTCCGCCGACAGACGGTTGGATTCTTGGTTCAGAGACGCCACGCATCGTGTACCCCAGTGCGTCGGGTCGCTGTCGACTATCCGCGCCGGGCTACCTCGCTCCGCGCAGTCGATCCGTCAAAGAATTCGACTCCATAGAGTCACACACTTGCACTGCACTGCAGTGCCAAGCCACCCCGATTAGTCGCTGGGTCACCACTGCGGCGACCGCCATCGCAACGAAACGCGGAAAAGGCGCATCCAGGCCGCCGGTTCCGGCCGTCCTGATCCATTGTGTCCATCGGTTCAGTCACCGAGCTGTAAAGGTACCGCGCCCGACATGTCGGGCGCCTCGGCAAAGCCGACCTTGACAGCTCTGGTCGCCTCGTGCCGAGGTCGCTCAAAAGATCCCGTTGACCAGGAGTGTGGACATTCGTGTGGACGTCCACAACGACGTCGCGCAGGGGTTCGGGGTTCCAACAGCGACCAGTCCGGAGGAGCGCGAAATTGCGCGTGGACCCTTCAAACCTCATCTGCCAGATTCGGCGACCGCGGTGTGGGGACCTGAGATGCTTTCTCCAGCCACTTCGGCCGCTCTGCGATCGGACACGTCTATGACATGCGCGTACGTCTGCAGGGTCAGGGTTGGGCGAGAGTGCCCGAGCCTGCCGGCCACTGTGCGGACGTCGACTCCGCCGGCCAACATCACGGTGGCGGCGAAATGGCGGAGGTGATGGAGGCGGATGTGTGTCAGTCCGAGGTCGTTCCGCAGGGCGATGAACCGGGTGGTGACACCCCCGGGGCGCAGTGGCGAGAGGTAGTCGGGCGAAGACGACCAGAGGTATGCGTCCGCATCGAGCGAGCTGCCGACGGCTGCGCAGTGCGCCGCCGCCCGCCCCCGGAGGAGCTCAAGGACCGAGAGTGTTGCCGAGTCCAGGGCCATCTGCCGTATGTGGCCCGTCTTGGTCGAGCGGATCTCGACGCGGCCCGGAAGATCGGAAACCGATCGCCGTACGAGCAGTACGCCCTTCTCGAAGTCCACGTCTGACCACCGAAGACCGCACAACTCGCCGCGCCATCGCCGAGCACATGAAGTGCTGGCGCATGATCCACGACAGCAAGCTCCAGGCCAACCACTGCCCTGAGACGCCCTCGTGGACGGGGCGATGGTTCAGCCCGTCAGGCGATCGCTGGTGGCGGGTGTGGGCCTGTCCCGACCACCTCGAGGGGCTGACGGGCCTCCAGGAGTTCGGCCGGCGGCGCGGTTAAGAGAGGGTGGGTGGCGAACTCGCCTAATCAGCAGCCGACTCGTTAATGGCGAGTGCAAGCTCACGGGCGGCGCTCCTATTAACGACAAACGTGTGCTCGGCCCCACTGTCGGCCTTAACCACTAGACGGGCCATGGTGAACTTGTAGGTGACCGTGACTGGAACCGCTATCTGCGTCGTCGGCAGTTCGATCAGAACGCCGTGCCGCGCGGTGCCGAAAACGAGTCGCCGATCGGTGAGGACCAGCCATCCCTCGGCCTCCCTCTTCTTCAGACCGCCGCCGGGATCGAAGAGGAGCGCAAGGACCTCCACCACGATGGTCTCATCGGACCCCACAATGTCGTGGATCACGTCGAGTCTTGCTCTCCTCACGTCACCTTTCACGACCTCCCGCCCCGTCGGCTTCGCCCACTTCTCGACGTCGGGCCACGCCCACACGAAGCCGGTCTTGAGAGTGGCCGATCGACTCGCGAGGGAATGGCAAGTCATCGTCCGCAGTCTCGCGCCACCGCGGTCCAGTGATGAGAACCCTGCCCCAGTTCGGCACATCGGAGACGCCTGGCGACCATGGCGAAGTGCGGGCCTTGCTGGTGCTGAGTTCACGAGGAGCGGCTGCGCGTGACGTCGCCGTTGACCGAAGTGGAGTCGTTATGGGAAAGTGCAACCCGGGGTGTCCCGGCAACCCAACCTGGTTCGATGTGGGGTGCGATGAGTTCTGTACGCAGGTCTGTTGCCAGCGGTTCGGTCGTTGTGCTCGCCGTTGTGCTTGCAGGTTTGGGAGTCCCTTCGGCTGGCGCGGGTCAGAGCGTCTCGTCGGCTTCGCTGGCTCGCTATGTCGTGCAGACAGGCGAAGAGACCGGGTACTCCCCAAGCGGCGCGCCGACGTTCACCAGCACCGCGGCCTCGTGGGCGACGGGGGATCCCGATGCAGCGGCGGACGCCAAGCGCCTGCGTGGCGAGGGTTTCAGAGCGGCGCTGACCCAACAAACGACGGGCTCCGATGGCACTGGAGGCATATCGTTTGTGATCGCACTCGCGTCGCCCGCCGCGGCCGCAGCCGAGGAGCGGGCCCAACTCAAAGAGGACCTCGCTGAGAACAGCCCGGCCACACGCTTCACGATCAAGCAGCTCCCGACCTCGGAGGGCTTTGCGGCCAAGGGAACCTATAGCGTGGCTAACGTCCTGTTCGTCGAGGGATCGTGCGTCCTGCTGATCGGCGACGAGACCGACGGCGCCAACCCACGCCCACCGGACATCGCCGGAGCACTCAAGGTCTACGGGCGTACCGCACACAGAGCAGGCGTCTGCGGATAGGCGCTGACCATTGCTCCACTTCGCCGGGATTGGGTGCCACCCTGCGGCACGACGGGGATACCTCCATGAAGTCGTGAAATGATTTCGAACGTGCCGTGGTGGGACGCTGAGCTATGGGACAACATGAGGGCAGGGAACGGCTGTCCGATCTGCGCAGATGCCCAGTTGTCGAGCAATCAGTACAGCGACCTGATTGCCGAAACAGCGGCGAGCTACATAAGACTCGTCAAGAATCAGACTCATGCCGGATACGGGGTCGTCGTGTCCAGGCGACATGTCGCCGAACTGCACGAGCTGTCACAAGCTGAGATTCACCAGTTCAGCACCGACACGGCCGCACTGGGAGCAACGATTGACGGACTGTTTCATCCCGTCAAGATTGCGAATCTCTCAATGGGCTTCCTGTGCCCGCACCTTCATTGCCACGTCTTTCCTTATTACTCAGATGACGATCCACATGCCCTGATCAACGTCAAAGAGGGCGAATATTGCCTTTCCGATGACGAGTGGGCGAACCTGGCTTTCTCTAATGAAGGGAGTCCTGTCCAGCCACCTGTGGACGCGTACACGAGACTGCCCCCGTTCGCCGGGATGGAGACACCCTCTCGCGAATGGTCGCCCCACCTCTGGGGGACCGAAAGCCCGACGCGAGCAGCCCCCCGGAGCGCCTTGAGATCCGGGGGGCGGTCGCAAATGGTCCGACCGACGTCGGGACGGGTCGAACCCACCGCCTCACTACCCATGGGGATGGCACGCGAAACAACGGAACCTCAACCCAACCGAATCGACTGCCGAAGAGACAAAACGACCCCGGTCCGATATCGACGGGCCGGGGTCGTCTCGCTGGCTGCGTACGCCGTAGGGACACATGGGTATCCCTGGCGTGTCAGTCCAGTGGGCACGTTGCACGAGATGGGAACCGCGCGTGCCTATGTTTAAGTCTGCAGGCGGACATTGGACAACAAAATCACCCGATCGGGTGATTTGTGGCGGCTTTCGGGGTCCAGACGCTCATTGGGGATAGCCTGCTCTTAGCTGACCGGACTCCTGGCAAACCGCCACCTGCAACCTTCGGCGGAAATGGCCTCTCTCGCCGTGTCGCCCGAGTTCAGCATCACCACCCGCCACATTCCCGACGTCCACATCGTCGCGCTGCATGGCGAGCTGGACATCGTGTCCGCCTATGACTTCGCGCTTGCGCTGGTGGATGTGGCTGGTTCTACCGTCGTCGTCGATCTGTCGGACCTTACGTTCATCGATTCCACCGGCATCTCCGCTCTCGTGATGGCGAGGAATCGCATCCGAGCCGACGGACTGGGCCAGCTGGTACTAACGCGACCGGGGGAGGTCGTCCGTAGGACACTAGAGATCGTCGGACTCAGTAGGTGGTTTGTAGATTGGTCGCCAGACTGGGATCAGGAGCCGTCGTCCTCGTACCAACCGGGTGTTGTGGGGTGGTCCGGTGTATCTGCACCAGTTGACAGCTCCCGAAATAAGAACTCCTGAGGACGCGAAGCGACTGCCCCGAAGGGCGGCCGAAACGCTGGATCCGAGTGCAAAATCACGATCCTCGAGTCTCGCGGGGAGAAGACCACGGGAATGCCTCGTCAGGCCAGAAGATGTCGCAGCAGAGCTGGACGCACTCGTCACAGATCCACACATTGGGGCCGGCGATGATCCGGACGTCGTCCTAGCCCTTACCGCAAAAGCTGCAGTCCGTTCTCTTCCTCGGCATCGAGCCAGAGCGTACGAGACCGACCCGCCGAAGCGGGGCCGAGGTATTGAAGTCCCCCGCCCCCATCCGGCGAACTGGGCTACTTGGTCAAGGTCCCCGAATTACCCAACCGCTGGATCAGAAGCTGTCCAAGCCAGCCGTCTCGGTTGAACTGTTCGGTAGCAGTAAACCCTTGCGATTCGTAGTACCTGACGAGCTGCTGCTCGCCCCCAGCCCAGCAATCCACTCGCAAAAGTTCCAACCCTCTGGTACGACCGTCCGCTCGGGCATGATTCAAAAGTGCTCTTCCGATCCCTTGCCCGATGAGTTGTCGGGATGTGAGGAGCATATAGATGTAGAGATTGTTCTCATGAACTTTTGGAGCGTAAGACGGTGAGGATTCGCTGACTTCGAGAGCGCCAACTACCTGATCACCTACTTCGGCAATGGTCAGTTCGCTACTTCTGGCCAATCTAGATATTCGCTCACGCCGGTCCGGTCGCTCCGACCATGGCTGAGTACCCCACTGCCCACCGAGGCCCTTTCCGCTAGCCAGCGAACTGCTTCATCGAACAGCTCCAACAGAGAGCTCTCATCATCGACGGTTCCGGGTCGAAGGACCATTTCCACGGGAGAGCACGATAGATCTCGGAACCTCTCTGGGCTAGGACACAAGTGCCAATCAGCTGCGCCCAAGTCTGGCGTACTGGGACATTTAGCGTTGGTTCCGGGCATCCACCGATTTGGCGGAAGCCTTTCGTAGGGTGCGTCGGGTCGGTTCCTCTGGCTTGACTGAACTGGGGCCGGAGCGGGCGAGAGCTCGACTCCATGACGGTGATCGTCGACCAGACGAGCCTCCCGACGCACGTGCATCCCTTTTCTGGAACTCGGTGGCCGAATCATTGAGTCGGACCCCTGCTTCTCGAATGTCTGGATGGTCACACCCCTGCGGAGCGTGCACCGGTCGACGAAGGAGAGCCGACTGATTCAACCGTCGAGCGAAAGGACCACGCCATGAAGGAAGTGAGGTTGGGTATCGACGTCGCCTGTCGGGCCGACCATCGGGCCAGCCTGGCCGACGAGCGAGGTGAGTTCATCTGGTCGTCGTGGCGGTTCCGCACGACGACCGCTGACCTCGAGCGCCTATGGGCGAAGATCCCCGACGGATGCGTCGGTGACGGTCATTCTCGAGCCCACCCGCAACGCCTGGGTGCCGCTGTCGGCCTGGCTCCAAGCACGTGGCGCCACGGTGATCTTGGTGCCACCCGAGCAGTCGGCCGATCTGCGGGATTACTACAACAAGCACACCAAGACCGACCGATTGGATTCACGGGTGCTGGCTCGTCTGCCGTTGCTGCACCCCGAGGGCCTGCGAGGCATCGACAACCTCGGCCCGGCGGGGTCACTGCGCCGAGCCGTGCGTCACCGCTCCAGCCTGGTCAAGCGCCGCACCGCCGCCAGCCTGCGCCTCGATGCACTCGTCGAGCTGCTCGGTCCGGGGTGGGCCGATTCGCTCGGATCGGCCACCGCGTCGAAGACCGCCCTGGTCGTTTTGGAGAAATACGCCGATCCACGGGCGCTCAAGCGTCTCGGGCGCGGCCGGCTCACCGCGTTGTTGGTCCGCTCGAGTGCGGGACTGTGGCGCCAGGACAAGGCCGACGAGCTCTTGGCCATGGCGAACGAGACCCTGGCCCTGTGGTCAGGCGGGGGCATCGACTTCAGCGAGTTGGCCCACGACATCGCCTCAGAAGTCCGGGTGCTCCGCCGCCTCGACGACGAGATCGCCGCCGCCGACAAGCGGATCGCCGTCCTCTATGACGAGGCCGACCCCAAGGGCATCGTCCGCTCGGCGCCGGGGCTCGGGCCCGTCCTCTCGGCAGCCATCTTGGGCAACGCGGGCGACTTCAACCGCTTCGCCAACCTGGCCGGCGTCCGCTCCTTCACTGGCTTTGTGCCCAAGATCGACCAGTCCGGACTGGTGGCCGGACACAAGGGCATCACCAGGGCCGGTGACGCCGGCCTGCGCCAGGCCCTCTATATGGCAGCCGATCACGCTCGCCACATCGACCCGACGCTCGCCCAGCGCTACTACCGACTCGTCATGGTCGAGGGTAAGCACCACAACTCGGCCCTGTGCTCCGTCTCGGCCGTCCTCATCACCCGGATCGCCGCCTGCTGGCGCAAAGGAGAGCTCTACACACTGCGAGATGAAGACAGCGAAGCGATCACCGAGGCCGAAGGCAAGGCGGTCTGCGCCGACCGCTTCAAGATCGACCCCACAGTCCGGGCGGCCCGTCGTCGCAACACACGAGCCAAAGTCCTCAAGAACAGGGCGGCGGGTCGAGGCAGAAAGGAGTCGGCCCAGAAGGTCGCTCCGGCCACCGACCCGCCACGAAAAGAAGTTAGCGAAAATGTCGCCTGAGGGGCTTGACCGCCGTTAGGAACTCACCCTTCATCGACAAATGAAGGCGCCTACGCCCGTGCTGAGTCTCAGCTCACCATCGCTCGACATGGCCGTACTGGCCAGCTCGTGGACACGGTTCACCACCTCCGACCAAGGAACGTCCACCTGAGCCTGGTAGGGGTCTGCCACGCTGGCCACATAGTCGGTCAAGGCGTTGACGTCGGTAACTACCAGTTGGCTCGGAGGGCAGTCCACACGTACAACGGACTCGAACGCCGATGAGAGCAACGCGGCTCCCCCTTCCATATTGAAGTGCAGAGCTGAAGATTGGATCATCTTCCATTCCGTACCGACAGCAGCTTCCACTAGCGCTCGGAGTTCTTGGAGGTTCGAAAGGCTGTTCGTGACCGCGACGAAGTGGCCTTCGGGATGGAGTACACGCCGGATGTCGCTGGCAGCGACCTCGATGTCGGGCACGTGGTAAAGCATGTGAGGTGCCAGCACTAGATCGAAGGAACTCGGAGAGAATGGCAGCCTCTGTACGTCCGCGAGGATGACCGCCGCATCGCTGACGACCCGCAACATTCCAGCAGAGAGGTCTACCGCCACCCGCGGGCCTTGGTGTCCTCTCTTGACGAGTGAACGCTCGTATAGCCCGTTTCCGCAGCCGACATCGAGGACACGCTGAGTGTCTCCCTGGGCGACCTCGGCGAGGTCGAGAACCCAGGAGACGAAATCTAGGTTGCCTTCAGTCGCATACTGGCCAGCGGGGTTTATGACCACATCTAGAGCCTGCCTCAATGGGCCTGGTGGCGCATCGTCCCGGCGATAGGGGTCACCCATTTTCAGGGGCCCACGAGAGCGGCGACAATCAGGATCTGATCTCTCAAGTCGGATCCAAGACGAAGTCGGATGCCCCAGGAAAGAAAAAATCTGACGGGATGTCACCCAAACTGGGGTTCTGCGGCATCTTATGGGTGTGGAGGTTGACGATGTTGCTGATGTTGCTGATGACGAGCTGTACAGGAAGCATGCTGACGATCTGACGCGCTTCGCCACGGGTCTCGTCGGTTCTGATCACGCCGCCGACGTTGTCTCCGAAGCGGTCCTTGGGTGCCTGGGTTCGCCCCGATGGTCAAAAGTGACTGCGAAACGCTCTTACCTCTATCGATCCGTCTATAACGAGGCGGCCAGATTCCACCGGTCATCCGGCCGCCGCATCGCACGTGAGCGACGAGCACTATCACCCGAGACCGTCGAACTGCCCGAGATTCGACCCGAAGTTCTCACAGCGGTTGCCTGTCTCAGCATTCGACAGCGGGCCGTCATCGTTCTGACCTACTGGGACGATCTTGATCCGGGATCTATCGCCGGACTCTTGGACATAAGCGAAGGCTCGGTGAAGCGTCACCTTGCTCGCGCCAGATCTCACCTGAAGGAGGCCCTCGATGCTGACGGATGAAGCCCTTGACGTAAAGATTCGCTCCCTAGTCACGGAATTGATGGAATCGGCTCCGCAGGCGCCGGCTCTTCCCCAACTGGAGTGGAGCGATACCGGCAAGGCCCACCAGTCGCTCCGTCCGCCAGCCTGGATCAACTGGCGTCCCCGTCTGCTCACGTTGATTGGAGGGATCAGCACCGTTGTGGTTGCTGTTTTGCTCCTACTCTTGCTCCTTCCGGTTTCCGGACAGCATCAGCAGTCTGCCGCTGCAGCAGAACTCCGTCAGATTGGTACCAACCTCGCCAACCGGCCGGTGCCTCAGTTGAATCGGGACCAATGGCTCGAGACCAAGCAACAGGTCTCCTACGCGATGGTGGTGGACCAGATCGGATCGACGAAGATTTCCGGGGCTCAGGCAACGGTGGTGGCATCACAGACCAACTGGTCAAACAACTTCGGCGAAACCTGCCTGCTGCCGGGCCTTGGGCAGGCCCAATTCGCATCCTCTGCCAACGAAATGACCTGGAAGTCTGTTGGGTTGACTGTCGATCCCATCCAACAGCCGGTCTCATCCTGCAGCAACCTCAATGGGGCGAACGCCGGGAACGGGATCAGCCTCTTGTCCGGGAGCGGCACCACCGATGTCTCCTCCCTCGCCACAGATCCGTCAACCTTGGCTCATGAGCTACGCACGGGCACGACGGGGATCTCCGGACTCGATGAAGTGGGATCAGGCAGCTCCAATCCGGGATTCCAGCGAGCCGTTGCCCTCCTTCTCGGTCCATTGACGGGCACCACTCCAGCATTCAACTCGGCGCTCTACGACGCCTTGGCTCTCCTGCCGGGCATCCAAGCGCTGGGCAGTACCACCAGCCAGACCGGCTCGACCGGTCTCGGCTTCGAGACCGCCGGCTCGAAGCTGTTCGGACCGACCATCATCGTGGTCGATCCAGCAACCGGAGCCCTGTTGGAGGCACGCAACCTTGCCTTACCTTCCATCCCGATCACAGACTTCGTCCCAATTAACGTGCTCACACACGGAGTCAGCGCCGCCGGAAGCAAGATCCAGTGGCTTGATCCCATCGACTCTCCCACTGTCGTCGACACGGCGTCTATCCCGCCTTTCCTCAGTCCAAGACCACCACCAACCGCCGTTATTGTCGCCATGGGCAAGCGGGGCGTTTCCGCTATTCCGTTGAGCGACCTTCAAGGCGAGTTGTACGCCCGGTTCGGTCTCTCAGGCGCCTCCGGTTATGCGGCGGCGACGGGTGGAGGGATCATGACCTTCACCTTTGACGGCCCTCGATCGCAAGTGCAGAACTATGCCAAGGCGCTGCGGCATTCGGATCTGATTGCATCGGTCAAGGTCAACTATGGAGACAAGTAGGACACAACGGAGCTACGCCGTCGGTGGGATGGTCCCTGCATTCATTTCATGATCTGATTCACTTGCTGGGGTAGCCCTAATGTGCCGAACTGGGCTACCCCACCTCACTGACATTGTCGGCCCGGAGGGTGGCGATGACCTCAGCGACGCCCATCAGCTACTTACCTCCGCGACCGGACGCCCGGCGGAGCGAAAGACGTCGAAATGAGGGAGCGCCCTCCGTCCCGGGAGGGTTCGAAGAGGTGCAGTGGGCCCGGCATCCAGCCGGGGATAGGCGGACCCACCGCCGCACGGACGTCCCCGGGCCAGGACGTCCGATTAGGTGCGGCGACGGCGCGGGCTCCAACCAGCCGCGCCGACGCCGCGATCTTGATCGATGTCATGGCCGAGCGGGGTCGGGTCTTGCACCGGCCCCGCTCGGCCTGACGGGCGGCCTCACGGGATGCGCGGCAGTAACCAGCCGCTGCGCCCTCAACCGCTGGCCAGATGGTGGTTTGCATTTCAGTGCCCCACGCGCCTTTGAGTCCGGTCAGCGCCCGTCGTTTCGGCGTTGCCGGGCCGGTACGCCTCCGAGCGGAACCGCCGGATGGCGTCAACGTTGGCGCCCGTCGGCCGCTGCGCCTTCTTCGACTCGCGCCACTGTCGACCGGCTTCGAGCGCCGCGTCGACGCTCGACTTCGCTTCGGATGGAGCGGGCTGGCCTTCTGCGACGTGCTTGAGGAACAATTCCTTCAACGCCTTCACGGCGCCGTGGGATGTCTTCAGCAAATGCGGGGCCGACGCCTCTTGGTCCTCTGCCTTCTTCGCCGCAGCGGACTTCTTGGCGTCGCGCTTACGCTCGGCGGCGAGCCAGTCCTCGAGGTCGCGACCGGCCGTGCCGGGTGGGTGGCGCAGAAGTCGGAGGTCGTCGCGGAGATCTCGTGGGTTGGTCATCGCGGGCCTCCTTTGACTTCCTCGAGCTCAGCTGCAAGCGCCGCTGCACCTTGGCGCTGCCATGCGGCGGCGGCGCGTTCGTGCGGAAGGGGCTCGTGGGCGACCGAGCATGTGTGGACCACCCCGGGGGCATGGGGGCGGAGCAGTTGGCGCAGGGTGGGGCCGGGTAGTTCCGCAGCGCCGCCAGCTCGCGCCGGGCGCCTTCCACTCGAGCTTTCTTCATGGGGCCGTTGTCGCGGCGGGTCTTCGGATCGAGGCAACGGTGCTCGGGCAGGTCGTTTTCGACGAATGTCTGGTTGCAGTCGAGACATGTAACCGACACCGAGCTCAAAGCTGCCTGGCGCGCCTCCTCAGGAGTCGTGCAAACCCTCAGCGGCGTGAAGCGTTCGGGGCTGTCGGTGGAGCGGATCTTGTTGATGGTCATTGGTTCTCCTTTGTCGTTCCAATGGTGAGGGTGTCGGTAGCAAAAACTTGGGCGAAGTACAGGAGCGCGACGCCGGACAGGGCCAGGGCGAGGACCAGCCCGCTCCAAATGGCGCTGGCGCCAACCAGAGCGGCGGCTCCGAGCCACTCGAGAATGTCGCCGATGGGGATCTTCATGTCGTGTCTCCTTTGGTGGGTCTGGTGAAGTTCATGGCGTCCCCGGACCGGCACTCCGGGCAGAGATGCGGTAGCCGGCCGGTCTGAGCCGCCCTGGTCCACTCCACGCCGCAGCGGTGGCAGGTCAACTCCTGCGGCTGGGCGCCATATCGGCGCCGATGGCCGGGCCGGTCCTTGCACAGCTCCGCACAGAACCGGTGACGGGCATTGCGCGGTGGGAACTGGCTGCCGCACTCCTCATAGGATGGTGTGGCCCCGTCCCCCCACGGGTGCCGCTCGGAGGGATTCTGGAGAACTTCGGGCGCGTTCGGAACGATCATGGCGTTTCTCGGTTTTGTCTCACCCGAAACCTCATTCTTTTCGGAGAGAGAAGAGTTGACAGCGGGAACTGTCAGTCGACGACGCTGCCAAGTTGACCCCCCGCCGGGGGTTGACCTGGGGTTATAGGTCATCAGGTCGCCTCCGTGGTCTGGACTACGGCTCGGACGTGCACACACCCGTACCCATCGCTGCACGTGCACGACCAGCGGCCGGTCGCCGATGTTCGAGTGACCTCGAAGATGCCGTCGTCGTCTCGCACCCTGGCGATGGTCGTGCGCTCGGTGGCGACCACCACCTGGACGGCGGCGTCGATGTCGGCGTTCGGATATCGAACGCCTACGTCCCTCGCTTCGCGGCGACCACGCAAGGCCGCGGCCACCAGTACCGGGTCGGTTGTCATCTCGGCCAGGGTCGTGAGAAAGGTCGCCCAGCACCGGTCGGCGAGGTTCCGGCCCAACTGGACGAACTCCTGCTCGAGGTCGGTTGGGTGGTGGACATCATCGGTTCGCCTCATCGATCGATGTGGCGGATGTGGCGGATTCCTCGGTCAACCGTCGAAACGCCACCCAATGGCTCCGCTTCGCGGGGCACTTGTGGCCAACCTCGACGGCGATAGTCAAGCCGATGGACTCCATGATCCGCCTGCCCAACGTCTTTGGGCCCAAGTTGGAACCACGTGTGGGTGCGGACCTTTAGACCGAGTTCCTTTACTTTTTGGGTCGGCGGGCGTAGGTAAAGCAAAGGGCCCGCTGCGCCTCGAACCGGCGGACTGGGGCGGTCATGTGGCGTTTTGACGGCTTCCGGGCATAGCTCGTCTTGCGGCTAGCGGGCTGACAAATCCCAATCCCGGGTAAAGGAGGACGCTGTTATGCAAGCCATCATCGTTCGAGACCGCGATGCGGGCGTCGCTGGACTCTCTTTGACTGAGATGCCCTATCCCATTGCGGGCGAAAACGACGTCATTGTGCGGGTCCATGGCGCGGGATTCATCTCCTCCGAGCTGGAATGGACGGGAACCTGGGCCGACCGCGCCGGACGCGACCGGACGCCAAGCATCGTGGGCCACGATCTGTCCGGTGTCGTGGCTGAGTTGGGGCCCGGAACCACCGGCTTCACCGTCGGCCAGCGGGTGTTCGGGCTGACCGATTGGTTCCGCAATGGCACCCTGGCCGAGTACACAGCGGTGGAGGCCCGCAACCTCGCTTCGCTTCCGGCCGATGTCGATCACGTCACGGCCGCCGCGCTGCCAATCTCAGGACTGACCTCATGGCAGGCGCTGTTCGACCACGCTCACCTGCGAACCGGGCAGAGCGTCTTAATCCACGGCCCCGCCGGTGGCGTCGGTTCGATCGCCGTGCAGCTCGCCCGCGAGGTGGGAGCCGTCGTGATCGGCACCGGCCGGGCCGCGGACCGCGACACCGTCCTCGGCTTGGGAGCGCACGCCTTTTTGGACCTCGAGACCGACAAGCTCGACGACGCCGGTGAAGTTGACGTGGTCTTCGATGTGATCGGTGGAGAGATTCTCGATCGCTCCGCCGCATTGGTGCGCGCCGGCGGCACGCTCGTCACCATCGTCAGGATGCCCACGGTCAAACCAATGGACGGGCGTGCGGTCTTCTTCGTCGTCGAATCCGACCGCTTCCGGCTCGCGGAGCTCGTACAGCGACTGAGCGACGGACGGCTCAAGCCGATCGTGGGGGCGGTACGGTCGCTCGCCGAGGCGCCCGCCGCTTTCGCGCCCAGCCGACGGACGCCCGGCAAGACGATCATCCGCGTCTCCGAAGACGGATAGTTGGTGTGCGGCTGATCCGGCGGCAATGAAGTGGGGCATTTAGCGTTGGTTCCGGGCATCCACCGATTTGGCGGAAGCCTTTCGTAGGGTGCGTCGGGTCGGTTCCTCTGGCTTGACTGAACTGGGGCCGGAGCGGGCGAGAGCTCGACTCCATGACGGTGATCGTCGACCAGACGAGCCTCCCGACGCACGTGCATCCCTTTTCTGGAACTCGGTGGCCGAATCATTGAGTCGGACCCCTGCTTCTCGAATGTCTGGATGGTCACACCCCTGCGGAGCGTGCACCGGTCGACGAAGGAGAGCCGACTGATTCAACCGTCGAGCGAAAGGACCACGCCATGAAGGAAGTGAGGTTGGGTATCGACGTCGCCTGTCGGGCCGACCATCGGGCCAGCCTGGCCGACGAGCGAGGTGAGTTCATCTGGTCGTCGTGGCGGTTCCGCACGACGACCGCTGACCTCGAGCGCCTATGGGCGAAGATCCCCGAGGATGCGTCGGTGACGGTCATTCTCGAGCCCACCCGCAACGCCTGGGTGCCGCTGTCGGCCTGGCTCCAAGCACGTGGCGCCACGGTGATCTTGGTGCCACCCGAGCAGTCGGCCGATCTGCGGGATTACTACAACAAGCACACCAAGACCGACCGATTGGATTCACGGGTGCTGGCTCGTCTGCCGTTGCTGCACCCCGAGGGCCTGCGAGGCATCGACAACCTCGGCCCGGCGGGGTCACTGCGCCGAGCCGTGCGTCACCGCTCCAGCCTGGTCAAGCGCCGCACCGCCGCCAGCCTGCGCCTCGATGCACTCGTCGAGCTGCTCGGTCCGGGGTGGGCCGATTCGCTCGGATCGGCCACCGCGTCGAAGACCGCCCTGGTCGTTTTGGAGAAATACGCCGATCCACGGGCGCTCAAGCGTCTCGGGCGCGGCCGGCTCACCGCGTTGTTGGTCCGCTCGAGTGCGGGACTGTGGCGCCAGGACAAGGCCGACGAGCTCTTGGCCATGGCGAACGAGACCCTGGCCCTGTGGTCAGGCGGGGGCATCGACTTCAGCGAGTTGGCCCACGACATCGCCTCAGAAGTCCGGGTGCTCCGCCGCCTCGACGACGAGATCGCCGCCGCCGACAAGCGGATCGCCGTCCTCTATGACGAGGCCGACCCCAAGGGCATCGTCCGCTCGGCGCCGGGGCTCGGGCCCGTCCTCTCGGCAGCCATCTTGGGCAACGCGGGCGACTTCAACCGCTTCGCCAACCTGGCCGGCGTCCGCTCCTTCACTGGCTTTGTGCCCAAGATCGACCAGTCCGGACTGGTGGCCGGACACAAGGGCATCACCAGGGCCGGTGACGCCGGCCTGCGCCAGGCCCTCTATATGGCAGCCGATCACGCTCGCCACATCGACCCGACGCTCGCCCAGCGCTACTACCGACTCGTCATGGTCGAGGGTAAGCACCACAACTCGGCCCTGTGCTCCGTCTCGGCCGTCCTCATCACCCGGATCGCCGCCTGCTGGCGCAAAGGAGAGCTCTACACACTGCGAGATGAAGACAGCGAAGCGATCACCGAGGCCGAAGGCAAGGCGGTCTGCGCCGACCGCTTCAAGATCGACCCCACAGTCCGGGCGGCCCGTCGTCGCAACACACGAGCCAAAGTCCTCAAGAACAGGGCGGCGGGTCGAGGCAGAAAGGAGTCGGCCCAGAAGGTCGCTCCGGCCACCGACCCGCCACGAAAAGAAGTTAGCGAAAATGTCGCCTGAGGGGCTTGACCGCCGTTAGGAACTCACCCCGGGCGACATCAATCCGGAGTGGGCAACCAGGGAAGAACTGGCGGAAGGAGTTCGCCACACCGGGCGAGGCTCTACGCTGCCGCCGTGTCAGATAGCAGCGATTTGGTGGCGAGCGGGTATGAGGCGTTCTACGCCAGGTGGGGAGAAAGTCCGACCTTGCGTCGCATCTGGCGAGAGCACGTGACCGGCTCGGACTACCCAGAAGAGTTCGCTCACATCAGCTTCCTTCCGCTCGCACAACTGCGCTTGGTGACCGAAGGCTTGACCCTCAGTCCTGATCAACTTCTGGTTGATCTGGCGTGTGGAGCTGGCGGCCCGGGCTTGTGGGCGGCAAGGGAAACCGGTTGTCGCCTGTTGGGCATAGACCTCTCCTCTATGGCCACGAAGCGCGCGTCCGAGCGGGTCGGCCCTCTGGGGATGAGCGGGAGGGCGACATTTAGTCAAGGGACCTTTGAGGCAACCGGCCTCGAACCAGCCTCAGCCGATGCAGTGATGAGCGTTGATGCCCTCCAGTACGTCTCCGACAAGTCTGCAGCACTCGTTGAGGTCGCCAGGATTCTCCGTCCTGGTGGACGCTTCGCATTCGTGGCCTTTGAGCTTGATCCTGATCGGGTTGCAGGGCTGCCGATATGGGAAACCGCCATATCGGACTACCGACCGCTGCTCGAACAAGTCGGCTTCGAGGTTAATCAGTACGACCAAATCGCCCACTGGGAAGACCAAGTCGCAGGGGGCTTTGGTGCGATCCTCGACCAGCGAGGCACTCTGGAAGCCGAACTCGGTGAAGCGGCAGCGGCGGCAATGTTCATGGAGGCGACAGTGACGACCGAGCTAAAGCCGTACTGCGGACACGTTCTAGCGGTGGCGACTCGAATCTGACGACCTCATGATCGGGGGCGGCCCTATCCCCACGGTCCCGCGGGGTGGCACCCCGTGCCGGCAGCGAACTGGGCTACCCGAATCAGCCTCTCTGAGAATCAGCCTGCAGAGGGTCGTGATGTCACGAAGGTCGCAATGACGCTTCGGGCAGGATCGGCTCGAACAACTCGATCGGGTTGCCAGAAGGATCTTCGAGCAGAATCTGCATTCCTCCCACGCCAGTGACGATGTCATTGCGGAACCGCGCACCACAGCCACGCAGCTCTTCAACGGTGCCGCCGAGGTCAGAAACCTCAAGGCTGAACCGTTCCATCCTCCAGGCTCAGGCAAAGTCCCATCAGGCATCGCCTGACCACCGCCGGGTCCGCCACCGGTTGCGCTGAGGACAAGCCGAAGATCCCCGTGAGAGAGCATGGCGAATGTCGGTGCAGGATGCATGACCTCTTCAAAGCCCAGGCGTTGACAGTAAAACGAGATGGCCTCGTCGACGTCGTTGACGATGTAGCGGACGCTCACTGTGGCCATAGTTTTCCTCGATTCGGCTGCGAACTACTATGAAACGTAACCGTTTCGCAGCGATACGTAAACGTATCGAACTGCGTAGCCCGTCTCGTCGTGGAGAGGGAGGCCATGCCAACTGCCAGTCGCATTCCGTCGAGGAGCGCCGTCGACCCCCGCGTTGAGCGATCGCGCCAGGTCATATTGCAGGCCGCACTCGATGAGCTCGGTGAGGTCGGATACGGGACATTCCGGATCGAGTCCGTGGCCGCTCGTGCCGGCGTCGGTAAGTCCACGATCTATAGGCACTGGACCGACAAGCTCGCCCTCATTGCTGACGCGTTCGAAACCTTCCACGTGCAGATGTCGCCAACCCCGAGACGGGGTCGCCACGCGAGAACGTGGAGGCAATGGTCCGGCACGTGGCCGAGTTGTTCATCGACTCCACCTTCTCTGTCTGCATACCGGCCCTGATCGAAGGGGCAGAACGCGACGCAGGGTTGCAGAAGTTCCACCACACCTATTCAGCGGAACGGCGCCAGAGCCTCATGGATGTCATCGCAGAGGGAATCGCTGACGGCGAGTTCCCTTCTTCAACTGACCCCGAGTTGGCGACCCTGGCCATGTTGGGCCCGGTCATCTACTCCAGACTGATGTCGGCCGAACCGTTCGATCCCGGTCGGGCAGCCGATCTCGTCGCGCTTGTGCTCGGGCCCTCCCGCCGGTGAGCCCACGCGCTCAAAACGGTACGACCCCAAGCCGGCGCACGGGAGCAGCCCTATCAGGGCAAGGTTGGGGCTACTTCGACCACGGGTAGTTATGTCCGATGGCGGTACATTTGAAAGGGGGCGACCGACGACTGGAGGCCAGGCGATGGCGACACGCAGCAACCAGATGACGAACTTCTCCTACCCGATCTACATCCTGGCGACGCCCGAGCGGGTCTGGCAGGGCCTCACCGACCCCGCCCTGATGAAGCGCTATTGGCGGCACCAAAGGGCTGGCGAGAAGACCTTTCAGTCGGACTGGAAGAAGGGCTCCACTTACGACATGGCGCACGAGGAAGTCGGGCTTGTCGTGAGCGACCCCGAACAGTTGATCCTCGAGTCCGATCCCTACCGCCGGCTGGCTTACACCTGGCACACGATTACGCCCGAGTGGGCCTCCGAGGTCGGGATGGACGAAGCCACCGCTGACGCCTGGCGGGCTGAACCCCGCTCCAAAGTGGCCTTCGACATTGAGGACGTCGGGCACGGGGTCGCAAAGCTCACGGTCATCCACGACGGCTTCGAGCCCGGCAGCGAAGTTCTTCCGGCCATCTCTGAGGGTTGGCCGGCCGTTCTTTCGAGTCTCAAAACTCTCCTTGAGACTGATTCGACGCTGCGGACCTCGTAGGGGTGCGCCGCCAGCGAGGAGCAGCTGGTCAGAGACGGTCGGGCGCCTAGTCGCCCTCAAAGCCAACGCCACACCGAAAGCGAGAGGAGCCCAATCATGGCTGAGTCATCCGATGACTACAACGCCAAAGTGATCGGTGAATTCCGGGCCAACAGCGGACGAGTCGGCGGCATGTGGGCGGAAACGCCACTTCTGTTGCTCCACCATACCGGCGCGGTATCTGGTGCGAGCCGCGTGAACCCAGTCGCGTACCTGCCCGACGATGCGCGGTACTTCATCTGGGCCGCGAACGGAGGAGCGCCGAAGCATCCAGCCTGGTATCACAACCTAAAGGAGCACCCCGTCACGAGGATCGAGGTCAGTGGCGAGACGATTGACGTTGTAGCCGAGGAGGCCACTGGCGATGAGCGCGACCGCCTCTTCGTGAGAGCAGCTGGGCGCTATCCGCAGCTCGCTGACATCGCGCGGAAGACCGAGCGCATAATCCCCCTGATGGTCCTCACGCCCAGACCGAACTCCTAGGGAGCACCGGTTCACAGTCGGTGTTTCGGTATTTGTTCGGGCCGAGGGTGCCGGAGTGTCCCACCGTCCTGATGCGCTATGGGCTAGTCCATGATCAGGTGGTCTTGTAGGCGTCGTGGTAATTCCACCATTGATATGGCGGGGTCTGCGGGTATCCCTCAGGTGAGTCCTCCCATTCTTCTTGACGACCGAGCGCGGTAATGTCGAGGTAGCTCCAGGTCCCACCCATGTGCTCGTCGCCCCGAACGTTGATGAAGTAGGTGCGGAAGATTTGGTCACCTTCGCGGATGAACGCGTTGGTGCCATGCCACTCATCGACGTCGAAGTCCTTGTCGAAGTCGTCGGTGATCGTGTACCACGGGATGTGGTCCCATCCATGGCGCTTCTTCAAGTTCTGGATGTCGGTCTGAGGTGCGCGCGATGCCCACGCAAGCGACGTGTTCCTCGCGTTCAGGTGGCCAGGGTGAGCGACCTGATCAGCGCCCATGGAGCAGCCCACGCACGCCCGCTCGGGATATGAGCCGCCTTCCGCGTACGTGGTCACCTCAGGTCCGTAGAAGGCGCGGTAAACGATCAGCTGTCGGCGACCCTCGAAAAGGTCCGCGAGGCTCATCCGTCCGTAGGGACCCTCGAACGAGTATTCCGTGTCTACGGACATCCAGGGCATTCGTCTGCGTTCAGCTGCGAGCGCGTCGCGAGCGCGAGTCAGCGCCTTCTCCTTGACGAGCATCTCCTCTCGTGCGACATTCCATTCCTGCCGCGAAACGATCGACGGTGTCTTCATGGCTCTCCCTTCTCGGGTCATTGCTCCAACCGGGTGCCTCAAAATCCAAACCGGACTGCTGAGGAACACCCTAAACCGGCGTGTGAGGCCCTTTCGTGGTGAGTACCCGAGCTGCGGCGGAGCTAACCCGACGTCGGTCTGCTCGTCTCACTCGCTCGTCATCATTTCGAATTGGGCAGATACCTGGCTTTCGGCAGTCCGGCGAAATGGCTCACCGAGCCGGCGACGGGGCAGTGACCATCTGTTTCAGAGAAATGACCCCCGTCTAGTCTGGCCTCTGTGTCCACGCACCCGACGCTTTACGAATGGGCCGGAGGAAGTGACGCCTTTTCCCGGATGATCAACGCCTTTTACGACCGAGTCGAGCACGATGACTTGCTCCCCCCCTTCTTCCCCGGCGGTGTTCACGAGGACCACCGTCGTCACGTGGCCGCCTGGTGGGGCGAGGTATTCGATGGTCCCGCTCAATACACCGATGACCTGGGTGGCTACGAGAGGATGCTGAGCAAACATCTGGACCTAGGGATCACCGAAGAGCAGAGATTCCGATTCGCCACGCTCATGCGTTTAGCTGCGGACGACGCAGGGATGCCCGATGATCCCGAGTTCCGATCTGCACTCGTTGCCTACCTTGAGTGGGGCACCCGTATTGCCCTTGGCAACTCTCGGCACGGTGCCGTGGCGATGGAGCACGCCCCGGTCCCCAGGTGGGGCTGGGGAGAGGCCCCTCCCTACCAGCCGTAGCCATCCCGGCGGTATGGGGCAGGCGCGTCAGGTGGTCCCGGTCAGGGGGCTCGGCGGCGGCCGACGACCGCGACGAGTCCGGCAAGCAGTGTCTCGTTGCCGAAGGCCTGGCGGACGTCCGCGTCGACCCCGAACCGAGCAAGGAACTCTGGGAGTCGGCCGGTGTCGATGAGCACGTTGTCGTGCGTCTCGTCATCACGACGCCAGAGTTCGCCGTCACGGACGAACATCGTCATCTCACGCCGGAAGATCCGATCACCGATGACCGAGCGACGCGTCGTGAGCACCCAGTCCTCTCCGAACCAGACCCCGGGCGGCTGCCCGCGCCGGGCAGATCCCCACTCCAGGTCGCAGATGTCGAACGCGAGTACCCCGGAGTCCTCGAGCGCACCCGCCATGGCGGCCAGCGAACGATCGATTTCTTCCTCGCTGTCGAGGTAGCTCAACGCATGACCGACACTGACGATCGCATCGGCGGTCGGCAGCGGATCCTCGGGAAGCCGAAGGGCCTCGACCGGCACCGTGGGAACGAAGTCACGGGCAAGCTCGACCATGGCCGGAGACGCATCGGTCGCGAGTACCCGATGGCCTGCCTCGACGAGGTACTTCGTGAACAACCCGGATCCACAACCGAGCTCCAGGACGAGCCCGGACCGCTCCAGGACGGGCTCGAGGATGGTCAGAATCCCGGGTGCCACCGCATCCGCGTGGAACCCGAACCCTTCGTGATGGATGCGCGCCAGATCCGATCGGTAGTACGGCGAGGCAGGCATACGACGCAATCGTGTCACAGCGCTCCGTCGTGAGACTGCAGCCTCACGTCTTCAGCCGGCGAACGGGGCTACCCACCAGTTGGTCGGGGATGCTTGAATCTCACCGTGCGCATCGGAACCTTGACGATCGGAGCCCTGGTGCTCACAAGTGCGATTCTGTTGGGTACGTCCGCTGTTGAAGCTCACCCGGCCCGAACTACGCCACCAGGGTTCATGGGGACCTGGTACGTACACGATGGCCAGTTGACCATTGGCTCAAACTTCACCGGTTTGGAAACGGGATACAGCGGTGCAACCGTTGAGCAAGACACGCTGCGATTTTCGTCGGCATCGGGTCCGAAAAAGCTTACAGCCGTCATAACGAAGATCGTTTACCTAAATCGTACAACTGGACGACCAACGACTAACCCCGACCCAACCGAGTCGCAATCTGTCGGAGATTCCTTCCAACTAATCCATGTAGATCGGTATCTCCTAAAGACGATCTTCGTTCGCAGTAGCTTGCCGTCGATTGACCTGAAATATGGGAACCCATACTGGTGCGGACCCGGACCACATCACCATCGACGACTCTGTGGGGCGTAGGTTTCGCAGAGCCCACGGGGCTGCGTCCGTGACCCCGCGGTCGGGGACAGATGAAAGTCGGGCACTCACAGACTTGGTCCGGGTGGCCGATAATGAAGGCGCATGCCACTAAGGGCCCGATCCGTAGCGCTGAATGGGGGTTCCCTACTAGTCGGACTCGGGGACTGCTTTCTCTTGTTATGGACCATCACGTTCATGGCCTCGGCTCTCAACCTGGCGTTCGCTCATCACTACTGGTTACTGGGTCTGCTCATGTGTCTTGTTTCTCTTGGCCTGGTGATTGCTCTTCTGCTGACGGTCTTTGCCGCTGGCCAGGGCTACTCGGAAAATGGGCTGAGTGTCGCGAACGTCCGCCGAGTTGCTGCTTACCTTCTGGCCCCTCCGATTGTGTCTGCAGTCGCCTCCTTCATCGCCTGGGGACTAACGGCCGGTGTCACGGGGAGCATCTACTGAGGCAGACCCGCATAACCGGCGGTCAGGGATGGTCCATAACGCGACTCTTTTCGGGCCAGAGGTCAATCTTTAGCTCGGTCTTGCCGGCAAGGGCCTCCTTGAGTTCAGCGACCAAGGACGGTGCCTCATCGACCCACCTTCTCTTCGCTTCTTCAGACCGCCATCCCTGTTCCCAGTGGTAGTTGTTGTTGAAGTACTCGTTCCAGGCGACCAACCTCACCAGCAGGTCGTCCGGTATGAGTGCGTCAGTGTCGTCCGACCGAGGAAACACGGGAACGTCGACGACATATTCCGGGAAGAGGCGAAGTCGAATGGGCTGCCCATCCAGAAACCAGTCGTGGGAGGGTCGGCCATCCGCTTCAAACCTCGGCGCGCTGGATCGTCGCTTCGTCACGCCTCCATCTTGACCGGCGTCGCGACCGGGCTTTTCCGGGGTTCCCCGGCCACCCGTTGGGCTATCCCCTATGTGTCGCAGGGTGCGCCTCGTCCCGGCGGACTGGGACATTTAGCGTTGGTTCCGGGCATCCACCGATTTGGCGGAAGCCTTTCGTAGGGTGCGTCGGGTCGGTTCCTCTGGCTTGACTGAACTGGGGCCGGAGCGGGCGAGAGCTCGACTCCATGACGGTGATCGTCGACCAGACGAGCCTCCCGACGCACGTGCATCCCTTTTCTGGAACTCGGTGGCCGAATCATTGAGTCGGACCCCTGCTTCTCGAATGTCTGGATGGTCACACCCCTGCGGAGCGTGCACCGGTCGACGAAGGAGAGCCGACTGATTCAACCGTCGAGCGAAAGGACCACGCCATGAAGGAAGTGAGGTTGGGTATCGACGTCGCCTGTCGGGCCGACCATCGGGCCAGCCTGGCCGACGAGCGAGGTGAGTTCATCTGGTCGTCGTGGCGGTTCCGCACGACGACCGCTGACCTCGAGCGCCTATGGGCGAAGATCCCCGAGGATGCGTCGGTGACGGTCATTCTCGAGCCCACCCGCAACGCCTGGGTGCCGCTGTCGGCCTGGCTCCAAGCACGTGGCGCCACGGTGATCTTGGTGCCACCCGAGCAGTCGGCCGATCTGCGGGATTACTACAACAAGCACACCAAGACCGACCGATTGGATTCACGGGTGCTGGCTCGTCTGCCGTTGCTGCACCCCGAGGGCCTGCGAGGCATCGACAACCTCGGCCCGGCGGGGTCACTGCGCCGAGCCGTGCGTCACCGCTCCAGCCTGGTCAAGCGCCGCACCGCCGCCAGCCTGCGCCTCGATGCACTCGTCGAGCTGCTCGGTCCGGGGTGGGCCGATTCGCTCGGATCGGCCACCGCGTCGAAGACCGCCCTGGTCGTTTTGGAGAAATACGCCGATCCACGGGCGCTCAAGCGTCTCGGGCGCGGCCGGCTCACCGCGTTGTTGGTCCGCTCGAGTGCGGGACTGTGGCGCCAGGACAAGGCCGACGAGCTCTTGGCCATGGCGAACGAGACCCTGGCCCTGTGGTCAGGCGGGGGCATCGACTTCAGCGAGTTGGCCCACGACATCGCCTCAGAAGTCCGGGTGCTCCGCCGCCTCGACGACGAGATCGCCGCCGCCGACAAGCGGATCGCCGTCCTCTATGACGAGGCCGACCCCAAGGGCATCGTCCGCTCGGCGCCGGGGCTCGGGCCCGTCCTCTCGGCAGCCATCTTGGGCAACGCGGGCGACTTCAACCGCTTCGCCAACCTGGCCGGCGTCCGCTCCTTCACTGGCTTTGTGCCCAAGATCGACCAGTCCGGACTGGTGGCCGGACACAAGGGCATCACCAGGGCCGGTGACGCCGGCCTGCGCCAGGCCCTCTATATGGCAGCCGATCACGCTCGCCACATCGACCCGACGCTCGCCCAGCGCTACTACCGACTCGTCATGGTCGAGGGTAAGCACCACAACTCGGCCCTGTGCTCCGTCTCGGCCGTCCTCATCACCCGGATCGCCGCCTGCTGGCGCAAAGGAGAGCTCTACACACTGCGAGATGAAGACAGCGAAGCGATCACCGAGGCCGAAGGCAAGGCGGTCTGCGCCGACCGCTTCAAGATCGACCCCACAGTCCGGGCGGCCCGTCGTCGCAACACACGAGCCAAAGTCCTCAAGAACAGGGCGGCGGGTCGAGGCAGAAAGGAGTCGGCCCAGAAGGTCGCTCCGGCCACCGACCCGCCACGAAAAGAAGTTAGCGAAAATGTCGCCTGAGGGGCTTGACCGCCGTTAGGAACTCACCCAAGCCTCTAGGATTGGCCATGGATGCCGAGTCCAACGACTGGTACCGGGAGGCGGTGCTCCGACCGCTAGGAGATGCCGAGTCCCATTTCGACTCGGCGTATAGCGACCGTCAGAAGCCGGCCCTTTCAGGGGCCTGCGATCGTCTGAGTAGAACGTCGAGCCTTGCGGCCCCCTGTGAGGCTTAGGTGGGCGTGGCTCACGTTACGAACCCGGTCTGGTATGCGAGCACGACGACTTGGACGCGGTCGCGGAGGCCGAGTTTCTGGAGGACGTGCGTGACGTGGGTCTTGACGGTCGTCTCGCTGATGTAGAGCTCCGCGCCGATCTCTGCGTTAGAGAGCCCCTGGGCGATGAGCCGAAGGATGTCTTGCTCGCGTGCGGTGAGCTCGTCGAGTTCTTTCGGCAGCTCGTGGCGAGGGATGCTCGTGAATTTCTTGATCACTTGTTTGGTGATCGCGGGTGAGAGGAGCGCGTCTCCAGCGGCGACGGTGCGGACCGCCTCGATCAGCTGTTCGGGGGGATCGTCTTTGAGCACGAATCCGCTCGCGCCGGCGCTGAGGGCTTCGTAGACGTATTCTTCGAGTCCGAAGGTGGTGAGGATCAGGATCCGCGCCGTGTTGTCGGTGGCGAGGATCCGGCGGGTGGCCTGGAGCCCATCGAGCTCTGGCATGCGGATGTCCATCAGGATCACGGTCGGGTCAAACCGCGCCGCCATAGCCACCGCTTCCAGTCCGTTGCTTGCTTCGGCGACGACTTCCATGTCTTGTTCGCCGGAGAGCAACATTCGAAAGCCGGCGCGGACCATGGACTGGTCGTCGGCGATGAGGACTCGGATCGTCATGGCCGGTCTGAGGTGAGTGGGAGGCGAGTGCTGAGCGTGAACCCGCCACCGTTTGTCCTGCCTGCGGTCATCTCGCCGCCGTAGAGTCTGACGCGCTCGCGGATGCCGATCAGTCCGTGGCCGTAGCCGTCGCTCGGCGCCGCGCCGGTGCCGTCGTCGCGCACTTCGATCCCTACCTCGTCGGGACCATACCGGACGGTGACCTCCGCGTGGCTGGCGCGGGCGTGCTTGAGCGCGTTGGTGAGACCCTCCTGCACGATCCGATACGCAGAGAGGTCGACCCCTGGCGGGAGCGGCACACGCTCCCCTTCGAGGTGCAGCTTGACCGGAAGCCCGGCGCGGCCGATCTCTTCCACCAATGAGTCGAGGCCGTCGAGGCCGGGCTGAGGGGCGAGCTCGATGCCATCGCCTTCACGGCGCATCACACTGAGCAGACGGCGCATCTCGGTCAGCGCGCCGCGCCCGGCCTGCTCGACACTCCTGAGGGCATCGCGATCCTCGGCCATCGTGTCGGGGAGCTGGTGCCTGACAGCGCCGACTTGGAGCACCATCACGCTGACGGCGTGCGCGACGATGTCGTGCAGCTCACGCGCGATCCGTGCCCGCTCCTCGGCCACGGCGACGCGCGTCGCTGCATCTCGCTCCTGCTCGGCCTGGGTCGCATGCGACTCCGCCACCTCGGCCTGCTCGGCTCGGGCGCGGACGGCAAAGCCTGCAACCCAGGCGACGGCGAAGTCGACGGGAATGAAGACGAGCTGGTCGACCGAGACTCCGGGGATGTTGTAGACGAGGGTCACCGCAGCGCCGACCACGATCACCAGTCCGAGGCCGGCCCGCCGGAGGTCCCGAAGGTTCCCGAGCAGGAATGCAGCCACCAGCCCGATCAGGAAGAGGGCGTCGGGGTACGGGATCAACAGCGGGTCGACGAACGAGATTGCCGCGGCCAAGAGCCAGTACGCCGCCGGTCCGGCAAACGGAAAGCGTCGCCGCGCGAACAGTGGTAGCACCAGGATCACGAGAGCGGGAACGCAGAACCACAGCGTCGTGGTCGGAGCTCCGGGCGAGCCGCGTCCGAGCACCACGTCAACGATCGCCAGGATCGCCACCAGCGCGATCAGCAGGTCGAACCAGTACGTGCGGGTGAAGTGTCCGATTCGGCTCACTCGCTGAAGGTACTCCGCTCCCTCCGCTCCCGCCTCCTACCTACGTAGGAGTCCAAATCGTCGGATGGTAGGAGCGCCAACACAGCCTCCCGACGATGCCGATCTCGCCATCGCATCTTAACTTCGCCATAGGGCACAACGAGGGTCGACGAAAGGAAGAACAATGATCGAGAAAAACCAGACCAAGCGCGACGGCAAGACCGTGGCAGTCGACCAACCAGTACCGCCGGCCCAAAGGCCAAAGGCATTCACCTGGGCACGAATCGTTGCCCTGGTGGTCATCGGGGTGTTGTTGCTCGGTCTGACGTACATCGGGTTCGCACCCGGCGACGCCGCGGTCTCGGTCCCGCAGGGGGCGCTCGCCGGCCAGCTGACCATGCACCCGTGCACCTATGCGGCCGAGAAGGGTGCGATGCGCGCCGACTGCGGAACGCTCGTCGTGCCCGAGAATCGGGCAGACCCCCGGTCGCGCCTGATCGCGCTGCCAGTAATCCGGATCCTGGCTCGCTCATCGCACCCGTTGGAGCCAATCTTCCATCTGAACGGCGGCCCGGGCATCACCAACATGACGTTCCCCCAAGCGAACCGTCTGGCCGCCCAGCACGATGTCGTCATGGTCGGCTACCGCGGCGTCGACGGCTCTTCGGTGCTCAACTGTCCCGAGGTGACGGCGGCGCTGGAGAACTCTGACTACCTCACCAAAGCGTCGCTGAGCGCGTACTCCCAGGCCTTCGCCTCGTGCGCGAAGCGGCTTGAGCGAAGCGGTGTAGACCTCGCCGGCTACACAATGGAGGAGCAGGCCGGCGACATCGAAGCCGCTCGCACCGCGCTCGGCTACAAGCGCATCGACCTGCTCAGCGACAGCGCCGGCACCCGCCTCGCGATGATCTACTCGTGGATGTACCCAAAGAACGTCGACCGCTCGGTGATGGTCGGGGTCAACCCGCCTGGGAACTTCATCTACAGCGGAGCCGAGATCGATCAGGGGATCGAGCGTTACTCGGCGCTGTGCGCGAAGCAGCCTTCCTGCGCCGCCCGCACCAAAAACCTTGCCGCGAGCATGCAGCACATAGCGGCAGACATGCCGAGCAGTTGGTTCTCCCTGCCGATCGAGCCTGGCAACGTGCTGGTCGGGACGTTCCTCGGGCTCACGGATGAGACCACGGTACTTTCGCCACTGGGTGGCCCGGTGACCCTCGACTCGTGGATCTCCGCCGCGCACGGCGACCCAAGCGGCCTGTGGTTCCTCTCGGCGATGGCCAATCTCGCCCTCCCCACGTCGTTCACCTGGGGCGAGTTTGCCAGCATCGGGATGGCCGATGCGCATCCTGTCGAGCGCTACTTCAGCTCCGGCGCGGACCGGGGCTCGATCATCGGAAATCCCCTCGGGGAGTTCTTGTGGGGGGCAGGAGGCCTGGCTCACGCCTGGCCGGCCAACCCGGGTGAGAACCAGTACACCAGTGTGCAGAACTCGAGCGTCCCGACGCTGCTCATCGGCGGCACGCTCGACTTCGAGACACCGGCCCAGAACGCCACCAAGGAGCTGTTGCCGCACCTTTCCAACGGGCATCAGGTCATCTTGTCCGGGCTCGGGCACTCGGAAGACTTCTGGTACTACGAGCCGAAAGCCAGCGCACAGCTGCTGACCACGTTCTACGCCACCGGCCAGGTCGACACGTCCCGCTACACCCCGAACAAGGTCAGCTTCACCACATCGCAACCGCAGACAGGGATTGCCAAGGACATCCTTGGGACACTGGTCGGCTTGGCCTTGGTGGCAGTGATCTGGCTCGTGGTGTTGGCGATCCGGATCCGCCGCCGAGGCGGTACCGGCCGCAAGACGGGCGCATGGATCCGCTCCGCCGGTCCCGTCGTGTTCGGACTCGGCGGATGGTGCCTGGGGGCGCTGTTGGTGCTTCGGTTCTGGCCGAACCTGCCGCTTGACGACCAGCTGTTGGCAGTGGTCTCGATCGCGGTGCCGATCTGGCTCGGGGTCTACGCCGGCTGGGTCCGCTCCGACACACCGAAGGCGATGCGGGCCAAGGGCATCGGTGCCGCTGGTGTCGGTGCGGTGGTCGGAGCCGAACTCGGTTTCCACGTCACCAGCGGGGGCATCGCGTTGATCACGACGATCATCGGTGCGGCGGTCGTGTCGAACCTGAGCCTGCTCGTGCTCGACATCCGAACCGAGCGGGCCACCGCCGGGGGAACGGCCGCTCCGGCGGTGGATCTGTCCGAGACGGAGCACCTGGAGACGGAGCACCTGGAGCCGGCCCTGACCATCGGAGCGAGGCCATGAAGACGGCGAAACTGGACCGATCGATGCTTCAGGCACCCACCACGTCTTGGCCGACCAGGGGCGCTCCGACACCGACCACGACATCCGTCAGCAAGACCTCAGTCCTCGTCGGACTGTGCTTCCTCACTGCCACCTTCACCTTCGCGATCGGTAATGCGCTCATCCGCTCGTACTTCTCGAGCACGACCGCCCACACTGCCCTCATCGTCGGCGTGTTCCTTCTGGTGTGCTGCGGCCTCGCCGTCGCAGCCAACGGCGCTTCCATGCGGCGGATACTCACACCGTCGGCACCACTTCGAGCGCGGGCCTACCTGGCGCTGAGGGTGACGGAGTGCCTCACACTTGTGGCAGTGGGCGTGTACTTCCTGACGAGCCACGCGTACTGGAATGCGTATGTGCTTGCGATCTACGCGGTATCTGGTGTTGCAGGCCTCGTCCTCTCGTCTGCCCTGCTGACTTCGAGGATCGTGCCGAGGAACCTCTCCATGCTGGGCGTCATCGGCTATCCCGTCTTCTTGCTGGGAAGCGTTTTGGCCATGTTCAACCTCATCAACGTGACGCACGGCGCAGGGATGCTGGCGCTGGTCATCGGCGGTCTCTTCGAGTTGATCCTACCCATCTGGCTCTTCACCAAGGGGTTCACTTCCCACGGATCCGGGACTTCCTTGTCAGCGCCTACCGCCACGCGCTCCGCGTAGAGGCCTACATCGGCTTCCTCACCGGGCTGCAATCGAGATCTTCCAATAAATCGAAAAGGGGATGGACATGACCACAGCGCTAGAAACGAATGCAGTGAGACGACGGCCGATGGAGGGGATGCGGAAAACTGCTCTGGTCGCGGGCATCTTCTACTTGATCACCTTCGTTTCGCTCCCGGCGGTTGTCCTGCTCCATCCCGTCTTGTACCAAACAAACTTCATCCTTGGTTCCGGTTCCGACACCCGCGTGCTTCTTGGTTGCTTCCTGTATTTCATCACCGCCTTGGCCGGCATAGGCACCGCCGTGACACTTTTTCCAGTAGTCAAGCGACAGAACGAGACAGTCGCACTCGGCTTCGTGGCCTCGCGTGTTTTGGAAGGCTCCATCCTTGTTATCGGCACTCTCAGCCTCCTTGCAGTAGTGGCGTTGCAACAGAATCTGGGAGCCATGGGCACGGATCACGCTTCCCTTGTCGCCGTCGGACAGGCGCTCGTCCACGTCCGAGACTGGACCTTCGTGCTCGGAGATAGCTTCATGCCGGGCGTGAATGCGTTGCTGCTGGGCTACTTGATGTACCGATCCGGCCTTGTCCCGCGTCTCATCCCCGCGCTGGGGCTCATCGGTGCTCCGTTGCTCTTCATTTCCGCAACTGCAACGTTGTTCCGCGGCGACCACCAGGTCACCGCATTGGCGGGGATCGCTGGTCTCCTCATCGCCCTTTGGGAGCTGTCGCTCGGTCTCTGGCTCACCTTCAAAGGATTCAATCGGTCTCCAGTCCTCTCTCAGAACGCAAATCCCGAGGTGCAGCCAATCTGATCGCGAGATAAGGCCCGCAATTCGTCGACGCGCTCCACGTAGAGGCCTACGTCGGCTTCCTCACTGATCGGTACCCGCCATTCAGCTTCACCGCTTGAGTGGAAATCGCTCACCAGACAACACACGGTAGGGTTGGAGGCGTAAACAGGCTCTGACCTGCATGGAGAGGTGCGAGAGCGGCCGAATCGGACTCACTGCTAATGAGTTGACCTGGGTAACCGGGTCCGAGGGTTCAAATCCCTCCCTCTCCGCTCGGGAGTCGGGCACCTGGTGCCGGACGATCCGGAAAGTCGGCCCGCGGAGGCGGGCCTGCCGAGCCCCGTCGCCCCGGCGGGATCCGGCCTGGTGCGAGGAGTGTGTGACGTGGTGGGCCGCTACTGGCTGCAGACCTTGGGGTGCCCGAAGAACCAGGTCGATTCCGACAAGTTGGAGGGCTATCTCACCGCACAGGGATATGGGCGCGCCCAGGATCCCGACACCGCGGATCTCATTGTGGTCAACACGTGTGCCTTCATCGACGCCGCTCGCCAGGAGTCGATCGACACCGTGTTGACGCTCGCCGAATCCCGCCAGCCTGGCGCCCGCCTGGTCGTGACCGGCTGCATGGCCGAGCGCTACGGCGACGAATTGCGCGACGCGCTGCCCGAGGTCGACCTGGTGGCAGGGTTTGGTGCCGAGCTGACAGCTCCCCCCACGTCACCATCCAGCGCGGACGCCGTCCCGGTCACCCTCGCGCCCTCACGGCGTTCCGTCCCACACGCACCAACCACGAAGGGGTTCGACCTCCTGGAGCTACCCCGCCCCGCCTCCCGCGCCCCCTGGGCCTACGTGAAGGTCGCTGAGGGTTGTGACCGCATCTGTGGGTTCTGCGCCATCCCGTCGTTCCGGGGCAAGCAGCGGTCCCGTTCGCCGCAGGAGGTGTTGGCCGAGGTCGACGCGCTACGCGCGCCCGCTGATGGCGCGCCCGCATTGCGTGAGATCGTCCTCGTCGCGCAGGACCTCGCCTCGTACGGTCGGGACCGGACAGGCCCTGGCCGGCGGACCCGCACCGCCCATGGCCCTTCGCCCATCGCCGCACTCACCCGTGCCGTGTCGGCCCGGGTGGAACGTACCCGCTTGCTCTACCTCTATCCCTCGGGGTTGACCGACGAGCTGATCGAGACCGTCCTCGCCACGGGAGTGCCGTACTTCGACCTCTCGCTGCAGCACGTCGCTCGACCGCTGCTCGCCCGCATGCGCCGCTGGGGCGATGGCGACCGCTTCCTGCGTCGCATCGCCGACATCAGGGCCGTCGACCGCGACGCCACGTTCCGGTCTTCCTTCATCCTGGGCTACCCGGGTGAGACCGAGCGAGATCACGACCTCCTACTCGATTTCCTCAATGACGCGCAGCTCGACTGGGCCGGCTTCTTCCCGTTCTCCCGCGAGGACGGCACCCACGCCGCCGGCCTCGACGAGCAGGTGCCGGCCGCGCTCGCCCTCGAGCGCCTGCGCGAGTGCGCTGAGCTCCAGGACGCCATTACGGCAGCCAAGCGCGACGCGCTCATCGGCGCCATCCGCCGGGTCCTCGTCGACGCACCTGGCCGTGGACGTACGGTGCACGAGGCGCCCGAGATCGACGGCATCGTGTACCTGCCGACGGAATTGGCGGTGGGCAGCCTCGTCGAGGTCACCATCACCGGCGCTGAGGGTCCGGACCTCCACGCCGTGGCGGCCGCCGACCGGAATCCGGCCCTCACTGGCGCCGGAGCGGCAGCGCCGTGAGCGAGGCCACGCACGAACCCAGCTCACAGGCGGGGTTCACCTTCGGCCCGAGCGCCCTGGTCACCCCGGCGAACGCCGTCACCGTGGCCCGGCTGCTCGCCGCACCGGTCTACGTGCTCATGCTCGTCGCTTGGGGGGCGTCGTGGGTCAACGTGGTGGTCGGCCTGGTGCTCGCCGGCAGCGACGGGCTCGATGGCTACATAGCCCGCCGCCACGGCACCACCCGCTCGGGAGCCTTCCTCGACCCCTTGGCCGACAAGGCCGTCGTCCTCGGCGCCCTCATCACGCTCTCCGCCCAGGGCCACCTGCCGTGGCTGCCGGTCATCCTCATCACGATCCGCGAGGTGGGCATGCAGCTGTACCGCTCCTGGGTGGGGCGATACGGCGTCTCGATTCCGGCCCGGAAGTCGGCCAAGCTCAAGACTTTCGTGCAGGACTTCGCCGTCGGCACCTGCATCATCCCGCCGCTGGCACATCAGCACACGCTGCAGGTCGCCGTGATCTGGTTCGCCTGCGCGCTCACGCTGTACACCGGCGCCGAGTACATGCTCGACGGCCGGCGGGCGCTGCACCGACCGGGCGCATCGTAAGGTCCCGCCATGAGGATCGAGATTGTCGCAGTGGGCACCGAGCTACTCCTGGGCCAGATTGCCGACACCAACTCCGCCTGGCTGGGCGAGCACCTGGCCGCCAACGGCGTGGACTCCCATTTTCATCAGGCCGTAGGTGACAATCACGTTCGCATCACCCTCGCACTCCGCACCGCGCTGGCCCGCAGCGACGGCGTCATCATGTGCGGCGGGTTGGGGCCGACCCAGGACGACATCACTCGGGAGGCCATCGCTGAGGTCATGGGTGTCCCGCTGGTGCGCGACCAGGCGATCGTCGCCGTCATCGCCGGTTTCTTTGAGGCGCGGGGCCGCGCCATGTCTGCCAACAACGCGCGCCAGGCTGACGTGCCGCAGGGCGCGACGGTCATCCCCCAGGTGGCCGGCACCGCACCCGGCCTCGTCTGCCCGGTCGGCAACAAGGTCGTCTATGCAGTGCCCGGCGTCCCCTACGAGATGGCCGAGATGTTCGAGCGCGCCATCCTGCCCGACCTGCGCGCCCGCATGGCCGAGACGGGCGAGGAGTCGGGCGTGATCGCCAGCCGCGTCTTGCGTACGTGGGGGGCGAGCGAATCTGGCCTGTCCGAGTCTCTCCAGGAGCGTATCGACGCGCTCGACGCCGCCGGCGACGTCACGCTGGCGTTTTTGGCTTCGGGGATCGAGGGGATCAAGGTGCGTATCACCGCCCGCGCCCGCACCCTCGATGATGTCACGGCATTGCTCGACAAGGAGGACGCCGAGGTGCGTCGCGCCATTGAGGAGCGGCTCGGTGACATCGTCTTCGGTGCCGACGACGAGTCGATGGAGGTCGCGGTGGCCACCCGTCTCATCGAACGCGGACTGACCTTCGGTGTCGCGGAGTCGCTGACCGGCGGCCTCATCGCCTCCCGCCTCGTGAACGTGGCTGGGGCCTCGTCATGGTTTCGCGGCGGTGTCGTCGCCTACGACTCGCAGGTCAAATTCGACGTACTCGGGGTGCCGGCCGGGCCGGTGGTCACCGAGTCCGCCGCGGCGGCCATGGCCGAGGGTGCCGCCCGGGTGACCCGGGCCGACGTGGGTCTCGGCATCACCGGGGTGGCCGGGCCCGAGGAGCAGGAGGGGGTGGCGGCGGGGACGGTGTTCGTGGGCCTCCACCTCCCCGGCCAAAAGGCCCAGACCCGTGAGCTGCGGGTGCCCGGCGACCGGGAACGCGTGCGCCAGTACGGAGCCATTTCGGCTCTTGACCTGCTGCGACGCGCGCTCGACGCCCGTTCCGCCTGACCCCCCAGCCTGACCTGTCTGACCTCCCTGTCTGACCTCCCGCGTTCACAGGAGGCCCACAGGCGGGTCACACTGGACGGGAAAACCAGGGCGCGACCCTGTGAGGCAGGGAGGTGTGGCCGAGTGAAGACGGACAACGGACCGCGAGTTCTGGTGGTTGACGACGAACCCTCTATCGTCGACGCGGTCGCGACATCGCTGCGCTACGAGGGGTTCACGGTCGACGAGGCGGTGACGGGTCGTAAGGCCCTCGCTCAGGCGCAAGAAGATCCCCCCGACCTCGTGATCCTCGACGTCATGCTGCCCGACCTCGACGGGCTCGAGGTGACACGCCGACTGCGCTCCGACGGGCTACGGGTGCCCGTCCTCTTCCTGACCGCGCGCGACACGCTGCAGGACAAGCTGGCCGGTCTCACCGTCGGAGGCGACGACTATGTGACCAAGCCCTTCGCCCTGGCCGAGGTGATCGCCCGGGTACACGCGATTCTGCGTCGCACTGGGTACGAGCCCGAGGACGATGGTGTCCTCCGCTTCTCGGACGTCGAGCTGGACGAGAGCGCGCACGAAGTACGGCGCGGCGGGAACGCCATCAACCTCACCGCGACGGAGTTCAATCTCTTGCGCTACTTCATGCTCAACCCGCGCCACGTGCTGTCCAAGTCGCAGATCCTCGACCACGTGTGGCACTACGACTTCGGCGGAGACGGGAACGTCGTGGAGACCTACGTCAGCTACCTGCGCAAGAAGCTCGAGAAGTTCGGGCCGCCGCTCATCCACACCATCCGGCTCGTCGGCTACACCCTGCGTGAGCCGGAGTCGGCCAGCGGAGCGGCCTGAGTGTCTCTCCGGCTCCGACTCCTGCTCGCGGTCGGGGCAATTGCCATCGTCGCGCTGGTGGTGGCCGATTTCGCCACCTATTCGGCGTTGCGCTCCTCCCTCTACAACCAGGTCGACCAGGAGCTGGCCGCACACCCCCAGATTGGCTTCCGCGTCAACACGGCAACGGGGGCGGTGCAGTGCCCGTCGCCCCACAGCAGCTTCGGGGGCACGACGGTCGAGGCCGGCCCCGGCCCCGGCTCGGCTCCCGGCGACGGCGGAGGCGGAGGCGGGGGTGGCTTCGCCAACATCTTCGGGATCAGCTACGCCTCGGTCGTCGCCCAGAACGGGTCCGTCGTCGACGATCTGGAGTGTCCCGCCTACGTCGGCAAGGACCCCTACCGGCCGCAGTTGCCCTCGCCGATTACCGGGTTCACGACCCAACCCGACGGATCCCAGGTGGTGTACTTCACCACCTCGTCCATCGCGGCCGGGGGCCCGCCGTTCCGCGTCCGGGCGCTGAAGGCGCAGGGCGACGATGTGTTCGTGCAGGCAGTGCCGCTCGTCGACCAGACCAGCACCTTGCACACCCTCCTCCTGACCGAGCTCGCCGTGACGGCCGGCGCGCTGGTGCTGGCGCTCGCCGGCGGGTGGTGGCTTGTTCGGCTCGGCCTCCGCCCGCTCGCGGACGTGGAGCGGACCGCCGACTCCATCGCGGCGGGCAATCTCGAGCAGCGCGTCCCTGGAGGCGATCAGGCGACCGAGGTCGGTCGCCTGGCCCGTGCCCTCAACGTGATGCTCGAGCGGATCCAGGCGGCGTTCTCCGCGCGAGTGGCCTCCGAGTCCAGGTTGCGCGAAAACGAGCAGCACCTGCGCCAGTTCGTCGCCGACGCCTCGCACGAGCTGCGCACGCCGATCGCCGCGGTGTCGGCCTACGCCGAGCTCTTCGAGCGGGGCGGATCCCAGCATTCCGACGATCTGCCGCGCATCGTCTCGGGCATCCGCACGGAGACCGCGCGCATGGACCGGCTGGTCAACGACCTCCTGACCCTGGCCCGATTGGACGAGGGCCTGCCCATGGAGACGGCGCACGTGGAACTGGTGTCGCTGGCCTCGGACGCGGTCCGGACGGCGAGCGCCGTCGGGCCCGAGTGGCCCGTGCAGTTCTGGGCGGCGCGCCCAATCGAAGTGATCGGCGACAAGGATCGTCTGCGTCAGGTTCTCGACAATCTCTTGGCGAACGTACGGGCGCACACGCCGCCCGGGACGACCGCTACGGTGCGAGTTGACGAGGTCGGCGATCAGGCCCGGGTCGAGGTGCGTGACACCGGCCCGGGTATGCCCGACGAGGACGCCCGGCGCGTCTTTGAGCGCTTCTATCGCGCTGACCCGGCCCGGTCGCGCGGGCGCGGCGGCAGCGGCCTCGGCCTGTCCATCGTCGCCGCCATCGTGGGGGCCCACGGCGGGACGGTCTCCGCCACGTCAGCGCCCGGCGAGGGGCTGGTGGTCACGGTGCTGATCCCGATTGGCGCGGCGGGGCAGGACCAGGACCAGGCCATGCCGGACGAGGTGCCCGGACCTGCCGCCTGACCACGCCGCATCCCGTGTCACGGCCCTGCGATTCACACCGGATTCACAGCCGACCTTCACGGAGTCCGGAGGCGGCAACGGCACGATGCCTGACATGACAGCCCTGGCTCCGTTCGAAGCCGACGTCGATCCCCGCCGCATTCCGCTGGACGTCGAGATCGTCGTTCCGGTCTACAACGAGGCGGCTCAGCTGGCGGAGCGCATCACCGCCCTGCGCACGTTCCTCGACGAATCGTTCCCATTCCGGGCGCTCATCACCGTGGTCGACAACGCCAGCACGGATGACACCGACAGGGTGGCGCACCACTTGGCGGCGACCATGCGGGGCGTTGCGGCCATGCACCTGACCCGCAAGGGGCGCGGCTACGCACTCCGGGCGGCCTGGTCGACGAGCGAGGCGCCCGTCGTGGCCTACATGGACGTGGACCTCTCGACCTCGCTGCCCGCCTTGCTCCCGCTGGTGGCCCCGTTGCTGTCCGGTCATCGGGACGTGGCCATCGGCTCACGGCTGGCGCCGGGCGCGCATGTGGTGCGTGGTCCCAAGCGCGAGCTGATTTCGCGGGCGTACAACCTGATGCTCAAGCTCACGCTGCGTGGTCGCTTCAGTGATGCCCAATGTGGGTTCAAGGCCCTGCGCCGGGATGCGGCGGACAAGCTGCTGCCCCTCGTTGAGGACAACGAGTGGTTCTTCGACACCGAGCTGCTGGTCACCGCCGAGCGCCTGGGTCTGCGCATCGGCGAAGTTCCGGTGGACTGGGTCGACGACCCCGACTCGAGGGTACATCTCGTCTCGACTGCGGCGGACGACCTGCGCGGCGTCTGGCGCATGTTGGTCAGGCGCCCCAAGGGGCTGCGCCGCCTCCGTTCGAACGAGGTGACGGCCGACCAGCTCCTACGCTTCGCGGGCGTGGGTGTCGTCTCCACGCTCGGCTACCTTTTCCTCTTCATCGCCTGGCGGCCGCTCCTCGGTGCCTTCGGTGCCAACGCCGTCGCCATGGCGATCGCCACCCTCTTCAACACGGCGGTCCACCGTGAGCTCTCACACACCACGGACGGCCAGGCCCGTCGCGGCCGCCTCCTCGCCGTGGCCGGAGGGCTGTACCTGGTGAGCCTCGGCCTCACAACGCTGGGGCTGGTCGTGGCCCGGTGGGTCGCCCCCTCCGCTCTCTTCGCCGAGCTGGTGGCCCTCACGTTGGCCAACGTGCTCGCTGCCGTGTTCCGGTTCGCCGTGTTGCGGGCCTGGATCTTCCGCCCGAGCGCCCGCCGCGGCGCCGGCCTTACGGAGGTGTCCCGATGACCGACCCGACGCCCGTTCCCGACGCTTCGGTGGGAGTACTCGATCCGCCGATCACGCTGGGCGCTCCTCGCGCCGGCACCCGGGAGGAATCCGGGCCGACCGCGCCGACCTGGCCGCCCGACCCACGACGGGGATGGCCGGCGCGCTTCGTACGGGGCAAGGAGAGCGATCCGGCCTGGGTGCGTCCCGCCCTTCTCGCCTTGCTCGCGGCCACCGCTGTCCTCTACCTGTGGGACCTCGGCTCCAATGGCTGGGCCAACTCCTTCTACTCCGCCGCCGTCCAGGCGGGCACCAAGAGTTGGAAGGCCATGTTCTTCGGGTCCTCCGACTCCTCCAACTTCATCACCGTCGACAAGCCACCGGCCTTCTTGTGGCCGATGGAGATCTCCGCGCGGATTTTCGGCCTCAACTCATGGAGCATGCTGGCGCCGCAGGCGCTCGAGGGTGTGGCCACCGTCGGTCTGGTCTACCTCTCCGTGCGCCGGTGGTTCAGCGCGCAGGCCGCGCTTCTCGGCGGTACGGTGGTCGCGCTCACGCCCGTGGCCGCCATGATGTTCCGCTACAACAACCCCGACGCCTTGTTGGCCCTGCTGCTCACGGCGGCGACCTATGCCACCATGCGCGGTCTCGAGAAGGCCCAGACCAAGTGGCTCGTCCTCGCCGGCGCGCTGATCGGCTTCGGCTTCATCACCAAGATGATGCAGGCCTTCTTGATCCTCCCCGTCATGGCCGTCGTCTACCTGCTCGCTGCACCGACCGGATGGTGGCGCCGGGTCTGGCAGACCTTCCTGATGGGCGTTTCCGTGCTGGTTGCCGCGGGGTGGTGGGTGGCCATTGTCGCCCTGACGCCCGCCGCGGACCGGCCGTACGTCGGCGGGTCACAGAACAACAGCATCCTCAACTTGATCTTCGGCTACAACGGCTTCGGCCGTATCACCGGGAACGAATCGGGCAGCGTGGGTGGTGGACGCGTGTCCGGGAGCATGTGGGGCCCGACCGGCATCACCCGACTCTTCAATGTCGAGTTCGGGAACATGATGTCGTGGCTGCTTCCTGGCGCCCTGGTGATGGGTGCCGTGCTCCTCGTCGTTACGCTTCGGGCGCGTCGCACGGATCGCGAACGCGCCGCGCTCCTGCTGTGGGGCGGCTCCCTCGTGAGCATCGGCCTCGTCATCAGCTTGGCCCAGGGCATCATCCACCCCTACTACGCGGTCGCCCTGGCGCCGCCGCTCGGCGCACTGGTCGGGATCGCCGCCATCGGCCTCTGGCAGCGCCGTGCCACGTGGGTCGGGCGTCTCGGCCTGGCCGCAGGGCTGGCGGCGACGGTCGTCTGGAGTTACCTCCTCCTCGGCCGCACCTCCGATTGGTTCCCGGCTCTGCGTCCCTTCGTTGTCGTCGTGGGCGCGCTCGGGGTGGTGGCGATCCTGACCCTCCCATTGCTCCGGGACGTCCCCAAGCTCGCCATTGCTCTGGTGGCCATCCTCGGGTTCGGCGCCGCGCTGGCCGCTCCGCTCTTCTCCACCGTGGCCACCGCAGCGACTCCGCACACCGGGGCGATCCCCTCGACCACACCGACCCCGACCGGTGGTCAAGGTGGCCCGGGCGGTGGCGGCTTCCGCGGCGGATTCCCGGGCGGTGCTCGCCGCGCTTTCGGGGGTGCCTTCCCCGGCGGCACCGGCGGTGGTGGCTTCCCCGGCGGTGGCTTCCGGGCTCGGGCGGGTGCGGGGACCGGGACGGGCACCGGAGGGTTCCCCGGCGGTGCGCCACCGTTCGGCGCCGCCGGTGGGTTCCGTCGAGGCACGGGGGCCGGAGGTGGCGGCGCCGGGTTCTTGAGCTCCAGCCAATCCAACGCGGCCCTGACCAAGGCACTGCAGGCCGACTCCCGCCGGTATACGTGGGCGGCCGCCACGGTGAACTCGAACAACGCGGCCGGCTACCAGCTGGCCAGCGGTGAGCCCGTCATGGCCATTGGCGGGTTCAACGGCACCGACCCTGCACCGACGCTGGCCCAGTTCGAGCGGTACGTCTCGGAGGGCAAGATCCACTACTACATCGCCGGCGGTGGCGGCTTCGGTGGCGGCGGCTTCGGTGGCGGCGGCTTCGGTGGCGGAGGAGGGAGCTCCGACGACGCGTCGCAGATCACGTCATGGGTGGAATCGCATTACACCGCTGAAACGCTGGGTGGTGTGACGGTCTACAACCTGACGACCGACGCCACCTCCTGACGGAGGAGATCCGGTCGCCATCTCCTGTGGGGAATCAGCCGAGCAGCTCGAGGTAGTGCGCCAGAGTGGCGCCGTCGAAGGCGACGAATCGGATGAGGGTCACGTCGGTGTCCGCCGCGCGGGTGGTGGTCACGGCGACCTCGGCGGCCTGCCGCAAGGGATAGCCGTAGACACCGGTCGAGATGGCGGGGAAGGCGACCGAACGGGCGCGCACCTCGTCGGCCACGGCCAGCGCGTTCCGGTAACAGGCGGCAAGCGTCTCGGGCTCGCCCTGCGTCCCGCCGTGCCAGACCGGCCCCACGGTGTGGATGATGAAGCGCGCCGGCAGGTCGAACCCATCGGTGACGACGGCCTGCCCGGGTGGGCACTCGCCGATGGCTCGGCAGGCCGCCTGCAGGCGCTGGGCGCCGGCGGCGCGATGGATGGCGCCATCGACGCCTCCGCCCCCCAGCAGCCGGCGGTTGGCCGCGTTCACCACGGCGTCCACCCGCTCGGCGGTGATGTCACCCTGCACGGCGTCGAGCAGCGGCGCCACCGGGTGGTCTAGCCCGCTGTGGTCGACGACGAGGTGGGGGGGACCAGTTTCAGCAGCGACACCGTGTGGGTGGGCGCTGTCTGGCTCTTGTTCTCACCCCAGTTCGTGAAGGTGACGGTCCCGTGGATCGCCGACGAGCCGCCGGCCGTGCCGGCGTTGGTCACCTCTTCGATCGGGAGCGGCGAGCCGCTGGCCGGGACGTAGAGCACGACGGGCACCTTGCTGCCGCTCTGGGTCGCGACCGAACCCTTGATGGCCAACACATGCTGCCCGGACACGGTGGTGGTCGTGCCGTAGGTGAAGGGGCCGCCGATCTCGAGTTCCTTGGACACCTGCGACGAGAGCAGCCCACCGACGAGCTCGTCGAGGCCGCTGTTCGAGGTGGGGAAGGACAGCCACTTGCTCGCGTACTTCGACGACTGGGCCGCGGTGAGGCCGATCACGTGCTGGAGCGCGGCGGCGTTGCCGGTCACGTATCCAGTCGGCCCGACCACCCGGGCGGTCATGCGCTCCGTGACGCCGCCGTTCTTCACGACGAGCGTCTGGGAGCCAGCGGTCTTGCCGGCGTCACCGCTCACGTCGAGGGAGGCCCCGCTCTGGGTGGCGGTCGAGTCGAAGTGCACGCCCTGGGACCCGACGGCCTTCAGGGCCGCCTGGTACTCGGCTGTCGCGTTCGTGCTGGGTGTGCCGGCGGCGGCCGGGGTGGCCGCGGTGGCCAGGGCCAGTGCAGCGGCGGTGAGTCCGGCGGCGACCGCGGCGGTGCGGGCGGGGCTGTGGCGCAAGGGGTGCATGACCTTCACTCTCCTGGAGGCCCGGCGCGGTGGCGCGTCGAGCGCCGACTTGGCCAGGGGGCGGTGACCACATCTTCCCACGTCCTCCCGTGGGGCCGACGTCAGGCTCCCTCAGACGGCGCTGACGGAGCCGATGGAGATGGTCGCCATGGGCGCCTCGGGCCGGACCTGCTCGCCCCATTTGGAGTAGATGACGTGCTCAGCGGGCGTGTGCTGCCCCTTGGCGTTGACGGAATCCTCCTCCACCGGAACGTGGGTTCCCTGGGCGCGGACGTAGAGGACGACGTGCAGAGACTTGCGACCGAGGCTCTGAGTCCCGTCGATGGCGTCGACCGCCTGCCCATTGAGCGTGCGGGCGCGTCCGAGGGAGAGCGGGGCCTTGAGGGTCAGCTCCTTGGCCACGTCCTGGGATCGGACCCCGTCCACCACCGGGGCGAAGGCGGAGTTGTCGGTCGAGAACTCGATCCACTGACCGGCGGCTTCCGCTGCCTGGGACGCGCTGAGCCCGGCCAGCGCCTCGAGGCCAGCGGGGTTGCCCTTGAGAAAGGTGATCCCGCCGATCACGAGAATGGAGATGGAGCCCTTGCCCATGAGGACGGTCTGGCTGGCCGAAGCCGGCCCGGCGTCGCCGCTCACGACGAGGGTCTCGCTGGACTCCATCGACGCGGAGGCGTAGTGGACCGACCAGGAGCGCGTGGTGGCCAGGGCGTCCTTGTAGAGGGTCGAGGCACTGCTCCCGGTGCCGGAGCTCGCGGCAGCCGGCGCGGCCTGGACCGCCACGCCCACGGCCGAGGCACCGATCAACAGCACGCCAGCCGCCAGCCTTCTTGCGAGCACCACCTGCCCTCCTCGTCTCCCGCTCCCGCCCGGGACCTGTCAGCTTCGCATGGACGCGGTACGCCCTCCGGTCACCGGAGTTCTCGCCGAGGGGCGTCCAACCGACTCGAGGGCGACCGTTCTCCGGGCGATATCAGCCGGCGGCGAGGATCCACGTCCTACGAACACCTGTTCGTTATGCTGCCAAAAGGCAGCTGCGGCAGGGCCCGTCACACCCCCACCGTAGGGTCACCACATCGGCGCCGAGCGGGGTCGGCACAGGTCGCACACACAGACACGGACACACAGACACGGACACACAGTCGCAGCACACTCACGGAGGAGAGAGGGATGGCCGAAACGGAACGGGAGAAGGCACTGGACGCCGCACTGGGCCAGATAGAGAAGCAGTTCGGGAAGGGCTCGGTCATGCGCATGGGCGACAACCTCTCGATGAACATCGAGTCCATCCCCACCGGAGCACTCTCATTGGACCTGGCGCTGGGCATCGGCGGTCTGCCCCGGGGGCGCATCGTGGAGATCTACGGCCCCGAGTCGTCGGGGAAGTCGACGCTGGCCATGCACGCGGTGGCCGAGGCGCAGCGCAACGGCGGCATCTGCGCCTATGTCGATGCCGAGCACGCCATGGACCCGGTCTACGCCCGGGCCATCGGGGTCAACGTCGACGACCTCCTCATCTCGCAACCGGACACCGGCGAGCAGGCGCTCGAGATCGCCGACATGCTGATCCGCTCCGGTGCGCTCGACGTCCTCGTCATCGACTCCGTGGCGGCACTGACGCCGCGGGCCGAGATCGAGGGGGAGATGGGGGACACCCACGTCGGCCTCCAGGCGCGACTCATGTCCCAGGCGCTGCGCAAGCTGACGGGCACGCTGTCGAAATCCAGCACCATCGCCATCTTCATCAACCAACTGCGGGAGAAGATCGGCGTCATGTACGGCTGCTTCCATTACAACGCCAGGGTCGTCCTGGCCGACGGCACCACGGAGAAGATCGGCAAGATCGTCAACCAGCGCCTCCCCGTCGAGGTGCTGTCCTACGACCCCCAGGCGGGGGCGATCGTCCCGAAGCGCATCGTGAACTGGTTCGACAACGGGACAACCGACAAGTTCCTCCAGATCACCGTGGCCAAGCCGGTGAAGAATGGCCGCGCCCAGTTGGCCTGCACCTCGAACCACCTGATCCGCACACCCAGTGGTTGGCGCGAGGCCGGCGAGTTGAAGGTCGGCGACCGGGTGCTCGAGGCCCTGCCGCACCACCTGTCGGACTTCCAGTGGCAGGCCCTGCGGGGGACGCTGATGGGCGACAGCGCCCTGTCCCCGACGCGCAGCGGCCACGGGGCCCGGTTCCGTTATTCCCACTCCGCGAAGCAGATGGCCTACGCGGACTGGAAGGCTTCCTTGTTCTCGAACGTCGGGCACACCCGCCACGTTCGCGCCGACGGCGTCGTGACCTACGACTTCCAGCCGTTGCCCGAGCTGGCGCCGCTCCGTCAGGGCGTCTACGTCGACACAGAGAAGGTCTTCGACGACGACTACTTCAAGAGCCTCTCGCCGCTCTCGCTCGCCCTGTGGTACATGGACGACGGCAGCTTCACCGTGCGGTCGAAGGGAGTGCAGAAGCGAACGGCCGGGCTCACCGGCCGCGCGGAGATCTGCGTCGAGGCGATGGAGCCCGCAACCCGTGAGCGTCTGGTGGCCTACCTGTCCGACACGTGGGGGATCCGCGCCAAGCTGGTCGCCTCGGGCGCGCGGAATGTGGCCCTCTTGGTTTTCGCCAACGATGAAACGGCCAAGCTCCACGCCCTGATCGCACCGTTCGTGCACCCGAGCATGGAGTACAAGCTGCTCCCGGCGTACCGGGGACGCTTCGCGGTCGAGCCGTACTTCACGCCCATGCGCTACGAACTGGTGGCTCTACCCGTGACCGACATCCGCGTCAAGCCTCCGACCCGGTCCATGCGGCGGTTCGACATCGAGGTCGAGGACAGCCACAACTACCTGGTCGACGGAGTCGTGGTGCACAACTCCCCCGAGGTCACGCCGGGCGGCCGCGCGCTGAAGTTCTACTCCTCGATCCGCCTGGACATCCGCCGCATCGAGGCGATCAAGGACGGGGCCGACGTGGTCGGCAACCGGACGAGGGTCAAGGTCGTCAAGAACAAGTGTTCGGCACCCTTCAAGCAGGCCGAGTTCGACATCATGTACGGCCGGGGCATCAGCCGAGAGGGGTCGCTCCTCGACGTCGCGGTCGACCTCGGGTTCGTCAAGAAGTCAGGCGCCTGGTTCACCTACGAGGGTGAGCAGCTCGGCCAGGGTCGGGAGAACGTGAAGACGTTCCTCGTCGAGAACCCCCAGCTGATGGCCGAGATCAACGACCGCGTGCGCGAGTGCCTCGCCCCCAAGGAGGACGACCTCTTGGTGGAGGATGCGCTCGACCCCGACGACGTCCCGATCTCACTCGACTCCTAGCTGCACCCCGCCTCTGACGGCGCCGAAGCCTCCGGTCCGCTCCCGCCTCCCTCGGGTCAGCGGCCCGGAGCGCTTCGCGTCCGGACCACAATGGTGCGATGCCGGCCAGCGAATGGAAGCAACGGGCCTATCGGGTCCTTGACCGTGTCGTTCCCACCGTCCCGTTCCGCTACTTACCCCCCAAGCAGTCGGTGCGCCTGGCCTTCAACGTGGTCCTCGACCGTGAGCCCGACGCCGCCGGCGGCCCCGACTTCGTCCAGAAACTCGTGGACGGGGAGCTCTCGCGCCACGGCGTGGCCGAGGCCCTGGCGCACTCCGAGGAGTTCCGCCGGCGCGTGCCGATCGGCAACGTGCTGCTCTCCATGCACGTCAGCCGGACCGAGTTCGTGGCCGGGCTGCCGCGGGCAGCGCGCATTCTGGACCTCGGCGGCACCCACCAGGGCCTGCCCGACGGGGCGCTGGTGCACCTGGGGTACCCGTACCCTTTCGAGCGCCTCGTGGTGGTCGATCTGCCGCCCGACGAGCGTGACGCCATCTACCGGGGCGGCTCGTCGGGCGAACCCGTGCTCTCCGAGCTCGGACCGGTGGAGTTCGCCTTCCATTCCATGGTCGATCTCGGGCGCTACGCCGACGCCTCGTTCGATCTCGTCTACAGCGGACAGTCCATTGAGCACGTCAGCGAGGCGGATGGGGACGCCGTCGTCCGGGAAGCGTTCCGCGTTCTGAGGCCCGGTGGCTGGTTCTGCCTCGACACGCCGAACGGTCCGGTCTGGCGGCTGCGGTCGTCCGCGCCAATGAACCACGACCACCAGATCGAATACGCCGCGCACGAGCTCGTGGCCAAGCTGGAGCGGGTCGGCTTCGAGGTGGCCGAGTGCAAGGGACTCAACCTGATGCGTCGCGGTGCAGCGATGGGGGTGTTCGACGAGGCCGAGGCGAGCGCGTCACCGGGTGTGTTCGCCGCCGCGGAGGACTGCTTGCTGCTGGCGGTGGTGGCGAGGAAGCCGCTGGCGTGAGGCGGGTCGCCTCAGGGCGTCGTCGTCGCCATGATGGTGTTGGGCACCAGCTCCACCCAGGTCTGGCCGGGCTGCATCGGGATCGGCACGCCGAACGCGTTGAGGAACTGGGTGGGCGACGCGAGCGTGGCGCGGTGCCAGGTGGCGGGGATGGCGTACCCATTGCGGTAGACGATGGCGGTGCCGCTGGCGTTGGGGTACAGGTCGGCCTGGACCTCCAGACCCCCCTGCTCGTTCTCGGCCCAGGGCCCGTAGCTGATCTGCACGTACTGCACCACGACATTGGCGGCGGCGTTCTGCACGTTGTCGGCCAACATGTCCGGCGTCGTCCCGTTGTAGTAGCGCAGGAAGGTGTCGGTCGCCTTGTTCCACTTCCAGGTCACGTTGGAGGTGCCAGAGAAGTCGATGTTCACGCTGGAGACGGTGGTGCCGCCGGGGGGCGTGTCCGCCGAGTAGGTGAAGAGCGGTTGGGGCGGGGTGGTCATGGTGGGGTGCGTCCCGTAGACGATGGCGCTCGAGGTGTAGTCCGAGTCGGGCGCCACGTGGCCCGCGGGGTGGATCATCAGCGAGTTGCTCGCCCCGATGTCGACGTTGACGATGGGTGAGGCGTCGATGTTGGCGAGGACGGGGTTGATCCCGCCCACGTGGGCCAGCAACGGGTTGCCCAGCTGCCCGAGGATGCCGATGTCGATGTTGCGGGCCGACCGGACAGGACCGATCAGCGCCGCGTTCTGGCACTGGAACACGGCGGCGAAGCGGGTGATGCCGCCCTCGACCGGCTCCTCGAAGATGACGTCGGCCTTGTCCAAGCCCGATTGGGGGCGGCCGGCGGGGTAGTTGTCGATCTTCACCGCCATGGCGGGCCGCTGCGGGACGCTCCCATTGGGCGCCGGTACGCCGGTGAGGGGGCAGGCGGGTGGTGGCGCGGTCGACGTCGTGGTGGTCGGCTTCGCCTTGGCCTGGGCCACCGGATCGGGCGCAGGGGAGGAGGAACAGGCGCTCAGGAGCAGCCCGGTCAGCCCGGCGGTCGCCAGCACGCCCCAGGCGAGCGGGCGGCGCGACCTGGAACGTTCGGAGTGGGATTTGGCCATCGCTGGGCGTCGATCGTATGGGGGCGGCGCCCGTGAGTGGTGTCATCCCGGCCCAGATCGGTCCACCCGGTCCCGGGAGCCCGCTGGCGCGGTCAGGCGGAGGGGGTGCCGGCGGCGGTCCCCGCAGAGGCCGCGGCCCCCGTGTAGACCTCCGACCAGTTGCCGTTCGAACTGCCGTAGGACGTGGCCGGACCCAGGCCGAAGCGGCTGTAGACGTTCTCCATGGCGCGGCGGATGACGTCGGTCACACCGGGAATGGCCCCGACGATGACGATGGGCGGGATCACACCGGTCGTCCCGAGCAACGAGACGAAGCTGGCCGAGCCGCTGGCCAGCACCCCCCCGCCGTTCCCCGGGGCGGTGTAATAGGTGACGTCGGACCAGTTGGACTGCCCCGGAACAGGCGAGTGGGCCAGTACGTCGGCGTTGTGCGGGCCGGGGAGGGAGGGGACGTAGCGGTCGTACTCGCCGAGGATGACATTGCTGAAGGTGTGGCCGTCGGTGAGGTTGCACCCGTCGTAGAACCACGACGAGGCGTCGGTGACCACCATGTCGGCCTTGGCCCCGACCGACTGGTACATGGAGCCGATCAGGGTGGACTCGGGGTTGTTGACCGGTGCCTGGTCCCAGTTGACCGTCGTCAGCTCCGGCTGCTCGAGGGCCAGCGGGTCCTCGGCGGCGTCCTTGTAACAGATTTCCAGCCGGTTGGGACCGACGGAGGTCGACTGCAGCCTGATCTGGCGGTAGCAGGCGTTGGCGCCCAGGAAGGCCAGGTTGACGCCGCTGGCGTTGGCTGCGGCCGCCCCCTGACGCATCGGCTGGGACCAGTACTCGTCGTGGCCCAGGCTGAAAAGGCAGCGGTGATTCATCAGCAGCTGCGGCCGGACGTGCAGGTCGACGTCGGTCCAGTAGGTCATGTCCAGCCCGAGGCTCTCGAGGTGGAACAGAAGGGGCAGCTCGTTGCCGACGAAGTCGGCCGCGCCCGCCGCCCAGGTCTGGGGGTAGGGGCGGTCGAAGGAGACGGCGCGGGCGCGGCCGGCGAAGGTGGACCGCCCGCCGCCGCCCGGACCGTAGTAGAGGCTGGTGCTGCCCCACAGGTTGTAGGCCTGCCAGGTGGTGACGCTGTTTTGGAACACGTACGACGCCACGGACGCGTCGTCGCGGATGGTGAGCGGGACGAACTGCTCCTCGCCGCCGTCGCCGACCAGCTTCAAGAGGTAGCAGCCGGGCAGCCAGTCCTTCGTGACGTTGAGCGTGAGGGTGGGCGACCACGGGCAGGTCACGGTGCCGACGCCGGGCGTGACCACGGGCGCCGCTTGGACCTTGGCCGGGACGAAGTCGGTCTGCACGACGAGGCGCCCACCGAGGCCCTGGTAGAAGCCCATCCGGTACGCCTGCACCTGGACGGCGCGGGCGGTCGTGCTCACGAACACCGCGACGTCGTCACCCGGCACCGCGCTGACCTGGCTCGCGAAGCCCTCGAGCGCGTGGTCGGGCTGGACGTGGTTGCAGATCCAGTTCAGCGTGCCCGGCCTGGCGTTCTCGGCGATGAGCCACGGCGCCGTCGGCACGACGACGCCGCTCGGCAGCTTGGTGTCCACGACGGCGAGTTTCGGGCCGCGGCGCCCGGCCCTGGCCGCGACGTGCTGGTTCGGACGGTGCGTGCCGAGGCGCGTGGCGCCGGCGAATCCGGCCGCGCCCAGCGCGGAGAACTGCAGGAACTGGCGGCGGTCGATGGGGCGCCCGCCCGGCGGCGGCACGGGCTCGGAGCCACCATCCGGTGGGCGGGGTGGCACACACGAAGTGTACCCACGACCCCCTGCTGCGAGCTGGAGGGGGTCGGTGACGAGGGGTCGGCGACACCACCTACCATTCCTGCGTGAGCTGGGCCCGCTCCCTCCCCGCGCCGCTGCGGCGTCCCTTGTCCCGGCTGGTGCACGCGGCGTGGGACGGCGCCGCCGAGCTCGGGGCGGTGGGTCCGGACGATCCCCGGGGGCGCCGCTTCGGACGGATGGGGGCCGGGGCCTGCCTGTTGTTCCCCCAGGGCGCCATCTACAACGAACACCTGATTCACATCGGGGCCGAGACGATCGTCGGCCCGGGCGCCTCCATTTCGGCCGGTATGGCACCGGGACAGGAGATGCCCACTGATCCGGTGGTGTCGATCGGCAGCCGCTGTCTCATCGGACGCGGCTCGCACATCGTGGGTCACTGGGAGATCGTGATCGGGGACGACATCCAGACGGGCCCCTACGTCTACGTCACCGACCAGAACCACTCCTACGAGGACCCGGTCGAGCCGATCGGACGGCAGTGGCCCACCGAGGCTCCGGTGCGCATCGGTTCGGGCAGCTGGCTGGGCGCCAACGCCGTCATCCTCCCCGGGGCGCAGATCGGTCAGCACGTCGTGGTAGCCGCCGGTGCGGTCGTGCGCGGCGAGGTCCCCGACCGCTGCGTGGTCGCCGGCGTGCCGGCCCGCATCCTCAAGCGCTGGGTTGAGGGCGCCGGTTGGGTCACCGAGACGAACCTCACCCGTCCATGACGGAGGCGCCCTCCCCGTATCTCGTGACGGTGAGCGGGCAGGACGGCCCGGGCATTGCGGCGCGGCTGTTCGGCGCGCTGGCCGAGCGCGGCGTCGAGGTGGATGACGTGGAGCAGGTCCGGGTCCACGGCCGGCTGCTGCTCTGCGTCGAGGCCGACATGGTGCCCGCGGAGGCGGAGCCGGTGCGCGCCCTCCTGGCGGCGCGCTTCGGCGCGGCGGGCGTCGAGGTCGCGGTCGAGCCTCTCGTCGAGGCGCAGATGGACGACGTCGCCGAGGGCCATCTCGTCACGGTCCTGGCACCGGAGATCGACGCCGCGGCCCTCGAGACGGTGACGGGCTCCATCGCACGCTGCGGCGGGAACATCGAGCGGATCGTGCGGCTGGCGGCGTACCCGGTGCACAGCTACGAGCTGTCAGTGGCCGGCGCCGACATCGACGGCTTGCGGCGGGCGCTGGCCGAGGCGGCCGCCCGCTGCCTGGTCGATCTCGCCGTGCAACCGTCCGGCCTGCACCGGCGGGCCAAGCATCTGATCGTGCTGGACGCCGACTCCACCCTGGTGCAGGGAGAGATGATCGACCTGTTGGCGGAGCGCTGCGGCTGCGGCCCGCAGGTGACCGCGGTCACCGAGGCCGCCGTGGCGGGAGAGGTCGAGTTCGCCGACGCGCTGCGCCAGCGGGTGCGGCTCCTGGCCGGCTTGAAGGAAGCCGACCTGGACGCCGTGCGCGACGGGATCGTCCTGACGCCGGGTGCTCGCACCCTGGTGCGCACGCTCAAGCGGCTCGGCTATGAGCTGGCGGTGGTAAGCGGCGGCTTCACCCAGGTGATCGGCCCACTGGTGACCGATCTGGGCATCGACTACCTGGCGGCCAACGTGCTCGCCATGGACGCGGGCGTCGTCACCGGCGAGCTGGACGGGCCCGTCGTCGACCGGGCGGGGAAGGCCGTGGCGCTGGCGACGTTCGCGGCCGCGGCGGGCGTCCCGCTGGCGCGCACCATCGCCGTGGGCGACGGGGCCAACGACATCGACATGCTGGCCGCGGCCGGGCTCGGCATCGCCTTCAACGCCAAGCCGGTCGTCCGCCGGGCCGCCGATACCGCCCTCAGTGTCCCCTATCTCGACGCCATCCTCTTCCTGCTCGGCATCTCGCGCCGCGAGGTCGAACTGGCCGATCGGCTGGAGGAGGCAGGGGACCGATGACCGTCCTGGCCCAGGGCGAGCGAGGGAGGTCGGCCGACAATCGCGGGCAACGCCCGCTCCTGCGCGGGTGGTTGCATGCGGGCGCGTTCTTTGCCTGGCTGGTGGGCGGCCCCTTCCTCATCGTCGCCGGCCCCGACGCATGGGCGACGGCTGCGCTGTCGGTCTACGTGGCCGGGATGCTGGTGATGTTCGGGACCAGCGCGGCCTTTCACCGCCTGCGCTGGTCCGCACCGGCGTGGCGGCGTATGCGCCGGGCCGACCACAGCGCGATCTTCGTCGGGATCGCGGCGACGTGCACCGCAGTGGCCGGGCTGGCGCTCACGGGTTGGGCCGAGATCCTCGTGCTCACCATGGTGTGGGCCGGCGCAGTCGCGGGGATCGCGTTGCGCCAGGCCTTCTTGGACGCGCCGCAGTGGGTGGTCGCCATCCCCTACGTGGTTGTGGGCTGGTGCCCGATCATCGTGGCGCCCCAGCTGGTGCGCAGCCTGGGCTGGGGCGGCTTCGCCTTGATGCTCGGCGGGGGGTGCGCCTACACCGCCGGGGCGCTGATCTACGCCCGCAAGCGGCCGGACCCCTGGCCGCGGGTCTTCGGCTTCCATGAGGTGTTCCACTCCTGCACACTGGTCGGGGCGGGACTGTTCGCCTACCTCGTCGCCTTCATCGCGCTGCCGCGGTACTGAGGGTCGACCACCGCCTCCGCGTTGACGACGTGGCCCAGCCTCACAAGCCTTCCAGGCCGAGCATCGCAATCGCGTTGCCCCGCATGATCCGGTACACCTCCTCGTCGGAGAGGCCCCGCACCAACTCCTCCGCCACGGCGCGGGTGTTCGGCCAGGTGGAGTCCGTGTGCGGGTAGTCGGTCTCGAAAGTGACGCGGTCGGCCCCGATGACGCCGAGGGAGTCGAGCCCGTGCTGGTCGCGGAAGAAGCAGCCGTAGACCTGTCGGTGGAAGTACATCGACGGCGGTTCGGGCACGATGTCCTTGACGCCACCCCAGGCCCTGTGCTCGCGCCACACGTCGTCGACGCGCTCCAGGATGTAGGGCAGCCAGCCGATCTGCCCCTCCGAGTAGGCGAGGACGAGGTTGGGGAAGCGGATGAGGACACCGGAGAAGAGGAAGTCGCACAGCGACGACATGGCGTTGCCGAAGCTGAGCGCGGCCGCTACGGCGACCGGCGCGTCGGCCGAGGTCGCCGGCATCTTCGACGACGAGCCGATGTGCATGCACACCACCGTGCCGGTGTCCTCGCAGGCGGCGAAGAAAGGGTCCCAGGCACCGCTGTGGATGCTGGGCAGCCCCAGGTGGGGCGGGATCTCGCTGAAGCACGCGGCACGCACGCCGCGGGCCGCGTTACGCCGCACCTCGGCCGCTCCCTTATCGGCGTCCCACAACGGGATGATGCACAGCGGGATCAGCCGGCCTGCGCTGTCGCCGCACCACTCATCGACCATGAAGTCGTTGTAGGCCACGACGCAGGCCTCGGCGAGCTCCTTGTCCTTCGCTTCCAGAAAGGTCTGGCCGCAGAAGCGCGGGAAGGTCGGGAAGCACAGGCTGGCCTCCACCCAGTTGGCCTCGTTGTCGGCGATGCGGGCCTTGGGGTCGTAGCAACCCGGTCGCATCTCGTCGTAGGTGATGGGAGACATGGTCATGTCGTCGCGGTCGAAGCCGACAGCGGCCACGTGGCGCTTGTTGATGTACACCAGGTCTTCGTAGACCCAGCAGTCCGCCTGCGGGCCGTCGGGGTCGAAGGTCTGGCGGTAGGTCCCCCCGCCGACGTGCTCCATGTCGCCGATGCCGCGGCGCTCCGCCTTGGGGCCCCGGTCGCGGTGGCGCGCCGGTAGCCAGGTGTCCCACAGGTGCGCCGGCTCCACGATGTGATCGTCGACGCTGATGATCTTCGGGAGGGGCGTGGTCCCGCCGAGCCGCGGGGTCGTCTCGTCGCTGAGGTCGGTCATGGTTGCTCCAGTGTGGCCGCGAACGGGACAAGAGGCGCCAACCCCTCGAGCTCGGCGCGCACGGCGCCCTCGTTACCGGCCCGCACCCGGAGCACCACCTCGCTGATTCCCAGCCGGGCATAGTGCTCGAGCTTGCCCTCGTCGGCAATGGTGCCGAAGGGGACGACCGAGAGTGCGGCGGGATCGCGCCCGGCCTCCTCGGCGAGGGCGCGCAGGCGGGGGATGGCCTCGGTGAGCCCACGACCGCCGATGGGGATCCAGCCGTCGGCGTACCCGGCCGCGGCGCGGAGGACGGTGTCGGTCGGCCCGCCACCGATCAGGGTGCGCACGCGCGGCTGCTGCAGCGGCTTCGGCCACGACCAGGTGGGTTCGAAGTCGACGTAGGCGCCGTGGTACTCGGCCTGGTCGGTCGACCAGATGGCCTCCATGGCGGCGAGGTGCTCCCGCACGACTGCGTGCCGCCGACCGAAATCGACCCCGTGGTCCTCGGCCTCGGCCCGGTTCCAGCCGAAGCCGACCCCGAGCGTGACCCGGCCGCCGGAGAGGTGGTCGAGGGTCGCCACCTGCTTGGCCAGGACGATGGGGTCGTGCTGCGCGGCCAGCAGGATGCCGGTACCGAGCCCGATGCGTGCGGTTACGGCAGCCGCCGTCGACAGGGCGACGAGCGGGTCGAGGCAGCGTTTGTAGTCGTCGAGACGCACACCACCCACCAGGGCAGGAGGCGTGTCCTCGCGCACGGGGAGATGGGTGTGCTCGGGGAGGTAGAGCGAGTCGAAGTCGAGCTCTTCGACCGCGCGACCCAGTGACGCCGGTGCCAGGTCGCGATCGGTGAGCGCGGCCGTGATGCCCAGGCGCATGGTCAGGACCCCGACGGGGACTTCCCGGCGAACTCAGCCAGGGTGCCGTGTTGCGCCGCCAGGCCGAGCAACGTCGCGAACGCGGCCTGCTCGCGTCGGTTCGCCTCGGCCACCGCGTCGCGCCGGGCGGCGCGCATGAGGGAGGTGATGGCGCGGGTGGCGCCGCGGGGGTTGGCGGCGATGCGCGCCGCCAGGGTGACGGTCGCGTCCACCACCGTCCCCGGCTCGCACACCTGCACGGCCAGGCCGAGTTCGACCAGCTCGGCGGCGTCCACCCAATCCGACGTGAGCAGCACCCGGGCGGCCTGCTGCCAGCCCATGGCGGCGGGGAAGAGGAGGCTGCTGGCGGCCTCGGCGGGGACACCGAGCTCGGCGAAGGGCACGCGCAGGCGTGCGCCCGCATCGACTAGGACGAGGTCGCAGTGGGCGAGGAGCGTGAAGCCCAGGCCGACCGCCACGCCGTTGACGGCGGCCAGGAGGGGGACCGACGTCTCCACGAGAGCGTCGAGCAGACCCATGAAGCCCTGTCCGGCCCCCTCGACCGCGGTCCCGGTGGCGATCGCGGCCATTTCCGCCAGGTCCTGGCCCGACGTGAAGGCGCCGCCGCGGCCCGTGAGCACGACGGCGCTGATGGCCTCGTCGGTGTCGGCGCCGCGGAGGGCGGCGGTGACCTCCTGGTACAGCGCGGTGTCGAAGGCGTTGCGCACCTCGGGCCGGTTGAAGGCGAGGACGCGCACGCCGGGTGCGACATCCTCGATCTCGACCCGGCTCACCGGCTCTCAGCCCTCCTCGGGCGTAGCGGTTGGCGCGGCCGCTTCGGTGCGGCGGCGGATGATCCTCTCCGCCGCGCCGCTGATCCCCGTGGAGATGGGCCAGCCGACGTAGTGGGTCAGGTGGACGACGACCTCGCGGACCTGCTCGACGGTCAGCTCGCCGCGCTCGAGCGCGCAGTCGAACTGGATCTCCAGCAGTTCGGGCTTGTCCTGCGCGGCCAGCACCCCGATGGTGAGGAGCCGGCGCTGGCGCAGATCGAGGGTGTCGTCCGTCCACACGGTTCCGAAGAGGTGGTCAACGGTGACGTCGGTGTAGCGCCCCGGGAGGCCGGCGGGATCGACGGTGAACCCGTAGACCTCCTGCATCTTCGCCATGCCCGCCGCGCGCACGTCCTTCGACCCGCTCACGCCGGCGTCACGCTGCCTTTGGTCACCACGCCCTCCTTTCGGATGCCCGACCCTATCGAGGCGCCACGAGCCGGCCGAAGGATCTGGACAAGTGTCTGGACTAGCGTCTGAGCACATGATCGAGCGAGACGACTACTCGGGTCCATTCGACCCCGGCTTCGACTACGAGGACCTGTCCAAGGAGGCCCTGGTCAGGCTGGTCCGGGAGTACGGTCTCATCGTCCACCTGCTGGACAGGTCCATGTGCGCGGCCATCGGCCTGCGCTACGGGGCCGACGCCGTCAAGGAGCTGGCCATCGAGGAGTGGGCCGGGGCCAGCCCGGTCTACGGCGACCGGCTGCGCCAGATCATGCACGTCGAGGGTGACGGTGTCTCTGCCATCTTCAAGGTGCTCCAGCTCGACCCGGGCTTCCCCCACCACTACATGGATGTGCACTACGAGCTGGTCGACGAGCAGCACGGCTACTTCGAGCTGGCCTACTGCGGCGCGCTCATGGACGCCGAGCCCTTCGGCGACGCCATGGTCACCAACATGTGCCACCACATCGAGGACGGCACGTTCGACGTGACCGCGCAGGCGGTCAACCCCAAGGCGCACATCCGCCACGTCCACCGGCCGCCCCGGGTCCCGACCGACCGGGTGCCGCACTGCCGCTGGGAGATCGTGATCGAGGACGACACCGAGACGCTCCCCGAGAAGGACATCACGAGGATCACGCGCATGACGACGGCGGCGACGTTCGCCTTCCCCGCCATGAAGGACGGGACGCCGCACGTCCCGGCGGCCCCCGGCACGTGAGCATGTTCGAGGCCATGGAGGCGGACCCGCCGGACGGACCAGCGGAACAGCCGGGACGCCGCCACCTCTCCGAGCGCCAGGCCGGGGTCATGGAGCGGCTGATCGCCGCGGCGGCCGAGGAGGCCGAGGAGCGTCCGTACGCCGACATCTCGGTGCGGACAATCGCGCGGCGGGCGGGTGTGGCCCCCGCCACCGCCTACACCTACTTCTCGGGCAAGGACCACCTGCTGGCCGAGGTGCTGTGGCGGTGCCTGCAGTCGTCGCCGGGACTGGTCGACCTCACCCTCCCGTTGCCCGACCGCGTGGCCGACACCGTCCGCACCATGGGGTTCGGCTCCATGGGGCCGTCGGCGGTGGCCTCCTGCACGGCGGCGCTCCTGGGTGACGGCCCCGACGTGCAGCGCGTGCGCGCGCGGCTGGGTGCTGAGATCGGGCGCCGCCTGTCCGCCGCGCTCGGTGCCGGGGGAGACCCGGCGGTGCGCAACGTGCTGCAGGTCACCTATACCGGGGCGTTGCTGAGCGCCGGTCTGGGGCACCTCGCCTTCGACGCCGTGCCCGGCGTGATGGCCGAGGCGACCGCGCTCATGACGGGCCGGCGGTGACGACAATCGCGCCGCTGGGCTACAGCCCCTACGACTACGGCATCCACGAGGACCCCTACCCGACCTACGCGCGCCTGCGCGCCGAGGCGCCGGTCTTCTACAACGAGGAGCTCGACTTCTTCGCCTACGCGCGCCACGTCGACGTCCTCGCCGCGTTCCGCGACGTCGACCACTACTCGAACGCCTACGGCGTCACCCTCGACCCGGCGGCCTTCGGGCCCGAGGCGCACCGCGCCATGTCGTTTCTCGCCATGGACCCGCCCCGGCACACCCGCATGCGCTCCATCGTCGGCAAGAGCTTCACGCCCCGCCGGGTGGCGGCCATGGAGGACGGCATCCGCGCGCTGGCCGTGGCGCACCTCAGGCCGGCGCTCGAGGCCGGCTCGTTCGACTTCATCGCCGACTTCGCCGGTCGGCTCCCGATGGACGTGATCTCCGAACTGGTCGGCGTCCCGGCGCCGGACCGGGCCGAGGTGCGACGCCTAGCCGACCTCCTGGTGCATCGCGAGGAGGCGACGAACGACGTCCCCCCGGAGGGGCTCGAGGCGGCGCTGACCCTGGCCGGCTACTACGCCGAGATGGTGGCCGACCGCCGCCACCACGAGCGCGACGACCTGACTTGGTCGCTGCTGCAGGCCGAGATCGACGGCGAGCGCCTGAGCGACGACGAGGTGATCGGATTCCTCTTCCTGCTGGTGGTGGCCGGGAACGAGACAACCACCAAGCTGCTCGGCAACGCCTGGTACTGGGGCTGGCGCAACCCGGACCAGCGGGCCAAGCCACTGGCCGACCCGGCCCGGGTGCCGGAGTGGGTCGAGGAGACGCTGCGCTACGACACCTCGACGCAGATGCTGGTCCGGGTGACGAGCCGGCCGGTGCGCGTCCGGGGCGTCGACATTGCGGCGGGACGGCGCATCCTGCTGCTCCTCGGGTCGGCCAACCGCGACGAGGACGTCTTCGCCGACCCCGATACCTACGACCTCGACCGCCGGACGCAGGACCTGATCAGCTTCGGCAGCGGGCGCCACTTCTGCATGGGGGCCGCGCTGGCCCGCATGGAGGCGCGCGTCGCCCTGACCGAGGCGCTGGCGCGCGTCAAGGACTACGAGGTGGACCCGGCGGGCATCGAGCGCGTCCATTCCATCAACGTGCGCGGCTTCGCCGCGCTCCCGACGACGGTGACGGCGCGCTGATGCCGGGCTTCGAGCCCCACCCCGGGCGCCGGGCGACGGCGGTGACGGGCGCGTCATCGGGTATCGGCGCCGAGACGGCCCGGGCGCTCGCCCGGGCGGGCCATCCCGTCGTACTCGGGGCGCGCCGCGTGCAGGTCTGCGAGGAGATCGCCGGGTCCATCCGGGCCGCTGGCGGGCAGGCGGTGGCCCGCCATCTCGACCTGGCCGATCCGGCCTCGGTGGCGCGGTTCGCCCTGGAGGCCGAGGGGGCGTTCGGGCCGGTGGAGATCCTCGTGTCGAACGCGGCGAAGATCCAGCCCGGCACCGCCCTCGAGACCAGCCCCGAGGACTTCGAGGAGATCCTGCGCGTCAACGTGGGCGGAGCCCAGCGGCTGGTGCGCGCCTTCGGTCCGGGCATGATGGAGCGGCGCCGGGGCGACCTGATCTTCGTGACGTCCGACGTCGTGGCCCACCCCCGGCCGCGTATGTCGGCCTACGTGGCCTCCAAGTGGGGGCTCGAGGGCTTCGTCACCGCGCTGCAGATGGAGCTGGAGGGCACCGGGGTGCGGGCCGTCATCGTGCGCCCCGGCCCCACCCTCACGGGTATGGGGATGGACTGGGACCCCGACGTCACCGGCGAGCTGTTGGCCGAATGGACGCGTTGGGGGCTGGCGCGGCACTCGGCCCTCCTCCGCCCTGACGGCGTGGCGTCCGCCATCGCCCACGCCGTGGCCGCCCCCCGGGGCACGCATCTGAGCGTGGTCGAAGTCCAGCCGGAGGCACCACTCAGCACGAATGGAACACCGTGACGACGGAGGCGACACTGCGGGAATCGTCGAGCTGGCCGTCACGTACTGTCCTACCCATGCCCTGTCGATAGAGGAGGACTGAGGATGCCCGCCTATCCGCGTGCCGAGCTGGAGGAGATGGTCGAGCGCTGGCTCGAGGCGAACCGGACGGGGGAGGCCAAGAAGGACTGGCACCACATGGCCGACCTCTACACCGAGGACGCCACCTACGGCTGGAACGTCGGCCCCAACGACGAGTTCATGGCCGTGGGGCGCGAGGAGATCCGCGAGCGCGCGCTCGGCCTGGAGATGGCCGGGCTGGAGGGGTGGACCTACCCGTACCAGAAGGTGCTGATCGATGACGTGCAGGGCGAGATCCTCGGCCTGTGGAAGCAGGTGGCCGACGCCACCAAGGCGGACGGCACCAACTACGAGATCGCCGGACTCGGCGGCAGCTGGTTCCGCTACGGCGGGAACTTCCAGTGGTCGTGGCACCGCGACTTCTTCGACGTCGGCAACGCCGGCGCCGTGTTCCTGGCCATGATCGCCGACGGCACGCTCCTCCCCGGCATGCAGCAGCGCATGGAGCGGGCCATGTCGGGCGAGCGCATGCCCGGCCACTACCGCCTGGGTGAGGCTCCGGTCGGCCTGTGGGAGGTGCCGCCGGGCGCGTAGGGCGGGAAGGCCCGCTCGAGCCGCGCGGCCAGCGTGTGCTCAGGTCGCGGCCCGCCACGAAAAGGCGTGGGCGCGAGACGAACCACCCGCCGACGTCCCGGCGTTCCAGCGTTCCCCGGTAGCGCTTGGTGTCGACGACCCAGATCCCCGAGGGAACCACCGCGAGGTGGTCGAGGTTGGCCCGCCGGCGGTGAGGGCGCGATCGTGCAGTACCACGGTGGACGGCTTCGGACCGGCGACGAGCCGAACCCGGGGCGCCAACCGGCCGAAACACCGCCCGCCGCCGGGCCTCGTCGTTCGACCGTCCGCGCTCGTACTCCGACCGGGCTGACGCGCCGGCCCGCACCCGGGTGCCCGCTTCGTCCTCCGCTTCTGCCATCCCCACGCTCCTCGACACCGGCCGGGCGTCCGTGTCTCGGAGAACGGTGACCTCGGTCGGACCGGTGGCGGCCCCCGGCGCGCCACCCATCCTCGTCGTGGGGACCACCAACGACCCGGCCACGCCCTACGCCTGGGCCGTCAGCGTGGCCAAGGAGCTCGACCGTGGGGTGCTGCTCACCCGCGACGGCGACGACCACGTCGCCTACTTCTCCAGCGCCTGCGTCCGCGCCGCCGTGCAGACATATCTGGTCGGCGGGCAGACCCCTCCCCCCGGCACGACCTGCACCTCGTAGCTAGGGTGCCCTCACTTCCGCGTGGAGGCGCGGTCGAGGAGGCAGCGGCTCCGCCGCGGCGGCCGCCTGGCGAAAGTGAGGAGACCATGTGGGCACAGCTCATCATCATGCGCGTGAAGCCCGGCAAGGAACGGGACGTTCCCCGTCTGTACGAGCTACTGGAGGCCGCCGAACAGCCGGGATCGGGGCTGGTGCGCACGACCGGCGCCCGCGACCAGAAGGATCAGAGCCGCCTCTACAACTTCGTGATCTTCGAGAGCGAGGAGAAAGCACGAGCGCGGGAGCAGGATGCTCGCCGCCAGGACTCCCTCGCCGAGGTGCGCGCCCTCATGGGCGAGATCCTCGACGGCCCGCCCGAGTTCGTTGACCTCGGCGTGATTCACGACTGGGTAGCCTGATCCTCAGGCGCTGGTGAAGCCGTAGCTCCCGCTCCCGACCGACACCACCACGGCCCCGTCGGCCGCCGAGACCACGGTCACACCGGGGGCCTTCCCGGCTGGGACGCCTCCCTCGCGCACGCCGGAGGCCGCGTCGGCCGGCAGCCGCACCGTCGCCGTCGCATTGGCCGGCACCGTCAGGTCCACGCTCATGCCCTCGCCACGCCGCTGCCACGACACCAGGACGGGCCCCGCGACGGTCGGTACGGAGCCTTCGGCGTGGTCGAGTCCGGACGACGGCGGCGTGACCGCGGCGCGGACCGTCCCGTCCGCGTCGGGCTCCTGCAGGGTGACCCCCAGAAGGCTCTCCTGCATCGCGACCAGCGCCGAGGACCCCCAGCCGTGCGACATCGAGTCCCCGATGAGATCGCTCGGCTTCCATTCCTCCCAGGTGAAGGTCCCACCGACCGCCACGATGTGGGCCCAGCCGGGGATGGAGGCATCGGTGAGCGTGTGGACCAGGGCCTCGGGCATGTCCGCCGCCGCGAGCGCGCGGCAGGAGCTCGAGGCCGTGGTTCGGCCCGACGTCGATGCCGAGGCCCGCCACGTGGGCGCCGACCGTGGCGGTGTCCGCCGCCGGCACCACTCCGTAGGCGAGGGCCAGCGCATTGGCCTCCTGCGACGCGCTGGCGCTCGGCGCCCCGTTGGCCTCGACCCCGTCCACGTAGATGCCGTCGGGCCGCCGCAGCACGCCGTTGACCGCCGCGGTCAGCTGGGCCGCGCGCGCCTGGTTCGTCTGGGCGCCGGCGGCGTCCCCGGCCACGGTGGCCAGCTGCGCCACCCGGCGGAACGCGTTCACGGCGAGCACATTGCTGGCGGTGTCGGCGACCACGGAGAGGTCGTAGCCGTACACGGGGTCGCCGTTGCTGGTATCGCCCAGGCCGTAGAGCAGCCCCGTCGCGGCCTGGCGCGCCTCCCACAGCCAGGCGGCCACCCGGGCCACCGACGGGTACAGGCGCAGGGCCGTGGTGCGGTCACCCGTCGAGGTGTAGTAGCGCCACAGCCACTCGGGGTAGCGCGCCGTGAAGGTGGCGTAGTCGCGGGCGCCGTCGCCGTTGGGGTACACCGCGTTGACCCGCCCGTCGGGCCAGTAGCGGGCCTGGCCGCGAGCCACGTCGCGCAACCCCTGCCAGCTCATGTTCTGCTCGCCGTACGCCCGCATGACTGCCTCGGATTCGTTGGCCGCGTCCCAGACGAACTGGCCCTTCTCGCGGGTGGGCGTATCGACGAACTGCTCGTTGCTGCAGTACAGGCACGAGCGCGCGTTGAGGCGCCAGACCGCGTTGAGCATGCGGTCGTCCGTGGAGAACGTCGCGCCGGGGACCCCGGGCATGGCGGCATGCCTGGTGAGGGCCACCACCGCGTCTGGGCTCAGAGGCTCTCCCGGGTTCTCGATCTGCAGGTAGCGGAACCCGAAGTAGGTGAAGGCCTCGAAGGCCTGCTTCCCCGCCCGTTGAATGTAGAAGGACGAGAGGTTCGTCTCCTGGGTCCCGTGCAGCGTCGAGACCTGCCCGTCGGGATCGAGCAGGTAGCCCGCCCGCAGGGTGACGGTGCGCCCCGCCTGGCCCCGCGCGAACGACACCCGCGGCCGGGCCGCGTAGACGGCACCGAAGTCCGCCACGACCCCGCCACCGGCCACGGTGTGTAGGCGCACCGGGTGGACCGGCGTCTCGGCGATGGTGGTCCGCTGCGCGTACGTCCGGCTGAAGGGCGCGCTGCCGGCCGGCCCGGCGACCGTCACCGGCGACCATGCACTGTCGTCGTAGCCGGGGCTCGACCACCCCTGCGGCTGGGCCCGCCCGTCCACCCATTCCACGAAGTCGCCGACGTCGGCGTTGCGCTGCGGCGACGGCAGCCACTCGGCCGGTCGTTCGCGCCAGGAGCCGTCCGACCCGAAGACGACGCGGCGGCCGTCGCGATACCAGGCGGAGAGCTGGAGGAGCAGGCCCGGGGAGGAGGCGGGGCGCCCCTGCCCCGGCCCGTACCAGCGGTGCAGCACGCCGATGGCACTGCGCCGCCCGCCGGTCACCGTGCCGGTCAGGTCCACCGCACGCCCGTACTGCTCGTCGGGGTACGAGAAGCTGGGCCACGCGTCCACGGGCGCGCCGTCCACGAACAGCCGGTAGGTGTGCGCGGCGGAGACGTACGCGCTCACGCGGTCGACGGTGCCGGCCGGCGGCGTCACTTCCGTGCGCAAGTAGGTGACGCGGTCGGGCTGCTGCGAGTCCCCGGCCGGCCGCAGCCACTGGGCCTGCCAGTCGCCGTCGCGCGGCGCGGTGGTGAAGCGAGTCGGGACCGACACCGGTCCCCAGCGTCCTCCGGGCCCGCGGGCTTGGACCGTCCACCGGTAGGCCGCATCGCCGGCGAGCGCGGCGCCGCCGTAGGCGACGAACGCCTGCCGGGCAGAGACCACGGGGCCGCTGTCCCATACGACCCCCGTCCGGGTCGGGTCCGTGCGTCGCAGCACGATCCGCCACCCCGTCTGGCGCCCGGCGCGCCCCGTTGCCCGCAAGGTCCAGGCGAACGAGCAGTCGTCGGGGTCGATCCCGACGGGGTCGGTCAGGCCGTTGACCGTGAGGCCGCCGGCCCGCAGCGGGCCCGCCGGCTGCGCCGCCGCGCGCTCGCTCCCGACTGGACGCTCGGCGGCCCCCGATTCGGCGGCCGACCCGCGCCGCCAGGGCGCGCCCGCCGCCGCGGCACCGGCGGCGGCGCCGGCCGACGAGGCCAGGAACGTGCGCCGGGTAAAGCGGCTCACGGCGCGCCGGCCACGGTCCCGATCACCCGCACCGTGCCGAGACCGGCGTCGGCGTAGGAGAGAGCTCCCGCCGGTGACACCGCGACGCCGGACGGAGTGGCCATCGTGGTGAGCACCCAGCGGGTGCCGTCGTTGGTCCCCGCGGACGTCGTGACGGGGAGCGCACCGGCCGCCGTGTAGAGGTCGCCTGCCTTCATGGGTCGGCCGAGCAACGTCCCCGTCGACGGGGGGACGACCCGGATCGCGTGCATGAAGCCGTCGGTGACGAAGAGCGCGCCCGTCGGGCCGACGGCCAGGCCGCGGGGGTCGTCGAGTTCGGCTGCCGGCCCCGTGGCGGGCAGCCCGTCGAGGGCATAGGGCCCGTAGCTCCCCGCGCCGCCCACGACGACGCCGATGGCGCCCACGGCGATGGGCGTGCCGTAGAAGGCGCCGGTCCGGACCGGCGCCAGCAGCACGGACTGGTCGCCGCTGTCGGCCACCAGGAGGTCGCCCGCGCCGTCGACGGTCACGGCCACCGGGTTCCACAGCTGGGCCGCCGGCAACGGCCCGCCCTGCCCGGCGCTGCCGCAGACGCCGGTGCCCGCCAGCGTGGAGAGGCGCCCGGCCGTCACGGCCTGCCCGAACAGCGCGGTGGACTCCGCCGGGAGCACGCGCACCCTGCAGTTTGCCGTGTCGGCAATGAAGAGGTCACCGGCCGCGTCGACGGCCAACCCGGTCGGCTGGTCGAGCTCGCTCGCCGTCGCGACCTGCCCGTTGCCGTTGAAGCCGGCCGAGCCCGTGCCGGCCACGGTCACCGCGGTGCGGGACCCGGCCCGCACCTCCTGGACGCGCTGCGCCGTGGCCTCGGCGATGTACACGTCACCGGCCGCGTCGACGGCCACGGCGGTCGGAGGCCCGAGGGCGCCACCGCCCCCGCAGGTGCTCCCGGCGAACGAGGCGGCGCGTCCGGCTCGCAGGTGCAGCCCGTCGAGGGTCCCGTTGTGGGTAGGCACGACGAGCACCCGGCAGTGGCCGGTGTCGGCAACGAAGAGGTCACCGGCTGCATCGAGCGCGATCCCGCCGGGGTTCTCGAGCACCCCGGCGGCGACCACCGTGTGCACAGTGGGCGCGGCGCCGTCCGCGTCGGGGACGCCCACCTTCACGACTGCGGCGAGCGAGACGAGCCCGGCGAGGGCCACCGACAGTCGGCGCACGGCGCACATCATGCCGGTTGCGGCGGCGATGGGCCTCGGCGGCAGGCCATAGTGGGTGGCGCGTTACCGCACACCGCACCACGATGCACGCCACGCGATGAAGAAAAGGAGACCGTTGTGCCCGCACCCGAAGAGGCCCTCAGCGCGAAGAACGTCACGTTCATCGGCTACGAGGGTGCCGAGATCAACGCCTACCAGGCCCTTCCCTCCGGCGACGGGCCCTTCCCCGGGGTCCTCGTCATCCACCACCTCCCGGGTTGGGACTCGGGGACCAAGGAGATCACGCGGCGCTTCGCCGCCAACGGCTACAACGCCATCTGCCCCAACCTCTACGCCCGGCAGGGGCTCCATGTCGACCCCGACGACGCCGCGGCGGCGGCGCGCGAGGCAGGCGGCATCCCCGACGACCAGTTCGTGGGCGACGCCGACGCGGCCGTCAAGTCCCTGCGGGGGTTGCCGGCGTCCAACGGCAAGGTCGGCGTCATCGGTTACTGCTCGGGCGGCCGGCACTCCTTCCTGACCGCGGTGAGCGTGCCCGTCGATGCGGCGGTCGACTGCTACGGGGCCTTTGTCACGGGGACCGTTCCCGAGGGTTTCCCACTGAAGGTGTCGCCGCTCGTCGACCGGACACCGCAGCTGCAGTGCCCCCTGCTCGGCCTCTTCGGCAACGACGACCAGTTCCCCAGCCCCGAGCAGGTGGACGAGCTGGAGCAGGCGCTGAAGGCGGCGGGCAAGACCTACGAGTTCCACCGTTACGACGGCGCCGGCCACGCGTTCTTCGCGGCGGACCGGCCGGCCTACCGGCCCGAGGCGGCGGTCGACGGCTGGCAGCGGATCTTCGAGTGGTACGGCCGCTACCTGGCGGGGGTCTGACCATGTGCTCGTACCTCACCGTCGCCACCAATGTCGCCGGCAGTGCCAAGGGGCCGCAGGGATGGGTCCCGGTCACCACGGCCAACGTGTACTTCGACCATCCCTACCACGCGCCCTTCGACCACACGCTCAACATCGATTTCGTCGACCCCGCCCGGGGTCCCGAGGCCCGCGTCGCCGTGGAGCTCAGCGCGGAGTCGGCGCGCCGACTGGTCCGGAGCATCAACGAGGCGCTGGCCGCTGCCGGGGCCGCCGCGACGTGACGCCAACCACCGGCCCGGCGGCCGGCGTCCACCTGCCCTGGGCCGAGGTGCCGGCGGCGGTGCGGGCGTGGGCGGCCGAGGTCGGCGGTGGCGCGCCGGAAACCGCGCGCGACGTGTCGGGCGGGTTCTCGCCCGGAGCGACCGCCGTGCTGGACTGCTCCCGGGGTGCCATCTTCGTGAAGGCGGTCGGGAGCGAGCTCAATCCCGACTCGCCGGGCTTTCACCGTCGGGAGGCGGTGATTTCGGCGAAGCTGCCGGCGGCACCGCAGCTGCCGCGGTTTCTCGACGTCTACGACGACGGCGACTGGGTGGCGCTGGCCTTCGTGGCCGTCGACGGCCGCCCGCCCGAACACCCGTGGGACCGGGGCGAGCTGCAGGCAGCGGTGCGTGGGCTCGGGGCCCTGCACCGGGCCCTCACGCCCAACCCCGTCGCGGGCGCCGAGCCGGCGGGCGAGAGGCTGCGCCACCTCTTCGGCGGCTGGGCCGAGCTGGCCGCCATGGCCCGCCCTCCCGACGGGCTCGACGAATGGAGCGGGCACAACCTCGGCCGTCTGGCCGAGCTCGAGTCGTGGTGGCGGGACGCGGCAGCCGGATCGACCCTGCTCCACTGCGACGTGCGTTCCGACAACCTGCTCGTGACGGCCAATGGCGTCGTGTTCGTGGACTGGCCGCACGCGTGTGTCGGCGCACCGGTGCTCGACCTGGTTGCCTGGGCGCCGTCGGTGCTCTTGGAGGGCGGCCCCGAGCCCGAGGAGCTCCTCGCCCTCTACGGACCCGCGGCGGCCGTCGACCCCGACGTCGTCGCCGTCCTGGCCGCCGCCTTCAGCGGCTTCCTGGTGCGCCACTCGTTGCAGCCGCCTCCGCCCGGGCTGCCCACGCTGCGCGCGTTCCAGGCTGCCCAGGGGGCGGTGGCGCTGGCCTGGCTCCGGCGCCACGTGGGCTGGTGACGGCCGGCGCAGCAGCGGGCATCCCACTAGGTTCGGCTGATGCGCTTCGGACTGCAGATCCCCACCTTCACCGTCGGCGATACGCCCGGCGCCCTCTTCGACGGCGTGGTCGATATGGCGAGGGCCGCGGAGGAGACGGGCTACGACTCGGTCTGGGTGATGGACCACTTCTACCAACTGCCCCCGATGGGAGGCCCGAGCCAGCCCATGCTCGACTCCTACACCCTGCTGGGTGCCCTGGCCGCGCGGACGTCGCGGGTGCGGCTCGGCACGATGGTCACCGGCGTCACCTACCGCAACCCGTCGCACCTCGCCAAGATCGTGACGACGCTCGACGTCATCAGCGCGGGGCGGGCCATCCTCGGCATCGGCGCCGCCTGGTACGACGTCGAGCACGAGGGACTCGGTTTCGACTTCCCGCCCGCGGCCGAACGGCTGGACCGCCTGGAGGAGGCGCTGCAGATCTGCCGGGCCATGTTCACCGAGGAGGAGCCGTCGTTCACGGGCACCTACTACCGGATCCACGAGGCCCGCAACGTGCCGCCGCCGGTGCAGCCGGGCGGCCCCGCAATCCTCGTCGGGGGCGGCGGTGAGAAGCGGACGCTGCGGCTCGTGGCGCGCTACGCCGACATGACGAACATCTTCGGGGACGCCGCTACCGTGGCTCACAAGGTCGACGTCCTGCGCGGGCACTGCGCTGACGTGGGGCGCGACCCCTCCGAGGTCACCGTCAGCCGGCTCAGCACCCTCGTCCTCACGGGGAGCGCGGACGAGACGGCGACGACGAAAGACTTCCTGCGGCAAGTGACAGGGGAGGAGCCCACCACCTCGGACGTCGGCACGCCCGACGAGCTTGTGGTCCGCGTGGAGGAGCTGGCGGCGGCGGGCGTCGAGTACTTCGTCTTCAACATGCCCACCGGGACGCCGGATACCGTGCGCCAGGTGGGCGAGCTGCTCGTGGACCGCTTCGCTGGCTGAGCGCCTGCTACTCGGCGCGCAGGAGCTGCGACGTGGTCGTGCGCGCCGCGAGACGGCCGGGGATCATGGCCACCAGGATGGCCAGCGCGAGGGCGAGGACCCCGATCACGACGACCGTCCCGCCCGGCACCGTCGGCGCGGGCACCGCGCTGATCTCGGCGGCGAAGAGGTTCCACAGCACCCGTCCCAGGGCAATGCCGGCGGGGATCCCGATGGCGCACCCGATGGCGGCGGCGACGCTGGCCTGGACGGCGACGGCGACGGCGAGCTGTCCCCTGGTGAAGCCGAGCGTCTTGAGGATGGCCAGGTCGTGCCGTCGGCGCCGCACCGACGTGACGAGCGTGATGCCGAGCGCCGCGGCGGCGCCGACGGCCAGGGCGGCACCGAGAAGTAGGGGTGTTGTCCCGAGGGATCCGTAGCTCAGGATCTCGGCCGGGCGCACCACCCCGAACACCGAGCCGCCGTTGATGGCGATGTCCACCCGGCGCCCGATGGTCTGCAGCGACGCCAGCGCGGCAGGGCTGTTGCCGCCCTTCATGCGCACGAGGATGGCGTTCGGCCCCGGCGTGACCTCGAAGAGGTCCCGTGCCGCGGGCGGGATGATCCGGTAGGAGAGCACCGCTCCCGTGCCCATCTCCAGGTGGGACGAGCCCACGACCCCGATCGGGGGGAGCGTCGCGGTTCCCACGATCGTCAGCGTCACCGGCTCGCTGCCGTGAATGCGTACCTGCACTGTCTCCCCGAGCTGCTTGTGGAGGGAGCGCAGCGTCGACGCGCCGAGCACGACCTGGTTGGACGCCTGCAGGCCGTGACCGCTCAACAGGGGCGGAGCGACTGTGGCCCCGGGTGTGGCGCCCATGACGGGCACGTTCACCCCGTCGAGGGTGAGGGTGGAGTAGTAGATGCCGGTCCAGGATTGCACCAGCGGATCCGCATCGAGCAGCTTGGCCGCCGCCTGGCCGGGGATGTCGCCGAGGCCGCCGCCCCCGTCGATGTCGTAGTTCCAGTTCCAGCCGTAGAGGGCCGGGTGTGACACGAGCGTGTCGAGGCTCGACCCGAAGGTCACCGTGGCGACGACCACGGTGACCGCCAGAATGGCTCCCAGAATGGCCGACCGGACCGGCACGGCGCTCCGTCCCACGCCCGGCTCGAGCGCGAAGCGCACTCCGGTGACCGCGGCAGGAGGGAGACCGGTCCGGGTGGCCGCCGTCGTGACCCGTGAGGACGTGAACCGGCCCGGGCGGTTTCGGGCGCGGTCGGGCAGCGAGCGGAACGATGCCAACCCGGCCACCCCGCCGAGGACGAACACCAGGATCGCGACGCCGACCCCGATCACCGCCCAGTCCGGGCGGAGTGCCACGCTGAGGAACGGCCGCACGGGTCCCAAGGGGCCGAGCGGCGAGAAGCCCACGGCCACGGCGCCGGCGAGCAACGAACCGAGCAGCAGGGCGCCGAGCGAGCCGAGCAGGCCGTCCCAGAGGCACATGGGGGGGTCCGCCCCGAGAGCCCGGGCGATGTCGAGGTCGGGTGCCCGCAGGCGGACCCGGCGACTGATCACCTGCCCCGCGATGAGGAGGGCGGCGATCCCGGTGATGCCCCCGAAGACGTTGAGTGCGATCGTCTCCGGGCGCAGGGTGGCGTTGGCCGTGGCGATGATGCTCTGTGACTCCTGATAGACGAACGGGAGGCCCTTGGGAAGGACGCGCTTCACCGCGGCCTCCACGGCGCCGAGGTGACGGTCGCCCCCTTGCAGCGTCAGCGCACTGACCATGTCGTTGCTGCAGCAGGCGAGGAGCTTGTTCGTCAGAGCCGGTGTGAATAGCATGATCGCCTGGCCGTTGGCGTTGTCCTGGTCCTGGAACAGCGTGGTCGCCTGCCCGCCGGCGATCCCGACGAGCTTCACTCGGGCCCGTTGATGAACCGGGATCGGCTGGTTCGGGTTGAAATTGCCCGACGAGGTCTGCGTGTTGGTCACCCATCCGACCGGGATCTCCTCGCCCACGTGGTAGCCCAGTGCCTTGGCGCTGGCAGCATCGACGACGACCTCGTCCGCCTTGTGGGGATCGACCATCCGCCCTTGCGAGATGCTGAGGGGATCCTCGTTGAAGTCGAGTCCGCCGACGCTCGCCTCGGCGGTGGGGGCAATGGCGGAGTTCGCCAACGGCAGTCCCCGGGCGGTCAACGGGCCCATGTTGAGTTCCACGGTGCTCTCCACCCGCTCCACGTGGGGCAGGTGGGAGAGCGTTCGGAGCAGGGCCGGGTTGTAGGCCGAGTCCAAGCCGATCTCCGGGTTGATGACGCCGTCGAAGAGGAAGAGCTGCGGGACGTGCGAGCTCGCCACGAAGTCGGCGAAGGAGGATTCGGTGCTCCGCGCCGCCTCGATGGCGCCCAGGGCCAGCCCCCCGACCGCACCGACGAGGAGGATGACGGAGAGGAAGTAGGAGAGCTCCGACCTCATGGTCGATCGCAGCCGGTACCAGGCGTACGCCATCGTGCGGCTCATCACGTCACGCCGCGTTCACTCCGTCGTGGCCCAGGTCCCGCAACGCGGCACGGGCAGCCCCCAGCCCGCACATGCCATGCACGCCGCCGCCCGGCGGCGTGGCGGCGGAGCACAGGTACACGCCGTTCATGACCGTGCGGTACGGATTCCACCGCGCGGTCGGGCGGAAGAGCATCTGGCGCAGCGTGGCCGCGCCCGCATTGATGTCGCCTCCGACGTAGCTCGGGTTGTGCTCCTCGGTGGCCACGGCCGTGAAGGTCGAGCGCCCGAGGATCAGATCGCGGAACCCCGGGGCGAACCGTTCGATCTGGGCCTCGATCCGCTCCGTCATGTCCAGCGTCGATCCGTTAGGGACGTGGCAGTAGGCCCATAGGGTGTGTCGGCCCTCCGGTGCCCGCCCGGGGTCGACGACGCACGGCTGGGTGACGAGGCAGTACGGACGTTCGGGGTGCCGGCCGGCGTTGACGTCCGCCTCGCTCTGGGCGATCTCCTCGAAGGTCCCGCCGACGTGCACGGTGACGGCCTCCCGGCAGCGCTCGGCGCTCCACGGAACAGGCCCGTCCAGGGCCCAGTCCACCTTGCACACCCCGGGCCCGTAACGGTAGCGGGCCAGTGCGCGCCCGTAGCCCGATGGGATGGAGTCACCCGCCATCTCGAGGAGCTGGCGCGGGGTGACGTCCAAGACGACCGCACTGGCCGGGGGCAGCTCGTCCAGCCGCTTCACCAGACGGCCGGTCTCGACCCGTCCGCCCGCCGCGGTGAGCTCGGCGACCAGGGCGCCGACGATGGCGGCACTGCCGCTCTCCACCACGGGCCAGCCGTAGCGGTGCGCCAGCGCGGTGAAAAGCCGGGGGAAGACGCCGGAAAGAGGCGCCGTGAGCGGCAACATGGAGTGGGCGGCAGTGCCGGCGACGAGCGCCCGCCCCCCGTCCGTGCGGAATCGCCGGGCCAGGTGCTGGGCCGACGAGAGCCCGCGCAGCGCGAAGGCGGCGGCCGCCAGCGGGTAGGGAGGCACATCGCGCATGGAGCCCAAGAAGGCAGGCAGGACCTTGTCCAGATCGCGGACCAGAGGCGCCACGAGCTGGGAGTAGGCCCTGCCGTCGGTCCCCAGCGAACGGGCCACGTCAGCCACGTCCGGCCCGACGGACACGGCCCGGGCGCCGCCGAGGGGATGGGCGAAGGCGACGGGCGGAGTCAGCAGCCGGACCCCGTGGGCCGACAGATCGATGTCACGGAACGCCGGCGACGCCAGCAGCAGCGGGTGCACCGCCGAGCAGACGTCGTGGCGGAAGCCGGGCAGCGTGAGCGCGGCTGTGCGGCAGCCGCCACCGGGTTCGTCGGCGGCTTCGTAGACGTCGACCGCCAGACCGGCCCGGGCCAGGACGAGCGCGGCCACCAACCCGTTGGGGCCAGAGCCCACGACGATGGCATCCGCCGGCCTCATCGGTCGATCACAGTCTGAGAGTCAATGTTTCCGCGGCACCCGTCACCGGTACGGGGCTCTCGGCGAACCGGCACAGGGTCTGTTCGACCTCGGCGTCAGTGCGCTCCGGCCGATGATGGAAGAGCGCGACCTGCCGCGCGCCGGCCATGGTGCCCAGGCGCACCGCGTAGTCGGCGGCTGCATGGCCGAACGACCCTTCGGCCTTCACCTCTTCGGCCCGAAGGTGCGCGTCGTGAATCAGGAGATCGACGTCGCGGGCCAGCCGGAGGGCGCCCTCGTGGTACTCGCCCACGCCGTCCGGGCCGGGCCCGAGCGCCGTCGGACAGTGGTCCGGGATGTAGGCGACGGTCGATCGATCGTCACTGACCCGAAAGCCCAGGGTGTGCCCGCCCTTGTGGGGGACATCGACGGCGAGGACGCTGAAGCCCTCCACTGCGAAGCTGTCGCCGGGAATGAGGCCGAACTGCCACCGGCCGCGAAGCGCCGACGGTTCGATCGGAAAGAAGGGCGGCGACATCATGCGCGCCAGCAATGCTTCCGCGTCAGTGCCGCCACCCTGGTCCGGGAGTAACAGGTTGACCCGCGCATCGTCGCGGTCACCCGACCGGAAGAAGGGCAGACCCTGCACATGGTCCCAGTGCAGATGGGTCAACAGGATGGTGCCACGGAACGGGCGGTCACCGAGCAACTCGGGGAGGCGCCGCAAACCCGTGCCGGCATCAAGGAGCAGCGTCGGCCGGCCTCCGGAGCCGTCGCCGTCGTGCGACAGCGCCACGCAGGAGGTGTGCCCTCCGAAGCGGATGTAGTCGAGACCTGGTGCGGGCGTGGATCCCCGGGTCCCGCAGAACGTGACACGCACGCGCTCAGTCTCGCGCCCGGTCCTCGCGGCGGTGCCCCACGGAGAGCTCTTCGAGGTGGGAGCGCTCGATGAGTTCGGCGTCGAAGAGAGCGACGCGACACGGCGTCACCGCAATGTTGCTCGACGTGCGGATGCCACCCTCGAGGTGCGCACGCTCGCCGAGCAGGGCCCCCGGCCCGTATTCGGCCAGCCGTTCCCCGCCCCGCTCGACGCGGACGATGCCGTCGAGGACGAGCAGGACCTCGGTCCCGTGCGCACCCTCGTCGAAGAGGACGCTCCCGGCCGGGAAGCGCTCGATCCGGCGCCTCCCTCCACCCTGCATCAGGTGCGCCGACAGGGATGTCTCGAGGGCGGACTCGACGGCCGACACCAGCGCCTCGGAGTCCTCGTCACCCCACGGGCTGTGCTTGCCGAACGACTTGCGGTACCAGTCCTTGAAGTCGGTCAGGCCCGACTTGTGCGAGAGCTTGTGGTCGGCGCCGTAGACCCAGTGCCGGGGGAAGCGGCTGGCACCGATGAGCGCATGCTCCGAACGCCCGTCCGCGTGCAGGGTCAGTGACAGCGTCGTCCACACCAGGGGGGCCTGCCACTGCACGTATGGGCGCCGGCGCACCCGCCGCGGCGCCGGGACACCGGTGCGTCCGCCGCAGGTCTGGACGAAGCGAACCCAGCCGTCGCCGTGCTCGGGGGCGCGCTGAATGTCCGGCAGCTGCACGGCCTGGAAGCGGTGGCGCACGGCACCCAGGTTGACCAGCGTCGTGCCCATAAGCCCCCCGCCCTCGTAGCCGCAGTCGACGATCCGTCCGTCGTCCACCAGGGCGAAGGCCCGCAGTTGGTTGGCAAAACGGAACCGGTCCTCGTCTCGCAGCCGCTCGACGTCCATGTCCTCGCTCGGCGGAGGCGGGTCGTAGTGCGTGATACCCGAGTCGAACGCCAGACGCTGGGCCCCCTCGATCGCCTCCGTGGGGATCCAGGAGAGCGAGGTGACGAGACCGGTGCGGCGGGTCTGCCCTTCTGTGCTCATGGCAGACAGCCTCTACCGGCCGACCCGGATTGACGAGTGTGGTGACAGGCATCGCGTGGTGTACCTAGCACCACCAGGTGCGGGATGGTCCCCACCTGTTCCGGGCATCCGGGGTGTGTGAGAACTACAACCGTGGATGACGACGGAAGTGGTTCTGGCACGATCTCGGTGTTCCTGGCGGACGACAACCTCATCGTCCGCGAGGGGGTCAAGGCGCTCATAGAGCGCCACAAGGACCTCCGGATCGTCGGTGTCGCCGCGGACTATGACGAGGTGGTGGAGGGGGCCACCGCACTGCAGCCGCAGGTCCTGGTCACCGACATCCGGATGCCGCCGGCGTTCAACCGCGAGGGCATCGACGCCGCCAAGGAGGTGCGCAAGCGACATCCGGGGACGGGCGTCGTGATCCTCTCGCAGTACGACGACCCCGAGTACGCCGTCTCTCTCCTGGCCGAGGGCTCAGCCGGCTACGGGTACCTCTTGAAGGACCACATCGCGCAGGGCGATCAGCTGGTCGACGCGATCCGGTCCGTCGCCACGGGCGGGAACGCGCTCGATCCGGCCATCGTCGATGCGTTGCTGCGGCCCATGACCGCCAACGGTGGTCTCTCTCCCCCCGAGGAGGAGCTCCTCGCGATGGTGGCGGAGGGCAAGCCGATCAAGGCCATCGCGGCCGCCAAGCGGCTTCCACCCGAAGCGGTCGATGCCGAGGTCGAGGCCGTGTTCGTCAAGTTGGCCGAGGGGGTCTCGGCCGGCACGGAGGGCGCGCTGCAGCGGCTGCGGCTGCTGCACAAGGCGATCGTCGACCGCGAAGAACAGGGAGAGACGCTGTCGCGACTCCTTCCCGGCGGGCTGGCCGAGAAGCTCCGTCGTGACGGCCGCCAGATCGGTGAGACGGAGCGGGTGCATGTCACCGTTGTCATGAGCGACATCCGCTCGTACTCGACGATCGCCGAGCACGCGGACCCGAGCCAGCTGGCTGGGCAGCTCAATACCCACCGCGCCGCCATGAACGACGCGATCCTGGGCGAGAACGGAACGGTGATGCAGTTCGTCGGCGACGCAGTGATGGCCGTGTTCGGAGCCCCGTTCGAACAGGCAGACCACGCGGACCGGGCCGTCGTGGCTGCGCTGGCTATGCATCAGAAGCAGTCGACCATCAACCGCCGGTGGGAGGAGGAGGGGCTGCCACCCTTCGGGCTCGGCCTGGGCCTCTCGACCGGGGACGCCGCGGCGGCGCTCCTCGGTTCGGAGGAGCGGCTGGAATACACCCTTGTGGGGGACACGGTCAACATGTCCCAACGGCTCCAGCAGCTGGCGGATGCGGGTGAAACGGTCGTCTCCCAGGGCACCATCGATGCTTGGGAAATGGCCCGGGAGACGGTCGCCCTCCCGCCGCAATTGGTGAAGGGACGCGACACCCCCGTGTTCGCATACAAACTGGTGGATGACGGGTGTCGATCCGGCGACGTCCTGGCGAAAGAAGGAACCTGACATGGACGCCTTGGTCGTAGACAAAGTCCGCAAGACCTTCGAGGCGGAGAATGCACCGGTGCGGGCGTTGCGGGGCGCCAACCTGGTCGTCCCGGCCGGAGACTTCGTGGCGTTGATGGGTCCCTCCGGCTGTGGCAAGTCGACGCTCCTCAACCTCGTCGCGGGACTCGACGTGGCCGACGAGGGGACGATCACCGTGGCGGGCGAACCCGTGACCGGCCGCACCGAGGACGAGCTGTCGCGGCTGCGCCGACGTCACATCGGGATCGTCTTCCAGTTCTTCAACCTCCTGGAGGGAATGACCGTCCTGGAGAACGTGGCGCTGCCAGCGGTGATCGCAGGACGGAAGCGCAAGATGGCCGAAAGCCGCGCCCGCGACCTTCTCGATCTGCTGGGGATCGGCGACAAGGCGGGAACGGTGCCGGGGATGCTCTCGGGCGGTCAGCGCCAACGGCTCGCCATTGCTCGTGCGCTGGCCAATGAGCCGACGCTGTTGCTGGCCGACGAGCCCACGGGCGCCCTGGACTCGGAGGGCGGCCAGGAGGTCATTGAACTTCTCAGCCGGTTGCACACCGGAGGACAGACGATCGTGCTCGTGACGCACGACTCGGGCGTCGCGTCAGCTGCGGGACGGATCGTGCGCATGCGCGACGGAAGGATCGCGGTGGACGAGGAGTCGGAGATCCCCGTGGCCGCGCAGACCTAGGCGACATTTCCGATGACGGTGCGCGACGAGGTGCATGTGGAGGTGGGCAGCGGCTCCACCGTCGCGGTGCCTGCTCCGGGATCGAGCGCGTTCGGGTCATTCAGGCTGCTCCAGGTCCTCGTCTTCGCGCTGACGGTGGCCGCGGTCGTCGTCGGCTGGCGGACCACCGTGCCCGGTGGGACGGCACCGGCAGGCTCCGTGGCCTTCGGTCTCACCCTGGCCTGGGCGCTCGTGGGGTTGGTCGACACCCGAGCCCGGGACCGTACAGGACGCAGGGCTTCCCCGTTCCATCTCCTGGCCGCCATGGACGCCCTGGTGGCGGCCGTGGCACTGACGGCCGGCCGCAGGGCAGAGATGGTCCATGCGTCGAGCGGGACGCGGGACGTCGCCACGCTCGCCGCCCTCGTGGTGACGGCCGTCTCTTTCCATTTCCTTCTCGCCCTGCCCGATGGCCGGCTGCACGACTCCGTCCGGCGCGTGATGGCGCTGACCGGCTACGCGGCGGCGGTCGCCGTCGGGCTCGTGTTTGTCCTGGACCACCGGCCCTTCAGCCTGGCGGACGGCGCGATCAGCTGGTCGATTGCCGGGCTCCTGGCGATCGCCCCGATGCGCAGCCGCTACATCGGGTCCATCGGGCACCACCGGGAGCGGATGGAATGGTTCGGGATCGGGGTGACGCTGGCGGCCACGGTCGCGCTGGGGGTAACGGTGCTCCACCTCCTGGTCGGCTGGCCCGGAGAGCTCGGCGCGGTCACGGCGGGAGCGACCGTGTTCGTGCCGCTCGGGCTACTGGCCGGGGAGAACAGGAAGATGGGCCCGCACGCCAGCAGAGGTCTCGTCCAGGTGCTCGCGGTGTTCGGGTTCGTCGTCGTGGTCTCGGCGATCTACCTCGTCGTCGTGCTCGGTCTCGGCCACGCGCCGAAGACCACGGGTGACAAGGAGGTCCTGGCCCTCTCCATGGTCGCCTCCGGGGTGGCCGCCCTCATCTTCGTCCCCGTGCGGGCGCGCTTCCTCGATTCGGCCACCCGGTTCGTCTACGGATCGCGGGAGGCGCCCGACGAGGTCCTGCGCACCTTCGGGAGCCGGCTCACCCGCGCCATTCCGATGGACGAACTGCTGCTCCAACTCGCCGAGTCGCTGCGCAAGACCATGGGCCTGGCCAGCGCCGAGGTCTACACCGGATCGGGGGAGGTTCTCGAGCGCACCGCGTCCGTACCCGATCTGGGCCCCGGATCGCTCGTCGTCTCGCCACGGGAGCGACCGGTCGTCACGCGGGCCGGCGTCTCGGGGTCCGCGTGGGCCTCCGTCTGGCTGCCCGCGCTCGTCCGGGGGCGTGAGGCGGAGCAGATCCGGGTTGCCCCGGTCAGCCACGCGGGGGAGCTGTTGGGGCTCATCGTCGTGGAGCGGACGTCGATGGCCAGCGCGTTCTCCGAGGACGACGATCGGGTGCTCGCCGACCTGGCCCGGCAGGTGGGTCTGGCCCTGCACAACTCCCAACTCGACACCGCGCTGCAGACCACCCTGGACGAGGTCCGCAAGCAGGCGGACGCGTTGCGCGAATCCCGGGCCAGGATCGTCGCTACCGGTGACGCCGAACGACGCCGGGTCGAGCGCAACCTCCACGATGGTGCGCAACAGCATCTGGTGGCGCTGGCGGTCAACCTGCGGCTGGCCAAGGACATCATCGTCGACGACCAGGAAGCCGGTATGGAGATGTTGGACCAGCTCGCCGGCGAGGTCCAGGAGACCATCCAAGAGCTCCGGGAGCTGGCGCACGGGATCTACCCGCCGCTGCTCGTCGACAGCGGGCTGGTCGAGGCGCTGCGCGCCGCCGGCAACCGGAGCCCCCTCCCCGTCGACATCGCCGCCGACGGCATCGGGCGGTACCCGTCCGAGACCGAGGCGGCGATCTACTTCTGTTGCCTGGAGGCACTGCAGAACGCGTCGAAGCACGCGCCCGACGCGCGGGTGCAGGTCCATCTGTGGGAGGAGTCCGGCGGCCTGCTGTTCACCGTGTCCGATGACGGGCCCGGATTCGACCCGAATACGGCGCGGGGGGGTCACGGCTACATCAACATGGCCGACCGTCTCGGCGCCATCGGCGGAACGGTGCGCTGGGACTCAGAGATCGGGAAGGGATCCCAGGTCCGGGGCTCCGTGCCGCTCGTCTAGGGACGACGGGCTCAAGCCGAGACGAAGTGCTGCTCGTTGCGCCCTTCCCAGAGGCGCCGCAGCGTGTCGGCGCCCAGGTGCTCCTTGTTGAGATAGGCGCGTGCGCCGCTCGTGGCCACCTCGGGCGGCAGGTCCCCCGCGTCGTAGGTCGAGCACAGGATCACGACCACCTCGGGGTGCCGCGACACCATGCTCCGCGTCGCCTCGATCCCGTTCATCTCGGGCATGTTGATGTCCATCAGGACCAGGGCGGGGCTGAGCTCCTCCTCGAGTGACACCGCTTCGCTTCCGTTGGCGGCCTCACCCACCAACTCGAACTCGGCCGCCCGTTTCAGCACCGCTTTCATGGCAGCTCTAAATGGTGCCTGGTCGTCGACGATCAGGACGGGGAGCGGATCGCTCATCCATCCATTCTCTCACGGCGCCGTGTGCTCTGACCGTAGTGGTGCCATGCGTGGTGAGGGGGTGGTGTCACCCTCCCCCAGGGTCGCTGAGGTAGACGAGCACAGCCTTGACCCGCCGGTTCACGTCGCGCTCTTCGGTGAGGCCCAGCTTGGAGAAGATGGAGTTGGTGTGCTTCTCCACGGCCCGCTCGGAAATCTGCAGGGACGCCGCGATTGCCGCGTTGCTCTTTCCCTTGGCCATCTCTCCTAGGATCTCGGACTCCCGCGGCGTGAGCCACGACAGGTCCGATTTCCGACGAGACGACTTGGCCTCAATCAGTTCGTCGACGATCTGCGGGTCGATCATCGACCCCGACTGGGCGACCGTCCGGATGGCCTGGGCCAGCTCGTCAGCACCCGCTACCTGCTCTTTCAGGAGGTAGGCCCGGCCCGCGGAGCCGGTCTCGAGGAGCGCCAGTGCGTAGGAGGGTGTCTTGTACTGGCTGAGCACGACGACACCCACTTCCGGCTTGTGCTCACGTAGCCACGACGCGGCTTGGATCCCCTCGTCGGTCCCGGTCGGGGGCATCCGGATGTCAGTCACGACGACCTCAGGGGAAGTGTCCTCTATGAGTTCCAGCAGCTCGGGCAGGTCGGCGGCGCGACCGACGAGATCGAAGTCGGGCTCGCCGTCGATGATGCGCGAGATGCCCTCTCTAAGGAGCGCATTGTCCTCCGCCAGAACCACTCTGATGCTCGCCATGCCAAGCGTACGGTAGCGCGTACGGTCGAAACGGCCCAGGTCGGAGCTTGGCACGCCGGCTGCGCGTCGACCGCGACGACCAGCGGATCCTCCGGGCGGTCGGTGCGGCTCCGGCCGACACCATCCACGACGGTCTCATCGGTCTTGAGGTGGCGCTTGCGTTGGGATCGATCCTGGCCGCTGCCATTGCCGTCGCGCTGTCCGCCTTGTCGCCACTTGGCCCCGTCGCTCCGGTCTATCCCGACCGCGGCCTGTCCTGGGACTGGACCGTTCTCGGGTTTGGCGTTCTCGTGCTGATAGCCATCCTCGGTGGTGTCGGCGTCCTGCTGGCGTACGCGACGGCGCCCCACCGGGTGGCAATCCGGCCCCGACTCCGCCCGACGTCAGGGGCACGGGTGGTGGCGTCCGCTGCGCGCACCGGGCTGTCGGCTCCCGGGGTAGTCGGGGTCCGGATGGCGCTCGAGCCGGGTGAAGGCCGGGTCGACGTGCCCGTGCGCTCGGCGCTCCTCGGGTCGGCGGTCGCCCTCGTCGTCACCACGTGACGTTTGGCGACAGCCTCCACACGCTGGTTTCGAACCCGCCGCTGTACGGGTGGAACTGGACGTACATCCTGAACCCGGTCGGATCCGGTAGCGGGGAGGTGCCCCAGGTCGCGCTCACGATGCTCAAGCACGACAAGGACGTCGCGGGTTACTCCGGAGCATCCTTCAACGACCTCCAGATGGACGGCCATGAGGTCCCCTTCCTCCTCGAGAACGACAGGGCGGCCGTGACGCCGCTGGTCCTCTCCGGGCACGGGTTCCAGAAGGGCAACGAGGTCGTGCTGGGCGCGGCAACCATGGCGCAGCTGCACAAGCGCCTGGGCGAGAACGTCACCATCTCCTTCGGCACTCCGGCCGACGCGCCCGTCTACATCCCGCCCATGCCCCTTCGGATCGTCGGTACGGCGACGTTTCCGCCATAGGGTTTGCCAGCACGGTCTCCGACCACACCTCCATGGGCACGGGCGCGCTCATTCCGTTCCAGGACCTGCCGCAGTCGTTCGTGGCCGCGATCGACTCCGGGCCGGACCCGGCCCTCGTCGGGCCCAACCTGGTCCTCGTTCGGATCCGAACCGGCGTCCCGACGCCCGTCGCCCTCGCGAACCTCCATCGCGTCGTCGCGGCAGCGGACAGCGCATTTTCGGCGGCACCGGGAGGATCTGCCGGCAACGCCATCGTTGTGCAGGGCGTCCAACGTCCGGCCGAGATCGCGAACTACAAGACGATCGGGCTCACCCCTGCGCTCCTGGTCACGGGGCTGGTACTCGGCGCCATCGCGGCGCTGACGCTGACCCTCGTTGCCTCTGTCCGCCAGCGACGCCGCGACCTCGCGCTGTTGAAGACCGTCGGCTTGTGCGACGCCAATTGGCCGCGGCCGTCGCCTGGCAAGCAACGACGGCTGCCGTCGTCGGGATCGTGATCGGGATCCCCCTCAAGACCTGGTCGGGCGTTGGCTCTGGGACCTCTTCGCCCAGCAGATCAGCGCGGTGCCCTACCCCACGGTGTCCGTCCCGTCGGTCGTCCTGGTCGCTGTGGGCACGGTGCTGTTGGCCAACCTCGTGGCGGCGCTACCAGCCAGAAGTGCGGCGCGCACGCCAACCGCCATCATGTTGCGGGCGGAGTAGTTATTCGTCGGATCTCCGTCGTCCGCGGACAGTGGCCACGGCGACGGGGAGGGCTACCTCTTGGGCGCGATCGCCAGCTTGAGGTCTTCAAGCGCGGCATTCAGTTCGGCCGAGCGGTTCCGTCGAGCCGCGTCGGCAGAGGCCAACTGCTCCCCGGTTGGGGTCGCACCGCCGGAACGCAGCAGGTGGTCCGCCTCCACGGCGAATGCGAGGCCGCGCAAGCTGTCCGCACAGCGCATGCAGAGCGCCCGGTTTTCCGCATCGGGCGCCGCTTCGGCAGCGCGTTCCAGACCGTCCACGGCGTCGTCGACCTGCACCGCGACGTTGGCTCGACGCTGCGCCTCGTCGGTATCCGATTGCGATAGGACAAGCTCTCTCGCCAGTTCGGCGGCGGTCACGGCGGGCCGCACCGAGCGTTCCCAGTCCATCTCACGCCCCTGCCGCCTGGTGCGGGCGATCAGAAGGCCGACGAGGACCGCCGCAAGGGCGATGACCACGGCCAGGAGCACCCATCCCCATGTCTTGGAGCTTGAAGTCGTCTTGGCGACCGTCGTGGTCGTGGTCGTGGGGTGGGACGTGGTTGTGGTCGGGCGGGCTCGTGTCGTCGTGGTCGCTGGAAGTGTCGTCGTCGTGGGCGCGGTCGTCGGGGGCACCGTTGATGTGGTCGTCGGCGCCACCGTGGTTGTCGTGACGGGTGCCGCCGTCGTGGTCGTGTCCTGCGCGGCGGCGTTTCCCGACAGGACGCCGAGCATGATCGGCGTCGCGCTGATAGCGAGAACCAGCGCGGCTGAGCGTCGAAACCCCGTCGAATGCATAAGAGCAGCCTACGGTCAGCGGCGGTTGTCGGACGTGGACCATGGCGGTTCCGACCGCCGTCCGACCTCGATCAGGCCCACACCGACCCGACTGACGGCTAGACCATGGGTACCCTCGAGACGAGCGACTGGAGGACGACATGCAGGTGGACATCCATGTGCCCCGCTTCACCTGGCCCGGACGGCAGAGACAATCGGCGTGCGCACACTGTCAGTGATGGACCACTGGTTCCAGATGGAGATGCTCTGGCCTGCCGAAGAGCCGATGCTCGAGGGATACACAGCACTGTCCTTCGCCGCCGCCAAGACGGGGCAACTGCGATTTCGGCTCCTGGTGGGCGGCGTGACCTACCGCCCCCCGGGCTCCTGGCCAAGACGGTCACCACGCTCGACGTCCTGTCCCGAGGTCGGGCCGAGCTCGGATTGGGGGCCGCGTGGTACGAGCGGGAGCATCGGGGGCTGGGTGTTCCGTTCCCACCGTTGCGTGAGCGCTACGAGCGGCTCGAGGAGACGCTGCAGATCTGCTTCCAGATGTGGAGCGACGACAACGGGCCGTACACGGGAACGCACTACCAACTGGCCGAGACCCTGTGCTCGCCCCAGCCGGTCAGCTCGCCCAGGCCGCGGGTGCTCGTCGGTGGTGGTGGCGAACGCAAGACTCGGCGCCTCGTGGCTGCCTACGCCGACGCCTGCAACATCATCGGGGACGTGGAGACCGTCACCCACAAGGTCGATGTGTTGCGGCGTCAGTGTGACACCATCGGCCGTGACTTTGCGGAGGTCGAGGTAACGGCGCTGACGGGCTGGAGGACGACGCCGGACCAGACGCCATCGTGCGTGAAGCCGAGGCGCTTCATGGCGCGGGCGTCCAGGCGATCGAGATCCGTGCGACCGGTCCTGAGCCGTCGCAGTGGCTGGAATCGATATGGGGGCCGGTCGTGCCGATGCTGACAGCCATCGCCTGAGGACCGATCCGCCCGGACGTAGGCCGTTCGTCAGTTATCTTGCAGTCGCGGGCCGCTAGCTCATCCGGAAGAGCAGGGGACTTTTAATCCCAAGGTGCCGGGATCGAGACCCGGGCGGCCCACTGAAGCCCACTGAATCCCAGATCACGCCGTTGCCGGGATCGTCCTTAGCTCGGTTTGTAGCCAGTTCTGTAGCCAATGGGGCGAAGTCGGGCAACTCGTCGATCCATAGGGCCCGGCGCATCGCCTCTGCTGCGAGCATTCGTGAGGGCGCCAGCAGGTGGCCGTAGACGTCCATCGTCACTCGGATGGATGCGTGCCCCAGCGTGTCGGAAACGACCTCGAGCGGCACGCCCATGGCCAGGAGGAGGTGAGGCGCACGAATGGCGCAACTCGTGGATGCTCCAGTGCCCCAGGCCGGCCCGCTTGCAGATCCTCGGCACCGTACGACCGAAGGCCTCGGGGTCGAGCGGGGTCCGATGGTGGACGTGAACACCAAGTTGGCTGGGTTGCGCCAGATGCGAGCTGCCTGCTCCTCCGCGTTCTGACGGGCCCGATGGACCCGCAGGAGGTCGACGAGTGGCTGGGACAAGTGCAACGTGCGACGGCTGCCGGCCGTCTTGAGGTCGGCCAGGAGGACGCCTTGCCCGCTGTGGCGCAGCAATTGCCGGCGGATTCGGACGAGCGGCATGCGGCCGTCAAGTTCAAGTCGTCCCAGGAGATCCCGAGCAACTCACCTCTTCGTAGCCCGAGGGCGAGGGCCACCACGTAGGCGGCCTCGAGGCGGTCATCCTTCACCTCGCGTAGAAACGCTTGGGCTTGCTCGGGCGTCAGCGTCCTGCCCTCACGCCGTGGGATCTTCACCCCGTCGGCGATCGCAGCCACGTTGCGGGTCAGGAAATCCCTCCTATTCGGCCCGGCGAAGGGCCCGCCGCAGAACAGCCCGAGCAATGCGACGCGTCTCGGGGGCATAGCCCTGCGCTTCCAGAGTCACCAGCATTTCGCTCACGTGGGCGGGGGAGAGCTGGTGCAGCTTGACGGAGCCGACGGTCGGCACCACGTACCGATAGATGGCATTGCGGTAGATGACTTCAGTGCGCGGGCTCACAGTCCCAGGGAGGAACCGAACGAGCCAGTCCTCGAGGTAGCGGGCGACGGTCAGGTTTGCCGGGGGCGGGAGCGACCCAGCGTCAACGGTTCGTTGCAGCGCCCGCAACTTGTCTCGAACTTCCTTTTGGGTCTTGCCGTAGACGGACTTTCGACGGCGTCTGCCACCCTGGAGTCCGAGGTCCACACTTCCGACCTACTGGCCGTAGCGCCGGCGGTAGATCGATCCCTCGCCTTTCCCTCGGCGTCCCGTGGCCATGTCCAAGTCTCCCAGTTCGTTGTCTCAGTCGTTCCGTCCCCGCCGGAGAATGGTCTGATGCAGCGGCCACGCATCCGTTGGAACTGTTTGTCCAGCTCGGAGTCGCTCGACGTACTCGGCCAACGCTGCAGCCGGGATACGGCGAGTCGTTCCAATCTGCACGGACTCGAGCTCGCCGTTGCGCAGCAACTCGTAGACCTTTGTGCGGCAAATGGAGAGCGATGTCGCGGCCTGCTCGGCGGTCACCAGAAGCGGTTCCGCGGCGTTGGCGCGGGCCTCCGACTCCGGTATCGATGCATCCATAGCGGTTCCCCCGAGTTCGGAAGGAAATTCCTTCCCTACCTATAAGAGCCGCTGGAAAATGCAAAACCGAACAACATCCAGCTCAGAGGCTTGTGAAAATCCGAGTCCGATGACGTCCCTCAGCAGAAACGACAACTTGTGGAAGAGAGACGACGCACTCTCACGAGAGATCCCACGCAGAGATGGGATGCGCAGGAGCGTTGAGGGGTCGACGACAAGGGAGAGACATGGAGGCATTGGAGCGGAAGACACAGCGAGCAACATCGATGAACAGAGAGACAGTGCGAGCAACACCGAACAGAAAACAGGGTGAGACCTTTCCCCAGATCAGACTCCAAATGTCCGCGTTCTTCTGTACTGCTTCCAGATCAGACTCCAAATGTCCGCGTTCTTCTGTACTGCTTTAAACCGCCCTTCCCCTCGGACGGCGGCAACGCCGCCGCCTCGGCCGGGCGGAGAAGGTCCTCGCCGTTCATGTTGACCAATCTCGCTCGTTTCGATCCGCCTCATTGAACGCGCTTCAAGGCGCATCTATGCCGGCCGTTGGACGGCCGGCCAACTCCATTGTGAAATGTCTCGGGTGGGTTGGGACGCAGCCCTCAAGGCAGGCCAACAGTGCGCTGTGGCGCATCGTCATGGTGCGCATCGCCCACGATCCCGAGACACAGCTCTACTTCGAACGCCGCGTCAAGGAGGGCAAGACCACCCACGAGGTCATCCGCATCTTGAAGCGCTACGTCGCCCGCGAGGTCTATCGCTACTTGCCTCGCGCCTAGATCCCCGAGCTCAGGGTCTGGCTTTCCCCCGTTCTGTCGTCCCTCGGGGCTGACTTTCCAGCGATTCGCCGACCTCAGCTCGGGCCACCATCTCGAAACCGCGTGACTAAATAAGAGCCTGTCCTCGACTCGGGTGACTCATCAATGTTCTGTCCGCTGTTTCAACTCCCGAACCCCGAAGAGGGGTTGACAAGTGATAGGAGCGTCGCCGGGACGGTGACGTCTAATCGTCCAGGTCATCCGAGCGGGCCTGCCAGGAGGCGAAGCTACGAGATGGAATCAACGAATAGGTCGAAAATCTCCTCGGCTTCGCCGCCTGGCACGATTTCATCGATGGGCGGAATGAGGTTCAGACCCGGTTGACGACCGAGTTCAGCGGCACTCACCCAAACCGACAGCTGCCAGAACTCGCTGAGGGTACCCAGGGGAGAGCGAACCTGCCGGCTTGTTCAGTGCGCGTTCAACGGCCTGTGAAAGTGCGTCAGGGACGTCTTCCGCCACCGAGAGGCCTCGAATAAGGCCGGTGTCGACGTCAAGGATCATTACGGCAATCGCGACCGCTTGATCAACCACTCGAATGGAGTGCGAAACATCGCGGCTCATGACCATCCACGTGATGGGCGGCACAGGTTCGAGAATAGATGGTGAGGCTCGTATTGAGTGCCCCAGACCCCCGGCTCGGGTTGCCCTGGGCATTGACTACCACATAGGTATTCGCTGTCTTCCTCAACACAAGTAGGAAGCGATGCCGACCCCGATCTCAAGTTCAGTAACGCTGGTAAGCGCTCGTGACGCCGATCCGTTCGCCCAGGCCCAAATGGCCGCTGCGGCGTACCTGGCGCGCTACAGCGGTCGGACCCTTGAGACCTACCGCTATGACCTGCGCACATTCTTCCAGTGGTGCGACGACGTCGGTCTCGCCGTGCTCGAGGCAAAACGGGCGCATATCGAGCTGTGGCGCAGCGCCATGGAGGAGCGAGGCTTAGCTGCATCGACCATCGACCATCGACCATCGACCATCGACCATCGACCATCGACCGGCGGCTGTCGACCATCTGCGGCTTCTATCGCTTTGCACACATCCACGGCCGGATCCCATCGAACCCGGCGCAGTACGCCCGCCGGCCCAAGGTCTACCCAAGCGAAGGACGTGGCCTCGCTCGGCCGGTTCCTCTTCACTGCCGAGCGCTACGACCCCGACCACGCCGCCCTTGCCGCTTTGCTGGGCCTCAACGGGCTGCGGGTGAGCGAGGCCTGTGCCACCAACGCCGAAGACCTGAGTTTCGACCGGGGTCATCGAACCCTGCTCATTATCGGGAAGGGCAACAAGCCGGCGGTGATCCCCCTAGTTCCGAGGGTGGCCCGGACCATCGACCTCGCTCTCGGCGAGCGATGCCAGGGGCCGATCCTGCACCGCCATGATGGCCAGCGGCTCGACCGTCGCACCGCACATCGCTGGGTCCGCTCCATCGGCAAGCGGGCCGGCCTCGCGACCGTCCATCCCCACATGCTCCGAGCTGCTTTCATCATGGCGGCGCTCGACGCGGGGGTACCTCTGCGTGACGTCCAGATCGCAGCGCGTCACGCAGATCCGAGGACGACAACCATCTACGACCGTCGAAGGGAGAACTTCGATCGCCATGCCGCCTATGTCGTGGTGGCCTTCGTGGCCGGCGGTTAGGAGTCCTCCAAGTCGAGGCCCCGCCGCTCGGCGAGTGCGGTTGCGATGTCCTCAAGCGGTCGTCCCGTCCGCTCGGCGGCGACGCGGCCGTAGAGAACCAGGGCGTAGAAGGCGTACGTCCACATGTCGTCGATGCCCCGCCCGTAAGCCTCGTCGAGGAGGTCGGGATAGACGCCGGCCCGGATCATGGCGGCAGCCATGAGGGCATAGTGGCTCTTGTGCTGCTGAGACTTGCCACGGAAGTGGTACTCGGGGAGATGGCGCTCGCGCATCCCCTCGTATTGGATCGGGTCGGCCGGTGACGCTCCGGACTCCTCGATGGCCTCGGCGGCCAGCTCGAGCAGGACCTCAGCCGGGAAGGTGTTGTTGCGAGGGTGCAAGGCGGCCAGCTGCTCCATGATGGAGTCCACTTCAGCGTCCTCGCCTGCGGTCAGACCGAGCAGACCGAGGCGGGCGGGCACTGTCGTAGTCCTCGTCGCTCGGGCCAGCCTTGCGGGCCATGGCCCCAACGCTAGATCGACGAGCGGCCACCGGAATGACCCCGGGCTGGCGAATGGGGGCACTCACGATAGGGGCCGAGCTGCTCGGTGTCGGCACTTTGTGGGCGGTTCAATTTGAGTTTGGGGGGAAGTCGAACAAGGCCAACTCGGCCGCATCGGGCGCCTGGAAGACGCGCAGCCACCCGTCGAGGTCCGCTGGGCGGATCGGGTGGCCCTCCCAGGGCGGCTCCGTGTTGCGTGCCTCTATGCGTCGCCAGAGCTCGTCGGGAGCCACCTCGAGGTAGTGGAGTTCGACGCTGACGCCAAGATCGCGAGCTGCTGATCGCATCTCATCACGTTCGATTCGAGCCCACAGCCCAAAGTCGAGAACGACGCTCACACCGAGGCACAGGATTTCCCGGGCAAGGCGCCAGAGTTCGCGTTCGATTTTCTCCCGGGTCGGCTCGTCCCAAGGAGTGGAGTCGAGGGCCCAAAGCCATTCGTCCTTCGTAAGGCGCACCGCGCCCCGGACCGCTGCGAGCCGCTTTGCCAGTTCGGTCTTACCTGCTCCAGGCAACCCGCAGGTGAGAATCAATCGGGCCTCGTTCACGGTTCTTAGTCCAGCAGCTCGGCGAGCTACGTGCAGACGAATGTGTCCCGGTCCCAGTCCCGGCAATGTACGGGGGCACCTCGTCCGGAGATAGAGCATGACTTCGAGGGACGGATCGTGAAGGATCCAGCTCTCTTTGGCTCTGCAATGTCCTGGCGGATGTTGTCCCGACAAGTGCGCTAAAGAGGGTCCGACCAGAGACCAGTGGCGAGGAGGGTGGGTGGAAAGCAAAGACCCAGGCGATTCTGTGAACATTCCGTACCAAAGTAACTATCAGATCGTCAGATGGATAGGAGAACTACACGACAACCATCCGTCGTTTGGGCCGGCCATCTTCACGGCCTCAGCGCTTTACTTCGTGATTCAGATCATCGCGGCTTGGGTGTTTATCCCCAGTTACAGCTTGATCTCAAACTCGATTAGCGATCTGGGCGAAACCAGCTGCGGTGGCTATGGCTCTCCGGGGATGTGCTCACCTCGTTGGTGGCTGATGGACTACGCCGGATTCCTCCTGCTCGGCTTGATCATGGTGATCGGCTCGGTTCTGCTTTACCACGAGTTCACCCAGAGAGTCCCCCGCGAGCGACGCGCCGCTATGTTCGGATTCGGCTTGATGGCATTGGCAGGCCTCGGTTCGATCCTCGTCGGATTCTTTCCCGAGAACGAGTATCGGACCATGCACATCATTGGAGCTTTTCTCGCGATCGCGATTGGCAACGTCGCGATCCTCGTGCTTGGGGGCGTACTCACTCTGCCGGAGTCCATGCGGCGCTCCATGCTGATCTTCAGCAGCCTGGCGCTGGCCGCATTGTTGTGTTTCGCTTCGCACAAGTCCTTTGGCATTGGTCGCGGAATGATGGAGCGGATCGCTGCGTACCCGGTGACGATTTGGTTGATCGCCTTTGGTCTATACATCTCGCGATTCCGTCCGAAGCAGTCCAACAGTTACACCTAGCAGGGCGGCGAGGCGAACTATGGGTTGACGGATTCCAGAAGCGGTGCCGATCGGTGCCCACCCCCGGCAGCGTTAGGGGGCAGTCTGATAGCAACATTTCATGGGGCGTCGGCGATGTCTGTGATGGGCTGAAGCGGCGAGCGAGGCTTGCCCCGTTGCTACATCTGTTTTGCCTAGCTTGGCCACGGGTTGTCGAGGACTCCCAGGGTAACGAACGCGTACTGGGACAGCTAGGGGGTTGCCCAACCGCGAAGATTTATGGGAACAATTGAGCCATGCCTCGAACCGCCGAATGCGCCTGTGGGCGGGTGCAAGTCACGGTTGAGAACGAACCGGTCGCCGTAGTGACGTGCCACTGCGATTTCTGCCAGAAGCGAACGGGAAGTGTCTTCCAAGTAAGCGCTGTCTTCCCAATTACTCAGGGCGTCACGATCACGGGCGACACGAACATCTACAACGGGCTGGAAGTCAACGGGGTAGGAACATCCAATGGTGACGAGGTCAAGTACCACTTCTGTCCGACGTGCGGATCAACAGTGTTTTGGACTTTCGGAGGTCGTCCTGTCCTGGTAGTGGCGGTCGGCAGTTTCGCGGATTCTGACTTCCCGGTGCCCACGGCTGAGCTGCATGCGCCCTTCAGGCATCATTGGCTGCAGCCTGTTGCGGGGGCCGAGTAGTTCGAGTGATTCCGGCCTAGGTAGAGCAACGCAACGGACCTTTGACGCTCGTAGACGGCCTGCCCTCGAAGTGCCGCGGATGGCGCACCCAGTCCCGGCATACTGGGGCAGTCGTCTCAGATCAGTGGGTCGGTTCGCTCCACCCGGATTCGGGGGCATAAGGACGATGCACCGTTTCCGGGGTTAGAAACAACATCTTGCACGGAGCAATAACCACTTGGCGGTGCCACATCCCTTTTGGAATAAGGCAAGCTTGCCCTTTCCTGACGTGCAGCCTGTCCTCCTCGGACTTCCCAAAATCGGCTCGGAGGAAAACATAAATGGCACCGTCGAGGAGGTACAACAGTTCGTCTTGTTCGGGATGCATTTCCCACTCGTCCCGCACTCCCGGGGAGTCAACGGTGAGGACACCGACCTGCCGCCCATCAAGTTTCACCGGGAGGAACTCGACCGACGGCGCAGCTCGGACGACCCCTGCGGACTCCGTTACATCCATTTCGGGAGTGTACCTACCGGCTATCTCACCGTCCCGGCGTACTGGGGCACGCTAGAGCGGGTACACCGAGTTCTCCCGGCGCGTTGGTTCTAAGGTTGTTTGCATGAGCGAGAACGGCGGCATTCGGGGATTCATTCGAGCGTTGTCTCGGCCGACCCTTGTGCGCACTTGTAGCAACTGCGGCTACAGGTGGAAGGTTTCCAAGTACTACTCAAAGCCGCACCCTAAAGGCTTTCCCGTGTTGGGTGGGGGTCCATCGACTGCGTCTAGCTTCAATGAAGTGGCGACGTCGAATGAGTCGATGGCCGACGCCGTGGCTCAGCTCAGCACCTGTGCTGAATGCCAAAGCAAGAGGTTTACGCAGAAGCGAATGTGGCATATGTCGAAGGCTGAATACGACGCTTAGCGGTTCCCGCTTGGATGCGTCTCGACGAACAGCGCGCCCCCGAAGTGCCGCACGGTGACACCCACTTCTGATGCGATGAAGGGACGGGGCCTCCGCCCCTCGTGAGATCCGAGCATGCTCGGTCCGCCGAACACAAGGCGAGGAGGACGACCACCTCAATAGCCAGGCGCTTGCTTGAATCCACCAATCACGCCTCCGAGTCGGCGAGCGAAGTCGATCGTGGTGCGATCCTCAAGGTACGGACCTACAATCTGGACGCCGACGGGTAGTCCATCGGGGGTGGTTCCGACCGGCGCGACCGTGGCCGGTAGATAGGACTGCCCAACCATTCCGGCCCACGTCATTTGGTCCACATACGGTCGCCGGCGACCACCTCCCCGCATGGCCCGAAAGATGATGGCTCCGCCGAAGTGGTGGTTGTGGGCGATGGCCGCCACCGGACTGGCCGGACACAACAAGACGTCGTAGCGCTCAAAGAAGGCAGCCCACGCCTGCTGATACTCCTGGCGGGCCTCATGGGCCAGGATCCAGTCGCGGTGGCTGGCACCCTCGTAGCGAAGCACCCGGGACACCTGGTTGTCCCCTGGGACGGGCGGGGTGAAGAACCAAGGCACCTTCGTGGGCCACAAGCCGGCGAACGGCAGCCCATGGCAGATTGCCCCGTACAGCAGCTTCTGGAAGTTGCGGAAGGAGTCCTTCAAGGTGAAACCGGGTCGAGCGTTCTCATCAACTGCGACACCGGTTCGGCGCAAGGCATCAACTGTGGCTTGGAGGGGCGCCAGCACCTCGGGGTCAGTGAGGCAGTCAGGATCGTCAAGCCAGGCACCGACGCGATAGTCAACCAGCGAGGAACGCTGTGCCGCCGGAAGTTCGAGTCGCCAAGCGACCGAGCGGGCCTCGTCGGGACCAGCTAGGACATCAAGAGCGAGTTCGAGGTCATCAGCCGAGCGAGCAATGGGGCCCGGGGTAGCCATATCGTGGTCGGCCCGGTATCCCGGAGGAGATTCGGGACCAAATGGGTTCGGCATGAGACCAAAGGTCGGCTTGTGGCTGTACACGCCGCAGTAGTGAGCGGGGATCCGGAGCGACCCGGCAATGTCCGACCCGACTTCGAGCCCAGTGAGGCCAGCTGCCACGGCAGCGGCCGAGCCGCCAGATGATCCTCCAGGGGTCCGCTTGAGGTCCCAGGGGTTGTTGGTCGTTCCAAAAATCGAGTTGTAGGTCTGCACATCGGCGCCCATACGAGGCATGTTCGTCTTGCCCATGATCACGGCCCCCGCCGCCCGCAGACGGGCCACAGGCACTGCGTCGTAATCGGGAACGAAGCGTCTGGTCGCACGATTACCACCGGTCGTGCGCATTCCCGACGTGGCGTAGTGATCCTTGACGGTCATGGGCAGCCCATGAAGAGGGCCAAGCGCCTCCCCCCGAGACAAAGCAGCGTCCGCAGCGTCGGCCTCGGCTCGAGCTCGCTCGGAATCCAAGGTGACCACGGCATTGAGGGCCGGGTTATGGGTCTCGATACGGCTCAGGTAGTGCTCGAACAACTCCCTGCTGGAAATGTGCCCATTTCGCAGAGACTGGGTCAACTTGACTGCTGACATGAAGCCGACGTCTGCCATGGGTATATCATTAGTGTTACCCTAATAATCTTTCAACCCTATCTTTACGGTGACACCAATATGGGCCTCAGAGAGCAGAAAAAGGAGCAGATGCGCCGGCGGCTCTACGGAACGGCCATGACACTTTTCCGGGAGCGAGGCTTTGAGCAGACCCGGGTAAGGGACATCATCGAGCAGGTCGAGGTGTCTGAGGCCACGTTCTTCAACTACTTCCCGACCAAAGAAGCCGTGCTGCGTGAATCTGAGCTGGAGTTCAAAGCGCTCTACGCCATCTATCTCCGAGAACTCCTTGGGCGTTCGGACGAATCAGTCTCGGGGCGCGTGCGCGAACTCGTCAGTGTGATCGGACAGCTGTTTGCTGATGATCGGGCGTTCATGGCCAACGTGGTTGGTCGAACTGGCATGTTTAGTGGCTCGACCGGTCGAGCGATGGAGATGGACATGGAGAACTTCGTCCTGCTGGCTGAGCTGCTCGGCCAGGGTCAAGCGACCGGCGAAATCAACTCGATAAGTGATCCTCTGCAGCTAGCAGAGATTCTCACTGCCACCTTCACGCTCACCATCACAAACTGGATCACTGGTTGGTGGGGGGATGTTGGTGAACTCGACCCCCGACTCATGTGCGCTGTTGGGATCTTCCTTCAAGGGTGTACGACGAAGTAAGCGCCCTAAGCGAGGGGGACGAGCGAGACTGGGTATGAAGAACCAGCTCATATGCCGCCGCCCGAGCACAGTAATCAGAAAGGGTCAAATCAAGACGCCGTCTGAGGCTGTCACCGTCTCAGGTGAATCTCGCAGTACGGCGACCGGCTGGGCGGTTACCGACCGTCGCCCGGCTACGAGGTCGAGCGGCGTCGCTTCCGGCTTTGCGTCCAGTTCCTCAAACGGTGGGTACCCGAACTGCGCTCGCGCACCGATCTGCATGAAGTACGAAAAATGAAATCGACAATCCGCCAACAGTTCAACTCCAGCACCCCGGCTCTGAATGTTCAGTCGGCGTCCACGACCTCAGTCAGGGCGTCTATTGAGAACTCCGCCAGAGCGGGAAACTCATCACTGGTCGTTGAACAATCTTGGCTCCATTTTAAAGCTACGGGGTAGCCCAGTTGTGCCTGATTAGGTAGGGGGCGTAGGGACAATGGATCTCTGGCTTGACGTATCGACGTCAGATGGTGACGATGGTGTTGAAGCACGCAGGGGGGTTTCTGCCGGAACTGCAGCCAATCTTGTAGCCCAGGGAATCGACTTCGGCGTATTCTCGTGGTCTCGCCTGAACGACGCACCCTCTCTGAACTGCTGCAACGCACCGCTGTGAACCGGTAGATATCCCAATTATTGGATCCCAAGGTGCCGGGATCGAGACCCGGGCGGCCGACTGAAGGGGTGTGTAGTTCCGGGTGAACTCCGGCATTTCCTATTCGGGAGACTTCCGACGCGTGTTCGGATGATCCCCGACGCGTGTTCGGTTGATGTCCGACACCTTGCCCCACCAACCTGCGTTTAGGCGCAGGAGGTAGCCGAATGCTCAGGGAGCTCAGCAAGGTGGAACAGCGTTATGACGCCGTCTTGGCCGTCATCAGGGAAGGGATGCGGGTCACCGAGGTAGCCGAGAAGTTCGGCGTGCATCGAGACACGGTGCACTCCTGGCTGGCCCGTTATGAGGCCGAGGGCCTCGAGGGTCTGCGAGATCGATCGCATCGGCCCAAGACCTCACCCCTCCAAATGCCCGCAGTGATCGAGGCCAGGGTCCTCGAGCTGCGGCGGAACCGGCCCATTGGGGCCCGATGAGCCTGCGACACCAGCTGGCCCGAGAAGCGGTGTCACCGCTCCCCTAGGTCTCGGGGATCTATCGGTCCTTGCTCCGTCACGGCCTGATCGAACCCAAGGCGACCCGCAAGAAGCTCCCGACCTACAAACGCTGGGAGCGGGGGCGCCCGATGGAGCTGTGGCAGATGGATGTGGTGGGCGGGGTGCTCCTCGACGACGGCACCGAGTGCAAGGTCCTCACCGGCGTCGACGACCACTCCCGCTATTGCATCTGTGCGGGAGTCATGGTCCGCGCCACCGGACGGGCGGTCTGCGCGTTCTTGGCCCAGGCACTCGAACGTCACGGCGTGCCCGAAGAGATCCTCACCGACAACGGCAAGGTCTTCACCAATCGCTTCGGCCTGACCCCGAGCGAAGTGCTCTTCGACAAGATCTGCCGGGAGAACGGCATCACCCACCGCCTCACCGCGCCGGCGTCGCCGACGACCACTGGCAAGATCGAGCGCTTCCATCGCACACTGCACCGAGTTCTTGGGCGGGCAGATCTTTTCCTCCCAGCAAGCGGCCCAAAATGAACTCGACGCCTGGGTGGGTGATTACAACACCACGCGACCGCATCAGAGCCTGGGCATGGCCACGCCGGCCCAACGCTTCGAGGCGAGGGCAGCACGCGGCCAACCCGAACTGGCCGCTGACCTGCGTGTGGTGAACGAAGACCGCTCGGCGCAGGGCTGGGTCAGCCGGACCGTGCCGGTCAATGGGACCATCTGGCAGTTCCAGCTTCGACTTCTCGACTCATGGTGAACCTCCTGCGCTCGTCAGGCCCTAGAGAAGGGCGATTTGAGTCAGCCATCGGGCTGGTATCGACGCGAAATGGCCATCACGTCGTTTTCTTGTTCTCGACTGTCACCGATATGGGGTCGCTCGCGGCCCTCGACTGGTCAGGGTAGACGAGCACGCTCCGCACCTCATAGCTTCCGTCGGCAACCGCGTTTGTATCCCAAAAGGCCAACCAACCCAGGCCGCTGTCCTTGGCAGACAGGACGCGCGCGAGGTGCGACGATTGTCCGGTAATGCGGAACTGCACCCTCCACCCGGCCGGAGAGACGAAAACGCCGGCATCGAGGGGTTGGGTTCCCGACACGGTGGCGCCGTCCGAAGGGACCAAGATGCTGGATTGAAGGGATGGGAACAGACCTCGGCGCGTATCCTCGATGGCCAAGGGCGTGTCGAACAGGCTGAGATGCTCGGAGCGAGCGGTGGCCGTCATCTCGCGGACGAACGAAGGTTCGTTACCGCCCAACACATTCTGCACGAGAGCGTCGCCCGCTTCGTCGATGTTCACAGCAACGTCGGCCGCGACAAGCTGACGCTGGTGCCAGGCGCTGGCATCGGTGATGCCGCTTGGGATGGTGAGGACGGCCTGTACGAGGATGAGACTCACCAGAAACAGTTGGACCGCCACGGTGACCATCTGTGCCCAAGGCGCGTTCCGTGACCGATGGTCAATCGGCCGGCCGGGAGTGCCGAACCAGTTGTCGATCCTCCCCAACAGGTACGCTCCCGTGTCCCTGAGTCCCCTGTTGGGTCGCTCGAGCAACGCCAGGTAGCACCCGACCCATAGGATTATCTCGAACATCGCGTACCGGGCGTCGACACCCACAGCCCAGGCTCGTCCGGAGGTGAGTATCGCAGTGAACAGCAGGCCGAAACAGATCAAGCTGACGCCGAGTGGGCTTCCAAATCTTTCATCACGGCGGAGACCCGAGATGACGAGCCAGACGGCAACGACCAGAATGAGCGTTCCCAGGATGAGGTCGGCGCCCGTCGGGGTCGCTGTGACTTCTTGGCCCGTGATGTTGTTCCCAACGGAGAACAGGAAGATGCTCGTCGCACCAAACGGATGGGTCACCCAATACGAGGGCCCAGAGACCCACGCAAAGTTGTAGTTATAGAAATAGATGGCTCCGGTCACGATGGCAGAGATGATCCAGATGACGATCATGCGCCAGGGCCGACGGCGTAGATAGAGAAGCACCAAGCCCGACGGCCAGATCAGAAGCCCCTGCAGCGAGGAAAAGCTGCCGACCACTGCAGCTGCCATCGCTCCAGCCAGTACGAGCCAGGTCAGGCTCGGCCGATCCAGGAGGAACAGGGTTACAGCCAGACCCAACAGGACCAGGTACCAGGCCATTTGGAAACCCCAGAGTGTGTTGCCACCGCCGTAATAGGAACTTCCACCCAGCAACGAGAACATGAGGATGGCCACCGGGCAATAGAAGAACCAGGGCGTCGACGGGCGTCGGCGCCGGTGAGTCAGGATCAACAGTCCAGTGGCGACGATCAGCATCGTCGCGCTCACGTACTCCTCAATGACGATATTGAAATGCGTTGTGTCGCCGAGCACGACGACAATGAGGTTCGGGAAGAAGACTCTGTTTTCGTTGTGTTGCGCCCACAGCGTGGCCAGACTCAAGTTGCCTGCATGCGCGTGCCCGACGACATTGACGTCGTCCCATTGGTCGTTCCAGAGCACGTTGACTCCATAGCGGTGGATGAACCACAGGTACACCACGACCGGTGCCGCCAAGCTCAGGATGCCCAGGCCGGTGATTGTCCTTCGTCTGGTCGCCGAACTGAAACTCGTCGGCGGGCGAAGGAGCAGGTCTGCGCCTGCCTCATCGGTGGACAGCGCTGGTTCCTGTAGACCGCCGACCTCAGTCATCCGGTTTCCTTCAATGGCGTGGTGACTCCAAGTAGCGCGAGCAAACCGAAGCGCCCAGTCGGTATCTCGGGGCCGCGCGCCGCCACCAGGCGGCCCATGCCCTCGACGATCTATCCCTTGTCTAGCGTGATCTGTCTAGCGTGATCCGTCTAGCGTGATGAACTCTCCTAGTCCGAGAGATTAATCGACGTGTGTGTCTTTCGCCACTGAGTCTCCTGGAAACCAGTTTGTCGACCGAAGTCGCGAGCAGTGACGGGGGGAGGTCAGGGGCACGGCGTGTCATTTACAGACAACTTCGTGCCCTGAGTCGTGCCCCGAGATTCCGAGCGATTTGTCGGTTGCAGCGTCCGGGGCACGCAAGAACGCGTCCCCGTTGTCCGGGTACAGGTGGCCGTAACGATCCAATGTGAAGACGGACGTGTGGCCAGCATGCACCGAAACGTCCTTCGGTTGATTGCTGCCTTGATCCACAGACTTATAGCCGTGTGGCGCTGGTCGAGAATGCGGAACGACGGGTCCATGCCAGCCCGCTTGAGTGCAGGTTTCAAGTAGCGATTCCGGAAGTTGCTCAATCGCATCGCATTGCCGTCCTCGTTCGGTAACACGTAGTCGTCTGATCGGTTTCCGAACATCTCGGCATGCTTCACCAACGCCCTTGCCGCTTCCCGAGACAGGGGAACTGTCCGCCGTCCCGCATCTGACTTTGGCGGCTGATCAATGTGAAGTTGACCGTTGGTCTCGACGACGGCGTTGGACACCATCACCCTCCGACTCCGAAGATCGACGCTGCTCCACTTCAGCCCGAACAGTTCTCCGGCTCGAAGACCCGCATAACAGGCCAGGTAGACCAACGCTCGGAATCGAAGGTCGATCGTACCGGCTAGCCGTGCGATCTCGATCTCAGTGAGAATCCTCAACGGCGTCTTCGTAGGCTTAGGTCGCTTCACGTGTCTGCATGGGTTTGACGAGATGTGGCCTGACCGCGTAGCCCGACAGCGGTGCTCCAGGACCTGCCTGGCCAGGTGCGGCTAGCCCGTAGTCCCCGCGCTCCGCTCCCCGCGCCGCTCTGTCCGGGGTTTCGGGTGGCGGCTGTCGGGCGTCGGGGGCCCGGTGCCGGTCGGTGCGGGTGTGCGCGGCGGTTCGGCTGCCGCTTCGCTGTCTGGGCCCCTCTCTCCCCTGTATTTTGCCAGTGGGATAGGTGATTGGACCGTCCGAAACGTCCACCCCCCACATCGGTCCAACCGAACCTCAGGTGGTCCGGCCGCCCGGCCTCACACATCGGGGAGGGGTATCCCCGTCAGCACAACGGAGATACCCCTCGTAGAGACTCAAAACTTCGTGGCGACGAGGCGCAGAAGTTCACCCGATGCCCGCGAGCCAAGGCTCAGGTCCGTCTGATCGGCATCAAGGTCGCGGGCGGCACGCTCGATTCAAGGAACGTGCGGATGATGCGTACCGTCTCTTCGGGCTGCTCAATAGGCAGCAAATGTGATGCACCTGGGACGACCGCGAGCTGCGAGGCCGGAATCGACTCGTACAGCAGGCAGGTATGAGACAGCGCGATCGCGTCGTCGTCAGCTACAAGAACCAGGACGGGCACTGTGACTTTGGCGAGGTCCGTCGGAGTCAGCTCGGGCTCCGAAGCCCACATGGCGTAGACCTTGGCGAGAAACTCATCGAAGTGCTCCCGTCCATCGGGTGAACACTCGCCGTACATTGTCGCGAACATCTCATAGACATCTGGGGTTATTAGCTCGCCGATCGGTAGCAGGCCTGCGTGGTGGAAGTTCGATCCAATCATGACGAGCCGCTGGACCAGGTCAGGTCGCCGCATCGCGACCAAGAGCCCCACATCGCCCCCGTCGCTATGGCCGACCAGGTGCGCGGGACGATCTAGATGCTCAAGGACACCGATTGTCTCATCGGCCATCGAGTCGTAATGAAGCGCCTCTGGCGTATCGGCGGTGCGCCCGTGGCCACGCCGATCGAATGCCGCAACGCTGTAGCGCTCGCTCAGCGCCGGGCCAATCGAATCTAGAAGAGAACGGCTGTCCACAATGCCGCCGTGCAGCAGCAACACCGTCTCATCGTTCTCGATCCCGACCGATATCCATGTGGGGTGCCCGTGAATGTCGACATACGTCATTTCCAAACCGTATTCCACCGATCGTGGGCGGCCTCGCTCATGCTGGACAGGTATCCCAATACGCCGGCTACGGGCGCTCGGGCCGATGAGGGCCGCTTAGGTATTCGCTGTCTTCTTCGACACACAGTCCAGACCTGATCCCAAGCTGTCAGACGCTCGGCTCCTCCCAGGAGTGCTCATTGCCTTCGCTGGGAGTGATCCACAGCATCGTTACTCCGCCAGGTGCGTTATTGGAATGCCAATGGCCTCTCGGGACAAGCGCAAGATGGCCTGCCGAGAGGGTGCATATTGAACGACCGTCCTCCTCGAGCAGTGTAAGTTCCGACTCGCCTGCCAAGATGAAGAGAAGCTCGTCGCCTTGGCCGTGGAACTCCCAAGGTGGTCGGCCTTTGAAGGCGGCGACACCACCCGTGCATCCGTGGAACGAAAAGTCACTGATGGGACTTTCGGGTTCTCGGTCCAGGCTCGCAAGATCCAGCTGGATCATTTTGGCAACCGATTCGTGATCAAGGTTGTACACCGTCACCATTGGCCACCTCTCAGTCTTCGGCTCGTTCTCCGGAACGATAATCACCTCTGCCAATGAGTCCCCGACGGTGCCCCAATCGCCGGACTTCAGCGCCGTTATGGAAGTTGCCTCTGGGGAATGCCCGGGACGCGAACGAGCCGGCACCGGTTCCGTGGGGGGTTGGGGAAACAGGATGGCGCCGGCTCGTTCGTTTTACTTATCGGCGAATCCACCCTCGTTGCTTTCGTGCAATCGAAAAGCCAGTCGGTTCCGATTCGCTGTGGACTATTGCGGCGGGACGTCTCCGAGGCGGTCAGTTGCCCCCGAGTGCTTGATGGAACCGCAGGTGGGAGGCGGCGAAAACCAGGACAATGCCAACGTTTATAAGCAGGCGCGGCCACGTTTCGTACTTGAAGGAACAGGATGTCCACACCGACCACGACGCCGACAAGCGCAAGCACGTAAATCACCACGGTTATGTTTCCTTCCCACCGTCCGAGCCTATTGCGGCTCTGCCTCATTCCTTCGGCATCATTTCGCTAATCCTGGGTATGACATACAAGTCAGCAAGGGGAGTGAGGCCATGCGAGAAACACGTTTACGCGCCTGTCGATGCGGCGATTCGTACGAATCACATCAGCACTATCGCAGAGGCTCTGATTGCTCGCGCTGCCAATGTCCGCGATATCGGCTGGCGGGACCCCTCCCTATGTCGCTCTGAAGGGATATCGGTTTTCCTGAGCCGGTGGTCGTGCTCAGCAGCGGGGGGATGGTGTGCGTCGTGGCCAGACGTCGAGAAGTGGGCGATGCGACGGGACGGCAGTTTAACAGTGAGAACTCAGTCTAAGTTTGAGTTGACTTCCTGCCTTGCCGCCGGAAGCAATGGCCGAACTGAGCGACGAGTAGCCAGGTCATTCACGTCGGGACGCTTGACACGGCCAGGGGGGTATCCCCCGAGCCCGACGAAAGGGGGGCACCCGAGGCGGAGCGCCTTTCTGATTGCACCGTGAGAAATGGGTATGCGAGTGGTGTGGATTCCGTTCCGGACCGGGGAGCTTTGACGGGGGCCATGATCTCGGGCGTGTTCGGTTTGGCCTGGACCGAATGGAGTGCGTCGGGGATCTCCGGAGCGGTCTCGACGGCTGTCCGCGTGGTCGGGATCGTGGTCGGGCTGGTCATCTTGCTCTGGAGCGCTCGCCTGCGGCGGTCCGTTCGCGAGAACCGATCGGGGTCTATGTTCTCGTCGCCGAGTTATCGACGCATAGTGGTCCCGGAGGTGGTCGCACTCTTTGGAGGGGCTGCGCTCCTCGGAGCGACAGGACGCCACCAATACGTCATCGCCTGGTTCGCCACCGTGGTCGGAGTACATTTTCTCGCGTTCGGCCGACTCTTTTTTGCGGGGTTCTACTGGCTCGGGGCGGCCCTGATCGTCGCCGGGATCGCCGGGACAATGGTGGGCTTGGTTGGCGGCGGTTTAGCGGGCATCGAAGTGACCACTGGACTGATCGCTGCGGCAAGCCTGTATGCAGCCGGGGGATCGACGGTTGCGAGAGCACGAGCCAGCAGTTACGTCTGATTGGGATAACGGTGCCATGCGGGGACGACGTCGATCGGGTGGGAGAACGGTATGGCTACACACGAGCAAACAGCCTTGGTTCGGCGGCTTTTAGGTCGTCCCTAACGCGCTTTCGAGCCAATACAGATGGGGGTGAGCTCCAGAGCCCCGAAGTGCCGGCCATGGGGCACGGTTCTCAGCCCTGGACCCCGGTGGCGCGAGACTGCGGCGGATGACTTGCCGTTCCCTGGCGAGTCCATCGGCCACTCTCAGGACCGGCCTCGTGTGGGCGTGGCCCTATGTCGAGACGTGGACGAAGGCGACGGGCGAGAGATTGGGGATCGATGATGGGCACTTCAAACAGCGAAGCCCACGACGAGCTAGCCAACCAGACCGGGGCTCATCTTGCTCCCGGCGGTTCCGTGCGAGCCGTCGCGACCTTCCTACGGTTGCTCGACGAGGGCGATTTTAGAGCTGCTGGCGAACTTGTCGATAGCGAAACCTTGGATCGCATCCCGGGGGGACTGGCGTCACTGGCGTCAATGGACCTTTCGTACCTCAAGGAACCCGGCTGGGAAATCTCACGGCGTCCGCGACCGGAAGGTCCTGACAGCGAAACCGTCGTCTACGTCTTTACCGGCTCGTACGCCAGCGACGAGTTCGAGCTGACCTACCCCTTCTTGGTGAGCCGCAGTCCAGAAGGCGGCGGTTGGCGGATCATCCGGTTTGGGGAGGGCTGACCTGTCGGCTACGCGTTCTCTGGGCACGCCTTGGATCAAACGGCCAAGGCCGTCCACCGAACTCCCGCAGTCCCGTCAGTGCTTCGCGGTGTTCTGGACAGGCCCACACCCGCCACCAGCGGTCGCCTGAGGGGCTGAACCATCGGCCCGTCAAGGAAGGCGCCTCGTGGCGGTGGTTGGCCTGAGGGTTCCGGTCGATGGTCATCTGCCAGCACTGGCCGGGCTGGGCGACGAAGCCAGGGCACGGGTCGCCGGGCTGGGGCATCGGGCTCACGGGTCGTGGGTAGACCGGAGCGGGATCGGGCCGCGATTCAGCCCCTAGCGGGTGACTGAATCGGCCACCCCCCGCGCGATCGCCCCTCACCAAGGGCCTGCCGATCAAGGTGGCGCCCGGAATCTTGGCTCCTGCGATCTACGATTGCAGCGACCCGAATGGCCCGATCCTGCACAACTTTCCCACAACCAGCCACGACGGCGAGGGGTCGGCCGGAGCAGGATCGGGCCGCACGGTGACCCCCACCGGCATCGGCGACCCGACCCCGCCTTGAATGGCGAGGGTCAGCTACGGCTGTAGCTCACACGGATTGTCAGCCGTAGCTGCCCCAATCCGCGATGCTGACAGCGCGGCTCCCGGCGGAGTAGAGCCGACCGGACTGACCCAGCACAACGGACGGACAACACTCAGGCCTTGAGCAGGGTCAGACACCGCTGCCGTATTTAGGAGGCACCTTGACCCCGCTTATCCCCGTCGCAGATGCGCGCCCGGGTAGCCACGATGAGTGCCCCCGACCGCCGGTGGGCTGGCTTGGGACACCCTCGTCGCACAGGCGAGGCGCCTGTCGGGGCGAAGGGGCGGATCATACGGAGCTGGTCGGACTGTGGTGCGGGACATCTGAAGTCGAGCGACGGGAGACGCGGCACTCGACGGCGTAGCTACTCGATGCTCCTGACCCGGGCCGTCATGTCTCGTCAAACACGCCACGACTTGTCGCCCCGTTCCCAGACGACGGTGTCCTCCGTGAGCGTTCGGAAGGCGCGGCCCACTTGCCCACCCACTGAGTCCAGCGCTGAGTCCATGTGTTGTTCCGGGTATCCCCTGACACCTTCCCAGCAACCTGCGTTCAGGCGCAGGATGTGGGCGAATGCTCAGGGAGCTCAGCAAGGTGGAACAGCGGTATATGACGCCGTCTGGCCCTGATCAGAGAAGGGATGTGAGTCACCGAGGTAGCCGAGAAGTTCGGCGTGCATCGAGACACGGCGAACTCGTGGCTGGCCCGTTACGGAGGCCGAGGGCCTGGCCTCCGGGAGCGTTCGCACCGGCCCAGGACCTCGTCCCTCTAGATGCCGGCCTGCAGCCGCCCTTGATGTGTCGCTACCTTGTTCGGGTTATGCCCCACGCCGCGCACATAGGTGGCACTCTCTGTGCCTGCTACTTCAAGATGTTGACCGCTCGCGCTATCACCAAACCGATGATGACGAGGCAAGCCGTTGCCTGACTGGCCATGGCGAGTTTTGCCCAGCGGGCAAGGGGCATCACGTCGGTAGGGCTAAAGGCCGTTGCGTCGGTGAAACCTAGGTAGAGATAGTCGAAGAACTCAGGGCGCCAATCCGGTCCGGAGACATGGGGGTTGAGGTGCTCGGGAAACGCTAGGTCCAAGTATTCCGGCGCACAGCGTGCGCGAGCTTCCGGACCCCCGCCGTCGAGTTCCCAATAGAGGAACGAGAACGTGATGATCACGTAGATCCAAACGACGGAGCCAATCCGTAGAAGCTGTCCGGGCGAGTTGGTTTCGGGACCGCCCCTGATGAGATCGACCACCAATCGGATGGTAGCGACGGCGGCACCTATGACGAGTATGACGACAAGGGCAATGGAGAGCCCCCGAACGACAGTTGACCGGCGGTCGATACGACCGGGATCCGTGACCATGAGGGCTACCAGCAGAAGCGCCTCAAAGACGGGGATAATCCACCTCGGACCCACGCTGAACCTTGGAGGTAGAAGAAACGGCAAGGCAATGGCGACCACGAGGGTGATGGCCATGGGCCAGCGTTTCTCGCCCTGGATATCGGATCCTGATGAGTCGCCTTCGGATTCGTCGAGCATGGAGAGTGTTTACTTCGTGCTACCTCCTGCGTCGCTCAGGTTCGCGCTCACCTGGGCGCTCCCTTTCCCTCTCGCGTTCCCGTTCCAGCTCGATTTCCCTTTCGCGTTCGATCTCTCTTGCATCGGTCTTGTGCACTCCTCCACCTCCGGCGCTCGTTGATTTATTTCTCTCTCCAAGTAATTCCAACAATGGACGAGGTCTATCAAGATCTGAATCCGCTCGCGGGGTCGATACGTAATTCTCAGATAGGTCCGGGTCAGCGGGCCATTTTTCGGCGGCATTTCTGGACCCCGGGGGCGCACGCGCCGAGAGAATGGACATAACCTGCCGTGCAGGGCGCTCCAAATGTGGAAGTTGTATCGTGACCGCCGACGGTCAGTCCTCATTTGTGTGCCACGTCCGACGCGAATGCCCCCGACGCAAAGGAGTTCCACCATGCCTGGTGAGTCCCAAGACACCCCAGTTCTCGACACGATTGCCGCCATGACCGCTGTGTCGGTGGCGGAGTGTGAGTTGGCGCCTGACGCCCTAATGTTGGTCCGACTCGCGGCTCTGGCGGCGGTCGACGCCGGCCCTGCCTCGTATCTCCTCAACATCGGCCCGGCGGCCGAAGCGGGGATCACGATCGAGGACGCGCAGAACGTCCTCGTGGCTGTCGCACCGATTATCGGGACGGCTCGGGTCATGACAGCCGCAATCAACATCGCTGAGGCACTGGAATTGGCCATTGCGGTGATGGAGGAGGAGTCGGCGTAGTCATTCCGTCTGCCTAATGGGCAGGTGCCCCGTTCCGGTCGTCTAGGGACGACCGTGGGGAGGGTCGTTTGGGTGTGACCCGACACCCTTGAGGCTCTTGAGGCTGCGGAAGTTTGGCCGTCGCATGGGCCGTCAGGGGTCGGAGAACTAGCCTTCTACGGCTGGCGATGCCCAGGCAGGGAGAGGAGCCCAAAATGCGGGTACTAGCCGACGTGACCAGTGGTGGCTTCATCGGACTGTGGGCAGTCATCTATGTCGTCCTCCTGATAACCCTCGGCCTCCTGTCTATTCGGAAGGGACATTGGGTGATGTTCCTCATCGGATTCTTTTTGCCCATCTTCTGGATCATTGGCGCCCTGCTTCCGCGACGTCGCTGAAGGTAGATACGCTCCGGACCTGGCTCACCGCATATAGGGGCCTGGTCCGTCGTCATCCCTTGACGTACCTCTCGGCCGCCTGAACCACTATGCCCAGACTGCCCCGAACGCCAGGTCTGTGGGGGCGGTTCGGCACGATCAGGGCTGGGTCCGAGCGTTCCGGACAAGACCGTACCCGTCAGCATCTTCCAAGGGTGACCGAGCGTTGGAACCTGGGTCGTGCGTCCGAACCGAGCGCTAGGAGCTAGGAGACTGTTGTCATGAGCGACGGTGCCAAGGTGTTCGATGCTGGGTTTTCATGGCGAGGTGAAACTGGGAGGGTCCATGTCCAGTGTGTGCCGAACACGGATCCTGACTACTACGGATGCTGGTCATCGGTTGCGACAGGCTTTCCCGTCTGTACTGCAACCGTCGAGTACCCAGCGCTCGGGTACCGCTCAATGCTCGGATGGCTACAGCTCGTTCGTTCGACGGACAATGAATCCGGGGGGTTGCGGTTCGAGCCGGACCCGTTCGGACTGTTCGGCGACGCCCCCTCGCCTTACTGCTGGTACGGGCAGCGCCCGATCCTCTTTGACGCTCCGTCCCGCTCGGTCCGAGAACCCATCGAGTGGGTGGCGCATAGCTTCCTGGCAACCACCCCCCTCGACGAGGTTGCGCAGATGAAGGCACGGCGAGTCGTACCTCTTATGGGGTTCTCGTGGGGTTTTGAAGCCTCGGGCAGCAGCGTGATTCTCCACAGCATCGAGGTGCTGCCCGATCGTCAGTGGAGCATGCATCTGGACGTGCTTCGACAGGAATATCCGCTGTGGGTCTTCTCGGAGGGAACCGAGTGATCGACACGGCGAGGAATCTTCACTTTGATTCGAGCCAAAGTGCCCTGGTTCGCCTGAATCCACGTTGGGACATCGGGACAACACTTCGGCGTACTGGAGCACCCGAACCAAACTCGAGCGGGATGCGTCAATAACGTGGCTGGGCAAAACGCTTAGGGCTGAATCGGGAGGAGCCTCAGTGTCGTTCAGAAGATGGACTGCATGTCTGATGATTGGTGTTCTTGCGAGCGTCGCACTTCCTCTATCGGGTGCCTTCGCGGCAATGCCCAACAAACGGACCCGCAGTTATCCGCTGCCGAGCGATGGCTGGAAGCCGGGGCAAGGTGCGATGGAGGCCATATCTTCCGCACCGTTCCATGCCACACTCACTCGTTCGGGAACGTGCACGTCGGATGGATCGATCAGCTATCTGTGGCCGGCTGGATACCGGGTCCAATTCCGTCCGACAGTGTTGCTTGACCCCACGGGCAAGGTCGTGGCACATCAGGGCCAGTACATCACGGTGGGTGGTGGAACCGTGGGCACCGCCTCGTGGCCAAGCGCAGCGCGCTGTTACAAGGGCGGCGACGTGTTTGCGATTCAGAGTCCTGTCCAGTTGGGCAGACCCGGCCAGATCCCGGCAGGACCTCCCTCTTCGAGAGCGTCGGCCCCGATCGTAGAGAGCCAGCCTGCCCCCTGACGCCATCGGGATGGAGTGCCACGCTGCCGTACTTGTGAGGTGGTAGTTATTCCGGGCGACGGCTGAGCTCCACCCGAACCGCTGCACCCTTTAGGGGAATGTGATTTGCACGCAGAGACCGAGTCGGACAACTGATAACCTCTGGCTCCGTTCATCTTGTTGCTGGATCGACCAGCGTCCGGGGTAGGCAGCCCCAACTTTCGCCTCCTTCGGTGGCTCGATGTTCCCCAAAGGGGAGGGGCTGCCATGGAGTCGCTTGAAGTCGAAAGAGTTCACCAATACGAGGTGTTCGACGGGTCACTCGACAGCGTTTTTGTGCTGCGTTCTGTTCGGGACGATGATGGCTTCATAGACAACTTTGTCATCGACTACGCCAATCAGCGGGCCATCGATGTAGGTGGGCGACCAATGACGACACTCGTCGGTCGACACTTCACAGACGCCTACCCCGAGGCAGGGGAGATGGGTCTGTTGGAGTCTTTTCGGGAAGTCGTTGAATCCGGCAAACCCTACGAGGACGACGACTTCAACTACAGCGCTCAGGTCAACGGCGTCCACTCCTCTGGATGGTTCCACCTGCAAGCGACGCGGTTCGACGATTCCGTCATCGTCGCTTTCCGAGACGTGACGAGTCAACGTGAACGTGACCGCCAATGGGCCGATGAGCGAGCGGAGGCCGTGGCCATCCAGCGGGCGTTCATTCCGGACGAGCTGCCAGAGTTTCCCGGACTCAAGGTGGCCGCCGCGTACGTCCCGGCCAGTGGGGCCCAACTCGGTGGGGACTGGTTCGACTGTTTCCTCGTCGACAACTCGGTCGTCATGATCGTCGGGGACGTAGCTGGACACGGCATCCACTCCGCCGCAGTCATGGGTCAGCTCAGGAATGCCGCCCGCGCCTATGCGCACGAGGCCCCCATTTCCAAAGAGATCGTGAGTCGAGTCAATCGAATGTTGTGTCGACTTCAGCCAAACGAGCTGGCTTCGATGATCGTGGCTGTGTGGGACCCCTTAACCGGAATACTGAATCGCTGTAGCGCTGGGCATCCCCCGCTCCTCCGCTGCCGGAAGGGTGAGACCGACTATCTGGCCTCATCTCCAGGTCTGCTCCTTGGTGCAGATGCCGATTACACGTACCAGTCAACCGAGAAGCTACTCCGGCCCGGAACGACGATTGTGTTCTACAGCGATGGACTCATCGAATCACGTAGCCAAGGCCTCAATGAGGGTATGGCAGCGCTTAGAGAGAAGGCCGATTCGATGCATGAACTCGATCCCCAGAAGATCTGCGACGCGCTGATGGCGTGGAGGCTGGCTGACGGACTGCTTGACGACGACATGTGCATACTCTCGGCACGCTTGGGCTGAGTTGGCCTTGCGGGGTCGGCATTTGTGTCCCCTAATGCATCGGGACGGTGGGGCAGTTCGGTTTTTTTGGACTGGGCCCGCTCCGAGAACAGATCGGCACAGGGACAAGATCCGGAATGGCCCCTCCCTGACCCCCGTCTGGCTGGGCGCCTTTCGTAGCGGTCTCGTACGGAGTCCTCCAACCGACCAAGCCGTCGCTTAGATCTTTACTCCGTTATCGCCACCTCATACCTCTATTCCGTTCTGCGTTAGAACTCAGTTTGGAGATCGCGTCGGAGCGCGCAGTGCCGAGGTCGCCCTTGGTGACATGCTTGGCCGGTGGTACGCGTCGACTACGACCAAGAGGCAGAGCACTACGAGGCTGGGCGTCGCGTTCCCATCGAGAGCCTTGAGCCCTGGCACGTCTTGATCGAGCGGCTTCTGCCTCAGAGTAAGAAGCCGCTTCTCGACCTCGGCGCCGGGACTGGGATCTGGACCGGTGCGTTCTCTACGTGGTTTAACGTCCCGGTCGTTGCCGTCGAGCCCTCAACTGGTATGCGGTGGGTGGGTTCTGCTACCGGCTTTCCGGAAAGTGCGCAGTACATATCTGGCCAGGCCGAGGCACTGCCCCTTGGTGATTCGACCTGTAGCGCCGCCTGGCTGTCGACCGTCGTGCACCATCTAACTGACATCGAGGTCTGTGCGATGGAACTACGCCGCGTGTTGATCGAGGGTGCCCCGGTCATGATTCGCAACACCTTTGCATTACGGCACGACGAGGTCGAGTTATTCAGACATTTCCCGGCCGCCGCCGCCGTGGCGGCTGCTTGGCCCACTGTCGAAGCGGTTGTCGCGGCCTTCGCCTTAGCTGGGTTTGCGAACAGCGCCCTCACGCGGGTGCACGAGGGTCGTTGGCGGGATCTCCAACGGCTTCGGGATTGCGCGCTCACAATGCGCCACACAGATTCGGCGCTGACACCGATTTCGGATGCAGAGTTCGCCGAAGGGCTCGCCAACCTCGACCGAGCGATCGCCGAGGGTCAACAGCTCTCGCCCGAAGGCGTGGATCTCCTGGTTCTTTCATAGAGCGGCGAGATATCACAAGCGAGGAGGCGCATAGCGGCGGCCTTCAAAGCCAGATGAGCGATCGCGACCGATCGGTACTGTCGGATACCACTCGATTCGGCCAATTCACAAGCGCCTCCAACTCCGGCGAAGTGATGCATGCCACGGTGGCGCTTTATCGTCGCAAGGCGGCTGGGCCATACTTCCGTCGTCAAGAGCGTTTGCCTTGCCCGGTGACACTCCAGACCCGATGAAGGAGACTCGCAATACCGAAAATGGCTGTCTCTCACGCGGTGGTCGATATAGAACGATGGCTCGAAGGCAAGGACGACTGGTGACCCTGTCGGAGCCCGCGCCCACGGGGTGTACTACACGGCGCGGATCACATTCGCGGGTGGATGAGCCCTGGAGTTGTCCCAGACGGCCTGGCGGTGAGGCATCAGGGCGGCGGTGCTTGAAGGTAGCCGGGGCACGGTTCGACCGTGCGTTCGAGTTGTGTCACAGCGCCCGTAACCTTTTCAACTAGGGAGGGATCCATGGAAGATGTGACCAAGCTGATTTCAAAGGTAAGTCGGGAACTAGGTCCCCAGGCCTCGGCTGAGGAGAGTAGCGAGAAGGTGCTCGAGACCATCGAGGCTCTGCCGGAATCCGATCGAGGCACAGGTGCTGGAACAACTCGTGAAGGAGGTTAGTTCGGGCCAGCTCCGCCATCTCGATAAGGAAGTGGACGCTGCTCGCCAAGCAGGTGGCGGCAAGAGCATGCCAAATAGCGAAAGCGCTCCATAGTCGAAGCGGCGGTCGCTTCCCAGATGGGTGGGCACATTGCGGAAGGTGAGCAACTCGTGCCCCCTTCGCCGGCTCGGGTATGTCGGATCGAACATAGGCGTTTGGACCTCAGCTCTAAATGCCTACGGGTTCGGCGACTCTGATCACCGCTCGCGCCGTCCTCGCCGTCATGTGGGACCGGTTTCACGTGGGAGAAGCTGCTGAGACCATCGGGGTCTCGCGCCAATCGGGGACTCTCGCTACATTGAGGTCTTCACCACGACGAGAGGATCCCGATGTCGTCAATCTCAGGGCCCGAGCATCTCAGCGGCCATCATCGAGACACCCTGCTACAGATCTTTCAGCAAAAGACGAACCACAACGTCGAATGGCACGATGTCGTGTCATTGCTCGAGTCGGTCGGATCCATCGAAGAACAGCACGACGACATGTTTCTGTTCCGCATCGGCCAAGAGACCGAGGTTCTCAGGCGTCCGAGTGACAAGGACGTCGACGGACAACAGCTTGTCGACCTGCGCCGAATACTGACGAGTGCCGGCTACGACACCATGGCCGTGGACGTCGAAGACGAGGGCAAAGAAGTCTAGAATGACCCACGGTTTGGAGCAGATGCGCGGACGTCGTCACACAGATGATCCATCCCGCCGTGTCGTTCATCGAGTGCCCCAGACCAGCCCCATACCTGCCGGCTTGGGGCGATGCAGGATGTAAGGAACTGATTCGCGTCCCGTCAGGCTGAGCTGCGGACTCAGACCCGATTGATGAACGGTGTCGGGGTTTCAGGTCAGCGAGACTTGACATAGGGTCTGTCGGTCGCTCGATACCCGAGGCCCGGTTGCGAAGGGGGTCGGCATGCGGGAGCGCACCAATGAAGTCGAGGTCGAGCGGGACGTCAAGGTCTCGGTGTCGGATGGGACGGTGCTGCTGGCCGACGTCTATCACCCCGTGGGCATCGACGACGCTCCCGCCATCTTGGAGCGCACGCCGTACGGCAGAGCCAACTTTGCCTCGGCCATGGCCCCGGAGTTCGCCGCCCGCGGCTACCGGTACGTTCTGCAGGCGTGCCGAGGCACAGACGGGTCGGGTGGCACGCACAGCTACTTCGCCGAAGCGGGTGACGGGCGGGACACAGCAGACTGGATCGCTTCCCAGCCATGGTTCAACGGCCGCATGGGCACGTTCGGCGGTAGCTACATGGGCTTCACCCAGTGGGCGCTGGCCTCCACCAAGCCGCCGTACCTCAAGGCCATGGCCGTCGCGCTGTCGACCTCGACGCGGGCCTACTCGTGGTACCCGGGGGGGTCGCTGGCCCTCGAAGTAATCATCCCCTGGGACGTGGGCGCGACCCAGTTCAACAAGCAGGCCAACGCCGTCCCCACGACCGACATTTCCCCCGAGGGTATCGAGCGGCGCATGGCCGAGTTCAAGGCGGGCTTCGACCACCTACCTCTCGGTGAGGTGATCCACCGGCTCACTGGCGTCGACCTCCAGCTCTACCGGGACCAGCTCGCTCATGGCGGCGCCGAAGATGTCTTTTGGGATCTGGTGAACTTCCGGCCCCTGCTGGCGGAATGGACGGTGCCGACCCTGCTCGTCGACGGCTGGCACGATTACCCGCTGCCCGGCGTGGTGGAGGACTATGCCGTTCTGCGCGCCTCGCCTGCCCCGGTGTATCTCCGCATCGGCGCCGGCGGACACCTGGGCGGGGGCGGGGAGGGCGGCATGACCGACGCCCCACTGGCGTGGTTCGACACATGGTTGCTCGCCCGGAAAGGACTGCTCGGTCCAACCCCGGTAAAGGTCCATGTGCAGGGCGAAGGCAGCCATTGGCGCGACTTGCCGGACTGGCCCCCTCCCTCAGAGCCGACCCGCTGGTACCTCCATGCCGGGGGTCACCTCGCGGCCATGCCGCCGGATGCGCCGTCGCAGCCCGACCGGTATCGCTACGACCCCGCCGACCCGACGCCGTCGTTGGGCGGCATTGGCATGCTTACTGGGGGCACCGTAGACAATCGGCCTCTCGAGGCCCGCTCAGACGTCCTCGTCTACACCTCCGACGAGCTCGGCGAGCCTCTCGAGCTTGTCGGTCCGGTGGAGGCCGAACTGCACGTGGGCTCGAGCCTGGACCACACGGACTTCTTCGTGCGGGTCTGCGACGTGTCACCTGACGGCCGGTCCGTCAACGTGTGCGACGGACTGCAGCGCTTCGACCCTGCGTCCATCCGCCGGAACCCGGACGGGACGTTCAAAGCGGCGGTAGCCCTGTGGCCGGTCGGTCACACCTTCGCCACCGGTCACCGCCTGCGGGTTCAGGTCTCCAGTGGCGCGCACCCCGTCTACGCCCGCAATCTCGGCACCGGAGAGCCGCCGGCCACGGCCACTACCCTGCGGACCGCCGAGCAGGCCGTGTTCCACGAGCCGGGCCGGCCGTCCTGGGTTACGCTCCCGCACTTCTCGGGCTGACGTCCCGCGCCATTTGGCGGATCGGCGAAATGGTGTGGGGCCGCGACCCGCCCGCCCCTCCCGCTCGGGGGACGGCGCCGATAGCACCGAACATCAAGGGGCGACGACCATGGCCCCAGTTCCTTGGCGCCGGGGCTGGGACCGTTATGCGGTACTTCGATCTCAGCCGCCTTGCGAGGGATCACGACCGGTATAGGCAAGAAACCTGTCCTGACTAGACGAGTCAGCCGCGATCGTGACTTCTGGTTTGAACACGCCTTGACGTTGTTCGTCGGTAAAGCGCCCATGGATGAACGCATAGGCCGCTTCGGGTAGTCCCGCAGGCATCGCATGATTCTGCCCGGTGGATACAGCTAGATCCCATCCGTGAAGGAGCTGGTCGCTGAATGCGATGCCAAGAGCCGGTCCAGTCTTCTCAATGACTCCCGAGTCGCTGAAGGTGCGAAGCGTCTCAGCGCGGGCCTGATCGAAGTCCGCAGGCGGATCGTCGCTCAGCAGTTGGGGAGGCGCTTGGGAAGGCGGAGAGATGTCATCGCCCCGCGCGGCCCCCACAAAATACATCTGGGTCTCGAGCATGTGATTTAAGAGCGTACGGACATCCCACTCGTCGCATGTTGTTGGGTCATCAAGCTTTAGGACCGCACCACGAACTTTGCTTCCAGTCCATTCGCTTGCGCGCCCGTACAGATCCAACAGGTCGAAGTCCACGGCACTACCTCCTTTGTGCTCTCACCTCTCAATACCCCTCCCTCCCTTGAATCAAGCCATGTCGGACGTCGCCAGCGTCTTGGCCATTGTGGGAATGGCGCTGTTCATCGCTATCCGACTTAACCCGATCATCAAATTCCTCCAGTCCAACCAATGAACGTATGGAAGCGCAGCCCTGGGCGCTCACCCGGAGTTGGACGCCCAGCAGGCGCGGAACCGCTCACCCATCACCAAGCGATTGACGTAGGTGCACCGCGCTGGTCCTGCCATTTCTGTCGGGGTCCGCGTTCTGCTGGCCCAACAACTTGGACGGCTCTCAATCCGAGACGGGAACCCGACTATGTCGACAGTAGGCGATGCGTCACCGAACGCCTAGGCGGGTTGCGGCCTGAGCCTCGTGGCCAACCTAGCGAGCTCCTGGGGAATCGAATCTGTTTCCGATGCGAAGGTGGTATGGGCCGAATTCGCCGTTGCACCATCGTGATAAGGACTCGAGCTGGCGGCCTTACGATACGGTCATTGTCGTCGAAGTAATTGCAAGCCGACCGCCATGACGTAGTAGGTGGCGCGGCCGTGACTCTGATCCTCACGATTCAGTGGAGGTCACAACTTCAAGTTCACACTTTGCGCACGCCCAATGGCGATGCGCATGGATGGACGAGCTGTCGGAACAGCCATAGAAGGTGTACGCGTCAACGTGGCGCGCGCCACAATGTGGGCATGGCGGCGGTGCTCCAGTAGGCAACATTTCACGTATCCTTAATCGTCCAGCCGACTGTCCTAACGGACGCAGAAGGCTCGCCGAGGACTTTGGAGTTCGGTTTCTATCACGCAGTCAAAGTGAGGGGCCAGATCGAATTGCCGGCCGACAGCCCTTGGCTGCGCAAGGGCTGTCGGATCAGCATTAGCTACTTCTTGAAGGCGTCCTTAACCTTTTCTCCGGCCTGCTTCAAGTTGCCGGCGACCTTGTCACCTTTGCCCTCGACCTCAAGCGACTGGTCATCCGTTGCCTTGCCGGCCGCCTCTTTGACATGCCCTTTAGCTTCCTGAGCTTTATTCTTGGCTTTATCGACCGTCGACACAGTGTGCTCTCCTTTTTAGTTTGGAACTGTCTCTCTACCCACTGGAAGTCCTATCCAACCCGGTAGTTGAGATCGAGTTACGCATTGCTCGGCTCGTCATGAGTTCTCATGAGCAGCCCCTTCAAAGAGGGAAGGGCGGAACGCTGCCTCAGTCGACGGAGGGATGATCGGATACTCGGGCAAGCAAATCCCCGGCCCGCTCGAGTCCGGCAGAAATGAAAGGAGCGGCGACATCGAGCGTTCCTTCGAGGAACTCTCCGGACCGTTCAAGTCCAGCAGAGATGTAGGGTCCGGCGACATCAATCGCTTCTTCGGCCGCGTGGAGTGCGCCCATATTCGCTTGACGCAAGTATGGTGAAGCAACGACGACTCCGGTCTTGGTGGCGTTAGTAGCGACCTCGGTGGCCTGTCGGGCCACGCCAGAGGCAGTCGCGTTGGCTCGACGAGCCGCCTTCGTAGCTGCTCTTTTGGCGCGACGTCCTGCTTTCCGACTCGTATCGACCGCCCTTGCTGCCGTTTGAAGCGCATTGCCGTCTGATCCTGCACCCTCTTCCGATAGTGCGACGGCCACTTGGTGCACACGATGCCGAGTCCTCCATCCGATCGAGGGGGCACCCTCCGTGTCCACGGCAGAAAGGATCAATCCACCCAGCAGTCCCAGATTCTTGAGAAGTTGAATCTTCTGCTGGGCTCTTAGTTCGTCATCTGTCTCTTCCCAAAACCGATGTCCTGCGTAGGTCGTAGGCACGATTGACCCCATGAGAGCCAGAGAGGCCAGACGGGGGAATTTCCCGATGCCCAGTAGAACCCCACCGCCGACCTGGACAATCCCGTTCAACCTGACCAATGTGAACGCGTCGTCTTGAGTAAGTGGTTTCCCCTGCGCGGCGGGCAGGGCGGGAGGTTCGAGAGTCTTGCCGGTCTTCTCGGGATTTCGGATGGCATCCCAGCCTTCAGCGATGAAAATTGAGGCCAATAGGGGTCGGGCAATTCGCCGAGAAATGGTCACCGATCGCTTATACCCCTTCCGTGGAAAACCTAGCCATTCGTGAATGTTCGCCCACCTGCAGCTGTCGAACGCCGGATTTAGCGCGATCACCGGCCTCCCGGCGCCCGCCTGTGTCGTCGACAACGATCTGGACCGCAAGGATTTCGCTGGGCGCGCCGCACAACGAGGGCCGACGACAGGCGTCGCAATTGACGGTTGTTTGGGCTGCGGAGGGTACTACTGCCACGTGAAAGTCACAGTTGACTCAGAGGTGCAGGATGAGTGCCTCGAAGCGAGGCCGAGTTGAGGCTTTGGTTGGAGCTTAAGGAGATCGCAGCGGGTGCGGGCGATCACTTGGACGACGAGATCCTGGTAACGGGCAGGTCAATCCAGGGACTTGGTTTGCCGGCGATGATCGCCAAGGATGCCTTGCGCAGCTAGGAAAGCGGCTTGAGCGCGGCTGCGAACGCCAAGCTTGGCGTAGAGATGCCGAAGCTGAGTCTTGATCGTGTTCTCACTGACGTAGAGGTGGTCACCCAGTTCGCGGTTGGTCATACCTGTCGAGAGCAAGGACAAGAGTTCGCTTTCTCGTTCGCTGAGGCCGATCTCACGTCCGGGCCAGCGTAGAGCCTCATCAATCTGGGCGTGGTGAGATCTTTGGGTTGAAACGACTCGGTCGCCCTTGGCAGCAGCCTTGATTCCGTTGATGATTTGTTGCCGTGGAACCGCCTTGGAGATAAACCCGTGAGCACCCGCACGCATGGCACGATGCACCGCCGAAGGTCGGTCGGAGAAGCTGAATACCACGATCGCTCCGTTCCCGGAATCGGCGCTCAGCGACTTCACCCTTTGCCCGAGGGATTCGAGCTCTCCGTAGGTGTCGAGCAGCGTGACATCCACCTGTCGTCTCGGTCCCTTGCGAAGGTCGATTTCGACGACTTCGATCTCGGGATCGCTGGACCTTAGGAGAGCACGGAGGCCCTCGAGGACGATCATGTAGTCATTGACGAGCGCTACCCGGATCGCGTTAGACACGGCGTCACTCTACGAGCGAGGGTCAGAGGCTTAAAATCACCCGATCGGGTGATTGATCGAGAAGGCTCGTTCGACCAGGCTGGCGCGCGTTAGATCGAAGACCGAAACGGCACCCTCCGTATTGTACGAAACGCCCAGGCTATGCCCAGTATCGAAAAGGGAGGGAACGAGGGCAGACACAGCAAAGAAGAGGGGTTCCCTGGGAGTTCACCCGGGGCGGCGTGGGGGCTTCTCTTAAGCGGTCAAGGGCAGAGGGAGGTACGTGATGATGGTGGACCCATTTGACGTGACTTCTTATGACTTTGAAGGCGGTCGCATCTTCGCGCTGCGGGGAGAGCTTGACGCATCGACTTGTCGGGGGCTCGCCGAGCAGTTGATCGGACCCCCTGGCTTGCTCGTCGTCGTCGACCTCTGTCAGGTGACCTTCATGGACTCCTCGGGGCTCGGTGCCATTCACACGGCAAGGCGAAGGGCCATGAAGGACGGGGGGACCCTTGTCGTTAGTCGTCCCACGCCCATGGTCCGGCGAGTGTTTGAGATCACGGGCCTCGATATGTGGGTCGAAGAGTGGGACCCGGAGTGGTCGCGGCGTTCCGCTGTGGAATATGCGCCATGGGGAAACTCATACACTCATTGAGCCGTTCAACGCTCCGTTCTCATCCTCGACGCGTGCGGCCTGCGGGACCGATCGGAGTCGGCGTGGAGGGGAGTCACGCGCGGATGCGGTCGGAATTGCCGAAGTGGGGAGGCGAGCGAATCTAGGAGTGAGAGGCGAGGGCATACAACGACGATCGACTCATGTTCCGCGAAAGTTCTGGCTGGGTAGGGTAAGGCTGTGACGGTATTCGAGAGATATGGCTGGAGAGCTATCGCGCTTGGATCCGGAGCTCTGGCTGGTCTACTCACCCGGCGAGTTCTTGCGACAGCGTGGAAAGCCCTGCGTGGGGCGACTCCCCCACCACTACCCGCCGACCGTCGCTCCTCTTGGACCGACTCTCTCAGTTGGGCGATCGCTACAGGCGTCGGGGTGGGAGTGTCAAGGCTTGTGGCGATTCGTACGGCTGCCCGAGTCTGGGAAGCGACGACGCACGAACCGCCTCCCGAACCTGGGCTCGAAGCGGGTAGGGCCACGCAGAGCTGATCGAACGGGTAGGGCGACGCAGAGCTGATCGAACGGGTAGGGCGACGCAGAGCTGATCGAACGGGTAGGGCGACGCAGAGCTGATCGAATTAGCCGTCCGGCAGCACTGTCAGTATGTGCCAACCGAGGTTGGATTATCGTTGGTTCGCCGGCCGCTTCTTGGCGGTCTTTTTGGCCCCACCGGCCTTCCGCGTCACCGAGGCCGCCCGCTTCTTGGCGGTCTTTTTGGCCCCACCGGCCTTCCGCGTCACCGAGGCCGCCCGCTTCTTGGCGGTCTTTTTGGCCCCACCGGCCTTCCGCGTCACCGAGGCCGCCCGCTTCTTGGCGGTCTTTTTGGCCCCACCGGCCTTCCGCGTCACCGAGGCCGCCCGCTTCTTGGCGGTCTTTTTGGCCCCACCGGCCTTCCGCGTCACCGAGGCCGCCCGCTTCTTGGCGGTCTTTTTGGCCCCACCGGCCTTCCGCGTCACCGAGGCCGCCCGCTTCTTGGCGGTCTTTTTGGCCCGTGTCGCCTTCTTCGCGATTGCCTTTCGAGTCGGGCCTAAGCGTTTTTCGATTCGGTGCGCCGTATCTGAGGCGGCAACTGCAATGGCTGCCTCACTCAGTCCCTGCTGCACTCTCTTTCCAGCGGCTGCGGTTGCCGCCCCCGCAGTTCCCACTGCCTCTCCGACCACTTCAGCGGCATGATCGAGTCTATTTGGCATGAATGGAAGCTTACCCGCTTGCATCGTTCGATGATCGTTCGATAGATCCTCGCGACAAACGCGACAACTGAAGTCCAGGCCCGCGAAGCGGCGACGGGAGGTTAAAGCTGGTACTCCATACCCGACATGACCCCAGAGGCGACCATAACGACCGTCTTTCGCTGAGAGGGAAGCGTCCTGGAGCGTTTCGCGGAGTGGTCCACCATGTTCGAGGTCCGTTTGCTTATGGAGAACATGGGAATCCATGCTCTGCGGGAATCTGTGGTGTGGGCGTGTCTGACACGTGACGGGGCTGTTTATTGTCGACGAGCGCTCAAGGGTCAGCGGAGGTGCGACGTCTGCAATAGGCGGCGGTGATTGGTTTGCCTCCGGTTTCCCCGATTATGGCGTCTGCAACGTGGGCATAGACCTGGCCATGTCACGACTGTCGTTCGAACACTGACGCCGAGGGAATCACACGCCGGCGCTGTGGCAGAGGGTTCTTTATCGGTCTGGCCGACGGCCAGCAAGTGATCGACAAAGATTGCCTGCGGCGGATCAGGTCACTGGCCACTGCCGCCCCCATGTCTCGGGTTGCTGAATAGTGCCGGTCCACGTTGGCACCTCCGGATGGCAGTATGCAGACTGGAAGGGACGCTTTTACCCGGCCGGACTCGCCCAGCCTCATTGGCTCGAGTACTACTCGAGGCACTTCGAGACCACAGAAGTCAACAACGTGTTTTACCGCCTGCCCGAGGCCGACATATTCGATCGGTGGGCAGCAGGTACACCAGCTGACTTCCTCTTCTCGGTAAAGGCCAGTCGTTACCTGACACATGTCCGTCGCCTCAAAGAGCCGAGCGCGACCGTCCAGCGGCTCATGGAGAGAGCGAGCCGCCTGAGCTCCAAACTGGGACCCGTCCTGTTGCAGCTGCCTCCGAATCTGCGGATCGATGTCAGCGCGCTCCGCGCAACGCTGGAGGCGTTTCCGCCTCAATCCCGTGTTGCTGTCGAGCCGCGCCATGAGTCCTGGCATCGGGACGAGGTCTATGAGCTCTTGTGCGAGTTCGGCGCCGCTCTCTGCCTGACCGACAAGGCGGGGAAGCGTTCGCCGCTGCGACGCACCGCAGGCTGGGGCTACGTCCGCCTCCATGAGGGCCGGGCAAGCCCTTCCCCCTCCTACGGCCGGGCCGCGCTAAGCGGCTGGGCGCGCCGAGTAGCCGACTTGTGGGGCGCTGACGATGACGTCTTCGTGTACTTCAACAATGATCACGGAGGGTGCGCCGTGCGCGACGCGCACCGATTTGCGCTCGCTCTCGACAAGGTCGGGCTCATTACCACTCGAGTGCCTGGGGCTCGAGATGCTTCGCTCGCTCTGAATCGTGCGTGATGTCGGCGCCCGCGACCCCTGAACCTGTGGTCTGACCGTTCCGCGATGCGGATGCTCTGCCCTCGGCTGGCTCAAACTGTGATTCGACCGCAAAGAGACATCGAATTGCATCCGCCAGCACTCCATTAGGTTGGCTCCCGGCGAGGGCGCTCGACAACCAAAGGAAAGCAAGAGCACTGGGTAATGGTGAGTGAGCCGAGCTGGACACAACAGAGTCTGCCCATCCAATAGCCAGTCAGTGGCCCTACTCGTCAGTACGTCGAGACAAGAGGTAGATCCTTTTGGATTCATGCTCATGGGGTAACGGATCTCGGTACCACATGTCTTCGATGACAAAGGACTCGCTTTCAATTTCACCGACAAGTTCGTCCTCTCCGTAGAGGGTGCCGCCGACGGGCTCTATCTCATGGCCCAGGAACATGTCGCTGTAGACCTCTGATTCGCCCAGGTGCGTGGCCACCACGAGGAGGCCAGCTGGTTTGAGGATGCGGCGGACCTCGGCCAAGGCCGTTCGAAGCCCCGGCCTTGGGAGGTGATGCACGGAATAGAACGCAACGACGCCCGAAAACGACCCGGTTCGGAATGGCATCGAGCGCATGTCCCCACGGGCAAGGCAGCGGTTCCCCGTTCGTCTCCGGGCCACGAGGAGCATCTGGAAAGCCAGATCCATGCCAACCATCCGAAGACCCCGTTGGGCGAGGTATTGACCGACCTGGCCGGGTCCGCATCCAAGATCGAGAACGGACTCGCCTCGGGCGATCCCTCGGGCGACCGAATCGAGAACCTCGCGATCTACTGGGAGCTCCAACAAGTCATCGGCGAAAGCCTCTGCGTAGTCTTCTGCGGCGACGTCGTAAGCGGCGCGTACCGCCGACGCATCGAAGGGTTCCACGATGGAGAGTCTGGTTCCCTCCGCCCACCACGGCAATGCTCTCGTTGATCCGATCGTGTTGCAGCATGGCTCATCAGCCGCTGATCGCCAGGGTGTCCTGTGGGCCGGGACGCGGGGAAGGCTCGAAAACCCGTTCAAACTCCACTGTTGCGTCGCAATCGAGAGCGGCTCCTCCGCCCACACTGAATCTTCGATGGCTCCCGCCTTGGGTACGCCCCGATTGCATGGCGATAGAGACGTGTGAACCTCTGGTCAAATGTCCCCAAACGCCCGGTCTGCTGGGCGTGTCTCCGGCCAACAGTCAAGGTCCGCTGAGATAAAGATCTCGGATCCGGCGGATCTATGGCGTTTTGAGCGTATGACGTCTTCCCCCTACACGCTCACTACAAGGGTGACGTTTCCTCCCGGAATTTCTGGCTTCACGACGTTCGTCGTATTCAGGCAGCGATCCGCACAAAGTCCAGTTTGAGAGGGGCCTGTAGGGTTCACTTATGGCTCATGAAACAAGCACGGGTTCGTCCCCGATTGTAAGAGGTTTGATGAATAACCTTCGCGAGATCCTCCCCGAGGAAGAGAGGCCAACGCTTGAGCGATACACGCAACAAGCAGAAGCTTGTACGCCCAAAGGGGATTTCAAGAGGGCGAGATACTGTCTGCATTGGGCAGTCAAGACGTCTGAGAGTCCCGAGCATTCTCACCTGTCAGCCATGGCAGTCCGTCTGAGGGAAACCCACAAGGCGTGGCAAGACATTTGGCTTGGAACGGAATTTGGCACTGAAGTCGAGATCGGAAAGGGTCAGGCATCGCAGGAAATCAAGGGTGATCAAAAGATCGGACCGGGTGAAGACATCGAACTGCTGTGGGTCGAGGAAGCGACAGACGTTGCGAAAGGCGCCGCCGAAAAGGCAGGATGGGAGAACGTCCCGTGGGAGCAACTCCTTGAAGAGGTCGTCAAGATCAAGTAGCGCATCACATTCCCAGGGTTCCCTGTGCCGCCGACGGCCGCGCCACCCTGCGACACCTTTGGACTCGGCATCTCTGCGCTTTGCACGAGGAGCGATCGGCATCCGCCCGTGACATTTCTCCGGTCACGAAGCAGTGGTCCTAGCTCATTTCGATTGGTGCAGTCGGTGGCGCAGTTGCCAGATGCGCAGTGACGCCACGATCGGCCACCCGTGTGTCTCAAACGGCGCCAGCCCCGGAACGCCAGGGGCCGACGCCCCGCGACAAGCCTTGAGTGCGACGCGCAATGGGTCTGGGTCTTGTCGACGAAGCGGCTAAACCATAGCGTCATGGCCGAAGAATCTGCGCAAGTCATTTCGCTGTCGCTCACTAGTCCAGAAGAGATGTTCGTGCTGGCGCCGGCAGACCTGTTCTCTGAATACCGCAACTTCATGACTGGATTGGAGTACTGCATCAGCGTGCTGCGAAGCCGTCGCTCCAGCGGACCCGTCCGGCTCGACTTGGCTCTACCGGCCGACCGGATCTCCGAAGGCATGGACCAGCGGATCCGCCGTACCCTCAACCGTTACTGCGATCATCGAATCGCGTACAACCAGCGGGAACGTCGAGCCGTCCGACTTGACGGAGTGTTCTCACTGTGGATAGGCCTCCCCATTGTCGTATTGGGATTCGTTCTCGTGATCATCAAGTCGAGCATCGTGGGCGCCAGCGGGAACGCCAATCTGGTTCTTGACTCGGGAGGGTGGGTGTTGGTGTGGGTGGGCCTTTGGTTCCCCCTCGACACTCTCTTGTTCACACCTCTGTCATATGGAAGAGAGAACCGGGTGCTCAAACGACTTCGAACAGCCGATGTCCTCATCGCACCGCATCCGACGATGAAGATCTGACCCAGCGTCATTCGTCCTGTCCACGTCCACAAAGGTTGGAGCGCATGGAAGATGACGCCGTGGCCGCGGATGCACTCATCGTTGATCTTCTTGGGAGAGTCTCCGCCCACGAACGAGCTCTCGACGGATAGGGTGCGCCTCTCGATGGCACGATGCAGTCTCGAGAATTCCTCCCGCTCGTTCCGACGAATACGCTTGACGTGACCCCAGAGCCGTATGAACACAGTCCGGCTTACGAATGTCCCCTGCCGCTCGATCTCGATCGGCTCGAAGCCCTGGCAGGAGGACACTCCTGGATACCACCCGACCCGACGACCGAAGAAGTTCTGATACCCCCCCAGGGGTGGACAGGGGCATCGCCACCAGGGTGTCCTCAAAGAGGAGGACGTCTTTTGCGCTGACTCGACAGATCTCACCGAGCGATTTTTGCGACGAGCATCCGGATTGTGCTGGAGCACGGTGGTCGTAGTGCCGACGTTGCCAGTTTGACCATCTCTGACGACTGGTCGCAGCCCACTACGGGTCCAGGACGCCGTTCCGTCATCGACCGGAGGTTCCCGCCAGCACCGCAGCCTACGTCCAGCACCGAGAGACCCCTACTGGGATCTTGGGATCGAAATGCTCCCTGAAGAGCGCAGCCTTCTATTCGTAGAAGGGTGAGAATCTCCCGCCGGCAGGTTATCGGCAGGCCCAGATCAGGGGTTCGCTCGCCGACCCCGGACCAGTGTCGTTCCCTTTCGTAGTGAGCCACCGCGCTCCAGACCTTTCAACACAACTCATCAGGCATTTCGACCCTATTCAAAGCGTCGCCCGGCGACGTCAGGGGGGCGCTGCCGTCCGGCTCTGAGTCGTTTCCGTTGCCCTCGGGAACCCCTATGCGGACGAAAGAAATGGTGTCAGTGTCCTCAGGAACCATTCAGTGATGACCATCACAGGGGTCTGTTCGGAGTCAATGCGGTAGGTCCGGGTAAGGAGGTAGTCACGGACGTTGATGGCTCCAACGGGTCGAGAGAGGTCGAATCCATGTACCTTGACCAGGTTCTCCCGGGTGACAGCGATCCCCATCTCGTCGAGAATCCGACCAATCGGATCGATACTGGACTCGAGCCGATGACAGAACCTCGTCGGTAGTCGACTCGTGACTATGACGCTCTCCGCGTACACATACGAGGATCCTGATACCCGGCCGCGGAGGGTGGCAGCCCGCTGAAGCAGTGGCTCGCCTTCTGCAACCCGCAGATCGTTCGAAGGAGGCGCTCCGGTTACTTCCTGGTGATGAGGCTGAGCATCGATACGTTCACCGACAAGCTGCTCCAAGAAGTTGGTCACGGTGCCGCTTGTACTCTCAAGGGCGGTCCATAGGCCTGATCGATTCGCCACTGGCATTATTGAATCGCAACTCCATACCCAAGAGTGCTTGGCCTCGCTGCTCGATTCATCCGGATGGTCTTCCTACACCGTCGAGCTGGACCGCGTCGGCTGGATGCAGTGTCCCGGTCCCCGGGACAGGATACGGCGCGGATCGACGTTTCTGGATCCTCGTTTGTGGACCCGTGGGCCCTTCTCCGTACGATTGGGGTATGCCCTCACTATACGAATTTGCAGGTGGCGATGAGGCACTGCACCGACTCGAGGACACATTCTACAGCAGCGTCCTCAAAGAACCCTTACTCCAGCCGCTTTTTGGGGCGGGTCAGCCAGAACACGTCGATCACCTCACCGCCTTCACTGCTGAATCCTTCGGTGGTCCCGACCGCTTCACACGAGAGCTCGGCTTCGCACATCTCATCAGGGTTCACCGATACCTTCGGATCACCGAGGAGCAGCGAAAGAGGTTCGTCCAGCTCTATATGGATGCCTTCGACGCCTCGGATCTTCCCGACGATCAAGAGTTCCGTGAGGCGGTCCGATCTCACGTTGAATTCGGCTCGAAGGTCGCGATGGAGAACTCTCACGCGGAGGCCGAGGACCAGCTTCATCCACTGCGTGAGGTTCCACGATGGACGTGGCCCGGTGACGACAAGGGATCTTGAGACTGCTGCCTGTCCCCGTTGCCGGGAATGCTGGCCGGTTCGGCACCTGGTGGATAGGCGGACGGGAGGTCTGGAGTGCCCTGCGAGAGTCTCACGGATGCGAGTGAGATTTGCATGTGCTCGGGAGGCTGACGAGTCGCCGCAGTGCTGCGCTCGCGAGTGGCATCGGCTCGCGCGCGCCGCGCGTCTCGTCAGTAAGGTTCACAACTGATGCTCGTACCGGAGCTGGATGTCTCTGCGCTCGCCTCTTCATTGCGGTTCTACGCTGACGTGCTTGAGTTCCGGATACTGTTCGAGCGGCCTGCGGAGCGCTTCGCGTATCTCGAGCGCGACGGCGTCGAGCTGATGATCCAGGAAGCCGCCGGACCGGGGCGCCGGTTCCGAACCGCTCCGCTCGAGCTCCCATGTGGCCGCGGCGTCAACTTCCAGCTTCGCGTCGAAGACGTCGATGCGGTGCATGCTCGTGCGGTTGCGGCAGGCGTCAATATCGTTCTGCCGATCGAGGAGCGCTGGTACCGCGTTGACGTCGCCGAGAGCGGTGGCCGCTGGCAGGTGAAGGGACCAATCGAGACCGGCAACCGTCAGCTCGTTCTCGCTGATCCCGATGGCTATCTATGGCGCCCGTTCCGCGAGCTCGGCATGCGACCCGCCACGCATTGAACCTGCGACGCCCCCGCCCCCGCCCGGGCGCCGGGTGCGATACGAATTCTGAAGGTCTAGCGTCCTCTCGTGGCCTTCGATCTCAGCTCTTACCTCGATCGCGTCGGCCTCCGCGACGAGCCGACCAGTCTCGCCGCCGTCCACCGGGCCCACGCGACGACGATCGTGTTCGAGAACTTCGATCCGAGCGCCGGCCAGCCTGTGGTGCTCGACGTGAACTATCTCGCCGACAAGATGGTCGCTCGCGGGCGTGGCGGCTACTGCTTCGAGCACAACATGCTGCTCAAGGCCGCGCTCGAAGAGATGGGGCTCGGCCCTGTCGACCTCATGCTGGCGCGAGTGCGGATCGGCGGCACCGGTGACGATCGCCCCCTCGACCACCTCCTGTTGCGTGTGACCGAGGGTGGTCGGCCGTGGCTGGCCGACGTTGGGTTCGGCGGGGGAGGGCTGCTCGACCCCGTGCCATTCGAGGTCGGAGTCGAGACAGACCAGTCAGGCTGGCTCTACCGGTTAGTTGAGGACGGGCCTGAGCTCGTCCTACAAGTATTCCAGGACGGTGCCTGGACCGACATGTACGGGTTCGCCCCGGTGCCAGTGCCAGTCATCGACGTGGAGGTCAGCAACTGGTACACCGCCACCCATCCGACGTCATCGTTCGTCACCGGCGTGCTCGTCGGTCGCCGCAGCCCGGACCGCTGCCTTTCCCTGTTCGTCTTCGAGCAAGCCGTTCTCGTGGAGCGCCCGGTCGGGGCAGCGTCAGAGGTCACCGAGGTAGCCCGCGCCGAGTTGCCGGCACTCCTGGCCGAGCGGTTTGGCATCGAAGGCCTCACGCTGGGTGCCGACGGCCGTTTGAATCTCGTCGCCCCCAGAACGGGCCAGAAAGGGCCTCGATAGTGGCTGGGTAGGGCATCCGCCGTTGCGCCGGTCAGCTGCCCACAGATCAGCAGGACACCGAGTTCGGGGACGGTGCCGGACCGGAGATGGAGGGTTGCGCCGGGCCGTTGGCGGCTACTCGTCATGGAAGGCAGATAGACCCGCCCGAGGTTCCAATCGGGAGCGGCCCGGCGTGGGTTTCAATAACTCGCGCTGCACCCTGTCAAGGTACGCATGCAATGACCCCGTTCGCCGGGCGTCGGACACGGGAGACGTCGGACCGAAGGCCTATGGGGTAGATCTTCTGGATTCATGGCCATGGAGTCACGGGCCGTCGCGGCGAACGTCTTCGATCACAAAATGATTTGTGCCTGGCTTCGGCAGCCCGCCACTCGGCGCTCCTGGGTTGGGTGACGCGCCGACTTGCCGGGCTTCCCGGAGGGAGCTCTCACCGGGTGTCACCGACGCCATGTGGCATGTCCGTCTATGGCGACGTCAGAGAACAGCGTGACACCGTGGTTACCGAGCCGCTTTGATTCGTACATCGCACGGTCCGCTCGCGCAATCAACGTGTCTGTGTCGAGAGCCTCCATGGTCCATACGACGCCGACACTCGCCCGAAGTTCTACCGTTTCGGAGCCGATGTCAACCGATGTCGTCAGGGCAGCCGAGATCCTCTTGGCGATCTCCACTGCCTGTGCTGCGCTGACGACTCTCGGGCAAATCACCAGGAACTCGTCTCCGCCCAAGCGGCCAAAGAAGTCACTGCTGCGCAGGGCCATCCTGATCTGGTCGGCAGCGATCACCAGGAGCTCATCGCCCGCAGCGTGACCAAATTCGTCGTTTACCGACTTGAGCCTATCAAGGTCGACGAAAACGACCGCGCGTCCCAGTCCATCGTGCCGAGCGTTTATGGTGCGGTCGACGAGTTCAATGGTCGCGGCTCTGTTGAAGCATGACGTGAGCTCATCGACCGCCGCTCGGATCTTGAGCTCTTGATGGAGGAGCGCCCGATCAGTCACGTCACTGAGACACCCGACGGCGCCGTTGACCGCGCCGGCGCCGTCGGTGAGCGGGCGCAGACCAAGAAGGCACACCCGGTCCTCTGTCCTCACCGCAGGCGACTCTCCGGTCGGGACGCGGAGTCGAATCTCGACGCCGTCGACCGACTGGCAGGCAAACGTTTTGGCCAGAGCAGCCTCCAAGGCTGGTCGGTCCTCGTCGCACACGGTTGCCATCTGAGCTTCGAAGGCATCTCGACGGGAGACGCCCACGATGAGGTGGAAGCTCTTGTTCGTCAAGGTGACGTGGCCATCGAGATCGACCTGGAAGACTCCGACCGGCAGGGCATCGGACAACTGGGTTAGGAGCTGTCCACGTGCGTTGAACTGCTCTTCGAGGCTCGCCTGCTCCAGGCTGACCTCGGTCATCGAGCTGATGACCCGCGGATCCTCCCCGTCGTGGAAGTGGTTCTCCGTCTCGACCCACCTCCAGGAACCCTGTGCTGTCCTGTACCGTCCGCGCCAGATACCGGCAGTGCCCGGTGAAGTGATCATGTCCATCCATGCGGCGACCGCACCCGGCTGGTCGGTGGGGTGGATCAAGCTCGTCGAGGGCGATCCGACCAGTTCTTCGGGCCGCCAACCGAGCAGCTCAGTGATCCCCTCGTCGATGGACGTGATCACGCCGGCCACATCGCGCGTCATCTGCACGGGCGGATGCCGCCCGATGACATCGTCGGATGCCATGCTCAGTTCGAGCCCCTCTGACACGAGCCTGCCCCTCCTGGCTAGCGAAGCGAGAGCCTGCCGCCAGGCGACTGGATTCCCGGCGTCCCACAGTCTCGAAAGAGACATTGGCGTACCCGGGAGGGGAGGTCTAGAGCTTTGTTCATTTCGTGACGGTGCACCATCGAAGCGACTGATTGGCAACCGGTTTGCACCGCTTTGCGAACCGGCTGACGGGTCGACGGATGTCAACGCCCGCCAGTGGCCCCGCCTTCCCACGCGTACGGATCGATGGTCGTGCGCCTGGGATGGACGGTCTGGGCACGGGGCCTCGGCCAGGACGCGCGGGCCAAAGCCAACGCGTGCAGAGCTATTTGGCACGGGAACTGAGTGGACGCAGATCGGAGGAGTCCCGTGCCGCGCGGGACACCTCGTCCGGTCTCATTCAGTGGGGACCACCTGTCGCCTCTGGGTCGCTGCCGGCCTGCCGCCCCGCAACCCCGCGCCGGGTGGGAACGATCAAAAGAAGGCACTCGAGTGGTGGTCCGAGACGACCGGACCCTGGTTGGCGGCGTGCGGGACCGGACCTACGTGGCCGCCGTGAAATGGGCCTCCCGCAGTTCCCGCTTGAGGATCTTGCCGGATGGGTTCCGGGGCAATCGATCCTCACTGAACTCGATCCGGCTCGGGATCTTGAACGCCGCGAGCTTTCCGGCCAGGAATTGTTGCAGCTCCAGGGCATCGAGGCTCGACCCTGGTCGACGACTGATGACGCACGCGACCACTTCGCCAAGGCGTTCGTCGGGTACGCCGAACACTGCGGCCTCGTAGACGCCGGGGTGCTCGTACACGGCGCTCTCGACCTCAGCGCAGTAGACGTTCTCGCCGGCCCGGATCACCATGTCCTTGGCGCGGTCCTCTATGTAGAGGAACCCCTCGGCGTCAATCCTGCCGAGGTCACCGGTGGCCAGCCATCCGTCGACGAGCACCTCTGCGGTCGCCTCGGGTTTGTTCCAGTACCCGCGAAAGAGGTTCGGACCTTTCATCCAGATCTCTCCGCGGCTTCCGACGGGAACGGGCTCTCGCTGATCGTCGCGGATCTCGACGTCCACTGTGGGAAAGCTGGCTCGACCGGTGGAAGACGGGTGCGAGACGTAGTCGTCCCCGCTGTTGCCCGGTCCGAAGGCGTTGGTCTCGGTCATGCCGTAGCCGATGTTGGGTCGACCACGGCCAAAAGAATTTTCGACTCGCTCAACGAGCTTGACCGGTGCCGGTGCCCCCCCGCCCCCCACGGTCGCCAACGAGGAGGTGTCGTACTTGGAGAAGGCCGGGCTCTCGAGCATGTCCCAGCTCTGGGTCGGAACGCCCACAAAGGCGGTGACGCGTTCTGCCTCGATCAACCTCAGTGCGACTTCCGGATCCCAGCGATACATCATGACCAACTTCATCTTCAGGCCAAAGCACGAGAGCATGACCGGGACGCAACCGGTGACATGGAAGAGGGGGACAATCAGGATGAAGCATTGTGGTGAGGAATCCGCGGTGTGGGCCTCTCGGCCTCGACCACGACGTGCCGACAGAATGGCGGTCCGTGCCCAGAACGCCATCAGGGACTGGGTCACAGCCCGATGGGTTGACACCGCCCCCTTTGGAAAGCCGGTCGTCCCTGACGTGTAGAGAATGGTGGCGTCGTCGTCCGGCAGGACGACGGCTGCCGGCATCGGATCACCGAGCGTGACGACGTCTTCATACCTCCACACGCCATCCAAGAGCGGTTCCTCGGCGGCAGTTCGTAGTGCGATAACGGGGACCTTGCGGCGCTGGGCGGGACCGAGCGCACGATCGACTCGCTCCGCATCGACGATGAGCACTGCACTCTCGGAGTCGTCGAGAGCGTAGTCGAGCTCGCTCTCCGTCCACCACGCGTTGAACGACACGGACACCGCGCCGATGGAGAGGATGGCGGCGAACGAGACGATCCACTCGGGCAAATTCCGCATGGCAATGCCCACCCGATGTCCCCTTTTGACACCGAACGTGTGCACCAACGTGTGCGCCAACGCGTCAATGTGCCGTGCGGTCTCTGTGAACGACCAGCGCTCCTCCTCGTAGACCAGGAACGTCGACTCGTCGTCACGAGCGCCGGCGAAGAGCTGGGCCAGTGTGGATGGAGCGTTCTTGAAGACGCGGTAGTCGACTCCGTCGATGGCCTCCGAACCCAGTTCGAAGAATCGACCGGGGAGGGTCACCTCGGCACACGCCTCTTCGTACGTCATGGCCATCGAATGCTGTCTCCTTCCGCCTCACCGTGTGCCGGAATGCCAATTTTGGACTCCGATCGGCGGCCGAATCGACCCGACCCCGAAGGCGCGGTCCCGTGTGATCTGGGTTTTCCTCAACTCTACGATCTCTCATTCGATCGAATGCCGGACCGGCATCCCGGGAGCAACCGGCACGCCCGACACGGCGCCCGGTAGCGTAAACCGTTGTCACGTCGCACCCCGGGAGGCACCGTGCAAACCGAAGCAGCTGTTCTGTGGGACCGTGAGGCTTGGAGCGTCGAGCCCATCGAGCTCGACCCGCCCAAGGAGGGCGAGGTCCTCATCAAGCTGGCGGCGTCGGGCATGTGTCACTCCGACGAGCATCTGCTGACCGGGGACATGCCGGTGCCCCTTCCCGTCATCGGCGGACACGAGGGCGCCGGGGTGATCGAAGAGGTGGGTCCCGGTGTGACCGGCCTGGCTCCGGGGGACCACGTCGTGCTGGGTTTCGTCCCCGCCTGCGGGAAGTGCCCGCCGTGCGCCACGGGGCACTCCAACCTGTGCGACGTCGGAGGCATTCTCATGACGGGCAAACAGCTCGATGGCACGGTGCGCCATCACGCCCGCGGCCAGGATGTCTCCACCATGGTCTGCCTCGGCACCTTCGCCCCCTACACCGTGGTCAACCAGGCATCGTGCGTGAAGATCCTCGACGACATCCCGCTCGACAAGGCCTGCCTCGTCGGCTGCGGCGTCACCACCGGCTGGGGTTCCTCGGTCTACGCGGCAGACGTGCAGCCAGGTGACAACGTGGCCGTGATCGGTATCGGGGGCATCGGCGCCTCCGCCGTGCAGGGCGCCCGCCTCGCCGGCGCCGAAATGATCTTCGCCATCGACCCGGTGGAGCTGAAGCGGGACCTGGCCCCCACGTTCGGAGCGACCCACGTGGCGCCCTCCATCGAGGAGGCTTTTGCGCTCATTCAGCAGGAGACCTGGGGTCACATGTGCGACAAGGTGATCTGCGCCATGGGCGTGGGTTCGGGACCGATGATGGATTCCATCCTCAATTTGGCCGCCAAGCGCGGCAGGGTCGTGGTCACCAACATCCACCCGTACAACGAGACCGTGGTGACGATGAACCTGATGATGCTGACCATCTACGAGAAGCAGGTGGTGGGCAGCATCTTCGGCTCGGCCAACATCCACTCCGACATCCCGAAGCTGTTGAAGCTGTACCGCAGCGGCCTGCTCGACCTCGACTCGATGATCACCAGTACCTACAAGCTCGGTGACATCAACCAGGGCTATCAGGACATGCGCGACGGCAAGAACATTCGAGGTGTCCTCATCTACGACGACTGACGCGCCGGGACGAGCCGTCTACGCGGTCGCGGGCCGCCCGGCCCAGATGTCGTTGCAGCGCTCGCAGACCTCTTCGGGCACCACGCCGGCGCGCATGAGGACCGCGAAGGCCCTGCACCCGAGGCAGAGACCGAAGGCCGACTCCAGCAGAGCGGCGGCGGCGAGGAGGCCGAGGAAGACCTCCGCTGCCGTCCAGAAACCCAGTCCGGTGAGGACGAGGGCGGTCAGCGAAAAGGCGGCACCCATGCCCTGGGCGAAGCGCTTGGGCGGACCGGCCACCGGGCGCTCCCGGATCCTGAGGCGTGGTGTGACGACCCGCGTCACGAATTGGCCCAGGGGGCTCAGGCTTGGGCCCGTCAGCACCCGGGCCACGAAGCCGTAAGCGATGATCACCGTCGCCCACTGCAATCCGAGGGTGATGGCCAGCACACACATGAGGACGACCCCCGCCGCCACCAGGCGGGCCGAGACCTCGTTGACCGGGTTGGGGAACGAGAAGAGGGTATGTACCCGCCCGCTTGTTCCTGCGGTGGTGGTGCTGCCGGCGCCCATGCCCTGGCTCCTTCCCGAATCGTCTAACCCAGACGATATTAGTCGGGTTTCGCTCGGGAGCGGCCGCTCCGGCCTCGTCCAGCCCGCCCGGATCAGGCCTCGGGCAGGGGCACCGGCTGGGGCGGGGGCGCCCCGACGTAACGGGCGGCCGGGCGGATGAGGCGGTTGTGTGCGGCCTGCTCCATCACATGGGTGCTCCACCCGATGGTGCGCCCCGCGGCGAAGGTCGGGGTGAACATCTCGCGCGGGATGCCGCAGGTGTGCATCACGACGCCGGCGTAGAACTCGACGTTGGTGTAGAGCTGGCGACCCGGCTTCAGCTCGGCCAGCAGGTCGACCGTCGTGCGCTCGACGGACTGGGAGAATTCGACGAGCGGCCCGCCGAGTCGTTCGGTGACCGAACGCAGGAGGAGGGAGCGCGGGTCGTCCGTCTTGTAGACGCGGTGGCCGAAGCCCATGATGCGGTCACCGCGCTCGACGGCGGCGCGGATGTAGGCCTGGGCCCGCTCGGGGGTACCGATGGCATCGAGCATGTCGAGGGCGCGGCTCGGAGCTCCGCCGTGCAGCGGTCCGGAGAGCGCGCCGATGGCCGCCACGATGGCGGCGCCGAGATCGGCGCCGGTCGACGTCACCACGCGGGCGGTGAAGGTGGACGCGTTGAAACCATGGTCGATCGTCAGGATCATGTACTGCTCAATGGCCCGGGCGTGCAGTGGGCTCGGCTCGCGTGCGGTCAGCATGAAGAGATAGTTGGCGGCGAAGCCGAGGTCGTCACGTGGTTCCACCGGTTCCTCTCCCTGCCGCAACCGGTGCGTCGCAGCCAGGATCGTCGGCACGACCGCACACAGACCGAGGGCCTGGTCGTAGAGCTCGTTCGCACCGATGTCGTGGGTCGGGCGCCAGCCGAGCTCGGCCGCCAGGAGCGAAACCGCGGTGCGCAGCACGTCGAGCGGCGCCCCGCGGCGGCACACGGCCGGCAGCACGGTGCGCAACCCGGGCGGAAGGGCGCGCCGGCGCCGGACCTCCTCTCCGAAGGCCGCTGCGGCCGGGGCATCCGGGAGATCGCCGCGGAACAGGAGATGCCAGACGTCTTCGAGCGAGCGCTTCTCGGCCAGCTCGACTGCGGAGTACTGCCGGTAGTGGAAGAACCCCTCCTTGCCGCGCACGTCGCCGATGGTCGTCTCGGCGACCACCACACCTTCGAGCCCCGCCGGCACGTCGCCGCTCGTCTCACCGGCGGGCCGGATGCGGGCCACCGCCATGAGATCGCGCAACGAGACGACGCCCACACAGCGGTCCCCTTCGACCACCGGCAAGTGCCGGTAGTGGTGCGAGGTCAAGCTCGCCCAGGCCGCGTCGACCCGCTCGTCGGGACCGAGGACGTCCGGGCGGGAGGTCATCCACAGGCGCACCTGCTCCCGGTCGGCGTCGCCCTCGACGGCCGCCGCCCTGAGGAGGTCACGCTCGGTGAGGATGCCGACCACCTTGCCGTCGTCGGTCACGACGACGGAACCGGTATCGGCCTGCTGCATGGCCCGGGCCGCGGCCGCCAGGCTGTCCTCTGCCGCGCACGTCACCGCGGGGGAGGTCATCAGATCACGCACAATGGTTTCCATGCATCCCACTATGACGCTCTTTCCCTGCGTCTGTAAACGTTGATCAAGTCAATGTAACCTGCGCGTGATGGAACGCATGCTCAGCACGGTGGAGGCGGCGCGCCGCCTCGGGGTCAAGGTGCCGACGCTCTACGCCTACGTCAGCCGTGGCCTGCTCGAGTCGCACCCCGACCCGACCCGGCGGGGGAGCCTCTTCGACCTTGACGACATCGAGTCGTTGGCGGTGCGGAGCCGTGGCGGGCGTCAGACGGCGACCCGTCTGGCGACGGTCACGACCGCCGTGACCCAGCTCGACCAGCAGCTCGGCCCTATCTATCGCGGGCGGCCCGCCACTGGGCTGGCCGTGGACTCCAGTTTCGAGGAGGTCGCCGAGCTCCTGTGGCAGTCCGCTGGCGCGGGCGACTGGAGCGCCCCCCGAGTCGGACCCTGCCCGCTGACCGCCACGCTCGAGCGCATGCGCTGGGCACTGGTCCTGTGCGGGGCGACCGATCCTCTGCGGTCCGACCTGCGTCCCGCGGCAGTGGCCCGCGCCGCCCGCCGCGCCACCGCCGCGCTGGCCGACATCGTCGGGCCGCCGCCGGCCGGGGAGGATCCGGATGCCTCCGTCGCGGCACGGCTCGCCGGGCGCCTGACGGCCTCCCCGACGGCGGTGCCGGCCCCTGCCGTCAACGCCGCCCTCGTCCTCCTGGCGGATCACGAGCTCGCCACCTCGACCATGGCCGTGCGTCTGGCGGCATCGGTGCGCTCCGATCCCTACGACGCCTTCCTGGCCGGGCTGGCCACACTGGCCGGTCCGCTGCACGGTGGCGCCAGCCAGCAGGCCTACGAGCTGCTCGTCGTGGCCGAGCGCGACGGCGTGCCGCGGGCCCTGAACGACGTGCTCAGCGAGCGCGGGCGGTTGCCCGGCTTCGGGCACGCCGTCTACAAGAGCGGCGACCCGCGTTTTGAGGCCCTGCTGGCGCTGGCCGAGCCACTCTTGAGTGAGGAGCGGCGCGCCCTCGTGCGCGAGGTCGTGGCGGTCGCTGCCGCGCACGACGTGCCGCTCGCCAACTGCGACCTCGCCCTCGCCGCGCTGAGTTGGGGCACCGGGATGCCGCCCGACACCGGTCGCACCATCTTCGCGGTGGCCAGGGTCGCGGGATGGGCCGCGCATTACATGGAGGAGCTGACCGAGCGCCCCCTGCGATTCCGAGCCCGGGCGGTCTACAGCGTCCGACCCCAGCCCACGGGCCGGGCGCCTAGCCCGCGCCGATGACGATGGCCGAGGGGTGGCCGCCGACATGCAGCGCGACACCCACCTGCCCCGTGGTCAACGTCACCGGAACCAGCGTGCCGGCCTGCTGCGTCACCCACGCCGTCGAGCCGTCGGCGCTCAACGCGATCCCCTGGGCGACATCGGGCAGCGCGATGGGCGCGCCGACGGTCAGGCCGACGACGGTCACCGCCACCACCGCTGCCCCCCCGCAGACGTACGCCGTGGTACCCGTCGGCGCCACGGCGATGTCCGTCGGGTTGAGCGGAAGCGAAGTGGTGCCGCCCGCCCGCAGCGCCGTCGGGTTGATGGCCGTGAGGGTCCGGTTGCCGAAATTGCCCACGAGCACCTCGGCGGGCGTGGCGGCGATGGTCTGCGGTCCGGGGCCGACGGCAATGGCCGCGCCGGCTTGGTGCGTCGCGACGTCGATCGGGGTCACCGCGTTGCTGCCGTAGTCGGCGACGAATGCGGTGGCGGCGCCCGAGGCCGCCACCGAGACGGCAATGGCCACCGGCTCGGTCCCTACCGCAATGGGCGCGCCCGCCCTCCAGGTGCCGAGGTCGACCGGCGTCACGCTGTTCGAATCGAGGTTCGCCACGAGCGCCACGCCTCTGCCGCCGGCGCCGCCGGGTGCCACCGCCACCGCGTCCGGCTCGACCCCGACGACGACCTCGTGCACCACCTGGTGCGTCGCCGTGTCGATCTCGTGCAGCCGGTCGTCCCCCTGGGTCACCACGAGCAGCCCCCGGCCACCCGGCGCGTACGCCAGCGCGGAGGGCAGGCTGCCCACGGGCACCTTGGTCCCGATCTGCCGCCGGGCCAGGTTGACCGGCGTGACGCCCATGCCCGGGAGCGTGACCGAGGCGCCGGTGGTGACCCAGGCCACGCCGTCCACCGACGAGCTGCCGACGGGTTCGGAGCACGCCGCCAGCGCGGGGACCGCGCCGACGAGCGCGAGGAGCAGCATCCGGGAGCGGCGCACGGGTGCGCTCAGCCCCGCGCGCACGCGGCGCCGGCCGGGCGGTCGGCCACGCTCCATCCCGCGGCGTCGCCTTCCGGCCAGAAATCGCCGGTGACATCGTCCTGCACGTAGCGGACGGGGGGCGGCTCGCCGGCCGCCAGCGCACGCAGCGCGTCGAGCAGCGCATCCACGTCGTCATCGGAGGTGCCGAGCCCGCAGCTGGCCCGTACTGCACCGGGTATCGCGCGACGGTCGCCTCGCTGCACGGCCGCGCGCGCCTGGTCCACGCCGGCGCGGCCGACGCCGAGCAGGCGGATCAGGTAGGGGTGCGCGCAGAAGCACCCGTGCCGCACGCCGATCCCGAATTCCGCGCTCAGCCGGGCCGCCACCAGGGCGTGGTGCATCCCGTCCATGGTGAAGGTCGCCACGGCGAGCCCATCGCGCGCGCCGGACGCGGACCATGGTCCGAGGACGCGCACGCCGTCGATGGCCCGCAGTCCGTCGTACAACCGCGTCGACAGCGCTTCTTCGTGCGCGTGGATGGTCTGCCAGCCGATCCGCTCCAGCTCGTCCATCGCCGTGCCGAAGGCCACCGCGCCGACGACATTGGGCGAGCCCGCCTCCTCGCGCTCGGGGGGATCCGTCCAGATCACCTCGTCCAGGTCGACCAGGTCGACGGCGCCGCCGCCGGCGAGGAAGGGATCCCCTTCTTCGAAGACCCGCCGCGGCCCGATGAGCGCGCCGGCACCGAAGGGCGCATAGAGCTTGTGGCCGCTGAAGGCCACGAAGTCCGGTCCGTCTGGCAGGGGGCGATGCGGCGCCAGCTGTGCCGCATCGAGCAGGACAGGCACGCCGCGTGCGTGCGCCTCCGCGCAGATCTCCTCCACGGGGGGCAGCCAGCCGGTGACATTGGAGGCTCCCGTGAGCGCCAACAGCGCCGGTGGGCGACCGTCCTCGAGGACCTTCACCACGTCGGCCGTGGCGAAGGTGCCGGCCGTGCCACACTCCACCCAGCGCCGTGTCGCCACCCGCGCCCAGGGGAGCAGGTTGGCGTGGTGCTCGACCACCGTGGTGGCCACCACGTCGTCGGGGCCCAGCCTCAGCCGGTAGGCCAGGTGGTTGATGGCCTCGGTGGTGTTGCGTACCAGGACCACGACATCGTCGCCGTCGGCCGGACGCCGGGCGAAGCGGTGCACGCTCGCGCGGGCTTCCTCGTAGGCCGCAGTGGCGCGCCGCGATTTGTAGCCCGCGCCGCGGTGCACGCTCGAGTACCAGGGCAGGAACTCGTTGATCCTGTCGGCCACGGACTGCAGGGCGGGCGTCGAGGCGGCGCAGTCGAGGTCGCGGTAGGGACGTTCGACTCCGTCGAGGCAGGGAACCGGTATGTGGGCACCGACGAGCGGCGCCACGGCTTCCTCCCTCTGCACGCCGTCACAATACGAAGTGCCGGCGTCCAGCGGTACCCGGCGGCTCAGATGACGCCGGGATCGCCCACGTGCCGTCGTGCCGTGAGCACGACGATGTCGTCGGTCCGCCGCTCATCGGCCGTCATGGCGTCAATGACGAAGTCCGCCACCACGCTGGGTTCGTTGCTCGGCGAGGTACGCAGCGAGGATTCGAGCAGCGCGAGACGCTCATCGAGGTGGCTGCCACGCCGCTCGACCAGGCCGTCGGTGAACATCACCAGGCATCCCCGGTCCAGGAGGAACTCGTGGTCCTTGTAGTGGCAGTGCTGGACGCCCAGCGGCGGCCCCGGGGGGACTGGGAGCTCGACGGCCTGGCCCGCCTCGACCCGCACCGGAGACGGGTGCCCGGCCGACGAGAGCGCGATCGACCCGGTCCTGATGTTGAGGACGCCGATCAATGCGGTGGTCAGCCGCCCGGCGACTCCGGCCATGGAGACCCTGTTGAGTCGCTGGAGCGCCTTGCCCGGAGCCCGCTCCTCCAACAGGAGCAGGCCGAGGGTGTGGCGCAGCCGGCTCATGATCCTCGCCGCGCCGAGGTCGTGGCCCTCCACGTCGCCGACGACGAGGGCAACGAGGTGCTCGCTGATCGGGACGACGTCGTACCAGTCGCCGCCCACCTCGACGCCGACGGCCGCGGGCCGGTAGCGGGCGGCCACGTCCCATCCCTCGATGGAAGGGATGGCGTCGGGCAGCAGGTGCTTCTGCAGCTCGTGGGAGATCCTGCGTTCGCGGTCAAAGGCGCGGGCGCGGATCACGACGGAGCTGACTTGATTGGCCAGCTGCTCGGCCAGGCCGAGGTCCTTCTCGGAGAAGCGGCGGCCCGACCCAGCGGAGACGAGGGTCACGGTGCCGAGGACCTCTTCGTCGCGTAGGCGGAGTGGCACGGTGACGTACGAGGTGAAGCCGAGTGTCTTGAGGATGGCGAAGTGGCGCTCGTCGCGGCTGGTCGCCCGCAGGAACTGGTCGTCCATCTCGGCGCTCCACATCGACCGGCCGCTGCGCATGACCTGCACGGCCGGGTGGACGCCACCGGTCTCGGGCGGGTAGGAGGTGCGCAGCTCCTCGGTGAGCGCCCGCTTGTCCGGGTCCGCGTGCCAGGCCGCCATCCTCCTCATCTGGCCGTCCTCGTCCTCGATGTCGATCAGGCACAGGTCGGCCATCACCGGGACCGAGACCTGGGCGAGGCGCTCCACCATCTCGCGGTAGTCGACCACTTCGGAGAGGACCTGGGTCGCCAGGAGGAGGAACTCGTTGCGCCGCCGGGCCTCGAGCAGCTCCTCGACCAATTGCTGGCGTTCGGTCGCCTGGGCCGACGCGTGCAGCAACTCCCCCAGATTTTCGCCGACCGCATCCATGAGCTCGACCACCGAGGGGTCACGCTCGCGCGGGTGACGGCTCAGCATCTTGACGATTCCGACACACGCGCCGTGGTAGCGGACCGGGAATGCGTACGCGCTCTGCAGCCCGTCCTTCTCCAGCGCATCCGTCATGAAGCGCCGGTCGGTGGCGATATCGGGTACCCACAGGGGTTGGCCGTGCTCCATGACCCACCGGGGGAGACCGTCACTGCTGGCCGGATCCGCCTCCTTCTCCCGCGCGAAGGCCGGCGCCACGGTCGGCGTGCGCGTCCACACGTGTCGGCAGACAAGTTCCTGGTTGGCCGAGAGCGTCCACAACGCGGTCACGTCCCAATCGAGGCGCCGGCCGAGGGTGGAGAGGAGTCGCTCGGCCGGGGGTTCGTCGATCGGGGCATCAGCGAGGATCTCGAGGAGCTCACTGGTCAGCTCCGACCAGCGCTGCAGCTTCCTCTCGTCGCGGGGGCGGAGGATGCCCACGACCACCCGGCCGGCGAGCGGATGGTCGAAGATGCTCATGACCAACTCGGCGTTGACGTCCGATCCGTCGGCCCGCTTGAGCACCGCGTCGAGCCGGCGCCCGACGAGATCGTTGGCCCGGGTGTGGAGGAACTCCTCGTAGCCCTTGCGCATCGTCGCGGCGAGAGACTCGGGCACGAGGTCCAAGACCGGCCGGCCGACGAGGGATCCGCGGGGCCACCCCAGGAGATCTTCCGCCGAGATGTTGACGTAGCGGATCACCCCCTGCTCGTCCGTCGCCACGACGGCGTCGCGCAGCCCGTCGAGCACCGTGCGCACCCCCTTGACGGGCCACGCGGGCTCGCTCCGCGCCGCCATCGCGGGGACCGGGGCCGGGGCGGCGGAACTCTCGTCATCACGAGTCCGCTCGTCTCCGAGCCGCTCCTCGGGGCGGGTTCCCGGCGCTGCGCCGCCCGCCGCTCTCAATGGCACCGAGAACCACACCGTCTTGCCGGGCCGGTCGCGCTGCATCTCGATGCCCCAGGCGTCGGCCAGCTTGCGCACGATGTGCAGACCTCGCCCATGCGGTGCATCCGGGCTCGGGTCCTGGGGGGTCGGGTAGCCGGCTCCGTCGTCGATGACCTCGACGCGCACACGGCTGCCGTCGGGGGCGACCCACACCGCCACCTCGAACTCGCTGGCGGCGTGTTGCACGGCATTGGTGGCCAGCTCGGACAGCACCAACGCGAGCACGTCCACCGCGTCGTCGCAGGCCTGGGGCAGTCTCCCGAGCAGGAACCCGCGTGCCTGCCGGACCGACGAGGGTGCGGCCGGGAATCGGCGCGCCCCGGCGGGCATCAGCGTCTCGACGTCACGCGTGTTCACCGTCGGCTCTCCCCCCGCAGGATGTGGGCCTTGCATACCGGTTGCCATACGCCCGGCGCCGCAACCCCTACACAAGCTGGGACTCTGCCTTGTCGGTGGTTCGTCCCCGCCGGGCCTGACTCCGACGCTACCCTGCACGACCATGGAGGAGCGCTACGAATCCGAACTGACCCGGGCCGCAACCGTCCTCGACGGCGTCGACCGGGCGCTGGAGCGCCTCAGCGAGGGCACCTACGGGCAGTGCGAGACCTGCGGAGCGCCCGTCCTGCACGCCGACCTCGAGCGTGATCCGACCCGGCGCCTGTGCGAGCAGCACCTGACCCTGGCCTGAGCGGCCCTGCTCACCGGGCCACGCGCTTCGGGGAGCCCACCGCGCGGGACACCCGGCCCGGGGCCCGAGCCGTCAGCCGGGGATCGTGAGCTTCTTGGCGGCGTCGAGGCGACCCGCCACATCGGGCCAGTTGACGACGTTCCACAAGGCGGCGAAGAAGTCCGCCTTCACGTTCTTGTACTGCAGGTAGAAGGCGTGCTCCCAGGCGTCGAAGACGAGGAGGGGGACCGAGCTCTGGCCGACACTGCTCTGGTGGTCGTAGACCTGCTCCACGATGAGGCGTCCGGCGAGGGGCTCGTAGGCCAGCACTCCCCAGCCCGAGCCCTGGATCGTGGAGGTGGCCTGGGTGAACTGCGCCTTGAACTTGTCGAAGGAGCCGAAGTTCTCGTCGATGGCCGATCCGAGTGCGCCGTCGGGCTTGTCGCCACCGTCGGGACTCTGGTTCTTCCAGAAGATGGAGTGGAGCACGTGGCCGGAGATGTGGAAGGCCAGCGTCTTCTCGAGCCCCACGATGGCGCCGAAGTCGTCCTTGTCGCGTGCGGCGGCCAGCTTCTCGAGCGTCTGGTTGGCCCCCGTGACGTAGGCGGCGTGGTGCTTGTCGTGATGCAGTTCCATGATCTGGGCCGACACGTGAGGCTCCAGGGCGGCGTAGTCGTACGGCAGGTCGGGGAGGCTGTAGTCGGCCATGGCGGATCTCCTCGGTCGTGGTCGTCGTGCTGCTGCGTGCTGGACCATACCCGAAGGGGGCCAGATCCCAACCGGGGATTCAACCCCCGGACGACCGCGCCCGCCGCTGCCGCGGGTCGGCCCGGCAACCCCGGCGCGACCGGTCCGGCGGTACGCTTGCAAGAGTGAGCACGGACCCGAAAGACCGCTGGCTCGATCTGGGGTCCTTCATCCGTGAGCAGCGGGGATCAGCCCGGCTGTCGCTGCGGCGCCTGTCCGAGCTGGCCGGGATCTCCAATCCGTACCTGAGCCAGATCGAGCGCGGCCTACGCCGGCCGTCAGCCGAGATCCTCCAGCAGATCGCCAAGGCGCTGCGGATCTCCGCCGAGACGCTCTACGTGCAGGCGGGGATCCTCGAGGCACCGTCGGGGACGCCCGACCTGACGCGGGCGATCATGGCCGACCAGTCGATCAGCGAGGAGCAGAAGCAGGCCCTCGTCCGGATCTACCTCTCGTTCCGGCGCGAACACACGGAGGAGCGGGGCGAGCAGGAATCGCCGGACCCAACCGGGCCGGCCGAGCGTGTCACGACGGCTTGAGCCCGCAGCGCTCCGGAGGCCTGGCCGGAGCGGTTTTCGGGGCCACCGGTAGGCTCTGAGCGCCATGCGCCGGCTCGCCGTCCTTTCCCTCCACACGTCCCCCCTGGCCCAGCCAGGCACGGGGGACGGCGGCGGCATGAACGTCTACGTCCGGGAGCTGACTTCCGCTCTGGCCCGCTCGGACGTGGCCTGTGACGTGTTCACCAGGGCCTGGTCGCCTGATCTGCCGCCCGTGGTCGACGTCGAGCCCGGCCTGCGGGTCCACCATGTCCCTGCCGGCCCGCTCCGAGCTCTGCCGAAGGAATCCCTGCCCGCCGTGGTCGACGAGTTCACGGCTGGCGTGCTCGAACGCATGGCCGCCGCGCCGGAGGCCGGCGCGCTGCCCTACACCTCGGTGCACGCCAACTACTGGCTGTCGGGGCTCTCCGGGCACGTGATCAAGCACGAGCGCAATCTGCCGCTCGTCTGCACCTTTCACACCCTCGACCGCGTCAAGGCGGAGTCGATGCCCGAAGAGGTCGAGGCCGACATGCCCCACCGCAGGGCGGAGGCCGAGGCGTCCATCATCGACTGCTCCGACGCCGTGCTGGCCTCCTGCACCGTCGAGGCGGACCAGATCGCGTCGCTCTACGGCGGCGATCCCGGGCGCATCCGTATCGTGCCTCCCGGCGTGGACCATGCGTTCTTCGGCCCCGGCCACCGTCCCCAGGCCCGACCGCGCCCTCGGGCTGCCGCTCGATGGGCGGCTCCTGCTCTTCGTCGGGAGGATCCAGCCGCTCAAGTGCGCCGACGCCGCCATCGAGACCCTCGCTGAGTTGCGCGAGAGCGGGGGCGAGCCCGCCCGCCTCGTCGTCGTCGGCGGTCCGAGCGGGCCCCACGGGGAGAAGTCGCTGGAGAGTCTGCACGACGTGGCCGACGCCCGCGGCGTGCGCGATCACGTCCACTTCATTGCGCCCCAGCCCCACGAGCTGCTCTCGTCGTACTACCGGGCCGCCGACGTGTGCATCGTCCCCAGCCGCTCCGAGTCGTTCGGGCTGGTGGCGCTGGAGGCGGCCGCGTGCGGGACGCCGGTCGTCGCCTCGGCCGTCGGTGGACTGACCACGCTGATCGACCACGGGCACACCGGCTATCTGGTGGACGAACCCGACCCCGTGGCCTACGCCACTGCCGTGCGCAAGGTCTTCGACGAGCCGCTGGCGGCCGAGCGGCTCTCCACCGCCTCGGTGCTGCGGGCTCGCCGCTATACCTGGCGCGCCGCCGCCCGTACGTTGGTCGAGCTGCACGACGAGCTGGCCTCGGGCCGCCTCGTCGAGTGCAGCTGAGCACGCGCGCCGAGCTCGACCCGAGCCGTGCCGATCGTCGACCTCCCCGCCGACGAGGAGATGGCGGCGGCGGTGGCCTGTATCGACGCGTGGGCGGAGCGGGAGCTGGCCGTCGGTGGCTTTCTCGTGGCGGCCGAACGCCAGGAGGTGACGGACCGGACGGCCTCGTACCGCTGGTACCTGCGCTTCAAGGGTGACGAGAAGGACTTCATCACGGTGTGGTTCACGCTCAAGCAGCGCACACTGCACTTCGAGGCCCAGTTCATGCCGGCGCCGGAGACCAACCAGGCCGACGTCTTCGCCTACCTGCTGCGCCGCAACGCCCACCTCTTCGGCATGTGGTTCGCCCTCGGACCCGAGGACGCCGTGTACCTGATGGGCCGGGTGCCCGCACGCCAGGTCGACGACGACGAGCTCGACCGCATTGCCGGCTCGTCCGTCCTCTACACCGACGAGCACTTCCCGACGGCCATGACCATGGCCCATCCCTCGACCTACCGCCGGCGGCCCCGCCGCTGACGCGGGTCTGCTCCCTCGGGCGGGGTGCGCTCGGTGGGCCGGGACACGCACCCGGTGCGGCGCGGCTCGAAAACGCGCGGCCCCCGCGCTCGGTATCGTCGCGCTCGTGTCGAACCTGCTCATTGTCGGCGGCGGGAAGATGGGCGGCGCCCTTCTCGGGGGCTTGCTCCGGTCGGGGTGGGCCGCCGCGGCCGAACTGATCGTGGTGGAGCCGGAGGCCGAACGCCGGGAGGAGCTGGCCGCGGAGTTCCCGGGGGTCCGCACCCTCGCCGCCCCCGAGGCCGGCGTCCTGGGTGCCGGCGGCGAGCGCATCGCCGGGGCCGTGCTGGCGGTGAAACCCGACGTGGCCGAAGGGGCCTGCCGCTCCCTCGGGGGTACCGGGGTGACCCGGGTGCTCTCCATCGTGGCGGGCGTCCCGTGCGCCCGCCTGGAGGCCGCGCTCGGTGGCGAGCCCGCAGTGGTGCGGGCCATGCCCAACACTCCCGCCCTCGTCGGTGCCGGGGTGACGGCGATCTCGGGCGGGTCCTTCGCCTCCTCGCGCGACCTGGCCTGGGCCGAAGAGGTGCTGTCGGCGGTCGGGACGGTCGTGCGGCTGCCCGAGCGCCAGCTCGATGCGGTGACCGGGCTCTCGGGATCGGGTCCGGCCTACTTCTTCCTCGTCGCCGAGGCCCTCGTGGAGGCGGGCGTCCAGATGGGCCTCACCCGCGAGGTGAGCCGGACCCTCGTGGTCGAGACGATGCACGGCTCGGCCGCCCTCCTGCACGAGACGGGCCGCGACCCCGAGGCGCTGCGCGCCATGGTCACCTCCCCGGCGGGCACGACGGCGGCGGGTGTCCGCACGCTGGAGGCCCGCGCCGTGCGTTCGGCCTTCATGGAGGCGGTCGCGGCCGCCACCGAACGATCGCGCAACCTGCAGCGCTGAGCGCCAGTGATGACGAGTGACCCCCCGCGCACCGTCTTCTTCCTCTCCGATTTCGGCACGGAGGACGAGTTCGCCGGCGTGGTCCACGCGGTGATCGCGGCGCGTGCTCCAGGGACGACCGTCATCGACCTGACCCATCACATTCCGCCCTTCGACGTGCGGGCCGGGAGTCACACGTTGGTGCGGGCGGTGCCGCACCTCGGACCTGGTGTGGTGCTCGCCGTCGTGGACCCCGGCGTCGGCACCGCGCGCCGCGGCCTCGGCCTCCGTGTCGAGTTGCCCTCGGGCGGGTCCTTGTCGTTCGTCGGACCCGACAATGGACTGCTCGTGGCTGCGGCCGAGGCCGCGGGGGAGGCACCAGTCACCCGGCTGGTGCAGCTGGCGCGCCACCCGGTGCCGCCCGACCGGGGCTCGACCTTCGACGGGCGCGATCTGTTCGCCCCTGCGGCCGCGGCACTCTGCGCCGGCTCGGCGCTCGAGGAACTCGGGGAGCTGATCGACCCGGCGTCGCTGGTGCGCCTCATCGGGGGCGTGGTCGAGGAGGGCCGTCTGCACGACGGCCGCATCTGCCTGCGCACCGAGGTCACCTGGGTCGACCGCTTCGGCAACCTGCAACTGGCGGCGACTGTGGCCGATGCCCGTGTGGCCGGGATCCCCATGACCGGGTGCGTCGAGCTGGCGGCCCGCGTCGAGTCGGGACGCGCGGATCCCGACGGGTTGCCGCACTCGCTCGTCCCCGACGGCGTACAGCTGCGCTGCGTCGATGCGTTCGGCGAGCTCGAGCAAGGGGAGTTCGGGCTCGTTGTCGACGCCAACGGGCATCTGGCCGTGGTGGCCGGCGAGTCGTCGGCCGCGCGCTGGCTCAACGTCGTCGCAGGGGAGCTGCTCGTCCTGGCCTGGTGAGGGCGGCTTCGGGGCGGTTTGGTGCCGCGGGGAGCCGCCTCGGTACCATCCCGTGCAGTGAGCGACGAGCAACGCAGTTCGGAGGTGGCTGCGGCGCCCAGGCGGATCCCCGAGGCCACCGTCCTGCGCCTGCCCATCTACCAGCGCATCCTGGCCGAGCTGGTGCGCGCCGGTTCCCGGACGGTCTCGTCGGAGCAGCTCGCCCATCTGGCCCGTGTCAACGCGTCCAAGGTGCGCAAGGACCTGTCGCTGCTGGGATCGTTCGGCACCCGGGGCTCGGGCTACGACCCCGAATTCCTCATCGCACAGATCGACCGTGCCCTCGGCGTGGACGAGAACTGGTCGGTGGCCATGGTGGGCATCGGCAACCTGGGCCGCGCTCTCACGAACTCGGCCGGGTTCGCGTCGCGGGGCTGCCAGGTCACCTCGCTCTATGACGTCGACCCGGCGGTGGTGGGCGAGGAGATCCGGGGCATGCGGGTGCGCCACATGGACGAGATCGCCACGCTGCGCACCACCGAGCGCCCGCACATCGGTGTGATCACCACACCCGGCTGGGCCGCCCAGGGGGTGGCCGACCTGCTGGTGCGGGCCGGGGTGACCTCGTTGCTCAACTTCGCTCCCCGGGTCCTCACCGTCCCGCCCACGGTCCACCTCCGTTACGTGGACCTCTCCATCGAGCTGCAGGTCCTAGGGTTCTACCGGACCCGCGAGGAGGAGCCCGGGCCCGATGTCCCCATGATGCGGTCCGTGGGGCTCTCGCAGCGTCCGTAGTGGCCTGACGGCCGGGCGACCCACCGGCGACTGGCAGGCTGTAGGGCGGGACAGGCACAATTGTGTGCCGACCCAGGAAGGAACCGAGTGTCCGTCGTCGTCATAGGGCTCCAGCACACGCAGGCGCCGTTGCCGCTGCTCGAGGCCGCGGCCGTCTCCGACGCCGACCTGTACAAGACCCTTCGCGCGCTGAACCACCGTCGCAACGTCGAGGAGGCGGTCGTCCTGTCGACCTGCCTGCGGACCGAGGTGTACGCGGTGGTCGACCGCTTCCACGACGCCGTGGCGGAGATCTACGACGTCCTTTCGGAGCATTCGCACCTCTCGGTGGAGGAGCTTTCGGCGCACGCCACCATCCGCTTCGATGACGACGTCACCTCCCATCTGTTCTCGGTGACCTCGGGCCTCGAGTCGGTGGTGACCGGGGAGACCGAGGTGGTGGGCCAGGTGCGCCGGGCCTTCGAGCGGGCCCAGGAAGAGGGCACGTGCGGCCCCGTCCTCTCTGCGCTCTTCCGTCACGCGCTGCAGACGGGCAAGCGGGTGCGCACCGAGACCGGGATCAGCAAGGGAACGACGTCGTTCGCCTACGCCGCGGTGACGGTCGCCCGGGGCGATGACCAAGCCGGGTTGCGCGGCGCCCGCGTCGTGGTCGTCGGCGCCGGTGACATGGGTCTCGGCGTGTGTCGCGCCCTGTCGGACATCGCGCCGGCCGACGCCCCCCAACGGGTCGTGGTGGTCAACCGGTCTGCGGCACGAGCGCGGGACCTGGTGCGCCAGACGGAGACGGGACCGTTCGAGATGCGGGCGGCTTCACTCGAGCAGGTGGCCGCCGAGCTGGCCCAGGCGGACGTCGTCTTGACTGCCGTGGCCGCCGATTCCCATGTGCTGAGTGCAACGGACTTCGCCCGCGTCACCGACTCCCTGCTCGTGATCGACCTCGGGGTGCCGCGCAACGTCGATCCCGGCGTGGCCGCACTCGACGGCGTCACGCTGCTCGACATGGACACCCTCAGCGTCTCGGTGGCCCGAGCCCTGGGTGATCGCGAGGAGGAGTCGATGGCCGCCCGCGGCATCGTTGCCGACGAGGTCGACCGCTATCGCAGCGCCAGTCGCCAGCGCGGCGCCGCCCCGATCATCGCGTCGCTGCGGTCCCGTCTCGAGACACTGCGCGTGGCCGAGCTGGAGCGGCACCGGGCGCAGCTGGCCGACCTGAGCGAGGAGGAGTGGGACCACGTGGATGCGGCCACGCGGGCCGCCCTGGCCAAGATGCTGCACGAGCCGACCATGCTCTTGAAGGAGACAGCGGGGACACCGCGGGGCGAACGGCTCGTCGAGGCGCTGCACATCCTCTTCGACCTGTAGTCGGGGCCATGGGATAGTCGGACCATGGGAACCATCCGTCTGGCCACCCGCGGCTCGCCGTTGGCCCTCCGTCAGACGGAATTGGTCTCCGAGCTCTTGCGCCGGGCCCACCCGGCCCTCGACCTCGAGCCTCTCGTCGTACGGACGCGGGGCGATCGCGACACGACGGCTCCCCTCGACGAGATCGGGGGCCAGGGCGTGTTCGTCACCGAGGTGGAGGCGGCGGTGGCCGAGGGGCGGGCCGACGCCGCGGTGCATTCCGCCAAGGACATGCCATCGGTGATGCCGGTGCATCTGGTGCTGGGGGCGGTGCCGTGCCGCGCCGACCCGCGTGACGGCCTGGTGGGCAGCACCTTGGCCGGCCTGCCGGCCGGGGGCCTGGTGGCGACCGGCTCGGCGCGGCGTCGGGCCCAGTTGGCGGCGCTGCGCCCGGACCTGGTCTTCACCGACCTGCGCGGCAACATGGCCCGGCGGGTGGCCGTCGCCGAGAACGGGGAGGTCTCTGCCGTCGTCGTCGCCGTCGCCGCCATGGAACGTCTCGGCTGGGAGCGCCGGCTGGTCGATGTCCTGGACCCGGTGGACGTGTTGCCCCAGGCGGGTCAGGGCGCCATCGCTGTGCAGTGCCGGGGAGACGATGACGAGACCAGGCGGCTGCTCGCCGCTATCGACCACGAGCCGAGTCACCGGTCCCTGCGGTCCGAGCGCGCCGTTCTCGCCGCTCTGGGTGGGAGCTGCACCGTACCGGTCGGTGCCTTCGCCGAGCCGGAAAAGGTCGGTACGGCGCTCCGGGTGTCGGGGCTCCTGGCCAGCGGGGACGGGCACACGGTGATCCGCATGGCCAGGTGGGGCGACGACCCCGAAACCGTGGGCATCGAGGTGGCGCGTGCCCTGCTGGAGGGGGGCGGCGCGGCCATCGAGGGCTTCGGCGGCCTGCTGGACGCCGCGCCGTGACGGTCTATCTGGTGGGCGCCGGCCCCGGCGACCCCGGGCTCCTGACCCGGCGGGGCGCCGCGCTGCTGGCGCGGGCCGATGTCGTCCTGCACGACCGCCTGGTCAGCCCAGCCGTCCTCGACCTGGTGCCGTCGTCGGCGCTCCTCATCGATGTGGGCAAGGACCCCGAGGCACCGGCGCGAGGTGGGGGTCGCCAGGAGGAGATCGCCCGCTTGCTGGTCGAGCACGGACGCGCGTCCGCCGTCGTGGTCCGGCTCAAGGGCGGCGACCCGTTCCTCTTCGGCCGCGGCGGCGAGGAGGTGGAGACATTGGCGCGGGCCGGTATCGCCTGGGAGGTGGTCCCGGGTGTGACGTCCGCCTTCGGTGTCCCCGCGGCCGTCGGCATCCCCGTCACGCGGCGCGGCGTGGCGGCGTCGGTCACCGTCGTGACGGGCCGGGTGGGCGAACCGGGGGGCTCTGGCGACCACGACTGGGCAGCCCTGGCTCGCGTCGGCGGGACGCTGGTGATCCTGATGGGCATGACGACGCGAGCCGCGATTGCCGCGGCGCTGGTCGAGGGCGGGCGGCCGCCCGACACGCCGGTCGCGGTGATCGCGGAGGGGACGACGGCGTCCGAGCGGGTGGCGCGCACCACGCTGACCGGCCTGGCGGACATCGACCTGGGACCTCCCGCTGTCATCGTCGTGGGCCCGGTGGCGGCGCTCGGCCTCCACGACCCGCTCAACGGCGCCGAGGGTTCCTTGACCGGACGCACGGTGGTGGTGACGCGCACCGGCGAGCGAGCCCGAGGTCTCGTGCACGCGCTCGAGCGGGCGGGCGCCACTGCACTCGAGTTGCCGTTGACCCGTCAGGTCGATCCGGCGGACGGGGGAGCCGCGCTGCGGGCGGCGGCGGCGGCCGTCCGGGACAACGGCTGGGTCGTGGTGACGTCGGTCAATGCGGTGGACCGTTTCATGGGCGCATTGCGTGACGCGCGCGATTTGAGCTCCGTGCTGGTGGCCGCCGTGGGCCCGGCCACGGCCGACGCCCTGCGCCGGGCCGGCATCGAGCCCGACTTCGTGCCGGGCGAGCACAGCGCGCGCGGGCTCGTCGAGGAGTTCCCAACGCCGGGGAGTGCGGGCTCCCGGCGTGTCCTGTTCCCGTGTGCCGACCTGGCGCCCGGGACCGTTCCCGACGGACTCGGCGCCAAGGGCTGGGACGTCCGCCGCATCGAGGCCTACCGCACGGTGCCGCGGGCCGCGCCGGAGCCGGCGTTCCTGGACCGGGTGGCCGCGGCCGATGCGCTGACCTTCACGGCTCCCTCGACCGTGCGGGCGTTCCTGGCCTTGCGTACCGCGGCGGGCGAGCCGGTGACCCCCCCGGCCCACATCGTCAGCATCGGACCGACGACGGCTGCGGCGGCCCGGGCGGCCGGACTCGACGGCGTGCACGAGGCGAGGGAGCCCTCGCCTCAGGGCATCGTCGACGAGCTGATCGCCGCCTTGGGCCCCGATCGGGGCGGCGCCCCGTAGGCTGCATGCATGGTCGAGGCGACGTCTGCGCCCACTCCGGGGGGCTTCCCCGTGCGGCGGCTGCGGCGGCTGCGGCGTACGCCGGCGCTGCGGCGGTTGGTCGCCGAGGCCCGTCTCGGAGTGGACGACCTGGTCGCCCCCCTCTTCGTGCGGGAAGGGACGGAGGGGCCGATCCCGATCGCGTCCATGCCCGGTGAGATGCAGCATTCGCTCGACTCGCTGGTGATCGAAGCCAAGCGACTTGTCTCGCTGGGCGTGCCCGGTCTCATCCTGTTCGGCGTGCCGGTCCGCAAGGACGCCCAGGGGAGCGGCGCCTGGGACCCGCTTGGCGTGGTGCAGGTCGCGCTACGCGCCCTGCGCGACGCGGTGGGTGACGAGCTCGTCCTGATGGCGGACCTCTGCCTGGACGAGTACACCGACCACGGGCACTGCGGCGTTCTCGGCCCCACGGGCGAGGTGCTCAACGACCCGACGCTCGAGCTCTACGGGCGCATCGCCCTGGCCCAGGCCGAAGCCGGCGCAGACGTGGTGGCGCCGAGCGGGATGATGGACGGGCAGGTGGCCGCCGTCCGCGCCGCGCTCGACGGCGACGGCCATCAACGGGTCGCCATCTTGGCCTACGCGTCCAAGTACGCGTCCGCGCTCTACGGGCCCTTCCGGGACGCGGTCGACGTCACCATCGCCGCGGGCGGCGACCGCCGGGCCTACCAGCAGGACCTGCGCAACGGGCGCGAGGCGCTGGCTGAAATAGAACAGGACGTGGCCGAGGGCGCGGACATGATCATGGTCAAGCCCGCGATGACGTCCCTCGACGTCCTGGCCGCCGTGCGTCACGAGGTCTCGGTGCCCCTGGCCGCGTACCACGTGAGTGGTGAGTTCGCCATGGTCAAGGCCGCGGCGGCGGCGGGCTGGATCGACGGCCCGGCCGTGGCACTCGAGCAGCTCACCGTCCTCAAGCGGGCGGGCGCCGATTTCATTCTGACGTACTTCGCGGCCGAGGTGGCCGAGGCCCTCGGTGGCTGAGCGGCACTCGGCGTCGAACGCCGAGTGGTTCGCGCGGGCTCGCCGCGTGATCCCCGGGGGCGTGGACTCGCCCGTTCGGTCCTTCGCGTCGGTCGGGGGGACGCCGTACACCGTCGTCTCGGGCGAGGGCGCCTCCGTCGTCGACGCCGAGGGGAACCGCTACCTCGACATGGTCCAGTCCTACGGCGCGGTGCTGCTCGGTCACGGTCATCCGGTGATCACGGCAGCCGTGGCGGCGGCGGCGGCACGCGGCACGACGTTCGGCGCCCCGACCCCGGGTGAGGTCATGCTCGCTGAGGCGATCTGCGAGCGGGTGCCGGGCTGCGAACAGGTGCGCCTCGTCTCTTCGGGCACCGAGGCGGCCATGAGCGCGGTTCGTCTCGCCCGCGGCGCGACCGGGCGCGACCGCATCGTCAAGTTCGACGGCTGTTACCACGGCCACTCCGACGGCTTGCTGGCCGGAGGCGGGAGTGGCGTGGCCATGCTCGGCCTCCCCGGCTCGGCCGGCGTGTCCGCCGGTGCCGTGGCCGACACCGAGGTGGTCCCCTACAACGTGGTCCCTGACGTCGACGGGCGGGTGGCCTGTGTGATCGTCGAGCCGGTGGCGGCCAACATGAACCTCGTTGCGCCGGCGCCCGGCTTCCTCGAGGGGCTCCGCGCCGCCTGCAGCGCCAGTGGTGCCCTCCTCATCTTCGACGAGGTGATCACCGGATTCCGACTTGGTCCGGCGGGCGCCACCGGCTGGTCCGGTGTGACGCCCGACCTCTGGTGTTTCGGCAAGGTGATCGGGGGCGGGCTGCCGGTGGGCGCCTTCGGCGGTCGCCGCGACGTGATGGCCGAGCTGGCGCCGGGTGGTCCGGTGTACCAAGCCGGCACGTTGTCGGGCAACCCGCTCGCCACGGCGGCGGGCCTCGCGGTATTGGGCGAGGTGCAGCCGGCGGACTACGAAGCGCTGACGGCGCGGGTGGCGGTCTTCGCCAAGGATCTCGAGTCGGCCGTCGCCGCGGGCGGCCTCTCCGTCGCCGCGCCGGCCGTCGGGCCGCTGGTCGGCCTCTTCGTGGCCGACGCCGCGGCCGGCCTCATCGCAGCACCCTCCGAGTACGAGGGCGCCCGGGCCTGGGCCGGCGGCGAAACCTACGCGCGGTTCTTCCACGCCATGTTGCGACGCGGCGTGGCGCTCGCACCCGGTGCCTACGAGGTGATGTTCCCCGGCCTGGCCCACGACGAGGACGTGCTCGCCCGCGTCGTCGAGGCCGCGGGGGAGGCGGCGGCCGAAGTCAGGTGACGAGGGGGTCGCGGCCCCGCACGGCGGCCAGTGCGTGCTGCGCGGCACGGAGTTCGGCCAGGGTCTCGGCTGTCGGTGCGCGCACTTCGTCCTTGGCCGCCTTGACCAAGGCCGTCTGGGCACGGAACTCCGCACCGGGGATCTCCTCGGCGGCGGACACGCTGGAGGTTTCGCCGATCACCGACCCCTTGGTGGAATAGCCGAAGGCCGCCGAGCCGATGGTGCTGCTCTCATAGGCATCGCTGCTGGCGATTTGCTGATCGAGGGTTTCCAGCGCCGTCAAGAGCTGCGTGCGGAACGAAGGCGACGGGTCCTGCAGGTAGGTGTCGATGGCCTCTTCGGTCGTGCCGAGTGCCAGTTCGAGTGTTGCGTCCACCGCGACCTCATCGTCCTCTTCACCTCCGAGCATCGCAAGAGACCTCCAGACGGTTCACGTCGAACCCGCACGAGTCTGCCAAAAGCCCAGTCCGAGTGTGCGCAAGAGGCAGAAAGAACGGATGGGGTTGCGAAGGGCAGACTGAGGAGCATGCCCGAGAACCAGTGGCCCGATGACTTCCCCGCGCTCCACCGGGGCGAAGGTTGCGCCATGTGCGGACCGGGTGCCGACGAGACGCCGCACGGCCTGCGGGTCTTCGAGGGACCCTGGGCTGACGGGTACATCGGCCGGTATCCGGTGCGGCCCGGCTATGCCTATGTGATCTGGAAGGGCCGCCACGTCGCCGAGCCCACGGAGCTCTCGGCCGCGGAGTCGGCGGGATTCTGGTCCGACGTGGCGCGCGTCGCGGACGCAGTCGACGAGGAGTACCGCCCGACGAAGATGAACTGGTTCAGCCTGGGCAACGGCGTGCCGCACCTGCACGTCCACCTGGTGCCACGCCCCCCCGACGATGCGCGGGCCGGGTCTCCGGTCGAATCCGCGGCGTTCGACTTCACCGCGATCCCGGCCATCGCACCGGCCCAACTGCAGGCCGAAGCCGCTGCGCTGCGCGCCCGCCTGCAGGACTGACCCGGTGGAGCTGCTGGCCGAGGGCCGCACCGCGGAGGTCTTCGCTTACGGCGAGGGGCGGGTCCTCAAGCTCGACCGCCCGGAATGGAACGGCCTGTCCGCTTTCGAGGAAACCGTGCTGGCCGGGCTGGTCGACGCCGGGTTGCCCGTCGCCCGGCCGCACGGCACGGTCACGGTCGCCGGCCGCAGCGGCCTCGTCCTGGACCGGGTCGAAGGACCGTCCCTGTCGGAGGTGATTTCCGCCTCGAGCCCCGAGGTTCTTGATCGTCTCGCCAGCCACTTCGCCGAATTGCAGGTGCGCTGCAACGGGGCGACGATCGCTGGCCTGCCCGACCTGGTGGCTCGTCTGCGCGCGGAGATCGAGTCGAGCGTCCCCGGCGTCGCGCTGCAGGCAGAGCTCGTGGCCCTGCTCGGCGCGCTCGACGACGGCGGGCGCGGCGTGTGCCACTTCGATTTCCACCCCGCCAACGTGCTGGTCGGACCCGACGGCTGGGTCGTCATCGACTGGCTCACCGTGGCAGCGGGGCCGTCGGCGGCGGATCTGGCCCGTACCCTCGTCCTGTGGGGGCAGCGGTCGATCGGGCCGGTCGAGCGGTTCCTGCGCACCGTCCGCCGCGAGGGCCGGGCCCGACGGGGCCTCGGGGACGATGCCCTCGACGGGTGGGTGCGCGTCACCGCCGCGGCCCGGGTCGCCGAGGGGTTCGTGGGAGAGCAGAGGGCATGGCTGCTGCGGGTGGCGGGGGGCGCAGAGCGGCTGTTCGCCTGACGGCGTGGCTCAGGCGGCGGGGATCTCGAGCCCGTCGGTATCGGGCAGGACCCGCGAGACGAGCTCCATGGCCCGGAAGCCGAGCTCGGCGGGGCCGGCGGCGTCGGGTCGCATGAGATTGGCCATGATGCGCAGGAGCTGGGTCATCAATAGCTCCGAGCGCATGCCGAGGCCGACGCAGAGGCGCATGGCCTCGGGGTTCGAGATCAGGTGCACGAACGCCCGCGCCACCTTGAAGTACGGGCCGTAGGCAGCCGTCAGCTCGCGGTCGTAGTCGGTCAGCGCCCGCTCGCCTTCGCCGGTCAGGGCGTGGCCGAGGGCGGCGGCGGCCAGCCGCCCGGTCTCGTAGCCGTAGGCGATGCCCTCCCCGTTGAACGGGTTGATGGCGCCGCCGGCGTCGCCGGCGATGAGCACGTTGCCGCCCGCGCGCGGCCCGACCGAGAGACCCATCGGGAGCTTCCCGCCGGTCGGTGGCCCCAGGCTCGTCTCGGGTCGCAGGCCCCAGGACGACGGGGCGAACGCCACGAAGGCGTCCATGAGATGGGAGGTGTTGAGGCCCTTCCAGCGCTGGTCGGTCGAGAGCAGGCCGACCCCGACGTTCACCCGTCCGTCGCCCATGGGGAATATCCAGCCGTACCCGGGCACGACGTTGCCCTCGGCGTCCCGGATGTCGAGGTGCGACTCGATGAACGGGTCGTCGTGGCGGTCAGACCGGTAGTACCCGCGCAGGGCCATGCCCATGGGCAGGTCCCGGCGCCGCGTCGTGCCGAGCATGCGGCCCACCCGCGAATTGGATCCGTCGGCCACCACGACGTAGCGGGCTCGGATGGTGCGGGTGCCCGCCGCACCCTTGTCCTTGACCGTGACGCCGGTGAGCGTCGGCAGCAGGCCCGCGAGCGGGGCGGCCTCGTCGAGGAGAGGTGCGGTGACCTCGGTGCCCTGGAGCAGGGTGGCCCCCGCGCCCGCGGCGTGCCCGGCCACCAGCCCGTCGAGGTCGTGGCGCGTGATGGTGTAGCCGTAGTCGGGGAAGTTCGGGTGCTCCGGCCAACGCATGTCGATGGAGCGGCCGAAGCCGAAGGCGCGCAGGCCCTGGTAGCGGTGGGAACCGGCCAGGGCCTCCTCCAGACCCATGTCGGCCAGCTGCCGGACGGCGCGGGGGGTGAGGCCGTCCCCGCAGGTCTTCTCCCGGGGGAACTCCTTCTTCTCGACGACCACCACATCCCAGCCCGCCTGGGCCAGCCAGTAGCCACAGGAGGAGCCGGTGGGTCCCGCCCCGACGATCACGGCATCGTGCACGTGCTCGGCGGCCGGACGCGCCGCCCGCGGCCGGGGCCGGGGCGCCTTGTCGGCCGAGTCGGTTGCGGCGGGCGTTGCCGCCTTCTTCGCCGGCGCCTTCTTGACCGCCGCCTTCTTCGCCGGCGCCTTCTTGACCGCGGCCTTCTTCGCCGGCGCCTTCTTGACCGCCGCCTGCTTCTTGGCCGGGGCTTTCGCCGTCCGCGCCGCCTTCTTGGGGGCGCCGGGCCCGGGGGTCTCGTCGGGAGCCGTCACGCAGGCATCGTAGGTCCCCCGCGGGGCCCTCTGACCAGCGCCGCGGATGTGCCCGGCGAACGGGTCGCATGGTAGAAACGGAAGGCAGTGGACCAGTACCTCCCGATCCTCATCATGGGGCTGCTCGCCCTCGCTTTCACCGTCTTCTCGCTGGTGTCCTCAGCGATACTGGCGCCGCGCAAGAAGCCGTCCGTCGCCAAGCTCGCACCCTACGAGTGCGGCATCGTCCCGGACGTGGAGCCGCCCCAGCGTTTCCCGGTGCGCTTCTACCTGGTGTCGATGATCTTCATCATCTTCGACATCGAGATCGTGTTCCTGTACCCCTGGGCGGTGGTCTTCCACCAGATCGCGACGTTCGGGCTCATCGAAGTGATCGTGTTCGCAGCGGTGGTCTTCGTCTCGTTCCTGTACCTCATCTCCAACGGGGCCCTGACGTGGGGCCCGGCGAAGACGTTGCAGCCAGGCATGCCGAGCCGCACGTCGGAGTCGACCATCACCCGGATCAGTGCGTCGAAGACCCCCGGTGAGGCGGCCTGACCGATGGGGTTCGAGGACCTCCAGCACAATTTCCTGACCGGTCGTATCGAGGATCTGGTCAAGTGGGCCCGCCGCAATAGCGTCTGGCCGGCCACCTTCGGCCTCGCCTGCTGCGCCATTGAGATGATCTCGGTCGGGGCCGCCGACTACGACATCAGCCGGCTCGGCATGGAGGTCTTCCGGAGTTCGCCGCGCCAGGCCGATCTGATGATCGTGGCCGGACGGGTCTCGCAGAAGATGGCCCCGGTCCTTCGCCAGATCTACGACCAGATGATGGAACCCAAGTGGGTCATCTCCATGGGTGTCTGCGCGTCGACCGGAGGGATGTTCAACAACTACGCCATCGTGCAGGGGGTGGACCAGATCGTTCCGGTGGACGTCTACGCCCCCGGTTGCCCACCGTCGCCCGAGACGCTCCTGCACGCCATCTTGACGCTGCACGAGAAGATTCGCACCGGTGAGATCACCCGCCGGCCCGGATCCTCCGTCCCAGCCGGCGAGCAGGCGACCGGTGGCTGGGTGCCCACCGTCCCCGACGCCGTGCGGGTGGCCACGCCACGGTGAGCGGGACGACCCCGACGACCGCGCCGGTGGCCTCCCCTGCCAGTGTCCTCCCCGAGGTGCCGCGTCTGCCCGACCGTCTGGTCGATCAGCTGGCCTTTCCCCGCCGCGAGACCTACAAGCAGATGGTGGGGGCATTTCGTGAGGCCGGCTTCGAGATGTGCAGCGACCTGTGCGTCGTCGACTATCTGACCCACCCGGGCCGCTCCCTGCCCGAAGGCATGAGGGCTGAGCGCTTCGAGGTCGTCGTCAACCTGCTGTCGCTCTCGTCCCGCCAGCGTGTGCGCATCAGGGTGCAGGTGCCTGAGTCCGATCCGGCTGTCGACAGCGTGGTGGACGTCTACCCCGGCGCCGACTCCATGGAGCGCGAGGCCTACGACATGTTCGGGATCATCTTCGAGGGCCACCCCGACATGACGCGCATCCTCATGCCCGATGACTGGGAGGGCCACCCCCTGCGCAAGGACTACGGCGTCGGGCGGGTGCCCGTGCAATTCAAGGAAGCGCCGGGCCCCCGGTGACCGATCACGACGACACCCACGACCACGACCTCGAGCCTGAGGACGAGCACGACGAGGCCGGCCTGGTGGCGCGCCACGAGGCCGAAGAGCAGGCCCTGGTCATGGAGACGTCAGAGGGCGACCAGGGCCTGCGGTCCCGCACCACCACCAGCGCCGGCGAACTCCGCCAGGAGGTTGGCGCGGTCCTTCGTCTCCCTGAGGGCGGCTACGCGGATCCGGCTGACATCGACATCGAACGCCGTGACGACGAGACGACGATCATCAACATGGGGCCCCAACACCCTTCCACCCACGGCGTGCTGCGCCTCATGCTCGAGCTGGACGGTGAGACGATCCTGCGCACCAAGCCCATCATCGGCTACCTCCACACCGGCATGGAGAAGCAGGGGGAGGAGCTGACCTACGTCCAAGGCGCGACCAACGTGACCCGGATGGACTATCTGTCCCCGCTGCACAACGAGTTGGTCTTCTCCCTGGCCACCGAGGCTCTCCTGGACGTGGAGACGCCACCGCGCGCCGTCTGGATCCGGATGCTGATGGTCGAGCTCAACCGGGTGTCGTCGCACTTGCTGTGGATGGCCACGAATGGAGGTGACCTCGGCTCCACCTCCATGCTGATCTATGGCTTCCGTGAGCGCGAGATGGTCCTCGCCTTCTTCGAGAAGGCCACCGGGCTGCGGATGAATTGCAACTACATCCGCCCGGGCGGCGTCGCCGCCGACCTGCCCGACGGCTGGGAGGACGACATCGACATCATCTGCGAGACCATCCTGGCCCGCACCTACGAATACGACGAACTGCTGACCGGCCAGCCCATCTTTCGGGAGCGGACCGAGGCGGTGGGCAACATCTCGGCCGAGGAGGCGCTCGCGCTCTCGGTGACCGGGCCCATTCTGCGCTCCACCGGCGTTCCCTGGGACCTGCGGCGCACTATGCCCTACCTGGCCTACGACAAGCTCGACTTCGACGTGATCGTGGGGACCTACGGCGACAACTTCGACCGCTACTCGGTGCGCCTCAACGAGATCCGCGAGTCCATCAAGATGATCCGCCAGATCGCCGAGATGATGCCCCCCGGGGACTATCGCGTGCAGGACCGCAAGGTGACGCCGCCGCCCGCGCCCGCATCGACGAGAGCATGGAGGCGCTCATCCACCACTTCAAGATCTTCACCGAGGGCTTCCGAGTTCCCGAAGGCGAGGTCTACGTGGCGATCGAGTCTCCCCGGGGCGAGCTGGGCTGCTACATGGTCTCGGACGGGACCTCGAAGCCGTTCCGCATGCACATCCGTGCGCCGAGTTTCGTCAACCTGCAGGCCCTCCCGTTGCTCCTGCGGGGCGGCACCATGGCCGACGCGGTCGCCGTCATTTCGTCGGTCGACCCGGTCATGGGCGAGGTGGACCGGTGAGCCACCTCAACACCGACATCCGCACCCGGGCCGAGGAGCTGGTCGCGCTCTACCCCGAGCCGCGCTCCGCGCTCATCCCGCTCTGCCACCTGGCCCAGGAGCAGGACGGCTGGCTGCGCCCCGAGGCGGTGAGCGAGATCGCCGAGTTGTGCGGCGTGACGGCGGCCGAGGTGCGGGGCACCGCGACCTTCTACGACATGTTGCACGTCGAGCCCGTCGGCAGGTACGCCGTGGCGGTCTGCACCAACATCGCCTGCCTGCTCGGCGGAGCGCTCGAGCTGTTGGAGCACGCCGAGGTGACGCTCGGTGTTCGTGCCGGAGGGACCACGCGCGACGGTGTCTTCACCCTCCACGAGGCGGAGTGCCTGGCCGACTGCGACAAGACGCCGTGTGTGCAGGTCAACCACCGCTACGTGGGGGCGCAGACGCCCGAGAGCTTCGACGCGCTGGTCGGGGATCTGCGCGCCGGCCGGCTGGCCGACACGGTGCCCGACCACGGCACGCTCGTGCGGGTGCGCCGTACCGTCGGCCTGCAGGCCGATCGCAACGCCATCAAGACCGAGCGGGCCACGGTTGCGCAGGAACAGGCCGCCCGCGCCGCCGCTGCCGGCGGGGAGAAGGCCTGATGGCGCTGACCGACGCCCCGAAAATCATCACGGCGCGCCTCGGCTACCACGACTCCTTCACCCTGGAGCGCTACCTGGCCACCGGCGGCTACACCGGTCTGCGCAAGGCCCTGACCATGACGCCCGAGGCGGTGGCGGCCGAGGTCGACGCCGCCAGCCTGCTCGGGCGCGGCGGCGCTGGCTTCCCGGCCGGGCGCAAGTGGTCGATGCTGCGCAAGAACCCGCTGACCTACCTCGTGATCAACGGTGATGAGTCCGAGCCGGCCACCTTCAAGGACCACATGCTCATTGAGGGCGACCCGCACCAGATCCTCGAGGGCGTGCTGATCTCCGCCTACGCGCTGCAGGTCACCCAGGCCTTCATCTACCTGCGCGGGGAGTTCGCCTTGGGCCTGGAGCGCCTGCAGGCGGCGTTGAACGAGGCCTACGCGCACGGCGCGGTGGGGAGCAACATCTTCGAATCGGGCTTCTCGCTCGACATCGTGGTGCACCCGGGAGCCGGCGCCTACATCTGCGGGGAGGAGACGGCGCTGCTCGAGTCGCTCGAGGGCAAGCGAGGGTTCCCGCGCATCAAGCCGCCGTTCTTTCCCGCCGCCATCGGCCTCTACGGCGAGCCGACGGTGGTCAACAACGTCGAGACCATGGCCAACATCCCCTGGATCGTGAACAACGGCGGTGCCGCGTTCGCCGCCCTCGGTGGCGGCCGCTCCACGGGGACGCGGCTGTTCGCGCTGGCCGGTCACGTGCGCAACCCGGGCAACTACGAGCTCGAGATGGTCAAGACCACGTTCCGCGATCTGATCTACGCCCCCGTGCTCGGCGGCGGCATCCGGGGCTCCAACACGCTCAAGGCGTTCATCCCCGGCGGCGTGTCGGCCCCGTGGTTCGGCCCGGACCAGGTGGACCTCCCGCTGGGCCAGGACGAGGTGGGCAACGCCGGCTCCATGCTCGGCTCCGGCTCGGTCGTCGTCATGGACTCCGCCACCTGCATGGTGCGCGCCTCCTGGCGCATCACCAAGTTCTTCTCCCGCGAGTCGTGCGGGCAGTGCACGCCGTGCCGCGAGGGCGCGGGCTGGCTGGAGCGCATCATGTACCGAATTGAGAACGGCGCCGGGCGCGAGGAGGATCTGGACCTCCTCATGGACCTGTGCGACAACATCTCTCCGGGCGTGGCCTGGCCGCCGCAGCAGACCACCATCTGCGTGCTCGGCCCGTCGATCCCGTCATCCATCGCGTCGGGCATCCGCATGTTCCGCGACGAGTTCCTGGTGCACGTGAAGGAAGGGGGATGTCCCTTTGACTGACACGGCGAAGACCAAGAGTCCCACCGATGCGCTGGCGGCCGGCGCCAAGGACGACGGGATGCACACCTTCACGTTGGACGGGCGCGAGGTCACCGCGAAGAAGGGCGAGCTGCTGATCGCCGCGGCCGAGCGGGCCGGGACCTACATCCCGCGCTTCTGCTACCACCCGCGCATGGAGCCGGTCGGCATGTGCCGCATGTGCCTGGTCGAGGTGGAGGGGCCGCGCGGCGCCACCCTGCAGCCGGCCTGCTTCATTGAGGCCAGCCAGGGCATGGTGGTCGACACGACGTCGGACAAGGTGAAGAAGGCGCAGGATGGGGTGCTCGAGTTCCTGCTGGCCAACCACCCGCTCGACTGCCCCGTCTGCGACAAGGGAGGCGAGTGCCCCCTGCAGGACCAGACGCTGGCCTACGGCCCCGGCGAGACACGCTTCATTGAGGAGAAGCGCCACTTCGAGAAGCCCATCGCCATCTCAGACCTGGTGCTGCTCGACCGGGAGCGCTGCATCCAGTGCGCCCGCTGCACGCGCTTCGCCTCGGACGTGGCCGGCGAGGCCCAGATCGACTTCTCCGGGCGCGGCGACGCCGTCGAGGTCGCCACCTTCCCGACCGAGCCCTTCTCCTCGTACTTCAGCGGCAACACCGTGCAGATCTGCCCGGTCGGCGCGCTCACCGCCACGCCCTACCGCTTCACCGCCCGCCCCTGGGACCTCGATCAGGTCGAGTCCACCTGCACCGCCTGCTCCGTCGGGTGCCGGGTCGCCGTGCAGTCCTCGCAGAACCGCCTGACCCGGCTGCTCGGCATCGACTCCGAGCCGGTCAACCACGGCTGGCTCTGCGACAAGGGCCGCTTCAGCTTCGAGTCGGTCAACGGCGACGAGGTCGACAACGGCCCGCAACCCGACGAGGTGGCCGACGAGGCCGTCGACGTGGCGCCCGCCACGGCGTCGCAGGTCGTCAGCCTCGGCGCCAGTCGCGGCCAGTTCCTCGGCGAGGCCCGCGAGACGGGACGGTTCGAGCACGGCCGCCTGGTGGAGCCGCGCATCCGCAAGGAAGGTGAGCTGGTCTCGGTCGGTTGGGGCGAGGCCCTGGCTGCCGCGGCGGCCGGACTGTCCGCCGCCAAGGAGTCCGGCGGAGCCGGCGCGGTGGCCGTCATCGGAGGGGCACGCCTGACCAACGAGTCCGCCTACGCCTGGGCCAAGCTGGCCAAGGGCGTGATCGGCACCGACTCGGTCGACGCCCAACTGGGTGACGGCCTGCCCGCCGAGCTCGTCCTGGGGCTGCCGCGCGCCACCATCGACGAGGCCTGCGCCGCCCCGGTGCTCGTCACGCTGGCCGGCGACCTGCGCGAGGAGCTCCCGGTGCTCTTCCTGCGCCTGCGCGAGGCCGTGGTCGGCGGCGACACCCAGCTGCTCGAGATCGCGCCCGCCCCGACCGCCCTCACCGCGCTGGCCGCCGCCTCGCTGCGCATCCGTCCCGGCGAGGCGCCGCTCATGGCCCGCGCCCTCACCGGGGACGCCGACGCCGTCACGGCGCTGGGCTCGCACCCCGAGGGCGCGACCGTGACGACGCAGCAGTTCGAAGCCGCCCGCGCCGTGTTAGACGCGCACCCCGACGGCGAGGGTGTGGTCATCGTGGCCGGCCGGCCCTCGTATGCCGAGGCGGGGGAGGTGGCGGCCGGCGCGGTGCGCGTGCTGGCTGCTGCGCTCCCGAAGGCCCACTTCCTGCCGGCGCTGCGGCGCGGCAACGTCTTCGGTGCGCTCGACATGGGACTGGCGCCGGGCCTCCTCCCGGGGCGGGTCAGCCTCGAGGCCGGCCGCGAGCGCTTCACCGCCGCCTGGGGCTCGGTGCCGGCGCAGGCCGGGCTCTCGACGGCCGACATCCTCGCCTCCATGGCAGGCGAGACCGACGGCCTGACCGTCAGCCCCGGCCAGAGTGCGGTGCGCGCCCTCGTCCTGCTCGGCGCCGACCCGCTCGACGACTTCCCCGACCGTGCCGTGGCCGCCAAGGCGCTCGGCGCCGGGCACTTCGTCGTCGCCGTCACGGGTCACCCGTCCGAGTCGGTCGACGCACACGCCGACGTCGTGCTGCCCTGCGCGGTGACGCACGAGCGGGCGGGCACCACGACCAACATCGAGGGGCGGGTCAGCCGCCTCGGTCCCAAGCTCTCGGCGCCCGGCTTCGCCTGGCCCGACTGGATGATCGCCGCCGAGCTCGCCGTCGCCCTCGGATCCGACCTGGGTCTCGCCAGCGACAACGACCTCTCGGACGAGCTGACCCGGACGGCGCCGGCCTACGCCGGGCTGACCCAGGAGGTCCTGCACTCCGACGTGGCCCACGACGGCATCCTCGTGCCGCTCAGCGGGAACGAGAGCCACCGCGACGACGTCACGCCGATCGACCCCACGGCGCTGCCCGGTGTGGAGTCGGTCGAGCGCCAGGGTGCGCCGCCGCGCGTGGGCACCGGCACCAGCAGTCCCGCCTCCGAGCACATCACCGACCTGGGCAGCCCGCCGCCCCTGTTGGCCGGGACCGGTACCGGCGGCACCGAGTCGCTGCAGATCCCCAAGGCCGACAGCTACAGCCTGCGCCTGGTGTCGGGGCGGCGCCTCTACGACGCCGGCAGCTCGGTCACGGGTTCGCCGTCGCTCACGCCGCTGGTGCCCGTGCTCGTGGCGCGCGCCAATCCCTACGACCTCGACCGCCTGGGTGCCAAGACGGGTGACCGGGTCAAGGTGCGTTCGGCTCGGGGCGAGTTGATCCTGGCCGCCGAGTCCGACGAGGGCGTAGCCCGGGGCGTCGTCGCCATCGACTTCAACGTGCCCGGCGGCGAGAGCGTGCCGCCTAACGCGGTCGCCACGCTCATCGACAGCCGCCAGCCGGTGACCGACGTGCGACTGGAGTCGGTGTGATCGCCGCCGCCGCCCTCCTCTCCAACTCGGCGCCCATCCTGACGCACAGCGCGGACGCCGGGAACGGCGACCCCCTCTTCTACTTCGGCCTCAACTGGCAGGTCTGGCTCATCGTCCTCATCAAGTGCGTGGCCGCCTTCGTGGCGCTGCTCGTCGCCACGGCGCTGATGATCTGGTTCGAGCGCAAGGTGATCTCGGACATGCAGAGCCGGGTGGGCCCGAACCGGGCCGGGCCGTGGGGCCTGCTGCAGACGCTGGCCGACGGGACCAAGCTGATCTTCAAGGAGGATCTGCTGCCCGACCGGGCGGACTCCTTCGTGTTCAAGCTGGCGCCCTACCTCTCGGTGATCCCCGCCGTGCTGGTCTTCACCGTGGTCCCCATCGGGGGCGTCATCACCATCGGCAGCCACACCTTCGAGCTGCAGGTGGCCGACCCGCCGATGGGGATACTCCTCGTCCTCGCCATGTCGGGCATCGCCGTCTACGGCGTCATGCTGGCCGGCTGGTCCTCGGGGTCCAAGTACCCGCTGCTCGGCTCGGTGCGGGCGTCGGCCCAGGTGATCTCCTACGAGGCCGCACTGGGCATGACCACGGTGATGGTGGTGCTGGTGACCGGTTCGCTGTCGACCCGGGCCATCGTGGCGTCGCAGTCGAACGGGTTCTGGAACTGGAACCTCATCCGGCTGGGTTTCCTGCCCTTCATCTTCTTCATGATCGCCATCACGGCCGAACTCACCCGGCCGCCCTTCGACCTCACCGAGGCGGACACGGAGCTGGTCGGCGGCTTCCATACCGAGTACTCGTCCATCCGCTTCGGCCTGTTCTACCTGGCGGAGTTCATGAACACCATCACGATGTCGGCCATTGTGGTGACGCTGTTCTTCGGCGGCCCCAACGGCTACATCTTCCACATCCCCGGCGCGACCATCTACATGCCGATCATCTACTTCCTGTTGAAGACCGTGGCGTTCTGCTTCATCTACGTGTGGTTCCGTGCCGCCCTGCCGCGCCTGCGCTACGACCAGCTGATGGACCTGGGTTGGAAGCGCCTCATCCCGATGACCTTGGGGTGGTTGCTGTTGGTGGCTGCCATCGTCGCCTGGGGCTGGGCCGGTCTGTGGCTGGTGCCGGTCGTCGTGCTGGCCTCGTTCGTGCTCGTGCGGGCCAACAAAATCGGTTCGGGCCGCGGCGAGGACGACCTCGTCATTCCGGTGATCGGGAGCCGGGTGACCCGGGCGCCGCGCCTGTCGCCGGTGCCCGACCCCGTGCCGGGAGGGAAGGTCTGATGGGCGCCGGCGACGAGATCAAGGACCAGCTCTCCTTCCTGGGCGGCTTCAAGCTCACCTTCCAGCACTTGACCCGGCCGCGGGTCACGACCAAGTACCCCGACGAGAAGAAGCCCAAGCAGCCGCGCCAGCACGGGCGCCACGTCCTCAACCGCTACGAGGACGGCATGGAGAAGTGCATCGGCTGCGAGCTGTGCGCCGGTGTCTGCCCGGCCGACTGCATCTATGTGCGCGGGCTCGACAACCCGCCCGATCACCCGGTGTCGCCCGGGGAGCGCTACGGCTACGTCTACGAGATCAACTTCCTGCGCTGCATCCACTGCGACATGTGCGTCGAGGCCTGCCCGACCGAGGCCATCACCGAGTCCAAGCTGTTCGAGTTCTCCTTCACCAATCGCTCCGACGCCATCTACACCAAGGAAGAGCTGGTGGTGAACGACGACGGCACCCCGAAGAAGCTCCCGTGGGAGGACTGGCGCGAGGGCGACGACCTGATGACGTCCGGCTGGATGCGCGCCACCGCCCCATCGGGCAGCGCGGCCTACGAGGGCGAGATCCAGTGGGAGGGCGAGCTGGGCTACGGCGTGCGCGCCCCCGAGGGCGGGCAGTCGACGCACCGGGACGACGACGCCACCGGCTCCAAGCCGCTGCGCGAGGTGCTCGAGGCCCACCTGCTCGACGAGGACATCCCCTTGGCCCACCGCGGCATGCAGGGCCGGGTCTGGCGGGCCAAGGAGGGGGCGGCGACCAATCGCAAGAAGATGGACGCCACCCGGGCCCGCATGAAGGAGTTGCGGGCCTCGCGCAAGGCGGCCAAGGCGGAAGCCAAGGCCGACAAGGCCGAGGCCAAGGCCGATGAGGCGAAGGTCGAGGCCGACAAGGCCGACGAGGCGGTGACCGGTGCCGTTGCGACCAGCGGCCCCGAGGGGAGCGACTGACCCATGCTCCACGCCGTGCCGCTGCTGGCTGCCACGCGCGCCACCTGGCCCGACATCCTGGTCTTCGCCGCCTCGGCGGCGGTGATCCTGGTCGGCGCGGTCGGCGTCGTCACGTCGCGCAACCCCGTGCACGCCGCCCTGAGCCTGGTGATGACGCTCTTCGGCGTCGCCGTGCTCTTCATTGAGCAGGAGGCCGACTTCCTGGCCGCGGTGCAGATCATCGTCTACGCCGGCGCCATCGTGGTCCTCTTCCTCTTCGTGATCATGTTCCTCGGCGTGGACCGCGCCGAGGACACCACGGTCGAGCCGCTGTCCGGCCAGCGCCCCCTGGCCGTCGTCTTTTCGCTGATCACCCTCGCCGGCGTCCTGGCCATGGCAGCCACGGCGCACTGGGTCACCGGCGCCAAACAGGTGGTGGGGCCGATCCAGGGCCATGTGGCCGGCCCGTCGTCGCCGGCGGGGGAGCCGGCCCAGCTGGGCAAGCAGCTGTTCACGACCTACCTGTTCGCCTTCGAGGCGACCGCCGCGCTGCTGGTGATCGCGGTGGTCGGCGCCGTCGTGCTGGCCCGCCGCCCGCCGACGGTCCACGCCGAGCACGAGGACAGCACCGGCAGCGAGCTGTCGGCATGAGCCTCTCGGGAGCCTGGTACCTCGGCCTGGCCGCCATCGTCTTCACCATCGGCGCCATCGGACTGCTGGTGCGACGCAACGTGCTGATCATGTTCATGTGCATCGAGCTGATGCTCAACGCGGCCAACCTCACCTTCGTCACCTTCGCCCGCATGCTCAATGACATCGGCGGCCAGGCCATCGTGTTCTTCGTGCTCGTGGTGGCCGCAGCCGAGGTCGTGGTGGGCCTCGGCATCGTGGTCACGAACTTCCGCCGCCGCGAGACCACGGTGGCCGACGACCTGGACTCGCTGAAGGGCTGAGCCGTGGTCCATCTCGCGTACCTCATGTTGCTGTTGCCTCTCGCGGGCTTCTTGTTCCTGTTGGCCTTCGGCCGCCGCATCGGCGACCCCGTGGCGGGCTGGATCGGCACCGCCGCCGTGGGTGGCGCGTTCGTGGTGGCGTGCATCGTGCTGGCCGGTCTCCTCGGCCTGCCCGATAACGGTCGGGTTGTGGTGGATAACTACTTCACCTGGTTCAGCGCGGGCGGCCTGTCGGTCCCCGTCGGCACCCTGGTGGATCCCCTCTCCATGACGATGTGCATGTTCGTCACGTTCGTCAGCGCCTTCATCCACCTGTACTCCATCGGCTACATGAAGAGCGATCGGGATTACTCGAAGTTCTTCATCTACCTGAACCTGTTCGTCTTCTCCATGTTGCTGCTCGTGCTGGCGGACAACCTGCTGCTGACCTTCGTGGGCTGGGAAGGCGTGGGTGTCTGCTCCTACTGGCTGGTGGCCTTCTGGTTCCAGCGCGAGTCGGCCGCCTCGGCGGGCAAGAAGGCCTTCATCTACAACCGGATCGGCGACGCCGGCTTCCTCGTGGCCATCTTCTTGATCTTCGAGAGGACCGGCACCATTCAGTACGAGAGCGGGCCGGGCGGGGGGATCTTCGGCCAGTTGTCGCACCTGGACGGGGGCGCCGGCCTCGCCGCCGTGCTGCTCTTGTTCCTGGCCGCCGCGGGCAAGTCGGCCCAGATCCCGTTGTTCAACTGGTTGCCCGACGCCATGGAGGGTCCGACCCCGGTCTCGGCCCTCATTCACGCCGCCACCATGGTCACGGCGGGGGTCTACCTGCTGTGCCGGATGAACCCACTGCTGCACGTCACGGCGACGGGGTCCGAGATCATCGCGACCATCGGGGCCGTCACCGCGTTCGTCGCGGCCACCATCGCCTGCGCGCAGCAGGACATCAAGAAGGTGCTCGCCTTCTCGACTGTCTCGCAGATCGGCTACATGATCCTCGCCGTGGGCACGGGCGCCTACATCGCGGCCGTCTTCCTCATGGTGGCGCATGCCTTCTACAAGGGCCTGCTGTTCCTGGGGGCGGGCTCGGTGATCCACGGCCTCGAGGACGAGCAGGACCTCAAACGCATGGGCGCGCTGCGCCGCTACATGAAGTGGACCACCGTCACGTTCACCATCGGGTTCCTGGCCATCGCGGGGATCCCGCCATTGTCGGGCTTCTGGGCCAAGGGTGATGTCCTGGACAACACGTTCGCCCACTTCAAGTGGTTGTGGGTCATCGGCCTGGTCACCGCGGTGCTGACGGCGTACTACATGAGCCGCCTGGAGATCCTCGCCTTCGGCGGCAAGGAGCGCTTCGACAAGGTCGGGCCCCACGGGGAGCCGGCGCTGCACACGCCCCACGAGTCGCCCTGGATCATGCGGATCCCGCTCATCGTGCTGTCGTTCTTCGCGTTCTTCGCCGGGGTGCTCGATCTCCCCTGGGTCCATGTCGACAACCTGCAGAGCTTCCTGGCTCCCGTGTTCGCCGGCACGCTGTACAACGACAACTTGGGAACCGGGCCGGAGTGGGCGCTGGCACTGGCCGACATCGCGGCGGCGTTCATCGGGGTCATCGTCGCCTGGTGGCTGTGGCGCGGCGACGAGGTGTCGCAGCCGCGCTTGGAGCCGGCCTTCCTGCAGCGAGTCTGGTACTGGGACGACTTCTACGACACGATCATCGGGCGGCCGAGCCAGCGGCTGGCCACCTTCTGCGCCTGGGTGATCGATGTCCGCATCATCGACGGCGCGGTCAACGGCACCGCGCACCTGGCCAAGGCCACTGGCAACGCGGCCCGCAAGCTGCAGACGGGCTACGCCCGGAACTACGCGCTGGGGATCGCCCTCGGGATGGCCCTCATCATCGCCTTCATGCTGAGCCGGACGTGGTGGGGATGACCCACACCGTCCCGTTCCTGACGCTCCTGATCCTGCTGCCCGCCATCGGGGCCGCGGCGCTCGGGCTGCTCAGCCTCGACCGCACGCTGCAGCGGGAGATCCCCTACGCGCTGGCCCTCATCGTGTCGTTGGTCACGGCCGTCATCGCGGTCTCCGCCCTCGTCGCCATGAAGGTGCACGACGGCGGCTTCCAGCTGGTCTCGAACCACGAGTACACCGGCAGCAGCCTCGGCGTGCGCTGGTATCTCGGGATCGACGGCATCTCCATCTTCCTGGTCCTGCTGACGGCGCTGCTGTTCCCGCTGGCCATCATCCTCGGGCGCAACCGCCAGAACACCCGGGCGTACTTCGCCTGGATCCTGCTGCTCGAGGCGGCCGTGATGGGGAGCTTCCTCTCGCTCGACCTCATCGTCTTCTTCTTCATGTTCGAGCTCACGCTGGTGCCCTCGTACTTCATCATCGCCGGGTGGGGCCACCAGCGGCGCGCGTACGCGGCCATCAAGTTCTTCCTCTACACGTTCCTCGGCTCGGCCTTCCTGCTGGTGGGGATCCTGGCGCTGGCCTTCATCCACCAATCGCAGTACCACTACCTCACCTTCGAGCTCGGGCCGCTCATGCAGACCCACCTCTCGTCGACGACGGGGATCCTCCTGTTCCTGGCGTTCACGTCGGCCTTCGCGGTCAAGGCACCGCTCTTCCCGCTTCACACCTGGTCCCCCGACGCCTACGCCGAGGCCCCCGAAGAGGGCTCCGTGCTGCTCGCCGGCGTGTTGGCCAAGCTGGGCACCTACGGCATCATCCGCTTCGACCTCAACCTCTTCCCCCAGGCCACCCGCACGCTGGCCCCGCTGCTCCTCACGCTGGCCGTCATCGGCATCGTCTACGGCGCCATTGTGGCCTGCGCCCAGCGCGACATGAAGCGCCTGGTGGCCTACTCGTCCCTGGCCCAGATCGGCTTCATCGCGCTCGGGACCATCGCGCTCAGCACGCAGGGGCTCGCCGGCGGCGTGCTGCTCATGCTCAACCACGGGTTGATCGTGGCGGCGCTGTTCATCCTCATCGGCTTCATCTACCAGCGCCGGGGCACCTGGCAGACGGGCGAGCTGCGCGGGCTCCAGAAGGCGGCGCCCGTGATGGCGGCGGTCTTCACCGTGGCCATGCTGGCCTCCATCGGCGTCCCCGGCCTCAACGGCTTCGTCAGCGAGTTCTTGGTGCTCTCGGGCACCTTCATCACCCACCGCTGGTGGGCCGTCGTCGCCGTCCTCGGCGTGATCGTGTCCGCCATCTACCTGCTCTGGGCCTACCAGCAGGTCTTTCACGGCGAGCCCCGGGAGGCCGACGAGAAGACCCGTGACCTGGTCCTCCTGGAGCGGCTGGTGATGGCGCCCCTCATCATTCTGATCGTCTTCCTGGGCGTCTACCCCAAGCCGGTGCTCGACCGCATCAACCCGTCGGTGAACCAGCTCATTGCGCACGTCGAGTCCGAGACCGGCCACGCCGAGCCCTCGGTGGCGGTCAAGGGCGTGGAGGGAGTCAAGTGATCGCCTCCCTGCTCGCCACGACGCACGCCGCGACGCACGCGGCATCGAACTCCATCACCGTGCCCTCCATCCGCTGGCTTGCCATCCTGCCGCCGATCATCATGATCGGCGGGGCCGTTGTCCTCCTCGGCCTGGCCTCGCTGGTGCGGCGGCCGCTGCGGGCGCGCGTCAGCACCATCGCCACGGTGGTCATTTCCGGCGGGGCGTTGGGCACCGCACTGTGGCAGTGGTCGGACGTGCAGCAGCACGGGGCGCACACCTACGTGAAGCAGGCCGTCGTCATGGACGGCTTCAGCGTGTTGATCACCATGCTGGTGGCCATCGCCATGCTGCTCAGCGCGCTGGTGGCCGATGGCTACCTGCGCCGGGAAGGCATGCAGGGCGCGGAGTTCCACGTGCTGGCGATGGTCTCGGCCTCCGGCGCCATGTTGATGGGGATGGCCAACGACCTGATCATCGTCTTCCTGGGCCTCGAGATCCTCTCCATCGCCCTCTACGTCTTGACCGCCTTCAACTACCGGCGGGCGGCGTCCGGCGAGGCGGCCCTCAAGTACTTCATTCTGGGCGGCTTCTCGTCGGCCATCTTCGTCTATGGCATTGCGCTGACCTACGGGGCCACCGGCTCGACGAACCTCACCCAGATTTCCGACTTCTTGTCCAAGAATGTTGTCCTGACCAACGGCCTGTTGTTGGCCGGGCTCTCCCTCATGCTGGTCGGCTTCGCCTTCAAGGTGGCGGCCGTGCCCTTCCACATGTGGACGCCAGACGTGTACCAGGGCGCGCCGTCGCCCGTCACCGGGTTCATGTCGGCCGTGGCGAAGGCGGGCGCGTTCGCCGCCATGCTGCGGGTGCTCTTCTCCTCCTTCGGCGTGATCGAGACGGACTGGCGACCCATCGTCTACGGGTTGGCCGTCCTCTCACTGGTCCTGGGCGCCTTCGTGGCGCTGCGCCAACGCGACGTGAAGCGGATGCTGGCGTACTCGTCCATCAACCACGCCGGGTTCATTCTGCTCGGGGTGACGGCCGGCACGGCCCGCGGCGCCAGCGCGGCGCTCTACTACCTCTTCGTCTACATGTTCATGACCGTCGGCAGCTTCGCCATCGTGACCGTGCTCGGGCGCCACGGCGACACCGACCACGACCTGTCCCGCTACCGCGGCCTGGCCGGACGCCAGCCGGTCCTGGCGTTGGCGCTCGCCGTCCTGTTGTTGGCCCAGGCGGGTGCGCCGTTCACGACCGGTCTGTGGGCCAAGCTGCAGGTGGTGTTCGCCGCCGTGTCGGCGGGCGAGGTCCCGCTGGGCGTCATCGCCATGGTGACCGCGGTGGTGGCGGCCTACTTCTACCTGCGGCTCGCCGTCCTCATGTACGCCGGGGGCGGCCTGGGCGAGGCCGAGGGCGGGACAGGCGGCTCGGCGGAGCTGGGGGCCGAGGGTGGCATGACCGGGGGCGGCCTGATTGTGGCGGCGTCCAACGACGGGAACGGCACGGGGGGCGGGCTGGCGTGGGCCACCCCGGCGGCGGCGGCCGGTTCGGTCACCACGCTCAACGAGCAGATCCTGCTGGCCGACGAGGTGATCGAGGACGACGACGAGGCGCCGGAGCGGGTGCCGGTCCCGGCACTCAGCGCCCTGGCCATCGCGCTGTGCACGGGGGTCACGGTGCTCTTCGGTGTGTGGCCCCAGCCGCTCATCGACTTCGCCAACCACGCCACACTGCTGTTCCTGCCCAAGTAGGGCGTTCAGTCCGGAACGGACTCCGCCTTTCCCCGCCGGATGGCGGCGATCAGCTGCGCGTGGTCACGCTCGTTCTGGTCGGCGTAGCGCCGGGCGAACTTGCGCATGGCCTTGGTGAACGCGTCGCTCTTCCCCATGTAGGCGTCGATGGCCTCGGGGTCGCCGGAACGGGCGTGCGCCCGGGCCAGCGTATTGCCGCAGGCGATCCCGAACTCGACCAGAACCGGGGCGATCAGATCGGTGGTGGGGATCAGCTTCATGTCGCGGAACTGGCGGACATAGAAGTCGCGCTCGCCCAGTGAGCCCCAACCCACGAAGATGTCGGTGGCGCTCTGCACCATGCGCTTGCCGGCGATGACCCGGGCGCCGTGGTTGTCGTGCCCGCTCGAGTACGTGTAGGACTCGTAGACCGAGGGGCCGGCTTGCTTGCACTGCAAGAAGAGCGGGTCGCCCGTTGCGCTCCCCTCGAGCAGGACGAGATACACCACCATGCCGACACTGCCCACCCCCACCACCTGGCGGACGACGTCCACTGTCGTGAAGCGGTCGAACAGCCGGCGGCGGTCCTCCTGGAGCGTCAGGCGGTACCCGCCGAGCAGCCCCTCGACGATGTCGCCCTGTTCCTCGTCATCGAGCGTCACCCGGAGTGGGGGGTCGGGGATGATGCGCGGCCGCCCCAGCCTCGTGGTGGTCAGCTTGGCGAAGGCGCCCCGGCTGGTCCGCTTCTCCCTGCCCTTTTCGAACCCCACCTGTACCTGACCGCGGTCGGCCGGCTCGAAGTAGTCGATGAACTGGTCGAAGCGCGTGCCCTCGTACCAGATGTCGAGGAGCGGCAACGTCGCGTAGTACCGCATCCGGTTGCGGTAGGCGTCCACCGCCGCGGTCACGGCGGCGTCTGCCTTGTTGGGCTTCACCCCGTTCTCGCGGGCCGCCACCACCAGACTGGCAACGAGGCGGGCGACGTCCCACTCGAAGGGCCCGGGGAGCGTCTCGTCGAAGTCGCGCAGATCGAAGTTGAGGTTGCGCTCGGGCGTGGCCCAGAGTCCGAAGTTGAGGACATGAGCGTCGCCGCAGAGCTGCACTTCGATGCGGCTGTGCGCGCGGGAGGCGAGGTCGGCCGCCATGACGGCGGCCGCGCCGCGGTAGAAGTTCCACGGTGACAGGGACATGCGCTTGTGCCGGAGCGGGACGAGCTCGGGCAGCCTGATGTCGTTCTGCGCCAGGATCGTGTCGATGGGATCGTGGCCGCGGGTCCGCTCGTCCCACTCGCCCAGGTCGACGCGGGGTGCCAGCACCCGGGCCTGCCGTCCCATCTCGCGGCGCTCGGCCGCGGTGGCCGCCAAGTCGTGCTTGGCCGCCACCGGCGTGGCTGGACGGTAGGTGTTGCTCACGGCGATCCTCCCTCTCGTCCGGCTTCACGCTCATCTTTGCCCAGGTCTGTCGTCTCGGCGCCCGCGACGTTCTCGGGCGGGCTTCGGGTCACCCTGCGCCGGGTCGGCTGACGCCGTTGTTCGTACCGGAGTTCTTGTCGTGCCGGCGGTCCTGGGAATGGATCGACAAGAACGGGCAGGGGGTTGAGCGGGTCGCCCGGCGGGTGGGGGTGCCGGGGAAGGCCTACCCGGACTGCTTGCCGTAGTCCGAGGTGCGCCAGCGCTCCGGCGACATGCGGAAGGCGATGCTCCCGGAGGCGTCGGGCGCCGTGGCGGCCAGGTAGAGCTCGGCACCCTCGGCCCCCAGGTAGCGAGTGGCCAGGGCGCGGCGCTCGTCGGCGTCGACGGTGTCGTCCACCTCCGTGACCGGCCCCTCCACGCTGACGTAGCGGTAGGGCATCGTCTCGGTTTGTGCACACAGCGAGAAGCGTCCCGCCGCGCGCAGCCGTCGGGCCTTGACGCTCTGCCCCCCGGTGATCACGTTGACGGTCCCGCCGGGCGCGTAGGCGTACCAGACCGGGACGGCGAGCGGCCCCCGGCCGGGGTCCTCCACGCTGAGGATGCCGACGTGCAGCCCGGCGAGAAAGGACTCGCGTTCCGCCATGGTCATCGTGAGCGTCACGTGGCACCTCCGGTCGGGACGTGGTGGGGTGGACGGTCGCGCCGCTGCTCGTCGGACCAGCAGTGATCGCAGCCCTCGCAGGGACCGCCGTCGCCGTGGCTGTGGTGCGCGCCCGGATGCCCGCAGCGGGGGCAGCGGGGCTCGCTCACGGACGCGGTCCTGCCGTGCCGGCCTCCTGCCGGCTGGGTGCTCCGTTGCCGGTGTGCTCCTGCGCGGCGAGGACCTCGTCGGGCAGGGCCGGACCCGACCGCTTGGCCACGCTCGTGGTGAGGAGGCGGCCGATCACGGGCACCTCGGTCAGGGACTCGGCGCGCATGATCTGCAGGACGACGGGCACGAACTGCTCGGCCGAATCGAAGACGATGTAGCGCGGCAGCCATTTCGGCTCGTATTTGGCGTTGAACCGCCACAGCGTCTCTATTTGGAGGACGCCGGAGAGGCGGCGCAGCGCCCAGCGCTCGACGCGCTGGGTGACGCCGTCGCCCGTGTCGCCCTCGAGCACCGACCGCAGGGCGGCGAAGTTGAGGCTGAGCCCTCGCATGCCCATCCCCTCGAGATGCTCGATGGTCGAGCAGAGGGCGAAGTCGAGCAGGCCGTTGGGATGGTCGCCCGGATCGCGGCGCATGAGGTCGAGCGAGTAGCCGCCGATGGCGGGTGAGGGCACGAACTGACACATGGCGACCGGCGCCCCGTCCGGGCCCTCGACCAGCGTGAGCAGTAGGCCCGTGTCCCGGCGGTCGAAGAGACGGCCCAGCATCATGGAGAAGCCGCGCTCCTGCTCGCCGCGGCGGCTCTTGGCCATCAGCTCGGCCATGCGGGCGGCGTCCTCGGGCTCGAGGCGGGCCGGGTCGAGGAAGCGGACGGTGTAGCCGTAGCGCGCCACCCGGTTGACCGCCTGGCGCAGCCCCTTCATTTTTCCGCCCTGCAGCGAGAACTCACGGGGGTCCACCACCGCCTCGTCCCCGATGTAGAGGAAGCGCATGCCAGAGGCCTGGTAGGTCGGGAGCCACTCCTCGCTGGCACCCATGACACCGAGGCCCCACCCGTTGCGATCGACGAAGCGGCGGAAGGAGTCCCAGACGTGCGCGCGCTCGGAGAACGGCCCGATGGGATCGGGGGAGACGAGGCAGACACCGCCGAAGACGGCGTAGGCCACCACGGAGTCGCGATGGAAGAACCACTGCTTGTCGTCGCGCAGGGCGAAGTAGTCGAGGGTGCCGGTGCCGTGCCGCCGCACGATGTCGCGCGCCCGGAGTTCGGCGGCGCGCCGACCCATGGCGGCGCGCTGGGACGACAGCCGGCGATCGACCACCGGCCGGGTCAGCAGGTAGAGCGCCACCAAAATGAGACTGAGGCCGACGGCGAGGAGACTGACGGAGGCGTAGCGGTCGATGGTGGTGGGGAAGGCCACCGACTGCACGCCGACGAGCCGTTCGGCCGAGCCGAGCAGCACGTCGGGCCACGCAGGGAGCGGGTGATGGTGCACGCGGCCGGCCACCTCAACGGCGAGGAAGCCGCCCAGCGTCGCAATCACCCCGCCGACGGCGAGGATGACAAAGGCCGTGACGAGGGTGGCCGGCTCGGTCTGAGCCCGGAAGCGTTCGCGCTGGACGACGAGCAGCGTGAGCACGCAGGCGCAGACGACGAGCGTGACGACGTCGGCGGCATGGACGAGGTGCAGGGCGAGCGACGCCATGAGCAACGTCACGGCGACCAGCCACGAGCGGCGCTGGCCCTTGAGGATGCCGCGCGAGAGCATGATCATGCCGATACCGGCGATCGCGGTCAGTGCCCCGGCGGCCTGGACGACGGCAACCGGCAGATACTGCGCGATGAGATGCAGGTGCTCGCGCAGGGGTGTCGTGACGGACGAGAGCAGATCGATGGCGCCGGCGACGAACAACGACACCGCGGCGAGTCGGCGGATGCGACGCACCCGGATGCGATCCGCCGCCACCTCCGGCGCGGGCGGCCACGACGCGCCGCTCGGCCAGCTGGCGACCAGCTCCGCGTGGACATCGGCGGCCTTGGAGCGACCCTTCACCACGGTGTCGGCGGTGACGAGCCGCTCACCCATGGTGGCCAGCGGGAGGTCGGCCTCGGCGAGGAGGAGACGCACGTGGAGCTCCGCCCCCGTCTCGATCTCGAGAGTCGACTCCTGGCGATGGTGCAGGAACGTGGGAGGGAGCCCGAGGCGCCCCCGGTGCTCGTGCACCACCTCGGAGGTGGCGCCCGGGCAGGCGAAGAAGCCGGCATCGAGCTGCGTGAGCTCGGGGACCAGTGCACCACCGACGATGACGCCCGAGGATCCCGCTTCGACGGCGGCCCGTGTGGCGTCGAGCGCGTCCTCCCCGTCCAGCTCGAGTTGCGCGTGCGCGATCGGCCGTGTTCCCGAGGCGCCTCCGGCCCAGGGGGCCGGCAGTCCCTCACCACCGAGCGCCCGCCAGATGCCGCGTGACGTGATGGCCACCACGAGCGCCAGTACGGCGAGCAGCGCTACGGCGATCACCACGGTGACGATGAAGCGCGAGGCCCAGGTGGCGTCGTAGGCCCGCTGGAGCGCGGTTTGTTGCCGGGGCGTGCGGAACACCCGGCCCAGACCGTCGACGACGAATTCGACCCGCAGCAACAGCGCGATGACGGCCAGCGCGAGCGGCGGTGCCCAGAGGTAGCGGCGCAGCCGCCGGTACAGCACGCGGGAGGTGACGAAGCGGCGCGCCAGGCGCGGGTCGTCCAGGCGCTCCATGCCGGCCAGCCAGGGCCGGTCGTCGGTGGGTGCGGCGTCAACGGGGGCTTTGCCGTCGGGCCGCAGGGAACCGGCGCGCACGAGCACCGTCCGCGTGCCGGCTCCGGTCTCACAGGCGAGGTCGACCCCGCCACACACCGTCACGCCCCGCCGCTCCAGCGCCTCGACCAGCACAGGGTCCCGCTCGGAGGGCACCATGACGACGATCACCTGGGAGTCGGTGCGGGCGGCGAAGGTGGCCAGCGCGTCGGTGAGATCCGCGTGCCTGTCCACGACGCCGGACTGATCGTCCGTGCACCCCGGTGCCACCAGCCGGCCGCACAGGATCACGATGCCGGGTCCCTGCCATTCCTCGAGCCGCCGGGCGATGTCGCGGCAGGCGGCCCGTGAGCTGTCGGTGGGCTCGGGGGGGAGGAGGAGATCGCCGATGACCTCCACTCTTCGGCCGAGAGCCACCCGGAGTGCGCGGTTCTCGGCGGCCGAAATGGCTTCGGCGCGTCCTCCCCCCGTATCCGCGTCGGCTCCCATGCCCCATCCATCGTGTCACCTTCGGGGGTCCCGGCCCCTCGGCAATTTCGGGGGAATTGGCTTTCCGGTGGGTGGAGGGGACCCCGTTAGGCTCCTCCTTCGTGCCCGTGACCAGGCCAGAAGGCGATCGGATCAACTGGACGTGGCGGGCCGGAGAGGGCGCGACCCACTCGGCAGGGCCGGCCGTCATCTTCGACATCGACGGTGTCCTGTCCGACGCCGCCGGTCGTCAGCACTTCCTGGAACGAGGACGGCGAGACTGGGCGTCCTTCTTCGAGGCGTGCGGCGACGATCCCGTGATTGAGGAGATCGCCCGGTTGCTGGAACTGCTCGACCCCTCGCTCGCCGTCATCCTCTTGACGGGGCGACCCCACCGTGTCCACCCCCAGACGCTGGCCTGGCTCAAGCGGTACGGGTTGCGCTGGGACCTCCTGGTGATGCGGTCACGCGGGGACTACGCCCAGGTCACCGAGTTCAAGGAGTCGGTGGTGGAGGACCTGCGGGCGCACGGCTTCGACCTGCGGCTCGCCTTCGAGGACGATCCGTCCAACCACGCCATGTACGTGGCGGCGGGTGTGCCCTGCGTGTACATCCACTCGGGGTACTACGAGTAGCGCAGCTGGCGGACCCACCCCGCCACGAGGGCCAGCGCGGCGAGTGCCAGCACCGGGAGGTCCCCCAGGTGGTCGTAGGGGGTCAGGCCGCGCCGCAACGCGACCGTGGCGAAGAGCACCTGGCGCCGCCCGAGCGCGCTGCGCTGCACGACGACTCCCCGCTGGGTGACCACGGCGCTGAACCCCGTCGGCGCGGCCTGGACGAGATCGCGCCCGGTCTCGACGGCCTGCACGATCGCCGCGGCCATCTCCTGGGTCGGCACCTGCGACGTGCTGTATGACGACGTGTTGGTGGGGACAGTGAGCAGCTGGGCGCCGGCGCGCACCGACTCGTGGCTGCGACCGGCGTAGAAGATCTCGAAGGACACCAGAAGGCCGAGAGGACCGGCCGGCGTGCGCAGCAGTCCGGTGCCGTGACCAGGGATGGCGTCGACCGGAACGCCCGAGAGGTCGGCAAAATGCGAGAAAAGGGAGCGGAGCGGCACGTACTCGCCGAAGGGCACCCGGTGCACCTTCTCGAACACGCCGACGACGCGGCCCCCGGGCCCCCAGGCCACCACCTCGTTGCGGAAGGAGGTGGCCGACGCCGGCTCGGTGACGCCGACGAGGAGGGTCGTGCCGAGCGCTTTGGCCAGCCGGCTCAGGAGCGCGGCCTGGGGAGAGCCCGCCAGCGGGGCGTCGAGCGCCACGACGTCCTCGGGCCACACCACGAGCCGCGGGGGCGGGTCGGCCGCGGCCACGGCGGAGGTCGCCGCCACCTGCGCCGCAAAAACCGAGTTCGGCGAGACCTGTTCTTTGTCGAGGCCCCGTTGCCCGCCGCCCTGGACCAAGGCGACCCGCAGCGTCCGCAGGGGCGGACCCCCGTCGGGCACGACCGTGCCGGTGACGGCCAGCGCGAGGATCCCGGTGGTGATGACGGCGGCGCCGATGACGGAAGGCCCGCCCACCCGGCTGCGACGCGCCACGAGGGCGGCAATGAACGTGGCGACGGCGACCCCGCCCGCCCACACGCCGGCCGTGATCAGGAGGGGCCCGCCGAGGCGGGCCAACTCGACGAGCGGGCCGCGGGCCTGGCCCAGGAACACGCCGCCCAGGGGCAACCCGCCGAAGGGCCAGGTCATGCGCACGGCTTCAGCCAGCGTGCACGCGCCCACGAAGGCCGGCGCACGCCCGCGGCGGGGCGGTGTCGCCGCGGCGGCGGCGGCGAAGAAGAGGGCCTCAATGAGGATGAGGAAGACGGCGCCGTACCAGTTGAAGGCGCGGGCCCAGGCGAGGCCGATCGCATCGCAGCCCAACCCGGCCAGCCACCCGGACCAGATCCGGGACCGCAACGACAGGCCGGCCAGGCGCCAGTAGAGCAGCGCGGCGCCGACCAGCCCGAGCGGCCACCAGCCCCAGGGTGGGAGCGAGAGCGCGAGCAGGACACCCGCGGCGACCGAGGGGACGGCCACGCGGCCCGCGGCGCGGCGGGCCGCTCACAAGAGCGCGTGTGCCGCTGCCCGCCCGCTGGCGATGCAGGCGGGGATGCCCACCCCGTGGTACGCGGCGCCGGCAACCGCGACTCCACCGAGACGGGCCAGCGCCGCCTCGACGCCGGCAGTCCGGAGAAGGTGGTGCACGCGGTACTGCGGGAACGCATCGGGGTAGCGCACGACGGCCGCCTCCAGGGGCTGGCCGCCGAGGCCCATGAGCGCGCCCAGCTCCTCCCAGGCCCGCGCGACGACCTCCTCGTCGCTCCACCCGGCGACGCGGGCGTCGTCGATGCGGCCGAGCGAGGCGCGCAGCAGGATCTCTCCGTCCCGGTGGAGGTGTGGCCACTTGCGGTCCAAGAAGGTGCAGGCCGTGACGGCCCACGGCTCGCGTCCCTTGTGCGGGCCACGGCGCGGGACGAGAAACCCGGTGCCGGCGAGTGTCGAGGAGATCTCCTCCGCGCCGACGCGCAAGGTCACCAGCACAACGGACGCGTAGTCGATGCCGGCCAGCAGCCCCGCCACCTCGTCGTCATGGGGGCGCAGCAGCGCCGCCGTCGCCGACGCCGGTGTCGCCAGCACCACGGCATCCGCCTCGACGGCGTGGCCGGCGGACAGCACGGTCCAGCCGCCCGGTGTCCGCTCGAGGCAGTCGGCCGGGGAGGTGAGCCGGACGTCCACGCCGCGTGCGGCCAGGCCTTGGGCCAGTGCGTGCACGAGCGACGCCATGCCGCCGTCGAGCGCCCAGAAGAGCGGGGGTCCGTCCGGGTCGGGGGCGGGCACCTCGGCGCGCAAGGCCCGCATGAGGCCACCCCGTCGCTGGGCGGCGGCCAGCAGCGGGGGGAAAGTCGCCGCGGCGGACATGTCGTCGACCGACCCTGCGTGGATGCCGCCGATCAGCGGGTCCACCAGCAGGTCGACGACACGCCGGCCGAGTTTGTGCGCCACGAGCGGGCCGATGGAACGGTCGCCGATCGGTCCGCGGGTGTCGGGCCGGGGCAGCACGGCGTCGCGGGCGAGGCCCAGCGCGCCCCGAGCGCCCACGATGCCGGAGCGGGCCGTGGGCCAGAACCGGGTCGGGATCCCGAGTGCGTGCCCATCGGGCAGCGCGCGCAGGCGCCCGCGGGCCCAGACCGACGCACCCCTGGCCGCGATCGGCACCAGCGCGTCTCCGATCCCCAGCTCGCGGCACAGGTCGACCGCCTCGCGCCGGCGGCCCAGGAACCCGTCGGGCCCCATGTCGACGACCCGTCCCCCGAAGTCCGCGCTCCGCAGCGGGCCACCCAGGCGTGGTGACGCCTCGAGCACGGTCACCGCGGGCTGGCCGGTGCCGGGTGCCGCCCCAGCGCTGAGCGCCCAGGCCGCGGTCAGGCCACTGATGCCGCCGCCGACGACGACCACCCGCCGCGCCACCACGTCAGGGCGCTCCGTCCGCGGCCATGATCAGGTCGGCCAAGGTGGCGATGAAGGCGGGGTCGTCGTTGAGCGATGCGGTGCGCGCGAATCCGATGCCGCACGCCGCCGCGATGGCCGCCAGCTCGACATCGAGGTCGTAGAGCACCTCGAGGTGGTCGGCCACGAACCCGATCGGACAGATCACGACCGCGTCGGCGGTGCCGTCGGCGAGCCGGCGCACGACGTCGCGCACGTCGGGACCGAGCCAGGGCTCGGGGGTCCGTCCCGCGCTCTGCCAGGCCACGAGCCACTCGTCGAGCCCGGCCGCCACGGCCACCAGGCGGGCCGACTCGTCGAGTTGCTCGGGGTAGGTATCGCCGGTCTCCCGGATGCGCTCGGGCAGGGAGTGTGCCGTGAAGATCACCTTCGTCCGGCCCGTGACGGTGCGCAGCGCATCCCGCACGCGGGTGGCGAGCAGCGTGACCAGCGCGGGGTGGGCGTACCACGGTCCCACGGGCACGAAGGGAGTGGCGCCCAGCGCGGCCTCGGCCCGCTGCAGATACTCCTGTGAGCCGAGCGACGAGCCGTGCGGCGTGAGGACCAGGCCGACGACCCGGTCCAGCCCGACCGCGCCCAGCCGGGCGGCCGACTCCTCGATGAGCGGGTCGGTGTGCTTGGCGCCGAACGACACGACGTAGCGACCGGGCGCGCGTCGCATCGAGGAGCGCGCGCACGGCATCCACCTGTGCCGCCGTGCGGACGGTCAGCGGTGAGACGCCGCCGATCGCGGCGTAGCGCCCCTCGAGCTCGCCCAGCTGTTCGGGCGTGGGCGGGCGGCCGCGCCGGATGCGCGTGTAGAAGGGCGCGATCTCCGTCGTGCTCGCCGGCGTCCCGTGCGCCATGAGCAGGACGCCCGTCGTCATGCCGGTCCGGTCTCTGCGTGGACCAGCTCGACGACGGCGGCCAGGATTCCCGGGTCCGACTCGGGCAGCACGCCGTGACCCAGGTTGAAGACGTGGCCCGTGCCGGTGCCATCCGCGGCGTCGGCGAGTACCGCCCGACTGGCCTCGGCGACGACGGGCCACGGCGCCAGGCAGAGCGCGGGGTCGAGGTTGCCCTGCAAGGCGCGGCCCGGCCCCACGCGCCGGCGCGCCTCGTCGAGGGGGACGCGCCAGTCGACGCCGACGACGTCGGATCCGGCGGAGCCCATCAGCCCCAGCAGCTCGCCGGTGCCGACACCGAACAGGATGGTGGGCACGCCGAGATCGGCGATACCGGCGAGGACGGCGCGGGTGGCGGGCAGCGCGAACCGGGCATACTCGAGCGGCGAGAGCGAGCCGGCCCAGCTGTCGAAGAGCTGCACCGCCTCGGCGCCCGCCTCTATCTGCGCCCGGAGCGAGGCCACCGCCATGGCGGCCAGCCGTTCGGTCAGCTGTTGCCACAGCTTGGGGTCCCCGTGCATGAGGGCCTTGACCCGGGCGAAGGTGCGCGACGGGCCGCCCTCCACGGCATAGCTGGCCACGGTGAAGGGTGCGCCGGCGAAGCCGATCAGCGCCACCCCCGACCCCGCCAGCTCCCGGCGCACCAGGCCGACCGTGTCGGCCACGTAGGGCGCGTCTGTGGCCGGTTCGAAGGGTCGGAGGCGGACCAGATCGGCCTCGCTGCGGAAGGGCTCGGCCACCACGGGGCCCCGACCCTGCTCGACGTCGACGCCGAAACCGATGGCATGCAGGGGCACGACGATGTCGGAGAACAGGATGGCGGCGTCCACGCCGTAGCGTCGCACCGGCTGCAGGGTCAGCGCGGCCGCCAGCGAGGCGTCCCCGATGGCAGAGAGGATGGATCCCGTCCCACGCGCGGCCCGGTACTCGGGCAGCGCACGGCCCGCTTGGCGCATGAACCACACCGGTGTGCGGGCCACCGGTTCCCCCAAGCAGGCACGCACGAGCTCCGTGCGGGCATCTGCCGCCAGACTCACCCGACAGGCTCTACGACGACCGCAGTCCCATAGGCGCAGATCTCCGTCCAGTTCCCGCCCATCTCCGAGGTGTCGAACCGCATGGCGAGGACGGCATTGCCGCCGCGCGCCACGGCCTCCTCCACCATGCGGTTGACCACGTCCTCGCGGCTCAGCTGCAGGTTCTTGGTCATCCCCTTGAGCTCGCCGCCCGCGAGGGACTTGAAGGCCGCGCCGAACTGGGATCCGACGTTGCGTGACCGGACCGTGAGGCCGAAGACCTCGCCGAGCACCGACGTCACCTTGTAACCGGGCACGTCGTTCATGGTCGAGATGAGCATGGCCCTCCTTTCGGTCCGGCTCATCGTATGCGTCAACACCCCGGCTTCCCGGGCGTCGCGGGGCGTCTAAACTGGACCGTTTCCCCGTGGGCCGGGGCGAGGAAGGGGAGTGGTGCCCGAACATCCGGATCTGCAGGATGAACAGGAGTTCCTCAACCGTGCGTACGACGGGTTGGAGTTCATGCGGGGCGAAGCGCGCCAGATGCTGCAGGGCGTCCTCGATCTGGGCCGGGGCGGTACCTTCCAGTCGCGCACCGAGCGCGACATCGTGGTGCGCACCAGCCTGGCGCGTCTGGAACAGCTCGACATCGGGGACCAGGCCCTCTACTTCGGACGCATCGACCGCCTCCCCGAAGCCGGGGACGGCGCCCAGTCGGAGAACCCGCTGTTGGGCGAGTCCTTCCACATCGGTCGGCTTGCCGTCTCGGGTCCGGACCACGAGCCGCTCGTGGTCGACTGGCGCGCCCCGGTGGCCGAGCCGTTCTACCGTGCGACCGGTCTCGACCCGCAGGGTCTGGCCCGCCGGCGCCACCTCGCCGTACGGGGCCGGACCGTGCTCGGGCTCGAGGACGAGTACTTCGTCGATCCCGAGGGCCGTGCCGGCATGGCCGCGCCGGCCGGAGCCGGAGGAGCGCAGTTTCGCGATGGCGGGGAGCGCCTCCTCTCCGAGGGGCTGGTGCTGGGCGGCCCCGGCGCCCTCCTGTCCGCGCTGGGTCAGGCCCGGACAGGCCAGATGGGCGACATCATCGGCACCATTCAGCGGGAGCAGGACGAGATCATCCGCTCACCGCTGCCGGGGGTCCTGGTCGTCCAGGGCGGACCGGGCACCGGGAAGACGGCGGTGGCGCTGCACCGCGCCGCCTATCTGCTCTACACCCATCGCTTCCCGCTGGAGCGCCAGGGTGTGCTCGTCGTGGGGCCGAATCCACTGTTCCTGCGCTACATCGAGCAGGTCCTCCCGTCGCTCGGCGAGACCGGGGTCAGCCTGTCGACGGTCTCGGGTCTGGTGCCCGAGGTACGCGTGCGCGGCAGCGACGACCCGGCTGTCGCCAGGTTGAAGGGCGACGTCCGTATGGTCAAGGTGCTGACCCGGGCCGTGCGGACCCGCCAGCGCCCGCTCCGCCGCGACGTCGAGGTCCCGTTCGGCGCAGGCGTCCTGCGCCTGCGGGCCCGGACCACGGAGGACATCGTCGGCATGGCGCGGCGCCGCCCGGGCACGCACAACGCACGTCGGCGCTTCGTGGAGTCGCAGGTCCTGCGCGCACTGTCGGACGAGTACCGGGCGAGGCTCGGCCGGAGCGGGGGCGACGCGACCGACGACGTCCCCACGCCCGAGGAGCAGAAGGACCTGGCTCAGCGATTGCGCCGGGTGCCCGAGGTCAGCGATGCCCTCGACCGGATGTGGCCCCGCCTCTCTGCCCACGAGTTCCTGCACGATCTGCTCGGTGCCCGGGCGTTGCTCACCGCGGCGGGCAAGGGGACGCTCAGCGCGCCGGACGCGCAGCGGCTCTATCGGCCCCGCAGTACCTCGCTCGAGACCGTGCCGTGGACCGTGGGCGACGCCGCGCTGATCGACGAGGCGCGCACGCTGCTCGGACCGCGCCGGGGTCGGCCGGCCCGGGTGCGCGCCAAGCGGGCCGAGGAGGGCACCGCGTCGGAGATGGGATTCTGGCCACAGGGCCTGGCTGCCTCGCCCGAGCCGGCGCCCAGCGTGGCGAACGGTTCCGAGGACGACATCCGTGCCTTCGGCCACATCGTGGTGGACGAGGTGCAGGACCTCTCACCGATGCAGCTGCGCATGCTGGCCCGGCGCTCCCTGTCGGGCTCCATGACCGTGGTGGGCGACATCGCCCAGGCCACCGGGCCCTGGGCGCCCGCCGGGTGGGACGACATCACGCGGCATCTGAGCCCTCAGCGGCCGCCGCGGCTCGTGGAACTGACGGTGAGCTACCGGACCCCGGCCGAGGTCGTGGCGCTGGCGGCGCAGGTCCTGGCCGTCGCCGCGCCTGACATCGCACCGCCGCGCCCGGTGCGCCAGTCCGGTTTTCCTCCCCGGGTCATCGCAACCAGCCGATTCGGGCTGTCCGGAACGCTGGCCGACCTCGCCCGCGAGGAGGTGGCGGCGGTGGCGCCGGGCCGGCTCGCCGTCCTCGGCCCCACGGTCATGCTGCCCGAGTTGACCCGGGCGCTCGACGAGGCCGGCCTGGCCCCGATCGATCCGCGCGACCCTGCCGGCGACGGCCTGGCCGCAGGCCTGGTCGTGCTGCCGGCCGACGAGACGAACGGTCTCGAGTTCGATTCCGTGATCGTCGTGGAGCCCTCGCTGGTCGCCGCCGTAGGCGACGAGCTCGCCGGCGAGGGTCCCCCGGTGGCTACGACACGGGGCTTGCGGACGCTCTACGTCGCTTTGACGAGACCCACCCGGCGGCTCACCGTGCTGCACGCCGAGCCTCTCCCGGTCGAGCTGCGCTGACCTGGGCCTTCGGGGCCGCCATCCCGGGCTCGACCGCGCCGCCTCGCAGTTGGCGTGTTCGCTGCCGAGTCGACTAGAAATTGCGCTGTGACCCAGGCTGTCTCGGCGGAGGTCCCCGCACCTCAGGGAAAGATCACTCACGACCGGCCGCCGATGCTGGCCATCGGCGTCATGATCTGGCTCGGGTCCGAGCTCATGTTCTTCAGCGGCCTCTTCGCCGCCTTCTTCACCATCCGGGCCAACACCGTCGGACCCTGGCCGCCGGCGGGCACGTCACTGGACACCCTACGAGCCGGCTTCTTCACGCTGGTCCTCGTGTCGTCGAGCTTCACCATGCAGCGGGCGGTATTCCAGGTGGAGTGGCGCAAGCGGCGATCGGCCCGGATCTGGATCGTCTGCACGATCCTCCTCGGGACGGCGTTCCTGGGGAACCAGGTCTACGAGTGGCTTTTCAGCCCGACGCGTTGGTACACCAACTCGTACGGATCGCTCTTCTACATCATGTCGGGGCTGCACGGCCTGCACGTCTTCATCGGACTCATCGCCATGACCTTCCTCCTCGGCCGCATGCGTGGAGACATCGGCGGTGACCCCGGTGAGCTCTCGGCCGTGCAGGGGGTCTCGTACTACTGGCACTTCGTCGATATCGTCTGGGTCGGGCTCTACAGTTGCCTGTTCCTGCTCAAGTAGGCATGCGAGGCGTGCGCGCATTGCACAAAAGGACACTGAGCCGCTTCTTGTTGCCGGTCGGCCTCCTCTCGGTGGCTGGCCTGGCCTCGCTGGCCATGTTCTTCCCCGGCACCGGGGCCAGCGCCAGCGGCCACGCGGACGCCGCGCAGGTCTCCGTGAACCCGACCCAGGTCACGACCCGCTCCTGCGGCACGGTCAACGTCAAGGGCGTCACCAACGCGGTGCCCAACGCAGGCAACCCATTTCTCAGCACCTCGAGGTTCTGCCTCGACGGCCACCTCTTCTCCTACGGCAACACGGCCATCACCTACGCCAACCCACCACAGGCCTTCGTCTCCGCCGGTCGCCTGCTCTTCGCCCAGACCTGCTCGAGCTGTCACGGCAACGAGGCCAACGGGGTCGGCCCTGACGGGCAGGCCACCATCGGGCCGAACCTGCAGGGTGTCGGAGCGGCCACGGTGGACTTCTGGGTGAGCACGGGTCGCATGCCGGCCGCTGACGTCAAGGCGGTGGAGGCAGAGCGCAAGCCGAGTCGGCTGACGCCCGTCCAGGCGCTGGAGCTCGCGGCCTGGGTCAACTCGCTGGACCCCTCCGTCCCCGCTGTGCCCACCCCGCACTTGGCCGGGGCCAACCAGTCGGTGGGGCAGGACCTCTTCTCACTGAACTGCGCCGCCTGCCACACCATTGAGGGATCGGGTGACGCGCTTGCCTTCGGGACCAACGCCCCCTCGCTGCAGAATCGCTCGGTCACCGCCCAGCAGGTGGTCGAGGCGATGCGCACCGGTCCGGCCAACATGCCGCGCTTCTCGGGCAACCTGACCGACAGCCAGGTGACCGACATCACCTCGTACGTCACCGGCCGGCTGCAGCACCCGGACAATCCCGGCGGCGCCGGGCTCGGCGGCGTAGGCCCCGTGGCCGAGGGCTTCGTCGCCCTCCTCATCGGCGTGGGTGGTCTGGCCCTCGTTTGCTTCTGGATCGGGGAGCGTTCGTGAGCGACCCGGACCACCAGCCCTCGCGCACGCGGGTGCCCATGCCGATCGCCGCCTTGAGCGACCCGCACATGGGGGACGCGGCGAAGCACCCGGACCGGACCGAGAAGATCATCGCCCTCATCCTCTTCGTGGGCGTCGTCTGCTTCGGCGTGGCCGGCGCGGCCTACTGGCAGAACTGGAGTCCCTGGACCTTCGGCGGCGCGCTGGGCGCGGGCCTCTTCGCCCTCGGGTTCGGTCTCACCGCCTGGGGCAAGTACCTCATGCCCCAAGGGCCCTTCGTCGAGGAGCGGCACACCCTCGCCTCCACCCCCGACGAGCGCGACGCCATGTCGGCCGCTCTGGTTGAGCGCTCCGCCGTGGTCGTCAAGCGGCGCAAGATGCTGGGCGGCCTCTTTGCTCTGGGGGCGGGGGTCTTCGGGATCGTCGCCGCCTTCCCGCTGATCCGCTCCCTCGGTCCGCTGCCCGGCGACTCCCTCGAGGTGACCAGCTGGCGCAAGGGAATGGTCCTGGTGGACTCGAGTGGTCGTCCGGTACGCAAGAACACCCTGGTCGTCGGCGGCATCATGACCGTCTACCCCCAGGACACGGTCAACGCACAGACCGGGTTCATCACCGACGAGGGGCAGGCGGTCGACCAGACCGTGCTGATCAGGGTATCGGACCAACCCTTCACGACCGAGCCGGGACGCGAGGACTGGACCCCCGACGGCTACGTCGCCTACTCCAAGCTGTGCACGCACCTCGGCTGCCCGGTCGGCCTCTACGAGCAGGAGCTCGAGCTGCTGGTCTGCCCCTGCCACCAGTCGATGTTCAACGTGCGCAACGGCGCGGTGCCCCAGTTCGGGCCCGCGCCTCGGCCGCTGCCCCAGATGCACCTCGGCTACAGCGACGCCGGGTATTTGATCGCCATGGCGCCCTATAACCAACCCGTCGGTCCGGGCTTCTGGGAGCGGAATTCGTGAGCGCCGCCCCCGCCAAGACGAAGCGCAGCACCAAGGCGGCCCTTGGCCCCTACGGGCGAGTGGGCAAGGCCGTCGGCGAGCTCGACGACCGGCTCGGGGTGGCCAAGGGCGGCCGGGTCTTCCTCGACAAGATCTTCCCGGACCACTGGTCCTTCATGCTGGGTGAGATCTCGCTCTACTCGTTCGTGGTGCTGCTGGCCACCGGCGTCTTCCTGTCGCTCTACTTCGTCCCGTCGACCCAGCAGGTCATGTACCACGGCAGTTACAAGCCTCTGGACGGCCAGTGGGTCTCGGAGGCATACCGGTCGACCGTCAACATCTCCTTCGACGTGCGCGGCGGGCTGCTCATCCGCCAGATGCACCACTGGGCGGCCGACATCTTCACCGGATCCATCATCGTGCACATGGCCCGCATCTTCTTCACCGGAGCCTTCCGGAAGCCACGTGAGACGAACTGGCTGATCGGCATCACCATGCTGATCCTGGCCATCCTCGAGGGTTTCATCGGCTACTCGCTCCCCGACGACCTGATCTCGGGCACCGGCTTGCGCATCGGCTACTCCATCGCCGAGTCCATTCCCCTCGTCGGCAGCTACCTGGTCACGTTCCTGTGGGGTGGGCAGTTCCCCGGCACGGGCATCATCATCCCGCGCTTTTTCATCATCCATGTCCTGATCATCCCGCTCGTCCTCATCGGACTGCTCTCGGCCCACCTCGGCCTCCTGGTGCGCCAGAAGCACACGCAGTTCAAGGGCGAGGGGCGCACCGAGGACAACGTCGTCGGCTCGCCGATGTTCCCGACCTTCATGGCCAAGACCACCGGCTTCCTCTTCATGGTGACCGCGGCCACGGCGCTGCTTGGGGCCTTCGCCCAGATCAACCCCATCTGGCAGTTCGGCTCCTACGACGCGTCCAAGATCTCCTACGCCGTGCAGCCCGACTGGTACATGGGCTGGCTCGACGGCGCCTTGCGCATCATGCCGTCCTGGGAGCTGGCCTTCTGGGGGCACACCGTCCCGCTCGAGGTCTTCCTGCCGGCCGTCGTCTTCCCCGGCCTCATCTTCACCCTGTGCATGGTGTGGCCGATGCTCGAGGTCAGGGTGACCGGCGACAAGGAGCTGCACAACCTGCTCGACCGGCCGCGGGACAGGCCCAAGCGCACCGGCGCCGGCGTGGCCGTCTTCGCCCTGTTGTTCACGCTCTTCGCCGCGAGCTCGACCGACGTCCTGGCCAACTTCTTCCACGTGTCCCTGAACGAGGTGCTCTGGTTCTTCCGGTTCGCGGTGATCATCGTCCCGATCGTCAGCGGGCTCGTCGCCTATCAGCTGTGCCGGGAGATGCAGGGCGTACACGGCATCGGGAAGCGCAAGCGCGCCGTCATCGTGCGCCGTTCCGTGGAGGGCGAGTACTCGACGGTCCCGGCGGCCCCCAGGCCCGACGACCAGCACACCGAGCTCGACCCCGAGCCCGTGCCGGTGCGCATCGACATCGAGCCGCTGAGCAACGGTGGCATCCGTGAGCCGGAGAGCTCGCCCACGGGCGTCCGACAGGTCAGTCGCTGAGCACACGGCGGGGCCGGGCGACTACCCGCGACTTGTGGGTCGCCGCCGAATCCGTTCACGCCGTCACCTACTTCGCACCGGAGTGCCGCAGCGCACTGCGTGAGGCGGGCCTGCGCGGCTTCTGGTCGGGGTACTTCGCCGCTCGTGCCGCCCCGCTCGGACGCGCCGGCGCCGGTCCGGTTGCTGCGGCCTTCTTCAACTTCCACCCGGCCATGGTGGCGAGAGCCCTGCCCGGGTGCTGGGACGTCGTGGCGCCTGAGACGCTGTGCCGGGTCCGGGCGATCGCGGCGGCGGAGGCGCTCGGCGACGTCTGCGGCGTCGAGGCACGGTCCGCCCTCCTGGCCGCCCTGCCCGTGCTTCGACGGGCGGTGGCGGGTTGCGATGGAGCGGGACGGGTTATGGCGGGAGCCAACCGGTCGCTGTGGCCCCGGATTGCGACGGCACTGGGGACGGGCGGTCTCGGCGAGGTCTGGCAGCACTGCACCACACTGCGCGAGCACCGCGGCGACGGGCATGTCGCCGCACTGCTGGTCCACGGCCTCAACGGCCTCGAGGCGCACGTGCTGGCGGCCGGGACCAAGGCGATCCCGGTCGAGGTGCTGCGGGACAACCGCGGCTGGAGCGAGGAGGAATGGGACGGCGCCACGGCGAGGCTCACGAGCGGAGGCCTGCTGCACGCCGACGGGCGCGCCACCGACGCCGGTCGCACCCTGCATGGAGAGGTCGAGGAGCTGACCGACGAGCTGGCTGAGCCCGCCTGTGCCCCCCTCGGCGACCAGGCCCTCGAGGACTTGCTCGGCGTGCTCGGCGCCTGTGCCGACGACGTCGCCGCCTCCGGACTGGTGCCGTACCCCAACCCGATGGGGTTGCCGCGTCCCCGGGCGCGCTAAGCGGGCCGCGGCGGCGGCCAGCCGGGCACGAGCGCGAGCTCCTTGCACAGCTTGCGTGACGACACCATCTGGCCGGCGTAGCGGACGGCGTCGGGGTCGCTGCCCAGCCAGGCGGCCACCTCGCCCGCCACCTCGGGCGGGGCGGCCACGTGGCCGGCGCCCACGAGTACCCCGTCCATGCCCGAGGCCCGCATGGACTCGGTCAGCGTGAGGCCGGGGGCGATGGAGAAGGCCGCGACGCCCTGCGCGCCGAACTCCACGTGGCACATGTCCGTGACGCGGTGGAAGGCCGCTTTGGCGGCGGCGTAGGCGACACCCCACCCGCCCGCGCCGGCGGGAGCCGGCGGCGTCGTGAAGGCGGCCTCGGAGAGCATGTTGACCAGGCGACCCTCCCCGCGCTCGAGCATGCCGGGAAGGAGCAATTGGGTGAGGAGCAGGGGATGGAGGTAGTCGCCCACCAGGCAGCGCTCGGCCAGCTCGAGCGGCAGGTCCAGAATGCGGTCCATGGTCCCCGGCCCCTGATAGATGGCGTTGTTGACCAGCACGTCGACCCGGCCCAGGTCGGCCAGCGCCACTCGCGCCACCCGCTCGACGGACGAGCGGTCCATCAGATCCATCGGGACGGCCAGGCAGCTCCGCCCCAGTGCCTCGATCTCCGCCGCCGTGGTGTCGAGGCTCCCGGCGATCGGGAGCGGGTCATCGCGCACCAGGGTGCTCGAGGAGTGGGCGCGGCCGTCGCCTTCGTGCACCGTCCGGGCCGTGATGACCACGTCGAAGCCGCGCCGGGCCAGCGCGACGGCGGCGCAGCGGCCGATGCCCCGGCTGGCGCCGGTGACGAGGGCGACACGACCTGCGTCAGCCACCGGCCATCTACATCATCCCGGCGATCTGGTGTCCGCCGTCGACGTGGAGGACCTGGCCGTTCACGTAGGCCGCGGCATCGCTGCAGAGGAACACGACCACGCGGGCGATGTCGTCGGGCGTGCCTAGGCGCCGGGTCGGATTGGCCTCGGCCAGCCGCGCCTGGACGTCGGCCGGCACCTGGGCCGCCGCCGTCTCCGTGAGGATGAAGCCGGGGGCGATGGCGTTGGCACGGATGCCGTCGCGGCCGTAGCGCACGGCCAGGTGGCGGGTCAGCTGGTTCAGCGCGGCCTTGGCCACTCCGTAGGCCACCCGGGTCGACTCGCCGATGGTGCTCGTGCCTGACGAGATGGTGACGACGGACCCACCGCCGCCCGCCGCCATGACCGGGATGGCGTGGCGCGCCAGCAGGAGAGCACCCCGCGTGGTGATCTCGAGCGCACGCTCCCAGACGCCGAGATCCACGCCGACGGCGTCGGTGTCGAGACGGGGGTGGCTCCACGCTGCGTTGTGGTCGACCGCGTCCACGCGCCCGAACGCAGCGACGGCCAACTCCACGAAGGTGGCCACCGCCTGTTCTTCGCGCACGTCGCAGCGACCCGACACTGCTCGCCCACCGGCGGCTTGTACCTCCTCAGAAACGGACTCCGCGCCCTCGAGGTTCACGTCGCCGACGGCCACCGCCGCACCGTCGGCGGCCAGGCGCAGCGCCGTGGCGCGACCGATGTCCGAGGCACCGCCGCTGACCAGGACAACCTTGCCGGCAAGCTGTCCCCCTTCCGGCGCCATCGCGCCATCGTAGGAGCGCCGAACGGGCACCACCATCCGGTTCCTGCGGTCGTAGGAAAATTGGGCCGCGGGACGGCCGACATGGGAGCATCTCCCCGTGCGGGTGCATCGCAGCTTCGCGTTCGTCGACGTCTCGGGGTTCACCGCGTTGACCGAGCTCGAGGGTGACGAGCGCGCCGTCGACGTGCTGACGGCGTTCCGGGCGCTCCTACGGGACATCTGCTCACGCCGCGGCGTGCGGATCGTCAAGTGGCTCGGTGACGGCGTCATGCTCGTGTGCGTCGACACCCGACCGCTCCTCGAGACCATTTTGGAACTGCACTACGTCGTCGGCGAGGTCGGTGCGGTCGAGACGGTCTCCATCCGTTCGGGTCTCACCGCGGGCGACGTGATCCTCATGGAGGGGGACGACTACGTCGGCCACTGCGTCAACGTCGCCTCTCGCCTGTGCGATCTGGCCGCCGCCGGTGAGGCGCTGGCGGCCCCGGCGGTCATGGATCACCTCCCGAGCTGGGGCGAGACCATCTCCGAGACCCACGTAACGCTGCGCGGGGTCGAGAAGCCGGTGCCGGCCTCGAGCATCCGCATCGCGGGACTCGGCGCGGAGGGCTCCCACGACCCGATCTGCGGGCTGCCCCTGACCGAGGACACCGCCCAGGAGATCGCCCACGACGTCCGCGGCTCCATGGTGCTGTTCTGCTCGCCGGGTTGCGTGGACACCTGGCGCCGCCGCCCGGCGCGTTCGCTCTCGGGCTGACGGCGTCCCCCGGCCGTCGGCCTCACCGGTGCCTCTCGGGCCCAACTTCTCCCTCAACGTCTGTTGTGAATGGGCCGATACAGGAAGGACACCCAAGGGGCGGACCAGGAACCAGGCATGCGACACATCCCGGCATTCGACATGTCGTCCAACGTGACCAAATTCTGGCGGAGCTACGTCTACGTCGGCGTGCTCACCTACAGCCTCGGTGCCCTGACGGTCCTGACCTACGCGGTGACCACATCGGGCCCACACCGGCAGGCCATGGTGATCCTGGGTGGTCTCAGCCTGATCGCTTCCGTATGGCCGTTCCGGCTGCTGGGCCTGCGCCTCGTCGAGACCGAGTGGTCCACGATGTTCTTTACCTCCTGGGCCGCCTCCACGTTCGTCTTCATTGCTGTCGGCGCCGTGCTCGACGGGGGCGTCCACAGCCCCATCTCGTACTTCCTGATCCTCCCTATGCTCTTCGCCGGGCTGGCGTACTCCGCCGGGACGGTGACCTTCCTGGCCGGCTTCGGCGTCGCCACCAGCCTGGTGGTCGCTCTCCTGTCCCCCGATCGCAGCTGGTCCACCACCGCGTTCCTGGCAATCGGGATCGTGATCGCCGGCGTCATCACCGCAGCAGCGGCGGCGAACCGGGACCGCCTCATGCGCGAGCTGATGGCCGCGGCCAGCCTCGACGCGCTCACCGGGTGCCTCAGCCGGGGGGCCTTCGAGGAGCGACTCGTCCACCAGTCGCTCCTGGCGGAGCGCCACTACGCCACCTTCAGCGTCATTGTGGCGGACCTCGACAATCTCAAGGCACTCAACGACTCCAGCGGCCACCATTGCGGGGACCGCGCCCTGCGGCTCTTGGCCGGTGTCCTGCGGCAAGCCGCCCGCGAGTCGAATGTCGTCGGACGGCTCGGCGGTGACGAGTTCGCATTGCTGCTCCACGAGACCGATCAGGCGGCCGCGATGGCCGCGGCCACCCGGCTGCGCGCGGCCTTGCACGGAGCGACGGAATCGGATTCGGTCACGGCCAGCTTCGGGGTCAGCACGTGGCTGGGTCCCAACGACGGGCCCGACGCGGTCCTCCGGCGGGCCGACGAGGCGCTCTACGTGGCCAAGCGCTCCGGGCGTGACCGTGCCGCGCTGTGGGAGCCGCCGGCGAAGGAGACGCACGGGCTGCAGGTGTTGAGCCGGCTTCCGCTCCATACGGCGATCCGGCAGGTGACCCCGGCCGAGGCAATCGGCTGAGGGGCGCGCGCGGCGAACTCAGGACCCAGCCCGGGTTGTGGGCACCTCCCACGGATGGCCGTCGGGGTCGATGAAGATCCCCGAGTAGCCGCCCCAGAAGGCTGACGATCCGGGCCGGCCGATCGTCGCCCCTACCCCCGGGCCGCCGCCTGCACAGCGTCCACCTCGGTGAGCGGGCCGACGTTGTGGGCCAGCGTGACGCCACCCCATCCGGAGTCTGCAACTCCACTGGCGTCGGCCAGCTTGTCGCGCTGCCAGAGCGCAAGGATGTGCCGCCCGCCTGGAGGACGACATCGCAGACCGGTCAGTCACCCGACGAGCCCAGCGCCTCGTAGAACGCCAGCGTCGGACACGTCGGCCGCGCCTGGCGTGACCACTCACAGGCGATTCCCATGTCCCGTTCCTTGCTCGTCACTGTTCCCACCACCCGTCGAGCGGGAGAACCGGAGCTCGAGCACCGGACGCAGCGCGTCCAAGCGGCGGGCGCCCCTACCAAGGGGCGCGACGAAATAGGCCGTAACGTGAGAGGTCGAGCGGAGCGATCAGCGGGGGAACGTCTCGCCCGGAGGTGAGACAAACGCTATGTGGATTCGTTGCCCGCCGAGGTAAGGCTTCTCGGAGATGCGGACCTCTATCTCGTTCGCGCTCCGAACCCACTCCACCTCGACCGGCGCTTGGCGTTCGAACGCGTTCTCGAGCGCGGCGATGATCGCCTCGTCCACGACCTGTGGCATGGCGTTGAGGACGGCATAGGCTTCGGCCCTCCCCTCGTCGGACTCCAACAGGTCCAGGATCCCCGCCGCCTCGACAGCGTCTTGCACCGTATCGGCCGCCTCGACAACCGACTGGGCGTCGCTGTACTCGTCGCCGGTGACATCGCCGAGTATCTCGTTCAAGATTCGCGGCAACTCCTCCCCGATCATGAACAGCACCATAGGGCAATGGCCATGTGGTGTGCTGGAGACATTGTGGCGGACGCCACAGTGGCCGTTTTGACGCCGACCGCACGGATGCCACACTGCAGAGGTGCGAGGCAGCGCAGGGCTCCGGGCGGGCTAGCTCCGTGCTCGACGCGCCCAGCATTGAGTTCGCTCTCCGGGACGGTACGCATCTCGCCTACCAGGTGGCGGGCGCCGGCCCACCCGACATCGTCTTTGTGGGCGGCTCAATGGCCACCACGTTGGCCTGGGAGGATCCCGCCATCGCCAAGGGCTTCCGGAGGCTCGCCAGCTTCGCCCGCCTGACGACCTACGACCAGTGGGGCACCGGGCAGTCGGACCGGTTCAATCCGTCCGACGCGCCGAACCTCACAGACCTGGTCGGCGACCTCGCAGCCGTAATTGATGCGGCAGGGGTCACCGACCCCGTCCTCTTCGGCACGCACAACGGTGGTGCTGTCGCGGTCCTCTACGCCGCGGCGCATCCGGTGCGCCAGCTGGTCCTGTGCAACACGTGGGCCCGCCTGCAGGTGGCCGACGACTTCCCGATTGGGTTCAGCGATCGTGTGCTCGACCGTCTCGAAGAGCGTTACCGGACCGAGTGGGGGCAGGGACGCATCTACAACGAGTTCGCCCCGCGCTACGACGATGCCCCCCCTGGTCAGGTCGAACTGGCGTCGACCAGCCAGAACCAGCTCGTGACGATCTTCCGCATCAACCGCATGTACGACATCCGTTCCGTCCTGCCGACCATCTCCGTCCCCACGCTGGTCATCCATCTGGAGGGAAACGCGAACATCCCGCCGGACCACGGCCGCTTCATCGCGCGTGCCATCCCGGGCGCCCGCCTGGTGCTCCTCCCCGGGACCGACCAGGGCTTCTTGCGCAACTACGCAATGCCTGTGATCGACGAGGTGGAACGGTTCGTCACGGGCGACCTCAGGCCGTTCACCGATCGCCTCCGGGCCACCATCCTGTTCACCGACATCGTCGACTCCACACCCAGAGCCGCCTCGGTGGGCGACGAGGCTTGGAGCGCGCTGATCGACGAGCACAACGCTCTGGTGAAGCGCCAGGTGGTGGCCCACGGCGGACGGGTCCTGAAGAGCACTGGTGACGGCTTCCTCGTGGCGTTCGACGAATCCGATGGCGTCGCCGCTGTGCGCTGCGCCCGGGCGTCCATGGTGGCCGTCGCAGACCTCGAACTCGAGCTCCGGGCCGGCATCCACGTCGGGGAGGTCTTCCCCATGGGCAAGGACGACGTGTCGGGCCTGGCCGTGCACTTCGCCCAGCGGCTCTGCGGTCGGGCCGAGGGCGACCAGGTGCTGGTGTCGGCTGCCGTGCGGGAGGGCTGCACCGGACGGGGCCTCGAGTTCGTCGAGCGGGGTGCGGCCGAGCTCAAGGGGATCCCGGGCTCGTGGGAGGTCTTCGAGGCCCGCCTGTAGCAGGCCGGCGAGGCTGCCCGGTGGCTTGACATGTGACCAAAGGGTCACATATAGTGCGGGAGTGGATGAGGTGTTCAAGGCCCTGGCCGACCCCACCCGGCGCAACCTGCTCGACGAGTTGTTCCGGGAGGACGGGCAGACCCTGGGCATGCTCGAGGAAAGGTTCTCCATGACCCGTTTCGGCGTCATGAAGCACCTCAGGGTGCTCGAAGAGGCCGGGCTGGTGGTGACGAGGCGGCGGGGCCGCGAGAAGCTCCACTTCCTCAACCCGGTCCCGATCCGGCTCATCCACGACCGCTGGGTCAGCAAGTACGCGGAGCCCTGGGTGGCAGGGCTCAGCGACATCAAGGAGAGACTGGAGAGCCAGATGGAAAAGGTGTACGAGATCTTCATCAAGACGACGCCGGAGCGGCTGTGGGAGGCGATCATCGACCCCGAGATCCGGGCCAAGTACAACTTCGGCGCCGCGGTGCACTCGGAGTGGAAGGTGGGCACGCCGATAAGCGTCGACGTCGACAAGCACGGCGTGCACCTGGGCGAGGGCGAAGTGCTCGAGGTCGACCCGCCGCGCCGCCTGGTCCACACCATGGCCGCCCTGTGGGACGACGAGGTCAGGGCCGAGGGTTTCTCGCGGGTGACCTGGGAGATCGAGCCGCTGGGTGACTCGTGCCACCTGACGCTGACGCACGACCAGCTGCGCGAGGGCGCCAACTCGCAGATCTTCGGCGGCTGGCCCATGGTCCTCTCGGGCCTCAAGACGTGGCTCGAGACGGGTGAGCTGCTCACCACGCCCGGTTCGCTCCTCTACGGCTGAGTGCGGGGAGGGAAGCCATGCGACAGCTCATCGTCATTGAGTTCGTGACGCTCGACGGCGTCATGCAGGGACTCGGGTCACCCGACGAGGATCGCGACGGCGGGTTCGCCCACGGCGGGTGGGGCGCGCCCTACGGCGACGAGGTCCTGCAGGCGGCCGCGCTCGAGGGTCTGCGGACCACCAGTGCATACCTGTTCGGGCGGCGCACCTACGAGAAGATGCTGGCCTTCTGGCCGCAGCAGCCGGACGCCAACCCGATGGCGGCGCACCTCAACGCCACGCCGAAGTACGTCGCCACCCGCACGCTGGTCGACGCGGAGCTGACGTGGGCGAACGCCCGGGTCATTGAAGGGGATCTGGCCCCTGCGCTCCGCAGGGTGAAGGCCGAGGGCGACGGCACCCTCGCCGTCCTCGGCAGCGGCGTGCTCGTGCAGGAATTGATCGGAGAGAACCTCGTCGACGGCTTCCGCCTGTTCCTCCACCCGCTCCTGCTCGGCGGCGGAAAGCGCCTGTTCCGCGACCTCGACCACCCGAGACGCCTGCACCTGCAGAGCGTCGAGCAGACCAGCACGGGTGTCGTCATGCTCAGCTACGACACGGGGGACAGCCCATGAGCACCGCCCCACCCGTCACCGGCCTGCACGCCGTCGGTGTCCCCGTCATCGACCAGGACCGCGCCGTTGCGTTCTACGCGGCGCTCGGTTTCGAGGTCCGCCTGGACGTCCCCATGGCGAAGGGCGCGCGGTGGATCGAGATGGCGCCCCCCGGCACCGCGGTGACGCTCGCGCTCGAGCTCGCCCACACGGGGCGTCCCGCCGGGGTCGAGACGGGCATCCGGTTGACGACGGGCGATGCCGACGGAGCCAACGCGAACCTGCGCTCACGCGGCGTCGACGCCGGCGACGTGCTGCGCTGGCCCGGCGTGCCGCCGATGTTCGCCTTCCGCGATCAGGACGGCAACGGGCTCGATATCGTCGAGGCGTGAACGCGGCCGGCCGGCCGCAGGCGGTCGTAGGCCGACATGGCCAGGGTGAGCAGGCCGAGGGCGGCACCGAGCAGGCAGACACCCGCCCAGCCGTGCGTGCCGTAGAGCGCGCCGGCGGCCAGGGAACCGGCGGCGCCACCGACGAAGTAGCAGACCATGTACGCGCTGTTGATCCGGCTCCGCGCGTCGGGGCGGAGCGCGTAGATCACCGCCTGGTTGGTGATCTGCATGCCCTGGGTGCCCATGTCGAGCACGACGATCCCGATGATGAGCGCGGCCAGTGACGTGCGGCCCGTCCACAGCAGCGCGAAGGAACCGGCCAGGAGGACACCGGCGACGACAGTGGTGGCGGTGACCCGGGCCGAGTCGGCCAGCTTGCCCGCGAGGTTGGCCGCCACGATCCCGCCGGCGCCGACGAGGCCGAAGAGCCCGATGACCGCGTTGGAGTAGTGGTAGGGGCTCCCCGAGAGCAGGAAGGCCAGTGTGGTCCACAGCACGCTGAAGGCGGCGAACGCGCAGGCCCCGTGCCAGGCCCGCCGGCGCAGCACGGGTTCGGTCACCAGGAGGCGGAGCGAAGACCGCACGAGCTCGGGGTAGCTGTGGTGCGGACGCGGGCCCTCCGCGGGCAACGCCCGCCAGAGCACCAGGGCGAAGACGACCATCAGCGCGGCCGAGAGCCAGTAGATGGCCCGCCACCCGGCGGCCTGAGCCACCAGCCCCGACACGGTGCGGGCGAGGAGGATGCCCAGCAGCAGCCCCGTCATGATGCGGGCCACCACCCGGCCCCGGCGCTCCTCGGGTGCCAGGTCGGCGGCGAAGGGGATCATCACCTGCCCGGCCACCGAGGCACCGCCGACGAGGACGGACGCCACGGCGAAGAGCCACAGGGTGGGGGCGAGGGCGCAGCCGATCAGCGCTACCGCGCTCAGGCAGAAGAGACGGGTGACGAGGCCCCGGCGGGGGTGGAGATCGCCCAGCGGGACGACCAGCAGCAGCCCGGCGGCGTAGCCGATCTGGGTGGCTGTGATGATCGACGAGGTCGGCCCAGGCCCGCTGTGGAACGTGCCGGCGACCTCATGCAGGACGGGCTGCGCGTAGTAGAGGTTGGCCACCACCGCGCCGGTGGCCACGGCGATGAGGACGACGAGGGCGCGCGGGAGATCCGGCGCCTGGTGCGTGCCCATGTTCGCCGCTGCCGCCGGGTCAGCCTCGCGGCTCCCGCCGCGGGTCAGATGGTGCCGCCGCGTCGGCTCTCGGCGGTGACGCCGGTCAGCGCGGTCAGGATCAGCGGGACACCGATGAACATGAGCCAGCTGCCGAATACCAGCGCGAGCACCGTCATGAAGGCACCCATGCCGAGCACGAAGGGCCAGATGGAGGAGCCGGGGAACGAATCGATGTTCCCGGCGCCGTCGGCCAGCTCCGCGTCCTCGCGGTCGGAGGGGCGATCACCGGGTGCCTTGACCTCGCCCCAATAGAAGTACTTGTGGCCGTGGAAGCGCCGGTGCCAGAAGAAGTAGTAGAGGCCGGGCAGGAAGCCGAGCAGGGTGGCGCCGAGCAGCATGATGCCCCCGCCGTCGTCGTAGCCCCAGAACCAGTAGACGAGGCCGACAATGCCGAAGAAAGCACCGAGGAAGAGCAGGAACAGGGACTCGACCTTCATACGCCGGCTCTCACCTTTCCGTTGCTCTTCCCGTTGCCGTTGGTGTGGGCCGACGGGCCGTGCGGCACCGTCAAGGCGTCGGGGTGGTTGGCGTCCCAGGTCGGGCGTTCCGAGCGGATCGGCGGGAGGTGGGTGTAGTTGTGGTGCGGCGGCGGGGAGGTGGTGTACCACTCCAGCGTTTGGGCGTCCCAGGGGTTGTTCCCGGCGGGCACCGGCTTGCGCCACGAGACGACGAAGTTCACCAGCAGGAAGGCGAACGACACCGCGATGATGAATGCGCCGACCGTCGAGACGATGTTGTAGCTCTGCCAGCCCAGGTTCGACGGGTAGCTCGCCACGCGGCGGGGCATGCCGAGCAGGCCGACCACGTACTGGGGCATGAAGGTGACCCAGAAGCCGATGAACATCAGCCAGAAATGCCACTTGCCCAAGCTCTCCCGGAGCATGCGGCCGAACATCTTGGGATACCAGTAGTAGAGGCCGGCGAACCCGGCGAACACGGCCGTGCCGAAGAGCACCTGGTGGAAGTGGGCCACCACGAAATAGGTGTCGTGGGTGGCGAAGTCGATCGGTGGCGAGGCCAGCATGATGCCCGTGACGCCACCCATGAGGAACGCGAAGAGGAACCCGATGGAGAACAACATGGGTGTGGTGAAGGTGAGCTGGCCGTGCCACATGGTGCCGATCCAGTTGAAGAACTTGATGCCGGTCGGCACGGCGATGAGCAGGCTGAGGAACGAGAAGAAGGGCAACAGGACGGCGCCGGTGGTGAACATGTGGTGCGCCCACACGCCGGTGGACAGCGCCGCGATGGCCATGGTGGCGAAGACCATGCCCTTGTAGCCGAAGACCGGCTTGCGGGAGAAGACGGGCAGGATCTCGGTGACGATGCCGAAGAACGGCAGCGCCAGGATGTAGACCTCGGGATGGCCGAAGAACCAGAACAGGTTCTGCCACAGCAACGGTGACCCGCACGACGCCATGGGTGCGCCGCTCACGAGGTGACACCCCACCGCCGTATAGATGTGCGTCCCGAAGTGACGGTCGCAGAACAGCATGATCAGCGCCGAGGTGAGGACCGGGAAGGCGATCAGGATGAGGATCCCGGTCACCAGCATGTTCCAGGTGAAGATCGGCATGCGGAACATGGTCATGCCCGGCGCGCGCAGGTAGAAGATGGTCCCGCAGAGATTGACCCCGGTGAAGATGGCGGAGAACCCGGTGAGGGTCAGCGCCATGATCCAGAGGTCGGGCCCGGCGCCGGGAGAGCTCGTCGCACTCGAGAGCGGCGCGTAGGCCACCCAGCCGAACTGCGCCGCTCCCCCCGCGACGAAGAAGGTCATCAGCATGGTGATGGACCCGGTCAGGAAGAGCCAGTAGCTCAGTGCGTTCAAACGCGGGAAGGCCATGTCGGGCGCGCCGATCTGCAACGGCACGATGTAGTTGGCCAGGCCACCGAAGGCGAACGGGCCGGCGAACAGATACAGCATCAGGCTGCCGTGCATGGTGAACAGCGCGTTGTACTGCGAGAAGCTCAGAAATGACGAGTGCGGCGAGGACAGCTGCAGCCGCATGAGGAGGGCCATGATCCCCGAGAGGTAGAAGATCACGACGGCGGTGATCATGTAGCTGAGGCCGATGACCTTGTGGTCGGTCGAGGTCAGCCACTTGAGGATGCCGGTGGGTCCGTGGTCCTCGTGCCCCCCGTGGTCGGGCCCGTGGCCGTCGCCGGGGACCGACGGAGGCAGGTGGAGCTCTTCACGCTCCTGGACGCCCGGTGGGGCGATGACGTCAGTCACCGTAGAGCACTCCTCCTGTATTGCCGGTGTTCCCGCTGCCCGAGTTGCCGGAATTGCCAGAGTAGCTGGGCACCGTCCCGTTCTGATTGGCATGCAGCGAAGCGGGGAGCTGGCCGATGGACGACGGGTGGGCCGTCTGGAAGGCGTGGGTGGTCCGCAGCCAGACCGCGTACGCGGCGGGGGACACGGAGCGGACGTTGAAGAACATGAGGGAGTGGTACAGCCCGCACAGCTGGGTGCACTGGCCGCGGTAGACGCCGTTGTGCAGGACATTGAGGTCGAAGCTCGTCCAGTACCCGGGGCTCGCGTAGCGGCTGAAGTTGAACTCGGGCACGTAGAAGCCGTGCAGCACGTCGTATGAGCGGAGATAGACGCGCGTCGTTTGCCCGGTCGGGACCACCATGGTGGGTGCGTCGGTGGTCTGGCCGATCACCTTGACGCCGTTGGGGTACTCGAACTCCCAGCCCCACTGGAAGGCGTAGACGTGGATGACGGCGGCGGGCTTGGGCTCGACCGCGGTCACCGTGTTCTCCACCACCACCGTCGCCCAGAAGAGCCCGAGCACGATCAGGATGGGCACGACGGTGTAGGTGATCTCGGTCAGCGTGTGGTACTGCGTCTGCACCGGCATGTCGTCCGAGCGCTTCCGGTAACGGAAGATGGCCCAGACGATCAGGAGGAGGGTGAAGCCGCCGACGATCACACCCGCGATGAAGAAGCCCTGCCAGAGGTGGAAGGTGGAGCGCGCCTGGGACGTGGCGCCCTTGTAGGCGCCGAAGGTCGGGAGCTGGCAGCCGGTCAGCAGGAGAGCGCCCAGCGCGACCACCACGGCAGCGAGCCGACGGCGTGGACTCCGGGCGCTGCGAGCTGGGGTTTCGGGTGTGTCGGAAGACGGGCTGGTCAGCGACGAGTCCACCGGGCCGACACTATCGAACCCCGCAAAAAAATTGGAAATCGCAATCCGGTCCGCGGCAGCCCGGCGACGTCAGTGCGGGTGGGGGTGCGGGGGCGCCCCGGATTCGTTGGCGGCCCAGGTGAACACGCCGCGCGCCATGGTGGAGGTGGCGCGGGCGGCGCGCGCCGAGAAGACCTGCTGGCGCGCCCGCTGCACACCCTCGTCGTCCGGCTGGGCCAGCCACGCATGCTCGGCCAGGTGGCCGGCCAGGCGCAATGCCCCTTCGGCCTCGGACTCCGAGTCGGGCGCGTCGGTGGCGAGGGCCAGCAGCTCGAGGGCGCGGTCGGCCAGGGCGCCCGGCCCGCCGGCCAGCGCGGCCAGCTCGACGGCCAGGGCACGCTCGGGCGCCGGCTTCAAGGTGGCGGGGTTGCCGTCCCACCAGCCCCCGTACTGGCGCCACACCGTGTGGACGATGAACTCAGGCTCGTCGTAGACCGGCCGGAGATAGGGCCGGGCCTCGAGCTCGGCGGGGACGCGCACGGCGTGGATGGCGTCGTCGAGCCGCCCGCCCGCATTCATCAGGGCGAGGGTCTGGTCGACCAGGGAGTCGAGGAGGTCCGCCGTGTCGGTGAGGGCCTGACGGACCCGGTCGGCCCCGATGACCGGAAAGCCGTGTCCGGGCAGGAGGAACTCGGCGTCGAGCTGGAGCATGCGGCGGAGGGCGGCGGCCCACTCCCGCGGGTAGCGCTGCACCTTCTGGGGATTGCCGGCGTTGGGGGAGGCCCATATGAAGAGGTCGCCGCAGCACAGGACGCGGGTCTCGGGCTGCCAGGTGACGGTGTGGTCGTCGGTCTCGCCCTTCTCGTGGCGGAGCGAGAAATCCAGCCCGCCGACCGAGAGCTCCAGCGTGTCGTGATAGGTCCGGTCGGGATAGCGGTACTCGGTCGGCCAGTTCAGGTCGGTGAAGCCGAACTGGCGACGGTTGATGATGGTGTTGTAGCCGGCGGTGAAGATGTAGCGGTCGAAGCGGGCGGGCAGCGCGTGGTGCGCGATGACCTCGGGGGCGGCCCAGCCCTCCGCGGCGGCCTCCTCCTCCCAGACCGGCACGCCGAAGACATGGTCGATGTGCCCGTGGGAGTAGACGGCGGTGTGGAGCGGGGCCGAGCTCCAGGTGCGGATGTCGTCGTGGACGACCTTGGCCAGTGGGGCGCTGCCGGTGTCGACCAGGACGAGGCCGTCGGGGGTGGCGAAAGAGGACACATTGGCGAAGGAGGGGCAGAAGCCCACACCGTCGGTGATCTCGACGAAACCGCCGATGTGGTCGACCGGGTGGAAGGTCGAGGTGGACAGCTCGCCGTTCCACAGGCGATCGGCGACGGCGAGGACGTCAGTTGGCATGGACCCCCCTGGGCGTGCGCGCGGCCGGGACCGGCCGCGGCATCAGGCGCCCGGGGCCTTCTCCTCGGTTGAGGGCGCCGGCGTGTCGGTGGCCGTGGCGGGGGTGGTGCCTGCGGTCTTCCCCTCCTCCAAGCCCTTCTCGAATTGGTTCTTGGCGGAGCCAATGTTGCGGGCCAGCTTGGGGATGGCGGCACCGCCGAAGAGGAGCACGACCAAGATGATGGCCACGATGAGCAAGTCGGGTCCGAAAAGGTCAGCGAGCATGATGTTCTCCTTCACCTGGGTCCAAAAGACGGTGAACTGGGTTCCAGGTTAGACCCATTCCCGCTCCGGAGTTCCGCAACGCCGGAGCGTCGCCCGAGGTATCCGGAGTCACCCGGCCAGCAGGATGCCCATCACGAGGGCGGCGACGCTGGCCAGGCCTCCGACCGACCCCCAGAGGGCCAGTTGGCGCGGGGAGGTGGCGCGCTGGTGCAAGAGCACGCCCAGGCCGGCCAGCACGACCACGGCGATCTTGGCCATGAGCACGGCTTTCCAGGCCGAGTCCTGGTCGGCGTAGTGCACGGCGGTCACGTTCCAGACGCCGGTCACCACCAACACCAGGTAGGCGGGCCAGGCCAGGCGGCCGAACGCCCGGGCCAGGGTCTTGGGGGCGTCGGCACCGAGCCCGCGGGCCGGCCCGACGAGGCCGGTCATCACGATCTGCCCACCCACCCAGACGGTCGCCGCCAGGACGTGGAGCGTCAGGCGGATGGTGTCGAGGGCCGGGGCCAGCACCCCCTACTTGCCCTGCCAGTTCGGCGGGCGCTTCTCGGCGAAGGCGATGGGGCCCTCCTGGGCGTCGGCCGAGCTGAACACGACACCGACGGCCTCCCGGTTGATGGTCCATCCCTCGGCCTCGGAGACCTCGGCGGCGTGCTTCATGACGCTCTTGGAGTACCGCACGGCCAGGGGCGCGTTGGCGGCGATGCGCTCGGCCAGCGCCACGGCCTCAGCCAGCAGTGCCTCGGCCGGCACGACCTTGTTGACGAGGCCGAGGGCGTACGCCCGGGCGGCATCGATGGCGTCGCCGGTCATGGCCAGCTCGAGCGCGACGGCCATGGGCAGGCGCTTGGGCATGCGGATCAGGCCGCCGGCGCCGGCGATCAGGCCCCGCTTGGCCTCGGGGATGCCGAACGTGGCGTGCTCGGCGGCCACCACGAGGTCGCAGGAGAGCATGATCTCGAAGCCGCCCGCCAGTGCGGACCCGTTCACCGCGGCGATGACCGGCTTGGGGAACTCGCGCTGGGTCAGCCCGCCGAAGCCGCCGCTCGCACCCATGATGTCGCCGCCCTCGCCGCTGCTGAAGGCCTTGAGGTCCATGCCGGCGCTGAACGCCTTGTCACCGCTCCCGGTGATCACGACCACCCAGCAGTTCGCGTCGTTCGTCAACTCGTCCATGAAGGCCGCCATCGCCGTGCTGACGGCACCGTTGATGGCGTTGCGCGCCTCGGGGCGGTTGATGGTGAGGATCTCCACATGCCCCCGGCGTTCCCGCAGCACTTCGTCTGCCATGGTGCTCCCTTCGCTGGTGCCCCGCCGTCGGCCGGCGCTGGGCGCCGCCGAGGCTACCGAACCCGGCGTCCGGCTCGGCAGGGCGAGCCCGGTCAGGCCTGGGGGAGGGGCGCCTGATCGTCGCCGTCGTCAGCCGGACCGGTGTCGATGGCGGTGTCCGGACGGGCACTGGGCCCGGGGTCGGGCGGGGCGTCGTGCACGATGCGCGCCATCAGGGCGGCCGACTCGATCTGGGTCCGCTTCATGTAGACGGCGGTGAAGGCGAACAGGCCGCCGATGACGCTGCCCGTGATGAACGGCGAGACGGCGAGGAAGGTGCCGGTGGGCAGGAGGTCGGCCAGGGTGAGGCGGGCCGAGGCCTCCACCACGAGCCCGATGCCCCAGACCACGGACAGCGTGCGGAACGTGTGGCGTCCGGCCGGCATGTCGTGCAGCCGGTCGAACGCGGAGACCTTGGCGGGATCGTTGCCGGCGGAGAGGTAGCGGTTGACGTAGAAGAAGGCCGGGCGATCGTGAGTGTAGAGGGTCACGATGCAGGCGATGCCGACCAGCAGGGTGAAGAAACCGTCACGGACCTTGAGCAGGTACGTGTTGCCACCGAGCAGTGCGGAGGTGACGACGCCCAGGGCGAAGCCCACCAGGACGGCGGCGCCGACGACGTCGACCCTGCGCCGGCGGACGAACTGCAGGACGATCCAGGCCACCGAGCAGCCGCCGGCGACGATCAGCGCCTGGGCGTCGGCCTGCACGTACGGGCGGACGAGGAAGTAGACCCCGATCGGGAGGGCGGCGCCGAAGATCACGCTGGGCAGGTACTCGCGGATGGAAGGCATCCCCGGCTGCCAGCCGGGCCCAGGCGGGGGCGGGACAGGAGGCCCCTCGGTGCCCCCCGGTCCCTCCGGTTCCATCCCCCGAGGTTACTGCGGGATAATCCGTGCTCCCCCGCGTACAATTGGCTCGTGACCTTCGTGGCCCAGCTGCTCGAGTTCTTCCTCATCGCCGGCCTCGTCGTTCTCGTGGGGCTGACGGCCGCCTTCCTGGTCGGGCGGAGCTACGTGCGCCGGCACTGGCGGTTGCTCCACGGCCACGTGGTGGTACGCGGCCTTCTCGCCACGCTGGCGCTCCTGGCCGCCGGCCGGGAGCGCTACAGCGGACGGGCGACGCCGCACGACCTGAGCCGTGGCGCGGCGTCGCGGGTCCGCCGGCGCATGTGGGTGGCGGTCGAGGACGCCGAGATCGCCGTGGCCCACGCCGAGTCCCACGACGCCCCCGTGGCCGAGCTCCCGGTGGTGTGCCGCTCGCTTCGCGGCGTGGCCGGCGAGCTGGACGGGCTCCTCCGCCTGGAACGCCGGCTGCCCCAGGGTGCGAGCCGGGCCGATGTGCGCCGCCAGGTGGCCGAGGTCATCGGGGCGGCGCGCGACGTGCAGGCCGCGGCCGTGCGGGCCGGGAGCGATGCCACCGAACCGCAGGTGCGCTCCCTCGTGCGCCACGCGCGCGACGAGGTCGACATCGTCTCGACCGCGCTGGCCAGCATGCGCGCGGTGGCCCCGCCCCGCTGAGCACAGCGGCAGGGCGGCACGCCCCCCCGCTGCGCCTGCCAAGCTGAACGGATGCCGGACCCCGCCCCGTCCCACAGGCCGGCCCCGGCGCGGGCGCGTGCCCGCCGCTCGGCAGGGGAGAGCCTGCTCGGTGACGGCTTCGCCGTCGGGGTGGCGACGTCGGGCTATCAGATCGAGGGCGGCTTCAACGGCGAGGGAGGGCCTCACAACAACTGGTCCGCCTGGGAGGGCGCCGGCCGGGCCGCCCGTTCCGGTCTGGCGTGCGACTTCTGGCGCCACCCCGAGGAGGCGCTGGATCGCGCCGCCAGCATCGGCTGCAACGCGTTCCGGCTCTCGGTGGAGTGGGCGCGGCTCGAGCCGCGGCCCGGTGACTTCGACGAGGCCGCGCTGGAGCGCTACGCCGAGATCCTCTCCCTCTGTGCGGCACGCGGCATGGAGCCGATCGTCACGCTGCACCACTTCACCCATCCGTTTTGGCTCGGCGAGGAATTCTGGTTGCGTCCCGGCTCCCCCGACGTCTTCGCCCGCCACGTCGCCCGGGTGGTGCCGGCGCTGGCGCCGTACTGCCGGCGCTGGGTCACCGTCAACGAGCCCAACATCGTGACGCTCATGGGGTGGATCGAGGGGTCGTGCCCGCCGGGACGGCGCATGGCCGTCTCCGACGCCTTCTGCGCCCTCGACAACCTCCTCACCGCGCACGTGCTGGCAGCCGACACCGTGGCCGCCGTCCAACCCGAAGCCGAGGTCACGGTGAACACGAGTTCGTCGTCCGTGTACGAGCACGACCGCATGTTGCTCGACCTGCTGCAGCTGCGCGAGGCCGGCGTGGGCCCCGACGAGGTGGACCGCTACGTGGACGAGCGCCGGACGGTGCACGACGCCGCCTTCCCTCCCCGGCACGCCGGAGAGGTGGTCATCCGGCGGTTCTTCGCGGCGGTGTCGCCGTACGGAGCCGTGCGTGAGCTCGGGCGCGGTCCCGCCTGGACGCGCCTGCGCGGCACGGCGCGGCGCCACGCGCCGCGCCGCGTGGCGGCGGCGGTGCACGCGTCGGCGCGGCCGCGCAGCATCGACGCCGTCGGCTTCGACTGGTACGACCCGGTGGCCAGTCATGCCCTGCGCATCCCGGGACGGCGTGCGGCAGAGGGTGGGCGGGACTGGTCGTTCGGCCGGACGTACTGGGACGTTGCATCGCACCCGGCGGCCCTGCGCAACTGGTGCATCACGGAGTCCGCGCTGCGCCCTGGGCTCCCGCTGTGGGTGGTGGAGAACGGCATGGCGACACGGGTGCGCGACGGACGGCCGGTCCCCCGGGAGGACGGCATGGACCGCCCGCGCTACGTGCGCGAGCACCTGGGCGCGGTGGCCGATGCCGTGGCGGCGGGCGTGCCCGTGCGCGCCTACTTCCACTGGTCGCTGATGGACAATTACGAGTGGGGCACCTACGAGCCCCGGTACGGTCTCTTCGGGATCGACCGCAGCGACCCTTCCGCCGTGCACTTCATGGACACCGACGCCCAGGGCGACGACGCCGCCGGGGAGTTCGCCCGGGTCGTGGCCGGGCTGCGGGCCGGGGACCGTTCGGTTCTGGGCGGACGGGGCTGAGCCCGGCGGTCAGCTCTTCGCGTCCGTCCCGGGTGTCGCGCTCTCCGACGGTCCCTCGATCTCCTCCTTTTCCCTGCGCCGGTGGCGCACGATGAGCACCACGATCACCACGACGATGAGGCCGAGCACCACGTCGGACGCGATGCCGGTCGCCTTCTCCACCCGCTGGCCCACGAAGTAGCCGAGCAGGACGTACAGGACGCCCCAGCACAGGCCACCGGCGGCGTTGGCGGCCAGGAAGACGCGGTAGTGCATGGAGGACATGCCGGCCAGGCCCGGCACCACGGCGCGCAGGAAGGCGGAGAAGCGGGCGACGAAGACGGCGACCGGGCCGCGGCGGTTCAGCTGCTCGAGGGCCGCATCGAGCCCCTTCTGGCGTTTGCGCAGCGGGCCCAGCTGCAGCAACTGGCGGCCCCAGCGCTCGCCCACCGCGTAGCCGACCGAATCGCCGCCGATGGCGCACACGACTACGACGGCGAGGATGCCCTCCAGGTTGACACCGCCCTTGGAGGCCAGGACACCGCCGAGGATGGCGGCCGTCTCTCCGGGAAACACAAAGCCCAGCATCACGGCCGCCTCGGCGAACACGAGCAGGCCGACCAGCGTGTAGGCCGGCCAACCGTGCAGCGAGAGCAGCGGTTGGAGCAGGCGGTCGATCACGGCGCGCCGTCCGGTGGCCCGGCGCGGGCGACGGCGCGGGCCTTTGGCACGGCGCCGGTCAGTTGACGGCGCGCAGCGTGTACTCGCGCGGGGTGAGCTGGCGCCAGCGGTCGTCCACCTGCGCCATGAACTCCCCACCCTGGACGAGATGGGTGAGGATGTCCGCCTGGCCCTGGGGGCGCGCCAGCATCCAGCTGTGGCCGCCCGGCACCCAGATGACAGGGGCCCGCGCAATGGACGCGAACTCGAGCGCAGTGCCCCCGGGCGTGATGCGATCGAAACAGCCCCACTCGTTGAGGATCGGGATCTGCTGGGCCACGAGGTGGCGCACCTCGCTGCGCTGGTCGACGGCCATGAGCATGCTGCCGACGGGCATCGTCTGGGTCATGGTGCGGATGTTCTGGCGCATGTCGGGCAGCACGGCGCGCACGGTGGAGTACATGCGACCGATGAAGAGGTCGGGCAGGTCGAAGACGACGGCGGCGATCATGTCGACCATCGGTGCGACGTCGGGAAGGAGCGGGGAGAGCACCGTCGGGAGGACACCGTGGCGGTCCTTCCAGGAGGGGGTGCTCACGCCGTCGCGATAGATCACGCCGAGCGTCCGTCGCGGGTGGTCGTGCGCGAACTGCACGGCCACCGCACTCCCCATGGAGTGGCCGAGCAGGACCACGGGCCCGGCGTCGACCTTGTGTGCGATGGCCATCACCTGGTCGGCCAGGCTCTCCATGGAGACGTCCTGCCAGTCGAGCGGGTCGCTGCCGCCGAAGCCGGGCAGGCTCGGGTTGATGACACGCCAGCCCAGCTGCTCGGCGAGCCGCGCGCTCTCACGCCAGTACATGCCCCCGCCGGCGAAGTAGCCGTGGATGTTCACCGCCCAGATGGGCGGCGACCCCGGGCCGTCGGGTCCGTAGGCATCGACGTTGTCGGACACCGCGAAGCGGAGGCGCCGTCCCTCCACCAGCATGGAGCTGGGCACCATGCGGATCGTCGGGCTCTTGCGGATCTTCCGTTCGTACTGGTCCCGCACCACCCCGAGGCCGTGCGGGGCGCGGCCGGCGTCGACGAGCTGGACGGGGGAGGGACCGTCGGATGGGGCGACGATGGCGCCAGAGATCTGGAGGGAGTCATCAGGCGGGGGGGTCGCCCTGGATCTGAAAAACCGAACCGCCATCCGCACTCCAGTCCCGCGCCCACCTGGCGCGTTGTCCATCTCTGCCCGCAATTGACCCGGGCCCTGCACGCCAACGGTATCCGACCGCCGTCGCGATCGAGCCATCCCGCGTGCACGGGGCCACTGGGGCTGCAACGATGGGTCCATGCAGGCCGACATCGTCATCCGGGGGGGAACCGTGGTCGACGGCACGGGAGCTCCCGGAAGGAGCGCCGACGTCGCCATCACCGGCAGCCGCATCAGCGACGTCGGCACCCGTCTGCAGGGCGACCGCGTGCTCGATGCGTCGGGCCAGGTCGTGAGCCCAGGTTTCGTCGACATCCACACCCACTACGACGCGCAGGTGTTCTGGGACCCGGACCTGACGCCGTCCTCGTTCCACGGGGTGACGTCGGTCATCGCGGGGAACTGCGGCTTCTCCATCGCGCCGATCCGGGCCGACGGCGTGCCGCTGCTGGCGCGCACGCTCCAGCACGTGGAGGACATGAGCTTCGACACGCTGGCCGCCGGCGTGCCGTGGGACGAGTTCGAGACGTTCCCGCAATATCTCGACGCCGTGGCGGCGCGGGGCACCGCGCTCAACTTCGGGTGCTACGTCGGCCACACCGCGGTGCGCCTCTACGTGATGGGCGAGGACGCGTACGAGCGGCCCGCGACAGAAGAAGAGATCGCGCTCATGCAGACCGTGGTGGCCGACGCCATGGCGGGAGGCGCGGCCGGCTTCGCGTCGAGCGCATCACCGACCCACAACGGTGACAGCGGCCGGCCGGTGCCCTCCCGGGTGGCCGATCTGGCCGAGCTGCGTGCCCTGCTCGAGCCGGTCAAGCAGTGCGGGCGTGGCGTGGTGGCGCTGCTGCCGGGCGGTGTCTTCTCCAACGAGGAGGTCTTCCGGCTCCAGCGCGAGGTGGGCCGCCCCTTCACCTGGACGGCGTTGCTCACGGTGAAGGGCTACCCCTACCACGAGAAGGTGATCGCGGAGCACGACGCGGCCTGGGCCGACGGGGTCGAGGTGTGGCCGCAGGTGTCGTGCCGGCCCCTGGTGTTCCAGATGAACCTGTCCGAGCCCTTTACGCTCAACATGCGCCCCACCTTCGCCGCCCTGATGGGCAAGTCCAAGGCCGAGCGCGTCGCCGCCTATCGCGACCCGTCCTGGCGGGCGACGGCATGGGAGGACGTCAGTGGCAAGGCGGGCGGCTTCCCCCTCAACTGGGCCGCCATTTCGGTGGCCGAGTCGCACGCCCACCCCGAGCTGGCCGACCACCCGGTGGCGGTGCTGGCCGAGGAGCGGGGCTGCACCCCGCTCGACGTCATGCTCGACGTCTCGCTGGACGACAACCTCGAGGCGCGCTTCTGGTCGGTGCTGGCCAACGACGACCCCGAGGGCATCGCCTGGCTGCTGCCCCGTGACAACGTGCTCCTCGGCCTGGCCGATTCCGGGGCGCACGTCTCGCAGCTCTGCGACGCCTGCTTCTCGACCGACCTGCTCGGCAACTGGGTCCGCGAGCGCGGGGTCATGCCGCTGGAGCGGGCCATCCACAAGCTGACGGGCGAGCCCGCCGGTGTCTACGGCCTGGCCGACCGGGGGACGGTCGAGGTGGGGAAGAAGGCCGACCTGTGCGTCTTCGACCCCGACACCGTGTCCCCGGGGCCGATGCGCCGCGTGCGCGACTTCCCCGCCGACGGTGAGCGCCTGACCACGGACAAGCCGGTGGGCATGACCCACACGCTGGTGAACGGGGTGCCGATCCGGGTCGACGGTGCGTCGGCCGACGAGGGACTGGCCGCCCGTCCCGGCGTCGTGTTGCGGGGCTGACCCGAACTCTTCTCAGGTGACGTCGCGGCGGAACGTCGTGAAGTAGCCGATGGTCAGCGGCCCGAGGCCCCAGGCCAGCATGACGAGGCCGCCCTGCCACCAGGTCAGCAGTTGGAGCCGGCCCACGCCACCGCCGCCACCGCCGCCACCGCCCAGGCCGCGGGCGATGTCCCCGGCCAGCGCCGCCCCGGCCGCGTTGGGGAGCCAGTTCAGGTCGTAGTGGAAGATGGCCCGGGCCAGCGCGACGAGGATCCCCTCGAGAATGAGGGTGCCGCCGATGGTGATCAGGATGGCCGCCACCTGGTTCTTGACGAGCGTCCCGAAGCCGAGACCGAAGAGGCCGAGCAGCACGGCCGAGGCCACCAGGCCGGGCACCACGGCACCGACCTGGTCCGTGACCTGCGACGTGACGCCGCCGAGGGCGGCGTTCCAGGGCAGGGCCACGACGGCAACGGCGAGGAGAGACAGCAGCGCGAGGAGGATGCACCAGACCGCGGTGGCGACCACCTTGGCCAGCAGCACGCGGCTGCGCACCGGGACGAGCACGAGCGAGGTGGTGATGGTCTTGTGCCGGTACTCGCCCGTGATGCAGAGCACGCCGATGATCGGCGCCAGTACCTCGATCCCGAAGTAGCCGGCGCCGAGGAGCTCGCGCCGGAGGCGCAGCGAGGCCACGAAGGAGAAGGTGTGGCCGGGGAATCCACCGGCCTGGGCGAAGACGGCGAGGACGAGGAGGACCGTCAACGGGAAGATCAGCGCGAAGCTGACCCATACCCCGGGCATGGAGCGCATCTTGATCAGCTCGGCGCGGATGGCGTTGATCACGGGTGCGCCCCCAGGTCGCCGAATCCGAGCCCGGCGGTCAGGGAGAGGAAGACGGACTCGAGATCTCCGCCCTCCTGGGTGAGCTCGTAGAGGACGATCTGGTTCGAGGCCAGCAGCGGCCCGACCTGCTGGGGCGTGACGCCGTCCATGGCGATCTCCTCGGGGCTGAGCCGCCGGAAGGCGATGCCGGCCGGCGTCAGCACGCCGGCCAGGCGGTCGGCCTCGGGGGTGCGCGCCCGCATGACGACGCCCGAGATGCCCGCCGTGATCTCGTCGAGTGTGCCCTGCGCCTTCAACTGGCCGAACGACACGATGACCGCGTCATCGATGGTCTGGGCCATTTCCGCCAGCAGGTGCGAGGAGACCAGCACCGTGCGCCCCTCGCCGGCGAGGTAGCGCATGAAGTCACGCAGCCAGGCGATCCCCTGCGGGTCGAGCCCGTTGGACGGCTCGTCGAGGATGAGGACGTCGGGGTCGCCGATGAGCGCGGTGGCCAACTCGAGGCGCTGGCGCATGCCCATGGAGAAGCCACCGATCTTGCGCTTGCCGTCGCCGGTCAGGCCGACAAGTTCGAGCACCTCGTCGGCGCGCTTCTCCTCGTGGCCGCCGGCTCGCGCCGCCATGCGCAGGTGGGTCCGGGCGCGCCGTGCCGGGTGGAAACTGGTCGCTTCGAGCACGGCGCCGACGGTCGAGGTGGGGTTCTCCAGGTCTTGGTACTTGCGCCCGGCAATGGTGGCCGTCCCCGCGGACGGGTGCACCAAGCCGAGCAGCATGCGCAGGGTCGTCGTCTTCCCCGAGCCGTTGGGTCCGAGGAAGCCGGTGATGCGTCCGGGCTCGACCGTGAACGAGAGGTCGTCGACGGCCAGCACTTCTCCGAAGTGTTTGGAGAGCCCGCTGATCTCGATGGGAAGGCCGCGGGGGGAGGCACCGGCGGTCATCGGGGGCGACCCTAGCGCGAGCGCCCCGAGCCCCACAGTCAGTCTCACCCCCGTGGCCGGAGCGCCCGGCCGAGCGGAAGGGCCAGGTCAGGCGGTTGTTCGTCGTTCGACGAGCTCGTCAGGGAGCAGCAGGCGCACCGAGACCGCCAGCTCGTCGTAGACCCGCGCCATGGTGGACCAGCCGTTGACCCAGCCGACCAGCGCCGAATACCAGACGTGGCCGATCATGCGTGCCCGGTCGGACATGTCGGGGACGTCGCGCTCGCCGATGGCGCGCGAGATGATGCCCTCCATCAGCAGCGTGATCTGCTGCTGGCAGCCGACGGCGGCCGGGTCGGGTGAGGACAGCGAGGTGAAGACCGCGGTGACGAGCTTGGGTTGGCGCCCCATGGCGCGCAAGGCGCGATCGAGGACGTCGAGGACACGGTCGGCGGGGTGCTCTTCGCGCGGCGGGTGCTGCCCGATCCGGGTGTCGAGCATCTCGACCCAGTGCACCAGGGTGGCCGCCAGGAGGTGGTCCTTGCTGGTGAAGTAGCGGTACACCGTGCCCATGGCGACGTCGGCCCGGGCGGCGACGTCGCGCATCTGGACCGCCTCGTACCCCCCCTCGAGCCCCAACGCCATGGCGGCGTCGATCACGCGCTGGCGCCTCGCCTGCTGCGCGCGGGTGAGCGGGCGGGTCAACGTCTGCTCCATGCCGACAGCGTATCCGCACCGTCACCTGGGTCTTCGGGAGCGGGGCCGTTACGCTGAGGCGCCATGCCAGGACGAAGCCCCGGGCGTGAGGCCACCGTGGTGGACCTCGACGCCTACGCCGAGCAGGTGGCGACCACCGACGGACGGGTGCCCGGTGAACGAGGCCGCCAGACACGTCAGCGGCTGCTCGACGCCACGGTGGAGCTCCTGGCCACCACGTCCTGGCGGTCCGTCAAGGTCACGGACATCGCGCGGCAGGCCGAGACCTCTCCGGCGACCTTCTACCAGTACTTCGCCAACGTGGAGCAGGCGATCCGGGTGCTGGCCGAGGGGATGGTGGACCAGGCGGGGCAGCTCGCGGAGCTGGTCGGCGGCGACTGGTCCGAAGAGGCGAGCTGGGGCACGGCGCGGGCGGTGACCGAGGGCTTCCTCGGCTACTGGGAGGACAACCGCGCGGTGTTCCGGGTGGTCGACCTGGCGACCGAGGAGGGCGACGGGCAGCTGCGGGGCATCCGGGTCCGGGCGCTGAACGCGGTGACCGTGGCCCTCGCCCAGGTGATCGCCTCCGCGTCGCCCTCCCCCGCGGGTGGCGCGGCCGGGGCAACGTGCTCGCCCGCCGGCGCCGACCCGATGGCCGTGGCGGGCACGCTCGTCGCGATGTTCGCCAGCGTGTCGGCGCACCGTTACGGCTTCGAGTTCTGGGGCATCCGCACCCGGAACCTGATCGACACGCAGGCCCGGACCCTGCACTGGGCCGTCACGGGGCGCCCGGCCCCTCCCGCCGAGGTCCCGCGGCGCGAGGCCACAAGACCGCGCACGGGACCCGTGCTGGGCGGCGCCACGGCTCGCCGCCGGAGCGGGGCTACGTGAGGAGCAGAGCTACGGAGCAGAGCTACTTGAGCGCGACCGGATTGAGCGGCGTCCCGAGCCCCTGGGTCAACGGCAGCGGGGTGGCGTCGAGCAGGAAGCTGTAGCGACCGTCGGCGGCGCAGTCCTCGGCCAGTGCATCGAGCACCCAGTTCTGGCCCTGGGTCAAACCCATCTCCACCAGGTGCAGGAGATGCACCGGGAGGTAGGCGTCCTCGCGCTGGCAGGGGATGACCTCGAAGGGCAGCGTGTCGGTGGCCACGGCGGCCACGTCGCGGGCGTGGAACCACTCCGCGGTCTCGATCGTCAGCCCGGGTGACGGGTAGGTGTAGGCGACGAGGTCGCGCTGCTGCGGGCGGAGATGCACCATCTGGCCCGTGCGCACCAACACGATGTCGCCGGGCTCCAGGGCGACCTTCGCCAGCGCGCAGGCGGCGTCGAGATCGCCGGGGCTGATCGGGTGTCCGGGTTCGAGCACGTCGCGCCCGAGAGCGCGGGCGACATCGAGCAGGACGCCCCGGCTCACCACCGTGCCGAGGCGGTGGATGCCGCAGCGGGCCGCGCCGTCGGCCGAGACGCTCGACGCCGGGTACCCGTTGTAGATCACCCCGCCGTAGCTGGCGTGGGCGAGAGCGTCCCAGTGGGTGGCGCACTGGGTGGCCAGGGTGAGGACGTCCTCGCTGAAGCAGACCCAGTCGGGCTCCTCCGCGTTGACCGGCACGTTCACCTGGACCATGGTCCGGGTCGGATTGACGCGGCCGGCAATGAAGCCGAGCTGGATCCCCTCCGCCTCCGACAGCGGCAGCCCGAGGGCGAACGCCCGGCCCAACCCCACCGCCGCCGCCCCCCGGCGCCGGGCCGCGTCGTCGATCAGGTTGAGGGTGCCGATTTCGTCGTCGGGACCCCACCGCCCCCAGTTGCGCACCCGGGAGGCCGTGTCGGCGAACACGGGGGGGATGGGCACGCGCGCACCTTACCGCCGGGCCCGGTTGTCCCCAACCGGGCGGGGGGCGATACTGAGGACGCGAACTGGTTCGCTGCAGCCTCAGGGAGGGATTGTCAATGACGACGACGCGCGCGGCAGTGTGCACGGGACTCAACGAGCCCTGGAAGACAGAAGAAATCGAGATCGACCCTCCGGGCAACCGGGAGGTGCGCGTGAAGATGGTCTGGTCGGGCATGTGCCACTCCGACGAGCACCTGCGCACCGGCGACATCAGCCAGACACCCGAAGTGCTCGCGATGATGGGCGTGAAGTCGATGTTTCCCGTGGTCGGCGGGCACGAGGGAGCGGGCCTCGTCACCGAGGTCGGTGACAACGTGACCCAGGTGGCGGAGGGCGACCACGTCGCCGTGTCCTTCATCCCGTCCTGTGGGACGTGCCACTGGTGTGCCTCCGGCCGTCAGAACCTCTGCGATCTCGGGATGATGACGCTGGCCGGCGGCATGATCAGCGACGGCACCTACCGCTACCACCTGGCGGGCGAGGACCTGAACCGCATGGCGCAGCTCGGCACGTTCGCCGACGAGATGGTCGTCCACGAGAACTCGCTCGTGCGGATCAACCCCTGGGACAACATGAAGGCGGCCGCGCTCATCAGCTGCGGCATCGCCACCGGCTTCGGCTCGGCCGTCGACCGGGGCAAGGTCACGCCCGGCGAGACGGTCGTGGTGGCCGGTGCCGGCGGCGTCGGCTCGGGCGCCATTCAGGGCGCCCGCATCGCCGGGGCGCGCCACATCGTCGCGGTCGACCCCGTGCCCTTCAAGCTCGAGCGGGCCAGGGAGATCGGTGCGACCCACACGGCACCGTCGCTCCTCGACGCTCAGATGATGCTGCCCGAGCTCACCATGGGTCGCAACGCCGACGTGGTCATCCTGACGCCGGGCGTGCTCAAGGGGGAGCTCGTCGCGGCGGCGTGCGCCTGCGGCTCCAAGGACGCCCGCATCGTGGTGACGGCCATCGCCCCGTTCGACCAGATGGACGTGAAGCTCAACCTCTTCAACCTGGCCATGTTCAACCAAGCCATCCTCGGCACGGTCTTCGGGTCGCAGAGCCCGAGGGTGCAGGTCCCCAACCTGCTGAACCTGTACGAGTCCGGCGAGCTCAAGATCGACGAGCTGATCACCCAGGAGTACACGCTCGACCAGGTGCAGCAGGGTTACGACGACCAGGCTGCGGGCACGATCGTGCGCGGGGTCGTGACGTTCGGCAGTTGAGCTGACACCACGGGTGCGCCGCGGCGCCGCTCAGCCGAGGTGGCGGGTGAACCCTTCGGGGATCACCAGGTCGTCGGGGCGCAGCTGCGACACCGAGGCGTGCCCGAGCCCGAGCAACGCGGACTCGATGCCGCTGCGCATGATGTCGAGCACGTTCTCCACCCCGGCCTGCCCGTTGGCCGCCAGGCCCCACAGCGAGGCACGGCCGATCATGACCGCCCGGGCGCCCAGCGCCAGAGCCTTGACGACGTCGCCGCCGCGCCGGATGCCCCCGTCGAGGAGCACGTCGATCTGGTCGCCCACCGCGGCGGCGACGGCCGGGAGCGCACGGATGGTGGCCGGGGTCCCGTCGAGGTTGTTGCCGCCGTGGTTGGACACCGAAATGGCGCTGACGCCGGCGTCCACGGCGCGCCTGGCGTCGTCGACCCGGCTCACGCCTTTGAGCATGAAGGGACCGCCCCACTGCTCGCGCAGCCAGGCCACGTCGTCCCAGCTCGGTGGCGGCGTCCCCATCCATTCCCCGTAGGCGCCGAAGAACGTCGGCGCCTGTTGGACCTTGGCCACCATGTTCGGCGTGGTCAGGTCGGGGTACTTCCCGGTGCGGGCGAAGGAGAGGAGCCAGCGCGGGTGGGCCAGGGCCTCGGGGGCGAATCGCAGCATCGTCCGCAGGTTCACCGTTTCGGGGATGGTGGGGCTGCCCCAGTCACGCCCGTGGGAGAACGACCAGTCCAACGTCGCGATCAGGCCGACGGCCCCGGCGGCGAGAGCCCGCTCGACCCGGGCCGCGATCTGGTCCCGCGTGCCGATCCAGTAGATCTGGAAGAACGTCTGGGGGCAGGCCGCGACCACGTCCTCGACCGGCATGCTGGCGAACGAGCTGAGACCCATCGCGGTGCCGTGGGCGGCGGCCGCCCGGGCCATCGCGACCTCGCCGCCGGGGTGCACGGCCTGGACCCCGGTGGGAGAGATGAGGACCGGGAACGAGATCTCCTGGCCCATGACCTTGGTGGTCAGGTCCCGGCTGTCGGCCAGGCCGGCCACGTGTGGGGCGAAGCCCAGCTCGCTGAACGCGGTGACGTTGTCCTCGACCGTGAGGCCGCGTTCGGAACCTGCGATCAGCGCCCCGTAGACCGACTTGGGCAGGCGCTTCTTGGCGCGCCGCTGGGCCTCGGCCACCGATTCGAACCAGTTGCTCGCCACAACCGGGAGACTCTACGCCCCGCTGCGGCCGCCCCCCTCCGGGCAGCCCGTCGGGATGCCGACGTAGGGTCAGGCCCGTGCCCGAACCCGACTTCGTCCCCCTCACCCCGGAACAGAAGGCCGAGCGTGCCGCCAGCTTCGGTGGCGCGGCCTCGCTCTACGAGCGTTACCGCCCGGGTCCTCCCGTCGAGGCGGTGGACTGGATCCTCCCGTCGCCCGTGCGGACGGTCCTGGACCTGGGGGCCGGGACGGGTGCCCTGAGCCGGTTGCTGGTCGGGCGGGCCGACGAGGTGGTGGCGGTGGAGCCCGACGACCGCATGCGGGCGGTGCTCATGGCATCGGTCCCCGGGGTGCGGGCGGTGGCCGGCCGCGGTGAGTCGATCCCCCTCCCCGACGCCAGCGTGGATGCCGTGCTCGCCTCGTCCTCGTGGCACTGGATGGACCCCGTCCCCACCCTGCTCGAGGTCGGTCGGGTCCTCGCTCCCGCCGGCACCCTGGCCGCCGTGTGGTCCGGGCCCGACCCCGAGGCGGGCCTCATCAGCCAGGCGCGGGCGCTCCTGGGCGGCACGGGAGCGGCGGGAATCGACGAGGGGAGCCAGGCCGAGCTGTCGGCGGCGTTGAACGACCGGTCCTCGCTCGTCCAGGCCCTCGAGATCCCGCCCGGCGTCCCGTTCGACCAACCTGAGCAGACGGTGATCACCTGGGACGTGGCGCTGAATGCCGACGAGCTCATCGGGCTGCTGGGCACCTTCAGCTGGGTCATCCTGATGGAGGACGAGGCGCGGGAGCGGCTCTTCGAGACGGCGCGGCGGGTCCTGCGCGACTCGCTCGGTGTGTCCGGCGCGGTGACGGTCGACATCGGGTACCGCGCCGAGGTGTTCAAGGCGCGCCGCCAGGGCTGAACGATGGAGACATCCCTGACATGAACCCGACGCATGTCGAGCTCCGGTCGGCTACGGCGGACGACATCCCGGGCGTGCTGGCCCTCTGGCAACAGGCGGCGGAGCCCACCTCCACCGACTCGTCCGCTGCGCTCGCTGGCCTGTTGCGCCGCGATCCGGGCGCGCTGATTGTGGGCGAGGCAGACGGCCGCATCGTGGGCTCCGTGATCGCCGGTTGGGATGGCTGGCGAGGGTCCATCTACCGGTTGGCGGTGGCGCCCGACCATCGCCGCCACGGGCTCGGGCAGTTGCTCCTGCGCGCCGCCGAGGACCATTTGCGCGGGCTCGGGGCGCGCCGCACCCATGCGATCGTCGTCGGCGCCAACGTCACCGCCGTGGCCTTCTGGCGGGCGAGCGACTGGGAGATCCAGGCCGGGCAGCTCCGCTTCGCCAAGGGGTGACGCTGCCGTGCGCGCACCGGTTCTCCTGCGCCCGCGGCACGTCCAGACCGCCAACGACGGCTCAGCCCTACTCTGGTGGTGGCTGCAGCTCCTGGCGCAGCACGGGCGACGACCACACCCGTGCCCGCCAGGAGATCCGGGGAATGAGCGGCGCGAGCGTCCGCTCGCGCGCGCAGCCGTCCCAGACGCCCGTGCCGTAGGCGATGTCATCGGCGACGTGCGCGGCCATGGCGCGCACGGGGTCGAGTGCCTGCCGGTCGGCGGCCCAGTCCGCCAGGGCGGGGACGAGGAGCGCCAGCGTCGCTGCGGCGCGGGTCCGGCGGAAGGCCAGCCCGAGGACGAGCGCCGGCGACCAGGCGCGTGCGAGCGAGCCGAGGGCGGGCACGGCCGACCGCACGGTGCCGCCGCCCGCGATGTGCGCGGCCACGCCGACGGGGTCGCGCACGAGGCCGCGTAGGCGGTGGGCGAGGATGGCGACGGACGCGGCGAGCGCCGTCAGGGCGAGCACGGGCCGGCGCATCAGGACGAGAGCCCACACGGCCAGCGTCCAGCCGGAGAGGTGGACCGGGGCCAGCGCGTCCCCGTGGCGGCGCGCCAGGGGCGCGGCCGTCGTCCCGTAGAAGGCCCGGCGGGCCAGGCGCGACCCCAGTGTCGCGGGGCCCTCGTGCACGACCGTGCTCGACGGGACGTAGCGCACGTCCCAACCGGCCTGGGCCAGGCGCCAGACCAGGTCCACGTCCTCGCCACCGCGCAGGGCGGCGTCGAAGAGGTCGGGTCCCGTTACCGCGTCCACGCGGACCACGAGGGCCGCGCTGGGGACGAAGGGGATGGGGCTCCCCACGCGCACCGGCCCCTCCCGGGGTCCACGGTCGAGGGACGAGCGCATCGCCGCGGTGTGGGCGCGCCCGGCCGGCCGCGGGACGGGGGCCGGCACGACGCGCGGCGCCACCGCCGCCACCAGCGGATCGTCGAAGTGGCCCAGCAATGCCCCGAGCCACCCGTCGTCGGGCACGCAGTCGGAGTCCACGAACGCCACGAGCGCACTGTCGACGGCGGCCAGCCCCGCGTTGCGGGCGCCCGCCGGGCCGGCGTTGGTGTCCAGCCCGACCACGCGTGCCCCGTGCCGCTCGGCGATCTCCTTGATCGCTCCCGCGTCGGCCGACGCGTCGTCGACCACGATGCAGGCCAGCCCGCCCAGCGCACCGAGCAGCCGGTCCAGTGGCGCGGGCCGATCGCGCACCGGGACCACGACCGTGACGTCCCCGGGCCCGAACGTCCCCCCGTTGGGACGCGGGGAGAACGCACCCGCCGACACCAGCCGGCGCGCCAGCATCTGGGCCCCCCGCCCCGACCCCACCCGGGTGCCGGACCTCCAGCGCACGACCAGCTGCCCGGCCCGCTCGGAAATCCGGAACAGGCGGAGCGGGCTGCCGCCGAGCAGCACGGTCCCTCCGTCGAACTCCCTCGTCGACGCGTCCTCGGCCAAGGTGAAGGAGCCGGGCAGCGGGGTGGAGGCCCGGGGGGGCGCCGGCCGCAGCGCGGAGGGCATCGCGGGCGCGCTGGGCTGGGGCACCGCTCAATCTTGGCAGTCCGGGGCCGGGGATAGGCTGGCCCCGTGCCCAAGGAGGTCGGGATGCTGGCTGAGGACCAAGACACCCAGGACGTCGAGGAGCTGTCCGAGGAGGACGTCGACGAGCTCCTGGTGGAAGAGGTCTCCATCGACGGGATGTGCGGCGTCTATTGAGCGTGGCCGAGGCGCGGCCCGCCGTGGCCGCGTTCGCAGCCGAGAGGGCGTGGCAGCTCAACCCGCAGGTCGCGCTGCGCGACGAGTCGTTCGGGGCCCTCGCCTACCACTACGGCAACCGGCGGCTCGTCTTCCTCAAGTCGCGCGTCCTGGTCGAGTTGGTGTCGTCGCTGCACGAGTACCCCAGCGCGGCCGACGCCATCGCCGCCGTCGTGCCGGAAGGCCAGCGCGCCTCCTATACGCGGGCCCTGGCCCGGCTGGCCGCCTCGGAGGTGATCGATGCGCGCTGATCCCGCGCCCCTGCCGTTGAAGGAGCAGTTCAGCCGCGGCCTCGACGCGCCGATCTGCCTCACCTGGGAGCTCACGTACGCCTGCAATCTCGCCTGCGTGCACTGCCTCAGCTCGTCGGGCCGCCGCGACCCGGGCGAGCTCACGCCGGCCGAGGCCCGCGGCATCGTCGACGACATGGTCGACCTGAAGGTCTTCTACGTCAACATCGGCGGCGGCGAGCCCATGCTGCGCCCGGACTTCTTCGACCTCGTGTCCTACGCCGTCGATCGCAGGGTCGGTGTGAAGTTCTCCACCAACGGAACCCGGCTCACGGCCGAGCGGTCCCGTCAGCTCGCCGCGCTCGACTACCTCGACGTCCAGATCAGCATCGACGGTGCCTCCGCCGCCACGAACGACGCCGTGCGGGGCGAAGGATCCTTCGCCGCCGCCCGCACGGCCATGGACAACCTCGCGGCGGCCGGGTTCGGCCCCTTCAAGATCAGCGTCGTCGTGACCCGCCAGAACGTGGCGGAGCTCGACGCCCTGGCTGCCATCGCCGACTCCTACGGCGCCCAGCTGCGGTTGACGCGGCTCCGCCCCTCGGGCCGCGCCGTCGACACCTGGGACGCGTTGCACCCGACGGCGGCGCAGCAACGCACGCTCTACCACTGGCTGCTCGAGCGCCCGGGCGTGCTGACGGGCGACTCCTTCTTCCACCTCTCGGCCTTGGGCGAGCCGCTCGACGGCCTGAACCTCTGCGGGGCGGGGCGGGTCGTCTGCCTCATCGACCCCGTCGGTGACGTCTACGCCTGCCCCTTCGTCATCGACCGCCAGTTTCTCGCCGGCAATGTGCGTGACGCCGGAGGGTTTCCCACGGTCTGGCGCGACTCGGCCCTGTTCACCTCGCTGCGCGAGCCGCAGAGCGCGGGGGCCTGCGCGTCGTGCGGCTCTTTCGACGCCTGCCGCGGCGGGTGCATGGCGGCCAAGTTCTTCACCGGCCTGCCCCTCGACGGGCCCGATCCCGAGTGCGTGCACGGGCACGGCGAGGCCGCGCTGGCTGCGCTCGACGCGCGCCCGCAGTCGGCGCTCGGCCACTCCAAGGTGGCGCGGGACGGGACGCCCGTCCCTGTGCCCACACCCGTCCGCTTCCGCTCGCCGGCCCGGACCTGAGCCCGTGGAGCTGTCCCGCGCCACCTGGCCCCAGGTGGAGGCGACCGGGGCGCGCACGGTGCTGGCGGTCCCGCTGGGCTCGCTCGAGCAGCACGGGCCGCATCTCCCCCTCGACACGGACACCCGCATCGCGGTTGCCGCGGCGACCGGGCTGGTGGCGCGCGGCGCGCCCGTCTGGGTGGCACCCGCCGTGGCCTACGGGGCGAGCGGGGAACACGCCGGCTTTCCCGGCACGCTCCTCATCGGCCACGAGGTCCTGGCCGACCTGCTCGTCGAGCTCGTGCGCTCCGCCCGCCGCTCCTTTGCCGGTGTGGTGTTCGTCAACGCGCACGGGGGTAACGAGGAGGCGCTCGTCTCCGCGCAGCGCCGCGGCGCTGCCGAGGGTGACGACGTGCTCGTCTGGCGCGCCACCACGGCTGGCGGGGACGCGCACGCCGGCCGGACGGAGACGTCGTTGCTGCTGGCCATCGACCCCGCGGTCGTGCGCCTTCAGCTGGCCGTGCCCGGCCGCACCGAGCCGCTCGCCACGCTGTTGCCGCGCCTGCGCGCCGAAGGGGTCCGGCCGGTATCGTCCAACGGCGTGTTGGGCGATCCCACGGGTGCGAACGTCGACGAGGGCCGGGCGTTGCTCGACGCCCTCGTGAGCGACCTGGCCGCGGCCGTGTCGTCGCACTGGCCGCCGTCGTGAGCCCCGCCGCCGTCGTCACCGGCGCCGCGCGGGGCATCGGTGCGGCGACGGTCGATGCCCTCGTGGCCGCCGGATGGCAGGTGGTGGCGGTGGACCGCGGTGCGGACGACCCGGCGCTGGACTACGCCCTCGCCACCAAGGCCGATCTGGAGGAGCTGGCGGCGCGCCACGGGGCTTCCGTACGCGCCGTGGTGGGCGACGTGCGCAGCCCGTCGGACATGCGCGTCGCGGTGGACGAGGCCATCGGGCACTTCGGCGGGGTGCAGGCCGCCGTCGCCGCCGCCGGCGTGATCAGCGGCGGCCCGCCGCTGTGGGAGACGGGCGACCCCCAATGGGACGTGCAGTTCGACGTCAACGTCAACGGCGTGCGCCACCTGGCCGCTGCGGCCGTGCCGGTCCTGCTCGAGGCCCTCCCGCCGCGCCAGGGACGCTTTGTGGCGGTGGCCTCGGCGGCCGGGCTGCTCGGGTTGCCGCGCCTCGCCGCCTACAGCGCGTCGAAGCACGCCGTGATCGGGCTGATGCGCGCCCTCGCCGCCGACCTCGCCGGCAGCGGGATCACCGCCAACGCGGTGTGTCCCGGCTCCACCCGGGGACCGATGCTCGATGCATCGGCCGCCGTCTACGGCCTCTCCTCACCCGAGGAGTTCGCCCACCACCAGCTGGTGGAGCGCCTCCTCGAACCGGCCGAACCGGCCGCGTTGATCGCCTGGCTCTGCGGCCCGACGTCGGCGGGGGTCACCGGGGCCGCGCTCCCGGTCGACGGCGGCATGACCACGTCGTAGGGCAACGACAGGAGGACACCATGGCCGAGTGCACCCATCTGGACCAGATCGCCGACGTCGACCCGCAGACACCCAACGGGTGCGGCGAGTGCATGAAGGTGGGCGACCGTTGGGTGCACCTGCGCCTGTGCCTGGAGTGCGGGGAGGTCAACTGCTGCGACTCCTCCCCCAACAAGCACGCCACGAAGCACTTCCACGCGTCGGGCCACCCGCTCATCCAGTCCTTCCAGCCGGGCGAGGACTGGATCTGGTGCTACGTCGACGAGGTCGCCCTCGAGCCGGGTTAAGTCTGACCGTAGGTCGTGTCGCGTGACGCGGCGCGCGCTGTCCCGACTTCCTTGACGGCGCGCCGCAGGTCGTTCACCAGTCCGGGCACGGTCCCAGCGCTGCCTGCGTGCACCGTGGCGTGGAGCGAGTCCGGCCGGTTCTGCCGATCGAGATACCAGCCCTCGGCGCCGAGCCGCTCGCCCACAGCGAAGATATCGAGGCGGTCGGGATCATGAGAGCCGAAGGCCAGCACCGTCGCCGGCGGGTCGCCGCGCACCGCCAGGCCGTCGATGGACTCCACACCGGCCCGCAGCTGGCGCGCCGCGTCGTGTGCGGTCCGGGTGAGCTCCAGGTAGCCGTCGTGGCCGATATGCATCAGGGCCGCCCAGGCCGCGGCCACCGGACCGGCCGGCCGGGTCCCGGCCATGGACGACGAGGCGTAGAAGCCGCCGAGCCAGTCGGTGGTGACGAACAGCTGCATGCGGGCGAGCTCGTGCGTCCGGTAGAGGATCACCGAGACGCCCTTCGACGCGTAGCCGTACTTGTGCACGTCGGCCGACATCGACGTCACGCCCGGCACCCGGAAGTCGAACGGCTCGTCCAGGCGCCCGAGCTCGTGCAGGAAGGGGAGGAGGAACCCGCCCATGCAGGCGTCGACGTGGCACAGGATGCCTCGTTCCTGCGCCAGCGCGCCGATCTCGCCGATGGGGTCGATCACCCCGTGCGGGTAGGTGGGGGCGGAGCCCACCACCATGATGGTGTCGTCCGTGCAGGCGTCGGCCAGTGTGCCGGCGCGGACCCGGAAGTCGGCGTCCACCGGCACGCGGACCAGCTCGACGTCGAAGTAGTCGGCGGCCTTGGTGAAGGCCGCATGTGCGCTCTCGGCCGCCACGACGCGTGGCCGTGCCAGGCCGCGGGCGCGCCCGACGTCGCGCGCGGTCTTGACGGCCTGCAGCAGGCTCTCGGTGCCGCCGGACGTCAGGTAGCCCTCGACGCCGCCGCCGGAGGCCGGGTCGTCGGCCCCGAGCAGCGCGGCCGTGTTGGAGACGATGTCGTGCTGCATGACCCCGATGCTCGGGAAGGCCAGCACGTTGAGGCCGTTCTCGGCGCTGTAGAGCGCCAGCGCATCGGACAACAGCTCGTGGACCTCGTCACCGGCCGAGTACACCAGGCTGAAGACGCGGCCGCCCCGCCAGTCCTGGTCGTCCTGTTTCATCGTCATCAGTCGCTGCATCACCTCGCCGCGGGGGAGGCCCTGCGCGGGCATCGGGGTGTGGGGGAACGTGGCCATGGCGCCGTTCTTAGCCGAGGCGGGGCGCCGAGTGTGCGGGGCGGGGGCGCCGGGTAGCTTGGCCGCCGTGCCGGGGATCCGCGTGAAGTTCGCCGTCACCTTCGGGCGCATGCACCCGCGCCTGTGGGTCGAGGCCGCCGAGGCGGCCGATCGGCTCGGCTTCGAGTCGGCCTGGCTGCCCGAGCACCTCGTGCTGCCGGTGGCCATGAGCGGCTCGCCGCACGCGGGCGCCACGCACCCGCCGGTGCCGCCGACGACCCAGCTCTTCGATCCGGCCTCGTACCTGTCGTTCCTCGCGGCGCGCACGTCGTCACTGCGGCTCGGCACCTACGTCTACCTGCTCGGCCTGCGCCATCCCTTCGTCACGGCCCGGGCCTTCGCCACCCTGGACTGGGTCTCGGGTGGCCGGGCCGTCATCGGCGCCGGCGCCGGCTGGCTGCAGGAGGAGTGGCGCGCCCTCGGCATCGACCCTGCCACCCGGGGGGCCCGGCTGAACGAGGCCATCGTGGTGTGCCGCCGGCTCTGGACCGAGGCGACCGTCGCCAACGACGGACCGTGCTTCCCCTTCGCCGAGGTGGCCTTCGAGCCCAAGCCGGTGCAGCAGCCGATCCCCATCCTGATCGGTGGCGAGTCCGCCCCGGCGCTCCGTCGGGCGGGGCAGCTGGGCGACGGCTGGATCGGTATGAGCCACACGCCGGCCTCCGCCGCCGGCGCCGTGGCCGTCATCCGGGGTCACCGGGAGGAGGCCGGCCGGCTCGACCAGCCCTTCGAGGTGACGGTGGGCGGCGAGTGCACCAGCGAGGACGACGTGGCGGCGTGGGCCGCGGCCGGGGTCGACCGCGTCATCGTGTCGCCCTGGCGCCGTTCGGCCGAGGTGCTCGATGCGATGGCGGCCTTCTCGGCGCGCTTCATCGCCGGAGGGTGAGCGCTACGAGCTCCAGATGATGGCCTGGGGCTCGGTGTAGGCCAGCAGCCCGTAGTCGCCCCCGTCGCGCCCGACGCCCGACATCTTGAACCCGCCGAAGGGCGCGTCGTGGTTGCGCTGCGCGGTGTTGACGCCCACGTGCCCGGCCTGCAGGCACTTGGCGACGCGGAACGCCCGGGCGCCGTCCTTGGAGAACACGTAGTCGTAGAGCCCGAACTCGGTGTCGTTGGCGATGGCGATGCCCTCCTCCTCGTCGTCGAAGGGAATCATCGTGATGACCGGGCCGAAGATCTCCTCGCGCGCCACGCGCATGGTGTTGTCGCCGGTGATGAGCGTGGGCGCCACGTAGAAACCGGTCGGCAGGTCGGCCGGGCGCCCGCCGCCGAGCACGATCTCGCCGCCGTCCTCGAGGGCCGACTGGACGTGCGCCTCGATCCGCCCACGCTGCGCCGCCGAGATCACCGGCCCGATGATGGTGGCGGTGTCGGTCGGGTCGCCCACCTTGAGGTACCCCGCCATCTGCACCAGCCCGTCGCGCACCTGGTCGAACAGGCTCCGGTGCACGACCGCCCGCGTCGGCGCGGTGCAGATCTGGCCGGAATGGAAGGTCCAGGTGGAGCCGATGCAACCGATGGCCCCCTTGACATCGGCGTCCTCGAGGACGACGCACGCTCCCTTGCCACCGAGCTCGAGCAGGGTGCGCTTCATGGTGCGGGCCGCCTGCTCGCCGATCTTCACGCCGACCTGGGTCGAGCCGGTGAAGCTGACGCCGTCCACCTCGGCGGAATCGACCAAGGCGGCGGCGGAGGCCGGACCGTTGCCGTTGACGAGGTTGACCACCCCCGGCGGGAAGCCGACGTCGTTGAGGATGCGGACGAGCTCCACAATGGCGAGCGGGTCCTGCGGCGCGGGCTTCACGACGACGGTGTTGCCGGCCGCCAGCGCCGGGGCCACCTTGCCGGCCATGTTGACCATCGGGAAGTTGTACGAGGTGATGCAGGCCACCACACCGAGCGGCTGGCGGTTGACCATCCCGCCGATGATCCCGCCCGGGGCCAGCGGCGTCGCCTGCGCGGGCTGGGGGAGCAGGGGCGTCTGCAGCACGCCACGGGGATCGCGGGCGTACCGCTCGAAGCGGTCCGCCGCCACGGGCACCTGCATGCGCGACCCGACGGTCGCCGTCGCCCCCGTCTCGGCGATCACCAGCGGCAGGAGCTCCGAGGACTTGGCCCGGATGGCGGCCGCGGCCTCGCGCATGAGGGCGCTGCGCTCTTCGACCGACCAGGCCGCCCACGCCGGCTGGGCCTCCTTGGCCGCCGCCGCCGCGGCCAGGGCGTCGTCCGCGCTGGCGTTGGGGGCGAGCCCGACGAGCTCCTCGGTGGCGGGGTTGACGATCTCGTACGTCCCCTCTGATGCGTCGACCCACTTGCCCCCGATGAGGAGCTGGTGCTCGTTGCGCTGGGTGGTCTCGGCCATGTGTGCTCCCGACTCGGGTGCCGCCAGCCGATCTGACGGCGCGTCACATTCAACCCGCCGGGGCGACGCTCCGCCAAAGCCGCAGCCCAGGCGCCGCCGGCTGGGCATGGTCGGCGCCGGCTCCCGGCGGTCGCCGTTGCCGCGGGAGGGATGCTATTTCGCACCGCGAACAATCCGGTTGAGAGTTCTGGGAGCACCCCCATCTCCGCCGTTGGTGGCGCAGAACGCCGGGCTGCGGTGAGACTGGCCCGATGACGACCACCGCCCCATCCGCCGGCGAGGGCTTCCTGCTGCCGCTGGGCGACGAGGAGTCCGAAGGGTTCTGGGAGGGCACGGCGGCCGGGGAGCTCCGGATCCAGGAGTGCGCTGCCTGTGGCGCGCTGCGCTTCCCGCCCCGGGTCATGTGCCCGGAGTGCCAGGCGACCGGGCGCTTCTGGCGCGCCGTCTCGGGTCGGGGGAGCATCTGGTCCTTCGTGGTGGTCCACCGCCCGGTGCTCCCCGCCTACGCACCCTTCGTGCCGTTCCCCGTGGTGACGGTCACCCTGGCCGAGAAGCCCAGCCTGCGCATGGTGGGCAACCTGGTCACCGGCCCGGGCGGCGCCATCAACGGGGTCGATCCGGCCACCATCGAGATCGGTGAACCGGTCCGGGTGGTCTTCACCGCCCGCCCCCGGCCCGATGGCACTGATGTGTACCTGCCCCAATGGGTCCGGGAGTCGTCCCCCTAAGGCGGCCCGAGGCAGCTCCGACGCCGCCCGAGGGGTCCGTGGGGGACCAATTCGGCCATTTATGACTTTTGTCACTTCGCAAGGTCACATGACCTGTGGGATTCTCTACATTGGAAAACGTCCTCGGGGGAGTGAACGGAGTGGCCATGAGTCGACCTGCCGACAGGGTCTCGGTCCCCGCACGCCCCGGCGCGGACGCTGCTGGTGCCGCCGGCCAGTCCATCTCGGGGATCGTGGGCGACACCATCCTCGGCAGTGCGGACGTGGCCCGGGCCCGTGAGCGCCGACGCATGGCCCGGCTCCGCCGGCTGGTGGCGGTCGCCGCGCTTGCTCTCGGCTGGGTGTTGATCCGCCGGATCAGTGGACACGGCATCTTTCCCACCGTCCACCTGCCGCACGGGCTCGGCACCGCGCTCCCCATCCTCCTCATCGTCTGCATGCTGGGCGCAGTCATGCTGGCCCCCCTCCTCGCCGCGGGGCGGTCGCCGCACACGCTGATCCGGCCCGGCGAGACCCAGGTGGGCCTGGAGGACCTCGTGGGCATCGACCCCATCAAGGCCGAAGTGGTGCGCTCCATCAACCTGTTCCTCGCCCACCAGACCTTCCGCGACGCCATGGGCGGGTCCGCGCGGCGCGGCGTCCTCTTCGAGGGTCCGCCCGGAACCGGCAAGACCTTCGTGGCCAAGGCCATGGCCAAGGAGGCCAACGTCCCCTTCCTGTTCGTGTCCGCCTCGGCCTTCCAGTCGATGTACTACGGCCAGACGAACCGCAAGATCCGGTCCTTCTTCAAGCAGCTCCGCAAGCATGCGCGCAAGGAGGGCGGCGCTATCGGCTTCATCGAGGAGATCGACGCCATCGGTGCCACCCGGCGCGGCATGGGCGGCAACGGCGGGACCGAGGGAGTGTCCGGCGTGGTCAACGAGCTGCTGGTGCAGCTGCAGTCCTTCGACACCCCGACCCGGGGCCAGCGTGTGGCCTGGGCCTGGATCGACCTGCTCAACCGCTACCTGCCCGACGGCAGCAAGCTGCACAAGCCCGCCGTCGTGCCCGCCAACGTGTTGGTCGTGGGCGCCACCAACCGCAAGGACGACCTGGACCCGGCGCTCATCCGGCCGGGCCGCTTCGACCGCACCATCTACTTCGGGCTGCCGGGGCGCCGCGCCAGGGGAGACATCATCGCCTACTACCTGGGCAAGAAAGCGCACGCCGCCGATCTCGACGAACACGGCGCCGTCGACATTGTCGCCGGCATGACGTTCGGCTACTCCCCGGCCGCGCTGGAGCGGCTCATGGATGAGGCGCTCGTCATCGCGCTGACCCACGGCCGTTCGTCCATGACGATGTCCGACGTGGCCGAGGCCAAGATGCTCGTCGAGCTCGGCGTCACGGACGAGACCATCTATACGCCGAACGAGCGCGACCGCGTGGCCACGCACGAGGCCGGCCACGCCACCGTGGCCTACTTCGTCGGCCAGACCCGGCAGCTCGACGTGCTCTCCATCGTGAAGCGCCGGGACTCGCTCGGCCTGTTGCAGCACTCCGACACCGAAGAGCGCTTCACCAAGAGCAGCGAGGAGCTGCACGCGCTGTTGCAGATCGCCATGGGCGGCATGGTGGCCGAGGAGCACTGGTTCGACGAGGTGTCGACTGGTCCCGCCTCGGACCTGGCCGCCGCCACCTCCATCGGGGCGCAGATGATCGGCGCCTGCGGCATGGGCACCTCGCTGATCTCGGTCGCCGCGGCCGGCAACGGCTACCTGGAAGGCAGCCTGGTCGACAAGGTGCTCGGCGACAAGGCGGCCCGCGCCGAGCTCGACACGTTGCTGATGGGCAGCTGCGACGCGGCCAAGGCCATCGTGACCACCCACCCCGGGGTCGTCGAGGCGCTCCGTGACGCCCTGCTCGAGCGGGACGAGCTGGTGGGCTCCGAGATCACCGAGGTGATCGAGTCGGCCCTCCGCGCCCCGCGCCCGCCGTGATCGCCGAGCTGCGCCCCTCGGGCACTGCGGGAGGCCACGCGTGATTCCTCCCCGAACCCCGGCACGGGGTCAGGCTCGAGCGCCCGCGCACTGGCGACTACGAGCCCGGCGGAGGCGCCTTGCCGCCTCCGAGCACACGGAGCACCAGCCGACCGAACCGGCCAGGAGGCTTCGCGGCCTGGGCCGCTCTGGCCTCGGCCTCGTGGTCCTCGGTCAGCGGGCCGCCGAGGCGCCAATACCGCCTGCCGCCGCCGCTGTAGCGGACATAGCGCGGCACCGGCGGCAGCTTCCGCCTGGGTTTGCGGGTGCGCTTCCGCTTCGCGCCCGGGCTCATGCCCCGAGTGTGGCTCGTCGCCCTAGGCCAGGGCGGCGGCGATCGCCCCGCCGGTCGGCGAGGCGTTGAGGTAGGGCTCGGGCGCGTGGGCCCGGTGCCCGTTGTCGATGACGACCTCCTCGACCCGCGGGCCGAACCTCTCGACGAGCGACAGGGCCGCCGCCTTGTCGCCCACCGCGCGCACGTTCACCCAGCGCTCGACCGAGCCGGGCCAGAGCCCCTGCCCGTCGACGGGGGCCGGCTCCAGGCTGTTGAAGATCACGGGGGCGGCGAGCGGCGAGCCGAGGGTGACGAAGGTGTGCACGGGCCAGTCGTCGTGCGCCGCCAACGCCGCGTAGGACAGGATGGTTCCCAGGGAATGCGCCACCACCACGCGCGTCTCCGCCGTGACCTCCGCTTCGATGCGCTCCCGCAACCGGTCACGCAGGTCCGGTTCCGTCATCATGACCGTGGCCATGTCCACGGTGCGGTCGAACGTCGCGTCGCCGGCCGCCTCGCAGAGCGCCGCGATGGCATCCCCGCCCATCTCGGAGAGCATGTCGGCCACGCCGGCACGGGACTGCAGCAGCCGGCGGTCCTCGTCGCTTCCCGGATGGTGCCGGAACAGGTCGCCGTAGAAGCAGACGTCGACGTCGTCGGCATCGACCTGGACCCCGTGGTGCCACAGCCCGTCGCGGACCGCCGGCAGCCAGCGGGCCTTCAGCTCGTTGGGACCCCACAGCTCGTTGAAGGCCCCGTGGACGATGACGATGCGCGCCATGACCGTCAGCCCACCAGGTGCGCGGTGTCGTTGTAGCCGCGAATGATCCAGTGCTCGGGCGAGACGACGATCCGGGAGATCGACGCGTTGTCGGGCCCGACGAAGGCGAACGGGGCCGACTGCGTGGCCTGGGCCAGGATTTCGCCGATGGCCGCTCCGTGGCTGAACACGACGACGCGTCCGCCGACGTGGGCTGCGGCGATCCGCTCGACGGCGGCGCGCAGCCGGCCGCCGAACACCTGGCGTGACTCGGCTCCCGGCACCACGTCCCAGCGCTGCTCTGCCATCAGCTGTTCGAAAAGGGGGTCGCGGTCCACCGCCTTCTGGCGCAGGAGGCCCCCTTCCCACTCCCCGAGGAACACCTCGCGCAGGTCCGCGTCGACGACGGGCGTGAGGCCACAACGCGCCACCAGGGGCGCGGCCGTCTGTCCCGTGCGTTGCAGCGTGCTGACGTACAGCGCGTCGAACGGTTCCTGGGCCAATCGCAGCCCGACCTGCTCGGCCTGGTGCCGCCCGGCCTCGGACAGCGCTGGGTCGCCCTGTCCCTCGACGAGCTCGAAGATCTCACCCTCGACCGAATCGGCCGATGCGCCGTGGCGGACCAGCAACAACTCGGTTGCGCCCGGCGGGCCGACGTAGGGCCGCTGGCTGAAGCTCCTGGGCGAGGTCACGGCCGCCGAGTGTAGGGAACGCTCAGCGCGGCGCGTGCAACTCGGGGGGTCCGTGGTCCTCGTCGTCGTCGACGACCTCGGCGTCGATCACGTCCCCGTCCCGCGCCGGGCCAAAGGGCCCCCGGCCGTTCGCGCCGGGCGCGGCGGGCGCGGCGCCGGAGCCGAACGTGTCGAAGAAGGCGCCCGGAGCCTGGGTGAACTGCACCCGCAGCGGCCGTCCGGCGTCGGGTCCCAGCTGCCCCCAGAGAGGGAGGGCCCGTCGGTACACCACGTAGTACTGCGCGCACAGGGTGACGCCCAGGTAGAGGAGCAAGCTGGCGCCCTCGAGCCCGGCCGCGCCGACGTGGCTCTGCCCGGCGTCGCCGGCGAAGTGCACGAGCAGGGACACGAGCCAGAGCGCCATGGTGATGGCGTTGCCCTGGCGCAGCACCCAGCCGTTGCCGGTCCAGACGCGCATGGACAGGCCGCGCAGGACGCCCAAGCCGAGGGCACCGACGACCAGGGTGCCGGCCACCCAGAGCCAGGCGGTGGACGAGACGTGGTGGTTGCCCGCGTAGGAGAACATCTCGAAGAGGCCGATGACGCCGAGCACCAGCGGGAGACGGGGTTGGAACACGCGCGGCACCGGCCGCACCCTGACCTGGCGCAGCAGCACCAGGATCAGGACCACAACCCCCAGGGCGTAGGAGAAGAAAGACATCGCTGACAAGCCTATGGCCGCCGCCCACTCAGTGGTTCAGCAGGGGCCCCACTTCGACGCCGAACCGGGCCGTTTGCTCACAAAATTCCTCGGCACTGCGGGCCATGAAGCGCACCTGCAGGTGGTTGACCCCCATGTCGACGAGCTCGCGCAGCGAGGAGGCGACCTCGTCGGCGTTGCCCGAGAGGGCCCAACCGGGCAGGTCCCAGCCCGAGCCGCCCGAGGTCAGGTACATGGGCTCCACGATGGTGCCGATGTCGATCGGCAACCCGCCGCGCAGCTCGTCGCGCAGCTCGCGCAGCCGGGCGACCTGGGCCGGCAGGTCGCGCCGGCGCGTGCCCTGGGGGAGCCAGCCGTCCCCGAAGGCCGCCGTGCGGCGAATGGCCGCCGGTGACGAGCCGCCGATCCAGATCGGCGGCCGGGGCTGGCGCACCGGGCGTGGCGCGATCCCCATGTCCCGGGCGGGGAAGCGCGGCCCCGGCAGCTCCGGGAACTCGTCGGTGAAGGCGCGGGCCAGCGCGGACACGGCCTCGTCGGTGTGGCGGCCGCGTGCCGCGAAGTCTCCCGTGAGGAGCTCGTACTCCTCGGGCACGTGGCCGGCGCCCACGCCGACGATGAGCCGTCCGCCGGACAGCCGGTCGATCGTCGAGAGCTCCTTGGCCGCCCGCAGCGGGTGGCGCTGGGCGAGGATCAACACGTGGGAGAGCAGGTGGGTCTGCGTCGTCACGGCGGCCAGCCACCCCAGCGTGGCGGTCGTGTCGTACCAGATCGTGCCCATGGCGTCGGCCAGTCGGCGCGGGATGGCCGTGTGGTCGCACACGCCGAGGTAGAAGAAGCCCGCTTCGTCAGCCACCCGGGCGACGCGGGCCAGCTCGGCCGGGCCGGCCTCCTTCTCCCAGTCGGCCACGTACAGCGTGGACTGGGACTGAATGGGGAGCTGCATGCCGTAGACGACCCTCCCTTCGGGGACGGCGCGTACGACGTCGCGGGGAATGAGGGCGGGGTCGGTCATGGTGGGCTCCGATCAGGCGAGGTGGTTCATGTGGTCGCTCCGGCGTACACCGCCAGGGCGACGGCACGCTGGGCCGGGGTGCCGAACGTGGTCGAGCGCACACGCGCCCGCTTGAGGTGCAGGTGCAGCGGCACCTCCCAGGTGAAGCCCATGCCCCCGTGGATCTGAATGGCCGTGCGGGCGTTGCCCAGCGCGGCCTCGTCGGCCAGCAGCTTGGCGCCCCCGAGGGACCGGTCCACCAGCTGCGCGGGCGTGCAGCCGGCCACCGCCGCCTCGGAGTCGACGACGTCCGGTTCGTCGGCCAGGCAGGCGGCGGCGTGCACGGCGGCGCGGGCCACCTCGGCGCGCACCAGCATGTCGGCGCACATGTGCTTGATGGCCTGGAAGCTGCCGATGGGCGCGCCGAACTGCTGGCGCCCCTTGGCGTACGCCACGGCGAGGTCCAACGCCTCGGCGGCGTGCCCCACCTGCAGGGCCGCCGTGAGCAGCGCGCCGTCGCGCCAGAGCGACCCGTCGTCGCCCGGCACCGCCTCGCCCGCAGGGAGCGCGTCGACGCGCCACAGCGGTGTCAGCGGGTCGAGCGGCGCGTCCAGGCGGGTCGCGCCGGACGGGGCCGGGGCGAGCAACCGGGCCGCCCCTGCCCCGTCCGGCGCGAAGAGGAGGAGCGCGTCGAGCGAGCCCAGGTGTTCGACCACGACCGGCTCCGTCCCGGCGCAGTGCACCCCGACCCGGGCGCGCCCGTCGGCGGCGCCTTCGACCAGACCGGCCTGGGCGGCCAGGAAGGTGCCCACCAACGGGCCCGGCACCAGTGCCCGCCCGAGCTCCTCGAAGACGACGACGGCCTCGGCCATCGAGAGGCCGGTGCCCGCGGGCTCGGAGAGGGTCAGCGCGAACACGCCGGTCTCGCCCAGCGCCGCCCAGTCGTCGTCGCCGATGGCGCGGGCGTCGTTCTCTCGGGCGCGCAGGTGCTCGAGCGGCAGCTGCCCGGCCACCATGGCCCGGATGCCCTCGGCGAGCTCGCGCTGGTCATCGCCGACGCGGAAGTCCATCAGCGCCGAGCCTTCGGCAGTCCGAGGATGCGTTCGGCCACGATGTTGCGCTGCACCTGCGAGGTGCCGGCGGCGATGGTGAGCGAAATGGACTTGAACCACGCGGCCAACTGCTCGCTGTTGCCGAGGGGAGCGCCATCGGGCCCGGCCATCGGGTCGGCGCACAGGGCGGCCCGGTCGAGGATCTCCATGGCCAGGTCGCCCAGGGCCTGCGCATGCTCGGAGAAGGAGAGCTTGAAGACCGACCCGCCGATCCCCGGGATCCCCGTCTGCGCCGCCTCCGAGACGTTGCGCTTGGTCAGCGCCCACAGCGCGTCGAAGGCGGCGACGAGATGGCCGATGCGGCGGGCCACGCCGGCGTCGCGCCGCGCGTCGAGGCGCTCGGCGACACCGGCCAGCTCGCCCAGCAGGCGCATGCACTCGAGGAGCTCGCCCACGAAGGCCGTGCCGCGTTCGAAGGACAGCGTGACCATGGTGACGCGCCAGCCATCGTTCTCGTCGCCCACGCGGTTGGCTACCGGGACCCGCAACTCGTTGAGGAAGAGCTCGGCGAATTCGGCGGTCCCCGCGATGGTTCGCAGCGGCCGGATCTCGATGCCGGCTGCGTCCATGGGCATGATCAGCCAGGTGATGCCGCGGTTGCGGTCCTCACCGGTGCGCACCAGCAGCTCGCAGAAGTCGGCCACCTCGGCGTGCGACGTCCAGATCTTCGAACCCGACACGACGTAGTCGTCGCCGTCGCGCACGGCCCGCGTGCGCAGCGCGGCCAGATCGCTGCCGGCGTCGGGCTCGCTGAACCCCTGGCACCACACCTCCTGGCCGCGCAGGATGCCGGGCAGGTAGCGCTCCTTCTGCGCCGCCGTCCCCTCGGCGATGATGGTCGGCCCGGCATGCAGCAGCCCGACGAAGTTCACCCCCACGTAGGGCGCGCCGGCCCGCTCGCACTCCTCCTTGAAGATCAGTTGCTCCACCGGCGAGGAGCCGCGCCCGCCACCCTCGGCCGGCCAGTCCACGCCGGCGTAGCCCGCCTCGAAGAGGAGGCGCTGCCAGCGCAGGTCGTAGGCCCGTCGGGCCGGCCAGTCGTCCTGGGGCGGTGGGGCCGCGAGGCCGGGCAGAGTGGCGGCCAACCAGTCGCGCAGCTCCCGGCGGAAGGCCTGCTCCGGCGCGGTGTAGCGGAGGTCCATGCGTCAGGCGCGACCGTGGGCGCGGATCAGGCGACGAAGTCGAGGCCGAACAGCGTGATGGCGTTCCCGCGCACGATCTTGCGGCGCTGCTCGTCGGTGAGGTCCGCCATCTGCTCCTCGGCGATCTCCCGGGTGCGGGGCCAGGTCGAGTCCGAGTGCGGGTAGTCCGACTCGTAGGTGATGTTGTCCTCGCCGATCTCGTCCACCGAGCGCAGCCCGTGGGCGTCGTCGAAGAAGCAGCCCCACACGTGGTCCTTGAAGTAACTCGACGGCTTCTGCGGCACGATGTCGGCCACCCCGCCCCAGCCGCGGTTGTCCTCCCAGACCCGGTCGGCCCGCTCGAGGATGTAGGGGATCCACCCGATCTGCCCTTCCGAGTACGCCACCTTCAGATCGGGGAGGCGCACGAAGACGCCGCTGAAGAGGAAATCGACCAGAGAGAAGGTGGCGTTGGTGTGGGTCAGCGTCGAGCCGACGGCCGGCGGGGCGTCGGCCGAGGTCGACGGCATCTTCGACGAGCTGCCGATGTGCATGTTCACGATGGTCTGGGTCTCGCTGCAGGCCCGGAAGAAGGGGTCCCAGTAGTGGTCGGGATCGTGCACGCTCGGGAGGCCGAGGAAGGGCGGGATCTCGCTGAAGCACACGGCGCGCACGCCACGCGCCGCGTTGCGCCGCACCTCCGCCGCCGCCAGTTCGGCGTCCCACAGCGGAATGAGGCACAGAGGGATGAGCCGGCCGCCCGAGTCACCGCACCACTCGTCGACCATCCAGTCGTTGTAGGCCCGAATGCAGAGCAGGCCGAGTTCCTTGTCCTTGGCCTCGGTGAAGGTCTGGCCGCAGAAACGGGGGAAGGTCGGGAAGCAGAGCGCAGCCTCGATGTGGTTGGCGTCCATGTCGTCGAGGCGGGGCTTCACCTCGTAGGAGCCCGGACGCATGTCCTCGTAGGTGACGCCCTTCATGGTCACCTCGTCGCGCGGCACGCCCACGGCGGAGTCGACGCGCAACAATGGTCGCTTGAGATCCTCGTAGTACCACCAGTCGACGGGCAGGCCCTCCGACCCGGGCTTGACCTTGAGCGACCCACCCCGGTACTCCACCTCGGGCATGGGAGCGCGCACGATCCGCGGCCCGACGTCGGCGTACTTGGACGGGAGGCGGTCCTGCCACACGTTGGGCGGCTCGACCACGTGATCATCGACCGAGATGATCTTCGGCAGGGGCTCAGGCATGGGCATCGAGCGTAGCCCGCACCTGACGGGGCGTCAGAAACGAGGGAGGGCCCGGTTCATGTGACGGGTCAGCCGAAAACCTCGGTGAACAGGTCGCGCATCGCCTGCCAGGACCGGCGATCGGTCGCCTCGTCGTAGGCGATACCGGGGATGTCGACCATGGACGCACGCTTGTTGGTGAAGGAGTGGACGGCGCCGCCGTAGACGACCAGCTGCCAGTCGACTCCGCCGGCGCGCATCTCCTCCTCGAAGGCGCGGCGCTCGTCGTTGTTCACGATCGGGTCGTCGGCGCCGATGAGGGCCAGGACCTTGCCGGTGATGTTGCGGGCGTCCTCGGGGTGCACCGTGGAGAGGCCGGAATGGAAGCCGACGACGGCCTTCAGGTCGGCCCCGCCGCGCGCGAGCTCCAAGGAGAGCGTGCCGCCGAAGCAGTAGCCGATGGCGGCCAGGCGGTTGGCGTCGGTGCGCGGCTCGGCGCGCAGGATGTCCAGACCGGCGGTGCCGACGGCCAAGGTGCGCGGCGGGTCGGCCCGCAGCTCGCCGATCCGGGCCATCATCTGCTCGCGGTCAGTGATGGGCCTGCCGTCACCGTGGTAGTCGAGGGCGAAGGCGACGTAGCCGAGCTCGTCGGCCAGCCGGACGGCGCGGGCCTTGGCGTGATCGTCGAGGCCCGGTCCCTCGTGGCAGACGAGGATGCCGGGCCGGCGGCCACCGCCGTCGGGGAGCGCGAAGGTGCCGACCATGGTGCGGCCGTCGGCCTCGTAGGTGATGTCGCGGGTGGTGGCCATGCGTGCACCGTATCGCCCACCCGTTGCAGCCATACTAGCGGCGATGCGCGGGAGACCTGGTCGGCACCTGCAATTGGGGTTGGTGGCCGCGGTGGCGGCCGCGCTGCTGCTGGCCGCCTGCGGGTCGGGGTCGCCGACACCGACCGTCTCCAGCCACGGCACGACCACGACCACGGCTGCCTCGGCCGGCTCCTCGACCACCGTGACGACGGCCACGCCAGGCTCGACGCTGCCGGCCGTTTCGACCTCGGGGCCGCTGACGCCGGGTGCGGCGATCGCCCTGCCCTTCTCAGCCGACCGCGTCACTGCGGCGGAGAGCCCCGACGGTGCCGTCTTCGCCGCGCCGCAGGATCCGACCAGCCCGTCGCCGTCGGTGGCCTGGGTGATCGACGGTAACGGCCCGGCGTTGATCGCGGAGCACGTGGCGACGGGCATCGCGGCGCTCGCCGCCGACAGCAGCAACTTCTACGTGGCGACGTACTCCAATGTCTTCGCCTACAGCCGTGCGACCGGCAACGCCGCTGGTCAGTGGAACATGCCGGCGGTGCCGACGGCCAACAGCTCTAACAACGATCTCGTCGCGCTGGCCGCCGCGGGCGGCTCCGTCTTCATCTCGGTGACGCGGGGCAACACCGTGAGCGTGTACCAGCTCAACCCGGGGTCGTCCGCCGCGCCGCACCTGTTGGTGCGCGGGCTGGGCGACGCCATCGGGTCCGACGGCTCCGTCTTCTACGAGCGCACCGACCACACCCTCGCCGCGCTGCGACCCGACGGCGCGACCGCGCTCGGGCCGATGTTGGCCGACAAGCCCAACGGCCTCGGTGGCGGCGTGCAGTACATCGACGTGATCGCCGGCGGCGCCGTTTGGGTCAGCGAGCCCGCCGGCCAGGGGCTCGATGCGAGCTACACCACCTACGACGTCGCCACGCTGCACACGCTCGGGACCTACAACGGCTCCGTGTCGAGCACGGTGGTGGACTCCGCGGCCGGGGCGCTGGAGCTCGCGCCGGCCGGCAGCAATCCCGCCTGCCCGCAGGCCTCGCCCTCCACCCCGACGTCGTGCGTCTTCCGCATCTCCCCGCAGGGCGCGGCGACCGATCCGGTCGGGGTCGGTGCGGCCGTCACGTTGCTCGGACCAGGCCCGGCGGTCGTTGTCTCCGACACCGCGACGGGCCAGTTCGACCTGATGCGCCTGTCGTAGCCCCAGGCGCGCTCTGCGGAGTGGGATTGCACCGAGGCCGCTCAGTACGACATGGAGACGCCTCCGTTGGGGCTGAGCAGCTGCCCCGTGACGAAGCTGCTGGCGTCCGAGGCGAGATACAACACGCCGTAGGCCACGTCGTTGGTCTCGCCCACGCGCCGCAACGGCGCGAAGCGCGCCATGGGCGCCAGCGCGGCGGCCTTGGACTCCTCGTTCACGGTGCCGTCGGGGTTCGTGTAGTAGCGCGCCGTCATGTTCGTCGGGATGAAGCCCGGTGCGACGGAGTTGACCCGCACGCCGCGCTTGCCGACCTCGACCGCCATCGACTTGGTCAACTGGGCGACGCCCGCCTTGCAGATGGCGTAGGGCCCGACGCCCGGTGCCGGTGACAGGACCGCCGCCGAGGCCATGTTGATGATGGAGCCGCCGCGCTGGGCCACCATCACCGTGCCGGCGGCCTGGCATCCGTACAGCACGCCCTTGAGGTTCACCGCCAGGATGCGGTCGAACTCGTCGGGGTCGACGTCGATGATGGAGCTGTCGATCATGATTCCGGCGATGTTGCACATGATGTGCAGCCCACCGTGGCGCGCCGCGATGTGGTTGACGAGGGTGGCGGCTGCACCGCGCACCGCCACGTCGAGCTCCGCGCTCTCGGCCCGGCCGCCCTGCCCCAGGATGCCGGCGGCGGTGTCGGATGCCGTCGCGCCGTCGATGTCCGCGCACACGACGGTGGCGCCCGCGCCGGCCAGCACCTCGGCGGTCGTGCGCCCGATGCCGCTGCCGGCACCGGTCACGAGGGCCACGCGGCCCGTCAGGTCGAACGCGTCGTGCACACTCCGGGCGGTTTCCATCGGCGCACCCTATGCCGTGACTCCCTCCACCGCGAGCAGTGCGCGCTTGCACGTGAGGCCGCCGCCGTAGCCGCCGATGCCGTTGCTGGCCACCACGCGGTGGCAGGGCACGATGATGGCAATCGGGTTCCGGCCGTTGGCCTGACCCACTGCCCGAGGCCCTTTGGGTCGCCCGACTCGGCGGGCCAGCTCGCCGTAGCTGATGGTCTGGCCGTAGGGGATGCGTGTCAGCTCGGCCCACACCTCGCGTTGGAATGGGGTGCCGTCGAGCTCCATGCGCAGATCGAACTCGGTGCGCTCTCCGGCGAAGTACTCCTCGAGCTGCGTGGCCGTCTCCTTCAGAATGGGCGACTCTTCGTCCCGGCGACCCAGGCCCCGATCGCTCGGGAGGCGGAGGCCGATCAGCACGTCGCCGTCGCTTTCCAGGACGATCTGCCCGATTGGGGTATCCAACGGCATCATGGCAGTGTGCGTGGCGGTAGCGGTCATGCGGCACGTCCTTTCGTACGTCGGGTGGGGAGCTGCGGTGTGGCCGCCGCGGGCATCGACCAGAGGTGGGCCATGGCGTAGCTGCGCCAGGGCCGCCAGCGTTCGGTGCGTTGGCGCAGATGTGTCGGGTCGTCGGGCAGGCCGAGAGAGACCGCCGCCCGTCGGATGCCCAGATCCGTCGGCATGAAGGCGTCGGGGTCGCGCAATGCCCGCATGGCGACGTACTCGGCCGTCCAGGGGCCGATGCCGGGGAGCGCCATCAGGGAGGCCCGCAACTCGGAGGGATCGGCTCCCGGGTCGATGACCACGTCGCCGGCGTCCACCGCTTGGGCCAGCGCCACCAGGGCGCGCCGCCGGCCGGCCGGCATGGGGAAGGTGCCCGGGTCGCGCCCGGCCAGCTCCACGAGCGCGGCCGGGGTGGGGAAGAGGTGGGTGACCGTCCCGGCGGGCGCGGGGAGGGCGTCGCCGGCCGCCAGCACGAGCCGCCCGGCGACGGTCCGCGCCCCGGGGACCGAGACCTGCTGGCCGATGACGGCGCGCACGGCGAGCTCGAAACCGTCGGCCGCGCCCGGCACGCGGCGCCCGGGATCGCCCCGCACCAGGGCACCCACGAGTGGATCGCCGCGCAGCGCCTCCCAGATGGCGACGGGGTCGGCGTCGAGGTCCAGCAGCTGGCGGCAGCGCGCCACGGCGGTGTGTAGGTCGCGCAGATCCGAGAGGACGAGCTCGGCCTCCACGTGGGCGGGGCCGTCGTCGCCCGCCGCCTCCGGCGCGCGCAGCGTCACGATGCCGTGCCCATGGGGCAGGCGCAGGCTGCGCGTGTAGGACGCACCGTCGAGCGACTCGACGCCGGGCAGGGCGCGCCCGCCGAGGAAGTCGAGGACCGAGGCGGGGTTGAACGGTTGCCGGCAGGGCAACCGCAGCCGGATGGCCTGGGTGGCCGGCGCCCGGCGGGCGCGGCGGCCCAGCGCGGTGCGCGCCGCCCGAGCCCGCAGCCCGCTCGGTGTGTCGGCGAAGGTCTGGCGCACGGTGTCGTTGCACTGGCGCACGCTGGAGAAGCCGGCGGCGAAGGCCACGTGGGCGACCGGCAGGTCGGTCGTCTCCAGCAGGATGCGCGCCGTCTGGCTGCGCTGGGCCCGGGCCAGGGCCAGGGCCCCGGTCCCGACTTCGCCCGTGATGAGGCGATTGAGCTGGCGCGTGCTGTAGCCGAGACGACCGGCCAGACCCTCGACGCCCTCGCGGTCGACGACGCCGTCGCGGATCAGCCGCATGGCGCGGGCCACCACGTCGGCCCGGACGTTCCACTCGGGTGAGCCCGGCGTGGCGTCGGGGCGGCAGCGCAGGCAGGCGCGGAACCCGGCCTGCTGGGCGGCCGCGGCGGTGGCGTAGAAGCGCATGTTCTCCCGCTTGGGGGTGCGGGCCGGGCAGCTGGGACGGCAGTAGATCCCGGTCGAGGTGACGGCGCAGAAGAACCAGCCGTCGAAGCGGGCGTCCTTGCTGTGCGCCGCCTGGTAGCAGCGGTCCGGGTCCTCAATCACGGGTGCCAGCGTGCCACAGCGTTGTGCCAATTACTGGCGGAAATCGGACATTGCCGTGCCGTGGGGTCGATGCTCCTGACGCCCTGGTGTGAGGTTGATGCTTCATTGAGTCAAGGGACCGCAACCCTCATGCCGAATTGGCCACCTGGGACGGGCGGTCATCCGCTCGAGGGACCGGCATGCCGCGAGGCGGATGTCGGGGAGGAGGGGGCATGAAGCAAGCGATCTTCCTCGTTGTTGCGCCCGCCGCTGCGGTTGGCCTCGCTGCGTGTGGAGGAGGCTCCTCCGCCGGATCGTCCTCTCCGAGTGACGTGATGTCCACGTCCACGTCGGCTGTCCAGCGCGGCAACTGGTCAGGTGCCTGCGCCGTGGCTGAGCCCAGCGAACAGGCGGACTGCAACAAGACGTTGAGCAAAGCTGGCTCAGAAAAGGTGACGTTCAAGGACTTCTCCTACATGGTCTCGAATGTCGGGTCCAGCACGGCAAAGCCGAGCTTCGAATCACGGCGTGCGAGGACGAACAATGCGATGGCAGCAGCACCAGCGGGGAGCTGGTCAAGCAGAACGGAACCTGGTACGTCTCGAACTCCACCGGCGCGTTCGGGACTCTGCTGCCGGGAATTCGCGTAAGTCCGGCCACACCTGATCGAACCGGCCCGTCGCCCGCGGAGCCCGACCAGCCGACGCCCGCTCCACGCGGGACCCCAACGTGGCGCTCCGGGCCACTGCACCGAGCGGAGCGTATCGTTGGGCGATGGCCGAACCTGAGGTTTTTGACTGGGACGAGTGGGAGAACGGCAAGGTCTACAAGCTGACGAATGACGAGCTGGTCGGTGCCTTGCTCAGTGAAGTCAGCGCACTGCGCAAGCGGGTGAGAGCCCTGGAGCACCGGCGGCCGGAGTGATCGCCGCACTCCGGTGCTGAGTCAGCCGGTTCGCGCCTGGGCCAGCACAAGCCGGCGGTGGGTGCCGGCGTCGCCCCAGGCCCGCGACAGCGCCCACGTCTGCTTCAAAAAGAAATGGAGGTCGCACTCCCAGGTGTAGCCGATGGCGCCGTGGACCTGGAGAGCCACCCGGGCGGCCAGGTCGGCCGCGTCCGACGCCATGGCCTTGGCCATGGAGGCGTCGTGGGAGAGCGTGGGCTGGGCCGTGGCCAATGACCAGGCGGCGCGGTAGGTCGCGGGCCGGGCGAACTCGAGCGCCACCCGCGCGTTGGCGAGCAGGTGCTTGACGGCCTGGAAGCTGCCGATCGCCTTGCCGAACTGGTGGCGTTCCCTGGCGTAGGCCGCCGTCAGCGCGACCATGCGGTCGGCGAGGCCGATGAGCAGCGCGGCCGTCCCTGCGGCGGCGCGGTCGGCCAACAACGACACCGCGGCCTCGGCGGCGACGCCGTAGGCCAGGAGGGTGTCCGAAACCAGGGGCCAGTGCACGGTGGAGAGATCTCGGGACGCACTCAGCGCGGGCGTGCGGAAGGCGGTGTTCGAGGACGCGGGCACGGCGTGCAGCTGCCAGCCTGAGTCGGCGTCGCGGCACGCCAGCAGCAGCATGGACGCGCCGCGCGCGCCAACGACGCGGGGCGTGCGCAACGTCCCGTCGGCCGACACCGCTGTCGGCGACACGATCCCCGCCGGCGTCACGTCGATGCCGCCGACGGCGAAGCTCACGTCGTCCCGCACGAGTGCGGCCAGTGCGGACGTCGCGGCGGGGTCGGGGAGCAGCGCAGCGAGCGTGGGTGCGGCCAGTGCCGCCGTCTCGAGCAGCGGCTCGGGCAGTGCGACCCGCCCCGCCTCCTCCAGCACGCCCACGAGGTCGACGTCGGTCAGGCCCAGCCCGTCGGCGGCCTCGGGCACGACGAGCGCGGGCGCGCCCAGCTCGGCCAGGACGGCCCAGCGGTTCTCCGCTTGGGCCGCCCGCCCGGCCTCGTCGGCCAGTTCGAAGGCGCGCAGCGCGTCGGGGGTGCACTCGGTGTCGAGGACCGTGCGCACGCCCTCGCGCAGCGCCTCCTGCTCGTCGGTGAACGCAAAGTCCACGGCGCGTGGCCTCAGCCCCGCGGCAGACCGAGCAGGCGCTCGGCCACCACGTTGCGCTGGATCTCGTTGGTCCCGGCGTAGATCGGCCCGGCGAGCGAGAAGAGATAGCCGTCGAGCCACTCGCCCGGGGCACCGGCTTCGAGCAGCTCGGCCTCGGGGCCGAGCAGGTCGAGCGCGGTGGTGTGGATGGCGACGTCAGTCTCGGACCAGAAGATCTTGTTGCAGCTGGCCTCCGGGCCCACGGCGTGGCCGCGCGCCACCCTCGACGCCGTCCAGTACGTGTGCAGCTTGTAGGCCTCGGCGTCCATGTGGGCCTGTGCCACCGCATCGGCGGATGCGGCCGGGCCGCCGCGCTGACGGAAGAGCTGGACGAGGCGGTCGGCTGCCTCGGTGTAGCGCGCCGGGCTGCGCAGCGAGAGGCCGCGTTCGGACCCGGCCGTGGCCATGGCGACGGACCAGCCGGCGCCCACCTCGCCGAGGACCTGGTCCTCGGACACCTCGACGTTGTCGAAGAAGATCTCGGCGAATCCCGTCTCGCCGTCGATCTGGGGGATCGGGCGCACCGTGACCCCGGGTGAGCCCATGGCGACGAGAAAGTAGGTCAGCCCGCGGTGGCGCTCGGCGTCGGAGTCGGTGCGGAAGATGCCGAAGCACCAGTCGGCGAACGCGCCGCGGCTGGCCCAGGTCTTCTGGCCGTTGAGGATCCAACCGTCGCCCGCGGCGTCGCGGGACGCCCGCGAGCGGATGCCCGCCAGGTCGCTGCCGGCATCGGGCTCGGACCAGCCCTGGCACCAGATTTCGTCACCGGCGGCCATGGGCGGCAGGTAGCGCGCCTTCTGGGCCTCGGTCCCGTACTCGAGCATGGTGGGCGCGAGCAGGAAGATGCCGTTCTGGCTGACCCGCGTCGGCGCCCGGGCGCGGTAGTACTCCTCCTCGAAGACGAGCCACTCGAAGATCCCGACATCGCGCCCGCCGTACTCGGCGGGCCAGCTGACCACGGACCAGCGGTCCTCGAACATGGCGCGCTCCCAGGCCCGGTGGGCCTCGAAGCCCTCTGCGGTATCGAGCGAGGGCAGGGGGTCGGGAGGGACGTGCGCGGCCAGCCAGGCCCGGGCCTCGGCCCGGAAGGTCTCGTCTGCCGGGCTGAAAGTCAGGTCCATGACGGAGGGAATCTTCCACAGCGCCCCCGGCGATGCCAAGGCTGGGCCCCACCCTCGGCCGGCGGGGGGCGCCCACGTCTGGCGCTCGATCTGATTCGGCGTCAGAATTGCTCCCTCATGCCCAACGCCGTGATCGTCGACGCCGTCCGAACCCCGGTGGGCCGCCGCGGGGGTCGCCTCTCCGGTTGGCACGCCACCGACTTGGCCGCCCAGCCCCTCGCCGCCCTGCTGGCCCGCAACGACCTGGACCCCTCGCTGGTGGAGGACGTCGTGATGGGCTGCACCATGACGGTCGGGGAGCAGGCGATGAACATCGCCCGCAACGCCGCCCTGGCCGCGGGTTTTCCCGAGTCGGTTCCGGGGACCACCGTCGACCGCCAGTGCGGCTCGGCGCAGCAGGCCATCCACTTCGCCGCCCAGGCCGTCATGGCCGGGGCCATGGACGTGGCCATCGGGGCCGGCGTGGAGTCGATGAGCCGCGTGCCCATCGGGTCGACCACCGAGCCGGGGCCGGGCGAGGCCTACGGCCCTCTCTACAAGGAGCGCTTCGAGCTCATCCATCAAGGTGAGTGCGCGGAGGAGATCGCCCGGCGCTGGAAGATCACGCGTGAGGAGATGGACGAGTTCGCGCTGCGTTCGCACCAGCGGACGGCAAAGGCGGCGGACGAGGGCCGCTTCAACGCCGAGATCGTGCCCCTCGAGGCGCGGGTGCACCCTGACGTCCCGGGGGCGGCCGAAGTGAGCGGGCTGTTGAGCGCCGACGAGGGGGTGCGGCGCGACACCTCGCTCAAGAAGCTGGCCGGCCTGAAGCCTGCCTTCTCCGAGACGGGCACCGTGACGGCGGGGACGTCCTCGCAGATCTCCGACGGCGCCGCGGCCGTGCTGATCATGAGCGAGGAGCGGGCGTCCTCCCTGGGGCTGCGGCCCCGGGCGCGCTTCCACACCTTCGCCGTGGCGGCCAACGATCCCCAGATCATGCTGACAGCGGTCATCCCCGCCACCGAGCTGGTGCTGAGCAAGGCGAAGCTGTCGCTCGACGACATGGACCTGGTGGAGATCAACGAGGCCTTCGCCTCGGTCGTGCTGGCGTGGGAGCGCGAGTATCGGCCCGACATGGCGAAGGTGAACCCCAACGGTGGTGCCATCGCCATCGGCCACCCCACCGGCTGCTCGGGCGCGCGCCTCATGGCGACGCTGCTCAACGAGATGGAGCGCACGGGCGCCCGCTACGGGCTGCAGACCATGTGCGAGGGCGGCGGGCAGGCGAACGCCACGATTCTGGAGCGGATCGGCTGATGGCCGCCACGACGCGCCTCCCCGCGGTCGAGGGCTGGTTCACCACCGGCGGCGACGGTGAGGCGCCAGCACTGCTCGGGTCGCGCTGCGCGGAGTGCGGGACCTACGCCTTCCCGGCGGAGGCCGGCTACTGCCGGAACCCCGACTGCGGCTCCACCACCTTCGAGACCGTCGAACTCTCCCGGCGCGGCCGGATCTGGTCCTACACCGACGCCCGCTACCAGCCGCCGGCGCCGTACGTGGCGGCGGACCCCTACATCCCGTTCTGCCTGGCCGCGGTGGAGCTGGCGGCGGAGAAGCTGGTCGTCATGGGCCAGGTGGTGGCCGGTGTCACGGTTGACGAGCTGACCGTGGGCGACGAGGTCGAGCTGGTCGTCGACACCCTGTACTCGGAGGACGACCGCGACTACCTCGTGTGGAAGTGGCGGCCGCTCGGCGCCGGAGCGACCGGCGGGGAGGCCTGACCGTGCCCGACGAGAAGAAGGTGGCCGTGCTCGGCGCCGGCATGCACGAGTGGGGCAAGTGGGGGCGGCCCTTCGTCGAGTACGGGCTGGCCGCGGCGAGGGATGCCATGGCGGACGCCGGCCTCGGTTGGCGTGACATGCAGTTCGTCTCGGGGGCCGACACCATCCGCAACGGCTACCCCGGCTTCGTCTCGGGAGCCACCTTCGCGCAGGCGTTGGGCTGGACCGGGGCGCGGGTCTCGAGCGTCTACGCCGCCTGTGCCTCGGGTGCGGTGGCCATCGCCAACGCGCGGGCGCAGATTTTGGCGGGACTGTGCGACGTGGCACTGGTGGTCGGCGCGGACACGACACCGAAAGGCTTTTTCGCGCCGGTCGGCGGCGGCGAGCGCAAGGACGATCCCGACTGGTTGCGCTTCCATCTCATGGGCGCCACCAACCCGACCTACTTCGGTCTGTACGCCCGGCGGCGCATGGACCGCTTCGGGGCGACCGAAGAGGACTTCGCACAGGTCAAGGTCAAGAACGCGCGGCACGGACTGGCCAACCCCTACGCGCGCTACCGCAAGGAGGTGACCGTGGACGAGGTCCTGGGCTCGCCCATGGTGGCCGACCCCCTGCGCCTCCTGGAGATCTGCGCCACCTCGGACGGGGGGGCGGCGCTGGTGCTCACCTCCATGGAGTTCGCCCGGCGCCACGCCGGTGGTGTGGACCCGCTCGTGACCATTGATGCCGTCTCGACCGTGACGCCGACGTTCCCCAACACGGTGATCGAGATGCCGAACTTCTCGACCGACTCGGCCGCGTCGACCGCCGGGCACGACGCGGCCACCGCCGCCGGCTTCCGGCCTTCCATTGCCACCGCGGCCTACGCGGAGGCCGGCATCGGGCCCGAAGATGTCGACCTGGCCGAGGTCTACGACCTCTCCTCCGCTCTCGAGCTCGACTGGTACGAGGACATCGGCCTGTGCGGTGAGGGCGAGGCGGAGAAGCTGCTGCGCGACGGCGCGACCAAACTGGGCGGCCGGGTGCCGGTCAACCCGTCGGGCGGCCTGTCGTGCTTCGGCGAGGCGATCCCGGCCCAGGCGATCGCCCAGGTGTGCGAGTGCGTCTGGCAGCTCCGGGGCGCGGCCACCGGGCACCAGGTGGAGGGGGCCCGGGTCGCAGTTACGGCAAACCAGGGCCTGTTCGGCCACGGCTCCTCCGTCGTGTTGAGTCGCTGAAACCCAGGTAGCGGGGAAGTTCGGCCCCGCGGGCACGCATCGTGTGTGAGGCCGACCTTTTCGGGTATTGGACGGCTGACGCCACACGCGAGCGTCGCCTGCTTAGGCTGGCGAACGCGTGAGTCGTCTGATTACGGGGTCGGCGCGGACGACCCCCTGATTGGAGGGACCACTGCATGTTGGCCACCGATGTGATGGAGCTGCGTTCGGAAGAGGCGCAGCCAAGAGGAGCAGAGAGCCCAATGCCGGACCAAAACGACGACCGGAGCGCGGCCGGCTCGGACGAGGTGCTCAACGCCCTCGACGAGCTGGAGTCCGTGCTGCGGCAGAACGCCGAGAGTGAGCGACTGCTCTCGAAGCGTATCGCCGAGGTCCGTCTGGCCCGTGAGAACGGGCGTGAATGGAAGGCGATCCTCGGGGACGAGGAGGAGCCTGGGACGGTGCAGCTGGTGAGCACGATCCTGCGCCGGCAGTCCGAGGCCAGCGGCTATCTCCGTCGGTCGCTCGTGGTGGCGCTGCGCGCCGAGGGCCAGAGCATCCCGAGCATCGCCCACCTGTTCGGGGTGACGCACCAGCGGGTGTCGAACCTGTTGCGTCGCGTGGCCCAGGGCAACGCCGCCCACGCGAGCAACGGCAACGGCAACGGCGACAGCGCTTAGGCGCTCCACCCCCGCAGCACGGCGTCCGCCTCGCGCATGACGTCGGCGATGATGTCGGCGACCGCGGGCAGAGACTCGATCACGCCCACGACCTGACCGGTCGGGAGCACGCCGACGTCCGTGTGCCCCTCGACCAACGCCGCCTTCGTCATCACGGGGGCGTTGGCCGCCATCACCACCTGGGCCCAGGTGAGCTCGTTGCCCTCCTTCATGGCGCGCCCCTCACGGAGCAGTGACGTGAAGGTGGCGCCGGACTCCTGGCGGAAGCGGTAGGCGTTCTGCAGCGCCCGCGGCAGCGCGCGCAGCCACGACTGCGACTCCAGGCGGTCGACCAGGTCGGTGCGCACGACGCGCTCGGGGCGCGCCGTCGACCTTGGTGGTGACAACCGTGCCCGTCACCGGAGTGCCGAGATAGAGCGCCTTGACCGCGTCGGGCACCCGGCTCTCGGCCGAGAGCAGGAACCGGGTCCCCATGGCGACGCCGGCCGCGCCGTAGGACAGCGCGGCGACGAGCCCGCGCCCATTGAAGAAACCGCCGGCCCCGAGGACGAGCACGCGGTCGCCCACCGCGTCGACGACCTGGGGGAGGAGGAGCGTCGTGGGCACGGTGCCGGTGTGCCCGCCCCCCTCCCCGCCCTGGGCGATGACGGCGTCGACGCCCCACTCGGCCACCTTCTCGGCGTGGCGGCGGGCACCCACGGTGGGCATCACGAACAGCCCCGCCTCCTTGCAACGGGTGACGAGAGCCGGGTTGGGCGCCTGGGCGAAGCTGGCCACCCGGGCCCCCGTCTCGATCATGAGCTCGATGCGCTCGTGGACGTCGGCCACGTCGGTGCGCAGGTTCACGCCGAACGCGCCCGTGGTGCGGCGACGCACCTCGGCGATGGCCGTCGCCAGCTCGTCGAGGCTCATGGTGGCCGAGGCCAAGATGCCCAGCCCGCCCGCCTGCGTGGTGGCGGCCACCAGGCGCGGCCCGGCCACCCACCCCATGCCGGTCTGCACCAGCGGGTAGCGCACGCCGATCCGTTCGCACAGCTCGGTGTGGAGCGCCGGGTGTAGTGGCGTCCCGGCGTCGGCGTTCAGCTCCGCACCTCGCGGTCGCGCAGCGCGTCGGGATCCAGCACGACGCGCACCAGGTCGAGCTCCCCGGCCGTGGGTGGTCGGGTCTCGGCGACGTCATCGGGGATGGTGAGCGGGAAGCCGGTGGCGGCCACGACGTCTTCGACGCTGACGCCGGGATGGCGCGAGCGGAGGCGCATGGTGCGGTCGGGGGTCTCGAAGTCGAACACACCGAGGTTCGAAACGACGCGGCGGATGTCGTGGAAGCGCGTGGCCCCCGGGCCGGCGGCGGCGGCCCGTGCGTACCCCACGCCGCTGACCACGTCGACCTGCTCCACGAAGGTGCGCACCGTGTGGTCGGGCACCCAGTAGCTGGTGGGGTGGTTGACCGAGTTGCCCGGCGCGCCGCGCACGCCGACGAGCTGCACCTTAGGCCGGTCGTGCGGGCCGATGGCCGAGATGTTCTGGTTGCCGGTCCGGTCGATCTGGCTTGCCATCATCATGATGTGGCGGCGCCCCGACCACACGACGTCGAAGACGCTGCGGTAGGGCATCGTCGCCTCGCGCACCAGGTCGGCGGGCCGCGTCGCGATGGGCGGTGCACCGACCATCAGCGCCGCCTCACCGTCGGTGAGGACGATGTCGGGCGAAAAGGTGAGCTTGGCCAGCCGGGCACCCAGGGCGGGGATGGTGCCGAACGGGCTGACCATGACCTCGCCCGCCTCGCGCCAGACCTCCGCGCAGGCGATGACACAGGACTCGGCGCGAGTCCCGCCGGGGTCACTCATGGCGTTGCCGCACCGGTTGGGCGCATGGCGTGTCGCCTCATGTCGCCGACCGCTCCGCGAGGCGGGCTCCGTACTCGTCGTCGTCCACCAGGACGTAGCGGTTGGCGAAGGCTTCCCACTCGGCGGGGTCGGCGGCCGCGGCGGCGTACTCCTTCTGGAACGCCTCGTCGCGCCCGTAGTCGGGCGGATTGGCGGTGAAGTGCGCGCCCCCCGGCGCTTCGGCCACGCCGTCGACCAGCATGCGGTGGATCGGCACGCTCGAGAGCGGGTGGGCGTCGTCGGCGAGCGCGCCGTTGTCCACGATGGACTCGGTGGTCATGAAACGGCGCTCGGCGGCACCGAGGAAGAGCGGGTCGAAGAAGGGGTCCGGGCTCAGCACCTGGCCGTTGCCGGCGGCGTCGGCCCGGTTGGTGTGGACGATGGCGGCATTGAGGTGGAGGGCCGGCATGGCCACCAGCTCGACGTCGGCGTCGGCGGGGTCGGCGAGATACGGATGGCCGGCGCCGTAGGGGGAGCGCACCCGCTCGAGGTCGGGGTTGACCGTGAGGACATCGGACCCCAGCCCGGCCCGCGTCGGCAGGAACGGGACGCGCCAGGAGGCCGCCTGCAGGCCGAGGAAGAACATCCCTTCGTCGACCTCCATGACCGCGACCCGGCCCTGCTGGCGCGCGGCGCGCCAGTGCGGATCGAGGGCGATGGAGTCGAGCGTGACGAACCCGCACACCACCTTGCGCACCTTGCCGGCGGCGCAGAGCAGCCCGACGTCGGGGCCGCCGTAGGCGACGACGGTGAGGTCGGCCAGGTCAGATCGGCAGATGGCGCGCACGACGGCCATGGGCTTGCGGCGCGAGCCCCAGCCCCCGATGCCGATCGTCATGCCGGAGCGGAGCTCGCCCACGATGTCGTCAATGGTGGTGCGCTTGTCGGCCATCAGGTGCTCACGCAGAAACTCACTGGGAGGTGTCGGCGTCGCGCTTCTCGACGAAGGCGGCCCGCTGCTCGTCGGCCACACCGCGCACGTGCAGCTCGTAGGTGAAGCCCTGCTCGTAGCGATAGCTGCGCTTCACGTCGACGGGGTCGATGCCGTTGAGCGACTCCTTGGCCCGGCGGATGATGGTCGGGCTCTTGGCGGCGATGTCGGTGGCCAGCTCGAGCGCGGCCGACCGGAGCCGGTCCGGCGGCACCACGGCGGCGACCGATCCGTAAGCCGCCAGCTCGGCGGCGGTGATCGGCTTGGCCGTGTAGACCATCTTGCGCATGGCGTGTTGGGGGACCAGCCGGGCCAGGTGGGTGGCGGCGCCGAGGGCGCCACGGTCCACCTCGGGCAGCCCGAAGGTGGCGTCCTCCGAGGCGACGATCATGTCGGCATTCCCGGCCAGGCCGATGCCGCCGCCGAGGCAGAACCCCTGCACGGCGGCGATCACGGGCACCTCGCAGTCGTAGACGGCGGCGAAAGCGGCGGCGCAACCCCGGTTCACCCCGACGAGCGCTTCGTCACCCTTGGCGTTGATCTCCTTGATGTCGACGCCGGCGCAGAAGCCGCGCCCGGTCGCCCGCAGGATGGTGACCCGGTTGGTGGGGACCCGGCCCGCCGCGACCAGCGCGTCGGCCAGCGCGAACCAGCCCGCCACGTCGAGCGCGTTGACCGGGGGGTGGTCGATGACCACTTCGGCGATCCCGTCGTGCTCCTGGATCACATCGATGGGCATGGGCGCCGGGTTCTCCTCGTCTCGGCCCTGACGCCGCGTCAGAAAGCCGCAGCGAACTTAGGCCAGCGTGCGCAGCCGGGCCAACGCGGACCTCTGCGGTGGCCCGACCCGCCGGCCGGGGGGTGCCGTAGGGTTTGCCCGGTGACTCTGCCGATCTATGACTTCAGCGAGCGTGTGGTCGTGGTGACGGGCGGTTCGCGTGGGGTCGGGGCCGGGATCGTGGCGGCGTTCGCCGGTGCCGGGGCGCACGTCGTCGCCTGCGGGCGCCACGAGACCGAGGTCGAAGGGGCGGTGTTCGTCGCAGCCGACGTCCGCAAGCCGCCCGACGCCGAACGGGTCATCGCCAAGGCGGTCGAGCACTTCGGCCGGCTCGACGTGCTGGTCAACAACGCGGGCGGCTCGCCCCACGTGCTGGCCGCCGACGCGTCGCCGCGCTTCGTCGAGGCCATCGTCAACCTCAACCTGCTGGCGCCGCTGTGGTGCGCCCAGTCGGCCCACAAGGTGATGGCGGTGCAGGAGGACGGCGGCGCCATCGTGAACGTGTCCAGCGTGTCGGGCATGCGCCCGTCGCCCGGTGCCTCCGCCTACGGCGCGGCGAAGGCGGGCCTGATCAATCTGACGGCGACGCTGGCCGTCGAGTGGGCCCCCCTCGTGCGGGTCAATTGCGTCACCGCCGGGCTGCTCGACACGGGTGCCGGCGACGATTTCTACGGCGGGCCCGAGGGCATGGAGCGGGCGGCCGCCACCGTGCCCCTGGGCCGGATGGGCATGCCGGCTGATGTCGCCGAGGCCTGCTTGTACCTCTCGAGCGCCGCCGCCTCCTACGTCACCGGTGCCAACCTGGTCGTCAATGGCGGTGGGGAGCCCCCGCCCTATCTGGGTGCCGTGGGTGGGACCTGAGGGCGACCCGAGCGTGCGTGGACGCCCCGATTAGGGGCACACGGGGGGTCAGCTGCTAGACAGAACGACCGTGAAATTGGCGGTCCCCACCGAGACCCGTCCGGGAGAGCGCCGCGTGGCCCTCGTCCCCGACGTGGTCAAGAGGCTGGTCAGTGCAGGCTGGGACGTCTGCGTGCAGGCGGGCGCCGGTACGGAGGCCGCGTTCAGCGACCGCGCCTATGCCGAAGCCGGTGCGACCGTGGCCCCCGACGCCGCGTCGACGCTGGCCGGCGCCGGGCTGGTGGTGCGGGTGAATCCGCCGAGCGCCGACGACGCAGCGGCGGTGCCCCAGGGCGCCGCGCTGCTGAGCTTCTTCGGAGTGGCCCAGGCCGGCGACGCCGTGCGCGCGTTGGCCGCCAAGAAGGCGACCGTCTTCAGCTTCGACCTCCTCCCGCGCATCAGCCGGGCCCAGGGCATGGATGCCCTGAGCTCACAGGCGACGGTGTCGGGGTATCGAGCGGGCCTGACCGCGGCCGAGCACCTGGCCAAGTTCTTCCCGATGTTCATGACGGCGGCGGGGACGGTCCCGCCGGCCAAGGTGCTCGTGATGGGTGTCGGCGTCGCCGGCCTGCAGTCGATCGCCACGGCCCGGAGGCTCGGTGCCGTGGTCAAGGCCTACGACGTGCGGGCAGCCGCCAAGGAGGAGGCCGAGAGTCTCGGCGCCACCTTCCTCGACACCGGCGTCTCGGCCGAGGGGGCCGGTGGCTACGCCCGCGAGCTCACTCCCGAGGAACTCGACCGTCAGCGCGCCGCGCTGGCCGAGGAGGTCGGGCGCTCCGACGTGGTCATCACCACCGCCGCCGTGCCGGGGCGCAAGGCTCCCGTGCTGCTCACCACCACGATGGTCGAGGGCATGTTCGAGGGTGCCGTCGTGGTGGACATGGCGGCGGACCAGGGCGGCAACTGCGAGCTCACCAAGGCGGGCGAGGTGGTGGAGCACAACGGCGTCCACATCGTGGGCATGGCCAACCCGCCTTCGGGCATGCCGACCCATGCCAGTTTCCTCTTCGCCCGCAACGTGGCCAACGTGCTCGGCCTGATGGGCCCCGAGGGCGCCCTGGCGCCGGACTGGGACGACGAGATCGTGACCGGCATGTGCGTGCTGCGCGACGGCGCCGCCGTGGCGCCGGCGGCGGTGGAGCTGCTCGGCGGGACACCGGGCGGGACACAAGGAGCGCAGTCGTGATCGCTTTGTTGCTGCAGTCGACGCCGACCGGCGGGTCGACCACCGGGATCGTCGGCTACCTGACGATCTTCGTGCTGGCCGCCTTCGTCGGGATCGAGGTCGTCTCGAAGGTGCCGAGCATCCTGCACACCCCGCTGATGTCGGGGTCGAACGCCATCCACGGCATCGTGCTGGTCGGCGCGTTGACGATCATGGGAGAGGCCCACGGCACGGCCGAGGTCGTGCTCGGGTTCATCGCCGTCTTCCTGGCCACGCTGAACGTGGTGGGCGGCTTCGTGGTCACCGACCGCATGCTCGAGATGTTCAAGGCCAAGCCGGGTGACCGGGCCGGGTCGCGGGCCGCCAAGGCCGAGGACGCGCCGCCCGCGCCGCCCGCGCCGCCCACGCCTCCCACGCCGTCCGGGAATACCGAGGCCGGCGGGGGCGCTGCCTGATGCTGGCCGTCTCCTTCACCCTGACGACCGCGCGCGACCTGGCCTACCTGGTCGCCATCGCCGGCTTCATCTTCGCCCTGAAGGGACTGAGCTCGCCCCGCCACGCCCGGCGCGGCAACCTCGTCGGTGCCGCGGCAGCGACCCTCGCCATCGGAATGACCTTCACCCTGCCGACGCTGCGGCACTCGGGCTGGAATCTCGTGCTGGCCCTCATCGCCATGGTGCTCGGCGCGGCCATTGCCGTGCCGGTGGCCCGCTTCGTGAAGATGACTGCGATGCCCCAGCTGGTGGCCATCTTCAACGGAGTGGGTGGCGGCGCCGCCGCGCTGATCTCCATCGTCGAGCTGCTGCACCTGCACTCGCTGGGGCTCCAACCCGCCGTCTACGTCACCGCCGAGGTGCTACTGGGCGTGCTGATCGGGTCGGTGTCGTTCTCGGGGAGCGCGATCGCGTTCATCAAGCTGCAGGAGCTGATCACGGGACGGCCGATCACCTACCCGGGCCAGCAGGTGATCAATGCGCTGGTCGGCGCGGCCATCGGGGTCATGGTCATCCTGGCGCTCGTCACCGGGAGCATCGTGTACGTCTGGATCATCCTGGTGCTGGCACTCGTGCTGGGCGTGATCTTCGTGCTACCCATCGGTGGCGCGGACGTGCCGGTCCTGATTTCGCTGCTGAACTCGTTCACCGGCCTGGCCGTGGCAGCCTCGGGCTTCGTGCTCGACAGCGATCTGCTGATCGTGGCGGGCACCCTGGTCGGTGCCTCGGGGATCATCCTGACCAGGCTCATGAGCAGCGCCATGGGCCGCTCGCTGCCGAACATCCTCTTCAGCGTGTTCGGCTCGGTCATCACGGCCACCGGGGGCGAGGAAGGCGACGCGGCGCGCCCTGTGCGCACGGGGACACCCGAGGACGTGGGCGTGCTGCTGGCCTACGCGCGCAAGGTCGTCATCATCCCGGGCTACGGCCTGGCGGTCGCCCAGGCCCAGCACACGGTGCGCGAGCTCGCCAACGCGCTCTCGGCGCGCGGTGTCGACACGTTCTTCGCCATCCACCCCGTGGCCGGCCGCATGCCCGGGCACATGAACGTATTGCTGGCCGAGGCCAACGTGCCCTACGACGAGCTCAAGGAGATGGACGAGGCCAACGCCGAAATGGCGACGGCCGACGTGGCGCTGGTGGTGGGGGCGAACGACACCGTCAACCCGGCGGCCAAGTCGACACCGGGCAGCCCCATCTACGGCATGCCCATCATCCACGCCGACGAGGCCGAGAACATCGTCTTCCTCAAGCGCTCCATGCGGCCCGGCTTCGCCGGCATCGACAACGACCTGCTCTACGACCCGAAGACGACAATGCTCTTCGGGGACGCCAAGGACACCCTGCAGAAGCTGGTGGCCGCGGTCAACGACGCCTGAGACCGGGTCTGTCCGGCGCGGTGGCCCCGGGCGCGGCAAGCGGGGCGGGGAGTCCCCCGCACTCCACGCAACACGTCGGAGGACTGCGAGCTGCCCTGACCAGGCCATCCGACAGGCCGCCGGTAGCGTAAGTCTGGGCATGGACCGCCACCGGGAGACGCAGGAGGAAGAGGAGGCGCCGAGCCGCTTCCCGCTCGCCGTCCGCTCCCAACGGGTGCTCCAGGTCATCCTGGGCCTGCTGTGGATCCTCGACGCGGCTCTGCAGTTCCAGCCCTTCATGTTCGGACGGGGCTTCGTGGACTCGTTCATCCTGCCCAACGCCAGAGGGCAGCCCTTCGTCCTCGGTGATCTCATCACGCACATCGGGAACTTCGTGGCCCCCGACGTCGCGGTGTGGAACACCTTCTTCGCACTCATCCAACTCTGCATCGGCGTCGGACTGTTGTTCCGCCGCACGGTGCGTCCCGCGTTGGCCGTGTCGTTCGGGTGGGTCCTCGGCGTCTGGGTCATCGGCGAGGGCCTGGGGATGCTCCTGACCGGCACGTCCAGCGCGCTCACCGGTGCACCGGGGTCGGCGTTCATGTACGGGCTCGTGGGCCTCATGGCCTGGCCCCGGCCACCGCGCCGGTGGGTCGACTGGAGCGACCGCCCGGCGGGGGTGGCCTCGTCGGCCGCCGCCCAGGGCATCGGCCGCACCGTCACGCCCTTGGCCGTGTGGGCCGGCTACTGGTCCCTGGCCGCCGTGCTGTTCCTGCTGCCCGCCAACCGCACCACCACGTCGGTCCAGAGCGCCATCGTGGGCATGGCCGCGGGCGTGCCCGGTTGGTACGCCCACTTCCTCACCAACCTCGGCCACCTTTTCTCGACCACCGGGACCCAGACGGCCTGGCTCCTGGCCGCCGTCTCCGTGGCCATCGGCCTCGGACCCCTGGTGGCCCGCCGACCCGGCTGGTTCCTGGGCGCCGGCGCGCTGTTCTCCTTCCTCATGTGGGTCGCGGGCCAGGGCCTCATCGGCAACGTCTTCAGCGGCTCGGACACCGACCCCAACACCGGGCCGCTGGTGATCCTGCTGGCGGCGGCGATGGTGCCGACGGTCGTGGTCTCGCGGGAGGCGTGGCGCTCGCCCGCCGGCGAGATCCTGCGGCGGAGCCCGGCGGTGGCCGTCCTCGGCATCGCCGCACTCGGTGCCGCGCTGGCGTTGAGCGCCAGCTATCCCGCGGCGGCACCCGAGTCGACCGGCAGCGCCATGGCCGGCATGGTCATGGACGGGAGTGGTAGCGGCGGGTCGAGTGTCGCTTCGCAGTCAGCCACCGCGAGCACCTGCGTGCCGCACCAGACCGGGCTGAAGATCTCCGGGCTCGACCTGGCCAACACCCCGTACATGATCATGAGCGGCAGCAACGGCATGGACATGAACGGGGCCGACGCCAGCGCGGCGGCGGGCTTCAACACGACCACGCCCGACTGGCACTACACGGGCCCGGCCATCCCGCAGGCCGAGGCGAGCACGCTGCTCGCTGACGGCAACAACGGGCCGGTCGATGTCCATATGGCGGAGAGCGGTTGCGCGCCGAGCCTGACGGCGGCCGAGAACATCGGGGCGGAGCAGTACGTGCAGGCGACCAGCGCGGCCGTCTCGCACCTCGCCACGCCGGCGGCGGCGATGGCCGCCGGGTACGTCCCTGCCTCACCGACGGACTACCCGGTTGTGACGTACGTGAATCCGGCCACCGTGGCGGGCAACGAGGCGGCGCGGCGGACGCTGGACCCCCAGCACGTCGACGGACTCGTCTACGTGACGACGCCGTCGGGCGCGGCTGTTCTCGCCGCCGCCATGTACATCCTCCCCAGCACCGTGACGAGCATCCCGATGCCCTATGGCGCGCTCGTCCAGTGGCATCGCCGCACCCAGGTGTGCGGGCCTGCCATCCCGTCGCCCACGATGCCCTTCGACATCACCGGCTCCCCTCCGTGTGCCAACGGCTCGGTCGTGCAGCCGACGCCGTACGTGTCCATGGTCTGGCAGGTCCCAGTGGCGGGCGGACCGCTCGCCATTCAGCCCCCCGACATCCAGATCCTGGAAGCGGCCGTGATGCAGTCGGACGGCACGTCGGTTGCATCGCAAGGATGAGCACTCGCTGCCCAATTCCGCCTCACGGCTGATTCGGCAGTGTCCTGCCCATTCGTAGGATGGCTGCATGGCGGCCTCTCCCTATGTGACGCATCGCCTCATGACGTGGGCCCGCGTGGAGTACCCGGTGGCGCACCGGCCCCCGGCGTGGTGGCGGGTGGCGCTCGCCACGGTCCTGTCCGTCGTCCTGTCGCTGGCCGCCGACGCCGCGCTGGTGTTCGTCGGGGAGAGATTGTTCCCGGCGACGAAGGGCTACGTGCACTTCGCGTTCAGTGACTACTCCAAGCTCACCATCATCGGCGTGCTCATCGCCTGCGCCAGCTGGCCGGTCGTGGCACGACTCAGCTCGGCGCCCCGCTGGCTGTTCTTCCGCCTGGCCATCGTTGTGACGCTCGTACTCTTCGTGCCGGACCTCTACATCTGGCACCAGGGTCAGCCGTCGCAGGCGGTGCTGGTGCTGATGGCGATGCACCTCGCCATCGCGCTCGTCACCTACAACCTGTTGGTCCGCCTGGCCCCGGTGCGCGCCGTGCCCGGGGCCACGGGGGCGTCCCGCCCGTAGGGAGCAGCCTCGCCGTCAGCCGGCTAGCGCGGCGCGATGGTGTCGACCGCCGCCAGCACGTCGGCATCCGGGCGCCACGCGCCCGCGGCGACGTTGGCCGCGATCTGCTCGGGTCGGGTGGCGCCGGCGATGACCGAGGCCACGGCGGGGCGCGCGAGCAGCCAGCCGAAGGCCAGATCGAGCACGCTGTGACCCTCCCTCCCGGCCAGCTCGTCGAGGGCGGCCACCGCGGTCAGCCGCTCGTCGGACAGCTGGCCGGCCGCGCGGTCGCCCATGGCGGCCAGGCGGGTGCCCTCGGGCGGCGCCTCTCCGGCCCGGTACTTGCCGCTGAGGAGCCCGCTGGCCAGCGGGAAGTAGGGCAGGAACGCCATTCCCGTGCGCTCGCACAGCTCGAGGACGCCGTTCTCGGGCTCTCGGTGGAGGATGTTGTACTGGTTCTGCACACTGACGAACCCGGGGCTCCCGGTCGGCGTCCCCGCGGCCTCGGTGAGCATGGCCACGCTGAAGTTGGAGCAGCCGAACTCTCGGACCTTGCCCTCGGCGACGAGCTCGCCCAGCGCACCGATCGTCTCGGCGATCGGGGTCTTCTGATCAGGGGTGTGCAACTGGTACAGGTCGATGCGGTCGGTGCCGAGTCGGGTCAGGCTGTCCTCGACTGCCGTGCGCACGTAGGCGGCGGAGGCCCCTCCCTCGTGCCCCTCGTAGGGCGCCCCGAACTTGGTGGCCAGCACGATGTCGTCCCGGCGCGCCCCCAGCGCGGCACCGAGGTAGCTCTCGCTCTTGGCCCCGCCGTAGATGTCGGCGGTGTCGAAGAAATTGATCCCGGCGCTCAGCGCGGCGTCGACCACCGCCGCCGTCTCCTTGCGCCCGATGCGCATGCCGAAGTTGTTGCAGCCCAGCCCGACGACGCTGACCTTCAACGAGCCGATCGTGCGTGTCTCCATCGGCACTCTCCCTCCTGGCGGCCGGTCTCATGCGGAAGGACCGGGTCGGCAGTACTGTACCGGCGACTTCAGGTTGGGGAACCGGAGAGCGACGAGGAGGCCGCAATGGCAGCAGGCGCAGTGGACGTGACGATCGCAGCGACACCCGACGAGGTCTGGGAGAAGGTGGGTGACTTTGCCGGCGTCGGCGTGCTGTTCCCGGGCCTGGAGTCGTTCCGCATGGAGGGTGACGACCGCGTCATCGGCATGTTCGGCATGGAGATCCGCGAGCGACTGCTGGCCCGGGACCAGGAGAACCGCGTCATCTCGTACTCGGTCGTGGACGGTGTCCCCATCGACGCGCACACCGCCACCATCTCGGTCGAGCCCGACGGTGGGGGTTCCAGGGTGATCTGGGCCTACGACGTGTCCCCCGACGAGATGGCGCCCATCTTCGGCGACACCTACAAGGCGGCCCTGGCCTCGCTCGAGGGCTCGTTCTCGTAACGGCCCACCAGGGCGATGGGTGAGCGCGGCGGCGGCTCGCCTACCCTGACCCGGTGAACCAAGGCGCGGCGGACGCACCGCTCGGCGCGACACGCCAGGTGCGGAAACGGGCCCCGGTACGGCGCCCACTGACCGAGGACGTGCCGCGCATCTACCCGCGGCAACTGCCCGATCCCACGCACCGCGAGCTCCTCCGCCGCAGCCGGACCATCGCCAAGGTGGTGGCCATCCACTTCACCCCGACCGTCTTCCGCCAGCTGCGCACCATCCGCCAGGGGCCTCTCCCGGCGGCGCAGCTGGCCCGGCCGCTGCGCAAGAGCTTCCAGGACCTCGGCGGGACCTTCATGAAGTTCGGCCAGATCATCGCGTCGTCGCCCGGCATGTTCGGCGACGACGTGGCCGACGAATTCCGCGCCTGCCTCGACACGGGCCCACCGGTGCCGTTCCCCGACGTGCGCCAGCAGGTGGAGGAGGACCTCGGCCGGCCGCTGCGTGACGCGTTCGCCGAGTTCGAGCCCGACCCGATCGGGACGGCCTCCATCGCCGTCGTGCACCGGGCCCGCCTCCTCGACGGGCGCACGGTCGCGGTCAAGGTGCTCCGGCCGAACATCGAGCACGTCGTGGCCACCGACCTCGACCTCATGCAGCCGCTGCTCGAGATCCTGGTGCGCCAGACCGGCGACCAGATGGCCGGGTCCACCCTGCAGCTGCTCGACGGCTTCCGGGTGCAGATCGGCGAGGAGATGGACCTGCGCAACGAGGCCCGCTCGCTCGTCCACTTCCGCCGGTTGCAGAGCGAGTTCGACCTGAACCTCATGGCGGTGCCCGAGCCCTACCTGGAGCTCTCGGGCCGCAACGTGTTGACCATGGAGTTCTTCGACGGCGTCCCCATCGACGACCTGGCCCGGGTGGCCGAGCTCGGCTTCGATCCGACCCCGTTGGTCCAGGAAGTGATGCGGGCCTTCTTCCTCACCACGGTGCGCTGGGGCGCCTTCCACGGCGACGTCCATGCCGGCAACATGATGCTGCTGCGCGACGGCCGTATCGGCGTCATCGACTGGGGGATCGTGGGCCGGCTGGATCCCTCGACACACCGCTTCTTCATTTCGCTGCTCTCCGCCGCCATGGGCGACGAGGCGGCCTGGCCCGTGGTGACGAAGCACATCACCGACGTGTACGGGCCGGCCATCGGGGTGGCCGTGGGCCTGTCCGACGACGAGCTCACCGCGTTCGTCCGTTCCATCATGGAGCCGGCGCTGACCCGCCCCTTCGGGGAGGTCAGCCTGGCCGGCATCATGCAGACGATCCAGCTGCAGATGGCCAAAGCGCAGGGGGTGGAGGCGCACCAGCGCAGCGTGCGGGCGATACTGCGCCGCCTCCGCACCCAGCGCAAGGTGCGGCGCCTGGCGGACCAGTCCGGCGGGCTCATGTCCGACTTCGACCGCGGGACGTTCCTGCTGGCCAAACAGCTGATGTACTTCGAGCGCTACGGCCGCATGTTCGTCTCGGAGGTGCCGATCCTCAACGACCGGGCCTTCATTGCGCAGCTGCTGGCGGGGGTCGACATCTCCAGCCTCGATTGACGGGCGAGACCTGGCACGAAACTGGAATCTGTTCTAGTTTCACCCCGGGCCTGCCGGGGCCCTCGGACACGGGAGGTGAAATGGCAGAGGAGGCGGTGATCTACCGCGCCGACCACGTCCTGGAGTACCCCTACGTGCGCTCCGTGGGGCCGGTCGTGGGTGCGTTCCTCACCGGGTTGCGCGACGGCAAGGTCCTCGGCATCCGGGGCACGGGAGGGCGCGTCATCGTGCCGCCGACGGAGTACGACCCCGAGACGGGGGAGGAGACCGAGGGCGTGGTGGAGGTCGGGCCCGAGGGCACGGTGACCACCTGGTCCTGGGTGGCGCATCCGCGGCCCAAGCACCCCCTGCAGACGCCCTTCGCCTGGGTGCTGGTGCAATTCGACGGCGCCGACACCTCGTTCCTCCACGTGCTGCCGGCATCGGGGCCCGACGAGGTCTCGACCGGCATGCGCGTCCGTCCCGAGTTCACCCCCGAGGACGAGCGGGTCGGACACGTCAGGGACATCAGCCACTTCGTGGCGGTCGGGGGCGGACGATGAGCGAGCGCGAACCGGTGACGATGATGGCGGCGACGACCCACCTCGACTACGTCTTCACGGCCGGTGTGGCCATGAGCAAGAACCTGCACGGGTACGAAGTGGGCAAGTTCATCGGGCAGCGCTGTCCCATGTGCAAGAAGGTCTACATCCCCTCACGCGGCTCCTGCCCGACCGACGGTCTGCCCACCGACGAGATCGTCGAGCTGCCCAACACGGGCACCGTGACCACCTACTGCGTGGTCAACGTGCCCTTTGCTGGCCAGTCGATCGAGATCCCCTACATCTGCGCGCAGATCCTGCTCGACGGGGCCAACCTCTCGTTCATGGGCCTGATCCAGGAGATCCCCACTGACGAGATCCGCATGGGCATGCGGGTCGAGGCCGTGTGGGTCGCACCCGAGGAGCTGGAGCCGACGTTGGCCTCGGTCAAGTACTTCCGTCCCACCGGCGAGACTGACGCCGACTACGAGACGTACAAGGAGTACCTGTGAGCCAGTTCCCCGCGCTCACGTCGGGCCGTCGCCCCGTGGGCGTGGTGTCCTTCGCGCAGTACGACAACGTCCGGCGCGAGGACGCGCGCAACGAGGTGGAGATGCTCATGCCGGTCGTCGCCGAGGTGTTCGGCAACATCGGCATCACCAAGGACGACGTCGGCTTCATCTGCTCGGGCTCGACCGACTACCTCGTCGGTGGACCGTTCTCCTTCGTCGCTGCGCTCGACGCGGTCGGCGTGTGGCCGCCCCGGGCCGAGTCACACGTCGAGATGGACGGTGCCTGGGCGCTCTACGAGGCCTGGGTGCTGCTGCAGGAGGGCGAGATCGACGCCGCTCTCGTCTACGCCTTCGGACGTTCGTCGATGGGCGATCTCTCCGAGATCCTGTCCGTACAGCTCGACCCGTACTACCTGGCCCCCCTGTGGCCCGACCCGACCTCGCTGGCCGCGCTGCAGGCGCAGGCCATGATCGACAAGGGCACGGCGAGCGAGGTGGACTTCGCCGCCGTCGCCAGTCGCTCCCGGCGCTCAGCGCTGGCCAACCCCAAGGCCCAGGTGGCCTACGACCGTTCGACGGAGGAATTGCTGGCCGAGGACTACGAGGTGGCGCCGCTGCGCCGGCACGCCCTGCCGCCGCTGACCGACGGCTGCGCGGCGGTCGTCTTGGCGGCAGGCGAACGGGCCTACGAGCTGTGCGAGCGGCCGGCGTTCATCACCGGCATCGACCACCGGATCGAGACGCACTCCGTGGGCGCCCGCGATCTCACCGTGTCCCCCTCCACGAAGCTGGCCGGGGAGAAGGCCGGGGTGGGTGCGAAGAAGGTGGACGTCGCCGAGCTGCACGCGCCCTACGCCCATCAGGAGATCATCCTGGCCGACGCACTGGGCCTGGGCGAGGGCGTCGATCTCAATCCCTCCGGCGGCGCGCTGGCGGCCAACCCCATGATGTCGGCCGGGCTCATCCGCATCGGCGAGTCGGCCCGCGCCATCTGGTCCGGCAAGGCCGATCGCGCCGTGGCGCACGCCACGTCAGGGCCCTGCCTGCAACAGAACCTGGTCTGCGTCCTGGAGGGTGTCTGATGGCGGAGCGTTGCGCAGTCATCGGCGTGGGCCAGACGGTGGCCAAGTCCAAGCGGGAGGATGTCTCCATCGCCGGCCTGGTGCGCGAGGCCGCACTCTCAGCCCTGGAGGACGCCGGTCTCGGTTTCGCCGATATCGACGCCGTGGTCGTCGGCAAGGCGCCCGACATGTTCGAGGGCGTCATGATGCCCGAGCTCTACCTCGCCCCCGCGCTCGGCGCGGTGGGCAAGCCCATGTTCCGTGTCCACACGGCCGGCTCGGTCGGCGGCTCGACGGCGATCGTGGCGTCCCATCTGGTGGCCTCGGGAATCCACGATCGTGTCCTCACCGTGGCCTTCGAGAAGCAGAGCGACTCCGACGCCATGTGGGCGCTCTCGGTTCCCCAGCCGTTCTCCGCGCCGCTCCTGGCCGGCGCCGGCGGGTACTTCGCCCCCATCATCCGGGCCTACATGTACCGCTCCGGAGCACCGCGCGACATCGGCATGATGGTGGCCGTCAAGGACCGGCTGCACGCGCTGAAGAACCCGTACGCGCACCTCCACCTGCCCGACATCTCCATGCAGATGGTGGAGGAGTCGATCATGCTGTGGGACCCGCTGCACTACCTGGAGTCGTGCCCGTCCTCCGACGGCGCGGCCGCCATGGTCATCGGGTCGGAGAAGGCCGCTGACGCGGCGACGGCGTCGACCGGGCGGCCACCGGCCTGGATCCACGGCATGGCCATGCGTTCGGAGCCGACGATGTTCGCCGGCCGGGACCAGGTCAACCCGCAGGCGGGCCGGGACTGCGCCGCCGACCTCTACCGCCAGGCCGGCATCACGAACCCGCGCTCGGACTTCGACATGGCCGAGGTCTACGTGCCCTTCAGCTGGTACGAGCCCATGTGGCTCGAGAATCTCGGCTTCTGCCCGGAGGGCGAGGGCTGGAAGCTCACCCAGGCCGGTGCAACGTCGATGATCGAGGGCGGGGACATCCCGTGGAACTGCTCGGGCGGCGTCCTGTCGTCGAACCCGATCGGCGCGTCCGGGATGCTCCGCTTCCTGGAGACCGCGCTGCAGGTGCGCGGCCTGGCGGGGGAGCACCAGGTGCCCGACGCCCGCAGGGCCCTCGGCCAGGCCTACGGTGGTGGCTCGCAGTTCTTCGCCATGTGGGTCGTCAGCGCCGACAAGCCCTGACGCGAGAGGCCCTGCCGGTATGCTCGGCGGAGCCAAGCCAGCCCTGACCAGGAGGTCTCCGTGAAGGTCGTCGTGGACTTCGACGAGTGTGCCAGCAACGCCGTCTGCATGGGAATCCTGCCCGAGGTCTTCGAGGTGCGGGACGACGGCTATCTGTACGTGCTCAACGAGAACCCGCCCGAGGAGTTCCGCGAGCGCCTGCGCGAGGCGGTCAACGGCTGCCCGACGGGGGCCATCTCCATAGAGGAAGACTGACGCCGGGTCTCTCCCGCATCCCGCCGGCGCCCGGGGTGCGCCGGCACACCGAATGACCGATCCGACCAACCCGCCCCGGGCGCGCTTCGCCCCTTCGCCGACCGGCTATTTCCACGTCGGGAGCGCGCGGGCCGCGCTGTTCAACTGGCTCTTCGTGCGCCAGCACGGTGGGACCTTCATCCTGCGGATCGAGGACACCGACGAGGCGCGCAACCGGCCCGAGTGGACCGACGGCATCATCACCGCACTCGACTGGCTGGGCATGTCCCCCGACGAGGGTCCCTACTTCCAGTCGGCGCAGGAGGCGACTCACGCGGCGGCGATCGAGGCGTTGTGGGACAGCGGGGCGCTGTACGCGTGCGCCTGCACACGGGAGGAGATCGACGAGCGGACGCGGCAGCGGGCGGTCGCAGGCGACCCGACGCCGGGCTATGACGGGCACTGCCGCGACCTCGGTCTGCCCCGGGGGGACGGGCGGGCTCTGCGCTTTCGCACGCCCGACCAGGGTGTGGTGCAGGTCGACGACCTCGTGCGGGGCGAGGTGGAGTTCCCGCAGCGGGCGCTCGAGGATTTCATCTGCGTGAAGGGGAACGGCAAGCCCCTCTTCGTCCTGGCCAACGCGGTCGACGACCGGACCATGGCGATCTCGCACGTGATCCGCGGGGAGGACCAGCTGCCGACGACGCCGCGGCAGATCATGCTGTGGGGAGCGCTGAACCGGGCCGAGGGGACGGACCTGGCGCTGCCTGCCTACGCCCACCTGCCGCTGCTGGTCAACGAGCAGGGGAAGAAGCTCTCCAAGCGGCGCGACCCCGTGGCGGTGGAGATGTACCGCGAACAGGGCTACCTGCCGGCCGCCTTCCGGAACTACCTGGCTCTGCTCGGCTGGAGCCCCGGAGACGAGGAGATCCTGCCCCTGCAGGTGATCCTGGAGCGTTTCCGTCTGGAGGACGTGCAGCGGTCGCCGGCGTTCTTCGACGTCAAGAAGCTCTCGCACATGAACGGCGTCTATCTCCGCGCGCTCACGGTGGACGACTTCGTGGCCGCGGCGCGCCCGTGGGTCGACCCCGTACCGGGGGAATGGGCACCGGGGGGCTGGCGCGACCCCGACACCGGGGCGCCCGCCGTGGCGCCGCCGGCCTGGGCGCCGGAGCGCTTCGACGCCGTGGTCTTCGCCCGGGTGGCAGCGGTGACCCAGGAGCGCGTCACGACGCTGGGCGAGGTGCCCGAGCTGGTCGACTTCCTCTTCCTGGAAGACGCCCCGGACGACCCGGACAGCTGGCAGAAGGCGATCGCCGGCGACGAGGGCGCGCCGAGGATCCTGGCCGACGCGCTGGCCGCCTACGAGACCTGCCCGTGGGACAAGGACGCGCTCCACGAGGTCACGCTGGGGATCGCGGACGCGGTCGGGCGCAAGCTGGGCAAGGCGCAGGCGCCGATCCGCGTCGCCGTGATGGGCCGAACCCGGGGCCTCCCATTGTTCGACTCGCTGGCTGTGCTTGGCCGCACCGAGACGAACCGCCGGTTGGCGGCCGCGCTTGCCCGCGTGACCCCTGCCCCCTGATGCTCCTGGCTCCGCTCCGCTGGGCGCTGCGCTTCGCGCTCCTCGTCGTGGCGGTGATCGTCCTCTACTTTGGCGTGACCCTGGTACAGGTATGGCTGACCTCGCGCCAGTACGACCCACGCCCCGCGGGCGCCATCCTGGTCATGGGGGCGGCGCAGTACAACTGCGTGCCCTCCCCCGACCTGCGGGCGCGCCTCGACGAAGCCGCGACCCTGTACCACCGGGGCTACGCCCACCTGATCATGGTGACGGGCTACAAGGAGCCAGGGGACAAGTGCACCGAGGCGCAGTCGGGAGCTCAGTATCTCGAAGCGGTCAAGGGCGTGCCCAGAACGGCGGTCGTCCAGGCTGGCGGGGACGACAGCTACGAGAACATCGCCGACGCCCAGCCGGCACTCCTCGCCCACGGCGCCAAGGTGGTGCTCGTGACCACCGACCCCTTCCACGAGGACCGCTCCATGGCCATCGCGTCGAACCTCTCACTGACGCCGTCGCCCACGCCCACGCAGTCTTCGCCCATCACCGGCTGGTCGACGGTGCCGTACTTCTTGAAGGAGGCGGTGGGCGTCGGCCTGGGGCGGATCATCGGCTACAACCACCTGGAGTGGCTGCACGACGCCTGAGCAATCGGCTATCAGCCGGCCGTCGTGGTGGAGGTGGACGGTGCCGGCGGCGTCTTGAACGTGATCCGCACGACCGTGCCCAGACCCTGGGCCGTCCCGACCCCGAGGACGCAGGTGGCGTGCCCGGCCGTCCCGCAGTAGCCGTCGCCGATGATCCCGCTCGTGACGCGGTAGTGCGAGCTGAACGTGCCATTGGAGCTGACCCGGATGGCCTGCGCGTGCGCGATGTCGCAGTGGGGGGTGTCGGTGGCGGGGTTCACCCGGACCCGGACGGCAGCGGTGCACTCGGTGATGAACCAGGTCCAGGGACCGCCGCCGGAGGATTTCGGCAGACCGTGGCCGCTGACGGCAACCGTCTGGCCCGGCTTAAGGCCCCCGCTGGGGGTGACCTTGACCACGAGGCCCGACGTCCCCGCCCTTGCGGGACGCGCCAGCACGGCGTCGCCACCGACCACGGCCAGGGCGATTGCCGCCAGGGCGACTGCGGCTACGGCTACGGACCTTCGGTGCATGCCGAGGACCTCCGAACCCGGGCTCCTTCCGGGGGAGCCCCGGGGCGACGCATCTTTCCACCGGGTGTACCGCTATTCAACGCGCCCCCCCCAGCCCGGCCAGCAGGGCGAACTCCGGCGACAGGTCCCTCGGCTAATCTGAACGCCCACCCATTCGGGGGTGGTGTAATCGGCAACACGACTGGTTCTGGTCCAGTTATTGAGGGTTCGAGTCCTTCCCCCCGAGCACCGGCGGCATCCATCCACGTGATGGAGACCACCGCTCGGCCCCATCGTCTAGAGGCCTAGGACACCACCCTCTCAAGGTGGCGACACGGGTTCGAATCCCGTTGGGGCTGCAAAGTGGGCTTGACCCCATTCGGTGGACCGCGGTTATGACAATGCGGCCTGGTGGATGTGGGTTGAGTGTAGATCCTCGAATTCGATCGGGGTCAGGAAATAGAGGGCGCTATGGCGCCGGGCTGTGTTGTAGAAGTTCTCGATGTAGTCGGCCATGCCGACGGCTAGTTGGAGGTTTGTGCGCCATCTTTGTCGATTGAGAAGCTCAATTTGCATGGAGCCCCAGAACGACTCCATCGGGGCGTTGTCGTAGCAGTCACCGACAGTGCCCATGGAGCTGATGAGGCCCAGGCGCCGCACGTTTTCGGTGAAGGCCCAAGAGGTGTACTGGGATCCGTGGTCCGAGTGGATGACCGTCGAAGAGCGTTGGGGCCGGCTGTCCTTGGCCTTGTTGACGGCGTCTATGACGAGGGCTGACTCGCAACGTCGGTCGATGGCCCAGCCGACCACCTTGCGGCTGAAGAGGTCGAGCACCACACAGCAGTAGATCTTTCCTTCGCCTGTCGGGTGCTCGGTGATGTCGGTCAACCACAGCTGGTTGGGCCGACTCGCCACAAACGATCGCTGGACGAGGTCCTCGGCCGTCGCGATGTTCTTGAGGTTCCTCACCCCTTTCTTCGGTCCGGGCAGCCCCTGGAGGCCCAGCTGGCGCATGATCTTCCAGACCAACTTCTTGTTGACGATGAGACCCTGCTCGATTTCGAGGGTGGCCCGGATCCGCAACATTCCATAGGTTCCACGGCTTCGGGCGTGGATCTCCGCGATGGCATCGGAGAGGAGTAGGCGGCGGATCTCGCGGTCAGAGGGATGGCCGAACTTCATCTTGTAATAGGTCGAACGGCCAAGACCTACGAGTTGACAGGCCGCGCGCTCGGAATAACCCAGGTTGTTCAGCGCTCGGACAACCTGGAATTTCCTTTTGGGTCGACCTCGCCCTCCTCAAAGATCGCACTGGCCGCCTTGATCATCTCAACCTCGGCCTCGAGCTCTTGGATGCGCCGACGGGCCGCGGCCAGTGGATCGGCCTCGAAACTCTTGACCCCGGGTCGCTGACCAGTGTCGATCAACGCTTGGCGGCGCCAGCGATAGAGGGTCTCGACAGTGATTCCGAGCTCGTCGGCGAGGTCCTTGATCGCCTCGCCGACGAACATCCGCTCACAGGCTTCACGTCGGACCTCGGGCGGGTAGTGCCTTGGCATATCTGGCTCCTGCTGGTCAGGGCCAAATTGTCATATACGTGGTCCACTTTTTGGGGTTCAGGTCAAAGGAAATGCCAGTTCAGCGGGCGTAAATCCTCAAAGAGACTTCCGGCCGGGAACGGTTTGCTCCTACCGTGCTCCTAGAGCGAATCGCGGCGCGTGCGCAGATCGGTGACAGGGGCGACCGGGCGCAGCTCGGACAGCGCGTCGGAGATCACCCGGTCGCGCTCTTTGGTGGCGTGGAGGTAGCGCAGCGACGCTTGCGGGGTTGAATGCCCGGCCCGGTGCATCAACTCGGGGAGCGTCGCTCCAGTTGCCGCGGCCAACGTCAACGAGGTGTGGCGCAGATCATGGAGGTGGAGATCCGGACGGCCAGCAGCGGAGCGCGCGGCGCGCCAGGCCATCCCGAAAACGTGCGGGCGCAGGGCCTCTCCCGAGCGCTCCCCCGTCAAGAGCAGAGCGTCGCGGCCCGGAGCAACGAAACGGGCCAAATGGTCAACTACCTCGACCGCAATTGCCTCGGGGTAGGCCACCGTTCTGCGGCCCGCCGCGGTCTTCGGTTCCTTGAAGACGATTGATCCATCGTCCAATTCGTGCATGGACCGGGCGACGGTGACGGTGCGGTGCAAAGTGTCGATGTCGCAGCGGCGCAGAGCACCAAGTTCGGAGGAGCGCAGCCCGGCGTAGGTGGCCAGCAACACCAGGAGTCCCATGTGCTCGGGGAGGTGGGCAACGATCTTTTCGACCTCGGCCACGGTGGCCGTTCTGCGCTCGGGGGCCTTGTCCACTCCCGCGCCGGGTATGCGACACGGGTTCCGCGCCATGCGGTTGTCCTCCACCGCGGCCCCGAGCACTTGGCGCAGCAGGCGGTAAGCCGCGGGTCGCGGTCGCTGGGTGCTCGGCGAACAGGGCGGCGTGCCAGGAGCGCACTGAGGTGGTGCTGATGTCAACCATGCGGGCAGGTCCGAACCCGGGCTCGATGTAGCGACGCCACAATCCTTCGCGCTCTTCGCGCGTGCGCGCGGCCCAATTGGTTTTGGTCGCGGCGTAGTGCTCCCACCATTGAGCAAGCGTCCCCGCCGCGCTGGCCGGGTCGATGTGGGTGCCCTCGCCCAACTCGGTCTGGATTTGCGCCAGGCGGCGCTCCGCCGCCTTCTTGGTGGCGAAGGTGCCTGGGACCGATACCTGCCGTCCCTGATGGCTGTAGCGGGCTGAGAAGCGACCCGATCGCTCCTCACGGGTGGTTCCGAATGTGCGGCGGCGCGTGGTCACGACAACTCCTCTTGGGCTCGGGCCAGCAGCTTGTAGATATAGGACCGACTCTTGCCCGTCTTCTCGGCTGCCTTGATGACGCTCCCTGTCTTCTCGACCAGGGCGACGACCTCGGCCAGATACTCGGGGGTGACGGCATTGCGTCGCACTGACCGCGTGGTCGTTCGCTCGGCCTTCATGCGGCGTTCGCGAAGTAGCGATCTGACAGCATCCGGATCGCCCTTCGCCTCCTCGGCGTTCAGCCAATACTCCATCATCTGCATGGCTTTGAGCTGGACGAGAAAACGCACCACGGCTGGCCAGTTGATCCGGGCCAGGTCGTCGACGTCGACCCCTTCCACCCCCGCGGTGGGCGTGATCTCCACTCGCGCGATCTTCGCCCGGGTGCCGTCCATCGTTACGGTAACGAGCAGGTCGGCCGGAATGTCAGCCCCCGCCAGGATTGGAAGCTGGAAGCGGCGCGGGACCCGTTGGTCTTCCCCAAGGTGGACGAGTTCGGGTGAGTCGGGCTCGTCGGGTTGCCACCAGGTCATTAAAAGACATCCTATCTCAAATTGTCTCTTTTTGCTTTCGAAAGAAAGTACATGACAAAAAGGAGACATCATGAGAAAGTGTCGTCGTGACCACGAAAACCGCAACAGCGCCGCCCATTCCCTGGCCCGAAGACACTCCGGTCCTGCCGCTGTTTCCCGACGCGGCCCGCCCCTATGGCGTGAGTAGGCCGAAGGCCTACGCGCTGGCCCAACGAGGGGAATTCCCGTTCCGGGTCTTCCGGGTCGGCCGGAATTGGATGGTCCGTACCGCTGATCTGCGCAAGGCGCTCGGGCTGCCGATTACCCGGCCCTGATTTCAAACGCGAGGAAAGCGGCCCCACGAAGGCTGCTTCCCGTGACTCCCTTGACCAGCCGTCGCATGAGGCACTCGGTCTTCGGCCGGGTCTGCTGCAGCAAGGACGCCACACGGAGGGGCCGGGGGATTGCAACCCTCCGGCCCCTCGTGTGCTCCAACTCCATTGGAGGTCCCCATTGAACCGCACCGGGCGTACTCGTCGAGCCAGGCCATTGCGGCTGTTCGCATGAGCGACGGCTACGGCGAAGGGCTGTTCCCGCAGCACGCCGAGAAGCTCGCCGCGTCCGGCGTCACCGCTGCGGTCGCCCAGGCCCGCGGCTACCAGTCAGCCGACACCAAGGCGGCCCTTAGGCGCTTCGGCTTCGGCGTCGCCCAGCAGCGTCCGCCGGCGCTCGTCATCCCCTTACACGGGGTGATGGGCGAACCGGCGGGGTTCCAGTGCCGGCCCGACGAGCCGCGGTCGCGCAACGGTCGGGTAGTCAAGTACGAGACCCCCTCGAAACAACGCATGGTCCTCGACGTGCCGCCGGGGGCGCGGGGGAAGATCGACGACCCGGCGGTGCCCCTGTTCATCACCGAGGGGCCGATCAAGGCCGACAGCGCGGTGAGCGCCGGGCTGTGTTGCGTGGCCCTGCTCGGGGTGTGGAGCTGGCGCGGCACGAACGACAAGGGCGGGAAAACGGTCCTCGCTGATTTCGAGCACGTCGCTCTTAATGACCGCCGCGTGGTGATCGCCTTCGACAGCGACGCGCACACCAGCCCCGGGGTGCACGACGCCATGGGCCGCCTCGGTGCCTTCCTCGATCATCGAGGCTCCCGGGTGCAATACCTCTACCTTCCGCACGGGGACAACGGGGCGAAGACCGGCCTCGACGACTACCTCGCCGGCGAGGGGACGGTCGAGCGCATCTGGGATCTCTGCAGCGACGAGCTGCGCCCGCTCCCGGGGGCGGGCTCGGCCGAGCGCGAAGACGATTTCGCCGACCTCGACGACGAGAGCGGGGCCGAGCTGCTCGACGACGTCGTCGATTACGTCACGCGTTATTGCGTGTTCAGCTGTGGCGAGCAGGCCGACGCCCTCGCCCTGTGGGTCCTGCACTCGTACGTCGCCGACGTGTTCTCGACGACGCCGCGGCTGGCGATCACCGCGGCCACCATCGAGTGCGGGAAGACCCGCGTCCTTGAGGCGGTCGAGCCCCTCGCGCTCGGCCCCCGCTTGGCCATCAGCGTGAGTGGGCCCTATCTGTTCCGCTCCATCGGTGCTCGCCCGATCACCTTGCTCCTCGATGAATTCGAGAACATCTGGCGGGACAACAGCGACCACGGGCAGGACCTCCGGGCCATTGTCGACGCCGGGCACCGTAAGGGCGCCACCGTCGGCCGGATCGAGACCTCGGGCAATGACCACGTGCCAACCGACTTCGAGGTCTTCTGTCCGGTGGCCCTGGCCGGCGTGGGCCGGCTGCCCGACTCGGTCCGCTCCCGCTCGGTGGTCATCCGCATGCGCCGGCGCGCGCCCGACGAGACCGTCGAGCCCTACGAACGCGACGAGGCGTGGGCCGAGGCCGATCCGTTGCGCCGCCGGCTGGGGGCGTGGGCCCTGCGCAACCGCGAGCGCCTCGTCGGTCTGCGCCCCGTGATGCCCGAGGGCATCGTCGACCGCCCCGCTGACGTGTGGCGGCCACTCCTGGCCATCGCTCAGGTCGTCGGCGGCCACTGGCCCGTCTCCGTCGCCGCGGCGTGCGTGCGTCTCACGCGGGACCAGGACGCCGCGGGCGAGGACCTGGCGACCCGGCTCCTCGACGACGTCCGGGTCGTCTTCGACGGTGATGACACGACCGACGAGAAGGGCGACCCGACCGTGGCGCGGGTCGAGCAGATCCTTTCCGTCGATCTGGTCAACCGACTCAGCGCCCGCGAGGACTGGCCCTGGGGGTCGCTGCGGACCGGGCCACTGACGCCGAGCGGTCTCGCCAAACGACTGGCCGACTTCGACATCCGGCCGAAGAATCTCCGCATCGGGGATCGGGTCAGGAAGGGGTACGAGCGGACCCAAATTCGTCGACGCCTGGGCGCGGTATCCGCGTACCTCAGACTCGGCACCCCCCAATCAGCCGCTACACCCGCCACAGCCGCTACACCCCAGCTCAGAGTACAAAAAGGGTGTAGCGGCTGAGAACGGTGTAGCGGCTGGGGCCGCTACACCCTTTCCAACCGCTACAGGAAATACCCCCACTTACCAGGGATGTAGCGGCGTGGCGCCTGTAGCGGCTGAAACGGGGGAGGAGGAAAAAGGTGCGCGGGGCGAGGTCGATCTGGGCCCCTTGGACGGTTCCGCGTGAGGGAGGCCCGACCGACCGACCGCCTCGTCAAGATGGTCTGTCCGCGTCACGGGGCGCGCTGGGTGTTGCGCGCCATGGCCGGCGGGTGGAGGTGCTCGGCGCCGGTCGAGTGGAGCGAGGACGAGGGGGCCCCGGTCCTGTGCGAACACCCCGGGGAGATCATGGGCGAGACCACCGTGGCCGAGCTGGCACCGCCGCGCATCGTCGTGGCCGACCCCTACCTCGATGGCCTCTCCGCGCTGGTCGTCGACCTGGCCGATGCCGGCGTCGAGCTCGGCGCCCGCGGGGTGCGCCTCGAGGGTGAGGGCCCGTCGGGCCAGCATCCGAAGGCTGAACTTGGTCAGCGAGATGACGTCGCGCTTGGCTCCGGGCCGATAGAGCGATGCTCGCTCGAGAAGATGGAAGACGCTGAGGCCCCGGAGCTCGGCCCGGATGGGCTCGGGAGCGGTCGAGACCAGGTTGCGCATCTGGTTGAGCGCCTGGGTCCGTCCCTTGCGCGCCGAGGACCGAGCGACGCGCAAAACCCGCATGGATTCGACGTTTCCGTCCCTCGTCTTGGCCTCGCCACAGGCATCGCCCGAGAGGGCGGCACGGGCGGCCGAGATGGCGTCTTGGGGATCGGACTTGCCCTTGCGCCGCCGGCGCTGGCGGTTGGGACGGTCCACTTCGACGACGCTGACCTGCTCGCCTTGGAGATGGCGGGTGAGCCCGGCCCCATAGGACCCGGTTCCTTCGACACCGACCAGCGCGACGGAGCCGAAGTCGCCCAGCCACCCCAACAGCTTCTTGTAACCCGACTCGGTCGTGTCGAAGCTCTCGACGCCAAGGAGAGCTCCTCGATCATCTAAAGCAGCAGCTACATGGACGTCGAGGTGCGTATCGACGCCGCCGGTGATGCTCCGTGCCAAAGTGGTCACTGTCATCCCTTCGTTGGTTTGGTTTGGGGTGACACCGCACCGAGCGGAACGACGGACAGGACAGCGACGGGCCTGTTTCAGGCAGGCTCCTATTAGGTCACTCCGTCCGACCGGCAGGTGTCGAGTGGGTGACCGGGCCAGGCCGACGGATCGAACTAAAGACAGTCCCAAAGGACGTCAGCCGGTTTGCTGGAGTCAGACCTGGCCTGGGCACCCACCCACACGCTGACCAATCCATTCACCCAAGTGGTGGATCACTCAGCGGCCACCTCAATCCTCGCTGCCGGGACGGGGTGCCCCCCTGCGGCACATCGGGGCTAGGGGCTGCGGCATCATGATAATCGCGGGGCTCTCGGCGGAGGCCAGGGCGATGGAGGTTGGCGCAGGGACTGGGATCGCCACGAAGCCTCTTGTGCGGCGGGGCCTCTCGGGTGACAGCGAGCGAACCCGCTGTCGAGATGGCCTCGGTGGCAAAGGCAGAGGTGGCTGATCGTTACATGCCCCTCGTTTCAGCCCCGAGAAGGCACTGTTACAGCTGGCTAACGAGGTCAAGTAGGACCTCGTCAGCCGGTTGGATCCGAGTGAGGTCTGTCACTGACATGCCCGCATAGCACGGCATCGCGAGGGGATCTTCAGCCTCGCGCGTAGGCGGCATCGTGCTGCGGTTCCCAGATCGACGAGCCGGTCCAAGTGCGGCGCCGAGCACCCTCACCATGGCCGGCCAATGGCCGTCGTCGTCGAAATCGCCGGTGAGAACGGTGTCAGCGGCCCCTGCTGCAAGCAATGCTTCGACATACGCAGAGTGCGTGTTGCATTCGGGGCAGGCCAAAAATCGGGTTCCCACCCGGACGGCGTCCGCCCCCTCGGCGATGAGTGCGGCCACTCGCTCTGCAGTCCCGATCCCGCCGGCCGCAACCACCGGCACTCGGACGGCCCCGAGTATGGCGGGCAACAACTCGTCGAGGGGGATCGTCCCCCGCACATGGCCTCCCGCCTCCACCCCCTGAGCGACAACGAGATCGCATCCAGCCGCCTCGGCAGCTCGGCCCTCGTCGACCGAGCCAACCTGCCACGCAACAAGAGCCCCCCCGGCGTGCCCGGCCCCGACCAAGCTTTCGTCAGGATCGCCTTCGAAGAACTCCACGACCCTCACCTTGCCCGCCTCCCTAGATATCGCTTCGACTGGCGGCCGATACGGGATCAAAAAGCCAATCCCGGAGGAGCCGAGTTCTGCTTGAGGCGGCTCCACACCGTATGGAACCATGCCGAGGCCGCCCCCCATGGCAACCGCGGCGGCGAGGTCGGTCGTCCCAACCCCACCGAGCACCGCGAGTTGGAAGGGCAATCCGCAGCCGACGAGACGGGTGAATCGCGTGCCCACTGTTTCGAACTCTAGGCGTCATGCCGAGCTCGGGCTGTTGGAGGAGTGCCGCTTTCGCAGCGGTGTCGTATACCTCCGTTACAACCTGAGCGGCCCCAAGGCGTAGACCGCCCCAGAACGCGGGCACGGTGGGACGGTTCGGCACCTCGGGGACGGTCTCGGGCGTTCGGCAGGCTCTCGGTTATTCGGCGCTGCGGCCTGGTCTACACCATGAGGCACAAATAGCAACCACTCACTACAGTGGCGTCGCGATCCCCGTCTCCCATCGGGGCTGGGCGACGTCAATGGAGGTGCGATTGCCATGAGTCGAATGGTTGCCGACTGCCGAGACTTTCCAAGCGACACGGGCTGCACGCTCACGATCATTGGTACTGAGATGGAGGTCTTGCAAGCAGCCTCGGAGCACGCGGTGTCCACCCACGGGCATGTCGACGGGCCGGAGCTACGCACGCAGATCCGGTCGATGATGAAGGAAGAGTCTCCCGCACAGGGATAGGCCATACGGTCTGTGGGTGAGGCGGACGGGTCCCAGCAGGTTGGGATAGGACCGTGCCCCCTAACAGTCGCCGGGGTAGGTGGGACACTTCGGCACTTCGGAGGCGTTGTACCGGGGGGCGTCGGCGTAGCCCTAGCCGAGCGGCAGGTTTCGTCAAGCACGCGGCGAGAGGGCGTGGTGAGATATGCCCGTGGACGGCGTGCACGACCTCGGCGGGATGCAGGGATTCGGCCCGGTTGAGATGGAGACGAACGAGCCCGTCTTCCACGCTGACTGGGAACGCCACGCGTACCGGCTCACAATCTCCTCCATGCTGGCGGGGCACCTGAACGGGCGGTTCCGGCACGCGATCGAGCGGATGGACCCGGCGTGGTACTTGGCCTCGCCCTACTACGAGCACTGGCTCACCGCCACGGCCACCGGCCTCGTAGAGGGCGGTGTGATCACCCAAGAGGAGCTCGACGATCAGCTCGGGGCTCCGTATCCGGTGGCCCGGCCGGCGCGGGCTCCCCTACTCGACGATCCTGGTCCTTCGGTGGAGGTCCACCGCTACGGGGTCGGCGAGGCGGTGCGAGTGCGCGAGTGGCATCCGCTGGGCCATACGCGAGCCCCCCGATATGTCCAAGGCAAGCCCGGCATCGTCGTCCGCCTCGACGGCGTGTTCTCACTCCCCGACGTGGAGTATCACTGCGATCGTCAACGCATTGAGCCGACCTACTCCGTCCGCTTTGAGGCGTTCGACCTCTGGGGTTCGCCGGGTGACCCGGTACATGTGGATCTCTGGGAGAGCTACCTCGAGCCCAAGGAGGCATCTGCCCATGGGTGAAGAACACCACCATCCGCTGCCCACCACGCCCGTCGAGGATCGCGTCGTGGCGCTGGAGTCGCTGTTGGTGGAGAAGGGAATCATCGATCCCGCTGCTCTCGACACCGTGGTCGAGTACTACGAGCACGCCGTGGGCCCAATGAACGGTGCCAAGGTCGTCGCCCGTGCCTGGGTCGACGACGCCTACCGACAACGTCTCTTGACCGATGGCACGGCCGCCATTGCCGAGTTGGGTTTCTCAGGTCCCGAGGGCGACCACATGGTGGTTGTGGAGAACACCCCTGCTGTGCACAACGTCGTCGTTTGCACCTTGTGCTCGTGCTATCCGTGGCCTGTACTGGGACTCCCACCCAACTGGTACAAGAGTCCGCCATATAGATCCCGCATGGTCCGTGAGCCGAGGGTGCTCCTAAAGGAGATGGGCTGCACTGTTCCCGAAGAGCGCGAGATCCGGGTCTGGGACTCGTCTGCCGAGATCCGCTACCTCGTGCTGCCGATGCGACCCGAAGGCAGCGACGGGCTCCCCGAGGACGAGCTCGCTGGACTGGTGACCAGGGACGCCATGATCGGTGTTGCCCAGCTGTGACGGAGACCGACGTATTCGACGAAGGGTTCGCCGAACCTACTGTGCCGCGGTCGAACGGGACCCCGGTCTTCGACGCACCCTGGCAGGCTCGAGCGCACGCCTTGGCCGTCCTCTCGGTCCAAGGCTCCGGTCGAGAATGGGAGGACTTCCGCCAACACTTGATCGTGGCCATAGATGGTGATACTCGACGCCCATATTGGGACAGCTGGGTGGTGGCCCTTGGCGCATTCCTTTCCGAGTGCGGTCTTCTCGCCTGATTCTCCGACTGGCCCACCAAGCAACGACCACAGCTCGGAAATGCCGGGGGGTGTCCCGGAAGCTGGAGTTGACAGGGTGAGTTCCTAACGGCGGTCAAGCCCCTCAGGCGACATTTTCGCTAACTTCTTTTCGTGGCGGGTCGGTGGCCGGAGCGACCTTCTGGGCCGACTCCTTTCTGCCTCGACCCGCCGCCCTGTTCTTGAGGACTTTGGCTCGTGTGTTGCGACGACGGGCCGCCCGGACTGTGGGGTCGATCTTGAAGCGGTCGGCGCAGACCGCCTTGCCTTCGGCCTCGGTGATCGCTTCGCTGTCTTCATCTCGCAGTGTGTAGAGCTCTCCTTTGCGCCAGCAGGCGGCGATCCGGGTGATGAGGACGGCCGAGACGGAGCACAGGGCCGAGTTGTGGTGCTTACCCTCGACCATGACGAGTCGGTAGTAGCGCTGGGCGAGCGTCGGGTCGATGTGGCGAGCGTGATCGGCTGCCATATAGAGGGCCTGGCGCAGGCCGGCGTCACCGGCCCTGGTGATGCCCTTGTGTCCGGCCACCAGTCCGGACTGGTCGATCTTGGGCACAAAGCCAGTGAAGGAGCGGACGCCGGCCAGGTTGGCGAAGCGGTTGAAGTCGCCCGCGTTGCCCAAGATGGCTGCCGAGAGGACGGGCCCGAGCCCCGGCGCCGAGCGGACGATGCCCTTGGGGTCGGCCTCGTCATAGAGGACGGCGATCCGCTTGTCGGCGGCGGCGATCTCGTCGTCGAGGCGGCGGAGCACCCGGACTTCTGAGGCGATGTCGTGGGCCAACTCGCTGAAGTCGATGCCCCCGCCTGACCACAGGGCCAGGGTCTCGTTCGCCATGGCCAAGAGCTCGTCGGCCTTGTCCTGGCGCCACAGTCCCGCACTCGAGCGGACCAACAACGCGGTGAGCCGGCCGCGCCCGAGACGCTTGAGCGCCCGTGGATCGGCGTATTTCTCCAAAACGACCAGGGCGGTCTTCGACGCGGTGGCCGATCCGAGCGAATCGGCCCACCCCGGACCGAGCAGCTCGACGAGTGCATCGAGGCGCAGGCTGGCGGCGGTGCGGCGCTTGACCAGGCTGGAGCGGTGACGCACGGCTCGGCGCAGTGACCCCGCCGGGCCGAGGTTGTCGATGCCTCGCAGGCCCTCGGGGTGCAGCAACGGCAGACGAGCCAGCACCCGTGAATCCAATCGGTCGGTCTTGGTGTGCTTGTTGTAGTAATCCCGCAGATCGGCCGACTGCTCGGGTGGCACCAAGATCACCGTGGCGCCACGTGCTTGGAGCCAGGCCGACAGCGGCACCCAGGCGTTGCGGGTGGGCTCGAGAATGACCGTCACCGACGCATCCTCGGGGATCTTCGCCCATAGGCGCTCGAGGTCAGCGGTCGTCGTGCGGAACCGCCACGACGACCAGATGAACTCACCTCGCTCGTCGGCCAGGCTGGCCCGATGGTCGGCCCGACAGGCGACGTCGATACCCAACCTCACTTCCTTCATGGCGTGGTCCTTTCGCTCGACGGTTGAATCAGTCGGCTCTCCTTCGTCGACCGGTGCACGCTCCGCAGGGGTGTGACCATCCAGACATTCGAGAAGCAGGGGTCCGACTCAATGATTCGGCCACCGAGTTCCAGAAAAGGGATGCACGTGCGTCGGGAGGCTCGTCTGGTCGACGATCACCGTCATGGAGTCGAGCTCTCGCCCGCTCCGGCCCCAGTTCAGTCAAGCCAGAGGAACCGACCCGACGCACCCTACGAAAGGCTTCCGCCAAATCGGTGGATGCCCGGAACCAACGCTAAATGTCCCAGTACGCCGGCTATGGGCGCCCCCGTACACGTAGTCCTGGGTGCTCCGGAACGGCGGGTGCCGGGTTCTCATGGCACCAGCGATGACGCGGCGTGTCGTCGTCGCCTTGCCTTAGATCTCGGAGACCGAGGCGAACAGGCCGGACGCACGGAGAGTCTGGATGAACTGGTCCACGACTGGGCCCGGACCGGCGAACGACCAATGGAAGAGACCGGGCGAGTTTGGGTTCAAGGGCCCGGTCATCACTCCTTCGGGGGGGAATTTGAAGGAACTGACATACGGCAGCGAGAGGTTCTGGACGAGTGACGATGCATCCTGGAACGACAGTCCGGCCCTGGTAGTGGCGAAGACGTACACCGGCGACCCCGCCGGCAGATGCAGTTGCGAAAGATTCACCACCGATGGCGAACCGATCGGGTCAAGCCACTGCAGCTGGGCGGTGTACTCGTTGATATCGATTGGCCCACCGTCGGCGTAGTTGGGGTAGTTGGGGGCGATCGAGCTAATGGAGTCGGCCTCGTCGATGCCGCGGACCTCGAGCAGCTGCCCGGTGGACGGGTCAACGACGATGGTGGACTGGCCACTCCCGGGGCCCGCGGCGAATTCCTGGCCGGTCTCACCGTCGTGGGTCGTGGTCGGTCCGAGTGCTGTGACGCCAGGCAGGAGGGCGATCGCCTGGTACAGGGTGCCGGCGAACTGTGGGGTGGCTCCCACTGTCGGTCCGATCAGGAGCAGGGCCGCCCGCTGGAAGCCTGGGTTGGGAGCCGTCCCTTGCGACTGGTCCAAAGCGGGGATGCCGGTGGTCCCTGACGCAAGCTCTTGGGCCAGGATCGATGGGTCGGTGGGGAGCGACGACACGTCAATCAACTGCCCGGCCCCGGTGATGGCGTCTGGCGGCGCGTCGCCGACGGCTCCCTGCAGGCACTGGTTGGCCGCCGGCGGTTTCGGGGTAACGAGCAGATGGAGGCCGACCCAGGCCGCCTGCTCGGACGGCGAGGCGAACTGGGCCGGCTGGGCTGTCAGGGTTGTGCAGGTCTGTCCCGAGGCCGTCGACCACTTTCGACATATTCGAGAAATCGCGGCACGTCGAAATCGGCGCTTGCTGGGTCGTCCCCAGGGAGTAGGCAAGCGAAGGACCCGTAGAGGACGAGGCTCTGGACCCGCTCCGGAAACGATGCCGCGAAGAGTAGGGAAAGCGGTCCGCCCTCTGAGATCCCGACTAGATGCGCCCGTTCCCATCCCGCGGCGTCCATCACCACGCGGATGTCGTCCGCACGTTCGGCAAGGCTGCCAAATCCAAGATCGCGGCCTGATAGGCCCGTTCCACGCTTGTCGAACGCCAACACCCGCCCGAGACGACCCAGCCGCCCGATCACGGCGTCGAACACAGGAAGCTCTCGGGCCAGGTCGAGGTGCGAGATGAAGCCGGGCACGTAGACGATGTCGGTCGGGCCGCTCCCGGTCACCGTCCAGGCGATATCGACATCACCGGCACGTGTGTACCGAACCTCAGATTCGTCCACGCTTCTCATTGTGCCCTGCGCGCTGGGGCAACCGCCCGCCCGGCCGGATGTCCTGCTCCAGAGCTGGTCCTCCTGTGGCGTTTGCCCGTAGCCAACCAGAGAATCGCCAGACGTGAATAGTCACCTCGTCAACAGTGGCTTCGCCGTCGAGGGTGCCCCCGAACGCCGGTTCTGAGCCACTGCGCTGCTTGATCTGAACAAGAGTGGGATCTGGCGTCATGCGCTCGCGGGCTCGCTGGTCGCGGCGTGGATCCCGTTGCTTAGGAGGGGTCGGATGTCGCTATTTTCTCGAGCGCGACGTGGGCTCGGTTGGCGAGCGCGTGCATTCCGAGCTGCTCGCAGGTTGCGTGAGCCGCATTGAGCAGGGGGCGTGCCCGGTCGGTGTCACCGACGTGCTTCCGGGTGATGAGCACGTTGGCGAGCTCGATCTGGGTGGTCGCGAGCCACGGCCGGGTCCCCATTTGTTCATGCCTTGTGAGCGCCTGGCGGGCATGATGTTCGAAGTCATCCCAACGTTCGAGTGTTGCCGCGAGCATCATGAGGAAGTGGTGCGCCGACCCGAGTACGTCGGCCGGGAGCCCGACGAGTACGACGAAATCCTCGTACTGTACGAGTTCGTCGTACAAGACAGCGGCGCGGTCTTTGTCGTCGACCAAGTGGCACACCAAGGAGAGGATCGCGGCCGCGACCATCCAGTTGCCGTCGCGCGGGAGCGGAGCGAAGTTGTCGGTCGCGAGAACTTCGAGTTGCTCGCGTGCCTCATCGCGGCGTCCGAGCTCGCGGTAGATGTAGGCGAAGCCGCACCGCCACGCTGGGACGAGTGGATACTGCTCGACCATGGCGCCGACCAACGGGATGAGGTCTTCCATTCCGCCCCGGAGACGACGCAGGACCATCTGCGCGACGCCGTACATCTGCATGGCGCTATCGACCTCGGCTTGCTGACCCACCGCGAGCGCCTGCTCCGCGAGCTGCTCGGCCTCGTCCATGCGGCCGCCAAAGAGCGCCAGGCACGCCTGGTGGACCAGTGCGCCCCAGCGAAGTTCGGGGAGGCGCAGTTCGTCGGCAAGCGCCATCTCGCGAGCGCCCTCCTCGGTCGCGCGTTCGAAATCGCCCAACTCGAAGAGGTCGGTGCACAGCCAGCCGCGAGCGGCGACCTCAAGGCGCCGATCACCTGACGCCTCGGCGAGCGCGAGCATCTCCCGGGCTTGCGGCTCACGTTCGGGCGCCGTGCCGGGCGCGAACATGCCCCAATGTGCCGCGGTCAGGACGTACGCGAGCGTCGGCGGGTCGCTGAGGCGTCGGGCCATCGCGATCGCCTCGTCGGTAAGCGCGCGTCGGCGGTCCGTCGACCCTGGAAGGAAATACAGTTCGGCGGCGGTCCGTGCGGTCACCATCGCGCGCAGCCGCAACTCGTCGGGCGGCAGCGAGCTTGCTGCCTCCTCGAGGAGCGCGATGAGGTGCTCGTCGACAACGCCGGCTGAAGCCCACGCGCGCATACCGCCGCTGGTGATCGCAGCCTCCGCGAGCAGGTCGGCGCGGCCGAGTTCGCGAGCAAGCTCAACGGCCTCCGTGAGGAAGTCGCCCGCACGGCCGCGCTCACCAGCCATCCACAACGCCCGGCCGAGTTCGACGAGGAGTTCGGCCCGTGACTCGCGGTCGCCGGCGCCGTCGGGATCGAGGCTCACGAGCGCGCGCTCGTAGTCGATGGCAGCCTCCTCATACGCCAGACGCTCCAAGGCGCGCTCCGCAGCGCGGCGCCCGTACTCGATAGCTTTGCGGGTCTCCCCCAGCGCGGCCGCTTCGGCGAAGTGGAAGGCGAGCTCGTCGAGGTGCGTCTCGATATCGCGCGCTTCGAGCGCTTCGCCGATACGGCGGTGCAGGCGAAGCCTCCGTGTCGTCGGAATCTCTTCGTACAGCGTGGACCGCACGAGTGCGTGCACGAAGCCCCAGCGTCCGCGGCGCGCGTCGGTGCTGGCGATCAGCCGCGCCACTTCGCCTTCTTCCAACGCGTCCAGCACCGATTCGATGTCGGTCCCAGACGCGGCGCTCAGCACGTCGGTGTCGAAGTCGCGACCGATGGCGGCGGCCGCCGCGAGTACGTCGTTCGTAGCCGAGCCGAGGCAGGCGAGCCGCCGGCCGATGACCTCGCGAACGCCTTCGGGGATGCCGAGCTCGGCGGCGCCGGCACGTACCCAGCGGCCTTCGCGTTCGATGATCGCACCCGTCTCGACGAGATGGCGCAGCACCTGGCCCATGAAGAACGGGTTGCCCTCGGTCTCGTCGTGCAGCAGCCGCGCGAGCTGTACGCCCTCGTCGTCGAGCGCGTACCCGGCAGCGGCCGCGACGAACTGCTCGACCTCGTCCACGCCGAGTCCGTGGAGCGCGAGCCGTTCTACGTCGACCTCCCGACGCAAATCGGCCAGCATCTCAGCGAGCGGATGCGTACGGCTCAAGTCGGTGTCGCGATAGGTCCCGATCAACAACAGCGGGCCCGACCATTCGGCCCGCGTCAGGTGACGCAAAAGCAACAGGGTCGGCTTCGCGGCCCAATGAAGGTCGTCAAGCACGATCACGACCGGCGCCGTCATGGTCAGCTTCGCGAGGAACGACGACACCGCGTCGAACAGGCGGGAGCGTTCTGTTTCCGGGTCGGCGTTGAGCGCATCAGGCAGGTGCGGCAACCGCTCGGCGAGCTGCGGGACGAGACGCGCAAGGTCCCCACCAAACGGCGCGACCTGATCCGCCAGACGCGTCGACCGGACACCAGGCGACATACGGCCGCAGTGCCTCGACGAACGGCTGGTACGGGACACCAAGATCCTCATCGCAACGGCCGTACAAAACGACCGCGCCTTCCCCGTGCGCACCACGCGCGACCTCCGCGGCCAGACGCGTTTTGCCTACGCCGGGCTCGCCCGAGATCAGCGCCACTCGCCGCTTGCCCGTCGCCGCGTTCTTCCACGCGACCCCAAGTCGGTCCTGTTCCGCCGCGCGGCCAACGAACTGCACTTGGCTTTCACCACCCAGCGCGCTCGGCAGCGAGAGATCGGCATCGACCGCCAAATCCCACGCGACCTCCAACACGCTGACCGGGTCCGTCAGACCCTTCAACGCCAGTGCGCCAAGCGGAAGGAAACGGTGACCGCCCCGCGAACCGGCCAACAGGCGGACAACATCGCTCACCAGGATCTGCCCCGCCTTAGCCGCGCCGCAGAGCCGGCTCGCCTCGATAACCGGCGTACCGAAACAGTCACCGTTCTCCCACGCCACATCACCAGCACTCACTCCGACCCGAACGTGAATCGGCACCGGACCTCGACGCGAAAACCGATCAACTGCCTGCTGAATCGCAATAGCAGCGCCCACCGCCTCAGCCGCGGCACCGAACACGAGCATGAAGCCATCGCCGAGGGCCTTGACCTCGGTACCGCCATGCTCCGAAGTTGCGACGCGTACGAGCCGGTCGTGCTCGCGTCGAACCCCGTCGGCGGCGTCGTCACCAAGCTTCTGACCAAGCGCCGTCGACCCGACAAGGTCGGTGAACACCACCGTAACAGTGCCGGCGTGGGTGCCTCCGGAGTCGACCATCACATGTCATCGTACGCGGGACCTTGGCGAGCCGCCCAACGATCTCAGGCGATTCTCGCCACGCCCCGGCCAATCCCCAGCCGGCGCTGGCCACCACGGCATCGATGCGCCCGTGCTCGACAACCACTCCCTGCACCCCGGCCGTCACGGATTGGTCATCATCGACATCCATCACCACCGACGTCCATCCGTTCGAGCCTGTGCCTCGGCGGCTCGATCCGACGACGACCCACCCTCGTCCGTGGAGCCGAGAAGCCACACTCAGCCCTATGCCTGCCGAGGCACCCGTGACTATTGCAACCCTGTTCGACATTGTGCCTCCCATCACGCAGCCAGGCGTTCGAGTAGCTCACGATTCCAGAACACTGCTCAGCCGTCGGTTCAGATTCGTCCTGAATTCGCTGCTGAATCACCGCAGTCGCGAAGGTAGGTCTCGCCGTCAATGAGGCGTCTCAGCTCTTGCTTCTTATTCTCATCCAGTGCCCGAATAGCTTTGCGCAGCGTGGCGTTCATAACCCGAAGAACAAGCTAGTGGGGTCGGGTGACGATCCGTCGTCCGTTGACCTCTGTGAGAGGTATTGGAGTTCCTTGAGGCAAGTGATCGGACACCGTGTAGTTCGATCCGGTGAGGTAGTTCAGGCACGGGTTCAGCCAGAGACCCACGGGCACATGGTCCACCCGCATGGCCTTGGCGATCACGGCGGCTTTGGCGTCCCACCCGCACTTGTCCAGATATTTTCTAGTCATTTCGAGATAGCGGGCAGGTGGCACGCGGTCCGCTCTGGCGGCGCTCTCGGGACGCTTGCGCCCCTGCCCGCTCAAGCCCCCCGTACGGCGCAGCTCTTCGAATCGCGAGGTCATCGGCTCCATTTTACGCTCTCCCCCAGTAGCCGGGAGCCTCGGATCACCGCTTTCACCGAGTCCAGCCGCATCATTCGCGCACAGAGCCAGCAACTCCGTCTTGAGGTTGTCAAACCCTCCAGCTCGGCGTGCTTGCGCTGCCAGATTCATCTTCGGGTGTGATCGTTGGATGTTGACGGAGCGCAATCCTCGCGTGCTAGACGAGTCTGGGAGCACAAGTGCGGCTAATCGCCGTGATATCGGGTCGTTGTAGTTCCATTCCTCGATCCCCCCATGATCCCGGTCGTATGAGGCGACGAGAGGTGGATTCTCAAGATTGAAGCGGCTTTCCAATGGATCGAAGACGATGTACGGAGCGGCGGCACGTCTATCCCAGTCAGGGTGATAGCGATGAAAGGTCTCATACTGCTGTAGCTCTCCGCCCACTGGACGCGCAAGCACATTGAAGAATCGACGGTAGGGCTCGTACCTATCTTCAGACCAGATGACGTGGCGGTCAAGCAGTTGCTTGACCGTTCCGACTCCCACATAGAAGTACTCCCAGATTCCCTTCGCCATCTCCTTTCCACAAACGAAGACGACATAATCTCCCGGACGCATAGCCGTTCGAACATCACGGCGACACACCCCCCACGTCGCGCTCTCCGCCGACCCGAGAATCTCAGACGAGGCGAAGAAGCTGGGGTCGTCACCCCAGTCGTAGAAGCACTCTGGTTGGCCGTAGCGATCAAGAAACTTTTGCAACAACGGCTCTGTCGCTGCCCTTGCCTTCGTCAGATCCCAGTCCTTTCGAGGCGGGATCGAATGGCGGTACACGCAGAGGTACGCCTTCATGGGAGATGAAGTCTAGGAAGGGATCGTGGACGGATCCCATTGAGCGTCGGATAGGACATAGGAGCTCCGGGTACGGCTGAATTGGAAAGTCGCCTCATGAATGATTCCAGGAAGGCTGCCGATTCGGGACCATTTCTGGCCAAGGAGCGGGGCGTGTCAATACCTGCGAGGTGCCTCTTTGTGACCCGCTGTTTCGACTGCCCCATATCGCGATTGGGGCACCCGGCTCTCTCCCTGGAAGGTGGGTAGGGCAGGCTAGGTAACACGCCCTTCAGAGGGTCCAGTTTCCTTGGAGGCGCCTGCGCGCGAGCCTGTGGCGATGACCCAAGAAGGGAGAGCCATGAAGACACCGCCGATCGTCTCGCGGGAGGAGTGGTTCGCCGCACGAGAGAAGATCCTGCCCAAGGAGAAGGAGTTGGTCCGCGCCCGGGACGCGCTCGCGGCTGAACGCCGACGGATGCCCTGGATGGCCATTAACAAGGAATATTGGTTCGACGGCCCCGCCGGACGGATGAGCCTCGCGGACCTTTTCGAGGGACTGCGTCAGCTGATCGTCTACCGCGCCTTCTACGGACCTGAAGTGACGACATTGGCAGAGGGCGGCTCGTACCCCGAGAGGGCGTGCGTTGGTTGTTCCCTTGGCGCCGACCAAGTCGCGGACCCTGGCCACTTGCGCGCGAGAAACACGGCGCTTGCGTTTGCATCGCGCGCCCCTCAGGCTGACATCGAGCACTTGAAAAAGCGCCACGGCTGGGAGCACATCCCCTGGTACACGATCACCGATGAATTCGATAAGGACTTCGACGTCGACGAGTGGCACGGTACCAACGCGTTCATCCGGGAGGGTGACCGGATCTTCCGCACTTACTTCATCAACCTTCGGGGCGACGAGCAGATGGGTGGGACCTGGAACTACCTCGACATCACGGCGCTTGGTCGTCAGGAAGAGTGGGAGGACTCGCCCGAGGGGTATCCCCAGACTGCGCCATATCAATGGTGGAACTACCACGACGCTTACAAGACCGAGCCGTAGGACTAGCACATAACGCCGGTCTGGGGTGTAGCTGATCAGCACAGTTAGTCTCGCTGTGTGCGTCCCGGTTACGGCACCCGGCACCCCGGACTCGAACGCCTCCTAAGGAATGCCGTACCCGTCGGCTTTACGGAAACCGTGTGGGCCGACGGCACATTGCCGCTTAGGGTAACGGCGTTTTTCGATTCGGTGGATCTTCCATCAGAGATCGTGACTTCGGTGCGGTGCTTCGTGCTCGTTCACGATCAGATCGTGATCTGTCAGACGCCCGACGGGTCGTGGCATCCATGGCCTGGGGGCCGCCGAGAACCCGGTGAGACATACGAGGAGACGGCATTCAGAGAGGTCCACGAAGAAACGGGATGGTTGTTGAAACCGGACACGATTGAGCCTATTGGGTGGCTACACCTTGAGCATCTGCGGACTCCACCCAACGACTACCAGTTTCCATACCCGGATTTCTTGCAGGCTGTCCTTGTTGCTCATTCGACGTCACGTGACGGCGGCTTCGATAGCAATTGGACCGATATCGAAGGCTACGAACTCCGCTCTCAGCTCGTATCCCTCGGTGAAGCAGTCACTCGCACTTCAACGACGGACATGCCTGCCGCACCGTTCCTCGAAGTCTTGGCCGAGAGGGCGTCCTGAGCCGTGGCCTGAGGTAGCGGGAGACTGCCCTCATAAGTCCGAGAACGACGACGCCATAGGGTGCCCCATGCGCCGGACCTGGGCGCACCGTACGGCACATATCGGCTAGGCCGTACCTTCACCGTCTCGTGCCTCAGACCAACAGCGGATGGCATGTTCGACGTGGGCAAACGCCAGTGTGTCCACCGGGATGTCCGCTGGCCTGAACCACCGAACCTCTGCTGTCTCGTCGCTGGTTCGTACAAGTTCGGGGCGCTCTGCTTGTCCCAGGTAGTAGATGTTGAGTGTCACCTCTGGTGGGTCCTCGTTGCCGTAGGTGTCGATCCACATTCCGAGAAACCTCAGTGAATGGAGGGTGAGTCCCGTTTCTTCTTGCACCTCTCGATGAGCTGTTGCCAATGGATGCTCTTCGGGATCACAGAATCCGCCGGGAAGGTCCCAGAGGCCAGCTCCTGGATCTTTGGCCCGAAGGACAAGTAGGAGTTTCTCGCCGTTGACAACACACGCGCCACCGCAGGGTTTGGGATTCCTCCAGTACTCGTGGCCGCAGTACTGACACCGGCACGGCGCTGCCAGGCCAACTTCCCTTCCGCAAGTCACGCAGTACCTGATCACCGTCACCGTCACATACTGGCTCAGTCACTTACGTGCGGGCACCCCACCCCAACAGGTGTCCCACTTCGCCGGGACTGGGTGCCACTCTGCGGCACATCGGAGTCATGCCGCTGCTTGTCAGTTTCACGCAGTTGGGGGATTTGGCTGAAGCCAGCGTCTCGGAGGTGGGTAGACGAACCTGGCGATGGTCGTCGAGACCCACCCGATACACCATCCAGCAAAGACCAGTAGAACCGTGTGCGTCTTGTCACTCTTGCCTTGCGCTGCCACAACAGCCAAAAGGACGCCCCAGACCACGAAGCAGCCGATGCTGTATATCCAGTAGTTCCGATATTTCGTCATGTTGCCAGTATCCGCCTGACGCGCCCTGTCCCCAAACGCCGGGACCGTGGGGCAGCACGGCACGGGTGGGATGCCGAGAGCCGGGATCACTCCGTCTGCGGACAGACGGAGATAACCACTACGCGGAATCGGAATCCTGGACCCAGACCTTCAAGCGTGCCCTCTCTGGACCCCTCCGCCAGACGCCCCGCGATCTCAATCAGTAGCTTCGATGTACTTCCCCGATCGCTCCGCCAGCCACCCGTCAGTTTCCGGCCCGGCTTTCCGGTCAGGGCGCGTAGAGCACTGGCCAAGATGTCCTCAGTAATGTTGAGGCTGAGGGCTGTCGGAGCAAAGACAGAGGCGCTAGCCGCCGGACGAAACGAATAGGAGCGTAACGACCGCCGTACCACCAACGCACATACTTTCGTGGCCAGCGGAGAGTCCACGCCCATCCTTGGCCCGACTCGGCCACGATCTTTGAGGAGCCACGACATGTCACGCAGCAGACCCGTGGGATCTAACCGCAAGGGCACAGGCACGAACATGTCGTCACGCCGCCTCTCTGCTGGAGAGTTGGCCGCGCTCGCCGACCTGCTCGAAATCCTCGGACTGACCGACCACTTCTCGGGAGACGCCGTCATGTACGGGAACGATCCCGTCATCCGCTCGCCACACCGTCTCGGCGAGGCCTCCGCGACCGCGCAGCTCCTCATCGGAGTAGCTGGCGCGGCGATATGGGAGGCCCGCGGTGGCACACGCACCAACATCTCGATCGATATCATCGACGCGCTGCACTATCTGCACCCGACGCACTACATCGAGCACTCCGGCTACCCCAGCAATGTTGGAGCCGAATACGTCGCCGTCAATGGTATTTTCCCAACCCGCGACGGTCGCTACGTCATGCTCGAGGCCGGGCCACCGTATGAGAAGCTTCTCAACGGATACCTCAACTTCTTCGACTGCGGGAACAACAAGCAATCCTTTGCCCGCGAGGTCGCCAAGTGGAGCGCCGAGGATCTCGAAGAGGCGCTGACGAACGCCAGCCTGCCGGTCTGTCGTGCGTTCTCGCGTGAGGAGTGGTTGGCCCATCCCCAGGGCAACGCACTCGTAGGGACACCGCCGATCGAGATCGTCAAGATCACCGATGGCGACCCGGTACCGTACCCGGACCGCGCTAACTCGCCGCTGGACGCTGTTCGTGTGCTCGACTTCACGCACGTACTTGCTGGCCCGCGCAGCACCCGCACCCTCGCCGAGTACGGAGCCGAGGTGCTACACATCAGTTCGCCGTTCTACGCTGACTCCCTCGCCCAGCACCTCGGCGTCGACGTCGGTAAATACGCGGCCTACCTTGACCTGCGGTACGACAAGGACATGGCGACCATGCGGCAGCTGGCTGCGACGGCTGACTTGGTCGCATCCACCTATCGTCCAGCAGTGAACGAGCGCTTCGGCCTGCTGCCCGAACAACTCGCTACAGTGAGCGAGCGCGGTCTCGTATACATGTCAGGTAACGCTTACGGACACTCCGGCCCCTGGAAGGATCGGCCCGGATTCGACCAGAACGGGCAGGTGGCTTCCGGGTTTGCGATGACCGAAGGCCAGGGCGGCCCGCCGAAGTACTCCCCGGTCTTCTATTTGGCTGATCTCGTGATGGGATACTTCGCGGCCGCCGGGATGATGGCGGCGCTGCACCGACGTGCCGTCGAAGGTGGTTCGTACCATGTGAAGCTGTCGCTCGCACGCAGCGCCATGTGGGTCCAGGAACTGGGCCTGCTCGACGTCGCCGCCCAAGCCCACCTGCCTGAGACCGACTCATACCCGGCGAAGACAGTTTCGATCGACACCGCTTACGGAGTCGTGACCTCGCTGGTACCGCCCCTCACATTCAACAGCCTGACCCTGCCAACCACCGACCGCCTCGTGCCCTACGGCGCGGATCCCGCGTCGTGGCCATCAGAGACCACGTGAGGGCCGCCCGCCGGCCGGGCTCAGGCACAGCAGGTCCGGCCCCTCGACTTGTGCTGCTGGCACATCATTTGGACACTATGGATCGTTGTCCTCGTTGCAGCGCTCATCGGAGGGCGGGCGTGGTTCGGAGATGGAGTCGCACGTCGCTAGACGCGGCAGATTGGAATCGGCCAAGCCACCGACTCGCTAGAGTCGAATACACCTCAGCAGGTGAGCCTTGTAGAGGATTCCGTTGTCGTTGCCAGGCGAATAGTTGGTGATGTACCCGCGCTGACAGGCAAGGGACGACGCCCGAGGAGGACGCATGAGCCCCCCGAAGACCATATCGATCATGCCTGAGAAGGTCAGCAACGAGATCATCTCGATCTACGACGAGTTCCTGGCGGACTGGTCGGTGCCGGCCACAGAGGTCATGGTGCCCACTCGCTACGGCGCCACCCACGTGACCGAAGCCGGTCCCAAGGACGGTCCGGTGATCGTTCTTCTGCACGGCATGGGATTTCCAGCACCCTTCATGTGGGCAACGCTTGCTCCACATTTGGCAATCTCTCATCGCCTCATCGCTCCTGACACCATCGGAGACGTCGGCAAGAGCCTTCTCGATGGCGGCACAAAGGCTCCGAGGTGGGGGGTCGACTACAGCCACTGGCTCGGCGATGTGCTCGAGAGAGTAACTATCGGTGATGGCAAGGTTGCCATCGTCGGTACGTCCTATGGTGCCTGGCTCGCCCTGCACTACTGCCTCAATGCGCCCGAGCGCGTCGATCGACTGGCCCTGATGAGCCCGCTGGGCATCGCACCTTGGAGCGTCCTGACGAAGCTGATGCTGCGGATAACGCGCCTCATGGTGCAACTGCGCCGTGACCCCGATGCAGGCGTGCGATGGGCCTTCCAAGATCGCGACGACCTGGCTGAAGTCATCGCTCCATGGATGCGACTCTCGATGCAGTGCCGGCCGAAGCTGGGCCCACCGCTGCCGCTGTCGAGATCCAAGCTCCGGAACATTCCCGTACCGGTACTCGTCGCAATGGGGGACCGCGATCCGGTCCTCGGACCTGCGACCCCCGTGCTCCGCAGAGCCCGTGAGGTGCCTGACGTGACAACCGAAGTACTTGAGGGTGCCGGCCATGGCTTGATCGCCGAAGCTCCAGAGCAGATGACCGATCTCTTGACCGACTTCTTGTTACGGACCTCCTAGCCCGGTTCGCCCGACCACGACCATCGATCGGGATTGGGCCTTGACCTCGATGGCTCGGGGTCCGCCCGAGGACTCACTACGGAGTGCCCCAGTCGCCGGGATAGTGACCCACCCGATCGGTGGTATGGCTCAGCTCAGCGGCCGCCAAGGCTTAATCCACCCCGCTTCTGGCCATCCTTCCACCGCTGCCATCAGCGGCCCGCTCTGGGCTCCGTCGAGAGCCTCGCGAATGATGTCGGCATGCCCAGCATGTCGCGCAGTCTCCTCGACAAGGTGAAGCAGGATCCACCGAACAGTGCAGCCCTCGGGATCGGGAAACCAGGGAGCCTGCGGAAGCGGAACGCGGCGACCTAGATCGTCAACGTTCTGAACAACAGAATCTGTGTGCGTGCACGCTTCTTGGTACTGCCCGAGGACGTCAGCCAGCGTTTCATCCTCGGAGAGGGCAAAACCCGCCATGTAGTCCTCCAAAGATCCGCCTCTTGACGGTGCGCCCGCTATGTGATCGCTCCAATCGCGTTCTCCCTGAGTGAGGTGCTTGACGAGTCCGCCGAGGGTGAGTGCACTCGGAGTCGGTTGGAAGCGGGCTTGATCCTCCCGCAATCCGTACGTGGCATTGCGAACTGCCTCGCGTTGGTGTTCGAGAAACGCGAGCAGGCCATCTCGCTCGTTCTGGATCAGAGGTGCGTTCATTGGCATGTTCGCAGTCTCTCATCGAGGTGTGACTCAATCTGGATCGGGCTAGACGATGTCGTTCGGGACGAGGACGAGCACCCTCTTTGGGAGCCTGAACCTCCTGAGGCGATGCCCAGAGCGCCCCAGCTCGCCAGGATGGCTACGGCTCGTACGGCGGTGCCTCTCCCCAGCCCCATTTGGGGACCGGAGCATGTTCCGTCACCGCTGCGCCATGCTGCGAGTTGCCAAGGGCGATTCGGGTTCCCCATTCAAGGTACGCAACAAGCGCCGATCGGAACTCTGGATCATCCGGCATACCGGCATCGTCCGCAGCCAGGCGCATCAGCGTGGTGAAGCGGAATCTCTGATCTTCCGTTATCCCCAGATCCAAGTGCTTGGTCAGCATCCGTTCGTAGCCACCGAGGTCTTCTGTGTATCGAGCGGGACCGCCGAACACCTCGGCCCACCACGTGGCGACGTGACGACGGTGGTCCTCGTGAACTCCGCCAGGGAAGAACGGAGAGAGCAACTCATCCTGCTCGACTCGGTCATAGAAGGCGTTGATCATCCTCGAAAAGATCTCACTCCCTCCGGCCCATTCGTAAAGGGTCGGGGGAGGAGTCGCCATCCAAATGACGATACTCGGAAGCACGGTCGGAATTGCCCGTTCAGACTGACCCAGTTCGCCGGGATATGTGGCCCTATCACTCCTCGTCCTCGTCGTTCCGCTCCTCCTCGGCCAACGGCTCAAGGTCGGCGCGCTGCTGCTCATAATCTGCGAGAAGCCTTCGCAGGTGCTTGGCGTCTTCGGGCCTCAGACGGCCCTCGTCCACCGCCGCTTGCAGCGCCTCGTCGGGGTTGGTGCCGGTGGGGAACAGAACCCATGCAGAGCGTCGTGGTTGATGCAGCAAGTTGTCCTTGTGCAGGATTACAACGTGGCGCACGAGATCCTCGTTGCCGAGCGCGCCGAAAAGGGCTTCGATCCAGTGAAGTTTGTTGTCGTACAACTCTGGTGCTTGCTCAGGACGCGGTCCGAAAGCCCGCTCGGTGAGCGCTTCGGACTCGGTCGTCGGGAGGTCTTGACCGTCATTGAGCGCACCAGGAACTGAGGCGGACCCACTGTCGCCATCCGATGAGGCTATCGCCGGGTCCTGACCGTATCCCCGTACGCTGCCGGCATTGGGCCCCATCGCGGTCCTTGCGAGGCCCCGACATGCAAGCATGGTGGGTGAGCACTCGACAGAGCGCGCGCCGGACGGCGGTCGAAGAATACCGGCAGGCCGGCCGAACGTAGTTGGCGGACCTTCGTCGTGCCCCGGACACAACCGTCTTGGACCATGCATGGCGCCCTACGACGAAGCTTCGTAAGGTAGTCAGCACATGCAGGTGCCTCAAACCCGATATGCGACGGGTCCGAACGGGGCGCGGGTCGCCTACCAGACGATTGGTGATGGGCCCCGCGACCTCCTGCTCAATACCAACTGGCTTTCGAGCATCGATCTGATGTGGGACGAACCCCGCTACGAACACTGCCTACGCCGACTTGCCTCTCATGGTCGTCTTATCCTGTTCGATAAGCGCGGCACAGGCGCATCGGACCCTCTCGAGGTGCGTGATGGTGCCTTTGACGTGTCACTGTTGGAGCAGGCCACCGAGGACATGTTGGCGGTTCTCGATGAGGTCGACTCGACCAGTGCGACGCTTGTGGGTGCCGACACGGGAGGGGTCGCAGCCATCATCTTTGCGGCCACCCACCCTGAGCGCGTCGACGCCCTTGTATTACAGGATACTTGCGCCCGATTTAACGTCTCAGATGACTACCCGTGGGGCTTGGATGCGGCCGAGGTCACCGCGATCATCGACGCTATTCGTGAGAGTTGGGGAACAGGCATTGCCCTCGCTGCACTTGCTCCTAGCCTTGAGGAGGACCCGTCCACTCTCCGGTGGTGCGCTCGCTACGAGCGGCTCTCGGTACCTCCGGCGACGATGATCGTTCAATTCGAGGACGCGGCGCAGATCGACGTGCGGGCTGTGTTACCGCTCGTGCGAATGCCGACGCTAGTTCTCTCCCATGACGCCAGCGCATTCATTCCGGTCGGTCAGGGTCGTTATCTTGCCGACCACATCCCCCAGGCACGCCATGTCGAGCTCGACGGCTCCGACATCTGGCTGTTCTCCGACCCTCGGCTGGCGGACGAGATCAGTTCGTTCCTGGGCGAGCCACCAGCCTACGCCGACGACGATGACCGCGTGCTCGCTGCCGTGCTATTTACGGATCTGGTCTCGTCCACCGCGCAACTTGCCGAGCTGGGAGACCGACGCTGGAAGGAGCTGCTTGAGACCCACGACCGAGTCCTGGCACGAGCGGTCAGCGACCATCGAGGGAGGCTCGTGGACCGAGCGGGAGACGGGATGCTTGCCACGTTTGATGGACCGGCCCGTGCTGTCCGGTGTGCGACAGCGATCGGGACCGAGTTGAGAAAACTCGGCCTCGAAATGCGCGCCGGCGTCCATGCCGGGGAGATCGAGCTGCGCAGCGACGGAATTGCCGGCATGGCGGTCCATCTCGCGGCCCGGGTGATGGCCAAAGCCGGCGCCGGCGAAGTGGTCGTTTCTCGCACCGTCCGGGATCTCACCGTCGGCTCAGGCCTCAACTTCCTGGATCGAGGCGTACACGAACTCAAGGGCATCCCGGGCACCTGGCAACTCTTCGTTCTGGAAACGTCCTCGTGAATCCGATTTCGTCACGGTTCCGGTTTCGATAATTCAGCCGCCGTGGCCACCGAACAGCTGAAAGTGCCCATCCCACAGCCCTGACTAAGCCACAGCCCGAGACGGCGGACCGCACCGAAAATCTTCAGGCTCGCAGGTCCGCCGGCGTATCCCCGATCGCCGGGGGGGGTCAGACAGGGCGAGTTGTCCGAACGTAAACTCCGCCCATGGAAGACCCCCTGGGCGCGCGACGAGGTGAGCGCGAAACCCTTGAAGGCTCCTTGGACTGGTACAGAGCCGTGGTCGAGCGAAAAGTCGATGGGCTCGCTCTTGATGATGCGAAGCGGGTAATGACACCAACAGGCCTGTCCGCTCTTGGAGTCCTCAAACACCTCGGCTGGGTCGAGCGGGGTTGGTTTCGCGAGACATTTGCCGGTGAAGATGTTGAAGCAATCGACGTGGATGGTGATAACACGCCCGAGTTCGCCATCGGCGACGACGACACCGCTGAGTCTGTAATCGGCTTCTACCGAGCCGAGGTGGAAGAGTCGAGGCGCGTTTCCAGTGATGCGCTCTCACTAGACGCCCTGAGTGCCAAGGAATCGCTTTATCGGGGGCAGGTAACCCTTCGCTGGATCCTGGTTCACATGCTGGAGGAAACGGCCCGACATGCGGGTCACCTTGATCTGATGCGTGAGAACATCGACGGCCAGGTAGGTGACTAGTAGATCAGCTCATCGATCGTTCACCTACCGGCGTTGGTGTCCCAGCTGCCGGGTAGGGGCGCAGTCTGACGAGGCACAGTCGGGCAAGATCCTCGACCAGCTCGATTGAGTGCGGGTAACGGCTAGACGGGCCTATCACCACACCCGGGACGGCGCCGGGACCTTCCGCGGCTTGATCCGCCCGCTGCGTATGAGTCCACCCTGAACGTGGTTGCACGCGAGGCACACGGGCACCAGGCGACAGCACCCCGATCCCGGGACGTGGCGATGCTCGCTGATCGGGGGATCGTGGTCGGCAGAGTCGGCGACGACGCCATCGCAGACCAGACGCAACTGGCACGGGAGGCGCCGGGCCAGCAGCGCCTGGCGCTCACGGCGATACCTGCCGTCGTAGGGCTGGCGAGCACGACGCAGGGTCACGGTGTCAGAGTACGACTGCCAACGATGGACAGCGATGGACAGCGATGCACCTATCCGAACCGTCCCGCACTCTCGGTGACCCCCACGCCACCCACACTCGGTCGGCAGATATCACCTACCCGCCCCCGACCCCTCGCATCGTCGGTTGTCTTCTGTCGGACCCCCCACGCCCGTCGTCGGTGGGGGGACCCGTTTTTTGAGGGACGGATTCCCAAACGACACCTGTCGCCGCTGTATCTCCCCGAGGCCAGGAAAAAAGCGCGCCATAATTGGGTTCATGAGCGGTCGACCGGCCACGAACGCCGCCATTTTGGACGGAACGCTGCGCCGCCTGCGCCGGGCTGGCCGCCTCGACGACCTGGCCGAGATGTTGGCGGTGTTGGCCGGTACTTCGGCCCGGCTGGTCGACGCCACCTGTACCCCCGATTCGGGTGCGGCCGCCTATGCCCAGGCCGCCTGTCTGCGGGTCCATACCGCCGTGCTTTCCGAGCTGTCGGGCCGGATTGCCCCGGTCCTGATCGACGAGGATGACCCCTGGGAGAGGATCGCGCGGGAGCTGGAGGCCACCAGCGCCGAGGTCGACAGCGAGGCGAAGCGCGAGGCCCTGTGGAGGCTGTAACGGCTTGGTCGGCGGCCCTGATCGTCCCCAAGGCCCTCCCAAAAGGGCCAGAGAGGACGACGCCAGTCTCCTGTTTGCTCCTACTGAACCGCCCCGGGTTCCATGACTGCTCGGGCTATTGGGTAGCCGCCTCTGTGGCGGGTTGTATTTGACGGTAGTAGATGGCTTCGGACTCCGCTGGTGTGAGGTAGGTGTTGTCCTCGGTGATCTCGCCGTGGAGACGTCGGTGGTTGAACCAGTCGATGTAGCCCAGCGTGGCGATTTCGACGTCGTCGAGGCCCCTCCATGGCCCCCGGGGGTAGATCAGCTCCCACTTGTAGAGGCTGTTGAACGCCTCGGCCATGGCATTGTCGTAACTGTCCCCGCGCGATCCGACCGAGGCGACGATGTCGTTCTCGTCGAGGCGCTCGGAGTAGCGAATTGATAGATACTGCACGCCCCTATCGCTGTGATGAATAAGGCCGTCGAGCACCTGGCCGTCGCGCGTGCGGTTCCACACCGCCATCTCGAGAGCGTCGATGGCGAGGTCCGAGCGCAAGGACTCTGAGATCTGCCAGCCGACCACCATGCGGGAGAACACGTCGATGATGAAGGCGGCGTAGACCCAGCCGGCATGGGTCTTGACGTAGGTGAGATCGGCCACCCAGAGCCGGTTGGGTTCATCGGCGCGAAAGCGCCGGTCGACGAGGTCGGCGGGACGATGCTGGCGCTCGTCGGATCGTGTGGTGACCTTGTAGGCCCGGCCCCGCCGGGCTCCAGAGAGCCCCAGCTCACGCATGAGGCGTTCGACGGTGCAGCGGGCGACGCGGATGCCCTCTCGATTGAGCTGGGTCCAGATCTTGTCGGCGCCATAGACCTCTAGGTTGTCGCCCCAGACCCCGAGGATCTCGCCCTTGAGCCCCTCGTCACGGACGGAGCGTGCTGACGGTGGGCGCTTCTTGGCCACCCAATAGGTGTTCGGGGCGATCTTGGCGCCGTGCTCTGAGAGCACCCGGCAGATCGGCTCGACCCCGAAGCGTGAGCGGTGTTCGTCGATGAAGGCGACTATTTGGGCGGTCGCGGGTCGAGCTCCCCGCGAAGAAAGCCGAGGCCGCCTTCAAGATCTCATTGGCCCGGCGCAGCTCGGCGTTCTCTTTTTCCAGCTCTTTGATCCGAGTCCGCTCGTCGGTGGTGAGCCCGGGTCGCACTCCGCCATCGGTCTCGGCGCGTCTCACCCACTGGCGCAGGGTCTCGTGATTGATGGACAGCTTCGCCGCGATGGACTCGATCGCCTTCCACTGCGACGAATAGTCATCCTGGTGCTCGAAGACCATCCGGACGGCCCGCTCCCGGACCTCGGGTGGGTAGGGCGGCCGAGGATTCCTCTTTCGCTCTGACATTGCTCCATCCTCTCAAGGGGTGGAGCAGTCACCAATCCCGGGGCGGTTCATGATTTGGGTCCGACCGCAGGCGCCCCGAATGTTGCCTTGAACTCGTACCGAGCAGTTACCCCGATGCCATTTGGTGGCGGCGTTCGTTGACCCCCTCCTGGGCGGATCTGTCGAGTCCGGTTACGGGGATCCGCTTTCCGGCGCTTGGGTCGAAAGCCCAACTGACCCTGACCCGGAGTGGGTATCGATGAACGATATGGAACCTGCGAGGCCGACAATGCGCACGTCGAGGCCGCCACGAGCAGATGACAGCCGGTACGCGGTCCCTCGGTCCAGCTCTCGCTCGGTCACTCCGGTCAGTCCGCTCGAATGACCTGCCAGAGGGGTGGGTTCTCCTCGGCCAGCGGCGTTGCTGTGGTCTCATCCGGTGATGTTGATCCTTGCGCCTCACATGGTGAATCTGAGATTGCGGGCCGCCCGCTCCCCGAGCTCAGCGTCGCCCCGCCAGAGGATGGTACCGAGATCTATGGGTTCCTGGGGGTCGATGCGACCGCAGGCCAGCTGGATGAAGGTGAGCATGTCCGTCCAGATCTCCACGTCGGGCACGGTGGCCTTCTCGACCACCCTGGCTCTTCCGTCTACGACGACGACGATGTCGCGCGCGAGGGGGCCGCTGAGATGAAACACAATACTTCGACCGTCGGGCAGCCCCACCTTCTTGCCGACGATGTAGCCGAGCGATCCCTCGACCTCGGCCAGTGCGATCTTCGCCCGCACTCCGGTGTCGTCCGTCGGGCGACCAAGCGGGGTGGTGATGTCTCGCTCGTGCACCCAGAAGTCGAAGACCCGGATTTCCATGAACCGGCCATAAGTTCCCGGACCGACGGGTGTCCATGATGGCTGCGCCAAATCAGACGGGCCGAGAACGCGCAGGTCCCGGCGTCGGCGGCCGAGCACGCCGCGCACCTCTTTCATGAAGGCGAGGGCGTCCAATTCGGCCACCTCCTTCGCAAAGGTGCGCGCGAGGCTGAACGGTGGAGGCGTGTCGGCTGCATCGGGAATCCAGGAGACGAGGGCATTCTCGATGCCCACGAGGTGTTCGAAGACACCACGAACGGTCCAATCAGGGCAGAGAGACGGGGTCTCCCATTCCGCAGAGGTGAGGTCCGTTCCCAATGTCTCGAGGGCGTCGAAGGACTCTTCCAGCGCAGCCCGGATCGTCGACGGATCCGTCATGGAGTCTCCCTCTGGACGCTCACCCAGTCCCGCGCCTCGAGGTAGGGCCGAAACGCGGTCTCGATGGCGCGCAGATCCTCCCGCTTCTTGGGATGCTGGATCTCGTAGAGATTGGGGAACTCGAGCCAACCGGTCACCAGTTCCCAGAGGCGTAATGCTGCCGGGCCAGTGGGCGGATCGATGAGGACCGGCCCAAACAGAGCATGGGCGTTGTCGAAGACCAAGGTGGGCACACCCCATCCCCCTAGTGCAACAACCCGGTCATGCTCTGCTTTCACCTCATGGTTGGTCGTGGGATCCTCGATCGCCTGCCCGACCAGCGAGGGATCCAGGCCCATCTGGGCCACCAGATGCTCAGCCACCTCGCGGCGATGGGGCTTAAGGCCCTCGACGTGCAGGGCGGTCCCGGCCGCTTCGTACCACAGATCGAGCAGGTCCGGATCGATCCGGCGGAGCATCGCGGCCACTCGCATCATGGACCACCCATAGGACCATTGGCGCTCCCAAGGGTGTTTCTTCCCGTCGCTTCGGTTGACCTCTTCAAGACTGAAAAACCGCCATCGGACATCTAGGTCGAGCTGGTCGCGCACGTCTCGCATCCACAGCGACGTCTGGTAGGCGTACGGACACATGATGTCGAAATGGAAGTCCACCGAAGTGATGCTCACTTCCGGACCATAGTTCCACGCTCGTCGCGCGCACCCCTCGACTCGTGGACGTCCTCATCGGCACGGTCGCTGCAGTGGTCTCTCAACATCCCAACCAAAGCCTGGGCTGGCGCGGTTCGCCGGTGCGCTTCATGTCGCGAGAGTCGCTGACGCCCTACCGGCGCTACGCGTAGCTCGCATGCGACAAACCAAGGCTCTATGGGGGGTCTGAACAAGTTCGAGCGAGTCCGGCGCCGCATTGACCTACTCGATCGGCTCGACTCGGCGAGCGATGAGACCGCATTCTCTGCGAGCTCGGCATGAAGGCATTCGCGCGGACACAGCGCACACCCGATTACCACCGTTGTATGCCCTGTAAGTCGTCCCGCATAAAGGACCTGTTCTAGTCTCTCATTCTAAGTGTACACTCTGTAGATATTGGCGCGGCAGATCGATCATCGCAGGTGGAAGGAAGGTCAGTGTGACCAAGCGCAGTTACCTGCCCGCAGGCGTGCGACGGTCTCTGATTGTGGAAGCGGCATCAAGGCTGATCTCTCGAGACGGGCTGAACGCGCTCACGATGGTGGGGGTGGCGAGGGAAGCAGGGGTAAGTCGTCAGTTGGTCTACGACCATTTCCCTGACCTTCCAACGCTGTTCGAGGCTGCATTCGCGCAGCAGGCCCGACAGTACGCGCGGGGCTTGGACGACGTTTTCGCCTTCGGTGCCAGCGATGCCGCCACGATGGCGAGGCAGCTCTTCGAGCACGTGCTCGCATTGGGGCCCGAGACCCTGCGCGTCGTTCGTGCGCTGATCGGTGGCGCAGTCCCGGTCGAGCTCGCCGTAGTCCGAGAACAGTTCCGGGCAACTATCGGCAAGAGGTGGTCTCCGTGGTTTCGCACCTTCGGCTTCGACGACCAGTCGAGCAACGCTCTCGTGTGGGTCATGACAGCGGCGTACCTGAGCCTGGCTGAGTTGGTGGACGATAGGGAGATCGGAGCAGATGGGGCGGCCTCCATCATGGCCATGCTGGCAGACGGGATAGTCAGCCAAGTACCCATCTCGGCTGCAGCAGCGACCTGGGGAGGAACCGACAAGAACTTGTCTAGCAACCCGATCGGCTCGTAGCAGTCCAAGTTCTTTTTCAAAGGAGGGCCCACTCGAAATGACCGCCGATGCTCAGACCAGAATCGTCACCAACCACCGAGGCACTCGTTACGGCGAGGTGCTCGCCGTCTTTTCTGACGGAGAGCAATTCACCGCACATGTGTACGGCACCCAGCTTCTTAATGACTGTCCCCAAGAACTCTGGGAGACCCTTGTCCAGGCAGCGATTGCCGAGGAACTCGGCGCTCTCATCGTCAAGCTCAATGGGCCGCGGTATTGGGTGCTGGACGGTCTTGGACCAAAGACCGAGCCTATTGAGCCAATCCTGCACGAATTCAACGGGCTTCTGATGCGCCGGATCGCCGTACTCGCGCTCGGTACGAATCCTGCTCAGGTCCCTTACACGTTGCGCAAAGTCGACCGGCGAGTCACCATGTACTTCGACGCTGGCTCCGCTGTCTATGAGCTGATTGACCCCCACGGCCTCCCTTATGTCATGCAGGCGTACTGCACTGGAGTCGACGCCACACTCGATGAGAACAGCCTCGCTGATCTCGGCGAGCGGCTCGTGCTGCCAACAGGCTGGAGCTTTCGAACTCGTGTACTCCAAGAGGAGTTGATCGTCGACACCTCGCAATCAATGGCAACAGTGCTGCAAGACGAGCTCGAGAACACCTACACCCTGCCGTTCTAAGGCTGTGCTGACCAGGTTGAACACGTTGCGTCCATTTCACGGCTGGCTACGGCCTGATCGTCGCTCGGCCAATTCGCGGAACTCCTCGGGAACTCGATCGGCAGCGGAAAGGGCGACGGTCGCGTAGCCAACGGCGGTCCTGCCGAACTTGTCTCGGATTGCGTCGACAGACCGGTCAACTCCCCATCTGGAGGCTTCGACGCCAGATCCATGTTGGGGGCCCGCATTTCGCCGCAAGTCGAGGGAGTCGAGAGGTAGTTCGAGCTGCAAGGAATGGTCTGGTCGCAACTTGGAGACCGAAACGGCGACGAGCGTGATTTCGCGGTCTCGTTCGTTGTCGAGAATGGCCGAGTGGGCGAGCGTTTCGGCCACCTCGGTCAGAGTCAGCGTGGTCGAGATCGCAATGGACAAGGTGACAGACCGGGTCACAGAGCGCAGGTGAGAAAAACGGACCCGTACGGTCACTGTCTGACCGGCCAGGTTTGCTTTTCGCAGGCGTCCGGCAACTCTGTCAGCCAGGTAGGCGAGGGTCTCTCGGAGGAGCTCTGGCGTTGCATCCCGACGTCCGAGGGCGGCTTGGGCACCCATGGACTTCGATCGGGCGGGCGTCTCCACTGACCGTTCATCGACGTTGGCCGAGAGAGCGGCCAGTCTTGCCCCGGCTGTCTGGCCGAGCAGGCTGCCCAGGATCGGGCTCCCAGCCTTGGCCAGTTGCCCGATGGTATAGATCCCGGCCTCGTGGAGGCGCCGTTCCGTCGTTGGCCCGACGCCCCATATCAGCCCGATCGGAAGGGGTTCGAGAAAGCCGCTCTCATCGCCCGGATCCACGGCGACGAGTCCGTCAGGCTTGGCCACCTGCGACGCCACCTTGGCGAGGTGCTTCGTGCGGGCCACCCCAACCGACAAAGGCAGACCGATCTCGTCGCGTACGCGTCGGCGGATGGCTGCGGCAATCTCCGTCGGTGTTCCGAAGAGGTGGACGACGCCGGCAACATCGAGAAATGCCTCATCTATCGACACCCGCTCGACTCGAGGGGTGAAGTCATGAAAGACGGACACGACATCGTCGCCAAACTGTTGATAGCGGCCGAAGTGGCCACCGACGAAAAGAAGATCACCGCAAAGCTGGCGAGCCCGCCACCCTGGCATGCCGCCGCGGACGCCGTAGCCCCGGGCTTCATACGATGCCGCCAGCACCACACTGCCGCCTACGGCGATAGGCCGGTTCCGCAGCGAAGGGTCCAACAGTTGCTCAACCGACGCGTAGAACGCGTCTAGGTCGGCATGCAGGATCGTCGCCCGCCTGACTGGCGGAAGTTCCACACAGGGCAAACTAGCCGAACATATGTTCGTCTGCCAGGGGGAGCGCCATTTGTCCCGTTGTGATCTGCCCAAGCGCAGGGGCGACGGGTCTATCGCCAATGCGATCCCACGGAATGCCATCTTTGTTGCATGCGGCGGTTTTCCAGTGTCGGGTAAACGGGGATTTAGCCCAGGTAAAAGTGTAAATCAGGCGCCCTCCCACTGTCCGCTTGTAACCCGACAGACGTCCTCGTATGTCTCATAACTTCTTTAGACGTCCATCACGGTCGAGTTCCAGTGCGCGCATTCCGCTGGCGGTCTCCGCTTCGTCGTCGGGTTCGCCCGCATCCAGAATCAACTAACCGGGCGAAAAAGCACACAGTCTGCGAAGGACGACGTCAGGGAAGGGACGTTCAGCTCCCGCACGCCCCCGAGGTGACCGTTACGTCGACGGAGGAGGCCGACGGGTCGTTGGCCACCACCAGCCGCATGGCCCCTGCCACCGACGTCGCCCTCCCGCCGGTCACCTTGGTGCAGTAGTCGTCTGGGTAGTGCCTCACCGGGACGAAGATCACGGTCGGCGCTGTGACCGCGCGGTCCACGCGATAGCTGAGATGGAAGACCGCCGTCGACGGGTCGAAAGACATGAAGGTGGGCGTGCCGGCGATCGCCTGCGCGTAGGTCTCTGACAGGGCGTCGAGTTGGGCCGACGTGGCGGATACCGCTGGCCAGAGGCCCGAGTCGTGCGAGCCCGTTGGGTCCTCGTAGTAGAGCCACTGCCAATACATCCAGCCCACGAGGTCGGCGTCAGCGTCCGCCACCATCCGACCAAGGTCGGCGGCGTCGGTCGTGGCCCCGAACTCCGTGAGGAACCAGCCAGGGCCGTCTGGTTGCGCCGGTGAGGCATCGTTCGCGCGGTCCCGAGCACTGTCGGCGAACACCTGCTCCTCCGCCGGCGGGCAGACCTGCGCGTAGTCGGGCGCCTCCGGCCCGTTCGGGACGTGCAGGGGACAGTAGTCGTGGAAGTTGTAGACGAGACGAGGGAAATCCATCGGCCCGATACGGTTCGGGACCGGGCCGCTGGTGGTGGTGTCTGGCTCGTAGAAGACGGCGTGACGGTGATCGGCGTGCTCGATGGTCGGAATGACCCCGGTCTCGGGGTCGTCGGGCGGGCAGTCGGTGATCCGCTGGCCCGACTGGGTCCTGCCGGGATGGGTGCGGCCGGCGTAGAAGCACTGCACCTGGGCATCGAACGCTGTGTTCTGACCCGAGTGCAGGAGGATGCTGGGTGAGAACGGCTCATTGAACGGGTCGTAGCCGATCACCCAGGGGTTCGCGGCGAGCCGGGACGCCACCTTGCCCCAGATCTGGTCGTAGGCGCCCTGTAAGTTGCCCACGACGTCGTTGGCCCAGAAATGCGCCTGGGCCTGGGCCATACCGGCGTCGATCTGGTTCACCCCCCATGCAGCCACGTTGCGGTAAGCCACCGGAGTGATCCCGTCGGTACAGACTGTCCAGTTAGGGAACCCCTCCCCGGCGAACACCTCGTTCATGGAGTCCTGATGCATGTCGACGAGGGAGTAGATGCCGTGTCGGGCCAGCAGCGAGATCGTCTGCTCCAGTTTGGTCATGTAGGCGTTGAAGATCTTGACGTCGAACTGACCGGGGCCAGCCACCTTCGGCTTACCCGGGGTGCAGATGGCTGGGTCGTTCATGGGTGCGGTGCCAGGCTCGAGCCCGTTCCAGAAGATGCCGAGACGCACCACGTCGAACCCGTCGGAGGCAACGGAGGCCGCCTCTGCGTTAGTGAGCACGTTGGTGCCCGTGCCGCTGGTGACAATCTCGTAGGGCGGGAGCTTGTACATGAGATCAACCCCGTGCATAAGCACCACGCGGCCATGGGCGTCGCGGAGAAAGGATCCACCCGGCGCGCTGACGGGCGCCACTGGGCCGGCGGTCACTGGCGAGCCCGACGTCGCGCCGGCACAGCCCGACCCGGACCAGACGAGAGCGGCGACCAGCGCTATCGACGCACCCGCTGCCTGTGCCAGACGGGGTATCGATGCTCCACCCCCAGGGCGCATCACGACGGCTGAAGTTAGCACCTTCCGGCCGAATCGAGCATCCCGCTAATCGTCGCGCCCCCAGACTCCTTGCCAACTGTTGTCGCGAACGCGAATCTGACCTGGAGTAGGAACCCCCTCGATACGAGGTTGAGTTGAACCACGGGAGGCTTCTGTAAAGCTTGAACTCGAAACGGCGTGTGACCTCTTAGATCTCTCTCCAACCTTCGCTCAACTTTGCGTTTGTAGCCATGTCAAGCTAAAGCATGGCCATCCGAGTCGTAGCAGCGGTGATCGGCGCTTTCATCGTGTTAGGCACAGGATGGAGTGTCCTTGGCACCTTGGTCGTACCGCGGCGTATTCGGAGCCGCATTCCCCGGATGGTCTTCATCGTCAACCGCAGCGTGTTCCACTTCTTTGCGGACAAGACCAGCTCCTATGAGCACCGGGACCGGATTCTGGCTGTCCAGGCACCCGTTCAACTCATCGCGCAGGTCGTCGCATGGTTGGCCCTCTACCAGGTGGGGTTCGGACTGCTCATGTGGCCCTTTGTTGGGAACGGCGAGCTGGGTAGCGCCATGGAGCAGGCGGGCTCGGCGCTGTGCACGTTGGGCTATCTAGCCCCAAATACGAGGGGGCTCGCAGCACTTGACCCGCTCGCTGCGCTCGCTGGACTCGGGACGGTTGCACTCCAGATTGGCTACCTCCCGACTTTGTATGCCGCCTTCAACCGCCGCGAGGCGCTCATCACCATGCTCGACTCGAGAGCCGGCGTGCCGTCATGGGGCCCAGAGCTCCTAGCCCGCACGCATTATGGCCTCGGCAGCGGTGTTTCTGCCGTGAGCGAGCTGCCAGAGCTTTTCGAAGCGTGGGAACAGTGGTCGGCAGACGTATCCGAGAGTCACACCACCTATGTTCCTCTGATTTGGTTCCGCTCGCCACGTCCGCTGTCGTCTTGGGTAACGGCGCAGCTCGCTGTGCTCGACGCGGCCGCCCTCTACCTGTCGCTCCTTCCCAACGCGAGGGGCCTCATCCAAGCACGCCTTTGCCTGCGCGGAGGTTTCACCTGCTTCGGCAATATCGCCCGGGCCCTACGGATACCTATCCCCGAAGACGCTGACCCGAGCGACGGGATCTCGCTTTCGTATGAGGATTTCCTTGAAGCTATCGAGCGTCTGCGCCAAGTCGACTTCCCGGTCGAACGCCCCGTCGAGGAAGCGTGGGCGGACTTCTTGGGTTGGCGAGTCAACTACGAGGCTGCCGCCTACGCGTTGGCGTGGGAAACTGACGCTCCGCCGGCATTGTGGTCGGGCCCTCGGAGGCACGAGATCGAGACCATCGCCCCCCTTCGGCCGCGGACGGCCGGAACGAGCAAGGCTGTACGTGGCGAGAAACCCAACGGGAATCTCTGATCTCTTCGCGCTTGGACAGACGACAACCGACAGTGGGCGGGAATCCCACGAAAATCCCAGCATTCGATACTCACGCCAATTTGCCTATTGCCGCAGCTAGCCGTTGATTGATTGCCTGGTGGACCGTCCAAGTAGGTCGATACCAGAACGTCGAGGGTGTCCTGCGATCACGCCCGTCGCGAGCGAACTGGAACCGCGTCGCAGGGGAATTCGAAGCGATCCGAAGCATGCTCGGAATTCGAGATGATGGAGATCCTGAGGTGAATATGGAGAAGAGAAGGGAGCCGGTCGATGCGGCTGAGTTGATGAGCCAGTTTGGTTCGGAACAGCCCCTGAACACTGTGGGGCTTCCCGATGGCGCACCGTGAGGCTGGGTAGGCTGCGACAGGATCTCATTATTCGCGGCGAAGAGTTCGCCGATCTCTGGGGGCTGCATCCGGTTGAGTTGCGGCGGCCAGTCCAACTGACACGGAGATCCCCGCAGGCTTCGTCGAGTGAAAGGCAGTCACCCCATGCGATCCGACATCAGACCAGGCGGCGTGTTCCCCGACTACTCGTTGCCGGATCACACCAACATCGTTCGCACACTCAGTGAGCTCCAAGGTGACGATCCGATGATCCTCACGCTGGCGCGAGGCAATTACTGTCCGAAGGAACACCAGCAGCATCTGGAGCTCGCAGCGAACTATCCGAAAATCGCCGTCGCCTATACCCAAGTCGTCACCATCGCCACCGATGACCACCACACCCTGCAGGAGTTCCGGGGTTCAGTCGGCGCCCAATGGACCTTTCTCTCGGACCCAGCTCGGACGATCCAAAAGGACCTCGACATCCAGGAATACACCGACCCCGAGCACGATCCGATGATCCCCCACACGCTGGTGCTCAAGCCTGGACTCCTCATTCACAGCATCTACAACGGCTACTGGTTCTGGGGACGCCCGTCGTTTTACGACCTGTGGTCCGACTTGTGCGCTGCGTCGAGCGAGATCCGCCCGGACTGGGACCTGAGCAAAAAGGGATTGCGCGAGGCCTGGGATGCAGGCGACTTCTCGAGTTTTCACGGGTGGAACAAACGGGCCGCCGAGTCGATGCCCACATCGTATGAGTCCTAGAAGAATATGGATCTGTCCGTGTTGGGTGGAGGACGGCCTGGATCGAAGGGGTAGGTGGCCGTAGTGCGAACGCCGGTCTGCGAACTGCTCGGGATTGAACAACCGATTGTCTTGGCGGCGATGGTGGCGGTGCCCGAACTGGCGGCAGCCGTCTCGAATGCCGGTGGGCTCGGCATGGTGACGCTGACGTGGTCCGATCCGGCAGGAGACGTGGTTCGCGAGACGGCGGCGCTCACCGATCGTCCGTTCTGCGGCAACCTGGTTCTCACCTCCGATCAGCACCGTCGCCTCGATGAAGCCCTCGATGCCGGTTTGCGGATCGTGTCACTGTTTCTGGGAGATCCCGCTGGCTACATCGAGCGGGTTCACGATGCGGGCGGACTTGTTCTGTGTACGGTTGGAAGCGCCGAAGAGGCGCGGCGGGCGGTCGCCAGCGGAGTTGATGTCATCGTGGCGCAGGGTTGGGAGGCTGGGGGGCACGTGGGGGGTCAGATTGCGACGCTCCCCTTGGTGCCCGCCGTCGTGGACGCGGTGGCGCCGGTGCCAGTGATCGCGGCCGGCGGTATCGGGGACGCTCGCGGCGTGGCCGCCGTTCTCGCCCTGGGCGCTCAGGCGGCGTGGGTGGGTACTCAGTTTCTGCTTGCCCAGGAGATGCCCATCCACCAGGAGTACCGCACTCGTTTGATCAACGCGGTCGAGATCGACGCGGAGTGGTACCCCGACCTCTACGACGTCGACTGGCCGGACTCGCCCCACCGCGCGCTCCGCAATTCGACGGCCGAGATGTGGGAGTCCGCGGACCGGCCGCCTCTGGAGAGTCGGCCCGGAGTGGGCGATGTCATCGCGCACTTCGCTTCGGGCGAAGCAATCGTCCGCTACGAGCCAGCGCCGCCGATGGTTGGCACCACCGGTGACATTGAAGCGCTCTCTATGTGGGCCGGACAGAGCGTCGCGCTGGCCAAGCAGCCACGACCAGCGGCGGAGATCGTGGCCGAGCTCGTCTCGCGTCTGTGAGCCAAGCCGGCCTAACGGCGACGGCGACGGCGACGATCAGAGACTTGGGAGAGTCGTCATCGATCATCCACATTGAATTCTCTATCAAGGACCCAGAGCGTTGCCGCGCTTGAGGTACCGACGTATCGGCGCAGTTGTCAAACAAAGCCCGTCTCCTCAGGCGCTTCAGCCCCACCGGCTGGGACGTGATCCCGGAGGTTCCATCGCGTGGTCCGGCGCACGGGACGCCTTGTCCGGAATCCAGATTGGGTTTAGGAGCGTCCGACACCGCCGGCGGCGCCGCGGTCGTGCGGCTCGCGGCGAACGAAGTGCAGTAGGACTCCTTGCGCGAGCTCGCAAAATCGCACGAGTCATCCGGAGCGAAGTTCCGTTGACAAATCCGTTGATACGTGAGAGTTAATTGGCGGTGACTCGTAGGCACAAACAAGCGTGCTGACGGGATCGCGGCAGACGAAGGGTGGACTCGGCGCATTGACCGGCTCATCGCGCTGCCCGAAGAGAGAGGATCGTGGTGGGCAACATGCCATGGTTTCCAGATTTCGTTAGTGCGGTTGAACTCGCCCGTCGCCAGACACGGTCCGTCGGCCTTGCTGATCCCGTCCAGCGGTACTTCAACGCCCTCGAGACCGGGCGCACTCACGAACTAGAAGAAATATGGCCCGGCCAAGTGGTGATTTACGACCCCCGGGAGGGGGAGGTGCGCGGTCATCGGCAGCTTCGACGGTTTGTCCGCAACAATCAATTGTTGTGGGCCGAGCGCCACGTCCGCATCGAAACCGTAACCTCCACCTGTATTGGCGGGCGGGCCGTAGTCGAGCTGCTGGCGCATTTGGACGATAGCGACGGTCAGCCGGTGGATTGGCCGATAGCCGTCGTTGCAGAGTCCCCCGACGAACTGTCGGTGGTGTTCCGCACCTATTGCAGCCAATGGCCGGTCGACGGGCAGCGTCACATCAGGCGCCCCCTGCTCGAGCCGGCAAACACCCAGCTGAGTGGCGTTGTCGGCCGGTATCTAGCCGCGCTAAGCGCCGGGGATCTCGACTCCATCGTGAGCGCGTTCGCCCCAGATGGGTACTTCCGCGAGTCAATCGGTCCGCACTATTTACATCATGGCACGCGTGAGCTGCGTTCGTATTTCTCCGAGTGCTTCAAGACAGGTGGTGGGCTCAAACTCGAGCACTGCACCGTGACTGACGACGGCGTGCGTTGCGCCCTGGAATTCAACTGTGTTCGATGGGGCAGTCATGACCTGACACCTCAAGCTGGAATTAGCGTCTATGAGCGAAGTTCGGACGGGCTGATGGCTGCCGCCCGAATCTACGACGACATCGAAGCGCCCGTTTGACGTACATCGACTGGAAGATTGCGCGACCTTACGCAACAAGAAGGACGGCCCAAATGGCGGACTCATCGCAGTCCAGTTACCATCGGGCGCGGAGAAAGGCTGCAGGAGGCGCCGAGGATTCAACGAAGCGTCGTCCACGAGAGCGGCACCGATATCGGTTACGCGGGCTTTATGGACCGGCTCCAACCGATGCCACTCTCGCGACGTGGGTTGAGGTGGCCACCGAAAGACCAGACCTTGCTCAATCGTTCCGGGGATCGTCGATCGGGTCGATGTATTCGAGGCCGAGCGGTCCGACGGCCGATACTTGGGTGACGTAGGTTCCAGATTTCGCCCAGTGGAAATGCGGGGTACCACCGGGGAGCACAATGACGGCTCCCGGTGGGTATGCCTGCAGCCGCTCTTCATCGAACACACTTCCCAGGCCGATGTAGAAGACGCCGGAAATGACCGTATAGACGCGATCCTCCGGGTGCTGGTGCGGCATCAGCTTGACGCTCGAGGGGACCTTGACCCGGATGACGTATGGGCCAGGTTCCGATGGATCGCCGACGACGATTGCCAGTCGCGCCGATGGCGGAAACGCTGGAAACGGCTTCCAATCGATCTCCTCGGGCAGAACTGACCTGTACTCGGCCTGGTCTGGTTGGTGGATCACCATCGTTGGTCGACCTCCCTACTTCTGAGGGTGAGTGGCCGAACGGCGAGACAGCCCACCTTTCAGGGTGATGCCGGACGAACTCTAGCGCGGCGCAAACGGTTTGGCGCCGCCCGCCAACCCGCTACCCGGTCCAAGTCGTTCGGGCTAGGTTCGCTGAGCATGCCTAGCCGATAGCCGATAGCCGATAGCCGATAGCCGATACCCCATCTCCAGTCGCAGTTGCGCAGATTTGATCTGATGCTCATCGGCGCTGCCAGATCGGATCTTGTGCATCCACGAGCGAAGGATTCACCTGACCACGACCCCCATAGCTGATAATGCGCTCCTGTCGGATCGGCACAGCGCTGCGCTGGTCAGTCGGGTCGGGTCGATCGACTGGCTCTGCTTCCACGGTTCGACAGCCCCTCGACCTTCGGGCCTGCTGGCCGAGGGGGTCGATCCAGTCAGCGGGAAGCTCCTTGGCAACTTCCCGCAGGCGTTCAGCCATATCGGGTTCGTCAAGGCGGCCTGGTCAATTTCTGAGAGCGAGCAACAGGCGCAACCGACTTGAACATCTGCTCGACTCCCATGGGATCTTTGGACCACACCCTTCGAGTTTGGAGGCCACATGCGCAGCGACATCCGTGAAGGCGAGACGTTTCCCGACTACGAGCTTGCCGATCAATCCGGCCGGCGGCGGTCCCTGTCGGAGCTCCAAGGGGGCAACCCGATGGTGCTCCATCTGTCCCGTGGCGGCTTCGATCCCAAAGAGCATCAGTTCGTGGGGCGATTGGTCGACGTATATCCCGAGTTCAGAAATGCTTACACGCGATTGGCCCTCATCTCGACCGACAATCAGCTGAACATCAATGAGTTTCGGGACGCGCTGGGCGCCACATGGCCGTTCCTGTCGGACCCCGATCGGGTCGTCCAGAAGGATCTAGACATCAAAGAGTTCACGGATGAGCCGCACGATCCGATGATCCCCCACACGTTCGTCCTCGAGCCCGGACTCAAGATCTTCAAGGTCTACAACGGATACTGGTACTGGGGCCGGCCCACGATGGCAGAGCTCCACGTAGATCTGAGGGGCGTGTTCAAGAAAATTCGGCCCGACTTCGACTTGGCGGCTCCGGGGTTGAGGGAGGCCTGGGAACGAGGAGACCGGGATCAATTCCTCGTCGACACATTGGAGGAGCCGATCCGGTTCACCGAAGGCAAGAGCATCGGTATCAAACGCTGACCCTGAGTAGTCGGGGCGCCCGTCCTCCGCTCGGGTTCTCGACCTAGGAACTCGCGCTGCTCGCGGGCCGGGCGGAAAGTTGAGGCGTGCACCCGTGCAACGCCATTCGACCCCCGTACGCTGGAACGACGTCGAACCCCGAGTGCGAGGAATGTTTCAGGTGCAAGGCGTTCGCCTGGGTGCGACAATCCTCTCGGGACCAGAGGGAGCAGAGCCAGATGAGCACCGTCGATGGACAGAACGCACCGGGCGGATCGCCGAGCCGCGAACCGGCCGATCTCAGACTGGAGCCAGTCGTCATCCCCGTGGCCGACGCCGATCGCTCCAAGGCGTTCTACGCCGGCCTCGGCTGGAGGCTCGACGCCGACTTCTCCTTCGACAACGGCTTCCGGGTCGTGCAACTCACGCCACCGGGATCGCAGTGTTCCGTGCAATTCGGCACCCACATCACGGGGGCGACACCCGGATCGGCTCATGGCCTGTACCTGATCGTGCCTGATATCGAAGCCGAGCGCGACGAACTCGGAGCGCAACTCGACCCTGAGGGGACGGGTGATCGGGTCAACGGGCCGGATCCGGATCACAAGAGCTACAACTCCTTTGCCACGTTCGAAGACCCCGACGGCAACAGCTGGCTCCTCCAAGAGGTGACCGATCGCCTTCCGGGGCGCCTCGATCCGACCACCACCTCGTTCAACTCCGCCGGTGACCTGGCTACGGCATTGCACCGCGCCGAGTCGGCCCACGCTGAGCACGAGAAGCGCATCGGCCGGGCCGACTCGGACTGGTACGCCGAGTACATGGTGCGCGAACAGAGCGGCCAGGAGGTTCCTGTATGAGCGATTTCGACGTGATCGTGCTGGGCGGCGGTGCGCCCGGCGAGCACTGCGCGGGGGCCATCGCGGCGCGTGGGCTTCGGGTCGCTGTCGTCGAGCGGGAGCTGGTCGGCGGCGAGTGCTCCTACTGGGCGTGCATCCCGTCTAAATCCCTCTTGCGTCCGGGGGAAGCGGTCCAGGGCGCCCGCGACGTCGGCGCCAGCGCCGATGTGAACGTGCAGGCGGCGCTGGACTGGCGGGACTACATGGTGTCCGGCTATTCGGATGCGGGGCAGGAGAAATGGCTGACGGATCGGGGCATCGCGCTCGTCCGGGGCGTGGGCCGGCTAGCCGGGCCCGGCGTGGTCGACGTGGACGGCACTCGCCACACGGCCGTGCATGTCGTCGTAGCGACGGGCGCGGATCCTTTCGTGCCGCCCATTCCGGGGCTCGACGGCCTGGTCGGCGTGTGGGGCACGCGCGAAGCGACGGCCATGAAGACGGTTCCCAGCCGCCTCATCGTGCTCGGCGGTGGCTCGGCCGGTGTCGAGATTGCACAGGTGGTACGGCGGCTCGGTGGTGAGGCCGTGCTCGTCGAGGGCGCCGATCGGCTGATCCCACGAGAGCCGCCCCCCCTCGGCGTGGCTCTGACCGAGGCACTGCGGCGGGACGGGATCGAGTTGCACCTCGGAGTCCAGGCCGCGGAGGCCTCGCGCGACGGCGGCGACTACGTCCTGAGGCTCTCGGACGGGACCTCGGTACAAGGAGAGCGACTGCTCGTGGCAACCGGCCGCCGTCCCCGTGTCGAAGGGATCGGGCTCGAGACGGTCGGTATCGAGGCAAACCCACACGGCGTCGTGGTGGACGAGTATCTGCGTGCCGGCGACAACATTTGGGCCATTGGGGATGTCAACGGGATCTGGCCCCTGACACACGTCGGCGAGTACGAGGGAGACGTTGTGGCGGCGAACATCGCCGGAGAGAGCCACCCGACGAACTACGAAGCCGTGCCGCGAGTCACGTACACCGATCCGCAAGCGGCCGCCGTCGGTGCCGCGGAGGCACCCTATAGCAGCACAACGCTCCTGACCGACGTGTCCAAGACCGCGACGTACAGTCACCAGTACGCCCAGTCGAACGGATTCTTGACCCTGCTCAGCGACGGCGATCGGTTGATCGGCGCTTACGCCCTCGGAGCTGAGGCCGGCGAGTGGCTCCAGCAGGCGACGCTCGCCATACGCGCCCGCGTTCCCTTGGAGGTGTTGAGCGACGTCATCCAGCCGTTCCCGAGTTTCTCGACCATCTTCGATTCGGCTTTCAAAACCCTTCGAATGGAGATCGCCAAAATGCCGCCGCCATTGCAGCCCATGCAGGCGCAGACGGCACGGCTATGACCGTGGAAGATCATCGGAGCTAGCAGATGGCCGAGGTCCCACCGCCCCAAGAGGAAATCCTGCTCACACACTTCATCGTGTCGGACGACGTCGAGCGCTCTCGGCGCTTCTACACCGAAGTCCTTGGGGGCCGGGTCGCCTTCTCCAGCCCCGGAGGGCCGACCAACGTCGCACTGTCCAATAGTTGGATCGTCATCAATGCCGGCGGAGGCCCGACCGACGACAAACCGGAGGTCACCCTGGAGACGCCCGGCGACCCAAATCGGGTGAGCAGCTTCGTCAACATCCGGGTCAAGGACATGGAGACGGTGTACACCGAATGGAGCGCGCGGGGTGCTCAGTTCCTGACGCCCCCGAAGCAGCACCAGTACGAGATCCGTTGCTACATCCGTGATCCCGATGACCACCTGATCGAAGTGGGGCAGACCACCGACCCGCAGGGGGACTGGGTGCCCGATCACTGGCCATCGAGTACGCCCGCCGAAGAGCTCCCGACGCCCCCAGAGGGAATCGTGCTGGCCCACTTCATCGTGTCGGACGATGTCGAGCGCTCTCGCCGCTTCTACACCGATGTGCTCGGGGGCAGGCATGCGTTCTCCGGACCCGGAGGGCTCACGTATGTCCAACTGTCGAACAGTTGGATCATCATCAACGTCGGTGGAGGGCCGACCGACGACAAGCCGGAGGTCACCCTTGAGACGCCCGCCGATCCCAACCGGGTCAGCAGTTTCCTCAATATACGAGTGACGGACATGCTCGCTGTGTACACCGAATGGAGCGCGCGCGGTGCGGAATTCCTGACGCCACCGAAGCAGCACCAGTACGAAATCCGTTGTTATATCCGCGACCCCGATGGTCATCTGATCGAAGTGGGACAAACGACGGACCCGGGGGGAGATTGGTTCCCCGATCAATGGCCATCGAGCAAATCGGAGTGAGCTTCCTGACGGGGCGGTGGTCTCCATCATGACCACGGCGATCATCGGCACCGGAGGCATCGGATCGGCCATCGCGCGTCAGCTTGCTGCCGGTGGAGAGACCCTCCAGGTCTCGAGCGCCGACAAGGAGTCGGCGCGAAAGCTGGCCGCGGCGATCGGCGGAGCAACGGTCGTCGCGCTCGACAACCGGAGCGCTTTGCAGGGAGCCGATGCCGTCGTCCTTGCGCTGCGGTTTTCCGTGTTGAAACACGTCATCGACGAGATCGCCGACGCGCTGGGAGACAGGTCGCTCGTCGTTCCGAGCAATCCGGTCGGACTCGACCCACAACGCAACGTCGTGCGACTCCTACCGGAAGGGCAGTCATCGGGCCATGTTGTCGCTAGGTGGTTGCCGATGGGGACACGCTTTGCCATTGCGTTCGGCACCATGTCGGCCGATCTCTTCGAGTCCTCGAGCCACCGGTCGCCCGAGCCCGCGGTTCTGTTCTACGTGTCGGAGGACGAGCACGGGAGCGACGAAGTCGAGCACTTGATCCGAACGGCGGGCTTTGAGCCGATGAGGATCGGCGGGGTCGAACAGTCGAGCCGACTCGAGGTGGGCGGTGATCTTCACGATCTTGTGGTCGGCTCCGTAGAGGCGCGGTCCCTCGTCGTGGGGGCCTGATTGCCTTCCGACGTGGCCGGGGTCAGCAAACGAGACCCAGCCAGCGAAGAGCAGCGGCCGTTCTCAGGTCGAGCACGTCGTTTCGTATGGCTGCCGTAGTTGGGAGCGTTGCGGCAGTAGGTGTCGCTGGGCGGCGGTAGGCCTGAACGACCGCGATCGTCAATGGCGGGGTAGAGGGCTAGCCGCTTCAGCGCAAGCAGCCTCGTTGCTTTCGCGATGCCAATCCTGAAAGTGGTCAAGCAATGTCATGGCCGACACGTAGAGCTCGCTACCTGCCTGGGCATCTTCGAGGCGGGCATCGATTGGCACCAGTGACCACGGTGCGTCCCTTCCCGCGTTGATTAGGGACGGACCGATCCGCAGTGCCACCCCGTCCTTCAAGGCTTGTGTGGATCCGGGATCGTCCGTGGCAAGCCGAAGCAGGCGAAGATGCCCTTGTCGCCGAACCTCGTCATCGAAGAGATCTGGTCCTCTGAGATTGTCAACACGAAAATCCCACTCGCTCGATAGACGTCGGCGTTGGGGTCCTTGCGATAGTAGCCGAAGGCAGGGTCGTCGTTGGCTCTCGTCGTGACCATCTTGAGGTCCTCGCGCCAGAACGCGACCTGCTGGAGGAATTGGGCGATGGGGCGCGGACCGTGGAACTCGAAGGGCTCGGGCGGCATCTTCAGCCTAACGTCGTCGGTGAGCAGCGCAACGACGCCATCAAGATCGCCCTGCTGGATGGCGTCGATGAATCGATCGACGACCTCTGCTTCGTGGGGGGATCGGGGAAGTGTCACGCGATCGGAACGGCTTGAGGGTTGTAAGCCAGCCCGCGCCCGCTGGAGTGCGCTATTGATCGACGCCGGTGTCGAGACGAGCATGTCGGCGACCTCGGCTGCTGAGAAGCCAAGGACGTCGCGCAGGACCAGCGCTGCTCGCTGTTGGGCCGGCAGACGTTGGAGGCCGGCCACGAACGAGAGCGCGATGGACTCTCGCGCGTTATAGCGAGCCTCTGGACCCGGCTCGACGGCTTCGATCAAGGCGTCCGGATAGGGTTCGATCCACCACGGCTCGTCCGAATGCCCCGCTCCGGCGAACGGGGATCCCGAGTCAACCGCGGTGGTGATGTTCGGGCGGCGTGAGGAGTCGCGGAGATAGTTCAGGCACCGGTTGGTGGCGATGCGGTACAGCCAGGCCCGGAGCGAACGCCCATCGAAACGATCGAGTGCTTGCCATGCCGCCAAGAGTGTCTCCTGAAGTAAGTCCTCGGCGTCTTGGAAAGATCCGAGGATCCGGTAACAGTGCACATGGAGCTCCCGGCGATAGGGGTCGGTGAGCTCGGCGAAGGCCTCGCTCTCGCCGGCCTGAGCCCGGGCCAGCACCAAATCGGTCATCGACTCCGCTTCCTTTTCATGTGAGACCTCCCGGAAGTTGTAACACCAAGCGTGCTGCAGATTGATCGCTCAATACGGCTGCGGCTCGGTGTTTCAACTGTCGTACGTCCGACAACCAGACAGGAGACTCACGATGACGCTGGTCAGCCCCCCTTCAGCTTCCCTCCGGACCGAAACGGCGCGAGCCGGGGTCTCGGAGCCGGTCGTACAACGGTGGCGGGCCTTCGCCCTGTTGGTCGTCGCGTACTTCATGACCATCGTGGACCTCACGATCGTCAACGTGGCCCTGCCGACCATCGGCGTCAAGCTCCACTTTCCCGAGTCCGATCTGCAGTGGATGGTCACGGCCTACGGCCTGACCTTCGGTGGCTTCCTCCTCCTCGGCGGGCGGGCCGCCGACTTGCTGGGGCGTCGTCGCTTGCTCATGGTGGGCCTGGCTGTCTTCTCCGCTGCGTCCCTTGCTTGCGGGTTGGCCACCTCGGACACCTTCCTGATCATTATGCGTGGGATCCAAGGCTTTGGGGCGGCCCTCGTCCTGCCGGCCGCCCTCTCCATCGTGATGAACATGTTCCCCGAGGGCGCCGAGCGCAATAAGGCTCTTGGCATCTGGGGCGCAATGGGTGCCATGGGGGCCACGGTCGGCTTGCTCGCCGGCGGCCTTCTCACCCGCTACATCGGGTGGGAGTACATCTTCTTCCTCAACGTGCCAATCGGGGCGGCTGCCCTGGCCTTGGCGCCCAAGGTCGTGCCCGAGAGCAGGTTGAGCGCCGAACGGCGTCGTTACGACCCATTCGGCGCTGCTTCCATTACTTCGGCGCTGGTGGTACTCGTCTATGCCATCTCGGAGGCGCCGCAGGTTGGTTGGGGCGCCACCCAGACCGTTGCCCTGCTCACCCTGGCCGCAGCTCTGCTCGGGATGTTCTTCGTCATCGAGACTCGTGTCGAGACACCGCTGCTGCCGCTGCGCCTGTTCCGCTTGAGCACCGTTGCCAGCTCCAACGCCGTCGGCTTCTTGCTCACCGGGAGTTTCTACACCTTCATCTTCATCGGCACTCTCTATATGCAGCAGGTACTTGAGTTCTCAGCCCTCAAGACCGGGCTCGCTTGGCTGACCGCTTCGGTGACCGCTTTGGCCTTCGCCGGCCCGTCCCAGAAGCTGGTCACGAAGACCTCGCCCAAGCGCGTCATGGTGTTCGGGATGGCGCTCATCGGAGCGGGCATTCTGTGGGCCATCCGGATTCCGCCGCACGGGAACTTCTGGCAGGACTTAGCAGGACCGTTCTTCGTAGCGGGCATCGGCGTCGCATTTGCCTTCATCCCCGTCTCCATCGGCGCCCTCACCGGTGTCACCGAGCGCGACGCCGGAGTGGCCTCCGGGCTCATCAGCACGTCGCAGCAGCTCGGTGGCGCGATCGGAGTTGCGATCGCCTCGTCCATCGCCACCTCTCGGTTCCACACGCTGATCCACCACGGCTACGCACCCGCGACTGCCCTCACCGCTGGCTTTACCTCGGCCTTGTGGGTCTGCGGCTTGACCGCTTTGGTAGCCATCCCGGTGGCCTTCGTACTGACCCGCCCCGCCAAGACAGTCAAGGCGGTGGAAAGCTCCGAGCAACGGGATGTCGCCGGTTCCGCTGATCCTGTGGGTGCCGTGGCCGAATGAGCACCCCCACCAGTCGCCGTCGTGACCAACAAACCAAACAGAAAGAAGGTAACAATCATGACTATTCGCCAACTCGCAGGAACAACTGCGGTCGTCACCGGTGCGAGCCGAGGCTTCGGGTGGGCGATCTCCGTCTCGCTGGTCGAGCGCGGCGCCCATGTCGTGGGCGTTGCGCGCAACCAAGAACTGCTCGCTGAGCTCAAGGAACAACTGGGGGACGCCTTCACCCCCGAGGTCGCTGACGTGGCTGACCCGGCGGTGGCGACGCAACTGATCGCGGACTATCGACCCCAGATCGTTGTCCTCAACGCCGGCGCGACCCCCTCGGTGGGATCGCTTCGGGGGCAAACCTGGGAGACGTTCAGTGCCAACTGGAACGTGGATGTCAGGCAGGTCTTCAACTTCACTAAAGAGGTACTGACGGCGCACCTCCAACCCCGGTCGGTGGTTGTCAGCCTGTCCAGCGGGGCCGCATTGGTAGGGTCACCGCTGAGCGGCGGGTACGCGGGAGCCAAGGCCACAATCAAGCTCATCAGCTCCTATGCTTCCCTCGAAGCCCAGCGTCTCGGAGCGGACATCCGCTTCGTATCCGTCCTGCCTCAGCTCACGCCGGCCACCGGCCTCGGCAAGATCTACACCGAGCGGTACGCCGCAATGGCCGGAATGAGCGTCGCGCAGTTCCTCGAAGGTCGATTTGGCGGGACTCTCAGCGCCGAGCAGTTGGGCGAGAGCATCGCTGACTTGGCCGTGGACGACTCCTACATGGACCCGGCGTATCTCGTGGGCCCGAGAGGGCTCCAGTCAATCGAATGAGCCCAGAGCCCAAACACTTACTCGCACGTCGTCCCAGAGACCGATTAAGAAGCGGCGAAAACGATTGGGCGGATCTCGGAGGCGCCTCCCGTCCGGCTCACGAGTTCGGTGGGCGAGTCACTCAGAAGGGTCGAATACCGCAGCGCCGGTCACTCGCCGTCCGCCCCGTTCAGAGCGGCCAGGAGTTCGTCGCCCCAACGCTCTAGGCGAACGGGTCCTATACCCTTGCACATGGCCAATTCGGCAAGCGTCGTGGGCCGGCAGGCTGCGATACCGGCCAGTTCGCTGTCATTCAGCACCACGTAGGCCGGCACCGAGGCTCGTTTTGCCGCCTCGGAGCGCCACTCTCGAAGAGCGCCTTCATATGCCTGGGTCGATTCCTGCGCACCCGGCTCCCCGCTTGGGGCGCAGAGCATGACGGTGAGTCCCTGCGCCCGCACGTCGGACCCGAAGGGCACCTTGAGCTGAGCACTGCCCACGCGGATCACAGCCGCTGAGTCGGTCAGTTCCTCCACGGCACCCGTGTGGCCCCCGTACTCGATCACGAGGCCGACAGCCGCGGCGACCACCGTACTCATGGTGGCCGGTTGCGGGGAACGCCGATGACCGAGACGTGCACCTGATCGGACCGGTTCCGAACGATCTCGTTGCTTGTCCGTTGTGCCACTCGTCCGAGCGAACGGTGCCGGCTCGGTGCTCCGGCTCACGCTGGCGGCCAGCGATATCGAGGTGTGGGGCCTGCTGCCATCGAGTTCGGCGACAAACGGAGACGGCTCACCGGCGTCGGCCAGCATGAGCACCTGGCGGATGGCTCTGGTGATTGCGACATGGAAGACGCGCCGTTCCCCCTCCTCGTCATCGCTGAGACGATGAGGAAGAAGTCCCTGGGAGGCTCCATAGAGGACGACGTGCTGCCACTCTCGACCTTTGACCTTGTGGATCGTCGAGAGGAGCACAGCCGGCCCTTCAGCTGGCCGCTGCTCGAGCACACCTCGGAGCCAGGTCTCGAAGGTGGCAACGTCTGGGTGGAGAACCGCCACTGATTCGAGCGCGAGGAGGTCGTCGGCATGGGTCGATCGATCCGCCTCCCGCCGTGACGAGTCCAACACATCCATCGTCTCCGCTAGGCCTACCTGCACACGGATGGCCCGCAAGGCAACCGCCGCCGACTTCCGACACGCCGCGGCGACGGACCCGATCGAGTCCGCGTAGTCCGAGAGCTTGGGAACGTCCCGTCCTGAGAGGCGATTCGCCAGGCGTCGGATTTCGGCAAGGGACGTCACGCTTCGTCCGGAGAGCATGGTGATCACATTGGGCGCGATCCCTCGAGAAGGTCGCCGAATGGTCTGCACGAGGTCGTCTCGGCGGATCTCTCCCGGAGCCAGGCCGATCCGCAGATATGCGAGTGCGGTCCGGATACCCGTTCGCTTGAGCACACTCGGGCCGAGGGGTGCATTGCAGGGAATCCCCGCCTCCCTGAGAGCGATCTGGACTGGGAGGAGGGACGAATTGACCCTCGACAGGACAGCGATCTCTTCCGCCTCGACCCCTCCGGCTCTCCAGGCCGAGATGGCGGCGACAGCGCTCTGCGGGAGCTGCTCAGCTGGCGCACTCACCACCGAAACCGACCGCCGGCCTTGAACGGGTGGGCCGAAGTCAGCGAGCGCGTCGGTGCGCCCAGCAGGCGTCGTGATCGTCTTTGGGATCCGCTGGCGGTTGTAGGACAGCACATTGTTCGCAGCGGCGACGACTTGTGGCGAGCACCGGTAGTTGACTTCGAGAGCGTACTCGTGCGCCCCGGGGAAATACTCCCCGAAGTTGATCAGGTACTCGGGCGTTGCTCCGGAATACCCGTAGATGACCTGGTCGTCGTCGCCGACACCGAAGCAGCTGTAGGCCGGGGCGCACAGGAGCCTGATCAGCAGCATGTGGGCGGCGTTGAGGTCCTGGAACTCGTCGACAAGGAGATGCCGGCAGCGGCTCTGTGCGGAGGTCCGGGCCTCCGGGTCACAGAGCAGGATCTCGATCGATCGGTAGATCTGTTCGTCGAAATCGACGGCGCCCGCCTCGGCCAGCGCCTTTCGGTACACCTCGAACCCATCAGCGAGACCACGGGCGTCCGGGATTTGATCTTCGACGACCGTTGGCGATCTGAGGCCGAGCCGAACAGCGGAGAGCGCGTCAATGTACGGAAGGACGGTGTCCGTGTTCACCTGGCGACGGACTTCGAAGACGAGCTGCACGAGGTCCCGTACCCTGGGTTCCTCGTAGACGTCCAGGCGTCCTTGGCCCCCGTACTCGTTGCAGATCCAGTTGCCGACGCTGTTGAGCGTCCGGATGTGGGGTCCCCTGGCCGTCACGAGGTTGCGGCATCGGTCGCGCATTTCCTCAGCCGCATTGGCATTGAAAGCAAGTGCGGTCACGGTGGCTGGGTCGGCGCCACGGACCTCAATTGTGTGGCGAAGGCGCTCGGTAAGGACTCGAGTCTTTCCCGAACCCGCCGGGGCAATGACCCGTGCGCCGCCCACCGCATGATTGACTGCCGCCAGCTGGTCTGGGGCAAGGTCGGCGCCGGGCGCGTGGTGGACGACCGCTGACAGGGACCCCCCCTCCGTGTTCCAGCGGTGCACGACCCCGATGCCAGAGGGGAGAGGTGCCGGAGCGAATGGCCCCCCGTCTACGTACAGGGGTGTGCCGTCACTCAGCACCATGTCAGCCGGGCCCGCTTCGAGGGCGCCGGCGTCAGAAAAGCTTCTGGCGGCCTTGCGTCCGTGCCACCAGATCGGGTCTCCGCTCCGGGCGTCATAGTTGTTTGCCCAGACGAGGAATTGAAGGCGCTCCCGAGAGAACTCGAAGCGCGGGCTGAGGTCGTACACCGGCCGGTGCCACACCTCAGGATCACGCAGCTCGCTCGGGTCAACGGCCAACTCGACGACCACCGGGCGGCGGTCGAACCATGCCCGATGAAGGGTCTCCACTGCGCCAACCGGGTTCGTGACGGTCTCGTGGTCGACGACGACCCGGGGGCACTCCTGCCAGGGCTCAGGAGGGGCCACTCCCTGCAGCACGACGACACCACGGCCAAGTTCCGGAGGCCCTGGCGTTGCCATCGGGCAACGGTACCGGAGGCCTGTTCTCCCGAAGTGCGGCTCGACGGCTCGGCCTCGACTTCCGGGGCTTCCTCGAGCGACTCGGTCGCTCCAAGCATCATGACAAAGGTCTGCCGCATAAAGTCCGCTACTATCGAACATATGTTCGCCTGGATGGACCATCTCAACGAGGCCCAGCGAGCAGCCGTCAGCCATGAAGGTGGGCCGCTTCGGGTCCTTGCTGGCGCTGGAACCGGCAAGACGACCGCCCTCTCTGCTCGCGTCGCATGGTTGCTCGCAACCGGAACGCCTGCGGAACGCATTCTCCTGCTGACCTTTACGCGAAGGGCTGCGCGGCAGATGCTGGATCGGACTGGTGTGATGTTGGTCGCACAACCAAGGGACGGCCGCCCTGATCCGATGACCGGCCGCGTGATGGGCGGGACGTTTCACGCCATTGCACACCGAACTCTGCGGAAGTACTCGCAGGCGCTCGGTATCCCCGAAGGATTCTCAGTGCTGGACCCTTCCGATGCTGCCGACGTCATTGACCTGGTTCGAGAAGAGGGCTGCTACGCGCAATCCTCCGGCCAGCGGTTCCCGCGCAAAGCACTTCTACTCGACCTCTATTCTCGAGCCGTAAACACTGGGAGGTCAATCTCGACGGTAACCGCGACAGTGGCGCCGTGGGCAAACGACGTTGTCGAGCAAATAATCGAGATTTGCCGCGGCTACGTGGCCAGCAAACGGGCTGGAGGCATGCTTGACTTCGACGACCTTCTCTTGCTCTGGAGGGCCGCCGCCCTTGATGATCGGTTGGGCCCACGGCTCGCGAGTTCGTTCGATCATATCTTGGTTGATGAGTACCAGGACGTGAACGGATTGCAAGTAGATATCCTGAAGGCGCTGCGCCGGACCGACGAACGGATCACGATCGTCGGAGACGATGCACAAGCGGTCTACTCGTTCCGTGCTGCTGAACCACGTCACATCCTGGATTTCGAACAAGTCTTTCCGGGAGCGCGGACAGTAATTCTCAGCACCAACTACCGATCGAGCCAACAAATTCTTGACGTGGCAAATAGTGTGGCTACCGAAGCTCCCGAGGGGTTCTCCGCTGTGCTGCACGCCGCGAACCCTCAAGCCGGAATGCGCCCTCGCCTCGTCAGGTGCGCCGACGAGGATTCTCAGGTTTCGGCGGTCTGCGAGCAGATACTTGCGCACCGAGAGGAAGGCATCGCCCTCAAGGAGCAAGCAGTGCTGGTGCGCGCCGCACACCACTCAAATTTGCTCGAACTTGAGCTTGGGCGCCGACGAATTCCCCACGTCAAGTATGGGGGCTTGCGGTTCGTCGAAGCCGCCCACGTAAAGGATTTATTGGCAGCATTCAGACTGGCCGACAACGCCTCTGACTCCCTAGCATGGTTCCGACTCCTGCAACTCCACGAGGGAGTCGGCCCCACCATTGCTCGACGAGCCTTGTCGGCCCTCGGGTTGAGCGAACCCGACGCCGATCCAATCGACCTCGAACAAGTCCTCGATCGATGGCCCAGAGCGGCCGAATTACTGCCGGCCTCCTCTCGCTCTCAAGCCGAGGGTCTTGTTGCTGCCCTTGCTCAAAGAAATGGCGACTTGGTCGCGCATGCGGAGCGTCTTCGTGTCGTTCTCGTTCCCCTCATTGAAGCGACATATCCCGATTCGAGCAGTCGCCTAATCGATCTGGACGCTCTCGTCGCTGGGGCGGCGAAGTCCTCGCGGCTCTCTGACGTCGCGGCGGACTTTGTCCTGGATCCTCCGCGATCGACGGCTGATCTTGCCGGCAATCCCACGATCGACGAGGATTGGCTGACAATTTCCACTATTCACTCGGCCAAGGGCCTCGAATGGAAGGTTGTACACGTCCTTAACGCTACCGACGGAATGGTGCCTTCAGATATGGCATTGGGATCATCAGAAGGTCTTGAGGAAGAGCGACGCGTCTTCTATGTGGCCTTAACCCGTGCGCGTAAAGCGCTTCATGTCTACTTACCGTTGCGATATCATCACCGTCCCCGTGGTCGGGACGATTCCCACGGGTGGGTACAACCTTCCCGATTCTTGTCTGTTGAGGTTCGGTCGAAGTGTGACGAAGTACAAGCTGAACACGAGCTCGCCTCATGGGACTCGGACTCCGGAGTAGAAGATGGCTTCGGCAGAGTCAGTGCCGATCTCGAGTCGCTCTGGTCGTAGCCAGAAGTACCTGAGACCCCGCGTGCGCCTCAGCCGACTGGATCAAAATGCCCAACAGACCACAGAGGGCGAAATGAGTCTCATGACCCGAGGGTAGGAGGCTCATTCCTCCGGCGCCCCACCATCGAGTCGTTCGCGACTCCATGCTGTTCCCTCTATTCCGACACATCGCCGGCCAGTATGTTGAGTAGGGCCGATTCTTCCCGAAATGTCTGCCACATCGATTGTTCGCATGCGGCGTTCAGCTGGCCCTTGATGTGCCCCAGGCGGGCACTCATGTCACGATTTGTTCCAACCGCGGCCGGACCCACTGAAGGGGGCTCCAGCGTCGCAAGCTTCCGTGCCACACCGGCGGCCACAGACTCGAGCTGCTCGGCAGGTACGCATCCATTGATCAACCGCCAGTCGAACGCCTGCTGTGCGCTCAAAGGCTCGCTCAGCAGGGCCATTTCCTTGGCCAGCGGAAGACTGAGGGACCTGGTCAACAGCCATGCCGCTCCGCCCTCGAGCGGGAGCCCGATACGGGCGAAGATCTCCCAGAACGTTGCGCTTTCGGACGCGTAAATCAGATCGCACGCCAGCGCGAGCTGGCATCCCGCGCCGATGGCCGGCCCGTTGACGGCGGCGATGAATGGGGTTTCACTGCGCCAGATCGACTCGAGCAGTCGATACCAGCCGTAAAGGAGTCCGTCGTCGCGGGGTACCGTCGGAGGTCGCCTGCGCTCCGGTGGAATCTCCAGCGCCTCAGTCTTGAGGTCTGCGCCAGCAGAGAACACCGAACCATTGCCCGTGATCACGGCTACCTTTACCGCTTTGTCCTCTGTAGCGTCGCGGATGGCTTCCAACAGTGCGTCGCGCAAACCCATTCCGTTAGGACCCTGACCGCCCGGATAGTGGTCCATGGCATTTCGCCGTTGCGGCCGGTTCAGGCGCAACGACGCCACTCCCTCCGACACTTCGTAGATCAGACCGGCCTTGGCCCAGGCGTTTCTGTCGGTGACCATCTGACCTTCCTCTCCTAGTCCGTGGGACAGTACCCCGGGGCGCGTGTCCGGGCTCGGTGGGCGGGCGGGCCTTACCTGGGAGCGGCCCTTACTCGTGTCGTTGGCGGCGGACGAGACCGGTCGAGCAACTAGAGCATTGACTGACAACGACGTCGACGTCTTCGGGCCAATCCCGCCGGTCTGTGCACCAGTCGACCCAGTTCAGCCAGGGGATGCCAAAGGTCACCTCGTTGCCCATCCAATTTCCCAACAGTCGAGCCTTATTTGGTCTGTCTGAGCATACGGCCCGGGCAGGTCTGGCGGTGTTGCCCTCATGTTGCAGATTTGAGGATTACTCTTGGAGACTGACACCTCGAATGGTCAGACAGCACATTGAGGAGCATCAGATGGCAAGAGTATTGATGGTTGTGCAGCACCCCGTGAACGACTTTGACGCTTGGCGGATCGAATATGACAAGGCGCAGCCGATTCGTGACAAGCACGGGGTGACCGACGCGACCGTCTTTCGGAATGCCGATGATCCGAACGAGATCACGGGGCTGCATTGGTTCCCCTCGATCGAAAAGGCTCATGCCTTCGCCGCCGACCCCGATCTGAGAGACGCCATGGCCAGGGCGGGCGTGAGCGGACCACCCCGCATCGAAATCAGCGTCGAGGCGTAATCCCACCGGCGCTCGACCCAAGGTGGGCTCACCGTCGGTGTCAGCTTCCCATAGAGCACCGTTGTCGGTGATATGCGGTTGCACCAGCAACATCTGGCCCGAGCACAGATCATGGTCTATCTGCACCGACTGGGATGTGTGCGGAATAGGGAGGCGGTGGCCACCGAGCTCGTGCCTCAAATCGTTTTGGGCCCCAGCTAGAGACGCTTTCACATCCCTTCTGAAGGGTGGCCCCGTGCGGCGGAAAGTTGAGTCCCCTCGAGTCGTCAGTTATCCCGCCACAGATCGGAGATCTGCACTCCGACATGAGCGAGCATTTGGCGAAAATGGGGAAGCGATAACCCAAGTACGTTGGACGGCGAGCCGTCGATGCCCTCCACAAAGGGCCCACCACGACCCTCAATGCTGAATGCACCGGCCAGATCGAACGGCTCACCGGAAGCGGCGTAAGCGCTGATTTCTTCGCGTGTGGGATGTCCAAACCTGATCAGCGTGCCTACAACTTCTCGAACGGATGATCCCGACCCTGTATCAATCAGGCAGTGTCCCGTATAGAGCTGGGCCTCATGGCCAGAAAGCCGCCGCCACAACTCCAGCACGTCAGTCTCCGAGTTCGGCTTCCCCAACGACATCCCATCGAGCTCGAGCAACGAGTCACAGCCAAGCACCAGGCCCTCGTCATATTGGAGCGCCACCGCAGCGGCTTTTCGTTCGGCGATGACGCCTACCGCCTCTGCCGTGGCCAACTCATCCACGGCCTCGTCCACACCGCTGACCACAACCTCGGGATCGAAGCCGGCGTCTCGGAGGACTCGCAGTCTTGCCTTCGAACCGGAGGCCAAGACCAAACGGGGCGCGATCGGCGTCACCGACCAAGTATGGCCTGCGTCCAAGGCCATGCCCCCAGTTCATTGATACTTCTCTGAGGGTCCATGTCCACCGCTTCACTGTTGGTCCTCAATAGCTTGGGAGTGCTGGTGGGTTCGGACTGAGTTGGAGGCCCGTGATGCCGTCCCTGCAGCCAGAACGCAACCCACGCGGCCTCAGTGGACCGGCTCCAACGGATTCCCAACTAAAAGGGGTAGGTAGATCGAGCGTCAGCCCACCCTTTGGGCAACCGTTAATCGAAGATCACCACGTTGCGACCCATCGTCGCACGCGACTCCATCGCGCTGACGATCTCGGGTAGCGTCGAAAATGAGGAGGTCGAACCGGCAATTGGACGAATCGTCCCGGCCGCGATCATTCTCAACACGTCCCCGTGGAGGCGCACGCCGTCAGCGTGCGACGGGAAGTTCAATCCGGTCGCGCGTTTGAATTCGAGCGCATCCTCCGTGTACGCATGGCAGACGCCGAAAAGTGAGAAGTTGCCGAACAACACCGGTCGCGGCACGATGCCTTCGTCTTCGGCCTCGATCCCCGACGCGAAGCCGACGAGCAGATGCCGGCCTCCGAATGCCATGCATCGAAAAGTGTCAACGGTCGTCGCTCCGCCGACGCTATCGAATGCCACGTCGACGCCGCGACCATCGGTGGCGTCGAGGACTCGCGCGACAAAATCCTCACCGCAATAGTCGATTGCGACGTCAGCGCCGAGCTCGGTGGCGAACCTGAGTTTTTGAGGGCTCCCCGCAGTCGCTATCACACGAGCACCGCGTGCGCGGGCGAGTTGAACGGCGGCCGACCCCGCCCCCCCTGCTGCGGCGTGCACGAGCACGGTGTCATCGGCCGAGAGGTGGGCACGTTCGTACAGGGCGAGTGAGGCGACATGGAACGGCATATACACCGACGCTGCAGTTGCGGTATCCATGTCGTCGGGCATCGTGAAGGTCATCGCGACGGGGGCAACCGCTACTTCGGCGTACCCGCCGAAGGCACCGGTGGGAATCGCACACACGCGCTTTCCGATCAGCGGCCCACCGCCGTCGCCCGTCGCACGCACGCGGCCAAGAACCTCCATCCCGGGGATGTACGGCGGCTCGACCGGAACCGTCCGGTATCGGCCGCGGATTCCATCGATGTCGTTGAAATTGATTGTGATCGCCTCTACTGCGATCTGGACTTCGCCCCGCCCCGGCTCAGGTGGATCGACCTCCTCGAGCCTAAGCACGTCGGTCGGCGCACCGAATTGGTGAACCCGCCACGCTCTCATGTCGCGCCCTCCTCTCGATGGTTCATGCAACTATGCATGTCGCGGCAGTCAGCATCTCGGCTCAGCTCACGCGGAATGCGGTACGGGCTCCCCGCCTTCTGTTGTGCCGAGATCCCATTCTCCGGATTCTCTTCATCATAAAAGGCCTCCCGAAGTCCCGGTGAGTCAATTGCACGACCGTTTCGCCCAGCTCGCCCGATCCTCACCCTCGACCTGGCGGCGACGAGCATTGTTCGTCTTGCGACGGCGTCGTCGTCCCTCCCGCCTGCCTTCTCACCGCAGAAGGTCTCCAGCCTCTCGAGTGAGCCGGTGGGAGGATTTGGGGCTTGGGCACGATCGAACCTGGGCCCCAGGGTTCGCCGGAGCTCCGCATCAAGTCCCGTAGTCACGTCGCAGGACGGGCCCATCTGGTCAAGGAGGTCGATGGGAAGATCTCGATGTCACGCGGCTGGTGGCTGAGTTCCTCGCACAACGCCACATGGCGTCTCGAACGGGCTGTGCCGGGCAGCTCAGTCCCGGACCCCGACTCTTCGGTCGCGCCGCGACCGTGTGGTGAGGTGATCCTCATGGGTAACGACGGGCGAGCCGTTCAGGTCGCCGCCGAGCCTGTGTCGAAATTTCGTCCCATATACGAAGCCGCCTGCGTGATCCGCGGTCACGGTCCACGAGCGGTGCCGGTAACCATCCGCCACGTCCGCAGGACTGCGTGCAACGATGGTGTTATGAAATCGCGTGTGTATTTTCCGCGACGCATTCGGCAGATTCGGTGCCATGCCGCCGCGCTCTGCAGCGTCGTCCTCGTTGTCGCCGCGTTGCTTGGTGGGACCGGAATCGCGTCGACGCAGACGGCGGAGGCTGCGACGTCAGGTTGGTACGTCGCCCCGGTCCCGGGAACGGGTGCAGATGACGTCCTGCTCGGTTCGACGTGCGCCAACGCGCTCCAGTGTTGGGCCGTGGGCATCACCTTGGTGAACATCAGCAGCAGTGTGTCGTCCCCGAGTCCACTCCTGGAGGCCTGGAACGGCACGACGTGGACGCTCGTCTCCATGCCATTGCCGGGTGGAGAGGGCGGTGGACTCTTCGACGCCACCTGCGTCAACGGCTCCGACTGCTGGGCCGTCGGAGCCGTGGTCGCGGCCGGAAACGGGAATCCGACTGGCACCCTCATCGAGCAGTGGAACGGCACGTCGTGGTCCGTGGTGCCGAGCCCCACCCCGAGCGGCCCAGGCGTGGTGGGCGCCATCCTCTCGAGTGTGAGCTGCGCGTCGGCGTCGAGTTGTATGGCCGTCGGCTACGCCACAGACGTGAATGGGAAGAATCTCAGCGACCTGGTCGAACAGTGGAACGGATCTAGCTGGACCACCGTTCCCGGGGCGGCTACCGGCCAGGCCTTCGACCAACTCATCAGCGTCCAGTGCCTCTCGGCCGCCAACTGTTGGGCCGTCGGCAATGCCGGTCCCGTGGCACAGATGTCGAACTTCCTTCCGATTTTCCCTGGTGCCATCGGCGACCAGGGCCTCATCGAGCACTGGGACGGGTCGGCCTGGTCGATCGTGCCGAGTGTGACCGAGCCGGCGCCGAGCGGCGGGTACCTGAGCGGCCTCGAATGCGTCGGCGCCTCCGACTGCTGGGCCTCGGGCGCCACGACCGATCCCGTGAGCGGGACGGCGTCGGGGTTGCTCATGGAGCATTGGGACGGCTCGTCGTGGACTGATGCGTCGGCGTCGGTGCCAGGCTCCACCTCGCCAGGCCTCCTGGCCGGGATCTCCTGTCTGAGTGCGGCGCAGTGCTGGGCCGTGGGCTCCACGGGGTCGTTCAACAACGGCGGCTCGGGTGCACAGCCACAGAGTGTGGTGGAGTACTGGAACGGGTCGTCGTGGTCCGTGCAGCCCAGCCCGAACGTCACCGCCCTCAGCTTCCTCAATTCGGTGAGTTGCGTGCCGAGCGTCGGGTGCCTGGCCGACGGGAGCACGTTGACCAACCCTAACGGCAACGGTGACCCCGGACTGCGTGCCTTCGTCGAACAGCTGACCTTCCCACCGGCGTCGAGCCAGGGCACAGTGCTCGCGGCGCGGGACGGTGGTGTGTTCGCCTACGGCACCGCGGCCTTCGAGGGCTCCATGGGCGGCCAGCGCCTCAACGCGCCGGTCGTCGGCATCGCCACGACGCCTGACGGCCAGGGCTACTGGTTGGTGGCCAGCGACGGCGGAGTCTTCGCCTTCGGGGACGCCCACTTCGCTGGCTCCATGGGCGGCCAGCACCTCAACGCGCCGATTGTCGGCATTGCGCCCACCCGTAACGGTCAGGGCTACTGGCTGGTGGCCGCCGACGGCGGGGTATTCGCGTTCGGCAACGCCGGATTCCACGGTTCTATGGGCGGCACCCGTCTCAACGCACCCGTCGTCGCCGTGGCCGCCACCGACCACGGCGGCTACTGGCTCGTCGCCTCCGACGGTGGGGTCTTCAGCTTCGGGGGCGCGTCCTTCTACGGCTCGGCCGGCGGGACCCGGCTCAACGGCCCAGTGACGGGAGCGGCGGCCACGCCCGATGGTCAGGGCTACTGGCTGGTGGGATCCGACGGCGGCGTGTTCACCTACGGCGATGCCGCGTATTTCGGGTCCGTGCCGGGTCAAGGCATCACTGCGCAGGCACCGGTGGTCGGCATCACCTCGACGCCGACAGGATCGGGCTACTGGCTCGCCGGTGCGAACGGTGCCGTCTACACGTATGGCGACGCGACGTTCCTCGGTGCACCCAACGCGCCCCACCTGGTCGCCCCTGTGTCCGCGATAGCCAGGTCCTAGCCTTATCGTCAGCCGCCAGGAGCGCCTTCCGGTCGGGCTCCACGCCAGCAGGGCTACGACGAAACAACCCTCGACCTTTCGCAGTTCGGTACCCCTGTACGTATCCACGCCGCCTGCTACGAAGATATTCAGTCCAGCGTGAGAGGCTGAAGGCCAGACCGACCAGATGGACCCTTCGTGGTGTCCCGAACGCCCTGTGGCGTTAGATGGGGACACCCGCCGAAGCCTGGTTCAACCAGAGACAAACCTGCTTCTCGGAGGCGAGAGGAAACAGATGACGCAGTGATCGGCTCACCGCACACGCTAAGAACCAACCTGTCGACGATTCAGTGGTCGGACGACGGCAGCCGGGTTACAAAGCGCCACGACCCCACGGGCAACGCCGACAGACTCGGTCCCCGAGCGACAATCCTCGATCACCACAATTCCGGCTCCGATCCCTGGACCCGCCACTTCTCCTACGAGCTGCGGGTCAACCAGCTCCTCACCCGTCATCGCCCGCAAATCCCGACACCTCGACTGGTTGGCCATGACAGAAAGGCTCTCACGCTCGAATTCGAGGCCGTCGTCGGCCACCGCCTAGGCCCCAAATTTCCTCTCGACCTGACCGGCCAAGAGCTTGAAGGGCTCATCTCTCTCGCCACCGCCCTCCGCTCCTACCGCCCTCGACCCCGCTGGCTCCGCAAGCTGCCGATCCAGAGCCGGCTACGACGGGCAAGTCAGATCGGGCTGCTCAGTAAGAGCGAGTACCAGGCCATACAACAGATCAGTTCGCAGATCGAGATGCGCTGGGTCTTTGCTCACGCCGACATCAATCCGAGCAACATTGTGGCCGCCGACGACGAATTCTGTCTCCTGGATTGGGAGTGGGCGGGGCTCTACCCGGACGGCTACGACCTGGCCTTCCTTTGGTTCGTGCTCATCGACCTCCCAGATGCCAGATCGGTCGTGGAGGGCCGAGTCCGTACCGACCCAACCGTCTTCTGGCTCTGCGCCTTGATCATCGAACTTCTCCACCTCGAGTGGTTTCAGGGCGAGTTTCGGCCGCACCATGAGAGCAATCGAGACGCACTCGTTGCGAAGTTGCTCGACTAGCCACCTTTCGGACCCGGCAAACGAGATGGACACGAGGAGAAAGTTCGTAGAGTGGAGGACGCACACCGGGCGTGGTGCGATCGCCGGACACGACATCTCCTTCGAACGAGCCGTGCGCGAGAACAAGCGCGAGGCATCCAAGGCGTTCGCGCCTGTGGACTTTCAGCGCGGAGAACTTTCCTGACGGGGATTGCGGGCAGCGGCAGCCGCGCCATGATGCGATCCCTTCAACCCGGCAAAATCGATCTCTGCGGCTGGACACGGGGCCTGAATCGCAAAACCCTGCCCCGAGTCGCACCCGAGCCCAGCCAGAACGCCGACGAAGCCGAGCCGCTCGATACCCTCGGCAACGACGCGCAGCCCGAGCGCGTGACCGAGGTCGATGATCGAGCGGACCAGGTTCTCATCTCGGTTGCCTGCCTCACCGAGCTGAAGGCGAGACGTGAACGCACGATCCAGTTTGACCTCCCCAACCGCAAGGTCACTCAGGTGAGAGAGCGACGAGAACCCCGTACCGAAATCATCGATCGATACCAAGATTCCCGAGTCCGCCAAGCTCTGAATGACGCGCTTGGATCGGGTCAAGTCGGCCATGACCATCTCCTCTGTAATCTCGAGGACGAGGGCCTCCGGCCCGAGGCCAGCCCTATTCAAGAGCGCGCCCATTCGCTGCGGCAGTGCCGAATCCAAGAGGTCGGTGGCCAGCAGATTGACCGCAACGGCCGCCCGGTGCCCCTCACGCCACCACAGGGAACAATCGCCGACTGCCTGCTCGAAGACCCATGTCGTCAAGGGGTGGATCAGACCGCTCTCCTCGGCAAGGGCCAAGAGGTGCTCCGGTGGGATGAGGCCGAGAGTTGGATGGGGCCAACGCAAGAACGCCTCGACGGTGACCACTCTGCCCGACCGTAGGTCGATCTCTGGCTGGTAGTGCAGTGCGAGTGAGCCGTCGGCCATGGCCTGGCGTAGGTCCGCGATGAGAGCGAACCGGTCAGCCTCGTCGTCGAGGGCGGACTCGTAGACGTCGAATGACCCTCGCTCATTCTTGGCCCGGTACATGGCGATGTCCGCGCAGCGAAGCAGGTCGGCAGAATTCAGAGCATGATCCGGCGCCAGCGCGACACCGATACTCGCCCCAACGCGCAAACTCGCGATACCAACGTCGATCGGTTCTTCGAGCAGTGTCGAAATACGTTGCGCCACCGTCGCGGCCTTGAGGGTGTCGGCACCGCGAAGCAGGACGGCAAACTCGTCGCCGCCGAGGCGCGCCACCAGATCGCCGTGACGGACGACCTGTCGAATTCGGGGGCCGATCTGCTGCAACAGCGCGTCCCCGGTGTGGTGCCCGAAAGAATCGTTGATCTCCTTGAAATGATCAAGGTCGATAAGGAGCAAGGCCACGCTTCCGGCCTGAGGGCCTTCTCGGGACAGGACGGCCACGGTCCTCTCGAGCTCGTCAAGGAGCCGCCGGCGGTTACCGAGCCCGGTGAGCTCGTCGGTGACTGCCAGGTGCTGGCGTGACACGTTGAGGGCCATTTGCTCGCGCAACGCCAACGCCCTGCGCGTGGCCGCCGCCAACAGCGTGGCGCCCGCAAGCCCGAGAGCGATCGTATTGACGTGTTCGAAATTGCCCAAGACCAGAATCACGAAGCTCGCCAGCGAGACAAGGCCCAGTATGAACAACCGTGGGGTCCGTTCGACCAGCGGCGATCGCGCGACGCCTCGGGAGGCGGGCAGCCAGACCGAGGCTGACATCGCGAGCATGGCGGCCGGCCAGGTCAGGTCCAGCAGGGTGCCCACGCGGTAGGTGCTGGCCGACGACTGGTGCAGGTAGCTGATGTCTCCGATAGCCATGAGTCCGCACCCAGCCGCGAAGAGCAGGAGGCGCGCCGGATGCCGTGGCACGATCACGACCACCCCGATGGCCAGCGCCAGCAGAAGGAGATCACCAATCAGATGGGCCAGGTTTACCGTGACCGAAGCCGGTGTCCCCTCAATCGCACCGAGGATCGTAGGGAGTGCGAGCGCGGTGCAGATGGCCGCCACCCCGAGACCGGCGACAGCACCGTCGAGCAAGACGATCGGTCTGATCCGCTCCACCTGTGACCGCAGGAGCAACAGGAGCGCGAGGTAAGTAAGTGGGTAGAAGAGGAGAAAAAAGGCGTCCGCTGTCGAAGGAGTGGCAGGCGACGACTCCAGAGTCCAGACGATGTGCCCGAGGGCCCAGGCGAGCAACCCCGCGCCGAGAGCGAGCGTAACTCCGCGTCCCGACCGCCGGACCAGCGCCGAAGCGAGGCAGCCGAGCGCCACCAAGGCCTCGAAGCCGTCCACCAGCTGGTCATCGATCACAGGAAAGATCTGACCGGCGTGCCGGGTGAAAAGCGTGACTGCGTAGGCGGCAAGCGTCGCCGTGGCGCAGACGTAGAGGACGAGGACCAGATTGCCGCGCGCCGCCCGGGCGTCAGCCCCCGCCGTCCCTTTGCCTTCCAACATCTGCACCACCAAGAGGCAATCGGCGTTTCAACGTCGGTGCTTGACAAATGAGACGGATTCGAGTGCAGTCCGGTCGGCAGGCGAAGCCGACGACGACCATTCACCACAGCGACCTGCTCTTTTGATTTGGGTCGCCCGCCAGCTAGTGACGATCGGCGAGGGACATTGAGGCCCGGGCGGCCAGGCCTCCGGAGGTGGTCAATGGCGTCGCGGCCCACCGACGGCACTCCGGTTGACGTCAAGTCCCCGTCTCACTGGCGAGAGGCCAGTGGGGCTCGGAGGGGGGTGTTCGCCAGCCACAGGTCGAGGCGTGGTCGATGAGAGTCTGGGTGGCGCGAGCAACCATCGGCCGGGTGTCATCGGCGCGGTGAAGGAGCGACCAGGCCCAGAGGGGCACTGGGGATCGCACAGGCCGGCGTGTCAACGTCGGGGGCATCGGCGCCGCGTGGCGCTTCGGCGATTCGAGCACGGGCCCCCGCAAGCGGGCCACGTGGTCGAAAAATGCTGGCCCTGCAATGCCACCGTCGTCGATATTGGTCACCGACGCCTGGTTAGCCTCTGCGAAGGCAGAAGCGTAACGGTTCCATGACCACCACGACGCTTCGTCGACATCGATGAGCACCGTGATCTCTGCCGTAGGCACGCTTTCGGCACGAGTCGCCGGATGAGCTCGTGGCAGGACGGCCTCAAGTCTTTCGTATCGCAAGAGGTGGGCTGCCAAGTTGTGACGTGCGACATCGGCCTCCTCAATCCAGGCGATAGCCAGGTCGAGGCTGCCTTCTGCCACTCGCGTCGCCTGGGTGTGTGACGGTAGGACCCACTCGTCGACACGACCCCGGGGGTCGGGTATAGCTGCGGCCTCTGGGGGAAGCCAGCTGACGTAGCCCAGACGCAGAGGTAACTCTCCGCCTCCCTTGCGGGCCCGATCGAACGCCCGTGCAGCGGCGCCCAAGACCTCGCGAGCATCGGTCAGGAACTGGCTACCGGCGGGCGTCAGTTCGACATGTCGGCGGTCGCGGACAAGCAGCTGGGTGCCGAGCTCACGTTCAAGATTGCTGATCTGCTGAGAGAGCGACGGTCCAGCCAGGTGGAGCCGCTCTGCCGCCCGACCAAAATGTAGTTCCTCGGCCACCGCAACGAAGTAGGTCAACTGCCGGAGTTCCACGCGGTCGATGGTACAGCTGGAGTAATAGGCGGGGCCTAGGAGAGGTTGGTCATAAGTCGTGGACCCAAGACGAGGACAAGGCTTACAACTGAAGCAGGACCTCCGCTTTGCGGAGCAGAGCTCCGGACACGAGCGATGTCATCCGCAATGTGATGCGTCGCAGACCAACAACCCAAGGAAGGCAAGAGAGGCCATGAGCCCAACCGAAGCACCCAGTGTCACGATGAAGCTTGAAAACCACATCGTCCCGGTTACCGACGTCGACCGAGCCAAGGGGTTCTACCAACAACTGGGTTGGCGGCTCGACGACGACGTCGCGCCGATCGATGGAATTCGCTTTGTCCAGTTCACACCCCCAGGTTCGCCCGCCTCGATCACGTTCGGCCTCGGACTCCCAACGGCGTCCCCTGGCTCGATCCAGGCCACCCTCGTCGTCTCCGACATCGAGGAGGCCCACGACGGGCTCCTCAAGCTCAGCATCGACGTGAGCGACGTGTGGCACGGCCCGCCGTTCCCCGTCGGGGCGCGCCAACCCGGCCCAGACCCCGCGCGCGCCAGCTACGGGTCGTTCTGCTCCTTCACCGATCCCGACGGCAATCTGTGGATCGTCCAGGAGGTCACCACGCGGCTCTCGGGCCGGGTCGACGCTACGGAAACGGCATTCGCGTCCGCAGAGGACCTGCAGAACGCGCTCGGGCGTGCCGAGGCCGCCCACGTCGAGCATCAGAAGAGCACGGGGCGCTCGCACCTTTTTCACCGGTCGAGCGAAGACGACACCTGGCCCGCCTGGTACGCCTCCTACATGGTGGCGGAGCAGGCCGGGAGCGATCTGCCGGCGTAGACCATTTCACACCCGCTCCGGCTGTCGCTGGTTGCGGCGGCCGGGGTGGCGCGTCCGCATACTCGAACCCGCCCCCAGAAGAAATCAGAATTGGAGAGATGGAATGCCCTCAGTCATCGTCGGTAACGAGAACAACGCCCCGATCGAGATCCACTACGAGGACCACGGGAGCGGCCTCCCGATCGTTCTGATCCATGGGTATCCGCTCGATGGCAACTCCTGGGAACGGCAGGAGCGGGATCTGCTCGCCAATGGATATCGAGTGATCACGTACGATCGCCGCGGCTTCGGCCTGTCGAGTCAGCCGGCCTTCGGGTATGACTACGACACCTTCGCCGGAGATCTGATGATGCTGATGGAGCACCTCGATCTGAGCGACGTTGTCCTCCTCGGCTTCTCGATGGGAACCGGGGAGGTGATCCGCTACCTCGCCACCTACGGCTCGGAGCATGTGCGGATGGCCGCCCTGCTGGGCGCCATTCCGCCGTTCCTCCTCAAGACCGACGACAACCCCGAGGGCGTGGAGGGCAAGGTCTTCGCCGACATCGAGGCGGCAATTGTTTCTGACCGGTATGCCTACTTCGAGAAGCTCTTAAACAACTTCTACAACGTCGATGTCCTCGGTGGTTCTCGGATCAGCGACCGGGCGTGGCAGGCGAGCTTCAACGTGGCGGCCGGCTGCTCACCTCTTCGCGACCTACGCGTGCGTCGACACCTGGCTGACCGACTTTCGTGTGGACCTGCCGAAGATCGACGTTCCCGTGCTTGTCATGCACGGCACCGAGGATCGCATACTTCCGTTCGAGTCCACGGCGGCGCGGCTGCCGGCGCTGATCGCCGACTGCACGCTTGTCCCGGTCGAGGGCGGTCCGCACAACATCGGATGGACACACTCTGAGGACGTCAACGCGGCGTTGCTTACTTTCCTCGGTGAGGCGTGGTAGTACGTCCCGCTCAATTGATTGATTGACGACATCCGACGGACCTAGCCGAGGCGGGCGGACCACCCGGATATCCACCCATGTCAGTTCGGTCCTCACACGGTTCACTCCCTGCCCTACGTAGCTCGAGGTGGCTAGCCGACGGCTCCTCGGGCAGGGCTGTAGCGTTTCGATCGACGTCCGAATTACCCGTTACGCAGTGTGCATCAGGAGGAGGGAGGCGACGACGATGGAGTTTCTCGTCCAGTTCGAGTTGGATATCCCGGACGGCGTTGCCGAGTCCGAAGTCGAAGAACGCGAGATGGCCGAAGCTGCCGCAGTAGAGACGTTGGCGGACGAGGGGCACGTCGTCCGAGTGTGGCAGGCCTGCGTCGGCAGCGGCCGAACGACGGTCCTCGGCCTCTATCGGGCCAACAGCAAGGCGGAGCTTGACGGAATCTTGGTCGCTCTGCCGCTGTACAAATGGATGCGTACGTCTATCACGCCGCTCGTTCAGCATCCGAACGACCCGGCGAGGATGCGAACGGTCGGCTAATGATTCGGTCACAATGTGCTGCATCTCGACGCCGAGCGGCCGCCACGGGGAGTGGATCATGAGCGAGCTGCTTCCCGAACCTCGCCTGAGGAAGATCCTCCGGTTGGAAGCGACCTTGGGCGAGGCTCTCGATGTAGGGAACGTGGCGCAGGGGCGACGGCGAATCGTACCGTTGACCGGTGGTACGTTCGCCGGGCCTGAACTCAACGGCACCCTCCTCCCGGGAGCCAGCGCCGATTGGCAGATCGTTCTGCCAGACGGCACGGCACTCGGAGACGTCCGCTTCACCCTGCAAACTGACCATGGTGACTTGCTATATGTCCGTTCGCAAGGAGTGCGCCACGGCAGTGCGGAAGTTCTCGCCCGCCTCGGTCGCGGCGAGAAGGTCGACGCGAGTGAATACGTGTTCCGCACGTCAACCGAGATCGAGACGGCGGCACTCGGTCTCGACTGGTTGAACAAGGGCGTATTTGTCAGTGTCGGCGGACGCCAACGTGGAGGCGTGATCTACGAGGTCTACCTCGTCGGATGACGCCATCGCTCGACCGCACAGGACAACCGGCTTCTTCACCATCGGGCCCGAGGGTCGCGATTATCACTGGCGGCTCCCAGGGTATCGGGGCAGGGCTCGTCTCGGGGTTCCGACGAGAGGGGTATGCGGTCGTCGCCACCTCACGCTCCATCGACGCCGCCGACGAGGAGGACTACCTCACGGTGAGGGGCGATATCGCCGAAGCTCGGACCGCTCGCAATGTGGTGGAGCAAGCTCTCAGTCGGTTCGCGCGGATCGACTGCCTGGTCAACGACGCCGGAGTGTTCATCGGCAAGCCCTTCACGGACTACACGCTTGACGACTATGTATTGATGACCTCGGTGAACCTGGCCGGGTTTTTCCACCTGACCCAACGCGTCATTGGTCAAATGGTCACGCAGGGCAGCGGTCACGTGGTCAACGTCACCACCAGCCTCGTGGACAAGGCCGACAGCAAGATACCCGCCGCGCTGCCCGCCCTCACCAAGGGCGGTTTGGCCGCCGCCACACGCTCGCTGGCGATTGAGTACGCGTCACGCGGGGTTCGGGTGAATGCGGTCGCTCTGGGGGTAATCAGAACGAGGGACGACCCCGTCTCCTATGCGGGTATGGCAGAGCTTCAACCTCTCGGCCGTCTCGGCGAAATCGGCGACGTCGTCGACGGGGTCCTCTACCTCGAACGGGCGACATTTGTCACCGGCGTGACGCTCCATATCGACGGGGGTCAAGCCGCCGGAACTTGACCCATGGAGCTGGGAAGTTGGAGACCCCACGCTCTCGCGGGTGAAGGATCCAACCGGGCGCCGGGAACCTTCGATGTGTCGAGCGGACAGGTCCACGTCATGGCGCATGCCGCCTGACAGCGACCGATTCCCGTTCTGGCTGGACCCGGTGCCCGCATGAGTCTCCTCTACAGGGCCTCGGATTCATTGCTGGGATCTGAGTCTGCAGATCGGAGAAATGCTTCATTAAGGTGTAACCGCAATCAAGGGAGTCTGAATGGCGCACACGATCCGCCACCTCACGGGAACAGCCAGGCCGGGCGAGCCCAACGATCGAGGTCCAGCGCCGGCGGGCCCTCCTCCGCCCCGGTGGCGCATGTGGCTCCTGCCGGTGGGGATCTTCATCACGCTGCTCCTGTTCCTTGTTCCCCACATGTCGAGCACCACGACAAAGAGCTTCAGCTATTCGAAGTTCGTGTCCGAGGTCACCTCTGGTGACGTGCGCACCGCGTCGGTCAACCCCGGCGGCGCCATCACGGGCACGCTCAAAGGGGGCGACGACTACACGAGCCAGATCCCCACGGCCATCGATGACACCGCTCTGGCCCCGACACTCAAGGCCCACAATGTCGACGTCACCGGCGTCGGAGCGGGCTCAGCGCTCCTGACCGACCTGCTCTCCTTCCTCCCGTTGTTGCTCTTTGTCGCCTTCTTCATCTGGATCGGGCGGAGAAATGCCAAGCAGTTGGCCGGGGGGATCATGGGCATCGGGGGATCCAAGGCCAAGGTCTACGACGAGGAGAAACCCAAGACCCGCTTCAGCGACATCGCCGGCTACGAGGGATCCAAACGAGAGGTCGCCGAAGTCGTCGACTTCTTGAGCCATCCCGAGCGCTACGCCCGGGCGGGCGCCGTTGGGCCCCGCGGGGTGCTCATGGTGGGTCCACCGGGAACGGGCAAGACCCTCATGGCCCGGGCCGTGGCCGGCGAGGCGGGGGTGCCGTTCCTCGCGCTCACCGGGTCGAGCTTCGTCGAGCTGTTCGTCGGCGTAGGGGCAGCACGGGTGAGGGACCTCTTCGCTGATGCCCGTAAGCGGGCCCCGTCCATCATCTTCATCGACGAGATCGACGCCATCGGCCAGCGTCGAGGAGGCTCGGCCTTCGGCTCTAACGACGAGCGCGAACAGACCCTCAACCAGCTCCTAGCCGAGATGGACGGCTTCGACCCCACCACCGGGGTGGTGGTCATGGCCGCCACCAACCGTCCCGAGATCCTCGATCCGGCCTTGCTCCGTCCTGGTCGCTTTGATCGTGAGGTCGAGATCCCCTTACCCAATCAGACCGAGCGGGCAGCCATCTTGGCGGTCCACGTCGCGGGCAAGCACCTGGCTCCCGACGTGGACTTCGACGCCGTGGCCCGGGCCACCCCCGGATTCTCGGGGGCAGATCTGGCCAACTTGATCAACGAGGCCGCCATCGTCGCCATCCGCGACGACCGAGACGTCATATTTGCCAGGGACATCGACGAGGCTCGCGATCGCCTTCTCCTGGGCCGGCGCGACGGGTCCAATGCCCTTCTCCCCGAGGAAAAACGGTCCGTGGCGATCCACGAGGCCGGGCACGCGCTCGTTGCCTTCCTTTCCGAGCACGCCGACCCGGTGGCCAAGATCACGATCCTGCCTGCCGGCCGCGCCCTCGGAGTCACCGAGCAGCTCCCCGTCGATGAGCGACACCTCTACTCGGAGAGCTACCTGCTCGACTCCTTGGCCGTCCGCCTCGGTGGTCGGGCCTCGGAGAACCTGGTCATCGGTGAGGCCTCTACCGGAGCGGCCAGTGATCTCTCGGGTGCCACCGGGCTGGCCATCAAGATGGTGACGGAGTGGGGCTTGTCCCCCCGGCTCGGACCCATCGGCTACGGATCGGACCAGCCCTCCCAGCAGGCGGGTGTCGCGTTCGGCCAGGAACGACCCTATGCCGAGGGCACCCAAGAGGTCATCGATCAGGAAGTAAGCCGCCTGCTCAGCGAAGCCGAGGACAGGGCTCGTGTGCTGTTGAGCGACAACCGAGATGCTCTCGACGCCGTCATCGCCGCCCTTCTCGAGAAGGAGACGATCTCCGGAGACGATCTCGCTGACATCGTCGGCCGAAGCCGCGGTGTGGGGAACGGGCAAAAGCCCGTCGTTGGGTCTGTGTCGACGAGCGCGAAGGCCTAGACGCATTGTTCCGTCTTGCCCCGGATTGAGCGCCGGGATCAATGCGTGACCTAGCCAGAGAGTTGGATTCCTGCGGGTTCGTCCGGATCGCCGGTCCTCTCCGAACGAGTCACGACGCGGACGAGATCTCAAGTGCCCTTGTCGACACGTGTCGGTTACACAATGGTCTTGATCCGTTGTCAATTATCGGAAGCTTTGTCGTCGCGCCCATGGACGGGGGGGACACCCGGGATTTTCAAACGTTGCACTTCGATTTCGGGCTGCCGCTTGACCCGAAGATCGAGCAGGATGTCGCTCGGTATACGGCCCTCTACGTCCCAGCCGACGTTCCGTGTGTCCAGGCGGTCACCCGGTTGGTGCCTTTGGTCGCGCTCCTTGGCCAGCGCTCCTGGCTGCCGCTGGGGGAGCTGGTCGACCGACTGACCTCTTACGGTCACACGCACGGCGCATGGCACGATGACCGAGGCTACGTCGAGGGAAGCCTCGCACGTCTCGTCGAGGGCGCCACGGCCCGGCGCTCGCCGTTCCTCCCGAGCGTAAAAACCGAACCCGGCTTTCTCTGCGGGTTGGAGTTTGACAGCCTCTGTGCTGAGCACGCGTTCTTCGTGCGCCACGGCCTTCGCCTTGAAGAGGTCGAGATCTCTGTCGACTTGCAGCCCGGCGAATTACTGGTTTTCGACAACCTTGTGCTCGCGCACGGCCGACGTGGAACGCGCAAAGCCGGCGAGCTGCGCCAGAGCATGTTCGGACACAGCCTTCAACCAACGGCCCAGAGGAGGCTGCGCGACGAGGTTCTGGCCGCGTTCTACGCGGGGCGGCCCGGACAAGTCAGCGATAACCGTTGTGTCGGTCCCGTAAGCAGCCACGAAATGTCCGCCAGCGTCGTCAACGCCCGAGTGCAGAACCAGATTGGCGACGAAGGTCAGTCCAGCAACGCAGGAACCGCTGCGGGCTGGGATGGCCACACTGCGCGAAGGTCGAGCGCGACGGCTACCGGGTGATCCATCACAGAGAGTCGGGAGGGAATCGACACTTCCGCGAGCACGTTATACGTCATTTGACCGACCATTCTGGTTCTCGAGAAGACCTAAAGAAGCCGATGCCTCCGTCGACATCCTGATATGGATGAGTCCCAGAGGTGTGGAACGAGGGGTGATGCTCGCCATCACCGGCCCGGGCTGGTTGGAGCATCCCTCGGACTCGCGGCCGTCTTGATACTGATGGGGGAATGAGTGCCGGGACCTCTTCCGGTGTCGTCGTACGTCAACCTCAATACGGATTTTCCTTCACGCTTCCCGCCAACTGGAAGCAGGTACCTCTAAATGGCAGTGACGTAACCGCACTGCTGAACGCTGCCACTCACGACGATCCCACCCTTGCCAATGCGCTGGACAGCGAGGTTACCTCGGCGGCGTCCAAGGGGATGAAGGTCTTTGCCATCGGACCTGTCGCGGGCTCAACGGCACCCAACGTCAACGTCATCGTCGCGTCGGCTGCCGGGAGCCCGACCGGGCGCGCATTCGGTCGAGCAGCAGCGGCAGAAGCCAAAATCGAGCTCACGCAGGTCGACGCGAACCATATCAAGACATCCGTCGTCAAGAATCGTCTAGGTACATCAGCCCAAGCCACTTACCAGCTGAATTTGAAAAACGCCGCTCCAGAGTTCGGTGAACAGTTCTACGTCGAGCGCACAAGTCCGACGTGGAAGTTCTGACCGTAACGACGTCCAGTTCGACCGGCACTCGATCAACTGCACGATTCATTGTGAATAGTTGGCAGTGGTAGTCGACCGGGAACTGCTGAGCAGGCCACCGATCTTTCAGCTTTGGCTCGTTGCCAGGCTTGGATCTGTTGCTTGAGCTGTCATGAACTTCGATCCGGCCTCCATGGTGTGAGAACCGAGGCGATCGAATGCTCATCGGCGGTAGCTGCCGCTGCGGAAATCGTCCACGAGCCCCACATGTGTTGGTAGCCAACCGAGTTCGGAGCGCGCTTTGGTCGCTTGGGTGCCCTGATCGAGCAGCAGCACCTCTGCGAAGTAGTCGCCAAGACGGCTGCGAGCTTCCTCATCTGAGCCGGGGACCGCCCCAGCAGCGCCGGCGGCGACGGCGGCAGCCTCCGTCAGTTCGGCGACGGTCGGGCTCAGCCCGTTCCCGACGACGTAGTAGCCCTGAGCGGAGTCGTTTTCCAGCACCCGCCGGAAGAAATCCGCCAGGTCTGCGACATGGACGGTCGACCAGCGCTGTCGCCCGGTGCCGAGCATGATCAGGTTGCCGCCGGAGTCGCGGGGCGAGCCGAGAAGCAGTCCGGGGATTCCTCCTCCGCCGTCACCGTAGGCAACGCTGGACACGATCACGGCGCCCCGCATACCGCCGGCATCCAGCACTCGGCGCTCAATCGGCTCCTTCCACGACACCATGGCAGGGGCGTTGATCGGCGAGCCCTCGGTTATCGAGGAGTTCGAGCCGTAGATCCAGAGGCCACTGATGTGGAGATACGGCTTACCGGTGCCATCGAATGCCTCTATCGCAGCGTCGACCATTGCAGAGTCCAGGTCTGCACTGGCGGCGTCCCCTGGACTAGCGGTGTGAATGGCGCCGTCCGTGTCGTTGAGTGTCTTTACGACAGCGGGTCGATCGAAGAGGTCGACGATGGCAGGGGTTGCGCCCTGGGCAGTGACTGTCTGGGCCTCGGCGTCGCCGCGAACGAGAGCGGTCACCTCGTGCCCGTTGACCAGCAGTTCCTCCAGGATGTGAGAACCAACGAAGCCCGTGGCTCCTGTGAGTGCCACTTTCATTTCGGGCTGCCTCCTGTCTTGTCGATGAATCGGTCGGAGCGGTGCCAAAAACGGACGGTCTGGCCAGCAACATCTCGACCATTTTCCACGCAAGCAATGCGTGCCTTCGCAGCCAACTCTACGAAATATGACTTGCGGTGTCAAGTAAGCTCCGACCGGAAATCGATGTGGTTCCACCCGAATTGCCGTTGGTCAAGCCGCTTAGGACGAGGAAAGAGCGTGAGCAGCGTTCAACATTCACTTGCTGGAGTAAGCAAGAGGGTATCGTGGGCAGATGATTCGACCCGCGGCCGGTAACGGTGCCGACGATCAAACCGATGTGAGGTGGCTCACCGCCGAAGAACTGGACTCGTGGTTGTCGGTGGTGCGATTGATGACCTGGCTTCCTTGGTCCATCGACCAACAGCTCCAGCGGGACGCAAAACTCGCGATGGTCGAATATCAGGTTCTGGCCATGCTCTCAGGGAGCTCGAGCCGAACGATGCGGATGAGCTCGCTGGCGGAGGTCACCAACGCCTCCCTTTCCCGATTGTCGCGAGTGGTCACACGCCTTGAGGGCCGAGGATTGGTCCGGCGCGAGCCGGATCCGAGAGACGGCCGCTTCACTAATGCAATCCTCACCGACGATGGGTTTCAGACTCTCACTGAGGCAGCTCCCGGTCACGTGTCACTTGTCCGATCCCTCGTGGTCGACGTGCTGTCGGCGGAGCAATTGCGACGGCTTGGCCGCGACGCGGACCGCGTCATGGCGAGGATCGACGCAACTGCGACCAACCGGTAATCCGGCTCGGTGGCCAACACGGGCCCGGCCTTCAGGCGTGTGACCTGACGGCGATGCAACCGAACCGCCTCCGCGCCTCGCCGACCCGCTCACGCTACAGCCGGGGAGCAGGGTCGGGCGCCGGAGGTGTCGATTGCGGTGGGGTCCGACAACTCGCCAGATGTCGAGAGAGTTATCTAAGCCTCGCCTGGGTCGAGCGGCCCACCTGCGGGTCCCGCAGCACTGCGATGGCCTTCTCGATCCGCCGAGCCCGTGTCTCAGGCTTCTTTGCACTTTCGATCAGCGCGTAGGTGCTCTCGCTTGTGGCTGTAGGTCGGGCGATCGTAGGAGCTGCGGGCGAGCGGATCAACGTCTAGGCCCGGGCGAAGTCCGGTGGCTCGATGACGACACAGGGGCTCGGTATCAACCTCAACCTCGACTCCCGTCGCCGGTACCGACGTCGGCGGCTGGCCGGTTGGCGTTACTGAGACCGAGCAGTGAACGCCCCCGCATGATGGCGATGCTGGTCTTCCACGTATGCCCGTTTGATCGTGACCGTCACCCATGGCCGTTTGCCCTCACCGAGCGCGTCCACAAGCTTTTCGGGGACTTCCAACCCCCTCATGGGCTCGGGAGGTTCGACGTGGATTCGAAATGTCATGGCCACCTCCCGTCATCCTTCGGTCACATCTCTCGGTCCACACTCGTCATAGGAGTGATGGCCGAGATCCCTCCGATGTGACAGGCGAGGACCCGACCGGAGTGAGCGATGACGACACCAAGGAGTACCGCTTTGGAGGAACGGATGAAGAACCCGGCCGTGATCATCCCCGAGGCGATGGCGGCTATCCAGGCACTGGCCCAGGCCTCTCGCAAAGGAGACGTGGCCCAGGCGACCCTGGCGCTGGTCCACTTGCGGGCCAGCCAGATCAACGGATGCAGCCCGTGCGTACAGTCGGGCGCCGCCCAGGCCCGGGAGGCGGGAGAGAGCGAGGACCGGCTGGCGACGGTAGCAGCCTGGCGGGAAGCGCCGTATTTCACTGACGCTGAGCGGGCAGCGTTGGCCCTGACCGAAGCCGTCACCCGCCTTGCCGACCGGCCGGACCCAGTTCCGGACGAGATATGGGACGAGGCCGCCCGGCACTACGACGAAAAGGGACTTGCCGCGCTCGTGCTGTCGATCGCCACGACCAACGTCTTCAACCGACTCAACATCCCGGCGAGGCAAATAGCAGGCGCCTGGTTCAAGTGAGGGAAACTCGTTGGGTCTCAGACCCCCGCTCCGTTCGGCGGGTACTCCTCGGCGGCGAACTCGGTGACGTCCATCGTGGCCTCCGGCTTATGACGTGCGCCGTCTCCGGAGTGTCACAGCACGCTCGTTTGTCACATCCGCGCACGGTATACGTCATCAAGGTCGAAGGCGCACACCACGGACCGGTTCTCGGATACTTTTACGCGTCGTGCCGGACGTCGAAGAGACGCCGAGGGCGAGCGCATGCGTGGAAGGAACCCCGACGTCGTGCACGGGCCCGGCGATTAGTGACTCATCCTTGAAAGGAACCGAGACTGATGAAGACAATGACCTGCAAGCAGTTGGGTGGACCATGTGATGTCCCGCACCAGGGAGAAACCGCCGATGAGGTGATAAAGGCTCAAGACAGCCATTTGAAGGAAATGGTCGCAGGGGGCGATAAAACCCACGAAGGTGCCCTGAAGGAAATGAAGGGGAGATGGAAGCACCCCATTTCGGGGATGGGATGGTACAGGAAGGCCAAGCGGGACTTTGCGGATCTTCCCGGAGAGTGAATACCGGGACCGTTTGAACTGGCCTATTCGGCGGCGGACGTCTTCGGGCCGCGTGGCCCGTTGGAGAAGGGGGCAGGGTGGACGCGATGATCACGAGACGCGGCCCGACCACCGAGGAAGACCTCCAGATGGTCAACCCCAGGCCTTCGAAGCGAAACGCCACGCTGCGACCGCAGAAAAGGTCCGATACCCGCACGGCTAAGCCAATCACGACGAGTGCCGCCCCTTGCCACCAAGCCGACTGCCCGCTCTGAACTGGGTTATCGGACGGCACGGGCGGCGAGACCGTATTGTCGCGGCATGAAGTTACAGGAGCTTGCAGGGAAGGTGGCGATAGTGACCGGTGGTGCCGGCGGAATCGGTCGGGCGACCGCCGAACTTCTGGTATCCGAAGGAGCCCGCGTTGTGATCGCGGACGTCGATGTGCAGCGTGGTGGAGACGTCGCCGAACACATCGGTGAGGCGGCCGCCTTCAGACAGACTGACGTGAGCGACGCGGATCAGGTGCAGGCGCTGGTCGACTTCTGCGTTGAGCGCTTCGACGGGCTGGACATCATGTTCAACAACGCGGGGGTTGGCAGCGCGCTCAAGCGGTTCTTGCCGGACGACCTTGAGGACTTCTCCCGGATCATGAGCGTGAATCTCTTCGGAGTGATCGCCGGGGCTCAGCGCGCCGCCCGGTACATGAAGGAGCACGGCGGCGGCTGCATCATCAACAACGCCTCCATCGCGGCGATCAACGCGGGTACCGGCATGATCTCATACCGGGCGTCGAAGGCAGCCGTGGCCCATGCCACCAAATGCATGGCCATCGACCTGGCACCGTACGGGATCCGAGTCAACTGCCTTACACCGGCCCACATCCGCACAGGCATCACGACGTACGAGATGGGGCCGGTACTGCGCTACATGCAACCCCTGGAGCGAGAGGCGCAGCCCGAAGATGTCGCCAACGCCGTGGTGTTCCTCGCCAGCGACCGCGCGGCGCAGGTCACCGGGATCGTCCTCCCGATCGACGGCGGCACCACGGCAGGGCCGCCCTATGCGCAGACGAAGCTGATCATGTCGACGTTGAAGCCGGCGGGGGAAACCACGACCGCGGGTTCGTGAACGGGCCCAACCGCCCGGTTAGCTGGCCGGGGCCAGGTCCAGGTGGAGCTGTTCGAGGCCGCGGAGAAAGAAGGTCGGTAGATAGTCGTAGTGCCTCGCGCCTGCTGGACCGTGGTGCTTCTCGGAAATGGAGATGTCGCTCGTGCGATCGAGGAACCGGTTGATCGTCACGCGACCCTCGGCGCGAGCGAGTGGAGCCCCGGCACATGTGTGGATGCCGTGCCCAAAGGCGATGTGCTGCCGCGCGTTCGCACGGTCGATATCGAACTGGTAGGGGCGCTCGAACATGCGGGGGTCACGATTGCAGGCACCGGGCACGAGCATGAGAGACGCGCCGGCGGGCACGTCGACCCCGCCGAGAGTGGTGGGGACGCGCGCCATCCGGAACTGCGTCCGCAGAGGGCTCTCGAGCCGAAGCATCTCCTCAATGAAGTTGGGGACGCGCTCACGGTCGTCCCGGACGAGTTTCTGGAGGTCAGGCCGCTCGCCGAGCAGGCGCAACGCGAAGGACAAAAGCCGCACCGTCGTCTCCTGACCGCCGGCGAAGAGATTGGCGGCAATCAGCGCGGCGTCTTTCACCTCGGGCGTCGAGCCATCCGGGAACGTCGCTGTGGCCAGTCCGGTCAGCACGTCCTTCCGCGGGTCTTGGCGGCGGTCCTCAATGTACTGACTGAACCGTTCGTAGAGGAACTCGAGGGGCTTGTGGGCGACCTCCTGGTGCACAGTCGACAGCCGCTCCCGGAAGAGCGAGTGATCGGATTCCGGGACGCCCTCGAGGTCGGCTATGACGGTCAGGGTGAAGGGCTCTGCGTAGGCGCTCACCATCTCGCACGATCCCTCCTCGACGAACCCGTCGAGGAGGAGATCGGCGAACTGCCACATGAAGTCCTCGTTCTCCCTGAGCCGCTTCGGCGTCATGAGCCGCATCAGGAGGTGACGGTGTGCCGTGTGGTTCGGCGGGTCAAATGCCGGCAACTGGTCGCTGAAAGGCAGCTCGTTCCGGCACATCTCGATGATGTCGCTCACCTCGTCGCCCTCGAACGGCATGGAGAACTTCACGAACGATCCGCACACCACGTTGCACGATGAGAACGTCCCCGATGGCGGTTCGTTCGGGGGAAAGGCCGCTGGGTCACCGTAGACCGCCATCGCCTCCTGGTGGCCTGTGATCATGAACATCCCGTATTTGGGCTCTCGCCAGACCGGGCCTTGGTTCCGCACCCAGTCGAAGTACGGATAGGGGTCATCCTGGACCTCTCGATCAGTGAAGAAATTGATGTTCACGAAATCACCCATATGCACCTCTATCCGGACTGAAGCCTACGATCGCTCCATGGACCTCGAAGTCGAAATCGACCGCGACGTGTGCATGGGCTCGGGGAACTGCGTCTATGCCGCGCCGGGGGTGTTCGATCTCGACGACGATTCGGTGGCGTTCGTCCTTGACCCCACCGGCTCGCCCGAGGACAAGGTCGTTGCCGCGGCAAGGAACTGCCCGACCCACGCGATCACCCTTCGGCGTAATGGGGAGGCGCTGCTCTGAACAGCATCACGCGGGAGCGGGGGTTTGGTCCACGGCGTGGCGCGCCGCGACATAGCCGAAGACCATCGTGTTGGCGATGCTCGCGCCGGGGCCGAGATAATGGCGGCCCATGACGGTGGCAGTGCCGTTGCCGGTGGCGTAGAGACCCTCGATCGGGTGGTTGCCTTGGTCGACGACCTGGGCCTCCGCATTGGTGAGCAGACCACCGCAGGTGCCGATGTCTCCCGGCACGACCTGCACCGCGTAGTACGGGGGTTGGTCGATCGGACCGAGGCATGGGTGCACCTTCTGGTTAGGATCGCCCAACGCGCGGTTGTAGGCGGATTCACCCCGCCCGTAGTCGGGGTCCACGCCCCGAGCAGCGTGTTCATTGAACCGTTCGACGGTTTCGGACAACCCGGAGGAATCGATCCCGCACATGTTGGCTAAATCTTTGAGCGTCCAGGCCTGCTTCAACATCCCGCTCTCCAGCAATTTGCGGGGGAAGCGCCCGGGTCTGGACCGCTGGTGCGCGTAGCGCTTGCGGTAGCGATCGTCGAAGATCAGCCAGCAGGGCACTGCCTTGCTCGTCTTGTCGCGGGCGTACATGGCCTTGCCCACCTCCATGTAGGAGTTGGATTCGTTGACGAACCGTTGTCCCGCGGCATCGACGTAAATCGTACGCGGACGCTGACGCGCCTGATCGAGTGTTGATTGGCCGAACCTCCCGGTGCGGGGCGAGGGCAACCACCAGGCTTCGTCCATCAGGTCGGTGTCTGCGCCGTGTCGCATCGCGATCTGGATCACCTCACCGGTGTCGCCGGGGTTCGCGATCGACCAGCGCGCCCGGTTGGGCTGATCGCCCCCGAATTGTGCACGCATCTCGGGGTTGTGGGCGAACCCACCGGAGGCCAGGATCACTCCCTTGCGGGCGCGGACGAGCACGGGAACGCCCGCGCGATGGGTGCGCACACCGACGACGCGGCCATCCTGGACGATCAGGTCTTCGAGCGGCGCCTCAGTCCAGACCGGAATCCCACGATCGAGAGCGATCCTCAGCATCTGCGCGATGAGTGATGCACCGTTCGTCAGCAACGACTGGCGTCGAAGGCGAGCGGCATAGGTCCGCAGCACCACGCGGGCTGCGACCGTGAAGGCACCGGTGCTGCGGTTGTAGTGAGAGAGTGAGCGTGCTTCGTTCGTCATCACCGCGAGGCCGAGGCTCTGAGCAAGCCCGGGTTGGAGCTTTTCGAGCCATTCGCCGAGCACCTTGCCGTCGAACGGCACGGGTTCGATTCCGCGCCCGATGTCGTGGCCACCTTTTGCGCTCGAGTAGTAGTCGCTGTAACCGGGACAGAAGGCAAAGCGAACGCCACGTTCCTGGAGGAAGGAGACCATCTCCGGTCCCGCGCTCAAGAAGGCGTGCCGACGCTCAAACGAAGAGGCCGGACCGACGTCGCCCACGACGGCCTCGAAGTGGGCCATCGCGTCCTCGTAGGAGTCCGCAACCCCGTCGGCTCGCATGACCGGGTTGTTAGGCACCCAGAGGATCCCACCGGACATGCAGGTCGAGCCCCCGACCCGCTCCTGCTTCTCAAGTACCAGCGCGCTCGCTCCTGCATCGGCCGCGGTCAGTGCGGCAACCATGCCGCCACCTCCCGATCCGATGATGACGAGGTCGACGGTGGTATCCCACGTCGTCATGTCACGCCCTCCGACCTCCCGACGTCCTACTGGCCAGCAGGAAGCTAGCAGGATCCGTTGACGATTGCTACGAGACCGAAGTAATCTGCGAATATACGCCCACGAGGGAAGCGGGGGAGATGACCATTTCCAGGACGTTGCGGTATCCGGCCGAAGGCGTAGGCGCGCCAAAGGACCGCCATCCGGGCCCATTCGTCGACGTCGGGCTCCCGCCGGCGACCGAAGTGTTCTCGGCCGACGATCACATCTCGCTGGCGGAGGACATCTTCTACGAGCGCTTTCCCAGCAGCATGAAGGAGCGGGCGCCCCGCGTGATGAATATCGGTGGGGGTTGGGTGATCGGCATAGACGGAAAGTCCATCCTCGTGCCCGAGTTCATCGAGGTGTTGACGCAGTACGACCCTGTCTCCGGATCTCACACGGGCGACGTCGACGCGCGACTCGCCGCGCTCGAGTCCGAAGGGGTCTCGAAGGAGCTGGCGTTTCCGAACTCCGTTCTCGCCCTGTTCGGGTGGCCGGACAGAGAAGTCCGCGAGCTGTGTTTCCGGATCTACAACGAGCACATCGCGGAGGTCCAGGAACGGTCGAACAACCGCATTTTCGGCGTCGGCCTGATCAACTGGTGGGACGCGGACGGTGCGCGCCGGACGCTGAAGGAGCTCAAGACACTCGGGCTCAAGACATTCCTGATGCCGCTCTCGCCGGGCAAGGACCTGGAGAAACGTCCGATCGATTTCGCGAGCATCGCCATGGACGGCGTGTGGGAGGCCGTCGAGGACGCGCAGATCCCGGTCTCGCACCACATCGGAGAGAGTCCGCCCTCGACGCCGAACGAGTTCAACGCCGTCGGCATCGGCATGCTCCAGTCCGTCGCACCTTTCCGAGATGCCTTCGGCAAGTACATCTTCGGTGGCATTCTCGACCGCCATCCCGGGCTACGGGTGGGATGGTTCGAGGGCGGGATCAACTGGGTGCCCTCTGCGATCCAGGACGCGGAGCACATTGCGGCGTCGTTCCGACATCTCTCCAATCTTAAGGTGCAGCACGAACCGAAGTACTATTGGGACAACCACATGTGCGCATCGTTCATGCTCGACCCGCTCGGGCTAGAGCTCGTTGACCGTATCGGCGTCGATCACGTGATGTGGTCCACCGACTTTCCACACAATGAGAGCACCTACGGGTACAGCAACAAGTCGCTGGCCGCTGTCGTCGATGCGGTGGGTCCGGAGGCGGCGGCATGCGTCGTCAGCGGAAACATCAAGCACTACCTCGGGCTGGACGCCTGATGCCGGCGGGGCTCATGGCGTCCGCGCCGCCGACACAGATCCCGGCGCAGGCGGATATCCCGCGCATGCAGAGGGAGCGGGTGGAACGGATTCGTGGACTGATGCGCGAGCAGGGACTCGATGCCCTCATCCTGCTCGGGAACACGAATGTCGTCTACGCCACCGGGGCCATCTGGCCGCTGGCGGACTCGGGCCGAGCGAACTTCGAGCAACCCGTCGCGGTGGTCACTGCCGACGACGAATGGCCGCACCTCTTCTCTCCCATGCGAGAGGAGGACCGTCCTCGTGTCGAGTTGCCATCCGATCATCTCCACGGTCCGGTCTATTTGGATTTCGACGAGGGCGTGGAACTTTTCGCGTCGAAGCTCGCCGGCCTCGTGCCAGACAAGGCCGTGATCGCGATCGACGAGTGGACCAATGCGCTCTGCCGGGAGCGATCGATCCTGTTTGCGCCCGACGTACCGCTTGACGGCGGCCGGATCATCAGCAGTGCGAAGGCGATCAAGACGCCGGACGAGCTGTCGTGCATGCGTGAGGGCCTGCGGATCACCGAGCGCGGCATTGCCGCAGTCCAGGCCCGGTTAGCGCCCCGGGTCCGTCAAACCGACCTGACCGCCACCTTTTTGCGCACGATTTTTGAAGAGGGCGCGGATGCCAACATCCTCGACCCGATCTGGCAGGTGATGCCCTCCCGCATCGCGGACGGGCCGTGGACGACGACGGGCGACCTGGCCTGCCCACTCCTCTCGACCGAGCGTGAGCTCATCGAAGGCGACGTCCTCTGGGTCGACCTCGGGATCAGTTACGCCGGCTTCCACTCCGACTTTGGCCGGACCTGGATCGTCGGACGCGAGCCGGATGCTCGCCAGCGCGCGCAGTTCGAGCGGTGGATCGCGATCCGGGACGCTGTTCTCGACGTCACTCGTGCCGGAGCGACTGCCGCCGACCTGACGGCGGCAGCGATCGATGCTGCGGGCGGGATCAGGCCATGGATGCCGCACTTCTACCTCGGTCACGGCCTCGGCATCGACAGTGCTGAGACGCCGTACGTCGGGAGTGACATCGGCGAGGCCTTCGACGCATCGCTCGTTCTCGCGGCCGGGATGGTCCTGGTGATCGAGCCGATCGTATGGGAGGACGGAGCGGCCGGCTACCGCTCCGAGGAGGTCCTCCTCATCACCGAGGACGGGTGGGACGCGATGACCGATTACTCCTACGACCCGTTCTAGGACCGTGACGGTCACCCAGGTTCTCCCCGACGATGCTGCGTTGCGACAAGCCCGCCGATCACGCGTGCTCGCCGAGATGGAAGCGGCAGATATCGATGTGCTCGTCGTCGGGCGAGAAGGCAACGCCCGCTACGTCTCCGGTGCCCCGCGGCTGTGGACTGCCGGCTCGCGTGCCTTCGGCCCCGGGTGCGTACTCGTCCGCGCCTCTGGCTCGGTGCACCTGTTGAGCACGTGGGACGAGGGGATCCCCGACGACATTCCTCATGAGAACCTCTACGGGATTTCGTTCAACGCCTGGAACTTCTTGAAGGTGCTGAAGGGGATCGACGGCGCCGCCACGGTTGCCACGGTTGCCACGGATGCCATGACGCCATCCGCGGCTCGGCTCCTCCCGAAAGCGTTCCCGTCGGCCGAGCTCATCGACGGTGAGCCGCTGCTGCGCCGGGCCCGACGGGTCAAGACGTCCGAAGAGGTCGACGCGATCCGCGCATCCGTCCGCATCGCCGAGCACGCGCTGGACGCGGCGGCACGGGTGCTAGACCCCGGGGTCACTGAACGGCAGCTCACGGGTGTGTTCATGCAGGCGATGGCGTCGGCCGGCGTCACCACTCCGGCGAACCAGGACGTTGCGTGGATCACGTCACGCGAGCACCCATGGCGCCGCTCGAGCCGGGACACGCCGGCCGGACGGGGAGATCTGGTGGCGTTCGAGGCCGGCGTGATGCTCGGCGGGTATGTCGGCGAGCTCGGTCGGACGCGCTCCGTGGGCGGCGACTCCACCATCGATGACAAACTTGCCCGGCGTTGCGACGAGCTCTCTGATCGCCTTCTCGCCGCGTGCAGGACCGGTGCGCCGCTGAGTGATCTCCTCGCCGCCTATGAAAGTGCCGGGATCCCGCTTCCCCCCATGCCAGTGGCGCGAGGACTTGGGCTTGGGTACGACCTTCCTCTCGTGACGGCAGCGCTCCCGCGGACGGCCGGCGAGCAGGTCATCGAGGCGGGAATGGTGCTGGCGCTCAGCGCCTATGTCTGGCAGGAAGGGATCGGCGCCGTCTTCGGCCAGGAGCCGGTCGTCGTCACAGCGACGGGGCCGGAGCCGCTTTCGAGCAAACCATTCCGCGACGCAAGGAGCCCCCTCACGTGACCGAAGCCGATATTCCTCCGCCGGAGGAGATCATCCTCTACGAGAAGGATCCCGAGACACGTATCGCGACGATCACCCTGAACCGTCCCGACCAGCTCAACATCCCGACTATCGCGGCCCGCAGGCGCTACGCCGACCTTCTGTTCAAGGCCAGCATCGACGACGATGTCAAGGTTCTCGTTGTACGCGGAGTGGGCGATCATCTCGGGACCGGCGCCGATCTCGACGAGTTGATGGCGAAGCAGGCAGACGGCGTCGCGCTGCAAGAGGAATTCGGGCTCCATGACGACGACGACGTGACCATGCCCGATGCGCGCTCGTACCGCGCCGGGGCCTCGCTTCTCCACTGGTACGGCAACACGCGATCTGGTTGCCGGAGCCTCCAGGATTTCAAGAAGATCAGCATTCTCGAGGTCAAGGGTTACTGCTACGGCTGGCACTTCTACCAAGCGGCCGACGCCGACCTCGTGATCTCCTCCGACGACGCGCTGTTCGGGCACCCTGCCTTCCGGTATGTCGGCTACGCGCCGCGCATGTGGCAGTGGGCGATGATGATGGGGTTGCGCAAGTTCCAGGAGATGGTCTTCACGGGCCGTCCGTTCACTGCGGAGCAGATGTACGACTGCAACTTCGTGAACAGCGTCGTGCCACGCGTCGAGCTTGAGGACGAGGTCCAGAAGTACGCGCTGGCCTGTGCGCGCACCCGGCCGACAGACACCGTGTTCATGCAGAAGGTGTTCTTCGAGGTCATGAAGCAGCATCAGGGTGAATACATGGGCAGCCTGCTCAGTGCGTGGTTGGAATCCATGGGTGGCCTGCTGCGGGATGACGTTGACGGGAGGAAGGCGACCCTGAGCAAGGAGACGATGGACGCCGGCCTCAACCTCGCAGTGAAAGACAATGACAGCAGGTTCCCCCCTGATTGGCGATTAAGCGGCTCCGGCCGGCGGCGTCCCGAAGTCGACTGACGGTGGCGCAGGCTCAGGAGGACGCCTCGAATGGCGCGTCCGTGGCAGCCCCCCTGACCGGGCTTCGCGTGGTTGATCTCTCGACGTGGATCGGGGGCGCCTACTGCACGAAGCTGCTGGCCGATGGTGGGGCGGAGGTCATCAAGGTCGAGGCACCCGAGGGCGATCCACTGCGGCGATGGTCGGCTTCTGGCGCCGTGATCGCACCAGATGCCGATGGCGCGCTCTTCAATTTCCTGAGCGCATCGAAGAAGAGTGTTGTCGTCGAGGGATCGAGTGCGGGGAGCCTCGCACCGCTGGAGACACTCCTCGCCTCGGCTGACGCGGTCGTGTGGTCCCGCGGGGGCCCCGTGGCCGAGCACGCGACCCTGGCGCCCCGTGAGATCCTTGGCAGACATCCGCACCTGACCGTCACCGCGATCACGCCGTTCGGTCTGGAGGGCCCCTGGAGCGTCAAGCCAGCCACCGAGTTCACGTTGCAGGCGTGGTCCGGCGCGATCGTCGGGCTGGCTCGTGGGAGACCTGACCGTGCCCCGGTCTTCGTAGGTGGCCAGATCGGCGAGTGGGTCGCCGGCGTCTTCGGCGCGATCGGGACTCTCGCTGCGGGTCGGCGCAACGAGGCGGGGGGCGAGCTGATCGATGTGTCGATGCTCGAAACGTTGGCCATGACCCTCACCTACTATCCCGTGACCTTCCACGACCAACTTGGGAGGCCGATGCGTCGCAAGCGGTTCGTGCCGACACCGGGCGTCGGTGCGGCCAGCGACGGCCTCGTCGGTCTCGGGTGCGGGACAGGACAGCAGTGGCTCGACTTCTGCGCCATGGTTGAGCACCCGGAGTGGATGGAGGATCCCAAGCTGTTCTTGGACCGCACGGCACTGGCACCGGCGATCGACGGATGGGTTGCCGCGCACACGCTCACAGAGGTGCTCGATCTCGCGTCGGCCTTCCGGATCCCGAACGCGCCGATCGTCAACGGTTCCAACGCCCCCAACGTCGAGCACTTCCGCGAACGGGAGACCTTCGTCGAGAATCCGCGGGATGGTGCAGTGAATCCGCGCCCGCCCTTCCGGATCGGCGCAGTGCGCCTGCGGCCTCCCGAAGCAGCGCCGCGGCTCGGCGAACACTCCATTGACGCCCTGGTCGCACGTTCGTCGCCAGCCCGGACTGCTCCGACCGAAGCGGTCGCCACGCTTCCGTTCGCGGGGCTGCGGGTTCTGGACATGACGGCCTTCTGGGCAGGCCCGCTCGCGGGTCACGTCCTGGCGCTCCTTGGAGCAGAGGTGATCCACCTCGAATCCGCCTCCAGACCGGACGGCGCTCGTCTTGTCGGCGGTGTGCCGCAGACGGAGGATCGGTTCTGGGAGCGCGGACCTATTTTTGCCGCGCTCAACACCAACAAGAAGAGCGTCACGATCGACTTCCGCGATCCTCGCGGCATCGGCCTGTTGCGCCGATTGATCGCCACGTGCGATGTCGTCGTCGAGAATTACACGCCGCGGGTGCTGGACCAGCTCGGACTCGACTACGACTCGCTCAAGGTCGACCAGCCCGATCTCGTCATGTTGCGGATGCCCGGTTTCGGCCTGGACGGACAGTGGCGAGATCTCTCGGCGTTCGCCTTCGTGATCGAGGATGCTTCGGGACTCACCTGGCTGACCGGACACCCCGACATCCTCCCCTTCGAGCCCTATACCATCGGTGACCCCAATGCCGGGCTCCATGCGGTCTTCGGCCTGCTGGTCGCGCTCGAGCACCGTGCGAAGACAGGGGAAGGAGGGCTCGTCGAGGCGGCGATGGTCGACGCCGGTCTGAACGTTGCGGCAGAGCAGGTGATCGAGGCCTCCGCCTACGGAGCGCTTCTGGCCCGGGCGGGGAATCGCGGACCCACAGCGGCGCCCCAGAACCTCTACCAGGCTGCCGGTCCTGACGAGTCGGGCCGTGACGACTCCTGGATCGCTGTCGCCGTTGCCACAGACGAACAGTGGGAATCGCTGCGTCGTGTCCTGGGAGACCCCGAGTGGGCGATTGATCCCGCTTTGGCGACCGCGGTCGGAAGGGGCCGCGCCCACGACCGGATCGACGCGTTCCTGCAGCAGTGGTGCCGGGCCCGGCCGGCCGACGAGATCGTCGACCGGCTGTGGGAAGCCGGCGTTCCCGTCGGGAAAGTCGTGCAGCCCCACCAACAGCCCGAGTTGGCGCAGCTCGCGTTCCGCAACTTCTTCGAGGAGGTAGACCATCCAGTGATCGGACGCTCCCGCTACAGCACGCTTCCGATGCAGTTCTCGCGCGGCAAGGAGCGGGTCCACGAACGGCACGCGCCGCTCCTCGGCGAACACAATGAGGAGGTCCTCGGTGAGCTCGGACTGACCGGGTCAGAGATTGATGCACTCGAAGTGGATGGGATCATCGGTGGCTCGCTCCTCCAAGACAACTAGCGGCTCGCCACGAGCGTCGTATCCTTTCGGGATGGGATTTGAGGCGGCACCGTTCGACGTCGTCGAGGCGTCGCGTCGCGTCTGGCTCGAGCGCTGGGACCCCGAGGCCGCCTCCGGGATGGCGGTGTTCACTGCCATCCTCCGCTCCTATCAGCTGCTCAACGACCAGGTCACCAACGTCATGAAGAACCATGACCTGACGTTCGCCCGCTATGAGGTGCTCACCTGGTTGGCGACGGACCCCGAGTCATCCCTGACGCTCAGCTGGATCAGCAAGACGCTTCGGATCCCGCCGGCGACGGTGACGAACATCATCGATCGGCTGGAGGACGACAAGCTCGTTCGACGAGTGCCACATCCATCGGACGCCCGCACCACGCTCGCCGTGATCTCGCCGCGTGGGAAGAGGTTGGCGACGGATGCGACACATGACTTGAACTCCATCGTCTACGAACAGATCGGCTTGTCCGAGCGGGAGCGGAGCCAGCTCGTCGATCTTCTTGCCGTGTTGCGGGTAAGCGGGAACGAGTTCGATGTGGATCGCTCGAGCGATGTCATTGAAGAGGTCGGAACTCGCCAGGCGCGCAAGAGCGGGGGCAACGGGCGCAAGGGCAGTTTCGAGGTGGCCTAGGACCGGAGGCGAGCGGCATCCGGCCGCCCAGGCGGTGCAGGTCGCCGCGATGGATGGAGTGATGGAACATGCGAGAGGAGAGGATCGAATGGCGATCGTGGATCGGAAACGGTCGGCACTCGCGGTGCCGTACGCGATGGAGTACCCGGACCGGGCCCCCAAAGAGCGATACTTCGACCCGGACTTCTACCAGATGGAGGTCGAACTGCTCTGGCCGCGGGTCTGGCAGATGGCCTGCCGGCTCGAGGAGATCCCGGAGCCGCACGATTTCGCCGAGTACGAGATCCTCGATCAGTCCGTTGTCGTGGTTCGCACCGATGACATGGGCGTCCAGGCCTTCCAGAACGCCTGCCGCCACCGGGGCGTCAAGATCGTGGAAGGAAGGGGAACCTGCGAGGGCGGATTCATCTGCCCGTTCCACGGGTGGACCTATGGACCGGACGGTACGAACACCTTCGTCACCCGCTCGAAGACGTTCGCAGCGCACAACCTGCAGCCCCTGGAGATCAATCTGATCCCGGTGCGCTGCGAGATGTGGGGTGGGTGCGCCTGGATCAACCTCGACGATAACGCTCCACCGCTGCGGGACTGCATCGAGCCGTTCGCCACCGTCCAGGACGAGTGGAGGGCGGAGTCGTGGCGTACCGAGTGGTGGCACGCCTGCCGTCTCCCCGTGAACTGGAAACTCGCCGAAGAGGCGTTCATGGAGCAGTACCACGTGGTCGAGACCCATCCTGAGCTCGTGATCCCCGGGCGGTTTCCGTCACCCCGAGGCGGGACGATCGATCCGCGTGCCTTCGTGGACGCGGAGATCCACTATCTGCGGACGATGAGCGAGGGCATGGCCGGAATGGTGCACGCGAACGACGTCCGCATTGCCGAAGAGCTCAGGGATATGGAGCTGCCGAGTGACCCTGAGCAGGCGGTCTCGACCTGGCACCGAACACTCAACGACGCGGTGGTGCGCTGGCACCGTGATCGGGGCAGTGACATCCCCGACCTCAACAACCTGGAGGAGCGGGGCCTCAACGAGCCGATGGACTTTTGCTTTCCCCATTACTTCACCTTGCCCATGTACAGCAGCGCCTCCTCATACCGCTTCCGACCGCTCGGGCCCGAAGAGACGCTGATGGAGATCTGGTCGCTTACCCGGTATCCGGGGGACCTCGAGCCGGTGAAACCCATCCCGCCCGAGATATGGGACTGCGACGACGCACGGTGGCCACCGATTCCCACCCAGGACTTCTCGAACCTGCCGCGACAGCAAAAGGGCCTCCATGCAAAAGGGTTCGAGTACATGCGGCTGTCCGAGCGAATGGAGGGCGGAATTTCGAACTTCGAACGTACGGTCGATGGGTTCCTCGCCGGCCATCCCTACGAGAAACTGTTCCAGGCGCTTAGGGCCGTGAATGTAAATCCGCTCGAGAGTCCGATCGCCGACCTCGGACTGTGAGGTCAGCCGAGGGTTATTTGCCCAATACGTGCCAATGCCCCTAAGCCCTCACCCCCCATCGCAGCGGTGCCGACTGGCATCCTGGGCTCTTCCTACTCGGGACCACCGCCCCTGAATCAGTGAGGTCGCCTCCGGGACCCGTTGGCCCCGATATCGACCGTCAACCCGATATCCAGCCCGCTCCTCACTCTCAGGACCCAATGGACAACAGTCCTCGGGGTGGTCAGAGGGCGAGAGATCGTTGTCGGGCGGTGAACGGGATCTTCCATCGGAGCTCCCCCACGGGAGAGGGAGCCACTCGGCTCTATCCTTGTAGGCGTGCCCAACGAAGTTGTCGCTTGCTACGGAACGGTCCAGGACCTTGCCGCGGAGGTGCATACCCAACTGGGCACTCATTCCCGGCCTTCTCCTGGACCAAAAATCCTGTCTGAGTTGTTCAGGGCGATGTACGCAGCGAGCACGGACACCGAGGAGGGGAAACCGGTCATCTTCGAGTTGACCTGGATCGATCCGGACAACCCCGATCCGGATCCCCCTCGGCGATTCGTGGCTGATCGATGGACAGCTGTTCCGCTGTCGGTGCAGATTCCGGTAACTGCGAGAAGTCTCGTGACGGTGGCGAAGGCGACAGACCCCAGGACGTCCTCGTTAGCCGTCTACGCGCCAGACAACGAACTACCGATTGCAATTTGGGGAATGGTCGACCAGGGCAGTCGTCCCGACGAGTTCGGTTGGAATGGCTCTCATTCGGGTCAGGACCGCCCAGGACTGTTTCAGGCGAGCGCCACCGGTATCGGGCACTTGAGCGTCACCATCGAGTACGAACCAATCGCGGAACTACGCATCGACCAGATATTCGGAGGGTCTGGTCTTGATCCCCTCCGTGCCGGCCCAGTATTCAACGTGTTTGAGGATGGGCGAAGTCACCTCGTCAATGGAGTCAGACAAGCTGTTTCGCCGGAGATCTTCGACGAACGGATTCACTGGGAGGAAAGCGTCCGGTCACAGTGGACGACCGCATTGGCAAGGATGCTCCTCCGAATCCGACGCATGGAGCATGGCGGAGCCGTTGTGATCACGCCCGACACGTCCTTCACGGGTCTTGATGTGAAATACAGCCTTTTGTATCCGCGTCTTACCAACGCTCTTACGCGATCGGCTGCGGCTCGCATCCAAGAGACCCGTGCGAGCGACAACACGTGGGAGGCAATCCAAAGATATGAGCCCGCAATCGACGCTGAGGTGTACATGGATGAGGGGATCGCTCGAAATGAGAAGGAAGAGGCCGAAAGCGAGATCGAAGGCGCTCTAAGGTTCATAGCTTGTGTCTCACGAGTCGACGGCCTTGTCCTGATGACACCGGATCTATCGGTGAGGGGTTTCGGAGCAACTGTAACTATCGAGGAAGAGATGGAGGCCGTCTTCGCCGCAGAGGACGAGTTTGGCGGACCGTTTCGGCGTGAACGTCGATCTCCGGACGACTTCGGGACCCGCCATCGCTCGATGATGCGATATTGCAATGCCGTACCTGGAAGCGTTGGCTTTGTGATCTCGCACGAACGCGATGTCCGGTGCATCACAAGGGTCGAAGAGGTGCTGGTGATGTGGGATGGTATCCAACTCACGCAAGCCATCTCGGGCATGAACCAGGTCGAGAAGAAATCTCCGAGACCGCCACCACTGTGACTCCGGGTCGCATTTGTTCAAGGCGGGGGGCCCAACATGCTCGCGGAGCCCTGACTCATGAGCTCGACCGCCTGGCGACGAGGGATCGAACCCAGTGGCGACGGATCCGGCGGCCAGGTGGGGCCGTTTGGCAGGTTGTCCAAGATGCCACGCGCAACGTCGTCAGGTTCCGCGAGTCCGGAGATCTCTCGGTCGCCGAGTAGCTTGCGGAGCGCGGGAGTGTCAGTTTGCCCGAGCACCGCGCCCAGAACGTCGACCCCCGACAGAGCCAGCTCTGACCAAAGTGACTCGGCCAGGATGAGGTCGAAGGCCTTCGTGGCGCCGTAGACGGCGAGGTGAGAGCCGCCTGCCCATGCCGCGCCAGACGTGACGAGCACAATGCCCCCGCGGCCGCGCTCTGCCATGAGTGCCCCGAAGTGATGTGTCGAAGCCAGAACCGTCGCACAGTTGCGAGTGAGCATTCACGTCCACTGGCTTCTCCAAAAAGCGTGACATGTGCGGGTCAGCCCCGGCGTTGAAGATCAGGAGTCCGATCTCCAGGTCTGCGGTGACCCGCCCGAGTTCTTCCGCTGCGGCGGGCTCGCTCAGATCCATTGCCACGGTTCGCGTCGACGACGGCACTGTCTCGGCCACCTCGTCAAGGACCGCCTGCCGGCGGGATACAAGGACCACGTTCACGCCTCGTTGACCGAGATGCTGGGCAACGGCTGCACCGACACCTTCCGAAGCTCCCGCCACCAACGCCCATGGACCGTATCTGTTCGCGAACTCCATGGCGCCGTACGCTATGCGCCCGCTACGTTCGGCGTCGACAAGCGAGAAAGGAGGTCGGCGCGGTGGGCGACACCATGGCGGTCTTGGCTGCCAAGCACGACATCACGGAGGCGCTGTATAGATACTGCGTTGCGGTGGACCGGATCGACGAAGCCAGTTGGTGGCGGGTATGGCATCATGATGCCACCGCCCACTACGAGAACATCTTCGACGGTCCCGTCACGGGGCTAATGACATGGATCTTTGACACTCATCGGTCCTGCGAGGCCACGTCCCATCAGGTCTCAAACGTGCTGATTGACGTTGAAGAACGGGCCGCCAGGAGTGAGAGCTACGTGACGGCCTGTATTCGATCCAGCGGCAGCGTCGTCGTCGCATGGGGCCGCTATCTCGATACATGGTCAAGCCGGCACGGGGTCTGGCGTATCGACGAACGCAGTTACCGAAACGACATCATGCAGGTGACATCTGCCGCCGCCTCCGACGGGACCGTACTTTGACCTTCCGCACTGAGGTTTGTCGGACGGTAGTTCGGGGCCGTATGACTGTCGACGACGAGGCTCCCCCAGGCTGATTGCGCATCTCTGCCTGCTCATCCCGTGTCGGAGCGCCGGCGGGAGAGTACGGGGCCGGTTGGTGATTCCTCACACAAGAGGTTCACGACGGGGTGAACGGAACTCGCAGCGGTCCGGTTAACGTCAGCGGCAGCGAGGGATGCGACCGGATCTGAACTGATCTGGGGTGGCGGGTGGCGCCACCGCCGGCTGACGGTCCGGGACCCGGTGCCAGCGTCGAGTGGCTCCGGCAAGGAGGAGAATGATGACCGGAACCGGCGCCCGAGCAGTTTTCTTCGACCGTTATGGCTGCAACGAGGTGCTCTATGTCGCCGACGTGCCGATGCCCACGCCAGCTGCGGATGAGGTGATCGTGGCGGTGAAGGCGGCCGCGATCAATCCGGGTGAGATTGCTATCCGATCCGGCGCCCTGCGCGATCAATTTCCGGCAATTTTTCCTTCTGGGGAAGGGAGTGACCTGGCTGGAATCGTTGTCGCCGTCGGCGATGATGTCGATGCCTTCGCTGTCCAGGACGCCGTGCTGGGTTTCTCGTGGCGACGCTCGAGCCACGCAACTCATGTCGCTGTTCCGGTGTCCCAGTTGGTTCACAAGCCCCCGGGGCTCAGTTGGGAGGTCGCGGGGTCGCTCTACGTCGTGGGCTGTACTGCGTATGCGGCCGTGCGCGCCGTTGACGCACAAGCGGGCGAGACCGTTGCAGTCTCGGCGGCAGCGGGCGGAGTCGGGACGGTCGTGGTGCAGCTCCTGGCCCTCCAGAAAGCGAGGGTCCTTGGCATTGCCTCACCCTCGAACGCCGGATGGCTCCAGTCGCACGGCGCCGTCCCCGTGCCCTATGGAGACGGTCTGGCCGAGCGTCTGAAGGCGGCAACGCCGGATGCGATCGATGCCTTTATCGATCTCTTCGGGCCAGAGTACGTTCAGCTTGCCGTCGATCTCGGTATTCCCCGTGACCGTATCGAGACCATCGCGTCGTTCGAGAAAGCCCAAGAGCTCGGCGTCAAGTCCGACGGCAGTGGGACCGCCTCCACTCCCGAGGTCCTCACCGAAATGGCAGGCCTCGCTGCGGCCGGTGCGATCGAGATTCCGATTGCGGCGACCTATCCGCTGGAGCGCGTGGCGGATGCGTTCGAGGTGCTCGAACGTCGTCACACACGGGGAAAAATCGTCCTCATCCCTTGACGACTGCCGTATGACGCGCTCGCGGCGCGGTTAGCCGTGTGCAGCCACTGGAGTGGGGACAGGGCGGCCGTTCGCCTTCAGGGTTACCTCCACGTTGCCACGGGTTGCGTTTGAGTACGGGCACACCTCGTGCGCAGCGGCCACGATCGAGATGGCCTGCTCGGGATCATTGATCCCAGGAAGCGAGACATCGAGTCCCACCGCCACAGTGAAGCCTCGGTTCTCCGTGGTGACCAGGCTGACTTCTGAATCTATGGAAACGGCACCGAGTTCCACTCGCTCTCGGCGCCCGACGACGCCGAGTGCTCCTTCAAAGCACGCGGCGTATCCGACGGCGAACAGCTGCTCAGGGTTCGTTCCCCCACCCTTGCCCCCCATTTCGACGGGCGTGCGCAGTTGGAGATCCAGCTCCCCGTCACTGGTCACGCCGTGACCCTGTTCCCGACCACCCGTCACATGGGCCTGGGCTGTGTACAGCGATTTGGCCATTTCGACTCCTCTCATGCGTCCCGTTGTTGCGACGCTATCGGCTTGCCTCTCTCGAACCTCCGGTCCCCGTGCCTTCTGTCGGGACTCTTGGGCCCGCCCATCCTCCCGTCGGATTCCCCGCGGCCCGGGTCGAGCCCGAGGTCGCCTGCTACGACGAGAGTCTTGGAGAATTCCTTCCCTCGTACGCAGCGGTGTGGGACTGAAGATCCCGGTGGAATGTACCGGCGCTACCTGCCGGGTACCGATGAGGCCGCCGACCTGCCGGCTGGGACCGAGCGGCCCTGGAGATCACGTGACGGTTCGTCCGCACGGAGGGAGTATCTCTGATGCTTGCGGACGTTGTCGCTCCGCTCCGTACGGTGCTTCGGGATTCACGAGGCCACGGCAAGCGGGCGCCGTTGAGCCGGGTCGACGAGCGTTCGACTAGTCCGTCAACACCGTCCCGGCGACGGGATCGAGCGCGCCATGGGACTTGAGTAGGAGGTCGGTGCACTCGGTGTTGAGGGGTCGGCCGAGATGGTATCCCTGGGCGATCCGGCAACCGAGCCTGCGAAGTGCGCGCTCTTGGACCGGGTTCTCCACGCCCTCGCCGATCGTCTCGTAGCCGAGCGTCTGGGCCAATTGCACCATGACGGCAGCCAGGCTGCGCGTATCGTCGCCGGAGCCTAGGGCCTGCACGAAGGACTTGTCGATCTTCACGATGTCGACCTGTAGCCGGTCCAAATGGGACAGCGAGGAGTACCCGGTGCCGAAGTCGTCGAGCGCGACGCGCACGCCCAGGGACCGGAGTTCGACCAGGTTGCGCACTGTGGTCTCGTTGTCGGTCAGCATCGCGCTCTCGGTGATCTCGATGATGAGCGACCGGGGATCGAACCGGCACGTCTCGACCTGAGCGGCGATCCGTTGGGCCAGATCGGGGTCGACGAGCTGACCCGGTGAAAGGTTGACGCTCATGACGAGCCCCGCACCCGTGAGACCCTGCTCGTGCCATTGGCGTGCCTGCAAGCAGGCCGATCGCAGTACGAAGGAGTCGATCTCGCCGATGAGCCCCAGCTCCTCGGCCAGCGGCACGAACAGCCGCGGGTCGACCAGACCGCCGATCGGGTGAGCCCACCGTACGAGGGCCTCGAAGCCGATGATGCGGCGCGTATCGAGGTCGTAGATCGGCTGGTAGTGCGTGAGCAGGTCACCGTCGTGTATTGCCGCGCGCAGTTCGCGCTCCTGATCTATTCGCGCCAGCACCGCTGCGTGCATTTCCTCGCGGTAGACCTCGAAGCGGTTCTTGCCGCCCTCCTTCGCCTTGTACATGGCGATGTCCGCGTTGCGGAGCAACTGTTCGCTCGTGATGCCGGGCTCGTCAAACGCAATGCCGATGCTGCCCGCCGAGGTGGCGGATCGGGCCCCGCCCGGGACGGCCAGGCGCAGTGATTCGAGGATCCGCCGGGCCAGAGCTGTGATGTCCTCGCGGGACCACACGTCCTCGATGAGAACGGCGAACTCGTCCCCACCGAGGCGCGCCGCGGTGTCCAGGGGCCGAAGGCACTCGGAGAGCTTCGTCGCGACCCCTTTGAGCAGCTGGTCCCCTTCCCCGTGACCCAGGCTGTCGTTCACCGTCTTGAAGTCGTCGAGGTCGATGAACAACACGGCCAGGTGGGTGCCGGTCTGGCCGATCCGGGCCAGGGCGTGCTCGAGTCGATCCTGGAACAGCGCCTTGTTGGCCAGTCCGGTCAGGGAGTCGTGGAACGCTCGGTACTCGAGCTCGTCCTCCAACCGGATGCGGTCCGTGACGTCGCGGAAACTCCAAACCCGGCCGACGATCTTGCCGGCAACGGTCTGCGGCCTCGACGACAGTTCGACGGCGCGCCCGTCCTTGAATTCGAGAGTGTCGAAGCCTTCGTTCTCCGGCTTGAGGAGGAGCTCTCTCCGCCGGGCGAGAAAGGTCTGCGGGTTGAGCAGCTGGTCGAGGACAAACGCGAGTTTCGTGGAGTCGTCGCCGATAGTCACGAAATTGGCTGCAATACGCCAGATCTCGAAGAAGCGCCGGTTGAGACCGGTGATCGCCCCGTCGTTGTCGACGACGAGGATCCCATCGGCCGTCGAGTTCAGGGTTGCCGTGAGGAGAGACAGGGCCTCGCTCAATTCGTGCTCGCCGGCGACGTGCGCCGAAGCGTCGTGGGCCGAGATCACGAAGCCTTCGACGGTCGGGTCGTCGATCAGATCGACGATGCTCAGATCGAACGGGATGGTGGTCTTTCCGTCATGGCGGAGCAGCCCGACCCTGATGGTCACCGGGTGGGCGACCGTCGCCCCGCGGGCCGCCTGGCGCAGGGCATCTACGACCTCCCGGCGATCGGGCTCGGCCACGATGTCGGTGAGAGGACGCATCTCGATCAGTTCGGGATCGTGACCGAGGAGCCGGGTGATGGCCCCCGAGGCGGACTCGAGGAGTCCCGTGGCGGACACGAGCATGATCACGGAGCCAGCGTTTTGCACCAAGGACCGGAAGCGTGCCTCACGGCCGCTGGCCAGCTCGAAACGCCGGCGCATGGTCAGGTCACGCAGACAGAGGAGGACGAAGTTCTTGTCGGAGAGTTTGAGCGGGGTGCCGACGATCTCGACCAGGCGCCATCCGGTGGCGGACTCGACGCGGATCTCGATGGGGTCTCCGACCTCCTTGTCCTGAATCGTGGTGAGGGAGCGGAGCACCAGTTCCTGGTCGTCCGGGTGCACCAGGCTCAAGCCCGAGATACCGACCCCGTCGGCCAGCGACCGACCGAACAGACGCTGTGCGGCCGAATTACCCCAGGCGACGCTGCCGTCCTCGTCGACGATGACGACGCTGTCGGGCAGCTGTAGGAGAGCGCCGGCCAGCGAGGTCACGTCCGCCAGAGGCGGGGCGGCGGCCACCGGCGGGGTGTCAGCACCGCGCACGGGCTCGAGCCCGTGCGCCGGACCCGCACCGCCCTGCGCCTCGCGCCCCCGCAATCGTTCGGCCCCCTTCTCGCGCCACGCCACTTCCCTACTGTCGGACAAACGTGGCTCCGTGTGGGTTGCCGTCTGGTTGCACGGCCACGAAAAGACGGGTTGCACCGCCACCAAGGGTCTTCCGACCGACAGCCGTGGGGGTACCGCTACATAGTCGATGGATTTGATCAGCTATTCCGCCCAGAATGACGGCCGTCCCGGGTCGGTGTGACTCTGACTCAGGGCTGCGGCAATGTTCCCCGTCTTGATCGCAGAAATTCCGCGAGGCCCGTGCCCCACACGATGACGACTACCCCGTAGAGGCCGAGAGGAGCGGCCGCCTCGGGACCGAACGCGGCAGCGGCGAGAGCCGCGGCGATTGCGAAGTCCCTCATAGAGGTAGTGAGAAGCAACGACGTGGATGCCTGGCGGGACGTGGTGCGTCCGATCCCGACTCCCAAGAGCGCGGACGCGGCCACGATGATCACGATGGCGAACAGCACGCCAACGTATGCGGCTCCGATGTGCACCTGACCGGCGACCAGGGCGACCAGGGCGACGAGAGCACCCGTCGCGGTCCATTCGGCCGCCGTGATGCTTCGGGGACTCAGGTTTCCTGCATCCGCGAGCAGCAGACCGGCAAAGAGGGGGATCCCGACGACGACGACCAGGTTGATCAGGAGGTGAAGCGGCTGCACGTGGGCATTGCCCGCCACAAAGTAAGAATCAGCCCGGCCAGGGCGACGCTGAGCAGAGTTGACCCGAAGCTCGGGATAGGTCCCGATGATCCGGGGCACACTCGGGCGTGAGCTCACTGTCGTGTCGTGTTCCGGTAGGTCTCAGGAGCGAACGGGGTGCCTCTCGACGCCCGTCCGGCTGGCCTTCAGGTCCGTCAATCCTGTGGCGCCCTCGATGCGGGCAAACAGGTCGGCCAGCGCGTCGACCAGGGTCGTCCGTTCCATAGCCAATTGTCCCTGGTGCCACGCCAGGCACAATTCGCTCAGCGCGCCGACCTGTGCATAGGCGACAAGGCGTGCATGAAGGTCCGCCTGCGGGTCCGATCCGGGAGGCGCCATCCCCGCGATGGCCACGTCGATGATCTGGTGTCGAAACGGGCTGAGCACACCACCGTGCGTTTCGGTGAGCAGCACCCGAGCGAGACGCTCATCGTCAACCAGCGCGCCTACGAACGCCTCGAGCCAGGCCCGTGGCGGCCCACCGGGCCCCGAGGGCCGGAACGGATCGACACGTCCCGACATCACGGCGATGGCGTGATCGACGACGGCGCTCTGCAGTTCAGCGAGAGAGGCGAAGCTCTCGTAGAAATAGCGTTTGGTGAGCCCGGCATCCAGGCACACCCGGCCCACACCGAGCGCACCCGCTCCTTCGGTTCCGGCGATCTCGTAGGCGGCCTCCACCAATCGCTGCCGCCGATCGTTGCGCCGGTCGGCGGCGCTGATCCCCTTGAAGGGCATCGTCACCTGGTAGTCCATGGCCGCACCAGCCTAGTTGACACCGCCCAGTATCAGACTTTACGGTGCCTGACACCCAGCGGTTTCAAGCCAGGAGGTACGCCGTCGTGCCCACGACGCCTGTCGACGCCAGTCTCGATCTGAGCGATCCGGACCTGCTGGCCGATCATCTCCCCCTCGACGAGTTCGCCTGGCTGCGCCGGAATCAGCCGATCCGGTGGAACCCGCAGCCGTCCGACGGTTCCTATCACGACGACGGTGGGTTCTGGGCGCTCACCCGCCACGCCGATGTCACCGCGGTCACCAGGAGCCCGGGGTGGTCGGTGGAGACCAACTCCGCTTTCGTGCGCCCGCTGGACGCGTCCGACTCGTCGGGCGAATCCACCAAGAACCTCCTGCTCTGCATGGATCCGCCCCGGCACACCCGGGTCCGCAAAGTGGGGAACCGGTGCTTCACGCCCCGCGCCTTGGCCGGCTTGGAGGACGACCTGCGCGATCAGGCCCACCGGGTCGTCTGGGCGGCCAAGCGTGACGGCTTGGGAGACTTCGTGCTCGACGTGGCCCGTCATCTTCCCCTGCAGGCCATCGCCGGCCTCATGGGCATCCCCGACGCCGATCAGTCGCAGTTCTTCCACTGGAGCGACCAGATGGCCGGCAGCGAGGACCCGGAGTACGCCAGCGCCGACCTGTCGGGCACCGTCGAGATGTTCATGTACGCCCATGAGGCCGCCGAGGCTCGGATCGACGAGGACCTCGGGGATGTCACCAGCCGACTCGTCCGCCCCGACGCCAACGGCCACCGCCTGACCAGCGAGGAGTTCGGCTTCTTCTTCATGATCCTCGCAGTCGCCGGCAACGAGACCACCCGGCAGGCGATCACTCACGGCATGTTGGCGTTCCTGCAACATCCGGACCAGTGGGAACGGTGGCGGGCAGAACGGCCCGCGACCGCGGTCGACGAGATCCTGCGCTGGGCCTCCCCCGCGGTGGCCCTGCAGCGCACGGCCATTGAGGACGTCGACGTCGCCGGACAGTTGGTCCGCGCGGGCGAACGGGTGGCCTTGTACTTCCCCTCTGCCAACTTCGACGAGGAGGTGTTCGATGAGCCCCGGCGCTTTGACATCGGTCGCTCGCCGAATCCCCACGTCACCTTCGGTGCCGGCGGCTCCCACTTCTGCATCGGTGCCAACCTCTCGCGCCTCGAGCTGAAGGTGATGTTCGACGTCCTTGCCGACGAGCTGGCCGACACGAAATTGCTGGGGCCGCCGAGCCGCCTCCGCTCGTCGTGGCTCAATGGCATCAAACACCTGCCGGTTGACTACAGAGGTGCTCGATGACCGCGACCACGGCGACCGCCTGGATGGTCACCCGGCTCAGCGCTCCGACCGAGGCCCTCGAGATCCAGAGCGTGAAGGTCGGCGAACCGGCACCCAACCAGGTGCGGGTCAATGTGGAGGCGTTCTGCCTCGATTTCAACGACATCGACACCATCCGCGGCCGCTACGGCCTGCTGCGGTTCGAGCCCCCCTTCGTCATCGGCATGGCGGCCGCCGGCACGGTCGAGGCGGCCGGTCCGGGCTGTGAGGCCCTGCTCGGCCGGCGCGTCGTCGGCGTGGGTACGGGGGCGCAGGGCGCTTACGCGTCGGTGGCCTTGCTCGACGGGGCGAGCCTGCAACAGCTCCCGGCATGGCTCAGCGCGGCCGAGGGCATCGCCATGTATTTCCCTTACCTGCTCGGCTACCTGGCGCTGCGCGTGAGGGGGCGGGTGGGACGGGGTGACGTCGTGCTCGTCCACGCCGCGGCCGGAGGTGCCGGGTCGGCCGCCGTCCTGCTGGCCAAGGCGTTCGGTGCGACGGTGATCGCCACGGCGGGAACCGACCAGAAGGTGGACTTCTGCCGATCGCTCGGCGCGGACTACGGCGTGAACTACCGCAGCGAGGACTTCGTGGCCTTCGTCGACGACGTCACCAACGGGAAGGGGGTCGACGTGGCGTTCGACACGGTGGGCGGCGCCGTGACGACGGACACGTTCCGGGTCATGGCATTCAACGGCCGCCACTTGATCATCGGGTTCGCCTCGGGCATCGAGGAAGAGGAGCGCCCGTTAGCGATCCAGCCGAGCATCTACGGGAACTTCGACCTTGTCGGAGTCTGCTTCGCATTCGTCGACTCGCCCCGGACCATTCGCCCGTTCGGCATGAATTTCCTCTCCACCGCTCAGGGCGTCGACATCTGGAGCCGCATCCTGCACCTGGCCCGGGCCGGAACGATCCGGCCGGTGATCGGCCGGCAGATCGAGTTCGCCGAGGTGCCCGTCGCGCTCGAGGCGCTCGAGGGGCGTGAGACGACCGGTCGTACCGTGGTGCGGACGCCGGCCGGACAGCACGACAGCTCGAAGCACTGACCACGGACCACGGTTGTGCTCGGTGGGCTCAGGCAATGGAGGCCATCGCGCGCAACTCGGCGACAGAGTCGCGCATGACCGCGGCAAGATCCTGGTCGTCCTCTGCGTCTACCCACCTTTGCAAGGCGACGCGCAGCACCGTCATGCCGGCGTCGGCGGCCAAGGTCGCCTGTGGCTCGCGCACGCCCCGCGCACGGAGGGTGGAGGCGACCGCGGCGGCGTAGTCGGCCAGCTTGGCCAGCTCGCGCTCGCGGAGCTCCGGATTGGCGGCGATCACAGACTGGCGTAGGCGGGTCAGGTCACGGCGAGACTCACCGAGCATGGCGGCGGCGGAATCGAGGCCACTGGCCACGGCGTCGAGGGGGCCATCAGCTGCCGGCGCGTTGGCGACGCCCCCCACAATCCGCTCCTTGAGGACGGCAGACCCACCGAAGAGCACCTCTCGCTTGTCGGCGAAGTGCCGAAAGAACGTGCGCTCCGTCAGGCCCGCCTGGTCGGCGATCTGGGCTGCCGTGGTCTGGTCGAATCCCCGCTCGGAGTACAGCGCGAGCGCCGCCTCCTGCAGTCGCCCCCGGCTGTCCGGCTGCCATCGACCCATGTGTTCGATCCTACCGTTGACAGTCACTGACATCAGTTCTATAGTTATGGCAGTTACTGACATCAACATTTCCCGGAGGTACGGCCATGAGGATTTTCGTCACCGGAGCATCGGGTTGGATCGGGTCGGCCGTTGTCCCTGAGCTGCTCGGAGCCGGCCACGAGGTGGTCGGCCTGGCCCGCTCCGACGCCTCCGCGCAGGCACTCGAGACGTCCGGCGCGGTGGTGCACCGGGGCGACATCGACGACCCCGACGGCCTGGCCAAGGCCGCCAACGACTCCGATGGGGTGATCCACCTGGCCTTCCAGCACGAGGTGGCCTTCGGCGGCAACTTCGCCGTCGCCGCGGCGGCGGACCGGCGGGCCGTGGAGGCCATGGGCGCCGCCCTGGCCGATTCCGATCGGCCCTTTGTGCTGGCCTCGGGCATTCTCGGTCTGACGGCCGGTCGGGTCGCCACCGAGAATGACGGTCTCGTGCCCGGCGCCGAGGCTCGGGCCAACCCCGCCGGTCGTCGGGCCGCCACCGCCCTGCTCACGCTGTCCCTGAGGGGCATCGGTGTCCGCTCGTCGGTGGTGCGCTACCCGCCCACAGTCCATGGTGACGGCGACCACGGGTTCGTGGCCATGCTCGTCGGCATCGCCCGCCAGCGCGCTGTGGCCGGGTACGTCGGTGACGGCTCCAACCGGTGGCCGGCTGTGCACCGTTCCGACGCCGCCCGCCTGACCCGCCTGGCCGTCGAAGCCGCTCCCGCCGGCTCGGTTCTGCACGCGGTCGCCGACGAGGGCGTGCCCTTCCGCGAGATCGCCCATGCGATTGGTCGTCACCTGGGCGTCCCCACGGAGTCAGTGGCCCCTGCCGACGCCGTCGAACGGTTCTCCCACCTGGGCCACTTCGTTGGTTTGGACAGCCCCGCCACCGCTGCCTTCACCCGGGAGCTGCTCGCGTGGGAGCCGACGGGGCCCACCCTGCTCGAGGACCTCGAGCAGGACCACTATTACCGCCCGGCGTAACCCAATCGCGTCAGCACGTTCCGGGTGATCTGTTCGATCTGCGGCTCACGCGCGGCGAGCCCGTGAGCCCAGTCGGTTGATCCCGACGTCACCACCGTTGCGCCCGCTTTGTTCGTATACGCGCCGAGGACGGCGTGACCGTGACGGATGCGTTCCATCGCCTCAGGTTCTCGTGTGCCGAAGACGCGTGAGGCGATGTACTCCAGCTCGCTCGGTTCGCCGGGTCTGGGCGGACGTGGCGCGGTCTCGCGCGTGAAGTGCTGGGTCGGGCATGTAGCGAGGATCTCGAAGGTCGACGGCGTGTCGTCTTCGCCGGTCGGGTACGGCAGCCCGTCGCGGTAGGTGAACACGCACCCGTCGCACTCGTAGCCGACGACGGTCGCGGTGGCGCCGAGGACGTCGCCGTAGCCGAGCCCGGTGTCGTCGAAGATCCAGTGATCGGCGCGGTGAACCGTGTAGCCACCGAGACCGGAGGGCACATTGCGACCTATCCGGTGATAGCCCCCGCGGGTAAACGAAACCCCGGTCATAGAGTTCTCGGGACGACCGACGACCACGTCGGACCAGAACGTCGTCACCTCGGCTTCTCTGTCGGTCCCCATCAGCGGGTCGTTCTTGAAGAAGGCCTTGTAACCAACCATCACGTCATGATCGTCCCCCTCGATCCGGACCTGCCACAACGACGTATTGCCCGAGAAGAACGCCGCATTACCCCCATTTGCAACAAACGCTTCGACGGTGTCGCGCATTCCGCGGGACCAGTACTCGTCGTGCCCGACGGAGAGATACAAGTTCGCGTCGGCCAACACCTCAGGGTGTTCCTCGAGATCCGCATTCGTGCACACACTGATCTCGACTCCTTCGCGTTCGGCCCACTCGATGAACGGCAGCTCCCAGTCGGGCCAACCCGCTGACCCGGCGTAACCCGAGAGATGATTGATCTGGATGTAGCCGACGTGCGCGGCATTTTGCGGATCGGGCGCCCCGGTCCCCGTCACGCGGCGGCCCTTACCAGGAGGCTTGTAGAGGTAGCCCGCCGCCATTGGCCGCTGCATGGAGACTTGGGTGCCGCCCGTGTACAGGTTGGGTCCGCCAAAATCGTTGTAGGCATGCCACGTATTGGTTGCCAGCGCAATCACTGTGCACGCGCCAGCGGACGGACGCAGTACGAAGAACGCATAGTCGCGTCGCACCTTCTCGCCAACGTCGATCTCCATGACGACCTCGTAGTAGCCCGATCGCCACGTCGGGTGGACGTCCAGGGTGACGGCGACAGGCCAACCGCAGCCCTTGGACGAAGCGTCCTTCGGTGTTGGGTACTCGTCGGCAGCCACCGCATCACTACTGAAGACGACCTCCCTGTCCGCGCCGATCCGTGCCACCTCGACGCGCACCGGCCGCCCGGCGGACGACGACATGTGCAGACCGACCCGTCCGCCCGCGCCCACTGATTGCGGCCAGCAGTAGCCCCTGACCACTTCGCGGTTCATCCCCAGACCATAACTGTGCCGGATCGTGGCTGGGCCCGAGAGGGACGCGGGGAGCCGCCGCCGTTCTCGCCTGCTAGAAGAAGGCTCGGTCAAGAAGTGGCCTCGAGACGAGAAGTAGGAAGGACACCCTCGTGGCAGACGAGCAGTCGGCGGCGGACGCCTCAGCGGTGCGGGTCGCTCTCTGGCGAGCCATGCACGTCCAGGTCGACCCTCCGCCTCATGTGCTCGAAGACGAGATCGGCCTACAACTGGCAGCTCCCGACCCTGGCTGGCGAAGCCGCCCGGACATGGACCCAGCGAGCACCAGTTGGTTCAGGGCGGGCATCGTGGCCCGCGCTCGATTCGTAGAGGATCTGGTTGCCGATCAGGCCGGCAAAGGTGTCGCGCAGTATGTCGTCTTGGGCGCCGGACTGGATACGTTCGCGCAGCGCAGGCCGGAGATCGCCGCCCATCTCCGAGTGTTCGAGGTGGATCAGCCTGGCCCCCAGGCGTGGAAGCGCCGACGTCTGATCGAGCTGGGCTTCGGTGTCCCCGAGTGGCTGCGGTTGGTGCCGGTCGACTTCGAGGCAGGCGGATCTTGGCGGGACCAGCTCACAGGCGCCGGCTTCGATCCCGGCCAACCGGCGGTCGTCGTCTCCACCGGGGTCACCATGTACCTGACCAAAGAGGCCAACGCGGCCACCCTGCGCCAAATGGCTGAACTCGCACCGGCTTCGACCTTCGCCACGACGTTCCTCTTGCCGACGGAACTCCTCGATGAGGAGCTCCGGCCCGGTTTCGAGGCAGCCGAGAGGGGTGCGCGGGCATCTGGAACTCCATTCATCAGCTTCTACACACCCGACGACATGCTCACGCTGGCGCGCGATGCCGGATTTCGAGATGCCCGGCACGTGTCGGCAGACATGTTCAACGAGCGCTATTTTGCCGGCAGGACAGATGGCCTTCGGACGTCGAGGGGGGAGGAACTGCTGGTGGCGACGACGTGACCTCATCGTCGCCCCCGCCCCTTGGCGGGAGCCTGCAGGCCGAAGCCCGGCGCGCTGCATATGTATGTCACTGTGAAGGAGTTGCCGTCGGTGGCTCCATTCATCCGACGGGGTGGATAATGCGAAAGAGCATCGCCTTTCTTGCCATTAGCTCACTGATCCTGAGCGCGATCGCGGTGGTCGGTGGCGCCGGTCCAGTGTCCGCAGCATCAATCCCACCGACCCAGGGAGTGACGGCGACGTCCATCCGCGTCGGGATACCGTACGTCTACCTGGCGGCCGTCCGGCAGTTCGGCATCACCCTTGATCAGGGAAGCTTCCCGGACGCCTACAACGCGATCATTTCCAATCTGAACGCCAACGGCGGCGTCAACGGCCGCCGACTCGTCCCCTATCTGGTGGCGGTGAACCCCGTGGGCACGGGACCCGCGATCACGGCCTGTACACAACTCGCCGAGGATGACGATGTCTTCGTTGCTCTCGCTCCGCAGCAACCGGACTGCTTCTTGCAGCAGCACCACGTACCGACGATCTCGGGGAGCTTCCAGGATGTTCAATCCTCCGGTGGTACGCCCAACTTCACTCTGGTGCCGCCACCCGCGGCTTACGACCCGGTGCAGCTGTCCGTTCTCGCGCACAGCGGCGTCTTCAAGGGGAAGAAGGTGGGCCTCTTCGGCGGAACCGAGACCGACGGGAGCGAGCTGAAGGTCGTTCAAAGTACGCTCAAGGCCCTCGGAGTACATGTACTCCAGAGCGCCGTTGACAGCGCACCGCAGGACGACGAAGTGGCGACCAACCAGCAGGCCGCACTCATTGCGCAGCGCTTCCAGTTGGCGGGTGTCAACGAGGTGATCGCCGTGGGTACCGGCGCGACAGTCTGGCCCGAGTCCCTGCAAGCCAACGAGAGCTCTTACCTCCCACCGTGGATCGCGACGAACGAGCCGGGCCTCGAGAGCGCCGTGCTGGGGTCATCGATCTCGCCGAAGTATCTCAAGAACGCCGTCACCACGAGCCCGGTTCCCTCGAACTACCAGATTTGGCACACGCCCGCGGTCCAGAAGTGTGATCGCGTGGTTCGAAAGGCATACCCGGCGCTCAAGATCACACCGCCGACGAACCCGCTCATGGGATCTGATCAGACCTTCTACGCGGTTGAATCGGCTTGCCTCAACCTCGCCCTGTTTGCGACGATCGCCAAGGCGGCCGGCAAGAACCTCACCTCGACCACGTTCGCCCATGCCGGGTACGCGCTCCGCGACGCAGCCATCCCTGGATCGGGCGCACCGGTGTCCTTCGGGCCGGGTCGCGCCTATGCGATCGGTCCGGTGTACCTCGTGACGTTTGATACCGCGAAGAACGTGCTGCAGTTCGCCGGCTCCCCGGCAGCGAAGTAGCCAGGAGCGTCGAGAGGCACTACTCCGATGGGATGGTCATGTCCAGGGCCAGGGCAGGCCAGGTGAATCCGGAGACTTCTCCTGCCCCACCTGGTTGACCGGTGCGGGCGTCATAGAACTCCCGAAAGCCGTGCGCGTCGATCAGGTCCCTGAGTTGGTCGCGCAGGTGGCGAGCCTCGATCCAGAGGCCGAGCCGGGCTGCCACCAGATAGGCCCAGTACGCTGTCGCGCCCCACACGGCGTTGCCGTCCCACTGGACGTAGGAGCCGACGCCCGTGCCGGGTTCGATCTTTCCTGCCGCAAAACCGTATGACCCCCACAGGGGCCCATCTGGGCTGAGGTGGCGCTCGGCGAGTCGATTGGACATCCCGGATTCGGCGAGAGTTCGGCTCGCGGCGGGAAGCAGGCCCATGGCCCCGATGCCCGGCAACTGAGCCGACCGCGAAACGTCATGAGCGACGAAGATGCGCCCTTCTTCCCACCAGAGCAGCGTTTCGACATCCCGGGCCACGATCCTGGCCATGCCTTCGGCCTCCGCCGCCTCCTCCTCGCGGCCTCGAGCAGAGCAGGCGGCGGCCACCTCCTCGAGGGCCAGGAGGTACCAGCCGCACATGGTGGGGTCATAGACGACGAAGCCGTGGCCCGAGGCGAGGGCTGCCTCGGGTGCCATCCCGACCGAGCGACAGGAAACGGTGAGTTCCTTCAACCGGCCGATGGAGGAACCGAGGAGTCCGTCGGGAAGGAAGGTTCGCATGAAGGCGCTTCCCTCGGTTCCGGTCTCGAAAGGATGGAGGGCCGCCGGCAGTGACCGGCCGCCCACGCTTCGGTGCCGGGCGAGCGCTCGTAAATGGGACACAGCCTCATTCAGCAGCTGGTCGGCCGGTGCACCCAGGGCCAGTGAAAGGCGGGCAGCGGCATACGCGGGCGTGGGCGGATCCACGAACGGCGTACGATCCCCGTCGAACATCGGCCCGAAGAGGGCCTCGACGAACTGCTGATGCTCTTCCGCTCCGGGGACAGAGCGCTGGTGGGAGAGCAGCCCGTCGGGAAGCCGGCTGGCACGGTACAGCGTCGCCAACTCCTCGACTGCGGCATCGGGATCGAGATGCAAGAGCGACAAAGCGTGGTACCCGCTGTCCCAAGCAAAGAGGGCGGGATAACTCTCACGGTTGGGCACATGGAAGGTCCCGCCGAAGGCTTGGATCCGATGATCGCGGAAGACAGCGGAGCAGCGTTCCTCCAGGCTGAGCGGCACGCCTGACGGTTTAGCAGCCCGAGTGAAATGCCGGCGGAAGGCACGGCGGGAGCAGCGGGATGCCGTGCCGTTCGCCGAAGCACTAGGTGCGGCCTTCGACGAGCACCCTCAGGGTTTCGATGACCGATGAACGGATCTTCCGGTCAGCGAGCAACCCGTCATGGACGGCCTGGCGCGCGACGGGAATGGCGGTGCAGGCGTCCTCGATCAACGAGGCGTGGGCGTACCCAAGGAATATCCGAAGGGACTTGTGCGCGTCGGCCGCACCATTCGGAGCGGCGGAGGTATTGACCCAGGCAACAGGCTTCCGGTAAATGGAGTCGGCGTGGTCATCCCCGATCGTCCAATCAAGGAGGTTCTTGAACGATCCTGGGAGGCCTCCCGCGTACTCGGGTGTGGAGAAGAGAATCGCATCCGAGGAGTGGATCATCGTGCGTAGCTCACCGACGGCCGGGTCGAGTGGCGGCTGGTCGCAATCTGGGTTGAAGTGGGGGAGTCGACCCATGCCCTCATAGAGCTCGGCGGTGATATCGGGAGGCGCAACGACCCCTGAGGTCCGAAGCAGCGCAGTGTTGGTTGAGTCTTGGCGGAGGCTTCCCGAGATGAGAAGCACCCTGGCCGGGCGGGTCACCTGCTGACCCACTATCGAGTCCTTACTTTCCAACGTCGTCGAACCTGTAGGGAGAGGAGACGGTGGATGTCGGCGCCAGTGTGAGGCGCTCGTTCGGAATACGAGGTGGACGCCCACCTCTTGCGTTCGTCGTTCGACCTCATTCGATGAGAGAACCCGGATCAGCGAATACGTGGGTGTAGTACCGGCGCCATACGTCGATGTCGTCAGGAGCGATGAAACGTGTCAGGGGGACGTTGTCGATGAGAAGTGGGCGTTCAAGCATACGAGACCTCAATCAGGCGCTCCTGTCGGCGGGGTGGAGATCGCAAGCCAAGATTATGATGATTTGCCGAGCCGTTGCCGTGATGCCGCTCCGATCGCTGACTGATCGGCCGGGCTGTTCGCTGAACTCAGCTCGAAGGAGCCTCCTCCCGAGCTGTCCCCAGATCACGCCGGCGCCCCGCACATCGGCGTCCTCACCCGAGTCGCTTGTGTTCGACCAGGGGCAGGACGGAGAGAACGAAGCTTGCGTATTCATGCGGGTGAGTGTGAGGAGCGAAATGCCCGGTGCCCTGGATCGTATGGGTCTGGGCGTTGGGCAGTACCTCCGCAAGCCAACGGGCGCCGTAGGCGTGTTCTGTGGACGTCTCCGTTCCATATCCAACGAGGCAAGGTACGACGACGTCTTGAAAGTCGAACGGGGCATTGATCTCTGAGGCCATGTCCATTTGGAAGGCCGGGCCCTCAGCCCGACGCCTGGTTCGCACGTCGGCCGACAGCCGGCTCCAGGCGTCGTCGCCGAGGAGCCTGCGGTACATCTCCTCGATGTCGTCAGCGGGGGAGTCCGACGACGCGACGGTGGCGTTGTATTGCTTGGTTCGCTCTGGCCACCACGTCACCCAGGGGAGTGGCGGCTCCCAGAGCCCGATGGCGGCGAAGGCCTCGGGGCGGAGCGTCGCAGCGAGCATTGTCGGATTTGCACCGAAACTGTGGGCGACGACAACCGGAGGGTCCTGGCAGGCGTCCACGATGTCAAGAAGATCGCTTGCGTGATCGACCATCGTCCGAGCGGGTGTTGTGCCGAGTGAGCGCCCGTAGCCGCGCCGATCGTAGACCGTGACGTCGCGATCGAAAAGGTGGCCGAGGGCGCCACGAAAAGTGGTGGCCCGGTCTGGCGCTCCATGGACCAAGATGATCGGCAGGTCTGCACTGGGACCGTGGCGCTCGACGTAGAGGCCAACGCTCTGTGTCATCCAGTCATCAGGGCGGTGAGACGACGCCGTCCCACGAGACATCGGTCAACCATAGCGTGAGGTCGGATTCAGCCGCATCTCGTGTCGGTGTGTCGTGAGAACAACCCCGCATTTCATCCGAGTGTGGACGCCCGACACGGTCTGCGCATCAGAGCTCTGCCGCAGATCTCGATCGCGCCAGCCGGAAGACTCAGAACGGGAGCGTGGCCTCGCTCTCGGCGAGAAGGGCACCCACGTCGCGGGGGAGGACGACAGACGCAGATTCGGCCGCCCGGGTCGCGTCTTCGTAACGGGCGAGATAGACATCGCGACTCCCATACAGCTGGCTGACCTTCTCAACCGGAAAGGACTCGTGGGATCCCACCAGCCGGGCGAAGATGTCGGGCGTCCCCTGTATGGCGCTGTTGTGGGCCAGGGGAACCTCAACCTGAGGCAGTCTGATTCCGCCCCGCGCAATGCCGTTGTCGTCCCGGACGATCTCGGCGGGGTCACTCTTGAATTCGATGCGAGGTTGCACCGGTGGGGGAGTGCGATCTCGTACCCACGCCTGCACGTGATGCAGCGCCGCGTCGACGACTGGCGCGATGGACACCTGATTGATGCCCTGCATCGTCTCGTCAAGCGGGATCGAAAAGCCGAAGTCTCGTTCGATCCGCGCCGCGGACGAGGCCATGGCCGGCAAGGAGACATGCGATGCACCCGCGACCTCCCAGTACCGGAAAAGGTCGGTATCGGGCTGCCGGACCCCGTAGTAGGCGGTCGCCTCGCACTCGGTGTTGAGGACCATGACGGGAACGCCGAGATCGTCGCGTAGGAGGTGGATCCCTTCAGGTATGCGCGGCTGGCGTGCGTCGCCGGCGGCCTCTCGGACGGTCATCACTGCGTCACCCACTTCGAGCGGCGTCCCACCACCGAAGTACATGACGAGGAAGAACGCGTCGAAGCGTCCCGTGATCGGCTGAATCCCGTTGAGGTAGGAGGCCAACCGGGCTGCTGACTGCGACGCACCCTGGGCGATGAGCCGGTGTACCTCGAGCCCCCCCATGGGGTCGAGTGGCTCGCGCCGCCGATCGGGGGCCACCAGGCTGGCCGCCTGGGTGAAGATGTCGAACGAGTAGTCGTCGCTCGGGATCGACAATGACCCGTAGCGTTCTGGATCCCAGCTGCGCAGGCCTTGTGGGTTGTCGGGCTGACCGTGCACACCGACCCGCTGGACCGAGACGGCGGCATAGGCGTACCCGCCTTCGAAAAGCTCAGCGCTGTCTCCACCCCCGAAGTTCTCGTACCCGGCGGACACGTTGTTCCACAGGAGGATCACCGTTCCATTGAAGTCGGCAGGGTCAACCGGCCGAACGATCACCGTCCGCGTCTTGTAGGGCGACGTCTCGACCGGCGCGACCTGCCACCGTCCGTCCCGCGTCAGCTGTGTTCCTGGTGCTGGTCCGTAGCGGGCAGCTTCGCTCTCAAAGAAGTACTCATCCTGCTGGTAGCCCAGCGACGCGAAGTCGACCGCGGGGCCGCCGAAGGCCCAACCCTTGCTGCCACCGGTCACCGGGCCGTTCACACGCATCATGGTGCCTCCAGTCGGACGCGTCCGCTACGGACACGTGAAGAAGTGGTGGGGCCTGCGGTGGTCTTTGTTCGGAGTTGCGGTCTCACCAACGAGAGCCTCTGAATGTGCGAGTGGTTCATGAACGTGTGAGTGGTTCACGTTCCACGGCGAAGCTCGCGCTTGAGGACTTTTCCGGAGGGATTGCGAGGGAGCGCATCGAGGAACGTAATCTCTTTGGGGACCTTGAACCGTGCCAGCTGGGCGCTGCAGTGCTCGATGAGAAGGCCGGGCGATGCCTCGGCGCCTTGGCGCAAAGCGACGAATGCCACTGGCACCTCACCCCATCGATCATCGGGACGGCCTACAACGGCTGCTTCGAGCACCGAGGGGTGCTCGTAGAGCACGCGCTCGATCTCCGAGCTGGCAATATTCTCACCGCCGGACAGGATCATGTCCTTGAGACGATCGACGATGTACAGGTAGCCGTCGTCGTCGCGGAGGCCGATGTCCCCTGTGTGGAACCAGCTCCCGGCGAAGGCAGCGGCCGTCGCCTCAGGGTCCCGCCAGTAACCCTTGAACACCTTGGGGCCACGCATGACCACCTCGCCTTGCTCCCCCGGGGGAACGGAGTGTCCGCCTTCGTCCCACACATCGAGCTCGAGGTAGAGGCATGGACGTCCCACGGAGCCGAGTTTGCTGACGATGCTGTCCCGGTCGAGAAAGGTGTCGCCGGAAACTGTCTCGGTGAGGCCGTATGCGTCGGCGAACCACGCCGAGGGAAAGACGCGCTGGATTCGCTCGATGAGGGGGATCGGCATCTTCTCGCCGCCGTTGATGACGACCCGTACCGACGACAGATCTCGGCCTTCGATATCGGGCAGGGACATGATCGCATTGACCATGGCGGGAGCCAGCCACACCGTGGTCACGCGCGAGCGCTCGATTTCGGTGACCACGTCTGACGCATCGAACGACCGATGGACGATCGTCGTCGCACCCACTGCGATCAGCGAGGTCGTCGTGAGGTCAAGAGCGCCGACATGATACAGAGGCCCACACGCCAGCCCGAGATCGGCGCTCGTGAAGTCGAATTCAATCGTATGGGCAAGGTTCTTCCAGGCCAGGTTGGCGTGGGTGATCATCACGCCCTTCGGCCGTCCCGTCGTGCCGGATGTGTACATCAGCCGGTGGACATCGTCGGCGGTCGCCGCCACCGGCGCTACCTCGTTGGAATCACCGCGCACATCGGCGAGGGTCGTCCATCCTGCCTCATCGACTGAGATGCCCAGGCGTACGAGCGTGTCTTCAAGGCCCATCGTCGCTTCATTGGCAAGTTGTACCAGTGAGCCGTCGCACACAAGCGCGCGAGCTCCGGAGTGTTCAAGGATGTACCGCACTTCGGGAGCGGCGAGCCGCCAGTTGATCGGCATGGCGATCGCTCCGAGGTAGTTGGCGGCGAAGAGAGCCTCGAGGAATTCGGGGCGGTTGTACGAGAGCAGTGCCACGACGTCACCCTGACGGATGCTCCGCGCGGACAGGCCACCGGCCAATGCGGTCGCACGAACGGCCATCTCCCGGTAGGTCGTCGCCTCGCCTTCGAACACCGTGATCACCTTGTTCGGACTCCGGGCGGCGTGGTGCGCCAGCACGGCGAACCAGTTCACGTCCGCCGAGGCCATCGGTGCGAGGGTCACTCGGGCGGTCCCATGACAATCCGGACCTTCGTTCGCGGCACGGCTACTGACTCCTTCCGCGACCCGCTGGGAGCGCTGTTCCGGGGAGGGAGCCCATACAGGTCGGGGAACGCTCGGCTCGGTCGGAGCACCAGGTGTGGCTCCAGCATCGTTGAGTGCACGTGCCGTTACCCACATGTACGGCGAGGGCCGCCGCTCGCGTCAGAGAGCTTCGCGACGACGTCGCGACGGTTCGCCGGGAGCTCCCACACCATTGACGGCCAGCTAGTGTCGCTATTGATGGCACGCGTCGGAAGCCTCCGGTGATTCTCGGCGAAAGGCGAACTGGGAGGCGCGTTACCAGGCCATCATCGACACGTCCGCGGGGGTCTTCGCCCGTGGGGGCTATCACGCCACGGGCATCACCGAGCTCTGCGTCGCCAACGATCTCGGCAAGGGGGCGTTGTACCACTACATCGGCTCCAAGGAGGATCTTCTCGCCGCGATCCACGACAGGGTGATGGACGAGGTGATGCTCGGAGCGGATCGTGTCGCCGAAGCGGGCGGCTCCCCGTCCGAGCAGCTCGCCATGCTGGGCCATGAACTGCTCGACGTGATCCATCGGTATCCGGATCACGTCTGGGTCTTCCTGCATGAGTTCCCGGCGCTCACCGGCGAACGCGCTGAGCAGTTCCGCAAGCGCCGGCGGGTGTACGAACGTCGGGTCGAGGCGATCCTCCAGGCGGGCGTGGACTCGGGCGAGTTCCGTGGCTTGGAGCCCCGACTGACGGCTTTGGCGTGGCTCGGAATGCACAACTACACGTACCTCTGGCTCAAGGCTGGTGGGGAGCTTTCGGCTCGGGACGTGGCGAAGCCGTTCGCCGACATCTTCATGCGAGGAATCACGAACCCGTCCGCCGATCCGCTCGAGTAGCGATTCTCAGGGCGCCGAATACCCGCCGTCGACGACGATCGCCGATCCGGTCGTCCAGCGTGACGCCCCGCTCGCCAGGTAGGAGTACGCACCCACCAGGTCGGTGGCCGTTCCGATCCCAAGAGGATGACGCTCGGCGATGGCGTCGAGGGCGTCCGGCGGAAGGTCCTCATGGATCGCCGACCGGAACGTCCCCGGGCACACGCAGTTGACGCGGATCCCGTCGCGGCGCATACTCGAGGGCGGCGACCTTGGCGAGTTGGATCACGGCGGCCTTCGTCGCGCAGTACGGGGCTGCATGGGACCACGCAGTGAGACCGGAGACCGACGCGGTCAAGACGATCGAGCCCGACTTCTGCGGACGCATGACGTTCACCGCGGCACGGATGCCGTTGACAGCTCCGAGGACGTTGACCTGGAAGGCTCGTTCCCAGTCCTCTGTGCGCAAATTGTGGATCCGGCCGTTCGGGGAGAGAACTCCGGCATTGCTGATCAGGACGTCCAGGCGGCCGAACCGCTCGACGGCCAGTCTGATGACCGACTCCACCTGGTCGTAGTCGCTCACGTCCGCGAGCACCGTCTCGACCGGTCCGTCCGTTGTGGGGAGTCCGTCGACGGTTGCGTCGAGCGAGGGCGCGCTGACGTCACTCAGGACGAGGTCGGTGGCAGGCTCGCCCGCGAACTGTTGCGACACCGCGCCGCCAAGCGCTCCCCCCGCGCCGATGATTGCCACGACCCGCCGCGTCTCCGTCATACGAGTAAGTATCCGCCGTCGACGCTGAGCACGGCGCCGGTGATGAAGGCGGAGGCGTCGGAGGTCAGGAATTGGTAGGCCGCGGCCAGGTCCGTCGAAGTTCCCCAGCGCCGTTGCGCGGTGTGCCCGATGATGCCGGCCGACAGCTCGGGGTTGTGCACCCACCCATCGGCCATGGGGGATTCGAACCAGCCCGGTGCAACGACGTTCACGGTGATGCCGGCGGAGGCCAGATCGAGTGCCAGGGCCTTGGCGACACCGACCAATCCAGCTTTCGAGGCGCTGTATGCGGCCAGTCCCTTGCGGGGCCGTTCCCCTAGGACCGAGCCGGTGAAGATCAATCGCCCTCCCTCGCCCATGACCCGGGCCGCGGCGCGCGCGCCGAGGAACGCACCCGTGAGGTTCACCTCGAGGACCTGCCGCCAGACCGATGCTGCGGTCTCACGCGGACCGGCCACGATCGGCGAGATCCCTGCATTGCAGATCCAGGCGTCGAGTCCGCCCCACTCGGCCACCGTGGCGTCAGCGACGGCTTCGTTGAAGTCTTCGTCCGTCACGTCACCGCTCAGCACCATGGCCGTTCCCGGAAGGGCCTCGGCGACCGCCTTCAGATCCCGCTCCGTGCGTGCGACGAGCGCAACGGATGCGCCGGCCCGGGAGAACGCGTGGGACAGCAGGGCTCCGAGACCACGGCTGGCGCCGGTGATCACAACCCGCTTCCCCGAGACCGCGCCTGGTCCCGGGAACGACTCGGGTATGTCGATGTGGCCGATCGTCGCTTTTCTCACGTTGTACCGACCAGTACAATACACGTTCGATGAATGACGACCTCGCCCCTCCCTCCGCGTTCTCCATGGTCGACCTCATTGAGATGCAGCGCCGGATGCTGCTGATCCGGGGCTTCGAGGAGCGGGTGGCCGCGCTCTATCGCGATGGCGAAGTCCCGGGTTTCGTCCACCTCTCGACCGGCCAGGAGGCGACCGCCGTGGGCGCATGCTGGCCCCTGGGTCTGGCAGACGTCATCACGTCCACACACCGCGGTCACGGCCACTGTCTGGCGAAGGGCTTGGACCCGGCAGGGATGTTCGCCGAGCTCATGGGCAAGGATCAGGGCACGAACCGTGGCCGAGGCGGCTCCATGCACATCGCCGACCCGAAGCTCGGAATCTTCGGCGCCAACGGCATCGTCGCAGCGGGCGTCCCGATTGCGGTGGGAGCGGCGACGGCAGCACAGCTCCGGGCCGACGGCAGCGTGAGCGTGGCGTTCTTCGGTGACGGAGCGGCGGCGCAGGGAGCCTTCCACGAAGCCGTGAACCTCGCCGCCGTGTGGAAGCTCCCGGTGGTCTTCTTCTGTGAGAACAACGGCTACGCCGAGTTCTCCCAGGCGTCAGACCAGCATGCGGCGTCGCTCGAGCAACGAGCGGCGGGCTATGGGATCCCGTACGTGGAGGTGGACGGCAACGACGTTGCCGCGACGGCGACTGCGATGGAGGCGGTCGTCAGCGCCGCACGCGACACGCGCGGGCCCTCCGTTGTCGAGGCTGCGACCTATCGCTGGCATGGCCACTACGAAGGCGATCCCGAGCGCTACCGGTCCCCGGACGAGGTGCAGGAGTGGCGGTCACGGGACCCGCTGCTCGTGCATGAGCGCCTGCTCCGGGAAGCCGGCGTCGCCGACGACCAGATCAAGGCGCTCGAGGCGTCGACGGCCGACCTGCTCGACGGAGCGGTCGAGGCCGCCCGTCGGCTCGCCGGACCGGTCACGGCCACGTTGACTGATTTCGTCGTGCGCCCGCGCGCTCGGCGACCGGAGCCCGCCCCACCGGCCGACGACGCGCCGGTGTTCCGCACTATGGACGCCATCCGCTCGGCGCTCGCGGTGGAGCTCGCCGAGGACGATCGGGTGTTTCTCGCCGGCGTCGACGTCGGCGTGGGCGGCAACGTCTTCGGGCTGACGCGGGGGCTCGCCGAGGAATACGGGGCACGCGTGCGGGACACGCCGATCTCCGAGACGGCGATCGTCGGCCTCGGCGTCGGTGCGGCCATGGCCGGGATGCGTCCCGTTGTCGAGGTGATGTACCTCGATTTCATCGGCGTCTGCTTCGACCAACTGCTCAATCAGGCAGCCAAGCTGCCGTTCATGACCGGCGGCGCGGCGCAGATGGCACTGACGGTGCGGACCCAGTTCGGCGCCGGTCGTTCCTCGGGGAGCCAGCACTCGCAGAGCCTGGAAGCGCTGCTCGCCCACATCCCGGGGCTGAGCGTAGTCATGCCGTCGACGCCGGCCGACACCTACGGGCTCCTACGTGCGTCGATCCAGGACCCCAACCCGGTGGTGTTCATCGAGAACCGCCTGCTCTACGGCATGAAGGGGCGGCAGCCGCCGTCAGATTACATCGTGCCCATCGGCAAGTCCGCGGTGGTCCGGGCCGGCACGGACCTGACCGTGGTGTCGGTCTCCCGCATGGTCCACGAGGTGGTGGCGGCGGCCGAGCGGGTGGCGCAAGAGGGCATCTCGGTCGAGGTGATCGACCTCAGGACGGTGGCGCCTCTCGACATGGAACCGGTCCTCGCGTCCGTGCACAAGACGAGCCGGCTGCTCATCGCTCATGAGGCGGTCGTGCCCTTCGGCATCGGTGCGGAGATCGCGGCCACGGTGGCGAGGGAGGGGTTCTGGGACCTCGATGCGCCGATAGAGCGCATCGGGGCTGCGCCGACGCCGTCGCCCTACTCGCCCGATCTCGAACAGGCGTGGCTGCCCGATCGCGACGACATCACGGAAGCCATCCGCCGACTGGCGGCGGTGTAGTCAGCAGCCCAATTGGCGCGCGATCACCAGGTGTTGGATCTCGTTGGTGCCTTCACCGATCTCGAGCACCTTGGAGTCGCAGTAGAAGCGGGCGACGGGCGTCTCGAGCATGTAGCCGAGACCACCGTGGATCTGGACCGCCTCGGAGGCAGCCCACGCCGCCACCCGGCTGGCCTTTAGCTTCGCCATCGCCGCCTCCTTCTGGAAGGGCTGGCCCGTGTCGCGCAGGTAGGCGGCGCGGTAAGTGAGCCAGCGCGCCGCCTCTAGCTCCGTGGCGATGTCGGCCAGCTTGAATTGCACCGCCTGGAACTTCGAGATCGGCTGCCCGAACTGCTGGCGCTCCTTTGCGTACGCGGTGGCCAGGTCGAGCACCGCCTGGGTCAGGCTGAGGGACAAGGCCGCGATCGAGATGCGCCCGACCTCCAACGTGCGCAGGAACTGGCCGAGCCCGAGGTTCGGGTCTCCCAGGAGGTGCTCGTCGGGAACCCAGACGTCGTCGAGGAAGAGCTCGCGGGTGTCGAGGCCGCGCCAGCCGATGCCGCGCATCTTCGGTCCCATGCTGAATCCCGGCGTGTCCTTCTCCACGACCAGGCTTGCAAAGCCCGCCTCTTCGCCCGCCACGGGCTCGGTGCGGGCGAGCAGGGTCACCCCGAACGACATGTCGGTGCCTGCGTTGGAGATGAACGTCTTGCGACCGTTGATGAGCCAGCCGCCGTCACGCCGTACGGCACGGGTGCGAATCCCGCGGGCGTCCGAGCCCGCATCGGGCTCGGTGAGCCCGAAGGCTCCCAGCGCCCGACCCTCCGCCAGGGGTCGCAGCCAGCGCTCTCGCTGCTCGTCGTTCCCGAAGAGGTACAGCGGCAGCGAGCCGATGGTGGCGTGGGCCTGCCAGGCGGTCGCCACGGACTGGTCGGCGTGGCCGATCTGTTCCATCGCGGCGACGAACCCGATCGTCGACATGCCGATCCCGCCCCACTCCTCCGGGATGAGGATGCCGAGGAGCCCGAGCTCGCCCATCTCCCGGAGGAGGTCGGTCGGGCAGCGTGCCTCCTCCCAGGCCAGCGGCGCGCGGGCCGCGATCTCCCTCGTCGCGAAATCACGGCACAGGTCGACGAGGTCCCGTTCGGATTCGCTGGAGCGAAAGGTCCATGCGTCAGCTCACGCCTCGGGCTGCAGGTGGGCCAGGAAGGAGGTGGACCAGTCGGGGAGGTCGGTCGGGACGGAATACCCCTCCTCGTCGTTGATCGCGTCCCAGTGCCGGGCCACGTCCTCGATGGTCGCGTCTGCGGTGACGTAGCCGGGCGTGGAGGCGATGAAGAGGCGCGAGAACCGTCCGGCGCCGGCCTCGTACATCTCCCCGTTCACGGGGCAGTCCTCGTGGGCGAGGAAGGCCGCCATGGGCGCGACCAGATCCGGTGACATCGGCAGCGCCGCTCCACGGGCCTCGTCCGTGTCGGAGGCCGGCCCAGCCATGCGGGTGGACGCGGCCGGCGCGATCAGGTTGACCTTGATCCCGTGCGCCGTGCTGGTGGTGGCGAGGCTCCGCGTGAGCCCGATGACGGCCGCCTTGGCGGTTGCGTAGGCGAGGTTCTGGGGCAGCCCGAAGATCCCTGAGGACGTTGTCATGACGATGCGGCCGTAGCCCTGCTCGACCATGTGGGGCCAGGCGGCCCGGGTGGTGTTGAACGACCCCAGGACGTGCACGGCGATGTGCCGCTCCAGGTTGTCCAGGTCGGCGTCGGGCAAGCCGCCCCACCTGATGATGCCCGCGTTGTTGATCAGGACGTCGAGGCGCCCGAACTTCTCGACCGCCGAGTCGATGAGCTCCTGCGCGCCGGCGGCCGAGGCCACGTCGTTCTCGTCGGCGATCGCCGTGCCACCGGTTGCGTCGATCTCGGCCGCCACGGTCGACGCCACCGCGGCGTCGACGCCGACCCCCTGCATGGAACCACCGAGGTCGTTGACGACGACGCTGGCGCCGCGTTCGGCCAGGAGCCGTGCGTAGGCACGGCCGATGCCGCGTCCCGCACCCGTGACGACCGCGACACGCCCCTCGAAGTTGTAGGTGTCCACTCGACTCCCGTGTTCGGTGGTACTGACCGGAGGGTGTGGTCTAGTTCCGGAATCCGGTGGGGGCCAGCGGGGCATGGAAGCCCAGGAGGTCACCGAGCGTGCCGCCGAGCATGGCCGCCTTCTCGTCCGCCGGCACGTCGGTGAACAGCTGGTCCATGAGTTGCCGGCTGCCGCGGAACGTCCCCTCGGCGTGCGGGTAGTCGTTGCCCCAGACGATGCTGGACAGGCCGGTGATGTGCCGGCAGGCCACCGCGACGGGGTCGTCCTGGAACGACACGTGGAACTGGCGCTTGACGTACTCACTCGGCATGAGGGGATAGGGCCACTTCTCGTTCAGCCGGAACAGCTGGGCGATGCCGGTCTGCTCGTGGGCGGGGCGGCTGTCGTCCCAGACCCCGAGCCACCAGTCGGCGTCCTGCCCGATGCCCGTGACCCAGCATTTGTCCATGCTGCCTACGAGCGAGGCGAGCCAGTGCGCATTGAATTCGATCAGCGCGAAGTGGAGGTCTGGGTAGCGCTCGGGGACACCCCCGCCGATGAGCTCGCAGATGACCTGCTGGGGGACGATCGTGCTGTAGATCGCCTGCGTGACCATGCGCCTCGATGCAGACCTCTCGGTCATCGGCTGGTTGACCTGCGCGGCGTTCTCCATGACGACCTTGAGCGTGGTCGATGCCGGATCGTTGACCTTGACGCCGCCCGTCTGCGTGTGGATGAACACGTGCACGCCGTTGGCCTGGGCGGCAGCCCAGACGGGGTCGAACTCCCGGGAGTAGTAGGGCCGGGGCGGCGTGGCCGGCAGGAGGATGGCCCGGAAGCCGCTTGCCGAGACGCGCTCTATCTCAACCACTGCATCATCGATGTCGGTGAGTGGAATAGGAGCCGTGGGCGCCAGACGGGAGAAGTACGGAGCGAAGCGCTCGACGACGTAGTCGTTGTAGACGCGGGCATGGGCAATCGACAACTCGTGATCGTCGGAGTAGAGGCCGAAGAGGGACAGATTCGGGTGCATGACCCCGACGTCGACTCCGTCGAAGTTGAGGTCCTCGATGATCATCTCGGGGTCGCCCTCGGGCATTCGTCCGCCGGTCTGGCGGTAGCGGGAGATGGTCCACCCCTCGAATCCAGGCGTGTGCAGTCGCCGGAAGATGCGCGCCCCGCCCTCCACCAGCGGCTCGATCTCGAAGTCGTCCTCCCAGACCCCACGATCGCGCAGGTTCTTCGGCAGGCGGGTCACGAAGAGATCGGTGGGCTCCAGGACGTGCCCGTCGGCGGAAATGACGAGTTGGTTTTCTGCCATGGTTGTGCCCTTCCTGCGCGGGGACGCAAGATCTCGATGACGAGCGCGCGCCTACGCGGTACTCTGCCCGCGGATTCTAGACCAACCGGTCGGTACAGACAACGTGCGGCCAGGCCGGTGGCGGGCCGTCGCGGGGAGAAGGAGAACACCATGGGCAAGCGGTGGAAGCAGCGCCCACCGGGCTCGACGTGGGGGGACTGGGGCGACGACGACGAGCTCGGCCGCATCAACCTGCTCACTCCGAACAAGGTCCTTCAAGGTGTGCGCGAGGTCGAGGCGGGCATCAGCTTCTGCCTCAGCCTGCCACTCGACTACCCGGGCGGAACCGCATTGAATCAGCGGCGGCACCCGCCTGTTCTCTCGCCGACCGAGGACATGGAAGGCAATCCGAACACGTTCTACAACGTCCCGATGAGCACCATGGACAAGTTCGGCGACCCAAAATACGTGGACGTGTGGGCGGACGACGTGGTGACCCTCTCCCTCCAGTACTCCACGCAGTGGGACTCACTCGCGCATGTCGGCGCTGAATTCGACGCTGACGGTGACGGGGTCGACGAGGCCGTGTACTACAACGGCTACCGCGCCGGCGATGACCTGGTCGGACCGAAGCCGGATGCCGCGGGCGACGGCGGCAGCCACCGCTGCTTCGCTCATCACCTGGGCCTGGAGCACATGGCCGCCACCGGCGTGCAGGGCCGCGGTGTCCTCGTCGACCTGGCCCACCACCTGGGCCACGAGTGGCGGGGCGTCGATCGCACGACCCTCGAGGAGATCATGGCGGCCGACAACGTCGTGGTCGAAGCTGGCGACATGCTCCTGTTGCATACAGGGTTCGCCACCGAGATATTGCGGTGGAACCGCAACCCCGATCCCGTGAAGATCCATACGCTGTGCACGTACCTCGACGCGCGCGACGAGTCGCTGCTGGAGTGGATCGCCGACTCGCAGATCTCAGCGCTGGTGGCGGACAACTACGCGGTGGAAGGCATGGTCGGCAACGACCGCGACGAGAGCCGGCACTCGTTCCTCCCCATCCACAATCTCTGCCTCTTCAGGCTGGGCGTTCCGCTGGGCGAGATGTGGTACCTCCACGAGCTCGCCTCGTGGCTGCGCGAGCACAACCGGAGCCGGTTTCTCCTCACCGCGCCGCCGCTGCGACTGCCCGGCGTCGTGGGTTCTCCGTTGACGCCGGTCGCGACCGTCTGAGCTCGGCCGTCACTCGGGCCTGGGCGCCCCCGACGGTGCGAGCGCTGAGGAACGCGCAAGGTTGAAGGCCTTGTAGTCGGTGTCGATGACCTTGGCGATCTCTGCCAGGAGCTTCGGCCGGCCCGCCGAGTTCAGCAGGTACTTGCGGGGCTTCCCGGGGATGTTGGTACCGAAGTAGTAGCTGCTCTCGCCGAATGAGGGGGCCTTGGTCGCCCAGCGATCCACCATGTTGGTCCACTTCTCCTCGGCGGCGGGATCGACCTCGATGACGTCGTAGCCCACTCGGCGCAGGTGAAGGAGGATCTCGGTGACGAAGTCCACCTGGTCGCCGTTGTAGCGAGGATTGTTTCCGGCCGCGGCGTGCGGCCCACCGGGAAAGAAGAAGTTCGGGAACCTCGTGGTTTGCACCCCGAGGAAGGTCTTCGGACCATCGGCCCAGTGGTCGACGAGGGCAAGACCGTCCCGGCCCCTGACGCCCATACGGTTCAACGCGCCGGTACCGAAGTCGAACCCCGTGGCCCACACAATGATGTCGAACTCCCGTAGACCATCGGTGGTCTCGACGCCGCTCCCGGTCATGCGTTCGATCGGCGTCTCCCGGATATCGACGAGGTCCACGTGCGGCTCGTTGTAGACCTCGAAGTAGGCGGTGACGAACGGCGGTCGCTTCTCGCCGAAGCGGTGGTCCGCGGGGATCAGCTTCTCCGCCGTCGCGGGATTTTTGACGATGGCCCTGATCTTGCCGGCCAGGAAGTCGCACCAGGCCGCGTTCGCTGCCTGGTCGAACATGAGATCGCTGTAATTGCTGGTGAGCTTCGAGAAGCCCGGGCTGCACCACATCTCCTCGAAGAACGCCCGGCGCTCCTCCTCCGAGTCGTCGAAGGTGGCCCGCTCCTTGGGCAAGTGGAGGAACCCGCTCGGTGACGTGTGCAGCGTCTGGCGGATCTCCTCGAAGTCCGCTCTGAGCTGCGCCTGCTCTGCGGGGGTGATTGGCGCGTTGTTGAGCGGCGTGCACCAGTTAGCGGTCCGTTGGTAGACCGTCAGGGCGGCGGCCGTCTCCGCGATGACCGGGATGATCTGCACCCCGCTCGACCCGGTGCCGATCACGGCGACCCGCTTGCCCGTGAAATCGACCCGCGCCGCCGGCCACAGCGCAGTGTGGTACCACTCGCCCTGGAAGTCCTCCCGCCCCGGCACGTCAGGGAAGTACGGCACCGAGAGGACGCCCGTGGCGGCGACCAAGAACTGCGCCCGGACCTCGGTGCCGTGATCGTCCACGACCGTCCAGCGACCCCTCGGCTCGTCGTAGACGGCCGACGCGACCCTGGCGCCGAAGCGCATGTGGCGTCGGAGGCCGAACCGGTCCACTACGTGATTGAGGTAGCGCTCGATCTCAGGCTGTTCCGCGAAGTGCTCCCGCCACTTCCACTCGTCGAACAGCTCCTTCGAGAAGAGGTACGCGTAGGTGTAGCTCTCCGAGTCGAAACGCGCGCCGGGGTAGCGGTTCCAGTACCAGGTGCCACCGACGCCATCGCCCGCCTCGAACAGCTGCGCGGAGAAGCCGGCTTCACGCGCCCGGTAGAGCTGGTAGATCCCGGTGATGCCCGCGCCGACGACGAGCACGTCGACCTCCGCGGCCGACGGGCTCGTGCTCTGTTCAGGTGCGGCTTCGGTGGATGTCATGGGCCTCCGCGGCGATGAGCCCGTGCGGGCGCGTCCTGCCCACGGCCGACACCGTACGGCTCAGTACCCACGATGCGGATTGTACCGACCGGTTAGTATATCTTGACGATGGTGCCTGTCGCAGGCACGAGGAGGGTCGACGGATGGCAGCGCCGATGACGCGAAGGCACGACACCGTCGGCTGTCCGCGGGCCCACGCCGGCAGTGGACGCCACCGTTCATGAGCGACGCCTCCCAATCCGCTGCGCCGCTCGTGGCGATCGTCACCGGTGGCGGATCCGGCATCGGCCGCGCGGTCAGCGAACGGCTGGCGGCCGACGGCATGACGGTGGCGGTGTTCGATCGTGACGCCGAGGCCGCCGAGACGGCCGCCGGGAAGATCTCGGCCGGCGGGGGGACGGCGCTGGGCGTCACCGTCGACGTGACCGATCGCGCGCAGATCGAGGTGGGCGTGGCGCAGGTGCGGGAGCGGTTCGGGCCGCCGACCGTCCTGATCAACGACGCAGGCGTGCATGCCGTCGATCCGTTCCTATCGATCACGCCCGAGAAATGGCATCGTCTCCTCGACGTGAACCTCACCGGAACGTTCAACTGCTGCCAGGCGGTCGTGCCCAGCATGATCGAGGAAGGCTGGGGACGGATCGTGAACATCTCGTCATCCAGCGCCCACAGCGGGCAGCAGTACATGACGCACTACGTGGCGGCGAAAGCCGGGGTCATCGGCTTCACGAAGTCGCTGGCCCTCGAGTTTGGGCCCAAGGGGATCACGGTCAACACCATCCCGCCCGGATTCATCGATACGCCGATGCTGCGCAAGCAGGAGAGCAAGGGCCTCCTGGGTGAGGGGGTCGAGCACCACGAGAAGCTGACACCCGTACGGCGCATCGGTCGTCCGGAGGACGTCGCGGCGCTGTGCTCGTTCCTCGTCCGTGACGAGGCCGGCTACATCACCGGCCAGGTCCTGGGGGTCAACGGTGGCCGCAACACCTGAGTCGCCGCGGCTGACGCCACTCCGGCCGAGCGAGTGGTCAGTCGCCGCCGGTGAAGCGTTGGCTCCGCTGTTGCCCCCGACGGGGCGCCCCAAGGGGGATGGCCGCCCGAAGGGGCTCAACGCTCTTGGCGTGCTGGCCAGGTACCCGGAGCTGTCGCGTGCCTACAACACGTTCAGCGGCCAGATCATGTACGGGTCGACGCTCTCGGCGCGGCACCGTGAGCTGCTGGTGCTGCGGGTTGCCGCCGTCCGGGACGCAGAGTACCAGTGGCGGCAGCACGTCGCCAGCGCGAGCGACAACGAGGTCGACGCCGACGAGGTTGCTCGCGCCGCCGCCGGGCCGGACGCGCCGGGGTGGTCCGACGTCGAGCGAGCATTGCTGCGGGCCGTCGACGAGCTCCTGGGCGACGCGCTGATCGCCGACGAGACGTGGTCGGTGCTCAGCGGCGCGCTGGAGGAGCATCAGCTGATGGATCTCGTGTTCACGGTGGGCGCGTACGACGTCCTGGCGATGGCCCTGCGCACGTTCGGCGTGCCGTTGGACGACGATCTGAAGCAGCAATGAGGACGCGGCGGAGACTCGGACGGGGAGGGGGCTGAATGGCGATCGCGGAGCGGCGCTGGTCGAAGCTTCCGGTGCCCTACGCCATGGAATACCCGGATCGCGCCCCCAAGGAGCGCTATTTCGACCCGGACTTCTACCAGATGGAGGCCGAGCTGCTGTGGCCGCGGGTCTGGCAGATGGCCTGCCGGCTCGAGGAGATCCCCCAGCCCGGTGACTTCGTCGAATACGAGATCCTCGATCAGTCGATCATCGTGGTGCGGACCGAGCACCTCGGCGTCCGTGCCCTGCAGAACGCCTGTCGCCACCGCGGCGTGAAGGTGGCCGCAGGCCGAGGGTCGTCCGCGTCCGGATTCATCTGCCCGTTCCATGGGTGGTGCTACGGCCCCGACGGTGTGAACACCTTCGTCACGCGCTCGAAGACGTTCTCCGAACACAATCTGCAATCAGCGGACCTCAATCTCACGCCGGTGCGCTGCGAGCAATGGGGTGGCTGCGCCTGGATCAACCTCAGCGATGACGCCCCGCCTCTCCGGGAATGCATCGAGCCCTTCGCCACCGTGCACGACGCCTGGAAGGTCGAGTCGCTCCGGGTCGAGTGGTGGCACGCTGCCCGCCTGCCGGTGAACTGGAAGCTCGCCGAAGAGGCGTTCATGGAGCAGTACCATGTGATCGAGACCCATCCCGAGCTCGTGATCACCGGGAGAGGCCCGTCGCGCGGTGGCGGCGTGGTCGACCCCCGGGCCCTCATCGATGCGGAGCTGCACTACCTGCACATCATGAGCGACGGCATGGGCGGGATGGTGCACGCGAACGACGTCGAGGTTGCCGAAGGAATCCGCCACATCGATCTGCCGGGCGACCCGCAATCGGCTCTCTCGACCTGGCTGCGCACCCTTAACGACGAAGTGGTGCGCTGGCATCGTGCCAACGGGAGCGACATTCCCGATCTCAACGATCTTGCGGCGCGTGGGCTCAACCAGCCGATGGGCTACTGCTTCCCGCACTACTTCATCCTGCCGATGTACAGCAGCGCCACGTCCTACCGCTTCCGCCCGCTCGGCCCGGAGGAGACGCTGATGGAGATTTGGTCCCTGACCCGATACCCGGCGGGCCAAGACGCCGCCAAGCCCGTGCCGCCCGAGGTCTGGGAATGCGACGACCGCGCGTTGGCCGCCCATCCCCACGCAGGACTTCTCCAACCTGCCGAGGCAGCAGAAGGGCCTCCACGCGGAGAGTTTCGAGTACATGCGCCTGTCGGAGCGGCTGGAGGGAGGCCTCTCGAACTTCGAGCGCACGCTCGACGGCTTCCTGGCGGGCCTTTCCTACGAGAAGTTGCTCCCGGCGCTGCAGTCGGTCAACGTGAATCCGCTGGAGAGCCCTATTGCAGACATCGACTTCTGAACGTGGAAGGTGTTCCTGAACGAATGGACGGATGTAGAATGCGGATGGTCCCATGACGGCACGGTCCCACGCCGAGGTCGCGGAGGGAGTGCGGGCGGCGCTCGCCACCTACACGCAGGCCCTGGACGACGGGCGGACGGACGATGTCGTCGCCACCTTCTGCCCGGATGGCCTCTGCGAGATCCCGGGGATGGGCACCCACGCGGGTCACGATGCCCTGCGCGAGGCGTACACGAAGTGGGCGCCGCGGCGACCGCAGCGCCATCTCGTCCTGAACACGGTCATCGAGAGGTGGAGTGACGACGAGGCCACGGCGGTCAGCGACGTGGTCTTCATCCTCCTCGGTGACGCCGGGTGGGAGATCAAGCTCGTGGGCCGGTACAACGACGTGCTGCATCGCGAGGATGCAGCGTGGCGATTCCACCATCGCGCGGCCACCTTCGTCATGGAGCAGCCGCCACGCAAGGAGACCGCATGACCGACGCCGGCACCGACTATGACGCTCTGGACTTCTTCCGCGGCACGGAGACCATCGCCGATCCGTACCCCTATTTCGACTGGTTGCGGGCGCAGTGCCCGGTGCGCCGGGAACCCCGGCACGGCGTGTACATGGTCACCGGGTACGACGAGGCCTTCGCGGTCTACACCGACACCCACACGTTCTCGTCCTGCAATTCGGTCACGGGCCCGTTTCCGGGGTTCCCGGTCCCGCTCGAGGGACAGGAGGACGTGAATGCGCTGATTGAGCAGCACCGCGCCGAGCTGCCGTTCAGCGACCAGATCATTACCATGGACCCTCCCGAGCACCGCGACCACCGGCACCTGCTCATGCGCCAGCTCACCCCGAAGCGGCTGAAGGAGAACGAGGACTTCGTGTGGCGGCTGGCGGATCGCCAGATTGACGGGTTCATCGAACAGGGCGAGTGTGAGCTGATCGGCGGGTACGCCAACCCGTTCGCCCTGTTCGTCATCGCCGACCTTCTCGGTGTGCCCGAGAATGATCACCAGGAATTCCGGGATGCCCTGACCCGGCAGCCCGGCAGCGGCGGTGTCGGCAGCACGAAGACCGAGATGTCGCACAGCCCGCTGGAGTGGCTCTACGACCGCTTCAGCCGTTACATCGAAGACCGCCGGCGCGAGCCGCGCGACGACGTCCTGACCGCGCTGGCGACCACGACGTTTCCCAATGGCGAGCTACCCGAGGTCATCGACGTCGTCCGCGTGGCCACCAACGTCTTCGCCGCCGGGCAGGAAACCACTGTGCGCCTGCTCGGCACCGCCCTGCAGCTCATTGGCGAGCGCCCGGACCTGCAGAAGCTTCTCCGGGAACGACGCGACCTCATCCCCGATTTCGTGGAAGAGACGCTCCGCATGGAGGCGCCGGTCAAGGGCGACTTCCGCCTGGCCCGGCGCCCGGCGACGGTCGGTGGCGTCGACGTCCCAGCGGGCGTGACGCTGATGGTGCTCAACGGCGCCGCCAACCGGGATCCCCGTCGCTTCGACGATCCGAATGACTTCCGTGTCGAGCGGGGCAACGCGCGTGAACACCTCGCATTCGGCCGGGGCGTGCACAGCTGCCCCGGTGGCCCGCTGGCCCGCCTGGAGACGCGGGTGAGCATCGAACGGCTGCTCGATCGCACCACGGACATCAGGATCTCCGAGGACCACCATGGGCCCCCGGATGGCCGCCGGTACGACTACATGCCGACGTACATTCTCCGGGGCCTGACCCGGTTGCACCTGGAGCTCACTCCGGCCAGGGACGTGGCGTGATGCCGACGATGAGCCAGGACGTCGGGTAGAGGAGAATCAGATGATCTTCAACGTGGTCAGACAGCCGGTTCGGGCCAAGTACGCCGACGAATTCCCGTCGCTGATCGCGGACTACATCGCCGCGTCACGTGGCGAGCCGGGCAACCTCTTCTTCGACTGGTGCCGGAGTGCCGATGATCCGAACCTGTGGTTCCTGATAGAGGGCTTCCGTGACGCGGAGGCGGGAGAAGCGCATGTGGCATCGGACCACTTCAAGGCGGCCATGACGGAGATGCCACGCCTCCTTGCCGCCGCCCCCGAGATCATCCATGTCGAAACGCCCGGTGAAGGCTGGGGCCGGGTGACCGAAGGATCCTGAACCGGACCCCTCAGTCCTCGAGCAGGTCGGGCCGCACGGACACGATCCAGTCGTAGAGTGGTTGGAAGGCCCGCCAGCCGGCCATCGACGGGCCTACCTGTGTCGCCGTCTTCCTCGCGTGATCGGCGCCGATGAGCACGGGGGTGCCGGCGGCCTCGGCCAGCAGCTGCGCCTGACAGGTGCGCTCCATGGTGATGAACCACCATGCCGCCTCGTCCACGGACGTCTGACCGACGGTCAGTAGTCCGTGATTCGACAAGATGACCGCCTTGTTGTCGCCGAGCGCATGGGCCAGGCGCTTCCCCTCTTCGATGTCGAGCACGGCGCCGGTGTAATCGTCGAAGAGCGCGTGGTCGCCGTAGAAGGCGCACGCATCCTGGGTCAGGGGATCGAGCAGCCGGCGCAACGAGGACCACGCCTTGCCGTGCACGGAATGCGCGTGCGCCGCAGCGATGACGTCGGGCCGCGCCGCATGGATCTGCGAATGGATGGCGAAGGCGGCGAGGTTCACCGGCCAGTTGCCGTCCACGACCTTGCCCTGCTCGTTGACCAGGATGAGGTCCTTCACGCGGATCAACTTGAAGTTCATGCCGAGCGGGTTGACCCAGAAGTGGCCGGGGAGCTCGGGGTCGCGCGCGGTGATGTGACCGGCGATGCCTTCGTCGAACCCGAAATGCCCGAACAGACGGAAGGCAGCAGCGAGACGCTGCTTGCGGTGCCTACGCTCATCCCCGAGGTTCTGGAAGGAGGGGAATGTCGTCGGAAGACGGTCTGACGGCACGTTTTCATCCTAAGACAGCGTCACAGAGAAGACAACGAGTGTCGGAACAGGGGGTCCGGAAGACCGTGGACGGTGCACTGGCGCGTGGGCAGCACCGGGATCGACCCGTGCGGTCGGTGGTTGGCGCCTGCATCGTGCTCGCGCTCTCGCTTGTCTCTGGTGCGTCCGCCGCCGGAGCAGTTGCGCCGGCGCTCCACATCGCCTGGCTGCCGTGTCCGATGGTGTCTGGATACCTCTGCGGAACATTGCCGGTCCCGGTGGACTATGACCATCCGTCTCGAGGTTCGGTGAACCTGGCGGTGATGGAACATCCGGCGCCGCAGAGCAGGGGTGTGATCGTCTTCAATCCGGGTGGGCCGGGTGAGAGCGGGGTCCTGATTCTGCCGATACTGGCATCGCTCATGCCCGAGGAAGTGAGAGACCAGTTCACCCTCGTCAGCTTCGATGAGCGGGGAACGGGGTCGAGCGAGCCGCTTCTCTGTGGCCCTTCTGCAGCGGCGGCGAGTAGTGCGGTCGCAGGGACCACCGCTGCCACGCGGACGTTCGCTGGCCTGGCGCGTTCGTGTCAGGCCAGCTTCCCTACTCTGTTCCCCACCGTGAATACCACGACGTCGGCCCGTGACATGGATCACCTGCGCGTTGCGCTCGGAGCAAAACGGATTGATTACTACGGTCTGTCCTACGGCACGGCGCTGGGGTCCGTCTATGCGCATCTGTTCCCGAGCCATGTCCGCTCCATGGTGCTCGACGGCGCGGTCGACGCCAACCTCAGCCTCTCGACCGATGCCACCGCGGATGCTCCCGCCATAGAGACGGCACTCACGCACGAGCTTCAGCGCTGTATGTCCACGCCGGCCTGCCCCGTCGGCACGGATCCGGTCGGCGTCTACAGGGATCTCCTGCAGCGGCTGCTTCGGGCGCCACTGCCCGCACCGGGCGGCGGCGATACGACGCCGGTGACGGCGGGGGATCTGTCCACGGCCACGTTGCTGTACCTCTCCGCCCCGACCTTCACCCCCGGCTACTTCCCCGCCCTCGCCGCGGCGGCTGCCGGCAACGGTGCGCCGCTGCGATCAGTGGCCCTTGGCTTGGAGGACGATCTGAACGGAGAGTCTCTCGTAGGCCCCCTCTGGACGATCACCTGCAGCGATGCGGCCACCCATCCCGACGCGAGCACGACGGCGACGCTGGCCCGATCGTTGGCGGCGCGGTATCCGTTCGGCGGTGCCTTGGCCGTCGCCAACTACCTCATTGCGTGTCCGGGCTGGCCCAGCTCGAGCGAGGCCATCGCCCATCTCACGCCGAACGGCGTGCCGACCCCCCTCGTGATCGGGAATGTCTATGACCCCAACACTCCCTACGTCGTGGCTCCTCAGCTCGCGTCTGCTGTCGGCGGGCGGCTCGTCACGTATGTGGGTTACGGGCACACCTGGCTGCTCAATGGATCGACGAATGCCTGCATGCAGAGTCTCGTGACGGCCTACTTCGTGCATGGTGCCGTGCCGGCCAGAGGAACACGATGCAGCGCGTCACCGTGAGCTCCCGCTCCCGCATTTCGGCCGCACCGGAAGGCGGCTCGGGAGTGAGCCAGACGGTGCTTCACGGGCCGGTGGTCGAGCGAGTGCCATTCGAGATGGTCCGCGTCGAGGCCCTCGGGTGCCGCCATGGAGGGCAACGGTAGATGGTGGTGACGTGGGTCCGGCCCGTTGCCCGGATTGCGGACATCCGGCTGATGCAACTCCTACAAGAGCGGACCGTTGTTTGTCATGGGCTGGTCCTCACGGCGCAACCACCGGCCGGGAATACGCGTGGGGTCGCGATCATTGACCTACCTCGCCAGTGGATGCTAAGCAGGTGCACAGCAAACACTGAGCGAGTGCCCAGCTAGCCGACGGGAGCTGCCCAATGACCGATTACAACTCGGTTGATTTCTTCACCGACGCCTCCTTGGTGGAAGACCCCTACCCGTACTTCGACCATCTGCGCTCGCAGTGCCCCGTACTCGCGACGCCGCACCACGGCGTCGTGGCGGTGTCGGGCTACGAGGAGGCGGCCGAGATCTACCTGAACCCCGAGACGTTCTCCTCGTGCAACTCGGTGATCGGCCCCTTTGCCGCCTTCCCGGTCCCGCTCGAGGGTGACGATGTCGGGGAGATCATCGACACGCACCGCGACCAGCTTCCGATGTACGAGCACATGGTGACCATGGATCAGCCCATGCACACACGTGAGCGGTCTCTCGTCTTGCGTCTCCTGACACCGAAGCGGTTGCGGGAGAACGAGGCGTTCATGCGACGCCTGGCCGATCAACAGCTCGACGAGTTCATCGCCGATGGGAAGTGTGAGTTCATCGCCGCCTACTCACAGCCATTCGCGATGCTCGTGGTGGCCGACGTGCTGGGGGTGCCTGAAGAGGACCACCGGCGGTTTCGGGAGGGGTTCGGCCTGAGCACGGGTCCGGGACCCATCGGGGAAGACAGTGGGAGCATGGAGTCCAACGCTCTCGGATGGCTGGATACGGAGTTCGCCCGCTACATCGAAGACCGGCGACGCGAGCCGCGCGCCGACGTGCTCACCGACCTGGCCCTGGCGACCTACCCTGACGGGTCCACGCCCGAGGTGACGTCGGTCGTGCGAACGTCCACGTTCCTGTTCGCCGCCGGGCAGGAGACGACGGCGCGCCTCTTGGCCGTGGCACTGAAGTACTTGTGCGAATATCCCGAGCTCCAGGACGAGCTGCGGGCTCATCACGAGCGCATTCCCGGGTTCGTCGAGGAGGCGTTACGCATCGAGAGCCCGGTCAAGGCGGACTTCCGTCTGGCCCGGCGCAACACAACGGTGGCCGGTGTGGACATCGCCGCCGGAACACCCGTGATGCTGCTCAACGGCGCAGCCAACCGCGACCCGCGCCTGTTCGAGTGCCCCGACGAGTTCCGGGTCGACCGGTCAAACGCAAAGGTGCACCTCGCCTTCGGGCGTGGACCGCACGCCTGCCCGGGAGGCCCACTCGCACGGGTTGAGGGCAGGGTGAGCATCGAGCGCATCCTCGGCCGGATGTACGACATCCGGCTCTCCGAGGAGCACCATGGTCCACCTGGAGATCGTCATTACGACTACGAACCGACCTGGGTCCTGCGCGGCCTACACAAGCTGCACATCGAGTTCACGCCGGCCGAGGCGTCGGCGTGACCGGCCGGGTTGCCGTTGTCACCGGCGCCGCGTCGGGCATCGGGCTCGGCGTGGCCCGCGGGCTGGCTGAGGACGGCCACGCGGTGGCGCTGCTCGACCGGAACGCCGACGGGATCCGCCAGGCGGTGGCTGACCTTGAGGGCCACGGCCGGCGCGTCACGGGCCATGCGGTCGACGTGGCCGACAGGAGTGCTCTCGAGCAGGTCTATGCCTCGGTGCGCGAGCAGCTCGGGCCGGTGACCATCGTCGTCACCAGCGCAGGGATCGAGGCCTTCGACCCGGTGCTCGAGATCACGTCCGAGAAGTGGGACCGGATCATTGCGGTGAACCTGACTGGCACGTTCATCTGCCTACAACTGGCCGTGGCCGACATGGTGGCGGCCGGGTGGGGCCGCATCGTCACCATCTCGTCGTCGAGTGCACAGTCCGGTGCGCCCAACATGGCGCATTACGTCGCCTCGAAGGGCGGCGTCATCGGCCTGACCAAGGCGTTCGCCCGAGAGTTGGCCGGCAACGGCATCACGGTGAACACCATTCCGCCCACCATCGTCGACACCCCGATGGCCCGCAAAGGCGAGGCGCACGGCGACGTCCCGCCGGTCGAGACCATGGCGAAGATGGTCCCGCTGGGCCGAGCAGGCACCCCAGAGGACATTGCTTCTGCCTGCTCCTACCTCTGCACCGAAGAGGCTGGGTATATCACGGGCCAGATCATCGGCGTCAACGGGGGGATGTACATCTGAGCACCGGCACCAGCGTCAAGGGGTCAGCCGCCAAGCGCCGACGGTCGACGAGCAGTCGTCGTATCGGTGCCGAGACGTCCAAAACGCGCCTGGCGCTCCTCGAGGCGGCAGAGCGGGTCATGCACGACGAGGGCTATGCCGCCGTGACCTCGCGCCGGGTGGCGGCCGAGGCCGGCCTGAAGCCACAATTGGTGCACTACTACTTCCGCACCATGGACGACCTGTTCCTCGCCCTGTTCCGGCGGGGAGCCGACCAGGGCTTCGATCGCCGGTCCCAAGCCTTGTTATCGAAGCAGCCGCTCTGGTCCCTCTGGGAGCTCAGCCGGGAGCCTCGCGGCACCGCGCTCACCATGGAGTTCGTCGCTCTGGGCAACCACCGCAAGGCGATCCGGGCCGAGATCACGGCGTCAGCGGAGCGATTCCGAGCTGATCAGCTCAGCGCCATCCGGTCGGTGTTCGAGCGTTACGAGATCGACCACGAGCGCTTTTCGCCGCTGGTCTGCACCGTGCTCATGACGGCTGTATCCCAGTTCCTGGTGATGGAGCAGGTGATGCTGGGGATGTCCACCGGGCACGCCGAGACCGTCGCCTTCGTCGAGGAGTTCCTGACCACGGTGGAGGGTCCGCGTCGGTGACCAGCCGGAAGTCAGCCGTATGGTGGCCAACGTGATGCAGGCGGGGGAACGGGGCGGCTTCAGGGTCAACTCTGCTGTTACCCCGCTGTCCACCCTAGGCAGCTGTACTTTGTGAAGTTGCACCGCGGGTCAAGCGCCACCGTCTCCTTTGTTCAGGGCATCACCGGCCGGCTTGAGCCATGAGGAGGCGCGGTTGGGCGGCTGCAAGCGCGCCGGCCCGCAGGTAGCGGATCGTCTGGCGGTAGGAGCCGGTCAGGCTGTCCTCGCTGTAGCCGAGGCCGTTATCCAGGCAGAAGGCCCTGACGATGCTCTGGGCCCGTGCCAGGTTGGGTCGGGGCATGCTCGGAAACAGGTGGTGCTCGATCTGGAAATTGAGGCCGCCGAGCGCCACGTTGGTGAACCAACCGCCGTGGACGTTTCGTGAGCTGATGACCTGGCGCCGTATGAAACTCAGCCCGAGGTCGGGGTCGACGATGGGCATGCCCTTGTGGTTGGGGGCAAAGCTGCAGCCCAGATAGACGGAGAAGACCGCTTGCTGAATGACGATGAACACGACTGCCTTCAGCGGCGAGAGGACCCAGAACACGACAGTCAGATAGAGGGCGGCGTGCATGGCGAGGAGCGCGCCCTCCAGAACTGCGGCTCTGTTGCGTTGACGGATCAGCCTCTGGATGCCCAACACGTAGATACCCGTGCTGCGCAGGACCATGAGCGGAAAGAACAAAGGGGCCTGCCACTTCGTCATCAAACGGGAGGGCCAACTCCCGATTGCGGGCTGCCCGTCGGCGGTTGGCACGGCAACCACGCCATCACCGACGTCAGGGTCACGACCGAGCTCATTGGGATGCGCGTGATGCGCGCTGTGCTTCGGGACCCACCAGCCGAAACTCATCCCGATCAGCACGTTTCCGACGGCGAGCCCGAGGAACCGGTTCGCCCGCCTGGATCGAAAGACCTCATGATGACCGGCGTCGTGCCCGACGAAACCGAGTTGGGTGAAGGCCAGGCCCAGGAACGCAGCGATGGCGAGGGCCCACCACGAGCTGCCGACGAGGACCAAGCCGGCGAACCCCACGGCAAAGGCCGCGATGGTCAACGAGATCATCACGGCGTAGTAGCCGAAGCGACGATTGAGCAGACCGGCCTCTCGGACCTGTCTGGCCAAGACCCCAAAATCCGCTGACGTGCCTTCAATGGTGGCCGTTTGCACAGTTCCGCTTCCCCGCATTCGTTGTCCAGTAAAACCGGGGACAGCGGCAACACTTGGTGTCGAGCTCTCAATCCGTACTAAGAACTCTAGACCTCTGTCCTGGCGTTTGTTGGCGCATTCCACGGGCGCCGCTGCGGGGAGGAGTACGACTGGGCGGATGCGCGCCGGCCCCCCTTTGATGATCGCCCTGATATGGGACCGATGGACCCCCTCATAAGGGGGCGTCAAGAGAGGACGCGGTGCTCCATCGAAGGACGTCGTGCGATTCAGAGAACGACGGCGGTATCCCTGAACTCGTTGCGCTCCGACGCCGGCGGAGGCCAGGGTCTTCGTGAGGACGGAGGGCTCCCGCAGATCGAGACTCTGATCGTGCCGCGCTCCGAAGAGCGTGTGGTGCACGGCAAGGAACTGCTCGGGCATCCGGTCGTGGATGCGACCCCGGCGAGGTTGGCCACGAGTCCGGGGTGGCGGTCGGGTTCGTCCCAGACCGCGGTGTCGGCCGCCTCGAGGTGCGCCTGCCCGAGCGAGAAATCAAGGAAGCGGACGTCTGCGGTCGTGCATACTCAAGGTTGTTGACATCGAAGGAGTGGCGCGATGACGGGAACCACGGGTGAGGAGGGGACCGCCACGTTGGAGGATCTCCGCCGGGCCCGCGGTGAGGGGTGGGAGTGGCCACGAATCCAGACCGATCCCTGCCCGCAATGTGGCGACCATCCCGGCGCCCTTCCACCGGGTTCGCTCGGGGACCGCGCGGAGGGGCTGGCCGCGCAGTGGTGCGCCTTTCTCGCTGACGCCGATGAGGACTACTTACGCACCAGTCCGGAGCCGGGGATCTTCTCGCCCATGCAGTACGGCGCCCACGTGCGCGACATCCTCCGGGTCTACGGCGACCGGATGGTTCTCGGACTGGCCGAGGACAATCCGAGCTTTGCGTCGTTCAATCCGGGCGACGAAGTCTGGGCGAGCTACAACGAGTTGCCCCGGGAGTCTCTGGCGCAGGACCTTGACGCGCAGGCTCACCGGCTGGCGGACATCGTCTCGACCGTCGACGAGTCGGGTTGGTCCCGCACCGTGCTCAGCAACCGGGGCCAGGACGGCGTCTATACCTTCACCGTCGCGGGCCTGGCGTGTTGCGCCGTCCACGAGGCGCGCCACCACCTCCTGGACGCCAACGGGACGCTGGTTCCTCGGACGGATGCCTAGCGGTGGGGGAAACGGGTGACGAAGAGCGGCAGATTGCGCTGGAGGATCGGGTCAAGTTGCTCGAGGACCAGTTCGCCATCCATCGCCTCGTGAACAGCTGGGGGCCCGCTGTCGACACCGGGGACAGTAGCGCAGCCGCGGCGCTCTGGGCGGAAGACGGGGTGCTCGAATCGGACCTGTCGCATCTGGTCGGCCCGGAGGCGGTGGCCGCCATGGTCGAGAGCGATGGGCAGCAGTCCCTGATCCGGGAGGGATGTGCCCACGTACAGGCGTTCCCGCTCGTGACGATCGACGGAGACACGGCAACGGCGACCGGGTACTCGCGGGTCTACCTGTTCAGGGATGGTGCACACGAGATCTGGCGCATCGCCGCCAACCGGTGGGAATTCCGGCGCACTCCCGAGGGATGGCGGGTCACGAGGCGGGTCAACCACGTCATCGACGGTGGTCCCGAGGCGCGTGGTCTCCTCAACCAGGGCCTGGACTAGGACGAAGACGGGGTTGCCGTGGCCCGGCCGAGCGGCCCGATAACGGCGTCTCCGAAGCCCATCAGCGTGTCGGGCGGGGCGAAGTCGCAGAACCACACGTAGACGCGCTCGACGCCGCGCGCACGAAGCGACCCGAAGTAGTCCACGAGCTCGGGTCCGGTGCCGATGATGGGACCCGGCCCGAAGCGCCGGCGTGCCGTCGCCTCGATCTCTTCCCGCGAACCCGAGGGCGGGACGAACGCCAGCTGCACCTGCAGCGAACAGCGCGCGTTCCCCGAGAGGGGTCGCATCTCGTCCAGCCTGTCGACGATGCCCGTGTGCACGTTCCACCAGTCGGCGTGGGCGGCAACCAACCGCATCGTTCCCTTGCCGGCCCCGCCGATGACGATCGGAATCCGCGCGAGCGGGCCCGGCAGTTGCTGCGCGCCATGCAGATGGAAATGCTCTCCCTCATAGTCGAGCGTCTCGCCGGCCCACAGCGCCTTGATGATCTCGAGCGATTCCCGGAGCCGGCTCAGGCGAACCTTGGGCTCCAGTGACCCGATGCCGAAGGCGCGCATCTCGTCGACGACCGAGCCCCAGCCGACGCCAAGTTCGAAGCGGCCTCCGGAGGCGTGGTCGAGGGTCACGGCCTCACGCGCCAGCACGGCGGGGTGCCGGAAGGAGTCGCAGAGGACCAGCGATCCGACCCGGAGCTGCTCGGTCCGACCGGCGACCCACGCATTGGTCATCATCGCTTCGTACATCGGCGAACCTTCGGCTCCGGGAGGCGCCAGATGGTCCATGGAGGCGATTCCGCCGAAGCCCGCCGCCTCAGCGGCGCGGGCACGGTCCACCAGTTGGTCCATGTGCAGCCGCATCTGCGGCAGGAAAAGCCAGTACTCGAGCGCGCTCGTCACCGTTGGACTCCTCGTGAGCGCATGTCGGGGGCGGGATGCCGATCGCTGCCACCGCACCCCTCTGACACAGGGTCAGAGGATATCTGGGGTTGTCCCATCGGCAACAGCTGGCTGGCTTCCGGTCCGACGGAGGACGTCGTCCCGGTATGCGTTGACGCGTGGGGGGCGCCACCGTGGTAGGGAAGAGGCGCGACGAGGAGGGGCAATGAAGGCTGTACGCAGCATCGAGGGCGGTGTGGCCGTGGTCGACCTCGACGAGCCGCCCGGCATCGGCGAGGTGCTCGACATGAGGGCCACCAGCATCTGCGGCTCCGACCTGAGCTATATCCGGTTCGGGAGCCGGGCCATCCTGGGTCACGAGCTCGCCGGCGTGCGCGAGGACGGCGCCGCGGTGGTGGTCGAGGCCATCTACGGCTGCATGGAGTGCGAGCAGTGCCGCCGGGGCGCGTACAACCTGTGCCCGACGCATGGCCAGCGAGCACTCGGCATCGGCGCCGACGGGGGCATGGTGGAGCAGTTCCGCGCCCCGACGGCCAGGTTGGTCCCGTTGCCCTCAGGCTTCGACGTGCGCGACGCCTCTATCGTGGAGCCGGCCTCCGTGTCGTGGCATGCGCTCCGTCTCGCTGAGAGCGGGCCGGCCACGCGGGTCGCGGTGGTCGGCGCCGGCGCGCTCGGGTTGCTCGCCGTGGCCGGGGCTCGTCGGCTCGGCGCGCCGGACGTCGCCCTCGAGGCGCGCCACCCTCACCAGATGGAAGCCGGAGAGCGCCTGGGGGCGCGGGTCGGCTCCGACGGACTGTACGACGTCGTGGTCGAGGCGGCCGGGTCCGAGACGAGCCTGGTCCGGTGCGGTGAGCTGGTGGCACCCGGCGGGACGATCGTCGTCCTCGGCGTGCACTTCGGCCCCGTCCAACTGGACTGGATGCCGTTGTTCCACAAGGAGGCCCGGGTCATCCCGTCGCTCGGGTACTGCGCCCACGACGGCGGCCGCGAGATGGAGGACGCCGCGGCCATGCTGGCTGAGAATCCCGAGATCGCCCGCACGCTGATCACGCACCGCTTTCCCATCGAGGAGGCCGCCGAGGCGTTCCGGGTCGCGTCCGACCGCGCGGCTGGGGCCGTGCGCGTGGTGATCGAGCCGTGATGAAGGCCGCCGACCACTTCCACGTCGGCGTCGTCGTCGACGACTTCGAGGGAGCACTGGACGATCTCTCCGACCTGTTCGGTCACGAGTGGTGCCCGCCTCTTTCCGTCAGCACGCCGGTCCTCCTTCCCGACGGCGAGATCACTCTCGACCTCGTGTTCACCTATTCCAGGACCACACCACGGGTGGAGGTGATCAAGAGCGTGCCGGGGACGCTTTGGGTGCCGGCGTCGGGGTCGGGCATCCACCACCTCGGGTACTGGTCGGACGATGTCGCCGGGGATGCCGCGCGCTTGACGGCCCGTGGCTACGTCGCCGAAGCGACCGGTGTCCGTCCAGACGGCGGCGCGGTCTGGACCTATCACCGGAGCCCCCGCGGCCCGCGGATCGAGCTCGTCAGCCGGGACATTGCCGCGGGCCTCGAGGGGTACTGGGCGTCGGGCGAACAGTAGGAGGCATACCTTCTCGGCGAGGCGGGCACCGCTGTTACCATCGCCCGGTCCACGCGATGAGGAAAGGACGAGACACGTGCGGCCGGTCGAACTGCGTGAGCTCATGTCGATTCACGTCAAGGTGCTCCCTCTCGTCGATCTCGGCGGGGGACGCCGGTTCGTCCCGTTCGAAGGTGGGACGTTCGACGGACGAGATGGCCTCGTGGGCTCGATCCTCCAGGGGGGAGTCGACTGGCAGACGGTTCGACCCGACGGGACACTGGACATCGATGCGCACTACACGCTTCTTACGGACGAGAACGAGGCCATCGAGGTGGTGTCGCAGGGACTCCGCCGCGCCACCGACGAGGTGACCGCCCGACTCGCCCGCGGGGACCAGGTGGACCCCGACGAGTACTACTTCAGGACGCTGGTGCGGCTGTCGACGCCGGCGCCACGACTGAGCTGGCTCAACCACCTGGTCGCCGTCTCCACAGGGAGGCGCGACCAGTCGCTCGTGCGCATCGACGTGCACGAGATCCTGTGAGCAGAGGTGACACGGGTCTCCGCTGTGCGGTCGTCGGCGCCGGCATTGGTGGCCTGACAACTGCGCTCAGTCTCCACGAGATCGGGGTGCGGGTCGACGTCTTCGACTCGGTCAAGGAGCTGCGCCCGCTGGGCGTCGGCATCAACCTCCTGCCCCATGCCGTCCGCGAGCTCGATGCGCTGGGCCTGCTCGACGAGCTCGGCGCCCGGTCGGTCGCCCCGGCGCAGCTCGTCTACTGCACGCGCCGAGGTCAGGAGATCTGGCGGGAGCCGCGCGGCCTCGCCGCCGGGTACCCCTGGCCCCAGCTGTCGCTGCACCGGGGCGTCCTGCAGGAGGTCCTCAGGCAGGCGTTGATCGATCGGGTCGGTGGGGAAGCCCTGCACCTCGGGAGGGCACTGGTACGGATCGAGGGGGCGGACGGTCGCCCGGTGGCCGTGTTCGAGGACGGCCGGGTGGAGGCGGACGTGCTCATCGCGGCGGACGGGATCCACAGCGTCGCCCGCGCCGGGTGCTACCCCGAAGAGGGTCCGCCTCTGTGGAATGGATCGCTGTTGTGGCGCGGTGTGGCGGAGATCGAACCAGTCCTCGACGGTCGCTCCATGATCTGGGCCGGGCATCCCGACCAGAAGTTCGTCGGCTATCCAATTGCCGACCTGCCCGCTGGCCGGCAGCTCTTCAATTTCATCGCAGAGCTCCGTCAGCCGGATTCAGACCTGGGGTCCCGGGAGGACTGGAACCGCAAGGGGTCGCTCGAGGACTTCCTGCCCCGCTTCGCTGCGTGGCATTTCGACTGGCTCGACGTCCCGGCCATCGTCAGCGCGGCGTCGGAGACGTTCGTGTTCCCCATGATCGACCGGGAACCGTTGCCGCGCTGGACGTTCGACGGCGCCACGCTCCTCGGCGATGCCGCCCACCCCATGTACCCGATCGGTTCCAACGGTGCGTCCCAGGCGATCCTCGACGCCCGGGTGCTGGCCGGGTGCCTCCGGCGCTCCCTCGACAACCCGGGCGAGGCCCTCGACCGCTACGAGGCGGTCCGCCGGCCGGCAACCGCGGCGATCGTCCAGGCGAACCGTGGCTTCGGTCCCGAGCTGCCGATGGCGTTGGTGGAAGCGCGCGCACCCGATGGGTTCGACGACATCGCCGATGTGATCACGCCCGAGGAGATCGCCCGCGTGACCGAGGACTACCGGAGGACGGCCGGGTTCTCCTTGGCCAGTCTCCGACGGAGCGTCTCATTGGTGGACGAGCCGTTCCCGGCCTGATCGTCGGTGGACGCGACGTCACCGTCAGACGTTTCGCGCCGATCGTTACGACGTCGCACCCTCGCCAGCGCCACCATCGGTTTCACTGGATCCGCTCGACGGCATGGCCGACTGCAGCCCGATGCTGTTCAGGACGCCGGCCAGGCAGAGGTACGCACCGACCACGAACAGCAGCTCGAAGATCTCGGCGGGCCCGAAGTGGGACGCCAGCGCGGCCCACGTCGCATCGCCGACGACGTGGTCGTCGATGATCTCATCCACCGCCGTCAACAACGCCCGCTCCAGCGGCGTCCACGCGTCGGCCCGAGGCCCGTCGCCCATCGCCTCGATCTGTGCCGTCGTCAGGCCTGCCTCGATGCCCATGCGGCTGTGCTGGTTCCACTCGTACCCCGAGCGTGTGCGCCAGGCGACGCGGAGGATGAGGAGTTCGCGGTGTGCGGGACTCAGCCGGGCGTCGTCGCTGGCCAGCATCGCGGTGAAGGGCAGCCAGGACACGCTGAGCGGGAGGTGGTGGGCGAACATCTCCAGGACGATCGGCATGGGCGGTGCGTCCGGTGCCCCCGACAGGTACAGCTCGGGTCGGCGCAGGAACTGCAGCAGCGTCGTGCGGGTGGTCTCGTCCCACGCGGCGAACGGGAGCGGCACAAGGCGCGGTTCGGGCGGGGGTGTCATGAGCCGGTGCGGGTATCCCGGAATCGATGTGCCTTCATGGGCTTACGGCCTGGCGCAGCTGTGGCCCAGCCGCGAGCAACCATGTCGCGATGACGTCGTCGGCTCCTGCCAACTCGCGCTCGGTGACATACAGCCCCCGGGTGGGAAGCGATGCGCCGAGCTCGACCAGAACAGGTCTCAGGTGCACCTCGACGGCGAGGGCGTGGTGAGCACCGGCGCCGGTCATGACTGGCACGACGGTGACGCCCAGGAGGTCGGTCGTGCTGAACCAGTCGAGGAACGACTTGAGCAGACCCGTGTAGCTGGCCTTGTAGGTGGGCGAGGCCACGACGACGAGGGAGCAGGAGCGGATCCCACCGACCGCCTCCTGCACCCGGGCCGACGACCAGTCGAACAGCTGCGGACCCAACGCGGCGAGGTCGACCGTCAGTCGGCCCGCACCGTCGAGCCCGGCCGCGTCGGCCGCCACGGCGGCGACCGCCTCGGCGAGCGCCAGCGTCCGGGACCCCGCCTTGGGGTTCCCGACGACGAGGCCGACGGCGCTCATGGGCATGCCCGGCCGGGCAGACGGCGTGCGGCCATCAGCTCAATGTAGCGATGACCTGAGGGAGGTCGACGATGGTCCGGATCCCGGGCTCGGCTGCGCAGACGAAGGGAATGGCGTTGACCGGGCGGTGGGCCGTGAGGCCCGGTGACGTCGCGGCCCACTCGTCGGGTGGCACCGGGAAGCGCACGTCGACGTCCAGCGGGGTGTCACCCTGGACCAGGACGTGCCAGCCCGTCTCGCGCAGCTCCCAGGCCGGCTCGACGTGGGGCGTCAGGTACCAGTTCGCGCTGAAGGTGAGCAGTGGTCGGCCGTGGCGAATCCCGCTGACCTGCATCCGTTGCGCGGCGATGGTGCCGGCCTTCACCGGCCCGGCGGCGATCTGCACGTCGTGGCGGGCCGTCGCCACCTGGCCGGTGGCGGTGACCGAATCGAGCGGGAGCGACAGGGCCTCGGCCACGAGCTCCAGCGAACCGGCGAAGGAGGCACCGCCGTGCGCCTCGACGCCCCGGGGGTCGAAGCTGGCGGGGTCCCGGCCGAACCCCATGAGGTCGAAGATCAGCTCCGGCGAGTTGCGCGATGACATGTCCGCGAACTCCTCGATCAGTAGGTGGTCCAGCCGGCGTTGCAGCGAGGTCAGCACGAGCGGCAGCGCCTCGGTGATGAAGCCCGGGCTCGAGCCCGTGCTGTGGAGCGAGGCCCCCCCTTGGGCGCAGGCCTCCTCCAACCGTCGGCGGGTCTCGGGATCGAGGCGAGCGGGGTTGTGGAACTCGCTCCGCGTCGAGACGACGTTGATGCCCGCGCCGTAACAGCTGACTCAGCGCGTCAACGTCCACCCGATCCCCCATAAAGAGCACGCAGTCCGGCTCCAGCGCAATGATGTCCGCGATGTCCCGGGTGGCCCGCACGCCGGTGGGCGCCATGCCGCACAGCTCGCCGGCATCGCGCCCCGCCTTGTCCTCCGAGTAGACGTAGAGCCCGACGAGGTCGAGGTCCGGGTGCGCAATGACGGCCCGCAACGAGTGCGTCCCGATGTTCCCGGTGGCCCACTGGACCACTCGATACCGGTCGTCGCTCATGCTGGTCGCGTCCCTCCTGCTTCCGGATGTGCGTGGTCGGGACCCACTACAGCGCTTATCGCCCGGTCCATTGGGCCGCGCGCTTCTCCGCGAAGGCGCGGGCACCCTCTCCCGCATCCTCGGAGTGGAAGACGGCGTCCACCAGCTCGCGTTGGACCGGCCAGAGCTCGTCTTCCGACCGACCCGGAGCCAGGCGCACCATGCGCTTGACCGCCGCCACGCCGAGCGGTGCGTTGCGGGCGATGCGGGCGGCCAGCCCCAACGCGGCCTCGAGCGTCTGCCCCGGCTCGCACATCCGCACGACCAGGCCGTGCCGAAGCGCACGCTCGGCGGAGAGCGGCTCCCCGGTCAGGGCCATCTCGGTGACGATCGACTGCGGCAGGTGACGCGGCAGGCGCAGCAGCGCACCGCCGCCCGGGAAGAGCCCGAAGGTGACCTCCGGCGAGCCGAACCGGGCGTCGCTCGACGCCACCAGGAGGTCGGCGACGAGCGCGAGCTCGAGCCCGCCGCCGACGGCGACACCCTCAATGGCCGCGACGAGCGGCTTGTGGCAGCCGTTGCGGAAGATGTCGTCGACACGCTCGGGGAGCCCGTCGCGGGAGAAGGCCTTGAGATCCATGCCGGCGCAGAAGGTGCCACCCGTACCCGTGAGCACGCCGACGCGCAGGTCGTCGTCGCCGTCCAGCTCGGCCAGCGCGGCGAGGATGCCGCGGGACATGGCCGAGTCGATGGCGTTCTTGACCTCGGGCCGGTTCAGGGTGATGACGAGGACCGTGCCGTCCCTGGAGGTCTGGACGGCCTCAGCCACGAGTGGGTGTCAGGGGAGCCGTGATGGCAGGCGTCACCGCGTGTGCACCGGAAGCTTCTCCCAGCCGCGCACGGTCGAGGTCCGGGCCTGCACCGCGTTGGCCGTGTCGATGTCCCACTCCGGGAACCGCTTGAGCACCTCTTCGAGCGCGACGCGTCCCTCGAGCCGGGCCAGGTGCGCGCCCAGGCAGAAGTGCAGGCCGTACCCGAAGCTCAGATGGCGTTGGGCCTTGCGGTGGATGTCGAAGCGGTCGGGCTCGGGGAATTGGCGCTCGTCACGGTTGGCCGACGCGTTCAGGAGCACCATGATGCTCCCCGCCGGGACGACCTGGCCGTGGTGCTCGACGTCGATGGTTACGGAGCGGGACTGGACCGGGGAGGGCGGCTCGTAGCGGAGGAATTCCTCAATGGCGGCCGGGATCAACGAGGGGTCCTCCACGAGCTCCCTGCGTTGGTCCGGGTGCTCGGCCAGGAGCTTGCCCGCCCAGCCGATGAGGCGCGTGGTGGTCTCGTTGCCGGCTCCCGAGAGCAGGCCGATGTAGCCGAGGATCTCGTCCCGGGTCAGCGTGCGCACCGTCCCGGTCTCGTCGGTGAACTCCGCCGTCAGGAGCTCGGTCATGAGATCGTCCGAAGCGTGCTGGGCGCGCCAGTCGATGTAGGCGCCGTAGTCCGAAGCGGTCCTGTCCTCCGCCACGACACCGACCTCGGGCATGACGCCCGACTCTAGGCGCAAGCCCTCGTCGATGTGTTCGCGGATCGCTTGCTGGTCCTCCTCGGGTATGCCGAGGAGCATGCCGATGGTGCGCATGGGGATCTCGGCGCCCAGGTCGGCGATGAAGTCGAAGCCGCCCGTCCCGACGAGCGGGTCCAGTGTGCGCGCCGCGTAGGCCCGTACCTGCGGCTCAATGGCCGCCATGCGCCGCGGGGTGAACACGCGGCTCATGATCCCGCGGTGCCGGTCGTGGTCGGGCGGGTCCTCGAAGATGAACATGCCGGGCGGCATCTCGATCTGCGCCTTGATCATCTCGAGAACGGAGCCCTTGGCGGAGCTGTAGGTCTGCCACTCGACCAGAGCACGTTCGACGTCCTCGTAACGACTGATCGCATAGAACTCGTACTTCTCGTTGAAGTACAGCGGAGCCTCGTCCCGCAGCCGTTTCCAGACCGGATAGGGGTCGGCGTCGATGTCGAAGTCGTAGGGGTCGTAGTACGGCGCGGGCGCAGTCGTGGTCATATCCTCTCCCTTCGGCGGCTCCGGCGAGCGGGGCGACCCCACCATCTTGTGAGGTCACCCATCGAAAGTAACATTATTGTATGGAAAGAGGACCATTCTCAAAGGCCCCGCCGGCAACGGCACCGGCCTGGCCCTCCATTCCCGCCATGTTCGACAGCACGGCGGAGCGCTTCGGCGACCGGGTGGCGGTGTGTGACGGGGCGGCCGATCTCTCGTACGCCGAGCTGGCCCGGGCTGCCCAGACGTTCGGCGCCGCGCTGGTCGTCGCAGGCGTCGAGGCCGGTGATCGTGTGGCGATCTGGTGCGGGAACTGCACCGAGTGGATCGTGGCGGCGCTGGGCTTGTTCGCTGCCGGTGCGGTCCTGGTCCCCGTGAACACGCGCTTCAAGGGCGCCGAGGCGGCGGTCATCCTGTCCCGGTGCGGGGCACGGGTGCTCGTGACGGTGACCGACTTCCTCGGCACCGACTACGTGGCGATGCTCGAGCGCACCGGCGTCGTCCTCCCGGCGCTCGAGACCCTCGTGGTCGCACGCGGCGCGGCTCGCGCCCAGGCGACGGCGTGGTCGGACTTCGTCGCCACCGCGACGCCCGAGTCCCTCGCCGAGGTCCAGCGCCGCAGCGCCGCGCTCGGACCGGACGACCCCTCGGACATCTTGTTCACGTCGGGGACGACCGGTGTGCCCAAGGGCGTCGTCATGACGCACGGGCGCACGCTCACGGTGGCCACGGACTGGGTGGCCATGACCGGCCTCAGCGCCGGCGACGTCTACCTCCAAGTAAACCCGTACTTCCACATGTTCGGCCTCAAGGCGGGCATCCTCGCCAGTGTCGCCAGCGGTGCCACCATGCTCCCCGAGCCGGTCTTCGATGTCGACCGCGTGCTCGCCCGCGTGGCCTCGGAGCACGTCACCGTGCTGCCCGGGCCGCCCACGCTGTACCAGACCATCCTCGATCACTCCGACCGCTCCCAGTACGACCTCTCCACGCTGCGCGTGGCCGTCACCGGCGCCGCGGACATCCCCGTCGAGCTCATCCGCCGGGTGCACGATGAGCTTCCCTTCTCGGAGATCGTCACCGGCTACGGGTTGACCGAGGGCGGCACCGCCTGCGCCACGTCGGCCGACGACGATGCAGAGGTGATCGCCACCACCGTGGGCCGCCCACGCCCGGGGTTCGAGCTGCGCATCGTCGGCGAGGGTGGCCGCGACGTGGAGGCCGGGGAGGCGGGCGAGGTCCTGCTCCGCGGGGGCAGCATCATGGCGGGCTACCTGGACGACCCCGACGAGACGGCCAAGGTCCTCGACGCCGAGGGCTGGCTCCGTACCGGCGACCTCGGCGTGCTGGACGACGCCGGTCGGCTGCGCATCGTGGGCCGGGTGAAGGACATGTTCATCGTCGGGGGGTTCAACGCCTACCCGGCCGAGATCGAAAACGCGCTGTTGCGCCACCCCGCCGTGCAGCAGGCCGCGGTCATCGGCATCCCCGACCAGCGCCTCGGTGAGGTGGGCATGGCCTTCGTCGTCGTGTCCGGGGACGTCACCGGTGACGACATCGTCGAATGGAGCCGCAACGAGATGGCCAATTACAAGGCCCCCCGCGTCGTCGAGATCGTCGACGCCCTCCCGCTCAACGCCACCGGGAAGGTGATGAAGGAGACGCTGCGCCAGCAGGCCGCCGGGCGGAGCGGAGGCGGCCCCCGATGACAAGCGAGCCGACCGAGCCGACCGCAGCAGTCCAAGCCGCCGGATTGACCGCCCTGACCGGCCTGCGCGTGGTCGAGATGGGCGTATGGGTCGCCGCGCCCGCGGCGGGTGCGCTGCTGGCCGACTGGGGCGCGGACGTCATCAAGGTGGAGCCGCCGAACGGTGACCCGATGCGCAGCGCCTTCGGGTCTCTCGGCATCGGCCAGGACTTCCCGAACCCCGCCTTCGCGCAGGACAACCGGGGGAAGCGCAGCGTCGTGCTCGACCTGCGCGAGCCGGAGGCCCGGGAGCGGCTGGAGGAGCTGCTGTCGACGGCCGATGTCTTCCTCACCAATCTGCGCCCCGACGCGCTCGACGGCCTCGGGCTCGAGCCGGCGGCCACGGTCGCCCGCCATCCGCGCCTCGTCTACTGCAGCGTCAGCGGGTACGGCCTGCGCGGGGAGGACCGGAACCGCCCGGCCTACGACATCGGCGCCTTCTGGGCCCGCTCCGGCCTGTCCGTGCAGCTGGCCAACAGCGAGGGAGTCCCGCTCAACGCGCGCGGCGGCATCGGGGACCACATCAGCGGGCTGGCCGCCCTGGCCGGTCTCCTGGCCGCGGTGCTCGAGCAACGCCAGACCGGACGCGGGCGCGTCGTCGAGGTGTCACTGCTGAGGACCGGGACCTACGTGCTCGGGTGGGACCTCAGCCTCCAGGAGAACGTCGGCAAGGTGGCCAAGGCGGAGGCGCGGCACGCCAACCAGACGCCGCTGATGAATTCCTACCGGACGAAGGACGGGCGCTGGTTTTTCCTCACCGGTCTCGAGGCGGACCGGCACATCGACACGGTGTGCCGTGCCCTCGGCCGCCCGGACCTGCTGACCGACCCACGCTTCACCGACGCCAGGGCTCTGCGCAAGAACCGCACGGAGGTCATCGCCGTCCTCGACGACATCGTGGGCGAGCTCACCCTGGCCGAGTGGGCCGAGCGCTTCGACCGCGAAGGCGTCTGGTGGGCACCGGCCCAAGGGCCGGCGGACGTGCTTCAGGACCCCCAGCTCGCCGCCAACGACGGGTTCCTCGAGCTGCGCAACGGGGCGGACGGGACGACGCGGCGGTCGATCAACGGTCCGGTGAGCTTCTCTGACCTGCCCGTCCGTCCGGCCGCCGCGGCACCGTTCCTCGGCGAGCACACCGAGGCGGTGTTGGCCGAGCTGGCTCTCCGACGGGAGGGTGAGGGAGCGGCTCAGGCCTGAGCGCGGGCGCGGGCCAGCAGGCCCCGCGCGATGACGATCCGCTGAATCTCGTTGGTCCCCTCGCCGATGATCATCAGCGGCGCGTCGCGGTAGAAGCGCTCGACCGGGAACTCGGTGGTGTAGCCGACGCCGCCGAGGATCCGCATGGCATCGGTACTCAGTTCGAGCGCCGTCTCGCTGGCGAACAGCTTCGCCATGCCGGCCTCGACGTCGCAGCGCAATCCCTGCGCCCTCCGCTCGGCGGCGTTGCGGGTCAGCAGCCGGGCCGCCTCCAGGCGGGTCGCCATGTCGGCCAGCTTCAGCTGGATCGCCTGGTGCTCGCCGATGATCTTGCCCATGGTCTCGCGCTGCATGCTGTAGGCGAGCGCGGCGTCGAAGGCGGCCCGGGCCACGCCCACCGCCCGCGCCGCGATGTTGATACGGCCCACCTCGAGCACGCCGAGGATCTGCGGTAGCCCGCGCCCGAGTTCGCCAATGACGTTGGCGGCCGGGATGCGGTGGTCGGTATACGACATCTCGACGGTCTCGACGCCGCGGTAGCCGAGCTTGCCCATGTGCTTGCTGACCGAAATGCCCTCGAAGCGCGCGCCGGGTTCCTTCTCGACGATGAAGGCGGTGATGCCTTCCTCGGAGCGGGCGGCCAGCGCCACGATGGAGGCCCGCTCCCCGTTGGTGACCCAGGCCTTGCTGCCGTTGAGGACGTACTCGTCCCCGTCCCGCTGGGCCCGGCAGGAGATGTTGCGGGTGTCGCTCCCGGCGTCGGGCTCGGAGAGCGAGAGCGCCCCGCGCCGTTCACCCGATGCCATGGAGGGGAGCCAGCGTTGCTTCTGTTCCTCGGTGCCGTGCGCCAAGAGCAAGGTGGCGGCCATGGTGTGGGTATTGACGATGCCGGTCAGGCTCATCCAGCCGTAAGCGAGCTCCTCGATGATGCCGATGTAGGTCAGCAGGTCGAGCCCGAGCCCGCCGTACTGCTCGGGGATGGTCACGCCGAAGAGGCCGAGCTCGCGCATCTGCTCGACGATCTTCTCCGGGAACGTGTCCGACCGCTCGAGGTCGGAGGCGACCGGGATGACCTCTCGCTGCACGAAGCGGCGGATTGTCGCGTTGATCTCGGACCGGACGTCCTCTTCGACGGCTCCCGGACCGGAGCTGGTCACGTCGAGGCGGCGAACGTCCGGGCGGGGGGCCGGCCTCCGTGGTCGCCCTGGTCCGGCGCGGCCTTCCTCACGGCGATAACCATACACTTCACACGTGTTGACGCTGAATCTCAATTCGGAGAAGAATGTTTCCCCATGCCGACGAGCCTCATGCACCACGGGCTCGAGTCGGCGGCGGCCCGGTTCCCCGACCATGTGGCGGTGCTGGCGGGCGATGACCGCTGGACGTACGGGGAGCTCGACCGGGCCGCCAACGCGCTGGCACGGCATCTCGGCGACCGCGGCGTAGGCCGCGGTGACCGCGTGGCGGTCATGACGTCGAACCGTCCCGAGTTCGTGGCGACGGTCCATGCCGTCAGCAAGGTCGGCGCCGCCCCGGTCCTGCTCAACTCGTCCTGGAAGTCCCTCGAGGTTGGCACCGCGCTCGGCCTCACCGGGCCCCGCTACGGCGTGGCCGACGGGCCCGGTGCCGGTCTGCTGTCCGCGCACCTCGGTGCGGACGCCGTGCTGGACCTCGATGACGCCCACGCAGCAGCCGTGATCGACCGCACCAGCGGTGCGCCATCTCCATCGCTCGCGCGCGAGGCGAGCGACGATGCCGCGCTCGTCTTCAGCTCCGGCACGACCGATCGCCCCAAAGCGGTGCGACATACCCACGGGTCGATCGACCTGGGCACGGCGCACTGGGTCACCGCATTGGGGCTGACCGAGAACGACCGCTTCCAGGTGGCGACGCCGCCGTCGCACATCCTCGGGCTGCTGAACCTGCTGGCCGCGGCCGCGGCGGGAGCCACCGTCCGGTTGCACCGCCGCTTCGACCTGGACGAGGAGCTCCGCTGGATCCAAGAGGACCGGATGACGCTCGAGATGGCGGTCGCCCCGATCGCCTTGGCCATGGCAAATCACCCGGACCTCGAGGCCTACGACCTCTCGTCGCTCCGCTACATCATGTGGGGCGCGACACCGATCACGCCCAGCGTCGCCGAGCGGGTGTCGGCGCGCACGGGGGTCCGCTGGCTCCCCGCCTACGGGACCAGCGAGGTGCCGGTGATCGCGGCCAACCCGGTCGGGGATCCGGACCGCTGGCGCCTCGATTCCGCCGGGCTCCCGGTGGGCGGCGTCTCGCTGCGCGTCGTCGACCTCGATACCGGAGCGGTCCTCGACTCCGGAGGCGTCGGCGAGATCCAGGTGAAGAGCGCGTCGGCCATGGCCGGCTACCTGCCCGACGAGGCCACGGCCGCCGCATTCGACGACGGCTGGTACCGGACGGGTGACGTCGGTTGGCTCGAGCCCGAGGGCTGGGTCCACCTGACCGACCGCTGCAAGGAGATGATCAAGGTCAGCGGGTTCCAGGTCGCGCCGGCCGAGATCGAAGCCGTGCTGCACGGCCACCCCGCCGTGATCGACTGCGCGGTCTTCGGCGTGCCTGACGAGCGAAGCGGCGAGGTCCCGGTGGCGGCGGTCCACCTACAGCCCGGTTCCGACGTCACCGCGGCGGACCTCGAACGACTCGTCGCTGACACCCTGGCCACCTACAAGCGCCTGCACCGCGTCGTCCTCGTCGACGCCATCCCCCGGACGCCGTCGGGCAAGGTGTTGCGCCGGACGCTCAGGGATGACTGGGGGGCGCCGACCGTTGCGACCGCGCAGGCCGACTAAATGGACGTCCGCCTCTCGGCCGAGCAGGAGGCGTTGCGCGCTGCCGCCGCGCAGGTCGTCGATCGCCTGGGTGTGCACGGCGTGGCCGCGCTCGACGACCGCGAGCGCGCCGCCAAGCTCGATGCTGCGGCCAGCGCGTCCGGCTGGCGCGAACTGCGGACGGCGACGGACGAGGGGGCTCCGTGGGCGTCGGCGGTGGAGGTCGCCGTCGTGGCCGAGGAGCTCGGTCGGGGCCTTGCTGATGCCGCCTTTCTCGGCCCGACCATGGCGGCGGAGCTCCGTCGCCTGACCGGGGCGCCGACGGCGGCCGAGCCCGAGACGGTCGCACTGACCGCCGACCTCGTGCAGCCCGCCACGGCCGAGAACGGGAGGGTGCCGCCGGGAGCGGTCGCCATCGACGCCCACGCGGCGGCCTCCGCGCTGGTGCTCGAGGGGGCGGCGCTCGGGTACACGATCGGAACGGCTCCGCTCCCGGGCGAAGCCGTCGGGATCGACCTGACCCGGCCCACCGCGAGTTGGCACACGCTGGCGGCCGTCACGGCCGTCGACGGGCAGTCCCGATCGCTCCATCCCGACGACGAGGCGACGTGGCGCAGCCTCGGTCTCGCCGTCACGAGTGCGGACCTGGTCGGCGTGATGCGCGGGGCGCTGACGCTGACGTCCGACTACGCCCGCGAGCGCCGCCAGTACGGAGCGGCCATCGGATCCTTTCAGGCGGTCCAACATCTGCTGGCCGACGCCCACGTCGCCATGGAGGGCTCCCGGAGCATCGCGCTCCACGCCGCATGGGCGGTCGACGCGCTGCCGGGCCCCGCCGCGCTGGACGCGGCGTCGGCCGCCAAGGCCTACTGCACCCGGGCGGCGCGCTCGGTGTGCGAGACGGCCATTCAGGTGCACGGCGGCATCGGCAACACCTGGGACTGCCTCGCCCACGTCTTCCTGCGCCGCGCCCTGCTCTCGAGCGACGTGCTCGGTGGGGTGGGCCCCAGCCTCGCCCGGGTGTTGGCCGCCCGCGGCATCGGAGCCGGTGATGGACTTCGCTGATTCCCCCGAGGAGCGGGAGTTCCGGTTGCGGCTGCGCGAGTGGCTCGGACGCAACAACCCGGGCCTTCCGCCGTCGTCGACGGCCGACGAGTACTGGGCCGGGCAGGCCGCCTGGCACCGGACGCTCTACGACGCCGGCTTCTTCGGCCTGTCCTGGCCGACCGAGGTCGGCGGGCACGGGCTGCCCAGCGTCTACGAGGTGATCCTCGACGAGGAGCTCATCATGGCCGGGACGCCACCGAGGCCCAGCGTCGGGTATCTGGTCCAGGGGATCCTGCGGCACGGGAACGAGGACATCCGCCGCCGCTTCCTGCCGGGGCTCGTGAGCGGCCGGGAGCGCTGGTGCCAGGGCTTCAGCGAGCCCGATGCGGGGTCCGACCTGGCCTCGCTGCGGACACGGGCCGTGCCGGACGGTCCGGAGTACGTGATCACCGGTCACAAGGTGTGGACGAGCTACTCGGATGCCGCTGACTGGTGCCTGGTCCTGGCCCGGACCGACCCCGACGTCGCCACGCATCGCGGTCTCTCGGCCTTCATCGTGCCGATGGGCCAGCCCGCCATCGAGCAGCGGCCGTTGCGCATGATCAACGGCGTCACGCGCGAGTTCGGCGAGGTGCTCTTCGAGGGTGCCCGGGTCGACGCGGCCAACATGGTCGGCGAGCCCGGCGAGGGCTGGCGCCTGGCCATGACGGTGGTCAGCCACGAACGCGAACCCGGTGAGCTCGGCTATGTGGCGCGCTACGGCAAGCTCGTCAACGAGCTGGTGCACGTCGTCGGGGAAGACCCGTACGCGTTCGGTCCCGAGCAGGCGCGGGACCTGGCGTGGGCGGTGGTGGAGACCGAGATGCTGCGCTGCCACGTGAGCCGCCGGCTCTCGGACCGCCTTGGCGGCGTGTCGCACGGACCCGAGGGCTCCGTCGACAAGCTCCTGATGACCGCGGCCGAGCAGGCCGTGGGCCATGCGGCACTGTCCGTCGGCGGCGCGGTCCACGCCGACGCGGATGACACCTGGCTCAAGGTGTACCTCTACAGTCGCGCCCAGAGCGTCATGGGGGGCACGTCGCAGATACAGCGCAATCTCATCGCCAGCCGAATCCTGGAGCTACCGACATCATGACCACCTACGAGGTACCCGACGAGCTGCAGGTGCGCTCGGATGGCCCGGTCCGGATCATCACCCTGAACCGGCCTGACGACCTCAACGCCACCAACCACGTCCTGCACGCGGGGTTGGCCGCACTCTTCCCGCAGCTCGACGCCGACGACGACGCGCGGGTGGCGGTGATCACGGGCGCCGGGCAGGCCTTCTCGGCCGGCGGTGATTTCGGCTACATCGACGAGTTGTCCAGGGATGCCGAGCTGCGGCACCTGACGCTCACGCACGGCCGGCAGATCGTGACCGGCATGGTGGCGTGCCGGCTGCCGATCGTCGCCGCCGTGAACGGCCCGGCCGTCGGGCTCGGCTGCAGCCTGGTCGCCCTCTCCGACATCGTCTTCATGGCGGAGAGTGCGCATCTGGCCGACCCGCACGTGGCCCTCGGCCTGGTGGCGGCCGACGGCGGCCCCGTGGTGTGGCCGCTGCTCACCAGCCTGCAGCTGGCCAAGGAGTACGCGCTGACGGGGGACCGGATCCCGGCGGCGCGGGCGGCCGAGATCGGCCTGGTCAATCACGTCTGTGCGGACGACGAGGTGCTGGACCGGGCGATGGCCTGCGCGCACCGCATCGCCCGGCTGCCCAAGGGCGCGGTCGAGGACACCAAGCGGATCATCAACATCCAGCTGGAGCGGGCGGTGCTGGCGGCGCTCGACTTCGCGCTCAGCGCGGAGGACCGGTCGTTCACGACTCCGGAGCTCCGGGCCAACCTCGACAAGGTGCTCTCGTCCCAGCGCGACAAGGCGAACTGACCCACGCCCCGCCGATGCCCGACTGACGGGCTGGTCTCGAGCGAACAGCCTCAGGCGGGAGGTGTCTCGGCCCGGTGCTGGGCCGCCCGATCGGCCAACCAGTCACCGAGGGCTTCCCCGGCGGAAAGCACGTGCGCTTCGGCAATGGCGCGGGCGGCGTGCGCATCGCCGCGCGTCATCGCGTCGAGCAGCGCGGCGTGCTCCTTTTTGCTGCGCTGCTCCGCTTCGGGGAAGAGCTCGAAGTAGTTACCGGGCACCACCCGGACGGCCTGGCGCAGGTAGGTGAGGAGCCGGGGGGACCGGGCTGCCAGGTTCAAAGCCCGGTGGAAGTGGCGGTTGGCGGCGACGACATCGTCGGAGCCCTCGATGGCATCGGCCAACTCGGCCAACTCGGCCAACTCTCTCGGCGTGATGCGGGTGGTGGCCATCTCGGCCGCCTTACCGCCCAGGGCGGCGAGGACGGCGAAGTTATCGACCGCGTCCTGCGGGGTGATGCCGACCACCGCCATGCCGCTGCGCGGCGTGATCTCGACGAGACCCTCGTAGGACAGCTCGAGCAGGGCTTCTCTGATCGGGGTCCGGCTGATGCCGAACTCGGCCGTCAGCTGATCGAGGTCCAGGCGGTCACCCGGCTGCAGCCGGCCGGTGAGGATCCGGTCGCGCAGCTCGTTGGCCGCCTGGGCCCGGACGGTGGTCGTGACAAGTTTGATATCTGAAATATTACATATTAAGTTCGGTGCTTGCCCGAAAGGGGGACTGATGGCCGACAGCAGACGACGGCAGATGGCGCTGGTGGGGTTCATGCAGGCCGGGAACGCCACGGTCTATGCGGGCTCATGGCGCCACCCCGCCACCGAGCACGGGTTCCTCACGGCGGGCTACTACGAGAAGCTCGGGCGAACGCTCGAGGACGGGTGCTTCGACCTGATGTTCTTCGACGACCGCCTGGCCATGCCCGGCATCTACGGCGGGTCGGTCGCCGAGGCCGTCCGCACCGGCGCCCGCCCGGTGAAGCTGGACCTGAGCATCGTGCTCGGCATCGTGGCCGCGGCCACCAGGAACATCGGGCTCGGGGCGACGTACTCGACGACCTACTACTCGCCGTTCCACGTCGCCCGGACGTTCGCCACGCTCGACCACCTCTCGGGCGGCCGGGCCGCCTGGAACGTGGTGACGTCGGTGAACGACGGCGAGGCGCAGAACTTTGGCCTCAAGGAGCATCTGGCGCACGACGCGCGCTACGACCGCGCCGAGGAATTTCTCGAGGCGACGACCGGACTCTGGGACAGCTGGGACGACGACGCGTTGGTGCTCGACCGCGAGACGCCGCTGTTCGCCCATGCCGACAAGGTCCACGAGCTCAACTACGAGGGGGAGTGGTTCGATGTGCGCGGCCCGTTGACGGTGCCCCGGACGCCGCAGGGCCGGCCTGTCCTCATGCAGGCGGGGTCGTCGGGTCGAGGCCGCGAGTTCGCCGCCAAATGGGCGGAGCTGATCTTCACGGGCGATCCCGGAATCGACGTCGCCCGTGCCCACTACAAGGATCAGAAGGAGAAGATCGGTGAGCACGGCCGCGACCCCGAGAACATCAAGATGCTCCCGATGGCCTACACCGTGGTCGGGGAGTCCAAGGACCACGCCGAGGAGCGCGAGCAGCTCTTCCTGAACGACCTCGTCGACCCGATGGCCTCGCTCACGCTCTTGTCCGAACTCATGAACTACGACTTCTCCGGGCTGGCGCTCGATGCGCCGATCACCGACGAGCTCATCGAGTCCGTCTCGGGCATCCGGGGCCTCGTGCAGAACATCAGGACGCACATCGGTGGCGACACGGTGACCTTGGCCGACCTGGCCGGGCACCGCGCCACGCTCCTGCAGGGGCCGCGCTTCGTCGGCACCGGTCCGGACATCGCCGACCAGATGGAGGCGTGGTTCGACGGCGGCGCCTGCGACGGCTTCGTCATCGCCGCCACCCACTCGCCGGGCGCCTACGAGGACGTCGTCCGCCTGGTGGTGCCCGAGCTGCAGCGCCGGGGTGTCTTCCGCGACCACTACACCGGCTCGACGCTCCGGGAGCATCTCGGACTCGACCGTCCCGAGTCCTCGCATCGTGCCTGAAGCGGTTCGACCGCTGCGGGGCCTGCGCGTCGTCGACGCGGCCACGCTGGCCGCCGGCCCGATGGTGGCGACGGCGCTTGGCGAATTCGGCGCCGAGGTGATCAAGGTGGAGCAGCCGGGTGCCGGTGACCCGCTGCGGACCTGGGGTCACCAGAAGGACGGGATCGGGCTGTTCTGGAAGAGCGTCGGTCGCAACAAGCACTGCGTCACCCTCGACCTGCGCCATGGCGAGGGCCAGGAGCTCTTCCATCGCCTGCTCGACGTCAGTGACGTCCTGGTGGTCAACAATCGGCCGAGTGCGCTTACCCGGTGGGGGCTCGACTACGAGTCCGTGCACCGGGCGCATCCGCATCTCGTCATGCTCCACATCAGCGGCTACGGGGGCGGCGGGCCGGCGAGTGACCGGCCCGGCTTCGGCACGCTGGCCGAGGCCATGAGCGGCTTCGCCCATGTGACGGGTCAGCCCGACGGCCCTCCGACACTGCCCCCGTTCTTCCTGGCCGACGGGATTGCAGCCCAGTCGGCCACGTTCGCCGTGATGATGGCGCTCTATCACCGCGACCTGCACGGTGGCACCGGCCAGCTGGTCGACGTGAACCTCGTGGAGCCGCTCGCACGCCTCATCGAGACGTCGACGTTGGCCTACAGCCAGCTCGGGATCGTCCCCGGCCGTGTCGGGAACCGGCTCGACGCCAGCGCGCCGCGCAACGCCTACCGCACGGCGGACGACAGGTGGGTCGCCCTCTCGAGCGCGTCGCCCAACATCGTGATGCGCCTCTACCGGGCCGTCGGGCGGCCGGATCTGGCCGAGGACGAGGACTACGTCGATTCGATCCGCCGCCAGGCCCACGGTGACGAGATCGACGACATGGTGGCGCAGTGGATAGGCGCCCGAACGTTGGACGAGGTCATGCGCGTGTTCGAGCAGGCCGACGTGGCGGCGGCCCCCGTGTACGACGCCGAGCAGTTGCTCGCCGACGAGCACCTGCGGGAGCGCGGCTCGTTCATCCAGGTGGAGGACCCCGACCTCGGGGTCACGACGGTCCAGGGCCCCGTGGCGTTGCTGAGCGAGACCCCGGGGGGCGTCGACCATCTGGGCCGGGGCATCGGGGCCGACAACGACGCCGTCTACGGTGGCCTCCTCGGGCTCGACGCCGGACGCCTCCAGGCGTTGCGGGCCGCCGGAACCATCTGAGTCCTCGAGCAAGGAGCACCATGCGCGCACCGCGAGCCCGACGTTCCGAGCTGGCCACACCGGCGAGTAGCGAGCGCATGTGCGAGAAGGCGGCGTCCTCCGGCGCCGACCTCGTCTTCCTCGACCTCGAGGACGCCTGCGCGCCCTCGGCGAAGGAAGCCGCCCGTTCGATCGCGGTGGGCGCGCTGACGGGACAGGACTGGGGGAGGACCGTCCGGGCCGTTCGCGTGAACGGCCTCGACACGCCGTGGTGCCATGGCGACATCATTGAGGTCGTGACCGGGGCACGCGCTGCGGTTGAGGTGTTGATCGTGCCGAAGGTGCGGCGGGCCCGCGACGTGTGGTGGGTCGACGTGCTCCTGACGCAGCTCGAGTCCAAGCTCGGCTTGTCCCGGCCGATCGGGCTGGAGATCCTGATCGAGGAAGCGGAGGGATTGGCCAACGCGCTCGAGATCGCCCAGGCGAGCGAGCGCCTGGAAGCGCTGATCTTCGGTGCCGGCGACCTCTCGGCCTCGCTCCACGCCCGCGTCGACGGCAACTTCGAGCCCGTCGTGCCCTATCCGGGGGACTTCTGGCACTTCGCCCGGGTGCAGGTGCTGACCGCGGCGCGGGCCGCCATGATCGACGCCATCGACGCGCCGTACCCCGCCTACCAGGACCCCGAGGGCTACCGGCGGTCCGCGCTGCAGGCCAGCGCGCTCGGGTACGACGGCAAGTGGGCCATCCACCCGAGCCAGGTCCCCCTGGCCAACGAGGTCTTCTCCCCGACGCCGGACGAGGTGGCGGAGGCCCGGGAGGCGATGGCGACGTATCGGGAGGCCGAGGCCGGCGGTGTCGGCGCCATCGGGCGCGACGGCAAGTTGGTCGACGCCGCGCACATGCGCCTCGCCGCCAACACGCTGCACAAGGCCTCGTTGGCCGCGGCGCCGGGGGAGTCCGACGGCTAGGTGTGGGGAAGCCCGTCGGGCGTCGCCGCGACGGCCTGGCGGAGGAGCCCGATCACCCAGGTGATGGCGCGGGTGGCGTCGGTGCGCTCGATCTGCCAGTCCACGACTAGGCGCTCGTAGCTGGCGACGCTCCAGAGGACGTCGAGGACCCCCGCGAAGAGAGTGCGGTCCGGCTCGGGCCACGACTCGGCACGTGCGGCGACGGCCGCCAGGAGGGCGTCGTGCTGTCGCTGCTTCGCATCCATGAGCGTCGGATCGAGCGGCTGCCGCGCGTCGGAAGGGAATGACGAGACATGCTCGAAGATGCGGGCCGTCACCTCTGCCACGTCTTCGAGCTGCATGCCGTGGAGCTCGATCCCGGCCTCCTCCTCCAACCGGTGCATCACCGCGTCGTGGAGGCCCCGCTCGTTGGCGAAGTGGCGGTACACGGTGCGCTCGTTGACCCCGGCCTTCTGGGCCACGGCCCGCATGGTCAATCCCTGCCAGTCCCGCACCGACGAGCCGCGCAGCAATGCGGACCCGGCCGCGATGATGCGCTCCCGCGTCTCGGTGGCGCGCTGGCGCCTGAGCGAGCTGTCGTACGGGCGCCTGGCCCGGTCCCCGGCTGCGGGGCCGGGGCATTCCGTCGTCGGCAGGGGCGTCATGGCCTCAGGCCGGCTTGGCCGTGTTGCGCGCGCACCATCGTCATGGAAGACCCATCGGGCTACGGCGTGGAGATCGGCAGCGTCTCCCAGCCACGGACCGTCGAGGTCGGGGAGAGCCGGGCACTGTCCAGGTCGGCGTCCCATTCCGGGAACCGGGCCAGCAGCTCTTCGAGCGCCACCCGACCCTCCAACCGCGCCAGCGCGGCACCCAGGCAGAAGTGGATCCCGTAGCTGAAGGTCAGGTGCTGCCCGTCCCGGCGATGGATGTCGAAGCGGTCGCCGTCGGGGAAGCGCCGGTCATCCCGGTTGGCCGCCCCGATCAGGAAAAGGATGGCGCTGCCCGCCGGGACCGTCACGCCGTGGTGCTCCATGTCCTGGGTCATGTACCGGCCGACGTGGGGTGCGGGTGACTCGTAGCGCAGGAGCTCTTCGATCGCGCCCGGAATCAGCGAAGGATCAGCCACGAGCTCACGTCGCTGTTCCGGATGCGCCGCCAGAATCGAGCCCGCCCAACCGATGAGTCGGGTGGTCGTCTCGTTGCCGGCACCGGCCACCACGTTGACGTACGTCAGCACCTCGTTGCGGGTGAGCCGGCGGAGCGTCCCGGTCTCGTCTTCGAATTCCGCCTGCAGCAACTCCGTCATGATGTCGTCGGAGGGGTGCTCGGCCCGCCAGTCGATGTACTCCTCGAACATCTCGCCGGTGACGAAGTCCGAGGTGACCTGCATCGGTTCTCCCGCCTTGGTGCGCAGCGTCGAGTCGACGTGGTCACGGATGGCCTCCTGGTCGCCCTCGGGGATCCCGAGCAACAGGCCGATCGTGCGCATCGGCATCTGCGCGCCGAGCTCGGCGATCAGGTCGAAGCCGCCCCCCCGACGAGCGGGTCGAGGCTGCGGGCGCAGAACTCGCGGATCTTGCCCTCCAGCTCGTTGACGCGCCGCGCCGTGAAGGCCCGCGAGAGCAGGCGGCGGTGGATGGTGTGGGTCGGGGGGTCCTCGAAGATCAGGATCCCCGGCGGCATCTCGATGCCCGCCTTGATCAGCTCGAGGATGGCGCCCCGTCCCGAGATGTAGGTCGCAGCGTCGAGCAAGCCCCGCTCCACGTCTTCGAAGCGGCTCACGGCGTAGAAGTCGTGGGCCTCGTTGTAATAGAGCGGCGACTCCTCGCGCAGCCGGCGGAACACCGGGTACGGGTCGGCGTTGATGGCCACGTCGTACGGGTCGAAGTAGACGTCGTTGGTGCTGGTCGTCGTCACGGGCGTCCCCCTGCGCTCTTTGATGTCAGCACTATGACACCAAATCCCTCGAAGGGCCAACGAGCACCGAGGCAGCGAGAGGCACCGCTCCGGCGCGGGCGGGACGGCGGCGGTCCGATCTGGAAACGGTCTTCTCATCTGCAGAGAGCAGTGCTACCATCGGCACCGTCAACGAAGCCACGCAGAGAGGACCCAACTCATGCCACGTTGGCCCAAGCCACCCGAAGGCAGCTGGACGGAGCACTTCGACCTCGGGACCGAGCCGATGAATTACGAGGACTCCATCTCGCAGGAGTTCTTCGAGCTGGAGCGAGAGGCCGTGTTCAAGCGGGCGTGGCTCAACGTGGGGCGTGTCGAGCAGCTCCCGCGCACGGGGAGCTACTTCACCAAGGAGCTCGCCGTCGCCAAGACCTCCGTCGTCGTGGTGAAAGGGAAGGACGGCGAGGTCCGTGCCTTCTACAACATGTGCCGGCACCGGGGGAACAAGCTGGTCTGGAACGACTATCCCAAGGAAGAGACCAGCGGCACCACGCGTCAGTTCGTCTGCAAGTACCACGCCTGGCGCTACGACCTCGACGGCGCGTGCTCGTTCGTCCAACAGGAGCAGGAGTTCTTCGACCTGAACAAGGCGGACTACGGCCTCGTCCCGGTGCACTGCGACATTTGGGCGGGGTTCATCTTCGTCAACCTGGCCAAGGAGCCGGAACAGTCGCTGCGCGACTTCCTCGGGCCGATGGTGACCAAGATGGAGAACTACCCGTTCGAAAAGTTGACCGAGCGCTACTTCTATCGCGCCAATGTCAAGAGCAACTGGAAGCTCTACATGGACGCCTTCCAGGAGTTCTACCACGCACCCATTCTCCACGCGAAGCAGTCACCGCCGGACTGGTCGATCGCCGCCGCGCAGGCGGGGTTCGAGGCGCCCGCTTACAACATCGACGGTCCGCACCGACTGGTGAGCACGGCCGGCATCCATCCCTGGAACCTGGCGGAGAACATGACCAAGCCCATGGACCGCGTGACTCGCAGTGGGCTCTTCGGGCCCTGGGATGCACCCGATCTCGACTTCGATCCGAAGGATGCCGGCATCAACCCGGCCGGCTGCGATCCCTGGGGACTCGACTCGTTCCAGCTTTGGCCGAACTTCGTCATCCTCGTCTGGGGACAGAACTGGTACCTCACGTACCACTACTGGCCCGTCGCACCCAACGAGCACGTGTTCGAGGGCACGCTGTACTTCGTCCCGGCCACGACGGCTCGGGAGCGAGTGGCCCACGAGAACGCGGCCGTCACCTTCAAGGAGTTCGGGCTGCAGGACGCCAACACGCTCGAGGCGACGCAGACGATGCTCGAGTCACGTGTCATCGAGCGCTTCCCCCTTATGGACCAGGAGGTGCTCTGCCGCCACATGCACAAGGTGGCTCAAGAGTGGGTGGACGACTACAAGAAGAAGCAGGACGTGGAGGTATGACACAGATGGACACGACCTTGTTGCCGAGCGAGTTCTCCGCTCTGGAGCCGTTCGCCGCCAAGTGGTGCCTGCCCACCGAGCGTGAGCGCTACGCGGCGCGGCTGGCCAGCACCATGGACGAGATGCAGGCGCTCTATGACGCCGCCATGCCCCGGGCCGATGCGGCCATGACCTACCTGGACCAGTTTCCCCTCGACGAGCTGACCGAGGACGCGGTGAACCTGCTCCACCTGCTGTACTCCATGGTCATGGTGTCGTTCCCCGTCGAGTGCTGGGGGCAGCCACGGGTGCCCGACGCTGGCGCTGCGTATCTCGATCTCCTGGTTGAGCCCGGGCCCTGAACCCGGGTCACATCGCTTCGTATTCGACCGTCACCGCCGAGCCCGTCGGCAGGCCCTGGCAGGTGAGGACCCAGCCCTCCTCCACCTCCTCAGGCGTGAGCGCGTTGTTCGCCCGCATGCGGGCCGAACCCTCCTTCAAGAAGGCCATACAGGTGGCGCAGTTGCCGGCCTCGCAGGAGAACGGCGGGCGCAGGCCGCCGCGCCGGGCCGTCTCGAGCAGGGTGTCGCCCGGCTGGTAGCGGACCACCGTCGTCTTGCCTCCGAGCAGCACTGTCACTTCTTCCGGCACCGCGACCGCGTCGTCGACGTCGGCTGCCTCGTCGACGATCAGCGCGTCCGTCTTCTCCGCCTGCTCAACCAGGAAGCGCTCAATGAAGATGTGCTCCTGCTCGATGCCGAGCGTCTGCAACGTCGACTCCACGAGGTCCATGAAGGGGCCTGGCCCACAGATGTAGCAGTCGGCCTCGAGGTCGGTGGTGACGAAGTGGGAAATGGCCTCGGGCGTCAGGAACCCCTCGTCGGCATCGAAGTGGCGCCGGACCTCCAGCCGGTCCGGATGCGCGGCGCCGAGATCGGTGAAGGCACCGTCGAAAATGACCGACCTCTGGTCGCGGTTGGCGTAGAGGAGCCGGACCGAACGTTGCGTCGTCACGAGCACCTGCTTGGCGATCGACATCACGGGCGTGATGCCGCTGCCGCCGCAGAAACCGAGCACGGGGCGGTCCGACTCCTGCGGGCAGAAGACGCCAGCGGGCTTCGTGAGCTCGAGCGTGTCCCCTTCCGAAAGGTTGTCGAGGAACCAATTGGAGACCAGCCCGCCCGTCACCCGCTTGACGGTGACGGTGAGGTCACGGTCCGTCTCGGGCGCACTGGACATGGAGTACGAGCGGAGTTGCTCGTCGCCGTCGACGTGCACGCGGAAGGTGCAGAACTGCCCGGGCCGGTAGCGGAAGATCTCCTGGAGTTCCTCGGGGACGTCGAGGACGAATGAGCTGGCGTCGTGCGTCTCGGCGACGACGCGGGCGATCCGGAGCGAGTGATACCCGTGGTGCCGGAGGATTGGGTCGTGGTTGCTCACGGCACGGCCGGGCGGCCTACTGGGGTGTCGGCCACGCCACGGACTTGGTCTCGAGGTACTGGTCGAACCCAGCGAGCCCGTTCTGGCGGCCGATCCCGCTGTGCTTGTACCCCCCGAAAGGCATGTCGGCCTGGCCGATCGGCATGCCCCCGTTCACGGCGAACGTCCCGGTGCGGACGCGCTCAGCGACGCGCAGCGAGCGTTCGAGCGACCCGGAGAACACGCCGCCGGAGAGTCCGTAGACGCTGTCGTTGGCGATCCGCACGGCGTCGTCGTCGTCACCGAAGGGGATGACCACGAGGACCGGCCCGAAGATCTCCTCCTGGGCGATCGTCATGGAGTTGTCGACGTCGGTAAAGAGTGTCGGCTCGACGTACCAGCCCTTCGGGAGCGCGGCCGGCCGCCCGCCTCCGAGGGCCAGTGTGGCCCCCTCATTGACGCCCTTCTCGATATAGCCGAGGACGCGGTCACGTTGTGTGGCCGAGACGAGTGGTCCCATCATGACGTCGGGCCGCTGCGGATCCCCGTAAGCCACGGAGGACAGGGTGGCCATCAATATCTCCACACCTTCCTCGTAGCGCGAGCGGGGGAGCAGCATGCGCGTCTGGATCGCACAGCCCTGGCCGCCGTGGAAGCAGACCGCGATCCCTGACGGCACGGATGTCGCGAAGTCGGCGTCGTCGAGCACGATGGTCGCCGACTTCCCACCAAGCTCGAGGAACGTCCTCTTGAGGGTTGCGCCGCCCTTCTCCATGATGCGCTTGCCCACCGCGGTCGAGCCCGTGAACGAGATCAGGTCGACCTTCGGGGACAGCGTCAGCTCCTGGCCGACCAGGTGGTCGGCGGATGTCACGACATTGACGACGCCGGCCGGGAAGTCGGTCTGCTCGGCGACGAGTCGGCCCAGGCGGGTGGCGTTCCACGGTGTGTCGGGCGCAGGCTTGAGGATCACCGTGTTGCCGGTGGCCAGAGCCTGCCCGAGCTTGTTCAGGGTCACCTCGAGCGGGAAGTTCCACGGCACGATCGCCCCCACGACACCGATCGGCTCCTTCCAGATCTGGCGCGTGTTCGCCGTGCCCCGCCGGTCGACGATCTCGCTCAGGTCGGTCCTCCAGGGGAACTCGTCAATGAGCTTGATCGGGTAGCGCAGCGCGCCGTCCAGCGGGATGTCGAGCTGGTTGGCGTGCGTGGTCATGCGCGGGCAGCCCACCTCGAGGATGAGCTCCTCGCGTAGCTCCTCGCGCTCCTTCTCGAGCGCATCCTGCAACTGGGAGAGGCACCGCGGCGCAGCTCGCGGTTGGTCGACCACGCGGTCTCGTCGAAGGCGCGCCGGGCGCCGTCGATCGCCCGGCGCATCTCTGCGGTCGAGCCGTCGGCCACCTGCCCGAGGACCTCTTCGGTGGCGGGGTTGACGTTGTCGAAGGTCCGGCCCGTGTCGGACTCCCTGAGCTTGCCGTCCACGAGCATCCGTTGTTCGTGGCTCGCTGCTGCCGTCATGCCCGACCCCTGTCTCTCGGGGGTTTCTCACAGAGTGGAAACCTAATTATCAAAAAGTGTCATGAGCATAATCGAGCGGTCGTGTGGCCGCCCCCCCCCGACGCTGTCAGAGTGGGAAGGCAGGTGGCAGCGAGCCGCTGCGCAGGATGTCCGTCCCGAGCTGGCGCGTGAGCAGTCTTCCGGCGCCGAGCAGCTGGTCCAGCGTGATCGCCCGCCGGATGAAGAGGTGCAGGGGGTGCTCGGTGGTGAATCCGATGCCCGCCAGCACCTGCTGGGAGTGGCGGGCCGCGCTCCGGGCGGACCGTCCGGCGAACGCCTTGGCCATGCCGGCCGTCACGGGGGAGGGGTCGTCCCAGGTGGCGTCGAGCAAGGCGGCGGCGGCTTCCACGGCCACGAGGCACTCGGCCAGCCGGTGGCGCACCGCCTGGAAGGTCCCAATGGGACGCCCGAACTGGATGCGTTCCAGTGCGTGCACGCGTGCGAGCTCGAGCATGGCGCGCGCGGTGCCGACGAGCTCGGCGCCGAGGGCGAGTTGCCCGACGGCGACTGCGCCGGCCCAGTCGACCGGCTCCTCGTCGACCGTCTCGGCGACGTGGAAGGCACCGGTGACCTCGACCAGGCCGAGCGCAGGGTCGAGACCGTGCACCGGTCGGCGCTCCAGCACCTCGGATCTGACGGCGAACGCCGAGACCCCGGTTCCCGTTCGGGCCACCACGAGTGCCGTCTCGGAGCGCGCCAGTGCCTCGGTGCCCAAGCCCTGCACCAGGCACCTGTCGCCGCGGCGGCGCCCCGGTGGGTCGCACGCCCGGAGCTGCGGCAGGACGACGGCAGCACGCCCGGCGCTCCTTCCCAACGCAGCGGCCAGCAGCCAGTCGAGCGCGCCCGAGGTGGCGTGCGCCGCTCCGAGGTATTCGAAGAGGACGGAGACGGCGGTGGAGCGGTCGGTGTCCAACGCGTCCGGCCAACCCAGGTCGTCGAGTGCCGCGTCGAGCGTGGCAGCGCTGGCCGTCTCGGTCGCGTGCCGCACGCCGCTCTCGAACAGCGCGCGCTCTGCCGCCTCCATCAGCGGTCGGCCCCGAGGTCGAGCAGCCTGCGGGCGATGATGTTGCGTTGGATCTCGGCGCTGCCGCCATAGATGGTAGCGGCGCGGGAGTAGAGGAACTCGGCTCGCCAGCGCCGGCTGACCGGGTCGTCCCCGAGCACCACGTCAGTGCCGAGCCCCTCGGCCACGAGGTCGAACACCGCCTGCTCGGCCGTCGCCACGAGCACCTTGTCGATGGAGGTCTCGGCCCCCAGGGTCTCGCCCGCCGCGAGCCTGCGCTGCGTCGCTCGCGAGCGAGCGCGGAAGGCCCACAGCAGCTCGGTGGCCTCGCCGACCGCGCTGGGGTCGAGGGTTCCGGTCGGGGCGATCGAGACCAGCCGCTCGAGCCGCCGCTGCAGGTAGGAGGCCCGATGCCAGAGCGCCGTGCTGCGCTCGTAGGGGAGGAGGTCCATGGCGATGGACCAGCCGTGGTTCACCTCACCGAGGACCCGGTTGCCCGGCACCCTCACGTCGTCGAAGAACACTTCGCAGAATTCCCGCGCACCGTGCATCGTCTCGATCGGCCGTACGGTGATGCCTGCGCTGTCCATGTCGACGAACAGCGCGGTGATCCCGTTGTGGGCGGACTCGAGCGGTCCGGTGCGTGTGAGCAGTACGCACCGTTGCGCGTACTGGGCCAGGCTCGTCCACACCTTCTGGCCGTGGATCTTCCACCCACCGTCCGTCTGGGTGGCCTTGCAGGCCAGGGAGGCCAGATTGCTCCCCGTCCCCGGCTCCGAGAAGCCCTGACACCAGATCTCCTCGCCGCGCAGGAGGCGCGGCACCATCGCAGCCGCCAGTTCGTCTGGCGCGTAGTCGATCATCGTCGGAGCCAGCACCTCGGGCATGGAGTAGATTCCCGGCTCGACGAGGTCGCGCGCCGTGAGTACCTCTCCCAGATAGGCGCGCAGGAGGTTGGAGCCGCCCAGCCCACCGACGCGCTCCGGCCAGCCCATGCGCATGAAGCCGGCGTCGTAGGTCAACCGCAGCACCTTGCGCAGCTGTGCCATCTGCTCGTCGAGCGTCCCGATCCCCTCGTACGCGCCGGCGAGTTCGCTCTCGTGCTCGTCCAGCCAGTCGTCGACGGCCGCCTTGAATTTCTCGAGCTCCATCGCGGCCGCTACCCGGGCGCGTCCGCCGAGGGTGGGGGACGCGTCGGGTCGTGCGGCTCCCCGGAGTCGCGGGCGCCGCTGCGCCGCAGGAAGGTCATGGCGCGGGTGTGCAACCGCCAACCCAGTGCAGTCCTCTGGTACGTGTCCGTGTAGTAGCCGATGCGCATGTCATGGGTGGTCTGATCGACGAAGCAGAGTGTCTGCATCCCCGTGCCGGCGTCACCGTCGAGCTCGAGCGTGGGCGTGCCCGTGAGGAAGAGGCCCTTCGGAGCGGCCCGGACGAGGGCGGGAAAGTCGTCGAGGGCGTACGTGTCGCCGAAGGCGCGGTAGGTCCCGTCGTGGGTGAAGACATCGACGACCGCATCGATGTCGTCCCGGGTCATGGCGATGGCATAGCGGGCGAGCAATTGCTCGATCTCCGTGATGTCCGCGATCTGGGACTGGTCCATGGGCCCGCGCTCTCCTCGATCCTGTCCTGGGTGATCCGGCTTCCCGCCAGGCACTTTCCGGCCACGATAACAGCATTCTCTTAAACTGCAATTGCCTGTCTACCTTCGAGTGGGGCGGCCGACGAGGGCCGGCATCCCATGGCGTTCGGACGGAAGTGCGATTGCAGATTTTCTTCTCAACGAGGTCCAGTCTGGGGAGAGTGATGCTCTCAAATAGGGACAACAGCCGTTAAGCTGACCTGATGTCAGCTGACGATCCTTCGGTAGGCGCGGCCGCGGCCACTGAGCCGGTCAGGCGGCGCGATCTGGCCGTGGCGCGGTCCCTCGACTCGGCCCGCTTGCGGAGCGAGGGCCGTGTCCAGCGCTTTCTCGACGCCGGCTTCGAGCTGCTGGCCCGGGCCGAGTCCGGCAAGGAGTTCACCGTCCAGGAGGTGGTCGACCGGTCGGGGCAGTCGCTGCGGAGCTTTTATCAGTACTTCGCGGGCAAGCACGAGTTGCTCCTCGCCCTCTTCGACGAGGCGATCCTTTCGACGGCGGACCGACTCGAAGAGCATCTCGCCCGCCAGGACACCCCCCTCGAACGACTGCACACCTTCGTCGTCGAGTACTACCGCATGTGCCTGCCCGCACCCAAGGGCCGGCCGTCGAAGAACAATCCCACTCCGGTGATGGCCGAGTTCTGCCACCAGCTGCTGACCGCCCACCAGACCGAGGCGTCACGGGCGTTCGTCCCGCTCGTCTCCCTGCTCGAGACCGTCCTCGACGACGCGGCGAAGGCCGGGGACGTACCCTCCGGGTTGAACCACGCGGAAGTGGCCGGCGTGATCCTGTCGACGATCATGTTCAACGCGGCCTACGCACACACCATCAGCGGCAGCGAGGAACCCGCGAACGGCGACCACGCCGCCACGCAGCTCTGGGAGTTCCTCTCGGCCGGTATCGTGACCCGCCGGCGTGGCTGAGGGCGAAGGGGGAGTTCAGTCCCGAAGCGCGGGAGCGACGGCGGCGAGGAACTCGCGGGTCCGCTCCGCTGAGGCCTTGATCTCGTCCCGGCCTTCGCCCAGGGGCACCACCCGCGCGTTGAAGTCGGTAAGGCCGGCGTCGGCGAAGCTGCGCAGCCGCTTCTCCATCGTGGCCTCGCTGCCGCAGACGAGGACATCCCCGATGCTGTTGGCGTCGCCGTGCTCCATCAGCCGCACGTAGTTCGGGGATGCCTCCACTTCGCTGAGCGTGCGGTTCGTGCGCGCAATGGCGGCGTCGATTTCGTCGTCGCGGCACAGGCAGACGGGGACGCCGGCCAGAATCCGGGGAGCAGGGCGGCCCGCCGCCTGGGCGGCCTTTGTGATCGTCGGGACCACGTGTGACGCGATGGTGCGCTCGTCGGCCAGCCACAAGGTGGTGCCGGCCGCCCGCTCACCGGCCAGCTTTAACATCACCGGGCCCAGGGCGGCGATCATGACAGGCGTCGGCGTGATGTCCGTGACGTCGAGGGGATTGTGGATCGTGAACAGCTCGTTCTCCACCTCGACGAGGCCCGGGCCGCCCAGCGCCTGGTCCAGGACGTCGAGGTAGCAGCGCATGGTCGTGACCTGTCGCTCGTAGGGTAGGCCGAGCATGTCCTCGATGATCCAGTGATGCGAGACACCCAACCCGAGCGTGAAGCGGCCTTCGCAGACGGCCTGGTTTGACAGTGCCTGCTGCGCCAGCACGATGGGGTGCCGCGGCTGGAGGGGGACGATGGCCGTGCCGACTTCGATCCTCGACGTGGCTGCGCCGATGAGGGTGGCGGCCGTCATGACGTCGAACTCGTCGGGGATCTGCGGCGTCCAGACCGAGTCCAAGCCGGCCTCGTCGGCCCAGTGGGCGTCAGCCTGGAGCTTCTCCACCTTGGTCGCGTACCGACCCCGGTCGGCACTCACCTGAAGACCGATCCGCATGCGAGCCTCCTGTCAGTCCGGAAATGGCGTTCTCTTCAACGGTACATCCTGCTATCGCCAGCTGCTAGGGACGCTTGACAGGATTTTGCACCGTCAATAACATCCCGACCACTCTACCGGCACTTATTCGCGTGGGCGGGGGCCGTGATGGGACGCTGAACGAAGGGGAGGCCCGGCATGGAAAGCAGCGGTCGGACGTGAGCCGGGTCGCTGTGGTCACCGGCGGTGGGTCCGGCATGGGCCGGGCCATCTGCCACCACCTGGCGCGGCAGGGTCGCAAGGTGGCCGTGCTCGACATCAACGACGACGCCGCACACGAGGTGGCGAAGGAGATTCAGGCTGACGACGGTGTCGCACTCGGTGCCTGCGTGGACGTCAGCGACCGCGCCGCCATCGACGCGGGGCTCGACGAGGTTCGGTCCGCGTTCGGGCCGGTGGAGATCATGGTCACCAGCGCGGGCATCGAGGGTTTCGAGGACTTTCTCGACATCAGCTCGGAAACCTGGGACCGAATGATGGCGGTCAACCTCACGGGTACCTTCCATTGCCTCCAGGCCGTGGTGCCCGACATGATCGCGGGGAAGTTCGGGCGGATCGTGACGATCTCGTCGTCCTCCGCCCAGTCGGGCACCCGCCGCATGTCGCACTACGTGGCGTCCAAGGGTGGAGTCATCGCGCTGACCAAGGCGCTGGCGCTCGACCTGGCGGCGCATGGCATCACGGTGAACACCATCCCTCCCGGCGTCATCGACACCCCCATGATGCGGCGGCCCATGGAGTCGGGGGCGATGGCCAGCATGGAGCAGGTGCTGGCGCGGGCACCGCTCGGTCGCGCCGGCACGCCCGACGACATCGCGGTCGCATGTGCCTTTCTGTGTTCCGATGAGGCCGGGTACATCACCGGCCAACAGATCAACGTGAACGGCGGTTGGTACCTGTGAGAGGAGCACGACCATGGGCACGCTGACGACCAGGAAGCTCGGGGCGACAGTAGGGGCCGAGGTCGTCCGGGTGGACCCGGCGCGCTTGCTGTCGGACGACACGCTGCCGAAGGCGTGCATGGAGGCGCTCGAGGAGAGCGGTGTCCTCGTCTTCCGCGAGCTCCACGTCGACGACGCCACCCAGGTCGCCTTCTCCAAGCGGCTCGACGATGTCGGGAAGGCCGAACCCGCCGCGCCGCCGCGGATCTTCAACGTGACGCTCGACCCCACGAAGAGTGCCACCGCCGAGTACCTGCGTGGGACTGTCTACTGGCACATCGACGGCGCCCAGGACGACGTCCCCACCAAGGCCACGACGCTCAGCGCGCACGTGATCGCCGCCAGCGGTGGTGAGACGGAGTTCGCCAGCACGTACGCCGCCTACGACGGACTCTCCGATGCAGAGAAGAAGCGGTACGAGGACCTCCGCGTCCTCCATTCCCTCGAGGCCTCCCAGCGCCTGGTCTTCCCCGACCCCACGCCCGAGCAATTGGCAGGATGGCGGTCGAAGCCCGACAAGGAGCACCCGCTGGTCTGGCAGCACCGTTCGGGTCGCCGCTCCCTGGTCCTCGGCGCCTCGGCGTCCCACGTCGTCGGACTGGACCCCGCCGCGGGCAGGGCGCTGCTCGACGACCTGCTCGCACGGTCGACCGCCCCCGAGCGCGTCTACCGGCACGAGTGGACGGTGGGCGACCTGGTCATCTGGGACAACACCGGCGTGATGCACCGGGTGAACCCCTACGACCCGGGCTCGGCGCGCGAGATGCACCGCACCACCATGAGCGGCGACGAGCCGATCCGTTAGGAGGATCGATGAGTGACGTGACGATTCTGAGGGCCGACCGGTGGGTCGACGTCGAGGCCGGCGAGGTGCGCTCCCCGGCCGTCATCGTCGTCGGTGGGAATCAGATCGTCGCGGTCGACCCCTCCGAGCTCCCCAGTCCCGCCACCGAAGTCGACCTGGGTGACGTGACACTGCTGCCGGGTCTCATGGACATGGAGCTCAACATGCTCATCGGCGGGCCCGGTGGCCCCGACGGGCTGCCCGACCCGATGCACGGGGTCAAGGATTCACCGGTGTACCGGACACTGCGCGGGGCGGTGAATTGCCGGACGACGCTGCTGGCCGGTTTCACCACCGTGCGGAATCTGGGCCTCATGGTGTACACCGCGGGCTTCCTCTTGGACGTCGATCTGGCCAAGGCCGTCGACCAGGGTTGGTTCCCCGGCCCGCGCATCTTCCCGGCGGGCCACGCCATCACACCGACGGGCGGCCACCTCGACCCCACCATGTTCCAGGGGCTCGCCCCGGGCATCATGCCCCAGAGTGTCGAGTCGGGCATCGCCAACGGGGTGGCGGAGGTGCGCAAGTCGGTCCGCTACCAGATGAAGTACGGGGCCAAGCTCATCAAGATCTCGGCGTCAGGCGGGGTCATGTCCTTCAGCTCGGCGGCCGGCGCCCAGCAGTACTCCGACGAGGAGCTGGCGGCCATCGTGGACGAGGCGCACCGCAACGGACTGCGCGTGGCCGCCCATGCCCATGGCGACTCCGGCATCCGGGCCTGCATCCGGGCCGGGGTCGACTGCATCGAGCACGGGTCTCTCGCCAGCGACGACACGATCGACCTCATGGCGGAGTCCGGGACCTTCCTCGTCGGAACGACCGCCCTGGCCGACCACATGGCCATCGACCGCATCCACCCGATCCTGCAGAAGAAGGCGGCCGAGATCTTCCCGCAGGCCCGGCAGATGTTCGGCAAGGCCCTCGCCGCGGGTGTCAAGATCGCCTGCGGATCCGACGCGCCGGCCATTCCGCACGGGACCCAGGCCGACGAGCTCATCGCCATGGTCGACCGTGGCATGACGCCCATGCAGGCCCTGCAGGCGGCCACCCTCACCAGCGCCGACCTCGTTGAGCGGGCGCACGATCTGGGGCAGCTCGCGCCCGGCTACCTGGCCGACGTCATTGCCGTCCCTGGCGACCCTTCCGAGGACATCAAAGTCACGAAGGAGGTCCGCTTCGTGATGAAGGACGGCCAGGTCTACAAAAACGCCTGAGCCGGGCCGCGGGTACTCCGGGTCGCTAGGGTTCGGCGCCGACGGTGCCACACTGTCTGACGGGAGCACACGCGTTGCCCCCGCCGTTCCAGAGAAGGAAGGTTCGAGCGTGCCGCATGTGATCCTGGGTGACCTCTCCGCATCCTCCGTCAACATGGCGCTCCTGATCGCCCGTGTGGTGATCGGCGCCGTCTTTCTCGCCCACGGCATCAACCACATCTATGGGGGCGGCAAGATCGAGGGCACGGGCCGCTGGTTCCACTCGCTCGGCATGCGCCCGGGGATCCTGCACGCCTGGATGGCCAGCTTGGTCGAGATCGCCGCCGGCGGGCTGCTCGTGTTGGGGCTGCTGACGCCAATCGCCGCCGCCGGCGTCGTGGGCGTGATGCTCGTGGCGTGGATCACGAACCACCGAGGCAACGGCTTCTTCATCTTCCGCCCCGGTGAGGGCTGGGAGTACGTGATGGTGCTCACCGCCATGGGCGTGGTCATCGGGACCCTCGGGCCCGGCCAATGGAGCATCGACGGCCACGTCGGCGCGCTGCAGCACCTGTGGGGTTGGCCCGGCTTCGCCATCGCGCTCGGCGCCGGCGGCCTCGGCGCGGCGGGACTGCTCGCTGTCTACTGGCGGCCGGAGAAGCCGGCCGCGGACAAGGCCTGAGACCAGGCCGTCAGTCCCAGCTGCGGGCGAGCAGGAAGCCCGCCGCCGGCGTCGCCGGAGGGAACGCCCCGGTGATCCCCGAGCTCACGTAGCCGACGTCACTGATCAGCGTGACCCCCGAGATTGCCGCGGCGGCGTCGCTGCACAGGAAGACGAGCGGATAGGCCTGCTCGAGCGGGGTCGAGGCCTCGATGCCCGCCTCCTCGCGGAAGTCGGCGCCGAAGCCGAGCCACATCTCCGCGTTGGCCTGCGCCAGCGGCGTGTCGGTCGGCCCGGGGCAGATGGCGTTGATGCGGATGCCCTGCTTGAGGAGCGGGAAGGCCTCGCGGGCGACGTAGGCGCAGACCGCCTGCTTGGAGTGGAAGTAGTCGGCGTAGCCGTGCTCGACGGCCCAGGCCGACCCGGAGTCGAAGTCCGGCGTGTCCAGGTACTCCTTCAGCTCGCCGAGGCTCGCCTCCCAGCCCAGCCCGGCGGCGGAGGAGATGAAGCCGATGGCCGAGCCGCGCGGCAGCATGTCGCCGGCCAGCATGCGGTTGATGAGGTGGCGGTGCCCGACGAAGTTGATCTTCTCGATCCCGGGCGTGCCGTCGGCCACACCGGCGCACGAGAAGAGCGCGTGCACCGGGCCTCCGCACTCGTCGACCGCGGCGTCGATGGAGGCCTGCTCGGCCAGGTTGACGTGGATGGCCTTGGCGCCGGGCAGCTTCACCTCGGCGAAGTCCATGACCACCACCTCGGCGCCGGCGTCCTGCACCAGCTCGGCCGTGGCCGCGCCCATGCCGGTGGCGCCCCCGACGACGAGGACACGCTTCCCGTCGTAGCGAAATGCATCGAACAGTCCCATAGCTCTTTCCCTCCTGAAGCGCGCCTCGGCACGCGTGAATGTGTCCTAGCCGACGACGGAGCGGACCTTGAGGTCCACGATGGTATCCCAGTCGATGCCGACTTCTTCGAGGATGGCATCGCCGTGCTCGTTGAATTCAGGGGCCCGTCGCACCGGTGCCGGCTCCCCGCCGAACTGCACGGGCGACGCCACCAGTTTGAAGGGCGTGCCCCCGGCCGTCTCGCAGTCCTGCATGTATCCGTTGGCGATGCTCTGCGGTTCGACCGCGCACTCGAGCGTGTCCTGCACGACGCACCACTGGCCGGTGAAGTCGGCCAGCCGCTCGCGCCACTCGGCCACCGTGTGCTCGGCGAAGGCCTCCTCCATGAGCGCCTGGGCCGCCAGGCTGTTCTCGACCAGCCCGGCGTGGTCGGCGAAGCGCGGGTCGGTCCCGAGCTCGGGTCGGTCCACCGCCACGCAGAGCTCGGCCCAGTACCGGCTGGCCTGGAGGCAACAGAAGGAGAGCGAGCGCTCGTCCTTGGTCTGGTAGTTGCGCACCAGGGGATTCAGCCGCGGCGCGTTGGCCGGTGGGCCGCCCCACGGGGTGTTGCTGACGAGGGAGAGGGCGAAGGCCTGACCCATGGCCCACATGCCGGTGCCGAGCAAAGAGACGTCGACCGTCGTGGCCTCACCCGTGCGCTCCCGGTGGAACAGCGCGCCCATGATGCCACCGGCGATGGTCATGGCCCCGATGGAGTCCCCGAAGCCTGGCCCGGGGGGGCCGACGAGCCGGTCCGAGTCGGCCGGCGTCGCCCCGAGGGAGACGCCGGCCCGGAACCAGAAGGACAGGGAGTCGTAGGACCCCTTGTCGGCGTCGGGGCCGCGCTCACCCTGCCCCGTCCCGGCGACGTAGATGATGTTGGGGTTGTGCGCCCGGATGTCCTCGGGCTCGATGCTGAGCTTGGTCCGCACCCGCGGCAGCTTGTTGGTCAGGAAGACGTCCGCCGTGGTGGCGAGTGTGTAGAGGATCTCGAGGCCCTCGGGGGTCGTGAGGTCGAGGGCCAGGCTGCGCTTGCCCCGGTTCGAGTGCTCCAGCAGGGCGTGGACGTCGCCGGTGATCGAGACCACACCCGTGGCGGCCAGGCCGCGCATGGCGTCGCCCCGCTCGATCGGCTCGATCTTGATCACGTCGGCGCCCCAGTCGGCCAGGAGCGCCGAGGCCGCCGGCACGAACGTGTGCTCGGCCACTTCGAGGACGCGGACGCCCTCCATCACTGCGGTCACGAGAACCCTCCCTCTGTCCGCCCCGTCCGACTGTCATCCGGGCGAGGGGCGCAATCCAATTCCAATTCTGACATCGACGTCGACGATAGCGCCGGGCCCCTGGTACCCGCCCTTAGGGATGGCACGGCGTCAGGCCCCCGGTGCCACCCGCAAGAGCACCTTGCCCACGGCTCGGCCGTCGGCGACGTGGCGCAGCGCGGCCCCCACCTCGGACAGGTCGAACTCGGCCCCGATGAGCGGGGCGGCCCGGCCCTCGGCCAGGAGCTCGAGGAGCTCGCCGTCGTTACGGGCCATGTCCGCCGGCTCGTGCGTGGCGAAATCCCGGAACTGGAACCCGAGGATGTGGATGCCCTTGAGCAACACCAAGTTAAGAGGTATCCGGGGAATGGCACCGGCGGCGTAACCCACGGTCACGAAGCGGCCGCCGTAGTGCAGCGAGCGCAGGGCCGGCTCGGCCAGGTCGCCCCCGACCGGGTCGATGACCACGTCGGCGCCGCCGGGCAGGGCGTCGCGCAGTGCCTGGCGCAGGTCACCGGCGCGGTGGCCGATGAGCCGCTGGGCGCCACAGGCCCGGGCCGCCTCGAGTTTCTCGGGCGTCGAGGCGACTGCGGTGACCGTGGCACCGAGCGCGGCACCGAGCTGCACCGCCGCAGAGCCGACGCCGCCCCCTGCCCCCAGCACGATGAGCTCATCGCCCGGCTGGAGGCCCGCCACCGAGCGCAGCACGTGGTACGCCGTCTTGTAGGCGACGCCGAAGGCTGCCGCCACGCGGTCGTCCACCTCGGGAGGGATCGGCGTCAGCGCGCCGGCACCGACGACGACTTCGTCGGCGAAGGCGCCGACGAAGCACGAGCCGAAGACGCGGTCGCCCACGGCGAAGCGCTCGACGCCGTCGCCGACCGCGGTGACAACGCCGGAGAACTCGCTGCCCGTGATGAAGGGCAGGGGTGCGGACATCTGGTACGTGTTGGCGATCACCAGCAGGTCGGGGAAGTTGATGGCCCCGACGTGGACGGCGACCCCGACCTCACCCGCGCCCGGTGCCGCCGTGGGGACGTCGGTGACCGCAACGACCTCAGGGCCGCCATAGGTGGTGCAGACCGCGGCGCGCATGTCAGCTCATCCCCTGGGGGCAACCGTGCGCCGACTCAGGCGAGGACCGCGTAGTCGGTCGACTCGGCCAGGTCGGCCGCGGCCTGCATCAGGTCGGTCACGACGGGCCCGAAGGCTTGCAGCTTCTCGTCGTCGCCGGCCCGCTGGAATCCCTGCTCCAGCACCACCGCCAGCTTCCACTTGGCCAGCACGCAGTAGTAGTCGATGTCGTCGACCTGTCGCCCGGAGGTCTTTGCGTAGTGCGCCAGGACCTCGTCCTTCAGTGGCATGCCGGTCATGTCGACGTAGCCGCCGGTCCGGTCCTCGTCGGCCGTGGTGTCGTCCGGCCAGGACTGCACGACCCAGCCCAGGTCGAGCTTGGGGTCGCCCACGGTGCCCATCTCCCAGTCGACGACGGCGGCCAGCCGCGCCGGCGCGCCGTTCTTGAACATGACGTTGGCGAACTGGTAGTCGCCGTGCATGAGCCCGGGGATGTAGTCGATGGGTCGGTGCGCCCGCAGCCACGCGGCCGCCTCGTCGAAGCCGGGGAGCTCGCGCCCTTTGACGCGCTCCAGGAACGCGGTCCAGCGATCGACCTGGCGCTCGTGGAAGCCCTCGGGCCGCCCGAGGTCCTGCAGCCCCCTGGCCTGCCAGTCGACGTTCCCGAGCAGCGCGATGCCCTCGACGAGCTGGAAGGCCAGCCCGCGCCGCTCGTTCAGGTCGGTGTCGAAGGGAGCCGGCCACAGTCGCCGCGTGGACATCGGCGACCAGCCGTCGACGAAGCCCATCAGGTAGAAGGTCCGCCCGAGAACTGATTGGTCGGTGCACACGGCGATGGCTTCGGTGTGCGGCACATCGGTGCCGTCGAGCGCCTCGATGATCCGCCACTCGCGCACGATGCCCTCGTCGCGCGACGCGGGAGCACTCGGTGGCGGGATGCGCATGGCACAGTGCAGGTCGCCCCGCCGCAGCTCGTAAATCTCGTTCTGGCTCCCACCGGAGATGTAGCCGTGCTCGAGCGGCGCCCCGACCCCCAGCCCCTGGGTGTCCAGCCACGCCGTCAGCTGGTCGACGTCGGCGATCATCGGTGGGTCGGCCTCGAAAGCGGTCTCCTCGGTCGTGCTCACAGGTTCCCGACTTCTAGTTCCAGGTACTTGGCGTACTTCGCCTTGGCGGCTTCCTGTCGCCTGGGCAACCACTGGGTGGGCCAGATGTCGTCGCTCTCCTTGTAGTCGCGCAACACCTGGCGGGCCACGGTGACCTTGTGTACCTCGGTGGGGCCGTCGGCCAGGCCCATCACGCCGGCGCCGTGGATCATGCCGAAGAAGGGCATTTCGTTGGTCGTCCCCAATGCGCCATGCACCTGCATGGCGCGCCAGGCGATGTCGTGCAGCACCGTGGGCATGACGACCTTGGCCGTAGCGATGTCCTTGCGCACCCGCTTGTAGTCGTTGTACTTGTCGATCTCCCACGCGGTGTAGAGCACGAACAGCCGGAACTGGATCAACTGGGCGTAGGAGTCGGCGATGTAGCCCTGCACGAACTGCTTGTCGGCGAGCTTGCTGCCGGCAGTCTCGCGGCTCAACGCACGCTCGCACATCATGTCGATCGCCTTCTGGGCCATGCCGATGGTCCGCATGGCGTGGTGAATCCGCCCGCCACCGAGACGGGTCTGCGCGATGACGAAGGCCTGGCCCTCACCGCCCAGCAGTGACTCCTCGGGGACGCGCACGTCCTCGTAGTGGATCAGCGCGTGGGAGCCCTCGTTCACCGGTTCGCCGTACAGGCCCACGTTGCGCACGATGTGCACGCCCGGCGTGTCGGTCGGCACCAGGAACATCGACATCCCCTTGTAGGGGCTGACGTCGGGGTTGGTCACCGCCATGACGATGAGGAACGAGGCGGTCTTGGCGTTGGACGAGAAGTACTTCCACCCGTTGATGACCCACTCGTCACCGTCCTTCACCGCCCGGGTCTGGAACAGCGTGGGGTCGGCGCCGGCATGGGGCTCGGTCATGGAGTAGCTCGAGAAGCACTCGCCCTCGAGCAGCGGCTGGAGGTAGCGCGTCTTCTGGTCGTCGGTCCCGTAGTGGGCGATGATCTCGGCGTTGCCGGTGTCGGGCGCCTGGCACCCGAACACGATGGGCGCCCACGAGGAACGGCCGAGGATCTCGTTCAGCAGGGCGAGCTTCAGCTGGCCGAAGCCCTGGCCGCCGAGATCGGCCCCGAGGTGGGTCGCCCACAGGCCCTGGCGCCGCACCTCCTCCTTGAGCGGGTCGATCGCCTCGCGTCGCTTGCCCTCCAGCGGCGTGAACTGCAGGTGGGGGAACACGAGGTCCAGGGGCTCTACCTCCTCGCGGACGAAGGCGTCGGCCCAGTCCAACTTCTCTTGGTACTCAGGATCGGTTTCGAAGTCCCAGGCCATGGGCAACCCTCCCTCGGTCGGGTTTCAGAATATGATTCTGAGTATCAAGAACGCAATACCAACCTCTACGCCCGACGTCGCCGGCCGAATCGTGCGCCGGACCCTGGCCAAGCGGGAGGACCAGTACGCCAGCGAGGTCCGGCGGTTGCTCGATGCCGCGCTCGAGGTCATCCGCCGCTGCGGCACGTCCTCGCGCCCCCGGGTGGCGGACATCGTCGCCGAGGCCGGGCTCTCCAACGAGGCCTTCTACCGGCACTTTCGTTCCAAGGATGCCCTGGTCACGGCGATCCTCGAGGACGGGGGCGACCGCCTGCGCAGCTACCTGGATCACCAGCTGGCCAAGGAGTCGACGCCCGAGGGCCGGGTGTGGCGCTGGGTCCGCGGCGTCCTGGCCCAGGCCGACAAGGAGATCGCGGCGACGACCCTGGCGGTGCTCTGGAACGCCAGCGCCCTGGGCGGGGGGCCGGCGGCGGGGCGCCATTTTGCCAGCGCGCCGCTCTCCTCCCTCCTGCACGAACCGTTCGCGGCCCTGGGCAGCAGGGCACCCGAGCTCGATGCCGCGCTCGCCGCGCACGCCACCCTCGGCATGCTCTCGGATTGCCTGTGGCGCCAGGTCCAGCCGACCCGCACGGAGGTCGAGCGCGTGGCGTCCTTCTGCCTGCGGGCGGTCACCGCCTGACCCTGCCGTCGGACCGGTCGCCGCCCCGGTGGGCCGGACCGCTTCCGGCGGCCCTCGACCTTCCGTCTACGCGAACTCCTCGGGGACCCAGCTCGGCGCGCGCTTCTCCATGAACGCCAGCATCCCCTCGCGCGGCTCGGGCGACTCCTCCAGGGCCCAGAACATGGTCTGGTAATCGATCAGGCCGTAGCGCTCGTTGAGCATCCGCTTGACGTGCGTGCGCGCCATCGGGGGCGTCTGCAGGATCTCCCGCACCGCCAGCAGTGCGGCATCGCGCAGCTGCTCGTGTGGCACCAGTCGCGAGATCACGCCCAGCCGTTGCGCCTCGACGGCGTCGAAGCGCCGGGCCGACAGCAGCAAATCGCGCGCGACGGCCAGTCCGACGTGGGCGGGGAGCACCGCGGCGTACGTGGCGTCCGGGATGCCCCGCAGGAGCTCGGGCACGCGGAAGGTGGCCCGGTCGCTGGCCACGGCGATGTCGGCCAGCATGGCGATCAAGAGACCCCCGGCCTGACAGATGCCGTTCACGGCGGCCACCACGGGGGCCCGGCTGTCGCGTATGGCCAGGAAGGGCAGGATTTCGTGCCCGATGTCCGGTGTCGGCTCGTCCCCCGGGTCGCTCCGGCCGCCCAGGTCTCCACCGGGGGCGAAGACGTCCCCGGTGCCCGTGATGATCAGCGCCGCCAGGTCCGGATCCGCGTTGACGATGCGCACCGCCCGCTTGATCCCGAAGTACATCGCCGGCGTGAAGGCGTTCCTGGCCTGCGGCCGGTCGATGATGCACCAGGCGACCACGCCGTCACGCTCGAAGCGCAGCCCTGCCGCGCCGAGTTCCTCAGACACGCGTCCTCCTTCTTGCGTCGACTGCGACGGACACTACCGGCGGCCGTCCACCTCTCCGCTATCGGGGAGCGAGGCGCTCGATCAGCTGGTCGATATACGACTCCATCGCGCGGGCGAAGTCGATCCGCACCGGGTCGGTCAGCCACTGGTACTCGAGGCCCATGATCATCGCGATGACCTCGAGTGCCACCTGCTCGACGTCCACATCCTGACGCATCCGTCCCTGCGCCTTCTCGTCGTTGAGCAGCGCGCGCACGAAGTCCCGCGCCACCTCGTAGCGCTCGACGAAGAAGTCGTGCAGCGGGTCGTCGGGGTCGAGACTCTCGGCACCGAGAACGAGGTACAAGCGTGTCAGCGTGGCGGTCTCGACGTTGTGCTGACCGAGCTCGCGCAGGCTCGAGAGCGTCAGCGCCACCGGGAATTCCCTTTCCGGATCGATCGTCTCCATCCGGTCGCGCTCGGCCACGACCTCACGGAGGAGGCGCTCCTTCGTGCCGAAGTAGTACAGGAGCCCCGTCGCCGTCATGCCGACGCGATCGGCGAGCGCGGCGACACCCGTGCCGCGGTAGCCCTTCGACGCGAACAGTTCCACGGCGGCGTCGATGATCTCCCGCCGGCGGAGGTCACCGCGGCGCTGGCGGGTGCGCTCGTCCGCTCCGGCGGGCTCGCCGTATCGGGCGGCACGGCCACGCGGTGCGCGCCGACGCTCCTGCCGGCCCTCGACTGGACCGGCGACGGGGTCGTCGGGCCCGGACAACGCCTCGGGGGTCAAAAGAACTCCGAGGTGAATGCCGTCATGAGGGACTGGGTGTGCCCCCGGCGCCCCACCGCGCCGGGATCCGGGCGGGGGATCTCCAGCCCCAGGTCAGGGGGACATAGTGGTGCGTGACCGCGCCGCGGTCCGCCGCCGAGGTGCAGGCCCGCCGTCGCCCGCCCTCCACGTGATTGGACCGATCGGTACCCTTGCGGGATGGCGAAATATTTCTTATAGTCCTCAAAAATCACATTCTCGTCATACCAGAGTGGGAGTTCGGGGGAAGCGAATTGGCGAATGTCAAATCATTGATTCATTCGTTGACGCTCTCTGAGAAGGCAGCTCTCACAGCGGGAGAGGACTTATTTTCCACCGTTGCGGTCGGGCGCCTCGGCATCCCCCAGGTGCGCGTCACCGACGGTCCGAACGGAGCCCGCGGGAATTCGCTTCCCGGCGCCGGTGGTCCGCCCTCGACCTGTATCCCGTGTGGCTCCGCCATCGGAGCGAGCTGGAACCCCGCGCTGGCGCGGGAGCTCGGTGCCCTCGTGGGGCGGGAAGCACGCGACCGTGGGTGCCGCGGCCTCCTGGCACCCACGGTGAACCTGCACCGGTCCCCTCTGGCGGGGCGCAATTTCGAGTGCTACTCGGAGGACCCGCTTCTCTCGGGGTGCCTCGCTGCGGGGTACGTGCAGGGGGTCCAGTCCGAGGGCGTCTTCGCGACCGTCAAGCACTTCGCCGGCAACGAAGCGGAGTTCGAGCGGTCCTCCATTAGTTCGGTGATTGACGAGCGCTCGTTGCGCGAGCTCTATCTGTTGCCTTTTGAGCTCGCCGTCCGCGAGGGCGGCGCACTCGCCATCATGACGGCCTACAACCGTCTCAACGGGCGCTGGCTGACCCAGCAGCCTGCCTTCCTGCTCGACATCCTGCGCGACGAGTGGGGTTTCGAGGGTCTGGTGATGACCGACTGGTTTGGCGTGACGGAGACGACCACATCACTGGGCGCGGGTCTCGATCTCGAGATGCCGGGCCCCGCCCGCGGGCTGGGATCAGCCGTGGTCGCCGCCATCGAGGACGGCGACGTCGACGAATCGGACCTTGATGCTGCCGTCAGCCGTCTCCTCGGTGGGCTCGATCGCATCGGCGCGCTCGACGCGCCGGCACCGACGCCCGATCCCAAGCCACCAACGGCGGTCGACCTGGATCTGATCCGGAGAGCCGCGGCCGAGTCGGTGGTGCTGCTTTCCAATGACGGCGTCCTGCCGCTTGCCCCTGCCTCATCCGCCCGGATCGCCCTGCTCGGTTCCCACGCGGCCACGCCGACGATCATGGGCGGCGGTTCCGCCCAGGTGACGCCGCACCACGTCGCGAGCCTTCTGGACACGCTGTCGGCCGCCTGCGGGCCCGCCGCCGTGGTCGCATACGAGCGGGGCTGCGAAGTGACGTTGTCCCCGGCTGTGGTGGGAGGTTCGGTCCTCCGAGCGCCGGACGGCTTCCGGGCCGACACCTTCGGCGGTCTCGAGCTGCGCGGCCCGGTCACCGAGAGCCGTCGCCTGGAACACCTCCGGATGATGAAATTGGGCTTGGGTTTCAGACCCACCACCGGCGAATGGTCCATGCGGGTCACGGGGACCGTGATCCCCGAGGAGACCGGCGTCTTTCAGCTCGCTCTGGCGCAGGCCGGCCTGGCTCGCCTGTTGGTCAATGACGAGGTCGTCCTCGACGGGTTCACCAACCATCCCGCGCCGGGCGGCCGCGACTTCTTCGGTCAAGCCAGTCAGGACCTGGTCACTGACATCCTGTTCGAAGAGGGTGTGCCCGCAGAGTTCGTCGTGGAATACGCCTACCGCGACACGACGGCGGCCGGCTTTCGGGTTGGCTTCCGGACCCCCGACACCGATGCGCTGTTGGAGCGGGCGGTGGCTGCCGCTGGAGCGGCCGACGTCGCGATCGCCTGCGTCGGCACGACTGGGGAGACCGAGACTGAGGGCCGCGACCGCACCGCCTTCACGTTGCCGGGACGCCAGGAGGAGCTGATACGTCGGGTGGCGGCCGTCAACGACCGCACCGTCGTCGTGGTCAACGCCGCCTCCCCGGTCGCCATGGACTGGGCGGCTGATGTCGGCGCCGTGCTGCAGTGCTGGTTCGGCGGGCAGGAGATGGCCGCAGGGCTGGCGGACGTGCTCGTGGGAACCGCGGAGCCGGGGGGTCGTCTGCCCACGACCATCCCACTGCGTCTGGAACACGCCCCCTCCCACGCGAACTTCCCCGGAGAGAACGGCGAACTGCGCTACGGCGAAGGCCTGTTCATGGGGTATCGCGGCCACGAACACAGTGCGATCGCCCCCCGGTTCCCCTTCGGCCACGGTCTGAGCTACGCGACGTTCCGGATGGGCGAGCCGGCGCTGTCGGCCGACGTGTACCGGTCCGGTGAGACACTGGCCGTCTCGGTGCCGGTCACCAATTCCGGTGCGCGCGCGGGATCTGAGGTCGTCCAGTGCTACGTTGCGCCGACCTCAGCGCGCCTGGCGCGCCCACCGAAGGAGCTCAAGGCCTTCGCGAAGGTCTGGCTCGAGGCCGGCGAGACGACTGTGGTCGAACTCGTCCTCGACCGCCGGGCGTTCGCCTACTGGGACCCCGGACAGGACGACTGGGACGACGTTCAGGCGCTTCTTCCCGAAATGTTCAACCTCCTGTCGCCACCGGTGCCGCGCCGTGAGCGGGGGTGGCAGATCGAAGCCGGCCGCTACGACATCTTGATCGGCCGGTCGTCGGAGGACATCGCAACCAGCTGCTCGATTCAGGTACCCGACGACGCGAACTGGAGATAGGGAGCAATCATGTCGCACAACATCCAATCGGTGAGGGGACAATCACGGGGGGAGTCCCGAGAGGGGCGGCTCTCTGCAGAAGGAGGGGCCATGGGCACCCGTACATCAATCTGGGCCGCAGCCGCGGCTCTCGTCACAGTACTGGGGTCGATGCTGGCCGTCGGCCCTACGGCGGCCGGGGCAGCGAGCCCGGCCGATCAGGGCGTCACGGCGAAGAGCATCAGCGTCGGCCTTCCGTACGTCAACTTCGCCGCCCTGCAAAGTCTCGGTGTGACGATCAACGACGGCAGCTTTCCTGACGCCTACAACGCGGTGATTGCCAGCATCAACGCACACGGAGGGGTCAACGGCCGCAAGCTCGTCCTCCACAGCGTCGAGATGAATCCGGCCGTGACCGCGTCGGCGACGTCGTCGTGCACTCAGCTCACCCAGGACGACAAGGTCTTCGTCAGCATCTCGCCGGTGTTCCCGGACTGCTACCAGCAGACGTACGACACCCCCGTGATCGCCGGGTCACTGCCGGGATCGTTGCCGGCCAGCGCCGCGCCCGACTTCGCGCTCATCCCGCCCGACGCGAACTTCGATCCCTTGCAGCTCGCGGCCTTCAAGAAGGCGGGCGACTTCAAGGGCAAGAAGGTGGCGATCTTCTACGGCGCCGACTCGGACGCACCCGAGGTGAAGGTCGTGCAGACGGACCTCAAGAACTTGGGTGTCAATGTCGTCCTGACCGCAGAGGACAGCGTGCAGGCGACCGACGCCGTTGCGTCAGACCAGGAGGTCCAGTCCATCTCCCAGCGGTTCCAGAGCGCCGGGGTGAACGTTGTCGTCGGTGTCGGTGGCTCGGGTTCGACGACCTGGCCTCGTGCGCAACTGGACAACCAGAGCACCTACAAGCCCATGTACATCGCGACCAGCGAGTCGTCGCTCATCTCGTACGTCGAGTCGACCAAGGGAGCCAACCCGTACCTGAACTACGTGCTGTCGGCCTCTTCCGCCCCCACGTCGTACCAGCAGTGGAAGGACCCGGCGATCCAGAAGTGCGCCGCCGAGGTCCGCAAGGCCTACCCGTCGGACACCGTTACGAACCCGGTCAACCCCACCAGTCCCGGCGCCGGTAACAGCACCGACACCACCTCCCAATCAGTGATCGAGGCCTGTCAGTACATGGCCCTGTTCGACGACATCGCTGCCGCGGCCGGCAAGAACCTCACGGTGGCGAGCTTCACCAAGGCGGGCTACGCGCTGAAGAACGCCAACATCCCCGGCATCGGAGTCGTCTCGTTCGGGCCCGGCAAGGCCTACGCCACCGGAGGACCGGTGACGATCTTCAAGTACGACCCCACGAGCAAGACGCTCGTCCCTGCGTCAAACTCTGGGTCGAAATGACCGTGGCCGGCCCCACCCCAGCGCGTAGCCGTACGGGATGCGGTCGCGCGCCGGGGTGGGGCCGGATCCGAAGATCGGGACTTCGTTGAGCCAGCCACCCGCGGAAGGCCCGGCGAGCCCCGGCCCAGCCGATGCCCTGAGCGCGGCCGACCTCGCACACCTGGTCGTCGATTCCGCGGCCGAGCGCCAGCTCGTGGCCGAATCCACGCCGGAGGTCCTGCTTCCCGAGGACATGCTGCCGGGGGCGGGCGAGGAGCAGATGTCCCTGCGCGAGGGTCTGCGCACGTCCGGGAGTCGGGCCTTCATCATCCTCGCCATGATCGTCACCCTGGACAACCTGCAGACCTCGGGACTCGCCGTCCTGGCCCCCAACATCCAGTCGTCCTTTCACGTCTCCACCGGGGCGATCACCTTCGTGGCGGGCATCGCGGGCGGCTTCCTCGTCCTGGGCATCGTGCCGATGGGGTGGTTGGCCGACCGGTTCCGTCGTGCGCCCATCATCGGGTGGGCCACTTTCGTGTTCGGTCTCATGGTCTTCGCCTCCGGCTTGGCCATCAACATCTTCGTGTTCTTCCTGGCGCGCTTCGGCGCCGGCATTTCGCAGGCCAGCACGCAAAGCGTCCACGGCTCCCTGTTGGCGGACACCTACCCGATTAGCGTGCGCGGACGGCTCTACGCGGCCATGGGCATGGGGACCGGCGCGGCCATGGCCCTGAGCCCGCTTCTGGTCGGCCTCATCGCCACCGAGGTCGGAGGCCCGAACGGCTGGCGCTGGGCCTTCTACATCCTGGCCGTTCCGATCCTGGCGGTGGCGATCTTCGCCTTCCGGATCCCTGAGCCTCCCCGTGGCCAATTCGAGAAGAAGGATGTGCTCGGCGAGGTCATCGTCGACGAACGCCCGGCGGCCCCGTCGCTGGAGGCGGCGTTCGAACGGATTATGCGCATCCGCACCATCAAGATGGTCCTCATCGCCTTCTCCGCGATTGGCTTCGGGTTGTTCACCGTCCCGGTGCTGGGGAACCTCTACCTCAAACAACGCTTCGGCCTCGACGCCTTTCAGCGCGGGCTGATCGGCACCATCGGCAGCGTCGGCGTGCTGGTGGCGTTGCCACTCGTCGGCCGCTACTACGACCGCCTCTACCGCAAGGACCCCGCCCGGGCACTCTCGCTCATCGGCAAGGTCGTCCTTCCGTGCGCTGTCCTCGTCCCGATTCAGTACTTCATGCCGAACGCGGTCCTGTGGGCGATCTTCAGCGTGCCGACGGCGGTCCTCCTCCTCACCGGCTTCTCCATGATCGGCCCGGTCCTCACCTCGGTGGCTCCCTACCGCCTGCGCGGACTGGTCAACGCGGTCGGCGGGATCTACGTCTTCTTTGTCGGGGCCACCGGAGGGGCGGTGCTGGCGGCCCTGCTCGACAGCATCGTCGGCGTGCGGGCCACGGTGCTGATCATCATGATCCCCTCGACCATTTTCGGCGCCTTCATGATCATCCGCAGTGCGCACTTCATCAACAATGACCTCTCCCTGGTGGTCGTCGAGTTGCGGGAGGAGATGGAGGAGCACAAGCGGCAAGAGGCCGATCCCGAGCAGATACCCGTCCTGCAGCTGAGCAACGTCGACTTCAGCTACGGGCACGTCCAGATCCTCTTCGGCGTCAACTTCGAAGTGAGACGCGGAGAGGTGCTCGCACTCCTCGGGACGAACGGGGCCGGGAAGTCGACGGCGCTCAACGTCGCTGCCGGCCTGGAGATCGCGTCCCGCGGCGCGGTCCGGCTGAACGGTCGGGACATCACCTACACCACACCGGAACAGCGGTCGCGGCTCGGCATCCACCTGCTGCCGGGAGGCAAGGGCGTCTTTGGTCCGATGACCGTCGGGGAGAACCTCGAGATGGGTGGGTTCGTCTACCGTTCCGATCATGACGAGTTCCGTCGCCGGACGGACCGGGTCTACGAGCTCTTCCCGGCCCTCAAGGATCGGCGCGGCGAGCGGGCCGACTCGCTCTCAGGGGGACAGCAGCAGATGCTCGCGTTGGCGATCGCCATGCTGCACGATCCGGCGGTACTGATGATCGACGAACTATCCCTCGGCCTCGCTCCGATCATCGTCCAGGAGCTCATCGAGGTCGTCGACGGGCTCAAGGCGGCGGGCGTGACGCTGATCATCGTCGAGCAGTCCCTGAACGTGGCGGCCGCCATCGCCGACAGGGCCGTCTTCCTCGAGAAGGGCCGCGTGCGCTTCGAGGGCCAGATCCGCGACCTGATGGAGCGGGACGATCTGGCGCGGGCGGTGTTCCTCGGGGGCCAGGAAGACGCGTGACGATGCTCGCCGTCTCGTGGATCAACAGCCAGATCGTCTTCGACGGCGTCGTCCAGGGGCTCGCCATCTCCGTCATCGCCGTCGGGGTGGTGCTCGTCTACCGCGCCACCCGGATCATCAACTTCGCCGTCGGCAACATGGGGGTGGTCGGCGCCGCCGTGCTGTCGCTCCTGGTCGTGCAGTACCACGTGCCCTTCTGGGTGGCCTTCGTCGTCGCGCTCGTCCTGGGGCTGGCCTTCGGGGCCGTCGTCGACCTGGCGATCATCCGCCGGCTGCGAAAGTCTCCGCGCGTCGTGGTGCTCGTCGCCACCATCGGCGTGTCGCAGCTCGCAGCGGCGATCGCCATCAAGATCCCGGTGCCGTCCACACTCAGCGTCCACTACCCGAGCGCGCTGAGCGGGATCTGGACTGTGGCCGGCGTGACCGTGAGGGGGTCGGATGTCTCGATCCTCGTCATCGTCCCCATCACGCTCATCGCCCTCACGTGGTTCCTCGACCGGACGACGCTCGGCCGCACGGTGAAAGCGTGCGCCAGCAACCCACGGTTGGCCCGCTTGTCCAGCATCAGCCCCAAGATGGTCTCCACCATGGTCTGGGCACTGGCGGCGGCGCTGTCCACGCTTTCGGTCATCCTGATCGCCGGTGAGAGCGGTGCGGCGGGGGACCTCACGACCCTCGGGCCCCAGACGCTGTCGCTCGCCCTGGTGGCCGCGGTCATCGGCGGCATGACGTCCTTTCGCCGGACGATCATCGCCAGCGTCGTCATCGGCCTCCTGCAGAGCATCGTGAACTTCAATTTCATCGCGGAGCCGGGTCTCATCAACCTGTTGCTGTTGATCACGGTGGTGGTGGCGGTCCTCTTCAACCGGGAGCGCACCGACGAGGGCGAGGTCTTCGCCTTCACCCCGCGAGCCCGACCCATCCCCGTCCGACTACGGACCTACCGGTGGGCCCGCAACGTGAACAAGAGCGGGGTGTTCCTGCTGGCGGCGATCGCCATCGTCCTCCCGCTCATCTTCACGGAACCGTCCACCCAGCAGACCTTCACCGAGGTGCTGGCCTTCGCGATCTGCGCCACGTCGCTGACGGTGCTCACGGGTTGGCTGGGCCAGCTGTCCCTGGGCCAGATGGCCTTCGCCGGCCTCGGCGCCCTGTTCGCCGCGCGTCTGGTGGAGGGGGGAGTGCCTTTCTGGTTGGCGATCGTCGCCACCACAGCGGGATCCGCCGTGCTGGCGACGATCCTCGGGCTCAGTTCGCTGCGGGTCAAGGGTCTCTACCTGGCCGTCGTCACCTTCGTCTTCGCCCTGGCCGCCCAGCAGTACTTCTTCAGCCTTCCCATCCTGAGCGGTGCGTCGTCGGACGGCTCGGACTTGCCGTTCGTCCCCGGCAAGCTCTTCTCGCTGTCCTTCCCCGGCCAGCGCACCTATTACTACGTGGTCCTCGTCATCCTCGTCGTGGTCCTCCTGGTCGCCAGCCGGTTCCGGGACAGCGGAGTCGGCCGTTCCATCATGGCGGTGCGCGACAACGAGAATGCGGCCGCGGCCTACCAGGTGCGCCCGGCCTGGGAGAAGATCCGGGCCTTCGCCATCGCGGGGGCGCTGGCGGGGATGGGTGGTGCCCTGCTCAGCGGCGCCTACGCCAACGTCGCCTTCGCCGGCCCCGGGAGCTTCTTCGTGGTCGACGCGTCGCTCAGCCTCGTCGCCATGGTGGTGATCGGTGGGATGGGTTCGGTGACCGCAGCGGTCATCGGCGCGGTCTGGGTCATCGGGATCCCCGCACTGGCCCCCAACAACCAGGTGCTGGGGCTGCTCACGTCGAGCATCGGGCTCCTGGCCGTGCTGCTGTACTTCCCCCGCGGGCTGATGCAGATCGCCTACGACGCCCGCGACGCGTTCCTCTCTTGGGCGGATACGCGCTTCGGCAAAGAGGTCGCCCCGACCGCCCCGAGCGCACCGACCGGGACGGCCCTTCCGGAGCCTGAAATTCGTGAGGCCGCTATCCCGACGCTCGCCGTCGCCGATCTCCGGGTCACGTTCGGCGGCAACACCGCCGTCGATCGCGTCAGCCTCAGCGTGGGTGCCCGTGAGATCGTCGGGCTCATCGGGAGCAACGGAGCCGGCAAGTCGACGCTCATGAATGCGGTCGGTGGCTTCGTCCCGGCCACCGGCTCCGTGCGGCTGGGCGATCAGGAGATCGGCGACAAGCCACCGGCCTACCGGGCGGGGTTGGGACTGGGTCGGACTTTCCAGTCGGCCACGCTGTTCCCGGAGTTGACGGTGACCGAGACCCTCCTGGTGGCGCTGGAGGGCAAGCGCGAGACAGGCGTCCTCTCGACCGCGCTCGCCCTGCCGCGGGCGACACGCCGTAGCCGGCACGACCGGTCCGCCGTGGCCGACCTCGTCGAGCTCCTGGGTCTCGGCGGCTACCGGGACCATTACATCGCCGACCTGTCGACCGGCACACGACGGGTGGTGGAGCTCGCCGGCCTCCTGGCGCTCGATGCCAAGGTGCTGTGCCTCGACGAGCCCACGGCGGGCCTGGCGCAACGCGAGACGGAGGCCTTCGGCCCGCTGATCGTCACGGTGCAGCGCCAGCTCGACGCCTCGGTCCTGCTGATCGAGCACGATATGCCCCTGATCATGGGCATCAGCGACCGCGTGTACTGCCTGGAGGCCGGATCGGTCATCGCCGAAGGCCGGCCAGCCGAGGTGCGCGACAATCCCCGGGTGGTCGCCAGCTATCTCGGGACAGACGAGCGGGCCATCAACCGCAGCGGCGCCACGTCGGCGGACGCGCTCGGAGCAGCACACGCCGGGCTGACACTCTCGCCTCCGGCGGCGCTCGGTACCGACGCGACTCCGACATGATCGGCAGCGGTCGTCCCGGTGTCACCGTCTCCTCGAGGGGGAGCGGCGCGTGACCGTGGGGATCGTGACGGGAGCGGCCCGGGGCATGGGCGCCGCCTGTGCGGCGCGCGTGGCCGATCTGGTCGACGTCCTGCTGCTGGTCGATCGAAACGAGTCCTCACTCTCTGCGCAGGCGGACATTCTGGCGGCGGCGAAAACGCGGGCTGAGGTCGAGCCCTTTGTCCTCGACGTCAAGGACGCGGACGGCATCATCCGACTGGCGGCCCGGGCCTCGGAGCTTGGTCCCCTGCGGGCCGTCGCCCACGCCGCCGGCGTGTCGCCGACCATGGCCGACTGGCGGGAGATCCTCACCATCAACCTCGTCGGCACCGCACGTCTCGTCGACTCCTGCCATGCCCTGGCCTCGCCTGGGACGGCCGTCGTCTGCTTCGCATCGGTCGCTCCGCTGCTCGCCCTGGGACTGGACGACGTACCGGCGGACGCCGTGCTCGACGATCCGCTGGCCGCCGATTTCCTCGAGAAGATCCGCGAGGCGGTCGGGCCCGGGATCGAGGATCCCGGCATGGCCTACACGTGGTCGAAGCGTGGTGTGCACCGCCTGGTCGGCCGCGAGGCCGTGCGCTTCGGCCAGGTAGGCGCCCGCATCTGCTCGGTCACGCCCGGGATCATCGACACGCCGATGGGGCGCCAGGAGGCGGCAGCCCGTGACACCAACGACTTGCTCGTCCAGATGTCCCCGATAAAGCGTGAGGGCCGGGCCGAGGAAGTGGCAGCGGGTGCGGCGTTCCTCCTCTCCGATGGGGCAAGCTTCATCACGGGAATCGACCTCCCGGTCGACGGCGGCGTGGTGGCCGCCATCCGTAGTGGAGGTGTTGCGCTGGCATGAGCTCTGTCGTGAACGTCAAGGGTCTCCTCGACCCCGAACTGCGACCCGTGCTCGACGCGTTCGAGCTCCCGTCCGTTGACGCCGAGGGTGTGGCGGCCATGCGCGGGGTGTCCTTCGCCTCCCCGGATCTCTCCGATGCGGTGACGCGCGCCGACCACGAGGTGCCCGGTGACCCGCCGGTGCCCGTCCGGGTCCACCGGTCCAAGGATGCGGAGGGGCTCCTGCCCGCCATCGTCACGATCCACGGAGGCGGGTACGTCATCGGGTCCTATGACATGGACAGCCCGCTGCTCGACCGCTGGTGCCCCGACCTCGGGGTCGTCGGCGTGTCCGTCGACTACCGCCTGGCACCCGAGACGAGCTATCCGGGACCGCTTGAGGATTGCTACGCCGCGCTGCGCTGGACCTACGACCACGCACACAAGCTCGGCATCGACAAAGAGCAGATCGGCATCTACGGGCTCAGTGCCGGTGGCGGGCTTGCCGCCGCGCTGGCCCTGCTCGCCCGTGATCGCGGCGAGGTCCCGGTGGCGTTCGTGTTGCTCGACTGCCCCATGCTGGACGACCGGCAGCAGACCCCCTCCATCCGGGCGGACGGCCTCTACGTGTGGGGACCGGGGTCCAACGAATTCGGCTGGCGGTCCTATCTCGGTGCGCTCTACGGGTCCGCCGAGGTCCCGGCCTACGCCGCCCCGGCGCGGGCAGCCGACCTGGTCGGACTCCCACCGACCTGCGTGATCGTCGGATCCATCGACGGGTTCCGCGACGAGGACATCGCCTACGCCCAACGCCTGAACCAGGCCGGGATCTCCTGCGAGCTCCACGTCATCGCCGGGTTGCCGCACGCGTACCTGCTCGTGCCCGGCGCCGCCTCGGTACAGCTCGCGATGCACAGCATGGACGACTGGTTGGCCCGCCAGCTCGCCCGGCCGCGCGCCGCGGGTTGACGAGCGGGGAACTCGGTGCGATCAGAGGGCGCCGGCGCCGCCCGATCGGGCGCGGATCATGGCGTCTTGGACGAAGGAGGCGGCGAGCTGCCCGTCGCCCCGGAAGATGTCCCCCAGTCCATAGCTGCGCCCGTGCCCGGCGAACGAGCTCCGCTGTTGTAGCAGGTGCCACTCCGCGGCGGGGCACGGTTCGTGGAAGGTCAGCGTGTGGCTGAGCACACCCGTGGAGAGCGTCCGGTGCGCCTGGGCCTGGCCCACGCCGGCGTGGGGGCGCATGGCGGTGCCGATGAGGAAGCCGTCCGTCGAGTAGGCCACGAGGGCCTGATCCGTGCCCGGGTCGTCGGGAGCGCCCACGAAGCGCACCCAGGCATCGAGCTCGGGCGGCCCGACCAGTTCGGGGTCGTTGAGATCGACATCGCCGACGATGAGGATCTCCCAGGCGCCCTCGCCGCGCACGGTCCCGGCGACATCGTCCGGGCCCGTGTCCGAGCGCGGGGTGTCGGCATGCCGGATCACGTCCGGCTCGTCGGCGCTGAGGAGCACGAGCGAGCGGGTGCACAGCGTGTCGCCCTGGCTGATCGTCACGGTGGAGCTGGCCACGGTACGCCCGCTGTGCATGCGCTCGACGGCGATGTCGAGCGGTGCCTCGGGCGATGCCCCGCGGGCGAAGACGGTGTGGATCGTCTTGACCGTCTTCTCCTCCTGACCGTTGAGGCCCGCGATCACCGACTGCGCCAGCAGCTGGCCACCGAAGACCACGTTGTGATCCGATTGGAGGCTGGCCGCCCGGTAGCGGTCGGCGCCGACCTCCTCGAGCGACAGCGCGTCGACGAACGCAGCAATGGTGAACATCGGGGTCTCGATTCTCGTCAGGGGCCGGGGGCCCACCACTGTCTCATCACCGGCCCGACGGGCGGCGGCCCGGCCTCGGGATCCCGCTCTGAGCGGCGCCGTGAGGGCACCATACTGCCGGTTTTTGACGGCGACGTCAAAGTCAGATACCCTCGCCACGAGAGGCTTCCCAGGCACGCGCCCCGCGGCATCCGTGTCGTTGCCGGCATCGCCCGCCGTCGTGACCTGGGTGGATCCGGACGACGAGAGGATGGCGACCGTGGGTGAGGCAGTGAAGGTCAATCCCGAGCAGAGGATGTTGATCGACGGCAAGCTCGTCGACGCCGATTCGGGCAAAACTTTCGACAACGTGAACCCGGCGACCGAGGAGGTCATCGGCCAGGTGGCCGACGGGTCGACCGCCGAGATGCAGCGGGCGATCGACGGGGCCCGCCGGGCCTTCGACGAGACCGACTGGTCGACGGACCACGCCTTCCGCAAGAAGTGCCTCCAGCAGCTGCAGGCGGCGCTGCACGCCGAGCAGGAGGACCTGCGTGAACAGTTGATCCTGGAAGTCGGCTGCCCGCGCATGACGACCAACGGCCCACAGCTCGATGCGCCGCTGTCCGACGCGTTGGCCTACCCGGCCCAGCTCATCGACGAGTTCGAGTGGGAGACGGTGTTGCCCGATGCCACCAGCCTGCAGGGCACGCTCGACTCACGGCGGATCTGGCGGGAGCCGGTAGGCGTGGTGGGCGCCATCGTCCCGTGGAACTTCCCGTTCGAGGTGACCTCGCACAAGCTGGGCCAGGCGCTGGCCACCGGCAACACGGTGGTGCTGAAGCCGGCTCCGGACACGCCGTGGAACGCCACCTTCTTGGGGCGTCTCATCGCCCAGGAGACCGACATCCCGCCGGGCGTGGTCAGCGTCGTCACGTCGTCCGACCACATGATCGGCGAGGAGCTCACGCTGTCGCCCAAGGTCGACATGATCTCGTTCACGGGCTCGACCGCCGTGGGCCAGCGCATCATGGAGAAGGGTGCCGCCACCATGAAGCGCACGTTCCTGGAGCTGGGCGGCAAGTCGGCGACGATCGTGCTCGACGATGCCGACCTGGGTTTCGCGACGCTGATGGGCATGGGCGCGTGCTTCCACGCCGGGCAGGGCTGCGCCATCCAGACCCGGATGCTGCTGCCCCGTTCCCGTTACGAGGAGGGGGTCGAGCTGCTCAAGGGCCTCTTCGCCGCGGTGCCCTACGGCGACCCGCAGCGGCCCGACGTGATCATGGGTCCGCTCGTCTCGGCCAAGCAGCGTGAGTGCGTACTCGGCCTGATCGAGAAGGGGAAGGCCGAGGGCGCCACGCTGGCCGTGGGCGGCGCCCGCCCTTCAGGTGCCGAGTTCGCCAAGGGCTGGTGGGTCGAGCCCACGCTCTTCACCGACGTCGACAACTCCATGACCATCGCCCAGCAGGAGATCTTCGGCCCGGTGCTGGTCGTCATCCCCTTCGAGGACGAGGACGATGCCGTCCGCATCGCCAACGACTCCAAGTACGGGCTGTCCGGCGGCGTGTTCTCGGGGTCGGTGGAGAAGTCGCTGGCCGTGGCCCGGCGCGTCCGCACCGGGGGCCTCAGCATCAACGGGGGCGCTCCGTACGGGCCGGACCTGCCTTTCGGCGGGTACAAGCACAGCGGCATCGGCCGCCAGAACGGTGTCGCCGGGTTCGAGCAGTACCTGGAGGTCAAGTCGCTGGCCTGGCCGGCGGCCTAGGCGCGAGGGAGCCCGCACATGGCCGTGACCACGGACCCGGAGATCTACTACGACCCCTACGACTTCGAGATCGACGCGGATCCCTACCCGCTGTGGAAGCGGATGCGCGACGAGGCCCCCCTCTACTGGAACGAGAAGTACCAGTTCTTCGCGCTGAGCCGCTGGGACGACGTCGAGGCGGCCATGCTCGACTGGGACACCTACCGGTCCGGCCGGGGCTCAATCCTCGAGATGATCCGGGCCAACGTCGAGATCCCTTCGGGCGTGATCCTCATGGAGGACCCGCCGGTGCACACCGGCCACCGCTCGCTGCTCTCGCGGGTCTTCACCCCGAAGAAGATGCTGGCGCTCGAGCCCCGGGTGCGTGCCTTCTGCGCCGAGGTCCTCGACCCGCTCGTCGGAGTGGGCGGCTTCGATTTCATAGACGACCTGGGCAAGTTCATGCCCATGCGCGTCATCGGCATGCTGCTCGGCATCCCAGAGCAGGACCAGGTGGCGATCCGCGAGCGACTCGACGACAGCCTGCGCCTCGAGGAGGGCGTCGAGCCCGAGTCCAACTACGACGCCGTGGAGTCGTCCCAGGTGTTCTCCGACTACATCACGTGGCGCGCCAAAAACCCTTCGGATGACCTGATGACCGAAATGCTCAACGCCGAGTTCGAGGACGAGACGGGCAGGACGCGCACGCTGGCGCACGACGAGGTCCTCACCTACGTCGGCCTGCTGGCCGGGGCGGGGAACGAGACGACGACGCGGCTCATCGGCTTCACCGGGGAGGTGCTCGGACGCCATCCCGACCAGCGGCGCGAGTTGGTGGCGGATCCCTCGCTCATCCCCAACGCCATTGAGGAGCTCCTCCGCTACGAGGCGCCATCGCCCGTGCAGGCCCGCTACGTGCAGCACGACGTCGAGCTCCACGGCCAGAAGGTGCCCGAGGGAAGCATCATGGTCACCCTCAACGGCTCGGCCAACCGCGACGAGCGCCACTACCCCAACGGGGACGGCTTCGACATCCATCGTGAGGTCGGTCGGCACCTCTCCTTCGGCTACGGCATCCACCTCTGCCTGGGCGCCGCGTTGGCGCGCCTGGAGGGCCGTCTCGCGCTCGACGAGGTGCTGCGCCGTTTCCCCGATTGGGAGGTCGACTACGACAAGGCCGAGCGCGCCCACGCCTCGACCGTGCGGGGTTGGGAGACGCTGCCGGTGCGGACATCGTGATCCGCCATCAGGGGAGGAGCACCCCATGAACCTCGACGACATGATCCTGGTCAGCATCGACGACCACATGATTGAGCCGCCCACCATGTTCGAGAACCACGTGCCGAAGAAGTGGCTCGACGACGCGCCGAAGGTCGTCCACGAGGACGGGATCGACCAGTGGGTGTTCCAGGGCGAGAAGACCAGCACGTCGTTCGGCATGGCCGCCACCGTGGGCTGGCCCTCCGAGGAGTGGGGCTTCAACCCCGGCACCTACACCGAGTTGCGGCCAGGCTGTTTCGACGTCCACGAGCGGGTGCGCGACATGAACGCCAACGGCGTGCTCGGCTCCATGTGCTTCCCCACCATGGCCGGCTGGAACGCACGGACCTTCGCCGAGTCACGCGACAAGGAGATCGCCCTCGTCATGCTCCAGGCCTACAACGACTGGGCCATTGACGAATGGTGCGGGGAGTACCCCGGCCGCTTCATCCCGCTCGGCATCGTCCCGATGTGGGACGTCGACGCCGCCGTGGCCGAGGTCCGCCGCATCGCCCAGAAGGGCTGCCGGTCGATCAGCTTCCTCGAGACGCCGCACGTGCAGGGGTTCCCGAGCTTCCTCTCGGGCTACTGGGACCCGATGCTCGCCGCGCTGAGCGAGGAGAACATGGTGCTCTCCCTGCACATCGGCGCCGGTTTCGCCGTCATTCAGCGGCCGGAGGAGGCCCCGGTCGACCACCTCATGGTGCTGGCCTGTCAGATCAGCGCCATCACGGCGCAGGACCTGCTCTTCGGCCCGACGCTGCGGCGGTTCCCCGACCTCAAGGTGGCTCTGTCCGAGGGCGGTATCGGGTGGATCCCCTTCTACTTCGACCGGATCGACCGCCACTACGGCAACCAGGAGTGGTTGCACAGCGACTTCGGCGGGAAGCTGCCGTCGGAGGTGTTCCGCGACCACATCCTGGCCTGCTACATCACCGACCCGTCGGGCCTGCTGCTGCGGGACCGCATCGGCATCGACAACATCGCCTGGGAGTGCGACTACCCCCACACCGACACCACGTGGCCCGAGTCCCCCGAGTTCACCTGGAAGGAGCTGCAGGGTGCCGGATGCGACGACGCGGAGATCCACAAGATCACCTGGGAGAACGCCTGCCGCTTCTACGGCTGGGACCCCTTCGCCCACACCACCAGAGAACGGGCGACGGTGGGCGCCTTGCGCGGCGTGGCTCGCGACGTCGACGTGACCCGGATGTCGCGCGGGGAATGGCGCAAGCGCAACGAGGCTGCCGGCGTCGGCATCGTGAGCGCCGTCTAACCTCGCCGCCCGACAACGACGACCCCATGCACGCACGACCGACGGACGCAGCCAGGCGCCGCGCGCCTGAAAGGATCGAAGAGAGTCACGTGAGCACGCATCGAGGGGCCCAATGCTCCTGAACCCGAGCGACGATCAGGAATTCTTCCGGGAGACGACAGACCGTTTCCTGACCGAGCAGGTGCCGCCGGACGCGGTCCGTGCGCTGCGCCACGACGCGACGGGGTTCGATGCCACGTACTGGCGCCGCGGCGCCGAGCTGGGGTGGACCTCGCTGCTGGTCAGCGAGGAGCAGGGGGGCGGGACGATCAGTGGCGCGGGCCTAGTCGATCTCAGTCTCGTGGCCTACGCCTTCGGCCGCCACGCCGCGCCGGGGCCGCTCGCCCCGGCCAACGTGGTGGCGGCGACGCTCAGCGCGCACGGCGCAGCGCCCGAGGTACTGGCCGGCCTCCTCACCGGCGAGGTGGTCGCCACGTGGTGCGCCCCGGTGGCCGGGCCCGACGGGTGGCGGCCGACCGTCGAGGCGACGCCCGACGGCGCCGACCTCGTGCTGCGCGGCGAGGCCCGCCCGGTGGAGTCGGCCGGCACCGCCGGTCACCTGCTCGTCACCTGCCGCGACGGCGACGGCGGGACCACCCAGGTGCTGGTGCCCACGGCGACGACGGGCGTCACGGTGTCGCCGCTGCAGACGATCGACCTGACCCGACGCTTCTCGGTCGCGACGTTCGACGACGTGCGGGTCCCCACCGACGCGGTGGTCGGGGCGGCCGGGGAGGCCTCGGCGGACGTCGACCGCCAGTTCCAAGTGTTCCTCGTCGTCCTCAACGCCCAGTCGGTCGGGGCCATGCAGTCCGGGTTCGACCTGACGGTCGAGTGGGCCTTCGACCGCTACTCCTTCGGGCGCCCGCTCGCCTCGTACCAGGCCCTGAAGCACCGGTTCGCCGACATGATGAGCTGGCTCGAGGCGTCCCACGCCATCAGCGCGGCGGCAGCCGCCGCCGTCCAGGAGGGCAGCGACGACGCGCCCGAGCTGGTCAGCGCGGCCAAGGCCTACATCGGCCAGTACGGCGCCGAGCTGCTGCAGGACTGCGTGCAGCTGCACGGGGGCATCGGGGTCACGTTCGAGCACGACCTGCACCTGTACCTCCGCCGCCTGATCGTCGACAGAGCGCTGGCCGGGACGCCGGCGGACCACCGCCAGCGCATCGCGCGGCTGGTGGCCGAGCGGGACGGCGTGGCGGCGTGAGCGCGCTGCGGGCGGAACAGGCGGAGGGTGCGGACGGGGTGGAGGAGCTCGAGAGCTTCCGGCACCGCGCCCGGGCCTTCATCCGGTCCAACCTCCGACAGGTCACGCCGGAGGAGCTGCGCCTCGGCTACAGCGGGCTGAGCGAGGAGCTGGAGCGGGCCGCCGTGGCCCGTGACCGGGAGCTGCAGCGCATGCTCTTCGACGCGGGGCTGGCGGGCATCTGCTTCCCGCGCGCCTACGGCGGACAGGGCCTGACGCCGGAGCACCAGAAGGTCCTGAACGAGGAGCTCGTCGGCTACGAGTACCCCATCCGGATGCAGGTCCCGAATCTGTCGCCGTGTGCGACGGTCATCCTCGAGTTCGGCACGGAAGAGCAGAAGCTGCGCCACATCCCGCCCATCCTGAAGGGTGAGGCGCTCTGGATGCAGTTCCTCTCGGAGCCCAGCGGCGGCTCCGACGTCGCTGGGGCCCTCACCACCGCCGTGCGGGACGGCGACCAGTGGGTGCTCAACGGCTCCAAGGTCTGGACCACGGGCGCCTGGTGGTCCGACTGGGGACTGTGCCTCGCGCGCACCAACTGGGACGTTCCCAAACACCGGGGTTTGTCGGTCTTCATGCTGCCGATTCACCAGCCGAACATCGAGGTGCACAGGATCGAGATGTTGAACGGCTCGCGTGAGTTCTGTCAGGAATTCATGACCGACGTGATCGTCCCCGACACGGACCGCATCGGCGACGTCGACGACGGCTGGACGGTGGTCACGCGCTGGATGTTCCACGAGCGGATGCTCTACAACTCCCCGTACGTCACCGAGCCCATCGGCCTGACGCACGGGCACATGGATGCCGGCGTGGTCTTCTCCATCGCCCGGGAGCACGGGCGACTGGAAGATCCCTCCGTGCGCGAGCTCGTGGGCGAGGCACGGATGCTCGAGTTGGTGACCAGGGAGATGTCGACGTACGTGAGCGAGAGCATCAGTGCGGGCCGGCTCAACGACCAGGGAGCGGCCCTGGTGCGCCTGTTCAAGGGCATCGCCCAGAACCGGATCGTGACCCTGGCTTTCGAGGCGGCGGGCCCGGAGGGAGCGGCCTGGACCGAGGACACGGCAGCGTCCCTGACCGCGACCAACTTCCTCATGCGCCAAGGGGGGACCATCGGGGGCGGGACGACCGAGATGGCCCGCAACGTGATCAGCGAGCGGGTGCTGGCCATGCCGCGGGAGCGCCGGCTGGACAAGGACGTCCCCTTCCGCGACGTGCCCCGTGGCCGCGCCGACGGCACCTAGTCCCAGTCACCAGTGGGGGCATCCGCCCCCCGTCGCCGAGTTCGAAGGAGTCCATTCGTGGCCATGGCAAAGGTAAACGGACTGTCATTGTCCTATGAGGTGATCGGCGAGGGTCGTCCCTGGGCCATCACCCCCGGTGGGCGCTTCACCAAGGAGTCAGCCGGCGTGCGCGAGCTCGCCACCGTGCTGGCGGAGCACGGGAACAAGGTGCTGATCTGGGATCGCCCCAACTGCGGCGAGTCCGACGTGTGTTTCAAGGGCCCGTCGGAATCCGCCATGCAGGCCGACGCGCTGGCCGGGCTGCTGGCACACCTCGACATGAACTCGGCGGTCATCATCGGCGGATCGGGCGGTGCCCGGGTGTCACTGCTGACGGCTGCCCGCCATCCCGAGTCGGCGGCGGGCCTGGCCATCTGGTGGATAAGCGGCGGGATTTACGGCCTGCTGACACTGGCCACCCACTATTGCGGCGGGTCCGTCGGGGCGGCGTGGAACCACGGGATGGAGGCGGTGGCGGATCTGCCCGAGTGGGCGGAGGTCCAGGAGCTGAACCCCTCAAACCGGGAGCGCTTCTTGAGCCAGGATCGTGCGACGTTCATATCCACCATGGAGAACTGGATGCTGGCCTACTGCCCGCGCGACGGCGAGCATGTGCCCGGCCTTCCCGACGCCGAGGCCCGCGCGCTCGATATCCCCGCGCTCGTCTTCCGCAGCGGAGAGAGCGACGCCCACCACACCCGCGCCACCTCGGAGGCGCTGGCCGATCTGCTGCCCCAGAGCCGGCTGGTCGAGCCGCCGTGGAGTGACCGGGAGTGGATCGAGCGCCAGGGCGCACGCGAGGAGGGGCTGTTCGCCCACTGGCCCCGGTTGGCCCCCCAGCTCCTCGAGTGGCAGGCCGACGTTCTGTAGGGCGGGCCGCCTCGGGCGTTCTGCGCGCTCTCTGCCGGAGGGCCGGACCGTTCTGCCCCGATGGCCGCCACTGCTCCAGATGTCATCGCCGAGGCGGCCGCCTTGTCGAACGAGGAGATCGCCGACCAGCTCGATCGGGCCTTCCGGCACAAGGCCGCCGCCGAGGGGACGATCGTCGTCCTGTTGGGCGAGGTCAGCCGGCGCCAGTCCTACCGAGACGACGGGGCGATCTCGCCGGAGCCCTGGGCCGTGGAGCGCTTCGGCGTCTCGATACCGACGGCGCGGGCGCTTGACCCGGGTGGGCGAGAAGGCCTGGGACATGCCGCACCTGGTCGGATCGCTCTGCGCCGGGGACCTGTCCTTGGACAAGGTGCGCGCGGTGGCCGACGTGGCCACGCCCGAGACCGACCATCAACTCTGTGACCAGGCCAAGGAGTGCACCGTGCGCCAACTGGCCGATGTCGCCCGCTCGACGGCGGCCCCCGACCCAGCTTCGGCCAGCTCCGCGCACGACCGTCGCTTCTTGCGCTTCAACGAGCAGTTCCGCACCATGAGCGTCCAGCTCCCTGCCGAGTCCTTCGCCGAGACCCGGGCCTGCCTCGAGACCCGGGCCCGCGCCGTCCCCTCCGACGGCGAGACGCCCTGGGACCAGCGCCTCTGTGACGCCTTCGTCGAGGTGATCCGGACCGGTGCGCACGGCGCAGCTTCGACGGCGAGCCCGTATTTCGTCGTCGTCCACGTCCCCCTCGTCGCCCTCGTCGACGAGTCCGGCGCCGAGAGCGCCCTGGCCGGCGAGCTCGAGCGCGACGGCCTGCTCAGCACCGAGACCGTGTGCCGGATCGCCTGTGACGCCACCATCGCCATCGGGGTCGACGACGACGTGGGCCACACGATGTACGAGGGCCGGGCCCGGCGGACACCGAGCGAGGCCCAACGTCGTGAGGTCATGCGCCGGGACCGCCACTGCCGCTTCCCGGGCTGCACCAACGTCACCTTCACCAACACCCACCACGTGGTGCCCTGGAAACCGGGCGGGCCGACCGACCTGGAGAATCTCGCGCTCTTGTGCCTGCACCACCATCACGTGGTGCACTCCAAGGGCTGGGAGATGACCGGCAACGCCAATGAGGAGCTCACCTTCACCGGCCCGAAGGGCCGGGCCATGACCTCGCGCCCCTCGCCGCGGTGGACCGCCGTCACGGCGGGTCCGTCTGCCTCCGGCTAGGCGTTCAGGAAGCTCGGGGCGCCGACGTCGCGGATGCCTCCGGCAAGCCCAGCGCGTTGACGAACAAGCGCGTCAGTTGTTCAACTCCTGCGTCGAAGTCGCAGTCGACGAGGCCCTGCACGAACCACATCTCGGGGAAGCGGTAGGTCATCGCGCCGAGTCCGGCGGCTGCGATGTCCGGGTCGAGCTGCTTGTCCGCGAGGCCGTGGCGCTGGAGTCGGCGAATGGAATCGGCAATCTCCGCGGAGGACACGCGGTGTCGCTCATGGCGCGAGGCACGGAGATCGTCGTCGAAGCGCGACACCTGCTCGATGACGCCCATGATGCGAGCCTCGTCCCGGTAGGCCTCGAGGTTGCGCCGTATGCCCTCGTGGATCCGCTCGAAGGGAGGCGCCGTCGACGACGAGTCGAGGATGACGCTGTAGAGCGGCTCCCTCAGTCGTTCTTCCACCTCGGCCGCCACTTCACGGAAGACCTCTTCCTTTGATTCGAAGTAGTGGTAGAAGGAGCCGTGCGAGAGGCCGGCGTGTTCGGCGATGTCGGAGATCCGAGCGTCCAGGAAGCCATCGCGCTCGAACACCTCCTTGGCCGCTGCGACCAACCGGGCCCGGGTCTCGATCCCTTTGCGCGAGCGGGGCCCACTGGGCTTCTCGCCGGTGAGCGGTGGGGTCGTCGACACGGCCTTCTCCTTCCGTGCGGGTTCCGGGAGTGGTGGCATCAATGTACCGTTGCTTCCCAGGGCCACTGGCGGACACGCGATGAGGTCGTCACGAGTTCAGGCGTCATTCCGTTGTAGGAGCAGCACACCCGAAGGCGTGCCGCCACCCGACGTGACGACGGCGGTCTTGGCGTCCTTCACCTGGCGTTCGCCGGCGTCATGGCGCAACTGGCTGACCGCCTCGTAGAGGAAGCCGAAACCGTGCGTGCGTCCCTCAGAGAGTTGCCCACCATGCGGGTTGACGGGGAGCTCGCCATGGAGCGCGATGCGCCGTCCGCCCTCGAGCCAGTCATAGGCCTCGCCGAACCCGCAGAACCCGAGGCCCTCGATCCACGAGATGGCGTTGAAGGTGAAGCCGTCGTAGACCAGCGCCAGGTCGACCTCGGATGGCCGCAGGCCGGTCCGGCTCCACAGGTGCGCCGCTTGTCCAATGACCTGGGGCTCGTGGGTGAGGGTGCCCTGGTCCCACGACACCCGCTCGAGGATCTGCGTGCCGACGGACTCGATGCGCACCGCAGGATGAGGCAGGTCGTCGGCGATCGACGCCGCCGACACGATGACGGCGATGGAACCGTCGCAGGGCACGTCACAGTCGTAGAGCCCGAACGGGGAGGTGATGGGCCGGGCGGAGAGGTAGTCGTCCATCGTCATCGGGTCCCGATAGATGGCGCGCGGATTCAGCGCGGCATTCCGTCGCGCGTTGACCGCGATCAACCCGAGCATTTCGCGGGGAGCGCTGTAGCGGTGCAGATACTGGTTGGCGTTCATCCCGATCCAGTTGGCGGCGGACATGGCGCCGAAGGGCGCGCGCCATTCCCGGAACGGCCCCGAGACGCGCTCAACCCGCTGGCCTCCGCCTCCACCGTGTGCCTGGGCGGAGAGGGTAGCGAACGTGGACTCCCAGACTGTGCGGAAACAGAGCACGTGGCGGCACAGTCCCGATGCGACGGCCATGGCGGCGGCGATGACGGCCCCACCCGGTCCGGGAAGGTCGCCCCCACCGTTGATCCAGGTCGGGTGGATGCGCAGGGCTTCTTCGATGGCGCTCGCGCCGCCCTCGCTCATTCCCCCTCCGCTGGCCCCGGGGTACGTCGATAGGCCGTCGATGTCGTCGAGGGTCAGCCCGGCATCAGCGATCGCCGCCAGGCTGGCATCGACGGCCAACGAGAGAGGGTCGACCATGAGGCGCCGGCCGAAGGTGGAGCGGCCGATGCCGCTGAGGACGGACATGTGCTCGAAGCGCTCCTCGCTGAGGGGCGCGCGGGGGAGCGGCCGTACCGGTTCGACGACCCGGTCGACCGGGTCGAGTTCACCCGTCAATTCGAAGAGGGGCAGCCAGACGTCCTCTTGCTGCTCGAAGCGGACCGTGACCTCCTGGCCGATCCCGACCTCGGACGGGTCGCAGCCGACGATGTTCGTCGTCAGGTGAACGCGGGGGTCCTCAGCCAATGCAACATTGGCGATGACGTAGGGCGGGTCGAAGTCCGGCAGCCAGCGGTGGGCGTTGACCGTGTAGCCGACGATGGTGCCGCGGCCCGACACCGCGGTCGGCTTGGACGACCGGCTCCGGCAATAGGGGCAGATGGGCACGGGTGGCTGCACCAGCTGACCGCAGTCGTCACAACCCTGGATGCGCAGGGTGCCGTCGGCACCGGACGTCCAGAACCACTCGTTGGCCGGGGTCAGCTCGGGGAGTGGTCGCATGTCAGCGGAGCTTCCGGACGGCCAGGGCAAGAAGCCCCGATGCGGTATTGACATCGACGTCGCAATCGAACACGACCGCCATGTTACGTGCCCGGACCGGGTTCGCCCGAGCCGGACGCCCGAGCCGGCCATAGAGAGCCTCGCAGGTCAGATCAGCTGGGAACCGAGCGTGGCCGTCCCCTCGTCCCGAGTGCTCCCGCCAGGCTCTGGCGGGAGGCTCGCGCCCCGAAGCCCGCCGTAGGATCTCCGCAGACATGACCGCAACCCCCCCAGGCACCGAGACGACGAGCTCCGGCACGCGACAGATCGGACACTGGATCGCGGGCGGCGCCGTCCCGGGCGACTCGGGTCGGACCGCCCCCGTCTACGACCCGGCTGCCGGGATACAGACCGCCGAGGTCGCCCTGGCCTCGCCGGCTGAGGTCGAATCCGTCGTCGCGTCGGCGGTCGAGGCGTCACACACGTGGGGCTCCTCCTCCCTGACGCGGCGCGCCAGCCTGCTCTTCCGGCTGCGGGAGCTGCTTGACGCCAGCCGTGACGAGCTCGCCGCCGCGGTGACCCGGGAGCACGGCAAGGTACTCGAAGATGCGAGGGGCGAGGTGGCCCGCGGCATCGAAAACGTCGAGTTCGCCTGCGGCATACCGAACCTCCTCCAGGGCTCGTCCAATTCGGAGGTCTCGACGGGAGTCGACATCCGCACCGTGCTCGAGCCCGTGGGGGTTGTCGCCGGCATCACTCCGTTCAACTTCCCCGTCATGGTGCCGATGTGGATGATGGCTAACGCCATCGCCTGCGGGAACTGCTTCGTCTTGAAGCCATCCGAGAAAGATCCCTCCGCCTCGCTGATCCTTGCCGACATTGTCCAGCGAGCCGGTTTTCCCGACGGTGTCTTCAGCGTCGTGCAGGGCGATCGCGAGGCCGTGGAGACCCTGCTGGCTCACCCCGACGTGGCGGCGATCTCCTTCGTGGGCAGCACCCCAGTGGCGCGCCACATCTACGAGACGGGGACGCGGCACGGAAAGAGGGTGCAGGCGCTCGGCGGGGCGAAGAACCACATGGTGGTGCTGCCCGACGCCGACCTCGACGCGGCGGCTGACGCGGCGGTGTCTGCCGCCTATGGATCGGCCGGCGAGCGTTGCATGGCGATCTCTGTGGTCGTCGCCGTCGGTCTCGCGGCCGACCCGCTCATCGACGCCATCGCAAGCCGGATCCCTGACGTGGTGGTCGGTGCCGGTGACGACCAGGCGTCCATGATGGGACCGTTGATCACCTCGGAGCACCGCGATCGTGTGCAGTCCTACGTCGCACGTGCGGCAGACGAGGGGGCCAAGGTGGTCGTCGACGGCTCGACCACCTCGCGGGGAACCGGGTTCTTCGTCGGCTGCTCCCTGCTCGACGATGTGAAGCCCGGCATGCGCGTCTACGACGACGAGATCTTCGGCCCGGTGCTGAGCGTCGTGCGGGTCCCCACGTTCGACGAGGCGCTGACACTCGTGAACGACAACCCCTACGGCAACGGCACGGCTTTGTTCACCCGCGACGGCGGCGTGGCCCGACGGTTCGAGCGAGAGGTCCAGGTGGGGATGGTCGGCATCAACGTCCCGATCCCCGTTCCCGTGGCGTCGCATTCCTTCGGTGGTTGGAAGGCCTCGATCTTCGGGGACTCGTCGATCTACGGACCCGACGGGATCCGCTTCTACACGAGGCCGAAGGTCGTGACGTCCCGGTGGCCGGACGCCGGCCCGAGCAGCATGGAACTGCACTTCCCGAAGAATCGCTGACCGGCTCTCTTAGGACCGCGTTGGTTCCGTAAAATCCCTCTTCAACCGTCGATTCGGCGCGCACGGTCCCCGCCGGCCCGGCCCCCTATTCTCTGATATTGACGTCGCAGTCAAAAATGACTAATCTGCGAAATATGCCTAGAGTCTGCGATTTTCCCGTCTTCGACGCCGACAACCACTTCTACGAGACCAGGGACTCGTTCACCAAGTACCTGCCTGACCGCTACAAGGGCGTCATCGACTACGTCGACCTGCGGGGGCGGACGAAGATCATGATCCGCGGGACGGTCAGCGAGTACATCCCGAACCCCACCTTCGAGGTCGTGGCGAGGCCTGGCGCCCAGGAGGAGTACTTCCGGAACGGCAACCCCGACGGGAAGTCGTATCGGGAGATCATTGGGGAGCCCATGCGGAGCCTTCCGGGCTTCCAGCACCCGGAACCCCGCATCGAACTGATGAACGAGCTCGGCGTCGACCGCTCGCTCATGTTCCCGACACTGGCCAGCCTGCTCGAGGAGCGCATGCGGGACGATCCCGAGCTGACCCACGCAGCGATCCACGCACTGAACGAATGGATGTACGAGGAATGGACCTTCAACTACGAGGATCGGATCTTCGCCACGCCGGTCATCACACTGCCGATCGTCGAGAAGGCGATCGAGGAGCTCGAATGGGTACTGGAGCGGGGAGCGAAGACGGTCCTGATCCGACCTGCGCCCGTACCGGGGTTCCGCGGCTCCCGCTCGTTCGGGTATCCCGAGTTCGACCCCTTCTGGCAGGCCGTGGTCGATGCGGACATCCTGGTGTCGATGCACTCCTCTGACAGTGGCTACACCCGGTACGCGAACGACTGGACCGGCCCGAGCGAGATGCTGCCCTTCAAGCTCGATTCGTTCCGCTACATGACCGGCGGTCACCGGCCGGTCCAGGACACGATGGCCGCCTTTGTCTGCCACGGCGTGTTCGCACGCTTTCCCGAGCTCCGGGTCGCCTCCATTGAGGCCGGCGGGGAATGGATTCCCGCGTTTGTTCAGCACCTCAGCGACACTCACAGGAAGATGCCGCACGCCTTCGACGGGGACCCGGTCGAGCAGTTCAAGCAAAACGTCTACGTGAGCCCGTTCCACGAAGACGACCTCGGCGCCATTGTGGACGTGATCGGTGCCGATCACGTGCTCTTCGGATCGGACTACCCCCATCCCGAAGGCTTGGCCGAGCCGTGCAGCTATGTCGACCACCTCCCCGATGGCCTCGCCGACGATGACGTGAGGAACATCATGGGCGGCAACTTGGCTCGCATCATGCGCGTCGACGTCGCGGCCACCGCAACCGTCTAGTTCTGTTCTGCCATCAGGCGACCGCCTGCTCGCGAGGATGTCGCCAGCGCTCGGAGGTGTGTGCATGGCGGCGCGCACCGCCCCTCATGGGCCCGTTCGACGAGGTGCACCGGGGAGTTTCTAACAGTAGGGTCACCTCCGGAACGTCTCGCTTCACACGTCAAGGAGCCTCCAGATGACTGAGTACAAGTTCGTGCAGTACGAGACGCTCGACTCGGGCAAGGTGGCGCGCATCATGCTCAACCGCCCCGAGCAGCGGAACGCCCAGAACCGCGGCCTGTTGGTGGAGCTGAACGACGCCTTCCTCGCGGCGGAAGCGGACGACGAGGTCCGGGTTGTGATCCTGGGCGGACTGGGTCCGATGTTCTCCTCGGGCCACGATCTCGGTTCTAAGGCCGCCCGCGAGGAGGGGACTCCGGGACCCAACCTGCACCCGACGAGGACCATCAACGGCGCCACGCGCAAGGGCGCCGAGAGCTTGATGCTCCAGGAGTGGCACTACTTCTTCGAGAACACCCGACGTTGGCGGAATCTGCGCAAGATCACCATCGGACAGGCGCACGGCGACGTCTACGCAGCAGGCCTGATGCTCCTATGGGCTTGCGACCTCATCGTCTGTGCCGAGGGCACCAATTTCGCCGACGTCGTCGGAACCCGGCTCGGGATGTGCGGCACCGAGTACTTCGCCCATCCGTGGGAGTTCGGGCCGCGCAAGGCCAAGGAGCTGCTCCTGACCGGCGATTCGATCGGCGCCGAGGAGGCGCATGGCCTCGGCATGATCAGCAAGATATTCCCGGGAGATGACCTCGTGGAACGGACGGTGGAGTTCGCAGAGCGGATCGCGCAGCTGCCAACTATTACGTCGTTGCTGATCAAGGAAGCAGTGAACCAGAGCGTCGACAACATGGGCTTCTACAACGCGCTCAACGCCTGCTTCACCCTGCACGAGCTGAACCACTCGCATTGGGCCCAGGTCAACGACGACGGCTATCCCGTGGCCAAGGAAGATTCCGGGATCCCGAACTGGAAGGACGCGCCGGCGATCGTGCCGGCGGTGAAGGACAAGGTCCGCGCCGACCACTGACGAGTGCGCGGCGCCACCGCGGTCGGGTGCCAACCAGCCACGAAACATGAAGTGAGAGTTCCCGCGTGACGCCTCGTTCCCAGAGGCGCAGGCCGCCGGGGCGAACCCGTCGGGCGACGGTGCTCCCGGAGACCAGAGAGTACGGCGCGGCACTGGGACGGAGGAGGCCTTCACTGGTCCTCCGTCCCAGGTCAACGCGCATTTCGTCTGTCGTGCACGATGTCGCCCGCATCGTTAGTATCTGAATCGACGTCGATGTCAGAAACGCCCCGGCGGAGCCGGCCGGTGAGAAGGGGACCGCAGGAATGCTCCAATTCGTGATCGCCGGACTGGTGCTGGGAGGGATCTACGCGATCTGCTCCGCCGGCCTGGTGATCACCTACACGGCGTCGGGCATCCTGAACTTCGCGTTCGGCGCCATAGCGTTCTTCATCGCCCGCTTTTATTACTTCCTCAACACACAGCACAGCTGGTCCATCCTGCCGGCCGCCGTCCTCTCCATCGGCGTGGCTGCTCCTGCACTCGGCGTGTTCCTGTACGTTGTTCTGTTCCGCCACCTGCGCCTCGCATCACCCATGATCAAGGTGGTGGCGACGATCGGCCTGCTCGTTGCCATCCCTTCGCTGGCGGTGTTGATCTTCGGAAACCAGGCCATCAACCAGGCCCCGGGGTTGGCTCCGCAACCCGTTGCCGTCTATCAGGTCTTCGGCGTTGCGGTCACGCTGGACCAGCTCATCGTCTACACGTGTGTGGCCGTGACCGTGGTCGCCGGCGCGCTGATCCTGCGCTACACGGACGTCGGCCTGAAGGTGCGGGCGATGGTCGACTCGCCGGCGATGACGGACCTCTCGGGCACCAACCCGACCTCCATCTCCGTCGGGGTCTGGGCCGTCAGCACGTTCTTCGCCGGTTTGGCCGGTGTACTGGCTGCTCCCATCGTCGGGCTCGATCCCGCAAAGTTCACGATCCTCATCGCCGCGTCCTTCGCCGCAGTGGTAGCGGCGCGGCTCCGGAACCTTCCGGTCGCGGTGGGCGTGGCGCTCCTCATGGGCATCGCCACCTCACTCATCGAGGGATACCTGCCGCCCTCGAGTTCCTGGACGACGGAGTTCATTGACGCCGTGCCATTCATCGTCGTCGCGGTGGTGCTGGTGTACGAGCTCGTGCGTCGAGGGCGGGTGGGCGAGTCGGACGGGTGGGGCGGCGCGCTCGATCGCGCCATCACCCCGCAGGGCGAGAGCCGTCTTGCCGGCTCCACCAGTAACGTGGTCGAGTCCGCTTCCCTCGGATTCTTCGGCCGGTACGCCGGTCCGGTGCTCCTGATCGCGGCCGTCGGCGTCGTGCCGCTCATTGTGGAGGGTTACTGGGTTGGCGTCATGGCGGCCGGCTTCGCCTACGCCGTCATCCTCCTTTCCTGGACGATAGTGACGGGCGAAGGCGGAATGCTCTGGCTCTGCCAGATCACCTTCGCCGGGGTGGGCGCCCTCACTACGGCCCAACTCGCCAACAACCACGGCTGGCCCGTCCTTTTGGCCGTCCTTGCCGGCGGTATCGTCGCGCTGCTGATGGGCATCGTCGTGGGCCTGTTGAGCATCCGCCTGGGCGATCTCTATGTCGCCCTCGTGACGCTGACCTTCGGGCTCCTGATGGAGAACCTCGTCTTCACGCTGCCGAGCTTCGTCAACCAGGGATTGGGGCTCACCCTCAACCGACCAGGTTTCGCCACGTCGGATCGTGCCTTCGCGTATCTGTGCCTGGTCGTCTTCGTCATCATTGCGCTCTTCATCGTCAACTTTCGAAGATCGACCACTGGACTTGCGCTCAATGCAGCCCGGTGGAGCGAGGCCGGCGCAAAGACATCCGGCATCAGCGTCGTGCAGATGAAGGTCATCGCGGGGGCCATCGCCGCGTTCATCGCGGGGATCGGCGGAGGGTTGTTCGCCCTATCCCAGACGACCTTCCAGCCCAGCGAGTTCGCCACGTTCGAGGGCGTCGTCTGGCTGGCGGTGCTGGTGACCATGGGTGTTCGCTCGAATGCGGCAGCGCTCATCGGAGGAGTCTCGCTCTCACTGCTCCCTGCCGTCACTCAGAGCTACCTCCCGATATGGACCTCCAATGTGACTCCCGTGCTGTTCGGGCTCGGCGCAGTGTCGGCGGCCAAGTACCCCGACGGGGTCCTGGCCGAGCAGAGTCGCCGGCTTCGACGGGTGCTTCTACATCTGCGGCCGCCGCAGGAGGGCGCCGAGGCGGCAGCGCTGAGCCTCCCAGCCGCAGACGTCGGACAAGTGGCAACGACGCGCGTGGTGGAGCACATCTCGTGATGCCGGCATCGCGCGAGGCGGGCACGGTGGGCACACCGGCCGGCGCAGGTGATGTCGCCCTGTCGGCGAGTGAGATCACCGTCCGCTTCGGAGGTCTCACGGCCCTGTCGGAGGTGAGTCTCGAGGTCAAATCCGGGAGCATCGCCGGCCTGGTCGGGCCGAATGGTGCCGGAAAATCGACGCTCCTCGCCGTTCTGTCCGGCCTCCTGCGACCCAATGCCGGGCGGGTGCATCTTCGAGGCGACGACGTGACCAACGCATCGTGCCGGGCGCGGGCGAGGAAGGGGTTGGCCCGGACCTTCCAGCAGCCAGAGCTCTTCATGGGGCTGACCGTCCGCGAACATCTGATGTTGGCCCATCGCGCCCGGGTCACCCCACGGCGCCTCTGGCGCGACATGCTCGATCCCCGCTCGTTGCTCCCACCCGCCAAGGAGGAGACCGAGCGGGTGGATGAATTGCTCGATCTGCTGCGACTCACCAGAGTGGAGAAGGCGCCTGTCGCGGCGCTGCCCCTCGGCATCCTCCGCCTCGTCGAAGTGGGCCGGGCCCTGGCCACTGAACCCCGGGTGCTCCTGCTTGACGAGCCACTGTCGGGATTGGACATCAAGGCTTCGGAGAACCTGCTGACGGTCTTCCGGCAGATCGTCGATCAACCAGGTCACCAGGTCTCGCTTGTCATGGTTGAGCACGATGTGGCGGCGGTCCTTTCGCTCTCGGACGTCGTGTTCGTGCTGGACTTCGGTGAGCGCATCGCCGTCGGGAGCCCTGAAGAGATCCGCACTGACCCAGCGGTGCGGGCCGCCTACCTAGGGGACACCGACCCGCAGCAGGGCTCCCCCGTCGAGCAGACCCCTGTTCGGTCGGGAGACTCGGCATGACCGAACCCCTCCTTGCCGTGGAGAACCTCGACGTGCGCTACGGATCATCCCGCGCGCTGTTCGGCGTCTCCCTGTCCGTGGAGCCGGGCGCCGTGCTCGCCGTCCTGGGGGCGAACGGGGCGGGCAAGAGCACGCTGGCCCGCGCCGTCTCAGGTCTGGTGCCGCCCACCCTCGGCCGAGTGGTGTTCGACGGTCACGACATCACCGGTGCCCCGGCCCACCGCATCCGGAAGCTGGGTTTGACTTACATCCCGGAGGGGCGCGGGATCTTCCCGGGTCTCTCGGTCGTCGACAACCTGCGCATGGCGGTGGCCCAGGAGAAGCGGATCGAACGCGCCGCTGCTATCGACCGGGCCATTGACCGCTTCCCCGTGCTGGGCCAGCGCAGGGCACAACGGGCCGGGAGCCTCTCGGGTGGTGAACAGCAGATGCTCGCACTGGCCCGGGCCCTCGCCGTGTCCCCAAAGCTCGTCATCGCGGACGAGATGTCGCTGGGTCTGGCGCCGATCGTGACCGAGTCGGTGTTCCAGGGTCTGGAAGAGGCGCGCCGCTCCGGCATCACGATCGTGCTCACCGAGCAGTTCGTCCACCGCGCGCTGGCCATGGCGGACGCCTGTGTCATCCTGACGCGGGGTCAGGTGGGTTGGTTCGGTCCGGCCTCCGAGGCGGGGCAGGAGGTCATCAACCGCTACCTGGGCGACGCCGAGCCGGCGACCCCCGCAGCGGCGGGCACATAGGTACAGTAACGACCGTTCGGTCCAGACCGAGCGAACGGTCACGCTGTGACGGTCCGAGATGGGGTCCCCTGGCCGGGGGTCCCGGGGGAGGCACATGGAAACGTGAAACCACGATTGAGACCTACGGCCCGAACACCCCGAAGAGGATCGATTCGTCGACATTCGACCACGGTCCCGGTGGCGCTGGCGATGCTGACGGGCCTCCCTCTCCTGCTGGTCGGCACGACCGCCGTCACGGCGTCCGCGGCGCCCGCACCGATCACCATCGCGTACATCACCGACATCACGGGCGAAGGTGGGTCTGAGAACGGGACGTCACCGGCCGGTTTTGAGGCCCGACTGGACATGCAGAACGCGCAGGGGGGCGTGAACGGTCACAAGCTGGTTCCTTTGGTCATCGACGACCAGACGAACCCGAGCGAGATCGCGACCGCGGTGCAGAGCGCCATCTCGAAGGGCGCGTTCGGGATCGTCTCCCAGAGCCCGCTGATGTTCCTTGCAGCCAAGTACCCGCAGCAGGCCGGCATGCCCGTGACGGGCACCTATGACGACGGACCGGAATGGGGCGAGCAGCCCTACACCAACATGTTCGCGGCCGACAACGGCAGCGTCGATCCCAAGTACCCGGTCAACACCCAGCTCGGAGACCTATTCAAGAAGCTCGGTGGCACCACCCTCGGAGCGTACGGCTACAGCATCTCGCCGTCGTCGAGCCGGGCCGCCATCGGGACGGCTGACTCCTTCAAGGATGCCGGTGGCAAAGTCGGCGTGCTTGACACCACCGTCCCCTTTGGTGGCGTCGACTTCACGGCCGCGGCGCTCGTCGCCAAGCAGAACCACGTGGATGCGTTGTCACCTTCCATGGATGCCAACTCCAACTATGCGCTGGCGACCGCGCTCAAGCAGGCCGGAGTGAAGATCAAGGCGGCGATCTTCGCCACTGGGTACGAACCCGACGTGATCCACTCCACGGCGTGGAAGACCCTGCAGGGTGACTACTTCCTGGCGCTGTTCCGCCCGTGGTCCCTTCCCAATGCGGGAACACAGCAGATGCAGACGGCGATGGAGAAGTACGCGCACTTCACCAACAGCCAGTTCCCGAACTTCGGCCAGTACGAGGCCTGGGCGGGCGCAGACCTGATGATCAAGGGACTCCAGATGGCGGGTGCGAACCCGACCCGTGCGGCGGTGATCAAGGATCTTCGGGGACTGAAGTCCTACAACGTCAACGGGCTGCTCCCCATCAACCTCGACTACGCAACGGACTTCGGGCACAACCCGCCGAAGACGTGTGCATGGATCATGAAGGCTGGAACGAACGGGTTCACCGCGATCTCGTCGCAGCCATCGTGCGGCACGGACGTGCCCGGGACGTCAACCGCCTCCTAGGAACGACCGAGGTGACCGGCAAGTTCCCGGCGTGCAGCGCGCGCCGGGAGCTTGCCCAACTCCTCAGCGAAGCCGCCACTTGGGCCGGGGCGCCTGAAACGTCTCCTGGCCCTCCGCGATGTTCTCGAACTGGGTCCCGAGCGAGACAAAGCTCGACACCTGGGCGCGGGCATCCCGCCGGGACAGCTCGTGGGCCATCCACACCGACCGCACCGTGCCCTGAATGGCGTACACCGGCGCGGAGGCGATCGCCCGTGCCACCCACATGGCCCTCTCCATGAGCTCGGCCAAAGGCGTGATCTCAGAGACGAGCCCCATCTGGTGCGCCCGCTCGGCGGACATGCGCTCGTGCGCCCCGAGCAGCACCACACGCATGGTCTCGCCAAACGGCAGCTTCTGCAACAGGTGCATCGATTCGAAGCCGGCCACCATCCCATAGGTCACGTGGGGGTCGAAGAACGTCGCGTGCTCGGCCGCGATGATGATGTCGGACTCGCCCAGCAGGTAGAGGGCCCCACCGCAGGCCATGCCGTTGACAGCGGCGATCACCGGCTTCCAGAGGTCGTTCTCCTTCGGGTTGATGTTGATCCCGGGATCGTTGTACTGGAATGGCGTCGACACGGGCCCGGTCCTGTTGGCCATCTTCAGCCGGCGCTCCTCGTCGATCAGGTACCCCTGTTCAATCGATTCGGCTCGGTCGATGCCCGTACAGAAGGCCTTCTCGCCGGCACCGGTCAGGATGATGGAGCGGACGTTGTCGTTCCGACGCAATGCCTGCCACATTGCGCGCAGCTCTGCCTGCATCTGCTGGTCGAACGCGTTGTGGACCTCGGGACGGTTCAGGGTGACGACTGCAACACCGTCGTCCTCTTCGTACAGCAGTGTCTCGTAAGTATCCAACTCGAGGCCCCCAATTCCACCGTTAACGCTTAGTGCGCAACACTAGCGGCACGGTTTTCGGGCCCCCGAGGGCCGGTCAGCCCGCCGTGGGGAGGTCGTGCCCGACGGTCACCCTGCTGTCGTCGAAGCTCAAATAGTGCTGTAGGGCGGCGGACTCTGGGAGTGGATCCTCGTAGCTCCAGGCCACGTCGTCGAGGACTGTGTCGCCGATGCACGCCGTCCAATACGTGGCGGTTCCCTTATATGGGCAGTAGGTCTGGGTGGTGCTCGGGCGCAGGAGTTCCATCCGGACGAAGCGAGCGTCGACGTAGAGGCGTGGCTCCAGGGCGGTCTCGTAGACGGCGAGGGTGTCCGTCGTGTCGACCAGCGTGGCACCCGCGGCCTCGACCCGAAGCCACCGCCCAGAACGCAGGCAGTCGACCCGGTGGTACGGGTTGCGCGGATGTCCGAACACCTGCTCGTCCTCTTCGAACCAGGCGTCCACGGCGTCCCAGGCGACTGTGACGTAGCCCGGGGCGTCACCCTCGGGCTGGGCCGCCACTCCGTCGACGTCGCCGGCCGGGAAGGCGTAGGTCGGCGGGCGGCCCGGTCGGTGCACCAACAGGGCCCGTTCGCTGTCGATGACGGTCTCGTCGTCCCTGATGCCTCGGACGCGCCGCCGGTGCGGCTCCAGGTAGGTCACCGCAGCGGGCATCGGTGCCGTGAAGCGTCCGGCGGGCCGGGCACTCAGGGGACCGCGGCCCGTCGTGAGGCTCACAGCGCCGTCCGGTCGTCGACGGCCCCAGTGCCGGCGGGAAACGGGCGGACCATCGCCTCCACGGTGAAGGAGGCCAGCAGGTCGCCCTCCACGTCGTGCACCCGGCACTCCGAGTGGGTCATACCGTCGCCGGCGAAGGTCGAGAAATGGTGGTAGAGCATCCACTCGTCGACGCGCACCTCGCGGTGCAGCGACAGGCTGATGGCGTTGACTCCCATGGAGAGCGTGCGGTGGGCCTGAGCCTGGCTGACGCCCAAATGGGGGCGCAGGGCGGCCGCGATCGACATGTGGCCCGAGAACTGCGCGAGCAGGCCGACGTTGAGAGCGAGCTCGGCGGGCACCTCGCGGAAACGCACCCAGGCGTCCACAACCGGCGTCCCAATCGGCGCGTCCGGCTCGTTCGTGTAGGCGTCGTCGACCACTCTGATGTCACGGCCGGTCACTCCCATATCGTAGGGGTGGCATTCGTAAGGTCCCGGAACGTCCGGAGGGTCTGCGGCGTGCCGGATGACGTCCTCGGACGGCACGCCGAGGAGCACGGTGCCCGCCGCGCAGCAGCGCTGAGCCTGCAGCACCTGGACGGTCAGGCCGGAAAACGTTCGGCCCGCACTCAATTCGACCAGCTCGAACCGGAGGGGCTCATGGGCGTCGGCGGAGCGGAGGAAGATCATGTTGGCTGACAGCGCCCGCCGGCCCGCCGTATGCCGACCGGCCGCGACGATCGCCTGTCCGAGCATCTGGCTCCCCTCGACGACAGGCCGTCGCCCGTCGCTCCGGGCGGCCCCGACAAAGCTGAGCGGACCGTCAGGGCGCACGTCCAGCACATCGATCAGGTCGGTCGCGTCGCCCCAAACGGGGAAGCGCTTGATGGTCACATCGCGGGCGGCGTCACCCTCGCGTGCGTCGGCGACCTCGATCCGCACCTGGTCCTGGTCGAAGTACCCGAACCCCACGAGCTCGCGAAGGGGCGCAGGAGGCACGACGAGGCTCGACAGGATTTCGTGGCCGTTGGCCGGGTCACTGGCAGCGTCAGCGGCAGGAGGAATGCTCCACACCCGCGTCTCCCACTGCCCGGTGGAGTGCCGGCGCCCCTGGTCTTCGAATCGGTCGAGATCGATGTCGGCGAGCGGGAAGTAGAGGACGGGAGCCTCTCCCAACTCCTCCACGCACAGGCACGCACCGGACCGGGCCACGACCTGCCCTTCCCACCAGGCGCTCGCTCTGTACGGGTAGCGCTCGATTTTCATGAGCGAGCGGCGGCGCGCTCAGCCTTCCCTGGGCACGCGGGCGGCGACCGTCACTGAGGGGATGGCGACCGCGCCGCCTTGGCGCAGGAGCGAGTCGACGATCGTGATGAGGTCTTCAATGCCGACGAAGGCACCGCTCATGTAGTTGCGAGCCAGCCACACCGGCATGACTTCGGCCGCGAGCTCCTGATCCCATTCGTTCGCGAACTCGGGCATTGAGTCGCCGTCGCCGCCCATGCACTCACCCACCACGACCCGCGTGAATCCTACGGTCGGGTGTTCGCCTCTCCAGGCCTCGACGAGCTTGTCGAGCGCCGCCTTGCTGACCGCGTACGCGCCCAGGCCCGGCCACGGCGGAGTCAGCGATGCACTCACCGATGACAGATAGACGGCAGTGCCTGAGGACTCGGTGAGATGGGACATCGCCGCCGCAGTCACGAGTGCCGCGCCGATCACGTTCGTGTCGAAGACCCGCCGCCACGTTTCCGCATCCATGTCGGCGAGACGGGCGAGCGGACCGATACCTGGCGCGTACACGAGGGCGTCAATGCCTCCGAGACCCTCGGCCGCTTGGTTCAAAGCGGACCGGCACGATTCGGCGTTGGTCACGTCGCAGGTGATGGCGAGCGTCCCTGGGCCCGCCTCTTCGGCCGCGGCCTCGAGTCGCTGCTGACGGCGTGCCAGCAGTGCCGTGTGCGCACCGCGCTGCGCGAGCCCGATGCCGAGACACCGCCCGAGCCCGCTCGAAGCTCCTAGGACAACCGTACGCATGTTCCTCCTCCTGAGACCTGGTGACGCGATGTTAGACAGGGTTCCAGCAGGTCGCGGCGGCGAACAGCGTACGGCGGCATGTCCGGGTCGGCCGCCCCCTCCCGGGGCGTGACCCTGGTTCTTGCTCCATGCAGTCGTTAGCATGAGCACGGGCGCGACAGGGTCGCGCCGAAAGGGGGACGGTGTCGAAGACCGCGATCGTCTCGGTAGACGGGCACGTCCGGGCCTCACGGAGTGACTATCGGAACTACGTCGAGAAGCAGTACCTCGACGCCTTTGACGCCTGGGCGAGGGCGGAGGAGGCGGCGGGGGCACCCGAGAGCGGCAATCTGAGTGCCGGCCTCGACCCGACGTCGCAGTGGGACTCGGACCTTCGCCTCAAGGACATGGAGAGCCAGGGCGTCGTCGCCGAGGTGCTGTTCCCGAACGGACTGCCCTTCCAGGCGCGGCCGGCCGACGACGTGGGGGCTTTCTCCGACCCCGAGCTCGACCGGCAGGCCCGATTGACGTACAACCGCTGGCTCGCCGACTTCTGCGCGCAGACGCCCGGGCGCCGAGCGGGACAGGCCCTGATCTCATTCGACGACATCGGGAAAGCCGTCGATGACGTTCACTGGGCCAGGGAGCACGGTCTCGGCGGGGTCATGATGCCCGCCCTGCTTCCCGGTGGGACCTTCTTCTTCGACCCCGCGCTCGATCCGGTCTGGGCCGCGTGCGTGGAGGTCGGCCTGCCGATCAGCCAGCACGGGGGTTCCGGGCCGCCCGCCTACGGTCCGCCCGGATTCGCCGCCATCATGACGTTGGCGCTGGAGCACTCCTTTTACTCAGGGCGCTCGCTCTGGCAGATGATCCTTGGTGGTGTGTTCGAGCGCTTCCCGGATCTGCGCGTGGCCTTCGTCGAGACCGAGGCGGATTGGATCGCTCCGGCCATTCGCAAGCTTGACCGTCGCCTGGACTGGGGCGACGATTGGACCGGTTGGGCCCAGACGCTGCAGCGCATGCGACAGTTCACGGGATCGGCCCGCGACTACTGGGCGTCGAACTGTTTTGCGGGCATCTCTCCCTTCACGGAGGATCAGGTTCCCCTTGACGAGCTGGCTCGCCCGAGTGCCGAGTACCAGCCATTCGCCATCGGATGTGACGCTGCGATGTTCGGCGTGGACTACCCCCACTTCGAATCGGTGTTCCCCGACACGAAGGTGCGCGTCGACGCGCTGGTGGAACATCCCAGTATCTCTGCGGAGGTGGCCCGCAAGATCCTGTGCGAGAACGCGGCTGGCCTCTACGGCTTCGACCTCGAGAGGCTGGCCGCCGACGTCGAGCGTGTCGGCTTCGAGGTGCAGGGTCACCGCGGATCTGAGCGCTCCTGAGGGGCGGTCCTCGAGGCCTCAGTCCATGCCGTTGTCCTGGGCCACTCGGCCCAGCCAGCGGGCCGAGGGCTTGACCGAGCGTGCAAAGGTCTCGCGGTCGAAGGCGATGAGGCCGAATGTCTTGGAATAGGCCGCGTTCCATTCGAAGTTGTCGAGCAGCGTCCAGTGGATGTACCCGCGTATGTCAACACCGTCGCTGATGCAGTCGGCCAGCCCTTCGAGTGCGGCCCGTGTGTAGGCGATTCTCGCGGCGTCGTCGTCGGTTGCCATGCCGTTTTCGGTCACAAGGATGGGGACTCCGGCGTGTTCTGCGGCCAACCGGATCGTGTGGCTCAGCGCCTCGGGGTAGACCTCCCAGCCGGTCTGCATGGTGGCCGCACCGTCCGGAACGGGGAGCTGGCCGTTCGCCCCGATGCGTGCTCGGGAGTAGGTCTGGACTCCGACGAAGTCGTCGTCGGATGAGACGGACAGCCACTCGGTCTGGCCATGCCGCCGCGCATTGCGCCAGCGCCCCTCTCCACCCGCCGCCTGCTGGAGGTCGACCAGGGCCAAGGTCCACCCCGTCCTGAGCCTGGCTGTGGTCGCTTTGATCGCCTGTACCGCCAGACGATGTGCGGTGGCCATCTGGTCGACATCAGCTGCCACAATCCCCATCCGATAGTGCGAGGGGTCGAAGCCGCCGATGCCGGCGAGGCCCGGCTCGACCGGTTCGGTCGTGGGCTCGCGGTCTCCTGCACCCATGGCCAGGACGCCCGTGCTTCGCATCATTGCCATGAGGTTGGGCTCGTTGAGCGTGCAGACCCACGACAGGAGGTCTCCGACGTGCTGCGTCACCCGGGACGCATACTCGGCGAAGCGCGCGGGTGCGTCCGCCGCGCTCCAACCACCCCTCCCAGCCATCCAGCGTGGAACCGTGAAGTGGTTGTAGGTCACCACGGGCGTAATGCCCTGGTGCAGGCAGCTTTCGATCATCCTTCCGTAGTGGTCGAGAGCGGCTAGTGAGTAGAAGCCGGGTTCGGGCTCGATCCGTGACCACTCGAGGGAGAAGCGGTAGGCGTTGAGTCCGAGCTCGGCGAGCATGGAGATGTCCTCGGGATACCTGTGGTAATGGTCGCAGGCGTCACCCGATGGTTCGTTGAAGGTCGAATCCTGCGCCCACTCCATCGGCCAGAGATCAGCGTTGATATTGCCCCCTTCGACTTGGTGGCCGGCCGTCGCCGCGCCCCAGAGGAAGCCCTGCGGGAAACGTGTCATGGAAGGTCCTGTCTGTTCGTGACGGATGCAGCCTTCGCCGCGGAGTCTGGCGGACGATCGACCCATGCAAAGCTTTGCATACGGGATCTGCCGCCGGATCGAGTCAGCCTTCCGGCCCGGGGTGATCGTATGAGCGTCTAGCGTGCGCCTGTGGTCGAGTCGCGCCAGCTGAGTTTCGACCCGATCGCGGAGGCGGAGCGCCAATGGGGCCTCCACGGATGGCCGGACCAAGCGGCCGGCATGGCGGTCGTTACCTCGATCATGCGCCTGCAGCAGATTTTCCTCTCGCGCGCCGACGCCGCCCTCCGGCCGCTGGGGTTGACGTTCGCCCGCTACGAGGTACTGATGCTTCTGTCGTTCTCCCGCTTGGGCGCATTGCCCCTGGGAAAGATCGGCGAGCGCCTCCAGGTCAACCCGGCGAGTGTCACCAATGCCGTCGACCGTCTGGAGGACGACGGTCTGGTGACGCGGCGGTCGAATCCCGACGACGGGCGAGGCACGCTGGCCCGCCTGACCGCGGCGGGAAGGCGGAGGGTCGCGGTGGCCACGGATGCCATGAACGAGCAGGTCTTCACTGATGTCGGGGTGTCGCCACCGACGGTCCGTCGCCTCTTCGAGCTCCTCGCGGACCTCCGCCGCGCTGCCGGCGACTTCGAGTGACCCACGGACCAGTTGGAAAGTAGTTTGACGTTGAAGTAATCTGAGCGGCGTGGCCGACCGGAACACCTGGCAGGAACAGTTCGAGAGCTCGCCCCGGCGAGCCGCGCGCTTCGAGACGATGTCGGGTGTCCCGGTGGAGGCCGTCTACGGCCCCGAGGGCGCGGAATTGCCCGGTCAGTACCCCTACACGCGGGGGCCCTACGCCTCCATGTACCGGTCCCGGCTGTGGACCATGCGCCAGTTCGCCGGATTCGGCTCGGCGGCGGACACGAACGGCCGCTTCAAGGAACTGCTGCGTGCCGGCGGTGACGGTCTGTCCACCGCGTTCGACATGCCCACCCTCCTCGGTCGTGACTCCGACGACGCGTGGGCAAAGGGTGAGGTGGGACGGGCCGGCGTCGCCATCGACACCCAGGACGACATGGAAACCCTGTTCTCGGATATCGATCTCGGCAAGGTCTCGACGTCCATGACGATCAACTCGCCCGCGGCCCCCGTGCTCGCCATGTACGTCGGTGTGGCCGACCGGACGGGTGTCGACCGGGCCGCCTTGTCTGGCACGCTCCAGAATGACATCTTGAAGGAGTACCAGGCCCAGAAGGAGTACGTCTTCCCACCTCGTCCTTCGGTGCGGCTCGTGACCGATGTCATGCGCTTCTGCTCGGCTGAGCTGCCGCGGTGGCATCCCGTCTCGGTCTCGGGCTACCACATCCGTGAGGCCGGCTCGACGGCGGCGCAGGAGCTTGCTTTCACTCTCGCCAACGGGTTCGCCTACGTCGAGGCGGCGATGGCGGCGGGGATGGCCATCGACGAGTTCGCGCCGCGACTCAGCTTCTTCTTCAATGCCCACAGCGACTTCTTCGAGGAGATCGCCAAGTATCGGGCCGCCCGTCGCATCTGGGCCCGTTGGATGCGCGAGCGCTACGGGGCGGCCGACGGGCGTTCGTGCCAGTTGCGCTTCCACACCCAGACTGCCGGGGTGTCCCTGACCGCGCAGCAACCCGAGGTCAACCTCGTCCGGGTGGCGATCGAGGCTCTGGCCGGAGTGTTGGGCGGGACCCAGAGCCTGCATACCGACGCCTTCGACGAGGCGCTTGCCCTCCCCACCGAGCACGCCGCCCGTCTGGCCCTGCGGACCCAGCAGGTGATCGCCGAGGAGACCGGTGTCGTCCACGTGGCCGATCCCCTCGGTGGATCGTGGTTCGTCGAAGAGCTCACCGACGAGCTCGAGCGCCAGGCCGAGGAGGTTTTCGCACACCTCACCGATGTCGGCTCGGGGTCGGTTCTCCAAGGAGTGTTCGCCTGCATCGACGACGGCTGGTTCGTGGCGGAGATCGCAGAGGCGGCCTACGCCTTCCAATCCAAGATCGCCAAGGGTGAATGGATCATGGTCGGCGTTAACGGGTACGTGGAAGAGGACGGCGTCGCGCCCTCCACCCTCTCCATCGGTGCCCAGGTCGAGACGGAGCAGCTGGCCCGCCTGGCGGCCATCAAGCAGGCGAGAGATGACGACGCGGTACGGCGCTCCCTCGCCCGCATCGCCAAGGAAGCTTCGGACCCCACGGTGAACCTGATGCCGGCCCTCGTAGAGGCGGCGCGCCACCGCGTGAGCGTGGGCGAGTCCATGCGAGCGCTCGAATCGGTCTTCGGGCTCTACGTCGAGCGCCACGTCGCCTGATAACGGCGGGCGGTGGGCAACCCGTCTTCCGCTCTCGCGCCCCTCTCGCCTTCGATCTGAAGCGTCACCACGATCCGGGCCCGACCGGAGTCGGCTCGCCTGCACAGGCATTCTCAATCCTGTACGTTGATTTTCTCGTGGCTGAGCAGGAGTAATGCGTGGTTGCTCGCCTACGGGCATCGCTGTCGGTGACAACAGGGGTGCCAGCGGCCCAGGCCGCGGACGACTCCATCATGCCGTCACTGTCGCGAGCGAAAAGGAGAGCACAATGGCCGAAGACGAGAGGTTCGAGGCGTCACGTGCCATGCACCGGGCAATGCTCGGTGACGCGTACGTCGAGGCGCAGACGACAGACCCCAACCCGGTCATGAGGGAGTTCTCGGACTACCTCACGTCGATGGCCTGGGGGGTGTGGACCCGTGGTGGCGCCCTCAGCACGCGGGACCGCAGCCTGGTGGTCTTGGCGATGACTGCGGCGCTCGGGCGCATGGACGAGTTCCGGCTGCACGTCAGTGCGCGGTCGCGGACCGGCGTCACCGACGAGGAGATCGACGAGCTCCTCTTCCAAATTGCCGCTTATTGCGGCGCGCCGGCGGGGGTGTCGGCCAGGAGAGCACTTCTGGCCGAGCGGGCTGAAGAGCAGATGGAGGGGTGACCGTGGCGACGGTTGGCCTCGTCGGGCTCGGCAACATGGGGAGTGTTCTGGCGGCGAACCTCGTCGGTGCGGGCCACGATGTCGTCACTCATGACGTCTCCGGACGGTCGCGGAGCCCGGACGGCGCAGTGTTCGTCACCGATGTCGCCCAACTGGCGCGTTCGCGCTGACGTGGTCGTGCTGAGCCTGCCAGACGGGATCGTGTCCGAGCAGGTCGCCCGGGACATCGCCCGTGCTCCCCAACGGCAGGCCGCGCATGTTGTCGACACCTCGACGATCGGCGTGACCGCCGCCCACGCGATCGACGATCTCCTCGCGGCGGCCGGAGTCGCCTATGTCGACGCGCCGGTGTCCGGCGGCGTTGCCGGGGCACGGGCGCGCACGCTGTCCGTCATGTATGCCGGGCCGGACGTGGCCTGCACCGCGGTAGAGCCGGTGCTGGCCGGGTTGAGTGACCGTCGTCGCCGCGTCGGCGAAAGACCGGGAATGGCCCAGGCGTTGAAGCTGGCCAACAACTTCCTCTCCGCGACGGCGCTGGTCGCCACCAGCGAGGCGGTTGCCTTCGGTCTGTCTGTCGGCCTCGACATGGGAACCATGCTGGAGGTCATCGACGCGTCGAGCGGGCAGAGCGCTGCCACCAGCGACAAGTTCCCGAACCATGTGCTCAACGGTCGCTACGCCGCCGGTTTCGCCAACACGCTGATGGCGAAGGACCTGAAGCTGTATCTCGGCGCGGTCGAGGCGCAGGGGGCACCCTCGGTACTCGGGAGAGTGACGGAGTCGGTGTGGGAGCGTTTCACCGCAGCGGAGCCCGGAGCCGACTTCACCCGTATCTATCCCTTCGTCGAAGGGGGTTGACCGTGCCGGCCGGCGGTCGAGCGATACTGCCGGTGGCGCCGATGGCCTGGCTCGCGGCACCCGGCGATCCACGCGCCGAGCGGGATCCTCGGAGTGGTGAGGATCTCGAGAGGCAGCCCAGGCCGACTGTCGCGTAGCCTGCCCTCATGGTCGATAGATCTTTCTGGAGCAGGAGGTAGCACCGATGCGCGTCATCGTTGATTTCGACCTCTGCGAGAGCAACGCGCTCTGCATGGGCCTGGCCCCTGAGGTCTTCGAGGTCCGTGACGACGACCTCCTCTACGTGCTGGACGAGAACCCGCCCGAGGGTTTGCGCGAGAAGGTCGAGGCGGCCGTCCGGACGTGCCCCAAAAACGCCATCTCCATCGAGGACTGATCCCGCCTAGAGCCGACTACCCCTGGACGGTCGTGGTGCCGGGCAGGTCCGTGCCGCAGAAGGGCTGGCTCGAGGCCGGGCTGAAGCCGTTCTTCTCGGCAATCATGTACCACCCGCATGACTTGGCGAGGTCGTGGCCGAAGTCGTTTGAATAATTGATGGACTCGGGCAGCAGCCCGTTGCCGTTGTAGCTCTTGAGGTTGCGCAGGGCCTGAATGACACTGGCGTGGGACGCGTTCGGGCCGGCCAGCTGCAGGCCTTTGATCATGAGGTCCGCGCCGAGCCATGACTCGTACTGGCTGAAGGACGGGAACTCTTTGCTCGAGAAGTGCCCGTACTTCTCCAGGGCCGACTGCATCTCCTGCGTGCCGGCGTTCGGTAGAGAGAAGGGACGGAACTCCGTCTCGAAGTAGCCGCCCTGGACCGAGCTCCAGGCGGGGGAGCCGATGGCGCTCGGCTCGTACCCCGTCGGAAACAACAGCACCTTGGGTTTGACGCCTTCCTGGTGCAGAGCAAGCGCCAGAGCGTCGTTCGAGTTGTCGTCGAGGCCCGCGTAGTAGGCGTTGCAACCCTTCTGCTTGGCCACGAGCGCCGGTGTCGTCATGGCCACGGAGCCAAACGGAATCGCGGTGTCCAGCACCCCTTCCTTGCCTCCCGCATGCTCGAAGGAATCGACCGTGCCGACGGCGGATCGGGTCGACGAGGGTGAGATCGAGTACCCATACGAGCAGACGACCGTGCCACCGTGGGCCTTCATGAACGCCCCAATGGACGTGTTGACCGGGTACTTGGGGTCCACGCTTCCGACGTCGGACGCGAACATGTTGGTGAAGGGCTGCGTACCCCACTCTGGGCCGTCGAAGAACCCGCCGGTGACCGGCACGCCCTGTTGGTTCGGCGCCTTGTCGGCGAGGAAGAAGAGGGGGCTGACCGACACGATGCCCACCGCGCCCTTGGAGAGGGCGTCCTGGACTGCCGTCGCCACCTCCGTGGGACTCGTCTGGTCATCGAGGACGACCCCGGTGATCTTGTGGCCGTTGACCCCACCCTGGGCGTTCTGCAGCGCGATGCGCGAATCGAAGCCGACTGCCGACTGACTGAACTCGGAGGACCCCTCGCCGGTCAGCGAGCTGATCATGACGATGGTCAACGGCGCGCCGGATGTTGCCGCGCCGGCGGTCCCGCCGGCCAGGCTGGTGATGCCGGCGGCGGCCGTGATCGCCAGTGCTGCCAGTCCCGATCTCACCACTCGTGTGCTCGAAGTGTCTCTCAACATGTCGCGTTTCCTCCCCACAAAACCGCCTGACCCCCGTCAGAGTCCCCTAGGCATACACGCCACGGACCGGCCGCGGGGTTCAGGTGGCCGCGACCTGGGCTAACGCGTCCGCAGTCTTCTGCGGTTCGGTGATCATCAGGTCGTGGCCGGTGTCGACGTCCCACAGCCGGCCGGTGGCACGCGCGGCTGCCATCTGGGCGGCGTCCCTGGTCGCCAGGGTCGAGGTGCAGACGATGTGGTACCGCGGGATGGCCCAGAGCGCCTCTTCGTTGGCGAGTTCCAGCGGCTGCTCGAAGCACGTCCAGGGGTGGCCGGTGAGCCGCTCGGCCATCCAGGCCAGGTCATCGGGGTCGGTCACGCCGTAGAGCAGACCGGCATCGGGCGCGGGCAGTAGGACGAGCTCCATCCCGTCGACGACCTGGCCGAAGGGTCGGACGGCACCGATGACGGGGCCGGCCACGTCGAAGAGCGACTGTCCGTTGATCGGCGTGGCCGCATCGAGGAAGACCAGCTTGCCGACCCGATCGGCCGCCCGATCGGCCGCACCGGTGATCACCATGCCGCCGTAGCTATGGCCGACCAAGATGACGTCGCGCAGATCCTCGAAGTGCAACACCGCGGCGACGTCCTCGACGTGACGGTGCAGGTCTACCTCGGCGTTCAGCAGGTGGGCCCGTTCGCCCAGGCCGGTCAGGGTCGGCGCGTAGACCTCGTGCCCTTGGGCACGTAGGAGGTGGGCGACCCGCTGGTAGCACCATCCTCCGTGGCCGCCACCGTGCACGAGCACGTACGTCGCCATCTGCCCCTCCTCGTCCAGATCAGAGCGGAGTCGTCGTTGTCGCGGGTCAACGTAACACCGCGTCTCCGGCCGAATCGCCCCGTTGGCGCGAGCGCCGTATCGCGGGTCGACCCGGTCATGGTAGCGATAACATCCCTGCTGGCATACGATGTCGCCCATGCGCCGCACCCCCTTCAATGACGGCTGGATCGTGGGCTCCAAGACGAACTCCTTCGCCGAGCTCGTTGCCGGCTCGGGCTCAGAACCGGATCCGGTGACCCTGCCCCACGACGCGATGATCGGAGCGGAGCGGTCACCATCGGGACACGGGGCGACGGCGTACTTCCCGAGCGGGACGTGGGAGTACCGCAAGTCGTTCGACGTCTCGTCGGACGACGCCGGAACCGCCGTCTTCCTGGAGTTCGACGGCGTGTACCGCGATGGGGGCGTGCGGGTCAACGACACGCTGGTGGCCCACCGGCCTGGTGGCTACTCGGATTTCGTCGTCCAGATCGACCACCTGCTGCGCTTCGGCGAGACCAACGAAGTCACGGTCGATGCGCGTGCCCACGACGACAGCCGGTGGTACTCGGGCGCCGGTATTTACCGCAGTGTCTGGTTGCTTCAGGGAGGACGGCTCCACCTGGCGTCCGGAGGACTGCAAGTCGTCACGCCCGAGATCGACGACGACGTGGCGGTGGTGGCGGTCAGCGCGGTCGTGCGGAACCAGTCGATCACAGCGTCCAGCGCAGTGCTCCGGCTGGAGGTGCTCCGCTCGGACGGTACGTTCGTCGCCGCGGCCGAAGCGCCCGTGACGACAGTACCGGGGGACGTCCTCACGGCCCGACAACGCCTCTGCGTCGCGCGGCCGCACCGATGGGGTCCCGACGATCCGTATCTCTACACCTGCCGGGCGATCCTGACCGACGGTGGGCAGGTCCTCGACGAGGAGTCGACGACGTTCGGGATCCGATCACTTACCGTCGATCCGGTGCGGGGGTTGCGCATCAACGGCGTGCCGATCCTTCTCCGTGGTGCCTGTGTCCACCACGACAACGGTCCCCTCGGGGCGGCCACCATCGACCGCGCCGAGGAACGCCGGGTCGAGCTCCTGAAGGAGGCGGGGTTCAACGCCATCCGGAGCGCCCACAATCCCCTGAGCAAGCCCATGCTCGACGCCTGTGATCGTCTCGGCGTGCTCGTCATGGACGAGACCTTCGACATGTGGGCGCAACCGAAGAGCGAGCACGACTACGCCTTGCGCTTTTCCGACTGGTGGGAGGCGGACGTGGAAGCCATGGTCCGGAAGGACTTCAACCACCCGAGCGTGATCATGTACAGCATCGGCAATGAGATCCCGGAGGCGGGGACGCCCATGGGTGCCCGTGTCGGTCGTGCGTTGGCGGAGAAGATCCGTTCGCTCGACGGCACGAGGTTCGTCACCGAGGCGATCAGCGGGCTGCTGGTCGGCGGTTCCGAGCTGTTCGCCCAATTGGCAGAAGGTCGTCGGAGCACGTCCGAGATGGACGACGAGACGGGCGTGAACACCGCCATGACCAACATCGCCGACCGGCTCAACGAGCTCATGACCGCCCCCGTGGTGGCCAAGAACTCCGCCCAAACCGCCTCCTATCTCGATGTGGCGGGCTACAACTACATGGAGACGCGCTTCGCCACCGACAACGAGCTCTACCCCAATCGGGTGATCGTCGGGAGCGAGACCCATCCCGCCGCCATCGACACCGGTTGGGCGGCAGTCCGCCAGCATGCGCACGTGATCGGCGACTTCACGTGGACCGGCTGGGACTACCTCGGCGAAGCCGGCATCGGCCGCACCGTCTACGGCCAGACGGATTCCACCAAGGGTCCCCCATCCTTTCTGGGCGCGTACCCGTGGCGGACCGCCTGGTGCGGCGACATCGACATCACCGGCCACCGGCGTCCCCAGTCGTACTACCGAGAGATCGTCTTCGGGCTGCGAGCGGACCCCTACCTCGCCGTGCAGCGGCCAGCACACCACGGTGAGGTCGCCGCCGGCACCCCGTGGTCATGGAGTGACGTCGTGTCGAGCTGGAGCTGGGTCGGCCACGAGGGCGCACCGGTCACCGTGGAGGTCTATGCCGACGCAGACGAGGTCGAACTCTTGGTCAACGGCCGCTCGGTGGGCACGCAGCCAAGTGGCGCTGCGCACCGCTACAAGTCCGTGTTCGTGACCGCCTACGAACCGGGCCTGCTCGAGGCCATCGGCTGGCGCGACCGAGCCGAGGTCGGACGTACGACCCTCCGCTCGGCCACGGAGCCGGTGCTGCTCGACGCCGACGTTGATCGCCCCGCCATCGCCGCCGACCCCCTTGACCTCGCCTTCGTGACCCTCAGGCTGGTGGACGCCGAGGGAACACCGCACGTTGTGCACGACCGGCGGATCGACGTGCAGGTCGACGGGCCCGGCGCGCTCCAGGCATTGGGCAGCGCGAATCCGGCCACGGAAGAGGGTTTCACCGGGACGAGTTGCACCACGTTCGACGGTCGCGCGCTTGCCGTGGTTCGGCCGACGGGCGAGGGGCGGATCACCCTCACCGCCACGGCGGCCGGCTGCGAGGCGCAACGGGTCGTGATCGATGCCGGCGCCTGAGGACGCACCATGACCTGGGAGCTGCGGTGGCACCCCTTCCGCGGCCAATGGGTCCTCTTCACCTCCCATCGCCAGGCGCGCCCCTGGATCGGCGAGAACGTGGCCCCGGAGGACCCGTCCGTCCCACTTGACAACGCGTTGGCGCCCCTCGGTGGACGGCTGCACGGGAGTAACCCCGACTACCGGGGCGTCTACGTGTTCACGAATGACCTGCCGGTGTTCTCAGAGGACGCACCAGATCCCGGACCCGGTGACGACGTCTACCGGACGCGCCGCGCGCTGGGCAGGGCTGAAGTCGTCTGCTACCACCACGACCCCACCCGGTCCATGGCCGACCTCTCGGACGACGAGATGGAGGCCATCGTCACCACCTGGCGCGCCCGGACGCGGGCGCTGCAGCAGGAGGACGGTGTCGCCCACGTGCTGATCTTCGAGAACCGGGGCGCCGCGGTCGGCACATCGAATCCGCACCCGCACTGTCAGATCTACGCGGGATCGATGGTCTACGCCACCATGGCCCGAGAGGCCGAGGTGGCGGCCGAGCACCACCGCCGAACCGGGCGCTCGGTGCTCGCTGACGTGATCGCCCGCGAGGTGGACGGGCCCCGCGTCATCAGCGAGGGCGAACATTTCTTCGCCTGCATCCCATGGTTTGCGCAGTACGCGTACGAGGTGCAGATCCTGCCCCGGCGTCCGGTCACGTCCCTGGCGAATCTCGACGACGAGCGGTGTCGATCACTTGCGCTCGTGTTGCGCGACGTGGTGCGGCGCTACGACGCGTTGTGGGGATTTCGGCTGCCCTTCGTCCTGGCGGTGCACCAAGCCCCGGTTGGCGACCACCCGCACTACCCGTTCCACTTGGAACTGCACCCGCCCCTGCGGGCACCGGGCCTTCTCAAGTACCTGGCGGGCCCCGAGGTGGGCGGCGGTTCGATGACCAACGAGTCGGACCCCGATCAGAAGGCGGAGGAGCTTCGTGCCGCCCTCGGCTGAGGAGGCCCGCCGCATGCTCTGCGCGCTCGGCGAGCACGTGCGCGACCTCGTCACCGCGTCGCGCGGCATGGACATGTCCGCGGTGGCGGGGGAGACGGTGGCCGACACTATCTACGCCATCGACCGCGTCGCCGACGACGCCCTCGTGAACTGGTTCGAGGATCACTGGCCGGACGTTGTGCTCGTCTCCGAGGGGCTCGATGAGCCGGTGGTCGTGGGTGGTCACGCGGCATGGACCGTCATCGTCGACACCATCGACGGCACACGGGGGCTTATGTACGACAAGCGCCCCGCCTGGTGCCTCGCCGCCGCTGCACCGCCGGGCGGCGGTCTGGCGGACATCGCCGCGGCGGCCATGACCGAGCTGCCTACGGCGAAGCAGGGCGCGGCCGACCAACTGAGTGCGACCCGCGGTGGCGGCCTGCACGCCGAGCGCGTCGACGTCCACGGCGGGACGCGGGCGGCGTTGGAGGTACGGCCGTCGGCGGCCACGGACCTCGAGCACAGCTTCAGCGGGCTGGCCAAGTTCTTCCTACCGGGCAAAACGGCCCTCGCCGCGCTCGAGGCCGAGCTCTTCCGGAGGCTCGGCGAGACCCTCGTCTTCGATGACCAATACCTCTCGACCGGCGGACAGCTCCACGAGCTGATCACGGGCCGGGATCGGTTCGTCGCCGATCTGCGCCCGCTCGTCCAGCGCGAGGGTCTGGCTTGCCATGCCTACGACGTGTGCACCGCCATGCTGCTCGAAGAGGTGGGCGGCGTGGTCACCGACCCCTGGGGGAACCCGTTGGCTGTGCCGTTGGACAACGTGTCCCCGGTGGCCTGGGTCGGCTACGCCAACGAGACACTGGCGGCGCGCATCGGCCCGGTGTTAGCGGAAGTGGTGGATGGCCTGCGTGCGGGGTAGGGCTCCGGGGCGACTCGATCTCCTCGGCGGTGTGGCCGACTACTCGGGAGCGCTGGTGCTCGAGATGCCGACCCAGCAGGGGACCGAGGTGGTCGCCCATCCCGACGACGCATTGGTCGTGGGACCCGCCGCGTTCTCGACCGCTGAACTGGCGGCGCTGGCCCGTCTCACCTACGGGGACATCCGCCTGGGTCTGGCTGCGGTCCCCCGCTGGACGCACTACCTGATCGGGGTCGCCATCGTGTTGGTGCGCCACGGGGTGATCGACCCACCCCGGGTCCGGCTCGAGATCTCATCGGACCTCCCCGTATCTGTCGGAGTGGCGTCCAGCGCCGCACTCGAGGTGGCAACCGCCCGGGCGCTCGGCGCCGGGACCATCGATCCGCTCCGCCTCGCCGCGCTGTGCCGGGAGGCGGAGAACCATGTGGTGGGTGCACCGTGCGGGATCATGGATCAGGTCGCGGTGGCACTCGGGACACCCGGGATGGTGCTGCCGATCTTGTGCCGCCCGGCCTCTGCAGCCGACCCCGTGGCGGTGCCACCAGGGCTCGAGATTGTCGGCTGGCCGACCGGAACCCCGCACGATGTCGGCGGCCGGCCATACGAGCGGGCCCGGGCCGCGGCCTTCATGGGGAAGCGGATGGTGGAGGACGCGGCGGGACGCACGTGGTCCTGGGTGAGCGAGCTCCCACGCGCCGCCGTCGACGAGCTTCCGGACCTACTCGACGGCTCCACCTTCCTCAAGGGCTGGGAGTCCACCGGCGACGATGTCACCACCGTCCAACCCGACGAGACGTATCCGGTCCGGGCGGCGACGTCGTTCGGCATCGAGGAGCACGGCCGCGCCGTGGCCGCGCTGGCGACGCTGGCCCACGGTGAGCCGGATGGCCTCGGCCCGTTGATGGAGGCCAGTCAAGCTCGATATGACACCATGGGACTGGGTCATCCCGCCGCCACGCGCATCGTGCGGGAGGCGCTGGCCCGACCCGGCGTGCACGGCGCACGGTCGAGTGGCGGTGGCTGTGGCGGCACCGTCGTGGTCGTGTGCGAGGAGGGTGCGCTGGACGATGTCGAAACCCTGATCCACTGAGGGTGAGCACTTTCGGCTCAGTCGGGTGGTGCCGTGCTGTCGCGCACGACGAGTTCCGCCGGGACGACGACGTGGCGCTCCACCGGAGCGCCGTCGGCGAGCGAGAGCAGGAGCTGGACACTGCGCCGCCCCACCTCGCCGAAGTCCTGGCGGACGGTCGTGAGCGGCGGCAGGAAATAGCCCGATTCGGGCGTGTCGTCGAAGCCGACCACGCTCACGTCTCCGGGCACCGTCCGCCCGGCATCGTGCAGCCCCCGGATCACCCCGAGCGCCGTCTGGTCGTTGGCGGCGAAGATGGCGGTCACTGCCGGGTCACCGGCCAGGCGTGTGCCCGCGACGTATCCCTTGCCGGCGCCCCAGTCACCGGCGACAGAGCGTCCGCGCGGTGCCGGGTACGTGCGCAGGGCCTCCGACCAGCCCCGCATCCGGGCGGTGGCGTCGATCCAGCTCTGCGGACCCGACACGTGATGGACCGTGCGGTGCCCCAGGTCGAGGAGGTGGCGCGTCGCGATGCGGGCGCCCTCGAGCTGATCGATCGTGACGGTCGGGGCGCCGATGCCCGGGTCGCCGCCGACCACGACGAGAGGGATGCCGCCCTCGAGCCGGGTGACGGCTTCGACGACGCGCCGGACGGGGGCGACGACGATGACGCCCTGGACGTGGGACGCCCGCAGCCGCTCGAGTGTCGATGCCATGTCGTTGCCGCTGCGGCCGAGCGTGACGAAGCTCAACAGGTGGCCGGCCTCCCGCGCCGCCGCCTCAATGCCGAAGAGCATGTGCGAAGGACCGAACTGTTCGGTCTCGACCGCCATCACCCCCAACGTCCTCGAACGCCCCCCGGCGAGCACCCGGGCCGCCGTGTTGGCGTGATAGCCGAGAGCCGTGACAGCGTCCTCGACTCGGAGCCGGGTCTCGTCGGTGACGCCTGCGAAGCCGTTCAGCACGCGGGACACGGTCATGACCGAGACACCGGCTCGGGCGGCGACATCGGCCATGACGGCGCGTCGTCGCGGAACGCCTGCCGTCATGCCTGTTGGTAGTCGAACCAGTCGAAGGCGGCGTCCCCGCCGACGGCGTACATGCCGATCATGCGACCCAGGAACCCGCCCGTCACCTCGGTGGAGACATAGCGGCCGTCCAGGCGGGCGAGTGGGTGCGCAGCGCCACGCTGGTCTTCGAAGCCAAGGGAAACCGCGTCCGGTCCGTGTGCGTGCGGCCCCGTCTCGACGGTCAGGACCACCGGTCCTGATGGACGGGGGGCCTCGCCGACAACGGTCTCGAGCGACCCAACGCGGCAGCGGGCCAACACACGGTCGCCCCGGACCGCGACGTCATAGTGCGCGGTCTCGTCCAGCCGGACGCTCAATCCGGCCTCCGTGGAGGGGGCCGCCTCGACGGAGGCCCGGATCCGGCAGTGGTGGTGTTGCTGGCGACGACCCACGAAGGTCGGTTCCGGAGAGTCCACGGCCGCTTCGCCACCCTGTAGGACGAGCGAGCCCGGGCACGTGGTCAACGAGCTGACGGCGCCCGGAGGCCTGCGGACGCCGACCCAGTGCGGGGGCAGAACGGGCAGGTCGAAGTCTTCCCGGCCCTGAGCGTGCTCCATCTCGTTCGGCCCGGGCGCCACCGCCATCTCCAAGAGGAGGTTGCCCGGCACGGGCCACCCGCCGTCCCACTGCACTGGGGTGAGGAACGTCTCCCGGCCCAGGGTGTGGAAGCCCGGGGAGATCCCTCTCGGACGCACGCCGAGCAAGACCATCCACCAGGTCCCGTCCGCGGCTTCGACCATGTCGGCGTGCCCGGTGTTCTGAATCGGCCGGTCGGTGCTGCGGTGAGTGAGAATCGGATTGGCCGGTGCTCCCTCCCAGGGGCCGACTGGTGAGGGTCCACGGGCAACCGAGACGCTGTGGCCAGCGTGCGTCCCTCCTTCGGCGATCAGGAGGTACCAGGTGCCGTCCCGCTCGAAGAGGTGCGGTGCCTCCGGGTACTGCAGGCCTGTTCCCGACCACGTGAGCTCGGGGACAGTCAGTAGCTCCCCCCTTTTGGCGTCGATGCGGCATCGGGCGATGCCGCCCAAGCCCGAGAAGTGCAGCCAACAGTTTCCCTCCCCGTCCCACGCCAGGTCGGGGTCGATGCCGGATACCGGCACGGGAACGGGATCCGTCCAGGGGCCCGCCGGGTCCTCACTGGTGACGACAAACGTTGTCGCGCCGCCGGTGCCGACGTTCGTCGTGATGACCCAGAACCGCCTGTCGTGGTGACGGATGGTCGGGGCGTAGATGCCGAGCGACGACCAGTCCCGGGTCGCTGTGAAGTCGAGCTGCGACGGACGGTCGAGCACATTGCCGATCTGCTTCCAGTCCACGAGATTCGACGAGCGGAAGACGGGGACGCCGGGGCAATAGGTAAACGATGACGTCACCAGGAAGTAGTCGTTCCCGACCCGGCAGACGCTGGGGTCCGGATGGAACCCCGGGATGACCGGGTTCCGGAACTTCATCGGAGGCGCCCGCGCTGGCGACAGCGTCGGCGTAGGCGGCACGGATCGCCGCCCGATCGACCCCGTCGTCCGGTTCGACGGTTTCCCCATGGCCCAGGCCCCACGCCGCCGCGATCTGGGCGAAGTCGCAACCGTGATGGATCGCGGCAGCCTGGACGGCGGCGCCACCGGCGACGAGCTCGTCGTCAGCGGGAACCCTCAGGACGCGCCCGGTCAGGTCCGCCACCACTCTCCGGTAGGCCGCGCTGCGGGCGGCACCTCCGAGGAGGAACACCGTTCCGTTCGTGGCATCGGTGCTCAGCCCATCGGCACCCGCGAGCAGATTGCAAACCACGCCCTCAACCGTGGCCCGGGCGAGTTGGGCTGCCGTCACGTCCGTACGCAATCCGCTCAACGTGCCGGCGGCGTCCGGCCGGTTCGGGGTCCGCTCGCCGTCGAGATGGGGGACGAGTACGAGGCCGCCTGCTCCGGCTGGCGCCTCGAGCGCCAGCGCGTCGAACCGTGCACGATCGACTCCGAGCAACTGCGCCACGGCGTCGGTGACCTTGGTCGCGTTCATGGTGCAGACCAGCGGCAGGTAGCGGCCGGTCGCGTCGGCGAATCCGGCCACGGTGCCGGTGGGGTCGGCCGTCGGCTCGTCGCTCACCGTGTACGCGGTGCCACTGGTGCCAAGACTCAGGGCCAGATCGCCCGGGCGGAGGCCGAGACCGAGGGCGGCCGCCATGTTGTCGCCTGTGCCCGGAGCGACCACGGTCCCGCTGGCGGCCCACTCGCCGGCGACGGCGTCCGGGGCGAGCACTTCGGGGAGTGCGGTGTCCCAGTCGACGTCCTCGCTGACGAGACTCAGGATGTCGTGGCGATAGCGGGACTCGCGGGGCGACCAGTACCCCGTGCCCGACGCATCCCCCCGGTCGGTGGTTCGCCGGCCCGTCAGCCGGGAGGTCAGCCAGTCGTGCGGCAAGAGGACCGCTGCGGTGCGCCGCAACGTCTCGGGCTCGCACCGCCCCAACCAGTGCAGCTTGGTGATGGTGAAGCTCGGCACCGGGACGCTCCCGCATGCGGTGGCCCAGCCCCGCTGACCACCCGGCAGGGCCGCCAGAAGCATCTCGGTGTCGGGTGCGGACTCGGTGTCGTTCCAGAGCTTGGCGGGTCGCAACACCTCGCCGTCGTCGCCGAGGACGACGAGCGCGTGCTGTTGCGCGGCAACGGCGATGGCGGACGGGCTGTGCCCCCCGGGGACACCGGCCCCGGTACAGGCGACGTGGAACGCATGCTCCCAGTCCGAGGGTTGCTGTTCGCTGCGCGGTGGCGACGTAGGGGCGTGCGGGGCGCGACCGGATGCCACCTTGGCACCGGTGTCGGCGTCGCGCACCTGGACCTTGCACGCAGAAGTGGATGAGTCCACTCCGACGACGAGGGGCACTAGCGGGCGCCGAGGAGCAATTCGGTGACGAGTTGGTCCAGGCGCTCGTGGCCGTAGCCCTGAGCGGCGAGCGCATCCTCGTCGTAGGCCGACGAGAGGAGTTCGTCGAGACCGCCGGCCGGGGTGGTCGGCTCGGCCAGCTCCGCCACCTTCGCCGTCCGCAACGCTTCCTGGATCTCGGGGTCTTCGTGGAAGTGGCGCGCCTTGTCGGCCAGGATCAGGTACGTGCGCATGCAGCCGCGGGCGAAGTCCCAGACGCCATCGACGTCTTCGGTGCGATAGGGGTGCGCGTCGAAGTGCCGCATGCCATCCCAGCCGGAGTCCTCAAGCAGCTTGACCACGTAGAACGCGTCGCGAACCCCCTCGGAACCGAACCGGAAGTCCTGGTCGAACTTGCCGATCCGCTGGGCGTTGAGGTCGATGTGGAAGAGCTTGTCCTGCCACAGGGCCTGGGCGACCGCCTGCGAGAAGGAGAGCCCGCTCATGGTCTCGTGCGCGAACTCCGGGTTCAGCCCGACCATCTCGGGACGGTCGAGCGTTCCGATGAAGGCGAGCGCGTGGCCGACGGTCGGGAGCAGGATGTCGCCGCGGGGCTCGTTCGGCTTGGGCTCCAACGCGATGCGCAAGCCGAGACCTCGCGCCTCGATGTGCTCGCAGACCAGGTCGATCGCTTCCTTGTAGCGGTCCAGGGCCAGCCGGACGTCCTTGGCGGCCTCTGCTTCCATCCCCTCGCGGCCACCCCAGAGCACGAACACCTTGGCACCGACCTCGGCGCCGAGCTCGGTCGCCTCGCAGGCCTTCTTGACCGAGAGACGGCGCACCAGCGGATCGTTGGCGGTGAAGGCACCCTCCTTGAAGACGGGGCGCCAAAACAGGTTCGTCGTCACCATGGGAACGTGCATCCCGGTCGCGTCGAGCGCCCGCCGGAACCGCTTCAGAATTTCGTCGCGTTCGTCGGCGGACGAGCCGTAGGGAACGAGATCGTTGTCGTGGAAGCTCACGCCGTACGCACCGAGGTCCGCCAGCCGGTGGACGGAATCGACGGGATCGAGCGGCGCGCGCACCTCCGTGCCGAAAGGGTCCCGGCCCGGGTTGCCCACGGTCCACAGCCCGAAGGTGAAGTGATGCTCCGGTCGCGGGGTGAAGAAATCGGTCATGGTCCTCCTGTCCAGGCCATGCCCGGGTTGCGCCCGGCATGACGGACTGACGCGTTGTCCCAGGCAGGACCCGATGATAGCGTTATCAGCGAGAGACGTCTTCTGGGAGAAGTGGGGATCAATGCCTTGTCACCGTGCCAGCGGCTGCCATCAGGTACTCCCCGTCCGCGGCATGGGCAGACCGTGATCCGCTGGGGCGTCATCGGCCCGGGCGCGATCGCCACCGGGTTCGCGGAAGGGATGCAGCTCGCCGAGGGCGGCACCATCACGGCGGTGGCCTCACGTTCGGCCGAACGGGCCGAGGCGTTCGCGGACCGCTTCGACATACCGACCCGCTACGGCAACTACGACTCGCTCGCGGCCGACCCCGACGTCGACGTCGTGTACGTGGCCACGCCCCACTCGCGCCACGAGACGGACACCATCGACTTCCTCCGAGCAGGCAAGCACGTCCTCTGTGAGAAGCCGTTGGCGCTCAACGCCCGGCAAGCGGCCCGGATGGCGGAGGAGGCCCGCAGCCGAGGATTGTTCCTCATGGAAGCGATCTGGAGCAGGTTCCTTCCGGCCTACCGGACCCTCCTCGACGTCATCGGCGAGGGTCGTATCGGCCAGCCCCTCCTGGTCGAGGCCGACTTCGGGTTCCGACGGCCCGTGGACCCAGCGCACAGGCACTTCGCACCCGAGCTCGGAGGCGGGGCCCTCCTCGACCTCGGCATCTATCCCGTGCAGCTGTGCAGTCTGGTCCTGGGCCCGATCGAGCGCGTCGTGGCCGACGGGGTCGTCGGCGAGACCAACGTCGACGAGGTGGTCGCCGCTGTCTTGCATCACCCTGCCGGAAGGCTGGGGGTGGTCAAGGCGGCCCTGCGCGTCAGCATGACGTGCACCGCCCGGATCGCGGGGACCGACGGGGTGATCGACCTGCCGGCGATGATGCACTGCCCGAGTTCGCTCATTGTCTCCAGCCCCGCCGGCGTCGAGCGGATCGACGCCTCGTACGAGGGGAATGGGCTCCGCTTCGAGATCGAGGAGGTGCACCGGTGCCTCGCCGACGGGCGAACCGAGTGTCCGGTGATGAGCCTCGACGAGTCAATCGCACTGGCGACGACGCTCGACGCAGTCCGGGCCGAGCTCGGCGTGGTCTATCCCGGCGAATGAGCAACGGGCGACGGCCTACCGGAGCCGGTAGAGGACCTCGCCGGCGTCGGGCACGACCAGGGTGCCAGGATCGGACGCCCATCCTCCCGGATCGACGGCTTGGGGTGTGAGAAAGCCGAGGTTCGCCCGTCGGACGACGTCCTCGGGGACGCCGGTGGCGAGGGTCACACGGACGCGTTGGCGCTCACCCGTCACCGGGTCATAGGTCCCGGCACCGAAGAGGTGGGTGGAGTGCGCCAGCTCGCCCAGGGGGACATCGCGGTACCGGTCCCACTGGGCCAAGAAAAAGTCGCGGCAGTGGTAGCCGATCTCCAGGATCCGAGGGTGCATGGCCGCGATCTCGGTGATGTGCGGCGCGTACAGGACGACCTCGCCTCCGTCGGCGACGACCGGCTCGACCTTGTAGAAACCCTTGGCCCCGGTCCAGAGATCCGGGTAGCGAGTGGGGATCAGCGACAGCACGCGCTGGATCGGCCCGTCGAGATATTCGACATGTGTCCGGGACGCGACCTCGGCCGCAGCGGCCCAGGCCAACGCCGGTGCCCCGAAGGCGAGCGATTCCAGGCGTCCGGTGCCGTGGTCCACGACCACACACAGCGCGTGTCGCTCGCCGGGTACGAGCTCGGCTGCCGCATCCACCAGCGCCCGGACCGGTGTGACCCCCAGGGTGCCGATGATCTCGCTGCTGGTGATCAGCGCACCGAGCCAGTGCGTCACATCGATCATCTCCTCGCCCGACAGACCGGGGAAGAGGTACTTGTTGCCTCCCGAGAACCCGATGACCTCGTGGGGGAGCACCGGGCCCACAATCAGCGTCACATCACTCTCGACCACGAGCCGGTTGATGCGTACCTCGATCGAGTCATGCAACCGGCCACCGGACAGCTCCTCGACGTGGTCCGCCCGCAGGCGGCCCACGTGGGTGAAGGTGTCGTCCTCCCACCACGCGTGATTTCGGATCGGAATCGACACCGGGCCCACGAGTGCACCGATGGCGTCGTCGGTCATCGGCGCGTGAGTGCCGAGCGCAACCACTGCCGTGCTGGCACTGGCCCGTCCGCCGACCCCTTCCTCGACTGCCTCCAGGAGCAACGGCAGCGGGCAGTTGCGGGTCGCGTCGGGGATGACGACACAGAGTGAGCGCCCGTCGAGGTCGAGTACGGCGACCTGCGCGCGCGCACGAAGGAACGAACCTCCCCGGGGTCGAGGACTTGCCCGGGGCCTCCCAGCGTCGCCGTCATGGTTCCGGCCCCAGCAACGCAAGCCCTTCGGTGGTCAAGCGCGCCAGCATGGACGCAACCTCGGCCGCGAACGCAGGATCACTACGCGCAGCCAGCGCGACCTGGCTGAGCCGGTGTAGGTCATTGGAGCGCGCGAGGGCGGCGCGGAGCTCACCGGCGATGGGATCCTGTAGCGGGGGAAGGCGCACGCCGCGGATCTCGACCCCGGCGGTTGCCGCGATCCAGACGGCCACCACGACGGCGAATCCCCTCGTGTCGAGCGCCCGTTCCCTGCGGGCGACCACGATCGGGAGCAGTCGTTGCGCCAGCTTGCTCGATCCGTCCGCTCCCACCTGCGCGCACCTGTGGCCCAGCGTCGGGTTGGCGAACCGCTGCAATGCCTCGTCCGCGAATGCTGTCGCGCGCAAAGCGGTCGGGAATTCGGCCACCTGGAGCGTGTCGTCGACCCGCTCCCGCACGAACCGGGCAATGGCGGGATCCGTCACGGCGCCGGCGATGGTCTCGTGCCCGGCGAGGAGGCCGCCGTAGGCCACGGCGGAATGCGGGCCGTTGAGGAGCCAAAGCTTGCGTCGCTCGAAGGGAGCGACATCGTCGACGAGCTCCACGCCGACCTCGGCCAGCGGTGGCAACCCGTCCACGGACCGGATGATCCAGGAGCGGTGCCGTTCGGTATGAACGGCGGCCCGGTCAATAAGGCCCAAATCATCGGCGATGTCCACCAAATCGTGCTCGGTGGTAGCCGGGACCATCCGATCGACCACCGAGCTGGGGAAGTGAGCGTGACTGGCGATCCATGCGACCAGTGACGGATCGATCCTGCCGGCAGCGTCGAGGACCCGCCCGCGCAACACCTCGCCATTGTCGAGAAGATTGTCGAGCGAGGCCAGGACTGGAGGTGCCAGACCCGCTCGGCGTCGCCGGGCAAGGGCCAGAGCGATGAGTGCAGGCGCGGACGTCGGCACCTCCGAGGGTGCGGGCCCCTCCGCCGTGCCCTCGTAGCCCTTCTCGGTGATGGTCATTGTCACGAGCGTTGTGGTCGGCGCCGCCATGGCCTCGAGAGCAGCGGCCGGCCCGGTCGTCATGGTGGCCAGTGCGCCGACCACCCGAAGCGACATGGCCGCGCCGGGTTCGCGCTCGGCGACGGTGAAGAGCCCGTCTTGGGGCTCGAGTTGGTCCTGTGCCCGACGGCTCCTGATGGAGACACCGGTGATCAGTGCTTGCTGGCCCCGTCGCAGTAGGTCGTCCGCATACACGGCGAGGTGCGCCCGGGCGAATGCACCGAAACCGATGTGGGCGATGACGGGCGCCGCGGTGCGGTCGTACTCCGGGAGTTCGCGTATGCGGGCGCGGGCCAGCGTGCTCGCGTTCAACCGTTGCGGTTGTCTTCCCCTCATCCGTTCCCTCGCAGCCCACGGGCCGCCGTGTAGGGTCGGCCGCCGTGCAGCGCAGGCAGCGAGCGACGATCCTTGACGTTGCCTTGCGCGCCGGCGTGCACGCGGCAACGGTGTCGCGCACCATCAATGACCCCGAGAAGGTCGCGCCGGAAACCCGGCGCAGGGTCGAAGCGGCGGTCAGGGCTCTCGGTTTCGTGCCGAACCGTGCCGCCCGCGGCTTGATCACCGGACGGACGGGCAACATAGCGGTGATCGTGCCCGACATCACCAATCCGCACTTCGCGTCCCTGGTGCGATCGGTGGAGCGATCGGCCCGACAAGGTGATCTGCAGGTGCTGCTCGTGGATACTGGTGAGCACCCGGACGAGGAGGTCCGGGCCGTACGGTCCCTGTCCCGGGAGGTCGACGGGTTCATCATTGTCTCGCCGCGTCGGCTCCATCGTGCGCTGGACGCTCTCGCTTCCACCCCGGCGGTCTTCGTGAATCGGCCCGTGCGTGAGCACGCCTCCATCCTGCTCCGGACCGCACCGGCCGTGGCCGAGGCTCTGCACCATCTGGGCGCGCTCGGGCACACGCGCCTGGCCTATGTGGGTGGACCAAGCGGATCGTGGGCGGCGGGGGAGCGCCGGACCGCTGTGCGGCGTTCCAGCGGGACCAGCGGCATGGAAGTGGTCGAGCTCACGGTGGCGGAGCCCACGTTTGAGGCCACGGCAGCCGTCGTGCCGCAGCTCGTCGAGAGCGGCGTGTCCGCGGTCCTCGCCTTCAACGACCAGATGGCCCTTGGGATCCTCGCCGGGCTGACCAACCTCGGTATCTCCGTCCCCGACGACATCAGCGTCGTGGGGTTCGACGATGTGCCGATGGCGGCCATGGTGGCGCCTCCCCTGACGACCATCAGCCTGCCGACCAGCGACGTCGGTGCGTTGGCCGTCGCCATGCTCAGCGAGACCCCTTCGACGAAGGAGCTCTTCGGTGAGTTTGTCGTCAGGCATTCGACGGCACGGGCTAGGTAGCGCCAAGCCAGCGCCTCCGCAGGTCATGCGCGGCCATTTTCGGCCGCCGGTCCCGGGTGAACACGCCCTTCTTGTTGCCGTCGACGCGCATGAACGACGGCCCGGTGGCGAAATCCGCGAAGTTCCAGACGTGCTCGCCGACGACCGCCTCCGTGCGGTCGAACACGCGGTGATACGTCTCGAGCAACGCCACCTGGTACTCCTCGCTCCACACGCTCGCCTCGGTCGTATGGAGGCCGGACATCGTGTCGGCTCCGTACTCGGTCACGATGATGGGCTTTCCGTACCTCGTGGCCCATGCCTTCAGCTCGGCCTCCAGCCCCCGCTCCGCCGCATCGAGGTCGCCCGGTTCGACGTACCACCCGTAGTAGCGGTTGATCATGACGACGTCCGCCAGCGCGCTCACGGTGCAGGTGTCGGGGAGCGCGAACATCATGTTGACGAATCCGACGGGCCGACTGGGGTCCGCGCTCCTGGCTGCCTCGAACAAGGGCTCGAAGTATGTCCGGGCGGGATCGGTGTGGGACTCCGGCTCGTTGGCCAGGCTCCACAGGACGACACACGGATGGTTCCTGTCCCGTGCAATGAGCTCCTCGATGGCCTGGCGGTGTACGAGCTGTGTGGCAGAACCGATGGTCTCCTCGGAGTAGGTCGTCTTCGGCCCGCCGAGGAACAGGCCGCCACCCACGCCGAGGTTGAGCCCGACCGCCGCCGTCTCGTCGATGACCACGATGCCCATCCGGTCGGCATGGTCGAGCACCTCTTCCGCATAGGGGTAGTGGGAGGTTCGAAACGAATTGGCGCCGATCCAGGAGAGCAAGGAGAAGTCGTGCACCATGGCGGCATCGTCGTGGCCGCGGCCGTGGACATTGAGATCCTCGTGCTTCCCGAAGCCCCGGAAGTAGAAGGGCTCGTCATTGATGAGGAACTGCGTCCCTTCGACCCGAACGGTGCGGATGCCGACTGGCAACGTGTAGCGGTCGACAACGACCTCATCGGCGGTCAGTTCGGTCTCGAGCTCGTAGAGGTACCCGCGCCCCGGTCCCCACAGCTCCGGCTTGGGCACACGGAGTGCACCCTCGGCGCCGTCCGCTGCGGCGACCACAGCGCCCTCGGCATCATGGAGCCGCACCCGGACGAGGGCGGCACCGCCGCTTTCGACATCCGCGGAGTACCGGACGACTCCTGTCCCCTCGTCGATGTCCGTCATGACCGTGATGTCGTCAATGCGAGAGATCGGCGTCGTGTACAACCAGACACTGCGGTGCAGGCCCGCGTAATTGAAGAAGTCATGATACTGCCGCTGTCGCCGAGTTCCGTTCGGCAGCACCTCGACTACGCCGGGTGGGATGGACTGCCACGTGAGTTCGTTGTTGACCACGACGGTGAGACGGCATTCCTCACCTGGGCTGACGAAGGCGCTGACCTCGCCTTCGAACGGCGTGTAGCCCCCCTCGTGCTCGGCGACGAGCGTGTTCCCGATCCACGCCGCGGCGCGGTGCGTGGCTGCATCGAAGCGCAGGACGACACGCTGTCCGACCCAACCGCGGGGGATGAAGACCGGACGCTGGTACCACACGTCGCCCACGTGATCGTGCACCTGCGGGTCCACGAGGACGTCGTTGAAACTGCTCGGGACCGGCATTCGTCGGGCGTCGGGCAGAGTGGTGCGCCACCAGCGTTCGGCCCGGCCGGCCCCGGTCGCGTCGAGGGTGAAGGTCCAGAGGCCGTCGAGTCGCTTGGTCTCGCGCGTCGTGGTGTCCTGCGGTCGCAGCATCGTGTCTCCCCGTTCGTTGGGCTATGCGTCCGCCAGCAGTCTGACCACAACGTCAGCGATGGCGTCTGGAGTCAGGTCGTCCGCGTCAACCGTCGTGGTCGCCACCTGCCGGTAGAGGTCAGACCGCGCGTCGACCATGGCGGCCAGGGTCTCGGCCGGCCGGTCCCCGAGGAGCGGCCGGTGATCTCCAGGACGGACCCGACCCGCCAGTGTCGTCGGCCTCGCCCGCAGCCAGACCACGATGCAATCGGCGAGGGCGGCGCGCACGACAGGATCGAGCACCGCGCCTCCGGGCGCGGCCAGCACGGCCGGCGTGGGGTCGCGCAACACTCGCAGCACGGCTTCCGATTCGAGGTGCCGGTACGCGACCTCGCCACCCTCCTCCCAGATCTCCCGGACGGTCTTGCCCGTGTGGGCAGCAATCACGACGTCGACGTCCACGAACACCCGTCCGGTGCGCGGCGCCACGAGCGCACCGACTGTCGATTTCCCGGATCCCATCAGGCCGACGAGCACCACCTGCTTCATCCGTCCACTCGGAAGGCCCGGCGGGCGAGAGTACAGGCGAGGTCGTCGGCGATCTCGGACGCGTCCTCTTCCGTCAGTCGGTGCTCGGCGACCAGCCCGGCCAGGTAGCCGGCATTCAACCGACGGGCCACGTCGTGGCGGGCGGGAATGGTCAGCAGGGATCGGGCATCGTCGTTGAACCCGACGGTATTGGCGAAGCCCGCCGTCTCGATGACGGACTGATAGAAGCGCCGGATGCCCTCCGGGCTGTCATAGAACCACCACGGAGGTCCGAGCCGCAGCGCGGGGTAGTGCCCTGCGAGAGGGGCGAGCTCCCGGCTGTAGGTGGTCTCGTCGAGGGTGTACACGACAACCGTGAGCGCGGGCTCGTTGCCGAACCGGTCGAGCAGCGGCTTGAGGCCGCTCACGTAGTTCACCGCTCTCGGGATGTCGGCCCCCTTGTCAGGGCCGAAACGGGCGGCCAAGGCCGGGTTGTGATCCCGCCACGCGCCGGCGTGGATCTGCACCACGAGGCCGTCGTCCAGGCTCATTGCCGCCATTTCGACCAGCATCTGACCGCGGAACATCTCGGAGTCGCCTGGCCGCGCCTTTCCGGTGACGATGCGCACGAAGAGGTCTTCTGCGTCGCGAGGTGTCAGATCCGCCGTGACGGGTGAGGGGTGGCCGTGGTCAGAGGCGGTGGCCCCCGCCGCGATGAAGGAAGCACGCCGGATCCGCAGCGCGTCCAGATATCCGGGCCAGGTCGAGGTGTCAGCCCCGGTGAGCTCTCCGAGTTCGACGACGTGAGGGAGGAAGCCGGCCCGGTCCGGATCGACGACGTCATCGGGGCGAAAGGTGGGGACGACGCGTCCGGTCCAGCCGGAATGGCGGAGCCGGGCGTGCGACTGCAGGACGTCGAGCGCACCTTCGGTCGTGGCGAGGAATTCGATCCCGAATCGTTCGAAGAGTGCGCGCGGTCTGAAGGCCCCTTGCGCGAACCGGGCCGAGACCTCGTCGTACACGGCGTCGGTCGTGTCCGCTCGCAGCGGCGTCGTCACGCCCAAGACCTCCTGCAGCGTGTGGTCGAGCCAGAGCTTCGAGGGTGTCCCCCGAAAGTGGTGGTACCGGGAGCCGAACTCCCGCCACACCTGTCTCGCGTCCACCTTCACCGGCGCGTTCTCGAGGGGCTGTACTCCGAGCGACTCGAGGGGCACGCCCTGGCTGTAGAGCAGGCGAAGGACATAGTGGTCCTTGGTGACCAGCTCGGTGGCCGGATCACTGAACGGGGTGTCGAGAGCCAGCGACGCCGGGTCGCAATGGCCGTGCGGGCTCACGATGGGCAGCGCCTTCGTCTGCTCGTACAGGGCACGGGCGATCGGCCGGATCCCCGGATCGGGCGGGAGGAGGCGGTCCTGGTTCAGCACTCGATGCAAAGCTTTGCATGGAGGGAAAACACGTGCCACCTGGCCGGGAAAGCGGAATTGGGCGTCGGCACCCTTCATCCCATAATATTGACGTCGAAGTTGAAAACAGGACCGCGGGCAGCGTGAATGCGTTGGCGCAGCGGTTCTGTCATCACGGAGGTGGCCATGCCAAAGCCCATTGTCGACTTTCCGGTGTTCGACGCCGACAACCACATGTACGAGAAGACGGACGCCTTCACGAAGTTCCTCCCGCCCGAATACTCCGGGTTGGTCAGGTACGTCGAGGTCAACGGGCGGACCAAGATCGCCGTGCGCAACGTCATCTCGGAGTACATCCCGAACCCGACGTTCAATGTCGTCGGCCGCCCGGGTGCGTCGGAGGAGCTCTTCAAGCACGGCAACCCCGAGGGCAAGACCCGCCGGGAACTGATGGGCGACCCCATCCGGTCGCCCGAGGCCTTCTTCTCGCCGGAGCCGCGCCTCGCCCTCATGGACGAGCTCGGCATCGACCGGGCACTCATGTGGCCGACACTTGCCAGCTTGCTCGAAGAGCGGCTGAGCATGGACCCGAGGGCCACGCATATCGTGGTGCACGCGCTGAACCAGTGGATGCACGAGCACTGGACCTTCAACTACGAAGGGCGAATTTTCCCGACGCCGGTGATCACGCTGCCGATCGTCAGCGAGGCCATCAAGGAACTCGAGTGGGTCTACGAGCGGGGAGCCAAGATCATCCTGATCCGCCCGGCCCCTGTGCCCGGCTTCGAGGGGACGAGGTCGTTCGCGCTGCCCGAATTCGACCCGTTCTGGCAGCGGGTCGCCGAGCTCGACATCACGGTTGGCCTGCACGCGTCCGACGACGGTCTCACCCGCTACTACAACCAGTGGGAGGGAAAGCCTGAAGGTGAGCATCTCCCCTTCGCCGGCAAGTCGGCTTTCATGGACATCATGCACACGCAGGGCCGGGGGATCTTCGACACCGTCGCGTCGCTGATCGGTCACGGGCTCCTCACCCGCTTCCCGACGCTGCGGATCCTGCCCGTGGAGAACGGTTCGGGCTGGGTGCGTCCGTTCATTGAGGCCATCGGCCAGTCCTACGCCCACGAGCCCGCCCTCTACGACGAGGACCCACTCATGGTGCTCAAGCGCAACATCTGGATCCACCCGTTCCATGAGGAGGACCCCCGCGGGCTGATCGACCTCGTGGGCGTGGATCGCGTCGTCTTCGGATCTGACTACCCACACATTGAGGGGATGTCCGAGCCGCTGTCCTACGTGGACGAGCTCGAGGGATTGACGCACGACGAGATGGCTCGGGTCATGGGCGGCAACCTCGCCGAAGCGATGAAAGTGCCCTTCGCCGCCTGAGTCTGCTCGCGGGAACACTCCGGTCTCCCGCCCGACACGTTGACGCCTGCATCTATATGCTGTAGACGAGTAGCTGTACACGAGTCGGCAGGCGCCCGTCCATCCCTGCTGACGGGGGAGGGCCGGGGCCATGCGCGCAGAGGGTTCGCGGACCGACGGAAATCGGTCGCCCGTCGTCCCGATTTCCGCTGCTGCCAGGGGGCGGTGACGTGGGCCGCACTGTCACCGGTTCTAGAGACCCAATGTACGACGTCGCGTACGTCGACGTGGACGAATGGCGGGAGGAACCGCACCGGTACCGCTATGTCCACGGTGGGTTCGAGGGGACTGATGCGCGGTTCTCGTTCTATTTCCCGGTGCACGAACGCTACGAGGGACGGTTCTTCCATCCCCTGATGCCGATATCGGGGACCGAGCACGCGGCGCCCTCGGTCATGGCAGGGATGATCGGCATGACGATCGAGTTCGCCCATGCCAGCGGGGCGTACGTGGTCGAGTCGAACCAGGGGCGGACGGTGATGTTCCCAGGTGAGGACTCCACCATCGCCGGATTTCGTGCGAGCGCGGCGGCAGCGGCGTACTCGCGCGTCCTGGCCGCCGACATGTACGGCGAGCACCGTCCGTTTGGCTATGTGTACGGCGGGAGCGGGGGCGCCTTCAAGACGATCAGTTGCTTCGAGAACCGGATTGACGTCTGGGACGGGGCGGTGCCGTTCGTGCACGGCTCGCCGGTGAGCATGCCGAACCTCTTTACCGTGCAGGCGCATGCCATTCGGATCCTGCGCGACAGGTTCACCGACATTGTTGACGCGCTCGAACCGGGCGGCAGTGGTGACATGTTCAGCGGCCTCAACAATGAGGAGCGCGAGGCGCTGGCGGAGGTCACGCGGATGGGGTTTCCGCCGCGGGCGTGGTTTGACGTGCAGCGGATCGCGCTGGGCTACACCGGCGTCTTCTCCAGCCTGATCGACAACATCGTGCGCTGGGACCCCGGATATTTCGAGGACTTCTGGAAGGTGCCGGGCTACCTGGGCGCCAACCCGACAGAGTCGCTCGCCCGCAGCCGCGTCCGGCACGAGACAAGCATCAGCAAGATCGTGATGTCGGCCGAGGCAGCTGAGTTGGGTCTTCCGCTGTCGATGTCGGCCATGTTCGGCGACCACGAGTCCGAGATGCCGGCAGCCTTGCGGATTCAGAGCCTCCCAGGAGGAAATCTCCAGGGAGCCAGCCTGATCATCACCAGTGGTGAAGCGGCCGGGCACGTCCTCTACATCGTCGGCGTGATCGGCGATCTGGTCACAACCGGTTTCGGCGAAGCACACTTCCAAGCGCTCAAGGGCCTCAGGGCGGGGGACGAGGTCCGGATCGACAACAGCGTCTATCTGGCGGCGCAGACGTACCACCGCCACCAGGTGCCGTCGCCGGACTTCTCAGTGTGGAATCAGTTCAAGACCGATGGAGTGCCCGTGTACCCGCAGCGCCCCGGGCTCATGGGCGCCCGCTTCGCGCGCCAGGGCTCCGGATCCATTCAGTCCGGCCGGTTCGCCGGGAAGATGATCGTCATCGAGGCACTCATGGACGAGGCCGCCGTACCCTGGCAGGCCGACTGGTACAGGACCCTCGTGCAGGCGGCGCTCGGGCCCCGTATGGACGATTCGTACCGACTCTGGTTCGTCGACCACGCCATGCACACGTCGCCGATCAACGATCCCAAAGGGCGTCGCCCGGCTCGGACGACTCGAGTCGTCAGCTACACGGGTGTGCTGCAGCAAGCGCTGCGAGATGTCAGTGATTGGGTCGAGAAAGGCCTCGCCCCTCCCCCGAGCACGACCTACGAGGTGGTCGACGGGCAGGTGCACGTGCCCGCGACGGCCTCTGGACGCCGGGGGATCCAGCCGGTCGTGCATCTCACGGCGAACGGTGCCGTGAGGGTGGATGTCGCGATCGGCAGCACGGTCGAATTCTCTGCGGTGATCACGGTTCCCCCTGGAGCGGGAACCGTGGTGCACGCCGAGTGGGACTTCGAAGGCGGCGGCGACTATCCAATCGCCGAGACCTTTGACGACACCGACTCGGCCTTCTCGAGCGTGACGGTCAAGTCCGTCCATACGTTTTCGGAACCTGGTACCTATTTCCCGGCTCTGCGCGCAACCTCTCAGCGGCAGGGTGACTCGACGACACCGTTTGCCCGCGTCCAGAACCTCGGACGAGTGCGGGTTGTCGTTCAGTAGGCGGAGTCGAGGTCGCCCTGTGGGTGGCGAAGAAGCCGATGGCTGAGTTCACCAGGCAACAGATCGCGGAAGCGTCCCTTGACGTGGCAGACGAACGCGGGGCCGCCCGATTCACAATGCGAGCAGTGGCGGAGAAGCTCGGTGTCACGCCGATGGCGCTGTACCACTACGTGGAGGACAAGGTGGCGCTCGTGGCGCTCGTGGTCGATGCCTCCATTGCCGAGCGCCCGCTGCCACCACCCACGGGGTCGTGGCGGGAGGACCTCTTCGAGATGGCTCGGTGGATGCGAGAGACGACGTTGGCTCATCCGGCGGTGGCCCGGCTGCGCAGCGCGTACGACGTCTGGACGCCGTCGATCTTTCCAATGACCGAGCGCTGGCTCGGAGTCTGGCAGCAGAGTGGTCTCGAGCTGAACGCAGCGCTGCTCGCGGCGTCGGCCAGCTCCACGGCGATCATTGGATTCGTGGAGACCGAGCTGCACTACGCCCAGATGACCCTTCCCGATGACAGCGCATTGTCCTCCTTCCCGAACGCCCGTCTCGCATTCAACCTCGAGCGCGACGGAACGAGGGAGTTCGACTTGGTCGTGCGGTCCATTTTGGACGGGGTCCATGCCCGATTGGCTGCCGGGAATCCCCCCACACCTGCCGGGACACAACGAGCGCCGGGCGCCCGCAGTACGCGTCCGACGACGCAGGGCCCCCCCGGCGGGAAGCGGGCCACGCCCCGAAGCCGCCGGGGCGGCTCATGAGTGCAACGTCCTCCCGGGGTCGCGGTCCATTTCGGCCTGAACGTGCGTATCCTGCGGCCCGTGCGACGGCCCCGCCGGCCCCCGCACCGACATGCGAGAGCTCCCTGACGCGAATCGGCCGGGAGACGATTCCCCGCAGACAGCCATGGTCCCGGCAGAAAGGACACACCATGCGTAAGGCACTCGCGGCTCTCGCCGTGCTCCTGCTCCCGACCCCCGCAGTCCTGCAGCAGGTGACGTCCGGCGGTGCCGCTGCGGCGCAGAGCCAACCCGCGCCGGGGGTCACTCCCACGAGCATCAAGATTGGCATCACGTACCCGGATGTCGCGGCCATCAGCAACATCATCAACATCGATCCCGGCAATTACCAGGTCGCGTACAGCACACTGGTCAAGCAGATCAATGGTCACGGAGGCATCAATGGCCGCAAGATCACGCTGGTCTACGCACCCGTCGATCCGCTCGGGACCGCCGGCGCTGCGACCGCGTGCACGGAACTCACGGAGAATGACCAGGTGTTCGCCGTCCTCGGGTTCTTCCAGGCGGCTGACACCGGCTGCTACGTGACCGGGCATGAAACTCCGATCGTCGGCGGGACGCTGAGCACCGCCCAGGCGGCGCAGGCCAAAGCTCCGTGGTTCAACAACATCATCTCCGACAGCGACCTCATTCCGAAGGAGATGGCGACCTTCAAGGAGGAGGGCGTGTTCGCCGGGAAGAAGGTTGCGGTGGTGGGGACGACGACGGATCAGGCCGAAATGAACCTTGTACTTCCTGAGCTCCACAAGATGAAGGCAGATGTCGTGCAGACCGCCATCAACAGCGTGCCGGAGACCGACACGGCAGCTCAGACCCAGGAGTACGACGTGATCGCCCAGAAGTTCAAGGTCTCCGGAGCGAATGTGGTCGTCGCCGTTGGCAACGCGGGGAACGGTTGGCCCGCCTCGCTGCAGAGCGAGCAGAGCACCTACCTGCCCCGGCTGGTCGCCACGGACTACATCGACCTCGACGCGTACGTGTCCAACAAGCTGGGGTATTCGCAGGCGATCCTCAAGAACGCGCTGACGGCTGGGGGCTACCCGCCCTTGGCCGTCACATGGGACGATCCGGCCATGAAGAGCTGTATCGCCACCATCCACGCGGCGGAACCGGGCGCCACCATCAACGACCCGGTCACGGCGACGGCGTCTACCCCGGTGACGTGGACGGCGCCAGAGCTGGCGTGCCAGCAGGTCGCCCTGTTTACTGACATCGTCAGGGCCGCCGGCAAGACACTCAACGCGAAGACGTTCGGTCAGGGCGGAGCGTCGCTCACGCATGTGACAATTCCCGGAGGTGGTGGGACGTTCAACTTCTCGGCGGGTCACAACGACGGGAACGGACCGGTGTTCGTCTACCAGTGGAGCCCGTCGAAGAGGATCCTGCAGCTGAAGACGACGGTGGGCTAGCGCCCGCGTCCGACCGGCGAGCCGGTGGCGGAGGGAGACCCCCGCCACCGGTCACGGGCGGAGCCCCGCTCAGGCTGTCGACGCCAGGCTCTTGGGCGGAACCGACGTCGGCCCCGTGTACGTGTGCACCGGTCCCGAGCCGGGGCTTGTCACCTCCACTGGGCCCACGGGGACACCGCCGATCCAGCTGCCGGTCGGGGTGACCGCGGGCGGCGCTGAGCTCTCCAGCTTCACGATCTCCTCGCCTTCGAACCCGAAGTGCACCGAGCTCGAGTACGACAGCGGCACGAAGCCTGGGGTCACGAAGCTCTTCCCGTCGCTGTTGATGGCGTCGAGCAGGCTCTGCCGGGTCAGGTTCTTCCCTGCCTTCTGGAGCGCCTGGACGAAGGTGTAGGCCAGGGCCACGCCGTACTGCGTGTTCCCGTCGAGCCCTTGGGCGGAGTACAGCGACGGCGCGTATTGCTGGAGGATCTTCTTCTCGACCTGCACCCACGGGTTGGACGTGTCCGACTCGGGCGCGAAGTACGCCGTCGTGATGACCCCGTTCAGCAGGCCTCCTGCCGCCGCTGCCTGGGCCGCCGTGCCACCGCCTTTCTGTGTGAACGACGCGAGGAGCGGGCCGACCGTCGGCGCGTCGGCGCCGACGCTGTCCACCACGTACTGCGGCGAGTAGCCGATGACTGCGGCGGGGAGCATGGCCAGTGCGGTGGCGGCCGGGATGGTGGCCAGCACGACAACCTGCGCTCCCGCCGCCTTCAGAGCCGCCATCTGGTTGGACAGGGGGCCGGCCAGCGTTGCCGCGTCGTAGGTCTGGCGGGAGACGACCGCCGACGACGGGATCTCCATGTCGAGACCCTTGACGACGTCCTGCCCGAACTCGTCGTCCTGGGACAGGTAGCCGATCTTCTTCCCGGCGAAGTTGGCCTTGATATAGGCGCCGAGGATCTTTCCGTCCACCGTGTAGGGAGGCTGCCACCCGAGGCTGTAGGGGTACTTCGGGTTGCTCCAGCAGTTGCAGCCGGACTCAATGAAGAGCTGCGGCACCTTCTGCGAGTTCAAGAACCCCTGCACCGCGGACTGGGTGGGTGTCCCAAGCGACCCGACGTCGGCGAAGATGTTGTCCTGCAGCACGAGCTTGCGGGTCAGGGTCGCCGTATTGGCCGGGTTGTAGCCGTCGTCGAGGTACGTGAAGTTGATCTTGCGGCCGTCGACGCCACCGTGCGCGTTGACCCAACTGAACACGGCTTTCATCGCGGGCGCGATCTCGTCGTAGCCCGGTGCAGCCGGGCCGGTCAGGGGAACGGTGGCACCGATGGTGATGGACGTCGACGTCACACCCGGTGTGCTCTCCGCGTTCGCCGGAGCGGGGAGCAACGTGACCCCCAGCATCAGACCGACGGAACCGGCTACAAGGCCTCGGGCCCACAGCGCCCACCGCTTACGCTTCCACGCTCGTCTTGGCATCGCTCCTCCTTTTGTCTGTTGTTGCATTGCTCTCGTCATCTGTCGAGAATTTCAGGGGGCGCCCCACCGGCCCCTCCGGGACGTGGCCGATGTCCCCACAGCCAGCGCAGCCCGCCTTGTATCCCGTTGGGAGCGGCGAGCATCGCCACGATCAGGACCACTCCGAAGATGATCGTGGCCATGTAGGCATTCGCTCCGCTGCCCAGGTTGAAGCCGTTGGACAGCGAGGTCGACCACTGGGGCAGGTACACGAGCAAAATGCCGCCCCACACCATGCCGATCAGCGTCCCCGTGCCGCCGAGCACCATCGCCGCCAGCAGCTGAATGGAGAGGGTGAGGGGGAACTCGCCCGTGTTCACCACGCCGGTCGAGAGCCCCAGCAGCGCGCCGCCGAGGCCGGCGCATCCCGCACTGATGGCGAAGGCCATGACCTTCGTGCGGACGATGTGGATCCCCGCCAGCGAGGCCGCGATCTCGTCGTCGCGCACGGCCCGGAAAGCCCGGCCGTACCGGCTCCAGAGGAGATTGGCCAGGAGGACCATCACGAGCAGCGCCCCGACGATCTGAATCTGGGCGAGCCATTGCTCGGCGGTCAGCGAGCCGGGCGCTGTCGGGACGGTCGTCGTGAGTCCCTGGTCGCCCCCGAAGGTGTCGGGCCACTTGTCGGCGATGGACGGCGCCGCCAGGGCGAAGAGCAACGTCATGCCGGCCAGGTAGGGGCCCTTGAGCCGGGTCGCCGGGAGGCCGATCACCAGGCCCGCCGCTGCGGCCACGCCGGTCGCGGCGGCCAACTCGAGGATGAAGTTGGTCTGGGTGTGGTTCATCAGCAGGGCCATGGTGTAGGCGCCGACCGCCATGAACGCGCCGTGCCCGAGCGAGATCTGTCCGTTCACGCCGGTCAGCAGGCTCAAGCCGACGAGCGCGACGACGTACGAGGCGATCTCCCCGACCTGGTAGTCGTTGTACGAGCTCAGCCGGAGCGTGAGCTCGTAGAGCACCGCGCCGGCGATCAGTGCGACGGGGAGGTGGCGCAGGAGCGGTTGCCGCGGCAGGCGCAGCCAGCGAACCGCTGCGGCGGTCGCCACGTCAGACCCTCCTCGCGCTCGGCCGGGAGAAGATGCCCTCGGGCCGGGCCATCAGGGCCACCATGAGGAGGGCGAGTGCGCCCAGCGGTTCGAGGCCGGAACCGAGGTAGCCCCCGACGTACGAGATGCAGAGTCCCGAGATCAGCCCGCCGACCAGCGCGCCCACCGGGCTCTCCAGGCCACCGATGACCGCCGCCGTGAACCCGTAGACCAGGATGAGGTCCATGTAGTACGGCCCGAACGCGCTCGTGGGCGCCGCCAGCAGGCCGGCCAGGGACCCGGCGATGCCCGCCAGGCCCCAGCCGAGCGTCAGCAGGATGCCCACCCGCACACCGAGGAGCCGGGCAATTTCGCGGTGGAAGGCCGATGCGCGCATGCGGAGCCCCACCGCCGTGTACCGGAACAGCACGAGAGTGGCGGCCATCAGCGCCAGGACGGCAATCAGGATGAAGACGTCGAAGTGGGAGAAGGCGATGGTGGTGGTGCCGACCTTGAGGCCGCGTTGGGAGAAGGCGGCGGGGAAGCCGCGGCTGGCATTGCCGTAGATCGCCCCGGCCAGTCCCTCGAAGACGACGAGCAACCCGATGGTGACGATGACGGGGTTGAGCTCAGACTTGCCGTGGAGAGGTCGGATCAGGAGGCGCTCGGTCACCGCACCGATGGCGAACCCGATGAGGAGGACCAGGACGAAGGCCCACCAGTAGCCGACGCCCCGAGCCAGCAAGCTGAACGCGATGAAGGTGGTGAGCATGCCCGCCGCGCCCTGCGCGAAGTTGATGATCCGCGTCGCCCGGTAGATCAAGACCAGGGCGAGCGCCAAGGTGGCGTAGACCATTCCGTTGGCGATGCCGTCGAGGGTGTAGTCGAAGAACAGGGTCACGGCACTAGAACCCGAGGTAGTGGTGACGCAAGGCGTCGTCGGCGGCCACGGTGGCGGCGTCGTCGGAGACCACCACCCGCCCGAGGTTGAGGATGACCGCGTGATGAGAGACGGACAGTGCGCTCCGGGCGTTCTGTTCCACGAGCACCACCGTGATGTCCTTGGTCTCGGTCTGCTCCCGAAGCAGGGCCATCAGTTGGGCGGTCACCAGTGGCGCCAGCCCGAGGCTCGGCTCGTCGAGCAGCAGGAGGCGGGGGCGGGAGATGAGGGCCCGGCCGAGCACGAGCATCTGACGCTCGCCCCCCGAGAGCATGGAGGCATTCCGGCGCCGGAACGGCTGCAGGCGCGGGAAGAGCTCGAGGATCTCGGCAATGGCGGCAGGGCGGTCGCGCTTGGCGATGCACCACAGAGTGGCCAGGCGCAGGTTCTCCTCGACGGTCAGCTCCTCTATCACCCCCCGCCCCTCGGGCACGTGGGCGACGCCGAGCCGTGCCACGGACTCGACGCTGCGGCCCAGCAGCGCGTCGCCGTCGAAGCGCACCGAGCCGCCGAGCGGCTTCACCAGCCCCGAGATCGTGCGCAGCAGCGTGGTCTTGCCGGCGCCGTTGGCCCCGAGGACGGCCGTCACCGCACGCGGCTCGGCCTCGAAGGAGACCGCTCGCAGCGCCTGCACCGCCCCGAAGGAGACGCTGAGGTCCCGCACCTCAAGCATCGTGTGCCGCCGGCCCGCGGGGTGACCCCTCATCTGGGACGGGGTCTCCGAGGTAGGCGGTCGCAACTTCGGGGTCGGCCCGGATCACCGCGGGTGCGCCCTCGGCGATGACCTGCCCGAAGTTGAGGACGACGAGTCGGTCGCACACCGACATCACGAGGTCCATGTGATGCTCGACCAGGAGCACGGACGTGCGATCCGTCAGCCCGCGAATGCGCGCGCCGAGCTCGTCCATTTCGCTCTCGGAGAGCCCGCTGGCCGGCTCGTCGAGGAGCAGGAGCCGCGGCTCTGCGATGAGGGCACGGGCCAACGCGGTCCGCTTCTGCACCGCGTAGGGCAGCGAGGCGGGCAGCCGCCGCGCGTAGTCCGCCGCGCCGAGCTCCTCGAGCAGGGCCATTGCCCGCGCCGACACGGTGCGCTCCTCCCGGCTGGAGCGCCAGATCCCGAGGAACGAGGAGCCAAGGTCGTTCCGCAGCGTCGGTTCGGCGCCGAGCATGACGTTCTCGTGCACGGTCAGTCCGGCACAGAGCCCGATCCCCTGCAGGGTGCGCGCGATCCCGAGCTTGGCCAGGTCGTGCGGGTGGTGCCGCTGCAGGACCGTACCGCGGTAGCTGATGGTGCCCGACGTGGGATGAACGAATCCGCTGATCACGTTGAAGAGCGTCGTCTTGCCCGCGCCGTTGGGCCCGATGACCCCGACGACCTCGCCCTCCCCGACAGCCATCGACACCTCGTCGAGGGCCAGCAGGCCGCCGAAGCCGACCGTGACTTGATCGGAGACGAGGAGTGGTGCGGCGTCCACGGGCGCGCCATCTCCCCCGCTGGGAGTTAGCGCGGCGTCGGTGACCGCGGTCACCGAATGGCCTATCCGGTGGGGGGGTTGGGGCGTGCCCGAGTCGGGCGCGTCCACTGAGCAGTCATGCCTACCAGCCCCCCGGCATCTCTCCCAACGTTACAGCGTCCGACACGAGAGCGCCGGGCAACTGCAAAAGAGTGACGGCAGCCCCCGGCAGTACCGCTGGTGAATCAGATCACTGCTGAAACCGCCCGTCCCGGTCGCCGACGAAGAGCAGCCCGCCCTGGGGGACGAACGGTACGCCGCCGACCGTCAGGGCCGTGACCTGCCCCGTCCAGGGATTGAGCGAGGCCAGGTAGTTGGCGGGATAGGTCGGGGGAGCCGGGCACGTCGCCGGAGCGTTGTTGGCGCTGCACGGCGTCGCCGCCACCACGGGACCGTCCGGGAAGTCCCCGGTCACAGCGACCACCGCGTCATTGGTCGAGTCCGTGGCGTACAGCACACCGTGGCCGTCGTCCGGCCACGCCGTATCGTCGACCGACTGCGTCAGGTTCAGCACGGAGAGCGTGTGGTCCCAGGGGCTGACGAAGATCTGCTGCTGGTCTCCTTGGCCGGTCAACATGAAATCGCCGGCAAAGCGGGGCCCGACGGGAGGAACGATCTCGTTCGAATCGGGGTCGGTGAGAGCGAGATGCACCGTGTGCCCGCTCTGGGGGGTTCCCACGTTGGCCACCACCGCCGGGTCTTCGTCGAAGAAGAGCGGTGTCACCGACGCGATCGATTGCAAGGGATCGAGCGTCACCGCGTAGACGGCAGGAAATGTCGGTTGCGGTGCCGGCAGCGTTCCCGTCGTGCCCGGAGCGGACGCGCTGATGTACAGGCGCCCGTTGAGGACGGAGATGGCGTCGGTGCCTCCATCGTGGGGCAACGGCTCGTTGTAGGTGTAGTGCTGCACACTGCCGCCCGGGCCCGGCGTGATCGCGTACAGCGAGGAATTGGCGTCCTCGTTCACCGTGGCGATGACCGTATGGCTCCATGGGTCGGCAGTCACCCCGTCCGTTTTGCCCACAACGTCCCACTGGGCGACGGTCTGGCCACCCGGTGTCAACTCGACCACGGTGCTGTCGACGTTGCCGCTTGGGCTGGCCTGACCCTGTGGGCCAACGCCGTTCTGGAACCCGACGAAAATGTCCCGACCGAGGTGGGTGATGTCGTCGGGGCTGCTCAGCGGCTCCGAGCTCACTGTCGACGTGCCGGTGACCGTGAAGGTGTGTCGGAGGGAGCTGCCGGCGAGGATGGTTTGCGCGGTGAGGGCACCTCCGCCGTGCCAGCTGTCCGGGCCCGGGCCCGCCGATGCCGACGCAGGCGATCCGACCCCGACGAGGGCGACGGCGCAGGGGGCGAGCGCCGCCAGGGAGACAACGGCCACGGTGCGGGCGGACACCGACGACCTTCGGGTTGGGACCATGCGACGGACCGTAGAGCGCCTGCATGAAATGCAGATGATCGAACCGTGACAAGCCGGTTATTCCTCGGTGACATGTCGGTGCGAGGGCGAGACGAAGACGCGACCGGTGAGACGTAGTCGCGGCGGCGCAACCAGACAAGGTCGCCCATCCCCAGATGGGCGGCAGGTAGGCGGTGCAGAAGCGCTCGATGAACACGGCCGCCACGGCCTGGTTCTGGGGGATGCACCGCTCCGCCGATCATGGCCGCCAACGTCAACACGACGATGAGGACGGTTATCCCCTAAATACGATTGACTTAGTCAGGTTTTGCCCGTAGCCTCTCCCGGGTGGATCGTCTGGCCCGGCGTCATCGTCATCTGATTCCGGGGGCGAGCGCAGTGCCGGGGCGTCGCCCCCGCATCGATCCGCGGGAGGTGGCGAGCCGCCTCGCCCCCGCCGTGCGGTGGCCCGGGGCGCTCGACGCGCAGTGTCGGACCTGGCGTTTGATGGCGCGGACCCCCGACTTCGATGCCTGGCTGATCGCCTGGCCACGTGGTGGGAAAGTAGAGCTCCATGACCACGGCAGTGCTACGGGAGCAGTGAGCGTGATCAGCGGGACCCTGGTCGAGGCCGTCCCCTGGCGAGATGACACGGGGCGACTCGTCCTGGTCCGCCACGAGCTGCAGGCAGGAGCGACCCTGGGCTTCGACGCCGGCCACATCCACGACGTGACCAACGAAGGGGACGGGCACGCCCTCAGCCTGCACGTCTACAGCCCGGCGCTGACCTCCATGACGTTCTACGACGTGACCGGGGGTCACCTGTCGGTGCGCGGCGTGGGATGGGCGGACGACGGCTGTGGCGAATCCGAATCCGAGCCCGAGCGAGAAGCCGGGATCCCCGCGGCGGAGGCGGCTCTCCGGTGACACCGCGGAGCGCCGACGACCTCCTCGTTCTGGCCCGGAGGCGGATCCGGCGGATCGAGCCCGACGAGCTCGAAGGACTTCAGGGCGCTGGTGCACTGGTGGTCGACATCAGGCCCGCAGCCCAGCGCGCCATCGAGGGCGACCTCGGTTTCGGGGTCGTCGTGGAGCGCAACGTGCTCGAGTGGCGCTTCGACCTGAGCGGGAGCCACGCCCTCACGGAGATCAGCGGGTACGACCAACCCGTTGTCGTGGTGTGCTCGGAGGGGTACGCCTCCAGCCTGGCGGCGGCATCGCTGCGCGAGATGGGTTTCACCGAGGCCGGCGATCTGATCGGCGGCTACTGGGCCTGGCACCGGTGGCGGGACGGCCGGGCCACGGCCGCCGCCGCCGACGCCTCGACCTAAGCCCCGGAAGCAATCCCGTCAGCGTGCAGCCCGTCAGGCCTGCGTGAACCGCGCGGCTGCCTCGCCGCCGAGCCGGCCCGGTGGCACGAGGCGGCCGCAGGCCACCAGAGCGAGGGCCTGAGCGGGCCCCCGCACCAGCGCACCGGAGCCACCGGACCAGTCCATGTCGTCCGCTCGCAGTTCCACGTCGCTGAGATCCACCCCGAACATGTTCGGCGGGTTCACCGCGGCGACGAGCGCGAGCACCGCCAGAATGCGCGCCTCGGGCACGTGGCGCGCCAGCGGAACGGCCTCCACGATGTCGAGCTCGTGGATGACGCAGTGGGTGAGGGCGCCCTCCATGCCGCCACCCGGGGGCTGCCACCCGTGCAGCTCCTCGGACCGGAGGTCGGCCAGGAGGGTCGTGGTCGGCAGTCCGGCGTCGCGTGCCGCCACCTTGTTGGAGAGCCGCGTGAAGTCGCCGCCGACGGCCTCCAGCTCAGCCATGAAGGCCGAGCCGGAGTAACGCGCCGGCATGGTCATGTGCGCCACGACCTCGCGGGTGCGCCAGCCCTCGCAGAGCGACGCCGCCTCCCACGTGTCGGGATCGGCCGACTCCAAGAGGTCGGCCAGCGCCCCGTACTCGTCGGCGATGGCCAGAGCCATGGACGCGTCGGACACTGCGGGGTGTTCGGGCGTCACGAGGGCTCCTGGACCGGTGAGGCGTCTCCCGGGCGCGTCGGGGCCAGTCCGGTGAGATACGCGTCGAAGCGGTCCAGCGAGGACCGGAACCCGGCTTGGGCCTCGGGAGCCATGAACGCCTCGGGCACGTAGGTCTGATGGATCCTGACCTCGGTGCGCTCCGGGCCGAGCGCCACGAATTCGGAGCGGACCCGCATGCCCGAGTGCGACTCGGTCCAGACCAGCAGCTCGGGTGCGCGCACCTCTTCGAACACGGCTCGGGTCGGGTACTCGCTCCCGTCGGCGTCGTTGACCATGAGCGTCTCGAACACGCCTCCTGGCCGAGCGTCCACCCTGATGTGGGCCCGCGGTGCGCTCACCCCGGCGGGTCCCCAGAAGTCCGCGAGGTGGTCGGGGTCGGTCATACAGCGGAACACGAGATCGCGCGGCGCCTCGAAGACCCGGCGAAAGCGCAGCTCGGCGGCGCCGTCCGTGCCGGCACGGTCGTCACCCACCGGCCTGGCCCGTTCGTTTCCGCTCCGGCGCGCGTTGGAGGTCGGCGAGCAACCCGTCGAGCTTGTCGAAGCGCTCGTCCCAGAGCCGCCGGTTCGTCGCGATCCAGTCCAGCGCGCCGTCGAGCGCGTCGGCTTCGAGATGGCACGGCCGGAACTGCGCTTCCCGCCGTCGTGAGATCAGCCCGCTGTGCTCCAACACCTTGAGGTGCTTGGAGACGCCCGGCAGCGACATGGCGAAGGGGGCGGCCAACTCGGTCACGGTCGCGTCGCCCCGGGCGAGCCGGCTCACGATGGCGCGCCGGGTCGGGTCCGCCAGGGCGGCGAACGCCGCATCGAGGGTCTCATCTGCCCGTGTCGTCACCCCGCTATTTAACCTCTGAGTTAGTTATCTGTCAAGTTAAATACCGGACGGTTCGGCCGACGTCGCCCCTGGCGGGGACCACCGTTCCGCCACACCGGTGCGACCCGGGGACGGCGCGAGCCGTGCTCATGCAGGGCGCACGTCGGGCTGGGGAAGGCAGCGGTGGGCCCGGGGGATCGCGATGCTGGCCGAATTCGAGATGGCACGGCTGCGCCACGTGCCGGATCGCCGTGCGCCGGGTGCCCGACGCGGCCAACCTGTCGCTCTTCGCTCCGCTCGAACCCGCCTCGACAGGTTGGCCGACGGCCGGATGTGGTTGATGCACGCCCTCGCGTCGGCGCGGCGGGCAAGCGGGTAGACCGCTGCCATGGACAATCCCCTCGGCGCGTTGCGCGCCTCAGTCGGTCTCTTGCGCGAGCGCCGCCGTGGTCTGGACGACGCGCAGCTCGAGTCGCAGTCGTACTGCGACGAGTGGTCGGTCGCGCAGGTGCTGTCGCATCTCGGCTCGGGAGCGGTCATTTCGCGCCGACGGCTGGACGACATCCGGGCGGGGCAGGAGACCCCGGCCGATTTCGCGCCGTCGGTGTGGGACGAGTGGAACACCAAGACGCCTCGGGCCCAAGCCGACGAGGCGCTGGTCGCCGACGAGGCCCTGCTCCAATCGTTCGAGGCGGTCAGTAGGGCCGAGCGGGACCGGCTCACCTTCCCCATGGGACCGTTGAGCCTCGGTTTCGACGAGTTCGTCGGCCTCCGGCTCAACGAGCACGCGTTCCACAGCTGGGACATCGAGGTCGCCTTCGCCGACACCGCCCGCCTGCCCGAGGACGCCGCCGCACTGGTGGTCGACAACCTCGCCCTCATTGCACGCTTCAGCGGGCGGGCCGACGGTCAGGAGCGCACGGTGGCCGTCCGTACGACCGATCCCGAGCGGGACATCGCACTGCGCCTCTCGGCTGACGGCGTGGAGCTGGCCGCCGGCGAGCGCGGAGAAGAAGCCGAGCTCGTGCTGCCCGCCGAGGCCTTCTGCCGGCTGGTCTACGGCCGGCTCGACCCCGTCCATACGCCCACCTTCAGCGGTGACGCGGCGCTGCTCGACACGCTGCGTGCCGTCTTCCCGGGGCCGTAGCGGGCCCCGAGGCAGACACAGAGTTCCTAGGTCCACTCGGCCTGCTCGGCGCGGGTGGAGGGCCGGCGCGGCAGGCCCACGATGCGCCGCGCCCGGGCGCGCAGCCCGTGGCCCAGGGCGAGCTGCAGGAAGCGCATCTTGGCGCGTCGGGTCCGGCCATCGGTCAGCGCGTAATTGAGGCGGTCGCCCGATAGCTCGAGTTGCGTCAACGGCCAGGTGACCGACAGCAGCTGGCGCATGGCGTCGCCGCGCCGGCCGCGGGTCGGCAGGGGGAACAGCCCGGCTGGCGCGTCCACGCCCGCCCGGCGGGCCATCTCCAGGGCGGTGCCGACCACCGTCACGCAGCGCGCAGCCCGGGCCACGGCGTGCACACGGTCCCAGTCGACGGCGGCGTCGTGCATCTCGGCGTGCCCGACGATCATCGTCAGGTCGGCCATCCACACCAGGCGCACGAACCTGTGGTGCGGCTTTCCGGCGTGGGCGGCGAGCACGACCAGCTCCTCGGCCGGGGGCAATCCGAACGCCGGCGTGCCGGCGCACTCGAGCGGCTGGCGTCGGGCCCACAACGCTTCGGGATTCAGTGCCGTCACCCGCTGCGAGCCGCCCTCCAGCCCGAAGTGGACCTCGAGAAAGAAGGAGGGAACCTCGCGGTGGGTCAGCACGGTGTCGTAGTGGTCGCCATCGCCGGCGCGCGCCACCCGCCACCCGGCGTGACCCAGGGCTTCGAGGGCGCGCCCGTGATCGGCCCGAGGCAGCAGGAGGTCGATGTCGTCCATCGGCCGCAAGCCGGGCTCGGGGTAGCGCGCCGCCACTGCGGGTCCCTTGAAGACGACCGGCTCCAGGCCGACGTCGGTGAGCGGCCGCACCGCGAGCGCGACGGCGCGGGGGAGCAGGAGCAGGGCCTCCATCTTGAAGGCGTCGGCCATGTCGCCGAACGCGGCCCTGTCGGCCCCGAGCGCGTCCAGCGAGCCCGACGCATCGAGCGCCCGCCACAGCAGCGCGCCGACCCGCTGGTCCGAGGCGGCGCTCACCGCCCACGCCAGGTCGGCCCCCCCGGCCAGGGCACGCCGGACGGAGGCCTGATCGGGAACCCGGCGGCAGGCCTCCCACAGCAGCGTCGCCGTCCGCTCGGTCACGGTTGCGGCGGTCGCTCCGTCGTCGCGCATGGGCTCATCATGCCGTCCGGCGGAGGCGGCCACGGCCTCTCGCCCCGATGCGCTCCCCGCCGAGGGACACTGCCATTGCAGGGACGCCACGCCCGGGCGATCGGCGGGCCTCGACGGGCAGGGAGGTGACCAGGTCAAGCAGGCACCAGCGGCTTCTTTTTAGGCGTCCGGCGCCGTCTTGCTAACATTGAGGCTGCTCACACGGCGAGTGAGGATTGGCGGTAGACATGCAGTACGACGAGACACCCGTGGATGCTGCGGCATCTGGGTCTTCGACGGAGGGCGCGCTCTCGGACGGAACCCATCTCTCGAGGCGCCAGGCCATCGGACGCATGTCCGCGTTGGCCACGACCGGTGTGGCGGCCTGGGTGGTTCCCGAGATCCTGACCGCGAAGGCCGCCGGCGGCGCCACCCTCTCGGGTCCCGCGTTGTTGACAGGAGGCTCCACCGCCGACCCTGTCGCCACGAACGGGCCGCCCACCGCTCCTGCCGTGACGAATCCGACCACGACTCCTTCGGGCTCCCTGGCCTACACGGGTCTCAACATCCAGCGCGACGCCGAGATCGGCGCGGCACTGGCCGCCGGCGGATGGGCCATGCACCACTGGGCCAGCCGCACGTCAATGCCCCCGGCGAAGAGCCCGGGCACCCGGCCTGATCGATGAGGCTCGAGCGCGGGTGGGTGCATCGCACCGCGAACATGAATGCATTGTCCTACCGCTTCGCGGTGCGCACCGACAACGAGCGCCTTGGCCGTCAGGTCGACGCACTGCTGGCCGGGCTGCGGGACCCCGTCGAGACGGCACCCGTCGAACACTGGTACTCGCTGACGACGGCGGAGGCGCCCGCCGGTACCGTCGACGTGCGGCGCGACGGCGAGGCATTAGCGCGTGGACAGCAGCCCGGCGACGCCATTGGGTGGGTGGTGTGGGACGTGAACCGTGCCGCGGCGGAGGCCGGTGCTGAGCACCTTCTGTTCCACGCGGGCGCGATCGAGGACAACGGCACGGGCCTGCTGTTCCCTGGGGCGTCCATGTCGGGCAAGTCGACGCTCGTGGCGGGGCTGGTCCGCGGCGGGCTCGGGTACCTCACCGACGAGCTGGCCGCCTTCGACATGGCGACCGGAAGTCTGCTGCCCTACGCCAAGCCCATCACCGTGAAAGCCGGGAGTTTCGCCGTGCTCTCCGACATGGGCCCCGACCTCTCTCCAGAGTCCGCGGCCGGCCCCTGGGCGGGCCAAGAGTGGCAGGTGCCGGTCGGGGAGGGCACGGGACGCCGGATCGGGCGGCCCTGCGTGCCCGGCATCGTCGTGGTGCCCCGCTACGACGCCGGGGCCGAGACCGCCTTGACCCCACTCACGGACACCGAGGCGTTCTTCGCGCTGGCAGTGAACGCCGTCAACCTCATCCCCCATGGTTCCGAGGGGACCCGTGCCCTCGGCCGGCTGGCCAAGCGGTGCCGGTGCTTCGCCCTGACCGTGTCGGACCTCGACCAGGCCCGTCGCCTGGTGCTGGAGTTGGTGGTGCCGATGGCCGGGGCGTCGGCCACGCGGGGAGGTGTCGGCTGTGCGCCCTGAATGGCCGGACGGGCGCGCGCGGCCCGTGCGCCGGGAAGGTACCGCCGCGGTGGAACTGGACGACAACGTCGCCCTCTACGACGAGGTCGGCCAGCTTCTGATCATGCTCAACTCGAGCGCGGCCGCCGTCTGGAACTGTTGCGACGGCACCACAACCCTGGACGACATGGTCCACGAGCTCGCCGAGGCGCACGGGGCCGATGCGGCCGCCGCTCGTGTCATCGGCGAGGATGTGCGGCTCACGGTCCGCAAGCTGGCCGAGCTGGGGTTGGTCGCCGAGTCGTACCCTTCCAGTTTGCCGCTCCCCTGACCGGTTGTGGAGGATGGGGGGCGTGCCCATCACCCACCTACACAGTGACGTGAGCCCGGACGAGGTGGCGGCTGCCGTCGGACGGGACGGAGCTGTCGTGGTCGACGCGGTGGTCTCGGCGGCTCTGCTCGACAGGATCGAGGCCGAGCTGCGCCCCTACCTCGACACCACGCCGACCGGGCCGGACGACTTCAGCGGCAACCGCACCCGGCGGACGGGCTCGCTCATCGCCCGCTCACCCTCATGCCGCGAGCTGGTCATGCACCCGTTGGCCCTGGACACGGCGCGCACCTTCCTCGGACATGCCACCAACATCCAGCTGCACCTGACCCAGGCCATCGCCATCGGCCCGGGGGAAACGGCCCAACCCATCCACCGCGACCAGTGGGCGTTCGACTTTTTTCCCTTTCCGGCGGGCTACGAGGTCCAGTGCAACACCCTCTGGGCACTGACCGACTTCACCGAGGAGAACGGCGCGACCCGCGTGGCGCCGGGAAGCAACCGGCGGGAGGACAAGCTCTCGATCGGACCCGACGACACGGAGCCGGCGGCCATGGCCCGCGGCTCCGTGCTCTTCTATTCGGGGAGCGTGTACCACGGCGGCGGGGCCAACCGCTCCGACGCAACCCGCATCGGGTTGAACATCACCTACAACGTGGCTTGGCTGCGCCAGGAGGAGAACCAGTACCTCTCCGTGCCGCGGGAGGTGGCCGAGACGCTGCCGATCGACCTCCTCCGGGTGATGGGGTACGACCGCGGCGCCTATGCGCTCGGCTACATCGACGACCTGCGCGATCCGATCGAGGCGGTGCGGCCCGGCACCGGGACGGTGGGGTTCGGCGTTTAGGCCTAGTGCCCCACGGCTCTCTTTGCACGTGTGCGATCAGAGGATCCACACGCGCGCACCACTACCGTGGTGCCGTGCCGGTGGAGATCCGTCAAGCGGTGGTCGACGACCACGACGAGCTGTACACCGCGTTCAGCCGCATCGTCGGTGCCGGCGAGGGTTTTCCCCAGCGGCCTCCGCTGACCCGCGAGGACTTCGACGACTACTGGATCCATCATTCGGCGGCCGTCTCGGTCGCCCGCTTCGGCGGCTACCTGATCGGAGCCTCCTACATCAAGCCCAACTACGTCGGCCGGGCCGCCCACATCGCCAACGCCGGTTACTTCGTGCTCGCTCCCTATCGGGGCACCGGGGTGGGGCGGACGCTGGTGGAGCACTCGTTGCGCGAGGCGCGGCGCCTCGGTTTCGACGCCATGATGTTCAACCTCGTCTTCGAGTCCAATCCCGCCCGGGCCATGTACAGCCGGCTCGGCTTCGACGAGGTGGGGACGATTCCGGACGCCATCGAGGGCGAGGATGCCGTGATCTACTGGCGCAGCCTGGGGGACATTGAGCCGTGAGCGAGGCGGACGTCACGGTGGAGCAGCACGGCGCTCATGTCGGCGTCGTCTGCCTGCACCGGCCGCCCAACAACTTCTTCGACACCGGGCTGATCGAGGACGTGGCCGCGGCCTACGAGGAGCTCGACCGTTCGGGGTGGTGCCGGGCCATCGTGCTGGCGTCGGAGGGCCGGCACTTCTGTGCCGGGCTGGACTTCGCCGGCAACGCCGGCCAGGACATCGCCGCGCTGTACCGGAGCGCACTGCGCCTGTTCGCCACACCGCTCCCCGTCGTGGCCGCCGTGCAGGGTGCCGCCGTCGGCGGGGGCTGCGGGCTCGCGCTCTCGGCCGATTTCCGGGTGGCGACACGGCGAAGCCGTTTCAGCGCCAATTTCGCCCGCCTTGGCTTCCATCACGGCTTCGCGCTCACGATCACCCTGCCCGCCGCCGTCGGCCGTCAGGCCGCGGCGGACCTCCTGTACACCGGGCGGCGCGTGGGCGGCCAGGACGCGCTGGAGCTCGGACTGTGCGATCGCCTGGCCGGTGACGGTATCGGCGACCTGCTGGCGCAGGCCATCGGGTACGCGGACGAGCTGGCCGCCTCGGGACCGCTCGCCGTCCGCTCCATCCGGGCCACGCTGCGCCGCGGACTGGTGGAAGAGGTTCGATTGGCCATGGAGCACGAGTACGCCGAGCAGACCCGGCTGCGCGACACGGCCGACTTCGCCGAAGGGGTGCGCGCCGCGGCGGAGCTCCGCGACCCGATATTTGGCGGAACGTAGGCGTGGACGGACCCGCCCCGCACGAGCTCAACACGTCCTTCACCTGGGACGATCACGACGGTCCGTTCCGCGCCGTCGCCGCCGAGCAGGCCCGCCAGTACGACGAGAGCGGGTTCTTCGTGCTGGAGGACGCGCTCGGTCGGCCTGAGGTGGACGCGCTCATCGGGGCCATCGATCCCTGCGAGGAGCGGCAGGCTGACGCGCTGCGCGAGCTTGAGGGAGGGCGCTTCTTCATCGCCCGCGCCGACGAGATCACCTTCACGACCCACCTGGTGCTGCAGTCACCGCTGCTGCGGGAGTTCACGAGCTCCGCGCTCCTCGCGGATGTGTGTGCCGACCTCATCGGACCTGACGTACGGCTCTACTGGGACCAGGCGGTGTACAAGAAGCCGGGGACGGAGTCGCCGTTCCCCTGGCACCAGGACAACGGGTACGCGTTCGTGGAGCCGCAGCAGTACCTCACTTGCTGGGTGGCGCTCACCGACGCCACCGAGGAGAACGGCTGCCCCTGGGTGGTGCCGGGGCTACATCGCCAGGGCACCTTGGCCCACGAGTACTCCGACATCGGCTTCGTCTGCCTGCGTGACCCGCCGGATGCGGTGGCCGTTCCGGCGCGCGCCGGAAGCATCGTGGTGTTCTCGTCGTTGACGCCGCACTCGACCGGCCCCAACCGGACGGGCGAGGTGCGCAAGGCCTACATCGTCCAGTTCGCGCCGACAGGGGCAGAAGTGGTCCGGCCCGAGCCGGGCGGATCGACGACGCACCTTCCGGCTGCTGACGAGTCCCGGCAATACGAGGTGCTGCGTCGGGGCCAGCGGGTCACGCTCTAGGCGCACCGGACGTGGCGTGCTCCCGCCGACCGTGGGCCTAGCCTTGCCTCTCAGGGCGCGCCCGGGCGCGGGGGTGCCCGTGTTCCCCGATGTCGTGGCGCCCAGTCCGAGTACGGCGGCCACGGTCCCTCCCGCGACCAGGGCCTGGCGCGGCCGGGACCAGCGCCAGCGGGAGCCCAGGCGCGGCCTGGGGAGTTCGGTACGGTCGTCGTCGGAGGGATTCTGCGCTGTCCTGCCCGTCATGTCGTCTGTGCTCCTGAGAACCCGGCGATCTGCCCTGTCACCAGCGTGCGGGGCGGGGATGTGGCTGCACTGCGCGGCGGCTGAGGAGCCGGTCAGAATCCGGAGCCCGGGACGCCCGCACTAGGGTGAGGCGTCCGGGCGACCTGAGACAGCACCTAGGGGGGTCCCATGCCACACACCGCGCCGGTCCGGGACTGGGCGACCGACTTCGATGTGCTCGACCCGAGTTACGTCACCGACCCGTTCAGCATCTGGGACGAGCTGCGCCAGAGTTGCCCGATCGCCCACACCGACCGCCGGAAGAGCAGCTGGCTGCCCACCCGCTACGACGACGTCACGGCCATTGCCCACGACATCGCGCACTTCAGCTCGCTCAAGGTGGCGGTCATCCCCGGCGACGAGGACGAGGACCCCAACGCCGACTTCGACGGGCCCAACCTCGAGTACGGGCTTCCCCCGATTTCGGCGGATCCGCCCCTGCACACCTGGACCCGGCGGCTCCTGCTGCCCTGGTTCTCCCACACGCGGGTGGACAGCTACGTCCCGCTGACCCGCGAGCTCTGCCGCGGGCTGCTCGACCGCTTCGCCGACGAGGGTCGCGGCGATGCCGCGGCCGACTACGCCCAGCAGATCCCCGTCCGGGTGATCGCCCGGATCCTCGGCGTCTCCGCCGACCTGTCCGACACCTTCACCGGCTGGGTGCGTGACGTGCTCGAGTTCGCCGACGACCCCGAGCGGCGCCAGCACGGGGCCGAGGGCCTTCTCAATTACTTCCTGGGGCAGCTGGAAGACCGGCGCCAGAACCCGGGCGACGACCTGATGAGCGAGCTGCTCACGACCGAGGTCGACGGGAAGCCGGTCGACGACGGCATCGTGCTCGGCATGGCCGCCCTCGTCCTCATCGCCGGGGTGGACACGACCTGGAGCGCCATCGGGTCCTCGCTGTGGCACCTGGCCACACATCCCGAAGACCGCAAGCGTCTGGCCGCCGAGCCCGAGCTCATGCCGACCGCCGTCGAGGAGTTCCTGCGGGCCTACTCACCCGTGACCATGGCCCGCGAGGTGACCGAGGACATCGACTACGCCGGCTGCCCCATGAAGGCGGGTGACAAGGTCCTGATGAACTTCCCGGCGGCCAACCGCGACCCCGAGGCGTTCGAGCAGCCGGACGTCGTCCAGCTGGACCGGGCCCACAACCGCCATGTGGCGTTCGGCTCGGGAATCCACCGGTGCGCGGGGTCGAATCTGGCCCGGATGGAGTTGCAGGTGGCACTCGAGGAGTGGATGGCCCGCATCCCGGAGTTCTCCGTGGCCGAGGGCGAGGACATCACCTGGGCGGGCGGGCAGGTTCGCGGGCCGCGTATCCTCCCCGTGGTGTTCCCATGAAGATCCGCGTCGACCCCGAGAAGTGCCAGGGCCATGCCCGCTGCTACGGGCTCGCGCCCGAGATCTTCGACGTCGACGACTACGGGCAGGCCTCGGTGATCCTGGACGAGGTGCCGCCCGAACTCGAGGAGAAGGCCCGGCTCGCCGTGGCGAACTGCCCCGAGTACGCCATCGACATCATCAGCGAGTAGCCGACCGCCCCGGGCGCTTGGGCCGGTGACGGCTCGTTTCGCCCGGAGTGGCCGGCCCTGCTCAGACTGCGGCCAGAACCAGCGGCTCCTCGAGCACCTCGGCCTCTGCCGTTTCGGGGCGGCCCCGCCGGATGAGGGTGAAGGCGCTCACGGCGGCCACTGCCAGCACGATGGCACTGAACGTGAAGGCCGTCGTGTAGCCGTGGATGGAACCGGCGGTGAGCGACGCCACCGACTTCCCGTGGGCCGCGACATACGACACCGTGGCGCTGGTGGCGATGGTGTTGATGAGGGCGGCCCCCATGGTGCCCCCGGTCTGCTGCGTGGCGTTCACCAGCGCGCTGGCCACTCCCGCATCCTCGGGGCTCACCCCGATCAGGGCCGTGCTGCTCATGGCGACGAAGGACAGGCCCATGCCCAGGCTCACGATGACCTCGGCCGGCAGCACCGTGCTGATGTAGGCCGAGTGGACGTCGAGGGTGCTGAAGAGGATCAGCCCGGCCATGCCCATCACGAGGCCGCCGGTCATGACCAGGCGTGGCCCGAAGCGGGGCAGCAGGCGGCTGGCCATGGTGGCGCCGGTGATGATGCCGAGCGAGAACGGCACGAAGGCGAACCCCGACTTCAGGGCCGAGTAGTGCAGCGTGCCCTGGAAGTAATACGTGAGGGACAGGAAGGTCCCGAGAAGCGCCGTCCCCACGAGGAGCGAGGCCAGGAAGGACCCGCCGCGGTTGCGGTCGAGCACGACCCGGAGAGGGAGGAGCGGGTGGGTCACGCGCTGCTCGATGACGACGAAAGCCACCAGCAGCACGGCCGCTGCGGCGAACAACATGACCGTCGTGGACGCGCCCCATCCGTCGGTGCCCGCCTTGGTGAACCCGTACACGAGGGCGAGCAGGCCGCCGGTCACGGTGACGGCGCCGGGGAGGTCGTAGCCGTGGTTGGCCGAGGCGCGGCTCTCCGATATGTAGCGGAAGGCGGCAACCGCGGCCACGATGGCGATGGGCACGTTGATCAGAAGGGTCCAGCGCCAGGAGGCGAACTCGGTCAGGAAGCCTCCGAGGATCAGCCCGATGGCGGCGCCACCGCCGGCGATGCCGCCATACACGGCGAAGGCCCGCGCCCGTTCCTTGGGCTCGGTGAAAGCGACGGTCAGCAGCGAGAGCGCGGCGGGCGCCATGATCGCGGCAAAGGCACCCTGGAGGGCTCGAGCACTGAAGAGCATCGCCGAGTTCTGGGCCAGCCCGCCGAGGGCGGAGGCGGCCGCAAAGCCCACGAGGCTGATGACGAACATGCGTTTCCGCCCGAAGTAGTCGGCGATCCGGCCGCCGAGCAGCAGCAGCCCGGCGAAGGAGAGGGTGTACGCCGTCAGCATCCACTGACGGTTGGCCGTCGAGATGTGCAGCGCACGCTGGGCCGACGGCAGGGCGATGATCACCACCGAGGCGTCGAGTACCACCATCAGCTGAGCGACGGCGATGATGGCCAGTGCCCGGAAGCGCTTGGGATCGAGGTCGGCGCCGCCGGACGTCTGGTCGGGAAGGTCGAGGGTCGTGGTCATGGCTGTCTCCGTGTCCAAGAGAAGATCCGTGCCGACCGCCCCGCCCCGCCGCCCTGACCTGGAGGGTCTGGTTTTCCCGGCTGGGATGGCTTACAATCGGAATCGGAGTTCTGGTTCCACTTAGACTATACGGAACCTGAGTTCCGTTTGTCAACCGGGGGAGGAGAGATTTCCGTGGGACCAACCGCAAAGCTAGAGGCGGGGTGTGACGGGGCGGCCGTTGCCGGCGCACGCCCGCTGCGGGCCGACGCCCAGCGCAACCGGGCCCGCATTCTGGACGCCGCCGAGAAGGTCTTCGCGGCCGAGGGGATCGAGGTCCCCGTCGACCTGATCGCGGAGAAGGCGGGCGTGGGGGTGGGCACGCTCTATCGCCACTTCCCGACCAAGGAGAAGCTGTGCGAGGCCGTCCTGCTCGATCGCCTTGAGGGGCTGACCCTCGACGCCCGGGCGTTGGCGGACGCCGACGACCCGGCGGGCGCGTTCTTTGGCTTCCTGTCCCACGTCGTGGAGGAGGGTGCGGCCAAGCGCGACCTCCTGGTCGCCGTCATGGGCGCCGGAGTGGAGTTCGAGGAGTCTTCCGTCGAGGTGAAGGACGGCCTGCGCGACGCCATCGGTGTGCTGCTGCGGAGGGCGCAGGACGTCGACGCCGTGCGTCCCGACGTGACGCCGACGGCGGTGGTCTCGCTGGTCGGGGCCACCTGCCAGGCGACCGCACACGCCGGTGCGGCTCCCGCCTGCGATCTGCTCACCATCGTGTGCGACGGGCTGCGGGTGCAGACCGGCGCCGCCGGCCTCGGATAGGTTCAAGGCCCTCCACTCTCGCCGCCACCTCGGTGTCCCGGATCGAACTCTCAGGGACCGGCGGCCCCGCGAGCCTGCGCCCGCAAGGACGCGCCGTAGGGATCGGCCGGGCTGTAGAGCGACAGCCCGCCGTCACACGCGAGCACCTGGCCGGTGACCCAGTCCATGGAGTGCAGGGCCATGATCGTCTGGGCGATGTCGCTCGCCTCGCCCAGACGGCCCAGCGCCGTGCGCCCAGCCACGGCGGCCAGCCACGGTGAGCCCTCGACGGTGGCCGAGCGCCCGCGCCCGAGCATCGGTGTCCGCGTGACGCCCGGTGCCACCGCATTGACCCGGATCCCCTGGGCGCCCCATTCGGCGGCCGCCACCTGGACGAGCATGGACAGGGCGGCCTTGGACGCGCAGTAGATGCCCATGCTGCGATCGACGAGGCGCGCGCTCACACTCGAGACGGCGACGAAGGAGCCGGCTACCTCCTGCTCTTGCATCGCACCGACCCAGGCCCGCATGCAGAGCCACGGGCCGCGCGCGTTGACGCGCATGACCCGGTCGAAGGCGTCCGGGTCTGCCTCGGTGAGGAGCCCCGAATGGCCGACGCCGGCGGTGACGGTGACGGCGGTGGGAACGCCCCAGCGCATGCGGGTCACGCCGACTGCGTCATCGATGGCATCGGGCTCCGTCACGTCGCAGCTGACGTCGTGGGAACCCGCGATGTCCCAGGTGACGGTCGTGGTTCCTCGGGATCGGTAGGCGTCGGCCAGAGCGGCGCCGATGCCCGAACCACCGCCGATCACCAGCGCAAGCGGTGCCGCCCCGTCGCTCATGTGACTCCCTTCTCCTTCGCCCGGGGCAGACCGTACCCGGCCTGCGGTGCCAGACTCTGGGTCTCGGAACCCCTTCCTCGGAGGACCAGTGACGAACGTGCACGACTCTGCGACGGCGGCGCGCGACGTCGCGGCGACCGCGACGGGGGGCCAGCCGGGCGCGGACGGCCCGGTACCGCACTGGGGGGTCGCCATCATCGGGGCCGGGGCCGGCGGTCTCGGGCTGGCCATCCGGCTGACGAAGTCCCACCGGCGGGACTTCGTGCTCTTCGAGACTTCCGGCGGCGTGGGTGGCACCTGGCGCAGCAACACCTACCCGGGAGCGGCCTGCGACGTGCCGTCGCACCTCTACTCGTACTCGTTCGCGCGCAAGCCGGACTGGACCAAGACCTACGCGGAGCAACCCGAAATCCTGCGCTACTTCGAGGACTGCGCCGAGCGCTTCGGCATCTCTGCCCACGTGCGGACCCACACCCGCATCACGTCGGCCCACTGGGACCAGGGGGAGCGGCGATGGCGGCTGACGGACGCGGCAGGCCGCGTCTACGAAGCCGACGTGCTCGTCAGCGCCGTCGGGACCTTCGCCACGCCGTCGCTGCCGGACATCGCCGGTCTCGACTCGTTCACCGGCCCCTGCTTCCACTCGGCTCGCTGGGAGCACGAGCACGACCTGACGGGTCGCCGGGTGGCCGTGATCGGGACGGGGGCGAGTGCCGCGCAGATTGTGCCCGAATTGGCCAAGGTGGCGCAGGCGGTCCACGTCTTCCAGCGCACGCCGCAGTGGATCCTGCCCCGGTCCGACAAGCCCTTCACCGAGGAGCAGAAGCGCCGGTTCGCCCGCAACCCGATTACGGCGCGGCGCCACCGGCGGCAGCTCTACTGGGCCTTTGAGAACACCATCGCTTTTCGCCACGGTGAAGCGGGTGCCGAGCAGCTCAAGGCGTTGGCGCTCAGCCACATCGATCACCGGATCAAGGACGACGAGCTGCGGGGCAAGCTCACACCGGACTACCCGTTCGGATGCAAGCGCACGCTGGTGTGCAGTGATTTTTACAAGGCCATCTTGCGCGACAACGTCGAGCTGGTGACGGACGGCATCGAGCGGGTGACGCCGGAGTCGATCGTCACCGGCGACGGCCGGGAGCGGGCGGTGGACGCCGTCGTGCTCGCCACCGGCTTCAGGGCCACCGAGTACCTGGAGGGGATCGACGTGGTCGGCTTGGGCGGGCGCCGCCTGCACGACGACTGGTCCGAGGTGGCGCACGCCTACATGGGACTGACCGTTTCGGGCTACCCCAACTTCTTCATGCTCTACGGCCCGAATACGAACCAGGGCGGGAACTCCATCATCGTGATCCTCGAGGCGCAGGCGACCTACGTTCTCGGCGCGCTGCGGGCCATGCGGAGGCGCAGGGTGGGCGCCCTGGACGTCCGGCGCGACGTCCTGGAGGAGTACAACCGTGAGCTGCAGAAAGCCCTGGCCGGGACCATCTGGAGCGACGGCTGCCGGAGCTACTTCACGAACGCCAACGGGAAGATCGCCACCCAGCTGCCCCAGACCTCCAGGTGGTACGCCCAGAGGACGAAGCGCTTCCGGATGCGGGAGTATGTCCAGTCATGAAGGCAGCGGTGTACTACGAGACCGGACGGCCCGAGGTGTTCCGCTATGAGGACGTGGCCGACCCCGTGGTCGGTCCGGGCGACATTCTGATCGACGTCGAGGCGGTCAGCATCGAGGGCGGCGACACGCTCAACCGGCTGGGAGGAGACCTGGCCCGGGTGCCGCACGTGGTCGGGTACCAGTGTGCCGGCACGGTGGCCGAGGTCGGCGCCGAGGTGCGCGGCTTCGCAGTGGGCGACCGGGCGGTCACGGTGGGGCTCGACGGCTCGCACGCCGAACGCAGGGCGACGCCGGAGGGGTTCGCCTGGAAGATCCCGGATGGCGTCCGGACCGACGACGCGGCCTGCGTGCCGGTTCCGTTCGGTACAGCCGATGACTGCCTCTTCGAGTTCGGCCACCTGCGGGAGGGCGAGACGGCACTCGTCCACGCCGGGGCAGGCGGGGTGGGCATCGCGGCAATCCAGATGGCGAAGCGGGCCGGCGCGCGGGTCTTCGCCACCGCATCGAGCCATGACCGGCTCGAGCGACTGAAGGAACTCGGCTTGGACGAGGGCATCAATTACGCCACGCACGACTTCGTCGCCGAGGCCCGTCGTTTGACCGACGGACGCGGTGTGGACGTCGTGGTGGACTCGGTGGGCGGCGTGACGCTGCAGGGGAGCATCGACGTCCTCGCCTACCGGGGCCGCTGTGTGACGGTAGGTGATGCCGGGAGGGCGGCGACGGAGCACCTGGACATCTCGACGATGCGAGGCAACAATCAGACGCTGTCGGGCTACTTCTTGGGGGCCGAGCTCCTCCTGTCCCCGCGCCCGCACGCCATGATCGCCGGCCATCTCAATGCCATCGGGCGCGGCGAGCTGAAGGTGGTCATCGACCGGACGTTTCCGCTCTCCGACGCGGCCGGCGCCCATGCGTACATCGAGAGCCGGCAGGCCTTCGGCAGGGTGCTGCTCATCCCCTGAGGCTCGGCCCGGCCGCCGGGACGGCGCCCGCCGTCTCGTCCGGCTTCAGTGCCAACCGCCTCTCCCGTAGAATCCAGGCCCGACGGTCAGAGCCCGGGTCACCCGTGCGCCGCCGTGCGGCGCCAGGTTCTCGTGACCTGCGTATGTAAAGGACGAGATGAAGATTGCAGTTGTCGGAACGGGAGCAATGGGCTCGGTCTACGCCAGCCTCCTCGGTAGAGCCGGACACGAGGTCTGGGCCATCGACATCTGGCAGGAGCACATCGATGCCATCGCCGCCTCGGGGCTGACCGTCTCGGGGGCCAGTGGCAGCTTCGTGGTCGACGGCCTCCATGTCGGACGCGCGCCCCGTGACGCCGGGACTTGCGACGTCTGGATGATCGCGACGAAGGCGGCGGACGTCGACGCGGTCGCAGCGGATATTGCTCCGCTGCTCGAGGCCGACAGCGTGGTGATGGCGTTCCAGAACGGGCTCGGTGCGGGCGAACGGATCGCCCGCCGCATCCCGCAGCAGCACATCGTGATCGGGATCGCAGAGGGCTTTGGGTCGTCGATCCCCGAGCCGGGGCACGTGCACCACGAAGGCATGCGCCTGATCCGGATCGGCGAAATGAACGGAGGCCTGACTGAGCGCGTCCAGAGGATTGAGCAGGCATTCGACGACGCCGGTTTCAACGTCCGGGCCTTCGCCGATGTGACCCCGATGATTTGGGAGAAGTTCCTCTGCAACGTCACGCTCAGTGCACCGTGTGCGGCCTTCGACGCCACGGTCGGCGAGCTCATGTCGGACCGCGAAGCATGGACGGTCGCCCTTGGCTGCACCACGGAGGCCTACCGACTCGGCGTCGCCAAGGGAGTTCGGTTCCCCTTCGACGACCCACGGCCGTATGTAACCGACTTTGCCGCCACGATTCCGGGCGCCAGTCCGTCGATGCGCCTCGACCACCTCGCCCGCCGGCGTTCGGAGATCGACGCCATCAACGGGCAGGTCGTCGAACTCAGCCGCCAATTCGGGCTCGAGACACCCTATAACGAGACCCTGTGCGCCATCCTCCGTCGCACCGAGGCACGCTTCGCCCGAATCTGATCGCTCCTCCGGTGACGAAACCGAACGCCGTGGGTGTCATAGCCTGTGGCGTGCGCCCTGTACGAACAGCGCACTCGGGGGTTGGCGATGCGGCGTTGGGGTAAATCGGGAGCGAGAGTACGACTAGTGAGGGCGGGGGGAGCCATCGCCGTCCTCGGGGGGGCGGTGACCTTCGGCGTCACCGCGCCGTCGGGGGCCTCCAGTGGGCCGACTCCCGTCACCCAGGCGAGCACGAGCGCGCGGGGCGTCTCGGCCAGTGCCATCAACGTGGTCTTCCCGATCATCTCGTTCAGCAGCATCGAAGGGGAGTTCGAGATCAAGTCGGACGCCGAATTCGGGGAGCAGACGAAGGCCATTCACCTCTTTGTGAATCAGATCAACGATGCCGGTGGGATCCTCGGGCGCAAGATCAACCCGATGATCGTGGCGTTCGACCCGACGAATCCGGACGAGCAGCGATCGCTGTGCAAGCAATGGACCCAGGGCAATCCGCCCGTGTTCGCCGTGCTCGACGGGCTGGGGACCTGGGAAGGGGTCAATGAGCTCTGCGTGACCAGTGAAGGGCACACGCCGATGCTCTCCCAGTGGACGACCACCACCAACTGGACGGATCTCGGCTCACCGTACTTGTGGTGGACGGGCGCGGACGACGCGCCCATTCTGGCGGCCACCGTCGATTGGGGACTGAGCTCGGGTCGCCTCGGCCACGGCAAGAAGGTCGGCGTCGTCGTCTCCGACGAGGTCAGCGACCAGGACGCGCTCAACTCCTCTCTGTTGCCGGATCTGAAGAAGGCCGGCGTCATACCCCAGGTGGTGACGATCACCTCGGACGTTGGTGAGACCGCGTCCACGGACTCGGACGCCACGTTGGCGGTGGAGCGGTTGAAGGCGGCGGGGGTCCAATCGGTCATACCCCTGCTGCCCGAGAACGCGTTCACCCCCTACATCGGCGCCGAGACGTCCCAGAGCTACTTTCCCAGACTCCTGCTCAGTGATTACCAGTCCGAGGTCGAGGTTGCTCTCGGACTCATCCCGATCCCGTACGAGAAGGCGCTCAACGGCCAGCAGGGTGTCACGGCGGAGACGCTCGGTGGGATCGACCTTCCGGTCCCCGAGTCACAGGGTGGCTACGACCCGGGGGTGCGCAGCTGTTGGACCGTCTGGCACAAGGCCTACCCGCAGATCCCCAAAGGCAACATCAACGACGACATAGAAGAGCAGGGACCCATCCAGGGCTGGTGCCAGGAAATTCGCCTCTTTGCCAAGGCGGCCACCATGGCGGGGAAGGACCTCAATCGTCGGACGTTCGTCGAAGCCATGTCGCGGGTCACGAACTTCCCCGGCGGCTACTCGCCCGTCCTGAGCTACGGGCCGGACAAATTCTCCGGGCCGACGCAGTACCGGGTGGTGGAGGTGCATGACAACCATCCACCGACGAGCCAATGCCTACGCGGCCCGGCTTCGCAGCCTCCGGCTGGCGTCTGTTGGGTCGTGGAGCAGAAATGGGCGCCGCTGCCGGGCCAGGGGTGACCCCTTGTGGGCGCGTCCCATGACCGGTGTCCTCCGTGGCCGACTCCTCCCTCCGTCGGATGCGCCACCCGTTGGTGAGCGCGGTGAGGAAATTGTGCAACTCGGCGGTGTCGTGGTCGAGCAGATCCTCAGCGGCACCCTTCGTTCGCCGCTGGACTACGACCAAGCTCATGACGAATGGGTGGTCGTGCTCAACGGTGGGGCCGTCCTGGAGGTGGGGGACGAACGTCTCGACCTGGTGGCCGGCGACTGGGTCCTGCTCCGAGCGCACGTGGCGCACCGGCTGGTGGAGGCGGTGCCCGGGACGAGCTGGCTGGCGCTCCGCTCAGGTGACGGAGTCACCTAGCCGGCGGCGCGGAGGCGTCCGGTTCAGGGATCACCTCTCTCGATTCGATATGCGGTGGTCGGATGCGCGAAGCCCTTGAGGGTGAGGGGTGCCAGGCGCTCGAACCGGATGCTGCTCGAGGCGGACCGTACCTGTTCGGACGCGAGGGCCGTCGACGCCTCGGCCACGTCGACCAGCCGAGCAGCCAGGTTGACGTCGGGGCCGTAGAGGTCACCGAACACCGAGACCATCTCACCGGTGGCGAGACCGACCCTGACCGGCGGGAGCGTCCCACCAGAGGCGCCGATCAGATCGAGCGCGATCCGACAGGCATCGTCCGCATCCTCGGTGACGAACATCGCCTCGTCCCCGATGGTCTTGATGATCTGTCCGTCGCCGTTCGAGACGATCTCAGCGGTGCGCACGTCGAAGTCGATCAGGACGTTCGTGAGCTCGCGCAGCGACAAGGACGCGGTCGCCGAGGTGTAGCCGACCAGGTCGACGAATCCAACGGTTCGCTGCAACGTCACGATGGACCGCTCGGGGTCGGTGGACCACATCCGGTCGGCGACGGCGACGATCTGACCGCGGAGCACCGCGTCGAGCGTCGAGACGAAGGCCGGGAGCAGCGTCTGGGTGAGCTCGGCGTACTCCTTGACGACATCGACATAGTGCATGCCGGCATGCCGTCGAGGAAGCTCCACCTGCAGGCGGAAGACTCCGACGATGGTCTCGGCGAGTCGCGCCATGGCGTTCCCGGTCACCCGTGCGAGCTGCAGTGTCGCCTCTTCGCCGAGCAGATCGTTGTGTGCCCCGGCGAACAGCCGGACGGCCGCCGCCTCGTCGGCCGTGACGAGAAAGTCGGGATCTGTCGGGAGGCCGACGGCAGTCATCAGCCTGAGTGTCGTCGGCCAATCGAGGCCCGCCGCCGCCGCCACCTCGCGCAGCGTGAGGGAACCCCGGGGCCGGAGGGTCATGTCGAGCGCAAGCTCCCCCAGGTTCGTCGCACCCGCCGCACCCTCGAGCGTTGCCCCGAGGCCCGTCACGTAGCGGATCAGCTCCAGGCGCTCCGACGCATCAGGCGCGTGGAGGTCGTACAGCCCCAGACGCTCCAATTCGTCCGCGTCAGGCGTCGGAAGGTCGTCGGTCATGGCACAGGCTCGCTCGACGCCGACCCGGTAGGCCCCGTACGGCGGGGTCAGGTCCGGACTGCTTTGACGGCCAACTTCTCGTGCCGCACGGTGGCCCAGCGCAGCGCGACGAGCACGCGGATGGCCCACCAGCCCGGGTCGATCTCCCCCTTGGCCATGGACATCCGGCTCGATGTGGTGGCGGCGTGGTGGTTGTTGTGGAGCCCCTCGCCGGCGACGAGCCAGGCCAGCCACTGGTTGTTCGTGGCCAGGTTGTCGTACGGCCGCTTGCCCCACTTGTGCCCGATGCCGTTGATGGCGCCGCCGCCGAGCAGGTAGATCGACGCGTGGACCGCCGCCGCGATCAGCCCGATCTCCCAACCGAAGACGGCGATCAGCAGGGCCACGCCCAGGGCCAGGCCGAAGAGGGCGTGGTTGAAGAGCACCTTGTCCCAGCGGTCCTCGGGCAGGTCCTTGGCGTAGCGGACAACCTGCTCGCGGTTCTTGGAGACCCGGCGGTAGAGCACAGCATTGCCGAACTGGACCAGGGAGTAGCCGAAGATGACGGGCGAGTGCGGGTCGCCCTCTTTGTCGGTGTGGGCATGGTGCTTGCGGTGCACCGCCACCCATTGCCGGGGTCGGGTGCCGGTCGACATCCAGATGATGAACCGGCAGGCGAAGGCCACCGAAGGCCGCATGGTGATGGCCTTGTGGGCCAGGGCGCGATGCAGGTACACCGTCGTCACGATGAAGGCTATTTGGGAGGTCAGCAACCCGATCAGGGCGGCCACGAGGACCGCGGGCACGAAGCAACTTTAGCTCAGACGACGATGCCCCCACGGTCAACGACCGGCCCGACCCGTGATCCTGAAAAGGTTGGACCCCCGAGGGCCGCCAGCAGGCACGTGATCAGCCGAACGAACGGCCGGTGGTATCGGTGCCGATCCGCCATCCTTCGACGAGCGACGTTCCTGGGCACCTAGGCCGTGGGGCGATGGCGCCCCGCTTCGCCGGCTGGCTCGCTCACTACGATCAACGCAATGGTTCGGAAAGAGCCTGCCGCAAGCCTCGGTCGGCGCATCGTGGCCCTCGCCCTGACGGTCGTCCTGCTCATCGGGACCCTGGTCGTTGGCTGGCTCGTCTGGAGCGTCGTCGAGTGGCGGCACGGCCGCACCCCGAGCTATCGGCTCCTCGGACTGCGGGTGGTCCGGCAGTCCGATCAGCGTCCGATCGGCCTGGGGAGATCTCTCCTGCGGAGCGGCATCTGCTGCCCGCTGATGGTGGTTCCGACCATCCTGATCGGTGGCCTCATTGGACTCTGCTTCGCATTCGGCGCCTCGCCGCCGGATGGATTGTTGCGGCAACCCCGTTCCGCGCCATGGGATCTCGTGACCGCGACAACGGTGCTCGACGAGCGCGTCCAGCCGTCGGAGGAGCCCGTCGCCACAGAGGAGTCCATCGACGTCGTCGGACTTCTCGGTTCGACGACGGTGCCCGAACCGCGCCGAAACGGGCACGTCCCCAGCTGATCGGTCGAGCCCTCTGCACCTGACTCGAGTCGGCTCTCGGTCGACATGGCCGGCGGGCACGGGGGCCGACCCGATGACCTACGCCGGCCGCCGGCCCTGGTTCAGGTGGCGGGGTTGCCCCGCCACCGGCGCTCGAAAGGCAGCCGCCAGGTCCGCGGCGCGATGAGCTCGTTGATGGCGGGCGGGCCCCAGCTCCCCTGGGAGTAGGCCTCGACCGCCGGAGGGTTCTCCAGCAACGGCGTCGACACCTCCCACAGGCGCTCGATGCCCTCGGCCGTGTTGAACAGCGTGTGGTCGCCGATCATGGCGTCGTGGATGAGGCGCTCGTAGGCCTCGAGCACGTCCGCGTCCTGCCCTGTCTCGTGCAGCGCGAACTGGAGGCTGAGCTTTTCGAGGTTCATACCCGGCCCGGGCTTCTTGCCGTAGAACGAGAGCGACAGTTTCGAGGAGTCGGCGAGGTCGAAGGTCAGGTGGTCGGGGCCCTGTGTGCCCACACCCGAGTCGTCGGGGAACATGGACTTGGGAGGCTCGCGGAAGGCGATGGAGATGATGCGCTCCCCGCCGCCGAGCTTCTTGCCGGTGCGCAGGAAGAAGGGCACGCCCGCCCAACGCCAGTTGTCGATCTCGACCTTCAGCGCCACGAAGGTCTCGGTGTCGGAGTCCGCCGCCACGCCGGGAATGTCGCGGTAGCCCTCGTACTGCCCCCGCACGACCTCCGCCACATCGAGCAGGCGCATGGAGCGGAAGACCTTGTTCTTCTCCTCGTTGATCGGACCGGCGGCGAGCGCGGTGGGCGGCTCCATGGCCATGAAGCCCAGGATCTGGAAGAGGTGGGTGACCACCATGTCCTTGAACGCTCCGGTCGCCTCGTAGAACGCGACGCGGTCGTCGACCCCGAGCGTCTCGGGCACGTCGATCTGCACGTGGTCGATGTGATCCCGGTTCCAGATGGGCTCGAAGAGGCCGTTGGCGAAGCGGAAGGCCAAGATGTTCTGAACACCTTCCTTGCCGAGGAAGTGGTCGATGCGGAAGATCTGCTCCTCGTCGAAGACCTGGTGGAGCATGTCATTGAGCGCGACGGCGCTGGCCAGGTCGGTGCCGAACGGCTTCTCCATCACCACCCGTGAGCGCTCGACCAACTTGGCGTCGGACACCAGCTGGATCACGGAGCGATCCGCCGCCGGGGGGACGCTCAGGTAGTGCAGTCGCCGCGGCTCGCCGCCGATCTCGTTCTCGGCCTTGGCGACCGCCTCGGCCAGTGCCTCGGGCCCCGCCGAGGTGGAGCAGAAGGTCAGCCGCCTCTCGAAGTTCGCCCAACTCAGCAGCGAGATCTTGTCCGTCGAGTACTGATCGCAGGCATGGCGGGCGAGATGGCGGAACTCCTCGTCCGTCAGGGTGCTGGTCGAGCTCCCAACGATGCGGTACTCGGGCATCATCCCCGTCATGGCCAGGTGCAGCAGGCCGGGAAGCAGCTTGCGCGCCGCCAGGTCACCGGTGGCGCCGAACAAGACGATGACGTGGGGCTCGATCTGGTTGCTCGGGACGGCCGAGTCCACCGTCTCGTTCCGGTCGACGACCTCGGTCATGCGGGCCTCCGCTCGTTGAGTTCGGACACGTTGCCCCCCATGATCCTGGGCACCGACTCGCGGGGGAGCTTCTGCAGCTCCGTGACCCAGTCGGTCGGTTCGGGCAGCCCCTCGATGTGCGGCCAGTCCGAGCCGAAGATGACCCGGCTGTCGCCCATGAGATCGACGATCTCACCGACGTCGTCCTCCCAAAACGGGTTGATCCACACGTGGCGGCGGAACGTCAGCACCGGGTCCTCGGCGAAGTACCCCGGCATGCGCCGGGTGGTCGTGCGCAGCTTGCCGAACAGGGGGGCGAGGAACTCCGAACCGTTCTCGACCGAGGCGACGCGCACGTTGGGGAAGCGGTCGAACAGCTTCTCGAGGATCAGCGTGGCCAGGAAGTCGTGGGCCGCCCGCTCAATGGCGAACATCTTGATGCTGGGCCGGGCGGTGCCGGCACGGAAGGAGGCGGAGAAGCCGTCGGCCGCGTAGCCGTTGGAGGACAGGCCCGCGTCCCCCGCGTGCACGACCACTGTGATGCCCGCCTCGTTGACGAGGGCCCAGAAGGGGTCGAACGCATCGGCCGCCGGCGAGAGCGGCCCAGCGGCCGTGATGGGGGCGGCCGCCCGCATGACGATGGTCCGCGCATCGCGGTCGAGCGCCCACTCCAGCTCGCGCACCGCCTCGTCGACGTCGGCGAGCGAGATGTAGGGGGCGGCGAAGATCCGGTCCCGGTAGGCCATGCCCCAGTCTTCGGCCAGCCAACGGTTGAAGGCGCGGAACAACAGCACGACGGCGCCTGGGTCGTGCTTGAGCGGCTCCTCGTAGAGCATGCCGAGGGTGGGGAAGAGCCACACCTTGGACAAGCCCTGCGCGTTCATGGTGGCGAGGCGGGCGTCGCGGTCGCGGTACTCTGGGCGGATGGGCTCGGACTTGCCCATCAGCTCGTGCATGGGCCGGCCGTCGGGGTTGCCCCGGAAGTAGTCGACCAGCGCGCCCGCCGGCGCAATCGGGTTGAAGGTCGGATTGGTGACGGCGCGGCTGACCCGGCCGCCCAGGGCGTGGTAGCGGCGGCCGCCGACGTCCACCCATTCGATCACCCGCGGCCCGAGCTTCGGGTCGAGGTGGCGGGTGAACGCATCGAGCGCCTCGTAGTAGTGATTGTCCGCGTCGAAGACGGGCGAGTCGACAGCGTGCATGATCAGATCAGCCTTCCGCGAGCGTGCCCAACACCGGAGACTCTATTGGCTACGGGTCGGTGGTCCCGCCGACGTGTGGGCGGCCCCCTCCGGGTCGACTGCCCAGGCAGGGGCCTCGCCCCAGCGGTCCCCGTAGACGAGCTCGGGCAGCGGCCGGCGCCGCACCGGGCCGTGCCGCCCCTGGGGCCGACCGAGGGTGATCGTCGCCATGATGTCGACCTCGTCGGGGATGTGCAGCAGTGACCGCAGCTCGGCATCGGCGGCGAACTGCCAGCCCGTCATCACGCCGCCGAACCCGAGGGCGCGCGCCGCGAGCAGCAGGTTCTGGCAGGCCGGATAGACCGATGCACCGTCGGTGTAATGCGGGGTCTGGCGGTAGCGCTTGAAGCAGGCCAGCACGAGCACGGGCACCGACTCGTAGGTGTCGACGTAGTGCTGCATGGTGCGGGCCATGCGCGCCTTGGGGGAGTCGGCCTCGGCACCGGATCCGGTGTCGTAGCCGTCGGCCTCCCGCTTGGCGGCCCAGAACCGGCGTGCCCCTTCGCCGATCAGCCGCTTCGCCTCCTGTGCCACGGGCCCGGCCGTGAGGACGACGAAGCGAAAGGGCTGGCGGTTCGACCCGCTGGGCGCGCGGGTGGCCGCGAAGAGGATGTCGCGCAACGCCTCGTCGGGCACCGGCTCGTCGGTGTAGCGCCGGATGGCCCGAGTGGTGTGCAGTCCCTCGGAGAGGGAGACCTCCTCCGGTTCCGTCCCCGCAGTCCCCGGCACGACGGCGACCCTACCAACGACGGTGTGCCGCGTGACACTGAGGCCGGCGGGGCGGAATCGGGCGCGGCAATCTGGGCACCGGGGTCGACTAGGTTGCCCCGCCGTGCCGAGCCGACCTTCCTCCTTTCGCCTGGCCGCGCTGGTGGTCGCCGTCGCCGTCGCCGCGGTGCTCTTCGTACCGCCGGGCGAAGCCGGTGCGGTGGCGAGCTCGACGACAGCCGGCGTTCCGGCCCTGACCTTCCTCCACGTCGTCACGCCGACGAGCGGCCCCGACGTCACGCCCTATCTGGCCGACGCCGCGGGGCGCCAGGTCCTCCTGCACGGCGCGGCGGCGGTCGGGATGGAGGATGTCGCCTATCCGGGTGCGGACGGCGGTCCGGCCATCTTCCCCGTCGCGTCGTCGGCGTACCAGGGGCGCTGCCCCAAGGCATCGGCGCTGATCCCGCAACCGCCACTGTGCGACGTCCAGGCGTCGCATGGCGCCTTCGCGGAGTCGACCGCGCCGGGGAGTGGGGACGATTTCGCCCAGATGCGCGCACTCGGGTTCAACGTCGTCCGCCTGGTCCTCGACTGGAGCCAGCTGGAGCCGACGGCGGGCACCTACTCGACGACGTACCTCGACCGGGTGGCCCAGGTCGTGGGCTGGGCCCGCCAGCAGGGGATCTACGTGATCCTCGATATGCACCAGGACCAGTACTCGCGCTACATCGTGCCGGCCGAGAAGGGGACGGCCCCCTCGGGGTGCACCCCTTCGGGCGGGGGCGACGGCGCCCCGGCCTGGGCCGTGCAGGACGACGGCAAGCCGGCGTGCGCCATGTTCGGCATCGACGAGCTGAACCCGGCCGAGTCTGCGTCCTTCTACAACTTCTGGCAGAACTCGGCGGTCCCCGGCCCTCGGGGCCAGGCCCCCGGCACCGGCCTGCAGGATCACTACATCGGCGGGCTGGCCGCGCTGGCGCGGCGGTTCCAGGGCAACGCCGCCGTCCTGGGCTACGAGATCATGAACGAGCCGCAGCCCGGATCCATCGGCTCGACGCCCGCCGGCAACGGCTACCAGGCGAGCAGCCAGGACCTCTACCCGTTCTACACGCGGGCCATCGAGGCGTTGACGGGTGTGCGCGACGGGCGGCCCACCTGCCCGACCGGCGCGCCGACCTCGCTCTCGGGCTCGTGCGCATACCCGCAGCTGGCATCGGTCAACCGGCAGCAGATCTTCTTCGAGCCGATCGCCTACCGGAACCTGGTGGACTTCTCGTTGCAGGTGTCCGCACCCTTCTCGTCCTACCCCAACCTCGTGTTCGCGCCCCACGTCTACACCTACGCGTTCACCGTGGAGCAGGATCTGCTGGGTCTGCCGGCCAAGCCAGGCGGCTACCCGCCCGACTTCACCTTCGGATACCAGACCGCCGAGTCCGAGGCGCAGGCGATGCACTCGGCGGTCCTGGTGACCGAGTTCGGGGATTCCGCGAGCACCGATCCGAGCATCCTGGCCAACGAGCTCGCCGCGCAGGAAGCGACGCAGACGGGCGGCACCCTGTGGGCGTGGAAGGGGCTGTCCAAGACTGCGGCGACGTGCTGGTGCACGCGCTGGCAGCACTCGAGCTATCAGACGACGGCCAACGGCACGCCCGGCAAGGGCAACCCCACGTCGGTGCCTTCAGCCGCCGATCTCCTCATCCCGAGCCGGCAGCGGCTGCTGATGCGCGTGTCGCCCATCGCCACCGCCGGGCGGCTGGGCGCGTACGCGTACGACCCGGCGACCCGCACCTTTGCCATGGTCGCGACCTCGACCGTGGCGGGGCGGCGCGGTGACCGCCAGACCGACTCGGTGATCTCCATCCCCTCGACCGTCCCCGGTGCGGTGCACGTGAGTGGCGCCGCGGTGCTCGACTCGGTCGTCACCCGCCCCGACGGCAGCCGGCTGGCCTACGTCACCACGACGGTCCCGGGCATCGCCCCCTACGGCGTCACCGTCGGTCGGGTGTCATCGGCCCTGACCACCAGCGTGGCGACGGAAGCGTCGAGTCCGCCGCAGCCGATCAGCGAGCCGACGGCGCGCGCCATGGCCGAGAACGCGCTCACGGCCGAGGCGCACTCGTCCAACGCGTCCATCCGCTCGACGGCGCTGCTCGTGCAGGGACTGGCCGGCATCGTCCTGGGCTCGACCGATCCCAACGGGGCGCCTGCGTCCTAAGCACCGGGCCGGCTCTGTGCCGAGCCGGCCGAAGAGACGACAGGTCCGGTGTGCTGGTTGCCCAGCCGGGCGTAGGCCCGGCACGGCTCGCCCCGCAGCGCGCCACAGGCCGGCAGGGTGGCGCTCGGGACCACCCCGCGGACCTCGTTCACCACGAGTGACGAACCCGTCGCACCGCCGAGTGCCACGGTGTCGAGCACCGCGCCATGGGTGGCCGGTGTGTCGAAGGCCCATGAGGGGCGGTCCCCTCCGGGGGCGGAGATGACGATGCGCAGGCGGGTGCCGGCCCGGAAGGTGTGCGCGATCGGGTCCACCGGCACTCGGACCAAGCTGAAGCGCCCGTTCGGCAGAGTCCGGCGGTCCGCCGCCAGATACGTGGGCACCGGGTCGAGGACGGTCGAGGTGGACGACAACGCACGGTCACTGCTCCGCAGGAAGCCTGAGGTCACGTACTCCTCCTGCGTCTCGCCCGGCCGGACCTCGGTCACGGTGACCTGCAGGTCGGTGACGGGCGCCGTGGACCTCAGGCTGAGGTTCAGGCTGGCCGGCCCCACGATCGTGGTCGCGGTCGTGAACGCGGGGGTCTCGAAGGCGACGCCGCTGGAGGCCGGGACCGTGGTCCAGTGGTAGGGAGGCTGCGCGGCCCACGCGTTGGCCGAGCCGGCCAGATCGTCGGCCGGGCGCACGGCGGGGTCGGGGTGGAAGGAGGCGGTCGACCGGCTCCGCAGCGAACCCGCCAGCAGCGTGCCGTCGGGCCCGAGCCCGAAGCGCACCACGGTGCCGGCGGGTGGCCAGGCCGTGAAGGCGGCCTCGTAGGTGGGCTGCAGTGCTCCCGGGCCCAGGTTGCCGCCACCGTTGTCGAAGAGCACCCGGACCCGCGGGTCCTGCGCCGCGAAGGCGGCCTCGGCCGCGGCAACGGTCGGCTCGGTCGTAAAGCGGACCGCAGGGACCGGCGCCGACGGCGCGCCGCCGGTCAGCCCCGAGTACAAGGTGGGGGCGAGCGCGTCGAGGGTCGGCGAGGCTGTGGGCACGCGCCCAGCCACGTACAGGTCGAGGAACTCCAGCCAGCGCGAAATCGTGTCGGGTCCGAGCGAGTCGGTGTGCGTCCCGTTGACCATGGTCACGTAGACGTTCTTGTCGCTGTGCAGGGCGTTGATGAGCGCGGGCCATTGCGGCCCGACCTCTTCGTCCTCGAGCGCGCCGACCAGGAAGACGGGCACTGTGATGTGGGAGGCCCACACGGTCGGCGAGCGCGGGTTGAACAGTGCCGGCGTCCGGCCGAGGTTCGGGCTGACGAGCGACTCGAGGCTCTGGGCCTGCGGATGGAGCTCTTGGTTGGCCAGACACGTCTTGTCGCCGGTGGCGATCTCGGCCGCGGCCCACGGCTGGCCGCCCTGTGGCGCGGGCTTGGCGTCCGACACCCGCTGGGCGACCCAGCTGGCGGCGAACCCGTCGTTGTAGATCCCCCCGGGGTAGCCGGTCGAGTACAGGTCGTCGGTCGGACTGAGGGGCGCAATCGCCGCCAGGTCCGGCGGATCCGTCCCCGCCACGACGAGCTGCGAGAACCCCGAGTAGGAGATCCCGACCATGCCGACCATGTGGTGCAACACCCAGGGCTGCGCGCCCACGGTCTGGACGACGTCGTACCCGTCGTAGTCCGAAGGCAGACCGAAGAGGTCGAAGGCCCCGCCGGAGCAGCCGGTGCCGCGCATCTGGACGCTCACGGTGACGAAGCCGAGCAGCGGTGCCACGACCGAACCGACCACCGTCGAGGTGTCGGGCAGGAGGGGGTCGCGCGACGACCCGTGTCCTTCGAGCGCGTCAATCAGGCTGTGCGGCCCGGCCACGTTGTAGCCGGAGTACTCAATGACGGTCGGGAACGGACCGTCGGCCAGGGTCTTGCCCGGAGGCAGGCGCACGGTGGCGGCGAGCAGGATCCCGTCGCGCATGCGCACGTAGTTGAGACCGGCGTGGAGCTGCTGTGAGGAATAGAGGGACGCACTGGGCGTCGATGAAGTGGAGAGCACGGAGAAGGCGGCCGTGCGGCGCGCGCTCGACCCGGTGCCTTCCTCGAACCGGTAGCCGCGTCCCGCCGCCAGATTGCGCACAATGAGGCTGCCGAGCGTGTCCACCACCCCGGATCCCATGTTCGTTCCGGCGGCGTCGATCACGGTCAGGCGAACGCCTGGAGGGGCGCCGGTGACGTACGCCTCTTCGATCGAGCCGTGGCCCCGGAACGGCAGCGGGGCCGGCGATGCACCAGCCGTGCCGGCCGAGGAGAACGAGCTCGCCGTGGTGACAATGGCCAGTGCGCATACGAGGGCAACCCGCTGCAGGAAAGTGATCGGATCTCCTCTCGGTTGCGCGATGCTTCGGGTTGAAGGAGCACAGCGTAATCAGTCCCAGGCTCGCAAGCCGGGTGGAGCGGCCATGCGCTCCTGCACCGACGGGTGTGGCCCGTCGGGACGGTCGCGGCGCGGCCGAGAGCGCCCATGATCTAATGGGCCATGTTCTACGTGCTCGTCTTCGGCCTGCTGGCCGTCGTCCTGGTCGTCGCCGGCCTCACCACCATGTCGCGCCGCCGCAGGAACCTCGCCGCAGAGGAGGCACACGCCACGTACGGTGAGGGGAGCGCCACGCACGCGACGCATGCGGCGCACGGCACGCACTCCGATGCCGCGGGACGCCGGAATCGCAAGGCCAAGCGTGCGCAGTCACAGCACGACCGCCGTAAGCGGCACTGACCGTCCGAGGGTTCGATCGTCCGGCGGACCGCTGCGCACCGCTCCCTTGACATCAAGACCGACGGGGGCCAATGTCGAAATCGGCCGGGGACAGGCCCGGCCCGTGTCGATGGAGGCGCCATGAGTTCCACTGCCAGCCTGATCACCGTCCTCGCCTCGGTTGCGGCCGTACTGATCGTCGTCGCCGTGGTGGTGCGCGTCGCACCGAAGACCCACTAGCGCGAGGAGGGGCAACGGGCCGGTTGCGCCCCGGACACCGTCCGTGAGGTGTTGACTGAGTGGGTGACACATCCCGACCCACTCGGTATCGAGCGACCGCTGACGCTCGTCGGACTGGAAGCGGCGATCAGCGCGTCGTGGTCCCTCCAGACCTGTGACCCGACCGACGTGCCCGCCTGGACGCCCGACGAACCGTCGCGAGGCCAGTGCGCCGTGACCGCTCTGGTCGTGCACGACCTCTTGGGAGGCCAGCTTCTCGAGGCTGAAGTGTGCCGGGCCGATGGTGCGCCACAGGGATTTCACTACTGGAACCGGCTCGCCGGTGTCGACATCGACCTCACCCGGCGCCAGTTCACGAGCGGCGAAGTCGTCCAACCACCCCACCTCATCGACCGGCTCCCGTCGGCCCCGTGGCGGGCACAGGACCAGTACGTCCTGTTCCGCGACCGCGTGCGGGAGGCGCTGCGGTCCTCGACAAGCGGGAGCTGACGCGGACCGTCGCATCGGCTGGCCCCTTCGGAGGGCGCCACCTGCGTTACCGCGACTCAGCGGCCACCCGGTCGAAGTAGAGGTCGGGATGGCGTCCGTCCTCAAGGAGGCCGGAGATCCCCTCGCGCTCGTAGGCGATGTGCAGGTCGATGCGGTGCACCAAGAGCTCGGCCCGGCTCAGTGAACCCGGCACCGCCCGGCTCGCTTCCGCCACGACGGTGCCGGTCGGCGCCACAATCCGGCTGGCGCCGAGCAGGGTCGACGTGGAGTGGGAGCCGGCCTGGTTGGCCTGCACCCACCACTGGCTGTTGGTCAGGGCGACGGCGGGGTAGAGGAGGTCCCAGGCGTTGGCCCCCTCGACTTCGTAGGCCGCCGGGGCCAGGACGAGGCGCGCGCCGCGCAGCGCCAGCGTCCGGGCGACCTCGGGGAAATCGCCGTCGAAGCACACCACCAGCCCGACGCGCCCGAGGGCCGGGTCGTCGAACGTCGTCAGCCGGTCGCCGGGGGTGAAGATCGAGGGCTCCAACGTCGGTGGGTAGAGGTGCGCCTTGCGGTGCCAGGCCGCCAGCTCTCCCCGGGGGTTGAACACGAGCGCCGTGTCGTAGACGAGGCCGTCGTCGCCCAGTTCGGGCACGGTGCCGGCGGCCAGCCACATCTCGCGCCGCCGGGCCGCCGCAGCCAGCCGTGCCGAGCGGGGCCCGTCCCGGGCCTCGGCGTCCGCCCGCGCATCCCGGGCCAATGTCTCGGGGTCGTAGCCGCAGGACCAGAGCTCCGGGAGCACCAGGAGCTCGACGCCACGCGACGCGGCATCGTCCACCATGCCGAGCGCCACGCTCATGTTCTGGCGCGGCTCCCCCGGTGCGGCCAGCCACTGGGCCACACCAACCAGAAGATCTCGCTTCACGTCGGGTACCTGGATTCCCACCTCTGGAGTGCTTGTGCCGCTCACCCTACGGAGGCAACGTTCGCGGTCGGTTTCCCGTACGTGAATGCACTGTTACAAGACGAGCGCCTCAACCCCCGGTGGAACGCACCGTCGGTCAGGCCGTCCGCGGTGAAGCCATGATCGTGACCACGTCGTAGAGCACGTGCGCGGCGGCAATCGCCGTGACCTCGGCGTGGTCATAGGCGGGAGAGACCTCCACCACGTCGGCGCCCACCACGGCGGCCGGCCGCAACCCCCGCACCAGGGCGAGGAGTTCGCGGCTGGTCAGACCGCCCGCCTCGGGCGTGCCGGTGCCGGGTGCGTGCGCCGGGTCGAGGACGTCGATGTCGACCGACACGTAGACGGGTGCGTCGCCCACCCTCGCCAGAACCCGGCGCACCACCTCGGCGACGCCCCGTTCGGCCACGTCGTCCGTGGTGATCTGCGCGAAGCCCATGGAGGTGTCGTCGGAGAGATCGGCGTCGGAGTACAGCGGGCCCCGAAGCCCCACGTGGGCGGCATGGTCGCGCAGGAGGAGACCTTCCTCCCAGGCCCGCCGGAACGGCGTCCCGTGGGTGAAGCGCTGCCCGAAGTAGGTGTCCCAGGTGTCGAGATGCGCGTCGAAGTGGACCAGGGCGAGCGGCCCGTGCCGCCGCGCCGTGGCCCGCAGCAGCGGCAGCGCGATGGTGTGGTCACCGCCGATCGCCACCAGCCGGCCGCCGCCCACCAGGAGTGCATCGGCTCCGGCTTCGATCTGCGCCACCGCTTCTTCTGCGCTGAACGGGGTGCAGGCGATGTCGCCGGCGTCGACCACTTGGGCCAGCTCGAAGGGAAGGGACTCGAGCGCGGGGTTGTAGGGCCGGAGCAGACGGGAGCCCTGGCGCACGGCGGCAGGCCCGAAGCGGGCACCGGGCCGGTAACTGGTGCCGCCGTCGAACGGCACGCCGACCACCGCGATGTCCCAATGGTCGACCCGTTCCGCGGTCGGGAGCCGGGCGAAGGTACCGAGGCCGGCGAAGCGGGGGACGGTGGTGGCGTCGACGGGGCCGACGGGCCCCTCAGCCTCGGCCATCAATCGTCAATGGCCTGATAGACGAGCGCCCGCAACTGGGCCCGGAACGGGTAGGCCGCGGAAGGGAAAAGCTGGGTCATGAAGACGACGAAGAGGTCCTCGACCGGGTCGACCCAGAAGGCGGTGCTCGCCGCCCCGCCCCAGTAGAACTCGCCGCCGGAGCCCGCCATGGCGGTGGCGGCCGGCCCCATCCCGACGGCGAAACCCAGCCCGAAGCCGACACCCTCGAAGTTGGCCTCGCCGAAGCCCCCGATCGCCATGTCTTGCAGGGTCGCCCCACCGGGCAGGTGGTTGACGGTCATGAGGTCCAAGGTCTTTCGTCCGAGGACCCGCCGGCCGTCGAGCTGGCCGCCGTTGGCCAACATTTGGCAGAAGGCCACGTAGTCGTGGGTTGTCGAGACCAGCCCGCCCGCTCCGGACAGGTAGGAACGCGGCCGCAGTATCGCGTTGGCGAACGGGCCATCCATGAGGCGGGGCGTGTTGGCCGGGCGGTACTGGTAGCAGGCGGCCAACCGCCGCAGTGACGGCTCGGGCACGAAGAACCCCGTGTCGACCATGCCGAGCGGCTCGAAGAGCTCGCGTTCGAGGTACTCGTCCAGGCGCAGACCGGAGAGGATCTCGACCAGGCGGCCCACGATGTCGGTCGAGATCCCGTAGTTCCAGTGGGTCCCTGGGTGGAACTTCAGCGGGTGCTCGGCCAGGAGCGCCGTCACGCTCTCGAGCGTCCGCGGTCCCGTCAGCGCAGCGCGGGCCTCGTTGAATGCGTCGTCGATTGGGTTGCCGGGGAACAGCCCACCGGGAAGTCCGGTCGTGTGCATGAGGACATCGCGCATGTTCATCGGGCGCTCGGGTTTCACCAGCGTGACCGCGCCGTCCGCATCCACCAGTCCGACCTGCTGGGTGCGCCACTCGGGGATGTAGCGGTGCACCGGGTCGAGGAGCTGGAACATGCCCCGCTCGTAGAGCTGCATGAGGGCGATCGAGGCGATGGGCTTGGTCATGGAGTAGATGCGGAAGATGGCGTCATCAGCCATCGCCGTCTGCTGCTCGCGGTCCATGAGCCCGAGCGAGCGGTGATAGGCGATGTGGCCGCCCCGCGCCACGGCGATCTGGCAGCCGGCGATCTTCCCGGGCTCGACGTAGGTGGAGGTGAAGTGCTCGGTGATGCGCTCGAGGCGCACGTCGCTCATCCCCGCTGCGTCAGGCTCGATCTTCACGCTGACCCCTTCCAGCGGCCCGGGCGTCCTCTGCGTTGGGAACACAGCACTCCGGGCCAGGTTGTCGAAAACTACAAACGAATCGGCTTACAGTTCTGGGAACTCCCTCTCCGCTCCTCGTGGGAACGGCGCCTCCACGGCCACCGGGCAACGCCGGCGGGAGATGTCACGCCTTGCTGGCCTGCCCCTCCTCCTTCTTCTGTTTCTGGTCGCGCAGGTAGGCGGCGGTCCCCGCCAGGAACGCGGCGACGTCCTTCTCCTTGTTGGCGGTCACACCGTGGAACCACTCGGGCACGAAGACCTGGGCGGCGCCCGACTCCAGCCCGGCCAGGACCGCGTCGACGCAGACCGAAACCGGTTCGGCCTCCACCGGCAGGTCGGGCACGTCGTTGTCGGGCAGGGTGAACAGCTCGGTGTCGATGACGCCGGGGTAGACCACCATCACCTTGATGCCGCTGTCCCACAGGTCGACGGCCATCGCCTCTGAGAAGGCAGTGAGCGCCGCCTTGGAGGCGTCATAGGCCGCCTCGCCCGGCGCGCTGAGTTTGGCGGCGATCGACGACACGTTCACGATGGTGCCCGAGCCCCGGGCCAGCATCTGGGGGAGCAGGTCGTAGGTCAGCCGCATCGGCGACAAGTAATTGATGTGCATGACCGCGGTGATGGTGTCGATGTCCAGCGCCGTGGTGTGCCGGCGCTTGGGGATGCCGGCGTTGTTGACCAGGAGGTCGACCCCGCCGAAGGCGTCCAACACGTCGACGGCCAGCTGGTCCACCGCGTCAGGGTCGGCCAGGTTGGTCACCCACATGCGGCTGTCGGGGGAGTGCTTCATGCAGCGCTCCAGCACCTCGGAGAGAAGTTCAGCCCGGCGGGCGCAGATGCCGACCACGGCACCCCGTTCGGCCAGTGCCTCGGCCAGACCCGCCCCGATCCCCGACGACCCCCCGGTCACCAGCGTGCGGCACCCTTTCAGGTCCAACGCCATCATCCACCCCACTTTCATTTCTCTTGTGAGCCCGTGTTCACCTTAGGCACAGCGGGCCCACGGCGGGTATTGACATTCTGTTGACGCGACACCCCGCCGCGTTGACATCGGGTTCACGAACGCGCCGCCAGCATGGGCCCATGGCTGACTTCCTCGCAGTGCTCGGCATCGTGGGCTTCGTTGCGGCGATGCTGGGGCTCATCTGGGCCCTGGACCGGGTATGACCTGGACCCAGGGGATCCTTCTCGCGTTGTCCATCGTGATGTTTTTCTACCTGGGCGTCGCCATGTTCAAGCCCGAGAAGTTCTGACATGGGCTTCACCTGGACGATCATCACGCTGGTCATCGCACTCGGTCTGACCTGGCGCTTCCTCGGCTCATACATGGCCGCCGTCTTCGAGGGGCGCGTCCACTTCCTTGGTTGGGCCGAGCGTCCGGTCTACAGGCTTCTCGGGACGAGTCCCGAGAAGGAGCAGAACTGGAAGCGCTACGCCGCCTCCATGGTCATCTTCTCAGCCGTGGCCATGAGCGTCACCTACCTGCTCATCAGGATCCAAGGGTCGCTCCCTTTCAACCCGCAGCACCTGGGTGCGGTGCCGCAGGCGCTCAGCTTCAACACCGCAGCGTCGTTCATGACGAACACCAACTGGCAGAACTACGGCGGGGAGACGACCATGTCGTACTTCTCCCAGATCGGCGCGCTGACCCTGGAGCAGATGCTTAGCCCGGTGATCGGCATCGCGGTCGCCATTGCCATGGTGCGGGGCTTCTCCCGGCGCAATTCCCTGACCATCGGGAACTTCTGGGTCGACATGACGCGTGGACTGCTCTACATCGTCTTCCCCATCGCGTTCGTCGCCGGGATCATCTTCGTCGGCCAGGGCGCCGTGCAGACGTTGGCTGGAACGGTCGGCATCCACGACGTGCTCAATGGGGTCAACCAGACCATCCCGCGGGGGCCAATCGGCTTCATGGAGGCCATCAAGCAGCTCGGAAACAACGGAGGTGGGTTCCTCAATGCCAACTCGGCGACGACATTCGAGAACCCGACCGGCTTCACCGATTGGCTCTCCTTCTACCTGCTGCTGGCAATCCCCTTCTCCCTCACCTACACCTTCGGCAAAATGGTGGGCAGCATCCGCCACGGCGCCGCCCTGCTGGCGGCCATGGTGATCATCTTTGGGGTCTGGGTTGGCGGCGCCGCCTACTACGAGCACCAGAACAACCCTGCCGTCGCCGCCGCGGGTGTGACTTCCACCGTGGGGAACACCGAGGGCCACGAGGTGCGCTTCGGGGACACGACGACGGCCCTGTTCGGGGTGGCCTCGACCAACACCTCCACCGGATCGGCGGACGCCTCCTACGACTCGTTCACGCCTATGGGTGGTTTCTTCCTGATCAGCGGGATGATGCTGGGCGAGGTCACTCCCGGTGGGGCTGGGAGCGGTCTTTACACCATCCTCATCTACGCCATCATCGCCGTGTTCATCGGCGGGCTGATGATCGGGCGAACACCGGAGTACCTGGGAAAGAAGATCCAGGCCAAGGAGGTCAAACTCGCGGGTCTCGGGGCCCTCGTCATGCCGCTGATCGTGCTTATCTTCACGGCCATCGCCGTGTCTATTCACGCTGGACGCGCCGGTCCTCTCAACGCCATTCCCCATGGGTTCACCGAGATCCTCTACGCGCTGACGTCGCAGGGGAACAACAATGGCTCGGCCTTCGGAGGTCTCACAGGCAACACCACCTTCTACAACGTGATCGGTGGCATCGACATGTTGATCGGCCGGGTCGGCATCATGATCCCCGCTTTGGCCCTTGGCGGTGTGCTGGCGGCGAAGCCAGTGGTGGCAGAAGGGCTCGGCACCTTCCGCACCGACAACTCCATGTTTGTAGGCCTGACCATCGGCGTCATCATCATCATCGGTGGCCTGACCTTCTTCCCTGCCCTTGCGCTCGGACCCATCGTCGAGCAGCTCAGCCACGGACAGTTCTTCTAAATGACCTGTCACGGAAAGTTCTTCTCATGACCATGACCACCACCCACCCGGACCTGCCGGGGCCGGCAGACACGCCGCACGGAGTGGCCGAGTCCCGGAGCCTGTTCGACGGCCCGATCCTCCGCCAGGCTCTGGTTGACTCGTTGACCAAGCTGAACCCGGCGGTGCAGATCCGGAACCCCGTCATGTTCGTCGTGCTCGTCGGCTCTGTCGTGACCCTCTTCGAGGCGATCGCCCACCCCTCGGTCTTCACGTGGTCCATCACCATCTGGCTCTTCCTGACGGTGATCTTCGCCAACTTCGCCGAGGGGATGGCCGAGGGCCGGGGCAAGGCGCAGGCCGACACCCTGCGCAAGATGCGTTCAGAAACCGCGGCACGGAGGCTCAGGGGCGACGGGACGGAGGAACTGGTGCCGGCCGCGGAGCTGAACAAGGGGGACACCGTCGTCTGCGAGGCCAACGACCTCATCCCCTCCGACGGCGAGATCATCGAGGGGATCGCCTCGGTCGACGAATCGGCCATCACCGGAGAGTCGGCCCCGGTCATCCGCGAGTCGGGCGGCGACCGCTCGGCCGTCACGGGCGGCACCAGGGTCCTCTCGGACCGGATCGTCGTGCGCATCACGGCTGAGCGTGGTCACACCTTTCTTGACCGCATGATCACTCTGGTCGAGGGGGCCAACCGCCAGAAGACCCCCAACGAGATTGCCCTGACGATCCTGCTGGCCGTGCTCACCATCATCTTCATTCCCGTCGTGGTGTCACTCGAGGCGTTCGGCATCTACGCGGGTACGGCAGTCTCGGTGGTCATCCTGGTGGCCCTGCTGGTCTGTCTGATTCCGACCACGATCGGTGCCCTGCTTTCCGCCATCGGGATCGCCGGTATGGACCGTCTCGTGCAGAAGAACGTGCTCGCCATGAGCGGACGGGCCGTGGAAGCCGCCGGCGACGTGCAGACGCTGCTGCTGGACAAGACGGGCACCATCACCATGGGTAACCGGATGGCGTCGGGTTTCTACCCTGTCGGCGACCACAGCGAGCGCGACCTCGCCGACGCGGCCCAGCTGGCGTCGCTGGCTGACGAGACCCCCGAGGGCCGTTCCATCGTGGTGCTCGCCAAGGAGCGTTTCGACATCCGGGAGCGCCACCTCGAGGCTGGGCACGTCTTCGTGCCTTTCTCCGCCACGACCCGCATGTCCGGGCTCGACTTCGACGGGCGCCAGATCCGCAAGGGAGCTGCCGACTCGGTCAAGCAGTGGGTGGGCGAGCAGGGCGGGACCGTACCCGCCGACCTCGATCCCATCGTCGAGCGCGTCTCGCGCGCCGGGTCGACGCCGCTGGTCGTGGCCGATGGCCCCGTGATCCTTGGGGTCATCGAGCTCAAGGACGTGGTGAAGGAGGGCATCCAGGAGAAGTTCGCCGAGATGCGCTCTATGGGCATCCGCACGGTGATGATCACCGGCGACAACCCCCTGACCGCGGCGACCATCGCCCAGGAGGCCGGCGTCGACGACTTCCTGGCCGAGGCCACGCCCGAGGCGAAGTTGGCCCTCATCAAGGAGGAACAGGAAGGCGGCAAGTTGGTCGCCATGACGGGGGACGGGACAAACGACGCCCCCGCGCTGGCCCAGGCGGACGTCGGGGTGGCCATGAACACGGGGACCACGGCGGCCAAGGAGGCCGGCAACATGGTCGACCTCGATTCCAACCCCACCAAGCTCATCGACGTCGTCGAGATCGGCAAGCAACTCCTGATCACCCGGGGCTCCCTGACGACGTTCTCCATCGCCAACGACGTGGCTAAGTACTTCGCCATCATTCCGGCGCTGTTCCTCACCACCTACCCACAGCTGGAGCCTCTGAACATCATGAAGCTGCACAGCCCCCAGAGTGCGGTGCTCTCGGCAGTCATCTTCAACGCGCTGGTGATCGTCGCGCTGATCCCGCTGGCTCTCCGAGGGGTCAAGTTCCGGGCCGCCGGCTCGGCCGCCATCCTGCGGCGCAACGTGTGGATCTACGGCGTCGGAGGCATCATCGTCCCGTTCATCTTCATCAAGCTCATCGACCTCATCCTCGTCGCGCTGCACGCCTACTGATGGAGACCCTCTGATGCTCCTCGTCCATATTCGCCGCGCCGTGGTCCTCGCCGTCGTGGCGCTCGTCCTGACCTTCGCCTACGCCTTTCTCGGCACCGGGGTGTCGCAGCTGCTCTTCAAGAACCAGGCCGACGGGTCGATCACCGCCAACGGGTCGACCCTGATCGGCCAGAACTGGTCCCAGGCGCCATGTCCGAGTCATCGGAATGGCACCTGCGTGTTCCAGGGGCGTCCCGATGCCGTTGGCCCCTACGCCGGCTCGCTGAAGCCGGTCGCCGGCGGCGGGGACAACCCGCTCCAGGCCAACAACATCCCCGGCAAGCCCGGCGTTTTGAATTCGGGGGAGTCCGGCGCGTCCAACCTCGGCCCTCGGTCGAAGACGTTGCTGTCGAATACGCAGCAGCTGAAGGCCTACTGGAAGGCACGGGGCGTCGACCCGACCCCCGACCTCGTCACGACCTCGGGCAGCGGGTACGACCCGGACATCAGCCAGCAGGACGCTCTGGTCCAGATCCCCATGGTGTCCAGGGCGACCGGGCTCTCGGCCTCCGTGCTCCGGCGCCTGGTAGTCAGCCAGACGCAAGGGGCTCAACTCGGTTTCTTGGGTACCTCGTACATCGACGTGCTGCAGCTCAATGAGGCACTGGCCAAGCTGAAGTGACCACAACCGCCATCGGGGCCGTGGTGCTCCGCAAGCGGAACACGGTGCGAGGACAGATCATCTCCGTGGCGCATTTCGAACGGCCCTGGGTCCGCACCGATGCGGTGCTCGGCGACGGCACCGGCATGCTGGTGCTGCGCTTCTTCGGCCGTGCCGCGGTGACGGGTCTCGTCACCGGCAGCCGGGTCGTAGCCCAAGGGACGCCAGGTCGCGTCGACGGTACCGTCGTGATGATCAACCCGCTCTACTCGTTCGCGTCGGCCTCGTGAGCGCCCGCGACCAGCTGGTAGCCGACGCCGGGCACGGTCCTGAGCAGCCGCCCTTCCTCGTCCCCCATCTTTTTGCGCAGACGATGGGTGTAGACCCGAACGTAGTTGGACTCGGCGCCGTAGCCAGGACCCCAGACGTCCTTGAGGATCATGTGGTGGGTGCAGACCTTGCCGGCGTGACGTGCGAGGTAGGCCAGGAGCTCGAACTCCTTCGCGGTGAGCTGCAAGGAGGAACCCGACAGCGCGGCCATGTGGTGAACCAGGTCGACGTCGAGATCGCCCACGACGAGCGTGGTGGGATGGCCGCCTCCATCACTCTTGCGGGCGGCGGCATGGCGCAGCGCCACCCGCAGACGTGCCTCGAGCTCGGCCATGCCGAAGGGCTTCGTGACGAAGTCGTCCGCGCCGCTGTCGAGGGCCTCCACCTTCCGGCGCTCGTCGCCGTAGGCGGAGAGCACCACAATGGGTACGTCGGAGAACTCGCGGACGCGCCGGCAGACTTCGAGGCCGTCGATGTCGGGCAAGCCGAGGTCGAGGATGACGAGGTCCGGGCCGGCGAGCGCGACCTGGTTGACCGCCTCGGTTCCCGTGTGCGCGCTCAGCACCTCGTCCCCCCGGGCGGTCAGGCCGATGCGCAGGGCCTTGAGCAGCGACGGATCGTCGTCAACGACGAGCACCTTGGTCACGGCATCGTTTCAGGCCGGCGCCGGGACGTTGGTCTCCGACGGGACGGTGAAGACGACCCGGGCGCCCCGGGCGACGTCGGGGTCGATCCAGATCTGCCCGCCGTGCGCCTCGACGAACGCCTTGGCGATGGCCAGACCGAGGCCGGCCCGTCCTCCGCCACCGTTCTGGCTGAACATGTCGAAGACGCGTTCTCGGTCTTCGCCGGCAATGCCGGGACCGTCGTCGGCCACCGCGATCTCGACCCGCGCCGTGTTTTTCGGCGCTGCCCGTGCCGTTACGCGGATGATGCCGGTTTCGGGGGACAGCCGTTCGGCGTTCTCGAGCACGTTGGCCAGGACCTGGCTCATGAGGACGTGATCCAGATGCAGGGGTGGCAGGTCCAAGGCGGCGTCGACCGTGACGCGGCGGGGTGCCAGGATCCCGCCCAGCAGGGCGAGCGCCTCATCGAGCAGTTCGCGGAAGTCGACGGTGCTCGGTCGGAGCTCCAGCGCGCCTGCCTCCAGGCGGGTCATGTCGAGGAGGTTGGAGACGAGCCGTGCCAGGCGATCCGACTGCAGCTCGATGAGCTCCAGCAGCTCGGCCCGGTCTTCCGGGCTCAGGCGGGCATCAACCTGGCGCATACTCGACACGGCTGTCTTGATGGAGGCGAGCGGTGTCCGCAGGTCGTGCGAGGCGGCGCCCATGAGGGCACGACGCCAGCGGTCGATCTCCTCGAGCAGGCGCGCCCGCAGAGCCTGGTCGCGCAGTTGCGCCCGGTCGACGGCGAGCGCCGCCTGGTTGGCGAACGTGCCGAGCAGGCTGCGCTCACGCTCCACCAGCTGCACGTCCTGGAGCACCAGCATGCCGACGGGTCGGTGGCTCACCACCAGCGCCACCGAGACCCGCCGCGGCCCGGCGTCCTCGAGCAGCCCGAGGGAGCTGGCCTGGCCTCCACCCGACGTCACCGAAGCCACGTCGCTCGCGGTCAGGGGCTGGCCGGCGCTCGCCGCGACCCGCAGCGCCGCACCCGATGCCGCAGGGCCGCCATCGCCGCCTGGCACTACCAAGGCCGTCCAGCGCGGAGCGAAGACCGATTGCACGGTTGCCACCATGTGGGCCAGAAGCTCCGACAGGCTGAGGTCGCCGATCAACGCCTGCGACAGCTCGTACAGCCGTTCCGACTCCTCGGTGCGACGCTCCGCCTCCTCGCGGGCGGTCCGCAGCTTTGCCACCACCTGGGACACGATCAGCGCGACCAGGGCGTAGACCGCCAGCGCAGTCCAATTCTGCGGCGAGCGCACCGTGAGGGTGTTGTAGGGGGGAAGGAAGAAGAGGTCGTAGACGACGAAACCCCCCAGCGCGCCGACGACGCCAGGGAGGAAGCCGCCGATGACGACGCCCACCAGCGCGGGCAGCACGAAGACCAAGGCGGGGATGGCGATGCTCAGGTGAGCCCGGAAGGGAAGCAGCACAGCCAGGAGCGCCCCCAGGCCGACCAGGGTGACGACAATGCCCCACACCGTTCGCTGGTACGTTCCCCTGTTGCCCAGCCCGCTAGGTCTGTCGTGTGTCACAGAATTCCGTTCTTCGGAGCTTCGTTTGAGTGTACCGACGCCCCGGCGGGGGCCGGCGATGCGAGGTTGAGATGACCGCAAGTACGGGTGAAGACGAAGGCGTGCGCCCGACCGGCAAGTTCCGGGTGTATCTCGGCGCAGCGGCCGGTGTCGGCAAGACCTGCGCCATGCTCGACGAGGGCTGGCGCCGTTTCCAGCGCGGGGCGGACGTGGTCGTCGGGTTCGTCGAGACGCACAAGCGGCCCTATACGGTGGAGCAGATTCGCGACCTGCCGATCGTGCCGCGCCGGAAAGTGGAGTACCGCGATTCGGTCTGGGAGGAGATGGACCTCGATGCGGTGCTCGCCCGCAAGCCCAAGGTGGCGCTGATCGACGAGCTGGCGCACACCAACGTGCCGGGCTCGGGGCGCCACGAAAAGCGGTGGGAGGACGTGCTCGAGATACTCGACGCCGGCATCGCCGTGATCACGACGGTCAACGTCCAGCACATCGAGTCACTCGCTGACGCCGTCGAGCGGATCACCGGTGTGGGTGTGCGCGAACGGGTGCCCGACTGGGTGGTCCGGCGGGCAGATCAGCTCGAGTTGATCGACTCCTCCGCGGACCAACTGCGCCGCCGGATGTTGCACGGCAACATCTACCCCGAGAACAAGGTCCCGGCGGCGCTGAGCGGGTTCTTCCGCGCTGAGAATCTGGCCGCGCTGCGCGAGCTGTCGCTGCGCTTCGTGGCAGACGAGACAGAGGAGGAGCTGCTCGAGTACCTGCGGTCCAAGGGCGCCGGCGGCGAGCTGTGGGAGACCACCGAGCGCATTATGGTGGCCGTGACCGGCGCGCCCGGGAACGCCTCGGTGATCAGGCGGGCGGCGCGCATTGCGGCTCGCGTGAAGGCTCCATTGGTTGCCATCCACGTCCTCTCGGGTGACGCCGATGCCACCTCGGCGACCACCGCCGAGCTCGAGGAGTTGGTGAGGGCGGTCGGCGGCACGTGGCAGACGGTGGAAGGAGATGACGTGGCCAAGACGATCTTCGCCGCTGCGGTGGACCAGCAGATCACCCAGATCGTCGTCGGGACGTCGCGCCTCACACGCTGGCAGTCCATGACGCGAGGGTCGGTGATTCAGCAGATCCTGCGGATGGCATCGGAGAATGACATCGACCTGCACGTCATCGCACGCCGCGACCCGAATGGCCGACCGGCCGCGGACGAGGCGGGTTAGGTACCGGACAGATCGGCGAAGGCGGCGTCCGCCGCCGTACGCGCCGCCAGCTGCATGCACCGGTTGAGGTGAGCGAGCGCCTTGGCGCGGCGGGGATCGCGGGCAAGGTATTTGGCCACAGCCACCGGGTCCGCCGACCCGTCCGGCTTGCTCAAGGAGAAGACAGCCTGGTCCACGATGTGCTCATCGGGGCGATCGCTGATGCCCCGGTAGACCGACCAGGCGACGCCGGATTCTTCGCACACCTCGGCCACACCGGCCGCCTCCATGTCGACGGCACCGAAGCCGCGCTCGACGATGGGGCGCCACACGTTGTCGTCGTCGAAGAGGCCGTCGGTGGTCATCAGCCCGCCGGCGGCTTCTCTCGGAGGGATGGGATGGGTGCTGAACACGGGACCGTCCGGGTAGAGCTGGACCCGGGCCGGCACCATGAGCGTCCCCACCGGCAGGCCGGGATCGAGCCCGCCGGCGATCCCTATCACCATCACGTGGTCGATCGACCCGGCCGACAAGGCACGCCTGGTCGCCTCGCGGGCCAGAGCCGGGCCCATGCCCGTCACGAGCGATCCGACCCACCAGTCTCCGGCGGTGCCGGAGTACGAGAAGACGGCATCGCCGGGTGTCGCCGTCAGTCCGAAGGACTTGACGATTGCCTTGAGCTCCGGCTGCATCGGAGCCAGCACGGCCACCCGTTTCGTCGTGGCGGTCACCTCGTCATCATGCCCGATGGTTGGGTAGCGTGGGCAGGCCGATCACCGAGAGAGGAGAACGATGCCCAGCGCTGAACAGGTCGTGCGGGACTTCTGCGCCGCGGCGAGCACGCGGGATCCCGAAGTGCTGCGGGCCTTCTTCTCGGACGATGTCGTGTACCACAACATCCCGATGGAGCCGGCCGAGGGAATCGAGGCCACCATGGCGGTCATCAACATGTTCGTCGGAATGTGCGATGCCCTGGAGTTCGAGCTGCACCACCTGGCGAGCGACGGGACAACGGTGCTCACCGAGCGGACCGACGTCTTCACCATCAAGGGTACGTCCGCCCCGCTGCCCGTCATGGGTGCCTTCCACGTCGTCGACGGGAAGATCACCGCATGGCGGGACTACTTCGACATGGCGCAGGTGACCGCCATGTTCGAAGCGGGGTAGCGGCGCGGTCGCCGAACAGTCCGCTCATAGGCCAGACCGCGCATGCCGTTACCGCCTCAGTAGCTGTGGCACTGCCCCGGTGCGTCGGGCGGTCCTCCGACGTACCGGGCCTCCCAGGCCAGCTGGACCGACAGCGGCGCGCTGCCGGCGGTCGGGTAGCCATCGAAGTCGTGCCACTCGAGGATCCCGAAGTACCCGGCGTAGGAGTCGTTGCGGCCGCCCTCCTCGCAGAGGGCCGTCGGCATCCATGCGGCGGGCATGGTCTGCTCCTGGGCTGCGATCGCCTGCCGGAAGGCCAGGTCCTTGAGAAAGGTGGCCTGCTGGGCCGCCTGGACTGCGTTGGCGTAGGTCACCATCTGGGCGACCTTGCGCGCCTGCGAATAGGACATCAACGTGTCGTCGATGCGAACCGCATGATGGATGTCGGCACCCTGGCGCGAGCTGACCGCCTCGTGGCGGGTCGCCTGTGCCCAGGCGGGATTGCTGGTGAACACGGACATCAGTACAGCTGGAACGGCAACAGCAATGACGGCCACCGCCGTCGTGAGTGCAATGCGGATCCGCACGGCACCTCCCTTCGTCGGACGCTGCGCTCGGCGCACGCCTGGCTCTGCTCGGTGTAGGCGGGCTCCGGCCATTGCATTCGCGCCCCGAACGGAGAGCGGGAAGGCTTCGTCCGTTCTGGCTGGTCGCCGCAGGGTGTGCGGCCGGTTGTGGAAAGCCCTTGCAGTTGTTGCTCGGTGTCGTCCTCATTTCCTCGGTCCCGGCGCGCCGGGGCCTCTCTTCGGTTCGGTCCTTACAGCCCGCAGGCGAAGCGGGTGGTCCACGGCTCCCAACCGCGCTCGGAGTACAGCGTGAGCGCGGCGCCATCCTGCACCGCCGGCGGGTAATCCTCCGCGGGCGAAGGCAACCCGGTCAGACCGTTCCACGTCCCGAACTGGAACTGGTACGCGCCCCCGTTGCCTTCGGCGTAATTGTCGTTGGACTCGTGCTGACGAATGCAGGCCCAGTCGGCCGTGTTGGCACTGGTCGCATCCGGATTTCCGCCGCGAGCGGCGGGCGCCGGCGCCGCCACGGGGACGGCTTGCACTGGAGCCGGCGTCGCCGCGGCCGCCGCGGCCGCTTGCGCAGCCTGCTGCTGCCTCTGCGCAGCCACCGCTTTCAAGTAGGCGACCGTCTTCAGGTAGGCGACCTCGTTGAGGTGCGTCTCCTCTTGACCTACTTCCACGGCGTTGGTGTAGGTCGCCATCTTGGCTGCGTATTCTGCTTGGGCGTACGACATCAATTTGAGATCGATCTTCACTCCGCCCTGGTGGCCGAGCGCCTCGTGGCGGATCAGCCGCGCCGAAGCTGCGGAGCTACTGCTGAAAGCCGCGAAAAACATCGCGGGTAGAGCAATGACGGCTACAGCCGTCCCTAGTGCGATGCGGATCCGCACAGCACCTCCCTTCGTCGGGCGCGCTATGCGCGCCAGGCTCTGCTCGGTGTAGGCGGGCTCCGGCCATTGCATTCGCGCCCCGAACGGAGAGCGGGAAGGCTTCGTCCGTTCTGGCTTGTTGCCGCAGGGTGTGCGGCCGGTTGTGTACAGCCCCTGGATTCTTCCTGGGTGTCGCCCTCAATTCAGTGTGGCCGGCCTGCGTGCAGGCGCGTCGGGCCTTCGGTCAATCTCAACGATCCGGGTCGGCCATCTGCTTTCCGTATGCAGCCGGAAACTCTGCGCACAGCATGCATCCGAAAGGTCGACCCGGATTGGCGATCAGCAATCTACAGGATCGCCACCAGAACCCGTGTTCCAGGACTCTTTGGCAGCCTGAGCAGGGGATTTAGTGGATCCCTTTGTGATGAGAATCACAAAGTCCCTGGTCGGAGGATCTCATTTAGGTGAATAGAAGATGTAAATTTGCCCTTAATTTCCAGAAAAAGCGCCTGACCAGTAGTAACACTCATCCCTCAAGTCGCTCAGAGGGCCCCTGAGCCTCCTGCACTCCGGTCGCGGCGCTGCCTAGGGTGCCCTGCCGAAACGGTCGCAAGGAGGAGGTCACTGGTGACATCGAGGGTCACGGTCACCGCACAGCACCGCTACACGGTGGCGGGTTTGCTGCGGCACCTGGCGCGCCAGCAGGCGAACGACGAGATGATGGTCCTCGGTACCGAGCGCCGAACCTGGGCCGAGGGGTTCGAGGTGGCCTGTCGCGTTGGGCAGGCGGCGAAACGCGACGGCCTCGGTGTCGGCGACCGGATCGCCTTTCTCGACCGAAACGGCATCGCGTACTTCGATTTCCTGTTCGGTGGCTCACTTATCGGCGCGGTGAACGTCGCGGTCAATTGGCGCTTGGCGCCGGCGGAAATGGCGGACATCATCGATGACTCCGGAGCGCCACTGCTGGCGATCCACGTGGACTATCTGCCGGCACTGGCGGACATGACGAGCGGTCTGCCCTCGGTCCGGCGGATCGTGGTCTTCGGCGACCACGCAGGCATCTGTGCAGATCCACGGGCGATGGCTTTCGACGCCTGGCTCGAGGGGAGTACCGCGGAAGACCCAGGCCATGTCGGCGGACCTCATGAGGTGAGCATGCAGCTGTACACCTCCGGGACGACCGGGTTGCCCAAGGGGGTCATGCTCACCAACGCCAACCTCTCCACCGCGATCGCCGAAGCCGGTGTCACGTTCCACATCACCGACGACACGGTGAGCCTGGTCGCTATGCCGCTCTTTCACATCGGCGGCTCGGGCTGGGCGCTGTGTGCCATGTCCCGGGGCGGGCGTTCGATCATTCTGCGCGACGTCGACCCGAACCTGCTGCTGGAGTTGGTCGCCGTCGAGCGAATTACCGAGATGTTCGTGGTCCCCGCCGTGTTGATGCTCCTCCTGGCCACCCCCTCCTTGGCGGACACGGACCTCTCGAGCCTGCGCCTCGTCTTCTACGGGGCGTCTCCGATATCCGAAGATGTCCTGGTCAAGTGCATGGCCGCCCTTGGGTGCGCCTTCTGCCAGGTCTACGGGATGACCGAAACCACGGGTGCCATTACCGCTCTGTCCTTCGAGGACCACGATCCCGACGGACCACGGCGCGGCCTACTCCGCTCTGCCGGCAAGCCGCACGGATCCGTCGCGCTACGGGTGGTCGATCCCGACAGTGGCCGGGACGCGGTGATGGGTGCGGTGGGGGAGATCTGGACTCGCTCGCCCTACAACATGGCGGGCTATTGGGGAAAGCCCGAGGAGACGGCGGCGACCATCGACGCCGACGGCTGGCTCCACACCGGTGACGCCGGGTACTTCGACGCGGACGGGTATCTCTACCTGCACGACCGGATCAAGGACATGGTGATCAGCGGGGGTGAGAACATCTACCCGGCCGAGATCGAGAACGTCCTGCTCTCGTACCCGGCCATCGTCGACGCCGCGGTCATCGGTGTTCCTGACGTGAAGTGGGGCGAGACGGTCAAGGCGATCGTGGTGCTGGCTCCGGGAGAAGCGCTCGACGAAGCCGGTGTGATTGCGCACTGCCGAGACAGCCTTGCCCACTACAAGTGCCCGACTTCAGTCGACGCCACGCACGCCCTGCCGCGCAACCCTTCGGGCAAGATCCTCAAGCGTGAGCTGCGGGCGCCGTATTGGGTCGGCAAGGAACGCTCCATCAACTGAGCACGTGGAACTAGACCTCGAGGAGGCCGTGGCGCTGTTGCAGGAGACGACCGGCGACGCCTACGAGCTGGTGGGACGGCTCAGCGGTGGTGAGACCGGTGCGTACGAGGTGCGGTGCAGGGCCGACGGGTTGCGACAGGTGCTCAAGTGGGAGACCCAGTACGAGTCGCAGTTGCTGCGCCGTGACGGCGTGGAACTGGCAGAGTGCCTGCGGACCGAGGCGGGCTGGCCGGTGCCGCCACAGCGCGTGGTCGAGGTACCGGGGTGCCTCTTTGTCCTGCAGGACTTCATGGCTGGCGAACCGGTCCACACCATCACATCCGAATTGGTGGACGAGGTGCTCGACCTGCACGGCCGCCGCCTCGGGCTCGGTGCCGGACGTTCCGGAAAGCCCTGGGCGGAGCGTCTGATCCGGACCCTGGTGGTCGGCGGTCGGGGTTACTGCCGCCACGAGTCGCTTCGCCGCTATGACGCCCGTACCGCCGCCCTGGTGCAGGAGATCGAAGAGATTGGGAGGCAAGTCGGCCCGGACGACTTCAGCGGCAACGACATCGTCCACTGGGACCTGCATCCCGGCAACCTGCTGACTCAGGATGGAGCCCTTTCCGCAGTCATCGACAACGATTTCTGTGTCGTGGGAGACGCCGCCTTCGACCTTGTCATGCTGGCCCTGGGCAGCGGCGCGGTGCACTGTGCGCCAGGTGTGCGGCGGAACCTCTTTGACGTTGCGCTCGACCCACTGCCGCCTGTCCGACGTCGCGCGTACCTCGGCCACCTCTTCATCCGTCTGTTGGACTGGCCGATTCGCCGCGGCAGCGCTGACGAGGTGGAGTACTGGCTCTCCCAGGTCACGCGCTGCCGCGGTGCCGGTTACTTCTGAGCGTCGGACAGACTGCTGTGCACGGCATCCTTGACCTTCTCACCGGCCTGCTCAGGTGATTGCCGACCCGCTCGACTTTGCCCTTGGTTTCCATGTCTTTGGTCTCGGTGGCGCGACCGGCAGCATCCTTGGCCTTGCCCCGCACGGCGACCGCTGTATTTCGTGCCTTGTCCTCGAGCGCCATTGCGTACTTCCTCCGACGCCGCGTCGAATCGGCACGTGCGTCCGTGCTGGTGCTACCCGAATGTGAAGTCGTACGCCTCGACGCCGGGCGACACGGTCAACGTGAGCTGGCCGTTTTGCAACACGCTCCCCGAGAACAGTGTGTAGAGCCTGGGAATTCCGGAGACGGGCACCGTGGTCAGGTGTTTTCCGTTGTACGACACGCCCACGCTGCCCTGCCCACTCATCACGAGGTAGACGTCGTCCGCAGTGAACTGGAGGCCCAGTGTGGCGTCTTTGCCGGCCGTCGCCTCCTCGTTGTGCACGGTCCAGGTGCCGCCGAACGCGAGGCTGTTCGAGGGGATGGTGGACGGCGGGTGGTACACGATCGCCTTGTTCGGCACCACGGCGGTCCCGACTGCGTTTTCCAAGCGCTCGTCGCCCACGTAGCTCTCTGGCGTGATGTCATTGGTCGGCGTCTTGTCGGGGACGTCGGTCCGGGGCGGGAGGTCCGTGACCCCGTTCGCCGTAAGGAGCATCCTGATGTTGTTCTCCATGCTGCTGTACCCGCCTTCCCCGAAGTTGTAGGCGCGCACTATGCCCGTCGGGTCGATCAGGTAGTCCGCCGGCCAGTACTCGTTGTTGTAGGCGTCCCAGGTGGCCAGGTTGTCGTCGACGGCGACGGGGTAGTCGATGCCGAGGCCGCCTGCGGCACTCTCGACGTTGGAGACCTCGTGTTCGAAGGCGAACTCGGGTGCCGACACCCCCACGACGACCAATCCGTCCTTCTTGTAGTCGTTGTACCAACCTTCTACGTGAGGGAGCGCCCGCTGGCAGTTGATGCACGAGTATGTCCAGAAGTCGATCAGGACCACCTTGCCCCGCAGGGTGCTGAGTGACAGCGGCTTGTCTTCGGGGGTGTTGAACCAGGCCGTGATCCCAGCGAAATTGGGTGCACGTCCCAGGTTCGGCAGGTTTGTCTTGTTGGCCATGAACACCGACGGCCCCTGCGGTGACGTGGGGGCCGTCGTCGTCGTGGTCGTCGTCGCTCCAGCGACCAGATGGCCGCTCTGCGAGTTGCCCTGGTCGGTCGCGGCGCAGGTCGCCTTCCTCCCTTCGAGCCGGGCGTTGGCGGCGGCGAACTGGTTCTGATGCTCGCCGCTGAGATGCTGCAGTTGGGTACAGGCGGACTCGGTCGATTCGATGTGATCCTCGAGCGCACTGGTGTAGCCCGGAACGTCGCGCTGCAGGGCACCGAGCCAGTTGAATGCGATGGCCAGGGTGGCGACGCCCAGCACGACGCCGGCGACCTTGCGGACGGCGGGCAAGTGGCTGCGCAGAGAGGACCAGGACGTCGTGGCCCGCTGGGCCACGATCGCCAGCACGAGGAGCGGCACCGTGACGCCCAGCGCGTAGGAGAGGGTGACCAGGAGCGAGGTCGCGCCCGCATGATGGTGTGCGGCCGCGACCGAGATCGCGGTCAGGACGGGCCCGGCGCACGGCACGAAGACGAGGCCGAGGCTCAATCCCAGAACGAAGCCACCCCCTTCGTTGGCATAGCGCGACGCGCCCAGCCGGGCGAAGGGCCGCTCAATGACCTCACCGACCTTTGGGATCAGGAGGCCCACGGACAGCAGGCCGAGCAAGGCGACGCCCAACCAGAACAGGAGGTCCTGGGGAAGATGGAGGAAGCCGAGCAGCGAACTGGCGAAGAGAACGGAGAGACTGAAGCTCACCACCAGGCCGGCGATGATCACGTAGGGCCGCCGCGTGTTCGCTCCGGTGGAGCCGCCGGCCATGACGACGGGGATGACGGGGACGATGCAGGGGGAGAGCCCCGTGATCAGCCCGCCGAGGAAGGCGACGACAAGGAGCTCAGCCATGGGAGTCGCTCTGTTGCGGACCGTAAGCGGGCACCGGCGCCTCTCCTTCGGGACGGTCTTCTGGGTCGAAGCTAGTGGCCTGCACCCCGCGAGAGGCGTCGCCCCTCCCGGATGACGGCGGGCCCACCGCACTGCAGACTGTGCAACGGTGATCAACGAGAATTGGATTTATGTGGGGACCGCAATCGGCGCCGCCGGCGCCGCCGTATACCTGCGGGACACCCTGCGCGGCACGACGAAGCCCAACCGGGTGACGTGGCTCCTGTGGGCTGTCGCGCCCCTGCTCGCCGCGGCCGTCGAGCTCAAGGAGGGCGTGGGCCTGCGCGCCCTGCCGACGTTCATGGTGGGCTTCATGCCGTTGCTGATCTTCATCGGTTCGTTCCACAACTCCGCCTCGGTGTGGAAGGTGCGGCGGATCGACTACGCATGCGGCGCGGTCTCGGTGGCCGGCACGGTCGTCTGGCTCGTCACGCGCAACGGCGTGTTGGCGATCTCCGCCGCGATCGCAGCGGACTTCCTGGCTGGCATCCCCACGCTGATGAAGAGCTGGACCCACCCCGAGACGGAGACGGTGCACTCCTACATTGGGGCGCTCATCAGCATGATCGTCCTCTTGCTCACCGTGGATCACTGGACCTTCGACGTGGTGGCGTTCCCGCTTTTCGTCGCCTGCATGGCCTCGGTGCAATCCATTCTGGTGGGCCTCGAACCCGGCCCGCGTCTGCGCGCTCGCCACCCCAGGCCCGCCGTGGCCGGGTCGGGGTCGCCGGCGGAAGGCATGACGCGCTGAGACCTGCTGGCTGGTAGGAAGGCCGTCGGAACCGTCGCCGAAGGGAGCAGTCCATGCCAAGAGCCAACGTCAACGGAATCGAGATCGAGTACGCCACCGATGGCGAACCCTCGAATCCGCCGCTTCTCCTCGTCATGGGATTGGGTGCTCAGCTCACCACTTGGCCGGATGGGTTCGTCGAAGGACTGCGGAGGCGGGGTTTCTTCGTCGTCCGATTCGACAACCGCGACTGCGGGCTGTCCACGAAGTTCGAAGGATTGCCCGACATCGCTGCTCTGTTCACAGGAACAGATCTTTCCTCGGCCCCCTACCGGGTGGAGGACATGGCGGATGACGCCGCCGCGCTGCTTGCCGAACTCGGCATCACAAAGGCGCACGTGGTCGGTGTCTCCATGGGGGGCATGATCACCCAGGCCCTCGTGATCAACCATCCCGAGCTCGTTCTCACCGCCACATCCATCATGTCGACCACGGGCGACCGGGCGGTGGGAGCCCCGACCGGCGAGGCGATGACGGCGCTGTTGCGACCCGTGGCGTCCAGCCGGGAAGAAGCGATCGAGGCGAGCCTGGAGGGGAGTCGGGTCATCGGTTCGCCGGCGTACCCGACCGAAGAGCACGTCCTCCGGGAGCGGGCCGCCGCGGCGTACGACCGCTCCTATTGCCCCGATGGCACGGCCCGCCAACTTGCCGCCATCCTGGGGTCACCCGATCGCACCGAGGGGTTGCACGGGGCGCGCGTCCCCTTTCTCGTCGTGCACGGGGAAGCCGATCAGCTCGTCACCCCGGGTGGTGGCGCCGCAACGGCCGCCGCCGTTCCCGGTTCCGAGCTGATCACCATTCCCGGCATGGGCCATGACCTGCCCGAGCCGCTTTGGGCCACCATCACCGATGCGATCGTGGCTACTACTGAGCTGGCCGCGGTTTGACGGTCTCTCGCGTGTCCAGCGCGTTCGCCTCCGCCACCGACGCCAACCAGGCGGCGCTCGGTTTCGGAGACCGGGCGAACGTCGCACGGTCAACGCCGACGATGCCGAACTTCGGCCGGTAGCCCAGCGCCCATTCGAAATTGTCGAGCAGCGACCAATAGGTGTAGCCACGCACGTCCACCCCGTCCGTGACGGCATCCAGCACGCCGGACAGCGCCTGGCGCACATAGTCGATGCGTTGCCCGTCGTCGGTGGTGCCAATGCCGTTCTCGGTCACCAGTAGGGGGACCGAACCGCGGGTGTAGTCCCAGGCGCGGCGCAGACAATTGCCGAGCGACGCCGGGTAGAACTCGTACCCCATGTCGAGAATGGGGACGCCGTCCTCGTAGCCCGCCCAGCCGTCGGGACCGATCCGCATGCGGGTATAGACCTGCACCCCAAGGAAGTCGTCTCCCTCGGTGGCGTCGAGGAATACATCCTCGGCGTGGTGCCGGATGCTCTCGAGCTTCTCCTCGCCGCCCGCAGCCGGCTGGTAGTCGGTCATGGACAGCGTCAGGCCGACTGGGACGCCCGGCGCGCCGCGGCGGATGGTTTCCACCGCCACCCGGTGCGCCGCGGCGAAGCGAGAGGCCACGGTGCGCGACAGCGCGACATCCGTCTTGCCCGGTGGGAACATCCCGGCGTGCCAGCCCATGGTTGCCACGATGTTCGGCTCGTTCAGGGTGCAGGCCTGCGCCATGACGTCGCCGAGCGCCTCCGTGACGACGCCGCAAAAACGGCCGAAGCGCTCGACGGCGCGGTCGGTCTCCCAGCCACCCTGCGCTGTGAGCCACTGGGGCGAGGTGAAGTGGTGCAGGGTCACCACCGGGTCCACGCCTCGGTCGCGCAGTCCGACGCACTGGCGCCGGTAGTGCGCCAGTGCGACCTGCGAGAATTCGCCTTCGGCCGGCTCGATTCGACTCCATTCCACCGAGAACCGGTAGTTGTCGAGACCGAGGCCCGCCACCAGGTCCGCGTCCTCCTCCCACCGGTTCCACGAGTCACAGGCGTCGCCGGATGGCTCGGCGCAGCCGGAGCCCGGCGTGTGTTCAAAGGCCCACCAGTCGTTGTTGGAGTTGCCCCCCTCGATCTGGTGCGCCGCCGTCGCGGTGCCCCAACTGAACCCGGCGGGGAACGCCCGCCCCAGTCCCTTCTCAGCCATCGGCGCGTCCTCCCGCTTGCGTTGGGCTCTCTGGCGGCACGGTATCGTTCCCTGACAGTGACGTCACATTCCTCGCCGATGACTGACGTCCCCGATTCGGAGCGGACGGGGACGGCTGCGGCCGCCGGAGGCGCCGCGCCTTCGCCCATGGTGGAGGCACACGGGCTCGTCAAGCGCTTCGGTGACTTCGTCGCCGTCGACGGGGTCGATTTCAGCATTGCCAAGGGCGAGTCGTTCGGATTCCTCGGGCCCAACGGGGCCGGCAAGACGTCCACCATGCGAATGATCTCGTGCATCAGCCCGCTCAGCGGGGGCACGCTGCGCGTCCTGGGGATGGATCCGGCCGTGGACGGTCCCCGCATCCGGTCCCGGATGGGCCTCGTGCCTCAGGAGGACTCTCTGGACCTCGAGCTCACCGTGCTCGACAACCTGATGATCTATGGGCGCTACTTCGACATGCCGAAGAAGGTGATTCGCGAGCGGGCCGATCAGCTGCTCGACTTCGCTCAGCTGACCGACCGTGCGCACGACCGGGTCGATCCCTTGTCCGGAGGCATGAAGCGGCGCCTCACCATCGCCCGCGCCCTGATCTCCGACCCGGACCTGCTCATCCTCGACGAGCCGACGACCGGTCTGGACCCGCAGGCCCGCCACCTGCTGTGGGACCGCCTCTACCGGCTGAAGCAGGACGGGGTGACGTTGGTGATCACCACGCACTACATGGATGAGGCCGAGCAACTCTGTGACCGCCTCGTGGTCATGGACAAGGGCCGCTTTGCCGCCGAGGGTACGCCGCGCCAGTTGATTGAGGCCTACTCGACCAAAGAGGTCGTCGAGCTGCGCTTCGCGCCCGGTCAGCACGAAGAGGTGGCGCCGTCGCTGGCGGAGTTGGCGGAGCGCCAGGAAGTCCTTCCCGACCGCATCCTCTTGTACACCGACGACGGCGACGCCGCCCTGGCCGAGGTCGCGCGTATGGGTCACGTGGCCCGGGCCACACTCGTGCGACGTTCGACACTCGAGGACGTGTTCCTGCGCCTGACCGGTCGCTCCCTGGTCGACTGATCCGATGACGGCAGTGAGTGACGCCGGAGTGCCGGGGAGCTCCGCGCTCTTCAGGCACGACGAGGAGGTGGCGACCCGCCGCTTCGCCACTCCTATGTGGCTGCGGGCCGCCCGTTACTGGGGCTACCAGTACAAGCGAACCTGGCGCAGTTCCGTCGTCACGAGCTTTCTCATCCCGGTGCTGTACCTCGCGGCCATGGGCGTCGCGCTCGGGTCGCTCATCGACAAGCACTCGCACGGGGTGGATGGCGTCAGTTACGTGGCCTTCCTGGCACCGGGCCTGCTCGCCGGCACGTGCATGCAGATCGGCACCAACGACGCCACGTACCCCGTCATGGGGGCGATCAAGTGGATGCGCACCTACCTGGCGCAGCTGGCGGGTCCGCTCAGCGTCTACGACGTGCTGCTCGGACACCTGGCCTGGATCGCCGCGCGCCTCGCCATCGTGATCTCCATCTATCTGTCCGTGATGGCCGTCTTCGGGGTGGTCTACTCCCCGTGGGCGATCCTGGCCCTCCCCGCCGCCATCCTGACCGGGATGGCGTTCGCTGCACCCGTGAGTGCGTTCGCGGCCACCCAGGACAAGGATTCCTCCTTCTCAACTCTGTACCGCTTCGCCATCATCCCGATGTTCCTCTTCTCGGGGACCTTCTTCCCGATCTCACAACTCCCGGTCTGGCTCCAGGTGGTGGCTTATGTGACGCCGCTCTACCACGGAGTGGCGCTGTGCCGCGATCTCACACTCGGGCAGGTGAGCTGGGCGGACCTCGGGCATGTCGCGTACCTGTGCGCGTTGGTCGCCCTGGGCTACGCCGCGGGCCGGCGGACCTTCTCCCGGCGCTTGGTGGTGTGAGGCGATGACGGCGACCTCCACCGGGTCCGGCTCCTCGCTCGATCAGCGGTCTCCGGGCGTGGCGGCGCGCATCACGCCACTCGCGCTCCTCGGCGGGCGGTACGCAACGCGGGTATTGGAGCGCAACATCCTGGTCTACCGGCGCTCGTGGGTCTTCATCGTCTCGGGCTTCTTCGAGCCGCTCTTCTACCTGCTTTCCATCGGGGTCGGGCTGTCACACCTCGTCGGCCCGATCAACGTGGACGGCCACGAGATCCCCTATACGGCATTCGTGGCCCCCGGCCTGCTGGCTTCTTCGGCCATGAACGGCGCCATGCTCGATTCGACGTTCCTTGTTTTCTTCAAGCTCAAGATCGCCAAGACGTACGACGCCATGCTGTCGACACCTCTGGGCGTGAGCGATGTGGCGCTGGGGGAGCTCAGCTGGTGCGTCCTGCGCGGCGCCCTCTATTCGGCTGCCTTCCTGGCCATCATGGCGATGCTGGGGTACGTCGTCTCGCCCTGGGCCGTGCTGTGCTGGCCGGCGGCGATCCTGATCAGCCTCGCTTTCGCGGCCGCCGGCATGGCCGGCACCACCTATATGCGGACCTGGCAGGACTTCGACATGGTCTCGCTCGCCTTCATCCCCCTGTTCCTCTTCTCGGCCACCTTCTACCCGCTGACCGTGTACCCGGGGTGGCTCCAGGCCGTCGTCCGGTGCACCCCCCTGTACCAGGGGGTGGTGCTCGTGCGCGCCGCCGACCTGGGGATCTTCGCCTGGACCCTCCTGGGCCACATCGCCTACCTGTTGGTGATGGCCGTGGCCGGGGTCATCATCACCAGACGCCGCCTCGGCGCACTCCTCCTGCCGTAACTGGTCACCCCGGACGGCCGGTACCGTAAGGGCCGATTTTCCCGATTGTCAGAGGACGGGGACCAGACCCAATGAACATCGTCGTGAGCAACGTCAAGGGCGGGGTCGGCAAGACCACCACCGCCGTGTACCTGGCCGCAGTGGCGGCCCGGCGAGGCCGTGGTGTTGTGTTGCTGGTCGATGCCGATCCCCAGGGTTCGACGGCGGAGTGGTACGAAGCCGATCCGCTCGAGGACGTCGACCTGGTCGAGGGCCCGTCCGTGCGGACGGTCACCAAGGCCATGAACCGCCAGGACGGCATCGTCGTGGTCGACACCCCACCGGGGGAGGGCAACGTCGTCCAGGCCGCACTGGGGAGGGCCGACGCTGTCGTCATCCCGACCCGGGCCGGTGGGGTCGAGCCCAACCGCGTCGTCACGACACTGGAGATGACGCCCAGGGACATTCCAGCCGGCGTCGTCATCTGCTCGGCCCGCCTGGGGACAAACGACCTGGAGGCCACCATCGCGTGGTGGACCGAGCTCAAGGTGCCGGTCTGGGGCATCGTTCCCGAGCGGGTCTCCATTGCCAGCGGTCCCTCTGCACCTCTCTCGGGGGAGGGCCTGGAGTACTACGGCAAGGTTTTGAAGAAGGCGACCGCCAAGAACCGGTGAGCGGCGGCGCTCACCGGACGGGCACGGCCTGAAGGTTTGCTTGGAAGGGGCTGTCGACCCAGGCGACCGGAGCCTTGCCGTGCAGCTGCCCGATCAGCTCGGAGAGGAACCAGCGACGAACCGCCACGCTGGCCGAAGAGGCCGGCAGCGTGAGAAGCCGCTGCGCGAGCCCGAACTCGTCGGCTTCGTCGAGCATGGCGTCGTAGAACTCGACTGCCGCCACAGCCGATTGCGGGAGATCGAGTGTCCAATCGAAGTACTCGACCTTGTTGTCGACCGCCCGTTGCCACATGTCATCCATGCCCGGACCGAGACCGTTGAAGCGGGTCCCGATCTGGGACACCAACACGGCGAGACGCTCGGGCAGGGGCGGTGCGCCGGGCGAGCTGTCCGCCCGCTCCTTCATAAGGCGGAGTTCACGGAACAAGGCTTCGTATTCCTCACTCGACTTCTGCAGGAGCGCCACCGGAATCCCAATGAGCCTGACGGACACCTCCGGCGAGTCGCTCGGGTCACCGCGGAGGCTGGGCCGCGTAATCCCGGTCAGGTCGAAGCGGAAACTGCCGTCGGAGACGTTCGCCGGTGCCACCGGAAAGTCGACCGGGAGTTCGAACCACACGATTTTGCCGCCGTCGACCGCTTGCACCCCCCAGTTCGAGGCCAGGGTGTTGAACAACGTGAGGCCTCGACCCGTGGCCGCGTCCTGCCCGTACTCCTTGATAGAGGGAAACGCGGGGTTGCCATCGGCGACGTCGACGCGGATGCGGTCCGGCAGGATGTGCAGGGTTATGCACATCGGGGTTGCTGCGTGCAACACCGCGTTGGTGACCAGTTCCGAGGTCAGCAGGGCGGCGCACCCGGTCACCTCAGCCGGCAGATCGCGGAGATGCGCGGCAACCCAGTGGCGAGCGACCGGCGTGCTTTCGACCACCGGTTCGAGATGCAGAGTTGACATGCCATCTCGTGTCGTACCCACTGGCGGGTTGGTTATGCGCGTCTCGGAGATGCCGGTGTAGTTGAGGCAGAGCACAACGACGTCGTCGGTCCGCTCCTCGGCGCTCAGCATGGAGGCAAAGCTCACTGCGGGATGGTCCGGCCAGCCCGCGCGCGCAACAACGGTTGCCGTGTTGGCCAACCGCTCCATCCCGTTCGTGATCACCTCACCACGGCGCTCGATCAGGCCGTCCGAGTACATGATGAGCGAGTCACCGCGGTCCAGCACGAGTTCGTCCCGCGGCCGCGGCGCGCCGCTCAACCCGGCCGCGATGAGAAGCGTGCGTTGCATGGGGCAAAAGGTCGCACTGCCGTCGGCGCGCACCACCAGCGGCGGTGGGTGACCGGCGTTGCTCAGAACGACCCGTCCGGTCGAGGGCGTGATCGTCCCGACGACAGCGGTGACGACCCTGTCTTCGATGAGCGTGTCGAAGAGGCGATCCAGCGAGGAGAGCACCTCCGTCGGCGACAGGCCGGATACGGCGTAGGCGCGGATCGCACTTCGCACCTGGCCCATCAGTGCGGCGGCCGGGGCACCCTTGCCCATGACGTCGCCCACGCTGAAGAAAACCGAGTCGTCACCGAGTTCGAACACGTCGTACCAGTCGCCTCCGGCGTAGGTCCCGGCCACGCCCGCTCGGTACTCGGCGTCGAGCAGGAGGCCCTGGACGTCGGGCAGTGAATCGGGGAGGACGGCGCGTTGCAGTACGTCCGCCACGACATGCTCCCGCTGGAACCGCGTGGCGTTCGAGAGGGCCACCCCGGCCCGGCTCGCCACCTCGGTGGCCAACGAGACGTCGTCCGCCTCGAAGAGCCGACCCGGTCCGTCGACGAAGGTCATCACGCCGATGACTTCGCCGTTGGCGGTGAGTGGCACCGCCAACGCCGTGGCGGTGACCAGTGGGTCTGCGCCATCCTCACCAGCATCGAGAGGGGCCAGTTGGGTGCGCCCCGTGCGAAAGGCCAGGGCGGCAGGCGCGTCGGATCCGAACGGGAGGACGTCGTGCACGCTCTTGGCGGTGCCGGCGCGGTCGAGGGAGAGCGGCCTGGGCTCGCGCACGTCGAGCCGGACCAGCCCGTTCTCCCCGGGTACCTGTACCGAGCACGAGTCGGCCAGCCTGCCCTCGACCAGGCTCATGGTCCGCCGGATCACGGTCGTCGGCTCGAGGCTCGAGCTCAAGAGCCGCGTGACCTCGGAGAGGAGGGACAACCGCTCGCGCCCGGCCTCCGCGTCGCGCAAGGCCTCGCGTTCGTGTTCGAACACCTGGGCCCGCTCCATGGCCTGAGCGGTGAGGCCCGCCAACGTCGAAAGGAACCGCCGGTCGGGCTCGCTTAGCTCGGGTTGGGCGACGAAGGCGAGTGAGAGAACTCCGAGCGGGCCGACGCTCCCGATCAGTGGCTCGCTGACGATGGTCACCGGCGTGGGAAGGTCACGCAGGACCCGGGGCACGATCTCGGCGGACACGCCGGCGTCTTCCAAATCGTCCTCGGCAGTGATGCCGGCGAGGACAGTCCTCCCGTGCGAGAAGCAACTGCCCGCTTGGCTCCCTTCGAGGGGGACCATCGTGCGGGCCAGCAGTGCCGGATGGCCACTGCTGGCCAGACAGGCCAGACCGTTCTCGCCGGCGGCCGGCACGCGCACCACGGCAGATTGCGCACCCAGGGCACGCCGGCCGCCGGCAATGGCGGCATGGGCCACGTCACCCGGTGTCGTCGCGGCGGCTAGCGCCGAGCTGAGCTGGTGCAGGTGTTGGCTGCGCTCCAGGTTGACGAACTCGGTGAGCGTCAGCCGGGCCCGTTCGACCGCCTGGGCGGCCGCGCCGGTGATGGTGAAGAGGAAGGTCCGGTCGGGTTCGGAGATCTCGCGCTCGTCGTCCCAGTGCACGACGACGGCGCCGATCGTACGGTCCGACACGACCAAGGGGATGATGGCGAGTGCCCGGAACTGATTCGATCTGAGGGATGCGTAGATGTCGGGGCGTTCGTGTTGCAAGTCGTCGACGGTCTCGGAGAAAAAGGCGACATTGGCGCCAAGGACCGGACCGTCGGGTTGCAGCGAGGCCAGGACTCCGTCGGTCGGGTCGTCGGGGGCATATCCGAACCTCCGGAGCGTCTGCAGAACTCCCCGCTCGTCCAGGAGGGCGAAGGTGGACGCATCGACGCGCAGCTCGTCGCGCATGGCCGCGAAGACCGCGTCGGCCACTTGTGCCGGGTCGGCGGCCGTCGTGAGCGCTCGCGCCATGGCCTGCATCCGTTGTGCCGTCTCGGCCGCGACCCGCCGGCGCCGCTCGTTCCTGGTTTCGGAGCGGGCAGTCCACAGCTGGACGTTGCGCTGCCCACGGAGATAGGAGATCCACATCGCCACCGCGGTTGCCGCGAGCATCGTCACGACGCGCAGCGTGTGGTTCAGCTCTCCGTAGCTGTGTGTCGGCGTACTGATGACCAGGGCGAAGAAAGCCGACAGGATACCGACCAGCGCCACGCGCGAGGGTCGGGCGAAGGGAGCCGCGAGAAAGGGGGAGATGGCCAGCAGCCCGACCAGCGAGATGTTTCCCCCGTAGACCGCGAAGACGATCGCCACCGTTGATGCCCAGATGAGGGCGACAAGCGTGGCCACCGCCTCGGCCCGATCGGCGCGGGCGCTCCGAGGGGTGGTGGGAAGCTGCTCGTCTCCTGATTCGGGCACGTACTCCCCCGGGTCGGCGGGCTCGTGTAAAACGCTATTCCCCTCGTCGGGTGGCCTGCTTCCACTCGCGCCGTTCACCGGGGTTGTACGCCAACTCCCTACCCGTGCGCGCCCGGACGGAAACCCAGCCCGCTCCCAGGAGGTTTAGCTTCGCGCTCGATCGGCTATAGAACGGCTTGGCCAATCGGCATTGCACGTCGTCCTCGGGATGGCCCAGGATGTGCCCATAGGAGGGCGGAGTGGATCAGGACTTTCACATAGAGGAGTTGGCGGGCTCGAAGCCTCCGGTGATCGCGGTCAGCGGGGAGATCGACGTCGCCACCGCTCCGCAGTTGCGGGAGTGCCTGCACCGCGTCATCGCCCAGGGCGAAGCCACGGTGGTCCTCGACCTTCTCGGGGTGACGTTCTTGGACTCCACGGCACTGGGCGTCCTTGTCGGCGCCCTCAAGCGTTGTCGCGAACTGGGCGGAGAATTGCATGTCGTCGTCGCGGACCCGCGTATCGTCAAGATCTTCGAGATCACCGGCCTGACCAGTGTGTTCAGCATCGCGGACTCGCTGGAGTCCGCGGGAGCCGCGTGACCGAGACGACCGACCAGCTGGAGACCGGCGATCGGATCGAGCTGAAGTTTCCGGCGAGGGGTGATCTCATCGTGCTCGCCCGTTTGGTCACCAGCGCCATCTCCGCCCGTGCCGGGTTCGACATCGAGGAGCTCGAGGATCTTCGGCTGGCCGTGGGCGAGCTGTGCCTCCTGACACTGCAGGGGAGTGATGCGCAGCACGGGGACCTCCGCCTCGAGCTCACCGTCCTCGGCGAGGCCATCGGGGTCGAGTGCACGCTTGAGCGGGCCGGGGTCGCGAGCGTTCCGCAGCCAGACGGGGACGAAATTGCCCGGCTGAGCGAGCAAATCCTTGACGCGCTCGTGGACGAGCACGGCAGAGAGAGCCGGGACGGCTCGGTTCGTGCCTGGCTGCGCAAGCGCCGGGTGGGGCATGCCGAGTGACGGAGGGCCGGGAACACGATCCCGGGCCACTGTCGGACGGCGAGGAGTCTGACCGTCCAGCCCTTGATCCGCTCGAGCGCGAGGAGCTGATCACCTCCAACCTGGGGTTGGCCCATCAGCTCGCCCGCCGTTTCCTCCACCGCGGTGAGCCATTGGACGACCTGGTGCAGGTGGCATCGGTGGCGCTGGTCAAGTCCGTCGACCGCTTCGATCCGTCCCGTGGTGTCGACTTCGCCGCGTTCGCCACACGGACGATCATCGGCGAGCTCAAGCGGCACTTCCGAGACAAGGGATGGGCCGTACGCGCCAGTCGCCGGGTGCAGGAGCTCTATCTCGAGCTCGGGCATGCCACCGGCGCGCTGGTGCAGCAGCTCGGCCGTAACCCGACCGTGGCCGAGCTGGCCGAAGCGACCGGGGCGAGTGAGGAAGCGGTCATTGAGGCGATCGAAGCCGGTCAGGGGTATCGGGCCGCGTCCATCGACGCTTCGGAGAGCGAGGACGACCCCCTGTCGGCACGGCTGGGCGAGCAGGACGGGAACTATGACTCGGTGGAGGACCGGGCCCTCCTCGGTCCCGCCCTGGCCACGCTCCCGGAGCGCGAGCAGTCGATCCTCCGTATGCGCTTCATCGAGGGTCTCACCCAGTCGGAGATCGCGGCGGCGGTCGGGGTGAGCCAGATGCACGTATCGCGCCTCTTGTCCTCCAGCCTCCAGAAGCTGCGCGAGGGCATCGGGCAGGCGGAAGCCGGTCGGCACTGACGGGCGACGATATCGGGCACCCAGCGGTCCCACTCCCGACGAAAGAGCGGCCAGAACCCGACTAACAGACGAGATCAGTGAAAATGTAAGGAAATTCTTGCGGGTCTTGAGTATGGTGCGGGCCAAATCCTCTGGAAAAAGGATGGGGGCCGACCATGGTTCACCTTGATGCAGCACGGGCTCACGAGGACGTCGGCGAGAAGGGGCTGAAGGGGGGAGCCCTCGGGTTCGTCTCTTCCGTTGTCGTCGGGGTGGCTTCGACCGCTCCTGCGTACAGCCTGGCCGCCACCCTCGGATTCGTCGTCATCGCCATCAACGGGTTGCAGGCACCGATCATTGCGATCATCGCCTTCGTGCCCATGCTGTTCATCTCCTACGGCTACAAGGCGCTGAACAGCGCGGACCCTGACTGCGGCACGACCTTCACGTGGGGTGCCCGCGCCTTCGGACCGAAGACGGGGTGGTGGGGCGGCTGGGGCATCGTGGTGGCCGACATCTTGGTGATGGCCAGCTTGGCCCAGGTGGCGGCCGACTACGTCTTCCAGCTGTTCGGCGCGGGTGGCATCGCCGCCAATGCCACGAGCGGTTGGGTGCTGCTGGTGGGCGTCGGGTGGATCATCGTCATGACGGCCATCTGCTACGTCGGGATCGAGATTTCGGCGAACTTCCAGAAGGCGCTGCTCGGCATTGAGATCACCATGCTGCTCGTCCTCTCCGTCGTCGCCCTTGTCAAGGTGGGATCCGGGCACGCGCCGGTCGGCCACATCGCTCCCTCGTGGACGTGGTTCAACCCCTTTGACGTGCCGAGCCCGGAGAGCTTCATGGTCGGCTTCACCCTCATGCTGTTCATCTATTGGGGGTGGGACACCGCGGTGTCGGTCAACGAAGAGACCAAGGAGCGCGACAAGATCCCGGGTCGGGCCGCGGTCACGTCGACAGTCATTCTCCTCGCCACCTACGCCCTCGTGATCATGTCCACCCAGTCCTACGCCGGCATCGGATCGACCGGAATCGGCCTGAGCAACCCGAACCACAACGGTGACGTGCTGACGGTGCTCGGGAGCTCCATCTTTGGCACCTCGGGGTTCGGTACCTTCCTGACCAAGCTGCTCGTCCTGATGGTGTTGAGCTCGGCCGCCGCCTCCACCCAGACGACGATCCTCCCCACGGCTCGGACGACGCTGTCGATGGCCGTCTTCAAGGCGATCCCGAGCAGTTTCTCCAAGATCCACCGGCGCTTCCTCACCCCGACCACGTCGACACTGGCCATGGGCGGGATCTCCGTCGCGCTCTACGTGATCATGAACTACGTCTCGAGTGGCAACGCGGTGATCCAGGACTCGGTCTCGGCCCTGGGGGTATGGATCGCCTTCTATTACGGCCTGACCGGCCTGTGTTGTGCCTGGTACTTCCGCAGCACGCTCCGTCAGAGCCAGCGGAACCTGTGGTTGCGCGGGATCCTGCCGTTGGCGGGTTGGGTGATGCTGTGGTTCGCCATGTTCTGGGCCTTCTGGTACTACTGGAAGCCGGTCAACAGCTACACGTCGTGGACCATGCCGGTCACGCATTGGCACATGGGCGGCGTGTTCGTCCTCGACTTCGGAGCGGTACTCCTGGGCATCGTGTTGATGTTCGCATACCAAGCCATAAGGCCGGCGTACTTCCGGGGCGAGGTGCTCAACCGGGATACGCCGACCCGGGTACCGTCGGAACTCGGCGTTCCGGTTGGGCTGTTCGGGATCGAGCCTTTCGAGAATGGCGCGGGCGACGTGGCAACGAAGGAGCCGACCGGGGCCGAATAGTGGGGGACGTTTTCTTCCGGCGCCCCTTGACCGCCCACCAGCACGGGCGACGCGGTGTTCCCGCACGGCACTGCGTCCTGTTAGACCGTGGTGACGGCCGGGCGGCCGTGGCGAGACCGAGGTGGAGGCACCATGACGAAGAGACTGGAGGGGACCGTGGCCCTCGTGACCGGCGCCAGCAGTGGCATCGGCGAGGCGACCTCCGTTGCCCTGGCCGACGAGGGAGCGACGCTGGCGCTGGTGGCCCGGCGACGCGACCGCCTCGAAGCCCTGGCCGAGCGCCTCGGCGGCGCGGGGACGGCCCTCGTGGTGGAGGCGGACGTCACCGATCCCGCCGAGGCACAGCGCGCTGTCGCCACCACGGTGGCGGAGCTGGGCCGCTTGGACACGCTGGTCAACAACGCCGGCGTCATGCTCCTGGGGCCGATCGTCGATGCGCCCCTCGAAGAGTGGCAGCGCATGGTCGGCCTCAACCTGCTCGGACTGCTCTACTGCACCCACGCCGCGTTGCCCCACCTGCTCGGCTCCGCCGCGAGCGAGCCGCGCTCGGTGGCCGACATCGTCAACGTCAGTTCGGTGGCGGGGCGGGTGGCCCGCCTGAATAGCGGCGTCTACAACGCCACCAAGCACGGCGTTGGCGCCTTCAGCGAATCACTGCGCCAGGAGGTCACGGCCCGGCACGTGCGGGTGACCCTCATTGAGCCCGGGGCGACGGCGACCGAGCTGGCCTTCCACAACCGGCCCGAGATCCTGGAGGGCATGGCCCAGACCTTCGGGGGCATCGAGATCATGCAGGCGGAGGACATCGCCGAGAGCATCCGCTATGCCGTGACGCAGCCCCGCCGCGTCGCCGTGAACGAGATCCTGATCAGGCCGACCGAACAGGAGCGCTGACATCGAACGGGTCGCCGTGGTCGGTTGCTCGGGATCGGGCAAGACGACCCTGAGTCGCGCGTTGGCGCGTGCCTTGGATGCGCCGACGATCGAACTCGACGCCATCTTCCATCAGCCCGGCTGGACGCCGCTCGACGACGACACCTTCAAGGCCCGGGTCAGCGAGGTGACCGAGGCGCCCCGCTGGGTCGTGGACGGCAACTACTCGACCGTGCGGGACATCGTCTGGCAGCGGGCCGACACCGTCGTCTGGTTCGACCTGCCGTACGTCACGGTGATGGCGCGCACGGTCAGGCGGACGGTGCGGCGCACGGTCACGCGCCAGGAGCTCTGGAACGGGAACAAGGAGCCCTGGTCCAACCTGTTCTCGTTCAACCCCGAGAAGTCGATCATCGCGTGGGCGGCCACCCGGCACCGGGTCTACCGTCAGCGCTACGGGGCAGCCGAGCACGACCCGCGCTGGGCGGGGCTGCGTTTCGTCCGCCTGCGCTCGCAGCGGGAGGCCGATGCCTTCCTCGCGGAGATGACGACCGCCGCGCTGAAGGAGGATTGACGGATGGATCTCGAACTGGCCGGCAAGGCAGTCCTCATCACCGGGGGCACCGACGGGCTCGGGCTGGCACTGGCCACGCAGCTGGCCTCCGAGGGCGCGGCCGTTGCCGTCTGCGGCCGCGACGAGGAGCGCTTGCGCGCCGCGGCGGGAGCGGTGCAGGCGGCGGGCGGCGACGTGCTGGCGCAACGGGCCGACGTGTCGCGGGCCGGGGACCTCGAGGCGTTCGTCGACGCCGCGGTGGCTCGCTGGGGGCGCATCGACGGCGTGGTCCACAACGCGGGGCGCGCCTCCGCCGGCTCCATCGGAACGGTCGATGACGCCACCTGGGAGGCGGACTTCCAGCTCAAGCTGATGGCCGCGGTGCGGCTCACCCGTCTGGCACTCCCGCAGCTGCGGGCGAGCCGGGGAGCCGTCCTGTTCACGCTGGCCCTGGCGGCCAAGGCGCCGGGCGCATCCAGTGAGCCGAGCTCGGTCATCCGCGCCGCCGGCATGGCTCTCATGAAGGCGCTCTCAAAGGAGCTCGCTCCCGACGGCATCCGGGTCAACGCCGTCCTCATTGGGCTCATCGAGAGCGGCCAGTGGATCCGCATGGCCGCAGGCTCCGGGACCGAGCCGCGGGCGTTCTACGACCGCTTCGCCGAGGATGCCGGCATTCCGCTCGGCCGCTTCGGCCGTGCCGCTGAGTTCGGCGACCTCGGATGCTTCCTCCTGTCGGCGCGCGCCTCGTATCTGACGGGCTCCGCGATCAACCTCGACGGGGGTCTGTCGCCGTCCGTCTGAAGGTTAGTTGTAGCCCTCGGTCTCGGTCGTGTCGCCGGTCCCGGCCGGGTCGAGCCCCACGGCGAAGCCGTCGATCATGTCCAACCGGGTGAGGGCGTCGACATGGGCCCGGCCGTCGCCTCCCCACTTGGCCTTCGCGGCCCGCCGGGCGGATTCCATGTCCTTGGCCACCACGAACACGACTTCATGGTCCTCGCCGATGCGGCCCGACCCGAGCTCACCACCCAGGAACGCGGCGAAGAGGTGCACGCGGGCAGCGTAGCGAGTACGAAGGAGCGTATGAGTCCAGACAAATTGCAGGCAAGCACCATCGTCGTCACCGGCGTCACGGGGCAGGTGGCGCGTCCGTTGGCGACGGCGCTCGCCCGAGACAATCGCGTCATCGGGGCGGCCCGGTTCTCCGACGCGGTCGCCCGCGCCGAGCTCGAGGCCGCCGGTGTCGAGTGCGTGCCGGTCGACCTGGTTTCGGGCGATGTGGGCAAGCTGCCCGAGGACGCCCACTACGTGCTCCACTTCGCGGTCGCCAAGACGAACGATTGGGAGAAGGACCTGGCGGCCAACAGCGGCGGCCTCGCCTATCTGATGGAGCACCACCGTGGCGCCCGAGCCTTCCTGCATTGCTCTTCCACCGCCGTGTACAAGCCCGAGGGGCACCGTGTCTTCGACGAGGAGGGACCACTCGGGGACAACCACGGAGTCTGGCCCTTCCTGCGTACCTACAGCATCAGCAAAATCGCCGCGGAGGGCACGGCACGGTGGGGCGCGGAGCGGTTCGGGCTCCCGACCACCATTGCCCGTCTGTCGGTGCCCTACGGCGACAACGGTGGCTGGCCCGCCATCCACCTGCACATGATGATGTCGGGCCACGCCGTCCCCGTCCACGTCGACGCGCCAAGCGTGTACCACCCCCTGCACGCCGACGACATCCTCGCCATGGTGCCGCGCCTGCTCGCCGCCGCGGCGGTGCCGGCGGTGACCGTGAACTGGGGCGGGAGCGAGCCGGTCAGCATCGAAGAGTGGTGCACCTACCTCGCCGGGCTCGCCGGCACCGAGGCGCGCTTCGAGCCCACGGCGAACACCATCGACAGCGTGCAGATCGACACCACCCGCATGCACGAGCTGGCTGGCCCGACGAGCGTCCCGTGGCGCGAGGGGATGCACCGCATGGCGAAGGCGCTGCACCCCGACCGGGTGCCGTGAGCCCGGTCCGGCGCCCCGATCCGGGGACGGTCCACTTCGAGCGGTGTGACCCCGAGCAGCCGCCCGCCTCCGAGCTGCTGGCGGCCATGCGGGCCGAGCTCAACGAGGTGTACGAGACGTTCAGCCGGCTGGACAACCCGCCGCTGGCGCCGGCGGAGCTGCGCCCACCCGGCGGCGCCTACTACGTCGGTTACGAGGGTGCGGAGGCCGTCGCCGGCGGCGGGCTGCGCCGCCTCGCTGACGGGATGGCGGAGATCAAGCGGATGTATGTCCGCCCGGAGGCCCGCTCGCGCGGGATGGCGGCGGCGCTCCTCCGGACGCTCGAGGACGCGGCCCGGGGCCTCGGCTACGAAGCGACCCGGCTCGACACCGGTCCCAGGCAGGTTCACGCGGGGCGTCTCTATCGCGCCGCGGGCTACGTGGAGGTGCCGCCCTACAACGACAACCCGTTCGCCTGCTTCTGGGGCGAGAAGCGGCTGTCGTGAACCGGTAGCGTCGAATCGGTGGCGCACGCAGCCGTGGTGCAGGTGACGATCGACCCCGGTTCCGACGTGGCGCACCGGCTCGGCATCCTCAGCGACTACGTCATTCCCGAGGTGAGAGCGCTTCCCGGCTTCGTCAGGAGCGTCTGGCTCAACGATGGGGACGGCACGGGGACCTGTGTCGTCGTCTTCGAGGGTGAAGAGGGCGCGCGTGCCGCACTGGCGCTCCTGACCCGTCCGGGCGGGCCGCCGGTCCGGAGCGCGCGGCTCCACGAGGTCGAAGCCGAGGCCTGACCGAAGCCGGTGGTGGTCTAGAAGGTCCAGACCTCCACGACCTGCCGGGTCTCGGGTACTCCGCCGGTTCCCTCGTAGGTGGCGCGGGCGGCCTCGTTGTCATGGTCGGTGACGACCCACATGCCGTAGCAGCCGGCCCCGCGGGCAAGCGCAGCGAGGCGCTCCACCAGCGACCGCCCGATGCCGCGGTGCCTGAATGGGTCGTCGACCGCGAGCTCGTAGAGGAACATCTCGGTGCCCTTGTCGGGGTGGGTGACCTCGACCCCGCTGACGAACCCCACCGCCCGGTCGCCGTCGTAGGCGACGAGCAGGTGGTGGCCGTCCTCGGCGAGGAAGCGAGCCGTCGCGTCGGGCCGAGCCGGGCCGTCGAACAGGTGCGAGGCCGCCGCCACGAGCCCATCGTCGCCGGGGCGGAGCACCCGGATGTCCACGGTCAGCCCCGTTCGGGTCGCGCCTGGAACGCCGCCCAGGCCAGGACCAGCTGCAGAGGGAGTCGGCCCCAGGCAACGGCGCGGCTGTCCGAGGGGCCGGCGTTGCGCCCGGTCCCGGCATCGAGCGCCATCTGGACGTTGGCCGGGAACACCGCAGCCAGGGTGGCGAGGCTGGCGCCGGCGGCCCAGCGCGTGCGCCGGACCAGCCCCGCGGCGCAGACCAGCTCGACCACCCCACTCGCGTAGATCAGGTTGGTGTGGTGCTCCTCGGGGATGGTGCGCGGCATGATCGACGCGAATGCCTGCGGGCGGACCAGATGCACGACCCCGCTGCCGAAGAAGACAGCCGCGAGCGCCAAGGGGGCGCGACGCCTGAGGCGAACCACGGTCAGGACTGTACTGTGGCGGCGTGCCTACCCAAGTGACGATCGTTGGCGGCGGGAGCTATCAGTGGGGTCCGGAGTTGATGGCCGACCTCTTCGGCACGCCGGCGCTCGCCGGCATGCACCTCGTGCTCGAGGACATCGATCCCGCGCCGTTGCCCAAAATGGAGGCGCTCGCTCACAAGCTGAACGAGGCCATGGGCGCCAAGGCGACGGTCGCCGCCACCACCGACCTCCAGAGGTCCCTCGACGGCGCCGACTTCGTGATCGTGTGCATCTCGACCGGGGGCTTTCGCTCCATGGCCGTCGACCTCGACGTGCCGGCCGCCCACGGCATCACCCAGACGGTCGGCGACACCGTCGGGCCGGGCGGCATCAACCGCGCCTTGCGCAACATCCCCGTCCTCGTGGGCATCGGCCAGGCGATGGAGGAGCGCTGTCCCGACGCCTGGCTCTTCAACATCACCAACCCGATGACGGCCCTCACCCGGTCGGTGTGCCGGGAGACCAGCATCAAGACGGTCGGGCTCTGCCATGAGGTGGGCAATTTCTGCATGGATCTGGCCATCGCCCTGGGCCGGCCCTTCGAGGCCGTCTCGGCCTCGGTGACCGGCGTCAACCACTTCCCGGTCCTGACCTCGCTCGAAGTCGACGGCGCCGACGGCTTCGACGCGCTGCGCAACCTGGTCGATGAGGTCGGCGGCCTGGAATCCCTGGCCCCATACCCGGGACGCCCCGAGGCGGAGAAGTTCTCGAAGCTCGACTTCGCCGAGCGGCACCTCTTCAAGCTGACCCTGCTGGAGCGCTGGGGCACCTTCCCGGCAGCGGGGGACCGGCACATCGCCGAGTTCGTCTCTTTCGCCCTCACGCCCGAGTCGGAATGGGGCGCGGCCTACAACATCGAGCTGAGCCCCATCGCGCGGCGTGAGGCGCACCAGGCCGAGTACGTGTCCGACGTCGATGCCTGGCTGGCCGGCACCAAGGACCTGCAGACCTGGCAGTCGGGCGAGCTGCCGTCGCCCATGATCGAGGCCATGCTGACCGGCGACCCCTTCGAGGCGCCGGTGAACATCCCCAACACGGGCCAGGCCGTCGGGCTGCCGCCCGACGCCGTGATCGAATCCATCTGCGTGATCGACGGTGACGGCATCCGCGGCCGCGACCGTACGACGCTGCCCTCCCCTTACGACGAGATCGTCCGCCGCCACGTAGCCACCCAGGAGTTGACCGTCGAAGCGGCGCTGCGGGGGGACCGCACACTGGCGGCGGAGGCATTCGCCCTCGACCCGCTGGCCGGCCGGGGGGATCTGCACATCACCGACGCCATGGTCGACGGGCTCCTCTCCGGTACGGCGGAGTGGCTCCCCCAGTTCGCCTCACGTTGACGGGGACGTCGGAAGGGACACGCATGCGCATCGGATTCATCGGACTCGGCGCCATGGGGCTGCCCATGGCGGGACACCTGGTCGGGGCCGGGCACGACGTGACGGTCGCCTCGCGCGGCCGGGCCCCGATCGACGCCGCCGTGTCCCAGGGCGCCGCCGACGGCGGTTCGCCGCTCGGTGTGGCCGAGGCCTCCGACGTGATCGTCCTGTGCGTTCCCAACTCGCCCGAGGTGATCGAGGTGGTGGACGCCATGCTGCCGGAACTGGGCGAGGGTAAGACCGTCGTCGACTGCTCCACCATCGACCCCGAGGTGGAACGAGCCCAGCACGCCCGGGTGGGGGAGACCGGAGCGCGCTACCTCGACGCGCCGCTCTCGGGTGGCACGGGCGGTGCGCAGAAGGGGACGCTCACCCTGATGGTCGGCGGTGACGCCGGCACCCTGGCCGACGTGGAGCGCGCCCTCGAGCCCTTCTCCGGGCTCGTCGTGCACGTCGGTGGCCCGGGGATGGGCCAGGTCGTCAAGCTGTGCAACCAGGTGATCTACGCCGCGCAGATGACGGCGACGGCGGAGGCGACCGCCATGGCCGTCCGTTCCGGGGTGGACATGGAAAAGCTGCTGCTGGTCCTCACCCACGCCACCGGCGACTGCGTGGCCGTGCGGACGCGCCTGCCGGTGGCGGGCGTGATCCCCGAGAGCCCGGCGTCGAACGGGTGGCAGCCGGGCTTCATGACCGACCTCATGGCCAAGGACCTCGACCTCGCCATGGCCTACGCGGTGCGCTGCGGTGTCCCCGTGCCGACGACGGCGGCGGCTCGCCAGCTGCTCACGGCGGCCAGTGCCGCCGGGTACGGGCGGGAGGACTTCTCGTCGGTGGCCAAGGTCGTGCTGGCGCTGGCCGGCGCCCAATGACGCGTCCCGCTCCGCTGCCGACGCCGGCCCTCATCCTGGCGGCGGACCACCGCGCCCGAGCCGTGCTGACCACCGAGAACTGGGCCGAGTTCTTCGGAGCGCTGGTCCAGGCGATGCCGTCGTGCGACGGGATCCTGGCCACGGTGCAACCGCTGGCCGGGCTGGCCGAGGCGGGCCATCTCACCGCGCTCCACCGCACCTACCTGTCCATCAACCGCACCGGACTCGCCGGCTCCGCCTTCGAGCTGGACGACCGCCTGGTGGCCAGCGTGGCGCGGGCGGCGACGGACGGCTGGTCGGGCGTGAAGCACATGACGCGTATCGACATGGACAACCCGATCACCGCGTCGGCGCTCGAGTTGTTGGGCCAGGTGCTCGAGCAGGCGCGCCATGAGGGGCTCGAGGCCCTGATCGAACCGCTGGTGTGGCACGAGGGGCGGATCCGCCGCGATCCGGACGCCATCGTGATGGCGTCGATCATCGCCCACGACATGGGCGCGCCGGTGATCAAGGTCCCGGTGCCCGCAGTGCCTCCCGGCATCGAGCGCCAGCGTGCCGTGGCCCGCGTCGTGGCCAGCGTGGGCGTCCCGGTGCTGTTCCTCGGTGGGCCGCGCACCGCGGCGGGCCGCGATCACGTCCTCGACGAGGTACGCGATGTCATGGAGGGCGGAGGAGCCGGCATGGCCATGGGCCGCACCATCTACCAGGACCCCGATCCGGCTGAGGTGGCCGGCCTGGTTCACGCGCTGGTGCGCGGCCGGTGATCCTCACGATCGACTTCGGCACCTCGGTCACCAAGGTCGGCTTGTGGGGGGACGACGGGCTCGTGGCCCTGGCTCGTTCCGAGCTGACCACGAGCTACCCGCAGGTCGGCTGGACCGAGCAGGACCCGTTGCGCTGGTGGACGACGCTCGTCATCGCTTGCGCCGAGGCCCGGGCGCAGGCGCCCCGCGCCTTCGGCGAAGTCGACGTGATCGCATGCTCGGGCGCCCGCCAGAGCTTCGTCCCGGTCACCGCGCGCGGTGAACCGATCGGCAAGGGCATCCTGTGGTCGGACCACCGCGCCGCCGCCGAGGCTCGGGCGCTGGCCGAGCGCATGGGGGGCGACGACATCAACCGGGCCCGCACCGGCATCCCACTCGACGCCGGCGCGGTCGCCGCCAAGCTGGCCTGGCTGGCCGAGCACCAGCCCGAGCGCATCGACGCCGCGCACGTGATCCTGTCGCCGCGGGACTTCATCGTCTACCGCATGACCGACCAGGTTGTGACCGACGCCACATTTGCGTCGCGCAGCGGGCTGTACGACTTCGACGGGAACGCCGTCCGCGAGCTGGCCGGGCCCGCGCTCGGCAAGCTCCCGAGCGTCGTGCCGTCGGACACCGTGGTCGGCCAGCTCAAGCCGGTGCCGGGTGCAGAGCTCGGACTGCGGCCGGGGACACCCGTGGTCATCGGCGCCGGCGACCGTCAGTGCGAGGTGCTGGGCTCCGGCGCCTCCGAGCACCACCCGATGGTGAGTTGGGGCACCACCGGCAACGTCTCGGTGCCGGTGCACGAGCGCCCGGTGCCGTCGCCGGCCGGCGCCGTGGTGACCCGCGCCGCCGACGGGGGTTGGCTGCTCGAAGGAGGGCTCTCGGCCGCGGGCTCCTTCCTGGCCTGGCTCGGCCGCCTGCTCGATCGCAGCACTGAGGACCTCGGGCGTCTGGCGGCGGAGAGCGGTCCCGGAGCGCGCGGCGTGGTCGCCGTGCCGTGGCTCGACGGCGCCCGCGCCCCGTGGTGGCGTGACGACGCCCGTGCCGGATTCATCGGATTGGGCGCGGCGCACGGCGCCGCCGACATGGCGCGGGCCGTGGTGGAGTCGGTTGCCTGGGACGTGCTGCGCGTGATGGAGGTGGTCACGGTCGGGCGCCTCGGCGGGTCGACCGCGGAGGGGGTGACGCTCGGAGGCGCCGGGTCCGGGCTGCCCGTGTGGGTCGAGGTCCTCACGTCCGTGCTCGGCATGCCGGCGTTGCGCCACCGCTCGGGCGAGGCGGCATCGGCCGGCGCCGCGCTCCTGGCCGGCAAGGCGTTGGGCATGGGGCTCACGCTCGACCAACTCGACCCCATCGAGGCCGTCATCGAGCCATCCCCGGCCGCCGTCGAGCTCTACCGCGGGCTGCGGCAGCGGGTCGACCACGTGGCGGAATCCGTGCTGGCCGCCACCGAGTCGCTGCCGGGACCCGATCACCCCGTGCCCTGACCGTGCGCGTCGAGCTCGCCTACGGCCGCCACGGGACATCGGTCGACGTGCCCGACAATGCCGAGGTCGTCCTGCCGGTGGACGAGCCGGGCCTCGGCGACGAGGCGGCGGCGCTCGCCGCCGCATTGCGCAGACCCTTGTCCGGACCTCCGCTGCGCGACCTCGTCGCGGGCGCGGAGCTGGTCGCCGTCGTCTTCCCCGACCTGACGCGCCCCATGCCCAACCGTACGGTGCTCCCACCGCTGCTGGACGAGCTGGCTCGCGGCGGGGTGCCCGACGACCGGATCGTTCTGCTGTGCGCCACCGGGACCCACCGGCAGGCCGCCGCGGCCGAGATGCAAGAACTGGTCGGGCCCGAGATCGCTGGCCGCTACGCCATCGTTGACCACGACGCGACCAGCGATGCGCATGTCGCGGTGGGTGCCGTCGACGGGGCGACGGTGCTCCTGCAGCGCGAGTACGTCGAGGCCGACCTGCGGATCGTCACCGGCTTCGTCGAGCCCCACTTCTTCGCCGGCTTCAGCGGTGGCCCGAAGGCGGTGTGCCCGGGCCTCGCCGCCAGCTCGACGATCCTGGAAGCTCACCATCCGCGCCGGATCGCCGACCCCCGGGCCACCTTCGTGGCGCGGGAGGGCAACCCCGTGCACGATTTCGTGCGAGCTGCCACGGCCCTGGCGCCGCCACACCTCTCCCTTGACGTCGCGATCAACCGAGCCCGTCTGGTGACCGCCGTCTTCGCCGGCCCGCTGCCCGCGGCGCATGATGCCGCCTGCGCCCACGTGCAGTCTTCAGCCGTACGCGAGGTCGCCGCGTCGTTCGACCTCGTGGTGTCGACGAACGGCGGGTACCCCCTCGACCGCAATCTCTACCAGGCGGTGAAGGGAATGGCCGCCGCTGAGCGCATTGTGCGCCCGGGCGGGATCATCGTGATGGCGGCCGCCTGCGCGGACGGGGTGCCGGCCGGTGGCGCCTTCGCTCGCCTCCTGGCCGACGCGCGCGCACGCCAGCCGACCTCGCCGACGCGTCGGGGACGCCCGAGCTCGACCGTTGGCAGGCCCAGGTGCTCGGGCGCGTGCTCGCCCGAGCCGAGGTCCACCTCCACGCCGGGGGCCTCGACAGGTATGCGTTCCCCGGCGCGTTGCTGACCCCCGCCCCCAACCTCGACGACACGGTGGCCGCCGCACTCGGGCGCCTCGGTCCCGGGGCCCGGGTGGCGGTCGTTCCCGAGGGCCCCCTCACGGTGGCCACGGTTGCGGACACCCCATGAGAGCGAGCACTCATACCTGACGCCCGTGTCAGAGATAGAGTCCCCAACCGGTGCCCGACGATCCGCTCTTCGAGTTCGCCGTCCCTGAAGATCTGCTCCGCGAGGCGGTGGCCCAGGTCAAGGATCCCGATGTCGTGGCGGACCTCGATGTCATGCCTGGCACCGGGGAGGGCAAGCCGCCGCCGCTCATCGGCATCCTGAGCCGCTACGGCTACGCCCCCCTCATCCTCTTGACCGCCGCGGCCCTGGTCCCGGGCACCTTCGGCAACGGCATCAACCTCATCGGTGCCAACCTCAAGACGTCGTTCCACATGTCCAACGCGTCGCTCGGCGCGGTGGCCTTCATCGCCCAGGTGTCCCAGCTGCTGTGGGCGGTCCCGCTGGCGGTCTGGGCCGACCGGGGGAGCCGCAAGGTGGTGGCGGCCGTGGCGCTGCTCATCTTCGCCTGCTTCGGCGCCCTGATGGCGATCTCGCCCAACGTCTGGTGGTTCGCCTTCCTCTACCTGGCCGCCTCGGTGGGTACCGGGGTGAACAACACGGTGCACAACTCCTACCTCTCGGACGCCTACCCGACCGAGGGACGCGGGCGCGTCTTTAGCTGGCACAACCTGTCGGACCCCCTGTCGCAGACCATCGGGATCCTCATCTTCACCTACGTCGTGACGATCGCCCACAACTGGCGCTACGGGTTGCTGGTCGCGCTGGCCGGCATCCCACTCGGCTTTGCCCTGTTCACGCTGCACGAGCCGGAGAAGGGAGCCAACGAGAGCAGCCACATCCTCAAGGCGTCGGGCATGGACCTGCACGCCCAGCAGGAGAAGGCCCCCCGGGTCCTCCTCGGCTCCGCCGTCACCCGGCTCCTGCGGGTCCGCTCGCTGTACTACGAGCTGGTGGCGGTCGCCATCCTCGGCTTCGCCGGCACGGGCGCACCGTTGTTCGGGAACCTGTTCTTCATCGACAAGTTCCACCTCGACATCGCCTCGCGCGGCGAGATCTACGCCATCATCGGCCTGGCCGCCTTCCTCGGGCTCCCCATCGCCTACGTGTTCGGCGACCGCTACTTCCGCCGCGCCCCCCAGCGGCCGCTCGTCATCGCGGGCATCTGCATCACGGCCTACGGGGGGCTCTTCGTGCTGTCGCTCTACGTGCCCCAGCTCTGGCTTGTGGTAACCCTGCAGTTCCTGGCGCAAGCCGCGGTCTCGCCGCTGGCCATCTGCATCTTCCTCACCCTGGCCGCCACCGCACCCCCCGAGATGCGCACCATCTGCTTCGCCATGTTCGGCGTCTACTCCCTCGTCTTCGGCGGCTTCACCGGCTCGGTGCTGCTCGGCGCCGTCTCCGACGCCATCGGCGGCCTGCACGGCATCGTGGTGTCACTCTCGTTCATCTTCCCCGTCTGCGCCATCGGCGGGGTCCTCCTCCTCATCGGCTCGCGCTACGTGCGCCGGGATATCACACTGGTGATCGAGGACGTGATCGAGCGCTACACCGAAGGCAAGCGACGCCAGGCGGGCGGTGAGATCCCGGCCCTCCAGATCCACAACCTCGACTTCTTCTACGACACGAACCAGGTGCTCTTCGACATCAACCTCGAGATCGAAGAGGGGGAGATGGTGGCGTTGCTCGGGACGAACGGTGCGGGCAAGTCGACGCTGTTGCGCGCCGTGTCGGGCCTGTCGCACCCCCACCGGGGGGTCGTCCGCATTTTCGGCATGAACTCGACGTACCTGGAACCGGAGCAGATCATCGACCAGGGGGTGGCCCTGCTCGTCGGCGGGAAGATGACGTTCCCCGGGCTCAGCGTGCGCGACAACCTGCGCATCGGGGGCCACACCCTGCGTCGGGACCGGGCCAAGGCGGTGGCCGCCCACGACGACGCACTGGCGGCCTTCCCCGAGCTGGCCGAGCGCCTCGACCAGCCCGCCGGCACCCTCTCCGGCGGTGAGCAGCAGATGCTCGCGCTGTCGCGGGTGATGATGACGGGCCCGCGGCTCTTGATGATCGACGAGCTGGCCCTCGGCCTGGCCCCCATGACGGTGGAGCGGCTGATGGGGATGGTGCGGCGCATCAACGACTCCGGGACCACGGTGATCCTGGTGGAGCAGAGCCTGAATCGCGCCCTCAGCCTGGCGCAGCGTTGCTTCTTCATGGAGCGCGGCGAGATCCGCTTCGACGGCCCGACCGCCGAGCTCATGGCCCGCGACGACCTCTTGCGCCCTGTCTTCCTCGGCACCGCAGCCGCCGGGCTGGACTAGGCGCCCGTGCTCGCCCTGTCGGCCCCCAACTTCGTCCTCATCCAGGGAGTCTTCTACGGGTTGGGCTACGGGTTGCTGGCGTTGGGCCTGGTGCTCGTCTACCGCACCAACCGGGTCCTCAACTTCGCCCAGGGCCAGATCGGCGTCATCGCCGCCGTGTTCCTGGTCAAGCTGACGGCGGACTTCCACTTCGACTACTGGTTTGGCCTCGTGCTCTCCGTCGGCCTGGCCGCCATCACCGGCGCCTTGTCCGAACTCGTCCTGCGCCGCCTGTTCAGTCGCCCCCGCGTCCTGGTGATGGTGGCCACCATCGGGTTGAGCTACGTGCTGCTGGCCCTGACCGCGCTGCCCTTCATCCGGCCGTCCAACCTCTACAAGCCGGTGCCGGTGCCCTTCGACCTGTCGTTCTCGCTCGGGCCGTTCATCATCACGCCCACCGAGGTGCTGACCCTCATCGTCGCCCCCATCGTGACGGTGATCCTCGTGCTGGCCGTCCGCTTCACCTCGTGGGGGCTGGCCATGCGTGCCATGTCGGAGAACGCGGACTCCGCTCGCCTCTCGGGGGTGTGGATCCGCCGCACGTCCACGCTGACCTGGACGGTAGCCGGGGCGTTGTCGGCCTTCACCGCCATCCTCAACGCGCCGAACCAGACGAGCGCGCTCACGCAGGCGCTCTCGCCTGACCTGCTCCTGTACGCGCTCACGGCGGCGCTCATCGGGGCGATGGTCAACCTGACGGTGGCCTTCATCGCAGGAGTCGGGATGGGGGTCTTCCTCGAGGTGCTCGAGTGGAACGTCCCCTCGCCGGCCAAGCAGCAGCTCATCATTTTCGTCATCGTCATGGTCGTCCTGCTGGTGCGGGTGGGCGCCCTGCGCAAGGGGGCGCGCACGGGGGAGCGGAGCACGTGGCAGCACGGCGCCGCCACCACCATGCGGTCCGGCGTCGACCAGCTGCGCCGCCGGGTCTCGGTCACCGGGATCTGGCTGACCATCGGGCTCGCCGTCCTGCTGCCGGCTCTCTTGTCCGTCGGCAACAACGTCCTGTTCAGCCAGATCTGCATCTTCTCGGTCATCGCCCTGAGCCTGACCATGCTCACGGGGTGGGCGGGCCAGGTCTCGCTCGGGCAATTCGGCCTCGTCGCCGTGGGCGCCCTGGTGGCCGTGCATCTGGGCACTTCGCTGCCACTGCCCGTCGTGATGCTCTACGGCGGCGCGGTGACCGCGCTCGTGGCCATCATCGTCGGGTTGCCGGCATTGCGCATGCCCGGCCTCTTCTTGGCGGTGACCACCCTGGCTTTCGCCATCTTCATGCAGAGTGCCGTGCTGGCCACGCCCTGCTTCACCGTGCCCGGCATCAACAAGACGCTGTGCACGGGACTGCCCGACCCCGGGTACACGTTCCTCGGACGCCCCTCACTGTTCGGCATCAGCCTCGCGTCGCAGCAGTCCTTCGCCTGGTTCTCGCTGGGCGTGCTGCTGCTGTCCATCTTCATGGTGCGCATCTGGCGCGACAAGGGCGTGGCCCGCCGACTCGTCGCCGTGCGCGACAACGAGCTGACGGCGGCGGCCATGGGGATCCCGATCCTGCGCACGAAGCTGCTGGCCTTCGGTCTCTCGGGCTTCATGGCGGGCTATGCGGGCGTGTGCTTCGCCTTCGCGACCCAGCAGCTCAACAACACCGACATCACGTTCGACCCCACGACCTCGTTCGTGATCATCTCCATGGTCGTGATCGGCGGGTTGGGCTCCATTCCCGGCGCCATTCTCGGCGCCATCTACCTCGAGGGCCTCCCCGCTCTCTTCGGCGCCAACCAGACGATCCAATTCATCACGAGTGGCCTCGGGTTGATCGCGTTCATCCTCTATCTCCCCGGTGGCATGGCCGAGCTGCTCCACCGCTCCGGCGACCTGGTGACGGTGGGCATCCGCGCCGCGCAGGAGCGGGTGAGCTCGCGGCGGGCCGGACCTCCTGTCACACCCACGCTCGTCACCGACGGGGCCGAGCAATGACGGCCGTCGCCGAGGGGGCGGTGTCGGTACACCCCGCCCGCCTCAACGTCGACGGCGTGAACGTGCAATTCGGGGGCGTGCACGCCCTCAACGGGGTGACGTTCGAAGCGGAGCCGGGCTCCATCGTCGGGTTGATCGGGGCCAACGGCTCGGGCAAGACGACCACGCTGGACGTGATCTCGGGGTTGGTGGCGCCACAGTCGGGTTCTGTGCGATTGGACGACATCGACCTGGCCGAGTACTTGCCCGAGGAGCGCCTGAGCGTCGGCATGGTGCGCTCGTTCCAGGACTGCCGACTGTTCCCCGAGCTCACCGTGCTCGACGTCCTCCTCCTGAGTGAGGACGCGCGCCGGGAGGTCGCCGTGCTCTCGACCACACTCCGCCTTCCGTGGGCCCGGCGGGCCGAGCGACGCAAGCTCGGGGCAGTAGACCAGATCATCGCCGCCTTCGGGCTGGACCGGTTCCGCCATCACCGTACGGCCGAGCTCTCCACGGGGACACGCCGGGTGGTCGACCTGGCCTCCATCGTCCTGGCCCGGCCGCGGTTGCTGCTGCTCGACGAGCCCACCGCGGGCATCGCCCAGCGGGAGGCCGAAGCCTTTATTCCGCTGCTGCGCCGGATCCACGAGGTCGCGGACACCACCATCGTCCTGGTGGAGCACGACGTGCCCCTGGTGTTCGAGCTCTGCTCCACCGTCGTGGTCATGGAACTGGGCCACGTGGTCGCCGCCGGGCCGCCCGAGGTCATCCGCGCTGATTCGAAGGCTCTGGCCGCCTACCTTGGTGCGAGCGACGAGGCCCTGATGGCATCGGGCCCGATCGGGGAGGGCAGCGGTGCAGGCCACCGCGAAGGAGGGTGAGCATGGAGGCGAGCATGGAAGTTCCCGCGCACCGGGGGGCGTTGCATCCCCTGGCGTCGTTGGGTCGGTCCTGGCGGCGGTTGCGCCGGCGCCCCCGCGCCACACAGGTGCGGACCGCGCTGATCATCCTCGCCATCGTCATCGGGCTCATCGCCTGGCTGGTCCTGGCCCCCGCAGGCACGCCCGGTGGATCGGGCACCGCCGGCGCAGCGGAGGTCGCGTCGTCGAGCACGACCGCGACGCCGGTGAGCCAGGCGAGCACCAGCAGCCGCGGTGTCTCCGCCACCAGCATCAACGTGGTGTTCCCGGTCGTCGCCATCAACAGCCTGGCGGGGAAGGAAGGCTTCGCGCAGGACAAGGAGTACAACGAGCAGATCCCAGCCATTCACCTCTTCGTGAACAAGATCAACAACAGCGGCGGCATCAACGGCCGCAAGATCAACCCGATCATCGTCCAGTTCGACCCGACCAACGACGCCAACATGCAGTCGTTGTGCCGGCAATGGACCCAGGGCAGCCCGGCGGTCTTCGCGGTCGTCGACGGCATCGGCACCTGGTTGGGGGACAACCAGCTCTGCGTGACCCAGCAGGGCCAGACCCCGCTCCTCAGCGCCTGGTCCACCACGACCAACTGGACGAACCTGGGCTCGCCCTACCTGTGGTGGACCGGCGCGGACATGGCGCCCGTCCTGGCCGCCGTGGTCCAGTGGGGAGAGAGCTCGGGCCGGCTGGGTCACGGCAAGAAGGTCGGCGTCGTCGTGTCCGACCAGGCAGCCGACCAGGACGCACTGAACGACTACCTCATGCCCGACCTGAAGAAGGACGGCATCACCCCGATGGTCCAGACCGTGGCCGGCAGCGCCGACCAGACAGCCACCACCAACTCCGACGCGCAGTTGGCCGTGGAGAAGTTCAAGTCCGAGGGCGTGCAGTCGGTCGTCCCGCTGCTCCCCGAGAACGCCTTCTTCCCTTACGTCGGGGCGGAGAACGCCCAGCAGTACTACCCGCAGCTGCTCCTCAGCGACTACGAGTCCACGATCGAAGTGGCGTTGGGGCTGATCCCGGTCCCCTACGAGCAGGCGCTCAACGGACAGGAGGGCGTCACGACCGAGACGCTGGGCGGCTTCGACGACAACCGGCCCGAGAGCCAGGGTGGCTACGACCCGGGTGTGCGCTCCTGCTACAACACGTGGCACGCCTATCACCCCAAGGAGATCACGGGCACGACGAGCTTCTATATCGAGGAACAGGGACCCATTCAGGCGTGGTGCGGGGCCGTCGGGCTCTTCGCGACGGCGGCCAAGAACGCCGGCAAGGACCTGAACCGCCGCACCTTTGTGCAGGCGATGTCGAAGATCACGAACTACCCCGGCACGCTCTCACCCGTCTGGAGCTTCGGGCCAAACAAGTTCTACGGCCCGACCCAGTACCAGGTCGTCAAGGTCCACAACAACGTGCCCCCGTCGTCACAGTGCAGGCTGAAGACGAACCACAAGCCACAAGGGACGTGCTGGGTGACGATACAGCCGTTCAGGCCGTTGCCGGCGCCGTCGGGCTGACGGCGTCGGGCCCGCTGCCGCCCTGCCCCCGACCCCCTCGATGCTCGTGGTACCACGAGGTGGCGGCACCTGCTGACCCCATTGGCGACGGGCTGACGTTCCTGCAGGCTGGAGGGATGGAGGCGGCCACAGCGCGCAGCGCAAGGGGCCGCCCGCCCCGGGACGGACCGCGGTGGTGAGATCCTCGGCGATCCGGACGGCCTGGTACAGATCGGTCGTCTGCTGGAGGCGACAACGCTCGAGCTACCTCGTCCTCGTCCTCCTGATCGGCCTCGCCGGCGGTGTCGCGCTCGGTTCGCTCGCCGCCGCCCGCCGGACGGCATCGTCGTTCCCCACCTTTCTGGCCGCGTCCAACCCCTCGGACCTCATGATCGAGCCGGCCGGCGGCGGGCCGGGTGTCGGACAACCCGACCATGTCCAGGCCCTCATTCACGCGGTGCGCGCCTATCCGCAGGTGAAGGCGGTCGAGAGCTACGTGGGGCTCGGGGCGTCGCTCACGAAGGGCGGGAGGACCGAACAGCGGAGCCTGAACAGCAACGTCATCGTCGTGGGCAGCGTCGACGGTCTGCTCTTCAACCAGGATCGCTTCGCGATCACGAGCGGCCGGATGGCGGATCCGGCGCGGGCGGACGAAGTGATGGTCACCGAGAACGCTGCCGCGGCAATGGGGCTGCACCTCGGTTCGCGTGTGCCGGTGGCGATCACAACGGATTCGCGTGCCGTGCGACGCATCACTCTCATTGTGGTGGGCATCGGCTTGCTCAATCGGGAGGTCGTGCAGGATCAGATCGCCAAGTTCCCCACCTACATCGTCGCGACGCCCGCTCTCACGAATTCGGTAGGGTCCGCCAGCCTCATCTACCTGGGCGTGCAACTCCGGGGAGGCGCGGCCGACGTTGCCGCCGTGGAGAGGCGGTGGAATTCGACGGAGCAGTACTTCACCGACTTTCAGGTCACCTCACAGACCGAGGCGGAGGCCCAGCAGTCGATACGACCCGAGGCGCTCGCACTGGGAGTCTTCGGCGGTATTGCTGCCCTGGCTGCGTTGCTCCTCGGGATCCAGGTCATCGCACGCCTGCTGGACGCCCGTGAACGCGACCTGGTCGTCATGCGGGCCGTCGGGGCCGACCCCGCGGTGACCGAGCTCGACGGGCTCATCGGCATCGTCGGATCGATCCTGGTCGGATCCATCCTCGCTGTGGCGGTGGCATTGGCCCTGTCGCCGCTCTTCCCGATTGGTCCGGTCCGACCCGTCTACCCCGACCGCGGGGTGAACGCCGACTGGACGGTCCTCGGTGCCGGTTTCGCAGTCCTGTTCGCCGTTCCGGCGGCAGTGGCCGTGGTCATCGCCTATCTCGAAGCGCCGCATCGCCTGCAACGGCGCATTCGTTTCACCGGCCGCCGTTCGTCCACCGTGCAGGTGGCAGCGCGCTCGGGCCTGCCGCCGTCCGCGGTCGCCGGCGCATCGTTTGCCGTCGACGCACGCAGCGGCAGGGCCGCCGGCCCCTACCGCTGGGCGCTTCTTTCGGCGGTGATCGCCATGATCGTCGTGACGGCGACACTGACCTTCGGCGCGAGCCTGCACACGCTGGTGTCCCGGCCCGCCCTCTTCGGGTGGAACTGGGACTACGCCGTGCAGAGCTCGGACGGGTACGGACCCGTTCCGAACAAGGCGGTGGCGGAGCTCCGCCACGACCGCGCCGTCCAGTCGTTCGCGGGAATCTCGTTCGTCACCTTGCAGCTCGACGGGGTCGAGGTCCCGACGTTGCTGGCGGACCCCGGGTCCGCAGTCGCTCCGCCCATCGTCTCGGGGCACGGGCTGGCCACGTCACGGGAGATCGTTCTCGGCGCCGCGACACTGGCCCAGCTGCACAAGCAAATTGGCGACACCGTGGACCTCCAGTACGTGCCCGGCTACCCACGCCGGCCGATCCGACTCACCGTCGCCGGCGTCGCCACCATGCCGGCCATCGGGATCGCAGAAGGGCTGCATACCTCCATGGGGACCGGTGCCCTGGTGCCCACCGACGCGGGCCCGCTGACCGAGAGTCTTGGCCCGCAGGGCTACGCGCCGTCCTGCGACGGGCCCAACATGGTCCTGTTGCGTGTACGCGGGGGTCTGAGCGCGCCGCGGGGGCAAGCAGCGGCGCGACGACTCTCGGCGGCGGCGAACCAGGTCCTCGCCCGGCAACAACCGAATTCAGTCTGCGGGGGAAACGTCGCCACCGTCCTCTCCGTGCAGCATCCCGCCCAGATCGTGAACTACCGCTCCATGGGCACGACCCCGGTCCTGCTCGCCGGTGGTCTCGCCCTCGCCGCGCTCGTCGCTCTGGGCTTGGCCCTGGTGGCGTCGGTGCGACGGTGCCGTCGAGATCTTGCGCTGCTCCGGGTTCTCGGCTTCACGGAGCGCCAGCTGGCCGCCACAGTGGCTTGGCACGCGTCGATCGCCGCCGCCGTCGGGGTGGCCGTCGGTATCCCACTCGGTGTCGTGCTGGGGCGCTGGCTGTGGACATTGTTCGCCGAGCAGATCGGGGCGGTACCCGCTCCCACCGTGCCGGTGTGGTCGGTGCTGCTCGCGGCGGTCGCCGCCTTCGCGCTCGCGAACGCGGCGGCCGTGCTCCCCGGCCGCCGAGCGGCTCGCACCGCTTCGGCGCTGGTCCTTCGTGATGAGTAGGCGGCCTCGCGCGCCGTCGCGCCCGAGCGACGACCGCGTGGCGCAGTTCAGGCGATGAGCGTCGGGCTGGGCGGCCGCCGCTGCAGAATGTCGTCGAAGCGCGTCTTGACCGCGCCGTCGAGCTCGGGGTGCGTGAGGATGTAGAAGGTGTTGGTGCGCACGGCATCGAAGACGCGGTCGGCCACGGTGGCGGGCGCAATGCCGCCATCGACCATGTTCTGCACGGCGCCCCGCAGCTCGGCCGCCCCGGTCGCTTCGCGCTCGGTCGCCCAGTGGGGGCGGTTCCGCTCGGACTCGGCGATGCGCGTCCGCACGAAGCCGGGACACAGGACCGACACGCCGATGGGCGCGCCAACGGCCACGAGGTCCTTGAAGAGGGTCTCCGAAATGGCCACGACGGCCTGCTTGGTGGCGTTGTAGGGGCCGAGGAACGGTGCCGCGATGAGGCCGGCGATGGACGCCGTATTGACCACGTGCCCTTCCCCCTGTTCGACGAGCAGCGGCACGAAGGTGGCGACGCCGTGGATGACGCCCCACAGGTTGACGCCCAGGATCCAGCGCCAGTCTTCTTCGCTGAGCTCCCAGATGGGCCCGCCCAGGCCGATCCCCGCGTTGTTGTGCACGAGGTGCACCGCTCCGAAGCGGTCGAGACTCCGGTCCCGCAGCGCCTGCACCGACGCGGCGTCGGAGACGTCGGTCACCACGCCGAGCGCCTCCGCCCCTCGGCCCGTCAGGACCTCGACTGTCTCCTTGAGCGGGCCCCCCTCGATGTCACCCAGGACGATCTTCATGCCCTCCGCGGCCGCCCGCTCCGCCACGGCCCGTCCGATGCCGCTGGCCCCGCCGGTGATCACGGCCACCTTGCCTCGCAGGTCTTCCATGTGGCCCCTCCGGTCCTCGTCGGTGCTGCGCTGCCGTGCGACGAAGTCAACCACGGCGTCGCGGGCGCGGCCAGCGCCGCGGCTGCTCGGTCCCCCGTGCTCAGGTGCCGTGGTTCAGGCGGGCACAGCCGAGCGGTGCCGCCGCAGATGGTCGGTACCGGCCCGGGAGACCGAGATCAGGTGACCCTGTCCGGGCTCGTGGTGCCGGGTGAGGAACCCCCGGTCGTTGGCGTCCTCCCAGACGGGCAGTCGCGGGCACGACGTGCGCCACACCTCCAGGACCTCGTGGTAGGGGCGGGGCGTCGGGCCGACCCACTCGAGCAGGTCGAGGATGAGCGCGTCCACGGGGTCGGGCATGGCGTCATTCATTGTCGCGCCGACTCACAGGAGCGTGAAGGTCCCCGCCTGCACCATGACCAGCACGCCGATGCAGCACAGCAGGACGGGGACGGCCAGGTGGCCGAGGCGCAGCATGACGCTCCGGGCCTTTGGGTGGCGCCCCCCCGTAAGGATGAGCCAGGTCACCAGGACCTCACCGACCACGAAGGCGACGACGATGGCGCCCACGTTGGTCGCCCCGCCCACCCGGAACAGGGGGATGTACACAGCGAGGTTGTCGCCCCCGGCCGCGATGGTGACCAACGCAGCCGCCGTGAAGCTCCGGCCCACGGCGCGCCGTTCCCCCGTGGTCCCTCCGCGCCAGGGCCAGCGCCGCCGCCCGCCGCCGGTCGGTTCCACCCGGGGCTTGACCTCGGGCTCGGGGTGGGCGCGTACCAGCGCGACCAAGCCCCGCACGCCGATGGCCAGGGGAACGAGCCCGAGCAGGCCGACCACGGCCGTCGAGAACTCGAACAGTACCGCCGCTGCCGCGGCGGACACCGCGACCAGGACGGCGAACCCGATGACTTGGCCCGCCGCGATCCGGTGCGCCCGTTCCAGCGGCGCGCCGGCCACCATGGCCATCGTCACCACACAGTTGTCGACGTTGGTCCCGACGAACGCCGCCGCGGCGACGCCGAGGTCGGCCCCCAGGCCGGCGGCCAAGGAAGCGGTCAGCCCGCGGGCAGCGGCATCGCCGGCCCGAAGGGCTTGTCGCCCCGCAGGGTCACCCGGTGTGCGTAGCGGGCGGCGTCCCCGTAGTCGTCGAGCGCGTAGTGCAGCGTCGCCCGGTTGTCCCAGAAGGCGACGGACCCGGTGCGCCAGCGGAAGCGGCAGGTGAACTCCGGCTTGACGCAGTGGTTGTAGAGCATCTCGAGGATGGCGCCGCTCTCGTTGTCCGACAGCCCGAAGATGGTGCGGGTGAACTGCCGGTTGACGAAGAGGCCGTTGCGCCCGTTCTCGGGGTGCGTGCGCACGACCGGGTGCAGGGCCGGCAGCAGCTTGTCGCGCCACGTGCCGTCCCACTCGTAGCCGCCGCGCTCGGCCACGTCCGCGGCGAACCACGGATCGTGATGGATGGCGATGAGCTGATCGCACATGGCGCGCACCGGTGGGGCCAGCCCGTCGTACGCGTCCTGCAGGCTGGCCCACATGGTGTCGCCGCCGACCGCGGGCGCTTCGAGCATGTAGAGGATGGAGCCCATGGCCGGCGTCTCCAGGAATGTGACGTCGGTGTGCCACCAGCTCGCGCGGTCGACCTTGCCGTCGATGGCCAGCACCTCTCGACTCGCGTCGATGGAGGGCAGCACCGGGTGGGCCTCCGTCACGATGCCGAACTGCCGGGCGAAGGCGGCCTGCTGCTCGGCCGTCAGGGACTGGTCGCGGAAGAAGATGACGTGGTGGGCGTTGAGGGCATCGCGGACCGCGGCCACCACCTCGGGCGCCAGCGGCAGCGCGATGTCCACTCCGGAGATCTCGGCCCCGATGGTGGGGGAGATCGGGTGGACGCTGACGGAGGTGGCGAGGGTCACGGGGCCATTGTGCCCGAGGTCGCGCAGGCCCTCAATCGCGGAGCCCGGGCGGCCCCGTTTCCGCACGCTGCCGCCTACATTGGCCCGGACCGATGCCGCGAAAGGGGCCAGCATGAGCGAGGACACCGGGGGCCTGGTGCTCACCCCGCCGGCCCGCAACTATTCGTCGTGGTACCAGTGGATGGCCCGGCTGGCCGCCACGACCCACGAGGACCCGCTTCCTGAGGACGACCCGGCCGAGTTCCCGGCCTGGCTGGAGCGCCGACGCGCCCGCCTGGCCGAGCTGCTCGGACCCGAGCCCGACGCGGTCCCGCTCGACCTCGAGACGCTCGAGTCGGAGGTGTGCGACGGCTACCGGCGGGAGAAGATCGTCTTTGACACCGAGGACACCATGTCGGTTCCCGCCTACCTGCTGGTCCCCGACAGCCGGCGGGACCAGTCGCCCGGGCCGGCCGTCCTGGCCTGCCACGGGCACGGGCCCGGGAAGACACAGGTGGTCGGGCTGGAGCACACCGACATGCCCAACGCTGACTACGCGCTGCAACTGGTTCGCCGCGGCTACGTCGTGCTGGCGCCCGACCTGCGTTGCTTCGGCGAACGGCTGGACTGGAACCCCGAGGACCACTACGCCTGCGACACCAACCTCGTCCACGCCGCCATGGCGGGCTGGAATCCGTTGGCGCAGAACATCTGGGACCTGCGGCGCTCCCTCGACGTCTTGGAGCAGCACCCCCTGGTCGATCCGGCGCGCCTCGGCATGGTCGGGATCTCCTACGGCGGCACCGTCACGCTCTTCACGGCTGCGGTCGATACCCGCGTGGCGGCGTCAGTGGTCAGCGGCTACTTCTCCTCATGGGCCGAGAGCCACAAGATGCCGTGGAACATGTGCGGCTCGCAGATCATGTTCGGGATGCTGGGCCGCCTGGAGCACGAGGACCTCGGGGCGCTGGTTGCGCCCCGACCGCTGCTCGTCGAGTCCGGCACCGAGGACATGTTGTTCCCCTCCAGCGTGGCCGCTGAGTCCGTGCGCCGCACGCGCCTCGTCTATGAGCAGCTGGGTGCGGGCGACCGGCTGGTGCACGACATCTTCGCGGGAGGGCACCAGTGGCACGGCACGGAGGCCCTGCCGTTCCTCGACCGGTGGCTCGGCCTGGCCCGGTCCTGAGGCAGCCGGGCGCACTCCGCCCCGAAGGCCCTCAGCCCTCTGGATCGCGCTCTGCCCTCCGGGCGACGTCGGCCTTGCGGAGGACCTGGTCGAGGGAGGCCGGCGTCTCCTGGGCGCCGGGCTCACCGCCCCCACCGGCGCCGCCTTCACCTGTAACCCGGTCGGCGCCGGCCACGTCCGGCCCGGCGGCTGACCGCTCGGACTCGCGGTCCTCGGCGCGGTGCAGCCAGCCCCGCCGCCGGCTCCCGCCCCGCCCCCGCCCGCTCGCCACTACCCGCTCGCCACTACAAGAAGGCTCGCAGGACGTTGGCGAACGCCGCGGCCAGCACGACGGTTCCGTGCACGTCCCTGTCCGTGGGGACGGAGACGGGATGGGCCGTGGGCACGTTCATGAGGGACAGGACAGCGGACACCGGAGTCCCGGGCCCGAGATAGATGTGCGAGGCCACCTGCTCGAGCAGCGAGCCGGCCGAGGTCGGGTCCGACATCATGGAGCCCACTGACAGCTTCCCCGTGGCGAGCTGGCCGAGGTTCGAGGCCGGGTTCACCATGTGCAGGTCGACGCCGACGTAGCGGCTCACGGGGATGCCCAGGCGATCGAGCCCAGCGATGATCGTGGACGGCGAGTGAAGGCTGAGTGTCGCGAGCGGGACGGTGCTGCCGTCCTCGAGAGGGAGACCCAGCGCCTTGGGGATCTGCAGGACGTTGGTGTGCCCCCCGACGTTGTGGAAGACGAAGACCTGTTCGCTGTGGTCGGGGCCCTTCACGATGGTGAGCAGGTCGTTCTTGCCTCGGGCCAATAGCGACGCCGGCACCCCGACGTGGTGCACCGCGTGGTCGAGGCGGTAGAGACTGATGCCGATCCACGAACCGACGAGCAGGATGAGCGCCACGAGCGCAGACCCCGTGATGATGAGAACCCTCTTGAGCAAGGAACGTCGGTTGCGGCGCGGTGTCGGTTCCCGGGCGAGAAGGCCCAGTTCCCCCGTTGCAATCGCCGTCGTCACGCGCCGCTCCTCCAGTGCCTGCGGCCCCAGCCCGGCACCCCCGATCCCCGTGCCGGAAACCTACGGAGTTGCCATTGCCCCGCCGTTGCCCGATGGGTTCGATGTGGTTGCCGTGGGTTCGTCGTCACCGGCTCGGCGTCCGCGCTGATGGTGTCGCGGGAGCGGAGCGTGACCGGCGGCCGGGCCCAGCGGCGCCGGGGGCACCCCCGACCGCGACACATCGCCCGACGAGGGACGAGAGATCCTGACGGCCGGTGCAATGGCCCACTACCGTGACCGCGTGGCGGCCATGGCCCCGGACGAGGTGCTGGCCTGGCTCCCTCGCGACCGGCAGGAGTGAGCGTGCCCATCGTGCCCGACGACAAGGACTGGACCTGGGTGCTCGAACGCCCGTGCCCAGAGTGCGGGTTTGACGCCTCGGCGGTACCGCCCGAGTCCGTCGCCTCGCGGTTGCGCGCCAACGCGGCGGCCTGGGAGCGCGTCCTGCGCCAGCCGGACGACGTGATGCGGCGTCCCGCCGACGACCGCTGGGCACCGCTCGAGTACGCCTGCCACGTGCGCGACGTCTGCAGGCTGTACCACGACCGGCTCGATCTGATGCTGCGGGAGGACGACCCGCTGTACCCGAACTGGGACCAGGACGTGACTGCGGTCGACGCGCGGTACCACGAGCAAAATCCGGCCACCGTGTCGCGGGAGTTGCTCGAGGCCGCCACCGGCTTGGCCGCGGCCTTCGACGGTGTGCGCGGCGAGCAGTGGCTCCGGAAAGGACGGCGCAGCGACGGCGCCCGCTTCAGCATCGCGGGGTTCAGCCGCTACTTGCTCCACGACCCAGTCCACCACCTCTACGACGTCACCGGGCATCGGGGGTCCTGAGACCCCCACGACGAGGCCCCCCTCAGTCCGCCAGCAGACGCGCCGATTCGGGCTCGAGATGGACGGTGGCGTGGGCGATCGTCCGGAGCGCCGAGGCCGGGCAGGCCGTGGTGATCGGCCCTTCCAGGGCGCCTGCCACCGGCACCGCCTTGCGGGCCTCGGGGACGATGGCGAGGACGCGGCGGGCCCGCAGGAGGGCCGGGATGGTCACGGTGATGGCGTGCGCCGGGACGGCGTCGAGGCCGGGGAAGTGGCCCTCGTAGACCTGCTGCAGACGGCAGGCCGCCTCCAGCTCGACCACCTTGACGTCCAGTGGGTCGGCGAAGTCGGCCACCGGCGGGTCGTTGAAGGCCAGGTGCCCGTTCTCGCCCACGCCGAGACAGCACAGGTCGAGTGGGTGCTGCCGCAGGAGTTCGGCGTAGCGGCGGCACTCGGCCTCGGCATCACCCAGACCCTCTACGTAGTAGGCGGCCCTGGGGTGGGCCGGCTCGACGACGCGCTCGCGAATCCAGCGCTGGAAACCGGCCGGGTGGTCCGGTCTCACCCCGACGTACTCGTCCATGTGGAAGACCACGGTGTCGGCCCAGGGCACGCCCTCGGTCTCGTCGACGAGCGCGTGCACGAAGGCCAGCTGGGAGTTGCCGGTGGCGAACATCACGTGGGCCGCGCCGCGGGACGCCACGGCGGCCTGCAGCACGCCGAGCGCCTCGTCGGCCGCGGCGCGCGCCATGGCGGCCACGTCGGCGTGCACCGTTACCGTGGCGCGGTCGATGGTCCTGGTCCCGGGCCGCACGGCGTTCAGCATGCCAGGCGCGCCTCGGCCAGACTGGTCCGGTGCGTGACGTGGAGGTGCCCGGCCCCGCCCAGCGGGAAGCGGCATGGAAGGCGGTGCGCCGCTTCCTGGCCGTGACGCCCGTGGTGGGCGTTCCCCAGCTGGGGTCGACCGTGTCGGTCAAGGTGGAGACCGTCCAGCCCACCGGGTCGTTCAAGGTCCGCGGTGGGCTCGCCGCCGTCTCGGCCACGCTGGAGCACGACCCCGGCCGCGCCGTCGTCGCCTCGTCCGCCGGCAACCACGGGCTCGGCCTGGCCTTCGCGGCGTCGAAGCTCGGCTCCACCGTCACCGTCGTCGTGCCCACGGGCGCCTCGGCGGCCAAGGTGTCGGCCCTCCAGCAGTTCGACGTTCGTCTCGTCCTGCACGGGGAGGGCTACCGCGAGGCCGAGACGCATGCCCTCGAGCTCGCGGCCGGCGACGGGAGCCGTTACGTGTCGCCCTACAACGACCCCGACGTCATCGCGGGCCAGGCGACCATCGCCCGGGAGCTCGTCGAGCAGGTGCCCGACCTCGGCACGGTGGTCGTGCCCTGTGGGGGCGGGGGGTTGTTGGCGGGCGTCATCCTCGGCCTGGAAGGCACGGGCGTCCGGATCGTCGGGGTCGAGTCCGAGGCCTCGCCTTCCATGAGCACGGCGTTGGCGGCGGGGGCCATCGTGCCGATCGAGGTCGAGCCGACCGTGGCCGACGGGCTGGCGGGCAACCTCGAACCCGGCGCGGTGACCGTCGGCGTCGCCCTCACCCACGGTGTCGAAGTCCTGACCGTGAGCGAAGCCGACATCCGCTCCGCCATGGCGTACTCGGCCTCGAAGATGGGCCTCGTCCTGGAAGGCGCGGGTGCCGTCGGCGTCGCCGCGCTGCGGGCCGGCGTGGTGACCCCCGGCGCCGACCGGAGGGAGACTGTCGTGCTGTTGACCGGGCGCAACGTGGCGCCGAAGCTGCTGTCGGAGGTACTCCATCCCTGAGGTCAGCGCCAACGGCGCCACGCTCAGTTATGAAGTAGCCGGTGACGGCGAGCCGCTCCTCCTCATCGCCGGCTGCGGCCAGCCGGCGATCGCCTGGCACCTGTCGCTGGTGCCGTCTCTCGTCGCCGCGGGCTACCGCGTCGCCACCTTCGACAACCGGGGCGTGGAACCGTCCTCCTCGCCGCCCGCGCCCTACAGCGTGGAAGGCATGGCCGCCGACACCCTCGCCTTGCTCGACCATCTGGGCTGGGGCGAGCCCGTGCGCATCGCCGGCCACTCCATGGGCGGGTGGATCGCCGAGACCCTGGTGCTCGACCAGCCCGGGCGCGTGCGGTCCGCCGCGCTGATGGGGAGCGCCAACGCGCCGACGGCCTGGGAGGTGGCCATCACGACCGTCGAACGCGACCTGGCCCGCCTCGACTACGACCTGCCCCCGCTCTTCTACGCCACGGAGACCCTGCGCTACCTGCCGATCGCCGACATCCAGGACAACGACGTCGTCAGCCTCTGGCTCTCCATGATGGGCGACCTGCCGGTGTGGCCCAACCCCGGGCGCCTGGGCCAGTACGAGGCCGCGCTCGCCTGGTCGACCGACCCGGCCCGCACCACGCGGTGGCCCGAGGTGCGCGTCCCCTGCCTCGTGCTGGCCTTCGAGCACGACGTCGATTCGCCACCGCGCTACGCCCGTCTGGCGGCCGAGGCCATCCCCGGGTGCGACTACCGCGAGGTTGCCGGTTCCGGGCACATCGGCATCCTCACCCACGCCGACCAGGTGGCCGCGTCTCTGATCGAGTTCTTCGACCGGACCTGAGCCCGCCGGCTCCGCGACGGTACCGAAAGGGCGAGGGTCAGTGCCCGAAGCTCAGGTACTGGTGCACGGCGCCGACGCAGGCCGACCCCTCGCCGACGGCGCCCGCCACCCGCTTGGTGGAGCCCGAACGCACATCGCCGACGGCGAATAGCCCGGGATGGCTCGTCTCGAAGGGCAGCGGGAGGCGGTTCTGGGCGGCCCAACGCTCGTCGAGGTCTTCGGCGTTCAGGGCGCGGTCCGTCAGGACGAAGCCGCGACTGTCGAGCGCGGCGCACCCGGAGATCCAGTCCGAGGACGGGTCGGCCCCGATGAAGGAGAAGAGCCCCGTGCAGGGGACCTCCTTCGCCCCGGCCATGTCGGTGATCTCGACCGCCTCCAGGTCCTGGTGGCCCACGAGTCGGGTGATCTGCGCCTCCGTCCGCACACTGATGCGAGGGTGCCTGTCGATGCGGTCGGTGAGGTAGCGCGACATGCTCTTCCCGAGGTCGGCGGCGCGGATGACGATGGTCACCGAGGAGCATGTGTCAGAGAGGAACATCGCCGCCTGCCCGGCCGAGTTGCCCCCCCCGACGACGATCACCGGTTCAGGACCGCATTGGCGACGCTCCATCTCCGTGGCCGCGTAGTACACGCTGGTGCCCTCGAACTCCTCGAGCCGGTCCACGGCGAGACGCCGGTAGCGGGCACCGCTGGCGACGATGACGGCCCGGGCGGCCAACTCGGTGCCGTCGGAGAGCCCGAGGATCAGGTGGCCCGCCTCCTCGCGCAGCGACGTGGCCTCACACGGGGCGGTGAGGGAGGCTCCGAACTTCTCCGCCTGGATCATGGCCCGCCGCGTCAGGTCGCCGCCCGAGATCCCGGTCGGGAAGCCGAGGTAGTTCTCGATCCGCGAGCTCGATCCCGCCTGGCCGCCCACGGCGAACTTCTCGAGGCCGAGCGTGCGCAGTCCCTCGGAGGCGCCGTAGACGGAGGCCGCCAGGCCGGCAGGACCGCCGCCCACGACAACCAGGTCGAAGCAGCGATCGGGCAGGCTCTGGACCGTGAGCCCCAGGTACTCGGCCAGGGAGCCGGGGGTGGGGCGCCGCAGGACCGATCCCGAGGTGATGACGACGGGCAGCTCGCCGGGGTCGATTCCGAACTGCTCCAGGAGGGCCTCCACGGTGGGATCGCTGTCCGGGTCGAGCCACTCGTAGGGGATGCCGCAACGAGCCACGAACTCGCGCAGCTGCTGGCAGTCCGGACAGAAGCGGGACCCGATGATCCGCAGCGTGGCCGACGCGCCGCTGAGGAGCACGGAGCGCCGGGCCATCAAGGCGGTCAGGATCGTGTCACCGAGCCCGGGGCTGGTGGCGATGAGCCGCCGCAACGCGTCCCGCGGGACCACGATCACCTCACCGGCCTCCACGGCGCGGGCGGATACGAACACCCGCATGCCGGTGAGCAGGTTGAGCTCCCCGATGAACTTGCCTGGTCCGTGCTCCGCGACGATCTGTTCCTCGGTCCCGTCGTGGGTCACGATCTCGATCTTCCCCGACACCACGACGTGGAAGTCGTAGGTCACGTCACCTTCGCGGAACAGGTACTCGTCGGCGGCGACCGGTCGCCGCGTCCCCAGCTCGTCCAAGACCGCCATGTCGGCCTCGGTCAGCGTCGGAAATGCTGTGTCCAGATCATCGGCCATCGTCGGGTCTCCTCAGGGCCTCTGCCGGCGGGACGGCGTGCGTCAATGCTGCGCTATGCGGGTTCCGGGCGGGGGCCCGACCAGTCGGAGTGAGGGTCAGAGGCGGGAAACGAATCTTCTTCCTGCCCGTCGAGGTACTCGTCGCGCTCCGGCTCGACCTCGTCCGATTCGTCCTGTGGTGTCGCACTCACTCCGTTGCGCCCTCTCCATCGAAAATGCAAAGTCCCACGATATGGGCTACACCTTGGAAATTGGCCGTGCAAGGCCGAGAGCAGGACGTCGGGCCGCCCCTGCGGACGCAGCCCCCAGCGGGAGGCCTCAGGACGGGAGGCGTGGCGTCCCCCAGTCGATCGTGACCGCAGCGGCTGCGTCCGGGTGGTCGCGCAGCCAGCGCCGGGCGAAGGGGCACCAGGGCACCACTGTCAGCCCGTTGCTCTCGGCTCGCTCCAGGGCGGCGCGGACCAGGCGGCCGCCGAGGCCCAGCCCGCCCCATTCCTCAGGGACACTGGTGTGGACCAGCAGGATCCGGTCGCCCTCGAGGGCATAGACGAGCTCGGCCTCGGCGCCACCGTCTCTGATGACGAAGCGGCTGGCGGCCGCGTCGTCGACGACCGGCGCCTCGTTGGTGGGGATCGTCATGGGTGCCTCCCGGTCCGGTCGCGGCGGTCCTCTCCCTGCCACCCTAAAGGTGTGGGAAGCCGCCCTGAAGGTGTAGGAACCAGAAGCATGAGCGGACCCGTCGCCACCGACGACGCCACCCCGGTGCCCCGGGCAGCGGCCCGGGCCGACGGCCCGGTCGTCGACGTCACTCCGGGGCGCCTCGCCCGGGTGGGCTCGCTGCCGGTACGCCGGGTCCTGCCGCAACGGCCGCGCCGGACGGTGGACTCCTGGTGCTTCGTCGATCATGCCGGCCCCGTCCCGGTCGAGCCGCGTGCGGCGTTCGGCATCGGACCGCATCCCCACATGGGCCTCCAGACCGTGACGTGGCTGCTGGCGGGTGAGCTCCTCCATCTCGACAGCCTGGGCTCCGAGCAGCTGATCCGTCCCGGCCAGTTGAACCTCATGACCGCGGGCCACGGGGTGTCCCATGCCGAGGAGGAACCCGCCCGCGCCGGGGAGGTCCACGCGGTCCAGCTCTGGGTGGCGCAACCCGCGGGGACCAGGGATGGGCCGGCGGCCTTCGAGCATCGTGCCGAGCTGCCGCGCCTCGAGCTCGACCGCGCCGAGGGGACCGTCCTCGTCGGTGATTTCGCCGGGGCGGCCTCGCCGGCGCGGCGCGACACCGAGCACGTGGGGTCGAACTGACGCTGCAGGGGCCGAGCACGGTGGTTCCACTCCGAGCTGCCTACGAGCACGCGCTGGTGGTACTCGAGGGCAGGGTCACGGTGGACGGCACGGCGGTGGAGCCGGGCGTCCTGGGCTATCTCGGGTTGGGTCGGGACGAGTGCCGGTTCGTGGTGGATGCGCCGGCACGCGCCCTGCTGCTCGGAGGCGTGCCGTTCCCCGAGGCCCTCCTCATGTGGTGGAACTTCGTCGGGCGCACCCGCGAGGAGGTCACCGAGGCCAGAAGGCAGTGGTCGGACGACGACGGCCGCTTCGGCCGCGTGCGGTCCTCGCTCAGCCGGATCGAGGTCGGGCCGCCCCCGTGGGCGTGACCTACCACTCACCCCAGCCGGGTGGGCTCACGGTCCCGGTCACGCCGCGGGGATCGACCGGCATCCGGGTCTTCCCCGCTTCGTAGACGGCGAAGCAGAGCCGGAGGACGTCGGTGGCCTCGGCGGCGGTCATGGCGGCTGCGGTGCCGTGCACCAGCGCGTCAATGAAGTGCTGGGACGAGCGGGCGAACCCGGTGCCCCAGTCGGCGTCGAGGTCGGTGTACTCCGTCGTCTTGATCTCGTGCGCGGTCCCCGTGAACAGCATGACGGGAGCGAGGTCGAGCATCTCGCCGGTGGCCCGGGTCACCCAGATCTGCCCCTCGTCACCGGTGATCTCGAAGAACTCGTCGGCGCCGTAGTACGAGGAGCGCATGTAGAAGTTGGGCGCGTACTGGACCTCCATGGTGCCGAGCACGTCGGGGTCCTCGTACTCGAAGAGGACGGCACAGGGCTCGAAGAAGAGGTCGCGTCGTCGCACGACGGCCTGCACGGAGGTGATGTCGAGGTCCAGCAGCCACAGCGCCATGGCGTACTTGTGCACCATGTCGTCGAAGAGGTGCCCGCCGGGGCTCCGCTTGTCGAGGCGCCAGCCGTAGCCCTCGGGGCGCAGGGAGGCCTGGAAGGCGGAGTCGGTCTGGCCGACCAGCGTCCGGATGCGCAACGACGTCGGCTTGCCGATGGCGCCCTCGGCCACGAGGCGCTTGGCCAACTCGAGCGGTGGGTAGTGCACGAAGCACTCGCTGATGCGCAGGGTCCGACCCACCCGGTCGGCCACCGCCTGCATCTCGAGCGCATCGTCGATCGAGTTGGCCACCGGCTTCTGGACCGACACGTGCTTGCCGGCCTCGAGCGCGGCGATCACGTGGTCGTGGTGCAGGTGGGTGGGCGTCAGGATCTCCACGGCGTCGATGGAGTCGTCCGCCAGCATGTCGGCCAGGTCGGCGTGGTACGACGCCGCGCCCCACTCCTTGGCCGCCAGCCGGCCGATCTCCTCGTCGGTGTCGCACACCGCGACGATGTCGCAGCGGGGGTCTTCGAGGTACCCGCGCACGTTCATGACCGCGATGTTGCCGGCGCCCAACACGCCAAGCCGGACTCTGTCCATCAGACCCTCCCTTGGCCGACGCGCCGCCTACGTGTCGGTTCCGAATGCCCCCCCGTCCCGGGCGGCCGCGATCCGATTGTCGTCATAACCCAGCACCGAGCGCAAGACCGCCTCGGTGTGCTCGCCCACCGTGGGTGCCTTGGCCGGGTGCGGCAGCTCCTCGCCGACGAAGTGCAGCGGCGTGAAGAGCTGGTCCGCCCCCAGGTCGGACGCGGGCAACAGCGGGAGGCGGTCGGCGAACTGGGGATCCTCGAGCAGCGTCCGGGGCGAGTTGACCGGGGCGATCGGCGTGTTGACGCGGCCGCCGAACTCCAGCCATTCCTGGGCCGTCTTGGTGCGGAAGATGTCGCGCAGCTCGCGCTGGAGCTCCCGGTTCCCCCGCGCGTGGTCGGCGTACTTGGAGCCGGGCCAGCGCTCGAAGAGGTCGACCCGGTCGACGGCCTCGCAGAAGTTCTTCCAGAAAGCCTGTTCGGAAGCCATGAAGAGGACGTGGCGCTGGTCGGCCGTCTCGTAGACCTGGTAGCGCACGCCTTCGACCATGCCGGCGGTTCCCGGGGCACGGCGTTCGTAGTTGTCGGCCTTGTTGCCCGTCACCTCGGATTCGGGCCGCTCGTAGGCCCGCCAGGTCTCGGAGCGGTACCAGTCCATCGCCGCCGCGGCGTCTGACTGGGCCAGATCGATGTAGGCGCTCTCGCCGGTTTCGCGGGCGCGGAGGACGGCGGCCAGGATGCCGAGTGCGCCGTAGATCGGACCGGCGTTGATGCCGATGGAGACGTGCTCGGGGATGTAGGTGAAGCCCTCGTCGTCGGTGGCGACGTTCACGATGCCGGCCCAGGTGTCGTAGGCGATGCCGTGGCTCGGGTAGTCCCGGTAGGGACCGGTCATGCCGTAGCCCGAGATGGTGCAGAAGACGATCTTGGGATTGAGGACCCGCAGGTCGTCGTACCCGACGCCGCGCCGTGCCAGGGCGCCCGGCCGCATGGCCTCCACGACGACGTCGGCGCCCGTGGCCAGTTCCTTGAGGATGGCGACGCCGGCATCGGTGCGCAGGTCGAGGACCAGGGAGCGCTTCCCCCGGTTGACGTGCAGGTGCATGAGCGAGGTGCCCTCGACGATCGGCCACGTCATCTCGCGGATGTAGTCGCCGGCGGGCGGCTCGACCTTGATGACGTCGGCGCCGAGGTCGACCAGGGCCGTGGTGATGGCGGCCGGGCCCAGGGCCGAGCACTCGATGATCCTCATGCCGTGCAGCGGGGGCGACGTCGCCATCAGGCCTCCTCTCGTCGAGGCCGGATCGTAGCGGCCCCCGCCACGGGCGCCCGAGGCCGGGCCCCGACATACTGGGGCGATGAAGACAGAGGTCTCGGAGGCCCTCGACGATGCCCTGACCGTCTTCGCCGGCACCGCCCCCAACTACGGCCCCCTCGGCCTGGCCAACCACGGGCCCATGGTGGCCGAGGCGCTGGCGCACCTGGGCCGCGCCGACGCCATCCCGGACTGGGTGGCGCGCTATCGGCGCCGGCTCGAGGACGCGCCGGCGCCGGCGAACCGGCCCCTGTTCGAAACGGAGTGGCAGGCCGCGCTCGGCGACGGGGCGCGCTATGCCGAGTGGCTCGCCCTCTTCGAGCGCGAGATCGCCGACCGACCCGTGGCGGCGGTCGTGGGCGAGTGGGCCCCGCGCCTGCTGCCGGGCACGGTGGGAGCGGCGACGCACGGCCTCATCCGCACCGGCCACGCAGTGCGCGGGCTCGGCGCGGCCGACACGCTGCCGCGCCGGCTCGAGGTTGCGACCGCGCTGGCCTTCTGGGCCTCCAGCTACGAGGAGCTTCCCGGGCCGCCGTTGCTCATCGGGAGCGAGGGCGTGGCCCAGGCGCTGGCCGACCTGCCCTACCTCCTGGAGGATGCGCCGGCTGCCGTGCTCATCAGCGACCGCGTGGCTGCGGTGGCGGACATCGCCGACGAATTCGAGCAGGCGGTCGCATCGCTCGGCTGGACCGGCGGCACGGTGGACATGCTCGACGAGCTGGCTACGGGCGGGTCGCTGGCCTACCTGCGCAACGCCGACGGCGGCGGGGCGATCGGCCTCCTGCACGCGGTGACGTCGCCCCTGGCCTGCGAGCTGCTGCTTCCCTGGCTGTCGGAGGAAGACAGGGACGCCGCCCTCGGCTACGTCTGGCAGGCCGCGGCGGCCTTGCACGTCGCCTACGACATCGACCGGCTCGCGCCCGCTCGCACGGATGCACCCCCGGCCGCCGACGTCCTGGTGGATCGTGCCCTGGCCTCGGGTGACGAGCACGCCATCAAGCTGACGGAGGCCGCGCTCCGGAGCTTCGCTCGCACCGGCAGTGCCGTCCTGCTGTTGGCCGCGGCCGACGCCTGCGACCGTCTCTGATTTGCTCTGCCGCGGCGCGCGTCGTCGGGCCCGTGGGTAGATTCGGCGCAATGGAATACCGCACCCTCGGAAGAACCGGCCTCAAAGTCAGCCCCCTCTGCCTCGGGGCGATGATGTTCGGCTCCTTCGGCAACCCCGACCACGACGATTCCATCCGCATCATCCACGCCGCGCTCGATGCCGGCATCAACTTCGTCGACACCGCAGACGTCTACTCGTTCGGCGAGTCGGAGGAGATCGTCGGCAAGGCACTGGCCCAGACCAAGCGCCACAAGATGGTGCTGGCCACGAAGGTGCACGGCCAGATGGGCCGGGACCCCAACGCCCAGGGGAACTCACGGCGCTGGATCATGGCCGAGTGCGACAACAGCCTCCGCCGTCTCGGCGTCGACTACATCGACCTCTATCAGATCCACCGACCCTCGCCCGAGACCGACATCGACGAGACGCTCGGTGCGCTGACCGATCTGGTGCGCGCCGGCAAGATTCGCTACTTCGGGAGCTCGACCTTTCCCGCGCACGAGATCGTCGAAGCGCAATGGGTGGCCGAGCGCCGGGCCCGCGAGCGCTTCGTCACGGAGCAGCCGCCGTATTCGATTCTGGTCCGCAGCATCGAGAAGGACGTGCTGCCCACCTGTCAGAAGTACGGGATGGGCGTGCTGTCGTGGAGCCCGCTGGCGGGTGGCTGGCTCTCGGGTGCGTTCGGGCCGGGCCGGGAGAACACCAGCCGCCGTGCCACCTTCCTGCCCCATCACTACGACATGGAGGTGCCCGGCAACCGGGCCAAGCTCGAGGCGGTCACGCAGCTGACCGAACTGGCCGACGGCGCCGGCCTGTCGCTGATTCAGCTCTCCCTCGGCTTCGTGCTCGAGCACCCCGGGGTGACGTCACCGATCATCGGGCCGCGCACCATGGCGCACCTGGAGTCGCAACTGCCGGCACTGGAGCTCCGCTTGAGCACCGACGTGCTCGACCGCATCGACGAGATCGTGCTGCCCGGCACCGACCTCAACGACACCGACGTCGGTTGGGTCCCCGCCGCCATCGCCGACGCCTCGTTGCGCCGCCGCCCTCGCTGAAGGCCCCACCCCGCCCGAGACAGCCGGCGCGGTGGGCGCGCCCGGGCGGTCACTCAGGACAAGAGCTCGGGGTGGCGCGCCTCGATCATGCGGCGGAACCCGTCCTTCCAATGGACCGTGGTGCGACCCAGGATCTCGTGCATGGACGTCACGTCCGGCCAGAGCGGGGTGTGGGCCTCCTCCGTGTATTCGAAGATGGGCTCCACGCCGACGAGCTCGCCCATGTAGGCGCAGTACTCCTCAGCACTGACGGTCTCGCTGCCGCTCCAGTTGACGGTGATCGGCGGGAGGGCGGCCACCTCCATCGCCCGGACGCCCAGCTCGACGTAGTCGTCCTCGTAGATCGGGTTGAAGTTGTTCGGCGGGTCCGGGTAGAGGCGAACCGGTTCCCCGCGCAGGATCCGCTCCAGCCGATCGGCCGGGGCGCCCCCTTCGGGCCCGTAGGTCGAGCAGATGCGGATGATCGTGAGCGGGACGTCGAAGCGTGTCGCCACCCACGTGCAGACCTCCTCCCCGGCGACCTTCGAGAAGCTGTAGTTCGCCCGCTGCGGGACACCCGGTGGGTCGTCCTCCCTGAGGGGGCGCTGTCCCTGGTAGCGGTAGATCGATCCCGTCGAGCAGTACACGAAGCTTTTGGCCGTGCGGCAGTGGTGGAGGAGGTCTCCCGAGACCCGGGCATTGGTCTCGACGCAGCGACGCCAGTCCGCGGTCCCGGTGTCGACCGCGGCGTGGAAGACGTAGGTGAAGTCGCCAGGCAGCGTGGAGAAGTCAGCCGCCGAGATGTCGAGGGGGAAGGGCCGCACGCCGACGCTCTCGAGCCGTTGGCGTTGGGCGGGATCTCGCAGCCGGGCCACGCCCCAGACGTCGTTGTCCCTCGCCAGCGTGCGGGCGATCGGGAACCCGATCTTCCCGCTGACACCGGTGATGAGGACCTTCTCGCCCTGGAGCACGCTGGCCGGCCTCCGCCCACTCTGGGACCGGCCCCGTGACACCACGACGTGGTGATCGCGGCCGACCGTCTGCGCCCGGCACCGTAGGAGAGGCCCCCCGGGTCGTCAAGGGTTCCGGCGCCCGCCCGATGGGCGCACGCGCCGGCGATGCGTCCACCTAAATTCGTCGCCGTGCCTGATCTCGTCGGGACCCCGTCCGATGCCTCTCCCGAGGTGAGCGGCCTGCACATCAGCTACCTGTTCCTCGACGACGAGCCGCCCGCCGTCGCCCTGCGCCTGGAGCCTGTCCTGCGGCGGCGCTGGTCAGAGAAAGCGGTCGAGCCGTTGCTGGCCGCGCCGTTCCACAGCCTCGTGGCCCACGACTGGGGCCGCTACTGCCCCTGAGCGCGGCTGACAGCTGGTGCGAACGTACGCGGGTCGAGAGCGTGGGGAGTCGTCTTGACTACGGTACCCCCGGGGGTTCGAGACGGGGGAGTCATCTGGTGCCGACGCGACGCGAGTTGCTCAAGGGCGGCGGCGGGGCGGTGCTCGCCGGTCTGGCCGTCTCCTCGATCACGCCCGACGCGGTCGGGGCCGCCACGGCACCCGATGCAGCCGGGCCCTCTGCAGCCGAGTCGGGACAGACACCGCCGACGTCACCCGGATTCCGACCGGGTGGAGCCGGGCCCCTGTACTGGAGCACCTACGGCTACGAGAACGTGACGAACACGCTGATCCCCGAGGCCGTCTGGAAGACCAATGTCGACTGGGTGGCGGCGACCTTTCGGGACGACGGCTACTCCATGGTGTGTACCGACGGGTGGATCGACAACACCCAGCGCATCACGCCGCACGGCTACATCGTGAGCCAGGCCGACGACTGGGTGCACGACTGGGCCTGGTGGGCCACGTACCTGAAGGACAAGGGTCTCGAGCTCGGCGTCTATTACAACCCGTTGTGGGCCACCCGGTCGGCGGTGACGAACCCATCCGTCACCGTCATCGGACGGCCAGACGTCAAAGTCGCCGACATCGTCAACCCGAACGACTACTTCGACGGCGGCGGGCTGCTGCAGTGGGTGGACACCACGCGCGACGGGGCGGAGGAGTACGTGAAGGGCTACGTCGCCTACTTCCGCCAACTCGGCGCCGTGTTCCTGCGGATCGACTTCCTGGCGTATTACGAGACCGGGTTCGACCAGAACGATGGCACGGTGGGAGTCAACCACGGCCGTGACTCCTACCTGCAGGCGCTGGCCTGGATGCGGGAGGCGGCGGGCGACATGCAGCTCAGCCTCGTGATGCCCAACCTGTTCGACCACGGATCGGGGGAACGCCAGTACGGCGATCTGATTCGGATCGACAACGACGCGAGCTTCGGTACCTGGTTCAACCTGAGTGGTGGCCGCCAGACCTGGCAGCCCGAGTGGTCGCAGTGGAACAACCCGTTCCTCGGGTTCACCGGATTCGCGGACGTGTCCGGTCGGGGGCAGATGATCCTCGACGGTGACCCGTTGATCATGCAGTCGTTCACCCGCGACGAAGAGCGCCAGAGTGCCATCAATCTCTTCACCATGGCCGGGGCCGCGATCGCCATCACCGATCGCGTCGACACCATCGGGGACAACGCCCACGTCTTCCAGAATCACGAGGTGCTGGCCCTGCGCAGGGCCGGACTGGTCGGCAAGCCCGTCTTCAACAACGGCCACGGATTCGAGTACGACCCCGCCAGCCGGGACCCGGAGCGCTGGATCGGCCAGTTGCCCGACGGGAGCTGGGCGGTCGCCCTGTTCAATCGCGCCGATGGCACCGCCGGCGTGACCAAGTCGCTCGACTTCGCCACGCTCCTTGGCTTCACCGGTCCGGCCGCGGTCCGCGATCTGTGGGCCCATCAGGACCTGGGCTCCATGACCAGCTACGAGGTGACGCTCGGCCCCCATGCCTCGGCTCTCTTGTCGGTCGTGCCTCATGGTCATGCTCATTTCCAGGCCGAGGTCGGCGCGTGGTCGGGATCGGCCCGGTTCGAGAACACCTTTGGCGGCCACGAAGGCATGGGCTACGTCACCGGACTCGACACCGAAGGCAGCAGTGTGGCCGTCGCCATGTCGGCGCCCCGGGCCGGCAGTCGCCGACTCTTGTGCCGCGTGGCCAACGCCACCGGGAGCCCGTCAACGCTGACCGTGCGCGCGCTCGACCCGCAGACCGGCCGCGTCCACGGCACGGCCACGCTCCACGTGCCCGGCGCCTCGGCCTGGACCGAGTGGCGGACCGTGCCGGTGACGCTGACCATGGCGGCGGGAGTGAACCTCGTGGCGTGCGGCGTCGGGTCGTCCGACGAGGGCGGCGTCAATCTGGATTCCCTCGCCCTGGCCTGAGGCCGGCCCCGCCGTCGAACCGTTCGGCCCTTTCTCACGGGCCGAGCAGCGCGCGCAGCGAGGAGCCGGCCAACCGGCCCGCTTCCTCCGGGGGCAGAGCATGCAGGACGTCGGAGAACACCTCGACACCGAGCGGTGCCGTCGTCGCGGTTTCGCGGAGATCGGCCAACAAGGCGGGCAGCGCCAGCCCACCGTGTCCGGGCAGCAGCCGTTCGTGCAGCGTGGCGTGGAGCGGATCGGGCTCAGCAACGGCGGGCGCGTCGCACAACTGGACGCCGAGGATGGACGGGCCTGGGATGGAGCGGAGGAGCGCGCCGTCCGGTTCGCTCCTGAAGTAGTGCCAGGCGTCGAGCATGATGCCGCCGTTGGGACGATCGGCGGCACGGACGACCCCCCAGGCCGTCGCCAGATCGGGGATCCTCGACCACGGGAGGAACTCGAGGTGGACGACCAGTCCGTGGTCGGCCGCCCGGTCGCACAATCCGGCGAAGGCCGCCGCCGCTTCGTCCAGGGACCACGAGCCCCCGAAGACGTCGACCGCGTTCAGCGAGCGCGCCTGCACGCCTTCGGCGATGGCGAACAGCTCCTGTTCGCCGAAACCGAAGATCCCCTCCTGATCGAGGTCGGGCGGAATGTGAACCTCGGACGCGCCGGGGAGCCACCACCAGCAGGGGTCGAGCTCGGCCACCGACAAGCCGTGGTCGGCCAGCCGCAGGCGGATGTCGAGGTCGCGCAGTCCCTCGGCGCGTGCCACCTGGTAGTCGCGCCCCCACAGCGAGATCCCGCTGAAGCCGCCGGCCTCGGCGGCACCGAGCCGCTCGCCGAAGGAGATGCCGGTCCCCAGCGTGCCCGAGCAGAGCACGGTGTCACCCGGGGCGAGCGTCACCGGCTTGCCGGTGGGCCTGGGTCAGGCCGGGCGGGGAAGGGCCACCGCGGTCGTCGGGTTCTGGTCACTATCGTTCCCTCCGTGCCCGAGAACGGTACCGGAGCCGCGTCCGGAACCCACGAGATCGCCGCCGCCGGTGCCTAGGCTCGTCCTCCGCAACGCCACCGTGGTCGACGCGGACGGCGCCCGTCCCCATACCGACGTGGCGATCGAGGAGCGTCGCATCGCCCTCGGCCGTACGGACGCGCCAGTCGAGGCCCGTCCCGGGGACCGCGTGATCGACCTCGACGGGCGCACCGTCATGCCGGGAATGGTCAGCAGCCACTTCCACGCCACCTATCACGAGCTGGGCTCCAAGACGGCCCCGTTCGGACTGGAAGAGCCGCCGGCGCTGCAGGCCGTGCGGGCGGCGCACCATCTCGAGCTGCTGCTGCGCCGCGGCTTCACGGGCGCGGTGAGCGCGGGCGCGCCCTTTGCCATCGACGCGTCGATGAAGGCCGCCATCGCGGAGGGGCTCTTCCCGGGACCCCGGCTCATGGCCGGCAGCCGTGACGTCAGCACGACGGGGCACGCCGGGGACAAGAGCTTCCCGTGGTACTGGGACGTCGGCGCCCGCGGCGCCATTCACCGCTCCGACGGCCCCAATGACTTCCGCCGTGCCGTGCGCGAAGAGATCAAGCAGGGCGCCGAGATCATCAAGATGTTCGTGACGGGCGGTCACGGCACGGTGGCGCCGGGCGAGCAGACCGAGATGACGCCCGAGGAGATCACGGCGGGAATCGAGGCGGCGCACCAGCGCGGCGCGCTGGTGCGCGGCCACATCGCCAACCGCGAGGCCCTCCACATGGCGCTCGATGCCGGCATCGACGTCGTCGACCACGGCGACGGGCTCGACGCGCTCGCCATCGAGCGGATGGTCGAGCTCGGCACCTTCCTCGTCCCGAGCCAGTTGTTCCCCGTCCGCTTCGCCGAGATGATGGGCGGCGGCGGGCTCGGGTTCACCGCCGCCATGTCCGAGGACATCGAGCGGGCGCGCGCCGTCCTGCCCAAGGCCAACGCGGCCGGTGTCAAGCTCCTCTGTGGCGACGACTACGGTGCCATCGGCCTGCCGCACGGCCGTTACGCCGACGAGCTCGAGTTCTACGTGAAGGAGGCGGGGATCCCGCCCCTCGACGTGCTCCGGTGGGCCACCCGCAACGGGGCCGAGTTGATGGGCCGATCCCACGAGCTGGGCTCGGTGCGGGAGGGCTACCTGGCCGACCTGCTCGTCGTCGACGGCGACCCGCTGGCGGACATCGCCGTCCTGCAGGACCAGGCAAGGCTGCTGGCCGTCATGAAGGGCGGCAAGCTCGTGCAGGACGACCTCGGTGCGCTCGCCTTCGGCTGAGGGCGCCTGTACCGTCTCGGGCGCATGATCGTCATCGCCGGTTCTCTCAGCTTCGACCCGTCGGACCGGGACGACGTGCTCGCCAGCCTGACCGAGGTGACCGAGGCGAGCCGGCGCGACGCCGGTTGCCTCGAGTACTTCTGGGGCGAGGACCTCGAGGCGCCCAACACGTTCCGGTTCTTCGAGTGCTGGGAGTCACAGGAGCTGCTCGACGCGCATCTCGCCGCGCCGCACGAGGTCGCCTTCGGCGAACGGAACCTGCATCGCATCACGGGGGCGACCGCGAGCTTCTTCGACGCGTCCCTTGCCGCCCCGAGCGGCCTGCCCGCGGCCGACTGAGCGCCGGACCTCACTGGGGAGCGAAGTACCGGGGGAGTGATCCGGTCGGGACGCTCGCTCCGTTCGTCCGCGCCTCCTGCAGGTGGCCGAGCTCCATCCAGTAGGGGAGGACCGCCGGCGCCAGGTAGTCGCCGCCGCCTCCGGGTTGCACGTTGAAGTGGCTGCCGTCGCTCTCGCGCACGGGGACGCCGTCGAGATCCTCGGTGTAGCGGCCACCCGGGCACACGTACGAGTTCAGGTCCTGCACGTAGACCTCGTCGGGGTGCGCGGCCGCCACCTGGCGGAGCACCGCGTTGTAGGCGTCCTGGCGGGCGGTGCTGTCCTGCGGCCACGGCGCACCGTTGGGCTGCTCGCCGGTGCTCTGGCAGGGCTTGGTCATGAAGACCATGAGCGCGCCGCGCGCCGTGGCGATCCGCACGGCCTGCTGCAGCTGGCTCTCGACGTAGGCCGCGAAGGCCGGGTTCAAGATGTTGGTCATGTGGCCGCGATAGAGGCGGTCGAGGATCTCGCCCCCTCCGGCCAGCAGCACGACCACGTTCGGCCGCAGCTGGCGGACCCAATCGGACCATGCTGCCGTCCAGGCCTGGCAGGGGACGTTCTGCGCGGGCCCGAAGACCCCGCCCGGGGGGCAGTCGGCGCTCTGGGGGTGCGGCGTGCACGGCGCGCCGACGATGAACGTCCCGCCGGACTGCTCCCCCGTTGTCCCGTCGGCCACGCCGCAACCCAGGATCCCCTCGTTGAGCAGGTGCAGGTCGTCGTACTTCTTCGGATGGGCGGACAGCGCGGCTTCCAGGCCGATCCCCAGCGTCAAGGCCTGGGAGTCGCCGACCAGGAGGACCCGGGTCGGCGTGGCGTCGTAGCTCGCCGGAATGGCGGAGGTGATGGCGGTCGCCGGCACGGCCCCGGCGGCGGCGGCGCCGCTGGCGAAGGTGTCGGCCGCTGGCATGGTGGCCAAGACGATGGCGAGCGCGACGACGCCCACGGCGGGAAGCGTGAACACCTGCGCCCGGAATCGGGTGAAGAACGTGCCCTGCCGGATCGGTCGTTCCACCAAGTAGAAGGACAGCATCGCGACCCCGATGGTGGGGATGACGCGGACCACGAAGAGGGGCCAGCCGCTCAGGCCCGTCCGCTCCTCGTTGATGAAGGTGAAGAGCGGGAAGTGCCAGAGGTACATGCCGTAGGAGATCCGCCCGATGAAGGTGAAGGGCCGGAGGGACAACAGTCGCGCCACCGGTGAGGTCTGGGCGCACGACACGCTGAGGAGCACGGCGGCGCAGGCGACCGCCGCGAGGAGGAACCCCCCTCGATACGCGAACACGTCGTCGGAGTGCACGGTCGCGCAGAGGACGCCGCTGACGACGAGGCCCACGACGCCGACCACCGTCAAGACCAGGCGCGCCCACGGCGTGCGGACCTGCCAGTCCTGCTCGTCACCCCTCCGCCGGCGTCCGGCCCACAGGCGCAGGCCGATGGCGAGCGTCGCCCCGACCAACACGGACTGCGCATGGGTGTCGGTGCCGAAGTAGAGGCGGTTGATGTCGGTGGGGTTGTAGAGGAGGGCCATCTCCATGGCGGAGGCCAGCGCCCCGGCGACGGCCACGACGAGAAGGACCCGCAACGAGCGCGTGAGCTTCATGACGCCGAGAAAGACGAGCGGCCAGACCAGGTAGAACTGCTCCTCGACGGCCAGGGACCAGGTGTGGATCAACGGCGAGGTCAGGCCGGTCATGTGGAAGTAGTTCGAACCGGACGCGATGTAGTGCCAATTGGCGAAATAGAAGAGGGCGGAGAGCGCGTCACCGCGGAGCGTCGGGTAGGTACCGGCCGGGACGAAGACGCCGTAGATGATGGCGACTCCGATGAGCATGACGAAGAGGCCGGGCAGCAACCGCCGAGCGCGGCGAGCCCAAAAGGCCCCGAGCTTGATGGTGCCCTTCGTGTGCCACTCCACGATCAGGAGCGAGGTGATCAGGAACCCCGACAAGGCGAAGAAGCTGTCGAGGAGGAAGAAGCCGCCCGCGGTCAGGTAGACGCCGGCGTGCACGCCCAGGATGCCCAGCATGGCGACGCCCCTGATCCCGTCGAGGGCGGGCAGGTAGGCGAGCGTGGCTCCCTTGCGCGGAGCGTCGGGAGAGACGCGTGCAGCCATTTGCGGGAGCGTACCGTTGGCGCACGCGCCTCAGGGGTTCGCCCGGGGCCCGAGGCCCCCCTGAGACCCGGCGTCTGTATAGTCACCGGGGCACTGGCCAGGGGACTGGGTCAGGGGGGGACGGTGCGAAGGGGACGACGCCAAGGGGGATGTCCATGTCACGGATGAGACGGCACGATTCGATCGTGCCCAAGGCTGGAACAGTTCTCGCGGCGGCGGCGGCGCTCGTCGCGCTCTTCCCGCTCACGCTTGCCGCGCAGCAGGAGGCCGGTGCCGTCACGTCGACGTCCGCCGACGTGACCTTCCACAGCGCAGCCAGCCTGACCGGCCCGATCACCACGGGTCATATCGTCGAGCCGCTCTCGGCCCACCCGCTCGACCTCGCCCCCAACGGGTACGTCGAGCACGAGTACTTCGCGTCGGGGACGGCCATGGCGTTCAAGGCCGACTCCATGCCGAGCGACGGAAAGTGGACGATCTCGCCGACGACGACGGCTGCGTACAAGACCAGGATCCTGGTGCGCGAGCCGACCAACCCGGCTCACTTCAACGGCACCGTCATTGTGGAGTGGATGAACGTGTCGGCCGGGGAGTCGGCACCCGACTGGGACTTCCTCAATCCGATGCTGATGCGCGACGGCTACGCCTACGTCGGGGTCTCGGCGCAGGCGCTCGGCGTGAACGGTGGCAAGGCTCTGCTCGGCACACCGGGCTCGTCCACCGCCCCCGGGGGTCTGGTCAACGAGGAGCCGGCCCGCTACGGAACGCTCCATCACCCCGGTGATCAGTACGCCCTCGACATGTTCGCCCAGATCGGGCAGGCGCTCCGCGCGGCCCATCCCGCCGCGCTCGGAGGTCTGAAGCCCAAGCACGTCCTCGCCATCGGCGAGTCCCAGTCCGCCTTCTACCTGACGACGTTCGCCGACGCGCTGCAGCCGAGGACCCACGTTTTCGACGGCATCTTCATCCACAGCCGGGGCGGATCGGGTGCCTCGCTCCAGGGAACGTCCATCGCGTCGAGCAGCGGCCCGGACAACCTGCACATCCGCACCGACCTCACGGTCCCGGTGTTCATGTCCGAGACCCAGACCGACCTGATACAGCTCGGGTACGCCCCCGCGCAGCAGCCCAACACCGACAAGATCCGTACCTGGGAGATCGCCGGGACCTCGCACGCCGACGCCTACTTCGTGGGTGCGGCATCGAGCGTCCTCGGCTGCACCACCCCCGTCAACAGCGGCCCTCAGCACAACGTTGTCCAGGCGGCGTTCACCGCCTTCGACAAGTGGGTCGACAACGGCACCCCGCCGCCGAGCCCGCCGCCCTTCCGCCTGTCGAGCACCCACCCGGCCGCCCTGGCGCTGGACGCGCACGGCAACGTGATCGGTGGGGTCCGCACACCGGCGGTCGACGTGCCGGTCTCCACCCTCAGTGGCGCACCAGCGGCCGGGGCCAATGCCATCTGCGGCCTCTTCGGGTCGACGGTGGCGTTCAGCCCGTCCGAGCTTGCCAGCCTGTACGGGAGCAAGAGCAACTACATCGCCCAATACACCAAGAGCCTCGACAAGGCCATCGCCTCGGGGTTCATCCTCGGTGCGGACAAGGCCTCGCTGCTCGCCCTGGCCGAGCAGGTGCAGTTCCCCAGCTGACGCCGGGCCGGGTCCCTCAGCGACGCGCCGCCAACGCGGCGAACGCCGCCGCCGGCCCCTCGTCCAGGCGCCGCCGGATCGCCCCCGCGCAGGCCTCGGCCGAGCTCGACGACGTGTCCACCTGAAGGTCGTAGATCCCCGGGTCGTGCACCGCCCGCTCCCAGCGCGAAACGACGTCGGGGACGGTTCCACCGGGTTCGCTGGTGACGTAGTTCCCGCCGCCCGCACCTGCGCCCGCACCCGCATCCCGCCGGGCCATGATCACCTCAACGGAGCAGCGGACACCGATGAAATAGGCCGGCAGAGCCTGCAGTGTCGCGGCCACCTTGGGCAGGATGCCCAGCGGCCTGGAGTAGTCGTCGTGATGGCCGACGTCGACCACCACGTTGAGGCCCGCACGGCTCCCCGCGACGACTGATCCGTAGAGCGCGTCGAACAGGGTCACGACGGTGGCCTCGAGGTCGGGCCGCTCCCCACCCGGCCGCAAGCCGATGCCGGGCCGGAACCGCGCGGGCGTCGCCGCCGCGAACGCATCGACGCCCAGGTTGAGCCACAGCGCGGCGGAGGATCCCTGCAGGGCGGACGCGATACTCGATTTCCCCGCACGCGGCGTCCCGTTGAGGACGACGATGAGCCCGGGGTCCGTTCCGATCAGGCCGTCTCCTGGCGCGGCATCGACTGCTGCGCCGGGACGGGGTACACCGGCATGGCGGAGTCGGGCGCCGCCTCGACGATGGCGGCCTCCGTGCATCCCTCCGCCATGACGTTGGCCGTCTGGTCCTTGGACGTGCTCGGGAGCTTGGGCACGGAGGGGTCGCCGTGGCGCGGGTGCAGCGCTGAGGTCAGGTCGCCCGCCACACGGCGGCGCCAGGCCGAGATGTTGGGTGCCTTCACCGCGAAGCGCTCCTCCAAGAAGCGCAGTTGCGACGTGTGGTCGAACACCTGGGAGGCCACGTGGCCGCCCCGGCTGAAGGGCGAGAGCACCAGCATCGGCACCCGGAAGCCCATGCCGACCGGGCCGGCCATGCCGTGCGCCTCGCTCGGCAGCGGCGAGACCGTGACGGATTCCCCGGGGGTGCCGTGCGGCGCCACCGGCGGCGGCACGTGGTCGAAGAACCCGTCGTTCTCGTCGTACATGTGGAAGAGCACCGTCTTGGACCACACCTCGGGGTTGGCCACCAGCGCGGCGAGCACCTGGCTGGTGAACCACTCGCCGAGCGCGGGGGGCGACGACGGGTGCTCGTCGTAGCCGATGGGCGGGATGATCCAGCTGACCGCGGGCAGCTGCCCCGACTTGATGTCGGCCAGGTAGTCGCTGGGGTACAGCTGGAGGAAGGCCTTCTGGTAGAGCGCCGACGAGGGGTTCTGGTACTGGCTGAAGTAGGGGAGGATGGCGTCGCTGAGGATGCCGTGCTGCTGCTGGAACTGCGGGGTGTAGATGGTGCCCGCCGGGTTGTAGACCTTCCAGGTCACTCCGGCGTCCTCGAGCACCTCGGGCATGGTGTCCCAGTGCACGCTGCCCACGGCGTCCGACGACGAGTTGGTGATGAGCACCGGCCCCCCCGCCGCGCCCGTCGGGTCGAGGGTGCCCGAGAGCGCCATGAGGCGGTTCGGGTGCGTCGGCCCGAGCACCGAGCAGTGGTAGTTGTCGCACAGGGTGAAGGCGTCGGCCAGCGCGTAGTAGAAGGGCAGGTCCTGCCGGCGGTAGTAGCCCATGGTGAGGACGCCGTGCTCAGGCCCCTGGAACTGGGCCTGCACGTGCGTGCTGACGAAGGCGCCGTTGCCGCCGCCGCCCCAGCTCATGTGCTCCCCCTGCCAGCTGTGGTCGAGGTCCTGGGTGCACTCGCCCATGCCCGAGCTGCTGTCGAGGTGGAAGGGGAGCAGCGTGCTGTCACGCCCGTCCGGCCAGGCCTGGGCGAAGTTCCCGAGGGAGCGCTTCGGGTGGTCGTCGAAGCCCCGCACGCCGGGATAGGTCCCGTAGTAGTGGTCGAAGGAGCGGTTCTCGTGCATGAGGAACACCACGTGCTCGATGGCGCCGAGGTCCGAGCCCGCCGGCTTGGTGCGGGCGGCCAGCTGCGCCATGGCGGCGCCGGCCCCCTCGCCCCGGCTGGCCGCGGCCAGCACCGCGGCGCCGCCGGTCGCCAGCGCGGCGGCGAGCATTGTGCGGCGATCGAAGCGCGACCGGTCGAAGCTCATTGTCGTTCCTTCACGTGTCGTCCGTCACATGGGCCTCCCGGCCCCTGTCCACCTGCCCCCGGCCGACCGCGTCGACCGGTCCTTCCCGTTGCCCTACGGGTCTCTCACACGGACTCGATGAGCGTCGGATCGTTGTTCCTCACGTTACCGATGCGCGGGCCGACGGGATGGTGCACCACCGTGCCCGCCGGTGGGGGCCGCAGCAGCGCGCGCAGCTCCTCGACGTCCTCGTTCGCCGGGTCGAGCCAGAGGTGGAAGGTGGCCGGGTCGAGGATGACCGGCATGCGGTCGTGGATGCCCTCCATGTCGACGCCGCCCGGCGCGGTGATGACGGTGCAGCTGCGGACGTAGGGCGAACCCGGCGGCGCGTCCTTCTCGCGCCAGCGCTCGGCCAGGCCGGCGAAGGCCATCGGCTCGCCGTCGGTGCGGCTGAAGTAGTGCGGCTGCTTGGTGCCGGTCTTCGTCTTGCGCCACTCGTAGAAGCCGTCGGCGGGGACGATGATGCGCCGCTCCCGGAAGGCCTCGCGGAACGACGCCCTGGTGGCCACGGTCTCACTGCGCGCGTTGAAGAGCCGGCTGCCCGACTTGGCGTCCTTGGACCACCAGGGGATGAGCCCCCAGCGGAAGGACGTGAGAATGCGCTCGGGACTGCCGGGGGGCTCGCCGCCCCCTTCCGCCGGACCCGGTCGCGGCGGCCGGTCCCGGACGCCCAGGACCTGGTCGGTCGGGGCGACGTTCCAGCTGGGGGCGTGTTCCCCGTCGACGCCCTCGGCCAGGGAGGCCCCGAAGTAGCGGGCCATCTTGGCCGGGGGAGTGTAGAGAGCGAAGCGTCCGCACATGCGGGCTGCATTGTGGCCCACCCGGGGTCCCGGGGGGGTTCTCTCGCCTGACCTGGGTGTGTGCCTCCCCGAGCGGGCGGCACACGGCCTGGCTAAGGTGCGAACATATGTTCGCCTTCTCCGCCGGGGACCCGTCGTCCCCCCGTTCCCGGGAGCTCCCCGCCGGGCTGGCCGACCGGGTGCGGCCCGCCACGCCCGTCGCCGGGCGGACCCTGCCGGTGCCCCCGCCACTGGCCCCGCTCTTTCCCGCCGGTTCCCTGCGGCGGGGCACGACCACCACGGTGGCGGGCCTTCCCGGCCACGGCGCCACCACCCTGGCCCTGGCGCTCCTGGCCGCGGCGTCGGCCGCCGGGAGCTGGTGCGCCGCCGTGGGCCTGCCGGACCCCGGGGTGGTGGCGGCGGCCGGGCTCGGGCTCGACCTGCGGCGCGTCGTCTTCGTGCCCCACCCGGGCAACGGATGGGCCGAGGCGGCCGGTGACCTCCTCTCGGGGGTCGACGCCGTCCTGGTCCGCCCGCCCGGCCGGGCCCGCCTGACGGCGGCGCGCCACCTGACGGCCCGCGCCCGCGAGCGTCAGGCGGCCCTGGTGGTCCTGCTCGAGGGTCCGGGCGCCTGGCCCGAGGGCGGCGACCTGGCGCTCTCGGTCGGGGCGGTCGAGTGGGAGGGCGTCGGCCGGGGCCACGGGCACCTGCGGGGCCGCCGGGCCGAGGTGCGGGTCACCGGGCGCCGCGCCGCCGGCCGGGTCAGCGAGTGCTCGCTCTGGCTCCCCGCCGGCTCGGGCGCGGTCGAGGACGCGGCGGACGACGCGGGGACCGGAGTCGAGGGACGCGGGCCGGCGGGGGCCGGCGCCGGCGACGGGCCGGAGGCGGCCTGAGCGGAGCGGTGGAGAAGAAGTGGTGGAACGGTTGGTCGTCATCTGGTGCCCCGAGCTCCTCGAGGAAGGAGCGGAGGGGGAGGAGGCCCGACGGTTCGCTCGCGTGCTGGCGCGGGCCGGGGAGCTCTGCCCGTGGGTCCATCCGGTCCGCCTCGGGGTCGGCGCGCTGCCCGCCCGCGGCCCCGCCCGGTTCTTCGGTGGCGAGGAGGCGGTGGTGGCCCGCCTGGCCGGCATCGTGGACGAGGAGGTCACCATCGGCGTGGCCGACGGGCTCTTCGCGGCCCTGCTGGCCGCCCGCTCGGGGCTGATCGTCCCGCCCGGGGGGACGGCGGACTTCCTCGGCCCCTGGTCGGTGGCCACGCTGGCCCGCCCCGACCTGGCCGTCACCCTGCAGCGGCTGGGGGTGACCACCCTGGCGCAGCTGGCCGCACTGCCCGCGGCCAGCATCTCGGACCGCTTCGGGGCGGACGCGGCCGTCTGCCACGCGGTGGCCCGGGGGGAGAGCGGGGAACTGGCCGGGTTGCGTGACCGCACGATCGAGCGGCGGCTCCGGGTGGCCCGGGGCGAGGACCCCGACCGGGGCCCCGACGTCCCGCCCCCGCCCTCCCAGCCCGGCTTCTTCGGCGGCGCCTCGGAGGCGGACGCCCGGGCCGCCCGTTCCTTCGTCCGGGTGCAGGAGCGCCTGGGGGTGGAGGCCGTGCTGATGGGCCGGCTGCGCGGCGGGCGGGACCCGGCGGGTCAGTCGGTGCTGCTGCCCTGGGGCAGCCCCGAGGTGGAGACGGCGGCGGGCGGTGCCCCGTGGCCGGGGCGGCTGCCCCCACCGGCGCCGACCGACGTGCTGCAGGTCCCGCTGCGGGCCGAGGTGGTCGACGGCGCCGGCCGTGCCGTCGAGGTCAGCGGGCGCGGGCTGCTCACCGCAGGAATCGAGCAGCTGTCGGTCGCGGGCGGCCCCTGGCAACCGGTGCTGGGGTGGGCCGGCCCCTGGCCGGTGACCGAGCGGTGGTGGTTGGTGCGCCGGCGCCGGGCGCGCCTGCAAGTGGTCAGCGCGGAGGGGGTGGCGCGCCTGCTCTGCACCGAACGGGGGCAGTGGTGGGTGGAGGCGGTCTATGACTGAGGCCTACGCCGAGCTGCATGCGCACTCGGGGTTCAGCTTCCTCGATGGCAGCAGCGACCCCGAGGAGCTGGTGGCCGAGGCGGCCCGGCTCGGGCTGGCCGCGCTGGCGCTGACGGACCACCACGGCTTCTACGGCGTGGTGCGCTTCGCCGAGGCGGCACGGGTGTGCGGGCTGCCGACCGTCTTCGGCTCCGAGGTGACACTGGCGCCGGCCGGCGCGCGCACCGGCGAGCCCGACCCGACCGGCGCGCATCTCGTGCTGCTGGCGCGGGACCCCGCCGGCTACGCGCGGCTCTCGACCGTGCTGGCCGACGCGCACCTGGCGGGCGGGGAGAAGGGAAAGCCCCTCTTCACCCTCGACGCGCTGGCCGGCGCCGCGGGGGGCCACTGGCTGGTGCTGAGTGGCTGCCGGAAGGGGGCGGTCCCCGCCGCGCTGATGGAGGCCGGGCCCCGGGCGGCCTCCCGGGAGGTGGGGCGCCTCGTCGACGCGTTCGGGCGCGCCAACGTCGCGCTGGAGCTGTGGGACCACGGGGACCCGCTCGACACGGCGCGCAACGACGCGCTGGCGCATCTGTCCGTCGAGTGGGGTGTCGACGCCGTGGCCACCAACAACGTGCACTACGCCACGCCGGCCGGCTTCCGGCTCGCCACCACGCTCGCCGCGGTGCGGGCGCGGCGCCCCCTGGCCGAGCTGGAGGGCTGGCTCCCCTCGGCCCCGGCGGCCTGCCTGCGCTCCGCCGCCGAGCAGGCCCGGCGCTTCGCCCGCTGGCCCGGCGTGGTGGCGCGCGCCGCCGAGCTCGGGCGCGCCTGCGCCTTTGACCTGCGCCTGGTCGCGCCGCGGCTGCCCGACTTCCCCGTCCCCGCGGGCATGGACGAGCAGGGCTACCTGCGCCAGCTGGTGACCGAGGGCGCCACGGCGCGCTACGGGCCGCCCGGGGCCGAGCGGGTGCCCGGCGCCTGGAAGCAGATCGAGCACGAGCTCGCGGTGATCGGCCAGCTCGGCTTCGCCGGCTACTTCCTCGTCGTGTGGGACATCGCGCGGGTGTGCAAGCGCCTCGACATCTACTGCCAGGGGCGTGGCTCGGCGGCCAACTCGGCCGTCTGCTACGCGCTCGGCGTCACCAACGTCGACGCCGTCGACCTCGGGCTGCTCTTCGAGCGCTTCCTGTCGCCGGCGCGTGACGGGCCGCCGGACATCGACGTGGACATCGAGTCGGAGCGGCGTGAGGAGGTCATTCAGTACGTGTACGAGCGCTACGGCCGGCGCCACGCGGCACAGGTGGCCAACGTCATCACGTACCGGCCCCGCTCGGCCGTGCGTGACGTGGGCAAGGCGTTCGGCTTCACCCCCGCGCAGGTGGACGCCTGGGCGGCGGCCATCGATGCCGGGCACGGGCGCGGCGCGTCCTCGGCGGCGGCGGTGTACGAGGCGGCCGCCGAGGCCGGCGGGGGCGGTACGGGTGACGCGGGCGGCGGGGTGCCGGCGCTGGTGGCCGAGCTGGCGGCCGAGGTGCTGGACCGGCCGCGCCACCTGGGCATCCACTCGGCCGGCATGGTGCTGTGCGACCGGCCGGTGGTCGAGGTGTGCCCGGTGGAGTGGGGGCGCATGCCGGGGCGCAGCGTGCTGCAGTGGGACAAGGACGACTGCGCCGCCATCGGGCTGGTGAAGTTCGACCTGCTCGGCCTCGGCATGCTCGAGGCGCTGCACCGCATGGTCGACCTGGTGCGCGCCTTCTACGGGGTCGACGTCGACCTGGGGCAGCTGCCCCAGGAGGACGCGGTCTACGACCTGTTGTGCCGGGCCGACACGGTCGGGGTCTTCCAGGTCGAGAGCCGGGCCCAGATGGGGACGCTGCCCCGGGTGCGACCGCGCACCTTCTACGACATCGCCATCGAGGTGGCGCTCATCCGGCCCGGCCCCATTCAGGGCCACGCGGTGAACCCCTACATCCGGCGCCGGCGGGGCGAGGAGGACGTCACCTACCTGCACCCGCTGCTCGAGCCGATCCTCAGGCGCACGCTCGGGGTCCCGCTCTTCCAGGAGCAGCTGATGGAGATGGCCGTGGCCGTCGCCGGCTTCAGCGCGGCCGACGCCGACGAGCTGCGCCAGGCCATGGCGGCCAAGCGTTCGGCGGCGCGCATGGAGAAGATGCGGGCGCGCCTCTTCGACGGCATGGCGGCGCGGGGCGTGACGGGCGCGGTGGCGGACCAGGTCTTCGACGCGCTGGCCGCCTTCGCCAACTTCGGCTTCCCCGAGTCGCACTCGGTGTCGTTCGCGCACCTGGTGTACTCCTCGGCCTGGCTGAAGCTGCACTATCCAGCGGCGTTCACCGCGGGGCTGTTGAACTCGCAGCCCATGGGGTTCTGGTCGCCCCAGTCGCTGGTGGCCGACGCCCGCCGGCACGGGGTGCGCGTGCGCCGTCCCCACGTGAACCGCTCCGAGGTGGGGGCGTCGCTCGAGGCCGGGACCCCCGGTGAGGCGGTCCTGCGCCTCGGGCTGGGGTCGGTGCGCGGGGTGGGCGACACCACGGCGGCGCGCATCGTGGCCGGCCGCCCCTGGCGCGGCGGCGAGGACCTGGTGCGGCGGGCGGGGGCGACCCAGGTCCAGCTCGAGACGCTGGCCGCCGCCGGCGCGCTCGACCCCGAGGCGCCCGAGGCCGGGGAGGACCGCGGCACGACGGCCTCCCGGCGCCGGCTGCTGTGGGCGGCGGGGGCGGCGGCCCAGGGCACGCCGGACCGCCTGCCCGGGATCGTGGTGGGGGCCGAGGCGCCGACGCTGCCGGCGCCCAGCCTCTACGAGGCGGTGGGCGACGACCTGTGGGCGCTGGGGCTGGCACCCGAGCGCACGGCCATGCATCTCGCCCGCGAGCGGCTCGAGGCCATGGAGGTGCGGACGGCGCTCGCGCTGGAGGCCTGCGCCGACGGCGAGCGCGCCTCGGTGGCCGGCGTGGTGACCCACCGCCAGCATCCCGAGACGGCCCGGGGCGCGGTCTTCGTCAACCTGGAGGACGAGACGGGCCACGTGAACGTCGTCTTCTCCCGCGGCGCCTGGGCCCGCTGGAAGCACGTGGCCCGCCACGCGCCCGTGTTGCTGATCCGCGGACGGGTACGCAAGGGGCAGGGCGCGGTCAGCTTCGACGCCGAGCGGGTGGAGGCGCTGGTGGTGGGGACGGCGGTGCCGGCGAGCCGGGACTTCCGCTAGGAGCCGGGCAGGGACCTCCACCATCACCTGGCAGACTGACGATGTCCGACCAAGGGAGCATTCCATGATCCGCATGTCCGTTCTCTACCCGGTGACCGAGGGCGCTTCGTTCGACCATGACTACTACCGGGACAAGCATGTGCCGCTGGCCGTGCGCACCTGGGGCCTCGACAGCGCGGAGATCGACAAGGGCGTCGACGGTCCCTACGTGGCCGCCGTGCACTTCCAGTTCGACTCCGCCGAGGCGTTGCAGCAGGCGATGGCCGTCCCGGGCACGGCCGACGTGCAGGCCGACATGGCCAACTACACGTCCATCACCCCTGTCCTGCAGACGAGCGAAATTGTCGGCTGACGGTCCCTGGCGCGCCCGGGACACCGCGCTCGGGGCGCCGCCGGAGGTGCCCGCCGAAGGCGTGAAGGTCGAACACACCACTAGCTGGGAGGGAGCAACCATGCTGCTGAAGGGTCTGAACCATGTCGCCGTGATCACCAACGACGCGTCTCGCCTCAACGACTTCTACCTGGAGGTCTTCGATGCCGAGATCCTCCGGGACGGATCCGAGTTCCCCGACGGCAAGGGCCCCCGTCTCTCCATCATCAAGATCGGTGACTGGGCCGAGCTCAACGTCTTCGAGATAGACGGGAACTCCGAAGCCGATCGCCAGACCCCGATGTTCGGCCGCGGCCGCCTCGATCATCTGGCCCTCCAGGCCGCGTCCTTGCAGGACTTCGAGACGATACGCGACCGACTCATGGCCCGCGGCGCCGCCGACGACTTCGTCACCGACTTCGGGCCCATGCTCAGCCTCTTCTTCCGGGATCCCGACGGCCTGGAGTGCGAGGTCTGTGTCGAGAATCCCGACGCGGTCCCCGGCGCCAGCCACCCGCCGGGGACACGGGCCGCCCGCTACTCCTGAGCGGCACGGAGACGCCACGAGTGGATGACGTCGAAGCGATCAAGCGGCTGAAGGCGCGCTACTTCCGGACGATGGACACCAGGGACTGGGCGGGCATGCGCCAGGTGTTCACCGACGATGTCGTCATGGACACGACGGACTCAGGCGGTGGCGTCGTCGCCGGTGCGGACGCGTTCCTGGAGTTCCTTCAGGAGACGCTGGCCGGAGCCGTCACGGTGCACCACGGCCACATGCCCGAGATCGACCTCACGTCCGCCACCACCGCGACCGGTATCTGGGCGCTGCACGACTTCATCGTGTGGCCCGACGGAAGCCGGTTGCAGGGCGACGGCCACTACCACGAGACCTACGAGCTGGTGGACGGGGCCTGGCGGATCAAGACCTCGACCCTGACCCGCCTGCGCCTGGACTTCACCGGCGCTGATCCCTAGCGCACCGGGTGGCTGCAACACGGCCGCGGGCGCCCCACCTCCGCAGGCGCACGACGCCAACCCGTCACGCTCGGGTTGCGAGCAGCACGGCGTCGTGAATGGTGGCTTCGACACCCTCAGGTGTGGGGGCTGACCGCGGCCGGGCCTCGTTCACGACGACGGCCCACGAGGCGTCGAGCAGGCGCGCGATCTCGTCGGCCGTGTAGAAACGGTCCGGCATCGCGGGGCGGTGCACCCCTGTGGCCAGATCCGACGGGTGGTGGCCGACCACCAACAGCGTTCCCCCCGCCCGAACGGATGCGGCCAGCGTGGTGAACAATCGACCGCGTGGCTCGGGCGGCAGCTGCATGAACTGCGCCGAGACGAGGTCGAAGGAGTCTTGCTCCGGCGCGTCGACGAGAAGGTCGACGTGCCGCCACTCGATGCGCGCCAAGGCTGCGGGCTCGGCGTCCCGCGCGTGCCGGGCGGCCCGCTCCAGGGCGACGACCGAGATATCGGTCGCCACCACATCCCAGCCGCGTTGCGCCAGCCAGACCGCATCGGCTCCCTCGCCGCACCCCACGTCGAGCGCGCGACCCGGGGCACGGTCGGCCATCTCGGCCACGAGCTGCGGGTTGGGGTTGCCGCTCCAGATGTGCGGCGATGACCGGTAGCGCTCGTTCCAGGAATCCTCGTCGAGCGCGTACTCGGGGTCGTGCTGGTGCTCACTCACAGCCTCAGTATGGCCAGCGCACTGCTGCCCCGACGCCGAGGGGCGGCACGGACCTACGGCGATGTGGTCCCGAGCCCGCCGATCCCGAGTGACCCGTCGGACGGGGCGGCCGGCTCGCCCGCGACACCCTCCGCACCGTCCGTCGTCCCCCCATCCCCGGTGGTTGCCGCCGGTCCGGCCTCATCCGGTCGCGGAGGAGGGTCGTCGAGGAAGTCCGCCGTGGGCACGAAGAACAGGGTGCCGGTGACGGCAGTGGAGAAGTCGAGGATCCGGTCGTAGTTGCCGGGAGGGTCCCCGAGGAACATGCGTCGGAGCATCAGCTCGGTGACCGAAGGGGTGGCGGCGTACCCGATGAAGTAGGTGCCGAACTCCCCGGCGCCCAACGACCCGAAGGGCATGTTCTCGCGCAGGATCTGACGCTGGGTGCCATCGGGCTCGACAATGGTGTTCAGCGCCACATGCGAGTTGGCCGGCTTGACCTCGTCGTCCATCTCGACGTTGGAGAGCTTGGCCCGCCCGATCGCCCGCTCCTGGTCCTCGACCGTCAGAGCATCCCAGGCTGCCATGTCGTGGAGGTATTTCTGGACGATGACGTAGCTGCCGCCGGCGAACGCCGGATCCTCGGCCCCGATGGTCACCGCCGCCTCGGCCGCGGCCCCCGTCGGATTCTCCGTTCCGTCCACGAAGCCGAGCAGGTCCCGCTCGTCGAAGTACTTGAACCCGTGGACCTCGTCGACCACGGAGGCGGCGCCCGCCAGCCGGCCGACCACGAGGGAGGCGAGCTCCCAGCAGAGATCCATCGTGGCGGCCCGGATATGGAACAGGAGGTCACCGGCGGTGGCCACCGCCCGGTGCGGTTCGCCGTCGAGGGCCTCGAACGCGTGCAGCTCGGCCGGCCGAGGGCCGGCGAAAACGCGGTCCCACGCGGCCGACCCCACCCCCGCCACAACGGCCAACCCGTCCTCGGGAGATCGGAAACCGACCGTGCGGGCCAGTCCCGACAAGTCGGCCAGCAGCTCGTGGACGACCGACTCACCGCCGCCGTCGACCGTCAGGACGAGGATGACCGCGCTGGCCGTCAGTGGGGTGAGCACGGGCTGGGCCACCGGCGGCCCGGCGACGGCGGCCGGGCTCTGTGCGACGCTCGCCATAGATCTCCCGCAGTTCCTCTTTTGTGTGATCGATGCCGACGGGCCCAACGCAGCCGGAAAGGTCGGCTCCGGACGAGCGTAGCGGTGCGACCTGGCCCTGGGCCCGCACGAAAGGATCCAGCCGTCCGCCGCGCCCGGAGCCCCCGCGTCTACTCCGCCGGGATGCCGAGCGGGCCGGTGTCACGAGAGCGTGTGAGCACGTCGTGGGACAGGCGGGCGCGGCGCGGCAACCGTTGGGTAGAGTCCCAGCGCGGGAAGGGAGAGATCCGTGGACGAAGGACGCCCGGTGTCATACGAAGCGCTGCCCGTTGGTGCGGCCGTCCTGAGTGCCACGGATACGCAGTTCGGGACGGTTGAACATGTGCTGCAGGTACCCGAACTCGATCTCTTCGACGGCATCGCCGTCAAGACCAAGCATGGCTTGCGTTTCGTAGACAGAGACCAAATCACGGAGATCACGACCACCCTCGTCCGGTGCGCGTTGACCGACGACGAGGCCGCGAACCTGCCTGCGCCCAAGGGTTCGCTCGTTTTGCATCCAGATACCGCCCACGATGAGGGCCCGTCGCTGACGGCTCGATTCGGACGGCTCTTTGGGCGTGAGAAATGGAAGGAGCTGGAATAGTTCGCCCCGAGCGGGCCGGCGTCACCGGGTCGAATGGCGGCCGGCTTAGACGGTGTCGTGCCGCCGCGCCAGGGACACCGTCGGTATCGCTCGGGCCACCGTCATCTCGTCCACTGCTTCTGCCACCTCTTCCAGCGGTCGATCCTCGCCTGGGCCTGGCGTCGCCCGCCCCGGCGGCCTCTCCGTTCCGCTTCGTGGAAACCCGACGGAGGAGATCGCCCACGAGGATGATGAACATCCCACCCACGAACCCAACGGCCCAATTGGTGATGGCGAGCGCCAGCATGGCGAGCGGAGCGCACACGACGAGTCCGAGCACGACGACGTCGAAGAAGAACTGGCCGGTCCCGCCCGTGCCGCTCGTGGAGCTGCGATGCCAGAGGACCAATCCGGTCAACAAGCCGAGGGCCAGCCCTCCGCCGACAATCAGACGGGTGGCATGTAAGTCCCAAAGGCGAGCCAAGACGTTGGAGCGCGTCGGCGGTGGGAAGTCCGACGAATGTTGTCGTCCAGACGTCGGATCATCCCATTGGGTAGGCGGCCAGGTGCTGATGCCCCAACGCTAGATGCGCGGTCAGGTCCATGCCAGGACCTTCCACCACCCCGGGCCCGTTCAGACACCGGATCCCCCTTCGGCATGGACAAGTCGTCCTTGCCCCTCGTCTCCGCAGCGCTCAGAGTTCCCCGAGCAGTCAACCGTCCATCGATTTCGCCGATGATTGCGGCAATCCGGACTGTGGTGGGTGGGATCTGAGGATACGACGGCGTTGTGGCGCGGGTCTCGCATTCTGGCCCTGGACATCGACTGTTGTCCCGTCGTCCGTAAGGGTTGAGCATTCACCATAGGTGCAACTCGTACGGTTTGCGCTGAGTCCGATCTCAAGTAGGGAGAGGTTTGTCACGTCTCCGGCTTCCAAACCCGCGAGATTGATGCCGCCAGCCGAACCACTAGAAGTCGAACCGCTAGAAGTCGAACCGGTAGAAGTCGAACCGCCAGAGCGCCGAAGCACTAGAGGTGGGAAGGTTCAGCGAAGGGTCATAGCTGTAGAGCGCATCGAGGGTCGTGGACAACTCGTAAGATCCTTGCAGGTAGTACAGAATCTGGTCACGGGTCAAGGAGAAGCAAGGTGGACCCGCCGGAGCGGTATCGCACAGCCAGTATTGGTAGGGCTGCGTCGCGTCGATCGGCACTCGAACCCAGTCGATGATATCGAATTCCTGGTCATACTGAGGTTGGATACGGTAATCAAAGAGGTATCCCGTGTCATTGAAGTACGCCGTAGAGCTCCAGCTGAGAAGGAACTTGACCTGGCCCAGGATAGTTAAAGACGGCCAAATAGCCGGGTGAATTTGGGACTAATGCCGCGCAGAAATCGCCCGATATACGTCCGTTCGCGTAGCTGTAGTAGCAGTTGTCCGATGCAAAGAATCCGTGGCCCTGGGGCAGAGACGCCATGCCCACGATCGGACTGTTCAACGGATGTCCTCCCATCGAGCCGTATTACGGAGCATCGCCGAAGTTGAATATCCCCCCGTCGGAGGCCGCGAGCCAGTAACCAACTCCATCCTGGCTGACTCCCATGGCCACGATCGGACTGGTTCAGTGGACGTCCGCCCATCGAGCCGTAGTAGCTCGCATTACCGAAGCTGAACATCCCCCCGTCGGAGGCGACCAGCCAGTAGCCACCTGCCGCCAGGAGTTGCTGCCATGGCAACGATGGGATGGTTCAGTGGACGTCCGCCCATGGAGCCCTGGTAGTTCGCATCGCCGAAGCTGAACATCCCCCCGTCGGAGGCGACCAGCCAGTAGCCACCTCCGTCAGCGGTTGCTGCCATGCCCACGATCGGACTGTTCAGGTGGACGTCCGCCCATCGAACCGTGGTAGCTCGCGTCACCGAAGCTGAACATCCCACCGTCGGAGGCGACCAGCCAGTAGCCACCTCCGTCAGCGGTTGCTGCCATGCCCACGATCGGACGGTTGAGCGGATGTCCGCCCATGGAGCCGTGGTACTCGGCATCACCGAAGCTGAACATCCCCCCGTCGGAGCGACCAACCAGTAGCCACCTCCGTCAGGGGTTGGTGCCATGCCCACGATCGGACGGTTGAGCGGATGTCCGCCCATCGAGCCGTAGTAGCTGGTGGCGCCGAAGCCGAAGATCCCTCCGTCAGAGGCAACCAGCCAATGACCGCCCGTGTCGATCAAGCTGTGGCTGGTGACATGCGGCGGCGGGCTGTGCAGGTTCGGTGGAGGCTCCTGCGGGCCGTGCTGCGTTTGACCATAGGAGCAGAGTCCCGAACACAGCTGCCAAGAACAACCTAAAAAGTCCAGTGGTGCCCCGCATGTTTCCCGCCTTCTTTGAAGTATTCGGCCGGATCGCTCGTCCCGGCACGCCGGATCGCTCGCTCCGGCAGACGGCACGCTACCCCGGTTGCCCGGCGCTGTTATTACCCACGGAGGCGCCCAGTTGTCCGGACTTGAGACTCACTCCGAGCGCGAGGCCGTTTCCCTCGCGTCGAGGGGTTCTGGCGGGGTCACTCGTCAGGTCGAACAGCTCGTCGGCTGGGGCCGAGCCTTTCGAGAAGCGGAGGTGGGCCATCGAGGTATCTCAGCGGCACCCGAGTCCTCAGCCTGGCGTCGGTGTACGGGCCTGGAGGCCCTCGTTTGGGAGGCTCCGCGCGTGAGGCGTTCGCGCGCTCAGGTGACGACGAGGCCCCGGCCCGTGACGAGCGGGAGGTCGAGCGCGGTGACGAGCCCGGGCGGCGCCGCCACGACCGCCGGCACGGCGTTGACGAGGCGCATGGCGGTCGCCTTCAGCCCGGCCGTGTTGTGGTCGCCGTCGGTCCCCATGAGCTGCAGGTCGAGCGTGTAGTTCGGCTCCCCCTTGATCTCGACCCGGTAGCAGCCCTGCCCGGCCGGCTGCGGCCACGATGCGCCGAGGTCGTCGCGCAGCCGGGTGACGTGCTCGAGCACGACGACGGCGCGGTCGCCGACCATGCCGCGCACCTCGAAGTGCAGGGCGGCGGCGGTGCCGGCCTTGATGGTGCCGGCGTCGACCTCGAAGTCCTCGGGCGCCGCCTCGCGCTCGTACCACTCGGTCACCTCCGTCAGGGTGACGCCGAGGCCGGCGGCGATCTGGCGCACCACCGAGCCCCAGGCCATGGTGAGCACGCCGGGGGTGAGCAGGAACGGCACGTCGTCCAGGTCGCCGCCGAAGCCCATGATGCCGAAGAGCACCATGGGCTGGTTGTAGGTGTTGTAGTTGAGGATCTCGGAGCAGCGCACCTCCTCGATGCGCTCGCTGACGCCGGACAGCACGAGCGGGAGCGCGTCGTTGGCGAACCCGGGGTCGACCCCGTTGACGAAGATGGAGACGCCCGCCTTCTCCGCCGCCGCGATGACCGGCGCGGCCAGGGGGTCGTCCGGCGCCGGGTACTGCAGCATCACCGGGCTCGAGGAGACCACGTTGATGCCGGCGGCCAGGAAGCGCTCCAGGTCGGTCAGCGCCTCGAAGATGCGGTCGTCGGCCATCGCGGTGTGCACGATGCAGTCGGGCTTGCAGCGCCAGGAGCGCGTCGACGTCGCTCGTCGCGGCCACGCCGAAGGTGCGGACGAGCCCGGCCAGCTCGCCGGCGTCGTGGCCCACCTTGTCGGGGTTCGAGACGAAGACCCCGACCAGCTCGAGCTCGGGGTGGGCGTGGATCCCCGCCAGGGAGTGGCGCCCGACGTTGCCGGTGCTCCACTGCACGACGCGGTACGGCATGGCGGTGCTCCTTAGAGGTCGGGGATGGGCATCTCGAGGTTGGGCGACTGCAGGCCGCCGTCGACCTCGATGATCTTGCCGGTGACGTAGGACGCCGGCGGGTGAGGCCAGGTAGAGGATCGCCGCCGCGATGTCGTCGACGTGGCCCAGGCGCTTGAGCGGGGTGGCCTCCTCCATGGCGGTGCGCAGCTCGTCGCTCGACATGACGATGTCCAGCGCCGAGGTGGCGGTCGAGCCGACGCCGATGGCGTTGACCCGGATGCGCGGCGCCAGGTCGCGCGAGGCCAGCCGGGTGTACTGCTCCAGCGGCGCCCTTCACCGTGCCGTAGCCCACGTAGCCGCGGCCGGCCACGTGCCCCATCACCGAGGAGATGCTGACGATGGCCCCGCCCGGGTGGTCGCCCTCGAGCATGCGCGGCACGGCCGCCCGCACCAGGGCGTGCCCGGCGGACGACGTTGAAGCGGAAGGCCTCTTCCAAGAAGCGGGGCGACGTGTCGAGCAGCGGCCGCGGCATGGTGCCGCCCATGTTGTTGACGACGATGTCGAGCCGGCCCAGCTCGGTGAAGGCCGTCTCGGCCAGGGACGCCATGAGGTCGAAGTCGGTCAGGTCGCCGGGCACGACGACGGCGCGGCGGCCCGTCGCCTCGACCTTCTTGGCCACCTCGCGCAGCTGGTCCTCCGTGCGGGCGGCCAGGACGACGTCGGCGCCCGCTTCCGCCAGCGCCACCGCGGTGGCGGCGCCGATGCCGCGCCCGCTGGCGGTGACGATGGCGACCTGGTCGGTGACGAGGAATCGATCGAGGATCATCCGGCGAATGTAGTTGGCCGCCGCGGAGGGCGCGCCGGGCTCAGGCCGGGTCGGTCCCTCCGCGCCGGGCCGGCGTCGCCGTTGCCCGGTGCCGGCGCCCCGATCCGCGCGACGAGATCGGCCCAGCCCATCTGGTCCTCGAGGACGGGGAAGGGCTTGGGCATGACCTTGGCCTTCACCTCGTCGGGCAGGCTGAGGTCACCGCCGGTGTGCCCCACGCTGAACACGCGTTCGGGCCGGGCGCGCCCGACCATGGCGCGGCCCCACCGCCACAGGGCGGTGAAGCGGTGGCCGAACCCGTTGAGGAAGGCCAGGTGCACGAACATCCAGACGATGAATCCGGGGAAACCGCTGAGCCGCACGCGGCCAACGCTGACGATCGCCTTGAAGCGGCCGATGGCGGCGGCGCTGCCGAGGTCGCGGTACTTGAACGGGACGCTGTCGGCGCCCTTCAGCCGCCGCTTGATCGTGTTGGCGGCGTGCAGGCCACCCTGCATGGCCACCTCGCAGACGCCGGGAAGGTTGTTGACGGTCGCCATGTCGCCGATGGCGAAGACCTCGGGGTGTCCGGGCAGGCTGAGATCGGGCAGCACGGCGATCCTGCCGGCGCGGTCGGTCTCGGCCCCGGTGGCCTCGGCCAGCATGCCGGCCAGCGGCGAGGCCTGGACGCCGGCGGCCCAGATCACGGTGCCGCAGTCGAAGCGTCCCTTGTCACCGTTGGCGCTCTCGGTGTCGACCCCGAACGGATCGACGCCGACGACGCGGAGGCCCATGCGCAGCTCGACGCCCATCTTCTCGAGCTCGGCCCGGGCCCGGCCCGAGAGCTGGCCGCCGAAGTTGGCCAGCGGCTCCTTGCCGCCGTCGACCAGAATGACCCGGACCGTCGCGGGTTCGATGTGCCGGAAGTCCTTGGTGAGGCTGCGGTAGGCGAGTTCGCGGATCTGCCCGGCCAGCTCGACACCGGTCGGCCCGGCGCCGACGATGACGAAGGTCATCCAGAACCGCTGCAGCGCGGGGTCGCTCGAGGTTCTCGGCGACCTCCAGCGCGCCGTAGACGCGGCGCCGCAGCTCCATGGCGTCGTCGATCGTCTTCATGCCCGGGGCGATCATGGCGAACTCGTCGTGGCCGAAGTACGACTGCCCGGCGCCGGCGGCGACGATGAGGCTGTCGTAGGCGAACTCGCCGACCTCGCCCGGGAGGGAGGCGGTGTGCACGACCCGCCGCTCCAGGTCGAACCCGGTCACCTTGGACAGGACGACGTCGACGTTCTTGCGCTTGCGCAGCGTGTGGCGGAGCACGGGCGAGATCGCGCCGGGCGAGAGGATGCCGGTCGCCACCTGGTAGAGCAGCGGCTGGAAGAGGTGGTGGTTCCGCTGGTCGATCAGTGTGACATCGACGTCGGCGCCGGCGAGCAGCCGGGTGGCGGGCAGGCCGCCGAACCCACCACCGATGACGACAACGCGGTGGCGTTGCGTTGCGCTCACGACGGCTCCTTTCGTCGGGGAGGCAGGGGCCCCGCCCCCAGGGTACGACGTCGTCATCCGGCGGGTCGGCCTCAGGCCAGCCGCTCGGTGAGGTGCTCGCCGACCCGAATGGCGTTGGCCATGGCGGTCAGCGCGGGGTTCACCGCGCCGATGCTCGGGAAGAAGCTCGTGTCGACGACGTAGAGGTTATCCACCTCGTGGGCCTTGCAGTTCGGATCGAGCACGGAGGTCTGGGGGTCGGTGCCGAAGCGGCACGTGCCCGCCTGGTGTGCCACCCCGGCGACCGGGATGTCCATCGACATGTAGAAGTTCTTCTCGAGCACGTGGTGCTGGGCCATGCCCACGTGGTTCAGGATCTTCTTCAGCTCGCCGTAGAGGCGCTCGGCCTCCTTGTCGTTGGTCGACGTGTAGGACAGGCGTACGTCGCCGTCGCCTTCGAGCGTGACCCGGTTTTCGGGCCGGGGAGGTCCTCGGTCGTCAGCCAGAAGTCCACCGCGTGGGAGGCGACGTCGGCCAGGCTCCAGTGGGGTGCCAGGAGCGTGAGGTGGGGCTCCTCCCCCTTCATGGCCTCGGCGTTGGACTTGCCGACCATCTGGATGTTGCCCAACGGGAAGTCGAAGTCGGGACCGCCGAAGTAGAAGTCGTTCAGCCCGAGCGTCTTTTGGAAGGCGGTCTCGTTGGGCTCCTTGCCCAGCGCCACGACCGCCTTGGAGTTGTGGAACATGTAGTTGCGCCCGACCTGGTCCGAGCCGTTGGCCAACCCGTTGGGGTGGGCGTCGCTCGCCGAGGACAGCAGCAATCGGGCGCTGTTGGTGGCCCCGGCCGAGACCACCACGATGTCGGCGGCGAAGACCTCCTCGGCGCTCCCGTGCTGGGTGATCACGCCGGTGACGGTCCGGCCGGCCGGCGTCGGTCTGCAGGCGCGTCACCTCGTAGTCCACCAGCAGGGTGACGTTGGGGTGCTGCAGGGCCGGGAGGACCGCGATGGTCTCGGCGTCCGCCTTGGCCTGCACCAGGCACGGGTAGCCGTCGCACCAAGTGCAGCGGATGCAGGTGCTGGTCGGGGGGTTGGCCTCATCGAGGAGGATGCCACAGGGCGCGTTGAAGGGGTGGTAGCCGGCCTTCTCCAGGTCGTCGTGGATCTGCTGGATTCGGGGCTCGTGGCTGACGGCGGGCCAGGGGTACGGGCGGCTCCAGGCGCCCTCGGTCGGGTCCTCGCCGTGGTTGCCGTGGACCTGGTAGAGCCACTCGGCCTTGGTGTACCAGGGCTCGAAGTCGTCGTAGGTCAGCGGCCAGGCGGGGGAGACTGCCGTCGGCGTGCGTGACCTCACCGAAGTCTCCTGGGCGCAAGCGGTAGAGGGCGGCGCCATAGAGCTTGGTCGCGCCCCCGACGTAGTAGTGGACCCCGGGCTGGAACGCCTTGCCCTCCTTGTCCTTCCACGAGTCGGGCGAGGTGTAGCGGCCCTGGACAAAGACGGCCTCGGGCTCCCAGTTCTCCTTCTCGCGGGGCAGGAAGCCACCCCGCTCCAACAGCAGGATCCGCTTGCCCGAGGGGGCGAGTGTGTGGGCCAGGGTCCCCCCGCCCGCACCCGTTCCGATGATGATGACGTCGTAGTGCTCGGCCATGAAGGCCTCCTCTCGCCGCATGGCCGCAAGGCGGCGGCTCTATTTGCTTTTAGGGCGCGGCTCAGGCCCGAGATCGTTACAGCGGCCCCGCGCCGCGTTCGGCCTCGATGAGCCGGCCGACCGCGTCGATCAGCGCCAGGTGGGTGAAGGCCTGTGGGAAGTTGCCTAGGTGCTCGCCGGTGGTGGCGTCGATCTCCTCGGCGTAGAGCTGCAGCGGCCCGGCGAAGGCGAGCAGCTTCTGGCAGAGGGAGCGGGCGCGCTCTTCCTCGCCGATCATGGCCAGCGCGGTGACCAGCCAGAACGAGCAGATGGTGAATGTGCCTTCCTTGCCCTCGAACCCGGTGTCGGTCGTGTCGACCTTGTAGCGCAGTACCAGCCCGTCCTCGGTCAGCTCGTCAGCGATGGCGAGCACGGTGGCGCGCACCCGCTCGTCGTCGGGCGGCAGGAACCCGAGGATCGGGATCAACAGAAGGGAGGCGTCCAGTTCCTCGTTGCCGTAGGCCTGGCGGAACCGGCCCTGCGAGTCGACGCCCTGGTCGAGGATTTCGGCCTTCAGGTCGTCGGCTGCTTTGCGCCACTGGTCGGCCCGCTCACGGTCCTGGCGGGTCCGGGCCATGTCGGCGCCGCGGTCCATCGCCACCCAACACAGGACCTTGGAGGCCGTGAAGTGCTCGGGATCCCCCCGGATCTCCCAGATGCCCTGGTCCGGGTCCCCCGAGTGGGTGATGGCGGCCTCGACGAATTTGGCCAAGCCTTCCCAAACGGGTTTCACGATCTGCGCCGCACCCTGGCGGAGGGAGACGTCGACGGCATCGAGGATCATCCCCCACACGTCGTTCTGGTGCTGATCCCAGGCGCCGTTGCCCACCCGCACCGGCCGTGAGTTCCGCCAGCCGGACAAGTGGTCGAGGGTGGACTCCGTTAGGTCCTTCCGACCGTCGATGCCGTACATGATCTGCAGGTTGAAGTCGCCGCCACTCCCGGCCACCGCCTCCAGCACGAAGGCGAAGTATTCGAGCGCCTCCCAGTCGAACCCGAGCCGGTAGAGCGAGCGCAGCATGAAGGAGGAGTCGCGGATCCAGGTGTAGCGGTAGTCCCAGTTGCGCGCCCCGCCCGGAGTCTCGGGCAGAGAGGTGGTGGCGGCCGCCATGATGGCGCCGCTGGGGGCGTAGCTCAGGCCCTTGAGCGTCAGTGCGCTGCGCTCCAGATAGCTGCGCCACGGATGGTCGGGAAACGTGCCGTTGGAGAGCCAGTCGCGCCAGTAGCTGACGGTGGCCGCGAGCTGAGCCTGCGCCTCGTCCAGGTCGGTGGGCTGGCCGCCTGACCACGACACCGAGACGAATGCGCTCTGGTCCTTTTCGAGCGTCGAACGGCCATAGCAACGGGCGCCCGCCGCCCCGAGACGGAGGGACGACGTCACGGTCAGCACTGGGTCTCCGACCGGCGGGCGGCACGTCATGATCTCGTAGCCGTCCCCGTCGTAGTCCCAGATACCGGTCTGAGCCCCGTACTCGAACACGGGCACCGCGTTGGCCACCACCTCGACGTGGCCCTCGATGCAGGTGGCCAGCCGCAGCAGTGTGCCGTTTGCGGCGGCGTCGCCGGGGGCACGCCGGTAGTCGGCGCGCCGATTTCCGTCCACCATGGGCTGCACCACGAGCAGGTCGTGCACGATCAGCCACCCGGTCGGGGTGTGCCACGTCGTCTCGAGCACCATGGTCCCGGGGATGTATCGCCGCTGGTGTGGCACCTGGGTGCCCAAGGGCCCGAAGCGGAAATTGCCGGCGGTGCGGTCGAGGATGGCGCCGAAGACGCTGGGCGAGTCCGGCCGGGGAAGGCACAACCACTCGACCGAGCCGTTCGGAGCCACGAGACAGCTGTTCTCGCAGTCCGAGAGGAACCCGTAGTCGGCGATGGGGGGAAAGGTCTCTTCCTGACGTTCTGCCTCGGTGTCGTCGGTCACACCGTTGATCGTAGGGAAGCCAGAAGCCGATGTCGTCACCCCGATGGGATGACACGCGGCCCCGAGTCAGGTCATCGATCATCGCCAACGTGACGGAACGGTAAACGGGTGAGACGCACGACGGATGGTTCGCCCTGTCGTCGAGGCCGATACCTCTGTAGCGTAAGGATCCTCGTTCGAGACCGTGTCCGGAGCGACGCAGAGACGGAGGTACCACCATGGCCGAGGAACTCGAGGGCAAAGTCGCCATCGTCACCGGAGGCAACACCGGCATCGGAGCCGCCGTGGTACTGGCTCTCGCCGAGAAGGGAGCCAAGGTCGTGATCGATTACGTCTCCAACCCGCAGGCAGAAGAGGAACTTGAGCGCAAGATAGCCAGTCTGGGGGAAGCAGCAGTCGGCATCGAAGCCGACGTCTCCAAGATCGAGGACCTCCAGCGCATGGTCGACAGGGCGGTCTCGAGCTTCGGGCGGCTCGACGTCATGGTCAACAACGCAGGGATTGAGACGCGGACCTCGGTCCTCGACACCACCGAAGGGCAGTTCGAGAAGGTCATCGCGGTGAACCTGAAGAGCGCGTTCTTCGGGACACAGCTGGCGGCCAAGCAGATGATCGCCCAGGGCGGGGGCGGTCGCATCATCAACATGACGTCGGTCCACGAGGACTGGCCGATGCCCGGCAACACCGCCTACTGCCTCTCCAAGGGCGGCATGCGCATGCTGACGAGGACGGCCGGCGTGGAGCTCGCTCCACACAACATCTGCGTCGTCGGCGTCGGGCCGGGCGCGGTGAACACGCCGATCAACGCACAGACGATCGCCGATCCCGCGGCGCTGGCCAAGCTCAACAGCGCCATCCCGATTGGCCGCATGGCGGAACCCAGCGAGATCGCCTCGGTGGTGGCGTTCCTCGCCGGCGACGGTGCCAGCTATGTCACGGCGACGACCATCTTCGCCGACGGCGGCATCATGCAGAGCAGCCCCGGGCTCTGATCGGGTCTCGGCCGGTGCCCTGGAGTCGGGCGCGGCACCGTCACCGACGTTCGGCATGGCCCGGCGGGGGCGGAAGTCGCGGTAGCTCCGGGCCCGGTGGATTAAAACGGCTGGGACGAACAACGCCGCCGCCACCGTCATCACCCGCAACGAGTACGTGGGGCTGGGCCGCGGTGTCGATTGTCTGGTTGTAGGCGCATTGGTCGACGAGACCGTGAAGGGCCCGGCGCCCGGCGCCCGGCGTCCCGGAAGGCGGCCGTCTCAGCGTGCATGGATGGATCGCCGTCCTGGACGCGTCGGTTGTGGCGGCGTCCGAGCAGCGTCCCGTCGGTAAGGCAGAGGGCGGCGCCGATCGGGATGCCACCCTCGGAGGCGCCGTGGCGGGCCCCGTTTCGGCGACGGCGAGCATCTCGCACCCGAACGCCTTACGGAGCGGCTCGGCTTGGGACATATGCTTCTAGGGGAGAGTCATGTCCACGGCCGCCGATCGTACCTACGCGACCACCGTGGGGAGCCAGAAGGTGGAGCTCCCGCTCGTCGCACTCTCCGACCAGCTGACGATCGCGCTCCTGATCTGTGTCGACATGGGCGTGTCGTTCGCGGAGACGGCCGGCCGCGAGCTGGCCGAGCTGATGCGGCCGGCGCAACCCGAGATCGTCGTGTCCGTCGCCACCATGGGCATCCCGCTCGCCATCGAGGCCAGCCGCGCCCTGGGCTTGGACGACTACGTGATCCTGCACAAGACCCCCAAGATCCACCTCGGGGAGGAGTGGGCCGAGCCGGTGCACTCCATCACGACTGACAGGCCGCAGCGTCTGCGGATGGACCCGGCGAGGGTCGGTGCCGTGCGCGGTCGACGGGTGGCGGTGGTCGATGATGTCATCTCGACGGGCGCCAGCCTCTCCTCGGCTTTGCGCCTGGTCCGCCGGATGGATGCGGAGCCGGTCGTCATCGGGACCCTCATGACGGAGGGTGGCGGCTGGAAGCGCGCACTGGGCGAGGACGCGGCCCTCGTCCGCACACTGGGGACCATGCCCCTGTTCCATCCCGGTGGCTCCGGGGGCCTGGTCGAAGACTGGGATTGAGCCGTCCGACCCAGATCCAGGCCTCGTGCGTCACAGCGCTGGCTCGAGTCCTTCCTCCCGAAGCAGCTGCTCCTGGGCGTCGGCCTGCGTGCGCACGCTCCGAGTGGCCAGCAGCAGGTAGACGACGGAGCCGACGCCCATACCAAGGAAGATGCTGAAGTCGGCACCCTGATTGTGGTACGTCACTTCGTTGAGCCAATGCGGCAGGGTGAACGTGACGGAAAGTCCGGAAATGGCCGCAAACATGCCGATCACCTGGGCCACCAGTGCCGGCCAGAAGACCCCTCCGCTCCGCCAGTACAACGAGTCGCGACCGGTCTTCTGCAGCTCGCTCGGGACGTAGCTGTACCGGCGGAGTACCCAGTCAGTGAGGAAGATGGCGGACCAGGGCGCGATCCAGACGATGACGATGTCGACGAAGTCCTGCAGGTAGGTCGTGAACGAAGCACTGAAGACGGCGTACATCGTGACGCCGAACGCAATCACGCAGTCGACCAGCACCGCCTGGTACCGCTTCACCGGGACACCCACGGCCTGAAGGCTCACTCCGGACGAGTACATGTCCAGACTGTTGATGCCGAACAGCTGCACAATGGCGAACACCAGGAAGACAACGACGAACCACGACGGGATGGCGCTCTGGTGGGCGAGGGGGAGAAAGCCTCCTGTTCCGTTGCCGATGTCGAGAATGAACGTCCCGACCAGCGCGCCCAACGTCATGATGAGGATCTCCGGCACCGCGGTCCCGAGGAAGACCCAGCCGACGATCCCCTTCTTCGACGTGTCAGAGCGGCAGTAGCGGGTGTAGTCGTTGCCGCACTCGGTCCAGCCGAGACCACTCAGCGCGATGGTGAAGGCGAGACCGGCCATGTAGGTCTGCCAGCCGGCGCCATGAGGAACGCCGTGCAGGGTCGCGTGCGGTAAGGCGAAGCCGAGCATGATGGCAAAGAGGACCACGAACGGAATTACCAACACTCGGAGCGTCTTGACGATGGCGGCGTGACCAAGGAAGGGGAGGATCCCCTGAATGAGCACGGCCAGAATCACGAGGGCCACCTTGGCGGGGTCGCCAGGCAGGAACCCGGCTTTGATCATGAGGACGAGCCCGGCCCCGACGATGAGGATGAGGCCCTCCACTTCGAACCCGATCTGGGTGATCCAGTTGAAGAAGGAGAGGGGCCGGGAGCCGTTGGGCCCGAAAGGAGCCCGGTTGATGGCAAACACCGTGGTTCCGGCGTTCGGGCCCTGCAGGGAGCAGACCCCCAACAACAGGAACGACAGGTTCCCGATCACGATCAACGAGAGGGCCTGCGCGAACGTGAATCCGAACGTCATGAGAATGGCGCCATAAATGAAGTACTCGACCTGGACGCTGGCGCCGGCCCACATGCCGAAGATATCCCTCGGCGTGGCCCAGCGTTCGCTCTCTGGAATGAAGTCGATCCCGTGTTGCTCGACGTGGAACGCCGACTGAACGGCCGGGTCGTGAATGATCGCCAAATCCTCCGCAATCGCCACCTTCAGTACCTCCCTCAGTAGTTGCCTCTGTGGAGCCGCCGGCGCCCCGAGGGCGACCGAAGGACGGGCTGTGCCCGGACTGCCCCTGGCAGCCACCCTCGGTCTCGCGTCCACGCGCTCCATCTGTCAGGTCCCGGTGCGCCTCCCTGGGGAGCGACCGAAGGTGTGTGTCGGCCCACACAATGTGTGCTGGCGGACCCCACGGTCAAGTGGCACGCGCGAAAGCGGCTGAACAGTAACGGCGGCGGTCCGGAGCGACTCAGGCTCCGAGCTCGCCCCGCATGAAGGCGACCGCCTTGTCCTGCATGTCGCGGGCCTGGGCTTCGATGAAGCGCTCCACGATCGGCCCGACCCCGAAGATCTTGACCCGAGCGTCGAGCGAGAAGCTCTCGACGGCGCCCGCACCGTCAGGGGCCAAGGCGATGCGGCCCTCGATCTGCGTCTTGTCGGCCATGGTCCCCGGCGTCATGGTGAACGTGGTCGTCGTCGTGGCCGGATCGTAGGTGCTCACCTCCGAGGTGACGACCTCCTCGCCGAAGATCTTGCGGACCGGTCCCGGCATGTTGGGCCGTTGCCCGTAACGCAGCGTCCGCACCAGGCCCCTCGTGAGGTCGCCTTCTTGTGACACGACCTTGGCCGAGGTGGAGCCGAGGGCATCGAGGTGCAGCCGGACGACGAATTCGGGGTCGTAGTAGAGCGCCCAAAAGGCCTCGGGACCGCAGTCCCAGGTGTAGTCGAGCGACAGCTTCATGGCGCCAGGTCGAAGAGCATGTGGTGCCCGAGGTCACCGACGAGGTCGATCGTGATGTGCATGGTGGCGACTTGCCAGGTGCCTTCGACCTGTGCGTAGGTGTGCCGGTAACGCCCGGCGATCACCGGCTGCAGCGCCAGCTCGCCCGGCACCGCCTGCAGCACCGTGAAGTAGGAGCGGCTCGAGGCCGTCGCGCCGTCATCGGCGACTTCGACCATCACGTTCGTCATGACGTGCTTCGTGCGGGGAGTCCCGTCTTCGTAGCGACGCGTCGTGCGCGTGTACAGGGCCGCAATGGCATCACGCCCCTCCACCGCGTCGCCGAACCCCTCGAAGGTCAGGGTGGCATGGGCGAAGACTTCGGCCACCCCGGCGAAGTCGCCCGCGTCGATTCGCTCGGCGTAGGTGTAGATCAACTTGGTAATCGCCTCGGCCGGAGTCTCCTGCACAGACGAGATTGTGGCACCGATCACTGCCCGAGGAGGCGTCCCATGACGCCGGCCACCCGGCTCGGGCGCCCGCGGCGGGTCTCACTGTGGTCGGCCAACCTCATGGCCCACAGCCCACCGTTCACGCCGAGCCAGCGGAGGGGCTCGGGTTCCCAGCGTGGCGAGACGTGCCCGACCCAGGGGAGTTCCGTCAGTGGCGTCACTGCCCCGGTGATGAGATCGGCCAGTGTCCGCCCGGCGAGGTTGGTCGTGGCGACCCCGTCACCGACGTACCCTCCCGCCCAGGCCAGGCCGGTGGCGCGGTCGACCCCGACCGAGGAGTGCCAGTCCCGCGGGATGCCGAGTGGCCCGCCCCAAGCGTGTGTGAAGCGGGCATCGGCGACCTCAGGGAAGAGCTCGCTGAGCGTCTGGCGCAGGAGGGCGTGCACGGCCGGCTCGTTGTCGAAGCCGGCGCGCACGCTGGACCCGAAGTGGTACGGCGCCCCCCGTCCGCCGAAGGCAATGCGGCCATCGGCCGTGCGCTGCCCGTAGATGATCATGTGGCGATGATCGGCGAAGGTCGCCCGACCCTGCAGTCCGACCCGTGACCAGAAGGCCGCGCCGAGGGGCTCGGTGGCCACCATCAGCGAGTACACCGGGACGATGGCGCGCTCCAAGCCGGGCAGGGTGGGCGTCCAGGCCTCGGTGGCCCGCACCACGAAGTCGGCCCGCACGCGGCCCCCGCTGGTGATCACCGAAGGTCGGTCGCCCGCTTCACCAGGCCGGATATCGACGACCGCCGTGTGCTCGTACACACGTACCCCGTGCCGCTCGACGGCGTCCGCGAGACCGCGGGCCAGGAGCGCCGGCTGCAGCACCGCGCAGTGGGGCGTGAACGTCGCACCGAGGACCCCGGCGGCGCCGATCAGTTCACCCGTCTCGTCGGGACCCAGCCAGCGCACATCGTCCTCGCCGAACCCGAGCGCCCGCGCCTCGTCGACTTCCGCCAGCGCGCGCACCCGCTGGGCCTCGCTGCGCACCAGGTCGACCGAACCACCCTTGACAAAGTGGCAGTCGATGCCTTCACTCGTCGCGCTGGCCCCGACGATGTCGACCGTCTCCTGCATCGCCCGACGCATCGCTCGCATGGAGTCGAGCCCATGTTGGCGCGCCAGGGCCGCGTCCGAGGTGGCGAAGAGCGCCGAGCACCAGCCTCCGTTGCGGCCCGACGCGCCGAAGCCGGCCACCTCGCGCTCCAACACGGCGACGCGCAGCGACGGGTCCGCCCGCGCCAGCGAGTGCGCGGTCCACAGGCCGGTGAACCCGGCACCGACGATGCAGACATCGACGTCGAGGTCCTCGGTGAGCGCGGGGCGGGGCGGCAGCGGGACCGCGATGGCCTCCCACCAAAGAGAGAGCCGCTGATAGCCCGATGCGGTTCCCGGCGCTACAGCCGGCGCCACGCCTCGGTGAGCACCTCGCGCAGCGTGGAGGCGATGAAGTCGATCTCCTCCTGGCCGCAGATGAGTGGCGGGGACAGCTGCACCACGGGATCGCCACGGTCGTCGGCGCGGCAGATCAACCCCGCCTCGAACAACGCGCCGGAGAGAAAGCCGCGCAGCAGGCGTTCGGACTCGACGTCGTCGAAGGAGAGGCGCGTCTCCTTGTCCTTCACGAGCTCAATCCCGTAGAAGAAGCCGGCACCGCGCACGTTGCCGACGATGGGCAGGTCGGAGAGGCCGTCGAGCGCGCTGCGGAACGATGCCTCCGTCGACTGCACGTGCTGCAGGATCCGCTCGCCCTCCAAGACGTCCAGGTTCGCCAGTGCCACCGCACAACTGACCGGGTGCCCGGCGAAGGTGAACCCGTGAAGAAAGGATGCTCCGGGCTCGAGGAAAGGCTCCATCAGGCGGTCCGAGGCGATCATCGCGCCGAGGGGCGCGTAGCCCGAGGTCAGCCCCTTGGCCACCGTGATGATGTCGGGCTGGTAGCCGTAGCGCAACGCACCAAACCAGTGGCCGAGGCGCCCGAACGCGCAGATGACCTCGTCGGAGACCAGGAGCACTCCGTGGCGGTCGCAGATCTCGCGCACCCGCTCGAAGTAGCCCGGGGGCGGAGGGAAGCATCCGCCGGCGTTTTGCACCGGCTCGAGGAACACCGCCGCCACCGTGTCGGACCCCTCCCGTTCGATGGCCCGGTCGATCTCGTCTGCCGCCCACCGACCGAAGGCGACCTCGTCGTCGGCGAATACCTCGGCCCGGTAGTAGTTCGTGTTCGGTACCTTGATCGCACCGGGCACGAGGGGTTCGAAGGGTGTGCGCAGTTCGGGGATGCCCGTGATGGAGAGCGCGCCCATCGACGTGCCGTGGTACGCGATGTAGCGGCTGATGACCTTCGTCCTCTGGGGCTGGCCCCGCATGCGGAAGTACTGGCGGGCCAGCTTCCAGGCCGACTCCACCGCCTCGGATCCGCCGGTGGTGAAGAAGACGCGGTTGAGGTCCCCGGGCGCGTAGCTCGCCACCCGCTCGGCCAGCTCAATGGCGCGGGGATGGGCGTACGTCCAGAGCGGGAAGTAGGCGAGCGTTCCCGCCTGCTTGGCGCCGGCCTCGGCGAGCTCGGTGCGGCCGTGGCCGAGCTGTGACGTGAACAAACCCGCCAGACCGTCGAGGTAGCGCTTTCCGTGCTGGTCCCAGACGTACGCGCCCTCGCCGCGCACGATCACGGGCACCTCGTGGTCCTCGTATGAACCCATTCGACTGAAGTGCATCCACAGATTGCGCCGCGCTTGATCGCTCAGGTTGGAATTTTCCGGACTGGTAGTGCTCATTGTTCCTCCGCGTTTGGGGGTGGGGCCGCTCATCGCGTGCCCCAGGTGTAGGTCTGCTTAGCCAACTTCAGGTACAGGAAGGTCTCGGTGGCGCGCACGCCCGGGATGGAGCGCACGGAGTCGTTGAGGACCTGCAGCAGGCGCTCGTCGTCCTCACAGACGATCTCGGCCAGGATGTCGAAGGAGCCCGCGCACATCACGACGTAGTCGACCTCGTGCAGGCCCGAGAGCTTCTCGGCCACCCCGCGGACATCGCCCTCCACCGAGATCCCGATCATGGCCTGGCGGGTGAAGCCCAGCTGCAACGGGTCGGTGACCGCCACGATCTGCATGATCCCCGACTCCCGCAGGCGCTGGACACGCCGGCGCACGGCCGCCTCGGACAGCCCGACCTCTTCGGCGATCGCCCCGTACGGCTGGCGCCCGTCGCGCTGGAGCGCCTCGATGATCGCCCGATTGGGCGCGTCGAGGAGGGCGCTCGTCGCCGCCTGCACCGGGTCGTTCTGCATCGCCGTCTCCACCGACTCGTCGCCGCCGGTCATGTCATACCTCGTTTCGTTCGCCATTTCGGGGTGACCCCGATGTGCAGAATTGTGTCACCTTCTGTACCCCAGTCAAGCAGAATCCGTCACATTGCGGTCCGGATCTTGCGGAAACGCTTGTTGGTAGCGTGATGTTCTGTGATCCTGTAGTCAACGGGCCGGGAGCAAAGGAGCCGCATGCGCACACTGCAGAACTTCGTCGGGGGTGCCCACCGCGACGCCCAGGACGGGCCCACCGCACCCCTGACCGACCCCAGCAACGGCGAGACGTTCGCCGAGGCACCCGTCTCCGGGCCGGCCGATATCGACGACGCCCTCGGGGTGGCGGCCGACGCCTTCACGTCGTGGCGGCGCACCACTCCCTCGGAGCGCAGCCTGGCGCTCTTCCGCATCGCCGACGCCCTGGAGGCCCGGGCCGAGGACCTGGTCCGGGCCGAGTCCGAGAACACCGGCAAGCCCTTCCAGTTGACCATGGACGAGGAGATCCCGCCGATGGTCGACCAGATCCGCTTCTTCGCCGGCGCCGCCCGTAACCTCGAGGGGCTCGCAGCGGCGGAGTACATGGCCGGCCATACCTCCTTCGTGCGGCGCGAGCCGGTCGGCGTCTGCGGTGCCGTCACGCCATGGAACTACCCCATGATGATGGCGGTGTGGAAGTTCGCCCCGGCGTTGGCGGCAGGGAACACCATGGTGCTCAAGCCGTCGGACACGACCCCGGTCACCGCGTTGATCATGGCCGAGATCATGGCCGAGCACCTCCCACCGGGTGTCTTCAACGTCGTCTGCGGTGACCGCGACACGGGCCGGGCGCTGGTGGTGCACGAGACGCCCGCCATGGTCTCGGTCACGGGCTCGGTGCGAGCAGGGATGGAGGTCGCAGCCGCGGCCGCAGCCACCCTCAAGCGGGTCCACTTGGAACTGGGCGGCAAGGCACCCGTCATCGTGTTCGACGACGCCGACCCGGCCGCGGCGGCCGAGGGCATCGCCGGCGCCGGCTACTTCAATGCGGGGCAGGACTGCACGGCCGCCACCCGCGTCCTGGCCGGACCACGGGTGCACGAGGAGCTGCTTGCCGCACTGGTCGAGCAGGCGGAGGGCACGACCGTCGGGGGGACGGACAACGAGGACGCCGACTACGGGCCGCTCAACAACGCCAACCAACTCGAGCGCGTCCGTGGTTTTCTCGAGCGCATGCCCGCACACGCGTCGGTGGCGACCGGTGGGACCCCGGTGGGCGAACGCGGCTACTGCTTCGCGCCGACGGTCGTCGCCGGACTGCGCCAGGCCGACGAGCTCGTGCAATCCGAGGTGTTCGGACCGGTGATCACGGTGCAGGAGTTCGGCGACGAGGCGGAGGCGCTCGAGTGGGCGAACGGGGTGGAGTACGGCCTGGCCTCATCGGTGTGGACCCGCGACCACGGTCGGGCCATGCGCATGGCCCGTGACCTCGACTTCGGCTGCGTGTGGATCAACACACACATCCCGCTGGTAGCGGAGATGCCCCACGGTGGATTCAAGCGCTCAGGGTACGGCAAGGACCTTTCGGCCTACGGGTTCGAGGATTACACGCGCATCAAGCACGTGATGAGCAACATCGAGGAGTAACCGATGATCATCGGGGTTCCCAGTGAGGTGAAGGCGGACGAGTGGCGGGTTGCGCTGACGCCGGCCGGCGTGCGTGAGTTCACCTCGGCCGGTCACACGGTGTGCGTCCAGAAAGGCGCGGGCGACGGCTCGTCCATGCCCGATGCCGAGTTCATCCGAACCGGGGCGAAGATCGTCAATACGGGGGAGGAGGTGTGGGAGGCGGCCGACCTGGTCTGCAAGGTGAAGGAGCCGATCGCCGAGGAATATCCGCTCCTCGGGGTCAGAAAGGACCAGACGCTCTTCACTTATCTGCACCTCGCCGCCTCACGCGAGTGCACCGATGCGCTCCTCGCCGCCGGCAACGTGGCGATCGCCTACGAGACCGTGCGCCAGGAGGACAATTCTCTGCCGCTTCTGGCGCCAATGAGCGAGGTCGCCGGGAGGATGGCCCCGCTGATGGGATCCCATCACCTCATGCGGCCCGGCGGCGGCCGGGGAGTCCTGGTGTGCGGAGTCCCCGGCGTGCGCGCCGCCCGCGTTGTCATCTTGGGCGCCGGGGTGGCCGGCTTCGCCGCGGCCACCATGGCCGTCGGCATGCATTCCGAGGTTTTCGTGTTGGACCGCAATCTCGACCGCTTGCGCGAAGTGGACCACCACTTCCGGGGCGCGCTCGAGACCGTCGCCTCCTCGGAGCACGCCATTGAGGAGGTCTGTCTCGAGGCCGACATCGTGATCGGGGCCGTGCTCGTGGTAGGGGCGCGGGCACCACGACTTGTCTCGGACGCGCTGGTCGAGAAGATGCGGCTCGGCTCCGTGCTGGTCGATATCTCCGTCGACCAGGGTGGCTGCTTCGAGTCGACCCGTCCGACGACGCATTCGAACCCGACCTTCTCTGTGCACGGATCGGTCTTCTATTGCGTGGCCAACATGCCCGGCGCGGTGCCACACACGTCGACGCACGCGCTGGCCAACGCCACCTTGCCGTACGCACTCCGCATCGCCGACCAGGGGTGGCGGGGTGCGGTACGGGCCGACCCCGCACTCGCCGAAGGCGTGAACGTGGCCGACGGCCAGGTCGTCTACAAACCGGTGGCCGATGCCCACGGCATGGCGTTCACGCCGCTCGCCGAGCTGTTGGACTGATCCTCGCGCCCGCCCCGGTTCCCCGATGGCCGAGGCGGGCGACGGCGTGATGGAGTCAGGTCGGCGACGTGCCCGTCACGCGCGAGGGTAAACGAGAGCCAGAAACTCCGAGAGGATGCGCGGGTCGGCGAACTTCTAAAGTCAGCAGTATCAAGTTCCAGAAGGACGAGCGTCCGATGGCAGCAGGGGATCTCTGGCGAAGAGCTCCACCATCAGGCTCTCGTTCGGTTCCGAACGAGAGAGGGTTCAGATGACCGACGCCCGCACCTTCATCATCGTCGGAGCCAGTCTGGCGGGGGCCAAGGCGGCACAGACGTTCCGGGACGAGGGTTTCACCGGCAAGGTGATCCTTCTGGGCGACGAACCGCTGCGGCCGTATGAGCGTCCACCACTCTCGAAGGAGTACCTGCAGGGCAAGGTGGGCGTTGACAAAGTCTTCGTCCACGATGAGGACTACTACCAGAAGCACGACATCGATCTCCGTCTGTCGACGCGTGTGCAATCGCTCGACGCCAAGAACCGGGAGGTCGTGCTGGCCTCCGGTGAGCAGCTCGCCTACGACGCGGTGCTGCTGACCACGGGAGCCGAGCCCCGGCACCTGACGGTAGCGGGGTCCGATCTCGAGGGCATCTTGTATCTGCGTACGGTGGCCGATTCTGACCGTCTGCAGGCCGCCATTCGCGAGGTCGACCGGGTCGTGGTCATCGGTGGTGGCTGGATCGGGTGCGAGGTGGCGGCGTCGGCCCGTCAGCTGGGGGCGGAGGTTGCGGTGATCGAGGCGGCCAACCTGCCTCTCGAGCGTGTGCTCGGACCCGAGCTCGGTGCCTTCTACCGGGACGTCCACGTTGATCACGGAGTGGAGTGGCACCTCGGGAACGGGGTGGCGGAGCTGCGGGGGTCCCCCCGGGCCGATGAAGTCCGCCTGGCCGACGACACCGTGGTGCGGGGCGATCTGATCGTCGTGGGTGTCGGGGTGTCGCCCCGGATCGCGTTGGCGGAAGACGCCGGGCTCAAACTCGAGAACGGGGTCGTGACCAACGAGCTCCTCGAATCGAGCGTTCCCGGGATCTTCGCCGCCGGCGATCTGGCCAACGCCTGGCATCCGGTCCTGAAGGCGCGGATCCGGTTGGAGCACTGGTCAGCGGCGCTCAACCAAGGTCCGGTGGCCGCCAAGAACATGCTGGGCACGCCCACGCCCTACGAGAAGATCCCGTATTTCTTCTCCGACCAGTACGACGTCGGCATGGAGTACTCCGGCTATGCCGTCGACTGGGACCAGGTCGTCTATCGGGGCGATCCCGGGACGCGGGAGTTCATCGCCTTCTGGTTGAAGGACGACCGGCTGCTGGCGGGCATGGCTGTGAACACGTGGGGCATGGCGGACGCGATCGCCGCACTGGTGGCGGCCAAGCGGCCCGTCGACGTCGGCCGCCTGCGCGACCCGGACATCGAGCTGGCCCAAGTGCCGCAGTGAGGGTGAGGCCGCGTGCTCAGCCGAGCTGCGAGCCGACCACCGACACGAACGACACCATCTCTCCCGGGTAGCCACCCAGGTTGTGCGTCATGGCCAGGCCACGGTCCGTGGCGATCTGGCGGTCGGCCGGCGCCTCCTCGCGCATCTGTAGCCAGCACTCGAAGAACATGCGAAGACCGGAGGCGCCCACCGGGTGTCCGAACGACTTCAATCCGCCGTCGGGGTTGATCGGCAGCTCGCCGTCGAGATTGAACGTGCCGGCGAGGACCTCTTTCCATGCGGTACCCCGGGGAGCGAAGCCGAGGTCCTCCATCAGCACCAGCTCGGTCGGTGTGAAGCAGTCGTGCACCTCCGCCATTGCCAGCTGTCGCCGGGGATCAGTGATTCCGGCTTGCGCGTAGGCGTCGGCCGCGGCGGCCTCGCATTCGGGGAAGTGGGTGTAGTCGTAGGCGGGATCGATGAGGCCTGACCCGCTCCCCGCCGCCAACGAGAGCGCCTTGATGTAGATCGGCTTGTCCGTGTACTTCAGCGCGTCCTCCGCCGGGACCACGATGGCCGCCGCTGCGCCGTCGGCCACCCCGGCACAGTCGAACACACCGAGGGTGCCCGCCAGTCGAGGGGATCCCAGCGCGGTCTCCTTGGTGATTTCTCGACGGAACTGGGCCCGCGGGTTGCGGGCGCCATTGTGGTGGTTCTTCACCGCAATGGACGCGAGCACGTCAGCCATGGTCTCGTCGTCCACCCCGTACTTCTGCCCGTAGGCCGGGGCCACCATGGAGAACATCGCCGCCGCCGTCAGGGTGCGGGCAGTCCCGTCGCCCGGAGGGTTCACGGCGTTGAGACCCTGGAACCCGCTGTCCTTCACCTTCTCCGCGCCGACCGCCATGGCCACGTCGTAGGCGCCCGACGCCACGGCGTAGACGGCGCCGCGCAGGGCTTCGGACCCGGTGGTGCAGTAGTTCTCGACCCGGGTCACCGGCTTGTTGTGGAGCTGCAGCGGCCGCGCCAGCGCGATGCCGCTCATGCCGCTCTGGGCGGTCCCGAACCAGTACGCGTCGACGTCGTCCTTGGACACACCGGCTGAGGCGAAGGCCTCGGTGCTGGCGTCGATGATCAGGTCGTCGAGACCCTTGTCCCACAGCTCGGCGAATTTGGTGCAACCCATGCCGACGATGGCGACCTTGTCGTAGATGCCGCCCGAGCCCATCAGATTCCCGTGCGCATGGGGCGCGCCTTCCAGAAGTAGTCATGGATGCCGTCCGCACTGAACAGCCGGCGGAAGGTCATCTCGACCCGGCTGCCGGCGCTGATCTCGTCCGGGTCGGCATCGGTCAATTCGACCGGATACCGACCGCCCCCGTCGAAGTCGACGACGGCGAACACGATCGGCGGGCTCGGCGAGTAGGCCAGGCGGTCGACGGTGGAGGTGATCACGGTCCCAGTGGCGTCCGCCATGGCGATCGGCTCCATGTCGTCGACCGCTCCCCCCTCCATGGAGACACGCGAGGGCGGGAGGTGGACGGCGCCCGAGCCGCGATCCTTCGACCCCACGAACCCGAACTTCCATTCCTCGTTGCGATGGGCCGCCGAGCTCGACACCCGGGCCGGCTCGGGTCGCCGGGGTGGCTCGGGCTGGAGCTGCCCCCGCCAGGCCAGGAACTTGGCGTAGGAGAGGGCCGCCCCCTGAGCAACCTGGTCGGCGATGGGCCGGACCGGCTGCCAGCCGGCCAGCGCCTCGGTCGTGCGCAGGACGACCGCGTCGGCCCCATCGGCCAGGTGCAACGCCACGACGGTCGTCCCAGCCGGAGTGCCCGAAGCGGCCAAGCTGTCCAGGGCGCTCGCGAGGACCAGGAGCGGGTGGCCCGTACCGGTCTGGCCGACGCTCGAAGCGAGGTCGTCCACCACCACCGACTCTCCCAGTCCCAGCTTCTTGACCAGACTTGCGACGGCACGCGCGTGCATGCCGGTGACGACCAGCCGGCCGACGTCCCCGTTTTCCAGGCCGGCCGACTTCAGCACCCTCGCCAGCGCATCTTGGCCGAGAGCCAGGTAACGATTCTCACCGAAACGCTCCTCCCAGAGCTTGGAGGTGCGATCGCCTGGCGCCCGCCAGCGATCGGTGAATTCGTCCGTCGCCGAGGCGGCCGCGACGAACTCGGCCAGGACCCCGGGCTCGTCCCCGACGAGGACGGCGGCGCCGGCATCGCCGCCGGCGGACTCGTCCGCGCTCGTCGGCAGCCCGTCGCGCATGTCGCCGGCAACGACCAGGGTCGTCCCGCTCCCTCGCAGCGCCGCCATTAGACAGCCCATGCCCGAGCGCAGCGCGCCCCCGAAGTCGTAGGCACCCACGTCGCCCGGCAACCGCAATGCAGCGGCAATTGCTGTCGCGTTGGTCTTGTCGAGATAGGCCGGCGTCGAAGTGGAGAACCAGAGTGCCTCTGGGGTGTGGCCCGGTGCCGAGCGCAGGGCCAGCCGGGCTGCTTCCACTCCGAGGGTGGTGGAGTCCTCGTCGTGCGACGCAACGGCGCGGCTGCCCTTTCCGCCGCCGCTGCCCATGAAGGCCGCGATGTCCGCTCGGGCTAGCCGTCGATAGGGCACGTAGCCCGCCCCGCTGATGATGCCTCGCACGGCCGATGAGCCTAACGGCTGCCCGAAGGCCGTCTGGCGGGTCGTCGGGTCGACCCGTCACCAGCCGGAGCGGGCAGACTGTCCCTATGGCGGACCTGCCGGTTCCTGACAACCTGCGCCCGCCGCAGGGGAGTGCCGAAGGGCTGACCGAGCGCGTGGCCGACGCGGACCGGGACCGCACCGTGGCCCAACTGCGCGAGCACGTGGTGGAAGGCCGGCTCACGCTCGACGAGTTCTCGGAACGGGTCGGATCGGCCTTCGAGGCCCGGACCCGGGCCGACCTGCTTGCCGTCATGGCCGACTTGCCCGAGGCGCCCGTCCCCGGCGATCGCCTGCCGGAGCCACGCAGCACAACGACCAGGAAGGAGCGGCGTTGGCACGTCGCGGTCATGAGCGGGCACAGCACCAAGGGTCGCTGGCGCGTCAGCGGGAAGACGAATGCGGTGGCCGTCATGGGTGGGTGCGACATGGATCTGCGCCGGGCCGAGATCGAAGGACCAGAGATCGAGATCACCGCAGTGGCCTTCTGGGGCGGGGTCGACATCATCGTGCCCGAGGGGTTCGACGTCGAGCTGCGGGGGTTCTCGTTCATGGGCGGGCGCAACCTGAGGCTGCGCGACGTGCCCATCATCCCGGGCTCGCCCCGGATCGTCGTGCGCGGCTTCGCCGTCATGGGGGGTATCGACGTGAAGAGTCGCCCGAACCGGTCGGGCAAGCAGCTCGCCCGTGCCGCAGCACGAGCGGGACTCGCTGGGGCCGGCGCAGTGGCAGATCCCGCCGAACTGGCGGCGCTCGGCCAGGACATCCGGCGCCAGCTGCGGGAACAACGACATGAGCAACGGCGCGACCATCGCGATCGTGAGCGGCTGGACGGCCGGAGCAGAACCGTCGCCGGCGACAGCGCGCTTCCCACCGATGGCACGGTCACGATCCTCTTCTGCGACATGGTCGACTACGCCGGCATGACAGAGCGGCTGGGCGACCAGGCCTCCCGCGGGGTCTTGCGCCAGCACCACCGCATCGTGCGCGACGCCATCGCCCGCTACGGTGGACGCGAGATCAGCGTCCAGGGGGATGGCTTCATGGTGGCCTTCGGAGGCGTGGCCCGCGCCCTCCGATGTGCCATCGACATCCAGCGGGCGTTCCTGGCCTACGTGCCGACCGACGGAGGCGAGCCTATTGCCGTCCACGTCGGCATCCACACCGGGGACGCGGTGGACGAGGGCGACGACTACCTCGGCCACACGGTGATTGTGGCGAGCCGGTTGGCTGACGCCGCCGGCGCGGGCGAGATCCTCGTGTCGTCGTTGTCGGAGCAGCTCGTCCAAGGGTCCGGTGAGTTCACGTTCGACGGACACCGCGAGATACCGCTCAAGGGGATGGTGCGGGCGCAACCGTCCGCCACCCTCGCATGGGCCGAGTGAACAGGTGGACGGCACGGACAGCTGGCGGGAGGCCGGACTTTACGACCCGCTTGACCCCGCTGCCGCGGAGCGGCTGGCGCTCCTCGAGTACCTGACAGAACGTGGGGCCACCCTCGAGCAGATGGTGGAGGCCCATCGAATGGGAACCCTGCCCGGGGTTGTCGGCGACCTGGTCATTCGAGGCAGGTCCGAGATCGTGACCGTGTCCGACATCGCGGCGCGCTGCGGCACGTCCGTCTCGCGCGTCATGCGGGTGTTGTTGGCGGCCGGGATCCCGGCCCAGCGCGACACCGAGGTGCCCGCAAATCTGGCATCGCTCATGGAGGCCTTCGAGCACGCGGCGGCGCTGCTGGGCGAGGAGGCGCTCCTCGCCTTCACGCGGGTGTTGGGCGCCGCCGCCATCAACATCGCCGAGGCCGCCATCGCACTCTTCTTCTCGGAGCTGGGGCCGGGGACCATCCGCCAGGGTCCCGACGAGCTCTCCCGGGCCCGTCTCGCCGAGGCGGCGACGGTCGCCTTTACGGAGGTGCCCGACGTCCTGGCGCTGCTGGTGATGGATGCCTTCGAGCGGGCGCAGCGCCGGGCCGGGGCGGCGCGGTCCTGGCTGGACCCGACGCCTGCGGCCGACGGCGAGGCCGAGGGCCCCACCGAGGTTGTCGCCCTGGGCTTTGTCGACCTGGTGGGGTCGACGGCCTGGGCCCAGACGATCGGCGTGCGCGACCAGAACCTCGCGCTTACCCGGTTCGAGTCGGCGGCCTGGACGAGCGCCGTCCTCGCCGGTGGCCGGGTTGTCAAGACGATCGGCGACGAGGTCTTCTTCGCCGCGCCGACCGCGGAGGCCGCCTGTCGGATCGGGATCGAGGTCTGCGGGGCGGCCGCCGAGGACGAGGTCCTGCCCCCGGCCCGCGGGGCGGTGGGGATCGGTCCCGCCACGCCCCGGGAGGGCGACTACTACGGGCCTCTCGTCAACCTCCTCTCTCGCCTGGTGAAAACCGGCGCTCCCGGTGACGTGGTGGTGACCGAGGCGGTGGCGAGGGACCTGTCGCCCGACACCTGGTCGCTGCGCCCGCTCGAACCGGCCGAGCTCCGGGGGATTGGGGACCCGGTACGAGCCTTCATCGTCGAACCCCGCGGGGAGGCTCTCACACTGACCTGAGCCGGGTCAGCCGTGCACCCCCGTCGCGATGGGGGTGAGAGCCAAAGACGAAGCGGCGTCGGATGGCGAGGAAGAGTGTTAACACGCAGCTCGCATCGGTTAACACCGTGGTTTCGCACCGCCCTCTTGTGATGGCTCCGCGCGTCGTCCCGTTAGGGGTACCCGGCACCCGCAGCGCGGGGGCCGAGTCGGCCTGGTCCCAGCTGTTCCAGACGGCCGCCACGGGGTTCCAGAGGGCGATGCCGGAGAAGTGATCCCTCGTCGAGGCGCCGTCGCGGTTACGGTCGAGCGAGGCTCGAGGGCGACGCCCCTGGTCCCTCGTGAAGCTGTTGGGCCCGTGGAAGCCGCTCGTGACGCTGTCCCCGGCATCTGCTCTCCCTCAGGGCGTCGGAGCAGGTGCCGGTGGTGTCCATGGACCGGGGCACGCCCAACGCTTGGTCGGTTCCGAATGCCCCTCGTCCCGGGCGGTGGCTCTGTTGCGCTGGTCATCCCACCGTTAACACCCGATGGACGACGGCCCCGCCTTGGCTTCACTCGCCGTCTCTGCGAGCCCGCCCATGGTCACGACAGAGCCACGATGGGCGCCCGTTGGTATCGAGGCGAGGAATGCCTCCACGAAGCGGCCGGAGGGCGGGCGCGAGTGCAAGGGAGACGCGAGCCGGCGTCAGGGCTCGATCCCCCGGATCTGCATCGGCACCCTCATGTCTGCTCGTCGGCCGGTTGCCGAGAATCGAGCGCCTGTGATCCGGTCCGCACCCTCACACGGGCTCCGGCCGGGCTCGAGCGAGGATCGGGCCGGGGCGGGTGATCGGGGCCGGTGATCGCGATCACGGGGACCGAGATGGGGATCGAGGGCCGCCATGATTCGGAGCAGGCAGCCAACGCGGCGGTCCGCGTGTGCCTGGGGTGCACCGGGCGGTCGTATCCACCACCTAGTTGCCACCATTCTGCGCCCGCTGATGTAAACACCCAGGGTTACTGTTAACGGGCGATGGCTACGACCAAGTCCACTGTTGTCGGCATCCGTCTCGACCACGATCGACGGGCCTGGGTAGAAGCGGAAGCCGCGCGTCTCGGTGTCTCCGTGCGTGGACTGTTCGAGGGGATGATCGACGAGGCTCGTTCCGAAGAGACGGCGGGCGCCTCCCGGGCCATCGCCGGGTTGGGCTCCGCGGCTCCGGTCCCCGACCCGGGCCCCCCGGAAGAAGCGACGACGGCAACGGGCAATCCCGAAGAGGAAGCAACGCCAGCGCCGGTCGGCCGCGTTAACACCAAGTCGTCGTCGCCAGCGTGCGCGTTGCCCGGCCGGTCATTCTGCGTCGGCCTGGGACCAGTCGCCGCCCTACCGTGTGTCCTCATCCGCGGCGCCTGTTCTCTCACCGCCAGCCTGATCGAGTCGAGTAGTCGGCGCGCGACCGAGCGGCTCGGTATCCGCGTGTTAACGAGACACCGAACCGACCGCTCGGTGTAAACACCGCCGCTCCCAATCGGAGCGGATCGGGAAACTCACGCCGCGCCGCGCTTGCGAATTGTTTCACGAGGAACACGTCCAGCCGAAACCCGGGGCATCCGAACCTGTGTCCGACGATCTGCCGAGTCGTCTGATCGGAATGTCGCACGGTGGGCGACCTACGTCGACGCTGCGGTGCGGGGAATGCGCGAGGCACCCTCCCACGCGTTCGTCGGGTTCGTCGCACGGCCCGCCGCTCGCGCTCTTGTGAACGGGGCCACCTTCCTCACGCTGTGGGGTGTCCTTGTTGGTCGCCGTCTACGTTCTCGTCGGTTCCGGTCATTCTTCCGATCAGTGACCTGACCGTCACTGTGGTCACATGACAATGCGCAGCAGGGCTGCGCGGCAGATGCGCGGACCAGCTGAGACGTTTGCATGGTCCGAGTCGAACGCGAGGTGGGCCTGCTGTCGTCAGAGCCGGATCGAAAAGGCGTACCTCTCGTCTGCTTCCGGCACATTGGCGAAACGTGGTCCCCGGATCCGACCCCCTCGGGGAAGGGTGGAGGGCGTGCCCTATGATGTCGGGCCTTATCTGACGCGCCGTCAGATCCGGCTCGACGCGCGATGTGGAGGCAGCGATGGAGTTCGAGTTCTCGCCTGAGCAACTGGCCTTTGTGAAGGACGTCGAGAGCTTTCTCGACAGCAACGACGATCCCGAAGTGTTCGACCTGACACGCGAGAACATGGCGCAGATCGTGGACACGCCCAAACGACGTGCGTTCATGGCCTCGCTGGGCCGGCAGGGTTGGCTCGGCATGACATGGCCGAAGGAATACGGCGGCTCGGAGGGCGAGGGCGTCTACGAGTACCTGCTGAATGAGCGGCTGGCCGGCCGCGGTGGCCCGCAGATCGGCAAGGGCGTCGGCATTATCGGCAAGACGCTCATCCGTCACGGCAAGGACCGCTTGAAGGCCGAGTTCCTCCCCAAGATCCTGCGCAACGAGGTCGAGTTTGCGGTCGGCTATTCCGAGCCGAACGCGGGCTCCGACGCGGCCTCCATGCAGCTCAAGGCCACCCGGGACGACGGTGGCTGGATCCTCAACGGCCAGAAGACGTGGACCACCTCCGCTCACTTCGCCGAGTGGTACTGGGTCGGTGCCCGCACGGACCCTGACTCCAAACACGCTGGTATCACGCTCTTTCTCGTCCCGATCGACCAGCCGAACATCACGGTGAACGCCATCTGGACGATGGGTGACGAGCGCACCAATGAGGTGTTCCTCAACGATGTCTTTGTCCCCGACGACTACGTGGTGGGGGAGGTGGGGAGGGGCTTCCAGTACATCTCGGAGGCACTCGACCTCGAGCGCTTCACGATGTTCACCTTGTCGCCCATTCAGCAGCGCTTCGAGTTGCTCGTCGAATACGTGCGGATCACTGTGCGCGACGGAGTGCCGTTGCGGGACGACCCGGTAATTCGGCAACGCCTGGCTCAGCTGGCCACCCAACTCGAGGTGGCCCGGGTGATGGGTCTGAAGTTCGTCTACGAGTCGTCGAAGGGCGGCGCCGCACCCACTGCCGAGGCTTCCGAGTACAAGCTCTTCGCCACCGAGCTCTCAAAGCGCCTGGCCAACGCCTCCATGGACGTCGCCGGCCCTGGCAGTCAGCTCCGGGTCAAGACCCCGGAGGCCCCGATGGCCGGGCGGTCGGAGTCCACCTATCGCTACACGGTGATCGACACCATCGGCGGTGGGGCGTCGGAGATCCAGAAGAACATCATTGCCCGGCGCAAGCTCGGACTGCCGAAGAACTTCTGAGGTGCACGCAGGCTCTTCCTCTGGCGGACCCCTCGGAGGGATCCTCGTACTCGACCTGTCGACGGTCGGTCCGGCGGCGCGCTGCACGCATCTGCTGGCCGACTACGGCGCGCTGGTCGTCAAGATCGGACCGGTTCCGTCCACCGATGCGTCGCCGATTGAGCCGCCGTACTTCGCGTACAGCGGTCATCGCGGTATGCGTCGCGTCCTGGTGGACCTGAAGGACGACGAGGGTCGAGAGGCGTTCCTCACGCTGGCCGGGAAGGCCGACGTGGTGGTCGAGAGCTTCCGGCCTGGCGTCGTCGATCGGTTGGGTGTGGGGTATGGAGCGGTTTCGGCTTGCAACCCGGGTGTCATCTACTGCTCGACCAGCGGTTATGGCCAAAACGGGCCCTCGGCGCTCTGGGCTGGCCACGACATCGACTACCTGGCGGTGGGCGGCTTCCTGGCCATGAGCACGCCGGGCCAGGCTGGCGCGCCACCGCTCCCGGGGGCGACAGTGGCCGACGCGGCTGCGGGCGGCATGCAGGCCGCCCTCGCCATCACGGCTGCCCTGACGGGTCGGGCGAAGACGGGGCGCGGCATCTATCTCGACGTGTCAGTGGCGGAAGGGGTCCTGTGGCTGACGTCGTTGGCCCTCGACGAGCAGCTGGCTCTGGGGGGCGACGTCCGGTCCGGGCACGACGTCCTGTCGGGGCGCTACGCCTGCTATGGCACCTATGCCACGTCCGACCGGAAATGGCTGGCCGTCGGTGCCATCGAGGCGAAGTTCTTCGCCAACCTCTGCACCGCGCTGGGTTGTCCGGAGCTGGCGGCGTCGCAATTCGAGGATGACGCGCAGCGCTCGATCCGCGCGGTGTTTGCGGCCGCCTTCGCGCGTCGGACACGCGACGAGTGGGTCGATGTGCTCGCCGGGGCCGACACCTGCGTCGCCCCGGTCCTCGAGATCGCCGAGGTGGCCCGCTATCCGCAGTTCGCCGCCCGGGGCGTGGTGACCGAGGCGTCGCATCCGACCGAGGGCGCGTTTTTGCAGCTCGCACCACTGCTGGCCGGCATGGAACGGTCCGGGGAGGGTGCGCCCTTGCCCGACATGACGCAGACGGATACGGAACACCTGTTGAAGGAGGCCGGTGTGGACGGTGAGAGGGTCGCCCGCTGGATGGCGAAGAAGGTCGTGGCATGACGAGCGACGCGCTGGCCGAGATGCGCGACCTCATCGGGAAGGAGCAATACCACGAGGTCGGGGAGTTCCCTGTCGAGCGCGGCTACGTGTGGACCTCGTGCGCCTCGGTGGAGAACGGCAACCCCCTCTACTGGGATGACGAGGTTGCCGTCGTGTTGACCGGTGGTCCCCTGGCGCCGCCGTCCATGGTCTCGGTCTGGTTCCGCCCGCACAACTGGGCACCCGGACGGAGGGAGCAGGCTCTGCCTCTTCAGGTTCACTTCGACCTGAAGGAGGCGTTCGGTCTGCCCGAGGCGGTCATGACCGACAACACCATCGAATTCCACACGCCGGTCCGCATGGGTGACGTCCTGCGGACGCACCAGGTGCTGCGCTCGGTCAGCGACGAGAAGACCACGAAGCTCGGGACGGGGCGTTTCTGGGTGATCGAGGTCGTCTACGCCAACCAGGACGGCGCCCTGGTGGCGGTCGAGTCCTACACGGGATTCGGGTACCGGCGGGGTGCCGCCGCATGACGGTGTCCATCGCTCCCCGCCTTCTGTACCCCGACGTCGCGGCCGGTGACGAGCTGCCTGAGCTGGACTACGACGTCAGCGCGACCACCGTCGTCCTCGGCGCACTAGCCACGCGTGACTGGCGCCCGATGCACCACGACAAGGACTTTGCCGTCGAACGCAACGGGACGCAGGACATCTTCTTGAACACCCCCAACCAGGCCGCCTGGTTCGAGCGCTACCTGACTGACTGGACCGGGCCGCACGGCCGCCTGGCCCGTGTCACCTTCCGCATGAAGGGCTCTGTCTTTCCCGGCGACACCATGTCGCTGCGTGGCGTGGTGGAATCGACAGAAGTTGATGATGTCGGATGTGGCTTTGCGTCGGTCGCCGTGACACTATCGGTCGGCGGTGACGTCAAGACCACCTGCGCCGCCCGCGTCGCACTGCCCCGGAGTCCCGACGACAACCCATGGGCCCGCCGCGGCGAACAATGGCGACCGTCGCCGTGAAGGGTCCTGCGCATTTCCATCTACGTCTCCGTATCCGTGCCCTTGGGCCTCGAGCAGGAAAGAGACTCTGAGTGTTGGACCTTGATTTCGACCAGGAGCAAGAGCTCCTGCGCCAGACGGTTCGTGACCTTCTTGGACGACACTGTCCGCTCGAAGTGGTGCGTCAGATGGAGGACGACCCCGTCGGCTATCCGGCGGCGCTGTGGACCCAGCTGGGTGAGTTGGATCTCATCGGGCTGCTCCTACCGGAGGAGTACGGGGGTTCGGCGATGTCCCTCGTCGAGGGAGTGGCACTGTACGAGGAGCTGGGTCGCGCACTCGCTCCCACGCCGCACTTCGTCAGCGCGGTCATGAGCGGGGGCCTTCTCGCTGCCGCCGGCAGCAGCGCTCAGAAACAGCAGTGGTTGCGGCCGGTCGCCTCGGGCGAGGCCATCCTCACTCCGGCCTGGCTGGAGCCCGAGAACGGGTTCTCGCCCCGCGGTGTGGAGGCACGAGCTGACAAAGAGGGCTCGGAATACCGGCTCAATGGGATAAAGCGCCACGTGGCCTTCGCCGCGGCTGCCGACCGGCTTGTCGTGCTGGCCCGCACCGGGGACGCGCCCGAAGCCGTCGACCTGTTCCTCGTCAACCCAGCGGCGAGTGGGGTGAGCCTGCGCCAACAGTTCAGCATCTCGTCCGACACGCAGTACGAGCTCACGTTGTCCGATGTGGTCGTGAGCGAGGATGAGCGCATCGGATCGTCCGGCACCGGCTGGGCCACCTGGCAGGAGGTGCTCGAGCCCGCGCTGGTGCTCTTGGCAGCGCAGGCCGTCGGTGGTGCTCGGTACGCCCTCGAGATCACGACGCAATACGCCAAGGATCGCCGCCAATTCGACAAGCCCCTCGGCGCGTTCCAGGCGCTGGCTCACTACCTCGCCGATGCCGTCACCAACCTCGACGGTGCCGAGCAACTCGTGCACGAGGCGGCGTGGGCCGGCGCGACAGGCCGGGCACTCGAGTCATTGGCGCCGATGGCGAAGTTGTTCGCGTGCTCGACCTTTCGCGACATCACCGCCATGGCCCAGCAGCTCTTCGGTGGTATCGGGTTCACGCTCGACTTCGACATCCAGCTCTATTTTCGGCGCGCCAAGCAGCAGCAACTGACGTGGGCAAACGACCGCGCACTCGAGGACGCGATCGCCGGTTCCCTCTTCGAGTGAACTTTGTGCCCTGGTCTCCGCCTGCGGAGTCGAGCCCTGCGTAGTCGGCTGTGCGAGACACAGTGAGTCTTGATGGGCCGAATGGGTAGATTGACGAACTGGCCTGGTCACGCGAAACGAGAGGGGTGAAGCAGGTGGAGCACCCATCCCGGCACAATCCCGCGCTTGTGGATCTGGAGTTCCTTGTGGGCGTGTGGGACATGGAACTGTCCAATGCGCCGTTCTTGTCGAGTCGCCACGACACCGCTCATGGGCACGTCACATTTGAATGGATTGAGGACGGTGCTCTCCTTGTGATGCGCCAGAGCGAACAGTCGGGGAACCCTCCCTCGGCGCGCTGGGTAATCGGCCGGGACGAGTCCGGCGCCGACTACACGGTCCTTTACTCCGACAACCGAGGAGTGTCGCGGATCTATCAGATGAGCTTCTCCGACGAAACCTGGCGGCTATGGCGCAACAACCCGACTTTCTCGCAGCGCTTCGAAGGTCGAGTGAGCCAGGACCGGAAGACGATTTCGTCGCATTGGGAGAAGTCGAGTGATGGGTCTTCATGGGAGCACGATTTCGACGTCACCTACACCCGACTCTAGGACTTGACGGCCAGGTCCCACCGTCGAATCCGACGTAGGCGCAGGCAGATGGGTTGCCCGTTCCGGGGATTATCCAGATCCAGGGCCCGCTGCCTCAGTCGCTGCAGCCGCCGCCGTTGCTGCGCTGACTCACTGGACCCATCAATAGCACTCGTCGTCGCGGCGCAGTCCCGGTCGTGGTGACCGCCAATTCCCCATGACCTCACTCGGCTTCGGATGCCTCACACCGCTCCCCCGTTGGTGTGCCGGTATCTCGTAGCGTTTGCCCATGCCGATGTCCGACTACGTGAGGCGGCTTCGACAACTGATTGGGAGGGAACTGCTGCTCCTGCCGTCGGTCAGCGTGCTTGTCCTGGACGAGCGTGATCGCCTCATGCTCGTCCGACACGCGGACTCTGGCCTTTGGGGCCTGATCGGTGGCGCGGTCGAGGTCGATGAGCGCCCAGACGAAGCCGCCATTCGCGAGACCGAAGAGGAGACCGGGCTGCGTGTCGAGCTGACCCGCCTCGTCACCACGCTCGGAGGTCCCAGGTTTCGCGTCACGTATTCCAACGGCGACGAGACTGCGTACGTCACGATCGTCTACGAGGCGCGGGTCTCGGGAGGCGTGCAGAAGCCCGACGGCGACGAGGTCCTTGCCCTGGGTTGGTTCGGGCGCAACACCCTTGGAACGATCGCACTCGGTACGATCGCCCAGGCCACGTTGGAAGAACTGGGCTGGCTCTCTGGTTGAACTGGTCGGTGCGTCGACAGATGAGGCGGTGTCGCGGATCGTGCGAACGGCGACCGTGCTCGTCGGCAGACAGCTAGCCGAAATGACCCCAATGGGCGGCATGAGCACGCCGGCGACGGCGAGAGCTGCACCTGCGACGACGAGCTCGTTGGAGCCGCAACGCAAGGATTTTCGATGCAACAAGACGCTTCCAAGCCTTGGCCTCGACACTTGGTTGTGCAACCCTTGAAATCGATGAGTCTGGACCATGCCGCGGATCTCTTGCTCGCTGCTGTTGGGTCGGTCGCTGCCTCCGAAGATCCCCTTCAGACCAGGCTGCAGAAGGCCTGGGACGAATCCGTTCAGCTGATCTGGGAGAAGCCGTGTCTGACGGTTGACCTTCTGGCTCGGTTCAAGGAGCTCTGGGAGCGATACACCGACCCGGCGGCCGGTCCCCGCAGCGCCAGCCTCCGGAAGATGTCGGAGTCAGAGGCTCTTGCGGCAGTCGATGAGTTGCTCGCTATTGCCGTCCAAACCGCTGTCGCAGCGGCTCAGGCTCCCAGAGATGTCCGACTCGCAACTCTTGCGGACCTGCGATAGCGCCAGAGGTCTATGTCAGGCGCGGTTGCGTCGTCTCCCGTTCTTCCACACGCTGACAAACGCTCGCACCACGGTGAGACTCGCCAAGACGATCAGGGTTGGGTCGAATGCTGGGACCCACCGGACCTGGTCACCCTTTACGACGTAGACCCCCACCGGCACGACTAGTCCACCAAATCCCCCTCCCGTACCAGTTGGCGGCTGGCCATCAGGTGGCGGCCCATTCGCCGGCTTCGCCGTCTCGATGGCAGGGGTGGGCCCGGTGACCGGTGGTTTGATCGGCCCTTCACCGCCCCCGCCCCCACCCGCCACGAAGGCCACGGGAATGATAAGTACCCCTTCCCGCTCATAGGCTGCACCAAAGGAACGTCGCACCGACACGTTCTCTGCGATTCTGTCCAGCAACTCTCGAGTGTCCACGGCTCGATCTCTCCCTCCGGATGCATCGCTGTGAGATCACCCGGCCGGGGCACTTTGCTCACGGAGCACGACCGTAGACCGGGCCGGCGCCGTCGGGCACATGTTCGGGTCCGACGGCGCCGGGGTGGGCCGAGCAGAGGTAGTGCTCGCGACAACGCCGCGCGCGAGGCTCGCGCAGATCAGGACCAACGTTCCATCGGTTCGCTGACCCGGGATCTCATCAGCCTGCCTGAAGTCAGAGCTGTCCCAGGGCGCCGAAACGCCCTACTGGCCCGGCGCGACAATCCACCCGGCGTGTAGGACATGTTCGCGGCCATGTACGGCGAACTGTCACCAGACGGTCCGGAACACTTCGACGAGTTCCTCGCGAAGACTTACGCGATGTGGGCCTGCGAGCCGACGTTGAGTCAGGCGGATCTTTCGATGGTCACCGTTCCTGGCTTGGTGCTGGCTGCGGACGACGAGTTGTCGCACACTTGCTCGCTCTATGAGTCGATACCCGGTGCGCAGCTCGCAATCGTGCCCGGAGCGTCACATACCTTGTCCCTGAAACAGCCTGAGGAGACCGTTCGGATCATCCGCAAGTTCCTAGAGGGGACCATTCCACCCGCCACGCTGATGCCTATCCGTCGAGCCTGGGCAAGACCCCGTCGGATCGGTTGAGTCGGAAGAATGATGATTGGCGTCGCGGCAAGGTTGTCGTTGGCGGCCTTTTCGCTCCGTAGCGCTCATCGTCTCCGCACGTGACCGAACTACCCCGATCAGCGTGATCACAACTCGCTCGAACCCACCCACCGTCCCGAGATCAGGGATGCGTCACCTTCGACCGGCAGATTCTCCTATGTCGACTGGCCGCTTGCAGATGACATAGGAATACTCCCCGATGGCATGAACGCCGACGAGTTCCCAGCCCTGCTCTCCCAGCTGGTTGAGGGCATCCTCAACGGCGGTAGAACCGTCATTTGCCATCAGGTCGAGTCGCTCCAACTTGTAGGACCAGATGATCATGCGCGAACCCTACACGGAGGACATTGCGGCCGGAGCAGGACCAGCCTCGTCCCAGGCTTAGAGGACACGCGAAGTGTCGTCAGCGTGGCTGGGCGTCGGGCTGCGGTACGGACTCAGCGGCGGCGCTGGGCCTGGATGACGGGAACGCCAAACGGCAGAAAGGCCACGATGGCGGCGGCCAGTGCGAGAAATGCGCCCCACGACCAACTCGATCCGGCCGGCTTGAGGAGGAAGCCCAACGCCACCAGAGCAACATTGACCCCGGTGAGGAGGGCTAGGAGTTGATCCTTGGACAGACGGCCCTGTTCCGCAAGGTCGCCGACGCCGAACGCAGTGATGAGGCCGTAGAGCACCAGCACAATCGAGTTCAGTACCGCGATGAACAACCACCCGTGCACGCTCAGTCCATCAGCGGAGAAGGGACCGATGCTGTACCAGGGCAGCCAGAAGGAGACCAGGAGAGCCAAGGTGGCGGGACCGGCAACCCGCTCCTGAGCGTTCAGGGCGTTCAGGCGTTGCCGCGACTTCCCGACCCGCTTGGGCGCCCGTCGGGGCATGACAGGTGGCCTGATGGCGGCCCCGCAGTTGGGGCAGAGTGCAGTCCCCGGGAACACCTCAACGAGGCAGCGGGAGCAAGCAGGCATCCGACCTCCTTCCTGCTGTCAGCGACGCGCGTCATAAGGTTACAAGCCGAACCGGAGTCCGACTTGTCCATTCGAATTCGGGTCCAAGGGCGAATCACGTCATCGCACGCGACGGAACGATATCCAGAACACACAGTGCACTGGTTCTTCCAGCCGCCGTCACAGCATCCATCGGCCTAGCATCCCGCTCGGCTCGCCCGAACCGGGTTGTTGCAGTCCTTGGTCACCGGTCCGGACGATGGGGGGTACCCGGTGGTACAGAGAGCAGTCCTACGCGTCCTGAAACGCCGGGGTGTAGCAGACAGCCACGAGCAGGCCTTCCGGGCTCAACAGCCGAGCGGTGATCTGCCCCCACGGCTCCGTGCGGGCACCGTGGATGAGGCGATGGCCCTTGGCAGCGAGTTCAGCTGCGGCAGACGCGACATCAGAGACCTCGAACTCGATGCTGGCCTGGGGGGCAGGGATCTCTGCGGGCCATATGGTGGATCCGAAGCAGGCATTCGCCGCCTCAGAAAGGGGCCAGAGGCCGAAGTGCTTCGTCCCGTCAAGCTCGTGGGTGAACACGTAATCGCCGTCTTGGCCCTCGAAGCTCAGGCCCAAGGCGTCCGCGTAGAAGGACCGAGAGACCTTGGCGTCTCGCACGATGGGGGCGATGCTCGTGACAAACTGGACGTTCATTGGCCTGCACCTCCGCGGTGGCCCGCTGTCAATTCTTCCGTCCTATTCATACCCCGGTGCGTCCCATCGGCCCGGCGAAGCGCGGGATACCGAGTCCCGGGAGCACGGGCCTTGCCTGTGACGCGCCTGGCGAGGGTGTCGGCGTATCAGGCTGGGAGGAAGTCCAGGAGCAGGGCGTTGACCTTGTCGGGTGTTTCGACCTGCATCCAGTGGCCCGGGCCGTCGATACGTTCGTATCGGAACCTGTTCGTGCAGAACTTGGCGGAGCCGGTCATCTGCGCTTCGGTGAGGGCGAAGTCGCCGCTACTCCAGACTCCCATGGCGGGGGCTTGAATGGGTGGGAGTTCCATCGGCGGGCCGACGAACGCTTCCGGGGTGATGTTGGCGCGGTACCAGTTCAGTCCGGTCGTGAGTGAGCGGTCGCGCTCGAGGTCGCCGACTACAGCGTCGAGGTCGGGGTGCTGTGACCATTCGCGCATGCCGGCCCAGCCGTCGGCCGAGAGCCAATTCTCTGCCACCCCGGCAAACTGAAACAGCAGCATGTACCAGGACTTCTCGCGCTGAGTCATGCCGGGGTTGCCAAAGGAGCTGGGATGCCCAACCGATAGGGCCACGAGGTGATCGACACGCTCGGGAGCGAATGATGCCGTCGCCCACGCGACGGCCGCGCCCCAGTCGTGACCGACGACATCGGCCCGTTCAATCGAAAGCGTGTCAAGGATGGCGGTCACGTCGATCGCCAGGAACGGGATTGCGTAGGAATCGACCTCCGCGGGCTTGTCGCTCGCGCCGTAGCCTCGTTGGTCGGGCACGATGACCTGAAAACCTGCGTCGACCAACGCGGGGACCTGTCTGGCCCAGAGTCGCTTCGAGTCGGGAAACCCGTGCAGCAACACAACGGGTTTCCCCATGCCCTCGACCTGCACGTCGAGTTGCACACCATTGGAATCGACCTTCATCGAACCGCGCTTTCTGATCGGGCCTATGAGGCGACGAGGGCGACGAGTTCATCGCGGCTCGGCCCGGGGAGTTGTTCGTCCCGCCAACCGCCGCCGAGTTCGACGGCCCGTTCGGAACACGCCGGGCCGGCCGAGGACCTCCGTGGGCAGGGGCAACACGCCAGCGAGGTCAAGGAGCGCCCGCAGCATTTCGGGATCTTTGCAGGCCGCCACCCCAACGCTTTGCCGATCTCGAGCTCGGGTGTCGATTCAAGCGGGCGTCCTTCGAGTAGCGCGTCGATTTCAGCCAAGCGGCCTTCGTCGAACGCGAGCGTGCTCCGATACCACGGCTCGGCCGTCGCGGTCGTCACGTCACACCACTGCTGTTGTAATTGGATCAGCCGGCATGTCGTGGACCAAGTCCCGCAGGCCAACCGCATGCATCGTGCCGATCGAAATCCCACGACCCACCGACGGATTGGTACACGCCCACGAGTCCGCTAAGGCGACCACCCCGGTCGCGACCGGGTGGCCGTCCAGCACGAACGAACGATGTCGGTCTTCGATCTTGGCCATCACTGCGACTCGATCATCGAGTGGTTCACCATCTAACCAGTGCGCACACAATGGCATGCTCCTGATCACATTGGTCCACCCGTCGACGTCCTTGAGCGCCCGCATAGCTTTGTCTTTGGCGCTCGCGATTATCCCAATACCCCACGTTCCGTTATCGGCCGGAAGCGTCAACACCGAAACGGTGCCGTATTCCTGCAGTAACCGTCCGAACGCCATTGGCACAGAACCATCACCTGAACGGAAGTGACGCCCGTAATATACGAATCCGCAATCAGAGCGTTCCTCGACCGGCGGTTGCGCGCCGATGTCCGTCAACCAGGTGGGAAGCGTCGAACGGCGACCGGCCACGTCGACAACCAAATCCGCCCGCAATTCCTCGCCGGCATCCGTGCGAACCCCTCGGACGTGCGGGACGCCGGCGGCGGTCGTATCGCCGGTCAGCAGGCCAACCACACCGACGCCCCGCCGAACCTCGAGATCGTCGGTCGCCGCGACCACTCGCGCAATCGCTGCCTCCGCCACCGGCCGGCGCGCGGTCACCGCATCGTGGCGCTCGTCTCCCTCGCGGAACCCACCGGTGACCTCCGCTGGGCGTCTCGAAACGGATTGACCACCAACGCACCTGCTTCCAGGAGCGCTGCGACCACGTCAGGGGCGTTTGCCTCCATCACCTCCCTATAGCGAAGCTGGAAAAAGTGCAGCAGGCGGAACTGATTCACGCCCCGGCGTTCCCACCCCTCCCAGGCTCCTTCAGGATCCGGGGGAAGTGCCGGATCCCGTTCCAGGACCGTGACCTGATGGTCGTCACGAGCCAACATCAACGAAGCACCCAGCCCTACGATTCCGAGGGAGCGCCATCACGCTGAGACAGGTCCTCCGCGATCGGTCGCAACACATCCATGCCGAGAGCTTGCTCCCTCCCCCTACAGGAGAGTCATCCCTGTGGTCAGCAGCAGCCCGAAGTGCCGATTGCCTCACCGTCCGGCAAACAGGGGCAGTCGTGCGATCGGGATCCGCCCGGTCAAGGCGGCTGTCGGTCGGCCACAGAACAGCGCCGTTGGACGGTGAGGACCGTCTCGGTCCTTGCTAGCTTGCTGCGCCCATGGGGCGTGACACGCTCAGCATCGAGGAGGCTCGCCGGATGGCGCTGGCGGCCCAGGGTCTCCGCGGTGCCCGCGCGACGACGGGTGGTGTGGCAGCGATGGTGCGCCGACTCGGCGCCGTCCAGCTCGACACAATTTCGGTCTTGGCGCGCTCGCACGAGCTGGTGGCCTATGCGCGCATGGGAGCAATCGGGCGGGACTCGGTTGAACGGGCGTATTGGGGACCGAAGAGCGAGACGTTCGAGTACTGGTCCCATGCCGCCTGTGTGGTGCCGCTCGAGGACTGGCCGGCGTATGGGTTCAAGCGCCGAGCCAGGCGCACCAAGGGGAAGCGCTGGCACGTGCTGCAGGAGCGGGACAAGACATGCGACGAAGTCTTGGCGCGTCTGCGCGGCGAGGGCCCGTTGACCGCCAACGAACTCGGCGGTGCCAAGAAGGGCGGTCCGTGGTGGGACTGGTCGGAGACGAAGATCGCGGCCGAATGGCTGCTCGACATCGGCGAGCTCGTGTGTCGTGAGCGGCGTGGCTTTGCCCGCGTCTACGACCTGGCCGAGCGCGCCATCCCGGCTGATCTGCTGGCCCAGGAGTGGAGCGACGAGGAGTGCGCACGTCGCCTGGTGGCGGCGGCCGGGCGCTCGCTCGGCGTTGCCACCGAGGCTGACCTGGCCGTGTACCACGGCGTGCCGCGCTCTTCGGTCCGCCCGGTGCTGGCCTCCTCCGGCCTGACTGCGCTCTCAATCCAGGGTTGGAAACAGGTCGCCTATGCCGATCCGCTCGCCTTGGCGACCTTGGGCGCCCGGGCGCGAGGGCGGAATGTGTTGCTCTCTCCGTTCGATTCCCTCATCTGGCACCGGGACCGCGTCGAGCGTCTCTTCGGCGTGCGTCATCGGCTCGAGGCCTACACGCCGAAGGAGAAGCGCATCTACGGTTACTTCGCGATGCCCGTGCTCGGCGGCACGCGCCTCGTCGGACTGGTCGACCCTGGTCGACGGGACGACGTGCTCGTGGCCAAGCAGGTGACGCTGCTCCGGCCGGATGCGGCGACGCAGGTGGCCGCTGCCCTCGTGGAGGCGGCGTCGTGGGTCGGCTGTACGGAGTGTGCCATTGAGCGAGTGGAGCCGGGGGCCGCACGATCAGAGCTCGAAGCGGAGGTCGTTGCGGCGTTCGGCGCCGCCTGAGTCCAGGTCAGGTTGCCGCAGCGCGCGCCGCGATCTGTTCGAAGGTCTGGACGTCCCCTCCATAGGGCCCCGTCTGCGCCGGATGGTGCAGTACGAACTGACCGAAACCCAGATCGACGTACGGGGCTGCCAGCTCGTCGAACTGGTCGAGTGACGCAATGGCTGGCTCGGTCGGCGTCCAGAGAAGGACCTTGCCCAAGCTCGACGGTTCCCGGCCGACCTCGCGGCAGGCCTCCTCAAGGAGTGGGATCTGGCGGCGCACCGCTTCGAGGGTGGACTCGGGCGTCCGTGGTCCGCTCCCGGTGGGACCGATGGTGACCCAGTCGTGCCCGTACGTGGCGGCGAGCCGCAGGCCCTTCGGTCCACCGGCGGCGATGGTGAGGGGGAATGGGCGCTGGATCGCTCCCGGCGTGCTGGGCGCCTCGTCCGCGGTGTAGTGCGCCGTCTCGATCGACGTGCGTGTGGCGGGATCGCCGTTCACAATCGGCCGCAACACCTGGAGGAAGTCCTCGAAGCGCGTCAGCCGTTCTCCGCGCGTCCATGGTTCCTGACCGAGAGCCGTGGCGTCCGGGCCTTCGCTGCCCGGTCCCAGCCCGAGGTCGATGCGGCCACCGCTCACGTCGTCGAGCGCGAGGGCGTCGCGCGCCAGTGTGACCGGATGGCGGAAGTTCGGTGTGGCGACGAGCGCGCCCAGCCGGACGCGCTCGGTGACGGCGGCAGCGGCGGCCAGCACGGGCACCGCCGCGTGCCAGGGTCCGTCCGGCATGCCACCCCAGCGGATGTGGTCGTAGGTCCACCCCGCGTGGAACCCGGAGCGGTCGGCCCACTCCCACTGGCGGCGCGCCTCGGCCCAGCGGTCGGAGGGCAGGATCACGAGGCCGATGCGCACGCCGCCGAACCTACCCGGGACGGATACGTTGTCGCTGTGGCCAACGAGAAGGAATCGAAACGCTGGAACGACGACCGGTGGGTGGCGTCGTGGCACAAGAGGGAACGGCTCACTGACGCGCTATCGCCCCACCTCTTGAAGGCGGTCGCCCCACGGTCCGGCGAGCGGGTGTGCGACGTCGGGTGTGGCGGCGGGCTCCTGTCCATCTCCCTGGCCGAGGCCGTTGCGCCCGAGGGACACGTGGTCGGGATCGACGTCTCCGCACCGCTCCTGGAGCTCGCACGGGACCGGGCGAGCCAGGCGGGTGCCGACAACGTCGAGTTCGTGGTGAGGGACGCACAAACCGAGCGCTTCGCTGAGCAGCCCTTCGACCTCGCGGTGAGCCAGTTGGGCGTGATGTTCTTCGATGAGCCGACGGCGGCGTTCGGCGCCATCCGTGGTGCGCTTCGCCCGGGCGGGCGGCTCGTGTTCGCCTGCTGGCAGGGGGTGGAGCAGAACCCGTGGCACACGAGTTCCGCATTGCGACCCTTCGTCCCCCCGCCCCGGGTCCCGCCCCCGGGCAAGAGCCCCGTGGGCCCGTTCTCCCTCGGCGACCACGAGTACGCGTGCGATGTCCTTGGTGGGGCAGGGTTCAGCGAGGTCGAGAGCACGGCCCTCGAGGTCACGGTCCGGGCACCGGCCAGCGCGGTGGCCGACGCCTCCCTGCTTCAATTCATGGGCGTCGGTCCCGAGTGCCTGGCAGAGGCGGAGGCTGTGCTCGAGCGCCACCTCGAACGGTTCGTCATCGGTCCCGATCTGTACGAGTACCCCCTGGCGTTCCGGGTCTACGAGGCCGTCAACGGCTGATGGCCGGGTACAGCGGGACGCCGCTGCCCAAGAAGCTGGGCATCCTCGATCGGTCGACGGTGGCGCTGGTCAGCGCTCCCCCCGGTGTGATCAGCGGCCTGCCGGCGGGGGTGACCGTGAAGAGTCAGGCCCGCGGGAAGGCGGACGTCGTGGTGGCCTTCTTTACCGAACGGCGTGACTTCGAGCGCCGCATCGAGCGCCTGGGACGCATGATTTTTCCCTCCGGCGGCCTCTGGGTGGCCTGGCCCAAACGTTCCTCGGGTCGGGCGACCACCGTGGACGAGAATGTGGTGCGCGAGGTGGCCCTTCCTCTCGGGCTGGTGGACAACAAGGTATGCGCCATCGACGAGACCTGGTCGGGTCTGCGCGTCGTGTGGCGGCGCGAGTTCCGCACCTAGAAGAAGCCGAACCGCGACAAGGGCCAGATCCGCATGTCGACCTTGCCGACGATCGTCGACTCGGCGATGGGGCCCCAGAAGCGGCTGTCGCACGACTCGGGCCGGTTGTCGCCCATGACGTAGACGTCCCCTTCTGGGATGCGATAGGAGTGGTGCAGCGAATAGGCGTTGTTCGACGGCCCCGGGTAGGTGTCGGTCCGGACGCCCGGAGGGAGGAACGGCTCGGGGAGGAGGCGTCCGTCGATGTAGACGCTCCCTTCCGACAGCGAGATGGTTTCACCCGGAAGGCCGATCACGCGCTTGACGAGGTCCGACACCGGCGGGCCTGCGCAGTCCTCGTTGGGCGGTGTCGAGAACACCACGATGTTGCCGCGGTCGACGCCATGGAGGTGGTAGCTGAGCTTGTCCACCACGATCCGGTCCCCGATCTGGAGGGTCGGCTCCATGGAGCCCGAGGGGATGGAGTACGTGGCGACCACGAACGTCCGGAGCAGGACGGCGACGAGGATAGCGACGGCGACGACCCCGAGCAGTTCCACGATCCAGCGGGAGGAAGGCTGCCCGTCCCGGTCCGCGGCCTCGACGTCCACCACCGGATCGGGGCCGCCGGGCACCTGCTGGGCGTCGTCCATGTCCGAAAAAGTATGGCCCGACCGCCTCTGCTGAGTGGAGCAAGACGGCCTGTCACGCCCCCGAGGCAGTATGGGGCCCGTGGTCAGCGCGGTCATCTTCGACTTCTACGGAACCCTCGCTCACTTCGCCGACGCGGAGGTCTCCAACTACGAGACGGTCTTCGCCGCCCACGGCTACACACCGGAACGGGCAGTCCTGGACGGCTACTTCTCGCGCTACGACGGGGTCGAGCACGTCGAGCACTCGGCCAGCGAGGAGGCGTACGAGGCTTGGGTGCGGGTCCGACTCCGTGATCTCACCGGTGCCTGCGGCGTGCGCGGTCCGCACGTCGAGGACCTCATCGATGCCCTGCGGGCGTTAGACCAGGGGCCGATGGTGCCCTATCCAGAAGCGGCGGCCACGCTGTCGGCCCTGCGCCGGGCCGGGCTCGCGATCGGCGTCTGCTCGAACTGGGGCTGGGAGCTCGACGGGTTCCTCGACGAGGTCGGGCTGCTGCCACTGGTCGACGCGGGGGTCACCTCAGCCCGCGCCGGCTCGCGCAAGCCGCACCCCGACATCTACCGCGTATCGGTCGACGCTCTGGGCGTCGATCCGGCGGACGTCGTCTTCGTCGGCGATTCGTGGGAGCCCGACGTGCGGGGACCACGACGGATCGGCATGACGACGGCGCATGTGTGGCGTGAGGAGGAACGGCGCGGACAGAGCCCGCCGGCGCTCGAGCCCGGTGACTACCGGGTTGCTGACCTGACGGGAGTCCTCGAGATCGTCGGGAGCCGACGCGCCACCCGGCCGGCTGACCGTGAGCGGTTTGGCAACCTGGTCCGGCCCTAGCGGGACCCCGACGACGCAGCCGTGGCTGAAGAGGACGACCTCAGAGGTCGCCCACGGGAGGTCGCCCGTTCTCGGCCAGCCCGGCCGCCAGCGCCGCCCGGTCGTCGTCGCTCAGCTGGGTGAAGCGGAAGTCCGAGCTACCGAGCGGCCGCCACCAGACCGTGTCGTCGCAGGCCCAGGCCTCGGACCGCAGCCCGACCTTGGTGACCTTCCCGGTCGCCGTCTGGGGGAGTGAGCGTGAGACCCGGACATAACGTGGCTGCCACTTCGGGCCCAGATCGGGCTGTGCTGTCAGCCACGCCGCGAAGGCGTCGGGGTCGAAGGCTTTTCCCGGTACGGTCTCGAGCGCCACCATGACCTGGTCGCCCGCGCCCGATGCCGTATCGGGGACGGGGTAGACGGCCGCCACCGCCACGTCGGGATGGCGCGAGATGATCGCCTCGACCGGGCCGGCAGAGAAGTTCTCGGAATCGACCCGGAGCCAGTCCCCGGTCCGGCCGGCGAAGTAGAAGAACCCTTCGGCGTCGACGTAGCCGAGGTCGCCGGTCCAGTACCAGCCGCGGCGCAGCCGTTCGTGCTCGGCTTCCTCGCGCCGGTAGTAGCCCTCGAAGCTACCCCGGCCGCTTCGGTTGACGAGCTCGCCGATGGCCGCCCCTGCATTGAGCAGCCGGCCCTCGGCGTCGAACTGCGCCGGCGGGCACTCCTCACCGGTCTCGGGGCTGATGACGGCGAGGTCGACGCCGTTGACCGGCTTGCCCAGGGCGCCTTTGGGCATGTCGAGCACTGGGTTGATGGCCGCCCCCCCCTCGCTCTGGCCGTAGCCCTCGATCAGGTAGCACCCGAATCGTCTCCGGAAGCGATCGCGGTCGCGCACCGACGCCTCCGTTCCGAAGGCGCTCTTCAACGTGTTGTCGGCGTCGTCGGGCTGTTCGGGGGTGGCCAAAATGTAGGCGATCGCCTTTCCCACGTAGCTGAACTTGGTGGCGCCAAAGCGGCGCACGTCCTCGAGGAAGGCCGAGGCACTGAAGCGCGGGCGGGTGGCGATGGCCGCGCCCATCAGGACCGAGGGTCCCCACAACGCCATCAGCGTGTTGCCGTGGAACAAGGGCATGGGGCAGTAGCAGACATCTTCGGGCGTGTAGCCATAGCCGGGGCCGGCAACCTCGGCGATGCCGGCCAGCCGGCCCTGCGTGCATCGGACCGCCTTGGGCACGCCCGTTGTCCCGGACGTGAAGATCAAGAGGTAGAGCGCGCGCTCGTCGATGGCGTCTGCGTTCTCCACGAGCTGCGCGGCCTCTGCGCCGCCGGCGTTGGCCGTGAGGAGGGCCTCGTAGCGCGCGGTCCCGATCACGAGGATCTTGTCGTCGTCGACACCGAGCGAGAGTCCCTGCAGCAGTGCGGCGCCCTCGGCGTCGGTGACGATCATGGCGCAGTCGGTGGCCCGCACGTCGGCCGCGAGGGCCTCGCCCCGCCTGGTCGGGTTGATCCCCACGATGGCCGCTCCGGCCAGAGCGGCGCCGTTCAGCCAGAAGAGGTACTCCGCGCCGTTGGGCAGGAGCACCCCGATGTGCGGTTTGGCGGCGTCGAAGAGGGAGCGAGCCAGGGCACCGCGCGTCGCACCCTCGCGCACCGCTTCGCGCCAGGTCCAGCGTCGGTCGGCGTCCATGACCCCGATGCGCTCGTCCTCTGCCCGGGCGGCGAGCATGGCGGCGACGGTCGTCACGGGAGGGCCCATCCCGGCGTCCGGCGCACCAGCGTGCGGTCGATGGCGTCGACGGTCCGGACGCCGCAGAGCGCCATGGTGCGGCGCAGCTCCGATTCGTACCACAGCAGGAGCGCCGCCACGCCGTCGGCGCCCCCGGTGGCCAGCGCCCACAGGGACGGGCGCCCGACCAGCGTCGCCTGCGCCCCCAACGCCAATGCCTTCACCACGTCGGGCGAGCGGCGCACGCCGCCGTCGACGTAGACCTCGGCCCGCCCCGCCACTGCGTCGACGACCTCGGCGAGGATGTCGGCGGTAGCCGGCGCGTCGGCGAGCTGGCGCGCACCGTGGTTGGACACCACGACAGCCGCCGCCCCGGCGTCCACGCAGCGCACCGCGTCGTCCGCCCGCTGCACGCCCTTGACCACGACGGGCAGATCACTCAGGCCGGCCAGCCATCCGATGTCGTCCGGTGTGAGCGCGGGCTCGAACTCGTTGGTGACCACGGCCATGAACCCACCTTCGCGCGCACTGTCGGTACTGCCTCCGGCCAGGTTGGGCAGGGCCAGGTCATCGGGCAGGTGCACACCGGTGCGCCACTCGCGCAAACGGAGTCCCGAGACGGGTGCGTCGACGGTCAGGACCAGGGCGCGGTAGCCGTGCGCGGCGGTGCGGCGCACCAGCTCCTCGGTACGGGACCGTTCGCGCAGAATGTAGATCTGCATCCAGCGGGGGGCGTCCGGCGCGGCGGCGGCCACGTCCTCGAGCGGGCAGGTGGCGAGCGACGACAGGATCAGCAGTGCGCCCACCTGGGCGGCGCCGCGGGCGGTGGCCACCTCGCCCTCGGCGTGGGCGAGCCCCTGAATCGCCGTCGGGGCGATGACCACTGGCGAGCTGACGGGAGTGCCGAGCAGGGTGGTGGCGGGTGAGACCTCCGAGATCCCGGCCAGCACGTGCGGGTGGAGCTGCCAATGGCTCCAGGCCTCCACGTTGCCCACCAGCAGGCGCTCGTCGTCGGCGCCCCCCGAGAAGTAGGCGTACGCCATCTCGCCGATGGCATGCCGGGCGTCGTGCTCGAGGTCCTCCAGCGACACGTCGGTGACCAGCGGCGCGGCTGTGCTCCCCTGGCCGGGTTTGTGCCCCGGCGCATCGGTCCTGGCAGGATGAGCGGGCACGGGCCGCATGGTAGGCGCGCCCGAACTCGTGGACACCCGGAGGTGCAGTGCGTTTCTCGTATGCCGAGTCGATGACGAACCCGTCCTTCTACCTCCCCCTGGCCCAGGCCGCCGAGGCCGCCGGTTACGACTCCATGGTCGTGCCGGACAGCATCTGCTACCCCGAGGTGTCCGACACCACCTACCCCTTCAACCCCGACGGGTCCCGCGAGTTCCTCGAGGACAAGCCCTTCCTCGAGCCGTTCTCGCTCATCCCCGCCATGGGGGCGCTGACCGAGCGCCTTCGTTTCGTCACCTTCGTCATCAAGCTGCCGATCCGCCAGCCAGTGCTGATCGCCAAGCAGGTGAGCTCGACCGCCGTCCTTACCGACAACCGCTTGCTGCTTGGCGTGGGCACGAGCCCGTGGCCCGAGGACTACGAGATCTGCGGCGTGCCCTGGGAGCGCCGGGGCACGCGCATGGACGAGGAGATCGCCATCATGCGCGGGCTGATGGCCGGCGGCTTCTTCGAATTCCACGGTGAGGTCTTCGACGTGCCGTCCATCAAGATGTGCCCGACGCCGAGCAAGCCCGTGCCCATCCTGATCGGGGGCCACCACGAGGCCGCGCTGCGGAGGGCCGCCACCGACGGGGACGGCTGGCTCCACGGCGGGGGAGACCCGGCGGACCTCCCCGGCTTGCTGACCAGGCTGGCTGAGCTGCGCAAGGAGCACGGCACGGAGCGCAAGCCCTTCGAGGTCCACGTGATCTCGCTCGACGCCTACTCGCCCGGCGGGGTGCGCAAGCTCGAGGAGCTCGGCGTCACCGACGTGATCGTGGGCTTCCGGTGGCCCTACGGCGTTGAGCAGGACACCGAGACGCTAGAGGAGAAGGTCGACAACCTGAAGCGCTTCGCCGACGACGTCATCGCCAAGGTCCGCTGAGAGGGAGGGACATGACCGACACACCGCTGAACGCCCGCGAACTGGGCATCCGATCCCGGGCCGCCGTGGCCGCCGGCGACCGCGACGGCTGGCTCGCGCTCTTCTCCGAGGACGCCGTCGTGGCCGACCCCATCGGCCCGTCGCCGTTCGACCCCGAAGGCAAAGGCCATCACGGGCGCGAGCGCATCGCCGCCTTCTACGACAGCGTCATCGCCAACAGTGAGGCCATCAGGTTCGAGTTCACCGAGTCCTACCTGTGCGGGGACGAGGCGGCCGAAGTGGGCATCATCCGCACCACGCTGGCCGGAGGCACGCACGAGGCCGTCGTCCGGGGCGTCTACACCTACCGAAGTGACGGCGCCGGCAAGATAGCCGCCCTGCGCACCTACTGGGAGTTCGACGCGGTCGACCTGATCGAGCTCGAAGGCTGAGCGGCGGTGCGTGTCATGGTCCGCGAGGGCCTCTTCAGCGATGGTGAACCACCCGCCCTGTTGGGCACGCGCTGCGTCGCCTGCGGGTCGGTCCACTTCCCTCCGGCCGACGCCTGCACCTATTGCGCCACCGAGGACCCCGAGCCGGTGGAGCTGTCGCGCCCGGGCACGTTGTGGGCCTGGACCGCGGTGACGGCGCCGCCACCGGGGTACCGGGGCGACGTGCCCTTCGGCGTCGGCGTGGTCGAGCTGCCCGAGGGCCTGCGCGTCATCACCCGGCTAACCGAGAGCGACCCCGGCGCGCTGGTCGTCGGACAGCCGATGGAGCTGCGCATCGTGCCGTTGCATCGGGACGAGGACGGGAACGACGTCATGACCTACGCCTTCGCACCGGCATGACCGGCGTGAGCGTGGCCGGCGTCGGCCTGCATCCCTTCGGCCGCTTCGACGGCGTCTCGACGACCGACATGGGCGTGGTGGCCGTGCGCGCCGCGCTGCGTGAGGCGGGCATCGGCAAGGGCGGGTTCCAGGCTGCCTTCTGCGGCACCGCCTACGGCGGGGTGGCGACGGGGCACAAGGTGCTCAGCCGGCTCGGCATGACGGGCATGCCCATCGTCGACGTGGAGGCCGGCTGCGCCAGCGGGGGCGCCGCCCTCATGTTGGCGGCGGCGGCCATCCGGGCCGGGCAGTACGACACCGTCCTCGTCTTCGGCACCGAGAAGATGCCCAGGGGTATCATCCGCTCCTCCTTCTTCGAGCCCTGGCAGGAAGAGGCGGGCCTGGCCGCCACGCCCGCCTTCTTCGGCCTGCGGGCGCAGCGGCTGTGCCTGACCTCCGGTGTGACGAAGGAGCACCTGGCCCGGGTGGTGGTGAAGAACCGGCGGCACGGTGCGTCCAATCCCGACGCCATGTACCAGAAGGAGACGACCGTGCAGGCGGTGTTGACCTCGCGGGTCGTGTGTGAGCCGCTGCACCTCTTCATGCTGTGCTCGCCCAACGAGGGTGCCGCGGCGCTCGTCCTGCAGCGCGCCGATCTGCCCTCCCCCTCACCGCCCGTCAACCTGGCCGCTGCCGTGCTGCGCTCGCACATCCCCGGCTCCGTCCTGAGCGAGTCCACGCCACTGGCCGGCCTGGCCGACGACGACGTGCGGGCCCCGACGACGCTCGCCGCCACTGACGCGTACGAGGAGGCGGGCCTCGGCCCCGCCGACCTCCACGTGGTGGAGTGCCAGGATACAGACGCCGCCCGCGAGCTGGGCTCGTGCGAGGAACTCGGACTGTGCGAACCGGGAGGGTCGGCCTCGCTGCTCGATTCGGGTGCCACCGAGTTGGGCGGCCGCCTCCCCGTCAACCCGAGTGGCGGCCTGCTCTCCAAGGGGGAGCCGCTCGGCGCCTCGGCGCTCGGCCAGGTGGTCGAGCTGGTGCGACAGCTGCGCGGCGAGTGCGGTCCGCGCCAGGTCGACGGCGCCCGGGTCGCCCTGTCCCACACCGTCGGCCGCGGCGCCAACGCCGGTGTGGTCATCCTGACCCGCTGATCCGCGGCAACGCACATCTGACGCACGAGGGAGCGAGTGACGCACATGACAGCGCCGTATGCCGACAGTCCCGGTCGATGGGAGTTCCTCTCCTCCGAGGACGGGCACGCCGAGATGTCTTGGACACCGACGCTCGACATGGCCAACCCTTTCGGGAGCGTCCACGGTGGGATCATCGCCACGGCCGTCGATGAATCCTGCGAGGCGGCCCTGATGCCGTTGATCGAAACACCGTCCGCGCCCACCGTCTCCCTCAACGTCGAGTACCTGCACGCCGTTCCGATCGCAAGCAGCTACACCGTGGTCACTGAGATCGTGCGCAAGGGCCGGACGATGGCGATCGTCGACGCGCGCATCTTGAACGAGGAGGGCACGGTGCTCGCTCGAGGTACCTGCTTCTTCCAGATTCCCCGCCCGAAGTAGCGGCGGCGCACGCCCTTCACGTGTCGAGCCGGCGCAGCACGTCGGGCAGCTCGGTGAGCGCGGCCACGACCGCGTCGGGTCGCGGGCCGTCGTCGGGGAACAGCACCGCGCCGTCGCGATCGATCCACACCGCGCGCCAGCCCGCCCCGTGCGCGCCGGCGACGTCGTTGACCGGATGGTCGCCCACGAGCACGCACGCCTCGGGCCCGACGCCGAGCTCGCGCTCCACCACGTCGAAGATGCCCTTGTCGGGCTTGGCCACGCGGTGGTCCTGCGCGAAGACGATCGACTCGAAGTAGCCGGCCAACCCGACCGTCTCGGGCAAACGGCTCCCGTTGGAGAGCAGTCCCAGCCGATAGTCGGCGCGCAGGGCATCCAGGCCGGGGATCGTGTCGGGGAAGAGGGCGGGGTCACGGTCGCGGTGGGTGAAATACGACTCGCTCAGCACACGGGCCAGCCCGTCGTCGGCAACCTCGTCTCCGCCCTCGGCCGAGCGCCGGCGCTGCAGCGTGCGGGCGAAGCCGTGCACGCGCAACTCGGCCAGCGACCACACGTCGGGCAGCTCCTCGGCCACGGCCCCGCGGTCGTCCTGCAGGTCCTCCCAGGACAGCGCGTCGGCGAAAGGGCCGGGGCGGGCGGCGCGGAGCTCGCCGGCCACGGCGATCAGCGCTTCGCGCATGACGCGCTCGAAGTCCCACAGTGTCTGGTCCCCGTCGAAGAGGACAGCCTCGATCATGGAGCGACGAGGACCACCTTGCCGAACTTGGCGCCGGCGGCGAAGCGGTCGTAGGCGGCCTGCGCCTCCGCCAGCGGGAACGTCTCGCACACCGGGATCTGCAGGCGGCCCGCCACCAGCGCCGGCAGCACGTGGGCGGCCACGTCGGCGGCCACGTCGGCCTTCTCACGCCGGCCGCGGATGCGCAGGGTGGAGCCGCCAATGCGGATCCTCTTCTGCATGAGGTCCATGAGCTCCACCTCCATGCGTCCCCCGCCACCGACGCCGATCACCACGACCCGGGCCCAGGGCGCCAGATGCGGCACGACGTTGGTCAGGCTGGGCGCGCCGACGAGCTCGAGCACGACGTCATAGGGCGCGTGCGCGGCCTCGTCGCCCGGCGCCAGCACCACGTGCGCCCCGAGCGCGGCGACCGCGTCGCGCCGAGCCGGGTCGCGCACGGTGGCCGTCACCGTCGCGCCGGCCCGCGCGGCCAACTGCACGCCGGCGGTCCCCACGCCGCCTGCCGCCCCGCTCACCAGGACCCGCTGGCCCATCCGCAGCTCGGCCTGTCGGAAGAGGGCGTCGTAGGCGGTGGTGAAGGCCTCGGGGAAGCCGCCGGCCTCGGTCCAGGCCAGTGTGTCGGGCACGGCGAGGGCGTGGGTCTCGTCGACGAGGGCCAGGGTCGCCTGCGCGCCACCACCGACCACGGCCATGACCCGGTCGCCGGGGGAGAAGAGCGTCACCTGCCGGCCGACGGCCATCACCTCGCCGGCGAACTCCATGCCCGGAATATCGGCGGGCCAGCCGGGCGGCGCTGGATAGAGACCGATCCGCTGCACCAGGTCCGCCGCATTCAACCCGGCCGCCCGCACCGACACCAGCAGCTCGGTGTCGCCGGGGACGGGGTCGTCCCGCTCCTCCCAGTACAGCTGCCCATCCCGGATCACGACGGCGTGCACGCCCGTCACCCTACGCGGGCCCGGGCACGCGGCCACCCCTGCCCGGTAGGGTCGCGCCATGGCTCTCTACGACATCCCCATCCACACCCTCCAGGGCGATAACGCCAAGCTGGGGGACTACAAGGGTAAGACCCTGCTGCTCGTCAACGTGGCCTCCAAGTGCGGCCTCACCCCGCAGTACGAAGGGCTGGAGCGCCTGCAGAAGACCTACGGCGATCGAGGTTTCTCGGTGATCGGCTTCCCGAGCAACCAGTTCATGGGCCAGGAGCCCGGCACCCCCGAGGAGATCGCGCAGTTCTGCTCCGCCACCTACGGGGTGACCTTCCCGCTCATGGAGAAGATCGACGTGAACGGCGAGGACCGCCACCCGATCTACGCCGAGCTGACGGCGAAGGAGGACGCCGAGGGCAAGGCCGGCGACATCACGTGGAACTTCGAGAAGTTCCTCCTGTCCCCCAAGGGCGACATCGTGGCGCGCTACCGGCCCCAGGTGGAGCCCGAGGACCCGACCGTCGTGGGTGACATCGAGGCGCAGCTCACCGCTTGACTCCGCCGCACCCCGTTCCGGCGGGGTTCGCCGCGTCCATCTTCGACCTGGACGGGCTCCTCGTCGACTCCGAGATCCTCTGGCACGAGGCCGAGATCGAGATCCTCGGCGGGCTGGGCGTGCCCCTGGCCGTCGACGGCTGCCGCTCGACCAAGGGCATGTTCGTGGGCGAGGTCACCGCACACTGGTATGGGCTGCACCCGTGGCCGGGCGCGACACCGACGCCCGACGAGGTGGCGGTGGCCATCGTCGACCGCGTGATCGAGCTCATCGTGACCAAGGGCGTGCTCAAGCCGGGCGCCGTGCACGCCATCGACCTGGTCCGTGGGCGCGGCCTGCCGCTGGCGGTTGCCTCGTCGTCGCAGTACCGCCTGATCGACGCCGCGCTGGCGCACTTCGGGCTGCGCGAGCGGTTCGAGTTGGTGCACTCGGCCGAGGACGAGGACTACGGCAAGCCGCATCCCGCGGTCTTCCTCACCGCGGCGGCCAAGCTGGGCGCGCCGCCTCGCCGCTGTCTCGTGTGGGAGGACGCGCCGGCCGGTGTGCTGGCGGCGAAGGCGTCGTCCATGACCTGCATCGCCGTGCCCGAACGGGGCGAGGGCGATCATCCCGCCTTCGCGCTGGCCGACCTCGTGGTGGACTCGCTGCTCCAGGTCGACGGTGCGTCGCTCGATGTCCTCGAGCGCGCCCTCAGCCTCAGCGGACCTCGTTGATGCGGATGAGGTTGCCGGCGGGGTCGCGGACGGCGCAGTCCCGTATCCCGTAGGGCTGCTCGGTCGGCTCCTGGGCGACCTCGGCACCGCTGGCCTGCAGCCGCGCGAAGGTGCCGTCGAGGTCGGCGGTGGCCAGGATGATGCGGGCATAGCTGCCCTTGGCCATCATCTCGACGATGGTGCGGCGTTCGTCGTCGGTGAGGCCGGGATCGGCCGCCGGGGGTTCCAGGACGATGGCCGTGTCGGGCTGGTCAGCCGGGCCGACCGTGATCCAGCGCATCTCGCCGTAGCCGACGTCGGTGCGGACCTCGAAGCCGAGGAGGTCGCGGTAGAAGGCCAGCGATGCGTCAGGGTCGGTCTGTGGGAGGAAGGTCGAATAGATGGTGAGGTCCATAGCGGTCATGCTAAGTGCGGCGCGCTGACCGGGGCTTCGTGCCGAAGGGGCCCAGCGACGAGGAGCCGACCGCGAAACAGACCTCGGTGACGCTGAGGTTGCCACGGCTCAGCCATGCAGGTGCTGCGCCGCGGCGGGTCTGGTCAGAGCACCCGTTCCAGGCGGGCCGCCACCTCGCGGTAACGCGCCACGGGAATGAGGTGCACGCCTTCGAAGGCCCCCGAGTCGCGGATGGCGACGACCAGATCGCAGGCGGCATCGACGCCGGCGTTGCGGTCCTTCTCCAGTCGCTGCACGAGATCGGCCGGGACGGTGAGGCCGGGGATGGTCAGGTTGCGGGCCATGCCGGCGCTGGCCACGACGATGACCCCGGCGTAGACGGGAACGTCGACCTCGACCTGGGCGCGCCAGGCCAGCAGGTCCTCCACGGAGAAACCGACCTGCACGCAGAGGAAGTCGGCCGCCTGCTTCCACGCCGGCAGGGCGCGCAGCCCGGTGACCGCGCCGAAGCGCATCGGCGTGCCAGTCCCTAGACCCGCGGCGTAGGCGCGGCCCTCGGCCAGCATCGTCCGCACCTTGAGCTCGCTGGTGCGCGCGCCGGCCAGCGGCTCGTCCCCGTAGACGAAGAGGAACTGGTCCACGCCGTAGGCTGCCGCGGTCAGGAGATCGCGGCGGAACCCGAGCAGGTTGCGGTCGCGGGCGTTGAGGCAGGCGACGGAGCGCCCGCCCATGGCCTGCACCTCGTGCGCAACAGCGACGCTCGAGACGGTCGCCCGCCCGATGTGGTTGTCGGGGATGAGGAAGGTGGTGGCCACCGGGCTCAGCACGCCGATCTGGTGGCGCACCCTCGTGAGGTCCGGCGTGGTCGCCGGCTCTATCTCGCAGAGCACCTCGAAAGGCCGGCTCGTCACGACGCCGGGGTGAGCAGCTTCGTGAACCAGATGTGGCCCGCGGGCACGGGCCGGCCGTCACGGCCGACGAGGACCCGCTGCCAGCCCGAGGACTCGTAGAGCGCCACGGCTTCGGGCTGGCGGTCGCCGGTGCCGAGGCGCAGGTCGGTGGGGCCCAGCGCGCTCGCTTCGTCCTCGACCCCGTCCATGAGGGCGCGGGCGATGCCCCGTCCCCGCGACGCGGGGTCGACCCACATGCGGCGGATCTGGCCGACCCCGGGCCGGAGGGCGCGCACCCCGACGCCGCCGACGGGCGGTCGGGCGGCACCGGCGCGGGCCACCACAAAGGCCCCTCCCGGTGGGTCGAACATGGCCGCGGTGAGGCCCCGCTCGCCGTCATCGAGCCAGCCGTAGCGCGCCACGATCTCGTTTTCTGCGTGCGCCACGACCCACCGGGGCCCGTCGCCGCCGTAGGGCTCCCGGGCCAGCGCGATGGCGGAAGCGGGGTGCTGCATACCCTCTATCCTTTCCGACGTGGCCGGGGCGCCTGTTCCCGCCGCAAAGGGCCGCCTTTCTCCCGTGTTCTCACCCGTCCCCCCCGACATCGACTTCGTCGCCCTCGAGCAGGCCGAGCTGGCCCGCTGGGCGACCCATCGCGTCTTCGAGCGGTCGATCGAGCAGCGGGAGGGCGCCCGGCCCTGGGTCTTCTACGAGGGCCCGCCGACGGCCAACGGGATGCCGGGCCTGCACCACGTCTGGGCCCGGGTCTACAAGGACCTCTTCTGTCGCTTCCGCACCATGGGCGGTTCGTACGTGGCCCGCCGCGCCGGCTGGGACACCCACGGGCTGCCGGTCGAGGTGGAGGTGGAGAAGAGGCTCGGCATCACGGGCAAGGAGCAGATCGAGTCGCAGGTGGGCATCGCCGAGTTCACCCGGCTGTGCCGCGAGTCGGTGTACTCCTACGTCGACGAGTTCGCCCGCCTGACGTCGCGCATCGGCTACTGGGTCGACATGGATGCGGCCTACTGGACGTTGGACCCGTCGTATATCGAGTCGGTCTGGTGGCACCTGCAGCAGCTCTTCGACCAGGGGCTCCTCTACGAGGACCTCAAGGTGGTGCCGTACTGTCCCCGCTGCGGGACGGCCCTGTCGAGCCACGAGCTGGGGCAGCCCGACGTCTACCGGGACGAGGAGGACGAGTCGGCCTACGTGCGTCTGCGGCTGGTCGACCCGGACGCCGCGGTGGTGGGGTCGGCTGCGTGGCTGGCGGTGTGGACGACCACACCGTGGACGCTGCTGTCGAACACGGGCGTGGCCGTGAACCCCGATCTCGTGTACGCGGTCGTCGACGGGGTGGTGATGGCCGACGACCTGGTGGACGCGGTGATGGGGGAGGGGGCGTCGGCCCGGGTGAGCTTGCGGGTCCCCGGTTCCGTCCTGGTGGACCTGCACTACGAGCGCCCGTTCGCCGACCTGGACCCGCCGCACGGCGCCGACGGGTGGCGGGTGGTGCCGGCTTCCTACGTGACCACCGAGGAGGGGACCGGCCTGGTGCACCTGGCGCCGGCCTTCGGCGAGATCGACCGCCAGATCGGCCGCGAGAACGGCCTACCCTCCCTGAACCCGGTAGGCCCCGACGGCCGCTTCACCGACGCGGTGGCGTGGCTCGCCGGGCGCGACGTCCGGGAGGCCAATCACGACATCAACGACCGGCTCGAGTCCGCCGGGCTCCTCATCCGCCGCTCCCCCTACGTCCACTCGTACCCGCACTGCTGGCGCTGCCGGACGCCGCTGATCTACTGGGGCAAGCCGAGCTGGTACATCGCCACCTCGACCCGCAAGAACGACCTGCTGGCGGCCAACCACACCGTCGACTGGCACCCGGCGTACATCCGGGACGGGCGCTTCGGCGAGTGGCTCGAGAACAACGTCGACTGGGCCCTGTCCCGCGACCGTTACTGGGGCACGCCGCTGCCCATCTGGCGGTGCGGGCGTGGGCACGTGCGTTGTGTCGGGTCGCTGGCCGAGCTGTCCGACCTGTGCGGGCGGGACGTGAGCGGGATCGACCCGCACCGGCCGACGATCGACGACGTGACGTTCGTGTGCTCGACCTGTGCCGCCGATGGCGGCCCAGTCGACGAGGTCGACGAGTTGTCGGTGTGCCACCGGGTCGAGCCGGTGATCGACGCCTGGTTCGACTCGGGCTCCATGCCCGCCGCCCAGGTGGGCTACCCGCACGCCACGGGGTCGGCGGAGGCCTTCACCTTCCCGGCCGACTTCATCTCCGAGGCCATCGACCAGACCCGGGGCTGGTTCTATTCGCTGCTGGCCATCAACACCCTGGTCTTCGGCGAGAGCCCGTACCGCCACGTCGTGTGTCTCGGCCACATCGTCGACGCCGACGGCCGCAAGATGTCCAAGTCGCTGGGCAACATCATCGACCCCTGGTCGATCCTCGACACCCGGGGTGCCGACGCCATGCGCTGGTGGATGTTCAGCCAGGGGTCGCCGTGGACCCCGACCCGGGCGACGCTCGGTGCCATCGACACCGCCATGCGGGACATGCTGCTCACGCTGTGGAACACGTTCAGCTTCTTCACGACCTACGCCTCGCTGAACGGATTCGACCCCGCCGACCCCGCCATCCCGGCGCCGGCGGACCGCGGTCCGCTCGACCGTTGGATCCTGTCCCGGCTGGCCAGCACCACGACGTCGGTCACCGACGCCTTGACCTCCTATGAGCCCCTTGAGGCGGCGACCGCCCTGGGCGACCTGGTCGACGACCTCTCCAACTGGTACGTGCGCCGGAGCCGCCGCCGCTTCTGGCGCACCGACCCCGACGCGCCCGCGGGCGACACCCTGGCGGCGCAGGCGACGCTGCACGCGACGCTGACGACCTTGGCGCTGATGCTGGCGCCGCTGTGCCCCTTCGTGGCGGACACCATGTGGCGCCATCTCAGCGACTCCGGCGAGGGCGAGTCGGTGCACCTGGCCGACTGGCCCATCCCCGCCCCGTCGCCCGGGATCGACCGGCAGCTCGAGGAGCAGATGGCGTTGGCCCGCCGTCTCACGTCGCTCGGCCGGGCGGCCCGCAGCGAAGCCTCGGTCAAGGTGCGCCAGCCGCTCAAGCGGGCACTGGTCTTCCTTCCCGCCGACGCGCCCGAGATCCTGCGCCACATCGTCGCCGACGAACTCAACGTCGACGAGGTCGACACGGCCGAGGAGTTGAGCGAGGTGATCCAGTTCGAGCTCAAGCCGAACTTCCGCACACTCGGGCCCCGTCTGGGTGACCTCGTACGGGAGGTCCAGCCCGCTCTGGCTGCGCTGGACGGTGTCGCTGCGGCGGCGGCGCTCGAGGAGGGCCGTCCCGTCACGGTCACGCTGGCGGGGGAGACCGTCGAGCTGTCGCCCGACGACGTGCAGCTGCGGGTGCGGGGCCAGCAGGGCTTCGCCGTCTCGCGCGAGGGGGGCGAAGTCGTCGCGCTGGACCTGAACCTCGACGACGGACTGCGCAAGCGGGGCCTCTCCCGCGACGTGGTGCGGCTGGTGCAGGACCTGCGCAAGGCCAGCGGTCTCGAGGTCTCCGACCGCATCCGGCTGCACGTGGTGGGCCTCGAGCCCATCGCCGAGTTCTTCGACTACATCGCCCGCGAGGTGCTGGCCACCGAGATCATCAGCGGGCCTGGTGAAGGGGAGGGGACCCTGCTCGAGCTCGACGACGAGCTGCTCTCCGAGCCGGTCCGGGTCTGGCTGTCGAAGGTGGAGGGCGAAGCGGCGGCCTGACTTCCGGTCGGGGCGCGGCGGTCAGAGGCGGGGGTCGCCCGGGAGCAGTGACCCGGTCAGCGCGACCTGGACGCCCCCGGTGGCCGCCGGGTCGAGCACGACGGCGTCGGCGTCGACCCCGACCGCGGCCACCCCGGACGTGGCCGTGGCCGCGGTCGCGGCACCCAGGTCCTCCACGCGCAGCGCCAGCAGGTGGGTGCACGCCCGCTCGTAGGTCCGCCCCCACAGGGACGGGTCGGCCGCCGCGTCCAGCCGGTAGAGGGCGAGGGTGCAATCGCCCAGCGACACACCAGCCACGGGCTCGGCGGGAGCGGCGCCGGGGTGCTCGAAGGTGACGGCGGTGCCGAGGAGTGTGGCAAACCTGTCGGCCCAGGTGGTGGGGTCGTCGACCAGCGCGCCGACGAAGGCGTGGTGCGTCGCCGGCGCGACCACCGGTGACGCCGGTGCGGGCCGGATGCCGCCGAAGCGGGGGTCGACGGCGAGCTCGAACGTGCTCCACTGCAGGAAGACGCCGCCGGTGTCGCGCGGGTCGGTGAAGCACATCTCGGGCAGCGGGCGAGCGGCGATGCGGACCCCCTGGGACTCCAGGTGGGCCATCGTCGCCTGGAGGTCCTCCACCTGCAGCGCGACCGAGTGCATGCCGCCGCCGAAGCGGGAGACGAAGCGGGCCGCCGCACCCTCGACGATCGGCTGGCCGATCTCGATCGAGTTGTCGCCGACCCACGCCATGCCGCCCCGGCGCCCGATCCCGGGCTCCGTGGACTCCCCGTACTCGAGCACGGTCAGCCCTACGAGCGTGGCGAGGTTCCGGACGGCCAGGTTGTAGTCGGCCACCATGGCCGTCGAGTGGAAGAGCCACCGCACGTGGTGCCGCCCGACCCCGGTCATCGTCACGGTGTCACCGTGGCGCCCGTCAGTCGCCCAGATCGGGGGCCCACTGCACACCGTTGATGTGGCCGCCGCCGTCGACGAAGAGCGTGTTGCCCGTCACGTAGCGGGCGTCGTCGCTGGCCAGGAACAGGGCGACGGGCGCGATGTCCTCCTCGGGGTCGCCGAGGCGGCCCATGGGGTTGGTGGCGTCGGCCGCCGCCTCGAGCTCTGGATGCGCGGCGAACACGGCACGGGACGCCGCCGTCTTCGCGCCGGGGCAGATGACGTTGACCCGGATCTGCCAGGGGGCCCACTCCCGCGCCGCCGTCCGGCTCGCAGCGCGCAACGCCTCCTTCGCGATGTTGTACTGCGCAGTGCCCATGTGCGCGTTCACGCCGTTGAGCGAGCACAGGTTGATCACGGCTCCGCTCCGCGTGGCCTTCATGACGGGCAGCACGGCCTGCATGCCCCAGAACGGGCCGAACAGGCCCATGGAGAGGCCCCACTGCAGCTGCTCGTCCGTGGTGGCCTCGAAGCGCCCGAGCGTCCCCCCGCCCCACGCGTTGTTGACGAGCACGTCGACCGTGCCCCAGGTGTCGAGCGCCGACACCACCATGGCGTGGACGTCGCGCTTGGCGCTGGCGTCCGTGTGCACGAAGCGGACGTCGGCCCCGAACTCGTCCCGGCAGGCCGCGGCGACCCGCTCCCCGCTGTCGTCGTCGATCTCGGCCACCAGCACCCTGGCACCCTCGGCGGCGAAGCGGCGCACGACACCCCGCCCGATGCCGTCACCCCCGCCCGTGACGATCGTCACCTTGTCGCGCAATCGATCGGCCATGGTGGCCCACCGTAGCCAGGGGCAGAGCGGCCCCTGCGGCCTCTGCAGCCCCTGCGACCCCTGGCACACTGAGGCCATGAGAACCGGTCCACGCAACCCGTACCTGGCGGACTCGGTCTACCCGATCGCCCACGGGCGATGTGACCAGCAGGACAACAGCCCAGTGGTCGGCCCGACCGGGCCGAGCGAGGCCCTGGGTGCCGACGACGTCCAGTACACCTGGCTCGGCCCGGGCCACTTCGGGACACTGGTATCAGGCCCGTACCCTGACGGCAGACGTGTGATCTGGAGCAACGGCCGCCAGACCATTGCCAAGCTGGACTATGACACGCTCGAAACGCTGGCCCTCCTCCCGACCGGGGACCAGCCCGTGACCCGGGTCGCCGAGCTCGAGGCCGCCGTCCGGGGGCTGGACGAGCTACGCGACCAGGAGGCCGTCACGCACGCGCTGACACTCGCCGTCACCTACCTGATGGGCCTCGACGGCGTCTACGCGTTGGTGGACTGCGACAACACACTGCTCCTGACCAGAAGGGACTGCGTGGTCGCCTACCGGGACGCCGACCCGGCCGACCCCGACTCACCCATCATCGAGACAGCGCGCTGGCCCAAACCCATCGAAGTGGAGGGGGAATTCGTCGGGGTCAACCTCACGTTCGACGGCCGCCTGGTGCTCTCCACCGACCACGGATGGCTCGTATGCCTCACCCGCGACTTCACCGACTTCAGCACGCTGCAGCTCCCGGGGGCGCGCGAGCGGGCTGCTGAGCACTGGGCCCACATGCTCGAGAGCGGGAGGAGGGGAGGGTACGGGTGGGTGCGCAAGAGCCTCTGCGTCGACGAGGACGGTGGCATCTACGTGCCATCGGTGGATCACCTGCAGAAGGTGGTGTGGACGGGCCAGCGGCTCTCGACTGACGAGGCGGACGGGGCCTGGTCCGCCCCCTACCGCAATGGGGGAGGCTGGGGCTCGGGTACGACACCGTCGCTCATGGGGTTCGGCTCCGACGAGGACCGGTTCGTCGTGATCGGCGACGGCGACGAGGTCGTCAACATCACGCTGTTCTGGCGCGACGACATCCCCGATGACTGGGAGCAGCTCTCGGGCGCGCCGTGCCGGCGGATCGCCGGCATAGGTCCCGCCAACATGGGTGACCCCGGCCTGCGCGCCATCCAGACGGAGCAATCCATCACGGTGAGCGGCTACGGCGCCATGGCGGTCAACAACGAGCCCGCCTCCATGCCCGAGGGGCTGCCCCAAGGCGGCGGCGCGATCTTTGTGCTTCTATCTGGGCCACGACCCGGCCTACCGACCGCAGGGCCTGCACAAGTACGAGTGGAACGCCGGCACGCGGACGCTCGACGAAGCGTGGGTGTGCACCGAGGTGTCCACACCCAACTCGGTCCCTTTCGTGTCGCAGGGGTCGGACCTGGTCTACACGTGCGGCACCCGCGACCGGAAGTGGACGATCGAGGCGGTCGACTGGACCACGGGTCAACCCGCGTTTCACTATGTCGTAGGCGACTCGACGTTCAACACGTTGGGCGCTGGAGTCGTGCTCGACCACGAGGGACGGCTCCTCTACGGGACGATCTTCGGCAAGACGCGCATCCTGCGCACCGCCGGCGCCGCGTGACGTGAGGCCGTGGTGGTCGTCCTCTCCTGATGCATCGTGGTGCGGGGGAAGGGTGGGGAACGCCGGGGTTGCACTCCCCGGGGGCTGAGGAGGAGAAGGCGCCTGCCCCGCTTCGTCCTTCGCGCGACGGCTCCCTCGCGGATGATCAGCAGCCCGCGTCGAGCACCTTCACCAACGCCACCTCCAGCGCGGCGCGGTCGCCGTTGCTCAGGTGCGCCACCAGGTGGCGGTCGATCCCGTCGATGTGGGCGGCGACAGCCCGGTCGAGTACCGCCTTCCCCTCCGGGGTAAGGACCACATAGATGCTGCGCCGATCGCTCGGACAGTTCTGCCGAGCCACCAGTCCCGCCTCCACCATGCGGTCGACGAGGCGGGTGACACCCCCGGTGGTCAACGCGACGTCGGCGCTCAGCCTGCTCATGGTCAGGCGGCTCTCGGGTGCCCCCCCCACGTGGATGAGGACGTCGAAGAAGACCAGCGGGATCCCCACGTCCTGCTCGAGCTCACGGCCGAGACTGTCGGTCAACCGGCGGTGCGTGCGGACGATGAGGCCCATCAGTCGGATGCGGTCGTCGTCCATCTGGCCGAGGACCCCGCAGGTGCCGGCGCCCTCCTCGGCGGCGTCGGGGCGCGGCCCGTCGCCAGGTTGGTCACTACCGCCGTTCGCCTGGGTGGTCGCCGTTCCCATGTCGCTTTCCTCAGTCTCCCCCGAAACCCACTCCGATTCCTAGTATATCTGATTGACAAGTATCTGTGCAGTCAGATATAGTACCAGCAGGGAAAAGTCGTCAACGAAGGAGAGCCCCAAAATGAGCACCAGCACCAGCACCAGCACCGCCACCCTCCCCAAGGTCGGGACCTACGCCATCGACCCGGCCCACACCGACGTCGGCTTCGTGGCCCGCCACCTGGTCGGCACGAAGGTACGAGGCCGCTTCACCGACGTCGAGGGCAGCTTCACCGTGGCCGACAACCCCGAGGACTCGACCCTCCAGGCCACCGTCCAGGCCGAGAGCATCTTCACCGGCCAGGTCCAGCGGGACGAGCACCTGCGTACCAACGACTTCCTGGACGTGCCCAACCACCCGACCCTGACCCTGGTCAGCACCGGGATCCGCCGGGTCGACGACACCAACTGGGTGCTGACCGCCGACCTGAGCATCCGGGGCGTCACGAAGTCGGTCGACTTCGACCTCGAGTTCCTCGGGGAAGGCGCTTCCATGCAGGAAGGCAAGACAGTGGTCGCCTTCTCGGCCACCGGCACCATCGACCGGCGGGACTTCGGCGTCAGCTTCAACCACTCGCTGCTCGACGGCAGTGTCGTGGTGGGCAACAAGGTCGTGATCGAGATCGAGACCGAGGCCGCCCTGGTCGGCTGACCTCATATGGCGGTTGCCGGCCCGGGACCCGGGCCGGCGCCGCTCGATACGCTTCCCGGCCATGACGAGCCTGCGTGCCGCGACGGCCGTCCGGCTGCGCGACGGCAGTGGGTCGACAAGCCCGCACGTCCTGGCCGTGGACCTCGGCACCGGCGGGCCCAAGGTGGCCGTTTTGTCGGCCACCGGCCGGGTCGTTTCTCACGCCTTCCAGGCGGTCGGACTCGATCTGACCGACGATGGGGGAGCCGAGCAGAGCCCGCAGGCCTGGTGGGATGCCATCGCGGCGTCGGCCCGCCGAGCGCTGGCCGACAGCGGCGTGGCGCCCGACGACATCGTCGGCATCGGCTGCACCTCGCAGTGGTCGGGCACCGTGCCGGTGGACGACAGCGGGTCGGCCATCGGGCCCGCCATCACCTGGATGGACTCCCGGGGCGCCCGCGCGGTGCGCGAGACGGTACGCGGTGCGCTGAACGTGCAGGGCTACTCGGCGTCGAAGCTGGCCCGCTGGGTGCGCCGCACCGGCGGCATCCCGAGCTTGTCGGGCAAGGACCCGGTGGGCCACATCCATTTCCTGCGCCAGCAGCGCCCCGACGTCTACGCGGCCGCGGTGGTGTTTCTCGAGCCGGTCGACTACCTCAACCTGCGGCTCACAGGATTGGCCCGGGCCTCGCACGACTCGATCACGCTGCACTGGGTAACGGACAACCGCGACATCAACGCGATCTCATATGACGAGTCCGTGATGGGGCTGGCCGGCCTGGAGCGCGCCAAGTTGCCCGACCTGGTGCCGACGGGCAGCGTGCTCGGCGGGCTGACCCCCGGCGCGGCCGCCGAGCTCGGCCTGCTCCTGGGGACGCCCGTGGTGGCGGGAACCGGGGACATGCACTCGGCCGCCGTCGGTTCGGGTGCCGTGGCCGACTACGCCGGCCATCTCTACATCGGGACGTCCAGCTGGATCATCTGCCACGTCCCCTTCAAGAAGACCGACCCGTTGACCAACATCGCATCGATCCCGTCGGGCATCCCCGGCCGTTACCTGGTGGCTGACGAGCATGAGACAGGGGGCGCCTGCCTCACCTGGTTGCGGGACAACCTGCTCTTCCCCGACGACGCCCTCGCCGCCGGCGGTGCCACCATCGACGACTTCTTCGGCACCCTCAACGACGTCGCCGCATCGGTTCCCGTCGGGTCCCACGGCGTGCTGTTCACGCCCTGGTTGAACGGCGAGCGCTCCCCGGTCGACGACCACACCATCCGGGGTGGCTTCCACAACATCTCGCTGTCCACGACCCGGGCGGACATGGTGCGCGCCGTCTTCGAGGGCGTGGCCCTCAACTCGGCCTGGCTGCTCGGTGCAGTCGAGAAGTACTGCAAGCGGCCCTTCGAGACGCTCGCCTTCGTGGGCGGCGGCGCCAACTCGGACCTCTGGTCCCAGATGCACGCCGACGCCACCGGCCGCACCATTCGTCAGATCGCCGACCCCGTGCTGGCCAATGTGCGGGGGGCCGGACTTCTCACGCTCCTCGCCCTCGGCCACCTGCAGATCGCCGACATACCGGGAACCGTGACGGTCAAGGCGACCTACGAGCCCAACCCGGCAGCGGGCGAGGTCTACGCCGGGCTGCTCAAAGAGTTCGTCAACCTCTACGAGAAGACGAAGGCGATCCACAAGCGGCTCAACGGCCGCCGCCTGCAGCAGCTGACCAGCGGCTGAGGGCGCGTCGCCGCACCATTCGCCCCCGCCCGTCGCCCTTCGTCACGATCAGCGCCAGCGACGTCGTGACGTGGCCGGCCAGCTCCGTGCGCAGGTGCACGTCCGAATACGGCGGCACGTCCACGTGCAGGTCGTCCGGCGTGTCGCCCAATGTGTAGTCCATGTCGACCGAGTGGCCCGCCCGCCGCAGGCGCTGCACCAACGCCTCGATGTCCCGGCGCCGGTAGAACACCGTCCCCCCCGCCTCGACCGTCGCGTCGTTCGACGACACCAGGTACTCCGTCGTGTGCACCGCCACGCCGCTGGGCCGCAGGCAGGCCATCTGTGCGACCACGAAGTCCATCCCGGCGGCCAGCGTCCCGAGATGCTCGAGGGCGCACGACGACCACGCAAAGTCGAAGCCGTGCAGGTCCGCCGGAATGGCGGTCATATCGATGGGGCGGTAGGCCACCCGTCGCGCGAACTCCGGCTCCGCACACAGCCCGAACGCGTTCAGGTCCTCCAGCCCGCCGGCCCACTCGACGGCGGAGTCCGTCCAGCCGGTGGCGACGGCCGACTCGTGCGGTTGATCGGTGGCCACGACGTCACAACCGGCGTCGGCGAAGAGCGCCACGAGCGGCTCGTGCCCCACGCCGAACCCGAGCCCGCTGCGCCCGGGGGCGAGCATGCCCCGCTCCCGAAGCGCCTCTGCGATGAAGAGCCACTCCCACATCTTGCGGTGCAGCATCACCTCGCGGGCATCGTCGCCCGCCGCCCACATCGGCCGCAGCCGCTCGGCCCAGACCCGCAGAGCCGGCGAGCGCAGCGATTCGGCCGAGCACAGTTGTGAGCGCAACATGACCGGGCGACCTTATCGGGGTGTCCGCCTCGCGCTGTCGCCGGACCCCTCCCGGAGGCAGCCGCGACCGCCAACCGCCACCTGCCAGCTAGATCCGCTCGAAGTTCCGGGCCAGCTCCCAGTCCGTGACGTGGCGGTTGCTCGCCAGCCACTCCTGCTCGGCCGTGTTGAGGAGGTGGTGGTGCACGTCGGGTCCGAACGCCTCGAGCGCCACCGCGGAGTCGCGCAGCTCGGCGATGGCCTCGACCAGCGTCGAGGGGATGCGCGGCACGTCCGTCGCCTCGTACGCGTTCCGCGGGTAGGGGTCGCCCGGCTCGAGCTCGTGGTCGATGCCGTACAGGCCGGCCGCGATGGAGGCGGCCAGCACGAGATACGGGTTCACGTCCGCCCCCGGGATCCTCGACTCCACCCGCCGCCCCGCCCCGTGCCCGACGAGGCGAAAGCCGCACGTCCGGTTGTCCTCGCCGTACACGGCTGCCGTGGGGGCCCAGCTCCCGGGCACGTAGCGCCGGTACGAGTTCACCGTCGGTGCGGCCATCCACGCGAGCTCGCGGGCGGCGTGCAGCTGTCCGGCGAGAAAGCGTCGCCCGAGGGTCGACAAGCCGCTGGGGTGCGACGTGCCGTCACCGTCGCCGTCGGCCATGAGCGGCTCGCCGCTCTCGGCATCCCACAGACTGGTGTGCACGTGGCAGGACGATCCCACGTCGTCCATCGTCCACTTCGCCATGAACGTCGTCGCCCGTCCTTCCTGCGCCGCGATCTCCTTGATGCCGTTCTTGAAGACAAGATGGCGGTCGGCTGTGACAAGGGACTCGTCGTAGGTGACGTTCACTTCGTGCTGACCGCGCCCCGCCTCCCCCTTGGAGAACTCGACCGGGATGTCGGCGGCGCACATCTCGTTGCGGATGCGGCGCAGGACGTACTCCTCGCGTGAGGTCTGGAGCAGCTGGTAGTCCTCGATGGTGGAGGTGTGCGGCGTCAGATCCTTCCACCCCTTGGCGTTGGCCTCCTCGAAGGAGTCCTTGAAGAGGAAGAACTCGAGCTCGGTGGCGCTGCACACCCGCAGGCCGCGCTCGGCCGCCCTCTCCAGCTGGCGCCGGAGGATCCGGCGGGGCGACACCTCCACCGGTGACCCGTCCTGGTCGGTGAGGTCGCAGATCACGAGGGCGGTGCCCTCGAGCCACGGGATCAGGCGGGCCGTGGCGTAGTCGGGCCTGCAGACGAAATCGCCGTACCCGGTGTCCCAGTTGGTGAAGCGGTAGCCGGGCAGCGGGTTCATGTCGACGTCGACCGCCAACAGGTAGTCGCACGCCTCGATCCCGTGCTCGGCCACATGTGACGTGAAGAAGTCTGTCGTCACCCGCTTCCCGACCGGGCGGCCGTGCATGTCGGGGAAGGCCAGCACGACGGTGTCAACGGATCCGCCGGCGACGGCCGCATCGATGAGCTCACGTCCTGGCATCCGCCTTGTCTACCGCACGGCCGGTCAGCGTCCAGCCCGTATGTACGCTGGACTGGTGATCCCGCTCGTCGGCGTCTCGACGTACGTGGCCGACGTGGCCTGGGCTTCGTGGGAGCGCAGAGCCGCCGTGCTGCCCGAGTCCTACTTCGAGCTCGTCGCGGCCGCCGGAGGGCGACCCTTGCTCCTCCCGCCGGCCAGCACCGCCCCCGGGGGGCCCGGCACCGGCGCCGAGGAAGTGATCGCCGTGCTCGACGCCCTCGTCCTGACGGGTGGCGGCGACCTCGACCCCGCGGCGTACGGGCAGGAGCCGGACCCCGAGGTGGGAGGCATCGACGTCAATCGGGACGCCAGCGAGCGGGCGCTCCTCGCAGCCGCGCTCGAGGCCGACATGCCGGTGCTCGCCATCTGCCGGGGCTGCCAGGTCCTCAATGTCCACCTGGGTGGCACCTTGCACCAGCACCTCCCCGACGTCGTGGCGAACCTCGACCACCGCAGCGCCCCCATGGTCTTCGGGGACGTCGACGTGACGACGGTTCCGGGCACCACGACTTCATCCGTCTTCGGTGCGGGGACCACCGTGCGCTGCTCGCACCACCAGGCCATCCGCGACCTGGGCCGCGGCCTGGTCGTCACCGCCAGCGCGCCAGACGGCGTCGTCGAGGCGGTCGAGCTCCCGTCCGCGCGCTTCGTCCTCGCCGTCCAGTGGCACCCCGAAGAAGGCATGGACCGGCGCCCCTTCGACGCTCTGGTCCGCGCCGCCCGGCAGTACAGGGAAGAACGGTCGGTACGAGCCGGCGCCCGCGCCTGATCGTCTGGTCGCCGCCCGCCCCGCGTCCCGGCCGGCCGGGCCCACACCCCGGAACTGGGTGTCACCCGCTCCGTGACCTGCAACCCCCAGATGAGGTCCCGAAACCGGCTGTCCGGAGCCTCGCCGGGTAAGGTGCCGCCATGGCCAAGAGCGGGTCCCGCAAAGTCGTCAAGCCGGTGGCTGCCGCCGCGGTGACGCTGGGGACGATCGCCAGCATCTGGTGGTTCGCGCTGAAGCCCCGCCGCAAGGCCAAGGGCAGCGGCGGGATCACGACCGAGAAGAAGTAGGACTCAGCCCCTCCACCAGCGCGGGCAGGTACTCGCCGATCGGACCCCACAAGAGCACGTCGGCGAGGGAGTCCATGTCGGTAGGCCCACCGTTGACGATGATCGTCACGGCCCCGTGTCGTACCGCGACGGGCACCAGGCCTGCCGCCGGAAAGACGGCGAGGGTCGAGCCCACGGCCAGCAGCAGGTCGCAGTTGGCTACCGCCTCCTCGGCCCGGAACAGGTCCTCCGCCACCAGGCTCTGACCGAAGCTGATGGCGGCCGACTTGAGAATCCCTCCACAGACCGCCCCACCCCCATCCCCGATCACCGCAGTGCAGGCCGGGTCGCCGTCGCCCGCGCGCACCCGGTCGTGTACCGGCTCGGCCGGCTGGCGGTCGCCGCAACTGAGGCACATCACCTCGAGGGACGTGCCGTGGATCTCGACGATGCGCCCGGCGTCGCTACCCGCCTTCTGGTGCAGCCCGTCGATGTTCTGTGTGACCAGCAGTTCCAGCCGCCCGCTGCGCTCCAGGTCGACCAGCGCGCGATGCCCCGCATTCGGCTCGGCCGACCACAGAGATGAGGTCAGGCGGTTCTGCCACGCACGCTCCCGCAGCTCGGGGTCAGAGACGTAGGCCTGGAGCGTTGCCATCTTCTCGGCTTCGGGGTTCTTGGTCCACACGCCCTGCGGTCCGCGGAAGTCGGCGATGCCCGAGTCCGTGGAGATCCCCGCCCCGGTCAGCACCACAACCCGTCTCGCCTGCTCGAGCAGCGACCGGGCCCGTCCGATGTCGCCGCCGCCGTCCTGAGTCGTTCCCACGAGAGCGCAATCGTACGGGCGTAGCCTGCCCCGGTGCCCGGGCCAGCCCCCACCGTCGAGTTGTTGCACGCCGCTGACGCCGAGGACCGACAGCGACGCGCCGCCGGAGCCCTGCTCGCCGCCGGATGTGCCGAGGGCGACCGGGTGGCCTTCGCCCTCGGCTCGTCTGCCGACCTCATATGTGCGGCGCTCGGCGCCAGCCGCATCGGCGTCATCCCGGTGATGCTCAACGCTACGTTGATACCCGCGGAGCGCGACCAGCTCGCCGACGACGCCCGCCCCACCGTGCGCGTCTTCACCCGCGCGGACCTGGCCCACCTCATCAATGAGGGAGAGCCCACCGATCTGGCGCCCTATCCGCTCACCCGCTCCATGCACTACACGTCGGGCACAACGGGAAAGCCCAAGGGCGTCTCGACAGGGCTGTGGGACGAGGCGACGGCCCGGGCCGTCTTCGAGGACGAGGCCGACGTCTGGCACTTCGACCCCGACGACGTGCACCTGGTCTGCTCGCCGATGTGCCACACTCCGTCGATCCGCTTCGCCAGCTGCACCCTGCTGGCGGGCGGGTCGCTGGTCATCCTGAGCCGATTCGACGCAGCGACCGCGCTCGATGTGCTGCGCCGCCACCGCCCGACCACCTCGTTCATGGTGCCGACCCACCTCGAGCGGATCCTTCAGTGTCCCGACCTCGACCCCGACGAGCGCCTCGGCTCGTTGCGCCTCCTCGCCCACGCCGGCGCCCCCTGTTCCGAGCCGGTCAAGCGGGCCGTCATGGCTCGGGCCGGCCCCGGCGTGGTCTGGGAGTTCTACGGCGCGACCGAGGCCCAGTTCACGGTCTGCCCGCCCGAGGACTGGCTCGAGCGCCCCGGCACCGTCGGCCGAGCCCGCCACGGCCGCCGGCTCGATGTCGTGCCGTTCATAGACGACCCCGATCCCGGTGGCACCATCTGGTGCGACACGCCGGCCTTCGCCCGCTTCGGTTATTGGGATGACCCCGTCGCCACGGCCGACGCCTGGAAAGGGTCGTCCTGCACCGTCGGCGACCTCGGCCGCCTCGATCCCGACAACTTCCTCTACCTGACCGGCCGGCGCCACGACCTGATCATCAGCGGCGGCGTCAACGTCTACCCCGTCGAGGTCGAGAGCGTCCTGGCCGGTGTCGACGGCATCGCCGAGGTGGCCGTCTTCGGCGTCCCCGACGAGCAATGGGGCCAGCGCGTCTGTGCCGCCTACGTTTCCGAAGGCCTCTCGTCCGCCGAGGGGCCCTGCGGGCCGCCGCGACGGCCCGGCTCGCCCCGTACAAGCGGCCCAAGACCTACATCGCCGCCACCGACCTGCCCCACACGGCCACCGGGAAGCTCATGCGCCGCGCCGTCCCCGAGCACCTGGGGCTGGGGATGTCCGGCTGAATCAGGGCCGTCGGCGGGTAAGACTCATTCCATGCCTTTCGCCACCATCAACCCCGCCACCGGAAAAACGGAGAAGGAATTCCCCGCCCACACGCCCGCGGAGGTGGACGCGCTCCTGGCCCGGGCCGCCGCCGCCTTCGCCGAGTACAGGACGACGACCTACGCCGAGCGGTCCCGGCATCTCCTCACGGCGGCAGAACTGCTCGAGGGGGAGGTGCCCGACGTGGCGCGCATCCTCACCACCGAGATGGGCAAGACCTTCGCCGCCGCCAAGGCCGAGGTGTCGAAGTGCGCCCTCGGCCTGCGCTGGTTCGCCGACAACGCGGAGGCACTGCTGGCCGACCAGCCCATCGCCACGACCGGGTCGAGGTCCTATGTGCACTACCAGCCGCTCGGCGCGGTGCTCGCCATCATGCCGTGGAACTTCCCGATGTGGCAGGTGATCCGCTTCGCCGCGCCGGCGCTCATGGTCGGCAACGTCGGGCTGTTGAAGCACGCGTCGAACGTCCCGCAGACCGCGCTGGCTCTCGAGGACCTGTTCCGCCGGGCTGGGCTCCCCGACGGCGTCTTCACCAATCTCTTCGTCCCGTCCAGCCAGGTCGCCGAGCTCATCCACGACCCCCGCATCGCTGCCGTGACGCTGACCGGCAGCGAGCCGGCGGGCATGTCGGTGGCGGCGGCCGCCGGGGACGCTCTCAAGAAGACGGTGCTCGAGCTGGGCGGCTCCGACCCCTTCGTCGTGTTCGCAAGCGCCGACCTCGATGCGGCCGTGCGCACCGCCGTCACCGCCCGTGTGCAGAACAACGGGCAGTCGTGCATCGCGGCCAAGCGGTTCATCGTCGCCGAGGGGGTGGCGGACGAGTTCGAATCCCGCTTCATCGAGTCCATGGACGCGCTCGTCGTGGGCGATCCCTTCGAACCCGCCACCAACATCGGGCCCATCGTGACCGAGGCGCAGCGCGACGAGTTGGTGGGCCAGGTCGAGGAGGCCGTGCGCCAGGGCGCGACTGTGCACTCCGGAGCGAAGCTGCCCGACGGCGACGGCTGGTGGTTCGCCCCGACGGTGCTCACGGGCGTGACGACCGACATGCCCGTGGCCCGGGAGGAGATCTTCGGTCCCGTGGCCATGGTGATCCGGGTCCCCGACATCGAGGCGGCCGTCACGGCGGCCAACGCCACGTCCTTCGGGCTCGGCTCGAGCGTGTGGAGCACCGACGAAGCCGAGGTGCAGCGCTGCATCGAAGGGATCGAGGCCGGTGCCGTCTTCGTCAATGCCATGGTGGCCTCCATGCCCGAGCTGCCCTTCGGCGGCATCAAGAGGTCGGGCTACGGGCGGGAGCTGTCCGAGCTGGGGCTGAAGGAGTTCACCAACGCCAAGACCGTCTACGTCGCGTGACCGGGTGACCCCGGCGTCGTGATCACCTACCTGGACCACGCCGCCACCGCCCCGCTCCGGCCCGAGGTGGCCGCCGCCATGGCCGGGGTGCACATCGGGCTCGGGAACCCGACGGGCAGCCATCCCGCTGCCCAGCGGGCGCGTCGCCTGCTCGAGGAGGCGCGCGACGAGGTGGGCGCCTTCCTCGGCCGGGATCCGGGGGAGATCGTGTTCACGTCCGGCGGCACCGAGTCCGCCAACCTGGCGGTGCTCGGTCCGGCGGAGGCGGCCCGGCAGGAGCGCGGGGAGGCGGTGGTCCTGTGCTCGGCCGTGGAGCACCCCGCAGTGCGCGAGTCGGCGCGGGCGGCGGCCAAGGCCGGTCTGGACACCCGCGAGCTGCCGGTGGACGAGTACGGCGTCGTGGATCCCGACGCACTGGCGCGCACGCTGTCGTCGAGGGTGACGAGCGTGGCCGTCATGACGGCCAACAACGAGACCGGGGTGATCCAGCCGCTGCCCGACCTCGTGGATCTGGTGCACCGACGCGCCCCGAAGGCCTACGTGTTCACCGACGCCGTGCAGGCGGCGCCGTATCTCGACCTGGCCGACATCACCGCCGGCGCCGACCTGGTGTCGCTCAGCGCGCACAAGGTCGGCGGTCCTGTCGGGGTGGGTGTGCTGGCCATCAGCCGCCGAGTCGTGATGGAGCCGCGCCAGTACGGCGGCGGCCAGGAACGCGAGCGCCGGAGCGGCACCCAGGACGTGGCGGGCGCGGTCGGGCTGGCCACGGCGCTGCGCCTGGTGTCGGCCGAGCGTGCCACCGCCGCGCCGCGGGTCGCCGGCCTGCGCGACCGGCTGCGCGACGGGCTGCTGGCCGCGGTGGACGGGGCGCACCGCACCGTGCCGGCGGCCGCCGGGGCCGCTGTCCTCCCGGGTCACCTCCACCTGTGCGTACCGGGTGTCGAGCGGGAAGAGCTCCTGGTGGCCCTCGGAGAGGAGGGCGTGTGCGTGTCGGGCGGGTCGTCCTGCGCCAGCGGCGCGCTCCAGCCGAGCCACGTCCTCGCCGCCATGGGCCTCGCGCCCGGGTTGGCGGCAGGTGCGCTCCGTTTCACCCTGGGGTATGCCACGACGGATGCCGACGTCGACCGCGCCCTCGCCGTCGTCCCCGCCGTGGTGGCGTCACTGCGCCGAGGGGGTTGATACTGGTCCCATGCGGGTGCTCGTGGCCATGTCGGGAGGTGTCGACTCCTCCGTGGCGGCGGCGCTGCTGGTGGAGCAGGGCCATGAGGTCGTCGGCGCCACGCTGAAGCTGTGGGGCGGGCCCTCGGACTCGGGCTGTTGCTCGGTGGCCGACGTCGAGGACGCCCGCCGGGTGGCCCAGCAGCTCGGCATCACCCATCATGTCTTCAACCTGACGGAGGAGTTCGACCGCAAGGTCGTGTCGCCCTACGTGGGGGAGCATGCGCGGGGGCGGACGCCGAATCCGTGCATCGAGTGCAACCGCTCCATGAAGTTCGACCGCCTGCTGCACCGGGCCGACCGGCTCGGCTTCCATCGACTGGCCACCGGTCACCACGCCCGTGTCGTCGCACCACCGGCACCATCCGCACGCCAGCTCCGTCGGGGCGCCGACCCGGCCAAGGACCAGTCGTACGTGCTGTCCATGCTCGGGCAGGACGCGCTGTCCCGGGTGCTGTTCCCCGTGGGCGACCTGACCAAGGACGAGGTGCGGGCCAACGCCCGCCGCCTCGGCCTCCGGACAGCGGGCAAGCCCGACAGCCAGGACGTGTGCTTCATCGGCAGCGTCGAGGGCCGTGAGGGCTTCTTGTCCGGGCGGGTGGAGCTGCACCCCGCCGACGTGGTCGATGGCGCGGGCCGCCCGGCCGGGTCCGTCGATGCGGTCGAGCTCGTCACGGTCGGCCAGCGGCGCGGCATGGGCCACGGGAGCGACGGCAAGCGGCGCTACGTGACGCACGTCGACGTGGCGGCGCGGCGGGTGACGGTGGGCAGCGCGGCTGAGGCGCTGCGGTCCTGCGTGGTGTTGGCCGGGCCGTCGCTCACCTGGGTCGATCAGCCGCTCGCCCCCGGGGCCCGGGCCGTAGCGCAGGTCAGCGCGCACGGCCGCCCCGTGCCGTGCACCGTGGTGCGACAGCCGGGCCACGACGGCATGGAGGTCCGCTTCGACGACCCGCAGCGGCCCGTGGCGCCCGGCCAGACGGTGGCGCTCTACGACGCACTCGACCCCGACGCCGTCGTGGGCGCGGGCATCGCCGCCTGACCGTGGCCGGCACGGGATCGGGCGCCGTCCCGAAGAAGGCGGCCGCCCGGTCCGAGGAACTGCGGGCGTTGATCGTGCACCACAACGAGCTGTACCACACGCTCGATGCGCCCGAGATCCCCGACGCCGAATATGACCTCCTCGTCGTGGAGTTGCGGCAGCTGGAGGCGGACTACCCCGCACTGGCGACGCCCGACTCGCCGACGCTCACCGTCGGCGCGGCGCCCTCGGGTCTGTTCCGAGAGGTCCGCCACCGGATCCCGATGATGAGCCTGGACAACGCGTTCGACGAGGGCGAGCTGCGCGCCTGGGCGGAGCGGTTGCGGCGGCAGGCGCCCGACCTCGACCTGGAGGCGGTCGCCTTCTCCTGCGAGCCCAAGGTCGACGGCGTCGCCATGTCACTGACCTACGAGCGCGGGAAGTTGGTGCAGGCGGCGACGCGGGGGGACGGCGTGACCGGCGAGGACGTGACGGCGAACGTGGCCACCGTCAAGGACGTGCCCAAGGAGCTGGCCAAGGCGCGCGGGCCCTACCCCGACATGCTCGAGGTGCGCGGCGAGATCTACATGCCGGTGGCCGAGTTCGAGGCGATGAACAAGCGCCAGGCCGAGTTGGGGGAGCGGCTCTTCGTCAACCCGCGCAACTCCGCCGCCGGGGCGCTGCGCCAGAAGGACCCGGCGGTGACGGCGCAGCGGCCGCTGCACTTCTGGGCCTACGCGCTCGGCGTGGTGGACGGCGCGCCGGGCGCGGAGCCGGTGGCCGGCGGCCACCCAGACCGACACGCTGGCGCAGCTGGCCAGGGCCGGGTTCCCGGTGAGCCCCGACGCCCGACGGATCGTTGGCATGACGGCGGTGGTGGCGCGCTGTCACGAGCTGGCCGAGGTGCGCCACCAGCTGCCCTATGAGATCGACGGCGTGGTCTCGAAGGTGGACGAGCTGGCCCTGCACGACGTGTTCGGCGCCACCTCGCGGGCACCCCGGTGGGCCATCGCCTTCAAGTTCCCGCCCGAGGAGCGCACGACCCGGCTCGTCGACATCATGGTCTCCATCGGGCGCACGGGCCGGGCGACGCCCTTCGCTCGGCTGGAGCCCGTCTTCGTGGGCGGCTCCACCGTCGGCGTGGCGACGCTGCACAACGAGGACCAGGTGGCGGCCAAGGACGTCCGGCCGGGTGATCTCGTCATCGTGCGCAAGGCGGGCGACGTCATTCCCGAGGTCGTGGGGCCGTTACGTGAGGGTCCCGGCGTGCCGAAGCGACGGAAGGCGAAGTGGACGTTCCCGACGTCGTGCCCGTCCTGCGGCCAGCCCCTGGTGCGACTGCCGGGGGAGAGCGACACGTACTGCACGAACATCGACTGCCCGGCGCAGCGGGTGCAGCGGATCTCGCACTATGCGTCGCGTGGGGCGATGGACATCGAGGGGCTGGGCGAGGAGCGCGTGCTGCAGTTGGTGGGCGCGGGTCTCTTGCATGACGCAGCCGACCTCTACGATCTCGGCACCGGGCAACTCGTCACCCTGGAGCGGTTCGGCGCCGTGTCGGCGGCCAACCTGGTGGCGGGCATCGACGCATCGCGGGCGCAGTCTCTGAGCCGGCTGCTGGTCGCGTTGGGGATTCGGCACGTGGGTCCGACGGGCGCCCGGGCCGTGGCGCGCGCGTTCGGGTCCCTGGAGGCGATCGAGGCGGCGACGGTGGAGGAGCTGGCGGCGGTCGACGGCGTGGGCGGCATCATCGCGGCCAGCCTGGCCGAGTTCCTGTCGGCCGACACCAACGTGGCGGTGCTGGGGCGGCTGCGACGGGCGGGGGTGACCATGACGGAGCCGGAGGCCGCCGGAACGTCGAATGGGGCAGCCGGGGCGGCGGCCCTCCCGCCGACGCTCGAGGGCAAGACGGTGGTGGTCACCGGCGCGGTCTCCGACTACACGCGGGAGGGGGCCGAGGAGGCGATCCTGGCGCGGGGCGGTAAGTCCCCCGGGAGCGTGTCGAAGAAGACGTTCGTGCTCGTGGTGGGCGAGTCGCCCGGCGCCAGCAAGCTCAAGAGGGCCGAGGAGCTCGGCATCCCGACGGTGGACGGGGCGTCGTTCCAGTCACTGCTCGAAAGCGGCGAATTGCCCCAGTGAGCCGCGGCCGTTGCAGGTAGGGGGGTGTCCACCGAACGACCGTCCACGGTCGGTAGCCTGAGTGCGCCCCGATGCCCCTGATATCAGACTCCATCGGCCGGGTCCTAGGGAAGCGGTACCGGCTGCTCTCCGCACTGGGCACCGGCGCTTCAGCCCACGTCTTCCTGGCCGAGGACGTGTCGCTGCAGCGTCACGTCGCGGTGAAGGTCCTCCAACCCGGGTTGGCCACGGACGAGGCGTTCTTGAAGCGCTTCCGGGCGGAGGCGCGCTCGGTGGCGTCGCTCAACCACCCGCACGTGCTGCGTGTCTTCGACTGGGGTGAGGACCAGGACGGGCCGTACCTGGTGTTGGAGTATCTCGGCGGGGGCTCGCTCCGTGACCTGTTGGATCGCGACATCCGGCTCTCCCTGTCGCAGGCGGCCCAATTGGGGACGGAGGTGGCACAGGGGCTGGCCTACGCGCATCTACGGGGACTGGTTCATCGCGATATAAAGCCGGCCAACCTGCTGTTCGACGAGGAGGGCCGCGTGCGGGTGGCCGACTTCGGCGTGGCCCGTGCGCTGGCGGAGGCGGCGTGGACCGAGCCGGCGGGAGCGATGGTGGGGACGGCCCGTTACATCTCGCCCGAGGCGGCAGAAGGGAAGCCGGTCGACGGGCGGGCGGACGTGTACTCGCTGGCGCTGGTCCTCTACGAGGCCGTGACGGGGACGGTGCCCTTCGTGACCGACACGACCATGGGCACGCTAGCGGCACGCATCGGCCAGCCGCTGCCGCATGACGACGCGCTAGGCCCACTCGATGACGTGCTGGCCCGTGCCGCCGCGCCCGACGTCGCCTCCCGCCTGGACGCGGCCGGGTTGGCGGCCCGGCTGGGCGCGCTGGCCGCCGCGCTGCCGACGGCCTCGGCGTTGCCGCTGGTGATGCCACGGGTGGCGGACTCTGCGCCGATCAACGGGTTCCGGGCGCCCGGCGTGTCGGAGCTGACCGACTCCGGTATCGTCGCGATGGCCGCCGGTGCCGCGGCGGGCACGGACTCGACGGCGGTCGCGCCCGGGATGGCGGGCGCACCAGTCGGGACGAAGGCCGGGCCAGGGGAGATCTTCGACGCCGAGCCCGAGAACCGCGGCCGCCTGTTGGGGCGTGGTCGGAGCTCCGGGGGACCTTCGACGCCGTTCCGGCCCCGGAAGAGCCGGCGCACCTGGTGGATCGTGGGGGCGATCGCGGCCGCCGTGATCATCGCCGCCGGGCTGGTGGCCGCTTTCGAGACCAAGGTGTTCACGCCGTCGCATCCGACGCCCACGGTGGTCAATCTGCCACTGGCCCAGGCCCGGGCGGCAGTGGACAAGGTCCATATGACCTTGAAGGAGGGTGTTCCGGTGAAGTCGATCACCGTGGGCGCCGGCGACGTGGTGTTGCAGAGCCCGAAGCCTGGTGTGTCGCAGAAGGAGGGCTCGACGGTCACCGTCGTGCTCTCGGACGGAAAGCCCGACGTGACCGTCCCGTCATTGTCCGGTATGACCTGCGCGCAGGCCACGACCGCTCTGCAATCGGCGCACTTCCAGTCCGTCTGCGCGCCGGGCACCTACAGCAACACCGTGCCCACCCAGGTGTTGGTCTTGTGGTCGATCGGGTCGACCCAGAACCCGACGAAAGCCCCGTACGGGGCCACCATCACGCTCGTCCCCTCGTTGGGCCACGAGCCCGCCACGGTTCCGAGCATCCCGACCAGTTACACGTTCGCGCAGGCCCAGGCTGCCTTGCAGGCGGTCGGTCTGACGGCGACGCAAAACAACGAGTCCAGCACGACCGTGCCGTCGGGGCAGGTGGTCTCGACGTCTCCCGCCAGCGGAGGGCAGGCGCCCTACGGCTCGGCCGTCACGATCAACGTCTCGACGGGTCCTCCAACGACGACGGTTCCCAACGTCATCGGTGACACGGTGCCGCAGGCCACCATCGCCCTGCAGGAGCAGGGGGTCAGCGTCTCGGGTGTGTCCGGCAGTCCCACCAACATGGTCACCGGCACCCAGCCGTCGGTCGGCTCAACGGTGCCGACCGGCTCGTCCGTGCAGCTCTTCACCCACTAGCCACGCGTGGGGCTTCCGTTCGATCCCAGCTGTGACCTCTGCGAGGCGGCGCGCCTATCGGAGTGGCACCACGAGGACGACGTGTGCTGGGTGGCCGACTGCGAGGTGTGCGGCGTGCCCATGGTGGTATGGAAGCAGCACGGTCCGACCCCGCCTGACAGCGATGTCGAGCACATGGTGACCCAGCTGAGCAGGGTGGCCGATGCCCGCTTCGGGGAGGGTGAATGGTCGGTCGACCGGGTGATGCGCCAGATCCCCAACCACTTCCACGCGCATGGGCGAGATCCGAACTGGTGGTTTCGCCTGCGCGGCCTGCGTTGACGACAACCACGAGCTCTTCCAGCGCCCGCTGAGGGCCTGCGCGACGTAGGGACGTCCCGAATCAGCCACGTAGGGTGTCGCAGGTGGAGGGCCCGGGGGACGAGCAGAGCGACATCCTGCTCGACCCACAATTCGATCCCGGCGGCGGCGCGATGGGGACGATGGGGGCGGATGGATCCGTCGAGACGAACTGGTTCGCCCTGCTGCACCGGCGTGTCACGGGACGGGCCGTCCGCAGCCCTCGCTACCAGTGGTGGGCCCTAGTCGCCCTGCTGGCCGGACTGCTCTCGCTCAACATCACCTTCACCGTTTTCGTAGTCGCCTTGCCCACCGTCAAGGCGGACTTCAATACGAACTTCTCCGTCCTCGCCTGGGCCTCGACCGGGCCGCTGCTGGCCTTCGGCGTTGCTGCGCCCTTCTTCGGCAAGGCCGGGGATCTCTTCGGCCATCGCCGGCTCTACCAATTCGGCCTGCTCGGGGCCATGGTCAGTGCGATCCTCACGGCGACCGCGCCCAGCGTCGGGATCCTGTTGTTCGCGCGCGCCCTCGACGGGGTGCAGGGCGCGGCCACGGGCACGGCGTCGATGGCGATCATCCTGGAGCTGTTCTCCCGTCAGGACCGGGTCAAGGCGCTCGGGTGGTGGTCGCTCGTGGGGGCCGGAGGCCCCGTACTCGGGGTGACCCTGGGTTCGCCGGTGATCCAGTTCTTCGGGTGGCGGACGCTGTTCTGGGGCCAGCTGGTGCTGCTCGTCATCGCCTCGGTGGTGGTCGCCCTCCTGCTGCCCTCGGACCGGAAAGCACGTCGCCATGCCGTGGCGTCCGAGGGCATGCCGGCCGGCGAGGGTTCCGGGCCGCGGGAGCGCTCGCGTGTGTGGGAAGGCATGGACTGGGTAGGCAGCTGGAGCCTGGCCGGTTCCGTGACGGCCGCCATGCTGGTCCTGAGCATCGGCCCCATCGCGGGCTGGACGTCGCCCGCCGTGATCACGTCCGGAATCCTCGCGGTCACTCTGACCGTTGTGTTCGTCCGGAGGGAGTTGACGTTCGCTACCCCGCTCATTCCCACCACCTACTGGCGCCGCCGGAACTTCATGTTCCCCATGGGGACAAAGGCGTTCTCGAGCTTCGCCTACTTCGGCGGTTTCTTCTTGTTCCCCCTACTCATGGAGCAGGTCTACGGCTACAGCGTGTCGCAGGTCGGCTTCATCTCCGTGGCCCGACCGCTGCTGTTCGCTATCAGTGCGCCGATTGCCGGTTATATGACGGTGAGGACGGGGGAGAGGACGGCGACGCTGTTCGGCACCGGGTCGCTGCTTCTCTCGATGATCCTGTTCGCCACACTCAGTCCCTCGGCGGGGCTGCTGGTCATCCTCGTCGCGCTGGCCCTCTCGGGCCTCGGCATGGGCGTCTCCATGCCGGCCACCTCGGCGACGATGTCCAATGAGGTGGCGGCCTCCGAGTACGGGGTCATGAGCGCTGCACAACTCCTTGCCGCCCAAGTGGGGGAGGTGGCCGGGATCCAGGCGGTCCTGACGATTCAGGAGTCGATCGCTAAGCGCTCCGGCCTGAGCAACGTGCACCACAGCACGGCGCTGCTCCACAGTTTCAGCGTCCCGTTCTGGGTCGGCGCCGGCGTGGCCGCGCTGGCGGTGGTCTGCGCGCTGTTCATCCGGCCGCTCTCCCGCGAAGCGCGGGCCACTCAGCTGCTCGCCGATACCGGCTGAGCTCGACCGGCTACTCGGTGATGTCGCGCAACCGGGTGGCCATCTCGGCGGCGTTGGGGTCGCTCGCCGCCGGAGCCGCCTGCAGGGCCATCAGCTTGGCCATGTCGCCCTCGACGCGCACCTTGCCGGCCATGAAGGCCTGCATGCCGGCCTGGGGGTTGCCCTCGATGAGAATCGCCTTGGCGGTGTCGTAATCCACAGTGACCTTGAGATCCTGCGTCTCGAGGTGACCGGTGTCGAGCACGAGCTCGCCGCCCGAGGTGTCCAGGTGGGCGAGGATGTCCTCGTCGGAGAAGGGGACTGCCGTCACCACCAGGTTCATGCGCACCGCATGCGGGACGGGAGCGGTCTTGCCCTCGTACTCGGCGCGGATCTTTCGGGCCTCGTCCAGCCATTCGTCACTGAGGAACGGGTACGACGGCATTGCGGTGCTCCTTCGTCTTCGTGGCGGTGCAGGACCTCGGTCGCCCCACGCCGCGGAGCCATGTGGCCGCCGGAACCCTACTCGTCTCGCCGGTAGGCTGCCGCTCTGTGACCGCCTCCATAATCCCCGGTGCCGAGCCGTATTCCACCACCGGCGACACCCGCGGGGCGTTGGTCCTGCACGGGTTCACCGGCAACCCACAGTCGATGCGCGGGCTTGCCCTGGCGCTGGCCGACGCCGGGTTCACCGTCGAGATGCCGCTGCTGCCCGGGCATGGCACCGAGATAGAGGACATGCTCGGAACCCGCTGGGAGGACTGGTCGGACGCGGCCGAAGCGGCGTACACCGGGCTGGCCGCCCGCAGCGACGGCGTCGTGGTCGTCGGACTTTCGATGGGCGGGACGTTGAGTGTCTGGCTGGCCGAGCATCACCCGGAGATTGCCGCCATCACCGTCGTGAACCCGCTGCTCAGCCCGCCCGATGCGGACACGGTGGCCTTCATTCAGGCCATGATCGACGGCGGCGAGGAAGTGGCACCGGGCATCGGGTCAGACATCGCAATGGAGGGTGCAGTCGAAGTCGCGTATCCCGGCCTCCCGTTGCGGGCAACGCTCTCGCTGTTCGCCGCGGCGGCAACGGTGGAGGCGGAGCTCGACTCGGTGAGCAGCCCCGTCCTGGTCTTCACGAGCGTGCAGGACCACGTCGTGGACCCGGTGTCGAGCGAGAAGCTGGTGGCCCGGGCCAAGGGGCCGGTGGAGCAGGTGATGCTGGACCGGAGCTTCCATGTGGCGACGCTGGACTGGGACAAGGACGAGATCGAGGCGCGAACGGTCGAGTTCGTGACCGGCGTGCTGCCGCCGCGCCCGTGACCGAGGACACGTCCCCGGCTGGTTTGAGCCGGGAGGACGTCGTGCACGTTGCCCGCCTGGCCCGGCTCGAACTGAGCGAGGAGGAGATCGAGCTCTTCACCTCGCAGCTGCGGACCGTGCTCGACCACGCGGCAGATGTGGCGTCCCTGGACTTGTCGCACCTGGAACCGTCGTCGCACCCCATCGCACTCCGCAACGTTCTGCGCGCGGACGAGCCCCGCCCGAGCCTGGACCGCGACGAGGTACTGGCCGCTGCGCCGGCGGTGGAGGATCATCGCTTCCGTGTGCCTCGCATTGGCGGAGAAGCGTCGTGACCAGTGCACGGTCGCTGGCCGCCGAGGTGCGATCCGGGCAGCGCCCGGCCCGCCAGGTCGTCGACGAGGCGCTCGCCGCGGTGGCGTCAGGCGACGGCGAGCTCAACGCGTTCCTCACCGTGCTGGGCGACGACGCGCGAGCCAGTGCCGACGTCATCGACGCGGCCGTGGCCAGCGGGAGAGATCCAGGTCCGTTGGCAGGGGTGCCGGTGGCCCTGAAGGACAACCTCTGCACGCGCGGATCCGTCACGACGTGCGGCTCGAGGATCCTGGAGGGCTGGCGTCCGCCTTACGACGCTACCGTGGTGGAGGCGCTCCGCCGGGCGGGCGCGGTCGCGCTGGGGAAGACGAACATGGACGAGTTCGCCATGGGCAGCTCGACGGAGAACTCGGCTTTCGGTCCGACGCGCAACCCGCGCCACAAGGGTAAAGTTCCCGGCGGTAGCAGCGGCGGTTCGGCCGCGTCGGTGGCTGCCGGTTTCACCCCGCTCGGCCTCGGCTCCGATACCGGCGGCTCCATCCGCCAGCCGGCCGCGCTGTGCGGGGTGGTGGGGATGAAGCCCACCTACGGTCGCGTGTCCCGGTACGGGTTGGTGGCCTTCGCCAGTTCACTTGACCAGATCGGCCCGTTTGCCACGACCGTCGAGGACGCCGCACTGCTTTTCGACGTCCTGGCGGGCCACGACACTCTCGACAGCACGTCGTTGCCGTCGCCGACTGAGCCGACCCTGGCGACTGTGGAGGATGGTGCCGAGGGTGTCAGGGTCGGGCTCTGTCGTGATCTCGTCGACGGCTGCGCGCCCGACGTGGTGGCCCGGGTGCGGGAGGCGGCCGATGCCCTGGCCGGCGCCGGCGCCAAGGTGGAGGAGATCTCGGTTCCCGAGTTCGGGTACGGGCTCTCGGCGTATTACCTGATCGCGCCCGCGGAGGCCTCCTCCAATCTCGCCCGTTACGACGGGGTGCGATACGGGCTACGGGTGGAGGGGGAGGACGTGGCCGCCATGAACACGGCGACCCGCACGACGGGCTTCGGTGACGAGGTCAAGCGCCGGATCATGCTGGGCACCTACGCACTCTCCGCCGGCTATTACGACGCTTACTACGCGCAGGCGCAGCGGGTCCGCACGCTCGTGATGCAGGCATTCAGCCGGACCTACGAGTCCTTCGATGTCCTGCTCGGCGCCACCGCGCCGACGACGGCCTTCGATCTCGGGGCCAAAGTGGACGATCCGATGGCGATGTACATGAATGACGTCTGCACCATTCCCTCGAACCTCTCCGGCCACCCGGCTGTCTCGGTGCCCTTCGGCACGGGTGCTGACGGGCTGCCGGTGGGGGTCCAGGTGCTGGCGCCCGCACTCCAGGAGGCCCTCCTCTTCCGGGTGGCCCGGGTCGTCGAGGCACTCGCACCGCACGGGGAAGGGTCGTGAGCACGGAGTGGGAGCTCGTCGTCGGGCTCGAGGTGCACTGCGAGCTGGACACCGCGACGAAGTTGTTCTGTGGGTGTCGCAACGCATTCGGGGACGAGCCCAACGTGAACATCTGTCCGACCTGCCTGGGGTTGCCGGGCTCACTGCCGGTCCTCAACGAGCAGGCGGTCGAGTTGGCCATGCGCATCGGTGCGGCCCTGCACTGCGAGATCCGCCCCTCAGAGTTTGCGCGGAAGAACTATTTCTACCCGGACCAGGCGAAGGATTATCAGATCAGCCAGTACGACCTCCCGCTTAACGCCGGCGGATGGCTCGATCTCCCAGACGGGTCCCGCGTGGGCGTGACCAGGGCCCACATGGAGGAGGACACCGGCAAGCTGACGCATGTCGGGGCCAGCGGTCGTATCAACGCAGCTCTACACGCGCTCGTCGACTACAACCGCTCGGGCGTCCCGCTGGTCGAGATCGTGAGCGAGCCCGATATCCGCTCGGCCGCCCAGGGTCGGGCCTACGCCAACGAGCTACGGGGGATCCTCGTGGCGACCGGAGCCTCCGACGGGCGGATGGAGGAGGGGTCGATGCGGGTGGACGCCAACGTCTCGGTCCGCCCCGCGGGCGCCGAAGCCTTTGGCACCCGTTGCGAGATCAAGAACCTGAACTCACTGCGTTCGTTGGTACGGGCAATCGAGTACGAGATGGCGCGGCAGATCTCCCTTCTCGAGTCCGGTGGCTCCGTCACTCAGGAGACCAGGCACTGGGACGAGTCTGCGGGGCGCACCGATTCGATGCGGTCCAAGGAGGAGGCCAACGACTATCGCTACTTCCCTGAGCCCGACCTGGTGCCCCTGGCACCCGACGCGGCGTGGCAGGAGCACGTGCGGGCGGCTCTGGGCCCGATGCCGGCGGACCGCCGGGCGGTGCTGGCATCCGCCCTCGGTGCGTCGCCGACGGACGCCGAGACGGACCAGGTCCATGCGGTGGTCGACCTGGGCCTTGACGAGGTGGTGACGGCTGCCGTTGAAGCCGGCGCGCCCGTGAGGCTGGCCTTGGCCCGTGCCGCCAACGAGATCGCCGCGCAGAGCGAAGCGGGATTGCAGCTGGACCCGAAGTCGTTCGCATCTGTGCTCGTCATGGAATCGGGTGGACAACTCTCGGCGACCCAGTCCAAGGCGGTCTTGGGTGCACTGCTCGAGCGCGGCGGGGGAGACCCGGTGGCATTGGCAAAGGAGATGGGCTTCGAGGCACTCGGATCCGACACCCTGGGCGCGGTGCTCGACGAGGTGATCGGTGCGAATCCCGAGGAGTGGGCGCGCTTCGTCGAGGGCGACGACAAGTTGATTGGGTGGTTCACCGGTGCGGTCATGAGGGCCACGTCGGGGAAGGCACACGGCGACGAAGTGGCCGCCGAACTTCGCAGCCGGCGCGGCTGAGTCGAAGCAGAGTTAGCTCGGCCGCCCCGATCGCAGACCGGCTGTGGAACTGCCCCAGAGCGGCGAGGGGCGCGAGGTCATGGCCCGGCCCTTCGGGCCGGTGAAGGTGAGCTCCTCATTGGCGTTGCCGGTCATCTCCCAGCCCTTGGAGTGCACCACGTGATGGTGGTGCAGGCACAAGAGCGCGAGATTCTCCAGGTCGGTCGGCCCGCCCGGTTTCCAGGGCACCACGTGGTGGGTGTTGGTGAAGGTGACGTTGGTGCAGCCCGGGAAGCGGCAGTGGCGGTCCCGGCGCATGACCTCACGACGTTGGGCCTCGCTCGGTGTCCGCCGGGCCCGGCCCTCGTACATCGTGTGGCCCACGTCGTCGTCGACCCCGATGGCGATGGTGGCGTCACAGGCGATCCGGCACACGGTCTCGGTGCTGAGCAGGCCGTCGCGCTCGAGCTCGCCGGCCAGGGCGCTCTCGGCGCCGGACTCGTCGACGAGGGCGACGAGGGGGACGTGGACGACGACGAAATACGGGCTCGCCGTCGAAGCTGCGCCGTGCGCACCGGTCCGGATCACCTCGACGAAGGCGTCACAGAGGCGCTGGTCCCAGGGCGTCTCGCCGTCGGAGGGGACGGCGCGGGCCCGGGTCTCGAGGCAGGCCCGGGTCTCGGCGAAGGACTCGGCAGGGAGCTGGACGCTCATGGTGCGGAACTGCTCGTTGAAGCGCAAGAAGCGACGGTCGTGCGCGGAGCTGGCCGAAGCTGGGTCGGGGGCCGCCGTCGAGCGGGCGACATCGGCCAGTTGGCGCACGGTGCACTCCTTGGCCTGGTCACAGAGTTGATGGTCGGTCTCGGGCGTGGCCACGTCGGCCACCGCGCGCACCTTGTCCAAGGACAGGTCCCCGGCGCAGAGCGATCCGACCAGGTGCGGCATGTCCCAGGCCTTCTCGCCCACCCGGGTAAGCGCCCGCGCCGTCGGTATCGAGACGCCGAAGCGCTCCACGGCCCAGGGCTCCGGCGAGATCGCCCCGTCGTCTCGGTAGGACTGGCGCCGGCTGACCTCGCCCAACAGGACGACGATCGTCCCCTCGGCGGCGGCTTTCTGCCGAAAGGCCCGATCAAGCCCTTCGGCGATCTCCTCGTTCGACAGGGCGGCAGCGGCAGCGATCACTCCGCCGATGTGGGTGGGGGTCTCGACCATCGGTAACGAGAACGGTCGCTCCGCGGCCGACGAGTGTTCGGAACTTTCGACTCAGTCGATCGTCCCCACCATGTAGCGATCCAGAGTCGGGCCGGCCCATTGGGCGATCTCCGCCGGCGTGGCCGTCGATACCGGCGGCACCCGGAGGATGTAGCGGGTGAAGGCGAGACCCATCAACTGCGAGGAGACGAGGGCGCGCCGCCGGCGGGTCTGGTCATCGCTTTCAGCCTCGTTCACCGGGCTGTTGTTCCAGACCCGCTCGGCCACGAACTCGCGCATGGCGTCGGCCACGCTGGCGGACGCCGCCATACCCGCGACACATGCCGCGAACGAGGAACCGGTTCCTTCCGCGTGATCCCACATGGTGAGAAAGCCCGTCACGACCATGGCTCCGATGCCCGAGTCCGAAGCGGAGCCGGCATGCCCCTGCGCGACGGCGCGCGGGTCGAAGGGCAGCGCCATCGCCGCCACGAACAGGCTGGCCTTCCCGTCGAAGTAGTGGTGGACGAGCGCCGGGTCCACCTGCGCCTCCCGGGCCACGGCCCGGAGGCTCGCTCCGTCGTACCCCTTGGCGGCGAAGACGCGCTTGGCCGCCTCGACAATCTCACCCCGGGTGTCGGCGTTGCCCGGGCGGCGGCCGGCGGCGGCCGCGGCAGCGGCACTCATCTATGACCCATCCCGAAATTTCCATCCGGTGGGGGATTCACCAGCAGGGAATTCTGTGGTACAACTCATCAGTGATGAATCTTATGGTGAAACGACCATGAGCGCCGCGCACAGACCCGAGGAACCCTCCGTCACCGCCCTGGGACGTCTGGCCGGCGCCTGTTACGACCGCCGGCGGATGGTCCTGGCGTTATGGATCCTGGCCATCATCGGCATCACGGTGGTCTCCCAGGTGGTGGGCACCCATTTCGAGAACAGGTTCACGGCGGGGAACACCCCGTCGCAGCAGGCGCAGAACATCCTGCAGTCCAAGTTCCCCTCGAAGTCCGGTGACACGGCCGACGTCGTCTTCCATACGACCACCCCGATCGCCAGCCCGGCCAATGAGGCGGCCATCAACAAGGTGGTGGCCAGCCTCGAGCCGCTGCCGTACGTCCAGAGCGTGACCGGTCCGTTCTCGGCCGCTGGTGCGCACCAGATCGCGCCACAGAGCAACGGCAACATCGCCTTCGCCGAGATCCAATTCACCACCGACACCGCCGACATCCCGACCGGGGCCGTCACGAAGGTCATCACGACGGCGCAGGCCGCCGCCACGAAGGGCTTCCAGGTCGAGCTGGGCGGGAGCCCGATCTCCGCCGCCGCCACGGCGGCGCCGGGCCCGAGCGAGGGCATCGGCATCACCGCCGCCATCCTCATCATGCTGCTCGCCTTCGGATCCGTCGTGGCGATGGGCCTGCCCGTGATCACCGCGCTGGCGGGGCTCGGGATCGGCTTCGCTTTGCTCGAGCTCCTGACGCACGTCCTGACCGTGCCCAACTTCTCCCCGGAGATGGCGGCCATGATCGGCATCGGCGTCGGCATCGACTACGCCCTCTTCATCGTCACCCGTTACCGGCAGGGCATCTTCGAGGGGCGAGATCCCCGCAACGCCGTGGTGACCTCCCTCATGACCTCTGGCCGGTCGGTGCTCTTCGCGGGCAGCACGGTGGTGATCTCGCTCTTCGGGCTCTACCTCATCGGTCAGGCGTACATGATCGGGCTGGCCACCGCCTGCATCGCCGCCGTGCTCATGGTGCTCATCGCCGCCCTCACGCTGTTGCCGGCCATGTTGGGCTTCGCAGGCAACGCCATCGACAAGTGGCACCTGCCGCGCCTGCTCCAGAACGGCGGGCCGCCGCCCGAGAACGGGTTCTGGTACCGCTGGAGCCGCTTCGTGCAGCGACGGGCCTGGGTGACCGGCATCGTGGCGGTGCTCGTGCTCGTCGCGCTGGCGCTCCCGCTCTTCAGCATGCGGCTCGCCTTCACCGACGCCGGCAACGACCCGACCTCGTTGACGACCCGGCAGGCCTACGACCTCCTGGCGCAGGGGTTCGGCCCCGGCTTCAACGGGCCCCTCATCGTCGCCGCCGACATGCAGGGCCCGACCGACCGCGCCACCGTCGAGCATCTCCAACAGGCCATCGCCGCGCATCATGGCGGCATCGCCTTCGTGACCCCGCCGGAATTCAACAAGGCCGACACCGGCGCGGTCATCATCGTCTACCCGACCACGTCACCCCAGTCGGCGCAGACCGAGACGCTGGTGCAGAACCTCAGAAACGACATCATCCCACCCGTCGTCGGGGGGACCACCGTCAACGCGCAGGTCGGCGGGCAGACCGCGGGCAGCATCGACGCCGCCAACTTCCTCGGCCACCGGCTCTTCCTGGTGATCGGCGCCGTCCTGGTCCTGTCCTTCATCCTGCTGATGGTCGTCTTCCGCTCCCTGGTACTCCCGCTCAAGGCGGTGATCATGAACCTGCTCAGCGTGGGGGCCGCCTACGGCGTGATGGTCGCGGTGTTCCAGTGGGGCTGGGCGGGGCGCATCATCGGCATCGGCGAGACGGGACCCATCGACCCGTGGATCCCGGTGGCATTGTTCGTCATCCTCTTCGGGCTCTCCATGGACTACGAGGTGTTCCTGCTCTCACGCATCCGCGAGGAATGGCTGCGCACGCACGACAACTCGCTGTCGGTGGCGGACGGGATCGCCGTGACGGGACGGATCATCACGGCGGCTGCGGCCATCATGTTCTGCGTCTTCGCCTCGTTCGTGATCAAGGACCCGCTGCACATCCTCAAGGTGTTCGGGCTCGGGCTGGCCACGGCCGTCCTGGTCGACGCCACGATCGTGCGCATGATGCTGGTCCCGTCGATCATGGAGATCCTCGGCCCGGTCAATTGGTGGATGCCCGCCTGGATGGACCGGTCCATCCCACAGATTGGCGTCGAGGTGACGCCGGAGCCGCCGTCGCCGTCCCAGTCGCCGCCGTCACCGTCGCCCGTGCCGTCCCCCGTCTGAACGCCACGCCGCCCCTCATCGGGTCAGGCCGGGCGGGCCAGCCCCATTAGTTTGGGTCCGTGCCCCAGAAAGAATCGGCGACGTCCGCGTTCGTGTCCATCAACCCCGGGCGCGACGTGCAGCGGGTCGGCACGGCGGCGTTCCTCAATGAGGACGTCAACAAGATTCACGACCCGGTGTGGGCCGTGATCGGCAACCTCGGCGACAGCCAGTGCTATCTGGGCGTCCCACAGAAGGTGCAGGCCGTCCAGGCCGCCATCCACCGCCGCATCGCAACGGAGGACCTGCCGGTGCGGTTGATCCCGCCCGCGTTCACCCTGGGTGTCTCGGACGGCCAGCTCAACGGCACGCCGCAGATGCGGTTCTCCCTCGTCGGTCGGGAGCTGGTCCATGACGTCGCCGACGTCCACCTGGCGGCGAACAGCGTCGCCGGGCTGGTCGCCGTCGTGGCGTGCGACAAGCCCCCCGTCGGGACCGTCGCCGCTGTGCTCGAGAACAACACCCCCGCGGTCATCCTCTCGGACGGCCCGATCAGGCCCGGGATCGATCCGGAGACGGGTGACCGGATCGACCTGGTGTCGGCCTTCCAGGTGGCCGACCAGGACGCCGAGGTCCGCGCCCGGTTCGCCCTCAATGCCTGCCCCGGCCAGGGCAGCTGCGGGGGCATGTTCACCTACAACACGATGCAGACGTTCATTTCCGTGCTCGGGCTCGAACCGCTGCACATGGTGGCCCCGCCGTCGGACGATCCGCGCCGGCTCACCGAGTTCCCCGACCAGATGATCGACTGCCTCCTCGCCATGACGAGCCGGGGCATCCGGCCGCGCGACATCGTCACCCCCCAATCACTCCGAAACGCCCTGACGGTCACCATGGCCATGGGCGGCTCCACCAACGTGTTGCTGCACAGCGTCGAGATCGCCCGCGCCGCGGGCATCGACCTGTGGGACGACGTGCTCAGTCAGGACGACTTCAACCAGCTGGCGCGACGACTGCCCGTGCTGGTCAACATGCGACCCTTCGGTGACTACTCCATGGTGGATGTGGACGCCAAGGGTGGGCTGCAGGTCATCGTGCGCGAGCTCCTCGAGGCCGGCTTCCTCGACGGTGACGCGCTGACCTGTACCGGCGAGACCCTGGCCGAACAGGTCCGACGGCTGGCCCCAGCGGATGCCGACCAGGACGTGATCTACCGGGTCACGAAGCCCTTCAAGGACACCGGCGGACTTCGTCTGCTCCGCGGCAACCTGGCCCCCGACGGAGGGGCGATCCTCAAGGTCGCCGGTATCGAGGGTGGCGTGCAGGACGGGGTGTTCGCCGGCCGGGCCCGCGTGTTCAACGGTGAACGGCCACTCATCGAGGCCCTCGACCAGTACCCCGACAGCTTCGAGGACAACGACATGGTGGTGATCCGCTACGAGGGACCCCGGGGCGCACCCGGCATGCCGGAGCTCCTCGATCCCACCTCGCGCATCACGGCCCTGTGCCGTCAGCGCCACATCACGATCGCGCTGATGACGGACGCCCGGTTTTCGGGGGGCTCGGTGGGTCTGGTCATCGGCCACGTGGCACCGGAGGCTCTCCTCGGCGGGCCGATCGCGCTGGTCGAGGACGGCGACTCCATCGTGGTCGACCTCAACACCGACCGCCTCGACTGCCCGGAGCTCGACGAGACCGACGAGCTCGAGCGCCGAGCCGCGGCATGGCGGGCGGCGGTCGAGGGCCATGGCGGCATCCACCCGGACGCCGTGCCGGTGACGGATCGGGTCCTGGCGCGGATGCGGTCAACGGCGCTGCCCGCCCTCCTCGGCGGGGGCATGGCGACACCCTCGCCGACGTAGCGCCGACAGTTCGGGTTGGCAGCCCTGTCCGTCGGCAGATCGCGCTCGTGTCCGACGAGGACCGCGCTGATCGACGGCGGGCAGGACCCAGGCCGTCTGGCCCGCGGTCGATGGGGCGGCCGTGGCACACCTCATCTCATATGGACAGACTGTTGCCGTGACCGGAGGGCCGGAGACGAGCTACGCCAGGTCAGAAGACGGCATCCACGTCGCGTACCAGACCATCGGTGACGGCCCGCTGGACCTCGTCAGCGTCGGCTACGGCAACGTGGTGTCCATAGACATGCGTGACGAGGAACCCCACGTCCGCCGATTCGAAGAGCGGCTCGCCTCTTTCAGCCGGTTCATCCGGTTCGACCCGCGCGGGATCGGACTTTCCGACGCGTCGCCGCCGGGCGTTGCGCCCGGCATCGAGTTGGTCGTCGACGACATCCTCACTGTGCTCGACACAGTCGGCTCGACTCAGGCATGCCTTTTCGCTGTCGGCGGGGGCGGCCTGGCAGCACTGATGGCCGCAGCCGTGCACCCTGGCCGCGTTTCGTCCCTCGCCCTGCTCAATTGCTACGCGCGCCTGCCGCGGGACGAGGACTACCCCTTCGGGATCCCGCAAGCGCTCCTGACCTCCTTCCTCGATGCCGTGCTGGACGTCGGCGCGGCGCCGGATTCCGCCATGGATGACGTGCACCTTCTCGCACCGAGCCTGTCCGGGGACCCGGTGTTTCGCGAGTGGTGGGCGCGGGCGGGCAGGCGCGGGGCGAGTCCTGCGGCGGCACGGGCCATCCTGGAGATGTCGTTCGCTGGAGACGTGCGGTCCGCGCTGCCGTTGATCGAGGCCCCGACGCTCGTCCTGCATCGAGACCCGAGCCTGTTCTCGGTCGGCCATGCCCACTATCTGGCCGAACATCTCGCTAGGGCCCGTCTCGTCGTGCTGCCGGGCGGAGACCATTTGCCCTACGGGACGAACAGCGACGTCATCATCGACGAAATCGAGGAGTTCCTCACGGGCGTGCGGGGTGGTGCTGCGACCGATCGTGTGCTGACGACGGTGCTGTTCACCGACATCGTGAGTTCGACTGAACGGGTTGTCCGTTCCGGCGACCGCTCCTGGCACGAACTGCTCGATTCGCACGATGCGATGGCTCGCACCGAGTTGCGCCGTTTCCGGGGGCGCGAGGTCAAGACAACCGGGGATGGCATCCTGGCGACGTTCGACGGGCCTGCTCGGGCCATTCGCTGCGCCCAGTCCATCTGCGCCGGGGCCCCCCAACTCGGCCTCGAGGTGCGAGCGGGGCTCCATACCGGTGAGGTGGAGGTCCGCGGCGACGACGTCGGGGGAATCGCCGTGCACCTCGCGCAACGGGTCTCGTCCCTCGCCGATGCGGGTGAGGTCCTCGTCTCGCGCACCGTGGTGGATCTCGTGGCCGGGTCCGGCATGGCCTTCGAAGAACGGGGTGTCCACGAACTCAAGGGCATCGAGGGTGAGTGGGGGCTCTTCGCGGTGCAGGGCCAGGCGAATCCGCCATCCCGATGACGGACGATCCTGGTTCGTACCCGTTCCGGTGGGCTCGGATTCCGATCGTCGATTGAAGTCCGGCGGTAGGAGAGGGGCCCGCCGGAATGTCCAGGGGTTGTCTCCGGGCGGCAGCCATGCCACAATGGGCGCCTCATGCAGGCACGCAGCAACCGGCCCGAGATTCTGGTACTCGTCACGTAGGCGCGCGCCCACATCGGAACGCGCCTTACGACCTCCCAACATGGGGGGTCTTTTCAATTTCCGGACCGGATCGCAGCACAGATAGGGGAACCACATGAAGATGACAGGGGCCCAGGCCCTCATCAAGAGCCTCGAGATGCAGGGGGTCGACGTCATGTTCGGCCTGCCCGGCGGCGCCATCCTGCCCGTCTACGACCCGATCATCGACTCCTCCATCCGCCACATCCTTGTGCGCCACGAGCAGGGCGCCGGCCACATGGCCGAGGGCTACGCCCTGGCCACGGGGCGGCCCGGCGTGGCCATGGTGACCAGCGGGCCGGGCGCCACGAACATCGTGACGCCGCTCGCGAATGCCTACATGGACTCGACTCCGCTGATCGTCGTGTCCGGTCAGGTGGCCACGGGCTCCATCGGCACCGACGCCTTCCAGGAGTGCGACATCACCGGCGTCACCATGGGGATCACCAAGCACAACTGGCTCATCAAGGACGTCGACGACATCCCGAGGGTGGTCGCCGCCGCCTTCCACGTCGCCACCACCGGGCGGCCGGGACCGGTTCTGATCGACCTGCCCAAGGACATCTCGAACGCCCCCATGGAGTGGTACTGGCCGTCGTCCGTCGACGAGCTCGACCTGCCGGGCTACCACCCGGTGACGTTCGGCGATCCCGTGCTCATCGGCCAGGCGACCGAGTTGATCGCCCAGTCGCACCGTCCCGTGCTCTACGTGGGTGGGGGCGTGCTCAAGGCCCGGGGCGCCGAGGCGTTGCGGGCACTGGCCGAGCGCACCGGGATCCCGGTGGTCACGACGTTGATGGCCCGGGGCGCCTTCCCCGACTCGCACCCCCAGGCGCTCGGCATGCCCGGCATGCACGGGCACTACACCGCGGTCACCGCCATGCAGCGGAGCGACCTCCTGGTCAGCCTCGGCGCACGATTCGACGATCGCGTCACCGGCAAGATCAGCGCCTTCGCGCCCGACGCCAAGGTCATCCACGTCGACATCGATCCCGCCGAGCTGGGCAAGGTGCGCGTGCCGGACGTGGGGATCGCCGGCGACTGCCGCCAGGTCATAGAAGAGATGCTGCTGGCCATGGACGCGCGGGGCGACCTGCCGCCCGTCCAGGACCTGGCGCCGTGGTGGAAGCAGATCAACGAGTGGCGAGCGCGCTTCCCCCTCTATTACGAGGACGTCGAGGGCGGCGCCATCAAGCCGCAGAACGTCGTCGAGCAGCTGCGTGACGCGGCGCCGGTCGACACCGTCGTCGTCGCCGGCGTGGGCCAGCACCAGATGTGGGCCTCGCAGTATTGGCAGTTCGAGCACCCCTACACCTGGGTGAACTCGGGCGGCGCCGGCACCATGGGCTTCGCCGTGCCCGCCGCCATCGGGGCCAAGGTCGGCCGGCCGGACCGCACCGTGTGGGCCATCGACGGTGACGGCTGCTTCCAGATGACGGCGCAGGAGCTCGTCACCGCCAGTTCCGAGCAGATCCCGGTGAAGATCGCCATCTTGAACAACGCGTATCTCGGCATGGTCCGCCAGTGGCAGGAGATGTTCTACGGGGAGCGCTACTCGGAGGTCTACCTCTCGCCCGACCTGCCCGACTACGTCAAGTGGGCCGAGGCCATGGGGTGCGTGGGCATCCGGGCCGAGACGCCCGAGGACGTGGGGCCGGCCATCGAGAAGGCCAACTCCATCGACGACCGGCCCGTCGTGGTCGACTTCCGCACCGACGCCTTCGAGAAGGTGTACCCGATGGTGGCCGCCGGCTCCTCCAACGACGACATCGTCGTCCACCCCGACCAGCTGGCCGCGCGGTGACGCCGGCCCCGCTGCACGCACTCTCCGACGGGCCCGGCGGACGGGCCGGGGCCCCGGCCCCGGCACCCCGGCACCACATCCTGTCCGTGCTCGTCGAGAACAAAGCCGGCGTCCTGGCCCGGGTGGCCGGTCTGTTCAGCCGCCGCGGCTTCAATATCTTCTCGCTGGCCGTCGCCCCGACCGACGAGGACGAGCACTTCAGCCGCATCACGATCGTGGTCGACGTGGAGTCCGCGCCCCTGGAACAAGTCGTCATGCAACTCGACAAGTTGATCAACGTCGTCTCCATCGACGAGCTGTCGCCGGCCGAGGCGGTGGAGCGGGAGCTCGTCCTGGTCACGGTGGCAGTGGGGCCGACCGAGCGCTCCCAGGTGATCCAGCTGGTGGGGGTCTTCGGCGGCGAGGTGGTCAGCGTGGGCGCCGACCGCATCACCGTCATGCTGGCCGGACGGCCCGAGAAGATCGACGACTTCGAGGGACTGCTCGAGCACTACACCGTCGAGGAGCTCCAACGGACGGGGCGCGTCGCCCTGCCTAAGCTGGATCGCCGCTAGAGAGAAAGAGCTGACGCCATGGCCACGATGTACTACGAATCCGATGCCGACCCCACGCTGATCGCCGGCCGCAAGGTGGCGATCCTGGGCTACGGTTCGCAGGGCCACGCGCACGCGCAGAACCTGCGGGAGTCCGGGGTGGACGTGCGGGTGGCGTTGCGGGAGGGCAGCTCGAGCAGGCGCAAGGCCGAGGAGGCCGGGCTGCGCGTGACGACACTGGCCGAGGCCGCCGCCGAGGCCGACGTGATCATGATCCTGCTGCCCGACACCGAGCAGAAGGCGGCCTACGACGAGTTCGTGGCCCCGCATCTCGAGGACGGCGACTGCCTGATGTTCGCCCACGGCTTCAACATCCGCTTCGGGCAGATCGTGCCGCCGCCGGGTGTCGACGTCACCATGGTGGCGCCCAAGGGGCCGGGCCACCTCGTCCGCCGCACCTACACCGAGGGCGGAGGGGTCCCGACGCTGATCGCCGTCCACCAGGACGCCACCGGCAAGGCGCGGGAGCTCGCGTTGTCCTACGCCCATGCCATCGGCGCCACGCGGGCCGGCGTCCTGGACACGACGTTCGACGAGGAGACGGAGACCGATCTCTTCGGCGAGCAGGTAGTGCTGTGCGGCGGGTTGACCGCGCTGGTGACCGCCGGGTTCGAGACGCTCGTGGGCGCGGGCTACCAGCCCGAGTCGGCCTACTTCGAGTGCCTGCACGAGCTGAAGCTCATCGTGGACCTGATGTACGAGCAGGGGATCGCCGGCATGCGCTACTCGATCTCCGACACGGCCGAGTACGGCGACCTCACCCGGGGGCCTCGGGTGATCAACGACGCCGTCCGGGCCGAGATGCAGAAGATCCTCGGGGAGATCCGCGACGGCTCCTTCGCCGAGGAGTGGATCGCCGAGAACCGCGCCGGGCGCCCCCGCTTCGAGGCCCTGCGCAAGGAGGGCCAGGCCCACCAGATCGAGACGGTGGGGCAGGAGCTGCGGGCGATGATGCCGTTCATCTCGGCCGGCAAGACCAAGGTGCAGGACGCCTCTGGGGGCTGACCAGCCCATCTTGACATGACATCAAAGTGATGTCATCATGATGTCATGAAGATGTCACTGGTGGTCGACGGGCTGCGTTCGGACGTGGTCGCCGTCGGGGAGCTCGGCGACGACACGGTGGCCGAGGTGGCCGAGCGGATCGCCGACGTGCTCGGCCGGTCCGTGCCGGGGCGCATCCTGGACCTGCTGTCCGACGCCGCCGCCGAGCTGACCGCCTCGCTCCCGGACGGGCGCATCGACATCCGGGTGGCCGGCGACGACGTCGATATGACCTACGTCGAGGACGATCCCGGGCCGATGTCGTCGGCCGGCGACGGGGACGACCTGTCGGCGCGCATCACGCTGCGGGTGAGCGAGGGACTCAAGTCCCGCGTCGAGCAGGGCGCGGCGGCTGACGGGGTCTCGGTGAACACCTTCATCCTGCGCACGCTCGAGCGCGGCACGTCGAGCAACCGGAGCCGGAGCGGTCGCGCGGGAAACCGCCTGCGCGGCTACGGCACGACCTGAAGGGAGCACCGGACATGGAGAAGACATTCGAAACACCGGGAGGCGTGCGCCTCTACGTGGAGAATCAGGTGGGACGGGTGACGATTGCCGCCCTGGACACCCGGAGCACCGTCGTGTCGCTCGAGGCGGACACGCCGGGCGCGGAGGACCTCGTCGAGCGGGCCACCGTCGAATGCCGGCCGGCGGGTCCGGGCCACGTGGTGGCGGTGAAGATCCCCCACGGGCATGGACGGCGCTTGCTGCACCGCAACGAGGTGACGGTGCGGGTCGAGGTGCCCGAGGGCAGCCAGGTCACCGTGGTCACCGCATCGGCCAACATCGAGATCAACGGGTCCGTCGGCGAGGCGGACGTCACGACGGGGAGCGGCGACATCTCGACCGACGACGTGGCCGCCGACATGACCGTCAAGACGGCGAGCGGTGACACCACCGTGGGCAGGGTGGGCGGTGACATCCGAGCCCACTCAGCCTCGGGCGACCTTCGCTGCTCGAGCGTGGTCGGCTCCGCCGTGTTCTCCACCGCGTCGGGTGACCTCGAGGTCGGTGCCGCCGGCAGCCGGGTGGAGGTCAAGGCGACCTCGGGCAACGTCCGGCTGGGCGACCTCGCACGCGGGGCCCGGGTGGTGAACGTGTCCGGGAACGTGCGTGTCCTCGCCCTGGGCGAGGGCACGCTGCACGTCCGCTCCGTCTCCGGTGACGTCGTGGTGGGCGTGGTCAAGGGGGTGGACCTCCACGTCGACGTGGAGAGCTTGTCAGGAACGGTGCACTCGGACATCCCGCTCGAGAACGCCCCGGCCCGGGGCGGCCGTCCCGAGACCCGGGTGGACCTCAGCGTCCGCAGCGTCTCGGGCAACGTCGAGATCGGGCGGGCGCTCGAGCACGTCGCCTGACTACTCGAAGACGATCGGGAACTCCTCGAGGCTGTCCATCATCTCGGCGACGGGGGTGCTCGGGCAGACCTCGACGTTGTTCCACTGCGACAGGCCGGTGGCATAGACGAGCTGGGTCACCGCCTCGATATTCGGCGCATCGACCACGGAAACGGTGCGATGGCCGGGATCGAGGTGGAGCGGGCCGGTCAGGAACGTGATGCCCGCCTCGGCCGCGAGCGTGGGCAGCGCCTGGCTCAGTCCCTGAATGGCGCGGGCCCGGCTGCGGGCATTCGAGGAGGGGCAGATGTCGGGCGAATGGTCGGCGAGGATGACGTACTGAGGCATGCCGTGTTCCTTCCGTGGGGAGGAAGCGATCATCGCCCCCGTCGTGAGTGCTGTCCACCGTGCCCGCGTCGCATGATGCCGATTGGCGCACGCCGTGGCCCGTCCCGGGTCGGGGGGCGCGGCCAACTGGCCGGGGGAGGCGGTCAGACTGTCCGCCGTGCGACATCGGTCGTTGGCCCTTGCCGTCCTGCTGGTCGCGCTGGCGGGCGCCACGCTGGTGGGGCCGGGCCCGGGCTCGGCCGCGCCGATCTCCGCGTTGCCGACGCTGTCCTCTCCGACGTTCAACGCCGCGAGCGACAGCGGGAACCCCTCGGTCCCGGGCCGGATCTCGGCGCCGGGTGGGCCCTACCTTCACGACAGCGAGGGCCGGGTCGTCTTCTTCCACGGCGTCGACGCCGTCTACAAGTTCCCGCCGTACGAGCTCTACCCCGACCCCCACAAGCCGTGGAACTTCTCCACCGCGGACGCCTCCCTCATGGCCCGGCTCGGCTTCAACGTGGTCCGCCTCGGCATGACATGGAGCGGGTTGGAGCCGGGCAGGGCCCCGGCCAACGACCCGGCTATCTGCGCACCGGGGTCCCCGACGAACCCGCACCAGTTCAACCAGGCTGTGTTCGACCGCTACGTGGCGCACCTCACCAAGACCGTCGATCTGCTCGGGCGGTTCCACATCTACACGATCCTGGACATGCATCAGGATGTGTACAACCAGATGTTCGACGGCGAGGGCGCTCCGAGGTGGGCCGTGTGTACCAACAATGTCCCGAGCACCGACCCGCCGGGCCGCTGGTCCCTCGAATACGCGACCAAGGCCGCCGGGATCGCCTTCAGCCACTTCTGGCGGAACAACGTCCGGGGCGACCTTCAGGGCCAGTACGACGAGGTGTGGGCCGACGTGGCGCACGCGTTCAAGGGCAACCGCTGGGTCCTCGGCTACGACCCCTTCAACGAGCCCTTCTCCACCTCGCTGATCCGTTTCGGCGACGAGCATTTCGACTCCGAGCTCGAGTGCTTCTACACCGGCACGGCCCGTATCGGCACCCCGTCGCACGGTGCGCCCCCGCTGCGGTGCCCTGGGCACGACCCCGCCAGCGGTGTCGTGCCCACCATCCTCGCCAACGACTCTGGCCACCTCATATTCGACGAGCCCGACAACTACGCCAGCCGAGGTCTGCCCACGTACATCGGCCCGATGGACCTGCCCAACCTCGTCTACAACGTCCACATCTACTGCGGTGCGCGCAGCCCGGTGACCGGGAACCCCACTGACGTGGCGGCGTGTGCTGCCCAGGACGCGCACTCGCTGGGGGTGCGGGCATCCGACCGCCCCGAGATGGCCTCGGCCGCCCAACGGGCCGGACCGGCCTGGTTCGTCTCCGAGTTCGGTGCGAGCAGCGACCCGCAGCTCCTCGCGTCCATCGCCGCCGCTATGGACGCGAGGCAAGTCGGGTGGAGCTACTGGGCCTGGAAGTACTACGGGGATCCCACGGGGAGCGCAGCCGAGTCGCTGGTCATGGCGGACGGGCGCTTGCGCTCGACCGCCCGCGTGCTCAGCCGCGCCTATCCACAGGCCGTGGCCGGAACGCCACTGCGGTTCTCCTTCTCGACGACGACCGACGTGTTCGACCTGGTCTACGTGCCCAACCACTACGTGCACGCGCCGACCGTCGTCTTCGTGCCGACGGACCTGCACTACCGCCACGGCTATTGCGCCCGCACCACCGGTGCCCGCGTGACGTCGAAGCGGGGGAGCGACCTCCTCGAGGTCCAGAACGCGTCGACCGGCCACCGTGTCACCGTGGAGATCACTCCGGGCCGCTGCGCCGCTGCCGGCGCCAGCTCGACCGCGGCATAGGGTGGCCCCATGTGCCGCAACATCACCACGCTCCGCGGGCTCGAGCCCGTGGCCACCCCACAAGAAATAGAGGCGGCGGCCCGCCAGTACGTCCGTAAGGTCAGCGGCGTCCAGTCGACGTCGCCGCAGACCGAGGAGGCGTTCGAGCGCGCCGTCGCGCAGGTGACCGAGGCGACGACGTCGCTCCTGGCCACGCTGCCGCCACGAAAGCAGGCCCCGCCGACCTTGCCGCCGCTGCGCCGGATTGCCGCCAAGGCCGCTGCCTCGACTTGACAACGTATATGCCAACATAGGAATATACCCTGTGTGACGGCCACATTTGAGGTGCTGGCCGAAGCGAGCCGGCGCCGCATCCTTGATCTCCTGGCCGAGGAGGAGCGCCCGGTAGGCGACCTCGTCGACCTCCTGTCGCTCAGCCAGCCGGCAGTCTCCAAACACCTCAAGGTCCTGCGGGAGGCCGGCCTCGTCGAGTCCCGCACGGACGCCCAGCGCCGGATCTACCGCGTCAGGCCCGAGCCGTTGCGAGAGGTCGACGACTGGCTGGCGCCCTACCGCCGGCAGTGGGCGTGGCATCTGGACGCCCTGGAGCGCCATCTCGAGATCATGGAGCAGAGCGACAGCGACAGCAGGCCCTGGGCATGACCGATGCCGACGGCTTCGGCCTGCTCGAGCGAGCCGGGGACGTCTCGATCCTGCGCTTCGAGCGCCGGCTGGCCCATCCGCAGCAGAAGGTGTGGCGGGCTCTCACCCTGGATGCGGACCTGGCCACGTGGTTCCCCACCACCATCGATGGACCACGACAGGCCGGGGCGGCCCTGCGCTTCTCGTTCCGCCAATCCGAGGGTGAGCCCTTCGACGGCGAGATGATCGCCTTCGTCCCCCCGTCGCTCATGGAGCTGCGCTGGGCCGACGACGTCCTGCGCTTCGAGCTCGAGCCCGAGCCCGACGGGGCGGCGTGCATCCTGCGCCTGCGCGTGACGTTCCCCGAACACGGGAAGGCGGCTCGTGACGCAGCGGGCTGGCACGTCTGCCTGGAGCGCCTCGTACTCGCGTGCGGGGGCACCAACCCGCCGTGGGAGCCACCCGAGCGCTGGCGGGTCGTCCACCGCGGCTACGTGGAACGCCTCGGGCCCGAGGCGTCGGCCATCGGACCGCCCCGGGAGTGGGAGCAGGTCCACGGCCCCGCGGACGGCTGAGATCCGCCCGCCGGTCGGTTGTGATCGCGGAGCGGATCGAGGCTAAAAAAGTCAGTCGCACGCCCCCTTCGAGACTGGACGTCCCCCATGAGCATGCAAGGCAAGGTCGTCGTCGTCACCGGGTCCAATGTCGGCATCGGGTTCGAGACGGTCGTCGGCCTGGCCGCCCAGGAGGCGACGACGGTGCTCGCCTGCCGGAACCAGGCGAAGGCGGAGGCGGCGGCCCGGGAGGTCACGCGACGGACTTGGAACGACGACGTCCACGTCGTGCCCCTCGACCTGGCCGACCTGGCCTCGGTCCGCAAGGCAGCCGAGGAGATCCGGACCCGCTGGGACCGCCTCGACGTCCTCGTCAACAACGCCGGCGGGACCTGGTCGGCGCGCCAGGAGACGGCGCAGGGGTTCGAGTACACGTTCGGGGTCAACCATCTGGGTCACTTCTCCCTCACCAACCTCTTGCTGCCCCGGCTACGCGCCGGCGTGCCGTCCCGCATCATCAACCTGACCTCGGTGGGGCACCATGCGGCCCGCCGTGGCATGCGCTTCGAGGACCTCCAGAGCAAGAAGCACTACGAGGCGATGGAGGCCTACTGCCGCTCGAAGCTCGCCAACGTCCTGTTCACCCGCCAACTGGCCGCCCGACTCGACGCCGGTGGCGACGCCGTCACCGTCAACGCCGCCCATCCCGGCCCGGTCCGCAGCAGCTTCGGTATGGACGGCGACCTGCACGGGTTCATGGGCTTCGGCATGCGGCTGGTCCGCCCCTTCGAGATCAGCCCCAAGCGGGGCGCCAAGACCTCGCTCTACCTGGCCACGTCCCCCGACGTCGCCGGGAAGACGGGTCAGTACTGGGTCCGTTCCAAGCCGGGACATATGAGCCGACAGGCTCGCGACGACGAGGCGGCGACGCGCTTGTGGGACGAAAGCGAGCAGCTGCTCGCCTCGGTCGGCTACGGCATCGGCTGAGCATGCGCGGGCTGCTCAGGCGTCCCTGGTCTTCATCCGCCAGGCGCCGATGGCGGTCCAGAACACGATCCAGCCCACGATCACCAGCGACGACGCCAGGGTGGACTCGGGGATCAGCGGGTTCACTCCGGGCCCCCCGCCACCCCCGCCGCCCCCGCTGAACGGCGTCGGGAGACCTCCCGGCTCGATGTGGGCCATGGCCACGCCCACGATCCCCCGCTGCACGTTGAGCAGGTGCGAGATGATGTGGCGGCTGAAGATGGGCGTCAGGATCAGTTCCAACACGATGAGGAGGATCACCGCCACCGTCCTCTGACCCATGAGCGAGGCCAGCCCGAGGCCGACCATGAACCCGATGGTCGCCTCGAGCGCGATCCACAGCCCGACTTCGACCATCAACGTGGTCGAGGGGACCAGGAAGTTCGTGTGGTAGTCGGCGTAGTCCTGATTGGCGACCGAGACCGCGAACGCCCGAATCTGGGCCGGCGATTCGTTGCCGGGCACGGTGACCGTCCCCCCGCCCTTCGTCTGGATCACGGTCCCCGGCGGGGGACCGCTGCTCTGTCCGTTGCCGCACGGGACGTTCGGCGGCGGGCCGTTCAGCCCTTGGCCCCCGTTGAAGTTGAAATTGCAGATGACCTTGTCGGCGTGCGACGCCGCCCAGCTGTCCAGGGCCGGACGCGACAGCCCCGCGGGGACGTTGACGCCGTCGTAGTTGAGCTGCGTCGGCGCGGCGAACACGCACACGGCACAGACGATGGTGTAGCCGACCGCCACCATGGCAATGACGATGGCCAGCCCGGCCGGGATGCGCGCGAAGTACAGGGCCAGCCGGGAACGGCCGGTGATGACCAGATGGCGGAACATCCCCTCGGTGAGGTCGACCGACCCCGCCGTGCAGCCCACGACCGCCGCCACGACGAACCCGAAGACGTACATGAAGCCGGCCACCAACGTGGTGAAGATGCTGTAGCCGCCGGCGGGCCCGTAGGACTTGGGGGCGACGGCGTGGGAGACGAGCCGCACGCCGAGGAAGACGACGGGGATGCCGATGTTCACCGCGATGAGGGCGATCATCAGCCCGCGCCGCTTGCGCAGCTCCATGAAGCGCGTGGTGACCATGCCCCAGGTCGGGATCCACAAGCCGCGGTGATCGCCCCGCGTCTCCGCCGGGATCGGGGTGGGGGCGGGACCCGGTGTGCCGACGTCGGCGATGGTCGTCATTCGGGGTCCCCCAGTCGGCTCGTGACCTCGAGGAACCACGACTCGAGCGAGGCCTGGATGTGCTGGAGCCGATACACCGAGATCCCTCCTTCGACGAGCAGGCGGTTGACCTCGGCGATGGCGTCGCGCTCGGTGCCCTCGGGCAGTGTGATGGCGAGGCCGTCCGGCCTGATCTGCACCTGGGCGCCGAAGGCGGTGCCCCCGAGCAGGCCGCCGGCCCGCTCGGGGTCCGAGCACTCCACCTGGACCTCGAAGGAGGATCCGGCCAGAAGCTGGGAGATCGGGCCCTGCCGAATGACCTTGCCGTGGTCCACGATGGCCACGGCGTCGCAGGTGCGCTCGACCTCGTCGAGGAGGTGCGACGACAGCACGACGGTGCGCCCCTCGGCCACGAGGGACAGGATCATGTCGCGCATGTCGAGCATGCCTGCCGGGTCCAGGCCGTTCATGGGCTCGTCGAGGATCAGCAGCTGGGGGTCGCCGAGGAGACAGGCGGCAACGCCCAGGCGCTGGCGCATGCCCATGGAGTACTTGGCCACCTTGTCGTCGGCCCGGTGCAGGATCCCGACGCGCTCGAGCGAGGGGTCGACCCGACCCTTGGCGGCCGGCTCGCGCGCCGCGGCGAGGATCTGCAGGTTCTGGCGGCCGGTCAGGTGGCCGTGGAAGCGCGGCTCGTCGACGATCGCCCCGACCCGGGCCAGGGCAGCGTCGCGATGCCGGGGGACGCGGTGGCCGAGCAGGAACATGGTGCCGGCGTCCGCGTGGGTCAGACCCAGCAGCACCCGGATCAGCGTGGTCTTGCCGGCGCCGTTGGGGCCGAGGTACCCGAAGGCGCAGCCGCGGGGGACGAGCAGTTCCACGTCGTTCACGGCGATGTTCTCGCCGAACCGCTTCGTCAGCCCGTGGGTCTCGACGGCCCATTGGCTCCCGCCGGCCACTGCCGGCGGCGAGTTGGCCAGTGTCGCAGTGCTCAAGGCTCTGACCTCCACTTTCTCGGCCCGTGGGCCACCATACTCGGTATAGTACAGAGAGGTCGCCGGCCTGGCCAGGGTGCCCTCACCCGTCTGTGTGCTGGGGGTAGCACCATTCCTCTGGCGCGGGGGCCGCGGCGTCCGACGCGCCGCCTTCAGTCCGCCAGCGCGCCCACCACGTGCGTGATGCAGCCGCAGAGCGAGGCGACGTCGTCGGGCTCGATGGCCGGGAACATGGCGATCCGCAGCTGGTTGCGCCCGAGCTTGCGATACGGCTCGGTGTCGACGATCCCGTTGGCCCGCAGCACGGCCGCCACTGCGGCGGCGTCCACCGCGTCCACAAAATCAATGGTGCCTACGACGTGGCTGCGATCGGCCGGGTTCTCGACGAACGGCCGGGCGAAGCCGGACTGCTCCGCCCACGTGTAGAGGATCTCGGCGGAGCGGTCGCAGCGCGAGGCGGTCCACTCCAGGCCGCCGTTGCCGTTCATCCAGTCGAGCTGCTCGGCCAGCAGGAAGATGGTGGCCAACGCCGGCGTGTTGTACGTCTGGTCCAGCACCGAGTTGTCGACCGCCGTCTTGAGGTCCAAGAAGGTGGGGATCCACCGGCCCGAGACGGCGATGCGCTCCACCCGCTCGAGCGCGGCGGGCGACATGAGGGCGATCCAGAGGCCACCGTCGCCGGCGAAGCACTTCTGCGGGGCGAGGTAGTAGGCGTCGAACTCGGCGGGATCGACCCGCAGGCCGCCGGCACCCGAGGTGCCGTCCACCGCCACCAGCCCGCCTCCGTCTGGACCCTGCGGCCGCCGGATGGGCATCGACACACCGGTGGAGGTCTCGTTGTGGGTCAGCGCGTAGAGGTCGACCGAGGGGTCGGCCACCGGCTTGGGATGGGTGCCGACCGCCGACTCGATGACCTGTGGGTCCTTGAGGTGCGGCGCCGCCTTGGCGCAGGCGGCGAACTTGGAGGAGAACTCGCCGAAGCTGAGATGCTGGCTCTGCTCCTCGATCAGCCCGAAGGTGGCGGCGTCCCAGAAGCAGGTCGTCCCCCCGTTGCCGAGGACGACCTCGTACCCGTCGGGGAGGGAGAAGAGCTGGCGCATCCCGGCGCGCACCCGGCCTACCTGTGCCTTCACCGTTTTCTGGCGGTGGCTGGTGCCCATGTAGGTCGTGGCCACGCCGGCGAGCGCGTCGACCTGCGCGGGCCGGACCTTGGAGGGCCCGGACCCGAAACGGCCGTCGGAGGGCAGCAATTCGGGGGGAATGGTGACGTCTGGCACGTATGAGATCATTGCATCGTGACGACCACCCCTTCGACGACCGAGCTCCGCCGGATCTCTCGCCGGGCCGCCGCCGTGGCGCCCTCGGCCACCCTCGCCGTGGATGCGAAGGCCAAGGCGTTGCAGGCGGCGGGGGAACACGTCATCGGCTTCGGCGCGGGCGAGCCGGACTTCGCGACGCCCGCGCACATCGTGGAGGCGGCGGTCGCCGCCTGCCGTGAGCCGGCCAACCACCATTACACGCCGACGGCCGGGATTCCGGCGCTGCGCGAGGCGATCGCCGCCAAGACGCTGCGCGACTCGGGCTACGAGGTGACCGCCGGCCAGGTGCTCGTCACCAACGGCGGGAAGCAGGCGGTGGCCAACGCGTTCGCCGTGCTGTGCGACCCCGGCGACGAGGTCCTGGTGCTCGCCCCCTACTGGACGACGTACCCCGAGTCCATAGCCCTGGCGGGTGGGACACCGGTCGTGGTGTCGTCCGACGAGACGACCGGCTTTCGCTCCTCGGTCGACGACCTCGAGGCGGCCTGGACCCCCGACACCAAGGCACTGCTCTTCGTGTCGCCGTCCAACCCCACCGGGGCGGTGTATCCGCGCGAGGAGATCCAGGCCATCGGCCGCTGGGCGGTGAGCAAGGGGATCTGGGTGCTGACCGACGAGATCTACGAGCATCTCGTCTACGGCGGTGCCGAGCACCACTCCATGCCCGTGCTCGTCCCCGAGCTGGCCGACCGGTGCCTGGTGGCCAACGGCGTGGCCAAGACCTATGCCATGACCGGCTGGCGGGTGGGATGGCTCATCGGCCCGACCGACGCCATTGGGGCCGCCACCAACATCCAGAGCCACGAGACCTCCAACGTGTCCAACGTGTCGCAGCGCGCCGCGTTGGCCGCGGTGGCCGGCAACCTCGACGACGTCGCCATGATGCGGGCGGCCTTCGACCGCCGGCGGTTGACCATCACGTCGATGCTCAACGACATCGAGGGCGTCGTGTGCGTGGAGCCCCAGGGCGCGTTCTACGCCTACCCGTCGGTCAAGGGGCTGCTCGGTCGGAGCCTCCGGGGACAACGTCCGGCGAGCAGCGCGGAGTTGGCTGAGCTCTGCATCAACGAAGCCAAGGTGGCGGTCGTGCCCGGAGAGGCGTTCGGCGCACCGGGCTACTTCCGTATGTCCTACGCGCTGGGCGACGACGACCTGGTCGAGGGCGTGAGCCGGTTGGCCTCGCTCTTCGCCGAGGCGCAAGACTGACCGACACAAGCCGGGGGAGTGAGGAGACCACCGCGGTGGCACGGGTACTGGTAACGGAGAAGATCGCGCAGAGCGGGCTCGACCTGCTGGCCGAGGCGGGCCACGAGGTCGACGTGCAGGAGGGCCTGAGCCCCGAGCAACTGCTCGGTGCGGTGGTGGGCGCGCAGGCGCTGATCATCCGCTCCGCCACGCAGGTGACGGGCGAGGTGCTGGCCGCCGGGACGACGCTGGCCGTCGTGGGGCGGGCCGGCGTCGGGCTCGACAACGTCGACGTCGATGCGGCCACCGGGCGCGGCGTCATGGTGGTCAACGCCCCCACGTCGAACATCCTCTCGGTCGCCGAGCAGGCCATGGCGCTGCTGCTGGCCCAGGCGCGCAACATCCCGCAGGCGCACAGCGCCCTCGTCGCCGGGCGCTGGGAGCGTTCGAAGTGGGAGGGCGTCGAGCTGCACGGCAAGGTGTTGGGCGTGGTGGGTCTCGGCCGGGCCGGCTCGCTGGTGGCGCAGCGCGCCCACGCCTTCGGCATGGAGCTCATCGGCTTCGACCCCTTCGTGTCCCAGGAGCGGGCGCGGGCCATGGGGGTGCGCCTGGTCAGCATCGAGGAGCTCGTGGGCGAGGCGGACTTCGTCTCCATCCACACGCCCAAGACGCCCGAGACCATCGGGCTGTTCGGCCGCGACCTCCTGGCCAAGGCCAAGCCCGGCATCCGCATCGTCAACACCGCCCGCGGCGGCATCGTCGACGAGGACGCGCTGGCCGAGGCCATCCGTGACGGCATCGTGGCCGGGGCCGGCCTCGACGTCTTCGCCAAGGAGCCGTGTACCGAATCGCCGCTCTTCGAGCTGCCGCAGGTCGTCGTCTCGCCCCACCTGGGCGCGTCGACCGAAGAGGCGCAGGACAAGGCTGGCGTCACCATCGCGGAGCAGGTGCTGCTGGCGCTGGACGGCGACTTCGTGCCGTATGCGGTCAACGTGGCGGCGCGCGACGTCACCGATGTGGTGCGCGGCTTCATGGGGCTGGCCGAGCAGCTCGGCCGCTTCTTCGTCGGCCTGCACGACGGTCTGCCCGACGCCATCGACATGGAGTACCAGGGCGAGCTGGCGGGGGAGAGCACGGGCATCTTGACGTTGTCGGTCCTCAAGGGCATCTTCGGCGGCTCGACCGAGGTGCCGGTTTCCTACGTGAACGCGCCCCAGTTGGCCGAGCAACGCGGCCTGCAGGTGCGCGAGTCATCCACGGCGACATCGCACGACTACAAGTCGCTCATCACCTTGCGCTCGGGCTCGCACTCGGTCGCCGGCACGCTCATCACCGCCGGCCTGCGCACCGAGCCCCGTATCGTCATCGTCGACGAGCACATGGTCGAGGTTCCGCCGTCCACCCACATGCTCGTGGTGCGCAACGACGACCGTCCGGGCGTCATCGGGATCGTGGGGACGGCGCTGGGGACGGCTGGCATCTCCATCTCGTCGATGGCCGTCGGGCCGAGCCCGGAGTCCTCCACCGCGATGATGGTGATCTCCACGACGAACCCGACGCCCGACAACGTGATGGATCAGCTGCGCGGAGACGAGGGCATCCTCGACATCCACCGCGTCACGCTGTAGTCAGGACTGCGGTTTGCGCGGTACGACCGGCCACGTGTCGAGGCTGCCGATGACCGGCTCGCCCCGGTGGAGCTCGCGTCGTGGTGCCCGGTCGAGCAGGACGGCGCGCACCACCAGCAGCGCCCCGATGACCAGGGCGGCGCGGAACACAGTCGAGAGGAGCCGGCGCACCCGACCACGGTAGCGTGAGCGGGCATGGCCTCCCTGCAGAGCATCGCCCCGATCTTCCCCACCGCGGACATGGGCGCCATGCAGCGGCACTATGAGGCTCTCGGCTTCGCCGTGCAGGTGCACGGGGGCGGCTACGGCACGGCGGCCCGCGACGGGATCCGCATCCACTTCAAGCTGGTGCCCGGTCCGCGGCCGGCGGCGGAACGGGGCACGGCCTATCTCGCGGTGGACGACGCCGACGCGTTGCACGCGGAGTGGCGGGCGGCCGCGGTGGGCGAGACGTCCGACCTGTTCGACCCCGGATTCGGCGTGTGGGAGGCGGGGCACACCGACGGCGACGGGAACCTGCTGCGCTTCGGCTCACCCGTCACGCCTTGACGCCCGCCGCACCCGATGGGAGAATTGCACTCGTGAAGATGAAAGCCACCTCGTCGGACCTGCTGCTTACCTGACGGCGAACGCCACATCGCGTTCGCTCGCAACCTCCTGCGCCGAAAGGCCAGGAGGTTTTTTGTTGGGCCGGTGCCGAACGAAGAAGAGAAGGGATGAAGCTCATGGCTGAGGGAAAGAGAAGGAGTGGTGACGACATGGAGCGGGGTCACCTGGCCCTGCCCTGCGATCCCTCACCGATGCCCTTCGGGAAGTACCGCTCGCACGTGCCGCTCGTCCTGCACGACCGCACCTGGCCGGACCGCCGGTTCACCCGGGCCCCGCGCTGGGCCAGCGTGGACCTGCGCGACGGGAACCAGGCCCTGATCGACCCGATGGACCCCGAGCGCAAGCTGGCGCTGTTCCAGACGCTGATCGACGTGGGCTTCAAGGAGATCGAGGTCGGCTTCCCCTCCGCATCCCAGACCGACTACGACTTCCAGCGCATGATCATCGACGAGAATCTCATCCCGGCCGACGTCGAGATCCAGGTGTTGGTGCAGTGCCGACAGGAGCTCATTGCGCGCACCTTCGAGTCGCTGGCCGGCGCGCCGCGTGCCATCGTGCACTTCTACAACTCGGTGTCCGAGCTGCAGCGTCGCGTCGTGTTCGGCCTCGACAAGGCGGGCATCGTCGACATCGCGGTCAAGGCGGCGGAGCAGTGCAAGGAGTACGAGGCCCAGCTGAGCGGGACCGAGGTCAGGTACGAGTACTCGCCCGAGAGCTTCACCGGGACCGAGCCGGAGTTCGCGGTGGAGATCTGCGAGGCGGTGATGGACGTCATCGGGCCGACGCCCGGGTCGCCGATGATCCTCAACCTGCCGGCCACGGTCGAGATGTACAGCCCGAACGTGTACGCCGACGTGATCGAGTGGTTCGGCCGCACCATCAAGGACCGCGATTCCATCGTGCTCAGCCTGCACCCGCACAACGACCGTGGCACCGCAGTGGCCGCGGCCGAGCTCGCCGTGCTGGCCGGCGCCGACCGGGTGGAAGGCACGCTCTTCGGCAACGGCGAGCGCACCGGCAACGTCGACGTCGTGACGCTGGCCATGAACCTGTTCTCGCAGGGCATCGACCCCGCGCTGGACTTCGGCGACATCGAGAAGGTCCGCCGCGTGGCCGAGTTCGCCACCCGGTTGCCGGTCCACCCGCGCCACCCCTACGCGGGGGACCTGGTGTACACCGCCTTCTCGGGCTCGCACCAGGACGCCATCAAGAAGGGCATGGCGGCGGTCGGGGACCACTACGACGAGTGGGAGGTGCCCTACCTGCCCATCGACCCGAAGCACACCGGGCGCACCTACGAGGCGATCATTCAGGTCAACAGCCAGTCGGGCAAGGGCGGCGTGGCCTACCTGATGGACACCGACCACGGGCTGGACCTGCCGCGCCGGCTGCAGGTCGAGTTCTCCAAGCGGGTGCAGGAGATCACCGAGGCGAGCGGCACGGTCATCCCCTCGGGGAAGATGCGCGACGTCTTCGAGGACATCTACCTGCCCGAGGACGCAGGGCTGCGGCTGATCACCAGCGAGGTCTCGACCGGGAGCGGCCAGACCAGCGTCACGGCGCAGCTGCTGGTCGACGGCCAGCACCAGACGGTGACGGGCCAGGGCAACGGACCGATCGACGCACTGGTGACCGCCCTGAAGGCCGACCTCGGTATTGTGCTGGAGGTGAAGGACTACTCCGAGCACGCGCTCACCGAGGGTTCGGGCGCGTCGGCGGTGGCGTACGTGGAGTGCGCCGGAGCCGACGGGTCGACCTGGTGGGGTGTGGGCCGCGACTCGTCCATCCTCGACGCCTCGCTCGGCGCCGTGATCTCCGCGGCGAATCGGGCCCGCGGGGGGTGATCCGTCCGGCGGTCGAGGCGGACGTTCCGGAGCTGGTGGCGATGATCCGCGAGCTGGCCGAGTTCGAGAACCTCTCGGAGCACGTGTCGATCACCGAGGACGACCTCGCCCGTACCCTCTTCGGGCCCGAGGCCGTCGCCCACGACTGGGTCGTCGACGACGGCGGCGGAGGGCTCGTCGGGCATGCGCTGTGGTACAGGACGTTCTCGACCTTCCTGGGCAAGACCGGGATCTGGCTCGAGGACATCTACGTCCGGCCCGAGCACCGCCGGCAGGGCCACGCCAGCGAGCTCCTCACCCGGCTGCGCCAGGAGACCGACGGCCGACTGGAGTGGGAGGTGCTCGAGTGGAACGTTCCCGCCATGGATTTCTACCAGCGCCTCGGCGCCCGGCCAATGGCCGGATGGACCCGCTACCGCTGGGTCGAGGGGTGACTCCCGCTAATCTGTAGGAGAGATAGTAGGAATCTTCCCAAGCTGCTTGACAGATTGTCCACCCAGCGTCACGCTGACCGCGGGAAGAGCGAGGACGGAAGGAGTACCAATGCGCCTGCTCAAGGATGATCTGAGGGAGTTGGACCTGTTTTCGGAGGCCAGCCGGTCCGAGCTGACTGTCATCGCGCAGCAGCTGACCAGGCTGAAGGTCAAGGCGGGGCGGGTTCTCGTGCGGGAGGGCGCCATCGGCAACGAGTTCATGATCATGGTCGACGGCATGGCCGAAGTGACCCAGGGTGGGCGGAGCATCGCCACCATCGGCCGGGGTGACCTGGTGGGCGAGATGGCACTGCTGCAACCGCACGGCTCCGGCCGGCGCAATGCCACCGTGACCGCAGTGACCGATGCCGAGATCTACGCCGGCTCGGCGAGCGAGTTCCGCCGGATCATCGAGGCCGCCCCGTCGGTGGCCGCGAAGGTGCACCAGACGATCGCCTCCAGGACGCTCCTCGCAGCCTGAGCCAAACCGGCGGCCTCGCCGTCGTGACGGGCGGGCATTTGCCCTGTTGGTAACCATTCTGTTACGGTAACGAAAGTGTTACCCGCAGGTCGTCCCTGAGCCCATGCCGGACATGGACGCCGTCGGTGACCCGTTCGACGCCCTGGGCGATCCGACGCGCCGGGAGATCCTGCGCCTCCTGAGCGAGGGTGACAAGCCTGTCCACGAGATCGCCGCGGTGCTGCCCATCAGCCGCCCCGCGGTCTCGCGCCACCTACGCCTGCTGAAGGACGCGGGAATGGTGGCCGAGCGCGCGGACGGGAACCGCCGGATCTACCACCTGCAGGACGGTGGAATGCGGGCCGTCCAGGACTACCTCGAGGGCGTGTGGGGCGACGCGGCCGCCCGGTTCCGGTTGGTGGCCGAGAACACCACACCGCCGTGACCGCTCCTTTGCGCATCACCTTCGACGTCGACTGCCCGCCCCAGCATGCCTTCACGGTCTGGACGTCGAAGATCGCGACCTGGTGGCCGCGCGATCACACGGTGAGCGGGAACCCCGAAGCGGTCGTCCTCGAGAGCGGCGAGGGCGGGCGGATCTACGAGCGCACATCGGCCGGTGTGCGGCACGAGTGGGGCGAGGTCACCGTCTGGGAGCCGCCCCGGCGCCTGGCTTACCTGTGGCATCTGGGCCGGGATCGTGGCGCGGCGACCGAGGTCGAGATCACCTTCGTCGGAGAAGGGGACGCCCGCACGCGCGTTGAGATCGAGCACAGCGGGTGGGAGGCCCTGGGCGACGCGGCGAACGCCTGGCGGGACCAGAACCGCGCCGGATGGGATGCACTGCTGCCGCACTTTGCGGCGGCGGCTGGCGAAGGGAGTTGACTGATGGCGACAGGGACCAAGGACGACCCGTGGGTGCTGACGACCCCTCCGGGAAGCTCGGAGTACACGATGTTCCGGGATGAGGACTCGGAGCCGGCGGTGCTGGTGTGCCAGGTGGGCTCGACGAAGCTCACCTACGACCTGCGGGCGATCGAGGACCTGCACCGCTGGCTGTCGGAGCAGGGCGACTGGGTGCCGCTCGGGGTAGCCGACGAGAAGAAGCCGGCGGCCGAGGGGACGGTGGAGGCGTGGGGACGCTCTGCCGACAACCCGATCGGCGGCTGGTACGGCCAGCGCAAGGGTTACCGGGGCCGCTTCGGGATGTACCTGCCCCCGCTCCTCGAGGTCCTGGGCCTGGCCGAGCTGACGCACGAAGCGCGCAACAACGCCATGCGCGCCATCTGATCACGAAGAAGAGGAGCAGGACAATGGCAACGACGAAGGTGATCCGTTACCGCACGAAGCCCGAGCAGGCCGACGAGAACGAGAGGCTGATCCGGGACGTGTTCGCCGAGCTGGCTGGCGGGGATCCCGCCGGGCTCCGCTACGCCGCCTTCCGTCTCGACGACGGCGTGAGCTTTCTGCACGTGGCAGTCCTCGACGGCGAGGTGAACCCGCTGACGTCGTCCCCGGCCTTCGCTGCGTTCCAGGACGGGATCGGCGAGCGCTGTGCCGAGGGACCGATCCCGGTTGACGCCACCGTGGTCGGGTCCCACGGGTTCATGGCGTAATCAGGCGGCCGGGGGCTCTTCCTCGCGATACTGCTCTCCTGAGGGACGACAGATCGCAGACGGAGGCCACGTGTACCTGGAGCTCACTGAAGAACAACAGGATCTGCAGGCTCGGCTCCGCGCGTACTTCGAAGGGCTCGTCGTCGACATCGAGGGCTCCGACTTGGACGAGCCGACCTACACCCGGTACATCCGCCGGATGGGCCACGACGGCTGGTTGGGCCTCGGGTGGCCGCTCGAGTACGGCGGCCAAGCCCGGGGGGCGATCGAACAGATGATCTTCGTTGAAGAATCCCACTGGGCTGGCGTGCCTCTCCCGCTCCTGACCCTGAACAGCGTTGGTCCGACTCTGATGACCCTCGGGACCGACGAGCAGAAGCAGCGGCTCCTCCCGGGGATTCTCAGGGGGGAAGTCCATTTCTCCATCGGCTACACCGAGCCCTCCGCGGGCACAGACTTGGCCTCACTGAAGACACGGGCTGTGCGCGACGGAGACGAATACGTCATCAACGGGCAGAAGATCTACACCAGCGCGATCCAGTACGCCGACTACGTCTGGCTGGCCGCCCGGACCGACCCCGATGTCCCGAAGCACAAGGGTCTCTCGGTCTTCATCGTGCCCGTCGATTCCCCGGGGTTTCACTGGGCCCCATTGGCCACCATCGTCGGCGACATCACGAGCTCAACCTTCTACGAGGATGTCCGGGTGCCGGCGGCAAATCTCGTCGGGGCGGAGAATCAGGGTTGGAAGCTGATCACCAACCAGCTCAATCACGAACGGGTGGCGATCTGCCCGGCCTCGGGTTTGTTGAGGAGTCTCACCGAGGTGCGCCGATGGGCGCAGGGACACCGACTCGAGGATGGACGCGCTGTGATCGATCATGAGTGGGTCCAGATCAGCCTGGCCAGAGTGCGGGCAAAGGTCGAAGTGCTGAAGCTGTTGAACTGGAAGGTGGCGTGGGGTTCCGACAAGGGATTGAACCCAGCCGACGCCTCAGCCACCAAGGTGTACGGAACTGAGCTCGCACTCGAGGTGTATCGACTGCTGCTCGAAGTAGTCGGTCAAGCGGGATATCTGGTCGAGGGTTCGCCGGGGGCGGTCCTGCGAGGCCGACTCGAGCAACAGGCGCGGGGTCAGACGATCTTCACTTTCGGAGGTGGGACGAATGAGGTCCAGCGGGACATCATCGCCATGATCGGGCTGGGCATGCCGCGCGCCCCTCGGTAAGGTCGACTTCCCGCGATGCCTGCTGAAGCCCGTAGGCCGAGAGCGCGTCGAGCGGTATCCTTGGAGAGTGTTCGAACGTTTCACCGACCGGGCGCGGAGAGTGCTGACGTACGCGCAGGACGAAGCGCGCCTGCTCAATCACTCGTTCATCGGCACCGAGCACATCCTTCTCGGGCTGATCCGCGAGGGCCATGGAGTCGGGGCTCAGGCGCTCCAGTCGCTCGGGATCTCCCTCGAGGCCGTGCGCGGGAAGGTCGAGGAGACGATCGGGATGGCTGGGACCGCGCCGAGTAGCTCTCCTCCTTTCACCCCACGGGCCAAGAAAGTGCTCGAGCTCTCTCTCCGCGAGGCTCTGCAACTGAACCACAGCTACATCGGCACCGAGCACATCCTCCTCGGTCTCGTGCGCGAGGGCGAGGGCGTGGCCGCGACCGTGCTGGTGAGCCTCGGAGCCGACCTCGGGCGCGTGCGTCAAGAAGTCGTCAAGCTCATGTCGGGTGGACAAGGAGCTCAGCGTGGCGGGCGAACGGATGAACCTGGGTCCACCGCGAGTCACCCCCCGCTTTCGCTGGAGCCGTGCTGCCCACGATGCCGTGAGAGCCTCAGCGAGGTGGCGCAAATTCGTACGATGGCTCTTCACCCCGACAGCGGAGACGCCGAACCCGTGTCGATCGATGTCGTGTACTGCGTTCGATGCGGGACCACTCTGCACATGTTCAAGAACGAAGGCCCGAGCCCGAGGTAGCAGCTAGCTACGTCATCCGCCGCACGTCTCTTCGGGTTGCGGCTTGGATCGGAGCCGGCGCCTGCCGAAAAACCGGTGGCCGAAGAGCGATCACGGTGCGATAATCCATCCGTGCTCGTGGAGGGGCATCTTTACGGTGAACGCGTGTGGTTCTCTGACACCCGTGGGCCCGTTCGCAGGATGGGGATCTCGACGCACCCGTTCGATTCGACCATCGTCATCTCGCTCTGGCAGGGCGACGTCTGCACCGGGACCTTTCGGTTACCTGCCAGGGACGCCGCAGGCGTCATTTCGACCCTGGCCCACGGGATGACGGAGGCCATTCCGGATTCGCCTCGCGACCCCCGCGCTGCGTCCCCTCCACGTGGCCGCTCCTGGCTGCGATTGCTCCGCCGTTTGTTCATGCGCACGACGTCGGAATCCGGAACGCAGCTCAAATTGCTCAAATAGCTGAGCTGCATGGGCTGGCAGCGCTCACGTCGCCGCAATCTGGAAGGACGCGATGTCGGCCCTTGACTGGGCCAGGAGGGTAAGTTAAAACTTACGGTAAGTGAAAACTAACTCTCTTGCCCTCGGCGCACTGGGCGATCCGACCCGGAGAGCCATCTTCGAGCACCTCGGAGAGCAGCCGTCCGCCGTCGTCGACCTTGCCGCGCTCGTCCCGGTCAGCCGGCCTGCCGTCTCCCAACACCTCAGAGTCTTGAAGGGGGCCGGCCTCGTGCACGATGTGCAGGTCGGGAACCGGAGGATCTACAGCCTCGACCCAGACGGGATCGCCGCCCTGCGCGACTACCTCGACCGGTTTTGGAACACCGCATTGCACTCGTTCAAGGCACGAGTCGAACAACTCCAGGAGGAGACCCAATGACGAACACGCCGTTTCAACATCCGTCGTCGTGAATGCGCCCATCGATGTTGCGTTCTCTGTTCACCGAGGACATGGAAAGCTGGTGGCCACCTGAGCACCACCTTTTGCAGGCGCCGTTGGCCTCCATGGTGTTCGAGGCGCGGGAGGGTGGCCGCGTCGGCGAGGATGGCAGCGAGTGTCAATGGGCACGGGTCCTCGTCCACGAGCCTCCGCGCCTGGTCGTCTTCAGCTGGGACGTCAACCTGCAGTGGCAGGTGGAGTCGGACCCGAGCCGGACGAGCGAGGTGGAGGTGCGCTTCATTGCCGAAGAGCCGAACCGCACGCGAGTCGAACTCGAGCACCGGCACCTGGACCGTCACGGCGAGGGCTGGGGGGCCATGCGCGACGCAGTGGGCTCGCCGGAGGGCTGGGACGTCGGCCTGCAGCGATTCGTCGGCAGGCTTGAGGGAGCGCCGGTGCGCGACTCGTAGGGGCTCGACCTCGACGGTTACCCGAACCCGCCGCTCGGGATGTAGGGGCTGGGAGGCCCGTCCATGCCGCGCACCATGACCGGCCCGTAGGGCTGCAGCTCGATTCCGGCGGCGACCACCTCGCGGACGGCCCATTGCTGCGCCGAGGTCAGCCAGTTGATCTCGATGGTCTCGCCGGCCGGTGCCTCGGCCAACATGGCCCGTAGGACGAGGGCGGCCGACTCCTCCTGGCGGGCGCCGAGTGTCACGATGCGCTCGTCCTTGGCGACGGCGTAGCCCTGGTCCGCGTGCAGGAGGAGGCGGTTCCCGGGCTGGGCCAGCATGGCGACGATGTCGATGGTGCGCGCCGACCCGCGCACCTTGCGGTCGATGGCGGTCACCACGTCGAGCTCGCGCGCGCCGACCTCGTCCGGCCCGTAACGGACGACCTCCGGAGGTCGCGCCACTGCGCCGGGGCGAATGGCCCCCCAGGCCGTCACGACCGGGTGCAGGCTGAAGCCGAAGCCGTTGTAGAGCGCCATCGCCTTCGGATCGCGCGAGCACTGGATCGTCCCAGGGCTGTGCGGATCGCCGTGGGAGAGGGCGAGCCGGAGCAGCTCGCGTCCAACGCCGCGGCCCTGACGGCCCGGCACCGTTCCCAGCTGGGACAGCATCCAGTAGTCCTCCCGCACGAAGGACTGCGACATGCCGACGATGATCCTGCCCTCCTCGGCGACCCACGACCCACCGGGGTCGGTCGCCAGGAAGTGGCGCGTGCGATCCTGCCGTCGCCGCTCGTCCTGAATGGAGTTGCCGGTGACCGGGAGTCCGTGACCGGCCGCAATGCCGAGCAGCCCGCTCTCGAATGCCGCGACGGCCGCGGGCACGTCGCTCTCCGTCATCTGGCGGAACGTCACCATCGGACGACGCTCAGGCCGAAGGCAGGAAGGCGGGCCGCCCGCGCTCGAAATCGGTGATCTCGTCCACGTGGCGCAGGGACAGTCCGATGTCGTCCCACCCGTTGAGCAGACGTTCGCGGGTGAACTCGTCCAGCGGGAAGGTGCCCGTCAACCCGGCCGCCGGCGCCTCGATCGTCCCGCGGGCCACGTCGATGGTGAGTTCGAGCGTCGGGTCCTGGGCCACCGCGTCGAGCAGGGCGCGGTCGAGCTCCTCGGTGACTTGGACCGGGAGAAGGCCTTGCTTGGTGGAGTTGTTGCGGAAGATGTCGGCGAAGCGCGACGAGACGACGGCCTGGAAGCCGAAGTCCGTCAGGGCCCAGACGGCGTGCTCGCGGGAGGACCCCGTGCCGAAATTGTGCCCTGCGACCAGAATGGTGGCTCCGGCGAACTCGGGTTTGTTGAGCACGAAGTCCCGGTCGTCGCGCCATTCGGAGAACAGGCCGGCGCCGAAGCCGGTCCGCTCCACCCGCTTGAGCCAGTCCGAGGGGATGATCTGGTCGGTGTCGACGTCGGTGCGATCGAGGGGCACGGCGCGTCCGGTCACCACGACGATGGGTTCCATCAGTACAGGTCCTCCGGCGTGGCGAAGGCCCCCGCCACAGCCGTGGCGGCGGCCACGGCGGGGGAGACGAGGTGGGTGCGACCGCCGCGCCCCTGGCGACCCTCGAAGTTGCGGTTCGAGGTCGAGGCGCAGCGCTCACCCACGGCGAGCTTGTCGGGGTTCATGGCGAGGCACATCGAGCAGCCCGGCTCGCGCCACTCGAAGCCGGCGGTCGTGAAGACTTTGTCCAGACCCTCCTTCTCCGCCTGTGCCTTCACCCGGTGCGACCCGGGCACCGCCAGCGCCCGCAGACCCTTGCGCACGGTGCGGCCTTCCAGCACCGCGGCGGCGGCGCGGAAGTCCTCGATCCGCGAGTTCGTACAGCTGCCCAGGAACACCGTGTCGACACTGATCTCTCGCATCGGTGTCCCGGCCTCGAGCCCCATGTACGCCAGGGCTCGTCGTGCCGCCTCGCGGTCGCCCGGGTCGGGCATGGCGTCGGGGTCGGGGACGTTCCCCGTGATCGGCGCCACCTGCGCCGGGTTGGTGCCCCAGGTCACGTGCGGGGTGATGGCTGCCGCGTCGAGCACGACCTCCTTGTCGAAGGTCGCGCCCTCGTCGGTGGGCAGGGTCCGCCAGTACGTGACCGCATCGTCCCAGGCCTCCCCGCGCGGAGCGTGGTCGCGGTCCTTCACGTAGGCGAAGGTCGTCTCGTCGGGTGCCACGAGACCTGCCCGCGCGCCACCTTCGATCGACATGTTGCACAGCGTCATCCGGCCCTCCATGGACAGGCTACGGATGGCCGCCCCCCGGTACTCGATCACGTGGCCGATGCCGCCGCCGGTGCCGATGGTGCCGATGATCGCCAGCGCCACGTCCTTCGCCGTCGCGCCGGGAGCCAGATCGCCGTCGACCGAGACGGCCATCGTCTTGGGCCGCACCTGCGGCAGCGTCTGGGTCGCCAGAACGTGCTCCACCTCGCTGGTACCGATGCCGAAGGCGAGCGCGCCGAAGGCCCCGTGCGTGGAGGTGTGGCTGTCGCCGCAGACGATCGTCATGCCCGGCTGCGTCCAGCCCTGCTCAGGCCCGATGATGTGGACGATGCCCTGGTTGGCGTGCCCCATCGGGTAGCAGGTGATGCCGAAGTCGGCCGTGTTGTCGTCCAGGACCTTCAACTGCTGGGCTGAGATCGGGTCGGCCACCGGCTTGTCGATGTCGGTGGTGGGGACGTTGTGGTCGGCCGTCGCCACGGTCAGGTCGGGTCGCCGTACCGTGCGGCCGGCGATGCGCAGCCCGTCGAAGGCCTGCGGCGAGGTCACCTCGTGCAGCAGGTGGAGGTCGATGAAGATGAGGTCGGGCTCGCCCTCGGCCGCATGGACCACGTGGGCGTCCCAGATCTTCTCGGTGAGCGTGCGAGGCGCCATCAGCGGTTGACGGCTGTGATGTGGACCTTGAGCATGCCGCCCGGCGCCCGGTACTCGACGGCGTCGCCCGAGCCGCGCCCGATCAGCACCTGGCCGAGCGGCGAACTGGGGGAGATCACGGGCAGGTCGCCCTGGCGCTCCTCGATGGAGCCCACGAAGAAGCGCTGCGTGTCGCCCTCGTCGTCGCCCTCGTAGCGGAGGGTCACCGTGCTGCCCAGCGAGACCGACCCGTCGCCCGCTCCGGCCTCGTCGACGATCTCGACTTCCTTGAGCATCGCCTGCAGCTGGCGGACCCGCGACTCCATCTTCCCCTGGGCGTCCTTGGCCGCGTGGTAGTCGCCGTTCTCGCTCAGGTCGCCCAGCGCCCGGGCCGACTCGATGGCCTGGGCGATCTCGACCCGGCCTCGGGTGGTCAGGTCCTCGAGCTCGGCCACCAGGCGGTCGTAGGTGGCCTGGGTGAGCTTGGTCGTCTCGGTGTGGTTAGCGGAAGCGTTGGTCACGGGGTGTCCTCCGGAAGGTGGATCTGCGGGCGGTGCGGTGCACTGCGCCGGCCACCCAAGGCTAATCGGCCCCACGTCGGCCGGCGATCGCCCCGGTGCACCCTTGGTTGACGGGACCGGCCGGCTGCGAGAGACTGATGGGGTTATGCGCCGCCCCGAGCACGTTGTAGGCATTATTCACTAGGCGCGCATCCTCCCCGCGCGCCGTCGAACCGTCCACTCCGTGGGCGGTTTTTCAATTCCCGGCAGCGTCGGCGGTGTGAGTGCCACCGCGGTGCGCACACTCGGGACCAGAGCACAGCGAGAACAGCGAGAACAGAATGAGCACAGGAGTGAACAAGGGCAGCCGGCATCGGGTGGCCGTGATCGGCGGCGACGGCATCGGGCCCGAGGTCTGCGCCGAGGCCCTCAAGGTCGTGGCGGCGTCCGGGGTGGATCTCGACACCACCGACTTCGACCTCGGGGCAGCTCGCTACCGGCGCGACGGCACCGTCCTCACGGACGAGACGCTGGAGGAGCTCCGCGGCTACGACGCCATCCTGCTCGGCGCCGTGGGACCGCCCGTCGGCGACACCACCCTCCCGCCCGGCACCCTGGAACGGGGGCTCCTGCTCAAGATCCGTTTCGAGCTCGACCTCTACGTCAACCTGCGCCCGTTCAGCGGGGTGCCCGGGTCGATCGCCGAGGGCGCGAACTTCGCCGTGGTGCGGGAGAACACCGAGGGGACCTACGCCGGCGAGGGCGGGTTCTTGCGCAAGGGGACCCCCTACGAGGTGGCCACCCAGGGCTCAGTCAACACCCGCATGGGTGCGGAGCGCTGCGTGCGCTTCGCCTTCGAGCTGGCAGGCCGTCGGAACAACCACCTGACACTTGTGCACAAGACGAACGTCCTGACCTTCGCCGGCGACCTGTGGAACCGCACCGTCACCGAGGTGGCCGGCGAATACCCCGACGTCGAGTGGGACTACAACCACGTCGATGCCGCGTGCATCTACTTGGTGGAACAGCCGAAGCGTTACGACGTGATCGTCACCGACAATCTCTTCGGTGACATCCTCACCGACCTCGCCGGAGCGGTCGCCGGCGGCATCGGCTTCGCCGCGTCGGCCAATCTGAACCCGGCCCGCACTGGCCCCTCCCTCTTCGAGCCAGTGCACGGGGCCGCCCACGACATCGCGGGCAAGGGCATCGCCAACCCACTGGCCGCCATCCACTCGGCCGCCCTCATGCTCGAGCATCTCGGCGAGTCCGACGCCGCCGGGCGCATTCTCAAGGCGCTCAGCGCCCAGGCCGATTCCATGTCAACGCCGTCCATCTCTACCGAAGCGCTCTCCACCACTGCGGTGGGCGACGCCATCGCAGAAAGGCTGTAGCCGTCATGCCGATCACCACGACCGAGAAGATCTGGATGGATGGCGAGCTGGTCGATTGGGCCGACGCCACCGTGCACGTGCTCACGCACACGATGCATTATGGCTCCGGCGTCTTCGAGGGCATCCGGGCCTACCCAACCAGCCGCGGCGTCGCCGTGTTCCGGCTCGGTGACCACATCCGCCGCCTGTTCGATTCAGCCAGGATCTTCCTCATCGACGTGCCGTTCACCGTCGAACAGATCATTGAGGCGACGCGGCTCGTCGTGCGCGTCAACGGTCTCAATGACGGCTGCTACATCCGCCCGCTGATCTACCTCGGCTACGGCGAAATGGGCCTCAACCCCCTGCCCTGCCCGGTCAACGTCTCGGTGGCGGCGTGGCCCTGGGGCACCTACCTGGGCGACGAGGGCATCGCCAACGGGGTCTCGTGCAAGGTCAGCTCATGGAGGCGCCACGACCCCAACGCGGTGCCGACCGCGGCCAAGGGCACCGGCATGTACGCCAACTCCTCCTTGGCCAAGGTCGAGGCGCTCAACGCGGGCTACGACGAAGCCATCCTCCTCGCTCCGAACGGCAACGTCAGCGAGTGCACAGGTGAGAACATCTTCATCGTGCGCGACGGAGTCATCAGCACGCCACCGACGTCCGATGCCGGCGCGCTGGCGGGCATCACGCAGGACTCCGTAGAGACGATCGCGCGCGACCTCGGCTACGAGGTCCGCCACGAGCCCATCATCCGCACCGACCTCTTCCTGGCGGACGAAGCCTTCCTCACCGGCACCGCCGCCGAGGTGGTGCCGATCCGCGCCGTCGACGACCGCCCCGTCGGGCCCGGCCACCCCGGCCGGATCACCAAGGAGATCCAGCAGACCTACTTCTCCACGGTCCGTGGTGAGGTGGACCAGTACAAGGAATGGCTGGACCATGTCGACTGACGCCGCCGGCGACGGCCACAGCCACGGCGGGCTACGGCACACCCACGCGCACGGCCACAGCGCCCACGCCCACGACTTCGCCGTTCCCGAGCTACCCGAGGCCGTCGACATCTTCGACACCATTCTGCGGGACGGCAGCCAGCAGGAGGGCCTGTCGCTCACCGTCGACGACAAGCTTCGGGTGGCCGAGCAGCTCGACCACCTCGGTGTCACCTTCATCGAGGGTGGCTGGCCCGGGGCGAATCCCAAGGACGTCGAATTCTTTGCCCGGGCCAAGAAGGAACTGACGCTGACCAGCGCCACCCTGGTGGCGTTCGGTTCCACCCGGCGGGCGGGCGTGAAGCCGGAGACCGACGGCGTCCTGGCCAATCTCGTGGAGGCCGGCGCCCCGATCGCCTGCATCGTGGCCAAGTCGTGGGACCGCCACGTCGCTGAGGCCCTTCGCACCTCCCTCGACGAGGCGGTGGCCATGGTGGCCGATTCGGTGCGGTTCCTACGAGCGCACGACCTGCGTGTCTTCCTCGATGCGGAGCACTTCTTCGACGGCTACCGGCGCAATCCCGACTTCGCGCTGTCCGTACTGGCGGCGGCGGAAGAAGCAGGCGCCGAGGCGCTGGTGCTGTGCGACACCAACGGCGGATCGCTGCCCGACGACGTGGGGCAGGCGGTTGCCGACGTACGGCAGCGCACGAGCGGACAGCTTGGGATCCACTGCCACAACGACGCCGGCTGCGCGGTGGCCAACTCGCTCGTGGCCGTGCAGGCCGGGGCGACCCAGGTGCAGGGGTGTATCAACGGCTACGGCGAGCGGGCGGGCAACACGGACCTGTCGGCGGCCATACCCAATCTGTCGCTCAAGTTCAATATCCGCACCATCCCGGCCGATCGCCTCGAGCGCCTCACGCCGGTGGCACACCACATCGCGGAACTGGTCAACATCGCGCCCAACCCGCAGCAGCCCTACGTCGGCAACTCGGTCTTCGCCCACAAGGGCGGCCTGCACGCCAGCGCCGTGGCGCGCAGCGCCGACCTCTACGAGCATGTCGAGCCCAACCTCGTGGGCAATGGGACTCGGGTCGTCGTCTCGGAGATGGCCGGCCGGTCGACGCTCTCGATGAAGGCGGACGAGCTCGGACTCGAGCTCGACGGAGAGGTCATCGGCCGGGTGCTCGACGAGCTCAAGCGCCTGGAGCACGAGGGGTACCACTTCGAGGTGGCCGACGGCTCCCTGGAGCTGCTGCTGCGGCGGGCGACCGGCTGGGTGGCCGACTACTTCACGGTCGAGTCGTTCCGCGTCATCACGGACCACGGCCGCCGGAGCCAGGCCGACAGGCCCGCGGCCGCCGAGGCCGAGGTCGAGGCCTCGCCAGGGGTCACGACCGAGGCCACGGTGAAGGTGCACGTCGGGCAGGAACGCATCGTCGCCGTCGCCGAGGGCAACGGCCCGGTCAACGCACTGGACGGTGCGCTGCGCGCCGCCATCGGGACCAAGTTCCCGGCGCTCGACCACATCCACCTGACCGATTACCGGGTGCGCGTCCTCGACACCGGTCGGGGGACGGGCGCCGTGACGCGGGTCCTCGTCGACACGACGGACGGGCAACGGACCTGGACCACCATCGGGGTCTCGGAGAACATCATTGAGGCCAGCTGGCAGGCCCTCTACGATTCGATCGTGTTCGGGCTGCTCCACGCCTCCTGAGGCGGGCACAGCCCCACCCGTCACGTACAGGGGGTCGTCAATGACCGTGTGGAGCCGGATCGCAGCATCCGTGGTCAAACTCCCGGCGCCACTGACGACTGCCGTCTCGGTCGAGCGTGGCCTGAGTGCCAAGATGCCCGACGGCGTGGAGCTCCTGGCCGACCGCTGGTACCCCACCGCTCCATCGGGCGAGTTGGCGACCGTGCTTATCCGAACTCCCTACGGGCGCTCCGTGATGGGCCCGCTCGGCCGCCTGTACGCGGAGCGCGGGTACCAGGTGGTCGTGCAGAGCTGTCGCGGGACGTTCGGATCCGGGGGCGAGTTCGCCCCGGTGCGCAACGAGCAAGCCGACGGGCGGGCCACGCTCGAGTGGGTGGCGGCCCAGCCCTGGTTCGACGGCCGCCTCGTCATGTGGGGCGGGAGCTACCTCGGCATGACGCAGTGGGCGGTGGCGCAGGACGCACCGGACTACCTCCGGGCGCTGAGCTTCCAAGTGACCGCGGCGAACTTCCGCGACTCCGTCGTGTACCCCGGTGGCGCGTTCGCGCTCGAGACGACGCTGGCGTGGTTGCAGCAGATCAAGAACCAGGAGCTCGGGTGGCGCACCGTGCTGCGCACGCAGCTGCGGGGCGCCCGCGTGGTGACGACGGCGAGCGCCGTCCTTCCTATCGGGAAGTGCGACACCGCCGCCATCGCCGAGCCCATGCCGTTCTATCAGGACTGGCTCGAGCACAGCGCCCCCGGAGACCCGTGGTGGGACGGCGTCGACTTCGGGCGCCGGCTGGAGAAGGTCCCGCCGGCCAGCTTCATCGGCGGCTGGTACGACCTCTTCCTCCGCTCGCAGGTGGACGACTACGAGGCGCTCCGGCGCGCCGGGCGCACGGTCCGACTCATCATCGGCCCGTGGACGCACTCGAGCCCCGCCCTGTTCGCCGAGACGGTGCGGGACGGGCCACGGTGGTTCGACGCCCAGCTCGGGACGCGGCGCGACACCCCGTCGGACGCGCCGGTGCGCGTCTTCGTCATGGGATCGCGCACCTGGCAGGAGTTCTCACTGTGGCCGCCGGCGGGGGAGACCGAACGCTGGTATCTCGGACGGGGGGGCACCCTCACGCAGGCCACGCCGGGCGAGGAGAGCGCGCCGGACAGGTACCACTACAACCCGAACGACCCGACCCCCGCCGTGGGCGGCCCGTCGCTCAACATGGCTACGGCGGGCCGCAAGCAGCAGGGCCGGCGCGAGCGACGTCGCGACGTTCTCACCTACACCAGCCCCGTGCTCACCGAGGACCACACGGTCATCGGCCCGCTGACGGTGTCGCTCTACGCCCGTTCGTCGCTCGAGCACACCGACTTCTTCGTGCGTCTGTGCGACGTGTCGGAGAAGGGCAAATCCAACAACCTGAGCGACGGCATCGTCCGGTTGTCGCCCGGCTCGGTCGACAAGCAGGAGGACGGTGTCTGGAAGCTCGACATCGCCATGTGGCCCACCGCCAACACGTTCCGGGCCGGCCACCGCATCCGTCTCCAGGTGTCGAGCGGCGCCCACCCGCTCTTCAACCGCAACGCTGGCACCGGTGAGCCGCTGACCACAGGGGCCAACCTGCGCTCCGCGGACCAGGAGGTCTTCCACGACGCCGAGCGCCCGTCGTCGATCGCGCTGCACGTCGTACGGCTGCTGCAGGACGGCGGGCTCGGCGAGCGCGGAATGGGTTCGCCGGAACCCCTCGGCTAGTCTCCCGCGCATGACGCAGCCCACCTTCGTGCCCATCGCCGAGGCGGACCAGGTCCGGCCCGCCCGGCACCTGCACGTGCCGGGGCCTTGGACCACCTCACGCCCAGCCGAGCTGGTCGGGCCCACCATGCGCCGCGGCGCCGGCATCGGGACGCCGGGGCCAGACTCCGGCTTCGCGCTCCGCCTCGCTCATCGTTTCGCGGACGAGCTCGAACTGGGTGAGGGCGAGTCGCCGCACGATGTGCTGCTCGGCGTCGCCTTGGTGGCGTCCAAGCGGGCCGCCCTGTTCGGCCGGGCGCCCTGCATCTATGACGTCCGGCTCGCCCTCAACCTCTGGGGCTTTCTCGATGATGCCCCGGCAGACGTCCGGGCCACGCGGCGGGCGGCGTTCTCGTCCGTCTCCCACGACTACGTGGCCCAGCGGGCGCTCGTCGACTCCGTCCCCGAGGAGGCACTGCGGCTGAGCCCCGATGAGGTCCGCGCTGGGGGCGGTACGGCCGCCTAGGCGCGGTGCACGCCACCGTCGTGGACGCAATCGGGGCGATCGACCGGCTCGAGATCGAGGCGGGCGGCTTGACCTTTACCGGTCGCGCCTGTGGCCCGCGCGACGGGCGGAAGATCCTGCTGCTGCACGGCTTCCCGCAGACGTCGTGGGCCTGGCGCGACGAGCTGTGGGCGTTGGGAAGGGCGGGGTACCGCGCCGTGGCGCCCGACCAGCGTGGCTACTGCATGGGTGCTCGCCCGGCAGACGTCGGCGACTACGCCACCGAACACCTCCTGAACGACGTCGTCGCCCTGGCCGACTCCATGGAGATGGAGACGTTCGACCTCGTGGGACACGATTGGGGCGGCATGCTGGCCTGGATCGTGGCCACGCGCCATCCCGGCCGCGTCCGCACGCTCAGCGTGGTGTCGACGCCGCACCCGCTCGCGCTGCAGGATGCGCTGCGCGGCATGGACCCGACCCAGGCGGCCTACGGCGCGTCCATGGGCGCCTATCGCACGCCCGAGGTGCCAGAGCGTTTGCTGCTCGGCGCCGACGGCGCGGGCGGCGGACTGGCCACGCTCTTCGCGGAGACGGGCCTCGACGACGAGGACGCCAGGATGTACGTCGCCGCGCTCACCGAGCCGGGCGCTCTCACGGCGGCCCTCAATTGGTACCGGGCCATGGACGGCACTGCCCTCGTCGGACTGGACCCGGTGTGCGTGCCCACGCTCTACGTCTGGTCCACCGGAGACGAGGCGTTCGGGTGGGCGGCGGCCCAGAACACCGCCGAGTGCGTGCAGGGGCCCTACACCTTTGAGGTACTGGACAACGTGTCCCACTGGATCCCCGAGATGGCGCCCGTCGAGTTGTCCGGGCTCCTGATCAGGCACCTGCACGCCCACTGACGGCGGACCCGGGCCGGGCGAACCGCCGCGGCGCGCCGCCTGCGAGAATGGCACCGTGAGCACCTCGACCTTCGCCCTGACCGACGTCCAGCGAGACTTCCGCGAGAGCTTGCGCACCTTCTGCGAGGAGAAGGTCGCCCCGCACGCGGCCGAGGTCGACCGCAACGCCGAGTTCCCGTGGAAGTCGTTCGAGGCCTGCAAGGAGATGGAGCTGCCTGCACTCGGCATCCCGGAGGCCTACGGCGGCGCCGGAGCGGACACCGTCACGCAGGCGATCGCCGTCGAGGAGGTGGCACGGGTCTGCGCCTCCACGGCGCTCACCATCCTCATCTCCAAGCTCGGGATGCTGCCAGTCATGAACTGGGCCAGCGAGGAGTTGAAGCGCGCCTACGTGCCTCGGGTCGCCGCCGGCGAGATCCAGGCCAGCTACTGCCTGTCCGAGGCCGACGCCGGCAGTGACGTGGCCGCCATGCGGACCCGCGCCGTGCGCGACGGGGACGACTACGTCCTGACAGGCGCCAAGTACTGGATCACGAACGCCGGGATCTCCGACGTCTACATCGTCTTCGCCAAGACCGACCCCGACGCGGGCGGGCGCGGTATCTCGTGCTTCCTGGTGGAGAAGGAGTGGGGAATCCGCATCGCCAAGCACGAAGACAAAATGGGACTACGGGGCAGCCCGACCGGCGAGGTGGTGCTCGACGACGTCCGCGTCCCGGTCTCGCATCGCATCGGCCTCGAGGGCCAGGGCTTCACCATCGCCATGCACACGCTGGACCGCAGTCGGCCCACCATTGGGGCGCAGGCGGTCGGCATCGCCCAGGGCGCCATCGACTACTCGGGGGCCTACATGAAGCAGCGTCAGGCCTTCGGCGCACCGATCGCCGACCTGCAAGGCCTGCGCTTCATGCTGGCCGAGATGGCCATGCGCAACGAGGCGGCCCGCGCCCTGGTGTACCGGGCGTGTGCCATGGTCGACGACGACCCGACCGGCGAGCTGACGCGGTTCGGCGCCATGGCCAAGGCCTTCGCCTCGGACGCCTCCATGGCGATCACCGTCGACGCGGTGCAGCTGCTCGGTGGCTACGGCTACACCAAGGACTTCCCCGTCGAGCGCTTCCTACGCGACGCCAAGGTCACCCAGATTTACGAGGGCACCAACCAGGTGCAGAAGGTCGTTATCGCACGGGAGCTGCTCAAGCACCTCTGATGAGTCGTTCCGGTCCGGCGGAACGGCGTTGGCGCCCGGCGTTGCAGCCCGGGCAGACTTCCGGGGTCGGCCCGGAGGGCGGGTGCTAAAGTTAGAACAGGTTCTAGAAATCGCCCATCGAGGGCAGCCGGCCGAGGGCCGGGAGTGGCAGCAGGAGGAACGTCAGCCATGGCGCAGCCGGTAATCATCGAGGCGGTCCGCACCCCCATCGGGAAGCGCAACGGGTGGCTGTCGGGGCTCCGTGCGCCCGACATGCTGGGCGCCGCCCAGGTCGAGGTGGTCAAGCGGGCGGGGATCGACCCGGCGTCGGTCGAGCAGGTCGTCGGCGGATGCGTCACCCAGGCGGGGGAGCAGGGGTTCAACGTGACCAGGACGGCCTGGCTCCTGGCCGGCCTGCCCTACGAGGTCGCGGCCACCACCGTCGACTGCCAGTGCGGCTCCTCGCAGCAGGCCAACCACTTCGTGAACAATCTGATCGCCGCCGGCGCCGTCGACACGGCGATCGGGTGCGGCGTCGAGGCCATGAGCCGGGTGCCGCTGGGTGCCAATGCGGCGGCCGGGGTCGGCCGGGCTATCCCCGCCGATCTGCCCTACGACATGCCCGACCAGTTCACGGCGGCCGAGCGCATCGCCAAGAAGTACGACATCAGCCGCGCCGACGTCGACTGGCTCGGCCTGGAGTCGCAGAAGAAGGCGGCGGTCGCCGTGGCCGAGGACCGCTTCGCTCGCGAGCTCGTCTCCGTCGAGGCTCCCATCGTCGGCGAGGAGGGCCCGCGGGGCGAGCACTCCGGCGAGAAGATGGTGGTGTCCAAGGATCAGGGCCCGCGCGACACCACGGCCGAGGGACTGGCCAAGCTGAAGCCGGTGCTGCCCGACGGCATGCACACAGCGGGGAACTCCTCGCAGATTTCGGACGGCGCGGCCGCCGTGCTCTGGATGTCCGAGGACCGCGCCAAGGCGGAGGGCTTCAGGCCCCGGGGCCGCGTGGTGGCACAGGTGCTCGTCGGCTCGGACCCGTACTACCACCTCGACGGTCCGATAGCGGCGACGACCAAGGTGCTGGCCAAGGCGGGCATGACCATGAAGGACATCGACCTCTTCGAGGTGAACGAGGCCTTCGCCTCCGTCGTGATGAGCTGGGCCCGTGTGCACGACGCCGACATGGACAAGGTCAACGTCAACGGTGGCGCCATCGCCATCGGCCACCCCGTCGGCGCGACGGGGAGCCGGTTGATCACGACGATCCTGCACGAGCTCGAGCGCAGCGACAAGACCTACGGGCTCGTGTCCATGTGCTGCGGCGGCGCGCTGGCGACCGGCACCATCATCGAGCGGCTCTGAGCGGCGACCGCACCCTTCTGCCTCATCCGATCTTTCATTCCGGCGCCTACCTCTGGAGGGGACCGTGGTCACGACTGAGCACCTGACGTTCGAACGCGACGGCGCCACCGCCATCGTCACCATGAACCGGCCCGAGGCCAAGAACGCGCTGAGCCTTCCCATGCTGGTCGGCATGAAGGACGCGTGGGAGGAGATCGACGGCAACGACGACATCCGGTGCGCCATCCTCACCGGCGCCGGAGGGACGTTCTGCGCCGGGATGGACCTCAAGGCCATGGGGGGCAGCGACGCCGAGAAGTACCAGTCCCGCACGGCCGAGGACCCCGACCTGCACTGGAAGGCGCTGCTGCGCCACTACGACCTGCGCAAGCCGCTCATCGCCGCCGTCGAGGGCTGGGCCGTGGCCGGCGGTACGGAGATCCTGCAGGCCACCGACATCCGGGTGGCGGGCGAGGGTGCCATCTTCGGCGTCTTCGAGGCCAAGCGGGGATTGTTCCCCCTCGGCGGCTCGACCGTGCGGCTGCGCCGGCAGATCCCCCACACGCTGGCCATGGAGCTGCTGCTGACCGCCCGCGAGGTGCCGGCCGAGGAGGCTCTGCGCATCGGCCTCATCGGGCACGTCGTCCCTGACGGCAACGCGCTGGACAAGGCGCTCGAGATCGCCGCCGTGATCGGGGCGAACGGGCCGCTGGCGGTCGAGGCGATCAAGCGCAGCGTGCGCGAGACCGAGGGCATGTCCGAGGTGGACGGGCTGGCCCGCGAGCTCGAGATCGGCTGGCCCATCTTCGCCAGCAACGACGCCGCCGAGGGGCAGAAGGCCTTCGCCGAGAAACGCCCGCCCAACTACACCCGCACGTGAGCGACGCGGAGCGCCCGTTCGACCCGCCGCCCGGCGGGGGGTACCCCGGAGTCGACGGCCCGTCGAGGACGGCGGGTGACGAGCCGCTGAACGGTCTGGCCGCTGGGGTGCGTCGGGTCATTGCGGTGATGGTCGGCCAGCCGCTGCGCGAAGAGCACATCACGGAGGCGGCAACCCATGTGACTGCCGTGGCGGACCGTCTCGAAGCGGCCGCCCGGGAAGAGAAGCGCACCCGCAACCAGCCCTTCGCCGAAGGGCACCCCCAGGACATCTTCTCGACCAGCCCGGTGATCGGGTATGGCAACCCGGTGGCGCCGCCGGTCGAGGTGTGGGCGGTGGAGGGAGAGAACGGAGCCCGCGAGGTCCGGGGCCGGGTGACCTTCGGCTACGCGTACGAGGGACCGCCGACCTGCGTGCACGGCGGGGTCATCGCCGAGCTGTTCGACGAGCTGCTCGGCATGTCCAACATCCTGGCCGGCCAGGGGGCGATGACGGGCACCTTGAAGATCCGCTACAGGCGGCCGACGCCGCTGCTGGCCCCACTCCTGTTGGCCGCTCGCCACACCGGCAAGGAGGGGCGCAAGGTCTTCGCCTGGGGCGGCATCTACTCCCAGGGCGAGCTGACGGCGGAGGCCGAGGGCGTCTTCATCGAGGTCCCCCCGCGTCGCATGCTCGACATCGTGTCGGGCAATGCCCACAGCACCGAGGCGCCTCTGGTGGACCCGGCCTGGCAGCGCATGATGGCGCGGGACACGACCCGGCCGGCTGACGACGCTCAGCCTCCCGAGGCGGGCACGAAGCTGAAGCGCACGTGACGCCAAGGGTTGTCGACGTTCAGATCCACTAGGACAACGGACTGCCAGGTCCCGAGGGCGACCCGGCCCCCCAGGACCGGCAGCGTCACCGACGGGCTCACGAGGGCGGGCAAGAGGTGATCGGCCCCATGGCCGGGTGATCCATGTGCGTGCTGGTAGCGGGTGTCGCGGGGCAAGAGGCGCTCCAGCGCGGACAGCAGGTCGCTCTCGGAGTGTGAGCCGGTCTCCATCAGGGCGACGCCCGCGGTGGCGTGCGGCACGAAGACGTTGACCAGCCCGTCGCCCAGTCCGGCGCAGAAGCGCTCGAGCTGCGCCGTGAGGTCGACGATGCGCTCCCGGGAGGTGTCGATGTCCAGCCCGATCGTCTGCATCGTCCACCCAGTCTGCCGTAGCGTGCCGACGTGCGAAGCCTCCTTGTCGCAGCGACGACCGCGGCCGCGTCCGTCGCTCTGGTGGTCGGGGGAAGCCAATCAGGGGCGGCGAACGTGGCACGGGGGCAGGATCACGCCTGCATCGTCGGGAGGCCGCCCCCGTCCGTCGACTGGTCCGCGCTCAGCAATCCCGTCCTCTCGTTCCCCGCGATCGGCGTGAAGGATCAAGCGCTGCAGTGGTCGGGCGGCGCATGGCACATGCTCTACAGCGATATGACGGAGCTGCGCGCCGCTCCCCATGTGCACTTCAGCGTCGCCGTGTCGTCGAGCCCGGATCTGCGACACTGGACGTCGCCGCGGGTCATCGCCGACAACGCCGCTTCACCCGACATCGTCCGCTCACCCTCGGGAACGTTCATCCTCACCTACCAGACACCGCAGGGGCTGGCCTATCGCACGACCAACGACGCGTCACTGCGGTCCTGGTCGCCCCCGCACCCCCTCGGACGCAGGCTCGCACACCGCATGATCGATGGCGCCCTCGCCTTCACCGGCGACGGGGTGATCCTGGGGTTCAAAGCGGGGACGACGGTGCAGCACTTCGAGATCGCCTGGGCGCCCGGGCTGTCCGGGTCGTTCCACCTCGTAGGCCAGCCCGACATTGTGGTGTACAACGACACCGTCGAGAACTACGAGTTCGTCACCGTCGATGGCGTCTGGCATCTGGTGGCGACGTCGAACACCCTCGACCAACCATTCATCTTCACGCTAGGGCCGGGCTACCCCGCCACACCCTCCACGTGGCTGCGCTGGAGCCCCGGGAGGGAACTGTCGTTACCCGACCAGCCGTTCAACAGCGGCACCGGGATCTCGGGCGTGGGCTTCGAGCACGCCAACTCCGCCTTTCTGTGCGTGGGTCCGCAGGGCGAGGACTACCTGACCTACGCCGGCAGCACCGAGCTCACGCGGTTCGGGGGGTGGGGCCACGCCCGCATCGGCCTGGCACGGAGCAGCGATCTCGTGAACTGGCAGGTGCCACCGGGCTGACCGGGCCGGCGTGGGTCAGCCCTCTCCGCGAGGGTGCCGACTTCGAGGCGCACCTCCCACCGTGGGTCGAGTGGCTCGTACCGCCGGCCCCGTCCCAGAAGTCTCCAGCAGGCACACTCGGCACCAATCCTTCTCGCTATGGGACGCCTTTCCGAGCGCAGGATCCCGACTCAGGGAGCTTGGGTTGCACGACTGCAAATATGTACGACGTGGCCGTCTCCGACCCGAAAGAAGACCTGTTGCGCTACCTGCAACGTGGAAGAGAAGGATTCCTCAGCAAGCTCGACGGACTGTCGGTCTACGACGCACGCAGGCCGATGACGCCAACAGCGACCAACATCCTCGGTCTGGTGAAGCACGTCGCCGGCGTCCAGGCGGGCTACTTCGGCGTAACCTTCGGCCGGCCCTTTCCCGAGCATTTTCCATGGGAGGAGGATGGGGCCGAGATGGACGACGAAATGTGGGCTCGCGCGGACGAGTCGGTCGGGGACATCGTCACCTTGTTCGATCGGACCAGCGCCCACAGCGACGCCACCATCGAGACGCTGGCAATCGACGCCGTTGGACATGTTCCGTGGTGGCCCGACGATCGGAGCGAGGTCACGCTTCATCGGGTGCTGGTCCACGTGACTACCGAGGTCGCCCGCCACGCGGGCCACGCCGACATCATTCGCGAGCTCATTGACGGCACTGCCGGTCTCACGGGGCCGGGAAGCAACATGGCGGAACGAACCGCGGCGGAGTGGGAGGCCTATCGGATGAAGGTTGAGGCGGCTGCTCGGGAGGCGTCGAACTAGCGGGTCGCCGCGTTCGTACCCACGGATGTGAGCCGATGTGACCGAGTCCAGGCCGTCCTGGTGTCCGCTCGACTGGATCGGCGGAATGACGGGCGTCCCACCACGCATCCGCCAACCGTGCCGAGTGGTGGGCAGGTCGGACAGAATAGATGACGATGGACTTCACACGCCTCTTCGATGAGGCGGGCTGCATCGGTTCACTTCATGTCGTACGCCTGTCGGACGGCACCGAGGTCTCGCACGATGCCGACAGGCCGCACATCCTTGCTTCCGTGGTCAAAGTCCCCATCGGCCTTGAGTTCTATGCCCAGGCCGACGTGGGACGACTAGACCCGACGGAGACTGTCGCGCTTGAACCTGCCCGTCGAACGCCCGGACCCGTCGGGATCTCACAGTTCGAGGACACCGTCGCCGTGTCGCTTCGTGATCTCAGCTACCTGATGTTGACGATTAGCGACAACGCAGCCGCTGACGCCGTCATCGCTGCCGTCGGTATCCCGGCGGTCAATGAGCGCCTGCGCGCCGTCGGTTGCCGAGACACGGTCGTGGTCGAGAACGTCCAGGCGATGCTGGACGGCATGGCGACGGACACGGGCCATCGGAACTACCCCGAACTCGTGGCGGCGCAAAACGGTGAGATGGGACCAGACGCCCAGGCTCTGGCCACCGATCCGGAGCGCATCGACCGATGTCGAGCACTCGATCCCCTGCAGGCATCGCGGACAACGGCGAAGGATGCAACCCGGTTGCTCGCGGCCGTCTGGGCCGGTACCGCCGCCAGTCCGCACGCGTGCGTCACGCTTCGCCGCGTCATGTCCCAGCAGGTGACCCGGCGTCTCGCTGGGGCGGTTCCCGACGGGGGGACTCTCGAGGCCAAGAGCGGTGGACTCTTTCGGCGTGTGTTCAATGAGATCGCGCTCATCACTGACCCCGATGGAGAGGCCTATTCGATCGCCGTCCTCACCCGGGCCGACCGGTCGGATGCCTCGCGAGCGACGATAGGCGGCGCCATGGCCGTCTCCGTTGCTGCCGCTCTCGAGCATCTGCGGATCTAGAGCAAAACCGAATTAGAGCGAGGGGACCGCCCCGGCTACGAGATCCGCCTTCCAGGTACGCCGGCTCCGCCACGTGCGACGCCGTCCACCCGTTCGTCGGAGCTAGGGAGACACCGACTCGGCAATGGCAATGACCGATTGCAAGGCAGCCACGTGTCCCTCAAAGGCCTTGCGGCCGCCGTCGGTAAGGCCTACACGAACTCGTCGCCTGCTGTCGGTCACCGGTCGATCGATCGTGACGTATCCCGCGCCCTCCAAAATCGAGAACTGCTTTGAGAGGGCTGAATCAGACATACCCAGGCGATCACGCACGAACGAGAAATCCGCCCAGTCGGTCGACGCCAAGAGCGCGACGATGGACAAACGAGTGCTGGGATGGATGATCTCGTCGAATTTGGCGGTACTCACGAAGCACCGAGGCGCTGCTCGGCACGTCGACGCACAGTGTCCATCAGTCTCGGTCCTCCAATGAGAACGAGTGCGGCCACGACCACGCTGGCCAGAATGGCTGAATGGCGTGCGCCATCCGCATTGGCGACGAGCGCGAGTGCAACGGTGACAATCGTCATGAGAATCAAGAAACCAATTACCAGCGCGGGGACGCGGCGACTGACGACGTCACTGCGAACGCTCAGATGCGGCGAGGCATGCCGGCCAGAGAGGATCCGCGGCGCGCCAGCAGAGTGGACGGCCCCGAAGACCACAGTTCCGACCTGACGCGGGAGGGTCTGTCGGCCCGGATCGCTTCGGGACAGAGCTCTTGAGCTCGGTCTGGTTCGCGTTTGGGGCGGTTCCCCGGGTAGATGCCGGCAGTCGGGCCGCTCAATTTCTAAGGACCAGGAAAGGTCCCACAAAAGGATCGCCCGAACGCGGTGTCGCCCGTGATGACGGGTGGAGTGTCGACGGCGCGGCCCAGCAGCAGGGCAAGAAGATCCCGACTGGTGGCTACGATGACGGCCCTCGCCCGGGTATCGGAACGCGCGGTGTGGGAGTCGACGTCGGAGCCGTTCACGGTCACCTTGTAGGTGGGTCCATCGGTGGCCACAAGGAGCCAGGAGCCTTCTTGGTCCGTGTCGAATACTCGGTGGTTGGCTCGACGGGTGTTCAACCACTCCAGGCGCATAGGGAGCGCGCTGCTGATGAAGATCTCGCTCCAGCCGCCAAGGTTCAACCCCAGGTCGGTACCGTGGACTTCAACCTCTGTAAGCCTCAGGAGGGGAAGGTGACGGAGAGGGACTGGACCGAGATCTCGGTTCTCCGGGGGTTCGACGACTTGTGCACCCCAGGAATCGGGATCGACGCTCGACCATTCCTTGTTCAGTTCCTCGCTGAGGCCCGCCAGTGACTCCACGACATCGTGGGGTGACTCCCCCGGAAGCGGCACCAATGTCCGGGGACGCTGTACGTCGCGTCCCTCGGGGTAGTAGGCCACGGGTAGGCCTCGCACAGCCGAGCGTGTCATTCGGGTGAGTGACTCGGCCCCGAATCGAAGGTGACATGCGATGGTCAGGCGGCTCCACTCCGGTAACTCGGAGGACTCATGTAACTCCTCATTGCTGAGTGCACGCAGGCTGTTGGCGATGTTTTGGGTTCTTTCCGCGACCGCATTCACTAGCCGTTGGCCGGACTCGTTGGTGTTCACCATGGAGCAGTATGGCCAGGCCGGGCTCATTGGCGCTCGGTGTCTCCATTTCGCGTTCGGAGTGCCCCCTAGTGACTACCGCCGGCCCGGAGACATGATGTGGCATGGAGATCCGGAACCCAGTCTCAGGTGAGGCGAGCTCTCTTGCTGCGCTGTGGCTCCGTTCTCGGACAGCTTCCGTCCCATCGATTCCTCCAACCATCCACACGGATGAGGAAGTGCACCGATGGTTCGAGCAGGTCGTACTGCCGACCCGCGAGGTTTGGGTCGCCGTCAGAACCGGCCAAGCAATAGCCCTGATGGTGCTCGACGAAGAGTGGATCGATCAGCTCTATGTCGACCCGGCCTCGACGGGAAGGGGCATCGGAGGGGCACTGCTCGAGCATGCGATGAGACTGCGTCCGACCGGACTCAAACTCTGGACCTTTCAGAGCAATCTCGATGCCCGACGTTTCTATGAAGCACACGGATTCGTCTCCACTGCTATGACGATGGGCAACAACGAGGAGCAAGCCCCCGACGTGTGTTACGAGTGGCCGAACTAGCAATCACCCCGACCAAACAGTGTGCCCCGATCTGCCGGGACGCAGCGGGGACCGGGGACGAATCAACGGTCCTGCCTCGAGGCACGACTGGATCCAGTGCATCGACGAATGCTCGCTCGATCGAATGGCACCGTTGGCCGGCTCAACCTTTTCCTTCTTGCGTCGTGCAGACCTGGTCGAGTCGCTCCAGTGTCTCGTTCGTGCCAGCGACCCATGCATTGCGAATTGTCCCCTGGCTCGCGCTCTCGGGGGAGTCCGTGCAGTGGTACGTTTCTGTCACCCGTGTTGCTTCGGGACCTTCTGGAATCTCCTGCATGACCCGTTCCTGGCGTGATCGGCGTTTCCGGTTCCCAGCCGACGCACCGGTCTGTCTCGTACACCACGACGCGTAGTCGCCCATTGTCGTGAAGTACATCTTCGTGACAATCACGTCTGTCAGCGGAGAGGACGTGAAGTCGCCACCTCGAAAAGAGTGATCTCAACACTCCGAGGTACCGGCCTCGGGGCGACATCCCGAGCCGCATTCTGCTGACGAGAAAGGTGCTTTTGCAGGTGATCCATTGATTCCCATCGCTCGGACAGAATCGCGCGCTCCCCGTCGAGGGGGTCAACAGCGATCACGTATTCGAGACAGCCTTCTTCCTGCCGAGAAGAGCGCATGCCCTCAAGGCTTGTCTCTACGAACCGGTCCCGTTCATTCGGGTCAACCGAGAACACTCCCTGCACAATCACTATGGCCATACACCTTTATAGGCGATGACACGTATCAGGCCGCTGCTTCTCCGAGCGGACCCGAACTAGGGTGGATTTGCCATCTGCCAACATGGCCGAATGCCGGGATGGGGCACTGCGCCCGTATTGCGCTGCCCCTGATAACAAGCGGATCATGAGGTTCGTCCGCGCATCGGATTCCGGCGCCATGGAGCAGATGTTGGAGGACCTTGAGAAGGTGCGACCGACGTACAGCGACATCGGGGCCACGCTCGCGGGAAGGCAACCGGACGGGTTTCGCCACGACCGCTATGAGACCCTGCTTGGCAACGGAGCTAGGACGTTTCGGCGAGCCATGATGGGTCTGAAGAGGTGGGAGGCGCATCGCCTGCCTGGCGTGCGTGTCTTCCCCGATAACCAGGAGATCCGGACAGGTGCGACCGTTGTCGTGGCTCTGGGGACGCCTATCGTGGCCCTCGCAGCGCCTTGCCGGATCGTGGGCGTGATCGATGGGCCAACACGATGGGGCTTCGCATACGGGACGCTGCCGGGCCATCCTGAGAACGGTGAGGAGGCGTTCGTCGTTTCGATGTCACCGGACCAGGTCGTTCGGTTCGAGATCCAGGCGTTCTCCCGCCCGGGCGGTCCACTCGTTCGACTCGTGGGCCCGATCGGTAGAGGGATCCAGAGGGGTGGAACCGTCGGTTACGGACGTGCCCTAAAACGATTCGTCGATAAGGACTCTGGCTAACCCATCACGCCAATACCTGCTCGAACGCCAGGCAGGTGCCAACAATCGCGCTTCCATTTCGACCTGACCCCGCTACCCTGTTCCGGTGAGCGCGCGAGTACCCGGTGGGGTGGTGCACAAGCTTCCAGGAGACCTGCGCAAGGCACTGATCGCTAACCCCACTGCATTCGATGCCTGGCAGGACATCACGCCTCTGGCCCGCAACGAGTTCATCTGCTGGGTCGAGGATGCCAAGCAGGAGATAACCCGAGAACGGCGCATTCGCCGGACCCAGGAGGAGCTGGAAGAAGGCCAACGTCGGCCCTGCTGCTGGCCGGGGTGTAGTCACCGCGAACGCACCGGCAGATAGCGGGCGGCGTCGCCCCACAAAGAGGCGACGGGTCATGGTGTGCCCCCACGCTGGACAGAGGCCCTGCGACGCTGCCCACGCTCGCCGATCCGCGGGAATCGAAGCAGGAACGCTACCTTTCTAGACGTGGACCACTCACGACTTGGACGAACCGGCCTGCAAGTCTCGAAACTGTGTCTTGGGACGATGACGTTTGGCTTGCAGTGCGATGAGCCGACTTCGATTTCGATTCTCAATCGAGCCGAGGAAGGCGGCATCGACTTCATCGATAGTTCTGACGTCTATCCACTCGGAGGGGATCTCGCGACCGTGGGCCGTACAGAGGAGATCCTGGGTCGCTGGCTGCATGGGAAGCGGGACCGCTTCGTCCTCGCCACGAAATGCTTTGGACGCACCGGGCCGTCAGCGTTCGACGCCGGTAACTCCAAAAGGCACATCTTCGATGCAATTGATGGATCCTTACGCCGCCTGCAGACCGACTACATCGACCTCTATCAGCTCCACGGGTTCGATTCGGCGACCCCGATCGACGAGACGCTCGGAGCGCTCGATGATCTTGTCCACCAAGGCAAGGTCCGCTACATCGGATGCTCGAACTTTCTCACGTACCAGTTGGTCCGTGCCATCGGGCGCAGCGAGACGCTCGGGCTCGCACGATTCGACTCGGTACAGCCTCGTTACAACCTGTTGTTCCGGCAGATAGAGCGTGAGATGCTCCCGTTCTGCGGCGAGGAGGGTGTGGGAGTCATTCCGTACAACCCGATCGCTGGTGGCCTCCTGTCGGGGAAGCACCGACGCGGTGATCCGCCGGCCGAAGGCGGTCGCTTTACTCTGGGCAACGCGGGTCAGATGTATCAAGGCCGCTATTGGCACGACCGAGAGTTCGACACTGTCGATAACCTCCTCGCCATTGCGCGAGAGGTTGGCATGAATCTCGTGACTCTGTCCGTCGCCTGGGTATTGGCGAACGAGACGATCACCGCGCCCATTATCGGGGCGAGCGACCCTGACCAGCGTGCAGCGAGCTTGGACGCAGCTGAATTCGTGCTCGAGGAGGACGTGAAATCCCGGCTCGACGAACTGACCCACGAGTACCGCATGGGCGACTCCCCGCGATAGGGAAGGTTTTTCGCCGGCCTGCCCTGGTTCCGCGCCTACTCGGCCCGCTGGTTCAGCGACGCAGCTGCATCTGCTGCTGAACCTTCCTCCGGACGCTCACGAGGTAAAACGTGGCGAGGAGGAGGCCGATGCCCAAGACGAACGTGAAGACCAGCAGCACGATGACCCACGCAACCTTGTGTGAGCCTGCCGCATAGAAGGCCACGGCGGGCCGACTAAGGGCATCAACGATCGCCCACAGCGGAAGTGCAAACCCTAGGAGGACGATGGGAAAGGCAGGGCCAAATGCGTTTCCCAGAATCATTCGGACTCTCTTTCAGGATCCACCTCACCCTAGACCCCATGGACGCCGGGCGCTAACGGGCTCTCGCCAACGTGTGCCTCTGCTCGACGGGCCGGAGCAAGGAGCCTTGTCGTTTCGGCGGTGTCCTACCAAAAGAAGTCGTAGATTTTCACACCCCGGTCCGATTCGCGGGAAGAGGAAGACCGCCCACGAATGGGACTTCTCATTCGGGTGGTTCGTTCCCACTCCCGTCTTTCAACTCCACGGTGAGGGTGCGGAATTCCTCGCTGCCTACGTTCTCTAAAGAGTGCGGCGTCAGCGGTGCGCCCCAGGCGGCTGTACCCAAGATCGGCGTAGATTTCGACGCTCTGGTATCGGCCACCACATTCCCGTCGGGATCTCGGCGGACGAAGTCGCTCGTCGCAAGGATGTAGAGAACGCCACCCCACCGGTGGGTGTGCACAGGCACGGTGGCGCCAGGTGGAACACGTCCATCGAGAACTCTGACCCGATCGTCCTCGAACAGGACCGTGTGGAACCCTGGCGCAGCGATCATGGCGTCGAGATCGTCGGGCCACGGCCACGCGGCAGGGGTCCTGGCGCCGGTCAACGGGATGAGGCCTCTGGGTGACATCACCGCTCGACGATACTCCCACGGCTGCCTTCCGTCGTGTCTCGCCGACCCGCTCGAGAAGGGCGTTTCCAGATCTACGACGAGAATCAACCGGCCAGCCTCATACGCCGGACAGGGCCACATTGGAAGTCAGCCGGTCGGTTCCTTCGCCGGGACATCGGCGAGAGGAATGACATAACCGAAGAAGGCGAGGAGCCCTCCGACGAACATCAACCCCATGCCTGTCAGCCGCCAAGGGTGCCACACGGATAACGTCCCACCTCCGGCGCCGAGCATGAGCCCGACGAGGCCCATCTGTGCGCCGAGACGCACGAACCTCGAGCCATCGAGAACCGCAACGAGGATGGCCAGCGCTCCGATCGTCAGCAGCCCCCCCAGAACAGCGTGGGCGATGTACACACCCCTACTCTGGGGAGGCAGCCACTGATCAGATCGTCCGATCGGGACGAGCACCAAGCACGCCACACCGAGTGCGAACTCGATGCCGATGGCGATCATCATGACGAACCAAACCCAGCGCGCGATCATAGTTGTGCTCTAATTCGCTCAGGCATCGAGTGGAGAAACTGCTTCATTCGAGCCGCCGCAGTCGTGGGCTCGTGGGCACAGTACAAATCTAGAGCTATGAGGTGTCCAGAACGCCGTGCCAATGGACATCCTCGGCCCTCTCGGCTCGTGTTGAGGGTGGGCCAGCTGCGGGGACGGCGGGCACGGTGGCTCGGGCACTTGCCCCGGGGGACCGAACTCCCCCTCGCGCCGGGACGCGGGACACGGCGGTACGACGGGAGGCTGGCCGACAACATGTTGCACCGGTTACTGGGGTAGTTCTGTCACATGTTGTTCACCTACCTGTATCGGAAATCGTCACCGAGACCACAGCTGCCGCGAGTCGTGGCCTAGATTCCGCAAACCATGTGCACACCCCGACAACCGGAGGTCTGGCGATGGATTCGCCGCCGTCTGCACGCACTCCGAGAAACGTGGTACAGAACGGATGGATGTATCGCTCCTGATTGTGAGGAAAGAGCGATGCACTTCCCACCCTCGCGCTACCGCGAGATACATTTGGTTAGGTGACGTGGTCGATGAGCCCCCGCGAAGGGCACCACCCCTAGGATTTCACGTCGCCTGGAACGAGAAGCGTCCCTCGGTGGACCAGAATGTCAGCTGAAATGACTCTCGGCACTGAGAACGCAACGGGCATGGCGACTACTTGTTGCATCTGATCGCCCTAGATTCGACAACTTCCGTAGGCGCCTGGTGGGGCTACGCGATCCTGTTCGTGGCGGTCATGGCATCTTGGGCGGGCGTCCCAATGATCGGGAGTGTCGCTCTTGCGGCGGGTGCAGCTGCGGCCAGTCAGGGCAATCTCAACCTGGCACTGGTCGTCGTCCTCTCGGTGATCGCAGGCGAAGTCGGCGGCCTGTTGGGCTACTACATCGGCCATCGTTGGGGGAGTCAACTTCTGGCTCGGCCGGGAAAGCGCCAAGTCAGTCGCCAACGGCTCATGGACAAGGGTGAGCAGGCCTACGCGAAATGGGGACGCATGGCCGTGTTCTTTACTCCGGCCATCATCTCTGGGACAGCGAAAATGAAGTTCAGCCAGTTCGCTGTTTGGAATCTCTTCGCGTCGATTCTGTTCACGTTGTCTGTTACTGCGACCGCATACGGCTTGGGCCGGGTGGCGACTGGGCACCGTTCCAGCACTGACATTGTCATCCTTCTCTTCGGTCTGGGGCTCAGCACAATATTGACGGTTCTCGTCGTGCGGCGTCACCGGAGACACCGGGCTCAACTGGCAATGGACGAGTAGGCGGAGCCCCCGACAGGACCGATCGAGCCAAAACACTCCGTCAGCTGAGGTTTGCCCCGTTCGCCGAATCAGGGGACTCGGTCCCGGGATGAACGATTCTAAGAGGCCCGGATGATGATCGAAAGCCAAGCACGTGCACCGTCCGGATCGATGGTGATCTCGATTCGGGTGGGTTCGAGCGACTGGATCCGCCATCCCACGGCGAAACTCGACTGAATCTCGGCCTTGCTCACTCGCCGTGGTCCCCAGTCGCCTGGCTGTTGGTCGCTGAAGCACAGCATGCAGTAGCGACCTCCCGGAGCAATGGCTGAATGGAGGCTTGTGACATAGCGCACCCGGTCAGAGTCATCGAATACGTGGAACAAACCGCAGTCCAACACGGTGTCGTACTGCTCGATGCGAGTCGCAAGCTCCAAGGCATCGCCTACAAGGAGAAGAGGATGGAGGTCCCGCTCCCGGGCCTTCTCCTCTGCCAGCTGAATTGCCTTCGGTGATGAGTCGATCCCAGTGACATCAAGCCCAAGCCCGGCGACCATCAGGGCGTGTTCGCCCGTTCCGCACCCAATGTCGAGGACTCGACCGACCACAAGTCCTGAGGCCACGAGCCCCGCGAACGCTGGCTGGGGGTGCCCGATATCCCAGGGGGGCGTGCCCTCGTAGGCAGCGTCGAATTCGGCTGTTCGACCGAGGGGGATCGCGCTTCCGCTGTGACGGGGACTGTCAGCCATACGGGAACGATATTCCGACGGTGGCCCTGGAGCGCTTCTCGGGCCTGGCGGCTCCAATGACCTGCTGGCAGATGGGTCGACTACCGGGTGCCCCATGTCATCATAGGTGATGGCCTTCATTGCGAGGATGGCTGACCGCAGACGACGGGGGCTTATCGCTCCATAACATTTGAGTGCAACGATGTCAGCGTGAAGGCGCGATACCGCAGGTTCGGGGGGCGAGCCATCCACGCGGAACGAACGGCTCGAGCGAAATGCATCGGAGCGACGATCGCCGTCGCGAGCGCCGCCCTGCTCGGCACTGGTCTCGCAACGGTCCCAGTCACGGGGGCGAGTGCGGCGCTTGCGGAGCGACCCTCTCCGGTATCTGTTCCAGTCTCAGTGCTGGGGGCCCAGGGCGAGATAGGAGGCGCGTCTCCCACTGTGCAGATCACCGTCGGCGGCTGGGGACCTCTGCGGGTCGTCCTCGATACCGGGTCCTCGGGCCTCCACGTCTTCGCCGGCGCCGTGAATGCCGGGTCGGGCGTGACCGTGACCAACCAAGCGTCCAATATCACCTACTCGGGCGGCTACCGGTTCAAAGGGGTGGTTGCGTCCGCCGTGATGCAACTCGGTGCAGCGAGGACAGCCGGACCCGTTTCGTTTGCGCTCGTACAAAGTGCCATGTGCATCGCTTCGAAGCCAAACTGCCCAGCGGCCAACGGTATCCAGGGATTCGAGTCGGACCGGGGCGTCGACGGCATCCTCGGCGTCGGAATGCAGAGCAGTCAGGGAGGAGTGACGAGTCCCATCCTCGGCATGGTCGGGTCGCTGAGCAGACGGTGGAGTCTGCATCTCGACGGCAGATCGGGACAGCTTGTCCTAGGCGCTCGAGTGATCAATAGCGGGGACCTCGTCGAGAGGTTCCAGCTTCAGCCCGATGGAACGTCTGACGGCCATCCGCTGTGGGGGGACAGCCAAATCCCGCTGTGCGTGTCGGCTGGGTCGGTTGATGCGTGCGTACCAGCGCTCTTCGATTCGGGAACGCCCGAGGTGCAGATCTCGGGATCGCCGCTCAATCAAGTCCCCATCGCGCCAGGAACCAGCCAGGTTGTGTCGGGGACGCCGATCGCGGTGGCCTCGAGTGGCGCGCCGCGGTTCTGGTCCTTCACAGCAGGGAGTGAGACGTCCGCGGATCTCGTGCGAGTCATCAGTGATCGGAGCTCGTTCTTCAATAGTGGCGTGCAGGCGTTCTATGACTTCACCATCACGTACAACGCGAACAAGGGGCGTGTGGCGTTGGCGACGTGACATCGGCCGGCATTGTCGCTTCCGAGGGCCGGACGGTGGTGGCGTGGGACGGGATGAACACGACCGCCGGCCCGGCGGGGCCCCGGGTCGAAGTCCTACGGGTGGTCACCTCGGATCGACGGAGGACTCGGCGTGATCGGCGGGGGGCTGGCCATGGTCTACGGGTTCAGGGCGACTCACGCTGAGCGAGGCCGAGTGAGCGGTGCTCGAGCGCCTGGACTAGGGCTCGATGACAGTCCATCCGCGTCGACGAAGTTCATCAGCGAGTTGTTCGGAAGGCATGGCCTTCATCGTTTGATCTCGCGCGGATTGCCGCCACGCCGGCGGTGTGACGGCAATACCCCCGTCAGACGCTCCGTCCAGGAGCTGGGCGATGATCGCTGCCGCTTCGTCGCGGGTGAACTTGCCTCCGGCCTGACGCTGCGTGAAACCCATGGGACCACGCGCGTCGCGAAAGTCGGCATGACCGGCGTCCTTGAGGAGGGCCAGCAGCTCTCGTATCTGGGTTGCCGAGGCTGGTGGCCCTGACTGTTGACCGAACGCCATCACAGGGCATTCTTGTCCATGTGGTGACGATCAGGGCGCATGGCACAGTGTCCCGGAACGGTACGGCGACTGGCACCTTCCTCGTCAGCTCCGGTGGAGCGAATAGTGGTGGGCTGGCAACTCTTGCGGGCTACGGAACGTTCGCCAGCTGGGGTCAGCCGGAGGGCACCTTCACCCGGTCCTCATTTGGACCCGACTCCCCATCGTTGATCGGGAGCGTTCTGGGAGACTCTCCCACCGCGATTCTGAGGTCAAAGGTGCCTTCGTTCGCCAAGGGGTCGGTGGGACACCTTGGCGGGTGCCGGTGTCAGGTGGCCCCGTCACAACCTCGCTGGCATCGTCGAGTCGAGATCGGTGGGGGCTGCCCTCGACAAGATCGTCACCCCCAAGGCCATCACGCAGAAAGCGAGGCCTGCGATGACCTTCTGGGCTGGGCTCACGGTGAATCGCTCGTCGAAGATCCAGACGCTCAACACGATCGCGACGGCAGGATCGACCACGACGATCAACGGTTGGGACACGCTCAAGGGACCAACCTGCAGGGCGGCCTGCTGGAGCACGGAACCGAGCACCCCGGAGAGGATCAAGGCGTAAACAGGCCAGTGCTCCAGCGTGCCCACCAGACCCGACGCTGCAAGCAGGTTCGTGGTCGCCTTGATGAAGGTGGCCATCAGAGCCCACGTGATCGATGCGGCTGTGGCGTAGAGCGCGGCCCGACGCACGGGAGATCCCCGAGCGCGCCATGACTGCCAGCACGGCGAGAGCCCCGCCGAAGACGGCTAACGCGGAAATCCAATCGATCGCGTCGGGCTGCAGACGGCCGCCGTGGGGCTCCGCCGCCGTGAGAAACACGGCCAGAGCCGCGCACGTGACCAGTGCGCCGATCCAGGCCGTCTTGGCGATGTGCTGGTGGACCCAGAACCGGCGTAGGACCAGTGCAAAGACCAACTCGGTGACCAGAAGGGCCTGAACGACGGAAAGCTGCCCGCCGTGGAGGGCGAGTGCCTGGAAGGCAAATCCCCCTGCCGCGGCTGCCCATCCGAGCAGCCAGAGGGGCTGGCGGATCAGGAAGGTGACGAGACGCCAATTGCGGTGCTTGTCGGACACGCCGACACTTGCCGCGTGCTGGGTCATCAGGTGGATCGCGTTTGCCAGGGCGGCGGCCAGGGCGAAGATGATTGTCACAGTCACATCGCGGCTTCCGATCGGGCTCTTCGTTCATCCACTCTGTCGCTAGTTTCGCATCGGCGAGAAGGCGATCACGTCCGACTTCATCACCGACGTGCCCAGCTCGTCTTGGGCGCATCGTTCAATCGAGTAAGGCCTTGAGACGTGCGATCCGACTGACGCCACTGACGGGCACCATCCAATCTTTCTCGGAGCCAGTGCGCGGTGACGTCGTTGGTCGTCCACGACCTCCTTGGAGGCCAGCTCCTCGAGGCTGAAGTCCCGGGTCCCTCCCGGCGGGTCAACGGTCGGATCGGACTGCGGGTGGAGGGGGCGGGACCACCTTGATCATCTGCAGTGCCGGGTCGTCCGGTCCCCACAGGTCGAGCATCTCCTCCAGGGGCCGGAAGCCGCAGCCGAAGTAGAAGGCCCGCGTGGCGACGTACCCCGGGTCGGGGTGGCGCGGGCTGAGGGTCTTCACCTGTAGGAACTCGATGTCGCGGCCAGCCAGCCAGGACTCTGCGGCCTCCACGAGGGCCCGCCCGATGCCGGTGCGGTGGTGTTCCGGCAGCACGCCCATCACGACGATCTCCGCGGCGTACGGGCTGTGGAGACCGAGGGTCAGGATCCCGCTCTCGCGCCCGCCAAGGATCGCGACGACGGATGGCTGCGTTTCCGCAGCGACCACGTAGGCCGCCACCGACTCCGGGATCCCGAACCACGTGGGAAGGGTGGCGAGGATGTCAGCGCAGATCGCGCCCGCACCGTCCTGTTGCACCCGGAGCTCCAGATCCGCGGGCCGGCTCATGGCGACAGGCGACAGTCAGACCGCCCGCTGCACCCCTTCCCAGTAAGGGTCGCGCAGCTTGCGCTTGTAGAGCTTGCCGTTGGGGTCGCGGGGCATCTCGGTCGTGAAGTCGATCGTCTTGGGTGTCTTGAACTTGGCCAACCTGCCGGCGCAGAAGGCCAGGATCTCCTGGGCCAGCGCGTCGTCGGCCTCGACACCCTCGGCCGGCTCGATCACGGCCTTCACCTCTTCGCCCCAGTCTTCGTGGGGGATGCCGAAGACGGCGGCGTCGCCCACCTTCGGGTGCGAGAGGAGGACGTTCTCGATCTCGGCCGGGTAGATGTTGGCGCCTCCCGAAATGATCATGTCGATCTTGCGGTCGCGCAGGAACAGGAAGCCGTCCTCGTCAATGAGGCCGACGTCGCCCACCGTGAAGAAGTCGCCGATCCGGTTCTTCCTCGTCTTCTCCTTGTCACCGTGGTATTCGAAGTTGGCTGACTGCATCGCCATGTAGACCGTGCCGATGACGTTGGGCTCGGTGATCCGGTTGCCGTCGTCGTCGAAGACGGCGATCTCGCTGATCGGCCAGGGCTTGCCGACGGTGCCCGGCTTCTGCAGCCACTCCTCTGCCGTGACCAGAGTGCCGCCGCCCTCGCTCGCCGCGTAGTACTCGTCGACGGCGTTGCCCCACCAGGCGATCATCCTGTGCTTGACGTCGATGGGGCACGGGGCGGCGGCGTGGATCATGTGCCGCAGCGAGGACATGTCGTACTTGTCCCGCACGTCCTCGGGCAGGGCCAGCAAGCGGTGGAACTGGGTCGGCACCATGTGCGAGGTGGTGACCCACCGCTCCTCAATGAGCCGGAGCATGTCCTCGGGGATCCATTTGTCCATCAGCACGATCGTGTGGCCCAGATGCAGCGACGCGCTTCCGAAGCGCAGCACCGCAGTGTGGTAGAGCGGCGAGCCGATGATGTGGACGTTGTCGTCCTGGGGCTGAATCCCGAAGAGGAACAGCAACCCGGCCAGTCCGAGCGCGGCCTGCTCGGGCGTGACGCCGAGCAGCGGGCGGTAGATGCCCTTGGGGTTCCCCGTCGTCCCGGACGTGTAGTTCATGACGTCGCCGACGGTGCGGCCCTCGGGCAGGGTAGACGGGTGCGCGTCGCGGATGGCAGCGTAGGAGGCGAAGCCGGGCACCTCGCCCACGGCGAGCCGGCCGGTGGCGTCGAGTCCCACCTCGTCCGCGGCCGCCGTGGCCACGTCCCCGAAGCGCTCATGGGCGATGAAGGCCTTGGCCCCCGAGTCCTCGAGGATGTAGGCGACTTCCGGCGCCACCAGGTGGTGGTTGATGGGGACCAGGTACCAGCCGGCCTGCAGGGCGGCCAGATAGACCTCGAGCATCTCCGGACAGTTGGGCAGCAGGGTGGCCACTACGTCCCCCTCGCCGAACCCCTTTGCCCGCAGGGCGTGCACGAGCTGGTTGGCCCGGCCCAGGAGCTCCCCTGCGCCGACCTCGTCGCCCTCGGGCGTCACGAGGGCCAGGTAGTCGGGGTTTTCCTGGGCCAGCGCCCAGAAGCCGAGGTCACCCATCAGCAGTCTCCTTGCAGGCTCGCGATGCGGGAGCAAATGGCAGCCCCCACTATCCGCACGCTAGAACGTGTTCTAACTTACGGCAATTTGACCGCACCGGCCCGCGCCGGCCGGCACGCAGAGATCAGGAGAGTCGACCATGGCTGGGTTCCTCGAAGGGAAGGTGGTCGCCGTCACCGGCGGGGGCGGCGGGATCGGGCGTGCCGTCGCACGGGCCGCCGCGGACGCGGGGGCCAGGGTGCTGGTGGCCGACTTTGGTGTGGGCATGGCCGGCGAGGACCCGAGCAGCGAGGTCGCCGAGGCCGTGGTGACCGAGATCACCCAGGCGGGAGGCGAGGCCCTCGCCGTCGCCGACGACATCTCCAAGATGGAGTCCGGTGAGCGCCTGGTGGCCACCGCCATTGAGAAGTGGGGCCGCATCGACGGCGTGGTGGCCGTGGCCGGGATCCTGCGCGAGCGGATGCTCTTCAACATGTCCGAGGACGAGTGGGACGCCGTCATCGCCACGCACCTCAAGGGGCACTTCACGGTGTTCCGGGCCGCCGCCGCGGTCATGCGCAAGCAAGAAGGTGGCGGGGCGCTGATCGGGTTCACCTCGGGAGCGTTCCAGGGCAGCGTGGCACAAGCCAACTACGCCGCGGCCAAGGGCGGCATCGTGTCGCTGGTGCGCTCGGCCGCCGTCGGCCTGCACCGCTACGGCGTGACGGCGAACGCCATCGCACCAGTGGCGCGGACTCGCATGTCGGCCAACGTGCCGTCCGAGCTGGCCGAGATGGGCGATGCCGAGGACGTTGCGCCCATGGTGGTGTACCTCCTCAGCGACCGGGCCAAGCACGTGACCGGGCAGGTCTACACGGTGGTCGGGTCGAAGATCGCCGTGTGGAACCAGCCCGTCGAGGTCCGCGCGATGTGGGCCGACGGTCGCTGGACGGCCGAGCAGATTGCCGAGCGCCTGGACGACAACGTCGGACAGGAGCGAATGGCGATGATCGACCGTCTGGAGCAGATGCGCCACGCGGCGGCGTCGGCGGAGCGGCCCAACGCCTGACCGCGTCGTCAGAGGACCCGGTGCAGACGGGGGCGGGGCCTCACCGCGGTGTAGACCTCCAACGAGTTCCCCTCGTGGTGGGCCGCGACGACGGCCGACGCGCCGAGAGGCTCGTCGGTGAACACCCGGCCCATGCTCTGGCCCCAGGCGACAGCCGAGCGCGCGATCTGGCGCTCGGGATGCTCCCAAGGGGGTATGCAGACCTCAATCTGGTACATGGGCTCGAAGGTGACGACGTGGGTCGCTTCGTCGCCGTGAGCGGCGAGCCACGCCTCCTTCTCCTCTTCCGTCCAGATATTCTCTGTCATTGGAATCTACGCCTGGACGATCGCCACGCCCACACATCTCCCTCTCTCCGCATATCGGTTTCATCGGGAGAACCCTTGAGAACGCTGTGACTTTCGCGAGAGTCAGGGATCCGGGCTCCCGATCCCCTCAGACTCGTGGGCTCCCATGGATGTCGCAAAAATTCGCAGCCGCCGTGGAGGGATGCAGAGGCGGCCACCCCGCTCGGTTCACATCCACCACTTCCGGGGGGCGGATCCGTAACCTGAGCCGAGACCGAACACGTGTTGAGAACGGGATCATGAGCACTCGGGCGGACCAAGTCAAAAAGAGGAGCACCGAGCAGGCAGAAGCGATCCCCGAGATCCGTCCGTGGTGTGAGGCGGGATGGATATTTCGGGACGGCGAGGCGCGGGCGATCGAGCGCCAGGACGACCACACCAGGGCGCGCCCCGCCCGTGTGCACGACCAGCGCGACGGGTAGGCCCAATCCGCGTCGCGCCGGGCCGACCGATCAGGCTGGCTGTTCCGCGGTTTCTACGGGCGTGATCACGTCGGTTGCGTGGTGGGTCAAGAGCCATCGCTTCCAGCGGCCCCGCGTGCGGACGAGGATGACGGCGCCGCCGATGACGAGGAGGACGCCGGCCAGCTGTACGAGGTCCGAGCCGAGGCGGCCGTCCTCGCCCAACCAGAGGTGCTCGTCGAGCGAGCGCTCAATGCCCCACAGCACCATGGCGACGCCGAGGACGATCCCGGGTGGGTAGCCCGCGCGGGGCGTGTGGTCGGGCCAGCGGTCCAGCCGGCGTTCGATCGCAATGAGGATCAGGTACACGGTGAAGTCCTCCAGGGCCTGGAAGATCGGTACGGGCAGCCGGCGCCCGGGCTGGTCGGCGTAGTACATCCCGAACCACTGGTGCGTCGGGTGGCCTCCCCCCGCCACCATGAGCTGGGGCCCCAGGAGGCGGCCCAGAGCCCAGCAGGCCAGCAGGACGGGCACCACCAGGTCGAGGGCGCGGGCGATCGGCAGCTCCGGACAGCGTCGCCGGGTGAGGATGATGCCGACCGGCACGGCCACGAGGAGCCCGCCGAAGGAGGACAGGCCACCCTGCCAGACGGCGAGGATGTCGCCGGGATGCTGGGTGTAGGTGCTGAGGTTGGAGAGGACGTGGACGGCCCGGGCGCCCACGACGGCGGCGAGGATGATCCAGAGGAAGACCGGCACGAGCCACTCGGTGGGATAGCCGTTCTTACGCAGGCGTCGCTCGAAGTAGACGAACCCGAACCAGAACGTGAGCGCGAGGCCGATGCCGTAGGTGTGGACCTCGAGCGGGCCGATATGGAATGCGACGGGAATCGGTTTCATGGCTCGGCTCGGGCCAGGTTACGACGGGGAGGCAGACAAGAGGGCCCGGGGTCCGGAAAGCCGCGAGTCCCGTGGCAGGAGCGGGGGGTGGGGCCGGCTACGGCCGGCCGGCGCCGACGAAGTCGCCGCCGAGGCGGAGCCCGGTGGTCCAGACCGACGCTCCGGTAAAGGGCGCCTCGATCATGGTGCCCGGGCCCACGTACATCGCAACGTGCTGGGACCCGCCAGGCCCGTAGAACAGAAGGTCACCCGGCTGGAGGTCGCTGATCGGTACCGGAGTCGAGTCAGCCATCTGGGCCCCTGAGAAGTGCGGCAAGCCGACCCCGACCTGGCCCCACGACCAGGCCGTCAGGCCGGAACAGTCGAACCCGGGGCTGGCGGAACCCTTAGGGGACTCGCCCCCCCACACGTAGGGAACGCCGATTTGGCTCTCGGCGGCCTGCACGGCACCGGCACCTCCCGGAGAGGAGGGCGGGGGCGCCGCCTGGCTCAGACCCGTCAACGAGGCGCCGCCTCCCGAAGAAGGGGATGACGACGCTGATGCCGGAGCAACTGCAGCGGCGGCGGCTGCGGCGGCCGCCGCTGCTTGACGCTGTTGCGCGGCCTTGGCGGCGGCGGCCGCCTCGGCCTGCTGCTGTTGCTGGATCAGTGAGGCGATCTGCGAATTCTCCTGGGCGAGCGCATTCTTCTGCTGCTGCACCGCTTGCGCGTTCTGCGCCACCGCATTCTGCTCGACCGCCACCTGCGACTGGGCTTGCGATTGTTCGCCCTGGAGTTGGCCCACCTGTGCGTTCAACGAGTTCTCAGCCGAGTGCAGGTTGTCGACCCCGAGGGAGATGTCCCCCTCGGCGATCGTGTTGTACTCCGTGGTCGCGCCGAGGGTCTGCTCGTTGCCGCTGAAGATCGGGTTTTGGGTGGACGCAGTGCCGTCAGTGATGTAGTTGGCCACGGCGGCCTTGGAGAGGGTGGCCTTGTCATTGGACACCTGCTGCTCGTCCGCCGCCACGTTGGCCTTGGTCGTCGCAATGCTCGAGTTGATCTGGGTCAGGTGGTACTGGGCTGCGTCGTACTGCTGGCTCAGCGCCGACATCTGGTCCTGGGCCTGGGTCAGCTGCGCCTCGATGGCGGCGGCCTTGGCTTTGGCGTCGGAGACGGCGTCACCGGCGGCCGGGCGCGCTGCCATGAACACAGTGCTTGTCAACACTGAGACAACGGTCAACGCGGGGATCCCGACCCGCTGGAGTACACGAGCACTCCTGGAAGACCGCGGCGCGGAGTGGTGGTGAACCCGCTCTACGTCAGTCACGATGGGCAACATTCTTATCGGACGGCTACGGTCGATTCAAACACCCGCGGTACGAAACAGCTGTGTGCAGTAGTACTCAAGGTACGAAGATGCAGGTGACTCCTCAGAAGGAGGCAATTCGAAGTTTTTGTCAACGGTTCGGCGATACGAAAGGCGGTTGGAGCGAACTACGGTCCAGCGCATGGGAGAGATGATCGAATTCGCGAGCAACGGATCGACGGCCGGAGGCTATCTGGCCACTCCGGCGAGCGGGAGTGGTCCCGGAGTGATCGTGATTCAGGAGTGGTGGGGACTCGTCGATCACATCGAGGACGTGTGCGACCGCTTCGCGGGGGCAGGCTTCGTCGCGCTCGCTCCTGACCTCTATCACGGCAAGAAGGTGCAACCTGGTGAGCCCGACGAGGCCGGCAAGGCGATGATGGCGATGCAGATGGAGCAGGCCGCCCGTGACATGAGCGGCGCGGTCGACGAGGTGCTGCGACGCGGCTCCGGTGACACGGTCGGGGTCATCGGGTTCTGCATGGGAGGCGGGTTGGCCCTCGTGTTGGCCACGCAACGCCCGGACGCGGTGGCGGCCGTCGTCCCGTGTTACGGCATCATCCCGTGGCCGGACGCGCAGCCGGACTACGCCGCCATGTCGGCGGCGGTGTTGGGTCACTACGCCGAGAAGGACAGCTTCTTCACGCCTGAAGCCGCCGACGCGTTGGCGGAACAGCTGCGCGCCATGGGGAAGTCGGTCGAGATCGTCATCTACCCCGGCACCGACCATGCGTTCTTCAACGACACGCGGCCCGAGGTGTACGACGCCGAGGCGTCCAGCGCGCTCTGGCAGCGAACCTTGGAGTTCTTCACCGCGCACCTTTCCTGATTCCGCTTCTCGCACGCGCCACGACAGAGCAGCGCGGCGACTGCTCGCTCCGAGTGCGCTCGCCAGCGCGACGCGGCGGCACCGGTCGCCTGCCGGCGTTTGGGTCGACAGCGTGCGGGGCCGTCCCGGGTAGGCCACCGGATCCGGTTTGTTACCATCGGTTCATGTCCGCACGCTCACGTGACCTGCCCAGGCGCTCCTGCCTCTCGACCCCCGGTTCGAACGAGAAGTTCCTGGCCAAGGCCCCAACCGTCCCGGCCGACATGACCTTCCTCGACCTCGAGGACGCCGTGGCTCCGCTCGAAAAGGAGAGCGCCCGGCCCAAGGTGGTCGATGCCATCAAGAACCTCCCCTGGGACGAGCGGGTGCTCTGCGTGCGGGTCAACGTGTGGGACACCGAGTGGACCTACGGCGACGTGATCGAGGTCGTGGGCGACGCCGGCGAGCGCCTGGACGAGGTCATGTTGCCCAAGGTGCAGTACGCCTCCGACGTCGTGGCCCTCGACCTCCTCCTGACCCAGGTCGAGAAGACGTCGGGGCTGCCGCTCGGCCACATCGGCATCGAGGCGCAGATCGAAACCGCGCGGGGGCTCATCAACGTCGACGAGATCTGCGCGGCCTCCCCGCGTCTCGAGACGATCATCTTCGGTCCGGCGGACTTCGCGGCGAGCATCGAGATGCCGGTGCTCACCGGCGGTGTACCGATCCCCGAGTATCCCGGCGACCACTTCAACTATGTCTTCAGTCGCATCCTCATGGCGGGGCGGGCCAACGGACTGCAGGTGATCGACGGCCCGTTCCTCAAGGTGCGTGAGCTCGACGCGCTGCGGGAGTACTCCATGCGCGCCCGCATGCTCGGCTACGACGGCAAATGGGCCCTCACGCCGGACCAGGCGACGACGCTCAACGAGGTCTTCTCGCCCACGCAGGAGCAGTTCGACCACGCCTTCGACCTTCTGGAGGCCTACCGCAAGGCGACCGACGAGGACCGCAAGGGAGCCGTCATGTTCGGTGACGAGATGATCGACGAGGCCAGCAGGAAAATGGCGGTCAAGTTCGTCAGCAGGGGAGAGCGGGCCGGTCTGACGCGCAGCGCCGGATGAGAGCCGTCCGGTTCAGCCGACCAGGCGGCGTGCGATCACCTTGAGCGCCAAGGTCTCGTCGGCGCCTTCGAAGATGGAGAGCACGCGCGCATCGACGAAGTAGCGGCTCACCGGGAACTCCTCCGCGTAGCCCATGCCACCGTGAATCTGCATGGCCTCGCGGGTCACCCATTCGGCGGCCCGGCACACGTAGGCCTTGACCATGGACGCCTCCAGGGTCCCCTCGCCGCGCGCCATGAGCCGCGCCACGTGGTACGAGCTCTGCCGGGTGGCTTGAATGATGACCGCCATGCGGCCGAGCTTGGCCTGCGTCAGCTGGTAGTCACCAATCGGTGACCCGAAGACCTTCCGTTCGGCGGCGTAGGAGACGGCCGCCTCATAGGCGGCCTGCATGACGCCGAGCGCACGCGCCGCCGTCTGCAGCCGGCCGTTCTCGAAGCCCTGCATCTGGAGGTAGAAGCCCCTGCCCAGGCCCCCGGCCTCTCCGACCAGGTTGGCCTCGGGCACGAACCAGTTCTCGAACGCCAGCTCGTAGGAGTGCATGCCTCGGTAGCCGAGCGTGTCGATCGGTCGTCCCTCGAGCCGCCCCGCCGCCAGATCGGCGGGTCGCTCGGGCCGGTCCTCCTGCGTGAACACGAAGCCGCGGCCGTCTCCGCGCGGCTTCTCGACCACGAACATGGAGATGCCGCGGTGGGCCAAGGAGCGGTCGGGATCCGTGCGCGCCAACAGCATGAGGACGTCCGCCCGGGCGGCGAACGTGCACCAGGTCTTGACGCCGTTGATCACCCATCCGCCGGCCACCGGTGCGGCGGCCGTCACGATGCCGGCCACGTCGGACCCGAAATCGGGCTCTGTCACGGCCACCGCGGCGAGGATCTCGGCGGAGGCCAGCTTGGGCAGCCACCGCTTCTTCTGCTCCTCGGTCCCGCCGTAGACGAGGGCCCGGGTCAGGATCTCGGGCCGCGTGATGAGCGAGCCGCCGACGCCCAGGGAACCCCAGCTCAGCTCCTCGGTGGCGACGATCATGCCCATGTAGTCGCTCTCCCCGCCCGAGGCGTAGCCGTCGTACTCCTCGGGGACCGACAGCCCGAAGCCGCCGAGCTCGGCCAGGCCTGCGATGACCTCCTCGGGGATGTCCAGGTTTTCGCGGTGCACGTGCTCGGCGTGGGGGCGGACTTTGTCCTCGGCGAAGCGGTGGAACGTCTCGCGCACCAGCTCGAAGTCGTCGCCCAGGTGGCGGGGCCCCTCGGTGGTGGCCAGGCCGGCCAGCACGGCGGGATCGCGCTGGTCCTTCAGGAAGGCCGCCGCCGCCGCGTCCCAACCGGCCTCGACGCCCCAGAGCGCTTCCCGACCGGCCACCCGGCCGATGAGGTCGGCCACGACGTCGGCCACAAACGCCGCAGCGATCCGAGCCTCGACTTCTCCGCGCGCGCCGTACTCGAGTGTCGCCCGCGCCGTCGCCACGGCGGCGGCCGCGTGGGCCACGTCGTAGGCGACCACCTGGTTGGCATCGATGCCGCCGCCGGCGCGGACCGAGGCACAGGCCTGGTCCACCACGCGTTGGGCCAGATCAGCCGCGTCAGCGGCGCCGGCGAGGTCCGGTGCGGTGGGCGTCGTCACGGGGAGCGACCCTAATGGCTCCCCAAAGTGACCCCTGGTTCGGGGGCGCGGGTGCTTCAGGCCCGGCGGCCGATGACCGTCACCAGCGGGGGAAGGACGACCGGGTCGTCTTCGGGATCAACGCCGGTGAGCGACTCCAGGTAGCGCGTGATGGGACCGGGCCCGACGCCGGCGGGGGCCTCGGCCCAGGCGTCGACGACCTGGAGTCCCGCGTCGCGCACGAGGGCGGGCAGGAGCGCGCCGACATCGGGGTGGAGCGCGTCGGGCATGGACAGAGCCGACCCGGCGATCCGGCCCGCCGACGTGATGGGCTCCTGCGCCACGACCCAGCCGCCGGGCCGGACCGCCACCGCCATCATGTGCACGACCGTCTCCGGCTCGATCACGTGGAGCAGGAGGAAGCGGCAGAAGGCGAGGTCGACCTCCTCGGGCAGGGACAGGTCTTCGCCGGCCTGGGTCAGTGCGATCACCTGCGCGTCGCGCGGCGGCCGCGCGCGCCACTTCGTCGCGCGCCGCGGGATCGCTGTCGACGGCGTAGACCCTCCCGTCCCGCCCGACCATCTCGGCCAGCGCCACCGAGACGTCGCCGCCGCCGGCGCCCACGTCCACGCAGCGCCAACCGGATCCGAGGCCCAACCGCGACAGCGCGGTGGCCAGGGGCCGACGGTAGACGTCGTCCCGCAGACCCTTCAGTTCGCCGACGGCGTCCGGGCTCGCCTGCTCCACCATGGCTTCGCACTCTACGGGGCCGGCGAGCCCGACCCCGCCTCCCTCGAGCCTTCCTTGTGACCTGGTCGGCGACCGGTAACCTCCCTCTTCGTGAAAGTAACCATGCTGCTGTGTGACGCGGCCCAGGTGTCCGACGGCAAGCTCTTCATTCTGGGCGGCGGCTGGAGCATGACCGGCCCCGACCCTGTGCCCTCCGCCGTCGCGCTGAAGATCGACGTGGATTGGCACGAGGCCGAGGCCTCGCACCACTGGGAGCTCTTCCTGGAGGACGCCGACGGCCAGCCCGTGATGATGGAGACGGCGGAAGGGACCCAGCCGGTCGAGGTGCGCGGGGAGTTCACGGTGAGCCAGCCACAGGGGATCCCGGAAGGCTCACCGATTGACGTGGCGCTCGCCGTCAACCTGGGACCGCTCCCGCTGGCACCGGGGACCCGCTTTGCGTGGCGTCTGACCATCGACGGTGAGTCGCTGCCCGGGGCGTCGCTCGGCTTCACCACGCGGCCCCGCCCGCAGTCCGTGGACGAGTGACCGTCTACGACCGGCCCTTCGGCCGCTACCTCGAGGACTTCGTCCCCGGCGACATCTACCGTCATTGGCCGGGCAAGACCATCACCGAGTACGACGACCACCTGTTCTGCATGATGACCATGAACCACCACCCTCTGCACACCAACGCATGGTTCGCGGAAAACGAGACCGTGCAGGGCAAGAACGTCGTGGTGGGCAATCTCGTCTACTCCCTCGCACTGGGCATGAGCGTGCCCGACGTGAGCGGTTCGTGTATCGCCAACCTGGAGGTCGAGTCGCTGCTGCACCGCTCTCCCACGTTCCACGGCGACACGATCTACGCCGAGACGCGGGTCCTCGAGGCCACGCCGTCGAAGTCCAAGGACGATCGGGGCATCGTGACCGTCGAGACCAAGGCCTTCAACCAGCGCGGCGAAGAGGTCTGCTACTTCCGGCGCAAGCTGATGGTGTGGAAGACGGCGTCCGCGCCGGCGCGGCAGTTTCCCTACGGCGACGACGTCTGGGACTGAGCCCCAGCCGATCCAGGCCGATCGGGTCCGGCGCTTCCGGCGCCGCCTGCTGGCGTGGGGCGAGGAGCACCGCCGCGACCTGCCCTGGCGTCGCACGCGCGATCCATGGCGCATCCTGGTTTCCGAGGTCATGCTCCAGCAGACCCAGGTCGAGCGCGTCGTGCCCTACTACGAGCGTTTCCTCGCGGCCTTCCCGACCCCGGCGGCCTGCGCCACGGCGGGGCCGGCAGCAGTGGTCCGGCTGTGGTCGGGGCTGGGCTACAACCGGCGGGCGCTGAACCTGCACCGGGCCGCGGTGGCTGTGGTGGCCGACCACGGCGGCGTCGTGCCGCACGAGGATGCGGCTCTGCGCGCGCTGCCCGGCGTTGGGCCGTACACGGCGCGGGCGGTGCGCACGTTCGCCTTCGGGGACGACGTGGCCGCCGTCGACACCAACGGTGTGCGCGTCCTGGCCCGCGGCGTGGCGGGCACCCCCCTCACCCTGCGCGAGGCGATGGTGCTCGGGGACCAGCTCGTGCCCGTTGGCCACTCGTGGGAGTTCAACCAGGCGATGTTCGACCTCGGCGCCACAGTGTGCACGGCGGCGCGCCCCGCCTGCACGCGCTGCCCGCTGCGCCGCCAATGCGCCTGGCGGCGCGGGGGATCCGAGAGTGCTGACCCGTGGCGGTTGAGCCCGACGGCGCGACCGCAGAGCACCTTCGCGGGATCGGACCGCCAGGGTCGGGGGCGCCTGCTCGACGCGCTGCGTCGCGGCGGCGTGCGGCGGAGCAGCCTCGCTGGCGCCTGCGGCTGGCCCGAGGACCCGGCGCGGGCTGAGCGGGTAGCGGCCGCACTGGCGGCCGAGGGGTTCGCCGGGTGGTCCGGCCGGCGGGATCCCGTCCTCCGGCTGCGCGAGCGTCAGGCCGACGAGGTGGCCACCCCCTCGTCGGGCACCGTCAGGGCGCGGCCAGGAAGCCGATGATGCTCGGATTGACGGCCGCCGGTCGCTCCACGTGCAGGAAGTGGCCGGCGTCGTCGACGATCTCCACGGCCGAGCCCTCGGCCATGAAGTCGAGCGGGGACCCCATGGACGACAGCAACATGCAGTTGTCGTCGCGGCCGTGGAGGTAGAGGGTCGGCTTCGGTGTCGGGAGCAAGGCGGCCGACTGCTCGTCGGCCAGCTCGGGTGCCTGCAGCGAGGGGTCGTAGAGCGCGCGGTAGTACCCGATGGCGGCCACGATGTGCTCGGGGTCACCGATGGACTCCTTGACGCGGGCGACGTCCCAGCTGCCGTCGTAACCGGGTGACCAGTCGCGCCAGAGGTGGTCGATGAAGGAGAACGCCTCGAGCGGGAGCGCCACCTCGGCCAGTGGGGACAAGAAGAAGAACATGTACCAGCTCTTCTGCAGCTGGGCGTAGGTGAAGAGCGACATGCCGATGGATGCCGTCGGGGGCACGGCCGCCGTCACGGCCCGGCGCCAGCGATCCGGTTGGTGGGCCACGGCGCCGTAGGTGGCCAGGGCGCCCCAGTCGTGGCCGACGAGGACGGCATCCCCGCCGGCGCCGAGCGCCTCGTGCAGTGCGTTGGCGTCCTGCACCAGCGCTCCCACCTGGTAGCGCCCGTCGGCGGGAATGGAGGTCGGGGCGTAGCCGCGCAGGAAGGGCGCCACCGCGTGGTAGCCGGCGGCCGCCAGTTCGGGCAGCAGGTAACGCCAGGTGTGCGCCGTATCGGGGAACCCGTGCAGGCACAGGGCGAGCGGCCCGTCTTCGGGCCCGTCGGTCAGACAGGCAAAGTCCAGCCCGTTCGCAGTGATGGTCCGTTGGTTCATAGGCGCAGAACGTACTGCTCCGGCGCAAGGTAACGTTGCGTGGGTGAACGTCACGTTCTACGGCGTGCGGGGGTCGTGCCCGTGCTCGGGGGATCGGTATCGGCGGTACGGGGGCAACACCTCGTGCCTCGTGATCGACGTCGAGGGGGACGAGCCGCTCATCGTGGACCTGGGCACCGGCCTGCGCGCGTTCGGTGACGTCCTCCAACGTGAGGTGCGTGCGCTCGGGACGCCGATGCACGCCACGGCGCTCCTCACCCACCTGCACTTCGACCATATCCTGGGCATCCCGTTCTTCAGCCCGTTGCACGACCCCGGCGCGCGCCTGACCGTGTACGGACCGGCGCAGCCCAAGGGCACACTGAAGGACGCGCTGCACGCCGCCGTGCAGCCCCCCGTGTTCCCGATCCACATGGAGCAATTCCGCGGTGAGCTCATCACCATCGACGTCGGGTCCGAGGACTTCTCCATCGGCTCGGCCAAGGTCATGGCCCGTCCCATCCCGCATGCGGGCGTGACGCTCGGTTTCCGCGTCGAGGCCGAGGGCCGGTCCGTCGCCTACATGTCCGACCACCAGGCCCCGCTCGACCGGCGGGCCATACCCGAAGCCGTGCTCGAGCTCTGCCAAGGGGTGGACCTGCTGATCCACGACGGCCAGTACACCGACGACGAGTTCTCGGCCAAGGCCGACTGGGGACACTCGACCGCCGCCTACGCCGTGCACGTGGCCGCCGAGGCCGGGGCGAAGCGGCTCCTGCTCTCGCATCACGACCCCTCGCACACCGACCGCGAGCTCGACCGCATTCTGAACCAGGCCCGCCGTCTGCCTGAGGCCAAGCTCGTGGAGGACGTCTCCTCGGCCCACGAATCCCAGGCGATCGACCTCGGCAAGGCATAGGGCCTGGACACATGTCGGGCCTCGACCAGGCCCGGTTCCGCGAGGTGCTCGGCCACTTCGCCACCGGGATCACGATCGTCACCGCGCTAGAAGAGGGCGTGCCCGTCGGCTTCTCGTGCCAGTCGTTCGCCGCCCTCTCCCTCGACCCGCCGATGGTGATCCTCGCTCCCGCCCGGAGCTCGACGAGCTGGCCCCGCATCGCCAAGGCCGGTGCATTCTGCGTGAACATCCTCGGGGAGCACCAAGAGGCGCTCTGCCGCGCCTTCGCCATCTCGGGCGGCGACAAGTTCGAGGGTGTCGGCTGGTCGCACGGCATCACGGGTGCACCCGTGATCGACGGTTCGCTGGCGGTCGTCGAGTGCCGGCTCGGCGACATCTTCGACGGCGGCGACCACGAGCTGGTCACCGGTCACGTGGTGGCCATGGACATCGGCGCGGGCAGCCCCTTGCTGTTCTACCGGTCGGGCTACGGCCGCTTCGCTTCGTGACGCAGGCCCTGCTGCTACCGTTCGCGTGATGCCAGACCTGATCCCTTCCACCGTGATCGACGACGTCGTGTTGGTCCGCCCCGACGTGCACGGCGACGAGCGGGGCCGTTTCGTCGAGACCTATCGGCGCAGCTGGTTCCCCGACCGGCCTGAGATGGTACAGGGCAACCGCTCGGAGAAGCAGGCGGGCGCGCTGGTGGGTCTGCACTTCCACTTGCACCAGGCCGACTACTGGTATGCCCTGCGCGGCCGGGTTCGCGTCGTCCTGCACGACCTGCGCGTCGGGTCGAGAACCGACGGGGCGACCGAGGTCATCGAGCTCGACGGCGACGTCGATCAGGGCGTCTACATCCCGCCCGGGGTGGCCCACGGGTTCGCCGCCCTGAGCGACATCCTGCTGACGTATCTCGTCGACAACTACTACGACGACTCGGACGAGCACGGGCTGGCCTGGGACGACCCCGGCGTCGGGGCCGACTGGGGCATCACCGACCCCGTCCTCTCCAAGCGGGACCAGAGCAACCCGCGGCGCAACGACATTCCCGACGACATCCGCCCCCGCCTGGCCTCCTGAGGCGCGGCCGGCACCCCGGGTGCCGGCCCTCCCGGACGCCCCGGAGCGCACACCTCGCACCTCTCCCCGCCGCGGGTCAGGCCGCGGTGCTGCGCACCCTTCAAATCCGGTTGAATAGGGGGCGGTGCTGATCGGTTGGTTAGTCGGTGTCGTGATCCTGCTCGGCGTCGTCGCGGTCGTGCTCCTGCTCCGGCGGTCCCACGACGACGTGCACTCCGTGGAGCACTACCACCGCCAGCTGCACACGCTCGAGGAGATACGGGCCCACCCCTCGGACGGGCGCCACAACGGCAACGACGGCAACGACCGCAGCGACAGCGCGGCGGAGTTCCCCGCCAGCGCGTTCCGCGTCTCGGGGTCGTCGACGGTGCGCCTCACCGAGCCCGGTCGACCCGTCGTTCCGCCCGTCCCCCCGCCACCGGTTCCCAATCCCGGCCAACCGGTGTCGTTCGACGACGCCAGCCCCGAGCCGGTCCCGGCGACCTTCATGACCGGGAACGAGGACCGGGTCATCCATACCATCAACCACCGCCCCCGCCGCATCGGGGGTCCGGCCGCCGCGGTCGCGGCCGTCCTCCTCCTCATCGTGGTGCTGATCATCACCGGGCTGCACTCCAACACTCCGAAGCACCCTGGGAGGCCTGCCACCGCTGCCACTACGACACCCACGCACCCCGCCACCGGCCATCACCACGCGACGGCGACCACCACCAGCACCACCGCGCCACCCGCGGTCTCGGCGCCGACGACGGCCTCGGCGCACGCGGCGACCTACACGGTGGATGCGTCCACGTACGCGCTGAACGTGGCCGCCACGACGGGGGAGTGCTGGGTGGAGGTCACCAACAGCACGACGGGCTCCGTGCTGTTCACGGCCACGCTCCAGAGCGGCCAGTCACACGCCGTCAGCGCGACCGGACCGGTCACCGTGATCGCTGGTGCGCCCGCGGCCTTCGCCGCCACCGTCAACGGCGCGCCGGTAGCACTGCCACCCGGCAACCAGGCACCGTTCACGCTCAACTTCCAGTCGGCCTCGCCGACCTCGACGGCCTAACCCGGGCGTCGGGCGTCAGGACTCTCCGGCCACGCCAAGGACGTCGAGGAGGAAGGCGTAGACCAACGCCTCCTCCTTCCAGGCGTCGTAACGGCCCGACGGCCCGCTGTGGCCCGCGCCGAGTTCGGTCTTGAGAAGCACCCTGGTCGAAGGCGATTCGGCCCGCAGTTTGGCCACCCACTTGGCCGGCTCCCAGTAGGAAACCCGGGGGTCGTTCAGGCCCGCCGTGACGAACAGGTCGGGGTACGTGCGCGGCGAGCCGTCCGGGTTCAGGCCGGTCACGTTGTCGTAGGGGGAGTAGGTCAGCATGCGGCGGTAGGCCGACGCGTCCGCCAGGGGGTTGCCCCATTCCTCCCATTCGCCGACCGTCAACGGCAGCTCGTCGTCGAGCATGGTGGTCACGCAGTCGACGAAGGGCACCTCGGCCACGAGCGCCCGGAAGAGCTCGGGTGCCTGGTTGGCCACGGCGCCGATGAGGAGGCCGCCGGCCGAGGCACCCCGGCCGACCAGCACACCGGGACGGGCGATCCCGGCGTCCAGCAGGTGGCGCCCGCAGGCGATGAAGTCCGAGAAGGTGTTGGCCTTGTGCTCCATCCGCCCGCCGTCGTACCAGGCGCGCCCCATCTCCCCACCCCCGCGCACGTGCGCGATAGCGAAGGCCACGCCGCGGTCGTAGAGCGAGAGCCGGTGGGGCGAGAAGGACGGGTCGATGCTCATTTCGTAGGCGCCGTAGCCGTAGAGGAGGCACGGGGCGGGGAGCTCCAGGTCCTTGCGGTGGACCACCGAGAGCGGGACGCGTGTCCCGTCCGGAGCGACGGCCCACTCCCGGTAGGTCGTGTAGCGCGACGCGTCGAAGTCGCCCAGTACGGGCTCCTGCTTGAGCAGGGTCTCCTCTCGCTCCGCCAACGTGACCTGCAGGACGCTCGAGGGCGTGACCAGCGACGTGCGCCCGATGCGCAGCGCGGGAGCGTCCGGCTCGGGATTGGCACCCAGCCAGGTCGACGAGGGGCTCTCGACGGAGGGAATGACCCAGCTCGCCCCGAGCAGGTCGCCGGCCAAGGGGTCGCCGTCCTCCGGGTCGCGCTCGGGGAGCGGCACGACGCGCACTCGGGTCTGAGCCTCGGCCCGCTCGCTCAGGACGAGGGCGCTCGAGAAGGCGTCGACGTCCTCGACCCGGACGCCGGGCCGGTGCGGGACCACCTCGTGCCACGCCGTGGCCGCCGTGGCCGCCGTGGCCGTGCCGGGGGCGTCGTCGGGAGCGGCCAGGACGCGGAAGTCCTGGGCGTCGTCGTTGGTCAGGGCGAGGAACCACCCGCCACCGTCCGAGGAGAGATGGTCGACGGCATACTCCACCCCTTCACGGCGCGGGATGACCACCCGGGGCTCGGCGAGCGGGTCGGCCGAGGGGATGGCCAGCCACTCGGTGGTGTTGGTGCTGTGCAGGCCGATCAGCACGAACGCGGTGTCCCGGGTCGAGCCGGTCCCGAGCGAGAACCGCCGATCGTCTTCCTCGAAGACGAGCACGTCCCCGACCGGGCTGCTCCCCAGCCGGTGGCGCCAGAGCTGGAAGGGCCGCTGCGCCTCGTCCATGCGGACGTAGAACACGTAGTCGGCGGCGGCCGACCAGGCCAGGCCGTACCCCGTCTCGGCCACCGACTCGGGGGCCGGGGCGAGCTCGGCGTCGAGGGGCCGGAACTCCAGCTCGTACTTCTCGTTGCCGCGGTGGTCGGTCGAATAGGCCAGCCAGCGATGGTCGTGGCTGACCGCGGCGCTGCCGACGGCGAAATACGCCGTGCCCTCGGCGAGCGCGTTCTCGTCGAGCAGGATCTGCTCCTCCTCGCCGGGCTCTCCCGCCGGGGGCAGCTCCCCTATGTCGCGGGCCGGGCGCCGGCAGTGGATGCCGTAGTCCTTCCCCTCCTCTGTGCGCGAGTAGTACCACCACGGTCCCCGGCGGGTGGGCACCGACATGTCGGTCTCCTTGATCCGGGCCTTCATCTCCTCGAAGAGACCGCCGCGCAGGGTGCCGAGGGGGGCCGTCTCCTGTCCCGTGAACGTGTTCTCGGCCTCCAGGTAGGCCACGACCTCGGGGTCCTCGCGCTGGCGGAGCCAGAACCAGGGGTCCTCACGGTCGTCGCCGTGGGTCGATATGACATGGGGGCGCCGGGGTGCGCTGGGGGGGCTGGCCATAGGATGGAGAGCCTGCCACGGCTGGCGACACGGCAGTGAGCCTCGGAAGACGTTTCGGCTGGCCCGGGTAGTTGTTACTATCTCCATAGGGGAAATTCCCTCGATTCCTCCGACCTCAGGAGCCACATGGCCACCACGGATCTCGACCTCGGGCGGTACCAGCTCGGGTGGAGCGACGCCGAGGACTACGTCTTCAAGCCGAAGAAGGGCCTGAACGAGTCGATCGTGCGCGAGATGTCGGAGATGAAGAAGGAGCCCCAGTGGATGCGGGACTTCCGGCTCCGCGCCCTCAAGCACTTCGAGCGCAAGCCGATGGCTCCATGGTTCGCCACGCAGATGCCGAACCTGGACTTCGACGACATCTTCTATTACATCAAGCCCACCGGTGGGCAGGTGGACAAGTGGGAAGACCTGCCTGACGCCATCAAGAACACGTACGAGAAGCTCGGGATCCCCGAGGCAGAGCGCAAGTACCTGTCCGGTGTCACGGCGCAGTACGAGTCAGAGGTGGTGTTCCACCGCAACCGCGAAGACCTCGAGCAGCAGGGCGTCTTCTTCTGCGACATGGACACCGCCGTGCGCGAGTACCCGGAGCTCGTGCGCAAATGGTTCGGCAAGATCATCCCGCCCAACGACAACAAGTTCGCCGCCCTGAACTCGGCCGTATGGTCGGGGGGCTCCTTCATCTACGTCCCACCGGGCGTGAAGGTGGACATGCCGCTGCAGGCGTACTTCCGGATCAACGCCGAGAACATGGGCCAGTTCGAACGGACGCTGATCATCGCCGACGAGGGTTCCCAGGTGCACTACATCGAGGGCTGCTCCGCCCCCGTGTACTCGACCGACTCGCTGCACTCGGCGGTCGTCGAGCTCGTGGCCCTGCCCGGGTCGCGCATCACGTACACCACCATTCAGAACTGGTCGACCAACGTCTACAACCTGGTCACCAAGAGGGCCCGGGCCGAGGCCGAGGCGCACGTCGAGTGGATCGACGGCAACATAGGCTCACGTCTGACCATGAAGTACCCGTCGGTGTACCTGATGGGGCCCAAGGCGAGCGGCGAGGTTCTCTCCGTGGCCTACGCCGGTGCCGGCCAGCACCAGGACGCGGGGGCCAAGATGTACCACATCGCCCCCGAGACGACCTCGACGATCGTGTCGAAGTCGATCTCCAAGGACGGCGGCATCACGACCTACCGGGGGAAGGTGCACGTGGATCCTGAGGCGTACGGCGCCAAGTCCTTCGTGCGCTGCGACGCCCTGCTTCTCGACGAGGAGTCGATCTCGGAGACGAAGCCCTACATGGAGGTCGGCGAGCGCAGCGCCCGCATCGGCCACGAGGCGACCGTCTCGAAGGTGGGCGACGACCAACTCTTCTACCTGATGAGCCGGGGCCTCTCCGAACAGCAGGCCATGGGCATGATCGTCAACGGCTTCATCGAGCCGGTGACCCGCACCCTGCCCATGGAATATGCGGTGGAGTGGAGCCGCCTCATTGAGCTGCAGATGGAAGGTTCGGTCGGCTGAACCGGCGCAACCCCCCCTGCGGCGTGGCAGCATAGAACCGTGCCGATGCGCGAGGAATGCACGCACTTCCAGAGCCGGACCTACGCGTCCGGCGAGGCCGCACGTTTCTGCGTGCTCGATCTCGCTCCCGAAGCGCCGTGGCGCTGCCCGGAGAATTGCCCTTCGTACCACCGCCGCCTGGCCGACGTGGGCTGGGTGCACGGGAGCCTGGTGGAGCCCGCGCTCGAGGAGGAGCCGGGTGAGAGCAGTACGGACGTGGCCGAGTTGCTCGGGTCGGCCGAAGACATCGTGAACGACGTTGCCCCGGACGTGCTCGACTCGGTACGGGCGGAGGACGCCCGCCGGGAGCGCTCCGCCAGTCGCTGGTGGCGCCGTAAGCGCTGAGCCGTGCCCGGGGGAGGGGACGCGCGCGGCCAGGCGTCCGCTGGGCCTAGCGACCGGTGAATCTCGGCGGCCGCTTCTCCATGAAGGCGGTCACCGCCTCGGTCAGGTCGTCGGAGGCCAGCATCCCGGCGTTCCAGGTGGCCACGTAGTCCAGCCCCTCGGCGACGGTCCGGCCCTCGTTGGCCGCCAGCACGGCCTTGGTGCCCTGCACGGCGAGAGGGGAGTTGGCGGCAATCTCCGCCGCCAACGACCGGGCCGCCTTGTGCACTCCCTCCGCGTCGGCCGCCAGGTCGTTCACCAGCCCGATCTCCCTGGCCCGCTCCGCGCTGATGTCCTTGGCAGTAAAGGCCAGCTCGGCCAGGTGTCCCGCGCTGATGATGGCGGGGAGCCGTTGGAGGCTGCCCAGGTCGGCGACGATCGCCATCTTCGCCTCGCGCACCGAGAAGACGGCGTCGGCGGAGGCCAGCCTGATGTCGCTGGCGGCGATCAGATCGACACCACCGCCGATGCAGTAGCCGTGCACGGCCGCGATGACCGGCTTGGGGCAGCGGGCCACTGCGGTGATGGAGTCCTGCAGCCGGAGGACATTGCTGCGGGCGGCCCGGGCCCGCGCCGCCATGGACGAACCGCCCCCCCGGCCGCCGCCCTCGGTGAGCATGCGGCCCATCTCCTTCAGGTCGAGGCCGACCGAGAAGTGTGGCCCCCTGGCCGCGACGACGACGACCCGCACGGCCGGGTCGCCGGACAGCGCCTCCATGGCCCGGGGCAGGTCCTGCCACAGGTCCGACCCCATGGCGTTGCGGGCCTCGGGCCGGTCCAACCACAGCGTGGCCACGTCGTCCGCGTCGTCGTGCTCGATGGCCAGCACCGGTGATCTGAAATCGTCGATCTCTCCCATGTCCGAAGGCTAATCCGCTGGTAGGGGCGCCAGTGGGGGACCGGTAGAGTCAATGGGCCACAGTGGCATTCCCGAAAGAGGACGTGACCCTGCACACCTTCACCGCCGAGGCTTCTGCGGGCCTGGCCGGACCGGACTGGCTCCGCGGACGGCGGGCCGCCGGCCACGAGGCTTTCGCATCGGCCACGCTGCCCTCGGAGAGCGAAGAGGTCTGGCGCTACACACCCATCGACCGCCTCGTCCTCGACGAGTTCGCGCCGCCCGGGCATGACGCGCCGGCCCCGGCGGGCGACCAGCTCCTCGCCGCCCTGACGACGGCGCTCGGCCCGGTGGCCGGGAGCGTGCTCGTGCACAACGGGCGCGCCAGCACCTTCACCACCCCCGGTCCCGGGGGGGCGGGGGCAGGGTTCGCGTTCGGGGGGGCCGCGGACGTGCCCGAGTCGTCCACCATGCTGGGAGCCGTGCAGGCGGGTGGCGACGCACTGGTACGTCTCAACGACGCCTTCGCGCCGGACCCGGTGTTCGTGGACGTGCCCGGTGGCGCGGACGTGGGCGCCCCGGTGCTCATCGTGCACTGGTGCGACGGGACGTCGGCCTTCCCCCGGACGAGCGTGCGTGTGGGGGAAGGATCCCGTCTGTCCGTCGTCGAGGTCTTCGCCGGCGCCGCGGGCGCGGCGCGGACGCTCCTCGTCCCGGTGACCGAGCTGGCCGCCGCGGACGGCGCGTCGCTCTCCTATGTCTCCCTGCAGATCCTGGGGGGCGCCGCCTGGTCGATCGCCCGCCTGGCCGCCCGCGGCGGGCGCGGCGCCACGGTGCGTACCTTCACCGTGGGCCTCGGGGGCTCGTACGACCGGGTGCGGGCCGACGTCTCGCTCGAGGGGCGCGACGCCCGCAGCGAGATCCTCTCCGCCTATCTCGGGGACGGGTCCCAGGTGCACGACATCCGCACCCTGCAGGATCACGTCGCACCGCGCACCACGAGCGAGCTCCTGTGCCAGGGTGCCGTCGCCGGCACGTCGCGCTCGGTCTACAGCGGGCTGATCCGGGTGCACCGGGGGGCCGTGCGCAGCGACGCCCGCCAGACCAACCACAACCTCGTCCTCGACGAGGGGGCACATGCCGACTCGGTGCCCAACCTCGACATCTTGGAGAACGACGTGCGCTGCTCCCATGCCTCGACCGTCGGGCCGGTCGACGAGGACCAGCGCTACTACATCGAGTCGCGGGGCGTGGCTCCCGAGGTGGCCGAGGGCCTCATCGTGCGCGGGTTCTTCGATGCCATCGTCGACCGATCGCCCGTTCCCGAGATGGTCCCGTTCCTGCAGCGTGAGATGCACGAACGTCTCGAGGTCGCCCTGGGCGGCCGGGCCCTGCCCGCCGGTGTCTGAGACCGTGGCGCTCTGTGCGCCCGACGACCTGGCCCCGGGTGAGGCGCGCCGCTTCGACGTGTCCGGTCGCCGCATCGCGCTGGTGCGCATCGGCGACGCCTTCTACGCGCTCGACGACGAATGCAGCCACGAGGACTACTCACTGGCCGAAGGCGAGGTGTGGGTCGACGAATGTCAGATTGAATGCCCCCGTCACGGGAGCACGTTCGACCTGATCACCGGCGAACCCTGCTCGTTGCCGGCGACGCGGCCCGTCGCCGTCTATGGCGTCGAAGTGGAGAACGACACCGTCGCCGTGGTGCTGCCGTGAGCGCCGAGCACGTGTTCGAGGTCCGGGACCTGCACGCGTCGGCGGGTGGCAAAGAGGTGCTGCACGGCATCGACCTCACGGTGCGCAGTGGTGAGGTCCACGTGATCATGGGCCCCAACGGCTCGGGCAAGAGCACGCTGGCGCACGCACTCATGGGGCGGCCGGGTACCGAGGTGACTGCGGGCTCCATCACCATGGACGGGCGGGAGCTCACCGGCCTGCCGGCCTGGGAGCGGGCGCGTGCCGGTCTGTTCCTCGCGCTGCAGCATCCGGTGGAGGTTCCCGGCGTGAGCCTCCACTCTTTGCTGGCCGCGGCGGCAGCCGGTGGCAGCGTGGGCGAAGTCGGGACGGTACCGGCCGTGACCCTGCAGGAGCGCATGCAGGAGGAGGCCAAGGCCGTCGGTCTCGACGCCCGCCTGTTGCGCCGGCCCCTCAACGTCGACCTCTCGGGTGGCGAGCGCAAGCGCACCGAGATGGTCCAGCTGGGGGTGATCCGGCCCGCCGTCTGCATCCTGGATGAGGTCGACTCGGGTCTCGACGTCGATGCGCTGGGCGAGGTGGCGCGCCGCCTGCAGCACGCCACGACCGAGTGGGGCGTCGGGCTGCTGGCCATCACCCACTTCAGCCGCTTCCTGGTCCAACTCGAGGCGGACCTCGTGCACGTCCTGGTCGACGGGCGCATTGTCGCCACGGGCGATGCAGCGCTGGCGCTGCAGCTCGAGCAGACCGGATACGTCGGCTACCAGGACAAACGCTGAGCCACGGCGGGCGAAGGGCGCGGGCCGCCCGCCCGCCCCCTGCCGCCACCTGCGCGATGGTGCTTGGTACCGTTCATAGCCATGGCGAACGGTCGTCCAACGGGCGACGAGTCGGATCGCTCCCCTGAGAAGCGCCGCGGCAGGCACGCGAACCAGGAGGGGTTGGCCGCACTCGGCCGCCAGATGCGGGCCGGCCCCGACGGTGAGGGCCAGAGCGTGGCCAACGAGTCGGGTCTGCGGGCGCTGGGTGCGCGCATCGACTCCGATCACCGCCGGCCGAAGGTGCGCCGCAGCGGGACCGCCAGATGGAGCGGGCGCAAGAAGACGGTGGTGGCGTTGTGCGCGGTGATCGTGCTCCTGGCGGCCGTCGTCGGCGGTGGCTACGGCTACCTGTGGTACCGCTACAGCCAGATCAGCAAGGTGCACATCAGCGACGAGGTGGCGGCGCAGAGCGGCGCACCCTTCACCATCCTCGTCATCGGCTCGGACACCAGGGTGGGCGAGTCCAGCCAGGCCGCGCAGGCCTTCGGCTCTGCCTCGGCGGTCACCGGCCAGCGGAGCGACGTCGTGCAGCTGTGGCGGGTCACCCCGTCCACCAAGCAGATCCAGATCATGTCGATCCCGCGCGACACGGTTGTGTCCATGCTCCCGCCGGACGTCGCGCAATTCGGCACCTTCAACCGCATCAACTCGTCGTACAACTCCGGCGCCAACCAGTTGGTCAAGACCATCACGGCCAATTTCGGCATCCCGATCAACCACGTCGTGCAGGTCGACTTCTCGGGCTTTCAAGACGCGGTCCAGGCGCTGGGCGGCATCTGGCTCAACTTCCCCTATCCGGTCAAGGACTCCTATTCGGGCCTCAACATCACGACGCCGGGGTGCCAGCTGCTCAACGGGGCGCAGGCACTCGCGGTGGCCCGGGCCCGCCACTACGAGTACTACACCAACGGCTACTGGCACACCGACGGGACGAGTGACTTCGGTCGCATCCAGCGCCAGGACGTGTTCCTCAAGTCGCTGATCACCGCGGCCAAGTCGAAGGTGAATCCGCTCACGGTCAACGCCTTCATCGGCTCGGTCCACGAGGGCGTCACCATCGACGACAGCTTCGGCTTCAACCAGCTCATCGGGCTGGCGCTGACCTACCACTCGTTCGACCCGACCAACCTGCAGGGGCAGACCCTGCCCACCGAGGCGGCCAACGGGTTCGGCGACCTCGGTGACGTGCTGACGGTCCAGCAGCCGGAGGCGCAGCAGATGTTGGTGAACCTCTTCGGGTCCAGCCTCGTGGCACCGACCACCCCGCCGCCCAACGCGGCGGGCGACACGCCTCCGCCACCGCCCGTCACGCCAACCACGGTGGCGCCGGCCAGCCCGAGCACGCCGTCGGGCGGGTCATCGACCACCCCGACGACGGCCCCGCCCTCCTTCAACCCCACGCCCTGCAGCCCGAGCTGAGCCGTCCCGGCTCTCCCCAGACGGACTGTTCACGGTTCCGGCAAAGGCCCACGGGGCTGGCGCCGGCCGGGGGTGGACTCAGGAGGCCGTCGCCACCTCGTCGAGGCCCTGGGCCAGAGCGTTCCAGCTCAGGGTGGCGCACTTGATGCGGACCGGGAACTTCACCACGCCCTGGAGCGCGGCGAGCTCGCCCAGCTTGTCGAGGTCGATCTCCTCGGGCTCGCCCTGCACGACCTCGGCGCCGTCCCCGTCGCTCTCCGGATCGAGGTTGGCCTCGTGGATGGACATCATCCCCTTGAAGGTGGAGATCAGCCGGCGCACCTCGCCGACCGGCTTGCCCTTGACGGCGGCCGACATCAGGGAGGCGGAGGACTGACTGATGGAGCAGCCCGAGCCGCCGATCTTGAGGTCGGACAGCTTGCCGTCCTCGACGACCATCGACACCACGACCTCGTCGCCGCACAGCGGGTTGAAGCCCTCCACGCGGTGGGCGGGAGGGGAGTCCAGCTCGCCACGGTTCCGGGGCGAGCGGTAGTGGTCGAGGATGATCTCGCGATACAGCTCTTCGAGGTCGGCCATCAGCCGAATAATCTACCGGCTTCCAGCAATCCCTCGATCAGCACCTCAATGTCGTGCTCGTCGCTGAACAGCGACAACGAGGCGCGGGCGGTGGCTTGGACGCCGAGGCGCCGCATCAGCGGCTTGGCGCAGTGGTGGCCCGGTCGGACGCACACGCCGAACTGGTCGAGCACCTGGGCCAGGTCGTGCGCGTGCACGTCCCTGTAGGCCAGTGACAGCACGCCGCCGCGGTCGTCGCCCGGCGGGGGGCCGAACACCCGCACGTCGGAGCCCAGCTTCTCGTCCAGACGGCCCAGCGCGTGGTTGGTCAGCGCCAGCTCGTGGGCCCGGATGCGGTCCATCCCGATGTCGCCGAGATAGGCGATGGCCGCCGTCAGGCCCACCGCTTCGGCGATGGGCGGCGTGCCGGCCTCGAAGCGGGCCGGGGGCGGCGCCGGCCGGAAGCCGTCGAGCTTGACGTCGAGGATCATGCCGCCGCCGCCGAGGAAGGGCGGCATGGCCTCGAGCAGCTCGGCGCGGCCCCAGAGGACACCGATGCCGGTCGGGCCCATCATCTTGTGGCCCGAGAACGCGATGAAGTCGACGCCGAGGTCGCGCACGTCGACCGGGGAGTGCGGGACGAGCTGCGCGCCGTCGGCCACCACGAGGGCGCCGGCGCCGTGGGCCACCTCGGTGATGTGGCGCACCGGGTTGATGGTGCCGAGCACGTTGGACATGGTCGAGAGGCCCACCACTTTGACGCCGTCGAGGAGGCGATCCAGGTCGTCGAGCACGAGGCGCCCGTCACCGTCGATCGGGATGTAGCGCAGGTCGAGCCCGCCCAGCTCCTCGGAGAGGATCATCCACGGCACGATGTTGGCGTGGTGCTCCATTTCGGTCAGGAGCACGGCGTCGCCGGCCTGCAGATTGGCCCGGCCCCAGGACTGGGCCACGAGGTTGAGCGACTCGGTGGTGTTCTTGGTGAAGACGACCTCGCGCGCCGGGTCCGGCGCACCGATGAAGCGCCCGGCCACGATGCGGGCCCGCTCGTACAGCGCGGTGGCCTCCTCGGCGGTGGCGTAGACGCCGCGGTGCACGTTGGCGTGCGACGTCTCGTAGTAGCGCGCCATGGCGCCGATGACGGCCTGGGGCTGCAGCGCGGAGGAGGCCGAGTCGAGATACACGATCGGCCGCCCGTTGACGCGGCGGGTCAGGAGCGGGAAATCCTTGCGCAATGCCTCGACATTGAGCGGCGGCGCGGACGACGCGGTGCCCGGCGTCGCCGCGGCGGAGGCCTCGGTCATCGCCAGGCCTCGTAGCCGTCGGTCTCGACCCGGGAGGCGAGCTCGGGGCCGCCACTGGCGACGACGCGCCCGTCCATCAAGATGTGCACCACGTCGGGCACGAGCTCTTCGAGCAGGCGCGTGTAGTGGGTGATGGCGAGGACCCCGAGCTCGGGGTGCTCCGCGCGGACCGCCCGCACGCCCCGCCCGACCACGCGCAGCGCGTCGATGTCGAGACCCGAGTCCGTCTCGTCGAGGACGGCGACCAGCGGCTCGAGGAGCGCCATCTGCAGGATCTCGTTGCGCTTCTTCTCGCCGCCGCTGAAGCCCTGGTTGAGGTGCCGGCTGGCGAAGGAGGTGTCCATGCCGAGGCGCTCCATCCACTCGGTCATGAGCACCCGCACCTCCAGGACGGAGACCTCTTCGTTGCCCTTGCGAGCGGCCATGGCCTGGCGCAGGAACTGGGTCACCGACACGCCCTCGATCGACTCGGGGTACTGGAAGGCCAGGAAGAGTCCCGCCTTGGCCCGCACGTCGGTCGCCCAGCCGGTGACGTCGTCGCCCAGCAGGAGGATGGAGCCGGCGGTCACCGTGTAGGCGGGGTGCCCCATCAGGGCGCCGGCCAGGGTGGACTTGCCGGCGCCGTTGGGGCCCATGAGCGCGTGGATCTCGCCCGCCCCGACGGTCAGGTCGACGCCGCGCAGGATGGCGCCGTCCTCCGCCGAGACGTGGAGGTCCCGGATCTCGAGCAGCGGGGGCGTGGTCGTCATCGCCTAAAGCTTACCGTTTTGGTCGGGTATTCCGATAGGGCCCGCCGGGGCGGGTTCGCCGGGGTCCCCGCGGCGGCCCTCACCAGCCTCGCTCGACCCATTCGGCCAGGTGGGGGGACTCGTTCCCGATCGTGGTGGCGCCGCCGTGGCCGGGCAGGACCAGGGTGTCCGGGTCGAAGGCGGCGAAGATCCGGCGGTCGATGGACTCGATGATGGTGTCGAAGTCGGCGTTCTCGAACGACGTGTTGCCCGGTCCCCCGGGGAACAGGGTGTCGCCGGTGAACAGGAGGTTCGTCCCCTCGACGGCGAAGCAGATGGAGCCCGGCGTGTGGCCCGGGGTGGCAAGGGTCTTGAGGCGCAGGTCGCCCACGTGCAGCTGCTCGTCGTCCTCCAAGATGAGGTCGTAGCTGGGCAGCATGCCCGCATCGGCGCTGGTCACGGCCACCGAGATGCCGGCGTCGCGCACGGCGGGGACGGCCTGGATGTGGTCCCAGTGCCCGTGGGTCTCCACCACCTGGTTCACGCCCAGCCTCCTGCAGATCTCCAGCAGTTCCTCGTGCTCGTTGGCGGCGTCGATGAGCATGGCGTCGCCCGTGCGGCGGCAGCGCAGGATGTAGACGTTGTTGTCCATGGGGCCCACCACGATCTGGTGGACCTCGGCGGCCGCGTCGCTCCAGATCTGCTCCAGCTTTCCCATGACCCCAGCGTGGCACAGCTGAGCCGTCCGTTCGCACGGAGCAGGGGCGTCTGGTCGCGCCGCTCCGTCGTCTGGTAGACACGCTGGTAGACCAAGAGACGCACCGCCGGCCGGGCTGCCGGGGGAAGAGGTAGAGGAGCCCTGGCATGAATTTCGCCTTCAGTGACGAGCAGGACGAGCTGCGCGCCGCGGTGCGCCGGTTCCTGGCCGAGAAGTCGCCCGAGGCCGAGGTGCGCCGCCTCATGGACACCACCGACGGCTACGACCCCGCCGTGTGGAGCCAGATGGCGGACCAGCTGGGGCTGCAGTCGCTCACCATCCCCGAGGAGTTCGGCGGGTCGGGCTTCACCTACGTCGAGCTCCTCGTCGTGCTCGAGGAGATGGGCGCCGCCCTGCTGTGCGCGCCGTTTTTCTCGTCCGTGGCGCTGGCGGCCAACGCGCTGCTCACTTCCGGCGACAACGAGGCCAAGAAGAGCTATCTGCCCGGCATCGCCTCGGGCGAGACGATCGGGACCCTGGCCATCACCGAGGACAACGGGAAGTGGGACTTCAGCGGGATCGAGTGCGCGGCCACGCCGAAGGGCGACGGCTGGGTCCTCAACGGCCACAAGATGTTCGTCATCGACGGGCACGTGGCCAACCTCATCGTCGTGGCGGCGCGCACGGCCAAGGGCGTGTCGCTCTTCGCGGTGCCGGGTGACGCCTCCGGCCTGACGCGCACGCCGCTGCCGACGATGGACCAGACGCGCAAGCAGGCCCGGCTCGAGTTCGCGGAGGTGCCGGCCGCCCTCATCGGCACCGACGGCGGCGCGGAGCCCGGCCTGACCAAGACGCTCGACCTCGCCGCGGTGGCGCTGGCCGCCGAGCAGGTCGGCGGCGCCCAACACGTGCTCGATGCGTCGGTCGAGTACGCCAAGACGCGGATCCAGTTCGGCCGGCCCATCGGCAGCTTCCAGGCCATCAAGCACAAGTGCGCCGACATGCTGCTGGAGGTCGAGTCGGCCAAGTCGGCCGCCTACTACGCCGCCTGGGCGGCGGCCGAGGACTCCGACGAGCTGCCCGTCGTGGCCAGCCTGGCCAAGTCGTACTGCTCGGAGGCCTACTTCCACTCGGCGGCCGAGAACATCCAGATCCACGGTGGCATCGGCTTCACCTGGGAGCATCCCGCCCACCTCTACTTCAAGCGGGCCAAGTCATCCGAGCTGTTGCTGGGCGACCCCTCGTACCACCGCGAGCTGCTGGCACAGCGCATCGGCATCTGACGTGCCGGGGCCATTCAGGCTCCGGCCCGGACCGGCGGGCGACCTGGCCACCTACGCCAGCACGACCCTGCCGGGTGCGCCCGTGCACGGTCACATCCTGCTCGTCCACGACCTGCCGCGACCCAAGGGTGCGGCGGCCGACGTCGCGCTGACCTACCCGGCCCTGGCCGACCGGCTGACCCGCGAGTCGAGCTGGCGGGTCGTTACCGCAGCGCTGCGCGGTGCCGGCGAGTCGGCGGGCGACTTCTCCGCGCTGGGGTGGCTGGACGACCTGGCCTCCGTGGCCTCGAGCGAGATCCCCGACCCGGCGCCCCGCCTGGTGGTGGGCTTCGGGTTCGGCGGGGTGCTGGCGCTGCACCTGGCCGCCGGCGACGAGCGGGTGGCGGGGGTGGCCTGCCTCGGCACCCCGGCCGATCTCGGCCCGCTGGCCGCCGACCCCGAGCGGCTGCTGGCGCGCTGCCGCCAGACCGGGGTGATCACCACGCCCGGGTTCCCGGAGTCGACCGACGCCTGGTCCAAGGAGCTCTCCGTCGTGCACCCGGCCGAGGACGCTGCGCTGCTCAAGGGCCGGCCGCTCCTGATGGTGCACGGCTCCGATGACCCCGAGGTGCCCGTGGCCGACGCCCGGGCCCTGGCCGACGCAGCCACCGGACCCTCGGAGCTGCACACCGTCTTCGGCGTCGGCCACTGGCTCCGGGCCGACCCCCGGGTCATCGCCATCCTGGTGGGCTGGCTGGAGCGCCGTCACTAGAAGCGCCGGCAGCCGGGGTTCCCGCCCGGTCCGGGGGCGCAGAACGCGCTCAATGCACGGGCCGGATGTGCCGATGGGAACCGAGTGTCGGGTTGGGGAGGATCGAAGCTCACCGTGGCGTCAGACCTCGCCGAGCCCGTCGAGACGGCCGAGCCCGCCGAGCGGACCGACACCGACGACGCTGGGGTCACGCCCGCGGCGGCTCACTACTCAACGCTCGATCGATCGCAGACCGTAGCTCCCCTGCGGCGTGGCGAGCGTCGGGCGCTTGGGTCAAATAGCGCACAACGACGAAATGGCGAACGCCGCCACCCGTCAGAGCGGGGATCCTCTCCGGGGTCACGCCGCCTGTCACGAATACAGGAACACTGGAGCGTGCACTGGCCTGAGTGACGTACCCCAGCCCGGTCCCCGCGCGGCCGGGCTTGGTCGGCGTCGCCTCCACCGGCCCCGCCGAGATGTAGGTGACGTCCTGGTCCTCCGCGCCTTCGAGGTCGGCCGGGCCGTGCGTCGACAGCCCCACGATGGCGTCGGGGCCAAGGATGCGCCGGGCCAGCGAGACGGGTGCGTCGTCCTGGCCGACGTGGACGCCGTCGGCCCCCACCTCGAGTGCGAGGTCAGGCCGGTCGTTCAGCACAAACGGCACGCCGTGGTCGCGGCAGACCGCCGCCGCCAGCGTGGCCCGGGCCAGGAGCGGCTTGGCCTCGAGCTCCTTGTCGCGGAGCTGGACGACGTCGACCCCGCCCGCGATGCACTCGGCGATGAAGGTGGCCAGGTCCGGCCGGTCCGGGGTGCAGAGGTAGAGGCGGCGCTCGGAGAGGTCCGGCCCCCCGCTCACGCGCCGGCGTGGGCCTTGGCCTTGGCCTTCAACGCCTGCTTGGTGGCCCTGACCTTGGCCAGGCTCTCGGGGTCGGTGATGTCGGCCACCGACAGGAAGCTCCCTGCCTTGCCGTACGGGGTGGTGGCGGTGCGCCAGCCCTCCGGGCAGACGCCCAACTGCTTGCCCAGCAGCGCCGCGAAGATCTTCGCCTTCTGCTCGCCGAAGCCCGGCAGCGCACGCAGCCGGGCCATGAGCTCGTCGCCGCTGCCCACGTCCTGCCAGATGGCGTCGGCCTCGTTCCCGTACTCGTCGGCCACGGCGCGGCAGACGGCCTGCACCCGGCCCGCCATCGACCCGGGGTAGCGGTGCAGGGCCGGGCGTTCCCGGAAGATGCCGGCGAACTCCTCGGGCTCCATGGCGGCGATGGCGGCGGCGTCGAGCGGCCCCTTGGTGCCCAACCGGTGGAGCAGGTGGGCGGGCGAGGAGAAGGCTTTCTCGATCGTCACCTGCTGGTCCAGCACCATCCCGATCAGCAGGGCCAGGGGGTCGCGGCTCACGACCGCGTCCGCCTCGTCGTCGCCGGTGATGTGGAGCGCGATCGGTGCCATCCGAAGATCTTGGCACGGCGACCGCTGCCGTCCGGAAGTGACCCCGGCCGCCCGGCGCGGGCAGACTCTCGCCATGCACATCCCGGCCAAGGTCGACTACGGAATCCGGGCCCTGCTGGCGCTGGCCGCCGCCGGGACGCCGCAGACGGCCGAGTACCTGGCCGGGGAGCAGGGCCTGCCGCCCCGGTTCCTCGGGGCGATCCTGGCCGACCTGCGCCGCGCCGGCGTGGTGGCCAGCCAGCGGGGGGCCGAGGGCGGGTACCGGCTCGCCCGTGGCCCCGACGCCATCACCATCGCCGACGTCATCCGTGCCCTGGACGGCCCGCTGGCCGAGGTGCGGGGCTACCGGCCCGAGGCCACCAGCTACGACGGCGCGGCCGAGAACCTCCAGCAGGTCTGGGTCGCCGTCCGGGCGAGCCTGCGCTCGGTACTCGAGAAGATCACCCTCACAGACGTGCTTTCGGGGAAGCTCCCGCCGCACGTGCAGAAGCTCGTCACGGACCCGGATGCCTGGGTCGCCCACTGACGGCGAGGGGGCCGCGTCGGTTGCCGTGCGGGCCAGCGACTACCTGTGGTTCGTCGACCTGGCGCTCGGCCAGATGACCGCCATCGTCGAGGAGCTCGGTGACGAGCTGGTCAACCGTCGGCCCCCCTTTCGCGACACCAACTCCGCCTACGTGATCCTGACCCACTGCCTGGGCGTCATGGAGTACTGGGGTGGCGCCACGGTGGCCGAGCGACCGGTCCAGCGCGACCGCCCCGCCGAGTTCACCGCGAGCGGCGACGTCGCCGGGCTGCTGCGGCGCTGCGAGCACGCCCGCCGGCGCCTGCGCGAGGACATCGTGGGCTTCGACTCGGCGGCCCTGCCGGTCAGCGTCCGGCGCAACGCCGAGGATCCGAAGCCCTACACCGAGACCAAGGGTGCCGTCTTGCTGCACGTCCTCGAGGAGCTGTTCCAGCATCTCGGGCAGATGGAGCTCACGCGTGACGCCCTCGTGGCGAGCCAGCGCCGATGACGTCCGGCGGCGACGCCGTGCCGATCGCCTGCAGCCTCGACGCGCCGGCGCTGGGGGAGCGGGCCGACGAATGGCGGGCCCTCGTGGCCTCGTCCGTCACCTCGGTGCGCTCCGATGCCACCGCAGTGCGCCTCGTCCTGCGCCAGTCGGAGGCTGCGCTGACGGCGGCGGTGGCGCTGGCCCAACGCGAGAAGCAGTGCTGCGCCTTCTTCGACGTGTCCATCGTCGTGGAGGCCGACCGCCGCACGCTGGTCCTGGCCGTGCCGCACGGCGCCGAGGAGGTGCTGGCGTCCTTCGTCGCCCTGCTCTCCTCGTGAAGCGCTCCCGCGATCTGTCGAGGTTGACGGGATCCGGGCGCGACGGGTGGGCGCCGATCGGCTCAGGAGACGGTGAAGGGGGCGGGGCCGGCGGCGTCGATGCCGAGGTCGGCGATCGCGCCGGCCACGACGGAGGGCTCGATCCTTCCGCCCAGGGCGAGCTGTTGCAGTACCGCGACGACCAGGCTGGCGCTGTCGACCTCGAAGTACGACCGCAGGGCGTCGCGCGCGTCGGACCGCCCGAAGCCGTCGGTCCCGAGCGACGTGTAGGGACGGTCCACGAAGCGCGCCACCTGGTCGGGCACGCCGCGCATGTAGTCCGTGATGGCCACCACGGGATCGGGCCCGGCGCCGAGTGCCGTGGTGATGTGCGCGGTGCGGGGCTCGGCCTCGGGGTGCAGCCGGTTCCAGCGCTCCACCTCGAGGGCCTCGGTGCGCAGGTTCGTCCACGACGTCACCGCCCAGGTGTCGGCGGCGACGTCGTAACGCTCGGCCAGGATGCGCTGCGCGTCCTCGGCGACCTTCCACATCGGCCCGGAGAAGCACAACGACGCCCGCAGGTGTCCGTCGTCGGTCGCGGGCGCCGGTGAGAAGCGGTAGACCCCGTCGATGATCCCCTGGCGGACGGCGTCCCCCGCGCCACCCTGGGGCAGCGCCGGCATCGGGTAGGTCTCGTTGTAGAGCGTGAGGTACCAGAAGCGGTCCTTGGGGTCGGGCCCGAGCATCTCGGCCACCGCCGCCTCCATGATCACGGCCACCTCGTAGGCGAACGACGCGTCGTAGACCATGGCCGCCGGGTTGGTGGAGGCCAGGAGGGGCGACTGCCCGTCGTCGTGCTGGAGCCCCTCGCCCATGAGGGTGGTCCGGCCGGCCGTGCAGCCGGCCAGGATGCCGCGCCCCCGCATGTCACCCAGGGCCCAGGCCAGGTCGCCGACGCGCTGGAAGCCGAACATGGAATAGAAGAGGTAGACGGGGACCATGGGCTGTCCCCAGGTGGCATAGGCGGTGGCCAGCGCGATGAACGTGGCCAGCGCGCCCGCCTCGGTGATGCCTTCCTGGAGCATCTGCCCCGACGTGCTCTCCGCGTAGTTCAGCGGGAGGTCGGCGTCGACCGGGATGTAGTGCTGGCCGTCGGGCGCGTAGATCTTGGCCTCGGCGATGAGCGGCTCGAGCCCGAAGGTGCGGGCCTCGTCCGAGACGATCGGCGCCACCAGCGAGCCCACCGTGGGGTCGCGCACCAGGTTGCGCAGGAGGCGGGCGAACACCATGGTGGTCGACGCCGCCTGCTTCCCCGAGCCGGCCGCGAACTCCTCGAACACCTTGGCGTCGGGTCGGAGCGCCGGCGTCGGGCGGATCACGCGGACGGGGAGCGGACCGTCGAGGACGCGGCCCCGGGCCCGGAGGTACTCCATGGCGTCGGAGCCCTCGGCCGGGCGGATGTAGGGCGGGTCGCCCTCGAGCGCCCCGTCGGGGATGTCGTCGGTCAGGTACAGGCGGTCGCGCAGCGTGCGGACCTGCGCCCTGGTCATCTTCTTGATCTGGTGGGTGGCGTTGCGCGCCTCGATCTCGGGACCGAGCGTCCACCCCTTAATGGTCTTGGCCAGGATGACCGTCGGGGAGCCCTTCTGCTCGGTGGCGAGCTTGTAGGCGGCGTAGAGCTTGCGGTAGTCGTGCCCGCCGCGGGGGAGTGACACCAACTCGTCGTCGCTCAGGTCCTCGACCAGCTTGCGTAGACGGGGATCAGGGCCGAAGAAGTGCTCGCGGATGTAGGCCCCCGACTCGACGGCGAGCTTCTGGTACTCGCCGTCGACGGTGGTGTTCATGCGGTCGAGCAGGACGCCGTCGACGTCCTTGGCCAACAACGCGTCCCAGCGCGAGCCCCAGATCACCTTGATGACGTTCCAGCCCGCGCCGCGGAAGACCGCCTCGAGCTCCTGGATGATCTTGCCGTTGCCGCGCACCGGCCCGTCGAGCCTCTGCAGGTTGCAGTTGACGACGAAGATGAGATTGTCCAGATGCTCGCGGCCGGCCACGCCGAGGGCCCCGATGGACTCGGGCTCGTCCATCTCCCCGTCACCGACGAAGCACCAGACGCGGCTGGCGCTCGTGTCCACGAGTCGGCGCAGGTTGAGGTAGCGGTTCACGTGGGCCTGGTAGATGGCGGCGATGGGCCCCAGCCCCATCGACACAGTGGGGAACTCCCAGAAGTCGGGGAGCGAGCGTGGGTGGGGGTAGCTGGGCAGGCCGTCGCCGCCCACCTCGTGGCGGAAGTTGTCGAGCTCCTTCTCGGTCAGGCGGCCCTCGACGAAGGCCCGGGCATAGATGCCCGGTGAGGCGTGGCCCTGGAAGAACACCTGGTCGCCGAAGCCGCCGTCGGCCTTGCCGCGGAAGAAGTGGTTGAAGCCGACTTCGTAGAGCGCCGCCGAGCTGGCGTACGTCGACAGGTGCCCGCCGATGCCCTCTGTCCGCGTGTTGGCCCGGACAACCATGGCGGCGGCGTTCCAGCGGATGTAGGCGCGGATGCGCCGCTCCTGGTACTCGTCACCGGGGAACCACGGCTCGGCGTCGGCCGGAATGGTGTTGACGTAGGGCGTCGAGACGGTGGCCGGGAACTCCACCTGCTTGGTGCGCGCTCGCTCCAGGAGCTTCATGAGCAGGTAGCGCGCCCGGGCCCGGCCGCGGGCGTCGACGATGGCGTCGAACGAGTCGAGCCACTCCTCCGTCTCGCCCGGATCAGTGTCGGGGACCTGGTGGCTGATCCCATCGAACAGCATTTCCCCACGGTACCGGCAGGCAGGGGACCACCACGACCACCGGTCGCGGGTGTGACACATTTGTCCCATGTCACCTGAGACCGGACCGATCGTCGTCTACACGGACGGCGCGTGCCGTGGCAATCCCGGACCGGGCGGATGGGCCTGGGCCGTGCCCGGTGGGGCCTACGCCAGCGGCGCCGACGCCCACACGACCAACCAGCGCATGGAGATCATGGCGGCCCTCCAGGCCTTGCGGTCCCTGACACCCGACGCACCGGACGGCGTGGAGGTGGTGAGCGACTCGACCTACGTCGTGAAGTGCTTCACCGACGGGTGGTGGCGCGGCTGGGAGCGTCGCAACTGGAGGAATTCGCAGGGCAAGCCTGTGGCCAACCGCGACCTGTGGGAGCCGCTCCTCGCGCTCGCACTCTCCGCTGACGCCGCGGTCAGCTTCCGTTGGGTGAAGGGCCACTCGGGCGACACCTGGAACGACCGCGTCGACGAGCTGGCCACCCAGGCGGCCGATCTGGGCGCCGGCACCAGGGGCTGAACGGGGCTCGCCGGCGGGCTCGAGGGTACGGTCCGAACGGTAGGCTTGAGTGGCAACGCGCGGGGCATGGAGAGGACTCTCGCCGGTGCGATCGGGATGTTCCGGGGAGGCCGAGCGCGCGGGACGGACGTCGTGAGCACACAGGAAGAGGACAGACGATGGCAGGCGAGGACGAGTTCGACATCGTCGTGATCGGCGGTGGTCCCGGCGGCTACGCCACTGCGCTCTACGGCGCCGCCGCGGGACTCTCGGTCGCCATCGTCGAGCGGGACAAGGTCGGCGGTACCTGCCTGCACCGGGGCTGCATCCCCGCCAAGGAATTCCTCGAGACGGCCGCGGTGTACCGGACGATCGAGGGCTCCAAGGAGTTCGGCATCGGCGTCTCCGGGGTCTCGGTCGACTTCGCCGTGAGCCAGGACCGCAAGAACGCCGTCGTGGGCAAGCTGTACAAGGGCCTGGCCGGCCTGCTCAAGGGGCGCAAGGTCACGACCCTGTCGGGCACGGGCACGCTGAAGGCGGACCACCGCGTCGAGGTGGTCGACGGGGAGGACGCCGGCCGGGCCGTCGTCGGCCGCAACGTGGTGCTGGCGGCCGGGTCGGTGCCGCACCTGCTGCCCGGCTTCGAGGTCGACGGCCGCCTGATCATGACCTCCGACGAGTTCCTCGACCTCGAGGAGCTCCCGGCCTCGGTCGTGGTGATCGGCGGCGGGGTCGTGGGGTGCGAATTCGCCTCCCTCCTGGCCGACCTCGGCTCCAAGGTGACGATTCTGGAGGCGCTCGACTCCATCCTCCCGGGCTGCGACGACGACATCATCCGCCTGCTCGTCCGCTCCTTCAAGAAGCGGGGGATCGACATCGTCACCGGCGTCAAGGTCGAGGGGCACGCGCCCTCGGAGGACGGAGCGACGACGACGGTGAAGGCGGGGGACCAGACGTTCGACGTGGAAGCCGTCGTCGTGTCGGTGGGCCGGCGCCCCCGCACCGAGGGACTGGTGGCCGACGGGGTGGGCGTCCAGATCGACGGGCGCGGCTTCGTGGTGACCGACGAGTACCAGCGCACCGGCGTCGACGGCGTGTGGGCCGTCGGTGACATCGTGGCGGGGACCCCGCAGCTGGCCCACGTCGGGTTCGCCGAGGCCATCGTGGCGGTCAAGGGCATGCTGGGCGAGCCCGTCGTGCCGGTCGACAACGGCAAGGTGCCCTGGGCCATCTACTGCCACCCCGAGGTCGCCTTCTGTGGCATGACCGAGGGACAGGCCAAGGCGGCGGGCATCCCGGTGGTGACCAAGAAGGACCCCTTCGGTGGCAACAGCCGGGCACAGATCATCGGCGACACCGAGGGCGTGGTGAAGATCATCGCCGAGCAGCTGCCCGACGGGACGGCCGGGCGGATCCTCGGCGTGCACCTCTGCGGGCCGTGGGTGACCGAGCAGCTCGGGGCCGGCTACCTCGCCGTCAACTGGGAAGCCTTCCCCGAAGAGGTGGCACAGTTCATTCAGCCGCACCCCTCTTTGTCCGAGACATTCGGTGAGACCATGCTCGCGTTGAGCGGAAGGGGACTGCACGTTGGCTGACGTGATGATGCCGCAACTCGGCGAGACGGTGACCGAAGGAACGATCACCCGCTGGATGAAGGCTGTCGGCGACGCGGTCGAGCGGGACGAGCCACTCTTCGAGGTCTCGACGGACAAGGTCGACTCCGAGGTGCCCTCGCCCGCGGCGGGAGTCCTCAGCGAGATCCTCGTCCCGGAGGGCGAGACGGTCGAGGTCGGCGTGAGGCTGGCGGTGATCGGCGATGGTGCCGGGTCGGCCGCGTCGGACGGCGCACCCGCCGCGGCGGCGGCCGAGCCCGCGGCGCCCGCTGCCGCTCCTCCTGCTGCCGCCCCCGCCCCAATGGCAGCCCAGGCGGTGGCGCCACCGCCCCCCGCCGCCAACGCCACCGCCGGCGGCGGCGCCCACACCCCCGGCCGCGCCCGCTGCGGTGAGCAACGGAGACGGCGTCGGGCCACACGTGCTGTCGCCGATGGTGCGCAAGCTGCTGGCCGAGAACGGGATCGGCGAATCCGAAGTGACGGGCACGGGATCCGGTGGGCGCATCACCCGGGACGACGCGCTCCGGGTCGTCGACGCGCGTCGGGCGGCGGCCGCCGCATCGCCACTACCACCTGCAGCCCCACCGGTCGTGCAGGCGGCACCCGCCCCGCCCGTGGTGCGGACGCCGCAGGAGCCGCCGGTCTCCATGGCGTCGTTCCGGGCCGCCGGGGACCAGATCGTGCCCTTCTCCAACATGCGGCGGCGGACGGCTGAGCACATGGTGCGCTCGAAGGCCACCTCACCCCACGCGTTCATCGCCAAGGAGGTCGACTTCGAGAGCGTCGAGCGCGTGCGCAAGGCCTGGGGCGAGCGCTTCAAGTCCGAGGAGGGGTTCGCGCTCACGTATCTCCCGTTCGTTGCCCGGGCGGCGGTGGAGGCGCTACGCGACTTCCCCTTGCTCAACGCGTCCGTCGTCGACGACTCGCTGCTGGTCCACGCCGAGGTGAACCTCGGGATCGCGGTCGACCTGTCGCACGAGGGCCTGATCGTGCCGGTCATCCACCGGGCCGAAGAGGTCACCTTGCGCGGTGTGGCCCGTCGCATCCGTGACCTGGCCGAGCGGGCCCGCGGCCGCCAGCTCAACGCGGACGACATCGCCGGCGGGACGTTCTCCATCACCAACGACGGCCCCTTCGGCACCTACTTCACGGTCCCGATCATCAACCAGCCGCAGGTGGCGATCCTGGCGACCGACGGCATTACCCGCCGACCCGTGGTGGTGGCGCAACCCGACGGGTCCGAGTCCATCGCCATCCACTCGACCGGGATCCTCGGGGTCAGCTGGGACCACCGGGCCGTCGACGGCGCCTACGTCTCTCTCTTCCTGGCCAAGGTCTCGGAGCTGCTGGGCAGCCGCGACTGGGCCGCGGAGCTGTAAGGCCGCGCCGGTGCTGCGCGTCCGGTCGCTCGGGACGGTTCCCTACCACGAGGCCTACGCGCTGCAGCACGCCCTGGCGACCGAGGCGGCCGACGACTACCTGCTGGTCCTGCAACACCCGCACACCTACACGCTCGGCGCTCATGCCGACGAGCGGCACGTGCTGGTCGACCCGGCCCTGGTCGGTGCGGTGCTCGAGCGCACCGACCGCGGCGGCGACGTCACCTACCACGGGCCGGGCCAGCTGGTGGCCTACCCGATCGTCACGGTGGCCGACGACCCGGCGGCGGGCCCGGCGCACGTGCACCGGCTCGAGCAGGTCGTGCTGGAGACGCTGGCTGACCTCGGCCTGAACGGGGCGACGCGCGAGGACGGGTATCCGGGCGTATGGCTCCATGCGGGCGGCCCGGACACCCGGAAGATCGCGGCAATCGGGGTGCGGACTCTACGCGTCGCCCCGGGGCGCCGCCGGACACTCCACGGCGTCGCCCTCAACGTGACCTCCGACCTCACCATGTTCGGTCACATCGTGCCGTGCGGCATCGAGGATCGCGGCGTGACATCACTCGCGGCGGAAGGGATCGATGTCCCGATGGGCGCGGTGGTCGATGCGTTCGTGGCGCGCGCCGCTGCCGTCTTCGGTGAGGGGACGGTGGAACGCCACGACGTCGTCCGGGGCCCGTCCCTCCGGCGCGGCCAACCGGCGCCAACGGGCGAGCGCCCACTGCTGCGCCGCCTGCGCCAGGCGGGGGTCGCCCCAGAGGCGGGCCTGGACATCGGGCAACGCAAGCCGGACTGGGTGCGGGTGCCCGTGCGCATCGGCAAGGGCTATCGCCAGCTCGGGACCACGGTCCACGACCTCGGTCTGGTCACGGTGTGCGAGGAGGCGGGGTGCCCGAACATCTACGAGTGCTGGGCCGACGGCACGGCGACCTTCATGATCAACGGCGAACGCTGCACGCGGGCGTGCGGCTTCTGCCAGGTGGACACCCGCCGTCCCGTCCCGCTCGCGCCCGACGAGCCCGAACGGGTGGCGCAGGCCGTCGAGCGGATGCGGCTCGGGCACGCCGTGGTCACCTGCGTGGCCCGTGACGACCTGTCCGACGGCGGCGCCGGTGCCATGGCGGAGACCATCGGGGCCATCCGCTCGCGCACGCCTGGGACGACGGTGGAAGTGCTGATTTCGGACTGCCGGGGTGACGCGGCAGCGCTGGACACCATCTTCGAAGCGCGTCCCGACGTGTTGAACCACAACATCGAAACGGTGGCCCGCCTCCAACGGGCCGTGCGGCCGTCCGCCGGCTACGCGCGCAGCCTGGGCGTGCTCGCCCGTGCGGGACAGGCGGGCCTGGTGACCAAGTCGGGGATGATGGTGGGACTGGGCGAGAGCGAGGACGAGGTCGTTGCCACCATGGCGGACCTGCGCGGCGTGGGCGTCTCCATCGTGACGATCGGGCAGTACCTGCGGCCGAGCCGGGACCACCTCCCGGTGTCGCGCTATTGGGCGCCCGAAGAGTTCGACCGCCTTCGTGAGGCCGGGACGGAGCTCGGGTTGGCCCACGTGGAGGCGTCACCGCTCACCCGGTCGAGCTACCACGCCCGCGAGGCGGCGATGGCCGCTGGTCAGGGGTCTTGAACACAGCCGAGAATCGGGCCGGCCCGAGGAGCGATCCCTCATCCCCCGAGCTCATCCCGCGCCGACGGCAAACCGGGCTGTCGACCTGGACCTCTGCCTTCCTCTCACCATGCATGCTGGCGGTCGCTCAAGCAGTCGGGGGCCATCGGAGACAGACTCTCGAGAAATGAACGAACTGCCCTCGACCCGCTATACCAGGACCGCCGACGGGGCTTACCTGGCTTACCAGGTGTCCGGCGAGTCACCCTTGGACGTGGTGCTGCCGATAACGGGAAGCGCGGCGGTCGAACTGATTTGGGATGAACCGAGCTTCAACGAGTTCGCGTCTCGACTGGCAAGCTTCTCCCGGCTCATCACGTTCGATCCGCGGGGGTTCGGCAGTTCGGGTCGACTCGATGCCGGTGCTATTCCGGCCGTGCAGGCCTGGAAGGACGACATCGGCGCCGTCATGGACGCCGTTGACTCCCAACGGGCGGCGTTTCTTGCGTGGGGCGAAGCGACCGGAGCGACGATGTTCTTCGCGGCGACGTACCCCGAGCGTGTGGAGAGCATCGTGCTGATCAACCCGTATGCGCGCTACGCCCGCAATGAAGAGACCCCTTGGGGGCTGCCGGCGGAGATGATCCCCTCCTACGTCTCCAATATCGAGGAATTCTGGGGAACTGGGGTGTGTAGCGAGATTCTGGCGCCGAGCATCATCCACACCGAAGAGGATCGGCAGCACTGGGGCCGCATCGAGCGCCTCACCGCGAGCCCGGACGTCCTCGCCGCCAGCAGTCGCGCCATCATGGAGAGCGATGTGACCCCTGTGCTGAGGGCGCTGCAGGCTCCAACCCTTGTGATCAGCCGGCGGGGAGATCGCCACGTCCGCCCTGAACACGGACGTTCCATCGCGCAGCGAATTCCGGGTGCCCGCTTTGTCGAGTTGGCCGGGGACGATCATCTGCCGTTCGCTGGTCGAGTAGAGCCTCTCCTCTCGGAGATCGAGGAGTTCCTCACCGGCGTCACACCACCCCCCGCCCTTGATCGCGTGCTGGTGACCGTCCTCTTCACCGACATCGTCGGTTCAACTGATCATGTGGCCCAGGTCGGTGACCGCCGGTGGCGGGAATCGCTCAACCGCTACGACAACCTCGTGCAGCGGCAACTCGAGCGTTTTCGCGGTCGATTGATAAAGAGCACCGGTGACGGCACCCTGGCCACCTTCGATGGGCCGGCCAGGGCCATCGAGTGTGCCCGCGCCATCGCCCAGGCCGTCAAAGGGCTCGGCCTGGATGTCCGCGCCGGCCTCCATACGGGCGAGGTGGAATTCCGGGGCCACGACGTGGCAGGCATGGCCGTGCACATCGCGGCACGCGTGTCAGCGCTCGCCGTCGCGGGCGAGGTGCTCGTCTCCCGAACGGTGACTGACCTCGTCACGGGATCCGGCATGGAATTCGAAGACCAGGGCGATCACCAGTTGAAGGGGGTTCCCGGTGAGTGGCGGGTCTTCTCGGTGAAGCCCTAGTGCCGACCGGCGACTGCACCGGTATCCTGCGCTCGATGCAGTCCGCTGGCGTCTGGGGCTCCGTCGGTGACCCGGGGCAACGAACACGCAGCGCGTCGTGAGTGTGTCGCGGCATTTTCGATACGCCATTGACAAGCGCTACCTGCCGGTGTTGCTGCCCTTCTTCCTGCGGCCGTCAAAGGACGGTGTGACGCTCACGGAAGAGGGCGAGCTCGTCGCCACCTTCGGATTCTTCAGGGTCACCACGCCGCTGGCCAACGTCGTTGGTGCGCACGTCACTCGGCACTACCGCTGGTGGACGGCCTGTGGGGTTCGCATGTCCCGTGTGGATGACGGATTGACCTTCGGGACCAACCGTGATGGCGGAGTCTGCGTTCATTTTGCAGAGAAAGTGCCTTCGCCGCTTCGTCGCAGCGGCCATTCGGCGCTCACCGTGACCGTCGCCGATCTGGAGGGACTGACACAGGCACTCAGCGGAGAGGGCGGGCGAACCGACCGCACCCCTGGCACAGAACTGAATTCGTAGTCCGGGATCCGCAGGGGCCTGCTGTAGACGTCGGTCACCCAGGTGGGGCAAAGAACTCCAACGCAATGTTGTCGGGGTCGCGGAACGAGAGCCCTGAGCCGTAGGGGGCGTCCACGACGCCACCGTTCTCAATGCCGAGCTCGTTGAGCTTGGACTCCCACTGCTCGAGTTCGGCCCGATTGGCGCAGGCAAACGCAAGGTGGTCCAGGCCCGGCGTGCGCTCGTCAAACGGATCAGACCCGTGCGGGTCCGGGAACTTGTGGATGCCCACCAGGGTCTGGCCTCCAAGGAGCCACACAACGTGGTGGAACGGACCCGTGTCCTCATCGATGACCGGCTCACTGCCGATCAGGCTCTGGTACCACGGGCGGCTCCGACCCAGGTCGGTGACGGTCAGAGCCACATGGGTGACGCCGGGGAATTCAGGCACGGTGTCCTCCTTGACGGGGCGATGCCGGTCACGATAGCCCTTCGCTCTGCGTGCTTCCGGAGGTGTCCGCGGCCGCCCGGGACATCGCCCACCGGCGCTCCACACGACCTACTTGGGTACGCCGAAGTGCACCGCCAACGCGGCCGCTGTTTTCGGGTTGTGACCGGAACGCACCGAGGAGGTGCCGAAGTCCCAGAACGTCGCCTCGTACACGTTGTGGGAGGCGATCCACTTGGCCATGAGGTTGATCCACGTCGCGTTGTCGCCCCCGCACGTCTCGTTGTTCGAATCCGAGATCCGCTGTCCGCTCGCGCTGCACGTTCCCCAGCCCAGTCCCCATTCGGGGAGGACGATCTGTTTGTGGTGGGTGGCGGCGAAGGACGAGAGCCAATCGAGCCCGAACGCTTGTGTCTGCATGTGACGGAACTCGGCTCGGGCCCCGGGGTAGACCTGGGACTCGACGTCGTACACATCGAGTCCGACATAGTCGACGTACGCGTCACCGGGGTAGTAGTTCGCCAGATCACCGACGGCCAGATCCCCCCGGGTCGGGTTCCACTCGAACGTGAAGTGCTCCCCGGGTACCGCACGCATGGTGGTGACGATGTTGGCGAAGTACTTGGCGTACGCGGATGCACATCCGTGGGCGGCCCAGGGGAACCACCCGCCGTTGAACTCCCAGCCGGGCCGGATGATGGAATCTGCGAAACCTGCGTTGACGATGTTCGTGGCGACGGTCTGAAAGTAGTGATCGAACGCGCCAGTGGCTCCCTGCGTGAGGCCGGCACAGCTCCCGCCGGCACGGGAAGGGTCGCTGTCCGCCGTATAGGTGTCGGGCAACATGTTGACGCCCCAGACCATCGTGTAGCCCTTGCCCTTCCACTTGGCGTACGGGTAGCGGGGCTGGGTGATGGTGCGCCAGGTGGAGCCGTTGAGGAAGTCCATCGCGAAGTGAAGATGGGTGCCGAGTTTGGCGGCGAATGCCGGGACAGCGGGCGGATCGGCCGCGCCGGCATAGACACCGAGTACTTGCGATCCGGTCGCGCCAGCGGGGACCGGGCTCACCGTACCCGCCACAGAAGCGGCCACTAGGGCGAGAACGGTGACGAAGCCGAGCGCAGGGGCAGTGGCGATCCGGTGGAGGTGCGCCCGCCCTGCGAACCATCTTCTCGTCACGCCAGCTTCCTCCCACCTGGGTTGTCGCCCGAGCGTGTCGACGGGCGCAACCCTCTGAATACCGTCCCGCCTGCCCTGTCCGCCCACACCCACACCCACACCCACACCCACACTCGCCACCGCCTTGCGCCGATCCGCGTTGCGATGGAGTCGGCCGGTACTACGGCACCGGTCCGGGGATCGATTGGCCCCGGTCCTTCAGTTGGGTGCGGATGACGGGCGAACTTCAGGCCATTACTCCTGGGCGCATGGTAGGGCCGGGTTTGCGTGTGCGGTACGCGGGGGTGCCGTTGGGCGCGGGGGTCTCCCAGGCCCCGTCGCTGCTCCCGGGTTCCAACCGGCAGAATCGCGGGTTCTGTTGTATTCCGGTGGTCCACCCCTCGGCGCCACCGAGGCCAGCGCCGGGCCGGGACCCAGAGGACGGCTGGGCTCACTGGGAGGCTCCTGTGCAACTCGTAAGAACCTGGGGGCTCTTTCCCATCCCACCTCCAGGACGCAGAGGCGAGGACAAAACGCCCCCCGGGCCGCCTAAATTTGTACGTGTGCGGCGTTCGACACTCACAGTCATTGCTCTGGTGAGTCTGCTTGCGTTCGCACTCCTGGCCTCCGCCCTGGCGCATGGCCACGGCCTGTACCGCTTCGAGCGTCCTTTGCTGAGATCGCTGGGATCCCCGTCTTCCGTCGACGGCTGGGCTGATTTCGCCGACCTGCTCGCCCTCCCGGCGATCATCGCCGTCCTCGTGGTCGCCTTCGCCTTCGGTGCCCTGCGACGCTCCCTCGTGCGGGTCGCGGTCTACGCAGGGTTTGCCGCCGTGGCCCTGCTGATAAGCGAGCACGTCGCCAAGCCACTCGTCCACGAGACGTACAACGGCCAGCTCACCTTCCCGTCCGGCAACGTCACGGCGGCGTGCGCGACGGCATTGGCCATGTGGTTGGCGCTCCAGCCGCTGCTGGGTCGATGGGCACGGCGCGTGACGTTCCTGCTCGGCGCGGCCTGGGTCCTGCTGATGTCCCTGGCCGTCGTCGGCGCCCACTGGCACACCCCGTTTGACGCCCTCGGTTCCGTGTTGTTGTCAGTTGGCATCGTCACCGCAGGTGCCGCGATGTACCCGGCGGGGGTGCCGCAAGAACCGACTTCGGATGTAGGTGGGGAACTCGTCGCAGTGGGAGGCACGGGATGACGTTCCGAGGAGTCGCGGCCCGGTAGCGATCGTGGCGGCGGGGTCACGCGGCGGCGGAGCCCTCGTGCCGCGCCGTCAGTTCCTCGCCAACTAGGGTTCCGACTTGTCCTCCGTCGGCAGTCAGGCAGTCCTTCGTCGGTGGTGGCGCCGAGCTTCCGTACCCGGCCGGACGATCATCAATACGAACGTGTGGAGCTGAACATGAGCGATGGCGGAAACCCGTCGACGAACGAGATCCTCGATCTGCTCGGAGGCAGACCGGGATGGCGCCTCGAGCCGAGGTCGACACCGGGTGCCACACCACTCTGGTGCTTCGTCTTCAACGGCAAAATCGAATTTTCGGTGACCGCCGACGCCGATTCCATTCATCTCTACGTCATGGAGACCGATCAGGAGATCGTGTTCAAGGGCGCGGACGAGCTCATGACGTGGCTGCGCACCAATCGGGTGGAGGCGGTCCAGGAGCCTTCTGCTCGCGCCCCGCGGAAGTCACGGTTTCGCAAGCTGACCGAGTGGGGCTGACCTCGCTCGTCTCGATTCGGGTCCCCCGCCGATGACTCAGGGCGCCACCAGTTCGATGACGATGCCATCGGGGTCCTGTAGCTGCAGCGAAGGGTGGCCGCCTTCCAGCACCACGCCGGCGTGATCGATGCCGACCTCGGTCAGGTGTGCGGCCCACGCCTCGAGCGAGGCGCCGTCCGACACGGCGAGAGCCAGATGATCCAGGCGGTCGCCCCCCGATTCAGCTGACTGATCACGTGGCGTCGGCGTCGTGGTCAGCACCACGACGAACTTTGCCGCACCATGGCGGAGCGCGACGTAGCCGATGTCGGGATCATCGGCGTAGGGCTGCAGGCCCAGGACGGCGCTGTACCACCGCGCGCTGGCTCCGACGTTCGAGACCAGGAGCTGCACGTGCGACAGGCCGGTGATGGGCGCACCCCGTCCAGGTTCACCGCTCCAGGTCACCCGCCGGAGCCTAGTGAGACGCCCGGCGACGAGCCGAAGGACACCGACGTGCGGGGATGCCGCCCCTCTCGCATTAGTCTCCGCCGCCATGCGAGTTCGCCCGAGACCGTGACGGTGGTGCTGGTCCACGGCGGCGGCGCGACGGCCCGGTTCTGGGATCGCCTTCTGCCCCACCTCTCTACCGAGCCGCTCGCCGTGGACCTGCCCGGCCGCCGATCGCGGCCGGCGGACCTGGCCACATTGACCGTCGACATGGAGGTGGCATCGGTAGTGGCCGACATCGAGGATGCTGCGGCCCTCGGGTCGCTCACCCTCGTGGCGCATTCTTCGGGCGGTCTGGTCGTGCCCGGAGTGGTTGCCGCGCTCGGGGGGCGCGTGGGCGCCATCGTCCTCAACGCGGCGCTCGTGCCCGTCGAGGGGGGCTGCGGCATCGACTGCATGCAGGAACGGCACCGTGAGGGGTTGCGGATGGCGGTCGCCGCGGCCGAGAAGGAGCGCCGGACGATCACGCTGCCGGGGCCGCCCGCCGACCCCGAGGCGTTCCGCCGGGCCTACGGCGGCGATCCGCTGGACGACGAGACGCTGGCCTTCGTGGTCGATCCCGCGCGCTCCGTCGAGGACACGGTCCATCACTACTTCCAGCCCGTCCGCTGGTCGGTGGTGGCGGGCGTGCCCATCACGTACGTGCTGAACGAGCGCGACCGGCCCGTCCTCCCCGAGGATCAGGAGGTCATGACCCGGCGGTTGCCCCTGCCGGTCGAGGTGCGCCGCGTCGATTCGGGGCATCTGCTCCCCGTGACGTCACCCGCTGTGTTCGCGGAAATCGTCAACCACGTCACCACCTGACGGGTCAGTGCCGCAGCAGGGCCGGCGTGGCGGTTCCTCAACGCTGCGATCCCGACGTCGTGCGCATCAACTCGCTCGCCTGCGTCGCCAGTTCGGCGAGCGCAGCCACTACCTCGGCGACAACGCCGTCCTGTCGGGGAACCAAAGCCTCGCCGAAATCGCCGATTCCGCGCAGTCCTGGTGGCAGCTCGACCTGGACACCATGGGCCGATGGCAGGTTGACCGGGTTGTCGGGATGAAAGCCGAGCCGTACCCGCTCGTCAGCGACGTGATAACAGTCAAAGCGTCGGTGGAGCAGCTCGCGCGCCGCGTCGAGCAGTTGCGCGTTCAGTCCTCCCACGATGATCCCCCGCAACGGCCCGGTCTGTTGCCCCCGAATCGCTGGCCCGTACGGTTCGACGATGAGGCCGCGGTCGGGATCCAACCAGAGGGCAAAGCCGTCGCGCCCGAACCCGTGCACTGAGATGGCAACGCCCACGTGCTCCAAGAATGCCCGCATAGTCGCCGAGTGCACGGGATCGTGCAAACGCGAGGTGAGATGGACACGCAACCCAGAAGGCTGGACGATGGCGTAGTAGGACGCGCCCGTTTGCTCGGCGGCCCGGCTGGCGATCTGCTCGGTGCCCCGGTCCTGCGATCCGCCGTGCAACGCCATGAAACCGACGGAGGAACGCAGAATGCATTCCTCCCTGATCCCGGGCATCACAAGGAGCTCGGCCAGGTTCATGTCCTCAGGTTCGCGCGCGGCAGTCGGTCACGCCGTCACCTCGCACGCCACGATGTCGCGCGCTCTCGAACCTACGGACGCTTATCTGGGCTCTGATCTGGGGTTTTGTAAGTGCCCCGGAAGAAGTTCGAACCTTCAGACACAGTGTCGGAATCCCTCCGGCCGGCTCGCTCCAATCGCGTTCTGGCTGGTGAGCATGCTGGAGAATTCGTACGGTGCCGAGCCGTCACCGGAAGGGGTTGATCGCTCGATGTGTACGGACCGGCGCCCCGGGGCGCTGTCTGGGATCGAGTGCGTCGATTCGGGCCATCTGCTCCCCGCGACGTCACCCGCTGCGTTCCCGAAGACCGTCAACCGCGTCGCCGTCTGACGGCTCGGCGCGCGGCGTCACGTGAGCGGGGACCGGCGCGCGGCGCCGTCGCAGCAGGGCCGGCGTGGACACCGCCAGCGCCAGCACGGCAACCGCGACGACGGCGAGGCCGATGGTGCCGGCCGTTACGCGTTTCTTGGTACCGGCCACCACCGTCGCCTCCGTGCCGCCCGGGGCCGCCACCAGCGCGGCGTGCTGGGCCCGGGCCACCCGCTCGGCGGCGGCGGGGGAGAGGGGCTGTGCGTTGCCCGTGGCTGTCGAGAAGAACACCAGGAGGGCGACGTACTGGCCGGCGCGCATGGTGATGGCCATGCCCAGGCCGTCCCGGTCGCTGGCGGCGAAATAGGTGACGCGCCAGGCCCCGGGGATGGCCGGCAACGGGTCCGAGCTCACGACCTCGCCCGAGTCCAGCGAGTGCTGTGCGGCCTGCAGGAACACCCGGGCGCCCACCGCGTCCGGGAAGTGGATGAGCACGTCCTGTACCTGGTTGCGGCCCCCGTCGGCCTGCCACTCCCGCTCGTAGGTCGAGCTGGACTTCGCCAGCGTTGACAGCGTTGCCTCGGCGGCCGCCGGAACCGGGGCGTCGGCAGCGAACCGCGGAGGTCGAGCGGGCCCTCGGACGAGACCGGGTAGCCCGGGCCGAGGTTCGGGATCACCACGGCGCTGAGCGGGGCGGCCGGGCGGATGGCGCCGGCCACGGGAGCCGCCAACAGGAACAGCAGTCCGCACCCCGCCAGGGCGCCGGCGGCATACGAGCGGGCCCAGCGCGGGGCCCGCATCATCCTCACGCGACGAAGTACTTGGCCTCTGGGTGGTGGCAGATGATGGCGTCGGTCGTCTGCTCGGGGTTGAGCTGGAACCCCTCGGTCACCGTCACGCCGATGCGGTCCCCGCCCAGCAGGTCGACGACCTTGGCGTTGTCGGTCAGGTCGGGGCAGGCCGGGTAGCCCCACGAGTAGCGACCGCCGCGGTACTGCTGGCGGAAGAGCCCGGTCAGCGTCGGGCCGTCCTCGCCGGCGAACCCGAGCTCCTCGCGCACGCGGCGGTGCCAATACTCCGCGGTGGCCTCGGCCATCTCGACGCTGAGCCCGTGCAGGAAGAGATACTCCTGGTAGTGGTTCTCGGCGAACAGGCGGGCGGCCTCCTCCGACGCCCGGGCGCCGATGGTGCAGAGCATGAAGCTGGCGAAGTCCTCGTCTCCCGAGCCGGCCGGGCGGAAGAAGTCGGCGATGCACAGCCAGGGCTCCTTCCGCTGGCGCGGGAAGGTGAAGCGCATCCACTCCGAGGACCGGGTCTCGTCCTTCCAGATGACGAGGTCATTGCCCTCGGCATTGGCGGCGAAGTGGCCGTAGGCGACGGACGGCACGAGCAGGTCGGCCTCCTTGGCCTTGCTCATCTGCTCGCGCAGCGTCGCCTTCACCCGGTCCTTGAACTCCGTGTCGTTCTCGCCACCCTCGGGTCGGAAGCCCCACTGGTTGCGGAACAGCGCGGTCAGGTTGAGGTATTCGGCGATGTCGTCGATCGGGATCCCGACGGCCACCCGGCTGCCGACGAAGGGCGGGGCGAACAACGGGTTGTCCGCCGCCACGTCGGCGCGGGCGGGCTGCCCCTCCACCGGGGTCGTGTCCTGGTCGTCCAGCCGGCTGCGCCGAGGGACGTTGCGCTCGGAGATCTCGCGCCCGAACAGGGGGTCGTCTTCGCCATTCCGCTTCAGCTCGACGAGGCGGTCCATGGTGCGCAGCCCCTCGAAGGCGTCCCGTCCGTAGAAGAGCCGCCCGTCGTAGACCTCGCGCAGGTCCCGCTCGACGTAAGTGCGCGTGAGGGCGGCGCCGCCCAGCAGGACCGGGATGTTCGACAGGGCGCGGTCGTTCAGCTCGACCAGGTTCTCGCGCATGATCAGGGTCGACTTCACCAGCAGCCCGCTCATGCCGATGGCGTCGGCCTTGTGCTCCTCGACCGCGCTGACCATCTCGTTGATGCCGATCTTGATCCCGAGGTTGACCACGTCGTAGCCGTTGTTGGTCAGAATGATGTCGACCAGGTTCTTCCCGATGTCGTGCACGTCACCCTTGACGGTGGCCAGCACCACGGTGCCCTTGCCGCCCTGGTCCGACTTCTCCATATGGGGCTCCAGGAAGGCGACCGCGCTCTTCATGGTCTCGGCCGACTGCAGCACGAAGGGCAGCTGCATCTCACCCGACGCGAAGCGCTCGCCCACGACCTTCATGCCCTCGAGCAGGATGTCGTTCACAATGGCCAGCGCCGCGGTGCCCGACTCGAGCGCCTCGGTCAGGTCGCCCTCCAGGCCGTTGCGGTTGCCGTCAATGATGCGCTGGGACAGGCGACGGTCGACCGGCCAGTCGAGGTGCTCGTCGGCCGCCCCGGCGTTGACCTTGACGCCCTCGAACAGCGCCAGGAGCTCCTGCAGGGGGTCGTAGTCGTCGGTGCGACGGTTGTAGACGAGGTCGAGGCACACCTCCTTCACCCGGTCCTCGATGCGGGACAACGGGAGGATCTTGGAGGCGTGCACGATGGCCGAGTCGAGCCCCGCCTCCACGCACTCGTGCAGGAACACCGAGTTGAGCACCTGGCGGGCCGCCGGGTTGAGACCGAAGGACACGTTGGAGAGGCCGAGGATGGTGGAGACGCCGGGCAGTTCCGCCTTGATGGCCCGGATGCCCTCGATGGTCTCGATGCCGTCGTTCCGGCTCTCCTCCATGCCGGTGGACAGCGGCAGGGCGAGCGGGTCGAAGAGCAGGTCCTCGGGCGCCAGGCCGTAGCGGTCGACGGCGATGTCGCGGATGTTGCGCGCCGCCCGCAGCTTCCATTCGGCCGTCCGGGCCTGGCCCTCCTCGTCGATGCAGGTGCAGACGACGGCGGCCCCGAACTCGCGGGCGAGCCGCAGGAACGTGTCGAGCCGCGTCCCCGGGGCGTCGCCCTCCTCCAGGTTGACCGAGTTGAGGATGGGCCGGCCGCCGATCCACTCCAACGCGGCGCGGACGACCGGGCCTTCGGTGGAGTCGACCATGAGCGGCACGCTCGACTGCGTGCAGAAGCGGCTCGCGATCTCGGTCATGTCGGCCACGCCGTCGGCGCCGGTGTAGTCGACGCAGACGTCGATGAGGTGCGAGCCCTCCTTGACCTGGTCACGGGCCATGCCGACGCAGGTGTCCCAGTCGGCGTCCAGCATGGCCTCGCGGAAGGCCTTGGACCCGTTGGCGTTGGTCCGCTCGCCGACCACGAGGAACGAGGTGTCCTGCTTGAAGGGCACCGAGGTGTAGATGGAGGCCGCGGCGGGCTCGTGCACCGGGGTGCGAGTGGCTGGGGTCACGCCGGCGCAGCGCTCGACGACGGCGGCCAGGTGGGCCGGCGTCGTGCCGCAGCACCCGCCGATGGCGGACACGCCGAACTCGGTCACGAAGCGGTGCAGGTGGTCGGCCAGGTCCCCTGGGGTCAGGTCGTAGTGCATGTTGCCGTCGACCACCGACGGGAGGCCCGCATTGGGGACGCAGGCGATGGGAACGCGGCTGGCCCCCGACAGGTGGCGCAGCGCCTCGCTCATCTCGACCGGGCCCGTGGCGCAATTGAGGCCGACCACGTCGACCTGCATGGCATCGAGCACCGTCAGCGCGGCCCCGACCTCGGTGCCGGGGAGCATGCGGCCGGTCAGCTCGATCGTCACCTGCGTCTGCAGCGGGACGTAGCGGTCCAGCGCCACCATGGCGCGCCGGGCTCCGTTCACCGCGGCCTTGATCGAGAGCATGTCGAACTGCGTCTCAATGAGGAGGAGATCCACGCCGCCCTCGAGCAGCCCGAGGGCCTGCTCCTCGTAGGCGTCGCGGAAATCGGCGTACGAGATGTGCCCGAGCGTGGGGAACTTGGTGCCGGGTCCCATGGAGCCGGCGACCCAGCGGGGCCGCCCGGGCGTCGAGAACTCGTCGCGGACCGCGCCGGCCAGCTCGGCGGCCTTGCGGGTCACCTCGCGGGCGCGGTCGGCCAGGCCGTACTCGGCCAGGACGACCGAGGTCGACCCGAAAGTGTCGGTCTCGACGACGTCGCAACCGACCTCGTAGAAGGAGCGGTGCACCTGTGCCACCACCTCGGGGCGCGTCTCGACGAGCCACTCGTTGCAGCCCTCGAGGTCGGGCCCGCCGAAGTCGTCCGGGCCCAGACCCAGGAGCTGCAGGTTCGTCCCCATGGCGCCGTCGAAGATGACGACCCGCTCGCGCAGCGCCTGCAGGTACGTCGAGGCAGAGGGGTCCAGCCGACCGAGGAGTTCTGGCGAGGGAGCGACCACCTACACAGGATACCGGCGCCCCCCGGGGTGCCCCGAACGTGCCCCGGTAGCATCCGGTGCGATGGCGCCACGGATCTACACCAAGAGGGGCGACGACGGGACGACCGGGCTGCTCTTCGGCGGCCGGGTGCGCAAGGACTCCTGGCGGATCGACCTGAACGGCGTCGTCGACGAGGCTCAGGCCGCCATCGGTGTTGCCCGGGCCGAGACGCCGGCGGGGACGGAGGTCAACGACCGCCTGACTGCGCTGGCCCGCGACCTCTACGTGTTGATGGCGGAGGTGGCCACCGCCCCGGAGAACCGATCGAGGCTCCAGGCGGGTTCCAGCCTGGTGACGCCGGACATGGTGACCGCGCTGGAAGCGGGGATCGACGATCTGCTGGTCCGCTTCGAGATGCCGAGCGACTTCACCGTGCCGGGGGAGAACCGCGTGTCTGCCGCGCTGGACCTGGCGCGCACCATCGTGCGCCGCGCCGAGCGGATGGCCGTGGCCGAGCCGACGGAGGGTTCATTGGTGGGCATGTACCTGAACCGGCTGTCCGATCTGTTGTGGGCCATGGCGCGCTGGCAGGAGGGGCCGGAGCACGTGTTGTCGAAGGTGTCCGCCCCGTAGGCGGGAGCTCGCAAAGATGCACCCGCCTACGGCCCACGCGCGACGTGGGTCACCACCGGCCGCGGCGGATCCGTTCGGAGGTGCCCGGGCCGGCCCGGTCCAGGGACGCGGACCGGCGGACGTGGCCGTCGGGGTGGCCGAGCAGCACGGCACAGAAGAGGCGCCAGCCCTCGGCGACACCGAGCCGGGTGGCCAGCTCGGCCTCTCCCCGGAACGTGCCCATGATGCACGCTCCTAGTCCGGCGTCGACCGCCCCCAACAGGACGGTCATAACACCGAAGGCCGCGTCGCCGATCCAGTAGGGCACGGGCCACGCCGCCTCGCCGTCGCCCAGCCCCGCCGCGGCCTTGTCCCCTTCGGCGTACCGGGCGACGTAGGCGTCGGGCGAGGTGTAGGCGAGGAGCACCACCGGCGCCCGCGTCAGGCCCTCGGACCACTCCTTGTAGTGGGCGCGCCACGTCTCGTCGGTCGTGGCGCCGAAATAGGTGGCCGTCTGGTCCGGCCCCTCCAGGACGACCCAGGCGGTCCCCTTGGTGTTGCCGGCCGTCGGCGCGCGGAGGGCGGCCGCGAGGATCCGGTCGACCTCGGCGCGATCGACCGGCCTGGTCGAGAAGCTCCGCACCATGGCCCGGCGTCGGACGGCCTCGTGGAGCTCCACGGACGGAGTCTCCCACCGGGGACGGGCCGGACCCGCCCCGGGAACGACGTTGCCGCCGACCTGGGCCTCCCCGGGGCGTCCCGTGGGGAATGTTGACCCCACTGGTAGTGTTTAACGGTTCAGTGCAGGCCGTATCGACGGCCTGGTGCGACCCGGAGGTTCGAAAGTGCCCACTCCCCGAGACCTGCTGAACGAGGCCAAGGCGTCCATCCGCGAGGTGGACCAGGCTGACGCGCAAGCCCTGCTGGAGCGCGGCGGCGTGACGTTCCTCGACGTCCGGGAGCCCGACGAGTACGAGCAGGGCGCCCTGCCGAACGCCGTCCACCTGCCCCGCGGCCACCTCGAGTTCCAGGTCGAGGGCAAGCTCCCCGACAAGTCGGCGCCGATCGTCGTCTACTGCGCCGGGGGCGTGCGCTCCGCCTTCGCGGCCAAGACCATGGGTGACCTCGGCTACACCGACGTGCAGTCGATGATCGGCGGGTTCAACAAGTGGAAGGACGACGACCGCCCCTGGGCGGCGCCGCAGACCCTGACACCGGCCCAGCGCAACCGGTACCAGCGCCACGTCCTGCTGCCCGAGGTGGGCGAGGAGGGCCAGCTGAAGCTGCTCGGATCGAAGGTGCTCCTGCTGGGCGCGGGCGGGCTGGGGTCTCCCGCCGCCCTCTATCTGGCCGCCGCCGGCGTCGGGACGCTCGGCATCATCGACATGGACGTCGTCGACGAGTCCAACTTGCAGCGCCAGATCCTGCACAACATGGACCGGGTGGGCGACCGCAAGGTCGACTCGGCCAAGAAGACCCTGACGGCGCTGAACCCGGACGTGAACGTCGTCACCTACGACGTCCGACTTGGCGCGGACAACATCCTCGACATCATCGACGGCTACGACGCCATCGTCGACGGGACCGACAACTTCCCGACCCGTTACCTCGTCAACGACGCCTCGCTGCTCAAGCGGATCCCCGTGATCCACGGCTCCATCTTCCGCTTCGAGGGACAGGTCACCGTGTTCGACCCCTACAACGGTCCCTGCTACCGCTGCTTGATTCCCGAGCCGCCGCCGGCCGAGCTGGCGCCGTCGTGCTCCGAGGCCGGCGTACTGGGTGTGCTGCCCGGCATCATCGGGTCGATCCAGGCCGTCGAGACCATCAAGGTGCTGCTCGGGCTGGGCGACCCTCTGATCGGGCGGCTGCTCGCCTACGACGCGCTCGAGGAGTCCTTCCGGACGTTCAAGGTGCGCCGCGACCCGGCGTGCCCCGCCTGCGGGCCCGACGCCGGGGAGATCGTCATCGCCGAGTACGACGATCTCTGCATGCCGCACGCGCACTGACCAGGGGCAGAGCGCCGGTCCGGGCGACGTCCACGCTCACTCGTCGGCCGGTGACCCGAACCGGATGAGGTTCCCGTCCGGATCGACGTGGGAACCCTCACGCAGCCCGTACGGCGTCAGCATCACCGGGCGTGTGACGCCGCCGATGCCGGGCCGACTCCACTCTTCGAACAGGCCGTCGGCGTCCTGCACGTAGAGGTACGTCGAGCCGGCGCCGTGTGCAGGGTCGTGCGCCAGATGGAGGCCGATCCCGTCGCGGTCGGCGAAGCCGTAGTCGTCGCCTCCCTCGTACGCGAGCGTCTTGAATCCGAGCGACGCGTAGTGGGCCAGTGCGGACGCCATCTCCCGGACCGGAAAGATCGGGCTGAAATGCCGGAGGCGGCGGCCGGGGCGGCGCCGGCCGGCCCCGACCGCTGTGGTCTGGGCCTTGATGTCGGCCAGGGCCATCAGTCCGGACCGCATGGCGTCGATCTGCTCGGGCAACAGCCGCGTCGCCAGTTGGCTGTCGATCGCCTCGGTGCCGCGCCACACGGCCTCCACGACCTCGTGCCCGCGCGCGGTCAGCTCCAGGGTGATCCGGCGCCGGTCGGACGCGTCGGGATGGCGATACAGGTAGCCCCGGTTCACCAGGATGTCGACCACCTGGCTCACGGCCTGCTTGGTCACGCCGAGGTTGGCGGGCAGGTCCCCGGGCGGACCGCCGGCCGAATGGATGCCCGAGAGGATGAAGGCGCCGTTCCTGGGCAGGTCGTCGACGCCGATCGCCTGGAGATGGGCGCGGATGGAACGGGCGTAGGTCCCGCGCGCGGCGCGCATCAGGGTCGGGGTGGCGAGGTCGGATCGGTCAGCGGGCACTCAGGGGAGGCTACTAGGTAGTCAAGGTGCTTGTTAGTCTAGATTCTTTGCATCCCCCGTGCCTAGAGTGTCCACACGCCCCCGACCGACCTGCTCGCACCGCCACTGCACGAGGCCGACGCACCGGCGCCGCCGCCGGAGCTGCCCGGGCTGACCTCGCGGCGGGTCAAGCGCAACCGCCGCTTCTGGGCCGTCGGATTCGTCGTCCTGGCGCTGATCCTGGTTCTCGTGCTCGGCCGCGGCGGCGGCCATCCCTCGGCGGCGGGGCCGAGCCACGCGGGAGCGGGCCACCGTCACAAGGCCCCGCCACCGCCCACCGGGAACCCCCGCCTCGAGCCGGACTGGGAGGGTGACGGGCAGACGGTCACCTTTGCCTTCGGGGGCGACGTCCACTTCCCGGCCGGCACGACCCTGGGCGATCGCTTGGCGGCCGACCCTTCCGCTGCGCTGGGGCCGACCGTGTCCACGCTGCTCTCGGGCGTCGACCTCTCCATGGTGAACCTCGAGTCCGCGTTGACCGACGGCACCTGCGCGGACCCCCAGGACAAGCAGTTCGTCTTCGACGCGCCACCGACCGCCATCTCGGCGTTCAAGGGTGCGGGCGTGACGCTCATCACGGAGGCCAACAACCATGGGGAGGACTGCGGGCCGGCCGGCCTGCAGACGGCGATCGCCACGCGGGCCCAGACGGGCTACACCATCCTCGGCATCGGCCAGAACGCGGTGCAGGCGTTTGCCCCGTACACGGCCGTCATCCACGGGCAGCACATCGCCATCATCGCCGCCACCCAGGTGATCGACTCCGACCTGCAGGCGGCGTGGACGGCCACGGCGACGCAGCCGGGCCTGGCGTCCGCCTACGACGTGCACGACCTGGTGGCCGCGGTGGAGGCGGCGCGCAAGACGGCGGACACCGTCGTCGTCTACCTCCACTGGGGCACCGAGCTCGATGCCTGCCCCAATCCCTTGCAGGAGCCGCTGGCCCAGGCGCTGGTACAGGCCGGGGCCGACATCGTCGTGGGCACCCACGCCCACGTCCTGCTCGGCGGCGGCTACCTCGGCTCGGCCTACGTCGACTACGGACTGGGCAACTTCGCCTTCTACGACAACTCGCCCCCCGAGAACGCCAGCGGCTCTTTGGTGATCTCGGCGACCGGCCGGCACATCGACCAGGTCACCTGGCGTCCGGCCGTGATCGTCGACGACCTGCCGCAGCCGCTCTCGGGTGATGCCGCCACCGCCGCGCTGGCGGCCTGGAACCAGGCCCGGTCCTGCACCAACGTGTCGGCGACGCCGGGGGCGCCTGTGGCATCGGTCCAGACCGAGAGCTCACCCGCGTCGCCGGCGACGGTGCAGTCACTTTCGGCCGACTCGGGATGAGGCCACCGGTCCGTCCGCTCCAGCGAGCCCACGGGACGAGCAGCTAGACAAGGGTCATGACACAGACGGCGGCTTCGGCCAGGACGTTCCACGTCAACGGCGTCGACCTGGCGTGGTCCGAACGGGGGAGCAGCCCCGAGGGGACACCGACCCTGGTGCTCTGCCACGGCTTCACGGGTGCCTCCCACGATTTCGCACTCGAGGTCGACGCGCTGGCGGCGGACCGGCGTGTGGTCACGCTCGACCAGCGGGGTCACGGCCGCTCGAGCGGGACCGGGCATCTCGACGGCTACTCCATCGAGCAGCTCGCAACCGACCTCACCTCATTCCTCGAGGCGGTGGGTGACGGGCCGGTCGACCTGCTCGGCCACTCCATGGGCGGACGGGTCGTCATGGGCGTCGTCCTGGGTCGGCCGGAGCTGGTGCGCTCGCTGATCCTCATGGACACGAGCGCATGGTCCTTCCTCCCCTCCGACGAGGAGATCCGCGCCATGGTCCATCACTTCATCGACACGTTCGACCCGGCCGGAGGCATGCCCGCGAGCCTCAGCATGGGTGGCCCCGAGGACGTCCTCATCGAGGCGCGCACGCCGGCCGAATGGCGGAGGGAGAAGGACGCCATCTTCGCCGGCATGGACGCCTATGCCGTCAAGGGCCTCGGGAGCGAGCTGATGGGTGACGCCGCCGATGACGACGGCTCCCTGCGCGCCAACCTTCCCTCCATCTCCTGCCCCACCACGGTGATCGTCGGCGAGCACGACGATCCGCTGGTCGACCAGGCGCCGGAGTTGGCCGGCGGGGTGTCGGACGGCCGGCTCACGGTCATTCCCGGCGCATACCACTCGCCACAACTGACGCACGCCGCCGAGTGGCGGACGGCCGTCGAGGCCCACCTGGACTGGGCCGCGGACTCGAGGGGGGCGCAGTGACCGACGCCTCGCCGCCGCAGGCGGAAGATCGGATCGAGCTCGCCGGCACGGACGTCGCCATCCCGCCACTCGGCGTGGGGACGTGGGCCTGGGGTGACAAGGGCACCTGGGGCATGGGTGGCTACGACACGTCCCTGACCGAGTCGACCATCCGCGAGGCCTGGGAGGCCAGCATCGCCGCCGGCGTCGTCCTCTTCGACACAGCCGAGATCTACGGAGGGGGCGAGAGCGAACGCATCATCGGCCGGCTCCTCGCCGCCGACCCGGGCGTGCGCAACCGGGTCGTCATCGCGTCGAAATTCATGCCGAGCCCGTGGAAGCTGAACGTGCGCGCCGCGCTGTTGTCGGCGGCCCGCAACTCGCGCCAGCGGCTGGGCACGGACCTCATCGACCTCTACCAGATTCACGGGCCGGTCTCGTTGCGCTCCCACGACGCACTGGCCGAGGCGCTGGCCGCGGCGCACGCCGAGGGGATCGTGCGCGCCGTCGGCGTGTCCAACTACTCGGCCAAGGAGACCCGGGCCATGGACGCCGCCCTGCGCCGGCGCGGCCTCCGGCTGGCCAGCAACCAGATCGAGTTCTCCCTGTTGCGCGCCATGCCGCTGCGCGTCGGGGTCATCAGTACGTGCCGTGAACTGGGGGTCGTGCCTCTGGCCTACTCACCAATCGGGCAGGGACGCCTGACCGGCAAGTACTCGGCGGCCAATCCGCCTCCCCGTGGCCGCTCGTTCTCGGCGCACCCGATGGCAGAGGTCGACGCCGTGGTGGCGCAGCTGCGCCGCATCGGCGAGGCCCACGGCGACCGCACCCCGAGCCAGGTGGCGCTGGCCTGGCTCATCGCCCACGGCGCCGTGCCCATCCCCGGGGCCAAGAACGGGGACCAGGCCAGGCAGAACGCCGGCGCCCTGGGCTGGCGCCTGACCGCCGAGGAGCTGGATCTCCTCGATGCGGCCGCGCTCTACGGCACCCGGCGGATCTCCCAGCGCATTTGGCAGCACGGCTGACCCCGGCGGTACCGTCTTGAGGTGATCGCTGCACTCGCTGACGCGGGACTCCCACCCCTCCGGGGTTCGCAGCTCTTGGTCACCCAGTTCGCTTTCGTCCCCGTGGCGATGATCGTCGTCGCTCTCGTCCTCTACCTGTGGGGGGTACGGCGGAACAACGCGCTCCACCCGCGCCACCCCTGGTCGGTTGGCAAGACGGCGGCATGGATCGGTGCGCTCTTCACCACCGGGGTGGGCATCTTCAGCTTCGTCGGCGTCTACGACGGCGAGCTGTTCTGGGACCACATGGTCCAGCACCTGATCCTCATCATGGTGGCCGCTCCGCTCTTCGCCGTCGCCTCCCCCCTGCAACTCGCCTGGCGTTCCACCACCGGCATCGCGCACCTGGTCGTCACCGAGGCGCTGCGCTCCCGCGTGGCCCACTTCCTCGGGAACCCGATCGTGGCCTTCGTGCTCTACGCCGTCGTGATCCCGATCAGCCACCTGACGGTCTGGTACAACTACACGCTCACGCAGGAGAGCGTGCACAACGCGGAGCACCTGGTGTTCCTCCTCGTCGGCTACCTGTTCTGGCGGCAGATCTTCGGGAACGACCCCAACTCCCATCGGCTCCACCCCGCGCTGCAGTTCTTCTACCTGTTCATGGCCATCCCGATCGACACCTTCACGGGGGTGTCACTGGCCGGCGCGACCCGCGAGATGTTCCCCGCCTACTTCGCCACCCATCGCACCTGGGGCCCCTCCTACGTGGTCGACCTGCATGTGGGTGGCGACATCATGTGGGTCGTCGGCGACACGCTGATGCTCTGGCCGATGATCCCCGTCGCCCTGCGTTGGATGCACCTCGAGGAGCGCAAGGCGGTGCGCATCGACCGGGAGCTCGACTTGCAGGCGCTCGCCGAGGGCGATCATCCGCCGAGGTCCATCAGCTCCACACGCACCCCGTCGGGGTCGGTGCAGTAGACGAACTCGAGGGCGACCCCGCCGAGGTCCATGGTCGTCCGGCTTGACGCGACGATCGCACCGCCGAGTTGCACCATACGGGCCGCCGTCCCCGCGACGTCGCGCACCCGAAAGGACAGGTGGGTCAACCCGAGCTGGTTGACGGCGCGCCGCTCCCGTGGACCGAAGGGTGCGGGCTCCCGGAACGCCAGGAGCTCGATGGCGGTCGAACCGCGCCGTATGAACTGTGACGTCACGTCCACATCGGGAAACTCCATGAGCCGGGCGAACTCGGAGCCGATGGCGTGCGACTCGGCCTTCTCGAATCCGAGCGCGTCGCAGTAGAAGCGCAGCGAACGCTCGAGGTCGCTGACGCAGATGCCGAAGTGCGAAAAAGCGGGTCCGGGGGCGTCGTCCACGCTCCGTAGTCTGCCCCGTGTGGCCCGGCCACCCGAATCCTCCGTAGGCTCGTGACCGTGACACCGGAGAAGAAGGACCCCCAGGCCAGCCCCGAACGCCTGACCGACTCGGGTATCGCAATTCAGCCGGTCTACCGGCAGGAGGACCTCGCGGGTTGGGACCCGGCCGTGCAGCTGGGCGAGCCCGGGGCATTCCCCTACACCAGGGGCGTCCACCGCCAGATGTACCGCTCGAAGCTGTGGACCATGCGCCAGTACGCCGGTTTCGGGTCGGCCGAGCAGACCAACCAGCGGTTCAAGTTCCTGCTGGAGGCCGGTCAGACCGGGCTCTCGTGCGCCTTCGACCTCCCGACCCAGATGGGCTATGACTCCGATCACGCCCGCGCCGAAGGCGAGGTGGGCAAGGTCGGCGTCGCCATCGACTCCCTGGCCGACATGCGTCTCCTCATGGCCGACCTCCCGATGGACAAGGTCACGACGTCCATGACGATCAATGCCACCGGTGCGATCCTGCTGCTCCTGTACCAATTGGTGGCCGAGGAGCAGGGGGTGGCGAGCGAGAAGGTGCGCGGCACCATTCAGAACGACATTTTGAAGGAGTACATCGCCCGCGGGACCTACATCTACCCGCCGCGTCCATCCATGCGACTCATCGTCGACACCTTCTCCTACTGCGCGGCCAACCTCCCGAGCTGGAACACGATCTCCATTTCTGGCTATCACATCCGAGAGGCCGGCTCAACGGCGGTGCAGGAGATCGCCTTCACGCTTGCCAACGGCATCGCCTACGTCGAAGCAGCCATCGCTGCGGGGATGGACGTCGACGCGTTCGCGCCCAGACTCTCGTTCTTCTGGAACGCGCACAACAACCTCTTCGAGGAGGTGGCCAAGTACAGGGCGGCCCGGCGCATGTGGGCTCGCATCATGACCGAGCGCTTCGGCGCCAAAGACGAGCGATCCAAGATGCTGCGCTTCCACACCCAGACGGGCGGGTCGACCCTGACCGCCCAGCAGCCTGAGAACAACATCGTCCGGGTCACGGTGCAGAGCCTGGCGGCCGCCCTCGGGGGCACGCAGAGCCTGCACACCAATGGATTCGACGAAGCCCTCGGACTGCCCACGACCCGGGCCGCCAAGATCGCCCTGCGCACGCAGCAAATCGTCGGATTCGAGTCTGGCGTGGCCGACACGGTCGACCCTTTGGCCGGCTCGTTCTTCGTGGAATCGCTCACCGACGAGGTGGAGCGGCAGGCGAATGCCTATCTGGAGCGGATCGAGCAGCTCGGCGGCGCGGTGGCCGCCATTGAGGCCAGGTTCATGCAGGAGGAGATCGAGGCGGCCGCCTACAGCTTCGCCAAGTCGGTCGACGACGGCGAGAAGGTGGTGGTGGGCGTCAACCGCTTCACCGACGCCGAGGGGGAACCCACCGAGGTCTTCCCGATTGACGTGAAGCTGCAGCAGCTCCAGATCGACCGGACGAGGTCGGTGCGGGCCGAGCGGGACAAGGCCGCGGTGGACCGGGCGCTGGCCGACGTCGCGGCGACGGCCAAGGGCGAGGGCAACTTGCTCGTCCCCATGAAGGCCGCCCTCAAGCAGATGGCCACCCTCGGCGAGGTGTCCGACGTCCTGCGCGGGGAGTTCGGCGTCTACCAGCCCGGGGGCTGAGGCTTGGCGGGGGAGGGGGCCACGAGGTTCTGGCCCCTGTTCGACCTCGTCGTCCGGACCCCACGACTGGAGCTGCGCCTGCTCCGGGAACAGGAGTTCGCCGACCTGGTCGATCTGGTCGACCGAGGGATCCACGACCCTGGGACCATGCCGTTCTTCGTCCCGTGGACCGACGTCGAGCCGGAGCGGCGTGCCCGGGAGGCGGCGCAGTGGATGTGGCGGCACCGGGCCAACTGGTCACCGGACAACTGGACCTTCACCAGCGCGGCCTTCGTGGATGGCAAGCCCATCGGCGTGCAGGGTCTGGAGGCCGAGCACTTCCGTGCCGTCCGTTCAGTCGAGACCGGATCGTGGCTCGGCCGAGCCCACCAGGGTCAGGGCCTGGGGCGGGAGATGCGCGAGGCGATCCTGCACCTGGCCTTCGCCGGCCTCGGAGCCGAGGAGGCGCTGAGCGGTGCCTTCGAGGACAACGCCGCCTCCCTGGCCACCTCGCGCGTGGCCGGGTACGAGGAGAACGGGGAGGCGAGAGCGCGCCGCCGCGACGGCTGGGGACGCACGGTCCGCTTCCGCATGGGTCGGGAGGCGTGGGAACGGCGGCGGCGCGACGACATCGAGATCATCGGGCTCGACGGGTGCCTCGACATGTTCGTCGGCCCCCCCGGCTGATTTGCCGGTGTCCATACCCACCTGGTCGAGCCCGTCGGCCGGAGCGCTCTTCGCCCTCCTCACGCGCCGGGCGGTGCTTCCCGACGAGACTTGCGGCCCAATCCGGAAACCTTGGCGAGGAGCCAATACGCCCTGCGCTGCCGGACGGCGCTCCGCCGGAAGGGATCGTCGGGACTCAGGTGTTCGACCGCCCCGGTCACGACCTCATCGAACATCTGAGAGGCCTCCTTCGATCGCTTGAGCGCGACCAGCTCGGCCGCGATGGCCCACTTCTGATGGAGGATCGTGCGCGGGTCTCCTCCATGTCGCTCCAGGCCATCGAGCGCGTCGGCGAACAGACCGAGCGCCAATCCGTGGTTGCCGAGGTGCCGATGGGTCTGGGCGAGGTCGACTTGGGACTTGAAGGTCTCGACGTCGTCGGGGCCGTGCGACCTCCGGGTCGACTCGAGCACCCGCACCCGGAGCGGGAACTCGTCGCCGTAGCGGCGGAGTTTGCGCAGGGTGATGGCCAGGTTGACGGCCGTCCGCACTGAGAGCTCGCTGTCCGGCGCGTTCTCCTGGTCGGAAGACTCGAGGACACGCTCCCACAGCCGCCGTGCCCCCTCGTGCTCCCCGACCCGGTCGAGGACAATGGCCAGGTTGAACTCGGTCCACGTGACGCGGATTGCGTCCCGCTCCGCTGCACGGTTCTGCATGGACAGCAAGGTCGTCAGCACCCGCTGGGACTCACGGAGCGCCCCCGCATCGCGCAGAGTTCGACCGAGTTGCAACATCGCCTCGAACGTGGCGGGATCGGATTCTCCGTACAGCTCCTGCCGAGCTTCGAGGACCAGCCGGGCCTCCTCCACCTCACGTGCGTGGCGGTCGTCCATTGAGCGCTGACGATATCCGCCGCGATCGACGGCTTCAGCCACAACGGTTCCCGCAGCTCGTTCGTCCTAACGGGGGGCCGACCACGACGAATGGTCCGTGTAAGCGCCGATCTCGATGACGGTAAGTGCGATCTTCGTCTGTCACCCCTCGCCATTTTCAATGCCGTGGGACTCCCGAGTCAGACGGAACCCACCAGCACAACCGACGCTATTCGGGACCAGCAATCAAACGGGGACCCTCAGAGAAGTGTCCGTGTTCGAGGGCAGGTCCTCTAAGCCTCGTAACGACTGAGTCAGCGCACGATCACCCAGACCCTGAGCGAGGTGGACCGGGGCACCAAAGGCAGCACCAAAGTGCGCATCGGATGTCGAGGAACGGGACGGCGGTGAGAATCCCGCCGTCGCGAGCACAACGACGCCCCAGACACGACGCCCCAGCCGGGACGACTCTTTCATGCGGAGGGTCAATTTCAACTCGGGTGGTCCTTCAACTGCGGTCCCCCTCAAAGACGGCGCCACCGATGAATATCGGGATCGAACTCGTCAACCAGTTTGCCGTCGGACCTCTCCCACGCCTCTTCGCTCCGGCGTGATCCCGACTGGAAAGGACCACCTCCGGCGTAGCTCGCCGAACCTAGCGAGGTCTCGCCGACTCGCAGAGTGACGCCCAGCCATCGGATTCCTGTTCCATTCGTGCCGTACGCCACACCGTTTCGCCACTGTTCGGGAGCACACAAGGGTGGGGACGATGGACGATTACATCCCATTGGAGCTACCTTCAGCTCTGCGACGCTTCCGAACGATGCGAGCCGTGTCGATCGATCCTCAGGACCGCAAGGCGAGATGGTGCCGGCCGAAGGCGAAGGCAAGGCCGTAGAGGATCGCCACCACCACGAGCAAGAATCTGAACCCCGTGATGAGCGACAGGTACTCGAGCACGCCTCCCACGATCGCCCCCAATAGGTTTGCGCCGAAGGCGGTGGTGGAAGAGGCCACATCCTTGAACCGTTGAGCGAAGACGAGATTAGCGATGAAGATCGGTGCGAACGCGAGCGCCGTTGCCGCCAAGAAGCGCAACACGACGGGCAGCCCTAACAATGAAGCCTGAGGGACCACGAACGAGACGGCCAGCGCCACGAGCAGCGCTCCGTAAAGCAATTCGGCGCGCGGGAGCTTCACGTGTCGCGCGGTCTCAACGGACGCGTAGACACTCACGAGCACGCCGGCGAAGACGAGCGAATTGACGTACCAGGTCGTGCCGAAAAGCAACGCGAACTGAACGATGTTCTTTGACTCAAGCAGCAGGAAAGCCGCCCCCATCCAGAACAGATCCATGAACGGCGCCATTTTCTTGAGCGGTCCTCCGGCTGCCCGCACCACCACCAGGGAGGCTGCCAGGATGAGACCCACCACTAACAAGTACAAGTTCGGGATCGAGGGGGTTGGCAGATAGGGGAACGGACGATCGTCCGAGACCGGCGCGACCTGCTGGCCGTTCCAGAAGGTGGAGCAATTCGGGGTGTTTCCATTGAGGGCAACTGTGAGCACAGCTTGCTGGCGTCCGCTCAGGGTGTTACCCAGTTCCACGCACGGGCGCGAGCCGAACACCTCGTCAAGCGCGGTCGCATAGCGATTGAGCAGGAACGGCTGGTAGTAGTTGTACATCACGAAGGTTCCGCCGCGGGCCAGATGATCCCGAGCCTCCTGAATGGCCTCTGTCGTGAGAAGGTAGTTCTCGAGACCCACGGGTGCGGACTGGCCCGAAAGGGCCGTGAGGGAGTCCGGTAAGGCGTAGAGGATCAGCGAGTAGAGCTGGCTCGTGTCCTGGAGAAATGCTCGTCCGTCGTCGATGTGGATGCTGACGCGCGGGCTCTGATAGGCGTGCTCGAGATTGTGCTCCTTCCCGAGCTGAACCAGATCGGGGTCGATCTCGACTGCATCGACGTGACGCGCCCCTTCGGAAAGTGCCACACCGACGTCGTTGCCAGTCCCCGCGCCGATCACGAGGACGTGGGTGAGCGCGCTCTTCGTCACGTGGCGGTACGGGAGGAAGTAGAAGGTCTCGATCCTGTGCAGAGTGGAGATCGAGTACAGGGTCTGATAGGGGATGTTGTTCCCAAAGACGGCAAGTCCGTGGTACACGTGCCCGCCTACCGTGCTGGTCACATTGCTCGTCGTGATCTTGTAATACGGCGACCAGACGTCGCCTGTGGAGAGTGACTCGAGCAGCAGCATCACGACGATGGCGGCTATCGCGAGCCACTGCCACCAGCGTTGGCGTAGTCCGAGAAGCACCACGAACACAACGGCCACCACCCCACCCCAGGCGATAGGCGGGAGCCCGAGGAAAGACAGAACCGAGAACAGGACGATCCCTCCGACGCTTCCGATGATGTCGAGGCGGTAGGCGTCTAGGGGTTTGAACCGAGTGAAGACCCGGGCCGTCTCCTGTCCGAGGCCCGCCATCACCAAGACCACCAGCACAAAGATGATCGGGAGGCTCACCCACTGGGGCAAAGGAGCATGCCCCGAAAGACCCTGAAACTCATGCGGGCCACGGAGCGCCACGAGCTTCACGGGGAAGATGAGGACGAACGCGACGAGAACGGCAAGCGACAATGGCGCCAGCCGGAACAGGTTCCGTGACCCAGCGGCGAGTAGGAAGCCCGCTCCGATGCCGAGGAAGCTCGCCAGGAGTACGAAGTTCGTGACGAGGGCCAGGTGAACGTTGTTGGCTGCGGTCCACCGGATGAGCGCGAGTTCCACGAAGAGCACCAGCATGCTCAGGGTTCCCAGCCGCCACGGGTTCGGCTCCGACATGAAGCCGCCTAGGCCAGCTTGGGGTGCCTCGGCGAGCTCCTCGCCGATATTCGTAGAGGTCTTCGCCATCAGGACAGGTGGCTGGGTGCGCTCGGTTGGTCGGGCATCTGCGTAAGAGAAGGAAGGCTCACCGGGTCATCAGTCCAGGCTGCGAGAGCAGGACACCACGCGTCGTCGACGCTCGCATCAAACCTAGTCAGTGCCCGAATCTTGTGCTTTCCAAGCCTTCCCACAGCTTTATCCACCGTTCTCTAATAATGGGTCCACTCCGACGTGACATTACGGCATCCGCGAAACCGGCCTTCTTATGACACTTGGGGTTACTTAGGTCGACGGCTCGTGCCCAGGATTCACTGGGCGCTTGCGACGGACCGACACGAGGCTCTCGAAACCAGGTAGAAATCGAGGATGCACCTGAACAGCCAACTCCTATTTGAGCGGCACGCGCTAGGCATATTTCGGAGCGGTCAGAAAGTGTTGGAAATCGGACCGGACGCCAAACCTTCGACCTACCAGCGTCTCGTCGCACTCTCGGACGTCGATTGGACGACTGTGGATCTCGAATACAGCGCCGATCAAGGCGGACGCCGTCCCTACGCGGCAGATTGGAGCGCAGTCGACAATCTCATGTCCGATCGGTACTCACTCCCCTTTGCAAGCGGGACCTTTGACGTCGTGGTTTCCGGGCAGGTGATCGAGCATGTGCCAAAGGTGTGGACGTGGTTCGTCGAGTTAGCCAGAGTGTGCAAACCCGAGGGTCACGTCATTACTGTCAGTCCAATCAGCTGGCCGTATCACGAAGCGCCGGTCGACTGCTGGAGGGTGTTCCCCGACGGAATGCGGGCTCTTTGCGATGAGGCGAGACTGGAGGTGATCTTCTCAAGCTTTGAGTCTCTGGAGCCGCGGCCCTCAAAAAGGACCTATCCAGGTCCAAGCCACCGTTGGAACGAAACTCCGACGTTGTACACAAAGCTGAAAGACCGTGTTCGATGGGCATTTGGCTGGCCTACCTCGACAGCGCTGGACACTCTCACCATTGCAAGGAAACCCGACGTGACAGATGTTGCTCGGGTCAGGGACTTCGAGAACCGTGTCATCCGGCCTGCCGCACTTGAGGCCATGGTGCGCCGAACCGACAACTTCGCAACCGTCACGTGGCTTGGCAAATCGATCTGGCAGAACGTCACAGATGCATGGGCGATCCAGGAGGCGATTTGCAACGGTAACGTCGATCTGGTGGTCGAATGCGGAACCCACCAAGGAGGGTCTGCCTTTTACATGGCGTCCCTCTTTGACCTCCTGGGCAAGGGCCACGTCATCACCATCGACGTTGAGAAGCATGCAACCATCGAGCACCCTCGGGTTGAGTACATAGTGGGTAGCTCTATCGATGCAGACACTCTGAACGCAGTCACGAGGCGAATCAAGGAACTTTCGCCGTCACATATGCTGATCATCTTGGATAGTGACCACAGTGCGCAACACGTACGTCGCGAGATCGAGGATTACGCAGAACTCCTTCCGGTCGGTGACTATATGTTGGTACAGGACGGCTGCATCGACGATCTGCCCTCGATGGCTGAAGGTAGACCCGGCCCGCTCGTGGCCATCGAATCATTTCTTAGGAACAACCGCCACTTCGTGGACGACGAGGAGCGCTCAGACCGCTTCCTCGTAAGTCACAGTCCCAAGGGATGGATTCGCCGCGTTAGTTAGACGGTCGCAAGCGATTCGCATCAAAGGTTGACGAGGCGCAACCAGTCCCCAGTCGTGCGAACAGCGGGTGCATCCGATCGCGTTCCCATCGTTTCTGACCGCCGGCGCCGACCATCGGGGATGAGCTGACGAGTCCCGAAGAGCGGGTTACGCCACGACGCGGTGGATGTCCTCGAGCGAGAGCTCGGTCGTCCGAGAGCCGCCGCAATGGACGCACTCCTCCGTATGGATCGACGACCGGATCAGGCGGGTCCGCGACTCATTGAGGAAGACGGTGAAGCTCTTCCCCAGGGGGTCAATGTCGAGCTCCCAGTAGGGTCGCCATTCTGTGGAGACCCGGCGATGCCCGACGTCGATGCCCTTCAGAATGCGACAGAACCGCAACTGTCGGGCATCGAAGATCCAGGTACTCTGGCACGACTCCAGCGTGATGACGTTCATGGGAGAAGTCTGACCGACCACTCTCAATCTGAACTCGGAAGGACCTGACCGAGGGCTTGGAATCACGTTGCAGTGTCATGACACCGCAATGACGATGCCGGTCCCCGGATCGTTAGGAATTGCCCGGTCACCCTGGTAAAGGGGACAACTCGCCGGGTGGGCACGAGACAAGACCTAAAACTCGAGGGATTCAAACGTCGAAACAAACCTCAAGCGCGCGCCCTCGACCACGTTGCCTTGTCTATTGTGGCCGTCTTGAGCTTGAGGCTCCTGGCGAACGCAATAGAGGCTCAGATGTCTTTTCAACGAGCGAATCCAAGCGTCGACGGACTATCTCAGCGCTTACGGCAATGCTGTGGTTCCTGCGCATGTGCTCGGCTGCTTTTCGGCCCCGAGCCCTGGCCGCGTGGGGATCGCGAAACACCTGCCGCATGTACTGTGCCGCCTGGTCCAGCCGAGGCTCTGCCCAGACGCTCCCGGTTTCGATCCACCGATCGTTCCCCGGGGAAACGCGAGCGGAGTCCCAGTCGACGAGGAACGAGGTCTCATCGGTCATGTAGTCGAGATTCCCAGAGTGTCTCGTGGCAATGACCGGCTTTCCGTCGGCCATGGCTTCAGCGATCGACATAGCCCACCCCTCGGCTCGATGGAGGGAGACGTAAGCATCTGCACCGCGCATAAGTGCCCGTAGTTTGTCGGGATTCAGATGACCATCGATAAGTGTGATGTCCCGATGCAAGGCGGCCCGCCGATGCAAGAGCGCCATCGGTTCCCGGGAATGGTGCCCATTTATGCTCTTGATGACCAGCTTGGGCCCATCCCCGGGGCGGAAGGCGTGACCGAAGGCTTCGATCAATCCCAGGGGATTTTTGCGTTCGAAGCTCAACGCGTCGAAGCAGAAGACAAAGAGGAATCCCGAGGGCAACTTGAGGTCAGCGTGTGAATGGCTGACTGGTGCCGCCTCCGCTGGCATGATTCCGTAGGGAACGGCGAGGACCGGTTGTTGCAGTGACCGAGCGAATATGCCAGCGCTGTAGCGGCTTCCCGTCCAGACCTCATCGACCAAATTGCCCCTCTCAACCCAAGCGGCCGGCAATGGTTCGGCATCCCAAATCCAGTACGCAATTGTGTACCTGTCTTCAAGGAAGTCTGGCGCCTCCTGGAAAAAGTATGGGAGATAGTCGATGTTGACTGCTACAACGTTGACGGCCAACGGCAGGTCCGTTTCATCGCTGTCGCGGAAACTGGCCCCCTTGCCATGCGGGGACGAATCACAAACTGTGATCCGACAGGGATAGCCAGCCGCTCGGATGATCTCGACAATGTGACGTCCGTGCGCGCCGATGCCCGCTTCATCTCGGAAGTGACCAGCGACATTGACCGCGAAGTGCACTGAGCTACCCACATGGTTAAGGAGTTCTTGATTCTTCCTCGTGGCATTAGTCAATCACGATCGAGCGCACAGCAAGGTCTGTACTGCAACGCCTCGTAAGGTGGCCGACGCTCAGAAGGTTTCCGCCGGCGGGCGGGTTTTGCGGCGGCGCGGGGCGGGCGGAGTTTTTTGACCATCTCGCAGCGAACAGGGATACCCGTTCACAGGTTTCGCTCACGGCGGGTCGGACAGGAGTGAGCCGAACTGAGCTCGGAACGCTGTACAGCTAGTCCCTGCCCCAGAGTTCAGTAACGGCTCGTTGGCCAGTCCTGCGATGCACGGACGAACGGAGCTGCGCCGTAACTCACCGTGCCTCCGAGTGCTCCTCAGGTCGGCGGCCGCCTGAGCCGACGTGTCGCGGGTCGCGAGGCAGTGCGGTGAGCCGGAGAAAAATCGGGTTTCTGCGTACTGTTCCCGCATAAAGGATAAATGGACCTTGTAACGTCCGTTGACATGAGCACCGCGTCACACTGGAACAAGCTGCACTACGTCCACCTCGGAGTGTGCTGATCATCGGGTCCGCCACCCTCGCGGTGCTGGCACCGGGAACCGGGGCCGGGGCGGCCGCGCCGAGGGCGCCTTGGACCCAGCAGTTTCCGGCCGCCCGCGGCTTAGCCTCCATGGCCTACGACCCGACCACCGGGAACACGGTGCTCTTCGGCGGCGGCGGCGACAACGGCTATCTCGGCGACACACCTGGACCTGGGACGGCACCACCTGGACGGAGTTGTCTCCGGCCACCAGCCCGCACTTCCGCCTGTTGGCCTCCATGGCCTACGACGCGGCGACCGGGAACATGGTGCTCTTCGGCGGCGGCAACAACGACTATCTCAACGACACCTGGACCTATTCGACTCCTCCGCCGGGCTACTGGCTGGTGGGCTCCGACGGGTGGGATCTTTAGCTTCGGGGCCGCCCAGTTCTACGGCTCGACGGGGAGCCTGCACCTCCAGCGTCCCGTCGTGGGCATCGTGTCGACCGCCGACCACGGCGGCTACTGGCTCGACGCCTCCGACGGTGGGGTCTTTGCCTTCGGCGACACCGAGTTCTACGGCTCGCTGCCCGGGCTCGGGTTCCACCCGGCGGGCTCGGGCCTGGCGAACTCGCTCAACGCCCCCATCGTCGGCATGGTGCCCTCCAACGACGACAACGGCTACTTCATGGTGGCCTCCGACGGCGGGGTCTTCGCCTTCGGGGACGCCCACTTCGCCGGGTCGTGCCCCGGCATCTCGGGGGGCTGTGCGGGCGCCGCGGTGGCCGTCATGCCCGACGCCAGCGGAGACGGCTACTGGGTGGTCACCAAGACGGGCAACGTGTACGCCTTCGGCGACGCCCCCTACCTGGGCGCACCCGGACACGGCACCGTGACCTCGGCCGTTGCCACCCCTGACGGGAGGGGCTACTGGATCCTCCTCTCCAACGGCGAGGTCTTCGCCTACGGCGACGCCACACACCTCGGCGCACCGTCCTCGGCCAGCCTCAACGCCCTTGACGTCGCCACCGCCATCTTCACCACCGCCGACGGTGGTGGCTACTGGGTCTCGTCGGCCCAAGGGGCCGTCTTCAACTTCGGGGACGCCCCCAACGACGGGGGCAGGTCAGGGACACAGCTCAACGGAGCCATCATCGCCGGCACCGGGTTCTGAGCGTTCGCCGGGGCTCAGTGGATGTCCTCGAGTGAGATCTCGGTCGGACGAGATCCGCCACGATGCGGGCTCGTGTGCGTGTTTCGACGACGGGAAAGACGGGTTCCGGGACTGTGAAGGAAGACCGTGAAGCTCTGACTGTGGGTGTCGATCTCGAGCTCCGTGTTGGGCGTCCTTCCGTTGAGATCACGGCTCACGGACTCTGCAATGACGACCGAAGTCGCCCGACCGATTCAGGCGTTGACGACCGGTTGGAAGTGCTCCACCACCGGGAATGGGTCGTAGAAATGGTGTAACGCCGCGCGCCACTCCTGGTACGCAGCAGAGCCCCGGAATCCCTCCGTGTGGTCCTCCAGGCGCTTCCACTCCACCAGCAGGAGGAAACAGCTGGGTCGCTCCACGCAGCGTTCGACCCGCAGCGAGACAAAGCCCGGGCTGGCGGCAATGAGGGCCTTCGCTCCGTCCATCGCCTCGACGAAGGAGTCCTCCTGTCCGGCGATCACCTCAAGGAGCGTGTGCTCGGTGATCATGCCCCGAGCAGCCGCTCGCGTAGCGCCGGATCCGTGGCAGCGTCAATGGCCGTCCAGGCCAGCGCGACCGCGCCGTCCCGCACGGCCGCGTCCGCCGACGGGCTGATACAGGCGGCGGCGAACTCGCGCTGATGGTTCACGGCACCGTGCGCTTCTATTCCGATGAGGGGGTGGATGGTCGGCATCGCCAGCGAGACGTTGGCCATGTCCGTCGACAACGTCGGCAACGGCGCCCCGTCGTCGTCAGCATCGAAGTGCCGGCCGAGCGCCTCGGCGTTGGCCCGGTACGCCTGCAGGAGAATGGGATCGGCCTCCATGTGCGAGTACACCGGCGACAGCTCCTCGTACTCGAGCGAGCAGCCGCTGGCGAGCGCTCCCGCCTCGAAGCACGCGTCGACCCGGGGCCGCAGGGCGGCGAGTCCTTCGGCCGTGCGCGAGCGAGCCATGTAGCGCGCAGTGACCGAGGCGGGGATGACGTTGGCGGCGGCCGAGCTCCGGGTAACGACACCGTGCACCTGGTCTCCCGGGGGCAGCTGCTGACGCAGCAGGCCGATGGCTACTTGGGCAATCGTCAGGGCGTCCTGTGCATTGACTCCTTCCCAGGGCGCGGCCGACGCGTGGGCCTCGCGTCCGCGGAAGTGGACGTCGTAGTGCGCAACGGCGAGGCAGCTGGCCGTGAGTCGCTCGGTCGGCCAGGGGTGGACCATCATGGCGGCGTGGACGCCGGCGAAGGCGCCGCGTTCGAGCATGAGCACCTTGCCACCACCGCCTTCCTCGGCGGGGGTCCCGAGCACGCGCACGGTGAGCCCGAGTTCATCCGCCACGGCGGCCAGCGCCAATCCCGCCCCCACCGCGGTGGCGGCGATGATGTTGTGACCGCAGGCGTGGCCGATGTCGGGCAGGGCGTCGTACTCGGCGCACACGGCCACGACGAGCTCCCCGTCACCCGTCGAGGACTCGAGCGCCGTTGGCAGGTCGTAGACACCCTCGCGCACCGGGAGCCCTCCGACGCGCAGGGCCTCAGCGACGGCGCTCGCCGATGTGGTCTCCGCGAAGCACAGTTCGGGCGTGGCGTGGACCGAGTGACTCAGAGAGAGGAGTTGGTCGAGGTGCCGGTCGACGACCGCGGCTGCAGCTTCCTTGGCCGACGACGCGAGAATCGGCGAGGCGCTCACCTACTCGATCACCGCCACGACGTCGCCGGCACCGACGGAATCACCGGCGCTGACCCTTATCTCCTTGATCACACCGTCCTTCTCCGCCGCGACCGCGTTTTCCATCTTCATCGCCTCGAGGAGACATATCGACTGGCCCACCTCGACGACGTCGCCCACCGCGACGAGGACCTTGACGATGGTCCCCTGCATGGGAACGGTGACCTGCGCCGACCCGCTGCCGGCGACCGCCGCCGTGGCGGCGCGCTTGGTCCGGCCGGCGACGCGCCCGGGGGCGGTCGACGTGCCCAGGTCGGGAACCCACAGGCGCACAGAGAAGCGTCGACCGTCGACCTCGGCGGTGACGTCACGCTGCACGGTGGGCACGTCGTCCTCGGCCGGAGCGGGCGCCGGCCCGCCGGCAGGCTCTACGACGAGGTCGCTCAGGTCAAGCCTGTCCTCGACCCACCTGGTCGAGTGGGTGGCCGCCGCGAAGTCCGGGTGACTCAGAATCACCTGGTGAGCCGGCAGCGTGGTGGCCACACCCGTGATGCGTGTCTCGCCGATGGCGCGCAGCATGCGCCGCCGGGCCGCCTCGCGGTCAGGGGCCCAGACGATCATTTTGGCGATGAGATTGTCGTAGTACTGCGAGACCGAGTCGCCGGACTCATAGCCCGCATCGAGGCGGACGCCCGGGCCCGAGGCCGCGTGAAACGAGGTCAGGGTGCCCGGGGAGGGGGAGAAACGGCCGCCGCTGGGGTCCTCCGCGTTGATGCGGACCTCGATGGCGTGGCCGTTCCGGCCGATGTCCTCCTGGGTGAAGTCGAGCGCCTCGCCCGACGCGATGCGGATTTGCCACGCGACGAGATCCAATCCGGTGACCAACTCGGTGACCGGGTGCTCCACCTGCAGCCGAGTGTTCATCTCCAAGAAGTAAAACTCGCCGTCCTGGTACAGGAACTCGACGGTTCCTGCGTTGTAGTAGCCGCAGGCCTGCGAGACTTTGACGGCGGCGTCACCCATGTCCTGGCGGACCTCGTCGGGGAAGTCGGGTGCCGGGCTCTCCTCCACGAGCTTCTGGTGACGCCGCTGGGCCGAACAGTCACGCTCGCCGAGCCACAACGTGTTGCCGTGCTGGTCGGCCAGCACCTGCATTTCTACGTGCCGCGGCCATTCGAGGTAGCGCTCCAGGTAGATCTCGGGACGGCCGAAGTAGGCCTGGGCCTCACGAGCCGCCGACTCCATGGCCTCCGCGGCTTCCGACGCCGAGGCGACGACCTTCATGCCGCGCCCGCCGCCGCCATAGGCCGCCTTGATGGCGACGGGCCAGCCGTGGGTGTCGCCGAACGCCACCACCTCATCGGCAGATGTCAGCGGTTCGGAGCGGCCGGGGACCCCTTCTACCCCAGCCTTCTCGGCGGCCAGGCGCGAACTGATCTTGTCGCCCATGACCTCAATGGCCTCGGGCGGTGGTCCGATGAAGGTGACACCGCGCTCGGTGATGGCGCGGGCGAAGTCGGTGTTCTCCGAGAAGAACCCGTAGCCGGGGTGGACGGCGTCGGCGCCGCTCTCCTCGATGGCGTGGAGGATCGCCTCGGTGTTGAGGTAGCTCTCGGCTGCGGTCTCGCCGCCGAGGGCATACGCCTCGTCGGCCATGCGGACGTGCAGGGCGTCTCGATCGAGGTTGGAATACACGGCCACCGTGCCGATACCGAGCTCGCGACACGTCCGGATCACCCGGACCGCTATTTCGCCGCGATTTGCAATGAGGACCTTCTTGATCACGCTGGCCTTTCCTCCCTGAGGCGGGCCTTCACAATTGCACGCGCCCTATGGTGTCTGCCATGTGGGGCGGCAAGTGGGACATCCACTGGCTCGACGAGGTCGGCTCCACCAACACCTACGTGCATGACCTGGCGCGCCAGGGGGCGCCGGATGGCCTGGTCGCCGTCGCCGACCACCAGACGGCTGGCCGCGGGCGTCTCGACCGTCGATGGGAGTCGCCGCCGGGGGCGAATCTGCTCGCCTCGGTCCTCCTCCGGCCCGTTTGTGATGGCAGCGACGTACACCTGTGTGCAGGCGCCCTGGCGCTGGCCGGGGCCGACGCGTGTCGGGAGGTCGCCGGGGTAGAACCGGCGCTGAAGTGGCCCAACGACCTGCTGCTCGACGGTGCCAAGCTGGCTGGGGTCCTGGCCGAGGCGGAGTTCGTCGGACCCTCCCCCGTCGCGGTCGTCGTCGGTATCGGGATCAACGTGGCCTGGCCAGGTCCCGACGAGGCCAGGGGCACCTGCCTGGAGTTCAACCGGGGTAGCAGCGCGCAGCCGGTGGACCGCCGGGTCCTCCTCGACCACCTGCTCCTGGCCCTGGCGCCGCGGTGCGCCCTGCTCGAAGCGGCGGACGGGCGCCAGACACTGGCGGACGAGGTACGCAGGCGCTGCGCCACGCTGGGCCAGGAGGTGCGGGTGATCCTGGCCGGGGAGGAGCTGATCGGCCGGGCGAGCGCCATCGACGACGCCGGCCGTCTGGTGGTCGAGACGGCCTTGGGCCCCCGGCCCGTGAGCGCAGGCGATGTGGTCCATCTGCGCCCCCACCAGGGCCAAGAAGGGGTTCGAGGCATGGGCTAATATCGACCGCACTATGCGCCTTCTCGTCACGGGAGGTGCCGGTTTCATCGGGTCGAACTTCGCCCGTTACTGGGTCGAAGAGCACCCCGAGGACCATGTGGTCGTCTACGACGTCCTCACCTACGCCGGCAACCGACCCAGCCTGTCCGACATCGAGGACAGGATCGTCTTCGTCCAGGGCGACATCGGCGACCCCGAGGCCGCCGAGAAAGCGTTGCAGGGCGAGGAGATCGACACGATCGTCCACTTTGCCGCGGAGTCGCACAACTCGCTGGCGGTGCTCAACCCCGGCCTGTTCTTCCGAACGAACGTCCTCGGGACCCAGACCATGTTGGAGGCGGCTCGCCAGGCGGGCGTGGCTCGCTTCCACCACGTCTCGACCTGCGAGGTCTACGGGGACTTGCCGCTCGACGCCGACGAGGTCTTCCACGAGGACTCCCCCTACCGGCCCCGCACGCCGTACAACGCCTCGAAAGCCGGGGCCGACCATGCGGTCCGGGCCTACGCAGAGACCTACGGGCTCCCCATCACCATTACCAACTGCGCCAACAACTACGGCCCCTACCAGTTCCCCGAGAAGCTGATCCCACACTTCTGCGCACTCGCACTGGACGATCAGGCGCTCACGCTCTACGCCAGTACGGAGAACCGCCGCGAGTGGTTGCACGTCCACGACCACTGCACGGCCATCGATGCTGTGCTCGCCCGGGGTCGGGTGGGGGAGACGTACCACGTCGGCAGCGGTGTGGAGGCGTCCATCATGGAGGTGGCCGACCGCATCCTCGCTGCCCTCGGCAAGCCGGAGTCGCTCAAGACGATTGTGCCCGACCGTCCGGGACACGACCGGCGCTATGTCCTCGACGCCTCGAAGCTGCGCAACGAGTTGGGCTGGTCGCCATCGGTGGACTGGGAACAGGGTCTCGCTGACACCGTGGCGTGGTACGCGGCGCACAGGGAGTGGTGGGAGCCGTTGCGGGCCCGGGCGCCCATTGCTGAAGGGTCCTGGGGAACCGGAGATAGCTGAGCGGTGCGGATCCTGATCACCGGCGCCGACGGGCAGCTGGGCCGTGACCTTCTGGACTGCCTGGCCGGGAGGGTGCCGGCCGGCGGCCGGCGCTGCGCGCTGCTCGGCCCTGAAGGTCCCCGGCCTGGTCTCGACCACGAGGTGCTGGCCACCGACATCGACACGATGCGGGTCGATGATCGGGACGCCGTCCTTACGACTTTTGCGGCGTTCCGTCCCGAGCTCGTCCTCCACGGTGGTGCGCTCACCGCGGTCGACCTGTGCGAGACCGAGGTCGACACAGCCTTCGCCGTCAACGGTATCGGCACCCGCCATGTCGCCGAGGCCGCCGCACTACTGGGGGCGCACATGGTCTATGTCTCGACCGACTACGTCTTCGACGGCACGGGCGATCGCCCCTACCGGGAGTGGGACGCCCCCAACCCAACCTCCGTGTACGGCGCCTCCAAGCTGGCCGGCGAGCGGGAGTGCCGGCCCGGGTCCACCATCGTGCGCACCAGCTGGGTGTGCGGCGCCCATGGCGCCAACATGGTGGTGACCGCCCTGCGCCTGGCCTCCGAGGGCAACGGCGAGCTGCGCTTCATCGACGACCAGCACGGGTCGCCCACATTCACGGCCGACCTGGCGCCCGTCATCGTGACCCTCGGGCTCGATCGCCGGCCCGGGATCTTCCACGCGACCAACAGCGGCGCCACCACCTGGTGGGGACTGGTGCGGGCGGTGCTGGCCGAAGCCGGGGCCGACCCCGAGCGGGTGCGGCCGATCAGGACTGTGGAGCTCGACCCGCCCCGCCCCGCCACCCGCCCGGCCAACTCGGTGCTCGACAACATGGCGCTTCGTCTGAGTGGCCTCCCCGCCCTGCCCGACTGGCAGGACGGCCTGGCCCGGCTCGTCCCCGCCATCCAGGCACGGCTGTCGGCCGAGTGAGCTCGTCGGGCAACGGCCGTACGGACCGGCGCACGGTGGCCGTGATCGGGGCCGGCTACGTGGGCCTCCCGACCGCGGCGACGTTGGCCCACTTCGGCCACCGGGTGGTGCTGGCCGAGCACGAACCATTCAGGCTGGCCGCGCTGCGCTCCGGTCGGATGCCGATTGTCGAGGCTGGGCTCGACGAGCTGGTTGACGGCGTGGTCTCGGCGGGCAACCTATCCTTCACCGACTCTGCGGTCGACGCGGTGACGGGGGCGGAGTTCGTCTTCTTATGCGTGCCGACACCACAGAGCGCCGACGGCTCGGCCGACCTGTCGTACGTCGAAGCGGCAGCCAAGGAGATCGCGTCGTACTTGGAGCCCGGCGCCATCGTGGTCAACAAATCGACCGTACCGGTGGGCTCAGCCAACATGGTCGAGCGGGTGATCGGTCGCCCCGACATCGGGGTCGTCTCCAACCCCGAGTTCCTCCGAGAGGGCACGGCCGTGGTCGACAGCCTCAACCCGGACCGGATCGTCGTCGGCGCAGATGACTCGCGGGCGGCGGCCAGGGTGGGGGAGCTGTTCTCGTCGACCAAGGCGCCTCTGATCGTGACCGACGCCACAACGTCGGAGACGATCAAGTACGCGTCGAACGCGTTCCTCGCCACCAAGCTGAGTTTCGTGAACGCTCTCGCCGGTTTGTGCGAAGAGGTGGGGGCTGACGCACGCGACGTGCTGCTCGGCCTGGGCTACGACAAGCGCATCGGGTTCGAATTCCTCCGGCCCGGACCGGGCTGGGGCGGTTCGTGCCTGCCGAAGGACACGCGGGCACTGCTCCATATCGCCGGAGAGGCGGGCTACGACTTCTCGCTTCTGGCCGGAGCCATCGCCTCAAACGACGAGCAGCTGTCCCGCGTCGTGGCCAAGGTCGAAGCGGCCTGCGGTGGTTCGGCAAGCGGTGCGACAATCGCCGTCTGGGGCCTCACCTTCAAGGCCAACACCGACGATCGACGCGACTCGCCGAGCCTCCAAATCGCCCATCGCTTGGCGGGACTGGGGGCCACGGTCCAGGCATTCGATCCCACAGTCGATGCCGAGACTGACGTCCCCGACCTGCATGACCTGCAGCTCCGGGCCGACCCCTACGCTGCAGTAGCCGGGGCCCGGGCTCTGGTCGTGCTCACCGAGTGGGACGAGTTCCGCTGGCTCGACTTCTCTCGCGTGCTGGCCGCCATGGCCGAGCCCAACATCGTCGACGCCCGCAACCTGCTCGATCCGGCCGCCGTAAGGCGCATGGGGTTCCAATATTCGGGGATCGGGCGCCAGTGAGCCGAGTCGTGGTGGCCGGTGGCGCTGGCTTCTTGGGCTCGCATCTGTGCGACCGGCTGGTGGCGCGGGGCGATACCGTCGTCTGCCTCGACGACCTCTCCACCGGATCCCGGGAGAACGTGGCCCACCTCATCGGCCACGACCGCTTCAGCCTCGTCGTCACCAACGTGAGCGAGAAGGTGGAGTTGCCTGACGGGTCGAAGGTCGACGCCGTGTGGAACCTGGCCTCACCGGCGTCACCGCCGGCGTATCTGGCCCGCCCCTTCGACACCCTGGCCGTGGGGAGCGAGGGCACACGGCGGCTGCTCGAGCTGGCCCGGGAGCACGACGCGCGGTTTTTGATGGGGAGCACCAGCGAGGTCTACGGCGACCCTGAGGTGCACCCCCAGGTGGAGAGCTACCGGGGCAACGTCGATCCCACCGGGCCGCGCAGTGTCTACGACGAGGCCAAGCGTTTCGCTGAGAGCCTGACCATGGCGATGCACCGGACGCATGGTGTCAACGTCGGCATTGCCCGCATCTTCAACACGTACGGCCCCCGATTGTCGGTGGGCGACGGCCGCGTCGTCTCCAATTTCATCGTCCAGGCGCTGCGGTGTGACCCGTTGACCGTGTATGGGAACGGCAGTCAGACGCGGAGCCTCTGCTTCGTCGACGACGAGATCACTGGTCTGGTGGCCCTCCTCGACTCGTCGGTGGTCGGCCCCGTGAACATCGGGAATCCCGACGAACGCTCGATGCTCGAACTGGCCCACTTCGTCCTGGAAGTCACCGGCTCGGCGGCACCCATCGTGTTCGAGCCGCTCCCCACCGACGATCCGACGCGGCGGTGCCCCGACATCACGCTGGCCCGCAACGAGCTCGGGTGGGAGCCCACCACCGGGCTGCGGGAGGGGATTGAGCGCACGATCGGCTACTTCGCAAAAAAAGTGACGGGCCCATGACAGAGGCAGACCTGAACCCGGTGTCGGCGCCCCGGATCTACCGGACACTCAGCGTCATCATGCCCGTGTTCAACGAGCGTTCGACCGTGGCCGAGGTCATCCGGCGCATGCGGGCGGTTGACCTGCCGGTCGTGCTGCAGATCATCGCGGTCGACGACGGCAGCAGCGACGGCTCCGAAAAGGTGCTGCGAGCACTTGAGGATTCGACAGTTCGGGTTCTCCGCCATCACGCCAACGAGGGAAAGGGCGCGGCCATCCGCACCGGCTTGGCCGAGGCGCGTGGCGACCTCATCCTTATTCAGGACTCCGACCTCGAATACGACCCCAGCGACTGGCCGCGGCTGCTCGACCCGATTCTGCGCGGGAAGTCCCGCGTCGTCTATGGCAGTCGCTTCACGGGTGAGCGCAAGAACATGCTGCCGCTCCACTGGATGGGAAACCGTCTGCTTTCGCTGGTCACCAACATCCTGTACAGCTCGACGCTCTCCGACATGGAGACCTGCTACAAGCTCTTCGACTCTGAGGTCCTCGAGGGGTTGACCATCGTCTCCAACAGATTCGAATTCGAGCCCGAGATCACGGCCAAGGTGCTCCGGCGCGGTCACCGGATTTACGAGGTGCCAATCTCTTATGCAGGCCGCGAGCCGAGCGAGGGCAAGAAAATCACGTGGCGCGACGGGTTCGGTGCCTTGAAGGCCCTAGTTAAATTCCGCTTCACCCGGGAGTACTGAGCCCCGGGTGTCCGGCCAGATCGCAGCCATCGTCGTTGACCACGACGCCGGATCGTTGCTCGAAGGCTGCGTCCGGTCCCTCGTCAAAGAGGGAGCGACTCCTGTGGTGGTCGTGGAGAACGGTGCCGGCGGCAGCGCTGCCGCCGCCCTGGAGCGCCTCCCGTCGGAGGGCCGGTCCCAGCCCGTCCGGATCGTGCGGCCGGGCCGCAACGTCGGCTTCGGCGCTGGGGTGAACCGGGGATTGGCCGCCCTGGCCGGGGAGTCGCCTCCGCCGGAATGGATCCTTGTCTGCAACCCGGACCTGGTCGTCCACTCGGGTGCGCTGGTCGCGCTGCGCAAGGTCTTGGAGTCCGAGCACGCCTGGGCCCTCGTGGGGCCGCGGATCTTCACTGGGAATGGGGACACCTATCCCTCAGTGCGCACCTTTCCCTCTTTCACGGATGCCGCCGGGCATGCGCTGCTGGCGTTGTTCAATCCGGAGAACCCGTTCACACTGCGTTACAACCCCGGTACTCCAGAAGGGGACGTGGTGATCGAAGCCGGGTGGGTGTCCGGCTCGTGCTTCTTGGTCAGGCGCAGTGCTCTGGAGGAGCTCGGCGGCTTCGACGAGGCGTACTTCATGTACGCCGAGGACATGGACCTGTGCTGGCGCGCCCACGCCGCCGGCTGGGGGGTGGGGTTCGCCGGGACCGCGGAGGTGACCCACGTGCAGGGCGTCAGCACGGCGCGGCACCCCTACCGGATGATGGCATCTCATCATCGATCTGCTCTCCGCTTCGCGTTCCGGACCACCAAGGGCTGGCGCCGCGCCGCGCTGCCTCTGGCGGCACTGGTGCTCGCGGCCCGCATGGCCGTGGCCACCGTCCGGTTGGCCGTCAGCAGATAGGGCGTTGCGCGGGCACCGGGGTTTGCTCATTGCCGCGCTGGTGGCCGTCGGGATCACGGTGCTGGCACTCGTCCTGGCGGCGGCCGTGAGCGGGCCCCGGCCGCACGCCGCGGTGCACGTCGAGCCTCAGGTCACGTTCGCGCTACCGCCGCGGACCACCGGATGTAGCGGGGCGAACGCCCTGGCCGGCGGAGGAGAGAAGGTGCCGCTCACCGTCAGTGTCGTGGCCGGACAGGTCGCGGAGTCGGCGGATGTGTGCATCGGCAGCCAGGGTCCGTACCCCTTCGTCCTCGACTCGGGGGCCGGGCAGTCGACCATTGATGCAGGGCTCGCACACCGCCTGCATCTGGCGTCCGCCGGTCCGGAGAGCGAATTTGCCGGCGTCGGGTGCACCGGCGCCGCCCGGCCGGTCTCGGTGGGTGCCTGGTCGCTCGACGGGGTGCCCCTGGCGTCGCAGCAGCTCACGGCGGCCACGCTGCCCCAGATGGGCGGGAAGGGTGAGCCCGACGGCCTGCTCGGTTCTGACGTCCTGTCTCGTTTCGGCGGGGTCCGCATCGACTTCGATGCTGGTTCCCTCGTCCTGCCCGGCCCGGAGGGCGCGCCGCTCGCACAGTCCTCGCCTTACACCGGCCCGAAGGGCCCGCCGCCGCCGGTGTTGCTGCAAGGTGAGGGCGGGACGACGGTGCCGCTCACAGTGACCCCGAAACCCGGTGACGTGTCGCTCAGCGTGGCCGTCCGCTTCGATGGTGGCCCAAGGCGCGACTTCGTGGTCGACACGGGCTCGTCGCAGAGCGTCGTGTCCTCCTCGGTCAGCAGGGCCCAGGCGCTGAGGGGATCCGACCTGGCGCAGCGCCAGTCCACGGTGTGCTCGGTCATCACGGTCCCACTGGTGCACAGCGGACCGTGGACCGTGCCGGGGCTGGCCCTCCATCCCCAACTGATCGGCTCCACTGATTTCGGCACCATCGGCCTGTCCGGTACCCAGGGGCTGTTGGGTTCGGACCAGCTCAGGCGCTACGGGTGGGTCGTCCTCGACTACGCCGGCGGGCAGCTGGTGCTCGGCTGAGCTCCTCTGGCCGCTTGTCCTGCCGGTCATGGCCCGTGTCGAAGAGCGGTCAAGCCGCGTGACTGAAGAAGGACATGCCGTGCCATCCAAACGGATGTACGAGTTGAACTGCAGGTCCGGAGCAGACCGCAAGACTTCTTCGAGTGCGAGCTGCTCACCGGAAGGCCCGATGGGGGACCAGCAGAACCAATCATCGAAGGCGACGATTGATCCCGTTGCCAAGATGTCCTTGAGGTAGTCAAGAACCTCAACGGTCGAAGCGTACATATCGCAGTCGACGTAGGCCAGGGCGACCTTGGTCGGCAGTTCGCGGCGACGCGCCATGGCCAATGAGTTGGAGAAGAAGCCGGGAATGACGGAAAGGTCCGCGTCCGCGACACCCATCGACCGCAGGTTGGTTCGGAAACGGTCCTGGGTGACGGCATATCTTCCCTTTTGCCAGGATGGGTGTCCGGCATCCACATCTGAGATCGGTTCGGGCAGTCCCTCGAAGGAATCGAAGGCCCAGAGGTGTGGGCTCAGGCCCAGTGCCCGCGGCGCTCCATGCCGCCCACATCGTCTTACCGTGGGCCACCCCGAACTCCAGATAGTCGCCATCGATCCCATTGACCGCGATGGCATTGAATGCCTTGGCCATGAAGTCATACCGGTCTCGCATCTCTTGTTCTGCCGGATGAATGGCGCCGGGCGGAACTCCACCCCGTCCTTCGGCACGGCCAAACCGCCTGTAGTGGTCATGCGGATCCATCCCGGCTTCCGCGACGTCGCCGTACACCATCAGGTAGTACGCCGCGTCGAAACCGTCGGGAATGTCACCTCCCAGGGTTCTCGATAGCCATCGCAGTGGCCCTCCTCGGCCAGCTTTCAAAAGGGAACCGCCGATGGTAGCCCTCCTCCGGAGGGACCCATCCCCGTAACCAAGTGGCGGCTTCAGCTATACACCCTGCTCGAGGGCACCTCAACCATCGGTGCCGCCGATGACGACACCGTGAGCCGCCCAATGTCCGCAGTGGGGAGAGAGGGCCCGACGCCGCGGCGGCCCAGAAACGCCGCGCAGGCCTCCGCGAGCGGGGACCCCGGCCGGGTGGCCTGCGACACCGGGAACGGAGGCGCCGCTGGGGCAGGCGCGGCCATTTGCCGTGAAAGGGTGAGACTTCGCTGAGGCGTTTGCACCACGAGATGGCAGTCCGCTGCCGAGGACTGAGAACCTGGGATGCTGTCGGCCGGGATGGTGAGGGATCGAGCGTTGTGGCCGGCCGTGGGCGTGGTCGCCCTGCTGGCAGTCTTTGTCGGAAACCGAATGTCCCTCGCCGATCCTGCTTCACGTGCCCTGGCCGTGGTGCTAACGCTGGCCGGAGAATCATCGTTGTCGGGGTGCCAGGCGTTGCAACGCTCGCCGTCGTGTCGAGACGGACGACGACGCGGATGTCCACCCGTTTCAGTCTGGTGTTGGTGGGCTCGGGCGCGGTTGCGTTCGTCGACTTCTGGGCGTGGTTCGCGTCTCCGGATCTCGGACGAGTGTTCGGCCTCACGGCCTTCTTCCTCAGCCTCGCTGCTATCAGTGTCACATCGCCGCGTGCTGTGCTGCGTGATCGCGAACTAGCAGCACCGTTGCTGCTTGGTGTTCTTGTCGCGCTGGCGTTCACGGGTTTCGCTTACGCCCAGGGCGGCCTCGCGGGGGTCTTTTGGGCCCACGGTGGGCGCGCCGGGATGCGGTGATCGCGAATTCCTACCGATACTGGCTTGCTCCGGACAACACCCTCCCGTTCCTGTTCGCCGAGAGACTCGCGGCGCGTGGATCACTTCGCTCCGTGCTGACCAGCAACTGGTTGACTAGCGACCGTCCCCCCTTGCAGACGGGATTCGTCCTCGAACTTTTTCCCGTCTTGCGAAGTAGGGCACTCGGGTATCAGCTTCTGGGACGGCGCTACAGGCAACCTGGGTCCCGGCGCTCTGGTTACTACTCCGATCACGGATGCATTCAGAGCTACGCGTGGCGCTCGTTGTGGTCGCCACTGCCTGCACGGGTGAGATGTTCTTCAACACGATCTACGTCTGGCCGAAGATGCTTGCGGGTACCTTTGTCCTGGCCGCTCTGCTCGTGTGCCTCGATGATGGTTCCATCGTGTTGGTGGCCGTCCTGGCCACCCTGGGCTTGCTCTCGCACGGGGGAATCGTGTTCTCGGTGCTGGCGTTGCTGCCCTTTGCACTTAGGCTGCGCCGTACGAGCCGGGCGGTGTTGCTCGCGGGAGGTGCGGCGGCGGCCCTCTACCTGCCATGGATCATGTATCAGCGATTCGTCGCTCCTCCAGGTGACCGCCTCCTCAAGTGGATGCTGGCGGGTATCTACGATCCCGACCGCAATTTGTTCATTTCGGATCTGACACACCAGTACACCGACCGCCCGGTGCTCTCGCTCTTCGCTAACAAGCTGTTCAACGTCGAAAACCTCTTCACCCCCTGGAGGTGGTGGCGCTCGTTCATCGCTGATCCTGAGTGGTTCGGCTGGGTAGGCGACTTCCGTGTGGCGAGCATCACCTCTCTGTCCTCGGCTGCTGGCCCGATGGTGTTCGGATTGCTCGGCCTTGCGACCCCTCGTGTACGCGGCGCGCTCGGGCGAACGGGCCCCCTGTTTGGCTTCGTCGCCGTGTCGGTGATGGCGTGGGTGCTCTTGCTCTTCGGGGATGGCTTGATGAGTTCGACGTTCCTCCATCAGAGTCCATATGCGGCCGTCATTCTGTTCATCGCACTGACGGCCCTGACGACGTCCTACCTGTGGCGACCGCTGGCGTTCTGTCTCTTCGCTACGTCAGTCCTATGGTTCGTCATTGCCTGAGCGCCCGGCCTCGGATTTCACGACGCACAACCGGGCATCGCGATAACCACAGACTCGGGCATAGTCAGCTGATGATCGTCTCGGTGTGCGCGATAGGGCTCCTCTTGAGCAGAATGTGTGGACGAGTGCTGACACGTCAAGGAGTCCCAGTCAAGAGCGGAGGAACCCCGCTTCAGTCTGACTCGACAACCGTGACAGGTCCAGCCTAAGAGCGCCGGCACGGCATGCCGCAGGATGCAGGATGCAGAGACCCTGTTGGTGCCAGCAATCGAGGAAAAGGACGATCGGGTGGCCGGTCGAATCGATCCGGATTCAGAGTCGCGAGTATGCTGGAAACTCCGCTTAGGTTGGGTCGTCAGCGGGTGCTCGGCTGAGCGCCCAGCGCCTCCTCAGATCGCTCCCTCTTCCATGGCGTGCTTGATCCACGGGATCACCTCGTCGAGCATGTCGCTCAGGGACGTTTTCGCCTCGAATCCCGAGCACGCGCGCCGCCTTCTCGGTGGCCGGGATACGACGTGCAACATCGTGCTCAAAGGGAGTGTCAGCCACGTAACGAAACTCCGAGTCCTCCCCCCGGATCTTCTTCCAGATGATCTCGGCAAGCTCGAGGACTGTCGTCGATGTGGCGGTCGAGAGATTGAAGTCCTCATTCACTGCCTCCGGACGTTCCATGGCCGTGACGATCCCCTCCGCGAGGTCTCCTCCGTAGGTGTAGTGACGGATCTGACTGCCGTCACCGAGGAGATGCAATGGGTCCTGGCCCTTCAGCACCTTTTGGACGAGGTCCGGGACGACATGACTCATGGCCAGGCTCACGTTCCCGGAGAGGATTTCGACGTCGCCCAAGGCCCTCCGCTCTCCGATCCCGACACAGTTGAACGGGCGCAGAATGGTGAAAGGAAGTCCGTACTGGGAGTGCGCCGCGCGTGCGAAGTACTCGACGGCCAGCTTTTGGAACCCGTACGACGAGATCGGTGGCGGGATCTCGTGCACCTGCCCCTCGGCCGATGGCCATGAGGTGGCCGACTCGAACACCATGGAGGACGAGAGGTACGTCACCTTTTGCAGCCGACCCGCGTGGTGAGCCTCGATCGCCGCGTCGCACGACGTGGCGATGATGCGCTCGTTGGTGGCCAGCAGGTCATAGGCATAGGTGTGAAAGTAGGAGATCCCGCCGATCATCGCGGCGCCCGCAATGAAATGGTCGCAGTCCAACAGCAGCTTCGTCATCAAGTCGACGTCCCGGGCGTCCCCTTCCACGAACGTGTAGGACCGATGGTCGTCGTAGGACTTCGTGACCCTGCCGTACTTCGAGAGGTTGTCGATCCCCACCACCTCGTGACCGCGACGGAGCAGCTCCTCCACCACGTACCCACCGATGAAGCCAGCCGAACCGCTGACCAGTACGGTCGCCATTGATCACCACTCCTTGTGCCTGTTGAAAGGAACTTAGAGGACGGTCGGGAAGTGCCGGAGTTGCAAAGGCTCAGGAAGCACCCCGGGTTGGGTCCCGATCGCTGCGAACCTGCTCGACGGTCAGCTTCGGCCCGAAGGCGTAGCATACCACCGGAGGTAGTGAGGCAGCCACTTCCGCAGCTTGAAGTTGGATTGCCCGCTCGTGCGCTCGAGCCAGATCGTCGGGATCTCCGCCACTGGAAGGCGGAGGCGCCGAGCCTTCGCGACCAGCTCGAGACCTACCTCGAACCCTTCGTCGGAATCGATGCCCACCGATTGGACGAACTCAGTCGAGTAGGCCTTGAACGAGTTGGTGCCGTCGCGGTGCCGACCCGAGCCAAGAGATGCAGGGTGACCCCGGCGGTCCGTGACAGCCAGCTCTTCAAGAACGGCCCGCCGATCTGTCGTCCTCCACGGCGTAACGGGAGGCCGCAGCGATGGCGACACCCCGCTCGACCAGTCGGGCGAGGGCGTCGATCTGCATCGGATCGTCACAGCCGTCCGCCATCGTCACCACGGCGACATCGGCGGCGGCTTGCGCAAATCCGAATCGGATCGCACGCGCCGGACCCTTGCCGTAGAGGTTGAGCACGGGACCACCCGCGGATCCGCACGTTGGCACTTCTCGATCCACGGGACCGTCGTGTCTTCGGGCGAGTCGTAGACCACCAGGACTTCGCATGGCAGTTCCACCGAGGTGAGGATGCGCTCGAGGCACGGCACGATCGCCTCACCCTCGTTGTAGGCCAGGACGATCACCGAGACCTGTGGCTTCACAGGACCGTTCCGTTCCCGAAAGTCCCCCAGATGTCGATGAGCGGTACGTCCACCTGCAGCCCCTCGTAGACGTGATGCGGCGTGGACAGGATCAGCAGATCAGACCGCTCGATCACCTCCTCCAAGGGAGAAAGATCCGAGTCCACCGTCACGTACGGATCGTGGCAGAGGACCTCCTTCGCCTTGAATCGAAGGAGACGCTTGAGCTTGTAGCTGAGGCTCGAACGGATGTCGTCTGACTCCGCCTTGAACGACATGCCGAGCAGGCCGACCGTCATCGTCGAGAGGGGGTACGTTCTCTCGAGTCGTGACACCATGTAGAGCGGGAGCCCCTCGTTGACCATCATCGCCGCATGACCCAGGACGAAGTTGTTGTTGTTGAAAGCAGCCAGCTGCATCGTGTCCTTCAGGAGACAAGGGCCCGCAGCGAAGCCCGCGCCAGGCAGATCGCTCGCCCGCGGATAGTCGAATGTCAGACCCGCCCGGATGCGCTCGTAGTCGAGGCCGAAGTCGTTGGCCATCATGAACAGCTGGTTGGCCGTGGCGAACCGTATGTACCGCCAGGTGTTGGTGAAGAGCTTGGCCAGCTCCGCCTCTTCGGGTTGCATCCGGACCATCTGGGACGCCAGGTTGCGGAAGAGCTTCTCTGCCCGGTCGAGCGCGGCCGGCTGCCGGCTTGACACGATCTGCGGGAGCTCGAAGAGCTCGGTCATGGCCTTGCCCTCGGCGATCCGCTCGGGACAGAACGCGACGTCGATGGACTTGCCGAGTTTGGCGACCGTCGCTTCGACGAGGGCGGTGGTCCCGGGGTAGACGGTCGACCGCAGCACCAGCAACTGGCCATCCCGCAGTGCATCACCCATCTTGCGCACTGCCTGCGACACCGCGTTGGGATCGGGATTGAGGTGCTCGTCGACCGGGGTGCCGATCACGATGACCACGTTCTCGGCAGTGCCCACGACGCCCGGATCCGTCGTCGCGATCAAGCGGTTCCCCACGACCCGCTGGAGCACCTCGTCGGCACCCGCCTCGGCGAACGGCATGACGCCGCTCTTCACCTGGTCGACGGCATCGCTGTTGAGGTCGAAGAGGGCGACATTCAGACCACGGTCGGCGAATGCCAAGCCCAGGGGCAGCCCCACGTGGCCGCAGCCCCCGACGATGACCACGTCCCGCTCGAAACTCATACTCGGCCTCTCCTCGGTCTGCGCTACGTGAGCAAGCTCCGGCAAGCTCCCATACGAAGACCCAATGTTAGAGGATGCCGGGAACCCGGGTCGGCGAAGCCCCAAATTGGTCCGGCGTGCTGCCCCCGGCCCCTGAGGGCTGCGAGCGTGCGCGTGCGGGTTTCTCCTCCCAAGCCCAGGGAGCTCGCGACGGAAGGTCGGTATCCCATCCTGGGCGGCGCCCGGTGCACCTCGGCACGTACCTCCCGGGCAGGGTTCGGCCAGCAGTGAGCACGGGGCGAAACCTCCCACTCCGACAGGCATCGGATGCTCATCGTCGACATCGACGCGGCACGACCCGAGGCTCGACCTGCTGTCGGCCCTGGCACTGCAACGGGTTCTCCACGGACGGTCTGCGGAACGCGGTCCACTTGCCTGAGGTGGACGTCGTCGGCACGCGACGTCGGTACTGCCGTTCCCGGATCTCCGGCCCTGCACGGGAGACCTGCGCAGATTCCCTGGGAGGCCTCTCCTTTGATCTCCGACGACCGTTCGGTTGCCCGTTCAAATCGACTTTGGTTTGCTAAATTGCCGCCAGCCATGACGCCATCCCTTGCGGCAGCCGCACAGCAGAATCCTGAGCGTGGCGTGCAAGCTGCCGGGCGACCCTGCACCGCTTCCTCGATCGCATCTCGGCTTCGTTCCGTCAGAAGACGACCAAGCCTTCATCGCTCATGACCACGGCACAGACCCCACTTACCGGGTGAGCCCAGGCCGCACGCGCCTCGCCATCGTCCGCGTGGCAGCGAACCCCTGAGTCGCCGATGGTCCTCGCTCAGGAGCACAGAACCGAGCCCACACTCTCGGCCTCATCGGCCGGTTATTCCCTGACGTCACCGGCCCGTCGGTTTGCTCGCCCGTCACGCAGACGGTCTGTGCCACGTTGGCCGTGTTGGTCGTAAGCCTGGCTTCCGCCGCCTGGTTCACTCGGTCCTTCTACTACTTCCAAGACGACTTCATCTTCATACGTCAGGCCCAGATGTCGAGTCTGTCACTGACCTACCTGCGCGGCCCCTCTTCCAACACTTCTCTCCCGTATCGCGGCTGGCCGATTACGTCCTCGCTCATTGGTTCCACTCCAGTGTCGCTGCCGCCCACATCATTGTCTTGGTCCTGCTGGCAGTGAGTGTGCTCGCATTCTCATGGACAATTGCAGAGCTTGTCGGACGTCACTGGTGGCGCCACCTTCTCACTCTCGCCTTCGGTGAGTCGTTGGCACTGCTCCATCTCCTGGGATGGTGGACTGCAACCGCAAACATCCTCCCTGCGACGCTCTTCGGACTGCTGACGATCGCCGCATTCCTCCGATACCGACGTTTGGGGAATCGAAGGTGGATCGTGATCTCGCTATTGAGCTACGGCCTGTCGTTGTGCACCCACGAACAATCTTGGCTCGTCGTTGGCTACCTCATCCTCTTCGACCTCTTGGTCTTCGCTCCTCACGGGCGCATCCGCGAAGCCCTGGTCCGGCTGTGGCGAGAGGGCTGGGTCTGGTTCGGCTACGTCTTCTTGACGGTCCTCGCCATGATCAATTACTTCGTTTTCTATTACGCTCCTGTAAAGCCAAAGCCCACGGTCGACGAGCTGATCCGGTACGTCGGGATTCAGTTCACCCAATCGTTCGCCGCTTCCGCTACGGGTCTACGACCGCTGACGGCGGGGTGGACGAACACTGCCGCCCTCGTCTTTGACTCACTTCTCGTCGCGGTGATCGTGATGGTGAGCATCTACCGGCGTCCGAGTGCCTGGCGTGTCTGGATCGTGTTTGCCATCGGTTTCCTCGCCAACTCGTTCATGATCGGGGCCAATCGCGTCGGCTATTTCGGTGTCGATTTGGGTCAGCAGCTGTACTACGTGCAGGCGCCGGCATACCTGTTCCTCCTTTGTGTCGGAGCCGCGTTTTCCCTTGATCCATCGGGCGCGCCGTACGTACTGCATCAGGAGGTATCCGCACGCCTCTCGAGTTCCAACACACCTCCGGCGACCGAGCCAACACTTCCGCATCGGCGTTGTGGCAGCCTGCGTTCTGGCGGTCGGTCTGTATGAAGTTGCTTTCGTCAACAGCGCCGCGACGATGAACGTCAAAGACCTATCGAGTCAGGAAAGCGCAGCGGCCCGGGACTATTTCACGAGATTGCTCGAGCAGATGGACGCAGCGAGCAGTCGCGGCGGGCAGGTAGCCGTTCTCGACACAGACGTGCCGCCGCTCATTGTGGCTTCGATCTTTACTCCCTGGAATGAGCTTTTCTACACCCTTCCCGTGGTCAGGCCGGATACCGCAATTGACCAACTCCGCGAAGAGACGTTCGAAGTGTCATCCGACGGTGCGTTGGTGCCGATTCGGTTCCAGAGGAGGTCAGGCACATCGCGCGGTCTCGCGGTCGCGTCAGTGGTAGGAGGCACTGGTGCTACCTCGACTGGGTCGACTTCCCGACCTGTCGGCCATCATCCCGCTGTGGCCGACGGGCCATGCTTCACCAGTACCGGGCCCGGTGGGACAATCGATGTTCGGTTGGTGTCGCCGATCAGCACGGCTGACGCCTGGCTCCTCGTTGGATTGACGAGCTCGTCGGGCGGATCCGTCAACGTGTCGACGGCGAGCAACGGGGTGCCAACCCTAGTGGGATCAGTCGATCCGACGCCTGCGAGCAAGCCCGAAGACTACCTTCTGCCGTTGTCGCAGCGAACCTTGGACGAAGTGGAACTCTCCGGTGGGACGGCCGGTGAGCATTTGTGCGTCTCATCGGTCGACGTCGGTTCATTCTCCCAGCCCGGAAACGATCGCGGAGGTACGGTTCCCCCGACGACGAACCAAAGATGATGGTGACGTCACCGAGTGGTTTCGGACGGCAGCGGTCCTTCCGGAGGAAGTTCCTTCGCCATTCGAGCTGTAGCACGTCCCACCCCGAATCAGCGTCTGGGATGGTGCTTCAGCCCTGGGCAGGGCACGGGCAGCGTCGCCGAAGCAAGAGGCCCAACGGATAAGTCGCCGGCCGGTAGCGGCGATGGGTCCCTCGGAGTACTACGATTGGGCTGGTGAGCGTGCTAGGTATCTCGCTGCATAATGAGGTTCACCTGTCCGTCCGGACCAGCAGATCGGCAATGCTCAATGACTTCGTCCGCGGTGCATGTCCCGGTTCCCCCGTCATCGTTTACCGCAATGCGAAAGTTGAGTTGGCGGTAACGATCGAGGACCTCGGACGGATCCAGTCCCCGTTCGACCAGCGCCGTTGGCCAGAACTCCGCTACGAGGACGATGGCCGGTGACTGGCGAACGATCCGTTCCATCCCGAGGATGACCTCAGGCTCGAAACCCTGGACATCGATCTTGACGACGTCGAAGCTCCGCCGCGGAAACAGCTCGTCGGCCGGGATCACCGGCACCACGAGGTCATATCGGTCGTTGGACGTGCGGGTGCCAACCCGTGAGTCGCCTGGGTTCATGGGTGGTGTCGACATAGGAAGAAGGCATCGCTTGTCTCCGAGTGCGGTGTTGTGAATCCGAGCGCGGACGCCGTTCGCCCACAGGTTGGCCTGTAACAGGTTGTGGATGACCGGGTGAGGTTCGACGGCATCAATCTGAATATCGCAGGCAAGTCGGTGCGCAAATACGCTGAAATACCCGATATTCGCGCCGACGTCGAGGAATCGTGCATCGGGGCGGAGCAACCGCCTCAGAAGGGCGCGCCGTGGATTCCTCCCAGGACTTGCGCCTCAGGAGATACGGGCGCATGACTTCGTCGCTGGTCTGTATCCACAGCGGGCCAATGTCCGTGTCGATCTGCTCAAACGGGCCGCCATCCTTCATCGGTGAAGGCAAGTCGGCCCCATGTTCCATCGGTCGTGGAGCGGCACGGCGCATGACGGCATGGCCACTTGAACGAGCAACATCGCTGATCCGCGACATCTCAGAAGACCCTCTCTCGGTACGGCGAGCGATGGAGGACGGGGATCAAGCCGGATTGTCCGACCTCTGCCTCAATCTGGCGACTCATTTGCCCGCGGTCGAAGATCCGTATCTCGCTAGGCGGTTGCCCGACGATTGACTCCACTGTCGAAAGCACACCTCCCTCACCGACCTCGAAGGCCGTCTCGAAGCCTTCGTATGCGGCCATAATCATGGGCATATCACCGTCGGGGTCGATCCGAAACCGCACCGTTTCGACATCATGAAGTTGTTGGTGCAGACGGCTCGTCTCGACCCGATAGCCGTGCTGGCGCGCCGCTGTGATGATGATCCGGTGAAGCGCTCGTTCACGCATGCCATCGATGATGCTTGAGGCTGAGAGCGCAATAAGTTGTGAAGTGTAGAGCGGGTATCGCTGGTCGATAATCGCCTGATGTGCGTGGACCATGCGGTCACCGTCACCGATCAGTCCCTCAGCCTTCGTGATCCCGCTTCCCGCGTGGTACACGAAACACGAAGGAGCAAGGACAGAGTGGTAGCCCATGGAATGGCTGCGTAGACACCAATCGATTTCTTCGGAATAGCCACGGCCGAAAACCGGATCCATGAGGCCGATTTCGGTGATCTTTGCAGTTGGTATCGCCATACAGAACCCGACACCCGAGGGAATAGGTATGGCCTGTCCCTCGAACTCTTCCTCGAGCCGCTCGGAGACCCAGTCGACGATCTCAGGGACGTCTGCGAGATGATCCGGATCGCTATTGAGAAGTGAATACACGCTGGAATTGTTTGACCAAGCAGTCGTCGAAGAAATGGATCCGTCCTCGAGAAGCGGGCGCAGCAGTGTCGGAATCAGATTGGCAGGCACGACGGTGTCAGAGTTGAGCAGGATGACAGCGTCGTACCCCACGTCCACCGCTCGCAGCATGCCCAGGTTCATGTTGCGCGGTATACCGAGATTCCGGGGGGTCCGGTAGTACCCGAACCCGAGTTCTGTCGTCATCGTGCGGCATCGGTCGCTCCAGCCGGGAGCAGGGCTTGCGTCATCGAGGACCAGCACGTCAGTAGAATGGGCGCCAGGATTGAGACGGGCCAACGACGACAGACAAGGACCGACGAACTCCTCGCCGTTGTAGACGAGGAGCGCGATCAGGACACGCCAGGATTGCTCAGAGTCCGAGGGCATTGCGCACCGCCCAGACTCGGTCCGCCATCCGGAATGCCGCCGACGACTTGATTTGCTCTTGCTCGGCCTTGTACTGGGCGTACTCGATTCGGACATGCTCCAGTTCGCTGCGTAAGTTCATGATCTGCTGGCGGGCATCGACCAGACGCTCGGTAAGGTCGATCACTCGAGCGGTCGCCATCTCGGCATCCACGAGGGCCTGCGTCAATGACAGTCGATCGAGCTCATCCTCCAGTACTTCCTTCACAAATCCTCCTCTGTTGCTTGGCTCGGGCAACTCATCGGGGTGGGAGCGCCAGTACACGCCGGTAGAGATCGGTGAGCCGCTCCGCCGTTGCTTCCCAAGTGTATTTCGTGCCGGCAGCCAGGCACGATTCAACCTGTGCTCTTGCAAGGGCAGGGTCGCTCAGCAGGGAGTCCGCAGCCACCGTCAGCGCATCCAGCGACCAGTCCTCAGAGGCCACTGGGATGTCCGGTGCGAACTCTTGGAGAGGTCCGAACCTGGTGAACAGTGTCGGCGTCCCGAACTGAGCTGCTTCAAAGGGGACCAGCCCGAATCCTTCTGCCGAAGACGGATAGAACACCAGGTCGGCATGGTGCATGAGCCAGTTGCGCTGGGATGATGTGAGGTCGGGCAGCAGGTACACCTCAGACTCGAGTGTCTCGTGCCGTATCATGAGGTTGGCCTCGCTCAGCCTCGAAGATCCGTAAGGAACAGTCGGGCCGACCATGACGAGTGCGTGCGCATGCCCACGCCGACGGAGCTCGGTCACCACGGCGAGGGCAAGGTCACGGTTCTTGTGCGCGTAGTCGGTGCCGAGGCACAGGATGAACTGACCTTCGACAAAGCCGCGTGCACGAGTTCGGGCGGCATCTCGGTGCGCTCGTCACCTGCGAGATGCTCCGTCCCATTGGGGATCGTGTGCAAGCGCTGGGGGTCAACGGGAAGTCGCTCGATCTCGGCTTGCAACTTCACGTCATCGGAGACCACGACCACGGCATCTGCCGCCGCGGAGCCGGATCGAAGTGCTTCTCGGTAGGAGAGCCATTCCTTCCAGTCTTCATGGTAGGCGCCGTTTCGATAGGCGATTAGATCGTGAACCGTGACGACGACGCGGTCGGCCACGGTCCGCCACCGATCCACCGAGAACCAACGGTCAGGCTGCATCATTCGGTGGGCGACATTGCAACGCCCGAGTCCCTCTAGCCTGTCGAAGTCGACGGCACGAGCAACGACTTTGGGTAGAGACAGGGTGCGGACCGCGTACGGGGGAATATCGGACCGGAGCGCCACCACGACTTCGCGGACGTCATCGCGCCGGCTCAAGGCTTCTACGTTGGCCAGTATCGTGACCTGAGTACCCATCTCGTGCGGGCCGAGGTAGGACCGTCGACGGCGACTCGGAGTCCTAGCACCTTGGCCCGCGCCAAACCGTGCGCCATCGCCAGTGGAGCCGTGGCCGAGTTCGCCTCGTGGTCGACGAATTCCACTTCGTTCGGATAAGAGATGTGAACCCAGTGCCGCTCGACTGGGTCCAGGTCGTCTGCCGTTCCGATGCCCGGGGGTCCATTCCCGGCGGCCCGGTGGCGAACGAAGTAGGTCGAGTCGTCCAGAAGGTGGATGAACCCCCGCGACCTCGCTCGAACCGAGAGGTCGGCCAGCGTCCCTTCCAAAATGCCAAGCGGCCCGGGAGTCAGACCACCGATCAGTCCGAGAACCGAAGGGGAGAGCAGGACAGCGGCCCCGATCGCGATCGGATGGAGTAGCCGGCTCGTGCGGCCCGAGGTCGCGTAGACGGCGGGTGACCGATGTGCAGTCGTGCCCCTCAGGGACGCGGTTGATCGGGTCGTTCTTGGCCGGGAAGCTCAAGAAGCCGGCATCGTTGCTCAGGAACGAAACTGTGGCCACACGCAAATCGTCCGCCAAGAGTCGGAGCGCCGGACCCAAGAAGTTGTCTGGCACGGTCACGGCGTCGCCCACGGCCAACACCGGGAGGTGGTGGTGGACCCAGGTCTGGTTGATCAGGTCGGCAGTGTTGCCGGCAAGGAGACACTGGCACCCCGCATCCCGGAAGGGAAGAATCGACTCGCCTGATGGCCCACCGGCTATAACTGTGACCCCCACTCGCTGTAGTGACGAGACGGCGGCCATCAGATGCTCAGCGTTGGCGGGCGGAACGAAGAGGGCTGCCACAACGGGTGTGCCCTCGATCGGAGGCGGCCGATCAGGTCGGGTCGTCACGGCGCCGAAGGTTACTAGGCCACGGACGGCCAGAATTGAGCTTCAACCCTTGGTTGCGTTCTTGCGTCGGGAACAGTACGTCGTCGTGAGCGGACGCGATCGGGGTGTTCACACGCCATATCAGAATGCTCGCGGTTGCCGACCGAGGGATCTTCGTAGTTGCCCCCCTGCTGCTCGGGCTGAACCATGAAGATGGAGGTCGTCCCTGGTTACGGCCGGCTTAACTCCTCTGTCACCTTTTTGGTCACGAATCGCTGCAACTTGTCCGCCTTGGCGCGGAAACTCGATGGCTTCCGACAGAGCACGACGGCGAGCATGGCTGGACCATCTCCCTGTTTATACAGTGAATCGAGTTTCTCGAAAAGAGGCACTACCACTCGGTCGAACTCTTCCATAGCTCTCTCCGAAAGACCGTGATGGTGAACGAAGAACGACCTGCAGTACTCGGTGAATGAGGCGCTGGATGCGTGTCGACCCGAGAGGAAGTCGAGGTTCGCACTTGAGCATTGCCGCGTGGCAGCGATCGACTCGAACGATTGATTCCGTAAGAAGCGCACATTACCGAAGACCTGTTGGCATGTCTCGATCATGTCGTCCGTATAGAAGCAATGCTTGTCCTCGCCGTGATCCTTGTTGATGGTGCGATCCGAGAGGAGATAGATCGACTGGCGCAATTGGTCCAAGCGTTCCCGATCCCGGTCCGGCACGCCTTGGGCATGCATCAGGGTCTCTGCAGCGATTCCCATGAAGAAGGCACCCTCGCTAAAAGGCTCTTGGAACATCAAGACGCCACCCGGCACCAAGATGTCTTCTATTTCCCGAAGTAGCTGTTTCCAGTCCGCCACGTGGTGAAGACATGCCTGTGCAAAAACCACGTCAAAAAGGTCCCTCGGAAAGACTGAGATGTCTTCGCCAAGAAGCGTCGCATATCGGACGGCGTCATCCTGCAACCGTAGCAATCTGGAAAGCTTGCGCCGCGTAAGTGAAAGAAACTCAACCGACGGGTCGGTGACGACCGTCGTGAAGCCATCCGCAGCCTCGACAAATCCCATTGTTACCGCGCCGGACCCTGCCCCCAGCTCGAGTGCAAGTCCGCCATCGCCTCCACCAAGCTCATTCCACAAGTGGAAGACAGCGGACCCGGCAGAGTCCGCCTGCCTGGATCCAATCGCCAAGTCATAGTCCTCTTCTGGGACCGCGAAGGACCTTGCCGGTGATATGAGCGCAACATCGCCTGAGAACTCCCGCTCGGCTAGCCAGTTGTCCAATATTTGACGGCGGTCCTTGAGGGAGGAATTCAGCCCAGCCATCCGCGTCAGGCGGGCCAGATTTCTTTGGGAACGTGCGAGCACATCGACGGAAGAATTCACTTCTTTGATACTAGAGACACGAATCCCGCCATTGCGGCCTCAATGACCACACGGCGGTCATCAGGGGTCGGGGCTGCCCGATGTAACGAAGAGGGCCACGACGGCGGGCGCCCGCTCGATCGGCGGCGTGCGATCGTGAACGGTCGTCACGGCCGCGAAGATTACTGGGCCTCGCCACCAAGCCCGTGGAGCCGGACCTGGGCGGCGGTCTCCGATTCACCCGGGCGCGTTCGCGTCCGCGGCAGGAGACACGGGGGTGGGAGTGCGAGCGGGGACCCTGGTCGGTGCCCGGGGCGAGGCACTCCACGGTGATGTCGGTGCCTGTCACCTGGAGGTTCTTGCTGCCGGCCGCCGCCAGCCCGATGGCCACTGACGAGATTGGGAGCGCAGCAATGCGCTCTTCGAGGACGGCCCCGTCACCCGGTACGAGGACTCGAGCAAGTCCCCGGCGATATGGCGACGTCAATAGCCTCTCCGTTCTCCGTCGGTCGACGGTGGATCGACGGATTCTTCCTTCCGAGGCCGTAGTCAAACCTGGCGACCGTGTTCACATCACTCATCGGGACAGAGGAGCGGGCCGGATTCGAGGCACGCGAGCGGTTCGACGAGATCGGCTCTCCAGCGCGCCTCGCCCAGGCGGAGTCGCTGCGAAGCGACGGCTCGGAATTTCGGGGCTCGTCATCCTCTCCGGAGGTGATTCGATAACCCGATCGGGAGAGCGCTTCCGGGCGGTTACACCGGGACCAACCGGTCACCTTCGTTTCCGAGCCGCAGAGCGGAGAACATGGAGCCAGCCGTTTGCGGTTCGATCCCAGGTAAAGGACTCGGCGCGTCGTCTCGCCCGGGCGCCCATGCGCCGGGCCTGAACCGGATCTTTGATGATCTCCAACAAGGCCTGCTCAACGCCTTCGGCCGTGGGCTCGACCACCCACCCGGCCCGTCCGACCACCTCCGGAAGCGCGGCGCGGTTCGACACGACGACGGGGACCCCGCTCGCCATGGCCTCGAGCGCGGGGAGGCCGAACCCCTCGAATCGGCTCGGTTGGCACACGGCTGTCGCTCCAGCGACAAGGCCGGCAAGCTCTTCGTCAGAGGGATCGACGAACCGGAGGATCCGACCCGGGTGGCGAGGTATCTCGGCAAAGGCCTGCCGACGAAGCTCTTCCTGGTCGAAGTCGCCGGGCGGGTCCGAAGCCACGAGAACGAGGACGTGAGGAAAGCCGCGTTCGGCCACCCTCAGCAGCGCGTCCCGCACCGCCTGGAGGTTCTTCCTCGGACTTATGGCGCCCGTGAAAATCAGATACGGACGATCGTCGCTGGTGCGTTGTCGAACGAGCGCCCGTCCCTCCGGGGCTCGACGGGGATGGAACAGCTCTTGGTCCACGCCGAACGGGTATACGTGGACCCGATTGGGTGCAAGCCCGAAGTAGCGAATGAGCTGTTCCTTGGAAGTGTGAGCTCCTGTGACGACGTGCGAGGCCCGCGCCATGGCTTGCGCCGTGGCACCTGAGAGCTTCCGGAGCGACTCGGGAGGAAACTCAGCATCGAGTTCGGGTGTGCCCCAACTCACCTCGTATGCACAGGCGACGACGGGACCACCAATCGCAGGATCGGGTTCATGTCCATTGTCGAGCCAGACGTCGGCGGTCTCGTCCGTGCCGACGACGAGGTCCGTCATTCGGCTCAGTCGATCGAGCACCTCGGTCCACACTCGGCCATGTCCCGAATGACGGCTCAATGTCATGAGTCGGGCGGGTACGCCGACCACGACTCGATTCCTTCGTTTCTGGAGAATCATTTCCTCTTCGACGTTCCCCAGATCTGGATTTGGATTTGTCCTCCGGACGGTTCTCGCTGGTCAGTGAGAACGTTTCCAGCCTGATGGGGCCGGTCGACAGCACCTTCACGGGCCGCGATCTACGCCTACCAGGTTCCCGAGCAGCCTAGGAGAAGCTCCCGAGAACCGAGCCGTTACGGCGACACCAACTGATCGGCCTCCGCCGGTGCCAGGCGTGGACGTGCCCGGAGACGCTGCCCGCCGCTCAGTCGAGCGCGGCACCGAGAGCGTCGAGGAGCTCGCCCGTCCCCTTCTCGCGGACGGCCGGCGTGTCGCCGCCATCGAGGAACACGCCCTGCTCGGTGAAGGTCAGCGTGGTGCCCGATGGCGCTTGGGTGAATTCCACCGTGGTCACCGAGACCGAGATCAGCGTGTCGTCGGCCTCCATGGTGTAGCCGTAGACGATCCGCTCGGCGGGGACGATGTCCCGGTAGGTGGCCTCGTAGGTGAAGACGGGTCCCCCGGGGGGACCGCCCCGGTTGGTCTCGGCGCCTCCCACCCGGAAGTCGAGCTCGTAGCCCGAGGCTCCCGGCGCGCCGAACCAGCGTGCCTTGGACTCCTGGCTGGACCAGGCGGCGAAGACCCGCTCGGGTGGGAACGGGTACGTCCGGCTGAGGGTGAAGGTTCCGTGCTCGGCGGTCCTGGTGGTCATCTCAAGCTCCTCTCGATGGCTGGTTTCGTTGATGGTGCAGCTGCCTGCTCGGCGGCGAGGTCCTCGGCCAGGACCTCGCCCAACCGGTCGAGCCTGTGGTCCCAGGCGGCGCGCTGGCCGGCGAACCAGTCCTCGGCGACACGGAGCCCGACTGGCTCGAGCCGGCAGGTCCGGGTGCGGCCGACCTTCTCGGACTGGACGAGGCCGCACGACTCCAGGACGGCCAGGTGCTGGACCACGGCCGACAGGCTCATGTCGAGCGGCGAGGCCAGCTGGCTCACCGTGGCGGGCCCGTCGCTGAGACGTTCGACCAGGTCGCGCCGGGTGGGATCACCCAGCGCCCGGAACACCTGGTCGACCCTCCGATACTTAAGCATTGACTTGAGTATCCCGCCGGGGGGTCCGCCCGTCAAGCGGTCAGGGTTGCGACCGGCTCAGTCCGGGCCGGACAGCCCCAGCATGTCGGTGACCCCGTGATCGCGGCCCGCCGTGTAGCCACCGTCGACGGGGAGCGCGTGGCCGGTGACGAACGAGGCGTCCTCGGAGAGCAGGAACGCGGCGGCGGCGGCGATCTCCTCGGGCCGGCCCATGCGCCGGCCCAGCTTGTGCTCGTGGACGATGTCGGCCAGCGCCGCCTCCATGCCCGGGCCGAAGACGGAGGCGGTCATCGGGGTCTCGATGAACCCGGGGCAGATGGCGTTGACCCGGATGCCGCGCCCGCCGTAGTCGATGGCCATGTTCTTGGTCAGGAGGACCACGCCGCCCTTCGACGCGCTGTAGACGCTGCCGCCCGCCGTGCCTTCGAGCCCCTCGATGCTGGCCAGCGTCACCACCGAGCCGCGCTGGCCGTCGGCGTGCCGCGGTTGCCGCAGCATCTGGATGATGACGTGCTTGGCCGTCAGGTAGGTGCCGGTCAGGTTCACCGCGATGACGCGGGCCCACTCCTCCTCGGGCAGCATGTGCACGGGGCCGCCGCCGGCCACACCGGCCGCGTTGACCAACCCGTCGACGGAGCCACCGAAGGACACGGCGGTGGCGACGAGCGCCTCGACCGAGCCCTCGTTCGCCACGTCGACGGGGGAGAAGAGCCAGTGCGCTCCGCTGTCGGTCGGCTCGTCAGACGGCTGGGCCAGGTCGGCCCCGACCACACGGGCACCCTCTTCCAAGAGGCGCGCCGCTGTCGCCCGGCCGATGCCGGAGGCCGCTCCCGTCACCACGTAGGTCCGGCCTTCCAATCCACGCATCACGCCTCCGGTTGGTTGCGCCCGGGCGACCCGGACTGATAGGAGCAGTGCACTGTTCTAGCCCGGGGCGTCCCGGGATCACCGTCCGGGGGGAGCCCACCCATGAAGTTCGCGCTGTTCTACGAGATCCCCGTCCCCCGACCCTGGGGGGAGGACAGCGAGCTGGTGGCCTACCAGAACACCCTGGAGCAGGCCGTCGCCGGCGACCGCCACGGCTGGCACGCCTTCTGGACCGTGGAGCACCACTTCTTGCAGGAGTATTCCCACTGTTCGAACCCCGAGGTGCTCTACGGCGCCATCGCGGCCCGTACCGAGCGCATCCGGCTCGGCTACGGCGTGCGTCTCATGCCAAAGCCTTACAACCACCCGGTGCGTACGGCCGAGTCGGTGGCGGTGCTCGACCTCCTCTCAAAAGGAAGAGTCGATATGGGTGCAGGCCGTTCGGCCACCAGGGCCGAGCTCGAGGGTTTCGGCGTCGACCCCGCGGAGAGCCGCCAGATGTGGCAGGAGGCCCTCGAGCACATTGTCGGCTGCTGGACCAACGAGGAGTACGAATTCTCCGGCGAGTACTGGCAGATGCCGCGCCGCCGCGTGCAGCCCAAGCCGTGGCAGAAGCCACACCCGCCGCTGTGGGGCGCCACGACCAGCGACGAGGGGCACGCCCAGGTGGGCGACCTCGGCCTCGGCCTGTGCTCCTTCGCCGTGGGCCTCCCGCCCACCGAGGTCAAGCGGAAGATCGACGTCTACCGGACGGCCGTCGAGAAGTGCACCAAGCCCGTCGGTGCCTTCGTGCACAACCAGGCGGCGACGTTCACCATGGCCCTGTGCGGCCCTGACTCCGAGAAGGCCAAGGAGGAAGCCCGCGAGTCCTTCGAGTGGTATCCGAAGACGGGCGCCCGCCAGATCGCCACGCTCACCGACTGGATGGCCGAGCGCAAGCAGGAGCTGGGTAGCTACTCCTATGCCGCCGACATGAAGAAGACCGACGACGAGGGCACGCTCGACCTCCTGAGCCTCGAATACCTCGTGGGCGCCAACGCCTGTGTGCTGGGGACGCCCGAGGAGTGCCTGGAGGCCTGCCGTCAGTACGAGGCCGCCGGGGTGGACCTCTTGCTGTGCCTGGTCAACCCCTTCAAGATCTCGCACGAGTCGGTCATGCAGACGATCGAGCTCATGGGTACCGAGGTGATCCCGCACTTCGCCTCCTGATCCGCGGGGTTTGGAGAGCCCATCGGGGAGAGCCCTCGGGCCCGGCATCGATTTCAACGACATCCCCCCGGCCTGCCGGACGGCGCCGCCGGGAGGCAAGGGCATCTTCGGCTCGTGCCTGAGCGCCCACGGCTTCCACCAGATCGCCACCTACCAGCCCGACAGCCGTTTCTGGGCGTGATCTCCGTGGTGCTCGCCGCCGCGCTGGTGGCGTTCTCCGTGTGGCGGGTGCTGTCCCGCGACGCCTAAGCGGTCGCCCCGAGCCGGGCCTCAGGGCACCGAGCGCGATCTTCCCCACGGCGCGGCGGCCCAGGAGGTCCTCGAGGGCACCGGCGACGTCGTCGAGGGGGTACTCGGCGGGGCGGACCGGATCGAGCGTCCCCGCCGCCACCATGTGGAGGAGGTCGTCGAGCAGGGCGCGCTGCTCGGCCGGGTGGGTCATGGCCCAGATGCCCCAGTCGATGCCGATGACCGAGCGGTTGCGCAGGAGGACCTGGTTCAGCGGTACGGAGGGGATGTCACCCGAGGCGAACCCGACGACGAGGTACCGGCCGCGGTCGCCGAGGGCGCGCAGGGACGGCTCCGCCAGCGCGCCACCGATGGGGTCGATGACGAGGTCGACGCCGCTGCCGCCCGCCCAAGCCCGCGCCGTGTCCTTGACCGGCTCGGTGGCCGGGTCCAGCACCGCTTCGGCTCCTGCGTCGAGCGCCGCCGCCCGCTTGTCCGCGCTCGATGCCACCCCCAGCACCCGGCAGCCCAGCGCCCGGCCCACGCCGATGGCGGCCAGGCCCACGCCGCCGCCGGCACCGAGGACGAGCAACGTCTCGCCCGGCGCCGCCCGGGCGCGGTCGCGCAGGGCGAACAGGCACGTGCTGTAGCTCTGGGTGAACGTGGCGGCCCGCGCCGCGTCCATGCCCTCAGGGAGTCCCACCGCCGAGCCGGCTGGCACGACGACGCGGCTGGCGAAGCCGCCCAGTCCCACCGAGGCCAGCACGCGGTCGCCGATCGCCACCCCGGTCACGTCGGGGCCCAGCGCCACGATGTGACCGGCCACCTCGCTGCCCGGGACGAAGGGGAGCGAGGGCTTCATCTGGTACTGGCCCGCCACGAAGAGGCCGTCGACGAAGTTCACGCCCGCCGCCTCGACGGCGACGGCGACCTCTCCCGGACCGGGATCGGGATCGGGCCGCTCTTCCACCCGCAGCAGGGAGGGCGGGCCCAGCTCGTGGCAGACGGCGGCGCGCACGGGTCGAGACGCTACCGTCGCCGCGTGGAGCACAGCGGGTTCCCCGCTCGTCCGTCCGGGCCGCGCCGACGAGCTGGCCCGTCATTTCCCGCTTCGGCGCCCGCGTCCTGGTGTGCCGCCGCCTGTGAGCTCCGCGTAGCGGAAGCAGCCGACCACGTGGTCGTTGACCAGGCCGGTCGCCTGCAGATGGGCGTAGCAGACCGTCGGCCCGACAAAACCGAAGCTGCGCCGGCGCAGGTCGGCGCTGAACGCCTCCGACTCGGCGGTGACGGCCGGGAGCTGCTCCAGGCGGCGCCACTTGTTGACGAGCGGCCGGCCACCGACGAAGCCCCAGATGTAGGCGTCGAAGGAGCCGAACTCCTCCTGCACCTCCAGGAAGGCGCGGGCGTTGCGCACGGTGGACTCGACCTTGGCCCGGTTGCGGATGATGCCGGGGTCGCCCAGCAGCTTCTCCACCCGGGCCGGCGTGAAGCGCGCCACCTTGGCGGGGTCGAAGGCGACGAAGGCCTTGCGATAGCCGGCCCGACGCTTCAGGATGGTCGACCAGCTCAGCCCCGCCTGCGCCCCCTCCAGCACGAGGAACTCGAAGTGGGTGGTGTCGTCGTGCACGGGCACGCCCCACTCGGTGTCGTGGTACGCCACCATCTCGGGATCGCTTCCGGCCCACTCACAGCGTGTCCGCGCGTCGTTCTTGCTCATGGCGTCACGCGAGGGGCGACCTGTGACGCCCTGACCCGATAGAGGACGTGGCGCCGCAGCGGGCTGCCCTCGGGCAGGCCCGGGTGGTCGAAGTCGCCGCCGGCGTCACGCGTCATGCCGATGCGCTCCATCACGGCCTGCGAGCGGGTGTTCAGGGTCGCGGTGAACGCGACGATCTCGTCCAAGCCGCCCTCCTCGAAGCCGAAGTGCAGCGAAGCGTGAGCCGCCTCGCTGGCGTAGCCGCGGCCCCAGTGGTCGGGATGCAGCCGCCAGCCGGTCTCGACGGCCGGCGCAGACGGCAGCGCCGGGTTCACCCGGTGCAGGCCCACCAGGCCGACGAACGCCGCGCCGCCCTCGGCCTCGACCGCCCAGAGTCCCCAGCCCTCGCGCTCCAGCTCCTGGCCGTAGCGCTCCACCATGGCGTCGCTCTCGGCCCGGGTCGGCGACGAGCCCAGCGACTCGACGACGAGAGGATGGGTGTTGAGCGCGAAGAACGGTGCCCGGTCCATGTCGGTGAACGGTCGCAGCACCAGTGCGCGCCGTCACGATCGTCGACCCGTTTCCCGGACGCGTGGCTAGGCCCCCGCGGCCGCCGTGACGGCCGTCTCGGCCGCCCAGCGGTAGTCCGCCTTGCCCGAGGGCGAGCGCTGGATCTGCTCGACGAACACCACTTCCTTGGGCAGCTTGTAGCGGGCGATGTGGGCGGAGGCGTGCTCGACGACCGAGGCGCCGTCGGTCGTCGCCCCCTCGGCCAGCTGCACGACGGCCACCACCTCCTGGCCCCAGCGCTCCGAGGGGCGGCCCGCGACGACGACGTCGGCCACGGCCGGATGGCCGGCGATGGCCCGCTCCACCTCTTCCACGAAGATCTTCTCGCCGCCCGAGTTCACCGTCACCGAGTCGCGGCCGAGCAGCTCGATCTGCCCGTCGGCCCGGTGCCGGGCCCGGTCGCCGGGGATGGAGTAGCGGACGCCGTCGATCACGGGGAAGGTGCGCGCCGTCTTGTCCGGGTCGCCGAGATACCCGAGCGGCACGTTCCCGGTCTGCGCCAGCCAGCCGTTGCCCTCGTGGCCCGGCTCGAACACCCGCGACAGCGTCTCGTCGACCACCAGGGTGCCCGGACCGGGCAGGAACGAGCCCACCTCGACGTCGTCCAGGGAGGTCACGTGCATCTGCGCCCCGGTTTCCGAGGAGCCCGCCGAGTCGGAGATGACCAGGTGGGGGATGCGCTCGACCGCCATGGCCCGTACGGCCGGGGTCAGGGGAGCGCCGCCGTTGCCGACGGCGAAGAACGAGGAGAGGTCGTAGCTCTGCTTGTCGAGTTGCACCAGCAGCGGGCGCAGCACCGCGTCGCCCACGATGGTCATGGAGTTCGCCTTCTCGCGGGCCACGACGCTCCACACGTCGTCGGGGTCCACCCGGCGCGTTTCGTCGGGGAAGATGAGCGTCGCCCCCTGGGCCATGAGCATGAAGCAGGCCCACTGCGCCGCGCCGTGCATGAGCGGCGGCAGGATCAACAGGCGCACCGGGTGGCTCGATGCCAGCCGGGCGGTGAGGCCCTCGTAGCTGGTGACGATCTTCCACGAGCCCACCTGCCGCCCGCCCATGGCGGCCATGAAGATGTCGTGCTGGCGCCACAGCACGCCCTTGGGCAAGCCGGTGGTGCCGCCGGTGTAGAGGACGTAGAGATCGTCGGGGTCCGGTTCGACCGGCGCGCCGTCGGGTGAGGATGCGGCCAGCGCCTCCTCGTACCACTGCGCCCTTGGGAGGAGGGGGTTGCCCGATTCATCCTCGACCTGGAGCAGCACGTCGGGGGGCGAGACCAGCGTGGGCAGCACCTCGGCCAGCGTCGGGGCGAGCGAGGAGTGCAGGATCATGGCGCGGGGCTTGGCGTCGTCGAGCAGGTACCGCAGCTCCTCGCCGACGTAGCGGTAGTTGACGTTGAACGGGGCCACCCGCGCCCGGTACGAGCCCAGCATCCCCTCGAGGTACTCGTTGCCGTTGTAGAGCGCCAGGGCGAGGTGGTCCTGGCCCGACTCCCAGCCCTGGAGCGCGGACCGCTCCCGGTGCACACCCAGGCCGCGGCCGTGCAGATAGGCGGCCAGGCGGCGCGAGCGCTCGGAGACGTCGGCGTAGCTCAGGCGGCGGTCCCGCCACACGATGCATTCGCGATCGGCCAGGGTCTCGACCAGCGTGTCGAAGGCCTTGGCCAGGTTGAACTGGACGGTCGGCGTGGGCGAGGGGGGCTGGGGCACGGCCCACGCACTGTACCGGTGGGTCACGCCACCGGTTGCAGGACGGGGGGACCGGTTGTGGGAGACCGCCCGGCATCGGCAAAGATCACCGGGTGGACGTCCGCAACCCCGCCACCGGCGAGGTGATCAGAAGCGTGGAGGGGCTGACCGCGGCGGAGACCGACGTCGCCATCGAACGGGCCGCTGCCGCGTTCGAACCCTGGCGCGCGGTGGCCCCCGGGGACCGGGCCCGCCTGCTCCACCGGTTTGCCGCCGCGGTCGATGCGCACGGCGAGGAGCTGGCCGCCCTCGAGGTGGCCAACGCCGGCCACGTGATCGGGAACGCCCGCTGGGAGGCGGGGAACGTGCGCGACGTGCTCGACTTCTACGCCGGGGCCCCCGAGCGCCACAGTGGCCGGCAGATACCCGTGCCCGGTGGCCTCGACGTCACGTTCTACGAGCCGCTCGGCGTCGTGGGCATCATCGTCCCCTGGAACTTCCCCATGGCCATCGCCGGTTGGGGCTTGGCCCCGGCCCTGGCCGCCGGCAACACCGTCGTCCTCAAACCGGCCGAGTTGACGCCGCTCAGCGCGCTGCGCATCGGCGAGCTGGCGCTCGTGGCCGGGCTGCCCGAGGGGGTCCTGCAGATCCTCCCCGGCAAGGGCAGCGTGGTGGGGGAGCGCTTCGTGGCCCACCCTGCCGTCCGCAAGGTGTGCTTCACCGGCTCCACCGAGGTGGGGCGCAGCGTCATGGCCGGCTGCGCCCAGCAGATCAAGCGGGTCACGCTCGAGCTCGGCGGCAAGAGCGCCAACATTGTCTTCGCCGACGCGGACCTCGAGCTGGCGGCCGCCCGGGCGCCCTACGGCGTCTTCGACAACGCGGGGCAGGACTGCTGCGCCCGCTCGCGCATCCTGGTCGAGCGCGGCGTCTACCAGCGCTTCATGGAGCTGCTCGAGCCGGCGATCGCCGGTCTCGAGGTCGGCGACCCCACGCTCGAGACGACGGAGATGGGCCCGCTCATCTCGGAGGCCCACCTGGCCAGCGTGGCCTCCTTCGTGCCACCCGACGCCCCGGTGGCCCTGCGCGGCAGTTGCCCCCAGGGCCCGGGCAACTGGTTCGCCCCGACGGTGCTGGCGCCGGTGGAGCCCGGGGCGCGTGCGGCCACCGAGGAGATCTTCGGCCCGGTGGTCGTGGTCATCCCCTTCGCGGACGAGGCCGACGCCGTGCGGCTGGCCAACGACACCCCCTACGGGCTGTCCGGCTCGCTGTGGACGCGCGACGTGGGGCGGGCACTGCGGGTGGCGCGGGCCGTCGACACAGGGACCCTGTCGGTCAATTCGCATTCGTCGGTCCGCTACTGGACGCCGTTCGGAGGGGCCAAGCAGTCCGGCATCGGCCGGGAGCTCGGTCCCGACGCCCTCGAGGCGTTCAGCGACGTGAAGAACGTCTTCATCAGCTCGGAGTAGCGGACCCACCGCCCGCGCCAGGAGGAGAGACATGAGCGAGACAGGCCCCTATGCCCGCCGTCTGGTCGGACGGGTGGCCGTTGTCACCGGCGGCGCCAGTGGCATCGGCCGCGCCATGTGCGAGCGCTTCGCCAGCGAGGGCGCGTCGGTGGCGGTGGTGGATCTCGACGAGGAAGCCGGTGGCGGCGTGGCGGCAGCGGTGGACGGCATCTTCGTCCGGGCCGACGTCACGTCCTCGGACGACGTGGAAGCCCTGTACGCCGAGGTGGCCGGCCGCTACGGCGGCATTGACGTCTGCTGCAACAACGCCGGCATCAGCCCGCCCGACGACGACTCCATCCTCGACACCGGGCTCGACGCCTGGGAGCGCGTGCAGCGGGTCAACCTCACCTCGGTCTACCTGTGTTGCAAGCACGCGCTGCCGCATCTCCTGGCTCGCGGCAAGGGGTCGATCATCAACACAGCGTCATTCGTGGCCGTCATGGGCGCGGCGACGAGCCAGGTCAGCTACACGGCGTCCAAGGGCGGCGTGCTGGCCATGTCGCGCGAGCTCGGGGTGCAGTTCGCCCGGCAGGGCGTACGCGTCAACGCGCTCTGCCCCGGGCCGGTCAACACGCCGCTGCTCCAGGAGCTCTTCGCCAAGGACCCCGAGCGGGCGGCGCGGCGCCTGGTGCACATCCCGATGGGTCGCTTCGGCGAGGCCACCGAGATCGCCGCCGCGGCGGCCTTCCTGGCCTCCGACGACTCGTCGTTCATGACGGCCTCGACCTTCCTCGTCGACGGTGGGATCTCGGGGGCCTACGTCACACCGCTGTAGGCGCAGGCGAGTCGGGTCAGCCTCCGAGGCTGTCTCTCAGCTCGTGGAGCTCCTGGCGGAGCCGGGCCACGTCGGACCGGAGCGCGTGCAGCTCCGCCTCCAACCCATCGAGGCGATCGCCGCGTGATGCGCCGACATCGCTTCCCTCCACCGGGCCCGCACCCTCGGTGGCCGGCGCCGGGTGCCGACGCCATTCATCGCCATCGTGGTCGCGGCCGGCAGCGTCCGGCGCGGCGATCAGCGAGCTCGCCCAGCGCTCCTCCTTCTGACCCGGCCGGCGACCCACGTTGGCGGCGAGGGGCTCCTCGCGCGAGGCCAGGAGGTCCAGCTCGTGCTCCACGTCGTCGAGCCCCTCGAACCGCGCCATCCGCTCGGTCCGGATCCGCAGCTCGCCCGTCGTCTGGGCCCCGCGCAGAAGGAGCGCGGCCAGGATGGAGCACTGGCGGTCATCGAGCCCGAGCGCCTCGTCGAGCACGTGGCGGTAGCGGACGACGGAGCGGCCGTGTGAGGGCAGGACGAAGCGGACGAGTCGCTCGTCCTTCAATTCGTGCAGCGCGGCGTCCACCGTCGCCTCGGTGTAGTCGACGACCGGCTCCCGGTTTGAGCTCTGGTTGCAGGCGGCCTGCAGGGCGTTGAGCGTGAGCGGGTACTGCTGGGGTGTCGTGAGGCCCTTCTCGACGAGCGAGCCCAGCACCCGTGCGCACTCCGGGCTCAGCCGCATGAGACGGAGCATACGGTCCTTCCTTTTGCGCTCCGTGACGGTTCGGGCCCCGCCACACCTCAGCCTGGTCCGGAGACCTCCAGGGGCTTCGCCCGGCAGGGGCTGGACGGACCGAACCCGGGGTGCGCCATCGCCACCGATTGCCCTGACCATGGGGAAGAACTGGGGATGGCGGCATTGCCGCTTGGGGATGACGCGGAGAAAGGTGGGGAGAACGTCTGGATTTCGCGGATCCGCATTGACCTCGTGTGACCAGAGGCGCAACCTGTCCTGAGTTCGGAGACGAGAGCCCGCCGAACCTCAAGCGACCGCCGCAAGGTGGGAGCGAGGGAAGCCCGAAGGGAAGCCGCAAGGCGGAACGGGGGGAAGCCGAGAGAACGCTGCAAGGCGGGATCGAGGAAAGGGAGCGAGCCCCGCGAGGGGAGCGCGACCGGAGTGGGCAGGAAGATCCGACGTGAGATGGTCCGTGGTGCGTCACGGTGACTTCCCTGGAGTCGCCGGGGCCGGCCCGGGCGGGGGTTGTCCGACACGATCCCGGCACGGTGCCAGCGGTCCATCGATGACGTGGCCCCGAGGAGCGCGGGAGGCTTCGGCCGAACGGTTACTCGGGGTTGCGTCGCGTCCGGGCTCCGGAGTTCCCATCCGTAGCCATGGACGCGTGACGCCCGTGGGGCCCCCTGCGCTCGCGGCCGTGGTGCGAGGTGGACCCCGCGCTCAGCGCAGGGTGAGCCAGAGGCGGGCCGAGCGCTCGCCGGCCGCCACCTGTCGGTTCAACTCGGCCTGGACCAGGGCGAGGTCATCGGGATGCGTCACCCCGATGCAACGGCCTTGCGCCGGCAACACGGCGAACGAGCTCGTGGCCAAGGAGGCGGCGACCACCTCGGGGAGCAGCACCTCGGAGTCCTCGGACGCGTCGACGGCGGTGTCCATGGCGACCTGGAGGGTCCTGTGGAAGGCCGGGGTGAACCCCCACAGGTTCATCGACACCCGTGAGTCCGGTGAGAGCGCGGCGGGTTGCCTGCCGTCTCCGGCGATGAAGCCTCCTTCGGGTGTCGGTGTCACCTGGCGCCGCTCGTCGACCCCGAGGAGCGTGCCATCGTCGGCCACCCGGCAGATGCCACGGGTGACCGGCGAGGAGCCGATCACGGCATCGGCCAACCGGTAGCCCACCAGGGCGTTCACGTCGTCGTGCGCGCCCAGGTGCCCGACCAGCTGGGCGCAGGCGCCGCTGCCGTAGATGTCGTCGGCATTGCCTACCCCGTAGGGGGCGTCGCCGACGAGGTCAGACGCGCTCAGCACGGCGTGCACCGTCCCCAGCGGCTGCGGCTGCGTGGCGAAGCGCACGTCGACGGCAGCGGGCCAGGTGTGCTCGACGTGGTAGCGGATGGCCGGACCGGTGTCCGGACCGAGGACCAGGACGATGGTGCCGAACCCCGCCGCCAACGCGTCGGACGCCACCAGGTCGATCACGGCCTCGCCCTGCGGGCCCACGGGCGCCAACGGCTTGCAGCCGCCGTACCGCCTGGCCCGCCCGGCCGCCAGGATCACCAGCGCCGGGTCAGTCCTGCCCGCCTTCTCGCTCATACGCTCCAGCGGAAGACCGCGCTGGCCCACGTCATCCCCCCGCCGAACCCCGTCAACAGGAGGTAGTCTCCGTCGCTGACGCGGCCGTTTTGGAGGGAGTCGTACAGGGCGAGCGGGATGGAGGCCGAGGAAGTGTTGCCGTAGCGCTCGATGACCACGGCGGTGCGTTCCTCTGGGATGCCGAGGCGCTGGCAGGCCGCCTGAATGATGCGCAGGTTGGCCTGGTGCGGCACCATCAGCGTGATGTCGTCGGGCCCCAGGCCGGCGTCGGCCATGGCCCGCTCGGCTGACTCGACGACCACCCGGACCGCGCGCCGGAAGACCTCCTTGCCGTCCATGAACAGCGTCCCGCCGTGCTCGCACTTGAGGAGGTGCCGCAACGATCCGTCGGAATTCATGTTCCAGCTGATGAGGTTGCCGGGGCCTTCGACCGGCTCGACGACGACGGCCCCGGCCCCGTCTCCAACGATGATGGCGATCTTGCGATCGTCCATGTCGGTGATGCGCGAGAGGGTCTCGGAGCCGATCAGCAGGACGGGGCCCGACCCGATGGCTATGAGGCCGGCGGCGGTGACGAGGCCGTAGACGAAGCCGGAGCAGGCGGCGTTGAGGTCGAATGCGCCACCGCGCATGCCTATCCCGTGCTGCACGCTGGGTGCCGTCCCCGGAACGATGCCATCCGGCGTGGTCGTGGCGAGCACCAGGTTGTCTATCTCTTCGGCGGTCCGCCCGGCCCGGGCCAGCGCCTCGACGGCGGCCTCAATGGCCAGCCCCGAGGTGGTGCCGCCGATGTGGCGCTCGCGAATGCCCGTGCGTTCGACGATCCAGGCGTCACTCGTGTCGAGGTTGATCGCCATGTCTTCATTGGTGACGACCTTGTCGGGTACGGCGATGCCCCAACCGGTGATCTTGATGCCCGTCACGCGGCAGATCCGGAGCGAACGGCGTGGATGCCCACGAACCCTGCGTCCCCGTAGATGATGCCGCCCGTGTTCACCGCCACTCCGGTGCGGGCCCCGGCGACCTGGCGGGCGCCCGCCCGGCCGCGGAACTGCGTGGCGAGCTCGACCACCTGGGCCAGGCCCGTGGCGCCGAGCGGATGGCCGCGCCCGACGAGGCCGCCGCTGGGGTTCACGACGAGGCCGGGGGTATCGATCCCCGTGGCGCCCGCCTCGGTGGCGGGGCCGGCCTCGCCGGGGGCGAAGAAGCCGAGCGACTCCAGGGCGTAGAGCTCCTCGGCGGCAGTGGCGTCGTGGAGCTCTACGAGATCCGCATCACCGGGTCCGAACCCGAATTCGTCCCACGCCGCTTCGGCGGCCTGGGTCAGCCGGTCGTGGTAGTCGAGCAAGCCGTTTCCCGATCGCGCCACCGAACCGATGATACGGGGCGCCGAGACGGGAGCAGGGACCGACGGTCCGCCCAGCACCACTGCGGCTGCGCCATCCGTGAACGAGCTGCACATGAGCCGCGTGAGGATCCCCGCCACCTGGGGTGAGGCGAGGACCTCGTCGACCGTCACCCGGCGTTGGAACTGGGCCAGCGGGTTGCGGGCCGCATGGTCGAATGCCTTGGCGGCGGCAGCGGCGATCTGGCGCACGGTCGCGCCCACCTCGGCCATGAGCCGGTGGGCCCAGCTGTTGTTGAGGCCCATGAGGATGCTGCCGGCGGGATTATCGTCCGCGTGCCGGCGCTCGTGCAGATCGTACCGGTACTCAGCCGGAAGGCCGTCCTCTATGCCGGCGATCGTCCCGGCCCGGTCGCCGGTCCACATCTTCTCGACTCCGACCGCCAGCACCGGGCGGTCCTGGACGGTGGCCGCCATCGTCGCCAGGTGCAGGGACGAGCTTCCTCCGGCGCACGAGTTGTCGACGTTGATGATTGCCGCCTCGCCGATGCCGGCCTTGCGAAGCCAGGTCTGCCCTCGCATGCACCCCTGATCGCTCAGGCGCCCGGCCATCGCGTTGCCGACGATGACGAGCCCGAGCTCGTCGGCCGACACGCCGGCGTCCGCGAGGGCCTCGTGCACGACCTCGTAGGCCATGGTTTCGGGGGCGAGGTCGCGCCGGCTCATATCGGTCATGCCGGTGCCGAGGATCGCCACGTCGGTGGCGCTCACGCCGAGACTCCCGCCAGCGCCTGGCGTTGGCCGCCGACGAACGCCGACTGCAGCTGACCGAAGTGCTCGAGGGCGGGTGAGCCCGCCACCATGACGAGGATGTGACGGGCCCCGGCGTCCGCGTAGCGGCTCAGGGCGGTGGCACAAGCCTCGGGCGAGCCGGCCACGAGGTGGCGCTGGAACGCCTTGGGTGGCAGCCGGTAGAGCTCCGAGAGCCACCGAGCGCCCCGGTCGGGCGCCTCGCCGTCGTCCCCGACGCACGCGAACACGACGACAGCCGCCTCCACGGCCTCGGGATCTCGGCCGGCCTCGACCGTCTCGTGCCGGAGGGCGGCGAGCGCGGCCCCGTACTCGTCCGGGGCGAGAAAGAGGGGAACCCAGCCGTCACCGACGGCGGCGGCCCGGCGCCGGGCGGCGGCGCTGGCACCTCCGAACCACAGCGGGATGGGCGCTGACGCCGGTTCCTGCACGTAGTCGTGGCCCCCCACGTCCGATCCGGCCCAGGCCCGCCGCAGCCCGTCGACGCCCTCGTCCATGAGCTGGCCGCGGCGGCCGTAGTCGATGCCGGCCCGCACGTATTCGGGCTCGTGGATGCCGACGCCGAGCCCGAGTACGAAGCGCCCGTCGGAGAGAAGCTGGAGGGCGGTGGCCTGCTTGGCCACGATGGCCGGTGGCCGCAAAGGCAGCTGCAGCACACAGGTCCCGAGCAACGGTCGGCTGGTCGTGACGGCAGCCACGGCCAGGGTCGTGAACGCCTCACCGATGGGGTGGGGCCAGTAGAGGTGGTCGACGGCCCACAGGGAGTCGGCCCCGGTGGCCTCGGCCCGGCGACACAGCTCGGCGAGCTCGTCCGCACTTCCGGTATTACTCGGGGTACTACCAACTTCCCGGGAGAGTTCTCCCTGCGTGGTGGCGGGGAGGATGAACCCCAGGGATGGTCGCGGCGATCCACTTCCTACCGGGGTCACACCGACATAATACGCCGCCGGCCGCGGGCGTGACTATTCCACCTTTGGGGGAGTTGCCGGTGGGCGCACCGCACCTGAGGCGTCCCCGGGGGCGCCCAGAACCGAGAGGGTGCATCGCGCCTCGCAGATGGCGCGGCCCTCGTCATCGGTGAGCGAGATGCGCCAGACCTGGACGGTGCGCCCGACCCGCACGGGCGTCGCCTCCGCGGTCAGATGGCCGTCCCGAACCGACCGGAGGTGGCTGGCGTTCAGCTCGATCCCAACCACGCTGCGGCCAGGCTCGGCGGCCAGCGCGGCCCCGAAGCTGGCGGCCGACTCGGCCAGGAGGGCCGAGACACCGCCATGGAGGATCCCGTAGGGCTGGTGCACCTTCCAATCGACGGGGAGGCGCATGACCACCCGCCCGGGCCCTGCCTCGAGGATCTCGACATCGAGGAGCTCGTGGATGCTGGCGCGGCCGTCGGGCAGTCCTGCCCGGTCCGCGGGCGTGGAGGAGAGTGAGGTCACCGCCGGATGTTAACGGCGCGCCGTTAGCCTGACCGCGTGCCCGATCTGGTCGATCTGCGCAGTGACACCGTCACCCAGCCGACGCCGGCCATGCGCCGCGCCATGGCCGAGGCCGAGGTGGGCGACGACGACTACGGCGAGGATCCCACGGTCAGAGCGCTGGAGGAGACGTTCGCGGCGCGGGTGGGCAAGCCGGCTGCGTTGTTCGTCGCGTCCGGTGTCATGGCGAACCAGATCGCCGTCCGCATCCTCACCGTGTCCGGGACCGCAGTGGTGGCGGGACGCCGCCAGCACCTCGTGGCCTACGAGTACGGGGCCGCCGCGGTAAACGCCGGCATCCAGTTCATCGCGCTCGACGACGAGGACGGCATGGTGGACGCCGACGACGTGCGGTGGGCCCGCCAGGCCTCGGAGCACCATCAGCCCACGGTCTCACTTGTCAGCATCGAGAACACACACATGGCGGCGTCGGGCGCGCCGTGGTCGATGGACAGGCTGCACGCTCTGGTCGACGCGGCCGGACCGGTCCCCATCCACATGGACGGGGCCCGCCTGTTCAACGCGGAGGTGGCGACGGGCGTGCCGGCGGCGGAGTGGGCGTGGGCCGCCACGACCGTCATGTGCTGTCTGTCCAAGGGGCTCTGCGCTCCCGTGGGGTCGCTGCTGGCGGGGGGCGGCGACGCGATGGCGGAGGCCCGGCTGGCCCGCAAGCGCCTCGGTGGCGGCATGCGCCAGGCGGGTGTCCTGGCGGCTCCGGGACTCCTCGCGCTGCGTGACATGGTCGGCCGGCTCCACGAGGACCACGCGCGGGCGGCGCGGCTGGCGGAAGCGGTGACGTTGCGTTGGCCTGCCTGCGGCCTCGATCCCAGCACGGTCCGCACCAACATCGTGACCTTCACCCATGCCGAGCCCGAGAAGCTCCTGGCACACCTGGAGGGTTGCGGGGTACTGGCCCACGCCATCGCGCCCGAGACGGTCCGCTTCGTCACGCATCACGACGTGGACGACGCCGGCGTGGCTCGCGCGGTGGACGCGCTGCGCGAGGCGCCATGAAGGTCCGCATCGGGATCAGCGCGGGCGGTGAGAGCCTGGGTCCCGAGGCGATGGTCGCCCTGGCGCAGGGGATCGCCGGGACCGGTTTCGACTCGTTGTGGCTGCCCGAAGTGTTGACGAGGCCCGGGCCCGACCCCCTGGTCGGGCTGGCCTGGGCGTCGGGCGCCTGCCCGGGACTCAAGATCGGGACGACCATGCTGCTGCCGGGCCGCAACCTGGTCTGGCTGGCCAAGGCGGTGGCGACACTCGACGTCCTGTCGGGTGGCCGTTTCCTCCTCACCTTCGTCCCCGGGCTCAGCCTGGGCGGCGAGCGCAGCGCTATCGGCATCCCCAGCGCGGCCCGCGGCGAGCAGATGGATGACGCCCTGCCGGTGCTGCGCCGCCTCTGGGCCGGCGAGGTGGTCAGCCACGAGGGGCCGGCCGGCTCCTTCGCCGAGGTCTCGGTGTCCCCCCGGCCCGCCCAAGACCCCTTCGACGTCTGGCTCGGTGGCAACGTCCCCGCCGCGTTGGAGCGCTGCGGCCGCCTGGCGGACGGCTGGATCCCCGCCTTCTGCACACCGGCCGATGCCGCGACGGGCAAGGCCGTGATCGACCGGGCGGCCGGTGAGCACGGGCGTGCCATCAGCCCGGAACACTTCGGCGTCAGCTTGGCCTATGCGCCCGAAGGCGCGGACATCGGCGCGCTGGCGTCGTCGCCACTCGCCCGCCGGGCCCGCGGGAGGCCGCTGGAGGAGATCATCCCCGTCGGCCGCACCGGCCTGCGATCGATGCTGGAGCGCTTCCTCGAGGTCGGATTCTCCAAGTTCATCGTGCGCCCCATGGCGCCACCGCCGGCTTGGCCGGGCGAGCTCGAGCACCTCGCCGACGCGGTGGGCGATCTGCAGACGTAATGGCGGGCGGGCGCGGACCCTTACGCTGCCAGGCATGCCCGAGCGCCCTCTCACCCTCATGGCGGTGCACGCCCATCCTGACGACGAAGCGATCGGGACGGGCGGCATCATCGCCCGCTACAGCGCCGAGGGCGTTCGGACCGTGCTGGTCACTTGCACCAACGGCGAACTCGGCGACGGCCCGGGGGGAGTGAAGCCGGGTGAGCCCGGGCATGACGAGGCCGTCGTCGTGCCGCTGCGCCGCCAGGAGCTCGAGGCCAGTTGCGAGGTCCTGGGCGTCTCGCACCTGGAGCTTCTCGGGTACCACGACTCGGGGATGGAGGGCTGGCCGCAGAACGATGCGCCCGACTCCTTCTGGCGCACGCCCGTCGAGGACGCGGCGCATCGGCTGGCCGCGCTCATGCGCGCCTTCGAACCGCAGGTGGTCGTGACCTACGACGAGAACGGCTTTTACGGCCACCCCGACCACATTCAGACCAACCGTGTCACGCGGGCGGCCATCGCGGACTGCGGCATCCCGGCCAAGCTCTACTACACCGCGTTCGCCCGCTCGAGCATGAGCGGGTTCCGCGAGATCCTGGCGGAGGCCGGCATCGAAGCTCCCGAAGAGACAGAGGAGAACCCCGACTTCGGCACGCCCGACGAGCTGATCACGACGACGATCGACTGCAGTGCGGTGGCCGGGCGCAAGTACGCGTCGCTCGCCGCGCACGCCAGCCAGAGCGACAACATCTTCTTCCTGCAGATGGGCGAGGAGCTGTTCGCTGCCATCATGGGATCGGAGAGCTTCGTACGGGTGTCTGACTCGACGCATGCGCCGGTCCCGGAGGACGATCTGTTCGCCGGGCTGCGCTGAGGCGGTAGCCCGAGCCGGGCCTGCGCCCCACCGGGAGGGGACGCGAGGCCCGACCCGGGCAGGATCCCTACGTCGCGGTGCCGACCGGGGTAGAGCCGGCGCGAGCGTGGGGAACCGATCCGACGAGACAGAGCACCGCGGCGGCCTCGGAGGCCGACCAGATCGGGAACGACGACTTCCGGGGCCTCTGCATGGGAGGGATCCGGAGACGGGTCGGCGGGTGGATGTCACGGGCGGCAGCGACCACGCGAGGGGATACGGGCCTGGGCCCGACCGGGATTGACCAGGCCAGGTGAATCCCCGGCACTGGTCCGCCCGTAGACCTGTTGATGGGAGAATCGAGCGTGGCCGAGGGCGAGCTGTCCGACGAGGCACTCCTGGCCGGCATGGCCGTGGGGGACCAGGCGGCCGCCGTCACCTTCACCCGGCGTTACCAGCGGCGGGTGTTCGGCCTGGCCTATTCCATGACGAGCGACACCGGGGTGGCCGAGGACGTGGCCCAGGAGGCAATGATCCGGGTCTGGCGCCACGCGCCGGTGTTCGACCCGCGGCGGGGCTCGGTGACCTCCTGGGTGCTCACCATCACCCGGAACCTCGCCATCGACGCCCTGCGCCTCCGGCGTGCCGTGCCGACCGACCCGGACGATTTCGCCGCCACCGCGCTGACCAGCTCCGAGCACAACCCCGAGGACGCCGTGCGCCGGGGCGACGTCCGCCAGCTCGTCCGGACGGCCTTGCAGGTGCTGCCCGAGGAGCAACGACGCGCCGTGGTGCTGGCCGCCGTCTACGGCAGGACGGCGCTCGAGATAAGCGAGTCCGAGGGCATCCCACTCGGCACGGCGAAGACGCGCATCAGGACGGCTCTCATCCGGTTGCGGGCCGCCGTCGAGCGGGCAGAGGGGGCACGCGATGAGCGATGACATGAGGGATCGAGGATGTGAGGGGTACGCGAACGAGGTGGCTGAGCTCGCGCTCGGGGTGCTGACCGGACGCGAGAGGTCGCGGGTCCTGGCCCACGTCGAGTCGTGCCCGCGATGCGCCGAGGAGCTGGAGGTCCTGTCCCGGGCCGCCGACACCGTGGTGCAGGCGGCCCCGGAGATGGACCCACCGTTGGGTTTCGAGGTTCGCCTCTTCGAACGGATGGGAGCGAAGGAGGTGCGCCCGCGGCGCCGGCGTCTCCGGCCGTCGCGCTGGGTGCCGGCCGTGGTGGGCGTCGCCGCAGCCGCCCTGGCGGTCGGTCTGGGCCTGAGCCTCACGTCGTCCTCTACTCCGACCGTCACCGCGCAGGCGCAGCGTCCGCATCAGGTCGTGACGGCGGCCCTCGTGGAGAAGGGCGAGAAGGTCGGCAAGGTCATGACCTTCGGCGGGGACAAGCCGTGGATGTCGATGATGCTGGCCGACTCGACCGCCCGCGGGAAGGTCGACTGCGTGGTCGTGACCGACGACGGTGTCACGCATCAAGTCGGGACGTTCGAGACCGACAAGGGTTACGGAGCGTGGATCGCTCCGCTCCACGTCGACCCGGAAAATGTGCGCACTGCCGAGGTGGTGTCGCCCAGCGGGACGGTGATCGCCACCGCCACGCTGGGCTGACGACCGCCCCTAGTACCGGTAGGTGTCGGGCTTGTAGGGCCCCTGGACGGGTACGCCGATGTAGTCGGCCTGGTCCTGGGTCAACGTCGTGAGCTTCACGCCCAGCGCGTCCAGATGCAGGCGCGCCACCTTCTCGTCAAGGTGCTTGGGCAGGACGTAGACGTCGTTCACGTACTGGCCCGTCTGGGTGAACAGCTCGATCTGCGCCATGGTCTGGTTGGTGAACGAGTTGGACATGACGAAGCTCGGGTGGCCCGTCGCATTGCCCAGGTTCAGCAGTCGACCCTCCGACAGGATGAGGATGGCGTGGCCGTCGGGGAAGATCCACTTGTCGACCTGCGGCTTGATGTTCACCCGCTCGATCCCCGGGGTCTTGGTGAGCCCGGCCATGTCTATCTCGTTGTCGAAATGCCCGATGTTCCCGACGATGGCCTGGTGCTTCATTCCCGCCATGTGCGCCGCGGTGATGATGTCCTTGTTGCCCGTCGTCGTGATGATGATGTCGGCGTGCGGCAGGATGTCCTCGAGTGTGGTGACCTGGAAGCCTTCCATGGCCGCCTGCAGCGCGCAGATCGGGTCGACCTCGGTGATGACGACGCGGGCACCCTGGCCTGCGAGTGACTGGGCGCAGCCCTTCCCGACGTCGCCGTAGCCGCAGACGACCGCCACTTTGCCCCCGATGAGCACGTCGGTGGCTCGGTTGATCCCGTCCACCAGCGAGTGACGGCAGCCGTACTTGTTGTCGAATTTCGACTTGGTGACGGAGTCGTTGACGTTGATGGCGGGAAAGAGGAGCTCACCCTTCTTGGCCATCTCGACCAGGCGGTGCACGCCGGTCGTGGTCTCCTCGGTGACGCCCTTGATCCCGTTGGCGATGGACGTCCAGCGACCCTGGTCCTCTGCCAGGCTGTGCCCCAGCACGGTGAGAACGACCTCGAACTCCTCCGAGTCGGCCGTCGAGGGATCGGGCACGCGGCCGGCCTTCTCGAATTCGACGCCCTTGTGCACGAGGAGGGTGGCGTCCCCGCCGTCGTCGAGGATCATGTTGGGGCCGCCCTCGCCTGGCCACAGCAGAGCCTGGACGGTGCACCACCAGTACTCCGCGAGCGTCTCGCCCTTCCAGGCGAACACCGGGACGCCCCGGGGGTCATCGACGGTGCCGTCAGGTCCCACGGCAACCGCCGCTGCAGCGTGGTCCTGCGTGGAGAAGATATTGCAGCTGGCCCAGCGCACCCGGGCACCGAGGGCGGTAAGTGTCTCGATCAGCACGGCCGTCTGAACGGTCATGTGCAAAGAGCCGGTCACGCGGGCACCAGCCAGGGGCTGGGATGCGGCGTACTCGGCCCGCATCGCCATGAGTCCGGGCATCTCGTGCTCGGCCAGCTCGATCTCCTTGCGCCCGAACGCGGCCAGAGAAAGGTCGGCGACCTTGAAGGGGTCGGGGGAAGTCATTGCGTGCTCCTTTGGGTGGGATGGACGTGCGCAGGCGCGCGTCACTCTGGCGGGCCGGACGGCGGAAGCGCAACGCACGTGCTCCGACCTCTGTCGGAGGCCGCATACCCAGTCCTACAATAGGCCGTCGCCGCAGGGCGGTGGGCACAAACCTTGCCGCGCGCACCGCCCGGAACCGTCGCCGGCTCGAAACCCGGGCCCCCGGCCCCACGAACGATCACCGGAGCCGGCGGTCCGCCGCAGCGGCGCAAGGTGAATCACGACTGGATCCGGAGGTCAATGGCATAGTTGAGGGGTGGGAAGTGACACCTATTACGACATCATGGGTGTGCCGCCTACCGCCTCGCCGAAAGAGATCAAGGCGAAGCACCGACGATTGATCCAAAGAATCCATCCCGACCTCGACGGCCCGGCTGCCCTCTTCCGCCAAGTCCAAGAGGCGTACGAGGTTCTCTCGGATCCCGGACGTCGAGCAGCGTACGATCGGTCGCTCAAGGCTGGAGGTGGAGCAGCACGAACTGCACCGGGCACAGCCAAGACGAATTCCTCCGGAGCGGCGGAATCCGACCGACCCCCGCGTCACGGCCACTTCGACTCGGGTCGGGGGCGGCCGGCTGGGGCAGGGCCGTCGAGCGGATCGGTTCCGCACGCCAAGGGTGAGAGCACCGCCGGAGTGTCCAGCGTCCGGTCGTTCTTGAACCGACACCCCGCTCGGGCCGTTGCCATCGGCGGCTCGGCCTTGGTCGTCGTGGGGGCTGCCCTGGGGGACGACGGCCGAGGAGTGATGGTGCTGGGGGGCGTTGTGCTCATCATCGCGGCGGTTGCCGGGCTGGGTGGTCGCGGGGCAAGAGAGCGGGAGGCGTATCAGCGCTCAGGCATGGCTGCAGTCGACGCCATGACGGGCCGCCAATTCCAGGTGCTGATCGAACATTTCTTTGCCAGCAAGGGGTTCCGGGTTGCCCGGCTCGGCATTCGGCGGAGCACTGGCGCCGGACTGCTCCTCGAAGGCACCAACGGCCGCACGATCGTGCAGGTGAAGCGGTGGACCGGGGTGGTTCGCCAAGAGGCGGTGCGAGAAGCCGCCGTCGCCAAGGCTCACTACCGGGCAGCCCGCGCCCTGGTGGTGACGTCCTCGAACTACTCCCAGGAGGCCGTCACAGTAGCCAACTCGAACGGTGTCACGTTGTGGAACAGGACCATGCTGGCTTCCGAGCTCGCCGAATTCCGCGGCCACTCCGGCGTCAAGAAATTCTCTTCGGACTTGCGCGCCGGCTCCCGGATATGTCTGGGCTTCCTGGCAGCCCTGTTCGTGGCCCTGATTGCGGCCAATGCGAACACACGGAGACGTTGGCTGTCCAAGCGACCGGGGTGACCAGTCACCGCCCGACGGTCTGATCTCCAGCCCACCTGTCGGCAGGGCCTTGGACGACGTTAACGCCGTCGACGGCACCCGCGTTCCGCTGCAGAGCCCACCCAGCCCTTGATGAAGTTTGCTCTCAGACCACAGCGTGCCTCAGCCGTACCCTCTCCCATCTCGCCGTGTCGTACCACAGGCACCGAGTCAGCCCGGCTGGCCCGTTCGACGCGACCTGGTTTGTGCCACCAGCGCCGACACGTCTGCCATGTTCAACGATTGCATTCCCTCACGGGCAGCCAACCGGTCGAACTCGTCGAGGATCTCCTCGAGCACACCGAAGTTCTCGGAGCGGTGCTGCGAGAAATTGTGCGGATGCCACCACAAATGGAAGATGCGACCGCGTCTGGCCGCGTGCCGCATTCCTGAACGCAGGCGGGCGAGACGCAAGGGCTCGACCCGGGCGCGGGCGGGATCGAACGGCCTCAAGAAGGCACTGGCCGGTACATTGCAGAGGCCCGACGGCAGCAGGAGGTCGTTCCATGCCGTCGTCGGAGGAGGTGAGACGCCGATGTAGGTGTCTGCGAGCCTGGCGCCGCGGCGCAGGGGGCTGCGGTCGCGGCCGTGGCCGACTTGATGACTCCACGTGCGCTGGGGACCCCGTATGCAGAGAAACCCCATGTCGAGGACGGAGTCGGCATAAGCCGGATTCCACTGGTTGCGGGGGAGAACCAAGCTGGTCAGCGCGAAGCCGCGCCCATGGGCGATGGACTGCGCGGCCGAAAGGTCGGCCCGGAACATGGCTTCGTTCTGTCCGGGCTCGAGGCAGTAGAAGTGGGAGAACGTGTGCGACCCCAGTTCCTGGCCGGCACTGGAGCCGATGAGATCGACAAGCGAGCCCGCCAAGTGCTCGGGATCATGTTCCTCGTCGAGGCCGATCGTCTCGACGTAGGGATCGAGCTCAGGGCGCTCGTACGCCGGGCGTTGGCGAGGCACGTGGGTTTCGAGCTCACCCCGCTCCGACGCGAAGAGGAATCCAACCGTGGCCCACGTGGCCCGGATGTGTCGATCCGTGAACAGGGAGACCATTTCTCTCACCGCCCGGCGGGCCTGGCTCAAGCGCCGGTACAGGGCGTCTTCGCGCGTCACGTGGTCCCTGACACCCCAGTGCAGCTCAAAGTCGAGCGAGATCACCAGGGCTCCGGGCCGGTCGGGGATGGTCACGTCCTCGAGCTCCTCACCGTGTTCCTCCTCGTGCGATCCGCCGATGCCGGTGTCGGGGCTGGTCACCGCACGACCGCTCCAGCAACACCGATGGTAGTGGGCGCTCGGCGGGAGCGATGATGGTGGGCGAACGCAGGCTCTGAGTCCGTCGATCGATTGCGTCGTTCAGCGGACGCCGTGGCACCAACGGCGCAACAGGTAGCCCCATACGGTGGGGTGGTAGTAGAGGCCTGAGCCGAGGGCAATGCTGGTGGTCCTTGGTTCCAGCGGCCGACCGGCCATCACCTTGTCGACCTGAGCTCCGAGCAGGGGGAGCCCGTGTACCAGGTGCAGGTCCGGGTAGGTGGCGATCGTGTCCTCGCCGGTGACCTCGAAGGTGGCCTGCGCCAGGATCCCTCCGGTGTCGATGCCGGGATCCACCAGATGCACCGTGGTCCCCACCCATTCGGGGTGCCGCTCAGCCAGCGCCCAGTACCCGCCGTGCACCCCCCGGTAACGAGGCGTGATCCCCATATGCATGTTGATCACCGGACAGCTGAGCGAGTCCAGGACTCGAGCCGCGATGATCCGAGTCCCCTGTATGACCACTGCCGCCGGTCGAAGGGAAGCCAGCAGCTCACGCGCCTCCTCTCCGTTGACCGAGGGCACCCGATACGAGGGAGGTCGGTGCGCGGCGTCGACCGATGCTGCACGCAGGATGGTGGCCCGCCGGCGCGCCGACTGACGTCGCAGTACGGGCTGGAGCGTTACGACGAAGAGAACCTGGCCGACGACAGAGGGCCATCCCACACGTCGAGCGCGGCGCCGGGCCATGTGCAGGCGCGATGGTGGATCCTCCACGACCACAACGAGGTCTGACGCTCTGGAGTCGAGGAAATTGGCAACGATGTCCGTGGCGTCGCCCGGGCCTGCCAGCAACACGAGTCGGCCTCCACCGGGATGCGGCCCGCTGGCCGCCACGTCGTCCGGAGGCGGTTCGCCGATCCCCGTCAGCGCGTCTCCCGGAACCATGCGACCGTGGCCTTCAGTCCTTCCTGCAGTGGCGTCGGTCGAATTTCTGGGAACAGGGCGCGGAGGCGCGTCTGATCGGCTTGCGAATCGTGCACGTCGCCCGCCCGAGGTTCGAGGTGATCGCGGTGGATGTCACGGCCCATGACGTTTTCCAGCAGGTCGATCAGCTCGAGCAGCGACACCCGCGACCCGTAGGCCAGGTTCACCGGCTCCGGATCGACCACCCGGCGACGAAGGGCATCGGCGAGCACCGAGACGACGGTGCCGACGAACGTGAAGTCACGGGTCTGGGTGCCATCCCCGTGGACCGGCAGTGGCTTCCCGGCGAGGGCCGACGCGACGAATGCCGGCACCACGGCTGCATAGGCGTGGCCGGCCGGCTGCAGCGGCCCGAAGACGTTGAAGAACCGGAAAGCCAGCACGGGCAGACCGAAGGAACGACCGTAGGAGAGGGTGTATGCCTCGGTGGCGAGCTTGCTCGCGGCGTAGGGGCTCACCGGCATGGGCCCCATGTCTTCGCGTTTTGGCAGGGTGGGATTGGTGCCGTACACCGATGAGGAGGAGGCCACGATGACGTGGGGCGTGCCAAAACGCCGCGCCGCCTCGAGCACCATCATCGTCCCCGTGGCGTTGACCTGGTGGGTGGCCATCGGATCAACCAGCGAACGGGGCACGGACGGCCGAGCGGCTAGATGGACGACCGCCTGGGCCCCCGTGATGACGCTCTCGAGTTGGTCGGCATCAAGAATGGAGCCCTCCCGGAGCTCGACCGATGGCATCGCAGCGAGGTTCTGGCGCGAACCGGTCGAAAGGTCGTCGAGAGCCAACACGTGGTCAACGAACTCCTGTTGGACGAGCAACCGGCAGAGATTTGCGCCGATGAATCCGGCTCCGCCGGTGACGACTACCTTCACCGCAGGTGACGGGCGGTCACAGAGACTCGACGCGTGGTCCCCGGATTCGGTTCCGGGTGTCGAGCACATACCGTGCGCGAGCGAGGACCATGTCGTAGTCGAACGCGTCATGATCTGTCACGATCACGACAGCGTCGGCCTGCTGCACCTCTTCCGCTGTCAACTCGACATGCGGCACGTCGGCGGCGCCGGACGACAAATGCGGGTCGGCGACCCGGACTTCGGCACCGAGGGACCTGAGACTCTGAGCGATCACCATGCCGGGGGACTCGCGGACATCTCCAGTGTTCGGCTTATAGGCGAGGCCGAGCAGCAGCACCCGCGAACCATTCACCGAGCGCCTGTCCCGGTTGAGCGCAAGGGTCAGCCGGGACACCACATAGTCGGGCATGTGCGCGTTGATGTCGTTGGCCAACTCCACGAATCGGAACGGCTGCCCTAGGCTCCGACGCACCTCCCACGACAGGTAGCTGGGATCGATGGGCAGGCAATGTCCTCCCACCCCGGGCCCGGGTGTGAACCTGAGGTAGCCAAATGGCTTGGTCGACGCAGCGTCGATGGCTTCCCAGATGTCGATACCCATGGCTGCGGCGAACATCGCCAATTCGTTGGCCAACGCGATGTTCACGTGGCGGAAGGTGTTCTCCAACAGCTTGGTGAGCTCTGCCTCCCGGGTGCCCGAAACCGGCACCGTGCAATCGAGCAGCCGATCGAAGAATGACTGCACGGCCTCCAGCGAATCCTTGTCGATACCCGAGACCACTTTCGGGGTGTTGGTGAAGTGCCAAGTGCGGTTGCCCGGGTCGATTCTCTCCGGGCTGTAGCCGAGATGAAAGTCGCGACCGGCCACGAGCCCTGATCCCTCTTCGAGGATGCCGGCCACGAGGTCTTCGGTGGTCCCGGGGTAGGTGGTGGATTCGAGGATCACTGTCGCCCCGGTGCTGAGCGAGGCCGCCAGCATGGCGGTCGCCTCGGTGACATGCGAAAGATTCGGGACCCCGTCGCGCAGCGGGGTGGGAACGTCGATGACAGCGACGTCGAATCCACGCGTTCGTTCCGGGTCGTCGGTGGGCTCGTAGCGCCCCGTCGCCAGTGCTCTCGACAGCACCTCACCGGTGACGTCCTCGACGGGTGACTCCCCGGCGGCCAGGCGCTTGATCTTGGCCGCGTCGACGTCGAAGCCGACGACGTCGAAGCCGACTTCGACCGCCCGCATGGCAACTGGAAGCCCCGCGTAGCCCTGGCCGACGACGACCAGGCGACCCTCCCCCGTATCACCCACTCAGTGATCCGCCGATCTGGGGTTCCACTGCGGCCGACTCGTGCCGGCGGTGCGCGCTGGGAAGTGACGTCAGATGTTCGCCATCGAGCGAGGAACCTGCCATGGCGAAGAGAAGTCGGCGCACCCTCTCTCCGTCGCATCGACGGGTCGCCTCGGTGAGCTGCCCAAGCCAGGAATCGAACCACGCAGCGGGTGAGGTGACGGGGAGCAGCCGGGAGATGGAGGAGTGTGCAGTCCCCATCACTTGTTCGTCCGATTCCCGAAGGTCCTCGGCGAGCTTCTCGCCGGGCCGGATGCCGGTGACCTCGATCTGGATATCCTCGTCGACCCGAGCACCCGAGAGCTCAATCATCCGGCGGGCCAGATCGATGATGCGCACAGGCTCGCCCATTTCGAGCATGAAGATGTCCCGACCTTTCGACAGCAGAGACGCCTGGAGCACGAGTTGCACCGCCTCTTCGACGCTCATGAAAAACCGGGTCATTCTGGCGTCGGTTACCGTGACCGGACCACCGGACGCGATCTGGCGGGCGAAGGTCGGAATGACGCTGCCCCGGCTGCCCAACACATTGCCGAACCTCACCGCACTGTAAGCGCCGTTCTCGGGCGATCGACTCAGCAGTAACTGTTCTGCGGCCCGCTTGGAGGCACCCATGACGCTCGAGGGCTGCACGGCCTTGTCCGACGAAATCAGCAGGAAACGGCTGACTCCGACAGAGGCCGAGGCCTCGATCACGTTGAGCGTCCCGAAGACATTCGTCCGGGCTGCCTCGACCGGATGGTCCTCGAGCACCGGAACATGCTTGTGGGCGGCGGCGTGGAGCACGACGTCAGGGCGGTAGCGCTCGAAGACACCGAAGAGCATGGCGCGGTCATTGATGTCGACAAGCGCTTGGTGGCAAGTTCCGTCTATCTCCGAGACGGTGTCGTGCAGGTGCGTTTCGTCATGGTCGAGGAGCACGAGCATGGCCGGGCCACACACGGAGACCTGGCGACAGATCTCCGAACCGATGGAGCCGCCGGCCCCTGTGACCAGAACCCTGTGACCCTCGAGCGACCGGCGCACCCCCTCGAGGTCGGTCGCGACGGGGGTCCGACCCAACAGGTCCTCGATGCTCGGCTGGCGGGCCCTCCGGATGGCGAACATCCCAGCCGGGCCCTTGACCATGTCGCTCATGGTGGGAAGTACCTTCATGCCGATCCCAGCCGCCTCAGCCGACCGCAGCACCTGGGCGATCATCTCAGGCGAGGCGTTGGGTATGGCGAGGAGCACTTCCTGGAGCTGGTAGCGGCTCGTGGCCGCAGGGATGTCGCAGACGTTCCCGACCACCGGAACACCGACAAGTGACTTCCCGTGCACGGACGTGTCGTCGTCGAACACAGCCACCGGGATCAGCCCGGCGTCAGGGTGGCGCAGCATTTCGCGTACAGCTGTCGCGGCAGCTTCGCGGGTACCGACGACGGCAACGCGGAGACCGTTGCCCCTCGAGCCGCGCTGCCAGGCGAAGATGCGCGAGTGGAAACGGATCAGGCTCATGCCGGCGGTCGCGAAGACCAGGCCGACCGCGACGACCGAGGGGTGGACCAGCTGAAATCCCGCGAGTCGGATGAGAAGATACAAGACCGCAATGAACGCCCCGACTGTGACCATCGAATAGATCATTTGTCGAGCTTCCTCGAGTCCCGCGTGTTGCCACATGCGGCCGTACAGCCCGTAGATCCGGTTGCAGACCAGTGTCACGATCACCACGATCAGCACGAAGATCCCGAAGTGCCAGCCGTACTCGCTCGGGGCGACATTGCGCCAGTAGAAGACTTCGGACGCACTGTATGCCGCCACCACGCAGATGGCATCGAGCACTGTGAACAGCAGCCGGGCGCGCACCTGGCTGGCGAGGACGACGATCGGACGTGAAAGATCTCCGGAGTTGCCGAGGTCGGCACCGGGCTCGATCATCGCACCGCGTCCGAGCGCTGCCGAAGGGTTACGACCGTCCTCGCCATCACCGCGTCGCCTCCGTCCCCCGAACCGCCCGTAAATCTAGCGCCCTTTCTCCAGTCAGCCCATGGCCGAATTTGCCCATGGCCGATTTGCGCATGCCCCGTCCAACCGATTCGGGATTCGAAGGCCCAGGCGCTTTCCATGACACGCTCGCCGACGCCAACGAAGGGGTCCTCGACGTGTGGCACTCCGACGTCCGATACCCCGATTCCCGATTCCCCATTCCCAAGGGAGGCGGGCGCCGCCCGGGGCTTTGGCACCGGACGCATGCGTTGGTATTCTTGTTGTGCAAAAGTTGTGTGGAGCTGGTCCGGTCGGCTCTAGTGCGGCGCAAGCCCTGACCCCGATACTCTAGAGACGGCGGGATCCGGAGCAGGAAAGGGTTCTTGCACCTCCCCATGTGGGGTTGCAACGCCCGTGAGGACGGGACTTTCGAAACCGGGCGCTTAGGTTGAGCGATCGCGGGGGACTGTTAACTTGGCGGCTTCGCGGGGAAACGTCTGACGTCGGGAGAGAGATGGAAAGAGGCGACTACTGGAGTGCACTCCTCCGAGGCTGGTGGCTGATTGTCATCGTCGGCCTCCTCGGATTGGCGGCGGGGTTGGCGTCTCCCCGCCACCAGGTCCAGACACAGTACGTCTCGACTTCGAGCATCGGATCCCCTCCGACCGGTTCGAGCGACGCGTCCAATCTTGCGCCCGACCAGATCCTCTATTACGCCGGCACCGACACCGTCTTGTCCGCGGCGAGCAAGGCCGCAGGGCTGAATTGGCCTGCATGGGTCGTGCGGGCCCGGCTTATCCTCCTTGGGCCGCCATCCGCAGACGGGTCGTCAACCGGTGCGACGAGCGGTCAGGCCGGAGTGATCGACGTCTCAACCCAGGGGCCGACTGCTGCCGACTCACTTGCCCTGAACAGCGCCTTCGACCAGGCGCTGGGTAACGAGGTGAATTCAGTTGCGAAGGCGACACTGGCGGGGACCGAGGCGCAGACCGAGGCGAAGCTGGCCGCCATCGAGGATGAGATCGCATTCAAGAGCTATCCCCCGGGTGTCACAACTGATGCGCTTCAAATTCAGGTGACCGCTCTCGAGAACTATCTTGCGACACTGGTGGTGGAGCAGCCCGGTACGGGCTATTCGATACTGCACACGCCAGTCCTCGCGGAGGTGAACAAGGTCACCACCGGTGCGGTCCTCAACAGTCGTGCGCTCCGCGGCGCCGCTGGGCTCCTGCTCGGGCTCCTGCTCGGCGCCCTTTTGGCCTTGGCTGTCTGGCTCTTGGACCGACGCCTGAAGACGGCCAAACGTGCGCACCACGCCTTTGGGTATCCGGTCGTTTCGGAGATTCCGGCGGCCACCAGCGACTCTACCGAGCCTTACCGTATGCTCTGGCTGTCGGTCTTCCGCGAACCGCTGCCGTTGCCGCCGTCGGACGAACAGCAATGGCTGTACGAGGGCGAAGACCCGGTGCTCGAGAACGATGTCGGTCACCGGTCGGACCACATGGCGACTCAATGAGCCAGCCGGTCCCGCAATTCGCGGCGGGCCTTGGCGTGGCCAACGGTTCCCGCCGCGTTGTGCTCGTCACGTCGCCGGGGACGGAACCATCTCTCGCCGACGTCGTCATCAACCTCGCCGGCGTGTGCGCTGACGTCGGACAGCGCGTCGCGATCGTGGGTACCGAAGGACTCGCCGTCCCCGAAGACGATTCTGAATTCCCGCTGTCGACCGCTCTGACGCGGAGGAACTGGCCGTCGCGCGGCGTCGGGCACCACGCCGCGGAAGCGGGAACCGACCTCCTCGCCGGCCCCGTGAGCCCTTCCGACGTGGAGGATCTTCTCGGGGAGACGGGTGTCCCGGGTGTGTCCCGGTTGGACCTGCGGTACTTCGTAGGCCATCCCGCCCAGGTGGTGGTTCGAGCGCCCGAAGTTCTCATTGCCCTGAAGCAGCTCGTCGACGTGGTGATTCTGGAGGTCCCCTCCTATCTCTCCGTGCACTACGGAGAGGGCCTCACGCCGTTCGCCGACGTCGTGCTGATGGTGGGCGAGCGCCAGACGACGAGCCTGAAACAGGTGCGCGGGACCAGCGCCGCACTACGACGGCTCGGAGCGCCGGTGGTCGGCATGGCTCTGACCCGCGCGCAGGGGCGAACCTACGCCTGGGGACGCGATTCCGAGTTCGACTCAGAGGATTCCGAGTTCGACTCACAAGACGAGCTGGACTCACAAGACGAGTTCGACTCACAAGGCGAGTTCGGCTTAACAGGCGAGTTCGGCTCAACAGGCGGGCTGCTGTATGAGGATCGCGACCCGACCGAGGAGGTGCCCATCACTGAGCCGGCTCCGCCCGTTCCGGCGGCACCCCTCGAAAGTGGGCTTCTGACCGATCACCGGTCTTCGGAGGCCTGAGCGGTCCGGGGCGGCGCCAGTCGACATGCCCAACGTACAGCTCTCATCCCAGCCGATCGTCTCGTTCGCCATAGCGGGTGTCCTGTTCGCTATCGGACGCGTCATCATCCGGCGTACCGCAGAGGCCGAAGGTGATCCGTGGCTCGCCAAGGCCCTCACGGTCTGCTTGATCCTCCACCTGATCAGCGCCCCACTCCAGATCTGGGTCGTCGACCACCTCTACGGCGGCGTCGCCGACTACAACCGGTATGACTCTCAGGGGGTACTGCTGGCGGGCGGCTTCCGCCATCTGGACTTCTCGCTCGCGCCGGGCCATCTCGGGGGGATCGTTGCCGACGGATCGGTCAGCATTGTGGCCGGCGTGGTCTTCGCCATCGTCGGATCGGACCAGGCGGCCGCTTTCCTGGTCTTCAGCTGGCTTTCCTTCATCGGGATCGTCTTCTTCTATCGCGCCTTCACCCTGACGTTCAGCAAGGCCGGCGGTCACCGGTACGGGTACCTGCTCTTCTTCCTTCCGGCCCTGATCTTTTGGACCTCGGATGTGAGCAAAGAAGCGCTCATGACCTTCCTCCTCGGGCTTACTGCGTACGGATGCGCGAGGATCCTCGCCCGTCGCAGGGGCGGCTACTGGTTGGTCCTGGCTGCTTCAGTCGGCGGCATGTTCATCCGACCGAACATGCAGATGCTGGCCCTGGGGGGCTTCACCATCGCCATGATCTTCCGACCCGTGAACTCTCGCGTCCAACTCGAGGGAGGACGTCGTACCGCCGGCCTCGTCTTTCTCGGAGCGCTCGTGGGCGTCGCCTTCTTCGTGACGCTCCACTTTCTACCTGGGCAGCAGGGCTCGATCTCGCTGTCGACGATCAATTACGACAACAGCACGACCGGCAACGGCGGCGGCGCCGGGTTCGGGAGCAGCGTCAGCTACTCCGCGAATCCCATCTTCTTTCCGAAGGACGTCTACGTCGTCCTGTTCGACCCGTTGCCCATAAACGCGCACGGCGGCGGGGAGTGGCTCGATGCAGTAGAGAACACCCTGGTGGTGGCGGTGGTGTTCGCGTCCTACCGGCATCTGCGTATATTGCCGCGAGCGGCACTATCCCGTCCGTACGTGATCATGTGCGCGGCCTACACGGGTGCATTCGCATACTCCTTTGCCGCCCTGGGCAACCTGGGATTGATCACCCGGGAGGCGACGGTGCTGCTGCCCTTCTTCCTCGTGCTGCTGTGCGTTCCTCGCGGCCCTCGCCACCGTCCGCCCCGCTACGTCTGGGAGCTGCCGCGCCGGGTCCGCATCGCACGCCGGAGGGCGCAAGCCCGCCGCGGCCGTGCCGGCGCGTCAGGCCGAGCGGTTCACACCTGAGCGCTCATCATCGGTTGGAGGGCGGTCTGCCACCGCTGGGCCATGAGGTCCAGGGTGAACGTCGATTCGCACCGCCTCCGGGCCGCGGCCCCCATCGCTGCCAGGCGGTCCGGGTCGTCCAAGAGCTGTCCGACCGCTGCGGCCAACGCGGCAACCGAGTCGTCGACGATCATCCCGGTCTCGCCGTCGCACAGCACGGTGGCAGCCCCGGGCGTGGCGGTCGACACCGTCGGAAGTCCGCTCAAGCCGGCCTCTATCAGCACTCCGGGCAAGCCCTCACCAGCGGGCCGGCTGGGAAACACGAACACGTCCGAACGGCGGAGGAGTTCGGACACGTCTGAACGAGAACCGAGGAGCTCGATCCCTTCGGCCGCCGCCAGAGGGGCCAGGGTGCCGGCCAGCGGGCCGTCGCCGACGACCAGGGCGTGGAGAGCGCGGCCCTCAGCCCGCAAGCGGCGCACCACCTCGACGAATCTGTCGGGTTGTTTCTGGGTCGTCAAGGCACCGACGAAGATGAGCGTGGCGTTTGTGGACACTGGAGGGCCTGATCGCGGAGGGTACTCAGACGGGTCCCGTCCGTAGGGAATCATGACTACCCGCTCGGGGGCGACGCGAAAACGCCCGGTGCACTCGGTGAGCACCTCGTTGCCGACGGCAACCACGAGATTCGCGCGGGCCATGAGACGCCTCCAGACCCACTCATGGAGCGCCGCCGGCCGTCCCGCGTAGGTCCCGATGACGCAGTACACCAACGGGTGCCGAGTGCCGACGAGTGCCGGAACGGCATATTTCATCGCGTCACCGCCGTGCGCCACCACCACTGCGGGATTGAGTCGGGCGATCATCCTCCGCAGCCGGAGTGCAAGGCGGGGCTCGAAACCCTCGGCGGGGTGACTCCCCTCTGCATGGCCGAGTGTGAGGTCGACCGCGACCTCAGGCGGGCCCTCGACGAGGCCGAGCAAGCGATGGCGCACTGTTCCCGGTTCGTCGAGCCGGTCCACCAGAATGCGTGCGCCGAGTTGGGCACCGCGCCCACGGGGCGTCGGCACGACGTGCACGACCAGCGGAACGCCACCGGTGTCGAGATTTGCCGTCACCATCGATTTCTTCCCTCTCCGTCCACGTGAGCAGCGTGCGATGTTAACAGCGGAGTCGGTTGAGCCTGATTGCCGCGCCGTTCCGCTACGCTTGCCGACCTGGGGCGACAGGGATGATCGGTCCAGCCGCCAAGTGTCGAGCCTACGGGGTGTGCATGCGTACGTTGGTGGTCGCCTACGAGTATCCGTGGCCGGCCAACAGCGGGTTTCGGCTCCGTCTCCACACCACATTGCACGCTCTGTCCCGGTGCGGTCCGACCGAACTCTTCTCCATCACGCCCGAAGACGCCATCGATTTCGACGAGCCGGATCCATCGTTCGGGCTCGAGAACGTCCGCCGGGTCCCAGTCCGGCTCGGTGGGGCTCGGTTCGGTGGCGTGGCCCATCCGCAGTTGCCGTTGGAGATTCCGATCGGCGAACGTGACCGGGTCTCCCGCGCTCTGGCGCGGTTCACCACCGACGCCTATGACCTGGTGTGGTGCTATGACGTGCGAGCCTGGCTCCTTGCCGGTAGGCCCCGCCTGGCACCAACGGTGCTCGACCTCGACGATCTCGAGCACTACAAGATCAGGGGTCGCCTCGCGATCGACCCCACCGATGGTAGGCCCGATCCGCTTGCGCGCGACCGGCGTGGGCCTACCGCCCGCAGCCGGTGGCGGCGCCTGCCCGGCCGGGGTTTTTCGCAGATCGAAGCCCTTCGCTGGGACCGGCTGTATCGCTCGGTGTCGCCGCAAGTCGCCCGAACCGTCGTCTGCAGCCCACTCGAGGCCGATCGGGCCACCTCGAGCGGACTCCGGCGGGTAGCCGTCGTGTCCAATGGCTATGCGCGTCCAGACAAGCCGGTCGGACGGGTCGAGGTCGGGCGCCCGCCGGTGGTGCTGTTCCACGGCACCTTGCGGTACCCACCGAATGCCGACGCCGTGCAATGGCTGGTCGACCACATCGCTCCGGCACTCCGCGACCTGGTCCCCGAGGCCCGCATCCGTATCGTCGGGTTGGGGCAACCGGGCAATATGAGCCTCCAGCGCCCTCCGGCGATCACAGTGGTCGGGCCAGTGCCGGACATAATGACCGAGCTGCGGCGGGCGGATGTGGTCGTGGTGCCCATTCGTTTCGGCAGTGGCACGCGCGTCAAGATCATCGAGGCTTTCGCCCACCGGATACCCGTCGCCTCCACCACGCTCGGCGCAGAGGGCCTGGGCGTCGAGGACGGCCGCCATCTGCTACTCGCAGACACGGCACAGGGATTGGCTGCGTCCTGCGCCCGGCTGCTCAACGAGCCGGACCTGCGCCGGCGCCTGGTTGACGCAGCGCACCAGCGCTATCTCGACGCGTTCGAGCGGCAGGTCATCGAGGGCCAGGTCGCCGAAATCGCGCTGACCGCCGTGGCCGGCGAGGCGTTGAAGGCGCCGTGAGAGCACTGATCGTGGCCCACGACCTGCCATGGCCGCCCCTCGGCGGCGGGCTTGTCCGCCTGGCCCAGGTCGTGGACGCAGTGGCATCGATGGCCGACCTGGATCTGTTCGTGATCCACGACCAGCGCCGATCGGCCTTGACGATACCACCGGCCGTTCCCGTGCTGCGTGCAGTGGGTGTGCAGAACCCGCGTACGTCGCCCCAACTCCGATGGCGCTTGGATTGGGCGGCCCGCCGGAGCGTCCCGATCGAGGTGGCCGTGTCCCGAGCCGACCGTACCCCTCGACGTGTCCTGCACGACTGGGCCCGTCCGCCCTATGACGTGGTGTGGTTCTCGAGACCATCCTCGTACGAATGGACGGGACGGCCCGACCTCGGCCCGACTGTCGTCGACCTGATGGACCTCGAGGACGTCAAATCCGGACTGCGGTCCGAACTGTTGGCCGACCAGCTTCGATCGACCGGCGCGCTCGGCTCGGTGCGGACCCGCCTGGCCTGGTACCAGGCCAGGCTCAACGGCGGCGATTGGCGCCGATTCCAGCAGTCGGTGGCCGCCCGCGTCGAGCGGGTCGTGGTTCCCAGCGAGCTGGACGCAGCCAGGTCCGCACTGCCCAACGTCATGGTGATCCCCAACACATACCCGCGGCCGCAGCGCCCCGCCGGGAACCCCGCCTCCAGTGGGCCGCCTGTCGTGCTTTTCCAGGGAAGCTTCGGATACCCTCCCAACATCGACGGGGCGCAATGGACGGCGGCCGCCATCTCCCCCCGCATCCGGGCGGCCGTCCCGGGGACCGAGGTACGATTGGTAGGCCGTCCGGCCACAAGCGTCATGCGATTGCACCAACCCGGGGCGCTGACCGTGGTCGGCGAGGTCGCCTCCATGGAAAGCGAACTGGCGCGTGCGTCGGTCGCCGTGGTTCCGGTGCGCTACGGAGGTGGCACCCGAGTGAAGATCCTCGAGTCTTTCGCACACCGTGTGCCGGTGGTGTCGACGAGCCTCGGCGCAGAGGGACTGGACGTCGAAGACGGCGTGCATCTGCTGATAGCGGACGATCCGGAGCAGTTCGCCGCCGCCGTCGTGCGCTTACTCCGTGACGCTCAGCTGCGCGTGCGCCTCACCGAGGCGGCGGAAGCCCGCTATCTGGACCGCTACGACAGTCGCGAGGTCGACCAGGGCATCCGGCGCCTCTTCGGGGACTTGGCGGAGGTGAGCACTCGCTCGTAGGCGTCCAGCGTCTTGGAGATCACGGCTTGGTCGTCGAACTCGGCCTCGGCCTTTCGTCGGCCAGCGACGCCCATCCGCCGGCGGAGGGCGGGGTCGAGTGCCAGTTCCTCGATTGCCGTGGCAAGTCGTAGGGGATCGTGGAGGGGAACGAGGAGGCCAGTTTGCCCGTGTGCGACCACCTGACGGCAACCTCTGATGTCCGTGGCGATCACGGGCACTGCGCTGGCCGCGGCCTCCATTGCCGAACGGGGAAAGCCCTCGCGGTGTGACGGGAGCACGAAAAGGTCGAAACCCGGGTAGACGCGTTCCATGTCGTCCCGGGACCCAGTGAACACGATGTGCCCGCGGCCACGGGCGTCAGCCAGCTGCTCGGATGTGATGGCGTCGGCCTTGCCCGCGTCGGATCCGCCCACCACCACGAAGACGATCTCCGGCCGTGTGTCGCGCAGCCGGGCTGCCGCCGCAAAGAGCTCATGGAAGCCCTTCTGCCAGACAAGGCGTCCGACCGTGCCGACCACGACGGCGTCTGTGTCCACTCCGAGGTTCGCCCGAGCCCGCTGTCGCTCCTGGTCGGACCGCGGGCGGAATCGTTCCAGATCGACTCCGTTGCCGAGCAGTACCAGCTTGTCGCTCGGCACGCCGAGACGCGCCAGCACGCGGAAGTCCTCGGGATTCTGGACCAGTTCGGCCCCTGAGCACTGCGACGCTGCCCGCTCGAGGGCGTACACGACCGCCCGGCGCGAGGGTCCGTCCTCAGGGCTCGCGTAGAGGCCGTGCACGGTGTTGACCACTCCGGGAACTCCGGCGGCCCGGGCCGCCACACGTCCGTAGAGACCTGGCTTGGGGTTGTGAGTGTGGACGATGTCGGGCGTGAGGCGCCGGAACAGGCGCCACAGCTCCACGAACGCCATCAGATCCTGGACGGGGGCGGCGGACCGAGTGGCATGTCGAAGGGGCTCGTGACGGATGCCCCACGACTCCAGTTGCGGTACGAACGGCCCCGGAGCTGACACTCCGACCACGTCGATCCCTGCAGCGGCAAAGGCTCGGAGCTGCGGGCCGAGGAGCAGGACGAGGCTCATGTCGACGGTGGTGACGTGCACCAGTTTCTTCCCAACCAGCATGCTCAATGAGCGCGCGCCACCTGCATGTAGATTTCGCCGACCGCCCGGCTGGCCTCGGCGATGTCGAACATCGCGCTCCGGAGTTTCGCCCTCTGGCCGAGCCGCTCTCGCAGTTCGGGATCGGAAGACAGCCGCTTCATGGCCTGGAAGAGCATCGCCGGGTCACCCGGCGTGACGAGGAGGGCGTCGACTTCGTTCTCGAGCATCTGGGGCACGCCACCGATATCACTCGCAACAATCGGTAACCCGACACTGGTGGCTTCCATCAACGCCACCGGGAGCCCCTCTTGCAGAGACGCCAGGACGAATGCGTCTGCGCCGGCCAAGAGCTGCGGGACGTCGTCGCGCTGGCCGAGGAACTGAAACCGATCTCCAAGCTCGAACTCGGCGTGGCGTGCGTGGAGGATCTCGCTCAGCGGACCGCGGCCCACCGCGGCGATGCGGATGGGTAGGCCGCTGTCCGCGATGGATCGGGCCGCAGCGAGCAAGACGTCGTATCCCTTCTCGGGACGGAGATTTGCGACGGTCAGGAAGAGAAGCTCGTCGTGGTCCACCCCGAGCTCCGACCGAACAAGGGTCCGGAGTTCCTGGCGGCGGGCGATCAGTGAGTCCGACCGGGACAGATCGACGCCGTGCACCACCGTCGTGGCGCGCCGCCGCAATGGAGTCGGAAGGGCATCGTAGGAAGCCTGTGACACCGTCACCAGCCGCTCCCCCTTTCCCATCGAGGCACGCAGGAGCACTCTGTTCACGAGTTTCGCTCGGTCCCACAGGCTGTGCTCGGTGTAGACGACACCCGGGCGCACGGAGCGGGGCAGCGAATCCACCACCAGCTGCCCCAGAGCGGCCGCGTAGGGGAGGTGGAAGTGCACCACGTCGTAGTGCCCCTGTCCCAGCAGGTGCCGGAAGGCCACCATCCACCGCAGATCCGCATTATGGGCCGCACCGAGCGAGTGCACTGGCGTCCCGCCGGCCACGATCGCCGGCACGAGGGCGTCCTGGCTCCGGAGTACGTACGCCACTTCGTAGTGGAGCCGTTGCTCGTCCGCGCCCGCCACCATATCCGCCAGCAGCCGCTCTGCGCCTCCGTAGCCGAGGCACTTGATCACCAGCAGCACACGGAGGCGTCCGCCCGGCTCGCGGGCCCGCAACCCCTCTTGAAAGCCCACCCGTCGATAGTACCGGCCGGAGCCTCCGCTTCCTGCTCGTTTGGTGTTCGCGGGGTGGCATACTATGACCCGTCTTGCCGGCGTGAACGAAAGGCCTGCGTCCGCGGGCGGAGGTGACGCATTCGATGACCTTGCCGAGTCCCTCGGAGGGGGGGGTGGATCTGCCCGCGGGCAAGTCCGGAGTGGGCGAGGGACCAGCGGGGGCGGTACCGGTGGCACCGGCCGAGCCATCGGCCGACATCATCTACCGTCACGAGGCACGGCTGAGAACGTCGCTCCGAACTCTCTGGGCGAGCCGGGACATCATCTACACACTGGCCGAGCGGGACATCCGGGCCCAGTACAAGCAGGCCACCTTGGGATTTCTCTGGGCGCTGATCTTCCCTCTGGCGATGCTGGGCATCTTCACTATTATCTTCTCCCGGTCGTCGTCGAACGGGATTCCAGGGATCCCATACCCGATCCTCGCGTATATCGGAATCCTCTGTTGGACCTTCTTCGCCGGTGCTCTGGGGACCGGTGGCAACTCGCTGCTGACCAACAACGCCCTGATGAGCAAGACGCAGTTCCCGCGGGAATGCTTCCCCCTCGAGACCGTACTGGTGACGGTGGTGAACTCGGTCCTGGCGTGGATCCCACTGGTGTTGCTCTTTGTCTTGTACCGCTTCGTTCCCAAGCCCACCACGGTCTGGGTGCCGCTGTTCATCCTGATCGAGCTCGCCTTCACCGTCGGGATAACCGTCATGGTCTCCGCATTGATCATCCAGATGCGGGACCTGGCCCAGGTACTTCCCATCATCATCATGTTGGGACTGTTCGCCACCCCGGTGATCTGGCAGTTCAAGCGCGTCCCTAAGAACTGGCAACTCGTGTACGGCTTCTTCAGCCCGTTGGGGCCGGTGATCGACGATACCCGTCGCGCCATGCTCCTCGGGCAGAACCCTGTCCCGGGGCCCCTGCTGGCGGCCATCGTAGGTGCCACCCTCTACCTGCTGCTGGGCTATCGGATCTTCAAGCGATTGGAGGTGAACTTTGCCGACATTGCCTAACGGGACCATCCACGTGGAGCGCGTGTGGAAGAAGTTCCGCGCCGATCGCACCGCTCCGCTGTTCTACGACCAGCTCGTCCGCATGCGTCGCTCGATCACCCAGGGGACGCGTAGGGACTACCGCTGGGTCCTGAAAGATGTCAGCCTCGACGTGGAACCCGGGGGGACCTATGGACTCATCGGCATCAACGGCTCGGGGAAGACCACCCTCCTCAAGATCATCAGCAAGGTCACTTACCAGTCGGCTGGCGTATGCGAGGTAGAGGGGCGCATGGGTGCGCTCCTCAGCGTGACGAGTGGCATCCATCCCGACCTGACCGGGCGCGAGAACATCTTCCTTTACGGCGCAGTGCTCGGCATGCGCCGCAAGATCACCCACGATCGATTCGATCAGATCGTGGACTTCGCCGGGCTCGCGGACGCGATCGATCGCCAGGTCAAGTTCTTTTCCCTCGGCATGCAGATGCGGCTCGGTTTCTCGATCGCTGCCTTCCTGGAGCCCGACATCCTTCTCGTCGACGAGGTGCTGTCGGTGGGTGACGCCAATTTCCAGCAGAAGTGCATTCAACGGATCGAGGAGGTCGTACGCCAGGGCACGACGCTCGTCTACGTCTCCCACGATCTCGCGTCAGTCGAGGCCATGTGTCAACAAACGATGTGGTTGGCTGATGCAGAAGTGAGGGCTGCGGGCCCCACCAGCGAAGTAGCTGCTCTCTACAGGTCGTCCATTCAACAGGATGCATCGCTGGCCACCTCCAACGACGGCGTGGTCCAAATGCTGAAATCGTCCATTACAGGGCCGGACGGGGGACAGGTCCTCTCGCTTGAGGATGCCGAGTTCCGCATGACCCTCAACTCGCCGGAGTCGGTGGAAGCCGACTTCTTCGTCGGCATCTCGCTGGGAACAGCGTTCCCCATCTTCATCACCAAGCACCACGGATTTTTCCCCTCAGGTGACTTCGAGGTCAGGTGCCGACTCCACAACATCCCACTACCCAAGGGCCACTACTCCGTGTGGACGGCAATGACGAGTTTCGGCAAGTGGGCCGAGAGACCCTTGCTCCCGTGGAAGCCCGTCGCATCCTTCGATGCCTTCGGCCCCGACGTGCTCCAGCCCCCTGAAGGGGTCATGGTGGCGGCACCGCTTCATGTGGGCAGCTCATGGGAAGTCCAATGACGACAACAGCCGCGGACACGCTCAAGAAGCATCCTCGGGACGCCGAGGGGGCATTGAGTCCACCATTCCATCCGAAGTGAGTGCGCTGCTCGCTGACGCAACGGTCACCACGGACGAGAGACCGGACGAGGTCGATCCCGAATCGGACAAGCAGCAAACCCTGTTCCTGATCGTCGCGCTTCTCGTGACCACGGTCGTCTGGGTGGTGCTCTTCGTGTTTCGCCTGCACGCGCATCAGATCAACGTGGACGACTATTCCTACGCAAGCCTGGCTCGGGGCATTCTTCAAAGCGGGAACCCAATCAGTACGTTCCTGCATTCCGGATCGTCCTCGCCGTTGGTCCCCGCGTTGGCAGCGCCCGGCGTGGAACTTGGTGGGGTCTACGGCGCCATGTCCGTGGAGCTCCCGTTCCTCCTCGTGCTTGTGGGCGGTTCCTTCCTCCTGGCCCGGCTGTGGATATCACCGCTGGCGGCAATGGTGGCTGCTCTCGCCGTTGCCCTCAACGAGAACGTCTCGAGTTACGCGCTCATGCTGCATTTCGGCGTGCCAACCGCCGCGGAACTGGTGTGGGCCTTCTATTCCTACATCCGGTGTCGGCAATTCCGGGAGTGGAAGTGGTCACTGATCTTCGGAGTGGCGATCGCCGCCTTGTTGCTGTCGAGGTCCATGTCCGTCGTCTATGTCGTGCCCCTCGTCGTCGTCGCCGGGATCGACCTGGCAATCGACATGGTGAAAAGCGGCACTGTTCTCCGGCTGCCCGCTCTCGGCGCAGTGGGAGTAACGCTGCTCCTCGCCGGACCATGGTGGCTGGCGTCGGGTCACGCGGCCCTCCATTACCTCCAGAGCGCCGGTTACCAGCCGTCAACCGGTGAAACGTCGAAGGGGGCGAAACTTGATGTGAATGCCGTCAAGCAGCGTGCCAGTTGGACCCTCGCCCAACTCGGGTGGGGTGAGTCATGGGCCCTGGGCATCGCTCTGGTTGCCGCATTCTGGGTCGTTGTGCGGCACCACCGCACGTTGAAGCTCACGGCTCTGTGGACGCTGCCGACATGGGCGATACTCGCCACCCTGATCCTTTCCACCAGCTCCAACAACGGGACTGCCTTCGGTCTTCCTGTGCTCGTCATCCTCATCCTGCTGGCCGCGGCCGTCCTAGGACAGATGTCGTGGCGACTCTTTCCGGTCCTCTGGGTGGTCCTTGCCGGCATCCTGGTTGTGGGCCTGGTGGGCGAAACAACCGGGCGCGGATGGTGGTGGCCGGCGGCCCCCTATCGGGGGGAGGTGGTGGCTAGCGGCGGCACCTTCCGTACCAACTCCGATCTGATGACCGCTCAGGTCACGAGAATCATAGGTTCATCTCCTACCCTCGTCGCGCAAGACAGTGACATTCTCAACAACAACGGGATCGGTTGGTATGACGGTACCAAGCCCCTGTCGTTAGTCGTCCCGCCGGTGACGCTGAGCGGCACGCGGGCGGCCATCCGCGACCTGTCTCGGGTTCGGACGCTGATCACCGGCTCGAGCCTTGGCTCCTATCACCCCTTGGTGAACCAAGGCGCCGTCGAGTCCGCTGCGCTCAAGGACGGATTCCATGTCACTCACGCGTGGCTCGGCAAGAGTTTCAGCATCCTGGTGTGGCAGCGCGGAGCTTTCCGTACCGCCACGGTGGCACTACCCACCACAATTGTCCAGCAGCCGAAGGTGGGAACCGAAGCGAAGGGAAATACGTATCTGGTTGCCACCGCCTCGGATGATGTCTTCGCCATCACGGGCATGAAGTTCATAGTCAGGGGCATGGGTCACATGCAGACCGTCCGAGCCTGGTCCACTTTATATGGTTGGTTCGGAGCCTTGGGTACCGCAGCGCTCCCCAATGGCAATTATGCGGTCCAAAGCGTGGTTGTCGATGCCGACGGGGCCGTAGCAAGGAGCAGGCCGGTCATATTCCGTATCGCCAACTAGGTCAGGACCGCTTCGGTAAGCCAACGATCCGACCTCGCGAGACCCTGGCGCTAGGGGAAGAACGTGTGGTGCGTCATTGATCCGGCCAGGCGCCCGATGCGCACGCCGAGAGCACGCATCCACTGACGACGCCGCGACGGAATGGCCAGTCCGGGGCTGGCGACGACCAACCAGACCCACGCCTTCGCCGCTCCCCGAAGATCGGGCCGCATGCCCCGGGCACGGTAGTTGCGGTAGAGCAGCGTGTCGCACCGTCCATAGATCCAGGTGGCGCGGAATGCCTCCCGGGCACCCGTACGTTCGCGCTTCGCCACTACGGCTTTCTCACCGACGGCGAACCGGTACCCGGCCAGTTGCAGCCGCCAGGACAGATCGATGTCTTCGCCGGCCGAGAGGGTCTCGCAGAAACCATTGGCTGCTTCGAAGGCATCCCTGCGGACCCCCAGGTTCGCGCCGAGGGCAAAGGGAAGGAATCCCATCTGCCCGGTGGCTGCGGGGATGGGATCCGACACCGCCCGACCCTGCAGGGATCCGAAGTCGAAGACCCCGGCCACCAGGTCCGCATCGGCCAGCGCCGTCAGCATGCCCGCCAGCCATCCCGGTTGCACAACGTCGTCGGCGTCACAGAAGGCCAACATGCGTCCATCGGCCGATTGGACGCCAATGTTGCGAGCCGCTCCCGCGCCGAGACGCGCGGACGCATCTACGAGACGGATGCGAGGCTCGCGCTCGGACCACAGCTCCACACACGTGCGAGTGCCGTCTGAGGAGCCGTTGTCGGCCACAACGACTTCCCAGTCACACGGCACTTGTTGCAGTGAGAGGGCCAGGAACTGTTCCTCCAGCCACGGCATGCCGTTGCGTACCGCCATCACCACGCTGATCAACGGACGGCCGCTCGCGCGCTGCCTGTCCGCCACGCCAATGTCCTCCACGACTGTTGTTAGCCTATCGAGATGGGGGCGGCGTGAAAAGTCAGCCGGGCTGGCCTGACGACGCCGCCGCTGCCGATCCGCCGCAGGTACCGACGTCGGTCACGGCGGTCGTGCTCACTCATCGGAGGCCGCGACTGGCTTCCGAGGTGGTGCGCTCGCTCGTCGAGCGGGAAGGTCTGCCTCCCGAACGTGTGATCGTGGTGGTCAATGGGCCCGGGGGTCTCGACGACGCAACCTTGGAGGCCAAGATCCAGCTGGTCCGATTGCCGCGCAATCTCGGACCGGCGGGCGGATTCGGCGTCGGGATGGAGGCAGCCTTCGCCGATCCCTCTGTGCGCTGGGCCTATCTGTGCGAGGACGACGTTGGGCTCTTCTCACTTCCCAGCCCGAGATTGGCTGACGTCCTGAGCCGGGTCGAGGGCCGCAGCCAGCAGCCTGGGAGGCCCATCGGAGCCATAGTCGCATACGGCCGACGGTTCGTCGGGCGAGGATCCCATACCGTCAACCTCGTCCCTCCTGCGGGGATCCCGTACGAGCTGGTACCGGTCGATGTGGCCAGTTGGGGGGCGACGCTGGTGGCGCAATCGGTCTTCGATGCCGGCATCGTCCCAGACCCGGAGTGGTTCTTCGGTCTCGAGGACTTCGACTTCTTCTGTCGGGTCCGAGAAGGAGGCTTCGACGTGTTGGTCGACGCCGTGTCAGCTCGGGCGGTAGCCGACGAGCAGACGTCGGCCGGCCGAGCGGAGGCTATTGGAAAGCGCCGCCCAACCGACGGACACGAACCATGGCGGTCCTACTATCACGCTCGCAACTCCATCCATTTGACGCGTCGGCACGGGCGCCCGTCCTGGCATGCGTGGCAGCTGGCCTATACCGCCCGGCATCTGCAGAAGGCGACAGGGCGTGAGGAACGCAGGGCGATTCTCCACGGCCTGTGGGATGGCGCCAGGGGCCGCTTCGGTGAGAACTCCGACTATGGCCGGACCGAGGGCGAGCACTCGGAGACGAACGTTGGTCCCGATCCTGCATCTCGTTGAGAGTGGTCGTCCCACTCGGATCGGCTCGGGCCAGCGTGCTTGACGGGCACCCAGCAACCGCTCATGATCTGCGGGTGCCGGAGATCGTGTGCGAAGCCCGATGATGGCAGCCGCTCTCGTGGCCTCTCGGTCCCCAGCTGAACTGTCTTAGAGCGGGTTGACGCGGTATGTGCGGGATTGCCGGCATTCTCGACCCGGATGCGTCGACCAGCGCCGATCGTCTGGGTGCCCTGGCCGCGACCATGGCCTCGTCGCTGGAGCATCGCGGTCCAGACGCTGACGGTGTCTGGGTCGATGCCGATGCCGGCGTCGCCTTCGGTCACCGTCGCCTGGCCGTCATCGATCTCGGACCGGGCGGTGCGCAACCCATGATCTCCCCCGGGGGTCGATGGGTGATCGCGTACAACGGAGAGGTCTACAACCATCCTGAGCTCCGGCACCGATTGGAGCGCGGCGGGACCCGGTTCCGCGGTGGATCCGACACGGAGGTGTTGGTGGCGGCCGTGGAGCGATGGGGCATCGATCGGGCGCTCGACGCCTGCGAGGGGATGTTCGCCGCAGCCTTGTGGGACAGGAAGAACCGAGAGCTCCACCTGGTGCGGGACCGCTTCGGTGAGAAGCCGCTCTACTACGGGTGGGTGGGCTCCCTGTTCGCATTCGGCTCCGAGCTGAAGACCCTGTGCACGGTGCCGGGATTCGCGGGCGAGCTCGATCGCGGGGCCGTCGCCGGGTATCTCCGCTCCAACTGCGTCCCGGCGCCGGACACCATCTGGCGTGATGTTCGCAAACTGCTGCCTGGCCACATCGTGACTCTGTCGGAGTCGCCGACCCCGGGCGTGCTCCCCGCACAGCGCTGCTACTGGTCACCCGCCGACGCGGTGGCACGGGGGCGCCGACACCCACTGACCCTGTCGGACACGGAGATGATCGACCAGCTCGAGGACGCGTTGTCGGACGCGGTGGCGGCCAGGATGGTCGCCGACGTCCCGGTGGGAGCGTTCCTCTCCGGGGGAATCGACTCCAGCACCATCGTGGCCCTCATGCAGCGGCACTCCTCGGGGTCCGTGCGCACCTTCACCGTCGGTTTCGCCGACCGCTCTTTCGACGAGTCGTCCGAGGCGGCCGCGGTCGCCGCCCACCTCGGGACGGATCACACGACCGTCGACGTCGGCGACGCCGAGGCGGTCGAGGTCATCGCCCAGCTCCCGGACATCTGGGACGAGCCCTTCGCCGATGTCTCCCAGATCCCCACTTATCTGGTGAGCCGGGTGGCCCGCGAGCAGGTCACCGTTTCGTTGTCCGGCGACGGCGGCGACGAGCTGTTTGCCGGTTACAACCGTCACGCCTGGCTCGACCGGGTGTGGGGGAGGGCCGCCGCCGTGCCGGCTCGGGCCCGTCGGAGCGCCGGCTCCGCTCTGGCCCGCATCCCACCCTCCGTGGTCGAAGGAGCAGCCCGGGCCACGAGCGTCCTCCCGACGGGCTGGAGGGTGCGCAACCCATCGAACAAGGTGGTCAAGCTCGCCCGGGTCCTGGCCGCGTCGGATCCCGAGGATGCCTATCGGGCTCTCACCACCCATTGGGCGGACGCGACCTCGTTGGTCCTCGGGACCGACCCACGCGACGGTCAGCTCACGCGCCGCGGATCACCAATCGTCGGGGCTGGGATCACCGAGCAGATGCTGTGGCTCGACCTGATCGGTTATCTGCCCGACGACATCCTCGTCAAGCTCGATCGAGCGGCGATGGCGGTATCCCTCGAGACCCGAGTCCCGTTCCTCGATCGACGGATCCTCGAGCTGGCCTGGGGCCTTCCCCTCGACGCCAAGTTGCGGGGCGGTCGGACCAAATGGGTCTTGCGCCAGGTCCTCGAGCGCCACGTGCCGGCGGCGCTGGTCGAACGGCCCAAGATGGGATTCGGTCTGCCCATCGGAGCGTGGCTGCGCGGAGAGCTCGGCCCCTGGGCTGAGCACCTGCTCGACGAGCGACGTCTACGTGACCAGGGGCTCTTGGACCCGCTTCCCATCCGCCGGGCCTGGGATCTCCACCGCTCGGGCCGACGGGACCTGGGCTACGAACTCTGGGACGTTCTGGTCCTGCAGTCCTGGATCGACCGCTGGAAGCCGAGCCTCGCCTGAGGGGATGGGTCACCATGCCAGCCAGTAGCGGGTCCGAGACGACGAGTATTCTCTCAGCGAAATCGGCGCAGACCGGACTGGTAGACGGCTGGGCACGGCGGGGAGGCAAGTGGGGGTGGCTGTGACCAGCGGGAGTGCGACACCGTCCTGGACTCGGATCGTGGAGCGCCTGCGGTGCCCCCGATGCGGCGAGCCGATGACCTCCGAGCCAGCCGGTGTGTCCTGTGCACACGGGCATCGCTTTGCGGACCGGTCGGGATATCTTGACTTCTCAGCCGAATTGCAGGCGCACGGGACGACGCAGCGCACGTTTTCCAGCTTCGGCTACGAGTGGAACTCCTTCGATGCGATTCGTGAAGAGGACGAGTCGTTCGCCGCCATCTACTTCAAGGACCTCGATCTCCCCGGCCTGGCCGGACGTGTCGGACTCGACGCCGGATGCGGAAAGGGCCGTTTCACCGCGTCCTGGCCCGTTACCTACGAACGGTGGTGGCCCTCGACGGCTCCGACGCGGTGCACGCCGCCGTCCACAATCTGCGCGACCAGGAGAACGTCGGCGTGGTCCGTGCCGACCTGCGCCTCGGCCTGTTCGCGCCGCAGAGCTTCGACTTCATCTCCAGTCTCGGGGTCCTCCACCATCTCGACGACCCTCGGGAGGGTTTTGAGCGCTTGGCGCAGTACTTGGCCCCTGGCGGACAGATGCTGGTGTATCTCTACAGCCGCCCAGATTCGTTCAACGCGCGCGGAGTGGCTCTGTCCGCCGCCTCGGCGATGCGGCGTCTCACCGTCAATCTGCCCCATCCGCTCCTCAGAGCGTTGAGTGCCCCGGTGGCCGCCCTGCTCTTCACCGGGGTTGTCCTGCCGGGGCGGTGGGGCGATCGGTTTCGAGTCGGTGCTCTCAGTCGCCTGCCGATGAGCACGTACCGAGACAAGCCCTTCCGCAGTCTCGTTCTCGACACGTTCGACCGACTCAGCGCCCCGGTTGAGCACCGCTACATCTGGGCGGAGCTCGAGCCATGGTTCGCAGACGCGGGTCTCGTGGTCGATGCAGCGCGCGACGAGACGGGTTGGTTCGTGCTCGCCCACCGGGCATGACCGAAACCACCCCGGACGGCGGTCCCCTGCCGTCCGAAACCTCGGTGCGGCGGGGGGCCAGGGTGCCCGAAAATCCGAGCCTCTCGGTCTGCATCCTGATCCTCGAGCGGGCGCAGCTGGCCCTCGACTGCCTCGATGCCCTGCGGCGGCCCGGGGGCAGTCCCCCCGGTACCGAGCTGGTCGTGGTGGCCAACGGCACCAGCGCAGACCAGCTCGACAGCCTGGCGGGGCACGAAGACCTGGTCCTGGTCGTCAACCGGGAAAACCTGGGATTCGCCGGGGGCTGCAATCAAGCTGCGTCCGTGGCACGGGCCCCGCTGATCGTCTTCCTCAATGACGACAGCACGGTGGAGAAAGGATGCGTTGAGGCATTGGTCCGAGCGGCGTCGGAGGACTCGGCGATCGGTGCTGTCGGGTCCCGCATCGTGTCCGTCGATGGCACGCTGGAGGAGGCGGGGTCGGTCCTGTGGCGTGACGGGTCCGCTGCGCACGTGGGGAAGGGTCTGCCGCCCGGGTCCGATGCCCACCGGGAACCCCGAGACGTCGACTACGTCTCAGCGAACGGGTTGCTGGTCACCCGGCGGGCGTGGGACGTTGCGGGGGGGTTCGACGATCGCTATTTCCCGGCTTATTTCGAGGATGTCGACCTTTGCCTGGCGCTGTCCGAGCGCGGCTTTCGAATCCGCTACGAGCCGCAGGCTCTGGTGGTCCACCAGGGGAGCCAGAGCACCTCGCTCGTCTTTCGAGGATTCCTCTTGTGGCGCAACCAGCGGAAGCTGGTGGAAAAATGGGGTTGGAGCCTGGACCGCTTCGAGCCGCGGCCCGCGAAGGACTCCGGGCCTGCGTTCGACGACGCAGTGGAGCGGGCGATCAAGCGGACACAGGCACGTGTGAACTCGTCGGGCACCGTGGCCGCCGGCGCGGGGCAGGCGGCCTCCAGCCCCGTACGGTGTCCGCCGATCCGTCACACGCGGCCGCAGACCTGCAGGCCGAGTATCAGGCCTACCTCGAGCAACGCGTCGCAGACGGAGACCGACGGGTGACCACTCTGGAGACCTATCTCTCGGGACTGTGGGGAGTCAGGCTGCGCCGTCGGGTGGGGGGGTGGCTCAACCGGCGGCGGAGCTGAACCCTCCGTTGCCGACCTCTGCGAGGGTGCCGGCACGTCAATAGCCGGGCGCGCTGCCCTTTCGGCCCTTCAACGTGGGCCTCTCGCGCAAGGGGCGGGTAATGCGCCAGCTGGTCGAATCCCGCATCCGCTCGTACCACTCGGTCACGTCGGCCAAGTCGGCCCGGGTATGTTCGAGATCGCCGTTGAGAGCGGCGACCTTGGCGTTGATGCCTCGGGCCTCGTACCACTGCAGCCTGACCTTCTCGCGGAGGGTGTCGCGCTGGCGCGAAAGGACGGACAGCTGGTGCCGGTCGGCCAGCAGAGCGGTCGTCCAGGGCGATTCCGCTCCCGTCGGAGCGGAGGACAACGGTTGGTGCGGACCCTCGAGGTTCTCCATCTGCTCCATCAGCCGCCGTTGTTCGTCAAGCAACAGATCTGAGCCGTCGGAGGCCTGCTGACGCGCGAGCCGTGGGGAGATGCTCGCTACTGCGCTCGCGAGGTCCCAGTCAGGCGCATGCGCAGCGAACTGGGGAAGGTTCCCGAGCCAACTGGCGAGGGCGCTCATCCCGCCGAGTGGGTCCTCGACGATCTTCTCGTAGCGAGTCACAAAGGTGTCGACGCCGATCAGGCCGGCCAGTCCCGATCGGTTGTAGCGCTCCCAGAGAGCCACCCCGTCGGCCAGATGCGTGCGGTCCCGAGCTTGGAGCGACCGGGCCACCGCGAGCGGTGAGCGCCAAATGAACACGGCGGCAACCGGACTCGGGAGGTGGGCCAACCAGTACGGCAACATCAGGCAGGAGCGTGGGTCCTTCCACACCACCGGCCCTGGGTTCGGGAACGCCGCCCCGGCGGGTTCCGAGGGGTCGTCGAGATCGCCGATGCCGAGGTCCTGGTCGGACTCCCAGTCGATGTCAGGCTCCGGCGGGCGGTCCCACGTCCCGCCCAATCGCTCGAGCAGCGCATCGCCGTGAAACGTCAGAGCGCGACTCTCCCAGTGGTCAGGATTGTCCTCCGAAGGCTCCCACCGGTCGTCGGCTGCCGGGACGGCCAATCCGAGGTGCCCCAGTGCTCCGGTGACGGCCGATGTACCGCTGCGGTGCATACCCACCACGAGCAGCCAAGGTCCGACTGGCATGGTGGGCTCGACAGGAGAGGGGGGATGGGCGGTCATGGTTCCTGCGTCACGGCTTCGGCGGTTCCCCTCAGCGCAAGCGAGCGTAGACGCGCCTGAATGCCGCCGCTCCACGTGGCGAGCTGTAGACGACCCTGAGGACCGCTTTCTTGGACAGGGACAGTGAGGACTCTGCCGCCGCTTTGCGCTTGGCGGCGACGGCGCGGCGGTTGGTCTCACTGGCAACGAGACCGACGGAGGCCAGGTAGTCGGCGACCCTCGCGGTGGCCTGGGGGTCGATGGTCGTGGTCAACTGCGGGTCGTCCGGGGCGACAGCTTCTTCGTACGTGCTGGGAGCGATGTCGAGCGGGCGCGGCTCGAGCGCCCAGACGAAGCGTGTGACGGACCAGTTGGGATTGACGGACTGGGCGGTGGCCTGAAGCGCCCCCACCATCTCCTCTGGTAGGCCGTCACGCAGCCCGCCGTCGTAGTGCTCGGAATAGAGGGAATGGAGGTCGTCCCTCCCCACGACGCGCCACCCCGAGCGATCGAGTAGTCGTTGGAGGGTGTCCTCGGTGAAAAAGCGCAGGTTCGCCGGAGAAAGAGCGCCGGCCTCCCGGACGTCGAATCGACCGCACAAGATCTGGAGAGCGAGGTCGACGTGGGCGACGTTCGGGACCACGACGAGGAGGCGTGGCGAGCCGTGGTCCAGCGACCACGACGCAAGGGAGGTCAAGAGCTCCTGCGGTTCGGCGAGATGCTCCAGCACGTCAATGAGGAGCATGGCACCGATGCCGTCGATGCCGTCGAGGGTCGCTTTCAACGACGCCACGTCGGTGAACGTACCCGGCACGACGTCGATACCGGGGAATTCGAGCGCCGGTGCTTTCGAAGGCGCAAACTGCTGTTCCGCGAGATCGACCACGCGCCCACCCGCGGGCACCTGGAGCTCGTCGAGGAGGCCGAGGACATTGGCCGCCACTTCGCCAAGGGCGGACCGGTCGTGCCACTCGGCAGCGCTTCCCATCGTCTCGGAGTCGCTCGCCGCGGACTGAGTGACAGCAGTCGCCATCGGATGATCGTCTATCAAGACCGCGCGCGTGGCCTCGAGGAAGGCCCGACCGTAGCGCTGGTCGGGCTCCAAGTGGTTGCCCTCGGCCCACTCGTTCCACGCCAGGATGAAAAGGTAATTCTCCTCCGAGCGGACCTGGGAGAGCCGGTCGGCCGTGGATCGCAACCAGTGCGCATAGCGGGCCGGGGTTGCGCCGTGGTAAATAGTGGCCCCCTGGGCTCGGCGGGCGGTGTTGTCCCACCCCACCATCACCGAAGGGAACCGTTTCCACGGGCAGTCGAGAAGCTCCATGGCCGATTCGGCCGCAGATTCGTAGTCGAGGATCCGGTGCCCTCTGAGCGTCTCGAGTGATGGGTGCAGCTGCGCCCCCAGCACGGGCATGAATCCCACGGAGGCGTCGAGACCGAAGGGCTTGGGCCCGTGGTCTCCGGGAGGAACCCCCCATGACTCGACCCAGCACAGGTAGAGATCGGGGAATCCGGCCTTCTGCACCTCCGATCGCCAGATCTCGCTGGTACGGAGGAGGTTGGGAATCAGCGCGGGCCGGTAGATGAGCATGAGTGGTCGACCGTCGATGGTGATGTAGCGAGGATCCCTGAACGCCCGCAGGAGGTCGCGGATGTGGGCGCGATCGTCCGCCTCACTGAACTCTTGACGCACCAGCACATGACCGGTCTGTGCATCCCAGCCTCGCGTCCACTCCTCGTTGGCCCAACAAAGGGCGAATGGGAATTCCGGTACGCCGGACGCCAGCACTTCTTCAAACGGCCGCTCCAGCAGTCTCCGGCCGTGGAACCAGTAGTGGTAGTAGACGAAGCCATGCACGCCGTGCTCGCGGGCTAATTCGGCCTGAGCCATCCGCACCTCGGGCACTCGCAGGTCGTAGTAGCCGAACTCACCGGGGAGGTGCGGTTGGTAGTGACCGGGGAACAGGGGCCGAGCCTTGGTGACGTTGTGCCACTCGGTGAAGCCCTTGCCCCACCACTCGTCGTTCTCGGGGATGGGGTGGTACTGAGGGAGGTAGAAGGCCAGGGCCTTCGGCCTGCCCGTTCCGACGTTGGAGCTCCCCTGGGAGTTCATGTCCCCAGGATACGATAGAAGCCTCCCTGCATCCCAGCTCACACGCTGGCCCGAGCCGTCATGACGTCTATGACTCGGGACTGGTCGGTGGCTGAGAGCGCCGAACCGGTGGGCAAGCACAGGCCCTGCTCGAAGACCCGGGCGCAGTGCCCCGGTCCCACGAACGTAGCGCCGGAGAACGCCGGTTGGAGGTGAAGAGGCTTCCACGTCGGCCGGGACTCGATGTCCGCCACCTCGAGGGCGATGCGGACCTGCTCCCGGTCCGCTCCGAAGGCTCCGGGATCGATGAGCATGCACGTCAGCCAGTAATTGGAGGTGCCCGATGCGGTGCGCGGCATCGACGACACCCCGGGGAGGGCACCCAGCTGGGCCATGTACAGCGCATCGATCTGCTTGCGGCGCTCGATGCGGCTCTCGAGTCCGCGCAGTTGGGCCCTGCCGACCGCGGCCAGCAGGTTGGAGAGGCGGTAGTTGAACCCCACCGTGGTGTGTTCGTAGTGGGAGAACGGCTCCCGGGCCTGCGTCGCCAAATGGCGTACCCGCTCGGCCATTTCGGCTGAACCGGTCACGAGCGCCCCGCCACCGCTCGTCGTGATGATCTTGTTGCCGTTGAACGAGAAGATCCCGGCGAGGCCGAAGGAGCCTGCCGCGCGGCCCCGATAGGTCGACCCGATTGCCTCGGCCGAGTCCTCGATGAGTGGAACGTCGAACCGGCGGCACAGCGACTCCAATGCCGCGTACTCGGCCGTCTCCCCGTAGAGGTCGACTGTGATCACCGCGGCAGGGAGCCGACCAGCTGCGGCCCTGTCGACCAGCACCTCTTCGACGAGGGAAGGATCCAGATTCCAGCTCTCGGCCGAACAGTCGACGAAGACCGGGCGTGCACCCACATAGATGGCAGCCGCCGCGCTCGCGATGAAGGTGAACGAGGGAACGAGAACCTCGTCCCCACGCTGCACGCCGGCCAACAGGAGTGCGAGGTGCAGCGCCGCCGTTCCGCTGGAGAGCGCCACAGCTTGCGCGACGCCGGTCTTTTCGGCCAGCTCCTGTTCAAAGGCGTCCACGTCCGGCCCGGTCGGCGCGATCCAGTTGGAATCGAACGCGTCGAGCAACATGCGCCGTTCCTCGGCACCAACATCGGGCGGCGAAAGGAACACGCGAGTCATGCGCTGGTCCCTGTCGGATCGTTCAAGCCGCCGACAAGGGCCGCGCCACCCAGAGCGGCCAGTGTCACCGCCAGATCGATTCCGATGGCAACCGCCATGGACCCATGGTGGACGACCACGACCACGATGGCGACAGCCACCTCGACCGCGATGTAGCTCGCGCTCGCCGCGATGCGGGTCCAGCCCCGCGCCACGAGGAGGTCGTAGGGATGGGCGCGATCGCCGGCGAGCAGCGAGCGTCCATTGCGGCGACGACGCACCACGGCGCATGTCACCTCGGCCACCGGAACCACCACCAGGGCCAAGGCGAAGACGCCCGTCGCCGAGGGGACGCCGACACCCCAAGCGTAGGTGAGAAGCACGGCCATGGACGCGCCGATCAGGTAGGAACCACCGTCGCCGAGATAGATGCGGGCAGGAGGTCGGTTGTACAGGAGGAATGCGACCAGCGCCCCGGCCAGCGATGCGGCGGCGAGACGACCAGGGCCGGACAGTATGAACGCGAAACCGACGCTGGCCGCAGCACCGACACCGGCGCCCAACATATCGAGGCCGTCGAGCAAATTGAAGCCGTTGATCAGGACAACCGTGGCCGCTATCACGAGTGGTATGCCGATCCAAGCCGGCAGGTGGACCGGCTGGGCGACGGCGATGACAGCACCTACCCCCAGTTGGGCGACGAGCCGCGCCGGCGCAGGCAGATCGAATCGGTCGTCGCTGACCCCGACGGTCAGCGCAACCGCCAATGGCACGAGGGCGATGGGCCGACCGACACACACGCCGATGGTCAGACCGGCGAAGACGGCGATCCCACCCAGGTAGGGCACGGGCGCCTCTTGGGTCTTCAGCTGTCCGGGGCGGTCCATGACGTCCCAACGGTTGGCGATCACGATGCACACCGGGACCATCGCCGCCGTGGCGCCGAGTGCGGCGATCGCAACCAGGAGGGTCTCCGTCGTCACGACCCTCGATCGGATGAGGACGGCCATTGCATGAGGAGGGACTCGGTCCCGTGGTGCATCTCGAACCGCTCGACCGTCCAGAATCCGGCCCTCCGGTACAGCGAGGCTGCCGCATCGTTGTCCGCAGCGACCACGACGTGCGCGGCGTCCTGGCCTCGCCCGCGGATCTCAGTGAGGAAGCCCTCCACTAAGAGCGTTCCCGCCCCCCGTCCGCGCACTGACGAATCGACAGCCACGGCCAGCAACTCCGCACCCTCACCGGCACGGCCGGTGCCGTGGCGAAGGGTCTCGATGACCCGACCCGGGGATCGGAGCAGCCGACTGCCACATGTGACCACGGCGGCCGCGCCGTCACGGCGCACGAAGGATCGGTAGAGGGTGGCCACATCGGTGGAACCCGCGAGGAACCCGACCGTGGCCTCCTCGGTCTCCGCGATGAGCAAGAAGGAACCGGGCGTCCGGGTCACCCGCCGGTAGAGCCTGCGCAGGAACCCGGCGCCGAGGAAGGTCAAGAATCCCTCGGTGATCTGCCCGGCGTGGAGGGCGGCGGCTGCGGCAGCGTCATCTTCGGTCCCGCTGCGAAGCACCACGCCGTTCCCAGTGCTCGAGTCCATCGCCTTCGCCATCGCCTCCGAACGCCTGCGGTGGCAGTCCACCTCACAGATGGTGACACGACCGCGATGGCCTTATGGTACTTGCCCGGCATCACCAGTTCTGCTGGTCGGCTCCAGACGAGATGGCAAAACGGTGTGGATGGGGGCTACCATCACACCTGCTGTCGGAGTCGAGGCTCCGCCGGGGGAGTGCTGCTCGATCTGTGGAGGTGGGAAGAGTGTCGTCTACTGCCAGATGGGTGATTTGTGTGGTCTGCGCCGTCTTGGGCGTGATCGCACTGATTTATGCCGTGATCTACGTGTCCGTGCCGATCCATTCCCTCCCGGGCTTTGTCCCCGGTAAGGAGGTGGGGAATCCCGGTCATTACCACAAGCGCGCCCTGCTGGTGGGCATCATCGGCATCGTGCTACTGGCCATCGCTGTCTTCTTCGGGATGCCAGCTCGGCGCTCGAAGGTCGCTCCAGCCGGATCGACACCTGCGCCTGCCGTGGATCCGACTCCTGACGCTGCCAAGGTGGACGAGGCGGGCGGTTCGCCGGCCTCGTAGGTGGGAAGACGAACTCGGATCGGTCGCCGACCACGATGGCGTCGCCGACCACGATGGCAGAGTCAGGTTCTTATCGGTGTCGCCTCGACGATGAACTGGTAGCCGAACATCGTCGGCCACACATTCGACAAGAGCCGATCCGTTAGCCGGATGGTTCGGGCCTTGTTGCTCTCGATCCCCAGTGCGTCCAGGGGTAGACCCACTGGCTCAATCCGCTGAATGGCGAAGCCCCGGCGTTCGATCAGCTTGACCAGACTGCGGCGGGTGAAGAACCTCACGTGAGTTGCGTCCAAGATGCCCCGCTGGTCGTAATCGAACATCCCTAGGGTCGCCCGGAACCTCGGGTACCAATGCGCCATGTTCGGGACGCAGAAGATTGCGGTCCCGCTCGGCGACAAGACGTCCCTGGCCTGAGCGATCAGGGTTCCGGGACTGAGAACATGTTCGAGTACATCAGCCAGCAGAACAATGTCGAAGCCTGAGCCGACTTCCGCTGGGATTCCCTCGTTGAGATCGGCCCTGACGAACCGATCCGTTCGCTCTCTGACCCCGTCGATGTCGTTCACGTCGACACCGACTACGTGGTGCCCCAAAGCACGTAGTCGCTCAGCGAGCATCCCGCCCGAACATCCAAGGTCCAGGATTCGGCTCTGCGGTCGGTGCTGCAAGAGCTTCGTGATCCTGCCGTGCGAGCTGTCTTCGCTCGGCTTGAGCTGGTACTCCTCGACGAGCGCGATTCGGCTTCCGTCTCCGAAGCCGGCCTTTTGCAGCCGGTAGGTGATCACGTCCTTTGTAACGTCAGCCGCATATCCCAATCCATCGACATAGCAGATCTCGTCGCCGTAGTAGGTGGGGATGGGCACCTCGGCGATACGCATGCCGGCATCATGCAGTTGGATAATTATCTGAGTGTCGAAGTTGAATCCGTCTGTGTTCTGCTCGAACGGAAGTTGTTTGAGCGCGCTCACCGAGTAGGCGCGGTATCCCGAATGGAATTCGGACAGGTGGGTTCCGAGCGCAGCATTTTCGAATCGGGAAAGTACGCGGTTCCCTACGAACTTGTAGAGCGGCATACCCCCATTCCGGGCCGCGCCTTTGATCATGGTGCGAGAGCCGAAAACAGCGTCGGCCTCGTTGTTCAACAGCGGGGCGAGGATCTCCGGAAGTGACTCTGGCGCGTATTGGCCATCGCCGTGCAACATGACCACGATGTCAAGCCCGTGCTCGATGGCGAGCTTATAGCCGGCCTTCTGGTTGCCGCCGTAGCCGAGATTCGTGGGTTGCCTGATCAAGGTGATCGGCAAGTCGGACTGCTGTTGGTAGCCGAGGCCCACCAGATAGGTCGAGTCCTGGCTGTGATCGTCACTTACGATCACCTCTTCGATGTCAGCTCTCAGCTCGGTCGGGATGCGGTCGAGGACCTTCGCGAGTGTGGATGCCGCGTTGTACGCGACGACCAGCACTCCGACCCTCTTCTGCTCGACGGATGCATCGGGGGTCACTTTCATGTCATCCACCACCCTCAACCCTCCAAACTCAGCCGCTTCGACATCCTATCCAGTGGCTGTCCGAAGCGAAAACGGGGGCGTCGATCCTCGCCGTCCGTCCCTTGATGGCCAAGGGAGCGCTCGGAGGAGCTCTACTGTTTTGCCAATTCCGGACGGCGACCTCGACTGACTCGTGAGATCAACCGTCGCCCGACATCGCTCCAACCCCCCGTTGCCGGGATCGCGGATCTCCGGAGGGCAAGGAGCCCAATGTCGACCCTGGAGGAACCCCAATCCCGCACTACCTCTTGTCGGAAGAGCTCTAGTCCGAGCGCCGCACACTCGAGTACAACATCGTGAATGGTGCCGTGACGGGCGGGGCTCTCGACCTCCACTCCGAGATTGAGATTCCAAAGCACGTCGGTGCCGCGCACGAGATCTATGGTGAGCACGACGAGGCCGCCAGGCCGGGTACGGGCCGAAATGTCACCAAGGAGGGATCGGCGGGCGGCAGCAGTGACGTGTTCGATCACGCTGATCGAGTAGATACCGTCGGAAGGCGGTCGACGAGGGAGCTTGTCAAGTGTGCAGTTCCACGATCGGTTGGCGAGACCAATGGACCCGTAGTCCAGGAAGTCCCATTCGTTCCAATCCGACTGTGGCGGCCAGGTTCGAATGGTCGGGGACGGATCCACTGTGTCGACGACATAGCCATGGCTGGTGAGGAACGGTGCCAACGGGGTGACACCTGCTCCGACGTCGATGAGACGGCTTCCAGGCGGGAGGATCTCGGTGATCAGTTCGGCCACGACGGGGTACTCCCACAATCGAGGTGCGTGATCGGGATAGAAGCGCGTTGTACGAAGGGCATGCAGGCGTAAGGTGATCAGCGCGAGCGGATCCGGGTGGCGCAGAATCAAGGGATCCAATGTGGCTGCCACGAAGTCACGCGGGTGCTTGTCCTCGGGAGACCGGAGGACAACGAAGGTCGAGAGATTGGCGTCGACCCGGACCGGATAGATCTCAGCATCGGGAGCAATGCGCCGCAGGGCGACCGAGACCGCTTCGTGGGAATCGTTGCCAGGGTCGGTGGTGTTGCCCTCTGGGCCTTCGTAGCTACGGATCACAAGGGCTCGGCACGTCGAACGCCACAAGAGATTCACAAGACGGACGGAGCTGGATGCATCCGTGGGGTGAGTCAGCTCATCGAGACAGACAACGAGATCAGCCTGGAAGAGTTGTTCGGCGAGGGTCTGCCGTACATCATCTGACGGCGCAATTGCCGTGTACCGCTGGATCGTCGGATTCCGACTGACTCCGCTGCTCGCGCCGACGTCGAGGACCGAGGATGGCTCAAGTGCGTTGATAAGGACGTCTGTTATCCTCATCAACTCGTGGTCCTGTTGCGGTGCTGATTTTGACAGCCATTCTCTGTAGGAGGCTTCAGGAGCGGCCTTCGTCCAAACCTTGCGGATAGCGGTATTGGCCACGTCGATTTGCCGGTCGATCGAGGGTGCTCCAGTCGCTCGGATCTGACCAAGGCGGTCCAGCTCCTGGTGGTAGTGGATGACGGCCGGCTCGGGCGGGTCTGCTGGGATCCTTGTCGGGTCGTGAATCGGGGTGTTCCATCGCACGTCGAGGGGGACTGAGGCAACCTTCTCGGAGGTCAGGGCCATCGCCATCGCCACCTGGTCGACGTAGACGGCCCAATTTTCGAGCAGTTCGAGTTGGTCGAGGAGCCAAGTCGCCCAGTGGGCCCACGCGGTCGCCACTCCGCGCAGGAGTGGACTCGGTACTAGGTACAGACCGCCGTTGTTGTTTCCCGAAACGGTCCGTTGGTCAGGTTCCCAGGGAAGCGGGACTGAGGGCGGAGCGGACAGCCCCGCAGCGGCGAAGATGCGGAGAAGGACCTCCAGCGGAGGGACCGGAGCATCCACCGGCTTTCCTGCTACCGCGTCGTGCGGTACGTCGATCCGGCGGGGATCCTCGAGCACCACCACGTCGGTGTCGCACAGGACGGTCAATCCGGCGGCATCGTCTTCCGCCAGTCGAAGGGCGCCAGAGATCTTGTTGCAGTGGGGGGAGCGGTCATCGAAACGATCTATGCCGCGTACAGTGACCCCCTCGGAGCGCAGGAACTCGAGAATGTCGGAGGTTGACGCGCCGACGGAATGGACAACGAGATCGTCGGGGCTGACTCCGGCGACGCCCGAGAGTGCTGCGTACCATCGCAACGCATCGAGGTGGAAGCGCGGGTGGTCATCGACGACGCAACTGAACCGTCCCCGAGGCGGGTTGGATCGCTGCGTGAGCGACGTCGATGCTTCCGGACTGCGGTCCGCGGGCAAGTGGTCAGTTTCTCCTGGTCGGGATTCGATATGGTGAAGTTACTCTCACGACGGCTTGGAGTTCTTCGGGCAGACGGACTTCCATGTTCGCGAGGCAAAGTGCCAATCAGTCGCGGGTGGCCAATTGATGGACGCGCCCGAGTCGTAGAGGTGCAGGCGAACGTTGCCGGGAGCATCAGGTTCGGGCTCGGGACCGTCCCTTCCTGTGCTCATGAGCAGATGGTTCGTTTCGGTGCCGCGTGAGACGTGCGGCGGTCGACTCAGTGCAGCCGGCGAACGCGGCCACTTGCGCTCAGGTTCCGTCAGGAGTTCCTCACGGGAGACCGAGTCAGTTGTCTGATGGCCGCGGCCACGTCTCCTAACCTTTGCGGCTCTTCCGCCGGATGCGATCGCGGTATCCGAGAAGCTTGCTGGCCAGTTCATCTGAGATACCCAGGTGCCGCTTCGCCCAGTCGTAGGTACGAAGCATCAGTTTATCGGCGAAAATAAGGATGGCATGCAGCCCATCGCCAGGTCGAGGCCGATACTCGGTTGAGCGGACCACGGGGTCCACCTCGACGCTGAAGTAATACAGCGCCAAGGACCGTCTTGCTACTCCTTCGGGGCAGCGCATCGGATCTGGGTGGCCGTGGAACGACGTGGCGTCGGTCGTGAAGATCAGAACTCGATTGGCGACGGGAGTAACCTTTTCGACACATTCCTTCATGTCGGTACTCCACAGTTCGAGGTCACCACCGTATTCGGGCTTCCAATCCTCATTGAGATAGAGGATGAGGTTGGCTCGACGTTGCCAGTTGCGGTTGTGGGGGTGGACGGTGAAGTCCGCATGCATGTTGAGGAAGCCACCTCTCGTCGACTGGTGGAGGCCCCCTCCCTCCAGAGAGGGATCAGCGATCAGATCGGGCACGCCGAGAAGCTCGCCCACGAATTGCACGAAGCGGGTTGAATTGAGCTCCTCGAGGACGCGCTGCAGAGTCGGTCCCCATGTGGCCGGATCGGTATTGCTGAACTTCCGTTCATTGACGTGCAGGTAGTTGTTCCACCGTTCCGGTTCGAGGGGTGGGAACTCGGCGACTGCACCTTTGGCAGCTTCCGCCTCGAGGAAATCATCGATCACGATGTGCGGGTAGGGGGCGGCCGACTGGTAGTCGACGCGCAGGCGTTCGATGTTCCGCTCCAGGCGATCGATGTCGAGAACGGGCAGAGGCGTCTCGGTCTCGGGTTGGAGCGTCATCTTTTCGGCGTCCCTGCTCGTTTCGCCACTGGCATCTGGATGCTGCCCTCCGGCCGTCGCGTGTGAGTGTGGATTGCCGTCTGTCGTGAGCGTGCACGCCTTCGGAGCACGCATTTTGCGGGTGAGCTGTCCAGTGACAGGCCACCCAGTGCGCCGCCGTCAGCCCTTCGCCGGATCCTCTGGTGGCAGAGCCAGATTACAGCGTCACGGGGTTCTTGCCAGGTGGCGCCCGAACACCTGACCAAAAGCGACGGTTGGGCAACACGTGCCTCCGTGGGGTCTAGTTAGAAATTGTCAGAATTTGACGGTAGCCGCCCTTCGGGCCAGCGAGTTGGTGACCCCAGAGCCATCGCCGACGCCGGCCGGGCCCGACGCGTCCGTTTGACAACCCCGGTTTCAATATGAGGACTGTGGTCCGGTCGGGACTTCTGAGAACGGCCGCGATCAGTGGATGAGGCTCAGACAGAGCGTCGGTCGCGGTGTCGGGGCACTCTCGATCTGTAGGAGGTTTGATCCGAGCTGGCCGTGCGAGTTGGTGGAGTCGACATAAACGATGTGTTGTCCCGCACCCGTCACCGTCGCCGCCGAGCGACCGACCCCGTCCACCTCCGTTTCAAGCGTGTGCTTAACGGGATCGGTGGTCACGATCACGGTGTGCGCCATGCCGCTCCTGACTTCGAACGAATATCCTTCCACGACCCTCGCGCCTCCGAAGATTCTGAGCGTCATGTCGACGAAGCCCGGCGATATCGGTATCGCATCCGCCTTTACGGTGTACTTCCCCATACTGAGCAGTGGGACCGACACCTCGCCTTTTGATTCGGTGCTCCTCACCGTCATCTGAAACGTCTGTTCGAATGGTTGACCGAGCTCGACCGGCATCCAGGTTGCTCGCGTGTATTGCTGATTGGGCACGGTCGAATAGTTCTCTCCGTTGGATATGTAGAGTCCGCTGCAGTTCCCGACGACGTACAACTCTCCAGCCGGACCCCATGGAGGCAATGCGTTGCCTCGTACGACTCGTCCCTGCAGCGGATGTCCCGTGAGATCACTCACTGTCTTCTGAGCTTGGACATAGTTGACGAGCTGAGTCGTACTCCACTCTTCATTGGGAACAATTGCCATGCCGATGTTGGCCGCAATGCTAAAAACCGCGAGCGCTGCAGTGATCGCCACCGCGGCGACGCGCGTCGGGCGCCGCCGACCTTCCAGCCGACGAAAGATATCGGCCATGGCCACCGCGCTGGCCAGCACGAGAAATGGAACGAAGTCACCCAGATACCTCGGACCGATATACCCCCACAACATCAGAGCGGCTCCGGCGCTTCCCGCGGCCACGAGGAGGAGTCGTGTCCGCGCGACCTTCCCGATCGCGTGGGGTCGAAATGCCGTGACGAGGCCCCAGACGCTCAGAAGGAAGAGCAGTGGTGTCGAGGCCGGGACGCTCGCCGTTCGATACAACTTGTCGAAAAGTACGCCACCTAGGGCCTTCGGCGGACTCGTGGGCAGGGTGATGAACGGGAACACACGGCTGACGCTCAGGTTGTCCGGCCGAAAGTACGCGACGATGTTCGTCGGCGCGTAGACGGTGCCTACCTCCGAATTGTGGTTGGTGGCGAGAAATCGCTGTCGATATGCATTGACATGGGACCAGACCTGGTCGGTGATTGGGACGCCGAACGGCACACCGAACTTCGCGTAGTTGAATGCGCATCCGATGACGAGTGGGATAAGGCCCGCCGCAAGCACCGGAACGAACCACCGTCGGTTCTCTTGCCCACCGAGACCGAGCAGGAACCAGACCGCAATGAGACCAGCGCCTACAACGCAAGCCCAGCCAGTGGTCGCCCGATCGAAATTTGCACACAAGATCAACAGACCGCTGGCGATGACCCGGCCCCATGACGGTCGCTCCATCACGCCGAGGAGGGCGAAGATGCTTGCCACGGTCAGACAAATACTCCATGCGATGTCCTCGTTGAAGACGTAGGGAATCGACGCCAGCAGCATCCAGATCGTTCCGCCCATGATGGTGGCCATCAGGATCCCGTACGCACTGGCCTCAATTCGGCCCATTGCGCAATCGCCGCGAACGAGGTACCGAACTCGCCAGAGCAGAAGCGATGCGAACAGCCCCGTGAGCAACCACGCCAGGATCATGGAAGAGGGTGTGAGTTTGCCGTCCAGACTGCTGGTCACCAGCAATATCGGCATGCGGATGATCGAAGGGAACAAGCCGAAGTAGGTATAGGTGCGCCCATCGTGAACGAATCCCTCGATGCCAAGAATTCCATTTGGCAAGGACAGGTGTCCGTGGAACATGGCTCGTGTCTGCAGGTCGAAGAAGTTGCTTTGAAAGATTGATTCGCGGAGCGGGTTGGCAGGGCCCCAATCCGACCAGAGGATCCACACGAAAGGCACCATCGTGAGGGCGATGGCAATCAGCGCAGCCCAAGTGAATCGCCGCCGCCCGGCGTCGAGCTTTGAACGCAGGCCGGTCTCGTCGAAAGCCGTGACGTCGACCGCATCGATATCGCGTTCAATCAAGGCGGACACACTCTCCCCAGGGGGAGCAGTTGGAAGGGAACTGACGGAACCTTCCCCCATGAGCGCATGAGTGTAGCGAAAGGGCTCGAGGCGAATGATGGCAGCCCAGGCCTTGACCCGGGTTACGTGGGCTTTACCCCTGCCATGGCCGAGGGCGACGCCCGGGATCGACGGAATGCCCCGGATCGGATCGACGGAGTACTGTTACGAGCTGTGAAGAGCGGGTTGGTCAGGCTCTGGCGCTTCTGTCAGAGCCCCCAGGGACTGAGGGTCGTCCGGTACACGATGGTGTCGGTGATCTCTGCGCTGACCTCGCTGGTCATCCTCACGATTGTATATGGGGCACTTCGGCTTTGGGGCGAAGTCGCGAGCACTCTCTTCGCCAACGTCATGGCCGGCATTCCGTCCTACTATCTCAACCGCAAGTGGGTATGGGGTAAAGCAGGGCGATCCCATATTTGGAGGGAACTGCTCCCGTTTTGGGTGATGTCATTCACGGGCATCGGCTTCGCCTTATACACGGCGTCGTTGGCGCACAACTTCGCCGATGCACACCATCTTCAGCACCTTGCTCGGACTATCCTTGTTGTCGGGGCCAACATCGCGGCATTCGGCATCTTGTGGTTTCTCAAATTTCTCGTCCTCAACCGGCTCTTTGCTGAAATCGCGGACGCTGAGGTGGGAGCGGACGCCTGAGCGCCTCCGACACTTAGGGTGCGGGGCTCGTCGTCGTCGAGAGATCGTCGTGTCCGCGGTTCATCCGGCGGACCGGGTCCGGGCCCATCACCCGGACCGGGTCCGGGGTGCCCCACTGCCCGTTGCATTATCTTCTGGAGCAGAGCGGGTCATCTTCACCACATAATCGCCGTACGTCACCGCTACTGCGACTGTGCCGCTAGCCCGCCCGAGTTGGCATCGCATTGGCGACACCAAGTGTGAAAAGGGGAGTTGGGATGAGGGTTTCTGGCACGCCGGGCTCCGGTTCCGACTCGCCAGCCGCTGGGTCGCTCACAGACGCCTCTTCGCCGGAACCGACCGAGCCGTTGCCACGCGGACCTGCCCGAGCGGTTGGGACTTGGACGGTGGGCCGTTTGGACCCACGGGTCGTCAAGGCCCTAACAGTCCTGGGGTTCGCCATCCCTGTCGTCGGTTACCTCGTTCTCCTACAGCACTACCAGGAGAACGCAATCGTCGGTGATCAATGGGACGACATCCCGGTCATCCGTCAGTCGTACATCCATTTTCCCGATTGGTCCTCACTGTGGGGCTTGCACAACAGCAATCGGATCTTCTTTCCGAATCTCATTGTCGTTGCGCTGGCCCATACCGCACACTTCAACATCACAGTAGAGCTGTACTTCAGTGCGATCATGTTGTTCGCCGCCACGGCACTCTTGATCTGGGCGCACAAGCGCCGCTCACCTGACACGCCGTTGCTCTTTTACTGTCCTGTCGCATTTCTGGCTCTCACGTTTGCGCAGTGGCAGAACACTCTCTGGGGATTCCAGATGGCGTGGTACCTCGTCCTGTTGTCACTGGCCGCGACCATCTTGCTCTTGGATCGGCCGTCACTGGCATTGCCGACCCTCCTTGCGGCTGCAATCGTGGCGGTTGTGGGCAGCTACTCCTCCACGCAGGGCCTGCTCGTCTGGCCAGTGGGAGTCGTGCTGCTCTATCTCCGGCGTCGGCCGAGGTGGACTTTCGTCAGCTGGATCGCGGTGGCGGGGGCAACCGCGGCCTTGTACTTCCATAATTTTGTCAGTACGGGGCGCGACCAGAGCCCAAGCAATACGCTTGATCACCTGTTTCCGGCTCTCAAATTCTTCATCTACGCTCTCGGTGACATCGTAGGTGTCCAGGCGCAGCCCGGCGTACCCGACAATGGAGCCGTGATGCTCTTTGGAGTCGTGGTCTTCGCGTTGGCTGTGCTCGTGCTCTTCAAATGGGGTCTCCGCAGAGACGAGGACAGCGGCGTACCGATCGGCATCGCCTTGATCGTCTTCGGACTTCTCTTCGATGCACTCGTAACCGAGAGCCGGGTTGTATTCGGTACTTACGCAGCAGCGCAGTCTCGCTACACGACGAATGACATCCTCGTCCTGGTGGGCATCTACATGACGACCATCAGTGGACTCCCCTCGAGCATCCGAGCGCAGAGCGGCATCGGAAATCGGAGCGTTCGGAGGACGCCGCACCAGCTCATTGCGCGGGTCAGCTACTTTGTCAAGCGCATCGATCGGCGCGTCATCCGGCGGGTTGCCATCACGGCGATCGTGATCCAGGTCGTCTGCAGCGTTCACTTCGGTCCTCCAGGCGCTCGGGGGTTTCAGACGACCGCCATCACGGATGCGTCCATGACCCGCAACATCAACCACGAGTCGGATGCAACTGTGAGCTATGGCCTGGGTATCTTTCTCGGTGAGCCGGCGCAGTGGTTCAGGCTTCAGACGCAATTCCTGCGGGAGCATCATCTGAGCCTGTTTGGATGAGCCGAGCTCGAGGTACAGGTCCTCGGCGGTCGGATCTGTTGAAGGAGATTCGTTGACTCGGACATTCCGATCCCCGATCACGCGTCCTCGACCGGGAGGTAGTGCGCCGCATGGTCGTGTATTCGCACACGCGCCAACCTAAGCTGGTCTGCATCACGCCCCCGTAGCTCAGGGGATAGAGCATCGGTTTCCTAAACCGTGTGCGAAGGTTCGAATCCTTCCGGGGGCGCCTGTGGGCTTGACCCCATTCGGTGGACCGCGGTTATGACAATGCGGCCTGGTGGATGTGGGTTGAGTGTAGATCCTCGAATTCGATCGGGGTCAGGAAATAGAGGGCGCTATGGCGCCGGGCTGTGTTGTAGAAGTTCTCGATGTAGTCGGCCATGCCGACGGCTAGTTGGAGGTTTGTGCGCCATCTTTGTCGATTGAGAAGCTCAATTTGCATGGAGCCCCAGAACGACTCCATCGGGGCGTTGTCGTAGCAGTCACCGACAGTGCCCATGGAGCTGATGAGGCCCAGGCGCCGCACGTTTTCGGTGAAGGCCCAAGAGGTGTACTGGGATCCGTGGTCCGAGTGGATGACCGTCGAAGAGCGTTGGGGCCGGCTGTCCTTGGCCTTGTTGACGGCGTCTATGACGAGGGCTGACTCGCAACGTCGGTCGATGGCCCAGCCGACCACCTTGCGGCTGAAGAGGTCGAGCACCACACAGCAGTAGATCTTTCCTTCGCCTGTCGGGTGCTCGGTGATGTCGGTCAACCACAGCTGGTTGGGCCGACTCGCCACAAACGATCGCTGGACGAGGTCCTCGGCCGTCGCGATGTTCTTGAGGTTCCTCACCCCTTTCTTCGGTCCGGGCAGCCCCTGGAGGCCCAGCTGGCGCATGATCTTCCAGACCAACTTCTTGTTGACGATGAGACCCTGCTCGATTTCGAGGGTGGCCCGGATCCGCAACATTCCATAGGTTCCACGGCTTCGGGCGTGGATCTCCGCGATGGCATCGGAGAGGAGTAGGCGGCGGATCTCGCGGTCAGAGGGATGGCCGAACTTCATCTTGTAATAGGTCGAACGGCCAAGACCTACGAGTTGACAGGCCGCGCGCTCGGAATAACCCAGGTTGTTCAGCGCTCGGACAACCTGGAATTTCCTTTTGGGTCGACCTCGCCCTCCTCAAAGATCGCACTGGCCGCCTTGATCATCTCAACCTCGGCCTCGAGCTCTTGGATGCGCCGACGGGCCGCGGCCAGTGGATCGGCCTCGAAACTCTTGACCCCGGGTCGCTGACCAGTGTCGATCAACGCTTGGCGGCGCCAGCGATAGAGGGTCTCGACAGTGATTCCGAGCTCGTCGGCGAGGTCCTTGATCGCCTCGCCGACGAACATCCGCTCACAGGCTTCACGTCGGACCTCGGGCGGGTAGTGCCTTGGCATATCTGGCTCCTGCTGGTCAGGGCCAAATTGTCATATACGTGGTCCACTTTTTGGGGTTCAGGTCAAATGTGATGTCGCGAGACATCGGAGACAGCTGTTTCAAGACATCGGGCTCTTCGGAATCTGGCGGGGTCTGCGACCTCACCGGACGACGATCGAGCCCAAGACGCGCCAGTCCGGTTTTCCGGCGTAGAGCAGGGCGCGGATGCGGTAGTTCTCGAAGTTGCGGAACCCGAAGCCGATCCGTTTGATGCGCTTGATCAGGTTGTTGAGCGCTTCGGTCGGGCCGATGGAAACCCGGGCCAGGTGGAAGTTGCCATCTTGTCGAACCAGGTGCGGATCGTGCGTCCGAGCTTTTGGATCTCGGGCGGCATGGCGCGTCGGAGGCAGTGGGCTTGGAGCTCTTCGAGCATCGCTCGGCTCGTCGGGGTCTCTTGTTCGATAGAAGTCGCGCAGGCGCTCTTTGACCCGATAGGCAATGGCCACCTCGGCGTCGGGGTCGCCCAGGGCGAGGAGTGACCACAGGCGCTCGGTCGCCTTGTCGTCGAGCTTCTCTTCGCCTCGGAGCAGGAAACGCCGGGCCCGATAAAGCGGATCATCGGGCCGGCCGCGGTGGCCGAGTTGTTCGAACTGGACCGCGCCGGCGCACGGTGTCGAGGCAGCGATTGGCCAGCGAGATGACGTGGAAGGGGTCGACCACCTGGGCGGCTTTGGGCAAGAGGACCGAGTACACCGCGGCATAGGTGGCCGACATGTCGAGGGCGCCGAAGCGGATCCGTTCCTTCCAGGCTCGGGGCTGTTTGTCGATCCAGCCCGCCACATCGGTGTATTTGCGAGTCGGCAAGGTCTCGATGATCTGGTGGTTCTCCACGTCGGCCACCGTCGTGGCGTAGTCGGTCTGCATCTTCTTGGAGAGCCGGACGAAGGAGGTCTCGTCGAGACGGATGGCCGTGGTGCGGTTCAGACGCTTGCGGTCGGCTGCGAGCAGGGCCTCGCCATAGGTGCACACGGCATCGTTGACCGTGTGCCAATCACAGGCCAGTTCGGCCCCCACTTCTGAGACCGTCCGGCCTGCGCCCACCTGAACCGTCGCCCACTTAGCCGCCCTGGTGGTCAACAAGCAGCTCTTGGCCGCGATCCGATGGTCCTCTGTCACCCAGGACCTTTTGGGGCACGTCGGGTCGACGGTCGACACAGCGCAGCCTGTGCTTCTTCCACGACAGCGACATCGGAGTGCCATAGACGGGCAGGTCGACATAGTGCACGACCGGGCGTTCTTTGACCTGGGCCCATTGCCCACAAAGCGGACACGAGAGCACGCCGGTCACCTGCTCCATCATGAGCTCGACGTCGGGACCTCGACGCACGTAGGCGAGGACGCGGACGTCTTCGAGACCCACCAGGGGCTTGGAGGATCTCATTAGGGTGGACAAGGACGGAGGTGTTTCTGGGACGTTGGCTCACACCACAACCCTGGAGCACCTTCGCCTAATTCAGGGGGACTTGCGGACGCGGTGGCTCTCCGCTGAAATCCGAAGAACCATATAAGCGCGTTGCTCACTGTGCGGTGACGTTGCTTGCTGCCTAGGCCTCAGCCAACGTTTCGTGACATCGACAGCACTCTCGAGTTTGCGCGCGTGCGAGGTGCTCACGCCATGACGCCTTGACGGACGATGAGCGATTGGCTACCTTCCTACCTGGCCGGTCGACGGGTGCAGGCCAGCATGGCAAAGCTCTGGAGACCAGGTCTCCTCGTGCGGTTCAACAGTAAGCTCGGGAGCGTCTTGCCGGGATCCAGGGGAAGATTCGTGGTATCCAGGACCGCGTCGAGTGACGCCTCGCAACCAGCGACGTCGGTCACGATCGATCGCAATATGCTCGGCAACGAGGCCGGAACCGCACCTGGCGACCGGTTGTTCCGCCCGGACGTCCAGGGACTCCGAGCCGTCGCCATTCTCCTCGTCGTCCTTTTTCACGCGGGTGTTCCAGGTGTCAGCGGCGGCTACGTCGGCGTGGACGTCTTCTTCGTTATCTCGGGGTTTGTAATCACCGGTGTTCTGCTGCGGGAACGTGCGGCACGGGACTCGACATCCTTGTTGCGCTTCTACGCTCGGCGAGCGCGCCGCATCCTGCCGGCGGCCACGCTGGTCATCGTTGTCACCGTGGTGGCCGCATTTCACTTCCTTGGCCCACTGACCGGGCACGAGACCGCGATCGACGGTCAATGGGCGGCCGTCTTCTTGGCCAACTTCCATTTTGCGGCCGCACAGACGAACTACCTCGCCTCGCAACAGCCGCCCTCGGCGCTGCAGAACTACTGGTCGCTGGCCGTCGAGGAGCAGTTCTACATCGTGTATCCGACGATCGTGCTCATCACGGCCGGTGTGCTTCGGCGTGTTCCGCTACGACATCGGTTGGGCACAGTTCTCGTCGCCATCATCGTCGCCTCCTACGCGTATTCCATCGTCTTCACGTCCAGCAATGCGGCCAGTGCGTTCTTCTCACCTTTGACACGGGCCTGGGAGCTTGCTCTCGGGGCTCTCATCGCCGTTTCGGGAAACAGCCTCCGCCGGATGCCTCAGTCCTTGGCGGCGCTTCTCTCATGGCTCGGGCTCGGTGCCATCGTCGTGGCGAGCGTCACGCTGACATCGGCAACGGTGTACCCCGGAGCGCTGGCCGCGATGCCTGTCCTTGGCGCCGCGTTCATCATCGCTGCTGGTGCACGGCAACCGAGCTGGGGTGTCGAGTGCCTTCTCCGCCAGCGGCCTTTCCAGCTCCTCGGCCTGATCTCGTACTCGCTCTACCTCTGGCATTGGCCGATCCTCGTCATCGCCGCCCAGTACCGGGGGACCACCAGCCTTCCCGTCTGGGACAACGTCCTCTTGCTCCTAATCGCGGCAGCGGTGGCGACGGCCACCTATTGCGTGATGGAGAACCCGCTGCGTCACGCGAAATCCCTAGTGGGAAGGCCCGTGGCCAGCGTCGTCTTGGGCCTGTGTCTCGTTGGTGCGACCCTCGCGGTGACGACCGTCGAGGAGCGAAGGCCGACGATCAATCTGGGCAGCCTGGGAGCGGCGACCACGGGTTCGCGCTGCAACCTGTCCTCGAAGGTGGTCTCACACCTGCGCTCGACGTATGCATCTGGGCACCCTGTCTCGCCGAAGTCAGGCGGCGTCGTAGATCAGTCCGTTGTTGTCATCGGTGATTCGACGTCGTGCACCCTCCTCCCAGGGCTGGCGGCGGTGGGGCCAACGTACGGGCTGCAATTTCACTCCGGAGCCGTTGTCGGATGCGGAGTGGTGAGCGGGCAGCTCACCCCGTTCTATGTGGGCGGTCTGAACATCGCCGCATACACCGCAAAATGCCAGAGTGAGGCCGACCGCGCCCAAGCCACAGCTATCGAGCGCTATGACCCGCGGGTCATCGTGTGGGGCAGCACAGACGAACGCAGCTCCTTCGTCGACCTCACATCAGGTGGGAGCAAAGTGCTGGTGTCGGGATCATCACAGTGGCACGCGGTGATGCTGCAGCGAATGAATGCTCGTGTGGACAGTCTGGTCGCCACTGGTGCCAGAGTCATTCTCGTCTTGGAGCCACCCGCATACCACAAGAATCCGGGGTTAGATTCCGACGACATCTCCTACGAACGTATGAACGCTTTGTTGCAGGAGGTGGCTGCACTCCATCCAAACCAGGTCGGTGTGGTCAACCTCGTGCCCCGGGTCTGCCCCTCGGGGCCCCCATGCCCCTACGTCGTCCCAGGGTTCAATCCGACCCTTTCGAAGAGCGGGAACAAGTTCGCGTGTGGGCCGATAATGTCCCCCGTTCCATGCCTTCAGACGCTACGGCCCGACGGTCTGCACTACGTCCGCCCGAGGGCATCACTCTGGGTCGCCGAATGGATGGTGCCGCGAATTGCGGCGGAGGCGAAAGTGCTCCTCTCACGCCACTGAGCCCGTGGTCCTGTTCCCACAGCACCTTCACCCTGAAGAGTCATTGGTCTGGTTGTCGGGACAGTCTTAAAGGGCAAGAGAATACGACACAGCACAGTGCCAGCGGCAATGTGATCAACGTCACCAGACGCGCGGTGGAGGTGTTTGGCCCGCGTCCGCCCATGAAGGTGCTCGCACCGCTGCCGCGGGACGATGCGCCCGCAACTCGTGGACAGGGCCGACGTGCTTACCACTCCCTGACCGTCAGGCCAACCCGGGGCCAGGCCGGTGCCGATGCCCTTTCGTCGTCGCCACCAGCCCAACAATGGACTCCTAAACATTCGCGGCGCCTCGTCCCGTGAAGGGCTTCCCGAGGTCCCACTGCTCCCGGACAGTGCCGATGAGTGAGTTGTGGCGGTACTCCTCGTAGTACGCCGAACCCGGCTCAACCGAGGGCGATACCATGATCGCAGGGACCCGGTGGTCGGAACGGTCGAACTTGAAGCCGAACTCCGCCTGCCGCTGCGGCCGGGTCGGGACGTAGGACCGCTCGGGGGGACGTGGTCGTAGGTTCTTCCCGGATCATCCCACCCGATCAAGAGGGCCGTGTTCTACACGTTTGCGCCCTTTTCGGATTGCATCCCCTTGTAAGCGTTGTAGAGGAGCGCTCTTTTCGGGCACCCAGCGATCGCCTGCGAACTCAGGCCGACGAAATGCGAAACACTGACCCGCGCGCTAAGGACTGGGAACAGGGTCAGAGAGTTGTGGTAAGCGATGCTGCCCGCCTTCGTTGAGACGCGATCAACCTTCCGGTTTTGCACGGTCCGCCGCGCCGTCTCTCGCCAACCGCCGGCCGGGCCGAGGCCGGCCGAACCAGAGGCCCTCCCGCGCCAGCGGAGCGGATAAGGTGCCCGAAGGCGATCGGTTAGCGGGTTCCTCAATCAGGGAGAGACATTGCTCGATCCAGGGACGTCGTCACCAGCGACGAAGGATGTGGGATCTCCTGGCCGCAGAGCGGTTGCGTCACCGTCTTCGGACTGGCGGTCGTGGCTGATCCCCGTCGCCACTTTCCTCGGCTTCGCCATCCCCGCGGTGTCCTATCTCTGGATGATCCACATTTACAGTGTCAACGTCATCTTTCTGGACCAATGGAACGACGTGGCCCTGATCGGTCATGCGTACTCGGGCTCCCTCCACTTCTCGACGCTGTGGACACAGCACAATGAGAACCGCATCTTCTTCCCCAACCTGATCGTCCTGGCCCTCGCCTACACCACTCATTTCAATGTGGTGACCGAGGAGTACCTGAGCGCCCTCATGGCGTTCGGCGCCACGGCGCTCGTCATCTGCGCTCACAAACGTCGCTCACCGGAGAGGCGGTGGATCTGGTACTGCCCGGTGGCGTTCCTGCTGCTCTCGCTCGCCCAGGCCGGCAACACCCTCTGGGGCTTCCAGATGGCCTGGTACCTGGTGCTTCTGACCGTCGCCCTGGCCTTGTTCCTCCTGGACCAGGAGCCGCAGCGATGGCCCGTCTTCGGATGTGCCATCGCCGCAGCCGTCATCGCGAGCTTCTCGTCGATCCAGGGCTTGCTCGTGTGGCCGGCCGGCCTCCTGCTCATCTACCTGAGGCGCCGGCCCGGTCACCTCGCCTCTGCCTGGATCGGCTCCGCCGTCCTGGTCGGCGTGATCTACTTCGTCGGCTACGACTTCAACGGCTCCCAGCCGCCGATCCAGGTCCTGCTTCACGACCCGGCACCCTTGCTCACCTTCTTCGTCCGGGTCGTGGGGGACATCTTGGGAGAGACTCAGTCGGGCGTCGTGGTGACGGTCTTCGGCTCGGTGCTGGTCGTGACGGCGATCTGGGCGCTGGTGCGGTTCACTCCTCGGGAGAGGACGACCACGGGAGGCCGTCCGTTCGCCCTCTCGCTGATCCTTTTTGGGCTCCTCTTCTCGGGACTGACCGCGTACGGTCGATTTACAAACGTCTTCGGAACCACCGACGAGTATCGCTACACGGTCTTTGCCATTCTCATCCTCGTCGGTCTGTACCTCGCCGTCCTCGACCCGCCCCTCGCCCCCGAGCTGCAATCGTCAGAACTTCCGCAGCTGACCCGACGCACTGGTGGACGGCGGCAAGTCCACTTCGATCCGCTGTTCGCCCTCGCAAGAGCGGTCGTCGGCATAGGGATCGTCATCACCGTGATACTCGGATCGGGCAACGGCATTACCCAGGCGCGAGTGGTGCACGAGAACCGCCTCTCCGTGGGACTGGTGACCGTCAGAGCCAACCAGTACCCGGACCCGGTCGTCAGCTTTTTCCTCTACTCCGGGTTGGAATCGCCTCAGTGGCTTCGCCGTCAAGTCACAATCGCCAGGGATCATCACCTGAGCCTCTTCGCCACCAGCGACGCGGCCAGGTACCTAAGCGAAAGGCCGTTAGGGCCTTTTTCGTTTCCGCCGCCAAGCGCGGCCTGGGTCACTCCTCGCAAGGGCTCAACCCTTCACGGCAGGCAGTTCCTCGACATAGTCGTCAACGACGCGTATGACGTCACGAAGGTTGACTACGTCCTCAGTGGTCCGGGCCTTGAAGGCGCCACCATAAGCACCGGTTATCAGAGCAACTACGGCTGGATCGGCGGATGGAACACCTCGACAGTTCCCAACGGGAGCTACACGATCGACGCCACCGTCCGTGACTCGGGAGGTCGATCGGCCAGGACCCCTCTGCTCGAGGTGCGCGTGGAGAACAAGAAGCGTACTGGTTCGTGACGGTCCGTCGACGCGATTCCTGACTTGTCCAGCGGACTATGCGCATCTCCGCTAGGTGGTCAGTGAGGAAAAGGGCGGCCACCCACGCATGAGATCATGCCGCAGCACTGCGCTGGCCATGACGTCGACGTCCGCCCGCACGGAGACATCCTTCGGGCCATTTGCGATCAATTTGGGGAGGCGTAGACACCGTGGTGTCTCTGTTGCGGCCGATTGAACGGCCGATGGTGCGACTGGGCGCCGCAAACGCATCCATGAGTCTGGAATCCAATTGCGGACCGAAGTCGAGCTCTCAGACCGTTTAAGGGTCGTAGAGCAGCACCTAGGAATCCACGAAAAGGAGAACTGAAGTTAATCGTCAGCTGACCGCTTGGGTACGCGATTGGGGTGGTAACTGCAGTCGCCGGTTCACCGGCCGGCCTGGTCGCGGCGGCGGATGAGGCCCGTCGTCTCGGCGGTGTTGCCGACTCGGTCTGAACCCCTCAGGCCGAGCCAGCTGGGCGTCATGAAGAGTCTGGTTGTGAACAACCAGCACGTAATCCATGCCCCAAGCCAAGCGCTATCCAAGGGAAGGCAATACTCGAGCTGAAGGTGTCGAGGCAGCGCTGCGCTTCGTCGGGGGCCACCGCCACAGTGCGCCACCAGCGTCCCGAGACGAAGCGCAGCGAGGACTTGGCCGACCCTTGCGATTGCCCCGGTCTTGGTAGGCAGCGCTCGACGACCGCCCCGTAGTGCTTGGCGACAGGAGCGAAGGAAGGTTGCATGTCGCGCGTCCCGGGCGCGATCGCGGTGGCCAGCGGTCGGTCCTCTACACCTCGCCGTCCCATCGAGACACCGGATCGCCTCGATTGCTTCTATCAGACGGGCCTGGTCCCATCCGATCGGTTAGCACGCCGCGCACCTTGTCTGAGTGCGGCCACGAGCCCAAGAGGACGTAGGTCGTCGCACCCCAGGGCGAACCGAGGCGCTCGGACCAATCCCATCGGATCGCTTCACCCAGCAGATGACAGATCTCGAGGGTGTCGCGTCCTTTGACCTCCCATACCCCCAGTCGCCCGGAGCGCCGTTTGCGCATCCGGCAGACGAAGCTCCGGTAGCTCAGCGCGTAGCCGAGCGGTCGCACTTCCTCATCGATGGCAGAAGCCCAGACTTCCGTCGTCGACGAAGCGCGGGCCGCGAAGTACGCGTTGAGCTGCTCGAGCGGATTCGGCGCCGAGCGGCGTCTGATCGAGCACTCTCTCCGAGTTGGTATCGGCCCGGACGGTCTTGTGGTGCCGGCCCGAATGGGGGCGATCGCGGAAATCCAGCCCCTACCCCTCAGTGCATGTGCTTCCACGTCTTCCCCATGTGCGAGCATGCGGAGCGGGTCTCCCTTCGAGCGGACCCCATTCGTCGCTCGTCAGCATCGAAGGGGGTCCAACCCGCTGGATGGTTAAGCTCACTCGGGAAGGGTGGGAACTTCAGTGAGCGAGGGCGGGAAGATTCAAGGGTTGGACCTTGCAACGCCGACACTGACACGCTCGATGTCGAGGCACGTCCTGCGTGCGCGGGAGTGTGTTTCGGAGGGGCATTTGCAAACTTCAGCCCGCGGTGCTGTGGCCAACAGAATGGGGGTTTTCTTCATAGCGCCTATCTGGGCCGAGATCTGGCTCGTTGCTCCAAGTTCCCAACCGGCAGTGGGTGCGGCGCACGGGCGGCGCTTCTTCACTCTGGTAACGCTGGCGAGAGGTCCTGCCATTCGGAGTCATTGTCCCCTCGTCAGCATCGGATTGTCCTGGTCACGGGCCTCCTGGACAAACCGATTCGCCAATGAGCACGACCTGCACCCACCTTGCCCCGCGTTCTCGTCGTGGGGGCGAACGTCAGCGCCTTTGGGATACTGTGGCTGCTCAGTTCATCATCCTGAACCGGTTATTCGCGCAGATCGCGGGTACCGAAGCTGGGGCCGAACTGAGGTCGGACCCAGGCCTGAGGTCCGGCCCGCGGATGCAAGGCAGGTTGAGGCCGAGGGTACGTAAGGACCTAGACCACGTGCGGGGAAGAATCAATGACCGAGAGAATTTTTGTCCGAGGCTTGGGCTGTCGTCGAACGGCGGGGGGATGAGCGCCGACATCTGCTACCGCAGCGCCGCTGGCATCGTTCGGGCCATCGCTGCAGGGGTCGCCGATGACGAGCTCCAAGACCGGCAGTCCGCCGCTCCGGCCATCGGTCTGGACCGCCTTGAGCAGGACCTCGAGAGCTTCCGGGCGCGATACCGAACGGCCGATCTCCATCCGCACATCGTGATCGACGACTTCCTCGTGCCGGCGGCGACGGAACGGGCTGTCAGGGCATTTTCAGTTCTCCACTCCCAACAGTGGAACAATTCCTACACGCCAACGAGCGGAAGTTCTCCAACACGGAACCGGCGACGATCTGGGGCCCCACGCTCCAACAGAGTCCGGCCGAGCCCAATTCGCCGAGGTTCGCCAGCTCCGTGAGCGACCTCATCGGGGTGGAGAACCTCATCCCCAGTTCATCGCCCGACGGTGGCGGTCTTCACCGGACCACAACCGGTGGGTTTCTCAACGACCACCCTCACTTCACCGTCCACCCGTGTTGGTCCTCGTGGCAGCGGCGGGTGAACCTCCTCCTCTATCTCAACGAGGACTGGACGCCTGAGAACAGTGGCGACTTCGAGCGTCGAGGGGGTCAGTGATGGCCACCACCACCATCGCCGGTCCAGAGCAGGTCGACGAGGGGCGCGTTGAGGACCGGGATGCCTTCACGACGCGTTCGCCAGCGGAGGTAAGCCGCCGGCGGTTCACCATCGCGGCGGTGACCGGAACGGCGCTGACCCTGCCCTTCACGCTGTGGCTGCTGTGGGACCTGTGGTCCGGCAAGGTCAACGTGATTCGAGGCGTCTCCTTCGACTACTTCTACGACCGCCAGGCCCGAGCCATGTTCCATGGCCACCTGTGGATCCCCAACGGCCAATTGAGCATCGAGGCGTTCGTCCACGACGGCCACGAGTTCACCTACTTCGGGATCTTCCCTTCGTTGATCCGGATGCCGATCCTGCTCTTCACCAGCCGCCTCGACGGCGACCTCACGGCTCCTTCGCTCCTCCTCGCCTGGTTCGCCACCGCCATCTTCACCGCCCTGCTCCTCTGGCGGCTGCGGGTCCTTATCCGTGGCACCGCGCTCGTCGGCCGGGCCGAGGCGGCCTCGTACGGTGCGCTGATGGCCGGCGTGATGGGCGGCTCGGTCGTCGTCTACCTGGCGGCGACGCCCTTCGTCTACAACGAGGACTTCGCCTGGAGCATCCCGCTCGTCGTGGGAAGTTTCTTCGTGCTGCTCGGCATCCAGGAGCGGCCGTCGTGGCGCCAGATGGCCGCCGTCGCCGTGCTGGTGGTGTGCGCGAACCTCGACCGGACACCGGGCGGCTACGCGGCCACAATCGGTTGCGGCCTCGTGGCTGCATGGTTCCTCCTGGGCAAGGGGGGAACGGCCGCCCGTCGTTGGGCGATCCCGTTAGTGGCGATCGGCTTGGTTGGCTTCCTCATCAACGCGGCCGTGAACTACGCGAAATTCGGCATTCCTGTCGGGCTGCCGCTGCAGGACCAGGTGTGGACCCACCTCAACGTGTACCGCCGCTACTTCCTCGCCGCTAACGGCGGAAAGCCGGAGAACCTCGACCATATCCCTGCCCAGTTGTGGGCCTACTTCCAGCCTTTCGGAGTCCGCTTCTCCACGCTGTTCCCGTTCATCACCCCGCCCGGGTCCCCCGCCTCAGGCCTCGGGGCGGTGATGGAGTTGACCTACCCGACGGCCAGCATGACCACGACGGCTCCGTTGCTCATCGTGCTCGGCGTCTGGGGGACGGTGACGGCGTTCCGGCGGCGGGGTCCCGGTCGCGTGCGTCTGGCGCGGCTGATCCTGCTCACCGGGGTCGTGGGGACGGGCGGGGTCGTCGTCTGGGGCTACATCTCCCAGCGGTACATCGCGGACTTCATGCCCTTCTTCATCGTCGCGTCGGCGGTCGGCATGATCGAGGTCTGGCGCCTCCTCGAGGGGCGTAGCCGCAGGGCGCGAGGATGGGCGCTCGGGGGCCTCAGCGCACTCGCCGCCTATGGGGTCGCCGCCAACGTGGCCGTCGCGGCGTTCCCGGTCCCACAATTCACGCAGACCCAGTTGGCAGGGTACGTATCGGCCCAGCAGTCGCTGAGCCTCGGTTCGCTCGGTGCCAGCGTTCGGACGCAAGGGCCGCTTCCCTACTGGGCTCCCGCGGGCGAGCTGTTCGCGGTCAACCACTGCTCCGGCCTCTACCTCTCGAGCGGTGACGACAGTTCGTCGGTGCCGGGCCAACAGATCGAGCACTACACCTGGACGCCGGTCGAACAGAGCCCCGCCTTCACCCGCGAGATCGGGTTCACGTTCAACCGGCCGCCCAGCCTTTTGACCCATCCGGTGACGCTGATGACATTCGGCAGGGCGTCGCTCGTCCTCGTGCCGGTGCCGCCAGGTTCCGTGCGCCTCGTGCTCGAGAACTCGGGAACCTCGATCGCGTGGCCCCCACCGCACGGTTGGGTCCTCCCCATCACCTACCTGCATTCGCAGAGCCGCTTCACCGTCACCGTCGATCCCAATCTCCATTCTCTGGTCCTTACTTGGTACGGGTGGCAGTACCTCGATCACTACATCGCCGGACGAGGACCGATCATCGTCCGGGCGACTCCTCAGCCTCCCCCGGGCACGACACCGGTCATCACGGTCGCGGAGGTCCCGATGGCGACGCCGCCCCATCCGACGGCGCTCTGCCACAGCCTGGTGGGCGACCGCTGACCGATGTTGGTATCGGACGGAGACAGGCTGCAGATGGGAGAGCGGGCGACTGACCGGTGGATCGCCGTCGGCAACCAGGCTGTCAACGATCCCTGGCGCAGGGGGTTTCCTCCGGAGACCTTCCGGATTTGCCGGCCGATTGAGCCACTCTCTGGGACATGAGCGCCACCTTCACCGACCTCAGGCCTCGCGAGACAATCGAGGATATCCAGGGACCCCCAGATCTCGGAGCCAACCGCAGGCGCTTCACCTGGGCCGTTCTCATCGGGATCGCCGTCATCACCGTGCCGTACCTCTGGACCCTTTGGGACCTCTGGTCGGGAGGACTCGACCCACTCAGGAGCGTGGCGCCGGACAACTTCTACGACATCCAGGCGCGGGCGTTGTTCCACGGTCACCTGTACATCCCGAACGGGTCGATCGGCATCGAGGCCTTCATCTACGGCGGTCACTCGTACACCTATTTCGGGCTCTTCCCGGCTCTGCTGCGCATGCCGGTTCTCCTGGTCACGAGCAGTCTCGACGGGCAGCTGACGGCTCCCTCGCTCCTGCTGGCCTGGATTGTCACCGGCCTGTTCACGTCGCTTCTCCTCTGGAGAACACGCCACCTCATACGCGGGCCGGTGCCACTCGGTCGGGGAGAGGCGGCCTGCTACGGGGTGCTCGCAGCTTCGGTGACCGGTGGGTCCGTGCTGCTGTACCTTGCCTCCTCTCCGGACGTCTACAACGAGGACATGGCGTGGAGCGTGGCTCTGACGACCGGGGTCCTCTTCGCCCTTTTAGGTGTCCTCGAGCGACCCTCGCGTCGACGGGTGTTGCTGCTCGGATGCCTCGTGCTCGCCACGAACCTCGACCGCCCCTCGACTGGCTATGCCTGCGCTCTCGGTGCTCTGCTCGCGGCGGGCTGGCTCGCTCTGGCCCGCAGGCGACCGACCGATCGACGTTTTGCCGTCTCGACCGCGCTCGCGGGACTGGTGCCGCTGCTCGTCGTGGCCGCCATCGGCTGGGCGAAGTACCGCGCTCCCATCGGCGGCTACCCACTGCAAGACCAGGTATGGACCCACGTCAACGCCCATCGCCGGTACTTTCTCGCCGTGAATGGTGGCACACCGTTCGGCCTCCACTTCCTGCCGAGCACCCTGGTCGCCTACTTCCAACCGGCCGGACTGCACCTCACGGGCACGTTCCCCTTCATTACGCTCCCCGCCCACTACCCACTCCCGGTGGGCAAGGTGGTGCTCGATCAGACGCAGCCGACGGCCAGCATTACGGCGTCGATGCCGCTTCTCTTCCTGCTCAGCTGCTGGGGCGTGGTGGCGGCGTTCAGGCCACGGGGCTCCGGCGCCATCAGCCTGACCCGTATACCGCTGATCGCCGGGGCCGCCGGAGGGGCCGGTGTCTTCTTCTTCGGCTTCATCTTCAACCGCTACTCGGCCGACCTGCTCCCCTTTCTCATCCTCGCCAGCGCAGTCGGCCTCGTCGACATCTGCCATCGCATCGGCGGTCGGCGGCGCGCCGTCGTGAACGCGGCGGTTTCGCTGCTGGTCGTGCTCGCTCTCTTCAGCGTCGCCGCCAACCTCGCGATCGCAGCGTCACCGGATCCGCAGTGGACGACCACGCAGGCCAAGAACTACCTCACAGTTCAACGGTCGCTCAGTCCGGGCTCTCAGTCGACCTCCGTGATCCGCAGTGGCTCGCTTCCGTACTGGGCCCCGGGCAACCAGCTCTACGCGGCGCCGGGATGCACTGGTCTCTATCTCTCCACCGGCTCTGCGTTCTGGGACTCACCGGGACAGCAGATCATGCACTACACATGGATCCCGGTCGAGCAGACGAGAGCCATTAACACCACCGTGGGGATCACCTTCAACGTGCCGCCTCAAAGCATCCGGACCGCCGTCCCGCTGCTTCGGTTCGGCTCGTCGACGCTCGTTGTCGAACCGGCGGGCGGCGGCTTCTTCAACATCCGCCTCGAGAACCCCGGAACTCCCCCCAACACCTGGCCGGACCCCGTCGGATGGAACTTCCCCCCCCAGGAGCACCTCCAGTACCGTGTCGGAGTGATGACGGACCCGACGCTCAACCAGATCTTGGTTTCGTGGTACGGATCGACCATGTTCGTGCACTATCTGAGCGGAAAGGGCCCCGCTGTCGTCGCCGTGAGCCCCAGCGGGTCCCCATCGCCGGTATCGGTGGCCGACGTGACCGGATCGTCACCCGACCTGGGCCTATGCCGGCGTCTCTTGCACGGATAGGTTCCCCGATAGGAACCGGCTAGATGTCTTATCGGTCAGGACGAGACATGGTCGACACAGCGACGTCGTCAGAACCGGCTACGGGTGTCGAATTGCCTGGCCCCGGAACCATCGCGTCACCGCGCTCGGACTGGCGTTCGTGGCTGATCCCCATCGCTACTCTCGTCGGCTTCGCCATCCCCGCGGTGTCCTATCTCTGGATGATCCACGGCTACGGGGTCAACGTCATCTACGCGGACCAGTGGGACGACGTGGGACTGATCGGTCATGCGTACTCGGGCACCCTCCACCCCTCGACGCTGTGGTCACAGCACTACGAGAACCGCATCTTCTTCCCCAACCTGATCGTCCTGGCCCTCGCCTACACCACTCATTTCAATGTGGTGACCGAGGAGTACCTGAGTGCCCTCATGGCGTTCGGCGCCACGGCGCTCGTCATCTGCGCTCACAAACGTCGCTCACCGGAGAGGCGGTGGATCTGGTACTGCCCGGTGGCGTTCCTGCTGCTCTCGCTCGCCCAGGCCGGCAACACCCTCTGGGGCTTCCAGATGGCCTGGTACCTGGTGCTTCTGACCGTCGCCCTGGCCTTGTTCCTCCTGGACCAGGAGCCGCAGCGATGGCCCGTCTTCGGATGTGCCATCGCCGCGGCCGTCATCGCGAGCTTCTCGTCGCTCCAGGGCTTGCTCGTGTGGCCGGCCGGACTCCTGCTCATCTACCTGAGGCGCCGGCCCGGTCACCTCGCCTTTGCCTGGATCGTCTCCGCCGTCCTGGCCGGCGTGATCTACTCCGTCGGCTACGACTTCAACGCCGCGCAGTCGTCCGCCCCGGGTCCGGCGGCCGTGCTCACCTTCTTCGTCCGGGTCGTGGGTGACATCGTGGGAGAAGGCCAGCCGGGCGTCCTGGTGACGGTCTTCGGCTCGGTGCTGGTCGTGACGGCGATCTGGGCGCTGGTGCGGTTCACTCCTCGGGAGAGGACGACCACGGGAGGCCGTCCGTTCGCCCTCTCGCTGATCCTCTTCGGGCTCCTCTTCTCGGGATTGACCGCGTACGGTCGAACTGGTCTCGCCGTCTTTGGATTCGACTCGGCGGACCGCTACACGGTCTTCGCCATCTTCGTCCTCGTCGGTTTGTACCTCGCCGTCCTGGACCCACCTGTCGCATCCGAGCTGCGATCGCCCGAACATGGTGCTCGGTCGCCGGAGCGAAGCATTGGTCGACAGCGGCACATCTTCTCCGATCCCCTGTTCACTCTCGCTCGGGTCGTCGTCGGGGCGGGCATCGTCGTCATCGTCATATTCGGATCGGCCAACGGCCTTTCCCAGGCGCGAGCGATACGCCAGAACCGGCTCTATATGGGACAGGTGACCGTCAGGGCCAACCAATACCCGGACACGGTCGTCGGCGACCTCGATTGGCTGGAAACGGCCCAGTCCCTTCGCCGTCAGATCACGATAGCCAAGGACCATCGCCTCAGCCTCTTCGGCACAGGTGACGCAACGAGATACCTGAGCGAAAAGCCGATCGATCTCTACAGTTTGCCTTTACGCGCGACCGTGAACCTTCCCCTTAACGGGTCGACGCTTCACGGCAGGCAGTTCCTCGACGTTGCCGTCTCAACCCTGTTCGACATCACGAAGGTTGACTACGTCCTCAGCGGACCCGGCCGTGAAGGCGCCATCATCGCCACTGGTACTCGGACCCATTACGGCTGGATCGGTGGATGGTACACCTCGACAGTGCCCAACGGCAGCTACACGATCGACGCCACCGTCAGTGACTCCGGAGGTCGAACGGTCACGACCCCTCCGGTCGAGGTGCGTGTGGAGAACCGAAGTCAGCGGTGAAGTGGCCCCTGTAGCCGCGTCACGGCTCGGATCGCAGCGCTGAACCCACCTAGAAACGTCCTTTCAAGAGGCCTACGCGAGGATTGGTGTCGGGGGAGGGGGACGAGGTTGGGTGGTGGGGCTTGGTTCACTTCAGAAAGCCTTAAGATACCGGCTTGGAACGACGTTCGACTTATTGGTATCCCACCGGCGCGGCCAGATCAAAACGCGCCGAGGATCTCGAGAACCGAACGTGCAGGATGGCGCGCAAGACGCTCCAGCCTACCCTGGGTGTCAGCTTCTTACCTTCATCGATGGATCTCGGGTTGTAGGCGACGGGAATTTCGAGAATCTGATAACCCTGACGCAATAGTCGGCACGGGACCTCGGCATCGAAGTCGAATCCGTCACATTGCAGGTTGAGCGCTTTCACCACATCCGACCGCAGTACCTTGTAGCACGTCAAGATATCGGTCATATGGGTGAAGAAGAGCACATTCGCTGACCATGTGAGGATCTTGTTACCCGCGTAGCTCAAAAGGGGAGTGTCGCCGCGCCCTTGGTCTTTGAAGCGTGATCCGAAGACTGCCGGTCGCCCTCCGTTCTCAAGGTGTTCGAGCAACAATGGTATCTGGGCAGGATCTAGCTCTAAGTCTGCGTCCTGTACAACCAGAATTTCGCCCGTGGCTCGTTCAAATCCGGTCCGTACAGCGCGACCCTTGCCCCGAGCTTGATCTTCCAACACCAGCAAAATTTCGGGAGAGGTCGGGAGTGCCTGAAGCGCTTCACGCGTGCCGTCGGTCGAAGCGCCGTCGACGACGATGATCTCTCTGGACATGCCGTAGTCCACGGCCCGCACGCGCTCGACCAGCGTGGCAATAGTCTGTACTTCGTTGCGTACAGGGATGATGATGGAGAGCTTCATTCGCGGGCAGCACTGACGTGGGCAGCACTAACGATGCGAGCGGCGTCCTCGAGCTGTTCCATCCCGTCGATCGCCAACCACGGCCCGGCGAACGGGTACGCCCGAACGGCACGTCCCGAATGGAGCGCGATGTTCAACAGTTCAGGCATCTCGAACGGCTGTCCGTCTGGCACGAGTTCCAGCGCCGACCAGCGAAAGACGTAGATTCCTGCATTTATGGTGTCGACAACGGTTGGTTTCTCGACCACATTGGTAATGCGATCGCCGTCAAGCTCGATGACACCGTACGGATGTTTTAGCTGAAACTCTCGCGTGACCACGGTTATGTCGTTACTGCCTTTTTCGTGAACGTCGATCAATCGACGTAAATCGATCTCGGTGAGCAAGTCACCGTTCATCACGAGCAAAGAATCGCTGTCCTTAGCGGTGTGTCCGAATTGCTTTCGAACAAGTGCGAGGGGCCCCGCCGTACCAAGGGGTTCAGACTCGTGGGCGTACTCGACGTGCACTCCCAGTTGGGAGCCGTCTCGGAAATATGTCTCGATCAGCTCAGCCCGATAGCCGACTGCGATGACGATGTCGCGCAGTTCGAAGCGCTTCAAGCGGATAATGATCTCTTCGAGAATCGGATGCTCGCCGACCGGCAAAAGCGGCTTGGGGATGCTGTAGGTGAGAGGGCGTAAGCGGACGCCGAGACCGCCCGCGAGCAGGACGCTCTTCATACGGCATACTCCTGGGTCCGGTACGCGTCGAGATGCGCCTCGATCCAATCTGTCGTCCGACGAAGTCCCTCGTCGAGTGACACCTCGGCACGCCAGCCAGCCAACTGAAGGGCTTTTGAGCTCTCGGCGTGCAGCCGGGATACCTCGCTCTTTTCCGGACGAACCCGACGATCCTCGAGGATGATCTCGAGATCATGACCAACAATCTTGGCGACCTGATCTATAACGTCACGGATGCTGGTTTCAACCCCGGAACCGAGATTCACCACCTCTCCTAGCGCCGCCTCAGAGGAAGCCACATCTACGAAGCCACGTGCCGTGTCCTCCACATAGGTGAAGTCGCGAATCGTGTCTACCGCCCCGAGTTTTAGCTTTCTGTTGGTCAAGGCTTGACTGATGATGGTCGGAATCACAGCGCGGGCGGACTGGCGCGGCCCATAGGCGTTGAATGGGCGGACGATTGTGATTGGCATACCGAACGAACGATTGAAGCTGAGGCCCAACGCATCCGAGGCGATCTTGGTCGCGCTGTAGGGCGACTGCGCCTGCAACGGGTGCTGCTCATCGATTGGCGTATACAAAGCGGAACCGTAGACCTCACTTGTCGAGGTGAGGACGACGCGCTCAAGGCTACCTAGCTCCTTTGCGACCAGGAGAACGTTGGCTGTGCCCAGTATGTTTGTATCGATCACCTCTTGCGGGTGCTCGTAGGAGTAGGGGATACCCACGAGAGCCGAAAGGTGAAATATCGCATCGGCGCCGCGGATGATCTCACGCATCGCGTCGACATCCCTGACATCGCCAAAGGTGATCTCGACCTGCCCCATCACTGGCGCGGAGACATAGCTGAGACATCCTCGTTCGGCACGGGAGGTGTACCGCAACATCGCCCGGACCCGGGCGCCAACCCCCACGAGACGCTCGACGAGAGCGCTACCAATGAAGCCGCCGGCCCCGGTCACCACCACCGTCTTGTCTGCGAACCGCACGACCGCCCTTTCACTGCTTGCCGGAGCAAGCGGAGACATTACTACCCGTGCCGGACTCTATGAGGAGGAGTCTGGCACGGGTGGTAACGAGAGGCCGGATCCGACCGGAGAGGGCTATGCGGGATTTGGTAGAAATACGTCCGGCGGACCTTCGACCGATCTGAAGGATCGGCGCCGCGAAAGTCATGGCCCCTCTCCCACAACCGAAAAGCCAGCCGATGCCAGTCCAAGCCAGCGCCGAGCAGATGGTCCGCAAGCTCAAAGAGCTCCCGACGCTCTACGTCGTTTTGGCACTTACGGTCGGCACGTTCCTGGTATTTGCCCAGCCACCGGGTCAAGGGCTTGACGAAGTGAGGCATTTCTATCGAGTCTGGACCTTCGTCAGCGGAGCGTTCGGTTATGCGCATGGCCGAACTGGCGGTCCCGTTCCACAATGCGTATCCCTTTATATGAATCACTTTGCCAACGCGGCGTCGGCGCGAGCATCGTTCTCGTTTTCCCAGTATTGGCACAGTCCCCGCCCGTGCAATGCCAAGCCCGTCTTCGGCGCATATGGGACCGCCGCCTTCAATGCCCCCATCGCCTACCTGCCTGAAATCATTGCCGTGGGCATCCTACGGGCCGTGGGCGCGCCGATCCCGTTGATCTTCTTTGGCGGTCGCTTCGCAACTCTCCTCACCTTCGTTGGGATGTTCTATGTGGCGATCCGTCTGATTCCAGTGGGTAAGCAGGTGATCTTCGTGCTGGGCTTGTTCCCCACGACGCTCCTGTTGGCCTCCACCTATTCGGCCGACCCGATGCCTATTGCCCTGGCGGTCCTGGCTGTCAGCATCACACTGCGCTGCCGACACCAGGAGGTGCCGGATAGGCGTACGTTCCCCGTCCTCTTCGTCGTGCTCGCCGCGCTGACGCTCACGAAGCCCACGATGTTCATCTTCGCTCCGCTCTTGTTCATGGTGCCAGCCCCGGGCATCAGCCGGACGCGCCCCCACCCCGTGATTGTCCAGGCCAGTGCCGCGGTCGTCGTCGTGGCACTCGCGGGCGTGTGGAGCTTTGTCACACGCCACATAAAGATTGGCAACGTCTACGGCTTGAATCCGGACAAGCAGATCCACTACATCCTGCACGACCCGTTCGGTTATGCCTGGGTCCTGGCGCGAACATTCTTCGAGAGCATGGGAGAGGCGCGCTGGCTGCCGGGGTTCGTCTTTTCGATCGGTTTTCCACGCCCCAAGGTTCCCGACAATATCTATGCTCCGGTGGGACTGGTGATCATCGGTGCGTTGACGTTGTGGTACGCCTATCAGCTGCAGTTCGGTGAGAAACGCCAGAGCACCTATGGGACGCTGACCCTGGCGTGGCTCCCGATCGTGCTGACGGTGGCCGGAATCATTCTGGTCGAGACAACCCTATTCGTCTATGGAACACCGCTGGGGTGGCCAGTCACCGATGCACAAGGCCGCTACCTGTACCCGTTCGTGGCCTTGCCACTACTCACCATTGACTGCTTTCGCCGAGAGAGGAGAGTGCTGCATTCAACCCGTTGGATCGTTGCCGGTACCGTCATCATGCTTTCGTGGTTGATCGTCAAGATCTTCGTCCATGACTACAACCTGTAGAGCTCGAGAGCGGGGCTCTTGACCCACGTCCAATGTTACTCGAGGCCTGACCGATCTCTCGTCCACCGCCGACACGCCGAACGGGACGAAAAGGGAGACTCGACGGAGCGTGTCGGCAAGGACAGAGTCGCCGCTCGTGGGTCACTGATCACCGCGCGCTTTGGAGTCCCGCCAGGGCTGGGCAGATCCGTATGGTTATCACTCGGGGTCAATAATGGGAGCATGTGCTGCCGCACAGCTCTACTGCAACACGCGAGATTACTCTGTGGTTCGAGTGAGTAGCGCAACTTCGGAAGTCTCGCCGTCAACTGGTCAGGAACGGTCGCTCTTCCGCGGACGCCAAGATTCGCGCCGTACCACCTCGGGGCGCTTCCGTGGCGACATCGAAGGAATGCGGGCAATCGCAATCCTTTTGATCGTCGCGTACCACGCTGGACTGCCGGGATTCCCTGGGGGATTCATTGGTGTCGATATCTTTTTCGTTATTTCGGGGTTCCTTATTACCCGAATTCTTCTCGAGGAATCGAGCAGCACTAACGCGATCATGCTGACTCGATTTTGGGCCAGAAGGGTCAGACGCTTAGTGCCGGGATTGGCACTGATGGTCATCGTCACTCTCATAGCAAGTTGGCTGATCGTCACCCCCTTCGACATGCTGCAGATATCGAAGCAGGGAGCTTCGGCGGCCCTCTACATATCGAACATTGTGTTCGGCTTCCAGGCTCAGAACTATTTTGCGGCGAATATCAACAAGAGCCCCTTTCTTCACACATGGTCACTCGGGGTGGAGGAGCAGTTCTACCTGGTTTGGCCGTTCATTCTGTATTCAGCCATCCTCTTGAGCAGGCGCACCGGGGTGCTCGTACGCAACCTGGCGCTTCCGATCTTTGCGATCGTTTTGGCAACGTCGTTCACGGCGAACGTCGTTCTGACGCGCGAGGGAAGCTCGTGGGCATTCTTCAGTCTCCCGACCCGGGCATGGGAGTTTGCCTTGGGCGGGCTGATTGCTTCGCTAGCGGTTCGCAAGGTTCCGTCGTGGTGCAGTCTCGCCTTGGGTATCGCTGGATTGGCGGCGATAGCCTATGCCGACCTGGTGTTCAACAATTCGACTCCGTATCCAGGGACGAATGCGCTCTTGCCAGTGGCTGGCGCCGGTCTGCTCATCCTTGCCGGACAAATGGCCGATTCGTCTGATCCCACTCTCGTGATGCGTATGCTCGGGATACGACAAATGAGATGGGTCGGTCGCCTTTCATATTCGTGGTATCTCTGGCATTGGCCCTTCATAATTTTGGCGGTGCTGGCATTCGGGAACAGCAGCATCCCCCTCCGATTTAGCGCTGCGCTTGCCTCGCTCGGCGCGGCCTACATAGCGTTCAGAGTGGTTGAGAATCCACTCCGATTCAGTAAGTCGCTCCTTCGATCTTCCCGGCGGACATTTCTGGTTGGACTGGCGATCACTGGCGTCACGCTGGGGACTGCCGGTGGGGTATGGGAGTTGGCAGCACAGAGCACGCCGGCTTCGTACCAAAACCTTCTAGATTCTGCGATGAAGAATTTTTTTCCGATTTGTACGCCCGCGACGACGCCTCAGGGTATCTCCTACTGTGCGGGTGGCGATCTCAGCAGCTCGACCGTCGTCGCGTTGGTCGGTGACTCGCATGCGGAGACCTGGTTCAATGCACTGAGTACCGTCGCTGCGAGACAACACGTTCGCATCGACGGATTCATGACGTCTGGGTGTCCGTTCATCCCGATCGTCGTGGAACCGGCTATTGCCAACGGACCGACGAGCACGTCGCAGTGTCTTGCAGCGCGAGCTCAGGGCATGAAGGCCCTGACGGAGTTGAAGCCGGCCGGTGTCATTCTGTCCGAACACGATCGACAATATTTGGGACTGATTCTGGACAAGAATGGCAACGTTCCTAGTGAACCCGTGCAGGTGAGGCTGTGGCGAAACGCATTCAAGACCTTTTTGGAACAGATGCAGGACCAAGGAATTCACCCGGCAGTGATACTTGACGATCCCACGCTGCCTTATCAGCCCTCCGAATGCGTCTCGCAGACGCAGTCGCTTGCGGCCTGCGAAGCCACGAGGCAGGCGGCATTATCGATTGGCGAGCCTCTAATGAGAGCAGACCTTGGTGTTCTCACGGCCGATCCGTCAGTTCCGGTATTCGCCACCGCGAACTACCTTTGCGACGAGGCTGGATGTCCATTGGAACTCCACGGCCGTCTTCTCTATGCCGACACGAATCACTTGACGTCCGCTGCCACACAGTTGATGGAGCCCCAACTCTCCAAATTGCTTACGTCGGTGCTCGGCGGTGCCTGATCAAACGCCTCTCTCTATAGTGACAGCTTCCGGTCCACAGGCTGAAGCAATTGCTCGGCCACGTTTTGTCGATCATCTGAGCCCCAAGTTGGTGAACGTAGCCACGGTCGTCGGATTCGGAGCTCCGATCTTCGTTTACTTTTTCTTCATCTTGCATTACGGGGTCAACGTCCCGTATCAAGATGGTTGGAGTGACATGACGGTAATTCACCAGTGTTACTCGCATCCATTGAGCTGCGGCGCACTATGGACACAACACAACGAAGACAGGCTCCTCTTCCCCGACCTCGTGGTCATTTTGTTGGCTCACACCACCCACTTCAATGTCCGAGTGGAAGAGCTCGTAAGCGGCCTGATGCTCGTGTCTGCGACGTTTCTCTTGATACATGCCCACAAACGGCGATCACCTACGATTCCGTGGCTCTATTACTGCCCAGTTGTCATTTTGGCCTGCTCTGTTGTCCAGTATGGAGCCACGCTTTGGGGATTTCAGTTGGCCTGGTATCTCGTCTTATTGGCGCTGGCCTCGGTGGTGGTGCTGATCGACCGCACCGAAGTAACCGTGCTCACGCTGGCACTTGCCATCGTTGCTGGGGTGATTGGAAGCTTTTCTTCTTTGCAGGGCCTTCTGGTCTGGCCGATCGGAATGGTGCTCATTCTCTACCGCGGTCGCTCACGGCACATCGCGACGGCTTGGATCGTCGCCGGATGCGTCACTACGGCGCTCTACCTCTACCACTTGAACATACAGGCGGGGTCGGCTTTGCCGAGTTCTCTCACCCAACACTCGATCTTCCCAGCCTACTTCTCCATCTTCGCGATAGGTGATGTGCTTGGTGTCCCAATCAGGCCTGGCGGGAGCAATGCTGGAATCTTCTTCTTGGGACTGGTCATCGTCATTGTTGCGTTGGCGGCCCTCGGACTATGCGGACTCCGACGGGACAAGACGAGCGCGAGTCCCGTGGGAGCAGCGCTCATTTGCTTTGGTCTGTTCTTTTCAATTCTCGTGTCTCTCGGACGACACGAACTCGGCTATTGGGGCGCAAGTTCTTCGGGTTACACAATCTACGACGTGTGGATACTGATCGGCGTGTACATGGTATTACTCAGCCGGATAGTGACCCGGCGTGAGGCTGATCCGGGGAGATCCTTCGAAGGGTCCCTGGTCGTTGAGAGGCCGAAGTCCTATCGATATGCGATTTTGCTGATGCTGGCTTTTGTGGTCTTACAGTCCGTTATCGGGATCGGGAACGGCTTGGACGGAGCGCGGACAATCCACGCGGCTGAACTCAAGTCCGCTTCGACCGCCGAAAACATCGACAGGGCGACCGGCCCCGAGATACTGAATAACTTGAACTTCTATCAACCACCCACACTCACCAGAATGCAGGTCCATATCGCCGAGGTCCTTCATCTGTCGCTCTTTGCGGGATCTACGTATCGCGCACGGCTGCATGTACCGTCTGAGTCACGGAAAGCTAAATCCGACCGGGAGTTGTCCGTAAACGGTCTAACGAGTTCGGCTTGCCGACGGGCAAGGTAACGGCTCGCAACGGCGTGGCGGACCGAGTTGACTTCCATGTGTGCAAGTTGGTATGACCACCCGCTGGAGGTTGACGCCCGAGACAGGTCAGGTCGCGGTGCCAGACCGGATCCGGTCCTTGGCCTCAGCGAGCGCACCTCAAGTCGGGCCTCGTCCGCTCCTCGCCAAGGTTCGCGCACGCCAATCTCGTCTAACGAACTGCCGTCGGACGATAGTGCAACCCTTCTTCGGCCGACCTTCGTATCTGGGAGTCTCGAGATGGGGCAGAGATCAACGAATCCAAAGAGGTCGCTATGGCGACGACGGCAGTGACATGAAACAGTACCGCCGGTTCTATTAGCTCCCTTGGCAATTCCGTCGCCGCGAAATCCCAAACGGCGATGGTCCAAATTCCGATGAACACGATTGCGGAGACAGCTACCCACATCACCCGTGTGGATCGATGACGAATAGCGGCCAGAACGACGAGCACAGCCGCAACGCTGATCAAGATATCGGCGTAGATCGGATCGGAGGAGCTCGGCGCACCTGAGGACATGTTTGGGACTGGCGACCGAACTCAGGTTGCCATACACAAGCGTGGACGCCCACGACGGCAGGGCTGGTGTGGCGATGTAGTCGGGGTTCATGGTCATTAGCTGTGGAGCATTGATAACAGGCTGGACACCGCTGCCACGGATGAGTGATCAGGTACTTGAGGTACACCGACTGGCCCTTCTTATCGGCCCATCGCTTGAACGCCGGATCGTCGCCGAGCTCGATATTCCGCATATGGATCGGCAAACTGAGTGACGTTTACTGGCTGGCCAGCAGTTGAAAACGGCGGCGGGATCTTCAGAGCTGAGGTGTAAGGAAGCCCATGATTATGGAGGTAGGCTATTTCTCCGGGATCGCTGATAGCTCGGAACTGGATGATGCCTGCCAACTGAACTTCCGAGGGGTTCGTCGCTGCGATCTCCCCTCGGGCTCACTGACGACGTCTGCAGAGCCGTCACTGTCCCCAGACGCCAATCACAACCATACCCAGCCCCCGATAAGAGCGACACGCCGAACTTCGGGTCGTCTCCAAGCAAGGAGAACAAACGGTATAGCGAGGACGACGATGAAAAACGCCTGTACTTGTCGTGTGAACGTCCAGAGTACGGCCACCACCAAAAAGCTGAAAGTGCTCGAATATCCATGCGGCGGGCTAGGGCCAATGAAGTGGCAAGCAATAACACTGCCAGCGAGATGGAGAGCGACTCACTCAAGATGATTCGATTCCATTGCAGGACAGGGGCGCACAGGGATATCAGGAGTATCAAGGCCTGCGCGACAAGACGAATGATTCGAACCTGCAGTACCCGACCGACTTGTACGGCAAGGGCTATCCAGCAGGCAACGCCGATCACGATCTGAAGACCGACCCGGCCCGCCGAAGTCCCGCCGAAGAAATACAGCAATGGTATTGTCCATAGCCGCACTGCGTGACCAAGGAAACTGATGGGTAGATAGGTGTGGCTGTCCGGATAACTGTCGTACACGTGGGGGTTGCTAGCACTGCTGAAGGCCGCATAGGCGGCTGCATATACCGTGTAACAGACGAGATTTCCTTTGTTCTTTCGCAGCCACAGAAGTACAAGAGAACTCTTGGAGTCAGGTCCAGGTCTCTTGTTGATGACGGCCAACGGTCCCTTTGTCAAGGTTTCAACTCTCGAGCGTTATGTCCGCTCGAACACCAGACCTAGGTGGTTCAATCCAAATTCGAACCGCGTCTTCTAACAGACGTATCGAAGGAGATGCCAAACTCTTGAGGGATTAAGCGGGGATCGAAGCCATGATGTTGTTCGGCCTCCATGCCATCGAGTATCCGTAAGCGGATTCCAATATCGAGATTCTGTCCACGACGGGCGCTGGGACCGTGATATGAATCTTCCTCCCAGCCTCAGCAACCTCGGAATGGTGCTAGCCCAGGTTCGCCAGATATCCGCGGGCACGTGTTCAACAACCGCCAGAATTACGACTGCATCGAAAGTCTCGCTGCCGTCGAGAACCTCGGGGACGTGCCACGCCGGAATTCGTAGGGACCAGTCGACCACGATGTCGGTTCATGAACTTCGATTCCGATACCCGACTTGACCAGAGAGGATGCCTGTCGAAACAGGGCACCATCCGCACGTCCGACGTCAAGGACATCGATGCCCTTGGGCATCCATCGGACTGCCTCGGCGATTCGCTTGCGCTGGATCCAACGGTCGACTCCGTTCATGCCGATCCTGGCCGTGTTCTCAATTGCGTATATCCCGCGAGAAATCCTGAACGCATTGCTCGTCGAGCTCCTGGCCGTACTGAACATGAAAAGGCGCCTGAGGGAGTGTGGCGCGGAAACGTTAATGCGGAACCTGCATAGCTTAGCCCCGATCTACCGGTGAAATGGCTGGGCATCTGCCGCGAATCCGCGGAATGTGCGTCCCATGCTGGAGGAATTGCAGTATTGGATGTGGCAGTTCCCCAGCACCAACAGGCGCGTCCTGTGAGGTCAGGAACGACCGGTTCGCCGTGTCGTTCGACGAGCCACCAATCTGGTCCAAGCGATCTCTGCCAATGCTGACGACGTGGTGAGATCAAATGTAGATCACTCAGCGACGGGTTCTGCTCAGTGGGTCGAGGCTGACCTCATTGGTCCAAGGATTCTCAAGCAAAGGTGGTTCGGTTCAACCGAGAAGCATCACGCGGGACATCACCCGTCGACCAAGCGGTCCGAGATCGTACCCAGATCCGTGGTTACGCCCGTCGGTCGGTTGCGTCCTTTTGTCTGCTGGCGCCTTGGCGCCGCGCCCTTGTGAAACGACTAATGACACCGAAGCTGGCCACGGTGCTTCCAACGATGATCAGGCTCTGAGAAAGGGAGGCCAACCCAAAATGACCAAGCGATGTCTCGGCTCTGCTACCAAGCGATAGTAGCGAAGAGTACGAGATTGAGAATCAAACCCAGGATGGCGATGGCCACGCCCGTCCCTAAGCATCTGTTGGGAAAGTTCGCTCTTGCCGACGAATGCGAACCTGTGGCCCACGCCAGCCGGAGTGAACGATGAGTTGTGGGCTAAGACAGCTCCGGCAAGTAACGCTTGCATTCCAAGTACCAATGCGATTCCGGAGAAAAACACCGGCTGCCACACGAGGGAACCGATCTCGACCCCCTTGGGCTCGACAAATGACACACCCAACATGGCGAGTCCCAAGCAAAGCAAGGTGAAGCCTGGGCCTATCAAAAGCAAATCGGGTGCGAGCATGAGGATCAACGTGAGATGACGCCATCCATCAGACCATGTCGCCAGCTTCGATTGGCCTATTCGCGGACGGTAGCCCGTTTGGATCTCGACGATGCGGAGGCCAGCTCTAGCAGAGTTGATCAACATCTCACTGGCTACTTCCATCCCGGGCGAGCTCAGCAACATCGCTCTCAAGTGAATCCCGCCTAAAGGCTCGGAATCCCGATTGGCTGTCAGTTACAACCCGGCGCCCGCAAGCCCGAGCCGTAAGGAAGGTCAGCAGAGGTGTACCAATGAAGCTGTGGAGAAACGGCATGGTCTGGCGTGTCGCCGAGTCGAGCCTTGACCCGAGGACGAGATCTGCCCGTCCCTCGACAATCGGCGCCACGAGATCAGGGATCCGACGAAGGTCATATGTGAAGTCGGCATCGGCCATGACCACGACTTCACCCCTTGACGCCTCGAATCCCGTGAGCAAAGCACTGCCGTAACCGGGGCGGAGCTCCTCGACGACTCGACCGCCGGCAGCTGTGGCAATCCCCTTCGAGTCGTCGGTGGATCCGTTGTCGACAACGATGATCTCGCCTACCATCTCTGCCGCCGCAATAGCTTCAGAGGCTTCACTGACGCAAAGTCCAACCGAACTCTCTTCATCAAGGCACGGCAGGACGACCGAGACGTCAAGATTTCCGTTGGAATCCAAAATAGCTTCCCCTCGACCGGAACATTCGTCAAGGATATCCCAATGTCATGTCACACCATCCTGGTGACCGGACCCCATTTGTCGGTCCACCCGTTATGTGAGCTGTAGCTGTGTGGTCTGCCACCACTCGGCGAACTCGGAGGGCGTGAGCATCCCGAGAGCCGAATCGGAACGATAGGTGCTGTACCCCCCGCGCCAGTCTCCGACAAGAACTTGAGTTTCCAGCAGGCTGTCGAGCTGCTCGAGGGCTAAGAGCTTGTCACGCATCCGAGAGCCCTAGGACTCGACCCAGGGGTTCTGCCAGGAGCTCCCCGGTTCGACGTAGCTCGTCCCCGTGCCGCTGAAGCGGCACCAGTCGTGCAGCGCATTGGCGGTGAGCTCGGGGGCCGTTGTCCATGCGGACGAAGCCAGGGAACGTGCCCCGCCCGGCTGCAATGCGCTCCAAAGCGTCCACCGTGGCGTCGGCGTCGATGGGGTGGGCGACGAGGTCACAGAGCGATTCGCGGGTGAACTCGTCGGTGACGCGGAGGATCTTGAGGGTCTTCCCGTAGGTCGTGACGTCGAGCTGGTAGTCGAGGGCCCAGACGTGGTCGGGGTGCGTTGCGCTGAGGCGCTCCGCCAGCGTCGAGGAGATCCCGAGACGCTGGCGCTTGGCCGGAACACGGAGACCCTCTTCACGCCAGATGCGCTGGACTTTCTTGCGGTTCAGGTGGTGGCCCTCGCGGGACAGCACGGCGTGGTCTCGCCGATAGCCCCAGCGCGGGTGGTGCCGGGCGAAGTCGCGTAGTCGCCGGCGCAGGTCTCGATCGGGATCGGTCACCTCTGGTTGGTGGCGCTGGGTGGAGCGGTGCTGGCCGACCATCTGGCTCACCATTTTTCCCTCGGCGATCTCCCGCAGGTCGAGGTTCTTGAGCTCTTTGTCGGCCACGATGTGAGCTTCCCCCGCCTTGGCGGACACCGAACATGAGGCGCCGAGAGGCGTCGCTTGGAAGGATGTCCTTATGCCAGTGCGCTATCCAGACGAGTTCCGCCAGCGGGCGATCGAGCTGGCCCGGACCGGTGACCAGCCCGTCGCCAAGGTGGCTGCCGCTCTCGGCATCGCCACGTCGTGCCTGCGTCGGTGGATGAAGCAAGACGACATCGACGGCGGCCGGCGAGAGGGCCTCAACACCGACGAGCCGGCCGAGTTGGTGCGTCTTCGTCGTGAGCTGCGCACCGCCCAGATGGAGGAGAGATCCTCCGGCTGGCGGCCGCCTATTTCGCCAAGGAGACGCTGCCGGGCCCAAAATGACGTACACCTTCATCGCTCGGGCCTGCACGGACCTGCCCGTGAGGGCCTGCTGTTCGGTGATGAGGGTGTCGACGTCGGGGTTTTACTCGTGACAGGCCGAACCCGTGCGGGCCAAGGACCTCGACGACGCCTATCTCTCCAACACCATCGTCGACATCTGGACCATGAGCCGTCGTTCCTATCGCTCGCCTCGGGTCCACGCCGGCTGAAACTCGGCCAGGACGTTCGCTGCTCGCGTAAACGGGTCGAACGCTTGATGCGCCAGGCGTAGATTGCCGGCCTTCACCGGCGTCGCCGAGAGGGTGCACCCGTCGGGATCTCGGTGCTGAGCCCTCCGACGACCTGGTCGAGCGGGCCTTCGATCCCACCGATCCCGATCGCTTGTGGGTGATGGACGTCACTGAGCACCCGACCGAGAACGGCAAGGCCTACCTGGCCGTGGTCCTCGACGCCTTCTCCCGGCGCGTCGTGGGCTGGTCGATCACCGATCACATGCGTTCTGAGCTCGTCGTCGACGCCCTCCAGATGGCCATCTGGCGCCGTCGGCCACACCTGGTCAGACCATCGCCCATTCCGACCACGTGTCGACCTACACCTCGTGGGCCTTCGGTCGACGCCTGCGCGGCGCCGGCCTGCTCGGCTCCATGGGATCGATCGGTGACTGCTTCGATTATCCGTCGCCGAGAGCTTCTTCGGCACGCTCCAGCTCGAGCTGCTCGACGAACATCGCTGGGAGAGCCGCCAGCAACTCGCCCAGGCCATCTTCGAGTGGATCGAGGCCTGGTACAACCCGCGTCGACGCCACAGCTACTGCCAGATGCTCAGTCCCGTGGACTACGAAGCCGCTCACGCGGCATGATCAGCAACCAACAGCAACTGTCCGCTGGAGCGGGGGAAGCTCATTCTTGCCGAGTGGTCGGTCTCGGCCCTCATGAAAGACTATTGATCGTCGTGGCCGTCACTTGCTTCGCGTTGATTCTTCAGGCTGTTGCTCCTCGATGTCCCGGTCCTGTTTCTATCCAATCCCGCTGGGGTCCTGAATGAGTAGCACCTTGATGTATCTTGGTTGTCCCTAATGGTGCCGTTGGCGAGCGCTGCCGCAGTTCTGGCCGCACCACCAGTGAGATCGAGGAGCGCTCGGGGACTCCCGCGTCGCTCTGCCACCGTCCCAACTCAGGTAGTTGTTTGCGGCGGTCTCGGGTCATTGATCGAAAGGCCGTTCAGAAAGTCCCCCTATGGTCGATGGTCTCCGGCGACGCGGACGGATCCGAACGGAGGACGGCTTCCGCGGACGCCTTCGGGGAGTCCAGACCGAACGGTGAATCTTCAGCGAGATCGCCGTGGAGACTTATGCCACTCGCGGTCGTCCCTGACCCTTGCAGTCGTTTGGGCAAAGGCGCCAGGATCTCCACTTGCCCTGGGGCCTTATTCGCCTGGTACGGTCCGCCGAAGCGAATCGGGACCTGAAGGGCAATATGGCAACCGTAGAACAGCCGCTCGACCAACAGAGAGAGCCGGCACAACCACATGGGTCTCGTTCACTTCTGGCGGTGGCTGGGCCTGATCACCGCCAGCGGGTTGGCCTTGCGTGTGTTGATCATCGTGCTTTCCCGGCACGAGAAGGTGAATGGCGATGGCTACGATTGGTCCGCCTGGGGAAATCTGAACGCCGCAGGGCATTGGTTCGTAAGCCCCATATCGCTTCGTCCAGACGCTCTCCGTCCTCCTGCTTGGGCAATCATCCTGACTTTTTGGGCGTGGCTCGGTCAACACAGCTGGCACTCTCAGCAGATCTTGGCCTGCGTTATCGGATCCGGCACGGTATTGCTGATCGGAGTCTGTGCCCGACAATTGGCTGGAGAGCGCGTGGGCCTCATTGCGGCGGGAATCGCTGCGGGGTACGCCGGTTTGTGGGTCTACGAGCGGGCCATCCTGTCAGAGACTCTGCTGTTGCCCGAAATAGCTGTCTTTCTGCTCCTAGTCTACCGGTTCCGGAGCGCCCCCTCCCTCGGAAGATGCGCCGTTCTTGGGGGCATGTGCGGAGTCATGGCCATGACCAGGTCCGAGCAGATACTGCTCTTCCCTCTGGTTGTGCTCCCGGCCGTTCTCGCGGTCAGCTGGGGTAATTGGCGACGCGCCATTTCCTGGCTCGTCGTTGCGGTCGCGGTCTTGCTTCTGGTGCTCGCGCCTTGGACCATCTTCAATCTCGGTCGCTTCCAGCGCCCGGTGCTGCTTTCGAACGGATTCGGACCTGCAGTCGCCACTGCCAACTGCCAACCGGCTTACTACGGACCCGATATCGGTTATGGCGAGTTGTCTTGTTTGTATCCCTACTACGGAGGTGACCAGTCGATCTCCGACGGAAAGTACTTGCACAACGGGCTCGACTACGCAGAAGGCCATCTCAGTCGAGTGCCGCTGGTGGTCTTTGCCAGAGAGGGTCGGACCTTCGGTTTCTGGAACCCTCTCCAGCAGACGTCCATTGATGCTCAGTGGATGGGCACCTGGGTGGGAGTCACCCGACTTGAAATGATCAGCTACTGGCTTTTGCTGGTGCCCGCCGCCTTTGGGGCCGTGGCCCTTCGCCGACGTCGTGTTCCGCTGTACCCGCTCATGGCCTTCTTCATCACTGTCGTCGTGGCGGTTGGAACAGGGATCGGGGATCCCCGCTACAGAGCGGCAGCCGAGGTGCCCCTGGTATTGCTCGCGGCGGCCGGAATCGATAATTTGACTGCGCGGGGAAGAGCTTCCTCGCAGCGCCGGGAAGAGGCCTGGGTGGAGATTGACCCGACGCCTTCGACGGCTGTGGCGTCGGGTCGGTAGGTACGGTCTGCACACGGCTCGATCGTGAGAGGCTTCGAAACGCATCCCATGCGTCACATGTTTGGGAGGGAACAGGGGCGCCAGGTGTCGGAGATCGTGTCGGCGAGCGAGCGGGGCGGAGACAAGGGTTGTGACGACCGTCACGACCCGGTTGACCAGCTTCTTATTCCCGATCACGATGTCGCGAATCCCGAAGTATCGATCGTTGTACCCGCCGTCAACGAGAAGATCACCATTTCTGAATTCGTCTCGTGGTGCAAGGAGGGTCTTCGCGATGCCGAGGTTCGCGGTGAGGTACTCATAGTCGACAGCTCGGATGACGGAACTGCGCAGCTCGCTCTGGCGGGAGGCGCCCGAGTGCTACGTACACCGAAACGCGGACTGGGGCGCGCCTATCAGGACGCGGTTCCGCACATCCGCGGGCGCTTCGTCGTCATGGGCGATGCCGACTGCACATATGACTTTCGGCAGTTAGCTCCCTTCGTCACAAAACTTCAAGAGGGATATGAGTTCGTTATGGGCTCGCGATGGCTGGGCAGCATCGAAGACGGGGCAATGCCGGCGCTGCATCGATATGTGGGAACCCCCTTGACCACCTGGATCTTGAATCGCCTCTACGGCAGCCGGTTTACGGACATTCACTGTGGCATGCGTGGCATCAGCAAGGATGCGTTGCAACGGATGGGTCTCGCCTCTCAGTCGTGGGAGTACGCATCGGAAATGGTGCTCAAGTCGGTTTTGATGCAGCTCCGGACTACCGAAGTACCGGTCACGTTTTACCGCGACCGTGAAGGCAGGGTTTCACACCACAAGCGCTCAGGGTGGCTTTCCCCTTTCTTGGCTGCCTGGATCAATCTGCGGACAATGTTCGTCTTTCGCGCGCAGTTCTTCATGCTCAAGCCCGGCCTTGCGTTGTTGGCCCTCGGGCTTCTCCTCACGTTGCCACTGAGTTTTGGCTCCATCACGATCGGCACGTATACGTTCAGCCTGTATTGGCAACTGCTCGGAGTCACGCTTGCTGTTTTGGGACTGCAGAGCGCGTTCTCCGGGGTGCTTGCTCAGGTCGTGTCTGACTATTCGGCAAAGTCCGGTGCTCGTTGGAAGGCACTCTTTCGTTACACCCGAACGGTCCTCGTGAGTTTCGCGCTCTTTTCGGCGGGCGCCCTGCTCGTTGGCGTGCTGCTCATCGAATATTTCGTTCGTGGCCACAACCTTCCCGGTCCAGCATCAGCTGTGGACCACCTGGCGGTCACAGGTTTATTGTTTGTGATCATGGGTTTCTCAACCTTCTGCTTTACCCTGCTGCTTCACGCCACGGGGGTGAAGTTTGGTCGAGGTGCTGTGGCATCAGATGATGGTGGCTAGGACCAGCCGCTGGCCGGGTTCGGATTGGCGGTTCAGATGAGCTTTACAGAGGAATTCATCGGGGAATCCATCGAAGTGTTGAAGCGGATCGACCCCTTGGCGATTGAGGCCAGCGCATCGGGACTGGCTGAAATTCGTGAACGTGGCGGTCGCCTCTTTGTGCTGGGTGTCGGTGGATCAGCGGGTCATGCGTCGCATGCCGTGAACGACTTCCGCAAACTCTGTGGATTCGAGGCCTACGCTCCCACGGACAATGTTTCCGAGCTCACCGCTCGCATCAACGACGACGGTTGGAAGAACGTCTTCTCGGATTGGCTGGACGGTTCCCACCTCAATACCCTCGATGCGCTCCTGGTGCTGTCGGTCGGTGGGGGCGATGCTGATCGGGGCGTATCCGCCAACCTGGTCGCGGCCATGGAATTCGCACGAGCTCGAGGCGCGTCGATCTTCGCCATCGTCGGACGCAACGGAGGATTCGCGGCGAAAGTGGCTGACCACATCGTGTTGATCCCACCTTTGTATCCCGAACGCGTCACTCCCCATACCGAAGGGTTGTGCGCCGTGGTCTGGCACCTGCTCGTCACGCATCCTCTCTTGGCACGCCAGAGTGCCAAATGGGAAGGATTGAAGTGATTGAACGTCCTGCCCGAATCTCGAACGTGTGCATCGTGGGAGGCGCCGGATTCATCGGGAGTCACTTTGTCGATCGTCTCTTGGCCAGCGCGTCAATCGAATCGGTGACTGTCTTTGACAATTTTTCCTCTGGGCGGGAATGGCATCTCGATCGCCACGAGGGCGACGAGAAGCTTCGTATTGTGCGTGGGGACGCCGCCGACCTCGACAGCCTCGCAGTCGCGATGACGGGGACTGACTCGGTCATACACCTGGCATCGAACCCCGACATAGCGCGAGCCGCGGTCGAACCCGCAATCGATTTCGACTCCGGCACCCTGCTGACCCACCATGTCCTTGAAGCTATGCGGCTGTCCGGCGCGACCCGGATCATGTACGCGTCCGGGAGTGGCGTCTACGGCGACCTGGGAGAAGAGGAGGTTGACGAGGACCATGGTCCCTTGCTGCCAATCTCCACCTATGGCGCCAGCAAGTTGGCAGGAGAAGCCTTGATATCCGCGTACTGTCACATGTTCGGTCTTCGAGGCTATGTCTTTCGGTTCGGCAATGTCATTGGCCCCCGGCAAACTCATGGAGTGGGGTATGACTTCCTTCGCCGCCTCTCGAGCGAACCAGGACATCTCCTGATCCTGGGGGATGGGCGACAGAGCAAGTCCTACATCCATGTTGCCGATGTCGTCGAGGCCGCTCTGCTCGCTGCCACCCGTGATTCGGTCCCGGTGGCAACGTACAACGTTGCCACCGGGGACTACATCACAGTGGGTGAGATCGCCCGGATGGCCGTCCAAGTGATGGGACTGGATCCTGAGCGCACGGAGTTCGAGTTCACCGGCACGGACCGAGGATGGAAGGGTGACGTCCCGGTCATGAGGTTGAGCACCAAGCGCGTGCGAGCCCTGGGCTGGACGCACACGATGTCGACTCGCGAGGCGATGCGCTCCTCATTGGAGTCGATGCTCGAGGAGGTCTCTTCGGGAAGGCTCACATGACCTTGGAAGAAGCTCGGAACCGGCCGGCCGTGTTCCTCGATCGGGACGGCGTGCTCAACCGGCCCATGATCCGCCAGGGCCGACCGTACCCGCCCGGCTCCTTGGGGGAACTGGACATCTATCCTGAGGCCGCAGCTTCTCTCCGCCGGCTGCTGGTCGCTGGATTTGTCCTGGTTGTGGTGACAAATCAGCCGGACGTCGCGAGGGGAACGCAAAGCAGGGAGGTCGTCGCCAACATCAACCGGGAGCTCTGCCGGCAGCTTCCGGTGGCGGCGGTGTACGCCTGTTTTCACGACGACGCCGACGGATGCCGCTGTCGGAAGCCCGCCCCCGGACTGCTCCTCGACGCCGCTCGTGACCTCGGGATCGATCTGAATCGCAGTTTCATGGTGGGCGATCGCTGGCGTGACGTGGAGGCGGGGCGAAGAGCAGGCTGCCGAACCGTACACATCGACCGCCACTACGCCGAACGGTCGCCTCAGTTCCCGGACGTGGTGACAACGGGCCTTGCAGAGGCTGCGAGCTGGATCGAAGACAGGGGATATCGTGGTACACGATGGAGCGGGACGTCGGGCGGAGGAGCGCTTTGCGGATAAAGGTGTTTGCCGATGGTGCTGATCTCGAGGGGATCCTCGAGCTCGCGGCCGACCCCTTGATCTCCGGTTTCACCACCAACCCGACTCTCATGCGCAGGGCCGGGATCGAAGACTACGAGGCGTTCGCCCGCAAGGTGCTCGACCACGTACGGGATCGACCGATCTCCTTCGAGGTGTGCGCGGATGATTTCGACGAGATGAGACGGCAGGCGCGCCGACTCTCCTCATGGGGACAGAATGTCTACGTCAAAATTCCGGTGACGAACACGGAAGGGGCCAGTTCCAGTCCTCTCATCGCAGATCTCACGGCTGACGGATTGCATCTCAACGTCACGGGGATTCTCACCTTGGCCCAGGTCCGCACTGTGGCCGAGTCATTGTCAAAGAGTTCCGGTGCCGTGGTGTCGGTTTTTGCCGGTCGCATCGCGGACACAGGCCGTGACCCGGTTCCTCTCATGGCGGGAGCTGTCGAGCTGTTGCGGCCGTATCCGAACCAGGAGTTGCTCTGGGCCAGCCCCCGCGAGGTTCTCAACGTGTGCCAGGCCGAGTCGGTGGGTTGCCACATCATCACGGTGACGCATGATCTTCTCAAGAAGCTGGGAGGTCTCGGCCGGAGTCTCGAAGAGGTGTCGCTCGATACGGTGAAGATGTTTTACCGAGATGCTGTCGACGCGGGCTACGTGCTGTAATTCGGCGACGGTCGGCAGATGAAAGCAACGGGACAACCTGAGAGCGACGACTGGAATCGACATTGGGGGACGTTCGGGGACGCCGTGGCGGGCAACCCCGCCACTGTGTACCGAAGCCGACTCATTCTCGGTCTGTTGGGCAGTGTCGAGCCAGACGCCGTCGTGTTGGAAATCGGATGTGGCCAGGGCGAATTCACGCTCCTCTTGGCGGAGACCTATCCTCAGGCAGACGTGCGAGGTATTGACAACAGCGGCGAAGGAGTTGTGCGTGCCACCCAGATGGCCCGGGCTCGAGGGTTGTCGGTGACGTTCGCCCAACGTGACCTTCTGCAGGAGAGAGAGCTCAGTGACGTGGACCGCGGGCGGGCCACGCTTGCTGTGTGTTCCGAGGTCCTGGAACATGTCGACCGGCCTGATGTGTTACTGCGCAATGCGAGCGACTACTTGGCTCCCGGATCTCGGCTCGTCGTCACCGTACCCGGAGGCCCCCGCTCGGCCTTCGATCGCCACATAGGCCATCGGCGCCACTTCACTGCGAAGCGTTTGCGGCGTCTTCTCGAGGAAAGCAGATTCGAAGACATCACGGTTCACCGAGCCGGGTTTCCCTTTTTCGATCTCTACAAATTGTTGGTTATCGTGCGCGGCAAGCGGCTTATCGCTGACGTGGAACAGTCGAAGACCGCTCTCAAGGAGGGCACGTCGGGTGCGGCTCTTCGGTTCTTCACTCGAGCGTTTCGATACAATCTCGACTCGTCACCGTTCGGTTGGCAGCTGCTGGCGGTGGCTCGGATGTCGGCGGATATCGGCTCGTGATCATCACGCGAACCCCGCTGCGTATCACTCTCGGAGGGGGTGGTACCGACCTGCCCTCCTATTACGAGCGTTTTGGTGGCCTGGTCTTGTCAGCAGCCATCGACCGATACGTCTACATAGCGATCAACCGAACATTTACCGACGATTACTTCCTCAAGTATTCCAGCCTGGAACGCGTTCAAGCTATCGATGACATCGAGCATCCGATCATCCGGGAGGCCCTTCGGCTCCATCCGATCGGACCCTCCGTCGAGCTGGTGAGCGTGGCGGATATCCCGGCCAGTACCGGACTTGGGTCTTCGGGGACGTTCACGGTCGGTTTGCTCCGTGCGATCTATGCGTATCTGCGACAGAGTCTGACGCCCGAACAGAATGCTGCAGAAGCGTGCCACATAGAGATGGACCTACTCGGTCGTCCGGTCGGCAAGCAAGATCAATACGCTGCGGCCTACGGCGGTCTGCAGTACATGACTCTTGCGCACGATGGGCAAGTGACGGTGGCGCCTCTTGGAGCATCCAACGATACCGTGCTCGACCTTCAAGAGCACCTCTGCATGTTCTTCACGGGATATTCACGCAACGCCGACTCCATTCTCGAGCAGCAGCGCGCCGGTTCGGAACGTGGCGACGCTGACGTCATTGACAGCCTGCACTTCATCAAGGAACTGGGGGATTCGAGCCGCGACGCGCTGCAGCGCGGTGATACCGGCACATTCGCTGCCCTCATGAATGAACATTGGCAACACAAGAAGCGCCGGTCATCGACCATGTCCAACGACGCAATCGACCATTGGTATCAGGTTGGGATGGACAACGGAGCCCTTGGTGGGAAGCTGGTCGGGGCTGGCTCCGGAGGGTTTCTGCTGTTCTACGCCAAAGATATGGATCGATTGCGCGCGGCGATGAATGCCGAAGGCCTGAGCGAGGTGCGTTTTCAATTCGACCACGACGGCGCCGTCGTCCTCGTGCGGGATTGATATGCAATGCGTCATTCTCGCGGGCGGGTTCGGTCGGAGAATGCTGCCCCACACTCAACGTCTGCCCAAATGCCTCCTCGCCGTAGCCGGCAGGCCTTTCGTTGATTGGCAACTGACCTGGTTGGCTGCGCAAGGCGTCGAGCGTGCCATCATGAGCATCGGTTACCGAGGAGACCTCGTCCGCCAGCATCTCGGCAGCGGGAGCCGGTTCGGGCTCGAGGTGTGTTATGTCGACGAGGGCGATGTACCGCTTGGGACGGGTGGCGCTCTGCGATTGACAATCGATCAAGGAGTCGTCGGGCCCAACTTCTTGGTACTTTACGGTGATTCGTACCTCACAGCTTCTCTGGGTGAGGTCGAGACTGCATACACAATCAGTCATGCTCCGGTGCTGATGACCGTCTATCGCGATCGTGATCGTCTCGAGCACCCGAACGCGGTGTTTGACGGGACGATGGTGACACGGTACGAAAAGGGAGTCGAGGATCCGCCGGAAGAGATGCGTTACGTCGACTACGGGCTCTCAGTGTGGGATCGACAGGTCGTCGAGTCAATGGTCCCGGAGGGCGCCGTGATGGATATGGCCGATCTGTTCGGGGTGTTGAGCGAGTCGGGTCAATTGGCGGGGCTTGAGATGGCAGAGCGATTCTACGAAATCGGTTCCCCTCGCGGGCTCAAGGATCTTGAGCTGCATCTCCGAGCGGGTGACATGCTCGGGATCTCTCCCGAGAGCTCTCGATAGTCAGGCCGAGAGATGTCGTGGCCCAAGGAGAGAGCACCTCTCACAGACGAGCAGTCTGCAATCATGAAGGACTGGATACACGAGTTCCTGACGACTGTGAAGTCGTCACGGTTTGGATGGGTGAGTCGGTTCGACCATACTTTTCCCGCTCGATCCGCTTCCTCAGCTTTGCGAACGTTGGAAATCGGAGCGGGCACCGGTACGCATGTTCAGTTCGAATCGAGCGGAGAGTATGTCGCCCTCGAGGCATCGGATCAGCTTGCGGCCCAGATCCCCCAGCGCGACGGTCTCTCGGTGGTCGTCGCCGACTGCGAGCAAAGACTCCCCTGGGACGACGACTCGTTCGATCGGGTCCTCGCCATCCACGTGCTCGAACATTTGTATAACCTCCCGGCGGCGCTGGAAGAGGTTGCTAGGGTGCTGCGGCCCGACGGTGTCTTCATTGTCGTGATTCCTTGCGAAGGTGGTGACCTCTACTCGCTCGGGCGACGCTTCACCACCAAACGGATGTTCGAGAAGCGGTACAACATGCCATACGAGTGGATGATCCGGCAGGAGCACTGCAACACTGCTCGGGAAGTGCTTGCCGAACTGGACCGCCGCTTCCGAGTGCGCGCCCGTCGATTCTTCCCGCTCAGGTTGCCGGCAGTTGACCTCAACTTGGTCATTGGTCTCGAGCTCTCTCTGCGATCCGCCGACCGCAGAGCCTAGGGCTCGGTCATGGACCGATCTCCCGTCGGTCACGCCCGATCGTCAGGCCAGTCGGTGCCTCATTTGACGAGGCATCTCGGCTGAGGCGAAGGTGGCCTCCTGGGACCCGATCGGTCTGAACTTCCAAAGTTGAAGGGGAGAACGGTGGCGACGATTGTTGCCGGCAGTGCTTCGCAGCGGGCGTAAGAGGTCCATGAGCTGGAAACCTATGAACTCGGCCCTCTCTGGCGGGCCAACGCGTTTGCTATATTCAGCGCACTTGCAGGAGGTTTGCAGGATGCCAGAGGCCGTTGGCGTGTTGGCTCAAATTCCGAGGCGTGGCCGACCGAGGTTCGATACGGAAAGGCGGATCCGATGACACGCTCAAGTGTCGACATCACGATCCCGGTACTCAATGAGCAGCGAGCCCTCGAGAGCAGTCTCAACACGCTGGCCTCGTATCTCTCTGCGGAATGCCCCTACGACTGGTGTATCACGATCGCGGACAATGGAAGCACGGATCGAACCTGGTCACTGGCTGAATCCTTCGCGTCGGGAAACCCTAGTGCGCGGGCGATCCGACTCGAGCGACCCGGCCGCGGGGGCGCAGTGAAGGAAGCGTGGTCCACCAGCAGCGCCGACGTTGTCGCCTACATGGATGTCGATCTCTCGACCGGGCTCGAGTCCTTGCGTGATTTGCTCGATCCGATTGTCCGTGGCGAAACCGACATCTCGATCGGGTCGCGCCTTGCCCCTGGTGCAAGGGTCGAGCGGAGCCTGCAACGGGAGGTGATGTCACGGATCTTCAACGGTATCGCCCGGAGGTTTCTCCGATACGAGGTCCGTGATGCTCATTGTGGATTCAAGGCGGTCCGGGCAAGCGTTGCCCGAGACCTCATCCCAAGAATCGACGATGACGGCTGGTTCTTCGATGTCGAATTGCTGACACTGGCATGGCGGGACGGCCTGCGAATTAATGAGATTCCAGTGCGGTGGGTCGAGGACGATGATTCACGGGTTCGTATCGTGAAAACAGCGCTCCGTGATCTTCGAGGGATTTGGCGGCTGTGGAGAGTCAAGGGGGACTCCACCCGTCAGAGCCATTCTCGCTCGAGCAGTCGGGACACCTTCGTATTGCATGCCAATGACGAGGAAGGGGCCGTCGACTTCGACTCCTAGCAGATGTGGTCTCTTTCCTGTCCGTGTGTTGGTTGGTTTGAACGAGAGGCTGTTCTATGCAAATCGCCAGTGACTCGCGTGTTCGGCGAGAAGATTTGGGACGGAGGATGAGACGTCACGCAGCGGCCCCACATCCGTCAGCGGAGAAGTGCGGCCCCACTTCGTACAGGGTGTAGCCGCTGTACCCGGGAAACGGCGGTGCCGTACGGAGCTGACCCCGTAGAATTATCTTCGAATCGCTGCCTGGTGCCATCCATCTGGCTTCGGGCGGTGTTGCCGAAGGGATGGCAGATCTCGTTCTCACGACGTCGGTCGAGATGTAGATGAAGGAATAGTGACCCTCAATGATTGCGTCTCGCCACTCTTGACAAGAATCGAACGGTGAAAACGTTCCGTCGGAGCCGCGAACTCCCAAATATTGGACGTAGTTTGAAAGATTCTTGCCGTAGAACGGATATTGCAACAGTGCGAACTCTCCGAGGACGCCCACTCGGAGGTTGTCCTCGTGTTGGAACCATGTGAACGGAGATTCGACGTATCGATCGCGGAGATAGCTTTGCTGGAGCGGGAACCCGGCCGCTATCACGATCGCACCGATGATGATCCACCAGAATGCCAGAGTCTTCCGGGCCGAGCGCTGGCTCCTGTACAAGAGGATCAGCGCACCCAGAACGAGCGCAGCGACACCGATGAAGAGCCCCATGAGAGAATCAATTCCACGAACAGGGCCGCCGACGAAATGTTCCGTGAAGAAGGTTGTCGGCCAGATCCCGGCATCGAATTGAGTGGCTGCGAGAACCGCGCCATAGGCAAGAAGGATCCATCGGGCCCGGGCCCAGGTCGAGAGCATCGGATTGATCGGCAGCAGGACGAGACCGAGGATCACGGCTGCATCGGTGTACCGGACCTGGTCGACAAAGAGCGCGGGCACCCCCAAGATAACGAGGTATTGCGGAGTAAAGAGGAAGATGACTCCCGATGCGAGACCCACCAAACCGAGGACTCGCTGCAGGCGATCCCCTTTGACGACCGCGAGCACGAGGCCCAGGGCGGAGAGACCAAGGAGCGCCCACCATGCCGGTCCAAGGGCGAGTCGGAACCCCGGTATGAAATAGTTGCGCCAATCGGTCGTATTGAACAAGAAGTGGGCGACGGTCGAGGAGGGAGTCGTCACATGGGGGCTGGGCAACGAGAGCGGACCGATCTTCAGGTGAAAAGGAGGAATGGGATTTCCGACTGCGATGAGGTTTCTCAAATACCAGAAGCCACCGGTCAAGAGCAGTGCCACCAGCCATATTCCCCAGCTTCGGATTCGCTTCTCGCCGGCGGCGACGAACCAGACCCCAATGGTCAGGGCGGCGACGGGCCCAATGAAGGTCCACTTCGTACCGAGGGCGAGACCGCTCGAGGCGGCAGCCATGATCCAGGCAGTCCGCTGTGATCTCTCGCTCAGGACCTGAGCGTTGACGAGCAGAGCAACGGCGGACAGCATGAATGCGAGCCCCACGACATCGTCGTAGGCGCCCCCCGGCTGGGTCGCGACCAGTCCCGGGGTTCCAAACAAGATCGCGGAGCCCGTGAGCGTCACAGATCCGACACCAAATGGGCGACCAATGCACCACGATGCCAGGAGCGCCACTCCCAACCAAAGGGTGTTGAGAAGTGGCGAGAGGACGTCGTTTCCCATTGTGAGGATGCCAAACGCGTGGACGAGCTCGGATGACGCCGGGTAGAAGGCCGTGACTCCCGAATCGAAGTAGTGGATCCCAGTGACGGAGTGGTCCTGGACGAACCGGGCGGCGAACGGCATGTGGTACCAGAGCGTGTCGGTGCTCAGCATGCCGTGGTGGTAGGCGGACACCGTCTGCGTGCTCCACTCCGCAAGGACGACTGACACGACGATGAGGGCCGCAATTTTTTCTGCTCTCGGCTCGGTTCGCTCCTCCGGAGTCGGCAGCGGAACGGGCTCCTCTGAGGTCATCGAAGGAGGTCGTCTCGCCGTCCAGATTGCGGCAACTCCGACAAGGGCAAGAGCGATGACGACGGGCGCGACCCGGTAGAGATCAAGGCTGCCGAGGATCTCCGAAACGAGGATCAAGACTGTGAAATCCATCACGATCTCGACCAGCCGCGCCCGACCGCCTCTCCAGTCACCCATGAGCCGGGCGCGCCACAGAAAGGAGCCCGTCTGGAGCGGGACGAACGCGATGGCCAACAGGAGAATCCCCTCCAGGTATCTAGTCACCTGTCGTCGTGTATTCCGCTTGGATTGAGTTCAGTTCTTACCAACGATCGAGTTGCAGTGTGGATCCTCGAACACTGCGACAACTGCATCGGACCCGTTCTCGAGACCCACAGCACCCACGCGTCGACGGAATAGGTCCAGGAACATAGCTCGCCAATCCCGCGCGAGAGTCCGGCGGTAACCCCAGCTGGGAACACCGCCCGAAGATAGCTCACTGACTGGGGAGGACATCCGCAGGCTTCGTGTCGGAGCCACCCGTCAACAGGGGACCGGGGCCGAACTCGACTCCGAGTTGCTCACGCGGGTGTCGGACGACAGGCGGCGCTGCGGGGCGTGGCCTTCGCGACCGTCGTGTGCGCAACAATGGCCCGAGGCCAGTCAGAAGGTTCTTCCAAGTCAGAGCGCGGTGGAGGTGAGGACGTGATGCCGGGACATCAGGAATTCAGGGCGCTTTCAGCTGATGACGTGGGACGAGCGGCGGCACAGATCGCGGACATGCAGAAATGGGCCCGTGAGGCCTACCTGAGCACGAAGCATGTCGAGGATATCGAGGACATCTGGGTGCGCTACTTCGAGGCCGAACACCACCTCCACTGGATCCTTCCGCCGGCAACGGAGACCGAAGAGTCCTGAGGGGGTCCGAAACTCAGGGGCTTCCGACACCGCTGGCGATGCGGTCTCCGAGCTCCTTGTCGATGTTGCGCCAGTACTCCACGGCCCGTTCCAGGACCGGCGGGGTCACTCCCTGGCTGAGGTGACCGATCACGTTGGAGACGAGGCGGTCGCGCTGCGCGTCATCCATCACGTCGCGTACGAGAGTGCCGGCCTGGCCCCAGTCGTCGTCGTCCCGGCGCACTGTGTAAGCCTCATGGACGAACTCACCGTCGGCGTCCCATCTCTCGAGGTAGGGATAGCGCTCCGGATCAGCCGCCGGCCCGCCCTTTGAGTTGGGCGCGTAGACGGGGTCGGATGCCTTTTGCATCCGCATGGCGCCGTCCTTGCTGTAGCTGTGGACCGGGGCCTTCGGCGAGTTGACCGGGATCTGCTTGTAGTTGACGCCCATGCGAGCCCGGTGGGCGTCCGCGTAGGAGAAGACGCGGGCCAACAGCATCTTGTCCGGGCTGACTCCGATTCCGGGCACGAGGTTGTTCGGCTCGAATGCGGCCTGCTCGATCTCGGAGTGGAAGTCCGTGGGGTTGCGGTCAAGGGTCAGCCGCCCGACCTCGTGCAGCGGGTAGTCGCCGTGGGGCCACACCTTCGTCAGGTCGAACGGGTTGAAGCGGTACACCCTGGCCTCCGCGAAGGGCATGATCTGCACCCGGAGCGTCCAGGTCGGATGCTCGCCGCGCCCGACCGCGTCGAACAGGTCGCGCCGGTGGTAGTCGCCGTCTTCACCGGCAATCCTGTCCGCCTCTTGCTGCGTCAGGAACTCGACACCTTGATCGGTCTTGAAGTGATACTTGACCCAGAACCTCTCACCGTTGGCGTTCACCCACATGTAGGTGTGACTGGAATAGCCGTTCATGTGTCGCCACGACTTCGGGATCCCGCGGTCACCCATCAGCCAGGTGACCTGGTGGGCCGATTCGGGCGAGAGGCTCCAGAAGTCCCACTGCATGTCGTGATCGCGCAGGTCCGAGTCGGCCCGGCGCTTCTGAGAACGGATGAAATGCTGGAACTTCATCGGATCGCGGAGGAAGAATACCGGCGTGTTGTTCCCGACCATGTCGTAGTTGCCCTCGGACGTGTAGAACTTCAAGGCAAACCCACGTGGGTCACGCCACGTGTCCGGGCTGCCCCGCTCGCCCGCGACCGTCGAGAAACGGATCAGGGTGTCCGTGGTGGTCCGGGGCTGGAAGACCGCCGCCTTCGTGAACTGGCTGACATCCGCTGTGACCTCGAAGTGGCCGAACGCTCCACCCCCCTTGGCATGGGGCTGGCGTTCCGGGATCCGCTCCCGGTTGAAATTCGCCATCTGCTCTATCAGGTAGTGGTCCTGCAGCAGGATGGGGCCATCCGGGCCGACGGTCAGCGAGTGTTCGTCGCTGGCCACCGGGATGCCGGCATCCGTGGTGGTCGGATTTACGTCGTGGCTGGCCATAGTCGCCCTCTTTGCTTGGGTGTCGTTACCGACTCTAAGCCCGTCGCTGCCGTCAATGGAACGGCGGGCCGTTCACGTCGGGATATATGGGACCCTCGTGGGTGCGCCCGATATCCCGACACAGGTGCGTAATCCGAGCCCTCACACAACTCTGCCGGAAGCAGGACGAAGTGTCAGTCACAGGATGCCTCTGTGGTGACATCGCAGCCATTCTCCGAATGACTTGGCAATACCCACTGCCAGAGGCCGCAAACTCAGCGTGCATGTTTCGTGCAAGCGGAGTTTGCGCTCACGCGTCGGGTACGCCATGCAGCTCCACGCGCACGCTGATCTCGGGATAGACGCGGACCATCAGCATGCTGGGGGGCTTCATGCCGAACTCGCGAATGTCGAAGACGTCTTCGCCGGTCAACGAGATACCGTCCTCACCGGCCTCGATCCGCATTCCGTGCGAGAACGTCCGCGTCTTGCCGTGGAAGGAGATCTCGCCGGTGACGATGTAGTCGGGGTGTGAACCGTCAACGACGATGCTGGAGACCCGCCCGGCGATGGTCGGGTAGCGCCGGGCGTCCATGCGTCGTCGCAGCTCTCGGTCGTAGAGCTGATTGCCTGACGTGAGGCGATCCACGGCCAATTCCAACTCGCCCGACACCGCCTGGTCCAGGTCGAGCGATCCTTCGGTGCTCGTGGCGGCCTCGAACCAGCCGGTGATGCCGCGCGTCTCGGTGTTGATCGGGTGCAGGCTGGATCGCCCGCTGACCGAGATGCAGGACCGAACCGAGTCGAAGCTATAGCGAGTGAGCGCCATTCTGCTTTCCGTTCCCCCGGGGTTTCGTCCGCCGGATCCACTGCACGCGAACCACGCATACTGGCATAAAGTCGCTCCATGGCACGTCTTGTCATCCCCGCGGGCGAGGGCGGTGAGGCCGTGCAGATCTGGGCGCTCCAGCCCGAGCTCGGCGCGGCCGCGACCCGCTTCGTGCACGCGGCCTACAACAAGAGCATCCTCCCTACCGCGTGCGTGAGGCCGCAAGGATGAGGATCGCCCAACTCAACGACTGCACCGTGTGCCTCGCCTTCCGGGCGGACTCGGTCAAGGCGCAAGGTCTCGACGAGGCCTTCTACGGCGCAGTGGGGTCCCCCGACGACACCGCGCTCACCGAACAGGAACGCCTGGCCGTGGAGTACGCCGAGCGCTTCGCCATCGATCACGCCAGCATCGACGACCAATTCGTCGAGCGGCTGCGGGGTTCGTTCACGGATCCTGAGATCCTTGACCTCACCATTTGCCTGTCGGCCTTCCTGGGGCTCGGGCGGACCCTGCGCGCACTCGGCATCACGGAGACTTCGCTGACAGACGTCTAACGATTTCGTATCAGGGCCGCGAGGGGCCGAATGCCGCGTCCCGGTCCTTGACCGCCTGGCGCAGTCCCACCTCAACGATCCGCTCGGAAAAGGCCTTCGCCTCCGGGGCGCGATGGCCGATGGCGTCGTTGAGCGCGGCAAACCGTTGTAGTTGTGAGCGCCCCATGAGCTCGATGCCCATGTTGACCACCCGCTTGTTCGCCACGAGGAGATCGCGACCGATCAGCGCCATCCGCTCGGCCAGCTCGAGGACCACATCGTCGAGGGCATCGGCGGGCGCGGTCGCGACGACGAGGCCGATGTCGCGGGCCTGGGCGCCCGTAATCGTGTCGCCCGTCAGCACGAGGCGCTTGGTCCACTGCGGACCCAGGTGGTACAGCCACATATTGGTGGGCGGGACCCCCATGGAGCGCACCGGTGGGAAGCCGAAGCTGGCGTCGTCAGCCGCGACGACCAGGTCGCAGTGCAGGGCGAGATCGGTCCCACCGGCCAGGCAGTTCCCTTGGACCTGCGCGAGAACGGGAAGGGCGCAGTTCCAGAGGCGCGCCCACCCGTCTCCGAGCGCCAGCATGGCTGACACTTCGCCTTCGATCGCCGCGTGGGGGGGAAAGTCGCCGGGTTCGGTGTCCTCGGCGATGAAGCCGTACCCCGAGGAGAAGGATCGCCCCGTGCTGCGGATGACGATGACGCTCGCTCCGGCGTCTGCCTCCGCATCCGCAACTGCTTGAAGGAGCTCACGGATGCAGCGGGGCGTCAGCGGGTTGTGGTGGTCCGGACGGTTGAGCGTCAGACGGCGCACCCGTCCGATCGCCTCCACTGTCAAGGTGGTGAAGTTCGCTGTCACTCGGGGTCGACTCCAGACTCGAGGCGGTATTTCATGACCTTGCCGCTCTCGTTGCGCGGGAGCACGTCGACCACGGTAATCCGACGGGGCACCTTGAAATCGGCCAATCGCCCAAGGAGGAAGGCGCGCAGCTCGTCCACGGACGAGTTGTCGCGGAGCACCACCCAGGCCGCCACATCCTCGCCCAGGACCGGGTGGGCAACGCCCGACACGGCGGCCTCAGCGACGGCCGGGTGCTCGAACAGGGCCGCCTCCACTTCCCCGGGCACCACGTTATGTCCGCCGCGGATGATGATCTCCTTCTCCCGGCCGACGATCCAGAGATGTCCGTCGCGGTCGAGGTAGCCGAGGTCGCCGCTCTGGAGCCATCCATCGACCCATGTGTCGTCGGCGCTCTCGACGTGGCCGAAGTAGGAGCGGGCCCGGCGCGTCCCACCGATGGTCACCTGCCCGACGTCGCCGGGCGGGAGAGTGACACCATCGGAGCCCACAATACGAACCTCCACACCGGGCAGAGGGAGCCCGACCGAGCCGAGGTGGCGTCCGCCGTCACCCGGCGGCGTGGCGGAGACCGCGCCGAATTCGGTCATCCCGTAGCCACAGAGGACCTCCGCCGTGGGCAGCGCCGCCCCGAACCGGCGCAGGGTCGCCGCGGCAATCGGCGCGCTGCCCACCGTCACCGCGGCGAGGCTCGAGAGGTCGGCCGTGGCGAACCGGGGGGAGCCGACGATCAGCTCCACCATGGCAGGCACCAAGAACGCCGCCACCGGGCGGTCCCGCTCCACGGAGGCGACCCATCCGTCCGCGCTGAAGCGGGGAAGGAACAACCCGCTCAGTCCGCCACGCAGAGGGCCCGACACGAGAAGGGAGCCACTGGTCGTGGCGAAGGGCGAGGACGACAGGAACCCGAGTCCGTGCCAGGCCGACGGCACACGTTCGGTCGTCGAGAGCCCGCCATGCCGCACGACGACTCCCTTCGGCCGGCCCGTGGTCCCCGAGGTGTACATGATGTCGGCCACGTCGTCGCCGCCGAACGTCGGCTCCAGATCACGATCGTCGGGTGAGAGAAGGTCGACCCACTGCCGGTCGCCGTTCGATCCAGTGCTCACCACCGTTCCGACCGCGGCCCGGACCTCGTCGACGATCTCGCTGCACAGGACGACGGATGCCCCCGCGTCGTGCAGAATCCGGGCGAGCTCACCAGGGCCTGAACGGGACAGGAGCGGCACTGCAACTGCGCCGGCCTTGTGGATGGCCAGGTACGACACCAGCCACTCCAGCGGTTCCTCGTTGCCGATGAGCAACCCGACACGGTCGCCGCGGTCAAGGCCCTGCTCCCGCAGGCCCCGGGCGAGACGGTTCGAGCGGCGGTGCCACTCGTCCAGAGTGAGCTCGGCGCCGTCGGCCAGGTTCCTCCACGCCACGGCGCCGGGGAACGCGCCGGCCAGCGCGGCGATGAGTCCCGGTTGGAGCAGGGTCATGCCCGCGCGCCGCGTCGCCGCATCAGTACGAGGCGCCCCCCTCGAGGATGGTGCGGGGGTTGGCCACCAGCATCGTGGCGATGTCGGCATCGCTGACGCCGCGGGCGCGCATGACCGGGAGTACCTCGTCGGAAATGTAGGTCCAGCGCCAGCTGCTCGAGGCGTCCATCACGGTCCTGGGAAACCAGTCGACGAAGCACATGGCGTCGTGCGAGAGGACGATCCGCTCGGCGTATCCGCGCGCACACAGGCGTGCCACGGCATCGACGCGCTCCTCCAGGGTGATGCCTGGCAGTCCGAAGTGATCAAAGCCCAGGTACGAGCCGTTGTCGATCAGGCTCAGGTGGTAGTCGGTGTTGACGGTGCCACCGCTGTGGCCGATGACCACCCGTGTCAGGTCGACGCCCTCTTCCTTGAAGATGCGCTGCTGCTCGAGACCCCAGGGCTCGGGGGGTGTCGGGGTGTGCGTGGTGATCGGTACCCCGGTGGCCCGGTGTGCCTGCGCCACGGCTCTGAGCACGCGCTCCACACCGGCGGTGATGCCAGGACGGTCGGAGGCGCACTTGAGGATGCCGGCCCGCACGCCCGTCTCACCGATCCCCTCGTGTATCTCGCGTATGAAGACGTCCACCATGGGCTCTGGCCCTCCGAGGATCGTCCCGGGTCCCCGGAAGTGGAAGTACATCGGGACCTCGTTGTAGGTGTACACACCGGTCGCCACGACGACATTGATCTCGGGCACCTGCTCTGCGATGGTGAGCACCCGCGGGATGTAGCGGCCCAGTCCCACCACGGTGAGGTCGACGAGCGTGTCGATCCCGTGCTCCTTGAGCTCGCGAAGCTTGGTCACCGCGCGGGCCCGTTCGGCGGCCTCGTCCCACTCATCTGCCGTCTTCTCAATCTCGGGACTCAGCACGAAGAGGTGCTCGTGCATGAGGGTGCGCCCCAGTTGGCCCCCGTCGACCGGTCCTCGAACGGTGTTGACCTGGGCCATCGCCTCCCCTTGTCTGCTCCGTGTGTGTCGGGCGCGGGCGATCGTAGCTGGGTGCGACGATTCCCGGGCGGGGAGATGGGGCAGAATGTCACAGCCGGACCACAGCCGGTCCTGCGTCAGAGTCGATTCGAGCATGTTGGGATAGGGGCGTTCCCAACAAAGGACTTCAAACCACATGTCAGCCCCAGGCCAGGCGAGCACGCCCGCACAGAGAGACAGAGCCAAGTCCCGGCTGCGCACCTTCACCCGGGGCGCGGTCCTCGCGGCGACCGGCGCCACGGTGGCCATCGGGATCGTGGTGGCCCACGATCGGCCCGGCGCCCGAGCGGCCGGGACCACAGCCACCTCGGGCGCGAGCTCCTCGTCATCGGGATCGGCTTCGACATCGAGCAGTGGGAGCGCTTCGGGCACGACGTCGGACTCCGGCACCACGGAGAACACGGGCACCTCGTCGTCCTCCTCGTCGCCGACGGCCAGCTCCTCCGCGCCTACGGTGACATCGGGCGGAACCTCTTCGTGACGCAGGCAGCCGTCGTTCCGGAGCCGGGCTTGACGACCCGCTCCTTCCGGGCCATCGGCACCACGGCCACCGTGGTGGTGCCGGAGCCGGCCGACGCCGACGCCGCCGAGCACATACTGGCGGACGAGCTCGCCGCCATCGATCTCGCCTGCAGTCGGTTCCGCAAGGACTCGGAATTGCATGCGGTCCACGCCAACGCCGGCCGACCGATTGCCGTCAGTGAGCTCCTCTTCGAGGCGCTTTCGGTCGCGCTCGAGGCAGCACAGCGCACGGGCGGCGCCGTCGACCCCACCATCGGCAACGCCATCGCGGCGCTGGGCTATGACGCCGACCTGGCCGACGTCCGGTCCCGTCCTCTCGCTCCGCCCAACGTGCTTGGCCCAGTGGCGGGCTTCCAGCACGTGCAGCTCAATCCACACGACCGCACCGTCCGCATCCCGCGCGGTGTTCGTCTCGACCTCGGATCCTCCGCCAAGGCGTTGGCGGCCGATCGGGCTGCCGCCCGTATCGCGGGTCGGATCGGGTCGGGCACCCTGGTGAGCCTCGGTGGGGACGTCGCCGTCGCCGGTCCACCCCCGACCGACGGGTGGGCGATCGGCATCGCTCGCGAATCGTCGACCCCGGCCGAGGACGTCGACCAGGTGGTCGCCATCAGGGCGGGTGGCCTGGCCAGCTCGGCCCCATCGGTCCGAACGTGGCGGGCAGGCGACCGTGACGTCCACCACATAGTCGATCCGAGGACCGGGGACTCCGTGGAGGCTTACTGGGTCCTCGTGTCGGCGACCGGCTCCAGCTGCGTCGAGGCCAACCTGGTGACGACCGCCGCCATCGTGTGGGGTGAGCGCGCTCTGGACGAGCTGGGGCGCTTCGGCCAGTCGGTCCGACTCGTGCGCTCCGACGGCAAGGTGTTCTCCGTCAACGGGTGGCCGCAGGAGCCGGCGCCGTGAACTCGACCGCACTCTGGTACACCACCCGGGCCAGCGGCCTCATGGCGCTGATCCTCCTGACCCTGACCATGGTGCTCGGGATCACGACCACGACGCGGGCCCGGGCCCGCAACTGGCCCGGTTTCGCGCAGCAGGAGATGCATCGCCGTATCTCCATGATCGCCGTCGTGTTCCTCGCCATCCATGTTCTCACCAGCGTGCTCGACACCTTCGTCTCCATCAGCTGGGCCGCCATCATCATCCCGTTCACATCGAGTTACGGGCGGTTCTGGGTCGGAGTGGGCGCCATCTCGCTCGATCTGATGATCGCCGTCTTCGCGACCAGCCTGCTGCGGGCGAGGATGCGCCCGGGGACGTGGCGCGCCATCCACTGGCTGGCCTATCTGAGCTGGCCAGTCGCTCTGGCCCACACCTTCGGCATGGGCACCGACGCCCGCGAGTCGTGGGTCATCGTGCTCGGCGTCGCGTGTGTCGCCGCGGTCGCTGCCGCGCTGGTCTGGCGACTCCGGGTGGTTTCTCGGCAGACCTCGGCCCGGTCGGCCCACGCTGCCCTCACCGAAGCTCCTCCGAAGCACCTCGCCCTGACGGCGCGGACCAGGGCGGGAACCCGTCGTGTCTAATGTGAGCGAGACCCTCCCCACCGCCACGGGCCGTTACCGGCTGCTCGGCCATCCGACCGATCTGGCCGGTCACGTCGCCACCCTTGGTCCGGTCCCGCTGCCTGCGCCGCGCGCCGGGGTTGGCGCGATGCGTTCGTCTCGGTGCTCGAGGCCTCCGGCCTGTCCGGCCGGGGCGGGGCCGGCTTCCCGGCCGCCATCAAGCTCGCCGTCGCCCACGCCGGCGGACCCGGCGGCACCGTCCTGGTCAATGCCATGGAGGGTGAGCCGGCCAGTGACAAGGACAAGCTCCTGCTCATCCGGTCGCCGCACCTGGTACTGGACGGCGCCCAGCTCCTGGCCGCCGCCAGTGGCGCTCGACGCGTGATTGTGTGCGTGCCTGAGGGGCGTCACCAGGTGGCCTCGGCGGTGGTCCGAGCACTGGACGAGCGCGTGGCGGCCGCCTGCGCACCGGTTCCCGAGGTCATGGTGCGGCCACCCGATCGGTTCATCGCCGGCGAGGAGTCAGCGCTGGCGCGCTGGGTCGAGTCTGGCGAGTCGCTCCCGTCCTTCCGTCCGGACAAGGGCACCACCCTGCGCATCGGGCGCCACGGCGCGCTGGTCCACAACGCCGAGACCCTGGCGCACGTGGCGATGATCGCCCGCGCCGGTCCTGACGCCTTCCGGGGCCACGGCCTGGTCGAAGACCCGGGGACGTGCCTCGTGACGATCTCCGGCGCCGTGGAGCACCCCGGTGTGGTGGAGATCGACCGGGGAACGCCATTGATCGACGTGGCCAACCGGGCCACCCCGACCGGCCCGCCACAGGCATTCCTCGTCGGGGGGTACGGCGGCGCCTGGGTGGATCCGGCGCGCTTCACGACGCCCTACGCCTCGCTCTCGCTCCGTGCCATCGGGGCTACCGCCGGGGTCGGCATCATCATCGTGCTCGGCCGGGAGGCCTGCGGGCTCATGGAGTCGGCGCGCGTCGCCCACTATCTGGCCGGCCAGAGCGCCGGCCAGTGCGGCCCGTGTGTCTACGGGCTGCCGGCCGTTGCCGACGACCTGACGCGGCTGGCCCGGGGCCAGGTCGATGCAGGCCTCCTGGCCCGCCTGGACCGCCGGCTCCGCCAGGTCGACGGCCGGGGTGCCTGCCGGCATCCCGACGGAGCCGTGAACCTGGTGCGCAGCGCGCTGCACGTCTTCGCGGCCGACGTCGGCCTGCATGCCAACGGCGGGCCGTGCCCGCACTGGAACCGGCTGTCGCAGCTTCGGTTCCCCGACACCCTGCGGGTGGCCTGACCGTGCTCCGCATCCTCATCGACCCGGTGGCCTGCGACGCCTACGGCTACTGCGCTGAGCTCTTGCCCGAGTCCATCTCGCTCGACGAGTGGGGCTACCCGATCGTGGACGGCAAGCCGCTGCCACCCGAGCTCGCCAGTGCGGCAAAGCGTGCGGCTCGGGACTGTCCACGGCGCGCCATCACGCTGCGGGAGCGCAAGGGCGGTCACTGAGGGTCCAGCGGCGTCACAATCGACGCCATGCTCTTGGACCTCCCACGACGTCTCAGCGGCTCATCATCTCGCCGTTGGCACCGCTTGCAGTCTTTGGGTAATCATGTAATCTAGTAATATGACGCAAGATACGAACGAAACCGGAAGAGGCGGCCAGCGAGGGAGGCGGCGTTCAGCCAGCCCGCCACCCTCAGGGCCTGAGCAGGAGAGGCTGATCGGAGCCTGGTTCGCCGGGCGGGTGCCGGGGACCTGGTACTCGGATAGCCCGACCATTGTCATCGACAGTGACGAGATCCAGGTCGTGGGGACGCTCGCCCCGCCCCAGCTCCCCGACGGGGCGGGCGAGGACGAGGTCCGGGTCGCCGAGCAGGCCCGCATCAGCGGTTTCCGGGAGGAGAGCCGCGTCGCCCGTATGCGCATCGCCGACGAGGCCCAGCCGGCCTTCCGCCGCACCGTGTCATGGGGGGCCGAGTGCGGGGGATCCCGCGTCCTCTTCACGACGGCGGGAGTGCCGGTCATGACCCGGCTCCGCATGGACGACCGCCAGGCCCTCGATACGTTGATCGACGCCGGAGTGGCGCGGAGCCGGAGCGAGGCCCTGGCCTGGTGCGTCCGTCTGGTGGCCCAACACGAGGCCGAGTGGATCCGCGAACTGCGCGTCGCCATGTCCGCCGTCGACGAGGTCCGCAACAAGGGCCCGAAGAGCGGCGCCGCCGGCGTCTGAGCGTGCCGGCGTGCCAGCATCTGCCATGGCACACGCACACTTTCATCAGATCCAGGACGACCTCCGCGAGCCTTACCGGGCACTGCGCGGGGCCATCCCCGACGTCATGGCGGGCTACGGCGCGCTCCACGACGCGGCCTTCGCCGAGGGTGTGTTGTCGGTCAACACCAAGGAGCTCATCGCGCTCGCCATTTCCATCACCCGGGAGTGCGACGGATGCATCGCCGCCCACGGGCGCAACCTGGCCCGCCGGGGCGCCACCACCGAGGAGGTCGCGGAGATGATCGGTATCGCCATCGCCATGAACGGTGGACCCGGCACGGTGTGGGGGCCGCGCGCGCTGGCGGCGTTCCAAGAGTGGGCGAGCGGCTGAGTGAGCGGCGCCGCCGGGCGCTCAGTGCGGCGCGGCGGGCGTGAAGCGGCAGTCGAGGTGCTTGATCCCATTGATGAAGGGGGAGAGGAGACGGTCCGGCTCGCCCACGGCCTCAATGTCGGGCAGCCGCTCGAACAGGTGACGGAACATGACGTCGATCTCCTGGCGGGCCAGATGGGCCCCCAGGCAGAAGTGTGGTCCTGCGGCACCGAACCCGATGTGGGGATTGGGGTCGCGCCGGACGTCGAACGTGAAGGGGTCCGCGAAGACGTCCTCGTCCCGGTTGGCTGAGTTGTAGAACATGATCACCTTGTCGCCCTCGACGAGCTCGACGTCACCGAGCAAGGTGTCCCGGGCCACGGTGCGGCGCATCCAGATGACGGGCGACCCCCAGCGCACCACCTCGTCGACGCCGGTGGCGGCGATGCCCGCCGGGTCCGCCTGCCACAGCGCCCGCTGGTCCGGGTGCGTGGTCATGGCCAGCAGTCCGTGGCTGATGGCGTTGCGGGTCGTCTCGTTGCCCGCGACCACGAGCAGAATGAAGAAGGCGGCCACTTCGGTGTCGGTGAGGGCCTCGCCGTCGACGTTTGTATTGACCAGGGCCGAGGTCACGTCTTCTGTCGGGTGCTCCCGGCGGAAGGTGGCCAGGTCGGTCATCAGCATGTTGAGCTGTTGTGCCGCGGTCATGAAGGCCACCATCGGGTCCTCGCCCTCGGACACGTACTCGCTGTCGCCGCTCGAGAGGATGACGTTCGACGCGTGGAACACAGTGTCGTAGTCGGCGGCGGCGATGCCCATCATGTCGCAGATGATCTCGAGCGGGAGGCGGGCCGCCACTTCGACCACGAAGTCGCACCCGCCCCGGGGGGCCACCCGGTCGATGACGTCGTCGGCCACCAGCTCGATGCGATCCTCGATCGACTTGATCATGCGCGGGTTGAACGCGGCAGACACGATTCGGCGCAGGCGCGCGTGGCGCGGGTTGTCCATGTTGATCATGGAGCCGAAGAAGTCGAGCATCTCTTCGGGCATGTCGACGATGGAGGTGGCGCCGCGGCCCGACTGGAAGATCTCGGGGTGCCGGCTGGCCTCCGCAATGTGGGCGTGGCGCGTCAGTGCGTAGTAGCCCTTGCCCTTCGGGATGACGTAGGTGAGCGCCTCGGGGATCTCGGGCTCCTCGTAGAAGGGCATCGGGCGCTCACGCCGGAGTGTCTGGAAGGCACCCTCTCGCTCCTCCCAGGGTCGGGCCCAGAACTCGGTGGCGGAGAGGTCGATATCGTCAACGGCCAGGACGGCGCGGGGTTCCACGAGATGCCACCCTACCCAGCTCAATACACTGCGACCATGTGCGACACCCTGTGCGCCCCCGGTCGGCGCGGCATGGTGTTCGCCAAGAATTCGGACCGCCCGCCGGGCGAGGTCCAGATTGCCTGGCCCTTCGGCCGCCGCGCCTCGGCGGGGTGCACGTTGCGCACGCAGTACCTCTCGATTGGAGACACCGGCGCGCACGCCGCATTCCTCTCCTGCCCCACCTGGCTCTGGGGCGCCGAGCACGGCGTCAACGAGCACGGTGTCGCCATCGGGAACGAGCGTGTCAGCACCACCCACGACGCCTCCTCGACCAAGCCCCGGCTGATCGGCATGGACCTGGTCCGCCTCGGGCTCGAGCGTGCCCGCAGCGCGGACGAGGCGGTCGACGTGCTCACCGGGCTCCTCGAGACGTGCGGACAGGGTGGCATCGCCGACGCCGTGCGCCAGGAGACCTACGACTCCTCCTTCCTCATCGCCGACCCGACCCAGGCCTTCGTGCTCGAGACGGCCGGCTCGGACTACGCCGTCGCGCCCTTCCCCGCCGGCGTGGCCATCTCCAATCGGATCATGCTCGGCACCCGGTGGACGCGGGCCTCCGCCGGCCTCGGGGCGGGTGACGACTTCGACCGGTTCCGCGACCCCGCCAAAGCCACGGCCTTCGCCGATGTCCGCCTGGCGGCGAGCCGCCGTTTCCTGGCGTCGACCGGTTCCGGCGGGCTGACGCCGGCCGCCACCGCCGCCCACCTGCGCGATCACGGGACGGGTCCGTGGGGCGCCCCCGGGACCGACGGTCCGGTCCACCGGCCGCCGACCGAGATGGGCGCCGACGGCAGCGGCGTCAGCGTCTGCATGCACGTCCGTGGCGTGGTCGTGACCACAGCGTCCATGATCGCCGAGCTGCCGCCTGATCTGGCCGAAGGGGCCCCGTTGCGTGTCTACGTGGCAGCGGGAAGCCCGTGCGCCAGCATCTACGTGCCCGCCTTCCCCAGGACGGCCGCCGGCCCACCCCCGTTCGTTCCCGTCGAGCTCTCCGGCGAGGAGCTGTGGCACGCCGCCGCCGCCCTCCGCCAGTCCGTCGAGGCCGACCCCGGCGCGCTGGCCGTGATCCGGGAGACGCTCACGCGGGTCGAGGACGAGTTGTGGGCCGAGGCCGACGGCGTGCTCGAGGAGCCGTCCCGCTGGGCCGAGGTCGGCGGGTCGTGGGGCAGCCGGGCCCTCCATGCTCTCCGGTCGTGTATCCCCTCGTCGTCCTGAGCACGGCGGTACGCTGCGCCTAGACGCCCGTGTGTGCCTTTACTCGCCTAGGGGGATGCCATGACCGACGTACTGACTGAGGACGAGATCGCCGTCGGCGATGTCGTCAGCACGCAGCTTGAAAAGATGTGGGGCTGGTACCTGGCCGGGGGCATCATCGCCATGATCTTCGGCTTCTTCGTGATCAGCTACCGGCACGCCAGCGTCTACGCCATCGTGTACCTGGCGAGCGGGTTCTTCATCGCCGGAGGGCTCTTCGAACTCGTCGGCGGCCTGCGGGCGGCGCGCCAACGCTGGCCTCTGATCATCTTCGGTGTGATCTGGATCGGCGCGGGCATCGTCGGCTTCGTATGGCCCCACATCACCATCTTCATCGTGGCGGTGCTCGTCGGGTGGGCCTTCCTGGTGTTGGGCATCTTCGACATCGTCAACTCCATCCGCTACCACTACCTGCCCTATTGGTGGGCCTACCTCATCCGCGGCATCATCGCCGTGGCGCTGGGTTTCCTCTGCATCCGGCACCCCGGTGCGCCGTTGACCGCGCTGGTCGTGCTCATCGGCATCGGGGCCATCCTGTTCGGCGCCGTCGAGCTCATCGGTGCCTTCTCGGCCCGGCACGCCACGAAGCACTGGGAGGCCTTCAAGGCGCAGGCGCAAGCCAACTGAGCTGAGACGGAGGAGCGGCGTTGCGACTGGCCAGCTTCTCCCTCCCGGACGGACGTCCGCGACCCGGCCTGATCGTCGGGGATCAGATCCTCGACCTGAGCGACGCCGTGACCGGCCTGCCGTCGACGATGGCCGAGTTGGTCGCGCTCGGTCCCGAGGGCCTGGAGCGGGCTCGCGCCGCGCCGTCCGGGCCGGCGGCCCGTCACGATCTGTCGACGGTGCGCCGCCACGCGCCGGTCCCCGACCCGCCCGCCATCCTGGCCATCGGCATGAACTATCGGGCCCACGTGACCGAAATGGGTCGTGAACCCCCGGACTGGCAGTACTGGTTCAACAAGCAGCGGACATCCATTGCCGGACCGGGCGATCCCATCGTGCTGCCCTCCGTCTCCGACATGGTCGACTACGAGGGGGAGCTGGCCCTCGTCATCGGGCCGCGCTGCCAGAACGTGCCGGCGGCGCGGGCGTTCGAGGTGGTGGCGGGGTTCACCGTCATCAACGACGTGAGTGCGCGCGACTGGCAGTGGCGCTCGCCCACCTTCACCCTGGGGAAGTCCTTCGACACGCACGCCCCCTGCGGGCCCGAGCTGGTGACGGGCGACGAGCTCGCCGATCCGGGGTCGCTGGCCATCCGCACCTGGGTGAACGACGACCTGCGCCAGGACTCGACCACGGCCGACCTGATCTTCGGTTGTGCCGAGATGATCGAGTACCTCACGACGGCGTTCCCGCTCGAGCCGGGCACCATCATCGCCACCGGGACGCCCGCCGGTGTGGGCGCCGGGTTTGACCCGCCGCGCTTCCTCGCGGCCGGCGACACCGTGCGCATCGCTATCGAGGGGATCGGGGAGCTTTCCAACCCCGTGGTGCAGGGCGGGCCACCCGAGCCGGTCGGGCTCGGGTGAGCGAGTCCCCTTAGGCTCTGGCCGGGGCGGCCCGCAGCGGCCAGGCCAGGCTCGACATCACTTGCAGGCGAGGGTCGGCGTCTCGGTGACCAGTGAGAGGAACCGGGGGCCGTCGAGCACGGCCAGCGTGGAGTCCTCCATACTCACGGCGGTGGCCACAGGCCGACGCATCGACAATCGCCATCTCGCCGAATCTCATCGGGCCCGATCTCGGACACCTGCCCATCGGGGAGCCGGAGCTCGACTTTCCCTGCAAGACCCAGAACATCCTTTCGCGGCCCGTGCCGGCCTCGAAGATCAGTGTTCCAGCCGGAGTTTCCGTGGTGTCGATGGCGGCCTTGACCGCGCCCAGCACCTTCACGCTCACGGATAGCCCCTTCGCCCTCCCGCCGCCGGGCGACGCCAGGACCTGCAGGTGCTCGGTTGCTACCCCTGTGCGTGGCGTCCCGCCGGAGTCACTGCGGTGCGATGGGGTCACGTGGAGCCCCGGACGCGGCACAATGGAGGAGTGAGCCACACCCAGCCCCAGTTGAGCGACGCCGAGCGGGCCGATCGCCTCGAGAAGCTCCAGGGGATCATGGACCTCATGCGCCCGGCGGTCCAGGCGGACGGGGGTGACCTCGTCCTGGTGAGGGCCGATGTCGATTCCGGGGTGGTCGAGGTCCAGCTCCAGGGGGCGTGCAGCTCCTGCGCCATCAGCTCGGCCACGCTATCGGGTGGCGTGGACCGGATCCTGCGGGACCGCCTGCCCTGGGTGACCGAGGTCGTGGGGGGCATCGACGACTCGTTGAGCGTCGACGAGAGCTCCGCCCTCGGTTCGGGCGGCTACGTCCCGAGCTTCTAGGCCTCTTCACGGTCATCTTCGACGTCGATTGCCCGTTGCGCTGCTCATTGTTGATTGTTATTGGAGATTGATTAGTTAGCTCAACTAACTATACTGGTCGCATGGACGCGGGGCCGGTCGAGTTGACACAGGAAGAGGTGGCCGGCCGCCTGCGGATCGCCGTGAACCGGCTGCAGCGTCGCCTGCGGCAGGAGTCCCTCGGCGGACTCTCGCCGGCGCAGGCTTCGGCCCTCGGCTCGGTGGGCCGGCACGGCAGCCCCACGCTGGGCGAGCTCGCCGCCCTCGAACAGGTGCAGCCGCCGACCATGACGAGGATCGTGGCCGGCCTGACCGACGCGGGGATGGTCACGCGGGTGGCGGACCCCGACGACCGGCGGAGCGCCCGCGTGCGGATCACGACCGCGGGCGAGCGGGCGCTTGAGCGGATGCGCACCCGCAAGAACGCCTTCCTGTTGCGCCGTCTGGACGACCTCACGGTCGAGGAGCAACGCCGCGCCGCGGAACTGGTCGAGTTGCTCGAGCAGCTCTTGGTTGAGCCGTGAGGCGCATGCGCGAGGCCGGTCGCCGCACGTTCCGCTCCATCTCGGTCCGCAACTACCGGCTCTACTTCACGGGCCAGGTCATTTCCGTTTCCGGGACATGGATGCAGACGGTCGCACAGGCCTACCTGATCCTCTTCCCGCTCCACGGCACCGGCGTGGACGTCGCCATTGCCACCAGCCTGCAGTTCCTGCCACTCCTGCTTCTCGGCCCCTTCGGTGGGCTGGTCGCCGACCGGGTCGACAAGCGCAAGGTGCTGTACGCCACCCAGGCCACGGCGGGCATCCTGGCCCTCATTTTGGGTGTGCTGGTCGTGGCGCATTCCGCCGACCTGTGGGAGGTCTACGTGCTGGCGGCGGGCCTCGGGTTCGTGAATCTGTTCGACAACCCGGCACGCCAGACCTTCGTGTCCGAGATGGTCGGGCTGGACCTCCTGCCCAACGCGGTGAGTCTGAACAGCGTGCTGATGAACTCGGCCCGGGTGATCGGGCCGGCCATCGGCGGGGTGCTCATCCTGACGTTCGGTGTGGCCACCTGCTTCTTCATCAATGCGGCCTCATACGCTGCCGTGATCGTCGCGCTCGCCATGATGCGCGCCGCCGAGCTCATGCGGCGCCCCGGCGTCGTGCGGGCCAAGGGCCAGGTCCGGGAGGGTCTGCGCTACGTCTGGAGTACGCCCGATCTGAAGATCCCGCTCCTCTCCATGGCGGTGGTCGGCGTGTTCGCCTTCAACTTCACCGTCACCCTTCCGCTGCTGGCCAAGTTCACCTTCCACGGCGGTGCCGGCCTCTACAGCGCGTTCCTGGCGGCCATGGGCGCGGGAGCCGTCGTCGGCGGTCTCGCCACGGCGTTCCGGAGCCGGCCGTCTACCCGTCTGCTTGCCTGCATCGGCGTGATCTTCGGCATCGCGATCCTGGCGGTGGCACTCTCACCGTCGCAGGCGTGGGCCATCGTCCTGCTCGTCCCGATGGGGGCGGCGAGCATCTCGTTCGTGGCCACCAACAACGCCACCCTGCAGCTCAGGGCGGATCCGGCCATGCGCGGCCGTGTCATGTCCCTCAACGCGATCGCCTTCCTCGGCAGCACGCCGATCGGGGCGCCCCTGCTCGGCTACCTCAGCGATGTCACCAGCCCGCGTGTCGCCCTGGCCGTCGGGGGTGTGGGAACGCTGCTGGCCAGCATCCCTCTCTTCGTGCTCGGTGTCCGGCAGCGCCGCGCCGGGACCGAGGGACTCGTCATGGGCCTCTCCGGCTCGGGGCCGACGAACGTGGTGCCCCTGCCGGTCGCGGGGCCCGGTTACGAGGACCAGGAGCGCCGAACCAGCTAACGCGTCATTCAGGCTGGGTGGACAAGCTCCTGAACCACCGGAGACATCACCGCCCCGAACTCGACTACGAGCGACATCAAGAGGTCGTCGACCGAGATGATCCCGGCGAGGTCCTTGTCTTCGAGCACCGGGAGGCGCCGGGCGCGAGCAGTCTTGAACACCGTGAACGCCTCGAAGACGTCGGCCGAGCCTTGAATCGTGACGGGATCCGCCGTCATGACCGCCTCCACCACGGCAGACGGCGGCTTCCCCTCTCCGATTCCGCGCACGGTAATGTCTCGGTCCGTCACGATCCCCACCAGGCGATCGCCCTCGACGACCAGGAGCGAGCCGACGCGGTGGCTCCCCAGCAGCTGCCCGGCCTCTTCCAGGGTGCACCCCGGAGGGACGGTCACCGGCGCCGTCCGCAGGCACTCTCTCACCAGCATGGCAGTTCACCCCGTTCGCAGTTTCGGACCAGTGGTCGTACCCGGACCAGGCTAGGGGAAACGGCCGCCCCGACCCGGGGTCACCACACCCGCCTGTCGGAGCTCACTCCTCCAGGTCGAGCAGGCCACGCTCCCGGGTGACCGCCAGAAGCTCGAGTTGGTTGTGGACGCCGAGTTTGCGGTACAGGTTCTTGACGTACCCCCGGGCCGTGTTCACGGTGATGCCGAGCCGCCCCGCGGCCGCCTGCAGGTCGACGCCGCTGACCAGCAGGGACAGGATGTCGCGCTCGCGCCCCGTCAACGATGACGAACGGCTGCCGCGGCGGACGCCCGCGGCGCCCGCGCTCTCGCACAGTCTGATCAGACTCTGGCGGTCCAGGGCGAAGCTGTGACTACCGAGCGCGGGAATCGTCGCCACCACGACCCCGAGGCTGCTCGACTTGGGGAGGAGGCCCGAGGCTCCGGAACGCGCCACGTCGTAGACCAGCGTGGGATTGATGGGGAGTCCGGTCAGAACGAGCACGCGCAGCTCGGGGTGTCGCTCTAGCAGCAGACGGATGCCCTCGTTGCCGTTGAGCTGAACGTCCATGACGGCAACGTCCGGGTCGAGCGCCTCCGCCATGCCGGCCGCCTCATCGACGTCGTCTGCCGTTCCCACGCACGTCAGTTCCCCCGTGGCCTCGATGGCGATCGCCAAAGCCTGGGCGAACACCGGCTGACCGTCGATGACGATGACCCTGGTGGGGCCCGTCGGACTCATCACGTCGCAGTCGGGGCGGGGGAGGTCCGAGGCCGCGCCGCGTGGAGTGGGGGCGCGCCGACGCGCGGCCGTAGCCTCCGCCTCCTGCCCCCCGAGCGGTCGAGGCAGCGCGCCGGAGCCCGCCCTCGCTTAATGGTTCTTCGGCTCCTTGGGCAGGCCGAGTGCGCGCTCGCCCACGATGTTGCGCTGGATCTCAGCCGAGCCGCCCCAGATCGTCTCCGAGCGCGAAAAGAAAAAGAGCGACTGCAGGTTGTTGACCGGGTAGCTCGCCTTGGCCCGCCGGCCCCCGGGCAGCAGTGTGTCCGTGCCCCCTTCTCCGAGGAGGATCTGTCCCTCCATGCCGAGGACGTCCATGCCGAGCAGCAAGGTCTCCTGGTGCGCTTCGGACCAGAGCATCTTGTTGCACGCGCCGAGCGCGGCGGTGGTGTGCGTGCCGTTGAGGACATCGGTCAACGTGCGCAAGCCGTTGATCTCCATGATCTTGATCTTCGACCATGACCGCGCCAATCGCTGACGGGTCAAGGGGTCGGTGTCGCATCCCCGTCGGCGCGCCTCGGCCAGGATCTCGTCGAATTCCTTCTGGAAGCGCCGGTGGCCGGTGGTCGAGGATGTGCCACGTTCGAAGCCGAGCGTCGTCATCGCCACCTTCCACCCGTTGTTGACGCCGCCGATGACGTTCTCCTTCGGGCAACGCACACTGGTGAAGAAGACCTCGTTGAATTCGGCTGAGCCATCCACTTGCTCAATCGGCCGCACTTCGACCCCGGGCTGCTTCATCGGGACGAGGAGATAGGAGATGCCGGCGTGCTTCGGCGCGTCGGGGTCGGTGCGGGCCAGGAGGAAGATGTAGTCGGCGTACTGCGCCTGCGTCGTCCACACCTTCTGCCCGTTGATCACCCACTCGTCACCGTCGAGCTCGGCCCGGGTCTTGAGGCTGGCCAGGTCCGAACCCGCGTCAGGCTCGCTGAAGCCCTGGCACCACGCGATCTCGCCCTTCAAGATCCCGGGGATGAACTGCTTCTTCTGTTCCTCGGTGCCCCACTGCAGAAGCGTCGGGCCGACCAACGTGTCGCCGAAGAAATCGGCGCGCAACGGTGCGCCGACCCGGGCGAACTCCTCGTTGAGCACGACTTGCTGCAGAAGGCTCAGGCCCTTGCCGCCGTACTCGGTCGGCCAGCTGGCGCATATCCACCCACCGCCGTAGAGCTTGGCCGTCCACTCGTCGTTGAAGGCCTTCCGCTCCCCGGGCGTGAGGGAGAAGCCGGGGTCGCCCCACCCTTTCGGCAGGTTGTCCTTCAGCCATCCAGCGATCTCAGACCTGAATTCCTCGGCTTCGGGCGGGTAGGCCAGGTCCATACGACGCACGGTACCTGTCTCGTCGACCCTCTTGCGACCGGGCGACGGGCCGATGCCCCGAATACAGCCGCCCTGTACGACAGCCGGCGCATGCCCGACTCACTCCGGCCGCAGCTGCGGCGCGCCAAGAGCACGCCCAGAGCCCCGGGCGCGGGAGAGCGCGGAGGAGGCCGCACAATCGCTGATCACCGCGTTCGCCATCGCCAGCACCGGCCTGATGATGACCGAGTTCGGCGGCCACCTCGCACGGGAGCTGTGCAACTCGCCTCATCGTCGGGGTCCCGATCGTGGCGGGCGTCAACGCCGTGGTCACGGTGCTCTGCTGGGCTCGCCTCGGCTGAACGGCAGGCCGGGCGGGCGTGTCACGGTGCCGTTTGCGCAGGACCAGGGGGTTCGGGGAGGCTAGAGGGTCATGGTGAGTCGAGTCGGGACATCCTTTGCCTAAGACGCCTCGCCAGAAGTGGATCGAGACCAAGGAGTCCTGGGAGCGCTCTCGCCACATTGAGCTGCCCGCCCCGATTCCCGCCGGGCCTCCCCGACCTGGGGGTTTGCGGGTCGCTTTCCTCATCTACCGTGGGAACCCCCGTTGCGGGGGTCAGGGGGTCTATACCCGTCACCTGACCCGGGAACTGGTTGCACTGGGCCACTCCGTCGACGTGTTCGCCGGACCGCCCTGGCCCGAGCTCGACGAGGGGGTGGGGTTTACGCCTGTCCGTGGCCTCGACCTCTACCGCCAGCCGGATCCCTTCCGGGTCCCGCACCGGAGCGAGTTCACCTCTAAGGAGGACTGGACCGAATTCGCCATCATGTGCACGGCCGGCTTTGGGGAGCCCCTTGCCTTCTCGCTGCGGGCACGCCAATTGCTGGCACAGCGGCGTGACGAGTTCGACGTCGTGCACGACAACCAGTGCCTCGGCAACGGCATGCTCGGCATGGTGGAGGACGGGTGGCCCCTCCTGACAACGCTGCACCACCCCATCACGGTGGACCGTCAGCTGGCCTTGTCGCACACGACGAATCCGTGGCAGCGTTTCACCACACGTCGCTGGTTCGGCTTCTTGGGCATGCAGGTCCGGGTGGCACGCGCCTTGCCCGCTGTACTCACCGTCTCTCAGAACTCCCGGCAGGACATCGTGGCGCAAATGGACGTTGCGCCCGATCGGATGACCGTGGTCCCCGTCGGGGTCGACCACACCGTGTTCCGCCCCTTCGACGACGTGACGCCGATGCCCGGGCGCATCATGGTGACCTCGAGCAGTGACGTGCCCATGAAGGGCCTCGTGCCGCTGCTCGAGGCGGTGGCCAAGTTGCGGACCGAACGCGACGTCGAACTGACGGTGATCGGCCGCCCCAACGAGGGCGGCCGAGTCGACCGAGCCATCGCCCGCCTCGGGCTGGCCGACGCCGTGCACTGCGTGAGCGGCATCACCGACGAAGAGCTTGCCCGGCTTTACGGCGAAGCCCAGGTCGCTGTTGTGCCATCGCTCTACGAAGGATTTTCGTTGCCGGCGATCGAGGCGATGTCGTGTGGCGTGGCCGTGGTCGCCACCACGGGGGGAGCCCTGCCCGAGGTGGTGGGCACCGACGGAGAGACCGGCCTGCTCGTGCCGCCGGACGATCCAGGTGCGCTGGCCGGTGCCATCGCTCGCCTGCTCGACGACCCAGATCTGCGCGCCCGACTCGGTGCCGCCGGCCGCGAGCGCGTCGTCAGCCGATTCACCTGGCAGGTCACCGCGGCGGGGACTGCAGCCTGCTACGAGGCTGTTCTGGCGGGGGACCCCCTCCCGGGCGCCCCCTCCGCCGTCGCCGAAGACCGGGACACGCCGTTGGCCCGGGGAGCAGCCTGATGCTGACCGTCGACTACGACCGGCTCGGCGTCGGGCCCGGGGATGTCGTGCTCGACCTCGGGTGCGGGTTCGGACGGCATGCGTTCGAAGCCGCCCGCCGTGGTGCGTCGGTGGTAGCCCTCGACGCCGGTGCCGACGAGGTGGCGCAGGTGCGCGGCACCCTGGGCGCCATGATCGAAATGGGGGAGATCGCCCCGGGCCATCCGGCGACGGCGGTCCAGGGGGACGCGCTCTCGCTGCCCTTTGCCGACGCGACCTTCGACCGGGTGATCGCGTCGGAGGTGCTCGAGCACATTCCGGACGACACCGCGGCCATGCGCGAGCTGGCCCGCGTCCTGCGCCCCGGCGGGGCCATGGCGGTCACCGTGCCGCGCTGCGTTCCCGAGGCCATCAACTGGGCCCTTTCGGACGAGTACCACGACACTCCCGGGGGGCACGTCCGCATCTACCGGCGTTCGACGCTGGAGCGCCGGCTGCACTCGGCCGGACTCGAAGCCACGGGCTACCACCACGCCCACGGCCTGCACTCGCCCTACTGGTGGCTGCGCTGCCTGGTCGGTCCGTCCAACGACTCGCACCCTGCGGTCGAGGCGTACCACAAGGTGCTGGTCTGGGACATCGTCAAAGCACCTTTCGTCACGCGTACGGTCGATCGGGTGTTGAGCCCGGTCATCGGCAAGAGCTTGGTCCTGTACCTCACGAAGCCGGAGGCCAGCGTGGCTGACCTGCCCGACTCCCGCCCGACACTCCCCCGCGGTGTGCCCGGACGGCGCGGGCCGACCACACCGAGCCAGGGAGCTGCAGCATGACCACAGAAGAGATCCGTTCCGCCACGCTGCCGGCGGTGCCCGGCATCCTCACCAGTGCGGAGGTGCTTGCCACCGGCCACGCCATCGCGGCGGTGCAGCGCCACGATGGGCAGATCCCGTGGTTCGAGGGTGGGCACTGCGACCCCTGGAACCACGTCGAGGCGGCCATGGCGCTGACCGTGTGCGGCCTGGTTGACGAGGCGGTCGACGCCTACCGGTGGCTGGCGCGCCGTCAGCTCCCGGACGGAAGCTGGTTCAACTACTACCAGGGTGACGGGGTCAAGGACCTCAGGTTGGACACGAACGTGTGTGCCTACCTGGCGGCCGGCGCCTGGCACCATCATCTGATCACCGGCGACGTGGAGTTCCTGGGCGAGCTCTGGCCGACGATTGAGAAGGGGATCGACTTCATTCTGCGCTCCCAGCAGCCGGACGGCTCGGTGCTCTGGTCACTCGACTCGGCCGGCCGCGGCGAGGGGTACGCGCTGCTCACCGGCTCATCGTCGATCTACCACTCCATGCGGTGCGCCGTGGCCATCGCCGAGTGCCTGGCGAAGGACCGCCCGGACTGGGAGTTGGCGGCCGGGCGTCTCGGGCACGCGGTGGCGCACCACCCGGGTGCCTTCGCCCCGAAGCTCGAATTCGCCATGGACTGGTACTACCCCATGCTGTCGGGTGCGCTCGAAGGTGAGGCGGGCCGCCGCCGCATCGCCGAGGGGTGGTCCACGTTCGTCATGGAGAGCCTCGGCGTGCGTTGCGTCTCCACCGGTGACTGGGTGACCGCGGCGGAGACGGCGGAATGCGTGCTGACGCTCGACGCCCTCGGTATGGAGGACACCGCCCTGGACCTGTTCTCGGCGGGGCAGAACCTGCGACTGCCCGACGGCTCGTATTGGACCGGCATGGTCTACCCCGAGCAGGAGACCTTCCCCAAGCACGAGCGGACCACGTACACCTTTGGTGCGATGGTGCTGGCGGCGGATGCGCTGTCCAACGCCACCCCGGCCGCCGGGCTCTTCCGGGGTGAAGGCCTGCCGGCAGCCCTCGACCTGGCCGAGCCGCATTGCGGAGACGCCATTGAGGGGTGCACCGTCTCCGATCCGTCGCAGCGATTCTCCCGGGACTGACCAGAGCCCGACCCACTGACACCGGGTCGCGTCCCAGCGCCGCAGGCGTTCGGGAAGCGATGAGGCAGAGGCAGGGGGGCGGTCTCGCCGGTGTGATCGACCAGCCCCGAGGGTCTTCGTCCGTCAGCGCGGCGACGTGATACGGCGGAGGACGCGCAGGCTGCCGCACGCGCCGTCGTCGGTGAACTCGCCCGATTCCAGCGCGCCACGGTACAGATCGTAGGGCGGGCGCCCCCCGTCGGCCGGGTCGGGGAACACGTCGTGGATCGCCAGCCAGCCCCCGAGCGCCACGTGCGGAGCCCAGCCGTGAAAGTCGGCCCAGGCGGGATCCTCGCCGTGTCCACCGTCGATGAAGCAGAACGCGAGCGGGCGGTCCCATCGGGCCGCCAGGGTGGGGGAGTCACCGACGATCCCCACCACGGACGACTCGAGACCGGCTCTGGTGACGGTGCGGCGCCATTGCGGCAGCGTGTCGATCCGGCCCACCTCGGGGTCGACGAGATCGGGCTCGTGGTACTCCCATCCCGGCTGGTTCTCTTCTGAGCCGCGGTGATGGTCGATGGAGAGCAGGGCCGCCCCCGTGGTCTCCGCAGCGGCACCCAGGTACACGGTCGACTTCCCGCACCACGCCCCGATCTCGACGAACGTGGTGGGTGATGCCGCCGCGAGCCCGGCCTCGCCGGCCCGCAGGGCGGCGGCGAACAGCGCTTCTCCCTCGTTGTCGGGCATGAAGCCCCGAGTCGCCCGCGCCATCTCGAAAAGTTCCTGCACGCGCGCCGACGCCAGGTCGCTAGGCGCGGACACCGCCTTGCTCATCAAGCGCGAGGTGCGCCGGCTGCCCGCAGGGAGTCGGCCAGTCCGGCCCGCTCGCGAGCGGCAAAGCCGAGGTTGATCCGGAGCCGCTCCACCGACTGGGCCACCCGCCGGGGACCAGACGACAGGGGATGGGAGTCAAGGTACGTGATGGCGCGCTCGGCGAAGTCGGCGTCGCCGCACAGGGCGGGAATCGCCTCGATGATGCGGGGTGGCGCGTTCTTCGGGAAGCGGTCGAGCACTGCGTCCCAGCGCTCGGTTAGCCGCGTCCACACGGCCTGGTTGCCGACGGGGTTGGCCAGGAGGGCGCCGATGACGGCGAACCCGTTCTGGCTCCGCACCTCCGTCATGGCCAGGTCGAAGGTGCGGAGGCACAGCTCGACGTCGGGGAACCCGGCGAGTGCGCCGAGGGAGCGCATCTCTTCCTGGGGCGTGGCCGCGGTCCGGTAGCGCTCCAGCAGTGCGTCGTAGTCGCCGGGCCGCAAGAGCTGCGAGACGACCGCCAGGGTGGCTGACTCGATGTCGGGCGGGATCGGGTCGCCGGCGCCGCCGCCGATGGGCGAGGCGTCGAAGCGACGCGCCGCCTCCGCCCGAACCTCGGCGTCGGCGCCCACGGTTCCCATCAGGTTGATGGCGAGCGCCCGCAACGTCGGCGTGCGGTCGCTCTCGCCCGGGAGGGCGTCGAAGCCCAGTCGCCGTTGGGTGGGCCCGATGAGCGTGGCGACCGCCGCGTGGAGCGCCTCCTCGTCCTCGGCCAGTGCGATCCGCTTGACGAGGAGCAGCGCCACGCCGACGGGGGACCAGGCCACGGGATCGGGCTCGTCGCCGAGCCACGCGGCCAGGACCAGGAACTCTCGGAGCGTCGAGTGACCGGCGAGGGTGGTCGCCCAGGTGTCGGCCAGCAGATTGGTGCGCTCCAGGGGGCTCAGCTCGGGAAGGTGCTCGGCCAACATCGTCCGGTGGGCGCTCTCGTAGCCGACCCGGAACATGCCCCAGCCGCCGGCGTTCACCACGGCGAGCCCGCGCCCGGCTTCGGTGATCGGCTCGGGGTCGCCTTCGAGGACGAGATGGCGCACCGGCGCGCCGGCCTCGCCGTCGGCGGGCAGCGCCCGCACCGCGAGGGGGACGCGCCACTCATTCCCGATGGACGATATGGCACCGGCGGGGACCGGTCCCAGCGCGAAGGGTTGCTGGCTGAGCGCGTCGCCACGCAGCGAAACGAGCGGGTGTCCGCCCTGCAGGATGAACGTGTCCATCACGTCGCGCACGGGCGCGCCGCTGGCGTTCTCCAGCGCATCCCAGAGATCGCTGGTCACGGTGTTCCCGTAGGCGTGTGCCTTGAGGTACGTCCGAACCCCGTCGCGGAAGACGTCGGCCCCGATGTGCTGCTCGAGCATGCGCAGGACACCACAGCCCTTCTCGTAGGTCAGCACGTCGAACATGCCTTCGGCCTCTTTGGGCGGACCGACCGGGTACTCGATCGGGCGGGTCAGGTGCAGGGCATCGACGGACAGGGCGGCCTCACGTGACGGAGCGAAGCCGATCCATCGGTCCCACGAGGGGCGGAAGGCGTCGACGCAGAGCGTTGCCATGAACGTGGCAAAGGCCTCGTTGAGCCAGATGCCCTCCCACCAACCCATGGTCACGAGGTCGCCGAACCACATGTGGGCGAGCTCGTGCGAGATCACGTCGGCGACGCGCTCCAGCTCGGCGCGGGCCGCCTCGGCCTGGTCCACCAGGAGGGCGGTATCCCGGAAGGTGATGCAGCCCAGGTTCTCCATCGCCCCAGCGGCGAAGTCCGGGATGGCGACGAGGTCGACCTTGTCGCCGGGGTAGGGGATGTTGAAGTAGTCAGTGAAGAAGCGCAGCGCGAACGCGCCGACTTCCAGTGCGAATTCGGCCAGGGCGAGCTTCCCCGGGGTGCACACCACCCGGAGGGGTACGCCGTCGACGTCGACCGTGTCGCTCGTCTCGAGCCTGCCTATGACGAAAGCCACCAGGTAGGTCGACATCTTCATGGTGGGTGAGAACCGGATGCGCTGCTTGCGGCCGACCTGGTCGATCGCGACGACGGGTGAGTTCGAGATTGCGTCGACGTCGGGTTCCACGATGAGGGTGATCTCGAATACGGCCTTGCGGTCCGGTTCGTCGAAGCAGGGGAAGGATCTCCGTGCATCCACCGATTCGAACTGGGTGGTGGCCATGGTCTGGGTCTCGCCGTCCGGACTCGTGTAGGTGGACCGGTAGAAACCGCGGAGCTTGTCGTTGAGGGTGCCGCTGAACCGGCAGCTGATGGTGCAGGGCCCGGGGGGAAGCAGGTCCGCCGGATGAAATGTGACCTGCTCGAGCTCGTCGTTGAAGCTCACGCTGCACAACACGGTGATCCCGTCGGCGGTCAGGACCTCGACGTCGCTGATCGCCAGCTCGACCGCGTTGAGCACGATCTTGTCGGCCGTCTCGTGGACGACGGCGTCGATCCTCACGTTGCCCGAGAAAGTGGCGGACGCCACATCCGGCTCGAGCTCGATGTGGTAGATCTCCGGTTCGATCGTCCGGGGCAAGCGAAACGGCTCCGCGCCGGACGCGATGGCTGACGTGGGAGCTGAAGGCATCCGTGCAGGCTACCCGCGGCGCCGCGGGTAGGTTCTCGCTCCGTGCCCACTGAGGAAGCCCTGCCCGCCAACGACGCCGACGGCCACGATCTCGACGTGGTGGCCATCGGTTCGCCGCTGCTCGACGTCATTGAGCGGGCGACCGACGAACAACTCTCCCAGGTCGGCCTGGAAAAAGGGTCGATGACGCTCATCGACCTGGTGACGGCCAACGCCGTGCAGGAGTTCATGGGGGCGCCCCGCTACGTCTCGGGGGGCTCGGTGGCCAACACGACCGCCGGGATCGCCGTGCTCGGCGGCACCGCCGGTTTCGTAGGGGCTGTCGCCGACGACGAGGTGGGGCGGACCTACACCGAGAACCTGCGGGCAGCCGGCGTGGAGTTCGAGCCGCACCTGAGCGAGTCGGCCGCCGGGGACGGGCTCGGCACCGGTCGCTGCGTGGTGCTCATCACCGAGGACGCCGACCGCACCATGGGGACTTATCTGGGAGCGGCCTCGACGCTGTCGCCCGAGGGCGTCTCGACCTCCTTCGTCGCCCGTGCCTCAATCGTGCTGCTCGAGGGCTATCTGTGGGACGTGCCGGCGGCCAAAGAGGCCATGCGCCACGCCGCGGCGACGGCTCACGCCGCGGAGGGCTCGGTGGCGCTCTCGTTGTCGGACCCGTTCTGCGTGACACGGCACCAGCGAGAGTTCCTCGACCTGTTGCTCGACGACGTCGACATCCTGCTCGGCAACGAGGAAGAGCTCACCATGCTCTTCGCCGCGTCCTCGTACGAGGACGCGCTGGAGGCGGCGGAGGAGACCGGGCTCCTGGTGGTCATGACCCGTGGCGCGCTGGGCGCCACCGTCCTGACGGCCCGTGGGCCCGAAGTGGTCCCGGCCGCCGCCGTGGGGCAGGTCGTCGACACGACCGGTGCGGGAGACCTGTTCGCCGCGGGGCTCCTCTTCGGGCTGACTCACGGCATGGGCCCCGTCGAGAGCACCAGGCTCGGCGCGCTGTGTGCCGCCGAGGTGATCTCGCACACGGGCGCCCGACCCGAAGCCGACCTCAAGACGTTGGCCGCGGGTGCCGGCCTTCTCCCGGGCTAGCCGGCTGTCGGCGTGAGCCTTTCGATCGGCATCGTCGGGCTGCCCAACGTGGGCAAGTCCACGCTGTTCAACGCGCTGACCAACAACAAGGTGCTCGCGGCCAACTACCCCTTCGCCACCATTGAGCCCAACGTCGGTGTGGTGGCCGTGCCCGATCCGCGCTTGGCACAATTGGCCGATCTCTACGACGGGGCGCCGGTGGTCCCGGCAACGGTGACGTTCGTGGACATCGCGGGCCTCGTGCGCGGCGCGTCCACGGGGGAGGGTTTGGGCAACCAGTTCCTGGCGGCCATCCGCGAGACCGACGCCATCTGCCAGGTGGTACGGGCCTTCCACGACGACGACGTGGTCCATGTCGATGCGCGGGTAGACCCGGCGAGCGACATCGAGACGGTCAACACCGAACTGGTTCTGGCCGACCTCCAGACGGTCGAGCAGCGCCTGCCGCGGCTGGCGCGCGAGGCGAAAGGCGACCCGGCCCTCAAGCCGACGGTCGAGGCGGTCGCCGCTGCCGCAGGCATTCTCGGTGCGGGCCGCACTATCACAGAGGCTGCGTCCGAAGGCGAAGTGGACACCGCACTGCTGCGCGACCTGCACCTGTTGACAGCCAAGCCGTTCATCTACGTCTTCAACGTCGACGAGGGCGCGCTGGGGGACGCCGGATTGGCTGCCGGCCTGGGCGACGCTGTCCGCCCGGCCCAGGCGGTCGTGCTGTGCGCGCAGATCGAGGCGGAGGTGGCCGACCTCGACGCCGCCGACGCGGCGGAACTGTTGCGCAGCTACGGCCAGGAGGAGTCGGGGCTCGAGCAGCTGGTCCACGTGGGTTTCGCGACGCTGGGTCTGCGGACGTTCCTGACGGCCGGGCCGAAGGAGGCGCGGGCGTGGACCATTCACATCGGTGACACCGCACCCAAAGCGGCCGGGGTCATCCACACCGACTTCGAGCGTGGGTTCATCAAGGCGGAGGTGATCAGCTTCGAGGATTTGCTGGAGGCCGGCTCGGTCGCCGCCGCCCGCACAGCGGGGCGGGCACGGATGGAGGGCAAGGACTACGTCATGCGCGACGGCGACGTGGTGGAGTTCCGCTTCAGCACCTGAGCGCGCCGTTCAGCCGTTGCCGTTCGCAGGGGTGACGCTGAAGGTCGTCGTGACCTGCTGGCCCTTGGCGTTGATCACGTACCAGAGGCCGCCGTCCTGGTCGATGGCCTGTCCCATGACGACACCGGGTGACACGTCGAGGTTGTATAGATAGAGCGGGTGGCCCCCGTAGGAGAGCTGGGTCGAGCCGTCGGGCCGGCGGAGCGTGCCCACCAGGGCGCGATCGAGCCCCTTGCCGAGGCGCACCGACCCGCTGGTGATCAGCGGCGGCCACTGCAACACGCAGCCGTCGTTGAGGCAGGCGCTGTGCGTCGCGGTGTCCGGGGCGAAGTCGTACAGCGTGTCGCCGCCACCGGTGGCCACGATGGGCCCGACCGGGGAGTGCTGCAAGGTCAGCGTGAGTGCCGTGTCGGTGGTGGGCGGGGCCGACAGCGTCGTGACGCCGGCGCCCCCGCAGGCGCAGCACAGGAGGGCGACGACGACCAGGGCGGCGGGAACGACGAGTGCGGCGCGGTGCGGCACGCTCGGCGTCACGGGCTCGACACGGGGACGTTGGTGCCCAGCAGCCAGCTGATGGCGGCCAGGGCGTCGGCCGTGGTCCAGTCGGGGGCCTGTGGGTTCTGCAGGTCGTGCAGGCCGCCGCCGTCGAGCAGCGCGCGCAGCTTCGGGTCGAGCGCACCCTTCTGATTCGGCGCGGTGGCGTCGAGGAAGCGCTCGCGGCCTACGGCGTCGATCAGGATGTAGCCGTCGGTGTGCACGACGTCGTAGGTCAGCGGCTTACCGGTGTACCAGTCCGTCTTGGGCGGCTGCTCCTCGGGCACGGTCTGATACGCCACGCCGAACGGTTTCCAGAACGTGGCGATGTTGGCCGGCGTGCCGGTCCACAGGTCCCAGTCGGCTCCGAAGTCCTTCTGGTAGGCGGCAAGGCGGGCCACCGTGTCGCGACCGGGGTCGACGGTGGCCTCGACGAAGACGACGCGGTCGGCCTGGCCCGCGGCGCGCAGGTCGCGCTGCAACGAGATGAATGCGCCGGTCACCAGCGGGCACTCGTCCTGGCAGAGGGACAGAAAGGGTGCCAGGACCACGACCTTGCCCCGTAGCGAGGCGAGCGACACCGGCTGTCCCTGCTGGTTGACCAACGGCACCGTCTGGGGCGTAGGCCGGTCGAGCAGCAGGCCCTGGTTCGGCGGCGGCGCGCCGGGCGCGGACGAACCACAGGCGGCGAGCAGCAGGCCGAGGGCGAGGACGGTGACAGGGCCTCGACGCGGAGCGATACGGGTCAGGCGTCGTCCTCCCCGGGGGGCAGGAACGTGAAGGGCAGGTCGGCCAGTGAGATGAGCGTCGAGGCGATCCAGCGCGTGAGGTCGTCGAAGACGGGGACGAGGACGACCGGCTCTTCCAGCTGGTGCTCGCTGAACCGCAGGGAGCCCTCGTACGTGGCCTCGGCGGCCCAGCGCATGCCGCCGTCAGCCTCGTCCGCCTCCGTGCGCACCTGTTCGATCGTGGTGGCCGTGCGAACCAGATCCGACGGCTCGCCCAGGGGCCCGGTGGCGGGCAGCGCTGCCATGACCTTCTCCGTGTCCGGCGCCTCAGCCATGCGCTGCACGCGCAGCGCCACCTCGATCACGACCTCGGGGAGCTCGTCGGGCGGCTCGCCGATCGACCAGCTGCGGTAGGAGGTCTGGCTCCAGGTGGGCCAGTCCACCGAGACATCGGCCCGCACCCGCGGAGGTTGCTCCTCTCCGGGCAGGCTGTAGGAGGTCTCCCAGGACACGTCGCCCAGGAAGACGTCGACCTGGAAACGCTCCTCGACGGCCTGGCGCTGGAGCAGGGCCCGGTCGAACGAGGCGCGGATGGTACCGATGAGATCGACGAGGAGATGATCGAGCACGCTGCACGAGGATAGGCCCGCCACGCCGGACCCCGGCTTCGCCCTCCGGGCCGGCGTCCCGCAGGGTGACGACTGTTACGGTCGGGCTGATGGGCGAAGCGTCGACGTGGCTCGAGCGCAGAGTAATCGCCTACGCGCATCAGGGCGGTGCCTGGGAGGCGCCCTCGTCGACCCTGCACGCCATCGCGCACGCGCTCGAGGCGGGCGCGAAGGGGGTTGAGCTCGACGTCCACGCGACGGCTGACGGCGAGCTGGTGGTGTGCCATGACGCCACGGTCGATCGCACCACGGCCGGGCGGGGCACCATTGCGTCGTTCACGCTGGTACAGCTCCGGGAGATGGACTTCTCGTACTGGTGGATCCCCGGGGCCGATGTCACGCCGGGGCGACCCGGCGCCGACTACCCGTTCCGCGGCCGGGCGCCGGCCGACCGGTCGTTCGGGATCGCCACCCTGCGCGAGGTCCTCGAGCAGTTCCCCGGAGTGGTGCTGAACCTCGACATCAAGCAGACGGCACCGGTGGTCGCCCCCTACGAGGAGTCCCTAGCGCGCCTCCTGGCCGAGTTCGGCCGCACTGATGACGTGATCGTGGCCTCGTTCCTCGATCCCGCCACGGACGCCTTCCGCCGGTTCGCCCCGTCGGTGCCCACCTCGGCGGGCACCATGGCCACGGCCGAGGCCTGGCGTGCGGTCCAGGCCGGCGAGGACGTTCCCGACAGCCCGGCTGTCGCCTACCAGGTGCCCGAACGCCAGGGTGACCTGGTGGTCGTCGACGAGCCGTTCGTGGCCGCGGCCCACCGGGGCGGCAAAGCGGTCCATGTGTGGACGGTTAACGAAGCCGCGTCCATGGAGCGCCTGCTCGGCCTGGGGGTGGACGGGATCATCTCGGACGTGCCCACCACGTTGTGCGGTGTGCTGGGCGCTCGGGGAGTCGCCTGGGACGGACTGTGACGCCGCCGGCAGTCAACGCCGGGGGCGGGTCAGCGACGTGTCAGCCGCGGCCGCAGTTCGGTTTCTTGCCGTGGTTGGCCTTCTTCTTCGTCCTGAGCTTGCGCTTGACCGTTCGCTTCGACATGAGACGGATGAGCTTAGACGGAACGCGGGAGGCAGTCCGGTAGCCTCAGGCGGATGCGGTCCGGATGGCTGCTGCGGGACGGCGATGTGGTGTGTGCGCTCGAGCTGGCCGACTCGCCGGCCGAGCGCAGCGCGCTGCGAGGGCGCCGGGGTTGCGAGGGCGCGCTGCACGTGGACGGCGCCCGCACCGTACACACGGCTGGCATGAAATTCCCCATTGACGTGGCGTTTCTCTCCACGGACCTCACCGTGGTGCGGGTCGCCCGGCTCAAGCCGTGGCGGGTGGCCGTCGGGGGGCGGACGGCCCGGAGCGCTGTCCAGACCGAGGCCGGGTCGTTGGAGCGCTGGGGCGTGCGGGTGGGCGACCAGCTCGAGGTGCGCGAGGTCCCGAACGGTGCAGCAAGCGGCATGTCGTGACCGGGGAGCGGCGGGGCCGGCTCGTGCTGGTGGCCACGCCGATCGGAAACCTGGGTGATCTCTCACCCCGGGCCCGTGAGGTGCTGGCGGCGGCAGACCTGATCTGTTGTGAGGACACCCGTCGGACCCGGGCCCTGCTGTCGGCGAGCGACATCACGGCCACGGGGCCCAACGGCGACCGCCTTCTGTCGCTCCACGGGCACAACGAAGCGACACGGCTCGACCGCGTGGCGGCCGCAGTGGCCGGCGGCGCCACGGTGGCCGTCGTCAGCGATGCGGGCACACCGGGGATCTCGGATCCGGGCGCATGGCTGGCAGGTCAGCTCGCCGCCGCGGGCGAGACGGTGAGTACCGTGCCCGGTCCGTCGTCGGTCCTCGGCGCGCTGGTCGTGAGCGGCCTGCCATCGGACCGGTTCTGCGTCGAGGGATTCCTGCCTCGCAAGGGCCCCGAACGCCGGCGCCGACTCGTGGCGCTCATGGCCGACGCCCGCACGACGGTACTGCTGGAGGCACCGGGGCGGGTGGCGGCCACGCTGGCCGAGCTGGCGGCCTACGACGCGGCGCGGCCGGCCGCCGTGGTGCGTGAGCTGACCAAGCTGCACGAGGAGGTCTGGCGGGGGACGTTGGGTGAGGCCGCGGCAGCCTTCGCGGCGCGGGAGGTGCGGGGTGAGGTCGTCCTCGTGGTCGGCGGATCCCCGCCTGCGGCCCCGGCCGGCGACGCCGAGGTTGAAGCGGCGGTGCGGGCCGCACTAGGCGAGGACCCGTCGGCCGGCCCGCGCCAGGTCGCCGAGCTCGTGGCGGCCTCGCTCGGTGTGCCGCGGCGGCGCGCCTACGAGACCGCTCTGCGCCTGCGCGGGGCGGGGGACAGCGGCGCGGGCACGTCGGGAGGCGCCTGAGGGCGCCGGTACGCTACCGGCGGTGCCCCCCTACTACCTGACCACACCCATCTACTACGTCAACGACGCGCCGCACGTGGGGACGGCGTACACGACGGTCAACGCCGATGCGCTGGCGCGTTGGCACCGCCTGCTGGGCGACGACGTCTGGTTCATGACGGGCACCGACGAGCACGGGGCCAAGATCGTCGAGGCCGCCGAGGCCAATGAGACGACCCCCAGGGAGTGGACGGACCGCACCTCGGCGCGCTTCGTGGAGGCGTGGAGCCGGCTCGACATCTCCTACGACGACTTCATCCGCACCACCGAGCCCCGGCACTACGCGGTCGTCCAGCAGTTCCTGCAGCGCATCTACGACAACGGCTTCATTGCGCTCGGCTCCTATTCGGGCCTTTACTGCGTCTCCTGCGAGGACTACTACACCGAGGACGAGCTCGTCGACGGCAAGTGCCCGGTGCACGGACGCCCCGTCATTGAGATGAAGGAGGACAACTACTTCTTCAAGCTCAGCCAGTTCGAGCAGCGCCTCCTCGACTACTACGACAGCCACCCCCGTTTCGTCCGCCCGACCTCCAAGCGCAACGAGGCCCTCGGATTCATCCGGGGAGGCCTGCGAGATGTGTCGATCACCCGCACCTCCTTCACGTGGGGCGTGCCGGTTCCGTGGGACAGCGGGCACGTCTTCTACGTCTGGTACGACGCGCTCATCAACTATCTGACGGTCGCCGGGTACGGGAGCGATCCCGCCGCGTTCGAGGCACGCTGGTCTGCGGCCCACCACCTCATCGGCAAGGACATCCTCAAGTTCCACTGCGTCTGGTGGCCCGCCATGTGCATGGCCGCCGGCATCGACCCACCGGAGGAGATCTTCGTCCACGGGTACCTGCTCATGGGCGGGCAGAAGCTCGGCAAGACCATGATCGCGTCCGGGCTGGCCGGGACGGAAGGCGTCGAGGCGCTCAGGATCACCGACGTGTCGCCTTTGGCCCTGGTTGACGACTTCGGGGTCGACTCGCTGCGCTACCACCTGTTGCGCGACGTGCCACTGGGCGGAGACGGCGATTTCTCCTACGAGGGCATCGTGGCGCGCTACAACGCGGACCTGGCCAACAACCTGGGCAACCTGGTCTCGCGGGTCACGACCGTGGTCCACTCCAAGTGCGGCGGTGTCGGCCCCGGCTGCGATGTCGCAAGCGAGCTCTCCTCGGTGGCAGCCGCCGTGCTCGAAGCGGCGACAGCGGCCTGGTCCCGGTGGGCGCCGCACGAGGCGCTCGAAGAGACGTGGCGGCTGATCGGTGCGGCCAACGCGGAGCTCGAGGCGGCCGAGCCCTGGAAGATGGACCCCGGACCTGCCGTGGAGGCGGTTCTCGGCGACGCGCTGGAGGTCCTGCGGATCGTGGCCGTTCTCATCGCCCCGGCCATGCCGTCGACCGCGGTCGAGGTGTGGCGGCGCATCGGGGTCGCCGGCGACCCCTCGGTGGCGCGGCTCCCGGGGGACGCTGAGTGGGGCGGTTACACCGGCGGCGCGGCCGTCGTGAAGGGGGAGCCGCTGTTCCCACGGCGCAAGGCCTGACCGTGGCCGGCTGGTTCGACTCCCACTGCCACGTCCAGGAGGAGTACCTCCCGGGAGCCGAAGCCGGGGGCACGGACCTGCAGCCCCTCATGGCGCGGGCGGCCGAGGCCGGCATCGACCGGCTGGTCTGCATCGGCACGGGCGCCACCACCTCGGAACAGGCGGTGGCGGTGGCCCGGTCGACCGCCAGCGAGGGGACGAGCCCCCGGGCGTGGGCGTCCGTTGGGCTGCACCCGCACGAGGCGAGTGAGGGCGTGGACGAGGTGGCGTCGCTCTTGGCGCGTGAGCTCGCGGTGAACGACGGAGCGGTCGTGGCGGTCGGGGAGTGCGGGCTGGACTACTACTACGAGCATTCACCGCGCGACGCGCAACGAGCGGCGTTCGCGGCACAGATCGGGCTGGCGAACGCACACGAGCTCGCGCTGGTGATCCACGCTCGCGACGCCTGGCCCGATCTGTTCGACGTGTTGCGGGCCGAGGGCATTCCCGAACGCACCGTGATGCACTGCTTCACGGGCGGTCCCGAAGAGGTCGAGCTCTGCCTGGGCGCCGGCATGTACGTCTCGTTCAGCGGGATCGTGACGTTCAAGAACGCGGCCGACGTGCGGGAAGCCGCGGCGCGCTGCCCGCTCGATCGTTTGCTGGTCGAAACGGACAGTCCGTTCCTCGCACCGGTGCCCCATCGCGGTCGTCCGAACGAGCCCTCCTACCTTCCGTTCGTCGGCGACGCGATCGCCGCGGTGAAGGACTGCACTGTCGACGAAGTCAAAGAGCGCAGCGCGGCGGCGGCGGCCATGGTGTTTTCCACAAGTAGCTAAATCACGCGCTGTTGTGCGTAATACGAGAACCTTGTGACCTGGGTGTTTGAGATTGAATTCCGCGCAAAACCTTAGTTGAACAGGGAGTTCATCTAAATATCACGCGCACCGGCGTCCGTGACCTGGGAAAAGAGCGCGCGAAAAGATTTCGTCCGTTTCCGGTTTGCGTGGCTCGTGTTTGGTTATCTAAGTTCTCCAGAAACCTCTCGCCACCCGTGTGTCGGCGCGGGTGCACTGTGTCGCCGGAGAAGGGTGGAGCCCTGCGGAACCAGAGCACTGGGGGGAGACGCCTCGGCATAGCCGCCGTAATTTGCGGCACGTTGTTCGGTGCGCCTCTCCTGTTGTTGCAGAGCGCGTCTGCGCACGCGTCGCGGTCTGAGACCGCGCCGCGTGGTGGGCACGAGAACCACGAGAACGTCGCGTCTGCGTCGTCGCACCAGGTCGGCGTGAAGCTCCCTTCGCACCTCGTCGCCTACCAGGCGCCGACAACGACTTCGACGCCCGCGCCCGCGCCGACGACATCGACAACCACTGCGCCGCCGACCACGACCACGACCGCACCGCCGCCGCTACCGACCACGACGACGACGACCACACCACCGCCACCACCGACCACCACGACGACCACGACGGCTCCGCCCCCGCCGCCCGCGGCGTCGAACTCCGAAGGAGGTGAGGCCACGTGGTATTCGGCCGCACCGTCGGGCATGTGCGCCAGCCCGTCGCTCCCGTTCGGAACGGTGCTCACGGTGGTGAACGACGCGACCGGTGCTTCGACCGTCTGTACCGTGGACGACCGCGAGGCGGCGGGCTACCCGCGGGTGGTCGATCTGTCGCCGTCGGGCTTCTCGCAGATCGCCGACCTCGACCAGGGAGTGGTGGACGTCACAATCTCCTGGTGACCCTTTCCGGCGCCGACATCGCAGAATTGTTGTCGGCGCACGGGCTTCGGCCGAGCCGCGCTCTCGGGCAGAACTTCGTCGCTGACCCGAACACCGTCCGCCGCATCGCTCGCCTCTCGGGTGCCGGGCCCGGCTCCCAGGTTCTCGAGATCGGGGCGGGCCTGGGTTCCCTGACGCTGGCCCTGGCCGAGACAGGGGCCCGTGTGGTGGCCGTCGAGACGGACCGCCACCTCTTCCCCGTCCTGCGCTCTGTCGTCGAGGGAGTGGGGGTGGAGACAGTCGAGGGGGACGCTCTGGAGCTCGACCTGGCGGCACTCCTGGCCGAGCGGAGCCCCGGTCCCTGGAGCCTGGTGGCCAATCTCCCCTACAACGTGGCCACGCCGCTGGTGCTCCGGACCCTCGTGGAGGTGCCCACGGTCGTTCACCTCCTGGTCTTGGTGCAGCGGGAGGTGGGTGAGCGCATGGCGGCGGCTGCGGGTCAGGACGCCTACGGGGCGGTCTCGGTGCGCATCGCCTATTTCGCCCGGGCTGAGGTCGTGGGCCGGGTCCCCGCCTCCGTCTTCATCCCCCGACCGTGGGTCGAGTCGGTCCTGGTCCGCCTGGACCGGCGACCAGAACCCGCCGTCGATCCCTCCGTCGTCTCCTACGAACGCCTCAATGCCGTGGTCCGGGCTGGTTTCGCCCAGCGACGCAAGATGCTGCGGCGGTCCCTGGCCGGCGTGGTCGAGCCGGCCGCATTCGAGCGGGCGGGTGTGCGACCCGACGCCCGGGCCGAGGAGCTCGACGTGGCGGCCTGGGGCAGGCTGGCCGCGCTGTGAATGGAGGCATGGTGAGCAGGCTGCGGGCCCCGGCCAAGCTGACGGTGTCGCTCCGGGTGACCGGGGTGCGGACCGACGGATACCACGAGCTCGACGCCGAAATGGTCACCCTCGACCTGGCCGACGAGCTCGAGATCGACGAGGGAGGGTCGGGACTCACGGTCGCGGTCGCGCCGGGGGTGCGGGCCGACGGGCTGCCGCGACCCGGCCAGAACCTGGTCGAGCGAGCGTTGGCCGCCTGCGGCCGCGACGCGGCGGTCCGCCTGACGAAGCGGATCCCCCTGGGCGGCGGGCTCGGCGGGGGTTCGGCGGACGCCGCCGCCGTGTTGCGCTGGGCCGGTTGTGCCGACCCCGACGTGGCTGTCCACCTCGGCGCCGATGTGCCCTTCTGCCTGACGGGGGGCCGGGCCCGGGTGGAGGGGGTGGGGGAGCGGGTCACCCCCCTTCCGTTCGAGGCCCGGGACTACCTTCTCCTCCTGCCGCCATTCGGCGTGGAGACGGCCCGGGCCTATCGGGCCTGGGACCAAGATCCACGGCACGAGGCACCCAATTCGCTCACCAACGCTGCACTGGCCGTCGAACCCCGCCTGGCTCGCTGGCGCGACGCCCTGGGGGAGTTGGCCGGCAGCGAGCCGGCGCTGGCCGGGAGCGGGTCGACCTGGTTCGTCGAGGTCACCGGCGCGGGAGCCGCCACATCAGCTCCCGGTGAGGTGCGCGTCGGGGCCGAGTCGGCCCGGCTGCTGCGCGCCCACACCGTGCCGGCGGCCTGGGAAGGGGACTGAGGGAAGAGCGGGAACCGGGGCGGAGGAAGTTACTTGCCGGCCCGGCGTTGCCAGCGGGTCGCCTTCAGCATCTTCTTGTGCTTCTTCTTTCGCATCCGCTTGCGGCGCTTTTTGATCAGTGATCCCATGTCGTGCGGCAGGCTAGCGGTCCCCGGGGTCGACTGCCAGGTCGGCCCCGGTGCGAGGAGGCAGCCATGGGTTTCGAGATCGTCCGGCTCGACCACGTGCAGCTGGCCATGCCGGCGGGACGGGAGGCCGAGGCGGAGGCCTTCTACTCGGGCATCCTCGGGTTGGTCCGCCAGCCCAAGCCTGAGCCCCTGGCGTCGCGGGGCGGCTGCTGGTTCGGTCAGGGGCCGGTCGCGGTGCACCTCGGCGTCGAGGATGACTTCCGCCCTGCCCGCAAAGCCCACCCTGCCCTGGTGGTGCGCGACCTGCCCGCCCTGGAAGCGGCCCTCGGCGCCGCCGGGGTGGCGGTGCGACCGAACCCAGAGCGTCCCGGGGGCGGGGGCGCCTACGTCGACGACCCCTTCGGCAACCGGATCGAGCTCATCGCCGAGGGCTGAGGCCCTCCCGAGACGCCGCGAAGCGGCGGGTCAGATCGACCGGGGCGACTGGTCGTGATCGGGACCGGTCGGTATCGACCGTTCGGGGGCGACCACCGTCGGGAGGCGCAGGGACATCCGGGCGCCGCCGCCGGGGTCGTTCTCGGCCACGATGGTCCCGCCCTCGGCCTTGACGACCTGGGCGACGATGGCCAGGCCGAGGCCCGACCCGGGCAGCCCGCGGGCCGCCGGCGAGCGGTAGAAGCGGTCGAAGATGTGGGGGAGGTCCACCTCGGCGATGCCGGGACCGTGGTCGTGCACGACGACGGTCCCCTCGCGGCACTCGACCTCCACCGGCTGGCCGGGCGGGCTCCACTTGCGCGCGTTGTCGAGCAGGTTGCCGACGGCCCGGCGGAGCCCGTCGTCGTGGGCGACGACCCAACAGGGCTCGGCGTCGAGGTCGAACCGCACGTCCTTGGTGCGCCCGTGGGTATTCTGCACGGCGACTTCATCCTGCACGAGCAGGTCAAGCCGCACCAGCTCCCGGGGCGCCGGCCCCCTGTCACCCCGGGCCAGCTCGGCCAGGTCGCCCACGATGTCGGTGAGCTCCTGCAGCTGCACGAGGACGTCGTCGACCAACAAGGAGCGGTCGTCGGCGCTCAGCTCCTCTACCCGGCGGATCACCTCGAGGTTGGTGCGCAGGCTGGTGAGCGGGGTCCGCAACTCGTGCGAGGCGTCGAGCACCAGCTGGCTCTGGGCCCGGCGCGACGATTCGAGGGCCTCGAGGAGGCGGTTGAAGGTGCGGCGGAGGCGCCCGAGCTCGTCGGGGCGGCCCGGTGAGAGCCGGCGGGAGACGTCGGTCGTCTCCGCTAGGTCCTCGACGGTGTCGGTGAGCGCATTGAGCGGGACGAGCGCGGTGCGCGCCACCAGCCAGCCGAGGGCGACGGCGAGCAGGACGCCGACGAAGGCGACCGCCCCCAGGAGCAGCGCGAGCTTCTTCAGCTCCGAGTCGACGTTCAGCAGCGTGGCGATCTGCAGCGCGCCGCCCTCAACGAGGACGCCCGACTGGACCGTTGTGCCTGCCGGCAGATGCTCGACGAACTCGCGCAGCTGGTTCCCGTCGACGGTGACGGTCGTGAAGAAGGCGGGGGCGAGGCCGACGGCCACCAGCCGCACCTGTCCGGTGACGGGGAGGCCGCCTCCCGAGACGACGGCGCCGGTGGTGTCGATCACCTGGCCCGCGGTGGCGGTGGTCGACCCGATCTCCTGGCCGGCCACGATCTTCTGCGCCGCCGTCGTGAGCGAGCTGTCCGCCGCCTGCAGCAGCGTGTGGCGCGCCACGAGAAACGAGCCGAGCGAGGCGGCCAGGACCGCGGCGACGACGGCGACGGTCGTCGCCAGGACGAGCCGGGTGCGGAAGGTCACGCGTCCCGCAACACGTAGCCGACGCCGCGCATCGTCTGGATGCAGCGCGGTTCGCCTCCCTCCTCGAGCTTGCGGCGCAGGTACCCGACGTAGACGGCGAGCGAGTTGGTCCCCGAGTCGAAGTCGAAGCCCCATACCCGGTTGAGCAACACCTCGCGGGTGAGGACCTGACGGGGGTGGCGCAGGAACATCTCGAGGAGGTCGAACTCAATGCGGGTGAGCGTGAAGCTGCGCGCGCCGCGCTGCCCCTGGCGCGTGGAGAGGTCAAGCGTCAGGTCGCCGACGCGCAGCAGGCCGCCCTCGCCCTCGAAGCGGCGACGCAGCAGGGCGCGGAGGCGGGCCAGGAGCTCAGCCAGTGCGTAGGGCTTGACCAGGTAGTCGTCGGCCCCGGCATCGAGCCCCTGCACCCTGTCGTCGACGGCGTCGCGCGCCGTGAGCATCAGCACCGGGGTGTCGTCGCCCGCGCTGCGCATGCGCCGGCACACCGTGAGGCCGTCGAGGTCAGGCAGCCCGAGGTCGAGGATCAGCGCGTCCGGCGGCGCCTGGGCCAGCGCCTCGAGCGCTTCGCCGCCCGAGGGGACGGCCACCACCTCGTAGCCCTCCAGACGGAGGGCACGGTCGATCGACCGACGGACTGCGGGGTCGTCGTCCACCAGCAGGATGCGCACGACCACTAAACCTACGCCGTGCCTCAACCAGGCACCGCCCATCGGGTGTCTAACCTCTAGGCGGCGACCGCCGCGGTCCGGGGTAGTTCAATCGGCAGAACGTCGGCCTTTGGAGCCGGATGTTGGAGGTTCGAGCCCTCCCCCCGGAGCAAAACCATCTACCTGCACGTACGTCCAGCGCGGCGTGTTATCCGTGCCGTGCGATGCACCCATGTTGAAGATCGAGATTCAACGACGGCCCGTGTCGCCACTTCGGCCTCACCGCTGAGGGCTCTTCGTCGGGTGAAGATTCGGCTGCCATCTCCAATACACAACTTGACCCCGAGCACATCCGCGTTCTCAGCCGCTTGATGCAGGGCGCCGCCGTCCAGAGGTTCGCGCCGTGGCGAAGTCCGAGCGGGAGGATCTTCGAACGAAAGCCGAGCAGGGGGCGCCAGCGTCAGGCACTTCTGAGTCAGCCCGCAGGGACCTCCAGGTGCTACGAATCAGCCGCAGCACGTTCAACAAGTCTGAGGCAGGCACCATGGAGATACGGGTCGACAGCGTCTTAGGACTCGACCTTAAACCTGTGCCTCCAAGCGCTGCCACGGTTCGGTTGTCTGCTCACTGCGGAGTTCACTCGACGAAGCTTTGCCAGTTCCTCTCAGCGTCAACCGTCTGAGCCAGTGGAACGCTGAGACGAGAGCGATGGACGCCAAGAGGAAGAGGGATGGCTCCGCTACGACCCGCAGGCGCGTGGTGCCGTAGAACACGGCGGCGCTCAGGGCGGCGACGACCACTGGAGTCACGATGACAACGACATGTCGTCGTGAGCGTCTGCCCAGCACGATGCCTCCGGCGATCGCCAGCGGGATCGAGATCCACTCCACGAACTGGCCCGCCACGAAGAACCCGGGAACCTGGCCGCCCTCTTCGGAGTCGTCGTACTGCAATTGCGACCCGATCGCGTAGACATCCCAAAGTCTGCCCTCTCGCGCCAAGACCACTCCTGGAAGGTCGCTGAGATGACTGCGGGCGAAGGCCATACCTGCGTGGCCGACGGCGCTTTCCAAGGTGAGCTCGGTCCATGCCTTGGCGCCACCGGGTGGCTTACCCCACTTGAGGGAAATGTAGGTATCGGCGTACTGGGCGGCGCCGTCAAAGCTACCGTAGAGCGGGTTGGCCGGCGAGAACGTGGCCGGGGTGTACGCACCGGCCCAGGTCGTGCCATCGTCAGTAGAGAGAGTCAGTCCGCCCAGTTGAATCTCGTTTCGCACTAGCCATGGACCGACGATGATGACGACGCCCGCCACCAAGGCCAGGGCGTAGGTCGCCCGCCTCCTCCAGTCGTGGGACCCAAGCAGGACGAGCGGGACGCCGAGCACGACCACGAAGGCGATGGCCTCGGAGCGAGTGAGCGCGGCGAATCCGATCACGAGGCCCACAACCCCAAAGATCCGCCAGCTGGGCCGATCGACACACTCGAGCGCAACCCACAAAAGAAGGGGGATGACCACCAGGTACACGCTTTCGCTCAGAAGCCGACCCCCCCATTGCACCCACAACGGACTGAACGCGGCGAACGCCGCTGCGACCAACCCCACGCTCGGGCTCATCAATCGGCGTCCAAGCAGTCCCATGACGACCACTGATACTGCTGAGATGAACGCGAGGGCGATGCGATGCGCCTCCACTGATTGGAGCCTCACGAGGTCGAGAAGAGCCAAGACGATGGGAACCATGGGTGGGTGCAGGGCGGTCGGAGCCAGCCGTCCCGTTCCGGGGAGGTCCACGGCGTACCCGTGGCCGTGGCTCAGTGACGCCGCAGCCTGCTGAAAGTAGCTCGGATCTCCTGAAAGAGCGGTGCCGTCCTCCCATACGACCGCGTACACGATCCGCCAGACAACGCCCAGGACCACGAGTACCGTCAGAGTGAGGACGAACCAAGGCACGGGCCGCTCATCTGCTCGGCGTTCAACTTTTTCGGCGTCTTCCCGAGGGCTGACTGATCGAGCACCCCTTCGCCTGGTGGTCAGTGCCACGTGCCCGCTTCAGTAGCGTTGGGGGACGCGTCGAGCCCGTAGAAGTAGGCGTCTGGATCCCCACCGAGCTTTGCGCGCGATCTCGTCAACGTCCTTGCGAGCCTCTGCCGTGCCCGGGATGGGCTGTGCAGACCCCGCTCTGCCCAGCTGTCCCCGCCAGATCCAACGAGCCCTCAGCACGCGAAGGACAGCTCATCGGGGGAGAGATGGTCCATCGATGCCGTCGGCTGCCGGGATCTTGCGCGCTGCTCGGCGTCTCATGCCGAGGTAGTGATGCTTGGTCATCACGCGAGCCTGTCCCAAACGTACAAGGGGAAGGCCGAAACGATTTTCACAACGGGAAGTGTACGCCTGTCAGGACGTTCCCGAGCAACTCGCCCTGCCCCCGTACATTGCCGGGACCGAGCCATATGGACCCGACCGCTTGGGATGGACTCGACACCCCGGGCTTGACCTTTCTGCGACGTCACCTGATCCGATGGAGGCGTGTACGGGATCGGTAAGGTTGCTCGCTTGGCCCAGGTGTCTGTTCGCACCCTTTGCTACTACGACGAGTTGGTGTTTCTCCGCCCGATCTGGGCCGACCCCGATACTGGCTACCGGCGGCACGCCCCTGACCAACTCCAACGGCTGCATCGGATTTTGGCATTGCGCGACCTAGGGGTGGCCCTGGCCGGCATCGGCCGACTCCTCGACGAGGGGGTCACGCGGAGCTGGGGCACGTTCGGGAAACCACACGTGACCATCTGGTCTCGAAGTTATCCAGGGACGGCTCACTGTTGGCGTGGGGATTGACATGTCGATGACCGTCCACGCCGGTGCCTAGTGCTTGACCTGGACGGCAACACCTCGGCTGCGTCCAGATTTGCCGTCGGTGACGGCGACGCAGGTGAGGATGTAGCGTCCGTCGGGGAAGGTCGTCGTGTTCCAGGCTCCGAGCCAGCTTTCGTAGCCGAACGACACGCCCAACGACGTGCCCGCTCCGACAGGCACGTCGTGAAAGCCTTCGCCACTCACCAGGAACTCAACCTTTTCGACGTGAACCGGTATGTCGAGGCGACCTGAGACGTGGGCCACCAGAAACCTATTGCCGCTCAGCACATCACCGGGAGCCGGTTTGAGGATCTTCACGTGCGGCGCTAAGTCGTTCGATGGCGTAGATGTGGGGGTGTGCTTCCAGAGGATGACAGTCGTATCGTTTCCAAATGTCCACGTTCGGACCGGCAAGAAGTTACGTGCTTCGGCTGCCAATTCGAGTGATTGTTCGTCGACGGGTGGCGGATATTGATTGAGGGCTGAGCCGGAGATGACGAACTTGGCCATTGCAAGTGACGCAATGGCGTCCTTTGTGCTGCCGGCTGAATTGGGAACGATTATGAGGTGCGACCCGCCCTGGCGCGTGGTCCATGTCAGGGCGTTCCCATTGATGATCGCTGTGTTCAATGCGTCAAGAGTGGGCTCGCTGCCGATGATGCGGCTGACTTGTGAGGAGAGGACGTCCAGGTTGGTGCCCCAGCTTCCGCCGACCTGTAGGACCTCCGTGCGGTAGGGAGGACCGTTCCACCAAAAGGAGGTGCGGCCGGTTCCTTCTGCGAACAAGCCGACCAGGAGGACAGCGCTGAGGACGACAACCGTAATGGCGGTCCAACGTCGTGCGATCGAGAACCCAAGAAGTTGCCCGAGGATGGCTCCGCACGCAATCACGGTCATTGCAATGACAGGCAGACCGAAACCGCTCCCGTCGTCTCCGGTGGAGGAGAGAACGAGCACGGTCAGGAGGATCCAGACAACAAGAAGCCAAAGAGACCCGTAGTTCAGCTGTCTCCGATAGCGTGCGACCCCCCAAAGACTCGCAAGGACAGCAACACCCAACCCTATGGACTGGGGCCAGGTCAGCATCTCCAAGTACCAAATGATGTGCGTGTAAATGGACGACGGCCCCAGGCCCCCTGTTTGTGAAGAGAACCCGGTCGAGCCGTTGTATCCAGCAGTGAAGAGGTAGTGAAGTGCCGTATGGCCCGACACCAACCACCAGGGTCCGGCCAGGAGAAGGACGACTACGGCGGGTAAGAGTACCGTTACCCGGCGAAGACGCCGCCGCCGCGCGTCGAGAACGACGTCGATGAACAGCAGCGAGACCAAGGGGAACGCGTAGGCTGGGCGCCATTGATCTCGATAGCAGCAGGGCCGCCAGCGCAACACCGACAGCGACGCACCAGCGCGGTTCTCGAAGGTGGTCGCTTCGCAAATAGCAGTAGAAGGTCCAAATAATGGCTCCCGTTACGGCTATTGAAAAATGGAGCATTACGGCGTAGCCGATCATTGCCTGATTGATTCCGACCGCAAGGGCTGTGAGCGCTGCCGGAATTGGACGGATCCAAGTGCGGACCAGCAGGTAGGCGCCGGTCACCGTCAGCAGCAGCAGTGGCAGTTGGAGGAATACACCGCCATCGACCCCGTACAGCGCAACCAGAGGCGCGGCCAGGGTTGGTACCAGAGGTGATGTCTGGCCGGTATGAAGAACACCTATCGATCCATTCGATATCAGTGAGCCAAGTAGGCGTAGTAATAGTCGTCGACGTTGGGTTGATGAGCGTGTACTCGTTGCAGGAACAGCGCCAACCATGCCGCCGTGGTGAGCACCAGCAGCGTTACGAGGGGGATGCAGCGTCGCCACGGGAGGCGCGGGCGGTCGGGCAGCATCGTCGTCGACCTACCCGATTCGTCGGGGATGCCCATCTTTGCCGAGTCGCTTTTAATGGAGTTCGGTGCGGAGGTCACTTTGGTTCCCGTTATGAACGCTGATGATCTTCAGAAAGGTCCATGCAGTCTCGCCTCATAGTTTCCCATCGCCGGTCTTCGCTCGAGTCGGCGTTCGAAGAGTGCTGCTACTACTCTCAGGTCAACGGAGGGTGGATCGTTCCGTCAGCCTGGCCGACCATGCGCCTGATTCTGCCAGGCCACTCAGGTCGTCCACCGGAGTTCGGGACCGTGATACCACGCAGAGCTCCGTACTGGTTGAGGACTTGGAGATGGTACGCATTCGCAGCCGAGGGACAACGTGAGGTGAGAACCCGCCCGAGGACCTGTCAACGACCCGTGGCCTTGTCCCGTTCCGCCAGCTGGGCCAGGTAGTCGTTGTACGCCGCGAGCTCCGCTTCTTCTCTCTCCTCGGGTCCAGCGGGCGCGGACACCGTCGGGCTGGCGGAAGCGGCCGGGCCGCCGGGATCGGCGCCGGCGGCGACGGGCGGCGACGTGTCCTCCGCCGCCTCGTGGACGAAGCGCCACCACATGTAGACGGCGTAGGCGGCGAAGATGGGCCATTCGAACACGTAGGCCCAACTGAGGGTGTTCCCGCCGAGCGCGCGGCTGACCTGCCAGAGACAGAGCGCCAGGAAGGCCGGCACCACGATGAGGATCACCACGTGGAGCTTGACGGCGCGGCGCGAGAGCCAGACCTTCTTGTCCATCAGCCGCCCGGAAAGAGGAAGTCGGCCAGAATGGCGGCCAGCTCGAGTGGCCGGTCGCCCTGGATACTGTGGCCGGCCCCCTCGACGCCGATGACCGTGGCCGTGGGCTGACGCCGCAGAAGCTCGGCGACGTCGGCGTCGTCGACGACGGACCAGGCCAGGCCGCGCACGAGGAGCAGCGGGACGGTGAGTTCGGAGATGGCGTCCCACCAGTCTCCGAAGTCCGGCGCGCCCGAGCCGACGCCGCTGCGGAAGCGGGCGTAGCGCCACACCCAGCTGCCGTCCTCGCGCTGGACGGCGTTGTGCAGGATGCCCCGGCGCAGTGAGGACTCCGACCGCCCCGGGTTGTGCTCAATGGTCCGTGCCAGCAACTCGTCGAAGCTGTCGAAGCTGGCCGGACCGTTGACGAAGTTGGTCACCGGCGCCGCCTTCTCGGCGTTGACGCCCGGTGTGATGTCGACCAGGACGAGGGCGCGCACGAGCTCGGGGGCCTCGGCCGCCACCGCGATGGACGACAGGCCACCGAGCGACATGCCGACGACGCCGCGGGCCTCGGGGGCGAGCTCGGCGATGACCGTCGCCAGATCGCGTCCGTTGCTGCCGGCCGAGATGGAGCCGTCGGGGCCGCCGTCGGAGTGGCCGTGCCCCGGGAGGTCGACCGCCAGGAGCGGCCGGCCCAGGGCCAGCGCCACGGTGTCCCAGGTGTGGGCGTTCTGCGCCCCACCGTGCACCAGCACGAGCTGAGGGGGACCGCTGCCCCAGACCAGGCTGGACACGGCGCGGCCCGGTGAGACCTCGACGTCGACCCGCCGCACCTCCGGGGGCCCGTCATAGGGGAGGGCGTACTCGGCGGCGTTCTCGTGGAACAGCCCGAACTCGTCGTAGGGCTGCGGTTCCGGCACGCCCACGAGTGTCCCATACGCACGCCGGGCGTCCAGGCGGGCTAAGAATGCGGCGATGCCCGAACGCCGTCTTTCTGCCGTCGTCCTGGCCGCCGGCGAGGGGACGCGGATGCGCTCCGAGCGCCCCAAGCCCCTGCACCTCCTGTGTGGCCGCCCGATGATCCTGCACGTGCTCGACGCCATGGCCGAGGTCGACGTGCGCCGGGTCGTGGTGGTCGTGGGCCACCGGGCCGAGTGGGTCACCAAGACCCTCGTGCAGCATGCGCCGCCGACGATGCAGATCGAGTTCGTGGAGCAGCTGACCAGGACCGGGACCGGCGACGCGCTGGCTGTGGGATTGACCGGATTGCCCGACGACGATGACGACGAGGTGGAGGACGTGGTGGTCCTCCCCGGGGACACGCCCCTGCTGCGACCCCAGACGCTGGCCGCGCTGGTGCGGGCCCACCGGGCCGAGGACGCCGGCGCCACCCTCTTGACGGCGGTGGTCGAGCATCCCGCCGGGTACGGCAGGGTCGTGCACGGCAAGGACGGCGACGTGACCCGGGTGGTGGAGGAGGCCGACGCCACCGAGGAGGAGAAGGCCATCGACGAGGTCAACACGTCCATCTACTGCTTCCGGCGCAGCATCCTCGCTCCGACCCTGCGCCGGCTGAGCCCGGCCAACGCTCAGGGCGAGTACTTCCTGACCGACGCCGTGGCCGTCCTGAGCAGCGCCGGCTACGCGGTGCGCTCCCTCGTGTTGCCCGACTCCATTGAGGCGGCGGGGGTGAACGACCGGGCCCAGCTGGCCGTGGCCGAGGCCGAGCTGCGCGACCGGATCAACGAGCGCTGGATGCGCCGCGGCGTCACCATGTGGGACCCCGAGCGGACCTACGTGGATGCCGAGGTCCACCTGGAGGCCGACGTCTCCCTGCTGCCCGGGGTCATCCTGCGTGGCAACTGCGCGGTGGGGGCCGGGGCCGAGATCGGGCCCAACAGCGTGCTGACCGACACGACCGTCGGGGAGGGCGCGGTGGTGGCGGCGAGCGTCTGCACGCTGGCGGCCATCGGCGCCGGGGCGCGCATCGGCCCCTACAGCGTGCTCGAACCCGGCGCCGAGGTGGCGCCCGGGACCGAGCTGGGTCCGCACTCGGTGGTCGCGGGACCCCAGGGCTGAACGGGCGGAGCCGGCGCAACGGGCCGAATGGCCCGGCGACGCGCCGGGGGACGGCGCACTAGCGTTGGCCCCGTGGAACTGATCCCCCGGCGTCGCCTGGAATTGATCTCCGGGCGCGCCCACCCCACGCTGGCTCGGGACATCGCCGGCCACCTGGGCGTCGAGCTGGGTGAGGCGAACCTGCGCGAGTTCGCCAACGGGGAGATCTACTGCAAGTACGACATCTCCATCCGCGGTTGCGACGTCTTCATCGTGCAGACGCACGCCAGCCCCGTCAACGACTCGCTGATGGAGCACCTGATCATGATCGACGCCGCCAAGCGCGCCTCGGCCAAGCGCATCACCGCGGTGTGCCCCTATTACGGGTACTCGCGCCAGGACCGGAAGTCGACCGGGCGCGAGCCGATCACGGCCAAGCTCGTCGCCGACATGCTCTCGGCGGCGGGGGCCGACCGGGTGATCAGCGTCGACCTGCACTCCGGGCAGATCCAGGGCTTCTTCGACACGCCCTTTGACCACCTGGTGGCCGCGCCGGTGCTCGAGGCCTACATGCGTGCCAACTTCGGCGACGACGTCGTCGTGGTGGCGCCCGACGCCGGTCGCGTCAAGGTGGCCGAGCGCTACAGCCAGCATCTCGGCTTCGACCTGGCCCTGATCCACAAGACGCGGCCGAGGGGCACCTACAACGAGGTCAAGGCCCGCCACGTCGTCGGTGACGTCGAGGGGCGCCACTGCGTCCTGATCGACGACATGATCGACACGGCCGGGACCATCTGCGCCGCGGCGGAGCTGCTCTCCGAGGCCGGCGCCTCGGACATCTCGGCCATGGCCACGCACGCGGTGCTCTCCGACCCCGCCGTCGACCGGTTGAAGGCGGCGCCCATCTCCCGGGTCGTGGTGACCGACACCCTGCCGGTGGCCGACGACCGCACCTTCGACAAGCTCGAGGTCCTGTCCGTGGCCAAGATCATCGCCGACGCCATCGACGCCGTCTTCGAGGACACCTCGGTCTCCGAGCTCTTCGGCGGCGACAACCTGGTCTAGTCGGGCGGTCGAAAACGGCACCACCCCGCGAAACCCCGGTGCCGGCGTTCGGGCCAATATAGTGACCGCAGCCAAAGGGCCGGACTCGGCCGGGGCCGCTGGCGGCTCTCGTGAGTTGCGGGCCGGGAGGGATTCGAAAAGGTTGTCCTTCATTTACGAAGTCCCGGTGGATCCGAATGACGAGAACAACAGCCATACTTTCGCCCTGAATTTCATCGGCTACAACAAGTCAGTTCTCGAGGTGGGGTGCTCGACCGGATACCTGACGAAAGTCATGACCGAACGCGGCTGCAACGTGGTGGGGATGGACCTGGACCCAGATGCCGCGCAGAGGGCCGAGCGGTGGGCCGAGCGGGTGGTCGTGGGCAACATCGACGACGGCGATGTCTGGAACTACATAAAGGACGAATCCTTTGACGTCGTCGTTCTCGGTGACGTGCTCGAACATCTGCGCGATCCGCTTGCGTCACTCAGACAGGCCGTCCGCAAGATGAAACCGGACGGTTACGTGGTGACCTCTGTGCCGAACTTCGCCCACGGCGACGTGCGCATCGCCGTTCTGCAGGGAAGGTTCCGCTATGCGGATACCGGCCTCTTGGACCGCACGCATTTGCGCTTCTTCACCCTCGAGTCGACGCGGGAGCTCCTGACCCAGGCGGGACTCGTCGTCGTTGACACAAAACGCGTCGTCATGCCGCTGTTCAGCGCGGAGATCGGCATCAAGCGAAAGGATGTGAGCCAGAAGACGCTCGATGAGCTGCACGCGGATCCGGAAGTCGAGTCATATCAGTACGTGATGAAGTCGGTCCGCGACAACGGGACGGCGGCGCTGCACGAATTGAGCGGCCGAGTCAGCGAGTTGTCGGACCGCATCCACAACCAGAAGATGCGACTCGCCGTGATTCGAAAGAGGCTGCGCGACAACCGCGTCCTCGACGAGCACCTCGCCGAACACAAGAGGTACATCGCGGCCCTCGAAGGGCACGTGTCCGGCCTCGAGCACAACATCGAGGTCTTGACCGAGGGACTCGCTACATCGGAGGCCAGGTATCAGGCTGTCGTGGACGCGCAGAAGTCGGGACGCGTGCGGTCGCTGGCCCGGCGCGTCTACCACCGCATCTCTCGGGCCCCCACGAACCCGGACTGAGAGAATCGGCCGGTGGCAGATCTCATACGGCGGGAGCACCGGGAGGCCCCGCAGCTCCTCGCCTTCTACCTTCCTCAATTTCACGCCGCCCCCGAGAACGACGCGTGGCACGGCCGTGGCTTCACCGAATGGAGCGTCGTCGCCCGGAGCAAGCCCCTGTATCCGGGGCATCGTCAGCCGGACCTTCCAGGAGAGCTCGGGTTCTACGACTTGCGGGTCCCCGAGACCCGGTACCTCCAGGCGCGGCTCGCCCGGGAGCACGGGATCACGGGGTTTCTGTACTACCACTACTGGTTCGGGGGTCGGCAGATGCTGAGCAGGCCCTTTCGGGAGGTGTTGGAGTCCGGGCATCCCGATTTTCCGTTCGCATTGTGCTGGGCGAATGAGAGCTGGTACAGGAGATGGCAGGGCACGCTCGACGAGATGCTGTTGGAGCAGGTCTTCAGCGAAGAGGATGACGTTGCTCACATCCGCTGGTTGATGGAGTGCTTCAGGGACCCGCGGTACATCCGGATCGAGGGCCGCCCGCTCCTCACCGTCTACCGCCCGGATCTCTTGCCGGAGCCGAATCGGACAGCGGAGCTCTGGCGCCGAGAGTGCGAGAAGGCGGGGATGGAGCCCCCATGGCTCGTGATGTTCGAGACCGGTGACGAGTCGGATGAGCCGGCCCTCCTCGGCTTTGACGCGAGCGCCGAGTTCGTGCCGCACCATCTTCCACGGCTCATGGGCGCCGAGCCGCTCCAGTTCGGCGCGGAGAATACCCAGCGGATGTACGAGTACGACGCAGTGGCGTCGGCGTATCTCGATCGTCCCGCGGTTGGTTGGCAGAGGTATCCGTGCGTGGCGACGGCGTGGGACAACACCCCGCGTCGACAGACCGGAGACGCGTTGATCCTGGCCAATTCGAACCCGGCGAGCTATGGACGATGGCTGGCCGAGGCGGCGACGCGCCAGAGTCGCTCCGCGGGCTCCAACGGCATCGTCTTCGTGAATGCGTGGAACGAATGGGCCGAGGGCGCCCATCTCGAACCCGACGTCTTCTGGGGGAGGGCGTATCTCGAGGTCACCAGGGACGTCCTCCGGGACCGGTTCGGATGGCGAGCACCAGAGTCGGCCGTGCCCCATCACCCGCAGACGGTCGCGACGGAGGATCTCTACAACGATCTCTACGAAAAGTTCGTTGCGCTCCAAGAGACATCGAGCGGATTCATTTCCTATGCCGATCGACGGGTCAGGGATCTGAAGCAGCACTACGAAGCCAAATTGGAACGGGCCAGGTTGGAGGGCGACCAGGTCGTTGAGCTGAACGATTGGTTGTCGGAACAGCTACGCCTGCAGTCCGGCCGCTTGCAAGAGCTGGCCGTCGAGGACGTGTTTCCGACCGACTGGCTGGGCTTCGGGCCTCCTCCGGCGACCGATGGGGATGCAGAGGACGAGGACATGGAGGAGGAGATTGCACAGGAGTTAGACCGACGGAGAGAGGCGGCCGAGGCCGAGAGACATGACCACGGTGAAGCTCCCGCTGTGCTCTCCAAAGAAGCTCCCCGTGTGCTCTCCAAGGAGGAAGTCGCCGCACGCAAAGCCCGCAAAGCCCATGAAGCGAGGGAGGCCGACGAGCGCCATTGGGACGAGGGGTTCGATGAACAGCCTCGCATCCAGACCCCTCTTTGGCTGGCGGACCTGGACGCATCGGACTGAGGGCCGCCGGACCGATCGGGCCCTCGCCGCGATTGGAAGCCTGCGGAACAGCGGCTACGCTTGGGGGCCGTTCGCCGGAGGCCCCGCGCCGTCCGCGACCACCACTCTCGCCACCTCAGGAGATCCGCAATGGCCGAAGTCGTACTCGCCGCCGAAGTCGGGCGCCCCACGGGCTCGCGCGCGGTGCGCCGCCTGCGGCGTGAAGGGAAGATCCCCGCCGTCATCTACGGCCACGGGACCGATCCGCTGCCGGTGGCGATCGTGGCCCGGGAGCTGCGCGTCGCGCTCAACAGCGAGGCCGGCGCCAACCAGCTCCTGTCACTCGACACCGGCGCGGCCACCTATCTCGCCCTGGCCCGCGAGATGCAGCGCCACCCGGTGGCACAGACGGTCACCCATGTGGACTTCGTCATCGTGCGCCGCGACGAGGTCATCAGCGCCGACGTGCCGATCGTCCTCGTGGGTGACGCGATCGAGGTCCAGCACGGCGACGGCCTGGTGGAGCAGCAGATGTTCACCCTGCCCATCAACGCGCTGCCCACCGCCATCCCCTCCGCCATCGAGGCCGACATCAGCGCGCTCACCATCGGCGGGCAGGTGCGGGTCTCCGAGCTCACCCTGCCGACCGGCGTCACGACCGACATCGACCCCGAGACCGCGGTCGCCATCGGGCAGCCGCCGCGGGTCGTCACCGAAGAGGCGACCGGCGAAGGTGAAGGCGAGGAGGGGGCCGAGGCCGCCGCCGGTGCCGAGCCGGGTGGAGACGCGTCGGCCGAGGCGGGCAGCGAAGAGAGCTAGGCCCTGCGCCGCCCCTTTGCCCGGTCGGAGCACCGGGGGACCCCGGCGGACCTGCTCGTCGTCGGGCTCGGAAACCCCGGACAGGAATTCGCCGGGAGCCTGCACAACGCGGGGACCGACACGGTGGAGCTGTTGGCCCAACGCTACGGCGCGTCGTTGCGGGCGGAGAAGGGTGTCCGGGCCCGGGCTGCCGTGGTGACATTGGGCGGACATCGGATGGTCCTCGCCGTCCCGACCACGTACATGAACGACTCCGGGTCGTCCGTGCGTGCGCTGGCCACGCGGTTCGGGATCGACGGGCCCGCCTCCATCGTGATCGTGCATGACGAGCTCGACCTCCCGCCTGGCACGGTGCGCCTGAAGGTGGGGGGCGGCCTGGCCGGGCACAACGGGCTGCGCTCGGTGCAGGCACACCTCCATTCGCCGGACTTCCTGCGGGTACGCATCGGGGTGGGCAAGCCTCCGAGCGCGGCCCAGGGCGCGTCGCACGTCCTGCGTCCGCCGCCCACGGCGGTCCGCGAGCTCCTGGCCGCGTCCGTGCAGACGGCGGCGGACGCCGTCGAGCGCATCGCCGCGGACGGCATGGAGGCCGCCATGTCGTGGTGCCACTCGCTGCCGACCTGATCGATGACAGCCGTCCCCCCGACCGTCCCGAATCCCGCGCCGGCCACCGCCGGCAGCCTGGCCGCCCTGCCGCGGCTGCTGCGCAGCGACCCCGTGCTGTCCGTGCTGGTCGGCGCGGCGGACGCCACCGTCGCCGTGCCCGCGGCGGCCCAGGCGGTCGTTGCCGCAGCGCTGGCCGCGTTCACGCAGCGCACCCCGCTCCTGGTGGTCACCGCGACGGGCCTGGACGCCGAACGCCTGGGCGACGACCTGTCGTGCCTGATCGCGCCCGAGGGCGACGACACTGGTGCGCCGGTCATCGGCGCCCTGGCCGGGCCGGTCACGGTCCTACCGGCCTGGGAGACCCTCCCCTTCGAGCGGGTCAGTCCCGAGACGGAGACGATGGGCCGTCGCCTGGCCGTGCTCCACGCGCTGACGGGGGCAGCCGACGCGGTCCTCCCGCCGCCGCCCCGGGTGATCGTCGCCCCGGTCCGGGCCATCCTCCAGCGCCTCGGCCCGCTGCAGGGGACGGCGCCCGTGGTCGTACGACCGGGGCAACAGGTCGATGTCGCCGAGCTCCTGCCCCAACTGGTGGCCATGGGCTACCGGCGCGAGCACCAGGTGGAGCACCGCGGGGAGTTCGCCGTCCGCGGTGGCATCGTCGACGTCTTCCCCTCGACGGCCGACGTGCCCGTCCGCATCGACCTTTGGGGTGACGAGGTCGACCGCCTGACCGCCTTCTCGGTCAGCGACCAGCGATCGTCGCACGACCTCAGGGCCGTGGCGCTCTTCGGCTGCCGCGAGCTCGTCCTCACACCGGCGCTGCGCGCCGCCGCGAGCGCCCTCACGACGCGGCGGCCCTGGGGGGCTGCGGTGTGGGAGCACCTGGCCGAGGGCGGTCAATTCGACGGCATGGAGTCGTGGCTCCCGTTCCTCGACGACACGCCAGCTGTGCTGCCCGACCTCCTGCCGGCCGGAGCACAGGTCGTGCTGGTGGAGCCGCGCCGGATCAGGGACCGCGGGGTCCAGTTGCTCGACGAGGAGGCGGCGCTGGCCGAGACGCTCGCGGCCACCTGGGGAGCGAAGGAGGGGGAGAGGGAGGGCTTCCCGCGGTTGCACGTTCCCTTCGAGCGCCTCCTGCGCGACAGCGCGGCCGGCGTCACGGCGCTGCCGCCGGTGCCCGAGGGGCCGTCCACCCCCGCGCTGACGGTGCGGCGATTCGACCCGGTGGCGGGGGATCCCACCCGTCTGGCCGCCGGTGTGACCGGGCTCGTGGGCCAGGGGTATTCGGTCACGCTGTGTGCCGCCACGGCGTCGGGGACGGGGCGGCTCGCCGCGGCCCTCGCCGCTGAGGGCGTGCACGCGCCGGTGCTCGACGCCGCGCCCGGGACAGCGGGGGCCTGCGTGGTGGTGGCGCCGCTGACCAGCGGATTCATCCTGCCCGACGCCAGGGTCGCCGTGCTCTCCGAGACCGACGTCACCGGCCGCCGGGTCCCGCACCGCCGGGCGCGCCCGCGGGCTCGAGCCGCCGACGGCTTCTTCGACGACCTCGAAGCGGGGAGCTTCGTCGTCCATCGTCAGCACGGCGTGGCGCGCTTCGAAGGTGTGACGACGAGGACGATGGGGGGGACCACCCGCGACTACCTGATTCTGCAGTACAGGGGGTCCGATCGCCTCTACCTGCCGGTCGAGCAGATCGAGGCGATCACCCCGTACAGCGGTGGCGAGTCCCCGACGCTCTCGAAGATGGGCGGGGCCGACTGGCAGCGGACCCGGGCCAGGGCCCGTGCCGCCGCGGGCGAGGTGGCCGCGGAGCTGGTGCAGCTCTACCGACGCCGACTGGCCGTGGAGGGGCGGGCGTTCGGCCCCGACACGCCGTGGCAGACGGAGATGGAGGCATCGTTCGAGTTCGTCGAGACCGAGGACCAGCTGAAGGCGATCGCCGACGTCAAGGCCGACATGGAGGAGCCGCGGCCGATGGACCGTCTGGTCTGCGGGGACGTCGGCTTCGGCAAGACCGAGGTCGCGGTGCGAGCCGCCTTCAAGGCGGTGCAGGACGGGACGCAGGCCGCCGTGCTGGCACCCACGACGCTCCTGGCCAGCCAGCACGCGCAGACCTTCGCCGACCGCTACGCGCCGTACCCGGTCCGGGTGGAGCTGCTCAGCCGCTTCCTATCACCGGCCCAGCAGCGCCAGGTCGTGCGGGGACTGGCCGACGGGAGCGTCGACGTCGTCGTCGGCACGCACCGGCTGCTCGCCCAAGACGTGCAATTCAAGGACCTCGGGCTCCTGGTGGTCGACGAGGAGCAGCGCTTCGGGGTGACGCACAAAGAGGCGGTCAAGCGCATGGCCGAGGGCGTCGACGTGCTGACCCTGACCGCCAGCCCAATCCCGCGGACCTTGGAGATGGCGCTGACCGGCATCCGCGACCTCTCCATGGTCAACACCCCACCCGCCGACCGGCGCCCGATCCTGACCTACGTCGGCGAGCACGATCCGTCGGCGATCAGCGAGGCGCTGCGGCGCGAGCTGCTGCGCGAGGGGCAGACCTTCTACGTCCACAACCGTGTCTCGGACATCGAGCGGGTCGCCCGTGAGATACGCGACCTCGTCCCCGAGGCCAGGGTGACGGTGGCGCACGGCCAGATGGACGAGGGGAGCCTCGAGACCTCGGTGCTCGACTTCTGGGAGCGGCGCTACGACGTGCTCGTCTGCACGACCATCATCGAGTCGGGGATCGACATGCCGTCGGTCAACACGCTGATCGTGGACCGCGCCGACCTGCTCGGCCTGGGCCAGCTGCACCAGATCAGGGGTCGGGTGGGCCGCAGCGGCCAACGGGCCTACGCGTATCTCTTCCACCCGGCTGATCGCGTGCTCTCCGAGCAGGCCTACGAGCGCCTGCGCACCATCGGCGAGCACACCGAGCTCGGCTCGGGATTCAAGATCGCCATGCGCGACCTCGAGATCAGGGGGGCGGGCAACCTCTTGGGCTCGGACCAGTCGGGCCACATTGCCGCGGTCGGCTACGACCTCTACGTGCAACTGGTGGCCGAGGCCGTCGCCGAGGCCCGTGGCGAGGCCAGGCCGACCCCGCCCATCGTCTCCATCGACGTCCCGGGCGATGCCCACCTGCCCAAGGACTACGTCGCGGCGGAGGACGCTCGACTCGAGGCGTACCGCCGGCTCGCGTCGGCGACCTCCCTGGCCGACGTGGACGACATCGGGGCCGAGTGGGCGGACCGCTACGGCCCCCTCCCGACGGCCGCCGACGGGCTCCTGGCGCTGGCCCGGCTCCGCGCCAGCGCGCTGGCGCGCGGGATCAGTGAAGTCGCCATGAGCCCGGTCCGGGCGGGCGGCGCGCGCCTACCCACGGTGCGGCTCTCCCCGGTGTCCCTGGCCGCCAGCGCGCAGGTGAAGCTCCGACGCCTGGCCCCCGGCGCCACCTACCGCGAGGAGATGGCCCAGCTGCTGGTTCCGATCACCAACGGGGATTCCGCCGCCGACACCGTGCGCGGTGTGATCGAAGGGTTGATCCCGCTGGCCGATGTGGGACCCGGCGGGGACACCTTGTAGAGTGCGCGGCGCGTGAAGCGGCTCATCGTCCTCCTCATCGTCCTGGCCGGCGGACTCGCCGTGGCGGCGTTCTCGGTGCCGTCGAACGCGGCCACCGTCAACGGGAGCAGCATCAGCCAGCAGGACCTCAATGCGGACGTCAACGCCATCGCCGGCAGCGCCTCCTACCAGTGCTATCTCAACTCCCAGGAATACCTGTCGTCGAACGGGACCGCGGAGCTCCCGCCGGTGATCGGTGCCGGCACGGGCCAGTACGCCGGGGACCACCCGACCGCCACCACCGCCTTCGTGGCCAACTACCTCGAGACCAAGATCGGCCACGAGCTGGTGCTGCAGCTGGCGGGTGAGCACCACGTCAGCGTGACCCAGGCCGAGGTGGCAACCGCCCGCTCCAACCTGACCCAGCAGATCTCCGCGGTCATGTCCCAGATCCTCCAGACGCAGCAGGGCCAGAACGTCCGCTACGGCTGCAGCGTCACCGGCCAGGCGCTCACCGGGACGGAGGTGCTGAGCACGTTGCCCACCTCGTTCGTCGACGAGCAGGTGCAGTTCGTCGCCACCGCCACCGCGCTGCAGGAGGACCTGGCCGGCGTCGGATCGAGCGAGGCCGATCTGCAGGCGTACTTCGACGCGCACAGCTCCCGGTTCGACACGGTCTGCCTCACCGCGGCGGTCTTCTCCAGCGAGTCGGCGGCGCAGAGTGCCGCGGCGTCGGTCGCCTTCGGCACGCCGTTCTCGACGGTGGCGTCGAACACGAGCAGCAACGGGGGCGGGGCGCAGGGATGCGATGTCCTGTCCGACCTGGAGTCCAAGCTGCCGGCGGACGCCGATCTCACGAGCCTGGCCACGGGAACCGTCTCTGCGCCCATCAACGACAACGGGACCTACCTGCTCCTCCAGATCACCTCGCGCACGCCGACGCCCTACAGCAAGGCGAAGGCCGCGGTCGCGAACGATGTCCAGGTCGCAGGTTCGGCGGCCACCCAGAAGGCGCTCACCGCGGATGAGCGCCGGTCCTCCGTGAGCCTGAACCCGCAGTACGGGGTATGGGTGCCCGTCAACGCATCGGTGCTCACGCCGCTGACACCGGAGCCGACGGACGTGCTCAACGCAACGGCGAACGTGGGCCGCGTCGGCACCGGCCTCGGTCCCGGCCGTCCCGTCCAGCGGCTGAGCTGAGCATGCCGCGGCGCCGCCCCCGCGTCACGGTGGTGGGCCTCGGGCCGGCCGGCCCCGAACTCCTGGCGGACGACGTGGCCGCCCGGCTGGCCGCGGCGCCGGGGCGCGCCTACCTCCGGACCGCCCGCCACCCCGCGGCCGCCCGCTTCGAGGGGGTCCCCGCCTTCGACCGCCTCTACGAATCGGCGGCGACGTTCGACGAGGTCTACGCCGGGATCGTCGAGGCCCTCGTGGCGGCGGCGCTCCGGGCGGCACCGGACCCTGTCGTGTACGCCGTGCCCGGATCGCCGCTGGTGGCCGAGCGCAGCGTCGACCTGCTGCGCGCCGACGATCGGGTGGAGGTGAGCGTCCTCCCGGCGCTTTCCTTCTTGGACCTGGCCTGGGCGGCGCTGGGCATCGACCCGCTGGCCGAGGGGGTACGCCTGGTCGACGCCGGCGCGTTCGGGCCCGTCGTGGCGCGGGAGGGCGGCCCGTTCCTGGTGGCCCAGTGCTGGTCGCGGCACCTGCTCTCCGAGGTGAAGCTCGCCCTTCCCGACGACGACAGCGAGGAGCTGCCACGGCCTGTGCTCCTGCACCACCTCGGGCTCGAGGACGAGGTGGTCGCAGCGGTGGACTGGTGGGAGCTCGATCGGACGGTGGAACCCGACCACCTCACATCCCTGTTCGTCCCGGGCCCGATCCGCACGGACGGCCGCTCCGCCGGCGACGAGGTGGCCCGGCTGGTCGCGCTCATGGACACGCTGCGGGAACGCTGTCCCTGGGATCGGGCCCAGACCCACGAATCGCTCATGCCCCACCTCGTCGAAGAGAGCTACGAAGTCCTGGATGCCTTGGCCGGTCTGCGCGCGGGGACCGCCGATGCCGACGCCCACCTCCAGGAGGAGCTGGGCGACCTGCTCTTCCAGATCGTCTTCCACGCCCACCTGGCGGACGAAACCGGACGGTTCGATCTGGCGGACGTGGCGCGTGGCGTGCACGACAAGCTCGTCCACCGGCATCCGCACGTGTTCGGCGACGTCGATGTCGAGAACACGGAACAGGTCATCACGAATTGGGAGGCGATCAAGAAGAGCGAGAAGGGCCGGAGCAGCGTCACCGAGGGCATCCCGGCGGGTCTCCCGGCACTCATGCTGGCCACCAAGCTGGCGCGCAAAGGGCACGCCGCCGGCGTGGAGCCACAGGGCGTGCGCGTCGACGAGACGGCGCGGCTGCTTGCGGCACTCTCGCGGCACGCCGACGGGTCCGACCCGCAGCCCGACGATCCGCTGTCGACCGACGGTGGGGTCATGCAGGAGGCGGTGGGCGAGCTTCTCTTCGCCGTGGCGAACCTGGCCCAACGGCTCGGGGTGGACGCGGAACAGGCGCTGCGTTCCCGTGCCCTGTCCCTGCGCGCCGACATCCTCGCGGCCGAGGGCGTCCCCGAAGACCAGGTGGGCAACCGCTAACGTTGTGCCCCGGTGTCCCACCAGGGGAGGCACCCAAGGAGAGTTGGCGTGAGCACCATTGAGCACGTGATCGGGCGCGAGGTTCTCGATTCCCGTGGCAACCCGACCGTCGAGTCCGAGGTACTGCTCGACTCCGGTGCACGCGGCCGTGCCATCGTGCCTTCCGGCGCCTCCACGGGAATCCGCGAAGCGGTCGAGCTGCGCGACGGGGGCGATCGCTTCTCGGGCAAGGGCGTGCTGCAGGCCGTGGCGAACGTCAACGGTGAGATCGCCGATGCCGTCTGCGGGCTCGACGCCCTCGATCAGCGGTCCGTCGACCACGCCATGATCGACCTCGACGGGACGCCGGACAAGGGCCGGCTGGGCGCCAACGCGCTGCTGGCCGTCTCGCTGGCCAGTGCCAAGGCGGTGGCGGACGACCTGGAGATCCCGCTGTACCGGTCCATCGGGGGTGCCAATGCCCACGCACTCCCGGTGCCGATGCTGAACGTGTTGAACGGCGGCGCCCACGCCAACAACTCCATCGACTTCCAGGAGTTCATGCTGATGCCGGTCGGCGCGGCCTCGTTCAGTGAGGCGCTGCGCTGGGGCACCGAGACGTACCACGCGTTGCGCACGCTGCTGGCCGAGCGGGGCCTGTCGACCGCAGTGGGTGACGAGGGGGGTTTCGCGCCGGACCTGGCGCGGAACGAGGATGCGGTCACGCTGCTTCTCGAGGCGATCGAGCGGGCGGGTCGCGTGCCCGGGGAGGAGATCGCGCTCGCGCTCGATCCCGCTACGAGCGAGCTGTGGGACGACGGGACCTACGTGCTGGCGGGGGAGGGCCGGACCCTCACCCCGGCCGAGCTGGTCGACTATTGGGTCGAGCTGGCCGACCGCTACCCGATCGTGTCGATCGAGGACGGCATGGCCGAAGAGGATTGGGACGGGTGGGCCGCCTGCACCAAGGCGCTGGGCGACCGGGTGCAGCTCGTCGGCGACGACATCTTCGTGACCAACGCCGAGATCCTGGAGCGGGGCATCCGCGAGGGTGTCGCCAACGCGATCCTCGTCAAGCTCAATCAGATCGGCACCCTGACCGAGACGCTCGACACCGTGGCGCTGGCCAACGGGGCGGCGTACGGCACGGTGATCTCGCACCGTTCGGGGGAGACCGAGGACACCACGATCGCCGACCTGGTCGTGGCGGTCAACGCGGGGCAGATCAAGGCGGGTGCCCCGGCCCGTTCGGACCGCGTGGCCAAGTACAACCAGCTTCTCCGGATCGAGGAGGATCTGGGCGAGTCGGCCGTCTTCCCCGGACTGGCGGCCCTGTCGGGTACTGGAGGAGTGCGGCATGGCGCGGGCTAGCCGGAAGGCCAAGGGCGGGGCCCGCGTGGCCACACGGGCCCGGGGTCGCTCGGCCAAACCGGCCGCCGCGCGCAGGGCGAGTCCGGCCGCGCTGGCAGGGTCGGTCGGGCGGGCGCGTCTGGCCTTCCTGGGCGCCATCGCGGCCGCCGCCGTCGTCCTGTTCGCCTGGTTCCCGGCCGGCTCCCTCCTCAGCCAGCGATCGAACCTGTCGAGCACCGAGGCCGAGCTGGGCGCGCTGCACCACCAGGACTCTGCGCTGGCACAGGAGAGCAAGGACCTCAGCGACGCCGGAGAAATCGGACGCATCGCGCGTGAGCAGTACCAGCTGGTGAGCCCGGGCCAGCAGGCCTACGAGGTCCTCCCGCCTTCGGGCGCCACGTCCGCCGGCACCCCGTACGCCGGAGACCCGGGATCGGACGGTCCGGTGACCCCGTCCGCCACGCCGGAGCTCCCTCCGGGAGGCGTGACCACCACCACCGCGACACCCACGTCGCGCGCACAGCCCGGCGGCACGCACCCGGCCACCACCCCGACGTCATCAGGCGGCTTCGTGTCGCGGATGATGCACTCCCTCGAATTCTGGCGTTGACGCCCGAGGTCGCCACCGACATGGCGCAGACGGGCGACGAGGACGTGGTGGCCAGCTTGCTCGGCCGTGACCCAGGGGGAGCGTTCACCGTGGTGGTGCGCGGGGAGTCCGGCCGGCCGGTGGTCATCGCCAACGAGCCCTTCCTGCGCGACGGGACTCCCATGCCGACGCGGTACTGGCTCGTGGACCCCGAGTTGCGCCGCCTCGTCGGCCGACTCGAGGCGGTGGGCGGCGTGCGGGAGGCGGAGGCACAGGTGGACGGCGGGGCGTTGGCCGACTGCCACCGTCGGTACGCGGCCGAACGCGACGCGCTGATCCCACCGGACCGGACCGGGCCGCGCCCGAGCGGTGGTGTCGGCGGGACGCGCCAGGGGGTCAAGTGCCTCCACGCCCACGTGGCCTGGTGGCTGGCCGGCGGGGACGACGTGGTCGGGGAGTGGGTGGCGGGAAGGCTGCGCCTGACCCGGTCGGAGGCCTGACCGCGCACACTCTGTGATACTCGGCGGCGTGACGGACGACGGTGCGCTCGCCGCGGTTGACTGCGGCACGAATTCGACGCGTTTGCTCGTGGTCGGAACCGCAGGCGACGTGCGCGCCCGCGAGATGACGATCACCCGCCTCGGCGAGGGCGTCGATGCCAGCCACCGGCTGCGGCCCGAGGCGATGGAGCGTACGTTCACCGCGTTGCGCGACTATCGCTCCGTCATGGATGCCGAGCGGGTGGGTCGGATACGCCTGGTCGCCACCTCGGCCGTCCGGGACGCGGTGAACGGGGACGAGTTCCTGCTCCCCGCGGCCGCCATCATCGGTGCGCCGGCAGAGCTGCTCCCCGGAAGGGAGGAGGGCCGCCTGTCCTACGTCGGTGCGACGGCCGACCTGCCGGAGCCGGACGAGGCCGTCATCGTCCTCGACATCGGTGGTGGCTCCACGGAAGTCGTGACGAGGGCCGGGGGCGAGATCCTGTCCGTGTCCCTCGACATCGGCTGTGTGCGACTCACGGAGCGCTTCCTTCGGAGCGATCCGCCGACGACGGCGGAGGTCGCGGCGGCCGTGCAGGCCGTCGCCGCCGAGTTGGACCGGGCAGCGGTGGCGATCCCGGCGCTGGCGAACCCGAGCCGGGCCCCGCGGCGTCTCGTCGGCCTGGCCGGCACGGTCTCGTCGCTGGCCGGCATGGAGCTGGGGCTGGCGGAGTACGACAGGGAGCGGATCCACCACTCTGTGCTGACCCGGGCCGCGGTCCGTCGGTGGTGCGACGTCCTGGGCGCCGAACCGGTGGCGGCGCGGGCCCGGCGACCGGGCCTGCCGGTCGGGCGGCAGGACGTGATTTTCGCTGGCGCGCTGGTCCTCCGGGAGGCCATGAGCCGGTTCGACCTGCCCGAGTGCATCGTCTCGGAGTCCGACATCCTCGACGGCCTCATCATGTCCATGCGACCGGGCGGGTAAAACCCGTTCTGGCGGGCGCGACCGGGAGAGGCCCCTATGCGAGACCCAGATCGCGCAGCGCCTCATTGACACGATTCTGGAACGCGGCGGCGGAGTAGATCTGACTGCTCTGGGTCAGGTGCGAACTCAGCGCAGTTGATCCCGGGGGATCCTTCAGCAAGTCGGTGACGAGGCGCGCGCACTCCTCCACGGTCGAGAAGGCCGTGTCGCATCCGAGCGCCCGGATGACGTCCCGGGGGCCGCCCTGGCCGTAGACGACCGGGATGCAGCCGAAGCACGCTGCCTCAATCGGGGTGATCCCGAAGTGTTCGAGTGCCTCGGGGAACTCGTCAGGGTCGACGCCGAAGCCGGCCGCGTGGATCAACACCGCAGACTGCCGATAGAGGGCAGCCAGATCGTGGCGGCCGATGTTGGGGTAGAAGGTGCAGGGTAGGTCCGCCGCGAGCGTCTGCAGCTCGTAGAAACGCGCCCGTCCCGCGGGACTCGGGTGAATGGTGCCCGCCAGCGCGAGCTCCACCCCCTCGACGCCGGCCTCCATGATCTGCCGGAAGGCCTCGATGACGATGTCCTGACGCTTGTTGTGACCCCCGGCGAAGAACCGTCCCACGGAGACGATGGTCCGACGCTCGTTCCACGGCGGTCCTCCCAGCGCGCCCGGCCAGGCGGCGGGTGGCGTGATCACCCGGATGGGTGGCGCAGCCATGCCGTAGTGCCGCACGAGTCCGTTGACGTTGCGGCGCACGAAATCCGAGTACACCCAGATTTCGTCGAAGTCACCCAGCCACGCCCCCCGCTCGGCGATCTCTTGGTCGGGCACCCAGAAGGGAAATTGCAACTGGTACACGCAGCGGTCTCCGAACGCGCGCGTCGGCGGGAGGATGGTGTTGCCGACGACGACCGAAAATCGGCAATGGTCGGGGTCGACCTCCATCCATGGGACCGCCGTCCCGACGGCGCGCGCAAATCCGAACGTCGCGGCGATCTGCCTCAGCCGCGTCGTGCTGTACCTGTGCGGGGTGGAGATGGCGACGTGTGACGTTCCGAACAGCGACGAGAAGTGCGACGCCAACTCGAACATGACGCGCTCGCCCCCTCCCGGTACCAGCTGGTAGGGGGTGTAGAGCACGACCTGCGGACCGGGGGACGCGTCCCGGCGTGTCAGCGTCCCGACCTCGTCCTCACCCAGCGCGACGAGCTCGTTGGGGGGGATGACCTGCGAAGGGAGGTGGCTCTGACGAGCTTCGAGCCACGGCCCCCACTTGGCTGCGAACCGGGCGCGGTTTATCTCGGAGATGTTGTGCAACTGCAGCTGGGAGTTGGAGGTCGTCTTGCTCTCGATGTGGATGACACGGGCGGCAGGGTTGACCATGACCTTCCCGTAGCGCGTGCGGAGCTTCAGGCACAGGTCGGCGTCCTCGTAGTAGGCGGGTTCCCATTCGAAGCCGAAGCCACCAACCCCGAGAAAGTCCGCTCTCCTCATCATGAGACAGGCCGCGGAGCAGAAATCCGCCGCGAACGGCACGTCATAGTGGTCCGGACCCCAGACGGCGCCCTTGCCCACCTGGACCACGTCGCCGGTCGGCAGCGCGATGCCCCCCACCTCTTGGACCCGACCGTCCGGGTAGAGGAACATGGGCCCGACCGCGGCCACCCCCGGATCGCTCCGCATGGTCGAGCTGAGGGCCTCGATCCAACCGGGTTGCACGAAGGCGTCGTTGTTGAGGAAGACGATGAAGTCGCCGCGGGCCTCGTCGACGCCGATGTTGTTGCCTTCACCGAAGAACCGGTTCGTGCCGACCTCGACCAGGACGAAGTCGGAGCGCGCGTGGCGCTGGTACAGAATGGAGAGCTCCTCGGGGTCGGATCCGTTGTCCACCACGATGATCTCCCGGATCAGATCGCTCCGCGCCTCAGCCAGCGCAGTGAGGCATTCGACCGTGGTCGCCGCCTGGTTGTAGTTGAGGACGATGACCGAGACGTTGTTGCAGAAGGGATCGGACTCGAAGGCCAACGCGCCGTCCGGCTACTTCTCGGCCTGAGCCCGGGGCTGGGCCCGGCGGCCGATCATCCTCGAGAGCAGGCGGACGGGTGCGGTGATCCGCCATGACGTTGACTGCTGCAAGTCGTCGAGCACGCTCTGCGCGATGGCGGCCTTCCCCGCGTACGCCTCGACCTTGCGCCCCTCCGCTTCCAACAGTGCGTTCCTGTCAGCCAATTCGGCCGCGTAGCGCGACGCCGTGGTCGAGACCTTTGCCGAGAGCTCGTCGACGCGGTCCAGGAACTCCGTCACCAGGTGCTCCCTCTCACGCCGCGCCGCCTCGATCTGTCCCGACAGCTCGCTGCGGGCCACCACGACCTCCCTCGACAGTCGGGTGGTCTCTTCCTTGTAGACCCGGAGTGCGGACAGGAACGCTGCGCGCTCGGCGTGCTGCTGGTCGATGACCCGGCCGATGAGCGCGCGTACCGCCTCCGACGGCTCGGGCTCGTGTTGGAGGAGGTGGTGGAGCTCGACCTGCTCACCGAACAGCGCCAGGAACGCTCCCACCGCGAACGGGGCCTTGCGCAGCATGTCCACGATCGGTGTGGCATCGTCGGCCGGTCGCTGCGCGACGACCGCCTCGGTCGTGAGCCCAAGGGTGATGGACACTGCCGGGTAGCTGTCCGTGAGGCGCCGCTTCGCCGTGGCGAAGTGCGACGACGTGTCCGACGAGGTCGTCGTCACCACCATGACCGCGCCGGGCGCCAGCACCTCGTGCCAGGCCGCGAGGTCGGGCAGGGCGAACTCGTCGGAATCGAACAGCGACAGGTGCACGAGCCCGGCCGTCCCGGCGCCCAGTCCGGCCAGGCAGGCTTTCTCGGACTCATAGCCCTGGAGCGCCGGCCCGACGCGGCCCGAGAGCTCGGTCATCAGGTTCCGGAAGTCCTCGGTGCCGGCGTCCGTTCCCGACGGCAGCAGCACTGCGACGCAGGTCGCCCCGTTGCCGGATCGGAGCACCGCCTCGCAGGTCGAGAGTAGCGAGGCCTTGTCGCCGGGGCCCAGCTCGATGGTGACGGCCGGGCGCGCCGTGGCGACGAGCCAGGACACGAGCGGCGAGAAGCGGTAGGCGTTGGACTCCAGCAGCATCGCGGTCTCCAGGTGTAGGACCTCCGCCGTCACCGGGACCGGTGCGGCGATCTCCCCATCGGATGAACCGGCGCTCGTGGTCACGAATCCGCGTGCCGGCCGACGCGCCGGTGGCCGGTGAGGCCGGGTGGGGAGTGCGACGCTGAACTGGTCCTTTGGTACGCGCAAGGCCTCATGAATTCACACACGATCGGGTCCACCCCTCAGGGGGCGTCATCTTAGTGAACGGCCGAGTCGGCTCACCGTACCTGGCGCTGCCGTCCGAGCAGCTCTCTGAGACGGCGGACCAGCGCGGCCGGGTCGCCATAGCGCGCATCCGCGTACTGCCGGGCGAGCGTCGCCGCCCGGGCCCGATGGGGCTCGCTCCGGAAGGCTGCGACTCCCTCCAACAGCTCCGACTCATCCTGGAAGGTCGCGCCGCCGGATGCCCGCGCGTGGGCCGTGCCGGGGCCCGGGTCGTCCGGCACGATGATCGGGGTTCCGAAGCGCATCGCCTCGATGCACTCGCGTGCGACGTGCGGCCCGGGAGCGAGGTCGATGCACACGTTGGCGTGCGCGAGCAGACGCCACAGGTCCATCCGCGTGTCGACGTAGACCTTGCCGCGCAGCGCCCGCCCCTTCCACGCCGAGGCCACCGCGTCTTCCACGACCACGACGTCGGCATCGTTGAAGGCGGCGCTGACCCAGGCGGCGGCCGGAGGGGGCACCCGGTGGTCGCCGGTGCGGTCGCTGAGCACGAGCAGGTAGTCCGTGAAGCCGAATCCGTGGTGCCGGTGTCGCTCGGCCAGCCGGTTCACCGGGACGTGCACGCCCACCGGATCCGCGCCACCCACCAGCTGGAGGCTTTCCCACGCCGGATCACCTGTCGCGCCGGTGTTCGAGAGAAAGAAGACCGCTGCCGGCTCGCTCCGGGCGAGGAGGGTCGCGAGTTCCGGCGTCAGTTCGTCCACGATGACGGTTGTGTCGGTCGGCACTGCGCCCGGCCAGTGCAGCGCACCGGGCAAGCCCATTCCGTCGAGATCGAACGCCCCATCGGCTTCGCGCCACCCTGGGACCCCGGGCACGAGGACGGCCACCGGTCCGCAGCGACTGGCCGCTCCGGCGATGGACCGGGCCACGAAGGCCAGTTCGCTCCGATGGTCGAGCCAGCGGCAGCCGACGACGACCGCCGCCGGTCGATTCACCACTCCGGGTCCCGTCGCGATGCCAGAGTGTGTTGCAGGTGCGCGACCTCCGCCCGCAGCTGCGCGATCTCCTGGCCGAAGGCACCGGCCAGATCGGCGCTCACGGCTTCCAGTGCCGTCAGGCGGTCGACCAGGAGATCGCAGTGCGCCGCGACCGCTTCGGTGGCGCCGGTCATCGCCAACAGGAGGCGGCGATCGGATCGGCCGGATATTCGTCCGGCCCAGGCGCGGAGCGACCGCCGGGTGCCTGCGTGCCGGTCCGAGACGACACGACGAAGCGACGCCACTGCGCCGCTGGTGCCGACGTGCCCGAGCGGCGGAGGTGCGTCGGCGGGCTGGCGCAGCATGCGTGGCGCGCGCCCGGACTCGTCGGCTACTGCATCGTGAGGGTCGCGTACCATCTCTTCCAGTCGTCCTCCTCCCCCGGGCGAACCAATCCGCACGACGGATCCGCCCGAGTGAGGTGGGGGTTCAAGTAGCGGTCTCCCTCGGAAATGTACCCCTTCCATCGATCGACGAAGCGGACGACGTCGCCCACGCCACCCGCCGTGCCTCGACTCGGCGACTCGTGGTGGATCAGTTCGGCCGCGGGCTCGTACATCGTACGCAAGCCCAACGTGGCAGCCCGCAGGCAGTAGTCGACATCGTTCAGATCGACCCCGAGCGACTCGTCGAAGCCGTCCAGGAGCTCGAAGACCTCGCGCCGTGTGGCCAGGCAAGCGCCGGTCACTGCTGAGCACTCGCGCGCCGCTGTCGCCAGGCGCAGGTAGCCGGGCTCCTCCGCGGAGAGGCCGCTGAGGACGTGTCCTGCCGCCCCCGTGAGCCCGACGACCAGGCCGCAGTGCTGCAGGCGGCGGTCCGGGTAGAGGAGGCGGGCCCCCACGGCCGCGATGTCAGGCCGGATCGCCTGGGCGCACAGGGCGGACAGCCAACCACTCCGGTGTGCCTCGATGTCGTTGTTGAGGAACAAGAGGAGCTCGCCCCGCGCCACCGATGCCCCTGCGTTGTTGAGCGCCGCCCAATTGAACGCGCGCGGGTCGGTCAGCACGCGCACATCGGGGCGGTCGGCCAGCCCTTCCAACAGGGTGAGGGTCTCGGGGTCAGAGGACCCGTTGTCGATGAGCACGAGCTCGACGCTGGTGTGCATGCCGGTGGTGGCCCCAATCGAGTCGACGCAGGTGCGGAGGAGCCGCGGCTCGTCGCGAAAGGGGATCAGGATGCTCACCGGTACTTCGGTCTTGGCGGGCCGGGCGATCCGGTAGCCGCGGGGGGCCGGGCCCACGACCACGCTCGCGTCGTGGTGCCCGCGACGGAGCGCCTCCTGGACATGGTGGACGGACGTGGGGTCCATGCCGCCGCGCGTTCCCGCTGAACGGTGGCACAGCACCTCGGGAATGTGGATCACGACGTCGGCGATCTCGGTGGCGGCCAGCGCGCATTCGTGCTCGAGCGCGGCCATGCTTGACGCCACGAGCCGGGGCAGGTGGTCGGCCACCGCCGCCCCCATGGCGAGGGGACGGCCGATGTAGGCGCTGGACAGGAGGAATTCCGGGGAGAAGTCGGGCTTCAACCGGGGCGCCACGTTGGTGCCGTCGGCCGGCACCTGGTCCTCGTCCGCATAGGCCACGCCCGCCGGCGTGAGCGCGGCGCTCAGTAGGGCGACCGTGTCGGGCGCCCAGACGTCGCCCGGGAAGATCAAGGCCCGCGGCGACCCCGGGTTGGCCCCGATCCCGATCTCGAGGAGGTCGCGCTCGGAGCCGGCCCCCTGGGCGGGCAGAAGCCGGACCCGGCGACGATGGCGGAGCGATGTGCCGGAGCGCACGACCGCTCCGAGCTCGTCCAGACGGCCCCCGGGCGCGACAACGGTCAGGGACCAGCGGCCGCCGCGCTGCTCGCGCAGGCTCTGGAGCGTGCGGCGGACCGCCGCCGTGTCACCGTCGGCGACGGCCATCACCAGGCACAGACTCGGTCCCCTGGTCGGGCGCGTCGCCCGCGCACGCTGCTCCTCGCGTCCGCGCACCCACGCCGCGTAGGGTCCGGGCTCCTGGGAGACGTCGGGAGGGAGAGGCGGCAGTGCCCTGGGGGCGTAGAGCACCCGTTCCACGCAGGCAATCTACCGGACGCCCGCTCCATCGCCTGGCGCGTTGGCGCAGGTGAGCGTGGACCTGTCACGATTCGCCGATGGGGATATCCGACCGCCTCCTCATGGGGCCGGGACCTTCGAATTCGTACCCGGAAGTCACCATGGCGCTGGCCGGTCCCGTGCTCGGTCATCTCGATCCGCAGTTCCTGGCGCTCCTCGACAGCACGAATGACCGCCTGCGCGAGGTCTTCGGGACCTCGAACGCGCTCACCCTGCCCGTCAGCGGAACCGGATCCGCCGGCATGGAGGCATCCTTCGTCAACTTCGTCCGTCCCGGCGACCCGGTCGTGGTCGGCGTCAACGGCGTTTTCGGCGAGCGGATGTGCGAGGTGGCATGCCGCCACGGCGCCGAGGTCGTCCGGGTCGACGCCGAGTGGGGCGAGCCGGTCGACCCGGATCGCCTGCTCTCGGCGCACCCGGCCCCGGCGCTGATTGCGGTTGTCCACGCGGAGACCTCGACGGGCGTGCGCAACGACATCGCTCCGTTGGGGAGAGGCAAGGGCGAGGCGCTCCTGCTGGTCGACATGGTGACGTCGCTCGGAGGCATTGAGGTCGCCGTGGACGGCTGGTCGGTCGACATCGCCTACAGCGGCACCCAGAAGTGCCTGGGGGTCCCGCCGGGACTGTCACCCTTGACGGTTTCCGACCGGGCCCTGCAGCGGATCGTCGAGCGGCCCTCCAGTTGGTACCTGGATCTCAACCTTCTGGCGCGCTACGTCAATGACCCCTCGGGCGGGGCGCGCGTGTACCACCACACGGCGCCGGTGATGATGGTGGCGGCGCTCCATGCTGGGCTCGGCGCACTCCTCGACGAGGGGCTGCAGCCGGCCTGGGCGCGCCATGCCGAATGCGGCCGGCTGCTGCAGGACGGGTTGGCCGACCTCGGCCTCGAGTTGTTCGTGGCCGCCGGTCACCGTCTGCCGCAGCTCGCCACCGTACGCATCCCGGCCGGCGTCGAGGACGCCGCGGTCCGGCGCGAACTCCTCTCTTCCTATGGCATTGAGATCGGCGCCGGTGCCGGTCGGCTGGCCGGGCAGATCTGGCGGATCGGCTGCATGGGGCACACCGCGCGCCGGCGCAACGTCGTTGCCCTGCTGGGCGCGTTGGGGGAGGTACTCGGACGATGACTGCGGCCAGGGCGGTGCGCCACGCGCCCCTGGAGCTCCGGGGCAAACGGGTGCTGCTGCGCTCGTTGACCGAGAACGACTTTGCCGCCTGGCACGAGGTGCGGACCCGTTGTGCCAGCTGGCTGCTTCGGTGGGAGCCACGGCCCAAGGGCGCGCCGGCACCGTCGGAGGACCGGCCCAGCTTCGCGGCGCGCTGTGGCATTCGAGAACGCGAGCGCCACCTGGGCACCGGCTACGGCTTCGGGATCTTCGTGGGCGAGCGCTTCGCCGGTGAGGTGACACTTTCTTCCATTCAGCGCGGCCCGTTCCAGAGTGCATTCATCGGGTACTGGATCGACGAGGCGCTGGCGGGTCGCGGGCTGGTGCCCGAGGCGGTCGTCGTCACCCTGCGGTTCGCCTTCGAGGCGATCTCGTTGCACCGGGTGGAGATCTCCATCATCCCGCGCAATATGGCCAGCCGGAGGGTGGTCGAAAAACTCGGCATCCGCGAGGAAGGGGTCGCGCTCCGCTTTCTCGAGATCGACGGGGAGTGGGAGGACCACGTGCGCTATGCCATCACGGCGGAGGAATGGGCCGAGCGCGAGCGCGACCTGGTCGAGGAGTGGTTGGAGAGCTGAGCGTCAGGCGTCGGCGCCGCCCACGACGGAGGGTGAGTGGCGGAAGAATTGCTCCACGTCGTGCTCGTAGGTGTACGACGTCGGCGGCCGGCCGCTCTGGCGGCGCAGGCGCAAGGCCCTGATGAACGTCTGCACGGCGCCCGCGCTGGTGGCGCTGTACGTGAACCCGGTGGCGGCGAATCGCCTCGTGTCGACGCCCCGCCCGTAGCGGAGCAGGTCCTGCAGTTCTGGGGGCAGGTCGAAGAGGCGGACCAGCGGCCGGATCTTCAGAAGGCTGAAGGGTGAGAGCGGGACGAGCCGGGTCCCGCAGATGGTCGCCACCTCGCTCCAGGGGAGCCGCCCGTCCGCGGCCACGTTGTAGAGGCCCGGGATGCCGCCCTGGGTGACGTGGAGCAGGGCACGCACGACGTCGTCCTCCGCGATGAACTGCAGGAGCGGGTCGAAGCCGAAGATGGCCGGGCAGAGGCGACGTGACAGGTTCCGGCTGATGGGTGTGGTGAGGTGCTCACCGAGGACGTTGGCGAAGCGGAGCACGGTGACCCGGGTGCCGGGGTTGTCCTCGGCGAAATCGCGCATCAGCCCGTCGGCTTCGACGAGTGCCCGCTCCACGCTGTTCTTCACCGGGCTGGTCCGGGGGGTGTCCTCCTGGAATGTGTTCGGGTCGCGCGCAGCGGAGCCATAGACCAGGGTGGAGGACTTGACCACGATATGGCGCACGGACGAGCCGGGCGCCCCGGCCGCGGCCAAGAGGTTCATCGTCCCGATGACGTTGATCTCGTGCATCGCCCGCGTCGGCACCGAGGACGAATTCGTGATCATGAAGGTGTGGAGGATGGTGTCGACCTGAGTCGCCTTCACGATCCGGTTCATGATGGAGTACGTCTGGTCGGCGCGGACGAATTCGGCCCGTTCGAAGGGGACGGAAGGTGCGCGGGTGCCCATGCCCAGGATCACGTCCATGTCCGAGTCCTTCTCCAGAGCTTGGATCATCCGACCACCCCAGAAGGTGTCGGCACCCGTGACGAGGACTCGACGGCTCACCGGTGGGTCAGCCGAACCAGACGCTGCGCCGGTCGCGCAGCATGTCGTACACGGAGTCCTGGAGCAACGAGCGGATGCGCTCGGACTCCTCCATGATACGGCTTTTCGAATAGCGGTCCTGGTCCGCCGGAACGTCGAAGTGCACGGGATCGAGGACGCGGAGTTTGAACTTGGCGGGGAACGGGGTGACGATGCCGAGTGGCCCGAGGGCGAGCATGTTGGCTGTGATGGGGAAGTACGGGAGCCCCAGTGCGTGGGCGACAATCGGGAGGCGCAGCACGATCGGCATCGCCTCTTCCGAGCCGACGACGGCGATGGGGATGACCGGGACACCGGCCCGCATGGCGATCTCCACGAAGCCACCGCGCCCGAAGCGCCGCAGCTGGTAGCGGTCGGTGAACGATTTGGACGTCCCCTTGGTGCCTTCGGGAAAGACCAGTGCGAGCTGTCGCTGCTCCCTCAGTAGCCGGTCGGCGTTGGCGGGACGGGCCGAGACGCCGCCGGCGCGCGCCCACAACGTCCCGACGACAGGGATCGTCCGGAAGAAGTAGTCGGCCAACCCGTAGACGGGTCGCCCGAGCTCCTTCTCGATCCCGTGCATGATGACCGGCGCGTCCGAAGGGATGGCACCGGCATGGTTGGCCACGAGCAGCGCGCCGCCCCCGGTCGGGATCTTTTCGAGCCCCTCCCACTCCGTGCGGAACCACTTCGAGTAAACGGGCTCGTAGATCGCGCGCGCCAGCGCCCGCGTCCGTTCGGAGCGTCCCCATTCGTCGACGTCGGACAGCCGGGGATCCTCGTCTTCGCCGGTGTGCCCGGCGGCGATGCGGATCGACACGATGGCAGTCGATCGGTCCTTCTCGTCGACAACCTGGCGCCCGCTGGCCATCGGGCCATCGTACCGATCACCCGGGAGCCCGGATCCCGGATCCCGGGTGACAGGCCTACGGGCGGGCGGCTCCGATGAGGCCCTCGGTGAAGATGGGGGAGTAGGACACGTCGGTCCCGGTGAAGGGGGCCTGGATCACCGTGTCGGTCCCGTAGGGACCCGAGCCGGTGTACATGACGACGTGATCGACCTGGCTGTCGCCATCGAGGTTGTAATAGAAGAGCAGGTCACCGGGTTGGAGTGCATCGAGCGACACGTGCGTGAGGACCGGCCACTCCGTCTCGGTCGTCCGCGGAATCGACACGCCCGCCTGGCCCCAGGCCCACTGGACGAGCCCCGAGCAGTCGAAGCCGACCCCGGGCTCCTCACCGCCGAAGACATAAGGGACGCCCAGCTGGGACACGGCCGCCTGCACCGCCGCCATCCCGGCGCCGCTGCCCTGCGCGGATCCGCCGACTGGCCCCGTGGTGCCGCCAGCCTGGTTGGCCGCGGCGGTTGCGGCGGCGCCGCTCGACGATCCGCCGACTGTACCGGCAACGGTCGCCGCCGCGGCTGCCGCGGCCGCCGCCTGTTGCTGCGCCGCCGCGGTGGCGGCGCGTGCTGCCGCCGCGGCTTCCTGCTGCGCTTCCTGAATGGCCGCCTGCGCGACTTCCTGGGCCAGCTGACCCTGCACTTGATTCAAGGTGGCTCTGGTGGTGGCAGCTTCCTGCTCGTTGGCCTGGGCGAGCGTCTTGGCCTGCGCGGCTTCCGACTGGGCCTGTGCCGCCTCGGTCTGCTCCGCGGCCTCCTGGGCCTGCAGGCGCGACTCCGAGCTCTCGAGCGAGAGCTCGGCCTTGGTCAGATTGCCGACGATCTGGTTCGTGTACTGGTTGCGTGCTTCGTTCAGGGTGGCCGACGTGGAGAAGTAGGAGGCGAACCCGGACTCGGGAGTGCCGTACACGTAGGCCTGGACCGCGTCATTCGCCACTTGCCGCTTGTCGGCGCCGACGGTCGAGCGCGTGTGGACGAGATCGGTCGTGATGGAGAGCACGGCAACCTGCGCGTTCTGCATGTCCTGCTGCGCGGTGTTGTACTTGTCGTCGAGGATGGAGGTCTGCTGCTCCTCCTGGGACAGTGTGGCCTCTATCTGGCCGACCTGTGACTGGGTCGCGTTGATCTGCGACTGGTTCGGCGCAGGGCCGGGCAGCGTCGTCGACGTCGTCGCACCCGCGTTCGCCACGGCCGCGGCCGACAGCAACGACCCGAGAAGGGTGCCGACCATGGTCATGATCCGGACCGGAGGTGCCAGCCTGCGGACAGTGCCCCGACAGTTCACTGCATCCACGGCGCAACAGCGTAATGGCTGCATGATCGCATCTTCGGCATCCCCTTGTTCCGGTACGGTCGTCGCGTCCCGGGTTCGCGCGCTGTTCACCCCGTTCGGGTATCGGTTCGATCGACGGTTCGATTGACCGTTCGTGTTTGGATCCATAGGGTCCTCGTACGTGAAGGGTGTCGTGTGCGTCGCTCAGGGAAGACTGAGGGGTGTCTGGCGTGACGACCTTTGGTCGTTCTCGGGCATTCCTTACGGCCGTGCGCCCGTGGGCGCCTTGCGCTGGCGCCCCCCGCTGGGGGCCGAGGGTTGGGACGAGGTGCGCGACGCCTCGACGTTCGGGCCGATCGCTCCACAGTCCGCATCCGTGCCTGGCATCACGAGCCCTTCGGATCCCGGGGCGTCCGAACCACACAGCGAGGACTGCCTCTCGCTCAACGTCTGGACCCCGGAGTTGCCCGCGTCACCCGCGTCGGAGCCGGGAGCGGGCCGCCCGGTGATGGTCTTCATCCACGGGGGCGGCTTTACCTCGGGCAGCGGGTCTGTTTTCCTCTACCGGGGCGGCGACCTGGTGCGCAACGGCGACGCCGTCGTGGTGACCATCAATTACCGGCTGGGCGCCCTCGGCTTCCTGGGCCACCGGGACCTGGCCGATCCCGATGGGCTGGTCGGAAACTGGGGCATTCAGGACCAGGTGGCCGCACTGCGGTGGGTGCGCGACAACATCGCGGCCTTCGGGGGCGATCCCGGCACCGTCACCATCTTCGGTGAGTCCGCCGGAGGTTTCAGTGTGGCGACGCTGCTCGGCACGCCGGCCGCCACGGGGCTCTTCCGGCGCGCCATCGTCCAGAGCGGGGGGGCGCACGTGCATACGCTCGAGGAAGCGGAGCGATCGGCGGAGCGGCTGGCGGCCGCGCTGGGGATCGCGTCCTGTACGAGAGAGTCACTGGAGCGCGTCCCTGTCGCGGAGCTCGTGGCGGCCACCGAAGAGATGGGGAAGCGGCGTCCAGACCCGGGAATGATCCCGCTCCCGTTCCTCCCCGTCGTCGACGGTGTCCTCCTGCCCGATCATCCGCTCGCCGCGGTGGCCAAGGGCGCGGCGGCCGGCATCGACTTGTTGATCGGGACGAACCGGGACGAGCTCACGCTCTTCGGCCTCGGCAATCCTGCGTTCATGGCGCTCGATGAGGACGGAGTGACGCGCTGGGTGGCCAACGCGGCGCCGGACATGACCGGTACTCAGGTGATCGACGCCTACCGTTCGGCACGACAGGCACGGGCGGAGTCGATCGAGCCCACCGCCATCTGGGTCGCGGTCGGGACGGACATCGTGTTCCGCTGGCCCAGTCTCCAGCTCGCCGCGGCGCACGTGGCTCGTGGCTCGAACGCCTTCGTCTACCTGTTCGATTGGGAGTCTCCGGCGTTCGGAGGGATCTTGGGCTCGTGCCACGCGCTGGAGCTGCCGTTCGTGTTCGGCGCGGTGCGCGTGCCCGTGGTGCAGGTCTTCTCCGGTGCCGGCCCGGCCGTCGAGACCCTGTCGGCCCAGATGCAGCGGGCCTGGCTGGCCTTCGCCGCTGCGGGCGATCCCGGTCACGACGCCATCGGCGCCTGGCCCGCCTGGGACCCGGCCGAGCGCGCCACCATGATCTTCGGGGCGGATACCCGGCTCGAGCCGGCGCCGCGCAATGCAGAGCTCTCCGTCCTGGAGCGGTATCGGCCGCTGGGGTCGGGCGTTCCCGGCTAGTCGTTGTGATCGAAGTCTGAGGGGTGCGCGGTGCTGAGGTGAAACTCGTCTCCTGACCGCGGGATCTCACCTTTGTGCGCGCGGCGACGCTACGCCACGACGCTCTATCCGGTTGTCGTGGTCCTCTTGTGCAGCCGCAATGGGAGATGGCGGATGCCGGTGTGCCGGTTGCTGCGCGTCCACTGCGGCGGCGCGGCAAGAGTGAACGAGTCGACCGACCGGAGAACTTCTTCCAACGCCACGCGGATCTCGAGGCGGGCCAGGTGCGCGCCAAGGCAGAAGTGGACGCCGTGGCCGAAGGCCAGGTGCGGATTGGGGTCGCGTTGCAGCAGGAACGCGTCGGGTTCGTCGAAGCGCCTCGGGTCCCGGTTGGCCGAGCCCTCCCAGACGACGACCTTCTGCCCGGGACCGATGCGGGCTCCGCCCAGCTGGTTCCAGGTGGTCGCGGTCCTGCGCTTGGAGGGCGACGGTGTCGTCCAGCGCAGGATCTCCTCCACCGCGGTATCCATCGACACCCGCCCCGTCCGCAGGAGGCGCAGCTGCTCGGGCCATTCGAGGAAGGCGAGCATGGCGCCGGCGATAGCGTTGCGGGTCGTCTCGGCGCCGGCGGAGAACACCAGGGAGAAGAAGGCCGAGAGCTCGTCGTCGGTCAGCCGTGGCGGGTCGGCGTCAGCGAGCTCGGCGTGGATGACGGTCGAGAGCATGTCGGGACGCGGGAGAACCCGCCTCTCGGAGATGAGCTCCGCTCCGTACTCGTACATCAGTCCGACCGCGGATTCCCGCTCCGGTGTCATGGAGAGGAAGTCGGACTCGTCGGGAATGTCGAAGACGTGCTCGACCGCGTCGAAGAGGAGATGGCGGTCGGCCTCGGGCACGCCGAGCAGGAGGCAGATGGCCTGCATCGGGAGCTCGGCCGCCACGTCCACCAGAAAGTCACACTCCTCGTCGACGGATTCGACGAGGCGACGCATCCGGCTTCGCAGCTCCTCCTCCAGGTCGCGCACGGCCGCCGGAGTGAGTCCCCGGGTGACCAGGCGCCGGATGCGGGCGTGACGGGGGTCGTCCATCATGTTGAGCACGACGCCCGCCACGGGGAGATCCTGAATGATCGTCCCCCCGTAGGGTCGGTCACCCCCGGTCTCCGAGGAGTAGGTCACCGGGTCATGGAGCACCCGCAACACCTCCTCGTAGGTGGCCACCGACCAGAACCCCTCCCCGTCAGGGGTGTGGGCGGTGGGCTCGTGCCACCACACGGGTGCCTGCTCCCGGTGCAGGCGGAAGACGTCGTGTGGGAAGCCACCCGCAAAGGTGTCGAGATCGGTCAGGTCCACCTGGCTGAGGTCGTGAACCACGGGGCCATCCTCACGACGGACTCCCTTTCGGTCAAGAATGGTGTCCCCGGGGGCGTAGCCCAACTGGCAGAGGCAGGGCGCTTAAACCGTCCCCAGTGAGGGTTCGAATCCCTCCGCCCCCACGCAGCGCGCCGCCGACCGTTCCCCGGCGTGACCCCACAAGGCGTCGAAGTCGCCGTCCTCGGTCCGGTCGTCGTCGGCGGCGCGGCCGGAGCGTTTCACCGCTCGGCTGCCCTCGAGCTCGTGGTCTACCTCGCCTTCCACCGGCGCGGCGTGCGTCACGCCGAGTGGGCGCTGGCGATCTGGCCCGAGCGGCCGGTGTGCCTCTCCACTGTGCACTCGACCTCCTCGGATGCCCGCCGGGCGCTGGGCCGGGCCGCTGACGGCAGGCCGCATCTCCCCCGGGGCGTCGACCTCCAATTGGGCGGCTCGGTGACCACCGACGTCGAACGGTTCACGGCGCTGGCGTCCTCGGACGACCCGCTCCGGCTCCTCGCCGCCATGCGGCTGGTCCGGGGTCCGCTCTTCTCGGGGTTGCACCGCACGGACTGGGCCGTCTTCGACGGCACCCAGTCGAGCATCGAGTCGTTGGTCGTGCGCACGGCGCTCCACGGTGCCGACGCGTTCGTGCAACTGGGTTGTGGCGACGAGGCCGAGTGGATGATCCGTCAGGCGCTGCACGTGAGCCCCTACGACGAACGCCTCTACCGCGCGCTGTTGACGGCCACGGCGGCCCAGGGCAACCGGGTCCGGCTGCACTCGGCCATGGCCCAGCTCTTGACCCTGGCCGGAGAGCCAGCCCGCCCACCAGCCCGGACGGCCGTCCATCTCCCGACGGACTGCCTCCATCCCGAGACGACGGCCCTCTACCAAGACCTGCTGCGCGGGTCGCCTGGCGTAGGAGGGCACCCCGCCAGGCTGTAGGGTTGCCACCCGCCATGGCGAGAAGCTCTTCAGGGAGATCAGTCGCACGCGCCGCCGCGACGGGTGGTGGTGCCACCTATCGCGGGCAGATGCCGGTGAACTGGTACGCCGCGCTCGTGATCATCGTCCTCGTCGGGGTGGGGTCGATCGCGTTGGCCAAGTACAACTACAACCGGGTCCCGGCCGTCGTCGAGCCCACCGTCGGGACGTCGTGGCACGCCGGCCTCGCGTTCGACATCTGCGGGACGACAGAGCAGGCACTCGCTGCCTCACCCAGCACCGCGACCACGGGCCTCACGACGACAGGCAGCGGTGTGCTCCTGGTCGCACCGAAGAATGCCGGCGAGGCCGGTAACAATGCGACGTTGGGAAAGTTTGCCTCCGGGTATACCGGACTTACGTTGACCAACACCACGCTGAAGTACCCCTCGACCACACCCGAGTACAAGAACGGCCAGAAGTGCGGGAGCGGTACACCAGACGCCGGCCTGGTCGGCGTGGTACAGGCGCGCGAATGGGTGATCTCGACGAAGGTCGGGAAGAACAACGAGGAGGAAGAGACCGGGGGCGTGACGACGCTGAAGCCGGCCAACGTGAAGTTGCTGAATCGCCAGCTCGTCACGGTCGGGTTCGGGCCGGAGAGCAAGCCTCTGCCGAAGCCCCCCGCCTCGACCATTCTCGCCCTGCAGCAGGTGCTGGTCGGTGACCAGGCGCCGGTGGCGACGACGACCACGACCGCGGCGGGCGTCACCCCGACAACGGCACCGTCGGTCACGACCACGACGGCTCCGCCGGCCACGACGACGACAAAACCTTCGTCCACGACGACGACCAAGTAATGAAAGCAGTCGTCCTCGTCGGGGGCGAGGGGACGAGGCTTCGTCCTCTGACGCTCTCGGCCCCCAAGCAGATGCTCCCCATCGTCGGGATTCCCATGATTGAGCGCGTGCTCGGTCACCTCGCCTCCCATGGCATCGACGAAGCGGTACTTTCGCTCGGCTACCTGCCTGATGCCTTCATTGAGGCCTACCCGGACGGCCGGATCGCCGGCCTGGGGCTGACCTACGCCGTGGAGCCGGAGCCGCTGGACACGGCAGGCGCCGTTCGCTTCGCCGCCACGTTCGCCGGGATCGACGAGACCTTCGTGGTCGTCAACGGCGACGTGCTCACCGATTTCGATCTGACCTCCCTCGTGGCCTTCCATCGTCAACGCGGTGCGGAGGGAACGATCGCCCTGCACCCCGTGGCGGACCCTTCCGCGTTCGGCGTGGTGCCGACCGACGACGACGGCCGGGTCACGGCCTTCGTGGAGAAGCCGCCACGCGACGAGTCGCCGACGAACGAAATCAATGCCGGTACGTACGTGCTCGAGCCATCCGTGCTCGGTCGGATCCCCGAGGGGGGACGGGTCTCGATAGAACGGGAGACCTTTCCCGCCATGGTCCGCGACCGAGGGCTTTTCGCTCGCTCCGACGACCGCTACTGGCTCGACACGGGGACCCCGGCCGCCTACCTCGAAGCGAACTTCGACTACCTGAACCAGAAGCGGGGCCCGATCGTGAACCCTCGCGTGGTCGACCGCGGCGACGGGGTCCTGTTGCAAGGCGACAGTGATGTGGAAGGCGAGGTGACGGGCCCCTCCGTGATCTTCTCGGGGTGTGTGGTGGAGTCGGGAGCCCGGGTTGCGCGCAGCATTCTCGGGCGCGGGACGGTGGTCTCCTCCGGTGCGCTCGTGGCGGATTCCGTGCTGATGGGCGGCTGCCACGTCGCGGCCGATGCCAAGGTGGTGGGATCGGTCATGGGGCCCCGGTCGATCGTGGGGCAGAGGGGCGATGTCCGGGCGGTTTCCGTCCTCGGCGCCGATGCAGTGGTCTCGTCAGGGACGCTGGTCGACGGCGAGCGGGTGTCGGGCTAGAAAGGTCAGGGCATGCGCACGCTGGTGACGGGAGGCGCCGGGTTCATCGGGTCCAACCTGGTCGATCGCCTGCTCGTCGAAGGTCATGAGGTCGACGTGGTCGACGACTTCTCGACGGGTTCTCTTTCGAACCTGGGCGAGGCCCGTGGGAGCGCGGGCCGGGCGCTGACCATCCACCATCTCGACATCACCGCGCCCGCTGTCATCGAGCTCATGGCCCGGCGGCGCCCCGAACTGGTCTTCCATCTCGCCGCGCAGGCCGATGTCCGTGTCTCCGTGGCCCGCCCGGCCTTCGACGCCACCGTCAACGTCGTCGGCTCGCTCAACGTGCTGGAGGGGGCGCGCCAGGCCGAAGCCGAGCGCGTGGTCTTCGCCGCCAGCGGCGGCACGCTCTACGGCGAGCCGGCCGTCGAGGACCTCCCCGTGCGCGAATCGCATCCCCAGCAGCCGCTGTCGCCCTACGGCGTGGCCAAGAAGGCCGTCATCGATTACCTGGTCGCCTACCGGGAGCTGCACTCCCTTGAGTTCTGCGCCCTCGCCCTGGGAAACGTCTACGGGCCCCGGCAGGATCCCCACGGCGAGGCCGGCGTGATCGCCATATTCGCCGAGCGCGTCCTGCGCGCTGAGCCGGTCACGATCTTCGGGGACGGCGAGCAGACGAGGGACTTCGTGTTCGTCGACGATGTCGTCGACGCCTTCGTGCGGGCCGCCACCCGCGGCGGCGGCCTCGTCTGCAACATCGGGACCGGGCGCGAGACATCGGTCAACGAGCTGGTCAGCGCTTTGGCGTCCCAGTCCGGCACTGAGGTGGAGTCCGTCCTGGCGCCGGCGCGCCCGGGCGAATTGCTCCGTTCCAGCCTCGACGTCGAACGGGCGGCCATCCAGCTCGGTTGGCGCGCCTGGACCGAGCTGAACGACGGGACCCGTGCGGTGCTCGAATTCCTGCGCGCCCGCACGGACTGACGTCAGCGAAAGAGGTCCTCGTCCGGAGGCCGGATCACCTCGGCGCGGACCGAGGCCGGGCGTAGCCACTCCGGCGGTCAGCGAAAGAGGTCCTCGTCCGGAGGCCGGATCACCTCGGCGCGGACCGAGGCCGGGCGTAGCCACTCCGGCGGCACCCCACGCACGACCGCCACCGGGACGCCGCGGTCCTTTCCCATCACCAGCTCGGCCGCGGAGGCCAGTTCGTCGGCGACGCAGATCTCCGTGGCGACGAGCTCGCGCCCGCCGGCATCGGTCGTGCCCTTCAGATCCACCACCGCGGCCACGCCGGCGCACCCGATGGCGACATCGGTGACGCCCCGCCGCCATGGCCGCCCGAAGGTGTCCGAGACGATGACACCGAGCTCTATCCCCAGGGCGTTCTGCAGCCCGGCCCGGATACGACGGGCCGAGCGGTCCGAGTCCTCGGGAAGGAGGGCCGCGGTCCCGTCCGCCACGTTGGACAGATCGATGCCGGCGTTGGCGCAGATGAATCCGTGGCGGGTCTCGCTGATCACCAGGTCGCCCCGCTGGCGCAGTACCCGGACTGACTCCTGGCGCACCAACGCGAGCTTGGCCGCCGGGTCGCCGTGGTCGAGCTCGACCAGACGACCCTCGGCCTTCGAGACGATCTTCTGCGTGACCACGACGACGTCGCCGGCTGCGAGCGCGGGCCTGTCGGGGTCGGCCGGCGCGACGGCGCCTGCGATGAGCGCGGCCAGATCGGTCCCCGGTGTCACCTCGCCGATACCGGGGAGGGGGAACACGTGCACGCCGTCAGCCGACGGCATCGACCACCGCCCTGGCGAGGTCCTGCGCCCGCTCCGGACTGCTCATCACGGTGGGGGTCGCGATGCAGCGCAGGCCCTCGGCCTCAATGGCGGCCGCATGGGAGGCGTCGGCGACGTCCACCACGAGCGTGCCGACCCACGGCGCGTACAGTCGGGCCACCCCGACCACGGAGGGCTCGCTGCCGAGCTCGGCCATGAGCCGGTCGGCCGGCCCCTTAAGCGCCGCGCCGGCCACGATGGGCGACACGGCCACGACCTGGTCCCGCCGTGCCACGAGGGCCTCGCGCAAGCCGGGGACGGCCAGGACGGGGCCGATCGAGACGACGGGGTTCGACGGGCACACCACGACGGCGTCCGCCTCGCCGATGGATTCCATCACCCCGGGGGCAGGCCGCGCCGTGGCGGCCCCCTCGAAACGCACGCCACGAACCGGCACGTCGTGACGGAGCCGGACGAAGTAGTCCTGGAAGCCGACCTCGGTCCCGGGTGGGCCCAGTGCACTCGCCTCGGCCAGTGTGACCCGGGTGCGGAGCGGGTCGTCCGTCGCCGGCACGAGCCGCACCGCGATGCCGCGCCGGCCCGCCAGTTCCGCCGTGACCGCGCTCAGCGGCGCCCCGCCGCGGAGCCGGCCCGTGCGGAACAGGTGCGTGGCCAGGTCCCGGTCACCCAGCCTGAACCAGTCTTCGCCACCCAACCGCGCCAGCTCGTCCATGACCGCCCAGCTCTCGCCGGCCACGCCCCAACCGGTGTCCCGGTTGTCCATGCCGGCGAGCGTGTAGGTGACCGTGTCGAGGTCGGGACTGATGTGGAGGCCGTGCAGCACCATGTCATCCCCCACGTTGACGATCGCCGTGATGTCGGCGGCCGGGACGACGCGCACGAGCCCGGAGAGCATTCGAGCGGCCCCGACGCCGCCGCACAGGGCCACCAGCACGCTGCGAGCATAGGAGCGACCGGGCAGGGGCCGTTCCGGCCACCCCTGCTACCATCGCCGCCCGCCATGCCTGTGCGCATCCCGTTGGATCAGCACGACACCGTGGTGTCCGTCCTCCGGGAGGCGGCACGGGTCAACGGCGACGTCGAGGCGTACGTCGAGCGCGACGGCGAGGCGTGTCGCCGCACCCTGAGCTTCGCCGAGTGGGACCGCGCCGCCGACGGCGTGGCCGGCCATCTGGCCCGCATCGGTGTGGCCAAGGGCGATGTCGTGTGCCTGCTCCTGCCGTCGTGCATCGAGTTCGCCGTGCTCTATGCCGCGCTGCTGCGCCTCGGGGCCATCACGTCGGGGATCAACCCGCGCATGGGGGCCGGCGAGGTGACCTCCGTCCTGGACCGTGCCGCGCCGGTCCTCCTCGTGGTCGACCCCGCGGTGGGCCCGCCTCCCGACGCCGGAAGCGCCGCGGTGGTCACCCGCGCCGAGGCCCGGACCTGGTGGGGCGGGCCGGCGCCGGACGCCTGGCCCGAGCTGGCCTCATCCGACCCGGTGGCGGTCGTCTGGACCAGCGGGACCACGGGCAAGCCCAAGGGAGCCCTGTTCGACCACTCGAACCTGGCCGCCGTGGCCCGGGGCACCGATGTACTGAGCCAACCCGGGGATCGCCGGCTGTCCCCGTTGCCGTTCGCCCACGTGGGCTACATGACACGCGCCTGGGACGAGATCGCCAACGCCATCACCACCATCATCACGCCCACCCCGTGGCGGGCCGACGACGCCATCCGGATCATGGCGGGCGAGGGCGTGACAGTGGCCCAGGGTGTGCCCACCCAGTGGGCGCTCATGCTGGCCAGCGAGGAACTGGCGCAGGCCGACCTGGGCGCCCTCCGGGTCGCCGGGACGGGCGCCGCGCGGACGACGGCGTCCATGGTGGCCGACGTGCGCCGGCGCTTCGGGGTCCCCGTCGTCGTGCGCTACACGTCGACCGAGTCCTCCCTGGGCACCGGCACGACGCTGACGTCGTCCGACGAGGAGGTGGCGACGACCGTCGGCCGCCCGGTGGCCGGCGTCGAGCTCGCCATCGTCGACGACGGCGGCCAACCCGTGCCCGACGGGACGGTCGGTCGCGTCCTCTTGCGGTCTGCCGCGGCCATGCGCGGCTACTGGGGGCGCGGCCCGGGCCGGGGGCGCCGCGTGGAAGATCTGGTGGACGCAGAGGCCACGAGCGACGTGCTCGGCGTGGACGGGTGGCTGACCACGGGAGACTTCGGTCGGCTCACCCCCGAAGGCAATTTGCAGTTGTCCGGGCGGGCCCACGAGCGCTACATCCGCGGTGGCTACAACGTCTACCCGGCCGAGGTCGAGGAGGCCCTCTCCTCACACCCGGCCGTGACCCGGGTCGCCGTGGTCGGCCTGCCCGACGACGTCCTGGGCGAAGTCGGCGTGGCCGTGGTGGTCGCCGCACCGGGAGCACAGCCCGACCTGGCCGTCCTTCGCCGCGCACTGCGCCCGGCAGCTCTCCGACTACAAGGCCCCGGACGCGCTCGTCGTGGTCGACGAGCTGCCGCTGACCCCGATGATGAAGGTCGACGTCGGGCGCCTCACGGCGCTGGCGGCGCGTGGGGCGGAGGAGCGCCGCGCCACTCTGCAGCGGAGTCGTCGGCCCGGCGCCGGAGTGCTAGGCAGTGGCGCAACCGAAGCAGAAGACGAGAAGGAGCGTGCATGAGCCCCACGACAAGAGTCGGGGAGTCCGATCCGAACCGGGGGACCGCCCCCGAGGCGATCACCCCCGGCCGCTACACGGGGCGGGTGGCGCTGGTCACCGGGTCCGGTTCGGGCATCGGACGTGCCACGGCGCGCCGTCTCGCCGCCGAGGGCGCCGCCGTGGCCTGTCTCGACGTTGCCGCCGAAGCCATCGAAGCCGTCGCGACGGAGATCACTGTCGAGGCCGCCGGGGCAGGCGGGCGGGCCATCGCGTTGCGGTGCGACGTCACCGATGAGGACGCCGTCACCGCTGCCGTCACCCGCGCCGGTGAGGAGCTGGGACCCATCACGAATCTGTGCAACATCGCCGGCATCGGAGGGTTCGCCCACACGCCCGAGCAGTCGCTGAGCGGCTGGGACAAGATCATCGCGGTCAATCTGACCGGGACCTTCCTCATGTGCCGGGCGGTGTTGCCGGGGATGCTCGAGGGAGGCGGGGCCATCGTCAACACTGTTTCGACGGCGGGTGTGATCGGCCAGCCCTACTCGGCGGCGTACTGCGCGTCCAAGGGTGGCGTCAAAATGCTGACGAAGGCGCTGGCGGTCGAGTACATGGCGCGCGGCATCCGCGTCAACGGCGTGGCCCCGGGCGGCGTCGACACGCCGATCATCCATAACTTCGGGCCGCCCGAAGATGCCGATTGGAAGCTGATCGAGCGCTTGATGACCCCGATCGGTTTCGCCTACCCGCACGAGATCGCCGGCGCATTCGCCTACCTCGGTTCGCGCGAGGCGGACTACGTCACCGGGGCGATCCTCTCCATCGACGGGGCGATCACGACCTGAGCACCGTCGACACGTCCCGGGCTGCGGATCCTGCACGCCTGCGCGTCGCACTCGACGCCACGCCGTTGCTCGGGCTCCCCACGGGCGTCGGAGCGTTCTGCCACGGCGCGCTGGCGGCTTTGGCGCAGCGCCCCGGCGTCGACCCGCGGGCCTACGCCGTCAGCTGGCGCCGGCGGCGCCTGATGGAGGAGCACCTGCCCGAGGGCGTCGCCGCGCACCAGCGCCCCATGCCGGCCCGTCCGCTGCACGCGCTGTGGGCCCGATGGGACCTGCCGCCCCTGGAGTGGTTCATCGGCGCCGCTGACGTCGTGCACGGGACGAATTTCCTGGTGCCGCCCACGGGTCGGGCCGCCGCAGTCGTCTCCGTGCACGACCTCACGCCGCTGCACCACCCCGAGCTGTGCGACGAGGCCACCCTCGCCTACCCGGGGTTGATCCGGCGTGCCATCGATCGCGGCGCCTGGGTCCACACCGACTCGGCCTTCGTGGCCGGCGAGGTGGCGGGGGCGTTCGACGTCGAGCCGTCCCGGGTGCGGGTCGTCCATCCCGGCGTGCCCGACCTGCCGGTCCCGGCGGACGCGGAGGTGGCGGCGGCGCTGGGGCGGTTCCTCCCCGCCGGCGCCGGACGCTTCTGCCTGGCCATCGGGACGGCCGAGCCGCGCAAGGACCTGCCCGGCCTCGTTCGGGCCTTCGGCGTGGTTGCCGCCCGCCACGACGACGTCGCGCTCGTACTCGCCGGTCCGCCGGGATGGGGCGAGAAGGCACTGGCCGCCGCCATTTCCTCGTCGCCGGCCCGGAGCAGGATCGTCCGCACGGGCTGGGTCGCGCAGCCCGATCTCGCCGCGCTGCTCTCCGGGGCCAGTGTGTTGGCCTATCCCTCTCTCTACGAGGGGTTCGGGTTCCCGCCCTTGCAGGCGATGCGCGCCGGAATACCGGTGGTGGCGACACGCGCCGGCTCGTTGGCTGAGGTGCTGGGCGACGGTGCGCTGCTCGTCGAGGCGGGTGACCACGACGCCCTGGTCGATGCGCTCGACGCATGCGTGAGCGACGAGGCGCAGCGCCACCGCCTCATTGCCGCGGGCACGGCATGGTCGGCCCGCTATTCGTGGGAGCGTTGCGGCGCCGGACTCGAGACGCTCTATCGCGACGCGGTGGGCGGCCGTGGCTGAACGATCCGCACCGACGGTGCTCCTGGCTGTGGAGCAGCTCCGGCGGCGCGTGCCCGGCGGCATCGGCACGTATGTACGCGGCCTGCTCGGTGGTCTGGCCGGCGCGGCGGAGGGCGACGCGGTCGGGGTGACCCTCCTGGCCAGCCGGGCACCTGGCGGCGCGGCCGACCCGTTGGCCAGCTTCGGGCGCCCGGTCCGGGTGTCGCGGCTCCCGCATGCGCTCCTGTCCCGGGCCTGGGACCACGGGTTGTCCCGTGCCCCAGCGGGGTTCGACATCGTGCACTCGGTGTCGCTGGCCTCACCCAGGCTGCGTCCGTCGAGCGCGGGCCGGCTGGTCGTGACGGTCCACGACGTGGCGTGGCGGCGGCACCCCGAGGCGACGACGCCGCGCGGGAGGCGCTGGCACGAGGCTGCGCTCCGGCGTGCCGACGAGTCGGGAGCCGCGCTGGTCGTCCCGTCGCGACTGGTGGCGGCCGACCTGATGGCGATGGGCATTGACGAGAGTCGTCTCACGGTGGTCTCCAGCGGTGCCGATCATCTGCCCGTCCCCGACCCCGAGGCGACCGACGCCCTTCTCCGGCGGGTGGGCGTCTCCGGGGAGTTCCTCCTCACCGTCGGCACGCTCGAGCCCCGGAAGAACGTGGACCGCCTGATGCAGGCCTTCCGCCAGGTCCACGAGTCGTTCCCGAGTCCGTGGCCACTCGTGATCGTCGGCCCGGCCGGGTGGGGCCCCGCGCCGCTGGCGCCTAGGAAAGAGGACGACGTCGTCTTCACCGGCCCTGTCCCGGACCCCGTCCTGGCCGAGCTCTACCGGCGGGCCCGCGCCTTCGCCTACGTGCCGCTCACGGAGGGGTACGGACTGCCGCCGCTGGAGGCGATGCGCGCCGGCCTCCCGACCGTGGTATCCAACGAAGTGCCGAGTGTGTGCGACCTCGACGTGCCGGGTCCGGCACCCGCCCGCCTGGTCGACCCGCTGGACGTCCACGACATCGCCGCCGGGCTCGCCGCCGTCCTGACCGACGACGCCCTACGGGCCGATCTGGCGCGTCGCGGTGCGACCCACGCGTCGACGCGCACCTGGCGCGGTACCGCCCGCGCCCACCTCGACCTGTGGCGGTCCCTGCGATGACGGGCGATCATCTCGACCTCTCGCTCGACGTCTCGGCCGTCCCGGCGCGGCCCGGCGGTGCCGGCTACTACACCATGGCGCTGGCGCGCGGACTCGCCGGGCGCGACGGGGTCGCCCTGACGCTCATCGCCCGCGGCGACGACGAGGCGCGCTGGCGCAGCCTGGCCACCGGCGCGGCGGTGCGCGGGGCGGTCCCCGGCTCGCGGCCGGGAAGGCTGGTCTTCGAGCAACTCCGGCTCGGTTCCGTGCTGCGCTCCGTCGGGGTGCAGGTCCACCACGGACCCCACTACACGATGCCGGCCCGGTCGCCGGTGCCCTGCGCCGTGACGATCCACGACTGCACCTTCTTCGACCATCCCGAGTGGCATCTGCGTTCCAAGGCGGCCTTCTTCCGCCGCGCCATCCGCCGCGCCGCCCGCCACGCCGGCGTGCTGATCTGCGTGAGCCAAGTGACCGAGGACCGGCTGCGCGAGTGGTGCGACGTCCGCCCTCCGGTGGTGGTGGCGCGACACGGGGTGGACCACGAACGCTTCACGCCGCGCGAGCCGGCGGAGGGCGCGGATCGCGCCGTGCTCGGTGCGTTGGGCGTGCCGGTCGGCCGGCCCCTGGTCGCCTACGTCGGCACCCTCGAGCCCCGCAAGGGGTTGGTCCCGCTCATCGCCGCCTTCGACCAGGTGGCCCACACTCATCCGGACGCGGTCCTGGTGCTCGGGGGACAGACCGGTTGGGGGATGGCGGAGACCGAGCGGGCCCTGGCCGCGGCCCGGCATCCCGAGCGCATCGTGCGCACCGGCTACCTGCCGGACCAGGCCGTCCCGGCGCTCCTGCGGCAGGCGGCGGTGGTGGCCTACCCCGCGCTCGAGGAGGGATTCGGACTGCCCGCCTTGGAGGCCCTGGCCTGCGGTGCGCCGCTGGTGACGACGGAGGGCACGGCGATGGCCGAGGTGGCCGGAGCCGCCGCGCTCCTCGTGCCGCCCGGCGACGTCGCCGGACTCGCCGCCGCCGTGGGCACGGCGCTCGAGGAGGGTCCGGCCACGGCACGCCGGTCGCTCGGCCTCGCCGTGGCGGGGGAGCGGACCTGGGAGGCCAGCGTGGTGCAGCACCTCCGTGCCTATGCGCTCGCCCGGGCGGCCTCGCAGTAGGGTTCCGGCGCATGCGCGCGCTGATCACAGGCGGGAAGGGCTTCGTCGGCCAGTGGCTGGCCGCGCACCTCAAGGGCCACGGTGACGAGGTGGCCGTGATCGACCTCGAGACGGACGTGGCCGACGGCGCCGCCGTCCGCCGGGTCATGGCCGACGTGGCGCCGGAGGCCATCTACCACCTGGCCGCCATGACCCACGTCGGGGAGAGCTGGGAGAACCCGGGTCAGGTGCTGCGCGTCAACGTGCTCGGCACGGCGGAGATCCTGGCGGCGGCCCGCTCGGTCGGGGGGAGCGCCCGTGTCCTCATCGTCAGCTCGGCGGAGGTCTACGGAGTCGTCACCCCCGAGGAGCTGCCGCTCGGCGAGGACACCCCCACGGCGCCCGCCAGCCCCTACGCGGCCAGCAAGCTGGCAGCCGAGGCGGTGGCGCTCCAGGCCTGGCGCGGCTACGGCCAACCCGTGGTGGTCGTGCGGCCCTTCAACCACATCGGCCCGGGCCAATCGCCCAATTTCTTCGTGCCCGCGTTGGCCAAGCGGATCGTGGAGGCCACGCGGAGTGGGGCCCGGTCCCTGCCGGTGGGGACCCTGACGACCCGGCGCGACTTCACCGACGTGCGCGACGTGGTGACGGCCTACCGGCTCCTGGTGGAACGAGGCGTCCCGGGCGAGGTGTACAACGTCTGCTCGGGTCGGGACGTCGCCATGTCCGAGGTAGCGGCGCAGCTGCTCGAATTGGCCGGGGCGGACCTCACGCTCGAGACGGACCCCGCGCTGGTGCGGCCGGTCGACGTGCCGGTGTTGCGTGGGAGCCCGGAACGGCTCCAGGCGGCAACGGGCTGGCAGTCGGTCATCCCCCTCGCGACGACACTCGCCGACGTCCTGGCCTCGTGGGAGGCGGACTGACGGCGAGCGTCGTCGGTGCGCGGAGTGGTGGTGCTCAGGCGCTCACGCGCAGGCGGATCTGAATCCGGACCTCACGGGCCTGCTCCCGGGCCTTCGCCGTCACCTGGGTGACCGAGGAGGGCAGCTTGTCCTCGAGCGGCTGCAGGGTCGTCTCGACGAAGTGCGCCGCCGTCTCGGCCAGGTCGTCGATCTGGAGATACCCCTTGGCCACGCCCTGGCGCACCTCGTCGATGCGCTGGTCCAGCGCGAAGTCCTTGGACAGCCGGTTCTGGAGCTCGACCCGCTGCACCTGCGCCCGCTGGTATCCGAGCACGCCGAGGCCGACGGCCACGTAGGCGGCGTCGCGGGCGAGGTCCGTGACACCCTTGGAGAGGTTGGTGATATTGCTGGGTACTTCGGGCATGGGAGCCTCCTGGCTGGTCGGTTCACTGCGACGTTCGGGACACTGGAGCCGCCGGCAGGCCTTCGTGTTCGGATGCAAGAGTATCACGAATGTTAAACAGTAGCAAGCAAAAGAGATGAAATTCGTGCCTGAGGGGTCGATGCCGGACCGGATAGCCTCGGCTCCCTGATGGACGCCCAAGTGCCGGCCGTGGTGGCCGTCGTGGTCACGACAGACCCCGGACCCTGGCTCGAGGAGGCGCTCTCCTCCCTGGCGGCCCAGGACTACGGGGAGCTGTCGGTCCTCGTCCTATCGACCGGCGAGGACGAGCCCGGAGTCACGGAACGGGTCGCCCGGGTCCTCCCGGATGCCTTCGTGCGCTATCTGCCGGGGCGGCCCGGCTATGCGGCCGCCTCGAACGAGGCGTTGGGCATGGTGGAGGGGGCGGCGTTCTTCTTGCTCTGCCACGACGACGTGGCGTTGTACCCGGACGCGGTGCACAAGCTGGTGGAGGAGTCATTCCGCTCCAACGCCGGCGTCGTGTCCCCGAAGTTCGTGAACTGGGACGATCCCCGCGTCATCCTGCACGTCGGGATGAGCTGCGACAAGACGGGTGCGGTCGTGGATCGCATCACGCGGGGCGAGGTCGACCACGGTCAGCACGACGCAGTGCGCGACGTCTTCGTCGCTCCGGGCGGCTGCATCCTGGTGCGGGCGGATCTCTTCGCCGAGCTGAAGGGCTTCGACGGCGGGATCGTCGCCATGGGCGAGGACCTCGACCTGTCGTGGCGGAGCCAGGTCGCGGGCTCGCGGGTCGTGGTGGCGCCCGACGCCCGGGTGCGCCACCGCGAGGCCGTCGCCGGTGGGCTCGAGGCGCTCGCGGTCGGCGGCGAGCCCGAGGGTCGGCCGCCGGTCACCATGCAGTCGCTGCAGCGGCGGCACGAGTTGCGGGCCGTGCTCAAGTGCTACACCCCGATCCACCTCCTCCGGGTGTTGCCGCAGGCCGTGCTCCTGGGTTTCGGCGAGGTCGTCGTGGCCGTGTTCGCCCGCGACCGCGACCGCGTTCGGGCGGTCACCGGCGCCTGGCGCTGGAACTTCCGCCGGCTGAGCGAGCTCTCCGTGTTGCGGGGCGAGTTGGCGGAGCACCGTCTCTTCCCCGACTCCGAGGTCCGCCGGCTGCAGGTGCGGGGGAGCGCGCGCCTCTCCCGCTACGTCAGCCGCCTCTCCCACCAGGGCCTCGATGCGGCCAACGCCGTCGCCACGCGGGAGCGGCCCGGGCCGGAGGCCGAGCACGCGGCCCAGGTGGCCGTCCTGACCGGAAGCGTCGGGTCGGCCTTCAGCGAGGACGCTGACTTCGACGAGCTCGACGACCTGGGCCGGCGAGCGGGGCGTGACCGCTTCGGGCGCCGGGTCCGGGCGGCGCCGCTGAGCACGGGACGACAGCGCGCCGTGGCGGTGGTGGTCGCGCTCCTCGTCGTCGCCCTCGGCACCCGCGAGCTCTTCTTCGGGACGTTGCCGCTCGTGGGGCAGCTGGCGCCGCTCCCGTCGTGGTCGACCAGCTGGCACCACTTCTTCTCCGGCTGGCAGTCGGCCGGCGTGGGCACCACCGCACCGTCCTCTCCCGCCTTCGGGCTCGTCGGCGTCACCGGCACGGCGCTCTTCGGTGCCATGGGGACCCTGCAGCGTGTCCTGCTCCTGGGCTGCATCCCGCTCGGCGCCTGGGGCGTGTCGCGCTCGCGCGCGCCCGCTGATGTCGCCGCGGGCACGGGTCGTCGCGGTCATCTGCTACCTCGGGCTCCCCTTGCCGTACGGCGCGCTCGGCACGGGCCGTTGGGACGGGCTCGTCGCCTACGCGGTGTTCCCGTTCATCGCGCTGCGCCTGGCCCGGGCCGCCGGCGTGGCTCCGTACGCGGTCGAGCCAGGACCGCGCTGGCGGAGCCGGCTCGCCGGCCAGGTCGTCATCCTCGGTGCCGTGATTGCCGCCGCGTCGGGTTTCGCGCCGGCCATCGTGCCCATGGTCCTGGTCAGCGCGGTGGCCTGGATGGTGGGATCGGTCCTCGTGGGCGCGCGCGAGCCGACGTGGCGCGTACTCGTGGTGGCGCTCGAGGCGGTCGTCGTGGCCCTGGTCCTGGCCTTGCCCTGGGTGGTCGGCACCGCGCTGGCCGGCAAGGGTGCCGTCGCCATCTTCGGCCTTCCGCTGTCGGGAGCGACCGCGCCGAGCTGGGGCGAGGTCCTCCGCTTCGCCATCGGGCCGGCGGCCCGCTCGCCGATCGCGTGGCTCCTGGTGGCGGGCGCCGGCCTGCCTCTCGTCATCGCCCGGGGCACCAGGCTGGCCTGGGCGGCACGCCTGTGGGTGATGGCGCTGGCGTCCTGGGGCATCGCCTTCGCGGCGTCGCGGGGTGACCTCGGGTCCTTCACGCCCTCCGAGACCGTCGTGCTCGCACCGGCGGCTTTCGCTGTGGCCGTTTGCGTCGGCATCGGGATCGCCGCCTTCGAGAACGATCTGAGTGGCCGGGAGTTCGGCTGGCGCCAGCTGGTCAGCGTCGCCGCGCTCGCCTTCGTCGCGGTCGGCCTCCTTCCTGTCGTGGGCGGCGCCATCGGTGGCCGCTGGGATCTCCCGGCGCAGGGCGTGGAGCAGCCCCTGGCGTTCCTCGGCCGTCCCAGCACGGGCGTGGCCCGCGTCCTGTGGCTCGGCGACCCACGGGCGCTGCCGGCGGGGGGGTGGTCGGTACAGCCGGGCCTGGCCTACGCGCTCACCCCCGAGGACCTCCCCGACTCGGCCCAGGTGTTCACGCCCGCCGGACCGGGGCCGGCCAATCAGGTCGCCAACGCCGTCCGCCTGGCCCTCTCCGGGGGCACGGTGCACCTGGGCCGCCTGCTGGCGCCCGCCGGCGTGCGCGACGTGGTCGTCGTGGACGCGCTGGCCCCGTCCCTGGTGGGCACGACGGCGTCGGTCAGCGCGCCGCCGCCGGCCGGTCTCAACACCGACCTCCTGGAACAGGACGACCTCCAGGTCGTCCCGGCCGTACTCGGCGTGCAGGTGTACGCGAACGGGGTGGCCATGCCGGTGACAGCGACGCGTGCCACTGCACTGCCCGTCGGCGCCTCCGCGTACCCGAGTGCGGCGGACGTGGCGGGCTGGCAACCGGTGCTCAGCGCGCTCGCGAACGGCGGCCCGGCCCTCGGATCGCTGCCGGCCGGCACCGCGTATGCCGGGTACGCGCCGGCGGGGAGCTTCGCCCTGACGGTGCACGGGCACTCCGCGGCGCGGCAGGCGGCGTTCGGCTGGGCGGCGCAGTACGCGGTCGGCGCCGGGGGCCCGTCCAGCCTCTCGCTCTCGCAGTTCCCGTTCATCCCGATGGTCGTGCTCCTCGAGCTGGCTGCCTGGGTGCTGCTGGCCGGCGCCATCATCGGGCGACCGCGCCGGGCGCAGGCGCCGAGCACCTCGCCGGCCGTAGCCGTCGCTATCGAGACCGACTCCGACGCCATGAGCGAGACGATGGCATCGTGACGCCGGCCCATCACAGCCACGAGCGCCGGTGGCGCGTGGCCGCCCTGGTGGTGCTCGTCATCGCCGGCGTCGCCGTCGCCGTCGGCGTGCACGGGACGCCGGCGCCCGTCGGGGCGGCGGGAGCTCCCAGCGCACTCGTGGGCGCGCCGGATGCGGAGTCGTCCGCCTGGTACTGCACAGGACAGTCCACCGCGTCGGGCGTGTCGCCCGGCTTCCTCGTGCTCACCAGCACGACGTCTCGACCCGTCACGGCGACCATCACCGCCACGACGGACTCGGGGGCCACCGCACACACCGACGTGGCCGTGCCGGCGCGCGGCGTGGTCGCTCCGCCCATCCCCGAAGTGTCGTCGGGCTCGTGGGAGTCCGAGACCGTCATCACCTCGGGCGGCGGCGTGGCGGTCACCCAGACGGTGCACAACTCCCTGGGTTGGTCACAGGCGCCCTGCCAGAGTACGACCTCGGCCCTGTGGTATTTCGCCGGCGGCTCCACCTCCGCGGCGAACGAGCTGTACGTCTCGCTGCTCAATCCCACGTCGACGCCGGTCGTGGTGGATCTGAGCTTCCTGACGCCCTCCGGCATGGTCCACCCGATCAACTACCAAGGGATCGTGCTGGCGGCGGGCCAGGTGACGGCGGAGAACGTGACGTCGGAGGTGCAACAGGTCGCCACTATCAGCACGGTCGTGGCGACCCGGACCGGGCGCGTCGTCGCATCGGAGGTGCAGGAGCTGGTGGGGCCGGGCGGGGCGTCCGGCGGCCTCTCGCTCGTCCCGGGGGTGATGGCGCCCCAGTCGCACTGGGCGATCCCGCAGGCGCAGGAGGTGCCGGGGGGCTCCTCCGAGATCGACGTGTTCAACCCGGGCACGGCGACCGAGACGGTGACGGTGCGGTTCCAGTTGCCGTCCGGCCCGCTGGCACCGCTCACCGACAGGGTCCTGCCCGGGACGACCTGGGCTCTCCTGACGAGCGCGCAGACCCGGATCCCCGACAACCAGACCTACGCCACCACCGTCGACGCCACCGGGGGATCCGGCGTCGTCGTGGTACGGACCGTGAACCTGCCCAATTCCGCCATGCCGCCGCCGCAGTCAGGCATGGCGGTGGCGGTGGACGGGCTGAGCGCGCAGTCGCCCAGCGGCCAATGGGTCGTGCCCCCACCCGGCACGAGCGCGAGTCCCGCGGTGAGCGGCGCGACGCCCGAGTACCTCGCGGTGTTCAACACCTCGACCGGTCGCGAGACCTACAACGCCGTCGCGACCACCGCGTCGGGCAACCGTGTGGTCGCGACGGGCACGCTCGCCGGCGGGACCATGGTCCTGGTGGACGGGAGCGCTCTCGCGCAGGCCGGCCTCAACCCGATCATCGTGCAAGCATCGGGGCCGATGGCCGTGAGCGAGGAAGCCAGCCCGTCTGCCGGCTTCGGTGTGGTGTCGATGCCGGGCATCCCGCTGGCCGCCGCCATCGGCGTCTGACCCGGGCCCTACAGGTTGTGGCGCTGGTGGCGCCGCCAGAGGGCGCGGCCACCGGTCAGGACGACCCCGAGCAGCAGCAGGGCGAAGAGGAGCGGGCCCGCCAGGCGGATCACCCCTTCGACGCCGGTGACGAAGCCGCCGATGCTGGCGTGCCAGGCCCGCACCAGGCCGGACTCGGGCAGCGGGCTCGGGCGGGCCGGCGGTGAGCCCTCGCTGACCGTCACGGCCAGCTTCGAGAAGGACGTCTGGCTCGCCAGCATCTGCAGCTGCCCCTCCAATTGCTCGATCTGCTGCTGCACGGTGTCCAGCTGCTCCTGCACGGACAGGATGTCGCCCACCGTCGTGGCCTTGGCGAGGATGGTCAGGTACTGCTGGCGGCTGTCCTCCAGGGCGGTCAGGCGCGACTGCAGGTCGACGTACTGGCCCGTGACGTCGGTGGCCGAGGTCGTCACGTCCGAGGTCCGGCCGAGCGCCTCGGCGCGTGCGAGGACGGCCGCGAAATCGTCCACCGGCACCTGGAGTGTCACGCTGCCCGACGGGGTGGCGCCGCCCGCGCCGGACTGGGTCTGCGAGCTGGCCACGAAGCCGCCGTACGCCCCGGCGAGGTTCGTCAGCTGCGTGACCGTCCGGCCCAGGTCGCCGCGGCCGACGGTCAGGGAGAGGGAGCCGGTCTGCTCGATTTTGGCCGGCTGGCCCACCGCGCCGCTCGGCAGCGTCGGTGTCGTGTCCTGTGGCTTCCCACCTCCCGCCGGACCGGGGGCGACGTCGAACGCGTTGCCCGACTGCGCCGGCGTCCCGCCGGCGGAGCGCCCCGGCGCGCTGGTGGTCGGGCTCGGCGCGTGGCGCGGCACCGCCACGTTCGTCCGCGGTGGTGCCGCGGTGGTCGTCGGGTGGGCGGGACCGCGCAGCGACGCACCGATCGCGCCGGCGAGGACGAGGGCCACGACGATGCAGGCGGCCACCGTGCGCACGCGGTGGCGCCCCGCCACAGCTGCGCCGCGCCGCAGGCGGCCCTTGGCGGAGGTCTCGGGGAGCACCACGGTGGCGTCGTCGCGGCGGTCGGCGTGATCCGCGTCGTCGGCGCCGTCCGGGGCGTCCCCGTCCGCGGCCATCGGGAGTCGGCCGCCCGCCCGGGCCAGGATGTCGTCGGGGCCCGTGAGGGGGACCGCGAAGGCCGTCCCGGCGCGGGCGAAGAGCAACGCGAGGCGGTCGTCGTCGAGCATGGTCATGGTCCGGTCTCCTCGGTCGGAGGTGTGCCCCCGGTGCCGGCCAGGGCGCACAGGGCGGGGTCGGCTGCCAGGCGACGGCGAGCCTCGTGCAGGCGGGACTTCACGGTGCCCGGCCGCCGGCCGATGGCCAACGCGATGTCGCGTTCGCTCAGGTCGGCGTAGTAGCGCAGGACGACCGGGACACGGAGGGAGAGGGGCAGCTGCTGCAGCGCGGCGAGCACGGTCTCGGCCACCTCGCCCTGTTCGGCCCTCGTCTCGGGGTCGGCACCGGCCGCGGGCACGTGGGCCAGTGGGTCGTCAGCGGCGCGCCGGTCGCGGTGCGGGATCTCACGGCGCAGCTTGGAATAGCACGAGTTGACGACGACCCGGTAGAGCCAGGGCCGGATGCTCGGCACCGCCGACAACGAGTCGCGGAAGCGCCACGCCCGCAGGTAGGCGTCCTGCACCGCCTCCTCGGCGTCGGCCCGGTTGCCCAGGATCAGGCACGCAGTGCGGAAGGACGCCACGTAGTCGTCCTCCAGCCAGTCCGCGAGCTGGTGCTCCACCATCACCCTTCATGACGCAGCGCCGCCGGGATTGGTTCGATCCCCGTGCGCCGTGCCTCAGCGGGCTGCGGGACCCTCCGGGGTGCCGGCCGCCGGGTTGGCCGGCGGGGGCCACGGCGGGGGAGCCCACGCATCGGGCTCGGCCGGGCGGGCGGGCGGCGCCGGCGCGGCGGGGACGGCGACCGACCCACCGGCAACGCCGGCATCGGCGTCGGCGTACGGGGCGTCCCCGTTGCCACTGCCATTGGCACCGTTGCTGACCGGCGCGCTGATGGCCGCCCCGTGGAAGTGCGGCACCGACTTGGCGCCCTCGTCGTGCACGGGCGACCCGTGCGCCTCGTCGACCAGGCGGGCCACCTCGGCGCCGTCGATGATCTCGTTGTCGAGCAGCGCACGGGCGATGGCGTTGAGGCCACCGCGGTGCTTGCTCAGCACGTCCATGGCGCGCTCCTCCTCGACGCGCAGGATGCGCTCGACCTCGTCGTCGATGATCTTGGAGGTGTCCTCGGAGTAGTCACGCGTGTGCATGAGGTCCTCACCCAGGAAGACCTGGCCGGCGGAGCCCCAGGCCATGGGGCCGATGGCGTCGCTCATGCCCCACTCGCGCACCATCTTGCGGGCGAGCTCGGTGTTGCCGACGAGGTCGTTGGCGGCGCCGGTCGACAGGTCGCCGTAGACGAGCAGCTCGGCCACGCGGCCACCCATGCGCACACAGAGCGAGTCCTCGATGTAGTCGCGGGGGTGGATGTGGCGCTCCTCCATCGGGAGCTGGTGGGTGACGCCGAGGGCCATGCCGGTCGGGAGGATGGTGACCTTGTGCACCGGGTCGGCGTGCTCGAGGACGTAGGCCAGCACGGCGTGGCCGCCCTCGTGGTAGGCGATGCGCTCCTTCTCGTCGTCGGAGAGCACCATGGACTCGCGCCGCTGACCGAGCAGCACGCGGTCGCGCGCCGTCTCGAAGTCGGCCATGGCGATGTCGAGGCTGCCCCGGCGCACGGCGTGCAGCGCCGCCTCGTTGACCAGGTTGGCCAGGTCGGCCCCGCTCATGCCTGGCGTGCCCCGGGCCACGACGCTGAGGTCGACGTCGGACGCCATCCGCTTGCCCTTGCAGTGCACGGCCAGAATCGGGAGCCGCTCCTCGAGGTCGGGCAGCGGGACGACGATCTGGCGGTCGAAGCGGCCCGGCCGCAGCAGGGCGGGGTCGAGGATGTCGGGCCGGTTGGTGGCGGCGATCATGACGACGCCCTCGGACGTGTCGAAGCCGTCCATCTCGGAGAGCATCTGGTTGAGCGTCTGCTCGCGCTCGTCGTGCCCGCCGCCGAGCCCCGCCCCGCGCTTGCGCCCGATGGAGTCGATCTCGTCGACGAAGACGATGGCCGGAGCCTGCTTGCGGGCCGTCTGGAACAGGTCGCGCACCCGGCTGGCCCCGACGCCGACGAACATCTCCATGAAGTCCGAGCCGCTGACCGACATGAAGGGCACGCCGGCCTCGCCGGCGACGGCCCGGGCGATCAGCGTCTTGCCCGTTCCGGGCGGGCCGACCAGCAGCACGCCCTTGGGGATCTTGGCGCCGATCTCCTTGAAGCGGGCGGGGGTCTTGAGGAAGTCCACCACCTCGCTGATCTCCTGCTTGACCCCCGTGTAGCCCGCCACGTCCTCGAAGGTGGTCGAGGGACGGTCACTGCTGAAGGTCTTGGCCTTCGAGCGCCCGATCGACATGATGCCGGACATCTGGCCCCGGGTCTGGCGGCCGATGAAGTAGATGAAGGCGGCGCCCAGCCCGATGATGAAGAGGTACGGCAGGAGGTCGGTGAACAGGTTCGACGACGGCGTGGGGAAGCTGACCTGGACGCCGTTGTCGCGCATCTCGGTGACGTCGTTGGGCAGCGATGGGCTGGGACCCTGGACGGTGTAGGTCGACCCGTCCTTGAGCTTGCCGGTGATCTGGCCGCTGGAGTTGGAGATCTGCGCGGTCGAGACCTGCTTGGCGCTCACGTCCTGGAGGAACTTGGTGTAAGAGACCGACTTGGCGTTGCTGGTCTTGATCGTGCCCACGGCCAGCAGGACGGCAATGATCCCGATGGCCAGAACCCCCCAGAGCCAACGCCAGCTCTGTCCCGACGATCCCTGTTGGGGGGTCCCGTCCCCGCCTGTGGGCGCGTTCTGCTTGCCGGCAGGCTTGTCTGTGCGCTGTGGGCTCACCCGTTCCATGCTAGGCGCCGTCCCTGGTCAGTGGTTACCGCCTCGTCGGTCACCGGGGAAGGGGTCCCCCTGCAGGTGGTGGGCGGTGCGGGCGCCGGTAACGTCTGGTCGATGACCGACACCGAGCCCGGCGGGGCGGCCGCCGGGCCACCGCGACCTCCCGCACGCCCGCCCGGGCCGGTTCCGGACGGGTACGTACCCCGCGAATGGCTCCAGCCGCCGCCGGCCGGGCCCGCCGTCGTGGTGCCGCCGGCGCCGGGGGGACCGGCGTACCGGCCGTCCGCCGCCGTCACCGCAGCCGGAGCCCCGGCCGCGCCGTTGCCGCCCCCGCCCCCCTACGACCCGACGTTCTCGTTGCCTCCGCCCCCGCCGTCCATGGTGCCCGGGGGCGACGTCCCCTTCCTCGATACCCCGTGGGTTCCCCCGCAGACGAAGCGCCAGGGCTGGATGTGGCTCGTCTACGCCGTCGTCGGCTTCCTGGTCGGCCAGATCGGCGCCCTGATCTTCGGCTACATCGCCGGCGCCATCGCGGGGAAGTCGTCGGCACAGATGACGGCCATCGCCACGGCGTCCGTCCCGCCCGAGTGGTACGTGGTGGCCACCCTGCTCGGTCTGTGGATCGGTTTCATCGGCGCGCCGTGGCTGGCCAGCCGGACCCAGGGGACGCGCCACTTCGCCGCGCGACCTCGGCCTGCGCTTCCGGGTCATCGACCTGGTCGGGATCGCCATCGGCGTCGGCGGCCAGATCCTCGTCGCGGTGATGTACGCGCCGTTCCAGCACGACATCAAAGACTTCAACGGGCCCTCGCAGAAGCTGACGGGGGGCTCGCACGGTGCCGGGTTCATCGTCATCGCCATCGCCACCGTGATCTTCGCCCCGGCCATGGAGGAGCTCTTCTTCCGGGGCCTGCTCCTCAAGGCGCTGGTCCGACTGTTCACCAAGCTGGGGGCAGCCGGCGGCGCCCGGGCCGCCGGAGTCGTCCTGGCCGTGATCGCCGACGGGCTCCTCTTCGGCCTGGCCCACGGGGAATGGGTGCAGCTGGCCGGCCTGGCCGCGTTCGGCATCATCCTCGCCACCGTCTCGTACCGCACCGGGCGGCTGGGCATGAACATGGTCGCCCACGCCACCTTCAACCTGGTCGCCATCATCGCCATCGCGGCCGGCGGGACCATCGTCATCCACTGAGCCCGCCGTGCGGAACACGGCGCGGGCGCCCCCTATGGTGGGGCCCGTGAGCCGCATGGACCAGGTCTTCAAGGCGTACGACGTCCGCGGCACCGTGCCCGACCAGCTCGACGCGGACATGTGCCGGGCCATCGGCCGCGCCATGGCCCGCTTCGTCGGGACGACCCAGATCCTGGTCGCGCGCGACATGCGCGAGTCCGGCGTGGCGCTCTCGGCCGCCTTCTCCGACGGCGTGCGGGCCGAGGGCGTCGACGTCGTCGACCTGGGCATGGCCTCCACCGACTTCTTGTACTTCGCCTCGGGCCATCTCGACGCCCCCGGCGCCATGTTCACCGCGTCGCACAACCCGGCGCAGTACAACGGCCTCAAGCTCTGCCTGTCGGGCGCCCGGCCCATCGGGCGCGACACCGGCCTGGCCGACATCGAGGCCGGCGCCGAGGCGTTGCTCAGCGAACCGCTGCCCCCCCTCACGGGGAGCTGGTCCGAAAAGGACCTGCTCGGGGCGTGGGCCGACCACGTGGTGTCCTTCGTCGACGTGGGTTCGCTCCGTCCCCTCAAGGTCGTGGCCGACACGGCCAACGGCATGGGCGGACTGGTGGTGCCGATCGTGTTCGAGCGACTGCCCTTCTCGGTGGAGATCCTGTTCCCCGAGCTCGACGGGAACTTCCCGAACCACCCGGCGGACCCGATCCAGCCCGAGAACCTGGTCGCGTTGAAGGCGGCCGTCCTCGAGCACGGCGCCGACATCGGCCTGGCCTTCGACGGGGACGCCGACCGTGTCTTCCTGGTCGACGAGAAGGCGGAGCCCGTGTCGGGCTCGCTCACGACGGCCCTGGTGGCCGCGTCCATGCTCACCAAGCACCCGGGTGAGACGATCCTCTACAACCTCATCTGCTCGCACGTGGTGCCAGAGGTCGTGACCGAGATGGGCGGCAGGCCCATGCGCACGCGGGTGGGCCACTCCATCATCAAGAAGGTGATGGCCGACACGGGTGCCGTCTTCGGCGGGGAGCACTCGGGCCACTACTACTACCGCGACAATTTCCGGGCCGACTCGGGGATCATCACTGCGCTGCTCGTGCTCGAGCTGCTCAGCCTGAGTGCGCAACCGCTCTCGGTGATGCTGCAGCCCTACCAGCGCTACGCCGACTCGGGGGAGATCAACACCGAGGTGGCGAGCCCGGTGGCCACCGTCGCCGCCATCGCCGAGCACGAACGCAAGGCCGGCGCGTCGGTCGACCGGCTGGACGGGCTCACCGTGGAGCGCGCCGACTGGTGGTACAACGTCCGGCCCTCCAACACCGAGCCGCTCCTTCGCCTCAACGTGGAAGCACGGACGCCCGCGCTCTGTGCCGCCCACGTGGCCGAGGTGAGAGAGCTCATTGCCAGCAACGCCGGCCTCGAGGCCGGCCTGAACTGAGGAGCTCACGATGAGCCTTGACCCGCTCCTGCTCGACGTCCTGGCCTGCCCGGTCGACAAGGGACCGCTGCTGTGGTTCGAGGACGAGGAGGTCCTCTACAACCCGCGGCTGAAGAAGAGCTATGCCGTGGTCGACGGTGTGCCCGTGCTCCTGGTGGACGAGGCGGTCGACCTCGGCGACGCCGAGCACGAGCGACTGATGGCCAAGGCTGAGAGCGAAGGGGTGCGGGCCACCGGTCCGGCGTCTGGGTGAGCGAGCGCGCCCCCTCGACTCGCTCGGGATGTGGGAGGCCGCAGCCGCCCTGCCCGAGCAGCTGTCCGGGGCGCTCCACACGGCGGACGACGCGTTCGGCGGGTCTCCGCCGTGGGGCGGCGGCGGGTTCCGGGCGGTCGCGGCGTTCGGCCTGGGCACCGGGGGAACGGCCTGCGCGGCGGCGGCCGCCCTCACTGCGCCCCACCTTCCCGTGCCCTTCTGGGTGGGCCACGGGTCCGGTGTCCCGGCCTTCGTCGACGCCGACACGCTGGTCTTCGCCGTCTCGTCCTCGGGTCGTACCGCCGAGACGCTCAGCGCCGCCGCCGAGGCGGCCGGGCGCGGGGCGACGGTGGTGGCGGTCGGGGGCGAACCGGGGGGAGCGCTGGCCCGCCTGGCCGGCGAGGCCGGGCTGGCGTGGTGCCCGGTGCCGCCCGGCGGTCACGGCGGCGTGGGCGTCGCCCGCGCCGCGCTGGGGGCGACGACGGTGCCCCTGCTGGTCGCGCTGGCCCGGGCCGGGCTGGGGCCCGACTGCACCGCGGCCGTCAACGCGGCATCGGTGGTGCTGGCCCGACGGCGCGATGCCCTGGTGGCGCCGGGGGGCGCGCCGGCCGAGCTGGCGCGCCGCCTCGGGCGCACCATCCCTCTCGTCTACGGCGCCACGGGCGTGGCGGGTGTGGCCGCCCACTGGTGGAAGGCGCAGGTGAACCTCAACGCCAAGGCGCCGGCCTTCGCGGCGACGTTGCCGGAGCTGACCCATGACGAGCTGGCCGGCTGGGGCCAGGGCGGCGACGTGACGCGCCAGACGATGTCACTGGTGCTGTTGCGCCAGCCCGGCGAGGACCGGCGCGTCGCCGGCTTGTTCGCCGCCGTGCGGGCGGCCACCGACGAGGTCATGGCGGAGATCCTCGAGGTACACGGCGAGGGCGACGACGACCTGTCCCGCTTTTTCGACCTGACCCTCCAGGGCGAACTCGTCTCGCTGCACCTGGCCGGCCGCGAAGGCGTGGACCCGGGCCCGGTGCCCGCGGTCGACGAGGCGCAGGCCGCCGCCGCGGCGTCGACGCTGTCGTAGCGACGCCCATCGGCTGCCAGCCGCAGCGGTGAGCGCCTGTGGACGAGCGTCTGTTTAGTTCAGGCGCTCCACGATCATGGCCATGCCCTGGCCACCGCCGACGCACATGGACTCGAGGCCGAACGTCTTGCCGGTGTCCTCCAGCGCGTTCAGGAGCGTCGTCATGATGCGGGCCCCGGTCTGGCCGAACGGATGCCCGAGCGCGATGGCGCCACCCTTGACGTTGAGCTTGTCCCAGCTGATGCCGAGGTGCTTGGCCGAGGGGATCACCTGGGCGGCGAAGGCCTCGTTGATCTCGACCAGGTCGATGTCGTCGATGGTCATGCTCGCCCGGGCCAGGACCTGGCGGCAGGCGTCCACCGGTCCGAGGCCCATGATCTCGGGGTTGATCCCCGACACGCCGCTGGCCACGATGCGCGCCAAGGGAGTGACGCCCAGCGCCTTGGCCTTCGTGTCGCTCATCACGATGACCGCAGCGGCGCCGTCGTTGAGCGGGCATGCGTTGCCGGCCGTCACGGTCCCGCCCTCGCGGAACACGGGCTTCAGGCTGGACAGACCCTCGAGCGTGGTGTTGGCTCGCGGGCCGTCGTCCTTGGCCACCACGGTGCCGTCCGACAGGGTGACCGGGATGATCTCGCGCTCGAAGAACCCGTTCCGCTGGGACTCGACCGCCCGCGTCTGCGAGAGCAGCGCGAACTCGTCCATCTCGGACCGGCCGATCTTCTCGTATTCGGCCACGTTCTCCGCCGTCTGGCCCATGGCGATGTAGACGTCGGGTAGCCCGGCCGGCGGCGTCCAGGGCTCCGTCACCGCGGGGCGCGGACCTTGGTCCGCTCCTCGGCGGTGGCGAATTCGGTGTTGTGCGGACCGGTGTCCGAGGCGCCGTGCGAATAGCGGCTCACCGTCTCGACGCCGGCCGCGATGAAGACGTCGCCCTCGCCGGCTCGGATGGCATGGGCCGCCATGCGGATCGTCTGCAGCGACGAGGAGCAGTAGCGGTTCACCGTGACGCCGGGCACGTTGTCGAGTCCGGCCAGCAATGCGGCCACGCGGGCGACGTTGTAACCGGCCTCACCGGCGGGCTGGCCGCAGCCGAGCATGACGTCCTCCACTTCGGCGGGGTTCAGCTGCGGCACTTGCTCCAGCACGGAACGGAGCACCAGCGCGCTCAGGTCGTCGGGCCGGCACTCGACGAGCGAGCCCTTGTTGGCCCGTCCGATCGGGGTGCGACCGGTGGCGACGATGACGGCTTCAGGCATGGCGACGGCTCCTCGGGTATCGATCGTGTCCCCCGGGGAACCCGCCCGGGCGGATAGCAGGTTACTTGGCGGTAGGGAGCGCCTCTCCGGGCCCATTGGCCGCCTGAGCGGGGCGGACTGTAACGTGTTCTAGCGCGGCGGGCCCGCACGGCCGGGCCGGCGACGACGTGGCGCTGACGAGGGCCGATCCGGACCCCGTCACCCGGGAGGGACACGATGGAGATTGCCTTGACCGAGGAGCAGCAGGCGCTGAAGAGCGAGCTGCGCGCCTACTACCAGAACCTGCTGACCCCCGAGCTCGAGGAGGAGCTGTCGCATTCGGGCGGCATCGGGCCCGTGGTGCGCAAGGTCGTCAAGCAGATGGGGAGCGACGGCTGGCTCGGCATCGGCTGGCCGACCGAGTGGGGCGGGCAGGGGCGCTCCGCCGTCGAGCAGTTCATCTTCTTCGACGAGTCCATGCGCAGCGGGGCGCCCGTCCCCATGCTCACCATCAACACGGTGGGGCCGACGATCATGAACTTCGGCACGCAGGAGCAGAAGGAGTTCTTCCTGCCCAAGATCCTGGCCGGCGAGATCTCCTTCTGCATCGGCTACACCGAGCCGAACTCGGGTACCGACCTCGCGTCGCTGACGACCCGGGCCGTGCGCGACGGCGACGAGTACGTCATCAACGGCGCCAAGATCTTCACCAGCCTGGCCGGCGACGCCGACTACATCTGGCTGGCCACCCGCACCGATCCCAACGCGTCCAAGCACAAGGGGATCTCCATGTTCGTGATCCCCATGGACACGCCCGGCATCCGTGTGGTGCCCATGAAGCTCCTCGGCGACCACAACATCAACTACACCTTCTACGAGGACGTGCGGGTACCGGCCACCTCCCTGGTCGGCGGTGAGAACCAGGGCTGGACCCTCATCACGAACCAGCTCAACCACGAGCGAGTCACCCTGTGCTCGCCCGGGATCATCGAGCGGGTGCTGACCGATATCCGGGCCTGGGCCCAGGCCACGAAGCTCCCGGACGGCCGGCGCGTGATCGACCAGGAATGGGTGCAGGAGCATCTCGCCCGGGTGTACGCCGAGCTCGAGTTCCTCCGCCTCATCAACTGGAAGGTGGCGTGGCAGGCGACGCAGGGGCACCTCGACGTGGCCGACGCCTCGTCGATCAAGGTCTTCGGCACCGAGTTCTACCTGCGGGCGTTCCGCTCCCTCATGGAGATCCTCGGACAGGCCGGCTACCTCACCCGCGGCTCGCCCGCCGCGGTCATCGCCGGACGGCTGGAGATGTACGCCCGCTCCATGATCATCCTCACCTTCGGCGGCGGCACCAACGAGATTCAACGGGACCTCATCGCGATCTTCGGCCTCGGCATGCCGCGGTCGCTGCGCTGAGCCCGCCGACGAGCCAGGAGACCCCATGGACTTCAACTACAGCGAAGAGCAGGAGGCCGTCCGCCAGCTGGCGGGGCAGATCTTCGGCGACCGGTCGACACATGAGCGGCTCAAGGCGATGGAGGCCGCGGCCGGTGACGACGGGCCCTTCGACCGCGACCTCTGGAAGGCGCTGGCCGACGCCGGCCTGCTCGGCATCCACCTCGGCGAGGACGTCGGGGGCGCCGGACTGGACTTCGTGGCGGCGTGCCTGGTGGTGGAGGCGGCGGGCCGGACGGCGGCCTACGTGCCCGTGGTCGAGACGATGGTCTACGGCGCCCTGCCCCTCGACCGCTTCGGCACCGACGCGCAGCGCAAGACCTGGCTCACCGGGGTGGCCAGCGGCGAGACGATCCTGACCGCGGCCATGGCCGAGTTGGCGGGCGAGGTGATCCTCCCCGGCGGGTCCGAGCCCGCCACCACGGCGACCGCGCAGTCCGACGGCTCGTGGGTGCTGTCGGGCACCAAGGCCTGCGTGCCGGCGGCCTTCGTGGCCGACGCCATCTTGGTCCCGGCGACATGCCAGACCGCCGACGGCGCGGCCACCGGTCCTGGTGTCTTCATCGTGGAGCGGGGCGCCGACGGTGTCTCTTTGACGCGGCAGACCACCACGACCGGACGCCCCGAGGCGATCCTCGAGTTCGACGGTGTGCGGGTCGGCGCGGACCGGCTCGTGGGTGAGGGCGCGGACGGTGCCGCGGTGATCGACTGCATCACCGAGTTCGCCACGACGGCCCTCTGCATCGAGGAGGCCGGCGTCTGCGCCTCCGCCCTGGAGCTCACCGCGGAGTACACCAAGACGCGGGTGCAGTTCGAGAAGCCGATCGCCACCTTCCAGGCGGTCGGCCAGCGCGCCGCCGACGCCTACGTCGACACCGAGGCGATCAGGCTCACCGCGTGGCAGGCGGCCGCGCGGCTGGCGGCGGGACTCCCGGCGTCCTCCGAGGTGGCGATCGCCAAGTACTGGGCTGCCGAGGCCGGCCAGCGTGTGGTGCATGCCGCCACGCACCTCCACGGCGGCGTCGGCGTCGATCGCGACTACCCGCTGCACCGCTTCTTCCTCCTCACCCGGCAGATCGAGCTCACGCTCGGCGGCGCGAACGAGAGCCTGCGCCGGCTGGGGAAGATCCTGGCGGCCGAGCCGGTCTGAACGCTCTGACGGCACCGGGCGGTCCACGGCGAGGCCAGGGCGGTGCCGGGGGTGCCGGGATCCCGGCTCAGTCCGCTGGGTTCTGCGGGGCGGGGTTCGAGAGGCCGAGGCCGTAGCCGGCCAGGAACACGCCCGCTTCCTTGTGGCGCGGGTAGGCGCCGGCCAGCTCGTGAAAGGCGCGGGAGTGGTCCGGATGCGTGAGGTGCGCCACCTCGTGCACCAGCACCGAGTCGAGCACCCACTCGGGCACCACGCGCAGGCGGTGTGACACGCGGATGTCGCCCGAGTAGTACGAGCACGAACCCCAGCGCGCCGTCTGGTTGGTGACCCACCGCACGGAGACGGGGCGGGCCCCGACGAGGTAACGGTCGCTCAAGTCGATGGCCCGGGCCAGTAGGGCCTCGTCGGTGAGTCCGGACTGCAGCCGGTGGCGCGTGAGCAGCCGGTCCACCAACCAGTCGATCGTCTTCTGCCGGCTCTCGACGTCGAGATGGGCCGGCAGCGACACCACGATCCGCCCGCCCACCCACTTGGCCTCCGACGTCTTCTTACGGCGCTTGCTGATGCGGACCTCGACCTCGGGCGCTGCCCCGGGGTCGCCGACATCGTGACGGGGTGGTGTGGCGTCGTCGACCTCGTCCACCTCACGCGGTGCAGGCGGTTCCGACCGCGCCGGGGGCTCGGACCCGAAGAGGTCGGCGACGTCGAACAGGGTCATGCACGGCATTGTGGCCGAACATTGTGCACAGGTTGTGCATGCCCTGGTCAGGATCCCTGCATCGGCAGGTGCAGAGTGCCTACGATCAGGGCGCCCGCCAGCGGAATCGGGCAGAACGGGAGGGGCTCACGTGTCCGCTTTGCTGCTCGCTACCAATGGTGGGTTTGTCGGAATCCTCGTCATCGTCTACATCGCGATCATCGTCTTCGAGATCGCGGCACTGTGGAAGGTGTTCGTCAAGGCGGGTCAGCCCGGCTGGGCGGCCATCATCCCGATCTACAACCTCTACATCCTGCTGAAGGTCATCGGCCGGCCGGGATGGTGGATCCTCCTGTTCCTTCTCGGCATCATTCCGCTCGTGGGTTGGATCGCGGTCCTCGTTCTCGGCATCATCATCGCCATCGACCTGGCCAAGTCGTTCGCCAAGAGCAGTGGATTCGCCGTCGGCCTGTTCCTCTTGAACTTCATCTTCATCCCGATACTGGGCTTCGGGGAATCCCAGTACGTCGGTCCGGCCGCGGCGGGTGCACGAACGGTGTGACCGCTAACGGCGCGCGGCCTCGGGCGACGCCGCTGACGAGCGTCGTGGCGGTCGCCCACCCGCAGTGCGGCCAATCAGCGGCCGGCTCGCGCCTGCCCGTTCAGCATCCCCGCCGCGGGGAGTACGGGATCCTACGATCAGGGCGCCCGCCTCCTCACAGGCGGGCAGAGCCGGAGGTGCGGCATGGCAGTTCTCTTGGCAGCGGGCGGCGGCGGCCTCGTAGCCATCGTCTACATCGCGGTGATCGTCTTGATCTTCGCGGCGCTCTGGCACATTGTCGCCAAGGCGGGCCGGCCGGGTTGGGAAGGCATCATCCCGATCTACAACTACTACGTCCTTCTGAAGATCGTGGGACGGCCGGGATGGTGGCTGATTCTGTACTTCATCCCTCTCGTGAACATCGTCATCGGGATCATCGTGCTGTACGACCTGTGCAAGTCCTACGCAAAGAGCGGCGCCTGGGTCCTCGGCTTCATCTTCCTGCCCTTCGTCTTCTTTCCGATGCTGGGCTTCGGCGAAGCCCGGTACGTCGGACCGGCCGCAGGCGGCCCCAGGGCGGTCTGATCCACAGCGCCGTCACCGGCCGGTGGAATTAGCCGAGCACGAGCTCGGCCATCGTGCGCAGGGTGGCGACGTCGCCGTTGATGAGCATGGTGGTGGCGCGCGACGCGCGCCAGGCCTCGAGGTCGTCGCGGATCTTGGCCACCGGGCCGACGAGCGCGATGTCCTCCACCATGGCGGTGGGGACGGCGGCCGCGGCGTCGTCCTTGCGCCCGTCGAGGTAGGCGTCCTGGATCCTGGTGGCCGCCTCCTCGTAGCCCATGCGCGCGAACACGTCGAAGTGGAAGTTCATCTCCTTGGCACCCATGCCGCCGATGTAGAGGGCGAGATACGGCCGGAATCCGTCCGCGGCCGCCTCCGTGTCGTCGCTGATCACGGTCGGAGCGAACGCCAGGACCTCGAAGTCCGCCGCGCTGCGGCGGGCCTCAGGGCGGGCGAAGCCCTCGTCGAGCGAGGCCTCGAAGGAGGACATGGCGCGGGGGGAGAAGAAGATGGGGAACCAGCCGTCGGCGATCTCGGCCGCCAGCGCGACGTTCTTCGGCCCCTCGGCCCCCAGAATGATCGGGACGTCGGCCCGCAGCGGGTGCACGATCGGCTTGAGCGGCTTGCCGAGACCGGTGCCGCCCGGATAGGGGAGCGGGTAGTGCGGGCCGGCATTGGTCACCGGGTTCTCGCGGGCGAGCACCTGGTGTACGACATCGACGTACTCGCGGGTACGGGCGAGGGGAGCGGGGAAGGGCTGGCCGTACCAGCCCTCGACCACCTGGGGCCCCGAGACGCCGAGGCCGAGCACGAAGCGCCCGCCCGAGAGGTGGTCCATGGTCAGCGCGGCCATGGCCATGGCGGTCGGGGTGCGCGCCGAGAGCTGGCACAGCGACGTGCCGAGGCGCACCCGCTCCGTCTGTGATCCCCACCAGGCCAGCGGGGTGAGTGCGTCGGAACCGTAGGACTCCGCCGTCCAGACCGAGTCGTAGCCGAGACGGTCGGCCTCCATCACGAGCTCCGCCGCGTTGGGCGGCGGCCCCGAGCTCCAGTAGCCCATCTGCAGGCCGATCTTCATCGTCTTCACGTGCGACTCCTCTCGGATTCCCGGCGCGACGCCGGGCAGTGTCTCAGACCCGGGTGACGATCTCCTCGGCGAACCAGCGCACCGCGCCGAGTCGGGCCTCCAGGGCCTCGGTGTCCGGCGTCCCGGGTGCCACGTCGACGAACATCCACGGCGCGCACACGAAGTCGGTCACGCCGGCGTCGGCGAAGCGGCGGTAGAGGTCGACGTCGGGCCGCTCGTTGAGCGAGAGGTAGACGGTGAAGCCCTCTTTGTCCCGTCCCGCCTTCTTCAGCGCGTCGTGCAGCTCGGCGAGGTGGATCCACGCCTCATCCTCGCTGTAGGCGCCTGCGGCGATCCAGCCGTCGCACAGGGCCGCCGTGCGGCGCAGCGCCACGGGAGAGTGGCCGCCGCCGATGATCGGGATGGGCTCGGTGGCGGCGGGCTCGATCTGGCACTCCGGGACGTCGTAGTAGTCCCCGTGGAACTCGACCCACCCGCCGGCCCAGAGCGCACGGAGCGCCACGATCATCTCGTCCAGCCGCTTGCCGCGCGTGGCGAAGTCCTGGCCTGTCTGCTCGAACTCCTCCTTGCACCAGCCGACCCCGACGCCCAGCCGCAGCCGGTTGCCTGCCAGCACCGCGGTCGTGCTCACCGACTTGGCCACCGTCATGAGGTCGCGCAACGGCGCGATGTAGACGCCGGTGGTGAAGAGCAGGTTCTCCGTCGCCGCCGCCATGGCGGAGATCACGCACATCGGGTCCGGCCACGCCGTCTCGGTGCCCCAGCTCGGTGCGCCGTCCTCGCGGGTCGAGTAGGTGTAGCGGGACTCGAGCTGGCGCGGGTTGAACAGATGGTCCGAGACGTACATGCCGCCGTAGCCCAGCTCGTCGCTCGCCTTGGCCAGGGGGATGGCCTGGCGTGTCGGGAGGAAGGAGATGGCCTGGTGGAAGCGCACCTCGTGGTCGCTCACGGGGCGGCCCTCAGCGGGCCCGGGCGGGCAGCGGCGTACCCCCGGCCGGGGCGGACGTTGCGAAGGCGACCGGGATGTGCTTGGTCCCGTTGATGAAGTTGGACTGCAGGCGCTGCACCTCGCCGTCCAGCCTGATGTCAGGCAGCCGGTCGAGCACGCGGTCGAACATGACCATGATCTCCATGCGGGCCAGATTCGCCCCCAGGCAGAAGTGCGGCCCGCCGCCGCCGAACGCGATGTGGTTGTTGGGGGACCGGGTGATGTCGAACGTGTTGGGGTTCTCGAAGGCCGATTCGTCACGGTTGGCCGAGGTGTGCCAGAAGACGATCTTGTCGCCCTCCTTGATCTCCTGCTCGTGCAGCTCCATGTCGCCGGTGGCCGTGCGACGGAAGTGCATGACGGGCGTCACGTAGCGCAGCATCTCCTCGACGGCGGCGGGCAGCAGGGAGCGGTCCTGGCGTACCAGCTCCCACTGCTCGGGGTGCTCGAAGAAGGCGGTCATCGCCCCCGACATGAGGTTCCGGGTCGTCTCATTCCCGGCCACGATCAGCAGGAGAAAGAAGAGGTCGAGCTCCAGCTGGTCGAGCTTCTCGCCCTCCACTTCGGCGTTGAGCAGGACCGAGACCAGGTCCTGCTTGGGTTGGAGGCGCCGGGTGGTGGCCAGCTCCTCGGCGTAGCTGTACACCTGCATGGCAGCCTCGCCCGGGTCGACATCGGGCAACTGGTACTCGGGGTCCTCGGAGCCGATCATGCGGTTGGACCAGTCGAAGACCATGCGGCGGTCCTCCTGGGGCACGCCCAGGAGCTCGGCGATGACGAGGAGGGGGAGCTCGGCGGCGATCTCCTCGACGAAGTCGGCCGTGCCGCGCTCGCACACGGCGTCGATGATGCCCTCGGCGTACCCGACGATCTGCTGCTCCAGGTCCCGCACCATCTTGGGGGTGAAGCCCTTGTTGACGAGGCGCCGGTAGCGCGTGTGCATCGTCGGGTCCATGTTGAGCATCATCAGTTGCTGCTGGGCCAGCTGGTCGTCGTCCATCTCGCTGAAGAGCGAGCCGCGCCGGGCCGAGGAGAAGTGCTCCCAGTCCCGGTTGACCTGGACGCAGTCGTCGTAGCGGGTGATGGCCCAGAAACCGCCGCGGGGGGCGGCCGCCTCGGGGTGCCAGAAGACGGGCGCCTCCCGGCGGAGCTCGGCGAACCACTCGTGCGGCACCCCGGCCACGAAATTCCGCCCGTCGGTGAGGTCGATCTGCTCGAGGCTCAAGGCCCCCCCTTTCGCGCACTCCGGCGAGCCGCCCGGCGCCGCCTGGTGCCTGCCCTTTCGAGGCAATTTCTAGAACGTGTGTCAGCGATCATAGGCACAGACCCGCGCCGCCCGGCCGGCTGCGGGCGCCGTTCGGCCGAACGGGTATGTTCGCCGGGCGGCCGTCGGAGCCCCCGACCAGGGCCGCGCGAAGTGAGGACGACGCCGTTGACCTACTGCCTGGCCCTGCGCCTCCACGAGGGCATGCTCTTCCTGGCCGACACCCGCACGAACGCGGGCGTCGACGATGTCGGCACCTACCGCAAGATGCACGTGCTCCAGCCCGCCGCCGACCGCCTCTTCGTGATTGAGTCGGCCGGGAGCCTGGCCACCACCCAGGAGGTTCTCGACCGCATGGCGCGCGACCTGGCGGCAGGAGAGGGGACCGAGAGCCTGGCCACGGTCGGCCATCTCTTCGAGGCGGCGCTGTACCTCGGGCGCCTGAGCAGGGAGGTGGCGGCCGGGCACAAAGAAGCGCTCGGCCAGGTGGGGGCCGACGGCACGGCAACGTTCATCCTCGGCGGCCACGTTGGGGACGAGACGCCCGACATCCTCTTGGTGTATCCCGAGGGCAACTACATCCGTGCCTCGGACGAGCGCCCCTTCCTGCAGATCGGCGAGAGCAAGTACGGCAAGTTCATGCTGGAGCTGGCGGTCGAGGCACACGTCGACCTCGTCACGGCGGCCAAGATCGCCCTGGGGTCCATGCTGAGCACCGCGCGGGCCAACCTCTCGGTCGGGCCGCCCTACGACATCGGCATCTACTTCAACGAGTCGCGCTCACTCAGCCAGTTCCGCATCGAGAGTGACTCACCGCTCCTCGAGAAGCTGCGCAAGGTGTGGGAGCGCCACCTCCTCAACGGCATCGCCGAGCTGCCGGCGATCACGCAGGACGACCTCACGGACGTGGGCGACCCGACGTAGCGGGCCGGCCGGACCATCCGGCGCGTCCCGCGGCGCCGGCGTGGTCGTATGGCGCATCGGCATCGAGCGACGAGGAGAGGCATGGACGACGGCAACGCTCCCAACGACCGGCCGACGCCCGAGTGGGTCTCGACCGGATCCCTCCCCTCCGACCTGGAGATCCAGGCGATCGTCTCGACGGGCTACGAGCGGCTGCGTCATCTGGACGAGGGGAGGGTGGCGGACTACATCCCCGCCCTGGCCGAGGCCTCGCCCGACGCCTTCGGCGTGTGCGTGGCCGGCGTGCACGGGCGCGTCTTCGCCATCGGCGACGCCGACCAGGAGTTCACTATCCAGAGCATCTCGAAGCTCTTCGTGTTCGCCATGGTCTGCGACACCCTCGGTCCGGCCGAGGCTCGTCGCAACCTCGGCGTCAACAGCACCGGGTTGCCCTTCGACTCGGTGATGGGCATAGAGCTGAACGCGGACAGGACCATGAACCCGATGGTCAATGCGGGTGCGCTCGCCACCACCAGCCTCGTCCCGGGGGCTTCGCCCGAGGAGAAGTTCGAGCGCATCGTCGCCGCGCTGTCCGTGTTCGCCGGGCGGACGTTGGTGATGGACGACGAGGTGTACGAGTCCGAGGCGGCGACCAACGATCGCAACCGCGGCATCGCGCACCTCTTGCACGGCTATGGGCGCCTGTACTGCGATCCCGACGTCACCACCGACATCTACACGAGACAGTGCTCGTTGCGGGTGTCGGCGCGCGACCTGGCCGTCATGGGGGCGACCCTGGCCGACGGCGGGGTGAACCCGCTGACCGGCGCGCGGGCCATCGCGGCGGACTGCTGCCGGCGGGTCCTGCCCGTGCTCGCCACCGCCGGCCTCTACGAGCGCTCGGGCGACTGGCTGTATGACGTCGGCCTGCCGGGCAAGAGCGGGGTCAGCGGGGGAATCGTGACCGTGTCACCCGGGAAGGGCGGGGTCGGGACCTTCTCGCCGCCGCTCGACGAGGCGGGCAACAGCGTGCGCGGCCAACGGATGACCACGTATCTCTCGGAGCGCTTGGGCCTGAACCTCTTCGCCTCGACCCCCCGCCCGGAGGCACCGGCCGAGGGCGAGGGTTGACATCCGGTATTCACAAATAGATACTTGTACAAGTAGAACCTTGTGATACCTCCCCGAAAGGATGCCCGCCATGACCCCAGCAACCGACCGCAGCAACCGACCGCCCAGCAACCGACCGCCCAGCAACCGACCGCCCAGAGACCACCGATGACTTCCGGCGCACGAAGACCTTCGCGTCCCCGCCCGAGGCGGTGATCCGGGCCCTGAGCACCACCGAAGGGATAGCCGGCTGGTGGGGCGACACGATCGGCTCGACCGACGAGGGTGGCACCTTCGAGGTCGGGTTCGGCAGCGACCGCCGGATCGTCCTTACCGTCGCCCTGGTCGACCACCGGCGAGTCGAGTGGACGGTGAAGCATGCTCCCCACACACCGGAGTGGGTCGGAACGACCATCGTCTTCGACCTGACTCCGGCCGGTGGCGGCACCGAGATGCGGTTCTGCCACCACGGGCTCAGCCCGCAGCTCGAGTGCTTCGACATGTGCCACGAGGGCTGGACGCACTATCTGACCAGCCTGGTCGACTTTGTCGACCTCGGCGAGGGCCACCCTTTTCGGCACGGACGTAGCGGCCGCGACACGGACCGCGCGTCCTGAGGAGCGGATGTCCTCATGAGTGGGAGCGCGCAGAAGGCGAGCTTCGTCGCACCTGATGCGGTGCTGCGCGCGCTGGCCGACCCGCACCGACGCGCCATCCTCCGCCTCGTCCAACACGACGAGCTTCCGGCCGGACAGATCGCCGCCAACTTCGAGCTGACGCAGCAGGCCGTGAGCCAGCATCTCAGCGTCCTCAAGCGCGCCGGCCTCCTCGACGAGCGGCGCGCGGGCACCCGTCGCCTCTACTTCTTCCGGTCCGCTGCCCTCGAACCGCTGCGCGACCTCCTCGAGGAGTTCTGGCCCGACGCGCTGGGCCGCCTGAAGCGGACCGTCGAAGAGGCGCACCCGAGAGAAACGAGATGACCATGTCCACGCGAGACCCCGTCGTCGCCACCGTCCGCATCGCGGCGCCGCCCGAGGTCGTGTTCCCGTACTTCACCGACCCCGAGCTCGTGGCGACGTGGATGGCCGAGAGGGTCGAGCTCGATCCGCGGCCCGGTGGCGTCTTCGCTCTCGACCTCGACGGCGGGCAGGCCCGAGGCTCCTTCGTCGAGGTCGACCCACCCGGCCGGGTGGTGTTCACCTGGGGGATCCCGGGCGACAGCGCGCTGCCGCCGGGCAGCAGCACGGTCGAGGTCGTCCTCGTCGCCGAGGGCCACGACACCGTGGTGACGCTCACGCACCGCGACCTGCCGGCGGGACGGCGACCCACGCACCGGGAGGGGTGGGAGCGGCATCTCGGGAGCCTGGTCGGCACGCTCGGGAGCGCCGCGGCGGGCTGAACCAGCGCACGCCGCCGGAACGGCTGGGGAGGGTCGGGGCGGTGGCCTCGCCCGCGCCGGCCCGGGCCACCACGGACCGGACCGCACAAACGAGAACGTGTTACAGTTTTTGCAGCGCGGCCTTGACCTGGCAGGGACCGCAGAGTGCACGCGAGGCTGCCCCACGATGTTCCTCGAAGAGAGCCCCGAACAGCAGCAGCTGCGTGCCGAGCTGCGTCAGTACTACGCCGAACTCCTCACCGACGAGGTGCGGGCGGGCCTGGCTGAAGGCGGTGAGGGCGGCGACGCCTGGAGCCAGGTCGTGCGCCAGATCGGCAAGGACGGCTGGCTCGGCATCGGGTGGCCGAACGAGTTCGGCGGGCAGGGTCGCCCGGCGACGGACCAGTTCATCTTCTTCGACGAGACCCGGCGCGCCGGTGCACCTTTCCCCTTCGTCACCATCAACACCGTCGGGCCGACCATCATGCGCTTCGGCACCGACGAGCAGAAGTCGTTCTTCCTGCCGCAGATCCTCGCCGGCGAGCTGAACTTCGCCATCGGCTACACCGAGCCCGAGGCCGGCACCGACCTGGCGTCGTTGCGCACGCGGGCTGTGCGCGACGGCGAGGAGTACGTCGTGAACGGGGCGAAGATCTTCACCAGCGGCGCCGACCAGGCCGACTACATCTGGCTGGCCGTGCGCACCGATCCCGAGGTGCCCAAGCACAAGGGCATCTCGATCCTCTGCGTGCCGACGACGTCAACGGGTTTCGAGTGGTCGATCATCCACACGGTCGGTGGGTTGACCACGACGCAGACCTTCTACGACAACGTGCGCGTGCCGGTGGCCAACCGCGTCGGGGACGAGAACGAGGGCTGGCGCATGATCACCACCCAGCTCAACCATGAGCGGGTGGGACTGGCCGCCTGGAGCGGCCTGGCCATCTCGCTCTACGAGGACATCGTGGACTGGGCAGCCGCGCAGCCGACCGACGACGGCAAGACGCTGATCGACCAGGGCTGGGTGCAGATGGATCTCGCCAAGTGCCACACCGAGCTCCAGGCCATGTGGTTGCTCAACTGGCGCATGGCGGTGCACGTGGGCGACGGCGAGCTGACGGGCGCCGAGTCCTCGTCCATCAAGGTCTTCGGGACCGAGCGGATTCTGGAGGTGGTGCGCCTGTTGCTGGGGGTGGCGGGCACGGCCGGCTACCTCGTCCCCGGCTCGCCCGGCGCGCTCTTGCGCGGCCGGCTCGAGGCCACGGCGCGCCAGGCGCAGGTGAACACGTTCGGCGGCGGGGTCAACGAGGTGCAGCGCGAGATCGTGGCCACGGCGGGCCTGGGTATGACACGGGGGGCGCGGTGAGCGCGGCGGGGGGTGTATCGGCCGAGCGCTTCGAGGAGTTGGCGCCCTATCCCGATCACAGCGCCGAGCTGGCCCCGCTGATCGGGCAGTTGGCCGGTGCGCCGAGCCTGGCGCCCGACGCGGTCAACGTGCCGATGATCCGGCACTGGGTCGAGGCGATGGGCGACCACAACCCGGTCTACGTATCGGACGACGCGGCGCGCGCCGCCGGCTACGACCAGCTGATCGCCCCGCCTACCATGCTGCAGGCCTGGATCATGCGGGGACTGCGCGCATCCCTGCTCATGGAGGAGGCCCGCGCCGAGGGCGGTGCCGGCGACGAGGGGACGGACTTGGCCGAGCAGGCGGACTCGGAGTCGGCGGAACGGGAGAGCGGTCCCAACGAGGCGATGATGCGGCTGCTCGATGACGAAGGGCTGACCTCCGTGGTGGCCACCAACTGTGAGCAGCACTACGGGCGTCCCCTCGTGGTGGGGGACCGGGTCCTGGTGCGCTCCGTGATCGAGGCGATCTCGGACCCCAAGCGCACGGGGCTGGGCACCGGGCGCTTCATCACCACCCGGCTCGACTACGTTGCGGTCCCCGACGCCGACGTGCCGGCGTGGCCGTCGTCGACCGAGGAGGTGCAGGCCCTCTTCGACGCCGGGGAGCCCGTCGCCACCATGCGCTTCCGCATCCTCAAGTACCTGCCTCCGGCCCGCACGCCGCCCCGCCCACCGCGCCCGCGCCCGGCCATCACCCAGGACAACGCCTTCTGGTTCGAGGGCGCCCGCTCGCACGCGCTCCTGATTCAGCACTGCCTCTCGTGCAGCACCTTGCGCCACCCGCCGCTGCCGGCCTGCGCCGTCTGCGGCTCCCTCGAGTGGGACGCCGTGGAGGCGAGCGGCCGCGGCACCGTCTACTCCTACGTCGTGGTCCACTACCCCCGGGTGGCCGCGTTCGAGTATCCGCTGCCGATCGGTCTGATCGAGCTGGAGGAGGGGACGCGGGTGGTGGCCAACCTCGGCGACGTCGAGCCGGACGCCATTGCGATCGGGATGGCGGTGCAGGCCGAGTTCGTCGACTACGACGAGGACCTGTCCCTGCCCGTGTTCGTGCCGGCGGGACGGGGAGACTGATGGACTTCAAGATGAGCGAGGAGCAGCTGGCGGTCACCGAGGCCGCAACCGGGATCTTCTCGGGCCTGGTCGACGCCGAGCGGATCACCGTGGTGGAAGCGAGCGACGAGCGCATCGACCGCGATCTGTGGCGGGCGCTGGCCGAGGCCGACCTGCTGGGGCTCGCCGTTCCCGAGCCCGACGGCGGCGCCGGCTACGGCCTGATGGAGCTCTGCCTGCTCCTGGAGGCGCAGGGCAACGCGGTGGCCCCGGTTCCGCTCTGGTCCACCCTCGTGCTCGGGGCGCTGCCCCTCGCCCGCTTCGGCTCGGAGACCCAGCGTGCCCGCTGGCTCCCTGGTGTCGTCGCCGGCGACGTGCTCCTCACGGCCGCTCTGACCGGGAGCGTCACCAGCCCGACTGCGACGCCGCCCGTGCGAGCCACGGCGTCGGGGGAGGGGTGGGTGCTGGCGGGGACCGAGCTGGCCGTGCCCCAGGCGCACCTGGCGGACCGGATGATGGTGCCGGCCCGCACCGAGGACGGCGGCGTGCTCCTGGCCCTCGTCGATCCGCAGGCGCCGGGTGTGACGCTCGAGCGTGCGGCGACGACCAACCGCGAGATACACCCGCACGTGCATCTCGCCGACCTGGCGGCGGCAGCGGGGGACGTCCTCGTCGGCCCGGAGCTGGGGCGCGCCGCCCTCGACTTCGTGCTCGTGGCGGCCACCATTGCGCTGTGCGCGCTGCAGGTCGGCGTGTGCGAGGCGGCGCTCACCAAGACCGCGGCCTACCTCAACTCGCGCCAGCAGTTCGGCCGACCGCTCAGCACGTTCCAGGGCACCATGCTGCGGGCGGCCGACGCCGCCATCGACATCGAGGCGATGCGCGTCACCGGGCAGAACGCGGCGTGGCGCTTCGACACCGGCCGTGACGCCGCCGACGCGGCCCGGGTGGCCAAGTGGCAGGCCTCCGAGCGCGGGCAGCGGACGGTGCACGCCACCCAGCACCTGCACGGGGGTATGGGGGCGGACGTCTCCTACCCGATCCACCGTTACTTCCTGTGGGGCAAGCAGATCGAACTGATGTTGGGGGGCCCGAGCGCGCAGCTGGCGCGCCTGGGGGCCGACATCGCCGAGCAGGCGTTGGCGCGCGCCGAGGCGGCGCCGTGAACCCCGCTGGACTGGACCAGTCCGGGCCGACGTTCGCCGAGGTCGCGGTGGGCGACGAGCTCCCCACTCTGAGGCTCCCGATCACGCGGACGTTGATCGTGTCCGGCGCGATTGCGAGCCGCGACTACCAGGACGTGCACCACGATTCCGTCCTGGCCCGGGAGCGTGGCTCCAAGGACATCTTCATGAACATCTTGACCACCAACGGACTGGTCGGGCGCTACGTCACCGACTGGTCAGGGCCGCGCAGCCGCCTGGTGGACGTCAACATCCGGCTGGGGGCGCCCAACCATCCCGACTTCACCATGGTGCTGACCGGATCGGTCACGGAGAAGGGTGCGCGCAGCGACGACGGCGCGTACGGCTCCGTGACCGTTTCGCTCCGCGGCGCCAACGATCTGGGCGACCACGTCACCGGCACGGTCACCGTGCTCCTCCCGGTCGGGGACGGTGCGGCAACGGATCCGGCGGCTCGTTCGTGATGGCGCATTCCCACTCGTTCTCCGGTTCGACCGCCATCGCCGGCATCGGGGCGACCGAGTTCTCCAAGGATTCGGGCCGCTCGGAGCTCCGGCTGGCCGTCGAGGCGGTCGCCGCCGCGCTGGCGGATGCCGGCATCGCCCCTTCCGAGGTGCAGGGGATGGTGACGTTCAGCTCGGACACCAATCCCGACATCGACATCGCGCGCAGCCTGGGCATCGGCGACCTGACCTTCTTCAGCCGCATCCACTACGGCGGCGGCGCGGCGTGCGCCACCATCCAGCAGGCGGCGCTGGCCGTCTCCTCGGGCGTGGCCGACGTCGTGGTCTGCTACCGCGCCTTCAACGAGCGCTCGGGCAGCCGCTTCGGCGCCGGCGTCCAGGGGAGGGCGCCGCTGCCGACCGCCGAGAACGCGCACATGGCGTCCTACCTGCCGGTCGGGCTGCTCACGCCGGCCTCGTGGGTGGCCATGGCGGCGCAGCGCTACCTGCACGAAACCGGGGCGACGAGCGAGGATCTCGGCCGGGTGGCTGTGGCCGATCGCAAACATGCGGCGACCAACCCGAAGGCATGGTTCTACGAGCAGCCGATCACGCTGCAGGAGCACCAGGCCAGCCGCTTCATCGTCGAGCCCCTGCACCTGCTCGACTGCTGCCAGGAGACTGACGGGGGACAGGCGCTGGTCGTGACCTCCCTCGAGCGCGCCCGCGACCTGCGCACCGACCCGGTCGTCATCCGGGCCGCGGCCCAGGGATCCGGCGCGGGCCAGGACATGATGACCAGCTACTACCGCGACGACCTGCTGGGGCTGCCCGAGATGGCGGTGGTGGCCCGCCAGCTCTGGGAGACCTCAGGGCTCGGCCCGAGCGACATGCAGGCGGCGATCCTCTACGACCACTTCACCCCTTACGTCCTCTACCAGTTGGAGGAGCTCGGGTTCTGCGCCAAGGGTGAGGCCAAAGACTTCGTCCGGGACGGCCGCCTCGAGCTCGGCGGGGCGCTCCCGATCAACACGCACGGGGGCCAGCTCGGCGAGGCCTATCTCCACGGCATGAACGGGATCGCCGAGGGCGCCCGGCTCGTGCGCGGCACCTCGGTCAATCAGGTACAGGGTCTCGAGCACGTGGTCGTGACGGCCGGGACCGGCGTGCCGACCAGCGGGCTGGTCCTCGGCGTCGACCGCTGAGCCCGGCGCCGCGTCACCCCCCGGAGGGTCCGCAGTTCGTGAGCGACGAGGTGGCGTCAACCTCAGTTGGCGCCGAGTCCCGCGCTGCAAACCGGTGAAATCGAAGATAGGTTTGGCTTGCGTAACATTCGTCGGGAGGCCGAAGGCGGGACGATCCAGGGAAGCCGGAATGGCAAACTTCTCGGATCATCGGCGAAGGGTCCACATGTTCGAAGGAATCGGGAGGCGACGTGCCGCACCAACTTGCCCGCTCCGGAGACCATCTGGCAATGCCGACGAGACATTGAAACCCTTTCTCCGGCTCACAGGCATGAAGGGGTTCGCCCGTCGGAGCCGGACGAGACTGTCGGCCTTGCTCCTCCTTACCGGTCTCGCGGTCGTGGCCGCAGCCTGTGGAGGATCGACGCCCCAGTCTTCGAGCACGTCCAACCCAACTGGAACCAAGCCGGTGCGTGTCGACGCGCAGTACCTGTCACAGGCCAAGGCAACGGTGCTCGTCAACGCGTCGGGTTATGCGTTGTACATGTTCGTCCCCGACCAACAACGATCGGTCACCTGCGACGTGACCTGTATCGCCAGTTGGCCCCCCGCCACCATCTCCCCGGGCAGTCGTCCCGAAGCTGGATCCGGTGTCAAGAAGAGTCTTCTGGGCACGGTGCCGCTTTCGCCTGGTTACCGAGTCGTCACCTATAACCGATGGCCGCTCTACACATATCAAGATGACGTGAGCCCTGGCATGGTGACAGGTCAAGGCATCGACAACGACGGCGGCTATTGGTACCTCATGAGCCCCGATGGGACGCCGCTCGTGCCCGCCGGCGATCCCAACCCGTAGATTCGCTCGCCAGCAACCTCGACGACGGCTATGCCAGACGATCCAGCGCAGGCAAATTCCCTCAGCCGAAGGCGGCTGCTGACGGCCGGTGGGATCGGGCTCGCTGTCGGCGTGGTTGGAACCGAGGTCGGCAATATCGTCGCGCAGTCCTCGCCTACCCCAACGAACATCACTCCACCGGACGTGGACCTGATGCAGGAGCACGGAGTTCTGAAGCGGGTGCTTCTCATCTACCAAGAGAGCGTCGATCGCATAACCAGCGGTCAGCCGGCGCCCATGCCCGCCATCCACGACGGCGCCGAGATCATCCACGACTTCATCGAAGGCTTCCATGAGGCTATGGAAGAGGGGTATGTCTTTCCAATGCTGCGGAAGGCGGGGCAACTCGTAAGCACGGTCGACACGCTGTTGATCCAACACGCTCGAGGTCGACAGCTGACCCAGCTCATCCTCGCCGGGTCAAGCAACATGCAACCCAACGATGTGGAGCAAATCAGCGCCGCCATGGTTGCGTTCGTACGGATGTACCAGCCTCACGAGGCACGCGAGGATACGGTCGTCTTCCCCAGATTCCGCGCCATCTCGACCCCCGACCAGCTCGATCAACTGGGTGTGACGTTTGCCGACCTTCAGCGTCAACAGTTCGGCCCGAACGGGTTTGCTGATTACGTGGCCAAGGTGGCAGCTATTGAGCAGAGTCTCGGTATCTACGACCTCAACCAGTTCACCCCAGCCCCGACAGACTCGTGATGCACCTCGGCACCAAAATCGCACGCGCGCCACGCGCGCCTCGTAGGAAGCCTTCTCGGTGAGCTACCATCCTCGCCCTTCGCATCGATCATCTACAGCCGTCCTCCCCGTGGCCGCGTTGGAGAGAAGGGGTCATGCATAGGCATCTCGTGCGATGTTCACTCGCGTTGACCGCGATCCTGATGGTCCAGGCCGTAGCCTCCGGCGCTTCAGCGGCGACGGCGAAGCCTGCGTCGATAAGCAGCATTGCCTCAGCGACCTACGATGGAAACAGCTCCCGCACCGGCTACACAGCGGCAACGTCCATCACGCCGGCGAACGCGGGGGCACTCACGCAGCGATGGCGGAAGTCTGTGAGTGCTCCCATTTCGGGTCAGCCGATCGTCAACAACGGGGTCGTGTACTGGGGCGATTGGAACGGCAACATGCACGCGACCAGACTGTCGTCCGGTCGGGCGCTCTGGTCGACGTCACTGGGTGCAACGCAGAGACCGCCGGGCTGCATCTATGCCTTGGTAAGCCTCGGAATCGCAAGTACAGCCACCATCGGCACCCTGAACGGCCGGACTGTCTTGTGGGTGGGTGGCGGCGCAGGGCAGCTCGTTGCACTCAACGCCTCGAACGGCAGCATTATCTGGCGGACACAACTCCGTACGGAACCTGGAGATTCGGTTTGGAGCTCCCCATTGCTCTACAAGGGGAGCATTTACGTCGGGGTAGCGTCATTCCAAGGTTGCCCCGACGAGTTTGGACGGATCGTACGAGTCAATGCCGCCACAGGTGCCCTGCAGAAGGCCATCGACTTCGCCACCATCTTGCCGGCCAAGTGCAAAGGACCGGGTGCCTGGTCGTCGCCCTCGGTCGATCCCACTCAGAACTCGGTCTTCATCGACACCTCCAATGATCTTTGCGAATCTCAGTATCAAGATGCCGTGCTCAAACTGGATCCTTCGACATTGGCCATGCAGTCGATCTGGCAGGTGCCGCAAAACCAGCATCCCGCCGATTCAGACATGGGTGCCTCTCCGATGCTCTTCACCGCGACCATTGACGGGGTGCAACGCCAGCTGGTCGGCGCGGAGAACAAGAACGGTGTCTACTACGTCCTCGATCGGAACAACCTCGCGGCCGGACCGGTGTGGCAGTACCAAGTCGAATCACAGGCGACGTTCTCGGTGGGGCTGAGTGTCTTCAGCCAGAACTGCAACAACACCATCTCGACTTCCTCCTGGGCAGGGAATGGATCACCGATCATGGTGGCAGGCGTCTCGTTGAACGCTTCCGGCAATGGCTGCATCGGTACGATGACGGCACTCAACCCAGCCACCGGTCAAGCAATGTGGCAGGTCCCTCTCCAGGGAGGGGTAGAGGGGGCGGTCACCCAAATACCCGGTCTGGTGCTTGTGGGGGGAGGCAGAGATTTCGAAGTGCTGTCAAGCACCACCGGAGCCACGCTGTTCTCATATACGGAACCACCACAAAAGAACAGAGAGAAGGGTATTTTCGGTGCACCGACCTACTGGTTCTGGGCTCCGCCGACGGTCTCTGGAAATACCGTCCTCGTCGCGAACCAAGACGGGACATTGCGCGCCTTCAGAACGTCGCCAAAGTGAACCCGATGGCCGGGACAGGCCTGCCGACCGACGGGCGCCCGTTGCCTCCGAAAGCAGAAACGAACCTTAGATTTTCCTGAGTGGACGGCCACCGTCGGCGCAACTCCACGCCTGGAGGCCCGCGGCGTGGTTGGTCTTCCCTGCACACCGGCGGGAATAGTGATACAAACGCGCAGTCCCGAGTACACACAGGGGGTCCCTTGATGGCATTCAGCAAGATCTCAGGCGCCTTTGCGGCGAAGTCTGGTCGACTCCGCGGCAGGCGGTGGGCGCATCTCCGGGGCCTCGGTGCCGCTGGCTTGATGCTGGCCTTCGTCGGAAGCGTGGCGCTGATCGCACCTCAGGCGGCTTCGGCGGCCGCGAAGGATGCACCGCATGCGGTGTCTTCGTCTTCGTTCCAGAAAGGTCACGACGTTGCCGGTTTTCCGGGGACCTCCACGACGGCCCCCTTCAACGAGTGCCCGGCCATTGGGTGGGACAACAGCTGCGGGATCGTGATCGTCATCTCCAACAACGGCGAGCAGGTCCTGCAGGACCCGAACAACGCCACGTCAACCGCCACGTTCACGACACCGGGTGCACAAACGCCGTACGACGAGAACGACGACACCCTGGTGGGCATCGTCAACGAGTCCAGCAAGCCGGTCTACGCGCTCCAGCTGTCCGGGGAGTCGACCGGAGCCGATCTCTTCGGATTCGACGGTGACGGCATCTGCACCTACGCGACCGGGGGAGCCAGTACCAACAATGGCTCCGGCACCGGTGCCACGCCCGTTCCGGGACCGGGTGGGTACACGGGTGACCAGTATTGCACGCCGTCCCAGCTGGAGGGCGCTGCCGCGCCGAGCGGCCCCGACCCTAACGGGAGCGACTACGAGGGCCCCAACAACACCTTCTCCAACATCAGCGCGGACACGGCCTCCGGTGACGTGAACTTCACCAACGGGGTGCTTCCGGGCCAGTCCAGTTACTTCTCCCTGGAGGAATCCCTGGCACCCAACCAGGTGACCGTCCAGTTCGGTTACTGGATGGCAGCGTCGGACGGTGGCATCTTCTCCTACGACGCGCCCTTCTTCGGATCGATGGGTGGCAAGCCCCTGGACAAGCCGATCGTCGGCATCACGGCAGACCCGAAGACCGGTGGCTACTGGGAGGTGGCGTCCGACGGCGGCCTCTTCGCCTTCAACGCCCCCTTCTTCGGTTCCATGGGAGGCAAGCCCCTGAACGCTCCGGTGGTAGGGATGGTGGCCACGCCCGACGGTGGCGGCTACTGGGAGGTGGCGTCCGACGGCGGTGTGTTCAACTTCGGGGACGCCTCGTTGTACGGCTCCATGGGGGGTAAACACCTGAACGCTCCGGTGGTCGGTATCGCGTCGTCGCAGGATGGTCGGGGGTACTACGAAGTGGCCTCCGACGGAGGCATCTTCAACTTCGGCGACGCCACCTTCTACGGATCGATGGGTGGCAAGCCCCTGAACAAGCCGGTCGTGGGCATCACGGGCGACCAGGCGACGGGTGGCTACTGGGAGGTCGCCTCGGACGGCGGACTGTTCAGCTTCAACGCGCCGTTCTTCGGGTCACCGGCAGCCACGCCTCTGAACAAGCCCGTGGTCGGAATGTCGGGCACGCCCGACGGCCAGGGCTACTGGGAGGCGGCAACGGACGGCGGCATCTTCAACTATGGCGACGCCTTCTTCTGGGGTTCCCTGGGGTCGACCGTGCTCAACGCTCCCGTGGTTGGGATTGCCGGCAGCAGTACGTGAGGAACGGGCGCCCCTGCGGCGCCGGGTGAGTGACCGAGCCAATTCGACCGGGCGCCGAGAGCGTCCCGGTCAGATTGGCCGGTCGCCCACCGCCTCTTCGAGCGCGCGGGCGTCGCCCGCGTCCAGCAACCGGTAGGGCCCGCCCTTGTGGGGCTTCCAGAGCACGGGATCGGCACACGTCCACCGCTCGGTGCGCAGGTGCCGTTTGAGGACTTTGTTGGTGGCGGTCATCGGGAGGGCCGCGCTCACGCGCACGAAGCGGGGTATCCACTTCGTGCCGAGATCCTCCTGCGCGGCCAGGAAGCCGGCGAGGCCGTCTGCGTCGAGCGTGTCCAGGCCGGGCCGGAGTTGCAACGCGGCCATGACCTGATCGCCGACGACGGGGTCTGGCACGGCGTACACCGCGGCGAGAACGACGTCGGGATGCCGTTGCATGATCCGCTCTATCGGCGCCGAGGCGAAGTTCTCGCCGTCCACGCGCAGCCAGTCGTGGTCTCGACCGGCGAAGTAGAAGAAGCCGGCTTCGTCCCGGTAGGCCAGATCGCCCGTCCAGTACCACCCCTCCCGCAGCCGCGCCCTCTCGGCTTCACCGTTACGCCAGTACCCCTCGAAACCGGCGCCGCCCCCCTTGGACACGAGTTCGCCGATCGCCTCCTCGGCGTTCAGCAGCCGGCCTCGCTCGTCGAAGCGGGCGGGCGGGCACTCGACGCCGGTGCCCGGATCGAGCACCACGGTCCCCTCGGGTGCCCGGCCCAGAGCGCCGGCGGGCGTGTCCGGGGTCCGCTGCACCGTCGCGCCGCCCTCGGTCGAGCCGTACGAGTCAGTGACGGCGACGGCGAAGCGCTCGGCGAAGCGGGCAACGTCCTCCACCGTGCCCTCGTTGCCGAAGGCGCGCGCCAAGGGGTTGTCGGCGTCATCGGGTTGCTCGGGCGTCGCCAAGATGTAGGACAGCGGCTTCCCGACGTAGTTGAAGTAGGTCGCACCGGCGGCTCGCACGTCGGGGAGGAATCCCGAGGCGGAGAAGCGGCCCACGGTGGGCAGGGCGAAGGCGGAGCCAGCGATCAGCGCAGGGCCCCAGCCCGCCATCAAGGCGTTGGAATGGAACAGCGGCATGGATAGATAGCACACGTCCTCGGGTGTGAGGGTGTACATCTGCGCCACCACGGCGCCGATGCGCGCCAAGCGGCCTTGACTGCACAGGCATGCCTTGGGCGCGCCGGACGTGCCGGAGGTGAAGAGCAGATAGCCGAGAGATTCGGGGGTCACGGATCGATCGGCGACCTGCGTCGGGTCCGCTCCGGCGTACGGCCCGAGGGCATCCTGTGCGGCGTCGGTGTCGAGCACGAGCACCCGCCCGTTGCGCCGCCCGACCTCTCCGAGCGCGTCGCCGATACGAGCGCCCTCGACGAGCGGCAGGTAGGTCGAGTCGGTGACGAGGAACTGGCACTCGGTGTGGGCCAGGTCGCGCACCAACTCGCTCCCCCGGTGGGTCGGATTGGCCCCGACCACCACCGCGCCCGCCAGCGCCGCCGCCTCGAGCCAGAAGACGAACTCGGGCACATTGTCGAGCATCACGGCGACGTGGAACGGCCCGTCACGCCGGGCGGCCCGCAGCCAGGCCGCCCGCGCCGCGGCCTCGGCGACCACCTCGGCGTGGCTCAGTCGCCGGTCGCCGGCCACCAGGCCGAGCCCGTCGGCGTCGGCCAGGGCGAGGACGGCGGCGGTGATGGTTTGCGGCGGCGCGACCGGTGCGGCGTCCGGGGCGGTGGGGTGCGCGTCAGCTGGGGTCACTGCGCCTCCGAAAGTCTCTGACCTGGGATGGGAGTCCTATTATTGGAACACGTTGCATTTTAATCAGACCCGTGTTACCGTCGCAGCAACGCCGGCGGAACGGACCGCGGCACCGTAGACGAGGACGTGCGAAGGAATGGAATTCGGCATCTTCAACGCCGCGTGCGTATTGCCCCGGTACGTCGAGCGGCACGGAGCATCGGCGGAGCACGACCGCATCATGGACGAGGTCGCGTTCATCGTGGCGGCCGACAAGGCGGGCTTCAAGTACACCTGGGCCTCCGAGCACCACTTCCTGACCGAGTACTCGCACCTGTCCGCCTCCGAGTCCTTCCTGGCGTTCGTCGCGGCCAAGACCACCAACATCCACATCGGCTCGGGCATCTTCAACATCACGCCGCCGGTGAACCATCCGGCTCGCATCGCGGAGCGGGTCGCCATGCTCGACCATCTGTCCGGAGGTCGTTTCGAGTTCGGCACCGGCCGCGGCTCGTCCACGACGGAGCAGCGGGGCTTCGGGATCGAGGACCCCGACCTCACCCGCGAGATGGTGGCCGAGACCCTGCCGCAGATCGTGCGCATGTGGAAGGACGAGGACTTCAGCTACGAGGGCAAGTTCTTCTCCATGCCGTCCCGCAACGTCCTGCCCAAGCCCTACTCGAAGCCCCATCCGGCCATCTGGATGGCGGCGGGGAGCCCCTCCACCTTCGACCTGGCCGCCGAGCTCGGCGTGGGCGTGCTGTGCTTCGGCTTCTCCACGCCCGATCAGCTCACCCCGCTGGTCAGTCGCTACAAGGAGAAGATCCAGGACTGCACCAACCCGGTGGGCGGCTTCGTGAACAACAACGTGATGATCACGACGCAGATGATCTGCATGGAGGACGGGGCCAAGGCGCGCAAGACCTTTCTCGAGGCCGACTCCAACTACCACCTCAGCCTCGTCTTCCGCTACCTCGACACCTTCCCCCGGCCTCCCGGCATCCCGGAGTGGCCCGAGATCATTCCCGGTATGGATGCAGCCACGCTCGACGCCGCCATCGCAGCGGGGGTGACCGCCATCGGGACTCCCGACGAGGTGGGCAAGGCCGTCGAGAGTTTCGTGGCGACCGGCGCCGACCAGCTGTCGTTCGGGATGCTCTCGACCTCCATGCCGATCGAGTTGTGCGAGGAAGCCACCGAGACGTTCGGCAAGCACGTGCTGAAGGACTTCGACAAGGACCCGGTGCACCTCACCACCAAGCAGCGCCTCGCCGCCGGCGGCTCCTGACCCTCAGGCGTTTCGCGCCGGCACCCCGGGCTGGCCCTCCAGCCGGAATTCCCCTGCTCCCAGCCGACGGTCGATCTCCTCGGCCACCTCGCCCGGCCCGTGGGGGCCCGCGTCGACCCGGTGGCGCGCCGCGACGCCGTGGCTCTCGAACTGCGTCCACAGGTCGTCGACCACGGCCGCGTCGGCCAGTGCCCCGGCATGCTGCGGCTCGTCCCTGCGGTCCCGGACCCGTTGCTGCACGAGCTCGATCGGGGCTCGCAGCACCGCGTACTCGACGACGATGCCGGAGCGAGCGCCGGCGACGGCAAACAGGTCGAGCATGAACGGGTACAGGATCCCCTCGGCGACGGTGAAGTAGCCCCCGGCGGCGAAGGCGGCCACGGCCTCGGCGGCGGCGTGCAGCACGACCCGGTTCTGGTGGTGTGCCTCCGCGCGCCACGGCTCGATCGCCCCGCGCCGGAGCGTGGCGAAGAACCAGTCGAGGTCGAGGCAGGCCGAGGGCTCGTGGCGGTCGGCCACCAGCGGGGCCACGGTGGTCTTGCCGCAGCCGGGGGATCCGGTCAGGATGAGGAGGCGGCCGGTCGGCACTCGTGCATCATCGCGTGGGGCGGGCCCATGCTGCCGTGGCTCGAGCCCGCGACCCGGGCCGGGTTCGGCCTCAGCTGGAAGACGCCACCCCCACGATCGGCTTGTTGAGGACCACACCTCCCTCGGACCCGAAGAAGTTGGCGTCCCCGTAATTGAAGATGCCCCCGTCCGAGGCGGCGATCCAATACCCGCGGCCGTCGGGCGTCGCCGCCACCCCGACGGCCGGCTTGTTCAACGGTGCACCCCCGGCGGACCCGAAGAAGCCGGCGTCGCCGAAGTCGAAGATGCCCCCGTCCGAGGCGACCATCCAGTACCCGAAGCCGTCCGGGCTGGCGGCCATGCCGACCATGGGCCGGTTCAGCGGCTTGCCGCCCATGGAGCCGTGGAAGAGGGCGTCGCCGAAGCTGAAGATGCCGCCGTCGGAGGCGACGAGCCAGTACCCCTGCCCGCTCGGCGTACCCGCCATGCCGACGATCGGCTTGTTCAGCGGCTTGCCGCCCATGGAGCCGTGGAAGGCGGCGTCGCCGAAGCTGAAGATGCCGCCGTCCGAGGCGACCAGCCAGTATCCGCCTCCGTCGGGGGTGGCGGCCATACCGACGATCGGTGCGTTGAGCGGCTTGCCGCCCATGGAGCCGTCGAAGGTGGCGTCCCCGTAGCTGAAGATCCCCCCGTCGGAGGCCACGAGCCAGTAGCCGCCCTTGGACGCGGTCGGCGCCATCGCCACCACCGGCTTGTTCAGCGGCAGGCTCCCGGCGGAGCCGTAGAAGCCTGCGTTGCCGAAGGTGAAGATCCCACCGTCGGAGGCCACCATCCAGTACGACGAGTTGGGCGGCGCCGGTGGTGGCGGCGAGGGCGGGCCCGGGAGACCGGCCGAGCCCGAGAAGGCAGTGACCTGATCGGTCGACGGGGCCAGCAGCAGGCCGTCGCCGACCGCCGGGGTCGGGAAGTGGTTGGCCTCGCCGCCGACCGGGACCTGCTGCACTTTGGCCCCGTTCGCCGGGTTGAGGCCGTAGAGCGACGACCCACCGATTGACCAGACGAGGCCGCCGGCCGTGATCGGAGGGCCGTGTGCCCCGGACGCCGTCTGCCACTGCGTGCCGAGAGGGTTGGTCTGAATCGCCTGCACCCCCTTGCCGCAGGGGACGTAGACGATGGTCCCCGAGATGGCATCCCCGCCGTCGGCGTCGCTGCCGCAGGCGCTTATGGGGGAGGCGATTTGGCCGTTGATCCCTCCCAGCGCGGCCTGGCTCAGCAGGTAGGCGGTCGACGACTTGCCCACCTGCAGGATCGTCCCGTTGGAGAGCAGCGCGGGCGAGCTCGACCCGAGGTCGAAGTCGCTCGAGTTGTCGGTCTGCCAGGTGCTCGGGGCGAAGTACTGCGTGCGAGCCAGGGCCGGCGACAGCTCCAGGACCGAGTCGCCGAAGTCATAGGGAGTCGACGACGACCCGTTCCCCGTGGCCACCCAGATGTTGCCCGCCGCGTCGACCTCGGGCGCGGCGCCTCCCATCCACACGGCCCCGTCGTGGCCGATCGGCACCGCCTGGTAGTAGCCCGGCGTGCCGCCGCCCTCGGGCACCGAGACGACCCAGCCGCTGTAGGTCGAGCAGTCACCGTCGTTGCCGCCATAGCCGAAGACGACGTTGCCGTTGCTCAGGTTCAGGCCGGTGCGCTGCAGGATGGCGGCGGGGCCCTGTCCCGGCGGGTCGACGGCCACGTCGAGGTCCACGGTCCCGTTGTACAGGTTGAATCCCACGAGGAAATGGGCGGGCGCACCGCCCACCAGCTCATCGGCCACGGCGAAGACCTCTCCCCGGGCGGCGTCCACGACCGGGGTGCCGGTGATGCCGACGTGCGGGCTGATGTCCCCGCAGGGGAGGTCGCCCGACGGCACCGGGGTCCCGACGTGCGTGGACCACAACACCGCCCCGGTGTTGGCGGCTAGCGCGTACACCGTGTCGTTCTCCGTCGCCACGAAGACACGCCCGGTGGCCTCGAGCGGCTCGCCGTAGACCTGGCCGTCGAGGACAGATGACGTCCACGCCGGGTTCGGCGGATTGAAGGTGACGCCCGAGGTGTCCGCGCCTGTGCCCAGCGGATCGCCGTGGTACACGGTCCACGACGAGGTGGCGTCGACGTGCGACACGCCCGCGGCCGCCGCCTGGAGCGCGGCCACACCCGTCACTCCCAAGAGCAGCGCGATTCCCGCGCCGGCGGTGAACAGGGCGTGCCACGTGCCGCGCCGCAGCGAAATCGATCGGTGGATGGCGCGCTGGGTCTCCGGTTCCCGAGTGATGGGCGCACCGTAACGCGCTCCGATGGAGCTGTCGAAAATGTTGCTCAGGACTTGGACGAGCTCGGCACTGTCGCACCGTCCTGGGCTTTCGCCGCCCCCCCGACGATGGCCGCCGCCCACGTGTAGTCGGGCTTGCCCGAGGGCGACCGCTCCACGGCGTCGACGACATAGAGCCGGCGGGGCAGCTTGTAGCCGGCGATCGACTCCCGGCAGTGCTCCTGCAGGGAGTCCAGTGACGGAGCGTCATGACCCACCCTCGGTTGCACGATGGCAGCCACGGTCTGGCCCCAGCGCTCGTCGGGCGCCCCGCACACGATGGCGTCCATGATGTCGGGATGGGAACGGACCGCGGATTCGACCTCCTCGGGGAAGATCTTCTCGCCGCCGGAGTTGATCACGATCGACCCTCGACCGAGCAGGGTGATCGACCCGTCGGCCTCCACCGTGGCGTAGTCACCCGGCATGACGAAGCGGGTGCCGCGCACCTGAATGAAGACCTCGGCCGTCTTCTTCGGGTCGTTGTAGTAACCGAGTGGGATGTCACCAGAACGGGCGATCTTGCCGGTGACGCCCGACCCAGGCTCCACCAGCTGGAGGTTCTCGTCGAAGACGACCGTCTGGCCGAGCAGGTGCACGGTCGGCCCGCTCTTCATAGCGGTGTTGCCCGCCGTCACCACGGTCATGCCGTTGTTGCCACCCTCAGAGGACCCGATGGCGTCGGTGATCACGAGGGTGGGCAGGCGTGCGAAGAACTGATCCTTGACCGGGGCGGAGAACAGGGCCGCCGAGGACACGACGGCCAGGAGCGACGACAGGTCGTGGTCCGTCCCCTCGTCGTCCAACGACTCGATCAGCGGCTTACCCATGGCATCCCCCGTGATCATGACGGAATTGACCCTCTCGTCGCCGACCAGGCGCCAGACCTCGTGGGGGTCGAACTTGGCCATCAGGACGATCTTGGACCCGACGAAGCTCTGACCCATGACGCACCACTGCGTGGCGCCGTGCATGAGCGGGGCCACCGGGAGATGCACCAGGCCGCCGGCGGCACCCTTGGCGACCATGGACGCGGGGTCGGTCGTCCGCACGTTCGTCACGGGGTCGGTGCCTCCGCCGAGGGCGTAAAAGACGTCTTCGTGTCGCCACACCACGCCCTTGGGCATGCCGGTCGTGCCGCCGGTGTAGAGGATGTAGAGGTCGTCGCCCGAGCGCGGTCCGAAGTCCCGCTCCTCCGACTGGCCCGCCAGCGCGTCCTCGTACCCGACCGCCGCGGGTGCCGGGTCGACGTCGCTGCCGTCCTCGATGACCATCACGTGTCGGAGCTGCGGGAGCTCGGGAAGGAGCGCGCCGACCAGCGGCGAGAACTCACGTTGGTAGACGAGCGCCTGCAGGTCGGCGTTGGTCAACAGGTACCGGAGCTCGTCCTTGACGTAGCGGTAGTTGATGTTGATCCAGACGGCGCGCAGCTTGAAGACGGCCCACGCGGTCTCGACCCACTCCACCGAGTTATAGGCGTAGATCCCGACGTGGTCCCCCGGGCCGATGCCCTGCGCCGCGAGATGGTGGGCCAGACGGTTGGCCCGGGACTCCATCTCGGCGTAGGTGCGCCGCTTGCCGTCGGCAACCAGGTACTCCCGCTCGGGATAGGCGTCGACGGCCGCCTCGAACAGGTCTGCGAGGTTGAACTCCATCGGCCGCAGATTAGAACAGGTTCTTGTTCTCCGGGCAATCGGCGAAAGCCCATCGTGGGACGGCGGCGCGATCAAGCCGCCGACTCAGTCGAACAGCTCGGGCTCGCTCCGCGAGATCTCATCCCACATCGGCTGGAACGAGAACCAGCCGGCGCCGTGCGAGGCGCTGTGGTCGCGCGTGTACCGCGCCCCCTCGTCGTCGATGAGCACGGGGGTTCCCGCCGCCTCGGCCAGTAGCTGGGCCTGGCAGGAGCGCTCCATGGTGATGAACCACCAGGCGGCCTCGTCGACCGAGTGCCCGACGGTGAAGAGGCCGTGGTTGCGATGGATCGTCGCCTTGTGCGGACCGAGTGCGGCGGCCAGAGCTTTGGCCGCGGCCTCCTCGAGCACGATGGCACCGCCGCCCTCCTCGCACACGGTGTGGTCCTCGTAGAACACGCAGGCGTCCTGCGTGATGGGGTCGAGCGGACGGCCCAGCGCGGACCACGCCTTGCCGTAGATCGAGTGGGCGTGCGCAGCCGCCACGACGTCGGGCCGCGCCGCGTGCACGGCCGAGTGGATGGCGAAGGCGGCCGGGTTGACCGGGCGGCTCCCCTCCACGACCTCTCCGGTGTGGCTGACGAGGATGAGGTCGGAGACCCGCACGTGGCGGAAGCTCATGCCGAACGGGTTGACCCAGAAGTGGTCCGTCAGCTCCGGGTCGCGAGCGGTGATGTGCCCGGCGACGCCCTCAGAGAACCCGAAGCGGCCGAACAGCCGTAGCGCGCCGGCCAGCTTCTGCTTTCGGTGCAGGCGTTCCTCCTCCACGTTGGCGAAGGTCGGCGGGGAAGGCATGAGCAGCGTGCGGGCCTGTTCCATCCACCCAAACTATCGTCTGGCCATGGCCTATCCCACCGCCTCCACCCTGGACATCAACGCGCCTGCCGAGAAGGTCTGGGCCCTCGTGGCCGATCTGCCGCGGATGGGGGAGTGGTCGCCCGAGAACGCCGGCGGCAAGTGGGTGAAGGGCGCAACGGGACCGGCCCTCGGCGCCGTCTTCAAGGGCACCAACAAGAACGGGGTCCGTCGTTGGTCCACCACCGTGACCGTGGTCGCCTGCGAGCCGAACAAGGTGTTCGAGTTCGCGGTGACGTCGGGACCGCTGGCCGTGGCCAACTGGCGCTACGAGTTCGAGGAGACCGAGGCCGGCTGCCGGGTGACCGAGTCGTGGGAGGACCTCCGCAAACCGTGGTTCGTCACGGTGGCGCGGGTCATGGGTGACCACAGCGCGGAGCACGCCGAACAGGAGATGGGGGAGACACTGGCCAACCTGGCCAACGCCGCCGCCGAGTAGCGAGTCGGTTCGGTCCGCGCCGCTCAGCCGGTGACCGCCGAATCGAAGCTATCCCAGGTTGCAGCCCGTGTGCTGTTCTCTATCCCAGCTCGACCTCGGGCAATCGGCTTAGCAGGTGCCCGGCCGCCGCCTCGTCGCCCGGCGCACCGCGCTCCCGTAACCGCTCCACGACGGCCCGGCGGTGCAACTCGTCGACGTTGCCGCCATATTTGAACTTGGCCGACACCTGCTCCACGGTGATCGAGATGCCGAGGATCCCGAGCAGCTTCGCCGCATGAGACCCTTCCGGGTCGGCTACGGCGACGTCAGGCTGGAACACTGACAGCTGGCGCCGCAGGACGGCGGCCACTTTGCCCGGTTCTGTCCGCTCGTCGTACACCGTTGCCGTGCCGGCCAGCTGCACGGCGGCGTAGTAGGTCGTCGGGATCCCGAGGGCGGGGTCCTCGTCGCCGATCATCTTCCACGACGATGGGATGAAGGCCCAGTCGTCGGCCACGCTCAGCACGACCCGCGGGTTCTCGGCCAGGGCGGTGAACACCGGGTTGGCCCGCACGAGATGCAGCCACACCGTGTCGCCCTCCAGCACGAACTGCGTGGGCACGACCACCGGCAGGTCGCGCCCTGGGCCACCCGGCGCCACCAGGTGGCCGAAGGGATGAGATCCGACGAAAGACCGCCATTCGTCCTCATCACGTGCGGCGTCGACCGGGGCGATGAACATGGGGCTCAGTCTGGCTCAATCTGGCTCAATCTGGCTCAATCTGGCTCAATCTGGCTCAATCTGGCTCAGCGTCATCCGGCTCGGCACAGGGCCGGCCCAGCCGCACGCCGCGCCGCCACGATTTCAGTTGGCGGAGACCCCGAGCTCGTCCATCGACTCGGCCCGATGGCGGTTGTAATCGATCTTGCCGTTTGGTGCCCGCCCAAGGGTGGTGGCGACCCGGACGCGCCGGGGCGCCTTGAACGAGGCCAGGTGTTCCTTCACATGTGCAATCAGCTCGGCCTCCGTCGGCTCGGCGAAGCCGTCGTTCAGCTCGACGACGGCCACGATCTGTTCGCCGTAGGTCGGGTGCGGGATCCCCACCACGACGGCGTCCCGGACAGCGTCGTGCGTCTTGAGCGCCTCCTCGACCTCCTCGGGGAAGATCTTCTCGCCGCCCGAGTTGATGCAGACCGACCCCCGGCCCAACAGGTGGATGGTGCCGTCGGCGTCCACCTGGGCGTAGTCGCCCGGGATGGAGTAGCGCACTCCGTCGATCTCCTTGAAGGTCCGGTCCGACTTCTCCTCGTCCTTGTAGTAGCCGAGCGGGTTGCGACCACCCAGCGCGAGGACGCCTACCTCATCGGAGCCGGGCTCCACCTGGCGGCCATCCTCGGCGAGCACCCGGACGTCGGGGCCGAGGGTGAACGACGCCGTCTTGGCCGCCGAGCCACCGCCCGACACGGAGATGCCCATGCCGAGCGCCTCCGACGAGCTGAAGGCGTCGGCCAGAAACATCGAGCGGTGGTGGGCAAGCAACCGTTGCTTCACGGGCTCGCTCCACATGGCCCCCGACGAGACCACCATGGCGAGCGAGCTCAGGTCCCACTTCCCGGGATGCGCGTCGAGGACGGCCAGCAGGGGGAGCGAGAAGGGATCGCCCACGATCACAAGGGCGTTGGCCTGCGCGCGCTCGATCGTATCGAGCATCTCGGTCGGGTCGTACCGGCGCGACTCGAGCAGGCAGATCCGACCACCCTCGGCGAGCACCGTGTGTGCGGTAAACGCCCCGGTCCCGTGCATGAGCGGACAGGCCGGCAGCAGCGTGATCCCGCCGGGACTCGCCTCCAGCGCGGTCCGCACCGGCTCGAGGCCGCCGTTGACGTCGTAGTGGCGCACGCCGCCGTCGATCAGCCGTGCGAAGAGATCGTCCTGGCGCCACATCACGCCCTTGGGCATGCCGGTCGTGCCACCCGTGTACAGCATGTAGAGGTCGTCTCCGCTACGGCCCCACGGCGCGCACACCCGCGCAATGGCCGACTTGGCGGCGTCCTCGTACGGGGTGGCCCAGTCGGGACAGGGACCCGATCCGTCGTCGACCCAGAGCCAGCCCTTCACGCCGGGCACCCGATCGAGGACGCCCTCGATGCGCTGGGCGAACGCCCCGTGGAAGACGACGGCCACCGCGTCGGCGTTCTCCCACAGGTAGCTCAGCTCGTCGTCTCCGTAGCGATAGTTGGTGTTGACGGGGACGAGACCGACCTTGACAGCCGCGAAGGTGGTCTGCAGGTACTCGGGACAGTTGTAGAGGTAGATCGCCACCTTGTCCTGTTGCACGGCTCCGAGATCGAGCAGGAACTGTGCGATGCCGTCGGCCCCGCGGTCGAAGTCCTCCCACGGAATGTTGCGGTCGCCCTGGGTGACGGCGATCGCCTCCGGCTGGACGTCCGCCACAATCTCCCAGACGTCTGCGTAGTTCCAATCAGTCATCACTCGCTCCCTCCCACCGTCCCGACCATCCCCAACTCCACCCCCCACCCCCGCAAATATGCGTGAAGCGAGGCGATGAGCCTACGCTCCGCGCGTGGACCTCGGCCTCCCCGGCGACGACGACCCCCGCCGGAGCCGGGTGCGGGAATGGCTCGACGAGCACTCGCACCCGACCGGTCGCCAGCTGGCCGAGGCCGGCTATGTCGCGCCCCACTGGGCCGCGCCGTACGGGCTCGATGCCGATCCGCTGACCCAGCTGATGATCGACGAGGAGCTGCGGCGGAGCGGCGTCAGGCGCCCGATCAACCCGATCGGCATCGGATGGGCGGGGCCCACCCTCATGTACGCCGGCACGGAGGAACAGAAGGACCGCTGGCTCTGGCCGCTGCTCAGCGGCGAGGACTTTTGGTGCCAGCTGTTCTCCGAGCCCGGCGCCGGCTCCGACCTGGCCTCGATCACCACCAGGGCCGAGCGTGACGGCGACCACTGGGTCGTCAACGGGCAGAAGGTGTGGACGAGCTACGCGCACATCGCCAAGTGGGGGATCTTGCTCGCCCGCACCGATCCGGGGGCGACGAAGCACATGGGGATCAGCTACTTCGTCTGCCCCATGGACGCGCCGGGCATCGACATCCGGCCGCTGATCGACATGACGGGGGAGCACGCCTTCAACGAGGTGTTCCTGACCGACGTGCGCATCCCGGCCGACCATCTCGTCGGGCACGAGCATGCCGGATGGGAGCTGGCCAAGGTCACGCTGGGCAACGAGCGTGTCTCGCTCTCGGGCGAGGGTGCGCTGTGGGGGATGGGCCCGACGGCCGAAGATCTCGTGGATCTGATCCGGGGCGCCGGCGGTGCGCCCGACCCCTCGGCCCGTGACCGCCTGGTCGACGTCTGGATAGAGGCCCAGATCCTCCGGGTGCTGCGCCTGCGGATGGTCTCGGCCGTCCTGGCGGGGCGCGCACCGGGTGCCGAGGCGTCGGTCCGCAAGGCCATCGCCGACGCTCACGGCCAGCACATCATGGATATGGCCCGGGACCTGGCCGGCCCCTACGGCTTGCTGGCCGGCACCGGCCCGGTCGGGGGCTGGGGCCGTTCCGGCGTCCCCGCGCCGGGCGACTCGACGTGGTCCCGCGGTTTCCTGTTCAGCCCGGCGCTGACCGTCGGCGGCGGCACGGCCGAGGTGCAGCGCAACATCGTCGCCGAAAAGGTTCTCGGTCTCCCGCGGGATCCCTGATCCTCCGCCGTTGCCGACACGGTAAAGGGGGCTCGGGTGAGCCCACGATCGAGGAGGTTCCATCCGGAAGGCGCTCCTGTCCGGTGCGTTGGCGCTGGTCGGCCTGCCGCCCCGGCCGCCTCGGTCCTGACGACCGCCGCGCCGCACGCAGACCGGCAGCGGCTTCGCCCGGTCCTCGGCCGAGGTGATCGCCGAAGCGCCGTCGTCGTGCAGCATCTTGTCCTGCAGCGAGGTGCCGCTGGCCGACTTCGGCCAGATCGACTACTCGGGGTCGTCGGTGATCGACGCGGCGGGGACCAAGGGGTCGCTGTCGTCTTTCGCCGCCAACGAGATCACCATGTCGACAACCGGACGACGCCGGCCACGCCGAGCAGCCTGAGCACGGACGGGTCGACGTTCTCGGTGGCCTGGAACAACTCGTAGCCGGCGCCGGGGTCAGACCCGCCGGGTCAGACGGCCTGCCCCGGCGCCGGGATCTGTCTCCGCTCAGCGTTTCTGTCTGTTTCCTGGAAGAGAGCCGTTCGATCCGCTGGGCATTCTCTCGACCCGCTGGGCATCCATTCAACCGGGCAGACTGGGGCCATGGGTGATTCGGCGACGTACGAGCTCGATGGTCATGTGGCCACCATTACCTACAACCGGCCGGAGGTTCTCAACGCCATCAACGCCCAGATGCGGCGGGACCTCAATGAAGCCTTTGCTCGGTTTCGCGATGACGAGGAGGCTTGGGTAGCCATCGTCACCGGTTCGGGACGGGCGTTCTGCGTCGGCGCCGACCTACGGGATGGCGCAGGCTCTGCGGGAGAGTTTCCTGGCACGTACTGGGAGAAGCCGACGCTCAATTCGTTTGAGAGCGGATGGGAGATCTTCAAGCCGGTCATTGCAGCCGTGAATGGATACTGCCTGGGCTATGGCCTCACGCTCGCAACCTGGTGCGACTTCGTGCTGGCGAGCGACCGAGCCGAGTTCGGCCTCCCAGAGGTGACGCTGGGTGTCCCTGCGATCGTGGCATCGATCCGCCTGCCGCAACGCATCAACTGGGCGGACGCGATGGAGCTGTTGCTGACGGGTGAGCGCGTCGATGCCGTACGTGCACACGCGATGGGTCTGGTCTGGAAGGTCGTCGCTCATGACGATCTGCTCGACGAGGCCAATGCGGTGGCTCGGCGCCTCCTCGCCGGAGGGCCTCTGGCTCAGCGATCCATGAAGGAGATGGCCGTGCGCACCCGTCACATGGCGACGCTCGAAGCCATCCGCTTCGGCGAGACGATGCGACACGTTGCCGCAGTGACCCAGGACGCCAAGGAGGGCTTTTTGGCCGCGGCCGAGGACCGTCCGCCACGATGGACCGGACGATGAGGCGGTCCGACAGCGAGACCGTCAACGGCGACGAGTGCGGCAAAGGGCAGACTTAGTACGCGATGATCGACGTGGCCGGCTCCTTCGTGGGCGTCTCGAAGCGGTTCTCGAGGAGAGGCCCCTGGGTGCTCAAGGGGATCGAGCTCGAGCTCCAGCCCGGATCGAACACGGTCATCGTTGGTGGAAATGGATCGGGGAAGTCAACGCTTCTCCGGATTGGCGCAGGAGTGAGCAGGCCAACCGGCGGGATCGTCACGGTGCCGGACCGCGTTGGCTACGTGCCGGAGAGGCTGGCGGGGCGGACCAAGTTCACGGGGAGGGAGTACCTGGCTCACATGGGTCGGATCAAGGGACTCCATGCCGGCGCCATCGAGAGCCGATGCGCCGAGTTGCTCGAGCGCCTCGACCTTCAGCCGAGCCACGATGCACCGATCGCGTCTCTCTCGAAAGGGAATCGACAGAAGGTGGTCCTCGCCCAGGCATTCCTGAGCCCGGTCTCGCTCTTGGTGCTGGACGAGCCCTTCACCGGGCTCGATCCCGTCGCCCACGCGGCGCTTGAAGAGCTCATCCGTGAAGCGCAGTGGGGAGGCGCAGCGGTCATCACGAGCAGGCATCAGGCCGTCCCGGAGGAGGCCGGGCTGCACCAGCTGAGGATCGGCGGGGGCCAGCTGACCGAGATCCGTGACGAGAGGGTGCCGAGCGTGCCACCCGGATGGGTGATGGAGGTCGAGCTCGTCCCGAGCGCGCACGCTACTGATCAAGAGCGGATCGTTGCTCTTCCCGGGGTGGCGACATCACGTCTCGACGGGCAACGAGGCGTACTGCTGCTGACCACCGATGATCTCCATATCGATCCAGTGTTGACGGCTGCTATCGCACAGGGTTGGTCAGTGCGCTCTGTCTCGCCGCGGCACCGAGTAGGACGCATTGGGTGATCGCGCTCATCCGATACATCGGAAGCGACGTGTTCCGTTCGCAAGGATGGGTCGCACCGGTGCTGTGCTTTGGAGCAATCGACGCCGTCATCGGGGCGCAGACCGGATCCGTCCTCCCCTCCTATGCGATTGGCGCTGCCGCACTGCTCTTCATTGCGACCTGGCTCACGGTCGTCATCGTCAACAATGAGGATCTGATCCAGCTGACCGTGACAGAGGCCTGTGCCGGCAGCCAGACCAAGGTTCGTGTCTCAAAGCTCGTCGTGAGCCTGTTCGCTGCGGTAGCGCTCGGGCTGCTCGGCATGATTGTTCCCACCATCATCACGAGTTCGCCGACAAGCACCACAGAGGTCGCCGCCGGTATCTCGGCTCAGATCATCACGGCTGTAATGGGCGTCACGTTTGGCGCAATCTGCAGTCGTCCCATCATCGGTCGGAGATCCTGGTCAGTGTTGCTGGGCGTGCTCCTCGGCATGGCGACCGTGTTGATCCCTCACGGGCCGCCGACTCGCCAGCTCTTGGTCCTGTTCAACGAGACGGGCAATGTCGCCCTCGGCCCACCGGTCCTGCTCATCGCGGTCGAGACGTTCCTCGTCGCTGGGCTTGTGACGACGTGGTCGCTTCGCTGGGCGCGGCAGAGGGTCTGACCCGTAGCCGCGGGCGCCTACAGGTCGAGCGGCCCGGCGTGGGCGAAGCCCTGGCGGATGCCTTGCCCGGCCCGGGCGGTGAGCTCCTCGGGCTCGTAGAGCAAGAGATAGGCGTTGCGGGCGTGATCGCGCGAGCGGTTCTTGAACACCAGGGCCAGCTCGGCCGGATCGTCGGACTCGTCCTCGTGGACGAACACCTCCAGGATGGGCGTGTTGGTCATCAGCTGGGCCGTCATGATGCCGGTCGACGCTTCGTGGGCGCAGACCTTGTCCACCTTTTCCCGGCCGGGCATGCCCAGGGCGACCACGATCCGGCAGCCGTCCTCCTCGATCATCTTCTTGGCTGCCACGGCGAGGTCCTTGAAGCCGGGCACCGTGCGGCGGAGCGTGGTGAATTGGGTGCCGTATCCAGGGCATTCGGACAGCTCGCCGAGTGCCTCGGCGCCCATGTCATAGCGGGCGAACATGGTGTCGACCACGCCGATCAGGTCCATGACCCATTCTCGCGCAAGGCGTCGCCTGGTCGGGTCGGCGCCCATTGGTCCACACTTGCCGGGTGCACGCGCCCAATCCAGACGGCTCGATCGAGCGGAGCGACCCCGACACCAGGCCTGATCCCGGGTCCAATCCGGATCCGGATCCGGATTCTGACGCCCATTCCCGTCCCGGAGCCCCGACCTGGGTCGAGCGCGACGCCGCGGTGGTCTGGCACGGGTTCACCCAGATGGCGGCCTACGCCGGAAACGCGCCCCTCGTCATCGAGCGGGCGGAGGGGCGCGAGCTGATCGACGCCGACGGGCGCCGCTACCTCGATGCCATCTCCTCCCTCTGGGTGAACACGCTCGGGCATCGAGTCCCCGAGCTCGATGCCGCCCTCGTCGACCAGTCGCGCAAGATCGCCCACTCGACCATGCTGGGCAACGGCAACACCGTGGTCGTCGAACTGGCGGAGGCCCTCGTCCCCGTGGTGCCGGTGGACGACGCCCACTTCCTCTTCGCCGCCGACGGCGCCGTTGCGGTGGAGCAGGCGCTCAAGATCGCGTTCCAGTACTGGGTCAATCGCGGCGTGTCGGGGCGTACCGCCTTCCTCGCCCTCGGCGATGCGTATCACGGCGACACCATCGGCTCGCTCTCACTCGGCGACGGCGGAGTGTTCAGCGCCGTCTTCGAGCCCCTCTGCTTCCCGGTCGTGCGCACGCCGGGCTACGCGGACCCGGGCTGGGCCGACAAGGCGTGCGCGGCAATAGAGGCACACGCCGAGGAGCTGGCCGCCGTGGTGATCGAGCCGCTCGTGCAGGGTGCGTCCGGCATGTTGTGTGCTTCCGCGTCCGACGTGCGGCGGATCGGCGAAGCCTGCCGCCAGGCCGGCACGCTCCTCATCTGTGACGAGGTGGCGACCGGGTTCGGGCGGACCGGGACGTTGTTCGCCTCCGAGCAGTGCGGCGTGCGGCCCGATCTCATGTGCGTCGGGAAGGGGATCACCGGCGGGTACCTGGCCATGTCGGCCACGGTGGCGTCGGGCGAGGTGTTCGGCGCGTTCCTCGGCGCCGATCTCGGACCGGAGACGTTCTACCACGGGCATTCCTACGGGGGGAACGCGCTGGCTGCGGCGGTGGCCCTGGCGCATCTGCAGCTGATTCAGTCGAGGGATGTGTTGGGGAACGTGCGGGCGCGTGCGGACCAGTTGTCGTCATTGCTGAGAGAACGGGTCGCCGGCCGGGCCGCCGTGCGCGAGGTTCGCCAGCGCGGTTTGATGGTCGGTGTCGAACTCGCCCCGCCCGAGCCGGGGCTGCGCTGGGGTCGTCGGGTGTGTGCCGGGGCCGTATCCAGGGGCGTGTTGCTGCGTCCCCTCGGCGATGTCGTGGTGCTCATGCCGCCGCTGACGGTCACGGCGGAGGAGATCGTGCGGATTGTCGCTGCCCTAGATGGGGGCCTCGAGGACGTGGTGGGAGGAGCCCTGGCGGCGGTTGCGGCAGCGGCCCCTCGGTCGGCCGTTCCGACAATCCGACCGGAATCCGCATGAGCGACAGCGACAGCGACGGCGACAGCGACAGCCCCTGGGACGCCCGCATCCGGGCCGCCCTGGCGCAGGTGGTGGACGAGGGTCGCTGGCGCGCACCCGGGAGTTCGACGCCCTCGGCCCGTCGGGCGTGCTCGAAGGAGGGCCGGTCGTCTCGTTCGCGTCCAACGACTATCTCGGATTGAGTGCGCACCCCGACGTGGTGGCGGCGGCCCATGATGCGCTCACCCGCTGGGGCGCCGGCTCAGGCGCCTCGCGCCTCGTGACCGGCACTCGCCCAATCCACAGCGAACTGGAGCGGGCATTGGCCGAGTGGAAGGGGACCGAGGCCGCCGTCTGCTTCCCGACCGGGTTCGCCGCCAACCTCGGTGTGCTCTGTGCGCTTGGTGGCCCGGGCGTCCGCGTGCTCTCGGACGAATTGAACCACGCCAGCATCATCGATGGGTGCCGGCTCTCCCGGTCAACGCTCGCCGTCTACCGCCACCGGGATATGGCCCATCTCGGGAAGCTGCTGGCCGACGCCGACGCCGACACCCCGAGGAGGGCGCCGACAATTGTGGTCACCGATTCGGTGTTCTCCATGGATGGCGACGTCGCGCCCCTGGACGAGCTGGTGGCATTGTGCCAGCGCCACCACGCCCTCCTCATCCTCGATGAGGCGCACGCCGTCCTCGGCCCCGACCTCCCTGCGGCCACCGGGCGGGGCGGAGGCGGGGGGATGGGAGATCGGGACCGGGCCGACGTACAGGGGGGAACGGTCGTGCGAGTGGGCACGCTGTCAAAGACATTCGGCTCGCTCGGCGGTTTCGCAGCGGCGTCCCGTGAGATCGTCGACCTCGTCGTCAACCGGGCCCGCTCCTACATCTTCTCCACCGCGCCCACGCCGGCCGCCGCCGCCGCCGCACTCGCCGCGCTGCGCATCGTGCAATCTGCGGAAGGAGCTGTTTTAGCGGGCCGCCTCGCCGCCCTGATCGACCGGGTCTCGGAGGCCGGCCTGGCCCCGCCCGGACATCCGAGTCCGATCATCCCCGTTGTCCTCGGCAGTGAGCAGGCCGCGCTCACCGCGTCGGCTTCGCTGCTCCAGGGAGGACTGTGGGTGCCGGCCATCCGACCGCCGACGGTGCCGGTCGGCACGAGCCGGCTGCGGGTGACTCTGTCGGCTGCACACAGTGACGGGGATGTCACCCGGTTGCTTCACGCGCTGGTCCGCCTGCGGACGCCCGCGCCCGCCGCGCGCTGACCGGCGTGCGCCCACGCCGAATCGTTGCCGTCGTCGGCACTGGAACGGACATCGGAAAGACGTGGGTGGCCGCCCGTCTGCTGGCCGATCTGCATGCGGCAGGTCTGCGTGTCGCTGCCCGGAAGCCGGCGCAGTCGTTCGAGCCGGACGACGACCCAGCTGTGCGTGACGCGTTCGTGCTCGGCGCGGCGAGCGGCGAGCCTGCCGAGGATGTCTGTCCGCCGCACCGTTGGTACGAGGTGGCGATGGCGCCACCCATGGCCGCCGAAGCGCTGGGGTGTCCGCCCTTCACCATCCAAGACCTCACGTTGGAGCTACGCTGGCCGGGCGATCCCGTGGACGTTGGACTGGTCGAGACGGCAGGTGGCCTGTGTTCACCACTCGCGTCCGACGGTGACTGCCTTGCGCTGTGCCGAGCGCTCGCCCCCGATGTCGTGGTGTTGGTCGCCGACGCTGGGTTGGGCACGATCAACGCGGTGCGGCTGACGGTCGAGGCCCTGCGCGTCCTGTCCCGCGACGTGGTGCTCGTGCTCAACCGCTTCGATGCCAGCGTGGACCTGCACGAGCGCAACCGCGAATGGCTCGAGGCTCGCGACGGACTCATGGTCGTCGTGGTGCCCGGTGGCGAGTCAGATCTCGCCGACATCGTGAGCGCCTGACGACGCCGACAAGTTGTGACGAGCGGCCTGGCCGAATGGGGAGACCGTTCATGCTCGATGAGGGAGCAGCGTCCGCTCGTGGGAGACCGACCGCTACGGCGCCGGCCACCGTGCCGGAACTTCGGTGGCGACGCCCGTTCACAGGAGTTGGCGGGGCGGATCGTGGAGCGGGCTGGACGGATCTCGGCTTTGCACCGCGAGCAGCTGGCGGACATCGCCGAATTCGATCGGGTAGAAGGGTGGCGTGGCGACGGCGCCATCTCGATGGTCACCTGGGTAACCGGCCAGTGTGGGGTGAGCACCTCGACCGCGCGTCAATGGGTGCGGTCGGCTGCGAACCTCGAGTCGCTGCCCTGCCTGGCCGAAGGCCTCGCGTCGGGGGACCTGTCGTTGGACCTGGTGGCGCCCTTGGCGGAGGTGGCGTCCCCGTCGAGCGATGCCGCGCTGCGTGAGGCATCGGCGCATTGGAGTGTGCGCCAGGCGCGTGAGTTGGCAGCATGGCATCGAGCCCAGGCGGAAGCAGAGGCAGAGGCAGCGGCCCAGGCAGCGGCACAGGCGAAAGCCAGGGGAGCCGGGGACACGGTGCCGACCCCGGCTGCGCCGGGTGATACCTACGAGGGCGATCAAGGGGTCGTTGGGTCGGCGGTCCGGGACTTCGAGCGCCGCACGTTGCGGTTCAACAACACGCGACGTTCGGTGTGGGTTGCGTTCACCGAGGACGACTACGCCGTGGCGAAGTCGGTGCTCGTTGGCAGGGTATCGGCGGAAACGCGGGAGCGAGAACGAGCGCGCGAAGGAGAGCAGGAGGAGGCGGGACAGGGACGGTCGGCTCGGGAGTCTGACGCGCTCGGGTACACGCCCTACGACAAGCGACTGTACGACGCGTTGCTGGACCTGTTTCGAGCGGGGAGCAGGTCGGGTTCGGGCGGCGGTCAGGCGGGTGGGGCCGGCGGAGCGGCGTTCCGGCCCAGGGTCGTCGTGCACGCGCCGCTCGAGCTGCTCGTCGGCTGTGCAGCCGACGGCGTGGCCGAGATCGCCGGGGTGGGCCCCGTACCGGCTGAGGTCGTCCGGCGGCTCGCCTGCGATGCCAATGTGGATCTCTCGGTGGAGGACCGCGAGGGGTCCATCCTCGATCAGGGGCGGGTGCGGCGAGATCCGACTGTGGTGCAGCGGGTGGAGATCGACCGGCGGGACAAGGGGTGTCGGTTCCCGGGGTGCACCTACACCGAGTTCACGAACATCCATCACATCGAGCACTGGGTCGATGGTGGCCTGACCAACATGGACAACTTGGTCACGCTGTGCGGTCGACACCATCGAGCAGTCCATGAACTCGGGTGGACGGTCTCTGGTGACGCCGACGCCGTGCTGAGATTCACGAGCCCGCACCGGCGAACGACGCACTCCGTGCCGTCGCCGACATGGCGCAAGTCGTCTGTCGCACGATCGGCGCAATCGGGTCGGAATGGACCGATGCGCCGTTGAGACGGCGGGCTCAGGGTCGGACGTTGCGGGTTTGAACGATCCGATCCCGGGCGAACGGCTCCACTCAGTCTGAGCGGAGGTCGGGATGGGCGGAGTCGCGGCAGCGCGCCACCCAACCGGTCGGGATCACGGTGACTGTCATGCGGCGCCCGCATGCGGGACAGAAGCGAGGGGGATCGAGCGCGCGCCCGCAGCCGGGGCACTCGGCGGTGGGCTTGCCGCAGCCGGTGCAATGGGTCGTCACGGAGGTCACCTGGAGATCGGGCTGCGCAATGGATGCCTGATGGTGGCGGGTCGGATGGCGGCGAGTCAGATGGCGGCGGTCAGGGCGCCGATGGGCATGCGCAGGTCCTCGAGCATCTGGAGGTCTTCGTCGGCCGAACGGCCGAGCGTCGTCAGGTAGTTGCCGACGATCAGGGCGTTGATGCCGGCTGTCATGCCGATGGCCTGGAGCTCACGCAGCGTGACCTCACGGCCGCCGGCGTAGCGCAGGATCACCGAGGGCAGCGCCAGACGGAAGAGGGCGATCCAGCGGACGGCGTCCCAGGGACTGAGGACCGGGCGGTCGCCGAGGGGGGTGCCGGGGCGGGGGTTAAGGAAATTAAGCGGCACCTCGGTCGGGTCGAGCTCCTGGAGCTGGATCAGCAGCTCGACCCGCTGCGCGTCGGTCTCCCCCATGTTGATGAGGGCTCCGCAGCACAGCTCCATCCCGTAGGCCTTGACGAGCCGGCAGGTGTCGGCCCGCTCGTCCCAGGTGTGCGTCGTCACGATGGCGGGGAAGTATGAGCGGGCTGTCTCCACGTTGTGGTTGTACCGGTGGACGCCCCCGTCGGCGAGTCGACGTGCCTGGTGCTCGGTCAGGATCCCGGCGCTGACAGCCACGTTGAGCCCCGTCTCGTGGTGGATCTGGGGGACCAGGTCGAGGATGCGCTGGATGGTGCGCTCGTCGGGCCCGCGCACGGCGAGGACGATGCAGAACTCCGAGGCGCCGAGGGCGGCGGTCTCGCGGGCGGCGGTGAGGACCTCGTCGGTATCGAGGAACGGCGTGGCCTTGACGGGCGTGTCGAAGCGGGAGGACTGCGCGCAGAAGTGGCAGTCCTCGGGGCAGCCGCCGGTCTTGGCCGAAAGGATGCCCTCGATCTCGACCTCGGGCCCGCACCAGGCCAGCCGGACCTGGTGGGCGAGCGAGGCCAGCGCCATCACGGCCCCGTCGGGGAGCGCGGCCAGCGCAGTCAGCTCGTCCGCCGTGAGGAGGCGGCGCTCGTCGAGGAGGGCGTGCTCAGCGGTGGCGATCACGGTCCTGTCCGCCGCACTCAGGGCGACTTGGGGAGGCGGCGGTGGCTCCGCGGCAGCGGAGGCAGAGCGGAAGGCGACGGGGCTCGTGGTGGTCACGGCGCCCACGGTAGTGGCAGGGTGTGGGCCTCCGGAAGTTGGCCGGAGCGCTGGGAGGAGTGGCCATGGCCTGGGATTTCTCGACCGAACCCGAGTTCGAGGAGAAGTTGGAGTGGATGCGTGGCTTCGTGCGGGAGGAGGTGTTCCCGCTCGAGACCCTCGATCTGACGTACGACCAGGTGCGGGTGCTGGTGCGTCCGCTGCAGGAGCAGGTCAAGGCCGAGGGGCTGTGGGCGGCGCACCTCCCGCCGGCGCTCGGCGGCATGGGATTCGGGCAGGTGCGGCTGGGGCTGATGCACGAGATCCTGGGCCAGTCGCCGCTGGCGCCGGTGGTGTTCGGCAACAATGCACCGGACTCGGGGAACGCGGAGTTGCTGGCGGTGGGGATCGAGATGAGCGGGGACGAGGCGCAGCGAGAGCGGTGGCTGCAGCCGCTCCTGGATGGGGACCTGCGGTCCGCGTTCTCGATGACCGAGCCCGACACCGCTGGATCTGATCCGACGCTGTTGAAAACGTCGGCGATGCGGGACGGCGACGAGTGGGTGATCAATGGGCACAAGTGGTTCACATCCAACGGGTCCGTGGCGGACTTTCTGATCGTGATGGCGGTGACCAATCCGGAGGTGCATCCGTACCAGGGGTCGTCGATGATCATCGTGCCGGTCGACACGCCCGGGGTCGACATCGTGCGGGACGTATCCACGATGGAGGACCCGCACACGCCGTACGGGCGGTTCGGCAACCACGCCGAGATCACGTACACCGACGTCCGCGTGCCGGTCGGGAACCTCATCGGCAAGGAGGGATCGGGCTTCGTGCTGGCCCAGCACCGTTTGGGGCCGGGCCGGATCCATCACTGCATGCGCTGGCTGGGCCAGTCCCGGCGGGCCTTCGACATGCTGTGCGAGCGGGCGGTGTCCCGCTACGCGCACGGATCGATGCTGGCGGAGAAGCAGACCATCCAGAACTGGGTGGCGGATTCGATGGCCGAGATGGCCGCAGCCCGCCTCATGACGCTGCAGACCGCCTGGAAGATGGATCAGGAGGGCGCGGCGGCGGCCCGGGTCGAGATCGCCATGATCAAGTACTTCGGGGCGAAGGTGCTCTACGACGTGATCGACCGCGCCATCCAGGTGCACGGGTCACTGGGGTTCTCGTCCGACCTCCCCCTCGAGCACATGTACCGGGCCGCCCGGGCCGCCCGGATCTACGACGGGCCCGACGAGGTGCACCGCCAGACGGTGGCACGGCGGGTGCTCAAGGGGTACGAGCCGCACGAGGTGCCGACCGAGCACATACCGACCCGGCGGGCCGATGCGCAGCGGCGCTTCGCCGACCTGTTGGAGACGCTGACCGTCGACGCGTAAGGACGATAAGGACGACGGAACGCATAAGGACGAATGCCTAAGGACGCGGCGGGGGGCCGCCCCGCGCTTCCGCCGGGCGGAGCGGCGCGGCGGGGGGCCGCCCCGCGCTTCCGCCGGGCGGAGCGGCGCGGCGGGGGGCCGCCCCGCGCTTCCGCCGGGCGGAGCGGCGCGGCGGGGGGCCGCCCCGCGCTTCCGCCGGGCGGAGCGGCGGAGGATCACCCCGGGACGTGGCAGACCGCCTCGATGTTGTTCCCGTCCGGATCGCGCACGAACGCCCCGTAGTAGTCCGGGTGGTACTGGGGCCAGAGCTGTGGTTCGTGCAACGGCTCGGCCCCGGTGGACAGGGCAGCGTGGAAGAAGGCCTGCACCGCATCTCGGGTGGAGGCATGGAAGGCGATATGGGTCTCGCGGAAGCCGTCGCCCGTCCGCTGCTGCCCAATCCAGAACTCGGCCGACGGTGGGATCCCGTAGCCGACGGCGTCGTCGACCTCCATGCAGCGTCCGCCGCCGAGCGGCGCCAGGATGGCGTCATAGAACCGGGCGCTGGCCGCCATGTCGGTGCACTGGATGGAGATGTGGGCGAGCATGCCTCCGAGTCTGTCAGGCACCAGTCGCTCTCGTTGGGGCCGCGCCCGGGTGCCGTTGCGGTGTCTGCGATCTAATCTGCGGCGGTGATCGCGAATACGGATTGGGCCACCGTCGCGACGTTCGCCACCGCCATCGGCACGCTGGTGCTGGCCGTCGCCACCTTCGCCGCCGTGCGCTCCTCGAACCGCTCAGCTCGGATCGCCGAGGAGGCGTTCGAGGTGAATCTGCGGCCCGTCCTGGTCACGTCCCGTCTCGATGACCCTATCCAGAAGATCCGCTGGGTCGACGATCACTGGGCCCGTCTGGAGGGGAGTCAGGCCAGCGTCGAGATGGTCGATGGGAGCATCTATCTCGCCATCTCGGTGCGAAACGTGGGCTCGGGGCTCGCGGTGATCTTTGGATGGTCGGTGCTGACCGAGCTCGCCCGGACCACCGAGGTCCCGCACGCCGCGCCCGAAGACTTCCGCATGCAGACACGTGACCTGTACATCGCGCCCGGCGACATCGGGTTCTGGCAGGCCGCCATCCGGGAGGCGGAGGATCCGGCCTACGCCGCGCTGAGCCTGGACGTCCAGAATGTGCAGCCGTTCACGATCGACGTCCTCTACGGTGACCACGAAGGCGGTCAACGCACCATCACCCGTTTCGGGATGATCCCCTTGCACACTGACGTCGACACCAAGTGGTTCCCGAACGTGGCACGCCACTGGAACCTGGACCGGCCCGACCCGCGTTAGGGCTTGCGTCGTCGCCAGTCGGCTCGTTGGGTGGAATGGCGATGCTCGCCGGTATCGGTCAGGGCGACTCGGGGCGGAGACCGCGCAGCAAGGCCTCACAGAGGCGGTCGTAGGCAGCGTCCTGGTCGTCGACGAAGCCGAGGCCGAGCAGCTCGAGCGAGACCCAGCCGTGGATTGTGGCCCAGATCAGCTGCGCCGTCTCGGTCGGGGGCGCCTCGGCGATGACGCCGGCCTGCATGGCGCGCTGGACGGCGACGACGAGGCTTCCGAACGTCCCGGTGCACACCCCGACGGCGTGTTCGCTTGGTTCGAAGCCGGGGACGGCCCGGAGGAACATCACCTGGTACGCCATCGGATGGGCGAGCGCGAGGGCCCGGTAGCGGCGGGCGCCCTCTCGGAGTGCATCAAGGGGGTCCTCGATCTGCCCCATGGCCGCCATCTCTGCACCGAGGCGTTCGAAGCCCTGGATGAAGAGCGCCTCGACGATGCCGAACTTCGACTCGAAGTGGTTGTAGACGCCCATGGGCGCCACGTTGGCCGCGGCGGCGATCCGGCGCACCGAGAGTCCGTCGGGACCTTCCGTCTCGAGGAGGTCGGCGGCTGAACTGAGGAGAGCCGCCTCCATCCCGACGCTGGGGGTCCTGGTCCGGCGGATTTCTGTCATATCCGTAGCGTACTGAAGAACATCGTGCTATAACTCTAGCACAGCGTTCTATAGAGGAGCGCATGTACCCCAGCCAAGCACCCGTCCCCCATCCAAAGGAGCCGTCCGATGCCCGGATCCGCACTCGAAACCACGGCCGTCGTTCCCGGCGCCGCCGCCGAAGACGAAGATGGCTCCGGGGCCGCCGCTTCCCAATCCAAGGACCGCCGCTGGATAGTGCTCCCGGTCCTGTGCCTGTCCGTCTTCCTGGTCGTGGTCGACAACACCATCGTCAACGTGGCCCTCCCCACCTTGAACCGCACGCTGGGAGCATCCATCACCTCGCTGCAATGGATCGTCGACGCCTACAGCCTGGCGTTCGCCGGGCTGCTCCTGGCCGGTGGCGGAATCGGGGACCGCCTCGGTCGCAAGGGCACCATGCAGATCGGCCTGGTCTTGTTCGGCGTCTTCTCGGCCGCGGCGGCGTGGTCGCACACGACGGGCACGCTGATATCGACGCGGGCGCTCATGGGTGTGGCGGCCGCTTTCATCTTCCCGGCCAGCCTGGCCATCCTCACGAGCGTGTTCCCTGACCCATCCGAGCGGCAGAAGGCCCTCGGGATTTGGGGGGCGACGTCGGGCATCGCGGTGGCCTTCGGGCCTATCGTCGGCGGGGCACTGCTCGAGCACTTCTGGTACGGGTCGATCTTCCTCGTCAACGTGCCGATCGTCATCGTGACCCTCGTCGCCGGCGGGTTGCTGATCCCCCGGCTGCCCAAGGTGGCCGAGCACCGCTTCGACATCCGGGGCGTGCTGATCTCCACCGTGGGGATCACGATGCTGGTGCTGGCCATCATCGAAGGGCCGCAATGGGGCTGGGCGTCGGTGGGCACGCTGTCGTGCTTCACAGCCGCCGCAGTCTTGTTGACCGCCTTCGCACTGCTCGAACTGCGCACCGAGGGGCCCCTGCTCGACGTCCGGGTCTTCAAGATCCCGCGCTTCACGGGTGGCGCGCTGTCGATCTCGGTGGCGTTCTTCTGCCTCTTCGGGTTCATCTTCCTCATCACCCAGTACTTCCAGTTCGTCAAGGGGTACTCGACCCTGTCCGCCGGCGTGCACACGCTGCCGTTCGCCATCGTCGCCGCCGTCTTCACGCCGATCGCCGCCGTGGTGGCGCTCAAGGTGGGGACACGCCTGGTGGTCACGACGGGACTGCTGCTGATGGGGGGCGGGCTGGTGGTGGCGGCCTTCAACTCCGAGGCCGACACCGCGTATTGGGGTCCGATCGTGGTGGCCATGGTGCTGCTGGCGCTCGGCCTCTCCTCCATCACGGCGCCCACGGCGGAGGCGGTCATGGGCTCGGTGGCCGACGACCAGCGTGGCGCAGCCGCCGGCGTCAACAACACGACCAGGGAGCTGGGTGGCACGCTCGGGGTGGCGGTGTTCGGGTCGATCTTCGCTTCGTCCTACGCGCCCCGCATCATCAGTGCGTTCCGCCCGCTCCCAATCCCGCCCGGTCCCAAGGCAGAGGCGCATCAGTCCATGGCGGCCGCGCTGGCAGTGGTCGCCCACGCGCCGCGGGCGGCGCAGCCGACGCTGCAGTCCCTCGCCTTCACGGCGTTCCACAGCGGATTGCGAGAGGCGTGCATCGCGGGGGCCGGTGTGGCCGTGCTGGGCGCACTGGCCGCGCGCAAGCTCCTGCCCGGACGGGGTGCTCCGGAGGTGGAGCTGCAGGCCGAGCCTGTGTCCGACCGGGAGCGCTATCCGGAGTATGTGCCGTACGCCACCACATGAGCGTCGGGGCCAGGAGATGGGCCGCCGCGCTCGGTTGGTGTCGGACCGCTCCCGGACCGCTTTCTAGGAGAACACGAGCGAGGCATGCCGGACGCCGGCGATCACCGGGCTCGGCGTGCGCTCCACGGGGCCGGCGGGCTCCAGCGTCTTGAAGCGGTCGAGGAGCTCGCCCAGGACGACCCGGGCCTCGAGCCGGGCCAGCGCCGCACCGAGACAGAAGTGCGGGCCGAAGCCGAAGCTGACGTGTGGATTGGGGTGACGGTCGATGCGGAGCTCGCCGGCGTCGGCGCCGAACACCTCCTCGTCCCGGTTGGCCGAGGCGTACATGAGCAGCACCGGATCGCCCTCGGCGACAGCCTGTCCCCGGACGACGGTGGCCGCAGTGGCCGTGCGCATGAACGAGATCACCGGGGTCGTCCAACGGAGTAGCTCCTCGACGGCGCCGGGGACCAACGCCCGGTCCGCCCGCAGGGCCGCCCACTGGTCGGGCCGCTCGGAGAGGGCGACCAATCCGCCCGAGATCAGGTTGCGCGTCGTCTCGTTCCCGGCGACGAGCAGCTGGATCAAGAACATGGCCAGCTCGGCCTCGCTCAGCTGATCCGTCTGGCCACCGCGCTCGCCGCCCCCGCCGGCTCCGTCGCCTGTCTCGCCGCCGACATTGGCCAACACCGACACAAGATCCTCGCCAGGCGACCCACGCCGCTCCTCGGCCACCCCGACGAGATACGCCCACATCTCCCCCTGCAACTCCGCCCGTTCGGACTCCGAGCGCTCCGACTCCCCGGGGATCACCGCCTCGGACCACTCGAAGAAGCGCGGCCACTGCGACCCATCCACACCAAGCAGCTCACAGATCACCTGCAGCGGGAACGGGATGGAGAGTGACTCGACCACGTCGAACGCCGCGCCGCTCTGGATTGGGGAGATCAGCGCCGAGGCCTTCGCCGCCACTCCCGCCTCCATCAGCCGCACCATCGACGGCTTGAACCCCGGCTGCACCATCCGGCGGTACCGGGTGTGCTGCGGCGGGTCGGTGTGCATCATCGTCGGCGGGGTGTCGTACACGGTGCCGATCTCATCGACCAGGATCCCCCGCGACGAGCAGAACCCGACCGGGTCGGCGCCGATCGACGACACCTCGGGGTGCGTGGTCACGGCCCAGAAGCCGCCGCCCTCCTGCTCGACCCAGCACACGGGCGCGGTTCGTCGGAGCTCGGCGTAGAGGGCAAAGGGGTCGCCGACCGCATACAGCGTCGGGTCGGTGAGGCGGCCTGCATCGGCGTCCATGGACTGAGGTGCCACCACTCAGACGATCAGCCCGTTGGGACGTGGGTCGCCCTGCGCCTCGAGCAGCGCGTAGTACGCCTCCAGCGTTCCGGGGCCGTCGGAGACCGATTCAACGGACCCGTCCTCGGCCAGGTTCAACAGCGCGCCCTCGATGATGAAGCACACGTCCGTGTCCTCCGTGTTCTCCTGGGGCACGTGCAAGGTGTGCACCGAGTTGGCCGGTTCGTACAGATAGGAGCCGGCCGTCACGTAGAAGTCGTACTCGAGATAGTGCCAACGTCCCGCCGACGTGAACGCGTCGACCGACCCGGTGTGGCGATGGGTCTGGAGCTGCACGCCCGGATGGAACCGGTTGAGGATCACCCACGTCCCGTGCGAGGAGTCGAAACGGACGACCTTGAGGAGAACGCCCGTGCCGGTGTCGGCCCAAGGCGCGTCGTCGGTCGTGACGAGGCGGACGGTATCGGTGGGGTTGGCGGGGGTGGCGATCGACATGGATGGGGTCCCTTCTCGTCTTGTTCGGTGTGACTCGGTGTGACTCGGTGTGACTCGGTGTGACTCGGTGTGACTCGGTGTGACTCGGATTCAGTCGGGCAGGGTGGCGAGCGGATCGAGGTCGATGGCCGCCTCCAGGGCGGCGGCGGTGCGCAACACGACGAGGTCGCCGTGTTGCGGTCCGACCAGCTGCAGGCCGATCGGTAGCCCGCCACTGCTCAGGGCGATGGGCACGCTGGCCGCGGGCGAGCGGGTCATGTTGAAGGGATAGGTGAACTGGACCCAGTTGGCGGTGCTCTCCCCGTTGACCGAGCTCGTCATGTCGTCGGCGAACGGCGCCAGGGCCGAGCAGGTCGGCGTCACCAGGATGCGGCACCTGCGGAACAGCTCGACCAGCCGCAGGTTCATCAGATGGAAGTGGTCGAAGACCTGGAGCAGCTGCTCGGCCGTGGTCGACTGCGCGGCGTCGACGAAGTGCCGCAGGACCGGATGGACCTCCTCCCAGCGCGGGTGACCCATGAAGGGCCGCAGGGTGCGCAAGGTGGCCGCCCCCGTCAAGGTGAGGAAATCACCGACGGGGTCGGCTTCAAAAACGGAGTCCAGCACGACGACCTCGGCGCCCAGCGACTCCAGCACCCCGACGGCGCGCTCGCAGGCGGCAGCCACCTCGGTGTCGACGGTGGCGTAGCCGAGCGTGGGGGCGTAAGCGATCCGGACCGGGACGTGGGGGTCGTCAAGGGCCGCCAGCCAGCTGGCCTCGGGGCGGGGAAGAGCGCGCAGGTCGGTGGGGTCGGGGCCGACGGCGACGTCGAGGGCGCGGGCGACGTCGGCAATGCGGCGGGCCATGGGGCCGTTGGTCGAAAGGTCTATCCAGCCAGGTGGGTTGGGGCCGCCGGCCGGCACCCGGCCGAGGCTCGGCTTCATGCCCGAGAGGCCGCAGCAGGCGGAAGGGATCCGGATGGATCCACCGCCGTCGGACCCCGTCGCGAGGGGCACCATCCCGGCCGCCAGCGCCGCCGCCGCCCCGCCGGACGATCCACCCGGTCCTCTGCGAGTGTCGAAGGGGTTCAGAGAGGGGCCGAAGATGGCGTTGGTCGTGTTGCCCATCCAGCCGAACTCGGGCGTGTTGGTCTTGCCCACGACGACACAGCCGGCTGCCCGCATCCGGGCCACGAAGGGGTCGTCGGCCGTGGCGGGCGGGTCATCGGCGTGCAGTGCCGAGCCGTACGTGGTGCGGTAGCCGATGGCGTTCTGGAGGTCCTTGACCCCGAGCGGGATCCCGGCCAGGGGCCCCGGGTCGACGCCGGCAGCGATCGCGTGGTCGACCCCGTCGGCCTCGGCCAGCGCCCGCTCCCCATCCACGGCGACGAAGGCGTTGTAGGCCGGGTCGAGCCTCTGGATCCGATCCAGGGCGGCCTGGGTGAGCTCACGTGCGCTGACCTCCTTGGTCCGGATCGAGCGGCTGAGCTCGGCCAGCGATGTGGTGCGGAAGTCGATCTCTGCCATGTCGCCCCCAAATCCTCCGCTTCGTCTCGTTTACGTCCCTTGGGCGGCTCCGCCCGCCCGCCGCACTCCGTGACCCCGGCCCCGACCCCGGCCCCGGCCCCGACCCCGGCCCGGACCCCGACCCCGTCGAGACCCGAATCCGACCCCCGGCCCGATCGTCTGCCCTACCCGGCCGACGGCGACAGACCAGCCACGGCCTCAGCCAGGTCCATCCCGAGCGGAATGACCGCGGGGGCCGGGATGGTGATCCCGTGGTCCACGTAGCGCTGGATATGAGCCCGGCACTCCGCCACGGACCCGTGCACCACCAGATCGTCCACCACCTCGTCGGGGATGGCTGCGAGCGCGCCCTTGCGGTCGCCGGCGGCCCAGGCGTCCCACATCGGTTGGAGCGCCGGGCCCCGGCCCAGCCAGCGGTGGAACTCCGCGTAGGCCTCCACGTTGAGATAGGCGGTGATCATCCGTCGCCCCACGGTGCGGGCGAGCTTGTCGTCCTCGGTGACGATCACGAAGATCCGGGCAACGATCTCCCGGTCCGCCCCGCCCGCCGCCTTGGACACCTCGGCCACGGATGTAGTGACGTCCTCTGCGCTGAGCCAGTTCAGGATGGCCCCGTCGGCCTCCTTCCCGGCCAGGTGCAGCATGCCGGGACGCAGCGCCGCCAGGTAGACGGGGGGCAGCTGCTCGGGAATTCGGGCCAGGCGGAACCCCTTGACCTTGAACGTCTCGAAGTCCTCGGTCACCTTCTCGCCGCTGAAGGCCAGACGCAGGAACCGCAGCGTGTCCCGGATGCGCCGGTACTGGTTCTCGAAGGCGAGGCCGTTCCAGTTGGCCACGATCACCTGCGACGAGGCGCCGAGTCCGCAGAAGAAGCGTCCCGGTGCGGCGTCGGCCATGGAGGCCAGGCTCTGGGCCAGGAGCGCCGGTCCGCGTGTGTAGGCGGGGGTTATGGCCACGCCGAGATTCAGCTCCGGCTCCCATGCGGCGGCCAGGGCGAGTGGCGTGAATCCGTCGGCGCCGTCGACCTCGGCTGACCACAGATCCGTGTACCCCAGCGCCCGCAGGCGGGCGAACCACTCGCGGTGGGCGTGCAAGGGGATCCCGTCGAAAGGGATCGTGATGCCTGGCCGGGCGGGCGGCACTCCTGGGGTGGGGCTCATGCGTGGAGGCGCTCGTCTGCGCCCGCACCATCGGAGGCCGCGGCACCACGGGAAACACCCGCACCACCGGCACCATCCGAGCCCCCATTGGCCGACCCACCCGGATCGTGTTGGAACTCCGCGTCATCGAAGGACAGGGCCAGCTCGGTCTTCTCCTCTTCGTCACCGTGCGGCACCGGGACGCCCCAGCGCTCCATCCCCTCCTCCATGTGCCGGATCACCGTCTCGATCACCTCGACCCGCCCGTTGCGCTTGCTCTCAGACGAGATCACGTCCCAGGGCGCCAACGGGCCGTTCGTCAAGCGCAGCATGTCCGACACCGCGTCGTCGTATTGCGGCCGCTTCTCCCGGTTGCGCCAGTCCTCGTCGGTCAGCTTCCACGCCTTGAGCGGATCGTCCCGCCGCCGTATGAACCGGCGCAGCTGCTCCTCGTGCGACATGTGCATCCAGAGCTTGATGACGACCATTCCCTCTTCGGCCAAGGAGTGCTCGAAGTCGGTGATCTCCTCGTAGGCCCGGCGCCACTGCACCTCGGTGGCGAGATTCTCGACCCGCTCGACGAGCACGCGCCCGTACCAGCTGCGGTCGAAGATGGTCATGCCGCCCCACCCGGGCAGCGGCGGCCAGAACCGCCACAGGAAGTGATGGCGCAGCTCGTCGGGTGTGGGCGCGGCGAACGGGGCGACGTGTACGTGTCGGGGGTCGAGCGGCTCGACGAGCCGCTTGATCGCTCCGCCCTTGCCGGCGGCGTCCCACCCCTCGAAGACGACGCACACCGGAGGGCCGAGGTTGCCTTCGTTGAGCTGACCGCCATTGATCAGCCGCAAGTGGAGCAGGCGGCGCTGCGCCTTCCCGAGACGCTTGGCCTCCTCGTCTTTGGAGAGCTTCAGCGAGAGGTCGGAGTCCTCCAGCCGTGGATAGGCACGCCCGGTTGTCTTGGTGCCAGCTGCGCCGTCGCCTGTACCGTCGCCTCTGCCGTCGTCTCTGCCGTCGCCCGTGGCGCCACCTGTGCCGCCGTCGCCGTCTGTGACTCCCGCAGCAGCTTCGTCGGAGGAGCTGTCGTCATGGGACCCGCTGCGGTGGCCGCCGTGATCGTGCTTGCTCACGTTGCCTGTTGTAGCCGATCCACCACACCCTCTGCGACTGCATCGAAGGCAGCGCCGGTGGCTCCCCCTGTGACTCCGCCAGGGGCGCCGGAGGTGGTTCCGGCCGCCGTGCTGCCACGACGGGAGCGACGAGGACCGACGGGCGCCGCCGTGAGTGGCGTGTTCCCGACCGCCTCGATGACGCGCCGCACCAGCGCCGGCCTGCCGGCGATCACCAGCAACTCCTGGTTGGAGAGGTGGCTCACCCGGCCCACCTTGCGTCCGGAGGGGTCGAAGATGCCGATGCGGGCCCCGACGTATCGAGTCGAGTCGAAGGCGAGCGTCGCCACGTCGCGCCGCACGCCGCCACCGGCGGACCCTCCCCGGATGGCGCACATCGCCTCGAGCTCCTCTAGCTCGAGCCACGACTCGTTGTTGTACGACAGCACCAGCAGGTCGCAGTCCACCGACTGCACCACCGACGCCAGCGCGGCCGGCATGGTCCGCTTCGAGTTGAACGCGGAGTGCGTGGATGGGTCGCGGGCGTCCACCCGTTTGCGCGCCACGCCGTAGGCCTCGGGCGCATCCCAGGCCACCAGCGTCTCCCACACGTGATAGTTGGTGAAATACCGGTGCTGGTTGTACGGCGGATCCAGATACGCCAAGTCGAAATGCCCGAGGTCACCCCCACCCGACCCCGCCCCCGCCCCCGATCCCGCCCCCGACCCCGCAGCCAACGCCACCGCATCGCCCTGGATGGCGCGCCCCCGCCCCGCCAACAACTCCGGCACGCGCAGTTCCAGCGGATTGGACGACCGCGGCGCCCACTGCTTCACGTACGCCATCTGCACGCCCGTCGTCGAGTCCACCCGGTCCGCCGCCTCGATCAGTGACGTCAACAGGAGGGGGAACAGGGGTGACCCCGCATACTCCGAGTCGATGGCGTCCCGCACGGCGTCTATCCGAGCGGCGTTCTGCGGTTGGAAGAAGCGGGCCTGATGACTGAAGGTCTCCGTGACGTAACCCGCTTTGCCCGGGAGGTCGTTCAGATGGGTGACCGCCGCCCGCAGCGCGCCAGAATCGGTGGCGGCCGCATCCGCCTCGATGTAGGTGCGGGCGAAGGTGTGCGCGTAGCGGGCGCTGTCGACGGCGGTGACGTGCACGCCCTGGGCCTTGAAGGCCTGGGCCACGCGGGTGGTGCCGGTGAAGAGATCGAGCGCGGTACGGGCACCCGAGGCCTGGCAGATCCCGCTGAGGACGGGGATGAGGCGGCGCTTGGAGCCGAGGTATTTGATCATCGGGGCGTCACCCGGACCACCCTACGATGGGCGGTCATGGCGTCCGGGGACCATCCAGAACGCGCGGAGGCGGGCACCGATTCGCACTGGGTGCGGTGGCATGCGGCGTATGAGGATCCGACCTCGAACCTGTCGCAGCGGTTGTCGTCGGTGCAGTCGATGGTGCGCGATGCGTTGGACGAGCTGCCGGCTCGGGCCCCGGCGCCGGATACCAATCCAGGGCCGATCCGGATCGTGAGCCTCTGTGCGGGCCAGGGGTGTGACGTCATCGATGTGGTGGCGACCCATCCAAGGGGTCCGGAGGTCTCGGCGCTCCTGGTCGAGCTCGATCCGGACCTCGTCGCCTTCGCCCGGGACCGTGCCGCCGGCGCCGGCATGGCCGGCCGGATTCGGATCGTCGAGGGCGACGCGTCGCAGTGCCACTGGTACGCCGAGTACGTGCCCGCCGACGTCGTGCTGGTGTGCGGCGTGTTCGGGAACATCAGCGCGGCGGACATCACGCGCACCATCCGGGCGATGCGGGGCTTCTGCGTCCCGGGCGGCCACGTTGTGTGGACCCGGCACCGGCGGCCGCCGGACTACACACCGGTCATCCGGGCCGAGTTCGCCGCCGCCGGCTTCACGGAGTTGGGTTTCGATGCCCCCGAGGGCACCGTCACGACGATCGGCCACCACCGCCTGGATGGGGCAACGGCGCCCTTCGACCCCGACCAGGTTCTCTTCGACTTCGTCGGCGACGGGTTCAATCCCGCATGAGCCGGAAGGGCCGCCTGGGCCGGATGGGCCGGATGACCAGCACAGCCCCATGACCACAGGCGGCACGGGAGCGCACGGGCAGCCGACCGACCGGTCGGCGCAGCCCGAAAAGCCGCCCCGCCACCGCCTCCACCCGCTGGAGCTCACGTCGATGGCGTGGCGCACCGCCAGGATGGAGCCGAGCCGGGTCATCGTGCCCGCCCTGGTCATCTTCGGGCTCGATGCGATCCAGGGCACCTTCTACACCGAGGTCGCCGTCGACCGCCTGGGGCTCGAGTCCATTGCCGGAGTGTTCCTCTTCGGCGCCTCCACGCTGGGGCTGACGTTCTACGCCGGCATGCTCGAGCGTCTGGTCGGCTCGGTGGAGCGCAACGAGCCCGCCCAGCCCGTCTTCGTCGTGCTGCGCACCCTGCCGTGGCTGCGCCTGCTCGTGGCCGAGGCGATCCTGGTCGTGATCGGCGCGGTGGCCTCGCTCCTGCTCATCCTCCCGGGTCTGATCGCGGGGACGCTGTTCGCCCTGGTCGGGCCACTCATCAACCTGCTCGACACGTCGGTGCCCGAAGCCTTCAGGCGCTCGCTGAAGATGGTGTGGCCGCACTTCATGTTGGTGTTCTGCTTCATCACCCTGCCGCTGGCGGTCGAGCACGAGGTCGTGGTCCTGGTGGCCGACCTGGTGCCCCACGAGCACATCTGGGCGGTGTTCCTCACCACCTTCATCCTCGGCGACCTCTTCGGGATGGCGCTGGGTCTCATGGAGGTGACCCTGGCCGAGCGCCTCGTCTCAGGAGCGCAGGGACCCGGTGCCGACCTACTGTCGGCGGACGTGGAGGACGTGGAGCTGCCCAATCCAGAGCACCGACCCAATCCAGGCAGGAGCCACGGCACGACCATCGCGTAACCGCCGGACGCCTCAAAACGTCTGCACAGCCGCACCGCCTGCCGCAGCACAGCCGCAGCACAGCGAGACCGACAGCCACAACGACAGCCACAATTGAGATACAGCCATACCGATACAGCCAGACCGGCAAAACAGCTACCCCGAGGAGGCCCACCATGGAAGAGACGATCCACGGAACGACGATGCCGGTGCTCGAGCTCTCGCTCGCCGACGGCGAGTCCATCGTGTCCGAGGCCGGCGAGTTCAGCTGGATGTCGGACGCAGTCCAAATGGCCACCAACACCGGCGGCGGCATGGGCGGCAAAGGCCTTATGGGAGCCGTCAAGCGGGCCGTCTCGGGTGCCAGCTTCATGATGACGACGTACACCGCCCAGGGAGGCGCCGGCTCGATCGCCTTCGCCTCCAAGTTCCCCGGCCACATCCTGCCGATCGACGTGGCCCCCGGGAACGAGTTCATGGTCCACCGGCACGGCTTCATGGCGGCCACTCCGGGGATCGAGCTGTCCATGGGATTCCAGCAGTCGTTCCGGGGCGGCGTCTTCGGCGGCGAAGGTTTCATCCTCCAGAAGGTCGGCGGCACCGGCCGCGCCTTCATCGACCTCTCGGGCGAGGTGATCGTCTACGACCTGGCCGCCGGGCAGACGATGCGGGTGCACCCCGGCCACGCCGGCCTCTTCCAAGCCTCCGTCACCTTCTCCGTGCAGAAGGTGCCCGGCCTGGCCAACCGGTACATGGGCTCGGACGGGCACCACTTCGCCGTACTGACGGGGCCGGGCCGGATCTGGCTGCAGTCGATGCCGCTGCCGATCCTCGCCGGCGTGATCGGCGAGTACATGCCCGACCGGGACGACCACCACGGCGTCGAAGGCGCGGCCGCCGGCGTCGGGGCGGCCAAGGTCCTCGGCGACATGTTCAAGTAGTCCGGGGCCGCTGCGCTCCGTCCGCCGGGATCGGTCCGGCAGGAGGACCCGGCGAGCCGCCTGAAAGGCTCTGTCGAAAGCAGCGCTACGAGAGGTTGATGGCGTTGGGCGGGACGGCGAGCGTGACGCCCTTGCCGTAGTGGGTGAAGACGACGGTGCTCACGTTGCCCGGGGTGTCGTCGACGATCTTGTACACGTAGGCCGGGCCGGCGGTGCCGATGTACATCCGGCCCGTGCTCTTCTTCCCGCCGTTCGTGACCGTGTCCTTGACGACCACGACCCTGTGGCCGGCGAACGTGGTGGGGCGGCTGAGGGTGAGCGGTGCCGTGTGGCCCTGGAAGGCCGCGACGACGAGATCGGCCGCATCGAGGAACTGGTCGAAGGAGGTGAAGCGGGGGTCGACGGCGGAGAACTCGATCCACTTCCCCCCGAACTCCTGGGTCTGGGCGGCCGTGGCGTGGCCGGCCCAGAACTTCGTGGGCGCATTGAAGTAGAGGAGCGGTCCGACCCGCTCGATCTTGATGAGGTTGCCTTGTTGGACGAACTCGCCCCCGCCCTCGCCGTCACGGTTCACGAGGAGGTCGAGGAGTATCTCGGATTTGCCCTGCGTGATGGTGCCGTCGACGTGGACGCTGCCGAAGTTCTGCTCGGCGGCGATGGCCTTGTGGATCCAGCGGTCGGCGGGGCTGGATCCGGTGGGGAGCGTGGTGGCCGTGGATGGTGTGGCGGCGGCGGGGGCGCCCGAGGCTGGGGCGGCGGCGGCTGGGGCGGCGGAGGCGGCGGTGGTGGCCGTCGATCCCATCCAGAGAGTGGTGACGGCGAGGGCGGTGAGGGGGAGGGCCGTGGCGATCAGCGGCCGGTGCGATCGGCGGATCCGGGTGCGGGCGCGGGCGAGGCGGGTGCGGCGGCGGCCTCCCAATCCGGAGCCTGGGCGCGGGCACGAGCGGGCACGGGGCGATTCGTCGGTCTTTGCTCTCACGCTGAAATTAACGACGGCCCGGCGTCGCACTTGCGCCGCCGATGCCGGTGCAGGAGCGGCGGCCCTGGTCACACGGGTGGGGGTTTTCAGGTGTTGTGGGTTGGTTGTGCCGGGGCCGGGACGGCGTCCGGTTGGTTCCACTCGATCCAGCCCGCACCCTCGCGGCCGTCGTCGGTGCGGCAGCGCACCATGGCCCGGGGGAACCGGCTGGTGCGGCCGTCGTCGTTGCGCAGGAGCACCGGGCCGAACGAGACGGGTGTCACCTCGATCCCCAGCTCGAGCTCGGGGCCGGGGCCGGGGTCGGCGGCGATCTCGATGCGCGCCCGGGCCGGGAAGCCGTGCGCTCCAAGGTCCTCGGTCACCGTGAGCGCCGCGGCCGGATAGACCTCACCCGGCGTCTGGATGTATCCGAAGAAGACGGGGACGCCGATGTTCATGCGGATGTCGGCCAGGTGGACCCGGGTGCCGTCGTCGAGGCGCATGGAGCACCAGCACCATCCAAAGGCCCACCAGTCCCGCACGCCCCAGGAGTGGTCGCGCTGGCCCTGCCCGTCGACGTCGAACGTCTCGCCGTCGACGGTGACGGAGCCCGAGACGAGGCACGGGATCTCGTAGCGCGTGGTCAGGTCGTAGTGGTAGGGGACGCCGTCGGTCGTCCACGTGAGGTCGAGGCCGAGCCGGGCGGGGGTCCCCGTCGCCTCGCCGTGGTCGTAGACGTCCTCGGGTGGGTCGATGATGCGGGCCGGTGTGTCCGCGGCGAGGCGGAACTCCTCGAGCGGGCGGCGCAGGTCGATCTCGATCCGGCTCGTGGTGTCGGAGTCGGAGTCGGATGTGGCGGTGGCGGCTTCGGAGATCAGGCCGTCACCGGGCGGGACCTGGGCCCGGTAATCGACGGAGCAGACGCCCGGGCGGTCGGGCCAGACGATCCAGGTGGTCCACCAGGCGACCTGGCGGTTGGGATAGAGGCCGAGCCGGAGCCAGCCGCCCATGGTGCCGTCGGCGCGGACGAAGTCGCAGTAATAGGACTCGTTCCACAGGTCCTCGCCGTCGGGCGTGTGGCGGGCTTCGTCGTCTGGCTGGACGACGTGGGCCGCCGTCACCGGCCCGGGCCCGGATGCATCGCGGTGGCCCCCAGAGGTCCCGGCACCTCGACGATGGGATCGTTCCGATCGTCGAACTCGGTGCGCAGCGCCTTGGACATCACGGCGTGCTGGAAATACAGCGTCGTGATGTAGGTGAGCTCCAGGATGGCGACGTCGTCGAGGTGGCGCTGCAGCTCGGCGAAGAGCTCGTCGGGGACACGGCCGTGGTCGTAGACGAGGCAGTCGGTGTAGGCGAGGACCGCCCGCTCGGCGGCGTCGTAGGTGCCCGCGGGGGCCACGCTCCACGCCGGGATGTGCGTGATCTGCTCGTCGGGCATGCCGAGCTCGCGCATGGACTTGGCGTGCTGGCTGAAGACGAACTGGCTGGCCGCGGCGTAGCCGGCGCGTATCTGGCCGAGCTCGCGCAGCTTGGGGTCGAGGGCCCGTGTGGGCGACTGGTAGAGGCCGAACCCCTTGACGCAGTGGTCGAGGATGTCGGGGCTGAGGGCGAACACGGTCCACCAGTCGCCGGTCGTGCCGTCCCAGCGGCCCGGCTCGGCCACGGGGTCGCGGCCCTCGAAGAGCCACTCGTACATGGTGGTGACGATCGGCGCGGTGGCCTCGTCCTTGGAGACCTGGCGGAGGCGGGGCATGGGTGGGTGTCGGTGAATCAGACCTGGATCGGCTGGGCCGGGAGCTCGGGTTCGGCGGCCAGGTTGGCGTCGACGGCCTTGGCCGGGACGTGCGAGACGTCGGTGAGGCTGAACTCCCGCATCCAGCAGGCGAACTCGAGCAGGATGCCGTCGGGATCCTGGAAGTAGATGCTGCGGACGAAGACACCGGAGTGCATGGCGTCGCTGATGCCCCATTCGGAGTCGTCGTGATTGGCGATCTCGGTGCAGTCGATGCCGGCGGCGACGAGCCGGTCGCGGTACTCCTCCATCTTCTCGGGGGCGACGTCGAAGGCGACGTGGTTCATGGAGCCGATGGCGCTCGTCAGATCGCCCTGGTCGGGGCGGGCCGCCGGCGCGCTGACGCCCGGCACGCCATCGGGCGCGTCGGGGAACCAGAAGAAGGCGAGGCAGTCTCCGCCGCCGCAGTCGAAGAAGAAGTGCTGGCCCATTCCGGCCGGCAGCTCGATCGTCTTGACCAGCGGCATACCCAGGACGTTGGTGTAGAAGTCCACCGTTCGCTCCATGTCGCGGCAGACGAGGGCGAGATGGTTGATGCCCCGCAACTCGAATCCGCCCGTACTGCCTGTCATGAGCCTGCCCTCCCTTGCCGGTGCCGCCTGTGGGTCGCGGTTGTCAATGGCCGGCGCCCGGGCCCCCCGGCCGGCGTCGCCCCAGGATAGGCCGCAATCCTCCGGGGCCCTCAGACCGTATGACCCTCGGGCAGGCGGACGGACGACGCCACGGCCCGAGACGGCGGCGGCGGGGTTCTGCACACGGGAACGCGCGGCGCTCGGTGGCTTCAGAAAGATCCAGGTGGCTGGAAGGCGGGGAGAGCGCCCCGATGCCCCGGTCCCGACTCGTTCGGGTCGGGCCGTTGCCGGGGCTCTCTCCGCCGGCGGACTGTCCGGGCGGGTCAGGTCGACGCGATGCCGACCATGGGCGCGTTGAGCCGGTGGCCGCCCATAGAGCCGTAGAACTCGGCGCCGCCAAAGGTGAAGATGCCCCCGTCGGCGCCCTGGAGCCAGTATCCAGTGGCGCCGACGTTGGTGGCCATCCCGACGACCGGCGCATTCAGCGCGGTCCCGTACATGGAGCCGTAGGGCGCCGCGTTGCCGAAGTCCGCCACGTTGCCGTTGGCACTGGCGAGCCAGTACCCGCTCGAGCTCTGCGTGCCCGCCATGCCGGTGATGCGGTAGCCGCCCGGCGCGAAGGCGGGCTGGCCCTCGTTCTGGGCGTCGCCGAAGTTGAAGACCTGGCCGTTGGCGTCGACGAGCCAGTAGCCGCCGCCGAGGAAGCCGGGCGCCGCCGCCGTCACCGGGTAGGCCAGTCCATCACTGGCCGCAGAGCCGTAGAACTTGGCGTCACCGAAGGCGAACACGCCGCCGTCGCTGGCGATCAGCCAGTAGCCTCCGCCGTCGATGGTGGAGATCATGCCGATGATCGGTTTGTTCAGCGTGATGCTGCCCGTGGAGCCGTAGAAGCCGGCGTCCCCGTAGGCGAACACGCCGCCGTCGCTGGCGACCAGCCAGTAGCCGTTGCCGTCAGGGGTCGCGGTCATGCCGACGACGGGCTTGTTGAGCCGCATGGAACCCGTGGAGCCGTAGAACTGCGCGCCGCCGAAGCTGAAGATGCCGCCGTCCGAGCCGACCTGCCAGTATCCAGGAGCGGGGTGCCGCGATTGCGAGCAGGTCGGGTTGCCGGAGGGTGCCGCGCCGGGGTTGTACGGCGACACGGCGGGGATGGCTGGGCCGACGCCGTTCGGTTGGAAGCTCACGTCGGCCAGGTACATGGGCCGAATGCCGCACGAGAGGTAGCCGATCGTCGACCCCTGCCATGCCGCGAAGGCCATCACCATCTGTCCGGGCGACCCACCCGACGGCGGCAGCTCGTACACATCGGGGCCGCCGGGCCCGGACATCCCCGAGGAGGTGGCGAGCAGTGGACCCGAGCTCGACCGATCGGTGCAGGCGCCGGCGGGGCCGGAAGGGCAACTGGCCCAGCCGATGGCGTAGGTGGAGGCACCCTCGTCACTGCCGGAGTAGAAGAGGGTGTAGGAGCTCGTCGACCCGCTCGTCGTTTCGACCATGTCGGGGCCCTCGACGATGCGGCTCTGCCACGACTGGTCGTCTGCCATGAGTTCGGTGGGATTGCTGCTCGCGGGCAAGAAGTGGCTTGTGAGGGGCACGGACCAGATGATGGTGCTCATGGGCGGGTTCAGGTGATTGCCGTCGCTCTTCCAGACCAGCCAGGAGCTGCCCGAGTTCGAATCCGTGAAGATGTCCGGGTCGATGCTGCCGCCGAAGCTGCCGTCGACCGTCGGTGCGCCGTAGCCGATTCCGTCCTGGCACACGACGGGTGTGGGCTGGGTGTCCCGGTACGGGCCCAGGGGGCCGGGCGAGGTCGCCACGCCGATGCACTGGTCGCCCGTCGAGATCTCGGTGGCGGTGTAGTACATGACGAAGTCGTTGTCAGCGGCGTCGTGCGCGACGCTGGGCGCCCAGGTTTCACCGGGTTTGGCCCACGAACCGACCGTGGGCAGCGCGTCCACGCCTGTCATCTGGCTCCAGTTCACCCCGTCCGAAGAGGTCGACACCTGGATGTTGATCGTCTGGCTCGCCGCAGCGAAGTTCTGGGTGGCGAAGGCGTAGTAGGAACCACCCCATTGGAGGATGCTCGGGTCGGGGAAGTCGCCGGCATGGACCGGGGACCAGTTCGCCGCACCGGCCGCCGGCGCGGCGACCGCGGCGATGCCGACGGAGGCGACCGCCCCGATGAGCACGATGAGGGCCGCGAGAAGCGGGCGCACCAGAAGGCGTGCGGGGGCGACGCCGATGGTCCCCGTCCCGCCATGGGCCCGGCGTTGCCTGTGCAGCGGTGAGATGGTCACCGTCCTCCCTATCGGATCCGTGTTCGTCGTTCCCCCAACCGATTCCCTGCGGACGGCGGCCCGCATCCTATCGAGCGGGTTGCGGCTCCGGGGGGCAGGAACAGTGCGTTCACCTCGAATTCATGGAGTTCATACGGGCGTGGCGTTCGGGGCGCCCGCCCCTCGCGCGTTCCCTATAGCTTCGTCGGGAGCACGTGAGCACTTGAGCGCTTGAGCACTTGAGCACGACAACGGGCCGACCGGGCGATCAGGCGGCGACAGACTGGGATGCACGCACCCAGAAGCTGCGTGAGCGTGGCGGCAGCCGCAGCAGACGTCGAACCACAGACCACAGACGACACACGACAGACGACACACGACAGCGAGACGAGGATACCGATGACCGAACAACGCAAGCCCGTCGTGGACGCCGGGTTCAAGCTCTTGAACCTGACACACAAGGCGGCGCTGCGCGTGACGGGCGGCCGCTGGCCCAACGTCCTCTTCGGCATGCCGGGAGTGGAGCTCGAGACGATCGGGCGGAAGTCGGGTCAGCCGCGCACCACCATGCTCACCACGCCCATCCACGACGAGAGCCGGGTCGTGCTGATCGCCTCGAAGGGCGGCGACCAGCGCGACCCGCAGTGGTACCGCAACCTGGTCGCCAACCCCGATGTGCGGGTCACGATCAGCGGCGAGACCCGTGCCATGCGGGCCCGGACGGCGTCGCCAGAGGAGAAGGCAGCGCTCTGGCCCGACATCGTCGCCCGCTACAAGGGCTACGACAGCTACCAGAAGAAGGCCGGCCGGGAGATCCCGGTCGTGATCTGCGAGCCGCGTTCGGCCTGATCACCGGCCGTAGGGGCACCGCCGCAAGGTGGCGGTACGATGCGCCCGATGTCAATGGAGCCTGCCGGCTCGCCAGGTGGATCACTCGAAGGCACGGGAGCAGAGACCGGCGCGGGCACGGACGCGGTCGAGGAGACCGGGGCGGGGGCCGGGGCCGGGGCGGACGACGCGGCCTTCGACCTGAGCATGGCCGTCTCGCAGCTGGCCTCGAACCGCACCGATCTGCGGATCATGCTCAAGCTGCTGGTGGCCCAGCTCTCCGAGGCGCTCGGCGGCCGGATCACGATCGAACGAGCGGGACGCTTCCGCAAGTCCGACGAGATCAAGTCGGTGCGCGTCGCCCTGGGCGACGACACCCTCGAGGCCAACGTGGAGGGCGGCACCGTGCGCTGCAGCATCGGGCACTCCTCGGGCGGCATCCGCATCCGCAGCGAGCAGGTCGGCATGGACGTCTGGCTCACCCGGCTGCTGACCACCTTGCAGTCGGAGGCGGCGCACAGCGACCAGACCCGTCAGGCATTGGAGAACATCGTGATCGGAGGGCAATCGTGACTCAGGAAACGCCGCAGCCGACGGAGGCGGCGCCGGCCGAGGCGGCCGTACCGCCGCCCGTGCCGCACGACCTGCCCAAGGACGCCGCGCACCGGCTCGAGGAACTGGAGCACGGCCTCTTCACCTCCGACCTCTCGGTCAACGAGTTCCTTCTCGTCAAGGAGGCGGGCTTCCATCCGCTGGGGTTCGTGATGGGCTCGTCGATCTACCACATCGGCATTCAGACCCGGAAGTGGGGCCAGAGCCAGGAGCTGACCAAGCTCACCGAGGCGATGTACACCGCCCGCGAGCTCGCCATGAACCGGATGGAAGAGGAGGCCGAGGAGCTCGGGGCCGACGGCGTCGTGGGCGTCCGGCTGGACGTCAATTACTACGAGTGGGGCAACGACTCGGCGGAGTTCATCGCGTTCGGCACGGCGGTCAAGGCAGAGGACGGGAACTCGTACCGCAACGTGCAGGGCAAGCCCTTCACCTCGGACCTCTCGGGTCAGGACTTCTGGACCTTGATGCAGACCGGGCACGTGCCGCAGGGTCTCGTCATGGGCACGTGCGTCTTCCACATCGCGCACCGCAAGTTCACCCAGGCCCTGGGCTCCATGGGGCAGAACGTGGAGCTGCCCAACTTCACCCAGGCGCTCTACGAGGCCCGGGAGCTGGCCATGACGCGCATGCAGGACGAGGCAGGCCGGTTGGAGGCCAGCGGCATCGTGGGCGTGCGCCTGGAGGAAAAGTCGCACCAGTGGGGCTCGCACACCATCGAGTTCCTGGCGCTCGGCACGGCCGTCACCAAGACCAGCGGCGAGGTCACCTTGCCCAAACCGACCACGATCATCTCGCTCGACAACTGATGAGCGACCTGCTGGAACCGGGCACGCCCGACCCGGCGGCCGGCGACCTGCCGGAGGCGGCCGTGCGCCGCCTGGAGTCGAGCGCGTTCTCCTCGGGCCTGAGTGTGCCCGACTTCGCCGCCTGCCTCGACCTCGGTCTGCAGCCGGTGGCCCTGGTGCAGGGTTTCTGCGTCATGCAGTGGGGTTGGTACGGGCCCGGCTCTGGCACCATGCGCGGTATGTCACCCTACGTCGGGGGGCAGCAGACACCGGGGTCGTACTCGGAGACCTACCGCTGCCCGCACGGCTTCGTCTCCAACGAGCACCGTTCGTGGGGCCAGAACCTCGAGCAGTCCTGGGTCGAGGGGGCCTGGGCCCAGGGCTACGGGACGGCGTACGCACGCATGCTCGAGGAGGCGGGCACGCTCGGCGCCCACGGGGTCATCGGCGTGGCGGACCGGGTCTCCGCCGTGGCCGACTCCGGGACGACCGAGTTCCACTTCCTGGGCACGGCCGTGACCGTGGAGGGCGGTCCGCCGCCCGCCGGGGGGGTGCCGTGGAGCACCTATCTGGCGGGGCAGCGCCTGACCAAGTCCATAGAGGCCGGATTCATGCCGGTGGCGGTGGTGGCGGCCCTGGCCTCGGTCCGGGTGTGGGCCTACTGCATGACCGAGTACTACATGGAGGGCTCCATGGGTGGGTGGGGGACGCAGGGCCCCGCGTTGGTGGAACAGGTGAGCAAGGCGCACATGGCGTCGCGGCAGCTGGCCCGCAAGCACGTGCGCGAACAGCTGGCCGGCGACGAGCTGCACGGGGCGATGATGGACGTCGTCACCCGGGAGCTCTCCCAGGGTGACGAAGTCATCGACTGCACGTTGCGGGGCAACCGGGTGCGGCGCTTCAAGGACTTCGACCCGGTACTGCTGCCGAGGCCCACCGTGCGGCTGGCATGAGCCCGGATACCGCCCCGGTGCAGGACATCCGTGCCGAGATGCTCCGGGGGGCCCAGGCCTTGGCCGCCCCGGCGCCCCCATCCAGAGAACGCGGCATCACGTCCGACCTCTCGGTCGACGAGGCGCTCCTCCTGCACGCCGCCGGCTGGGAGCCACTCGACCTCGTGTGCGGCGTGGCCGTGGTGTCGGTCCCGGTCGGGGTCTGGAACTGGGGGAGGGGCGCCATCTCGCTCGCCTCCGACGCCCACAACGCCGCGGTGGACCAGGCGGCCCGCCTCCTGCGCGGGGAGTGCGGCAAGGTGCACGGGCACGGCGTAGTCGGTGTGCGGGTGGAGGTGTCGGTGCGCACGCACCACATCGACGTAGAGCTGGTCGGCACCGCCGTGCGCCCGGTGAACGGCAAGGACGGCCGGGGCCACGACGCCGCCCTGGCCATGCCTTTCGTGTCCGACCTGTCCGCCCGCGACTTCACGCTGCTGCAGCGAGCCGGCTGGATGCCCGTCGGGCTCGCCTTCGGAGCGAGCTTCGTCTACGCCCCGCGCCGCACCGCCGGCGCCGCCATGAAGCAGACGCGGCAGAACGTCGAGCTGACGAACTACACCGAGGCCATGTACTCGGCCCGTGAGTCGGCCATGGAGAAGATGCAGTCCTCCGCCCTCGAGGTCGGGGGAGAAGGGGTCGTCGGGGTCAAGGTCACCGAGGGACCCATGAGCTTCGCTCGCCACGCCGTCGGGTTCACGGCCTGGGGCACGGCGGTCAAACTCGTGGCCGAGGCGCACCAGTTCGTCCAGCCCCAGGTCGTCCTGCCGCTCGACGACGCGGTGGTGACCTTCGACGCCGAGAGCCTGCGCAGCGCCGGCCAAGGAAAGGGACGGAAGCGATGAGCATGCCACCAGGGAACACAGGGGAGCGGGACTGGGCCGCCTGGGCCCGCACGTTCGAGTCCATCCACGAGCCTGCCGCCTTCGCCGCCCTCTTCGCCCCGGGTGGTCGCTTCTGCGACCCCGTGACCCCGTGGACGACAGACCTGCACAAGGTGGCCCGGGACACCGACGCCATCTTCCCGGACTGGCACCAGCGGGTGGACCGCATACGCGGCGGTGAGGATTGGGCCGTCTTCGAGTGGACCGGCACCGCCACCTTTCACGCGGGAGAAGGCAAGGCCGGCATCCCCATCGAGATGACCGGCGCCACGGTGATCGACGTCGACGCCGACGGCAAGGTGACGGCCTGGCGCGACTACCTCGACACCAACGAGCCCACCCACCAGATCCAGAACGGACTCGAACGGGCCCTGGAAGGCGGCTGACGCAGGCGGCCGACCCAGACGACCGACCCAGTCGACCGACCCAGCCTCGGCCGAGGCAGACCCTCAGCCCTGTTCGGCCACCGCCCGCACGTGGGCCATGCGCACGTCACGCTGCTCGTCGAGGTCCTGGGCCGCCTTCTCGTCGCTCGCCATCTCGGCGTCGATGTCCGCGTCGGCCCACCCGATCACGCCCATCTCCTGGAAGGCGGTGCGCAGCTTGGGCCCCCACAGGCCGATGTCGCGCAAAATGGGGACGATGCGCATGAACAAGAAGTTGCGGAACTCGCGCAGCGACTCGCTCTCGTCGACGTAGGTGGTGAGCTCGGCCGGCAGCTCCAGGCGCTCGAAGACCTCTTCACCTAAGAAGCGGTCGCGCATGAGGTAGCAGGCCTCGATGCAGAACTCCTCGCGCTCGTCGCGCTCGGCCTGGGTGAGTTGGGGGTAGTAGTCGCGCAGCGCCAGGCGGCCGAACATGACGTGGCGCGCCTCGTCCTGCATGACGTAGGCATTCAAGGCCTTGGCCAGCGGATCGGTGGCGTTGTTCCGGATGATGCCGAAGGCGGCCAGCGCCAGCCCCTCGATGAGCACCTGCATGCCGAGATACGTCATGTCCCAGCGGCTGTCGGCGATCACGTCGTCGAGCAGCGCCCTGAGGTGCACATTGAGCGGGTAGACGAGTTGCACCTTCTCGTGCAGGTAGCGGCTGTAGACCTCGACGTGGCGCGCCTCGTCGATGACCTGGGTGGCCGCGTAGAACTTGGAGTCGATGTCGGGGACGGTCTGCACGATCTTGGCGGTGCAGATGAGCGCGCCCTGCTCCCCGTGCATGAACTGGCTGAAGCGCCAGGCCTCGACGTGGCGGCGGAACTCGCCCTTGCGCTCGTCGGACATCGCGTCCCACCACTTGGTGCCGAAGATGGGGAGTAACTCGTCGGGCATCCCGACGGGGTTGGTGAGGTCGACCTCCTGGCTCCAGTCGAGCCGGTCGCTGCCGATCCACTGGCGGCGCGTGCCCTTGTCGTAGAGGCGCAGCAGCTGTTCCCGTCCGCCCGTGTAGTTGAAGTCGAACATCGTCGTCGACGGGGACTCGATGCCCCACTTCGGATCGAAGTCGAAGGCCGGTGTGGCAACGGACGGGCTGGTGGTCATGAGGCCCCCTTGGGTCACTTCCAGCTACAACTGGTGGCGGATTCCGCCACTGCGCGACGCTACCCCGTCACGTGCGTGCCGTCATGCCGCGAGGCCGCTCCGCTGCGACCGGGCCGACCTGCCGCCGGGAGCCGGCGTCGTGCCGCCCTCAGCCGTCCCTCAGCGAAAGTCGAACGCGACCTTGATGGCGCCGCTCTCCTGCTGGTCGGCCAGCACCGTGAAGGCCTCGCGCCACTGCTCGAGCCGGAACGTGTGGGTCAGCATGCCGGTCATGTCGATCCGTCCGTCCGCCGCCAGCCGCAGGTAGTGCGCGATGCCGTGCATGCGCACGCCGTCGACCTCCTCGATTCCGAAGGCGTTGGACCCCACCCACGAGAGCTCCTTGAAGTACAGCGGCGACCACTCCCAGCGCTCCGGTGCGTGCACCCCGCTCTTGACCATGGTGCCGCGGGCCTTGAGGAGACGAACGCCTATCTCGGCGGTCTGCGCGGTCCCCACCGTGTCGTAGACCACGTCGAAACCCCCTGGGTGCGCCATGGGCAGCGTGCTGCCGTCGAACTTCTGCAACACGCCGCCGGACCACGCCGCCGCCTCCTCGAGCAGCTGCTCGACCGGGAAGGGGTCGACGACGGTCGCGCCGAGCCTGCGGGCTAGCGCGGCCTGGGCGGGCCAACGGGCCACCACCATGACCTCGACGTCGGTGTAGAGCGCCTTGATGATGGCGACGGCCGTGCTGCCGAGGGCACCCCCGCCGTAGACGAGCACCTTGCCGCCGGGCGGTGGCGGGTGGCGCGTCACCGAGTGCAGCGAGACCGCGAAGGGGTCACCGAGCACCGCCTCCTCGTCGGTCACCCCCTCGGGGACGGGAATGAGCATCGATTCGTGGGCGGGCAGGAAGTCGGCGAAGCCACCGGGCGCGTCCTTGGAGGTCCCCGTGTGGATGCCCGCGGCGATCGGGCCCTGGGTGAAGTGCCAGCAGAGGCTGAAGTCGCCGTCCTGACACGACGGGCAGGGCGGGTCGATGCCGCGCGGCCCGCAGGAGAGCCAGGGATTCAGGACGACCCGCTGGCCCACGGCGATGGTGGTGACGGCAGGGCCGACCTCGACGACGTCGGCCACCACCTCGTGCCCGAACACCGTCGGGAAGGAGAAGTACCCGTTCAGCGCGCTGTCGCCGAAGTCGTCGCCGAAATCCATGAAGACCATCTTGGCGTCGGAGCCGCAAATGCCGGTCAGCCGCGTCTGGGCGACACACCAGTCGTCCCGCAGGGGTGTCGGGCGGTCGAGCTCCTCGAGGCGCATCGGGGTCCGGGAGAGCCCGACCATGAGGGAGTTCGACTCGTCCGGTGGCGTCCAGCGCTCGCCGCGGACGCCATAGAGCAGACCTTGCATGTGCTGCGCTCCTTACCTGAGGGCGGTGACGAGAGTGACGACACCGACGACATCGTTGTTCTGACTCCTCCTGGCTGCTGCGATCGCGAAGACGATGACGAGGAGTGCCACCACGCCGAAGCCGACGATGATGCCCGCCATCGCCATGCCGCCGCCGCCCTGTGCCCCCTGCGAGCGGCGAATCTGTGACCGCGCGACAAAGCCGAAGATGATGCCCACGACGGCTGGCACGCCAATCAGGAAGATCCCGGCGCACGAGCAGACGAGTGACGCAATGGCCATCCCGTTGGTCTTCCGCTGCAGCGGCCGGCCATAGGGCGCGCCCTGGCCCTGCGGCGCGTACTGGCCGTAGCCGTAGTTCGCGTAGGGGGCCCCGGCGCCGTAGGCGGATCCTTGTGCGGGGTACGCCGGCAGCGTGGAGTGGGTCGCCGGCCCGGCCGGTCCCGTGTTGGGTGGACCGGTCCACAGCTCGGGCGGGTACCACTTGCCGTCGGAGGCCATCCACCATCCGGGACCCTGTGAGGTATCGCTCATGCCGTGACCGCTCCGTCTGCGCCGAGTGCCGCTCGGAGCATACGAGGCACGCGCGCGGCCCGCGGTGGTTCAGGACATGTAGGGACAGTGCCGGCACCCGGACTCGCAGCACGAGCCCCGGCGAGCGAGAAAGCCGGCGGTGAGTACGGTCAACCCCGTGCGCGGATCGACGTAGGTGTCGGCCCCCGCGTCCAGGGCCTCGGCGTGCGCGCGGATGATCTCCACGGAGCCCGGATCGTTCGGTGACAGCCGGTCGCTATGTGGTTCGGCCAGGGGCCGGTCGGCCAGCGGTTCGGGAGTGGGACCCGCATCGGCCTCTCCCACGTGTCCAGGCGGCTCGTCCATCGGAGCGGGGCCGCAAGACCAAAAAGCAAAGCGGAAGCCCGGTCCCGGGTGAGGGGACGGGGCCCGCTCGCTACCTCTTCGCGGCCTTCCTGGCGGCAGCCCGCTTGGCTGGCGCCCGCTTGGCGGGAGCCTTGCGTGCCGTGGCGGCCCTGCGGGCCGGTGCCTTCTTGGCGGCCGCCCGGGCCGGTCCCTTCTTGGCGGCGGCCGGAGCGGCGGACTTGCCCGCGGAGGCGACAGCCGCCTCGCTGGTCGGGTACGCACCCTTGACCAGCTTGGGTGCCGTGGCGGGGGCCAGGACGGCGTCCTTGAACGCCTTCACCGGAGTGATGCGCGCCTTCTTGGACGCCTTGATCCGGATGGCTTCACCCGTGGCCGGGTTCCGACCCATCCGTGCAGCACGGTTGACCTTGACGAACTTGGCGAAGCCCGGAATGGAGACCGGGTCGCCCTTCGAAACGACGGCGGTGACGACATCAGTGAATCCGTCGATGACGGTGATCACCGTCTTCAACTCGACATCGGACTGGACCGCGACAGCTTTTGCTAGTTCTCTCTTGTTCATGGCGCCCATTGTGGCCGACGCGCGCCCCGTGATGCACATCTTTCTGGGCACGAATGCAGATTTTTGTGCTCAAACCTTGCTCTGATGGCCGCCAAAAGCCCGATTTCCAACGGCCGTCACGGAATGGAGAGGTCTCACGTGACGGCGCGCACACCGGGCGAGGGCGACCATTGCCCCCAGTAGGGCCGGGCATCGGCGCTCTTCTCCATGAGGATGATCACCGTCCCCCACGGGTCGCGGCACCAGGTCGTTTGTAGCCCGGCCACGTCTGCACTTCCTGCAGTGAGGAACTCCACACCGCGGTTCTCGAGTTCGGAACGCGTCGCGCCGATGTCGTCGCACAGCATGCCGATATGTGTGATGCCGACTCTGGTGACGGCGGGTCGTCCCGTCTCGGGCGGAGCGACGTCCGCCGCCGGATACTCGATCAGCTCAATGACGCGGTCGTCCGCCCCAAAGCCCACGATGGCCGCGTGGACGACCACGGGCGACGGGACGAGCTCACCCATGTCGCGCTCGATCCGGTCGCCCTCCATGCGGTAGGGCGGCGACAGCACCTCGAGGCCCAGGACGTCGCGGTACCAGCGGGTGGCGGCCTCGACGTCGGGAACGCAGACGGCGATGTGGGCGATCCCGGTCAGCACCGGGTCAGCGTAGGCCGAAGGGAAACCGCCGGCCCGGCCCGCTCAGGTCCAGCGGGCAATCTCGTGCTGCAGGCGCCGATTCCAGTAGCGGAAGTGGGTACGGCCGCGGCGCTCGGCCTTGCGCAGGACGATCACGCTCACGAACACCAGCGGGGCCGTGAACCCCGAGATTGCGCTGAGAACAACGATGCGCAGGCCGCTCGAATTGCTCCCTTTTCGATTCACGCCACTAGTCGTACACCGTGGAATGCGTGCGCACCAGTCCGATTGGCACTAGGCATAGGGGGTGAGAGGCCGGAAATGAGCACCACGGAACCCCAGATACCTGCCGACGACGCCGGCGAGGCCGACTCCAGGCCCGAAGGGCAGCCGGGCGAGCCGGCCGCACCGACCACGACGAAGACGCGTCGGGGGCATCTGCCCCGCCGCATCTCGGCGTGGGTGCTCGTCGTGCTGGCATCGATCTTGATCCCCGTGTCGGTGATCTCGGTGTGGGCGATCCGGACCGTGACCGACACGGATCAGTACGTCAACACCATGGCGCCGCTGGCGCGCAACCCTGTCATCGTGGACCACCTCGCGGCGCGGGCGACCGACGCCCTCTTCTCGACCCACCTCGTGCAGAACAAGGTCACACAGGCACTGCCGGCCAAGGCGAAGCCGCTCGTGGCGCCCATCGTGGACGAGGTGCACACCTACGTCGAAGGCCTCGCGGTGAAGGTCTTCTCGAGTCCGAAGTTCGGTCGGCTGTGGGACACGCTGAACCGGCACAGCCACGAGGCCGTCATCAACATCCTCACCGGCAAGCAGACACCGTTGCAGAAGAAGCTGGCCAAGGGCGGAGCGATCGTCCTCAACTTGTCACCCGCGCTCAACAACCTGATCTCGTCGGCCAATTCGCACGGCGTGACGCTGTTCAATCCGCTCAAGACGGTCTCGAGCCAGAGCCAAGGTCTGAGTTTCACCGTCGTGACGCAGCAGCAGGTCTCGAAGTTCTCCGGGCTGTTCAACCTGATCGTCAAGCTGAAGTGGGTCATCCCGATCATCGCCCTCGTGCTGGCGATCCTCTCGGTGGTGCTCGCCATCGAGCACCGCAAGACGCTGCTGCGGCTGGCGATCGGGGTGTCCCTGGTCACCCTGCTGTTGCTGGCGGGCCTCTCGCTCGGCCGCGTCACGTTCCTCAACCAGGCCGCCGGCGGCGGCTTCAACACGCAGGCAGCCGGCGCGGTCTGGGACACCGTGCTGCGGTTCCTCAAGACGGACCTGCGCTGGACGCTGCTGGTGTTCGTTCTGATCGCCCTCGGGGCGTGGCTGGCCGGGCCGGCCCGTTACGCCGTGTGGATCCGCTCGACCTGCGCCAAGGGCGGGCGCTGGGTGGGCGCCCAGGCCCACGCGCTCTCCTCGGGGACCGGGCGGGCCGCGGCCGGTTCGGAGCGGGTGCGCCGCACGGGGGGTTGGATCGTCGAGCACCTCAACGGGATGCGCATCGTCGGCGTGGTCGTGGCGGGGCTCTTCCTCGTCTTCGGCGGGAACCTCACGGGGTGGAGCCTGTTGGTCATCGTGATCGTGCTGGCGGTGTATCTCGGGCTGCTCCAACTCGTGGCGGCGTGGGCCCGCAAGGTGTCCGCGTCCAGCCCGACGGTGATATCGGGCACCGCCTGAGGCCCAGGCGGGCGCGGTTTCGTGCCAGCCGAGCAGAACAGGACCTTTGCCCCTGGTCACGGCCGGCTCGGACCGGCACACCGGCGCAGGGGATCGTGAGGTCTCGGTGAGGCGGAGGGCCGTCCAGTCGCGGCCGGCGGATCTCACACGGAGGAGTTGATCGGCATGGCGGAGATCACCGTGATTGCGGGGTCGCTCGGGTTGTTCGTGGCCGGATTCGTCGCGTGGTACACGATGTGGCACCGCCGGGCGGCCGCCGCATTGCAGCGGGTCCCGGTCGGTTCGGTTCGCTCCACCCCCGTCGTGCGCCCGGGCGCCGAGCACCGCGGCGAGACCGCGTAGCGCCGACACCGGGGAGCAGCGACACCGCCCAGCGGCGCTGGCGCACCGTCGTCCACAATTCTTCTGGGCCTGCGCCAAGCGGCCCGTGATTCTTATGGCGTGCTTATTCCCCACCCGTAACCTCCATGTCATGTCCTTGCGTTGGCGGGTCGGTCTGGTGGCGATCATCGCCGCCGCGGTCGTCGGCGGCTTCATGCCGCACGGCGTGCTCGTCGCCGCCGACTCCTCCGCCACCCAGGTGGCGCGGGTCGCGGAAGTCCCCCTGTCGGGACCCGTGAATTGCCTCGATGCCACCTGCGGCAAGGGCAGTCCGGCTCCGGCCGCCCCGTCACCGGGCGTGGCACTGGTTGCCGTCGTGGCGGGGATCGTTGCTGCCGCGGCGGCCATCGCCGGCGCCCGCCGCCGGCGGGGACGGGGTGCGCCCCTTCCGGCCGGTGCACGCGACCCGCTGTTCCACCCGCCCCGGTTCTCCTAGCTCGACAACGCGCTCTGGCGCGCATCCGGTCGCCCCGTGCGTGGGCGCGGGGCGCGCCGTCATCAAGTCCGGAGACCGCTCCCGGTCTCCGTTTCGAACCCGAGCGTGTGCGCCTCGCCGCCACCTCGTTCAACCCAGGAGAACACAATGTCGAAGTCCCCCGCGGGGCCGTCGCGTTCGGCGCGGCCCGCAACGAACACCAAGAAATCAGCCACGCGCCGGCCCTCCCAGGCCCGGGCCACGACCACCGCCAGTCCGCCGCGCGCCCGGCTCCGCGCCCGCCACCCGTTCCTCACGGCCCTCGTGCCGGTCGTTCTGGTGGTGGCCGCCATTGCCACCATGATCGTGATCAAGGCGGCCGGGAACGCCAATCCGTCCGCCGTGGCCTCGTCGCACCTGACGGCGGGAGGGTCGTCGGCCGTCGCCGACCCCGGGACCACGGCGCTGTCGCCGAGCGTCCTGGCCGCGCTCTCGGTGCCGGCCGCAACGCTCGATGCGGTGGGTGGTTCCGCGTCGGTCGTCCCGCCCAGCCGGGTCGGCAACGGCACCATCCTCCGGGGTGCCGACAACAAGCCTCTGATCACCTACATCGGCGCCGAGTACTGCCCCTACTGCGCCGCGGAGCGGTGGGCGCTGGCGGTCGCGCTGTCGCGCTTCGGGACCTTCACGAACCTGTCGGGCACGCACTCGTCCGACTCAGACGTCTACCCGGACACGCAGACCCTCTCGTTTTACGGATCGAGCTACGCCAGCGCGTACGTGGACTTCCAGGCCGTCGAGGAGGCCTCGAACCAGCAGGTCGGGGGCAGCTACCAGACCCTCCAGACGCCGACGGCGGCGCAGAGCGCGCTGATGGCCGAGTACGACTCGCAGGGGAGCATCCCGTTCCTCGACATCGCCAACCGCTACGTCATTACCGGTGCGAGCTTCTCGCCCCAGGTGCTGCAGGGACTGACCCGGAGTCAGATCGCCGCGCAGCTGCAGGATCCCTCCAGCGCGGTGGCACAGGCAATCGACGGGACGGCGAACGACATCACCGCGGCCATCGCCTCGGTCACGGGAAACCAGCCCAGCAGCGTGGCGAACTCGGCGGCCATCGCGGCGATGGCCCAGAAGCTGGGGGCGTGACGATGGCACGGCTCAGCGCCGCCAGGCGGGTGCCCGCCTGGGTACCGGTCAGCTCACTCGGGCTCTCGCTGGCCGCGGTGGCGATCGCGTCCTACCTCACCGTGGCGCACTACACCGACCCGACCGCGCTGGCCTGCCCGGACACGGGGATCGTCAACTGCGCGCTAGTGACCACGAGCTCGTGGTCGGTGGTGCTGGGCGTCCCGCTGGCCGTCGTCGGTCTGGCGTGGGCCGTCGTGATGACCGGCCTCACCGTGCCCCGGGTCTGGCGCTCGGGCGCCGGGTGGGTCGACGGCGCCCGGCTCGCGGTGTCGGGTGCCGGGGCGGCCATGGTGCTCTATCTCGTGTACACCGAGCTCTTCCGGATCGGCGCCATCTGCTTGTGGTGCACGGCGATGCACGTCACGGCCGTGTGCCTCTTCGGGGTGATCCTGGCCGGACGAGCCGCCTCGACCGACCCCGTCCCGGCTCATCCCTGAGGACGGAACCGGAGTGGCCGGGCCTCTCGTGACCTACTGGTCGAGGGATTGCACCCAGCGTTCGACCGTGCGAGCGAGTGCGGGGAGCGGAAGGATGCCCACCCCGAGCACGAGGTCGTGAAATGCTCGGAGGTCGAAACGCGCCCCGAGGCTCTCGCTGGCCCACGTGCGCAGCCGGACGATCTCGCGCCGGCCGACCATGTAGGCCAGGGCCTGGCCGGGGAACGAGATGTAGCGGTCGATTTCGCTCTCGATCTCCAGACGGGGGAGCGGGGTGTGCGCGGCCATCCAGTCGACGGCCTCCAGGCGGGTCCAGCCCAGGGCGTGCAGGCCGGTGTCGACGACCAGCCGGCTGGCCCGCCACGAGTCCGCGGCGAAGAGCCCCATGCGGGCGAGGTCGTCGCTGTAGAGACCCATCTCGTCCGCCAACCGTTCGCTGTAGAGGCCCCACCCCTCGGCACAGGCGGTGTCGAACAGCACCTGGCGGGCCGGCGCGAGGTCTTTGGACTCCATCGCGAGGGTCAGCTGGAAATGGTGCCCCGGTACGGCCTCGTGGAACGCGATGTCCTCGGCCACGTAGCGGTGCCGCTTCTCGGGCTGCGCCGTGTTCAGGTAGTAGGTCCCCGAGCGCGAGCCGTCGATCGCCCCGGGCATGTAATAGGCGATCGTCATGCCGGCTTCCTCCGCATCGGGGACGGGCGCGACCGTGCACGGCTCGTCAGGGACGGTCGCGAACCATTTGGGTGCTTCCGCCTCGGCGGCGGCGACGATCCGCCGCGCGTGCTCGAGCATCTCCTCACGATTCTGGAACCGCAAGGATTGGTCGTTGGAGAGGCGGTCGAAGATCTCGTGCACGTCGGTCGTTCCGAAGAGGCGGGATCCGGTCTCGATGATCTCCTCCCGCACCTCTTCGACGATCTCGCGGCCCATCGCATGCAGCTCGTCGGAGGAGTAGCTCAGGGACGTGTGCTGTCGGGCCAGGGCCCGGTACATCGCCTCCCCGTCGGGCAGGTAACAGATGCCGGGGTGGTCGTCGTCGCGGGCCGCAGGGAGCACCGAGGTGCGCAGCGCGTCCCGGTAGGTCGCCAGGGCCGGTCGGGCGTGCTCGTCGATGGCGAAGGCGACAGCCTCGGCGAAGGCATCATCAGCCTCGGCCCGGGCCATGGCTCCCAGCGCGGGATCCGCGATCATCAGGGCGAGCTGCGCGCTGGCGGACTCGACGAGCCGGGCCACCGCAGTGTGACCCGCTCGGGCACCCTCTTCCTGACGCCGGGCCACCGTGGCGAGCATGTCGGGCAGCCCGCGCAACCGCGCCAGGTACCCCTCGCGCCGCTCCTCGGTGTCGAGCTGGACCTTCGGCAGCGAGGTCAGCACGGCGCCGACCGGTGCGGCAAACGTGTCGCTGATGGTGAATTCGATCAGGGGCACTCCGGCCGCGTCCGCCATGCCGCGGGCCAGGCACCGCACGAAGTCGAGTGTCTGCAGCTCTGTTTCCTCCAGCCCGTCGTCGGGTGTCTGTTCGGCGCGCGCAGCAATGGAGGACAGGCGCCGCGCGGAGGCGGCCTCGGCCGCTTGGCTGAAGTCGGGAAGGAGCTCGTCGTACCCGGGAAACCCATAGAGCGATGCGCTCAAGGGATCGGCCTCGAGGACCGCCGTCAGCAATTCGTCAGCAAGGTCGCCCCCGGGCATCGGGGGAGGCTATCGCGGACGACCCGGCGCGCAATGGGGGTGCGTCAGGCACCGAGGTGGACTGCCGGCGCGAGGTCGTGGCGTCCGATCGGGTACGGGATCGGATTGTTGCAGTGCGTCTGCAAGGACATCCGCGATCGAGATCCGGCCGCCGCGGGCCGCCGGGTCCGGATCGTGCTCAGGAGATGACGTCGCCCCGCGCCGCCAGGATCCGCCGGAGGCGTTCCTCGACCTGTCTCGTGCTGTGGTCGTCGGTGAAGACGTAGCTGCGCTGCCGGCGGATGGCATCGACCACGTTGGCCGCCACCGCGGCCGACGACACCGTGCCAATGGGGTTCATTCCGGTCTTGACCATGCCGGGCATGACGACGCTGACCCCGACCGGCGCGTCCAGCGACGCCAATTCGGCGCGCAGGACGTCGGACAGCCCGAGGACCCCGTGCTTGGCGACGGTATAGGGCCCGAGCCGGCCCAACGAGAGGACGGCCGCCATGGACGCGGTGTTGACGACATGACCTTCCTCGCCCGACGCCAGGATGCGCGGCACGAAGGAGCGGATGCCGTGGATCACGCCCCACAGGTCGATGTCGATGACCCGGTGCCAGTCCTCGAGCGGGATCTCCCACGAGTAGCCGCCGTTGACGACGCCGGCGTTGTTCACCGCGACATTGAGCGCGCCGAACCGCTCGACCGCCGCCGCGCCGATGCGCTCGACGGCGTGGGGATCCCGGACGTCCGCGGCTACGGCATGGATCTCGGCGCCCTGATCGGAGAGTCTCGCCGCCTGCGCCCGGAGGTTCTCCTCGTCGACGTCGGCCATGACGACGCGCATGCCTGCAGCGGCGAAGGCCTCGACGACGGCCAGCCCGATTCCGCTGGCCGCCCCGGTCACCACGGCCGCCCGTCCCGTGAGCTGCTCCATTGGGCGCCGATGGTACCCGGAACTCCCGGCAGCGCCGGTTGTTGCCCGGGCCGCCCGCTCGGCGAAGATGGTGGGCGTCATGGAGCGGAGTGGCTGACACGACCGACGAGAGCACCGGACCGATGAGACCACCTCGTCGTGTGGTGGTGCCCGTCGAGATGAGCGGCGCGGGCTGGCGGCGGAAGGACACGCGCCATATCGACGGGGAGGGAGAGCTCCTGTCGGTGCCCTTCCCGCTCAGCTACCTGTGGCTCGTCCTGGGGGTGCTCACGGTCCTGGAGGCACTCAACGACCTGTTCGACTTCGCCGGTCCGCACTGGCTCTACGACAACTGGATCCACAACGTGATCCTCGCCATCTGTGCCGTCCTCGTCCTCGCCCGCGCCGCCTACGAGCCGATTGCCCGACCAGCGTGGCTGGCGTTCGGGTTGGCGGTGCTGCTCTGGTTCGTCGGCAGCGCCGCCTGGTCCGTGGCCTACGGTGCCCAGGCGCACGCTCCGTACCCGTCCTTCGCGGACATCTTCTGGTTGGCCTGGTACCCGTTGGTCGCAGTGGGGATGTTCTATCTGATCCGGATCCGCGTCCCGCAGTTCGAGTTGCACCGCTGGATGGACGGGATCGCAGTAACCCTGCTGGTCCTGGCGGCCGGGTTCGCCCTGGTGATTCAGCCCGCCACGGAACACAAGACCGTGGGGCTCCTCGCCGCGGTCGTCGCCTTCATCTATCCGATTCTCGATGTGCTGCTCATCGGGGCTGTCCTCGGCGTCTACGGGCTTCTCGGCTGGAAGCCCGACAGCATGTGGCTGCTGATCGGGTTGGCGATCGTCAGCACGTCGGTCGCCGATGCCGTCTTCGCGGTCCAGGAAGCCGAGGCCCGGGCGGTCGTCTCGGGAGACCACTACGACTTCGTCTGGACGGCGGGCGCCCTCCTGATCGCGCTCGCCGCCTGGGCCGGGACTCCCGCGGCAGACGCGAATCCGCAGGCCGTCACCGGGATGCGCGCCGTGGCCCTTGCGCTGTTTGCACAGGCCCTGGCGATCGGCATTCAGCTCTACGCCGTCTTCCGGGAGGTCGGCCGCAGCGAGCGGATCGTCACCATCGTCGTGCTGGTGGTGGCGTCGGTCCAGATCATCCTGACCAGGCCGCGCCGGAGAGAGCACGACGTCACAAGAGGGGCCGAGGCCGCCCCTGCGGCGCCGCTCGAAGAGCGCTCGGAATCGTGAGGGACGCCCCGGGCGGCTCCGTTCGCCGGTGACCGGGAGTTCAGGCATTCGGTGACGGTGCAGAGCCGTGCGGACGAGCCGTCCGGAGGACGTCCGTCAATGCACGGGGCGCCCATTGCCCTCGCACTCCCGGACTGTCGCCCAGGTACTCCACGACCTGCGTGATGCTCAGGCCGTGGCATTCCTGCAGGCCGCTCGCGATGACCCGAAGATAGGCCGCCGATGGGGATGCGTAATCCGTCCGGTTCACCGAGGCGGTGAAACTCAGCAGGGGATGTCCGTCCCGTTCGCCGCAGTAGACGAGCTCGCTGTACGAGCCCGTTGGCACCAGGCGCGCGTGCCCGCACCGCCTGGCCCGCGTCAGCGTGAGATCGAAGTCGTCAACGTCGGCCCGGTTGGCGTTCTCCTGCTTCACGACGTCGACAAACTGCCCTCGTGCGATCAGGTATGCCCGCGCGAGCGCCGAGGGAGCCTGCACATCCAGAGTGATGAACCCCGCCGAGGTGCCGCCCCAGACTCGACCGGACCACCCGGCGAAGTACAACGAGTGGGGAAGCTCGAGGGGGAGGTCGTCAACCGGGGGAGAAGCGTCCGCGCAGCCGTCGTGGACGACGTCGTTCCCGGCGATGCGGCCACCCTGTAGGTATGCCATGAACCGTGCTCTGTTGAGGTTCGAGCCGTAACCGACGTACCAGACAAGCTCCGCAGCGCCCACCATCGCACCTTTCGCGTCGACTCTTTCTAGAGGCTCTCACCTTCTTTCTAGGGCCTCCCGCCGCGGTCGGGCGACTCCACGGCATCGAACCGAGAACGCCCTTAGTGTTGACGTTGTGCGTTCCAAGCTGATGCCAGCAGCCGTCTACGTGGGCGACGGCAGGATCGAGGTCGAGGAGGTCCCCTGTCCGGAGCCCGGTCCCGGCGAGGTGCTCGTCGAGATTGCCGAGTGCGGGATCTGCGGGTCCGACCTGCACATGGTCCTGGAGCGCTACGCCAGGCCTGGTGCCATTCTCGGCCACGAGTGGTCGGGCATCGTGGCCGCCGCGCCGAGTGACTCCGGGTGGGCCCCCGGTGATCGAGTGGTGGGGAATGCGGCCTCGGGGTGCGGTGTGTGTCGCCCGTGCCGGCGGGGCCGCCCTTCGGTGTGCCTGAAGCGCGCCACGGCGGACTTCGTCGGGTACCGGGGGGCGTTCTGTCAGTACAAGACGGTCGGGGCCGACGGGTTGATCCGGATTCCCGATTCTCTGCCCACCCGGGCGGCCGCGCTGGCCGAGCCGATGGCCATCACCCTGCACGCACTCCGTCTGGCCGGCGTCGGCCCCGGTGATCGGGTCCTCGTCACCGGGGCGGGTCCGGTGGGGCTGCTGGTCGTCGCCGCGCTGCGGGCGGAGGGGGTCTCGGACATCACCGTCAGTGAGCCGTCACCGGTCCGACGCCAGCAGGCGCGCGACGTCGGAGCCACCCGGGTGGTGACACCGGACACGCTGGGGGACCCACCCATGACCCTGCCGGTGGCCGAGCCCTACGCGGTCGTCTTCGAATGTTCAGGACATGCCAGCGCGATCGAGGCGGGATTCGCGCAGCTCGACTACGCGGGCACGCTGGTGATCGTCGGTACCGGGTTCGAACCGCCCCGTATCAACCAGAACCGCATGATCATCTTCGAACTCGAGATCATCGGGGCGTACAACTACAACGACGAAGGCTTCCAGCCGGCCGTCGACCTCCTCGACAGCGGCAGGCTGCCGCTCGACTCACTGATCGAACCCGACGGCGTTCCGCTCAGCGAAGTGATGGTCTCCATGGAGCGGCTCGCCCGGGGCGAGATCCCCGGCAAGGTGATGGTCCAGCCGGGTCTGTCGTTATGAGCAGAACACCATTTGCCCCGCGGATCAACCACGTGGCGATCAGCGTGGATGCCGACATCATGAACGAGGAGGGTCGGGCCGCGCTCCTGCACTTCTACTCCGAGGTCTTCGGGTGGACCGAGGGAGACAACAGCACGGAAAAGGGGAACCCCCTCATCCTCTACACGGGGACATTGGGCCAGTTCCTCTACCTCCTGCCGGCGCAGGACGAATTCATGGTCACCCCGAATATGGACCACTTCGGGATGGAGGTGTCTTCCAAGGAGGATTTCACGGAGTTACTCGACCGGGTCAAGGCCTACCAGCGCAAGGACGAGCGCGTCCGCGTCACCGACGTCGGCGCCATGGTGACCCGCCACAACGAGGACGAATACACGCTCACGAACGCCTACATCTGGTTCCTGATCCCACTGTGGATCGAGCTGCAACACGTCGAGCGACGCCTCGCAGACTGACCTCTGCCCCCCGGCGGGGAACCGTGCCGGACCCACGACCCCCTCCCACGGGTGCCGAGAACACACGGCTCCCTTGATCACTGAACAGTGACGAAGCTCAGCTGGCTTGGGGCCAGAGAGCCCACCACCGATCCTCCGAGCACCCTTACGGCGAGGGCGAGCTGCGCATCGGTGCTCCCGCGAACCCGGAGCTCCCAGGTGCCTTCGATCAAGCTGCCGAAGACGGCAGCAAATTGCACGTTGCCGGCAAACCTTCGTTCACGTACCACGGTGTGCACGCCGCGCCACTGCTCTGATTCCGGGCGAATCTCGAGCTCGGTGCCCTGCAGGTCCGGTTCCGTGTAGATGACGGCCGCCCCGACCCCCTCTCCGATATCGACGAACACGGCGCCCTCACTGGGCTCCGACGAGAGCTTCAGATAGGACGTTTGCACGCGACGCCGAGGACTCGGTACTGCCCCAGCAAATGTCACCGTCGGCCTACACGCTGCGGTCGTCGCGCTTCCACCCGCGGCTCGATGCGGCTCAGGTCACTGATCTCGTTCTGTACCTCCCGGAGTCCAGGTGCGGTGGACCGAGAATTTCGCAAAATTGCGCGGCACTGACATCCAACTCCCGTGCGGCGCCGGATACTCCACCAGAATGGAGGAAGGCCATGAGCCCTGATCCGCCTGACGAGCATGCCGCGGACGCCGATGGCTGGCGGGGTGCCCTGAGCCGCCGCAACTTCTTGCGCCGCGGCACGTTCACCGCCGCAGCCGTTGCCGTGGCCAGCAGTGTGCCCGGCATCTCCACGCTCGTCGCCAGCACCGCAGCGGACGCTCCGGCTGTCGACACTGGCGTCAGCGATGCCGCGGATGACAGCGGTGACCTCACGGAACCGCTGGTCGCTCAGGTCAAGGACCTCAACACCGGCGAGATCAGCCTGTTCCAGGGCGAGCGGGAGGTCGTCGTCCACTCCCCCGCACTCGCCAGAAGCTTGGCGTCCGCCGCCCGTCCGTAATCCCGTCAATCACGAATCAGGAGGAAACCATGTCGTCACACCGCGAAGCGCCCGAAATCTCGAAGGATCCCGTGGCCGACAGCACGGATGTCTACGCCTTCATGAGCCCCGACACGGGTGCGGCAGGGACGGTCACGCTCATCGCCAACTACATCCCGCTCCAGGCTCCCGGCGGCGGCCCGAATTTCTACGAGTTCGCCGACGACGTGCTCTACGAGATCCACATCGACAACACCGGCGACGGTGCCCCGGACATCAGCTACCAGTTCCGCTTCACGACCGTCAACAACATCCCGGCGTCCTTCCTCTACAACGACGGCCCGATCACGTCGTTGACGCCCCCGTCGCCCTCGTCCAATTGGAACCGCCAGCAGACCTACACGCTGACCCGCATCGACCACAATCCGGCCAATCGCTGGGGAGGCTCGTCAGTCGTACTGGGTTCTGGCCTGCTCTCCCCGCCGTGCAACATCGGGCCGCTGTCCACCCCGAAATATGCGGGCCTGGCGTCCGCCGCCATCCACGCTGTGAGGGCGGGACCGTTCTCGGCGCAGGTGTTCGCCGGGCAGCGGGCGGAGGGCTTCTACGTGGACCTGGGCGCCCTCTTCGACCTGGGAGACCTGCGTCCCTTCGCCGGCGACCACGCCGGCGGTCCCGCCGCCGGCTTGATGAACGGTATGCCCGGCGTGAATTCGACGGCCGACGTCAACGTGCACACGTTGGCCCTGCAGATCCCCGCGGCCCAGCTCACCCGGTCCACGCCAACGGGCCCGCAGGACCCTGCCGCCGTCGTCGGCGTGTGGACGACGGCCAGCCGCCAACGGGTCCGGGTGTGGGGCAACTGGCTCAATGGAGGCGACCTCTGGAGCGGCCCGTGGACCCAGGTTTCGCGCCTCGGCAACCCGCTCACCAACGAGCTCCTCATCGGCATCGGCGCCAAGGACGTGTGGAACACCCAGCCGCCGACAACGGACGGTACGGAGTTCCTGAACTTCTTTACCGAGCCCTTGCTGCCGCAGCTGCTGCCGAGCCTGTACCCGGGCGTCTTCCCCAACCTCGCTAAGTACAACAGCGGCTCACCCAACACGCGGCCCGATATCGAGGCGATCTTCCTCACGGGGATCCCAGCGGGGGTGATCACCCCGGCCCCGACGTTCACGAACTTCAACGGCACCGGCGTCAAGGCCGACATGCTGCGCCTCAACACGGCGATCCCTCCGTCCTCGAGTCCCAACAGCCTGGGGCTCCTCGGGCTCGACGTGGCCGGATGGCCCAACGGCCGGAGGGTGTTCGACGACGTGGCCACCATCGCTCTGCGCGCGGTCGCCGGGGCCACGCTGGGATTCGTCGTGCACTCGTTCACTGCCGACGCTGCGGCCGGATTGGTCGACTTCGGGCTCACGACCGGTGGCACTGGTACCGACCTCACGGCCAAGGGCACCGAGAACTACCTGGACGTGTTCCCCTACCTGGGGACGCCCTACAGCGGGTACTCGAATCCGACCGTGACCCCAGTGTCGGTCGCACCGTAGCGCCATGGACACTCACCATCTACTCGGTCCCAGCGAAGAGGGGTCTGTCGTGCTCGACATCGGGGGTGATGTCGGCGCCGCCATCGTGCATGCACCGGCGGCCCTCGCGGGCTCCGAAATCGAGATCCGCCGTGGCGGTGCTCCGTGGGACGGCACTCATGTCGCCGTCCGCGCCCGGCACATCCCCGATGGCGAGATGTACGCCGCTCTGTTCCCTGCCCTCGGGCACGGGAGCTACGAGGTTCGCCTGCGCGGTGAAGCGAAGGGACCCGTGGCCTCCCTCGAAGTGGAGGGAGGCCGGGTGGCCGAGACCCGTCTCGCGTGGCCCTAGGACCGTCGCCGAGCCTCAACGGGCTGGCTCAGGACGTCGGTCGAAGTGGAGTCAGTTCTTGACCGTGACCTGGACGCCGACGCTGAACCCGGTGTTGCCGGCCGTGTCCGAGGCCTCACTCTGAAGGGTGTAGGTGCCGTTCGCCACGGTCGTGGTGTTGAAGACGAAGATAGAGCCGTAGATGGTCGGCACCGCAGTCCCCACCACCGTCTCGTTCAGCGACCCGCCGGTGAGGGCGAATTGGACTTTGGCCACGCCGCCGACATCGGCGGCGCTCGCGTCAAGCACCGCGTTGCCGCTCAACGTGGCGCCGCCCGAAGGGACGAGCACCGACGTCGTCGGCGGGGGGTTGTTGACCGTGACCTGGACGCCGACGCTGAACCCGGTGTTGCCGGCCGTGTCCGAGGCCTCACTCTGAAGGGTGTAGGTGCCGTTCGCCACGGTCGTGGTGTTGAAGACGAAGATAGAGCCGTAGATGGTCGGCACCGCAGTCCCCACCACCGTCTCGTTCAGCGACCCGCCGGTGAGGGCGAATTGGACTTTGGCCACGCCGCCGACATCGGCGGCGCTCGCGTCAAGCACCGCGTTGCCGCTCAACGTGGCGCCGCCCGAAGGGACGAGCACCGACGTCGTCGGCGGGGGGTTGTTGACCGTGACCTGGACGCCGACGCTGAACCCGGTGTTGCCGGCCGTGTCCGAGGCCTCACTCTGAAGGGTGTAGGTGCCGTTCGCCACGGTCGTGGTGTTGAAGACGAAGATAGAGCCGTAGATGGTCGGCACCGCAGTCCCCACCACCGTCTCGTTCAGCGACCCGCCGGTGAGGGCGAATTGGACTTTGGCCACGCCGCCGACATCGGCGGCGCTCGCGTCAAGCACCGCGTTGCCGCTCAACGCGGCGCCGCCCGAAGGGACGAGCACCGAAGTGGTCGGAGGTTGATCGATGGTCTCTTCGAAGGCCAGCGCGATTTCGGCGTGACCTTCGTCGTTCGGATGGATGTTGTTCTGGCTGCACATCAGGGTCCACGCGCAGATGAGGGCAACGTTCTCGGGAACCGTCATGGCGTTGTATGACCCGGTCAAAGCGAAATTGGTGGTCTGGAAGAGCGTCGCAGGATCTGCCATGGCAGCCCGGTTGGCACTGTAGATCTGCCCCAGTTCAGCGTTGAGATCGACAGCGCCTCCCTCGGAAGCTTGAGCCACCGTCTGACCACTGGCGCCGGTCAGCCACTGGTCGAGAAAGGGGTCGTAGTAGTCCATTCCGTAGATGGCCACTGTGGGATCTGCCGCTCTCAAGCCACTGAGGATGATGGGCAGGTTCGAAGAAATTTGATTCAAGCCCGCCTGCACGCAGGACGCCTCGATGCCGGAGGAGCCAATGCACCCATCCACATCGTTCGCCCCGATGTCAACGGTGAGCATCGCCACTTGGCCGGGGTGGGACCGAAGGAAGGCTTCGGCGTCGCCCAACTGCGTGCCCGTCGTGTACGAGCAGCCGGGCCCGTTGATGACCGAGCCGGTCGTCGCCCCCGAGCAGGCCAAGTTCACCAACTTGAGGCCTGGGTGACTGACCAGTTCGTGCTGGTAGACCAAGTTCACGTAGTCATTGGCTGGGGTGCTGGCGCCCACTCCCGCGGCAATGGAGTCTCCGAGGGCCACGTAGTACTGGGGCGGCGTCGGGGCCTGGACAGCGGCTGCCAGCGGAGATCGAACTACCGAGCTCGTCCCGACCAGCCCGAGAGCAGCCATCATCCCGACCAGGGTCACGATGAGCAGCTTCCGCCGGTTCGATCGCGACATGGCTGCTCGATCGACGCGCTCTGCCACATGGGGCTCGAGTTTTCGCCGCACCGAACGTACTCGCATAAGGGAGAATCTAGGTCTTCAGTCGTCGGGCGGAAAACGCTCGGTTGAATACGCCAACGAACGTCACCAGCCGAACCGCCGGTTGAGCGTCGCCTCGGATGTTCGTGACCGACGGTGCACGCCCCCGGATCCCGTAGTGCCGACAGACGCACCAGGCTCCTCAAGGGGCATCGGCTCACAGTGAAGGACGTGACTGCTCAGGACCACATGGAGGCGAGATTGTGCGCTGGTTGGAGTCGACAATCCCGCCGACGGCAGCCTGACCCGACTCGTACAGGTCAGAGAGCGAGGCCAGGTGTCGCCTATCGAGCGGGCCGCGAACCACCCTGAAGAGCCGTTGCGGGGTCGCACCGAACAGCACTCTAGAGACGCTATATGCGGGTGGACCAACAAATCGTGAACGCGCGCCCGGCTCCAACCTGCCATTGAGGCTGCAATGATCTATCGGCGGGAAATCCGCCACTGCCTGAAGTTGTCACGCCGGTCGACAATCCAGTTATTCGCCAGGCAGAAGTCATAGATCGCAACTCCGCATCCGCCGTTCCACTCCGCCTGCGGATCGTCGTCGTCCAGCCAATCGTCTCCAGAGATGAAACCATTGGGTTTCACCTTGCGGGATAGCACTTCGAGTTCCTTGAGCGTGTCTTCGTACGTATGAGAGGAGTCCAGGTAAACCCAATCGAAGAACGCATCCGGGAAGGTTTCGAGGATCTCGCAGTCGTCGCCGACGTGGGTAACGACGTTCGTCCCGGGAGGGACCGTCTCAGTAATGACCTTCTGGGTGTCGTCGTAGGCACGTCGAGTCTCGAGATGCCCGAAGTCCGTGTAACTACCCCAATCGGGGAAGAAGTCCCCGTAGAGCTCCCACCAAACATCGATCAAGTGAAGTTCCATCGGACGTGTCACTTCGAGAAGATGTCGCGTCCACTCGCCGCGAAAAACGCCGATTTCCGCGCACACCGACTCAGTCGGAAAGTCGTAGAGGAAGTGTCGTCTGTTCGGAGTGACGCGGACCATTTCCCCAAGCTTCCAACTCAACGAGTATCCCGCTCTTCGGATGAAGCGGTTGGTATGTAACCAGTTGGAAAAGGATCCCATGTCTGACTTTATGCGAACGGGACATAAAACGAGCTTGGCGCCGTGAGCACCAGCATGCCGGTTGGTGTGAGATGTCGCCGAATGCTGGCGAGGAACCCGTGCACGTCGTCTACGTGCTCGATGATCTCGCCAGCGAATACGGTGTCACATATCCGCCCGAGTTAGAGATCCTGGGCGCTCGCCAGGTGGGCATCGAACCCCTCCGCTTAAAGTCGTGTCGCGATGCCTTCATCTTTCTCGATGCCGACGAGATCTTGTATCTCCTGGCTAAGGAATCCGTGCATCCAGTCATCCGGGTTTCCGCTGTTGCCTGTAGCGCAGGCTGCCGAGGCACCGAGCATTCGACCTCCACCGCGGCTGCACGAAGTGGCCCGTTGGGTGCCCCTCAGACGCGACGTCCACGCCGGCTCGCGTTGCGTCGTTCGAACCTGTACTCACCCTGCCCCTTCCAATGCGACCTTGGCCCCGGCCCAAAGTATACGAGCGTGGGATGAACCACAGTGGCGGCTGCTGCCACCGGCAGACGACCTCATGCCGCTGGAAAGGCGTGGGAATCTCCTTCTTGTGTCCCCCAACGGCCACCGACCACACCCAAAGGGACGCCGATGAGGGTCAGGACGGAGAACGAGGTGGCCCGCCGGGCAATGACGAACACGAGTTGACGACGGAAATAATCCGAGACTCTTCAAAATTGCGAGGTTCTTTTCCACGTCGTGCACCGAGGACACGGGCGTATTGCCCAGACGGACCCCGACGAAATTCATACTCGGGATCTGTTGCGCCGGAATACCGAGCTTCGCGGCCAACTGCGACAGGAAATGCGGGCGTCAGGTTCATGTTCTGCTGACCCTCATGCGACGAAGGTGCCGTCATAGTCGACACCTTGTGCAAGCGCGGTCATTTCGCGATCGCGCCCAGCATTGGCCAGCTCGATTGCGCGGGAGGATCGCCTGACGGATTCCTGGCAACAAGATCCATCGGCGGTACCGTCTTTTAGGACACCCGCTCTCGTGAGATCCACCGGAACGGATCGGTCAAGTTCAAGCACCTCGACTCTGCCATCGTGGTTGATGTAATGCGGAGATTCACCGAGTTGTAGGCTTGCGGCGTGAGCGCGCAAGGCGAAATCGAGTCGCTCATTGAGGCGGCTCAACGGAGTTACGACGCTTCTCCCAGCATGACCGCGAAGGCAGATTTGCTGGGACGCGAGGCCTTTCGGGGCCTCGCCACACTTGCGAAGCACATCGACGCCATTTCGGAAAAGGTCGACTGGATCAACGCGAAGGCGGGCCAGGAGTCGACGAACGGCCGCGCAGACAAAGTAGATCTGCTTTCTCGTGCGACTCTTTCCAGTCTTGTTGTCTTCGCGAAACACATCGATGAGATTTCGGAAACGATTGACAGGATCTCGGAGCGAGTCGATGAGACAACCCCTGAAGTCAGCAAACAATCGAACGACATCCGACCGGAGTTGGAGAACCTTCGTAAACAAATGAAGGAGCTGACTAAGGCGGTGAAGAAAGCCCGCAAATAGCGATTGGAGAGTGTCGCCGCCTTGCATGACCTTGGCGGCGTCAGTCGTCACTTTCGGGAATTCCTGCTGCCGTGCCGACGCACACCTGACGGAGGAATGCGAACTGTCGCTCGAGGGGCAGGTCATCGACTCCTCGGATCTCTTCCATCGGGAGCGCCAGGAGTGGCAGGACTCCTACAACGACGCTCAGCCCCGTGGCTCCCTGGGGGGTCAGACGCCCTACGAGCGTCTACCGCAGAAGACGACGCCGTGTGAAGCGATGTGCCTCGGTCGAACAATTTGGTGGAGGCGATGGGACTTGAACCCACGAACCTCCTGACTGCCAGTCAGGCGCTCTACCAGCTGAGCTACGCCCCCAGTGGTGGGGGATCACGATAGCAGTCGTCGGCACCCGCTCTCTCCCGCCCCAAGGGCCGAGACCGGCCCAAAACGGACGCCCGCCAGCGCTCACGACCGCCGGCCAGACGGCTCAGAAGCCCGCGGAGTGTCGCCTACCCTGGTGGCATGGCACGCGCGTACGACGTCGCTGCGGTGGAGCGCAAATGGCAGCGCCACTGGGACGACGAGGGCACCTACCAGATCGACAACGACGACCCCCGGGAGAAGTTCTATGCGCTCTGCATGTACCCCTACCCGTCCGGTGCGGCCCATCAGGGTCACGTCCGGAACTACACCCTGGGCGACCTGACGGTCCGCTACCAGACCATGCAGGGCAAAGGGGTCTTGAGCCCGATCGGGTTTGATTCGTTCGGCCTGCCCGCCGAGAACGCCGCCATCAAGACGGGGACCCATCCGCGGATCTTCACCGACGCCCGCATCGCCGAGCTCACGGCCTCACTCCGGCGCCTCGGTGCCGTCTACGACTGGCGCCGGGAGATCCACAGCCACGACCCCGCCTACATCAAGTGGAATCAGCTCATCTTCTTGCGATTCTGGGAGGCGGGCCTGGCCTACCGGGCCCTGGCCCCGGTCAACTGGTGTCCCGGCTGTCAGACCGTGCTGGCCAACGAGCAGGTGCTCGCCGACGGCACGTGTGAACGCTCTGGTGATGTCGTCATCAAACGCGACCTGGAGCAGTGGTTCTTCCGCATCACCCAGTACGCCGACGAGCTCCTCGACGCCCTGGACGCACTGGAGTGGCCCGATCGGGCCAAGCTCATGCAGCGCAACTGGATCGGGCGTTCCGAGGGCGCAGAGTTCGACCTTGTCGTGGAGGGCCGCCCGGACGTGACCGTGCGGGTCTTCACTACCCGTCCCGACACCAGTTTCGGCATGACCTATGCCGTGATGGCGCCCGAGCATCCGCTCGTCGACGAACTGACCACGGCCGACCGGAGGGACGCCATCGACGCGTTGCGCACCCGGGCCGCCGCCGCCACCGACATCGAGCGCATGGCGGAGGGTGATGTCGGGGCCCTGGGCAAGCGCGGCGCCTACACCGGCAGCAATGTCATCAACCCGTTCACCACCCGTCCGGTCCCGCTCTACGTGGCCGACTACGTGCTCATGGGCTACGGCACCGGGGCGATCATGGCCGTGCCCGCCGAAGACGAGCGCGACTGGGTCTTCGCCACCCAGCACCAGCTCCCGATCGTGCGCACCGTGCAGCCCCCCGACGACTGGGACGCCAACGGGGGCGAGGCGTACACGGGTGAAGGCGTCAAGATCAACAGCGGCTTCCTCGACGGTCTTGACGTCGAGACGGCAAAGGCCCTGGCCATCGACTGGCTCGGGGAGCAGGGTGTCGGCGAACGCAAGGTCAACTACCGCCTGCGCGACTGGCTCGTGTCCCGTCAGCGCTTCTGGGGTTGCCCGATCCCCGCCGTGTACTGCCCCGATCACGGCGTGGTGCCGGTGCCCGAGGACCAGCTGCCCATTGTGGCTCCCGACGACGTCGAGTTCCTGCCGACGGGTCAGTCGCCCCTTGCCTTCCACGAGGGCTTCCTCCACACCACTTGCCCGGTCTGCGGCGGTCCGGCCCGTCGCGAGACCGACACCATGGACACCTTCGTCGACTCGTCGTGGTACTTCCTGCGCTTCTGCGATCCCTGGAACACCGAGCAGCCGTTCGCGCCCGTGGCGGCGCGGCACTTCATGCCCGTCGACCAGTACATCGGCGGGATTGAGCACGCCATCCTCCACTTGCTCTACGCCCGGTTCTATACGCGCGCCCTGATCGACGTCGGGCTGGCGCCGGGGCTCGACCCGGAGCCCTTCAAGCATTACCTCGCGCAGGGCATGATCCGCATGGACGGGACCAAGATGTCCAAGTCCAAGGGGAACCTCATCGCTCCCGAGCACTACTTCGACACCGTCGGTGCGGACGCCCTGCGCCTGTTCCACCTCTTCGTGGGCCCGCCGTTTGACGACATGGACTGGTCCGACCAGACCGACCAGGTCATTGACGGCTGCGGGCGCTTCTTCGACCGGTTGTGGCGCACCTGCACGGCCGACCAGGCGCTCCGCGCGGGGGAGCAGACGGAGGCCGATCGGGCGGTGCGCCAGGCCGTGCACCGCACCATCGCCGACGTCACCCGCGACGTGGAGCGCTGGTCCTACAACACGGCGGTGGCGCACTGCATGGAACTGCTCAACCTGGTGCAGCGCTACGGGCGCGGCACCGACATGGGCGAGAGCGGCAACGGCAACACGGCGACAGCGGCCCCCCACGTCGACGTCTGGAACGAGGCACTCGATTCGCTCCTCTTGCTCCTCGCGGTCATGTCCCCACACGTCACGGCCGAGCTCTGGGAGCGCCGCCACCCCGGCGAGCCATCGGTCCACTTGCAGCGCTGGCCGACCTTCGACCCCGACCTCGTCCGCGAGGAAATCGTGACCATGGTGGTCCAGGTCAACGGCAAGGTGCGCGACCGGATCGATGTGGATGCCGGCATCTCTGACGGAGACGCCCAGGAGGCCGCGCTGGCCTCGGCGAAGGTGATCGACGCACTGGGCGGGGCGACACCAAAGCGTGTCGTCGTCCGCCCGCCCCGGCTGGTCAACGTCGTCGCCTGACTCTCCAGGTCCGGGCCGCTCACGGTCAGGTCGCGCCCTGCTGCTTCCTTCAGCCGCAGCACCGCTGCTGGGTCGAAGGCTTGCTCGATCCGCGTTCTGCGCTGGACACCACTCCCAACGTTCTCGAGTACACGATCTTGGAGGCGGCCCGTCATATCCGGGCGAAGTCCCGGTTGCGTGCCGGCTGGTCTCCGGCCGGGTCGAAGGTCTCCCAGTAAACCATCGTCTCGCACATCCTTCGTCCCTACAGGTTGGTGCCGAGACCGCGCTCGAGACGTTGATGAATGTGTCACCTCGGGGTCGGGGGCTCCCCAGTCGATGTTGCCGTTGTCATCCGCCGTGTAGCCGTCGAGCGACGTAATTGCCGAGTACACCAGCTTCGACATGGCGGTGCACACTCCTGGTCGCCTAGTGCAGCCCGGCCAGCACGCCCTTCCACAATTCGGGGTCGAGCTTGTACGGCGTGTAGAAGCTGAAACGGTCGACCATGCCCTCGAAGCGGTTGCGCAACTCGGCGGCGACCTTGTCGGGCGGGCACACGACGGCGAAGGCGTTCAGCACGTCGTCGTCGATGAGCTCGCCCATCTTCACCCAGTCGCCCTGCTTGGACAGCGTGTTGAGCTCCGCCTGGAGGTCGCCCCAGCCATGCAGCTCCAGCACCGGACGGTAGGCGGGCGTCGATCCGTAGAAGGCGATCTGCTGGCGTACGCCGGCGATCGCCGCCCCCATGCTGTGCTCGTCAGGCCCGGTGGCGACGAAACCCGGGTACGACACGGTCAGATCGAGGCGCGTCTTGCCCGCCTTGGCCGCGCCCCGCTCCAGTGCGGGCAGGCTCACCTCGCGCAGGTAGCGCTCAGTGGAGAACGCGTGGACCAAGAACCCGTCCGCGACCTCGCCGGCGACCTCGGTCATGTGCTCGCCCACCCCCGCCAGCAGGATCTTGGGATTGCCGTGCGGGTTCGGCCCCGGGTCGAAGAAGGGCGTCATCAACGTGTGCGTGTAGAACTCACCTCGGAAGGCGAGCGGCTCGCCGGTCTCCCAGGTCCTCCAGATGGCACGGATGGCCAGAACGAGCTCACGCATACGGGGCGCCGGGTGCGACCACGGCATGGAGAAGCGCTTGGTGATGTGCGGCTTGATCTGGCTGCCCATGCCGAGCATGAAGCGTCCCTTGGTCAGCAGTTGCAGGTCGTTGGCCACCACCGCGAGCGTCATGGGGTTGCGGGCGAAAGCCACCGCGATCCCGGTGCCGAACTCCAGCTTCTCCGTGGCCGCCGCGCCGATGGCGATGGGCAGGAACGGGTCGTGGGTCGTCTCGGCCGACCAGACTCCGTCGTAGCCGGTCTGCTCAGCCTTGACCGCCTGCGCGGCAATGCCGTCCGGGTCGAACCCGACGCCGCTGTCGACCTTCATGTGGCCCGTCCCCTCACTGTTCCTCGCCCCGCAAGAAGCGCTCCAGCTCCGCGGCGATCTCGTCGCCCGACGGCACTTCGTCGACCCCCATCGCGTTGCCCTCCGAGGCGTCGATGTTCTCCTCGAGCTTGCGCACCATGGCCTGATGCTCGGCGTTGTCGGCGATGAGCTGGTCCACCTGGCGCCGTGAGCTGTCGCCGGCCCGGCGCAGCGCGGACGAGTCCAGCGAGAGGGACCCCACCGCGGCCAGCCCCTCGATCAGCGCGGCACTCGCCTCGGGGAACGGCATGCCCGCCACGTAGTGGGGGACCCGCGCCCAGAGGCTGACGGCGGGCGTCCCCTCGGCCCCGAAGGCCATCTCCAGCGCGGCCAGGACGCCGGCGGGCACCTCGAGTTCGCCCTGCACGATCCCCACCTGCTCAATGAGATCGGCTGAGCCGGATGGCGCGGTGGCGGCCAGCTTCACGGGCCGCGTGTGGGGGGCTGGCGCCGGGAACGCGCCCAGGCCCACCACCATGCGCACGCGCCAGGAGCGGGCGAGCCCCACCACCGCGTCGGTGAAGGCGCGCCAGTGGAAGTCGGGCTCGGGCCCGACCAGGAAGAGCATGTCCCGGCCCGATTCGTCCATCCCCTGCCGGACCGCGGTGCGCGGCCAGGTGAGGTCGGTCGTGATCCCGTTGACGATGCGGGCCACCGGGCGTCGCGCCCGCTGGTCGAGGAAGTGCTCGCCGTTGAACGTGACGATGGGCTCGGTGTGTCCCTGCCCGAGCAGCGTGGCGATGGCCGTCGTGGCACCGAGGCCGGCGTCCACCCAGCCCTCCAGCGCCACGACCAGGATCGGCTCCCGCAGGACGGGTTCTTGGTGGACCTCGAAGATCTCGGTCAGACCGTTGCCGTCGGGGCTCACGGGACGGTTTCCAACGCCTCGGCCGCCATCTCGAACAGCCGGCCGATCTGTAGCGGGAACCCCTCGACGCTGCCCTGGTCACCCGCACCAGCGCCGGCGACGTAGCGGGCGTAGACGCCCTGCAGGATGCAGCCGAGCTTCCAGTATCCGAAGGCCGTGTAGTAGCCCACCCCCGAGACGTCGAGGTCGGACATCGAGCCGTAGCGCTCCTGGATCTGGGCCCTGGTGGAGAACCCGGGTGCCGTGGTCGGTGAGAGCCCGAGGACGGCCATGGAGTCGTCCCGGTCGGCCCAGTAGACCATCAGCAACCCGAGGTCGGCCAGGGGATCGCCGAGAGTGCAGATCTCCCAGTCGAGGATGGCCCGGACGGTTCCGTCGTCGGCCAGCACCACGTTGTCCATCCGATAGTCCCCGTGCACGACGGACGTGCGCTGCTGTTTGGGGATGCGCCGGGCCAGGTCGTCGCTGACCCGGTCAACCAGCGCGCCGTGGTCGACGCCCTCGACCTGCATCTGGTCGTACTGCCCGCGCCAGCGCTTGAGCTGCCGCTCGATGTACCCCTCGTGCCGTCCCAGATCCCCCAGCCCCACGGCGTCGGGGTCGACGTCGTGCAGCGCGGCCAGCGTGTCGGCCATGTGGTCGCCCACGGCGCGCCGGGTCGCCTCGTCGAACGCAGCCTCGGCCTCGGGCGCGCTGCGCAGGATGTGGCCCTCGACGAACTCCATCACGTAGAAGGGCCGCTCGTTGACCGCCTCGTCGGTGCACAGACCGAAGGTCACGGGAACGGGGATCCCGGCAGGCCCGAGTGAATGCATGAGCCGGTACTCGCGGGACATGTCGTGCGCGGTAGGGAGCACGTGGTGCAATGGGGGCCGGCGCAGGGCCCAGGCCCGTCCCCGTCCCTCGGAATCCTCCACGCGATAGGTGAGATTGGAGCGGCCACCCGCGATCAGGGTGAAGGTGAGGGGCGGACTGACCTCGGGAAGGTGGGCCACCATCCACTCGGTGACTTCGGCCTGGTGAATGCCCTCGGGCGCCTGCGACACGCGAACGACGCTAATCGGTGCCGTGTGACCCGGTCGGACGCCCCGGCCCTCAGCGGCCCCTCAGATCCGACCCTCCCTGCTGACTGCACCAGCACCCAGGTGGGCGTCGTTCCCGGCCGGAACAGCCATTAGCGTCTTGGCCGATGGACGTCACAGACCAGACATTCCAGGCCGACGTGATCGACCGCAGTGCGACCGTGCCGGTGATCGTGGACCTCTGGGCCCCGTGGTGCGGACCCTGCAAGACCCTCGGGCCCATGATCGAGAAGGCCGTGGCCGACACCGGTGGCGCGGTCGAGCTGGCCAAGGTCAACGTCGACGACAACCCGGCGGTGGCGCAGGCCTTCAACGTGCAATCCATCCCCGCGGTCTTCGCCATCAGCGAAGGCCAGGTGGTGGACCAGTTCATCGGCGCGGTGCCCGAGGCACAGATCAGCGCATTCGTCCAGCGCCTGGCGCCCGCGCCGAGCGAGGCGGACACGCTCGCCGCCGCGGGCGACGAGGCCTCCTTGCGCCGGGCCCTCGAGCTCGAGCCGGATCACGCAGCGGCCACCGAGGGTCTCGCCCGCATCCTGATCGACCGCGGCGAGGCGGCGGAGGCGCTCGCCCTGCTGCAGCGCCTGCCTCAGACCGAGGCCGGCCGGGTGCTGGCCGCCGAGGCCCGCCTCCTCGAAGCGGGTGTCGATGTGTCGGGCACGGACCGCGAGGAGATGGAGACCAAGCTGAACGAGCTGTTGGATCGGGTGCGCGACGACGACACCGCACGACAGGAGTTCGTGGACCTCCTTGAGGCCATGGGTGCCGACGACCCGCGCACCAAGGAGTACCGGCGGGCGCTGACCGCGCGCCTGTACTGATGGCCCCGCCGGTCACCGGGACACCGACGACCGTCACAACCGCCGAGTTCGCCCGGCGACTCGACCTCGGCAGCCGCCGCTACGACCTCACCCACCGCGCGCTCGTGATGGGCATTCTCAACCGCACCCCCGACTCCTTCTACGACAAGGGCGCCACGTTCGCGCTCGACAGGCTGTACGGGCGGGCCGAGCAGTTGGTAGCCGACGGGGCGGACATCCTCGATGTCGGCGGGGTCAAGGCAGGCCCCGGGCCCGAAGTCACCGAGCCCGAGGAGCTCGACCGCGTCGTCCCGGTCGTGGCCGGCCTGGCGGCGCGCTTCGATACACCTGTCTCGGTCGACACGTGGCGGGCCTCGGTCGCACGCGCCTCCTATGTCGAGGGCGCCGTGATGGGGAACGACATCAGCGGCCTGGCCGACCCCGACTACGCGGTGGCGGCGGCCGAGCACCAGGCCGCCGTCGTCATCACGCACATCCGCCTCGCCCCGCGGGTGGCCGATCCCGACCCGCACTACGGCGACGTCGTTGCCGACGTGGCCCGCTTCCTCACCGAACGTGCCACCGGAGCGCGCGCGGCGGGCGTGCCCGCTGAGCGGATCGTGCTCGATGCCGGCCTCGACCTCGGCAAGACGGCCGAGCAGTCGCTGACCCTGCTGCGGGCGTCGTCGACGCTGGCCGCGCTCGGCTACCCGCTGCTGCTGTCGGCTTCCAACAAGACCTTCCTCGGCAAGATCCTCGATCTGGAGCTCACCGAGCGGCGTGAGGCTTCCATCGGCGCGGCGGCCCTCGGTATCGCCTGGGGCTGCCGCATCGTGCGTGTGCACGACGTCAAGGGCACCTGCCGCGCACGCGACGTGCTCGCCGCGGTCAGCGAGGCGGAGTGAGCGCGGCGGCCTCGTCCTCCGTTTATCTGGTCAAGGGGGATGACGCCGCGCTGGTGGCCCAAGCCGTGCGCGCGCTCCTCGACGAGGTGGTGGGCGACGGCGACCATGCGCTCATCGTGGAGGAGATCGGGGGCGGCGCAGGCGACGAGCTGAGCGTCGGTGCCGTCGTGGACGCTTGTTTGACGCCGCCCTTCCTGGTGGACCGACGCGTCGTCGTGGTGCGCGAGGTGGGACGGCTGCTCACCGCCGACGCCGCCCGGCTGGTCGAGGTCGTGCAGGACCCGCTCCCGTCGACGGTGCTCGTCATGGTCGGCGGGGGCGGCACCATCCCTGCGCCGCTGGTCAAGGCCGTGAGTGCGGCGGGCCAGGTCATCGACGTCACCACGAGCAAAGCGGGGGAGCGCAAGGCGTGGTTGCACGACCATCTACGGGCGGCACCGGTGAAGCTCGAGCCGCGCGCCGCCGATCTGCTGGCGGGGCACGTCGGCGAGGATCTCGGCCGGGTGGAGGGTCTGCTCGAGCGCGCTGAGCGCCGCCTACGGCGAGGGTGCCCGGGTCACGGCCGACGATCTCGCTCCCTACCTCGGCGAGGCGGGCAACGTCCCTCGCTACGAGCTGACCGACGCCATCGACAAGGGTGAGCCGGAACGGGCGCTGATGGTGCTCCGGCGCATGCTCGAGGCGGGTGGCCTGGCCCCGGTGCAGGTGCTGGCCACCTTGCACGGCCATTTCTCCAACATGCTGGCGCTCGACGGCGACGACGTCAGCACGGATCGCGACGCCGCCGCCGTCCTCGGCACGGCTCCGTTCGTGGCCAAGAAGGCGTTGGAGCAATCCCGGCGCCTCGGCAGCACGAGGATCGCCGAGGCTGTCAACCTCATCGCGGCCGCCGACCTCGATGTGCGTGGGGCCAGCGGCATGGACGCCGAGCTCGTGATCGAGATCCTGGTGGCCCGGTTGGCCCGCCAGACCCGCCCTGCCCGGACATCGCGCCCGCGGGCCGGTGCCCGGCGCGAGGCCGGCCGAACGGCGCCGAGCTGACGTATCACGCCAAGCGCGACGAGAACCACCACCGGTGGTTCTCAGGGTCCCGGACGCCGTACTCGCGCAGGCCGTAGTCCTGGTCGCTGGGCTCGCGCTCGATCCGCGCCCCGGCCGCCGTCACACGGCGATAGTGCGCGTCGACGTCGGGGATGATGACCGACAACCCGCCGTGGGACACGGCGGCGTGACGGGGCGAGTCCATCGCATGCTCGGCCGTCACCCGGTGCAGCCAGATGGGGGTGTCGCCGTTGCGGACCTCGGCGTGGACGACCGTCCCGTCGTCGAGGCGGTGCAGTCCGCCCGAGGTGAGGCCGAAGGTCCCGACGAGGTAGTCGTGGGCCGCCTCAATGTCCTCGTAGACCAGGATGGGGATGACCGCCGTCGTGGTGGTGGGGTTGGTGGTGGGGTCGTCAGCGGTGCTCATGGGCTCCAGGGTGCTGGGCCGGCGGGCTGGTCGTCTTGGACAAACCTGACCTCAGGCCTGAGATCGGCGTCAGCCATGTACGCGCCCGGCGTCATGCCGGCCAGGCTGACGAACTCCCGGGTGAGATGGGACTGGTCGTAGTAGCCGGCCTGTATCGCCACTTCAGCCAGGGAAGGGCCGGCCGGTCGGCCGGTGAGCAGCGAGCTGGCGTGTTCGAAACGGAGGAGCCGGGCGTACGCCTTGGGCGAGATCCCGAGCTGGCGCCGGAAGAGCAGTGTGACGTGTCGGCGGCTCCAGCCCGTCTCGTCCATGAGAGGCTCGACGCGCGCCCGGCCGTTCGAGCCGACAAGTTGGCGACGGAGCCATTCGACCTCTGGGGACAGGGAGGGTGGTTCCGCGCCGCCGAGGGTCCGGTCTATGAGCTGGAACTGCGCCTCCCACGACGCCGCCTCGCTCAAACGTTCCATCAGTCGCGTCCCGAGTGCGCCGAGGGCCTCGTGGAGGGGCACCACGGCATCGTTCAGATCCTCAATGTTGCCGAACAGCGCGCGGGCGCCGGCCGGAGTCAGCTCTACCTGCACACCGAGCTGGTGACCACGGACGCCGGTAAGGCTGGCATGCGACTGGTTGCCGACAACGAACGCGTTCAGGGTACGCACGGGGCTGTCGACCTCGCCGTCGAAGACGTCAATGGTGTCGCCGATGCCCAGAATCAGGGCGACGCCGTGGCGGGCCATCTCCCGCCGCACAAAGCCGGTTCGTCGCCACTCCTCGTAGCCGACGTAGTGGCGTACGAGTCCGGCGCTCGATGCGCATCCAACGCGCTGCGCCGTCTCGTGCACGCCCCGTTCGGAAAGTCGACGGGTCAGGACGAGACCGTCCTCCATGACTGAAGTGTCCCACGTCAGATGGTCGCGAGCACCCCGGCGCCGGACTGGGCCCATGCTCGAGGCTCCAGAAGAAACGCTGAATCTCCAGGCTTTGCTCGACACCTCCGACGAGCGTCGGCCGAGCGCCCGACGCCTCGCGGAGCACGTCCCGGGGTTCACCTTCCACCTGGCCGGATAGGCGGTCGGGGCGGCAACGGGCGCTTCAGGAGAAAGAGGAGAACACAAGGAGAAGCGAAAGCAGTCCGCCAACGCGAACGAAGAGAAGCGTGTGGCGGCCGCTACTCGGCGGCCGACGCCTCGATCGCTGCGACCCGCCGTACCAGCCGCGACTTGTGGTTGGCGGCGGTGTTCTTGTGGATGACGCCTTGCGCGGCCGCCTTGTCGATCCGCTTCACGGCGAGGCGCAGGGCCTCGACGCTGTCCTCGGCACCGCTTTCGGCGGCCGTGACGGCCGACTTCGTGCGGGTGCGCAGCTCGGCCCGCACCGACTTGTTGCGCAGGCGGCGCTTCTCGTTCTGGCGGTTCCGCTTGATCTGGCTCTTGATGTTGGCCACGTGTCAGTCCTCGGTCTTCTTCGAAAAGGGGCGACGGCGGGCCGAGGCCTCACCGGTGCGGAGAGCAACTGTAGCAGGTGGCGGGCCTATTTCGGCCGGCGCCAGCCGACCGGGGCGGTCGCAAGTTCCCAGGCCAGGCGACCGGGGTCGCCGACCTGGGCCGGTACGATCGACGGACCGTGCCGCCCCCCGTCACCGCTTCAGGCCCCGTTGCGGTCGAGCGGATTCGCAACTTCTCCATCATCAGCCACGTCGACCACGGCAAGTCGACCCTGTCCGACCGCATTCTCGAGATCACCGGTGCCGTCGATCCCCGCCTCATGCGGGAGCAGTACCTCGACTCCATGGACATCGAGCGGGAACGGGGCATCACCATCAAGGCCCAAAACGTCCGGGTCGTCCACGCCGGGCACATCCTGCACCTCATCGACACCCCCGGCCACGTCGACTTCGGCTACGAGGTCTCCCGTTCGCTCGCCGCCTGCGAGGGTGCCGTCCTCCTGGTCGACGCGTCGCAGGGCATTCAGGCTCAAACACTGGCCAACTGCTACCAGGCCATTGAGAACGACCTCGAGATCGTGCCGGTCCTCAATAAGATCGACCTCCCCGCGGCCGACCCCGTCCGCTGCGCGCTCGAGATCGAGCACGTACTGGGCCTGCCGGCCGAGAGCATCCTCCATATCTCGGCCAAGACGGGGGAGGGGGTGCCCGATCTGCTCGACGCCATCATCGCCCGGATCCCCCCGCCCACCGGCGACCCCGAGGCGCCGTTGCGGGCTCTCATCTTCGATTCCTCCTACGACCAGTACCGGGGCGTCGTCAGCTCCATCCGGATCGTCGACGGCTCCCTGTCCAGCGGGGCACGCCTGCGTTTCATGCAGGCCAACGCGGTGCACGACATCGAAGAGGTGGGCGTGCGGACGCCAGTGGCCGTCCCGGTGGAGCGGCTCGGGCCGGGCGAGGTGGGCTACCTGATCGCCGGGATCAAGGATGTCGGCGAGGCGCGTTCGGGCGAGACCGTCACCACGGCGCAGCACGGTGCGACCCAGGCGCTCGCCGGCTACCGGGATCCCAAGCCCATGGTGTTCTGCGGCCTGTACCCCGTTGACGGCGACGAGCTGCCGGACCTGCGTGACGCTCTGGACCGGCTCAAGCTCAACGACGCCAGCTTCACCTTCGAGCCCGAGTCGTCCCACGCCCTCGGGATCGGCTTCCGCTGCGGTTTCCTGGGCCTGTTGCACATGGAGATCGTGCGCGAGCGGCTGGAGCGTGAGTTCAACCTGTCCCTCATCGCCACCGCGCCCAGCGTGGAGTATCGGGCCTTTCTCACCGACGGGACGGAGCTCGACGTGGACAACCCGACGGAGCTGCCCGACGCCAGCCGCATCGACCACATCGACGAGCCGATGCTGTCGGCCACCATCATCACGCCCTCCGAGTACACGGGCACCGTCATGGAGCTCTGCCAGAACCGGCGGGGGGAGATGACCCGCATGGAATACCTCTCACCCGAACGGGTCGAGCTCGTCTACACGCTGCCCCTGGCCGAGGTGGTCATCGACTTCTTCGACCAGCTGAAGAGCCGGACCAAGGGGTACGCCAGCCTGGACTATGAGCCCGAGGACTACGCGACCGGCAACCTGGTGCGGGTCGACATCCTGATCAACCATGCGCCCGTCGACGCCTTCTCGACCATCGTGCACCGGGCCAACGCCGACATGTACGGACGCAAGATGGCCGAGAAGCTGCGTGAGTTGATCCCGCGGCAGCTCTTCGACGTCCCGATTCAGGCGGCCATCGGCGGGCGCATCGTCGCCCGGGAGACGGTCAAGGCAAAGCGCAAGGATGTCCTGGCCAAGTGCTACGGCGGCGACATCACCCGCAAGCGCAAGCTGCTCGAGAGACAGAAGGAGGGCAAGAAGCGGATGAAGACCATCGGGCGGGTCGACGTGCCCCAGGAGGCCTTCATCTCCGCCTTGCGCCTGGGTGACGACTGAAACCGGCGAGGCAGCCTCCCCACCCGGCGCCCGGAGACCCCGGCGCCGCCAACGGATGCGACCCTGGCACTCGGTAGACTTGAGTGCTAGGCACCCAATGACTCCGCGCACCGACCCCGCCCCTCTCACCGACGTTGCCGCCGACGAGCGCGCTCTCAACGCGCGGCGCGCCGCCATCCTCGAGGCCGTGGTCACCGAGTACATCGGGACCGCCGAGCCGGTCGGCTCCTCCCACGTGGCCAACTCACCCGGGGTGCAGGTGTCCTCAGCCACCGTCCGCTCGGAAATGGTGGCGCTCGAGAGCGAGGGCTACCTGGTCCAGCCGCACACCAGTGCCGGCCGCATCCCGACCGACAAGGGCTACCGCTTCTTCGTCGACCACCTGACCGGACCAGGCGTGCTCGGGCCCATTCAGCGCAAGCAGGTCTCCCAGTTCTTCGAGCAGGTCCATGGGGAAATGGAGACGGTCCTCGAGCGCGCCTCGGGCCTGCTCTCCGAATTGACCTCCTACGCGGCGGTCGTCGTCGGTCCCTCGCACGACACCGCCTCCATCCGTTCGGTCCAACTCGTTGGCCTCTCGCCGTTGCACGCACTGCTGGTGGTGGTGCTCTCCGACGGTGCCGTCGAGAAGCGGACGATCGACCTCGAGGTCGAGACCTCCGAGGACACGCTGGCCCGCGCCGGGGCGTTGCTCTCGTCGCACCTGGTCGGGCGCGCGCTCACCCAGCCCTGGGCCGTCCCCGCCAGTGGGTCCGCCCAGGTCGACCGGCTGGTCACCTCGGCGCACATGGCCTTCGATTCCCTGGAGGGCTCCATGGACGCCGACCAGGTGTTCGTGGGCGGCCCGGCCCGCTTGGCCGAGTCCTTCGATGCCGTCGAGACGGTGCGCTCGGTCCTCGCCATCCTCGAACAGCAACTCGTCGTCGTCACCCTTTTGCGTGACGTCCTCGACCGCGGGCTCTCGGTGGCCATCGGCACCGAGCACGGGTTCGAGCCCCTCTCATCGTGTGCGGTCGTTGTGGCGCCGGTCTCCATCGACGGGCAGGACCTCGGCGCAGTCGGGTTGCTCGGCCCGACGCGGATGGACTATGCCCGGGCGATGGCCGCGGCCCATGTCGTGGGTGAGCGCCTCGGGCAACGCATCAGCGGGGGGCACGATGGCCGTCACTGACGGATTGGGCGACCTCTACGCGCTGCTCGGAGTGAGCCCCGACGCGAGCGACGACGAGATCAAGCGGGCCTACCGTGCCCGCGCCCGCGAGCTGCATCCTGACACCAACCACGGCGACCCCGCCGCGGAAGCGCGCTTCAAGGAAGTCACCGTCGCCTACGAGGTCCTGCGCGACCCCGATCGGCGGGCGCGCTACGACCGTTTCGGTCCCGAAGGTGTCTTCGGCGCCCAGGCCGGTGGCGGCATGGGCGGCTTCGGCTTCGAAGGAGGCCTGGGCGACATCTTCGAGGCGTTCTTCGGTCAGATGGGTGGGGCCGGCCACCGCCGGCGCGGCCCCCAGGTCGGCGCGGACGCCGAAGTGCGTCTGGAGCTCGAGTTCGCCGAGGCTGTGTTCGGCAGCCGCCAGGAGATCTCCGTCCGTCTCCCAGCCACCTGTGCGACCTGCGAGGGCAGGGGCACGGCGGCCGGTACCGAGGCCGTCACCTGCGTCGACTGCCAGGGGAGTGGCGAGCTGCGCCGGGTGCGCCAGTCCCTGCTCGGGCAGGTGGTGACCAGTGTCGCTTGCACGCGCTGCAGCGGAACGGGCGAGATGATTCCCAACCCCTGTGCCGACTGCCGTGGTGAGGGGCGTCGCATGCAGGAGAACACGTTCACGGTGGAGGTGCCCGCCGGAGTCGAGGAGGGTTCGACCCTGCGGCTCGCCGACCGTGGCGCGGCCGGCCAACGGGGCGGACCGAGCGGTTCGCTTTTCGTTCATCTGGTGATCAACCCTGACCCGCGCTTCGAGCGCCAGGCCGACAACCTCCACACCACGCTGACCGTCAGCGTCGCCCAGGCGGCCCTCGGCACCGAGACCGACGTCGACACGCTGGACGGCCCGCAGCACGTGACGATCGCCCCAGGCACCCAGCACGCTCACATCGAGCGACTCCGCAATCTCGGCGTGCCCCACCTGCGCGGCCGCGGCCGGGGTGACTTCTACGTGCACGTGGTGGTGGCGACCCCGACCGATCTCAGTCCCGAGCAAGACGAGCTCCTGCGGCAGTTCGCTGCGTCGCGCGGCGAGGAGGTCTCCGCCCCCGGTGCAGGGGGCGGCGAGGGCGTGTTCTCCCGCCTGCGCTCTGCCTTTGGCTAGCCCGGGCGTCACCTACGCCGCGATCGCCGTGCGGGCGGCGGCGTGCGGCCAGGTGTTCGTGGACGACCCCAGCCAGCCGGTCCTCTCTGACGAGGACGCGCACCACCTGGGCCGGGTGTTGCGGCTGCGCGACGGGGAGGAGGTCGTTGCCACCGACGGGCGCGGCCACTGGGCGCGCACCACGTGGCGGGGCCGGGCGACGCTCGAGCCGCTCAGCGCCGGGAGCGGTGTCGGCGGGGACGGCAGTGTGCAGTCGGAGACCCGCGCCGAGCCGTCCCTCACCGTCGCCTTTGCGCCGGTCAAAGGAGAGCGCCCCGAATGGGTGGTCCAGAAGCTAACCGAGCTGGGCATCGACCGGATCGTGCCGCTCCACACCGAACGAAGCGTGGTCCGCTGGACAGGCGCGCGCGGGCTGGTCACGGTGGAGAAGTTGCGCCGGGTGGCGCGCGAAGCCGCCGCCCAGTGCCGCCGCGTCTGGCTGCCCGAGGTCAGCGACACGGTTGCCTTCGCCGACCTGCCGGCCCTGGGTGGGACCGGCGAGGTCGTCCTGGCTCAGCTGAGCGGGGACCGGCCCACGGTGGCGCAGCGTGTCGTGGCCGTCGGGCCTGAGGGCGGCTGGAGCGCGGACGAGCTCGCGTCGGGCCTGCCCACTGTGGGGTTCGGGCTGAGTGTCCTGCGGGCCGAGACGGCTGCCGTCACCGCCGGAGCCCTCCTGGCCTCGCTGCGGATCGGGACCGTGGCGGCGGCAGAGGGCTCGGCGGAATGACGGGCGCCCATCGTCACGGCCATGACCTCTGGGCCGGTAAGTTCGCACCAGTGATCAGGCTGGCGCAGAGGCATGGCGACCCCCGGACATGACCGACCCCGGCGACTGCCTGTTCTGCAAGATCGTGGCGGGCGACGTGCCGTCCGAGATGGTGCACGAGACCCCTACCACCGTGGCCTTCCGGGACATCAACCCGGCCGCCCCGCTGCACGTGCTCGTCGTGCCCCGCCGCCACATCGAGGACGCCTCCACCATCACGGTGGAGGACGGCCCCGTTCTCGCCGACATGCTCCTGGCCGCCCGGGCCGTGGCCGACGCGGCCGGCTTGGCGGTCCCCGAACGGGGCTACCGCCTCATGTTCAACGTCGGGCCCGACGCCATGAACTCGGTCCCACACCTCCACCTCCACGTCCTGGGGGGCGAACCCTTGAAGGGGCACTTTGGCATCACATGACCGCATCATGACCACCGCCCTGCGCGCCGAGTGCTTCGTCCCCGGCAATCACCTCATGGCCGGCCTGCTCGGATCCCGCGACGAGCACCTCCGGCAGATCGAGCAGGCCTTCCCGGACGACCAGATCGTCGTGCAGGGTGACCGCATCTCCGTGGAGGGTCCCGACGCCGAACGGGTGGCGCAGCTCTTCGAGGAGCTCATCCTCATGGTCCAGGGCGGCCGGAACCTCGATCCTTCCACGGTGTCCCGCGCCATCGACATGGTGCGTGAGGACATCCGCCCGAGCGACGTCCTGCGTTCCGAAGTGGTGCGGGCGGCGGGCGGCAAGACGGTGCGCCCCAACACGGCCGGGCAGAAGCGCTATGTCGACGCCATCTCACAGAGCATCATCACGTTCGGCATCGGGCCGGCGGGAACGGGCAAGTCGTATCTTGCTGTGGCCCAGGCGGTGCACGCCCTGCAGTCGCGCCAGGTCTCTCGCATCATCTTGACCAGGCCCGCCGTCGAGGCCGGGGAACGGCTCGGCTTCCTGCCCGGCGACCTGATGGCGAAGGTAGACCCCTACCTCCGTCCTCTCTACGACGCCCTCTACGACCTGCTCGAGCCGGAGGGCGCGCAGCGGCTGCTCGACCGCGGGACCATCGAGGTGGCGCCGCTCGCCTTCATGCGCGGTCGGACGCTCAACAGCTCGTTCATCATCCTCGACGAGGCGCAGAACACGACGCCCGAGCAGATGAAGATGTTCCTGACCCGCATCGGGTTCGGCTCCAAGTGCGTGGTGACCGGCGACGTGACCCAGATCGACGTGCAGGGGGGTCGCTCGGGACTTGTCGGCCTGGAGCCCGTGCTCGGCGGGATCGACGACATCACGTTCGTCCACCTGAGCCGCCGGGATGTCGTCCGCCACAAGATCGTGGCCGACATCGTCGATGCCTACGAAGTCGCAGAAGGGCGGGCGGGTTCCACGCAGTGACGATCGACGTCTTCGCGGCTGACGAGCAGCAGGATCATCCGATGGACGTCGCGTTCTGGGCCGGGTTGGCGCGCCAGGTCCTCGAGGCGCGTGGGATCAAGGGGGAGACCGAGGTCTCCCTCCTCTTCGTCGACGAGGAGGCCATCGCCGCGCTGAATGGGCAGTTCCTCGGCAAGACGGGCCCGACTGACGTGTTGTCGTTTCCCATCGAGGACGAACCGGGGCCTACGGGTCGCTCGCCTGACCTCGGGGGCAGCGGACCGGGGACATCGCCCGATCAGGGTGTGCTCACACTGCTGGGCGACGTCGTGATCTGCCCGGCGGTGGCGTCCCGCAATGCGGTGGAACACGGGGTGTCCCTCGACGAGGAGGTGGCGCTGCTGGTCGTCCACGGGTTGTTGCACCTGCTCGGCATGGACCACGAGAACGAGGCGGAGGCAGAGCGGATGGAGGCGCTCGAGCAGCATCTGCTCAGACACTTCTACCGGGTCAGCCGCGGGGCCTGAGCATGCTCACCCTGCTGGCGGCAGCGGGCTTCCATGCCGAGGACGCCATCCTCATCCTCATCATCGCGATCCTGCTGGCCGGCTCGGGTGTCCTGGCCATGGCCGAGACCAGCCTCGTGCGCATGAATCGGATCAAGGCCAAGGCGCTGGTGGACGAGAAGAAGCGCGGCGCCCGGCAGCTGGCCCGGTTGGTCGACAACCCGGCCAATTTCCTGAACCCCATTCTCCTGCTGGTGCTGATCTGCCAACTGGTCTCCGCCACCCTGGTCGGCATCGTCGCCGAGCACCTCTTCGGTGGCCTCGGCGTGCTGCTCGGCATCGTCTTCGAAATCGTGGTGATCTTCGTCTTCTTCGAGGCCGTGCCGAAGAACTGGGCGGTCCAGCACGCGGACCGGGCGGCCCTGCTCAGCGCGCCGATTGTCAGCACGCTGATCCGTTTCCCACCCATTCGCTGGCTCTCCGCCGTCTTGATCGGGCTCGCCAACCGGATCATCGGCGCCAGCGACGACGAGGAGGGCCTGCCGCGCTCGTACATCACGGATTCCGAGCTCAAGGCAATGGCCGACGTGGCGCACGAGGAGAAGGTGATCGAGCACGACGAGCGGACCTTCATCCACTCCATCATCGACTTCGGCGACACGGTGGCCCGTGAGGTGATGACGCCCCGGCCGGACATGGTCACGGTCGAGGCTGACGTCACGGTTCGGGACGCGCTCGAGGCGGCGCTCGGCGCGGGGTACAGCCGGATACCGGTGGAGGCCGATGGGATCGACGACATCATCGGGATCGCCTACGCCAAGGACCTCGTGCGCGCCGAGCGGGTGGGCAAGGCCGGGCAGCCGGTGCGCGACAGCATGCGGCTGGCCAAATTCATCCCCGAGTCCAAGGAGGTCTCGGATCTCCTGCGCGAGATGCAGGAGGAGAAATTCCACATGGCGATCGTCGTCGACGAGTACGGCGGCACGGCCGGGCTGATCACGCTCGAGGACCTGCTCGAGGAGCTCGTGGGCGACATCGTCGACGAGTTCGACGTGGAGGAGCCCACCGTGGAGCGGTGCGATGACGGCTCGGTGCTGGTCAGCGCCCTCTACTCGGTGGACGACGCCGACGAGCTGTTGGGGGCCGAGTTGCCCCAGGGCACGTGGGACACCGTCGGCGGCCTCATGCTGGACCTGGCCGGACGGGTGCCCGATCCGGGCGACTCGGTCGAGGTCGAGGGGTTCCGCTTGACGGCGGTCGACGTGCGCGGGCGCCGCATCGGACGCGTCCGGATCGAGCCGACCGGCGCACCCGGAGGCGCCGAGGCCGACGCCGACGGCGACGGCGCGGGCAGCGTGTCGCACAACGGGAGCTGACGACGGTGCGCTCGGGTTTCGTGGCCGTCGTCGGCCGCCCCAACGTCGGCAAGTCGACCCTCGTGAACGCCATGGTCGGGACGAAGGTGGCGATCACGTCGTCACGACCCAACACGACACGGCACCGCATCCTCGGTGTTCTGCACGACCCGGCCGCCGACGCCCAGGTGGTCTTCGTCGACACGCCGGGCATCCACCGCCCCCGCAGCACGCTGGGAACGCGGCTCAACGAGACGGCGACCGACGCGCTCAACGATGTCGACGTGATCATGGTGATCGTCGACGGGACGGCGGCGATCGGTCCGGGGGACCGGACCGTGCTGGAGCGCTCGGTGCGTGAGGTGCAGCGGGTCACCGCGGCTGCAGGCAGATCGCGTGACGCAGAAGGCAGCGACGGCGACGTTGGCGACGGCAGTCATCCGGACGATCAGGTCGACACCCCACCGGGCCTGATCGTCGTCGTCAACAAGGTCGACAAGGCTAACAACGCGCAGGTGATCGAACGCCTTACTCAGGCCAAGGCGACCGTCGACGCACTGACCGCTCCGGTCGAGCTGGCCGACGTCGAGTACTTCCCGGTCTCCGCTCGCACCGGGAAGGGCGTGGACGGACTGACTACGCATCTGGTCGCCCGGCTGCCCGAGGGCCCGCCGTTCTTCCCTCCTGACGTGATCACCGACACGCCGGAGGCGCTTTGGGTGGCCGAGCTCGTGCGCGAGCAGCTGTTGGCCAAGACCCGGGACGAGCTCCCGCACGCCATCACCTGCCGCGTGACGGAATGGGAATGGCCGCACATCCGCGTCGAGATCATCGTCGAGCGCGACTCGCAGAAGGCCATCGTCATCGGCAAGGGGGGCGAGGTCCTCAAGGCCGTCGGGATCGCGGTCCGCGAGGAATTGCCGGAGGGAACCTACCTCGACCTCCACGTGAAGGTGGAACGCCACTGGCAGAACCGCGACGAGATGCTCAACCGGCTGGGCTACTGACTCGGCCCCGGGTCCGTGGTGACCGGGCGCAGGAGGCGGGTCACTTGTTCCTGACCTGCGCACGCCGACCGCGGACCTACGCCGTCTCGTCCTCCAGCGCGCGCCGCAGGAACGACTCCACCTCGTGCATGTCCACCGAGCGCCGCATGGGAGGCAGGGTCGCCAGCAGGACACCGCGGTAGGACGCCGTCGCCAGCCGCGGGTCGAGCACCGCGACCACACCGCGGTCGTCTGCGTTGCGGATGAGCCGGCCGGAGCCCTGGGCCAAGAGGGTGGCCGCACGGGGCAGGTCGACCAGGGAGAAGGCGCGCCCGCCGGCCCGGTCGCGGCGGGCCTGTAGCAGCGGGTCGTCCGGACGCGGGAATGGGAGCTTGTCGATGGTCACGAGCGACAGGGCGCGGCCCGGGATGTCCACGCCCTGCCAGAAGCCCATGGTGGCGAACAAGCAGGAGGTCTCGTCGGACGCGAACTCTTCGAGCAACCGGTTCTTTGGGAGATCGCCCTGCAAGAGCAAGGTGTAGGGGAGCTCGGGCTCCAGCGCAGCGGCCGCCGCCTCGGTGGCCCGCCTGCTCGTGAAGAGCGCCAGGGTACGCCCGCCGGCCGCCTCCAACAGCTGCGAAAGCTCCTCGTGCAAGGCCTCTTCCGCCCCGGCGGCCCGGCGGTCGGGCAGGTGGCGGGCGACGTAGAGCAGCGCGTGGGAGCGGTAGTCGAACGGGCTGCCCACGTTGAGCTCCTCGGTGGGGAACGCCTCCAGCCCGACCCGCTCGACGATCCGTGGCGGGATGGTGGCGCTGGTCAGCACTGACGTGACCTCGCCCCAGAGCATCGTCGACAGCACGGGGCCCACGTCAATGGGGGAGAGGCGGAGCCGGACGTTGCGCCGTGTCCCGTCCACCCAGGCGATCTCACCGTCACCGCGCGACTCGAACCGGTGCAGGTCCTCCGCCAGGTGCACGGCGGCCTGGAGGGTACGCGTCTTGCGGCTGGCGCGGTCGGGGTCGGGCGTGGACCCCACGTCCTCGGCGAGAAAGGAGCGCTGCGCCCCACCGCGGCGCAGCGCGTCGGTGACGCGGCGGCTGATCTCGGCGGCGCGGGCGAGTAGCTCGGCCAGCTCGCGGTCGTCGATGGGCGGCCGGGCGTCGTCGTGCAGGACGCGTGTTCCGACCCGATCACCCAGGAGCGTGCCGAGCTGGTCGCCCACCGAGGCGAGGGAGTCGAGCAGGTCGGCGTCGCGCTCCTCGACGAGGGACCGTGCCGAGGTCACGAGCGAACGAATGCGGCCAGGTGTCACCTCGACCCCGAGGCTCGACGTCATGACCTCTTCGAGCTCGTGGGCCTCGTCGAAGATGACCACGTCGTGCTCGGGCAGCACGACGCCGCCGCTGGCCAGGTGTGCCCCGTAGAGGTGGGTGTTCACCACCACGATGTCGGCCACCGACGCCCGTTCGCGGGCGGCCTCGGCGAAGCAGCGGCCGCCCGACGGGCAGTTGTGCATGCCCGGGCACTCCCGAGGCCCGACGCTCACCATGTTCCAGGCCCGGTCGGACGGCTCGAAGCTCAGGTCGGCCCGGTCGCCGCTCTGTGACGTCTGCGACCACGCCACCAGCTGGCGCACTTCCTCGACGATGCCTCCCGGGGCGGTGCCACCAGGCGCCTGCTTCTCGGTCTCCTCCACCTGCTCGGGCTCGTCGGCCCGGCCGCGCCCCTGGTCACCGAGCTCGGCCTGGATCCCACCCGAGCCCACCTCGGCCACCCGCTGCCGACAGACGTAGTTGCTGCGCCCCTTGAGCACCGCGAAGTCCAACGGCGCCGGCAGCCCGAGCCCCGAATCGACCGAGGGCAGGTCCTTCTCGGCGAGCTGGTCCTGCAGCGCCTTCGTCGCGGTGGCCACGACGACCTTCTTGCCGCTGAGCGCCGCCGGTACGAGATAGGCGAGGGACTTGCCCGTTCCCGTCCCGGCCTGAACCACCAGGTGGGTGCGGGTGGCCACGGCCTCGGCCACCGCCCGGCACATCTCTTGTTGCTCGGGCCGGTGCTCACCGCCGGACATTTGGGCCGTGATCTTGTCCAGCCCCGCCACGGCGTCGTCACCCGCCTGACGTGCATCCTCAGCCGACCCGCCCCCAATGTCGATGTCGAGATCGTCTAGGTCCTCAACGCCATCCCAGCTCTCCTCCATGCACCGATCATGCCCGCGGGCGACGACCCTCGCGGCGCTCCCGCGGGGCAAGTCGACGCCGACCTGCAGAGGGGTAGTCCGGGAGCCGGTGCCAAATGGCGACTGGCCAAGGTGAGCGCGCCCCATCCCGGCATGAAGGGACCACCATCGGTCACCTCCGCCACGAAGCAGATCGAGCCAGGTTGAGTCGCTCGCTCTGGAACCAGATCCACAAGGCAGTGGGCTTCAACCCTCGTGTAGGTCTGCGCGTTCGTCGAGGAGAACGGGCCGTCAACGCCGCTGTATCTAGCTCACCTACGCGGGCATGGCGAGCGGGATGGTGGCCCCGATCTGGGAGCACGAGAACATGGCCGCGCAGGCTCGCGCGGGCGCCGCATGGTTCACTGACGCGGGCGTCGCACTGCAGATGCGCAGCATGGGCTAAGCCCCCGCGACGACCCGAGTTGCCAGCGCGCTCTACAACGAGGTCCCGCTGTAGGCCACTCGCCGAGGTGCTTCCGGCGGATCGGTAAAACGCCGCCGGGTGGCGCCCCGGACCGGCAGCGGGAACACCCGACCCTGCTCGGTATCGGGCACCTTCGGGATGCCGTGATTGCTCGTTCAGCCTTCCGCGTACTTGGCCTCTCGACGACAGAGACCTGCCGTTCGTAACTTCGTTGGCCAGTTGGCAGAGACCTGACCCTTGCCGCTATGAGATACGCCGAATCGTCGGCGAAATCGAGGTCCTGGATGACGATTGACCGGACGGCGCCGAAGGTGGAGGATTGGTCGAGCGTCTCGATTGGGGGTTGTGATGATCCGGTGTGCGCTCCGGCTTCTTGGTCTCACCCTGGTCACTTTGATGGTCGGTCCAACCGCTCTGGCTCCAGCAGTTGGCGCAGCGCCATCTCCTCCGGTCAGCGTGGCTGACCTTGTCACCTCGTCTTTCAGCGGGACAGGATCCCAGACGACCACCAGCGGGTGTAGTGGCGATTTCCTGACGTTCGCTGGCTCCTACCCTGGAAATGCGGCTGTCGGCACGGTCGCCCTCAACGTTGCGGGATGTTTCGACTCCGATGCATCCAGTTTCTCTGGATCCTTCACCATCACGACGGGGGTTGGCGCGCTCAGCGGCAGTGCTTCTGGGCCGGAATCGACGACGTACGAGTCCACGGGCGGACCCGGGATCACCCCCGTATCTGACATCTTCGAGTTGACGCTGAGCATCTCAGCGGGGACGGGCTCCTTTGCCGGGACCGGTGGAGCACTGCAGACCGTCTTCACGACTGCGTACAACAACTTTGCGAGCTTCCAAGGAACGCTCACCGATTTCTTCACGCAGATCCTCGTGCCCCAAGCCGGAACGGTCAGCGGGGTGACCTACCTGGATGCGGCTGCGTACGACGCACCCGGGACCGCTATCACCAAGGTGGTCTTCGAAGTGAACGGCCAGGTCGTCGCCACTGCCACCCCCACCCTCTATGGGTGGATCGCCCGGTGGAACACGACCATCAGTGTGGCGAGCGGGTTCAACGACGTCGTCAGCGTGGCGACCAACAGCGACGGCAACACCGCAACCAGCTTCCCGGTCCAAATCCAGGTGAACAATCCACTGCCCACCACGAAGATTCTGATCCCGTCGAGCGGGGCTACCCTTTCGGGCACGTCGGCGGTCCTCGATGCTACGGCCTCGTCTCCCGACGGAGCCCCGATCAGCGTCAAGTTCACGGGCGAGACCGCGTTGAACGGCGATTTCGGGAGCCTCGGAACGGCCACACCCACCCTCTACGGCTATATCTTCGTCTGGAACACCACCTCTGTCCCGAACGGCACATACACCCTTCAAAGCGTTGTGACCGACGTCGCGGGCAACTACGAATACAGCACTGGGGTCTCGGTCATGGTCGCGAACCCCACGCCCACCACGGCAGTGCTCATCCCCTCGGGCGGGGCCAGCGTCTCGGGCACCTCGTCCCTTCTCGACGCCAGCGCCTCGGCCAACGTGACCTATGTGGCTTTCGAATTGAGCGGCGGCACGATCAACGGCGAACAGTTCATTGCCACCGCCACCCAGACTTACTACGGCTGGCTGGCCGAGTGGAACACCACCAGCGTCCCCGACGGCACCTACGAAATACAAAGCGTTGCTTCGTACTCCCGGTATTTTTCGGGCGGCACCAGCGCGCCCGTCACAATCACGGTGGCCAACTAGGCCAATGTAGGTCGCGGGCAATGGGGCGCTTCACCACTTTGTCCGCAACGAGTAAGCCTCATCTTATTTCATGGCATTTGAGGTGTGCTCATATCCGGCGAACGGGGACACCCTCACTGCCGAGAGCTAGTGAGCGTTACGGGATTCTTCCCGAGCGTAGATATGGCCCAATACAAGCAGCATGGCGACGCACTGGCTTATCTGAGATGATGCTGTTACCCAGCGAAGCCCTGTGAGGGACCAACCTCATTTCCATTCGCATGAGCACCCGATGTCCCCGACTTAACGGCGTACCAGGTGCCCGTAAATGGACCCGCCGGACCATTGGGACATGTGTACGATCCTGGCGAGGACGCGGTGTTGATGCCGTCCTTAACGAGCCTACCGCTGAGAACACACCCAACGTCGGGGGGGTAACTGCTACTAGTGATCGTGAGCGTTATCGCCTTCTCGTGCTTCGCCTTCGCCCATGTGCCGGAATCTGTGGCACCATTCCCAGCGTCAGAGAAAACATGGTGCTTGCTGATCGTCATGGTTCCTACGAGGTTCCCGCCGATTCCGAGGTTGTAGTTACCCTTGACACCAGCGAAGGCAGGCGTTGCCGCAAGAGCTGATCCAGCGAGAATGACGGCGACGCTTCCCCCCAAAAATGGAATCCGATACTTTCCCATCTTCGTACCTCCAGTCTGGGTCTTTTGTGCCCGAGGAACGATTCTATGCCCGAATGGCATTGGGTCGCCGAGCCGCTCATGAGTAGCCCAAACTGTTTGCCCGATTCGGTGTCAGGGCGTCACCGAAGTGCGGATGGGGACACCTCTCGTGTCCGTCACATATAGGCGGTAGTCGCCGTGGCCACGACGACCTTCTTGCCGCTGAGCGCCGCCTAAGCGAGCGACTTGCTGCTCCCTGTCCCGGCCTGGACTACGAGGTGGGTCCCCGTCGCCATCGCCTCAGCCACCACGTCCGCGACCGAGCCGACGATGAGCCTGGCAACGAGTGGGGGAGTGGACGTGGGTGCGCTCGCAGGTGCCCCACATAAAACCGGCATACGGGGGCAGGTGGTACACGCCCCGCATAGCCTTCCCCTGTGACCAAAATGGCAGAACGACTTCAAGCAGCTCAGATCAAGATCAATAGTGCGCGCGACGCTGTACGAGGAGACGACGGAGCGTCGCCGGTGCTTGCGGCGGTGGTCAACGAATTCGCCAAGAAGGCGGAGAAGGCGGCCGAGTCGCAGGACGTGCGCTTGGCCGTCATTGAACTGGAGCAAGCGGGTGATAGTGCCAAGGTGGCGGTGGAGGCGGACCCGGGCGTATCACCCGCTACACGGGATGCCGTCTTAGAAGCCCATCTCGCGATCTGTATCGCCAAGAGCAAACTCGATCTCTAACCCCGCGAGGAGTGTGGACAACAGATTGAGTTGCCGTCCTCCTTCCGACGGACTGGGATACCTGCTGGGATGGATGTCCGCACATAACCGAGTGACTGAGCGAATATGTGATGGTGACGCTGATCAGGTACTGCGTGACTTGCGGAACGGAAGTTGGCCTCGTCGCGCCGTGCCGGTGTCAGAACTGCGGTCACGAGTACTGGAGGAAACCCAAACCCTGCGGCGGTGCGTGTGTTGTCAATGACGGAAAGCTCCTTCTTGTCCTCCGGGCCAAAGATCCAGGTGCGGGCCTCTGGGACCTTCCCGGTGGATTTTGCGATCCCGAAGAGCATCCATTGGCAACAGCTCATCGTGAGGTGCAAGAAGAAACGGGACTCACCCTCCATTCGATGAGGTTTCTAGGGATGTGGATTGACACCTACGGCAGCGAGGATCCACCAGAGGTCACACTCAATATCTACTTCTTGGGCCAAGCCCACCACCCAGAGCTGGCGCAAGTCAGCGACGAGACAAGAGAAGTTCGATGGTTCAGTCCGGACAACTTCCCCGTGGAAGCACTGGCATTTGCCCACGTCGAACAGGCCATCCACTACTGGTCTGAGGTGAGAGACGGTGAAGGCACGGCCTAGCCGATATGTGCCTGATTGAGACTTTGAGCAGACCCTGCGGCTGATCCGTAGCGTTTAGAGGTCCCGACGGGCTGGCTCTCTTAAGTGCCTGCCGCCGGTCTAGCCGGCTGGCTTTCTAACGAGATGCCACTCGTCTGGATCTCGCCGCGAGTGGCTCAAAAGAGGAGTGTGTGCACCAGATCCAAATCAGGAGTGCCCTCGCGGTTGCCCATCAACCAAGAGGAGGTGCTCATGTCGGTGATCATCGGGGTCGATCCCCACAAGGCGAGCCACACGGCGGTGGCCATTGGAGGCGATGAACGCGAGGTGGCCAAGGTCACGGTCCGGGCGACGTGTCAACAGACAGCGAAGCTGCTGGCATGGGCTGAGCCGTTCGAGAAGCGCACCTGGGCCATCGAGTCCGCCGGTGGGCTCGGTTACCTGTTGGCCCAACAACTCGTCGATGCCGGTGAGGTGGTTCTCGACGTCCCACCCACATTGGCGTCGAGAGTCCGGGTGCTCAGCACCGGTCGTTCGGAGAAGAACGATCCCAACGACGCGTTCTCGGTCGCCATCGCCGCCTTGCGCTCGAGGAATCTTCGCACGGTCGAGCCGGCCGACCACACCGAGATCATGCGACTCCTGGCCAAGCGCAATCACGATCTGGGCCGGCTACGGGCCAAGCTCATCTGCCGGCTCCACAACGCTCTCGCCGACCTCTCACCGGGAGGAATTGCCAAGGAACTCTACGTTTCTGACGCCAATCGGCTCCTCGGCTCTTTCGAGCCGGCCACCCCCATCGAGCACATGCGCCACGAACTCGCGCTCGAGCTCGTCGCTGACGTGGCGCGCCTCGACGAGCAGATCAAAGAGTCGCATCGTCGCATCCGCACCGCCGTGCGGGCGTCGAAGACCTCGCTCACCGATCTGTTCGGCGTGGGCCCGGTCCTCGCCTGCTCGTTGATCGGCTACAGCGGCGACATCCACCGCTTTGCCAACCGAGACAGCTTCGCCGCCTATGCCGGGATCGCTCCGGTCGAGCACTCCTCGGGGGGTCGGGTGTTCCATCGGCTCTCACTGCGTGGCCATCGTCGCCTCAACAACTCCATCCACATGGTGGCGATCTCCCAGATCCGCCAGCCCCACTCAGAGGGTCGGGCCTATTTCGATCGCAAGGTCGCCGAGGGCAAGACCAAGCGAGAGGCGCTGCGTTCGCTCAAGCGCCACGTGAGTAACGCCGTCTACCGACAGCTGCTTCTCGACGCCCGATAGGGGGTCCGGGAGGACACTCAGGGACGACTCCATGCCTGCGTGACCGGCTCTTCACCCTGCGCAACCGGCTCTTCGGCGAAGTCACTCCCGAACCCAGAGAAACCCTACGCCGTCGTGCCCTTGTGCGACGGCTCGATTCGTCGCGCCCTGAAGTTCTGGAAATAGGGGTCTTGACTCAAAGAGGATTCGTTAGGGGCTAGGCCGCTGCGACTTCAAGCGCGAACGGCAGCACCAAACGTCGGTCCTACTCGGGACTAGGCGCCTCTGCCACCACGTCCGGGACCGAGCCGACGATGAGCCTGACGACGAGTGGGGGAGTGAACGTGGGTGCGCTCGCAGGTGCCCCACATAACCGGCAATTGGGGCAGCCGGTGCCTGGCCTCACGCCAGCGGTTGAGAACGGACCCCGAGAGCCTCCGGGATCCGCGGACGCTCTGACAAGCTGATCACAATGGAGGGTCTCCGCTGGGCGAGTGCAGTCACGCAGGCCCGGGCGCTGAACGACGGTCTCGTCACCTCCGCCGAGCTGTTCGACATGACGGTGCAGGTGATCGAGCGCGTCGACCCACTCGTTCGGGCGGTGGTGATCCCTCTCTTCGACCCTCCAGGCCTGGGGGTGCCGATGCTGGTCAAAGACGCAGGGCAGGAGATCGCAGGTGCACCTCACTGGGTAGGGGTCGCTGCGCTCCGCGATGCGAACGCGAGGTCGGCAGGCACGACTTCGTTGGTCAGGCGCTTCGAGAGGGGCGGCTTTTCGATCATCGGGAAGGGCGCATGTTCACAGCTGTCGACCGGCGCCACCACGGAGCCGCCTGGGTTCGAGCCGACGCGCAACCCTTGGGACTTGAGCCGGTCTACCGGAGGTTCAAGCGGCGGTCCCGCCGCCGCCGTGGCCGCAGGGATGGTGGCCATCGCGCATGGGTCCGACGCCACCGGTTCGCTTCGCACCCCCGCTGCCTTGTGCGGCGTGGCGACTCTCAACCCGACCTCGGGGAGGATCGCCTCGGTGCCGCCGGCGGGCCAGCCCCCCAACGACGCCTGGCGCGACTTCGTGATCGCTCGCCACAGCGAGGATCTGGCGCTGGTCTTCGATCTGCTCACCGGATCTCCGTCACCCGCGACGATCCCGGCCCTTCGGGTTGGACTGCTCGACCACGACCCCGAGCTCGGCTTGGAGGTGCACGATTCATGCCAAGACGGCGTTCGGAAGGCCGGACTCCTCCTCGAGGGTCTCGGCCACCACGTTGAAGCCTCATGGCCCGAGGCTCTGAACAACTTGTGGGCGGCGGCTTTCGAGGCCTTCGGAGTGGTCAGCGACGCGGTTCGACCCAGCACCGTGGACTGGGTCGGCGCCCGCTTGGGTCGACCGGTCGAGCCCGGCGAACTTCAGGACTGGGTCTTCGAGGCGGTCGAGCGCGACCGCGCGCGGAGTCCCGAGGAGGTCAGGGCCGCCGAAGCCGTCGTCGAGCTGGCTGTCGCTCCGATTCACAGATGGTGGGAGGACCATGACGTTTTGGTGACCCCGGCATCCTTCCAGCCTGCCTGGCCGCTCGGAGCTGCGATCGGCCCGGCACAGGTGGGGACGCTCCTGGCACCGTTCAGCCTGACTGGTCAGCCGGCGCTTTCCCTACCGCTGCATCGCACGGACGATGGACTGCCCGTTGGTGTTCAGTTGGTGGGGCGCCGAGGATCCGATGAGGATCTCTTGCGATTAGCGCAAGACCTGCAGGCTGCTCACGACTGGACGGCGCGGCGGCCGCCAACTTCGTGACGTGAAACGCCCCCGTCCCGATGCTCCTATGGATGATGTCAAGCCCTTTCGAGAGGATTTCGGGAGTGAAGACAGCGGACAGACCAATGATGGGCCACGTGTCGCGTGGGCAAGCTCTTATCAGGTCACGCGTCTTCAGAGTCGGTGAACCTGGACCATGGACCGGCATATCGGGTAGAGGTCAACCCTGTGGGGCGACAGGCGTACTGAGAGCCAGGTCCATGGTCCAGCGATCTACGCGCGAGGCAGAGAGCGGTAGACCTCGCGGGCGACGTAGCGCTTGAGCATGCGGATGGCTTCGCGCTTGGAGCGGCCGCCTTTGACCCGACGTTCCATGTAGGCCTGGGTCCTCGGATCAGACGCGAGCCTCGTGATCACGATGTGCCACAGCGCCCGATTGGCCTGGCGGTCGCCTCCGCGGTTGAGCCGGTGGCGAGTGACCTTGCCCGAGGACGCCTCGAGGGGTGAGACCCCGCACAGGTGGGCCCACGCGGCTTCTGAATGCAGACGTTCAGGATTGTCGCCGGCGGCGACGAGCAACGCGGCTGCAGTGTCGATGCCAACCCCATAGACAGCGAGCAGTTCCGGAGAGGTGCTCTTGAGGAGCGGAGTGATCATGGCGTCGAGTTCTCTGATCTCGTCTTCGAGGTCGGCCACCCGGTGTGCCAACGACGAGAGGGCCGCCTTCGTTGCCGCCGTCACCGCGTCAGGCGAGCGGGTCGGGCGCAATGCCTGGGCGGCGGCGACGAACTCGGCGATGGAAAGGCCCTTCAGTCGGCTCTGGAGCTGGTCGGGGGCACTGAAGGTGAGTTGACGCATCTGACCAAGCGCCTTGATCCGGGCTCCTCGGGCCGAGCGCTTGGCCACGACAAGGACCCGGATGGCCTCGACCGAGCCGTCTCTGGACTTGGCCCTTCCATGGGCCCGGCCCGAGAGCGCGGCCCTGGCGGCCTCGACGGCGTCGAGGGGATCGGACTTGCCGCTTTGTCGTCGGGCCTGGCGATTCTGACGATCGACTTCGACGACGTGGATCCCCGCTCGGGCTAGGAAGCGGGCGATCCCGGCGCCATAGGACCCGGTCCCTTCGACGCCGACCTTGGTGACGCCACCAAAGCTTTCGAGCCAGGTCAACAGGTCCGAGTAGCCGTCGGGGTCGGCCGCGAACGACTCCGTGCCGAGGAGGCCACCGATCTCGTCCAACACGGCAGCTACGTGGATCTCGCCGTGGGTGTCGATACCGCCGGTGACGGTGCGCGTGGCTTCTACGATGGTCATGCCATCCCTTCCTTCCTTAAGCGGTTGAGGGGTGGCGCGGCCGTCCCGAGAAGGAGTGACGGTGTAGGTCGATCTGGTCTGAACAGACCGGCCAATCACCCCTCTGGAACGGGGCACGCCGCGCCCCATCTGATGTGCCCGGAGCTCCGGTCGACAGGGTGCGGACGCCATGACTCGTCCACGTGATCTGAAGTCAGACCGGCAACTCCGGTGCTCCCGAAATTACCGACGACCAACCTTTCAGCGGTGGACCCTCACGGGAGCTTCACAACATCATTGGCGTACTGGGACGGTCAATCCACCGTTATTTCGACTCCCCACAGGTGCGGAAATTTCAAGGTGGCCCAAGCGAACCATGCTCCCGATGCCGCCACTACCGCGAGTCCTAGACCGACCATCGCCCCCCAGCTGAAGCCGACGAATGAGACCAAGTCGGTCTGAACCCTGGCCGTGAACTCGGGAACGATGAGCGCGATAAGCACCAGTGATGCAGTGCCGACACTTAGCAGCAGGACGTTCAGACTTCCTCGGCGCCGGTGGCGACTCAAGACACAGGCAGCGATTGCTGTCACCGCCAGGACGGTTAGGAGCGCCGACCAGGCCACCAACAGGTAGCCCCAGCTCTGAGTGCCCGGACCCAATGCAGCCTGAGAACCAGGTGGTGCGTAAAGTCCCGAGGCCGAGACTGCGCTGTATTGGGGACTTCCGTTCTTGATAAATCTCCGAACCACGGCAGATTCGTGGCAGCGACAAAGGCCGAAGAAGCCATGGCGCAGATGCAGAGCGGGATAACTTGGACCCGGACCCGCGTGTGACCGTTCTCACTCGGTCCTTTCGGTGGTGCAATCAAGCGCTCGGCTTGCGGTGCCCAGGAAGACATCATTCCAAGTCTCTCACCGCTCGATGGGCACTTCTTGACCTCTCACCCGAGTTCGAACGGGTGCCCCCAAGGTGCCTATTGAGACTTTGAGCAGACCCTGCGGCTGATCCGTAGCGTTTAGAGGTCCCGACGGGCTGGCTCTCTTAAGTGCCTGCCGCCGGTCTAGCCGGCTGGCTTTCTAACGAGATGCCACTCGTCTGGATCTCGCCGCGAGTGGCTCAAAAGAGGAGTGTGTGCACCAGATCCAAATCAGGAGTGCCCTCGCGGTTGCCCATCAACCAAGAGGAGGTGCTCATGTCGGTGATCATCGGGGTCGATCCCCACAAGGCGAGCCACACGGCGGTGGCCATTGGAGGCGATGAACGCGAGGTGGCCAAGGTCACGGTCCGGGCGACGTGTCAACAGACAGCGAAGCTGCTGGCCTGGGCTGAGCCGTTCGAGAAGCGCACCTGGGCCATCGAGTCCGCCGGTGGGCTCGGTTACCTGTTGGCCCAACAACTCGTCGATGCCGGTGAGGTGGTTCTCGACGTCCCACCCACATTGGCGTCGAGAGTCCGGGTGCTCAGCACCGGTCGTTCGGAGAAGAACGATCCCAACGACGCGTTCTCGGTCGCCATCGCCGCCTTGCGCTCGAGGAATCTTCGCACGGTCGAGCCGGCCGACCACACCGAGATCATGCGACTCCTGGCCAAGCGCAATCACGATCTGGGCCGGCTACGGGCCAAGCTCATCTGCCGGCTCCACAACGCTCTCGCCGACCTCTCACCAGGAGGAATTGCCAAGGAACTCTACGTTTCTGACGCCCACCGGCTCCTCGGCTCTTTCGAGCCGGCCACCCCCATCGAGCACATGCGCCACGAACTCGCGCTCGAGCTCGTCGCTGACGTGGCGCGCCTCGACGAGCAGATCAAAGAGTCGCATCGTCGCATCCGCACCGCCGTGCGGGCGTCGAAGACCTCGCTCACCGATCTGTTCGGCGTGGGCCCGGTCCTCGCCTGCTCGTTGATCGGCTACAGCGGCGACATCCACCGCTTTGCCAACCGAGACAGCTTCGCCGCCTATGCCGGGATCGCTCCGGTCGAGCACTCCTCGGGGGGTCGGGTGTTCCATCGGCTCTCACTGCGTGGCCATCGTCGCCTCAACAACTCCATCCACATGGTGGCGATCTCCCAGATCCGCCAGCCCCACTCAGAGGGTCGGGCCTATTTCGATCGCAAGGTCGCCGAGGGCAAGACCAAGCGAGAGGCGCTGCGTTCGCTCAAGCGCCACGTGAGTAACGCCGTCTACCGACAGCTGCTTCTCGACGCCCGATAGGGGGTCCGGGAGGACACTCAGGGACGACTCCATGCCTGCGTGACCGGCTCTTCACCCTGCGCAACCGGCTCTTCGGCGAAGTCACTCCCGAACCCAGAGAAACCCTACGCCGTCGTGCCCTTGTGCGACGGCTCGATTCGTCGCGCCCTGAAGTTCTGGAAATAGGGGTCTTGACTCAAAGAGGATTCGCAGGGTGGCACCCCGTCCCGTACTGGGATACTCGGCCCTCAGGAATGGTGGCGGCTCGGACAATCTCCTAGTTGACCGTGAATGACGTTCTTGGACGTTGTCCGAGCTCTGGTGAGCACCGCCATGCCATCGACGCCGTCTAGCCGAGATGCTGACGGCTTTGCGGGTTGAAGCTCTTGTGAACTATCTCCAGCTGGTTGCCGTCGAAGTCAGCGATGTTGGCGGCGTAGTAGCTCGGGCCGAAGTACGCGCGTATCGCTGGCTCGCCCTCGCTCGTTCCGCCCGCCTCAATCGCTGCCGCGTACGCGGCGTTGACCTCGGTCTCATCGTCAGCAACAAACCCTACATACAGTCCGGTTTCACCGGACTTCCGCTGGCGTAGCCAAATACTGGAGCCGACTGCGACGCCAGAGCCGTAGACCTCGTCGGCCAATCCGTAGAGATCAGGAACTTTCGCGGGTCCGGTGGAGGAGTCATAGCTCCCGAGTTCTCTCCACCCCAAGGGCTCCAGGGTCGCTGCATACAAAGCCAGGGAGCGCGGCACGTCGTTTACCGAGATGTAAATGTGGTCAAGCACTGCTCTTTCCTCTCGGCGAGTGGACTGTGAGTGAGTTTCCTGGACGTTGGCCGTGTTGCATGACGCCATTTTTGCCGCTCCCGGCCTAGCCCGAAAGTGCTGTGGCCTCAAGCGGTCAGCGCAACGGCCCCGGCGAACGCCTGAGATGGTGTCATCGAGCCGAGTGTCTGTCGAGGCCTTGTGTTGAGCGACCGAGCGATGGCATCGAGCTCTCGCTGTGTGGCTTGGGAGAGGTCCGAGGCTTTCGGCAGGTATTGGCGGAGCAATCCGTTTGTGTTCTCGTTGCTTCCGCGCTGCCATGGGCTCTTGGGGTCACAGAAGTAGATCTGCACACCGGTCTCGACCGTGAAGCGGACGTGCTCGGCCATCTCCTTGCCTTGGTCCCAGGTGATGGAGCGCCGCAGCTGGGCGGGCAGGGTCAAGATGCGCTTGGTCATGGCCTTGCGCACCGCCTCGGCACCGTGGCCATTGGGGAGCTTGAGCAAGATGACGTAGCGGCTGTGGCGCTCGACGAGGGTGCCGATCGAGGTCATCTTCTTCCCGAAGATCAGGTCGCCCTCCCAGTGCCCCGGCCCGGCCCTGTCCTTCACCTCGGCGGGCCGTTCGGAGATCATCACCATGTTGCGCAGCTGGCCCTGGCCGACGTTGCCCTTCGTGTAGGCCTTGGCTCGTCTCATGGCTCGACCGCTGCGCAGGCACGAATGGAGCTCTTTGCGCAGCGCTCCGCGGCTCTGCACGAAGAGTGACTGGTAGATGGTCTCGTGGGACACGTGCATCTCCGGGCGATCGGGGTACTCCAGAGCCAACCACGCCGAGATTTGCTGGGGTGACCACTTGGCCTCGAGCTTGCGCTCGACGACCCCCCGAAGCCGGCGGCACTCCGCCCGCTTGGCCCGCTTGGGCCGCAGAGCATTCCGAGAGGCCGCCCGGTCGGCGACGAGGGCCCGATACTTCCTCCTGCCGCCGTTGGCGTTGACCTCCCGGCACACCGTCGATGGGCAGCGGCCCAGGGCCTCGGCGATGGCGCGGATGGAGTCGCCCGCCGCCAGGCCCCTCGAGATCTCCTCGCGCTCTTCGCGGGACAGCCGCAGCTCTGAGCGCTGCCGAGCCGTCGGTCGCTTTCCACCTGCGTCGGCAATGAACTTGCGCAACGACACGTTCTGCCTGCCCAGATGCTTGGCAATGCGCTTCACGGGTACTCCCGCCTCACGCATGTCCCAGATCGTCTGGCGCTCTTCTTCGCTAAAGCGTCTCCACATCCGCACACCTCCCAATCGGCGACATCACTGTTCGCCAATCAAGGAGGTGTTGCAATGACCGCTTGAGGCCACAGCCGTTGTGGGGCAGGCATGGTCGATGCCAATGTGTCGTCACCAGCCTGGTTATCCCTTGGCACAACACCGCCAGAGCGGGCATTATGTGTGTTGGGCGACACACGAGGTGATGGATGCTGGCGCTCGACGCATATCGACCGGATCAGTGGCACGACTTTTTTGTCATGGTCGGAGGCGCTGCGGCGGTCCTTACCGGGCTGGTCTTCGTTGCCCTGTCGCAGAACGTCAATACGGTCACTCGGGACGCGGCGCATCGGTATCGCGCCATAGACACGCTGTCGGGCATGACCGGCATCTTCGTCATCTGCGCTCTCGTGCTCATGGGAGGCCAGGACCACCGCGCCGTCGGCATCGAATGGCTCGTGATCGCAGCCGTCTCGGCTGCTATATACATACACGGCTACGTCCAGGCCGTCCGTCTCTTTGGAAGCGTGGCCTGGCTCCGCTTAGGTCGAGCGGTCGTTTTGGCTGTGCTCTATACGGCCCAACTGGTTGGCGCAGCGTTGCTCGTCGCCGACCACATCGCTGGGCTGTATGTCGCCGCGGTAGCGATGACCGCCGCGTTGGCGTTCATGATCTCTGCGGCATGGCTCTTGGTCGTCGGTGGGGCGGTTCGCGAGCCGAACGCCCTGGACCCGAGCCCGTAACTGCCGATCGGTACGGCGCTTCGTGCCTACCCAGATCATTTCTCAGAACTAGGAGCCGGCCGATCAGCGACGACGCTTGATAATCGACCCGCTCCCGGCGTTAGGGGGCGCCCGGTCACGGGCACGCCTCCACGGTCAACTCCAGGCCGACCCGCTGCGCAGCGTCAGTCGGCACTATATAGTGTACTCAATTAGACAGAGCTGCTCTTTGGCAGCGGCGCAACCGGAACGAGGCGAGAAATGACGAACCGGGCGACGACAGCACAGGCCGAAGACACCTTCGCCAGCATGCTCAAGGGCGCGGAGGCTCCCGAGGCGGAGAAGTTGCTCGATCTGTTCAGCCAACTTGCGACCGTTTCCGTCGACTCGATGATCGGTCTCTGGCGCGTGGCCGCGTTCGGTCGGTCCCCCCGTGATCCCATCGCGGTCCCGCCTGACCCCGGCCCTCTGCCCCAGCGTGAGAGCCTCGGCATGCGCAAGCTGTCGGTCACAGATGCTCAGTCTTGCCTATGCCGATAGTTGCCTACCTCGTCGAGGTTTCGGATCCGCCGTTCTCCGCTCGTCGTCCAGTCCCGCTCTCCGTTCAAGGATCCCAATGACCGGGGTATCCCATAACGCGCTCGGCGTCATTGGGCTGAGTAACCCACTCGTGCCGGACTGTCCCACCGTCCCGGCGTTCGGTGGCACCTCGGTCAAGCCTCAGCCACAGACCTCGGCGCTCACCACCCACGCTGCAGCACCGAGGCGCGTGCCGACCCCCTCTTCGTACCGGCCTTTGAGATCGGCACTCACGGCGCGGATCACATCATCCCGGTCACTCGGATCGACGAGGCTCACGAGACCCCGGGCCATACCCATGCCGAGGAGAAAGTCGATCGACTCGACGAGGCTTCCTCCTCCTCCGATCAGGATGGTGGGAGTGCACGATTCGCACTCCACATGTTCGAACCCGGCGGCGTTGAGGAGCGCCGTCGTCTCTTCGGCGTCACAGAGGGAGAACATCCCGGGCCCTCGGACCTGCCTACCGAACTCTGGCAGGTCGACGTGTCGACCGACTGCATCGCCAATCAGCCTGAGCCATTCATTGGCAGGGAGTCCTTGCCAACACACGAACACGAGGCGACCGCCCGGGCGAAGCGCGCCCCCCAGATTGCTCAACGCCCCCAAGGGATCGTCAAAGAACATCAGTCCGAACTGGCTTATGAGGAGGTCGAACGCCCCAGGAGCAAATTCGTGGGTCTGCGCGTCAGCGATGACGAAGTCAGCGTTTTCGATTCCCGCCGCCCGAGCGCGGCGCCGGGCCAACTCCACGAGCGGTCTCGACAGGTCGATCCCTGTTGCACGCCCCGCTTTGCCGGCGGCCTCGAGCGTCGTCGCACCGGACCCGCAGCCGACGTCGAGCACGACCTCGTGCGCCTGCGGCAAAGCGCGTTCGAGAAGAGCTCGGGCGAACGGTTCGAGCTGAAAGTCGTAGCGGCCGGCGTTGTCGACGAAATAGACGGATTCTGAACCGTTCCAGGCCTCAGCTTGTTGTTCGTTTGGGGGCATCTACGTTCCTCCCTGCGCGAGCAATCGTCACATCATTGCATCGACAACTTCGCAACCCGAAAGGCGGCTAGTCCGCGCACCGAGGCCTCTACCTTTGCCTTCGTGGACCTCAAGATCGTCTCCTTCCCGGCGAGCTCCTATCACTTGTCAACCCCTCTTTCGGGGCTCGGGAGTGAAAACAGCGGACACGACATTGATCAGTCACTCGGTTGAGGACAAGCTCCTATTAGGTCACGCGTTTTCGGATCGTTGGGCCCGAGCTGAAGGTCGGCGAGTCGCTGGAGAGTCAGCTCCGAAGAGCGACAGTACGGGGGAAAGCCAGACCCACAGCCCGAGGATCTAGCCGCGAGGCAGGTAGCGATAGACCTCGCGGGCGACGTAGCGCTTCAAGATACGGATGACCTCGGCCTTGGTCTTGCCCTCCTTGACCCGTCGCTCGAAGTAGAGCTGGGTCTCGGGATCGTGGGCGATGCGGACCATGACGATGCGCCACAGCGCGCTGTTGGCCTGGCGATCCCCACCGTCATGCGCCTTGACCTTGCCGTTGGTCTTGCCCGAGCCGGCCGGAACGGGTGCGACACCGCACAGGTGGGCCCATGCGCCCTCCGAGTGCAACCGCTCGGGGTTGTCACCGGCCGCCATCACCAGTGCGGCGGCGGTGTCGGGGCCGAGACCGAAGAGGTCGAGCAGATCCGGCACAGTGGCGATCAGGAGGGCCTCGATCCGGGCGTCGAGCTCGGCGATCTCGTCACCGAGCGCTTCGATCCGATGAGCAAGAGAGGACAGCGACGCCTTGGTGGCTGCCGTCACCGGGTCGGGAGATCGCGTCGGCCGCAGCTTGGTCCCTTCAGCGACAAGAGCCGGCACCGAGAGTCCTTTGAGGCGGCAACGGAGCTGTTCTGGGGCGGTGAAGCCGAGGTGGCGCATCTGGATCAGGGCCTTGACCCGAGCCTGGCGGGCTGAGCGCTTGGCCACGACGAGAACCCGGATCGCCTCGACGGCACCGTCTCTCGACTTGGGGCGCCCGCTTGCTCGACCGCTGAGAGCGGCCCGAGCGGCTTCGACGGCGTCGAGGGGATCGGACTTGCCGCTGCGGCGCCGTTCCTCTCGGTTCGGTCGGTCGACTTCGATGACCTCGACACCCACCCGGCGCAGGTAGCGCGACAGTCCAGACCCATAAGAACCCGTGCCCTCGATCCCGATCTTGGTCACATCACCGAAGGACTCGAGCCAGGCGAGTAGCGCCTTGTAGCCAGCGGCGTTGGTCTCGAAGCGCTCCGTGCCGAGCAAACCGCCGAGCGGGTCGAGGGCAGCGGCCACATGGACGTCGAGGTGCGTGTCGACGCCACCGGTGATCCCACGCGCAGCTTCTACGATGGTCATGGTCATCCCTCCTGTTAACGGAGTTAGGGATGGCACGGCCGTTCCGGATCGGAGCGATGGGTGGTCTGGGTTGTTCGTGCAACCCGGACCAATCACCCCAACTCGGAGACGGGACGTGCCGTCTTCCAATGTGTGGCTGGAAGGTCACGGTCGACGACGTCTTGCAACGTCACGGGACTCCAAGTCAGACCGAACCCACCAGCACTCCCGAAGCTATTCAGGACCAGCAATCAAGCGGTGGATCCTCAGAGAAGTATCAATGTACGGGGGCACTCGCCTGTGACTCAGCTTCGTACGTGGACTAGCTCTACTCGGTCTAGCGTCGGCCAATCCTTCGGCGGTGGATCGGCGTAGAACACATACTCCAAGCTGCTGATGTAACCCGCATCTAGGAAGAGCAGAATCTCTCCGACCGGCTCGTCTTGCAATGGGGTGACCCTGCCCTCGTAGGGTGCAAGCGGACCGTTTGCTCCTGAGCGAGGGGCGCTACTGGACACGCTGATGTCGACAGTTGGGCACCCGCAGTCGCAAGTACCCACGACCACGGCATCTGGTATCTGCGCTCGCAACTCCTTCGATCCGGGAAAGTCAGGAGCCAGGAGAATCTCCACCAGTGACCGCTCGGTCTCGTTCAGGGGTCTCGGATCGGGAAGCTGCATTATTCCCATACTTTCAGCCTGGTCACACTGCCCCAGTCGTGCCGGACTGTGCCACCTTCCAGGCGTACGGGGGCACTGGTTGACCCCACGAGGGGCACCACTTCGAGTGCCCGATTGGGAATCGGGTATGGCCTGTGGCGGGAAACCATGACCAATGAGCAAACCGCAACTCTGATCCTGCATCGCCAACCAGGACAACGAGACCTCTGGCGCTCTTATCGAGCCATCGTTGACGGCAATCAAATGGCAGCACTGGGCGAGGACGAGACGCGAGAACTCAGTTTGTCCCCGGGTAGGCACGAGATGTGGATCAAGCTTGACTGGACGCGGAGCCCAAAGGTCAGATTGGACCTGGCGGCAGGCTCTCGGACGTACATGGAGTGTCGGGCCGGTGGAAGCACCTGGATCGCTCTCTTTGATATGACGATTCGCCGTGGCCGATACATTCAGCTCATCGAGCGGGATGCGTCGAGTTCTTTCGGCCCCGGCTGACCAAAGCTGACCTCTAGGTGGTCACCGTACCGGCGAACTGGGGCAGGCTTGGGCGAAGAACTAACCCTCGAAGAGGTCTGAATCGAACGGGACGTTGGGTGCCAGGCGCTCGGCGAGACAAGAGGAGTGACAGCAAAACTCTTGGCTTGGAGGTCGTTGGTCGCTTCGTCTTGTGACGGCCCGAAGGTCCATGGACAGCGACTGAGGGTCAGCATCGCTCACGGGATCAAGACAAAAGCAGCATTGGTACACGGTCACATCAGAGATAGTGCCACTCCGAGGGCCGAGCGGCCTGGGTCAAAAGGTGCCCCACCGTCCCGGCGTTCGGGGGCAGGTCGCAACATCCGGCATCTAGCGTTCCTTGGATGAGAGATGCCACTGAGGTTGTGACTGCATACTGGGCGACCGCCAATGCAAGGGATTGGTCCGGCCTCGAAGCACTGCTCTCGGAGGATGTCGTCTACGAAGGACCCCAAACTCGGGAACGAGTCCGTGGCCGTAGCAACTACGTGCGGTTCAACATGGAGGGCTTCCCCGGTGGTTGGCATCTAGAGGTAAACCGGATCATCGGGGATGGGTTGCATGCGTCCAGCTGGATCCAGTTCACGAACGCCGACGGCACAGTCCAGCCGGGGCTGTGTTTCTTCGACCTACAAGACGACGGCACCATCGTCCGTATCACCGACTTCTGGCCAGATCCGTACGAGCTACCCGCAACCCGAGCGCATCTCGTGGAACGGTACTGACAGCTCCCGTTGGTCCAGCTCAAGTGACCCACACCCGGCGCACGGGGGCCACCATGAGAGGCCGAGATCTCGACACTCGGCAATGATCGTTAGGGTGACCATCGAAACTCGGCAGGCCAGGGTGGGGGACCTCAAACGGGCCAGTGAGGTCCTCGGCGAAGCGTTCGCCGACTACCCGTGGACTAGGTGGACGGTCGACCCTGACAATCACCAGGCGCGGATCACTCGACTCCAGCTTCTGGCTCTTGAAAATCTGGGCCTAACTTTCGGTGAAGTATGGCTGAGCGGTCTCGAAGGCGTGATCCAGTCAGTCGCCGTGTGGATGGACAGTGCCGTTCTGGTGCCCTCGTCGATCTCTCGCGCCTTGGATCCCGTTGTTGCGCAGCTCGAGGGATCTCGTCACAACGCGTCTCTGGCAGCGCAGCGTGAAGTCGAGGAATGGCGGCCGAAGCAGCGCCACTTCAGCTTGGCCGTCCTCGGAACAGCGCCGGCGAGGCAGAGCAAGGGCCTGGGAGCTCGGACGTTGGTCCCAGGATTAACCAACGCCGACCGAGAAGGTACCGGGTCATTCCTCGAGACGTCGTCGGAGCCGAACCTCGACTTCTATTCGACCTTTGGCTTCGAGGTCATTGAACACAAGCGCCTTGAGGGCGGCGGCCCTGACGTCTGGGCCATGTATCGCAAGCCCCTACCTCACAGCAGCACGTCCTCTGGCAGCTAGCTGAAGATCCCTCCTGCGCCACAGTTGATCGCCGCGGAGAAGGACGCACCCAGTCCCGGCGTTCTGGGGCGGTGCGACGGAACCGATCACTGACACGTCTACGAAGTGGCCGTCCGTCCTATCCGTTGCAGATCTGCACAACCGATCCGGAGTCCACGACTGAGACCGCGGGCGGCTCGGTGTTCGTCACCGGCGGTCCGTTCGGATCGAATGTGCAAGTGATCGTCGAGCCGGGTTGCGGGACCAGGCCGAGATTCGAGAGCATGCTGGCCGCACTGCCGTAGGAGTCACCGGCGACAACCGGAACCCTCACCGTGCCAGGGCCACCACTGCCGAATCCGCTGGTGGTCGTTGAAGTCGATGGACTGGGCGGCACAGGAACGATGACCGGCGAAGGCACCCGCGTCGTAGTCGTGGTCGGCGGCATCGTCGTCGTGGTCCTTGTTGTGGTCGTTGTCGCCGCGGCTGTCGTTGGCGGCAGGGTCGGGGAATCATCCGCGCTCACGGCGTGATGGTGTGTCGTCACACACCCGGCCGAGAGGACAGCGATGCCCAGGACAGCAAGTAGTCGCCGGGGGCGCAATGGCGCCGCCATCGCAGCACGGTAGTCCGGGCCACAATCGGAACTACCCCCCCGGGTCCTTATTTGTGCCACAACCGAATAATGGCTCAAACGTCCTCCGACCCGGCGTGACGGGGACATTCTGCGTCCGGTCCGGCCGTAGGAGATGGTCGTTACGATCAACGAACGACTAACGAACATTTGAAACCCATTGCACGACAGCTTCGGTCGTGCTATGCCGTCGTGAGGAGTCGTTGCTCGAATTGCTGCCCTCACGAAAAGTCGTTGCCAATCGCTTGGGTCTGGTGCCGAACGGAGGTACGCCATGCGGTTACCGAGGGTCCTCGTCGTCATGGCTGCGCTGGGCCTGGCAATAGCTTTGGCCGCGCTACCAACGAAGGTCGCCAGCGCTCAGCCACCGAGCACTCAGGTCCTGGTTCCCTCGACCGGTGCCACCGTCTCAGGCACCCAGGTCGTGCTGGACGCGAGCGCCTCTGCGGGAGTGACCCAGGTGCAGTTCGAACTGTCACAGGGCACCGTGAGCGACGGAGTGATCGCCACCGCCACCCCCACCATCTACGGTTGGATTGCGCTCTGGGACAGCACGACCAAGCCCTCCGGGACCTACACCCTCCAGAGCGTCGCCACCTCCGGTGGCTCAAGCGGCACGAGTCCCGGCATCTCGATCACGGTGAACAACCCGAACCCGAGCGTCTCGATCGTGCTGCCGCCCTCTGGCGCCACCGTGTCGGGCACACAAGCCGTGCTCGACGCGGTTGCCACACCGGGGGTGGACAAGGTCACCTTCGGTATCGTCGCATCTGGCTGTCCTCCTACTGGCCCTCCCCCGGCCCCCCCGCTTTGTGAAATAAGCGCCATTCCCACCATCTACGGATGGATTGCGCTCTGGGACAGCACAGAGGTGGCAAACGGCAGCTACCCCTTTGCTGCCAATGCCCAGTACGCAGACTTACAAGGCGGCACCACCCCCGTCACTTCGATAGATGTGGCCAACCAAGGCCCCACCGTGGTGGTGCCGGCGAACGACTCCACGGTGTCGGGCACCCAGGTGCTCGACTGCGTCTCTCCTCCCGGTACTACCGGCGCGGTCTTATTCCAACTCGGTGGAAGCGTGAGCGTGCTAGGTGAGGCCACCCTCACCTACTACGGGTGGTTGTTCGAGTGGAACACCTCGAGCGTGACCAACGGGGCTTACTCCATCTACTGCGAGGCCTTGTACCCCTTTGGTGGGTACGGGTTCGGCCCCGGCACCTCGGTCACCGTGGCGAACTGAGTCAGTGACTGAATAAGGCCTGCACGGCCGTTCTGACCCACCTCTGCGGTTCTGCAGTGGCGACCCTGGCTCCTGCTTCCTAGCGATCATCGGCGATTCGGATGAGTTCAGGCCTATCCCCGTTGTGCCGCACGGTGGCACCCAGTCCCGGCGTTCGGGGCGACCCTCGAGATGCAGTTCGGTGAACTTATGGGGGCAGGCCAGTGCCGCCGTGAGGTCATCGGGTGAACGTGAGGTGGGTGACGCCGCGGGGCGTCGAGACTGCCTCCACGTCGTACTGCTGCTCCAACGCCTCCAGGCCGTCCCATATGCGAACACCGCGGCCGAGCAGGATCGGCACCTGCACGACGTGCAGGTGGTCGACGAGACCGGCGGCGATGAACGCGCGCATCATGGTCGGACCCCCGCCGATGCGAACGTCCTGACCGGCGGCTGCGTCCCGCGCCACCTCGAGTGCATCCGCTGGCGCGGCGTCGAGAAAGTGGAACGTCGTACCACCCTCCATCTCCAGCGACGGGTGCGGACGGTGGGTCAGGACGTACGTCGGAGTGTGGAACGGCGGGTTTTCACCCCACCACCCGCGCCACTCCGAGTCGTCCTGCCAGCCCGGAGGGCCAAACTTGCCAGCGCCCATGATCTCCGCACCGATCCCGGGTCCGTAGCGCTCGGCCATCGCGTCATCGACACCTTCGGTGCCGCCCGACTCGCCGAGGACTTCGCGGCGGCCGAACCGAGTGGCGAACATCCACTCGTGGAGCCGATGCCCCGCGTGGCCGAACGGCGTCTCGAGGGCCTGCCCCTCGCCGGTGGCGAACCCGTCTAGCGAGATCGAGAAGTTGTGGATGCGGACGCGCGACATGGCGGCTCCTTGGGGTTGGTTGTGGTCGATCAGACTGGTTGAGCTGTCCCGCGGCGAGATTTCGTCGGCCGTGGGAATCAGGCGACGCCGAGATGGTGAGCGAGCTTCTGCATCGTCTGCAGACCGAGCTCGACAGCGCCGAAGCCGATAGTTGCAACTCGCTGCTCGACGGTTGGGTGGAGCTGTCGCAGCGTCAACACCGTCTTTCCATCGGATTGTTCATCGAGGACAATTGTCACTCGGAAGCGTGCCGGGTCATCGTCGGCATCGGATCCGTGATCGAGCACCAACCTCTCGGCTGGAACGACTTCGAGGTAGTCGAAGCGATTCGTGAACACGGCGCCGTCTGCGGAAGCCATGTCGAAGCACGCTCGACCTCCCGGGCGCACGTCCATTTCTCGGACGGTGCAGGTGAACCCATCGGGACCGAACCATCGGCAGAAAGCGTTCGCATCGGTCCACGCGGCGAACACCGCTTCGCGTGTGGCGTCAAGAACTCGAACGAGGACGATCTCACGATCGAGAGCCCAGGTCGTCGGATCGGTGACGGAGGGGGTGGTGCTCATGGCTTCTCCAATTTCGGTGAGGATGCGGTTCGATCAGATGTGCGCCGGAGGTGCGCATCGAGCCGGTCGAGACGGAGCTCCCACGAAGCTCGTGTGTGCTCGGCCCATGCGGCGATCTCGACCAGAGGCTCCGGTCGCAGCTGGCATGGCCGCCGTTGTCCATCTCGGCCACGGCTGATCAGACCCGCCTGCTCGAGGACCTTCAGATGACGGGAGATGGCTGGGAGAGTGATCGGGAACGGCTCGGCCAACTCGAGCACGGTTGCCTCACCGTCGGCCAACCGACGCACGATCGAGCGCCGCGTAGGGTCCGACAATGCGGCGAAGACGACGTCGAACCGATCGGGGGCCGTCACGGTCATGGTTGTCGTCGCTCCTGTAGATATTTCACAGAGTAGTTATTTAACAGAATGGTTAGATATAGTCAAGGACGCCCGGAGTGTCGACGCGGCACATCGGTTCAAAGTGCCGGGGGTGGCAGGGGTCGCGCCCCATGTGACTGCCCCAGTCGTGCCTGATTCGTTAGGGGCTATGCCGCTGCGACTTCAAGCGCGAACGGCAGCACCAAACGTCGGTCCCACTCGGGACTAGGCGCCTCTGCGACGGCACGGCACATCTCCTGCTGCTCGGGCCGGTGCTCGCCGACGGGCATCTGCGCCGTGATCTTGTCGAGCCCGTCCACGCTGCCGTCGCCGGCCTGGCGGGCATCCGCCCCGGCCCCGCCCGAGGAGCCGAAGACGTCGAGCTCGTCGAGACCATCAGGCTCGGCGACGTACTCGCCGTCCTCGTCGGTCATCGGAGATGACGCCACAGCCGTGGTGTACCGGGCTCAGGTCCGGTCCGGTTCGCGCCGCTGCCACACCCGCCCACACCCACCGACACCCGCCGCGGCCAGACCCGCCCGACCGCGACGGGAACCCACCCAGAACCCCTCAGGCGTGGTTGACGACCTCTACCGTGACCACCGACGAATAGTCCTTGAACGCCTGCTCACCGAAACCGGTCCACATCTCGAGCGCGGGCGGCGGCATGTGCGCCATCATTCCCGCCCGCTGCTCGTCGGTCATGCGTTCCTGGATGAGGCCGAGGATCAGCCAGATCTTGTCGCCGTGGAAATTGGCCAGGCCGTGTCCCGGCAGGGCACCCCACTCCTCCATGGAGAGGTGCTCGGTCGCCAGGGGAAGAACCTTCTGCTCCTCCTCGCCGAGGTGCTCGAGCAGATGGCTGCACAGTTCGTCCAAGCGCGCCTGCGCCGCCTTCTGCGCCGCGGCGTCACCCCCAGGCCAGGCGGCGAGCGAGGCCTTGGCCTCCTCCAGCAGCGCGAGTGCCTCGTGGTGCTGCTCGTCCATGTGGTCGATCAGGGCGTCGTCGCCGGCGCACCGCTCGCGCAGGAGCGGGAAGACCAGCTTCTCCTCGCCGTCGTGGTGGGCTTCGAGGAAGGACAGGATGTTCTCGTAGTAGTTGGCGATCAGGGCCACGCGCTCGGCGTCGCCGGGCGCGATGCCCCCGACCAGCGTCGGGGCCGCCCCGAGGCTGTCCCGGAAGACGCCGTGGACCGCGAACATGTCGGTGGTGTCGGGGCGTGGTGCAGCAGCTGGCTCGGACATGGCTCCTCCTGGATCCTCCACCCGTACCGCCTGGCCGGGGTGTGGATACTTGAGCACGAAACGGCGCCCCGTGCCAGGAATCCGGGAGGGGCAGGCCGCGGTAGGTTCATCCGGTGACCTCCGCCGTCCGCGACCCGGGCGGTGTCCGGCGACGGGACCAGGACCAGAATCGTGATCCCGGCAACGGCGCCGCCTCGGAGAAGCCCGATCCGGTCCCGCCGGAGCTCGACCGCTCCCGCGTGCCCGTCCACGTCGCCTGCGTGATGGACGGCAACGGCCGCTGGGCCAGCGCCCGGGGCCTGCCCCGCACCGAGGGCCACGGTGCCGGCGAGACCGCGCTGCTCGACGTGGTGAACGGCGCTCTCGAGATCGGCATCAAGTGGATCACCCTGTACGCCTTCTCCACCGAGAACTGGCGGCGGCCGCCCGACGAGGTGCGCTACCTCATGAACTTCAACCAGTCGCTGCTGATGCGCCGCCGCGACGAGCTCAACGAGAAGGGCGTGCAGATCCGCTTTGCCGGCCGACGTGACTGGCGGGTACCGCGTCGGGTGCTCAAGCGCATGGACGAGTCCATCGAGCTCACCAGGCACAACCGGCGCATGGTGATGACGATGGCGTTCAACTACGGCGGCCGCGCCGAGATCGTCGACGCCGTGCGCGCCCTCGTCGCCGAGGGCACGCCCGCCTCCAAGGTGGACGAGAAGGCGATCGCCCGCCACCTCTACTTCCCCGACATGCCCGACCCCGACCTCGTGATCCGGACCTCGGGCGAGACCCGCATCTCGAACTTCCTGCTGTGGGAGATCGCCTACAGCGAGCTGGTCTTCCCCGAGATCCTCTGGCCCGACATGCGGCGCCGCCACCTCTACGAGGCGGTCATCGACTACCAGCGCCGGGTGCGCCGGTTCGGGGCCGTCAACCCCTGATCCCGTCGCCGTCCCCGGGGCGGCGGGCGACCCGACCGGCGGCGGGTAGCTGCGAGAATGGTCCCGCTATGACCTTCAGCCGGATCGCCGTGGCGGTCGGGATCGCCCTGCTCACCATCTTCGCCGTCGTGGTGATCCTCGCCGGGCAGTCCGGGGCCGGTGCGGCCATCGTCGCGTTCATCACCATCGCGGCGCTGGTGGGCGTCGGGAACGCCCTCTACGGCCGCCACTCGCACGGGGCGGCCGCCGTGGCCCGCGTCCGGCCCGCCCAGGAAGCGCAGAACCGGGCGGCCGACGTGGCCGCCGTGGCCCGCCGGGCCGTGGCCGAGGCCGAGCGCCGGGGTGAGCGCTACTGCCCGCTCGACCCCGGCCACCGCCAGGCCGACGGCACCACCTCCACCGCCGCGCCCACCTCCACTGCCGACACCGACGTCGAGACCACATGAGCCTCTTTCGCGACAAGGGCGTCGTCCTGCGCACCTACCGCCTCGGCGAGGCCGACAAGATCATCGTCTTCCTCACCGAGCGCCACGGCAAGGTGCGGGCCGTCGCCAAGGGCGTGCGGAAGACCACCTCGAAGTTCGGCGGCCGCCTGGAGCCGCTGACCCAGGTGGACCTCCTCCTGTGGCAGGGGAGGAGCGACCTCGACATCGTGAACCAGGTGGAGGTGCTGAACGCCTTCCGGCTCATCCGCGAAGACCTCGACCGCATGCCCCGGGGCATCGCGCTCCTGGAGGTGAGCGACCAGATGGCCCAGGAGCGCCATCCCGACCCCCGCCTCTACTCCATGCTGGTGGGCGCCCTCGGCGCCCTGGCCGACGCCAGGGCCGACCCGACGCTGCTCGCGCCGTCCTTCTTCTTGAAGGCGCTCGTCCTCGAGGGCGCCGGCCCTGTCCTCGATGCGTGTGCCTCGTGCGGCGAGCCCGACGGTCTGGTGGAGCTGGTGGCCTTCGACCTCGTGGCGGGCGGCACCCTGTGCCGGGCCCACCGCAGCGGACGCCACATGACCCCGGACGCGCTCGTCCTCCTGCGTCGCATCCTGGGCGGCGAATTGGCCTCGGTGCTGGCCGGCCCGCCGCCCCCGGCCGCCGACGAGGTGGCCGAGCTGGCCACCGAGGCCATGGAGGCGCATCTCGACCGGCGCATCCGCTCGGTGCGCTCGACCGCCGGCCTTTGACTCCCTTCGGCATCTACGTCCACGTCCCGTTCTGCCGCGAGCGCTGCGACTACTGCGCCTTCGCCACCTACACCGACCGCGACCACCTCATGGAGCGCTACGCGGACGCCTGCGTGCGCGAGGTGCGCCAGGCCGTCGGGGCAGGCCGCCTCGCCCCGGCCACCTCCGTCTTCTTCGGAGGGGGCACCCCGTCCCGCCTCCACCCCGAGACCCTGTGCCGCATCCTCGACGCCATCCCGCGCGCGCCGGGCGCCGAGGTGACGATCGAGTGCAATCCCGAGGACGCCGACGACGCGCACCTCGGGGCCTACCGGCGTGCCGGCGTGACCCGGGTCTCCTTCGGGCTGCAGTCCACCGCGGCCCACGTGCTGGCCGGCCTCGGCCGGCGCCACGTGCCACACGCAGCCGAGATGATCGCCGCCTCGGTCCACGCCGCCGGGTTCACCACCTGGAACCTCGATCTCATCTTCGGCGCCGCCACCGAGAGCGACGGCGACTGGGCGGCCACGCTGGACCACGTCCTCGCGCTTGACCATCCGCCGCCGCACCTGAGCGCCTACGGCCTCACCGTCGAGCCGGGCACGCCGCTCGCCGCGGACCCGGGCCGCCACCCCGACGACGATGTCGAGTCCCGGCGTTACGAGCGCGCGGAGGCCGTCCTCACTGGGGCCCACTACGCCTGGGAGGAGATCTCGAACTGGGCCCGGCCCGGCCACGAGTGCCGCCACAACCACCTCTACTGGGAGCAGGGCGACTACGTGGGCATCGGCTCGGCCGCGCATTCGCACCGCGACGGCACGCGCTGGTGGAACATCCGCACGCCCGACCGCTACATCGACGCCGTGGAAGCCGGGCGCCCGCCCGAGGCCGGGCGCGAGGAGCTGACGCCGGACCAGCGGCAGTTCGAGGCGCTCTCGCTCTCACTGCGCACCCCGCGCGGCGTGCCCTGGGACTGCCTCGAGCGGGCCGAGGATCTCCAGGGTCTCGTCGAGGACGTCGACGGCCGGGCCGTGCTCACTTTGCGGGGTCGTCTGCTGGCCAACGAGGTCAGCGCCAGAATCCGCTCCGGTATCCTGCACCGATGACAGAGACCGCCGAGGCGCCCGAGGCTGCCACCGACGACGTGATGGAGAAGGTGGTGCGGCTCTGCCGCACCCGCGGCTTCATCTTCCAGTCGGCCGAGATCTACGGCGGCTTCCGCTCCACCTACGACTACGGCCCACTCGGGGTCAACATGCTGCGCAACGTCAAGAACGCCTGGTGGCGCGCCATGGTCCAGCTGCGCGACGACGTCGTCGGCCTCGATGCCGCCATCCTCGGGCCGCCGGCCGTGTGGGAGGCCTCGGGCCATCTGGCCACCTTCACCGACCCCCTGGTGGACTGCAAGAACTGCCACGAACGCTGGCGGGCCGACAAGATCGAGGGCGTCTGCCCCAACTGCGGCTCCCATGACCTCACCGAGGCCCGGGCCTTCAACCTCATGTTCAAGACCCACGCCGGGCCGGTGGAGGACGAGGGCCACGTGGCCTACCTGCGCCCCGAGACGGCGCAGGGCATGTTCACCAACTTCGCCAACGTGCTCGGCACCACGCGCAAGAGGCCGCCCTTCGGCATCGCGGAGGTGGGCAAGTCCTTCCGCAACGAGATCACGCCGCAGAACTTCGTCTTCCGCACCCGCGAGTTCGAGCAGATGGAGATGGAGTACTTCGTCCCGCCCGACGAGAGCCAGAAGTGGTTCGACTACTGGTTGGCCGAGCGCATGCAGTGGTACCTCGACCTCGGCATCCCGCCCGAGAAGCTCCGCCTGCGCCACCACGAGGAGAGCGAGTTGTCGCACTACTCACGCGGCACGGCCGACGTGGAGTTCCTCTTCCCGTGGGGTTGGGACGAGCTCGAGGGCATCGCCAACCGGGGTGATTTCGACCTCACCGCCCACGCCAAGGCGTCCGGCGAGTCCCTCGACTATTTCGACCAGCAGACCAACGAGCGTTACACGCCCTATGTGATCGAGCCGGCAGCCGGCGCCACCCGGACCATGATGGCCTTCCTGCTCGCCGCGTACACCGAGGACGAGGTCGCGGGCGAGGCCCGCACCGTGCTGCGCCTGCACTGGCGCCTGGCGCCCTATCAGGTGGCCGTGCTCCCGCTGTCGAAGAAGGACACCCTCGAGCCGCTGGCCCGCCAGGTCCTCTCTAGCCTGCAGCCGCACTTCATGTGCGACTACGACGTGACCCAGAGCATCGGGAAGCGTTACCGGCGCCAGGACGAGGTGGGGACGCCGTGGTGCGTCACCGTCGACTTCGACTCGCTCGAGGACAACGCCGTCACGATTCGCGACCGCGACACCACCGAGCAGGTACGCGTGCCCCTCGCCGAGCTCCTGGGCGAGCTGCGCCGGCGCACCGGCGAGGAGTAGGGGAGCGGTCGCTCAGGCGACCTTGCGGTACTTGCGCACCGCGATCGGCACCAGGAGTAGCAGCAGGCCGACGGTCCACAACAGGGCGGCCACCACGGCGCCCGAGTTGTGCAGCACGCCGCCGACCATCAGCGACCGCGCGCCGTCGACCACCTGGGTCACGGGTTGGTGCTCGGCGAACCCCTGCAGCCAACCCGGCATGGTGGCCACGGGGACGAAGGCCGACGAGGCGAAGAGCAACGGGAAGATCAGGGGGAAGACCATGACCTGGGCCGTCTCCGCGTTGGGCGCGGACAGGCCGATGATGGCGAAACCCCAGGCCAACGCGTAGGCGAAGAACAGGATCAGCAGCGCGCCGCACAGGAACAGCGCCACGTTGGTCCCGATGCGAAAGCCGACGGCGTAGCCGACGATCGTGATCAGCGCGACCACGAAGACATTGCGGACCACGTCTGAAGTCGTGCGCCCGGCCAGCACGGCGGAGCGGCTCATCGGGAGGGCGCGGAAACGCTCGATCAGGCCCTTGTGCAGGTCTTCGGAGAGCCCCGACGCCGCGCTCATGGCGCCGAAGATGACCGTCTGCACGAAGATGCCCGGCATCAGGAACTCGATGTAGTGGCCGCCCGGGACGTGGATGGCCCCACCGAAGACGTAGGTGAACAGCAGCGTGAACATGATGGGCTGCAGGGTCGTGAAGAAGAGCGCCTCGGGCGTCCGCATGAGCGCGAGGAGGTTGCGCTTCGTCATCGTGCCGATGTCGGCCACGACCCACGACAGGCGGCTGCCCTGACTCGGCTGGTTCAGGCGGACCGGTGCGGTGATAGTGGTGGTCGTCATGCGGCATCCTTTCCGTCGGCCACGTCGCTCTTGCGTGCCCGGCCGAAGCCCCGCTTCGGCTTCACGGCCGTGTCCTCGGCCTCCTCTTCGATCATGGTCTTGTGGCCGGTCAGGCTGAGGAAGACGTCGTCGAGGCTGGGCTCGCGCAAGGCCAGTCCGGCGATGAGGACCTGCGCGGCGTCGAGCGAGCGGAGCACATCGGCGCCCACTTTGGGACCGTCCGTGACGGTCAGCTCGATCACGAGGTCCTCGACCACCGGCGGTTTCTCCGAAAGCGGCGTGAGCAGCTGGACTGCCCGGCCCAACGCATCCCGGTCGCCCAGCGTGACGGAGACGACGGATGTCCCGAGGTTGGCCTTGAGCTGCGCCGGTGTCCCCTCCGCGATGACGTGCCCGTGGTCGATCACCACGATGTCGCGGGCCAGCCGGTCGGCTTCCTCGAGGTACTGGGTGGTCAGCAGGACCGTCGTGCCGTCGCGGACCAGCTCCTCGATGGCGACCCACAGGGCCTGGCGGCTCTGGGGGTCCAACCCCGTCGTCGGCTCGTCGAGGAAGAGGACCGGCGGATTCGCCACCAGCGCCGCGGCCAGGTCCAGCCGCCGCCGCATGCCTCCAGAGTAGGTCTTCAGCACGCGATCACCCGCGCCGGACAAGCCGAAGTCCTCGAGGAGCTCGTCCGCCCGGCGTGACGACACCTTGCGGCTGAGGTGGGACAGGCGCCCGACCATATGGATGTTCTCCCGCCCCGTGAGGTTCTCGTCCACCGCGGCATACTGGCCGGCCAGTCCGATGGTGCGACGCACCGCGTCGGCCTGGGAGACCACGTCATAGCCGAGGACCGAGGCGCGTCCGGAGTCGGGGCCGAGGATGGTGGAGAGGATGCGCACGACGGTGGTCTTGCCGGCCCCGTTCGGGCCGAGCAATCCGAGCACCGTGCCTGCCTCCACCGCGAGCGAGACGCCGTCGAGCGCCCGCACATTGCCGCGGGGGAAGACCTTGACGAGGTCGTGTGCCTCCACTGCGAGCGAGGTCTGGAACGAATTAGCCATTAGCAAAGAAACTTAGTGATAAAGTTACTTACGTGTCAAGACAATGGTCGCGCTCGGAGCTGGCCCAGCAGTTGCGCTCCGAGATCATGGGGTACCTCGGCGCGGCCAGCGAGTTCGACGAGGGCTTGGCCAAGAAGCTGAAGCTGAGCAGGACCGACATGCGCTGCCTCGACCTTATTGGCCGCCTCGGTCCGATGACCGCGGGGCATCTCGCGGCGGAGAGCGGGTTGACCACCGGGGCCGTGACCTTCATCCTCGACCGCCTGGAGGAGGCGGGCATGGTGTCGCGGCGCCGCGACACCGAGGACCGACGGAGGGTGTGGGTCGAGATCGTCCCGGCGGCCCAGCAGCGCCTGGACGGGCTGCAGCGGCCCGTCGCCGAGGAAATGCGCCAGGTGGCCCAGCGCTTCAAAGCCGACGAGCTCGCCGTCGTGCGCGATTTCATGCGTCAGGCCAAGGAGGTCTTCCAGCGCCAGGTGACGGTCGTCGTGAATGCCGATAGCCGGGCGTCGAAGGAGGATCCAGGCGGCGCCGCAGAGCGCTGAAGCCGCTCCGGAGTGTCGCCGGGGGGAAACTAGGCTGGCTTGGCCCGTCCCAAGTGGGGAAGGGCGACCACTCGAGTGACCGCGTCGTCACGCGGTTCGCCCGTCCAGGGCAAGGAGGCCCGATGCCGTTCGTCTTCGATTTCGACCACACGCACGCCCGCCCGCCGATGGAGCTCAAGGACCTCCTGGGCGGCAAGGGCGCCAACTTGGCCGAGATGACGTCGGTGCTCCACCTCCCGGTGCCCCCTGGGTTCACCATCTCGACCGATGCCTGCCGCGCCTACATGGCCGGCGGGTGGCCCAAGGGCCTCGATACCGAGGTGGCCGCCGCCCGCGCCCGGCTCGAGAAGGCCATGGGCAAGTCCATCGGCGACGCCACCGACCCGCTCCTGGTGTCGGTGCGCTCGGGCGCCAAGTTCTCCATGCCCGGGATGATGGACACCGTCCTCAATCTCGGTCTCAACGACGAGTCGGTGGAGGGACTGGCCAAGCAGACGGGGGATGAGCGCTTCGCGTTCGACTCCTACCGGCGCTTCATAGCCATGTACGCCCGCATCGTCCAGGAGCTCCCCGCTGAGGAGTTCGACTCGCTCTTCGACGCCGCCAAGGAGCTCGCGGGGACGACGTCGGACGCGAAGGTGCCCACCGAGTTGCTGCGCTATCTCGTCGACTCGTACCAGCAGATCGTCGAGCGCCACACCGGCAAGCCCTTTCCTCAGAAGCCGACGGAGCAGCTGCGCGGCGCCATCGAGGCAGTGTTCCGCAGCTGGAACGGGCCCCGCGCCATCGCGTACCGCGACCGGGAGCGCATCGCCCACGACCTCGGCACCGCCGTGAACGTGCAGGCCATGGTCTTCGGCAACCGCGACGACAACTCGGGCACGGGCGTCGGCTTCACCCGCGACCCCGCCACCGGCACCAAGGGCGCCTACGGGGACTTCCTGGTCAACGCCCAGGGTGAGGACGTCGTGGCCGGCATCCGCAACACCGAGCCCATTTCCGAGCTCAAGAAGAAGTTCCCCAAGGTGCACACCGAGCTGCTGAAGATCTTCACCCGGCTCGAGGGGCACTACGCCGACATGTGCGACACCGAGTTCACCATCGAGCAGGGCAAGCTCTGGATGCTCCAGACCCGGGTGGGCAAGCGGACCGGTGCCGCTGCCCTGAAGATGGCGGTGGACATGGTGCGCCCCAGCGACCTCGGGATCTCCAAGGCCGAGGCGGTGTCGCGCATCACCGAGGACCACCTCGACTCCGTCCTCCACCCCCAATTCGCCAGCTCCGGGCACGCCACGTGGGCCAAGGGTCTCGGCGCCAGCCCCGGGGCTGCCGTGGGTCGCATCTATTTCACGGCCGACGACGCCGCGGCGGCGGCCGAGCGCGGCGAGCCAGTGGTGCTGGTGCGCAACGAGACCTCCCCCGAGGACGTGCACGGCATGCTCGCCTCCGAGGGGATCCTCACTGCGCGCGGCGGGCTGGTCAGCCACGCTGCAGTCGTGGCCCGCGGCTGGGGCAAGCCGGCGGTCGTGGGCGCCGAAGTGCTGCGCCTGGGCGACCGCCAGGTGACAGCGAATGGGGTCACGCTCCACGAGGCGGACTGGGTCTCGCTCGACGGAGGCGCCGGCATCGTCGTGGCCGGGCAGGTGCCCCTGACCGCGGCCAAACCACCGGCCGCGTTTACCACCGTCTTGTCCTGGGCCGACGCCATCCGGAAGGGTCACCTGGCCGTCCGGGCCAACGCCGATACCGGCGACGATGCCGCCAACGCGCGCAACCTGGGTGCGGAGGGGATCGGCCTCTGCCGCACCGAGCACATGTTCCTCGGGGAGGACCGCCTCCCCGTGGTGCGCCGGATGATCCTGGCCGACACGCCGGCCGAGGAGGCCGACGCGCTCGAGGAGCTGCGCCTCGTCCAACGCGAGGACTTCATCGCCATCCTGGCCGCCATGGACGGGCTGCCGGTGACGGTGCGTCTGCTCGACCCGCCGCTGCACGAATTCCTGCCCTCCACCGAGGAGCTGGCCCACAAGGAGGCCACCGTCGGGTTGAACTCCGAGGAGCGTCGTCTCTACGAGGCCGCACTGTCCTGGCGTGAGTCCAATCCGATGCTCGGGACGCGCGGCGTGCGGCTCGGGGTGATCAAGCCCGGGCTCTATGCCATGCAGGTGCGCGCGCTCATGGAGGCGGGCCGCCAGCGGGTGGCCGACGGCGGGCACCCGGTCGTCGAGATCATGATCCCGCTGACGGTGACCCGCGAGGAACTGGCGCTGGCCCGCGGGTGGGTAGAGGACGCCGTGGCCGAAGTCAACAAGGAGCCGGCGCCGCGCCCCTCGAAGGCGTCCGCCCGCTCCGGCACCATCAGGCGCGGCCAGCTCGAGGTGACCATCGGGACGATGATCGAGACGCCGCGGGCGGCCCTGCGGGCCGCGGAGATCGCCGAGGAGGCGGACTTCTTCTCCTTCGGGACCAACGACCTGACCCAGATGACCTTCGGGTTCTCCCGCGACGACGTCGAGGGCCGCATGATGGACGCCTATCTGCAGCTCGGCCTGCTGCCGAGCAACCCCTTCGAGGTGGTCGACTTCGACGGTGTGGGGGAGCTGGTGCGCCTCGGGACAGAGCGGGGCCGGGCCACCCGGCCTGGCCTGAAGGTCGGCGTCTGTGGTGAACACGGGGGAGATCCCCGGTCCATCGGCCTCTTCTATGACGCGGGGCTCGACTACGTGAGCTGCTCGCCCTTCCGGGTCCCGGTCGCCCGCCTAGCTGCGGCGCAGGCCGTCCTGGCCGAGAAGGGGTAGCCCTCGGGAGCAGGCCACGGCCGGACGGAACGGCGACACCGCCGCGGTACCGTCATGACGTGGGGATACCGGACGAGGAAGTGGCCCAGGTCCGGGCGGCCACCGACATCGTGGCGCTGATCAGCGAGCACGCACTGCTGAAGAAGGTCGGCCGGCGCTGGAGCGGGCTCTGCCCCTTCCACACCGAGAAGACGCCCTCGTTCAGCGTCAACGCTGAGGAGGGCTTCTACTACTGCTTCGGCTGCCAGGAATCGGGCGACGCCATCACGTTCGTGCGCGCCATGGACCACCTCGACTTCGTTGACGCGGTGCGCTTCCTGGCGGACCGGGCCGGCGTCACGCTGCACGAGGACCAGGAGATGGGGCGCGACCACAAGCGTCGTTCCGAGTTGCTCGACGCCATGGAGCGTGCGGTCCAGTGGTATCACGAGCGCCTCCTCCGTGCGCCCGACGCCGGCGCCGCGCGGGACTACCTCCGTTCGCGCGGCTACGACGGCGATGTCGTGCGTCAGTTCCGCCTCGGCTGGGCGCCCGACGATTGGGACGCCATGGCCACGTCGCTGCGGCTGCCCGAGAACGTCCTGACCGACTCGGGTCTCGGCTTCGTCAACCGGCGCGGGCGGGTGCAGGACTTCTTCCGGGGCCGCGTCCTCTTCCCAATCTGTGACCCCTCGGGCCGCCCGGTGGCCCTCGGGGGGCGCATCCTGCCGCCCCGCCCCGGCCAGGCGCCGCCCGATCGGCCGGAGCCCAAGTACAAGAACTCCCAGGAGTCGCCGATCTACTCGAAGCGCCGGACACTGTACGCGCTCGAATTGGGCCAAGAAGGGAGTCATCGCGCAGGGTGAGGTGGTGGTGTGCGAGGGCTACACCGACGTCATCGGTTCCTTCCAGGCCGGCGTGCCGTGGGCGGTCGCCACCTGCGGCACCGCGCTGGCCGAGGAACACTTCACCTTGCTGCGCAACTTCGCCAAGCGCATCGTGCTGGCGTACGACGCCGACACTGCGGGGCAGAGCGCCACCTCGCGCGTCTATGAGTGGGAGCGCAAGCACGAGGTCGACGTGGTGGTGGCCGACCTCCCCGGCGGCAGCGACCCCGGGGAGCTGGCCCGCACCGACCCCGGGGAACTGGCCCGGGCGATCAAGGAGGCCCGGCCGTTCCTGCAGTTCCGGGTGGACCGTATGCTGAATGCCGGTGACCTCACGACGGCCGAGGGCAGAGCCCGGGCGGCCGATGCGGCGCTGACGGCTGTGGCAGAACACCCCGACGACCTGGTGCGCGACCAATACGTCATGCAGCTGGCCGACCGGTGCCGCGTCGATCCCACCAAGCTCCGCGACCGCCTGGACCACCTCCGCGCCCATCCCCCGGCCGAGCGGCCGACCCGTCGCACCCGTGGGTCTCAGGACGACCCCCCTCCACGTGACTCTCCCGAGGACGATGGAGAGCTTGTGGCGCCCGACGGCGGTAGCGGGACCCGATCAGCCCTGACGGCGGCGCTGCGACCTGGGCCTGGTCTGGAGGCACTCAAGTTGGCGGTCCACCGACCCGAAGATGTAGTGGACCGTGTGCATGCAGTGTTGTTTACCGATCGCGTGCAACGGCAGGCGTTTGTCGCGCTCTTGGAGAACGACAGCGTGCATGAAGCGGTGGAGTCCGCGTCACCGGAGGTGGCAAGCCTGTTGCGACGCGTCATAGTCGAAGAGCCGATGTCGGGTGACCCTGACCTGGGCGATCCCGTCGACTCCGTCGTTGCCGTGATGTTGCGCGGCGCGGCGCGGCGCGCGCTGGGTGAAGTCGAGATCGAATCGCGGGTTGGGGACGACTCCTGGCAGGCCCGGGCGGCCGAGACCGTCCAGGTGCGGCTCTGGCTGGACGAACTCGAGGAATCCGGCTCTGGACGCGACGCGGCCGATCGGTTGGTAGCGTGGTTGGTTCAGAGGGAACCCGAGGAGTGACAACGTTGGCAGGGCGACGGTGAGCGAAGAATCTGCAATCGCGATCGACGATGGCGAGGTCGACCTGCCGGACGCGCCCTCTGAAACGCTGGCGCCCATCGCGCATGTTGCGCTCCCACCCGGAGTGTCACAGGTCGACTTCGAAGCCGCGCTCGTGGCGGGTCGCGAGAAGGGACAGCTCACGCAAGCAGAACTGATCGAGGCGCTGCACACCGTCGAGTTGACGCCAGAGGTACTTACGACGCTGATCGATCGCGTCACCGCCGAAGGTGTCGCGCTCGTGGCGGACGAGGAGGAAGACCTCGTCCTCGAAGTGACTCCGCCGAAGGAAGTGCGGGCTGTCCCGAAGTCGAACGGCGCCGTCCGGGCGGACGCACGTCGCGAGGCGAACGGGAAGCGAACCGCCTCCAGCGGTGATACCGGAGGCAGTTCGGAAGACCCGGTGCACACCTATCTCAAGGAGATCGGGCGGGTTCCGCTGCTCAACGCCGAGCTCGAGGTGGAGATCGCCAAGACGATTGAAGCGGGCAACGCAGCGGCGGCAAGGCTGGCTGCCAACGAGCTCGCTGTGGAGGGGGAGGGTGAGGAGCAGGACCTGCTCGACCCCGGCGGCCTGGCCCGGAACAAGCGGCTGATGCGGAACGGGCTCAAGGCGAAGGACGAGCTCATTGAGGCCAACCTTCGCCTGGTGGTGTCGATCGCCAAGCGCTACCGCAACCGTGGGCTCGCCTTCCTCGATCTGATTCAGGAGGGCAACCTCGGCCTGATGCGGGCCGTCGACAAGTTCGACCACACGAAGGGGTTCAAGTTCTCCACCTACGCCACGTGGTGGATCCGCCAGGCCATCACCCGGGCGATCGCGGACCAGGCGCGCACCATTCGGATTCCGGTTCATATGGTCGAGACGATCAACAAGGTGGTGTGGGCGCAACGTCAGCTGCTGCAAGAACTCGGTCGTGAGCCGACGATCGAGGAAGTGGCGCTGCGGGTCGAGCTCCCGATTGAGCGCGTGCGCGAGATCCTTCGCATCAACCAGGACACGGTCTCGCTCGAGCAGCCCGTCGGCGACGAGGACGACTTCAATCTGTCCGATCTCATTGAGGACAGGGGTGCGGTAGTGCCCGACGACGCGGCGACGCGCTCCCTGCTGGACGCCGCGGTACGAGAGGCACTCGGACATCTGTCAGAGCGCGAGCAGGATGTCGTGCGGCTGCGCTTCGGTCTCGACGACGGCAAGATCCGCACGCTCGAAGAGGTCGGCAGGGAGTTCGGGGTGACCCGGGAGCGGGTCCGCCAGATCGAGTCCAAGACGCTCGCCAAGCTGCGCCGGCCCGACGCAGCGCACCTGCTGAGGGACTACCTGGAAGAATCCTGATCGCGCCGGCCTTTTCGCGGTGCACCCTCGACGATGCCGCGTCGGACCGCTGATATCGTTCGGGGTCTGTTTTCTCGACCCTTCCGGGGTAGCTCAATGGCAGAGCAAGCGGCTGTTAACCGCTAGGTTGTGAGTTCGAGTCTCACCCCCGGAGCATTTCTGTTCGTTTTCGCTGGTCAGCGGCGGTAGGTCCAGCACAACACCTTCTCCCTCACCCTCGTCGCGCGCGCCACGCGCGCGATCTCCTGAGAGCTCGTGCGTGAATGGCGCGACGTTTGGGTTCGCTAGGCACGGGTGTCCTGAGCGTGGGTCGCCAGGTCGAAGACTGTGACGATCTCACTGGCGTATCTGTCGAGGTCGAGGCCCGGATCACGAACGTACCGTTGTAATACTGCGTCGGTTGCTGCCCGGATGGCGACTGCCATGACGTTCGGGTCGAAATCGGGACGTAGATCGCCTATGGCTTGGTAGTGCGCCAGGTGTTGTCTGAGGACCTGCACGGCTTCATCGATTGCATCTGCGTGACCGTGGAACCGCTCCTGGCCGTCAGCGGTGAGACCGCTGCGTTCAATCTCAACGACGGCCACCATGGAGTTACGTTGCTCCCGCATGAAGCCGAGGTTGGACTCGATGTAGGCGCGTAAGAACCCGCAGCCAGTTTCCATGGCGTCGACGATGCGGGGCCGCATATAGGCCTTGCCTTGCTCGAGGACCTCGAATACGACTTGCTCGATGAGGTCGTCCTTGCCGGCGAAGTGGTAGCCGATGAGGCCCTTGCTGATCCCGACCCTCTCGCCGATGCGGGCGAGGGAGGCCCGGCCAAAACCGACTTCGGCGATGGTGTCGATGGCCGCTTCGATGATCTGAGCTCGCCGCCTCTCCTCGGTAAACGTGCGCGGCTTGCGCGTTTCCCGAGGTACTGGACACATGTCAAGAGATTAGCACGAGCGTTCAGGAACACTGCTATCGTAGGGATATGCGCTGCGGGATTAGAGCGGACCTCCGCGCTGAGAGACGCGGCTCGCTGAACGACAGCACGCCGATGCTCCACCCCACACGCGGCCGACCGACCTATCACGCAGTGCTCGTTCATGCATATGCGCGGTCGCACCTCGAACGTCCCAGGAGATGGCGATGACTGTGCACCCGGCGAGGCGAGTGACAGGTCGTGCTGAACCAGTCACCGACGCCTCGACCCTTGAAGGCTCGAAGGGCGACGCCGCGCTGATGGTCAAGCACTTGACCAAGCGCTTCGGCGAGCGTGTGGCGTTCGATAACGTCTCATTTGAGGTCGGCTACGGCGAGGTGTTCGGCTTCCTCGGACCCAACGGGGCGGGAAAGACCACGACCGTGCGGACGCTCGGTACGCTGCTGGCACCGACCTCGGGATCCGCGACGGTGGCCGGCATCGAGTTGTGCGCCGAGAACGGACCGGCTATCCGGTCGCGGATCTCGATCATGCCGGAGTCCCCAGGGCTGTACCTACGTCTGACAGTAATGGAGAACCTGGAGTGCTTCGCCGGGCTCTACCAGCTGGACAACGCACGTGGGCGCATCGAACGGGCGCTGCGCGCGGTCAACCTTGAAGACCGTGTGAGCGATCAGTGCGGATCGCTTTCAAAGGGTCTGCGTCAGCGCGTCGCGCTGGCGCGAGCGCTGCTCAACGAACCCTCCGTGCTGTTCCTCGACGAGCCGACGTCTGGCCTCGACCCGGTGGCGAGCCGCGAAGTCCACGGGCTGATCGCCTCGCTTCGGGAGCGCGGTGTCACGATCCTCCTCACTACGCACCGACTGGAAGAGGCCGAGCGGCTCTGTCACCGGGTGGCGATCCTGAACACCACGTTGAGGATGATCGGACGGCCCGAGGAGCTGCGCGACGAACTGTTCAGCCGATCTCTGGATGTGCGAGTTCGCCAGCCGCTGGAGGATCCGAACGCCGTGCTCGGAGGTCTGCCCGGAATCGAAGGATGGAAGCAGGCGCTATCTGGCTACACACTCGCCGTCTCGGACCCCGAGATCGCCGCCCCGCAAGTGGCACGAGCGTTGGTCGGCGCCGGTGTGGACATCCTGTCGATCGCCGAGTCCCGCCACTCGCTGGAGGACGTCTACCTCGAGCTGATCGACGAGGACGTGGAAGCGAGGGGACGATGAGCTTCAGCTGGACGCGCGTGCGGGCGATCTCCGTCAAGGAGCTGCGGGACTATCGCCGCAACCGCTTCGTGATCGGCACGATGACCGTGTTGCCGCTGCTGTTCATTCTCCTGCCGTTGATCCAGGTGTTCCACACATATGCGCACGTGCACAGCACCAACCTCAACCTGCACGTCGGCGCCTCGATGCTTTACTTGCTGGTGATTCCGGCGTTCATGCCGTCCACCCTGTCCGCCTACTCGGTGGTTGGAGAGCGCGAGCAGGGGACGTTGGAACCTGTCTTGATAACCCCGATCCGCCGCGAGGAGTTCCTCATCGCCAAGGCGCTCGCCGCCTTCGTTCCGACTCTCATCATCGCCTATGTCGTCTTCGGCATCTTCCTCGCCGCTTCGGCCCTCTTTGCCAACCCAGTGATCGCCTCAGCGGTCTTCTCGGGCACGCACGTCCTGCTTCAACTGCTGTTCACCCCATTGCTCGCCGGCTGGGGGATCTGGGTGGGGATCGCGGTCTCCGCCCGCTCCACTGACGTGCGCAGCGCCCAGCAGTTGAGTGTGCTCGGCACCCTGCCGCTGCTGGCCATCCTGGCGCTGATTTCGCTCAACGTCATCGCCGTATCGGCCGCCCTCGCCGTTGGGCTCGCGGCGGTCCTCCTGGCTATCGACCTGCTCGCCTGGCGGGCAGTCGCGGCGATGTTCGACCGCGAGCGGCTCATCACCGGAAGAGGCGCTCAACGCCTGCGCCGGCTTTAGACCCCTGATTCACCGAGAACAAGGAGGCAGAATGTCACCGACCGTCACATTGGAACGAGAGACTGCCCACGTGGCAGAGCTTCGCCGCAAGCCGTTTGCAATCATTCTCGACGGCAACCCAGCCGGATCGATCGACCGGAACCAAACGGTCGAACTGCCGGTAAATCCCGGCGCACACACGCTTCAAGTCAGAGCCGGCCGCTACTCGAGCCACGCTCAGTCCTTTGACGCCGAGAACGGAACGGACGTCCGTTTCCGCTGCAACGGCGCGATCCTGTGGCCTCAATACCTAGCGTCACTCCTCGTGCCCACAATCGGGCTCAAGCTCATACGCGAATAGGCGTTCGTCCGCACAGGTCGGGCCCGATGGCCTCAGACATACACAACTAGACGCATTTTCTCTCGGTCGGCTAGCTCAAGGTGCCGGTCGGCGGCCGAACCCGCAAATCTTTCATACGCTCCACGGCCATGAACACGGCTTCCCACGCCAGCACAGGTTGCACAGCTGCTGGAGTGTGTGGCTCGCGACCCGGCTCTCCACCTCTATCTGACCTTGAGGGCTACGACGGGAGCCCGCCGAGGACAACTCCTCGCCCTTCGCTGGATCGACGTGGATCTCGTCGGGGGAAGCCTCAGCATTCAGCGCTTCCCTGGTGGAGGGCCCAGATGGTCCACTTCTGGTGCCCGCTAAAACACGTCGTTCATGCCGCGTCCTCGACGCAGCGAGTCTCGAACTGCTGCGAAGTCACTGTCGGTCCACATCAAGTGGCAGGGGAGTGATGGCCCACGCCAGGCGTATGCCGCTCAGCGCGAAACGTCTGCGATCGTGGGGGCCCAAGACTCAGACCTCGTTGATGATCGCGAACTCGTTGGATCCGAGAGTTCAGCGCGAACAACGGACTAGATCCGACAGGTCGCCAGTTGTGAGACGAACGGCCGCCATCTCAAACATTGGGTTGATTGCGCTTCAGGCCCTAGCTGGTGCCGTTCTTGTCCCGCCGCTGGCCGTTGTGGCCCTGTCGGGTTTGATAGTTCAGACCTAGTAGTAGATCGCTCTACTACAGGGTTGAATTCGAGCGGATTCGGTGGACGTTCCGTAGACGGGAGCCAGCTCAGAGGACTCGCCGTGACACCGTGGACGAACTCAAACACATTGCCAAGGTGAGGCCCACCGCCGATTGGCAGACCTAGGCGCAGAGCGGCCGGCCCTGGCGGTCCGGCCTGATTCATTCTGATCTCTGGGCCAGTCCGATGCGTCAAGGGTCACTGCGGGACTCCGCTTCGCTCCGAGTCCTCGTTCGCCTGACGGCGCCCTTGACACATCTCGCGCATCAGCGACAATGCTTTAGAAAAGTCAAACTTCGCGCGCGATTCCGCGCGCGAAGCATCGGAAAAGGGTGGTCATTGGCGGTCAATGGCGGCGTGACCAAATGTGGATCTGGCTGCGATTATTCAAGTTGGTGCTGTTCAGAATCTTCGTCCGGGGCGTCCGCTAGGTTGAGAGTTCGAGTCTCTCCCCCGGAGCATCTCCTGCCCTGTCCGCCGGGACGGCGGGGCAATTCGGCACGATGGGTAGGTGCACATGCCGGGTCGGGATTCCCCGACCATGCAGCCGTTGGATTAGGAGCACGATGGCGGGCGCGGCCAGGACCACGAGGCAGACCTCAAAGGGGGCGCGGAAGCGCACCAGGGCGTAGAAGAGCGCACTGACTAAGGTCACGACCGCGGCCGGTACCAAGAGGAACCACTGATCGATTCGCCTCCGCCGCAGTATGACGATGCCGGCGACTCCGAAGGGCAGCAGGGCGTAATAGAACCCGAGCCCTGCCAAGGACGCCACGACGGGACGGCCCTCGCCCCCTTCTACCTGGGCCATCTGTACGGGCTGGTACAGGTCCCACTCGCGGGCTATGCGGACGAGCGCCACGATGGGGAGTCGACTGGCATGGTGCTCGATGTACTGCACTGCCGCGTGCTGGTCGCGTGCGGATTGTACGGACTCGTCGCCACCGCCCCTCACCGACTTCGCACACTGAACGCTCCAAAGGCCGAGGTCGGGCCCGCTGTAGGTTTGCTGGCAGTTCGCACCCGACAAGACGAGGCCGTCGCCCGTTGAGAGGTAGGTCGGGTCTTTGAACGTGGCCAGGTTCCGCCCAACCCAAGGAGCCAGGACCACGATCGTGCTGGCCAACCCAACACCTAGCAAGAGGAATCGGCGGCGGAGCGGGACCCGCGCCAACAGGGTGGCCGGGATCAGGAGGACGGGTACGAACAAGATGAGTTCGGCCCGCACGAGTGCCTCCGCCCCGCAGGCCACCCCGAGGAGCACTGCTGACACCACCGTCGGTGAGCGGAGAAGGTGCGCCACGGCCAACAGGATCAGCGCCATGAAGAGCATGGCCGGCGTCTCCGACATCAAGATGCCGCTCGGCATCCAGAAGTTCGGCGCCACGGCGGCCAATATCGCTGCGGTCAGGCCCACCCAAGGGCCAGCCACCATCCGCCCCAGGAGACCGACACAGACGACGACAGCAGAGCCGAGCGCGGCCATCACGAGCAACGAGGAGGTCGTACCGCCGTGGAGCCCGATGACGAAGGTGCCGGCGGCCAGGAGCAGTGTGGTCATGGGCGGATGAGCGGCCGTCGGACTGTAACTGAATGGCGCGCGAAAGAACTGGCCGTCGTGCAGTCCTATGGTTGTGCCGTAGTACCAGAAGGAGTCGTACAGCGTGCGGTTCTGGTATCGGGTGAACGCGAGCACGTAGGAGATCCGGAGCAGCAGTGCGCCCAGCGCGACGCCAGTCAGGGCCAGCGCGAAGCGGTGCGGCCTCGGCGAACCCCCAATGAGCGGGTTGCTCTCCCGGCTGGCGCCCTCATCGGGCTCGAGGTCCACCACTGGCGCTTCTTCTACCGCCGACGAGCGTGCGACATCCGATTCGATCACGGTCGCCTCGTCCGCTGTGAGCGTGACAGGAGTCGTTGCGCCGGTCATGTCGAAGTGATCGTAGGCAAGAGCGCATGCCAAGAATTTTGGCTCACGGCCGGGCACATCCAACTGGCCCTCCCTGACGGCGCAAGTCCCCAGCCAACTGGCACCCACATCGGGCCCGAATGGTCCCATGAAACGTGGGTTGGAGACGCACGGCCTCCACGGCGACGGTGGGCTTCGCTTCAGGCTCGCCGAGATGGTTAACCGGAGTTCGCCGGACTCATGACGAGTGTGACGTCAAGCGAACAAGTCACTGGCAGCTGGCCTCCGCCAGCAGACGCCGATACCCGTCCACGCCGCAATCTCGAAACCCCGCTGACCACGGCCCAAAAATCACCCGATCAGGTGATTACAACTGAGTTTGCTTGGCGCGCAACGGCCCGTGGCTGAAGCCGGAGGCCGTGTGCACAGGATGGGGCGGACAAAGGCCGCCCAAGACTCAGTCTCTGCTACCTGGGTCAACGCGCTCTCGCGCCGTGTCGGGACCATCCACGGCCCAGGCCCGAGCAAGCCCGGCTGAGTCTTGCCATACTCTCGATGGCAAGGGGGACGATCAGATGGCGCGGGATCGTCGCCTCTGAGCAACTCAAGAGCAGCGGAACGGACGGCGGGGCCACCTAGATGAGGCGTCACCAGAATCACCATCGGTCACGGCGGCTCCGCGCTCTCACGCGCCGGGTGTTCGCCGTTTCGCTGATCGTCGTAACGCTAGGTACCTTTCTAGGACTCATCTATGTCGGGTTCGTGCAGAAGGACACGCCGCCGTCGGATAGCGGGCCGACTTCGACCGCGGCGACGAAGGCTGCCGCGCCGAGAACCGCCCCCGCTACCTCGACCTCGACCGCTGTGTCACGCCCCGCGAACACAACCACCACGACCACGCCGGCGAAGCCGGGTGTTGCGTCGGTGAACTCGTTATTGTTCGGTAAATTGCTCGCGACCCTCAGCACACCGACCAAGGCAGCCTCGGCCACGGCTCCGACATCAGCACCAACTCTGCTCGGCCCCATACCGGTGGTCCCGCCCACCTCCACGACGACCTCTCGGCCCATCACTACGACGACCGTGGCTCCCACCACCACCACCACGACTACTAGGAAGTCGCCGACCACCACCACCACCACGACACCAACTAGGAAGTCGCCCCCGACCACTACAACGACCCTGACGACAACGACAACAACCGGGCCGCCGACCACCACGTCAACAACGCCGAGCACCACAACCACAACGACAACAACCGGGCCGCCGACGACGATTATCACGATTCCCCTTCCGCTCTAACGTCGGGCTCGGTGGAAGACCCCTTGCGAGAACGGCTCAGCAACGTGATCCCTCACCAGCACGCGAGAAGCGGAACACTCCAATCGCACTGGCCCCCGCTGACTCTTGGCGCGTTTTCGAAGGCGCTCGTTGGGTATCGCCAAAGAGTGACCATTCCCCAAGATCCGACTCCTATCGAGCCCGAACCCGAACCGAACCCCCCCTCTCCGATTCCCGATCCCGAGCCCGTGGCCCACTAAGCGGCACGCGGGACCAATGAAAAGAGAGGGTGACTCACGTCTGTGCGCACCGAGTCCGAAGTGACGAAGACAGAACCGGTGAGCGTACTTCCAAGCAACGCTCTAGGTGCGCGGCGTTGGCCAAGACTCCCGAGCGCTTGCACGTGCCGCACGCCAGTCGATCGTGTTCGCCAGGTCGTCGACGGCTCTACAGCAAAAGGGTCGGGTATTACGACGGGCAACCACGAAATTGCATAAAACAAAAGCGACATCAACGCGATGGAGCGCATGTCGGGATGCTCCTTGAGCCGACTTCGACTCCTGGTCCATCGCACTATGGTGAACCGCAAGTCGATCGGCGCACGATCGTGTACGCCAAGACCAGCCGGTGTGAGGCCCGCACTGCCCGCGGGCTCTCGATGTCGATTCAGGGATCGGCGGCGAAGTCACCCGACCGGATCAAACATGGGAGACGTTTTCCGAGGTTCGAAGTCCAGCAAGGTTCGGCAGTCAGCTTCTAGTGTGTCTGTGGGTGGCAGGCCGAGCTGATATCAAGTACCGGCGGGCGTTCGATTTCGCTTGCCCTCCACAAGTCTTGTGGGACGTGATGCAAGAGGTCGATCGGTTCGAGGCATGGTGGCCCTGGTTGGAAGAGTTCCGCCTCGAAGGGGACACGTTGAAAGCCGGATCGATCCTGCATGGTGTTGTTTCTCCGCCATTGCCCTACCGGATGCGCATTCGGGTCGAGATCACTCGTTACGAACCGCCGACAGAGATCGACGCCGTCATCCATGGAGATCTCGAAGGGTTGGCCAGCATCCAAGTCCGCCCCAGCGAGGTTGGTGCGGTGGCGGAGGTTGCGTGGACGGTCGAGATGATGCAGCGCCCCATGCGACTGGCCTCCCGTTTCGGGCGCCCGCTCCTGCAGTGGGGTCATGACCGCGTCGTCGAGATGACCGTGGCTGGATTCCGTAGGCGGATCGAATCTGGCCACTAGCCGAGTCGGGCGATCGCCAGAGAGGCGGCAAGAAGGACGACGGCCCACGACATGGCGATCAGGGCCCGCTCGAGCGGAGCCAACAGCATCCGCTCGTCGATCGGGATCACCTCACCGCTCGCCAGCGTGATCTGACCTCGCACACCCGTGCTGCGGCGGCGGATGAGCCGTGCCCGTGTGCTGAGTTGGCGCTGCGCGGCCGAGAGCGCAAACGCCGCTGCCGCTGCGATCACCGGACTGATCGCCAGACGTCCGGTTTGCGCCACGTAGGCGACCAGTACCGGGAAGGAACCCCAGGCCAAGGCAAAGCCCGCATCGTTGTGGATCACGCCGCCGAACAGCTCAAAGTTGTAGGCGACGACCAGGAGGGGTCCCAGCACCAAGAACGGGATCAGGGCCCAACCGACACTGGACACTCCGGCAATGCCGAGAGCAACCGCACCGGCCAGACCAATCACGGTGACGGCAACGAGTGCCCCCGCCGGGATATGGGTCCCCAGGGGACGACCATTCAGTTCGTCGAGCGAGTGTGCCGCAAGCCCGACGGCGAAGAAGAACGCCAACAACGTGGCGACCAACCGCGTCGCGTTGACGGTTGGCGCCAGGCAGGCACCGATGACGACGTAGGCCAAATGCCAGGCCGTGTAAGGGGGATGGAGGAGCGTCCACCAATCGCGCCAGCCGCCGGCACGGGCAGCGTAGAAGGCCGGTCGTCCTTCCCTGGGGCTCTCGGCGTCTGGTTCTCTGAGCGGAGGGCCCGCGGCATCTCCGCCGCCGGCGTCTTGTGGATGCTCCTCAGTCACGCCTGCGTGTCCCCCACATGACCAGACCGCCGCCGAGGCTCATGACGCGGACGCCTACATTCTCGAATCCTGCTTTTCGCCACGCTTCCACCGTCCACGACAAGGGATAGGTCCGGTAGTGCTGCGAGATGTTGGGACCGAGGAAACGTCCGACGCGGAACCACTCGCGGCCTCCGGTGATCCAGCCGCCGACCGGGAGGACGAGACGCGTGTAGAGCCACCACCAGAATCGCCAGAATCGACTCGGCGGCAGGAGAAACTCGAGGCTGGCGACCGCACCACCGGGCTTCACGACCCTGGCCAGCTCGCACAGCGTGGCCTGTGGGTCTTCGACGTAGCGGAGCAGGTAGGTGAAAGTAAGTGCATCGAAGGTTCCATCGGGAAATGGCAATTGTTCGGCTCGACCCGCGACAAGGCTGATCCGTTCGCTCAATCCGGCTTCGGCCACGTTCTCCTGACCGCGGGCGAGCATGTTCCTGGTCAGATCCAGGCCAACCACGTCGGAAGAGGTTCGCGCCGCCAGCTGCAAAGCGACCCCAGCGGTCCCGGATGCGACGTCCAGCATCCGGGCGGGCGAGGCGGGCACAATGTGGTCGACCATGGCCCTTCGCCATCGGCCGTTCTGGCCCATGGAGAGGACCTCGGCCAATTGGTCGTAACGCTTCGGGAGGGATGCGAACAACTGCTGCGCGAAGCGGTTCCGATCACCGGCAATGTCCGTCGGCATGCATTCCTCCAGGGGTGAGAAGATCTCACTGTAGATCCGAGCAGGTGGAAGGAGCAGTGTGAGCCGGTCCCGCTTTGACGTGCTCGTCGTCGGGGGCGGACCGGCGGGCAGCGTGGCCTCTCTTGTACTTGCTCGGGGTGGGGCGAAAGTCGCAGTGGTCGACAAATCGACCTTTCCGCGGGACAAGGCGTGCGGCGACGTGGTCGGGCCTCGTGGTCTCCAGGTGCTGGCCGATCTTGGGTTGGCTCCGCCCATCGGCCGTGAGATCGGCAACATGCTCGTCGTTGGTCCGACCGGTCGCCGGGTCCGACTCCCGTCTGCTGATGGCCTGACGTATCCCGGACATGGCACCGCGGTCACGAGGACGGTGTTCGACGCCATGCTTCATGCGGCCGCGGTCGAGGCAGGAGCGACATCCTTCGTCGGCCGGGCACAGGAGCCCCTGGAGGAGGACGGACGGATCGTTGGCTACAGGCTGAGCACCGGTGAGGCGCTTGACGCCGACTTCGTGATCGGTGCGGACGGTGCCACGAGCGAAGTCGCCGTGGCAGCGAATCTCGTCGACTCGAGCTCGGTTCTTTGGGGTTTTGCCGTGCGCACGTACCTGCCACAGGTGGTCGATCTCCCGGCCATCGTCTTGTGGGAGCCGACGCCATGGCACGCCTTCCCCGGATACGGCTGGATATTTCCCGGGGAGCAGGGCGGCGCCAATGTGGGGCTCGGTATAGGGATACGGTCAGATCGCAAGGCCGGCGCACATGCCGTTCGGGCGCTCCCCGATTTCCTCGTGCACCTGCATGCACTCGGTCTCCTCGACGAATCGCCTCCCTCGGTACCGCCGCGCCGCCTCGGCGGCTGGCTCAAAATGGGGATCGTCGGGACCACGCCAGCGAAGGGTCGGATCCTTCTGGTCGGCGATGCGGCGGGTCTCGTGAACCCAATGCAAGGCGAAGGGATCTCGCAGGCGATGACGAGCGGTCGTGCGGCCGCGGAGACGATCCTCGCTCGCCCGGGGGACGCAGCCGACAGTTATCGAACCAGGCTGGCCGTCGAGCACCTCCCGTATCATCGGATCGCCGCCGCGGTCCATGCCGGACTCGTGGGACGGCCCTGGGCAACCGCAGCGGTCGCGCGACTCCTCACCGCGGCCGGCCGCGGCGATGCGCTCCGCGGCGGCTGGGCGGTCTTCTGGAACGAGCTCCTCGATGGCGCACCACCCAACCGGCATCGTTCGATTGCGAACGCGGTGACGCAACTCGGCCGAGCCATGACGGCCCGGAGTGCGACGGCCGAGTGGTTCAAGGCCTCTCTGTGTTGAGCTTCAGCCTCGACGGGAACAAGTCGCGTCCTGGCGGCTGTCGTGAGCGTGAAGCTGTGGAGAGGCGGGTCATCCAAAGGGTTGGAGACGCCCTCGACGCCGTGCGTCCATCACGCGGTGCGATGCCGTGGTGCAGAACGAACCCGAGAGCCGCCCAGGCCGACTGGAGCCGGAGTCCGTTCAGCCGGATTTCGACAGAAGCATGAGCGCCGCACCCTTCGAGCCGGGGATCTCGACGATCGGGGCGAACTCGAGGGTTGCGCCCCCGAGGAGCCAGTCCTGGAGGGCGGACGCCTCCTGGGGCTTCGAGAGGTAGTAGCCCTGAATGAAGTCGCACTGCGCTTCCGCCAACATGGCGCAGGTGAGCTCGTCCTCAGCGCCCTCGGCTACCACGCTGATGCCCAGCGAATGGGCCATGGCGATGGAGGAGCGGACGATGATGCGGTTGCTCGCCTCGTTGGGCAGATTGGTCACGAAGGAGCGGTCGATCTTCAACTCGTTCACCGGGAGCTTGTGGAGATACTGCAACGAGGAGTAACCCGTCCCGTAGTCGTCGATGCCGAGCTTGATCCCCCGGGCGGACAGCTCGTAGAGCACCTTGGTCGCCGCTCCGAGGTCGGCCATGATCTCGGTCTCGGTCACCTCCAGCGTGAGGAGGTGGGCCGGGATGTCGTACCGGCGGAGGCACGACTCCACGCGGTCGACCAGGTTGAAGTCGGCGAACTCCCGCCCGGACACGTTCACCGCCAGACCGATGGAGATGCCCGCTTCGCGCCATCGGGCCAGCTGGGCGCAGCCCTCGTTCAGGACGAAGTCGGTGATCTGCGGAATCAGGCCCATCTGCTCGGCGATGCCGATGAACTCCTCCGGTGGGATGAACCCCTCGACCGGGTGATTCCAGCGGCAGAGGGCCTCGACGTACGCAATCTCCCGGGACTGGACGTCCCCGATCGGCTGGTACATCAGGCTGAGCTCCGTCCCGGCCTCGAGCGCGTGCGTCAGGAGGCCGCCGAGCATGAGCCAGCGCTGCATGCTCTGGTCGTGCTCGACCGAGTACACCTCCACCGTGCCGCGGTGCTCCTTGGCCACGTACATGGCGATGTCCGCCCGCTGCAGCAGGAGGGCCACGTCGTCACCGTGCTCCGGTGCCATGGCGATGCCGGTGCTGGCGGTGACGGCCAGGGTGAGGCCGTCCATCTTGATGGGCTTCTGCATCTCGACGTTGAGCTCGTGCACAATCTCGATCGCGCGCGCCGGATCGGTCACGTCCGCGATGACGAGGGCGAACTCGTCGCCACCGAGGCGGGCCACCGTGGCCTGGCCCGAGACGGCGCGGAGGAGACGCTCGGCGATTTCGCATAGGAGTCGGTCACCGATGGCGTGACCGAGCGTGTCGTTGACGTCCTTGAAGCGGTCGATGTCGAGCAACACAATCGCCGCCCCGCCGCTCTCGCTCAGGGCAGCGGCAGCGCGGGTCAAGAAAAGGATCCGGTTGGGCAGACCGGTCAACATGTCGTGGGTGGCCTGGTGCGACTTGGAGTCGACCTCGTAGCGCAGCTCCTCCACGAGCCGGGCGCGCTCGAGGCTGGTGCTGGCGTGGGCGACGAGCGTCTCGAAGAGGCGGAGGTCGTCCTCGTCGAAACTGTCCAGATCTTCGTCCCGGTCCAGGGCGACGATGGCACCAATGGGGGTGTGGCGATTCATGAGGGGAGCGACGAGGGCGTCGTGGTACTCGCCGGCGATCTGGTCGACCGAGGCCGGCTCGTGAGCGGGCGTGTGGTGCAACGACGCCTCGCCGGTGGCGATGGCTTGCGACACGATCGAGGCCTCGTCCAGGGTGATCGGCTCGATGCCGGACGCGCCACGGTCGGTGAAGGAGATGCGGCGGGGGATCCCCGAAGGCTCGGCCAGGATCAGCTCGGCCTTGCGGGCGCGCAGAACCGTGCACACCTCCTTGAGGACGTCGACGCTCATGGAGGAGGGCTCGAGGTTTGCCGTGCTCATGGTCCGGCTGAAGTCGTAGAGGTGCTGCAGGGACAAGAAACGAATGCGGAGCTTGGCGTACAACCGAAAGGCCACGATGATCAGGCTGGCTACAACCACCAGGGGCAAGATCGTCCACGCGTTGTGCAAGGCCGCATCAAGGAAGGCAAGACCGAGGCAGACACTCGCCGCCATCAGCATCGCCTGAATCGCCACCAGGATGAGGCCGGTACGCTGTTTCGCCTTTTGGCCGCTCAACAGGGCGATGACCCGTATCGTGAGCGACATCGTGACCTGACTGGTTACCATGGCCGCCGCCGCCGCCGCCCAGCCGAGGAGGCTGTCCGGGCCGTGAGCCCCCAGGAGCTCGCGGTAGACCGTCGCGGCCAATGCCGTCGCAAACGCAGCCGACGCGACGTTGAAGGTGATCTTCATCAACGCCTGCCGACGCAGGACGGCGCAGATGAAAGCAGTGGTGCAGACCGCGCAGAGAATGAGGAGGTTCGGGGAGAGAAACACCAGCCCGAAGAGCAACGGCACGTCGTTGAACATCAACCCGTAGGTGACGCCGCGGAACGGCAGCTGCACCGGCACACGATCGGCGACGATCCACAGCGCGCCGACGACGGCGAACATGGCGCCCTGAGGGATGAGGACTCGTATGGGCGCGAGGCCGTGAATCGGGCCTTTCAGCCAGAGGGCGGTGGCGAGGAGGGCCAGGAGCGCTGAATAGCCATAGACGGCGGCAACGAAACGCCAGCGTGACCGATCGAGGTCAGGGGTCGCAGGGCTGTTCTCGGTAGGAACAGGGTGGGCGTCCGCACCGACGGGATCGACATCGAGAGCTTTCGTCGCGTCCATGGCGCCCACCGACTCCGTGGTCGGCCGGACGGACCGCTTGCCATCCCCGAACACCTCCCAGATATCGGCGGAATCTGTTCAAGACTTGAGATTGCCCGTGCCTACGAGGATCGGATCGGGGCCGCCCTTCGAATTCGTGCCTAAGTGAAGGCTGCGCCCTGCCTGAACAGGGTCTTTCCGCGGTCGGCGACGGGAATCATCGGGCCGGACCGTTCGGGGAGGGGTCGAGCGGCCTCGCGGGCCGGGAGGCGTCTTTTTGGAGACTCCGGAGGAGGGGGCGGGCCAGGAGCAGCGCGACCACGCACTGCAGTATCCCTGCAAGCACCAACGGCAACCGGAGGCCATAGAGGGCGGCCAGGCCCCCGGCGACGAGGGCGCCGATCGGGGTGGCGCCCCAGACGATGCCGCGGGACGCCGCACCGACCCGTCCCATCACCTCGGCAGGAGTCACCCTCTGACGGAGCGCGTTCGCCACGACGGCTCCGATGCCGACGGCAGAGCTGACCAGCACAAAGGCGGGGCCCGCCAGCTGCCAGCCCTGTGCGGCGGCCATGATCAGGTAGCCGACGCCGGAGACGACGGCGACGCCGATCAGCGTCGGGGCGCTTTCGAACCGCCTTACCAACCGGTTGGCCGAGAGGCTGCCGAGGAGGCTCCCGGCCGCGCCTGCCGCGATGAAGAGTCCGTAGGCGCCCTCGCGGACTCCCCACTTCGTCGTGGCCAGCAGTACGAGAACCCCGGACTCCATTCCCTGGAGAGCGGAGAGGCAGGCCACCATCAGGATGAGGATGCGCAGGCGGCGGTCGTTCCACAAGAACCGGACACCCTCCCAGATAGACGGCGGGGAGTCGTCGGACCTGGGAGCCTTCGAGCGGAAGCCGACGAACGGAAGGGAGGACAACGCCAACGCAATCGCGTCGGCGAAGAAGGGCACCGCCTTGTTCATGGCAAAGAGCCAGGTTCCCACGACCGGTCCGGCCAGTCGCTCGGTGGCCTCCTCGGTGCTGACGAGAACGCCGTTGCTGTATTCGAGAGCGTCGGATGGCACGAGATCGGGCACGGCGGCCTGTAGCGAGGAGTAATAGATTGCTCGCCCACCCGCGTTGACGAGTACGACGAGGATCAAGACCCCGAGAGTCATCCGGTCGCTCAGGATGAGGAATGCTCCGACCAAGATGGCGGCCGCACGCAGGATGTTGGTGATGGCCATGAGCGGGCCGCGTGGGAACTTGTCAGCGAACGCGCCGGCGGGGAGAGCCAGCAGGAGCCAGGGAAGGCTGTCCGCAGCCACCACGGTCGAGACGGCCAGTGGGTGGGGGTTCACGGTGACGGCAAGGAGCGGAACCGCCCCGGTCGTCATTCCATCCCCGGAGCTGGCCGTCGTAAAGCCGAGCCAGAGGCGAGTGAACGGACGACCGAGCTTCTTCCTGCGGATGCGGTGCTTGGCCCGGCTACGGACGGTCACGCCCCGCCCCCTCGCCCCGGCCACCGGCGTGCAGATCGACAGGTCCTCGCATGGGTGGCGCTTGGTTCCTCTCAGCTTGGTGGCGCGACAGCGGCGGGTGCCGCTTCAGCGAAGACAAATCGCTAAAGGCGGCAGCCCGCCGCGTCGAAAATCCTAAGGCAACGCCCCGTACCACGGCGGGACAGCGCGAGTGCCTGTTGTGATGTAGTTGCCACTAGCTCACAGCCAGCGGTTACGTCGTCTCATCGGCCACCTCCTTCGCACGGTATGGGTCCGGGAAGAGGAGGGCGATGCACCGTGCTAGCGGTGCCCTCCCTTCCCACGCACAAGTTTTGCCCAACTTGCAACCGGCTTGCAACCAGTCGCAACCCTGTCACCAGGTGAATTAGTGCGATCGGTTGCGAAAACGGGCTCTTTTACGAACGGAATTGGGCTTCGCGAGACGGGGCTGACCCACAACTTGTCCACAAAACTTTTTTCGGATCGAGCCCTTGGGGAGCTGAAAACGCTCGTTGGCGACGCCATCGATGAAGTTACATCTCTGTGCTTTGGCCGAAGGAGGAACGGGCTGACGTCAATGGGAAGAGGCGCGCCCGGCGGTGCGGTGCCACGGGCCGCTCCGAGCTGGCCGGCGCGGCGGGCCGCCGCGTTGGTTTCCTTTCCGAATTCGGACCGGGAAGTAATTGCGACGACAGAGGTCGACGCGCCGTCGGGCGGTGTTCCTCGGCCGTTTCGAAGAGTGCGGCAAGGCAGTGTGGTGGGGTAGTCGGACAACGGACGAACAACGCCTTTCTCGGCGCACCTGGGTTCCGCGTGGTGCGCTGGCGCCGTCTGCGAGCTCAGCAGGCGAACAACTACGGCACCGACGGGCTTCGAGTTCGTCCGCTGGTTCATCAACGCCCCGACCGAGCCTCTCCGCCGGCTGCGGAAAGGAACAAGCCGGGGTGGCGACGCGGGAACGGGACTCAGGCGCTGAAGCTGGGGAGGCGGTCAGGAGCGTTGGCGGCGTCGGCCCGCGCCACCCAGACCCGCTGCCCGGCCTGCAGGCCGAGTTCCGCCGCGCTGCCCCGGCTGAGCTGGACCCAGCAGACCTCGCCGCCGGCGAGGTCCACGTCCACCTTGACCTCGAACCCGAGGTGGGTGACTCGGGCCACCGTGCCCTCCACCGCGGTGAGGCTCGGCTTGCCGTCCTCCACCGGGTGCACGACGAGGTCGTGCGGGCGCACCCAACCGCCGTCGAGCTGCGTCGCCGGGCCCAGGAAGGTCAGCACGAACTCGTTGGCCGGGTGCTCGTACATGTCGGTCGGCGTACCCACCTGCTCCAGGTGTCCGTGGTTGACGACGGCTAGGCGGTCGGCCACCTCCATGGCCTCCTCCTGGTCGTGGGTGACCAACACCGTGGTGACGGGCAGCGTGTCGTGCAGGTCGCGCAGCCAGCGGCGCAGCTGCGTGCGCACCTGGGCGTCGAGCGCGCCGAAGGGCTCGTCGAGCAGGAGGACCTTGGGCTCAATAGCCAGCGCCCGGGCCAGGGCCATGCGTTGTCGCTGGCCGCCCGAGAGTTGCGAGGGGTAGCGCTCGCCGAGGTGGGCCAGGCCCACCAGCTCGAGCAGCTCGTCCACCCGGGCCTTGATCTCGACCTTGGGGCGGTGGCGGATCTCGAGGCCGAAGGCCACGTTGCGCCGCACCGTCAGGTGGCGGAAGGGCGCGTAGTGCTGGAAGCAGAATCCCACGCCGCGGCTGCGGGCCGGTGTGGCGGTCAGGTCCTCGCCCTCGATCCGGACGATGCCGCTGTCGGGCGTATCGAGGCCGGCGATGATGCGCAGCAGCGTCGACTTGCCACCCCCGCTCGGGCCCAGCAGGGCGGTCAGGGAACCAGCCGGCACATCCAGCGACACGTCGTCGAGCGCGACGGCGTCGCCGAACCGCTTCGAAATGGACTCGACCGCAATGCTCATGCCGCCGCCTTGCCGTGCCAGGCATCTCGGTTGCGGTCGGTCAGCGTCAGGAGGCTGAGCACGATGAGCGCCGCCAGGCACAGCGCCACCGCGCCGACGTAGGCGCTCTGCGGTTGGAGGTTGTCGATGCTGTCGGAGATGAACAGAGTGTAGGTCTCGGTCTTGCCGGCTATGGCGCCCGACACGATGGCGACGGCCCCGAACTCGCCCAGCACGCGAGCCGTGGTGAGCGTCACCCCGTAGGCGAGGCCCCGGCGGATGTTGGGCAGGGTGATGCGCCGGAAGACGGTGAACGGCCTGGCCCCGAGGGTGGTGGCTGCCTGCTCCTGCTCGGTGCCGATCTCCTGGAGGACCGGCAGCACCTCGCGCACGACGTAGGGCAGCGAGACGGCCGCCGAGGCCATCACGATGCCCGGCACCGAGAAGATCACGGTGATGCCGTGCTGGGCCAGCCAGTTGCCGAACCAGCCCGTCTTGCCGTACACGAGGATCAGGGAGAGGCCGACCACGACGGGGGAGAGGGCGAGCGGGATGTCGATCAGCGCATCGAGCAGCCAGGCCCCCGGGAACCGGTGGCGGGCCAGGATGAGCGACACCCCGACACCGAAGACGGTGTTGAGCGGGACGGCGATGGCGACGACGAGCAGCGTGAGGAGGAGCGCGTGCAACGCGTTCGGCGCGGTGAAGGCGCTCCACGCCGAGCTGAGCCCCGGCTCGAAGGCGTGGTAGAAGACGGCGCCCAGCGGCACCACGACGAGCAGCCCCAGGTAGGCGAGCACGACGACGCGCAGCGGCAGGCGCCAGCGGGAGCCCTTCACACCGAGTCCGGCACGTCGAAGCGCCGGCGGGCCCAGCCGATGCCGATCAGCACCAGCAGCGCGATGGCCACGAGCACGATCGACACCGCGCTGGCTTGCGGAAGCTCGTCACTCTGGGTCAGCCCGAAGATGTACGACGAGGCGACCATTGTCTTCGGCAGGTTGCCCGAAATGAGGATGATCGACCCGAACTCGCCCACCGCCCGGGCGAAAGCGAGGCCGGCGCCGGCCAGCACCGACGGCAGCACGCTGGGCAGGACGACCCGGCTCAGGACCTGGCGCCGCGTCGCGCCGAGGGAGGCGGCGGCGTCCTCGGTCTCGGCATCGAGTTCGGCCAGCACCGGTTGGACGCTGCGCACACAGAAGGGCAGGGTCACGAAGAGCAACGCGGCGCCCACGCCGAGGCGGGTGCCCGCCAGGTCGACATGCAGCGGGCTGTCGACGCCGTAGAGCGTGAGCAGCGTCAGGCCGGCCACGACGGTGGGCAGCGCGAAGGGCAGGTCGATGACGGCGCTGACCAGCGCCTTGCCGCGGAAGTCGTCCCGTACGAGCACGAACGCGATGGCCATGCCGGCGACGGAGTTGACCACCGCCACGATGCCCGCGATCACGAGTGTCAGTTCCAGCGAGGCGACCGCCTGCGGCTGGGTGATAGCGGTCCAGAACACCGACCAGCCGCCACTGAATGCGTTGGTGACGAGCGCGGCGAGGGGTAGCAGGACCAGGAGCGACAGGTAGGTGACGGCGAGGGCCGGGCCGCCCACGCGCCCGGCCACCCGTCCCGCCGCCACCAGGGCGGGGGGAGGCGCCGAGGGGGGATTGCGGCGCCAACGTCCCCGCCCTGGCCGGCGGTCAGCGGGCGCGCCACCGCCGGCCGGGAGGCCCAGGTCGGCGACGGCGGCGCCGGTACTGCTCATTGGTGGCTACCCGCTGGCCGTGGAGACGCCGAGCGATTGCTCGTCCTTGGCCACGATGCCGGTCTGCGGGTCGAAGAACTTCGTGTTGACCGCGGTCCAGCCTCCGAGCTGGTCGATGGTGAACAGCGTCTTCGGCTTCGGGAAGCTGAACTTGGCCGCCACACTGGGCAGCACGGGCCGGTAGCCCTGCTGGCCCCACACGGTCTGGCCGGCGGGGGAGAGGAGGTAGGCGACGAAGGCCTTGGCGGACGGGCTGGCCGTCTTGGTCACGGCGATCGGGTTCTGGATCAGGATCGTCTGCGGTGGGGTGACGACGGTGACGGGTTCGCCCTGGCTTTTGGCGTAGAGCGCGTCGTCCTCATAGTCGAGGAGTACGTCACCTTGTCCCGACAGGAACGTCTGCAGCGCCGCGCTCGCGCTCGAGGGCTGGGCCACTGCATTTTTCAGCAGCGCCGAAAGGTAGGCCTGCGCCTGGGCCGGTGTCTTGCCCTGCTTAATCTGCGCGCCGTAGGCCGCCATGATGTTCCACTTGGCGCTGCCCGAGCTGAAGACGTTCGGCGTGATCACCTGCACGCCCGGCTTCACCAGGTCGGCCCACGTGGTGATGTGCTTCGGGTTCCCCGTGCGGACGACGAAGGAGACGATGGAGTTGGTGACCATGCCCTTGGTCGGGCCCTTGTCCCACGAGCTGGCGACCAGGCCGGCCTTGACCACCTTGGTCATGTCGGGCTCGAGCGAGAAGTTCACGACGTCGGCCGGGAGCCCGTCGACCACGGAGGTGGCCTGGGTGCCCGATGGTCCGAAGGAGGGGGTGATGGTCACCCCCGCCCCGGCCTTGGTCTTGGCGAAGTCCTTGGCCAAGACCGTGTAGGCGGGCTTGGGCGTCGAATAGGCCACAAGGTTCACGGAGCCGCCCTGGGCCCCGGCGGGCAGGGCGCTGAAGACCAGGCCGCAGAGGGCCAGGGCACCGATGGCGGCGCCGTGACCGACCCGGAGGCGGCGAGCGGAGGCGCCGGAGTGTAGGGGGTTTCTGTGCATCGGTCCAACGTAATACACGCGGATTGCTAAATCCAAGCGGGTTAGTCAGGAATAGGGTCCAGACAGCCTCGGTCGGTCACAACGTCCCTGTCAGAGGCCTTGAGCGCCGGCGGGGAAGGGGTTCGGGTGGCGCCGGCGGAGCGCGGAGCCTCAGCCGGCGGGAGCCTGGAATGACCCAATGCGGCCCGGCGGCCGCCCCGGGATTCCAGCATGGCCCAGTCGGACCGGGCCATCAGGTCTTCCAGCGACATGCGGTCGCCGGCGGGGCGGGTCGTCCAGCCGCAGCAGACCTCGACGGGGGCGCCGACGAACGCCCTCGTCTCGGGTGCGCCGAGGTGGTCCCGGATCCGGCTGGTCACCGTGGCGCAGTCGGACTGGGCCAGGTGGAGGGTCAACACAAGGAATTGGGTCCCGCCGATCCGGGCGAGCACATCGTTCTTGCGGAACGTGACCGACAGGGCGCGGGCCACGGCCTGGAGCGCGGCGTCGCCGGCCTGGTGGCCGTGGCGCTCGTTCAGCTCCTGCACGTTGCTGACGTCGACAAAGAGCGCGTGCACGGGCGCACCCTCGCTGTCGGCGAACTGCAAGAGCTGCGTCCCCGTCGCGAGCAGACCGCGGCGGTTCTGGAAGCCGGTCAGCTCGTCGCCCCGCGACACTTGCAGCAGCCGCGCGCTCAACTCCTCGAGCTCGCGCTCAATGGCGATGCGCCCGGTCAGGTCGTGCATGATGCAGCACATCTGCGGTGCGCCGTGCTCGTCACGGAACTGCAGCACCGACAGCTCTATCTCGATGTAGCGACCGTCGCCCCGACGGAGGCGGGCCACGCCGACGGCCGACCCGGTCCGCTCCCGCTCGGCCACGGCGATGCCCCAGCGGGGGTCCTCCTGGTCGACGAGCCCGTCGCAGCCGAGGCCGCAGATCTCCTCGACGCTCATGTCGAGCATGGCGCACGCGGCCGGGTTGGCGGTGGTGATCCGGCCGTCCTGGGCGCAGAAGAGCACGCCCTCGGAGCTGTGGGCGAACAGGGCACGGTAGGCGGCGAGGCCGACCGTCGCGGTGTCCCGAACCTCCATTCCATTCCTCCAGAGCCGTGCCTGCCCGACGCCTGCTGCGTAGCGGCACCGCTGGATTGACGAGAATACCGAAGCGCCTCCCTGAACTTCGGTTCTTCGGTTGGCGTTGTGACCTTCGGCTCTATTGAGGAACGGCGCCGACGCGCCGATGTGGCGGGGGGAGCGTCTGTCCGGTCCCGGGATCCGTGCCTGGACGGTGCCTACGAACCCAGCCGGCTGTTGTAGCTCGAGATCGTGCTGTTCACGTTCTGCTCCGCGGAGCTGACCGCCTTGGTGGGGCTGACGCCCTGGGTGTACATGGAGATCTCGGCGTTGAGCACGTCGGTCCGCACGTCGGCGTAGGGACCGATCACCGAGCCGGAGGTCGCCGGCGTGTTGGCGCCGTTGTTGATCTCGTTGTATGCCACCTTGTAACCGGGGTCGATGGCCCAGAGGTGCTGCACCGTCGCCGTCTGGGCGGACGACTTCCGCACTGGGATGTAGCCCGTCCCGGCCGCCCAGGTGGCCTGGCTCTGCGTGTTCAAGAGATAGGACAGGAACTGCCACGAGGCCGCCTGGTCGATGGCGGGGACCTTGTTCGAGATGTAGACGCCCGAACCACCGGGCTCGATCCCGCCCTGGACCGACGAGCTGTAGACCGGGAACGGGCCGATCCCCAGCTTCACGTTGGCGTACTTGCCTCCGCCGAGGAGCTGGGTCACCGTGCCGAGGGCGGCCGACGTCTCGATGGTCATGCCGTACTTGCCGCTGCCGATGCCGAGCAGATTGTCGTATTGGTCGGGCCCCGTGGACGGGTTGGTCGTGGCGTAGCCCGAGCGCACCAGCGTGCTCAGCTGACCGAAGATGGAGACCGCGGTCTTGTTGTTGAACGCGCCCTGGGTGGCCCGGCCGCTGCGCCCGTTCTTGTTGTTGACGAAGAGCTGGTTGGCCGAGGCCAGCCAGGTCTCGAGGTGCCAGGGGTCGAGGACCAGCCCCATCCCGCTCCCGGAGGCCTTCAGGGCCTTGGCGTCGGCCACCATCTGGGGGAGCGTGGTCGGGGGGTCGGCCGGGTTGAGGCCGGCCTTCGTGAAGGCGTTCTGGTTGTAGTAGAGGATCGGCGCTGAGACGGCGAAGGGCAAGGCCCACTGCACGCCGTCCACCTTCCAGTAGGCGAGGGGCCGCGGGAGGTAGTCGCTCGTGGAGTACTTGGCCGCATTCATGCAGGACTGCACCGGCAGGAACGAGCCGGTATCGATGGCGGCCTGGGTGCGCTGGTCCTCGAGTTGCACCGCGTCGGGCAGCTGCCCGTTGGAGAGCCCGGCCAGATACTTCTGCCAGGTGTCGTCGTAGCCGGCCTGCGTGACCAGCGTGACGTGCACTTTGGTCTGCGACGAGTTGAAGGCGTTGGTGATCCCCTGCAGCACCGTCAGGTTGGCCTCGGAGGCCGACTCCCAAAAGGTGATGCTGACCACACCCTTGTGGTTGGCCAGCGCCTTGAGGTTGCAGGCGGGGAGGCTGGCGGCACCGGCCGGCGCGCTCGCGCCGATGGCGGCGGAGGCCGCGGTGCCGCTGAGCGTGGTGACGAACAACGCGGCGGCAGCGAGTCGGGAGAGGCGTGGGGTCCGCATTCCCACTTCCTAGCACCCGCAGCCGTCCCGACGGATGCGGACCTGCTACTTGACGGCGCCCGCGGTGAGGCTGCGTACGAGCTGCTTTTGGAAGATGAGGAGCAGGATCACCAGGGGGACGAAGGCGATGACGGTGCCGGCGAGCGCCACGGGGATCGTGGACACCTGGGTGCCCAGCAGCTGCTTCAAGCCGATCTGCACCGTGTCGAGCGGCGTCGTCCCACCGGTCGACACCAGCGGCCACAGGTACTGGTTCCAGGCGCCGAGGAAGGAGAAGACTGCGAGCGCGGCGAGGGAAGGGCGCGCCAGCGGCACGGCCACCCGCGTCATGAAGCGGAGGTGGCCGTAGCCGTCGAGCTGGGCCGCCTCCTGGAGGTCGCGGGGAATCTGCAGGAAGGCCTGGCGCAGAAGGAAGATGCCGAAGCCGGTGGCCAGGAACGGGACGGACAGCCCCGCGTAGGTGTTGAACCAGTGGAGCGAGGTGATGGTGTCGAGGTTGGTGATGAAGGTCACCTCCAGCGGGATCATGAGCGTGGCCAGGCAGAGCACGAAGAGCGTCCGTTTGAAAGGGAAGGTCAAGAACGCGAAGGCGTAGGCGGCCAGCACGGACGTCACCAACTGGCCGACCACGATGATCGCCGTCATGATCGCCGAGGTCGCCATGTACTTGGACATCTGGCCGCCGTTCCAGGCCGCGCTGTAATCGTGCCATTGCGGGTTCGTTGGGAAAAGGGGCGGCGGCTGGTGAACCAGCTGGTTCAGGGGGAGGAGGGAGTTCACGATCGTCACGTAGATCGGGAACAGAATGATGATGGCGCCGGCCGTCAGCAGGGTGTAGCTACCGACGGTGCGCAGCCGGCGATGCCGCTTGCGGGGGGCAGCCAGCTCCGCCGGGGCCGCCGCCTCCGCCGGCGAAGGCGCCGGCGCCGGGGACTCGAGCACGTCAGCGGGCATAGGTCACCCGGCGTTCCAGGAAGCGCATCTGTAGAACGGTGAGCACCAGCAGAATCAGGAAGAGGACGATGGCCAATATGGCGGCGGCGCCGGCGTTGTTCTCGATCTGCAGCGTGTTGACGATGTTGTAGATGAGCACGTTGGTGTGCAGCCGCACCGCGTTCTGCGGCCCGATCAGGATGTCGACGGCGCCGAAGGCCTGGAAGGCGTAGATCGTGCTGATGACCCCGGCAAAGAAGATGGTGGGGGAGAGGAGCGGCACCGTCATGCGCCAGAAGCGCGTCCACGGGCCGGCGCCGTCGATGCGCGCCGCCTCGATCAGCTCGTCGGGCACCGACTGCAGGCCAGCCAACATGATGATGAAGGTCAGCCCCAGGAACTGCCAGATGGTGATCAGCGCCACCGCGGGCAGGGCCCACGTCGAGCTCTCGAGCGCCGGCGGGTTCGGATTGATCCCGAGCCAGGGCAGCAAGCCGACCACGGGGTTGAGCAGCGTCCCGAAGACGACCGAGGCCACCGCCACCGAGCTGACCACCGTGGAGGAGAAGATCACCCTGTAGCCGGCCATGCCCTTGAGCTTGCGGTGCGCCGCTACCGCCAGCGCCAGCCCCGCGATGAGGCTGATGGGCACCACCATCACGATGAAGAGCAGGGTGGTGACGAGGCTCTGAGTGAATTGCGTCGAGGTGATGGTGGGGATGATCTGGTGCAGCCCGACGTAGTGCGGCGGGAGCCCCGGTACCGGTGGGGACTCGTACAGCATCAGCTTGAAGTTGCGCAGGAAGGGATAGAAGGAGAACACACCGAAGAGGACAAGCGCGGGCAGCAGGAGCACGTAGGCGAGGAGGGCTTGCCTGCGCCGGCGGGAGCGCATGGTCGCGGAGGGCCGGCCCGCCTCAGCCATGCCGGCCGGTGCGGCCGGGACCGGATCGGGCGCGGCGGCCGTGGTCACCGCCGTCACGGCGCGCCCCCGAGCCGGGCCCCGCCGGCGACGGCGAAGAGGTGGTACGACGCCGGGTCGGGGTCGACAGCGATGCGCACGGCCTCGCCGATCTTGGGCTTGGCGGCCGAGGCGCTCTGGCGCACGATGACGCGGGCGCCCGTCTCGGTGTGGCAGATGACGTGCGTCTCGGCGCCGAGCAGCTCGACGATGATCACGGTGGCGGCGATGGCTCCGTCCTCGCTCAGGTGTAGCGCCTCGGGGCGTAGGCCCAGCACGACGTCGGGCCCGGACCCGCGCACCGAGTCGGCCACCGCAGCGGGCAGCGGCACCGACGCCCCGGGGAAGGCCACGCTCAACGTGCCCTGCGAGCCCCCGTCCCCGTCGGCGGTCGCGCCGCTCTCGACGAGCATCCCCTCGAGCAGGTTCATCCCGGGGCTGCCGAGGAAGTGGGCCACGAACGCGTTGGCCGGCCGTGCGTACAGCGCCTCGGGCGACGCGACCTGTTGGAGCTTCCCCTCGCTCATGACGGCGATGCGGTCGCCCATCGTCATGGCCTCCACCTGGTCGTGGGTGACGTACAGCGTCGTGGTCGACAGCCGCGCCTGCAGCTCGACGATGTCGGCCCGGGTCTGGACGCGCAGCGCAGCGTCGAGGTTCGACAGCGGCTCGTCCATGAGGAACACGAGCGGCTCGCGCACGATGGCCCGGGCCAGCGCCACCCGTTGGCGCTGGCCGCCCGAGAGCTGTCCCGGCTTGCGGTCGAGCAGCGTGCCCAGCCCCAGCGTCTCGGCAGCCCGCTTGACCTTGGTCGCCCGCTCCTCCTTGTCCACGCCGCGCTGGCGCAGCGGGAACTCGATGTTCTTGGCCACCGTCAGATGGGGGTAGAGCGCGTAGCTCTGGAAGACCATGGCGACGTCGCGGTCCTTGGGGTCGATGTCGTTGACCACGCGCTCGCCTATGGAGACCGTGCCGCGGCTCAGGTCCTCGAGGCCGGCCACCAGGCGCAGCGCTGTCGTCTTGCCGCACCCCGACGAGCCCAGCAGCACCAGCAGCTCGCCGTCGGCCACGTGCAGCGTCAGGTCGTCGACCGCGGTGGTGTCACCGAACTGTTTGGTGACCCCGTCGAAGCTGACCTGTGCCAACCTGCTCCCTTCGGGCGGCCCCGCCTTCGGCCACGGATCATCGGTTCTGTGGCACGGTAGCGAACGGGCCGGGTCGACGGCGGAAGACGCAGCTCCGGCCTCAGCTGGCCGGGATCTTCCACCCCAGGGACTGCGCGATCTCCTTGCAGGTCGGGCACAGGCCGAAGCGCCTCGGGTCCCGCCCCGGCACCCACTCCTTGCCGCAGAGGGCCCGCACCGCGGTGCGGTTGACGATGCCCTCGACCACGCTGGGCCCGGCCGAGACGAAGTCGCCCCCCTTGGGGGTGTATCCCTCCAGGACGATGTGGGCCATCCGGTCGTGATCGCCGTCGTCGAGATCGGGCGCCGGCCGGGCCGGGGCCAGGGTCGTTCCCCGCGCCGCTCCCGGGTCGGGGGTCGTCTCCGTACCGCTCACAGGATCAGCGTATGCCCTGGCGGGGCCGCCCCGCCGCCCTTCCCGACCTCCCACCAGGGGGCGGACCCGCTCGGGAATGACCTTCTGCCCCATATGGTTGACCAGTCAGAGGAATTGCCATTACGGCATTACAAAAGGACACCCCCGATGACCAACGAGAATGTGACACTCCCATTGCTCCCCCTCACTTCAGGCGTGGTGCTGCCCGGGATGGTCTTCACCATGGCGCTGGAGTCCGATGAGGCCCGCGCTGCTGTCGACTCTGCCCGCTCGGCCGGAGGGCGCCTCCTGCTGGTGCCCCACATCGAGGGCCGCTTCGCCGCGGTCGGTGTGATCGCCGAGGTCATGGAGGAGGGCGACCTCCCCGGTGGCCTGCCCGCCGTGGCCATCCGCGGTGACCGCCGCGCCTTCATCGGCACCGGGGTCCCCGGGACCGGCGACGCGCTCTGGGTGGAGGCCGAGCCGCTGGACGAGCCGGAGCCGACTCCCGCCGCCAACGAGCTGGCCCGTGAGTACCGCGCGGTGATGGAGAACATCCTGCACAGCCGCGGCGCCGGCCGCATCGCGGCGCAGTTGCGCGAGATCACCGAGCCGAGCCGCCTGGCCGACATGTCGGGGTACTCGCCCGACCTCTCCCTCACGCAGAAGGTGGAGGTGCTCGAGACGCGTGACGTCGAAGCACGGCTGCGCCTCGTCTTGGGTTGGGCCCGCGACACGCTGGCCGACGTGACGCTGCGCGAGAAGATCAAGACCGACGTCGAGGAGGGCATGGAGAAGACGCAGCGGGAGTTCCTGTTGCGGCGCCAGCTCGATGCGATCCGCAAGGAGCTCGGCCAGCTGAGCGACGCCGATGACGCCGACCCCGACGACTACCGGGCCAAGCTCGAGGCGCGTGAGCTCCCCGAGCACGTCCGCAAGGCGGTCGAGCGCGAAGTCGACAAGCTCGAGCGCACCAGCGACCAGAGCCCCGAGACCGGCTGGATCCGCACGTGGCTGGACACGGTGCTCGAGCTCCCCTGGGGCGTCGAGTCAGAGGACCGGCTCGACATCGCCGAGGCGTCGCGCATCCTGGAGGCCGACCACGACGGTTTGGCCGACGTGAAGGAGCGCATCCTCGAGCACCTCGCGGTGCGCAAGCTGCAGGCCGAGCGCGGCCTGGCATCGGTGGACGGGCGGGGCTCGGGGGCCATCCTGGCCCTCGTCGGGCCTCCCGGTGTCGGCAAGACGTCACTCGGCGAGTCGGTGGCCAACGCCCTCGGGCGCAAGTTCGTCCGCGTCTCTCTGGGCGGCGTGCGCGACGAGGCCGAGATCCGTGGCCACCGGCGCACCTACGTGGGGGCCCAGCCGGGCCGCCTGGTGCGCGCGCTGCGCGAGGCCGGGACCATGAACCCGGTCATCGTCCTCGACGAGGTCGACAAGATCGGCGCGGACTACCGGGGCGACCCGTCCTCGGCGCTGCTTGAAGTGCTCGACCCGGCGCAGAACCACACGTTCCGGGACCACTACCTCGAGGTCGACCTCGACCTGTCGCGGGTGTTGTTCATCGCCACGGCCAACGTGGTCGACACCATCCCCGGGGCGTTGCTCGACCGCATGGAGGTCATCCGGATCGACGGGTACACCGAGTCCGAGAAGGTCTCCATTGCCAAGCACCACCTGGTGGGCCGCCAGCTCACCCGGGCGGCGTTACGCGAGGACGAGGTGCAGATCAGCGACGATGCGCTGCGCGCCATCGTGGCGGACTACACCCGGGAAGCGGGTGTGCGGAACCTCGAACGCGAGCTGGGCAAGCTGCTGCGCAAGGTGGCCACGAAGCTCGCCTCGGGCGAGCGCCAGGCGCCGGTCGTCGTCGAGGCCGACGACGTGCGGGGCTGGCTCGGCCGGCCGCACTTCTTCTTCGAGGCGGCGGACCGCACCAGCGTGCCCGGTGTCGTCACAGGCCTGGCCGTGACCGGGGCGGGCGGCGACGTCCTCTTCGTCGAGGCCAGCGTCTCCGACGGCCCCGAGGGGCTCACGCTCACGGGCCAGCTCGGTGACGTGATGAAGGAGTCCGCCGAAATCGCGCTCTCCTACGTGCGTTCGCACGCCGAGGAGCTCGGGATCGACCCGACGGTCTTCAGCGGCAAGCGGTTCCACGTGCACGTCCCCGCCGGCGCCGTTCCCAAGGACGGACCCTCCGCGGGCGTCACCATGACGACCGCGCTGGTCAGCCTCCTGCGAGGCGTGCCCGTCCGCTCGGTGGTCGGGATGACCGGTGAGGTCACCTTGCAGGGGCGCGTGCTCCCCATCGGTGGGGTCAAGCAGAAGGTGCTGGCCGCGCACCGGGCCGGGCTGACCGAGGTCATCCTGCCGGAGCGCAACGGCAACGACCTCGAGGATGTCCCCGAGGAGGTGCGTGACGTCATGACGTTCCACCTGGCCGCCACCATCGCCGACGTGCTCACCCCGGCTCTGTCCGGGACGGGCACGGCGGCGGCGGACGGCGCCGAAGGGAGCGCGCTAGGCGCCGCGGCCTGAGGCCGGGCAAACTGGTCTGGGCCCGGGAACACCGGCGCAGGGACCCGTCGATCGGAGCTGACAGTGGACGACAAGGACATCGTGGATCAGATCGGCGGCCTCGCCGCCGAGGAGCAGCGCCTCGAGGAGGCGCACGTCGGCGAAGGGTTGAGCGACGACGAGCTGGCGCGCAAGCGCGACCTCGAGATCACCTTGGACCAGCTGTGGGATGTCCTGCGCCAGCGCCGCGCCAAGCGCGCCGCCGGCCAGGACCCCGACGCCGCCGCGCAACGGTCGACCGGGACGGTGGAGGGCTACCTCCAGTAAGAGGCGTAGGAGGCCGCGGCCGGTCGCAGCGGTGGGCGGCCCGACCCGGCAGTGCAGATCAGGCCTCGACACGTTGGGCGCCCCCGGGTTGCAGAAAATCTAAGCCGTCGTGTGGTTCGTTTTTCGGGCCTCCCCCGCGCTCTCGGGGCCACGCACCCGCCGCCACACCCGGGGAGAGACGGCGAGGACCACGAAGACCGCCAGCGCCAAGATGAACAGCGCGTCGTAGGACCCGTATCCTGCGTAGTTGAACGTCACCGTGTGCACGCCCGGTCCCACCACGACACCGACCAGAGCCGGCGCCACCATGATCGTCGGGGCCGGTCGGCCGTTCACTGTGGCGTGCCAGCCCGGGTCGTACGAGGCGCTCAGCACCACCGTGGCACGGCGGTTTGTCCGCACCACGGCACGGGCCGCGCCGTTTTCGAGGTCGGCGTGCTGGACCACCACGCGCCCCGGCGATCCCCGCAGCGCCGCCGCGTCGAGTGCGGTCGGGGGGGACGCCGCCTGCCCGTTGAAGGCCACGGTGAGGTCGCGCTGCGCGCCGAGGAGCGGGGAGTCGAGCAGGGTCGTGCTCTGGGAGCCGACGTCGGCCCTGGTCGCCGTCAGCTCGCCGGTCGTGTCGTAGACGTGGATGTACCCGGGGTCGGGGAGCGCCCACAGGCAGTAGTCACCTGAGCACCCAACCTTGTCGGCTTGGACCGGGGCCGCCATGTCGACGGGGGTGATGATGTAGCCGACGCCGAAGATCGGGTAGTCGCCCGGGTTGGTCTCGTCGAAGTAGTACTCGGGGTCGGTCATGAGCGACGCCGTCCGCAGCGTGTACCCGACCTCGTCGACGTCCTTGCTCTCGAGGTACTTGAACACGGGCACGGCCCCCACCAAGAAGTCCTCGCCCCAGTTGGTCGGCGAGCCGGCGTAGACACGGCCCTTGGGGTGGGCACGCACGTAGGCCAACAGCTGGTCGATCTGGGGACCCTGCTGCGCGTCCGCGTCCACCTGCAGATCGATGTTCGTCTTGTTGTGGGCGTCGTAGGTGTCCATGTCGGTCCAGGCGGGCGCCAGCAGGATGATCAGCCCCACGATGCACAGCCCGGCGACAATGCCTCGCCCGGCCGGACGGGCCGACCACCCGCGGCGCGCCGGTGGAAAGAGCGCTCGCGCGCCCTGCAGGACGAGGTTCCCCAGGAAGACGATGCCGAGACCGGCCAGCAGGATGCCCGAGAGCTGCACACCCATCTGGAAGCGCCTGATGAAGATGTCGCTGCTGCCGGGCAGGATGTCGTAGAGGGACCCGAAGGTCGTCCGCCCGAACGTCATGATCAGCGTCACGACCCAGATGGTCACCAGGGCGCGCCCCGCCATGAAGGAGCGCCAGCGCGCGAGGCAGAACCCGATGCCGACGGCCACGAGGAGGGTCACGATCGGCCAGCGTCCATCGTCGTAGAGGTGGCCGGTGAACAGCCACGACAGCATCTGGCTGGCGCCGTAGCCGTTCTCGAGCCCCGTGCCCTCGAGCACCTGGTTGCGCGCCGCCCAATGGGACTGTTGGACCAGCGGGACGATGACCCAGGCCGACGCCAGGAGGGCGGCTGCGCCGAGCGCCACCGCGCGGCCGAGCCGTCGCCACAGGTCGGAGGGGACGATGAACGGCCAGACGACGAGCGGGACGAAGGCCAGGTATCCCGTCTCGTAGTGCAGCGCGACCGTCACCATGATGAAGAGGACGGCGAGCAGCGAGGCCCGCAGTGACGACAACGCCCGGTACGTGAAGCCCCACGCCAGCGGCAGCGTCCATGAGGCCCACAGCTGGGTCCACACGCCGTAGCCGACCCAGACGTAGGCCTTGGTCTCGTAGCCGATGCCGGCGGCCGAGGCGAGGAAGGGCGCGACCGCCGCGGCCGTGGCGGCGGTCCAGCGGCTGAGCCCGAAGAGGCGGCCGCTCCAGTAGACGGCGAGCGGCCACAGCGCAAGCAGCAGGTACAGCGACCAACGGAAGACCGTGTCGGGGTCCGCAACCGTGCCGATGACGCCCGAGATCATGGACGGCAGGCTCTGGTAGTGCAGGAACTGGGGTGAACCGAGCCCGAGATAGGGGAACCAACTCGTCAGGGGGAGGCGGCCCTGGCTGATGCGGGCGGCGGCCGCGCGCACCATCTGCTCGTGCAGTGAGCTGTCGTCGAGGTACGGCACAGCCCGCAGTTCGGGCCGGAGCTCCCACAGTCCCCAGCCGATCGACAGGGCGACCAGGATCCAGGGCCCGAACCGGGCCTGCGGAGTGGCGTCGGTCGTGCCTGGCTCGGGTTCGGGTGCGACCGGAGCGGATCCCGGCGTCTCCTGCTGGACCATGGTCACGGCGCACCATGATGCCGAGTCAGCCGACGAGTGTCTGATCGCGCTGCGGGATCCGGAGTAGCTCCTCGTTGATCAGGTGACTGCATGCTCGGTTTCGACCGCGAACCATCCTGGGAAGTTGCCGGTCCAGCAGCGCGTGGAGGTTGATGCAGCGTGAAATGTCGGCGCCCATGGTCTCCGTCGGCTAGAACCCCCTTGGGGCTGTAGCTCAGTGGTCAGAGCAGAGGACTCATAATCCTTGGGTCGTGGGTTCGATCCCCACCAGCCCTACCAGGTGATCGTTTTTTGGACAGACTTGTCCTTGTCCTTCGCTCGGACGCGAAACGGACCCGAAATCGATTGTCAACGGGACTTGACCACGCAGGCCTCGACGAGCGCATACGAGACCAGACCCTGTGAATTACTCTCGGTCGTCCCTCAAAAGAGCGGGAAGGCGATATGCGCGTACCGAAGCACGTGACGGCGTTGGCGATGTCGGCGGTCGCGCTCATCGGGCTGGGCGTGACGGTGATGGACCCACCAGCAGGTGCGGCCAACAGTGCGCAACTCAAGGCGAAGGCATTGTCGCTGTCCGACATGCCCACCGGATGGTCGGTGGACAACGGTTCATCATCGGGAGGTGTGTCTCACGCGGGCGGATGCCTCAAGGTGCTTACGTCGTTTAAGAAGCCTCCCAAGGGAATCGCACATGCCAACGTCAGATACGAGGACGGCGGGGTTCGTGCCGTGTCGGAATCAATCGGTGAGGGCAAGGCGGCGGCAGCCGACTATGCGAAGTACTTGAAGGTCATGAACGGCTGCACGACCCTGTCGTTCACGACAGACGGCGCCATGTCCCTCTCCACCGTTGGGGATGCATCGGCGGCCTACGCATTCGCCTTCACCGCGAAGGGCGTCAAGCTCGGACTCGACCTGGTCCTGTTCAAGGCGGGGTCAGTCATCGGGGACCTCGCGTATGAGGACATCGGTACGCCCGACGCGGGCACGTTCCAAGCATTCGCGACCGACGCCGTCAATAGGATTGAGGGCAAGCCGACGACGACCCCGACCGGTAGCGCCTAGACGCGGCGTGGCCAGCCAGTTCGCCCCGGACTCGCTGAGCCGGGGAGGCGGCGCCACTTCGCTAGATTCGAGGCGTGTGGCCCCGGGTTGATGGCCTTCGCGCGTTCTCTCTGGGAAGACCAGGAGAAATGCGTGACCGTCTCACTGGGGCAGCTCTGACGGGCCAAAAGACGGCGACGGGGGCACTGCTCCAACAGGAATATCTCGATGAGCAGGAATCCGTCGAGTCGCCAGGTGAAGTGCAGGTGCTCCTGGGGTCAGACGGTACTGCGGCGGCCCTCGTCGAAGTCACTCGAATTGAGACATACCGATTCTCCGACGTGCCGTGGGAATTCGCACGGGACGAAGGCGAAGGGTTCACGTCGATCGAGCAGTGGCGGGCGGGACACCGGAGCTACTACGAGCAAGAAGGGGTCAACGTTTCCGACGACTCCCTGTTCGTGTGTGTCTGGTTTCGGATTGCCGCAGACCCAAGGTCTCCGGACTGAGCGACGAACCGAGGCGCCCCAGCGAGTGCAGGATCGTCGGTCGGGAAATAGGTAGCCTCGAATTCGTCGTGGACGATCTGACCCCCAACGTGCCGTCTCAGCATGAGAACAGGACTGAGGGAACTTCTGGCCGCATGGGCGGGATTCGGACGGTTCGCTGGGCGCTCGGCCTCTTCGTCGTGATGGCTGTGTGTGTTGCACTCCTTGTGCCGACCTTCGGCCACCACGCTCCAGGTCATGTTGGTCAGCCTCGGCTCCGAGATCGCCTGGCTCAGCTCGTCGTCGACGATGTCAATGTCACGGTGGCCTCGGGCAGCTACGACATGACCTACAGCGACGCCACAACACCACCCACCCAATGTCCTCAAACGGACACTGACTCGGCCGCGCCCTGTTGGGAGCATTCCTCGGGGACTCTCTCTCCGATCACCGGGCACGGCACGGTCGATACCAACCCCTACGCCATGGTGATGGTCACCAACGACGGGCCCCTCGGGACGATCACGCTCTACGACAATGGCACCGACGTGTGGGAAATGGGCGGTGGTGACTACGGGCTCTCCGCCCCTGGCCAAGCCGGTCCTGGAGCGCCGCTCTCAGGCTACGCCAGCTCGGTCGAGGGCACGCTCGGCCAGGTGGAAGGGGCGCTGGACATGCAGGGTCTGGCCGGCGGCACCGGTTATCTCGACCTCGAGGCCCGGGAAATTCAAGACGCACTGCCAGCAGGCAGTGGCAGTGTCGATGGCGTGCCCGTGACTCTCTACAAACTGTCCGAGAGCGGACTCCAAGACCCTGACACCAGCGGCCTCACGTCTCAGCAAGTCTCGACCATTCGTGCCGCCGACACCATCATCAAGGAAAGCGGATTTGCTGGGAAGACGACGTGGGTTTCCGTTGACACCGAGGGCTACATCCGGGAACAAAAGACCCAGTACACGCTCCCTGATGGTTCGACGGTGACCGGAGACACCATCTTGTCGAACTTCGGATGCGCCGGCACCGCGCTCATGCCAGGGCAGAAGGGTTCGAGCGCACCGCCGTCAGGATGCGTGAGTCCCGACCACGTTGCCGCAGGGAGCGCTGTTGCTCCGGCTCCGGACAACGCGTCGAGCACATTGACTACCACGAGCACCACCCAGGCCACGACGGGCACGGGACAGGCCACGACGGGCACGGGACAGGCCACGTCCGGCGTGGTGCCCACACGCCCGACCGCCCTGGCCGTTGGTCCCAACGGCAACCTCTACATTGCCGACCAGACCCGAAACCAGATACTGGAACGTCAACCCGATGGCTCGTTCGTGGTCGTGGCGGGCACCGGCCAGGTCGGCTACACGGGTGATGGCCGTCCCGCCGTCGACGCCGAGCTAGACCGACCGAGCGGGATGGCGTTTGGACCTGACGGGACCCTCTTCTTTGCCGACGAGGGAAACGATCGAGTGCGGGCCATCTCGCCCAACGGCGTCATCACGACGGTCGTCGGCACCGGAGCGTTCTCAACCAGTGGCTTTGTCACGAACGGCACCCCCGCTCTCGATGCCGACGCGGCGCCCAACGACGTGGCCTTCGGCCCTGGCGGGCAGCTCTACATCTCCACGGGCGAACAGGTGCTCCGTCTCGATGCCGACGGGACCCTGGGCGTGGTGGTCGGCATCGACAGCCCCTACCAAGGCACCTACGGGGTGGGCGGTCAGACCGCCTCTGCCTCGGCGGATGGTGTGGACGGAATCGCGTTTGATTCGGCGGGCAACCTGTACTTCTTTGGATTCGGAACCAAGACGGTCTTCGTCGTGCCGCCCTCCGGCACGCTCACAACGCCGTATGGCCAGCAGAGCATCTATCCACGTGGTGACGCCGGTCTGGCCACCGCACCCGACGGAGGGATTATCGCCATGGACGAGTTGTCCGTCGTCCGGCTCGCGCCGACCGGCGAACAAACGATCATCTCCTTCAACCCCGGCCCGTTTCACGGAATCAGGGGATTCTCGCCCAACGGGATCGCCGTTGGTCCCGACGGCACGATCTACGTTGACACCTTCTACGGGAACGGTTTCACAAGCCGGACTGCGATTATCTCAATCAGTCCCAGCGGCGCGTCGTCTCAGGTGTTGTGGGAAGCCCCGATGGGCCAGTAGTCGTGCGGACTCACTCTGAGCGGGAGACGCGAGGTCCGGTTCATCCCCAACGTCGCCACGAGATGCACCATCGTGTGAGCACGCCTGACCTGAGCCCTTGGCTGGGCACTGCTTACGCGTCGGGCTCCCCGGCCGCCCAGGCGACCGCGCCACCGGTCAGGTTCTCCGCCGTCCACCCGGCGTCGCTGAGCGCCTTGGCCGCCGCGGCGGAACGCCCCCCGACGTGGCAGGCCACCACGACGGTGACGTCCTTGGGGACCTCGTCGAGGCGATCGCCGAGCTGGCCGAGCGGGATGTTGACGCCGATCGGGTAGGCCCAGGCCTCGACCTCATCCGGCTCGCGCACGTCCAGGAGGAAGACGTCCTCGCCCCGGGCGAGACGCGCCTTGACCTCGTCGGGTTCCACCTCGGCATAGGGCATGGCTCCACCCTACGGCGCGCCGCCTCCCGTGCCCTGGGCCCGCCTGCGACCGCCGGTACGCTTGCGTCATGGCGCTCCCTCGCAAGTTCCTCAACGAGGACGAGGAGCTGCTGGCCGAGTTGCGCCCGCACTGGATCTTCCTCTTCGGCCCGCTCTTCACCTCCATCGGCGTGTGGGTGGCCCTGATCGTCCTGGTGGTCCTGTGGCACAAGGCGCCCAGCTGGACGAACTACCCCATCCTCATCCTCGCCCTCATCCCCGGCGTGTGGTTGCTCGGTCGGTTCGTCCGCTGGCGGTCCTACGTCGTGGCCCTGACCTCGACCCGGATCCTCGTGCGCGAGGGCATCATCGGGCGCGACACCGTGCAGCTGCGCCTGCAGCGCATCACGGAGGTGAACATCCGTCAGCGGTTGATCGAGAGGGTGCTCGGGACGGGCTCGCTGATCATCGACGTGCAGGGTGAGGACGATTCGCTGACCCTGGAGTACATGCGTAAGCCGGCGGTCGTCCAGCGCGTCATCAACTCGCAGATCAACGAGATCGTCGGCGGTGGCCGGCGCGAGCAGATCCCGCACGAGATGCAGCCGCGCGACCGGCATGGCGCCCCGTACGCCGACGAGGACTACGACGCCCACGACGCCCACGACACACCGCCCTTTGGCGTGGCCGCGGGCCCGCCGGCGCAGGCTTCGACCCCGAGCGGGGCCGGCTCGGCTCCGGTCGCCGCCGCGCCGGGCACGCCGCCGTTCGAGATACGGGACCGGCTCATCGAGCTCGACGACCTGCGCCGTCGCGGCATCCTGTCCGAGGAGGAGTTCGCCGCCAAGAAGAGCGAGCTCCTCAATCGCATCTAGGGCCGGGGCCTCCGCCGACCCGAAAGTTTGCAACCCCGGTGCAGCCAGACGGCTGTCGTGGGAGGATGCAAGACATCCCGAAGGAAGGAGTTGGTTCCATGCATGCGCACGTCGTCAACGTCGACATCACCGATTCGGACACCGCCGTCAAGTCTCTCGAGGAGCTCGTCCCCACCGTGAAGGCGGCGCCGGGGTTCGTGGCCGGCTACTGGATCCGCCTCGACGACACCCACGGGACCTCGGTCGCCGTGTTCGAGACCGAGCAGCAGGCCCGCGCCGTGGCCCCGCCGGTCGGGGGCGGCATGGGTGGCGTCACCGTCACCGGTGTGCAGATCGGCGAGGTGCTCGGCAGCGCCTGAGGCAGAAGGGGACGGCGCCGGGCTGCGGACTACCGTGGATCGGGTGAGCGCCCCTCGATACCGGTGCGACGGGTGCGGCAACCTCACCCGCTTCGACGTCACGGTCTCGCAGAAGACCAAGGCCTTCCACCACTACTCCGTCGGCGGCGACCTCGTGATCGAGGACGAGCTGGTGCTCGTCCGCAACGTGGACGAGGTGGTGTGCCGCTGGTGCGGCCACGGGCGCAGCATCGTGGAGATCACCGGCGAGGAGCTCGAGGAGCCGGGCGCGCCGTCGAAGGTGCCGTGAGGGAGCCGCCGCCCGACATTCTGCGCCGGCTCACGCCGATCCCCACCTACACTGATCACCCCACCACGACGCCCCACGACGTCATCGGCGTCGCACCGGACGGCACCGCGTGCCGGGTTGACGTGGTGGAGGCCGCCGCGCCGGTGTTGCTCCTGTTCCTCTCGGCGGCCTGCCTCGGCTGCCGGGACCTCTGGGAAGGCCTGCCCGACCTGCACGCCGGTCTGGCCGGCGCCGCCCGCCTCGTCGTGGTGACGAGGAGCCCCGGCGAGGAGAGCACCGAGGTGATCACGGCCCTGGGCGGTGACGCCCCGGCCACCTGGGGGATCGATCTCGTGATGAGCTCGGACGCCTACCGGGACTACCGAGTGGGCGGACCGCCGTTCCTCACGGTCGCCGCTGCCGACGGCGTGCGCACGGAGAGCGTGGCCTGGGGCCTGGAGCAGACGCTGCGGACCGCCCTCGGCTCCCTGCGCGACGGCTAGCCCGATGGCAATGGGTGTCACACCCCTTCGGCATGCTTGGCCCCAACAGAGAGGGTCATCGTCATGCCGACTTCCAGGGAAACCGAGACTTCCAGGGAAACCGAGACTTCCGGGGAAACCGAGACTTCCGGGGAAACCGTGCTTTCCGGGTCTCCCGACATCGAGCCCGCCGGCGGGTTCACGATCGACTGCGACTGCTGTGCACTGCAGAACACGGCCGCCTGCGACGACTGCGTCGTCAGCTTCCTCCTCGAGCGGGAGCCCGATGACGCCGTGGTCATCGATGCCGACGAGGCGCGTGCCATGCGCATGCTCGAGCGCGCCGGACTCGTGCCGACGCTGCGCTTCAGTACCAGAGCAGGCTGAACGCCGCCGGGCGCCGTCCCGGCCGCAACGTCGCCCTGGTGACGCGTGGTGAAGCGCCACCTCCTCGTCACCAACGACTTCCCGCCCAAGGTCGGTGGCATTCAGAACTACCTGTGGGACCTGTGGAGCCGGCTCGAGCCCGCCTCGTTCGCCGTGCTCACCGCGTGCTCAGACGACGGGGCCGCCGCATTCGATGCCGCGCAGGCCGAGCGGGGCATCCGCATTCAGCGGGTGCCCGGCACCATCCTCTTCTTCCCGACGCCGGCCGCACTCGACGCCGTGCGCGCCGCCGTGAGGGAGCACGAGGTCGACCTGGTCCTGCTCGACCCCGCGCTCCCGCTCGGTCTCCTGGGGCCTCACCTCGACGTCCCGTACGGCGTCATCCTCCACGGGTCCGAGGTCACCGTGCCGGGCCGGCTTCCCGGCTCGCGCGCCGCGCTCGGCCGCGTGCTGCGCGGGGCGCGGCTCGTCGTGTCGGCCGGTGACTATCCGGCCGCCGAGGCCCGGCGCGCTGTCCCGGACCTGACGGCCACCTTGGTCGAGATCCCGCCCGGGGTCGATGCGGGCGCCATCGTCCCGCTCAAAGCGGCCGAGCGCCGGGCGGCGCGGACCGCCCTGGGGCTGCCGGCGCGGGGTCCGCTGCTCTCGAGCGTCAGCCGCCTGGTCCCGCGCAAGGGCATGGACGTGCTCATCGAGGCCGCCAACCGCCTCGCCCCCTCGTACCCGGACCTCGCGGTGGCCATCGCGGGCGACGGCCGCGAGCTGGGCCGCCTGCGACGGCTGGCGGAACGGAGCCCGGTGACGGTGGAGATCCTCGGGCGGGTGAGCCAGGAGGACCGGGCCTCCCTCCTCGGGGCCGCCGACGTGTTCGTCATGGCCTGCCGCAACCGCTGGTTGGGCCTGGAGCAGGAGGGCTTCGGGATCGTCTTTCTGGAGGCGGCTGCCGCCGGGGTGCCCCAGGTGGCCGGGGACAGTGGCGGTGCGTCCGAGGCCGTGGTCGACGGGGTGACGGGCCTGGTGGTGGGGGACCCGGGCGATCCGGGCGCCGTGGCCCAGGCCCTGAGGAGCCTCCTCGCCGACCCCAACCGGCGTCGCAGAATGGGGAAGGCCGCCCGATCTAGGGTGCAGGAAAACTTCGACAACGACGTGCTCGCTTCTAGGCTGGCCGAAGCGCTGGCCGGAGTGGCATTCTGACGCACCGCCGCGCTGGCAGTATCGACAGGAAGGAAGCACCGACGTGGCCGACCAAGCCACAGAGAAGATCTCGGTAGCAGCGCCACCCGAGCGCTGCTTTGCGGTCGCGGCTGATCTCGAGCGCTACCCGGAGTGGGCGGCCGACATCAAGGAGATCGACGTTAAGGAGCGCGACGACCAGGGCCGGCCCCGGCTGGTCACCTTCCGCGCCGCCGCCTTCGGCCGCAGCACCAGCATGACCCTGGCCTACGACTACTCCCAGGCGCCGCACGTGCTGTCCTGGAAGCTGACCCAGGGCGACATCACCACGAAGTGGGACGGCACCTACGTCTTCGACGCCGGCGAGGGCGGGGGCACCGAGGTGACCTACCACGTCGAGGCGGAGCTGCGCGTACCCATCCCGGGCTTCATCAAGATGCGGGCCACGAGCCGCATCATGGCCACCGCCATGCGAGAGCTGAAGGCGCGGGTCGAGTCGATCTCGTGACTCCCGACGGGGGCCGGCGGGCCGCCGACGTCACCTACGGCATCGATATCGGCGGGACCAAGGTCCTGGGCGTCTCGCTGGACCGAGCCCACGACATCGTGGCCGAGGCTCGGGTCGCCACCCCGACGGGGACCCGCAACATCATCGGCAGCCACGTCGCCGCGGCGGTGGCCGAGGTGGTCGCCGACCTCGACCGGAAGGTCGCCGCCACCACGTCGACACCGGTGGGCGTGGGCGCGCCCGGCATGGTGGACCGTGAGGGCCGCCTCTGTTTCGCCCCCAACCTCCCGCAGGCGCAGGGCGTCGACTGGAACGAGCTGATCGGGGAGCGACTGCCGGGACGGAGCATCTTGATTGAGAACGACGCCAACTTCGCCGTGCTGGCCGAGCACCGGTTGGGAGCCGCCCGCGGTTACCGCCACGTCGTCATGGTCACGCTGGGGACCGGCATCGGCGGCGGCCTCGTGCTCGACGGGCGGGTGCAGGTGGGGTCGGCGGGATTCGCCGGCGAAATCGGCCACATGGTGGTGGACCCGAACGGCCCCGCCTGCCCGTGCGGACGCCATGGTTGCTGGGAGCGCTTCGCCTCGGGCGCCGGTCTCGGCGTCCTGGCCCGGGAGGCGGCGTTGGCGGGCCGGTTGGGCGAGGTCGTCCGGCTCGCCGGTGGCGACCCCGAGAGCGTCCGGGGCGAGGACATCTCCGCCGCGGCCGCTGCCGGCGACCCGGCGGCGCAGGACGTCATCAAAGAGGTCGGGTGGTGGATCGGCTTCGGCCTGGCCAACCTGGCCGCGGTGCTCGACCCGGAGTGCTTCGTGCTCGGGGGTGGGGTGGTGCAGGCCGGTGACCTCCTGGTCGACTCCGCCCGCACCACGTTCGCCGAGCTCATCGAGGGCGGTGACCGGCGACCCGTGGCGGCGATCGTGCCGGCTGCCTTCGGGGAGCGGGCCGGTGCGGTGGGCGCCGCGCTGGCGGTGGGCCAGGGCGGGTTGGGCTGATGCGGACCGGGGTCGTGCTGCCGACCTTCCGCGACACGCCGGACGCGGCGTTCGCCGCCGCGACAGCGGCGATCACGGCCGGGGTCGACGGCGTGTTCTGTTACGACCACATCTGGCCCATCGGCCAACCCGAGCGGCCGGCCTTGGCACCCTTTCCGATCCTCGGCGCGTTGGCGACGATGCTGGGCCCGTCGCATGGCCCGGGGGAGGGGCCCTACCTCGGGACCCTGGTGGCGCGTATCGGCCTGGTCGCCAACGCGGTGCTCGCCGCGCAGTTCCTCGCGCTCGAGGGATTGGCCCCGGGGCGGGTGATCGCCGGGCTCGGCACCGGCGACAAGCTGAGCGAACAGGAGAATCGCGCCTACGGGATCCCCTTCGCGCCGGCGGCCGAGCGCCGGGCCGACATGGTCGAGCTGGGGCGCGAGCTGGCCCGGGCGGGACTCCCCGTCTGGCTGGCGGGCGGCCAGGCCGGACGGACGGAGGAGGCGCGGGCCGCCGGCGCCGCGCTCACCGTGTGGGACGCCGCGCCCGCGCTGGTGGCCGAGCGGGGGGCGGGACCCGACGGCGTGGAGGTGACCTGGGCCGGGCCGCCACCCTCGGCCTCGCCACCGATGGCCGAGAGGATGCGAGAGCTCCACCACGCCGGCGCCAGCTGGGTCGTGTTCGGCTGGCCCGTCGACGTCGAGGAGCTGGCCGCCGCAGCACTCCGCCTCCGAGAGGACCCCGGGTCCGTTGGAGCGCGACCCGGGTCCTAGACTTCCACGATGGAGTTCCGGCGCATCAACGGGTTGCCGCCGTACGTCTTCGCCACCATCAACGACCTCAAGGCGGCGGCGCGGCGAAGCGGACGCGACGTCATCGACCTCGGCTTCGGAAATCCCGACCTGCCCTCGCCCGATGTGGCGGTGAGCAAGCTGGCCGAGGCCGCCCAGAACCCACGCAACCACCGCTACTCCGCCTCCCGCGGCATCCCGAAGCTGCGCAGCGCCATCACGGATCTCTACCAGCGCAAGTTCGCCGTCGAGCTCGATCCCGAGACCCAGGTGGTCACCACCATCGGGGCCAAGGAGGGCTTCTCGCACCTGATGTGGGTGCTGGTCGGCCCCGGGGACACCGCACTGGTCCCGTCGCCGTCCTACCCGATCCACATCTGGGGCCCGCTGTTCGCCGGGGCGGACGTGCGCCAGGTCCCGCTGCAGGGGCCGGACGTGGAGTCGGACGACGCGCCCGATCCGGGCGAGGCGTTCTTCGAAGGGCTCATGCACGCCTGGGAGGAGTCCTGGCCCAAGCCGCGCGTCATCGTGCTCTCGTTCCCGCACAACCCGACCACCGCCTGTGTCGACCTGTCCTTCATGGAGCGTCTGGTGGCCTTCGCGCGCGAGCACGAGGTCGTCCTGGTGCACGACTTCGCCTACGCGGACCTCGGGTTCGACGGCTACGACCCGCCCTCCATCCTCCAGGTGCCCGGCGCCACCGACGTGGCGGTGGAGATCTACACCATGACCAAGTCGTTCTCCATGGCCGGGTGGCGCGTCGGGTTCGTCGTCGGCAACCAGGAGATCGTGCAGGCGCTGACCAAGCTCAAGACGTATCTCGACTACGGGACCTTCCAACCCATTCAGATCGCCGCCATCGTGGCCATGAACGAGGCGCCGGATTACCCCAGGGAGATCAACGCCATCTACCGGGCGCGGCGCGACACGCTCTGTGACGGGCTCAATCGCATCGGGTGGCGCCTGGCGCCCCCCAAGGGGACGATGTTCGTGTGGGCGCCGATCCCCGAGCCCTACCGCGAGATGGGCTCGCTGGAATTCTCGAAATACCTGGTGAGCGAGGCGGGCGTCGCCACCTCGCCCGGCGTCGGGTTCGGGCCCGGCGGCGACGGCCACGTCCGCTTCGCGCTCATCGAGAACGAGCAGCGCATCGGACAGGCCGTGCGCCACCTGCGGGCGGCGCTGACCAAACTGGGGTAGCTGGTGGAGCGGGGCGCTCGGCTCAGGGCAGGCCGGCGCCGGGCACCGTCGTGCGCACCTTCTCGAGCGCGCCGTTGCGGGTCGTCCGCGCCGTGGCGGCATTGCTGTCGACGGCGGTGACCATGTAGAGCGTGCGCCGGTCGTCGTCGCCCAGCATGCAGGCGTAGCAGTTCATGGACGTGGTCACGCGCTCGTGGACCTCCCCGCCCTCGGCAACGCGGACGCACTCCGGCGCCAACGCGTTGGCCACCCAGACGGAGCCGTCGGCACAGAGGCAGATGCCGTCGGGGGCGATGCGCTCCAACGCGGCCCACACGCGTCGGTTGGTGAGCGTGCCGTCGGTGGCCCGGTCGAACGCGGTCAGCCGGCCGCCGAAGCTCTCGGCGATGATGAGCGTGCCACCGTCCTCGGTGATGACCGCGCCGTTCGGGAACTGGAGGTCGTCGGCCGCCTCGTGGCTGGTGCCGTCGGGATCGACGCGCACGAGCGATGCGGTGGCGATGGCGCTCGACTCGACAGACCCGTCGTACAAGCCGTCGAGGTCGAAACCGAAGTTGCCCGAGTAGGCCTGGCCGTTGGACGCCACCACCATGTCGTTGGCGTGCCACGTCGCCCACGGCTTGAGGTCGCCGTGTTCCACCAGCATCCCGTCCTCTTCGCGACGCATCACGACGCGGTCGAGGCGCGAGTTGAAGAGCAGGCGGCCGTCGGGGAGCCAGCCCAAGCCCGCCGGCTCACCGTCGAAGTCCACCTCGACCCGGCGCTCGCCGTCGGGCGACACCGAGAAGATGGCGTTGTCGAAGAAGTCCGAGTACCAGAGGCGGCCGTCGTGCCAGCGTGGGCACTCGCCGAAGAAGAGGCCGGAGACGAACGGCTCGGCAGTCAGGGTCTCACTCGTCACGATGCGCACCTCCACTGCCGGCTGAATCCGGCACCGCAGTTCAGCACAGCCGGTGCCCGGTGCGGGCAGCGCCCGTCGGGAGTACCTTTGGCCTGTGATGTACTGGGTGCTCAAGGCGATCCTGACCCCGGTCTTCTACGTGCTCTTCCGCGTGAGGGTCGAAGGTCGGGAGAACATCCCCATGCACGGACCGGCGGTGCTGGCGGCCAACCATCAGTCCTTCTGCGATTCCTTCTTCATCCCCCTCGTGGTCCGGCGCAAGGTCACGTTCCTGGCCAAGGCGGAGTACTTCGACTCGTGGAAGACGGCCTGGTTCTTCCGGGCCGCCGGGCAGATCCCGATCCGCCGCACCGGGGGCAGTGCCTCCGAGCGGGCACTCGAGACGGCGCGCAACGACGTCCTCGGTCAGGGGCACATCCTCGGGCTGTACCCGGAGGGCACGCGCACCCTTGACCCGTACGTGCACAAGGGACGGACGGGAGTCACGAGGCTGTCGCGTGAGTGCGGCGTGCCCATCATTCCGGTGGGCGTGATCGGGACGGTCGACGTGCAGCCGGTGAACTCCAACTTCATGCGGCCCTTCAAGACCGTCATCATCCGCTTCGGCAAGCCCCTGCTGATGGACCCGCCGGAGAACCCCGACGACCCGTTGGAGAACCACGACCACACCGAGTGTCGGTCCTTCACCGATCGGCTCATGCACGAGATCGCCCGCCTCTCCGAGCGTGCGTACGTCGACGAGTACGTCCCGACCCGGGCGAGCGTGGCCTCAGCCTGAGCACGTCGCACGGCGATCGTGCCTGAGCGATGGCCCAGCACGGGCGATCGTAAGCAGTTTGAAACAAGCAGTTCACATTGACCGCCTAACGTTGTGCCCATGGCTGGCTACGTGGTCCGGATCGCGCTGCCGGACCGCCCAGGTGCGCTCGGCCTCGTGGCCAGCAGGATCGGGGCCGTCGGCGGCGACATCGTGGCGATCAACATCTTGGAACGCGACGACGGCCAGGCCGTGGACGAGTTCGTCGTTGAGATCGGCGGCCACCATCTCGTCGAGCTGTTGCAGAACGAGATCCACGAAGTGGACGGCGTCTCCGTCCTTGAGATCAGGTCGGCAGACTCGACGACGTCGGCGGGCTGACGACGTAGGCGCACACGTGCGCCCCGTCCATGAGATGCGCCACCCGCCGCACCGACGCTCCCGGGAGCGCCTCGCGGATGAAGGCGAGTTCGCTCGTGCACGCCTGCGAGAATCCGTGGGCGACCGTGAGGATGGCGCAGTTGTGCTCGGTGATCCTCCAGCTGCCGTCGGGGAGCCGCTCCGCCTCGGCCAGGTAGCCGTCCTCGTCGAGGATGGCGGTCAGCGCGGCCACCTGCTCGTCGAAGGGGAGGTGCGCAGTCTTCGGGAGCGCGCCGGCCACGCGCCGTTGGCGCCGTTGCTCGAAGAGCTCGTCGACCTGGGTCGCGCCCGGGCCACCGAGGTAGCCGAGGAGCTCGGTCGTCAGGTCGCCGTAGCGCTTCGGGTAGAGCGCCTCGGCCGCCGAGGTCAGCTCGTACACGTGACGGGGACGGCCCCGCCGCGCCCCTTCGGCAACCTCGTCGTGATGGGTCAGGAGCCCGTCGTCTTCCAGGTGGCTCAGCTGCAGCCGAATGGCGGCGGGGGTGAGGGCGAGCGCACCGGCGACGGCCGAGGCGTCCAGGGGGCCCTGGCGCTTCAACAGGTTAAGGATGGCCCGCCGCGTCGTCGGCAGTTGTTGGAGGGGCGACTCGGGCTCGGCAGTCCCCGTGCCGGCGGCAGACTCCGTCTGCAGGGCAGACTCGGCGTTCACGGCAGGATCAGGTGGACGTCGCCGAACTCGTGCCACAGGTATCCCTCTTCCAGCGCGGCGGCGTAGGACGCCTCGAGGAGCGGCCGGCCTGCGATCGCCTCGAGCATGGCGAGGTGTGAGGCCTCCGGCTCGTGCCAGCCGGTCAGGAACCCGTCGATCGACCGCACGGGGCGCTCGGGCGACACCACCGTCTCGGTCCAGCCTTCACTCGGGTGCACATGGCCATGATCGTCGACGACGGACTCGAGCGCGCGCACCACCGTCGTGCCTACGGCGATGACGCGGCCGCCGGAGCGCCGGGTGTCGTTGATGCGGTGCGCGGTGGGCAGCGACACACGGAAGTACTCGGCGTAGGGCGGCTCGCTGGCCTCCAGCGAGGCGACCCCCGTGTGCAACAGGAGCGGCGCCACACCGACCCCTTTGGACACGAGGCGGGTGAGCACCTCGGGGGTGAAGGGGCGCCCCGCGCTGGGCATCTCGGCCGAACCCGGCTCGGTGGCGTAGACGTTCTGGTAGGCCCCGATCGGGTAGCTGCCCTGGACGTAGCCGTAGCGAATCGGGCGGCCGTAGCGGGCCAGGAAGCTGTGCAGGCGCTCGGGTGTCTCGAGGGTGGAGACCCACAGCCGCACACCGAGGCCGCCTGGGCCGGGGGAGTACGGGGACAACAGCGCCACGCGGCCCCCGCTGGGTAGCTCGATCGTGTCACCGGGATCGGCGTCGAGGTGGGCCTGCCCGTCGCGGCGGACCTCCACGGTCCACAGCCCGGCGGGCAACTTGGTCGAGAGGTGGACCTGGACGACTGAGCCGTCGGGCGCCGTGCCGTCGAGCTCGGCGGCGAGCGTGCCCGACGTGTTGATCACCACCAGATCGCCTTCGTCGAGGAAGCGGGGGAGCTCGGAGAAGTTGGTATGCACCAGCGCGCCGTCGGACCTGGTCGCCACGAGCATGCGTACGGCGTCGCGGGTCATGCCGCGGTACTCGGGCGGCGAGGGGGCCTCGAGCTCGGGGGGCAGAGAGAACGACAGCGGGTGCAGTTCAGGCAGGCGGGCCGTCGCCGGGAGTTCCAGGCCCGGCGCCGCCGCCAGAGCGCTCACGCCACCGCCCCCGTCGAGAGCAGGTCAGTGGCACGGAAGCGGCCGCTCGGGCGATCGCTGCCGATGAGTTCGAGGAACCGGGGCACCACCGTGCTCGGCTCGGGCCGATCCGAGATGTCCTCGTCGGGAAACGCGGCCTGGTGCATCGCCGTGCGCAGATCACCGGGATCGACCGACCAGACGGTCAGGGCCGGGAACTCGACTGCGAGTACCGCACCGAGATGCTCGAGCGCCGCTTTGCCGGCGCCGTAGCCACCCCAGCCCTCGTAGGCCTCCACGGCGGCGTCCGACGTGACGTTGAGCACGCGTGGATGAGGTGCGCCGAGGAGGAGAGGCAGTGCGTCCTGTATGAGTCCCACTGGGGCCACGACGTTGACCTCGAACGCGACGCGCAGATCACCCAGGGGGTAGTCGGCCAAAGAGGGGAGCGGCGACGTGCCCAGCGTCCCGGCGTTGTTCACGACGAGGTCGAGCCCACCCAACTCGTTGGCGGCGGCTGTCAGGTCGTGGCGGTGTTCGGCATCGGTGATGTCGCCGACGACGATGACGACACGTGCGCCATCTGTCGCCTGGGCGCGGATGCGGTCCGCCGCGGCGTCCAGGGTGGTCTGGTCACGTCCGTCGACCACGAGCGACCAACCGGTTCGGGCCAGCCCCGTCGCCAGCGCCTCGCCGAGTCCCCGGGATGCTCCTGTCAGGATCGCCACGCTCATGGCTCCCCACCCTTCCGAGCGGCGCCTCCGCTCTACCGATCAATATAACAAGGTTTTCCTTGCTTTATTTCTCGTGATCGGGCGGCTCGGCTCTTTCCAACTGGGAGAACAGCGTGAGTCCAGCTCAGGCGGGCGGAGAGGCAACTGCCTCAGGTCGGGCCGACCAACTGACTGAGCGGGGCCGGGGTCGTGCTGCCGATGAAATCGCCGTCCCCGGCATAGCTGGCGGTGATGGCCTCGTCGCCCGCCGGCAGGGTGCACGTCAGCGTGGCCTGCCCGTTCGAGATCAGGTCCGTGCCGATCCGGTTCCCGTTGTCGAAGAACGTCACCGCGCCGGTCTCCCCGGAACCCGTGGTCGGGAAGACGGTCGCGGTGAGGGCCAACGGCTGACCGGCGGTCGAGGGGTTGGCAGAGTCGAAGATCCCGAGGGTGGTCGACGCCCTGGTCACCGTCACGGCCGTGGCATTGTCGGACGAGCTCGCCAGGAAGCCAGCGCCGCCACCGTACGAGGCTGTCACGGAGTCGGAACCGACGGGCAGCGTCGTGACGAGCATGCTGGCCGACGTGACACCGTCCGTGGTCGACAACGTCGAGGTCCCGAGCGCGGTCCCATCGGCCGTGAACGTGACTGATCCTTCGGCGTCCGCCGCACCCGACGTCGGGGTCACGGTCGCGCTGAGCGTGACACTCTGACCTGACGTCGACGCGGCTGGTGACGGTAGGAGGGTCGTCGTCGTGGACACTGGAACCACGCTCTCCGTCAAGGTTCCCGCCGAGGTCGTGAAGTTCGCGTCTCCGCTGTAGGTGGCCGTGATGCTGTGACCGGCGTTGGTGCCGTACGCCTGGGAGCACGTCACCGCCAGCGGTGGGGTCGGCGGGAGCGCGAGGCTCTGGCACGTCGGGACGGGGCTCCCACCGTCGTTGAACGAAACGGTGCCCGTCGGCGTGCCGGACCCGGGAGCGCCGACGACCACGGTCGCGGTGTAGGCAACGGTCTGGCCGACCACGCCAGGGTCCTGGCTGCTCGTGACGTCCGCTGACGTCGAGGCCGGGTTGACGGTCTGGGTGATCGTGTTCGTCGATGAGCTGCCGACGAAGTCGTCGTCCCCCTCATAGACGGCCGTAATCGGGTGGGGGCCCAGGGCGAGTGCATCGGTCTCGAACGTGGCCTGCCCGCCCGAGACGGTGCCGCTCCCGATCGACACCCCGTTGTCGGCGAACTGGACGGTACCGGTCTCGCCCGAGGCCGAGGAGCTGATCGTCACGGTGAAGACGACGGCTTGGCCGACGACTGACTCATCGCTCGAACTGGCCAGCATCACCGTCGCCGCCGCCTCGGCCACGTTGAGCATGACTGGTTGGCTGGACGAGCTCGAGCCGAAGTTCGGGTCTCCGTTATAGGTCGCGGTGATGGAGTGCAGTCCCCCCATGAGGCTGGAGACGTCCAGCTGCGCTGAGGCCGTGCCGTCAGCCGTGGACACGCCAACCGTGGCGATCGGCGTCGTGTCGTCGTCGTAGAAGGTGACCGAGCCACTCGGGCTGTTTGGTGCGCTCAGCGTCGAGGTCACCATGGCCGTCAGCGTCACGCTCTGGCCGAAGGTCGACGTGGGCGACGATGCGGCGACGGTCGTCTGTGTTGGGATCTGAGCGAGCGCCTGGAGCAATGAGGCGCTGCTGCCGGCGTTGTCCTCATCGCCGCTGTAGCTGGCGACGATGGAGTGGGTCGCGCTCGATGCGTATGTCTCGGTGCAGCTGACCTGTCGTGGGGTGACCGTCGGCAATGGCAGGGACTGGCAGCCGGTGACCGGGCTCCCATCGTCGGTGAACGAGACGGTGCCGGTTGGCGTCGCGGTGCCCGGGGTGGCGGACGAGACGGTGGCCGTGTCAGTGACCGGTTGGCCCTCTTGGGGGGTGACCGGCGAGGCAGTGATGGTGACCGTCGTCGGATCCGGAGTGACGACCTGGGTCAGGACCGGCGACGTGCTGGCACCAAAGACGACGTCACCGCCGTAGTTCGCGGTGATCGATTCCGATCCCACCTCCAGGCTCGAGACGTCCAATACGGCACTGGTGACACCCGCCGCGCTGGTCGTCAACGGGGAGCTCCCGAGGAGGAGACCACCCGCGGTGAAGGAGACCGAACCCGTCGGGTTGGAGCCCGAGGTCGGTCGCACGCTGGCCTTGAACTGGACATTCTGCCCGTAGTCCGAGCCAGCCGCGACCGAACTTGTGAGGTTCGTCGAGGTGACGAGAGGGGCAGCCCCGCCGGTCAGTCCGACCTCATCGGGGTGCGTGTAGTCGGCCGTGGCGCCCTGCAAGATGGACGTGAAGGTCCCATTGGATGTGCCGGTATCGACGAAATACTCGGTGTTCGGTGACGGCGTGAACCCGTTTTCAAACACGGGATCTGCGCTCCCGGCAAGCGAGAGCGTGCCGTTGGTGATGCGCCCGTAGTCCGCGACCGAGCTCGATGGCCCGTCGATGCCGAAGGCCAGGAGCCCGTCCGGTTCGTTGGTGATCGTCGACGACCCACCCATCGTGATCTGGCCGCCGGGAGCGACCTCGACGGTGCCGTCATTCGAGAGCGCTGCATTGGATACGGCGGGGGAGCCGGTGCTGCCGATGGCCACGATCCCGTCCACGGTGAGGGTGCCCGTGTTGGTGATCGGCCCGTCGAGGATGAGCCCGGGCTGACCGGACGTGCCCGACGTGGCGGCCGGGCCCACCGTCAGTGCTCCGTCGTTCTGGAAGCCGGACGACACACTCAAGCTGGCAGTGGTCGTGCCGGTCGCGCCCGTGCCGATGGCGAGGCTGCTGCCGGCCGACACGGTGAGCTCGCCGATGGAGAACGACGCGTCGGGCAGCACGACGTTCGCGCCGGCCGGGATGCAGACGTCGACGCTCGCGCTGTTCGGTACGCCTGCGCTCCAGTTGTCAGCTGAGCCCCACTCGGCTGAGCCGCCGCCGGTCCAGTTGTCGTTGCAGCTCAGGGTCTCCGTCGGGGGCGGACTGCCCAGCACCAGGGAGGAGGCGTCGAAGACGGTCGTGCTCCCCGCGACGACCAGCAGCCCGGCGACGACGACGCCGAGCTTCCCCGCAGACCGCCGATGGGACCGGCGTCCTGGGCCCCCAAGTCCGGCATCGCCATGTCCCACGTTGCACTCCCTGCGTCCTTGCTACGGCGAGCGCCAGCACGCACAGGCAGCCCGCGCGCCCCATCGTCAGTCTGTCTGTTGCACCTGGCTGGTGGTAGGGCCAAAGAAGCATTGCCCCGCAGATTTCGTGCGTGCCACACGGAAATTCTGCGCGGGCCGCCCGGGGTCAGGACCCTGGGTCGAGGGCGGCCCAGCCCATGGACTTCTCGACCGCCCGGCGCCACACCGCGTGCGTGGCGTCGGCCAGCTCGGCGGGCAGCTGTGGTTCGAAGACGGTTTCGGCATGCCAGAGCGCGGCGAGATCCGCCAGGGATGCCCACACCCCCTCGGCCAGGCCGGCCACGGTGGCCGCGCCGAGTGCGGTCGACTCGAGCGAGCGCGGCCGCGCCACCGGCATGCGGCTCTGCTCGGCCTGCAGCTCGAGGAGGAGGTCCATGGCGGCGGCGCCTCCGTCCGCCCGCAGCGCGGACAGTGGGTGCGGCGACGCGGCGGCCATGGCATCGGTCATGTCGCGTACCTGGAACGCCATGCCCTCGACGCAGGCGCGTGCCAGGTGGGCGCGGCCGACGCCACGGGTGAGGCCGGTGACGATGCCGCGCGCCTGGGGATCCCACCACGGGCTGCCGAGGCCGGTGAGCGCGGGGACGAAGGTGACGCCGCCGCTGTCGGGCACCGATGCCGCCAGGGGCCCGACCTCGGGGGCCGAGGAGATGATGCCGAGCCCGTCGCGCAGCCACTGGATGGCGGCGCCCGAGACGAAGGCCGAGCCCTCGAGCGCGTAGGCGACGCGGCCCAGCGTGGCGTCGGCATGGGCGCCGAGGTCCCAGGCGCAACTGACCGTGAGCCCATCGGGCGCCGGCGGGCGCTCCGGTCCCGCGTTGGCCAGCGCGAAGCTGCCGGTGCCGTAGGTGACCTTCACCATGCCCGGCTCGAAGCAGGCCTGCCCGAAGAGCGCGGCCTGCTGGTCACCGAGCACACCCGAGACGGGGACGCCGTCGAGGACCGCGGACGCCGGGCCGAGGTCGCCCAGCGATGCCGTGCCGAAGTGGCCGGCCGACGGTCGCACCTCGGGGAGGGTGTGGGGGGGCACCCCGAAGACGGCACAGAGCTCGGGGGACCACGACAGCGTCGCCGTATCGAGCAGCAGGGTGCGGCTGGCGTTGGAAGGGTCGGTGGCGTAGGTGCCGCCGCGCACGCCGCCGGTGAGATTCCACAGCACCCAGCTGTCGACCGTGCAGAAGGAGAGGTCCGGATCGTCGGCGGCGAGGGGGAGGTCGCCCTGGCGGAGCAGCCACGCCGCCTTGGTGGCGCTGAAGTAGGGGTCGAGCACGAGCCCGGTGGTGGCGCGCACGAGGGGAAGGTGGCCGGCCGCGGTGAGCTCGGCGCACAGGGCCGCCGTGCGCCGGTCCTGCCAGACGATGGCGCGGTGCAGCGGCCGTCCCGTCGAACGGTCGAACGCCACGAGCGTCTCGCGCTGGTTGGTGATCCCGATGGCGGCGACGGTGTCGCCCGCCTGGGCCAGGCGCGCGCCGAGCTCGGCCAGCGTGGCGCGTACGGCATCCCAGATCTCGGCCGCATCGTGCTCGACCCATCCGGGCCGGGGGAAGTGCTGCGTCAGCTCCCGGTAGGCGACGTCGGCCACCCGGGCCCTCCCGTCGACGGCGAGGGCGCGCACCCCGGTCGTGCCCGCATCGATGGCGACGACGACCCTTGCCATGGGGTGTTGACGCTAACTCTTCCGGTGGAACGGTCGCCTTGGCGCCCCCGTCCGGAGGTCTTCTCCACCCCATCTGGAGCCCTTCGCGCGCAAACAATCGCGAGCGGCCTGTGACCTGCAGGAATGGTGCATGCATGTGGTTGACAAGTACGTAACTACAATGCTGTAATGACACAGCATCTCGTGTCTCGGGGAGGGGCCAACCACTACATATTGTGGTGAGGCGACTGAAGCCCCCTTTCGGACGCTGGATCGGGAGACGCGCCGTGAGACACCGCTCCGCTGGACTGGGGGTGGGGTGACGGCGCCGACCAGCAGGCAAGAGCACCCACAGGCAAGCAGCGAAACCCCCGAGAACGAGCCAAACAGGAGGACCCCAACGCCATGGCCATCGCCCCCCAGCGATCCGAGATCGGCATCCGCCGGCACTTCACCACCGAAGGCGTGCACCCCTACGACGAGGTCACCTGGGAGCGGCGCGATGCCCGTATCACGAACTTCCGGGACGGCACGGTGGCCTTCGAGCAGCTCGGCGTCGAGGTGCCCGAGTCCTGGAGCGTGAACGCCACCAACATCTTGGCGCAGAAGTACTTCCGGGGGACCGTCGGCACCGAGGAGCGCGAGTGGTCGCTGCGCCAGGTGGCCGACCGGGTCGCCGACACGCTGACGGCGTGGGGGATCAAGGACGGCTACTTCGTCGACGACGAGGAGGCCCTGGTCTTCAACCACGAGCTCAAGTTCCTCATCATCCACCAGAGGGCGGCGTTCAACTCGCCGGTCTGGTTCAACATCGGCGTGCAGGGCGTGCCCCAGCAGGGCTCGGCGTGCTTCATCCTCTCGGTCGAGGACACGATGGACTCGATCCTCAACTGGTACACCGAGGAGGGCATCATCTTCAAGGGCGGTTCGGGTGCCGGCGTCAACCTGTCGCGCATTCGCTCGTCGCACGAGCTGCTCAAGGGCGGCGGCACGGCGTCGGGCCCGGTGAGCTTCATGCGCGGTGCCGACGCCTCGGCCGGCACGATCAAGTCCGGAGGCAAGACGCGCCGCGCCGCCAAGATGGTCATCCTCGACGCCGACCACCCCGACGTCGAGGACTTCATCTGGTGCAAGGCGATCGAGGAGCGCAAGGCCCGCGTGTTGCGTGACGCCGGCTTCGACATGGACCTCGACGGGGCCGACAGCCACTCGACCCAGTACCAGAACGCCAACAACTCCGTGCGGGTGACCGACGAGTTCATGGAGGCCGTGATCGACGGGCGTGACTGGAACCTGACGGCGCGGACCGACGGCTCGGTCGTGCGGACCGTGCCGGCACGTGACCTGTTCCGCCAGATCGCCCACTCGGCCTGGGAATGCGCCGACCCGGGACTGCAGTACGACACCACCATCAACCGCTGGCACACGGCGCCGATGACGGGTCGGATCAACGGAAGTAACCCGTGCTCAGAATACGTTCACCTCGACGACTCGGCCTGCAATCTGGCGTCCATGAACCTGCTGACGTTCCTCGACGAGAACGACGAGTTCGACGTGGAGGGCTTCAAGGCGGGCGTGTCGGTCGTGTTCACCGGGCAGGAGATCATCGTGGGTAACGCCGACTACCCGACCGAGCGGATCGGTGAGACGACGCGCGCCTTCCGGCAGCTCGGCATCGGCTACGCCAACCTGGGTGCGCTGCTCATGGCGCAGGGCCTGCCCTACGACTCCGACGCCGGGCGGGCCTGGGCGGCCGCCATCACGGCGCTCCTGACGGGGCACGCCTACGCCACGTCAGCCCGGACCGCGGCCCGGATGGGCCCGTTCGCCGGCTATCACGAGAACGCCGAGCCGATGCTCAACGTCCTGCGCATGCACCAGGCAGAGGCGGCCCGCATCGACGAGGACGTCGTGCCGCCCGAGCTCCTCTCCTCGGCTCAGGAAGCGTGGGACCGTGCGGTCGACCTGGCCGAGGCCTATGGCGTGCGCAACTCGCAGGCCAGTGTTTTGGCGCCGACTGGAACTATTGGCTTGCTCATGGATTGTGATACCACCGGCGTTGAGCCCGACCTCGGGTTGGTGAAGACCAAGAAGTTGGTGGGCGGCGGCACCATGTCGATCGTCAACCAGACGGTGCCCCGCGCGCTGGCCAAGCTGGGCTACGGGGTCGAGCAGGCCGAGGACATCGTGGCCTACGTCAACGAGCACATGTCGATCCTCGGCGCGCCCCACCTGGCCCTCGAGCACCTTCCTGTCTTCGCCTGTTCCATGGGGGACAACACCATCCACTACTCGGGCCATATCCGCATGATGGGAGCGGTGCAGCCCTTCATCAGCGGCGCCATCTCCAAGACGGTCAACATGCCCGAGGACGTGAGCGTCGAGGACGTGGAGCAGCTGCACATTGACGCCTGGCGCCTGGGCATCAAGGCGGTGGCCATTTACCGGGACAACTGCAAGGTGGCCCAGCCTCTGTCGACGACCAAGAAGGAGCCGGCGGCGGTGGGCGGCGACACGGCTCCGGCCGGTTCGGAGGCCGAGGCCCGCGCCCGGGCGACAGCCGAACGTATCGCTCAGCTCGAAGCGGCGCTGGCGCACGAGCAGCAGCGGGCGACGTCGTCGGTGGTCGTCGGCGCGGTGCGCGAGCGCCTGCCCCGGAAGCGCAACTCGAAGACGTTCTCGTTCCGGGTGGCCGACTGCGAGGGCTACGTGACCGTCGGCGAGTATGAGGACGGGCGCCCGGGCGAGGTGTTCATCAAGGTCTCCAAGCAGGGATCGACCCTGGCCGGGATCATGGACGCCTTCTCCATTTCGCTCAGCCTGGGGCTACAGCACGGCGTGCCGCTGGCCACCTTCGTGCGCAAGTTCGCCAACATGAAGTTCGAGCCGGCCGGTATCACCGACGACCCGGAGCTGCGGATCGCCACCAGCCTCATCGACTACATCTCGCGGCGCCTGGCGCTGGACTTCCTCCCGGTGGAGGAGCGCACCGAGCTCGGCATCCTCTCCACGCAAGAGCGGACACAGCCGACGTTGCCAGGCGTGGAGGAGATGGCGACACCGTCGGTCGGGCTCGTCGAAGACGGGCTCAGCAACGGCGTTCCCGCCACGACCGATGTGCGATCTCCCGCAGAGCGGCCGATGTCCCGGGCGGAGCAGCTCGACGCGCCGCTCTGTTACAACTGCGGCAACACCATGCAGCGGGCCGGCTCGTGTTACGTCTGCGGGAGCTGCGGGTCGACCAGCGGGTGCTCCTGAGAATTTCGCGGTGTCGCATCTCGCGATTCGTCGGGCGCCCAGCCCGATTTCGCGACAGAACGTGTTTTACTAGCCGATGGCTGCTGATCCGACGACGGGTGCATTGAGGTGCTTTCCTCCCATCGAGCCGAGGAACGGCGCGGATCCGAATGCGAAGACACCTCCGTCGGAACCAGCAAGGTAGTACCCCGAGTCGCTCTCGTTCGACGACAGGCTGACGACAGGCGCATTGAGGTGTAGTCCTCCAGTGGATCCGAAGAAGGGGGCGTCGAAGGCGAACACCCCGCCGTCGTGGGCGACGAGCCAGTATCCAGAGGTGGAGTCGTCCGAGGAGATACCGACGATGGGCTGGTTGATCCTCTTGCCGCCCATCGATCCTTGGAAGCGGGCGTCGCCGAAGGCGAACACCCCACCGTCGGAGGCCACGAGGTAGTAGCCCTGGTTGTCCGCGGTGACGGCGATCCCGACCACCGGTGCGTTGAGGGGATCACCCTGCATCGAGCCGCGGAACACGGCGGCCCCGAAGGGGAACACACTGCCGTTAGCAGCGACGAGGTAGTACCCATCACCTTCCGGGGTGGCGGCCATACCCACGATGGGCGCGCCCAGCGCCTGGCCGGCCAGCGACCCGAAGAATGGCGCGCCGAAAGAGAACACTCCGCCGTCGGAGGCCACCAGCCAGTAACCACCCGTCGGGCTTGCGGCCATTCCCACGATGGGCGCGGCAAGGTGGAGATTCGCGGCTGACCCATTGAACGTCGCGGAGCCGTATGCGAAGACACCCCCGTCGGCCGCCCCGAGCCAGTAGCCCGGTACGTTGGTCTCTACTGTCACCTCGAGCGACTGGTCTATCCTCGCCGAGGCACCCAGGGAGTCGACGACCCGGAGCGAAAAGGTGAACGTTCCCGTCGCCGTCGGAGTGCCGGAGATCGTCCCGTCTGACGCAAGCGACAGCCCGGGCGGCAGCGACCCGGACGCGACCGACCACGTGTAGGGCGCTGTCCCTCCGATTGCCTCCAAGGTGGCGACATAGGGGGTGTTGAGTTCGGCTGGCGGCAACTCGGTGGTCGTGATGCATGGTGGCTGCGGCGGCACTCCGGAAAGATTGTTGGCCCAGCCGCTGAAGGTGTTGCAGGTCACCGTCGCCGTCGACCCGGGGTCGAGCTCCACTCCGAAGCCGAAATTGTCGGGCGCGTCGGGGGCGGTCCGGCCGATCTGATTTCGGTCGACGATCGCGCCGGTGCTGTCGGAGGCCACGGCCACGCCGATGTCGGTTCCGTCTCCCGTGATCGTGTCGCTCGTCAGGGTGACGTTTGTCGCTCCGAACAGGAGCACAGCCGTGTTCGCGTTCAGGTCACTGCCGTAGCCGCTGCCGTAGATGGTGCTGCCCGAGGTCGTGCCCGTGGCGCCGCCTATGTACACCAGTCCGTTCTGGCCGGTGATGCCCTTTAGGGACGCGGGGGATCCGATCGTGCTATCCGAGACGTTCATGGTCATCCCCGATGCCTGGATCCCGTTCTTGTTGTAGCCGCTCACGGTGGTGCCGGTGATCGTGAGGGTCTGACCAGCAGTACCGGTGGCCACGATCGCCCTTCCGACTTGGCAATTGCTGCTCTCCGTTATCCCCGTGACAGTTACGTTGGTCACCGAGCCGCCCGCACCGTTGAACCAAATGCCGTTCAACGTCGCCCTCCCACAAGAACCTGGGGGCTGGGTCTGTGTGAACCCGGTGCCCATGATCGTCAGGTCCTCGATGCTCATCGACGTACCAGCGTTCGACAACACTGCGCCGTCGAAAGACCCAGGGGTACCAGTGATGTCGTGTGCGGTGACGGTGTGGCCAGCGCCATCGAGGGTGACCCCGTCTGGAACCGTGAGCGGCACCGTCGTGTCGCAGTCCGCGGTGAGGGTGAAGGCGGAGCCGCTCAAGGTTCCACTGCACGCGGTCTCCACGCTTGGGTCCGAAGATCCCGCGGCACCCACTGCACCGAGCACAACGAGTCCGCTGCTCAGCCCTAGAGCGGCGACGACCGGCCCGAACGTGCGCCGAAAACGGCCCATCCCACGCCGAAGTTCCGACATCCAGCCCCCTCTCGACTGCGCAGCGATGTCTCACGTACCGGTTAGCCACGCTAGACCCCGAGTCTCAGAGCAACCAACAACACAGGCACAACGCCGTCAACCCGCTCAGGGTTGCCGTTTCGCTCCGTCCTCGCCGGCTCCATGCGTCCGGCTTAGCCCTCTCCCGCCAAGGAGCTATCTATCTCGGGGTCAGCGCTAGCTGGGTGCTTGCCGCCCTGCTCAGCGATCCTCTCGGGCTGCTGTCGCGAATTCTGCCCACATTCCACGCGAATTCACTGCCCTTAACATTCGCGTTCGATGACACCGAATGGCGCGGGTGGTGACATCCACGCGCTTACCCCAAGTCGGCAGCAGATCTCGACGATGGTTCGACTGGCAGGATCGTGGCACTCAGCTCGAGGGTGAGCTCACCGCGGCGGCGGCCGACGCCGGCTCATTACCGCGGAGAAAGATCGTCACCCCAAGGCCGACGAAACCGACTGCTGCGACCACGATCATGGCCAGGGCATAGGACCGCGTCGGGTCGGTCAGTCCCGAGATGAGAATCGTGCCGGCGATTGCTGTGCCCAGCGACGAACCGAGGTTCGACACGCAGCGCGACAGCCCTGAGATCTCGCTCTGCTGGTCCTCGGGGAAGGCGGACTGGACCACATTCACCGAGGGAGTGAGCATCACCCCGAGGCCCAATCCGATGAGCAGCAGTCCGGGCGCGAAGGCCCATTCGCTCGGTGAGTGCTTGACGATCAGCAGAAGGAAGACCACACCGGCGATGGTGGTCACAAACCCGATCAGGATCAACGTTCGCTGCTGGAAGCGCTTGGCCAAGGCGCCGGCAGCCAGCGAGGACACCAAGATGCCGAGCGTGGCTGCGGTGAAGATCACGCCGGTCTTGATGGCGCTGTAGCCCCGCACGACCTGGAGATATGCGGAAACGACGAACGACGTCCCCATGAGCATCAGCCACTGCACGTTCTGCGTCACGAGGCCGAGGTTCGATGTGCGGTTGCGAAAGAGCTTGGTCGAGAGCAGCGCCTCCTTTCCGACACGTTCACGGCTCCGGACCCAGGCGAAGAAGCCGAAAATGATGAGCGCCCCGGCGACGATGAGGAGCGCACACACAGCGAGGTTGTTGTCGGCCGCCATGATCCCGACGACGAGTGTCACCAGCCCAACCGCCGACAGGACCGCCCCTACGGTGTCGAACGGGCGGGTGGGATCCGCCGGCAGAGGATCATGAACGCGGCGACTGAGCAGTACGATGAGGGCGACCACGACGGCTTGAAAGACGAAGGCAGCGCGCCAGGTGATGGTCGTGGTGATGAATCCTCCGATCAGGGGACCGGTGGCGGCACCGATGCCACCCATGCCACTGATGATGCCGAACGCCTGGGCCCGGGACCGCAGGTCGTGGAAGAGCATGGTGGTGAGGATGTACACCGGGGGAATGAGGAGTGCCGTGCCCACCCCTTCGAGGATCGAGTTGCCCAAGATCAGGACCCCCAGGCCAGGGGCGGCCGCACTCAGCACCGCGCCCACCGCGTAGATGGAGAGTCCTATCGTGAAGCAGCGCTTTCGGCCCCATCGATCGGTCAGCTTGCCGCCGGGGATCATCAGCGCCGCCATGACGAGCAGGAAAAGCGTGATCGCGATCTGCACGCCTTGCACCGTGGTGTGCAGATCCTGGCTGATGTCGTTGATCATGACGTTCATGTTCGAACCTGCGAAGCTGCAGATGAACTGGGCCATGGCAAGCGGAAGCAGCATCCGCCGTAGCGACGGCGCCATCCTTCCTGTCTCGACGGGGTTGGCCACGGGTCTCTTCTCCCTGGTGTCGATCTACGGGTCGACCCGCCGGGCGGGACGCACCGGCCCGCCTGATCGGCTGTCGAGCTGTCGGTCGAGCTTCAACGCACCGGCAATGAGCCCGAGGTCGGTGAACGCTCCGGGGAAGTTGCCGATCTGTCCACCGGAGGCCTCGATCTCTTCGGAAGAGAGACCCAGATGATTCGCGGAGGTGAGCATCGTGGAGAAAGTCAGCCGGGCGTCCTCGAGGCGACCTGACTGCGCGAGTGCGTCGGCGTAGAGGAACGTGCACAACGAGAAGGTCCCTTCGTCGCCTGGAAGGCCATCGGGGGAAGCCTGGGGATTCCCACCCCCACCGCGAGACTTACAGACGATGACTCCGCTTCGACCGCTGCACAACATGTCAGTGACAACGAACCCTGCCAGCGGAACATCTCGTGTCGCCGAGAGCGTCATGTTCACTCGTTCCTCTGTCCCCTCATCGCCGGGAAGGTACGCCACAGGCTGGGACCGCTGCAAGAGCCTTCACACCGACGACAGGGCCAGGTAAGGAAGGCCGGGGCCGCCTTAGGCCAGGTGTTCAGGACGCCAGGATCTTCGCCTTCTGGGCGTCGAACTCGGCCTCGGTGAGGACCCCCTGCGACTTGAGGTCGGCGAGTCCTTTGAGCTGTGCGACCGGGTCCCTCGCCGGCGCCGCGGGCTGAGGAGGTGGCGCGGGCTGCTGCTGTTGGGCGTACTGCTGGTCCTCTTGTTGGGCCCAGCGATTTTGCTGGCGGCGCGAGACGCGGTTCGACACGGCAGTGGCCGTGCCAGCGATGGCTGCGGTGCGAGCGATACCTCGGAGAAGCGGCATGTCGGTCTCCTTTCAGGCTTCGGCCGCGTCGAGCGCGGCAGCGAGATCGGTTTGCGGGATGTAGCCAGCGGCAACGAGTTGGGCCTCGCCGCGGCGCAGGGCCTGGATGAAGGGCGTCGCCCAGCGGTTCTCGAAGATCAAGATGGCGGCAGACGACCCGGGCGCGATCACCGGTGCTGCATCGGCAAGATCCTCTTGGCTCACGAGACCCGTAGACACACCCTCGAACACGGCGAGATCGATCGTCCCGTCATGGTCCAGATCCGCGAGGGCGATGATTCCCAAAGAGCCGTCTTGGCCCTTGGCCACGAAGACCAAGTCCAAGATCCTGATCACGCCTTGGTCGACGAGGTCGACCAAGATGGGCAGACCTTCCCCGGTCATCTTGCTCCCGGGGAACTCGACGACCAGGTAACTGATCGGACCCAGGGTTTCGCTCTCAGCGGCCATCTGTCACTCCATTCGCTCCAATGCGGTAGTGCGTGCGTGCGGGTCGTGCCTCGGACGCCTCCGAGGGGTGCTGCCTCCTCGATCAGCTGGCAGCCAGAACCTTGGCCTTTTGTGACTCGAACTCAGCGTCAGTGAGCACACCTTGGGCCTTCAAGTTAGCCAGCTCGGTGAGTTGGGACGTGACGTCGCCGCCCGAACTCCCGGCAGTCTCACGCACGTAGGAGTCGAAAGCCTGCTTCTGCTGGGCGGCGTCTTGAAGCTTGCGCTCCTGCATCTTTCCTCCCCGGGCGATCAGGTAGATGAAGACGCCAAGGAACGGGAGGATGATCACGAAGATGCTCCACAGGGCCTTGATCCAACCGTTGAGGTCAGGGCTGCGGAAGATGTCCATGAAGACGGTAATGAGGATCCAGATCCAGATGAAGAACAAGAAGAAGTAGAGCATCGACAGGAACACACCGCCCAGCGGGTAGTCGTACGCAAGCATGGCCCTCTCCTCCGCACCCGTGGCTCTGCCCGGTGCCCGGGCCGTAGTCCTCAGATTACAGAATTTGCTAGGGGTCGGTGCTCCCAGGCTCTCCCCAGAATCGAACCTTTCGGTCGACCTTACGAACGATGACTCGATCCCATCGTTTATCCATCCTCTTCCATTGGGGAGCGCTCAGGTATATACCTGCACTGGAGGTACCAAATGGGGCCTGGCAGCTCGTCAGTGCCGGGCACGTCCGAGTGGGGTGCACCATGAACGACCGGGGTCACGGCTGGATCTTGTTTGCGGCCATCGTGCTGGGAGTGGCCGGCATCATGCGCATCTTCGATGCGATCTGGGCCTTCCGCTATCACGGAGCCGTTCCCCAAAAACTCGAAGACGCCATCTTCGGCACCAGCCTCAAGACCTACGGCTGGGTCTACTTGGTCGTCGGCATCATCTTGATCCTCTGTGGCTTGGCGGTCATGGGACGATCCCAGATGGGCCGTTGGGTCGGCATCGCGGCTGGGGCCATCGGCGCCATCAGCGCCATCTGGTGGATGCCCTACTACCCGATCTGGTCGTTGACCTACATCGCGCTCGGAGTGATTGTGATCTATGCGCTCGCCGCCTACGGCGGCCCGGTTGAGGCGACTCTCAGTCCACAAGAGCTGAGCCGCATCTAAGCGCACTTGCATCTTGCCCTGAGCCGCACTCAAATCTGAGAGCAGCACTCAAATCTCAGAGGAGCACTGATATGCCTATCGATACCCTCTTGGTGTACTGCGGCGTCTACGGCGATGCCGCAGACGCGCTCGCAGACTACGAGCTCATCAAGGAGCTCCACACCGAGGCCAACCTGGTCGACGCCTACGATGCGGCCGTCATTGAGCGGGACCTCAAGGGCAAGGTCAGGATCGTCAAGAAGCACGAGACCCCGACGCGCGTCGGCGGCGTGCTGGGCGGTGGGGTCGGGTTAGCCACGGGTTTGGTGATCGTCTTGTTCCCAGCGGCGGCCATCGGCGGGGGCCTTTTGTTGGGCACGACCGGCGCGGGCGCGTTGCTCGGCGCGCTCGCCGGGCACGCTGCGGCGGGCATGAGTCGTGGTGACCTCAAAGACCTGGGCGAATCCCTCGACGAAGGTGAGGCCGGCCTGGTCGTCGTCGGCGTCTCAGACATGGAGGCCAAGGTCCGCTCCGCCATGAAGCGGGCGCACAAAATCGAGGAGAAGCAGCTCAAGGCGGACCAGAAGGAGATCGAAGCCGACGCCGCCGAGGCGCAGAAGTCCTAGGTCTCGCCACAACCCAGATGGCCACACTCGGGTCATGACGCAGGTTGCTTCAGGTCAGAGCGCCGGTTCGGGAGGGAGCGCGGTGCTCTGGTACGCGCTTGCTGGCACCCAGGTGGCATCGGCGCTCGGGGTGGACGCAGCGGTCGGCCACAGCCCCGAGCGGGCGGCTGCGTTGTTGAGCGCGCACGGTCCCAATGCACTCCCCGAGGAGAAGGCCAAGCCTGAGTGGCTCCGCTTCATCGACCAGTACCGCACGTACATGCAGCTGATCTTGATTGGCGCGGCCATCGTGTCCGCTGCCGTGGGCGAGTGGAACACCGCAATCTTGCTCGTTGCCCTGACCCTCCTTAATGCGGTTGTGGGACTACGCCAGGAGGGCAAGGCGGAGAGCGCCATGAACGCGCTCAAGTCGATGATGAAAATCACGGCCCGGGTGCGCCGCGGCGGATCCGAACTCGAGATCCCCGCCGAAGAGGTCGTCGTCGGCGACATCATCCTCCTGGCCGCTGGCGACGAGGTCCCGGCCGATGGACGCATTATTTCGGCGACCGCGCTGCAGATCGACGAGTCCGCGCTCACCGGTGAGAGCGTCCCGGCGCAAAAGGAAGCCTCCACCCTCTCCAGGGGGGCCCTGGCACCGGGTGACCAGGTGAACATGGCCTTCATGAACACCCCGGTCACACACGGCAGCGGCGTGATGATCGTCACCGCATCCGCAGCTGGGTCCGAGATGGGGAAGATCTCAGGGATGCTGTCGGCCACCGAGGCCGAGCAGTCGCCCCTCACGAAAGAGCTGAACACTCTCACGCTGTGGATCGTGGCTGCCGCCGGCTTGACCATGGTCGTGATGTTCGTCTTGGGGCGAGCCCGCAACGAGGCATGGGACGTCCTCTTTGTCGCCGCTGTCTCGCTCGCCATCGCAGCGATCCCAGAGGCGCTGCCGACCGTGACCCAGGTCATCTTGTCGCTCGGCAGCGTCGAGCTTGCCAAACGAAACGCCTTGGTCAAAGAGCTCCCTGCCGTCGAGACGCTCGGTTTCACCTCTGCCATCAACACGGACAAGACCGGCACCTTGACTTTGAACCAGATGACGGCCGTCGAGGTGCTCGATCCGGCCGATCGCTATACCATCACCGGGTCGGGGTACAGCCTCGACGGCCATGTCGAGCATGTCGCCGGAAAGACCGACACGATCGAAGAGGCCCTTGTGCCCTTCCTGATTGCCAACGATGCCAAGCTGGTCGACGGAGAAGTGGTTGGAGACCCGACCGAGGGCGCGCTGCTCGTGCTCGGCCACAAGGCCGGAGTCGACATCGAGGGCACCCGCGAGGCGCTGCCCCGCTTGGCCACACTGCCCTTCGACCCCACCTACAAGCTGATGGCCACCTTTCATCGGGTCAACGTCGATGGCCGCTTCGTCGTGCGCTGTTTCGTGAAGGGCGCAGCGCCCGCCGTCATAGAGCGGGCTACGACGGCGCTGTCGGCGGGCACTTCGATCCCGTGGGATGAGGAACTTGGGTCCCGGGCGCAGGCCAACGTCGAGCGCATGGCCGGGGCCGGACAGCGGGTGATGGCCGCCGCGCAGCGTGACCTCGACCTCGTCGGGTTCGACCCGCGCGGGGACTTGCTGGCCCACGTCCAAGAACTCCAGATGACCGCCCTCGTCGGGATGGTCGACCCGCCCCGGCCCGAGTCCAAGGCGGCGGTGGCGGAAGCCGAGGCGGCCCACATCCGGGTCCGGATGATCACCGGCGACGACGTCACCACCGGGGCCGCCATCGCCGAGCAGGTCGGGATCGGCGGCGTGGCCATCTTGGGAGCAGACTTCGCCGCCATGTCCGAGACCGAGCGCCTGGCCCGAATCGACGACATCGGTGTGGTCGGCCGGGTCGCCCCTGAGCACAAGGTGCTCCTCGTCGACACTCTCAAGGCGAAGGGCGACGTCGTGGCCATGACCGGCGACGGCGTCAACGACGCACCGGCGATCAAGGCGGCCGACATCGGGATCGCCATGGGAAGTGGCACAGAGGTGGCGAAAAACGCCGGGCGGATGATCCTCTCCGACGACAACTTCGCGACCATCGTCTATGCGGTCGAGCAGGGCCGCAAGATCTTCGACAACCTCACCAAGTACATCCGCTTCGTCCTCGTCCTGCTTGTCGTCTTCGTTCTCACATTCCTGGGAGCCTCCCTCTTCAACATCGCCGCTGGGGCGCCTTTCAACCCGGCCCAGGTGCTGTGGATCCATTTCTTCGTGAACGCCGCCTTCGGTTTCGCCCTCGGCTTCGACCTTGAGACCCCTGGGCTCATGGACCGGGTCCCAAAGCCCCGAGGTGAGTCCGTCCTCACCCCTCGCCTGATGGTCACGGTCGGGTCCGCCGGTCTGGTGATCACCGTTGGTCTACTCACGATGATCGAACTTGGGACCAAGCACTTCCACTCCGAGGCGGTGGGCAACTCGATCGCTTTCACGACCTTCGCCTTCTGTCTGATCGTGGCGGCCCTCGAATGTCGTTCGGAGACCGGGACAATCCTCACTACCGCCACCTTCGACTCCAAGCAGATGAACCGGGCCTTGATCGCCGAGGTGATCTTGGCCGTCTTGATCACGCAGATGGATGCCTTGCGTCGCCTGCTCGACACGACCGACCTCAACGTGCGCGAGTTCGGCTGGGCGCTCGTTCCCGCCGTCGGTCTCTTCATCGCCTGGGAGTTGGGCAAGTTCGTGGCCCGACGCCACGAGGGCACGTCTTCGCCTGCCCTCCTTGAGATCCCCGACGGTGTGCGCGCATGAGGCGGTCGTAATGCGAGAGAGCGGAGAGCCAGTGACCCGGCTACGTCGCAAGGAGTACGAGGAGGAACTCCGGCGTCTGCAGGTCGAACTCGTGCAGATGCAACGCTGGATCGTCGAAGAGCACGCCAAGGTGTGCATCGTGTTCGAGGGCCGCGACACCGCGGGAAAGGGCGGCGTCATCAAGCGGCTCACCGAGCGGGTCAGCCCCCGGGTCTTTCGGGTCGTGGCACTGCCTGCCCCGAACGAGCGCGAGCGCTCACAGATGTACCTCCAGCGCTACGTCCCCCACCTCCCAGCCGGTGGTGAAGTCGTGATCTTCGATCGAAGCTGGTACAACCGCGCCGGAGTCGAGCCGGTCATGGGATTTTGCACCCCCGAGGAGTCGGCACGGTTTCTCGAGCTCGTTCCCCTCGTCGAGCAGGCCATCATCGACTCCGGAGTCATCCTGCTCAAGTACTGGCTCGAGGTCAGCCAAGACGAGCAGACGCGTCGCTTGACTGCTCGCATCGATGACGGCCGAAAGACCTGGAAGCTCTCACAGATGGACGTCGACTCCTACGGCCGTTGGTACGACTACTCCCGGGCACGCGACGCCATGTTCACCGCGACGGACACCGAGAGTGCACCCTGGTACGTAGCCAACTCCGACGACAAACGCCGGGCCCGCCTCAACATCATCAGCCACGTCCTGGACATGGTTCCCTATGAGCAGGAGAAAGCGGCGCACGTCGTCCTGCCGGCACGTCAGAAGAAGGGCGATTACCGAGAGCCGCGCGCACACCCGCAAGAGGTGCCGTCGCGCTTCTGACCCGGCATCTGAGACGGCAACTAGCCGGGGGCGCCACTGGCCAGCCGTACCAGGTCGCGCACATGCACACCGCGGGACTGACGCCTCAGCGCCATCTCGATGTTGCCCTCGGGGACGAGCATGCGCAGACCCTCGGGATGGCTGCGAAAGGTCATTGGCGTCTCAAGTTCGAGCGCCTCGCCATCGATGCCGGCATACGCCGTGCCCGAGCGAGATCTGATCTCGAATCTCTCACAGCTGAACTCGAAGGCGTGGCTGCTACGCGCTCCATGACCTGCCAGGGCGAGGGTGACAACCTCGGCCGCCTGTGCGCCCGTGGCCGCCTTGACTGCAAACACGCCGAGTCGTCCCGTGTCGAGTCGGAGACGCTGGGACGTGCTGGGCGACGCGGCGAGGACGTAGGGGTCATTCGACACCATGATGAGAAAGGACCCGTCTACCTCGGTGCCGTCGGGCGTCACGAAAGAGAGATCGAAGGGCTCCGTGGTGTCGCCCAGCAGCTCGGGGAGCAGCAGCCGCGTCGTGGCCGCCTTCGCCTCTCGATAGCCCTCTTGCTGGACGATGGTGGCGTAGACGCCGAGGGAGACGTTGTTGACGAAGAACCGGTCGTTCACCGTCGCGTAGTCGACCCGGCGCTCGATGGCATCGCGGAAGGCGTACACGCTCTGGCGGGGGTTGGCGCGATCCAGTCCGAGGTCGAGGGCGAAGTGGTTGCGCGTCCCGGCGGCCACACAGACGAAGGGGAGATCATGCTCCACGGCGATGGAGGCGACCAATGCCTGTGAGCCATCTCCACCGGCCATCCCCAGGCAGTCGGCACCCCTGGCGATGGCGTCTCGAGCGAGCTCGGCGAGGTCGAGCCCGTGGTCGAGCATCACGGTCTGAACCCCGAGCGAAGTGGCCAGCTCCACCAATCCAAACCTCTCGACCTTGCCGCCACCCGACCACGGGTTGCAGAGGAGAACCGGGTACAGCGGCGGTCTCGCCCGGTGCACCCGAGCGGCGGCGGTGGTCCGGAGGCTGGCAGCCAACGCCGCCCGCGCCGCCAGAACGCCTGTGGCGAGGAGCGCTAAGCAGATGAGCGCTCGGACGAAGGACTCCCAATCCTCAGCCCCAGCCCCCAACAGAGCGGCGACCAGGAGGGCTGCGCTCGCGATCATCCCGATGATGCCGTACCAGCGGCGAGGGGGGCGCTTTGAGATGGTCCACCACCCTCCGGCGATGCCGAGCGCGAACCCGGCCGCACCGAGAGCGATGTACACGCCGTTGCGGACCAGGAAGCCGATCACCGCGACTGCGAGGAGCAGGACCGTGACGAGCGAAAGAAGGGCGAGAACTCGGGCCCGAGCCGGAGAGGTTCGAGTCGAGTCACCCACGTCGTGTCACCGCTCTCCCCGTCAGGTGTGTATCACCAGGTCCTGTCGTGCTCGTGTCACTGGGACGACGAAGCCTCCGATGCCGCTGGGGTGTGGCCATCACTGTGCACCATTCTGTGGTCTTCTAAGTGACCGCAGTGTACGTTCAGGACCAATGTCGTGACGGCCGAAGGTCCCGCGGGGAACGGGGGCACACTGGGCGAAGGGCCTTCGGGGATAGCTCGATGGGTACCGGGTGTCAGGACCGTTCGAACCTACGACCGGCAGTGGACGCGGTCCGACGTCGTCGCCGGCGTTGTGCTTGCCGCCATCTTGGTGCCCCAGGGATTGGCCTACGCGGAGCTGGCCGGACTCCCGCCCGTGACCGGCTTGTACACGTCCATCGGGTGCCTCGTCGGCTACGCGATCTTCGGACCGTCGAAGATTCTCGTCCTCGGCCCGGATTCGTCGATCTCGCCCTTGATCTTCGCCGCCCTCTTGCCGTTGCTGGCGGCCGGCGCAGATGTCCATCGAGCCATCGCGCTGGCCGGAATGCTCGCGATCATCGTTGCTGTCATTGAAATCGGACTGGGGATCGGGAAGCTCGGGTTCGTCGCTGATCTGCTCTCGAGCGAGGTGCAGGTGGGCTACATGAACGGTCTCGCCCTCATCATCATCGTGGGCCAGTTGCCCAAGCTCTTTGGGTTCTCGACCGACGCCGAGGGCTTCGGTCCCGAGCTCAAGGCCTTCGCACTCGGGCTGGACGGCACCGTCGGGGCGGCACTGGTGGTCGGGTTAGGGGTGTTGGCCATCTTGTTGGTGCTGTCCCGATTCACCAAGGCCGTTCCTGCGGTCCTTGTGGGTATCGTCGCGGCGACCATCGTCTCTGCGATCTTCGACCTGCACGCGCACGGGGTATCGACCGTGGGGACGCTTCCGAGAGGGGTGCCGGTGCCGGCGGTCCCCTGGACGAAGTGGGCTGATGTCGGACCTCTGACGGTCGCGGCTGTGGGGATCACGTTGGTCTCGCTGGCCGACACGATCGCCACCTCCTCGAGCTTCGGGGCCCGCCGGGGCGAGGAGGTGGACCCCAACCAGGAGATGATCGGTATCGGCGCGGCCAATCTCGCGGCGGGCTTTCTCCAGGGCTTCGCGGTGTCGACCAGCGGTTCGCGCACCGCGGTCGTCGAGCAGGCCGGGGCGAAGTCCCAGCTGGCGTCGTTGGTCGGCGCCGGCATCGTCGTCGCGTTGCTGCTGTTCTTCAATTCCCTGCTGGCCGACCTCCCGCAGTCCGCACTGGCCGCCGTCTTGATCGCCGCCGCACTCTCCCTCCTCGATCTCGAGGCTTTGGTCCGTTACTACAGGGCGCGAAAGAGCGCCCTGGTTCTCTCCCTGGTCGCCAGCCTGGGCGTGATCGTCCTCGGTGTCCTGCCGGGGATCGTCATCGCCATTGCTCTCGCCGTGCTGCTGTTCTTCCGCCGCAGCTGGCAACCCCACGGCGCCGTCCTCGGTGAAGTGGAGAACCTGGGGGGCTGGCACAACGTCAAGCGGTACCCCGATGCACGCCCGGTCCCGGGGATCGTCGTCTACCGCTGGGAGGCCCCGCTGTTCTTCGCGAACTGTTCAGCCTTCCGGACCCAGGTTCGCCATGTCATTGCTGAACACGACGCATCGTGGGTGGTTGTGCAATGCGAGGCCATGACCGATGTCGACGTGTCTGCCGCGAAGATGCTCGAGCAACTCGACCGTGAGCTCAACGCCGCGGGCATCCACATGGCTTTCGCTGAGATGCGCACTCGGCTCCAAGATCTGGTCCGTCGTTATGGTCTCTTCGAGACACTCGATCGTGACCGCTTCTACCCGACGCTCGAAGCCGCCATCGCTGCCGTCCGAGAGGAGTGAAGCGACCGCTTCACTGGGTCTCTGGGTCCATTTTCTCGGGGTGAATGACGGACGTGAACAAGGTCGAGAGGACCACAAGCCACAATGCGACAAAGATGGTGCTCGCGATGACATCGGTGCTCCAATGCACCCCCAAGTCGATCCGTGAGAATGCCACCCCACCCACTGCCAGCGCCGCGAGCACCCACGCCAAGGCTCGGTAGGGCATCCGTGGGGTAACGGCGGTCACGACGAGGGCCAAGGTCGTGAAGATCACAATTGCTGCGGCAGTGTGACCCGACGGCCACGACCAGCCGTGCGCCGAGACGAGCCGGAGATCCTGCGGCGGCCGGGATCGATGGACGACGTGTTTGGCCAACGTCACGCCGCCGGACTCCCCGGCCCAGGCGACGACCCCTAGAAGCACCGCGGCCAACGGGAGGCGTCGAAGGAAGACGAGGACCACCAAGAGGATGCCGGTCGCCGCCAGGGCAACCCATGAACCGAGCCAGGTCACGGCTTCCATGACCGAATTGAGCACCGGCGTCCGGTGGGCGACCACAACGGAGGTCACGTGGTGGTCAAATCCATTGACTGAGGAAGAGTGCGTGACCCCCACACCGGCGGCCATCAGGATCCCGGTGAGGCAAGCCCACGCCAGTATGAGCACCAGGGCCTTAACCAAGTAGCCGCCATTCCGACGCCCGACTTCCTGACCAGTCGATGTCAACAACGCTCCTCCTGGTGGAGTTTTGACGCTGGTGTGAGATCGGCGTTCGGCCGCGGAACGGTCGCACCGAGTCCGGTCAGCCCGAAAACATCGAGGGCGACGCCTGAGGTCCGGGCGGGGCTCTTCTCGACGCTCAGGGTCAGCCGGCACCTGCGTTGGAGGGAGCAGCCAAAGCTGCAGAGACGTACGACTTCTGCGCCTCGGAGACATCGGCTTCGAAGCGCCGCTACAGAGCGTCCCGCGTACTGGGGGACTCCTGTCGCAGAAAAGGACAGACCGAAGCAGGAGTTCAATTCGGAGATCCCCGTGAGCGAGCGCACGAGCTGGGCGCCGCTGCCTTGTTCGCAGAGTTGATGCCGCCGAACGCGGGGGTTCTTGGATCTCCACGCAGTTTCACACGCAGACCGCTCCATTGACCTGGTCGAATGTCACTCAAAGGCGCGGCGCGACGAGGCCGTGATCGTAGGCGTATGTCACCGCCTCGGCTCGACTGCGCGAGCCGGTCTTGGCGAAAAGGTGGTTGATGTGGCTCTTCACCGTGACCTCCGAGATGTAGAGCTCCGTCGCGATCTCGGCGTTGGTCCGCCCGCTGGCAATCGCCCGGAGGACGTCGGCCTCCCTCGGCGTCAGGTTGTCGGGGAGGGATGCAGGCGTCGGCGGGACCGGCGGCGCCTTCGGATCGGTCGGTGACGCGGCACGCAAGAGGCTTGCCTGCACGGCCGGGTCGAGCACGGACTGGCCGGCGGCGGCTGAACGCACCGCCAACGCGATCTGCTCGCGTCCAGCGTCCTTGGTGAGGAAACCCATGGCACCGGCTTCGAGCGCGGAAAGGATGCTTGCGTCATCGGCAAAGGTCGTAAGGACGACGACCCTGACAGTGGGCAGCTCGGCCGCCAACCGCTGTGTGGCGGTGACACCGTCGACGTTGGGCATGCGGAGGTCCATCAGCACGACGTCGGGTTTCAACCGGTGCGCCAGTTCGACCGCTTGGTCACCGTCATCGGCCAGGCCGACCACCTGGAAGCCAGGTTCGGCGTCAAGCACGGTGGACAGGGCCTCACGCACAGCCCGTTGGTCATCGGCGACCACGATCCGGATGGTCGTCGCCTGGCTGGTCACCTGGCTTCGTCTCCGCTGCGATGTTGGTCATCGGGCACATTGAGCCTGACCTGCCATCCCGGACCGAGTGGCCCGGCCATCAGGGTCCCGCCGATGAGCTCCGCCCTCTCGCGCAGGCCCTCAATCCCGTAGCCGCCGCCGGTGTCGGCCATTGGACCCGGAGCGACACCGTTGGGACAGCCGCTGTCGGTCACCGTCAGCACGAGCTCGTTGGGGGTGAACGCAAGCTGCACCATCGGCGAGACGCCAGGGGCGTGCTTGATGGCATTGGTCAATGCCTCCTGAGCGGTACGGCGCAGAGCGACTGACTGCTCGGCCGACGTCGGCCTCGGGGTTCCAGTTACCTCCAGTTTGCCAGTCCCTGCGATCTTCACCATCTGGCTCAGCGCGTCAATGAGGGGAGGAGGATCGGTCCGAAGTGTGCCGACAGCTTGCCTGGCCTCACCGAGCCCTTCGACCGCCAGGGCGCGGGCACGAGCCAGGAGCTCGACGGCCCGCGCCTGATCTGGTGTGCCCGTCGTGAGCACGGTATCCAACGCGTCGAGCTGAAGGACCAGCGCACCGAGACTGTGGGCCAGGATGTCGTGGATTTCTCGCGCCGCGTTGGCCCGCTCGGCCAGCCCAGCCGCACGGGCGTGCTCCTCCCGGGCTCTCTCAGCGTCGGCCAGGCGCAATTCCGCCTGATCCGCGCGCAGCGTGTACTGCTTGCGGCCCGCAGCGGCGAGGAACCCGATCACGACCACGGAGCCCAGGCTGACGTTGGCGGTTGCCTGTCCCGACGCCAGGGTGGCGATGGCCGTCGTGACCACGGCCAGCCCTGTGACCACTCCACCTGGTCCGATGTCGAGGCTGGCGCCGGCATCGAGCCCGACGAAGACCAACAAGATCGCCGTCCCGACCGACGGTTCGTAGCCGACCAGCACGCCGCAGCTGACCGCCCCGACGACGGTCCGGGCCAACGTCCAGCGACCGGAGGGAAAGATCGTGGCGACAACCTGGCAGCCAACGGCCACTACGAGGCTGATGAGGATGACGAGTCCGTCGCCCGTCAAAGACGGACGGGGCCGCCCGATGAATGCGGTCCCGGTGATCACGGCCAGGGCCGACAGACGTGCGACCCGGGCGTAGCGGCCTTCGTAGAGGGAGTTGGAGATGGTGCTCGACCTCTGGGTCATCCGACCGGCGGCCTCGCGGTGGCGCGATCCCACGGCAGCATGATCCCACGGTACTGACCCTTTCCAGGTGCGCTGCCCACCATGACGGACTGTGCACGGAGCCAGATGACTCCGGCTTCGGCCAACAAGGTGAGCCCGAGGCTCAGCAGGATCGAACTGGCCAGGGCGGCCGCGTGGCCGCCGACCGCAACCCGCCGGCATCGAGGGCGAGCTTGGCCAGCACGTTGAGGGCGAACAGCGCCACCGATGCGGCGCGCCAACTCATCCAGAGGGAGTTGTCCACCATGGAAAGCTTGTCCGTTCGACCCCGGAGGAGGCCGAGAGCGAACGAGAGCACGGCACCGGCGACCACCACGGTGATGTCGACGTCGTTCATCTTGGCGTGGGTGACGTTCTGCAGGCCGATGAAGCCGACGAGGAGTGGGAGGAGGAAGAGCTTCTTCGGCGCGGGCACGGCCTGGCCCTTCACTCGACGGGAGAGGACGAAGGCGATCAGGGCGACGCCGATGGCAACGGTGGTCAGGTTCATGTCAGACCGCCAGCCGGTTGACGGACTGACGACGCACCTGGGACCGGCCGATGGCCAGCCGCAGGGTGCGGGTGAGAGTCATGGCGACGGCCATGAAGATCAGGGCATCGGTCAGTGCGTCAACGGTGATCCCATTGGTGAAGAGCCAGTGGCCGAGCTGGCTTGTGAACCAGTGGTTCGCGCCGTAGGTGAACAGGAGCCTGGCCCCGATGACGAAGGCCCAGAACGCCCCGTAGGCCACCCCGGCAGTGCTGACCGCCTGTTGCGAGGGTCCATCGAAGCGGACTCTCATCAGTCCGGCAGCCGCCACGATGCCGAGGAGCGCGCCCAGGGCCGTCAACGCGATTTCGAGCACCTCACCGTTGCCGGCGGTGGCAGGGTGGGCAATGAAGAGTGGGATGATCCCTGCAGCCAGTAGGACCGGGCGGAGGATCCGGAACGTGCTGATCTTCCTGCGGCCGAGGTCTGCCTCGAGTACGGCAAGAAGAACCGCGATGTTGACGATCAGGACATCGGTTGGCATGGCAGCCACCTTTCGTTTGGGGTACCCCTCAACCGTCACATGAGGAGGCCCAACGCGAATCGGTCCGTGGGTGGCTCGGCAGGTGGAATGGCTCGGTGCACGTCCACCCCTGGGTGGAGCGTGACTTCAGCTTGAAAGGGGCCCGGGGGGAGCTGACAGGCGACGGCGGGGGAAGAAAATGTCGTTCGCCGTTGCGGGCCCGTTGGGCAAGTGCCAGCCCACGATCTCGCACTACACCCGGGTCCTGAGCGGGGCCGGACTCATAGTGGGCGAGAAGCGCGGGCGCTGGATGTGGTGGCGCATCGCGGGGCAGATGCAGCCGTTGCGTGTGCTCCTGGGCGGACGATCCGCGCAGCGGGTGCCTCGCCGTTCTGCGGGGCGGCTGCGTCAGCTCTTAACGAGGAACTGGTAGCTGAACGGTGCCGAGAGGGGAGTCAACGTGACGGTCCGCTTTCCCGACGTCACGGTCACCTTCGTCCCGCCCGCCCCGACGTCCACCTGGGAGGCGCCGAGAAGGATCTCCTTCTGGGAGCTGTTGGGGCTCAAGATGCCCTCGAAGCTCGGATGCCGTGCTGAGGAGGTGCCGATGCTCACCCACGAGCGGCCAGTCGACGTGGTCACCGTGACGGCATAGGCGGCGATGGCGACCCGGTAGGTCGCGGTACCCGGGCCGGTCGAAACCGGAGTGACCAGCTGTGCCGTCGACCCGGAAGCGGAGCTGGGGCGCTGCGTCGTCTGCGTCGTGCCCGTTCCACTCGGCCCGCTTTTGTCGATGACGCCGGCCTTCACGAGCCCGAGGGTCGCCCCGGCGGCGAGAACGACGAGCGCGACCACGACGACGAGGACGCGGAGCCACCGGGCCGGACCGGGCCGGTGGGAACCGCCGCGGACGGCGGGGATCCTGTCGGTGTCCGCGTAGGTCGGATAGGCGTCGCGGAAGAGCTGGCCCTGGGTGTCCGTCACCGGCCGTTCCACGATGGCCGTAGCGGACGGATCGGGCCGGAGCCCTGCCTCGTCGGCTTGCACGTCCATGGCCGTTCTTTCGACCTCCTCCGCCCCGAACTTGAACTTCGCAATTATGCGGTCCCGACTCGCTCCGCGGGGGCTCCGGGGCCCCCTCTTCACGGTACCGGCTCTCCGGGTAACAGGATCGCACGTCGGAGGGGTCAATTGGAGCGCAGGGCAAGGGCCGGGCCGGGCGGGACGTCCAGGATCGGCGTTCAGCTCGATTTCGACGATCGAATCGGGCGGAACCTCACGGTGAGGGCGACCTGGGGCTCCACTCCCGGCGCCCCGATCGGACCGATATGGGCGCCGAAGAGGTCTCTCTGTTTCTTGCTCCCACCGTCACATCCAGCATCCGCGAGGCGTCATACCCACGGGTGGGTAAGAACCACCAGACGAATGAACCCGCCACAACAGGAGACCACCAGTGAAGATGGATACCGTCATCTACCCCGTCAAGGACCTGGGCGCGTCCAAGGCGCTCTTCCGGACGCTGCTCGGCGCCGAGCCCTACGCGGACGAGGCCTATTACGTCGGCTTCCGCGTCGACGGCCAGGAGTTCGGCCTGAACCCGCATGGCCATGCGCAGGGTATGACCGGGCCCGTCGGCTACGTCGCCGTCGACGACATCAAGGCGAGCCTGCAGGCGTTGCTCGACCAGGGGGCGCAGGTGCAGGTCGACGTGAACGACGTGGGGGGCGGCAAGCTCATCGCCGTCGTCACCGACGGCGATGGCAACCCGCTCGGGCTGGTGCAGTCACCCTGACGGAAGGCCTCAGCGGCCGACGCTCCCATCGAGCATCTCGCGGGTGATGTCCATGTGCCCGACGTGGCGAGCCGTCTCCTCAATGAGGTGGAACACGGCCCAACGGAAGGTCGTCGGGCGGAAGTCGCCCCGCGAGGAAAGGTCGAGCGACTCGGCCTGGTCGAGGACGGCGTCAGCCAGCGCGCTCTCTGCGCGGTAGAAGGCGACGGCGTCCTCCGCGCCCCAGCCGTCCGGCAGCTCGAACATGTGGGCCCGCCAGGCCATGTTCATCTGCTCACCGGCGCTGATGGAGCGGAGCCAGAGGCGTTCTGCATAGCCGAGGTGGACCACGATGACCCCCAGCGAGTTGGCCGTCGGCGAAGGTTGCCAGCGCAGTTGTACGGCATCGAGACCCTCGACCTTGAAGATGGCGCTCTCGCGTAGGTGCTGGAGCCATGCCCGCGCCATAGCCATCTCGTCGAGCGGTTGGGTCTCGTCGGGCCGCGGCACCCTCAGCTGTGGAGGCGTCTCGGGCATCAGGGAATGCGCCCAGGGATCGCTACGGAATGCTCACCGTGGTCGTCGTGACGAGGGAGCCGCCACAGACCGACGTGTACCAGTTAGAGATGGTCACGCCGTCTGTCTCCAGCTGCGTGTTCTTGCCCAGGGTGGCGAAGGACGCGACGAGGCCCGGCAGGCTCGACGCATTCTGGATGTCGGTCCTGATCTGCTTCACGAACGTCAGCAGGTTCTTGAAGGCGGCCTGCACGTTGGCCGGGGCGGTCTTGATCACAGACAGCGCCTTTTGCACGTTGCCCTCGTCGAGGTTGTAGGCGTTGAGCATCGCCTGTTTGGCCTGGGCGAAGTTGCCCGACGTCATTGCCTTCTCGATGGATGTGCCGACCGAGCTCGAGCCCGACTGCTCGTTCTTGACGTCTTTGCACATCGCGCTGTTGGGATTCGATCCCTTGGTCGACGTCGGGTGGCTCTTCGCCTTGTTGATGCTGGCCGAGGCCGCGGTCAGCGGCGCCAGGGACAACGTGACGCCGAGCACCCCGGCACAGATTCCGACCCACTTCGATCGCTGCTGCACGGTCGCCACCTCCATGTCTCGAACGAGGAGTTGGACGCTACAGCACCCTTTCCGGTTACACGGGGACCATTTGACCTGCTCGATGGTGGATTCGAGCTGAACGGGCGCCAGGCGGACGTTATGGTGGGCGGCTGACGGGGCGTCAGAAACTGGGGGCACGCGTTGGATGATCTGAACGGCAAGGTTGCCGTCGTCACCGGGGGAGCGGCCGGCATCGGCCGCGGCATCACCGAGGCCCTACTGGAGGAGGGCGCACGGGTCGTCATCGCCGACGTCGAAGAGCCAGTGCTCCAGGCGGCGGTGGAGGAGTTCGGCGACGCCGGCAGCGTACGCGGCGTCGTGACCGACGTCTCCGCGGCGGGCTCGGTGGAGGCGCTGGCGGCGGACGTCTTCGCCCGCGAGGGCGCCTGCCACCTGCTCTTCAACAACGCCGGAGTGACGTCGGGCGGCGGCGGTCGCCCCTGGGAGCAGGAGCCCAACGACTGGGCCTGGTGCTTCTCGGTCAACGTCTTCGGCGTGGCCAACGGCATGCTGTCGTTCGTGCCCCGCATGATCTCGTCGGGGGAGCCGGGCATGGTGATCAATACGTCGAGCATGGACGGAGGCATCGCACCCGTTCCGTACGCGTCCGTCTACGCCTCGAGCAAAGCGGCCATCTCGTGCCTCACCGAGGCATTGGCGCACCAGCTGATCGCGGCCGGCACCGAGCTGCAGGCCGCCGTGTTCTATCCCTCGGGGGGCCTGCTCGACACCGGCCTGTGGACGGCACAGCGCAACCGCCCCGACGCCCTGCGGCGGACGCGGCCGCGGCCGCCGGCGCCGGGCACGACCTTCGAGGAGTTCAAGACACAGCTCGAGGCGGCGGGCCGCTCGGTCGAGGTCATGGACCTGCGCGAGCTCGGCCGCTTCTGCGTGCAGGGCGTCAAGAAGGGTGACTTCATCATCGGGTACGGGCTCGAGGAGGCCGCGTCGATGCTGCACCGCCGGGCCGACGCCATCGGGGCGGGGCAGCTTCCCCCGGCGGCGCTCAGCTGATGACCGCGACAGCCACCGCGACCGCGTCCGAGCGGGCCCGCTATACGGTCGTCTCGGCCGATGGCCACGCCGGCGGCGACATTCAGGACTACCGGCCCTATCTGGCCAGCCGCTGGCACGACGAGTTCGACGCCTGGGCCGCCGAGTACGTCAATCCGTACGCGGACCTCATCGCACCGATCGCCTACCGCAGCTGGGACAGCGAGCGGCGCCTGGCCGAGACCGAGTCCGATGGCATCGCGGCCGAGGTGCTCTTCCCCAACACAGTCCCGCCCTTCTTCGCCGAGGGGAACCTGGTGGCCCTGCCTCCGTCGCCCGAGGACTACGAACGGCGCTGGGCCGGCGTGCAGGCCCACAACCGCTGGCTGGCCGACTTCTGCGCGGCCACGCCGGGCCGGCGGGCCGGCATCGTCCAGGTCTTCGCCAACGACATGGCGGACGCCGTCTCGGAAGTGCGTTGGGCTGCCTCGACCTTCGACCCCTTCGGCGGCATCCTGCTGCCGTCCATCCCGCCCAACTCCCACCTGCCGCCACTCTGGGAGGACCACTACGAACCGCTCTGGCAGGTGTGCGCCGATCTCGACGTGCCCGTCAACATTCACGGGGGCAGCGCATTGCCCGACTATGGGGAGCACGAGGCGGCCCGGGCGATGATGCTCATCGAGATCCCCTGGTTCAGCCACCGTTCGGTCTGGCACCTCATCTTCTCCGGGGTGCTCGAGCGCCACCCCACGCTGCGCTTCGCCGTCACCGAGCAGGGGGTGGCCTGGCTTCCCCGTGGGCTGCAGACGCTGGACTGGTTCTACGGGCGCATGACGACGGCCAACGCGGCCGAGGCGAACTTCTTTGGTGCCGCCGCGGCCAAGATGACGATGACCCCGACGGAGTACTTCGCCCGCAACTTCTGGATCGGGGCCAGCTTCCTGCGCCCCAGCGAGGCGCCGCTCTGCCGCGACCTCGGGATCGAGCACATTATGTGGGGGGCGGACTACCCGCACTCCGAGGGCAGCTACCCGTACACCACCGAAGCGCTCCGGGTCGCGTTCGCGGACTTCCCCGAGCCCGAGGTGCGCGCCATGGTGGAGTCGACGGCGGCGGCGTTCTACGGGTTCGACCTCGACCGGCTGCGGCCCGTCGGCGACCGGGTCGGCCCGCCGGTGGCCGAGGTTGCCCGGCCGCTGGCACCGGAGAACTGGCCGACCACCACGACCTGTAACGCCTTCGACCCCACGCAGATCCTGCGTGCCTGGTGAGCAGATGGGAGGACACATGACGACGGTCCGCTACGGCGCCCGAGCCACGCAAGTGAACCGCGAGATCGAGGCCAAGAAAGCCGACATCTGGTCCGAGGCGGTCACGGCCGTCTACGAGACGGACCCTGAGATCGTGGCGGCCATTCTGCCGCCGCCCCTCGAACCGGGCCCAGCTCCACTGGTCCGTATCACCATCACCAGGGTCGAGATGCCCGGGTTGCCCGTCTTCGGCGCCGGCTGGATCGGCGTGCAGGCGCGGCACGAGGACCGGCTGGGGGAGTACCCGGTCTTCATGCCCATGACGACCGAGCAGTCGCTCATCGGTGGCCGAGAGGTCAACGGCGAGCCCAAGAAGCTGGCCGAGGTCGAGGTCACCCGCGACGGGGCCAACGTGTCGGCTCGCATCGCGCGCATGGGCTCGGTGATCTGTGAGATCACGGGCAAGGTGAGCGGGACCCGGGAGAACTACGAACTGGAGAAGACCGACTTCTGGTTCAAATTGTCGCCCTCCTGCGAGGAGGCCGGCGAGCTCGACCACGACCCTCTCCTCGTCTACGGCGAGAAGACCGAGCGGACGCGCCTGTACGAATCGATTGAGGGCGAGCTCATCTTGAAGGAGGCGCCCCTCGATCCGGTGGCGGACCTCGTGGTGCGCCGCATGGTAGACCTCAACTGGACGGAGCGGGCCTCCACCCAGGTGGGCCGCATCATCGGGCCCGTGCCGCGGGCGGGGCTCGAGCCGTTCATCCATCAGCGCTATGACGACCTCTCGGTGCCCGGGGCGAAGCGATGAGCGACCGCTACCTGATCATCTCCGCCGACGCCCATGCGGGCTTGCCCTGCGAGGGCTACCGGCCCTACCTCGACGCGGCCTACCACCGTCAGTTCGACGAGTACCTGGCCGAGCGTCACGCCAACCGTGACCAGCAGCTTCAGATGAACTACGACTACATCATGGGGTGGGAGACCGACAACGAGGAAGGCCTGCGCGGCGCCTGGGACATCGACCAACGCGACAAGGAGCTCGATGCCGATGGTGTTACGGCCGAAGTCATGTTCGCCGACGCCGACGCCATCACGGGCATGGCGTCGCCGCCCTTCGGCGCCGGCCTGTCGGCGGGCGCTATTGCCGACCCCGAGTTGGCCTTCGCCGGGGCGCGGGCCCACAACCGCTTCCTGGCCGAGATGTGCAGCCGCAGCCCGCAGCGCCATGGCGGCATCGCGCTGGTGCCCATCACCCATGGCGTCGAGCGCTCGGTCGCGGAGATCGAGTGGCTGGCCGAGCAACCGGGCATCCGCGGGATCATGGTCCCGACCATGTGGCACGACCGCATGCCCTACAACCACCCGGACTACGACCCGGTGTGGGCGGCCTGCCAGGAGACCGGTTTCCCGGTGCACACCCACTCGGGTGAGGCGCCCCAGGACGAGTACAACGACAACATCGGGATCTACCTCGCCGAGGTGGTGTGGTGGGCCGCCCGGCCGATGTGGCACCTCCTCTTCTCCGGCGCCTTCGAACGGTTCCCGCGCCTGAAGTACGTCGTGACCGAGGCCGCCGCCTACTGGGCGGCCGACATGATGTGGAAGTGGGACCAGTACATGGGTGGCGGTCACACCACCAAGAAGATGGCGGCGCTGCTCAAGGGGAAGATCTCGAAGCTGCCCTCGGACTACTTCGGTGAGAACATCTTCATCGGCGCGTCGACCATGTCGCGGGAGGAGATCCGCCGCCGCCACATCCTGGGCTGTGATGTCGTCATGTGGGGGACGGACTACCCGCACCCGGAGGGCACCTGGCCCCACACCCAGGAACGCCTGCGGGGCGACTTCGGCGGCATTCCGGTGGAGGACGCCCGTCAGCTGCTGGGCGAGACGGCGGCCCGCTGCTACGACTTCGACCTCGATGCGCTGCGCCCGGTGGCCGACCGCATCGGGCCCACGCCGGCGGACCTGGGTCAGGACCCCGCGCTGCGCACCGATCCCGAGGAGGTGCGCACGGCGCGCTGGTGGAAGGACGAGTACCAGGTCCAGGCGCCCGGCTGAGCCTCGCCGCATGAATCCGGGCCACATGGAGTACTGCGCCAGCGACCATTGGCGCCAGCTCGTCTACGACACGATCCTCCCCGTCGCGCTGCACGACGTCGAGCTGGGCGATGCCGCGATCGAGATCGGCCCCGGACCGGGGTTCACGACCGACATCCTGCGCACCAAGACCGCGCATCTCACCGCGGTCGAGCTGGACGAGGGGCTGGCGGCCGCCCTGGCGCGGCGGATGGCCGGAGGCAACGTCGAGGTCGTCGTGGGCGACGCCACGGCGCTCGACTTCGCGCCGGGACGTTTCACCGGTGCCGCCTCCTTCCACATGCTCCACCACATCGCGCCTGCCGAGGCGCAGGACCGGGTATTCGCCGAATTGGTCCGGGTGTTGGAACCCGGCGGCGCGCTGGTGGCGGCCGACGGGATCTACAGCGAGGGCAGTGCGCGCTTCCACGAGGACGACACCTACAACCCGATCGATCCCGAGGAGCTGGAGTCCCGCCTGACCGCAGCGGGCTTCGGGTCGGTGCAGGTGCGTACGTACGACCTCGGGTGGGTGTGCACGGCCCGAGCGGCCTGACTGCCGCAGCGGGTCCGTGGTAACGATCCTGTTCGCGTTGGGGGCGGCCTTCTCCAACGCACTCAACCTCGTCACCCAGCACATCGCGAGCATCAGCGACCCGGGTCATTCCAAGGGGTGGCGCTTCGTCCGCTACCTGGTGTCGAACCCGATGTGGCTGTTCGGCTGGGTCGCGCTGGGAGGGTCCTTCATCTTCCAGGCCCTCGCCCTGCACAACGGGCAGATGTCGGTGGTGCAGCCCCTCCTGGTGACGGAGCTGGTCTTCGCCCTGGTGCTGCGCCGACTGTGGATCCGCCAGCAGATCCGGGACATCACCTGGTGGGCCGCCGCGGTGACCTGCGGGTCACTGGCGCTCTTCGTTGCCGTGTCCGAGCCGACCGGGGGCCACACCCAGCCCACCAGCTCAGCCTGGATCGGTGCCACCGTCGCGACGGGTGGGGCGGCCGCGATCCTGGCTCTCGTCGGTCGGAGCGGCTCGCCGGTACGCCGGGCGGCGGCGCTGGGTGCGGCCACCGCCATCCTGTGGGCGCTGGTCGCCACCTTCATCAAGGCGATGACGGACACGCTCACCCAATTCGGGCCGGTGGGCATGTTCACCCACTGGCCGGTCTACGCGCTGATCGTGGTCAGCATCGTGGCCGAGCTCCTCGACCAGGCCGCGCTCCACGTCGGTCCGCTCAGCATCTCGCAGCCGTTCATCGTCATCGTCGACCCGATTGTGAGCATCGTGCTCAGTGTCTGGGTCTTCGCCGAGGTCTTCACAGAGAACGCCTTCCGACTCGCCGTCGGCATCGTCGCCTTCGCGGTCATGTGCGGCGCGGCGGCGGTGCTGGCCCGGACGACGCCCGCCACCATGGACCGCGGGCCGAGCCCAGCTCCATCGCCCCCTCCGGGAACCGGCTGATCGGGTTCGTCCGCATGCCCGCCGGGCCCGAGTCCAGGTTCACGGCGCCATCATCCGGCGAAGTCCCAGCTCTCGCCCTTCTCGTAGTGGTGGAGGACATTCTTCGCGATGAGGATGCGGTGCACCTCGTCGGGACCGTCGGCCAGGCGCAGCGTGCGGGCGCCGAGGTACATCTGGGCCAGGGGGAGGTCGCTGGTCACCCCCGCCGCCCCCCAGACCTGGATGGCCCGGTCAACGACCCGGCTGTAGGCCGCCGGCACGAAGACCTTGATGGCGCTGATCTCGGTACGGGCCTGGGGGTCACCCTTGTCCACCTTCTCAGCGGCGTGGATCGTCATCAGGCGGGCGGCCTGCAGGTCCATGTAGCTGTCGGCCACGAAGCCCTGCATGAACTGCTTGTCCTTGAGGAGCCCACCGTGCACCTCGCGGGTCAGCAGGCGCTCGACCATGAGGTCGAAGGCGCGCCACATCTGGCCTACCGAATTCATGCAGTGGAAGATGCGCCCGGCCCCCAGGCGGTCCTGCGCCGCCCTGTGCCCGTCGCCGACCTGGCCGAGCAGGTTCTCCTGCGGGACGCGGACCTGGTCGTAGCGGACCTCGCAATGATCCGACTTGGCGCTACCCCAGATCCCGATCCCGCGCTCGATGATGACGCCCGGGTTCGAGGTCGGCACGATGATCTGGACCATTCGCCCCGGCCCCTCGTCGTCCTTGGACTCCTTGGCCCGGCACATCACGATGAAGAAGTCCGCCGCCAGACCGTTGGAGGTGAACCACTTGTGGCCGTTGATCACCCACTCGTCACCCTCACGGATGGCGGTGGTCTGAATGGAACGCGGGTCCGAGCCGGCGTTCTCTGGTTCGGTCATGGAGAAGCCCGACTGCATGGTCCCCTCAATGAGCGGGAGGAGCCACTTCTGCTTCTGCTCCTCCGTCCCGTACTTGACCAAGATCGTCTGGTTACCCGAGTTCGGTGCCACCACGCCGAACAATGACGCCGCGCCGATGGCATAGGCCAGGATCTCGTTCATGTAGGCGTGCGCCATGAAGTCGATGCCCATCCCGCCGTACTCGGGCGGGAGATGGGGCGCCCAGAGCCCCTCGCTCTTCACCTCGTCCTGGATCTGCTGCCGCAGTGCCCTGGCCTGGGCGCGCTGTTCGTCGCTGGCACCGCTGCCCCGGGCCTGCCACAGCTGGGACTCGTTGGGAAGAATCCGCTCGTTGACGATCCGGGCCGTGCGGAGGCGGATGTCGTTGATGTGGTCACCGAGCCCTTCAATGGGCGTGACGTTGATGGGCATGGGTCGATCCCCCGTTTCGTCGTCTGTTCCGGCCGGAACCTTACGCAGATTCAGTGGCTCGCTTCGTCCGGGCGACCCAGCGGCCGGTGAGCGCCCGCTCGTAGCGCCCTCGCCCGACGAAGCTGACGAGCCAGCGGGTCAGCGCGCCGAACCGGTTTTTGAAACCGGTGAGAAAGGTGATGTGGACGACGAGCCACAGCAGCCATCCGACGAAGCCGCCCACGCGCAGCGGACCGATCTTGGCCACGGCGGTGAAGCGCGAGATCACGGCCAGCGTCCCGAGGTCGCGGTAGTGGAAGGGCTTGGTCGGCTTCCCATCGAGGCGCCGCACGATGGAGTGGGCGGCATGGATGCCCGATTGCATTGCCACCTCAGCCACGCCCGGCAGGTCGTCGCGGTGCGCCATCAGGTCGCCCACGACGAACACCTCGGAATGGGTGGGGAGTGAGCAGTCGGGGCTGACCACGACCCGACCGGCCGTGTCGGTCTCGGCCTCCGCCGCGCCGGCCACGGTGGCCCCCAGCCCCGCCGCACGGGTACCGGCCGCCCACACCTTGGTGGCGGAGGGGATCCACTCGGTGCTGCCGTCCTGCTTGGTGATCTCGACACCGGACTCGTCCATGTTGGTCACCAAGGCATTCAGATGGATCTCAACGCCCATGCGGGTGAGATCGCGTGCCGTCAGCCGCGACAGGTACGAACCCATCGACCCGACGAGGCGGTCGACGCCCTCGACCAGGACGACGCGGGTGTCGACCGGGTCGATCATGCGGTAATTGCGGCGGAGCGCCCGTCGGGAGAGCTCGCGCAGCTGGCCCGCCATCTCCACGCCGGTCGGACCGCCGCCGACGACGACGAATGTCATGAGGCGCCGGCGCTCCTCGGGGTCGATCTCTGCCTCGGCCAGCTCGAATGCGCCGAAGATGTTGCCCCGCAACGCCAGGGCGTCGTCGAGGGACTTCATGCTGCACGAGGAGGCGCGGAACTCGTCGTGACCGAAGTAGGAGCTCGATGCACCGCCGGCAACGATGAGGCTGTCGTAGCCGATGGTGAGCGGCTTGCCGAACTCGTCGACGCGGACCTCGCGGGCCTCGACGTCGATGTCCCCCACCTCACCCAAGATCACGCGCAGGGACGGGTAGTTCCGCAGCACGTCGCGGATGGCGGGCGCGATCTGGCCCTCCGAGAGGATCCCGGTGGCCACCTGGTACAGCAGCGGTTGGAAGAGGTGGTGGTTGGTCCGGTCGATGAGGGTGATTCGCACGGGCGACCGCTTGAGAGCACGGGCGGCGAAGAGCCCGCCGAAGCCGCAGCCGATGATGACCACATGGTGACGCCCGTCATCGGCGTCGGACCCGCTCACAGCAGCCGGTCCACGACGGTCTGGACGTAGTGCGCCAGCGGCAGGGCGCGCACCTCCTCGGGCGTGAACCATCCAACGGCGTCCGTCGTGCCGTCGGTCTCGGGCCGCAGCGTCCCCGCCCAGGAGTCCACGCGGTAGATGAGGCGCACCGTGTGCAGGATGGTGCCGTCGGGGATCGTCCGCACGTCCGAGAGGACGTCGAGCAACCGCCCGAGGGACACGGTCAGGCCTGATTCCTCCTTGATCTCCCTGGTGAGCGAGTCGGTCGGGTCCTCGCCGTGCTCCACGCCGCCGCCGGGGAGAAACCAGCGGCCCTGCAGGGTGATCGACGGCGAGGCCCGCGCCAGAAGAAGGCGCCCCTCCGGGTCCCGGCAGACGCCATAGACGGCGATGCGCTGGCGCTTTCGGTCCGGGTGCACTCCGGAGATCGTGGTCCCGCAGCGGTTCACCCGCCAACTCGGATGCAAAGTACCCTGGCCGCGGCCCGCGCGGGCCGGACCGAAAGGGGTGCATCCGTGGATACCGCGGCCGAGCTCGAGGCCATACGCCGCCTGAAGTACGCCTACTTCCGGACACTCGACCTCAAGCAGTTCGACGACCTCGGCGCGCTGTTGACCGAGGACGTCACCGCGTCCTACGAGGACGGCAGGACGGTGCTCGAGGGAAGGACCGCCATCGTCACCTGGCTCGGTTCGGTCCTGGGTGACACGGGCATGGTGACCGAGCATCACGGCCATCATCCCGAGATCACCTTCACCTCGCCGACCACGGCCGAAGGCACCTGGTACCTGCAGGACCGTGTCATCGTGCCGGCCGCCGACCTCGAGATCGCCGGGACCGCCTTCTACGCCGACCGTTACCGGCTGACGGACGACGGCTGGCGCATCGCACACACGGGCTATACCCGGGTCTTCGAGGAACACCGCACGCATTCCACGCTCCACGTGCGCTCCTTCACGTCTCGCTTCGACCCGCCGGGCTGAGCCGCCTGACCCCGCATCAGGGCCGGGTGGCCGGGCTGAGGGTGAACCCGGGGTCGAACAGCGTGGTCGGTTCCAGCACCTTCTCGATCGCCTCGACGAAGTCGGACTCCAGCACGACATCGAGAGCCTTGACGTTCTCGCCGATCTGCTCGGGCCGGCTGGCGCCGACGATGGCGCTGCTCACGTTCTCGTTGCGGAGCACCCACGCCAGCGCCACTGATGCTGGCGTGTAGCCCGCTTCGCGGCACAGTGCGGCGTAGGCCTGCACGGGCTCGAGAACCTCGTCGCGCAGCAGCCAGCTCATCTCGCCGCCCTCGGGGCCGATGGCCCGCGAGCCGGCCGGTGGGTGGGCCTCGCCCGGGGGGTACTTGCCCGTGAGGACGCCCTGGGCGAGGGGGGACCACACGATCTGGCTCACACCTTCCTTCTGACAGAGCGGGACCACCTCGGCCTCGATGACGCGCCAGATCAAAGAGTACTGGGGCTGGTTGGAGACGATGCGGTCGAAGCCCATTTCGTCGGCTAGGCGCAGGGCGTCCTGAATCTGATCCGCCGTCCACTCGGAGACACCGATGTAGTGGACCTTGCCCTGGCGCACCAGGTCGTCGAAGGCGCGCAGGGTCTCCTCCAGCGGCGTCTCGTAGTCGTACCGGTGTGCCTGCAGCAGATCGACGTGGTCGGTCTGCAGCCGCACGAGCGACGAGTGGAGCGATTCAATGATGTGCTTGCGCGACAGCCCGCGGTCGTTGGGGTTGGGCCCGGTCGGCCAATAGACCTTGGTGAAGATCTCGATCGACTCGCGCCGCACGTGCTTGAGCGCCCGGCCCAGCACGGATTCGGCCGCGCCGATGGCGTAGACGTCGGCCGTGTCGAAGGTCGTGATGCCAACGTCGAGGGCCGCCTTCACGCAGGCCACGGCGGCGTCCTCCTCAATCTGGCTGCCGTGGGTGATCCAGTTGCCGTAGGAGAGGGCGGAGACGAGCATGCCCGAGCGTCCGAGGTGTCGGTAGTCCATGGCCACGGAGCGTACCCGGGCCCCCGTACGCTCGTCGGGTGGTCGGCGACGAGACGCTACACGTGCACCGAGGACTCGATCTGCCCCTTTCCGAGATCTCCTGGCGGGCCACGACGTCGGGCGGTCCGGGGGGGCAGCACGCCAACCGCACGCTGAGTCGGGTGGAGGTGCAGTTCGACGTCGGCGCCTCCCAGACGCTCGGCCCGCGTCAGCGGGCCCGCCTCCTCGAGCGAATAGGCGCGGTCGTGCGGGCCAGCGCATCGGAGTCACGGTCTCAGGCGCGCAACCGCGAGCTGGCCCTCAAGCGTCTGGCGACCAAGCTGGACGCTGGCCTCCGCGTCCAGCCGGCGCGGGCACCGACCCGGCCCACAAAGAGCTCCCAGGTCCGGCGCGTCGACGCCAAGCGCCGGCGCTCCGAGACCAAGAGGCGCCGGCGACCGCCAGGCGAGGACGACTGACTGGAAGAGTTAGCCCGCTCGCCCTGATCGCGGCCCAGCCGTTACCGTGCTCCACCGCGGGAGGGGCGCGAAACCATGACCCGGCGCTTGGGGCCGACGAAGGTGAGCTCCTCGTTCGCGTTGCCGGTCATGGTCCAGCCCTTGGTGTGCACCACGTGATGGTGGTGCAGGCACATGAGCGCGAGATTGTCGAGGTCGGTGCGCCCGCCGGGCTTCCAGGGCACCACATGGTGGGTGTTGGTGAAGGTCACGTTGGTACAGCCCGAGAAGCGGCAATGGCGATCCCGGCGCATCACCTCACGGCGCTGGGCTGGATTCGGTTCGCGGCGGGCCCGGCCCTCGTGCATGGTGTGGCCGACGTCGTCGTCGAGGGCGAGGGTGATAGTGGCGTCGCAGGCGATCTGGCGGACCGTGTCTGTGCTGATCAGGCCGCCGCGCTCGAGCTCGTCCGGGCGGTGGGCGCGGCGACGCCAAAGCGTTCTGTGGCCCAGGGCTCAGGGCCGGTCGCTCCCTCATCTCGATACGCCTGGCGCCAGCCGACCTCGCCCAACAACACCACGATCGCCCCCTCGACGGCCGCCTTCTGACGGAAGAGCCCGTCGAGACGCTCGGCGATCTTCTCGTTGGACAGGGCTGCTGCGGCACCGAACCGGGTGGGCGTCTTGACCATCGGGGCAGAACGGTCCCGCCCGCCGGTGAGACGTGTGCAAAAAGCGGCGGTGGAAGTCCCGAAAACTCCGGGCGGGTCTCGTCACCACGTCTGAAGTTGGTCGAGGATCGCCTCGGCCGAGCCGAGCTCAAGCGTGGAAGTCGAAGCCCGCGAGGGCCGGTCCGAGCCCGGCGTCGAGCCGCGCCAGCAGCTCCTGGTCCTCCTCGGCCCGGGGTCCACGCAGCGCGGTCAGGGCGGCGTAGCCCTGGGCCACCAGCGTGGCGTCCTCGGCTCCGGAGTCGGTCAGCCCCAGATCGCCCGAATGGGGGAAAGGCGAGCCCACGGTCAGCACGATCTCGCCCTTCTCGTCGGGTTCGCCCTCCATGACCGAGCGCGCCGCCTCGGCCGCTGCCGGCCCCTCGATCTCCTCGACATTGGGCGCCTCCCAGTTCCCGGCGCCCCGCGGCGGACTTGATCAGGCCGGCCCCGCTCACCCGGGCCCAACGCAGGCCCCGGATCTCGGCCAGGGGAAGGTGTGGCACGTTCAGGTTGAGCACCGTGCGGACCGGCGCGGCCACCAGGAGCGGCATGAGCGCGACGGCGAGGTCGGCGCCCGACTCCCAGGGGTCGGGTCCGTCGCCGACGCGTAGCGACACCGCGAGTGCGCTGATCCCCAGCTGGCTGGCGGTGAGCGCCGCTCCGACCGTGCCGGAGTGGAGCACCGAGCGGCCCACGTTGACACCATGGTTGATGCCCGAGAGCACCAGGTCGGGCTTGGGTCCGACGGCCCCCAGGGCACCTGCGATGACCGACAGGGCGGGGGAGGCATCGAGCCCGTAGGCCTCCACGCTCTCGGCGCCCTCGACGAAGGCGCGCTGGTAGGTGATGCTCGTGTGATCGGTCACCGAGCCGACGGCGGCGCCCGCGCCGCTGTAGTTGGAGCTCGGCGCCACCACGATGATCTCGTGCGGCGGGTGGCCGCCCGCTGCGCCGGCCCAGGCCACCAACGACCTCGTGAGCGCCGCCAGCCCCGGGGCGGTCACTCCGTCGTCGTTCGTGACGAGAATTCTCACGGCGTGCTCACCCTATCGCCCACCGTTCGGGGTCCAAGGGCCCGTCCATCCCCCGTTCGGGTCGATGTCACCCCGACGTCACGCCTCTCCCTGAACGGCCGTCACCCATGCCCCGGCCCCGGTCTGCTTCAATTCACTCGCAATGCCGGCCCACTCACCCAGGATCTCCATCGCCTCGCCCACCGGGCAGCAGTGGCGCATCGGGCACGGCAGCCAGGAAGTGGTCGTCTGCGAGGTGGGTGCCACCCTCCGGGCCTACTCGGTGGGCTCGACCACGGTCCTCGACGGATTCGGCGCCGACGAGTGGTCCCATTCGGGCCGGGGACAGGTCCTCGCCCCGTGGCCCAACCGCCTCGCCGACGGCCGCTACGAGTTCAACGGGGTGCGCGCCCAGGCCGCCCTAGACGAGCCGGAGCGCCGCAACGCCATCCACGGCCTGGTGCGCTGGATGCCCTGGACGCTCCAGACCCGCCATCAGAACCAACTCTCCCTCCGGCTGCAGCTCCATCCCTCGCCCGGCTACCCCTTCTCCCTCCTGCTCGAGCTTGAGTACCACGTGGGCCGGGAGGGCCTGACCGTCACCACGAGGGCACAGTCGCTGGAAGAGGGCTCGATCCCGTTCGGGATCGGCTTCCATCCCTACCTGACCGCCGGGCCCGAGACCGTCGACGGTGCGATCCTGCAGGTGCCGGCGCGCCATACCCTCGACATGGACGACCGGGGACTGCCGACAGGCGCACGCACGCCGGTCGAGGGCACCGATCGGGACTTCACGACGGCGCGCTTCGTCGGGCCGGCCGTGCTCGACACGGCCTTCACCACCTTGGACCGCGACGCGGACGGGTTGGCCCGGGCGACTCTCGATGCCCCCCGCGGCGTGGGCGGTGCCGCCCTGTGGGTCGATGACGCCTTTCCCTACCTCATGGTGTACACGGGCGACACGCTCGGCGAGGTGCAGCGCCGGCGTCGGGCGGTAGCCATTGAGCCCATGACGTGCCCGCCCAACGCGCTGCGCACCGGCACGGACGTCATCGCGCTCCAGCCGGGGCAGGAGTGGACCGCCCGTTGGGGGATCGAGCCCCAGTGACGGCACGGCGGTGAGCAGCGCCTCCCTCGCGGGGCAGGTGGTGGTCGTCACGGGTTCCTCGAGCGGCATCGGGGAAGCCACCGCGCGGGCCTTCGCCGCCGAGGGCGCCGCCGTCCTCGTCAACTCGTCGCGTTCCGTGGAGCAGGGCGAGGCCGTCGCCGCCTCCCTGCCCGACGCGCTCTACCTGCAGGGGGACATCACGGAACCGGGTGTGCCCGAACGGATGGTCGACGCCGCGCTGGCGCGCTGGGGCCGACTCGACACGCTCGTGAACAATGCGGGGACCACCGCGGTGATTCCGCATCACGACCTGGCGGCGGCGTCCGTCGACGTGTGGCGGCGCATCTTCGAAGTCAACGTCTTCGGGACGTGGGCCGTGTCGGTCGCGGCGATGCCGGCCCTGCGCGAGGCCCGCGGATCGGTGGTGAACGTCGCGTCGGTGGCCGGCGTGCGCCCGACCGGCTCCTCCATCCCCTACGCCGCCAGCAAGGCCGCCCTCAATCACATGACCGCTCTGCTGGCCAAGGTGGTCGGACCCGAGGTGCGGGTCAACGCCGTGGCGCCCGGCCTCGTCGACACGCCGTGGACGGCGGATTGGGACGTCGTGCGCGAGGTGGTCTCCCAGGTCGCTCCCCTCAAACGCTCGGGCCAACCCGCAGACGTCGCCGAGGTGATCCTGTCGTTGGCACGCGCCAGCTACGTCACCGGCCAGGTCGTGGTGGTCGACGGCGGGCTCTCGCTCGCCACCTGAGCCAGGTCACTCGGGCGGGGCGACCATCCAGCGCAGCGCGGCGGACAGCCCGCGCGTCAGCGGCGTCACCGCCGCGGTGTCGACGAGCAGGTCGAGCGGTCCCGCCACGGACAGCCCGAGCTCCCGTCGGGCCCACCCCGGCAAGACGCCGATCGCGGCCGCCAGCACCAGGGAGTAGACGGCGCGCTCGCTCGGCCGCCGCGCCACCCCCCGTAGCAGCCAGTCCCGCGCCGCCCTGGCCTGTGGGCCCGCGTACAGCTCGGGCCGCAGCCGCAGGAGGTAGCTCTCCACCTCGGCCGACGAGCGTGGGGCCCAGGTCGCCCCGAGAGCCAGCGCCACCGGCGCGACCTCCTCGTAGTAGCGGTCGCACTCATGGGGGGTCAAGGCCCGGGTCCCGTAACGCTGTGAGGAGGCCAGGAAGCTCGCCACTTCGGCCACGTGGATGAAGGTCACCAGCTCCGGATCGTCGGCCGAGTAGGGCCGGCCGTCGGGGGCGATGCCCTTGACTCGGCGGTGTACCCGCTGCACCTGGGCGATGGCCGCCTCGGCCTGGTCCACCGTGCCGAAGGTCGTCGTGCCGACGAAGGACGCCGTCCGGCGCAGGCGACCCAGCGGGTCCTCCTGATAGCTGGAGTGCTCCGCCACGCCGGCCATGGCGAGCGGGTGCAGTGCCTGGAGCATCAGCGCGCTCGACGCCACCGATCAACATGACGGGAAGGTCGGCGTGGACCCTCCTCGCCATCCCGCCGGGCGGCAGATAGGCCTCGTCCGGGTCGCTGGCGATCGGGGCCGGCGCCTCCTTGATGCCGATGGCCCGCCGTACGGACCGGGCCATGTCCCCACGGGCCGGAGCTGTCAGTCCGCCGACGAGGCGCAGCGGCGCGCCCACCACCGTGCCCCCCAGCGCAGTCGCGCGCTCCACGGGGTTCAACGACGACACGTGCAAAGCTTGACACGTGGCAGAGTGCATTCCATGCGCTTCGTCGTCCTGGGGGCCGGTGCCATCGGAGGTGCTGTGGGCGCCCGCCTGTTCCAGAGGGGCTTCGACGTCACCCTGGTTGCCCGGGGCGAGCACGGCCGCGCCCTGCAATCAGGCCTCGTCCTGGAGGCGCCGGGTGAGACCGCCACCTTGCCCATCCCTGCCGTCCCGGATCCGGCGCACGTGTCGTGGGAGGGCGATGCCGACGGGGACGCCGTCGTGCTGCTGGCGGTGAAGGGCCAGCACACCGACCATGCGCTCACCCAGCTGGGCGTGGCGCCCCCGTCGACCCCGGTGGTCTGCATGCAGAACGGGGTGGAGAACGAGCGCCGCGTGCTGCGCCACTTCCCGCACACCTATGGGATGTGCGTGATGTGCCCGGCCACCCAACTGCGCCCTGGTGTGGTCCAGGTCCACTCGGCCCCCGTCTCTGGAATGCTCGATCTGGGCTGTTTCCCGGCTGGCCTGGACGATCGGGGCCAGGCGATCGCGGACGCCATCGCGACCACGACGTTCCAGTCGGTGGCCCGGCCCGACATCATGCGCTGGAAGTACCGCAAGCTCCTGATGAACCTGGCCAACGCGGTCGAGGCCCTGGCTGGCCCCGAGGGCAGGTTCGGCCCGCTGGCCCGTGAGGCGCAGCGCGAGGGCAAGGACGCGCTGGCCGCTGCGGGGATCGATGTCGCGAGCTCCGAGGAGGACCGCGAGCGGCGGGGCGACCTCCTGCAGCTGGCGCCGACGTCCTCGGGCGAGTGGCAGGGCGGCTCCAGCTGGCAGAGCCTCGCCCGTGGCGCGGGCTCCATCGAAGCCGAGTTCCTCAACGGCGAGATCGTGCTGATGGGCGGCCTCCACGGCGTGCCGACACCCGTGAACGCCCTGCTGCAGCGACTGGCCTCTCGGGCCGCCGCCGAGGGTGCCGCCGCAGGAGCGTGGCGCATTGAGGAGCTGAGCGAGCTGGCCGGAGTGCCACATGGCGAGTGAGCGGTCGGGGGCGCTCGCCGACGATTTCGCGTGGGCCAATGCGGAGGCGGTGGCGTTCGCCCGATCGTGTAGCGAGGACGCGTGGATGCGGCCTGTGCCGGGCGAAGGGTGGACGGTGGGCGTCGTGCTCCATCACATTGCCGAGTCGCACGGGAACACCCGGCGGTGGGTGGAGGAGATGGCTCAGGGTGACGGCGTCACCGACACGGCCGACACGATCGACGAGGCCAATGCCGCGCACGCCGTGCGCGCCGCGTCCGTCACGCCGACGGAGACGGTGTCGCTGCTCGAGGACAACGGCGCCCGGCTCGCGGCGACGCTCCGGGCGTTGAGCGACGAGGAGCTCGACCGCAGCGCCGTGTTCGGACCGGCCGGCGGCCGCGCCTTTCCCACCTTCGAGCTGGCGTCCGTCCCGGCGCGCCACACCCGTGAGCACCTGTCCCACGCCCGCAGCGCGGCCGCCGAAGCCTGAATTCCACCCGGCACTCAGTCGGAGTGCAGCGCGGTGCGCACCTCGTCAGCCGTGTCGGGCCGTCGCGAGCCCGGGGTGTCCACGCGGACCCCGTGCACCGTTCCTGTGAAGGGCGCCGGCGGGCTGTAGCGCGCCGACACGGGGAACCCACTGTCCCGGCCCAATCGCAATCCCGCCCCGCCGTGCTGGACGGCTATCGGGAGCATCCCCTCGACGGCCGCCTCGTCGACCTGCGCCCCGTCGACGAGCAGGACCATGCGGCCCGCCCCGCCGTCTTGTCCCACCGCGTAGGAGATGCCGATCTCGTGGTGTCCGGCGGCGAGGACCGACGACATCGCCAGCTCGACCGCGTCCGCGGCCCGGGCGAACGTGAAGTGGGTGCGCCCACCGACGAGGTAGAGGGCATAGCCCCCGAACCAGTCGCCGAGGGCGAACACGACGCCGTCAGCCCCGTCGCGGTCGGTGTCGACGTCCGCCGTGATGTCGAATCCTCCCCAGAGCATCGGAACCGATTCGTCGGCGACCGCACCGCCGCCGGGACGGAACGTCCGCGAGGGGCCGGCGGGCCATAACGGAGGGATGAAGCCCCCGAAGCGGTCGACCAGGCCGTCGGAGATGGGGAGGACGTTGTTGCGATGCGCCTCGGCGTCCCATAGGTCGCGCATGCTCCGGAGCCGCTCGGGTTCGTCATCGGCGCGGTCGGTTGCCTCTGAGAAGTCCACCGAGAGGTCGAAGAGCTCCCAACGGTCCTCCTCGAAGTTACGGCTACCGATGGCGAGCTCCTCCTCGTCGAGGATGCCGGTGCTGATGTGATTGGTCGTCGCCTTCCACCCGTCGTGGTAGATGGAACGCGATCCCATCATCTCGAAGTACTGCGTCTGGTGCAGCTCGGGAGCCGACGGGTCCCCGAGCGTCGACAGCAGGCTTGTCCCGTCCACGGGCTGCTGGGCCACGCCGTCGACCTCGTCCGGGATCTCGAGGCCGGCGGCGCCCATGATGGTCGGCATGAGGTCGATGGCGTGGGCGAACTGGCCCCGCACGGTGCCGGGTTCGGTGATACGTCCGGGCCAGTGCACGATGAGGGGCGTCCGCGTCCCGCCCAGCCACGTGTAGCGCTTCCAGAGCTTGTGCGGCGTGTTGCCCGCCCAGGCCCACGCCCACGAGTAGTGGTTGTAGGTGCTGAATCCGCCCCAGTCGTCGTAGTGGGCGAGGTTCTCCGCCATTGACTCCCGGATGTGCGCGGTGAACCGGTGCTCGTTGAAGCTGCCGGCCTTGCCCCCCTCCGCGCTGGCCCCGTTGTCGGAGAAGACCATGACCAACGTGTTGTCCAGGGCTCCGAGGCTCTCGAGCGACGACAGGACCCGGCCGATCTGGGCGTCCGTATGCGTCAGGAAGCCAGCGAAGACCTCTTGTTGGCGCGCCAGCATGCGGCGTTCGTCGCCCGTCAGGTCGCTCCAGGCCTGGACCCACTCGGGCCGCTCCGTCAGCACGGTGCCCTCCGGCACCATGCCCGATGCGCTCTGGCGTGCGAACAGCTCCGCCCGCCAGGCGTCCCAACCCTTGTCGAACACACCCCGGTACGGGTCGACCCATTCGGGGGCTACGTGGTGCGGGGCGTGCATGGCGCCGAGGGCGAAGTACAGGAAGAAGGGCTTTCCCGGCGCCCCCTGCTGCTGGTCCTGCACCATGCGGACGGCCTGGTCGGCCAGGTCCTCGCTCAGGTGGTAGCCCTCCTCGGGCCGCCGGGGCGGCTCGATGTAGTGGTTGTCGCACACGAGATTCGGGGTCCAGTGGTTGGTGTCCCCCTGCAGGAACCCGTAGTAACGCTCGAACCCGAGGCCGAGCGGCCAGCTGTCGAAGGGCCCCGCCGCCGAGCGCTGCCAGCGCGGCGTGAGGTGCCACTTGCCCACGGCCATTGTCGAGTACCCGGCGTCGCGCAGGAGGCGGGGGAGCGTGGCGGCAGTCTTGGGCAGGCGGGCGTGGTAGCCCGGAAAGGCCAGGGGTATATCGGCCAAGAAGCCCATCCCGACCGCGTGGTGGTTGCGGCCGGTGAAGAACGACGCCCTCGTCGGCGAGCACAGCGAGGTGACGTGGAAGCGGTTGAACGGCGCGCCGCCCGCCGCCAGGCCGTCGAGGTGCGGCGTCCCGATGTCCGAGCCGAAAGCCCCCAGGTGGCCGAAGCCGGTGTCGTCGAGCACAATGGCAATGACGTTGGGCGCACCTTGCGGCGGCTTGGGGTCACGGGGGAAGCGAGGTGTCGATTCGGAGGCAGTGAAGCCGATCTGCTGGGGTTCGTCCATAGGTCGAGAGGGTAGACGTCAGCTGCCGGCGGCGGCACCTGCATGGCTAATGTGGCCGCCGATGCAGGGTCACGTTCCCGTACCTCCACAGCCCCAATTTCCAGAGGGGCTGGGCCCGTTCGTCGGGTACCTGGCGATCCGCGAGCCGAGTCCCCGGCGCGACCGCCCTCCCCAGGAGGCGGCGTGGGCGGACGCCGACGGCACCGAACTGGACCAGTTCGCCGACATCGGCGACTGGGAGCCTCTGCATCGGCCGCTGATACAGGTGATGGCGGTCATCGTGTCGATCTCGCTGCTCGTGGCCGGCGTGGGCACGGTGCTCGAGATCTTGTTCTCTGCTCGCTAACGCCGCCGGCGACGTAGGAACCAGGTCAGGCCGCCGAGGACGGCGAGGCCGCCGACGCTGGCGGCGACGATGACCCAAGGGCTGGTTCCGCCCGATTGAGCGGCCGGCGCCGTCGTGGTCGTCGTCCTTGGCGCCGTCGTGGTCGTCGGCGCAGCCGTCGTTGTCGTGGTGCTCTGCGCAGTGACCGAGGACGCCGGGAAGGCCACCACCCGGTTCGCCGAGGGCGCCAGGAGCAGGTTGGCGCCGACCGAGGGTGTGGGGAAGTGGTTGGCGGGCACACCGATCGTGGCCCGTTCCTGCACCGCGCCGGATGACGGGTTGAGGCCGTAGAGGACTCCGTCCGAGCCGATGGTCCACACGAGTCCGGCAGCGACGATGGGCGGCCCACCGCCGACCGTGGCGCTCCATCGCAGATGGAGCCCGACCGGGGAGGCCGACACCTGCACCGCAATCGGGCCGCTCAGGCACGGCAGGTAGACGGTCGTCCCCACGATGGCCACGCCCCCGTCGATATCGCTGCCGCAAGCGTCACCCAGCTGGGCTTGCTGGCCGCCGATGCCCCCGAGGCTCGACCCGCTGAGCAGGTAGACGATGCGCGCCTTGCCGGCCTCCACCACCTGGCCGTCGGAGAGCAGCGCCGGGGCGGTCGACATGTCGAGGTCATGCGCGTTGTCAGACGGCCACGACGAGGGTGCGAAGTACTGCTCCAGTGCGAGGGAGGGTGAGAGCTCGAGCACCGAGTCGCTGTCGTCGTAGGCTTGGCTGGACGAGTACACCGATCCGTTGCCCACTCCGACCCAGATGTTGCCGCTGGCGTCCACCACGGGGGCCGCACCGCCCATCCAGACCGCGCCCTGGCTCTCGCCCGCGGCCGAGTCGACGGCGAACGCAGCGGGAGGGCCACCCACTTCCGGTGCCGAGATCACCCACCCGTGGTAGGTCGAGCAGTCGCCGTAGTTCCCGCCGTAGCCGAAGACGACCCGGCCGGCATCGAGCGTCAGCCCGGTGCGTTGGAGGAGAGCGGCCGGCGTCGAGCCCGCCGGGTCGACGTCCTGGCTCAACTCGGTCTTCCCAGTGTCCGTGTTCAGCCCGACCAGCTTGTGCGCCGGCTTGCCGTTGACGAGCTCGTCGGCCACCACGAAGAGCTCCCCGCGCGCCTCGTCGATCACCGGCGTGCCGGTGATCCCGACCGTGGGGGCGATGTCGCCGCACGGGAGCGACCCCGACGGCACCGGCGTGCCGAGGTGAGACGACCACAGCACCGCACCCGTGATGCCCGACAGGGCATCGACCGTGTCGTTCTCGGTGGCGACGTAGACCCGTCCTCCCGACACGAGTGGCTCGCCGTAGAGCTCGCCGTCGAGGGTGGGGGACGTCCAGGCCGGTGAGGACACGTTCACGCCTGTGACCCCAGTGGCAACTCCCGCTCCACTTGGACCGCCGTGATAGACGGTCCACGAGGGCGAGATGGCGGTCGGGGAGGTCGAGATGGTCGCGCCGAGCGCCGGTCCACCCCGGGCGAGGGCGAGCAGCGCGGCGGCAGCCGGCGCGGCGATACGGCGCCGCGTTCGCCTGGTACCAGCAGGCCGCTCATGGCCTCCGACTGTCAGGCCTCGCCCGATCTGCCCCTCCGGCGCAGGGTGGAGTCGACGGCCACGGCCACGAGCAAGACGGCAGCGGTAGCGATGTCGGTTCCCGCGGTGCTGATGTTGAGCAGCGCCAGCCCATTGGTGAGGGTGGCGATGACCAGGCCGCCGAGGAGCGGGTGAATCGGCTTGCCGTGCCCACCGAACAGGCTGGCACCTCCGATGACCGCGGCGGCCACTGCGTACAGGACGTAGGTACCCCCGTCGAAGCCCACGGAGAGCGAACCCAAGCGTGATGCGTACACCACCGCGGCCAGTCCCGCCGTGAAGCTGCAGAGTGCGAACGCAATGGTACGGATCCGAGCCACGTGGATGCCGGCGCGACGGGCGGCCTCTGGGCTTGCGCCGATGGCGTAGATGTAGCGCCCCAGCCGGGTCCTGGCCAGGAGGAACGACGCGGCGACCAGGATGAGGACGACGATCGGGATGACCCAGGGCACTCCTCGCACCGGGGTCAGAACGCCCCGGTTCAAGTTGCAGATGTACACGAGCACGACGCCGGCGACGGCGACGGCGCCGACGGTCGCCAGCGTGATACTCAGTGGCGGCGCGCTCAGGCCCTGAGAGCGTCGCCGCGATGTCGTGAGGATCGAGCCCAGGGCGAAGAGACCAACCGTCACAACGAGCACGATCCAGCCCGCAGCCGGGGTCATGCTGCCGCTGACAAGGTCGTCGATCGTGCCGTTCGAAATGGTGATCACGCCGCCGACCGCACCCTTGTCGACGTCGAAGACATAGATCAGGACGCCCTGCCAGCCCAGCAATCCGGCCAGCGTCACGACGAACGACGGGATCTTGAGCCTGGTGATGAGGGCGCCCTGGAACGCGCCGATGACGGCGCAGGCGGCCATGCCCACGATCAGTGCGGCCCACCAAGGCCAGTCCGCCGGCGACCCCATCAGGGCCAACGCGATGGCCGCGCCCACGGCGCCGACGTAGCCCACGGACAGGTCGATCTCGCTGAGAATGAGGGCGTACAACTCGGCCAGGCCCAGAAGGATGATGAAGGCGGCCTGGACGAAGAGGTTGACGATGTTGGTCGCCGTGAGGAACGCGCTGGACTGCACCTCGAAGAAGATGCAGATGACAATCAGGCCGACGATGATCGGGAGCGCGCCGCTCTCACCCCCGCGGATGCGCTTCCACCAGGCCCGCAAGTAGTCGCCGAGGGAGTCGGCCAGGACCGCCTCGGGCGCCAGCGCAACGAGCGCCTCGGGTGCCACGGCGCCGCCCGAGTCCTCCGAATTGGGCCGCGGTCCTTCCGAGCCCTGACCGGATTCCACCGGGTCGTCGACGATGCCGGTCACGGTTCCGTCACCCCCGCGGCCGCTGCCCGCGTTGACTGGCCCGTCGTCATGTACTCGACCACCACCTGCGTGTCGAAGTCGGACGCCGGACCCTGCGCCACCAGCCGCCCCAGGTAGAGGACGGAGATCTGGTCGGCCACGGCAAAGACGTCAACCAGGTTGTGGGAGACCACCATCACTGCCGTCCCTTGGCTCGACAGCCGTTTGATGAGCTCGAGCACCTGGCCCGTCTGGGCCACCCCGAGCGCAGCGGTGGGCTCGTCCATGATCACCAGCTTGGCGGCCGACAAGACCGCCTTGGCCACCGCAACGGATTGGCGCTGCCCCCCGGACAGCGACGCGACCGGCTGGCGGATGGAGCGCACCGTCGTGACGTGGAGGTCGGCCAACGTCTTGCGTGCCTCGATCTCCATTGCGGTCTCGTCAAGGAGCCGGTGCCGCAGTTTCTCGTGCCCGAGGAACATGTTCTGCACGATGTCGAGGTTGTCGCAGAGGGCGAGGTCCTGGTAGATGGTCGTGATCCCGCGTGCTTCGGCGTCGTTCACGCTGTGGATGTTGGCGGGCTTGCCCTCCCAGAGGATCTGGCCTTCCGTGGGTGGCCAGAGCCCGGAGATCGTCTTGATCGTCACGGACTTGCCGGCACCGTTGTCGCCCACCAGCGCCGTCACCTTGCCGGCCGGCACGGAGAGGTCGACCTTGTTCAGGGCCTGGACTGCCCCGAACGACTTGCTCACTCCCCGGAGCTCCAGGAGTGGTGCATCCTCGGTCATGTATGGCCCCCATCGCGACGGCGGATCGAGTCTCTGCGTGCTTCCAGCCGGCCGACCCCCGCCCCGTCACCGGGACCGGGGGTCGGCCTGGAAGCTACTTCTTTCGATGGACACTACCCAGACCGGGATCCGGCCTGCGGGCTGTTACCCGGAGATGCCCGCCGCCTGGCAGTCGCTGGCGTAAGAGCCGGCGCAAAGTTGCGATGCCGGGACGAAGTTGTCCTTGATGACAGTCGCGTTCATGTTCTTCGTGGTGACCCACGTGGGGGACAGGAGCACGGACGGGACGCTGACGCTCGAGGTGGTGTCCTCAGTCTTGCCGTTGGCCAGCGAAGCCGGTGGCTTCGCCCCGGCCCGCAGGTACAGCGCCAGAGCGACTGCAGACTGAGCCTCCAGGTAGATCGGCTTGTACACGGTGCCGCACTGGTAGCCGGCCAACACGTTGTCGAGGCCGGTCAACGTGGCGTCCTGTCCCGTGGTCGGGAACGTCTTGGGCTTCACGTGGAGCGACTGCAGGTACGTGATGATCGGCGCGCCGGTCTCATCATTGGGGATCAACGCCGAGTTGACGTTGTGGTGCGCCGTGAATATGGCCTGGAACTCCGTTTCGGCCGTGGGCGGGTCCCATGTCCCGGCGGTGTGGGCCACAGCGACCCACTTACCCGACTTGAAGAACGGGTTGATGACGCCGTCGTACCCCTGCGCGAACAGGGTGGCGTTGTTGTCCGTCACCGCGCCGTGCATGACGACGACCTGCGGCTTCGAGACGTGCCAGGCGGCAACACAGCTGACCAGACCCTCACCCATGACCTGGCCGACCTTCACGTTGTTGAAGCTGACGTAGTAGGCGCGACTGCCGCCGAGGGTGAGGCGGTCGTAGTCGATCACCTTGACGCCACGAGACTTGGCGTAGCTCTCAATCTGCGTGCCCACCCCGGAGTCCAGCGGGTCGACCAGGAGCACCGTGGCGCCGTTGGAGATGTCGGTTTGCGCATCTGTCAGCTGAGTGGCATCGCTACCCAGAGCGTTCTGTACCACGTACTGCGACGAGCTCAGTCCGGCTGTCTGGAGCGCCTTCGTGATGTCCGGCTGGTCGAACTCGACGTAACGGGTCGAGCTGACCGTGTCCGGCAGGATCGCTGCCACCTTTCCCTTTCCGGCCGCGGCCAGAGACTTGAACTGCTTCATGACACTGAAATTGTTGGTGAACGAACTGGTCGAGATGTTGGAAGGTCCGCTGGCGCGAACCGAGGCCGAGGCCCCTCCACCCCCAACGCCGACCAGCGTCGCCGACAACGCGAGGGAGAGCCCCCCGAGCATGCCAACCTTGCTGAAACGCACATTGTCTCCTTTGGTCCTGGTTCGCCCATTTTGAGCGAGCCCCCCTGCTACTGCCTCTACCCTTATGTCGCGGGTTGTATTGCAGTTTTGTTGCAACTTCGAGAACGATACAGAGGTCTCTGGGCTGATGCTGGGCATGTCCTGTGAAAATCTCGCTCCGGCCGCTCAGGCCCGGCCCGTCGCCCCAGCCCAGGCCGCTGCTCCTGACAGCCCGGCGTCGTCTCCGAGGGTGGACCGGACGATGGTCAGGTCGTCGGGGTGGTGACCAGGCCGTTCCAGAACCATCTCGCGCAGTGGTCCGAAGAAGTCGTCCTGCCTCCCCAGCCCACCACCGATGACAACGGTGCTCGGGTAGAAGGACATGACCAGGTTCGACACGCCGGCGGCACAGGCGGCGATCGCCTGCTGCCAGATGGCGGCGGCCCGTGGCTCGCCGGCGTCAGCCCGGGCCTGGACCTCGCGCGCGCCGAGGTCGCCAAGCCCGGCCTCACGGGCGAGCCGGGTCACGCCACTCCCCGAACCGAGCTCCTCGAGCGTGCAGGGTGCCCCTTCGCCCCAGGCGCGCCAATCGATGACGACGTGACCGACCTCGGCCAGCGAGCGCGTGCCCCGCAGCACGCGCCCACCGTGGACCACCCCCGCCCCGATGCCGGTCGAGATCGTCAGGTAGGCGACGGCGGGGCTCGCCGCACCCGCACCGAACGCCGATTCGCCGACGGCCGCCAGATCAGCATCGTTCGCGATGATGACGGGCATGTCGAGGTGCGCGGTCAAGGAGTCCGTGGACAGCAGATCGGCCCACTGCGGAGGCAGGTGGGGAGCCCAGAGGAGCCGGCCGGCTTCGTAGTCCACCGCGCCGGGGAGCCCGACGACGGCGGACGTGGCTGCACCGTGGCCACGCTCCGCCGCCACCGTCGCGATGAGATCGATCAACGACGCGGGGACGTCAGCCTGGGAGGGGGTGGCGACGGATCGACGCAGCAGGACCCGCCCATCGGGGCCTACCAGGGCAGCGCGCATCTGCGTCCCGCCGACATCGGCCGCCAGGACGGGGCGCGACGTCACTGCCCGGTCCTCATGCCAGCCAGTCTCCCTCGTCGTGCGTGACCGACGTGCACCACTCCGTGGTGGCTAGGCCGGACCTCCGGCCTCCGCCGCCGCGCACGGCCCGACGCGAACCTTCCTCGCACCTGTCGGCAGGAGAAGGCCCCGGTGTCAGGGGTTCTGGTGGCCTCGGGGGTGACGAGGGAGACTGCAGGGTCAAGGAGGTGAAGGCCATGTTCCGCGATCGTGTGGATGCCGGTCGTCACCTGGCCGAAGTGGTGCTCGGTGCCGGCATCGGAGGAGACGAGGTCGTGGTGCTCGGACTGCCCCGGGGCGGGGTCCCCGTGGCCGACGGGGTCCGGCGGGCCCTCGGTGCACCCCTCGACGTGATCGTCGTGCGAAAGCTCGGCGTGCCCTTTCAGCCCGAGCTGGCGATGGGGGCAATCGGTGAGGACGGGGTACGCGTGGTCAACGAGAGTGTCATGGAGTCGGTTGCCCTTGATGCCCTCGACATCGACGCCATTGAGCAGCGGGAGCGTATCGAGCTCGAGCGGCGGGCCCGGCGGTACCGGGGGGACCGCCCCCGCCTCGACCTGCTGGGTCGCTGCGTAGTGATCGTGGACGACGGGATCGCGACAGGCTCATCCGCTCGCGCCGCCTGCCGGGTCGCACGTGCGCAGGGCGCGTCACGACTTGTCCTGGCCGTGCCGGTCGCTCCGAAGGCGGCAGTCTCAGCGCTCCGCGACGTCTGCGACGACATGCTCTGCGTGACCGCCCCCGAGCCGTTCTACGCGGTGGGCGAGTGGTACGGCGACTTCTCCCCGACATCCGACGACGAGGTCGTCGAGCTGCTCTGCCGGGGCGCTCAGCTGTAAGTGAATGTCACCGCGTTGGACGTACCACCAGAGGTGGTGATCACGACCTGCGCAGAGGGCGAGCTCGATGACGGCACGGTGATGGTGCAGGTGTTCGGGGCTGGGCAGCTCGTCGGCGCCACCTGGCCGTTGAAGGTGGCCACGATCTGACCGCTCGTGCTCAAGAAGTTGGTGCCGGCCACCACGACGCTCTGCCCGGCGGAGCCGCTGGGGGGGTCCAGCGACGAGATGACCGGAGGGCCGCCCGGGGCAGCGGCCACGGTGGTCGAGGTGGTCGGGGAGGCCGTGGTACCGCTCCGGCCCCTGATCGAGCGAGACGGCGGCGCCGTGCTGGTGTGGGTCCGACCCGCTGCGCTCGGGGACGGAGGAGTCGAGCTGCCGCTCAGCGACACGATCAACGCGATGGCGGCCGCCACCACGAGGGCGGCCACCACTGCGACGGAGCGGATCAGCCAGCGGTCGGGCCGGGTGGACCGAGGGTTGCTCTCGGGCGGAGGAGCCGCATCGACAGGCCGTGCCAGGGGTCGGGAGCGGAGCAACGGGGGAGGGGGCAGCGGAGGAGCGCCCGCTGTCTCACGGGCGCGACGTACGGCGCTCTCCATGGCCCCCAGGGCGCGCTGACCGGGGTTCCCCGGAGGCGGCTCGACCGCGTGCTCGTCTGACATCCGATCCTCTGCGCGTACTTGTTCCCCGAACCGTTCCTTCCATTCCCACCGTAGGATCGAAGTCCTTCAGAATTGAGGCTCTTCATCGGGAGACAGATATGAAATCGGACCTCATTTCCAGGCCGCGCCCGTTGCGGCTCCGGCAGCAGCAGCCCCCAGCGGCGGAGCTTGACCCCGGGGACGTGGCGCCCGCGGTGGCGCCCCTCCTGACGCACTTCTTCGGCGGACCGCCGCCGGTGCGATTCGAGTTCTGGGACGGGACCTCCCTCGGGCCGAGGCGCGGCGGCACACTCCAGGTGCGGTCCCCCGACGCCGTTCGGCGGCTGCTCTGGGCGCCTGGCGAGCTCGGTCTGGCCCGTGCCTTCGTCATGGGTGATCTCGCCTTCGAGGGCGACCTCTTCGAGATGCTGGCGCTGCTGCACGCAGCGTCGCCGGCTCATCTCCACGTCGGCTTACGGTTGCCCTGGCAAGCGCTGGAGGCGGCGCGACGCGTTGGTGTCCTTGGCGGGCCGCTCCCCCATCCGCCCGAAGAGGCGGCTCCGAGGGGGCGCCTGCATTCTCGCAGCCGTGATGCCCAAGCGGTGCAGCACCACTACGACGTCAGCAACGACTTCTACGCGATGGTGCTCGGGCCCGCCATGACATATTCCTGCGCCCGGTTCGCGCCAGGCGTCGACAGTCTTGAGGCCGCCCAGGGATCGAAGCACGACCTCATCTGCCACAAGCTCGGCCTGGTTGAACAACCGGGACAGCGAATTCTCGATGTCGGGTGCGGCTGGGGATCCTTCGCGATCCATGCGGCCACGCACTACCGCGCCCGCGTGGTCGGGGTGACGCTCAGTCCGGCACAGGCGCGATGGGCCCGCGACCGGATTGTGGCGGCCGGATTGGAGCACCAGATCGACATCCGCCTGCAGGACTACCGGGACGTGCGAGACGGGACGTTCGACGGCATCGCTTCCGTCGGCATGTTCGAACACGTGGGGTCTTCGAGGAGCGCCGAGTACTTCTCCACCATGCGCCGGCTGCTCGGGTCCGAGGGCCGGCTCCTCAACCACGCCATCTCGAGTGTGGGCGGATCTCGTATCGGCCCGCGCACCTTCATCGGGCGCTACGTGTTCCCCGACGGCGAACTCATCGATGTCGGCCGGGTCGTCCTGGCGATGGAGGAGGCGGGATTCGAGGTACGCGACGTCGAGTCCCTCCGCGAGCACTACGCCAAGACGCTCCGGGCCTGGGTCGGGAACCTCCAGCGGCACTGGGATGCGGCCGTCGCCGAGGTCGGGGTGCGACGGGCCCGGGTCTGGCAGCTCTACATGGCGGCATCGGCCAACGGGTTCGAAGACGGCGGGATCTCCCTCCACCAGGTGCTGGGCGTCGTGCCCGGGCCGGACGGTCGGAGCGGCATGCCGCCCACACGCAGCGCGTGGGTCTGAGACCCGTCGGGCAGCGTGCTGGCAAGCGCCGATATTTCGCGCGACTCTGAACTGCGTGTCGCCCGGCCGTCAGATCGTTGTCTGCGAGGGTGACGAGACCGGACAGGAGCTGCTCGACGAGGCATTGCGGGTCCTCGATCCCGGAGTACTCGGCTTCGATCTCGAGCTGCCGCGATTCGACCTGTCGCTCGGAAACCGTCGGGCCACGGCCAACGAGGTCGTGCGCGACGCCGCCGCAGCCATGCGCGAGACCGGTCTGGGGCTCAAGGCGGCCACCATCACCCCGGAGACAACGGGCGACGTCGGCAGCCCCAACCGCATCCTGCGAGAAGGCGTGGGGGGTTCGGTCATCGTGCGGACCGGCCGGCGGATTCCCGGCGTGCCCCCTCCGGCGTCGGTCGTCCACCCGATCGTCGTGGTCCGCATGGCCGTGGGTGACGCCTATGGGGCAGAGGAACGCCGGACCGGAGACCCCGGCAGTGCCGCTGAGCAGGCGTGGCGTACCGAGCGCATCGACCGGTCGACCTGCCGCTCCGTGTCCGAGTTCGCGTTCCGGACCGCCGTCCAACTCGAGGCGTGTGTCTACGGGGGTCCGAAGTGGACCGTGTCGACGATTTACGAGGGGATGTTGAAGGAGGAGATGGATGCCGCGGCGGCGCGCTATCCCGACGTGCCCTATCGTCCGACGCTGATCGACGCCACCTACGCCGGGCTACTCACCGAGTCGAGTGGCAGTCCGCTCGTGATCCCGGCCCTCAATCGCGACGGGGACTGCCTTTCGGATCTGGTGCTGGCCCTGTTCGGTTCCATCGCCGGTGCCGAGTCGGTGCTGCTGGCGCTCGACGACCACCTGCACCCCGTTGTCGCCATGGCCGAGGCTCCACACGGGACGGCGCCGTCGCTCAGGGGCAAGAACGTCGCCAACCCCATGGCGATGCTCTTGGCCTGCGCCGCTGTCCTCGACCACGCGGCGCGCGGGGATGCTGTGGTGGCCGAGGCCGCCGCCGCCATCCGCTGGGCCACGCTCGACGCGGCGGCGGACGGCATCCGCACCTTCGATCTGGGCGGGGAGGCCTCCACCTCGGAGGTGGTCGACGCGGTCGTGCGACGCCTGCGCGCCGCCACCGGGAGCTGAACTCCAAGTTTGCCCCGCCCGGGGTTTGCGACTTCCGGAGGTGGGGAATGGACAGGTGGGACAGCGCTCAACCTGGCCAGGGGGCCGGCGCACCGGAAGTGCATCTGCGAAGAGGGTCCGGTGAGTCGCGCCTCAGGCGCGGCTGCGCCTGACCCCGCGTACGCGCGCGGTAGAAGTGTTCGAGGTGCCCAAGTCAACGTGTGGCGGGAGAGAACGGTCCGCCCGGTGGACCGCGCCGCGCGGCCGTGTGGCGGAAACCGCGCACCGAGAGCGCTTGTCGCGAGAGGCAAACGGTGCGACACGTCACCGGTAGAGCCACGGATCATTGCGTTGGCCCTTTGCGGAGCGCAGTTGGACGCAAAAGACCGATCTCCTCCACAGGCTATCCACCGTTCGTGTGGATTTCTCTGAACGGAGGCCAAAGGAGCCGCAACCGTGGCCATCCCCTGAGACGTCAGTGCAAGCCCAGCGGCGCGAACAGATCGCCGTCCTTCTCAATACGCCGGAGCACGTCAGAGGTCTCGAAGCGAAGAACGTTGGGATCCTTCTTTGCGGCGCACCGCTGCACTTCGGCGGGACTGACGGGCGTCGACACCGTCGGTGTCGGCATCGCCCGGACCGAGTAGACGGCGACCGTCGTCTTGGCCGAGTGGTTCTGGCTCCAGTCGATGAGAACTCGGCCCCGACGCAGCGACTTGCGCATGTTGGACACCACGAGGTCCTGGTGTTCGGCCTCCAATCTGCGGGCGATCTCGTAGGTACGGTCCCGCAGACTGTCCCAGGTTGTCTTCGGTCCGACGGCTGCGTACAGCTGCAGCCCCTTCGACCCGCTCGTCTTGGCGAACGACTCCGTTCCCTGCTGAGCGAGCTCGTCCATGACATAACCGGCCACGACACAACATTCGACGATCGAGGTTCCCTCGCCGGGGTCGAGATCGAACACCATGTGGTCCGGCCTCGCCGGGAGCGAACGGTGCCGCCCGACGTGCCAGAGCGGCACGTGGAGCTCAATCGTGCCGAGATTTGCGGCCCAGGCCAAGGTTGGAAGGTCATTGACCATGGCGTAGGGGATCACGTCCTGACCGTCGTTCGAAGGGACGTCCACCGAGCGCACCCAATCAGGGGCGTGGGAGGGGATGTGTTTCTCGAAGAAGGACTTGCCCTCGACTCCGTCGGGGAACCGCTTCATGGTCAACGGCCTCTCCCGAATGTGCGGCAGCATCACCGGGGCGACGCGCACGTAGTAATCGATGAGTTGGCCCTTGGTGAAGCCACTCTGGGGAAAGAGGACCTTCTCGAGATTGGAGACGGCGAGCTCCCGTCCTCCGATCGTCGTACGGGTGGAGGCAGCCATCACGTCCTCGTCCTCACGGTAAGCACGGTTCGATTCTTACCGGCACCCCCCTGGTCCCGCGCCGTCACTCCACGACGACTTCGTGTGGCGCCTTGTCGGGGCGCAGGCCCCTCCAGGTCGGGTGGCGAAGCCGGCCGACTGTCGTCCATTCGCCGAACTCCACCTCTCCCACCAGCTCGGGGCGCACGAAGTGTGCCTTGGCAGCTTCACGAGCCGGGAGCCCGGAGACGAACGGGCTGTCTGCGGCCGTTCGACTCCTGAGATCGTGGAGAAGCTCTTCGCGGGCGGTGGTGCTGAAGCCGGTCCCGACTTTGCCGACATACCGCAGCCCGCCAACGTCGGGGATCCCGAGCAGCAGTGCGCCCAGGCTGTCCTGCCGCTCACCGCGCCCATCCGTCCAGGCCCCGACAACCACCTCCTGCGTCCGGAAGGATTTCACCTTCGTCCAGTCAGGGTGCCGCCTGCCCGGGCGATAGGGCGACGCGCGTCGCTTGGCAACGAGGCCTTCCAGGCCGTTCTCCACCGTTGCGGTCAGAATGTCCTGACCCGAGACGCCACGAAACGAGTCAGTCGTGGTAAAGGTCTCGCCCGACAGACGGAGCGACTCGAGCCGCGTCCGCCGCTCGTCGTAGGGTGCGGCCATCAGCGAGTGCCCGTCGATATAGAGAAGGTCGAACGCAACGTAGCTGACCGGGTCCGTCGCAGCCCGTCGTTTCGCCTCCCGCTGATTCGCGACGTGCATGCGCCGCTGCAACCTTGAAAAGCTCGGTCGACCGTCCTCGCCCAGCGCGACGATCTCGCCGTCGATGACACAGGTGGTCATCCCCAAGAACTTTCCGATGTCCGCCAGCTCTGGGAAGGACACAGTCACATCGAGATCGTTCCGGCTCTGGGCTCGGACACGCCCGCCTTCGACGAACAGCACGGCCCGGACCCCGTCCCACTTGATTTCGAAGGCCCAGTTCTCGCTGTCCGTCGGGAGCTTTCCCGCGACGGCCAGCATCGGCTTGACGGACTCGGGCAGTGGGTCGGTACGGGTGGATTGGCCGTGCCGGTGGATCATCCAGTCGCGATCTTTCGTCTGGAACAGCACGAAGCTCCCGGTGGCCTTGGCCCCATGGAGCACGAATTTGACCTCGGAGTCGGACCACTTCTCCACGTCGTACTGACCGGTGTCCCAGATCGTCATACGGCCACCCCCGTACTCTCCTTGAGGGATCTGGCCCTCGAAGGTCGCATACTCAAGGGGATGATCCTCGGTGTGCACGGCGAGGTGGTTCTTTCCCGGGGTCTCGGGAAGACCCTTCGGAAGGGCCCAGGAGGCGAGCACACCGTTTCGCTCGAGCCGGAGGTCCCAGTGAAGACTGCGCGCGTGGTGCTCCTGGATCACAAATCTCTGCCCGGATGATTGCTTCGGCGACTGCCGACCCATCGGCTCCGGAGTCTTCTGGGGATCTCGCTTGGTTCGGTAGGTGCCGAGCTTCCCCACCCCGCCCGCTGCACCCTGACCCGTGGACTTCGGCGTCACCGGACACCACCGTACCCATAGTCTCGGGTTGTCCCGTGCAACACGGGGTATGAAAGGGATCGTGGAGGGAGACCTAGTGAGGGCGATACGGCTGACCTCGCGTGTGCGTCCGCGCACCGCCGATCACACCTCCGTCGGATTCTGATGAACGTTGTCGAACGGCTCGCCCGCAGGGCGGACAGGACACAACAGGGGATCCCCCCGGCTGCCTTTGCGGTCGGCGTCTTCAAGAAGTTCGGCGACGACCGGGGTAGCTCGCTGGCCGCCCTCTTGACCTTCTACGGGTTCTTGTCCCTCTTCCCACTCCTGCTGCTTCTGGTGACGATTCTGGGCTTTTTTGGCGGTGGTGAGCACTCGTTGGTACGCCGGGTGGAGAATTCGGCCTTCTCCCAGTTTCCAGTAGTCGGAACCAAACTGAGCACCAATATTCACGGCCTGCAGGGTCGCAGCGTCCTTGGTCTCGTGGTGGGAATCCTCGTCGTGCTGTGGGGCTCACAAGGCGCGATTCAGACCGCACAGTACGCGCAGTCGGAAATCTGGAATATCCCCGGTGTGAATCGCCCGAGCTTCTGGGCCCGGCTCGGGAGGACGTACTCCATGATCGTGGTGCTCGGTCTGTTCCTCCTCGTGAGCACGGTGGCAGCTGGCCTGGTGACGATCGGGCATCACGGCGGGCTGGCCGTGGCCGGAGCCGTTGTGGCCTCGCTCGCTGTGAACATCGGTCTTTTCGTCGTCGCCTTCAGGCTGCTCACCCCAAAGCAGATTCCCTGGAACGACATGGTGCTCGGCGCAATCATCGGCGCGGCGGGATGGACCGCGCTGCAGTACCTCGGTGGTGTTCTGGTGGAGCATTCGCTGCGCAACACGAGCAAGGAGTACGGCACCTTTGCCCTCGTTCTTGGCCTCATCGGCTTCCTGTATCTGGCCGCTCAAGTGACCCTGTACGCCTCTGAGTTCAATGTGGTCCGCGCGCGGCGCCTGTGGCCCAGGGGAATGGTGCAGCCTCCGCTGACTGCGGCGGACAAGGAGGTGCTGTCCTCAATTGCACTCGAGGGAAAGCGGCGGCCGGAGCAATACGTCGCGACCGGTTTTCAAGTCGACGGAGGCGCGGTGGAAGACCGGCAAGAAACGAAGTAACCCAGCACGTCGATGGCGATCAGTTTCTGCCTCGCGCCGGTGGGTATTGCTCCACGTAACGCAGCGCGGAGGGATGACATTGGTCGCATGCGGACTCATCCTTGGGTGGGTCTCGCGACATCAGCGAGTGTCGGGCTCTCCGAGGGCCCAACCGACCTTGGGGGAGGTCGAAGGAGGCATCTGACAACGCCGGTCACGAGGAGCCTCCCTGGGCTCAACGTTGCGCTCAAAGCAGCTCATGATGACGAGCTGAAGACCGCCAGACATCTTTCGACAGACGCGCCGACCAATCTCCGTCCGCTGGGCCACGATGGTGGGAGCGCGCACCTTCATCTCCCGCCTGATCACCGTCAATGACCGACCACGGGACGTTTCCGAGGTGCGGTCCGCCGCGAAGCAAGACTTGTTCTTCGTTCGGTCCACGCGGTCACGGACGCTAGGCGGCCCCTTCGCAGTGTTCGCGCAGCAGGGATTCTCTTCGTGGCGATTCGGAATCGAAGGGCGTCGGCGCGTAGAGTCTCGCGGACATCCCAGTGCGGCCGAGAGGTCGGGGGAAGTGGGGGCCATGCAGATACACGTCGATCAACTGATCGAGACCGCGATCGCCCGGACGGGATCGGACGACTTCGGTGGAGACAGCTGGCGGGAAGGTCTTGACGTCCTGGTCGATTCACTCGTTGCAGAGTCCGCGCTCAACGAATTGGGCGAAAGCGTGATGATCGACCAGATCCTGGGCCTTCTGGTCAACCGGCTCGAAGTGGAGCAGTGGTACGCCCGACACCCGGAGATCCACGAACAGGAGATCGTGGCTCCTTTGTTCGGGTTGGGGCTTCCCCGCACGGGCTCGACCGCCTTGAGCTTCCTTCTTGCCAGCGACACAGCTCGGCGTTCGCTACGCACCTGGGAGGCCGCCAAGCCATGCCCGCCACCAGAGACCGCCACCGAGCACACCGACCCACGGATCGCCGAGACGCAGGTGGGCATCGATATCACGAACGAGATGTTCCCCGGATTCGTGGGGATGCTCCCGACCTCCGCCACCGGCCCGCAGGAGTGCATTTTGCTGATGGCGTTGGACTTCCGATCGCAGCTGTTCGAGGGTATGGCCCGTATTCCTGCCTACAGCTCGTGGCTCCTCGCATGTGACATGGAACCGGCCTACCGCTATCACCGACGAGTCCTGCAGTTGCTGCAGTGGCGCTGCCCGCCCGAGCGGTGGTGGCTCAAGACGCCGGCACACATGCACTCGATCGATGCGTTGGACCGGGTCTATCCCGACGCCCGCTTCGTGATGACACACCGTGACGTGGGCAAGGTGCTGCCGTCGGTGTGTGCCGTCTTCGAGGCGCTCTCGGACGTGTTGACCGAGCACCCGGATCCGGTGGCCATCGGCACCCACAACTCCGAGCTGTGGCGCTATTCACTGCAACGCCTTATTCAGTTTCGGGACAGCGGAAACGAGAGCCGGTTTTTCGACGTGTCGTTCGCGGCGGTGCAGCGCGATCCGATTGACGCGGTAGCACAGCTCTACGCCGAGCTCGGCGACGACCTCAGCGGCGATGCCCGACGACGCATGCAGGACTGGTGGCTGGAGAGCTCAAAAGAGCGTTCCGGGCCGCACTCCTACAAAGCCGAGACCTTCGGTCTCCATCAGACGGCCATCCGAGAGCAGTTCGCCTTCTACTACGACAGATTCGATGTCCCCCTGGAGGATGAGGAATCGGCGTGATCACGGGCCAGAGGCGTGAGATGCCCCCGTCGTCGACGGCCACCCTCGTAGACTGGCACCGGAATGTCTGATTCCTCAACCACAACCCAGGCGGGCGCCTCCGTACCGGGCCCAGTGCTGGATGGACCGCTTACTGGCACGGATTCAGACGAGAACAGAAGCGCGACGAGGAAGGTAGTGCGCGCCCTCGTGGTCGTGCTGCTCGTCGTCGGTATCGCTCTTCTGATCGCATTCTTCGACGCTGTACGACATTGGTTGGCTCTGCACACGGGCACGCTCCACGGAGGGCCGGACCTGTACTACAACTTCTGGTCGGGCTTCGGCTCGGACCTGGGCGAGGCCACCCTCATCAGTGCCGTCGGCATCGGGGTGTACACGGGCGTCCGCAAGGTCAACTGCCACACCAAAGGCTGCTGGCGAATCGGCCATCACGTGTTGGAGGGCACCCCGTACATTTTGTGTCGCCACCATCACCCCGGGGTGCCGAACAGCGGCGCGACGCACGAGCACATCCTTGAGCAACACAGGAAATACAAGGAAGCCAAAGAAGCCCGGGAAGCCAAGGGTCTCTCGTAGCAGGGAGGCTGGGTTTTCTCAACCCGAATTGACCGCCCCGGGCCCCAAGAGTGCCTCGCGGGCCAGAGCTGTCGGCACCTACCGGAGTCCCGGTTCGTCGGCCGGATACGGTGCTTGGCATTGACGGATCTCATGAATCCGACCTGACGGGGCAAGAAATCAGCAGACGTGTTGAGTCCGGCCTTCGTGGTCGCACCAGATCGGCGGATCGGGCGCGTTGAGCTCAAGCGCTCAGGGGGAGTTGTCGATCTCTCGTCTGATGAGTGGACACCGGCTCCGTCCGCACGCGCCGACGGGCCTGATCCGTAACGAACTGGTCATTCGGGGCGTTGCGATGATCGCCCTGGTGTGGGGCGCGGCCTACCTGGGATGGCGGGCCGTCGAAACCTGGGACAGGACAGACCCGGCACTGTTCCTCCTGCTCTACGCGTGCGAGCTCTTCGGCTGGGCGATGCTGGCCTCCTTCTGCTTCTTGGCCTGGCGCATACCGGCTTCGAAGCGACCTCCGATTGGCACATCGCACAGCGTGGACGTGCTGGTCTGCACCTACGACGAGGGACACGACGTCCTGGAAGCCACGCTGCTGGGCTGCGCCGGGATCACCTACCCTCACGTGACCTGGGTGCTCGACGACGGTTGCAGGGAGTCCGTTCGTTCTCTGGCCGAGCGGACGGGCGCCCGGTACATCACCCGCGCGGACAACCGACACGCGAAGGCGGGGAACATCAACCATGCCCTGGAGGTGGTGAACGCGGAGTTGCTCCTCGTCCTCGATGCCGACCATGTCCCGCAGCCCGACATTCTCGACGCGACGGTGGGTTATTTCGACGACCCCATGGTGGCCGTGGTCCAGACCCCTCACGACTTTGGCAATCATGACTCGTTCCAGCACTTTGAGACCGGACGCCACGACCAGAGCATGTTCTTCGATGTGATCCTTCCCGGTAAGGACCGCCACAACAGCGTGTTCTGGTGCGGGTCAGCGGCAGTCATCCGGCGAGAAGCCCTGGTGGAGGTCGGGGGAGTGGCGACCGAGACCATCGCCGAGGACTTCCACACCACCATCAAGTTGCACGCCCGCGGCTGGAAGTCCCGCTATCACGGGGAGACGCTGGTGCAGGGTCTCGCTCCGCACGACCTGTCCTCGTACCTCCTTCAACGCGACCGCTGGGCACGCGGAAACCTCGCTGTGCTCCGGACCCCCGAGAACCCTCTGCGCACGCCCAACCTGTCGCTCGCCCAGAGAGTCAGCTACCTGTCGTCCCTGCTGGCGTACTTCGTGCCTCTCCAGCGTCTGGGCCTTCTGACCGTGCTTTCCGTCATGCTCGTGAGCGGCCAGCTACCCATGCACGCGACGCCGTCGGGGTTCCTGATCTTCTGGTTCCCCTGGATCGCCTTCGACCTTGCCGCCTCGGCGTTGCTCTGTCGGGGACGGGCCACCCTGTGGGACGGGACCTACTCGCTTCTGCTCACGCTTGAGATCTTCGCCAGAGCAGCCCGGGTGGTTATCAGTCCCACGCCGTCGACATTCAAGGTCACCCCGAAGGACGGAATCGATGACGGTGGGTGGTATGCGCTGCGTCAGCTCCACCTGGTGGTGGCCATCGGAGTGGTCCTGCTGTCTTCCCTTACGCTCCGCGCGTTAGCGGCGGCGGGCATCGTCCCCTTGCCCCATCTGGGCGAGGCGCCGTTCGTCATCGGCATGGCGCTGGGATGCTGGGAGCTGGCGCTGGTCACCGCGGCGTTGGGCAAGGTCAGTCTGCGCAGGCAGCAGCGTCACCACTACCGAACGCCGACTGACGTGGCGGCGTTCGTCGACGACGTCATCGTCCGGATGGTGGACTTGACCCCAGCAGGGGTGGGAATCCTCAGCCCTCGGAAGATCGAGGCCGGGAAGCAGGTCTATCTGGTGGCCGACCTACCCATGCTCGACGGCAACACGCGACCGGTCAGGCTCAATTTGACGGTCGCGACATGTCACCTCGACGACGAGTCGAGGCAGGGATGGCGGGTCGGCGGACCTGTCGTGCCCGTAGGGGACGAGGACCGCGAGACTCTGGTCGAGTACTGCCATGTCGCCGCCGCCCGGTCCCGCCTCACCCAGGGCGGACGTCTCTTGGCGCGCGTCGAGATCCCCGAGACCGTTCCGTCGGCCGCAGCAGTCCCTGCGGGAGGCCATCCGCCGGCAGGTGGAGCGACCCGAGTCGACGCCGTCAACGCTTGATTCCTGGACCCCCCGCGCCCATGAGCTCGGTGCGAGCGGACAAACCGGTGGCAGGATGGTGCTCACCGTCGACTGACCTCACTGAACCCGGGCCAAGGGTCGTATCGAGGCGCGGTTACTATCCCGGCGTGACCGCCCGTCCCGACGCCCCGATGGTGCGCCGGGCGACGACGGCGGATGTGCCGGCCATTACGGAAATGCTTGTGAGGGCCTTTGACGACGATCCCGTCTCGAACTACATGTTCGCCGGGCACCGGCGCCACCGGCGGGGGTTGCAATCCTTCTTCAGCACCGAGTTACGACGTCACTACCTCCCGCATGGGCACGTTTCTACGACCGAGGATCTCGGCGGTGCCGCCCTATGGGGGCCACCCGACCGCGAACGCCATCCGGTACAGGAATTACTCGAGCTCTTGCGACAGCGCCTTATCTGCTGAGCCCGCACGTACTCGGAGCCCTCCGCCTGATCTTCACGGTGGAGGGACTACACCCGAAGGAGCCCCATTGGTATCTCTTCACCCTCGGCACCGCGCCGGAACGCCAGGGCAAGGGCGTGGGCTCGGCTCTTCTGCGCTCCATGCTCAGCAACGTTGACCTGGAGGGCCAGTTCGCATACCTCGAGTCCTCCAAGGAGCGCAATGTGCCCCTCTACGCCCGCTTCGGTTTCGAGGTCATCCATGTGCTTCCACCGACACGGGGCAGACCCACCTTGTGGCGAATGTGGCGAGAGCCTCGGCCTCCCGAGCAGGAGAGGTAACCGCTCAGCGAGCAACCTCAGCGAGCCGTGTCACGGTAATTTGGCACATGGCTAGGACGTGTCTCCTCGACATCGATGGAGTTCTCACCCTCTCGTGGAGACCTCTGCCCGGCGCCGTCGAGACGCTGCGATGGTTGAGGGACCAGGGCATCGCGTTCGGTCTGGTCACCAACACCTCGTCAAAGCCTCGGCATGAGATCGCTGCCATCCTCAATGAAGCCGGCATGGATGTGAGCGCCTCGCAGATATTTACCGCAGTGTCGAGCGCAGCGCTATTCCTCGCCACTCGATATCCGGACGCGAGGTGCCTAGTCATAAATGAGGGGTCGCTTGACGAAGATCTGGTCGGGGTCGAAATGGCCGGGTCGGGTTCTCCAGGGGTCGTGTTGCTGGGCGGTGCTGGTGCAAGTGTCGGGTATCGGGAGTTGGACCACGTGTTCAAGCTCGCGGCCGGCGGTGTCCCCGTGGTTGGCTTGCACCGCAACACTCGCTTTGAGACTGCGAATGGGCCGGCGTTGGACATGGGGGCGTTCATCGTCGGGCTTGAAGCGGCAACCGGCATTGAGATCCCAGTCGTCGGCAAACCGGCCCGTGAGTTTTTCATGGGAGCCCTGCTCGAGCTTGGTGCTGAGGCGACCGAGACGATCATCGTTGGGGACGACATCGATTCCGATGTGCGCGGTGGGCAGTCGGTTGGTATGACCGGCGTTCTCGTCAAAACCGGGAAGTTTCGTCCACGCGACCTCCGAACCGAAGGCCCGTCGCCCAATCACATCATTGACGATATCGGGCAGCTGTCCGATCTCTTCTGAGAATCGTAGAGAGATATCGACTTGGCCAGCATCCCCTCCGAATGCGCCCTTGCCTAGGTCCAAGGGTTCGTGCGCTCGCGAACGGGCGTCGGTGTGCAACATGCGCCGCGGGGACTCCAAGGCGGGGCATCCGAGTACTCGGAACTCGCCGTGGCGATATCCTGCCCGTCCACGCGCTCCTTGAGGGGCTGGACCGTCTTTCCCACCAGTGTTCTCGGAGTCTCGTTCATGAGAAAGGCTGGGGACGGACATTCCTTCGGCGACTGAAAAGGAGAGCAGGGTGAGTGATGTACAGATAGCACAGCCAGTCAAAACACGCCGCCACATTGGTCAAGCGATCAGCCTCCGCGGGTTGCGCGCGGACGTTCAGAGGGCCGACGGAGTCAACGCCAAGATTGCCGTCTTCCTCACCAACATCGTCGGATCGATGTGGTGCGCGTACGTATTCGGGGCCATCGCATTGATAGGACTGCCACCGGCATTGAAGCCGGGCGGCGAGGGCATCATCGCTTGGATTGCGCAGACGTTTCTCCAATTGGTGTTGTTGTCGGTCATCATGGTGGGCCAGAACGTGCAGAGCGTCGCGAGCGACGTCCGATCACAGCACACCTACGACGATACGGTGCAGATCCTCGACCGGCTCGACATCCACACTGCAGGTGGGCTCAAGGATCTGGCAGACCGGATCGACCAATTGGAAACCACCATGAAGCAACGAGGCAAATGACTGGGGAACGAATCAAAGCTCGGTTGTGCTGACGTGGACCGCCGTGTCCGCCTGTCACGGTGCCGTGAATAGTCGTTCGTCCACCCGCCAATCTGTCAAAAGTCGGAATCGATCGCAGTCTCGATGCGGCCCCGAGTGGCGGACGTCGTCCCGAGATGGTCAGCCCTTGCCGTTCACGCCGAGCTCAATCGCCTTCACCAGCAGGAGGACGACCGCCACGACCAAATAGACGCGGAGTGCATACATGCCCAGCACCCGCCCCCGGGACCACGTGGGTCGGTTGAGCAGGTTCAGCGGCGGCATGCGCCAATTCGACTTTTCTTCGCGCGAGACCACGACCCGCGGCGGGCGGCCATGCCGGTTACGGAACATCACGATGCCGCTGATCACATAGATGACGAGCAGGATGCCACCGAGCACAAGGGCAAGGTCGTTCACGTTGACGGACGTGAAGAGCGTCGTGATCATGAGCACGAACGACATCATCAGGAGAATCGAGACGATGATGCCCGCCACGACGTTGAGCCACCGTCGGTTCACCCAGGGTCCCAACACGTCCTTGTCGTTGCAGAGCAGCAGCAAGAAGACGGTGGCCGAGGGAAGCAGCACGCCGGCCAGCGCTTGGACCCCCGTTGTGATGACGCCAAGCGGGGCGCCGGGGATGATCACGATGCCGGCGGCCACGATGACCATCCCAGTAAAGGCGCCGTAGAAGAACTTCGCTTCCCTCCACGAGCGGTGCAGGGAGTGGCGGGCGCCGAACACGTCACCAAATGCGTACGACGTGGACAGGGTCACCGCGGCAGCACCGATGATGGAGGCGTTGAGCAGGATAATGGCGAAGATGGTCCCGGCCGCATTGCCGACATCGTGCTTGAGGCCTTCGGCCACGCCGCCTGCGTTGGTGAACTGGCCGAAGAGCTGCGTGTGGGCGAACGCGGCCGCGGGCACCGCAATGAGAAGGGAGGCGGCAAAGACCACGACCAGCGAGCCGACGACCGTGTCAGCCCGTTCGTAGTTGATCCAGCGTGGCGTGATCCGCTTGTCCACAATGTTCGATTGTTGGAAGAAGAGCTGCCAAGGGGCGACGGTCGTCCCCACGATCGCGATGATCAGCAATACGGAGGTGGAGTTGAAGCCGCCCTGCACGCCCGGGGTCACGAAGCCCTTGAAGAAGGGCCCGGCCGGCGGGTGGCTCATGAAGGCGAGGGGGATCACCAGGAAGTTGGCGAAAATGAAGACGAACATGAACCGTTCCCAGCGCCGGAAGCTGCCCGTGGCCGTCATGGCGACGAGAGTCACCGCGGCAATGGGCACCGAGATGTACTCGCTCACGCCAAAGTAACCGAGGGCGAGGCTGACGCCGATGAACTCGGTCGCGATGGTCAAGAAGTTGAGGATGAAAAGATCCCCGACAGAGAACATCCCCCAGAATTTTCCGAACCGCTCGTTGATGAGCCGGGCGTGACCGACGCCGGTGACCGCTCCGAGACGTACCACCATCTCCTGGTTCACGATAAGGACCGGAATGAGCAGCGGGAGGGTCCACAAGAGCGTGAGGCCGAAGTTCTGGCCCGCCTGTGAGTAGGTGGAAACGCCGCCAGCGTCGTTGTCGCCGACCATCACGATCAGGCCGGGTCCCATGATGGCCAGCAGGGTCAAGAGGCGCGCCGTCCACGACCGCCGAGATCCGGTGTCGTGCTGGCGAATGGTGCCGAACGCCCCCTGGATGTCGCCAACGTGGGCTGCGTCGAGCACCGCTGTCTGGTCCTCGACGTCCGGTGTGTCGGTCATGTCTCACCTCCCTCCTGTGCCTTGAGTCCTGTGCCTCGTGTCGCAACAGACATGGGTCACGTCGCGCTTTTGGTTCGCTATCCATCGCCCTGAGTTATCCGTGCGCGACGCTGCTACTCGCACTTCTTCACCGTGCTGATGGGTCACCGGGATTCGCGCTATTCGGCGCGAGTGCCCGATCGGCTAAAGCGACCCGCTGGCGTGGCGTAGGCCGGTGGTCGGGCTGGGTCTTCGTCGACGAACCACGATCACTCCTCGATCGCCGTCACGCCGTAGTCTCGTCGGAAGCCCGACGGCAACAGCAGCTCGAGGACGTCGTCGACCGTGATCACCCCCATGATCGATCCGTGCTCGTGGTCGAGCACCGGCGCGACCGTCAGATTGAAGTCTGACATCTTGCGCACGACTGCACCCAGGTCCCAGTCTGCGTGTACATGCTCCAAACCTTCTGTGGACACGGCCGAGAGCGGAGCGTCGGCGGGCGCCTGGATCAGGCGCACGGCGGACACCGATCCGGTTGGGAGGCCCGTGGCGTCGGCCACGAAAACGACGCCCAGCGCCTCCCGCGGCGCCGTGCTGGAACGGATCGCCTCGAGGGCGTCGGCCACCGTCGCCGCTTCGGACACGAGAACGAAGTCGGGACTCATGAGGCCGCCGGCCGTCTCGGGGTTGTAGCTCAAGAGCGAGCGCACCTTGCGGCGCTGGGGTTCGGGCAGGAGCTCGAGGATGGGGGCACGGCGGTCCTGATCGATCTCGGTGATCAGGTCCGCCGCATCGTCCGCCGCCATCGACCCGAGCACCTTGGCAGCATCGGCGTCGGAACGGGCCTCGATGAATTCGACCTGATGCCCGGGGTCGAGCTCCTCGAACACGTCGGCCTCGAGTTCCCGGTCCTGGCCGACGGCCTCGATGATCTCTTCACCCTCCTCGTGAGAGGCCGCCTCGACGAGGTCGGCGATCTGGGCCGGGTGCAGGCGGGCCAGCTTGCGGTACGGGATGCGCAGGCGGGCCGACGGCACGTGGGAGACGAACGGCTCGATGCTCCCCCAGTCGACGATGGCGCCGGCGCGGGTGTGCTGCCCGAGGCGGCCCGGCAGCAGGCGACGGAGCACACCCCGCGTCGAGGGGTCGACGCCCACGACCTCCCAGCCATCGTTGTTTCGGGCCAGCTCGATCTCGTTGGCCCGGATCAGCCGGCCTCCCACGAAATTGATGAGATGGCGAGCCTTCAGGTCCTGGGCCAAGAGCAGTTCGCCAGGCCGGCGCTCGAAGCGGCGCAGGTCGACGCGGTCGCCATCGAACCTGACCCGACCGGGCTCGATGGCAGAGATCTTGCGGACGGGCACAAAGAGATCGCGCCCGGCGATGGTGACGACCGCGCCGACAATCGGTGGGTGGGGGCTGTCCCCGATCCGCACGATGAGGTCCCGGACACGGCCGAGTCGATCGCCGTTCCGATCGACGAGCGGTCGTTTGATGATGCCGGAGAGGTGAATGAGCTCAGTCGACGCCATCATTCCTCCAGTGATAGCTCATCTCCGCCGCTCGCGACGGTTGAGGGAGGAGCCGAGGGGACGGACATCGCCTCAGGTCATCTCGGCCGTGTCGTGGCGGAGGCGAGGGCGGTCGGCCGGGTGGTCGGGCAGGCCGAGCACCTGGTGGTCAGCGTGGTACAGAGCCTCGGCCAACAGCCGGGCCACGTGGTCATCGGCTGCCGAGTAGTAGGCAAAGGTGCCTTCCCGGCGCACCCGCACGAGCTTGGCCCAACGCAGCTTGGAGAGGTGCTGGGACACCGCCGTCGGCGAGGCCCCCACAAGGTCGGCCAGGTACGACACCGAGGACTCTCCTTGGAGCAAGGCCCAAAGCAGCTTGATCCGGGTGGGGTCGGCCAGCAGGCGGAAGGCGTCGCTCGCCACCTCGACCTGGGCGGCAGTCGGCATCTCGAAATCCTGCGAATCTTCATGCATACGAAGGTAATGATATGTTAAGCCAAGTGGCATCGCCAGCACGGATCGACGAGGGCCGCCGGAACGACGGGGAGCACCGGCGGGCGGCCAACCGGGCAATCGGGATCTCTGCGTTGGGTCTCCTGGTCACGGGCGGCATCGAACTCCTCATAGCCTCGCTCACCCATTCTGTCGGGTTGCTGGGTGACGCCATTCACAACCTCTCGGACGTGTCGACCTCGGTCGTCGTGTTCGCAGGCTTCTTCGTTTCGAAGCGGCCGGCCTCCGAGCGCTACCCATACGGTCTCGAGCGAGCCGAGGACATCGCCGGCCTCGGCGTGGCTCTGGTGATCTGGGCCAGTGCGGCCTATACGGCCATCGAGAGCTATCGCAAGCTCGTCTCGCACAGCCCGACCACGCACCTGGCGCTCGGCATGATCGGAGCCTGCGTCGGGATCGTCGGCAACCAGTTGGTGGCCTGGTACAAGCGCAGGGTCGGCCAGCGGATCCATTCTGCGACAGTGTTGGCGGACGCCAGGCACTCATGGCTCGACGCGATCTCCTCCGCCGGCGCACTGGCCGGGCTGATCGCCGTTGCGTTGGGTTTTCCCCTAGGAGACCCCATCGCCGGCTTCGCCATCACCGTCTTCATCGCGCACGTTGGCTGGGAGGTCACGCACGAGGTGGTGTACCACCTGATGGACGGCGTCCAGGTCCACGACGTCACCGCGGCGAGGCGAGCGGCGGAAGAGGCGGGTGGCGTCGCGGTCCCTGTCGTGCGCGGGCGGTGGATCGGGCGATCCCTCCGAGTCGAGCTCGAGGCGGACTACCCGGCCGGAATGACCATCGAAGGTGCCGACGCCGTCTCGGAGCGGATCCGGCAGGCTGTGCTGGAGACGTCGGACCAGATCAGCAGCGTGACCGTCCGCCCCTGCCCTCTCATCTCCGAGCGCTTTGCCCGAAGCTGGAGCGAAAGCGACTGAGTTTCCAGGTCCTGTTCACTCGTCGGTGCCATGTCAGACCTACATAGACAAGGCTATATAATCTGTTCTATGCTGATGGCCATGAGCGCCAACCTCCGAGCTCCCCGAAGGACCAGGAGCACCGAGCGTCAGGTGGTCGGTCGAGCCCTGTATGGCCTCATGGCTGCCGCGGTGAGGAGTCAACCCCGTGACATGAGCCTCGCGTCACTGTCGACGCTGGCCACCCTGGAGCAAACCGGGCCACGCCGCATCACCGACCTCGCTGCGTCCGAAGGCGTGATGCAGCCGTCCATGACCGCACTCGTGAACGCGCTGCAACGCTCTGGCCTGGTCGAAAGGCACAGGGACCCCACCGACAGACGCGTTGCTCTGGTTGCCCTGACCTCCGCAGGTTCGGATTACATCGGAGCCAGGCGGCAAGCCGGTGTCGAGGCCTTCGTGCAGCTCATCGACGAACTTCCCGTAGAGGAGGCAAATGCCCTGACCGCCGGCATCCCAGCGCTCACGCACCTCGAGAAACTGGACAAAGAGCGACGAACCCGATCAAACGGTTCGTCTCGTTCCTTGGCTGGCGAGACCCGCATGTGATCATGGCGCACTCCTCCGGAATGGACCCTCGCCTGAGCCATGGGAACAGTGCCCACGGAATGTCCTGCAGCCCCAGTACCGCCGTGGTCGTCGTGGGGATCGACGGATCCGACACCTCGTGGGATGCCTTCTGGTGGGCCTGCGGAGAAACGGAGCGGCTCCGCGGCCGCACCGTCGCCGTGTTCGTCGGTCCAACGTCGGCTGCCGCGTCTGCCGCGGCGACCGCCGCTGCGAACGGTGCGACCGCCTACGCCGAAATCCAACAAACGCTCAACGATCAGGCCCAGGAGCTGGGCCGTCTGGTTCGCGGGTACGCGCACGACCACGATATCGAACTGACCTTCGTCCATACGCATGGGGACAAGGCCAAGGAGCTCATCCGGATCGCCGACGACGACCACGCCGATCTGATTGTCGTCGGGAGATCCGCCAAGGCCCGCCACCAGCTCGCCGGCTCCCTGGGTCGACGACTGGTCGGGCGACGCGATGCACCCATCGTCGTTGTCGTGCCCTGACGAGACGCCAAACCGCTATCTCGGGCAGCTTGCGCACGTTGATTACGACCGGCAAGGGACGGCCAAACCCGAAGGTCTAAGGAGCAGGCAAACAGGTCGGCGATCCCATCGCGCCGAGCCCCTGTGCCGATCAGAGGATGCGGTTCAAGGCCAGCGCGCGCCAACAGATCGGCGGCGACAGATCCTCGGTGCACCGAAGGACTCGCGGTCCGTTGTCAATCAGGTGACGCAACGCAACGGCTGCTGCCCGGCTCCGGCCTTCCGAGCCCAGCTTATGGCTTTCACTTAGTCATTCGCGAACTTCGGCCGAGAGAAGAGAATGTCGTTTCGCTCGGAGGCCGCCTCGATGGGCGGGTCGGCGAGGTCGACTCCACGCGGCGCTCCGCGCGCTCGATTCTGCAACTTCCGAACGGTCGGTCTTTTCCATGAGTTCTGGTTCGGTCGTCGTCCGCCCTTCCGCAGCAAATGGGCGATGGGACTTGGACTGGCTGCGTTGCTGTCTCTCATCGTGCCCGTCCCCGCAACGGCGGCGACGAATTGGACCCACCACTACTTCCACATCAATGCCTACGGTCGCCAGGGCTATGCCGAATGCAGCAACTACTGGGACTCGACGTTCGGCTTTTGCAAGGGGCCGGGTGAGAGAGGGCCCGACGCCGAGCCGTTCGGCGGGGACGGCCCGGGGGCGCTGAACGATTACAGCGTCGAGTTCAAGTGGGCAACGCCCGAGGTCTCTGCCTACCCGTATGTCTGGGACAACCAGCTCTGCCCCGACATGGGAACCAAGCCGGGAAGCTACTACCGCAAGGTACTCATCTGGGGCATCTATCCATCCGAACACTCATACCTCTGTGGTTGGGCCGACTGGAATTGGGGTGCCTTCGACGTCACATCGGGACTCTTCTACGTTCGCGCCACCCGCTCGTGGTACACGGTAAAGAAGACGGAGAACCCGTCGGTCTCCGAGCGAGGCCGGGAGACGGGGCCCCTCTCGCTGAATCTGACCTACCACTCAGGAGATGGTCCTTGGGGCTACGCGCTGCAGATCTCGGGCTATGTGGTGCAGGACCACTGCAACGAACAGTGCCTCGCCGTCACGCCGCGGAATACGTGAATGGGCAACCTCCGCTCGCTTCCGTGAGGTGGCCACGCGCCAAACGGCCCATCGGGAAATGATGGATTGGCGCCTGCCCGGGATTGGGGAATTAGCCGGATATCCCGTCTGGCCTCAGTCGAGCGGGGGCAGTCTGAGAGCCAGGGACGAGGTCTGATCGGCAGGGCCATCGTGTTGGTCAGCAGTTTGAGCCGCCAGCTGCATCGTTCGATCCACTGCGAGGCAACTCCAGCGTGTCGCGTAAGGCCCCGGGATGAAACCCTTTCGTCACCCTTTGTACGGCCGGGGTTCAACTCTCCGATTTACGGTATGTCCACGCGACGCGGCTGGCGCCCCCATCCCTCGTCCCATTCGGGGACGGCGTCGGTCGTTTCGCCGGCCAGTCACGGTCGGGTGCGGCTCAAGGACTTAACCAGAAGGGCGCCATGCACACCACTGTGACTCAAAGAGACCCCCGCATGATCGATTGGGCTGCCGTAGCGGCGAAGGCCAGAGCCGACCTCGGTGACGAGCGGGTGGCCCGCTTCAGCGAGCGCCTACGGACGACCATGATGGTCGTCGCACGCTCGGGGACAGTACTCGTGGGGACCAACGCCAACTGGTCGGCGCGCATCTCATCTCCCGTCGTTGGCGACGGGCGAGAGGCCGGATCGAATTCAACGACCGTCCGGCTCCGCGTAACTGACGCAGACGGCTCCAGAAAGCGGTGATCCAACGAAGGACGCAGTGACGCCTCGGGTCGGGCGAACCTTCCGAACCCGCGGCCGCCGGGTCTCCTTGCTCTTGTTTGGTGACCCTCGTCCATGAGCCCGCCACCACTGTAGGAGCGCATTGATCCGGAGTACGGGGGAAGTCGGGCGTGCCGGAGGGCGACGTCTGAAACGGCGCGAGTACCCTCCTCCACGTATCCTGTCCCTTCTGTCGCGGATCCTCTCCGGCGACGGGCGTGCCCAGTCTGTGGCAGGGTGAATCAACTGCGAACAACGCGCATCACTCGTGAATGCGGTGCGGCTCGTCCAAGGGGGAGTCATGACGTCAGAGGTGAGCGTCGGCCAAAGTGCCCCTGGGAAGGGTCGCTTTGGGCGCATGGCACACGGCGTCGCGGCAGTCCTCGGCTTGGGTATCGTTCTCGTGGCGTGCGGAGGATCACCGAGCTCAGCATCGCCCACTTCCTCGGGCGATTCGCCGTCAACGAGCACTTCACGGGCCTTGTCAGGAGTCACCGCAACTGGGCCCGTTCCGGTCGGTTCTGCTACCTTCAACAAAACCCTCTATGGCACGAGTTTCGACCTGTCAAAGGTGGGTTACGAGAAGTCTCAGTTCTTCCTCTCGGGGACCGCCCACTCCTACGTGCCCGCGCAGCCCCTGACGAGCGACGGGAAGTGGAAGCTCACTTCTGGCCTGAACGCGCCGTACAAGACACGGATAGCCGTCTACCGTCCGGTCAACCCCAAGAGGTTCAATGGGACAGTCGTGGTCGAGTGGCTCAATGTGAGCGGCGGCACGGACGACAGCCCTGACTGGACTCTGTCCCACAATGAACTGATTCGCGGCGGATTCGCCTGGGTAGGGGTTTCTGCGCAGCAAGTCGGTGTCGACGCAGCGAAATCCGCCGATTCAGCGGAGTATTCGTCGCTCTCGCATCCAGGCGACAGCTTCTCGTACGACATCTTTTCGCAGGCCGGCCAAGCGGTTCGCGACGACGCAGCGATGATCCTGAGTGGTTTGCGGCCGCGGACACTTATTGCGGCCGGTGAGTCGCAGTCGGCCGGACGCCTCATGACGTACATCGATGCCGTACAGCCGATTGACCACGTCTACCAAGGCTTCCTGGTGCACAGCCAATTCGGTACCGGCGCTCCACTCTCCCAAGCGCCGCAGACCAACTACGCTGCGCCGAACCCTACGACGATCCGCAGCGACCTCGGCGTTCCGGTCCTCGAGTTCGAGACCGAAACCGACGTCGACAACAGCAACTTGACTGACCGACTGCACTACGGAAATCCAAAGTGGTTCCGACTGTGGGAGGTCGCAGGAAGCTCACACTATGACTATTACGGTCTCGCCATTGGTCCAAATGACACCGGCAACGGACAAGGTGCCGTGGAGAACCTGGCTGCGATGCAAAACCCAACGCGCACTCCGGTCGGTGGGTTCAATTGCGCTGTTCCCATCAACACCGGTGGAACCCACTGGGCACTCGACGCCGCGGTGTATTGGCTCAACAGGTGGGTCGTAGACGGTATGCCGCCTCCCCGGGCCCCCCTCTTGGCGACGACCCACGTCTCGCCGGTGGTCTACAAGCTTGACGCAAACGGAAACGTCATCGGAGGCGTGCGAACTCCACAGGTCGACGCGCCGGTCGCGGCACTGGGCAGCCAGGGCAACAGCGGGGGTTTCTGTTTCCTTTTCGGCTCCACCGTGCCGTACAGCGCGTCGCACCTCGCCAGCCTCTACAAGACCCATGGCCAGTTCGCCTCAGCCTGGGCCCGTGCGATTCATGCGGAGCAAGCTGCAGGTTTCGTTCTCCCCGCCGATGCAGTCGAACTGCTGCACTCGGCAGCCGTTTCACAAGTCGCACGGCAAGCCCACTGACTCAACTGGTCATCCGAGGCCTCGGTCTCAGATGCTTGTCACGCCATTCAACTTTGTGTGATCTCGCGTCCCATCGGACCAACCAATGCCAGCCCTGCGAGCAATGGAGTCCAACCGATCTGATCACAAAGCTCACGCTCATGTTGACGCGACGACGACTGCCCACAGCTGGGCCGTCGACGGTCGCTTTAGCCTCTGCGCCGGGACGGCACCAACGGATGCAACGAGCTAACTCTTGAGTAGTACCTGTGGGGAAGGTCGAGCATCGTGACTTGATCCTCCAGAGCTCGGACCATGGCGCGAGTCCGTCCCACCCCGCTGGCGGCGCTAAGTGGTGAGCTGGCGATGTGGTGGATCAAGAGCTTCCGGAATGAGTCTTCGAGGTTCTGGCCAGAAGTACCGGTGCCCAACGGCCCTCCCACCCCCGGGGAACGGACCACGCAGCGTGGTCTCCACTCTGGTGCCTCCACGTGCGTCGTAAAACCTCTGCCCAGTCGTGTTCTGGTCGAGCACCCACAGGTAGAGAGACTGAGATGGCCGGCTTCGAATGAGCTCTTGAGCGACCACGGAAAGCAATCGTGTGCCTATCCCGGCTCCCTTCAGGTCAATTCTGACGTGGAGATTGTCCAGTAGGGCTCCCCACATCGGATCGTGATCAAACAACGTGTGGGCAAACCCGACGACATCACCGTCTACGTCGGCGCAGACTGTGACCTGATTCACGCGTGGAGGTGCGAGACGAACAGTCCATACCTCCAGCCGCTCTGGGAGAATGTCACCGTCGAGATAAGAGTCGAGGTAGGCGCCTCGATAGTGGCGCCGCCAACTGTCAGCGTGGAGTGCCGCGATGGCATCAGCATCGTTCTCAGTTGCCTCTCGGTAGTGCACAGACAAAGCGGGCTTGAGACGGTCGCCCGTATTTGGCGGCATGCCAACCTCCTCATCGGTCCTGGCATTAGCACCGTGCCGAAGCCGGCTGCCGAACCGTCGAAGGGCCAGGTCCCTCAGGTCACTCTTGATGAACAAAAAAGCAGGATACTCGCGATGGTGGGGCGACCTACAAGGCAAAAACGGGGGAGTAGACCTTGACTCCCACCCCCAATGTGCCGGCGAAAGGGCCAGCGTCTCGACTTCTCAGGGCACGCGCCATTCAAGCGACGGACTCCGAGAGACTTCAAGGTACTGGCGCACATGGTCAGAGCGCCGATGAACCGAGAAGAGTGGTTGCATCCAGCAACGCCCCACGAAGGTCTTTGGAGCTCTGGCGGTTGTACAGAGGCCCCGCACCGTCGGAGAGGAGCCAGCTCGACATGGCGATGCCGCGGATATGGCCAGGCGTCTGCGCAGCCAAGAGATCGAGAAGCACCCGAACTGCCGGCTCGTTGGCCAAGAGGCTGTTCCGGTTGATCGGTGCCCTCGGGTTTCGAGGAACGGGTGATCTTCGAGCCTGGGCCAGGAGATCGGCCCAACGGTGCGCAAGCTTCTGACGCTCAACTGGCGACACGAGAACCCGGGCACGGGCGGCCAGAAGCAGATGTGACTCGGGTGAGCGACCCTCGGCGAGCTTGTAGTCGAGGGCTGAGGCCAACATTCGGGACATCGCTCGTGACCACCTCCCGTTGACTCGAGCCGTCAAACCGTGCGGAAAGGCCTGTTCGTAAAGGACAATGGTGGCTGTTCGGTTTGGGGGACCATCGCACTGCAGGCGCAGAGATCTGATCGCCTCCCGGCGCTCTCGACGCTCGGCTCGTGGCACGTGGCTACGCGGGACACTGGAGATCGTTTGGAGGAAGCCGGAAGTCTTCACCCCTTGATCGTGGGGCAGGCAAGCGATCTCCGAAAGTGGCAAGATCGACATGGTGCGCGACAAACCTGCCAACTCGAAACCCTCGCCGAGACCACACCGGGCGCCCAAGCGACAGGTGCACGACATTGCCATCGTCCTCTACGAGGGATTCACTGCGTTCGAGCTCGGGGTGGCCTGTGAGATCTTCGGCGACGATCGGTGGGTGGCTCCTGGCGATCCCTGGTACCGGTTGTTCATCTGCGGGGAGAACGCGGGCCCGCTGACTTCAGACAGCGGCTTCCAGATCCTCGTTCCTTACGGGCTTGAGGCTCTAAAGAAGGTCGACACGGTGATAGTGGCTCCGACCTACCGACCCGCTGCGGTTCCCGACAGCGTGTTCGATGCGCTGAGAGAGGCGCATGCCAGGGGCTGTCGAATGCTCTCGCTCTGTGGTGGCGCCTTCATCTTGGCCGAGGCGGGGCTGCTCGATGGACGACGAGCCGCCACACACTGGGCAGAGTGCGACGAGCTGGCTCGGCGCTTTCCCGAGCTATCGGTCGATCCCGGCGTGCTCTTCGTTGACGAAGGCGACATCCTCACCGGGGCTGGCAGCGCGGCAGGCATCGATCTCTGCCTCCATATCGTCCGTCAGGACTATGGGAGCGAAGTGGCGACCCAACTGGCTCGTCAGCTGGTCGTCCCACCTCTACGCGATGGCGGGCAGGCCCAGTACATCGACACGCCACTCCCCAGCTTGGACGACTTCGACCTGCTTTCCGAGACAGTCACGTGGATGCAGTGCCACCTCGACGAGCAACTGTCAGTCGAGGATCTTGCCGCCCGTGCAGCGGTGAGTCCCCGAACCTTCGCTCGTCGCTTTCAGGCCACGACGGGGACGACACCTCATCGCTGGCTGCAAGCGCAACGCGTCAAACTCGCCCAGCGACTACTCGAAACCACTGACCTGCCCATCGAGCTGGTGGCCGTGAAGAGCGGTTTCTCCACTGCCGGAAACCTCAGAAAGCACTTCGGCCGAGTGGTCCGCACGAGTCCTCAGGCATATCGCCAAGCATTCAGACACCTTTAGAGATTGGCAACGACGGGCTGGAGTGCAGGGCCAGGTGCCGCAATTTAAGCTGGCTTCTCCCCGGCGTGCGTTTGGCCCGTCGATCAGGTCCTTGGTGGAAAACTGTGCGATTCTTCAACCCAATGACGCCAGAACAGTTTCTCAGTCGTTGCAAGGTGATCTGTCACGTCGGTCCCGTTGGCGTCTGGGAGCAAATCTCGAGACACGGGTTCCGGACGGCCGAACAGTTGATCCTGGAGGCCGATTTGAACGAGGAAGAGCGCCAGAGGCTGCTCTCAGCACCTCGTCGAGAGTCCGTTCGCCTGCGCGTCCGCGGTGAAGATGTGATCCTCAGAGACCAGGGCGCACTATTCGCCCGCAACGACGTGAACTCCATCCTCGGCAACGGACCAGACGTCAGCGACTGGATCCACCTCCTAAACCAGCGCACCTACTTCTTCACCGACCAGACGTCCATGCAGAAACTCCTGGACAGATACGTTCAGAGGGACGGGGCTCAGGACGTGATTTGGCTCTCGCCCCTGAAGCTCCTCGACGCGGCCGGTCTTCATCTCGAGCTCACGAGCCAGAACACGGGCGTTGTTGCCCGCCGAAGCGGTGCTCAGAAGACGGCGGACGCCTTCGCGCCACTATGGCGTTTTACCGACCGGAAGCCGGCTGAAGCGACAATTGTCGATGGACTTGACGACCTTTCGCCGGTGTTTCGCGCTGAGCGATGCTTTCGAGATGGTCGTCGTCAGTCACTGACTTAATGGGCACATCCGCGCCACAACCGGCGTAGCGAGGGGTGTTTCGGTTGGGCGGCCCGGTTCCTGTCAGCTGCGTTGGATATGCCAGATCGGGACCAATGTTGCCTCGCCTGTTTTGCAGGCGAAATTGGTTGCCATATACTGTCTATCGGTATATAAAGGTCACATGACAGAGGTCCGCGAGCCCACCTTTCTTGTGCTGGTGGCACTCGCGGAGGGGCCTCGCCATGGGTACGGGTTGATCCAAGATGTGCAGAGACTTTCGAACGGCAGGACCAAGCTGCGCGCCGGGACCCTCTATGCGACTCTTGACCGTCTCGCCTCGGAAGGGCTCATCGAAGCTGCGGGCGAAGAGGTCGTCGAGGGGAGGCTGCGGCGCTACTACCGCCTGACAGGGAATGGAAACGTAGTGCTCGAGGCGGAGTCGAAGCAGCGTCTCGCCGTTGCGAAAGAGGCCCTGCGCAGGCTTCGGGTGTCAGACGGCAGGGCACCTCGACTGGCTGGTGGTCTTGCATGAGAGCCAGAGACGATCGCTTCACGCTGTTGCTCCGGGCTTACCCGAAGAGGTATCGCGAGCGGCGCGGCGAGGAGATCCTCACCACATTGCTCGAGGATGCCCCAACCTACGGCACCTACGAAAGCATGCGAGTGGGCATGGACATCGCGGCTCACGGGCTCAGACTGCGCGTCGGCATTGCTTCGGACCAGCTCGCGGGTCGAGTGCTCGTCGCGGCGGCGCTTCCGGGGATGATGATGGCGGCAGCTGCGGCCATGGTGATGCCGGCGTTCGGCCAGGTACTTCCCGACATCCGCAATGGCCCAGGCAGCTGGGGGCCCGATACCGCCATTTGGCCCGGACTCTGCATCGCATGGATCCTCGGATGCGTCGCAGCGCTGGTGTTCCCAAAACGGGGACGGCTTTTCGCGGCGGTTTGTGTGGCCGCCACAGTGATCGTGGAGTTCCTACTGCCGATCGCGCCGTGGGGATTGCCGCCTGGGTTCTTGTTGCTCATCTCACTGGCAGTTCCGTGCCTCCTCGCCCCACGAACATCGCCCCGCCGGTCGCATCGGAGATTCGCCTTGTTGGTAGGGGCAGTTGTCCTCGGCACACTTGCGGTCGTTTCCGTGCGCAGTCCTTGGGTCTCGTCCCCGGTCTTCTATGAGGAGTTCAATCGTTGTGCTCCATACGTTGCTGGGACGGTCATCGTTTGCTCCGCCAGCCTCTTGATCACTCGCAGATGGGTGCAGGGGTCGGGGCTTGCCCTCCTTGCAATCCCATGGCTCCTGGTACCCATTGTCGAACCTGGGCCGCTCGCGCTCTCCTCCGCTCTTTCGGTCGCTGCGCTTTGTGCCATCAGCGTCGGGCTGCTCGGATTGTGGTTCTCAGATCTCTGGAAGGCACACGAGAGACTCAGTGGGTAGGAACCTTCCTCGAAACGTGGGGCGGGACTCAACCTCATGAAGGCGGCCACGGCCTGGAGGGCGACAGGCAGCCCTTAACGACGCCGGCCTCGGGCCTATGAAATGGAGCTTGTGGTTGTTGGAGCTCGCCCGGTGCCCGGCGAAACGTGGAGGATGTTCTCCTCGCGATTCGCCAATACCGGTTGGATCTCCGAATACGCTGAACGGTCGTGCCTAGGTGGATGGCGATCGAGGAGGACGAACCGGAGTTCGCAGGGCGGGTGCGGAGGCTGTTCGACGCCGGTCGCCACAAGACCATCGCGACGCTGCGTGCCGACGGTTCGCCACGCATCTCGGGCATCGAGTGCGAGTTCACGGATGGCGACCTCGGCTTTGGTTCGATGACCGGTGCGCGCAAAGGGGCGGACCTCAAGCGGGACCCACGCTTTGCCCTGCACGGCCCAACCTTCCACCCTGAGGAGGGCAAGGAGAACGAATGGCCGGGCGAGGCGAAGATCGCCGGACGAGCCGTCCCCGCCGGTCCGGTCACCACGGAGGACCCGAGCGAGCAACCTGATGGGAAGACGTTCATCGCCGACATCTCCGAGGTCGTGATCACCGGACTCAACGCTGAGTGCACCAAACTCGTTGTTGAGTCATGGACGCCTGAGCGAGGATTGCACAGGGTCGAGCGTGACTAGCACGCAGATACGCCCAGAACGCCGTAGAGAGGCCAGACGAGTTCGGGATTGCGACAGGTGTGCGCAACGACCGGTGACGCTGATTCAGTCGAACGTCCACTGTCGACGACCTGCAGCCGTCAACAGCCGACCGAATTGGAGCCCAGGGAAGTGGGTCGCCGCGGCTGGGATGTCCGACCCTTCGAGCTCCCTGGCCAGAGCCTCGCGTGACCTCCGCGCAAGCTGCGTGTCGACGTCACCAATCATCTCCCAGTCGTCGCTGAGGAGCTCGGCGGGACAATGCACGACGTCACCCAGGAGCATGGCTCGCTCGGTCCCAGATGAAATGACAATGACCGTGCTACCGGGCGTGTGACCGGGAGCGCTGCGCACGTCCATGCCTGGCAGAATCCTTCCGTCGCCGCTCCACGTTTCGAGGCGGTCTGCAATCGGCGGAAGCAGATGCGACGATGCTCGGCCACCCATCATCGAGACGGCCAGGCTGTCATCGAATGGCGAAGAACCCATGAAGAAATCCCAGTCCGACTCATGACACCGATACGTGGCGTTGCTGAACAGACGACGCTCCCCGTCGGTGGCCCACCCGAGGTGATCGAAGTGCAGGTGAGTGAGGACGACGTCCGTTATCTCGGACGGCTGCACTCCCAGGGCCGTCAGGTTCTTCATGAACCTTCCCGTCCGATCTGGCGCGGCATGTGGACCGATTCCGGTGTCGACGAGTGCGAGGCGGTCACCACTCCGCACAAGGAACCCGCCCATTTCGATCGGCAGCATGCCATCTTCGTCTAGGAACTGAGCGTGCTGTAGCCAGTCCTGATCGGACTTGTTGAACATCATCGTCGGCGGAGCCTGGAGGCTCCCGTCTGAGACGCCCTCGATCGTCACGGCGCCTATTTGCATGTGGCCGACAATAGTGCGGAGCGTGCCCGTGACGCCGGGTCTGGGTGCCACTTCGGAGTACTTTCGGACGAGAGACTCGGCTACGGACGGGGTCCGACAAACGGACTGACTCGTGCGGGAAGATTTTGAAATGGAGAAGGAGATGCGGTCCGAGAATTGCGTTGTCTGCGCCAAGCATGCGCTCGGCGATGCCGCCCCGGGGGGCGTGCTCTTCGAGGATGAACTGGTCTATGCGGGACACGCCTATCCGCTCGTCGAACCGCTGCTGACGTATCGGGGCTATCTCGTCGCTGAGCCCATGAGGCATGCGGCGGGATTGGGCGACCTGACCGACTCGGAAGCCGCCGCCCTCGGTCTATTGGTGAGCCGTCTGGCCCGAGCACTGGAGGAGGTGGCCGGGGCCGAACACGTCTACAGCTTCGTTTTCGGCGACGGGATTGCTCATGCTCATCTCCACGTCGTCTTGGCGCCCCGGTACGCGGGCACCCCACGGGAATATTGGGGCGTTCGGCTCCGAGAGTGGCCCGATGCACCTCGAGTCGGCGAGCACGAGATGCGGAGTCTGGTCGCTCGACTCCGTGGACGCGTCATCGACAATTGAAGGGTGACCCAGTGCGGCCCGGCAGTTCGGCAGCACTCAGGAGACACTCGTCTGCCGCGTTCGCACCGGGCTTCAGCGCAATTGTCCGGCCCAGGGCCGCACAACCGCGCGCCATCGCGCCGTATGTCGTCTGGGCCGAGCGTGGAGTCACCGGCTCAGTCGGCATCGTTCTTGATCGAAACGCCGGCGCGGAGGCGGTAGAAGTCACGAAGCACACCGATCTGGGTGCCGTGGTGACTGACCTCGTTCAACATCGATGCGATCACTTGGGCACCTGACCAAAAGGTCAGACGGCGACGATCCTGCGGTCAGAGCACTCTGGCACTGGCCCAAAAGCAGTGACCAGCGCCCGTCAGCCAATCGAGAAAGGTGACCTGGTCGGCCGGGTAGAAGTCACGTCCATGTCGGGACGTTCTTGGTACTGCCTCTCTCAGTCCATGGGCAAGCCGCGGTCAGGCATGCCGGAGAAGGTTCTCGACGATGAGCGTGGCGGCGGCTGGGCATGCCTTGGTGAACCCGAGGAACGGCCCGAAGTCCTTCGTCGCGGCGAAGCCGGTTATGTAGAAGCCGGCGGTGCTTGACTGGAACGCCTCATCGAGCACAGGGAAACCGTCGACCAGATCGACATTGTCGACCAGACCGCCGAGGTAGGACACATCGGGCAGGTTGGCTTTGTACCCAGTCGCGAAGACGATGCGGTCGACGGATAGTCGTTCACCATTCGACAGATCAGCTACTACGGCTCCGGTGTCCTCTCTGATGCCGATGACCGATGTGCCCGGCCAACGATGGAACTGGTCGGTAGCGAGACGTGGGATGAGCCACCACTCCAGCGTCAGGCGCCCAACCTCCCAGAACTGCCGGGCTATCCGCTCCCGTTCGGAATGGGACAAACCTTGCCACCACCCTGGCACGGCGAGCATGGAGTCGACGTAGTCGTCCACGAACTTCCAGCTGACACGCTCGAATAGGGGGAGATCATGGCGGTGGACGATGTCGATCCGTTCGGCCCCTTGTTCACCGATCAGCGCGGCCCATTCGTATGCGCTCTGGCGGCCACCGACAATGAGCACTCGCGCGCCGCGGAGATCGTCGAAGTCCACAAGATCACCAGTATGCGCGCCCACCCCCGGCGACACTGAATGCGCCCACGGGGGAAGGTGTTGGAAGTGTCGAATCCCAGGCGCAGCCACCACCGCCTCGGCGGTAATTCGCTCACCGTTGCCAAGCACCGCTTCGAATGTCTTGCCATCGTGTGTGAGTTCGGTGACGAGATTCTCCCGCGCGAGAACGCCTTTGTTGTCCTGGAACCAGGCGGCGTAGTCGAGAAACACTCTGATGGGTACAGGGTCGACATCGTCGGGTGCAATCCCCTTTTCCTCGAGAAACGCCTCAAAGGTGTGTATGCCTGCCGCGTCGAGATGCCAATCGGGGCCTGAGCGTAGGCACATCCCCTCTGGCATGTGCTGCTTCCAGAAGGACATAGGTTCGCCGACAACGATCGTATCGATACCACGTTCAATTGCTCGAGCGGCCGTCGCCACACCATATGGGCCGGCACCGATCACGAGAAGTTCTGAACTGTCCATCAAGGTCCTGGCGTACCGAGTCGACCCACTGTGCGGAACGTGCACAGGCGGCCGCCCCGGTCCACACCGATCGAGGGCCCGGTGCTGACAAGCTCTGCGTCGCCATCCGCTCTCCCACTTGAGGACGCCACAAGTTCAAACTAAGTGCCGATACGGGGCGAGTCCAGATACGGGGCGAGTCCTGGATATCCTCTTCGCCGGGACGCAGGACCCTTCAAGCAGGCACGAGTGGGGCAGGCGGCGATTCAACCCTGGGCAGACCGATATCCGGCAACCCCGATCGGTCTGATTCGCCGATTCGACGCCAGAGGGACAGGGGAGCAACGATGACTGACGTGGGCGGACCACCGAGCACCGAAGAAGTCGTACGTGACTTCATGGCCGCGTTCATGGCGGCATGGTCGACGGGCGAGGCCGGCACACTTAGCCGGTTCTTCGGCGAGGACGCCGAATACTGTAACGGCCCCCTTGAACCAGTCCATGGACGAGATGCCATCGTGGCCGACCTCGCGTGGATGATGAGCCTGGGCGGCGAGGTCGAGGCCGACATTCGCCACCTACTGTCTGATGGCGCAGTTGTAATGACCGAGAGGGTTGACTACGTGAGGTTGGGCGGAAAGACGGCGGCCTTGAGGATTGCAGGCGTATTTGAGGTTCACGACGGAGTCATCACCGGCTGGCGTGACTACTTCGATCCCAAGGAGTTCGGAGCACAGCTATCCACCGACTGATCGGACGAGAGATGCCGATTTCGAGCGTGGCCTAAATGTCCCCCTGTCAGCGATCCTTGGCTAGAGCGTCTCCCTCTACCTGCGGGTTACCGCAACCTGCCAAGCCAGGGCTCCGGCGGGGTCCCAAGTGAGGTCGATGACGGCTGAGTCGATGGATTCGATTTTCCATCCCACGGCGAACGCGATACGAATCTCGTCCTGCGTCACTCGACATGGCCCCCAGTCACCTGGCTGGCGGTCGCTGAAGCAGAGCATGTGATAACGACCACCTAGGGGGACCACTTCAGCCAGGCTGGCGACGTAACGCTGGCGCTCGGCGTCATCGAGGACGTGGAAGAGCCCGCAGTCGAGGACGGTGTCGAACTGCTCACCCAGATCAACGAGGCGAAGAGCGTCTGCGACGACGAAGCCAGCTTCCACGCCCCGTTCGGCTGCCTTCGTCTTGGCCAGCTCGATGGCCCGCTGGGACATGTCGACCCCCAGCGCTTCGTAGCCGAGTGAGGCCGCCATAAGGGCGTGCTCGCCGGTGCCACAACCGACATCGAGCACCCGTCCCGCTATCGCCCCCGTAGTGGCCAGGCGGTCGAAAGCTGGTTGGGGTCGCCAGATGTCCCAGGCTGGGGTGCCGACGGCGTAGATGGCATCGAAGTCGTGGGTTGGTCGGGGCAGGCGGCCCTCGGGAGCAAATGAGGAACGGTCGGTCACGGTGACGTGGCTAGCACAGTGGCCAACGACACGCCCGAGTGGACACCGGCGGAGCAGCATCCGCACGAACGCGAATGACCAGGGTTGGATCGCTCGATATTGGAGCGGGGCGGCACCGGTGCAGATTGAGGGGAAGCTGCCAACTGGCGAACCCTTCTCTTGTGCACGACATGACACACCCTCTCTGGGCGTAGGGGCGAAGCTCCTGTTGACCTTCCCAGTTGGTACTCGGAACCGACGAGCCACGAAGCGAGGTGTCAAGCGATCGCAGGCTTGATGCGATAATGGGCCGCCGGCAACGGCACAGAGCCGGGCACTAGGCCCAGGCCCTACCTGCCCCCGCTGGTTCGGGTTCAGGCGCCCGGTAGCGGACTACCGAACTTCGGCCTCAACGCGTTTGCCACCGAAAGATCGGAGGCCGACATAGGGATGGTCCTTTTGTCCTATGTTCGGCACGAGGCCAAGGCTGTCAGACTTGCGACGCGGCCTGCACCGCGGCGGACGGTAGGGCAGACGCCCGGAGGAGGAGATGGGGGACGTATCCGCCAGCACATCGCGCTGGAACAGCCTCGACGGTGTTCGGACGATGGCCGTCGCCCTGGTCATGGCAACTCACTTCGGACTTCACGCGACTCAGGGCCAAATCGGAGTGGACGTCTTCTTCGTCCTCTCAGGGTTTCTCATCACCTCGCTGTTGCTTAGAGAACGCGACCGCACGAATCGTGTGTCATTGATGAGCTTTTGGAGACGGCGTGCCTTTCGTCTCTTTCCGGCCCTTGGGTGTGCCATTGCTCTCGCGCTGGCAGTGTCGCTGGCTACCACGCCCGCCCTGCGGCACTCGACCGTCGCCGGGCTTCCCTATGTGCTTGGATATGTTGGGAACTGGGGGATGGTGTTCGGACCGCCCCACGCAGGAGGGCTCCTCGCGCAGACGTGGTCCTTGGCGGTCGAAGAGCAGTTCTACCTCATCTGGCCATTGGTGGGCGTCGCCTGGCTGTGCCGGACTGCGAATCGTCGCCGCGCTGCTCAGATCGTCGGGGCATTCGCGGTGGCGGACGCTCTGTACTTCAGGATCGCCCTCAACCGCTGGGGGCCCGCACGCGACATCTTCGGCACGGACACCCATGCGTTTGGTCTCTTGGCCGGGTCCGCCCTCGCACTCTGGGTATGCCGCGCCGACCGGACCACAGCGTGTGAAGGTCGGTCGAAGGGATCGCTGCGGGCCGCGGGCGCCGTCGCAGCGATGCTCATCGTGTACCTCGCGTGCTTCGGACAAGTTGATCTGACCGTCCTCCCGGCGACAGCGGCGGCGGTCGTTCTCATCGCCAGTCTGGTCTTGGTTCCCACCGGGAGGCTTGTGGGCGTTTTTGCGTGGAGACCCATGCGATGGATAGGGCGCCGCTCCTATGGGATCTACCTGTACCACTATCCCCTTGCGGTTGCCTTTGTGGCGGGGCGCCACCTCCAGGGCTTCCACTATCTCGGCGTGGTAACTGCATGCATCGGCGCCTCCATACTGCTGGCGGCGGTTTCGTTCCGGTGGGTAGAGACGCCTTTCTTGCGACGCAAGGATCGATACACTGCGAACGGGACGTCACCCGCCCTGGTTGGTTCCGCTCGAGCGGGGGCGGTGGCTCCGTAGACGGACGTACTTGATGAGCGCACAGCGACCACGGATTGCTGGGACAGCGGACGGGTTGTGGCATTCTTCTCTACTTTGGGTCGTAGTAGCGACCTGCCCAATCGAAGACCACGGCCATACGACCATCGGGCAACGGTTGCATGTCTTCGCTGCGCCGATAGCGATGCTGCTGTCCATCGGTCATCACAACGCAGAGCTCAGCCGTGTCACCCTCGGTTGGATGCTCTTGTCCGTCCATCGGACCACGATTGAACACCGCACTGCCAGCCAAGGCACCGCCGAGATCCTGTGCCATGTGTCCAGAATCTCAGAGGTCTGCGCCGAGTGCAATCGAAGACGCCCCGACACGCCGGGACAGCGGCAATGCGACGCCATGTCCAGAGTGGGCGGATGCCCCCAACATCGGGACGGAGCACATGTGATCAGTACCACAGCGCCAGGTCGTTCTCTCGTTGGAAAGACTCGCCGCAACTTCCATGGCACCGGGTGCGCGGCGGTGCCATGCTTGGGAGATGGCGGCACGCTCGCCCGAGGAACGTAAGGCCGACGCCCTCTTGAAACTGGTGGCCGTCGAGGCCAACGTTTGGGTGGGATCCGCTTCGCCGGCCGGGGACATCCACCTTGTACCGGTAACTCACACCTGGAATGGCAGTCAGGTCGTGCTGGCGACCGGGCCGAGGTCACGCACGGTGTCCAACATGACCGCCAACCCGAGGGCCCGTCTCGCTTTGGGCGAGACTCGAGATGTCGTCATGATTGACGCCGTCCTGGTTGAGGTCATCCCGGCCTCCGAGGCCCCGGCGTCGCTGGCCGAGGGGTACGCAGCCCAGGCGGGCTGGGACGCCCGGACAGATTCGGCCAACTACGTTTACCTGGTGCTCGGACCAGAGCGCATCCAGGTCTGGAGCGAAGGCGAGGATCTGGCGGGTCGCACCGTCATGCGTAATGGGGAATGGATGGTGTGAGCCGACGATTGATGCTCGCGCGAGCAGTGAGCACTGGGAGGTCCCACCTCGGCGAGTCCGCGGATGCGTCGACAGAGCGGTCCACGCTTGGTGACCCTGGTGCAACAACATCATTGGCAACCCCTGTACAGGAACCTTTCATCAGTCGCCTAATCCGCCACCGAGTGCGGTCCGAAGGGCTAAATTATGACGAGTGGAGTCTCCTTCGAACGACGACCGCTTGAGCTTCGCAACGGACATCAAGCCGCTCTTCAGACAGCATGACCGGGAGTCTATGGAACGAGCATTTGATCTTTGGTCCTTCGACGACGTTCGCGCTCACGCTTCCGACATCTTGGAACGGGTGAAGAATGGCTCCATGCCGTGCGACGGCGCGTGGCCGCCCGAGCGAGTGCAAGTCTTTCAACGTTGGGTCGATAGCGGTATGGCCCCGTGAGGCCGAACTGCGTCGTATTCCGAATGCCGGACAGGGTACTTGCCGCTCGTTAAGCGATGAAGTGAAAGGCAACGGGTGTCTCTGATCGGCGGGACAAGGCGTGACCCAGCGGCATATCGGGGATACCTCATCGGCAGCTGGTCCGAGGCCGGAGAGTCGTCGCACACATGACAACGACGCGAGGATCGCGCAAGGCCGGAACTGACCAGTTACGGCGTATGCGCGCGGGGATACATTCCCCCTCGATCCGGCGCCCTCGCGAGAGGCGCGGGTCAGGGAGCATCGGAGAGAGGAGGATGATCATCGACCGTGGCGGTAAAGATTGATGTCATGCTCGCGAATTCGGTGATTGATGCGGCTCGGCGGGCATCGGAGTTGGAGCGTACGGGCGTCGACGGCGTCTTCAGTTTCGAGAATGCCCACGACGTTTTCTTTCCCCTGGTTGCCGCGGCACCGGTCTGCTCACTCGATCTGATGACAAACGTGGCGATCGCCTATCCGCGGAGTCCCATGCATCTGGCACATGCCGCCCACGACCTCCACCTGCTTTCCGGTGGGCGCTTCCGGCTCGGCTTGGGATCACAGGTCCGGGCCCACGTCGAGAAGCGCTTCGGAGCGTCCTGGGACAAACCGGTCCCACAAATGCGAGAGTGGGTTCTGGCCACCAAGGCCATCCTCCGGAGTTGGCAAGAAGGCTGCCGGCTCGACTTTCGGGGCGAGTACACCACGCACACGTTGATGACCCCGGCATTCAATCCTGGGCCGAACCCGTTCGGTGTGCCGAAGGTCCTCGTCGGCGCGCTGGGTCCCAGAATGAACCAGATGGCGGCCGAGGTGGCAGACGGGATTCTCGTGATGCCCTTCAATTCCGAGCGCCATATGCGAGAGCGGACGAGACCAGCGATCGACGCGGGGCTGGTTGCAGCGGGTCGAAGTCGAAGAGACATCGAGCTGACGGCCGAGGTGATCGTCGGTGTGGGTCGGAACGACCAGGAACTGGAAGCGGCCATGGGAGTACGCAACCTGCTGGCGTTCTACGGATCAACGCCTGCGTACAGACCGGTCCTCGATGTCGAGGGATGGGGAGAATTACAGCCCGAACTCAACGCACTGTCGAAGAGAGGACAATGGATGGAAATGTCAGATCTCATCGACGACGACATGCTCGGAACCCTTGCCGTCCACGGAACTCCCACCCAATGCGCTGAGGAGATCGCAAAACGGTTCCCAGATTGCGATCGAATCTGCGCTTACTTCCCGTTCTATCCCATAACGGACGAAGTCATTGCAGAGTTCGTCGATGCGGTGAGGGGGCATCATCGTGAGTGACGACGGCGTGCGGTCTTGGCCCCTGATTCCCCTGATTTCGAGCCGACTCCCACTGGGGCCGAACTCCTGATTGAATGTCCCAACCACAAGACACTCGGGGGTGGATATGAAGGGGTTACCGAAAGGCCTCATTGACCTGCGACGGACGGCGCTGCCCCTGGCAACGGCGACCGTAATTCTCGCCGCGATGTTTGTTTCACTGTCGTCTACAGCGACGGGGGCGGCCACATCGTCCAGCCGCGTGCTGGCGCCGAGCGCGCCCACCAACGGTGTGTGGCCGGGCGTGGGCAAAATCTGCGAAGCGGGTCCGGGTGGTGCCTCCTCGGTGCGCGGAGTGGCGGCCAAAACCATCAACATCGCCGCGTTCAACGATGCCGCCAATACGATCGAGCCCGGCCTGGAGGCGGAGTTTCCCCAGCAGGCCCAGGCCTTCGCGGACTGGTGCAACGCCTCGGGCGGTATCAACGGCCGCAAGATCGTCATCGACAACCGCGACGCCGCCCTGTTCAACGCGGCGCAGGTGACCGAGCAGGCCTGTCAGAGCGACTTCATGGCGGTCGGCGGTGGCATGGCCCTCGACCAGCCCTCGGTCCCGGTGCGTGAGAAGTGCGGGCTGGGCCAGATCAGTGGCTACGTCGTATCCGACGCATCTGAACTCGCCTCGGATCAGGTCGACCCCAGCGGCGGCAACACCAACACCATCACCTCTGGTTGGTTCGGTGCGCTGGCTAAGAAGTACCCCCAGGCGGTCAAGATGGGGGGTATGGGCGGGGAGAACGACCCCTCCGTCCTCGAGCCCGAGCGCAAGGACGAGTACGGCGCCGAGGCCCAGGGGTGGAAGGTGCTCGACTTCCAGGAGCCACCGATTTCCGTGACCGACTGGGCGCCCTATATCGAAGAAGTCCAGAGCAAGGGCGTCCAGGCTCTCTGGCCGTCCCTGGACGACAACATCGTTCCCTACTTCCAGGCGATGACCACCGCCGGCTACCACCCGGCCTTCGTTATCCTCGGAGTCCAGTTCTACAACTCCACGACCACCAAGGGAGTCGCCGACAACCCATCGCTCTCACCGGTCTACGTCGAGACGTCATGGTGGCCACTCGAGATGGCCTCGCAGAACCCCTCGACCGAGCAGCTCGTCAACGTCATGCACACGTACGCCAAGGGTGACGCTGTCGACTTCGACGACGAGGAAGGTGCGGAGTCGTGGCTCTTGTGGGCGAAGTCCGCCTCGGCCTGTGGCGCCGACCTGACGGTGTCGTGCGTGCTCAGCCACGCCGCCGCCACAAAGAACTGGGATGCCGGAGGCATTGAGGCACCGGTGGCGCAGTTGACCATGTCCAACGCGGACCCCCAGCCCTCACCCTGCTTTGCCCTGCTCAAAGCCGAGCCGAACAAGTTCGCCTACGACAAGGCGATCACCCAGCCCACCGAGTCCATCTGGAACTGCAACCCGAAGAATGTCGTCCATCTGACCCCGCAACAACAGGCGTCCTTAACTGCGACCTCGTGAGGGTGGTTTGAACGTCGGCCTGTGCGACGGCTGGGGCCAAGAAGGCGACGAGATCTTGTTTCGGTCTAGACGATGCCGGCGCTTGTGAGCATGCGCCGCAAGTCGACGACCTGCTGCTCATCGATGTCGTGGTGCCGCGGAGCATCGAACGTTTGAGTCTCAGATCCCAAGGAAACGGAATACCGGCCGTCATGGCTCTCTGTGACAGTGCCGACGCTTTCAAGCAGTGACAAAACATCGTGCCACTGGATGTTGTGGCTGACGGGATGAGCCAGGATCTTCGCCAGTGTCGCCTGATGATGCGAGTCCAGTTGACGCCGTTCCGTCATTTCACTCTCCCTGCTGCTCTCTCAGCCATCCTGGCCGTTTTGGACGCTACTCGTCCAGGTCATCGTTTGTTTCAGTCTCGCCGACGAGCGGTGTGTCGAGACCCCAACCGTCTTCGGCTTCGAGCTGCTTAGTCGAGCGAATTGTCGATTCCCCGAGACCATCAGGATCATCCATCCCCCCCTCGAGAGTGACCATGCGCTCTGTGTCATCGAACTCCGCCCCGGCCTCCTCGAGTTCACGCTCGTCAACTTGCAGGGTGGGATTGAGTGAAGGATCTTGCTCGACTTCTTCAACCAGATTCGGATTGATCCTTGAGGCGTCATCGGTCGCCTCGTCCCCCTGTTCGAAAACCTCTGTGCCTAGCGGTTCGTCAGGTGACCAATCGTCGTCGGGTGCCATGCGGATAACTCCTTTTCCTGGAAGGAAGAGACCGATCGTAGGCGCCGGATGCCTCGATCGATGTTCTCGCGCGGTCAGACAGCGATCGGTGAATGCGGATTGTGGATCTGAGTTTTGACCAGGCCGCAGTGGGCCTCTCGGTGCGTCCGTCGGGATTCCAACCCGGAACCTACGGATCCGAATCCGGGTAGTCCACGGATCAGGGCGGTTTCGGAATAGGCGTTGCTGGAAGGCAGTAGTGCTCCACCGCCAGTCGTCGCTGAAGCCCGATGATTTCGGGGGACTCGCAACGAAGGACGCACGAAGCTTTAGAAATCTCAAGGATTTGACGGTGGGGCGGATTCCCACGTCGACAGGGGCGCACATTTCCGGATCTTGCGCTCACGTGCTCCCGACGGCGACTAGCTGAAACGCAAAGTAGGCGTCCTGCATCAGCTCTTCCGGCACGAGTCGTTCCAGGGCTGCTCGCCATCGGCCTGGTAGAGCGCAATGGCGAGGTCGTCCTGTTCGGCCGAGGTCGCCTGGTTCGGCGGGACGTTGATGAGCTGCGACATGCCGGCCAGCTCGGCCGCTTGGTTCCATGTCGTTTGGCTGAATTGGAAACCGCCCATGTACGCGCCCCCGGCGAGACGGCGTCGTAGTTGCCGCCTGACTCGGTCTGCAGGACGCATTGGAGGAAGGGAGGCAGCGACGGGTTGCCCGACGACGTGCTGGCGGCGCTTCCCTGTGGTGGCGTGGAGGTGGCGGCGGGCGGCAGTGACGTGCGCGAAGTGGCCACAGCGGCGCCAACGCTCGCCTGTGCTGCCCGGACGGCTGCGGCCGCGGCCGCGGCCTGGGCCACCTGCTGCTGGGCCACCGCCACGGCGAGCTCGCCCGTGATCTCTGACTGCTTAGACGCGAGCTGGACCTCGGTCTGGTGAGCAGCGTTGGCCAGCGTTACCTCCTGGTTGGTGGTCGCTTGGTCCTGTGCCTCTTGTTGCTCGAGCGTGGCGCGGTCGGCACGCAACCCGTTCTCGTCGGTGTGAATGGCGGCGATCGTAAGGGCGATATCACCACTTGCAACTTTCTCGTATTCCGCTCTTGTAGGCGCTTCCTCCGGGTTCACGAATAGCGCCTCAGTCCCGTTGACCTCGGGGTCCAAGTTGATGTACGCCGACAGGGCTTCAGATTGAAGCCGCTTGCGATCGTGTACCGCCCGACCGGTGTCGGTTTGGATCTGGTCCTCACTGGATCGGATCTCCGCCCCGTCGCGGTGGACCTTGGCGATATCGACCACATTGTGCTGTTGGTAGGTGCCGATCTGGAGCTGCTCCAGCACGAGATCCTGCGCGATCTGGGCCGCTTGCGCTTTGAGATCGGACACTTGATCGGCCGCGACGGGTCCCGGAGGTAGGACCAGCGTTGCGGTGATTGCGGTTACGAGAGACAGACCCACGATCCCCGCCCCATCACCGGCGAGTCTCTGCACTCGGCATCGGAGACCCGGCTTCGTCGTCGGGCACTTGTCGGCACCAGTCACGATTGGTAAAACGTTTAGCCGATTTTGCGTCGACGGTGCAACCCGCGTGGTGGCTGACTCCGGCGACAATCAGCGCGCGCCACGGCCGCCAGACGATCCGCACGAAACTCGGAACGGATTCTGAGCAGGCTGTTTCCCTGGGCCCAACCTGACCTGAACCCCAAAAAGTGGACCACGTATATGACAATTTGGCCCTGACCAGCAGGAGCCAGATATGCCAAGGCACTACCCGCCCGAGGTCCGACGTGAAGCCTGTGAGCGGATGTTCGTCGGCGAGGCGATCAAGGACCTCGCCGACGAGCTCGGAATCACTGTCGAGACCCTCTATCGCTGGCGCCGCCAAGCGTTGATCGACACTGGTCAGCGACCCGGGGTCAAGAGTTTCGAGGCCGATCCACTGGCCGCGGCCCGTCGGCGCATCCAAGAGCTCGAGGCCGAGGTTGAGATGATCAAGGCGGCCAGTGCGATCTTTGAGGAGGGCGAGGTCGACCCAAAAGGAAATTCCAGGTTGTCCGAGCGCTGAACAACCTGGGTTATTCCGAGCGCGTGGCCTGTCAACTCGTAGGTCTTGGCCGTTCGACCTATTACAAGATGAAGTTCGGCCATCCCTCTGACCGCGAGATCCGCCGCCTACTCCTCTCCGATGCCATCGCGGAGATCCACGCCCGAAGCCGTGGAACCTATGGAATGTTGCGGATCCGGGCCACCCTCGAAATCGAGCAGGGTCTCATCGTCAACAAGAAGTTGGTCTGGAAGATCATGCGCCAGCTGGGCCTCCAGGGGCTGCCCGGACCGAAGAAAGGGGTGAGGAACCTCAAGAACATCGCGACGGCCGAGGACCTCGTCCAGCGATCGTTTGTGGCGAGTCGGCCCAACCAGCTGTGGTTGACCGACATCACCGAGCACCCGACAGGCGAAGGAAAGATCTACTGCTGTGTGGTGCTCGACCTCTTCAGCCGCAAGGTGGTCGGCTGGGCCATCGACCGACGTTGCGAGTCAGCCCTCGTCATAGACGCCGTCAACAAGGCCAAGGACAGCCGGCCCCAACGCTCTTCGACGGTCATCCACTCGGACCACGGATCCCAGTACACCTCTTGGGCCTTCACCGAAAACGTGCGGCGCCTGGGCCTCATCAGCTCCATGGGCACTGTCGGTGACTGCTACGACAACGCCCCGATGGAGTCGTTCTGGGGCTCCATGCAAATTGAGCTTCTCAATCGACAAAGATGGCGCACAAACCTCCAACTAGCCGTCGGCATGGCCGACTACATCGAGAACTTCTACAACACAGCCCGGCGCCATAGCGCCCTCTATTTCCTGACCCCGATCGAATTCGAGGATCTACACTCAACCCACATCCACCAGGCCGCATTGTCATAACCGCGGTCCACCGAATGGGGTCAAGCCCAACCGGTGCGTACCTCGGGATTCGAACCGGAAACCTGCGGAATTAAGAGTCCGATGCCGGGGAGTCCAGGTGTACGTCCTGGTCTATCGACCTGGGATTACGTCTTGGCATCGTCCACGGGAATTGGGTGGATAGGGGGTGGAGCCTTGGCCCTGGTGCTCGTTCGACCATGTCAGGCGACGACGCCGGCTGTGCGGAGCTCTCCGATGCGGTCGTTGAAGCCGAGCTGGGTCAGCACTTCATCGGTGTGCTCGCCAAGGTTCGGGGCGAGGCCGCCGAGTGCGGCCGGGGTGCCGTGAAAGTTGGTGGGGTGGCGGGGGAGACGGGCGCGGCCGACAGTCGGATGCTCGAACTCGGTGAACATACCGATCGCCTGGGCGTGGGGGTCATTGACGATTTCGGCGGTAGAGAGCACCATCGCGAAAGCGACGCGTTCGCGTTCGAAGCGTGCGGTGGCCTCGGTTTGGGTGAGGTTGACGGCCCGGGCATAGCACATGTCGATGATTGGCTCGAGCACGTCGCGGTTCACGCGTCGCTGGGCCACCGTGGCGATGCGGGGGTCTTCGAACCCTTCGACGTCCAGGGCCTTGCACATTCCGGCGAAGTCGGCGTCGGTGGTGGGCACCACGATGCCCCAACCGTCGCGGAAGCGCATGGGCTCGAAGCCGGCGTTGAAGCTCGATCGCAGCGAGCCGTCGGACCCGAGCAACACTTCGTTGCCGGCGGACTCGGCCCACAGGAACGATACACAGGCATCTGCCATACCCATCTCGAGGTGTTGCCCGCCGCGGCCCGTGGCCCGCGCGTAGAGGGCTGCAGTGATGGCCTGGCTGGCGTAGAGCGCACTGACCTTGTCGGCCGCGTTCTGATGCAGGAAGGTGGGCGGACCGTTGTTGGGATCGGCCTGGTTGGCTGCGAAGCCGGCGTAGGCCTGGATCGACGTGTCGTAGGCGCTGCGGTGGCTGTACGGGCCCTCCGGTCCGTAGCCGGAGACCGAGCAGTAGATGACCTCGGGGTTCAGGGCCCGCACTGCCTCGTAGCCCAAGCCCAGCCGGTCGATGACCCCGGGCCGGAAGTTCTGAACGATCACGTCCGCCGTGGTGGCCAGTGCCATCACGATCTGTTGGCCCGCGTCGGTCGCGAAGTCGACGGCGATGCACCGTTTCCCCCGGTTGCAGGCCAGGTAAAAGGCGCTCATACCGTTGACGGACACGCCGATCCAACGCGCGATGTCGCCGATCCCGGGTCGCTCGACCTTGACGACCTCGGCCCCCTGGTCGGCCAGCAGTGCGACGGCATAGGGGCCGGTGAGAGCGATCGAGAGGTCGAGCACCTTGACCCCGGCCAGCGGTCCGGTCGAGGTGCTGTCGGCGGCTGTACTTCGAGGCATGTCCTTCATCCCATCGGTGGTGAATTCCCGGTTGAGACAGAGAACTTTACAGGGTGCACAGAGTGTAAGGTGCACTTTCGTGTCCGGCCCCAGCGCAACGAAGATCGCCCCCAGCTGGGCCGGCCGACCGCCGGCCGACGACGTGGAAGCGAGTCAGCGGATTCGCGATGCCGCTCGCCGGTGCATCGACCGCAACGGGGTCAACGTGCGGATCGCCGAGGTGGCACGCGAGCTGGGCGTGAGCCGCCCGACCATTTATCGGCACTATTCCAGTGGCCGGGCCGTGCTCCTGGCGGTCGCGCTGGAGTCGATTGAACCGCTCGTGGCCCGTGTCGCTTCCATGGAAGTCGATCTCCGTGCCACTCCGGCCGAGATCGTCGCGGAGGTTGGCTGCCTGCTCTTCGACTGGCTCGGCCGGGACTCCCAGCTCCGGCAGCTCACGAGGTTCGGTGCCGGTGGAGCCACCGATGACGTGACGAGCAGCGCGGCGTTACTGCTCACCCGTGGATTGATCGAGCGGACCGGGGCCTCGTTCGACGGACCGGCCGACGCGAACCTCCTCGACGAGATCGCCGAGCTCGTCACGCGATTGGTCCATTCGATGATGGAGCGGCCCGCTCTTCCCGCCAATCGAACGGGCGAGCCGTGCGAGCCCCTGCGCCGATGGGTCACGGCCGGCGTCGGCGGGATCCTTGCGGAGAATGCCGAATCCGCAAGAGATCGGGACCGGCAGCAATGAAGCCGGCGACCCGAAGTGATGATGGAGGAAGGCCTCGGCAATGAGACGACGACGAGACATTTATCGACGACATCAAGGGAGGAGGTAGCCGTGGTCAGATTCGAGGAGAGCAGCATCACGTTCCCGTACAAGCGGTCGCTTGGACCGGTGATCGGGGCGTTCATGACGGCGCTCACCGAGAAGAGGATCCTCGGGATTCGCAACGACGACGCCGTGCTGGTACCGCCCATGGAATGGGATCCGGCGACCGGGGACGAACTGCCCCACGAGCTGATCGAGGTCGGCCCTGCAGGCACGATCCAGTCGTGGACGTGGGTGCCTGATCCCACTGAGCAGCACCCCCTCGTCCGGCCGTTCGCCTTCGCGTTCATCCGGCTGGACGGAGCATCGACGCCGTTGCTGCACGCCGTCGATGCCGGTTCGCCGGGCGCTGTGGCCGACGGCATGAGGGTGGCGCCGCGGTGGAAGGGCCAGCGAATTGGCCACATCACCGACATCGCCTGCTTCGTGCCGGGCGAGGCTTCCGAAGTCGAGGGTGAGGACTTGGGGCCGGCTGCCGAGCCGGTGGAGATGATGGACTACCTCGCCTCCATCACCTACCGGAATCCGGTACCCACGACGAGCGATCTCGTGGTCGACGCCTCCCGGCAACACCGCCTGGTGGGATTCCACTGTCCCGAATGCGGCAAGACGTACGCGGGCGGCCGGGGCGTGTGCCCCATCGACTCGCTCGAGCTCGGCGAGGAGCACTTGATCGACCTGCCGCCGACCGGGACGATCACGAACTTCGTGATTGTCACGCCGGTGCAGTATCCCGGGCAGACCGAGACCGAGCCGTTCGCCCGGGTTTTCGTGTTGCTCGATGAGACAGACGTGGTGCTCAGCTACCAGCCGGTGGTGGAGCTGTCCGTTCTTGACGTGGCGGTCGGTGTCCGGGTGAGCGCGGTGTGGGCGTCCGCGGCGGAGGAGACTGAGGGCAACCCTTACGGCAGCCTGATCGGCTGGATCCCGAACGGAGAGCCCAACGCCGGCGACCCCGATCTCGTGAACAGGATCTTCTGACATGTCGACTTCGACCGACATAGCGGTGGTGGGCTGGGCGCAGACGCCGATGGTCCGCCACACCGAACTGAGCGAGACCCAGCTGTTGCTCCGCGTGATCACCGATGCGCTGGAGCCGCTTGGGTTGACCCGGTCCGACGTCGATTTCACCTGCCTCGGCTCGTGCGACTACATCACCGGCCAGGCCTTCTCATTCGTCGGGAACCTCGATGCCATCGGTGCGTGGCCGCCGAAGCGCGACTCCCACGTGGAGATGGACGGGGCCTGGGCGTTGTACGAGGCTTGGCTGCGTTTGCACGAGGGTGATATCGACATCGCCGTCGTGACGGGATCTGGCCGCTCCTCGACCGGAAATCCGGCCCTGATCTACCCGATGGAAATGGACCCCTTCTATCTGGCGCCCATCGGTGCCGACCCAGTCACTTTCGCCGCGCTGCAGGCCCGCGCTGTGATCGCCGCCGGCATCGCCGATGAGCGATCGATGGCCGAAGTGGCCGTCCGCTCGCGCGGGAAGGGGACGGTTGACGAGCTGCTGGCAGGCGACTATGTGCGCGAGCCCTTGCGCCGTCACGACCTGCCGCCGATCACTGACGGCGCCGCCGCCATGGTTCTGGCCCGAGGTGACCGTGCCCGCCAGCTTGTCGAGCGGCCGGCCTATATCACCGGCTTCGATCATCGCACCGAGTGTCACAACCCGTCCTTCCGGGATCTCGACGACTCACCGTCGACCCGTATCGCGGCCGAGGCGGCCGGACTCGGAGATAAGCCGGTGGAGGTGGCCGAGTTACAGGCCGCTTTCACACACGAGGAACTGCTTCTACGCGCGGTGCTCGGCCTCGGTGACGACGTCACCGTCAACCCCTCTGGTGGCGCGCTCAAAGCCAATCCGATCATGGCCACCGGTCTCAGCCGTATCGGTTATGCCGCCGAGCACATTTTCGGTGGTGGCACCCGGTCGCTGGCGCACTCCACAAGCGGACCGTGCCTACAACAGAACCTCATCTGCATCTTGGAAGGACGGTCATGATTCCCGTAGCTGTCGTCGGGGTCGGTCAGACCCATCACAGGACCCGCCGCCGTGACGTGTCCGTGGGCGGACTGGTGCGCGAAGCCGTCTTCCGGGCGCTCGAGGACGCGCAGATGACGATGGACGACATAGATGCCGTCGTCCTCGGCAAGGCCCCGGACCTGTTCGAGGGCATCATGAAGCCGGAGCTCTACCTTTCCGACGCTCTTGGAGCGGTCGGCAAGCCGATGTTCCGTGTGCACACCGCCGGTTCGGTGGGTGGGACGACCGGCATCGTCGCCGCGTCGCACGTGCAGGCCGGCAAGCACAAGCGGGTGCTGGCCGTCGCCTTCGAGAAGCAGTCAGAGGGCAATGCCCAGTTCGCACTGGGGTCCGGCAAGGGAGCCTCGCTGGGGGCCGGCGGTGCGTTCGCCCCGTTCATTCGCGCCTACATCCACCGCTCGCGTGCTCCCGAACACATCGGCTGGAAGGTTGCCGTCAAGGACCGACAGAACGCCCTCAAGAATCCCTATGCCCACTTGAAAATCGAGGACATTTCCATCGAAAAGGTGCGCAACAGCCCGATGATGTGGGAGCCCATCCGCTTCCTTGAGTCCTGCCCCTCCTCCGACGGCGCATGCGCCGTGATCATCACTGACGACGTGGGTGCGCGAGGCCGCAATCCTGCATGGATACTTGGCGCCTCATCTCGCTCCGAGCCGCCGTCATTCCCCGGTCGCGACCCGGTACGACCTGCGGCGTGCGTGCAGTGCGCCAAAGACGTCTACGCCCAGGCTGGCATCACCCGACCGCGCCAGCAGCTCGACATGGCCGAGCTTTACGTGCCGTTCTCCTGGCACGAACCCCTGTGGCTCGAGGCGCAACTCATCGCCGAGGAGGGCGAGGGCTGGAAGATGACCGATGCTGGCGACACCGAGATCGGTGGTTCGTTTCCGGTCAACTGCTCCGGCGGTGTGCTCTCGTCCAACCCCATCGGCGCTTCTGGTCTGCTCCGCTTCGCCGAAGCGGCCAACCAGGTGCGCGGCGCCGCCGGTGAACACCAGGTCGATGGGGCCAAGACGGCCCTCGCCATGGCCTATGGCGCCAACTCGCAGTACTTCAGCATGTGGGTCGTAGCCAACAACCTGCAGCCGTTCGGTTGAGGAGGGATACCCGGATCGCTGCTGCATATCCGTCTCTTCGAAGCCCGTTCGATCAGCCGCCCGAAAAAAGGGGGGGGTCAGCCATGAAGCGCTGGGTCCCGATTCTCGCAGCCATCCCATGCTTCGTAGTCATCCTCGGTGTCGAACCCACCGGAGCGGTGACGAATCCCCGAGTCGCCTCGCCGGCCTCTTCTGGCTATTGGCTCATGACGGCTGCGGGCGCGACCTATGCCTACAACGCCCCCTACCTGGCTGACGTTGCGACCAACAGTGCCGGTAACCCGCTCGACGACATCGACAGGTCCGACTGCGGGAACGGCCCTGGGACCCCGATTCCCGAGGTGACACAGTGCGTCGGTATCTCAGCGAACGGAGCTGGCCAGGGCTATTGGGTTGGACAGTCTTCGTACTTCGTTCAAAATGGCGTCTCGCAGTACGCCGACTCGGGAATACCGCAGGGATATGTCGAAGGTGAGTGCAACGGGCCTGAATCAGCGGGTGCGTATCAGCCGACTTCGCTGGTCGGCATCGCCGCCGCTCCAATCGGCGCGTGGCTCGCCACAGGCAATGGGGGAGTCTTTGCGATCTGTGGCGCCAGCTTCTTCGGATCCATGGGTGGTACTCGGCTTAACGCTCCCGTTGTGGGACTGGCAGCAACGCCGGACGGCAACGGTTACTGGGAGGTCGGCGCTGACGGTGGGGTCTACGGCTTCGGCGATGCTGTTTTCTACGGCTCCATGGGGGGCAAGCCGTTGAATCAACCGATCGTCGGGATGGCTGCAAGCGCTGATGGCAGGGGTTACTGGCTAGTCGCCTCCGACGGCGGGGTCTTCGCCTTCGGCGACGCTCGATTCTCCGGTTCGATGGGCGGCAGAGTCCTGAATGCACCCATGGTGGGAATCACAGCGAATCCTGCCGGAACCGGTTATTGGACCGTGGCCGGAGATGCGGGCGTATTTGCGTTCGGTGACGCCCCATACCTCGGATCACCAGAAGGTCAAATCTTCGATACATCGGTGGTGGGTATCACGTCCCGAGGTTGAACGCGTGCGCCCCAAGCGTCCCCGTGCATTGCCGCTGCCGGGTGGGAGACCAACGTCGAACCACGCTCATGGGGCAAAACGGATGGGGAGCTTCTTGGTGTCCGCTGGGTCGGTCGAGCTCGCATTGTTCACGATGACGTAACAGCTATGCGCTGCGTCACAAACACCGTTACCAACGGTACCCGTAGCAACGTGAAGGATCACCGACCCGGATCCGGTGGGGTCAGGGTGCAGGATCGCTGCGTGGGCGAAGCTACAGCCGGCTGAACTGGCTGTGGCGATATCCACATGCGAGCACTCGAGGACATTTACGACCTTGCCGCCCGTGTACCCGCTCCATCGGACAGTGACAGCCTGGCCGTCGTGCAGGCCGACGGCAGGCGTGACCGAAGCGCGTAGGTTCAGCGCCACCGCTTTCGGGACGGGCAAGGTGGCACGGGATCCCGGAGTCCAGGCGGTGTGCACCGTCGACAGGGAGGAGCGACCCGTGGCCGCGACAGCCTGCAGCGCACCGTTTTCGTGTTTCAGGAAGGCGTTGAAGAAGGCCGTCGTTGACTTGATAACCGCGCCGGACGTTGAGCCGACCACCCCCGAGGCCGCCATGTGAGCAGACGACCCTGTGGCGTCAGGGTGGCTGTCCCAATCGAGCGCCAGCAGTGCCTTTGGTCCCCGCGCCATATTGAAGACGGCGACCGCGTCGGGATAAGGAACGAGGCCATCGTGGAGATCTTGGACGACGAGGAGCGGTGGCGCCTCGGCCAAGTTGTAGTGACCAGTGCCCAGACCTTCGGTGGTGCCGGCCATGACGACAGCCGCCTTGACCCGAGCGTCACGGCAGCAACTGTTGGCCACCAGGCCCAAGGTTGTGATGGCACCGTTGGAGTGGCCCGCCGCCCCAATCTCTGTCGGGTCGACCAAACCCGAGAGCGGCCCGTTCGAGGCAGCCGAAGCCCTGAGCACCTGGTCGATGACGAAGCTCATGTCACCCGGCTGGTTGCCGATGTCCCCGCCATCGGGGCCGCCGGGTGTCTCACTGCTCGACAGGGGGAACAAGGGGGCGGCCACCACGTAGCCTGCAGCCGCCCACGCGGTCAGCAGTTGCTGGTACCCCTGGGGGGAGCCACCCAAGCCGTGGGCGAAGACGATCAGCGGGTACGGACCGTCGCCGGCTGGCGCGACCGCTCCGGACCCCCGTGACGGGAACCAGATGGTTGTCACCAGGGTCCGCGAGGGCTTCCCCGGCATGCCGTTCCACGGCGGCGTGGGTCGGGAGGTGTCGACGAAGCTCATCGTCGTGGTCGCCACCGGCGCTGGAGTTGCGGCACCGGCCGCCGTGGTCGTGCCGATCGACCCTACTTCCGTGGCGGAGAGAAGAAAGCCACCGGCGACCGCGGCCACCAACACCGTTTGACGAATCGCCCCCATCGCTGCCTTCCTCCCAGTCTTGCCCCATCGTCCCACAAGCGATGATCCGGAGCTCATGGGTAGCCAAGATCGCCGTGACGCAATGCCCAGGTACGCCGGGAGGATTGGGGGCATCCGGCACTCGGGGATAGTCAACCCGCATCCTCACGTGTCGCTTGGCCACATGACGAGCGTGAGGCGTGGCGGCTGTCGCCACCTGATTGTCTCCCTCCCCACTACCGTGGCGGAGGAACCGCCTCACCCTGGGGAGCAATGGATGACGTTGGATGACGAAGGGCGCAGCACGGTTGGGCGCGAGGTTGCCAGGTTCATCCCGGTACCGACATCTGTCAGCGAACAAGCCCAGCAGTTCCTCGGAATCGACATGTTCGGTGGCGCCGGACGACTCGCGCCAAGGGACATCGCCGGATGGCGGGCGCTGATCAAAGAGACTGACGAGTTGCTCGTCGCCGTGATGGGTACACAGGTCGAACATCTCCGCTCGTCCGTTCAATCCAGATCGGTCGGAGGAGTACCCGTATTCGTGGTCACCCCGGAGGGTGTGGAGGAGGGTGACACTCAGCCGATCTACTTGGACATCCACGGCGGTTCGCTGGTGATGGGCAGCGGCAAGGCGTGCGAAGTAATGGCACGAAGGATGGCGGCCCAAGTGCAGATGCAGACGTGGTCCGTCGATTATCGGATGCCCCCCGACCACCCCTACCCAGCTGCGCTTGATGACGTACTCGCTGTCTACCGCGCTCTGCTCGATGTTCGGGCACCCGAACAGATCGTCGTAGGAGGGGGTTCGGCAGGTGGCAACTTGGCTGCCGCGCTGATGTTGCGTGCGCGCGACGAGGGACTGCATCTCCCGGTGGCACTCATCTTGCTAACGCCGGAAGCCGACCTGACTGAGTCCGGCGACTCATTCCAAACAAATCTGGGTATCGACAACGTGTTGACCGAGAGCCTGGCCGACTCCATCGCCCTGTATGCCGGTGACCACGATCTGCGACACCCCTATCTGTCGCCACTGTTCGGTGACCTCACCGCTCCCTTCCCACCGACCTTTCTGCAAGCTGGAACCCGAGACCTGTTTTTGTCCAATGCCGTTCGGATGCACCGAAAGCTTCGTTCAGGCGGGGTTGATGCCCAACTGCACGTATTCGAGGCCATGCCCCACGGCGGCTTCTTCGGTGCGCCCGAGGACGACGAGCTGACTGAGGAAATCCGTCGATTCCTGGCTGCCCACGTCGAAACCTGATCGCCAGTCGCTTCGGCTTCGGCAAGCGGCACGGGATCAGGATGAGTTCCGTAGGCTCCGGGTCGGTGGACCGTGTCAGCGGGTCCATGGTCACTACAGCTTGCCCCGGCGACCCGTGTAGAGGGCGGTCACGAAGCGTCGTCTTACGAACCCGTCAGACGTCTCGGTCACGATTCGTTCCACCTCATTGAGAATCTGGAGCCGCTCGTCAGGCGGACGTCGGATGACCGTAGCCATCGATGCGTACAAAGCGCGAGCCTGAGCGGGTGTCAGCACATGGGTCCATGTGATGATCTCGCTGGTGACGTCGTCGAGTCCGGCCCAGCGAGTCATGTCACGCCGTCGGTGCGACTCGTCGAGCTGGAATGGAGGGCGGCCTGGTTCGTCAAAGGCACCCCGGGTCGCCGGTCCCAAGACGTGCTCGACGGCCCGGCTGAACTCGTCTGTCTGATTGGGATCACCGAACAGGGTCCACCACAGTGCGAGCCATCCGCCCGACTTGAGCGCCTGCCCAAGTTTGGACAATCCCACCTCCTGGTCCACCCAGTGAAAGGAGGTGGCAGCCACGGCCATATCGAAATCGGCGCGGGCGACCTCGGCCTCCTCAAAACTTGATGTCACGACGTCCAGTTCGGCCGAGGCTGCGGCGTCGGTTAGGTAGGAAGCCATCGAGGGATCCGGCTCTATGGCCGTCACATGGGCCCCCGCGCCGAGTAGGCGCTGGGTAACCAGGCCTGTGCCCGGTCCGATCTCGAGGACCCGGGTTGCCGGGCCCAGGCCGCAACGCTCTATGAGGGTCTCGTAGACGGCTTCGGGGTAGTCCGGCCTCCCGGCGCGGTAGCCAATCGGATCGAGTCCGAAAAGTCGTCGGCCCTCGTCTCGTTGCAACTCGCTGCGTGGCTCGCTTGGATGCACCGTGGTGCAGCCTACGGACCATGGTCGTACGGGGCGTCCCATACCACCGTGATCGGCGCGTAGTGGGCATCAGCCAGCTGATCTCGGGTGGGACGCAGATTCAAGGAGTCTTGATTTACCATCGTGAACACCATCTCCGCAATGGGCGACAACCTGATGGACAAGGTGGGCGACATGCTTCGGGAGGTCTCCGAGGAAGCCATTGAACCGCGATTCGAAGCCCTCCGAGAGGCCGACGTCCGATTCAAATCGCCAGGGGAACTGGTGACCGTGGCTGACGAAGAGGCCGAGCGCCAATTGAAGACGCGATTGCGTGAGCTGATCCCCGAGGCGCTGTTCGTTGGCGAGGAGGAGTTCTCAGGCGGTTCCGGACTAGAAGAAGCACTGCGCAGCGAACAGATCTGGCTCGTGGACCCGCTCGACGGCACGGCAAACTTTGTTTCGGGGTCTCCGCTGTGGGCACGTGATGGTTGCACTCGTGCGAGGAGGCCAGACAAGCGCAGCCTGGATTTGGCAGCCCCCTGCCAAGGTCATGTACCAGGCGGAAGCCGGAGCCGGAGCGACGCGAAACGGTGAGCCAATCGTTCGGCATCAGGCTTCGTTGGCTGCAGCAGATCTACGGGGATCCGTCCTCACCATGTTTCTCGATGCATCGACTGCGGAGCGAGTGGACGAGAATCGCGAGTGCTTTGGATCCGTCGGCCCGGGGACTATGTCAGCGGGCATTGACTATCCGATGTTGATCGAAGGTCACCAGGACTTCGTGATGTTCTGGCGGACATTGCCGTGGGACCACGCTCCAGGTGCGCTCTTGGTCAGGGAGTCTGGGGGTTGTGTGCGGAGACTGAACGGTGACGCTTACTCTCCGCCCCGGTCGGGCGCGGGGCTCCTGGCTGCTGCTGGGACGGGCACGTGGCAGGTGGTGAGAGACACGTTGCTTGGAGACCTGAGATTCGGCAGTGACGAGACGGAGCTGCCCTAACGACGGACATTGTGTGTGGGTGCTCTCGTTCGCCGGGACAGCGTCACTTCCAAGCGACCACCTACCGCTTGACTGGGCGACCGGCATCAAGCCGAAACGGACGTAGACCGTCGGCTTGCCACACAGTTGTCCGACGCCGACTACTGCAGATTGAGCGTGCCCGCCAGGGAGGCCAGGTAGTCGGTGTGGCCGGTGACCGAGTCCAGGCCCAGACCCATGGTGACCACGGTGACATGGGTGCCACCTGCTTCGCGCCAGGCATCAATCTCAGTGGTGAGTTCGCCTACGTCGGCTCCGCTCAGCGCCACATAGTCCCCGCCGAAGTCTTCGGCCGACCTGCCGAGATCATCCACGCGCTCACGCAGCCGCCCCCAGGACGCAACGGCGTGATCGACCCCGCCACCGAAGAAGATAAAGCCGTCCGCGAGCCTGGCGGCCCGGTCAAACGCATTCTCGCCGGATCCACCAAGCCAGATCGGGATGGGCCTGGTCGGCTTTGGCAGAAGCGAAGCCCTGTCAATTCGATCAAAACGACCCGAGAAGTCGACCACCGGCTCAGTGAACAACCGGCGGAGCAGCTGTATCTGCTCTTCCTGTCTCGCGCCGCGGGTATGGAAGTCCTGCCCGAGTGCCTCGTACTCGACGTAGTTCCACCCGATCCCGACCCCGAGGCGCAGCCGGCCATCTGAAAGCAGATCGACATCGGTCGCCTGTCGGGCCACAAGTGCCGTCGGGCGCTGCGGCAGGATCAGGATCCCGGTGGTAAAGGAGATTCGCTCGGTGATGCCGGCCAGGTACGCGAACATGACGAACGGATCGTGGAAGGGGTCACGCTCCGTATAGGGGCCCGTCAGCTGTGGTGTCCGATCGGCGTGAACGGCTCCTAGTACGTGGTCGTAGGCGAGGATGTGATCAAAGCCCAAGTTCTCCACCGCTCTCCCGAATTCGCCAACGGCGGTCGGGTCGCCTCGAAGTTCGATCTGGGGGTATGCGACACCAATCTCCATGGGGCTCAGCTTCCCATAAGTGATTTCGAGTTCCCAGGGGCAGCCTTCTGCTCGGGTGTCCAGATGCCCAGCCCGCGGGGGCACTGTGGTGTGAGACTGGCCATTAATGTCCGATGGCCAGGTCGACAGCACCCATCACGTCGTGGCCGGCCTCCTCGTCGAGGCTGACAGGGTGCTCCTCTGCCATCGATCCGCCGGTCGACGCTGGTTCCCAAATGTCTGGGACCTACCCGGCGGTCATGTAGAACCCGACGAGACTCCGACGGTCGCTCTCGTCAGAGAGCTCCACGAGGAGCTCGGAATCCATATCGCAGAACCGTCCTACCCCGCCTTTGCTCTCTTACGGCGGTCGGAATTCGATTGCCGCATCTGGGTTATCCGAGCATGGACTGGGACTCTTCGGAATGCATCGGACGAACACGATGAGATCGGTTGGTGGTCTCCAGATGGGATGGACGAACTCGCTTTGGCTGACGCGAGCTATCGACCTCTGATCAAGAGAGCCGTTTCGGAGGCTTCAGGTTGAAGGCGTCCCGGTACGTCGGGACAGCGAGGCACTGCAGACTTGCCTCCTCGACCTATCGTGTGGGAGGTGAACCCATCGAGTGCTTCGGTCGAAGATGCCATTGTTTTCGCTGTTCAGGCCCATGGAGCCCATCGGTATCCGTCGCCCTGGGCGGAACCCTACATATTCCATCCAGTGCGGGTGATGATCGAGTTAATTGACCTTACGGATCAGATGGCTGCGGTCCTGCATGACGGAGTTGATGAAACTGACCGCGAGATTCGCGACCTCGTGGACGCCGGCTTTCCGAAGGATGTGGTGAGAGCCATCGATTACCCCACACGCCGATCAGACGAATCATACGACGACTACATCGAGCGCCTCTCGGTCAATGACGTTGCACGACGTGAACGTTATCGACCTTCGACTCAACCTAGCGAACAACCCTCGCCTGCCCATTTCACGCGAAACCACCGGACGAATCGCTCGTTGCGAGTCGGCCTTAACTCGACTCGGAGCAACACAATGACTGCCGTGTCTCGGCCTTCCGAGCCGACTCGCTCTGATCGGAGACAGAGATCTGATGCTGACGGCAAGCGATAACCAAAGCGGCCGAGTCATCATTCTCAACGGCGGATCGAGTGCGGGAAAGACGACCTTGGGGCGCGGTCTCCAGTCAGCGCTCTCCGGCGCTTGGCTGCTTCTCGGTATCGATCTCTTTACCTGGACGTTGCCCCCCGACATGATCAACGATGCCAACGGTCTTTCGGTGCACGATGGTGTCATCGTTCGCGGGGACCTCTTCATGTCGCTCTATGCGGGATTCCAGGCAGCGGTGGCCTCTCTTGCCCGCAGCGGCGTCAATGTGCTGCTTGACGATCTGACTTTGGACGGGGTCGCCGATCAGCACCGGTGGAATGATGCACTCCGAGGGTTGGGCGTGCTGTGGGTAGGGGTGCGATGCGCCCCAGCGATCGCAGCCGAACGCGAGGTCAGACGACAAAGCCGGCTGCCGGGCATCGCCCGTCATCAGGCGGAGTCCGTGCACGTCGGCGTCCATTACGACGTCGAAGTCGATACTGGTGTCCTTGAGATGCGCCAAGCCATGGCCGTGATCGCCGAATCGATGGGTCGATGCTGGTCCATCCCGGTGCCTTCATTGTCGAATCGTTTATCGCCGCTTCCTCCGACCTCGGCCTGGTCGCCCGGCGAGCCCATCAGCCCGGCTCCTTGGGAGCGCTGACAGCGGCACGGGATAGGCCCTGCTTCTCAACGCAATCGGTGACCAGCCTGGTCGCGGACGAGCTACGGATCGTTGATCCATGGTCTTCCGCCAGCCGCCGAGCGAGAGTGCCTCTGTACATTGCCGGTCTGCAACATGGCGGAGCCTCCTCGTTAGCTGATCTCCCGAATCCGCCAGGCCAACTCAACTCAGTTCCAGGGCAACTGGCGACTCCGGTCCCGTCAGAACGCTGGTTTCCGAAACGGGGTTCAGGCCACAGACGGTTAAGCATAGCCGATCGGCTACTATCGCAGCGAAGTTCGTGGAGCCAAAGAGACTTGGGCGATAACGCACCACGCTCGCCCGAATCGGAGATAGCGCGATGACGATGACCGACGTCTACTACGACCCCTACGACCGTGAGATCGACGCGGATCCCTATCCCGTCTATGCCCGACTCCGGGAAGAGGCTCCTCTCTACTACAACGAGCAGCATGGCTTTTATGCCGTCAGTCGTTTCGAAGACGTCCAGCGAGGGCTGCTCGACCGAGAGGTCTTCAGTTCTGCTCGCGGCTCAGTACTCGAGTTCATCAAGGCGAATATCGAAATACCGCCTGGGATCGTGATCTTCGAAGATCCTCCGCTGCACGATGTCCATCGCGGCCTGCTCTCCCGAGTGTTCACGCCGAAAAAGATGCTTTCGCTCGAACACAAGGTCCGCGAGTTCTGCGGACGTGTTCTCGATCCCCTTGTCGGTGCAGGCCATCTTGACTTCGTCGCCGATCTCGGCGAGCAGATCCCGATGCGTACGATTGGAATGCTCCTCGGGGTCCCCGAATCCGATCAGGAGGAAGCCCGCGACCGCGCCAACGCGTCGCTACGCACCGATCCGGGAAAGCCGATGGAGGTGGCGGAAGACAATATTGGGCAAGCCGATTTCTTCTCCGACTACATCGACTGGCGTGCCACACATCCCTCCGACGACCTCATGTCGGAGCTGTTGTTCGTCGAGTTCGAAGACGAGAACGGAACAAGGCGAAAGCTCACTCGCGACGAGGTTCTGATGTACGTGAGTGTGGTCTCTGCCGCCGGGAACGAGACGACCAATCGCCTCATCGGTTGGATGGGTAAAGTGCTGGCGGAGCACCCCGACCAACGACGCGAGTTGGTCGGAGATCGCTCCCTCGTCGCCAATACCATCGAGGAGCTCTTGCGTTTCGAGCCGCCCACGCCACACGTCGCACGTTATGTTGCGCGGGATGTCGATTTGTACGACCAGACCGTGCCGGCCGGCAGCGCCATGATCTGTCTCACAGGATCTGCGAACCGAGACGCCGACAAATACGAGAACCCCGATCGGTTCGATATCCACCGCAACGTCGCTCAGCACCTCACGTTCGGCTACGGCATCCATTTCTGTCTAGGGGCCGCGCTGGCTCGCATGGAAGGTCGTGTCACCCTCGACGAAGTCCTGACGCGCTTTCCCGAATGGGAAGTCGATTGGGAGAACATTCGACGAGCTCCCACGTCGACCGTGAGGGGTTGGGAAGCTCTCCCAGTCCTCATTGCCTGACCGAGTTCTGCAACCAAGCGCTGGGCCCAACGCAGGGGAGGAGAGGGTAGGTGGCCGCACCGAGATACCGCGTGATCCAGTGGGCGACGGGAAACACCGGTCAGCGCGCCTTGCGAGAGGTAATCCGCCATCCCGCCCTCGAGCTCGTCGGGGTGCGGGTCTATGACTCGTCCAAGAACGGTGCCGAGGCGGGGGAGTTGTGCGGAGAGGGTCAAACTGGCGTTGTCGCCACGACCGACCGCGACGCTGTTCTCAAGCTTGGAGCGGACTGCTGCATCTACATGCCGCGTGCGACGGGTCGGGGCCAGACTCGAGCCGGCCTGACCGAAGACGAGCTAGTGGAAGACGTCGTGTCCCTGCTCCACGCAGGAACCAATGTCGTTTCGACCTGTAGCGACCTGTTCGCCCGGGGGGTTCGGCTGCGCAGCGTCAACCTTGACCGAGTCCTGGCAGCCTGTGAGAGCGGCAATGCGTCAGTGTGGGCGAGCGGGAGTGACCCCGGTTTCGTCACTGAGACCCTCCCTCTGGCCTTGCTGTCGATCCAACGGAAGGTCGATCTGATCGAGATCGAGGAGTTCGGCGATCTCTCGCGCCGGCCGTCAGCTCATATGGTGATGGAGCAAATGAGGTTTGGGAAGCCGCTGGCGGAATTTGATCCCGAGCGTCGGAAGAACCACTTGTTCGGCGAGTACCAGCCTCCACTCAGCGTGTTGGCAGACATGGCCGGATTCGAAATCGACGAATGGGTTGGCGAGGGTGGAGTCGCCGCAGCCAAGCGGGATATGACGATCGTGGCCGGCGAGATCAAAGCCGGGACTGCGGCGGCGCAAAGGGTCATTGTCACCGGACGCGGTGGCGGAGTCGATCGGATCCGTTTCACGCAATACGGCTTCGTGGCCATGGACGTGGAGCCCGATTGGAGCCTGCAGTCGACGGGTTGGCGGATCCGGGTCCATGGTGACGCGCCGATCGACATGCGCATGCCGTTTCCGGTGCCACTCGACGATCTCGCGTCATTTGTGCCGGCCTACAACGCCAACGGTCTGGTCAACGCCGTACCCTACGTGTGCGACGCCCAGCCGGGGATGCTGACGACCGAGGACCTCCCCCATATCCTTGCGCGGGGTCCCCGCCCCGTGTCGACGAACAATGGACCTTCAGAGCCATGACCGAAGCTCGGAGCCCGATGGTCGACAGTACTGAAAGTGCCGGTCCTCTGACGCGCAAGGTCCTCGACTACGACCAGACCATGAAGAGCCTCGTGGCTGAGCTCGAATATCCGACTGATTGGGCTTCTTTGGCCCGATTCGTCGCCGTGGAAGATTTCGAACGGGTCGGCACGTTTCTCGAGGTGCAGAATTGGAATCAGTACACCGAGATGCTGACCCGTTGGGCCGCAGCGACAGAGTCGTTTGATACGACGGTGAGGCGGATCTCCGAGATCGGATCTCTGGTCTATTACGAGATTGAAGAGCGTCACGTTCGCGGCGACATCATCAACGTCATCAACTCGATGACCGTCTTCGAATTCGATCTGCACACCAAGATCCGCCGTTTGCACGTCTACTTGCAGCAGGCCCGCTGACCACACATCCAGGCAGCGCGTGCCCGCCGTTCGAACAGGCTCAGACAGGTAGGGCGAGAAAGCGTCGAGCAAGCCTTAACAGCTCGGCTCTTATCACGTCATCTTCGAGGTCTGCCACGAAGGGGTGCATCACCGCACCGCTGATGGCAGCGATGAGCATGGCGGTCCTGACCCGCGCCTGTGGCGCGGTATCGTCGCCGACCAAAATAAGCCGGAGGCGATGCATGACGTCACGAAATGCGTCGTGATCGGCGAAGAAGCCGGCGATGATGGGATCGCTGAGAATGGTGCCGGCACTACGTCCCCGGTCGATGGCGAGATCGACGATGCCGGCGATGAGCGAATCGCGTGCCTGCTTTGGGGAGGATTCGCTCTCTGCGACCTCGACGACTGCCTCCAATCTCCAGAGTTCCGACTCGGCGGCGGCCAGGACTATCTCGTCTTTGGTCTTGTATTGGTGATAGACGGCTGCCTTCGTGACGCCGATCTCGTCGGCGATCATCTGCAGCGACGTTCCTCCCACACCATGGCGGACAAACAGCTCCAGGGCTGCCATGACAACTCGGGCTTGTGCCGCGCTTCGTTGAGGCGGACTGTGCCGGCCCACCGCGACGCCGCTGGGGGCATTCACATCCGCAGCTTAATCTCCGGCAGTAGCCGATCGACTATGTCGCGATCCCCTGATTTGTAGTCCACCTTGCCAACGTGATCGTCGACAACTCGTGGTCCCTGGGTATCGGGGTAGCGCCTCTCCTTAAATCCTGAGAAGCAGGAGTCGAGAGCGGCAGTAGGACGGCAAAGGGGACCCTTGACGGCTGCGCCCGGAGCTCCGTCCATCTCCCCATCATGGCTATGGCCGGCCATCTCACGGCCGGCCTGAATGCAATTTTGGTGATCCGCGAAGGAACTTGGCCTCCTCTCCGGTCCGACTCGGAATCCTGGGGGTCATGCCGGAAGCCAAGGCGTCTGAGGGCCGGGAACTCGCGACGGCTCGGGCGGCGTGCAGAGTGAGAAACCTTGAGACAAATGTCGACGTCGCGGATGCATACGGCAACGTCGGGGGGCAGGTGGGTCATGCGGTCATCGGTTGATCCGCGGGGGTCTGATCGGTTTCCAACCGTCCGGGACACTTCCGCTCCATTGATCCGTCGTGGCCCTCCTGGTTTATGGTTAGCTCGACTCCTGGCCGCTCTCGCGTGACCAAGGCCGATTACGTCGATAAACGTCGCCGGCACAGGACGTGTTTCGGAGCCTCCAACGACTTTGGGTCAGCCGCTGTATCCCAGACCGAGCCCGGTCAACCAGGTCCTTCGAGGAGGATCCAGATCGTCACTCATCGGCAGGCAGCCTCGGATTCGGCCCATGCACGGCGGTTGTGGTCGAGCCGGAGGCAAGGCCAACAACGGAGGTCGACTTTGGCGTTCAACGGAGTAACACCAGTTAGGAGCGGAAATCCCCCTCGTTCACGGTCTGGTGTTAACGCGTCCTAAACGGCATACGACCCCTGCGCAACGCGGCGAGACCGAGGCGGGCACGCTTGGTTCTCCAGCCGGTTGGCCTGCGCTGATGCAGAATGTCAGCGACCTCACCCGACGCTCGGCGGTTATCGGTACGGAGAAACTGAGAAGAGTGCTGACTCTGTCCAGCGTTCAGAGAATGTGTCAACGCAAGGCTTGTGTTAACACACACACACACACACACACCCGCAAGAGGAGGTGTTAACACCTTGGAGGGTTTCATTGGACCCCTGAGCTGATGTCGTGCGGGGTGATTGCAAGCGGAGCGCCGATCCGGCAAGGCTGGCCCGGAGTGGGGTTGACTCAAGCACGGAGCCGGACAAACCGGGGTTTCGGTGAGGCGCGCTTTTGCAGGACCTCGTGGCGAGTCTCGTGCCGACGGAGTGACCGCCACAACGCGTGGCGGCCGGGGTTGCTGCGGGGAATTCCGGAGCGTTCAGGACGGGCAAAGGGTGAATTTCGGGTGTCCCGCGGAGTCTCAGGGGACGTGCTTGCAATGTATGTGGAAGCAATCGGCAGTCGGCTTTTGCCGTGGACTTTTCAAAGCGGCGATTTTTCATTTTGCAGTTCGTCTTGAAGGGCCTAGTGTCTTCGAAGGGAGTAGGACAGAAGAACCTATTGAGGGGGCCCTGCATCGGCGGGTAGGCAGGAGACAATCAATGGGCAGGGTTCTGGGCCTCGGATGTCGGATTCCGATGCCGGCGGCGGTACGCCGGTTTCTCAATTTTCCCGCTTTCATGCGGAGCATCGTGTTGTCGATGATCGTGGGTGCGATGGCCGTGAGCTTCAGCGCACTGCAGCCGTCGTCGGCCTCGGCCGACGGTGTCAACCAGGCCACGCCGACGCTCACCACGACGGTGACCGCCCCGATGAACACCACTGTCGGCAACTCGTGGAACGACGCGGCGACGGTCACGGGCAACGCTGCCGGGGGGGCACCCACCGGATCTGTCGCCTTCACCTTGTGCGAGGAGACCGCACCGTCGACCCCGTGCAGCGGGGGGACCCCGGTCGGCACCGTCACGACGCCGACGTCGGTCGGCGATGTCTCGACCTTCACCCTACCTACGGCTGACGCCCAGACCCCCACGAGCCCCGGCACCTACTGCTATAACGCGTCCTACACGGCGACCTCCGGTGGCTACTACTCCTCGGTGTGGCAGCAGAGCGACACCGAGTGCTTCACGGTCTGTCCGGCCAAGGCCACGCCGACGCTCACCACGACGGTGACCGCCCCGATGAACACCACTGTCGGCAACTCGTGGAACGACGCGGCGACGGTCACGGGCAACGCTGCCGGGGGGGCACCCACCGGATCTGTCGCCTTCACCTTGTGCGAGGAGACCGCACCGTCGACCCCGTGCAGCGGGGGGACCCCGGTCGGCACCGTCACGACGCCGACGTCGGTCGGCGATGTCTCGACCTTCACCCTACCTACGGCTGACGCCCAGACCCCCACGAGCCCCGGCACCTACTGCTATAACGCGTCCTACACGGCGACCTCCGGTGGCTACTACTCCTCGGTGTGGCAGCAGAGCGACACCGAGTGCTTCACGGTCTGTCCGGCCAAGGCCACGCCGACGCTCACCACGACGGTGACCGCCCCGATGAACACCACTGTCGGCAACTCGTGGAACGACGCGGCGACGGTCACGGGCAACGCTGCCGGGGGGGCACCCACCGGATCTGTCGCCTTCACCTTGTGCGAGGAGACCGCACCGTCGACCCCGTGCAGCGGGGGGACCCCGGTCGGCACCGTCACGACGCCGACGTCGGTCGGCGATGTCTCGACCTTCACCCTACCTACGGCTGACGCCCAGACCCCCACGAGCCCCGGCACCTACTGCTATAACGCGTCCTACACGGCGACCTCCGGTGGCTACTACTCCTCGGTGTGGCAGCAGAGCGACACCGAGTGCTTCACGGTCTGTCCGGCCAAGGCCACGCCGACGCTCACCACGACGGTGACCGCCCCGATGAACACCACTGTCGGCAACTCGTGGAACGACGCGGCGACGGTCACGGGCAACGCTGCCGGGGGGGCACCCACCGGATCTGTCGCCTTCACCTTGTGCGAGGAGACCGCACCGTCGACCCCGTGCAGCGGGGGGACCCCGGTCGGCACCGTCACGACGCCGACGTCGGTCGGCGATGTCTCGACCTTCATCCTACCTACGGCTGACGCCCAGACCCCCACGAGCCCCGGCACCTACTGCTATAACGCGTCCTACACGGCGACCTCCGGTGGCTACTACTCCTCGGTGTGGCAGCAGAGCGACATCGAGTGCTTCAGCGTGACCCCCGCACCCTCGGTGACGACGACCCAGCAGTCGACGTCTGCCTCCGGCTCGGGCTCCATCGTGCTCGGCGGGTCCGTCACCGATACGGCCATGGTCACGGGCAATATGACAGGAGGTGTCCCCACGGGCACCGTCACCTTCTTCGAATGCGGCCCGACGGCCTCGCTCGCTGTCTGCAACAGTGGCGCGCAGGTGGGTACGCCGATGACATTGGGCTCGCCGAGTGGGGACACCTCGAGCGCCACCTCGACATCGTTCACACCCACCGCGGCTGGCACCTACTGTTTCGCGGCCGTCTACAGCCCCGATAGCAGCGCCAACTACGCGAGCTCGAATGACAACGTGAGCGGTCCCGTCCAGGCCGACGAGTGCTTCGTGGTGACGGTGGTCGTCACCACGGCGGTGGCCACGACGCCGACAACGCCGCCAACATCGACGCTGACAACGACCACCCTGACTACGCCGCCGTCGTCGATCACCGTTCCCCCTCTCGCGTTTACCGGCGCCGACCTCTCGGACCTGGTGGCGTCCGGGCTCGGGTTCCTCGGTCTCGGCGGGTTCTTGGTGCTTATCCCGCGGCGGCGGGTAGGGAGACCGTGAGAGCACCTCGTTAACCGGGCGGCGCTGGGAGCCTGGTGGCGCAGTTCGCGCACTCAGCGGTCGTCACCAAGGGTGAACCGCTGGTTCTGACCGTCTGAGGGGATGTCTCCCTACGTGCGCCGGGAGGGCGTACACGCTGGACTCCGAATAGTGGCCCAGCGGCGCACGGGACCAGACCGCACCTTGAATGATTCGATGTCGGTGTCACCAGTAGATACTTCATCGGCGCCGAAAGGAAAATACTTTGATGTCGTACTAAATATCAATGAGCGCCGACGGGGCCCTGCCGCGGCGATGCGCTAAAAGCACGAGCACCATTCGGAGTATCCATCTGCTCCGCATCCACTGCCTTCACGATCGAGATGCAGGAGCAGGCACCAACTGGCCGGACCGAGGGTCATAGACAACGAGGTTTGCTTTACCTATGGCGTAGGGCTGATCGGGTCCGAACGAGACAGGTCCACCACTACCGGGAAAGGTGACATTTCTGAGCTGATAGCCCGCCTTGGTGAAGCTCGCCACCGTCAGATTCTTCCCGGCGGCGTCGGCGATCTTGGCAAAGATCGCCAGGTCCTGACAGGCGGCCTCCACCGCGGCATAGGTCGTGTCCGAACCACTCGACGCTGCCTGAGGGCTGCTCGGATTGACGGGCGCGGCAATGGCATCTGATGGGTACGCCTTGCGCACGATGGCCGCGCACTTTTGCACAGCCGGATCCGTCCACACCTGGTAGGCGGACGACAGCGGCGTCGAAGTCATCACGTTGTCCAGGTAAGGATTCTTCCCTTTGGCGGATGCCACGTAGGACGCAAGTGCCGTCACGTTCGTGGCGATCCACGGGGGCTTGTACGTGCTCTGATTGTCCTGAAGCGCACGTGGCCAGGTCGTCGCACCGGTGCCACCGACCCCGACCACCTCATTGACACCAGCGTTTTGGAACCGAACGGCAATGGTCTGAGCTTCCTGGTCGACCGCCACGGTATCGGTCGCCGGCAGGCCGTCCTCGGCGGACAGTACGACATTGACGTGCAATTTCTTGAGGTCCGACTGGACGACTTTCGCCTCGGATACGTCGTCTGCACCATAGAAGAGCCCTACTTTCTTGCCCTTGAATGCCCCCCGTTTGTCGAACGCGGCCAGCTGCACCGGGTCATAGGCGGCATCGGGTGGCGTGAGACTGAAGTCAGCAGCAGCGCTCGCCGGCAATGTGCCCGGTAACACTCCGCCTATGACGGGCGTGTCGTAGGTCTGCTGAAAGCAATCCGGATAGACCGGGAACAAGACGATGAAGGCCTTGTCGTCTTCGGTGAGCTCAGAGCACGAGGAATTGATCGATGAAGCTGAGGCCGGGTTCATCTCGACGAAGTAGGGGACGACCTTTCGGCCGTCAACCCCTCCGTGGGCGTTCATGTTGGCCGTCAGCGCGTTGACGGCGTCTTGATAATTGCCATCATTGAGGTTGACGCCGACGGCTTGTAACGCAGTGAAATTGATGACCGATATGCCGATCCTGATGGTGGTCGGAGTCACACCCTGGTCGGCGGGGCTCGACGCTCCAGCCTGTGTCGAACCTGAAACGAGCATGGCCCCCAGCACGACAACGACGCTTGTAATGGTCGCGAAGATATTTCGAATGAGATTGGGTCGATGCTCTAGCAGGAGTGGATCCGTTCGGTCACCCCCGCAAACCTGTACCACTCCCTCGAGCGCCGTACACCCCATTACTGCTGCGTCCCCTTCGCGGCTGGGGGGCTCACAACCGTGGACCTCCCACTGCCCACCGCAGAACTCAATATAGTATACGATCCGGGCTTCGACAGTGAGGCGGCAGGTCCCTAGATGGTGCAGGACAGTGGACGGAGCTCAGAGCGATCGAGGGGATCGATGAGCGGACCTGCTACGGCGGGCAAAGGCCTGAAACTCGCGCTTCGCCTGAACCTCTACCGGTCGGCGACCCTTGATGTTCCGGTCGATTTGGTTCGAGCGGCCGACGATCTGGGTTATCACTCCGTGTGGAGCGCAGAAGCGTACGGCGCCGATGCGTTGTCACCGCTCGCCTACCTGGCCGCACTGACCACCCGCATCAAGTTGGGGACGGCCATCGCTCAGCTCGCAGCCCGTCCCCCAGCGACATTGGCCATGCACGCCATGACCATCGACGCGCTCGCGGGAGGCGGGCGGGTGATCATCGGGATTGGCGTATCCGGACCCCAGATCGTCGAAGGTTGGTACGGCCAGCCTTGGGGGCACCCCACCGAGCGCCTGCGGGACTATGTCGCCATCGTGCGTAAGGTGCTCGACCGTCAAGCTCCGGTCACCCACGACGGTGCGGAGATCTGCTTGCCCTACCGGGGCCCCGGATCGACCGAACAGGGCAAAGCCCTGCGCTCGATCCTGCACGCATCGGCGCCCATCCCCCTTTGGCTGGCCTCCGGGGGACCCAAGAACACCGAGCTGTGCGCCGAGGTGGGCGACGGGTGGCTGCCGATGTCCCTCGGGTCCGATACCCATATGGCACCGCTGAAGCGCGGCTGGGAGAAGCGGGGAGGCCGCCCGGACGGCTTCGAGGTCTTCACCGGGCTTTCGGTACAACTCACTGACGACGTCGCCGGGGCGCTCGACCGAATGCGGCCCCTCACGGCGATGTATGTCGGCGGCATGGGTAGCGCTTCGCACAACTTCCATCGGGAGGCCATGGCACGACGCGGCTTTCCTGAGGAAGCCCGGCAGATCCAGGAACATTGGTTGGCCGGCCGCAAGGACCAGGCGCTGGCCGCGGTGCCCGACGAGTACCTCGAACAGACCGCATTCATCGGGGACGAGCAACGCATACGGCGGCGCTGGGCGACTTGGACCCCGCCCGCCGGGGTCACCGGCCTCATCGTGGATGTGCCCGGGGTGGAAGAGCTGCGCCTAGTGGCCCGTCTGAAGGAGGGATCGTGAACTACGAGACCATCGTCGTCGACACGCCAGCCGAACACGTCGCTCGCATCACGCTCAACCGCCCGGAGAAGCGCAACGCCATCTCGACGACTATGCGCGTCGAGTTGCTCGATGCACTCCGCACCCATGACCACGATCCCGGGGTGCGTGCAACCATTGTCCGGGGGGCGGGTGTCTGTTTCTCGGCCGGGTACGACCTGGCCGGTGGTCCGATGATGGAAGGTGCTCCTTTCTATTCGGCACCTGGTGACGGCCAGTGGGCCCGCCAGTGCAACGACACCTGGTTCAGCATCTGGGACCTAGCCAAGCCGGTCATCGCCCAGGTGCACGGTTACGCGATTGCCGGGGCGACCGAGCTGGCGTCGGCGTGTGACCTCGTCTACGTGGCCGACGACTCCCAGATCAGCTACCCGGTGGTCCGGATGATGAGCCCACCCGACTGGCAGTACCACACTGTGCTGCTCGGCCTCCGTCGAGCCATGGAGTTGATGCTGACGGGCGACCCGATCTCCGGGTTGGAGGCGGCCGCCATCGGGTTCGCCAACCGTTCGTTTCCCGCTGAACGACTGGAGGAGGCGGTGCTGGCGGTGGCCAGCAGGGTGGCCGACGTGCCCAGTGACCTCACCCAGATCAACAAGCGCAGCGTGCATCGGGCCTTCGACGTATGGGGCGCCCGGGCCGCCATCCGGGCCGGCACCGAGCTTCAAGCCCTGGCTGGGCACACAAAGACCGCGGCATCACACCGCGACGGGCTCCTTGAACGCATGAAGACCCGGGACCAGGACTAGGTGCAGAGATGCGGCCGACCGCGCGGGGCGCCGCCCAACTAGGCGTCGTACGTGTAGCAGCCGAGCGACTCGATCTTGTGAGGGCCTGATCTTGGTCGAACCCTTACGCAACGGCAGGACGAGCGGCGCGCCAGCTGCTCTTGCGGATCGCGATGGCCCGGCCATGATCCGCCCCTGCTTTGACAACCTCCTGAACCGCGGCCCAAGTCCTCTGAATCACGACACGGGGGAGTGGACTGGTCGGTTTCAAAGGGACAGCAGGGGACCCCGCAGGTCTGAAGAGGGCTGATCCGAGGATTGCATGGATGCCTGGGAGATCCCGCGGAATCGCTTCTGGTTGTCAACGCCTTTTGCCTGGCGGCAATGGGTGCGGTACTTATTACGCCGGTTAGAGCTCCGAATCAGGTTTACCGGAGCAACTGCTTCAAACGGCAGAGACGGATAGAGCGATGGATGCAACAGCGGCCGAACTGCGGCGGTACCAGATGGACGGGCAGGATGTCCCGTGGTTGCTGGCCCTTCGGGCCGAGCACCGAGCGGACCATCCAGCGCTGATCTGGGACCCACCGACCGGGGAAGTCCGCACCTGGACCTACCGCCAGCTCTGGGACGACGTGCGGCGCCTCGCCGCAGGGCTCCACACCCGTGGAGTACACCTGGGCGACAAGGTCCTCCTGCACGCGGACAACTCGGCAGAGCTACTCCTCGCCTGGCTGGCGTGCGCCACCGTCGGGGCGGTCGGGGTCACCACGAACACCAAGTCGGTGGCCGAGGAGGTGGCCTGGTTCGCCGAGAAGGCGCAGTGCGTGGCTGCGATCACCCAACCCCGCTTCGTCGAGGTCGTTGCCGGTGTCGGTCCGGCCGTCAGATGGGTGGCCGTGACGGAGCCGGAGGTGGGGGAGGAGTCGATTGGCTTGACGGATCAGCGGATCACGTCGTTCGAGGGGTTGTTCGGAGAGGTGGACGACTGGCCCGGACGTGACCCTGACCCTTTGTTGCCGTATTGCATCATGTTCACTTCCGGCACGACCTCGAAGCCCAAGGGCGTGGTACACACCCACGCCAACGCGATCTGGGCCAGTCGGACCGGCGCGCGCAACATCGACCTCGGCGCGGAGGACCGATACCTCGTGTACACCCCTTTCTTCCACGTGAACGCCCAAACCTGGTCTGTGCTGCCCGTATTCGGCATGGGCGCCACCGCCGTGCTCGTGCCAAAGTGGTCTTCCAGCCGCTTCTGGGAGACGGTGCAGCGCCACGGGATCACCCACTTCTCGCTCATGCCGTTCACCATGTCGACCCTGATGACGCCCGACCGTCCGCACACGAAGTTGCGTGTCGGGGTCTTCGGGCTCATCGTGCCCAACGCGCGCGACGTCTTCGGCTGCGAGGTCTATGCCGCCTTTGGCATGACGGAAACGGTAACCCACGCCATCACCGGCAAGCCGTCGGAGCACCCCCAGCCCATGTCGATGGGTCGGGTCACGCCGGGCTACGAGATGGCAATCGTCGATCCCGCAACCGGTGACCTCTGCGAGATCGAGCGCACCGGCGAGCTATGGCTCCGGGGGACGCGGGGTATCCAGCTCTTCCTTGAGTATTTCGACAACCCCGAGGCCAACGCCAAGAGCTTCGAGGACGGGTGGTTCAAGACGGGCGACATGGTCAAGCTGACCGCCGGGGGCACGGTGACCTACGTCGAGCGCGACGCCGATCTATTGAAGGTGGGCGGTGAGAACGTCTCGGCCCGCGAAGTTGAGGAGGTGGCCGCCACCGTTGCCGGCGTGGCCAAGGTTGCGGTCGTGGGCAAGAAGCACGATTTCCTCAGCCAGGTGGCCGTGGCGTTTGTCGTCAAGTCGACCGATGCTCCGGAAGAACCAGTGCTCGCCCAGCAGGTGATCGAAGCTTGTGCCGACCGGTTGGCCAGCTTCAAGGTCCCCCGGGCCGTGTACTACGTCGACGAGTTCCCGACCGGTAACTTCGACAAGCTGTTGAAGAACCGACTGCGCGACATGGCGGACGCTCGGCCGGAGGTGAACTGATCGTTCCGACCACCGGCAACTGACTGGCTGGCTGGAACGTGGAGGCGGCAGGCGGTACGACGAAAGACGCCACCTTGCCAAGGTGAGCGTCGCGGGTTCGACCCCGGTCTTCGGCTCCCTTGTCCCAGGTGGAGGGCGGTTTTCAACTCAACGGTCGGTATCGTCTCATTTGCCGAGAACGGGCCTCGAGCCCGTCCAGGGTTTGAGAAGTCCGATCAGAGGCCGAGTCGAAGGCAAGACTTATTTGGGATGAGTCGACAAGAACTTGCTTGAGAGGTTGGCCCGTGCGTCGGAGAACTGGATGAGAGAAGGGGAAGCCGTAAACGGAGGTGCATCATGATGCAACGATTCGCTGGTCGGTGCGCGATCGTGACGGGGGCGAGCCGTGGTATCGGCAGGGCCGTGGCTATCCAGTTGGCTTCGGAAGGTGCTGACGTCGCCATCGTGGCTCGAAGCGTGTCGCCCGGTACGAAAATCTCTGGGAGCCTGAACGAGACGGCAGAGCGGATACGCCGGCTCGGTTCGGAATGCATCATCATCGGCACCGACTTGAGCGACAGCGATGACCGTGCTCGCATCGTCCCGGAGGCTCTTGAGGGTCTGGGGCACGTCGACATCCTTGTGAACAATGCGGCGGCGGCCATCTACCAATCGCCCGCGACTTACAGTCTCAAGCACCGCCGCCTGTCCATGGAGGTCAACTACCAGGCTCCGGCGGACCTGATGCAGGCACTCGTCCCGCACCTGGCCGAAGCTGGAGAGGGATGGATCGTGAACGTGACGAGCAGCGCGGCGAACCCTGCGGTCGGTCCTCCCTTCGAGGTGAACGTTGAGATCGGTCTCTACGGAGCGACCAAGGCCGCGCTGAACCGGCTCACCAACGCCATGGGCGTCTCACTGTACGGGAGCGGTATCCGTGTAAACGCGGTCATGCCCAGGGCCGCCGTCATGAGCGAGGGGGCTGACGCATTGGTGGGTGCGCTGCTGCGACCTGACCAGGTGGAACCGATGGAGACCATGGTGGAATCGGTCCTGGCCCTGTGTGCCTGTGAGCCGGACTGCACCGGTCGGGTCTACGTCAGCCTCGACCTGTTGGCCGAACGTTCCTGAGCGCATAGGGAAGGAGAAGTGATTCGAATTGTTGATCGACTTGACGGGCCGTACCGCACTTGTGACCGGCGGAGGTCGAAGTGTGGGGAGAGGAATCGCCGAAGTTCTGGCGTCGGCGGGAGCATTCGTCTATGTGAACGATCTTCATGGGGACCGAGCCGCCGAAGTCGTTGCCACCATCCGGTCGAAGGGCAACAACGCTTCGGCTGCAATCTTCGACGTGACTGACGCCTCAGCCGTCGATGACGGGTTCGATGCCATCTCTGCAGATGGAAGAGACGTTGACATCCTCGTCAACAACGCTGGTATCACCGAAGGATCCTCGACGAAATTATTCAAGGATTCAGGCCCCGAAGACTGGCTTCCGACCATCAATCTGAATGTGCTCGGAACCATGAATGTCGTTCGGAGAAGCCTGCCAGCAATGATCGAGCAAGGATGGGGACGGATCATCCAGATTTCGTCGGGGGCAGGATCGGTCGGCCTGCCCATCGGGGTGAGTAGCTATGGGGCTTCCAAAGCGGCGGCAGAGTCATTGATCCGACATGTGGCGGTGGAGAACGGCAAATATGGGATCACGGCGAACGCCCTTGCCTTGGGCCTGATGGCCAATGTCGCTGGATTCGCCAGTGGACAACTCGATCGGATGCTTGCCACTGTGCCTGTGCGCAGGTTGGGCAAGCCAGAAGAGGTCGGTCTCGCTGCCGCCTGGCTGTCGTCCGAGGGTGGCGGCTTCGTAACTGGTCAGGTCATCCACCTAAACGGTGGATCCACCTTTGGACGGTAAAACCTGACCCGAACAGGGAATTTCACCAGAAAAGTGCGCCCCGGGATTCGAACCGAAACCTGCGATTAAGAGTCCGAGGCAGGGGAGTCCATGGAGTTCGTCCGAGCAGTGACCTGCGGTTACATCCAGTCTTGATCCAGGGATTCGGTTGATGTCCACCCAGTACCACCCAGAGAGTGGGTTGGATAGCGGGGAGGTACGTAGCGGGCGGGGGATTGTGCTGGAGCCGGTCCCGCTCAGGTCATTCTGATCTGTGATCTGGTATCATACCACCGTGGATGGAAAGGCTGAAGCAAGCGCAATCCTCCGTCAGTTGCGGCGAGTCAGTGGCCTGACTCAGCGCGACTTGGCCGCGAAGGCTGGTGTCCCCCAATCGACCATCGCCGAAGTCGAAGCTGGACGAAGAGAGCCATCACTCACCCTGCTGAGCAGGATCGCCGAGTCCGCCGGCCAGTCGATCGCCATACGGCTGGCACCTTTGCTGCGGCACAGCGCGGTTGCCACCGCCAACACGATCAAAGATCGGCTGTATGGGAATGCAGGCGAAGGGCTGTCTCTCGATATTCGTGAGGATGGTGCTCTTCGCGCTGTCATCGATCTGAAAGACGCCCTCCGGCGATCCAGCCAGGAGGGATTCGATGCCCTTACCAGCCAGCCCCCAGGCCTCGTAGGTGACACGCGTTGGGATGCTTTCCTCGCTGCGATAGTTGAAGATGAGGCCGCCAGGAAGGCGATCTCTCCACCTCGCTGGACCAATGACCCAAAGAGGTTCAATCGACCCTTCTGGTATCTCTCCAAGAACCCGAGATTCCATACCTGGGAGATCGCCAACTCGCCTGGAGCGCTCATCCGACACGGCGTGTTTGCTGCGGAAGATGAACTTGAGAGTGCCTGATCTCAACCGGGACGAAATGGAGTCGGCACTTGCCGAACTTGCAGACCAACTCAACGCTCGCAATGTCAAGGCCAAGATCTACTTAGTTGGCGGGGCGGTCATGGTGCTTGCGTTCGATGCTCGGTTCACCACCGGAGACATTGATGGCTCCATTCATCCGACAGATGACGTGCTCGCCGTCGCCGCTGAGATCGGTGAACGCCGAGGGCTCGGTGCCGAGTGGCTCAACAACTCGGCGTCACGGTTCATACCGATATTCAAGGAGCCCAACTGGCAACCGATACTCAAGTCGGGGAACGTTGAGATCGTCGCCGCCGATGAGCGATCGATGTTGGCCATGAAGATGCGGGCCGGACGTGGCTCGCGGGACCGTCTCGACATCAACTTCCTCGTCAAAAGATGTGGCATCACCAGCGTTGCCGAGGCCTTGGAACTGTATGAGGAGTTCTTTCCCGAAGACCGGTTTCCAGATGGAACGCTCCCGTTGGTCGACGAAGCCATCGCGGCGCTTGGTCACCAGTCACCGTGACTTCGTCGGTATTCGTACGGCTGGTATCTCAACAATCTCTGGCGGACAAGTCGAGCCTCTAATTTTCGCAAGGGCTGTCCACTGCTTAGGTCAAGCTCAATCCCGAGCCAACAGCGCCGTGCCTGCGACCAGTCCGCCCCCGCGCTGTGTATCACGTCCCAATATCGTTGAGACAGTGGGGCATGGATAGTGGGGGACGGATAGTGGGGCGGTCGTGGGTCCTGGGTTCGCTCTGCCCCAACTGAGATACCCGTGGTGTCGTTCATCCGAGTTGTCATCAACACTCCTTGCGAGCCAAATCTGCTCAACGAAAGCGAGAAGCGTCGGCGTCGGGGCAGTGGGACTTAGCCCCGAACGAGGCCGGTGTAAGATATTTACGTGCTGAAAGCAACTATCGAGCCTGCTGGGTCAGGCCCGGCGGCCCGTCACGTCGACCGGTTCGACGAGGTGTTGCAAACCGTCGCCCGGTCGATCACCCAGGTCCGCCTGCACGAGCGGCTCCTGCGCTTTGCTGGCGTGCGGCTCGACCGGGCCGGAGCCACCCTGCTATTCAAGCTCTCCGCGCGGGGCGACTCGCTCCGAGTCACAGCCCTCGCCGAGATATTGGGAGTCGACACCCCGACGGTGACCCGGAAGGTCCAGCAGCTCGAGCGCGACGGGATGGTCGTGCGCCAGACCGACCCAGACGACGGCCGAGCCTCGAGGATCCGCCTTACCCCGGCCGGTCGCCGGACCATCGAACGGGTTCGGCGGGCCCGCCGGGCCTGGCTCGAACGGCTCCTGCAGGAGTGGGGCGACGACGACCTGTCGGTGTTGGCCGACCTGCTGAGTCGCTTCGCGGAGGACCTCGAACGAGACTTGGACGACGCCCGTGACTGAGCTGAGGACAGCCCCGGTCGATCGAGAGGCCGAAGAGGCGGCCGGCGCCGAGCACCGTCGGATCCTCGTGATCCTCGGAGCACTCATGCTGGGGATGGCTCTGGCCGCCCTCGACCAGACCATCGTGGCGACGGCACTCCCCACCATCGCCGGCGACCTGCACGGGCTCAACCACCTCTCGTGGGTGGTGACGGCATACCTCCTGACCACCTGTATCTCCACGCCCCTGTGGGGAAAGCTGGGCGACCTCTACGGCCGTAAAGCGCTCTTCCAGCTGGCCATCGTGATCTTCCTGGTCGGCTCCGTGCTGTCCGGGTTATCCCAGTCCATGGCCGAACTCATCGCTTTCCGGGCGATTCAGGGAATCGGGGCCGGCGGGCTGATGGTCGGGGCCCAGGCCATCATGGGCGACGTCGTGTCGGCCCGGCAGCGGGGCAAATACATGGGCTACTTCGGCGTCGTCTTCGGAGTCACCAACGTGGCGGGCCCGCTGCTCGGCGGCTTCTTCACCGAGCACCTGTCGTGGCGCTGGATCTTCTACATCAACCTGCCGCTCGGCATCGTCGCCCTGTTCGTCGTGGCCGCAGTGCTCCACCTCCCGGTCAAGCGGGTACCGCACAAGATCGATTGGGCCGGCACCGCCTTCCTCTCCGTTGGTGTCACCTGCATCATCTTGCTCACGACCTGGGCCGGTTCCGAATACGCCTGGGGCTCGCCTGTGATCATCGGCACTGGGCTCGTGGCCCTGGCATCGCTGTGCATCTTCTGCTTCATCGAGACCAGGGCCTCCGAGCCCATCATCCCGCTCTGGCTCTTCAAGAACCGGACCTTCACCGCCACCTCGGGTGTCGGGTTCATCATCGGCTTCGCCATGTTCGGGGCCATCATCTACCTGCCCCTGTACCTCCAGATCGTCCACGGAGCCTCGCCGACCCTTTCCGGCCTCGAACTCCTGCCCATGATCGTCGGCATGCTGATTACCTTCATCTCGAGTGGGCGCATCGTGACCCGCACCGGGCGCTACAAGGTGTTCCCGATCGTGGGCACGGGGGTCCTCTCCCTCGGCCTGCTCTCGCTCACGCAGCTTGGACCGGATACCAGCTATGCGGAAGCGGCCCTTTTCATGTTCATCACCGGGCTCGGCATAGGCCTGGTCATGCAGGTGCTCGTGGTCGCCGTGCAGAACGCAGTGCCCTACTCCGCGCTGGGAGTCGCCACGGCAACCGCGACCTTCTTCCGGACCATCGGGGGAGCCTTCGGGGTGGCCGTCCTCGGTGCCGTCTTCGCCAACCGCCTGATCTCACAACTCAAACTGCACGCGACGTCGGCCGAGTTGAAGTTGGTCAGCGGCTCGAGCGTGACAGCCAACCCTGCCCAGATCGACCATCTTCCGGCCGCCCAGCGCACCTTTGTCGTCGGTGCCTTCAGTCACTCCGTCGAGACCGCCTTCTTTGTCGCAGTGCCCTTTGTCGTCCTCGGTTTCGTCCTGAGCTGGCTCATCAAGGAGATCCCTCTGCGCACGACTGCGTTCGTGGCCACGTCTCGGTCCGACCCTCAACCGCCGCAAGCGACTGATGTGGGCGGGGATGCGGTTGACGAGTCCACCATGCCAACGACGGTGGACGGTGCTGGCTGGGAGAGCCTGTAGCAGAGAGACTCAGCTGCTGCCGGATCCCTTCGGGTGACCGAGCGGCCAACGACAGGGCCCCGCGGACCCGATACCTCCTCTCCCACCGAGGACGGTGTTGAGTCGGTCGCCTTCGTCAACCCCGACGGCAGCCGGGCGATTGTGATCGACAACACTTGGGCACTGCTCGTTCGGCGACCGTGTCCGATGGCACTGGATCACCGTTCACGACGGCTCTCCCAGGAGGGGCGACTCTCAGCTTGCGCTGGACGGACTAATTGACGCTGGTCGATGGAGCGCGAAAAAATCCGCTGGCTGGCGCCTCCCGTACGGAGGCGCACCGTTGGCGCGACGTGGCGATGTACCGTCGAGTGTCGCCAGTGCGGCCGTCGGTTCCTGCGAGTTACTTCCTCGCGGGATCATCGAACCCTGGCCGCTTCGGGCACCTCCGTCGTGGCTGCTGAGGTTCCGGCACCACCAGTTGGCGGAGGAGATCAGGGTCGACAGCGAGGTCGCCCGAGATGGTCAGCCAGGCGACCAGTGGTCCATCTGCGGCGTCATTCAGCTTCTTCGCGAAGCGAGCGGCTTGTGCCGTCCGCATACCAATTTGATTCGGTCGGTAGTTGATCTGGCCACTCATGGGTTGTCCTCCTCCGCCCTCCTCCCCCTCCTGGACCATTCCTTACCAGCGTCACTAGAAACATTCGCAACTCGCCTACAACTCGACGGCAACGTGGACAAGAAAGTTGATCAATGACCGATGACGGAGGTCCCCCATTTGTCAAGTTGCGCTAGTCCGCGGTCGTCTTGTCGTCCCGGCCTTTCCGCGTAGGTCTGCAAAGCCGGACCGAAATCGTGCAAATCGCGATCCCATCCCACGTAGCCCCGCGGATCGAGTCACGCGAATTAGGTGTATCGGTTAGCTGTCTCCGGGTAAGGCACAGCTGGCGTGTGGAAGAGACGGCTCACGCGATCCGCTTAAGCCCTCAGCTGGGATCCTGCGTCCTCAAGTGCGCCACTCGGTGTGCCCCTCGGGATTCGAACCCGAAACCTGCGGAGTCGACCTGAGGGTCCGTTGGTGTGCATACGAATGTGCAGGTGGCAGGGTTAATGGTTTATCGTCCGTGTGAGTTCGTGGTCGTCCATAGGCGTCCGGGCGTTTGTGGCTCCCTGTTTGGCTCCCCTTTTCGTCTCAGAGTCCAGAGAAACGTTTGTCCTTGGCGCGTCCTGAAGATCCTGAGGATGCGGGTCGCAAAATTGAGCCTCGCCCTGCCCGGCGACAGGCGGCACCCTCTGACCATGCTCGATATGCGCCTTTTCGTTCTATGAGTTGTCAACGAGTTCGGCAATCTCCAGGTAGCTCAGCGTGGGTGATACCCCGTACAACCCAGTCACTCTCTCTCGAAGTTCGTCGGTGAAGAAGGCATCCGCCGCTTCCTGCGAGTCCCACACGTAGAAGTTCATCGCCCGCTGCTGCTTCTCGTCCACGGTGAAGACCTTGAAGCGAAGACCCGGCAGGCCCTCGAACATCTTCCGCGCATTCTTGGCTACCTCAACCACCCGGGAGCGATCGAAGTTGCCGTCGTAGTCGAATACAACGCTGACACCGATCATGGTGCCTCCTCTCCTCGCGCAAGCGAGCCTTCCGACCCGTTTGGTTTATTCGCCATGGAGAATCCCACATCCAAGTAACTGGGGCCACCGACAACCTCTCCTCGAGAATGCGCTCCAAGGACAGCGAGAAGGCATGCTCATTGCCGGCAGCGAACTGGACCAGGGGCGCGAGACGCAAGGCTCAATCCTGAGACCCACCTTGAGAGGGTGATTTCCGAGGTCCCGGCGGATGAGGAGTTAGAGGATCGAAAGGCAGAGGCCACTGTCGGGGTCGAAGTCGACACCATCATTCTCGATCTTGGGGTGGGCACAGGAGAGACCGCTTTCAGAGTGGCAAAGAGGCACCCGAAGGCGCACCTCCTCGCAATCGATGAAAGTGTGGCGAGATGCTTACTCACGCACGACGGCGGCTACGCCGAGGCGGAGTTTTGCAGTCGCCCGCTTAGAGGATCCGCTGCCGCCAGGACCCTTTGATCTTGTAGTTTCAGCGCTTGCTGGGCACTACCTCGACGGACCGACCAAAGCAGACCTCTTCATAGGATCGCTGAACGACGGGTGCCTAGTGGACGCTTCGTGATGGCTGACATCGTCGTTCCGGATGATCCCAACGATGCGGTCACTCCGATCGATGGTGACTACGACAGGCCAAGACCCAGGACCTCACCCGGTGTGCGCGGCTGCGGACGACGCTCCCTTCTACGGTCAATAGACGTCCCCCAAATGATCCTCCCAGGAACGCTGTACACACTCTTTGCATGGCTCGGCGAGTATCTCAGAAGCGTGGGAGAGCCACCCCAGGCATCTGGCATCGTCATCCGAGCCGAATCGACCACCATGTCCGACTTCGAGCCCTTGCCAATACTCGGCCCGGCGAGCGGCGGCGCCCAGTTGAGGACGCCGCCGCTCGTATCAGGCGGCGATTACTAGCTGGCGGCGATTCCTTGGCCACCGGCTGCACCAGAGACTAGAACGGATCCGATTTCAGTCAGAGAGCCATTGGGGTTGATTTGGAACTCATCGACCATCCCGTTTCCGCCGGTCTGCACGAAGAGATAGTGACCGTCCGATGAGACAGATCCGTCAACGGTTCCCGGATCGGTCGGAGTGGCGCCCAACAGGCTGAGCTGTCCACCGGCGCTACTCACGTAGCCGCTGGTGGAGTTGGCCCCGGTGTTACCCGTGTAGAGCAAGGATCCCGATGCCGTGACCCAGCACAGTCCGGTTTGTCCGCTCGCCAGCGTGCTGATCGGCGTGAGAGTGCCGTCGTGATCGAGACCGAACGTGGCCAGCGCACTGGGCCCAGCTTCTGCCACCACCAAGTGACCGGCAGGATCGAAGGCAAGGGCAAATGGGACCGCCCCTGGCTCCGTGGTGACGACCGGTGATGGCGACAAGAACCCAAAGAACCCGACGTTGAAGACTTCAATGGCGTTGGTGGTGGCCTTCGTCGTCACGATCAATTTGGAACCGTCGGGCGAATAGAGCACCTGACCCGGCGTGTGGGTGAACTGGGTGGTGTCGGTCGGGATGGTCAAACCGAGGTTTCGATTGGACCCCGGAACCGGAAAGAGGTGACCGAAGAAGGAGTAAAACTCCTGCACCGATCCGCCGTTTTGGGCGTTCAGCACCGAGACGAGATCGCCATGCACGGCAACGCTGACCGGGAAGGCTCCACCGGAACCGACCACCTGGCGCAGGCTCAGCTGGTCGCCGCGGACCGCAAAGACCGACACCGTATTGCTTCCGGCATTGACGGCATAGAGCGAGGAACGAGCTGCGTCATAGGTCAAGGAACCCTGCGAGCCGAGATGGTCGACCTGTGAGCCGTTCAGCACGCCGCCGAGTCCGCCTGTGTTGTAGGTGTTGACCAGGGTGAGGGTGCCGTTTGGGGCGCTGTCGTAGGCCACCACCTGGTTCCCAGCAACACTGTCGGTCTGGACGAAGACGGGGTGTTGTCCTTCGCCAAAGTCCGGTCGCGGGGCGGGCCCTAAGGCGCCCGCCGCTATTGGTACGGCGAACGCCGTTAGCCCCAGTGCGGTACTGGCGACGGCGGCTAGTCGAGTAAGTCTCTTCATTGCATCTCCTCTGGAAGTGAACAACGCTTACTAAATACAGTCCCGAGTTGGCGCGAAGCGTTACGCGCGGCCACGGGAAAGGGTTGATTTAGACCGGGTCGTAACGAGTTGGGGTTGTTTGGGACTAAAAGTCGTGACGAGTCGTCTGCTTCGAAGCCAATCGTTCGCTCCGGCCGGGACCTACCGTTGGGTGCGATGCCGTCATGGGATCGGGGACTTATGCTGCGAGCTGTGGAGCCCGACATCGAGCAGCTCGGACGCCTTCGCGATGGCGACGAGAAGGCCTTTGTCATGCTGGTAGCGCGCTATCACCAACCACTTCTTCGCTTCGCTCGCACACTGGTCTCGAGCGAGGAAGTGGCCGAGGAGATCGTCCAGGACACGTGGATGGGCGTCGTGCGCGGAATTGAGCGATTCGAGGGGCGGTCGTCGTTTAGGACCTGGCTCTACAGCATTCTCATCAATCGGGCCCGATCAGCCGGCGCCAAGGAGCCGTCGACAACCTCGATCGAGTCACTCCATTCGGTCGACCCCACTCGTTTTGACGCTCAAGGAGAGTGGGCCGATCCTCTTGACCGATGGCGAGACGACAGTGAGAGCCGTCTCGACGCGGCCACGTTGGCACCTTTACTCGCATCGGCTCTCGACGACCTGGCACCTCGTCAGCGTCAAGTGGTCATCCTGCGAGATGTCGATGGTCTCTCCAACGACGAAGTGTGCGCGGCGTTGGGTATTACGAGCGGTAATCAGCGACTCCTTCTGCATCGAGGACGTGCTCGCTTGCGGGAAATCCTGGATTCCAAAGTTGAGAAGGGCTGAGTGATGCTGACGCTGCGACGGAGCGACCTGGTGTGTCAGCAAGCCGTAGAGCTGGTGACCGACTATCTCGAAGGCTGTCTCTCCCGCAGGGATCGCCGCCGGTTCGAGAGACACCTACGGGCATGTCCGAACTGTTCGGCCTATCTGGAGCAGATCCGGGCCACCATTGCGTTGGCCGGTGCAGTCGAAGCGGAGGAGCTGAGCAGCGAAGCCGCGCGCGATCTCATCGAGCTCTATCGGCGATGGCGATCCGAGTAGTCCTTGTTCGGGTTTGGGAATTGTCGTGGTGAGCGGCGCCGGCAAACTTCACTTCTGCGGCGCGTGCAAAATCCCGTCTGGTTCACCTTTGGGTTTCAATGAACTCGCCTGCGGCGAGCAGGAGGGGATGGGAGAACTGCGGGCTTCGTATGAACGACTAAGGAGCTCACAGCCCTCCCTGTTTGAACGCAACCCGGTGGGCCGGATCGGTTTCTCCTGAGTGCAACCCTGGCCCTAGAATCTGTTCGCAGGGGGGAGCTTCGAAGGTCTCGTCCGATCACTCGACGCCACTCGTTGCGCCCCTATCGGCGTCGGACCTGAACGACCCGCGTCGCGACTCAAGCCATCGACCATCGCCGGTTCGGCTTGACCTTCGGGCACCGAACCCGAAGTGGTTTCGTGGTGCCCTTGGCGCGGGGCACCGAGACCGAAGACTCCCTTGGCCGTTGTCTCTTTTTGACGATCGGTTGACCGTCGGCCGGCGATCTGGGACCACTCGATGCGCACGAAGTGCGTTGCTGAACGATGTATTGCCGAGCCGACTGATGGAGCTGAAGGGCTGAGACAAGTAGTACTCCCGAAGCTACAAAGAGGAGGGCAAAGTGAGAACGAGACACTTCGACAGGGCTGCGGCCTCGGTCGTTCTAATTGACTGGACGTCGATCGAGTCCAGTTAGTTCCCGCATCTCAGCGAGCAGCGCAAGTGTTGTCCCGTCGGATGGGCGGGTTCGGATGAGCGGCCGATTCTGATAAATGCCCTCATCCCGTTCGATACACATCGGCTGGACCTCGGTCAATCCTCGGACGGCGATAACAGCGCGTCGACAGCGCAACTCCGACCAACTGAAGCCGGTCGTGTCAACAGCGACCAACGACATCGCTGAGAGAGTGGGTTGGATTGTGGGTCGTGTCCCCGGAGTCTGAACGAGGGTCCGTGGCACAGCATCCTGAGATGGCTGGCGCCCGTTCCCGTGGTGCCCGAAGCGGGTCCCGTTGTCAGTGGGAGCCCTTCTCTGTTCGCCGGGCCCCTACTCGATCCCGACCCATCGACGTGATGAAAGTCTCAAGGCGCCTGACTCAGCTGACGATAGGTCCCAGACACATATTTGGCGATATGCGAGGCGGGACTAGGTGAGGCGTGTGAGTAGCCCAGATCACAGTGCTATACCCGGCCGCGCCGCGGCGTTTCTACGCCGCCGTGGTATCGGCAATCCCCTCACCACGATCGTTGTCGCCATCGTGGTGTTGAGCGGATTCGGCGCCCCCTTCCTGCTCGCCGCCTCGGCCGGAGCCAGCGGAGACACCCTTTACGTATCGGGCAGCGGGACCGACTCCGGCGATTGCACGTCGCTGGCCAGTGCGTGCGCCACCATCACCTATGCCCTCACCCAAGCGAATTCCGGTGACACCATCGAGGTTTCGGGCACCATCGACGACAATCCGACGGTCAACACCGCGGTAACGATCACCCAGATGCCGGGTGGTAGCCCGGCAGTGATCAACGGCGGGTCCAACGGAAGTGTGTTCGTCATCGCCAACAAGCAGGGCATCGAGGTGACGCTCGACGGGCTCGTGGTGCAGAACGGCGCGTCCAGTGACGGGGGCGGTATTGCCATCTATGGGAACCCCACGGTCACGGTCACCGACTCGGTCATCTCGGGGAACACGGCTTCAGCCGGCGGCCAGGGCGGAGGTATCTACAACGCCGGCAACTCCACTTTGAACGTCGTCGACTCCACCGTCTCCGGGAACACGAACTCATCGGGTGGCCAGGGCGGCGGTATCGACAACGACGGAACTCTCACCGTGACCAATGCCACGGTCGCGGCGAACACCGCAGAAGGCGGCGGGCAGGGTGCCGGCATCTATTCGGACGGCACGGTCACCGTGACCGATTCCACTGTGTCGGGCAACACGGCCCCGGGTGGTGGCCAAGGGGCAGGGATCTATAACAGCGGCACGGCAACCGTGACCGACTCCACCATCGCAGACAACGTCCTCCCCGGTCCGAGTGCCGGTGAGGGGGCAGGCATCTACAACAGCGGCGCTGCCACGATCGCCGACTCGACTATGTCGGGGAACGCTGCTCCCGATGGCGGCCAGGGTGGCGGCGTTTACTCCGGACCTGGCCAAGTCCTTCAGATTCTTCAGGCGTCGGCCTTGTCGAGCGGTATAAGAATCAATCAGCAGTGCCTGAACAACTGCAATCAACAAGCACAGTCTGCAGTGCTGGCGGGTGACATCTTGGCGACACCCGGGGGCGCTCCCGCGGGCGGTGAGTGCGCCGGTGGGGGATTCAACGACGCGGGCTACAACGTGGACGACGACGGGACCTGCGGCCTGTCCGACCCGAGCGTCAGCGGCTCTGCGACCATCGACAATTTCCTGAGTTCGTTGGCTGGCAACGGCGGCCCGACCGACACCATCGCACTGCTGCCGGGTTCCCCGGCCGCGCCCGATCCGGCACAAGCGGTCATTCCGGCCACCTTCACGGCGGCGGGATTGACGACTTCCTCATGCAGCCAGTTTGATCAGCGAGGGATCGGCCGGGGCACGCCGTGTGACATGGGGGCGTATGCCCTCACCACGCCCTCGATCACGAGCGCCGACACGACCACGTTCACCGTCGGCAATGCGGGTACCTTCGAGATCGTGGCCAACAGTTCCTCGCCGACGACCTTCTCCGAGACCGGAACCCTCCCTTCGGGCGTGTCGTTGACACCCGCTGGGCTCCTCTCGGGCACGCCGGGTCCGGGTACCAGCGGTTCATACCCAATTACCGTGACCGCGTCCGACGGGCCGCTGACCGACACCACCCAATCCTTCACTCTCATCGTCGAGGGCCCTCTAGGCATCACCAGTTCCGACACTGTCACCTTCACGGTCGGAGAGCCGGGAACATTTCTGGTGACCAGTGGGGGAGTTCCGACACCGGCCTTGAGCGAGATCGGCACGCTACCCGCTGGCGTCACCTTCAGCGATAACAACAATGGCACCGCCACCCTGGCCGGAACCCCGGGACCCGGCACCGGCGGTGTGTACTCCATTGCGACCATTGCCATCAACGGGACCAACACGCCGACGATCACAACCCTGACACTGACCGTCGTCCAAGAGCCGTCCGTCACCAGTGCGGAACAGGCCGGGTTCACCCTCGGTCAGCCAGGGTCCTTCACCGTCACGACCACCGGGTACCCGACGGCCGCGCTGCGGATCAACGGCGTCCTTCCGGACGGTCTCAGCATCACGGTCAACGCGGACGGCACCGCCACGATCTCGGGGACTCCGCGCCACCTAACCGGGAGTCCGGTCTCCTTGAGTGTGCAGGCGACCAATGCGGCAGGATCAGCCACCTCGCCACTCGCGGTGACCGTGTCGAGCGGCAAGGCTTGGCTGGCCGGAAGCGACGGCGCCGTCTACCCCGTGGGTACGGCGGCCTCATTCGGATCGATGCAGGCCTACAAGCTGAATAAGCCGGTCGTCGGCATGGCGGCGACGCCCGACGGGGGAGGTTACTGGCTGGTGGCGTCCGACGGGGGGGTCTTTAACTTTGGCGATGCCGGCTTCTACGGTTCGACCGGGGGCATCCATCTCAACAAGCCCATCGTCGGCATGGCGGCGACGCCCGACGGGGGCGGGTACTGGCTGGTGGCGTCCGACGGGGGAGTCTTTAACTACGGCGATGCTGGGTTCTACGGCTCCCGGGGTGGCCAGCCGCTCAACAAGCCCATCGTCGGCATCGCGGCCACGCCCGACGGGGGCGGGTACTGGCTGGTGGCGTCCGACGGGGGAGTCTTTAACTACGGCGATGCTGGTTTCTACGGCTCGACCGGGGGCATCCATCTCAACGAGCCCATCGTCGGAATCGCGGCCACGCCGGACGGGGGCGGCTACTGGCTGGTGGCGTCCGACGGGGGAGTCTTTAACTACGGCGATGCTGCCTTCTTCGGATCCGTGCCCGCAGGTGGATCCGGTTCGTTGATCGCTCCTGTGGTCGGAATCACCCCGTCTGCCGACGGCCGCGGGTACTCACTCGCCACGTCGAGCGAAGATGTGATTCCTTTCGGTGACGGCGTGGCCGGTGTCGGAAACGGGGTACAGGCCCCGATCGTCGGGATCTCTAGCCCGTAGACAGCCGACCCTGCGGGGCTCAGGAACGTCGCCCTGGAGGATGAGGCAACTAGATGATGCTCAGGACGACGCACGAGGTGAGTAACCCCGCGTAGGGTGGCCCGGTGCGAGTCGCCATCTTGGGAATGGGCAACATGGGTCGGGCTTTCGCCGCCAGGGCAATCGAAACTGGTCATCAGACGACCGTCTGGAATCGCACCCCGGGTAGGGCCGCCGCCCTCGTGACCAGCGGTGCTATCGTGGCCGACACTCTTGCGACGGCTGTGACCGGTGCCGACGCGGTTCTCGTCGTGCTCGCCGACGACACGGCCGTCCTCGACGTGTGCCTGGGCGACGATGGCGTTTTGGCATCGCTCGAACCCGATGCCGTGTTTGCCAACGTCAGCACGGTCTCCCCAGAGACTGCTCGACGCCTGGCCGAGCTGGGACCAGACGGTCGGGTCCTTGACGCCCCGGTGATGGGCTCGCCATCGATGATTGCTGGAGGTTTGGGAAGGTTCCTCGTCGGCGGTCCCGCCCCGGCGATTACGTTCATTGAAACCCTGTGGAGTGACCTTGGGTCCGGCTATACCCACTGTGGGCCGGCCGGATCCGGGGCGACGATGAAGATCTTGGCCAACTCGTTGCTCATTACAGGGGTGGCTTCGCTTGCCGAGGCCATCGCCACGGCCAGACAGCAGGCGATCCCCGACGAGTTCCTAAGAACCCTCCTCGCCGACAGTCCGGTGATAAGTCTCGCCAGCAATCTTCGATTGGACAGCCTGCTCGACGAGACGCATCCGGGTTGGTTCTCCCCGGCACTGGCCCGTAAGGACCTCCGCCTCGCCATCGACCTGGCCGAAGAGAACGGAGTTGGTGTCCGCGTCGCACCCGCAGCCGAAGCGCTCTTGACCACGGTAATTGATACTGGCGGAGAGTGGCCAGACTTCGCCGCCGTGATCGAAGCGCTTTCCTGAGGGTTCAACGAAGAGCCACTCCATCCGGTATCTGTCGACACCTCACGTCAGGTGTTCCAGCCCGCCGTCGCCGGGTCGGGATAGTTTGGCCCCGGTCCAGAACCGCATGGACGTTGATTTGTCGTCACGAATGTTGGCGTTCCTCACACGCATTAGTGGCTGGTGGGTCTGTGGTAGCCCTGAGCTGACTGGCGAGCCAGTGGCCACGCCCACCCTCGGGATTCGAACCCGGCGACGAGCAATTTGAGGGAGATCCTGTTCAATTAATGAATTGCGTAACCGTTCGACGCCGCGGAATGCCGGTCGTTTCCCTCCGTACGCGCACGGATCGCGCACGAAGTTTGAGTAATCCCAAGTATTCGGTCAGGGCTGTCGCCTCGTTCCAGTGATTGAACTTGGGTCCGGCCCCAAACCGTCGATCGGTTCGAGCCTTGGTCGTGGCGTCTCCTTCGGTGAGCGCCACCAGGGTGCCGCTTTTGCGAGCTCGATGATGTTGGACGGCTGGAAGACGCCCCTCGCTCGAGCGACGTCGACCACGATCCTGGTCCTTCTGAAGCTTCCTGGAGCCTGACGCGTGCCTGTGGCGCTGAATCCGGATCCGGAGAGGATGGCGAAGTCCTGCCCCTCTGCCGCGTATATATCGTTGTATCGGTCCAGAAGCAGGCGATCCGTCTTCCAAATACCGACAATCGCGGCAGGGATGGCGACGCTGTAGGAGATGGCCAAAGATAGGGTGGCAGATGAGGCTTTCACCCGATTCGGTCCTTCAGCTCGCACAGGGGCTTCGTACACGACGCGACCGTGCTGGGCACGTCCTTGTCGACTCGCCAGTGGGAACGATCATCGATATCGGCCCGCGGGGCTTCGGCGTCTTAGCACTCTTCTGGCAACCGATACGACTAGGCGAGGCCATTGACCGACTGGAGCGTGAGCACTCCCACTCGACGGACTTCGCGCCGATTCTGAGCGTTCTTAACATGCTCATTGAAGAGAGCGCACTGGTCTCACCTGACGCTGAAAGGGCCCCGACGAGCGGATGGGCTGACCCGGTGGAACACGCTCGCATGCTCCACGACGAGCGCAGGACCGGTGACTACCTGGCGGCCCTAGCAGCAGCAGTTCGTCCGGATGATGTGGTGCTCGACATCGGCACCGGGAGCGGAGTCCTTGCCCTGGCGGCTGCCCGGGCCGGTGCCCGCCGCGTCTATACGGTCGAAGCTACCGACATCGCAGAAATTGCTGAGAAAGTGTTCAGGGTCAACGGGGGAGGAGACCGGGTCACCCTTCTCTCCGGCTGGTCGCGCGTTACTGAGTTGCCCGAGCAGGCGGACCTGCTCGTGGCGGAAGTCATCGGCAATGAGCCCCTGGAAGAGGAAATCCTCGAGACCACGCTCGATGCCCGCCGTCGGTTGCTGAAACCAGACGCCCGCATGATCCCGCATGCGCTCACGCTGTTTGCGCGTCCGATTTTGCTGCCTGAAGCCGAGGTCAGGCAGCGCGCCTTCGGTAGGTCAGCGGTGGAACGATGGCGAGCGCTCTACGACATCGACTTCACCCCGCTGCTCGAAGCCGCGATTCCCGGACCGACCCATACCATCACTGAGGGTGAGGTTGTCGCGAGCTGGCCGCCGGTCGGGCCGCCGGTCGAGCTCGTCAAGTTGGACCTCACCAGCTTCGACGAGCCATCAGTGCATGCGTCGGCTGACCTCGTCGTGGAACCACCCGGCCACGTGAACGGCATCGCCCTCACGTTTCGCGCCGAATTGTACGAGGGTATCTCCCATAGCCTCGACCCGTGGAAGTGGCCGGCGTCGAGCTGGGCGACCTCGGTGTGGGTCCTCTCGGATCCGGTCGAAGTCGGCGCCGATTCCGTTCTGCGGGTCCGTTATCACCGTCGGGTTCCCGGGGTTCCCGACGGTCTCACTTGGGACCTCCTGGACCGACATCAATGAAGGGCGCGCGCACTCCTGTGGCGACGAGGCGGCTCGTGACGGACCGGACGGAGTGAGCTCGCTAGAGCTCCTTGCAATACCAACGCGTCGTCGTCCCACGCGGACAATCTTCGAGCGCGCCGATCGTTCGATAGCCCAGGCGGTCGTAGAAGTCGCCGATCAAGACGTCATAGGTCAAGCCCATGACGAGCCGGCAACCTCGGAGTCGTGCTTCGTGCTCGACCTCTGCCATCAACGCTCGCCCGATGCCACCGTTCCTGCGTGTCTTATCGACCCATACGACATGAAGCTGACAGCCCCCGCCCCACATGGCGCCGGACGCTCCGGCGACGATCTCTCCATCTTTGCGTACAAGAACCGCGAACTCTCGCTCGTCGCCGACACCGGCAGCCTCCACGGCGGCCTGCGCCATGTGATCCTCCAGGAGAGCAAGATCCCTAGGGTCCGGCTCGTCCTCAAATTCGATGCGGTACGAGTCGACCACCGAGCTGGCCGGCATGCCGCCTAGGTCGCGAGCATCTGTTCGAGAAGGCTGGAGTCGTCGAAGTACGCCCGCACTGCCTTGATCTTCGTCTGTTCGAAGTCGGCAACGGCGGCCGCACCGAGCAGAAGGTTGTGGTGATTGGGCTCGATCACCACCGCCTCGTCGATGACGAAGGGGCCGGAGAAGATCCCCGCAACGCGGAATTCGGCGAGTCCGCGGCTCCCGAACACGTCCAAAGTATCGAACGTGATGTCGACATCGGAGAAGGCCGATTCGCGGAAGGCAAGGTTTTTCTGGAGATCCGACAGGTCTACGGCCAGCATGTTCGGCGTCCACACGGTCGCGTCGTCAGTGAGCAACTGATCCAGGTTTGCGATCTTGTCGTCAGTGGGCGAGATGAAGATCTCGATGGCACGCCGCAAGGCGGCGGCGCGAGGGTGCTCGACCATAAGTGCTCCTCTCGATTGGGGCGACGCTAGGCGCCGAGGACCTTCTGCTTGGCGGCGGCGAATTCCTCGTCGGAGAGGGCACCCGACTCGTGCAAGGAGGCGAGGCGTTCCAGTTCGCCGGCTGCATCGTTGGCGCTCGGTGCCGGCGGTGGAGGAGCGGGGGGCGGCGGTTCGGCGTATGCCGCCTCATCCTGATACGCCTCCTCTTGGGCCGCGCGGTTTCTCCCTCCTGCGTAGGCCATGCCCCCGGCGACCATCATGGTTCGGCGGCGAGTCCTCCGACGCACCATTCCCATTGAAATTGCCTCCTAACCTTCTCGTTCCATTTGTTCGTCAGCGCTCGCGACGATCTTCCCTTCGGTCCTGGCGGTTATCTCGTCGGTCTTCGCGTCGGTCATGCCGGCGGTTTACCCCGTGGGTAACGACGGCCGCGGTGCCCACCACTGCCGCGGTGCGGGCAACGGGAGCACCGATGACGCCTCTGCGGGCGGCGCGGGCTGGTCGAAGCGGCATGTCAACCTCCTTGGGTTACCTCGTCCGCTTCGAGAGCGGCGAGGATGGCTTGGATCGGAATGCGTCCGTTGGCGATGAGCTCACCGCCGGAGCGGCGAGCGGCAGAGGCAAACGGTGCGGCCCAGGAGTTCTCCCAAACGAGCACGCCCGCCACAGTCCCCGGTTTCATCGCCGCCGCCAGGTTCACGATGTCCTCCGCCGCCAGCAAGTCGGCCAGCTGCGTTTCGGCCCTGCGGAGTTCGTCGAGCTTGTCGAGGTCTTCGATCTCCATGCCCTCAATTTGCCCGTTCTCGTCCTTGGCCACGACCAAGAGGTCCAAGAGGCGGACGGTACCGGCATCGACCAACTTGGCCAGTTCGGCCGCCATCTCTCCGGTAAAGTGGGACCGCCCGGGAGGGAACTCGACCACCAGGTAATCGACTGGCCCCAATTCGTCCACCTCGTTATCAGCCATGGTCTGTCTCCGTTTCTCACTCGACGATTCGGACGGGATGGGCTACAAGACGTCGGATCGTCCTCCGGCTCGTGCTTGTCCGTGGCGTACGGCCCACTCGTTGTCCTGCCACCTGCTGTGCATCAAGACTCGGAATGACTCTCTTAGTATGCGGTCCCCGTGTAGTTCGGTCATCACCCCGCAAGGGGTGATTCGGAGGAGGATGCCAGCCTTTAACAACAGCGCCCGCGGGCTTGTGGCGTCGGACCTCGCACGGTGAGGCGGGTGGGCCCGAAGCGCAGGCGGCCCCGAGCTCGGTAGTCGATCTATGAGGGCTCATCGGGGCGCTCGGAGCGATCAGCTCGGTCATGACGAGACTCCATGGCGGCTCTTACTGTGGGTACGACTCCGGCAGGACCCAACGCAGCTGCAATCCCAGATGCACCCATGACGTCACGCACTTGGCCGTGGGCCCGGGCGACGACGAGCCTGACGTTGAGCTGGGCGAGCCGTTCCAGGAGCTGCAGAAGAACCGACGATCCCGTCGTATCGAGGAAGGTGACGGCCCCGGCGTCGAGCACCAGAGTGTCGACTGGCTCCGGCGCCGCCTTGACGAGCTCCAAGAGGTCGTCGCGAAGCCGACGGCAATTGGCGAAGAACAGCGGCGCGTCGAACCGGTACACGATGACTCCTGGAGTTGTGACGACACCCTCAAAGCGTTCGATGTCTCGAAACGAGTCATCGTCGGGGACGTACCCGAGCACCGCCCGATGCGGCAAGGTTGCGTGGTAGACGAGAGCCACCAGCGAGACTCCCACGGCGATGAGCAGGCCCTCGAGGACACCAAAGGCCAGGACGCCGATGAGCGCAACGAGCCCCATCACGAAGTCTTCGCGTCGAATCTGCCAGGCGCGGCGCAATCCGGAAATATCGAAAAGTCCGCTCACAGCGACGATCACAACTGCCCCGAGAGTCGCCGCAGGCAGATTTTTGAAGAGCGGTGTCAAGAAGAGCAATGTGAGTCCGACAGCGACGGCGGCCACCGCCCCACTGAGTTGTGTTCGTGCACCGGCGTCGCTCGCGGAAGCTGTCCGGGAGAAGCTTCCATCGACCGGAAACCCCTGAAAGAGCCCGGCCCCCAAATTGGCCACCCCGATCGCGACAAGCTCTCGGTTGGGGTCTACCTCATAACCAAGTCGGTCTGCCATGGCCTTGGCAACGGCGATCGATTCGACGTAACACACCAGCGCAACACCCAAAGAGCTGAACGCCAGGCTGCCGAGGTCGTGGATCCCGACCTTGGGGACCTTCAAGGGGGGTAGGCCGCTCGGAACCGTACCGGTCACGGCCACGCCGTGGGCGGACAGGTCGAACAAGCTGGCGGCTGTGATGGCCAGTGCGACGACAATGAGCGCCGCAGGCCAGCGCGGTGCGAACCGGCGCAAGAGCACCATGGACACGATTGACAATGCTGCAACCAGCACCGTGAGACCTTGTATCTTGCCGAGGTTGGCCATCGCGTTGGCAACGAGCTGGAAGAACGTGTCCCCGTTGACGCTGTAGCCCAGAATTTTCCCAATTGGCTGGCCGCGATCACCAGGGCTGCCCCAGTGACGTAGCCCGAAAGGACTGGTTGCGACAAGAAATTCACCACGAACCCCCCGCGCAGAAGGCCCCCGAGGATGCAGATGCCGCCGACGAGCAGAGCGAGCGTCGCGGCCAGGGCGAGCGCGAGGCTCGCGTTCCCATGACTCAGCGGCTCGATCACGGTCGCCGTCAAGACGGCAACGGTCGCCGTCGGTCCGAGAGCCAGCTGTCGGGAAGAGCCGAACAGCGCGTAGGCCAGGATCGGTACGAAGCTCGCATACAGTCCGTTGACCGCCGAGAGACCAGCGAGCTCGGCATACGCCATGCCCTGGGGAACCAAGAGTGCGGCCACAGTGATCCCAGCGGTCAGATCTCGGACCAAGAGACGAGGAGGGCCCCCGCGCAGTTGCTCAATTATCGGGAACGCGGCGTTGAGTCTGTACCTCATCGCCAACGCTTTTTCCCCAGACGGATGGGAGGGCGACCAAGGCGCATCGTGTCCCGGTCTGGCCGCGGCCCGCTCCGTCCTCCTTGGCCTTTCCACCTGGCGCTAACTCGCCCAGAACGTCCGATCTCGAGAGGCGGCGTCACCGATTTCACCGGGGAGAATTAGCCGTGGGCTCTTGTCGGGCGCATCTGGCCTTCTGCGTTAGCCAAGAGGTCCCTGCTCGCATTGACATCGCGGAACAACCGCCCCCGAGGGCGAGGGCGGGTCCGGGGCCTGACAGGGAGACGGATGGGGTCCGGGAGGAAAGACTTTGGGTCATTCCTCGCCATTTTTCGCATTCCGTACGGAGACCAGTTCGAGTCCGAGAGCCCGGATCCGTTCAATCACCCCATGGAGCGCAGCTTGGTCCGGAACGGTAGCTCGCAGGGTGGTCAACCCTTCCTTGCTTGAGACCTCGAGGTCGTTGAACGCCGCTGACACGGCCCGGCCGGCCTCGCCTCTGAAGGTGATCACGTAGGTGGTTCGTTCCATTCGCCCTGGTCATTGTGATCTGCACCGCCACGCGCGTCGTCACCCTCACCCGGGTGATTTAGGTGATCGTTTGGTAGCGTGGACTAGGTGATCGGCGCCAGGCCGGCAGTGACGAAGTTCACCCGACCTGCCCTGCCGCACGCCCTGATTCGCAGGCCCGAGCTGCTCAGTCGGCTCGATTCGGCCATGCAGTTCCCCTGCACGTTGGTGGCGGGCAGTCCGGGCGTGGGAAAAACCGTGCTGCTGTCGTCCTGGGTCGAAGAGCGAACTCAAGCTCGATGCGCCTGGCTCTCGTGCGATCGGTGGGATCATGACGAGTTCCGGTTCTGGACGTCCATTGCGTCTGCGCTCGCCGCAGTCGAGCCAGGTGGCGCCTCCGATGCGCTCGACCTGCTGGCCGAGGGACCGGACGACATCGGAGATGTCGTGGCCGCGCTGGTCAATGAGATGGCTGTGTGGTCTGGCTCCACGTGGCTCATTCTCGATGACCTGCACGACGTCGCTCCCTCCGATCTCGGAGGGCTCGTCACTCTTGTCGAGCGACTTCCTCCGACTTCGCATGTCGTGTTCGGGACCCGTGTCGATCCCGTTCTGCCGATCCAACGGTGGCGGGCCCGGGGGCAACTGGCTGAGATCAGGGACGCTGACCTCCGCCTGGAAGAAGAGCACGTCAACTCCTTCATTCACCAGTACGGCCTCGATCTCTCCAGCGGCGACGTGCATACCTTGGCCACAAAGACCGAGGGATGGATGGCCGGAGTCCAGTTGGCAGCGCTTTCACTACAGCACGACTCCGACGACCCGTCCTCGTTTATCAGGCGCCTCGACGGAACGGAGCACGTGGTAGCCGATTTCCTCATCGAAGAGGTGCTCGACCGGCAGTCTGCAGAAATGGCGCAATTCTTGTACGCAACGTCGGTCGTTGATGTGTTCGACGTGGAATTGGCGAATGCTCTTCTTGGCGACGAGCACGGCGCTTATCTCCTGCGGCGAGCGATGAACTCCGGGCTCTTTGTCACGGCTGTAGGACGAGACCCGCCTCGGTACCGCTACCACCAGCTCTTTCGAGAGCTTCTCCAGGCCCAACTGGAGGCCGAAGATCCGGCTCGGGCCAAGGCACTGCACCTGCGAGCTGGTACGTGGTACGAAAAGACGGGTTCCTACGAGTCAGCCGTGGATCACTTCGTGCAAGCCCGTGAACTCGATCGAGCCTTCGGAATTCTGCACGATCACCTGGCGCACGAATGGTTTCCCGGCCCAAGTTCAAACGCTGGGACATGGTTGGGGAGGCTTTCTGACGACGACATCAGGGCTCACAGTGCTCGTATGGTCGATTACGCCCTTGCGCTCGGATTGGCGGGCAGGGTCGATGAGCAGGGTTGGTGGCTGGCACAAGCGTCAAGCGCGGCGGGCGACCGGGACGCCGACTTCGAGGTCAGATTGGCTGGGGTCGACGCGCAGTGGCACGGCATGCGCGGCGAACCCGATCCGGTTCTCGCTTTCGAGCGCGAGGTCTTCTCGCGCCTGACACAGGGCACCGACTTCGTCCTCGACCAGTTCCCGATCCTCTCGTCGCGGGCCCATCTCTACAATGGGGACCCGGTCTCTTGTATGGCCACCTGCGATCTCGCTCTCGGTCATGCCGACCCAGTTACCGGCGCGGTGCTACTGGGGATCAGGTCAGCTGCCCTTTTCGACCTCGGTCAGTTACGACAGGCGCGAATCGCCGCGAGCACAGCGGTCGAAGCCGCACATGCACGGGGCGTCGAACACCACGTTGGCCTCTTTGACGCCGTCCTGACGCTGGGTGCGCTCAGCCTAGAGGCGGGTGAGTTGAACGAAGCAGAGCGATTGATCGAAGAAGCGCTTCGGCGCAGTGAGAGGGTCCGACCTCCGTTCGAACTGCTCGCGCTCATCGAGAGGGCACGTCTGTTTCGTACTCGGGGCGAGCTGGTCGAGGGTCTGGGCATACTCGAGCGGGCGAGAACGGTGCTGCCGGCCGGATCCAATTCTCCTCTGAGCCGGCGCGTGGACATGCTTGAAGCCTGGATCGACATCGACCTCGGTGAATCAGCACGAGCGGTCGAATTGGCCAGGGCGCTCCCGCGCTCGCCGTCACAGCGTCTCCTCGAGGCGCGTACCCTGCTCGCGCTGGGGCACGCTGATCGTGCAGACTTCATCATGAATGGGCTTGAGAGTACGGCCCTCGGCGTAGGCCTTACGATCGAGCTGACCGCTCTCCGGGCCGACGTACGGCGCCACCTGGGGCTCGGCTACGACGACGATCTCCGGCAACTCGTCGAGCTCGGGCGTCCGCATGGCTTCGTCCTCTCGGTGTTGGAAGAGTCAGCTGGCCTTCGCGACGATTTGGTTGCCCTCCTGAGGCACTCGCCCCGCGACGACTACGCAGATACCCTCGTGACCATGGCGGACCGCCTGGCGGCCCATGGCGCGCTCGGTCCGCCGTCGGGAGACAGCGAACTGAGCGTTCGTGAGCAGGGCGTGCTTCGATACCTACAGACACGTCTCACCACGCGAGAGATCGCGGGCGAGCTTTTCATCTCGATGAACACGCTCAAATCGCATCTCAAGAGCGTCTACCGCAAACTGGACGCGTCGTCCCGGTCCGATGCCGTGGCACGCGCCAGGGCCGCCGGTCTTCTCTGAGCCGTCCGGAGAGGCGGTTCCTCGTCTTCGCCGGGCAACCTGACGGGTGGAGCCTCCTTGTCTCGTCTTCGTGCTCGCCGTGTACCTCGGATTGTTCCAGCTCGTCACCGCCTGGGCCCGCAGAAACCCGCGGCCACTCTCAAGCTCCGCCACTTCCTGAGAAATACGGCGTGCGCTCGGCGGCCCTTCGTCGGAGCGCGGGATACGCGTGCGATCCCTCGGTTCCGCTTCCGAGCCGCTTGATGAATCACCCCTCACGGGGTGATGACTCACCAGCAACCCGACGACATACTGAGATTTGCCCGACCACAGTTCGGTCACTTAGGAGGATGAATGCTGGCGTATACGTATCCGCTCCTGAACCTCTTTTGGACAATGCTCCTGTTTTTCGGGTTCGTGGTCTGGATTTGGCTTCTCGTCGTTGTCTTCGGAGACATCTTCCGGAGTCACGACATGGGGGGCTTCGCAAAGGCTCTCTGGGTGTTCCTCGTGATCTGCTTGCCCCTACTCGGCGTTCTCATCTATCTGATCGCGCGGGGTGGAAAAATGCAGGAAAGAGCCTCTCAGGATGCGCGGCAACAGAAGCAGGAATTTGACGCTTATGTCCAGGAGGTGGCGGGCTCGGAAGCCAACCCGGCGGACCAGCTGACGAAGTTGGTCCAACTCCGTGAAGAGGGAGTCATCACCGAGCAGGAGTTCCAGGCCCAAAAGGCGAAAGTAATGGCCTGACGGCCTTACCTCTGCGCGGGCTCCCAACGAGCTGTCGTATCAAGCTCAGTGTCGGTTTCCTTTCGCTGTACCGAGGACTGAGACCGAACGACTGGATCGATTGCGTGCCTACGACGGCTCGCAACGGCGAACGCGAGGACTAACAGGAATGAATAAACCTTCAAGTGGAAAGTCCCGGCCGCTGAGCCGGACACAGCATGTCGATCAGGGGAAGGCGGCTCGCAGGCGTTCTCCCAGGGAAAGCCAAGGAGACTGGAGCGCCAGCTCGCGCACGTCCGAACCATTGAGCCTTCTGGTCGGCCAAGAGGGCTCGCGCGTACCTGAGCTTGTACCGATCCGACACGGCCGCATGGCTGCCTCAGCTTTCGCCTTTTACCGAGGAGCCGCACTGCCCATGGCCGCGGACTTGTCCACTGGTCCAAAGACAGGCCTCAATGTCCAGCTGTGTGGCGATGCTCATTTGGCGAACTTCGGCGGCTTTGCATCGCCCGAGCGTGATCTGGTCTTCGACATCAACGACTTCGACGAAACCGCTGTCGGCCCATTCGAATGGGATGTGAAGAGGCTCGCCACCAGCTTGGAGGTCGCGGGCCGAGAACTGGGGTATCCCGACCGACGTTTGCGAGACATTGTCGTTCGTGGTGTTCGCACCTATCGACAGACGATCAGGTCGTTCTCTCGTACCACCAAGCTCGACACTTGGTACGCACGCCTCGATATCCCTGCCATTTTGGAAATGTGGGGTTCGAAGGCGGGGACGAAGGCGGTCAAGAATTTTCAACGCGCCGCGGTCAAGGCCGAATCGAAGGACCGTTTGAAAGCAAGGGACAAACTGACGACGGTCAGCAAGGGCTTGCCCCGATTCTTGAGCGATCCTCCGCTGCTCGTGCCGGTGGAGGACGTCTACAGCGAACCGGACCAGGCGGTAGAGGTCGAGCGAGCGATCGAAGGCGCCCTCGGCTCCTACCGGGCAACGCTGTCTCCGGATCGACGGCATCTGTTGAGCCAGTACCGGTACGTCGCACTGGCCCGCAAGGTGGTCGGTGTCGGCAGCGTCGGCACCCGGTGTTGGGTGGCACTCTTCGTTGGGGAGGACGCGGACGATGTCTTCTTCCTCCAAGTGAAAGAAGCTGAGGAATCGGTGCTGGAGCGGTTCACCTCTAAGAGCATCGTGTCGAACCACGGGCAAAGGGTCGTCGAGGGCCAGCGACTCATGCAGGCGTCGAGCGACATCTTCTTAGGGTGGCAACGACTCGACCTGCCGGACGGCGGGCACCGGGACTTCTATGTTCGCCAGCTGTGGGACTGGAAGGCGTCCGCCTCTGTTGAATCGATGGACCCAGAGATCTTGGAGATCTACGCCAGCATCTGCGCCTGGACACTAGCTCGGGCCCACGCGTGGTCCGGCAGCGCCACCGCTATCGGCGCCTATCTCGGCGCGAGTGACGTCTTCGACCATGCCCTGGCCGATTTCGCTCGGTCGTACGCCATGCAGAACGAGCGTGACCATCAGGCCCTGGTCGAAGCAATCTCATCGGGCACTACTACCGCGGAAAGCGGTATCTGAATGAGTGCACGCGGCCCCCTGGTACAGCGCGGTCGGTCGAAACAGAGATGGCACGGCACCGCGGGGAACACGGATCCCGGCTGATGGAAGATCACGCCTCAGCAGACAACACTTCACCACCCGAACCTGACTCCTTGTTGCGGAGCAAGGACTACCGGGTGCTGCTCGTTTTGGCGGCAGTGATCGGCGTTGTGGTGTCACTGGCCTCGTGGGGCTATCTCGAGTTGATCCACTACCTCCAGCAATGGCTCTACAAAGACCTTCCGAGCGGGCTCAGTTTGTCACCCGTACCAACGTGGTGGCCGTTGCCCGTCCTGGCCGTTGCATCGGTGCCGATCGCCTTCGCCTTGGCTCGGATGCCCGGAAGCGGCGGCCACAAACCCGCCGAAGGACTCAAGTCCGGACCTCCCACGCAGCCCATCGAACTTCCGGGCGTTCTGCTCGCCTCGCTCGCCTCCATTGGCTTCGGGATGGTCCTCGGTCCCGAGGCTCCTCTGATCGCGATTGCCGGTGGCCTTGGGATCCTCGCCGTGCGATCAGCAAGGAAAGACGCTCCGGATCAGGTCCTCGCCTTGATTGCCGGCGCAGCAAGCTTCGCCGCCATGTCGTCCCTCTTTGGCTCCCCCATCGTCGGGGCCGTGATCATAATCGAGGCGGCCGGATTGGGGGGAGCGACCCTTCCCGTCATCCTGTTACCGGGATTGTTGGCGGCCGGTATCGGCTCTCTCGTTTTCATCGGCATGGGCTCGTTGACCGGCCTGAGCTCTAGTGCCTACGCCATCGCCCCCCTCGCACTGCCCAAATACCATGCTCCCACGCTCTCCGCTTTCGGGTGGACGATCGTGCTCGCTGCTGCCGTTGCAGTGGGCGTCTTCGCCATTGCGCGGATCGGGTTGGTGGTCAACGCGGCGACCTCACGTCGACCGTTCGTGATTGTCCCGCTCGCCGCCCTCGCTGTCGGAGTGTTGGCGATTGCTTTCGGGCACTTCAGCGGCAAACCAGAGGACTTGGTCCTCTTTTCGGGCCAGGACACGATGGGTGCGGTGGTCAACCAGGCCGCCAGCTTTTCCCAGAGCGCCTTTGTACTGTTTCTGATCTTCAAAGGCCTCGCCTACGGTGTCTCGCTGGGAAGTGCCCGGGGCGGGCCCACGTTTCCGGCCATGTTCCTCGGCATCGTTGCCGGACTGCTGTGCGCCCACCTGCCGGGATTCTCCGAAAGGCCCGCGGTGGCTGCTCTCATGGGCGCGGGAACGGTCTCGATCCTCCGACTTCCCCTGGCTTCGATCATCATCGCCTTGGTTGTCTCCCAGGCGGGAGCCTCCACGACCCCGCTCATCATCGTGGCGGTTGTGGTCGCCTATCTGGTCGTGTTAGCCCTTTCGGCAGCTCGCCTCTCGGAACAGCCGACAGCTCCCCTGGCTGACGCACCGAGCGATGACGGTCACCGCGCAACACCCAGAGTCTCAACGGACGAACCCCACTCATGATTGTGTCATCGCAACAACCCGTTCGCTCCCGACCCTACCGGTTGAGCCATGCCCGAGAAGCCGACCGGTGACTCCCTCAATCGTCACCGGCTCATTCCGGCTCCCGACGCTCAAGTCTGTCCTTGAATTCGACAGCTATGGCGGTGTGTTGGTCCTCATCTTCATCACGTACATACTCACAATCAATCTGACGACGTCTTGGGGGCCATCGCTCGTCATCGTCGTGCAGATCGCCACCGTTTCCATCATCCTCCGGATTTCCCGAGCGGCTCACCCGATCCGAGTGGTTGCCGCCGTCAGCCTCCTCGTCGCGATTGTGGCGGCCATCATCGCCCTGTTCCTCCACCACGACACCGCCTCCCGATTCCTGCCTGCGATCAGCAGCCTGCTCTATTTGATTGCGCCCGTCGCCGTGATCCGTCACCTCGTGCGGAGGACGGTTATCGATCTGGAGACTATCTTGGGTGCGGTTGCGGCCTATCTCCTGATCGGGATGTTCTTCGCGTTCGTCTATCGCGCCGCCGGAGCCAACGAAGGAACGGCCTTCTTCGGCGCTCAGGGCGACGGGACCTTTGCTCAGGACCTCTTCTTCTCCTTCACGACGCTCACGACGACGGGCTATGGAAACCTCGTCCCGGCAGAAAATCCGGGCCAGAGTTTCGCGTTGGCAGAAATGCTCATCGGCCAGCTGTTCTTGGTCACGGCTGTGGCCGGGATCATCAACCTGTACCGACCGGCGAGGAGGCGTCTCCAGGGTGCCGAGGGCTCGGACTCGGTCGGTCGCGAGGAGCTTCCTGGTGATGGTGACTCGTGAGGAACGCGTGACGCTGATGTCCATCGATCGACGAACCACGTCTGCCGCCGGTCTCGCTAGGCCCTTTGATGATGCCACCCGAAGAGCATGACGCCAACCGACGAATCCGACGCGTGGTTTGACCACATCTGGCTTCCAAAAAGGCTTCGGCGCGGCCTGAGGTCGCTCGATGACACCTACACGGGGTCCTCGGCGGAGCACCTGTGGAGTCGACTCAACGCCCTGGACTTCATCAACAAGGGAATGCTCTTTGCTGCGGTACTCCTGTTGTGCTTCTTCCCCTTCATGATTGTGGCGAACGCACTGGCCGGGCAATCGGCAGTCACGGGCCTGGTTCGACACCTTGGCTTGAACCAACAGGCAGCCAGCGACGTCAGCGCCCTCTTCACCTCGTCCTCAGCGACTTCGAATGCAGTGACTGGTACCGCCTACCTATTCTTTCTTCTCGGCGGGATCGCGGCGGCGTCAGCGGTGCAAGATCTCTACGAGCGGTCTTTCGAATTGGACGCCGGAGGTTTCAAAGACATCTTCCGCCGTTTCGTCTGGCTGGCAGTGACGGTTGGTTGGGTCTCCCTTGCGGCAGTAGCCGGGCCATGGTTGAACGACGCGGTTGGTCTATGGTTGGTTGCCATCTTGGGATTCTTTGGCCTCACTCTCTTTTGGTGGGGCACGATGTGGTTCCTGCTCTCAGCGCGGGTCTCGTGGCGTCCCCTCTTGCCGTCTGCGGTGGCAACCGCGCTCTTCTGGGTGGGAATGGAGGTGGTGTTCTCGTTTATCTTCTCGGGAACTGTCATTTCGGACGACAAAAAGTACGGCCCGATTGGCGTTGTGTTCGCTCTCATGTCCTGGCTGATCGCCATCGGTGTCGTCATAATTCTGGGAGCAGTGGTCGGGCTTGTCTGGCGAGAACGAGATCTATCCTTCTCCAGGGCCTTCCGCTGGCTCGTGCGATCGTCGGCCCGAAAAACGGAGGGCCAAGTGGGTCCCATCGAGGAAGCTGGAGCGACCGAGACGCATCCGTGAGCGTTTCTCATCGGTTCGTTGATTCGAAAGAGATCAAAAGCCATTGATATGCGCCGATACCCGCGACGACATCCGGGAGTATTCGCTGCTCCACTTGGCCGGTGGCATCGTCAGGTTCGTAGAGGCACTGGGAAAGGTTGTTGCATCGCCGTCGGTCACGACTGGGGTTCGGTTCACCTGTGACGTCGCGGCTCGGATTCCGGCCGGATGTGGTCTGGGCGTGGCGCTCCCTGTCGCCTAATGACAGGCAGAAAATTGCTCGGATTGCGACAAGATCACCCCAACCAGGGTGATGACGGGTGATCCTCCTATTGCGATACTCAAACCTGGGACCCAGACCGTCTGGTCTCAACGGAGGAGATCATGATTGCCTACACCTACCCACTCCTGAGCCTCTTCTGGACGATGCTCATTTTCGCCGGCATATTCCTGATGATCTTCTTCATCATCTGGTGCTTCATCGACAACTTCCGCCGTCACGATCATTCCGGTTGGGCGAAGGCCGGTTGGACCATTCTGATTCTCTTCTTGCCCATCTTGGGGGCCCTGATCTACATCATCGCCCGTCCCGCAGACGGTCAATGACTGCATCATCGTCTCGCTCGGCCTTGCCGTGCGTTTCGGGAGAAAGCTGTTGCGCCGGCTCGTGACGATGCGATCCGACCGTTGAATGATGGCGCAAGAAACCTGTCATGGTCGTGCCGTCGTACGTCGGCGGTCATGGACTCGTCGGCTCGCGCCGTGGTCATCCAAGCACCGCTACGCGCTTGCCTTCTTCCTCGCCGGGGTTGTTGCGGTGACGCTGAGCGCATGTGGAGGTTCGGGTTCGACAAACCCACCGGCAACCAGACCCAGTACGACCACTGGATCGCCGTCAACCCCGACCAGCAAACCCTCTGTGGCGCTTCCGTCGACGACCACCCCCACCACCGAGGCCCCCGCGACGTCGGCCCCGCCCACGACCACCCCCACCACCGAGGCACCGACGACGGCCCCGCCCACAACCACCCCCACCACCGAGGCACCGACGACGGTCCCGCCCACAACCACCCCCACCACCGAGACACCGACGACGGTCCCGCCCACGACGACCTCGAGCGCAGAATCGACCTCGAGCACGATTGCGGCCGCAACACCGTCGGGCGGCTCGACGTCATCGACACCCTGGGGCTGGATCGTGGTCGGAATCGTCCTCGCTGCCGGCCTGATCGTTGGCGTGGTCTTGCTCCTTCGTGCACGGTCTCGCCGAGCAGCTCTGGCGACATGGAGACGGGTCGCCGGACCGGCACTGCAGCAAGCGATGGTCGCCCGAGACCTCCTGATTGGTGATGGGACAGATGCTGAGCCGGAGCGACGAGAGGCAGTGAGGACTCAAATCGAGACTGCCGCCCAAGCATTGGACGGCCTTGTAACGAGCGCCTCTGATGACGCAACCCGACGTGCTGCCTCCTCGTCGGCGGCCGCCCTACGTGGTTTGATGTTCGCCAGCGAGGCTGATCGACTCCTGCGTTCACGTGAGAAGTCACCCACGGCCGACGAACTCGCTCAGGCTGACGAGGCGCGGCGAGATCGAGTCCGAGAGCTCAACACCGCGCTCGACGAACTGACGATGCAAGTCGAACCGGAAGAGGGTGCCGTGTCGAGTCAAGGCGGACTTCAATGATTCCGCTCACGTCACCCATTACTCGGCCGCAACCCGGCGAGCGACAACGCACGTCGTCGTGGATGGACGGTCGGCGCTCCATACCTGAGCGTCGGCGATCACGGCCCGCCATAGGCGCTTACCAGGCCTGGGCCGACACCGATTTGGTCGTTATCACCGCTATTTCGGGGCGATTGCCCCATAGGAGAGGAGAGTAACCATGAGCGAGCTCGACCGCACCCGGCTCCCGATTCGCCGGCCGGCTTTTGCGGGGACGATAGGAAAGACACTGGACGGGTCGCAAGCCGACTGGAACCTGATCGGGCACCCAGTACCTCCCGCGGGTGCCCCCAACGTCCTGGTCGTCCTGATCGACGACGCGGGGTTTGGGAATCCGAGCACGTTCGGCGGACCGATTCAGACGCCCAACCTGACCCGCGTGGCAGGCAACGGTCTTCGCTACAACCGTTTCCATGTGACGGCGCTGTGCTCACCGACCCGCGTGGCGCTGCTGACCGGACGGAACAGCCACGCAGTGGGCTTCGGCTCCATCGGGGAGTTGGCGGGTGGCTTTCCCGGCTATTCGGCAAACCTGCCCCGTGATTGCGCGCCCCTTCCTCGGATCCTCCGGGACAATGGGTACAGCACCGCCATCATCGGAAAATGGCATCTCACACCCGACGGGCAACAGGGTCCCGCCGGCCCGTTCGACCGTTGGCCCAACGGTTGGGGCTTCGACTACTTCTACGGATTCCTAGGTGGGGGTGCGAGCCAGTGGGATCCTTGCCTGGCCGAGAACCAGAAGGTCATCGGCACTCCGGAGGGCTACTACGACAAGGATGACCCGTACTACTTCCCCGACGCCATGGCGGATCGCTCCATCGAGTGGCTCCATGGCGTCCGCGCACAGGACGCCGCCAAGCCCTTCTTCTTGTACTTCTCCACGGGTTGTAGCCATGCGCCTCATCACGTGGCCAATTCGTGGGCGGACAAGTACAAAGGCCGCTACGACCAAGGCTGGGACAAGCTGCGCGAGGAGACGTTCGCCCGCCAGAAGGAGCTTGGGGTGATCCCAGCCGACGCCGAGCTGACCCCGCGTGCCCCGGCCTTTCCGGCCTGGGACGACGTCCCCGACAACCTAAGGGCCTTCTACGCCCGCCAGATGGAGGTTTATTCCGGGTTCTCTGAGAATGCCGACTACAACGTCGGGCGCGTCATCGACGCCATCGAGGAACTCGGGGAGCTCGACAACACGCTCATTTTCTGGATCTGGGGCGACAACGGGGCCAGTATGGAAGGAAGCACGACGGGTTCCTTCAACGAGCTCACGATGCAAAATGGGATTCCATTGACCGAGGAGATGCAACTCCAGCTCGCCGAGCGTTACGGCGGGTTGGAGCAGTGGGGTGCTCCGACTATGGATCCCCACTACTCGGCCGCGTGGGCCTGGGCGGGGGCCACCCCGTTCCAGTGGGGCAAGCAGGTGGGTTCGCACCTCGGTGGGACCCGCAACCCCCTGGTAGTGCACTGGCCGACCCGAATCAAGGATGCTGGCGGTCTGCGCACCCCATTCACCCACGTCATCGACGTGGCTCCAACCATTCTCGACGTTGCCGGGCTTCCCGAGCCCGTCACGGTCGATGGCATCGAGCAAGAACCGATGCATGGCTCCTCGTTCAGCGCGTCGTTCATCGACGGCGCAGCTGCCGAACACCGCACCCAGCAGTATTTCGAGTCGGTAGGAAACAGAGGCATGTACAAGGACGGCTGGTGGTTGGCCATGAAGACGGAACGGATCCCGTGGGACCTCACGCCCGACGCCCTCGGTCCGTATTCGCCGGGCGTCTGGGACCCCGACGCCGGTCCAGCCGAGCTCTATTACCTCCCAGACGACTTCTCCCAGGCCAAAGACCTTGCGGCCGACCATCCCGAGAAGGTGCAGGAGCTGAAGGATCTGTTTTGGGAGGAGGCCGAGCGCTACAAGGTGCTACCCCTCCTCGCGGCGCTCTCGGCCTTTTTTGGCATGGTGCCTCCGATTGCGCAAGATACGACCTTCGAGTTCCGAGGTGACGTCCAGAACGTTCTTGCCGGCATGATTCCGAGGATCTACAACCGCTCCTACACCATCAGTGCGGACCTGGTCGTACCCGATGGGGGTGCAGAAGGCGTCATCGTGGCCGAGGCGGACCACCTCGGGGGATTCACGCTCTATGTCAAGAACGGCAAGTTGACCCATACGTATTCGATGATGGGTGTGTTCATCTACACGCAGGTCGCCGAGGAGGACCTGCCTGCCGGCGAGATCACAGTGCGGATGGAGTTCTTGGCCGACGCGGCAAAACCGGCGACCGGTGGCGACGTGACCTTGCGTGTCAACGACCGACAGATCGGCAAGGGCCGAATGGACTTTACGGTGCCGATCCGCTTCTCGGGCTATGCGGGCATGGACATCGGCCGTGACAATGGCGGCGTCGTCGATCGCGCCTACGAGGACCAGAAACCCTTCCCGTTCACTGGAACGATCAAGCGAGTGGTGTTTGACATCACGCCGCACCTCACCGACCAGGATGAACTCGATGTCCACACGGCGCACCAACACGGCCAGGCGGCCCACGCGTTATCAGAGTGATCGCGGGCAGGACGACGCTCCGACCGGTCGCTCAACGGACGAGCTGTACGACGCCGTCGATGACGAGGACCAGACCGAGCACCGCCGAGGGGTAGAAGGTGAGTGGCTCCTTGTGCCGCACGATCCAGTGTTGGGCACCAGTCAGCCACTCAGCCGCTTGCTGTCCCCGTAGGACGTAGAAGAGAGCTGCGGCCCATACGAGAACGGTGGACACCCCAACGTAGAGCAGCGTAAGGGCGATGGTGTCCGCGTCGCCCACGCCGGACTCGGTGATCATCGCAGTCACGGCGATCGTGATGCTGAGCCTCTTTGGACCTCCGACCCCCAATCCCGCTCCCACTGCCAGAGCGGATAGCGGTCGCAAGCTCGCGAGGCGAGCACGAAGTGCCTCGGTTCGAGGATTCGGTCTCCTGACGCAAGTGGGCTTGGTCCGGTGCCGGCGTACCCACATGGCTGTAAGGAGCAGAGCGGCGCCGAACGCGATGACGAGGACGGCAATCAGCGTTGGATGGTTCTCGTTGTTGCTGAATGTGACCGCTCCCAAGCTGAGGGCGAGAACGAAGAACAACGCCTGTCCGGTGACGAATCCGATGGCGAACGCCGCGCCTTTGATCCGTCCCCGGGTGCTGGTGACCACAGCAAGTATCGAGGCAAGGGCCAGAGGGCTACTTGCCGCCACGACCGCAAAAAGCAGTGTCCGCAGCGCGAGATGATCCAGAGGCGCCGCGGACACCGGGATTCAGGTCCTTGGGGGATCCGCACATGGCGGCACTTGTCGACGTCCCCGGTTCCAACCCCGAGGTAGGGAGTGAGGAGTCATCGGACCAAATTACGACCGGTCCGTTGGATTGCCCGAACGTCCACGGCCCGCCTAATGGCAAGCGGACTTGGTATCGCTGACGAACAAAGAGACAGCCCACCTTCGCGCACGCAGCGCGCACGGCGCCCTTCCGACGAAGAGGACGCGCTTCCGGAAACGCATCCTGATCAGGACTTTTCCGCCGCTCGAGTGCGCCCCTCGGGATTCGAACCCGAAACCTGCGGATTAAGAGTCCGAGTCAGGGGAGTCTAGAGCGTCCGTATACGTCCGCTGAACTGCTATTCCGTCTTTGACCTGTCTATTGGATTAAGCGTATCGCGGCCCCATATCGCTGAGATAGTGGGGCGGATAGTGGGTTTGCGATAGTGGGGATTTTCCGCTGGTCCTGGGTTCGCTCAGAGTCCCGGGTTCTCATAACTTCATCCCACGAAATTATTGACGCCCTTCGTCTCCCGATGGAGACTCCGCGCCTCTAAGAGCAGCGGCGTGTTCGGCGACCAGAACACTGTTCGCACCTCAGCCATCGATTGCGTTCATCCACAGACGATGGAGAGATCCGGTTTATCCCGCACCGAACGCGAGGTTTGTCCGGCGAATCCATTTCGCAAGACGGCGAAGGGGGTCGCCGAGCGCTCTCCATCGAAGGAATTGGCCGCAGCGGCAGCTCTCCGGGTGCGGTGATCCTGTGTGGAACGATCCACGCAGGACGTTGTAGTGCGACCCGGATGAGGAGAGCGATGCCAGGACGGCGAAGGTCGAATGATGATTCAGCGACCCGAACAGCACTCCTTGATGCCGCCGAGGCGCTAATGCTCGAGGAGGGCTATGCGGCGGTCACTTCTCGACGGATCGCCAGCAGGGCGGGTGTTCCCAACGCCATCCACTACTACTTCGACACGATGGACAACCTGTTCATCGAGTTGTTTCGCCGGGGAGCCACTCGAAGCTTGGCGCGACAAGAGGCAGTGCTTGCCTCGCCTCAGCCGCTCTGGGCCTTCTGGGATCTGTTGATGGACCGCTCGAACGGAGACCTCAACACTGAGTTCATCGCGCTGGCCAACCACCGCAAGGCAATCCGAGCCGAGATCGCTGAATCGTCTCGCGCTTTCCGGCGCGCTCAACTCGCCGCGCTTGCTGGCGTCATCACGGCATCCGACTCCGTTGGTGCTTCCAGTTCCCCCAAGGCCATCGTTCTCCTCCTAAGTGCCGTCTCTCGATTTCTCATTACCGAGAATGCTTTCGACCTGGGCATCGGTCATATAGAGGTCGTCGAATTCGTCGAACGCTGCATCCGCGATATCGAGGGTGATCGGTTTACCGCCCCCTGACAACGCATCATAAGGCTCAGCCGGTTGTATTTCGTCACTTGACGAAATAATCTGACTCCGCCGCTGGGCAGCTCCGTGAACGGTGGGGGCAAGAGAGGAACGAGCAATGGTGACTCGCGAAGAGAACGAGCTCATCACCCGCGTCGAGGGCGATGCCCCGATGGGCAAGCTCATCCGGGAGAATTGTTGGATCCCGTTCGCCCTCTCGGACAACCTCGTGGCAGGAGAGGCACCGACGGCCGTCCGACTTTTAGGTGAGAATTTTGCGTCCTGGCGTGCGGCTGACGGCCGGATCGGGTTTCTCGCCGAGGCATGCCCCCATCGACAGGCATCACTCCTCTTGGCGCACGTGGAGGGCGATGGGCTTCGCTGCATCTATCACGGCTGGAAGACCGACGTGTCGGGCGCGGTGGTCGAGGCACCGACCCAAGTCGTCCGGCATGACCGCTTCTGCGCCAGCATCCGGGTCACCCACTTCCCGGTGCACGAGGCGGGAAACATCGCCTGGGTATGGCTGGGCGGCATCGATCCGCCTCGGTTCCCGGACCTCCCATTTACGGCCGAACACGGGAACAAAACAGCGGTGACCTTCTCGATCCTTCCTGTCAACTGGCTCCAAGCGCTCGAAGGTGGCCTGGACTCTGTTCACGCGGGGATCCTCCACCAGAGCTGGACTCGTAAAGTCATCGACGAAAAGAGCGATTCGATGGACGAGGGCAAAGCGACCGTCGCCTTCACCAAGATCCCGACGTACGAGGTGGGCGAAGCCCCTTTCGGGATGCGAGCTGCCTCGCTGCGCAAGCAGGACGATGGAAAGACATACGCCAGGGTGACGAACTTCTTCTTCCCGCTCGTGATCGTTGCTGCCACCGGCTTCATCGACAGATTTCACGTCTTCGCTTTTGCGCCGGTCGACGACACCCATCACCTCTTGTTCTTTGGGAGCTATGGCACAGCGCCGGTGTCCCAGAAGGACTTCGGAGCGGTGCGGGAGGACTTCGATCCGGACCCACGCAACTTCTCGACGGTCAGCGGTGACCGGTCCAACCGTTGGGGCCAGGACCGGGCACTCATGGACGCTGGTCACCACTCGGGATTTGATCGCAGCGTGGTCGACGAGGACTCCGTGGTGCAGGTGAGCATGGGGCCGATCGTCGACCGCTCCAAGGACAATCTCTCGGCCAGTGACGGCGCCGTCGCCAACGCCCGACTTCTTCTCCTCGAAGCTCTTGCAGCCTACGAGAGGGGCGAGCTCCCTCCGGGGAGCGCGCGGGGTCTGGACACCGTTCGCATTCCGGATCCCTACGATGCCGTCCTCGGACCGGACGAGTCGTGGCGTGACTTGGAGCTTGACGATGTCGGTGACGCTTCGTGAGCGCCCTCGTTGTCACGCCGACGACGAAGACGATCGGCGCCGAAGTCACCGGCATTGAACAGGATAAACTCCTGCAGGACGAGTCGATCGTTGCCGCCGTCATGGACGCACTCGAGGAAAACGGCGTCCTCGTGTTCCGTGACCTCGATCTCGATCCCGAGACCCAGGTTGCCTTCTGCCAGCGAATGGGAGAGCTGGACTATTCAGATGGCCACCACCCCGTTGCCGGCATCTACAGAGTCACGCGGGATGCCACCAAAAATTCATCGGCTGAATACCTCAAAGGCACGTTCCACTGGCACATTGACGGATGCACGCCGCTCCACGGTGAGCCGCCCCAGAAGGCCTCAGTCCTGAGCGCCAAGGCGGTAGCGGAGTCGGGCGGAGAGACGCAGTTCGCCAGTACCTATGCAGCCTATGAGGCCCTCACCGATGACGAGAAGGAGCATTTCGCCTCACTCAGAGTCCTCCATTCTCTCGAAGCGTCGCAGCGGCTGGTCTACCCAGACCCCACGCCCGAACAGATACAGGGCTGGCGGGCCAGGCCGACTTCGGTCCACCCCCTGGTGTGGACACATGAATCAGGGCGCAAGTCACTGCTCATCAGTGCCCATGCAGACCACGTCGTTGACATGGACCCCGAGGAGAGTCGAGCACTGCTCGACGAGCTCATGGACCGAGCAACGAAGGCCGAGTTCGTGTACAGCCACCACTGGTCCGTCGGAGACACCGTCATCTGGGACAACACGGGTGTGATGCATCGGGCCACTCCCTATCCGGCAGGGTCACCCCGCGAGATGCTGCGGACCAACATCTTCGGCACTGAGCTGATCCGGTAGCCCGCGGTGACAGATCCGAAACGAATCGGGACAGGAGAGGTATGCCCAAGGGTTATGTAATCATGACCGAGGTCATCCACGACCCTGCCGGGATGGCCGCGCACGGAGCTGTCACCTACGACTCCCTCGTCGAGCACGGCGCCAAAATGCTTGTCGTCGACGCGGATTACGAGGTGCGTGAGGGAACCTGGGAAGACGGCAGCCGGCTGGCCATCATGGAATTCGAGTCGCCGGAGGTCGCTCGGCATTGGTACGAGTCGAAGACGGTTCAGGAAGCACACAACCTTCGCAGGGCTGCCGCCGAGTGCAACGTCCTCATCGCTTCCGGATTCGTTCCGAAGAACCCGGCTAACTTGCTTGTGTATCCCTCGCCGGGAGCCAGTGAAAAAGGGGAGGCCTCCCCGGCGAAGCGCTCGGCCTTGCTCCCGGTCGAGGTCGCATGGTGGGACGACGGGTCTTGATCGTTGGCGCGGGCCAAACCGACTTCCAGCTTGAGGATCAGCCCATTGGCAACGGTCGGGCCTTAGCTGTTCTCCTCGGCCGCGAGGGAGCCCATGTCGTCGTGGCGGATCGAGATGAGGCTTCGGCCGACGACACCGTTCAGTTGATCCGGGCCGACGGTGGCATCGCCGAAACCTTGGTGGCCGACGTTCTAGAACCGGAGAGCATCGAGGAGATGATCACTGCCGCGCAGCGTCAGCTCGGCGGCATCGACGGACTTGTCTACAACGTGGGGATCTCTGGGCCGGTGGGCTTCGAAGAGAACACCCCCGAGGCATGGGACATCACGTTGGACGTAAACCTGCGCGGAGCGATGTTGACCGCTCGTGCTGCGCTGCCCGAGATGGAGCCAGGCTCATCGATTGTGTTCATTTCTTCGATCGGCGCGGTTCGAGGTATCGGGCGGATGATCGCTTACGACGCGTCGAAGGCCGGGCTCTCTGCCCTGGTTCGAGCGACGGCGATCGCCCGAAAGGATGACGCCATTAGGGCGAACATCGTGATGTTGGGGATGATCGACACCGGGATCGGCCGTGACGGTGATCGCAACATGCCGGGCAGAGAGAACATCCCCGTTCCGCTTGGGCGCCGGGGTACAGCCTGGGAGGTGGCTTACGCCTCGCTCTTCCTGCTCTCGCACGAGTCGACGTTCATCACCGGCCAGACCCTGGCCGTCGACGGCGGCCGCACAACGTTGTCGTAGTGGCGCGCTCTCGGAAAGAACGTAGGCAATGAGGAAGCCTGATGACAATGAGGAAGCCTGATGATGGGTAACGTATCCGCTCTTGTAGGAGCCGCATCTGACGAATGTCCGGAGATTTTGGCAACGGGCCGGACCGACGTCACAACCATCTATACGTCGCTCTCCAAGCGGCACCCCGACGGCCTCGACGCGGACTATCTCGAGTGGCACTCACTCGACCACCGGCCCGAGCAGCACCGTCTGGCTCAACTCCGGGCCTCCTTCCGGATGGTCTCAACCCCGGCGTGCCGGGCCGCACGAGCAGCGAGCCATGAACGTTATGACGAGGCCGACCACCTCCAGAGCTACTTCTTCACGGATCTCTCCGCCATGGACAGCTTCAACGAACTGAACACCGCACTCCGAAATGCAGGGCGGGCCCCGTACCTGCTGCCGCTGGTTGAACGCGGTGTCTACAGAGTCGATGGGATCGCCGCCGCCCCCCGGATCAAGGTCGGCGCCGACGTCCTGCCCTGGTGGTCGGCCAAGGGCGTCTACTTCATGATCGAACGCGGCGGGACCCCTATTGCCGATCTGCTCGACGTTCCGGGCGTGGGGGGCGCCTGGTGGGGAGGGGCAGAACCGCTCGAACCCCCCTTCACCACCCGGGACAATTCGGGCCTTCATGTCAGCTATCTCTTTCTCGACGACGAACCCGCAGAGGTGGCCGACCGCCTTCGACCTCGACTCGAGGAGCGCTGGTCGACATCTGGCAACGAGCCACTCCTCGCCGCCCCCTTTCACAGCCTGGTCGCCTACGAGTGGGACCGGTTCCTACCCTGACTTCAGACGGCGCCGAAGAAGTCCGCACGGAACCGCTGAGTAGATGACCCGAAGACTGCCCGAATGTCGGTGAGATCCCACAGAAATTCCACGGATTCGGATTTTGCTGTCATTGGTCACCCTCCTGGTCCTGGCTGCAGAGGCCGCGTTCTCCAGGTAACCGGCTGATTTGGGGCTGCGGGTTTGACCCGTGAAGTACAAACCGGGCGGTATCCGACGAGACAATGTCCGCCGCGAACACTTGACGGCTGCGACGTTCTTTGAAATGGTAGAACTATGTTCTACGTCGCCGCCTTGGACGAGCCGCGTGGCTGAGGGGGGGATCCTTGAAGAGCGGCGCTCCTTCGTCGCCGGACAGTGGGTCGAGGGTGTCGAAACCTTCGCCGTCGAGAACCCCGCGGACGAGTCTCTTGTCACCGAGCTCACGGCCACCCCGATTGAGGAAGTAGGCCGGGCCGTGACCGAAGCCCGCCGGAGCTTCGATCAAGGCGTCTGGGCGGATCTCCCGGCACGGGAACGGGGTCGCATCCTGGGCGCTCCTCCTCGACCACCTCGAAACACTGCACGAGCCCCTGGTGGCATCCATGGTGGCCGAGGCCGGGCAGCCTCTCTTGTTCGCAGAGTTCGCCCAGTACGCGGCCGGACTGATGCTTGGCCGCAATACCATCGATCTCTACCTAGCCCTTGTCCCACGAGGAGCCGAACCCGGTGCCGACCGATGAGCTGCTGCGCGGCCGGGTGGCGCTCAGCCTTCGGCGACACGAGCCGGTGGGCGTCGTCGTTGCGATCACGCCCTACAACGGGGCGATCATCATGGCGTTTCAGAAACTGATCGCCGCATTGATGGCCGGGAACTCGGTCATTCTGCGGCCGAGCCCGCTCACGCCGATCTCCTCGTTGGCCTTCGGCTCTGCCGCCGAGGCGGCCGGGCTGCCCGCAGGCGTGTTGAGTGTGGTGATTGAGCCCGGCGCGGCCGCCGCTGAACTGCTCACCACCCACCCGGCGGTCGACATGGTGTCGTTCACGGGCTCGACGGCAGTCGGCCGACGGATCCTTGCGCAGGCTGCTCCGACCGTGAAGCGTGTCGCCCTGGAGCTCGGTGGCAAGTCTGCGCAGATCTACCTTGCCGATGCGCTGCATCGTGTGGCCGCCGGTGCCTCGCAGGTCATCGCTATGACGGCGGGGCAGGCCTGTGTGGCGGCGACCAGGATGCTGGTGCCGCACGATCAGAAGGACGAGGTGCTCCAGGCGGTCGAGCGCCGCCTACGCCGCCATCACCGTCGGGCCGCCCAGTGACCAATCGGCCGTGATGGGCCCGCTGATCACGGCCGCCCAGCGCGAGCGTTGCGAGCGCATTGTGGCGCAGGCCGAGGAACACGGAGCGAAGGTCGTCGTCGGCGGCGGGAGACCCTCTGGTCTGGAGCGTGGCTACTACTTCGAACCGACCGTGCTCGACGTCCCTGACAATTCGAATCCGGCAGCCCAGGAGGAGATCTTCGGTCCTGTCCTCGACGGTGATCGGGTACAGCGACATCGACGATGCCGTCCGGATAGCCAACGACAGCCCGTACGGGTTGTCTGGACAGGTCTACGGGGCCGATGTGGCCACGGCGACGTCCTTGGCGCGCCGGATCCGGACCGGGGCGGTCAACGTCAACACGTCGCTGTTCAGTGCCTATGCCCCGAGCGGTGGTTACAAGCAGAGCGGTCTCGGCAGGGAGCGGGGTGTCGAGGGCATCCGCGCCTTCCAGGAGATCAAGCACCTCTGCATCGGAGAACTACCCGCATGACACTCGTCGGAAGGAGTCCGATCATGACCTCAGCTGACCAGAACCTGGAGTGGTTGATCTCAGTCGACGACCATATTCTCGAGCCACCGAACCTCTGGGTGGATCGGGTCGCCGCCAAGGATCGTGACCGGGCGCCCCACATGGAGTCCATCGACGGAATGGACTATTGGGTCTACGACGGCAAGAAGTACCCGAGCTCCGGATTGAGCGCGGTGGCCGGGAAGTCCAAGGAGGAATTCAGCCCCGAGCCCCTGCCCTATTCAGAAATGCGCCCGGGTTGCTACGACCCCACCGCTCGCATTGAAGACATGGACCGGGCGGGGATCTTGGCGTCGCTCTGTTTTCCCACCATCACCAGGTTCTGTGGTCAATTGTTCCTGGATGCAAGCGACCGCGAGTTCGGGTTCGAGTGCCTGCAGCACTACAACGACTGGACCGTCGAGGAGTGGTGTGCGGCGGCGCCCGGCCGCTACATCCCGCTGATGCTCATCCCGATGTGGGACCCAGCGCTGGCGGCCAAGGAGATGGAGCGGATGGCGGCCAGGGGCGTCACGGCCTTCGCGTTCTCCGAGAACCCGGCGCCGATTGGTCTTCCCACCATCCACGATGTGAACCGCTACTGGGATCCGGTCATGGCAACGGCAAACGAGCTCGGCATGGTGGCCTCCATGCACGTTGGTTCGTCGTCGCAGGTGCCCCAGATTGCCCCGGACTCCCCGTTCATGGCCAACCTGGCCTGGGGGGCGATCCGTACCTCGGGAGCCATGCTCTCCTGGCTCTTCAGCGGAATGTTCCAGCGGTATCCCAACCTCAAGATCGCGCTTTCCGAGGGTGAGATCGGTTGGATGCCCTACTTCTTGGAGCGGGCGGAACAGGTCCTCGACAAGCAGCGCTACTGGGTGATGCGGGGCCAGAAGTTCATGGATCACGCCACGACGGATGTCGACCTTGACACACTCAACATTCGCGAGCTGTTCCGGAATCACGTCTACGGATGCTTTATAGAGGATCATCACGGAATCGCCAGCCTCGACGAAATCGGCGAGGACAACGTCATGTGCGAAACGGACTACCCGCACTCCGATTCGACCTGGCCCCACTGCATCGCCTCGGTGAAGAAGCTGATCGGCCATCTTCCCCCTGAGACGCAGTACAAGCTCCTTCGCGGGAATGCCGAGAAGCTGTATCGCTTTACTCCGGCCGAGCCGCCCACGGCCCGCCCATGACCGAGGGCAATGGCGGGCTCCCTCTGTCGGTCGACAGGGAGATGTGCATGGGCAGCGGCGTCTGCATCGCGTTCGCTCCCGGGACTTTCGCCCATGACGCCGACACGAAGGCGATCGTCCTCGAACCGGCCGGAGACCCCGTGGCGGACATCGAGGCCGCCGTAGAGGGATGCCCGACCGGGGCAATCATGCTGGCCAACGAAGAAGGAGCTTGAGCGTTCATGTTGCTGAAGGACAAGGTGGCGGTGATCACCGGTGCAGGATCGGGAGTCGGCAGGGCCACGGCCCGCCGGTTCGCCGAAGAGGGTGCGTCGGTCGTGTGCGTGGATATCGACCTCGACCGGGCCAAAGAAACGGTTGCCGAGCTCGAGGCCAGCGGCAGTCAGGCCGTGGCTGAGCGCTGCGACGTCAGTCAGGACCCCGACGTGGCGGCTGTGATCGCCGGTACAGTCGGTCAATTCGGGCGTTTGGACATCATGTTCAACAACGTGGGCATTCCGACGCCTCGGCTCGGCATGATCTTCGAAGAGCACTCGGTCGAAGACTTCGAGCGACTCACGGCCGTCAACTTCCGAGGTGTCTTCCTCGGCTGTAAGCACGCCGTTCTTCGCTTCAAGGAACAGGGAAGCGGAGGCGTCATCCTCAATACGGGTTCAGTCGCCGGCCTCGTGGGCTGGGGCGGTTCCGTCTACGGCGCCACGAAGGGCGCAGTACACCAGCTCACCCGGGCGGTCGCCGTCGAGGTGGCTCCGTTCGGCATACGGGTGAACGCCATCTGCCCCGCTGGCATGCCGTACACGGGCTTCATGGCTGCCGGCGGCATGGAACTGAGCGGCGAGGACCTCGAAGCAGTTGCAACCCACACCGGATCGATGCACCCCATGGGCAAGCCGATCACGGCAGAGGATTGCGCTGAGGCCGCCGTGTACCTGTGTTCGGATGGATCTGCCAACGTGACCGGCATTCTGCTCCCCATCGATGGTGGGTACGTCGCCAAATGACGGAAACGAGCGAGCTGCTCGACCCCGACCGGGTGCGCCGGCTCTTCGACCTTGCCGGCAACGTCCAAGGCTGGAATGGGGGCACCTACAGGGACGACCCCTATCCGGTGTGGCAACGGCTGCGCGAGCAGGCTGCGGTGCACGAAGGCACGCTGCACTCGCTCTCGGGTATTGAGGAAGACATCTTCTTTCACGGTCTGCCCTACCCGGATCTGCCTCATTTTTCGGCGTTTACCTGGGCCGCCTGTGACGCGGCCTATCGCAACCCGGAGACGTTCGCGTCCTCGGCCGAAGTTGTGGACCTCGAGGACGGCGAACCGGGCCCGACGAACAGCATGTTGTCGATGGGCGGCGTACAGCACCGCCGCTATCGGGCGTTGGTCCAGCCCTCGTTCTCTCCGGCAAAGGTCAAGTGGTGGGTCGAGAACTGGATCGGGTCGACGGTCCACTCCCTGATCGACACCTTCGAGAGGAGCGGCCGGGCGGAGCTCAACGTCGAGCTGTGCGCCGCCATCCCGGTGGTGACGATCACGGGGAGCTTCGGCCTTCCGGTCGAACAGGCTCTCGATGTCCGGGAGTCTCTGAGTCAGCCCGAGCGAATCATTGAAATGTTGGCGCCGATCGTGTTGGCACGGCGGGAGCAACCCGAAGACGACCTGATCAGCGTGCTGGTGGAGGCGGAGATCACCGATGAGGACGGGGCAACCCATCGGCTCAGCGATGCCGAGATCTATTCATTCGCACTGCTCCTGCTTGCTGCCGGCTCGGGCACCACGTGGAAGCAGATGGGGATCACCCTGGCCGCACTGCTCCAACGGCCCGAGCTGCTCGAAGCCGTCCGGGCGGATCGGAGCCTGCTGCGCCCGGCCATCGAGGAGTCCCTGCGCTGGGCCCCGACCGATCCGATGTTCTCGCGTTGGGTGACTGAGGACATCGACTTCTTCGGCACGCACCTTCCCAAGGGATCGGTGCTCCATATCTGCCTCGGCGCCGCCAACCGCGACCCGGCGCGCTGGGATCGTCCGGACGACTTCGACCCGATGCGCCCACTCAAGCCCGACGTTCGGCTTTGGGGGGGGCCCGCACGTCTGCCTCGGACAACACGTGGCCCGGGCCGAAATGACAGTCGCCATCAATGAGCTGCTCGACCGTCTCCCCAACTTGCGGCTCGATCCCGACGCCGACGCACCTCAGCTGATCGGCTTCTACGAGCGGGGCGCCACGGCCATTCCCGTTCGATTCGACTGACCACGCCCGAAGGAGTTCACGTTGAGCGAAGACGACATATCAGGCTCCCGACCTGCTGCCTGCTCGGGGAGGAGCACGTTCGCCGCTATCAGGAGACTGACGGCGAGGTGGGGTACATCTGGAACGGGGTGCCCATCCTGTTGCTGACCACCACGGGACGGAAGAGCGGGCAACCCAGGACCACGCCGCTCATCCACGCGCGCGATGGCGACGACTATCTCGTCGTTGCCTCAATGGGCGGAGCTCCGCAGCACCCTCAGTGGTATCTGAATCTGGTGGCGAATGCATCGGCGCAGATCCAGGATCGGTCGGAGCACATCGACGTGACGGCGCGTACCGCAGGGGAAGACGAGAAGGCGCGTCTGTGGAAGATCGTCGACGGAGCAGTGGCCCAACTACGACGTGTACCAGTCCCGCACCGACCGGGTGATCCCCGTCGTCGTGCTGTCACCGTCGGCCTGAGCGCTGGACATGGCTGAGCAGGCAGAAGCAGGGGACCAGCCTTTCGAGGGAGTTCGCGTCGTCGAACTGGCCCAGTGGGTGTTCGTCCCTGTCGCGGGGGCGCTTCTGGCCGACTGGGGCGCGGAGGTGGTGCACATCGAGCCCACGGCGGGTGACCCGTACCGTGGCCTGGCCACGCAGGGGATCGGGTCCGAGCGTGGTGGCATCAACCTCTCCTTGGCACTGGCCAATCGCGGCAAGCGCTCCATCGCTCTGGACATACGCAACGAAGAGGGCTTGGCGGTCCTGCACAAGCTCCTGGACTTCGGCCGACGTCTTCCTCACCAACATGAGGCCCGGCGCCTTGCAGCGGGCCGGCCTCGACGCCGATGCCCTGACGAGTCGCTACCCCGCCTTGATTTACGCCAGGGGCCACGGCTACGGGGCCAAGGGGCCCGATGCCGATCAGGCCGGTTACGACGCGACGGCATTCTGGGCCCGGGGTGGGTTGGCCCACATGCTGACCCCGCCCGAGCGGGACTATCCGATTGGGCAACGTGGCGCCATGGGGGACCGCAATGGAGCGTTGGCACTGGCCTTCGGCGTGGCGGCGGCCCTGCTCAAGCGAACGCGCACGGGAACCGGTTCGGTCGTCGACGTCTCGCTTCTCTCGACAGCCATGTGGACCCTCTCCTCCGATCTCCTGGCGGCTCTCGGGGGGGATGAGCCGGCTCCGTCGAGCGGGCGCGGGCCTCAGTTCAACCCCCTTGTCGGCGTCTATCGGACGAAGGACGATCGCCATATCTCGCCTGGTGTTCCTGCAGCCCGACCGTTACTGGGGTGACTTCTGCCGGCTCATCGATCGTCCCGAGCTCGCCGAGGATCCGCGCTTCTCCGACATTGTGGTCCGGCGGGAGAACGGGGCGGCGTGTGTCGAGGAGTTGGACCTGGAGTTCGCCAAGCGCACCTTCGAGGAATGGAAGACCCTGCTCGCTACCCTCGATGCGCCCTGGTCTCCGGTCCAGTCTGTTTCGGAGTTGCTCGACTGACCCGCAGGTAGAGGCCAATGGGTATATCGGCGACGTCGTGATCGAAGGCGAAGTCGCCTACCGCCTTCCAGCGGTTCCGGTGCAGTTCGACGGCCGGCCCCCGCCCCTGCGGCGAGCGCCAGAACACGGCGAGGACACGGAAGCGCTCCTGCTGGAGCTGGGGTACGGGTGGGAGCAGATCGCCGACCTCAAAGCGGCGGGGGTAGTCCTTTGACCGTGACGAACCGCCCGGTACCTGTCCCCGATGAGACTTCCGCTCCGTTCTGGTCAGCGGCTGCTGCCCATCGCCTCGTCATCGCCCGCTGTGCCCGCTGCGCCCAGCTCAGTCACCCACCGGACGCCGTTTGCCCCTGCTGTGGATCCACTGATCCGGCCTTCGCGTTCGAGTCCGTCGACGGCGCCGGGGCCATCCGGTCGTGGACGGTCATGCGACAGTCCTTCCTCCCCGGGTTCGACGTGCCTTTCGTGCTGGTCGATGTCGAACTGCTCGTGCAGGCGGATCTGCGACTCATCGGGCGGCTGGTCGACGGTCCCGATGCACCCCTGCGCCTTGGCGCTCCCGTCCGTCTGGTCTTTGAAGACCTTGCGCCGGGTGTAGCCGTCCCCGCCTTCGAGCTCGAGGTCGACTCGTGAGCGGGCGGATGGCGTCGAGCAATCAGGTCGCCATTGCTGGGTATGCACAGAGCGAAGTGGAGCGACACGCAGAGTCGACGCTCGGCGCGCTGACCGTCGAGACCGCGCGACGGGCCATTGCGGACGCCGGCCTGCGGGTCGGGGACGTGGATGGCTTCGTGACGGCAAGCTTGTTCCCGACCGCCGGCGCCCACGCCGCCGTCGACGGAGTCAGCCTGGTCTCGTCCAATTGGCTGGCCGAGCATCTCGGCGTGAATCCCGAGTACGCCGCCGGTTTCCAGGGATTCGGCCAACTGCCCGGAGCGGTCGCTCATGGCGGTGAACGCAGTGGTGAGCGGAGCTGCCGACTACGTGCTCGTGCATCGGGCTCTGCACAACCCGCTCGGCAAGTACCACGCAAATCCGATGACCGAGGTGAGAGGTGCCCAGCAGTGGACCGCACCGCAGGGCTATTTCGGCCCACTGTCGATGATCGCGTTGACCTACAACGAGTATCTCCAACGCTACGGGGCGACGCCGCGAAGCGATGGCTGCGGTGCTCGTGGAGGCTCGCAAGAACGGATCCCGGATCCCTTGGTCGTATTGGCACGAAAAGCCACTCCGGGCGGAGGAATACCTGGCCGAGCCGATGATCAACGATCCCATCTGCCGCCTCGACTGCGATCTTCCCGTCGACGGGGTGGCCTGCTTCGTCCTGACGTCAGCCGAGCGAGCGCGGGACCTTCCGAACCGACCGGTTTACGTGGCCGGCTACGCCACCGGGGCCCCGTTGCGTCATCGACTTCCGCTCCATTGGCCCTTGGACGATGTCATGGAGGTCGGACTGGAGACGGCCCGCCGGCTCTGGGAGCGCTCGGGAATCGCACCGGCGGACGTTGACCTTCCGCAGGTCTACGACGGGTTCTCTCCCTTCGTGTATCTCTGGATGGAAGCGCTCGCACTGTGTCCAGTCGGTGAAGCGCACCGAATGGTGCTCGAGGGCGGTATCGACAGCGACCAAGAAGGCGCGGTACCGGTGCTCAGCGGGGGAGGGGCCCTCGGAAACGGGCGGATGCATGGGGTGCCTCAGATGCTCGAGTGCTACCTGCAACTGGCCGGCCGGGCCGGAGAGCGTCAGCGTTCAGGCGTGTCCGTCGGTGTCGCATGCCACTCTTCACCGCACTACGGCGGGGCCGTGGCCTACAGCGCGGAGCCGTTCTGACGATGGAGCGTAGGACCACCGCGCCCTCCGGGATCGCCTCGTGAGTCCCGCTCCTGTGCCTCGCGTGACCTGGGCTGATCGAGTCGCCGATCGGTCACCCGTGGTGCAGCGGTCGAAGGATCGGAGTTTCGAGCAGGCACGAGTGATCGTCGACGCGGCCCGCCGCCTGGTGGAGACGAAGGGGCCGGGATTCACGACTCAGGACCTGATCAAGGAAGCCGGCATTGCGCTCCAGACCTTCTACCGCTACTTCTCGAGCAAGGACTACCTCCTGCTGGCCGTTATTGAGGACGTCATCGATGAAAACTGCAAAGCGTTCCGCGAGCAGGCCGCCAAGCTCTCGGGCCCCGTCGAGAGGCTGCAGTTCTACGTGACGGCGACCGTCAAAGGGCTCGGCGCGTCCAGCGAGCGGCCCCAGTTTCATCACCTCTGAGCATTTCCGGCTGCAGACGCTCTACCCGGCCGAGGTCTCCCAGGCGACGCAGCCCTATACGGATCTCCTGGTCGATGAGATGCGGGCTGCAGTGACAGCGGGACACCTCGAGGCGAAGAATCCCGAGTACTCCGCCTGGCTTATCACCCAGCTCACGATGGCCGTCTTCCATCACTACGACTGCGCGGGCCTGAATGAGCCGACCGATCAGATCGCTGACAAGTTGTGGGAGTTCTGCTGGTCGGCCATCAACGGACAGGCTCAGACTCCGGTGCCATCCAAGGGGTCCCGTCGGCCGGCAAAATCCGGCCGAGCGGCGAAGTAGGGACCAGGAGCCATGCATCGTCTTCCATTTCTGGGTCAGAAAACTGACATTGGTTCCAACTTCGCAAGAGCCACTGTCCTGAATATCATGCGCTCCATTCGCTGGGGTGGGGCTTGTCCAACGGGGAGGGTGACGTCGCTCTGATGGAAGACTCCAGGTGGGTCCTGCGCGAGATCTCTTCCGGGGACCGCCGCCGGTTTGTCGACGAGGGGTGGTGGCCCGACCACAGCGTGGGCCAACGGATGTTCGACGGGCTCCCGGCCCAGAAGGATCTTCCGTTCGTGATCCACTCCCAGACGCGCCCATGGAGCGGCACCTTCGGGGATGTCCTCGACCTGGCGCGACGGGCTGCTTCCGGGTCTGATGGCCAATGGCGTGCGTCCGGGAGACGTCGTCACCTTCCAGACCCCGAACTGGCTCGAGGGAGCCGTCACCTTCTACGCCGCCTCGCTCGTCGGTGCCGTCGTGGCTCCGATCGTGCACATCTACGGGAGCCGCGAGACGGCGTACATCCTCGCATCGTGTCGTCCCACAGTGCACGTGACTGCGGCGAAGTTCGGGCACCAGGACTTCCTGGCCAATCTTGAAGAGGTGCCTGACATTCCCGGGCATGCAGCTCGTCGTGCTCGACGGAGGCGGTCCGGCCGGCAGCATCGCGTTCAGCGACCTTCTGGCGGCCGACCCGCTGGAGGCGCCGATCGCAGTCGACCCCGGCACCCCAGCCCTCGTGGGTTGGACATCGGGCACGACGTCGAGCCCGAAGGGCGTGATCCACTCGCACCAGACCGTGTGCGCGGAGATCGCACAGTTGGGAGCGACGTCTCCGCCAAGCGATCGGGCATCGCTCATCGCCAACCCGATCAGTCACGCCATCGGGATGCTCGGCGCGCTCCTGATCCCTGTCGATCGCGGCAAGCCCGTTCATCTCGTCGACCAGTGGGACCCGAGCGATGTACTCGATCTGATGGTGAAGGAGGACCTCAGTGCTGGTGGCGGCGCGCCGTACTTCCTGACCAGCCTGCTCGATCATCCGGGCTGCAACGAGGAGCACCTCGAGCTCCTGCACTATCAAGGGATGGGGGGGCTCCTGTGCCGCGGGCAGTCATGGAGCGGGGGACAGAAATCGGCCTGATGATCTACTCGATGTACGGATCCACCGAGCATCCCTCGATCACCGGCTGCACGTACGCCGATCCTCTGGACAAGCGCCTGGCGAGCGCTGGGAGGCCTCTGCCGGGTTGTGAGATCAAGCTCGTCGACCCCGAGGGCCTGGAAGTGAAGACTGGCGAGCCCGGCGAGATCCTCTCGCGCGGGCCCGAATGCTTCTTGGGCTATACCGACGCAGCGTTGACGGCGAAGGTCTTCGACCAGGACGGTTGGTACCACACGGGCGACGTCGGCGTGCTCGACCCGGACGGCTACCTCTCCATCACGGACAGGATCTCCGACGTCATCATCCGCGGGGAGAGAACATCAGCGCCGCCGAGGTCGAAGAGGTCCTGCATGACCTTTGCCGGCGTGGCCGAGGTCGCCGTGGTCGCGGCACCCGATGCCCGCATGGGCGAACACGCAGCAGCCTTTCTCCGCATGGCCGGCGAACGGCCGGCGCCCGACCTGCCGGAGCTGCGAAGCCACTTGGAGGCGGCGGGTGTGGCCCGCCAGAAATGGCCGGAGGAGCTGATCCCTGTCGAGGACTTCCCGCGGACCTCAACGGGGAAGGTCCAGAAGTACGTGCTTCGCGATCGCCTCCGCGACGAAGTCAGCTAGGAGAGGGGGACGCCATGTCGCTGGCGGTGCCGGACACGCTCGCAGAAGTCCTCGATCCAGCATGGCTGAGCGAGGCACTGGGCGAGCGATATCCGGGGATCGCGGTGCGTTCAGTCGAGCCAGGACCAGTGGTGTCGCGGGTGTCCACCAATGCGCGGTTCCGCATTCGAATGCGACGAGATGCCACCAGGGCTCCCTTCGGAACTCTGCGTGAAGGGCTACTTCACCGACTGTTCCGAGAGTGGGGCAGCGAGCCGGAGCGCCGGGAGTTCCGGAAGCCTTGTTCTACCGGCACCTCGCCGCGACAAGCGGCGTGCGGACCCTCGAGTGCTTCTACGCCGACGTCGATCCGACCACGAATCACGGCGTCATCATCACGGGCGACGTGGCCGCCGACGGTGCAGCCTTTCTCGACTCGCTCAGCCCGTACACGCCCGACCAGGTGGCGGAGAGCCTCGAGCAATACGCCATTCTGCACGGACGGACGTGGCGGATGGATCGCACCAGCGAGCCCTGGCTCACCCCGCGGCTCGACATGACGATGAGTGCCCGAGGGCTGCCAGAGATCAACGGGAACTTCGAAGGGCCGATCGGATCCCTGGTGCCCGAGGACGTGCGCGACGGGGAGCGCCTGCTTGAGGCCGTCCGCCAGCTCGCGAGCGACTCTCGTGATGTCGAGGTGGGCTGCCTGCTCCATGGCGACGCGCACGTCGGGAACATCTACCTCAATGCGCGGCAGGAGACGTGTCTGGTCGATTGGCAATTGGTCCAACGTGGACCGTGGTACCTCGACGTGGGCTACCACATCGGCTGCACATTGAGCCCTGACGAGCGCCGAAAGAACGAATCAGACCTGCTGGCGCACTACCTGGATCGACTGCAGGCCGAGGGCGCCGACGCGCCCTCGTGGGACGAAGCCTGGAGCAGCCTCGGAGCAGGAATGGTCTACGGCTTCTTCCTATGGGCCATCACGCTCAAAGTGGCGCCCCCGATCACAACCGCCATGCTGGAGCGGCTCGGAAGCGCCGTGAGCGACCACCAGGCTCTCTCTTCGAGGGTCGACCCCGTGAGGAGGGATCCCATCTCGGACCCGGGGGTCCTCTTCGGTGCCCGCGTAACGCCGGGACACGCCAATGACTATTTTTCGGCCACCAAAAAAAGTCCAAAACAAAGTAGGCGCAAGGCAAGAAGCAACTTCAGCGAGATCGCTCGCATATCACCGACCGGGGGTCGGGGGGAGGCAGGACAGATGCAGTCACACAGAGGTTGGACACGGAAGGGATCGCTCGCCGCGGCGATGTTGGCGGTCGTTGCAGGAGTGCCCACAGCACTCGTCGCGGCGACGCCCACGCCGGCGACAGCGGCGGCGACTCCCGATCACGATCGCCTACATCACGTCCGTGACGGGTGAGGGTGCGTCCGAGGACGGCACGTCGCCAGGAGCGTTCAAAGCCAGAGTTGACCTGCAGAACGCAGAAGGCGGTGTGAATGGGCACAAGATCGTCCCGCTCATCATTGATGACCAGACGAGCCCGACGGCGATCGCTACCGCGGTGCAGGAGGCCGACTCCAAGGCATTTGGCATCGTGTCTCAGAGCCCGCTCTTCTTCCTCGCTGCGAAGTACCCCCAACAGGCGGGAGTCCCGGTCACTGGTTCGTACAGCGACGGTCCCGAATGGGGAGAGCAGCCCTACACGAACATGTTTGCCGCTGATGTCGGTAGCCTCAATCCCAAGTATCCGGTGACGACGTTGGCCGGCAACTTCCTCAAGCAGCATGGGGCCAAAGTGCTCGCCACCTACGGGTACGGGATCTCACCATCTTCCAGCCGGGCCGCAATCCAGACGTCGGATTCGTTCAATCATGCTGGAGGCAAGACCGGCGTGCTCGACACCACCGTCCCGTTCGGGGGTGTGGACTTCACAAGCGAAGCGCTGTCAGCGAAGCAAAATCACATCGATGCGTATGCGCCGGAGATGGACAACAACTCGAACTTCGCCCTGGCGAAGGCCCTCCAGCAGGCAGGCGTGAAGGCGACCGGCCTGTTCGCGACCGGCTATCAGCCTGATGCGGTCCACTCCGCGGCATGGTCGGCGGTGCAGGGCAGCTACTTCTACTCGCTGTTCCGCCCCTGGTCGCTCCCGGACGCGGCGACCAAGCAGATGCAGGCGGCAATGGAGAAGTACGACGGGTACTCCAAGACCGACTTTCCTTCTTTCAGCGAGTACGAGGCCTGGCTGGGCGCGGACCTGATGATCAAGGGACTGCAGCTGGCGGGGAAGAATCCAACCAGAGCCGGTGTCATCACGGCCCTGCGGGGTGTCAAGTCGTACAACGCCAATGGCCTTCTGCCCCAGAGCTGGAATTACGCCACGGACTTCGGGCACGACGACGCCAAGAGCTGCTCGTGGATGATGCTGGCCGGTAAGAACGGCTTCACGCCAATATCCGCCCAGCCGACCTGCGGGGCCGACATCCCGGGGACGGCGACGGCGAGTTCGTCGTAGAGCGCTGATGGGCCGCATAGTGGTCCGCGTCCGGACCGGATCCCGAAAGTTCGTCACGAAGCGAGGAAGTCAACGATGCCTGTGAGCAAACTGCAAGACCTTCCCGCGGCGGGGGAGCCCGCTGGCCACTCTGCGTGACCGGACTCGGCTCGGCGCAGTGAGGAGACCTTGAGGTGGGGTACACGGTCACGCCTCCGGGCGACCATACGGCGCTCTACCGGGGTCTTCCCGGAGGGGGTCTGCCCGTGTCCCCACTACGGCTACCTGTCCAAAGGCCGGTCCGGCTTCGCCAAGCGTCTGCTTCGATACCAAGCCGTCTCAGGGACCAACGCGGCGGGATAGCGGTGTCTGCGGGCCTCTATCTCCTATGCCGCGCACCCGGCACACGGCGCCCCCGGGGGGACTCGAGCCGGCTCCGGAGGCCGGTCTGCCTTGTCTGGACCGTCTTTATCGGTCGACCCTGCCCTCCTGAACAGGACCTTCAGTCCGGGGCATCCACCGATGTCTGTCCCTTACCGCTCATTAGATTGCCAATTCGGATTGCCAAAAGGGCCACCGCTATCGGGCAGTCGGCGGCTGGTGCCGCCTACTCGGCCTTGGGCTAACTAGCGTTCCAGGGACCCGATCGTCTGGCGGAGGCACTTTTGCGGATTGTCTATTTCGATATCGACACACTGCGCCCCGATCATCTCGGCTGTTACGGCTACCACCGCAACACGAGTCCCAATATCGATGCCTTGGCAGGGCGCGGCTTCCGCTTCACTGACGTCTACGCCTCCGATGTCCCGTGTCTTCCGAGCCGTACGGCGTTGATCTCGGGCATGTTCGGAATCCGCAACGGAGTGGCCAACCATGGCGGAGTGGCCGCCGACCTTCGGGCCTGGGGGCCCGACCGACAGCTCTTCTCGCCACTTGGTGTCCAATCTTTCGCGGCGGCGCTCATGGGAGCGGGCTATCACACGGCCTCATTCTCGAGCTTTCCGCTACGGCACAGTGCGCCGTGGTGGACGTCGGGCTTCTTGGAATCGATGAACCTCGTCCGGGGATTTGGGACAGAGCGAGCCGATGAAATAATCCCTGGGGTCCTCGACTGGCTCGAACGCCGAGGAAGGGCCGACTCGTGGTTCCTCCATGTCCACCTTTGGGACCCCCACACGCCCTACAACACCCCCGCGGACTATGGGAATCCCTTCAGGGATGACCCCATCCCCGAGTGGCATACCGCAGAGGTGCGCCTTCGCAACTGGGAGCTACCCGGGCCGCATTCGGCCCAAGAACCGTGGGGGTTTCGACCCGACGAATGGGGACCACCGCCACCGAGGCAACCGTGGAATCTCTCGTCTGACGATGCGATCAAACAACTCTTCGATGGATACGACGTGGGCGTTCGGTACGCCGACGATGCCGTGGGAATCGTCTGCTCGTACCTCGACACGCTTGGGGTCCTCGATGAGACGGCTGTCTGGGTCGGGAGCGACCACGGCGAGGCCCTCGGCGAGCTCGGGGTCTATGCGGATCACCAGGCTGCCGACGAGGTCACGGCACACATCCCTGCGGTCTTGTCGTGGCCCGGGCTCGGGGCAGCCACGATCGGAGGCCTCCACTACCACCTTGACGTCGCCGCGACGGTGGCTGACTTGGCCGGAGCCTTTTTGCCCGGTCATTGGGACGGGATCTCGCGACGCAGCGAGCTCGAAGCAGGCACACCGGTATTCGGCCGGGACCACCTCGTCCTCAGCCAAGGAGCGTGGACGTGTCAGCGCGGCGTGCGCTTTGGCGATCACCTCTATCTGAGGACACGGCACGACGGATTTCACGCCGCGTGGCCCGACGAGATGCTCTTCGACCTCGTCGCTGATCCCCATGAGCAGACTGACCTCGCAGCGACCGATACCCACCGGTTGGCTGAGGGAAGTTCGATGCTCACCGAGTGGACGACTACCCAACTCGAACGGGCGCTCGAACCCAAGCGTGATCCGTTCGACATCATCCTTGATGAGGGAGGTCCGTACCACGTACGAGGTCATCTGCCCGAGTACCTCAAACGGCTGGAGGCCACCGGCCGTTCGCAGTGGATCGAGCCATTGCTGTCTCGCCATGGCGAGGATTGATTACTTTCCCGGTTGCTTTTGTGCGAATCTGACTTCGATGCAACGTGTCTCTTTTTCTCGGGTGCGGACAAACTGGTGTCGCAAGAGCGTGGCCCCCGTCGTTGTCGGATCCCTCGTGGGCCTCGGCGTGATCGGCGGGGTGGGTTCCCCAGCCGGGGCTTCTAGCTCGGCTAGTCCAGGGGTGACTGCGACAATGGTCAAGGTCGGGATTCCGTACCCCGATCTCGACGCAGTCAGGCAGTTCGGCGTCACCCTCGATCAGGGCAGCTTTCCCGACGCCTACAACGCCCTGATCGCCAACCTGAACTCGCACGGAGGCATTGACGGTCGCAAGGTTGTTTTGTATCTGGTTGGAGTGAATCCGGTTGGACCGGCGCCCGCAGCGACGGCATGTACCCAGCTGGCCGCCGACGACGAAGTCCTGGTCGCCATCGCTCCGCAGCAGCCGAACTGCTATCTGCAGCAATACGGCATCCCGACGATTTCGGGCACACTCCAAAACGGCGTGCAAACCACCGGGACGGCACCCAACTTCAGCCTGCAGCCGCCGGCAGCCGCCTACGATCCGCTGCAGCTCTCGGTTTTGGCCCACGAGGGTGTTTTTAAAGGCAAGAAGGTTGGGCTGTTCGCCGGCCAAACCAGTGACGGGAGCGAGCTTCATGTCGTCGAAGCGGCTCTGAAGTCGCTGCGGGTTCCGGTCGTCGAGAGTGCCGTGGATGCCGCCCCGATCGGAGATGAGGCGGCGTCCAACCAGCAGGCGACGATCATCACGCAGCGGTTCAAGTCTGACGGTATCAACGAGGTTGTTGCGGTGGGTTCGGGGGCGACCGTCTGGCCAGAATCGCTCCAGAATGCCCAGAGCTCCTATAACCCGGGGTGGGTAGCCACCAATGAAGGCGACGTCGCTGCCGCGCTCTCGGACTCCTCGATCACACCCCCGTATCTCAAAGATCTCGTGACGACGACTTCGGTTCCCTCGAAATATCAGATCTGGCAGGAGCCGGCGGTGCAGCAGTGCTACCGCATCATTCGCAAGGCCTACCCGTCGGACAAGATCACGCCGCCGAGCAGCCTGCAGACGGGCTCGGATCAGACCTCCTACTCCGTCGAGTCGGCGTGCAGCAACGTGGCCATCCTGACGGCAATACTCAAGGCGGCTGGCAAGAATCTCAGCCGATCGAGTTTCGCTCATGCCGGGTACGAACTGAAGAACGTCGCCATCCCGGGATCGGGCCAGCCGGTCTCCTTCACCTCGGGCCGGCCCTATGACATCGGAACCGTGTACCTCGTGACGTACGACGCAGCCAAGAAGGCATTGGTGTTCTCGAGCAACCAGGCTAAGTGACCGGTTCGCCGGCCCAGGTCGAGGTCGTCCTGCACCAGGTGGCCGTACTGACCGTCCGACGGCCGCCGTTCATGTCACCGGCACAGGGACGCCTACGTGGTCGTCATTCAGTCGGGCCGATTGACCCGAAGGCAGGTGACGATCGGCGCCATCGGCGGTTCCTCGACCCAGATCACCTCTTCCGGGACGTCGGTGGTCCTGACCGATCTCTTGGAAGCAGTTCCGTCGTCAAGCACCAGTAGTTCGACCGGCAGCTTCGGTGGCTCCGGCTTCTCCGGAAGTGGGGGACCACCGGGTGGGGCTGGAACGGGCGCAGGGGGCGACAGCTAGCCCGCGTATCTCGTTCTGCGACTGCGACTCCATGAGCCGACCCGCAGCTGCATGGAGCGACGGCTGGCCGAAGGCAAAACCAAGAAGGAGGTCATCCGCTGCCTCAAGCGCTACGCCGCTCCTCGGGAGATCTACTCGACCCGGTGCCGAGATCGGATGCCCATTGCCGCTTGACTCGTTATAGGAGCATCTGCTTCAAGCCGCCCTTCCCCTCGGACAGCGGCTGCGCCGCCGCCTCGGCCGGGCGGTCAGGGCCTGTGGCCCTGCATGATCGGTTTATCCTGAAGCGTCGAGTCGACTCGAATGCCCTTCTTAGCTTCGCCAGGCTCATCCAGGCCGGCCGCTGGGCAAAGTGGAACTCTTCGCTCCACACCGAGGTACGGTGAGTGCGGCCTTAAGACGTGCCACCTGGTACCAGGGTAATTGGGGGGTATTGGATGACGTACTCTTTACGCGGGGCATGCCGAGCCCTGACTGTGTTGGCTATGACACTTGGAATTGCGGGTGCAGGATTGGTCGGTCCGATTTCGATCGTGTCGGCGCCGGCCTCCGCGCACACCTCGACCCAGGGCGACACACCCAATGGCGGCCAACCAGCTCAGCTCAGCGGCCCCATCGAACCCGCTGACGCCGCGTATCTCATCGCCGGAGGCTGGGGACCCTCCCTCAAGGCCGCCGGTTATGAGCAGCGCGAGTATTTCGCGTCGGGGACGGCCTACTCCTACCAGGCGACCGGACCCGAGAACGACGCGGGAACGTGGAAGGTCGCTCCCGCTACCAGCGCGCGTTATCGCACTCGAATCGTGGTGCACATGCCGACAAATCCATCGAAGTTCAACGGGACAGTGGTCGTGGAGTGGCTGAACGTAAGCGGAGGCGGGGATGGCGCCGTCGACTCGGTGTACTTGTCACCAGAGTTGGAACGAGCGGGGTTTGCCTGGGTGGGAATCTCAGCGCAGCAGGTGGGCATCGACAATCTGCGCCAAAAGGATCCGGCGCGCTACGGCTCACTGATGGATCCGGGGGACCAGTATTCCTACGACATCTTCACGCAGACCGCCCGCGCCCTGCTCGTCGGTGGCCACGGGAATCCTCTGGCCCCACTGCACCCCAAGCGGCTGTTGGCGGTGGGTGAGTCCCAGTCGGCGCTGTACCTGACCACCTACATCGACGCCATTCAGCCGCTCTACCATGTGTTCGACGGCTTTTTAGTGCACAGCAGGGCCGGAGGGGCAGTGGGTATCCCCGGTGCATCACCGAGCGGCAGCTTCGGTGGCGACGTCCACATCCGCACCGACATCGGCGTCCCGGTGCTCATGATGATCACCGAAACAGATGAGACTTTCGGCGGCTACTACCAGGCCCGTCAGCCCGACACGCGCTTCATCAGGCTCTGGGACGTCGCCGGCGCCTCTCACGCAGACTCCTACATCGTCACGGCTCAGGAGCTCAAGTCTCTTGGCTGCACCTCAGTCGACGAGGCACCAAGTCATTTCATCTTTGAAGCTGCCCTCTCCGCCATCGATACCTGGATGATCACCGGTTCGCCCCCCCCGCCGGCGCCTCGTATGGAGGTCCAGGTCGTTGACGACACGCCTACCGTGCAGACCAACACCAGCGGAACGGCGATCGGTGGCATCCAGGGCCCGTGGGAACGGGTGCCGATCGCGGCCTATTCGAACACCACACCCCCCGGATCCGCCGGGTTCTGCGCCCTTTTCGGGTCGACTCGTCCCTTCAGCGCATCGCAGCTCAAATCCCTGTACGGGACCAAGACCTCATACTTGAAGGCATACACGTCGGCGACGGACGAGGACATCAAGGCCGGATACATCCTTCCGGCCGACAAGGCTCACGTGCTCGCCTTCGCCAAACAGGTCCAGTTCTAACGGCTGGACGTTTGCTGATAGCTAGGGCATTACGGGGTTTCCGCTGGCTTTTCGGACGCTGCTGACACTGGCCCCACTACGCCGGATCGAAGGCAATCGCCCAGTCCCACCGGCTCGATGGGACTGACTCCTGAAGCTGCCATTCGCCGTGGAAACCCCGTGTAGCCGAGAGGTCCGAAGTGCATGCAATTTGACGTCGGATTGCATCGGGGCTCTCCCGTGGACGAGTTGGCGACTCAGCACAGCCGCCCGGAGGACGGAGCATCCACTTTGAGATCAGCGTGGCTGGGTAACACGTGGTGCGACAGCCCGGAAGGGCTTATCCGTATTCGTGCGGACGCGCCTTCCCTTGTCGATCAGCGCATTATCCGAAAGCACGCGCGAACCTCATCAACAAAAAGAGCTGGCTGCTCGAACGCGGCGAAATGACCGCCGCGATCTAGCTCATTGAAATAACGAAGATCGCTGAATTGCATGTCGGCCCAACGCCTCGATGTTCGCACCAGTTCCTTTGGAAAGATCGAGCATCCAACTGGGACTGACACCGGCGCCACGCGGGCCTGGTCTGTCCGGCTGTGGGAATCTTCCCAGTACAAGCGTGCTGACGATGCGCCAGTTGCTGACAACCAGTAGAGCATGATGTTGTCGAGAATCTGGTCGTAGGAAAAGCACTCCGTGACGTCGCCCCCGTGATCGGACCAGCTCCACAACTTTTCAAGAACCCACGAAGCAAGAGCGATCGGCGAGTCAACCAGGCCGTAGCCAAGCGACTGCGGACGGGTCGACTGCAATTGCTGGTAGGCCGATCCATCACTCATGAATCGCTGGAAATCTTCCGTTATCTTTCTCTCGGTCTCATCGACCGACTGGCCATCACCGAATGCCAGAGGCATGTTGAGATGGATCCCAACCAGATGATCGGGATCGAGACCTCCGAGCGCGGTGGTCACCATCGCCCCCCAGTCACCGCCCTGGGCACCGTAGCGTGCGTACCCGAGACGGTCCATAAGGATCGCCCACACAGCGGCAATCCTTGCCGAGCCCCATCCCAACTCGGTCGGCGCATCGCTCCAGCCGTACCCCGGGAGCGACGGGCAGATCACATCGAATGCGTCCTCTGGGCGACCTCCATGGCCAACCGGATCGGTGAGGGGTCCGATTACTTCTTGGAACTCCACAATGGAACCAGGCCACCCATGAGTCAGAAGGAGAGGGAGGGCTTCGGGTTCCGTCGATCGGACGTGAACGAAATGGATTCTTAGGCCCTCGATCGTGGTTCGAAACTGCGGGTGGCGATCGAGCAGTGCTGCCCGGGCTGGCCAGTCATAGCAGGTACGCCAGTAGTGGCAAAGTTTCTGGGCCTCGTGCAGTGGCGTTCCCTGTGACCAGTCGGCCACCGTCCCAGCGCTTGGCCACCTTGCGGCAGAGAGCTTGCGGTGCAGGTCCTCGAGAGCATCGGAATCGACCGGTGTTCTGAACGGCTCGATCATCGCGCAACCGTCACCATCGTCGGACGGGCCTCCTTCGCTGAACTTACGAATCGCCGGGACGTGGGTAGTTGTCGAGCACCCGCTCGTAGTCGCGGGGCGGGGAAACTGCGGCGGGGTCGTAGTCGGGATCAAAGACCCACAGCAACTCGGCCGCGGAAAGCTCGCCAACAGCGGTCGCGGCTTCCAGTGCTCGCGCATTGGATTTCTCGATTTCGCGGGAGGTCATGTCGGCCTGGTCTATCTCGGTGATGTACATCGCGGCAGCCAATGCATGCTCGGCGTTGTGTTGCCGGTTGATCGTGGCCCCCTGCTTGCGAAGCTCGAACGCTTCCTCGTCTCCGTAGATACGATGGAGCACGTCGTGAACGACGGAGCGGTGCTCGAACTCTTCGGCCATGTGCCACATCCACAGCCGCATGGGGGTCGACCCATGGTCGCCACAGATTTCCTTGATGCCCCCGTCGATCCATGCCCGTGCCATGGCGCAGCCTGTCGATTCGAATCCTTCGCAATAGGCGATGTTCCAAGCAAGCGATTTGGTGGCGAGGAACTCTTTGAGATCGGAGTCGAAAGCCGCTTCGAACTCCCGCAGTCGCGGGTAGGCCTTTGCCGTGAGCATGGTCATGAGGTCATTGTGGAGTTTGTAATGTTGCCCTTCCTGCTTGTTGAACAAGTCGATTGTTTCGATGAGGTCGGAATCGGCCACGGGATCGAGCTGCTGCTTTGCCATTCGCATCACACGAATCAGATACCGTTCGATCGGTGTCGGAATGATGGCACCGGCGTTAAAAATCGTGATGGCCTCTGCATTGTCGCCCCAATGGGGGACGCTGCCACTGAAGTCGAATGCGGGTTTGCGCACGGTTAACACTGGATCTCCTCCCTACTTGGTGCCGAATCATCTCAATCGACCACTAGTTCAACATGCCCCAGAAGTGATGGGTTGGCCAGGCCGGAATATCCCCACCGCTCTTCCCTTGGAGATTCGAGAATTCAACGCAATGTGATAGCCGGGGCAGGCTTCCGCATAGACGTGGCCCTCGCATAAGTGCCTCCACTTATCGCGCTCCACGAACGAGTCGCCCGGGGAGTTCATCGGTGCGCTCGTCGCTAGCGATGGTCTGCTTCCCGTTCACGAAGGTGGCAACGTATCCCTCGGCCCGTTGTACCAGCCGTCCCGCCCCTCCTGGGAGATCGTGGAGTTGCTCGGGACGCAGCAGACGCAAACCATCTAGGTCGATTACGTTGCAATCGGCCTTCTTCCCCGGCGCGAGCACGCCCCGATCGCCCAGGCCGTAGAGCTGTGCCGGATCCTGGGTCAGACGATGGACAGCGTGCTCAATGCTCATCCGTCTTCCCCGCCGTCGAGCACGGACCCAGTGCGAGAGCATGTAGGTGTTCATACTGGCGTCACAGATCAACCCGACGTGGGCACCGCTGTCACCTAAGCCTTGCACCGAGATGGGGTCTTCCATCATTTCGAGAAGCCCGTCGTAGCAATCGTTTCCGTAATTGAGCAGCGGCCAGAGTAAGAATTCGTTGCCCTGGGCACCGAGCATGGCTTCATAGGCGACCTCCCACGGATCCACTCCGAGGTTCCTAGCTTTGGCCCGGATGGAGGTGGTCGGGGAGGGCTCGTATTCAAGGGAGTCCCCGAGCACGTAGATGTGATCGAAGGCTCGGCGACCGATCTGATCCATGAGGAAAGGACCGCTGAAGTCTGGTTCTTCGGCGAGGATACGGGCACGCACCTCGGGGTCATGCATTCGCCGTACTCGCTCGGGCAGCGGGAGCTTGGCCAGTTCGTCGCGGTAGGTGGGCCGGTACTGGAAGGGATTGAGCTTGGACTGGTGACCCAGGAGAACGCCGAAGCAGCGGTTACCCACTTGTGGTCGAAGATTGGCCCCCCGCGCGTTGGCGTTGCGAGCCGCCTCGAACCACGGATGCCAGCCGCCGACCTCGGCGCGCTCCATCGCCAGGAACGTGATGGGACGATTGCTCGCCTCACCCCGACGCGCGAGCCAGTCGAGTTCTGCCTCCATGGCGCCTGCGATATCACCGGTGATCTCACCACCCACACCCGCCGGGACGACCTGAAAGACGCCGGCACCGACTTCGTCCATGGCGGCGAGTAAAGCTCCGAGTTCGTCCTCCGGCGCGAACGTCCCTGGCACCGGGTTGCCGTGTACATCGCGGTGCCCGGCGGTCCGACCGGTCGAAAAGCCAAGCGCACCCGCCTCGAGTCCGCCGCGCACGATCTCACACATCTGCGCCAGATCGTCGCCCGTGGCCGCGTCGAGGGCTCTCTCACCCATGACGTAGGCACGGACTGCGGCGTGCGGGACGTGCGTCCCGACGTCGAGAGAGAGCCGTCGTTGGGCGACGGTGTCGAGATACTCGGGGAAGGTCTCCCACTGCCAGCTGATTCCCTCGGACAGGGCGCTCCCGGGGATGTCCTCGACACCCTCCATAATCTCGATCAACTCGTTTTGACCGCCCGGTCGCACCGGAGCGAACCCCACCCCACAATTGCCGAGAATGGCGGTGGTCACGCCGTGCCAACACGAGGGGGTCAAGTCATCGTCCCAGGTCACCTGGCCATCGAAGTGAGTATGGATATCGACGAATCCCGGGGTGACCACAAGCCCATCGGCGTCGATCACGCGACGAGTGAGTCCGTCGACCCGACCCACCTCAGTGATCACCCCTTCAGAAAATGCCACGTCGGCCGTGCGGCCAGCGGAGCCGGTACCGTCGACGACAGTTCCCCCGCGTATCACGACATCATGCATGTGACACCCCCGAAGATGAAGTCCTCTTGGTCGATCTGCCGCGTCGTCTCGGTGTACCAGCCCGATGTATGCGGCAGTTGGGTGACGATGTCGCCCGTGGCGCTGTGGAAGTAGCTTGTGCAGCCCTCGGCCCAGACCGTCTTGCCCAGGTCGCTTTCGAGTTGGCGTTGGTAACGATCCATCGCTGCGGCGGTGACCTCGATCGACGAAGCGTTCATGGTCCGCATGGCGCTGAGCGCACTGGCCACGAACTGGGCCTGAGCTTCGAGAATCAACAAAATGGAGTTCCCTCCCTGGTTGGTGTTGGGTCCGTACATCATGAAGAAGTTGGGGAAGCCCGGTACGGCCAGACCGTGATAGGCACGGGGCACTCCGGACCAAGTCTCACGAATGCTCTTGCCCTCCCGTCCGGTCACCTCCATTCCGTAGAGGTACTCCGATGCGCGGAATCCGGTGCAAAAGATGATGGTGTCTGCGGGTCGTTCAGTGCCGTCACGCGTACGGATACCCGTCGGTGTAATGCGCTCGATGCTGTCCGTCACCAGATCGACGTCGTCGCGCTGGAGCGCCGGGTAGTAGTCGCTGGACACCAGAGTCCGGGTGCACCCGAAAGGGTGGCGGGGGGTCAGCTTGGCGCGCAGGACGGGATCGCGGACCTTGCGTTCGAGGTACTCGCGTGAGATGGCGGCGATCGACTCTGCCGCCGGATCCCCGCTGAGGAACGCGGTTGTCTGCTCGAACATGTCGTAGAGATCCTGGCGATGCCGCTCCATCTCCTCAGGGTGTGCCGCGAACAACTGCTGCTGCTCCATTGTGTACGGCGGGTCGTTTCGGGGGAGGATCCACGGAGCCGTGCGCTGGTAGAGGTCGAGGTGTGCCACACGATCGGCGATGGCGGGAACTATCTGAATAGCGCTGGCACCAGTTCCCACCACGGCCACCCGCTCGCCGGTCAGGTCGTGGTCACCCTTCCAGCGAGCCGAATGAAATCGTGCCCCCACGAATTCGTCGAGGCCTGGTATCGCTGGAACTGCCGGGCTGTGGAACATGCCGGTAGCGGTGACGACGACCAATGCTTCGAACCTCTGGCCGAATCGGTCGCATAGTCGCCAGCGCATATCGGCCTCGGACCAATTGGCCGCCACGATCTCGGTGCCGGGGCGCACCTTTCGCCGAACGTCGAACTGGTCGTAGCAGTTCTCGACATAGCGAAGGATCTCGGGCTGGGTAGCGTAAGCCCGTGACCAGCTGGGGTTCGGAGCGACGGACAGGCTGTAAAGGTGGGAGGGGACGTCGCAGGCCGCTCCCGGGTAGCTGTTGGCCCGCCAGGTACCGCCAACGCCGTCGTCACGTTCGAACAGTACGACGTCGTCGAGACCATCGAGGGCAAGCCGATGGGCCAGTACCAGCCCTCCGAATCCGGCGCCCACAATCGCCACCTCGGAGCAGTGCGTCATGCCCTGGTACCTGGGGCCGACAACCGCTCGAGATTGGGCGCAGCAACCGAGTCGATGAGTTCGACGAGCACGCCGTCGGGATCGGTGACCACGGCCATAGCCACACCGCTCACCTCCACTTGCCGGGGCGGGCCACCGAATCCCAGTTTTCGAAGCCTCTCCAGGACGGCCTTGACGTCGGTCATGACCGAGAGCAGCAGAAAGCCGGAGGAAGCGGGCGTATCGAACGCTTGCTGACCGTCGGGCACGGTACCGAGGTCGACAAGCTCGACGATTCCGGACCCTGGCGCTCCGGGATCGCCGAGGAATACTGACCGCAGGGACGTCGATGGCGCGCGGAGCAGCGTGATCCAGTCGCCCTCGAAGTGCTCGTCCAATAACACCTCAAAGCCGAGACCGTCGCGCCAGAAGGCAAGGCTTTCGTCGATGTGGCTTGTGCAGATCGCCGAGTGATGGATCAGCATTAGACGATGAGTCTATACTGCGCGTTCAAAGGTGTCACCCAGGAATCTAGGAGCCTCAAATGCGAGAACTTCCAGCCGGCATGCACGTCAAAGTGCTGGCCGCCGCGGAACTCTTCGCCGAGTTCGGCCTCGACGCCACGAAGATGGAGGACATCGCCGCGGCAACCGGAGTACCCAAGGCGACCCTCTACTACTACTTCGCCGGCAAGGAGGACATTCTCACCTTCTTATTCAACGAGATACTCGACAAAATCGCCAGAGCCACTGACAACGCACTGAGCACGAAAGGTAATGGAGCCGACCGTCTGCGGGCAGCAATCGTGGCCCATCTGCGTATTTTCGAGGAATACCCTGCGGCCAGTCGAACCTTGCAGTTCGACCTGGGCCGGGCCGCCCGCACGCCACTTATTAACGAGCGGGTCGAAGAAGCGTACCGGCGACCCATTCGAGCTGTTCTCGAGCAGGGTGCCAAAGACGGCAGCCTCCGTCCGATCGAACACCCACGCCTGATCGCGATGGCCATCCTCGGTGCGGTGACGACCGTAGGGATCAACGCGATTTCACTCGGCCATACGCGCTCGCTCGAAGACGTCGCCGACGACGTGATCGGCTTCGTCCTCCAGGGGGTATCGCCGTGACCGCCGCAGTCGTCGTGGGTGGCGGGTCCGGTATCGGCGCCGCAGTCGTCGACCGGCAACGACTCCAAGGAGCGGAGGTCTTGGTATGGGACCTCGGCGAAAAGGCTGATGTCCGGTGCGACATCACCGACGCCGCGCAGGTCGACCAGGCGACAGCCGAGACGCTGGAGCGCATCGGAGTCCCGACGTTCCTCACCGTGACCGCGGGCATTGGGCATTCTTCGTCGCTCCTCGCGGCCCAAGCTGATGACTGGGACAAGATCGTGGGGACCAATGCCAAGGGAGTATGGCTGGTCATGCGAGCAGTTGCGCGCCACATGCTCGACAACGGAGGCGGTTCCATCGTGACCACTAGCAGTGTGAGCGCCCGGTTGGCCGACAAAACGATGGGTCTGTACTGCGTCTCGAAAGCTGCCCTCGACATGGTGATCGCAGTGGCCGCGTTGGAGTGGGCGCCAACGCTCCGAGTGAACGGGGTCGCCCCGGGAGTCACCGATACGGCCATGCTCGGACCGGCGCCCCGTGATCGAGGCTGGTTGCGCGGCGTGGCGGAACGAACCGCCCTCGGACGGCTGGGCACCCCCGACGACATCGCCGAAACGATCCTGGCTCTGCACGACACACGTTGGGTTACCGGTCAGGTCCTTACCTGCGATGGTGGACTCTCTCTTCACAGCCCGATAGATCCTGTCTGGACAAGGTGAACTGTGGACCGGCCACTGAGCGACGGGAACTCGTCCTTTCCGTGGGAGGGAGACAAAGGTCCCGTCCAAGGTCTCCCTCGGCCAGGCCGGCATCGATCAGCGCATGGCGCTTCCACAAATGCAGCGCGGCCACTACGAGCTCAACTTGAAGTTGGGGCTGAGGCCCAGGAACGTTCAAAGTCTGCTCGACTTCGTTCCCGCCAGTTTTCTTCACCTCTCGTGGAACCACTTCGAGGGAAACGGCCTCTATCTGCTCGTCGTCGGATTCTTTGCGGCATACCAGGGCATTGGCAAGCTGCTTGCGGTTACAGCTGTCGTGTTGGTGACGAGCTGCCTGTCTTGGTGGCTCTTCGGGCCTCTCGGCACCTATTCGGTCGGAGCCAGCGGGATCATTTGTGGCTGGCTCGGCACCTATTCGGTCGGAGCCAGCGGGATCATTTGTGGCTGGCTCGGTTACGGCTTGGTCGGGAGTCTTTATCATCGCAAAGAGCTGGGAAGCGATTTTGTGCAGTTACTTGTGGCTCTATACGCGTTTGCCGCTTGGCAGTACTTCTGGCCGCCATGGCCCGCTTCAACGGACTGGCGAGCGCACATCGGTCGGCTACTCGGCGGGATCGCGTGCGGATTCTTGCTGCGGCACTTTGATTGCCCGCTTGTGTCGAAGCCATGGTCAAGCCAATCCATAAAGATCTTGGGAATCTCTCGGGAAATAAATGCCCAATACTCTCCGGATCTGTCGCCACGACCTGGAAGCTCTTCCCCACCTGACCAGCGGAACGCGAACTCACGCGATCTCGGTGGAAAGGCCTTAGCGTAATGTTCGCTCTACCCTTTGCCGTGCACGACGCGGCCAAGGTGTTCGGCGGCCCGCTTGTCAGACGAAGCTCGGGACTTCGAATAGTGGCGGGTTAGCACCTGGGGTCCGTGTCCCTGCCGCTGGGCCACCACACTGACGTTGAACCCGGCGTCAAGAAGTTCCGACGACGTGAACTTCTGGGCGAGGATCGAACCGTCGAATTCGAAATGAACCTGACCAGGTGCATTGGCACCCTCCCGCCGTTGGGCAGCCGCCACGGCCAGGTTGGCCCACCGCTCGCTGCGACCCAACGCCGCACCGATTTCTCGATAGGACATACCACCGGTAGGCAACGGCCCAGGTTTCCCGGGCCGCCGAACTGGAGAAGTTGACCGCCGCAGCCGCAGTACCTCGTCTTCAAGAGCGACGACATCCGGATGTTTGTCCTCAATCCCGAGATACCCCTTCAGCACTGCAACTCTCTTCGTGAGGTGGTCGGGCGGCATAGGCGTAGAGCAGTCCTGCGCAAGGCTAAATAGGAAGGCATTTGCGGCGAGCTCGACACTGGCGGCCGCTGCTCGTTCCTTCATCCTGTTGTAGTGGCGCTTCAGCATGGCCGTTGTCTCGGCGTCGACGTGGAATGTCCTGCTCCGGCGAGTCTTGGTCGTTTTGACCTTGCCGGACGAGGTGACGGCCGAAGCAATCGTGATCTGATTCTTTCTCCAAGCCACCGCAGACACTGGGATGCCCACGAGCTCGCCCCGTCGGATACCGGTCACGGCTCCGAGAACCAGTAGCGGAGCGATATCGGGAACGACCTCGACAGCGGTCGAAAGCAAGATGGACAGTTCTTCGACTTCTGGTGGTACCCGCTCCTCTGAGCGGTACGTGCTCGTCGGCATCTGAAACTCGGCCATCGGATTGCGCGTGGTCATGCCCCGCCGTTTGGCCCACCGGAAGAACGGGGCGTAGAGACTCTTTGCTTGATTGAGGCGAGAAGCGCTCAGACCGGCTTGGCGCATAGCGCCGAACAACCGGTCCATGGTCGCGCTGTCGACCCTTTTGACCTGCTGGGCGCCGATTGTGGGGGAGAACCACCGTTGGTGGAGATAGCGATAGTCGTTGATGGTCTTCTCGGCTCGCCCTTTTTCTACTGCCAGGTATTCATCAAGAAAGCGATCCACTGCATCGTCGACAGTGAGGTCCCGTAGGTCCTGGGTTCTTGGGAGCTGCGAACCGGACATTTCATCGACGAACTCCGCCAGGAGAGCAGCCGCAGCAGTCTCGCTCTTCGCTGAGATGGTGCGGGTAAGCGAGCGGGGCCGCCCGTTATCCCAGCGACCGATGGTCACCCGGAGCTCCCACATCCCAGGCCGAACAACTCGCATCGAGCCCGTCCCCTTGCGCGCCCTTGCCTTGCTTGGTGGTTTGCGTGCAGCAGCGCTTTCCAGACAGAGGTGCTCGATGCGCACGCAGGCCGGGTTGGCGGTACAGGCCGCGACCCGCTCGTTGGGCGACAGGGCGCCGTTGGTTAACTCCCAAGCAACGCGGTGCGCGGTCGCTACCGAATTGCCGACCTTGATCCGGCCCGTTCCACGATCAGGATTGAGGCTGCCGAGCCAAAGGTGGCGGGGAGCCGCTCCGTCTGAGGTCCCCCTGAATTAGGCGAAGGCGCCTCAAGCTTGAGGTTGTGAGCCAAAAAGCAAGAAGCACCTTCGTCCTCGTCCACCCTAGTGAGATCCTCGCCGCGCTGGTGGGTCTCAAAGACGTCTCGGTCCTGCGCTACGAGCGCCGTGGACCCCACGTCGAGTTGATGCTCGAACAGGTCGTCAGCGACGTGCGCTGCCCGAGCTGCCATCGGGCGGCCCAGGTCAAAGAACGCCCGGTGGTGCACTACGTCGACCTTCCCGTCTATGGCACAGCGATGTCGCTGGCCTGGAAGAAGCACCGCATGCGCTGCGTGAACCCGACGTGTGCGAAGAGGTCCTGGGTGCTCGAGGACCACCGCATCGCGGCGAAGAACTGTCTGCTGACGACGCGGGCGGCCAAATGGGCCACGGTCCAATCGGCGGGGGCCGCACGGTCTCAGAGGTGGGTGCCGAGCTGGCCTGTGACTGGCACACGGTCAACGACGCCGTGTGCCACCTATGGCGAGGCCCTGCTCGAGGCTGATCGCAAACGGTTGAACAAGACCACGTGCCATCGGCCTCGACGAGACCTCCTTCGTCAAATCCGAGACGAGCATCCACACCCACTACGCCACGACGGTGGCCGATGTGGAGAACCACCAGATCATCGACATCTTGCCCACCCGCACCTACACCGACGTGGCGGGCTGGATCGACAAGCAGCCCCGGGCCTGGAAGGAGCGGATCCGCTTCGGCGCCCTCGACATGTCCCAGACCTACGCGGCCGTCTACAGCGTGCCTCTTGCCCAAGGCCTCCCAGGTGGTCGACCCCTTCCACGTCATCTCGCTCGCCAATCGCTGCCTCGATGCCGTCCGGCGGCGGGTCCAAACCGAGCAGACCGGGCACCGGGGCCGCCGGGACGATCCGCTCTATCGGGCCCGACGTGTCCTGCTGGTGGGCGAGGAGAAGCTCGACGCCGCGGGCAGCGAACGCCTGGCCTCACTGCTGGCGTTGGGCGACCCCAACGCCGAGGTGGCCATCGCCTATCGGGTCAAGGAGCGTGTGCGCGACTTCTATCGAAGCGCCGATCCCGACGAGGCCCGAGCGATCCTCAAAGAGCTCGAGGAACACTGTCGCCGTCGCACCATGCCCCCCGAGATCCAAAAGCTCGGACGCACCATCGGGGCCTGGTTCGACAAGATCGCCAACTTCCACCTGGCCCGGGTCTCCAACGGGCCCACCGAAGCGCTCAACAACCTGATCAAGCGCATCAAACGGATCGGCTTCGGCTTCCGCAACTTCGAGAACTACCGGATCCGCGCCCTGCTCTACGCCGGCAAGCCGAACTGGCGCGTGCTCGGTTCGATCGTCGTCCGGTGAGCAGGCAGACCCCGCCAGAATCCGAGAGCCGCCAAAGGTGATGCTCGCCCGTCCTATCCACCAGCCGCTCAAAGCGCGTCGCAAGATCCTCGACCTTTCGGCCCATTGATTAAGTGTATCGATAGGTGCATCGAACGGTGGATCTGGGTGGATTCTGACTTCAGAAAACCCGATACACTTAACCAGACGATTGGAGCGCCTCTGACCTGGACTTTCGAGTGCGCCCCTCGGGATTCGAACCCGAAACCTGCGGATTAAGAGTCCGTTGCTCTGCCGTTGAGCTAGAGGCGCACCGCAGAGTGTAGGCGAGCAGCCTCCACCGATCGGGAGGGGCCCGTCCGGTCACGCACACCCCCCGCGTCGCCGGTCCGGGCTTGCGCCACGGACCGGCGACCCCCCACGGGGCACACCGACCACGTCCTTCCCAGAAAACGGGGCGGCGTGAAGGTAGCACAGCCCCCGAGACTGACATGGGCGTCAGGTACACTCGCCCCGATCTGGCGGTGCCGTGGGCGGCGCGGCACGGGTTCGGAGAGGCAACCGGCGGGGCCGGGAAGGGAGTGCGGTGGAGCTCGAGTTCACGGGTGAGCAGGAAGAGCTGCGTTCCTCGGTCCGCTCGTTCCTCGAAAAGGAGTGCCCCGTCCAGGTGGTGCGCGCCGTCGTCGAGACCGGCGAGGCCCCCGAGAAGCTGTGGGGCGCCATGGTCGCGCTCGACTGGCCCGCCCTGGCCATCCCCGAGGAGTACGGCGGGGTGGGCCTGAGTGTTCTGGAGACGGCCGTCGTCGTCGAGGAGCTGGGCCGGGCCATCGCCCCCGGGCCCCTGTTGGCCACGGTCACCCAGTTCGCCCCCATGGTGCGCGAGGTCGGACTCCCCGAGCAGCAGCAGCGCTTCTTGTCGCAGGTCGCCGCCGGCACCGTCGTCGGGACCGTCGCGCTGGCCGACCACCCGCGGGCGTGGGCGTTGGAGGACGTCACCATGACCGCCGACCACGTCAAGGAGGGCTGGGTCCTCAACGGGACGAAGGTCGGCGTCCTGGCCGACGACGGCACCACCGAGGTCGCCGTCGTCGCCCGCGCGGGCGACGGCATGGGCGCGTTCGTCGTGCCCGTTGCCGAAGCGGGCCTCGGCGCGGTGCATTCGCTCGATGCGAGCCGCCCCCTGGCCACTACCACGCTCGACGGGGTCCTCGTGCCGCCCGACCGCGCCCTCGGCGATCCCGGCAGCGTGGCCTCCACCCGCGGGATCGCCCGCGCCCTCCAGGAGGCGACCGTCGGGCTCGCGCTCGAGACGGTGGGCGCCAGTGACGCGCTGTTCCAGATGGTGCTGGCCTACGTCAAGGATCGCAAGCAGTTCGACGTCCCCATCGGCTCGTTTCAGGCGATGAAGCACAAAATGAGCAACATGTTCCTCGCCATCGAGCGCGCCCGTTCCCTCTGCTACTTCGCTGTCGCCTCCATCAACGAGGACACGCCGGCACGGGCGACGACGGTTTCCATGGCCAAGGCCGCCAGCGACGACTGCCAGCGGCTGGTCTGCCGCGAATCGATCCAGTCCTTCGGCGGCATCGGGTACACCTGGGAGCACGACGGCCACCTCTTCGTGAAGAGGGCGGAGAGCGGTGGTGCCCTCTTCGGCGGCGCGGCTGTGCATTCCCTCGCCGTCGCCGGCGCTCTGGGCCTGGCCCCCGATTGAGGCACGGCAGACTGGCGCGGTGCGCCCCGGCGAATCTCTCATTGCCGCGCTCCATCTCGTACCGCACCCCGAGGGCGGCTGGTACCGCCGCACCTGGGTGGCGGAGGCCGAGGACGGAGCCCGGCCCGCCGGCAGCGCCATCTACTACCTCCTCTTGGAGGGCGAGGTCTCGGCGCCGCACCGGGTCGACGCCACCGAGCTGTGGCACTTCTACGACGGCGACCCCCTCGAGCTCCACCGCGAGTGGCCCGACGGCCGCCGCGACGTGCTCGTGCTGGGACCCGACGTGGCCTCCGGCCAGGCCCCCCAGGTCGTGGTGGACGCCGGGGTGTGGCAGTCGGCGCGGCCGCTCGGGCGCTACTCCCTCGTCGGGGCGACGGTGACGCCGGCCTTCACCTTCGAGGGGTTCGAGCTCCGGTAGGACCCCGCCGTCCGTTCGTCAGTCCGGTCCATGTCGGTGTCGCCGCAGCCTGCGGGTAGGTAATGATCACGTACGGGCGTCCGGGCCGATCGGGCCCGAGAGGAGGCTGCGGTGAGCGAGACCCGAGAGGAGGCTGCGGTGAGCGAGACCCGAGAGGAAGGGCTGTCTGCCCTGCTCCACGAGACGAGGACCTTCGCCCCCCCGGAGGATCTCGCCAAGGCGGCCAACGCGCAACCGGGGATCTACGCGGAGGCGGACGCCGACCCCCTCGCGTTCTGGGCCTCCCAGGCGAGCCGGCTCACCTGGGAGACGCCATGGACGGACGTGTTGGAGTGGAACCTGCCGTTCGCCAAGTGGTTCGTCGGCGCCAAGCTCAACGTGGCGGTCAACTGCGTCGACCGCCACGTGGCCGCCGGCCTCGGGGGGCGGGTCGCCTTCCACTGGGAGGGCGAGCCCGGGGATACGCGGACCATCACCTACGCCGATCTCCTGACCCTGGTGTCCCAGGCCGCCAACGGCCTGACCGAGCTGGGGGTCAGGGCGGGGGACAAGGTGGCCATCTACATGCCCATGATCCCCGAGACGGTGGTCGCCATGTTGGCCTGTGCCCGCCTGGGCGCTCCCCACACGGTGGTGTTCGGCGGCTTCTCGTCGGACGCCCTGCGGGGACGGATCCTCGACTGCGACGCCCACTTCGTCGTCACCGCCGACGGCGGGTACCGCCGCGGCGCCCCGAGCGCCCTGAAGCCGGCCGTCGACGAGGCGGTGCAGGAGTGCCCGGACGTGCGGCGCGTGCTGGTGGTGCGGCGGACCGGGCAGGAGGTTGCGTGGGACGACGCGCGCGACGTCTGGTGGGACGACCTGGTCCCGCGCCAGCCCGCGACCCATGTGGCCGAGGCCTTCGATGCCGAGCAGCCCCTCTACATCATGTACACCAGCGGCACCACGGCGAAGCCGAAGGGCATCCTGCACACGAGCGGCGGCTACCTCACCCACGTCTCGGCCACCCACCGCCTCATCTTCGACCTCAAGCCCGAGACGGACGTGTTCTGGACGGCGGCCGACATCGGCTGGGTGACCGGGCACAGCTACATCGTCTACGGCCCGCTGGCCAACGGCACGACCTCGGTCATGTACGAGGGCACGCCGGACACGCCGACCCGCGACCGCTGGTGGCAGATCGTCGAGAAGTACGAGGTAAACATCCTCTACACCGCGCCGACCACCATCCGGACCTTCATGAAGTGGGGGGAGGATCTTCCGGCCGCCCACGACCTGACGAGCCTGCGACTGCTCGGGTCGGTGGGCGAGCCCATCAATCCCGAGGCCTGGATCTGGTACCGCACCCACATCGGCGGCGAGCGCTGTCCGATCGTGGACACGTGGTGGCAGACCGAGACCGGCGGCATCCTCATCTCGCCGCTCCCGGGCATCACCGCCGCCAAGCCCGGAGCCGCCATGACGGCCTTCCCCGGCGTCGCCGCGGACGTCATCGACGACGATGGCAACTCGGTGGGCAACGGTGAGGGCGGGTATCTCGTGATCACGGAGCCCTGGCCCGGCATGACGAGGGGTATCTACGGCGACGACGAGCGCTTCATGGAGACGTACTGGACGCGCTTCCCCGGTCGCTACTTCGCGGGCGACGGTGCCAAGCGCGACGAGGACGGCGACCTGTGGCTGCTCGGGCGTGTCGACGACGTCATGAACATCTCGGGACACCGCATCTCGACCACCGAGGTCGAGCACGCCCTCGTCGGCCATCCTTCCGTGGCCGAGGCGGCCGTGGTGGGCGCCAACGACGCCACCACCGGCCAGGCCATCGTGGCCTTCGTCACCTTGAAGGGGGCGAGCGACGTCGACGGCGAGGCGGGGGAGCGGCTCGTGGCCGAGCTCCGCGAGCACGTGGCCCGCGAGATCGGCCCGATCGCCAAGCCGCGCCAGATCATGCTGACGCCCGAGCTCCCCAAGACGCGCAGCGGCAAGATCATGCGCCGGCTCCTGCGCGACGTCGCCGACGACCGGCCGCTGGGCGACGTCACCACGCTGCTCGATCCGACGGTGGTCAACGCCATCAAGGATCACATGGCTGACGGAGCCCAGGAGAAGGAATAGCCTTCGTCCCCATCGTGGTGACGCTGGACCATTTCATCCTCACGGTGAACGACCGTGACGCCAGCGTCCGCTTCTACACCGAGATCATGGGCTTCGGCCACGACGGCGAGGACGGCCCGTTCTCGGTCATCCGCGTCAGCCCGGAGACCACGCTGCAGCTGGCGCCCTGGGGGACCGAGGGCGGTGAGCACCTCGCCTTTGCGCTCTCACCGGAGGAATTCGACGCTGCCTTCGCCCGCGTGCGGGCGGCCGGGCTGCCCTTCGGCGACTCGTACCACGACGTGGGCAACATGGAGGGCCCCAGGGAGGAGGCCGGGGCGCGGGGACTGGGGCCCACCGTCTACCTCTTCGATCCCAACGGTCACCTGGTCGAGCTGCGCCACTACTGAGGCCGCCCCCGCCACGCTGCCGACGCGCCACGCGGTCAGCCGGGCGGGTGCACCTCGAGGACCGTGGCCGAGCCCATGCCACCCCCGGCGCACAGGGTCCCGACCCCGATGCCGCCGCCGCGCCGGCGCAGCTCGTGGATCAGGGTGACCAGGATGCGGGCGCCCGACGCACCCACCGGGTGCCCGATGCCGACCGCCCCACCGTTGACGTTGACGATGTCGTGGGGGAAGCCCAGCTTGCGGGAGCAGGCCACCGCCATGGTGGCGAAGGCCTCGTTGATCTCGACCAGGTCCACGTCGGACTCGCTGAGCCCGGCCCGGTTCAGCGCCCGGGGGACGCAGACCGTGGGGGCCAACCCGGTGCGGGCCGGCTCGATGCCGCAGGAGTTCCACGACCGCACCGTCGCCAGCGGCGTCATGCCGTGGGCCTCGGCGTAGGAGCGGGCCACCACCACGAGGGCGGCGCCCCCGTCGGCGATGCCCGAGGAGTTCCCGGCGGTGATCTGACCGTCGGGCCCGGTCAGCGAGGGCAGGGCGGCGAGCTTCTCGGGTGTGGTGTCGCGGCGGGGGTGCTCGTCCACGCAGACCGTCACGGTCTCGCCCCGGCCCGCCGGCACCGTGACCGGCACGATCTCCTCGGCGAAGCGGCCGTCGTCGGAGGCGGCCACAGCCCGGAGGTTCGAGTGGTACGACCAGTCGTCGGACTCCTCCCGGGTGATGCCGCACTCGCGGGCGGTGTTCTCGCCGACCGTGATGAGCATGTTCATGTTGGGCGCGTCCGCCGTGTTCGGGTGGCTCGGCGGGATGAAGCGCTCGACGCCGCCGAAGGGGAAGGGCGACTTCTCGAACAGGAGCGGGGAGCGGGTCATCGACTCCACACCTCCGGCGATCACGGCCTCGGCCATGCCCGAGCGGATGTTGGCCGCTGCCTCCTGCACCGCCATCATCCCCGTGGCGCACTGGCGCTGCACGGTTCCGCCCGGCGTGTCGGGCGGCAGGCCGAGGGCGTTGGCCACGTAGCGGGCGGTGCAGCCGCCGCCCTGGAGGACCTCACCGAGGACCAGGTCGTCGATGTCGCCCGGGTCCAGGCCGGCCGCCGCGATGGCCCCGGCCACGGTCTGCATGCCGATGGCCTGCAGGGAGAGCCCGGCCAGGGAGCGGCCGGAGCGTCCGATCGGCGTGCGGACGGCGGCGACGATGACGGCGTCGTTGGCGGGGTCGTTGGCATGGGTGGTCATGAGAGTGCCTCCTCAGGCCCGCACGAAGACGGGGATCGTGAACTCGTCGGAGATGGGTTGGAACGTGACCCGCAGGGGCATGCCGACCTGCAGGTCCTCGAAGGGGCAGTCGACGACGTTGGTCATCATGCGCGGCCCCTCGGCCAGGTCGACGATGGCGGCGACGTAGGGCACCCGGTCGCGGAAGGGGGGCATGTCGTTGCTGTAGATCACCGACCAGGTGTAGAGCGTGCCCGCTCCGCTGGCCTCGTACCACTCCACCTGCTCGCTCCAGCACTTCGGGCAGAAGGGCCGCGGGTAATAGGAGTAGGCGTCACAGTCGAGACAGTGCTTGATGAGGAGGCGCTCCTCCTTCGCGGCCTCCCAGAACTCGATGGTGTCGCCCTCCGGCGTGGGGAGGTCGAAACGGACCGTGCTCATTGCGCCTCTTCCCTTGGTCAGTTCCCGGTGGCCGCGCCCCCGGGTAGGCAAACTCTCAAGTGCGTTGAGTCGTCACCCCCGGGATTGACCCCCGGAGGCGCATCGGCCATGCTGCAACGAACCTGACGCTGGCGTCAACTTTCCGCACCGATCAACCACCTGGGAGACCCGCAACCGTGCTGATGGACGATCACCTGGCCCGCATGGCCGAGGAGTTCGGGGACCGCACGGCCTTCGCCGTCGTCGACGTCGGGTCCATGACGTTCGCCGAGTGGGACGGCGCCGCCAACGCCATGGCGCGCCGCCTGCTCGAGTCCGGGCTCGAGCCCAACGCCCGGGTCGGCCTCCACCTCCGGCCCGAGCAGGCGCTCCGCTGGCTCGTGTCGTACTCGGCGGTGCACCGGGCCGGCGGTGTGGCGGTGCCGATGAACCCACGCCTGGCCCCGGCCGAGGTGGCCCACATGCTCGAGCATTCGGGGGCCACGGCCGTGGTGGCCGACGGTGACCTGCTGCGCAGCGACCTGGAGACCGGGACGGGCCGCCTCGTCGCCCTGATCGACGCCGGCGCCGAGGACGGGGCGGTGCCCCCGGACAGCCCGGTCCCGGTGCTCGGGTGGGCCGAGGCCACCGCCGGCGACCGATCGCCCTTCCAGGCGCCCCGCCAGTCCGAGGACCTGGCCGACATCCTCTACACCTCGGGGACGACCGGCCGCCCCAAGGGTGTGGCCGTTCGCCACTCCAACGGGTCGATGATCGGCGCGGTCGAGCCGAACTGGACGGGTGCCGGGTGGCTGCACGCCAGCCCGCTCTTCACCTTCGCCGGTATCGCCCTCGTGTACACGCCCATGAAGCTGGGCCTGCAGGTGATCTACCAGCCGCGCTTCGACGCCGAACGCTGGTTGCGCGTGGTGGAGGACGAGCGCCCGATGGCGGTCTTCCTCGTCCCGACCATGGCGCACCTGCTCATCGACCATCCCCGCTTCGACGAGGCGGACCTGTCGTCCGTGCAGATGTGCTCGGTGGGCAGTGCGCCCCTGGCGCCCTACGTGGTCGAGCGCCTGCAGGAGAAGATGCCGGACGCGCTGGTGTCCAACAACTACGGCATGACCGAGGCCGGTTCGGCCTACTGCATCATGCCCCAGGGCGAGGCGGTCAAGCGCCCCGGGTCGGTCGGGCAGATCGCCCCGCCGGCCGTGGTGCGCATCGTCGACGAGCACGGCCAGCAGCTGTCGCCCGACGTGGTGGGCGAGGTGCGGCTGCAGATGCCCGGTCGCCAGCGCGAGTACTTCGAGGACCCCGAGGCGACGGCCGAGATGTGGCGCGACGGCTGGCTCGTCACGGGGGATCTCGGCAAGCTCGACGGCGACGGCTATCTTTACATCGTCGGGCGCTCCAAGGACGTGATCATCCGCGGTGGCAACAACGTCCACGCCACCGACGTCGAGCACGCCCTCGTGCAACACGAGGCAGTGAAGGAGGTGGCGGTCGTCGGTGCGCCCCACCCGGTGCTCGGCGAGGACGTGGTGGCCTTCGTGGTCCTGTACCCGGGCGCCCGGGCCGACTCCGAGGAGCTGCGGGCCTTCGGACTCGAGCATCTGGCCGACTACAAGGTGCCGCGCCAGTTCGTCTTCGTCGACGAGCTGCCCCGCAACCCGACTGGCAAGGTCATCAAGCCCGAGCTGCGCGCCCGGCTCACGGCCACGCCGGCAACCCACCCTACGGCTGCGTCAGTCGGGACGGCTCCGCCGCGACCGCGGTAACCGCCACACTCCTAGCGTCGAGCACACCACTTCCCCTGACGATCAACAGTTCAAACAACGAGTTCGACTACGTCGGGACAGGCGATACGACCGGAGGCGGCGGGGCCACACCCGAGACCTTCACCGTCGCCGGTGGCACCTTCTCCAATCTTCCTGCGCTAGTCATAGCGCTCGCGGCAGCCACAGGGTCGGTGAGTGGCGAACCGTTCTCCAGCTACTTGACACCATCGAGCAGCGGGGGTCATGTCCTTCTCACCGAGGTCACGAGTGGTGCAGCAGCCAACGGCAACGAGATTCAGGCCGGGACTAATGACATTTCGGCCTCGGCTGGCGTCACGGGCGCCAACCTCTTTGAGGGTGGTGCGGGTGGAACGACGGGTGCCCACGCAGGGCGCCGGCGTGCTGTACCTCGCTACCGCGTCGCCCGCTGCACGAGGCGGCTCCGTGTTGTTGCTGCGGTAGCGATCTGCGCGCTCATTCTGGCAGCGTGCGGCACTTCCGCTGCCAAGCACGGTGTCGCCAAGCACCCCGCCAAGCACCACTCGGTCAGCCTGCCTCGGTTCGGCTTAGCTCCATGCGTCGGAGACAGCACTTCGGCACTGAACAGCTACTTCGCCGGGCTGTCGTCCAACACGACCGTCACCTTGCCCCACGACGGGTGCTTCAACGTCACCACGGGACTGAGCCTCGCCAACAAGACCGGCCTCACTATCAACGGCAACTGGGCCACGATTCATCAGACTGTCGCCGGGACCGGAGATGATTCCGACCACCCGATCCTATTTTTGACTCAGGACACCAACCTCAAGATCTCCAATCTCAGCATCACCGGCCTCTACAACGGTTCGAACGGCGGCGATTACTACGAGGGCAAATACGGAATCGAGCTAGAGGGGGACACCAACGTCCTACTGACGGGCATGACGGTGGAGAACATCCAGGGCGACTGCCTACTGCTCCAGTCAGGTAACGACATCACCCCTAGCTTCGCCGCGCTGAACGTGAACGTCACCGCGACGCAGTCGACCTTTGACGGCTGCGGCTATCACGGTCTAACTGTGGAGGCGGCGGACGACTTCAACTTCTCCTACAACAAGATCACCAACGTCGGTCTCGACGCCATGGACTTCGAGGTCGACGGGGCTAATACCTACTTCATCAATGGTGACCAGCCCCAAGGCGTCGCTGAGGACAACATCACCATCGCCAACAACACCTGGACGAACTGGAGTGGGGACTGGTTTGCTTCCTTGCAGGGGCAGACGCCGGGAGTGCAGGAGCAAAACCTCATGTTTAGAGATAACACGCTGAACGGCACGGGCAGCGGATTCTTCAACGTCGTTGGCACAAACACTGCTGATTCAACTGAGCCGTGGCTGAACTACGGCATGACCATCACCGGCAACCACGGCAACGCTTCTCTGGGGATCGCCAATGGAAGGGATGTGCCTGGCTACTTCGATTACCAAGGAGGGCTCGACATCACCGACAACTCCTTGAACATTGGCGGTGGAGCACCGGACTACCTCGATGCGCTGGCGGTCATCGGCGCCCGGACGGCCACGGTCAAAGGAAACACCTTCTATAGCGCTGCCGGTTCCGTGTACGCGGCGAAGTCCACCGGAGACACCAACTACACCCAGTGCGGAAACCACTACGGCATCAACGGAGCCACTCTGGATTCGTCGTGTTGAGCCCCTATGAGATAAGGAGAGCGAACCCATCAGCCTCAAGAAGCTCCGTGCAGCGCTGATCCCCTCAGGATCTGATCGACGGCGACTGGTCCAGGACCGTACCCAGGGGTGGGTGGCCCCGCGAACGCGGGATGCGCCGCCGGCTACAGGGAGGTCAGAGGGACCATCCGGCTGTCTGCACCAGGGACTGCAGCGCGGCCATCTGCTCGCAGTAGTGCGAGAGCGAGTGATGGTCGAAGCGCACGCTGAACCCCGTTGCCCCGATCGCGACGTAGGAGGCCAGGAACTCTGTCGTCCGCTCGGGGTCGCCCAGGGGATCGATCGGCGGCTCGGGGGCCAGAATCAGCTTGAGCGGTTTCCCTTCGTGGGCCCGCGGCGCCAGGGTGTCGCGCACGCGAGGATCGGTGAGCAGTCCCGTCAGCTCGTCCAGCTTGAACCCGAAGGGCATCCAGGCGTCACCGAGCTCCACGGCACGCCGGAGCGAACGGCGCGTGCGGCCCCCCACCCAGACCTCGACCGCCCGCGGCAGGCCCGACGGTTCGACGATGTATCCCTCGAAGTCGTAGTGCGTCCCGTGATACTCGGGCACCCGCTTCCCCCAGGCCGCACGGATGGCCCGGATGGCGTCGTCGGAACGGTCGCCGCGGCCGTCGAACGCGTGCCCGAGCACCTCGAACTCGGGCTGGAGCGACCCGACCCCGACGCCGGCGATGATGCGGCCCGCGCTCAGCACGTCGAGGGTGCCGAGCCGCTTCACCAGTTCGAGGGGATGGTGGTAGGGGAGCACGGCCATGTGGGTCAGGAGCCGAACCCGTGCGGTCTTGGCCGCGAAGAAACCGAGCGTCGAGAAGGGGTCGAAGTAGCGGCCGCCACGGACGGTCGACGCCGCCGACGGGATGGCGATGTGCTCCGAGCAGGCGACCCAGTCGTACCCGAGTCTCTCGGCTTCCTGCACCACCCCCACCACATCGTCGACGTTGGCTGTCACCTCCCATTCGGGGGGGTCGAAGCGCGGGTTCATGTGCAGAACGGGCGTGACGATGCCGAGAACGAGCGCCATCTCTGCAACGTATCCCTCGTCGGCAATCTCCGCATGGGACGCCCGCGTCGGTGGCCGGATGCGTTGGACCCGTGCATCCGCCACATGTGACGCGCTCGATGAACTCTGCCCGATCTTTCGCCACGTCGTCCCGGAGCCGTCGTGGCGTCTCGTATACTGAAACGATCATGACCGAGGCGAGCGCACGACACAGCCGGCTGGACCGGCGCCCGCAGGGGGGGAACTCCCTGGGTCAGTCGCGCCTTGCCATGTCCGAGGTACAGATCGGCGGAATCCCGAAGCTGTGTCTCCGGGAGGTGGCCTCGACGCCGTAGGAAGGACTCACATCAGTCCCGACGTCGAGGAGCCGCTTCCCGCAGGGGAGCGGCTCTTTATGTCCGAGCCGAAAATGGAGCGACCGGTCCGATGCGACCGGCGCTGAGGCGGGAGTCCGGAGGGGAATGACCGTGCACACGATCGACAGTTCGAAAGAGAGAGCCACCATGACGACGCAGCTGTGCCGGCGGTGCCGGTTTCACCCGGCGTCCCCCCGGATCGCGGGGTACTGCTCGTGGGACTGCTACGAAGCCGATGACGAGGACGAGGACGAAGAGGACGGCGAGGAGGCTGCATGACGCCGCGCCGTCGGTCGCACCCTTCGCCGCTCCGTCACGCCGGGATCTCGACCGCCGCGGTAACCGGGACGGCCACCGGTGCTGCAGGCGTCGAGCGCGGCGGACCCGTTCTGGTGGGGGAGAAGCGATGCTTCAGTGAGAGTGCCGGCCGCTCGACCAGCTGCCAGGAGATCTCGGCCGTCGTGAAGGACGCGCCCAGGGCGAGCACGACGCCCGGGAGGCCGAGGCCGGCCAGCCAGGTCAGCCAGACGTAGTGCCACAGGTAGAGGCCGTAGGAACGGCGCCCCACGTAGGTCGCCACCGGTGACGCCACGATCCCGGCCCGCTCGGAGCGTCCGTCGCCGAGGAAGGCGATCACGAGCAGGCCGGCGGCCACCGAGACGGCGATCCAGGTCAGGGTGAAGGCAAGGCCCGCGACACGGTGGTCGAACACCCAGGAGCCGATGGCCAGCACCGTGGGCGCGCCGGCTGCGGTGATGTGGCCGTCTCGCGCCTCGATCGCCCGGAGCCAGGGACCGCCGCGGGACCAGGCGACGGCGAGCACGGCTCCCACGAGGAAGGCGCCCGCCCGGGTGTCGGTGCTCATGTCGATCACGAGGGACAACCCGTGCCCGCTGCGGAGTGCGACGTCCACGAACGATGCGGCGGCCGCGAGCCCCGCGGCCCAGCACACTGCGGTCCGGCGCCAGCACAGGACGAGGACGACCACCGGGGACCAGAGCAGGTAGAACTGCTCTTCGACCGCCAAGGACCACAGGTGCCCGAGGGGTACGTAGCCCGAGAACCACCCTCCGATGTCCGCCCAGTTCGTGACGTACACGAGGGCGGCCACCGCGCCCTGGAGGGCGAGCCCGGGCGACGTGCCCGCTCCCGGTTCGCCCCCCGGCACCGTCGTCGTCCACGGAGCGTGGCCCCCGGTGGCGAGGACGACGGCCAACCATCCGGCCAGGAAGAAGGCCAGCGCGGGAAGCAGCCGGAGAGCCCGACGAGCGAAGAAGTGCGACAGCGACACCCGTCCCGTTGCGGTGCGCTCCTCCACCAGGAGCCCTGTGATCAGAAAGCCGCTGAGGGCGAAGAACACGAACATCGCGACCTGGCCGACGGCCAGCGGGAGTGTCAGCGCGTGGGAGCAGAACACGACGGCCCAGGCGATACCGCGGATCCCGTCCAGGGCCGGCCGGTGGCCGAGCCGGCGCGGGGTCTCCGAGCGATCTCGCATGGGAGCGGGCTATCAGGCCAGTCTTGGAGGGGACTGGAGCGGACCCGACATTCCGTTGAGCGGCAGATAAGAGTTTCATGAGCGTCGACGTCGCACAGGGGTTGGAACGCCCCGGAGGGAGAGCAAAGGGAGTGAGCGCCGCTACCCGCCGGCCCGCGCCGAGATCCCGCCCCAGTGTGGGTCGGGCCGACCCGAGGCGTAGGCGAACTGCAGGTTGTGCAGCCACGTGACGCTGTCGTCGAGACCGCCGGGCCTGTTGCGGCGGAGCCACAACGTGCGGTAGCGCTCCAGGAGCGGGCCGAGGTCGGTGCCCAGACGGGTGCGCTCGCCCGACGGCACCGCGCTCGAGGGTGCCGTCGCCGCGCAATCGAGCCCGGGCGTCGCGGGTCAACAGGCTGACGAGATCGACACCGAAGAGCACTTCATCGATCAGCGTCGTGGCGTCGTCTCGTTCTGGTTGTGCCTGTGCCGCGGCACGGCGCGCCGAGGCCAGACAGCCTTCCACCGCGTCGAGCTCGCCGGCGGTCAGCCCCGCGGTCAGCCCGCGGCCGACGGGCAGCTGCGGGTAGTAGAGGTTCATGACGAGGGTCGACATGTTCGGAAACTGTGGCGTCACGAGTCGATGGGCGTCTCCGAGGGAGAGAACGGCCTCGGCCAGGTTGCCGGTGGGATCATGGAAGACGTGGGTGCTGAGTGCGGCGCCGAGGTCGAGATCCCCGTTTGTCTCCAGGCACCACGAGACGGCAGCGCCGTACGCCATGCCCGGTTCGCTGATCACCCACTGCTGCAGGTGGCCGAGGTCACCCCAGTCGGTGTTGAGGTACCCCGTCGCTCCGTGTGCCAGCGCAGCGGCGGCGGCCCGTCGACAGGTGGTGCGCGCGTTGGTGTGGCGACCGAGGATGCTCATCCAACTCGACGTGCCCGGTGCCACCCAGAACGGCGTGCCCGTGGCGGCCAGCACCGCGCAGCGCTCGTCGAAGGGATACCAGTCGTCGTAGCCCCACTCGCACACGGTGACTCCCGCGGGGAGCGAGGCGACAAGGTCGGCCTGGCCCGAGACCATGTCTCCCCACATCAGCATCTCGCGGCCGGCGAGCTCGGGGAGCCCGCGCAGTGTCGCCACCCAGGCCAGGAAGTCGTCCAGGCGGCTCGCGGGAAGTTCCCACGCCTCGTCGAGGCCCACGTGGACCCGGCGGCTGGTGAAGAGCGGCAGCAGCTCGGCCAGCAGCTCCCGCACGAGCGCGAGGGAGCCAGGATTGGACGGGTCGATGGTCATGGCCGCCCGCGTGATGCCGAAGGGGTCGACGAAGCCGTCGGGAGCGAGGGCGAACGGCCGGTAGCGGGCGTGGCTCAGCCAGCGGTTCATGTGGCCCAGGCAGTTCTGGTTCGGCACGAGCTCGACGTGCCGGGCGCGGCAGAAGGCATCGAGCTGACGGATCTCCTCCGCGTCGAGCGGGCTCGCCTTTCGGTGAACATCAAGGTGGTCGCCGTAGGCGAAGGTGTGCTCGGAATACAGCTGCACCTGGTTCACCTTGAGCGAGGCCAATCGGTCGACCACGTTCTGCAGGGTGTCCATGGTCGGGACCTTGTCGCGGGAGATGTCGAGCATGACGCCACGGATCGGAATATCAGGATGGTCGCGCACGACGCCCGCAGGCAGCGCCCGGCCGTGCAGACGCGCCAGCTGGCCCAACGTCGCCTCTCCATAGAAGATCCCGGCGTCGTCGGCCCCCGTCAGCTCCACGCCGGATCCGCCTATGTGCAACTCGTAACCCTGTGCGGGCAAGGACCTGTCGACCTGGCGCCGCGGCGGTCGGTTGGGGACGACCTCGCCGGTCAGTTCCACGAACCGGGGTACGGGGAGCAGGTTCACGCCAGCTCCTTGCGGTAGACGAAGAACACGTCGCTGACCCGGCCGCCCACCGCCGCGTAGGGCGCCACCGGTCCGACCCAGACGACCGACACCCGCCGCGCACCCCGACGGCGCAGTTCGTGCAGGGCTCCCAGCAGGACACCCTTGCCCCGACCCTTGCCCATGAGCTCCGGGCGGACCGCCACGGGGCCGAGCACACCGCGCCGGTTCACCTCGAAGGCGCAGAACGCGGCGACCGCGCCGGCGTCACCGTCCTCCCTGGCGATGACGAGATTCCCCTTCGCCAGCGCGCGCAGGACCTCGAGTCGCCAGTTCGGCCAATGGGCGGCCATCCACGCGTCGAGCTCGGCCGCGTCCCCATCGCCGGCCCGGGAATGCCCACCGGGATCGTCGGGGATGGCGAGGAGGTCGACGTCCATGTTGAAGTTCGTGTCGGCGCGGCCGTAGTGCCGTCTCTCCAGGAGGCATATGAGCGCGGTCGCGGAGCTCGGCACGCCCGGCCACAGGAAGTAGGGCGGGTCGGCGCCGGTGGCGAGGCTGGAGTGCCCGGCACCGGCGGCCCATTCCTCCGCCGCCTGCAACAGGGCGAGGCCCAGGCCCGCGTCCGCGGGCCGATGGGTCCACGGCCAGGAGGCGGATGTGCGCGCCATCGTCGCATTCGACGGTCACAACGACGCCGGTGGCAGGGTCGCCGAGGATCACGGCAGGCTGCTCGGTCGCAAAGAGCGCGTCATGGAGCTCGGCGGTCGACGGGGCGTCGGCCAGGGAGCGGTGACACAGCTCCGCCACGGCCGCGAAGTCGGACGGGCCGAGCCGTGCGGGGTCGGTCACGGCGACAGGTTAGAGCCGGCGGGCCGCGTTCAGCTGAGCTCGTCGGGGAAACGGAGCCGGGCCAGCTGGGTGGACTGGCCCACCATGCGGCCCCGGCTGTCCCACAGGACGCAGGTCTCGTCGACCATGCCGTCGGCCACGAGGCCGGCCGTCATCCGGATTCCGAGCCAGCCCGGTGCCGGGCGCGCCCGTACGTAGGCGGACATCTGCAACGTCGGCACCCAGCCACTCGAGCCGATCATGAGCGTGGCGGGGGGAATGGCATCGGCGAAGAAGAGGAGTGAGAGGGCATCGGGTTCCCGCCCGTCGGCGAAGCGTGTCCAGCCGCGCAGTTCAGCGGGTGTGCCGGGTGGCGGGGGGAGGCCGCGAAGGGGAGCGTTGCCGGGTCCAGCCGGAGATCGAGCACGTCCATGATCCCGACGTAGACGCCGGTCGGGATCTTCGGCGTGAGGCGCACGCAGTCGTCCGGATCCGGCGCATGGAAGGGCGCGGTGCCGTCGTAGCGCACCCTGGACTCGGCGGGGAGCTCGCCCAGCACGAACACGGCGTCAACCAGGTCGTCGGCCCCTTGGGCGAGGACGGTCCGCACGTGGGCCGCCGTGCGCCCGCGACGGAGCAGCGTCGTCCGCACGTCTGCGGGGCCTAACTCGGGCGCCCGCAGGTAGGTGATGGCGGTGGACAGGACCTCCCACGCCGGGCTGCCGGCGCTCTGAGCGGTGGTGCGGGCGGCCCGGCCGAGAAGCGCGAGCAGGTAGCCGCCGTTGGGCTTGTCGCCCACCGTCCACAGGTGATGGATGCGCGCGACGAAGCGGTTGGGATCACCGGCTTCCTCGACCGCGGTCGCCGCGTCGAAGGAAAGATCCTCGGGCTCCCGCATGCGGGCGACCCTACCGGCGGCGATGATGGCGCATGACGTTCGACATGGAGGCCACCTTCGGCGACGACTACCTCTCCTTCTACGCGGAGTCGATTGACGACGAGCACTCGGATGCCGACACCGCCGAGATCCTCGGGTTGCTCCATCTGCCGCCGGGAGCACGGGTGCTCGATGCTCCCTGCGGACACGGTCGCATCGCGCGGCGCCTCGCGGCGGCAGGCATGGAAGTGACGGGCGTCGACGTGACGGCGGCCTACCTCGAGCGGGCGCGGGCCGACCCGAACCTGCCCCCGGGCAGGGTCACGTACCTCGAGGGGGATCTCCGGGCCCTCCCCGTCGACGGCCCGTTCGATGCAGTGGTGTGCTGGCTCAACTCGTTCGGCTACTACGACGACGGCGACTGTCACCGGGTGTTGGCGGAATTCCACCGGGTCCTGCAGCGGGGGGGGAGGGTGGCGATCGACACGATGCACCACGACGGGGGCGTCCGCCACTTCACCCCGGCGCCGGACGCGGTGGTCGTCCAGCTCGGTGACGACACCATGGTCGAGGTCTCGACCTTTGACCCCGTGCGGGGCAGGATGGTGGTTGAACGGACCGTGCACCAGGCCGGCGCCGTTCGCCGGGCTTCGTACTTCGTCCGGCTGCCGACACCGCCCGAGTGGGTGGTGTGGCTCGAGACAGCGGGCTTCCACGACGTCACGTTCCGCGCCGGGGGCGGCGGACCGCTCGAGCTCGACAGCTGGGAATTGGTGGTGGTCGCCACCGCGTGAAAGAGCCCCTCGACGGCGTCGGTCGACCCGCGTAGTGTTGCGGCAGAGAGTTTCGATCGATCTCAAGGAGGGGGCTATGCGTAGCTTCCGTACGTTCCTGATCAGCGCGGCCGGATTGCTTGTCGCCCTTACCGTCGGATCCCTCGGGTCCCCCCAGGCTCTGGCAACAGGCCTCACCAGCCCGCCGACTGTCGCCGCCACGAGCTGGTCGAACACGAACGCTCCGTCGGCCTCGGGGTCGAATCTCTTGAACGACGTCTCCTGTACGTTGTCCACGTTGTGCGTGGCCGTCGGGCTCCAGAACGACGGCGCCGGGGGAGGGACCCTGGTGCAACAGTGGAACGGGACGTCCTGGGCGGTCGTGCCGAGCGCCAACGTCCCGACCACCACTGACGACGAGCTCGTGTCCGTGTCCTGCGTCGGATCGTCGTTCTGCATGGCGGTGGGGTTCTCCGGCCAGGGGGCGGTCGCCGAGACATGGAACGGGACGGGATGGGCGTTGGCCACCCCGGTGATCCCGGCCGGCGTGACCGGAGGGGCAGCCCTCTACTCGGTCTCCTGTGTCTCAACGACCGTGTGCGAGACGCTCGGCACGGGGTTCAACGGCACCACGCCCATCGTGTTCGGCAACCAGTGGAACGGGACGGCCTGGTCCCTCGTGCCCGCGGCGACCCCGACCGGAACCGGAACCCCTCCGCAGACTGAAGCGACTGGGATGGACTGCGTGACCACCATCTCGTGCATCGCCGTCGGGACCACGGACTTGGGGAGCGCGACGACGACGCCCTTCAGCGAGGTGTGGAACGGGTCGGCGTGGTCCCTCGTCAACGTCGCCGTCCCCAGCGGTGGTGGCGTGACCGGGAGCTTCCTCGCCTCGGTCTCCTGCGCAGGAACCTCGTTCTGTGAAGCCGCGGGCCAGGTCAACGGCGCTCCCAACCAGAACCTGATCGAGGGGTGGAACGGCTCGCAGTGGACCATGACCCCGAACGTCCCGGACACCTCGCCGACCCTGAGCCAGGGGTTGACGGCCATCGACTGCTTCAGCCAGACCACGTGCAGCGCGGTCGGCTCGGCCACCGCCGCTTCTGGCCCCTCGCCCGCCACGTTGGCCCTGACGTGGAACGGCAGCACCTGGTCGATCGTGCCCGCTACGCCCAACCAGGGCACGCTGCGGACGAGCCTGGCCGGTGAGTCGTGCGTGACCGACTGGGCCTGCGTGGCGGTGGGCAGCTCCTTCTCGGCGCCCACGACGCAGGCCTCCTTCGCCATGTCCGCCCCAATCGCCCGCTCGGGTTACCGCTTCGTGGCCACCGACGGCGGCGTGTTCGACTACGGCGCGGGGGCCCCGTTCCTCGGATCGATGGGCGGCATGCACCTCAACAAGCCCGTTGTCGGGATGGCGGTGACGCCCGGCGGCGACGGCTACGACCTGGTGGCCTCCGACGGGGGGATCTTCAGCTTCGGCAGCGCCCAGTTCTACGGGTCGACGGGCGGCATCCAGCTCAACAAGCCCGTCGTCGGCATGGCGATGACCCCGGACGGAGCGGGCTACTGGCTCGTTGCCACCGACGGTGGCATCTTCAGCTACGGCGACGCCCAGTTCTACGGCTCGACAGGCTCCCTCACATTGAACAAGCCCATCGTGGGCATGGCGGCCACCCCCGACGGCAAGGGCTACTGGCTCGTCGCCTCCGACGGCGGCATCTTCAACTACGGCGACGCCGCGTTCCTGGGCTCGGCGGGCGCCCTGCCCCTCAACAAGCCGGTGGTCGGCATGACCGCCCCGGTTTCGGGCGGGTACTACCTGGTGGCCACGGACGGTGGGATCTTCAGCTACCCGACCACCAACGGGCCGCCTTTCCTCGGCTCCACCGGTTCGATCGCGCTGAACAAGCCCATCGTGGGCATGACCTCGGTGGCCAAGGGGTACTACCTGAGCGGTTCGGACGGCGGGATCTTCGCCTTCCCCGCCATCAACGGGCCACCGTTCCTCGGCTCCACCGGCTCCATCGTCCTCAACGCGCCCATCGTGGGAATGACGGGGTAGTCCCGGCGGAGGCGGTCGGTCCGCCGCGACGGCTGGGGCAGTGCGGGGCGGTGAACCCCCTGGGGAGGTCTCCCCGAGGGGGGCGTGTAGAGTGAAAGGTGACACGGCTGTCAGCAAATGGGCGCCGGGAAAGTCCTGGCAGAGCCCACTGCGGGCGACGTGACGAACGCACCGCGCGCCGCGGGGGTCGCCTACGGGCGGGCCCCGAAGGAGGGGCCATGAACGTCGACATGCAGGCACTGGCCGGACCGAGGGACCGCCTCATGGAGGGTGGTGCCGTCGACCCCGTGACCGCCGAGGTCATCCGGGGGACCATGGAGACCGTCTGCTTCGAGATGGCCATGTACGTCTCACGGACGGCCACCACCCCGATCCTCAACCAGTCCAACGAGCGCAACGCCACCATCCTCGACGGCAAGGGCCGGCTGGCCGCCCTCAGCGTCGGCATCCCGCAGTTCATGCTCACCTCGACGCTCCCCGTGCGCTTCGCCCTCGACTTCCTCGGCGTCGACGAGTTCCGCCAGGGCGACGTCTTCGTGGCCAACGACCCGTACCACGGTGGTGGGCACCTGCCCGACTACAACGTCTTCGCCCCGGTGGTGGTCGACGACCATCTCGTGCTGATCGCCTCCATCCAATGCCATCACGGCGACACGGGTGGCGCCGTGCCCGGTGGCTACAACGTGACGGCCACCGACATCTGGGGCGAGGGCGTGCGCTGGCCCGTCGTCAAGGTCCTCGACCGGGGCGTCGAGCGCCGTGACGTTCTCTACGCGCTGCAGGTCAACAACCGGCTCGACGGGTATCTCGGCGACCTGCGCGCGCAGATCGGCGCCGCCAAGCAGGCGGCCGACGGCCTGGCCGGGCTGGTCGAGCGCTACGGCGTCGACATGATCGAGGCCGCGGTCGACCACATGATCGACTACGCCGCCGCGCGCTTTTCCGAGGAGATCACGGCCTGGCCCGACGGGGTCTACGAGGGCGACGCCTACGTGGACCACGACCCGCTCGGGAACCCCGACATCCACCTACACGTGAAGATCAGCGTCGACGGCCCCAAGCTGACGATCGACTACACGGGGTCGGACGAGCGCCAGGAGCTGCAGGCCTGGTCGACCTACGGCAATACGCGGGGGTACACGGTGGCCCAGGTGGCGGCCATGATGGATCCCGAGATCCCCAAGAACGAGGGGTTCTTCAACTCCATCGACCTGATCGTGCCCGAGGGCTGCGTGCTGAACCCGCATCCGGGGCGACCGGTGTCGGCGGGGACGCACCACCCCGGAGCCGACATCGGCGAGGTCATCGCTGTGGCGCTGTCCGGCGTGCTGCCCGAGCGCGCCGTGCCCCAGACCTACAAGACCGGGATCCCGACGACCATCCGCGGCATCGACCCGCGCAGCGGCCAGGTGTTCGTCGACGGCTCGGCCGAGGTGTACGCCGGCTGGTGCAACGCGGCCAAGGGGATGGACGCCTGGGGGGCGGTCTCGGCGTCCTTCGGCAACCTGTGGAAGGCCACGGCGGAGATCAACGAGTCCCTCTATCCCCACATCCAGTGGAGCCGTGACTACCGGACCGACTCGGGTGGCCCGGGGCAGTGGCGCGGCGGCTGCGGCTCGCACTACATCAAAGAGGTGCGGGTCCCGGCGTCGGTCTACACCTACGTCGTCGGGATGAAGTACCCCATGCCGGGCATCGCCGGGGGCGGCCCCGGGGCGCCGAACAAACTCACCTTGCGCTACGGGTCCCCGGACGCGTTCGTGGTCAAGCACACGGCCGACTGGGAGCCCCTGGAGGCCGGCGACAAGATCAACTTCGACTACGGCGGCGGCGGCGGCTGGGGCGACCCCCTCGACCGCCCGGCGGCGGCGGTGCTCGACGACGTGCTGGACGAGTACGTGAGCGTCGAGGGTGCCCGCCGTGACTACGGGGTCGTGCTGGTGGGGTCCCTGGAGGAGCTGACGCTCGAGATCGACGAGCCGGCGACCGCGGCCCGGCGCGCCGAGATGGGCGCCGCGCGGTCGGCGGCCTGAGCAACCAGGGCGATCGCAGTTGCGGTTCCGGCCACCGGGGTGGCGGTTTTTGATGTGTGCGGCTCCCGCCAACTCTGGGATGATCGCACCATGAGCGGCGGCATTGCAGCCTGGGGGACCTACCTGCCCTACTGGCGTCTCCAGCGCGCCGCCATCGCCGGCGTGCTGGGCAGCGGCGGTGGCCGGGGGACCCGCGCCGTGGCCTCCTACGACGAGGACACCACCACCCTGGGCGCCGAGGCGGGCCGGCGGGCGCTGGCCGTGGGCCCGGGCCGCGGGGCGGTGCAGGACCTGCTCCTCTCCACGCCGGACCCGCCGTATCTCGACAAGACGAGTGCGACGACGGTGCACGCCGCGCTGGGGCTCGGGCGAGCCTGCGGTGCCTATGACTTCGCCGGCTCGTCGCGTTCGGCCATGGGTGCGCTGCTGCAGGCGCTCGGGGCGGCGGCGGGAGGCCGGACGACGCTCGCCGTCGTCTCGGACCTGCGCACGGGTCTGGCCGGCTCGGCCGAAGAGCGCGACAGCGGAGATGGCGCGGCGGCGTTGGTGGGCGCGCCGGATGGTGCCGTGGCGGAGCTGGTCGGACGCGGTGCGGCCAGCGACGAGTTCCTCGACCGCTGGCGGGTCCCGGGCGAATCCGACTCACACGTCTGGGAGGAGCGCTTCGGCGAGGAGCTCTACGTGCCGCTGGCCCGCGAGGCGTTCGCGGCGGCGCTCAAGGACGCCGGTGTGACCGAGGGCGACGTCGACCACGCCATCGTGTCCGGCCTCCACGTGCGGGCGGTCAGGGCCGTGTCGAAATCACTCGGCGTGCGCGAGGGCGCCCTCACGCCCGACCTCACCGGATCGTTGGGCAACCTGGGCGCCGCCCACGCCGCCGTGGCGCTGTGTGACGTCCTGGAGCGGGCCGAACCGGGCCAGGTGATCGTCGTGCTGTCATTGGCGGACGGCGCGGATGCGCTGGTGCTGCGCACCACCGACGCGTTGGCCGCAGCGCAACAGGCGCGAGCCGAGGCCGGCGTGCCGTCGGTGGCCGAGCAGGTGGCCGCCGGGCGCGACGATCTGCCCTACGCGACCTTCCTGACCTGGCGCGGCCAGATGCACCGGGAGCCGCCGCGGCGCCCCGACCCCGAGCGGCCCGGCGCGCCGACCGTGCACCGCTCCGAGGAGTGGAAGTACGGCTTTGCGGCCAGCCGCTGCCAGGTCTGCGGCTTCCGCCACATGCCCCCCACCCGGGCCTGCCTGTCCTGCCACGCCATCGACCAGATGCAGCCGGAGCGCCTGGCCGACGTGCCGGGGACGGTGGCCACCTTCACCATCGACCACCTGGCCTTCAGCCTCTCCCCGCCGGTGGTGGGCGTCATCGTCGATTTCGACGGCGGTGGCCGCTACCGCTGCGAGATGACCGACGTCCAGGCTTCCGAACTGTCCATCGGCGACCGGGTCGCCATGACCTTCCGGCGCGTGTGGACGGCGCAGGGCGTGCACAATTACTTCTGGAAGGCGCGCCCGGCCGTCGGGCGGGCCGGCGACGGGGAGCGAGGAGCGTAGAGCGATGGGGAGCAGTGGCATCCGGGACCAGGTGGCCGTCATCGGCATGGGCTGCACCCGCTTCGGCGAGCTGTGGGACAAGGGCGTCGACGACCTGCTCACCGACGCCGCCACCGATGCGGCCGCGTCCGCCGGCATGTCGATCCACGACATCGACGCCTTCTGGCTCGGCACCATGACCTCGGGCGTCTGCGGCGTCACGTTGTCGCGGCCGCTCAAGCTGGACTACAAGCCGGTGACCCGGGTGGAGAACTACTGCGCCACCGGGTCCGAGGCGTTCCGCAACGCTTGCTACGCGGTGGCCTCGGGCGCCTACGACACTGCCATGGCCATCGGGGTGGAGAAGCTCAAGGACACCGGGTACTCGGGACTGACCGGCATCCGCGCCGTGGGGGACGGGACCGATCCGGGCCTGTCGTCGCCGGCCGCCTTCTCCTTCCTGGCCCCCTCCTACGCCCACAAGTACGGCGTCGATCGGGACCAGATGAAAGAGGTCATGAGCCGTATCGCCTTCAAGAACCACCAGAACGGGGCGCGCAACCCGCGGGCCCAGTTCCAGAAGGAGGTCTCCATGGAGGCCATCGCCAAGGCACCGCTGGTGGCGGGCGACCTCGGCGTCTTCGACTGCAGCGGGGTGAGCGACGGCTCGGCGGCGGCCATCATCTGCCGGGTCGAGGACGCCCACCAGTACTGCGACAACCCGCTCTACGTGAAGGCGCTGGCCTTCGTGGCGGGCCCGGCGGCGGGCCCGATCGACCCGGCCTACGACTACACGACGTTCGAGGAGGTCGTCCGCTCTGCGGCCGACGCCTACGCGCAGGCCGGGATCACCGAGCCCAGGACGCAGCTGGCCATGGCCGAGGTGCACGACTGCTTCACCCCGACCGAGCTCGTCCTCATGGAGGACCTCGGCTTCGCCGAGCGGGGCACGGCATGGAAGGAGGTCCTCGAGGGCACCTTCGATCGCGACGGCGATCTGCCGGTCAACCCCGATGGCGGCCTGAAGTCGTTCGGGCACCCGATCGGCGCGTCGGGACTGCGCATGCTCTTCGAGTGCTGGCTCCAACTGCGGGGTGAGGCACCGCCCGAGCGCCAGATCAACACGGTCGGGCCGGGACGGACGCTGGGCCTCACCCACAACCTGGGGGGCGCACCGGGCGAGGGTGTCAGCTTCGTCGGGATCGTCGGCACCGAGCTCGGCTGATGAGCGGATCGGAGCACGCGGGACCGGGCCTCGACCTCCTGGCCGAGAGCGAGGACCAGGCGGCGCTGCGCCAGCTGGCCCGCGAGGTGGCGGAGCGGGAGGTGGCACCCCGGGCCCACCAGGCCGACGAGGAGGGTGCCGTGCCGGCCGAGGTCCGCAAGGCGCTGGCGGCGGCCGATCTGCTGCGCATCACGGTGGGGGAGCGCTGGGGCGGGATGGGCCTGGGCGACGTGGAGGCCTCCATCGTGTTGGAGGAGGTCGCGCGGGCCGACGTGTCGTCGGCCATCTGCTGCCAGCTCACCTTCAACGGGCCACCGCGTGGGATCGAGCACCTGGGCCCCGAGGCCATGCAAGAACGCTGGCTCCCGGCGGTGGCCGACGGGGATGCCCTGATCAGCATCGGGATCACCGAGCCCGACGCGGGCTCGGCCGTGCAGAACATGCGCGCCGCGCTCGTCGAGGACGGGCGTGGGCGCTGGCGGCTCAACGCCTACAAGAACTACTCGACCCTGGGCGACGTGGCCCAGGGAGTGCTCGTCTGGTGCCGCTGGCCGGGCGGGGTGGGCGCCAAGGGCATCGGGGCGGTGATCGTGCCGACGGACCGGGAAGGCGTGTCGGTCACGGGGCGCCACAAGGGCATGGGGATCCACGCCGCCACCGAGGCCGAGCTCGCCTTCGACGGGGTCGAGATCACCGCCGACGACGTGCTGCTCGCGGGGGATCCGTCGAACACGGAGGCCTTCAAGGTGCTGCTGTCGCATCTCAACCATGAGCGCTGCGGCAACGCCTCCATGTGCGTGGGCGCCGCCCAGGGCGCGCTGGAGCACGCGGTGCGCTACATGCACGAGCGCATCATCGGAGGCCGGCCGCTGGCCGAGCTGCAGGGCCTGCAGTGGAAGTTGGCCGACATGGCGGTGCAGCTCGAAGGGGCCCGGTTGTTGCTCGCCCGGGCGGTGCGCCTGGCTGGTCCGGGCGGGACTCCGCCGGCGCTCGAGACGGCCATGGCCAAGACGGCCGCCAACCTCGCCGCCAAGTTCGTGTGCGACGAGGCCATGCAGATCCACGGTGGTTACGGCTACTCGCGCGAGTACCCGCTCGAACGCGCCTACCGCGACATCAGGGGACTGTGCATCGGGGCGGGCACGGTGGAGGCGCAGCGCAACTACATCGGCCTGCGGGTGGCCGCCGGGGCACGCACCGGGTCGCCGGGATGGAGGGACCCGCTGTCCGGGTCCTAGTCTCCGAGGATCCTTCGTAGTCTGGGTCCATGGCAACCAGACCTGTGGTGGATCACGGCCGCTGCGAGGCCAAGCGGGACTGCGTACGGATCTGCCCGTACGACGTGTTCGAGGTGCGCCGGATGGACCCCGGCGACTTCACGGCACTGGGCATGCTGGGCAAGCTGCGCACCACCGCACACCGCCGTCTGACGGCCTACCCCGTGCGCGCCGACCAGTGCCACGCGTGCGGGCTCTGTGTCACCGTCTGCCCGGAAGACGCCATCACCCTGGTGCCCGCGCCGGGACCAGACGCGTGAGGCAACCCGATCACGGCGAGCGGGTCCAGACCTTTTCCTTGCTCACTTGCCCCTGAGCATTTGCGAGTGGGCGATGTCCCGCAGTCGTGATTGGGCGACGAGCCACTCGCTCGAGCGCGTGATGCGACCTTCCTGCAGGACGTGGTGCAGCCCCGTTGGGCCGTCCGTCCGTGCGCCGCACCGTCGGCAGACCGGTATACGGCCATTCGTTTCGGGTGCGTGGTCCTCGTCGAGCTGCGCGGCGACATGCAAAGAATCAGACAGAGAATCGGATGTGGTCATGGTGCTCCTTTGTGCGCACCCGCAGCACCGCACGACCGGGAAGGATCGTCCGGGCACTCCACGGGTGCCCATCCAGCCTACGCCCGGGGCCGTCCCGCGGCCGTTCCGGGCACTCCTGACGGGGCTCCCCTGACCCTGACCTCGGACTCGGTTCCTCCCGGCGGTGCCCCGGGCGGACCCTCAACACGAGCCCGCAGCGCTCGAACCCTCGCTCCGGGCGGCGCCGCCACGGGTACCCGAGAACCGGCGATCCAAGAGCGCCACGTCTGCGCGCAGCGCCCGCAGGGCGCTTCGCCCCTCGCCGCCGTACTCGTAGCCCTCGGTGTAGGCGTCCCCCGAGGGGCTGTCGTCGAGGTGGGTCGGGGTGCCCCCGATCGGTTCGATGCCGGTGTCCTCGTTCCAGTCGTCCCACGATGTCACCATGACCATCGGGAGGGTGGGGCTGACCTCAGGGATGGCAACGCAACGGAAGAGGTGATCGAGGGTCGAGGCCGGACCCTCGCCCGGCAACCACTGGCGTGGTTGGGCCGGATGGTTCGTCGGTAGCCGGAAACCACGGTCGTTGAAGCTCGACGAAACGTCGGGAACCACCGGCACGCGGCCGTTGGTCGCCGCGCGGTAGGCGCTCAGGAGATGTCTCTCGTCGGCCACGATGTCGGTGGTCCCGGGATAGCCGATGAAGTCCTTGGTCGGACCGAGCAGAAAATCGGGATCTCCGTAGTACAGGATGTAGGAGGTGATCGCGTCGAACTGCTCGATGCGCGAGACCTGCGGCGTCGTGGTCAGGAGGGGGCCCGCCGGGTTGGGGTCCTCCGGTGTGACGCGCCAATAGACCTCGTCCCCGATGAAGTAGGGGTTGAAGCCCTGCGCCTCGAGGACCTTGCGCCGCGCCCTCGATCATCCCCGCGACGTCGCCGGTGAGGGTTCGGGTCAGGTACAGGAAGACGACCGGGCGGCCGTCGATGCGCAGGTAGGAACGGTTGTGGAAGTAGTGCCTGGCGAACGAGATCATGTCCGAGTCGAAGTGCAACTCCATCTGAAACGTGACGGGCGTGGATTCGCGGCCGGGATCGAAGCCCAGGTTCCACGTCTCGTAGAACATGGCAAAGCGCATCTGGGCGATGTTCGGCGCGGCCAAGAAGTCCTTCATGGCGTCATCGGCGTGCTGGTAGTTCTCTCCGGAGTAACCGGCGTCGTAGGGCCACCAGTCCACGGCGAAGAAGTTGATCCCCGCCTTTCGGGCGTTGGTGATATCCCGTGCGGCCGTCTGCGGGCTCGTGGAGTTCACGAGCGAGGCGGCGGGCAGCTGGGGCGGCACGAGCCGGGCGCGCAGGGTTCCGCCGGCAAAGTTCTCCGGGTTCCAGAGGTAGTAGTAGGCGCCGACGAGCGGATGAGGGGTGCTCGAGGAAGGTGGCTCGCCCGTCGCGTGTGTGCTCGCGGCCATGAGGAGTGTGAGCGCAACGAGGGTCCCCAGGCAGCACCTCGCCCATTGCCCGAGACCGATCCGCACCGCGGGATCCTAAGAGATGGCACGGATCCGCCGAGCAATGTGAGACTCACGTCCGGCGTGGGTGAAGAATGCACCATGACCGTGGCTGAGGACCCTGACGGAGGCCGAGGTGAAGCGCCCCAGCCGTCAGAGCTGCCGGAGTCGCCTGAACCGAGTGGGCCCGCCATCCCCCCGCCGGCGTCGGACTCGGTCAGGAACCGCGTGGCGCGTCTGCGCGAACGAGCGGTACGGACTCGAGCAGGGATCGAGGCACGGCGAGCGGACTCGGCATCGATCGATACGGCGTTCGAGGCGGTCGAACGGGATGCGCAGACGGGGGGAGGCGTGCTGGCGGCGGCGGTGGCGTTCCGCCTCTTCATGTTCCTGGTTCCCTATGCCTTCGTCATGGTCACCGGCTTCGGCCTGGCCTCGACGGCTGCGGGGCAGGATCCGGGAGACGCCGCACGATCGGCCGGTATCGGCGGACTGCTCGCTAGTGCCGTCGCCAGCACCAGCACCATGTCCCTGGCCAACCGCCTGTTTGCTCTGTTCGTTGGCGGGTTTGCCCTGGTTCTCACGGCACGCTCGCTCGTCCAGGTGCTGTGGATCGTGCACCGGTTGATCTGGAGGGTGCAACCGGCGGGCAAGCCCACGCTCTGGGCCGCTCTGATCCTCGTGGGGTTCGTCACCGTCCTCTTCGGCGTGGCCGATCTGGCTGCCTGGCTGGGCACCCAGTCACTGGGGTTGCGCGTCGTGGCCCTGCTCCTGACCATCGTCGTGTCGGCCGGCGCCTGGTACCTGGCTTCGTGGTGGCTGCCGCGAGACGAGTGCGAATGGTGGGCGCTCCTGCCCGGGGCCCTCATCTTCGGTCTGGGTGTCGGAGTCCTCCACCTGCTCACCATCACCTACGTCGTGCACGTCGTCTCGCGGAAATCGGCCCTCTACGGGGCGATCGGCATCGCGCTGGCGCTGCTGTTGTGGACATATTTCGCGGGCAGATTGCTCACGGCAGCCATTGCCGCCAATGCGTCACTGTGGATGCACCGGACGGCACAGGCGAACGGGAGCGCCGGCAGTCGCTGACGCCCTGAGTCGCCTGGTCTCTCAGGTCTTGACGGCGGACCGCGCGAACTCGGTCCAGACGGCCACCCACTCCTTCCAGACCGGAGGCGGGTAATCGTGACCCATGCCGTCGATCTGGACGTAGCAAGCGCCGGGTATCAGCGCAGCGGTTTGCCGACCACCGCTCGGGTCGATGAGGGTGTCCCGGCTGCCGTGAATGACCAGGGCCGGTAGGTCCATTTCGGCGAGCTGATCGGCGCGAGAGCCGTCCCGCATGATCGCCTTCATCTGTCGCCCGACACCTTCCGGGCAGAAGCAGCGGTCGTAGGCGGCGGCGGCTCGGGTTCGTATGGCGCCATCGTCGAGCCATTCGGGCTTGGATCCGTACACGCGCAGCGCGGCCACCTGGCGGTCGATGTAGGCCGAGCGCGACGGCGCCGCCGGGGCGAGCAAAAAGGTCAGAGCCTCTTTGGAGCTGTCGCCGTAGCCGGGCTCACCCGTCCGGGACATCGCCGACGTCATGGAGAGCACGCGATCGGCGTGGTCGATGGAGAGCCTCTGCACGATCATGCCCCCCATGGAACAGCCCATCACGTGCGCCTGCTCGACGGAGATCGCGTCGAGGACGGCGACGGCGTCGTTCGCCATGTCGGTGAGGGAGTAGTCGGTTCCGTCGAGCTTCGAGGAGAGCCCGACGTCGCGATTGTCGAATCGCACGACGTGGAAACCCTCGTGGCAGAAGAGCTCGCACCACTCCACGGCATAGTTCAGGCACTGTGATCCGAGGCCGTTGACCAGGAGGAGGGTTGGCGCGCCCGGATCCCCGAACTCCTCGTAGTAGATCTCGATATCGCCGTTGCGCGCTGTGCTCATATGACCTCCGCGTCCGAGATGCTACCGGTGACGTCCGGCGCGACCTCGTGACGCCCGTGCACAGGAGAAGAGCTGCACGTCGTTGTCGGACGGCGGCACCTGCTGGTTGATCTGGTTCGACGGCGCGCCGTCCCTCCAAAAGGGTGCGCCGCCAGTACGCGACGCCTCGAGCGGGCGCCTGCTGACCCAGGTCGGTCTGCCCCAGTTCAACTGGTCTGGCATCGCCACCGTGGGCGACGCCTCGTCTTCGGCGTCGGCACGACCGCGTCAGCGAACTCGTCGGGCATCGAGGTGTTGACCCCCGGCGGGACCCCACCGGCGGTGCCGGGGTCCGGCTGACGCGGCGCCCGCCCGCCAAACTTGCTTCAGCGCTGCATCGACTTGGTCTCGATGAACTCCTCGAGCCCGTACTTGCCACGCTCACGGCCGTTACCCGACTGCTTGTAGCCGCCGAAGGGGGCGCCCGGGTTGAAGGCTCCGCCGTTGATGTCGACCTGACCGGTCCGCATCTGCCGCGCCACCTTCTCGGCCCGGGCCGGGTCGCTGCTCCACACTCCGCCGGACAGGCCGTACGGGGTGTCGTTGGCGATCTCGATCGCCTCTTCCTCGGTGTCGTAGGGGATGATGGAGAGGACGGGACCAAAGATCTCCTCCCGGGCGATGGTCATGTCGGGCGTGACTTCGGAGAAGACGGTCGGCTGGACGAAGAAGCCCTTCTCCAGTCCCTCGGGTGCGGCCGCACCGCCGATGACCAGCTTGGCCCCCTCCTCGATTCCCTTGTTGATGTAGCCCCGCACCCGCTCCCTTTGTACCGAGGACACGAGCGGCCCGAGGAGCTTGCCGGGCTCGAAGGGGTCGCCAGGGGCGAAGCCGGCCGCCGCGCCCGACGCCAGCTCCTCCACCTCGGCCAGCTTGTCCCGGGGGACGAGCATCCGGGTGAGGGCCGAGCAGGTCTGGCCCGAGTTCATGTAGCAGGCGAATACCCCGGCCGGCACGGCCGCCGCCAGGTCGGCGTCGTCGAGCAGGATGTTGGCCGACTTGCCGCCCAGCTCGAGCGAGACCCGCTTGATGCCCTCGGCGGCCAGCTCCATGACTCGGCGCCCGGCCCGGGTGGAGCCCGTGAACGACACCATGTCGACCTTGGGGTGCGCAGCGATGGCCTCGCCTACCACCGGCCCGACGCCACTTACCAAATTGAACACGCCGGCCGGCAGGCCGACCTCGTCGATGATGTCGGCCAGGATGAAGGCGTTGATCGGCGCCACCTCGCTGGGCTTGAGGACCACGGTGCAGCCGGCGGCCAGCGCGGGGGCCACCTTGAGCACGACCTGGTACAGGGGGAAGTTCCACGGTGTGATGGCGCCCACGACCCCGATGGGCTCGTGCACGACGAGCGAGTTGCCGATCTCCTCCTCCCACTCGAAGCTCTCGGCGGCCTTGGCGGCGTCAGCGAAGGCGCCTGCGGGCAGGCCGACCTGGACGGAGCCCGACAGCGTCATCGGCATGCCGACCTCGTGGGAGATGACCTGGGCCACTTCATCCGTGCGGGCGGCCAGGGCCTCGCCGATGCGGGTCAGGAGCTTGGCGCGCTCCTCCCGCGACGTGGCGGCCCAGCCCGGGAACGCGGCCGCCGCGGCCGCAACGGCCTTGTCGACGTCCTCGGGCGTTCCCTCGGGGATGGTCGCGAAGACCTCCTCGGTGGCCGAGTCGATGACCTTCAGCGTGCCCTTGCCGGTCGAAGGGACCCAGGCCCCGTTGATGTAGATGGTGTCCCGCACGAGCATGGGTGCCCTCCCTGGATGGTCCGCTTTCAGCCGTCCCACCCTACCCAGGCCGAGAGCGAGCCGCCTCGGGCAGCGACTCCTCCCCGGGGCAACTACTCCTTCTTGCCCAGGAGCGGGTGCTCGCCCATGCCGACCGTCTGGAGGTGCTGGCCCAGGACCTCGTGGAAGTGGTCGGCTACCTCCTGGGGGGTCCAGCCGCCCTCACGCCACATGGTGGCGATCTGCCGCGGCGTCTGGAACAGGGTGTAGGCGAAGCCGGTACGCCCGAGCACCTGCCCGTTCACGTAAGAGGCATCCTCGGAGGCGAGGAAGGCGATCAGCGGGGCGTTGAGCGCAGGATCCTGGTCGGCGGGTGGCGCCGCCCCGGCGTAGAGGCCCTCGGTCATGCGGGTGAAACCGGCGGGGGCGACGGCGTTGACGGTGATGCCGTACCGGCCGAGCTCGAGGGCCCACACGAAGGTCATGCCCATGATGGCGGCCTTGGCGGCGCCGTAGTTCGTCTGCCCGAAGTTGCCCCGCAGCCCGGCCGAGGACGTGATGTTGACGATGCGCCCATAGCCGGCGTCCTTCATGATCGGTGCTGCATGCCGCACCGTGTTGAAGGTGCCTTTCTGGTGCACGGCGATCACGGCGTCGTAGTCCGCCTCGTCCATCTTGACCACGGTCCGGTCGCGCACGATCCCGGCGTTGTTCACGACGATGTCGATCGAGCCGAAGGTGTCCACTGCCGCACCGATGATCCTGCCCGCAGCGTCGAAGTCGCTCACCGAGTCGTAGTTCGGGACAGCGCTGCCCCCCGCCGCCTCGATCTCCTGGCAGACCTGGGCGGCCGGGTCCTCCTCGGTCCCCGCACCCCCGAGGGTCACGCCGACGTCGTTGACCACGACTCTGGCCCCCTCTGCGGCCAGACACAGGGCGATATCCCGCCCGATCCCTCGGCCCGCACCCGTCACCACCGCCGCACGACCGTCTAGAAGTCCCATGGCCAGAGAGTACCCCGGCACCCGTTCCCTGACAGCGGTGTCAGGCATTGCCGCCGGCGTTGTACGATCGGGGCGACCGCCGGGCGAGGACGTTCGCCCGCTGAGCCGTGAGGAGACCCCGGGCCATGGCCTTCATTGAGAACGCACCAGAACAGATCGTTGCCGCGGCCAAGGAGCTCCTCGAAAAGGGGCTCGTCGAGGGGACCTCGGGGAACATCTCGGCCCGGATGGAGGACGGCAACATCGCCGTCACCCCGTCCTCGCTCGACTATCGGCTCATGAAAGTGGGCGACATCGTGATCGTGGACCCCGCCGGCGAGGTCGTCTCGGGCGAGCGCGGCCCCACCTCGGAGAAGTACCTCCACATTGCCGTCCAGGCGGCCTACGAGGACTTCGCGGTGTGCATCCACTCGCACGCGGTCCACGCGACCATGTTCGCCGTCGCCCACGAGGACATCCCGAGCTGCATCGACGAATTCACCGTCTACCTCGGCGGGGACATCCGCTGCTCGGAATACGCAGCGAGCGGCTCCCCCGAACTGGCCGAGCAGGTGGTGAAGGCGCTCGAGAGCCGTAGTGCGGCACTCATCGCCAACCACGGGATGGTGGCGATCGGCACGACCATGGAGAGGGCGATGCACAACACAGCGCTGGTCGAGCGGTCCGCCAAGATCATCTGGGGCGCCAAGCAGCTCGGCGGGATCTTCCCGCTGCCCGAGAAGGTCAACGCCACCTTCGCCAGCTATTGGCCCTACATGCGGTAGGGCGGTGAGCGAGGGCAGAATCCGCGCCCGGCTGGCCGAGCTGGGCCTCACGCTGTACGGGCCGCATCCGCCCCACGACCCGCTCGATGCGGTGGTGGTGCACGACGGGGTCGCCCGCACGTCGGGGCAGTTGCCCCGTATCGCCGGAGAGCTGACGTGCCTCGGGCGCCTGGGCGACACCGTGACGGTGGAGGAGGGCAACGAGGCCGCCGCCGTCTGCGCGCTGAATGCACTGGCTGTCCTGGAGGACGCGTTGGGCTCCCTCGACCGGGTCGAGCGAGTCCTGACGGTGACTGGCTTCGTCTCTTCTGCGCCGGACTTCCATCAACAGCCCGCCGTCGTGGACGGAGCCAGCAAGGTGCTGGCCGATGTCTTCGGCGAGGCGGGGCGCCACACCCGCTCGGCCGTCGGGGTGGCTGCGCTGCCCCGCAACGGAGCGGTCGAGATTGAAGTGACGGTCGCGGTCAGCGCCTGAAGGCGTCGCCCATCACCGGACGCGCCACGGCAGCGAGGTCCCAATAGCCAGACGTGCCCTTGTCGCGCAGCTCCGTCACGGCGTTGATGGCGGCGCCGTAGGCGGCAACGGCGATCGCGCCGCCGACCGAGATCCGGCTCACGCCCAGGTCGGCCAGCTCTCCGACGTTCGGTGCGCCCGGGAGCACCAGGACGCTGACCGGGCGGTCGACGGAGGAGAGCAGCTGACGCAGATCGACCGGGTCCACCACCCGCGGGGCGAAGAGGACGTCCGCCCCGGCCACCTGGTACGCCTGCAGACGGGCGATGGTGTCGGGCAGGTCCTCCCGACCGTGCAGGTAGTTCTCGGCCCGAGCCGTCAGGACGAAGGGGACGGGTCCGGCGTGGGCGGCCTCCGCGGCCGCCCGGACCCGCTCGGCGGCGTGGGGCAGTTCGTAGATGGGGGCGTCCCGGTCACCGGTGAAGTCCTCCACGGACCCGCCGGCCAGGCCGCCGCGGGCCGCTGCCGTGATGGTGGCCGCCACCCCACCAGGGTCGTGGGCGAAGCAATTCTCCAGGTCGGCCGACACCGGGATGTCGACCGCCCCGGCCAGCTCGGCGCCGTGGGTCAGCACCTCGTCCTTTGTCATGGCCCCGTCGAGGCGACCCCGCGTGGCGGCGAAGCCGCCGCTCGTGGTGGCGATCGCCTCGAACCCGAGCGAGGCGAACAAGGCGGCCGACCCGATGTCCCAGGCGTTGGGCATGAGCAGGGGCGCGCCCGGGGTGTGCAGCGACAGGAAGCGTTCGGCCCGCTCGGACGCGGACGTTGGACTGGTCATCCCCGCACCGTACCGCCGGTCCCGCCCGACTGTTCAGGCCCGTCGTGTGCTCAGTTGGACGCCACCGGCTCCGGAAATTCCCAGTACTGGAACTCGATCGTCATCGGCAGGAGGTAGCGCACGTAGACGGAGTGGATCTTGACCATCTTCTGGTCGTCCATGTGGAGGTCGATCAGCTCCATGCGGTCGTCCTTCTTGCGGAAGGCCTCGGCCCGCTCCTGAATGCCCCGCAGCTCGTCGAGAGATCCGACGGCGAAGCCGTAGTGGTCCATGCGGGGGCACCGCATCGGGTCGTCCTCGGCGATCAGGAAGATGAACTGATCCCAGTGGACGCAGCTCAGGATGAGGCGACGACGATCCTCCGTCATCACCTCCATCTCCTCGAAGCCGAGCACCTCGTCGAAGAAGCGACAGACATCGGCCCGGTTGGCGGCGTCCAGTAGGTCCGCCGGCAGCGACATGGCCACGTGGTTGAACCGGGGATTACCCGAGGGATAGAAGGGATGAGCCATTAGGAACGCACCTCCGGGACGACCATCACCTTGCCGGCAATACGCCCACCCGCCAGAGCCTCGAGCGCATCGCCGATACCGTTGAGCGGGACATCGCCGGGGTCGATGAGAAGGTCGGCCGGGAACCCGTCGGAGTCCAGGAGTTCCAGCGCCCGCTCAAAACCGCCCAGGTCGTAGACGAACGAACCGGTGACGGTCAACTCGTTGAGGATCATGCGGTTGATGTCGAAGGTGGGGTGGTCGATGCCGGCACCGACCATGACCAGAATGCCGCCACGGGCCAGCTGACAGAACCCCGCCTCAATGGCGGACCGGTGCCCGGAGCACTCCAGCACGACGTGCACGGCGCGCGCGGACATGCGTTCTGGCTCCCAAGGTGGGAACACCTCCAGGTCGGCGGGGTCGACGAGCGAGGTCACACCGAGCTCGGCGGCCAGCCGGCGCCGTCCTTCGTGCGGTTCCACCACGGTGACGTCCGAGATGCCCATGGCGCGCAGCGCGGCCACGCTCAGCGCACCGATCGGACCCGCGCCGAAGACCATCACGCTGTCGCCGGGGGCGACGCCCGATCGCGTGATGCCGTGCAGCGCCACCGACAGCGGCTCGGCCAGAGCGGCATGGCGCGGGGAGAGGCCCTCGGGAAGGCGCAGGACACCGCCCGCACGGCACAGGATGTACTCGGCGAAGGCGCCGTCCGAATGGTCCGAGGTCATGCTGTTGCGGTTCTCGCACTGCGAAGGTTTGCCCTCCAGGCAGCGCCGGCAGGTGCCGCAGCGCGGGGAGGCGCCCCCCACCACGAGCTCGCCCACGGACCACCCGGTGACGGCGTCGCCGATCGCAGCGATCGTCCCGCTCCACTCGTGGCCGGCCACCGCGCCCGGCGTGAAGCCCCAGCCGTCGCGCAGCTGGTGGATGTCGGACCCGCAGATGCCACACGCGTGCACGCGCACCACGAGCTGGTCCGGCCCTGGCCGCGGGACCGTCCGCTCTTCCACCGTGACCACGCCGGGTGACTGGTAGACGGCCGCTGCCATCACCTCGGGAAGCGAATCCACGGACGATGAGCCTGACATGGACGTCAGGTTAGGCGCTCGCCGCCAGCCAGGCGAGGCCCCCGGCGAGGTGGCGAAGGTACACGGGGGACTCCCAGGCTCCGGGAAAGTGGCCGAGCGCGCTGTAGAAGGTGCGGGCGGCGTCCTCCTCCACGCTCCAGGCGAGGGGGAAGCCGCAGTCGGGCACGCGCCCTCCGGGCGCCGACAGATCCACCTGGTCCCCGGCCAACCGGAGCAGGACGCGGGCGTCGGGTCGAAGACCGGCAAAGAGGTAGACCTCGTCCCGCCACTCCCACCGGGTACCCAGGTGGGCAGTGGCCGGGTGGTCGGTATCGACCACGTCGATGGCGAAGTCCTGTGTCCAGGGATGGCCGTCGAAGCGGGCGCCCAGCATGGAGCCGTACTCGGTCCAGCCGTGGTTGGCGTCGGTGGCGGAGTGGACGCCGAGGATGCGCAGGTCGCCAGCGCGCCAGGACCGGTGGACCGCGGTCTTCTGGTCCGCGGACCATGGGGTCTCGCCGATGGTGAACAGGGCCAGGACGCGGGCCGCGCCGAGATCGCGGAGGGAGACGTCGTCGACGTCGGTCACCACGGTGGAGGTGAGTCCGGCGAGGCCAGCCAGTTCGCTCAAGCCGGTGGCCGCCTGGCCGAGCACGCCGTGCACACCCGCCGGCCCGTCGGCATAGGGGGCCACCTGCGTCACGATGAGCATGTGGTCGGACACCCGGGGGAGTGTAGGGCTGGTGCGGTGCCCCTGCCGGGTGCTCGAATGCAGACGCAACCGCCTGAGCCGACCGAGGAGACCACGACGTGAGTACGACGAACACGAGTTCCGAAGATGTCGCGGCGGCTCTGACGCGACTCGGTTCGGCCACCATCGGAGAGTCGGGCGGCCTCGCCGCGGACCGCCGGCTCCGACCGGCCTGGACCGGCGCCACTGTCGCCGCCCCGGCCTACCCCGTCGGCTGCACGCCGGGGGACAACCTGGCCGTGCACGTGGCCGTGACGAAGGCTCCGCGGGGGAGCGTCCTCGTCGTTGACGTGGGCCAGGTGGCCGATCGCGGGTATTGGGGCGAGGTACTCACCACGGCGGCCGAGGCAGCCGGACTGGCCGGATTGGTCCTCGACGGCGGGGTGCGCGACGTCGCCGCACTCGAAGCCCACGGTTTCCCGGTGTTCTCGGCCACCATCGCGCTCACCGGCGCGACCAAGGACAAGCCGGGGACGGTCGGGATCCCCGTGCGGGTGGGCGGCGTCGAGGTGGCCGCGGGGGACTGGGTCGTCGCCGACGTCGATGGCGTGGCGTTCGTGCGGCGGGTGGCGGTCGACGACGTGTTGGCTGCCGGGCGCGCCCGCGAGGAGAAGGAGGCTGGGTTCTTCGAGGCCCTCAAGTCCGGGTCCACGACGGTAGAGCTGCTCGGCCTCCAGGCTGCACTCGTGCGCCAGGGCGAGTCCGGGTAGCGGTCCGCCTCGGAGTGGCACAATGCATTCATGAGCGAAGAGACGTCGGCAACGGACGAGAAGGTGGAGCGCATGGAGGTGGGGCGACCGATCCCGGCTGAGCCGGGGCGCATCTTCGCTCTGCTCAGTGACCCGAAGGGTCACGTGACCATCGACAGCTCGGGCATGTTGATGGACTCGACCGGTGTGCCAGCAACGAAGGTGGGAGACGAGTTCGTCATCCACATGGATCGCGAGGCACTCAACGACTTCCCGATGGGGCGTTACGACGTCACGGTCCACATCACCAAGTTCGAGCCCGATCGCGAGATCGCCTGGACGATTCAGGGCCAGATCAAGCCGCAGATCGGCCATGTCTACGGCTACAGGCTGGAGCCGGCCGACGACGGGACGCTCGTGACCTCCTACTACGACTGGTCGACGATCGACCCACAGTGGAAGGAGGCTGACATCTTCCCCATCATTCCCGAGTCGGCCTTACGCGCCACGTTGGGCATTCTGGAGAGGACGCTCACAAACTCCTCGCAATGGTGAGTCCGCCGGCTCCGCGCCGACCCCTGGGACTGCCCCGACAGCCTCGGCCGAGCTAGCAGATGCGCGGCAGCGGGTCGCCGACGAGCATGTCCACAATGCGGGTCCCGCCCATCGAAGTGCGCAGGACCACGATCCCCGGGGGTTCGGCGCGAATCTCTCCGACACGAGCCGCGGCCGAACCGAGCGGATGGCCTCGCAGCGCGCGCAGCGCAGCGTCCGCCTGGCCCGGCGGCACCACTGCGACCAGCTTGCCCTCGTTGGCCACGTAGAGGGGGTCGATCCCCAGCAGCTCGCAGGCCGCGGCGACGGCGGGGACGACGGGGAGCGACTGTTCGTCGAGGACAACGGTGAGGTCGGCATCGCGCGCCAGCTCGTTGCACACGGTCCCGACGCCCCCGCGCGTCGAGTCGCGCAGCCAGCGGGTGTCCGGAGCGGCTGCGAGGAGCTCTTCCATCATTCTGTGCAGCGGCGCGGTGTCCGAAGCGATGTCCGCCTCGAGAGCCAAGTCCCCGCGGGCCAGCATGACCGCCGTGCCGTGATCACCCATGGTGCCCGACACGAGCACGACGTCGCCGATGGCCACAGAGGCGGCATGGAGGTCGCGACCGGCGGGAACCACGCCCACGCCCGCGGTGGTGATGTACATGCCGTCCGCCGCGCCCCGGTCGACCACCTTGGTGTCACCCGTGACGACTGGGACGCCGGCGGCCGCGGCCGCCGACGCCATGTCGGCCACCACCTCGCGCAGCACGTCGATTGCCATCCCTTCCTCGAGGACGAAGGCGGCCGAGAGCGCGAGCGGGCGGGCGCCCATCATGGCCAGATCGTTGATCGTCCCGTGCACGGCCAGATGGCCGGCGGAGCCACCCGGAAAGCGCAACGGCTTGACGACATAGGAGTCGGTGCTGAAGGCCAGGCGGTCACCTGACGGGAGGGCGATGAGGGCGGCGTCGGTCTGGGCCGGACGGTGGCCCGCCTCGTCTTCGGGGGTGAAGGCCGGGAGGAAGACGGCATTCAGCAGGGCGGCCGACGCCTTGCCGCCGGCCCCGTGGGCCAGGGTCACGATTTCGTCGCGCAGCCGAGGTCGCCGGCGCCGGAACGCCTCGATGCGCCCGAAGACCGCGGCCTCCCTGTCACCTGCCGCAGTCGTGTCGTTGCCCGCGACCGGATCGGGCGCGACATCGCTCATGAGAGTCGCCCCGGTGCGCCGGCAGCGGCCTGCCGGGTCAGGTGCCGCTGGACGGACCCCCACAGGGCGAGCGTCAGGGCGTCCTGGACCTCCTGTATCCGGTGGACGCTCTCGGATCGCACGACCAGACAGTGCTGGACGGCAGTGCTCGTCGCCATGCCAGATCCCTCGTATCCGCAGAGGCCGATCGTCAGGAGGCCCCGCCTCGCGGCCTCCTCGAAGGCGCGTAAGAGGTCCGCAGAGTCCCCGCTCGTGGAGAAGCCGACGGCGATGTCGCGCTCGCCGGCGTGGGCGATGAGCTGCCGCGAGAACACGAGCTCGAAGCCGACGTCGTTGGAGAGCGCGGTGAGGACAGCCTGGTCGTCAACCAGGGACAGGGCGGGCAGCGGGTTCCCGTGCGGGGGATGGCGGAACAGCTCCGCCGTCCCCTGCGCGTCGGTCGCGCTGCCGCCGTTGCCGAAGCTGAACAGCCGTCCACCGCGCGCGAAGCGCTCCGCCATGGCGGCCCCGGCGGCTTCCACCTGTGACGCGCAACGCTCGAGCGTGTCGGCTCGCAGGGAGGTCGACTCCCGCATCTTGGTCCGGGCCGACATGACCAGGTCCGTCACGAGAGCCGCCGCGTCGCGCTCATCCGCCTCAATGAAGGGATACAGGAAGCCCGTGGGCTCAACGTTCATGACCCGCGCCCGGCCATGAGGCTGGTGACGGCCACGCCGGCGTGCACCAGGACGAGATCACCGGGGCGCAGGCCGTCGACCAGCCGGCCGTCGACCTGTTCGGGGTGTCCGCCCGCCAGTACCTCGATGCGGCCTTCGGCCAGGACGGTGCGGACCTCGGCCACCCGTCCCTCGTCCGAGCACGTCACGCAGACCTCGTCGGCGCACCCGGCCTCCGGCGTGAGCAGGCCGGGATGCTCGAAGACGACATGGGTCAGCTCCCACAGCAGGTGATAGAGCAACACGAGGTCGCCCGAGCGCGCGGCAACCGCCGCGTCCACAGCTTCCAGCCACACCACGTGGTCGGCGGAGGCGTCGCCCTGCACTCCCCCGGGTCGCGGGCCGGCACCCAGCCACAGGCTGGTGAGGCCCCAGGCGTCGGCCCGGGTGACGAGGTCGCGCGCCAGCGGATCCGCCGCGGTGCTCACGCACAGGAGGAGGTCCCCGGGTCGCGAGAGCAGGCGCACGGACTCGGCCGCCCCGGACGCGTCGACGCTGACCGCCGGCAGCGCCCGCTTGCCCACGATGACCGGGTGCACGAACTCAACGGCGACGTGGCGGGCGTGGGCGGCCCACTGCGGCGCCACGCACCACAGGGTGGCCCCGGCACCGAAGCGGCGGGCCAGGGCCAAGGCGGCGGGCGCCAGGTCCTCAGCCGGTCCCCCTCCGAGCGGGGATGGGGTGTCCACTCCCGTCACGCCGCCCCCGTCCCAGCCACGGCGGCGCGGTAGCCGGCGATGGCCGCCTGTCCCAGCGCGAGACCGCCGTCGTTCGGCGGCACGACCCGGTGCGTCAGGACGCAGAAATGGCGCGCCTCGAGCTCGCAGCGAGCGAGGCCGACCAGCAGCGCGTTCTGGAAGACCCCGCCGCTCAGCGCGACGACGTCGATGCCCGTGCGCGCCCGTTGGCGCGAGGCCACATCGCCGATCACGCGGGCCACGGCCTCGTGAAAGCCGGCGGCCATGGCACCCGGGCTGGCGCCGCGCCGGAGGTCGGTCACCAGCGCCCGCAGTACGGGGGAGGGGTCGAATTCGTCACCGGCCAGGTCGAAGCGGTACGGGCGGGCGGGGACACCCCTTTCCAGTGCCTCTTCGGCCGCCCACTGCAGGCAGAGGGCCGCCTCGGCCTCGTAGGTCGCCTGATGCCGGAGGCCGAGCAGCGAGCTCACCGCGTCGAAGAGGCGTCCCATGCTCGACGTCGCCACGCACCCGGTCCCTCGTTCGAGCTGGTGCGCCAGCACCGCCCGCTCGTCGGCCGTGAGGGCACCCGCCGGAGGCAGGTCCTCGGTCCATTCGATCCGGGCCGCGCGCAGGTGCGCCAGCGCGACGCGGCAAGGCCGACGGACGGTGGCGTCGCCGCCGGGCAACGGGACCGTCTTCAGGTGCCCGGCGCGCTCGAAGTCGCCGTAGCCGGCTACGAGGACCTCCCCGCCCCAGATGGTGCCGTCCGTCCCGAACCCCGTCCCGTCGAAGGCGACGCCGATCACGCGGTCGTGCGCGGGAAGGCCGTGCTCGGCCATGACCGACGCGATATGGGCATGGTGGTGTTGGACCTCGGCCACCGGACGCGGCGATGCGTCCTCCGCCCAGCGTCTCGTCTGGTAGCCGGGGTGGGCATCGGCGGCGAGCTGGCTTGCCCCGATGCCGTACAGCCCGGCGAGCTGGCCGGTCGAGCGTTCGAAGGCCTGCCAGGTCTCGAGGCTGCCCATGTCACCGATGTGCTGGCTCACGAAGGCGTCCTTGCCCGCGGTGAGGCAGAAGGTGTTCTTGAGCTCGCCGCCGACCGCCAACGTGGGCGGGGTGGAGAACGGGAGCCGAACGGGAAGGGGGGCGTAGCCCCGTGAACGCCGGATCGGTGATTCGGTTCCGCTGCCAGGGTCGATCTCGAGCACCGAATCGTCACACGGGACGTGGATGGGGCGGTCGTGCAGCAGCCACACGTCGGCGATGGCTCCCAACCTCCGCCGGGCATCGTGATCCTCGTAGCAGATCGGCTCGTCCGTGAGATTGCCACTGGTCATCACCAGCACGTCGGGGACCGGGACCCGAGGATCGGACCCCGGGACCGGGGCGAAGAGGAGGTGATGGAGTGGCGTGTAGGGGAGCAGGACGCCCAGACGAGGGTTGCCCGGGGCCACCAACGCCGAGAGAACCGCTTCGGCCGGGCTCGTGCGCCGGCGCAAGAGGACGATGGGCCGCACGGCCGAAGCGAGGAGATCCGCTTCCGCCGAGTCGATGCGGGTCAGCGTGTGGGCCACGCGGAGGTCCCGGGCCATGACGGCGAGCGCCTTCTCGAAGCGATGCTTGCGAGCCCGGAGCCGCTGCAGGGCGGCGTCGGAACCTGCGTCGCAGGCCAGGTGATATCCGCCAAGACCCTTGATCGCGACGATCTCGCCTCGCGCCAGTGCCGCCTGGGCGGCGGCGATGGCCGCGTCGGAGCCGACCACCGGGTCAGAGCCGACCCCATGCTCGAGCCACAGGCGCGGGCCGCAGTCGGGGCAGGCGATCGGCTGGGCGTGGAAGCGCCGGTCGGCGGGGTCGTGGTACTCCGAGGCGCAGGCCTCGCAGAGGGCGAAGCCGCGCATGGTCGTGTTGGGCCGGTCGTACGGGAGGCTGAGGGTGATGGTGAAGCGGGGCCCACAGTCGGTGCAGTTGGTGAACGGGTAGCGCGCCCGCCGGTTTGCGGGGTCGAACAGCTCGACGAGGCAGGCGTCACACGTCGCGATGTCCGGCGACACGAACGTCTGCACCATGCCGAGGTCATGGCTCTCGACGATGGCGAATCCCATGCCGCCCTGCGGCGCCACCGGACGGGCGCGCACCTCGTCGATACGGGCCGGACCGGGCGCATCCGTGACGAGGCGGCTGACGAACTGCTCGGTCGCCTCCTCCGTACCCTCGACCTCAATGAATACGCCCCGGGTGTCGTTGCCGACGTGCCCCGTGAGCTGGAGTTGGGTGGCCAACCGGTGCACGTGGGGTCTGAAACCCACCCCCTGGACCAGGCCGGCCACCCGGACTCGGAGTCGGACCGCCGCCACCGTGGCCACGCCGCTCATGCGGGCGATCCGCTTCGACGCCCCAGCGTCACCGCAGCCTCGCGGTGCATCCGCCCGAAGTTGTAGTAGGCCGCGCACGCGCCCTCCGAGGAGACCATGCAGGTCCCGATGGGGGTCTCGGGGGTGCAGGCCGTGCCGAACACCTTGCATTCCCAGGGCTTGATCACGCCCTTGAGCACCTCGCCGCACTGGCATGCCTTGGGATCTGCCACCCGGACATTCGGAATGGAGTAGCGGAGTTCGGCGTCGAACGCAGCGAACTCTGGGCGCAGCTTGAGGCCGCTCTGCGCAATGAATCCCAGTCCCCGCCATTCGAAGTGAGGGCGGAGCTCGAAGACCTCGGCCAACACGGCCAGGGCACGCGGGTTGCCCCCCTCGCGCACGACCCTCGAATATTGGTTCTCGACCTCACAGCGGCCCTCGCGGATTTGGGTGAGCAGCATGGCAATGGCGTGGAGGATGTCGAGCGGCTCGAAGCCGGCGGTGACGAGGGGCAGTCCGTACTCGGCCGGCACGAACCGGTAGGGCCGCTGCCCGACCACGGTGGAGACGTGCCCCGGGCCGAGGAAGCCGTCGAGCCGGAGGTCCGGGGACTCCAGGATGGCTCGGAGGGGCGGGACGATCGTGACGTGGTTGGAGAAGACAGAGAAGTTCGTGACATCCCGCGCCCGGGCTTCGAGCAGCGTGAGGGCAGTCGATGGAGCGGTCGTCTCGAAGCCGACGGCGAAGAAGACCACGTTGCGGCCCGGGTTCTCCTCGGCGATCCGGAGCGCGTCGAGAGGCGAGTACACGAAGCGGATGTCCGCCCCTCCGGCCTTGGCCCCGAGCAGACTGCCCTTGCTCCCGGGCACGCGCATCATGTCGCCGAACGAGGTGAAGATGACGCCGGGCTCTTCGGCGACGGCGATCGCGTCGTCCACCCGTCCCATCGGGATGACGCAGACCGGGCACCCGGGACCGTGCACGAGCTCGACGTTGCCCGGAAGGACGTGCTCTATCCCGTGCCGGTAGATGGTGTGGGTGTGGCCGCCACACACCTCCATGAATTTGAACGTGTCGTCACCGGCCAGCGTGGTGATCTGTGCCACCAACGCGCCGGCCGTCGTCGGGTCCCTGTACTCGTCGACGAACCTCATGGGTGAGCGTGTCCTTCCGTCGCTGGTGTCGCCGTCGCCCCTCCTATGCCACCGGGCGCAAACGTGACGAGTCGTCCGGAGCACTGAGGATGGCCGTGATGACCTCGATCCTCTTCTCGAGGAGATCGCGGGCAATGGCCAGCGCCCCGTCAGCGAAGTCCCTGACCTCCTTCGAAGTGGAGATGGTGTGCCAGGCCTCCTCGACCTCCGACCACCCTTCCGGACCTGCTCTGCAGCCGAGCGCGTAGCCGATCATGACCCCGATGATCACTCCCATCACGTACCTCCCGTCTCATTCGAGATCTGCGACCGCCAGAATGCGTCGAGTTCGTCGTCGTAGGCCTGGCCCATGAGCTGCAGGGAGGCCAGCGCCAATTCGGCCTCGGCCTCGTCGATCTTCGACATGGCGAACCCCACGTGGATCAGGACCCAGTCGCCGCGCGCCAAGGGCTCGTCTTCGAGCAGGCCGATGTTGACGATCCTCGTCACGCCCGAGACGTCGACCCGCGCCAGGTGCCGGTTGACCTCCGATATTTCCTTCAACTGCCCCGGAATGCCCAGACACATGGCGATCGCGCCTCCTACTCGTCCTCGACCGCGTAGATCTCCACCCGCACCTGGACCTCGGGTTCCACCTTGAGGAGCAGCACCTTGGGCGGCTGCATCCCGAAATCCCTGATGTCGAAGCTCGATGCACCCGTAAGGCGAATGGTGCGGTCGTCCACGGCGGCGATGTCCATGCGGTCCTCGTGCCGGCGTGACACCCCTCGAAACGTCACTTCTCCACTGACGCGATAACTGGCGTCGGATCCATTGGGTGCGATCTCTTCGAGCTGCCCCTCGATCCTGGGGAACTTCCTGGCATCGATCCGCTTCTGCAGCTCCCGGTCCTCCATGCGGTTGCCCGACTTCAGGCGGTCGACCGCCAGGGAGAGTCGTCCCGCCGGCACGGTGGCGGGATCGATCGTTCCCGAGGGCTCCAGGTCCAACTCGACGTAGCCCTCGAGGCCGCTGGTGCTGGAGTGGATCGGGTGCACGTTGGAGCGGGCGTCGATCCACACTTGCGAGCGGTCCGGGACGATGGAGTAGCGGGTCACAGTGATTGCATCCGCCGCATTCTCAGGTAGCGGTGAACTTCGGGAGCCGATCGGCCGACGAGCACCAGCCTGCCGACGGCCATCAGCGGAGGCAGAGCGAGGAACAGGGACCCGACGATGTTCACCTCACATCTCTCGCATCTTGAGGTAGCGGGCGATGTCTGGCAGCGACTTGATCACCAGTCCGGCGATCGCGGCCAGGAGCAACGAGACGACAAATCGACGGATCATCTGTGGATTCCCCTTTCGGCGGGTTGGGCACTCTCGGCAATGAGTTCGGAGCACAGGTCAACTGCGGGAGTCACCGCTCCCCGGACGGCAGGGGAGAGCCCGATGCCCTCGTCGAGATGGCCCGGTTGGCATCCGACGATGACGATGCGATCGACGGACCCGCCCAGGTGGGCCAGGGTGGCGAGGACGAGGTGGGGGCTCATGGTGTGGGCGTCGACGACCTCCCGAGGGACGCCGCCTTCGCCCTCGAGCGAGGACGGCGGTGCGGGCTCGGGTTCGATCACCGCGAGGGTCCCGGGGGGCTCACCCATGGGGACGGCGTCGACCAGGACCAGCGCGTCGTAGCCCTCGAGAAGGTCGTAGGCGAGATGCATGCCCCGGATCCCGTAGTCCTCGACCCGCACGCCGTCCGGGAGCGGCCGGCCGGAGAGCCGCTGCGCCACCTCCACACCGAACGCGTCATCGGACAGGAAGATGTTTCCGATCCCCGCCACGAGGATGCGGGCGGTCACGGCCGGGTCTCGCCGTCCCGACGGTCGGCCAGCGGCTCGACCTCGTCGGGACGGAAGTAGAGGTAGCGGCCCTGCCACATGAGCTCGCGCGCCGCCGGGTCGTCGTCGAGCGTGACTGCCAGATGGACCCCACCATCGACATCTCCGAACACGGCGGTCACCGTGCCGCACCGGCCGTCGAGGAACATGTCCTGCGCGTCCGCCTGTCCGGACGGGTGGAGCCGGACCGGCGACCCGTGGGCGAGGTCGACCCCCCCCACGTGCACCGAATCCGTCCACGGATCGACCGACTCGTCGGAGGCCGGGTCCCACCACGGCGGTGCGTCCGTTCCGGGCGTCGTCACGGTGAGCCATTCCGGCTCGACGGGGCGCATCACCCCGTGCAGGCGCCCCATGCCCTCGGGGGACAGGGAGTCGCAGCGGTCGATGATGGCGGCGGCGCGGGCGTCCGTCCCGCGCGCCTCGGCCTTCTCGGCGTCGGTGAGCGTCATCACGCGGAGGGCCAGGATCTCGTCGATCTCGAGGGAGTCGTAGAGGTCGCCCGGGCTCTGATGCGCCACCTCGGGGTGGTCGTAGAGGATGATTGGCGACGAGAGCACGAGGTCGTCGGCGCCGATGAGCACCGGGAACGTGCCGTCACTGCGGCACGACAGGACCGCCCCGGCCGCACTGTCGGGAGGATCGAGGAGCGACACGAACGTCGCACCGTCGACGGCCAGCATGGTGTGCACCGCCACCAGGCTGTGGGCGACGACATCGGCTCTCCGGGCCGAGTCGTCGGTCCACGGCGTGGCGTTCTCGACCGTCACCGCCACGTGCACATAGGGCGAGCCGTCCGCCGCGGGCGCCGTGGCCACCCGGATCACGCCCTCGACGGCGAGCCGGTCACGAACGAAGCGACCGGCCAGTGCGCCGTCCGCTCTGTGGACCGGCTCGGTCTCGGATCCGCCCTCGAGGTGGAACGGCAGCTCGTCGGCGGCGGTGCCGTCCGGAGGGATGACGAGGGGAGGCAGGTCCACCATGTGGTCGATCGCCTCGTCCCACTCGACGTGGGTGATCCCGTCCACCTCGAGGGCGTCGACGGGTCCGAACGCGGACCCGGGGGAGGCGAGGGTCTTTCCGGTCAGCAAGGCTTGGACTCTGCGCCGTTGGGTCTGCAGGCACCGGACGCGCGCCCGGAGGATCGGGTGGATGCGTCGGTCGCCCGCGTCGAGGAGGCACTCGGTCCGGGCGGACCAGCGTTCCGAGCCGTCCGCCTCGCTGTACGAGCGAGGCGTGAGGACGCCCCATTGGAAGCGGACCTGGTTCTTCGGGGAGGACGCCCGATACGGGTAGAGGACGTACCCCTCGTAAAGGACTGCATCGGCCACGGTTCTCGCCGTCTCGAAGCGGTCCTCGACGGGTTGCGCGGATCTCGTGCCGGTTGCGCTCATGGGCGCCCCTCCTCGGCCTCCTTGAGGAGCTGGGCGAAGGCCTGATCCCACGTGGGGAGGCCCCGCAAGGCCCGGAACCGCTGCAGATCGTCCAGCGTGTCACGTCGAACGCGGATGAAGCCGCTGCCGGGGAAGTAGGCATCCATGGTGCTGCGCCAGACGGCAACGGGGAGCCGGTACGAGGATTCCGTCGACCACGAGAGCGGCTCGGCCGAGAATCCCGATGCGCCGTGGGTGAACACGGTTCCCGAGAAGAGGAAGAGCAACGGGATGTCGCCGTCGCCCAACGCGTGCATGTACTTGGCGCCTGCGACTTCGAAGTCGTAGGTGCACTCGACAGGAAGATCGAACTCGGTGGCCCCGTCGAACCGACCGACCGTTGACGACACGTGCGTCCAGAGGAACGGCCGGAGCGAGTTCCCCCATTGGGGCGTCTCTCCGAACAGCGCGTAAAGGTTCTCCTCCTCCCGCTCGCTGTACTGCCGGCGCTGCGGCTCGATCCGTATCTGGCAACGCAGCGCGGCCGCATGCACGCGCTTCCCGTCGGCCTCCTGGGCCCGCGTTCGGAACATGATCGTCGGCACGGCGGCGTGCGGCTCGGTTCGGGCGTCCACCACCCCGAATTGCAGGTCGGTCACTGCGCCCGCGCTCTGATGTCGGCGAAGAAATCGTCGAGCTTGCCGTTGGCCTCGGTGCCACCGTCGAAGCCTCTCCACAGCATCCGGAGGTGCCCGACGAGCTCGTAGCAGGCGTCAATCGGCACGATGTAGCACTCGGCATCACGCTCGCTGCGGTCACTGGCTGCACGGACGAGGAACGCCTCGACATCGGGTTGCATGGTGGCCAGCTGTGGGTTGGCCGCGTACAGGTCGGTCCACGCGTCGAGCGGGAGCTCCGATTCGGTCGCTCCCGCCGGACCGGGGTAGAACGCGGCGACCCGCTCGAGCTCCGAATTGAGGAAGAAGAAGGCGACGCTGACGGGGATCTGGAGGCTGTCCCACTGGGATGGAGAGAGCTCGAAGTCGTGGAAGGCCAGGTACCGCTCGGGCACGCTGCGGAAGTGGTCGCCCCCGGCGCCCTCCGACTCGAAGAGGAGGAAGCACCCGCGACAGGCGCAGAGCAACGTCCTGGAGCGCAGGTCCACGAGATGACGGTGCGCGCCGGCGATGGTCTCCGCGCAAAGCTCGCACACCTCCTCCGCGGGAGCGGCCTGACGGGGAGGGGTCGTGGCGCGGATGCGCTGCAGTACCGCGATCGGGTCGCTCATCGGATCGCCACCTCGGTTGGGCACGCGTCGTACAACGGCTTCTTGACCCCTAGGGCGATTGGTACCGCCAGCGTGTTGTCCGCGCTCGGCTCCTCGACGACGATACGGGTCACCTCGGGCGCCGCCTCCAGGATGGCCACCTCGACGGCACCACGCAAGGTGGCGGCCGAGGACGGACACCCGTCACAGTTGCCCAGGAGCCGGAGCTTCACGGCCCCCAGGTGATCGTCGACCGCGAGGAGCTCGACGTCACCACCGTGCCGGCCGAGGAACGGTCGCACGGACTCCAGCGCGCCTTCCACCCGGACGTCGAGCGGCTCCGGATGAAGGCCCTGGACCAGCAGAAGGCTGGCGACCAGCTCGTCGTCCGCGAAGTCAGCGATCAGCTCGGGCGCACGCGCCTGGGCGATCTCGGCCATGCGGGCCAGCCCGGCTCCGTAGAGGTCCGAGACCAGGCGCAGCAACTCCTCGGCCAGCGCCAGAGACCGAGGATCAGCACTGGCCTGGAGTTCGGTAAGTGCCTGCTCAATCCGGTCACCGTTCGCTCGCAGGTTCTGGGGTTCAGCCATTGCTCCGCGCGATCAGAACAGTTCGTCCGCGTGGGCCACCTGCGTGGGGGAGTGGACCTTCTTCAGCACCTTTCCGTTGCCGAGATACATGTGGACGCCACAGGGGAGGCAGGGGTCGAAGCTGCGTACCGATCGCATGATGTCGATGCCCTTGAAGTTCTCCTTCGTGTTCTCCTCGAAGATCGGCGTGTCGATCACCGCGTCCTCGTAGGGCCCGGCAGTTCCGTAGATGTCGCGAGGATTGGCGTTCCACGGGGTCGGCGGGTACGGGTGGTAGTTGGCGATCTTGCCGCCCTTGATCACCATGTGGTGCGACAGGACACCACGTACGGCCTCGGTGAAGCCGCACCCGATCGCTTCGTCGGGCACGTCGAATTGCTCCCAGGTCTTGGTCTTGCCGGCCCGGACGTCCTTGAGGGCAAGCTCAATGAAGTCGAGCGCTGACGCAGCGGCGTAGGCCTGGAAGTAGGTCCGGGCCCGGTCGCGCTCGAGCGTGTTGGACCACTGCGGGATCTTCCACTCCAAATCGACCGGCCCTTCGAGGGCGGTCTTGGGTAGGTGGATCTTCACACTGGTGCCGGTGGCGTCGAGGTGATCCGTGTGCACCAGGCCCGAGAGGGCGGTCGACCAGAGCCGGGCCAGCGGTCCGCCTCCGGTGTCGAGGGCCAGGTGGTCCTGGCCGTCGAACCAACGGGGGGACATCACCCAGCTGTAGTTTCCGTCGAAGTCGCGCTTCTGCGGCTGGGGGTTGGTGTGCTGGTTCCAGGGGTGCCGCCGGTCGACCGGGTTCCCGAGGGGGTCCCGGGTGACGAACATCTCCTGGTCCTCCCAGTCGTCGTAGAAGGAATGACCCAGCAGAATCCGGATGCCGAGGTTGATCTCGACGAGGTCGTTGGTGACGAGCTTGCCGTCGACGACGACGCCGGGGGTCACGCCCATGGCCCGGCCCCACTTGGTCATGTCCTTGTAGTCGAAATTGCACACCTCGGGGTCCTGGAAGGCGCCCCAGCAGTTGAGCAGGATGCGCCTCCGGCCGACCTCCTCGTAGCCCGGCATCGCCTCGTAGAAGAAGTCGAAGAGGTCGTCGTGCATCGGTACGACCCGCTTCATGAACTCCACGTAACGCATCAGGCGCGTGTAGTAGTCGGTGAACAGCTGGATGGTGGCCGTTGTGCCGACGCCGCCGGGGTAGAGGGTCGACGGGTGCACGTGGCGTCCCTCCATCAGGCAGAACATCTCCCGGGTGTAGCGGCTGACCTGGAGTGCCTCGCGATAGAACTCGCCCGAGAAGGGGTTGAGCGATCGCATGATGTCGCCGATCGTCTTGTAGCCGTGGGCCGCCGCGCCCGGGGCCTCGGTCCGGTTGGCCTGCTCGAGCACGCCGGGATTGGTCTCGGCGACCATTTTCTCGCAGAAGTCCACGCCGACGAGGTTCTCCTGGAAGATGTTGTGGTCGAACATGAACTCGGCCGCCTCACCCAGGTTCACGATCTGCTCGCCGAGGGCAGGCGGGTACACCCCGTATGCCATGTTTTGGGCATAGCAGGAGCAGGTGGCGTGGTTGTCGCCGCAGATCCCGCAGATCCGGCTGGTGATGAAGTGCGCGTCCCTGGGGTCCTTGCCCTTCATGAAGACGCTGTAGCCCCGGAAAATGGAGGAGGTGCTGTGGCATTCCGCGACCTTCCCCTTCCCGAAGTCGATCTTGGTGTAGATGCCTAGACTCCCCACGATGCGTGTGATGGGGTCCCACGCCATCTCGACGAGCCCGTTGGCATCCTCGGTGAACTTCTTGGTGGCCATGCGCCTACCTCCAGATCTTCTGGTAGCCGGTTGAGAGCTCGTTGCCGGGAGTGCGCCACCTGGGCTCGTCGTCGAGGGTGTGCATGGTGATCTTCCGCAGCCCGCGGATGGCCTTCCCGTACAGTCCCGACGCCAACGTCGACACGGTCGCACCTGGCGGTTCGTCCATGAACGGCATGAACTTGTCCGGGAATCCCGGCATGGTGCACCCGATGCAGATGCCGCCGACGTTGGGGCAGCCCCCCACTCCGTTGATCCACCCTCGTTTCGGCACGTTGCACTTGACGACTGGTCCCCAGCAGCCGAGCTTCACGATGCACTTGGGCGAGCCGTACTCGGTCGCGAAGTCGCCCTGCTCGTAGTACCCGGCCCGGTCGCAGCCCTCGTGCACCGTGGCGCCGAACAGCCACTGGGGCCGGAGCGAGTCGTCGAGCGGGATCATGGGCGCCTGACCCGTGGCCTGGTAGAGCAGGTAGAGGATCGTCTCCGACAGGTTGTCGGGCTGGGTCGGGCAGCCTGGTACGCAGACGATAGGGATGCCGGCCTTTGAAGTCCAGCCCCATCCCAGGTAGTCAGGCACACCCATGGCGCCGGTGGGGTTTCCTGCCATGGCATGGATGCCCCCGTAGCAGGCACACGTACCGGCGGCGAGCACCACGAGCGCCTTCGGGGCCAGGCGGTCGAGCCACTCGCTGGTGGTCATCGGCTGATCGGTGTCGGGGTTGTTCCCGAAACCGCACCAGTAGCCCTCCTTCTTGATCGCCTCGTTGGGGATGGAGCCCTCGACGACCAGCACAAAGGGTTCGAGCTCTCCGCGGTCCGCCTTGAAGAACCATTCGATGAAGTCGTCGGCACCGCCCACTGGGCCGCACTCGAAGTCGATCAGCGGCCAGTGCACGGCGATCTTCGGCAGCCCCGGTAGCGCACCCAGGGCGATTTCCTCGATGCTGGGCTGCGTCGCGGCGGTCAATGCGACAGAGTCGCCGTCACAGCTGAGCCCCGCGTTGATCCAGAGGACGTGCACCACCGCTTCTTCGGTCGCAGTGTCAGTCGCCGTCAATGTGCCCTCCCCGGTCCTGGCCGCGCGGGGTTGTGCGGCTGCAGTGCAGTCTCAGCCCGGCTCGGGCCGCTGTAAATGAGTGTCTTTTGCACCGTTGCAGTCGAGGTAGCCCAGCGTCGGCCATTGACACCTCGGGTCGACCGGATGAGGATCGACGGTGCATGGCCACGGAACATCGAGCCGGGGGGCTGTCGGCAACTGAGGGTGTGGCGCGTTTTGAGCTGGCGCCACCTCGCCGGTTCATGCTGCCGGCGATCCTTCTCCTCCTGTCCGAGCAGCCCGGCTACGGCTACGGACTTGTGCCTCGGCTTGCCGAATTCCGTTTCGGCCATGTCGACCGCCCCGCCGTCTACCGGGCCCTGGCCCAACTCGAGCGGGACGGCCTCCTGCAGGTCTCATCGGACGCCCGGCAGCCGGGCCAGTCCCGCCGCGTGTACTCGGTGACGCCGTTAGGGGAGCGTGTTCTCCGGGTGTGGATGGGTGTCATCCGGGAGGAGCATGCGCACCTCGGCGAGGTGATCCGTCGGTACCAGGCCACCGCCACCATCGATGCCGTGTTGTCCGAGGTCGAAGGCGGGTGGGTGCCCGAACTCGACCTGGCCTGGTCTCCGGTTTCCACGACGTCCATCTGGAGACGCCGCCTTATGCCGCTCGAGCACGACGGCGACGACGTGACCTCTCACGTGGCGGGATCGGAGGACGATGCCCTGGGACTGCCCGGGTCCGGTCCATCACATGTACGGGCACATGTACGGGCACATGTACGGGAGTCGGCGGGATTCGAATCGCACCCTCTCTCGGGTTCAAATCTTCACGGCGGCGACTCGACGAACCCGATCATGAGGCGGTTCGCCTTGGATCCCAAGAGATCAGCGGTGCTCATTGACGCTCGCTCGACCGTCGGGCCGATCTGCTTCGGCAGCACGGGGGTCACCGGGTCGCTGCACGCCGTCATTGGCGATGGGGGACTGAGTACGGAGACCCCTCCCTCGGGGTGGCTCACCATCGACATGACTGGATTGAGCTCGGGGAACAAGCTCTACGACGCCGAGCTCCACCGGCGCATCAACTCCCGTCGATACCCGACGGCCAAGGTGGAACTCAAAGAGTGCACGCCCAGCGCACCGGGCTGGCGATATCGCCTCCGTGGGGAACTGACCTTCCATGGGATCACGCGCCGCGCCGAGGGGACCGTCAGATTGGAGGCGGCGTCCGATGACCGCATCGTCATTAGCGGTGAGCAGGTTTTCGACATCCGGGACTTCGCGCTGCCTTCACCGACCATGCTGATGCTCCGCATCTTCCCCGACGTCCAGGTACGCCTGTACGCCGAGGCGGAGCTCTCCGAGGATGAGTGAGAGCGCCTCGACCCGCTCGGACCCGGATTGGAGTCCCGGCTCGTGCTTCAATCCGGGTTGTTGCTTACGTCCCAGTGGGGCTTGCCTGATCGGTGACGTCCTGGCCGATGCCTCGTAGGCCCACCGCCTTGCCGTCGGAACCCTGCGTCGGGTTGGCGTGGACCCAAACGGTGTGTGCCTTCTGGTCACCGTGGAGGACGCGATACTCCAGGTCGAGTGGCCGGGAGGAGCGCACCGACTCGGTCATGGCCTCACGCACTCTCTCTCTGTCCTGGGGGCTGATCGGATCCAGGCAGGACTCGAACGTACCGGCGAATTCAAGCGGATCGATGCCGTGGATCCGATGGAACTCAGTGCTCCATTGGACTGCACCGGTTCTCAGGTCCCAGAGCCAACTGCCGACGCCAGAAAGCGCCTCGGCCTCTTCGAGCTGGGCGTCCATTTCTGCCAGCGTGGCCTGCGCCAGGTGCTGCTCGGTGACATCGCGAGCAACGACCACCTGCCCAAGGGGCTCGTTCTCATGATCGAACACGGGGGCTAGCGAGAGGGAGACGGGAATGGGCAGTCCGTCGGGCCGGATGATCTCCGTCTCGAAATGCCGGATCCGTTCGCCGGCTCCCACTCGGGCGATCACCTCCTCGACTTCCCGATGGAGATGCGGCGCAAACAGGAGGCCCATGGGGACACCCTCCGCGTCACCGCGCCTGCGCCCGAAGAGCCTTTCGGCGTTCTCGCTGAACGAGGTGACGGTGGTTTCACGGTCGCACGTCAAGACGGCATCGTCCGTCAGCTCGATGATCGCACGGAGGAGCACTTCCGCTGGGGCGGCCCAAGCCAGAGCGTCCGGCTCGTTCTCGCCCGTCTGATCCGCGTCACCCATGGATTCTCCGGCTGCACTCGCTCTCACGCCGGTGGGCACCTCGAAGGTGCTACCGCACGCACACCCTGCCCTGGCCATACTAGGCCCCGGTGCCACGTCTGCGCCCCGCGCCACACTCCCGCCGGGGCCCGAGACAAGTGCACGCCCCGACTGCCGACCCCGTGCGACGACGAACCTCAGTCGACCATGTCCAACACGAATGCGAACACGCGGGCGCTGGCGCGGCCATCGGATCTGCGAGTGCACCAGTCGCCGGTCTCGGTGTGGACAGTTATGCTCGAGGCGAGGTGCCAGCGATGCACGAACTCTCCATTTGCAGCGCAATTGCAAGCACGGCAGCAAAGCACGCGGATGGGCGGCCGGTGTCCCAAGTCACCGTGCAGATCGGGCACCTGCGTCAGGTCGTGCCCGACGCACTCCAATTCAGTTGGGAGGTCGTGTCGGACGCCACGACGCTCAAAGACGCAGCACTCGTGATCGAACAGGTGCCAGCGGTGGTCGAGTGCGCGGCGTGTGGCGCACGGACCACGCTCGATCTGCCGATCCTCGCTTGCGGTCGTTGCGAGGGGTTCGACGTCAACCTGGTGAGCGGCGAAGAGCTCCTTGTGGTATCGATCGATCTGGTTGGTGCATAGCCATGGGCCGATTTCACATCCATGCCGACGGGACGGGTCACATCCACGAGCACGATCTTGATCACGATCACGACGACCCTCAGAAGAGAGCCGTCGACGTCGGGGATCACTCAGGATATGAGGAGACGGGTGAAACCCGGATCACGATCCTGGAGAACCTCCTTTCGGAGAACGACCGCATAGCTGACGACAACGGCAGACGGCTCGCGGCGTCGGGTGTGTGCGCGGTGAATCTGATGTCTTCGCCCGGCGCCGGGAAGACGACGCTTCTGCGCAAGACATTGCAGCGCCTGGGTGAATCGATGCGCATCGGCGTACTGGAAGGGGACATCACCACGAGACTCGACGCTGACCAACTCGAAGGCGCGGGAGCGACCGCCATATCAGTCGTGAACACGGCTGCGGGGTTTGGCGGAGAGTGCCATCTCGATGCCGTGATGGTGCAAGCCGGGATGGCACGGCTCCCGTTGCCCGACCTCGACATGATGATCATTGAAAACGTGGGGAATTTGGTGTGTCCGGCGGAATTCCGTGTCGGTGAGCAGGCGAAAGCCATGGTGTTCGCCGTGACCGAAGGGGAAGAAAAGCCGTTGAAGTATCCGGTCATGTTCCGGGCTGCGGACGTAGTCGTGGTGAACAAGGTGGATCTTCTTCCGCACCTCGACTTTGACTTGAATCTCTTTCTGGCCAATCTGAATGCGGTGAACCCCACCGCCGAGGTCATTCTGGCAAGTGCTCGCACGGGTGAAGGCGTCAGCGCGTGGTGTGCCTGGCTGACGCGGCAGTACTCGCTCGTGGGGACTGAGTCCACGGTTTGAATCACCGATGACGATCAGCGATCAGGACCTGATTGCTCAGCCGAAGCTCTGTATCGCCGTCATGCCAACGATTGGTCGATTGAGCGTTATGCCGCCGGCTGATCCGAAGAAGCCTGCATCGCCAAAGCTGAAGATCCCTCCGTCGCGCCCGACCATCCAGTAACCCTGGCCGTCCGGCGTGCGGTCCATGCCCACGATCGGAGCATTGATCGGCCTCCCTCCGGTCGAACCGAAGTAGCCCACGTCACCGAAGTTGAATATCCCTCCATCGGACGCCACCAGCCAGTAGCCACCCCCGTCGGGCGCTGCGGTCATGCCAACGATCGGTTTCTGGAGGGGCAAACCACCGGTCGAGCCGAAAAATGAGGCGTCGCCGAACGCGAAGATCCCGCCATCAGATGCGACGAGCCAATAGCCGAGCCCGTCGAAGGTCGAGGCCATTCCCACGATCGGCTTATTGAGCGTCAGGCCCCCGGTAGATCCGTAGAACGTCGCATCACCGAATGCGAAGATGCCTCCGTCCGACGCGACGAGCCAGTACCCGCCGCCGTCCGGCGTCGGTGACATGCCGACAATCGGCGCGTTGAGATGCAAGCCGCCGGTGGAGCCGTAGAAGACCGCGTTCCCGAACGCAAAGATGCCACCGTCGGATGCGAGTAGCCAGTAGCCGGTGTCGTCCGGGGTCGCAGCCATGCCGACGATGGGTGCGTTGAGGTGCAGACTTCCCGTGGAACCGTAGAACTGGGCGCCGCCGTAGCTGAAGATCCCACCATCGCTCGCAACCTCCCAATAGCCAGGAGCCGCGATCGGATCAATCGAAATGACCAAGTTGGCATTGCTCGAGAGATTGTTCGAGTCTGTCACCGCGAAGCTCACATGGTATTCACCCGAGATCGTGGGGGTGCCGCTCAGGGTGCCACTGGCCGCGAGATGGAGTCCGGGCGGCAGGGTTCCTCCCGTCACCGCCCAGGAATAAGGCGGCAGTCCACCGCTGGCGGCGAGCGATGCCGAGTAGGGCACCCCAATCGTTCCAACGCTGAGGCTGGAGCTCGTGACAGTTGGCGGAGCCGACAGTGTGGCGATCGTGCCCCCGTGTCCGATGCCCGTTCCCGTGGCCTCGCAGTTGACCGGGCTGGCACACGCCACTCCAAAGAGGGAACCGACACCGGATGGGATGGATTCACTGGACCAGGCGGTTCCTCCGTCAGTCGTCTCGACAATGTTCGCGCCGCCAACCGCAGTGCATGTTGAAGCACTGATGCACCATATGGAGTTCAAGGCGGTCGCCCCAGCGGGAGCTCCGAGGTCGTTCCATTGGGAACCGCCATCTGTCGTACCGATGACATGTGATCCGGCGGCGAAACACGTGGTGTCGCTGACGCATGACACGCCATTGAGAGAAGTCGCTCCCGCCGGAGGCGTTTGCGGGCCCCAGGTGGATCCTCCGTTGGTGGTGTCCAAGATTACCGCACCTGGTCCGACGGAAGACAGGCCCACGGCGGTGCAGTGCATGGAATCCGGACAAGAAATCCCAGAGAAGTTGGTCACCACTCCTGGGTAGCTGTCCGTTGTCCACGTCCCGCCGCCGTTGGAGGTTTGGATGATGCTGGGTGAGGACGTACCCACGTCGCTCACCGCGTGACAGAAAGCAGACGTCACACAAGAAACTGCCGTTAGAACGCCTACTCCCGAGGGAACCGATTCCACAGTCCAACTCACACCGGCGTCGACGGTCCCGATGATGACAGGGCTGCCAAAGATGCCGAATCCCACCGCAGTGCAATCAGAAGTCGTCGCACATGAGATTGCATTGAGACCACTGACCTCTGGCGGTATCGGCCGTACTGTCCAGGCGTATCCCTCGTTGACCGAGGCCAGAACCGAGTTGACTCCGACGGCGAAGCAATCGGCAGTGGTGGGGCATGAGACAGAGTTCAACCGCCCAGTCCCCGCGGGGGGAGCCTGCGGTGTCCATGACAACCCACCCGTTGTGGTGCCCATGATCGTCGAGCCGGCTCCCATGTTGCCCGTGTTCCCCACGGCGACGCAGTCTTCGGCAGAGGAACACGCGATCCCAGTGAGCTCGACGGCATTACTTGGCGGACTCTGTGATGACCACGTCGAGCCATTGTTAGAAGTGCCCACTGCATACGGGATTGAGCTGAAGTTCGTTCCGACGCCAATACAGGTTGTTTCGTTCGGGCAGGCGATAGAATAGGCGAGACCCGATTGGTATCGACGTCGTGGTCGTCCAGTCACTGAAATCGACCGTGCTCAGACGCGTTGGCACCACCGGCACTGGCAATTCCGACCGCCACACAGGTTAATGACGCCGAACACGAAACGCCAGTCAAGAGGTTTACTGACGGCTGATCCAGAGGTTGTCCACGTAGTTCCATCTTGGGTGCCGATGATTGACGGGCAACGAGTCGACCACTCCGACCGCGACGCAAGTGATGGCATCTGGGCAGGACACACTCAGCCAGGGAGTTCAGCCCAGAAGGTGGATTCTGGGAGCTCCAAGTGGACGCCATCGGTCTGTGCTGACGATACCGATCCCGCCGACCGCTGTGCATTCGTCGATCGTGAAGCAAGAGATCGACTGAGCCGGGAAGGACGAGTCCTGAATGCTCCAGCTCGTGCCGCCATTGCTTGACTTCAGGATTCCCGATCCTCCACCTGCGTAGCAGATAGATGCCGAGGGGCACGACACGGTCGACAATGCGGTCACGCCCGACGGAGGAGTCGAATCGGACCATATCGACCCGCCGTTCTCCGTGACAATGATTGACGGTGCCTGGCCTCCGTCGTCACCGACGGCGACACAGGTTGCCGAACTCGGCGATGCACTCGGAGCGCAGGAAACGGCACTGACGTTAGCGAGGGGCGCGAAGCTCGCCGTCGTTTGCCATTGCGGGACGACGGCGGCAGCCGGGAGGGTTGAAAGCTCGATGTCGACGATGCCAATGAGGGCCACCGTCAAGATCGTCGACATCGCCATGACGGTGATTCCCCGAACCGCGCGCACCGTGACCTCACTCCAAGTCGGAGAGCCGTTCAATAACTGTTGGATGTATCTCCCGACCTCCGCATATTTACACGCCCGGCGGTTCGAGCCTGAAAGGGAACGGTCTCGGCTATCCCGGTGGTGGCGCAGGGACGACGGCATTTGGAGGCGTTCTTCCTGCCAGGACGTCGCACACTCCCTGGCACGCGAGGCGCGCCATCCGTGTCCGCGTCGCGATAGTTGCACTCCCGATGTGAGGAAGGAGCGTCGCTTGTGGCGCGGTGAGCAGACGGGGGTTCACTCTCGGCTCCCCATCGAATACGTCGAGCCCGGCGCTATAGATGGAGCCCGATTCGAGCGCGTCCGCCAGCGCATTCTCGTCCACCACAGGCCCACGCGCCGTGTTGATCAGCACAGCGGTCGACTTCATGCGGTCGAGCTCAGGGGCACCGATCAAATGACGCGTTGACTCACTGAGCGGGACATGCAGGCTCACGATGTCCGACCGCTCCAGCAGCTCGTCAAGGGTCGGAACGAAGCCTGTCATGTTGGTGTCGTGCCGAGCGGTGTGGATGACCTCCATATCGAAACCGTCTGCTCGTTGGGCGACTGCACGAGCGATGCGGCCGAAGCCGACGAGTCCAAGCGTCGCGCCATGTACATCTCGAGCGAGGTGGGTGCCGAAACCCCACCCCGTCCACCGGCCCTCCCTGAGGTCCCTCTCGGCGTCCGTGGCGAGACGCGTCGCAGCAAGGATCAGGAGGAATGCCAGATCAGCCGTCGTATCGTCGAGCACGCCAGGGGTGTTGCAGACCGTGACGCCCATCGCATGCGCGGAGGCGACGTCGATGTTGTCGTATCCCACGGCTGCGTTTGCCACCACGCGCAATATTCCGCTGCTCCCAGACTCGAGCACCGTTGCATCAATGCGGTCAGTGAGGTGGCACACGATCCCGTCACATTCAGCAGCCTGGATTGCCAGCTCCTCGGGTGAAAGCTTGGAGCCGTCATCGCGCATCACTATCTGGTGGCCGGCTTCGAGCAGTGGGTCGGTCCCGCCCTCCGTAAGCGGGCGGGTGACGAGGACCCGACCCACCTAGTGCGTGGTGTAGTTGATGGCGCCCGCACCCTTCACACCGATGGCGAAGCAGAAGCAGTGGATCGGGGCGTGGTCGCTGATCGGACGCAGGGAGTGCACCTTGTCGGGTGGGATGTAGACGAGGTCACCCTGAGAGATCGAGCGGTCCTCACCGTCGATTGTCATGATCCCCTTGCCATTCATGACGTAATAGAACTCATGGGTGGGATGGGAGTGGGGGTCGACCAAGCCGCCACCGGGGACCTCGAACTCGTTGACCAGCTCCAGGTAGCCCCCATCGGTGATGTCCTTGAACTCGCGGGACTCGATCATCCACCAGACCGGGACGGTGCCGTTGTGCTCGACGACCGGCGCCTTCGCTTCGATGCTGCGCACATCCATCCTGTGGGCCTCCCAAGTTTTCCTAGACTGACTCCGGTGTCAGGTTAGGTCACGGTTCGCCAGGGGCGCACCGCCGATGACACGAGTCGACGCAGGCGAGGTGAGCGATGTCCCCAGACGCATCCACCAGGGAACGAACCGTGGTCCCAGCGGCCCTAACCCAGGTCGAGTGGTCACCCTTCGGCTGGCTGCCGGTCGCCGATATCGATCCGAGGGACGGCGAGCAGACCATGACCTTCGAGTGGAGTGATGCCCATGTGAACCTGATCGGGCACGCCCGGAGGGAAGTCCCGAACACCCGACGTGGCCTGCGCTGCGACATGCTGTTCCGTCATGACACGCACACCCAGGCCTTGATGCCTCTGAATGTGCCGGCAGTCATCGTGGTGGCACCCGCCGGAGTCGAGTTCACGGACGAGGCCGAGGCGGCGTCGATCCGTGCCTTTCGGATTGATCCCCTGGAATCCCTGGTGCTGCACCAGGGGACGTGGCACTGGGGGCCGTTCCCCATCGAGGGCTCTGAGGTGCGGCTTTTCAATGTCCAGGGGCTCCGTTACTCCGAGGACAACAGGTGCGTGGACCTCGCTGCCAAGGGCCTCTCTGTCGAGGTGAACCTGACGTGACGGCCCCGCTAAATGGAGGAATCAACGGTGGAGCTTGACGATGCCGAAGAGGCCGAGGTGGTACCGGCGACGGTGGCGGAACTGGTCGACTCGATCACGGCACGCGAGACGGGCACGGATTCCAACGGGAGGCCAACCTTCTGCACGACCAGTCCCAAATGGTGGGTTCACGGCCGCGTGTTCGGAGGAATGGTCGTGGCACAGGCGTTGAACGCCGCCATGCGGACGGTCCCGGGCGGGCTCGAGGTTCACTCGCTGCACGGATACTTCCTGCGCCCCACGAGTCCCGGGTCGCGGACGACCCACGTAGTCGAGAGCGTGCGGGACGGACGATCCTTCAGCACCCGACAGGTGATCAGCGAAGTAGAGGGCAAGGAAACGTTCCGGATGACGTGCTCGTTCCACGTTCCCGAGAATGGTGACAGCTACCAGCTCCCCGTTGCTCCCGAGATACCACTGCCGCGAGAAGTCCAGGGATTCGAGGCGCCCTTTCCCTTCGACGTCCGTGAGCTCGGGGCAACCGAGCAGCGGGAGGACGGCACCTACAGGTCGACACGCCGTTGCTGGTTTCGCACCCGTGAACCCTTGTCGGACGACCCGGCGGTGCACGCGGGATTTCTGGCCTATTTCTCGGACATGACCGGAGCCTCATTCCGCCCTCACAGTCTCGGCGTTTGGGGCTCGCATACCGACGCCAGTCTCGATCACGCCGTGTGGTTCCACCGCCCCTGGCGGGCCGATACGTGGAGCATTTTCGATCTGCGCGCGCTCGTGAACGCAGGTGGCAGGGCTACTGTCCGTGCGACAATGCACGGTGACGACGGCACCTTGCATCTCAGCATGGCGCAAGAACTGCTGATCCGGGAGCTCGACGAACCGCTCCAGGTCCAGGCCCCGCTGTGGTCGGCTCGGGACGCAGACACTGGAGGGGTCGATGGGACTGCTTGAGGGCCGCAGAGCCGTGGTGACCGGTGGCGGATCGGGTATCGGGCGGGCGACCTGCCGTCGCATGGCCGAGGAAGGCGCGCGGGTGGCCGTGCTCGACGTCAACGAAGGGTCCGCCGTGGCTGTCGCGGAGGAGATCGGGGGAATCGCCTTTGGTGTGGACGTCGGGGATCCCGACGCGCTGTCGGCCGTCGTCGACGCGGCGGCGGCCGACATGGGTGGCCTCTCGATCATCTACAACAACGCCGGCACCTCCGCCTTCAACAGACTTCATGAGCTGGAGCTTGCCGAATGGGATCGGGTGCTCCGGGTCAACCTGACCGGCGTCTGGGCTGGGATCCGCGCCGCGGTCCCTCACATGCTCGCCAGTGGGGGCGGCTCCATCGTGAGCACGGCGTCCATCAGCGGAACGAGGCCCGCCGCGGGGGAGAGCCCCTATGCAGCCAGCAAGGCGGCCGTGGCCGCTCTGACCGCGTCGGCTGCCTTGGAATACGCACCTTCCATCCGGGTGAATGCGGTGTCGCCCGGGATGATCAGGACCGCCATGACGGCCCAGATGTTCGAATTCATGCCGAATCAGGTGGAGCGCTTCGAAACGGGAACACCTGCGGCCCGGATCGGCGAGCCCGAGGACATCGCCGATGTGGTCGTATTCCTCTGCTCCGATCTGGCCCGCTTCGTCACCGGACAGAACATCGTCGTGGACGGCGGGTTAACCCTGCACGGTTCCGGTGTCGACGGCATCTTCGACATCGTGTTCCCCGTCAAGCCGCTACGAACGTAGGTGTTGCATCTCCTCGTGCGGGATCTCGGCGACGAGCGCACGCAGGAGCGGTGGCCCGGCACGATCCCTCGAGGGATTGACTGAGCGCACCCGATCAGCAGAGTTGGAGGGCTGCGGTAGCGCCGACCATGGCGGAAATGAAGCGCCCTCAGCCTTCGGCATTGCAGCTGTGCCCCCGTCGGTGCGCTGAGGATCAGGCGTTCGGGTCGAAGAGGGCTCGGTACACCATGGTCGTGATGGTCTCGAGAGCCACATCGTCGATCGGTTGCCCGACGAATTCGCGCAAGTAGTGGAAGCGGTCGAGCATGGCGAGGGTGGCCAGGCCTGCGGCATCGGGATCGATGATGTGGCCCGAGGAGTCCGGTCCGATCTGCTTGGACAGAGCGCCCGACATCACCGTGAAGGTGTTGCGGATCACGTCGATCAGTTCGGGGTCGATCATGGCCAGGTCGGTCCATGCCCGGAACAGCGGTGCGTAGCGGGTCCAGAGCTCGGAGTAGGCCCGGATCCACCCGTGGACGTCCTCCCACTGCGGAGCGCCGCCCTCTGCCGGCAGGGTGCTCAGGGCGTCGTAGAGCTTTTGCGCTTCACCGGCGGCCTCGGTCACCAGGGCTCGCAAGAGATCTTCCTTATTCGAGAAGTACAGGTAGAACGTGCCGTGAGAGGTCTTGGCGATCTCGACCACGTCATTCACCCGCGTGGCGTGATACCCCCGTTTATCGAAGGCCACCATGGCCGCATCCAGCAGCTTGCGCATCGTGCGCCGGCCCTGGCTCCGGAGGACCCGCTTGCTCGCCGGAGCACCAACGGCGTCGGCGTCCGCCATGGGCACGCCCTTGGGGCGAGCACGTGGTCCACTGGTTGCCCTGGCGACCGTTCGGCCCTCGCCCTTGCCGGTCGTCACCTTGTTGGCCACCGGCGACCGAACCAGCTTCTTCGGGGCGGGTGCCGGGTCACGTTGGACTCTCGGCGGTCCCATGCCCGGTGCATGGTAGTGCCGGGCATGGCTGAAATGGCTAACCTGACACGGTGGTCAGGTTTGGCTGGGCTCAGAAGTGAGGTCGGACCAGGGAGTATGCGATTTCACGTCCGGCGTGAGGCGGCTTTTGTGACGCCAGCGGCTTCCTCGTCGGGCGCCCCTCTCGTGACCACGCTGGAGGATGCGGTCGCGCGAAGTCTGCGGCCTGGCGACGCGGTGCTCGTCATGATGGGGCACAGCCGCTGGACAGCGGCGGCCCGGGAGCTCGCCCGCCAATTCTGGCGCACCGACCCGGGTTTCACGCTCGTCATGACCAGCCTGGGCGCCTTGGGCGCTGCGTTCTTCAGGGGTGGACTGGTGCGGAAGGTGGTGACGGCGTATTCGGGGAACAGCTTCCCCACCTATACGCCGAATCCGGTCTTCCGACAGGCCTACGAATCAGGTGAGGTCGAGGTGGAGCACTGGTCGATCCTGACCCTGTCCCAGCGCTTGGAAGCCGCCGCCCGCGGCCTGCCGGCTGCGGTGACCGGGTCACTGGTCGGTTCCTCCATGGCGGACAATGCGAGCTTCTCCGTCATCGATTCGCCGTACGGCCCCCTCGGACTGCTCGAACCTCTGGTACCCGACGTCGCGCTCGTGCACGCCGCGGCCGCCGACCCTGCCGGGAACCTCGTCTTCTCCGAGCCGCTCCTCGACGGCGTGTGGGGAGCCTGGGCGGCTCGCCGCGGCGTCGTGGCGACTGTCGAGCGTGTTGTTGATGACCTCGAGGGGCTTGGGCACCGGGTCCGGATTCCCGGTCACCGCGTCCTGGCCGTGGTGGAAGCGCCCTACGGCGCCCATCCTGGTGGTTGCTATGCCCCGGGTCTGCCCGTTCGCAGCTACGGGGAGGATGTCGCGCACTGGAGCGCAGCCGCGGAGGCCGCAGCCAGGAATGAATTCGACGCCTACGTCGATGAGTGGGTGCTTGGTCCGGCAACGCACGAGGACTATCTCGTTCAGGTCGGACCCGAGCAGCTCAATTGGCTCGAAGGTCGCTCCGACCCGATGTCGTGGAAGGCCGACGCCGACGCCGATCCGGTCGATGACGACCCGGCCATCACCCGTTGGGAGTACGCGGCGTCGCTGGGGGCACGCGAAGTCGAGCGGGTCGTGGCCGAGATCGGTGCCGACGCCGTGCTGGCGGGTGCGGGCGTGGCCAACCTCGCCGCCTGGGTCGCGGTGGGGCGAGCACGCGCAGCGGGACGCTCTGTGATGCTCACGGCCGAGCTCGGGCTGTGGGGGTACCAACCGACGCCCGCCGACCCGTACATCTTCAACCAGCGAGTTTTTCCCTCCACCCCGTACCTCTCCGACGCGTCGGCCGTCCTGGGCATGGTCATCGGCGGCCCAGGGACAACCACGGTGGGATGCCTCGGTGCGGCCGAGGTCGACCGTAATGGGTCCTTGAACTCGACCCAATTGGCGGGCGGACGCTTCCTGGTGGGTTCCGGAGGGGCAAACGACGTGGCGAGCCGCGCTACGGCATGCGTGGTCGTGACGCTCGCCCGGCCCGAACGGCTTCCTGACACCGTCGCCTACGTCACCTCACCGGGTGAGCGCATTGTCAGTGTCGTCACCGACAAGGGTGTCCTGCGACGCAATGATGGCGTGTTGCGGCTGGCAGCAGTCCCTGATGGCGACGGAACGGTGGAGGAAAGGGTGCGAGCGTTCACGTCGTCGTGTGGGTACGAGCCTGACATGGCCCGCCAGGTCGAGGTGCTTTCGGCCGTACGGCCCGACGAGGCGCGGGCGTTGCGAGAGTACGACCGCAGGAGGCTGTTCCTGAACTGACGCAGCACAAACGACGTGATCGGGACATTTGCAGTTGATGTGAATGTAAAGCGGTTTGGCGAGGTGATAGAGCACAAGGGGTGAGCAATGGGCGTGAGAGCCTGCAGCTACAGTGACCGGCATCCTGGGGGGGATGCACGACTGAAGATTGGGGAGGGCATGCGAATGAAACTGGGACACCGGGGGCTGGGGGCGATGGCGCTCATAGGGACCATGCTGGGGGGCGCGGCCGTCACGGCGTCAGCCGGCTCGGCCGGCGCGGCAGCGGCGAGCAGTGCGCCGGGCGTCACGTCGAATTCCATCACGGTGGGGACGATCTCCACCCAGACGGGCACGCTGGCGTCGAACTTCTCTTCGTTGATCTACGGCGAGAAGGCCTACTACAACTACATAAACGCCCAAGGTGGTGTGAACGGGCGCAAGATCGACTACAAGTTCGCGTTGGACGACGGGGGCAACCCCACCACGTTCAACCAACTGGCGAACACGCTGATCAATCAGGACCACGTCTTCGCGGTGACCGGCGTGGCGACGGCCTTCTTCTCGCCCAACCTCTTCGTCGAGTCGAACATTCCGACCTACGGATACAACGTGACCGGCAACTGGCAGGGACCAGCCAACCTGTTCGCTGCCGGGGGCTCGGTGCAGTACTACCCGGCCGCAGGGCCGCAGGTCGCCTTCGTGGCGCGACAGACACAGAAGTCGCCCTCCATCGCCTTCATCGCCTACGGGGTGGCGGCGTCGGCGGCGTCGTGCCAGTCGGAGCAGACCTCTCTGACGGCGGCCGGGTACAAGGTGAGCTACTCGGACCTCAAGGTCAACTATCCGGGCTCCACCGTGGCAACCGACGTGCAGCGGATGAAGCAGGCCGGCTCCAACATGGTCGTCAGTTGCATGGACGTGCAGGGCAACGTCTCGATGGCCAGGGCGATCAAGCAGTACGGGTTGAACATGACCCAGCTCTGGTTCAGTGGGAACGACCAGTCGACGCTCAACACGAACCAGAGCCTGATGCAGGGCGTCTACTTCGACATCGGGCACGTCCCCTTCTCGGCATCGACGTCCCTTTACCCGGGTCTGAAGTTGTACTTCGCCCAGATGAAGAAGTACGAGCCCGCCTATACCCAGGACGAGATCGCCCTTCAGGGGTGGGAGTCGGCGGCACTCTTCGTCCAGGGCGTCAAGATGGCGGGCAACAACCTCACCCAGGCCAACGTGATCAAGGCGGACAACTCCCTAACCGCCTTCACCGCCGGCGACCTCACGGCACCGGTCAACTGGCAGAGCGCGGGGCACAACGGCCATGCGCCGCCCTACTGCCTCGCCTACATCAAGGTGTCGGGAACCAAGTACCTCCCGACGCTGAACAAGGGGCAGAACGTCTTCAACTGCTTCCAGTCGACCGATCCGAAGAAGAACCCGGTCTTCCCGCTGCCGGCCGGCACGCCGGCTCCCGGCTGAGCGCCGCGGGCGGCGAGGACGGGGCCAGGGTCGGCGCGGGTAAACGGGCGTAGGGATGGAGCAGTTCTTAGGATTCGCGCTCCCGGGTGTTCCCTACGGGTGCACGTACGCGCTCGTCGCCGTTTGCCTCGTCCTGACCTATCAGGCCACGGGCGTCTTCAACTTCGCCTTCGGAGCGCAGGCCTTCGCGTCAGCGTTCATCTTCACGTACCTGACCCAGTACCACAACTGGTCCGGGTGGGAGGCGTTCCTTCTGACGGTGGTGGTGATGGGGCCGATCGTCGGCTGGGCCTTCGACCGACTGATATTCCGCCACATCCCGAACTCCAACAGCACGGCGAAGCTCGTCTGCAGCCTCGCCCTCCTAGTCGGGATCCCCGAGTTGTTGACGGTCATCTTCGGACCCCAGAACCTCGATGCCACGGCGACGATCTTCCCGTTCTTCAATCCGAACGTCGTGTACTTCACGATCGCCGGAACACCGTTCAACGGGATTTACACCGCGACGATCTCGGTCACCGTTGTCGTGCTCATACTCCTGACGATCCTGCTGCGCTACACCAGCTTGGGCCTGCAGATGCGGGGCGCGGTGGAGAGTCGGCGCCTGGTGCAGCTCGACGGGGTCAACGCCAACGGCGTCGTCGCGGTGGCATGGATCGTCTCGAGCTTCATGGCGAGCCTGGCCGGGGTGCTTCTCGCGCCGGTGTTCGGTAATTTCAATTCCGACGAGTTCGTCACCCTCACGGTCACCGCCATCGCTGCTGCCGCCTGGGCCCTGCTGCGCTCGCTGCCCATCGCGGCGGGCGTCGCGGTGCTCATCGGCGTTCTGACGACCGTGCTGCAGGGCTACATCCCCCCGGACAGCTTCTGGAACGCGGCTGTCGTCCCATCGCTGCCATTCTTCGCGATCGCCGCCGCCCTGCTCATTCTCCCGGGGATGCGCAACCTCGATTCGAGTCGGGATCCTCTCGCCACCATTGACCCTCCTCCTCCCCCCATCGCAGCCGCTGCCCGAGCCCCCACTATGGACCGCATCATCCGGACCCTCTGGTGGGTGCTCCTGGCCGCTTTCTGCGTTTCCATGCTGACCTGGATTCCGGTGACGTGGGAGTCCGTGTTTAACAACGGCCTCACCCTTTCGATCATCCTCCTCTCGGTCACCCTGATCACGGGGATGGCGGGCCAGCTGTCACTCTGCCAGGCGACGTTCGCCGGCATCGGTGCCTTCTCGGCTGCCGTTCTGTCCGTCCACCTCGGGTTCAATTTCCTCGTCGGTGGCCTCATCGGCGCCGTGATCGCAGCCATCGTCGCCGTGTTGCTTGCCCTCTTGTCGCTGCGATTGCGTGGCCTTGGGCTGGCTCTCATGACCCTGGCGGCAGCGTTGCTTTTCGACAACACCGCCTTCAACGACATCTGGGTCACCGGCGGTACCCAGGGCACGAGCCTGAAGTCTCAGTGGTTGGGCACGAGCGCCTTCTTCAATTTCAACGGTCACGCCATGTTCCTCCTGGCCATGAGCGTGCTCATCGTTGCCGTCGTGATCGTGCTCCAGGTTCGCAAGGGAACCGTCGGCCGCAACCTGGCCGCGATGCGGGGCAGTGAAACGGCGACGGCCGGGCTGGGGGTCAACCCGACCTGGCAACGCATCGTCGTGTTTGCCCTCTCCGGGGCGATCGCCGGAGTCGGCGGCGTCCTCTACAGCATCCCGCAGCAGCACGTGTCGCCCGTCGACTGGAACACGAGCTTCTCCTTGGTGCTGGTCGTGATCGTGGTGACCACGAGTGTGTCGACAGTCGAAGGCGCCATTCAGGCGGGCATCGGACTCTTCGTCATCGAACAGCTCCTGACCTACGTTCCGGGCCGCTTTGGTGGCTCGAGTCTCACCATCGTGCTGTTCGCATTCGGTGCGCTGACCTATGCCCAGCATCCAGAGGGAGTGCTCGAATACCAGAAGCGCCGTTCGACGCTGCGCTTCGAGCGGCTGTTCTTCGCTCGTGAAGCCGCAGCTGAAGAGCGCAAGGCCGCCTCTATGTCGACGTCGGGCGCCAATGGCTGACAGCGATCCCCTCCTCAACCTGCACGGCGTCTGCAAGTCGTTCGGCGGGATCCAGGCTGTCCACAGCATCTCGTTCAGCGTGGCGCCGGGCGAGAGCGTCGGCCTGGTCGGTCCGAACGGCGCCGGCAAGACGACCCTGTTCAATTGCGTCTGCGGCCAGTTGCGGCCAGAGGCGGGTGACATCACCTTCGACGGGATGCCACTGTCAGGGCTGCCGACGTACAAGCGGGCCCGGCTTGGCATAGGCCGCACCTATCAAAGGGTGGAGGTGTTCACCGACATGTCGGTGCGCGACCACCTCATGGTGGCGGAGCGCTCACGGCGCGGGGAGGGACGGCTCTGGCGGGATCTCCTCAACATGAGCAAGCCCACCAAGGAAGAGCAGGAGCGGGTCGAGGCCACGCTCGAGCTCGTCGGAATCACTCGCTTGGCCAACACCTCGGTCAATGCGCTTGGCCTGGGCAACTGCCGGCTGGTCGAACTGGCCCGGGCGTTGGCGACGGAGCCAAAGATCCTGCTCGCCGACGAGCCCTCCTCCGGGTTGGACCTGCACGAGACGGCCGAGGTGGCCGCTGTCCTGCGAACGGTCCAGCGCGAGCGTGGTACCGCCGTCCTGCTCGTCGAGCACGATCTCGCCATGGTGGCCGAGGTGGTTGATCGGGCGGTCGTGATGGATCTCGGTGCCATGCTGTCCGAGGGCACCTTTGACGAAGTCATGGCGGATCCCTTGGTGCGTGATGCGTACCTGGGCCAGATGGGGTTCGCATGAGCACCCTGGCTACTGCGCCGCCAGAAAGCACCGATGTTCTGTCAGTCCGAAACGTAAGTGCCTCCTACGGTCCGTACCGCGCGCTCTTCGACGTATCGTTCCGTGTGCCGGAGGGAGGCATTGTCGCCCTGGTCGGGTCCAACGGTGCCGGCAAGTCCACCATCGCGAGGACAGTCACCGGGCTGGTGACGGCGTCGGCGGGCCAGATCCTGTTCTCGGGGCAGGACGTCACCACCCTTCCGACCTACAAGATCGCCCGGCTCGGCATGGCGCACGTGGTCGAGGGTCGAGGTGTGTTCTCGAGCCTGACCGTGGAGGAGAACTTGACGCTGGCCTTCCGCCAGCGGGACGGCCGAGGCAAGCTCAAGGAGAACCTCGAGCGCGCCTACACGGCTTTTCCCATCCTCGGGGAACGGCGTCGCCAGTCGGGCGGCACGCTGTCCGGAGGCCAGCAGCGCCTCCTCTCCTTGGCCAAGGTCCTCGTCGTGCCCTCCAAGGTCCTCGTGGCCGACGAGCTTTCCCTGGGCCTGGCTCCCGTCGTCGTCGACGCGGTCTACGAGGGACTCCAGAAGATCAATCGGAACGGAACTGCGCTGGTGGTCGTGGAACAGCAGATCCACCGGGTGCTGGAGCTGGCGAAGTGGGCTGTCGTGCTCAATCACGGCAGCGTCGCCTATGAGGGCGACCCGGCCGGCGCCAGCGCAGCCGTGGAGACGCTGATGGCCCGCCGCGAGGAGGCGGCTGCGTCGGGCGCGGCCGAGTCGGAAGAGTCCCAGGATTTAGGGTCGACAAGGCCCGACGGAATCGAGGAGGCAGTGACATGAGAGAGCCCGTCATCGTCGACGTCGTGCGGACGGCGTTCGGTAAGCGCGGCGGTGCGCTCGCCAACTGGCACCCGGCGGACCTTCTCGGATTCGCGCTCACGACGCTGATCGAGCGGACGGGCGTGGATCCTGAGCGCATCGACGACGTCATCGGTGGGTGCGTGAGCCAGGTGGGTGAGCAGAGCACCAACCTGGCCCGCAACGGATGGGTCTCGGCCGGGCTGCCCCAGTCTGTGCCGGCCACGACGGTCGACCGTCAATGCGGCTCGTCGCAGCAGGCCGTTCACTTCGCCGCCGCGGGCGTCGCCGCAGATCACTACGACATGGTCATCGTGTGCGGCGCCGAGGTCATGAGCCGGGTGCCCCTCGCCTCGAACGCCCGTGGGGGGGTCGGGCCCTTCCCACCCTCCTTCATGGAGGCGGTCGACGGGAGGCTCTGGACGCAGTTCAGGGTGAGCCAGGTCCTGGCCGACCGGTATGGGATCACCCGGCAGGAGATGGACGCGTACGCCCTCGAATCCCACCGGCGGGCCGCCGAGAGCTGGGACAACGGGCACTTTGCACGGGAAGCGGTGGCGGTGCCCATCAAGTCCGAGGACGGCAGCCTCACGGGCGAGTTCCTCCGCTCGGACGAGGGCATCCGGCGCTCGTCGACACTCGAGGCGCTCTCCGCCCTGCCGCCCGCCCAGAACTGGGAGCCGGACACGGCGCCCGACATCACGGCCGGCAACTCCTCGCAGACGACCGACGGCGCGGCGGCCATGCTCATCGCCGACCGCTCGGTCGCCGAGTCACTGGGCCTCCCGATTCGTGCCCGTTTCGCGCACTTCGCCGTGACGGCTGAGGACGCGGCCATTGTGCTGTCGGCGCCGGTCCCCGTCACCCACAAACTCCTCACGCGTTCAGGCATGAAGATCGACGAGTTCGACGCAGTGGAGTGCAACGAGGCGTTCGCAGCCATCGCGCTCATGTGGCAGAGGGAGTTCTCCTACGACGTGGCGCGCTTCAATCCGCGTGGTGGCGCCATTGCGATCGGCCACCCGCTTGGCGCCAGCGGCGTGCGCCTGATGGGCACGCTGTTGAACCACCTGGAGGCCTCCGGTGGCCGCTACGGGTATCAGACGATGTGCGAGGGCGGAGGCCAGGCCAACGGCACCATCATCGAGCGGCTGGACTGACTCCAGGGGTCTCGGTCGTGGCCTCCGCGTCCTGCGCGGCGATGAGCGGCTGGATCTTGCGGGTCACGATGATCCACTCAACGAGGAACGTCAGTCCCGGTACGAGCCCGGCAGCGAACATCAAGATGATCCAAGGAATGTGCAGCCGCGCTTTGAGCGCCAGGAATCCCGACGCGATCAGGTAGACGATGTAGAGGTAGCCGTGGCCCACGCCGAAGATGGCCAACTCCACCTTGAAACCCCCGACCGCGTAGTGCAGGCCGGTGAAGAAGAACAGCGGAATGATCAGCACGCCGACGATGTTGGCCATGACCTGGTAGCGGAAGAGGGCTCCCTTCAGCCCTCGCTGGGTCAGTCGTGTCATTGTTCGCGCCGGACAACGACCGGCTCGCGGGTGCGCCAGGTCTTCGGTCCCTGGGCGGCGAGTTCCGCGAGGCGCGCGTTGTAGGCCGCGAGTTCTGGGTCCTCAGCGGCGGACGCGGAGATCGGCGCCTCCGGCCGCCGGTCGTCGAAAGCGGGCGGGATCATGGCTGTCGGGTCCGGGTCCACGGACGTCGCAGCCGCTTGCTGGCGCCGCATGCCCTTCAACCCGACGGTGTCGTAGTCGGTATGGATGAGCATCCACCAGAAGTAGACGCTCAAGATCCCGAAGGCGGGCCACATGACCGAATACAGGTAGCTGAGCTGGTTCCCACCCTCGGCCCGGCTGATCTGCCACCAGGCGGCCAGCGCACAGCCCGGGACGAGCACGAGGACGGCCAGGTGGAGCGGCACTGCTCTCCGGGAAAGCCACCGGTCGCGCACGGGGTCATATTACCGGTCCCTTCTGGCCCGATGATTTCGGCACGGTACCCGTTAGCCTGGGCCGGTGCTGCCCCCGGTGACCCGGCCGTTTCCGCCCACGACGGGCGACGAGCGCCAGATGCTGACCGTCTGGCTCGACTACCAGCGCGCGACGCTGCTCTGGAAGTGCGAGCTGGTCGACGGCGCCGCCCTCGCGCGTCGCGCAGTAGCGCCGTCCTCACTCAGCCTGCTCGGCCTGGTGCGCCACATGACGTACGTCGAGTGGCACTGGTTCGATCATGTGTTCGCCGGGAGCGCTGCGCCCCCGCCGATTTCTGTGAACGAGGATCCCGACGCTGATTTCAACGATCTGCATCCGTCCGCGGCGATGGCGGACATGGAGCTGTTCACGCGTCAATGCGAGGTGTCCCGCTCCATCGTGTCGGGCCCTGACAGCCTGGATGCCCAGGCCGTCGCAGCCGACCAGCCGATCTCCTTGAGGTGGATCATGATTCACATGATCGAGGAGTACGCGCGTCACAACGGGCACGCCGACCTGCTCCGCCAGCAGATCGACGGGTCCGTAGGGGAGTGAGCGCCGGCGACGCCGGGACAGGCCCTCCCAGGGAGCTCCCGGGCAGTGTCACCAAGGTCCACCAGTACGACCTGCCGTTGTCGAGTCAGGGTGTGTGGAGTCTGATCAGCGAAGCCTCCCACTACCGCAGATGGTGGCCATGGTTGCGTGCGTTCGACGCCGGCGCATTGGCCGAGCGCGAGGAATGGCGATGTGAGGCGCAGCCACCGGACCCCTGTCCCTTAGGTTTCCGCGTCGTGATCGAGCACACCGAGGCGCCGGTCCTGGTGCGCTCGCTGGCCCCGGGCACCACGCCCTTGCCGCTCGTTTCCCGCTTCGCCGGCCCCATCGCCCGTACCGCACACGACTGGGTCCTCGACTCCGGGGCCCGCCAGTTCGTCTCCCGCGGCGTCCAGCCGCTCGTGGGCGACTAGACAGCCTCCGCGTGAAGTTCTCGCTTCGTCAGATCCTGGCTTCTACCGCCGGTGCGGTGATCGCAGCCGTCATCGCGTCGAGCTTCGGGGTCAAAGGCACGATCGTCGGAGTGGCCATCGGCTCGGCTGCGGCCACCATCGGCACGGCTTTGGTGGCACAGTCGATCGACCGCGGACACGCGGCCGTGAAGCAGGTGGCGGTCCGGGCGCCCGAGAGCTCGACGTTGTTGCGCAAGCTGGGGGGCACCGGGGTGAGCCGCGACACCGCCTCGTCGGCTTCATCGGCGCCCACGCAAGCCATGGGGAGGTCGGCCCCAGACGACGGCGAGGTCGCCGAGACGGTCCAGATGGAATCGGCTGCGGCACCGGCAGGGGAGACAGAGCGCCTGGAGATCTCGGCCGAGGCCGACGCTCCCGCCACGGAGCTCTTGCGCGCCAGCACCGCTCCGATGCGTCCGGCAGCCAGCCGGCCTCGCGTGCGCCGGTTCTCCTGGGGTGCCATCGCGGGGACGGCTGCCATCGTGTTCGTGCTGGCACTCATGTTCATCACTGCCGTCGAGCTGATCTCGGGCAAACCGTTTACGGCGATCTTCGGCGGTTCGGACAGCGGGACCACGCTGCAGAACCTCGTCAACTCGCCGCCGGCCCCCACCACCGCGCCGACCTCGTCCACGACGACGTCGACCTCGTCCACGACGACAACGACGACGTCCGCCACGACCACGACCAGCACCACCGCGCCGAGAAGCAACGCGACGACGACCACGTCGCCGGCGGCGTCGACGACCACCACCTCGACTACGGCGGGAGCGGGCGCGACGTCGACGACGACAACGTCAGGTGTGTCGCCACCCTGAGTGCGGAGTTACCAGCCCTTGAACTCGGCGGGTCGACGTTCCACGAAGCTGGCGATGCCCTCCTTGGAGTCGACGGTGTTCGTGACCAACTCCTGACCCATTGCTTCGTCGTAGAGCGCCGTGGCGCGGTCGACGTCGAGGGCCCGGTTCGTCAGCCATTTGGCGATCCAGATTGCCTTGGTTGGTCCGTTGGCCAGCCGGCCGGCCATCTCCTCCAGCGTGGTCTGGAGCTCGGTCCGTGGCACCAGCCGGTTGACCAGACCGATCCGGTAGGCCTCGGCCGCCGGCACGTCATCGCCGAAGAAGAACAGTTCCTTGGCCTTCTGGATCCCCACGAGGCGAGTCAGGATCCACGCCCCCCCGGCATCGGGGGCGATCCCACGGCGAATGAAGACCTCGACGAACTTGGCTTCCTCCGCCATCACGACGAGATCGCACGCCAGAGCGAGATGCATCCCGCCGCCCGCCGCCGTCCCGTTGACGCCGGCGATGACCGGCTTCTCGCAGTCGAGGATGGAGGTGACGAGGCCCTGCCATCCGTCCCGGATCATGCGCGACCCTTCGCCCACGACGCTCTCGGGTGCGTCCTCGGGCTTCGGTCGTGGTGGCAGTCGGCCGCCCCGGAGGTCGGCGCCTGTGCAGAACGCCTTCTCGCCGACGGCTGTGATGACGACGACTCGCACGAACAGGTCAGAGGACGCGTCCCGGACCCACTCGGCGATCTGGTCCCGCATGAACTGGGTCATGGCGTTTCCGGCGTCGGGTCGGTTGAGGATGATCCAGCAGATGCCGTCCTCGATCCGGTGGATCAGATCGTCGCCCACCCGGTTCTCAGTCGTGTCGCTCATCGGTCTCCTTGGGGTCTGTCGTCGGTCGCTGCGGCCGGATCAGGCCAGTACGACGAGGGCGTCGGCCGCAACTGCGCCGTCGGGCCCCGCCAGCAGGGGATTGATATCGACCTCGGCGATCTCGCCGGAGAGGTCCACCGCCAGTCGCTGCATCTTCATGAGCACGTCGACGAGCGCAGCGCGGTCCGCCGCCGGTTGTCCTCGAACGCCGCGCAGCAGCGCGGCGCTGCGCAGCTCGTCGAGCATGGCGGAGGCGTCGCGGGTCGTGAACGGCGGCACACGGAAGGTCACGTCGTGCAGGACCTCGACCAGCACGCCGCCGAGACCGAACATGACGACAGGCCCGAAGAGTTCGTCCTGGGCGATGCCCACCACGGTCTCAATGCCCCGCACCATCTGGGCGACGAGCACCCCGTCGATGTTGGCTTTGGGCGCGGCCTTCTTCGCGGTGGCGACCAGGCGCTTGTAGGTGCGCCGCGCGTCGTCCTCGTCGCGGACCCCCACGGCGACCAGTCCCAGGTCGGACTTGTGCGGGATGTCTGCGGAGACGATCTTCATCACCACCGGGTAGCCGATCTTCTTCGCTGCCTTGACCGCCTCCGCCGGCGATGTCGCAATGCGTTCCTTCGGCACTGCGATGCCGTACGCCTCGAGCAGTGCCTTGGAGTCCTGCTCCGAGAGGCTCTGGCCGTTGCTGCGGGGGACGCCGGCGGGTGCCAGGAGCGCGAGCGCGGTCTTCCTGGCCGGGCTAGGACGAAGGGCCGGGTGATCGAACCCAGACCTGTAGGAAGCGACAAAACGGTGATGGTCGAAGTAGGCCTTCGCCGCCATGACCGCGTTGGTGAACGTACGGAAGGTAGGCACGCTGCTCTCGAGGAGCGTCTTCGTGTAGGCCTCTTCGGTGCCGACGGGGGAGCCCCAGACCACGAAGACGGGCTTGTCCGTTGTCGCCGCCGCGTCCACCAGGTCCTGGCAGAGCTTGTTGCCCATGGACGGCAGTGCGCCGGTGATGGGGCACAGCAGAAGATCGACATTGGGGTCGGCGAGCATCGTCTGGATTATCTTCGGCCCCCGCCAGTCGCGCACCGGAGCGCCACCGTTGTCCACGGGATTCGACACGCGCAGATAGGGCGGGATCCATTCGTGCAGTTGTGTCTGCGAATCCTTGGTGAGCGAGGGCAGTTCGAGCCCGGCGGCCGAGACCATGTCAGCCATGTGGGCGCCGGTGCCACCCGAGATCGAATAGACGCAGACGCGCCCGCCGGCCCCACGGGCCAGCCGCCTGGCGGCATCGGGGGAGGGCGCCTTGGTACGGGCCAGAGCAGCCGACACCTCGAGCAACTGGTCGAGGCCGTCGACGCGCTGGACCCCGTACTGGCGGAAGGCGGCGGAGACGACGTCGTCCGATCCTGTCAGGTGTCCGGTATGGGCTTTCGCCATGGACTTGCCCTCGGCGGTCCGGCCCACCTTGACGGCAACGATGGGAACCTTTCGTGCGGCGGCGGCATCGGCCGCCAGCTGCAGGGTGCGTCCGTTCTTGAACCCCTCGATGTAACAGGCGACGACGCCGGTCGAGTCGAGGCTCGAGAAATAGTTGATGAAGTCGGCGGACTCCATGTCCGCTTCGTTCCCGGCCGGTGCCCAGTGCGAGAGCTTGATGCCGATCTCCTGGCCCTGAAAGATCGGGCGTCCTTGATGACCGCTCTGGGTGATGAGTGCGATCGCCTTGCCGGGGAGGTCCTCGCGAAAGACCTCGAACGCATTCAAGTTGGTGTTGGGCCCGAGCACGTGGACGTCGCCGCCGGCGATGACTCGCTCCATCTCGTCTTGCAGGCGCTCACCTTTGACCCCGACCTCGGCGAAACCTGCCGCGAACACGACGGCGAACTTGGCCCGGGCGGCGACGGCGTCCCGCAGGATCGGGAGCGGGTCGCCGACCAGGATCGCCACCAGGTCGAGTTGTGCCTCAATGTCGGTCAGTGCCTTGGCGCAGGGTCGTCCTGCCACCTCGGGACGGTTCGGGTTGACGAAGTACACGGTCGCGCCCCGCTCCTCGGCCCAGACGGTGATCTTCTGGGTGAGCGCGGTGTTGGGGCGCGCGTTGGTGTCGGAGGCCCCCACGACGGCGACCCGCTTCGGGCTGAAGAAGGTGTCCAGGTCGATGGAGCGGAGGGCGATCGGTCGGCCTGTGATGTCCACACCGTCCCCCGTCGCCGTGGTCCCTGTTGCCATGTCCCTCCCTCGTGCCGCGCCGTCCTGCGCTGGCGCTCCCGTGCAGCTGCACCCGCACCAGCCCTACGGGATCCGGCGCGCTGCGGCGGGCCCGCGGCCGGCCCGCGGGGGCACTCACCGTATATGACGTCTGTGTCAGTGTCGATCCGGGACGGGTCCCGATCCTCCCCGGTCGGGGCCGTATTCGGAGGAATTGTCGGGCGTCTCCCGCCGCCGTTACGGTAGGTGACAGACGTGTCAGTCTTCTCTCCTGATTGGGGGCCTCATGGGCATTTTGGACGGGAAAATCGCTGTCGTCACCGGGTCGGGCCACGGCATCGGCCGCGGTGAGGCGCTGGAACTCGCGGCGCAGGGTGCCAAGGTGGTCATCAACGACCTGGGAGGGAGCGCCAGCGGCGGGGGCGCCGACAAGCGCCCGGCCGACGACGTCGTCGAGGTGATCACGTCTCGCGGCGGGGAGGCCGTCGCCAACTACGACGACGTGGCTGACTTCGGCGGCGCGGAGAACATGATCGCCACGGCCTACGACGCCTTCGGCGGGCTCGACATCCTCGTCAACAACGCCGGGATCATCAGGGACAAGATGATCGTCTCCATGACCGAGGACGACTTCGATTCCGTACTCCGCGTTCACCTCAAGGGCACATTCGCCGCCACGAAGTTCGCCTGCATCCGTTGGCGCGAGCGCTCCAAGGCAGGTGAGAACGTCCGGGCGGCCATCGTCAACACGGTCTCCTCGGCGGGGCTGCAGGGGAATGTGGGTCAGGCCAACTACGGATCGGCCAAGGCTGGGATCGCTGCGCTGACCATCATCACCTCCCTCGAGGGATCCCGTTTCGGGGTGCGCGCCAACGCAGTCGCGCCCGGCGGCGTGACGCGCCTCACGGGCGGTGTCCTCAAGGACGTCGAGCTCAAGGAGCCCGACGAATACGGCGAGGAGGAATTCAGCCGGCTCAACCCGCAGAACTCGGCGCCCATGGTCGCCTGGCTGGCGTCCGACGAGGCCCTCCACGTGACCGGCCAGGTGTTCCGGGCGGTGGGGGCGAACATCGCTCACTACGAGCCGTGGCACCTCGGTGGCGTCGTCGACAACCCCAAGGGCGAGGCCAAATGGGATCCGGGCGCCATCGCGGCCGAGGTCAACGCACAGATCTTCCACTCGCGTCACCCCGGCCTGAAGATGGGCGGCGGGTGATCGCCGAAGCACCTACCCGGCCCTAGCGTAGGCCGGACCACCGACGGAACAAGGAGCAGAGAACCATGGCGAACCGCCGCGTGGCGATCGTGGGCGCGTCGACGTCCGACTGCGGGCGCGTCGACGACAAGACGGCCTTCCAGCTGAATTTCCAGGGCACGACCCGTGCACTGGCCGATGCGGGAATCGAGAAATCCGAGGTCGACGGCTTCATGTCCCTCACCGGCGCACTGCCGCCGGTCGAGTTGGCTGAGTATCTCGGCATCCGGCCCAACTGGGTGGACTCCACCGGCCACGGCGGCAGCATCTGGGAATTCATGGTGGAGCATGCGGCGGCGGCCATCGCGCAGGGCCTGGTCGAGGTCGTCGTGCTCACGTACGGCTCGACGCAGCGGGCCGATCTCAAGAAGAAGCTCCGCATGGCGAACCTCTCCTTCGGGACCCGGGGCCCGATCCAATTCGCCGCACCCTTCGGTCACCCGGTGGGGTCGCACTACGCCATGGTGGCCCGGCGTCACATGCACGAGTTCGGCACCACCATCGAGCAGTTGGCCGAGGTGGCGGTGTCCACCCGCTACAACGCCGGCTTCAACCCCGACGCCTTCTACCAGGACCCCATCACGATCGACGACGTCGTGAACGCGCCGATGGTGTGGGACCCCTTGACCAAGCTCCACTGCTGCATCCGCTCCGACGGTGGCGGCGCCATCGTGCTGACACACGAGGAGCGGGCGCGTGACTGCGCGAAGGCGCCCATCTGGGTGCTCGGAACAGGCGAGGCCGTCTCCCACACGACGATGAGCGAGTGGGAGGACTTCACCGAGTCGCCGTGCGTCCGTTCGGGACAGCTCGCTTTCGAGCGCGCGGGGGTGACGCCCGAGGAAATCGACACAGTGCAGGTCTACGACGCCTTCACACCCATGGTGATCCTGACCCTGGAAGGGCTCGGATTCTGCAAGAAGGGAGAAGGCGGCTCGTTCGTGGAGGACGGAAAGCTCCGCGTCGGCGGCGCACTCCCGACCAACACAGACGGCGGCGGCCTCTCCGCCTGCCAGCCCGGCATGCGTGGGATGTTCCTGCTCATTGAGGCCGTCAAGCAGCTCCGGGGTGAAGGAGGCTCCCGCCAGGTGCCCGACGCCAGCCTCGCCTGCGTGAACGGCACCAGCGGGTGGTTCACGGCGGCGGGCACGGTCATCCTCGGAACCGACCACTAGTCCGCGGGTCCGCGGGGCCGGGCGCCCGTAGCCTGGGTCGATGCCGGCGCCCTACGACGTGACGCGCGACGAGCTGGCCGTCATCCTGGAGGGCCAACCTGCCTACCGGGTGCGCCAGGTCTGGGACGGCCTCCATGTCCGGGTGCGGCGGCCCGAGGAGCTGACAGAGCTCCCCGCCGCCCTGCGCATCGTCCTGGCCGATGCGTTGCCTGCGGCACTGCACGAGGTCTCCCGGCAATCGGCCGACGCGGGGCAGACGACGAAGTGGCTCTGGGCGCTGAGCGACGGAGCCAGGGTCGAGACGGTGCTGATGCACTACCCGGACCGGGTGACCGTCTGCGTCTCCACCCAGGCCGGCTGCGCCATGGCCTGCCAATTCTGCGCCACCGGACAGTCCGGGTTCCAGCGCCACCTCACGCAGGGTGAAATCGTGGAGCAGGTCGCCGTCGCGATGCGGGCGGCCGGGTCGCGCCGGGTCTCCAACGTCGTCTTCATGGGGATGGGGGAGCCACTGGCCAACTACGACCGGGTGTGGGGCGCGGTCGTCCGGCTCCACGGCGACATGGGCCTGTCGGCCCGGCATCTCACCCTCTCCACCGTGGGCATCGTGCCCGGCATCCGCCGCCTGGCCGGGGAGACCTTGCCGGTGAACCTGGCCGTCTCGCTGCACGCCGCCAACGACACCCTGCGAGACGAGCTCGTGCCCATCAACCGGCGGTACCCCCTCGAGGTCCTGGCCAACGCGTGTGCCGAGTACGTGGCGGCCAGCGGCCGCCGTCTCTCCATTGAGTGGGCCATGATCGACGGCGTCAACGACCGGGGCAGTGACGCCGCCGAACTGTCGGAGTTCGCCCTCCCGTTGGGCGCGCACGTGAATCTGATCCCGCTCAACCCCACGCCCAATTACCCCGTCATCGGTTCGTCCCGGGAACACGTGCGCCGTTTCCGCGACCAGCTGGTGGCGCTCGGGGTGAATGCCACCGTGCGGGTCACCCGGGGGGCGGACATCGACGCCGCCTGCGGCCAGCTGGCCGCATCGCCCCGTTTCTCGCGCCGGCCCGATCCCGTCCGGTTGCTCCCCGGGGCGCGTTCTCGCTAGAACGTGCGTATGGCACGTGCACAACGGTCGGGCGTCGTACGTCCCTCGTTGCTCTGGTTCCTGCTCCTCGACGGTGGCATCGTCGTCCTGACGAAGCTGGCGGTGAGCAAGGAGGCCTACGACAAGGTCGACGAGATGACCGGTGACGCCCTGCCACCGCGTGAGACCCTGCAGGCGTTGCTCATCGGGACCGCGCTGGTGCACGCGGTCGAGGCGGTGGTCGCCGGGCGGATGGCCAAACGCCGCGGGCTTTCACCCCGTGGCTGGAGGGTGCAGACCCTCATCGTGGGCTTTCCTTCCCTTCGGTCGATGCGACGGTCCACCCCGCGGGCCTGAGGCAGGCGGCCATTGCCACACCGTCCGGCTCTCCTCGCGTCAGGCAGATCGAGTCACGGGTAGGGCACATGGTCGACACGCGGTCAGGGGAACGACCATGTCACCGGTTCTGCCATTTAGGCGCGCGCTTCTCGGCGAAGGCGCGCGGCCCCTCTCTGGCATCCTCGCTGCTGAAAACCTCCCCGGAGATCTCCGACTCAATCCGGTAGGCCTCCGGCATGTCCGTCGCCAGGCCGCGGAGGACGGACTCCTTCGTCTTGCGGATCGCAAAGGGCCCGTTGGCGGTTATGCGGTGCGCGAAGTCGTGGGCCCGTTCCATCAGGTCGGCGGGCCGGCAGACCTCGTTGAGCAGACCCATTTCGTAGGCGCGCTGCGCGGGAACCTGGTCCGCGCACAGCAGCAGCTCCATGGCGGCGGGGTAGGGGATCTGCCGGGGCAGCCGGACGGTCGTGCCACCTCCGGCAAAGAGGCCGCGCTTGGGTTCCATGACCCCGAAAGTCGCCGTGTCGCTGGCCACCCGGAGATCGGTGCCACCCAGCATCTCCATCCCACCGGCGACACACGTGCCGTTGATGGCGGCGATGATCGGCTTGTAGAGCTTGGTGCCGCGCAGCACCGCCTTGACTCCGTCGTCGAGCCGGTAGCCGCCGAGCTCGCTCACCTCGCCCGACTTCATCTTCTTCTGCAACTCGGTGATCTGGGGGATGTAGGTCTTGAGGTCGGCGCCGACGCAGAAGTCCTTCCCCACCCCGGTCACGATCGCCACATAGGCATCGTCGTCCTCACCGAAGCGGTCCCAGGCCGAACGGAGCTGGAAGAAGTGCTCCATATCGAGGGAGTTGCGCGCTTCGGGGCGGTTGATGGTGATGGTGACGACATGGTCGTCACCGACGGCGTAGTCGATCGGCATGGTCTCCGGTGCTTTCTGCGGCAGGCGTTCGTCGGTCGAGGACGAGCCGGCCGGCGGGATCAATGAGGTCTGGCGTCGGGTCCCGGCGAGGCGGTCAGTCGCGACTGAGGCGGGTCGTGAAGCTGGTCACGCTGACGATGCCGTTCTCATCCCTCGCCGTCTGTCCCCGTGCTCGCGAGACGAGCGACGTATCGACGTCGGCCGCCTCGGCCCGTAACGCCTGCACCGTGCACTTCTCGCGCGGTCGCACGCTGAACGGGTCGTACTGGAAGTGCTTCATGGCGTTGAGGTGCGTCATCTTGTCGATGTCCTCGTCTGACACGCCATCGAGGTACTTCATGAGGGCCTCGGGGGCCGTGGGCCAGGTCGAGTCCGAGTGTGGGTAGTCGCATTCCCAGGTGATGTTGTCGATGTTCATGTGGTCCCGGTTCTCCACCCCGAACGCGTCGTCAATGAAGCAGGTAATGACGCGGTCCTTGAAGACTTGGCTCGGGAGCTGGTCGCCGAAGTCCTGGCCGGTCCACTTGTGGTGGTGCTCGTAGACGTAGTCGATCCGCTCCAGAGCGTAGGGGATCCAGCCAATACCGCCCTCGGAGAGCGCGAAGTGAAGGTCCTTGTACTTGCGCAGGATGGGTGACCAGATCAGGTCGGCGGCCGCCTGCACCATGTTGATCGGCTGCAGGCTGATCATGACGTCGATGGGTGCCTCGACCGACGTCATTAGGATCTGCGAGGACGAGCCCAGGTGCATGCAGACGACCGTCCCCTCGTCGGCGCAGGCCGTCCAGAACGGGTCCCAATGCGCGTTGTGCAGGGAGGGCCAGCCGAGCTTCTCGGGGTTCTCGGAGAAAGTGACGGCGTGGCAACCCTTCTTGGCCACACGGCGGACCTCCTCGGCCCCGAGCTCGGGGTCCCAGATGACCGGGATGGACAGCGGAATGAACCGGCCGGGCTCGGCGCCGCACCACTTGTCGATGTGCCAGTCGTTGTAGGCCCGCACCATGGCGAGCGCCTCGTCCTTGTCCTCGCGCCGCGCGAAGAGCTGGCCGCAGAACTGAGGGAAAGACGGGAAACACATGGAGCCGAGCACGCCGTTGACCGACATGTCGCGCACCCGCTCGTGAATGTCGTAGCAACCCACCCGCATGTCGTCGAGCGACATCGGCTCGACCCCGTACTCCTCGGGCGGGCGCCCGACCACGGCGTTGAGGCCGACGTTGGGGATCTCGCTGCCGTCGTAGTACCAGAAGTCGGTCCCGTCGTCCCGACGGATCATCTTGGGTGCCTTGTCCTGGTACTTCGCGGGCAGGAGCCCGTCGAACATTCCCCTGGGCTCAATGACGTGGTCATCGACGCTGACCAGGATCAGATCCTCGGTGCGCATTCGGTCCTCCCCTTCTGCCCTGCCATTTCGTGTCGTTCTCTGACACCCGTGTCACCCACCTTATGCGACTACGCGACCCGTAGTGCGAGTGGTCGGCGAAGGGCGGCGGCGTCAGGAGGCTGCGGGCGACGTCGGTGCCGGTGCCGGTGGAACGGGCTGGCCCCGGTATCCCTCGAGCAGGCCGCCAAGAGGGGTGCGGGCTCGGTCATCGCGAGCGGGCCGGGCCGGAAACTTCCCAAACCGACGATTTGGAAACGAAGGTGGCAGCGCGATTCCCCGCGGCTCTTCAGGCTCCGATCACGCGCTGGCTACCTGGAGTTCGGATTGGTGGGACGAAGTGACTCCCGACGCGTCCGGGGCGCAGAGGCCGCGGCGGGGGAGGATGATGTCGTCGATGATCCCGTAGTCCCGCGCCTCGGCCGCCGTCATGTAGTGGTCGCGGTCGATGTCCCGGGCGACCTGCTCCAGGGGGCGCCCGGAGTGGTGGGCGATGATCTCGGACATGCGGCGGGTCAGCGACAGGACCTCGCGAAGTTGGATCTCCATGTCGGAGGGTGCCCCGCGGGTACCGGCCGAACCCTGGTGGATCATGATCCGCGCGTTGGGGAGGGCGAAGCGCTTCCCGCTGGCGCCCCCCGAGAGGATCATGGCGGCGGCGGACATGCCCATGCCGACGCAGATGGTCGATACGTCCGGTTCTACGTGCTGCATGACGTCGTAGATCGCCATGCCGGCGTAGGCGACCCCGCCGGGGGAGTTGATGTAGAGGAAGATGTCCCGTTCGTTGTTTTGAGCCTCCAGGAACAGCATCTGGGAGATGATCAGGTTGGCCACCTGATCGTCCACCTCCTGACCCAGGAAGACGATCCGCTCGCGCAGCAGCTGGCTGTAGATGTCGAAGGCGCGGTCTCCCCGCCGGCCCTCCTCGATCACGGTCGGGACGAACACCTGGCGCAGGCGATCCGGGTGGTCGGTCGTGGTCGGGCTCATGGCGGTCTCCTCCGTCTCCTTGCGTTGCTGGGGTTCTTCCCACGTTATATCAAATATGAGATAATGAGGCTATCGTGAGCGAGCGCAGACATCCCACCGTCTTCCCGGGTTTCCGCGAGATGGCCGAGCGCCGACATTCGGTGTCGGGGCAACTGGTGACGCTGCGCCGGGAGCTCGGGTTGTCCCAGGCGGAGGTGGCCGCTCGCATGGGGACCTCGCAGTCGGCGGTCGCCCGCTTCGAGGCGGGCGAGCTCGACGTCCGGCTCTCGACGGTGGAGCGCTACACGACGGCGCTCGGGGCCCGGCTGGAATGGAGGATCGAGCATGCCTGACCGCGAGGAGCCGTGGCCCTGGTTGCCGCTCGGCCCCGGAGGGCCCGGGGCGGGCCCGGGGGGCGAGCCACTGTCCGACGTCGTGGCCCGCCGCCTGCTGGCGCAGCGCGTCGTGCTCCTGCACGGCCCGCTTGACGACCTGTCTGTCACCCGCGTCTCGGCGGAGTTGATGACGCTCGATGCCGACGGTGACGATCCCGTGACCCTACGGGTCGACTGCGGTGAGGCCGCCCTCGCCCCGGCGCTGACGTTGATGGACGTGATCGAGCTGATGGGTGTGCCGGTACGGGCCCTCTGCCTCGGGCAGGTGGGCTCGGGTGCCGTCGGCGTGGTGGCGGTCTGCGCGCATCGTGCTGCCATGACCAGCACCCGCTTCTCGCTGTCCGAGCCGGTCACCCAGCTGCAGGCCCATGTGCGCAACGTGGCCCAGTGGGCCGAGCTGCGCGCCGGCGAGCGGCACCGCTTCTGCGCCCGGGTGGGGGCCGTCACCGGCCAGCCGCCCGCGGCCGTCGAGACAGACCTGGAGCGGGGGCGGTTCCTGGGTGCCGAGGAGGCCCTCGAGTACGGGATCCTCGACGAGGTGTGCCGACCCGATGCCCCGGTCCGGCGCCTGCCCGGATCCGGCCCGCCGCCGATGGGATTCCGGCCGCTGCGCTGACGATGGGAGGCCGGAGAGACCCGGCCGGTCGCGCGTGCCTACGATGCGGCCATGACCACGACCGGGCCCCGTCTGCCGCCGCTCGCAGCAGGCGAGTGGGACGACGTCTTGACCCGGGTCCTGGAGAACTCGCCGGGCGGCACCGACGAGCCCATGCACATCTTCACGACGTTGGGCCGGGCCGAACCTGTGCTGTTCCGGCGCTGGCTCGGCTTCGGCGGCGCGTTGCTCGACGGGACCCTTCCGGGTCGCCTGCGCGAGCTGGTGATCCTGCGCACCGCCGCCCGTTTCGGTGGCCGCTACGAGTGGGCCCAGCATCTCCAGCTGGCTGAGGTGCAGGGCGTTGCACCCGTCGAGCTCGCTGCCCTCGGGAACGGTGCGGAGGGGCTGGACGCGATCGACTGGGCCCCGCTGGACCGTGCCGCACTACGGGCGGTCGACGAGACGGCCGACGATGGCAGCGTGTCCGATGGCACCTGGGAGGTGCTGGCGAGCCTTCTCAGCGAGAGCGAGCTCATCGAGCTGCTCATGCTGATCGGCCACTACATGATGTTGACGACCGTGCTCGGATCATTGCGGGTGCAGCTCGAGCCCCGGGCCGAGGCGCTGGCGCGACGCGTGCCGGGCGGTCCGGCCGCCTAGGGGAACGTCGAGGGCACCGGTGATCGCATGACGTCGCTGCTGCAGGGACGGAGCATCACGGTGATCGGTGCCGGCACCCAGCCGTCGCGTGACCCGGACGCGCCCGTCGGCAACGGTCGCGCCATCGCGGTCCGGGCCGCCCGGGAGGGCGCGTCGGTGGTCTGCGTCGATCGTGACGAGGCGGCGGTCGAGGAGACCTGGCGCCTGATCACCGAGGAAGGCGGGAAGGCGGCGATCGTGGTGGCCGACGTCACGACCGAGGAGGGTTCCCGCGTGGCCGTGTCCGACGAGCCGGGGCTGGCACCCGACGGGCTCGTGCTCAACGTCGGTACCGGCTACGGCATGGGTGTCGCGGGCACCTCCATCGACGACTGGGACAAGACGTTCGCCCTCAATCTCCGCGCCCACTTCATGCTGGTGCGCCGCGCCTTGGTGACCTTGTCGGACAGCGCGTCGATCGTCTTCGTGGGCTCCGTGGCGGGGCTACGCCCGGGGAGCCGCATCCCTGCGTACGACGCGTCCAAGGCCGGGCTCATCGGCCTCAGCCGCCACGTCGCCGTGGAGGGCGCCCGCCGAGGCATCCGGGCCAACGTGCTCGCCCCCGGTCTGATCGACACACCGCTCGGCCGGGCCGCCTCCGCGGGGCGGCCGTCGCGCACCCGCTCGCCGGTCCCGTTGGGGCGTCAGGGCACGGCGTGGGAGGTGGCAGCCGCGGCGGTGTTCCTGCTCTCGGACGAGGCGAGCTACATCACCGGGCAGGTCCTGGCCGTCGACGGGGGGCTGACCCTCGTATGAGCCATTCCGCGCAGCCGAGATCGGCGTCTCCGGTCACGCCGCGCCCACCGCGTCTCGGTCGGCGCACGGCCCGGTTCAACCGGGCGGTGACGAACAAGATTGCCGTCCACCTGGCCGGAACGCTGCCGGGGTTGGGTGTGGTGATCCACGTGGGCCGGCGGACCCGGACTGTCTATCGGACTCCCGTCAACGTGTTCCGGACCAAGGACGGGTTCCGCTTCGCCCTGACCTACGGCGCGGACGCGGAGTGGGTGCAGAACGCGCTCGCCCATGGCGCCGTGCGCCTGATCACCCGGGGTAAGGAATACGAGCTCACCGACCCCGAGGTGGTGACGGACCCACACCGCCAGCACGTCCCGGTGGTCGCCCGCGGCATCATGCGTGTCATGCGGGTGTCGCAGTTCCTCGACTTTCGTCGCGCCGGATAGGTCCGGTCCCGGGGGTGGGCCCCCGAGCCGTCGCCTCGGTTTCGGGTCAAGGCGACCTCGGTGGAGCGAGGCACCAGCCCGACCACCGGCAAGAGCTGTGGGTGATCAGGCGATGACCTCCATGCGCAGGCCCGTCGCGTCCAGCTCACCCCCGAGCTGAACGTGGGCCTGCGTCGCGTAACGGCGAGCCGTCCATGCTCCGATCAGCGCGTCGAACACGTCGTCGGGCGCCGCGCCAGGACCAGGTCGCCCAACGAGCGCAGTGACGTCCCCGAAGACGGCTTCGAGCGCAGTGGCGCGTTCGGCCCGGCCCGCCGCAGTCCTCTTGTTCGCGTGCATCGGCGCGCCGGCGAGCACGGCGAAGCTGAGCTCGGGGCACATCTCGAAGAGTCGGGCCTGGCGTTGCGGCGTGACGAGCGCGTCGACCTGTTGGATCTTGGGCAGGATGTTGAAGAGCTGTCTGGAAATCTTCTTGCCGCAGGCGAGCGCCGATCGTGCGCATGCCTCCTCGTAGCTGGCGGCGCCGAGCACGCTCCGCGCCGGGGCCGGGAAGACCGAGCTGCGCCGGGGACCGAGCAGGCGCCGCGCCTCGACGTCGCAGCGCCGCGGGGTGCCCGGCGCCAACCCGATCGGGATGTCGATGGCGGCCGCCGCCAGGCTGCCCGCCTCGAGCCGGGCGACGACGTCGCGCAGGTCGTCGACGAGTTCGAGTCGCGGCGGCCCGGTCGTCCGGAGCGGCACCGAGGTCATGACCCAGCCGGACCGGCAGCCGTCGAGCCCGGCGACGAGGATCTCGGACTCCGCCACCGCGGTCGCGTACGCCCGTTCAGGACAGCCGTGCCAAGTTGACCTGAGCCTGCGGCGTCAGCGTCACCTTCCGCCCGATCAGCTCGTCGGACTCGGCCGCCGCGAGCGCGGCGGCACCACCGTCGAGGAAGGCGTAACACCGCCCGCCCTCGGGCAGGTCGCAGATCAGCAGCGCGCGCTCGGGGCCACCGTCGCGACCGTGCAGGACCGAGTACGTCGCCACGGTGGCGCTGCCCTCGGGCGCCTCCACGATGCCGACCGGGTCGGTCGCGGGGACGTAGGGCGCGGGGTCGGCGACCGGACCGGCGCCCGGATCCGTCGACCACACCCCGTAGGCGTGCTTCTGCATGTGCATGCCGACGCCGCTCGTCACGCCGTAGGAGCCGGGGCCGGCTCGCAAGGTCTCGGTCATGGCGGCCAGGGCGTGGGTCATGTAGTTCGAGCCGGGGCCACCGTGGTACGGCAGGCCGCCCGTCTGGGTCACGGCGCGGCCGTCGTCCGCGTTGATCCTCAGCGCATCGAGCGCGAAGCACACCGAGCTGGCGAAGCAGGAGTAGAGGTCGAGGTGCGCCACGTCGTCGACGCCGATGCCGGCCCCGGCCAGCGCCGCACCGGCTGCGCCGGCCATGGCGGGGGAGCGCCACAGCTCGGGATGGCCGGCCACGTGCGCCGGGTCCTCGGCGTAACCCCACCCGCGCAGGTAGACCCGTCGCTCCTCGGGCACGCCGAGCGCGTCCGCTTTTGCCGCGCTGGCCAGCACCAGCGCCGCCGCCATGTCGACGTCCATTATGGCGGTCATCAGCTTCGTGTACGGGTAGGCGACCATGCGGTTGTCCGGGGTCGCCCTCACGATCTCGTCCGCGCTGCGCGCCACGGGGAACCACGCGTGCGGGCTCTGTGCGGCCACCTTGGTCATGGGCGCCATGACGCGGCCGAGTTCGGCGCGGTGTTCGTCGAGACCGAGACCCAGATGCGACCGCCGGGCGTTGTCGAACAGCGCGAAGGTCAGGTAGGCCTCGAAGACCGAGTGGCTGATCTCGGAGGGGTCGAAGTCCATGTCGATCGGGAACGGCCGCCTCTCGGCCGGCATGAACGACCACTGCGGTTTCTCGCCGGCCTTCTTCAGCCGGCGGACGGTGGCCAAGGCCTCGGCGCCGGTGATCAGCGCCAGGTCGAGTTGGCCCGCCCGGATCTCTCGCGCCGCCTCGGCGGCCAGCACCAGTGGCACCGACCCGCCGATGCCCGAATAGCGCCGGCGTTGGGGCGCCCCGCCCAGCCGCTCGGCCAGTCGGCCCACCGCATCGTCGTACTGCCAGGACTGCGAGTAGACGACGTCGATGCTCTCGAGCGCGCGCAGGATGGCCGGGCCGTCACCCGTGTCGGCGTCGTCGGCCGCGTCGCGGACCACCCGCTCCCACATGTCCAGCGGCTCGGGCGCGGGCTCGCTGGCGATGCCGACGTCGAAGGGGTGCCAGGTGTGACGGGCGACGCCGATGATGCAGGTGGCGCGGGGGTCGGCGGGCAACGGCGAAGACGGGTCAGCCGCGCGACTTGCCGGGCATGGCGATGGCCCGGTCGGCGATGATGTTCTTCTGGATCTCCGTGGAGCCCCCGCCGATGGTCGAGTAGCGCTGGAAGGCGTACAGGCGGGTCCACTTGCCCCGGTCGACGGCGCCGGGACCGCCGCGGGCGAGCGCGCCGGCCGGCCCGAGCAGGTCGACCGCGAGCTCCGCCAGCGTCTGCGCCATGGAGGACCAGGAGAGCTTGGCGAAGGGGACCTCGGGCCAGTTCTTCTCCCCCTTCATGATCTTGGACAGCGCCCGCAGCGACAGGAGACGCGCCAGCTCGATCTCCGTCCACACCGTGGCGATGCGGTCGCGCAGGGACGGGTCCTCGAGCGCACCCGGGTTGACACTGCGGGCAGCCTCCACCATGGCGCGCAGGTCGGCGGAGAGGATGGCGATCTGCGACGCGATGCCGACGCGCTCGAAGCCGAGGGTGCCCATGGCCACCATCCAGCCGGCGCCCTCGTCACCGAGGCGCCACTTGGCCGGAATGCGGACGTCCGTGAAGAAGATCTCGTTGAAGAGCTCCTCGCCCGCCATGTCCCGGATCGGACGCACGTCGATGCCCGGTGTCTTCAGGTTGAGGACGAAGGCGGTGATCCCCTCGTGCTTCTTGCCGCGCTCAATGGCGGTCGGGTCCGTGCGCAGCAGGAACAGCCCCCAGGTCGCCAGGTGCGCCGAGGAGATCCAGATCTTCGAGCCGTTGATCACGTACTCGTCCGTCTCGGCGTCGTAGATCGCCGTCGTCCGCAGGTTGGCCAGGTCGTTGCCGGCCATGGGCTCGCTGAAGCCCTGGCACCAGTGCTCCTCCGCCTCGAGGATGGAGGGCAGCCACTGCGCCTTCTGCTCCTCGGTGCCCCATTGGATGATCATCGGCCCGATCTGCCAGATCCCGTTGGTGTTGAACGTCCCCGGCGTGCGGTACTCGGCCATCACCTCGGAGTAGAGGAGGCGCTGCATGGCGTTGATGGTGCGGCCCTGGGCGTACTCGGGGCCCCAGTGGATCGCCGCCCAACCTCCTTCGTGCAGCGTGCGCTGCCACTTCTGGCGACGCTGCTGGCTCGCCTCGCCCGACAGGCTGGCGTCGTCGCCGAGGGACTCGGCCTCCAGGAAGGGAGGCAGGTGCTCGTCGAGCCAGGCGCGCAACTCGTCGCGGAACTTCTCGTCCTCGGGTGCAAGGGCAAAATCCACGAGGGAAGGGTACCCGACCCTCGTGTACTCTGACGCCAGTGTCAGGTATGGCGCGGCGGTGAGCAAGGCGTAGGGGAGGCCGTGGACTTCACGTACGACGACGAGCAGCTGGCACTGCAGGAGGTGGCCCGCGGCGCGCTCGAGCGCGAGTGCGGGCCCGACGTGGTGCGCCAGCTGGCCGACGGCACCGACGGCATCACACCGGGGCTCTGGTCGACGCTGGTCGATCTCGGGTGGACGGGTCTGCTGGTGCCCGATGAGCACGGCGGCAGCGGCGCCGGCCTGCTCGAAATGTGCGTCGTCCTGGAGCAGATGGGCCGCCGTCCGCTGCCCGGTCCGTTCTTCTCGTCGTCCGTCGCCGCGACGCTGGCCGCCCGTGCCCTCGGTGCGACCGAGCTGCTGGGCGACCTGGCCTCGGGCGCCCGCCGGGGCACGGTGGCGCTGGGTGAGCAGGGACACGGAGAGCCCCTGCAGACGGTGCGGACGAGGGCGCGGCGCAAGGCGGCGCAGTGGGTCCTCAGCGGCGAGAAGCCCGCGGTGATCGACGGGCAGACCGCCGACTGGGCCATCGTGGTGGCGCGCAGCGAGGAGGGGGTGCGCTCGTACCTGCTCGAGTCCCCCGGTGGCGAGGTCGTCCCCTCGCTCGACCCCACCCGCAAGCTGGCCCGACTCGTGCTCCAGGACACGCCGGTCGTCCCGCTGGGCCCGTCGGGCAATCAGACGGCCCTCTGGCAGCGTGTCCAGGACGACATGGCCGTCGCCCTGGCGGCGGAGACCGTCGGGGCCGCCGACCGGGCCCTGGCCGAGGCCATCGCCTACACGTCGGAGCGGATCGTCTTCGACAAGCCCGTCTCGACGTACCAGACGGTGCGCCATCGCCTCGTCGAGATGTTCCAGCAGGTCGAGATGGCGCGGGCCGGCTTCCAGTTCGCCGCCTGGGCGTCGGACACCGAGGCGCCAGAGCGGGCGCAGGCCGCGGCCATGGCCGCCAGCTACGCCGCGCACGCGGGGGTACGGGTGACCGGTGACGACATCCAGCTGCACGGCGGCGTCGGGTTCACCTGGGCCAACGACGCCCACTTCCTCTTCAAGCGGGTGAAGCAGAACGAGCTCCTCTCGGGCGGCGCCGGTCCGCAGCGCCAACGGTTGGCCACACTCTTCATCGAGTCGGCGTGACCACCTTCGAGCTGCGTCCCATGCCGGCCCAGCTGGCCGAGCGGTACCGGGCCGAGGGTGCGTGGGACGACCGCACCCTCGGTGAGTTCCTGCGCGACTGCCTCCTCGACGACCCGACGCGCCGTTTTCGCATCTGGTCGCCTACCCACCCCCACCTCGGCACCGTCGGCGAGGTCTACGAGGAGTCGCTGCGTGTGGCCGGCGGGCTGCGCGCGCTCGGCCTCGGTCCGGGGGACGTCGTCGCCTTCCAGTTGCCCAACTGGGTGGAGGCGGCCATCACGTTCTACGCCTGCACCATGCTCGGCGTGACGCTGGTGCCGATCGTGCACTTCTACGGTCCCAAGGAGGTCGGCTTCATCCTCCGCCAGAGCGGGGCCCGCGCGTTGATCATCGTGTCGCGCATCGGCCGGCGCGACTACCTGGCCGACTTGGCGACCGCGCGCGACGGGTTGGACAGCCTGGAGCTGGTCGTGGTGGTCGGTGACTTCGACGACACCGGGTCGGGGTACATCGGCTTCGACGACCTGCGCGGCGCGGCGCCCATCAGCGGGCCGGCGCACGTCGACCCGGACGGCGCGGCGGTCATCGGCTACACCTCGGGCACCACGGCGGATCCGAAGGGCGTGGTGCACACCCACCGCACCCTGGGCTGTGAGGTGCGCCAGCTGTCGGGGCACCAGGCCATGCGCGACAAGCCCAACCTGGTCGGCGCGCCGGTCGGCCACGCCATCGGGATGCTGGGCGGCCTGCTCTGCCCGCTGTTCGGTGGGCGGCCCATCTACATGATCGACGGCTGGGACCCGGCCACCGTCCTCGACGCCATGGTGGAGGAGCAGATTTCCGCCGGCAGCGGCTCGACCTACTTCTTCACCAGCCTGCTCGACTGCCCCGGGTTCGGTCCCGAGCACGTGGAGCTCATGCGCTACGTCGGGCTGGGCGGCTCGCCCATCCCCAACGCCGTGGCCGAACGGGCGGACGAGCTGGGGATCTCGCTGGTGCGCTCGTACGGGTCGACGGAGCACCCGTCGGTGACGGGGTCCCAGCACGACGCCCCCAAGGAGAAGCGCATCCACACGGACGGACGGCCGATGGAGTGGGTCGAGATCCGCACCGTCGACGAGGACGGTCACGACGTCGAGGTGGGCCAGCCCGGTGAGATCCTCAGCCGGGGGCCGGACCGCTTCGGCGGCTACACGGACCCCGCGCTGTCGGCGGAGGCGATCGACGCCGACGGCTGGTTCAGCACCGGGGACATCGGCGTGATCGACGCCGAGGGCTACCTGACCATCACGGACCGGGTGAAGGACATCATCATCCGCGGCGGCGAGAACGTGAGCGCGGCCGAGGTCGAGCAGCTCCTGGCCCACATGAAGGGCGTGGCCGAGGTGGCGGTGGTGGCGGCGCCCGACGAGCGGCTGGGCGAGCACGGCTGTGCCTTCTTCCGCATGCAGCCGGGGAGCGAGGCCCCCGATCTCGAGGCCCTGCGGGCACACCTGGGCGCGGCGGGCCTGACCCGCCAGAAGTGGCCCGAGGAGATACGCATCGTCGACGAATTGCCGCGGACCCCCTCGGGCAAGGTCCAGAAGTTCGTGCTGCGCCGGCGTCTGCGGGACGGCGGGTGAACGGTCACGGCCGACGGCAGCCGAAAAACCCTGCGCTCGGCGGATGGGGGAGGTACGCTCCAACCGGCGTTCCCAAACAGTTCAAGCCGATGTCAGGTGACCACATGCGGAGTCGGATTCCGAAGCAGCAGATCGACCTGTTGAAGGCGGTCCCCCTCTTCGCCGGGTGCTCGCAGGGCGAGCTCCGATCCATCGCGCAACTCGGTACCCCGGTCAACGTCGAGAAGGGCGAGGTTCTCACCGCCCAGGGCTCGGTCGGCCGGGAGTTCTTCCTCGTGCTCTCCGGCATCGCATCGTGCCGGGTCGGGAAGCGGCAGATCGCGGAGTTCACCACCGGCGGGTATTTCGGCGAGCTGGCTCTCCTCAATGGTGGGATCCGCACGGCGGACGTCGCGGCCGAGACGGACATGGAACTGCTCGTCCTCGACGCTCGAGAGTTCCGGTCGATGTTGATGACGACGCCGGCGATCGGCGTGAAGATGCTGGCCCGGCTGGCCGAGCGCCTCGCCGACGCCGACGCGCACTACAGCAACTGAGCCACGCCAGGAAACTGAGCCACTCCAGCTGCTACGCGCGGTCCTCGAGCACCTGCTTCATCAGGCGGAGCTCCTTGCTGATCTGCTCCAGGCTGCCGGCCGCGGCCACCGCGGCCACGTCGTCGGGCAGGCCGTCGGGCAGGGTGACCCAGAGCGTCAGCGTGGCCTCGCACCCGCCCCGGTCGAGAGGCTGCAGCACGAACTCCTCATAGGCATCGTTGCCACCCGACATCGCGGCGGCCACGAGCGTCGGGGCGACCGCGTCCACGATCCACAGCTCGACGGGCTGGTGCACGCCGGGCCGGCGCGGATCGGCCAACCCGAACGCGTAGCGGGCACCGGGCCCGTGCACGCCTCCCGCACCGTCGCCCGTCCCGTCGGCCACGCGCTCCACGCCGCTGACGTCGGGGTTGTAGCCCGGGAGGTTGGCGAAGTCGAGGCGGTAGGCCCACACGGTCTCGGCCGGGACCGAGAAGACGGCGGAGGCGACCGCGGTCGGCGCAGCAGTCGGCCTTGCGTCGGGCACGGGAGCTCCTACTCGGGCGGCCGGAGGATGGAGGCCGCCTCGCGGGCCCGGTCGAGGGACAGGGCGGTCAGGTCGTCCCCCTCGTCGCCGAGCACGTCGGCGGCGTGCTGAATGAAGATCCCCACCACCATGGCACTCAGGAGCCGCGCCACCGCGGCAGCGCCCGGTCCCTCGTCGAGATCGGGACGGTTCTGCCGGACCCAGTCCTCGATGCTCGTCTCGAAGGAGGCGAACAGGTCGAGACCCACGGCGCGGGCGGTCGCCTCGCCGCGCATGGCCTCGCCCACCATGAGCCGGACGAAGTCCTCGACCTCGAACATGGACGTCATGATCTCGGCCAGGAGCTGCGCCAGCGTCAGCGGCTCCGAGACGGCGGCGCTCGTGCCGTCCGGGTCCGTGTGGTCGGGCCGGATGGGGAGGAACCCTTGTTCGATCAGGACGGACTCCAGGAGGTCCCGCTTGCTCGGGAAGTAGTGGTACAGCGAGGCCACGTTGAGGCCAGCGGCGGAGGCCAGGTCGCGCATGCTCGTCCCGTCGACGCCGCGCTGGGCCATCAGGGTCAGCGCGATCTGCAGGATCCGTCGCCGGGTCGCCGACCCCACTCCCGGGGCCGCTCCTGGCCGCGCGCCACCCTCGGAGTCCACGTCAACGGTCATCTTCGGTCCCATTCTCTGCTCTCTGACCTCGGGGTTTTCGACACGGCGCCCCAGAGCCGGCTGTGCGGCGGCCTGCTGTCGCTCGTGACTCTTCAGGGGCCAACCCGGCGGACGCCAGCGTGACCCGGCATCCCTCCGGGGCCCGTGCCCCCCGTCCCTAACGAGCGTTTGCTGTACACTCCACGGGGGCCGGTACGACCCGATACGACACCCCGAATCTAGGGGGTGGAGGAGCGACATGCCAGGAACAGATGTGACGTCCGAGCCGACAGTGGAGGCTTTCGACCCGTACGAGTTGAAGGACGTCGTCGGGGGCACCATCCGCGATCCCTATCCGGCGCTCCACGCGCTGTGCCGCGAGAGCCCGGTGCACGTCGGACCGATCGACCTCGGCGAGGGTGCCGAGATCGCCGATCCCAGCCGGCCGGCGCCGGTCACCGTCTTTGGTTTCGACGAAGTCGTGCAGGTGCTGCGCGACAACGAGACGTTCTCTTCGACCGTCTACGCGGATGTCGTCGGCGAGGTGATGGGCCGCACCATCCTGCAGATGGACGAGCCCGAGCACCGCGCCATCCGGACCCTCGTCGCATCGAGCTTCCGCTCCAAGATGCTGGAGCGCTGGGAGGAGGACCTGGTCGCGCTCGTCGTGAACGAGCTGATCGACACCTTCATCGGCGAGGGCCGCACGGATCTCGTGCGGTCGGTGACCTTCAACTTCCCCGTGCAGGTGATCGCCCGCATCCTGGGGCTGCCGCGCCAGGACTACCCGAGGTTCCAACGATGGGCGCTCGAGCTCACCAGCGTGGCCGCCAACTGGGAGCGCGGCGTCGCCGCGTCGGCCGCGCTGCGCGACTACTTCGCCGACGTCATGGCCGAGCGCCGGGCCGCGCCCGGGGACGACCTCATCAGCGACCTCGTGCGGGCCGAGGTCGACGGGAAGCACCTGACCGACGAGGAGATTTTCTCCTTCCTGCGCCTGCTGCTGCCGGCCGGGGTGGAGACGACCTACCGTGCCTCGGGCAGCCTGCTCTTCGCGCTCCTGCAGGACCGGGCCCAGTTCGACGCGCTCTACGCCGACCGCTCGCTCTTCGCACAGGCGTTCGAGGAAGTGGTGCGCTGGGAGCCGCCGGTGACGGTGATCCTGCGCCGGGCCACCCGTGACGCGGTGCTGGCCGGCGTCTCCATCGAAGAGGGCGCCGACATCGCGCTCCTGATCGGCGCGGCCAACCGCGACGAGCGCAAGTACCCCGACCCCGACCGCTACGACATGTTCCGCGAGCAGCGCCAGCACGTCGGCTTCGGCTTCGGCGTCCATGTCTGCCTCGGCATGCATCTCGCCCGCATGGAGTCGCGGGTCGCCATCAACACCCTCCTCGACCGCCTCGGGCCCCTCCGGTTGGACCCGGATGCCGAACCACCGCACATCGAGGGGATGGCCTTCCGCTCGCCGCTCTCCCTTCCCGTGCTGTTCGCCGCCGGGGGGTAGTTTCGGGCGCATGGGCGGCAGAGCCAACCCGCTGCAGGATGCAGCGGCCATCGTGGGCATCGGGCAGACCGAGTTCGCCAAGCAGATCGACCGGCCCGAGGGCCAGCTGGCCGCGGAGGCCGTCGTGGCGGCACTGCGCGACGCCGGCATCGCCCCGTCCGAGGTCGACGGCCTGTCCTCCTTCACCATGGAGTCGACGGACGAGGTCACCCTGGCCAAGACCATCGGGGCCGGGGACATCACGTACTTCTCCCAGGTCGGCTACGGCGGCGGCGCCGGCTGCGCCACCATCGGCCACGCCGCCATGGCCATCGCCACGGGCCAGGCCGACGTCGTGGTGGCCTGGCGCGCGCGCAAGCGGGGCGCCCGGACGGCGCGGCCCTGGGCGGTCGCACCGTCCCGCCTGCCGATTCAGGCGCAGTGGACCCGGCCCTTCGGCCTCCTGCGCCCGGTGGACGAGGTGGCGATGCTGGCCCGGCGCTATCTGTACGAGTTCGGCGGCGGGCGTGAGGATCTGGCCGAGGTGGCTATGGCGGTGCGGGCCCACGCCAACCGCAACCCCGCTGCGCTCATGTACGACAAGCCGATGACGCGCGACGACTACATGGCGGCGCGCTTCGTCAGCGAACCCTTGTGTCTCTTCGACAATTGCCTCGAGACGGACGGCGCGCTGGCGGTCGTCCTCGTCGCGGCCGAGCGGGCCCGGGACTGCGCGCAGCCGCCCGCGCTGGTGCACGCCTTCGGTCAGGGGCTGCACCGCCAGCACGAGTCGATGGTCAACTACTACTGCGACGACCCCCTGACGGGACCGGCCTGGGCCTGCGCGGCGAAGCTGTGGTCCCAATCGGACATCGGCCCCGGCGACATCGACGTGGCGCAGATCTACGACGCCTTCACGCCGCTCATCCTGCTGTCGCTCGAGGGGTATGGGTTCTGTCCGCGCGGCGAGGCGGCCGGCTTCGTGGCCGACGGGAACCTGCGCTGGGACACGGGGTCGCTGCCGGTCAACACCTCGGGCGGCGGGCTCTCCGAGGCCTACGTGCACGGCTTCAATCTGGTCACCGAAGGCGTGCGCCAGCTGCGCGGCACCTCGACCAGCCAGGTGGAGGGGGCGCGGACCTGCCTCGTCACCTCCGGCGAGGGCGTGCCCACCAGCGCGATCGTCCTACGGGCGGCGTGATGGCGGACGAGCCGCTGGAGGTCAAGGTCGACTGGGACCGCTGCATGGGGTCGGGCAACTGCGTCTTCTGGGCCCCCGAGACCTTCGACCTCAGCGACGACGGCCATGCCGTCGTCGTGGATGCGGCGGCCACCGAGGAGGAGCGGCTGCGCATTGCCGCGCAGGGGTGCCCGGTCGGTGCCATCTCCCTCTGGCGCGCCGGCGTCGAGGTGCCACTCGAGAAAGGGGCGTAATGCCGATCGCCGTCACCGAGGTGCACGAGTCGCTCCGCACCACCGCGCTGCGCTGGGCCCAGACGCACTGCCCGGCCACCGTGCCGCGGGGAGTGGCCGAGGCGTCTCCCGGCTCGGACGAGCTGGCGGCCGCGTGGGAGAAGATGGCCGCCCAGGGGTGGCTCGGCCTCCACCTGCCCGAGGAGCAGGGTGGGCAGGGCTTCACGCTGGCCGAGCTGGCCGTCGTGCTCGAGGAGCTGGGCCACGCGCTCTTCCCCGGGCCCCTGCTGCCGACGGTGCTCGTCTCCGCCGCCCTGGCCCGGCCGTCCCGGGGGCCGGCCAGCGTGCCGACGGAGTGGCTGCGCGGGCTGGCCGACGGCTCCATCACGGCCGCCGTGGCGCTCGGCGCCGCGCCGTACCCCTGCGAGCTGGTGGAGGACGGGGCGCTTTCGCTGAGCGGCACCGTGCGCCCCGTGCTCGGGCTGCCCACGGCCCGCCTGGTCCTCGTCCCAGTCGATCACGACACCGGGAACGGGTGGCTCCTGCTCGATCGCGCCGCGCTCGGCGACGCGGTTTCCGTCGAGGCGCTGGCGGGGCTGGACGGCACGCGCGCCGTCGGGCAGCTCACCGTCGCCGGCGCCGGCCGGGTCACGGTGCCGCGGCACGAGCAGGTCATGGTGTCCGACGACGACGTGCGCGGCCTGGCGCTGACGCTGGCCGCGGCCGAGAGCGCGGGGATCGCCCGCTGGTGCCTGCAGACCGCATCGGACTACGCGAAGGTGCGCGTCCAGTTCGGTCGACCGATCGGCCAGTTCCAGGCGGTCAAGCACGCGCTAGCCGACATGCTGGTCGCGGCGGAGCAATGCGCCGCGGTGGCCTGGGACGCCGCGGCCGCCTGGAGCGAGCCCGAGCCCGAGGACGTGGCCGCCGGCGAGTTGCACGACCGCCACCTGAGCGCACGTATCGCCGGCGCCGTCGCGCTGGGGGCGGCGGCACACTGCGCCAAGCAGTGCATTCAGATCCTCGGCGGCATCGGCTTCACCTGGGAGCACGACGCCCACTTCTACCTCAAGCGGGCCATGGCCAACCTGCAGCTGGTCGCCGGCGGCGACGTGGGCGCCCTCGACCACGAGGTGGCCGCCCTGGCCATCGGCGGGGCCCGCCGCAACCTGGCGGCCGACCTGCCCCCCGAGGCGGAGCCGCTGCGCCGCGAGATCCGCGCCGTGGTGGCGGAGGTCGCCGCGGTCACCGGGGCCGACCAGCGGGGCGCCGTGGCCGAAGCGGGGCTGATCATGCCGCACTGGCCCGCACCCTGGGGCCGGGGCGCCTCGCCCCTGGAGCAGCTGGTCATCGACGAGGAGCTCGCGGCGGCCGGCGTCCCCCGGCCCCACCTCGCCGTCGGGGCGTGGGCACTGCCGACCCTCATCGCGCACGGCACCGCCGAGCAGCAGGAGCGCTGGGTACGCCCGACGCTGCACGGCCGCCTCACCTGGTGCCAGCTCTTCAGCGAGCCCGGCGCGGGGTCCGACCTGGCCGCCCTGAGCACCAGGGCCGAACGCGTCGAGGGCGGCTGGATCCTCAACGGGCAGAAGGTATGGACATCGCTGGCCCAGATCGCCGACTTCGGCATCTGCCTGGCCCGCTCGGACCTCGACGCGGCCAAGCACGCCGGCATCACCTACTTCATCGTCGACATGCACGCCGAGGGCCTCGACATCCGCCCGCTGCGCGAACTGACGGGTGCCGCCATGTTCAACGAGGTGTTCTTCAACGACGTCTTCGTGCCCGACGACGCCGTCGTGGGCGCGCCGGGGGACGGCTGGCGCATCGGGCGGACGACACTGGCCAACGAGCGCGTCTCCATGTCGTCGGGCGCCTCCTTCGGCAACGGCGTCGAATCGCTCATCCGGACGGTGGCGCTCCGGAGCGAGCGCGGCGAACCCAGCCCGGCCAGTCTGGAAGACCGGCTCGGGCACCTCATCGCGGAAGCGCAATCGGTGGCCCTGCTCGGCCACCGCGCCACCCTGCGCACGCTCTCGGGCGTGGACCCCGGCAGTGGATCGAGCGTGCGCAAGCTGCTCGGCGTGGAGCACGAGCAGCGCGTGCAGGAGATGGGGATGGCCCTCTACGGCGCGGACGGTGCCGTGCTCGACGGCAGGGCGCAGCGGTGGGAGGAGGGCTTCCTCTCGACCCGCTGCCTCACCATCGCCGGGGGCACCAGCGAGGTGCAGCGCAACGTCATCGCGGAGCGCATCCTCGGCCAGCCCCGCGACCCCGAGCCCGGTTCCTGATCCGCCGCCGCCGGTACGATGACCGCGCGATGAGCCCAGGCCCCGAATCCGACGAGCCGTCCGACATCAACGTCGAGGACGACGTCTGGCCCTTCCCCTCGGATCGCTTCCTCCACGAGTGGGCGCCCGGCGTCCTGCAGGCGCAGAACGCCTGGATGGCCTCCATCGACTCGCTGCGCGCGCCGGACCGCAAGACACACGAATTGATCCGCATGGTGTGCACGGTGATCGCCCGGCAGCCGGGCGGCGTCCAGCGTCATGCCCGGCTGGCCGCCGAGGTCGGCGCCACCTGGGACGAGATCTCCGGGTCGATCCTCCTCACCGAGCCCGCCTTCGGAATCGTGCTCGCCATTCAGGCGCTGCCGGCCGCCCGGCGCGGCTACAAGCAGGGCTCGGCGGGCCCGCACGAGGAGGACGACGGAGACTCGCCCGTCGAATGACACCCGTGTCATAGTTGGCCATGCGCCTCGCCCCCGACGACACGCTCAGCGAGTTCCGTCGCCAATTCGAGTCGTGGCTGGACGCGCACCTCCCGCCGCCCGCGGTGATGGCCGAGCAGTCCCGCCGTTCCTCGGCGCACCTGCCGGACTGGGCCCGCACCTTCCAACGCGAGATGTTCGAGGCGGGCTACCTGGTGCCGGGGTGGCCACCCGAGCTGGGCGGCCGCAGCGCCACGCCCGAGGAGCAGATGGTCTACTTCGAGGTCATCACCGAGCGCATGGCGCCGCGCTCGCTCAACCCGCAGGGCCTCTCCATCTGCGCCGCCTCCATCGTCGAGTACGGGACCGATGACCAGAAGGAGCGGTTCGTCATCCCGACGCTGAAGGGTGAGATCACCTGGTGCGTCGGCATGAGCGAGCCCAACGCGGGGAGTGATCTCGCCTCGCTGAGCACCAGGGCCGAGCACCGCGACGGCCATTTCGTGGTCAACGGGCAGAAGGTGTGGACGTCGGGCGCCCACGAGGCCGACTACTGCATGTGCTACGTGCGCACCGACCCCGAGGCGCCGAAGCATCGCGGCATCAGCGTGCTCATCATCGACATGCGCACGCCCGGCATCACGTGCCGGTCCCTGCCCGAGCTCACCAACCCGCACCACGCCGACTTCAACGAGGTGTTCTTCACCGACGTGCAGGTGCCCGAGGAGAACCTGCTCGGCGAGCGCAACCACGGGTGGGCCGTCAGCCAGGGATCGCTGCGCCACGAGCGGGGCATGCTCTGGATCATGAACGTCTCGAAGATGGAGCGGACGCTGCGGGGGCTGGTGCGCCTGGCCGGGCGCCCGGACGGCCGCGGCGGGACGCTGGGTGACGACCCCCGCCTGGCCGAGGGCATCGGCCGGCTGGCCACCGACACGACCGCCATGCGCTGCCTCGGCTACCGCGGCTTCGCCAAGGCGAGCCGCGGCGAGATGCCGCCCGAGCACATGGTGCTCAAGCTGTTCACGAGCGAGGCCGAGCAGCGCGCCTGCCTGCTGGCGCAGGAGGCGCTGGGCCTCGAGGGCCTCGACCTCGACGGTCCGGGACCCAACCGCTTCACCGAGTGGGACCTCGCCCACTTCGAGCCGGACCGGGTGGAGGAGAGCGCGAACGGCTCCTTCTACGACGGGGCCTGGGCCCTGCAGTACCTGCGGTCGTTCGCCGGCACCATCGCCGGCGGCACCTCGGAGATCCAGCGCAACATCGTGGCCGAGCGTGTGCTCGGCCTGCCCCGGGGGTGAGGGGCCGGCACCCATGCTCGCTGAGACCGCGGCCGAGGCGGCCCGACGCTTCGGACCGGCGCCGGCGTTCGTCACCGACGAGGGGCTGACGCTCAGCTACGCCCAGTTCGACGCCATGGCCGACGAGGCCGCGGTGGGCTTGGCCGAGCGCGGGGTGGGGGAGGGTGACGTGGTGGGACTCCTGCTCCCGACCACACCCGAGCACTTCGTCACCTACGTCGCAGCCGCCAAGCTCGGCGCGGTCACCGCGGCGGTCAACCCGAAACTGGTGCAGGCCGAGCGGGCTGCCGTCCTGCGGGCGGCCAACCCGCGCCTCGTCGTCACGACGCAGGACCTGGCGCCGAACCAGGGCGCCGAGGGTGCGCCCAGCGTCCTCATTGCGCCGGCCACCAACCCCGAGGCCGTCCTCGAGGGGTTGCGCCAGCGGGGCGACCGGCCGGCGCCGCTGGTCAGTGACGCGGACCGACCCATCGCCATCGTGTTCACCTCCGGCACGACCGGCCTTCCCAAGGGGGCGGTGTTCTGCGGGCGCCAGATCGGCTTCATCACCGAGTGCGACGTCGGCGAGGCCTGGGGCGGCGGCGGCCATGCGATGGCGGGTTCGGCCCTGGCGCACCTCGGCCCGACGACGAAGCTGGCCGGCAACCTGAAGAAGGGCGGCACCCAGCACCTGTCGCGGCAGCCGTGGAAGGCGTCCGACGCGTTGCGCATGGTGGCCGAGCTCAAGATCGCCGCGCTCGGAGGCGTGCCCACCCAGATCGCGTTGATGCTGCGCGATCCAGCGTTCGACACCACCGACCTCTCGTCGGTACGTGCCGTCGTCATGGGCGGCGGCCCCGCGACGCCCGCACTGATCCGTGAGGCGCGGGCGCGCATCGGCGCGCCGCTGGCCGTCCGCTACTCGTGCACCGAGGCGGGCATCGGGTGCGGCACCGCCTTCACCGATCCGGACGAAGATGCCGAGGAGACCGTCGGCCGCCCCCAGCCGGGTGTGCGCCTGGCCATCCTGGACGCGGAGGGCGCGCCGGTGGAGCCGGGTGCGATCGGCGAGGTGTGCCTCGGGTCGTCGGCGGTGATGGAGGGCTACTGGCGCAACAGCGGCGCCAACGCGGAGGTGTTCACCGCGGACGGCAGCGTGCGGACGGGCGACCTCGGGTGGGTCGACGAGCGCGGCCGACTGCATCTCGCGGGCCGCAGCCACGAGCGCTACGTGCGCGGCGGCTACAACGTCTACCCGATGGAGGTCGAGGGCGTGTTGGCCGACCATCCCGACGTGGCGGCGGTGGCCGTGGTGAGCCGGAACGATCCCGTCATGGGGGAGGTGGGGGTGGCGGTCGTCGTCCCGCGCCCCGACGGGCCCACCCCGGAACTGGCCAGGTTGCGCGCCTTCGCCGGCGAGCGCCTGGCGCGCTACAAGCTCCCCGAGGACATGGTCGTGCTGAGCGCGCTGCCGCTCACCGCCGGCGAGAAGGTCGACCGGCGCGCGCTCGAGCGGCTCATCGCCTCGGCCTGATCCGCGCCCGCACGCACCGAGGCGCGAGTGCGCCGCGGTGACAACGACCGCACAACACCAGCGGTCTCAACCCCGGCTGCAGGCACGGACACCGGCCCGTGAACAGCACGGGCGCCGTCCAGGACGTCAAAAGAACCATTCATGTCGGCGCCGTTCGCTTCCGATACTGACTACTGGCAACACAGTGGTCCAGAGGGGGAGAGAACACAGTGCGTCAGCGTGCCCGTCGTCGTGTCGCGACACTGCTATTGCCCATCGGGGCCATGGTCATGAGCTCGATCGCGGCAGGGCTGAGCAGCGCACCCGCATCCGCGGCCGGGATCCTGCCGCCCGCCAATCCCGCCGCGAACATCGCGCCGGACAGCAGCGACTGGCTCACCGCCATCGACAACGCGCGCGCCCAAGAGGGCCTCGGTCCGATGAACCTCTCGGAGGCGGCACTGTCCGCCCTGCCGATCGACCAGCAGCTGCTGACGGTGGTGAACGACGAGCGCATCGACCGCGGCCTGCCCCCGATCAACGACGTGACCGCGCAGCTCGACGCGGACGCGCAGGGTGGCGCCAACGCCGGGAGCGATCCCGCCTTCCCGTCCGCGGTGTCGGGCGGCGCACCCATCACCTTCGGCGGTTCCGTCTGGGCCGGCGGCCTGACCTCGGTGCTCGAGGCCGACTACTACTGGATGTACGACGACGGCTACGGCGGCTCCTCGACCACCAACTCCGCCTGCAGCCTGTCGGCCCCGGCCGGATGCTGGGGTCACCGCGACATCCTCCTCCATCAGTTCCCTAACTGTCCCACGGGCCCACCGGTCCTTTCGATGGGCGGGGCGTTCTCGGCTTCGGGGTTCACGGCCGGCTCCCTCGCCGCCCTCTTCGTCAGTTCCTGCGCGCCACCCGCCGACGTCACGACGAACTGGGGTCAGATCGCCGGCTCCGTCCAGTCCGGGTCCCCGACGGTGGCCATCGCACCGACCCCCAACGGAAGCGGCTATTGGGAGGTCGAGGCGAGCGGCACCGTGGCCGCCTTCGGCTCGGCCCAGAACTACGGCTCGCTCACCGGTCAACCCAACGCGCCCGTCGTGGGGATCGCCTCCACCCCGGACGGCGGGGGCTACTGGCTGGTCGGCACCGACGGCGGTGTCTTCAGCTTCGGTGACGCAGCCTTCTACGGGTCGACGGGCGCGCTCCGGCTCAACAAGCCGATTGTGGGGATCGCCTCCACGCCGGACGGCGGGGGCTACTGGATGGTGGCCGCGGACGGCGGCATCTTTAGCTTCGGCGATGCGGCCTTCCACGGCTCAATGGGCGGCCGGCCGCTGAACCAGCCCATCGTCGGCCTCGCGGCCGATCCGTCGACCGGTGGCTACTGGGAGGTGGCGTCCGACGGCGGCATCTTCAGTTACGACGCGCCGTTCTACGGGAGCACCGGCAGCCTCCACCTCAACAGGCCGATCGTCGGCATGGAGGCATCGCCGAACGGCAAGGGCTACCGCTTCGTCGCCTCCGACGGCGGCATCTTCAGTTACGGTCAGGCGCCCTTCGCCGGCAGCACGGGCAGCCTGAGCCTGGCGGCGCCGGTCGTCGGGATGGCGCCCGACAACGCGACCGACGGGTACTGGATGGCGGGGGCCGACGGCGGGATCTTCACCTTCGGCGGCGCCACCTATCTCGGTCGCGTCGACAGCTCGCAGAGCTAGCTTCGCGGCGGACCGGCCGCCTTCAGACGACGCCGCGGGCGCCCAGGTCGGCCAGCTCGTCGTCGCTCAGGCCCACCAGGTCGCACCACACCTCGCGGTTGTGCTCGCCCAGCCGCGGCGCGCCGCGGGGGACGGGCGCCGGGTTCTTGGCCAGGCGGGGGAACGGCGCCTGCTGGCGGACCGGCCCGATGACCGGGTCGTCGACCGCCACGAGGTCACCGCGGGCCGCCATGTGAGGGTCGGCGAAGATGTCGGCGGCGCTGTAGGCGGTGCCGATCGGGACGTCATGCGCGACGCAGCGAGCCGTGATCTCCTCGGCGGGGAGGCTCGACGTCCACTCGGCCACCATGCCGTTGATCTCGTCGCCCCGGGCCGCACGCTCGGCCAGGGTGGCGAACCGGGCGTCCTCGGCCAGGTCGGGTCGCTCCATGGCCCGGCATAGCCGACGGAAGTTGGCGTCGGAGCCGGCGACGATGCAGACGTAGAAGCCGTCGGCCGTCGGGTAGTTGTCCAGGGGGGCCGAGTGCGACAGCCGGTTGCCCTCGCGTTGGCGCACAATGCCCAGCCGGTCGTAGGCGGCCAGCGTCCACTCGAGGATGCGCAGAATGGAGCCGTAGAGCGGCGCGTCGATCACGTCACCCCCGTGGCCCGCCTTGTCGCGTCCGTAGAGCGCGGCCACCGCGGCGAAGGCGGCGAACGCACCGGTGAGGTAGTCCGAGACGGTGACGCCTGGGCGCACGGGCGGCCGGTCGGGGTCGCCCGTGAGGTTGAGGAGGCCGCCGAAGGCGATGCCCAGCCGGTCGAGCCCGGGGCGGGGGGCGTACGGGCCGGTCTGCCCGAAGACGCTGATACGCACGTAGACGAGCTCGTCGGGCAGGTCCTCCGGGCCCAGGCCCCAGCGTTCCATGGTGCCGGGCCGGAAGTTCTCACACAGCACGTCCGTGGTCGCCACCAGCCGCGTGAAGAGGTCCTTGCCTTCGGGCGTGCGCAGGTCGCAGGTGACGCCGCGTCGCCCCCGGCCCTCGACGGCCCACGACAGCGAGTAGTCGGGGCCGTCCTCCACCGGCACGAACGGGCCGATGCTGCGCATGAAGTCGCCGTCGCCCGGCAACTCGACCTTGATCACGTCGGCGCCGAGCTCGCCCAGCAGCCCGGCGCAGAACGGCGCGGAGATCCGCGTGCCCACATCGACGACGCGGATGCCGGCCAGAGGCCCGGGCAACGGGTCGCTCACGGCCGGGGTTCCGGGTGGCCCTGATCGCGCTCGGCCATGACCTCGCGCATGGAGCCCTTCTCCTTGCGGGCCGCCAGCGCGTTGAGCGCGGTTGCCGAGTTGTGGACCCAGTGGTGGGCCATGAAGTGGTACTTGAGGGCGTCGCGCTTACCCATCAACGTCCCTGTCTGGTTGATGGTGTCCTTGACCGTCTGCGCGGTGACCGGCGGGACGAGGGCCACCCGGTCGGCCAGCTCCCGCGCCCGCGCCGCGAGCTCGGCCCGGGGGACCACCCGGTTGACCAGGCCGAGGCGCCAGGCCTCCTGGGCGTCGATCGTGTCGCCGGTGAGAAGGAACTCCTTGGCCTTGCGGATGCCCAGCTCCCAGGGCTCCACCAGGAGCTCGACGCCGGCCCCCGTCAGGCGCAGGACGGGGTTGGAGAACACGGCGTCGTCGGCGGCGACGATCAGGTCGCACATGGCGGCCAGCATGAGGCCCGCCGCCACACAGCTGCCCTGGACGGCGGCGATGGTCGGCTTGCGGAAGTCGTGAATGCGCAGGCAGCGGTCGTAGTACATCGTCTTCTCGTGCTCGAACTTGCCTTCGGGGGTGTCGCGCCGCGCCACCCAGGGGTCGGACCCGTCGTCGTTGACCAGGGCCTTGAGGTCGTGGCCCGAGGAGAAGTGCTTGCCCGCCCCGGCCAGGATCACGACCCGCACCGCATCGTCGGCGTCGGCGAGGTCGAAGGCGGCGTCGAGCTCGTCGATGAGGGTGGAGTTCTGCGCGTTGGCGAGCTCCGGCCGGTTCATGGTGATGGTGGCCACGGCACCGTCGGTCTCGTAGCGGACTGCCTCGAAGTTCTCTGCCATCTCACCCATCCTGCCCGAGTCGCCGATCCTGTCGCGCCGCCCGGTCGGGCCAGGGGACGCTCACCCCCGGGGAAGCCCCAGGACGCGCTCGCCCACGAGCGTCCGCTGGATCTCGTTGGTCCCGGCGAAGATGGACGACGCCTGGTAGTAGAGCCACGAACGCTGCCAGGCGCCGTCGGCGGGGTTGCCCTCCGCCCCCTCCCACAGCGGGGAGGCCGGGCCGAGTACGTCGAGGGCGGTCTGGTGCAGCCGCTTGGACATCTCGCTCCAGTAGAGCTTGAGGGCGCTGCCCTCGGGCCCGGGCGCCTCGCCCTTGGAGAGGCGGGTGAGCGAGCGCCAATTGTGCAACTGGAAGAGCCGGACCTCGGTGGCCGCCTGGGCCAGGGACTGTCGCAGGCGCCAGTCGTCGAAGCTCCCGTTGGCCTCGGCCAGGCGGAGCAGCTCCTCGATGAGCTGCGCGTGGATCACCAGCTGGCGCGGGTTGATGCCGCGCTCGTGGGCCAGCGTGGAGCCGGCGATGCCCCACCCCTCGCCCTCGGGGCCGACGCGCTCCTCGGCCGGCACGAAGACGTCGTCCAGCTCGACCTCGTTGAACTCGGCCTCCCCGGTCGACTGCACCAGCGGGTGCACCACCACGCCCTCGGCGTGCATGTCGACGACGAGCGCCGTGATGCCCAGCTGGCGCTTCGGCGCGGCGGGGTCGCTGCGGGTGAGGCAGAGGCCCCAGTCGGCGAACTGGGCGTAGGAGGTCCACACCTTGCGCCCGCTCACCCGGTACCCGCCCTCGACCGGCACGGCGCGGGTCGTGAGCGAGGCCAGGTCGCTCCCGGCGTCAGGCTCGCTGAAGAGCTGGCACCACAGCTCCTCCGCCGAGAGGATCCGGGGAAGGTAGCGCTCCTTCTGCTCGGGTGTCCCGTGGGCCAACAGCGTGGGACCGACCAGATTGATGCCGATCCGGCCCACCAGCTCAGGGGCCCGGGCCCGGGCCAGCTCCTCGATCACCACGTAGTTCTCGAGCGCCCCCACTCCGCGGCCGCCGTACTCCTCGGGCCAGGTCAGCCCGACCCAGTGGTCCGTCGCCAGTTCGGCCTGCCAGCGCCGCCCGAAAGCCACCGTCTCGGCGAGGTCGTCGAAGCGGGGCGGGAGGCCCACGCCGTAGGGCCACGGCAGGTGCTCCATCAGCCATGTCCGGAACGACGCCCGCAGCGACTCCTGCTCGGCCGTGGCGTGCAGATCCATCGGCCGCAGCATGGCACAGGCGCCGCGCGAGGTGACACCCGTGTCAGCGGCCACCGTAGACTGCGCCGCCGTGGACTTCGACCTTTCGGGCGACCAGCAGGCTCTGCGTGACGCCGCGGCGTCGCTCCTCGACAAGTTGGCCGGGTCCGACGCCCTCCGGGCCCGTGTCGGCCCCGGGGCGATCGTGGGGACCCTCCCGGGAGCGGGGACTCCGCCCAGGGGGACGGCGGCGGACGCACCGCGGGGCTTCGACGACGCCGTGTGGTCCGCCATGGGGGAGCAGGGGTGGCTGGCGATCGAGCTGCCCGAGGACGAGAGCGGCCTGGGCCTGGGCATGGTCGAGCTGGCCGTGCTCTGCGAGGAGGTCGGGCGCCGCCTGGTGGCGGCGCCGTTCCTCCCCACCGTCGTGGCGCTCGGTGCGCTCTCCGGGGAGGAGGCCCGGGCCGACGCCTGGACCAGGGACTGGCGCGAGGCGCTGGGCCGGGGAGTGGCGGTGGGCTGTGTGGCCGCCGCCCCGGGCCCCGACGGCCTCACGGTCACCGGGTCGGCGGGCCAGGTTCGCCTCCGCGGGCAGACGCCCCCGGTCGCCTACGCGCCGTCCGCCGACGTCGCCGTGGTCCTGGCCGCCGGCGGTGTGTACGGGGTCGACCTGCGTTCCGCGGGGCGGCCGGCGCCGCTGCCCGCCATGGACCGCACGCGCGAGCTCGGTGTCCTGGCCTTCGACGGCACGCCGGCCCGGTTCCTCGGCGGCGCGGAGGCGGCCGCGCTGCTCGTCGACCGGGCCGCCACGCTGGCCAGCGCGGAGATGCTCGGTGCCGCCGACCACGTGCTCGCACTGACCGTCGAGTACGCCAAGGACCGCGTGCAGTTCGGCAAGCCCATCGGCTCGTTCCAGGCCGTCAAGCACATGCTGGCGGACGCCCTGGTCGACGTGGAGGGCATGCGCTCCACCGCGTACTACGCCGCCTGGTGCGCCGCCGCCGGCGACCCGGAGCGCTCGCTGTCGGCCAGCATGGCCAAGGCGTGGTGCTCGGACGCCTCGCGTCGGGTCATGGCTGCCGGGCTGCAGGTGCACGGGGGCATCGGCTTCACCTGGGAGCACGACATGCACCTCTACCTGAAGCGGGCGCAGCTCGACCAGGTGAGCTACGGGGACGCCGCGGCACACCGCGACCGCATCGCCACCTTGCTGCGCGCCCGCCTGCAGGCCGGACAGTCCCTCTCCTGACTCGGGCGGGCGCGACGGTGCAACGACGACTCAGTGCAAACGGGTGCCGTTGATCTCGACCATGACCAGGGCCTGGTTCTCGACCCCGTGCGCCGCCTGCTGCCCGTTCGCCAGCGTCTGCGCCGGGACGACGACGGTCAGGCGCACGCCGGCGAGGTAGCCCGCCTGCACGGCGGCCGTCTCGTGGACCTGGCCCCGCACCGACGATGGTTCGGGCTCGCACGTGGTGGCCGTCGCGGTCGGCACCCGGGCGGCGAAGGCCGACAGGCTCTCTGTGCGCACGAAGGCGCTCCCGCTCGCCGTCCACGGGGTGGGGCCGCCGACGAGGGCCGCGTACGTACTGAGGCTGCAGGGGACGGTCGACGGGTTGACGGTGGCGATGAACCTGGAGCTGGAGCCGACCTGCTGGTAGACGCGCATGCGGTCCGGGGGCGTGTAGCGGACCTGGCGCTCCTGGCTGGCCGGCCCGGTCGTTCCGCCGGCGGAGACCGCGTTGACGACGTCCATGGTGAACGACGTGGACCCGGTGGGAGTGCCGAACGTCCGGCTCGACCCGTTCTGCACCGTGAGGGTCGCACCGCTCGGCGCCGCCGACGCGCCGAGCACGGCGAACCCGAGCGTGCCCACGCCGAGGAGGGCGAGCAGCGCCAGCGGAATCAGGTTGCGGCGGGGCACGGGGTCACGCTAGTGCCGCGGCGCGCCGTTGCAGCGCCGCTCGGTCGGGCTTGCCCGAACCGAGCAGGGGAAGGTGGTCCAGCCGCTCGACCTTCTCGGGCGTCTTGAAGAGGGCCATGCCGCGGCCGGCGAACCAGCGCCGGCACTCCTCGAGGTCGAACGGTGCGGCGGACTCGACGAAGGCGGCGACCCGCTCGCCCATCAGCGGGTCGGGATACCCCACGGCCACGGCGTGGCGGATGTCGGGGTGGGCCTCCAGCGCCGCCTCGACCTCGGAGGCCGAGATGTTCTCGCCGCCGCGGATGATGACGTCTTTGAGCCGCCCGACGATGCGCACCCAGCCCTCGCCGTCGACCGTCGCCAGATCCCCGGTGCGGAACCAGCCGCCCCGTGCGATGACCGTGGCCGTCAGCGCGGCGTCGGCGTAGCCGGCGAACATCTCGGGGCCGCGCACCCAGAGCTCCCCCCGCGCCCCATCGGCACGGCGCGACCCTGTCTCGGGGTCCGAGACGCGGAGCTCGACGGCGCCGACGGCGCGCCCGTCGGTGTCGCGGGCCTTCTCGAACGGATCGTCGTCGGTGCTCGTGGTCACGGTGGGCGCCTCGGTCGAGCCATAGGTCCGCTTGACGCGGCAGTCGAAGGTGCGTGCCGTGTCCTCCACGAAGGTTGGCGTGACCGACGCACCGCCGCTCGACACGAGCCGCACCGAGGACACGTCGAGCGCGGGGCCCTCCCCGAGGGCGCGGGCCATGGCGATGAAGAAGGTTGGCGGGCCGGCGAGGAACGATATGCGCTCCCGCGCCACGAGGGCCAGCGCCTGTTCGGGGTCGAAGCGGCGGACCAGGACCGCGCGCAGCCCCGCGGCACCCGGGACCAGGACCCCGTTGAGCAGGCCCGAGATGTGGGCCATCGGCGCCGGCATCAGCACGGCGTCGGCCGCGCCGAGGCCGTGGACCCGCGCCATCAACGCCGCCTTCCAGCTGAGCCCGCGCTGCGTGTGCAGCACCGCCTTGGGGGTCCCGGTGGAGCCCGAGGTGAACAGGACCAGCGCCACGTCGGAGGGCCGGCTGGGAGAGGCGCCGGCAGGCACGGGGGCACCCCCGAGAGCCTCGGCGAGCGTGGTGGGATCCGAGAGCGCCCTGGGCCCGAGCTCGACCACCAGCGCCGGGTCGATCTGGCCGAGGGCCGCCTCGACGTCCGCCGGGCCGAACGAGTGCAGGACGGGCGCCGCCACCGCGCCGATGCGCCAGCAGGCCCGGGTGAGGACGGCGGCGGCCAGACTGTTGGGTACCTGCCAGGCCACGGCGTCGCCCCGGCTGACGCCCCGTTCCCGCAGGCCGCCCGCCACCGTCGCCACCAGTGCGTCGAACTCGGTCGCCGTCAGCCGGGTGTCGCCGTCGACCACCTCCCCCCCGTGCGCGGTCAGTAGCGCGTCCAGGGTGGGCACGTCCCAGGGCCCCCCCGGCCGCCGGTAGCGGCGGGCCCGGTCCGGCACCCAGGTCGGTCGGAGGTGCGCCGTCACGGCAGGGCACCATACCCGGGCCCCGATAACGTGACGCCGATGTCAGCGACGTCGAGGGAGCCCGCGTGGATCTCGCGCTGAAAGAGGAGGACGAGCAGTTCGCCGCCTCGTTCCGGGAGTGGCTGGCCGGGCACCTGCGCCGCCCGCCCGCCTTCGTCGACCTCGCCGACGAGGTGGCTTGGGGTCGGAAGTGGCAGGCCACGTTGGCCACCGACCGCTGGGTGGGCGTCCACTGGCCCAGCGCCTACGGCGGGCGGAGCGCCACGCCGGTGCAGGTCGCGCTCTATCAGAGCGAGTACGCCCGCGCCCAGGCCCCCCAGCCGGTGAACCGGGTGGGCATCAACCTGGTCGGCCCGACGCTCCTGGCCCACGGCACGGAGGACCAGCGCCTGCGGTACCTGCCGGCGATCCTCTCGGCCGAGGAGATCTGGTGCCAGCTCTTCAGCGAACCCGACGCGGGGAGCGATCTCGCCTCCCTCTCCACGCGGGCCGCGCCGGTCGAGGGGGGCTACGAGCTCACCGGCCGCAAGGTCTGGACCTCCTATGCCCAGTTCGCCTCGTGGGGGCTGTGCCTGGCGCGCACCGATGCCGATGCGCCGCGCCCACAGCAGGGCATCACCGCGCTGATCGTCGACATGTCCGATCCCGGCGTCGACGTCCGCCCGCTCGTGCAGATGACGGGTGACGCCGAATTCAACGAGGTCTTCCTGACCGACGTCTTCGTGCCGGCGGAGCACGTCGTGGGGATCGAGGGCCAGGGGTGGACCGTGGCCGGCTCGACGCTGGCGCACGAGCGCGGCACGAACTTCCCGTTCAAGGAGCAGGTGGTCCACGAGGCCTATCTGGCGCTGCTCTACGAGGAGGCCCGCGGCAACGGCACGCTGGACGACCCGCTGGTGGCCGACGCCCTGGCGCGGGCCTACATCGACCTGAACGTGCTCCGCCTGCACAACCTGCGCACCCTGACCCGGCTCGGGCGCGGCGAGGAGCCCGGTCCGGAGTCGAGTTGGGTCAAGCTCACGTGGACGGCCATGACACAGGGTCTCTCGGAGGCGGCGCTGCTCGTCACCGGACGCGACCCGGCCTCCGCCGAGGCGGGCCCCTGGGCGCGGCAGTGGCTGTGGAGTAAGGCGGCCGGCATCGCCGGCGGGACGTCACAGGTCCAGCGCGACATCATCGCGGGCCGGATCCTGGGGCTGCCCCGCTGAGCTCAACCGGGCGCCCCGCTCGCCGCGGCGTCTTCATGTCGCGGGTGACGGATTGGCGGCGCCGGCCGCCGCCGGCGCTTCGGAGCCGGCCAGGAACGCGATGCCGACCACCGCGACCAGCAGCCCGATGACGGTCGAGCTCGTGTGGCCGGCGCCGGTCTTCGACAGCGTCTCGCCGTACACCGCCACGCCGAGGATCACGCTCGAGAACAGGGTCACCGAGTTGCTCGACGCCATGGCCGGCGCCAACACGCCGGTCTTGAGGGCGGCCTGCTGGAGCGCGAACCCGCACACAGCGGAGAGGATCAGCACATAGACCGACCAGCTGCCGAGGAGCGCGAGCACGCCGCCACCGAGCTCCGTGACGAACGTCTTCGTCACGGCCGCCTGGAGGCCGTAGCCGAGGCCGGCCGCGGCGCCGAAGACCAGCGCCTTGGAGGCACCGGTGAAGCGCCGGCCCACCGCGAAGAGCACGATGACGAGCGCAGCGGTGATCAGGCAGGCCGACCACCAGGCCGTGGCGCCCGGGTGGGTCGTCCCACCTTGGGGCTGCCCGGCGGAAACGAAGAAGATGATGCCGATCACGGTGAGCGTGGCCCCGGTCAGCTCGCGTCGCCCGATGTGCTGGTCGGTCAGCAGCGCACCGAGGGGGAGCGCGAGGACAAGGCTCAACGCGGTGAGGGACTGGACCACGACCAACGAGCCGCGGTCAAGTGCCATCGCTTGCACGACCCAACCCGTGGACTGGAACACCATGCCGGCGAGCCACACGGGACGGTGCAGGATCTGGAGCAAGAAACGCGGGTCGTCGCCGCTCGCCGCGGTGGAGAGGGTGCCCTTCTGCTGCAGGACGGTGCCGAGCGCGAACAGCACGGCCGCCAGGATGGCCAGCGCCTCACCCATGGTGACCAGGTTAGCGAGATACCCCTGGTGATCGTGGGTGCGGCGTAACCTGTTCCATGCGCGAAAGGGAGCTGCTGTCTCGTCGGGCCGCCAGCAACCTCGCCGCGGCGAAGATGGACCTCGCGGGCGCCACCGCGGACGGCGACGAGGACCGGATCACGCTCCTCCAGACGCTCATGGCCAGCGGGGCCGACATCCTGCTGTACCGGCCGCTGCTGCAGCACTACGCGCTGCTCTTCGGCGACCTCGACACGGCGGAGCACGTCGCCGTGTTCGTCCCCGGCGTCGGCGATGGCTCCAATCTCTGCAACGACTGGATCCCGGAGGCACGGAACCTCTATGACGCGGCCACCTCGACGGCCGTCGTCCTGTGGAAGGGCTACGACAACCCGGCCGACATCCTGGCCGCGGCGGCGGGGTCGATCGCGTGCAACGAGGACCTCAGGACGGCGGCCCACGATCTGACCGAGTTCGTCGCCTCGCTCGCCTTGGAGCCCGAGCAGTCGCTGACCGTGGTCGCCCACAGCTTCGGGTCGATCGTCACCGGGGCCGCACTGGCCGATGCCGGGCTGCAGGTCACCGACGTCGTCGTGGCGGGGAGCCCGGGCATGACCGTCGACGCCCTGCACGACCTCCACCTCGAGCAGTCGCACTTCTTCTCCGAGCAGGCACCGGGGGACGCCGTCGCCGAGCTCGGGGTCTTCGGGGCTGCGCCGGCCTCACCGGAGTTCGGGGGCACGAGGATGAGCACGAACGCGCCCGACCGCCCCCCGGTCGTGGCGCACTCGCACTACTTCGATCCGGGTTCGGCCGCGCTGGAGAACACGGCCGACGTGGTCACCGGCCACTACGACGACATCCAGCGGCAGCGGGCCGCCTTCTCCGAGATCGCCGGCGGCCTGGTCGCCTGGGCCCTGCGCCTCCCGGGTGTCCCGATCTGCGCGGCGGGGCGCCGGTACCGAGGACCCGGCTTCCGCGTGCTCGTGAACTGGTGCCACCTGGTTGACCTCGGGGCGTGCGAGACGGGCAACCTGGTCTGCGAGGTCCTCGACGAGGGCGAGCGTGCTCTGGTGTGGTTCGCGCACCGGGTCGGCGCCGTGCCGCCCCCGCACGCCGACCCGGACCCGGACATCGACCCGGACGCCGACGACGCCACCGCCGGCCCGGACACGCCCTGACACGCGCCTCGGACCTGCCGCCGGCGCGGCGCCGTACGATGGCTGCCATGGACGTGATCGTCTCTCCCGAGGCCAGGACGTTCGCCTCCGGGCGTGGCGGCGTCGTCTACGTCCGCTCGCACGCACACCGGTGCTGCGCCGGCCCGATCACCCTGCTCGACACGACGACGGAGGCACCGACCGATTCAGGTGATTTCGTGGACCTGCCCGCCGGCGACCTCACGGTGCGCTACTGCGGCGATCCCGCGGCCGGGCCCCACGTCCTCACCATCGCGCTGCGGGGGCCGTTCCGGCGCCGCCTCGTCTCCTTCTGGGACGGCTGCGCCTTCAAGCCCTGAGCGGAGAGGTGCCCCTCGCGGGTGGTCAGCCGACCGGGCCGATGGTGATGTCGTAGTTGCCGTGCTCGTCGAGCACCGCCACGTCGGACGGCGCGAGCACCACCACGGTGAAGGGTTCCTCAATGAGGGCCGGGCCCTCCACCACCGCGCCGGCCCCGAGCGCCGCGCCGTCGTAGGTGGGCGTCTCCACGAACCCGGCGCCGAGATGCACCGGGCGCGCCCCCGTGCGGGCGTCGTCGGCGCGGGTCACGTCACCCATCCGGGCGAGCACCGGGGGCTTCGGGGTGGCGCCGCGCTGCACCAGCCGGATGCCGCGCACCAGGGGCTGCTGTGTCGGGAAGGCGAAGCCGCGCGCCGCCTCGTGCTGGTGGTGGAAGCGGTCGGCCAGGTCGAGCAGGTGCTCCTCGGAGAGCGACTCGCCCTCGGGCAGCGGCACCGACATGTCGAAGTTCTGCCCGTGGTAACACATCTGCGCGAACAGGTCGGCCTGCACGGCGCCCGCGCCCAGCCGGGCCGGCGCCAGCTCGGCCTCGGCGTCCTGGCGCAGCTCGCCCGCCAGGGCGCGCACCCGGGCCAGGTCGATGTCGGACAGCTTGACGACGTAGGCGCGCATCAGGTCGACCACGTAGTCCGCGACGAGCAGCCCCAGCGCGGAGAAGGCCGGTGAGGCCTTGGGCACCAGCACGCGGCCGATACCGAGCTCGCGGGCCTGGGCCCAGGCGTGCACCGGGCCGCCGCCGCCGTAGGCGACCAGCGACAGGGTCCGCGGGTCCGCGCCGTGCTGGGACAGGACCTTGCGCACGGCGTTGGCCATGTTGGCGTTGACGATGCGCTGCATGGCCCAGGCGGCGTCGTCGACGTCGAGGCCCAGCGGCTCGGCGACGTCGCGGGCGATGGCGGCCCGACCGGCCTCCACGTCGAGCTCCATCCGGCCACCGGCGAAGCCCTTGGCGGGCAGGTACCCGAGCGCGGCGTCGCTGTCGGTGACCGTCGGGCGCACCCCGCCGCGGGAATAGCAGACCGGTCCGGGCACCGAGCCGGCGGAGTCGGGGCCGACGAGCAGCGCACCCTGGCGCACGCGTGCGATGGAGCCACCACCGGCGCCGACACTGTGGATGTCGACCATGGGCAGGTTCACGTAGTAGCGATGCCGCCAGTTCCAGTCGGTGGCGACGGCGGGCTGGCCGTGCTGTACCAGGCACACGTCGTAGGAGGTGCCGCCCATGTCGGCCGCCACGAAGTCGTGCACGCCGCTGCGCCCGGCGGCGACGGCCGCCCCCATGACGCCGCCCGTCGGGCCCGAGCCGAGCAGCGAGACGGCGCGCCGCTGTACGGACTGGGGCGGCATGACGCCCCCGCTCGACTGCATCAGCACGACCTGGCCGTCGAACCCGGACCGACGCAGCTTCTCGACCAGCCGGTCGACGTACGCCGTGATCTTCGGCGCCACGTAGGCGTTGACGAGGGTCGTCGACGTCCGTTCGAACTCAGGCGCCCGGGGGAGGACCTCGTGCGACAGCGAGATGTGCCCGACGTCGGGGAACTCCTCGCGGATCAGCTCCCGGGCCCGCCGCTCGTGGTCGGGGTTCACGAAGCTGAACAGGAAGCAGACGGCGATCGACTCCACGCCCAGCTTCTGCAGTCGGCGCACACCCCGGCGCACGGACTCCTCGTCGAGGTCCAGCACCACGTGGCCCTCGAAGTCGACCCGCTCCGGGATCGGAATGCGGGCCCGCCGCCGGGCGATCGGCTCAGGCGGGGGAGCGGCGGGGTCCCAGATCTCCTCCTTGTGATCGCGCCGCAGCTCGATCTCGTCCCGGTGCCCTTCGGTGGCGAGCAGGCCGGTGGGCGCGCCGCTCATCTCGATCATGGTGTTGTCCGCGGTGGTCGTCCCGTGCACGAAGGCCTCGAGGGCCCCGCAGAACGCCGTCGGGTCGAGCCCGAAGGTGCCGGCGAGCTGCTCCATGCCGGTCAGGACGCCGACCGACTGGTCCTCGGGTGTGGTGGGCGTCTTGTCGAGGACCACCTGGCCGTCCGGCGTGATGCAGATCAGGTCGGTGAACGTGCCGCCCACGTCGACGCCGACCCGGTAGCCCTCCTGCGCCATGCCATCCTCCCGGCCCGCCCCGGGGCGGGACGGCTGACGCACGATCCTAACCTGACAGCAGCGTCAGCAATTGGGTGGTCGCCACGCTACGTTTGCCCGATGCCCGTCTGGCTGAGCGAGCAGGAATACGCCACGCTGCGGGCGGCCTGCGCCCAGATGCTGCCCTCGGGGGAGGGCACACCGGGGGCGGAGGAGGCCGGGGTGGCCGACTACGTCGACGGATTCCTGGGGGCGTTCTCCTTCGACCCTCCGCGGATCTGGGCCGGCGGCCCGACCTCGGGGCGCAAGGGCGGCGTGGCCGGTTTCGCCACGTTCCACCCCTTGTCGCCCCTGGACGAGCTGGCCTGGCGCATGCGGATCGAGGGTTCGCAGGGGCGGCCCGAGCGCGAGTTCAACGGACCAGTGGTGGGGCTCCAGGAGCGCTACCGGGAGGGGTTGGCCACGCTGGGTGCCGACTTCGCCGAGGTCGACGGCCGCGAGCAGCGGCGGCGGCTGCGGGCCGACGAGGACTTCTGCGAGCTCTTGTGGGAGCACTGCTGCGAGGGCATGTACGGCGCGCCGGAGTACGGGGGCAACCGGGACTGCGTGGGTTGGGACTACATCGACTACGAAGGCGACGTACAGCCACGCGGCTACAGCGACGCCGAGGTGTCGCAGCCGTGACCCCCAACGCCATCGTCATCGGCTCCGGCCCCGGGGGCGCCACGGCGGCCGAGGTGCTGACCCGGGCGGGCTGGTCCGTCGTCATCATGGAGAAGGGCCGCAACCATCTGCTCGATCCCGACGACCTGACGCGGCCAGCCGCCGACTACTCCAACGACGAGATCAAGTTCGTGTCGCGCTACTTCCTCGGGCCCGACCCGCTCGTCGAGCCGCGGGCTTTCCGCCGCTCGGCTGACGAGGGCGAGCACACCCACGTCGGCGAGGTGAACTCCATCCCCACCACGGTCGGCGGCGGCGGCACTCACGCCGACGGCAAGGTGCCGCGCTTTCGAGAGGAGGATTTCGGGCTTTTCTCGACCTACGGACCGCAGGAGGGCGCCGCGGTCGGGGACTGGCCGGTCGACTACGCCGAGCTCGAGCCGTACTACGCAGAGGTCGAGCGGGCCATCGGGGTCTCCGGCCGTGCCGGCGCCAACCCTTTCGCCGCCTGGCGGTCCGGCCCGTATCCGATGCCGCCCGGGGCGCCGATGTACGGCGCCGTGCTGTCGTCGGCCGCCGCGGAGAAGGTCGGCCTGCATCCCTACGAGGCTCCGACGGCGGCGAACAGCATCGCCTACGACGGCCGGCCGGCCTGCAACAACTGCGGCTACTGCGCGTTCTTCGGCTGTCCCATCCACGCCAAGGGGGACCCGGTGGCCCTGCTGACCAAGGCGATGGCCACGGGGCGGGCGGAGCTGATGGCCGAGACCTACGTGAGCCGCATCCTCACCGAGGGCCGGCGCGCCACCGGCGTCGAGTTCATCGGGGCGGACGGGGCCGCGCACACGAGGGAGGCCGAAGTGGTCGTGGTGGCGGGGGGAGCCATCGAGACGCCGCGACTGCTGCTGCTCTCGGGCCTGGACCATCCGGTGCTCGGCAAGTACCTGATGGTGCACTTCCAGACCATCGTCGTCGGGCACTTCCCGACCATGCGCCTGCACCCCCACAAGGGGCGGTCGGTCACCCACGTGCACGACGACGCCATGGTCCAGGACGACGGCGCGCGGGGAGCGGCCGCCGACGCCGGCCTCCCGTGGTTCCGCGGCGGTCTGGTCGAGCACAGCGGCGGCGGCCTGCCCATCATGGAGGCGCGCCATTCGCCCTGGGGGCGCCACCACGCACGGGCCATGCGTGAGTCGAACCTGCGCGAGCGCATGTGGGCCTTCATCATGCAGGGGGAGGACCTGCCCTACTCCACCAACACGGTCGACCTGAGCCCGTCGATCCGTGACGCCCGGGGCTTCCCGGTGGCCCGGGTGACGTACCAGCCGGGCCGCCACGAGCTGGCGGCGTCGAAGTACCACGGCAAGATCCTCCAATCGGTCTTGGAGGAGATGGGCGCCGAATGGGTGATCCACACCTCTTCGCCGGGCGTCTCGTACCACGGGGTCGGGGCGACGCCGATCCCCGAGAGCCGCCACGTCATGGGCACGGTGCGCATGGGGGACGACCCCGGTACGTCGGTGGTGGACCGCTGGGGGAGGGTGCACTCCCTCGACAACGTCGTCGTGACCGACTCCTCGGTCTTCGTCACCTCGAGCGGCTACGGCCCCACGTTGACGCTGGTGGCCCTGGCGGCGCGGGCGGCGCACCACCTGGCCGGGACGACGCCCGGACGATGAGCGGGAGTTGAACCCTCAACCTCAACCTCGACCTCGACCTCGACCTCACGTTGAACCGGCCATCGGCGTCCGAACTCTGAAGGTCATGTTCAACTTCAAGATGAGGCTCGGTGGAAGTTCCCAGGTCAGGAACCTGAGATCAGGGGATGCCCCGGGTGAGCAACATGGTGCCGGCGATCGGCCCACCGCCATTGGCCACGGCGGCGACCTCGGGGTTCCGGCCGCCGGGACGCACGACCTGGCGCGCGCCGCCCTCGCCGCGGAGCTGCACGCAGGCCTCGTGGATGAGGGAGAACCCGTGCAGGCGGCCGCCCGAGAGCTGCCCTCCCGCCGTGTTGAGCGGGAGCAGCCCGTCCCGGGCGATGTTGGCGCCCCCCTCAATGAAAGGCCCGCTCTCGCCGCGGCCGCAGAACCCGAGCGCCTCGAGCCACACGATGGTGAGCACGCTGAAGCCGTCGTAGAGCTGCGCGGTGTCCACGTCGGCCGGCGTGAGATCGGTGCGCTCCCACATGGAGGCCGCCGCGTCACGCGCCGCCATCGTCGTCATGTCGTCGAACTGGTCCCAGCTCGGCCGGCCGCGCAGGGCGGTACCCACCGCGTTGATCTGCACGGCGGGATGGTCGAGGTCGCCGGCCATGTCGCGGTGCGACACGATGACCGCCGTCGAACCATCGCATGGCGCGTCGCAATCGAAGAGGCACAGCGGTGTGGTGATGATGCGCGCCGCGAGGTAGTCGTCCATCGACATGGGGTCCGTGTAGACAGCCTTCGGGTTGAGCGCGGCGTTGCGTCGCGCCGTGATGGCGATCTGGCCCAGTTGCTCACGCGTGAGACCGAACTCGTACATGCGGCGCTGTCCGACCATGGCGATCCAGTTGGCGGCCGACACGGCGCCGTAGGGGAGCGACCACTGCATGAAGCTGCCGAAGCGCGGGACCGAACCTCCGCCGCCCGAACCGCCCATGGGTTGGCGGCCGCCCGTGCCCTGGGCGCTGCCCTCGGTCACGGTCCGGTAGACGAGCACGTGCCGGGCCAGGCCCGCGGCGACGGCCAGGGAGGCTGCGATGACGGCGCGCATCTGCCCGGCGCCCTCGCCGCCGCCGTCGTGCCAGTTCAGGGACAGGCCCATGGCGTCCTGGACCTCCGGCGTGGTTGGGCCGGCGAAGCCGGGCGTCCCCGCCCCCATGCCGGGGTACGTCGAGAGCCCGTCGATGTCGTCGCGGGTCAGCCCGGCGTCGGCGATGGCGGCCAGGCCCGCCTCGACGGTGAGGTCGAGGTCGGCGCGCCCCAGCCGCCGCCCGACGTCCGACTGCCCGATGCCCGAGATGATGGCCCGCCGCTCCAGCGGCTCCTCTGCCGGACGCGGGCTCACGACGCGTCCTCCACCGGGGTGAAGAGCGGGAGCCAGACGTCCTCGGCGTGTTCGAACACCACGCGCACGGGCATGCCGATGCGGACGTCGTCGGGCTCCACGTCCACCAGGTTCGTCGTCAGCCGGACGTCGGGCTGCTCGTCGATCGACACCCAGGCGATGATGTAGGGGTCACTCCCGGGAATCCACTGCTGATAGTTGACGGTGAACGTCTCGACATGGCCCCGCCCGCTGACCGCCTGGGGCGCCACGTCAGGGGACAGGCAGCGGGGACACAGCGGGCCCGGCGGGTGGATGAAGAACCCGCAGGCGTTGCAGCGCAGCAGGCGCAGCACGCCGTCCTCGCCGGAAGTCCAGAAGAAGGTGACGTCGTCGCTGAGACGCGGCAGGAGACGCAGCATCGGGCCGTGGGCAACCATGGCGGCATGTTGGCACAGGCGCGGCGACCCCCCCAACCGGCAGCGCCGGCTCGATCGCCCTTCAGACGTCGAGCACGCCCGCCGCGACCAGTGCGGCCCTCGCCGCGTCGAGGCCACGCACGTGGCGGGCGGCGAACCCGGCGCCCTCGGCCGCCGCCACGTTGAGCGCGTTGTCGTCCAAGAAGAGTACCCGGTCGCGGGCGACCGGCAGGCGTGCCGCCACGGCGTCGAAGACGGCCGCGTCGGGTTTGACCATGCCGAGTTCGAAGGAGAGGAAGCGGTAGGCGAAGGCCCGGGTCAGCGGGATCGCCTCGTAGTTGGCCGCCCACTGGAAGGAGTTCATGTTCGAGAGGAACGCCGCCGGCACCGTCGCCTGGACGGCGGCCACGAGTTCCAGCGCGCCCTCGTAGGGGGGCTCGGGCCAGCCTCCGAATTCCGTCAGGAACGCGGCCGGCTCGACCTCGAGCCCCCAGTCGTCCACCACGCCGGCGGCGAACTCCTCGGGCGTGCACCGCCCCGCCTCGAAGCGGCGCACCCACGGGCAACTCAGCCAGCGGGCCCACAGGGCCTCGTCGCTGCCGAGGCCGCTCAGTTCCCGCATCGGCGCCACCCCGCCGGGAGCGATGAGCACACCGCCCAGATCGAAGAGGACCAGTTCCGTCCGGGGGGCCGTCACGGCTGCGATGCTACGGGTGGTCGGGACGGAGAGTTGAGTACCCCCAAGTGCCGAGGCAGGATGGGCGCAACCGCACGGGGCGGCGGCGGTCGCCCGGCCCCGCTTCAGGACCGAGGAAAGGGAGGACCGCGTGAAGCTGTCCATGACGTTGAGCTACGCCGGGGGGTTCGCCGAATCGGCCCGCCAGGCGGCGGAACTGGAGAAGGTCGGGCTGGACGTGGTCTGGGTGGCCGAGGCCTACAGCTTCGACGCGCCCAGCTACATGGGGTACCTGGCCGCCAAGACCGAGCGGGTGGAGATCGGCTCGGCCATCTTGCCGATCTACAGCCGCACCCCGACCCTGATCGCCATGACCGCTGCCGGCGTCGACGCCGTTTCCGGCGGGCGCTGCCACCTCGGGCTGGGGGCCTCGGGCCCCCAGGTGATCGAGGGCTTCCACGGCGTGCCCTACGACCGCCCCCTGGCCCGCACCCGCGAGATCATCGAGATCTGCCGGGACGTCTGGGCCCGTGAGGCCCCGCTGACCCACGACGGTGCGGCGTACCACATCCCGCTGCCGGCCGGCGAGGGGACCGGCCTCGGCAAGCCCTTGAAGCTGATCAACCACCCGGTGCGCGCCCGCATCCCGATCTGGGTCGCCGCGCTGGGCGAGAAGAACGTGGCCCTGACGGCCGAGGTGGCCGACGGTTGGCTCCCCATCTTCTTCGTCCCCGAGAAGGTCAAAGAGGTCTTCGGGCCCTCGCTCAATGCCGGCGCGGCCAAGCGGGACCCCGCGCTCGACACCCTGCAGATCGCGGCCGGCGGCATCCTGGCCCTCGGCGAGGAGGCGGAGGTGGCGTCGATCCGCGACATGGGCCGCGGTGGCGCCGCGCTCTACATCGGCGGGATGGGCGCCAAGGGGAAGAACTTCTACAACGCGCTGGCGTGCCGCTACGGCTACGAGAAGGAGGCCGCCGAAATCCAGGAGCTCTACCTGGCGGGCAAGAAGAAGGAGGCGGCGGCGCTGGTCCCGGCGGAGCTCTTGGAGGCGACGTCGCTCTGCGGCCCCGAGTCCTACATCAAGGAGCGCGTGGCCGCCCTGGCCGAGGTGGGCGTGACCCACCTCAACGTGACGCCGGTCGGCCCCGATCCTGTCGCCATGATCGAAAAGCTGCGAAGCTGGCTGTAGCCGGCCGCCGCTTCGGCCTCCGGGGACCGGGTCCCGGCGGGAGCACGTCGGAGCGCCCGAGAGGAGCACCCAATGCACGACCTGATCATCCGCGGCGGCACGATCGCCGACGGCTCGGGGCAGCCGACCCGGACGGGTGACGTCGCCGTCGACGGCAGCGTCGTCACCGCGGTCGGCGAGGTCGAGGGCCCGGCCCGGCGCGTCATCGACGCCGACGGCCTCCTCGTCACGCCGGGCTGGGTCGACATCCACACCCACTACGACGGCCAGGCCACCTGGGACCCGGAGGTCTCGCCGTCGGGCTGGCACGGGGTCACCACCGTCGTCATGGGCAACTGCGGCGTGGGGTTCGCTCCCGCCCGCGCGTCCGACCGCGCCTGGCTGATCCAGTTGATGGAGGGTGTGGAGGACATTCCCGGCACCGCGCTGACCGAGGGCATGAACTGGAACTGGGAGACCTTCGGGGAGTACCTCGACGAGGTGGAGCGGACCGACCGCGTGCTCGACGTGGCCTCGCTCGTGCCGCACGGCGCCCTGCGGGCGTACGTGCTCGGCGAGGGCCGGGCCAACGACACCGCCAACGCGGAGGAGATCGCCGAGATGGCGGCGCTGGTGCGCGAGGCCGTCCAGGCCGGCGCCATCGGCGCGTCGACGACCCGGACGATCCTGCACCGGGCCAAGGACGGAGAGCTGGCGGCCGGGACCAACGCCGCGGCCGAGGAGCTCATCGCCATCGGCGAGGCGCTCGGCAAGGCGGGACACCGTGTCTTCTCCGTGGCCAGCGACATGTGGGACCTCGACCACGAGTTCGCCTGGATGTCGGAGATCTCCACCCGTGCCGGCGTGCCGGTGACCTACCAGGTGCTCCAGGCCGACTTCTCGCCGGACCTGTGGCGCGAGTGGATCGACCGCGGCGTGGCCGCCAACCGGCGCGGGGCCTGGCTGGTGCCACAGGTGGCGGGCAAGCCGACGTCACTCATGGTCGGCTTCCAGTCCGTCACCCACCCGTTCGCCCACCACCGGGCCTACCAGGAGATCGCGCACCTGCCCCTGCCGGAGCGGGTCGCCCGCCTGCGCACGCCCGAGGTGCGCGGCGCCATCCTGTCCGAGGGGCCGCGCCCGGGAGGCTTCGTCCAGTTGCTGCGCGCCAACCTCCACAAGCTGTTCCCGCTGGGCGACCCGCCCGACTACGAGCCGCCACCGGAACGCAGCGTCACCGCCCTCGCCGCCGCGCAGGCGAGGACCACCGACGAGGTCCTCTATGACCTGATGCTGCAGCGGGACGGCAAGGAGCTCCTCTACCTGCCGCTGCTCGACTACTCGGCGTGCAACCTGGACGCCGTGCGCGAGATGCTCGTGCACCCCGCCACCGTGCTCGGTCTGGGCGACGGCGGTGCGCACTGCGGCGTGCTGTGCGACGCCAGCCTGCCCACGTTCATGCTCGCCCACTGGGCCCGCGACCGGAGCCGGGGCGACGGGCTGCCCGTCGAGACCGTGGTGCACCTGCAGACCCGTCGCACGGCCGAACTGTACGGGTTCCGCGACCGGGGCCTGCTGGCACCGGGCCACCTGGCCGACGTCAACATCGTCGACCACGGCGCACTGGCCCTGGAGCCTCCCGAGATGGTCTACGACCTCCCGGCGTCGGGCAAGCGGCTCGTGCAGCGCGCCAAGGGCTACGTGGCGACGGTCAAGTCGGGCACGGTGGTGCGTGAGCACGACGAGGCGACGGGGGAGCGGCCGGGCCGCCTCCTGCGCGGCCCACAGCCCCGCCCCGCCTGATGGCGCCCGCCTGACCCCGCCTGCCTGAGAAAGCGTCGTCAGCGCGGAACGGCGGCACGGAGCGCCTCGGCGAACCCGCGCACCTGCAGCGCGGTGATGCGCTCGCCGTCGGTCTCGAAGACGTCGCGCACCGATCGGTCCGCCCCGCCGAGATGGACGTCGATGTCCACAGTCACGGTCGTGCCGTCGATCCGCAGAGGGCCCGGGTCGGGGCGGAAGTCCTCGAAGACGAAGGTGTGCTCGGTGTAGTAGCGCAGGATGTCGTCGTGCCCGCGCCGCTCGTCGCCGTCGACGTCGAACGTCGCGTCGGGGACGAACAGGCCGCGGAGCGTGTCGACGTCGTGCGCGGTGACGGCCGCGAAATAGTCGTCGATGATCCCCGCCGGGGCCGGGCGACGCGACGGGAGGCGGTAGATCCGCCGGGCGTTGACCCCGAGCACCTTGGTCTGGACCGCGGTGGGGCACGGAGCGATGGTGGCCCGGAGCGCGGTGACCGCCCCGGGAAACGTGGCGTCGTGGTGCGGGTAGTCACTGCCCCACACGATGCGGTCGGGGCCGACGAAGGGCACCAGCGCGGGCAGCGTCTGCTCGTCGACCTCGAAGCTGATGGCGCACTGCCGGGCGAAGTACTCCGACGGTCGCAGCGCCATGTCCGGGCAGAACCCGCCGAAGGAGCCCGCCTGCTCGTCGAGGCGCTCGAGCCAGAAGGGCGCCCAGCCGCCCGAGGACTCCAGGAAGACCAGCCGCAGTCCCGGGTGCCGCTCCAGCGCACCGAAGGCGATGAGCTGGGCGCAGGCGAGCATCGACTCGAACGTGTGCGACATGGCGTGGAGGATCAGCGGGTTGAAGGGGCGGTCCGAGCCGAGCGTCGGCACGATCACCGAGCTGCCCTCGTGCACGGCGATCGGCACGTCGAGCTCCTCGGCCACGTCCCACAGCGGGTCGTAGGCGCGGGCGGACAGCGAACGACCGCGGCAGGGGTTGGGCCGAACGAAGCCGGCCACGAAGCCGAGCTGCGTGACCGCCCGGCGCAGCTCGTGGGCCGCCGCGACCGGGTCCTGGAGCGGCAGCATGGCGGCGCCGAAGAGGCGGGCCCCGTCCGCGGCGCAGTATCCGGCGAGCCAGTCGTTGTAGGCGACGGCCAGCCCGACCGCCGCCTCGGGGTCCTCGACGACGGAGAAGTACAGCCCGATGCTCGGGAAGAGCACGGCCTGGTCGATGCCCTCGGTGTCCATGTCGGTCAGCCGGGCGGACGGCTCGCTGCCGCCGGGCAGGGCGTCGGCCAGCGGGCGGAAGGCCGCCGGGTCGTCGAAGGCCGAGCCGGGCCGGGCCAGGGTCCCCAGCGGGACGGCCAGGATCTCCGTGCCGCCCACCGTCACGTGCTCGTAGCCGTGCGGGTCGGCAGTGATCACGGGCCGGTGCGCGTCGGGCAGGTCCGCCCAGGCGGCCAAGGGCTCGACGACGTGGCCGTCTGCGTCGACGACCGGCCCGGCGCGCGGCGGGAGCGGCAAGGTCTGCGGCCCGCCCGCCGTCACGTCAGGAGACCGGTGCCGGCGTGCGCCAGTCGTCGGCGGGCGGCAGCGGGTGGTGGAAGAGCCGGCTGGCGTTGCCGCCGGCGACGGCCCGCAGCTCGTCGTCCGGGACCGCGCCCCAGGTGGCGGCCAGCACGCTCTGGGTGTCGGGCCAGGACGAGTCGGCGTGCGGGTAGTCGCTCTCGACCATGATGTGGTCGAGGCCGATCACGTGGCGTTGTGCCACCGCGGACGGGTCGTCGATGGAGCAGAACCAGAAATTGCGCCGCAGCACCTCGCTCGGGAGCAGGTCCGAGGGCCAGGCACTGCTCTCGGTTCCCGAGGCCGAATGCCCCAGGACGTAGTCGGCCCGGTCCATCAGCATCGGCACCCACCCGATGCCGCCCTCGGACAGTGCCACCTGCAGGCCGGGGAAGCGCAGTGGTACGCCCGACCACAGCCATTCGCCGGCCGCCAGGAGCGCGTTCACGGGAAAGACGGTGGGCAGCAGCTCGAACGGAGGGTCGGGCGAGGGGAGCGGGGCCCACGACGACGAGCCCGTGTGCAGGCACACGACGGTGCCGGTCTCCTCGCAGGCGGCGAAGAAGGGGTCCCAGTGGCCGCTGAAGATGGAGGGCAGCTGCAGCTGGGCGGGGAACTCGGGAAAACTGACGGCCTTGAAACCACGGGCCGCGTTGGCCCGTACCTCGGCGGTTCCCCTCTCGACCTCGGCCAGCCAGGGAAGCTGCAGGGGGATGATGCGGTCCGGGTGGCGGCCCGCCCACACCTCGAGGTGCCAGTCGTTGAAGGCGCGCAGGCAGGCGAGCCCGAGGTCCCCGTCCTTCGCTCGCGAATAGACGGCGCCGCAGAACCCCGACACCAGTGAGGGGAAGCACAACGAGGCCCAGATGCCGGCGCGGTCCATGTCCAAGATGCGGGCCTCGATGTCGAAGCAGCCTGGCCGCATCTCGTCGAAGCGGGCCGGCTCCATGCTCCACTCCGCACGCGGGCGTCCCACCACGGCGTTGAGCCCGACGTTGGGATAGCGATTGCCCTCGAAGACCCAGCTCTGGGTTCCGTCCTCCTGCTCGACCACCCGTGGCGCCCCGGGGGCCAGCGCGGCGGGCAGGCGACCCTCGAACACGTCCGGCGGTTCGATGAGGTGGTCGTCGACCGAGATCACCGGCATCCGGATGGGCCTCGGCTCGGGGTCGGGGAGCAGCGTGGCCCGGCCCGGCGCAGGCCGCCGGGCGTCGACGGTTCTCATGGCAAGGTGACACTATCGTCAGCAAAGTCGTTCAGCCCCGGGGGGTGCACGTGACCACACATGTCGATGACGTCAGGACCAGCCTCGGGCTGCTCATCGGCGGCGACGTGGTGTCCGGCGGCGAGGGGACCTATCCGGTGACGAACCCCGCCCGTCCGGCCGAGGTCGTGCTCGACGCCCCCTCCACCTCGCCGGCCCAGCTCGACCAGGCGGTCGCCGCAGCGCGCCGGTCGCAGCGAGCCTGGGCTGCGCTGGGAGGCGACGACCGGGCGGCCCGGGTCATCGCGGCCGCCGAGGCGGGTGTGGCTGCGGTCGAGGCCCATGACCTGGCCCGCCTCCTCACCCGCGAACACGGCAAGACGCACCTGGAGGCGATCTTCGACACCGCCACCATGGGCGGCATGGCCTCGGCCTTCGCACCGCTGGTGGCCGACGCGCTCGCCCGCCGTGACCTCGGTGGCGGAGCCACCCGCATCGAATGGGTGCCGCACGGCGTCGTGGCGGCCGTCCTGCCCTTCAACTGGCCCGTGTCGGTCATGGGTAACAAGGTCGTCCCCGCGCTGCTGGCGGGCGACACGGTGGTGGTCAAGGCGCCGCCCTCCTGCCCGGGCACCGTGCTCCTCGTGGCCGCGGCCATGGCCGAGCAACTGCCGCCCGGCGTCCTCAACGTGGTGAACGGACCCGAGGCTGGGCTCGGTGCGGCGCTGGTGGCCCATCCCGATGTCGACATGGTCTCCTTCACCGGTGGCGTCGGCACCGGCCAGGCCGTCATGGCCGCGGCGGCCGCCACGACGCGGCCCGTGGTGCTGGAGCTCGGAGGGAACGACGCCGCCATCCTCGCTCCGGACGTGGCCGGCGACGCCGCCTTGGCCGATCGGATCGTGGATGCGGCCTTCGTGACGAGCGGGCAGGTCTGCATGGCGATCAAACGCCTCTACGTGCACCGCGACCGGTTGGACGAGACGGTCGACGCGCTGGCGGCCCGGCTGGCGACCGAGGTGGTCGGCGACGGGCTGGCCGACGACGTGACCATGGGCCCGGTGCACACGGGCGGCGCACGCGACCGGGTCGAGGCGTTGCTGTCCGAGGCCGCTGCGGCGGGAGCCGTGCTCGTGCGGCCGGGACGACTGCGTGCCGAGGACGAGGGGTCGGGGGGCTACTTCGTGTCCCCCGCGCTGGTGGTGGCACCGCCGGCGGATGCCGGCATCGTGTGCCAGGAGCAGTTCGCCCCGGCGCTGCCGGTGATCCCCTACGACGACATCGGCCGGGCGGTCGACGCGGCCAACGACACCGGGTTCGGACTCTGCGCATCGGTCTGGAGCAACGATGACGCGCTGGCCGCCGACGTGGCGTCGCGGCTGTCGGCCGGGACGGTCTTCGTCAATGCCCACGGCCTCTCGGCCATTGACATGCACGCGCCCATGGGCGGATGGAAGCAATCCGGTTTCGGCGTCGAGTTGGGGACCGAGGGCATGCAGGCCTTCGCCCGCCAGCGGGTGCGAGTGGTCCGGCCGGGCCCGGAGAGGCAAGGGGAGTCGGTATGACCGTGGCCATTCGCGGCGGCACCGTCGTCGACGGCACCGGGGCGGCGCCGTTCCGGGCTGACGTCGTGATCGACGGCGAGCGGGTCGCCGGCATCGGGTCCGGTGCCGACACCACCGGCGCGGGCAGCGTGATCGACGCCACCGGCATGCTCGTCACCCCGGGCTTCGTCGACCTGCACACCCACTACGACGCCCAACTCTTCTGGGATCCCAACGCCAGCCCCTCCCCTCTGCACGGCGTGACCACGGTGCTCGGCGGCAATTGCGGCTTCTCGCTGGCGCCCATGGCGCCGGAGCACGTCGACTACATCGCGCGGATGATGGCGCGGGTCGAGGGCATGCCACTGGCGGCGTTGCGGGCCGGCCTGCCGTGGGACTGGGGTTCCTTCGGCGAGTGGAGCGGCCGCCTCAATGGCCGCATCGCCGTGAACGCAGGCTTTCTCGTCGGCCATTCGACGCTGCGCCGGCTGGTGATGGGTGAGCGCGCCGTGGGGGGCACCGCCGACGCCCGGGACATGGAGGCGATGGAGGCGGCCCTGCACGCCGCGCTCGAGGAAGGGGCGCTCGGCTTCTCGACCTCGCAGGTCCACACGCACAACGACGGAGACGGCCAGCCCGTCCCGTCGCGGGCGGCGGCCCGGGAGGAGATGGAGCGGCTCGCCGCCGCCGTGCGCCGGCACGAGGGCACGACCGTCGAGCTCATCGTGGCGGGCTGCCTCAACGGCTTCACCGAAGAGGACATCGACTTCCTCGCCACCATGTCGCTGCTGGCGGATCGGCCGGTCAACTGGAACGTGCTCGGGGTTTCGGCCATGAACCCCGAGGGTGCGTGGAGCCAGCTCGCTGCCGGCACCGCCGCCGCCGCCCGTGGGGCCACCGTCTTGGCGCTGACGCTGCCCCACACCATGCAGTTGCGGTTGAGCTTCGAGCACGGCGCCATCCTCGACGGCCTGCCGGGGTGGCGCGAGGTCTTCGCGCTCCCCGCGGCCGAGCGCATCGTGGCGCTCTCGGATCCCGAGACGCGCCGACGTCTCGACGCCGGCGCCCAGTCCGACGAGGCCGGGATCCTGCGGCATCTCGCGGTCTGGGATCGCCTCATCATTGACGAGACCTTCGCTCCGGAGAACGCCGACGCCGAGGGCCGGAGCGTGGGGGAGGTGGCGCGGGCGCGTGGCCTGGTGCCCTTCGACGCCCTGCTCGACGTCGTGGTGGCCGACGGGTTGCGCACGGGATTGCGGCCGCCCATGGGCGAATCCGAGGAGGACTGGGAGCTGCGGGCGCGGGTCTGGCAGGACCCGCGGGCCATCGTCGGGGGCTCCGATGCCGGCGCCCACCTCGACACCATGTGCGGCGCCATCTACTCGACCTCCATGTTGGGCGACGGGGTGCGGGCGCGCGGCCTGCTCAGCTGGGAGCAGGCGGTACGGCTCCTGACCGACGTCCCGGCCCGGCTCTACGGACTCCGCGATCGCGGCCGCCTGGTCCCCGGCGGCTTCGCCGACGTGGTCGTCCTCGACCCGACCACCATCGGCCACGGCGCCGTGCGGACCCGCGACGACCTCCCGGGCGGCGCCAGCCGCCTCTACGCCGATGCCGTGGGCGTGGGGCACGTCCTGGTGAACGGGACCGAGATCGTCCGTGAGGGCGGCTTCACCGGCGCCGTCCCCGGGCGCGTGCTGCGCTCCGGCGTCGACACCGACACCGTGCACGCCGGGTCGGACTGGGCCGGGGCCGTCGCCTGACGCAGTGGCGGGGCGGCGGGTTGCTCAGAGCAGCCGGGTGTCCAGCGGGAGCTCCCGGGTCCCGCCCCCCTGCTGGGTCAGCGAGTAGGCCAGCTTGCCCTCGACCTCGGTGAAGGCGTCCTGCAGCTCGGTGCCGAAGAAGACAAGACCCGTGCCGTTCTCCGTGGCGTAGCCGTCGGGCAGCGTGCCCTTGGCGATGAGGCGATGGATGAGCGGCCGCCGCTGCTCCTCGGCGTCGTGGTGGGGGCTGTTGGACCAGGGCAAGAAGGCGAGCCCGTTGGTCACCGCCACCAGCGTGGGCCCGAAGGAGTCGGTCGTGCCGCCAACGTGCCAGCACAGCGAACCGGCGGAGACCCCCTTCAAGACGACGCCGGCTTCCCAACATTCGCGCAGGACCGTGTCCAGGCCGTGCAGGCGCCACAGGGCGAGCAGATTGGCGGTGCTGCCTCCCCCCACCCAGATGATGTCCTGCCCGAGCAGGTGGGCGCGCACGTCCGGCACGTTGGGCATCGGGAACAGCGTGAGGTGCGAGCTGATGAACCCCAGCTTGGAGAACGCGTTGTGGGCTGCGGCCAGCCGTGCCGGGTCGTCGCCCACGGCGGTGGCGATGATGCAGATGCGAGGGTGCGCCCCGGCTTGGGCCAGCTCGGCCGCCAGCTGGTACGACGGTCCCGGCCGCACGTTGAGGGGATCGGGCCCCTCCGGCTGGAACCCGATGGAGGTGGCGATGATGGTCGGTTGACGCGCCGCCACGTCAGGAAGAGAGGACCTCGGGGTTGACGATGTGCAGCGGCCGGGCTCCCGCCATCAGCCGGCAGAGGTCCTCGGCGATCGTCCGGGTGTGGTTGGACTCGGTGTCGTAGGTGGCGCCCCCGATGTGCGGTGTGAGCACGACCTGGGGGAACGTGGTCAGCGGATGGTCGGGGGCCAGGTGCTCGCCCTCGAAGTGGTCCAGCCCGGCCGCGGCGACCTTGCCCGAAGCCAGGGCGGCGACCAGCGCGTCGGTGTCGTGGATCTTGGCCCGCGCCGTGTTCAGGTACACGACGCCGTCGCGCATCTTGGCGAATGCATCGGCGTTGATGAGGCCCGTGGTCTCGTCCGTCACCGGCGCGTGAATGGAGATGATGTCCGACCGCGCCAGGAGATCTTCGAGCGTGCTGGTGGCGTCCGGCGCGTACGGGTCGTAGGAGAGCACCTCCATCCCGAGGCCCCGCAGGCGCCAGCGCAGCGCACGTGCCACCGCGCCGAGCCCCACGAGACCGACCGTCTTGCCGGCGAGCTCCCAGGCGCGGTAGCGCTGATACGGGATCTTCCCATCCCGGTAGATCTCGCCTTCCCGCACGTCGCGATCGGCCGGGACCACACCACGAGTGGCGGCGAACAGGAGGGCAATGGCGAGCTCGGCCACGGCGTCGGCGTTGCGTCCCGGGGCGCGCAGGACGGGGACCCCGGCACTGGTGGCGGCCGCCACGTCGACGTTGGTGGGATCGCCGCGGCAGCTGCACACGGCGAGAATGGGTTGTTCGTACAGCTCGGCGCCGCAGGCATCGCTCTCCACGATCACGATGGACGCGCCTTCCGCGGCCGCCCGTTCGGCCAACTGGGAGGCGTTGTAGATGCGGAGCGAGGGCTGGTCCAGCCACGAATCGAGCACCAGGTCCGCCAGCTGATGGAGCAGGTCGAGACCGGGGCCGCTCACGGCGGCCGTCACCAGAGCCTTCGGGCGGGAACCTGTCATGTCGGTGGAACTCTCCTTCCGCGGCGGGCGTCGTCCATAATGACCGATTTCTCCATCACCCACACGGGGCCAGCAGGCCCGTGTGGGCCGCCGCCGCCCCTCGATCGGCCTCTGCCACGACGGTCTTTATCCCTTTCGCCGATGACGGGGTGTCACCCTCCGGCACGGCGGGGCTCCCCGTCGGCCCGCAATGTCGCACTCGTCTCAACTGTTGGGGTGATGAGGGCGAGGGCTGATCTGAGCCTGGCGAGGTCGTGGTCGCTGTAGCGATGCCGGACGTCTTTGAGATCGATCGGGCGACCTACGAACCCGTCGTCTGGTTGACGGGGGAACAGGTGCATGTGCAGATGGGGCAAGGTGTTGCCGTGAATCTCGTAGTTGAGCTTCACAGGCCGATACAGCCGGTTGACCGCCTGGGCCACGGCCATAGCCTCCTGCCAAAAGGCCGCCCCTTGATCGGGCAGATCGAAGGGCTCGACTGCGTGGACCTTGGAGATGACGCACACGTAGCCAAAGATGGCCACTTCGGGATCGGTGGTCACCCAGGTGTGGTTCAGGTCGGCGATGATGCCGTAGGGGTGCCCCGAGGTGCACACGACGCAGCCCTCCGGTCGGCACCGGCTGGCCCAGCTTTCTCGGTTCGACCAGGCGCCTCCATAGAGTTCGGCGAACATCTCGGCTTCGTTCGGCCAGCGTTCAAGTTCCACTCTCACTGTGTAGCCAAGTCGACTGTTGTTCTCAACAGCGGGCGAAGGGAGGTCGTGCTGAGGGGTGTTTCCGTACATTGCCGCCGGGCTGAATCACTCCCGCCCGTCCAAACCGGCCGCTGGCATTGACTGGCAGCACGTGATGCCCCGGCTCAATCGGCACCTCGGTCGTCTGGTTCGATTCGATCGATCCGATGTCGCTGCCGTCGAGCAACACACGGAATTCGCCACGTCGAAGTGGATGGAGACACCATGTCGCGAATGGTCACCCATCCCTGGAGGATCGGGAGCCCCGACGCGATCAGCCCCCCGGAGCGCCTTGAGTGAGTCCGGGGGGCCGTCGCCAAGTGATCCGACGTTGCAGACGGTCGGATCCACCGCAGCACTACCCACGGGGGTGAGACGCGAAACAACGGACCCTCAACCCGAGTGCGACGACTGCCGATTGATACAAAACGACCCCGGTCCGATAGGACGGGCCGGGGTCGTCTCGCTGGCTGCGCACGCTGAGAAATGGCGGGATCTCTCGCGTGCCAGTCCAGTGGGCACACGTTGGGGGCTCGGCGAAAACCCCTGTGCCGCCCTCAAGTCTGGCAGGCGCGTAACGGCCTCGCCACGAGTATGGGATCAACCTCAGAATCGGCAAGAGCTCGGACGCGAAGCAGCCGCCCCGAAGGGCGGCCGGAACGCTCACCGGCGCGAGCGGTTCTCCTCCGCTCAGGCACGCCCCCGACGACGGGTGCCGCTCGTCGGTGACAACAGCCCCGCGCCGGAAGCGACGGGGCTGTCGTCGTGGCCACCATCCTCCCGAACCAGGTCGGGTGCCCTACACCCCCGACGACGTGACTGACGTAGTTAGGTGCTCCACGAGTATGCCCATCGACCGCGCCCCCAAATCACCCGATCGGGTGAGTGTTGGCACAGTTCGACCGACTGCCCCGAAGTGGCCCGACCCCAAGGGTGTCGTCGTAGACCATCGCCCAATACCGCATGGGCTCGACGATGAAGCCTGGGTGACGGTGGCCTGGCTGGGGCATCGGGCTCATGGGGGCGACGGTAAACGCACGCTGTGCTCGTCGACCCAACGCACCCGTCGGTCCGTGGGAGTGCTCTGGAGATAGCGTCTCGTGGGTGGCCAAGTGGGAGTACGAAGTTTCACGCGTCGAGAACAGCCTGAAAGCGGTCAGCGAAGACCTCGCTACGTGGGCATCGACTGGGTGGGAGCTCATTTCAACCTCGACGTTCTCCTATCCAGTGAGTGAGGGCAGCGGTAGCTTGCGCCGGAACGTTTGGCATGTGGTGTACGTGCACTACTGGCGCCGTAAGATAAAACTGCCTGAGCGTCCCGGCCCGGCTCCGGGCTGAAGGTCTCGAGGAGGTCGCCGGGCTCGGGCATCTGGTCCACGACAGGTTCAGCCCTGCTCGGGATTGACCGACACCAGTTCGATGTTCAGATCCCGGAAGATTTCTCTGGTGCCATGCAAGGCCGCCTGATCCGGGACCCATCCGACGAGGTGGGTCTCGCCGTGGTCGCACCGGCTGACCCCGGATCCGTCAATGGCCGCGATCAGGGTCGGGCTCAGTCGTCCTTTCACGAGGATCTCGAACTCTCGGAGGTATTCAAGGACGAGCCCGCCCACACACAACCGCACTGGAGCAGTCATCTCGCAAAGTCGTCATCCCTGACGGGTGACTCGCGAGCAGAGGCAATCGGTACGTGAGGGGCTGTCAGGCCGCGATTCAGCCCGGCTTCAGGACTGAATCGGCCACCTCTCTCCGACACGTGGCGATCACCCCTCGCCAAGGCATCCCACTCCGGTGGCGTTGTGCAGCCTGCATCCTGCTACCCACGAATGGGAACCGGGCCAAATAGCCTGGTCTTGCACAACGGTCCCACAACGTCCCGCTGTAGTCGGGGGATTAGGGGTATGGGAGCGGCGGCCAGGCACACGGCGAGGATTCCCAGGCCGCCGCCCCCAGTCATATCCCACACTGACCGTTGAGCTGAGGTCGAGATAGAGCCGATCGGACGGAACGGGCGCAACGTCCTGACAATGTTTGGGGCAGATTTTGCACAGAGCGAGCAGGAGCCCCGCGGCAGTGGTCGGAAATCACGCAGGTCACAGCCCTGAGCGCGGTTGCCCGCGAGCCGACGCGCCCACTAGACACAATGACGTGATCATGACACGCGTGTCAGATTCATGAGGGCGTCCGGGCGACCCGTGACCGTCGGTGTCGACGTGGGCACCACGTCGGTGAAGGCGCTGGCCGTCGACGAGAACGGGCAGGTTGTGGCGCGCAGCCGGGTGGCGCACAGCGTGGTGGCTCCGGAGCCCGACATCCTGCGCCACGACGCCAAGCGGGCCTGGCGCTCCGGTCCCCGCAAGGCCTTCGAGCAGGTGACCGCGCAGCTCCGAGCGGATGGGAATTCGCTGGCCGGGGTGGCAGTCGCTTCCATGGTCCCCTCCCTCACGGCCGTCAGCCAGCGTGGCGTGCCCGTACTGCCCGGGCTCCTCTATGGGGACCGCGAGGGCCGGGCTCCCGGTGACACGCCGCCGGGCGAGGCCGTCCTGCTGCCGGGAACGATGCCCGACGCGGAAGGCTTCCTACGCTGGGCCTCCGCCGAAGTGCCCGACGCCCGCGGCTACTGGCCCTGCCAGGCCGTGGCCACCCATGCCATCTCTGGCCTGCCGGCGATCGATACCGGCGTCACCGCGTCGTTGGGGCTGCTGCACACCCGCGGGTGCTGGAACGCCGACCTGTTGCGTTCTCTGGGGGTGTCCGAGGAGCAGATGCCGACGGTCGTGCCGATGGGCCAGGCCGCCGGCACGCTGCCCGGGAGCGACGCCATCGTCACGGCGGGGACCATCGACGCCCTGTGCGACCAGATCGTGTCGGGCGCCACCCAACCGGGCGACGTGCTCGTGATCTTCGGGGCGACGCTCATCTGCTGGGTGGTCAGCGACGAATGGATCGTGGCACCCGGGCTCATCAGCTATCCCAGCACCACACCGGAGCGGTACCTCATCGGCGGTCCGAGCAATGCCGGCGCCCTCTTCGTGGACTGGGCCCGCCAGCTGCTGCGGGGGACACCGCGCCCTGGTCCTGGCCGCGAGCGCCTCGAGCCTCGCCTCGGTGAGCCCGGGCGTGTGCCGATCTGGCTGCCCTACGTCCGCGGCGAGCGCACGCCCTTCGAGGACCACTCCCTGCGGTCCAACCTCTACGGGCTCGACATCGGTTCGGGTGCCGAGGCGCTCGAACGGGCCGCTTACGAGGCGAGCGGGTTCGTCGTGCGGCGCATGATCGAACGCGCCGGCGTCACGCCCACCCGTATCGTGGCCAGCGGGGGCGGCTCGCGGGTGACGGCGTGGATGGCCGCAGTGGCTGACGCCACCAATTTGCCCGTGGATGCCGTTGCAGTCCCGGAGGGCGCCGCGCTCGGCGCGGCCTACTTCGCTCGTCTGGGCGCCGGGCTCGAGACCTCCCTCGACGACTCCGTGCAATGGTCCGCGGTCGGCCGCACCATTGAGCCCGACCCGGCGTGGGTGCGCGGGGCCGCAGCGCGCTACCAGCGCTTCCACGAGTTGGGCACGGGCGCCTAACTCGCTGCCAAGCGGCCACGAACTTGACGAGGGCATCCACCCCGGCACGCCGGCACGCAAACGGGCAAAGGGCAACGGTGTAGTAATTCGTCCGCCCACCTCTGTTGCGCCAACCGAAGGGAGGCGAGGCCGCCGGGTCGCCGTTTCCCGCCTACGACGGCTCGAAGCTCACAAGTACGGGCAGCCACGTCGAGACGGTCAGAACCGGTTCGAACGACCATGCTGGGCTTCGAAACCGAGTCCGTTGGGGTGGTGAGCAGGAACGCCGGGACCTGAGCCCGGCGTCCGTCCGGAGTTCCGTTCACCCGTTGGGTGTGAACGCCACCTTCAACGCGCCGCTCTGGTCCTGCCGCGCCAGCGCCTTGAGCGCGGGCCACCATTCCTCCAGACCGAATCGGTGGGTGAGCATCGGGGTGATGTCGAGCCGGCCATCGCCGACCAGCTGGAGGTAGTGGGCGATGGCGTGTTGGCGCCGACCCTCGAAGTCCTCCATTCCGAAGGCATTGGACCCGGCGATGGTGATCTCCTTGAAGTAGATGGGTGTCGACTCCCACCGTTCGGGAGTGGCGACGCCCGTGTAGACGAGCCGTCCACGTTCGGCGAGGACGCGCACTCCGACCTCCAGTGTCTCGGCCTTGGCGATGGAGTCGTAGACGACGTCGATATGGCCCGGGTGGGTCACGGGCAGCCCGTCGAGCGGCGCGTGGAGCACGGCGCCCGACCACTCGGCCAACGCCTCCACGAGAGCCAGGCGGGGCTCGTGGGCGAACACGGCGGAGGCCCCGAAGGCCAAGGCCATCTGGCGCTGTGCCTCGAAGCGAGCGACCACCCCGACCTCGACGCCGGGGTACAGGGACCTCAGGATGGCGACGCTGGTGAGGCCGAGGGCGCCGGCACCGTAGACCAGCACGCGGCCTGAGGCCGGCGGGGGATGGCGCACGATGGCGTGGAACGAGACGGAGAAAGGGTCGGCGAGGACGGCCGCTTCGTCGGAGATGCCGTCCGGCACAGGGATCAGCATGGAGTCGTGCGCGGCCAGCTGCTCGGCCCATGCGCCGGGTGCGGTCGTGATGACGCCGACGTGGACGCCGGGGCCGAGGTCGCCCTTGGTGAAGCTCCAGCACAGGCTGAGATCACCGGCTTGGCACGGCGGGCAGGGCGGGTCGATCCCGCGGGGCCCGCAGGTCAGCCACGGGTTGAGCACCACACGCTGCCCGACATCGAGGCCGCGGGCTTCGGATCCGAGCGCGACCACCTCCGCCACCACCTCGTGACCGGGCACGTGGGGGAGGGACGAGAAGGCGGCCATCGGGTTGTCGATATCGCCCGTGTTGAAGTCGCCCAGGACGAGCTTGGCGTCCGAGCCGCAGATTCCCGAGAGGATCGGCTTCGTCACCACCCAGTCCGGACGGACGAGTCGGGCGTCGTCGATGTCGTGCAGGCCGAAGGGGATGCCGGCGAGCATCGTCTCCAGCTCGTCCTCGGGTGTAGGCCGGAGCTCTCCCTTATCCGGCGGGGCACCGAACAGCAGCGCCTTCACTGGTCCACTCCCTGGTCGCTCAGGGCGCGCATGCCGACGAGGAAGCTGTCGATGTCCGACGTCTTCATCTCAATAACGGCCTTCATGTCGGGCAGATAGTGCTCGAACTTCTCGCTCTCGATGGCATCGATCATGGCCTCGGCGATCTTCTCGGGGGATTCCTTGGGCCCGTCGTAGAGCGGCGGGTCGTTGTCCGGCTGGTCCCAGATTTCGGTGTCGATGGCGCCGGGGAGGATCAACTTCACCGAGACGCCCGACCGGTCGAGGTCGACGGCGAGAGACTCGCTCCAACCCGCCAGCGCGAACTTGGAACCGGAGTAGGCCGCCTCGGCGGTGATACCCAGCCGGCCGCCCAGGCTCGACACGTTGACGATCGTCCCCGAGCGCCGCTCCAGCATGCGGGGCAGGACGGCCAGCGAGATCGCCACAGGTGAGAGGTAGTTGATGCGCATCGTCCGCTCGACCTCGGCCAATGTCAGGCGCGTGACATGACGTCGCATCGGGACGGCGGCGTTGTTGACCACGACGTCGAGCCCGCCGTAGTGATCCCAGACCTGGAGGGCCAGGCGCGCTGCCGCGTCCGGATCCGCAAGGTCCTCCGCCCAGCGCGCCGAGGCGGGGGAGGTGGCGCGGCAGTCGGCCAGCACTGCATCGAGTCGGTCGGCCCGCCGGGCCACCAGTGCCACGGCGTCACCCCGGCGAGCGAGGGCCCGCGCGAGGGCGGCGCCGATACCCGAGGATGCGCCGGTGACGAGGACCGTCCGGCCAGCCTGCCCAGCACTCACCCTCGAACCTCCCCCGACCGTGCCGACATGCGTCTGCCGCGTCCCTCAACTGGAGGCTACGGCGGCTTCTTCGGGGTGAGCGAGGGGTCTCGAACCCCCGACCTCCAGGACCACAACCTGGCGCTCTAACCAACTGAGCTACGCCCACCGAGGGCCATAAGTGTGGCACACCTCCTGGGTGTCCTTCGGCACCAGTCTCGGGGCCAGGGTCGGTTTGGCGGTGGATGCTCTCGTGCCTCCGACCAGCTATGTCAGGCTGTGTTGCGCTATCTGCCCCCGTAGCTCAGCGGAAAGAGCAGTGGACTTCTAATCCAATGGTCGCAGGTTCGATTCCTGCCGGGGGCGCCAAATTTCCGCGGTTGTCCCGACGGTCGCGTTCGGGGTCGTTTCAACCTGACCCCCGGGCCTCTCCCGAGACGAGCGCCGCGAGATTCTCGACCGACTTCTCCAGCATCGCCAGGGGCACGATCGGGAAATGTTCGCGCGCCTTTTCCGGGATGTTGGTCCATTCGCAGTAGTTGGTGACTTCGGTCTCGCCTGGGCCAACGGCGGTGATCTCCCAGCCGTAGAGGTGACCGTACGGGCCACGGTCGTAGGCGCCCACGTTCCACTCCAGGAGCTCGTCGGGGATGATCCTGGTCACGGTATTGAGGGACTTGTACCTGCCCATGGGGACGTCACCGAGTGGCTCCCGGTCCATGTCCATCTCGAAGGTGTCCCCGGGCGCTTCCAGGCGACGGGCATCGGGCGCCGCCTGCAGCATGCCCGACCCGTCGATCGTGACGTGCAGGGCGGGGTCGGTGACGATCCGGAAGACCTCGGCCGGACTGGCCGTCACCATCCGGCTGGCGGCGATCCGATCTGCGCTGGACACGGTGGTTCCTCCGTTGGTTCTTTCACCGAGAGACTAGCGACGCGGGCGTCCGGCTATCCGAGCTGTGGTGTGACTCCTCGGCGTCAGAGGGCGACACCAGCCAGCAGGGCGAGGTCCCCGCGTCCCCTCTCCCGTCTCGATTTACGGATACCGTTGGCCGAAGTGGGCGAGGCGCACGACAGCTGGCAGGATGCCGTCAAGAACAGGCTGAAGCCCCTGCGCGATCACCTCGTGCGCGGGCTTGGGGGCGCCATGCCGGAGCCGTCTCCTCGGGGCATCACCTACGAGCAGCTGGTGGAGCTGCTCTACCCGAGGCTGCCAGACGAGCTCCGTCCCGACGTCGACAAGGCCGCCGCCGGTGACCTGGCGCAGGTCTCGACCATTCGCAGGATGCTCGGGACGATCGAGCACCAGGTGGCGCCGACGGCGTTCTCGGTGCAGCTGGCGGAGGAGGACGCCGTGCGCTGCACGGTGGGCGGCGTGGAGCTGCTGTGTGATGCTGCCGACGCCGCCGTCACTCCCGGGCTGCTGTCAGGTCAGTACGAGTCACACCTCACCGCCGTCTTCGAGCGGTACTGCACACCCGGGATGACTGTCATCGATGTCGGCGCCAATCTCGGCTACTACTCGCTGCTTGCCTCGAGGCTGGTGGGACCGACGGGCCGGGTCATTGCCCTGGAGCCGAACTCCGAGAATTGCCGCCTCCTGCTTTCCTCCCTCCGACTGAACGGTGTGTCCAACGTCCACCTGCTGCCCGTGGCGGCAGGTGCGGCAGCCGGATGGGCGTACTACTCGACCCACGTCGGCTCCAACGGGGGCCTCATCGAGGACGGGGATCTGCTGTCCCACCCGGGCCACGTCGTTCCGACCTTCCGGTTGGACGACCTCGTGGACGGTCCGGTCGGGCTCGTGAAGATGGACGTGGAGGGAGCGGAGGGTCTGGTGGTGCACGGTGCCACGCAGATCATCGAGCGCGACCGCCCCATCGTCACCACCGAGCTCAAGGACGAGATGCTGCTGCGGGTGTCGGGCACCACGGTGGCGGACTACCTCGGGTACTTCGAGCGTCTGGGGTACACGCCGTCAGTTCTGGAGAAAGCGACCGGCGCGGAGAAGCCGTATCCGTCGGTGGCCGAGCTGCTCGCCGATTGGGGCGAGTCCGACGAGCTACGCGACGTCCTGCTTCTCCCTGGCGCGACCTGAGCCCAACGCGGCGCAGGGTCGCATACTGGGCATGTGCAGATCCGGATCCAAGGGCACGATCTCCCCGGAGCCTCGTGCGGTCCGGGGCCTGACTACCCGGATGGCCATCCGAACATCCATGTCGCGGTGCAACGACGAAACAAGCCGGCCGAGCTGCTGGGGCTGGTCCGGGGGGATGCTGCCAAGGCCGAATGGACGCTCGAGTGCGCGGCCGTCGAGGCCGTTTCTGGCTTCGACGTGACGGGCCCCGACGTGACGGGCCCCCCGATGGGCGATTCGTCTATCTCTCGTGGGGCGTGATCGGGGCGCGAGGGGAGTTCGCCATGTTCCGCCGGGCCAAGCTCATGCTCGACGGCGTCCCGCCCGACGTCCTGCGAGGAGCGGTGGCCAGCGGTGTCCTGGTTGGACGCCTTGGTCTGACCGACGAGATGGGCAATCCACGATGCGCGTCCGTGCGGCCCCCGTTGATGGCGTGGTCGGCCGGAACGTAACAGAGGTCGAGACCGTCTCGACCTGGCCGGAGCGGTGCCGTGGCAGGCGGCCCGGACCCGGCTGTGGAGCGATTACCGAGCCGAAATCTGATCGTGGGATGGATGCACGAGCGCGTCGAGCAGCTCGTCGACATCGTCTGAGATCACGAGAGCCTCAACCTGGCGGGTCCGGATGAAACCTTGCGCGACGGCGTGGCGGACGAAGACGAGGAGATCGTCGAAGAAGCCGCCGACGTTGAGAATGGCGCAACGTTTGTCGTGGATGCCGAGCTGCGCCCAGGTGACGGACTCCATGAACTCCTCGTAGGTCCCGAATCCGCCGGGCAGCATGACGAACGCGTCCGACAGCTCGGACATGAGCGCCTTGCGCTCGTGCATCGTGCTCACCACGTGCAGGTCGCTCAAGGTGCCGTGGGCGATCTCGTGACCGGCGAGCGACTCGGTGATCACGCCGGTGGCCCGCCCGCCCGCGGCCATCGCAGCGTCGGCCACGACACCCATCAGACCCACCGAGGCGCCGCCGTAGACCAGCTCCATGCCGCGCTCGGCGACTTTCGTACCGAATCGGTCGGCGGCCACGGTGAAGGCCGGGTCAGTTCCCGGACTGGAGCCGCAGAACACGCACACCGCGTCCACCGCGGTCACACCGGGCTGCCTTCGGGGACCGGGATCTGTCCACGAGCGACAGGCGTCGGCCGGCGGCGGCTACGCCGCACGATGGTCTCGGCCGCGTCACCGTCGTGGATAGTGAGGGAGAAGGCCGCCGCCGCCAGAGCGAAGATCGCCGCCGTGAGGAAGGCGAAATGGTAGGCCGTGATGTCCGGTGCCGACGTGCCACCGTTGCCCTGGGTCGAGCTCACGCCGATCAACACAGTGGAGAGGACGGCCACACCGGTCGCGCTCCCGACCTGGCGCATGGTGTTGAAGAAGGTCGAGGCCCGCCCCATCGACTCGGGAGTGATCATGGCGAAGGAAGCCGCCTGGTTCGGCACCATTACTTGGGCCATCATCCAGCCCAGCACGAACATGAGGCCGCGGATGAGCCAGAGGTTGGTCGTCACACTGATCTGGGTCAGGACGAGCATGCAGACCGCGAGCCCGACCAGCCCGCCGGTGATGTGCCGGCGGGGCCCGATGCGGGGGTAGATGAGGCGGCTGGCGAATTGCGCCCCGATCATCACGCCGATGGCCTCTGGGAATGTGGAGAGCCCCGACTGCAGAGCGGAGAGGCCGCGGGCATCCTGGAAGTACAGCGGGATCAGGTAAAGCATCCCCAGGAACGCCGCCGCGGCCAGGAACATGACGCAGTTGGTCGAGCGGAACAACCGCTCCCGGAGCAGGTGCAGGTCGACCATCGGCCGGGTGGTCCGCAGCTCCACCAGGACGAAGACCACCAGGAGCAAGGCCCCGCCGATGCAGGTGGCGATCACTTCCGGGGCCGACCACGATTGGAGCGGGCCTTCGGAGATGCCGTACATCAGCAGCCCCAGACCGGCACCGCCGAGTACGAACCCGGGCCCATCGAAGCGGCCGGCGTCGATCGCGGCCGTCCGCTCCAGGAACAACGAGCCGAAGATGACCGCCGCGATGCCGATCGGCAGGTTGACGAAGAAGACCCAGCGCCACGAGAAGTTGGTGACCAGGAAGCCGCCGAGCACGGGCCCGACGGCGGGCGCCACGGTCGTCCCGAGGGTCAGGATGCTGGCCGCCCGCACCCGCTCCGCCGGTGGGAAGACCCGGTAGAGCATGGCCATCCCGACAGGGGCCATCATGCCGCCGCCCGCACCCTGGACGACCCGGAACAGCACCAATTCGGTCATGTTCTGGGCCAGGCCGCAGAGCGCTGAGCCCAGCGTGAAGACGACGATGGCGATGAGGAGGACCCGCTTGCCGCCGAAGCGGTCTCCCAACCATCCCGACGCCGGAATGAAGACAGCCAAGCTCACCAGATAGGCGATCACGATGCCGTCGACGGCGGTGGGGGCGATGTGGAACTCGCGGCCGATCGTCGGGAGCGCCACATTGACGATCGTGATGTCCATGATGTTCATGAACATCGCCGTCACGAACACGATGCCGACGGCGATCTTCTGATTCATCGAAGCGACGGCCACGTTCTCTTTCAGTTCTCTGGGGCGACGCAGGTCAGGGGTCGCGGCTGTCTCCGCACCGGCCGGCTGCGCCCCCCGACCCTATGCGCTCGCCCGCTCGTCGCCGGTCCGCCCGCCTGGACGACCAAGGGGCCCGATCCCGGGCCGGGACGGTCGGGTACACGTCGTCTCGGCCATCCTCGACCCTCCTGGGGGCATCACTTGGACGGGTCAACCTGGCCCTGGGCAACCTCGTGAACGATGTCGGCCGTGAAAAGGCCGCCTCCCGCTCGCCGGGCGGTGCCCGGAACAAATCCTCTGGGAAATACACCCGAGCCGGTCCTAGACTCCGGCGATGGTCAAGGTCATCGCCGTCGCGAATCAGAAGGGCGGCGTAGCCAAGACCACGACCGTGCAGTCCCTGGGCGTGGCCATGGCACAACAGGGACGCCGGGTGCTCATGGTCGATCTCGACCCGCAGGCGTGCCTCACCTACTCCCTCGGCTTCGATCCGGACGAGCTCGACTCGTCGTTGCACGACGTGTTGGTCCTCCGGGCGCGGCTGTCGGACGTCGTCAAGCCCGTCCCGCACGTGCCGGGCCTGGCGTTGGTGCCGGCGACCATCGACCTGGCCGGTGCGGAGGTCCACCTCCTCAGCCGAACCGGTCGCGAGCATGTCCTGGCCCAGGCACTGCTCCCGGTGCTCGATGACTACCACGCGGTGCTGATCGACTGCCCGCCGTCGCTCGGCGTCCTCACCATCAATGGCCTGACTGCGGCAGAGGCCGTCATCGTGCCGCTGCAGTGCGAGGCGCTCAGCCATCGCGGCGTCGGACAGTTGCTCGAGACGATCGAGGATGTGCGGCAATTCGCCAACGAGAAGCTACGGGTGCTCGGCGTGATCCCGACGATGTTCGACGCGCGCACGACCCATTCGCGACAGGTGCTCTCCGAAGTTGAGGAGCGGTACGGTCTCCCGCTGTTCCAGCCGTCCGTCCCCAAGTCGGTGCGCTTCGCGGAGGCTCCGGGCCTCGGGCAGTCAGTGCTGCAGCACGCCCCGACGTCGCCCGGCGCGGTGGCGTACCGGGCGCTCTCGACCCGCGTCTACGACGCGATGCAGACCGCCTAAGCGCGACGTGGCCGCCTCGCGCAGCGAAAAGGCGCCCGATCCGCTGGGCAAGCGGGCCTTGTTCTGGGTGCCGCCAGCGGGGGAGCGGGGACCCGGCGAGGCCGGCGAATCCGGGACGACGGTGGCGCTGCCAGTCGGCAAACACGCGCTCTACTCGGACGCCCGGCCCGAAACGGACAGCCTGGCGACGACGTCGGGCAACCCCCTGGACGAGCGGGGCAGCTTCACCGTCGAGTGCGCCCGCTGCCGGCAGACCTCGCACATCGGCGTGATCGACCTGCTGATCTTCCAGTTCCCGCTAGGGGTCTGGCTGCCCCGAGGCAGGTTCGACCACCGCATGACCTGCCCCGCCTGCCGCAAGCGGGCATGGTGCAGCGTCACGCTCCGTCGCACTTGAGCGTCCTTCCGCTGAGCTGTTCTGGCCGGTTGGGGGTTCAGCTGTGCCGGCTCGGTCTCGTCGCCGGGTTACACCGTGGGAGCCGGCGGGTGAGGGCCAGGGCCACCAGGGCAATGACGGCGAGCACGGCCGGAGCGGCCCGGAGCCCGTTGATCCAAGAAGAGTCCATCAACGGGGTCAACCGCAGTTAGTCGGGATGCGGGGATTTGAACCCCGGACCTCCTGCTCCCAAAGCAGGCGCGCTGCCAAGCTGCGCTACATCCCGTGCCAGCACGAATGCTAGTTCGGCGACAAGGCTCGTTAGCCCACGTCGGAGGGCTGCGGTATCAGGAGCACATCGACGAGCACGCGTGAGAGCCACGACCGGATCTCGTCCCAGCTCCAGCCCGCACGCGCCGAAATAGCAGGAACACCTCGGCGCTCCCGACCGCCTTCCGACGGGATCTCGACGGCTTCGGCGCGGCCTTGGGAGCGGCCCGACGGGTCAGCGGCGCCCGCCGGCGAGATCGCATCCCCGTGGGACAACTTCGTTGCGCTCGAGAGTGCAGAAACGCCGATGGAGCGCTTTCGTGCCAACCCGTCGAAGGACGCCGCGACGTCGGCCCGGGCCGCGATACCGAGCTGGCTGGCGTCGTGACCGATCATCAGGAGCGGGAAATGGAGCCCATCTCGGTGTCGAACCATGGCGGGCCCGAGATCAAGGAGGCCCAGAAGGCGGTCCGTCGGGCTCACCGCGGCAACACCGGCATGCTGTTCGCTTGTGCTCGACGGCGCCGATCCGGACGCCGTCGGCAGGCTGCGTCGCGAGGTTCCACGCCCTGTCCGCTACGTCGTCACTCGTAGGAGCGGCCGGCGGTACCGCCGCACTGTTTCTCCCGTGTGGGCCTGCGGGAGAAGGCTCGGCGACCGGAAGTGCGTCTGACGTCACACGGGGGATCCCCCGGGCGATCTCGACTCCAGCGGGACGGTGATCAGGCGCAGAACCTTCAAGGACACTCCCCGCGGTCGCTGACTTGGGGACGCTCGGGGCACTTGACCAACACGATGTCGTTCACGGACTGGACCGGTCAGGAGCGGGCCGCGACCTGCCGAGAGAACCAACGTGGGAGACGTCGTGTCGCGCCCGCGTGGTCGGGGTCCGGCCTCCGTCCGGCGGGGGCAGCGAGGGTGACGGGTCGTTCCGACGCGGCCGTGCTCGACCCGGCTGCACCCGCCAAGCATGGATCTCTGGTGCAGGAGCCCGCGGCCACGCCGAGCAGTCAGGGCGGCCGACCCGCCCCCGCCGAACGAGAGAGGCGCTGGCTCACCATGGTGGCGCTGGCCGTCCTCACGACGTTCGGCGCGTGTCTACGGGCCCACGGCCTGAGCGGTCTCGGGCTGTGGCGCGACGACGCCTGGGTGGCGCTGTCCGCCCACGTCGGCATCGGGGAGGCCTGGCGCATGTGGTTCACGGCGCCCGGTTCCGACTTCATCGATCGCACGGTGCTCATGCTCAGCCCCGGAACCACGATCTGGGCCCAGATGCCTTCGTTCGTGGCCGGCGTCGCCGCGATCCCCGCCATGTACGCGCTGGCCCGCTGTTTCCGTTTTGGCCGCCTGGCCGGGCTCCTCGTCGCGACGGCGATCGCGACAGCGCCGTTGTGCGTCGCCTACTCCACCCGGGTGAAGGAGTACGAGCTCGACATCCTGCTCTCGTGCGCCGTGCTGGCCGCGGGGGAGCTGGCCCGGCGTCAGCAGGGTCGCCGGCAGCTCGCCGTCCTGGCGGTGGCCTCGGTGGCCTCGTTCCTCTGCTCGGCCTCGCTGGCGGCGGTGATCGCCGGCGTCTGGATCGCCCTCGCCGTCCACACCTGGCGCGGACGGCGATTGGCCTGGCCCCGGCCGGTCGTCACTGCGTTCGTCGCCACCGCGTGCGGGTGTGCGACGGTCGGGCTCGCCTTCTACACCGAGATCTCCCCCGCCGAGGACCGGTTCTGGGAGGGTGAAGGCGGGTTCGTCTCGCACCAGAGCGTCGGCTTGTTGTTCTCGTCCCTGGGTTCGGGCCTGTGGCACCTCCTGGCGTATGTGGTCGGCCCGGGGAGCCTGACCGAGCCCTCCCGTGTCGTGCTCGTCACTCTCTGGCTGGTCCTCGTCGCGATCGGTCTTTCCAAGAACCGGTCGATGCTGGCGCCGGCCCTGGCTGTCGTCGTGGCGGTCCTCGCCAGCGCGGGCCACGTGGAGCCGCTCGGGACCGGGCGCGCGGACCAGTACCTCTACCCGGCGCTGCTCCTGCTCACCCTGGCCGGCGTGAGCCGGCTGTACGCGGCGGTCGCCCGGGACGTCACGCGGCGGCCGCGGCGCGAGGTCGTCGCCGTCGGCGCGGTCAGCCTGTTGCTCGCCGGGCTGGCGCTCGGATTGTGGGCCGTCCATGCCTGGTCCGATCGCCCGGTGTATCCCGGTGTCGACGTGCCGGCGCTGGCCGCGCAGATCGACCGGCACGAGCAGCCGGGCGATCACGTTTTCGTGAGCGAGCTCATGCGGTTTCCCTGGGCGCTGGCGGAGGAGACCCAGCCCAAGATCCGCTTCGGTCGCGCCTGGACCAACGGCTTCACCGTCGTCAGCACCGACCCGCGCGTGTTCATCGTGCCGTCGGAGTACTTCGAGGGTGACTCGGACCCCAGGGCGTGGGCGGCGGCGATGGGCCACTACCACCGGCTCTGGTACGTCTGGTCGCCTCCGCTCACGGTCGATCCGAGCTACCGCGCCCTCCTCGCCGACGGCTGGCACCCTCGTACCGTGCTGAGGGCCCCGGGCGGGTCGGTCACCCTGCTCGTGCGGGCGTGACTGGCACTGGCGCCTGAGCAGGAGCTAGCGGGGAGCGAAATTCTCGATGTCTGCTTCGACGCTCTTGATGGTCTCTTCGTCGAGCTCGGACCCCGCCGCGAAGCTCGCCCACTCCGAGACGGCGTCGCGGACCTCGCGTACGATCCGACGGTATCCGGGGACGTCGTTGCGCTCGCCGACGGCGTAGAGATCGTCGAGCGCGATGCCTTCGAACTTCCCGTTCACCGCCATGAGGTGGCGGCTCGTCCACCGGCTGATCGGGTTGTGCGCATGCGTGACGTCGAAAGCCGGCGTCAGCTTCCACCCCGAGTCTTCCGAGCGCATGAACGCGAAGTTCTTGGTGTGGTCGTCGTGGTTCACCCCCATGACGTTGAAGACCATCCGCCGGTAGGCCTGTGCGAGCTCGGCGCTCCCGAGCCCGAGAGCCGCGACGCTCTGGAGGTACTGGTCGTAGCTGTGCGTGGCCACGAGGTTGTAGTCCAGGTCGGCCAGCGCACACAGCGAAATGACGTGGAAGCGCTCGCGAGCCATGCCCCGGTCGAAGCGCTTGGTCATGAAATGGCGGCGCGGACCCTCGGCGAGGAGTTGGCAGGGCATCATGTCGATCCCGGCCGCCTTGGCCATCTTGCTGTAGGCGAACTCGATGCGCCCGTACGGCGCGCTCTCGCCGAGCCGGTCACCGTGTCCGTCCATGCCGATGCCGCTCACCCCATCGAGCTTGATGAGCCAGTGCTCGAAGCCGTCGAGGTGCTGGTCGTAGGCCGAGTGGACCTGGAACGTCTCAGGGTTGAAGGCGACGACGGCCTTGGCCCGGGCTCCCCCCGCACTCGTGCCCACGTGGATCAGCTGCTGGAGGGCGGCGTGCGCCGTCTCGTCGCTGGCGAACTCACCGCGCTCCGTGAGACGAGCCGCCAGCACTAGGTCGGCCAGTTGGACCGCCGTCGGTGCCTCGCTGGTCACGGCGCGGGCGGGCGGCCGGAACTCGAGCGCCCCCATGGCGCGGTCGGCCGCGTACGCCAAGCGGTCCAGCGGCGTGATGTCGGCCGGTGCCACGCCTTGCTCGGCCATCCAGGCGTCGACGAGCGCGTTGCCGAACTTGTCGGGGAGTGCGTCGGCGAGGAGTGGCGGGAGTCCGTAGAAGGTCTCGCGCCGCAGCTGGGGGAACTCGTAGGTCTGTTCGCGCAGGGGCATGTGCAGCGGGGCCAGTTCGATGCCGCTGTCGACCCACTCCTTGGTGTACGCGAAGGCGTACCAACCGGTGTCCGGGTCCAGCGCCACGGCGCCGACGCGCCGGCCCCAGGCCAACACCTCGATGACGTCGGTCGGCTGGTAGCTCACCGCTCGGCCAGCTTCCGCCGCGGGGCCCGCCGAGGACGCGCCGCTCGGCTCTCTCGCTCACGGGCCGAGAGGAGGTCGAGGGGATTGAACGCGCCGGTCCCGGGCTCCAGGGTGTCGAGCCAGTCCGCGTGACCGAGCGCACGCAGCACCTTGACCAGGGTGTGGACGGTCGCCCCCGCCCCGCTCTCGAGGTGCTTGAGGGCGCCGAGGGAGACGTTCGCCCGCTCGGCGGCCTCGACCTGGGTGAGGCCCTGGCCGATCCGGAGGCCGCGGATGTGTCCACCGATTACCTTCTCCAGCTCGTCACTTCGCATTGTGACCTCCTGTGGACATTATAGTGACTACCTGGCTGGCTCGTGCCAAATAATTGATTCTTAGTATCTATACATCTAACTATTAGTCTAGATAAAGAGGCTAATATCCATAAAGATGACTCTCACTCGGGGACCTGGTGGCCTCGGCAGCGCCACCGCCGACCGAGCCCCGGCTCAGCCGCCGCCGAGCGGCTCGGCGCCGGCGACCGGCCAGGATGTCAGCCGTGCAGGCCGAGCCCGATCAGTTCCCCGAGCTCGCTGATCGCCACGTCAGCGTCCTCCACCTTGATGGTGTGCATCCCCAGCGCTCGCGCCGGCTTGAGGTTCACGCCGAGGTCGTCGAGGAACACGCACTCGTCAGGCTGGACGTCGAGTCGCTCACAGGCGAGCTGATAGAAGCGAGGGTCTGGCTTGCGCACGCCGAGCACGCGTGACTCGAGGACCGCGTCGAAGAGCGCATAGATGCCGGCTACCTCGACCGAAAGGACCGCCTCCGCCCGGGTGAAGTTGTTCGTGAGGCACGCCGTCTTGTACGCCGTGCCGCAGGCACGGATGGCGGTGACCATCTGCGGGCGAATCTCTCCTGCCAGCCGTTCGAGCACCAGCCGCCCGTCCAATTCGTGACCCGCGGCGCGGGCCTCGGCCGACCACATCGACCCGAACGTCTCCACGTCGACGTCGCCTCGCTCGAGCTTCGCCCACGCATTGGTGTCGGGATTGGTGGCGTTCACCGTACGGATGAAGCCGGTCGGGAGCCCGCGTTCGGATTCCAGGTGGCCGAACGCCTCGAACGGGCTCGACGAGATCACACCGCCGAAGTCGAACATGACGGCTCGAATCACTGATGGCCTCCCAAGGATCGGGCGTCATTCTCGCGTCCCGCAGCCGGGTCAGCCTGTCTGAGGGTGGGTCGGGGTCGTCCCGTCGGGCGCCAGGAGGTCGAAGCCGTCGGGGATGCTGAGGAGTCCCGGTGCCGTGCCGGCGGTGTCCGTGAGGCCGTACTGCCACACGATCGTGTCGTAGCGCGGGTCGATCACCACGACGCGGTTGCGGTAGTCGTCGTTCGCCATGATCAACCCGTTGGGCAGCTGCTCGGCCAGAGAGGGCTTTTTCAGCATGCCGTCCCCCGCCGTGATGTCATAGGTCCAGACCACCGCACCGGAACGATGGACGGTCAGGATGCGCCCCTCCGCTGGTGGGTCGTAATCGGCAAGGAGGTACAGGTCCTTGCCGACCTGCTGGGGATCGGAGGGGTAGTTCACGGTCGGCAGGTGCACGGTCCACACCAATGAGCCCGCCGGGGTGTACTCGGTGATCCACGAGCCGTTGATCTCCGAGACCAGGACGTCGCCGTTTGCGAGCGGTGTGTCGCCGTTCGGGTATCCGACGCCCGTCGGTGGGTGGTGCACCGCGTCCTTGTTCGTGCCGATCTGGGCGAGTTGAACGCCGGCAGGGGAGATGAAGAGGATCCGGTCGTTCATGGCGTCGGCCACCGTGACGTCGCCATTCTTCAGGAGGTAGGCGTCGTCGGGCTGGTTGAGGTAGCCGGGGGCGCTCCCGGGGTGACCGGGGTGACCGTACTGCCACAGGATCTTGCCCGAGGGGTAGCCGATCTCGACGATGGTGTGGTTGTCCTCCTGGTTGGAGATGATCCCCGTCCCCTTGTGGAAGAAGAAGGCGTCGTCCGGGAAGTAGAACCCGCCGGGCGGGGGCGGCTTCGTGGCCGACGGGTATGTCCACTGCAGGTGCCGCGCCGGGTCGATGACCAGGAGCCGGTCGTTGCCGCGGTCGGCGATCAAGAGGTGGCCCGTGAAGGGCGCGCCGGCGCTCGCATCGCCGACCGGCCCTCCGTAGGAGCTCGGTCGCAGCGAGAGCACGCTCTGGAGGGAGCCGGAGGCGACGCCGGCCTGGTTGGTCCCCGATTGCCGCGCGACCTCACCACCCACGATGTACCCGACCGAGGAGGGCCCTGTCCCGAGCGTGGCGTACCCAGCGAAGGCCACGGCCTGGGGGAGCAGGCCGGCGGCGACGACCCGGTCGCCGCGCTCGTCGAACTCGTAGATCTGCGTCAAGGTCCGACCCTCCGCGGTCTGCCCACCCGCGACGTAGGCGTGGCCGTCGATCACGAAGGCCGCCGCGCCGTACAGGGGCTGGGGAAGGGTCCCGACGATGCGGACCGAGTGGGTGGCGGGATCGATCTCCTGAATGTCCGCCGTCACGGTTGCGCCGCCCGCTCCGCTCCCGGTCTGGCCGCCGAAGGCCAAGAGCGTGTGCCCGAGTGTGACGACAGCCGGGTAGCGCACCGGCACCTTGAGCGTGGCGGCGGTGGTGAAGTGGGTGCCGTCGCCGGTGGCCACCACCGAGGGCTCGTACGTCGTGCCGTCGTAGCCGCCCACGAGGTACACGGTTCGTCCGACGGTCGCTGCCGCCAGATCGGAGCGGGGCTGGGGGAGCTGGCCGGCCAACTGGCCCTTTCCTGCGGCCCGTTGGAGCGACTGCACGGCGGCAAACGTGGTGGGCGAGCCGCCGCCGAAGACGAACGACGTCGTCCCGAGCTGCGCCCCCGCGCCGTCGTGCACGACGTCGACCAAGGAGCCGGCGTCGGTGACGGTGCCGCTCCGCGGGTCCAGCCAGAATGCCGCCCCCAGGGAGGTACCCGCGGGGGCCAGTCCGCCCATGATCCGAAGCCGTCCGCCGACCGCAACGAGGGACTCCCGCGAGATCGGTGCGCCCAGCTGCCAGGGCTCCACCCCGGCCTCGAGCGAAGGCGGTCCGGAGGTGCCCTTGGGGGCGCGCCCCGCGGTCGACCCGCCGCCCGATGCCACCGCGGTCGTGGTGGCACCGGGACGAGTGGGTGCGGGGTGGCCGCCCGATGTGACGACCACGATGAGGGCGACCAGGACAGCCAGGGCGCCTCCGAGCACGACGGCGCGGCGACGGCGGACCTGGTTCCGCCGCAGGCGCCGGCCCTCGCGGGCGGAGTGGGAACCGGGGCTGCTCACAGCGCCTCGGACGACGGTGGCCGATCGAGCGGCCGCTCCGACGCGTCGTCGACACGGGAGAAAATGGACGCGCACGCCTCAGCGCCCACTGTGCCCCGCCCGGTGTCGGGCCCGACGTGAACCGACTGGCACACGGCTCCGAGACCCTAACGTCATTCGGAGGCGCCCCAAGGAGCCGGCTAGGCCCGCTCCACCGCCAGGACGTGCCACTCGTCGGGCAGGCCCTTGAGGCTGTGCCGGCCGCGATCCTCGAAGACGATGCCCGAGCCGACCACGAGGTCACGCACGGTGCCGGTGACGAGGACCTCGCCGGGGCCCGCCATGGCGCTCACCCGTGATGCGATGTGGACGGCGAGCCCGCCGATGTCGGCCCCCCGCAGCTCCACTTCACCGGCGTGCAGGCCGGCCCGCAGCTGCAGGCCGTAGCTGCGGGCGGTCGCCACCATGGCCTCCGCGCAGCGCACCGCCTGCGCCGGGGCGACGAAGCGGGCCAGTATCCCGTCGCCCGTCGACTTGACCAGGATGCCGTCGTGGCGGGCCAGGAGCCGCCCGACGTTGACGTCGAATTCGTCGAGGACGGCGCGCCACACGCGGTCGCCCGCCTCGGCGAGGCGCACGGTCGAGTCCACGATGTCGGTGAAGAGCACGGCGGCCAGCAGGCGTGTCGCGGCGTGGGCCCCTCGGGTCCCCGTGACGAACTCCTCCATCTCGTCGACGAGGGAGTCGAACTCACCCGCCCACGGGAGCAGGTCGGGCCCGGTGGTCGTGACGAAGAGGGCGCCGGCGATGTGCTCGGCCAGGTAGCGCCCGTGCTCGCTCAGGTTGCCGTAGCTGTCCAGCCGGGCGAACACGAGCGTCGGGCACGTGATGGCCGGCAGGCACCACCGGACGTCGGCGGTGAAGGTGACGAGGTTGAAGGCGACGGCCGTGGCCGGGCTGGCGCCGCGCCGCGCCGCCCGCCCCCACCACTCCCGGAAGCCGACCCGGTGGGCCAGGCTCGGGGCGAAGATGGCGAGGTCCTGGGGGATGTCGTCTTCGGTCAGCGCCACCTCGATGCCCGTCCCCAACGCGATCTCCTCGTCGGGCACGCCGAAGCCGTAGTCCTCGGCCTGCCCGACCCGGGCCGTGCCGTTGACGATGATCAGGGAGACCACGCGTTCGGGGTGTGTCGCTGCGAGCCACAGTGCGGCCATGGCGCCGCCGGTGGAGGCCAGCACGACGGCACGGGCGCACCCGGCGGCGTCCATGACGGCGAGCCCGTCGCGCCCCCAGCCCTCGATGGAGGGGTCTGTCCCGGTCGGCAGGGGATCGGACAGCCCGAGGCCCCCGGCATCGAAGCGGAGCAGCCGGGAGAACGTGGCCACCCGCTCGGTGTAGCGGAGCCAGTTGGGCTCGTCGACGGTCTCGTCGATGGAGATCATCAGCCCGCTGTTGAACTCGAGTACGTCGACGGCGGCGTCGTCCCCGGCGTCCCCTGGTTGGCGCCCCCAGACCTGGTAGCCGACGTGGATGCCGTCCCGGAGGGCGTACTGGGTCAGGGGCGCCTCCATACGGGTGCAGTCTGCCGTGCCGGGTGGGCCGACGACGCGGGAGCCGGCGAGCGTGCGCGCTCGGCTGGGTTCAGCGGGCGCCGCGCAGAAGGCGGCCCGGCAGCGCGCCGGTCGCCTCGCCGTGCTCGAACGTCACGGTGCCGCCCTTGATGGTGGCGACGTACCCCGACGCCTTCTGGAGGAGCCGGCGGCCGCCCGCCGGGAGGTCCGCCGTCACATAGGGCGTGCCCAGTGAGAGCGCGGCGTAGTCGATGAGGTTGAAGTCGGCCAGCGCGCCGGGCTCCACCGTGCCGCGGTCCGCCATCCCGTAGAGGCGCGCCGTGTCATGCGTCTGCTTCTTCACCACGTATTCGAGCGGGAGCGTCTCGCCCCGGCTGCGGTCGCGGGTCCAGTGCGTCAGCATGAAGGTGGGCATGGAGGCGTCGCAGATCGTCCCGGTGTGGGCGCCCCCGTCGGCCAGCCCGATCAGCCCCTGGGGGTGCAGCATCATGTCGCGCACGTGGTCCAGGTCCCCAAGGGCGTAGTTGAGGATCGGGATGTAGAGCAGCCCCTGCCCGGCCTCGCGGGCCATCTCGTCGTAGGCGACCTCAAGGGGTGACACGCCACGCGCCGCGGCCAGCCCGGCCAGTGACCGCTCGGGCCCCGGCTCGTAGTCGGGGGGGTCGCCGAGCACGAAGGTGCGCTGGTAGGCCTTCTCCATCGCGTCGGCCTGGGCCGGCGACGAAGGCGTCCAGGACACGATCGAGCGACGCACCTCGGGGTCGGCCAGCGCCGCCGCCAGCTGGTCGGTCGACGCACAGCGGTCCCGCAGCTCCGCGTAGGCCGGGAAGTCGGAGAAGAGGCACAAGGTGGTGTGGTGGCCCGAGAGGATCCCTGTCGGCCGGCCCGCGATCTGGGGGAAGAGGCGCGCTCCCTCGGCGCAGGCGTCGAGTGACGCGGCCAGCTGCTTGCGCCACAGGTCGGGGTCGTCGTCGTGCTGGAGCAAGACGTAGGACACGGGACGGCCGATGGCGGCAGAGAGCCGGCGCATCCAGTCGACCTCCTGCCACGCGTCCTCGAGCATCTCGCCCGCCGAGCCCAGCGGGGCCAACTCGAAGACGCCGGCGCCGGCCTCGCCCAGGGCCGACCCGATGCCGAACAGTTCGTCCTCGGCCGCAAGCGTCCCGGGGACCAGCTCGCCGTCGATGGCGCGGTGCCCGAATGTCCGAGAGGTGGAGAAGCCGAGGGCGCCGGCCCGGACAGCCTCGAGCACGATGGCGCGCATCGCCTCGATGTCCTCGGCGTTGGCGGCCTCGTTGCGGGCGCCCCGCTCACCCATGACATAGGCCCGCACGGCCGCGTGGGGCACTTGGGTGCCGACGTCCACCGTCCAGCGCCGCCGCTCGAGCGCGTCGAGGTACTCGGGGAAGGTCTCCCACTCCCACTCGATCCCCTCCGCCAGCGCGGTACCGGGGATGTCCTCGACCCCTTCCATGAGGCCGATCAGCCAGTCATGGCGTTCGGGCCGGGCCGGCGCGAACCCCACGCCACAGTTGCCCATGACGAGGGTGGTGACGCCGTGCCACGACGAAGGCGCGAGCTCCGAGTCCCAGGTGACCTGGCCGTCGTAGTGGGTGTGGACGTCGACCCACCCGGGTGTCACGAGCAGGCCGTCGGCCTCGATGATCCGGGTGGCGCCGCCCTGGACGGTGCCCACCTCGGTGATGCGGCCGGAATCGACTGCGACATCGGCAGCCTGCGCCGCCGCACCGGTCCCGTCGACGAGCGTCCCGCCCCTGATGATCAGATCGTGCACGGAATGCATCGTCTCACGCCAGCCGGCAATCTGCCCGCCGTGCCGGCGGTCCCTGGGTCAGACCTTGGCTTTGCCCAGGATCCGGTTCATCTTGGTGCCGCAGACCGGGCAGGTTCCCTGTGCCGCACGGCGGCCGTTCGCCAGCTCGACCTCCTGGCCGTCGAACTCCCGCTTCTCTCGGCACTTCACGCAGTACCCCTCGTAGTTAGCCATGGCAACTCCTTCGGTCGGTGATGGCCTCGGACGGGTGTCGAACGTAGTGGGGGGGTTCCGGGAAATGGGGGATGGTCGGGCGACCGCAGGCACGATCCAGGGGTAGGGTCGGCCTGGTGAGTGACAACGCTCCAGGTCAGGACGGTGACTGGCTCCGGCAGGGGCAACTGGCCCGGACTGCGCTGGCGGAGAGCTGGGGGGCCCTGGCCGAGGTCTGCTGCGAGCTGTCGGCCAACGAGTGGGCCCTGCCCACCGAGTGCCCCGGCTGGAACGTCAAGGACCAGCTCTCGCACCTCATCGGGATCGAGCGCTTGATCATGGGCGAGGGAGTTCCCGAATGGCACGAGCCTCTGGGCGACCACGTGAAGAACGACTTCGCGGCCACCAACGAGCCTTTCGTCGCCGTACGGCGGCTGTTGCCCGGTCCGACCGTCCGGACGGAGTTCGTCGAGGTGACCACGACCCGGTTGGCCCAGCTGGACGCACTGCGCGCGGCCGAATGGGCCGAGCTCGGCTGGAGCCCCGTTGGCGAGGTGCCCCGGGCAGAGTTCGTGACGGTGCGGGTCTACGACAGCTGGGTGCACGAGCAGGACGTCCGCCTCGCGCTCGACCGACCGGGCGGGAGCGGGAACGTGGCCTCGGCGATCTCGTTGGACCGCGTCCAGGGCGCCATGCCCTTCGTCGTGGGCAAGAAGGCGAGGTGCGACGACGGCACGGCTGTCCGCTTCGAGGTGGCTGGTCCGGGGCATGATGCCCGCGCCTTCACGATCGCCGTCGAGGGCGGGCGCGCCCGCCCGGTCGGAGACGAGGTGGCACCGACGGTGACGCTCTCGCTCTCGAGCATCGACTTCGTGCGGCTCGGCTGCGGCCGGGCCACGTCGGAACAGGTGGAGGCCGCCGGCGGTGTGGTGGTGGAGGGCGATGACCTGGTGGGCCGGTCCGTCCTCGGCGCCATGAACTTCATGTTCTGAGCGGGCGGCACGCTCTGAGCGGACCGTGCGCCCAGGCCCGAGGCGGCCGGTAGAGTGATCGGCCCGTGATGCGTGCGACAACCGAGCCAATGGAGGGGAACCTCGTCCGCCTGAGCGTGGAGGTCGACGAGCCCGAGTTCGATCGGGCGCTCGGTGACGTGGTGCGATCGCTGGCCCAGCAGGTACGCGTGCCGGGCTTCAGGCCCGGCAAGGTCCCACGCAAGGTGCTCGAAGCCCGCATGGGCGGCGCCGGCGCGCTGCGGGCCGAGGCGCTACGCGAGTCGTTGCCCGACTTCTACGCCCGCGCCGTCGTCGACACGGAGCTCGACCCGATTGCCCAACCGGACATCGACATCACCGCGGGCGAGGCAAGCGGTGGCGTGTCCTTCGACGCCGTCGTCCAGGTACGCCCGATCGTCGCCATTCCGGGCTACGACGGTCTGCACATCACGCTGCCCGGACTCTCGGTCAGCGAGGAAGAGGTGCAGAGCCAGCTCGACCGGCTGCGCGAGAACGACGCCGAACTCGACGTGGTGGACCGCCCCGCCATCGACGGAGATCTGGTGACGATCGACCTGCACGGGAACGACGCCTCGGGTGCCGAGGTGGTCGGGGTCGATGACTATCTCTACGAGGTCGGCTCTGCGTCGGTGGTGCCCGAGCTCGACGCGGAGCTGCACGGCGCCAAGGCGGGCGCCATCCTCGCCTTCGACGCGGCCAACCCCAACGAGCCCGAGCAGAACATCGCGTTCCGGGTCCTCGTCAAGGAGGTCAAGGTCAAGAGGCTGCCCGAGGCCACGGACGAATGGGCCGCCGACAGCTCCGAGTTCGCCACGGTGGCCGAGTTGCGCGCGGACATCGAGACGCGCATCGGTCGGGTCAAGCTGATGCAGAGCCAGATGGCGTTGCGCCAGAAGACGATCGAAGGCCTGGCCGAGCTCGTCACCGACGACGTGGTTCCCGAGGTCCTGGTCGATTCGGAGGTCAACGAGCGGCTCCACGACCTGCAGCACCGGCTGGAGGCGCAGAAGCTGGGCCTGGCCGAGTACTTCCAGGCCACCGGCACCTCGCCCGACGAGCTCCTGGCCGCCGTCCGCGTCGACGCCCTGGCCGCGGTCAAGGCGGACCTGGCGCTGCGGGCCCTGGTCGAGGCCGAGGAGTTGACGCTCAGTGACGACGAGCTGCTTGCCGAGATAGTGACCATGGCGGAGCGGATGGGTACCAACCCGACCGAATTGCGCCGCCAACTCGACACGGCCGGCCGGACCGGCGCGGTACGCTCGGAGCTGCGCAAGGGTAAGGCGCTGGAGTGGCTGCTGGACCACGTGGATCTCTTCGACGAGGAGGGCAACCCGATGTCACGGGACGACCTCCGGGCGGATGCCTCGGGAGAGGGCGAAGTCGAGCAGAGCGAGGAGAGCGAGTGAAGATGCACAGTGCCGGGGAGCCGATGAAGGCCTACAACTACCTGGTTCCGACCGTGATCGAGTCGTCCAACCGGGGGGAGCGCGCCTACGACCTGTATTCGCGGCTGCTCCGTGAGCGGATCATCTTTCTCGGCACTCCCGTCGACGATGCGGTGGCCAACCTCGTCTGCGCCCAGATGCTGTTCTTGGAGTCCGAGGAGCCGGACAAGGACATCCACCTCTACATCAACTCGCCGGGCGGCGAGATCACGGCGCTGTTCGCCATCTACGACACGTTGAAGTTCATCAAGGCCGACGTGTCCACCTTCTGCTTCGGCCAGGCCGCGTCGGCGGCGGCCGTCCTGCTGGCGGCCGGGGCCAAGGGCAAGCGCTTCGCCCTGCCCCACGCCCGCGTGCTGCTGCACCAGCCCTGGGGCGGGGTGGAGGGCCAAGCCAGTGACATCGAGCTACAGGCCAAGGAGATCCTCCGCATGCGGGACCTGCTCTCGGGGATGTTGGCCGAGGACACCGGGCAGACCCAGGAGAAGGTGGCCCAGGACACCGACCGCGACTTCATCATGACGGCGGAGGAAGCCGTGACGTACGGGGTGATCGACGAGGTCATCACAGCCAGGACGGTGGCGCCGCTCGAGGCCATCGGCGCCGCGTAGGACCAGCGGGCACGAACGGGGAGAGGCGATCTGGTGGCGAAGTTCGGAGAGGGCGGGGATCTCGTCAAGTGCAGTTTCTGCGGGAAGACCCAGAAACAGGTCAAGAAGCTCATCGCCGGTCCCGGTGTCTACATCTGCGACGAGTGCATCGACCTCTGCAATGACATCATCGCCGAGGAGCGCGACGAGTCCACCGAGCTGAGCTTCGAGGACCTGCCCAAGCCGCGCGAGATCTTCGACTTCCTCAACGACTACGTCGTCGGGCAAGAGTACGCCAAGAAGATCCTCTCGGTGGCTGTGTACAACCATTACAAGCGCGTGCAGGCGGGACCGCCCGCCGCGGAGGACGGCGTCGAGCTTGCCAAGTCGAACATCCTCCTCCTGGGACCCACCGGGTGTGGCAAGACGCTGCTGGCCCAGACGCTGGCCCGCATGCTCAACGTGCCCTTCGCCATCGCGGACGCCACCGCGCTGACCGAGGCCGGGTACGTCGGCGAGGACGTGGAGAACATCCTCCTGAAGCTGATCCAGGCGGCCGACTACGACGTGAAGCGGGCCGAGACCGGCATCATCTACATCGACGAGATCGACAAGATCGCCCGCAAGAGCGAGAACCCCTCCATCACCCGTGACGTGTCGGGTGAGGGCGTGCAGCAGGCCCTGCTGAAGATCCTGGAAGGCACCACGGCCTCCGTGCCGCCCCAGGGCGGGCGTAAGCACCCCCACCAGGAGTTCATCCAGATCGACACGACCAACATCTTGTTCATCTGCGGAGGCGCCTTCGCCGGGCTGGACAAGCTGATCGAGTCGCGCATCGGCAAGCGGGGCATCGGTTTCCGGGCCGAGGTGCACCGTAAGGAGCGTGACGACGGCGAGATCCTGCGCCACGTGCTCCCCGAGGACCTCATCAAGTTCGGCCTCATTCCCGAGTTCATCGGGCGCCTGCCGGTCGTCAGTGCCGTGTCGCCGCTGTTCAAGGATGCGCTCGTGCAGATCCTCGTCGAGCCGAAGAACGCGCTGACGCGACAGTACGAGAGGGTGTTCGCGCTCGACAACGTGGAGCTCGAGTTCACGCCGGACGCGCTCGAGGCCGTGGCCGAGCAGGCCCTGTTGCGCGGCACGGGCGCCCGGGGTTTGCGGGCCATCCTCGAAGAGGTCCTGCTCGACGTGATGTACGACCTGCCCAGCCGGACCGACGTGGGCAAGTGCGTGGTGGACCGCTCCGTGGTGCTCGACCGCGTGGCCCCGACGCTGGTGCCGCTCGGGGGCGCGCCGGTCAAGTCGACCCGCTCGCGCCGCGCCGCGTCCTGACCGAACCGGAACCGGCCCCCATGGACGAGCCGGTGACTCCGCCTTTTGACGGGGTGGAGGATGCGCTGGCCTGGCTCGACAGCCACGTCGACTTCGAGTCGAACATGCCCCGCCGCCGCGCGCTGCCGACCCTGGAACGCATGCAGGCTCTCGCGTCCCTGCTCGGCGAACCCCAGGATTCGATCCCTTCGATCCATATCACCGGAACGAACGGCAAGGGGTCGACGTCGGCCATGGCCACCGCGCTGCTCCTGGCCAAGGGCCTGACGGTCGGCACCTACACGAGTCCCAACCTGCACGTGGTGGCGGAGCGGCTGGCGCACAACGGGGAGCCGATCGACGAGGCGTCCCTGACCGACGTCCTCACGGAGCTGGCCCTGCTCGAGGCGCTGTTGCCCGAGCGGCCGACGCGCTTTGAGCTGCTCACGGCGGCCGCCCTTTCCTGGTTCTCCGCCGAGGCGGTCGACGCCATGGTGGTCGAGGTGGGCCTCGGCGGGACGTGGGACTGCACCAACGTGGTGCACGGCGACGTGGCGGTGCTCACCAACGTGAGTTTCGATCACACCGATGTCCTGGGACCCACCCTCGAGGGGATCGCGTCGGACAAGGCCGGCATCATCGAGCCCGGGAGCCGGGTCGTGGTGGGGGGGATGGCCCCGGAACTGAGCGATATCGTGACGCGCCGGGCGGCGGAGGTCGGGGCCGCTTCGGTGTGGGTGGCCGGGCGTGACTTCGGTTGCGAGTCCAACCGGGTGGCCGTCGGCGGGCGCATGGTGACCCTGTGGACCCCGGGCGGCGGCCGCTACGAGGACGTGGTCGTGCCGTTGCACGGTGCCCACCAGGGCGTCAACGCCTCGGTCGCGCTGGCGGCGGTCGAGGCCTTCTTCGGGGATCCGCTTGACCCGGACGTGGTCCAAGAGGGGCTCGCCGCTGTGCGCGTACCGGGTCGCCTCGAGGTGCTGGGCCGGCGCCCGCTGCTACTCGTCGACGGCGCGCACAACGCGGCGGGGATGGCGGCATTGGCCAGCGCGCTCACAGAGGAGTTCGCGGTCGACGGCGTGTCGGTCGCCGTGGTGGGGATGCTGTCCGGTCGCGACCCGTCGGCCATGCTGGCGCCGTTGGCATCGGTCGGCGTCTCCGCCATCGTCGCCTGCGAGCCGGACTCGCCGCGTGCCATGCCGGTCGCCGCGGTTGCCGAAGCTGGTCGCGCGCTTGGGTTGTCCGTCTACGAGGAGCCCGCCGTCAGCGACGCGCTGCGCGTGGCGCGCGGCATGGTCGACGCCGACGGGCTGGTCTTGGTGGCGGGGTCGCTCTACGTCGTGGGTACCGCCCGCGCCGACGTGCTGGCTGCGTCCGTTCCCTGGGAGGAAGCCGGTCTCTGACCGTGCGGCCGGATCCCCCTCCGGCGGTTGTGTAGTCTCCACCCCTCGTGGACCGCACCCTTGTCATTGTGAAGCCCGACGGCGTTGAGCGGGGCCTGGCCGGCGAAGTGCTGAGCCGCCTGGAGCGCAAGAAGCTGAGTCTGGTGGCGACCGAGCTCCGGACCATCTCCCGAGAGATCGCCGAGACCCACTACGCCGAGCATGCGGAGCGACCGTTCTTCGGCGACCTGGTCGCCTTCATCACGCGCTCTGCCGCGCTCATCATGGTAGTGGAGGGTCCGAAGGACACCTACGCCGTTGTGCGTCTGATGATGGGTTCCACCAACCCGGCCGAAGCGGCTCCGGGCACCATCCGCGGCGACTATGGGATCGAGACAACCGAGAACCTCGTGCACGGATCCGACTCGCACGAGTCGGCCGCGCGGGAGATCGCACTGTTCTTTCCCGGCTTGCCGACCTCGTAACGCCCGGGCGCGGCGCGGCAAACGCCCGTGTAATCGCAGCCCAGAGAGGTGGTTTTCCCCGCCCGCCTTGTGGACCCCCCCGGAGTCCCATAGCCTGTGGGAGCATCATCACGGGCGCCGGCGCTTCCCGGCGCTCATCAGGAATTCCTCGGGAGAGCTCCAACTATGGCCGAAAATCGCCTTTCCCTCCTTGGTCGTGACATGGCAGTCGACCTGGGAACAGCCAACACGCTGGTGTACGTCCGCGGCCGTGGCATCGTGCTCAACGAACCATCCGTGGTCGCCGTCGACATCAAGGACGGCCGCCCGCTGGCCGTGGGGGCCGAGGCGAAGCGGATGATCGGGCGCACGCCGTCGAACATCCAGGCCATCCGGCCGCTCAAGGATGGCGTCATCGCGGACTTCGAGATTTGCGAGAAGATGTTGCGCTACTTCATCCACCGGGTGCACCAGCGCCGGTTCGCCAAGCCACGCATGGTCATCTGCGTCCCGTCGGGTATCACCGGAGTCGAGCGACGTGCCGTGATGGAAGCGGCCGAGTACGCCGGTGCACGCCGCGCCTACATCATCGAGGAGCCGATGGCGGCCGCCATCGGTGCGGGCCTCCCCGTGCACGAACCGACGGGCAACATGGTCGTCGACATCGGCGGTGGGACGACGGAGGTCGCCGTCATCTCCCTGGGCGGCATCGTCACCAGCCAATCGGTGCGTATCGGCGGCGACGAGCTCGACGAGGCGATCGTCTCGTTCGTGAAGAAGGAGTTCAGCCTGGCGCTCGGAGAACGCACCGCCGAAGAGATCAAGATCACGCTCGGTTCCGCCTATCCATTGGAGCAGGAGCTGCATGCGGAGATCCGTGGTCGCGACCTGGTGAGCGGACTCCCGAAGACGATCGTTGTCTCCACCGAGGAGATCCGTCGCGCCATTGAGGAGCCCGTGTCCGCCATCATCGACGCGGTCAAGGTCACCCTGGACCGGACGCCGCCCGAACTGGCGGCCGACATCATGGAACAGGGGATCGTCCTCACCGGTGGGGGAGCCCTCCTGCACGGGCTGGAGTCTCGGCTGCAGCATGAGACGGGCATGCCGATCGTCGTGGCGAGGGACCCGCTGAACTGCGTGGCCATCGGCAGCGGCCAGTGCCTCGAAGAGTTCGACGCGCTGAAGCGGGTGCTGATCACCACCTCTACTCGCTGATCGATCGACAGGTTTCTCCTGGGTGGCCCGGTCCCGGCGGTCGCGCCGTACCCTGACGGTGATCGTCCTTGTCGTCCTTTCCCTGTCCCTGATCTCGCTTGACCAAAACGGACGGACCCACAGCCTGACGTCCGGGTTCAAGTCAGTCGCCAATGACGTCTACGCGCCGTTGCGTCAGGGCGCCCTCGACATCATCAGCCCTGTCGGGAACTTCTTCGCCGGCGCGTTCAACTACGGGTCGGTCCAGTCCCAGAACGAGCGGTTGCAGCGCACGATCGGCCAACTGCGCGCGGCACAGCTCGAGCAAGGCTTCGAGAAGAACCAGTTGCGGGAGATCACGGCGTTGCAGGACCTGCCCTTCTTGCAATCGTTGCCGACGGTCACGGCGCAGACCCAGGACGAGTACTCGTCCAACTTCACCGCGACGATCACGCTGGACAAGGGTCGGGCCGACGGCGTCGACGTCGGCTATCCGGTCGTCGGCGCGGGAGGCCTGGTCGGTCAGGTGATCCAGTCCTTCCACCACACGTCCGTCGTCCGCCTCGTCACCGACGGGGAGTCGAAGGTGGGCGTGACGTTCGGGAACCAGCTCACGGGGATCGTCGACGGGCAGGGACCGTCGAATTCCATGACGGCGGACCTCGTGCCGCCGCACACGCCGCTGCACAAGGGCGAGGTCATGTTCACGAGCAGCCTCGATGCCGCGGGCTTCCCGCCGGGCATCCCCACGGCCACTGTGCAGACGTTTCATACCTCGGCCGGGGCGAGCCAGGAGACGATTGACGTGGACCCGGCGGCCGATCTCAGCCAGCTGGCGTATGTCGACGTGGTGCAGTGGGTGCCTTCCACGTGACCGGCCGCGCCATGCTCCGGGTGGCGTTGGTGATCTTCATCGTCCTGATGATCCAGCAGACCATCATGGTGGCGCTGCGGGTTGGTGGCGCCCACCCCGATCTGCTCTGGCTGCTGCCCATCACGGCTGCGCTGCTCGACGGGCCAGAGACGGGTGCCATCGTCGGGTTCTGGGCCGGACTGTCCTTCGATCTGGTGCTCCCGACGCCGTTCGGACTGTCGGCCCTGGTGGGGTGCGTGCTCGGCTACACGGTCGGGTCGCTCACGACGGCCGCGGACCCTCGGGCGACCTGGCTCAAGCCGGTGGCCGCGCTCGCGGGGAGCGTCGGAGCGGACATGCTGTTCGCCGTGCTCGGAGCGATTCTCGGACAAGACCAGATGGTGCAGGTGGACTTCCTGGCCGTGTTCCTGGTGGTCGGCATCTCGAGCGTGGTGCTGGTTCTCCCGGTCAACCGGCTCATGCGGTGGGCCTTGGCCGGGGAGAACAACCGCCGTTCGCTCGTCCCCGCCCAGGCCGACAGCAGGATCTGGTGAAGCGGACCCTTCGCCACCCGATCCGCGGCGACCGGCTCCATCCCAAGCCATCGACGCGCCCGTCGCGCCGCCCGACCTGGCGAGGGAACAGCAGCGGGCCGCGCATGCGGCCGCGCAAGAGCGTCAACGTCGCCTCCATCGTCGGCTCACCCGAGGAAGAGGACGCCCGACCCAATCTCCGCCTGCGCATCGTCGGGATCGTCGTGCTGCTCCTCTTCGGTGTCCTGGTCCTGCGCCTGTGGACGTTGCAGGTGGTCGAGGGGAAGACCTACGCGGCCGCCGTGACGCGGAACCAGGTACGCGTCGTCAGCGTGGCCGCCCCCCGCGGTGAGATCGTCGACCGCAATGGCACCGTGCTCGTGTCCAACGTCCCGCAGGAGGAGATCCTGCTCTCGCGGGCCGAGGCCATGCAGGACCCGAGCATGGTCGGCATGGTGGCGGCGCTCGTCGGTCAGACGCCGCAGCAGGTGCAGGCATCCATCAACAACAACCAGTACAGCCCGTACGAGCCCGTGCCCGTCGCGGTCGGCGTGTCGCAGGACACCGTCCAGTTCCTCCAGACGCACCAGTCGGAGTACCCCGGGGTGACGGTGCAGACCGTGGCCCAACGGTCGTACCCCCAGGGCGGAACCACCGCGACCCATGTCCTCGGGTACGTCGGCGACATCACGAGCAGCTACCTCGCCGCGCACCCGAACCAGGGTTACACCCAGGGCAGCCAGATCGGCGTCTCGGGGATCGAGGCCCAGTACGAGCCCTATCTGAAGGGTGTCGAAGGGCGCCAGGCTCTCTCGGTCGACGCCAGCGGCAACGTCGTGGGCACCCTGAGCTCCACGGCACCGCAGATTGGCAACACCGTCGTACTCAACATCGACAACGGACTCCAGCAGGAGGTCCAGAACGACCTGCAGGCGCAGATCCTGGCCGACCGCAAGACGCCCGACCAGGTCGACGGCGGCAAGCTGCCTCCCGCTCCCAACGGAGCCGTGGTGGTGATGAACCCCCAGAATGGCCAGGTGTACGCCCTGGCCTCGTTCCCCACGTACGATCTCAACGAGTGGGTCGGCGGGATCTCGTCGGCCAACTTCACCGCCCTGCAACAGAGCGGGGCCGAGAACAACAACGCCATTGATGGCCAGTACACGCCGGGCTCGACCTTCAAGCTCGTGACGGCCACTGCGGCGCTCCAGGACGGCCTGATCGGGCCCACGACACCCTACGTGGACAGCGGGACATTCAAGATCCAGGGCTGCCCGGCCCCGGGTGTGAACAACGACACCGGGTGCGTCCTGCACGACGACCCGGGTGACACTGGCGGCACCTACAACGTCACGAGTGCACTCACCGCGTCGAGTGACGCGTTCTTCTACAACCTCGGCGAAATGTTCTGGGAGCAGCAGTCCAAGTACGGCACGACGCCGATTCAGGAGGAGGCGACCGCCTACGGCGAGGGGACCATCACCGGCATCGACCTCCCGGGAGAGGCGCAGGGGCGCGTCGACAGCAAGGCGACCCGGGCCAAGCTGCACGCCGAGGCGCCGCAGGCCTTCCCCTACGCCGCCTCGTGGTTCACCGGCGACAACATCGAGATGGCCTTCGGCCAGGGCGAGACGATACTGACGCCGATCGAGCAAGCGGAGGCTTACTCGACCTTCGCCAACGGCGGCACCCGTTACGCACCGCAGGTGGCCTCAGAGATCGTCGATCCGATGACCGGCCAGGTCATAAAGAAGCTCGAGCCGGAGATCACCGGGAAGGTGCCGATCTCGCCATCGACCTACAGCGCCATGCTGGCGGGATTCGAGGGTGTGATCTCGAGCCCGCACGGGACGGCGTACCAGGACTTCCAGGGCTTCCCGGCCTCGTGGAACCTCGCTGGAAAAACAGGGACCGCTTCGAATCTCGGCCCAAACGGACAGCCGCTGGAGCCGAACAGCTGGTTCGTCGCGTTCGGCCCCAACCCCAACCCGCAATATCTCGTCCTCGCCGTCATCGACCAGGGTGGCTACGGCGCCCAGGCCGCCGCACCCCTGGTGCGGAACATCTTCGACTACATCGTGGCCAACCCGGGGATCAACGCCGCCGCCAAGACGCCGACCCCGGCCAGCCCGGCCAGCCAGACGGCGCCGGCGACCAATCCGCCGCTGGGAACGCCGACGACCACCACGACCACGGCACCGACGCCGGGGGCGACGGGCGGGCCCAGTACGACGACCTCCACGACAACGGGCGGAGGCTGAGCGTCCCGTAGGGTTGCTGGGAATGGAGACCCTCTGGCCTGAGATCGAGCGCATCCTGCCCACGGTGTCCAAGCCGGCGCGTTACATCGGGGGCGAGCAGGGGTCGGTGTACCCCGAGCATGGGCCGGGCCGCGTGGCCTGGCTGCTCCTCTACCCGGACACCTACGAGATCGGCCTCCCCAACCAGGGGCTGCAGATCCTCTACGAGATCCTCAACGAACGCCCCGACGCGCTGGCCGAGCGCGCCTACGCCCCTTGGGTCGACATGGAGGCCGCCATGCGGGCGGCGGGTGTGCCGCTCTTCAGCGTGGAGCAGCACATGCCGGCGGAGGGCTTTGACGTGCTGGCCTTCAACCTCTCGGCCGAGCTCGTGTACACCAACCTCCTCAACATGCTCGACCTGGCCGGCCTCCCGCTCCACGGGGCCGACCGCGGCGGCGCCGATGCGCTCGTCGTGGCCGGCGGCCACTGCGTCTACAACCCCGAGCCGCTGGCCGATTTCGTCGATGCCTTCGTCCTGGGCGACGGCGAGGAGGTAGTGGGCGAGATCAACGAGGTGATGGCCGCATGGTTGGCGGCGCCGGCGCCCGAGGCACGCGACCGCTCGGCGTTGCTGCACGCGTTGGCGGGACTGGAGGGGGTGTACGTGCCCGCGCTCTACACCGCGTCCTACGAGAACGGGCGGCTGGTGTCGACTCTCCCCGCGTCCCCCGGAGTGCCCACCGAGGTGACCAAGCGGACGGTCAGCGACCTGGCCGACTGGCCCTACCCGGCCCGGCCGCTCGTGCCGCTGACCGAGGTGGTCCATGACCGCCTCAACGTCGAGGTGTTCCGCGGGTGCACGCGGGGGTGCCGCTTCTGTCAGGCGGGCATGATCACCCGGCCGGTGCGCGAGCGTCCCGCCGCCCAGGTGCGTGAGATGGTGCGGCGCGGCCTGGAGTGGAGCGGGCACGACGAGGTGGCGTTGACCTCACTCTCCTCAGCGGACTTCTCCGGCATTGAGGACACCGTGCGCGACATCGTCGACGACCCCGACCACGGCGGGAGGGTCTCGGTGAGCCTCCCGTCGTTGCGCGTGGACGCCTTCACCGTGGGAACGGCGGCCGCGATCCAGAAGGTGCGCCGCACGGGGCTCACCTTCGCCCCCGAGGGCGGGACGTGGCGGATGCGCACGGTGATCAACAAGCTCATCACCGAGGAGGACCTCTACAGCGCCGTCGATGCCGCCTTCAGCCAGGGCTGGCGGCGGGTGAAGCTCTACTTCCTCATCGGCCTGCCCACCGAGCTCGACGAGGACGTGCTCGGCATCGCCCAGCTCGGTGCGCGCTGCGTGGAGATCGGCCGCAAGTACCAGAAGGGGGTCACGGTGGTCGCCTCCGTGGGCGGCTTCGTGCCCAAGCCCCACACGCCGTTCCAGTGGTTCGGCCAGGACACGGTGGCCGAGCTCGAGCGCAAGGTGGCCCTGCTCCGGGGCGAGGCCAGGCGGACCCGCGGCCTCACCATCCGCTGGCACGAACCGGCCGCCTCCGTGGCGGAGGGGTTGGCCAGCCGGGGCGACCGGCGCATGGGTGCCGTGATCGAGCGGGTCTGGCGGGCCGGCGGCACCTTCCAGGAATGGTCCGAGCGCTTCGATCTCTCCCTGTGGCAGTCCGCACTCGCCGCCGAGGGGCTCAGCGTCGACGAGGTGTGCCATCGGGAACGCGCCGCGGACGAGGCTCTGCCCTGGGACCACATCTCCGCGGGGCTGCACCGGGACTTCCTCTGGGGTGACTGGCAGGACGCGCTGGCGCGCGTGGCTGTCGAGGACTGCCGCTGGACCCCCTGTTACGACTGCGGCGCCTGCACCGGGTTCGGGCTCGAGCACGTCGTGGCCTCGCCCGTGCCGCCCGCGGGCGGGAGCCAGGGAACGGGACAGGACCTCAGCGTCGGGGACAGGATCCCGGTCCGCCTGGTCAGCCGTGTCCCCTGAGGACCAACGCCGCCTTCGCCTGCGGTTCACGAAAGCGGGGAAAGTCCGCTTCACCAGTCATCGGGACGTCGCCCGGCTCTGGGAGCGGGCGCTGCGGCGCAGCCGCCTGCCACTGGCCTACTCGCAAGGGTTCGTGCCGCACCCTCTCGTCAGCTTCGGCCTGGCCCTGCCCACGGGGTGCGAGTCGCTGGGCGAATACCTCGACCTGCGCCTGGAACCGGCCGGGCCAGACGAGATCCCTGTCGCGGAGCTCCCGGCGACCCTCAGCGCACTCCTGCCCGAGGGGATCACCGTCGAGGCGGCGGCGCTGATCGGGGAGGCGGAGGGTTCGCTCCAGCAGGAGGTAGCATCATGTGATTGGGAGCTGGAGGTGCTCGGAGTGCGGGATGAGGAGCTGCAGGAGCGGGTGGAAAAGTTGCTCGCTGCTCCCATGCTGACGGTGAGCCGGGAACGGAAGGGTCGTCAAACCGAGGACGACATCCGCCCCGCCATCCGGGCACTGTCCGTGACCAGCCTCAATGGTCATCTCCGGGCGGAATTGGCCACGCACCCGCGTGGTGTCCGGCCGGGCGACCTGGTAACGGCCCTGGGCGCCCCCGCGGTGCCCGGACGGGCCTGTCGAACGCATCAATGGATCGAACGCGATGGCGCACGGTTCGAGCCGCTCACAGTGAGCGAGCCCGGGACCGCTGCCGACGCGACACAGCGCGCGAGGAGGGCCTTCCCTCATGTCCGAGACGGAAATCAGCCAGAGCCCGGAGGGTCCCCCCCCGGAGCCACCGGGGGGCAGCAGCACTAGCCCCCCCGACGGGCCGCGGGCCGCGCCGGCACGGAAGCCGAAGATCGGGGACACCCGGCCGGCTCGCGCGGTCGTACCCCCACCGCCCAAGGCGGTGGCCCCGGTGGTTCCCCTGAAAGGGCCCGAGGCCACCGCGCCGAGCGGGGGCTCGACGACCGTCGCCGAGCCCGCAGAGCCTTCCGGCGAAGGCGAAGGCGCAGGGCGGCAGGCAAGCGTGCCCGCAGCCGCCGCCGTTCGGGGCGGGACCGGCGCTCCAAGCAGGTGGGACGGTACCTGGTCTGCGTCCACGTGCGGCCCGACATGACCCAGATCGCCATGCTGGAGGGCCGCTCACTGGTGGAGCACTATGTCTCCCGGTCGGCCGACGACACCAACCAGATCGACGGCAATGTCTACCGCGGCCGGGTCCAGAACGTGCTGCCCGGCATGGAGGCCGCCTTCATCGACATCGGCATCCCCAAGAACGCCGTTCTGTACCGGGGTGACGTGCGCTACGACCGGGAGGACATCGAGGGCGGGGCGTCCCAGCAACCCCGGATCGAGGACGTCCTCAAGGCTGGTCAGACCATCCTGTGCCAGGTCACCAAGAACCCCATCGGGGCCAAGGGTGCCCGCCTGACCCAGGAGGTCTCGCTGCCCGGGCGCTTCGCCGTCCTCGTGCCCAACTCCAGCGCCTTCGGCATCTCCAAGCGCCTCGGCGACAACGAGCGGCGCCGGCTGCGCCGCATCATCGACGAGGTCAAGCCGGCGGGGCACGGGATGATCGTGCGCACGGCGGCTGAGGGGGTCTCGGCCGAGGAGCTCCAGCGCGACGTCACGACGCTGCTCGAGCAGTGGAACATCATCGAGGCGGAGGCCAAGAGGTCCGACGCCCCCGGCCTGCTCTACCGGGAGCCCGAGCTGTCCGTCCGGATCCTGCGCGAGGAGCTCAATGCCGAGTACCGGGGCGTCGTGATCGACGACGTGGCGCTCTTCGAGCAGGTGCGTGATTACGTGCGGGCGGTCAGCCCCGAGCTGTCCGACCGGGTCGAGTACTACGACCCCGAGGTCGAGGGCCTGCCCATCTTCGAGCGCTACCACGTGCACGAACAGCTCCACAAGGCACTCGATCGCAAGGTCTGGCTGCCCTCGGGAGGCTCGCTGATCATCGAGCGTACCGAAGCGTTGACCGTGATCGACGTGAACACGGGGAAGAACGTCGGCAAGACCAACCTGGAGGAGACGGTGTTCCGGAACAACCTGGAGGCCGCCGAAGAGGTGGCGCGCCAGCTCCGGCTCCGTGACATCGGGGGCATCATCGTCATCGACTTCATCGACATGGAGATACGGGAGAACCGGGACAAGGTGGCGGCGGCCCTGCGGAACGCGTTGGCCCGGGACAAGACCCGGACCCAGGTCTTCGACATCTCCGAGCTGGGCCTGGTCGAGATGACCCGCAAGCGTGTCTCGGAGGGCCTGCTCGAGACGCTGTCGACCGAGTGTGCCATCTGCGGGGGTCGGGGCGTGACCCTGGACGACTCGGTCCTGCGCTAGCATTTCGCCCTTATGTATGCCGTCATCAGGTCCGGAGGGAAGCAGGAGCGTGTGGCCGAGGGCCAGCGCGTCCGCGTCGAGCTGCTCGGGCAGCCCGTGGGCGCGGAGGTGTCGCTCGAGCCCGTCCTGGTCGTCGACGGTGCCACCGTGCTGGCCACTCCCGCGCAGCTGGCCGGCGCCACGGTCACGGCCAAGGTCGTGGGCTCCGAGATGGGCCCGAAGATCAACGCCATGACCTACAAGAACAAGTCGAACCAGCGTCGCCGGTGGGGCCATCGCCAGCACTACGCCACGCTGGAGATCACCGCCATCACGGCGGCCGGCTAGGTCCGAGGAGTCTGATATGTCCAAGACAAAGGGTGGCGGGTCAACCCGCAACGGCCGCGACTCGAACGCACAGCGCCTCGGGGTTAAGAGGTTCGACGGCACCGCGGTGACCGCCGGCTCCATCCTGGTGCGTCAGCGGGGGACCAAGGTCTACCCCGGGGTGAACGTGGGGCGGGGCGGCGATGACACGCTGTTCGCGACGGCCGACGGCGTCGTGAAGTTCGGCGAGCGTCGCGGCCGGAAGCACGTCAGCGTCCTCACTGGCAGCTAGCAACCGGCGCTGCCCCATCCACCCGGGTGATCCCGCGGTGGTGTCACGCTCCATAACGGGTTGGACAACACGCGGGCGCTCGAGTCGTTCGAACGCGACCTCTTCGAGTGGCCTCAGCGCTCCATGGGGGATGGCGCGCCACCCGCGGGGGTCAGGCCTTGGCGCGCTGATGCAACTCGATCCCGTTCCCCCACGGATCGGCCGTGAAGGCCTGCTGCCGGCCGGTCGTCCCGACCGCCACCGGGTCGCTCACCTGGAGGCCGCGGGCGCGCAGCTCTGCGACGGCAGTGCCCAGATCATCGAAGGAGAGGGCGAAGTGCTGCCCCACGTTGGCGGGCACCGCGGCCTCAATCAGATGGACCTGCTGCCCGTTGGTGGTGTCGAGCCATGCGCCTGCGAAGCCGAAGTCGGGGCGAGTGAAGTTCTGGACCAGGCCGATCTTCTCGGTGTAGAAGGTGACGCCTCCGGGAACGTCGGCGACGTTGATGGCGACATGGTCGACGCCGGTCGGCGCCACGGGATCGGTCATGGCAGCGAGCCTACGACGTGGTGGACGACGGCGGCCACGGCGGGCACCGCTGCCCTCCCGACGTCGGCGATGGCCGCGACGTCCATGGTGGCGTTCGGCGCGGCAGCCGGGTTGGTGACCAGGGCCAGGCCCAGGACCTCGGCGCCGGCCTGGCGGGCGGCAATGGTCTCGAGGGCCATGGACATGCCCACCACGTCGGCGCCGACGGTGCGCAGCATCCGGATCTCGGCCGGGGTCTCGAACTGGGGGCCCGGCAGCTGGGCGTAGACGCCGGGCCGGGCCGCCAACACGGAAGCGGCGGGCGCGGGCGTCGAGAGGGCCAGCGCGCGCAACCAGGGGGCATAGGCGTCCGCCATGTCGACGAAGTCAGGGCCCACCAGGGGGCTCCGCCCGGTCAGGTTCAGATGGTCGTCGACGACCATGACGGACCCGGTGGCGAGATCTTCGCGAAGGCCGCCGGCGGCGGCGGTGAGGACTACGGTGCGGCAGCCGGCGGCGATGCCGGTGCGCAGTGGGTGGACCACCTCGGCGGGTGTGAGGCCTTCGTACAGGTGGCATCGGCCGCCGAAGACGAGGATCCGGCGCCCCTCGTGGGGGAGCGACCAGGCGTGGGCCCGATGCCCGCCCGCCGTGTAGGGCGGGAAGAAGGGCAGGGTATCGAGCGGGACCGACTCCTCGCCGGCGCCCAGGACTTCGGCGGTCCCCGAGAGACCGCTGCCGAGGAGCACGAGCACGTCGTGGTGTTCGGTCCCGAGCCGGCGAGCCAGCTCCCGGGCGCTCTGCGCCGCCCGGTCCGCGGCGTCCTCCATGGGGCGATGGTAGGGGGCGGTTCGGCTGCCGGCGCGTAACATCAGCCAGACATGCCGTCCTCGCCCGCTTCTCCCGCCCTGCACCCGCTCGCACCCTTGACCGGGGAGGAGATCAACGTCGCCCGCGAGATCGTCTACGCCAGTGGCCGGGTCGAGGTCCCCAACGAGGCCCTGCGCTTCGCCTACGTCGGCCTGTGCGACCCCCCCAAGGAGATGGTGCGCGCGGTCGACGCGGGCGAGGACGTGGCGACCGACCGCCGGCTGCGCCTCGTGCTCCTGCAGGGCCCTGCGGCGGACGTGGTGGAGGCCACCGTGTCGGTCACCAGGGGTGAGGTCGACCGCTGGGAGATCGTGCGCGACGTCCGCCCCCCGCTCCAGATGGAAGAAGCGATTCTGGTGCTGGCCGCCCTGCACGAGCATCCCGAATGGAATGCCGCCCTTGACCGGCGTGGCATCGTCGACCGGTCGCTGGTGCAGATCGACCCCTGGCCGGCCGGCACCTTCGGGTTGGGTCACGAGGAGGGCCGTCGCATCACCCGCTGCCTGGCCTACCTGCGCGAGACCAAGGAGGACAACGGCTATGCCCGGCCACTCGAGGGCCTCCTCGCCTTCGTCGACATGGGCCGGGGAGAGGTCCTCGAGGTGCTCGATCTGGGGGTGGTCCCCGTGCCGCCCAAGCCCGGGAGCTACTACCCCGAGCACAACGGGCCGCTGCGCACCGACCTCAAGCCGCTGGACATCACGCAGCCCGAAGGCCCGAGCTTCGAGATCGACGGCAACCTCGTGCGCTGGCAGAAGTGGTCGCTGCGCGTCGGCATGGATCCGTTGGAGGGCCCGGTGCTGTGGACGGTCGGGTACGAGGACGGAGGCCGTGTCCGGCCCGTCGTCTACCGGGCCTCGGTCAGCGAGATGGTCGTGCCCTACGGGCACCCGGGACCCATGCACGCCTGGAAGAGCGCGTTCGACGCAGGCGAATGGGGCCTGGGCCGCATGGCCAATTCCCTGACGCTGGGTTGCGACTGCCTGGGTGAGATCCGCTACTTCGACGACGTCTTCGCCGACGAGCGCGGCAAGCCGCACACGCGGGCCAACGCCATCTGCCTGCACGAGGAGGACTACGGCATCCTCTGGAAGCACGTCGACATGGTGTCGGGGCGCACCGAGGTGCGGCGGTCGCGCCGCCTCGTGGTGAGCTCCATCGCGACGGTGGGGAACTACGAGTACGGCTTCTACTGGTACTTCTACCTCGACGGCACCATGCAGCTCGAGGTGAAGCTGACGGGAATCATGTCCACCATGGCCGTGGCGGACGACGATCCGGGCGACCACGCCAGCATGATCGCTCCCGGTCTGGCCGCGCCCTATCACCAGCACATCTTCAATGTCCGGCTCGACATGGAGGTCGACGGTCCCGACAACGAGGTGTACGAGGTTGACGCGGCACCGACGGGCTCGCCGGGGAGTGCCGAGAATCCATGGGGGAACGCATTCGGCACGACGGCGACGCTGCTCGAGAGTGAGCTGGCTGCCCGGCGCGACGTCGACGCGGCGCGCAGCCGCACCTGGCGGATCGCCAACCGGTCCAGCCACAACGGTCTGGGGCAGCCGACCGCCTACAAGCTGCTGCCCGGCTCCACGCCGACGCTGCTCGCCGACCCCTCCTCCAGTGTCGGGCGCCGCGCCGCCTTCGCCTCCCACAACCTCTGGGTCACGCCGTTCGACGCCGAGGAGCGCCGTGCTGCGGGGGACTACCCCAACCAGCACGGCGGCGGTGCCGGCCTGCCGGCCTGGACGGCACAAAATCGTCACATCGTCGACACCGACATCGTGCTGTGGCACTCGTTCGGCGTCACCCACATTCCCCGGCCCGAGGACTGGCCCGTCATGCCGGTCGAGTACACCGGGTTCACGCTGGTCCCCTTCGGCTTCTTCGACCGCAACCCGGCGCTCGACGTGCCGCCCTCGGCCGACCACTGCCATGACTGAGAAGCGCGTCGCCGCGCACCAGCCACAGGAGTTCCACCCGCCAGTCGAGGAATACCTCGAGACCATGCTGTCGCTGGACGAGGAGGGCGTGCCCGTGATTCAGGCACGCATCGCGGAGCGGCTGGGCCGGTCCGCCCCTTCCGTCTCTGAGATGCTCGATCGCCTGCGCGAGGACGGGTACGTGGCGCGGGACGGCCGCCGACTGTCGCTCACCGAGAGCGGGCAGGCCCTGGCGGAGAAGGTCGTGCGCAAGCACCGGCTGGCCGAGCGCCTCCTGGTCGATGTCATTGGCCTCGAATGGCACAAGGTGCATCGTGAAGCGGGCCGCTGGGAGCACGTGATCTCCGACGATGTCGAAGCCCGGCTGGTGGAGCTGCTGGGTGATCCCGCCACTTGTCCGCACGGCAATCCGATCCCGGGGTCGCACTCGCCGGCACCGTCGACCCCGGTGCGGCCGCTCGCCGAAGTGGATGCGGGTGAGCGGGTGCGCCTCTTCCGCATCAGCGAGGAGGTCGAGTTGAACTTCGGGTCGCTGGCCCTGCTCGACGAGGGCGGCTTCATTCCGGGCGCGGTGGCCGAGGTGGGCGACCGGGATCCCGATGGCAACGTGGAGGTGACGGTGGAGGGCGGTGCGGAGGCCATCCGGGTCTCGCGCGATCTGTCCGACCGGCTGTATGTCGGAGTGCCATGACCGTGCGGATCGAGGCCGACGCCGTCTTCACCGTCGACGCCGGCGATACGGTGCTGGCGCCGGGCGCCGTCGAGATCGACGACGGCCTCATCTCGTGGGTCGGGGACCCCTGGCTGGTCCCGCCCGCGGTCGGCACGGAGGTCCGTCGGGTCGGAGGACTGCTCATGCCGGGCTTGGTCAACTGCCACGGGCACTCGCCGATGACGCTCTTGCGCAGTGCGGGGGACGGGCTTCCGCTGGAGCGCTGGTTGCGCGAGTCCGTCTGGCCGCGCGAGGCGCGGCTGGAGGACGAGGACGTGTACTGGGGCATGGTGCTCGGTGCGGTCGAGCTCCTGGGCAACGGGGTGACCACCACGTGTGAGCAGTACCGGCATCCGACAGCCGTGGTGGACGCCGTGCTCGACGTGGGCATCCGCGCCATCTACACGCCGGCCATCTTCGACGTGCCCGACGCCGGTCCGGCAAGCGGCTGGGAGGCGCTGTTGGCCGGCGCCTGTGCGGTGGTCGACGCGACGGCGGGGAAGGACGAGCGGCTCCAGATGGGCTTCGGACCGCATGCCGCCTACACGGTGCCGCCCGAAGGGCTGCGGGTCATCGCGGCCGAGACGCGTGCGCGCGATGCGTTGTTGCAGATCCATCTTTCCGAGACGGCGGCGGAGTGCGCGCTCGTGCAGGAGCGCTACGGCATGAGCGCATCGGCGCTGCTGGCCTCCGAGGGGATCCTCGAGGGCCGGGTGCTGGCGGCGCATGCGGTGTGGCTCGACGACGCGGACCTGGCGGTGCTCGCCGAGCACGATGTGGCCGTGGCCCACTGCCCGGGCTCGAACGGGAAGCTGGGCTCGGGGATCGCCCCCTTGCGGGCGCTGCTCGACCGCGGTGTACGCGTGGGACTGGGCACCGACGGGCCGGCCTCCAACGACGACCTCCATCTGTGGGACGAGCTGCGGCTGGCCCCGCTCCTCGCCCGGGCCATCGCCGGCAACCCCGACGTCCTGAGCTCCGCCGCGGCGCTCCGCCTGGCCACCCGCGGCGGCGGGGAGGCGCTCGGCCTCGCCGTGGGCGCCCTCGAGGTGGGCCGGCCGGCGGACCTGATCAGGCTGCGGACCGACGACGCCCGCTTCACGCCGGCCCTGAGCGACGCCGAGCTGCTGGGCCATCTGGTGTGGGCGGGGGCCGGCTACTTGGTGACCGACGTCTGGGTGAGCGGATCCCAGGTCGTCGAGGACGGGCGGTGCACCACGGTCGACGGCGACCGGGCCCGCGCCGAGGTGGGCGAGCGCGCCCGCCGACTGCTCGGCTCGTAGGCTCTCTCGCCATGCCCGGCTTCGTCGACCAGGCCCAGCTGCACGCGCGCGCCGGCGACGGGGGAGCCGGGGCGGTCTCGTGGCGTCGGGAGGCCCATGTCGACCGGGGTGGCCCCGACGGCGGCGACGGCGGTCACGGCGGGGACGTGTGGCTCGTGGCCTCGGTGAACGAGTCGTCGCTGCTCGGCTTCCGTGACCACCCGTTCCGCCGCGCCACCGACGGCGTGCACGGCTCGGGCTCCAAGCGGCACGGCGCCCGGGGCAAGGACCTGGTGGTACCGGTGCCGGTGGGCACGGTCGTACGTGAGCGCAGCGGCGCAGCGGTGTGCGACCTCGACGTGGAGGGTGCCCGTTTCATGGTGGCCGAGGGCGGCCAGGGCGGCCGGGGCAACGCGCGCTTTCTCTCCAACCGCCGTCGCGCCCCCGCCTTCGCCGAGCAGGCCGAGAAAGGGCAGGAGTTCTGGCTGGACATGGAGCTCAAGCTCATGGCCGACGTGGCGCTGGTCGGCTTCCCCAACGCCGGTAAGTCGACGCTGATCTCGACGGTGTCGGCCGCCAAGCCCAAGATTGCCGACTACCCCTTCACCACGCTGGAGCCGCATCTCGGCGTCGTCCGGGTGGGCGGCGTGCGCGACGGCACCGAGTTCGTCATGGCCGACATCCCAGGTCTGGTGGAGGGAGCGGCGGAGGGCAAGGGCCTCGGGCACCAGTTCCTGCGCCACATCGAGCGGGCCCGGGTGCTGGTGGTGCTCCTCGACCTCGGTGCGCCCGCTGCCGGAGGTGTGGCGCCCTCGGAGCAACGCCGCGTGCTCCTCTCCGAGCTCAGCTCGTACCGGCCCGAGCTCCTCGATCGCCCCCGGATCGTGGTGGGGAGCAAGGGCGACATGGGCGCCGATGACGAAGGCGTGTGCGACATGGTGCTCTCGGCGGCGTCGGGCGCCGGCGTGGGCGCGTTGGTGGAACGCCTGGGACCGCTGGTGCAGGAGGTGCGCGCGGAGGCGGCCGTGGCGTCTTCGAGCGAGATCGTCGTGCACCGGCCCATCCCCGAGGGCGTCGCCGTGAAGCGGGCCGGCTCCGGCGCCTGGGTGGTCCACGGGCGCGCCGCCGAGCGGGCGGTAGCGCTGTCCGACCTCGAGGACGAAGGGGCGCAGGCCGAGGTGGTGCGGCGGCTGCGGCGCCTCGGCGTCGACCGCGCCCTGGCCCGGGCGGGTGCCCGCGACGGGGACGACGTGACCGTCGGCACCATGACGTTCACGTGGGGAGAGGAGCAGTGATCGCCGTCGTCAAGGTGGGCTCGTCCTCCGTGACGGCCGAGACGGTGCGCCGGCTGTGCGGGGAGCTGGCGTCGGCGCGCGCCGCCGGGCACACCATGGTCGTGGTCACCTCCGGCGCCATCGCCGCCGGATGGGACGCGCTCGACCGCGGCCGGCAACGGCCGGCGGACCCCGCCGTGCTCCAGGCCGTCTCGGCCGTGGGCCAGCACCGCCTCATGCGGGTGTGGCAGGACGGCTTCGATCCCCACGGGGTGCTGGCCGGCCAGGTGCTGCTGGCGCCGCTCGACTTCGTCCACCGCACGCAGTACCTCCACGCGCGGGGGACGCTGCGCCACCTGGCCGACCTAGGCGTGGTCCCGGTGGTCAACGAGAACGATGCCGTGGCGGACGAGGAGATCCGCTTCGGTGACAACGACCGGCTGGCCGCCCTGGTGGCGCACCTGGTCGGCGCGCAGCTCCTGATCCTCTTGACGGACGCGCCGGGCCTCTTCACGGCCGACCCGCGGCGCGACACCGAGGCGTCGCTCATCGAAGAGGTGGTGGAGATCGACCAGCAGCTCGAGCGCCTGGCCGGCGGCCCGGGGACGGCCGTCGGCAGCGGGGGCATGGCCTCGAAGCTGGCCGCGGCGAAGATCGCCACCTGGTCGGGCGTGCAGACGGTGATCGCCGACGCCGCCCGCCCGGGTGTGCTGGCTGCGGCCCTGGCCGACGAGGCCGGCGTGGGCACGGTGTTCCGGGCCCGGAAGAGCCGGCTCTCGGCCCGCAAGCTGTGGATCGCCTTCGCGCTTGGCTCGAGCGGCAACCTCGACGTCGACGACGGCGCACGGGCGGCGTTGACCGGCCGCGGTCGCTCACTACTGGCGGCCGGGGTCACCGGGGCGACGGGCACCTTCCGACCCGGCGACGCGGTGGAGATCGCCGGATCGGACGGCGCGGTCTTCGCCAAGGGCCTGGTCCGGGTGCACGCGGAGCAGGCCACCGAGTGGATGGGGCGGCGCAGCCAGGTCGTCGTCCATCGGGATGACCTGGTGCTTGTAACCTGACCCGATGACCTCGCCCGCGTTGGAGCAGCTCGCGGGCCGCGTCCGTTCGGCCGCCCGGGTGGTGGCGAGGGCACCGAGCTCGGTGCGCGGCGACGCGCTGGGCCTGGCCGCCGACTTCCTCGAAGAGGGCTGGGCGTCACTCGTGGAGGCCAACCGGGTGGACCTGGAACGGGCCGAAGCCACCGGCATGGTGGAGGCGGCCCGTGACCGGCTGCGCCTGACCGAAGCGCGCGTGCAGGGCATGGCCGGGGGTCTGCGCAAGGTGGCCGCACTGCCGGACCCGGTGGGCGAGGTCACCGAGGGGTGGGTGCGGCCCAACGGCCTGCGGGTGACGCGGGTGCGCGTGCCGCTCGGCGTGGTCGGGGTCATCTACGAGAACCGGCCCAACGTCACCAGCGACGCCGCCGGGCTCTGCCTCAAGGCCGGGAACGCCGCCTTCCTGCGCGGCTCCTCATCGGCCATCGACTCCAACCGGGCCATCGTCGCGGTCCTGCGCCGGGCCGCGGTGAAGGCCGGGCTGCCCGAGGACGCTGTCGCCCTGGTGGAGGACACGTCGCACGAGACGGCGACCGCGTTCATGCGCCTGCGCGGCTTCATCGACTGCCTGATCCCGCGCGGCGGGCCGGCGCTCATCGCGTCCCTCGTCGAGCACGCGACCGTGCCCTATGTCCTCGACGGGGACGGGAACTGCCATATCTACATCGACGGCGCGGCCGACCTGGCCATGGCGCACGAGCTGGCGGTCAATGCCAAGACGCACCGCTTCGGGGTCTGCAACGCGGTGGAGACGATTCTGGTGCACGAGCGGGTTGCGGCCGACCTCCTTCCCCGGCTGGCCGCCTCGCTGGCCACGGCGGGGGTGGAGATCCGGGCCGACGAGCGCGTCAGGGCCCACGTGCCCGACGCCGTGGCTGCGCTGGAGAGCGACTTCTCCACCGAGTTCCTGGGACCGGTGGTGGCGATCGGCATGGTCGACGACGTGGGGGACGCGATCGAGCACATCGCGCGGTACAGCTCGGGTCACTCCGAGGCGATCGTGACCTCGGACGTGGCCGCGGCGGACCGCTTCGTGGCCGAGGTGGACGGGGCGGCCGTGCTGGTGAACGCGTCGACACGCTTCGTCGACGGTGAGGAGCTGGGGCTCGGGGCCGAGGTGGGGATCTCCACGCAGAAGCTGCATGCGCGTGGACCGATGGGAGTGAAGGAGCTGACGACGTTGAAGTGGATCGTGCGTGGTGACGGGCAGGTACGCCGGTGAGCGGTGGGAATGCAGCGCTCGGTCTGCCGGAGAGCGGTCCCCCCCGGTTCGATTCCCTGGGCACGGTGCGGGGTGGCCTCGCCGATGTCGGCTACCTGGCCGACGAGTCGATCAGTGGCGTCGTGTACCTGGCCGACCGGCTGGCCAAACCGGTGTTGGTCGAGGGACCGGCCGGGACCGGCAAGACACAGCTGGCCAAGTCGGTGGCCGAGCTCACCGGGGCGCGGCTCATCCGCCTGCAGTGCTACGAGGGGCTCGACGAGTCCAAGGCGCTCTACGAGTGGAACTACCGCAAGCAGCTGCTGCGGATCCAGGCGGGGGAGCACGGCAAGGCCGAGGAGGAAGGCCCGAGCTGGTCCGAGCTGGAGGAGGACATCTTCTCGGAGGATTTCCTGCTGACCCGGCCGCTGCTCGAGGCGATCCGGGCGACCGAGCCCGTCGTGCTGCTGGTCGACGAGGTCGACCGCGTGGAGCTCGAGACCGAGGCGCTGCTGCTCGAGATCCTCTCGGAGTACCAGGTGTCGATCCCCGAGCTCGGCACCGTGCGGGCCACGCAGCTGCCGATGGTGTTCCTCACGTCCAACAACACCCGTGAGCTGTCCGAGGCGCTCAAGCGCCGGTGCCTCTACCTGCACATCGACTACCCGGACCTCGAGCGCGAGCGCGAGATCGTGCGTACCAAGGTGCCCGGCATCAGCGAGGAGCTGGCCGACCAGGTGGCGCGGATCGTGCGCTCGCTGCGCACCCTTGAGCTGCGCAAGGCGCCCTCGGTCTCCGAGACGATCGACTGGGCCCGCACGCTCGTGCTGCTCGGCGTGGAGACGATCGACGCCGCCGGGGCCAAGGAGACCCTGCACATCCTCTTGAAGTATCAAGCCGACATCGAGCGGGCCTCCAAGGAGCTGCTGTCGGCCTCGCCGAGCTGAGCGCCCGTGCTCGACCTCCTGTCCGGCTTCGTGACCGAGCTGCGCCGCGCCGGGCTGCCCGTCTCGCTGACCGAGCACCTCGACGCCGCCGAGGCGGTCAAGCACATCCCGCTCGAGGACCGCGAGGCGCTGAAGTACGCGCTCGCCGCCACGATGGTGAAGTCGTCCTCGCACTGGCGGGCCTTCGAGACGGCGTTCGAGGTGTTCTTCGCCGTGCGGACCGGCGGTGCCGGGGGTGCCGAGGGCGAGGACGGGGGCGAGGCGGCGGACGAGCTGGACGGCGAGCAGTCCGGGCAGGGCGGCCTGCAGGGGCAGCGGCGCTCGTGGCAGAGCGGCGGGGGCGGCGAGGGCATGACCCCCGAGGAGCTCGCCGAGATGCTCTTCAAATCGCTGCTCTCCGCCGACGCCGGCCTCATGAACATGGTGGCCCGCAACGCGGTGGATCGCTATGCCGGCATGGAGCCCGGTCGCCCGGTCGGCGGCACGTACTACCTCTACCGCACGCTGCGGAACCTGGACCTCGACGCCGTCCTGGAGCGCCTGATGAGCCAGGCCCAGGCGGGGGCGGCGGGCGGTTCGCTGACCGATCTGGAGGAGCGCCTGGCCGCCGACGAGTACAAGGCGCGCATTGAGAAGTTCCGCCGCTCCGTCGAGACGGAGATCCGCCGGCGCCTGGTGGAGGACCGCGGGGCCGAGGCGCTGGCCCGCTCCGTCCGCAAGCCGCTGCCCGAGGACATCGACGTCATGCACGCCACCCGCGAGGAGCTGGCCATGCTGCACCGGGTGCTCCAGCCGCTCTCGCGCAAGCTGGCGGTCCGCCTGGCCCGCAAGCGCCGCCACGGCCGCAAGGGCCCACTCGACTTCCGCGCCACCATGCGGCGCTCGCTCTCCACGGGCGGCGTGCCCATTGAGCCGCGCTTCCGGCACCCGCGGCCGGCCAAGCCCGAGATCTTCGTGATCGCGGACATCTCGGGGTCGGTGGCGAGCTTCGCCCGCTTCACCCTGCACCTGGTCTACGCCATCTCGTCGCAGTTCTCCAAGGTGCGCAGCTTCGTGTTTGTGGACGGGATCGACGAGGTGACGCGGTTCTTCGAGGGCGTGGTCGATCCGGCCGAAGCGGTGGCGCGCATCAACCTGGAGGCGGACGTCATCTGGGTGGACGGGCACTCCGACTACGGGCATGCCTTCACCGAGTTCCATCGCCGCTGGGGCGACCAGGTGACCTCGCGCTCGAGCGTGATGGTGCTGGGCGACGCCCGCAACAACTACCACGCCGCGCAGTCCTGGGTGCTCGAGGACCTGCAGGCCCGGGCGCGCCGCGTCTACTGGCTCAACCCCGAACCGCGTGACTACTGGGGGTCGGGCGATTCCATCGTGGGGGAGTACGCCGCCCACTGCGACGAGGTGGTGGAGTGCCGCACGCTGCGCCAGCTGGAGCAGTTCGTCGGCAACCTGGCGTGACAGCGGTCGGCGGCGGCACCGGCAGCGGCGAGGTCGACCCTGGCGACAGCGGCGGCGACGCACACGTCCCCGAAGGGGTGCTGCGGATCTTCGCCCCCGAGGCGGGTGCGGCGCGGATCGTGCTGGTGCGACACGGCGAGGCGGAGTGCAACCTCAATCGCATCGTCGGCGGGCGCACGGGCTGCACGGGACTGACCGACATGGGCCGCAGTCAGGTGGCCGCACTGGCCGACCGCCTCTACGAGAGCGGCGAGCTGCGCGAGGCGACGGCGCTGTACTCCTCGGTGCTGCCGCGGGCCGTCGAGACGGCGGAGCGGCTCCGGCCCGTGGTGGGGCGGGGACCGACGGCGCTGGGCCCGGTGCGCGAGCGCGCCGATCTCTCCGAGCTGCATCCGGGAGAAGCCGACGGCCTGGAGTGGAAGGATGTGATCGAGAAGTTCGGGGTGCCCGACTGGGACAGCGACCCCACCGTGCCGATCGCGCCCGACGGCGAGAGCTGGTCGGGGTTCGTGGCGCGGGCGTCGGGTGCCGTACGCGACGTCGTGCGCCAGCACCCGGGTGAGCTGGTGGTGGCCGCGGTCCACGCGGGGGTGATCGAGGCGACGATGATCGACTTCCTCGGGGTGCCCTCGGACGTCTACCGGCGGGGTTGGGTGCGCATTCTGCACGCGTCAATGACCGAGTGGGAGTGGGTGCCCTCGCAGGACCGCTTCATCCTGCTCCGCTTCAACGATTCGTGCGGGGTGCCGCGGCGGCGTGAGGGAGCGTCAGGGTCAGGCGTCGGCGAGGAAGGTGCGGGCCAGGGGCTCCGGAGCACAGGCCAGCCAGGCGTCCTCGATCGCCTCACGCAGCGGCTTCTTGGGGGCCGCCCGTAGCTGCACAAGGACGGCGGAGTAGCCGTCGAAGTGCGGGATGGTGAAGAACCCCCTGGTGCCGGTGGCCAGCACGGCGTCCTTGTCCGCGATGTCGGCCGTGCGGAGGGCGAGAATCGGGCCGGCCGGGGGTATGGCGTCGCCGAACCGCGTGAGGTCGGCCTTGGAGAACGGGCGTTCCCAGGCGAACGCCCTGCCTCTGACGAACCAGGTCCGGTTCCCGTGCCGTGCCCCCTCGGTCACCTCGGGCAGCACCGAGACGAACCGCTCGACGTCCTCGAAAGCCGCCACGGAGGCAGGGTATCGCTCACGTCCGAGCGCATGACCTTCCTGCGGCAGCGGCCGGTGTGAGCGCCGGTTTCGACGCCGCCGGCCTACGGCGGCTGCACGACCGCCTCGCTGCCCACACCGAGAGCGGCCAGGTGCCGGGGATGGTGGCGCTGGTGGCCCGCGGTGACGAGGTGCACACGGAGGTCCTCGGGCATGCGGCGCTCGATGATGCGGCGCCGCTGCGCCGCGACGCCATCTTCCGCATCGCCTCGCTCTCCAAGCCGATCGCCGTAGCGGGCGCCATGCTCCTGGTGGACGAGGGCGTGCTGGCGGTCACCGATCCGGTGGACGCACGGCTGCCGGAGCTGGCCGGGCGACGCGTCCTGCGCACCCTCGAGAGCTCGCTGGACGACACCGTCCCGGCGGCGCGGGCCATCACGGTCGGGGACCTGCTGACCTTCCGCCTCGGCTTCGGCGCCATCATGGCCCCGCCCGGCACCTATCCGATTCAGGCGGCGGAGGCCGAGCTCGGGCTGATGACCCTCGGGCCCCCGTGGCCGCCGCCGCCGTTCGGGTCGGAGGAGTGGATCGCCCGCTTCGCCACCCTGCCCCTGCTGCACCAACCGGGTGAGGGGTGGCGCTACAACACGGGCGCCCAGGTGCTGGGGGTCCTGCTCGAGCGGGCGAGCGGGCAGCCGCTCGAGACCTTCCTGCGCCAGCGTCTCTTCGAGCCGCTGGGCATGGCGGACACCTCGTTCAGCGTGCCGGTGGAGAAACAGGGCCGGTTCACGACGGCCTACATGCCCGACGAGACCGGAGCCCACCTGCGCGTGCTGGACCGGCCCCGGGGCGGATGGTGGAACGCGCCGCCGGCCATGGCCAACGCGGCGGGCATGCTCGTCTCGACGCTCGACGACTTCTGGGCGTTCGTGTCCATGCTGGTGGCCAAGGGGAGCCACGACGGCCGGCAGCTGCTGTCGCCGGGAGCGGTTGAGGCGATGACCCGAGACCAGCTGACCGGGGCCCAGCGCGCGTCGGCCCCGATCTTCCTCGGCGCGCACGGCGGCTGGGGGTACGGCATGGCCGCGCCGGGTCCGTCGCGAGACGAGCCGCCCACGCCGTCGGGCTACGGCTGGAACGGCGGCACGGGCACCGCGTGGACCACCGACCCCGACTACGGCCTGACGGGGATCGTGCTGTCGACGCGGGCCATGACCTCGCCCCATCCACCCGTGCACATGGTGGAGTTCTGGGAGGCGGCCTACGGCGCGCTGGCCGGCTGAGCGGGGCGGGTCCGGGCCACCCACCCCGGGGTACGCTGAGCTCTCCGGCGAGAAGGGGACGACGCGATGTACAAGACAGTGGTGGTCGGCACGGACGGATCTCCCACCGCCGAGCAGGCCGTGCGGGCTGCCGCGGAGCTGGCCCGCTCGTGGGGCTCCGAATTGCACATCGTGACGGCCTTCCGCACACCCCGTTCCGGCATGGGCGCCGTGGCCGGCGTCGACCTGGTCGACAGTGGTGCGGGGCAGGCCCTGGCCGAGGAAGGCGCCCGGGCGGTGGGCGTGACCTCCATTGAGGAGTTCGGAGAAGGCATTGCGGCCGAGGCGCACGGGGTCCAGGGCAATGCCGATGACGTGATCCTCTCCACGGCGGCCGAGGTGGGGGCGGACCTGATCGTGGTGGGGAGCAAGGGCATGCGCGGCGCCCGCCGTTATCTCGGCAGCGTGCCGAACTCGGTGGCGCACGGTGCGGACTGTGCGGTGCTGGTGGTCAAGACGGACTAGGTCGTCGCGGCGCGCCGTGCCGTCCCGCCGGGCGGCCCACCGTCGCACAGGAGCCGGCGGCCTGGCACAGTGTTCGCTGTGCGGAAGAACTACTTCGACGGGCCGATCGCCGAGACCTACGACGACGACTCGTCGTCCATGTTCGATCCGGCGGTCGTCGAAGCGACCGTCGACTTCCTGGCCGAACTCGCCGGCGACGGCGCCGCAATGGAGCTGGGCGTCGGGACCGGCCGGCTTGCGCTGCCGCTGTCCGCGCGCGGCGTGCCGGTGTGCGGAATCGACCTGTCGCCCGACATGGTGGGGCAGCTGAAGGCGAAGCCCGGCGCGGCGGCCATCGGGGTGACGATCGGCGACTTCGCCACGACCGTGGTGGAGGGGACCTTCCGGCTGGCCTTTCTCGTCTACAACACCATCGAGAACCTGACGAGCCAGGACGAACAGGTGGCGTGCTTCACCAACGTGGGGCGCCACCTCGAACCGGGCGGGTGCTTCGTCATTGAGGTCGAGGTGCCCCCACTCCGCCGATTGCCGCCGGGGGAGACGGCACTGGCCTTCCTGGTCGCTCCGGACCGGCTGGGCTTCGACACCCTCGACGTGGCCCACCAGCTCGGTGTCTCGCACCACTACTGGGTCGGGGAGGGCCGGGCCCGCACCTTCGCCATGCCCTATCGCTACGTCTGGCCGGCCGAGCTCGATCTCATGGCGCGTCTCGCCGGGATGCGCCTGCGCGAGCGGTGGAGCGGCTGGCACCGCGAGCCGTTCACCAGCGACAGCGCGTCGCACGTGTCGGTGTGGGAGAAGCTGCCGACCGGGTGAGGCGGACATGCTCCTCGTCCTGATCACGGGTCTGCCGGGATCAGGGAAGTCGACCATGGCCCAGGTGGCCGGCCGCGCCCTGCGGGCTCCCGTGCTCGGCCACGACTGGGCGATGAGCGGCCTGCGGCCCCACGCCGAGGTGCAGGCCGCGCTCGACGGCATGGGCCAGCGGGGGCACCGCGGCGTCGGATGGTCGGTGCTCTGGGCCCTGGCGCGTTCCCAACTCCGGCTGGGCTCCTCGGTCGTCCTCGACGGCGTGGCCCGTGACGCCGAAGTGGAAGGGACCCGTCAGGTGGCGAGCGAGGAGGGCGCCGGGAGCCTCGTCGTCATGACCTCGTGCCGCGAGGCCGGGCTGCACCGCTCGCGCGTCGAGGGCCGGCAGCGGCAGATCCCGAACTGGTACGAGCTGGACTGGGACCACGTGGAGCGCGCCCGGTCGTCGTGGACGCCCCCCAGGGGCTCGACCTGGTCCTGGAGGCCGGTGATCCACCCGAGGGGAACGCCGAGCGCTTACGAGCGCTGCTCGCGACGCGGTGCTGACCTTCCCTTCGGGTGGACCGCACGAGGCTCAGCGCAGCGCGATGATGCCGGCCGGGGTGGGCGTGAAGCCACCTGCGCCGAGATAGAAGTCACGCAACCCGTCCTCGAAGTCGACGTGGAGCCACTCGCACCCGGCCGAGCGGCTTTCCCGTTCGGCCACCGCCAGCAGCCCGCTTCCGATCCCGGTGTGGCGGCGGGTGCGCACCACCAGCGTGTCGACGACGAAGGCGTGCACCCCACCGTCCCAGGCGACGTTGACGAAGCCGACCAGGCGCTCCGCGTCGAACGCGCAGACCCAGCCCAGGCTGTGACGCCCGACCTGGCCGCGCCAGTCGAAGTCGAGCACGGGATGCGCGAACCCGTCCGCGTGGAGGGCGTTGACGTCCGCGTTGGCGAAGGGTGCCCGCCACTCGTAGCGCACGTCCATGGGCAGAGGAGGCTTGGAACCGTCGAGAGGGCGCTAGCAGGCGTAGTCGTCGTCGTAGTCGCCCGGGCTGCCCGCCACGGGGCCGCTGAAGTACTGGACGAGCTGCGGCGGGCTGGGCAGCTGCGCGCCCTTCGCCACCCAGTTCGAGTAGTCCTGGCAGGAGCCGGGTCCGCTCGGTGAGCCGAGGTAGTCGGCCATCCAGTACGGAACGGACGGGGCATAGTTCCCGACGATGTTGTTCCAGACGCCCGGGCTCGCATAGATCCCGACGTCGGCGATTCCGTCCGTTTCGTGCAGGGCGTTGAGGGCTCCCTGGACGAACAAGGCGTTCTCCTGGGTGTTCGACGACCACGCTGCGACGGAATTGCTCTCGACGTCGAGCCACCAGGGGGTGGCGGTGGACCCGGCGCCGGCCACCGTCGCTGCGTTGTAGGCGTGTTGGGCGGCCTGGTAGCCCGCGTTGCAGGCGACGTCCCCGTTGCAGCCCGGTTGGTTCACCGCCGAAGTGGCATAGGTGAGGAACGTGTAGAGGTTGAGGCCGCCCGCCGCCCACTGCAGCTCCTGGTTCAGGCACGAGTTGGTGGCGCCCGAGGACATCCCGTCGACCTGCACGATGGCGATGGAGTGGGCAGAGGTCGGCAGGTTGTTGCACTGGAACACGCTCACGTCGTAGCCGGTTGCTCCCGATGGGAACGTCGAGCCCACGAACCCGCCGGTGCTGCCGGGAGCTTCCGCCATGCCGACGATCGGCCGGAAGAGGGCCGAGGGTGCCGACCCGTAGTAGTCGGCTGAGCCGAAATTCGACACCAGTCCGGCGGTGTCGGTGAACCAGTAGCCGTTGTCGGTCGGCGTCGCCGCCGCCGCCACGATCGGGTGCTTGATCGTCAACCCCCCGAGCGAGCCGTAGAAGGGCGCCGTGCCGAAGCTGAAGATGCCGCCGTCCGAGGCGACGAGGAAGTAGCCGGCGCCGGCCGGGCCCGTGATCATGCCGACGATCGGCTTGTTGAGCACGAGGCTGCCCGTGCTCCCGTGGAAGCTGGCATCGCCGTAGCTGAAGATCCCCCCGTCGGAGGCGACCAACCAGTAGCCGTTGCCGCTCGGCGTGGCGGCCATCCCCACCACCGGCTTGTTCAGCCGCATGCCGCCGGTGCTGCCGTAGAACGCGGCCGAGCCGTAGCTGAAGATTCCACCGTCGGCGGCGACCAGCCAGTACCCGCCGCCACCGGGCACCACCGCCATGCCGACGATCGGTTGGTTCAGCCGCATGCTGCCGGTGCTGCCGTAGAACGTGGCGTCGCCGTAGCTGAAGACACCCCCGTCGGAGGCCACCAGGTAGTACCCCCCGCCGTCCGCCGTGGCGGCCATCCCCACCACCGGTTTGTTGAGCACCATGCCGCCCGTGGACCCGTAGAACGGCGCGCCGCCGAAACTGAAGATGCCCCCGTCGGAGGCCACCAGCCAGTAGGCCGGCGTCGGGGCCGCCGCCGCCGCCGGCGGAGCCGACGTGGTGACCGCAGCGGCGACGAGCGCCAGCAACGGCAGTGCCGTCACCAGTACGGCGAGAACGAGGCGGCGGATCAAGTTCTGAGGAATTCCGCCACGCGGAAGGCCAAGTCGAGCGACTGGCGGGCGTTCAGCCTCGGGTCGCACGTCGTCGTGTAGCGGGCATCGAGGTCCACCTCGAAGATCTCCTCGGCTCCACCGAGGCACTCGGTGACGTCGTCACCGGTCAGCTCCACATGGAGCCCGCCGGGCCAGGTCCCCTCGTCGCGATGGACGTCGAAGAACGAGCGCAGCTCGGAGAGGATGTCATCGAAGCGCCTGGTCTTGCGGCCGCCGTCGCTGGTGAACGTGTTCCCGTGCATGGGGTCGCAGGCCCACACCACGGCGTGGCCCTCCGCCTCGACCGCCCGCACCATCGCCGGGAGCAGCTCGGTGATCCGGCCGGACCCCAGGCGACTGATGAGCGTGAGGCGGCCCGGGACGCGGTCGGGGTTCAGGCGCTCGCACAGCGCCACCACCTCGTCGGGGGTGCAGTCCGGGCCGACCTTGGCGCCGACCGGGTTGTTGACGCCCGCCAGGAACTCGAGGTGCGCGCCGTCGAGCTGGCGGGTGCGGTCACCGACCCAGACCATGTGCGCCGAGCAGTCGTACCAATCGCCGGTGAGGGAGTCGACGCGGGTGAGGCATTCCTCGTAGGGCAGGATCAGGGCTTCGTGGCTCGTGAAGAAGTCGACCTGGTGCAACCCCTTCTCGGCACCGAGGTCGATGCCGCACGCCGCCATGAAGCGCAGGGCGCGGTCGATCTCCGAGGCGATGCGCTCGTAGCGCCTGCCCTCGCTGGACGACGAGACGAACTGCTGGTTCCACAGGTGGACCTGCGACAGGTCGGCGAACCCGCCCTTGGTGAACGCCCGCAGCAGGTTGAGCGTCGACGCCGACTGTTGGTAGGCGGCCACCAGGCGCGCGGGGTCGGGCCGCCGCGCCTCGGCCTCGAAGGCCTCGTCGTTGACCATGTGACCGCGGAAGGACTGCAGTTCCACGTCGCCGATGCGCTCGGTGCCCGCCGAGCGCGGCTTGGCGAACTGCCCGGCGATGCGCCCCACCTTCACCACCGGCACGCCGGCCGCGTAGGTGAGCGCCACCGCCATCTGCAGGATGATCTTGAGCTTGTCCCGGATGGAGTCTGCGCTGAATTCGGCGAAGGACTCGGCGCAGTCCCCCGCCTGCAGGAGGAAGGCCTCGCCGTTGGCCACCTGGGCCAGTTGCTCGGTCAGGTAGCGCGCCTCGCCGGCGAACACGAGGGGTGGCACCGTCGCCAGCCGGGCCTCCGCCTTCTTGAGCGCGTCCGCGTCAGGCCACTCAGGCTGTTGCGCGGCGGGGAACTTGCGCCAGGACGCGGGGCTCCACGAGGAGGACACAGCTTGGCTCGTCACCGCTACAGGTTAACGCCGTAGGATCGCCCTCCATGGCCGCCTTCCGTTTCGCCCTCCAGGCGTCCCATGCCGCATCCCCCGCTGAGTGGCGCCAGCTGGCGCGGAAGGCCGAGGACCTGGGGTACTCGACCCTCTACGTGCCCGACCACCTCGACGACCAGTGGGCGCCCATGATCGCGGCGACGGTGGCGGCGGAGGCGACGACGACGCTGCGGGTCGGCACCCTCGTCCTCGACAACGACTTCCGCCACCCGGTCGTCCTCGCCAAGGAGGCGGCGACCCTCGACGTCGTCAGCGGCGGCCGCTTCGAGTTCGGCCTCGGCGCCGGCTGGCTGACGACGGACTACCGGCAGTCGGGTATCCCGATGGAGAAGCCGTCGGTGCGCGTGGCCCGCTTGGCCGAGAGTCTCGCCATCATGCGAGCGATGTGGCGCGACGGCAGCGCCACCTTCACCGGCGAGCATTACCGCGTCACCGCGGCGGCCGGTACCCCGGCGCCGACGACGCCGGGCGGGCCGCCGTTGGTGATCGGAGGCGGGAGCCGCCGCGTGCTCACGCTGGCCGGGCAGTACGCCGACATCGTCAGCATCGTGCCGAGCCTGGCCGCGGGGTACGTCGGACCGGAGGTCGCCGCCGAGTCCGTGGTCGAGAAGTACACCGACCGGGTGCGCTGGGCCCGGGAGGCGGCGGGGGACCGTGCCGGCGACCTCGAGTTCCAGTGTTGGACGGTCGCGGTCCAGGTGGTCCCGAACGCCGGCGAGGTCATCGGGTCGCTCGCGTCGCTGTTCGGGTTGACGCCGGACCAGCTGCGCGCCGCGCCGATGGCGCTCATCGGCACCGTCGAGGAGATCGCCGAGACGCTGCGCAAGCGCCGCGAGGAACTGAGCTTCAGTTACATCGTCGTGCACGAGGCGGAGATGGACGCGCTGGCGCCGGTGATCGCCGAACTTGCCGGCACCTGAGCCTCCGACCCGCATCGGGATCTTCGGCGGCACCTTCGACCCGCCGCACGCCGGGCACGTCGCCGCGGCGCGCGCCGTTACCGAGCGACTCGGACTCGACCGCCTGCTCCTCGTCGTCGCCAACGATCCCTGGCAGAAGTCGGGGCAGCGCGCCGTCTCGCCGGCGGAGGACCGCTACGCCCTGACCGAGGCCCTCGCCGGGGAGATCCCGGGCGCGGAGGCGAGCCGGCTCGAGATCGAGCGCGGTGGCCCCAGCTACTCGGTGGACACGGCGGAGGAGATCCTGGCCCGGGCCGGCCGCCACCCAGTTGAGCTGTTCCTGGTGGTGGGCGCCGATCTGGTCCCCGAGCTCGGATCCTGGCATCGCCAGGAGGATCTCCAGCGCCTGGTCACGCTGGCCATCGTGTCGCGGCCGACCGGCCCCGTCCCGGCGGTTCCCCCTGGTTGGCGCAGTGAATGGGTCGACGGCCCGCAGGTGCCCGTCTCGAGCTCGGAGGTGCGCGACCTCCTGGCGGCGGGCCGGCCCGTCGTGGGGATGGTCCCTGCGGCCGTCATCCATTGCATTCACCGTCGCGCTCTGTACGCTGTGGCCTGAATGAGCGCCATGCCGGCCGGGTGGACGGAGCTGTCGGAGAGTCCCCGTGTGGGGGTGCTCCCCACCCGGGTGCAGCGCCGGGCGGACCGCCGGGCCGAGCAGAAGGTGGCGCGCCGCTCCCGCCGGCGTTGGGCGATCGCCGGAGGCTCCATCCTCGTCGTCGCCTTCGGCTTCACCGTGGCGATCCTGGAGTTGCTCCATTGACGCCAGGCGTCGACGTGCACGTCCAACTCCCGCCGCCGGTGGCGACCGCGGCCGAGTCGGCCGAGGCCAAGCTCGGGCGGGACACGGTGGTGCTCGCGATGGCCGAGCTCTTCGGCGTGGTCGACGCCTTCGTCATCACCAGCGCGCAGAACACGCGCCACGTGCGGACGCTGGTCGAGGAGATCGAGCGCGGCGTGAAGGAGTCGCACGGCATCACGCCCGTCCGGGTGGAGGGACTGCAGGACGCCACCTGGGTGCTGATGGACTACGGCGACTTCATCGCACATGTCTTCTTGCAGGAGACGCGGGACTATTACGACCTCGAGCACCTGTGGTCGGGCGCACCGCGCGTGCCGTGGCGCCGCGACGTCGAGCACGCCGGCTGAACCGATCCGGTCCCGCCGGCGACCCGCTCAGGGCGCCACGCTCAGGAACTCAATGAGGTAGACGGGGTCGGTCACCTGCGAGCCGTTGGCGATCGGGACACTCGTGCGCTGGCCGTCGATTTCGAAGACCACACCCGTGTTCAACCCGTTCTCCGTGGCGATGGTGGCGACGATCTGGGCCACCGCCAGCTCGATGCTGATGCCGGTGATGGCGCCGAACGCCGCGTTCATGTTGACGGTCACGATGGCCCCCTGCGTCGTGGCCGACAGGACCGTCACGTTGCTCGGGATGGCGGTGGAGATCCCCTGCACGGTCTCGGCCTTGGTGGGGCCGGCCAGCATGGAGCTGATGATGGCGGTCAGCGGCGCCGGCGAGGCAACCACGCGCGGCGCCGACGTCAACTGGTTGGTCGAGTTGAGGTAGAAGACCTTGACCGGCACGAGCGACGACGGCTTGGGCAGCGTGGTGGTCGTCGTCGGCAGGTGGGGGTCGAGCAGGTTGAAGGGCACCTTCGATGGTGCCATCGTGCTGGGCGCGCTCTGCGTGGGGATGGCGCAGCCGGCGGTGACGAACGCCGTGACGAGGAGCGCCAGTGCGGCGACGCGACGCCTCACTCGTCGGTTCCCGGCTCGTCCCCGTCGGCCATCACGGGGAGGCTGAGCACGAAGCGGGCACCGCCCGCGTCGGAGGACTCCACCCGGACGTCGCCGCGCATGACCCGCATGTGCTCGGCGACGAGGGCCAGGCCCAATCCGGTGCCGGTTCCCGTGCCCCGCCGCCCCGACGCCGAGCCCCGGTAGAAGCGTTCGAACACCTTCGTGCGCTCCCGGGGATCGATGCCCGGCCCGTCGTCCTCGACGCTCACCTCGACCATCATGTCGTCCGCGGGCCGGACGGCGACCGTCGTCACGCCGCCCCCGTAGTGGTCGGCGTTCTCCATGAGGTTCACCATGACCCGTTCGAAGCGGCGCTTGTCGACGCCGACCCGCCACCGGCGTACGGCGGGGTCGACCTGGACGTCGGGGGGCCCGCCTGGCCCGTGGGCCACCATGTGCCCGAACCCCGTCTCGACCGAGCGTTGCACCAGCTCGGAGACGCTGACCTCCTCGAGGAAGACGTCGACCGAACCGGCGTCGGCGCGCGACATCTCGAGCAGGTCCCCGACCATGCGCTGAAAGCGCCGCACGTCGTCGCCCAGCAGTTGCAGGGCCCGCTGGGAGCGCGGTGGCAGTTTGTCCCGGTCGGCCTCGAGCACCTCCATGGCGGCGGCCAGGGTGGTCAGCGGAGAGCGCAGCTCGTGGCTCACGTCGGAGTTGAAGCGCGCCTCACGCTCGATGCGCTCCTGCAGCTGGTCGACCATGGCGTTGAACGAATGGGTGAAGACCTCGAGGTCGGGGTCGGCGGCCTCCGCGTCGAGCCGCGTGTCGAGCTCGCCGCCGGCGATGGCGCCCGCCGCCCGCGAGACGTCGGCCAGCGGCCGCAGCGAGCGCACGCTGGCGAAGCGGCCGAGGGCGATCCCGAGGATGGTCGTGACGACGCCGGCACCGAAGAGGGTCAGCCCGAGCACGCGCAGGGTGTGGTCGAGATCGGAGAGGTCGAACACCTCGAAGTAGAAGGCGTGCACGGAGGGGACCGGGATCCCGACCACGATGTCCGCCGTCCCCTGGGGGGTCCGGTAGGTCTGGGTCGCCGCCGTGCCGGTCAGGACATCCTTGCGCAGCGCAGCCGGGATGGAGGCATTGACCGACAGCGACGACTCGTAGGCCTTGGCGTGGTGGTAAAGGACGGAGTGGGCGTCGGAGCCGGCGTCGATGTTGGAGAGCAGTGAGACGTACTGCGTGTTCCCCAGCTGCAGGGAGTTGCGCACCAGCACGGCGTTGTTGAAGGCCTGGTGCTGGGCGGCCGACTCCCGGCCGGCCAGCAGAAAGTGACGCACGGTGAAGTAGGAGAGCCCGCCCATCAGGATGGAGAGGATCAGCGCCCCGAGACCGAACACGGCCGTGATGCGGGCGCCGATGCCCAGCTTCACCTCAGGGCACCAGCTTGTAGCCCATGCCCCTCACGGTGAGTATGTGCTGGGGCACCGCAGGATCCACCTCGACCTTGGTGCGCAAGCGACGGATGTGGACGTCGACCAGGCGCCCGTCCCCGAAGTAGTCGTAGCCCCAGACGCGGTCGAGCAACTGCTCGCGGCTCAGCACCTTGTTGGGGCTGGCCGCCAGCTCGCAGAGCAGACGGAACTCGGTCCGGGTGCAGTGCACCTCGTCGCCGTTGAGGCGCCGCAGGACACCCTGCTCGGGCAGCAGTTGGAGGTCACCGAAGGTGAGCGCACCGGGCTCCTCCTCCGCCGGCCGGGCGCGGCGCAACAGGGCGCGGATGCGCGCCGCCAGCTCCTTGGCCACGAACGGCTTGGTGACGTAGTCGTCGGCTCCCGCCTCCAAGCCGGCCACGACGTCGTGGGTGTCCGCGCGCGCCGTCACGATGATGATCGGCACGGCGCTGCTGCGCCGCAGGGCGCGGCAGCACTCGAAGCCGTCCATGCCCGGCAGCATGAGGTCGATGAGGGCGACGTCGGGCGGTGCCTCGGCGAACATGTCGAGCCCCTCTTCGCCGCTGGCGGCGTCCCTTACCTCGTACCCTTCGCCCTCCAGGGCGAGGCGCATGGAGGACCGAATGCGCTCATCGTCCTCGACCACCAGAATGCGCCCGCTCATCAGCCTCCAGCTCAGCTGATCCAGATCTGGGTCGGCCACACGGAACCCCCGATCATCCCGTAGGCACTCTGGCCCTGCGGCGTCGTCGGGTTGTTGAAGTTCTGCACGGTGGGGTTCCCGATGACGGCCCAGACGGCCCGGTCCGTCCACAGATAGGGGAGGTCCATGGCCAGGCGCCGGTTCACCGTCTTGTAGGCGGCCTCGCGGACGCTCTTCTCGGTGCTGGCCCGCCCCGACAGGAGCGCGGTCTCGATGGTCGGGTCTGCGTTGCGTGCCATGTTGATGGACAGGGAGCCGGAGCTCACGGTGGTCGTGCTCCAGAATATGTAGTTCAGATCGGGATCGACCGCCCCGAACTGCCGCCAGCCCAGGGCCTGGTACTTACCGGCCAGCGCGTTGTTTATGGTGTCGTTCTGCTGCACGATGTTGGTGCTGACTTGGAAGCCCACCTGCTTCCACGCCTGCTCCAGGTACTGCGCGGCCCGGATGGCCGCCGGCGAGTTGGTCGAGCCGTAGGAGAAGGCGATGGGCCCGCCGTTGGTCTTGGCGGCCTGCGACACCAGCTTGGCCGCCTGGCTCGGGTTGTAGGCGGGGTACTGGGTGGTCGAGTAGTAGGGGGAGCCGGGGACGAAGAGGCCGTTGCTCACGGGGAGAACGCCCTCGTCGATGACCTTCGCGTACTGGGTCCGGTTGACGGCCATGGCCGCCGCCCGCCGGATGTTGGGGTTGTTGAACGGCTTGGCCAGGCAGTTCAGCTGCACGCAGTTCATGTCGGGCTCGCCGGCGACGTGGGTGCTGTCGTCGATGTAGGCGTAGCTCTTGTTGCCCCGGAACTGGGTGATGATCTGCGGGGTGTCGGTGATCATGAGGTCGATGGTGCCCGACTTGAGCGCCTCCGAGCGGGCTTCCTCGTCGGGGATCGGCTTGTAGGTGATCTGGGACAGGTAGGGCATGCCCTTGCGCCAGTAGTTGGGGTTGGCCGTGGCGGTGAAGTGGTCGTTGGGGACCCATTCCTTGAAGACGAAGGGGCCGGTGCCGACCGGGTGCGAGGTGCCGTTGGGGTTGGCCAGCATGGACGGCGCCGCCACGTAGGCGATCTGGCCGCCGATCCCGCCGGCCAGGTAGTAGGGGAACGGCACCCAGGGTGCCTTGAACGTGATGGTGACGGCCAAGGGCCCCGTCTGCGTGATGGAGACCAGCGTCGGGCTGAGGATGACGCCGGTGAGCAGCGACTTCGCCTGGGCCTGGAAGTTCGTGAGCAACGCGGCACCGTTGCACGGCGTGCCGTCGTGGAAGACGAGGCCGGAACGCAGCGTGACGGTCCAGGCGGTGTACGAGGCGTTGGGCACGACGGACTGGGCCAGGTAGGGCGCCCAGTCCCCGTTGAGCAGGATGATGGTCAGCGGATCGAACACGGTGCGGGCGTACATGACGCCGACCTCGTCGAAGCGGGCCTGGGTCGGGTCGAAGCCCGATTCCTCGGCGTCCACGCCGAAGACCAGGGAGCCCCCCTTCTTGGGGGTCTTGGTGGAGACCCCGTTGCGGCCGGGACCGTTGGTCGTGGCACCGGCGATGTCATCGAGCCCGAGGCCCAGCGCGCCCGCCCCCGCCACGCCCGCCGCGCCCGCCGCGGCCGCCGCACCGCCCAGCAGCACCGAACGACGATCGAATCTCGAGACCATCGGTCCTCCATTTCACCGAACCCCACGGACCCCCCGAAGGTTCTCGGGCGACGTTAGTGCCCAGGATCCCCTGCGTGGGGGCGGTACCGTTGCCTCCGTGTCGGCCGACTGGGATCTGCCGGGGTTTTCCGCCTGGCTGGGCGGCCGGGCCGCGGCGACGCGCACGGCGTACGTGAGCGACCTGGTCGCCTTCGCCGAGTGGATGTCCCGGAGCGACGTCGAGAGCCCCGGGGGCGTCGACCGCATGCACTTGCGGCGCTACCTGGCCTCGCTCGGGACGCGGAAGCTGGCCCGCGCCACCATCGCCCGCAAGGCGGCCGCGCTGCGCTGCTACTTCTCCTGGCAGGTGCGGCAGGGTCGCCTCGGCTCCGACCCGGCCCGCTCCCTGCGCGCCCCGTCCGGCGGCGGGCGCCTGCCCCGTGTGCTCTCGGGCGGGGAGGTCACGTCCCTGCTCGATGTGGACGGCGGGACTCCCGTGGACCGGCGCGACCTGGCCGTCCTCGAGCTCCTCTATGCGGCCGGGCTGCGCGTCTCGGAGCTCTGCGGTCTCGACCGCGGCGACATCGACCTGCGCGGGCGGACGGTCACGGTGCTCGGCAAGGGCGGCAAGCAGCGCCGGGTGCCGGTGCACGACGCCGCGGTCGCCGCCCTGCGGGCGTGGTTCGAGGACGGTCGGGACGACATGGAGGGGCCACCCGAGGCGGCCTTCGTGAACCGCCGCGGCGCGCGCCTCGGGCCCCGGGACGTGCGCCGCATCCTGGACCGGCGCTCCGCCTCGCCCACCCACCCGCACGCCCTGCGGCACACCTACGCCACCCACCTCCTCGACGGGGGTGCCGACCTGCGGGTCGTGCAGGAGCTCCTCGGCCACGCCAGCCTCGCCACCACGCAGGTGTACACGCACGTCAGCAAGGAGCGGCTCCGCGCCGTCTACGGGGAGACGCATCCCCGGGCCTGAGCTCGCACCGAACCTGAAGGCCCGCTGAGCGGCTAGCATGGTTCGGCCCACCAGGGGGTGGGCGGCACCACCGACCATCATCACCTGCGCGCGTTCCACGGTCGTCGCCATCGGGCGGCGCTGCGCCAGGGGAGCAACCGACTGGAGGAATATATTTATGGCCGTCGTTTCCATGCGACAGCTTCTGGAAGCCGGAGTCCACTTCGGCCACCAGACGCGGCGATGGAACCCGAAGATGAAGCGCTTCATTCTTGGCGAGCGCAACGGGATCTATCTCATCGACCTGCGCAAGACGCTGACCGGCGTCGAGTCCGCCTACTCCTTCGTGCGGGACCTCGTCGCCGACGGCGGCACGATCCTGTTCGTCGGGACGAAGAAGCAGACCCAGGGTCCCGTGGCGGAGTACGCCGAGGCGTGCGGCATGCCCTTTGTCAACCAGCGCTGGCTCGGCGGCATGCTGACCAACTTCGCCACGGTCTCGGGCCGGGTGAAGCGCATGCAGGAGCTCCGGACCATGCAGGCGGCCGGCGACTTCGAGGGCATGCCCAAGCGGGAGGCGCTGCAGCACACCCGTGAGCTCGAGAAGTTGAGCCGCAACCTCGGCGGCATCGCCAACCTCGAGCGGCTCCCGAACGCGGTGTTCGTCATCGACACCAAGAAGGAGCACATCGCCGTGACCGAGGCTCGCAAGCTCGGGCTCCCGGTGGTGGCGGTCGTCGACACCAACTGTGACCCCGACGTGATCGACTACGTCATCCCCGGCAACGACGACGCCATCCGTTCGGGCTCGCTCATGTGCCGGGTGATGGCCGACGCGGTGGTCGAGGGGCGTTTCATCGCCGAGCACCGCCGCAAGATGGCGCCTCCGGCACCCGAGGAGAGTGGTCCGTCCTCCGCCCCGCGCCCGCGCCGGGCGCAGGCTGCTGCAGCCGCCGCCTCGGGGACTCCGGCTCCGGCCCCCGCCGCGACACCGGCGTCCCCTCCCGCACCCGAGCCGGCCGAGGTGGCCTGACCGTGGCCAGCTACACCGCCAAGGACGTGTCGACCCTGCGCCAGATGACCGGCGCCGGCATCCTCGACTGCCGGAACGCGCTCGAGGAGACAAAGGGAGACCTGGAGGAAGCGGCCAAGCTGTTGCGCATGAAGGGTCTGGCCGGCGCGGCCAAGCGGAGCGACCGCGAGGCCTCCGAAGGTGCCGTGGCCGTGGCGCGCTCCGGTGACGTCGCCGCCGTGGTCGAGCTGCGGTGCGAGACCGACTTCGTGGCCAAGGCCGACAAGTTCGTGGCCTTGGCCGACGACCTCGCTGCGCTGGTGGCCACCAAGGGCGAGGAGGCCGCGGGCGAGCTCACCGACGTCATCGACGAGCTGCGGGCGACGCTCAAGGAGAACATCTCCATCGGGCGGGTGCGCCGCCTCGTTGCCGAGCCCAGCCAGGTGCTCGACACCTACCTGCACCAGCAGGCGGGGCGCGGCGTCAACGGCGTGGCCGTGGTGATCGAGGGCGGCACCGAGGAGCTGGCGCACGACATCGCCGTGCAGATCGCGTTCACCAAGCCGGCCTATCTGAGCCGCGACGAGGTGCCCGAGCCGGAGGTCGCCGCCGAGCGCGCCACCGTGACGGAGATCTCGCGCAACGAGGGCAAGCCCGAGGCCGCCATGGAGAAGATCGTCGAGGGCCGCATGACCGGCTGGTTCAAGGAGCGGGTGCTGCTGGACCAGGCCTACGTGCGGGACGAGAAACAGACGATCGCGGGCATGCTCGGCTCCGCCCGCATCGTGTCGTTCGCGCAGGTCGTCATCGGCGCCTGAGCGCCACGGATCGTGGGAGAACCGCGTCGGATCGTGCTCAAGATGTCGGGGGAGGCTCTGGCCTCCGCCGCGTCTGACGAGACCATCGATGCCGCCACCGTCGAGCGCATGGCCAAGGAAATGGCCCGCGCCATGGACGGTGGCGGCCTCGAGCTCGCGGTGGTGGTCGGCGGCGGCAACATCTGGCGTGGCACCACGGGGGAGAGCGGCGGCATGGACCGCGCCACCTCCGACACCATGGGGATGCTCGGGACGGTGATCAACGCGCTGGCGCTGCAAGATGCGCTCGAGCAACAAGACCAGCCGACCCGCGTGCTGAGTGCGCTCTCCATGGCCGAGGTGGCCGAGCCGTACATCCGGCGCCGGGCCATCCGGCACCTCGAGAAGGGCCGCATCGTCGTCTTCGCCGCCGGCATGGGGAACCCGTTCTTCACCACGGACACCCCGGCGGCGCTCCGGGCGGCCGAAATCGGGGCGGAACTGCTCTGCAAAGGCACCCATTCGGGGGTGGAGGGCGTCTACAGCGCCGATCCCAAGCTCGATCCGACGGCCACCCTCTATCGCGAGATCTCCTTCATGGAGGTCATCAACCGGGACCTCCGGGTGATGGATCTGACCGCCATTACCTTCTGCAAGGACAACAACCTGCCGATCCGGGTCTTCGACCTCATGATCCCCGGCAACATCCCTCGTGCGCTCAGCGGTGAAGAGATCGGTACGCTGGTCCGCTGATGGACGACGACCTCGCCGCCCTGGTCAAGGACGACACCAGGGACAAGATGACCAAAGCCATCGATCACGTCCGCCACGAGATGAGCAACGTGCGCACCGGCCGGGCCTCCTCGGCGCTCCTCGAGCCGCTGATGGTCGACTACTACGGAACACCCACCCCGCTGCGCCAGCTGGCCGGCTTCAGCGTCCCCGACGCCATGCTCCTGGTGATCTCGCCCTACGACAAAGGCTCGCTCGGGGCGATCGAGAAGGCCATCATGTCCTCCGACCTGGGTATCAACCCGACCAATGACGGGAGCGTGATCCGGTTGGCCTTTCCGCCGCTGACCGAAGAGCGGCGGAAGGAGCTGGTGAAGGTCGTCCGGCACAAGGCCGAGGAGGGGAAGGTGGCGGTGCGCAACCTGCGCAGGGCGGGGCGACACGATCTCGAAGCGCTGCAGAAGGACGGTGATCTCTCGACCGACGAGCTCGAGCGCGTCGAGAAGGAACTCGAGAAGATCACCCACGACCAGGTGGCGGCGATCGATCAGCTGCTTGCCCACAAAGAGCAAGAGCTGCTGCAGGTCTGAGGAGCGACGATCCATGCCCGATGACACCGACGACTACGAAGATTTCGGCAACGGCCTCGAAGGCACCGGCGACCCCGGCGCGGAGGACATCGACGAGGAGCCCCCGAGCTACCACTCCGGGCGCGTGCGCATCATCGGCGCCGAGCCGGCAGGTGACACCGTCCGCGACGTGACAGGCCCCGTCGTCGACGAGCACCCCGAGCTGCCGCACTGGAACGACGCCCCGACGGGACAGGTTCCGGCCATCCTCGACACCACCAACGGCGAGGAGCAGGCGGTCGCGCCCCCGATGTGGCGTGAGGAGGAGACGGACTGGGAGGCCCAGGAGGAGGTCTTCGAACCGTCCATGCTCTCCGACGACCTGCCCGCGGTGGGCGCGCTCCTGAGTGAGCAGAGCGAGGACATCGACGTGGAGCGCCAGCCCTGGCACTTCGAGTCCGACGACACCCTGGTGATCCCGCCGGAGCCCGGCTTCGAGCCCCTGCCCGAGCCCGAGCCGGTCCGCGAGCCCGACCCGGTCTCATTGCAGGACGCGCCCTACGAAGCGGAGTTCGAACCGGCCGAGGTCGCCTCGCGGGTGCCGGTCAACGCCGCGGCGGCGGCAGCGGCCTCACGACTGACCCCGCCCGAACCACCCGAGCCCAGGGCGCGAGCACCGCGGACGACCCGCAGCCGCGCCAACGTCCGCACCGGCAACGTCAGCACGGCGGGGACCGCGGGCCGCGACATGCGGGTGGCCATCGGTTCGGGCGTCCTGCTCGGCGCCATCGCACTGGCCTGCTTCGCGGCCGGCACCGTGGCCAGCATGGTGATCGTCTGCGTCGTGGTCCTGCTGGCGACCGCCGAGGCCTATGCCGGGTTCCGGCGCGCCCAGTACCACCCCGCCACGTTGCTCGGGCTGGTGGCCGTCCTGTCGCTCTTGGTCGAGACCTACAACAAGGGCGTGGCGGCGTTGCCGCTCGTGCTCGTGCTGCTCGTCGCCGGTTCCTTCGTCTGGTACCTGGCCCGGGTCGAACCAGCGGCCGAGCCCGTGTCCGGCATCTCCTCGACCGTCTTCGTCTTCGTCTGGGTGGGCGCGTTCGGGTCCTTTGCCGCACTGTTGCTCGACCCCAACCTGTTCCCCGACCGCCACGGGATCGCCTTCGTCCTCGCCGCCGTCATCGTCACCGTGGCCGACGACGTGGGCTCCCTCCTGGTGGGCGCGGCCATGGGGCGCCATCAGCTGTCTCCCTCCATCAGCCCCAACAAGAGCTGGGAGGGCCTGATCGGTGGTGCCGTGGCGGCCATCCTCGTCTCCGTGGTCGTCGTCCACTTCATCCATCCCTGGACGGTGAGCAAGGCCGCGCTCTACGGCGTGGTGGTGGCGATCGTGGCTCCGCTGGGCGACCTGAGCCAGTCCATGATCAAGCGGCATCTCGGTCTCAAGGACATGGGGCGCCTGCTGCCCGGCCACGGCGGGATCCTCGACCGGGTCGACGGGCTGCTCTTCGTCATGCCCGCCACGTACTTCGTGGTCAAGGCGATGCACCTCGGGTGAGCTGACCACTGGTGCGCACGGTGAGCCTGCTGGGCTCCACGGGGTCCGTCGGTACCCAGGCGCTCGACGTCATACGCAGAGAGTCCGAGCGCTTCTGTGTGCACGCGCTGGCGGCGCGGCGCTCCGTGGAGGAGCTCCTGGCCCAGGCGGCTGCCTTCGGGCCGGAGCTGGTCGTGATCGGCGACCCGGGCCGCTACCGCGAGGTGCGCGACGGTGTGCCAGCCGGGACCGAGGTCATGGTGGGGGAGGAGGGCATGGTCGCCGCCGCCCGCAGCGCCGACGTGGTGCTCAACGCGGTGGTGGGTTTCGCCGGCCTGCCGGTGACGATGGCGGCGCTCGAGGCCGGCAAGCGGCTCGCGCTGGCGAACAAGGAGTCACTGATCGCCGGCGCACCCGTCGTGCAGAAGGCCCGGCGCACCCCGGGGGCCGAGATCGTCCCGGTGGACTCGGAGCACTGCGCCGTGCACCAATGCCTGGCCGCGGTGCAGGCCGCGACCGACGTGGCCCGGCTGCTGCTCACCGCGTCGGGTGGCCCCTTCCGCGGCTGGACGGCCGAGCGGCTGGGCGCGGTCACCGTGGCCGACGCGCTGGCCCACCCGACGTGGTCGATGGGGCCCAAGATCACCATCGACTCGTCCACCCTCATGAACAAGGGCCTCGAGGTGATCGAGGCCCACGAGCTCTTCGGCATCGGGTACGACCGGATCGACATCGTGGTGCACCCGCAGTCGATCGTGCACTCCATGGTGGAGCTGCGGGACGGGTCGACGCTGGCCCAGCTGTCCGATCCCGACATGCGCCTCCCCATCGGGTACGCCCTCGGCTGGCCCGACCGTGTGGCGACGCCCTTCGGGGCTCTCGACTGGTCGACCGCGCGGACGCTGACCTTCGAGCCGCCCGACCGCACCGTCTTCGGCTGCATCGACCTGGCCTACGAGGCCGGCCGGAGCGGCGGCTCCGCCCCCGCCTGGCTCAGCGCGGCCAACGAGGTCGCCGTCGAGGCCTTCCTGGGCCACGCGCTGCCCTGGGGTGGCATCGCCGAAGTGGTGGCCGAGACGATGGCGGAGTGGGTGGACGACCCGGTGGACCAGGTCGAAGCCGTGCTGGCGGCCGATGCCGAGGCCCGGGCCCGGGCCCGCCTGGCACTGGACCGACGCCTCACCCTGGGTGGCGGCCGGTAGCGTTGGCACTGCGATGACGCTCACCGAGAAGGAGGCGCCGGCGGCGCAACCGCCCCTCGAGTCGGACCCGGCGCCCGACAGCAACCCGGCGCGGGTGGTCCAGCTCCTGGTCGCCCTGGTCCTGATCACGGCCGTCTTCATCGCCCTCGGCTGGGGCTACCTGCTCCTCTTCATCGCCATCCTCTTTGCCATCGTCATGCTGCACGAGTTCGGCCATTTCGTGACGGCCAAGCGGGCGGGCATGAAGGTGACCGAGTACTTCGTCGGTTTCGGCCCGCGGCTGTGGTCGGTCCGGCGCGGTGAGACCGAATACGGCGTGAAGGCCATTCCCGCCGGTGGCTACGTGCGGATCACCGGGTTCACCTCCACCGAGGAGGTGCCCGAGGAGGACGAGGCCCGGGCCTACCGCCAGCAGCCGTTCCACCAGCGGATCATCGTGGCGTCCGCCGGCTCGGCCATGCACTTCCTCATCGCCTTCGTGCTGGCGCTCATCCTGGTCTTCACCTTCGGGCGGACGACGAACAACTACACCGTGGGCTCGCTGGAGCACTGGCCGGGACGGACGACGCCGGCCGCCCTGGCCGGCCTGCGGGTCGGGGACACCATCGTCTCCATCGACGGCAAGAGCTTCGCCGGCCCCGCCTCCATGACCGACATCATCAAGCGCTCCGCGGGGACGCCCCTGAACCTCGGCGTGGAGCGCGACGGCAAGCTCGTCCATCTCGAGGCCACGCCCGAGAACGGCAAGGGCATCAAGGTGGGCGGCCAGACGCTGGCCGACCGCGGGTACCTGGGTGTCGACATCGGGACCGCGACCACGCAGGTCGGTGCAGTGGCCGGCCCGGGCGCCGCCCTGTCAACCATGTGGACGGTGACACACGAGGAGGTCACCGGACTGGGCCAGACCTTCTCGCTCAGCGGATTGCAGTCGATCTATCACCAGGTGACGAACTCCAGGGCAGCCCAGTCGGCCGTCAACAACCCCGGCTCCGCCCCGCGCCCCGTCTCCATCGTCGGTATCGCCAACCTCGGCGCGCAATCGGAGCAGGCGGGGCTGGCCGCCGTCCTGCTCCTCCTCATCGCCATCAACATCGTGTTCGGCATCCTGAACATGCTGCCGATGATCCCCCTCGATGGTGGGCACGTGGCCGTGGCGGCCTACGAGTGGGTCCGCACCAAACGGGGCCAGCCGTACTACCGGGCCGACATCACCAAGCTGTTCCCAGTGGCGGCGCTGTTCATCGCACTCCTCCTCGTCTTCGTCTTCGCAGGCATCTATCTCGACATCACCCACCCGCTCCAGATACCGCACTGATCGCCGTGGAGCTCTCCCCGTCCCTCCTGTCTCCCCGCCGGCCCACCCGCGGCATCACCTTGGGCGGTGTGCCCATCGGTGACGGTGCGCCGGTGACCGTGCAGTCGATGACGACGACCAAGACGGCGGACGTCGACGGCACGCTGGCCCAGATCTACGCGCTGGCGGCGGCCGGCGCGGACATCGTGCGCTGCACGTGTAACGAGGAGGCGGCCGCCGAGGGCCTGGCGCACATCGTCCCGCGCTCGCCGGTGCCGATCGTGGCCGACATCCACTTCCACCACGAGATGGCGCTCGCCGCGCTGGAGGCGGGCGTCCAGGGACTCCGCCTGAACCCGGGCAACCTGCGCAAGGAGGCCGAGATCAAGCAGGTCGCCGCCGAGGCGCGTGACCGCGGCGTGCCCATCCGCATCGGGGTGAACGCCGGGTCGCTGCACCCCGACCTCTACAAGAAGTACGGCGGGGCCACCCCCGAGGCCCTGGTCGAGTCCGCCCGCAACGAGCTCGCCTTCTTCGAGGACGTCGACTTCACCGACGTCAAGATCTCGGTGAAGGCCTCCTCGGTGGCCCTGATGATCGCCGCCTACCGGCTCGCCTCGGAGACCTTCGACCACCCGCTGCACCTCGGCGTCACCGAGGCGGGGCCCCCACCGGCCGGGCTGGTCAAGGGCACCGCCGGCATCGCCACGCTGCTGGCCGAGGGCATCGGCGACACCATCCGCTTCTCGCTGACCGCCGACCCGGTCGAGGAGGCGCGCGGGGCGCCAGCTCCTCGAGTCGTTGGGACTGCGCGAGCGCAAGGGCCTCGACCTCATCGCCTGCCCATCCTGTGGCCGGGCCCAGGTCGACGTCATCGCGGTGGCCAAGGAGGCCCAGGAGGCGCTCGAGAAGCTGAACCTGCCGATCCAGGTCGCGGTGATGGGGTGCGTCGTCAACGGCCCGGGTGAGGCGCGCGAGGCCGACCTGGGCATCGCGGCCGGGAAGCAGAAGGGCCACCTCTTCATCCGGGGCAAGATCATCCGTGTCGTCCCCGAGGCGGACATGGTGCGGGCACTGGTGGACGAGGCGGAGCGTCTGGTCGCCGAAGGGGTCGAGGCGCGCATCGCGGCGGCGGACGCGAGCGCCGAGGCCGAGGCGGAGGCGGACCGGCGCGCTCTGCTCGACACGACGGGGGCCGATCCCAACCACACGTCGGAGAAGATCGAGATCATCAGGCGTCACACCGACAACTAGCCTGCGCACCCATGGCGAGGGGAGCGATCGTGTCGCGGGAGGAGGATTTTCCGCGCTGGTACCAAGAGGTGATCGCCGGCGCCGAGATGGCCGACAACGGCCCCGCCCGCGGCACCATGGTCATCCGGCCCTGGGGCTACGGAATCTGGGAGCTCATGCAGGCCGAGCTCGACCGGCGCATCAAGGAGGCCGGCGCCGAGAACGCGTACTTCCCGCTCTTCATCCCCGAGTCCTTCCTGAAGCTCGAGGCCCAGCACGTCGAGGGTTTCGCTCCCGAGCTGGCCGTCGTCACCCACGGCGGCGGCAAGGAGCTCGAGGAGCCGCTCGTCGTCCGCCCCACCAGCGAGACGGTCATCAACAGCTTCTTCTCCAAGTGGGTGCAGAGCCACCGCGACCTCCCGCTGCTCATCAACCAGTGGGCCAACGTCGTCCGCTGGGAGCTGCGGCCGCGGCTCTTCCTGCGCACCAGCGAGTTCCTGTGGCAGGAGGGGCACACCGCCCACGCCACCGAGGACGAGGCGCTCGCCTACGCGCTGCGCATCCTCGACGACGTCTACCGCTCGACGATGGTCGACGTGCTGAGCGTGCCGGTGCTGACCGGTCACAAGACGGCGCGCGAGCGTTTCGCCGGGGCCACCCGCACCTGGACCTGCGAGGGGATGATGGGGGACGGCAAGGCGCTGCAGATGGGCACCAGCCACGAGCTGGGCCAGAACTTCGCGCGCCCGTTCGACATCACCTTCGCCAACGCCTCGGGCACCCTCGAGTACGTGTGGCAGACGTCGTGGGGCGTCTCCACCCGGCTGGTCGGGGCGCTCGTCATGGGCCACGGGGACGACTTCGGGCTGCGCCTGCCCCCGGCCCTCGCGCCGGCGGAGGTGGTGGTCCTGGTGGTCAAGGACAGTCCCGAGGTGGGTGCCGCGGCCGAGGCGCTGGTCGTCGAGCTCACGGCGGCCGGGCACCGGGTCCGCCTCGATGACCGCACCGACACCAGCTTCGGCCGGCGCAGCGTGGCCTGGGAGCTCAAGGGCGTCCCGGTGCGGGTGGAGATCGGCCCCCGGGACCTGGCCGAGGGCAACGTGACGGTCGTCACCAGGCACCGGCGGGAGAAGGAGAACGTCGCCGTGGGCGCCGTCGCCGCCACGGTGCGTGCCATCCTGGCCGCGGTCGGGCCCGAGCTCCTGGCTGAGGCCACGGCGGCCCGCGACGCCCGGACGGTGGATGCCGCGTCACTGGAGGAGGCCGTCGAGGCGGGATCGGTCGGCTTCGCGCGGGTCCGCCTGGGGGTACTCGGGACCGACGGCGAGGACCGCCTGGCCCGGCACGCCCTCTCCGTCCGTTGCCTGCAACGGCCCGACGGCTCGCTGGCCGAGCCCGGGGACGCCGAGGACGATCTCGTGGCCGTGGTCGCCCGGTCGTATTGACCCTGGAATTGCTATAATCCACCCAGCTGTCCATTTTTGAAGATCAGTACCTCGTTGAAGCGTGGGCTGCGGCCCACGCTTTCGCTTTGCGGGGGCACATCACGACGATGAGAGGAGGTGGCGGCGATGAGCGGGAACACGGACACCCTGACGAATGCGCTGTCACCGATCCTCGCGGCGCGGGGCCTCGACCTGATCGACGTCGAGCTGCGCGGGGCGCAGCTGACGGTGTTCGTCGACCGCGAGGGGGGCATCGGTCTCGACGAGCTCGGTGAGGCCACCCGGGACGTCTCGGCCGCCCTGGACGACATCGACCCCATGCCGGGTCGCTACACCCTGTCGGTCTCGAGTCCGGGGCTCGAGCGGCGGCTGCGCACCCCGGCCCACTACGCCCGGGCGGTGGGAGAGAAGGTGACGGTCCGGGTCGACGCGGGCACGGACGACGTCCGGCGCATCACCGGGACGCTCGACACGGCCGACGAGTCGGGGTGCACGCTGTCCGGTCCCGAGGTGCCGGGTGGAGAAATGCGGATCGCCTACGACCGGATCGAGCGGGCGCGGACGGTGTTCGAGTGGGGGCCGGAGCCCCGGAGAGCGAAGAGTGAGAGGGTGAAGCGGCAATGAGCAAGACCAACTTCGAGTTTCTCGACGCGCTGGGTCAGATCGCGCGCGACAAGGGGATCTCGGTCGAGACGCTGCTCGACGCCCTGGCCAACGCGCTGGTGGCCGCCTACAAGCGGCGCCCCGACGCGGCCGAGGAGGCCGTGGTCACCATCGACCCGGACTCGGGCGAGATACGCGTCTACGGGCAGGAGCTCAACGAGGAGGGCGAGGTCATCCGCGAGTGGGACGACACGCCGGACGACTTCGGGCGCATTGCCGCGCAGACCGCCAAGCAGGTGATCCTGCAGCGGATCCGCGAGGTCGAGCGCGACATGAAGTACGAGGAGTACGCCGGGCGCGAGGGCGACATCGTCACCGGGATCGTGCAGCAGACCGACAACCGCTACACCCTGCTCGACCTGGGCAAGGTCGAGGCCCTGCTACCCCAGGCCGAGCAGGTGTCCTACGAGCGCTACGAGCACGGCGCACGCCTCAAGGCCTACATCGTCGAGGTCCGTAAGACCACCAAGGGCCCGCAGATCGTGGTCAGCCGGACCCACCCCGGGCTGATCAAGCGCCTCTTCGAGCTCGAGGTACCCGAAATCGGCTCCGGCGTCGTCGAGATCAAGGCGGCCGCCCGCGAGCCGGGCCACCGCACCAAGATCGCCGTGTGGTCCAACGACCCCAACGTCGACCCGGTCGGGGCCTGCGTCGGCGCCCGCGGCTCGCGGGTGCGCATGGTGACCAACGAGCTGCGCGGCGAGCGCGTCGACGTCGTCCCCTTCTCGGACGACCCGGTCGAGCTCATTCAGAACGCGCTGGCTCCGGCGCGCGTGCGCGAGGTGCGGCTCGACGAGGAGACCGGCACCGCCACCGTCATCGTGAGCGACTTCCAGCTGTCGCTCGCCATCGGCAAGGAAGGGCAGAACGCCCGCCTGGCGGCCCGCCTCACCGGTTGGCGCATCGACATCAAGAGCGAGACCCAGCTGGCCGAGGAAGAGGCCGGCGGCTACGGCGAGCAGGACTGGGCCGAGGGCGAGTGGGTCGAGGACGAGAGCGGGGAGCTGGTCTGGAAGCCCGCCGAGGGTGGCGAGGCGATGTCGGCCGAGGAGTGGACGCACCAGGCGGAGGACCCCACTGAGGCACCCGCTGCCGGTTCCGGGGCGCCAGCCGAGGCGGCGGAGCCCGTCGCGGCCGACACCGCCGCTTCGGCCGACACGGCGGACACGGCCGCTTCGGTCGACACGGTCGTCGAGGAAGTGGTCGTGGCGGTCGAGGTGACGGAAGAGGCCGAGGCATAGCGCCGACACGGACCTGCGTCGGTTGCCGGAGCGCCCTGCCGGCCGACCAGCTGATCCGAATCGTCCGGCTTCCCGGCGGGGCCCTCTCGGTGCACAGGCACGGTGCGGGGCGGGGGGCCTGGCTGTGCCGGGGCTCCCTCGGCTGCCTGGACGACGCGGTGCGGCGGCACGGCTTCGAACGGGCCTTCGCAGCGTCCATCGACCCCGAGGACCTGCAGCAGTTGCGCGTGCACCTGGGTGAGGCGTGGGGGCGCCCCGCACCTGATGTGCGAGGATAGGGGGCTGGCTTGACGCCGCGCCCCGAGACAACACAAGGACAAAGAGAACCACTTGCCGAAGAAGATCCGCGTCTATGAGCTGGCCAAAGAGCTCGGCCTCACCAATAAGGAGGGGCTGGAGCTGGCCCTTTCCCTCGGGATCGGGGTCAAGAGCCACTCGTCCTCCATCGAGGACGCGCAGGCGGATCGCGTCCGTCGGAAGGCCGATGCCGAGGGGTTGCGCCGCCCGGTCCAGCCCGAGGAGCCCGCCCCGGCCAAGAAGGCGGCAAAGGCCACCAAGGCTGCGAAGTCGGCTGCTCCCACGGCGGGCGCGGCCGAGAGTGGTGACGGCGAGGCGCCGGCGAAGAGGCCGCTGACCTCGGTATCGAGCAGCTCGGCCGCGAGCAGCGCTCCGGTCAAGAAGGCACCGGCGCGCCCGGTGTCGGCTCCGGCGGCCGCGTCGGCTGGCGCGGCCGGAGGGTCCCGGGCGGACGCCCCGCCCGCCTCTGAGCCCGCGGCCCGTTCATCACGACTGATCAGCAGCAGTCGCCCCACCCCGGCGCAGGCCCCTGCCGCTGCCGCGGCCCCGGCGGCCCCGGTGGCCCCGGCCCCGGCGACGGCGGCGTCACCTCCCGCACCTGCGGCTTCACCTTCATCGGCACCGGCGGCACGCCCGCCCGCGGCGCAGGCCCCTGCCGCTGCCGCTGCCACGACGGCACCCCCGTCGGCCCAGTCACCCGCCGCGCAGGCCCCACCCGACACCGCGGCGCCCTCCGCACCCGATCGCCAGCGCGCGGCGCGGCCACCGCTCAGCCCCTCGGGCAGGCCGGTACCCCCGCCGCCGGGGTCACGCCCACCGCTCGGCCCCAGTGGCCGGCCCATCCCACCCCCACCCGGAATGGGTGGGCGCAAGCCCAGCGCGACGCAGTCCTCTTCGCGTCCCGGCGGCGCCTACCCGGCGCGTACCGGCGGCCGACCTGCGGGCGGCGCCGGTCGTCCCAGTGGCACCGGCGGCCCGTCCGGCGGTGGCTACGGAGGCCGGCCCGCCGGTGGTGGCGGCTTCGGCGGCCGCCCCGGTGGTGGTGCGCCAACGGGAGCGCCCCCGCCCGGCGGGCGTGGCGGCATGCCGGGCCGGCGGCCCCCACAACGCCGGGCGCGCCGGCGCCGGCGCAACCTCGAAGAGCTGGAGCCGACGCAGCTCACCACGTACCAGCCATCCACGGCACCCGTCCCGGACGGCGAGATCATCATCGAGCGCGGCTCGACGTCCCGCGACCTCGGGCCCAAGCTCAACCGCAGCGCCGGTGACATCGTGCGTTTCCTGTTGCTGCAGGGCGAGATGGTCATGGCGACGCAGTCGCTGACCGACGACATGATCGAGCTCTTCGCCGCCGAGATCGGGGCCGACGTGCGCCTGGTCGACCCCGGCGAGGAGCAGGAGGCGGAGCTGCTGGCGCGCTACTTCGACGAGGAGGACGAGGAGGACGAGTCCGATCAGCGGCCCCGCCCGCCGGTCGTCACCGTCATGGGGCACGTCGACCACGGCAAGACGCTGCTGCTCGACCGCATCCGCTCGACCGACGTCGTGGCGGGGGAGGCGGGCGGCATCACCCAGCACATCGGCGCCTACCAGGTCGTCTGGCAGGACCGCCGGATCACGTTCATCGACACGCCGGGCCACGCCGCCTTCACCGCCATGCGCGCCCGTGGCGCCCAGGCGACCGACATCGTCATCCTCGTGGTGGCGGCCGACGACGGGGTGATGCCCCAGACCATCGAGGCCATCGACCACGCCAGGGCGGCCGATGTGCCGATCATCGTGGCCGTCAACAAGATGGACCGGCCCGACGCCGACTCGTCCCGCGTGCTCCAGCAACTGTCCGAGCGAGGGCTGGTGCCGGAGGCCTGGGGCGGCGACACCATCGTCGTCGAGGTCTCCGCGCTGCAGGGCACCAATATCGAGGGCCTGTTGGAGCAGATCGTGCTGGTGGCCGAAGTCGAGGAGTTGACCGCACGCGTCGAAGGAGAGGCCAGGGGCGTCGTGCTCGAGGCCAACCTCGAAGCAGGTCGAGGCCCCGTGGCCACCGTGATCGTGCAGCAGGGGACGCTCCGGGTGGGCGACCCGGTGGTGGCCGGGGCAGCCTGGGGCAAGGTCAAGGCTCTGGTCGACGACCGGGGCGACCACATCAAGGAGGCGCTCCCTTCGACGCCGGTGCAGGTGCTGGGCTTCTCGGAGCCGCCGCACGCCGGTGACGAGATGCGGGCCGCCAAGGATTTGGCCCGGGCCCGGACGCTCGGTGAGGCCAGGGCGCAGCGCTTCCGGCTCTCGGGTCACCGGCCCGTGGCGGCGGCGGCCGGGGCCAAGCTCGAGGACCTGTTCGAGCAGATCTCGCGTGGTGAGACGGCGACGCTCAACATCGTGCTGAAGGCCGACGTGCAGGGCTCACTCGAGGCGGTGACCGAGTCACTGAAGCGCCTGGAGCGCGACGACGTGAAGCTGAGCTTCGTCCTGCGCGGCATCGGCGGCATCACGGAGAACGACGTGCAGCTCGCCGCAGCCTCCAACGCCACGATCATCGGCTTCAACGTGCGCCCCGACAAGCGCTCGCGTGAGATGGCCGAGGCGTCCGACGTCGAGATCCGGACGTACGAGATCATCTACAAGCTGCTCGAGGACCTCGAGGCCGCCATGCTCGGCCTGCTCTCACCGCTCTACGAGGAGGTCGTCACCGGCGAGGCCGAGGTGCGCGAGGTGTTCCGGGTGCCCCGGATCGGCGCCGTGGCCGGCTGCTACGTGCGTGACGGCAAGATCACCCGTGGCTCCAAGGTGCGCTTCCTACGCGACGGCACCGTCATCTGGAAGGGTGCGATCAACTCGCTGCGCCGATTCAAGGACGACGTGCGCGAGGTGGCGACGGGCTTCGAATGCGGCATCGGGCTGTCGGACTTCCAGGACCTCAAGGAAGGCGACATCATCGAGACCTACGACGAGCGCGAGATCGCCAGGACCTGAGGACCTCTCGAAGCACACGAGTCGAGTTGAGGAGCTCGAGTTGTCGAGTTGTCGAACTGACGAGTTGTTGAGCTGCCGAGCTGAGGAGCTGAAGTTGTGAGACGGCGGACGGCGACATACCCGCGTGCGTTGCGGGTCAACCAAGTGTTGCGGCAGGTGCTGGCCGACGAGCTCGAGCGGCTGGTCGACGCCGACGAGCTCCCCATGGTGACGGTGACCGCGGTCGACGTGGCACCCGACATGCGGACGGCCGTCGTGTACATGGCCACCCTCGACGAGGAGACCTCCGTGGTGCTCGAAGAGCGCCGGGTGCACCTGCAGCGCACGGTCGGATCGCAGATGACGATGAAGCGCACGCCCCGCCTGACCTTCCGGGCCGACCCGGCCATCGCCGCGGGCTCCCGGGTGGAGGAGTTGCTGCGTGGGTTGCACGAGGGGGAGTCCCCGGCCGACGAGTCGTGAGCGCGGTCGATGGTGGCGAGCCGGTGGGCGTCACCGGCCTGGTGGTCGTCGACAAGGAGGCCGGCTGGACCTCGCATGACGTGGTGGCGCGCTGCCGCCGCATCTTCGGCCAGCGCCGGGTGGGCCATGCCGGCACGCTCGACCCCGACGCCACCGGTGTCCTGCTGGTCGGGTTGGGCCGCGCCACCCGGCTGATGCGCTTCCTGACCGCGCTACCCAAGACCTATACGACGGACATCGTGCTGGGCAGCGCGACGTCGACGCTCGACTCCGCGGGCGAGGTCGTCGCCACCTACGACATGACCAATGTGACGCCGGGCGCGGTCGCCTCGGCGGCGGCGGGGTTGACCGGCGAGATCGAGCAGGTGCCCCCGATGGTGTCGGCCGTGAAGGTCGGGGGACGCCGGCTGCACGAGCTGGCCCGCCGGGGCATCGAGGTGGAGCGCCCCGCCCGGATGGTGACGGTTTCCCGCTTCGCCACCGAGCCCGACCCGGAGCGGCCGGGCGTGTACCGGGCCGAGGTGGTGTGCTCGTCGGGCACCTACATCCGGGTCCTGGCCCACGACCTGGGACGGGCGCTCGGCGGCGGGGCGCACGTGGCCAACCTGCGGCGCACCCGCATCGGCTCGTTCGGCGAGGCCGACATGCGCCCGCTCGACGCCGTCGGACCCGACCGGGTCCTGACGCCGGCGCAGGCCATGCGCGACCTCGATACGGTGGCCGTCGACCGCGCCGCCGCCGCCTCCATCCGCACCGGTCTGGCGCTCGACCGGGTGCCCCTCGGGGCGCTAGGCGAGGGCCCCTGGGCGATGCTCGACGCGCACGGGGAGCTGTTGGCCGTCTACGAGGCGACGGGCAGCGACCGCATCCGGCCGGCCGTGGTGCTGGCCGGGCAGTGACGAGCGCCCGACTACCCTCGGTCGCGATGCCGCCCTGTGAGGGAACCGCTGTCACGATCGGGGCCTACGACGGCGTCCATCTCGGGCACCGCGCCCTGCTGCGCGACTTGTCGGCACGGGCGGAGGCCGCCGGCCTCTCCACCGTCGTGGTCACCTTCGACCGCCACCCGGCCGCGGTGGTGCGCCCCGAGTCGGCGCCCAAGCAGCTGACGGGCCTGGAGCAGAAGCTGGAGTTGCTCGCCGACTGCGGCATCGACCGCACCGTGGTCGTGCCCTTCGACCTGGCCCGTGCCCAGGAGTCGGCCGAGGCCTTCGTCCGGGAGGTCCTCGTCGACCAGCTCTCGGCCCGCCTCGTCGTGGTGGGGGAGGACTTTCACTTCGGGCACGGCCGCCGAGGCAACGTGGACCTGCTGCGCCGTCTCGGCGCCCAGTTCGGCTTCGAGGTGGTCGGGGTCGGCCTGACCGGCGACGGCCGCGACACCGTGTCCTCGACCCGCATCCGGGGCCTTCTCGCCGAAGGCGACGTGGAGGCGGCGGCCCGGCTGCTCGGCCGGCCCCACGAGGTGCGCGGCCCGGTCGTGCGGGGCGACGGGCGGGGTGGCCCCGAGCTGGGGTTCCCCACCGCCAACCTGGCCGTGGCCGACGACATCGCCCTGCCCGCCGACGCGGTCTACGCCGGGCATTTCCGGCGGGCGGACGGCTCCCTGCACCAGGCGGCCATCTCGGTGGGGCGCCGGCCCACCTTCTACGAGCCCGGCACGGCGCCGGTCCTGGTGGAGGCCTACCTCCTGCACTTCGACGGGGACCTCTACGGCGAGGCGGCCCGGGTGTCCTTCGCCCACCGGCTGCGCGCTGAGCAACGTTTCGACTCCATCGAGGACCTGGTGGCCCAGATGCGGGCCGACGTGGAGGCCACCGAACGCGTCCTGGCCTCGGCCGATCACCTCTGATCAACGGGCGGCTGCTAGCATATTTACCGGCCGGGGGCAGGTTCCCGCCGACTCCGACAAGCTCTTCGAGGTTCTTCCTACATGCCCGACACGCAGGCCACCATCTCCGAGTACCGGCTGCACGAAAGTGATACCGGCTCTCCCGAGGTGCAGATAGCCCTGCTGTCGGGTCGGATCAACCACCTGACCGAGCACCTGAAGGAGCACAAAGGGGACCACCACACCCGGCGCGGCCTGATGAAGCTCATCGGCCAGCGCCGGCGGCTGCTCGACTACGTCCGCAAGAACGACGTCGAGCGCTACCGCACCATCATCGGCCGACTCGGCATCAGAAGGTAGCGGCAGCACCACAGAACCGGGCGTCTTCAGCCAGCTGGCTGCCAGTCGCCGGTCACTTCGGGTGCGAGGTGGTCGACCACTGGGAACCAGGAACGAAGATGCCCCCGAGATACGAGGAGCATCATGGCTGACGCCATTTCCGTGTCGGGCCCGATCAGCGGGACCGACCGAACCATGTCATTCGAGGCGGGGAAACTCGCCCAGCTCGCCGACGGGGCCGTCGTGGCCCGCATCGGTGACACCGTCCTGCTGGCCACGGCCACCGCAGCCCGATCGGTACGGGAGGGGACCGACTTCTTCCCCCTGACCGTCGACATCGAGGAGCGGGCCTACGCCGCCGGCAAGATCCCCGGCTCGTTCTTCCGTCGGGAGGGCAAGAGCTCGGACCAGGCCATCCTGACCTGCCGGCTCATCGACCGCCCCCTGCGACCTTCCTTCCCGGAGGGATTCCGCAACGAGGTGCACGTCGTCGGGACCATCGTCGGTGCCGATCAGGTGAACCCGCACGACGTCCTGGCCATCAACGCGTCATCGGCGGCGCTGCTGCTCTCGGGCATCCCCTTCGATGGCCCCATCGGTGCCGTGCGCATCGCCTTCACGACCGAGGGCGACTGGATCCCGCACCCGACGTTCGAGGAGGGCGAGGAGTCGACCTTCGAGCTCGTCGTGGCCGGTCGGGCACTGACGCAGGACGCCGACAGCGAGATCGCCATCATGATGGTCGAGGCGGGCGGGACCGAGAAGTCGTGGTCCTACTACGACGCGGGCGCCCCCAAGGTGACCGAGGAAGTGCTGGCGTCGGGCCTGGAAGCGGCCAAGCAGTGGATCCGCGAGTCCATCAACCTGCAGCGCCGCCTCGTCGAGGCCTACACGGCGGAGCGGGGCCCGATTCAGACCATTCCGTTCACGACCTTCACCGACTACCAGGACGACGTGTGGGCCCGCGTGGAGGCGGTCGGCACCGACCCCATCGCCAAGGCGAACCTGGTGACGAGCAAGGCCGAGCGCAACGCTGCGCTCGATGCGGCCGGTGAGGAGATCCGGTCCGCGCTCGGCGACGACTTCGCCGACCGGCCGGGCGAGGTCAAGGGGGCCATCCGCTCACTGACCAAGAAACTGGTGCGCAAGCGCATCGTCGAGGACGGCGTCCGCGTGGACGGCCGGGGCACCGCCGACATCCGACCGCTGTCGGCCGAGATCGACCTGCTCCCGACGGCGCACGGCTCGGCGCTCTTCCAGCGTGGCGAGACCCAGGTGCTGAACGTCACGACACTGGGCATGCCCCGCATGAACCAGTTGCTCGACACGATCACCCCGGTGGATCACAAGCGTTACATGCACCACTACAACTTCCCGCCCTTCTCCACCGGCGAGACCGGCTTCATGCGCGGCCCGAAGCGCCGCGAGATCGGGCACGGGCTGCTGGCCGAACGGGCGCTCCTGCCGGTGGTGCCGGGCGCCGACGAGTTCCCCTACACCTTGCGGGTGGTCTCCGACGTGCTGGCCTCCAACGGGTCGACTTCGATGGCCTCGGTGTGCGGCTCGACGCTGTCGCTGATGGCCGCCGGGGTTCCGCTCCGGGCCCCCGTGGCGGGGATCGCCATGGGCCTCGTCTACGACGAGGGCACCTACGTGACCCTGACCGACATCCTGGGCTCGGAGGACGCCTTCGGCGACATGGACTTCAAGGTGGCGGGAACGGCCGACGCCGTGACGGCGCTCCAGCTCGACACGAAGATCGCCGGCCTCCCGGCCGACGTGCTGGCCCGAGCGCTCCTGCAGGCCAAGGAGGCCCGCCTCACCATTCTGGGCGTCATGGCCGGTGCGATCGCCGAGCCACGTGACCACGTCGCCAACAGCGCGCCGAAGATCGTCTCCATGGAGATCCCGATCGACAAGATCGGTGAGGTCATCGGCCCCAAGGGCAAGGTCATCAACACCTTGCAGCAGGAGACCGGCGCGGACATCGCCGTCGACGACGACGGCGTGGTGGGCACGGTCACCATCGGAGCCAAGGACGGCAACGCGGTCGAAGAGGCACGCCGGCGCATCTCGCTGATCCTCGACCCGCCCACCGCCGATGTGGGGGCGGTCTACGCCGGCAAGGTGGTCAACATCACCAAGTTCGGGGCCTTCGTCAACGTGCTGCCCGGCCGTGACGGCCTGCTGCACATCTCGAAGCTGTCCTCGCTGGCCGGTGGCAAGCGCATCAACAACGTCGAGGACGTGTTGACGCTGGGCCAGTCGGTCGAGGTCCGGGTCGACGACATCGACCCGCAGGGCAAGGTGTCGCTGTCGTTGGCCGCCGAGCCCGAGCGCGCGCCGCAGGCGTCCGGCAACGGTTCGGCCAACGGTGACACCGCGCCGGCGCCGGCTTCCTCCTCCTCGTCGTCCTCGTCGACTTCGCCGTCCTCGCCGTCCTCGTCGACGGCCGCACCGGCCAAGGTCGACGGGGCGTCGTTCGAGGACGCTTTCGAGGCAGAACTGGTGGCGGACCTCGGTGATCTCGGCCCCGGCGCGGCCGACACTGGGAACGACCGCGGCGACCGGGGCGGCGACCGCCGGCCCTCGCGTGGGCGTTCGCGCCGTCGTTGATTGAGACGTCCGTCCTGCCGTGCGGCATCCGCCTGGTCACCGAGACCATGGCGGATGTCCGTTCGGTAGCGGTCGCCTACTGGGTCGGCACCGGAGCCCGTGACGAGCCCGGCGAACTCGCCGGGGCCTCGCACTTTCTGGAGCATCTCCTCTTCAAGGGCACCGAGCACCGCTCCGCCGCCGCCATCGCCGAGGAGCTCGACGAGGTCGGCGGCGACTGCAACGCCTTCACCACGAAGGAGTACACGACCTTCTACGTGCGGCTGCTCTCCGAGCACCTGTCGCTCGGGCTCGACATCCTCAGCGACATCATGTGGGAGCCGGCGCTCCGTTCCGACGACATCGAGGCGGAGCGCAGCGTCATCCTCGACGAGATCCTGATGCACGCCGACGAGCCGGCCGACCTGGCGGCGGAACGGTGGCAGGCGTCGCTCTTTCCCGATCACGCCCTCGGGCGGGACACGCTCGGGACGGCATCGTCCGTGCAGCGCATCACCCGTGAGGACATCCGCTCCTTCTTCGATCTGCACTACCGGCCCTCCAACATGGTCGTCTCGGTCGCGGGCGACTGCACCCACGACGCAGTGGCGGCGGACCTGGAGCGGCGTTTCGCCGGAACGTCGGGCGGCGTGGTGCCGACCCGCGTCGCGCCGGGACCCGACACCGTCGCCCTCGACGTGGTCCGCCGGTCCACCGAGCAGGCGCACCTGGTCTACGGCATGCGCTCGGTCTCGCGTTTCGACGAGCGGCGCTGGGCGCTGGCCGTCTTGAACCACGTGTTGGGTGGGGGCTTGTCGAGCCGGCTCTTCCAGAAGGTGCGCGAGCAGCGCGGGCTGGCCTATTCGGTGTGGTCGGAGCGGGCGGCCTACCAGGACACGGGCTCGCTGGCGGTGGTGGCGGGCACGGCGCCGGAGCATGTCGACGAGGTGTTGCGTATCGTCAGTGCAGAGCTCGATCTGTTGGCCGCCGACGGAGTTACCGACCGGGAGCTGGCGGTGGCCAAGGGCAACCTGCGCGCCGAGATGCTCCTCTCGGGGGAGGACTCGGGTGCCCGCATGAGCCGCCTCGGTGCGTCGTTGTTGCTGCACGGCGAGGTGCTCTCGGTGGACGAGGTGCTGGCCCGCATCGACGGCATCGAGCGGGCCGACGTCCGGGACGTGGCCGCTGGCCTCGTGCGGTCGGCGCGCACCATGAGCGCCGTCGGCCCCTTCGACGGACGCGACTTCGAGTCCCACCTGCCCGCCATGGCCGCCCGGTAGCCTGCAAGCCATGCAGAAGGTCGGTGTGGTCGGCGCCGGCGGCCGCATGGGCCAGGAGGTCTGCCGCGCTGTCGTCGAGGCGCCTGACCTCGAGTTGGTGGCCGCCATCGACCCCGGACATGTCGGCGGCGGCGCCTGCGGTCGGACGATCGTCGGCGAGGTGAACGCACTGGGCGACCTCGGGACCGAGGTCGTGGTCGACTTCACCAACGCCGAGGCGGTGCGCCACAACGCGCGGCACTATGCCCTCCTGGGCATCCACGCCGTCATTGGGACGAGCGGGCTGTCCGACAGCGACGTGGCCGGCATGGAGGTGCTCTTCTCGGGGAGTGGCCCCAACGCCGTCGTCGTGCCCAACTTCGCCATCGGGGCGGTGCTGCTGCTCCATCTGTGCCGGATCGCCGCGCCGCACATGGACGGCGTCGAGATCATCGAGCTGCACCACGACGCCAAGCGTGACGCGCCGTCGGGGACCGCCATGCACACGGCGGCCGTGATCGCGTCGGCGCGACGTGCTGCGGGCAGCCCCCCGCTGCCACCCGACCCGACGACCGATGTGGTGCTGGCCGGGGCCCGTGGCGCGGAGGCGCCCGACGGCGTGCACGTGCACTCCGTGCGGTTACCCGGCCTCGTGGCGCACGAGGAGGTCATCTTCGGTGCGCCCGGCCAGAGCCTGAGCATCCGCCACGACTCGTACGACCGCCGCTCGTTCATGCCCGGCGTCCTCCTGGCGGTGCGGGCCGTGGCCGGCCGGCCCGGGCTGACGGTGGGCCTCGAGTCGTTGCTGGGACTGTGAAGCCCGACGTCCGGGAGCGACTCCTCCAGGCGACCTACGACTGCGTTGCCCGCTGGGGCCTGGCCAAGACGACCGTCGAGGACGCCGCCCGCGAGGCCGGAGTCTCGCGGGCGACGGTCTACCGCTACTTCCCCGGTGGTCGCGACGAGCTGCTCTCTGCGGTGGTCGGATGGGAGTTCTCCCGCTTCTTCCTCCGGCTCTACGAGGAAGTCTCGGACGCCGACACGCTGGAGGAGGTCATGGAGCGCGGCCTCATGTTCGCCCACCACGCCCTGGTAGAGCACGAGGTGCTCCAACGTGTCTTGGTCACGGAGCCCGCCATACTCCTGCCGCGCCTGTCGACGGAGGCCGATCAGACGCACACGCTGGTGGCCGCCTTCCTGGCGCCCTACCTGGTGCGCCACGGGATGACGGAAGGCACTGATCTCGACGCCGCGGCCGATTTCCTGGCCCGCATGGTGCTCTCCTACATCAGCTCCCCGGGGCGTTGGGACCTCAACGACCCGGAGCAGGTGGCACTGCTCGTCCGGTCCGAGCTGCTGGCCGGCATCCGGTGAGCGACCCACAACTGCAGCCACCGCCCGCGCCGCCGCCCCCCTGCTACCGCCATCCCGAACGGGCGGCGTCCGTGCTCTGCGCCCACTGCGACCGCCCCATCTGCACCGACTGCATGATCGAGGCGTCCGTCGGCTGGCAGTGCCCGGAATGCACCTCCGAAGGGGCCAGGCGTTCTCGCCTCGTGCCGGCGTTCACCCACACCAGCCGGGGCCGGACCGGGGTGGTCGGCTCGACCAACCCGACGCCGATCGTCCTGACCATCATCGCCATCAACGTGGTGGTCTTTTTCCTCGAGGGTTTCGGCACCAACGCCAGCGTCGTCGACCGTTACGCCATGTACCCCATCGGGGTGCACTTCCAGCACCAGTACTACCGGGCCTTCACGGCCATGTGGCTGCACGCCAGCTTCACCCACATCTTCTTCAACATGATCGCCCTTCTCATCGTCGGTCCGGCCCTCGAGGTGCTGCTGGGCAAGGCCCGCTTCCTCGTCCTCTACCTGCTGGCCGGGCTCGGGGGGAGCGTCGGCTCCTACATCCTCAGCCAGCCGAACGTCGCCGGCATCGGCGCCTCGGGCGCCATCATGGGGGTGCTCGGGGCGTACGTCGTGGTGGGTTTGCGCCGGCGGTTACCGGTGGCGCCGGTGGTGGGCCTGCTCGTCCTCAACTTCGTCATCGGGTTCACGGGCAACATCGACTGGCGGGCCCACCTCGGGGGTCTGGTCACCGGGTGTGTCCTGGCCTTCGTCTACGACTACGCCGGCGGATTGCGGGACAGGACCACCGCGCTGGTGCTCACCGTCGGGGGGAGCGTGGCCGTCCTCGCCGTGCTGGCGCTGCTCATCACCTCCATTGCCCCGGGTCATTTCAACCTCAGTTGAGCGCGGTCGCCCCGATTCGGCCGATTGCCCTGATTGGTTGACAGTGAGACAAAAATCGCCATACTGTTTCATCAGTGGGTGTGACCGCGACACAACCTGAAGTCGTCGAGACCAGCTCCCCAAGCGGGGGGCGGGACGGCGTCGTCCGGCATCTCGGGGCGGACGACCGGTCCTCGACCAGGGTCCGCCTCGTCGACGGAGCGCTGCGCTGCCTCGCCCGCCAGGGGATCGCCAAGACCACGGTGGACGACATCGCCCGTGCCGCCGGGCTCTCCCGGGCCACTGCCTACCGGTGCTTCCCGCGGGGCAAGGAGGGAGTCCTGGCCGCCGTCGTGGAGACGGAGGTGGCCCGGCTCTTCTCGTCCCTGGCCGTCGCCATGGGCGAGGCCGGCGACCTGGAGGACGTGCTGGTGGCCGGCATGGTCGAGTCGGCGCGCTGGCTCCGTTGGCACGAGCCCTTGACCTACCTCCTAGAGCACGAACCCGGGGCCGTGCTGCCCTACGTCACGTTCGGCGGTTTCGACCAGGTCATGGGGGTGGCGAGCGACCTGGGCGCCCCGTTCTTCGCCCGGTGGCTCGAGCCCGAGCAGGCGTCCCGTGCGGCCGAGTGGGCCGTGCGCATCGTCATGGCCTACTGCTCGGACCCGTCCCCCTACGCCGATTTGACCGACCCGGCCGACACCCGGGCGCTCGTGCGCACGTTCGTCCTGCCCGGCATCCTCGCCCTGCGCGTCGACGAGGCAAGCGCACCGTTTTCCAGTTCCAGTTCCAACCGAGCACCCAGCTCGACGAGACCGACCATCAAGGGGGCGGCACAATGACCACACTCGACGAGAACACCGAGCAGCTGAGGTCCAACCTGGACCTGATCGGCCGGGAGAGCATCAACGACCTCGAGGCCGTGCTGAGCTTCGTCGGCCAGTACGACGTCGAGGGGTTCCATCGTGTCCCGGACAATTGCCCGGCCGAGTTCACCTGGGACTACGAGAAGGGCGCCAAGCCCCAGCTCGACAAGCTCTACGAGAAGGCCAAGAAGGCGCAGTGGAACGGGCAGACCGACCTGGACTGGTCGATCGAAGTCGACCAAGAGCGCGTGGTCATCGCCAACGCCGAGGCCAACCCGGCCCAGGCGCAGTGGGACGAGGCCGCCATAGCGGGCACCGTCCTCGAGAAGTGGGACGACAAGCGCTTCCTGCAATTCGGGGTCGAGAACCAGAACTGGCTCTTGTCGCAGTTCATGCACGGGGAGCAGGGTGCGCTGCTGTGCACGGCCAAGATCGTCGAGACGGTCCCGTGGATCGACGCCAAGTACTACGCCGCCACCCAGGTGATGGACGAGGCCCGCCACGTCGAGGTCTTCTCCAAGTACCTCGACGAGAAGCTCTCGGGCCACTACCCGATGAACGCCCACCTGGGGCTCCTGCTCGACGACATCGTTTCGGACGCGCGTTGGGACATGACCTACCTCGGCATGCAGATCATGGTGGAGGGCCTCGCCCTGGCCGCCTTCGGCTTCATCCACATGATGACGACCGAGCCGCTGCTCAAGAAGCTGCTGCGTTACGTCATGGCCGACGAGGCCCGCCACGTGGCCTTCGGGGTGCTGAGCCTGCAGGAGTACTACAAGGAGCTCAGCGCGGCCGAGCTCCGGGAGCGTCAGGAGTTTGCTTTCGAGGCGGCCATCCGCATGAAGGACCGCATGGTCATGCAGGAGGTGTGGGAGCGCATGGAGGTGCCCACCGCCGACGTGATCAAGGTCATGCAGTCCGCGCCCGAGCGCGACGACTTCCAGATCCTGCTGTTCTCCAAGATCGTACCCAACCTCAAGAAGCTGGGACTGCTTGATGCGGCCGACGGCTGGCTGCGCACCAAGTTCACCGAAATGGGGGCGATCGCGTTCGAGAACCTGACCGACTCCACGCAGGAGGAGGACGCGTTCGCGGACGGCTCGCCGGCCGACCGCCAGGTCGTGTGAGCGCCTGAGCGGCACCTATCGCTGGTAGCGTGAAAGGGCGATGAGCCCCGTGCAGCATGACTCGCCCCGCTTTGGGCGGGTGGTCACGGCCATGGTGACCCCGTTCGACGGGGACGGAGCACTGGACCTCCCCGCCGCGGTGGACCTGGCCCGCTGGCTGGCCGCGCACGGCAGCGACGGGCTGGTGCTGAGCGGCTCCACCGGCGAGAGCTCGGTGTTGACCGACGGGGAGAAGGTAGCCCTCTGGCGCGCCGTCGCCGAGGCCGTCACGATCCCCGTCGTCGCCGGCACCGGCTCCAACGACACGGCGCACTCGCTCACCATGACGAGGCAGGCCACGGAGTGCGGGGTGGACGGCGTGCTCGTGGTGACGCCGTACTACAACCGTCCCTCGCAGGCGGGCCTGTACGAGCACTTCCGCGCGGTGGCCGAGGCGGCCGCCGACCTCCCCGTAGTGCTCTACGACATTCCGGTCCGCGCCGGCCGGCGCATCGCGACGTCAACCATGCTGCGCCTCGCCAGAGACGTGCCGGCCATCGTGGCGCTCAAGGATGCGGCGGGCGATCCGCCCACCACGGCGCACCTCGCCGCCCAGGCACCGGCAGGCTTCGAGATCTACAGCGGCGACGACGTCATGACGCTGCCCCTGATGGCGGTGGGCGCTCTCGGCGTGATCAGCGTGGCCGCGCACTGGGTCGGGCCGCAGCTGCGCAAGGTCGTCGACGCGTTCGTGGCCGGCGACCTCGCCACGGCCATCGGCGGGAATGCGGAGCTGCTCGACTCCTTCGACTTCGAGTCCTCGGTGGAGTTCCCGAACCCGCTGCCGGCCAAGGCGATGCTGCGCGCGCTGGGCCTGCGGGTGGGCCAGTGCCGCCTGCCGATGGGAGCGTCCACCCCCGAGCTCGACGCCCAGGCGCAGAAGATCCTGGCCGCCGTCGGGCCACCTGCCGTCACGGTCGCCCCGCTTGCCTGAGCGCGGCACCAAGGCGAAGCCCGTCCGGGTCGTCTTCCTGGGCGGACTCGGGGAGATCGGACGGAACTGCGCCTGCATCGAAGTCAACGGGCGCATCGTCATCCTCGACTGCGGGATCATGTTCCCCGATCCGGACATGCCCGGCATCGACCTGGTCCTGCCCGAGTTCACCTACCTGCAGGACCGGAAGGACCGGGTGGACGGGATCGTGCTCACCCACGGCCACGAGGATCACACGGGCGGACTCGCCTACCTCCTCCGCGAGATCCACGCGCCGATCTACGGGTCCGAACTGACGGTCGGCCTGGCCCGACACCGCATCGACGAGGCCGGTTTGGCGGGCAACACGAGGTTCATCTCCGTGGCGGACGGGGAGCGGCTGAAGATCGGGGCCTGCGACGTCGAGTTCATCCCGGTGACGCACTCGGTGCCCGAGGCAATGGCCATCGCATTCCACACGCCGCAGGGAGTGATCCTGCATTCGGGCGACTTCAAGCTCGATCTGCAGCCGGTCGACGGACGGCGCACCGACATGTCCCGCATGGGGGAGCTCGCGCAGACCGAGGGCATCCGCCTCCTCCTGTCGGACTCCACCAACGCGGAGGAGCCCGGCTTTACCGAATCGGAATCTTCGGTGGGCGTGACCCTGCGCCGGGTCTTTGCAGCCCAGTCGGGCAAGCGCATCATCGTCGCCTGCTTCGCCAGTCACATGCACCGGGTGCAGCAGATCATCGACGCCGCGGTGGCCAACGGCCGCAAGGTGGCCACCCTCGGCCGGTCCATGGGCAAGAACGTCGAGCTCGGGACGCGGCTGGGCATCATCAGCATCCCCGACGGCGTGCAGTTCGACATCGAAGCGGTGGACGGTCTGCCTCCCGGTGAGGTGTGCGTGATCTCGACGGGGTCCCAGGGCGAGCCGATGTCGGCCCTCTCGCTCATGGCCACGGGGGAGAACAAATGGCTCCGAATCGGTGAGGACGACGTCGTCGTCATCAGCGCCCACCCGATCCCGGGCAACGAGTGGTCGGTCGGGCAGGTCATCGACGACCTGCACCGTCGGGGCGCCGAGGTGGTGCACTCGGGCGCCGAGGCGGTGCACGTGAGCGGACACGCCCGTCAGGGGGAGCTGCGCACCCTGATCGCCGTGACGGAGCCGGAGTGTTTCGTGCCGGTGCACGGCGAGTTCCGCCACATGGTGCACCATGCCCGCCTCGCCCTCTCCATGGGACTCGACCCGGCCAAGGTCCTCCTGTGCGAGGACGGCGACGTGATCCAGCTCGATGCCAAGGGCATCGCCCGGGATGGCCGGGTGCCGGCGGGGTACGTCTACGTCGACGGCACCGTGGGCGACATTGAGCACGGCGTGCTGCGCGATCGCAAGAAGCTGGCCGAGGAGGGCGTCGTCATGGCCGTGGTCACGGTCGACCGCCAGCAGGGCAAGCTCAGCTGCCCGCCAGTCATCGAGACCAGGGGCTGGGTGTACGCGCCTGAGGCCGAGGAGCTGTTGGAAGAAGCCAGCGAGGTGGTCGCGGCCGCCGTGACGCAGGCCTTGCGCGACGGGGCCCACGACATCGAGGTGCTCAGCCGCCACACCCGCAAGGCCTTGGGCAAGTTCGTCGGCGATCGCACGAAGCGGCGCCCGATGATCGTGCCGGTCGTGCTCATGGTCTGACGGAGCGTTCCCGGTGCTGGTTGCCGGTCAACTCCCGCCGTGGCCCGGCCGCGGTGCTCAGGAGATGAATCGCTTGACGAATCCCAGCGCGGTGTCGGCGACCTCGCGCCAGCCGCTGTCGATGGTCAGGGCATGGCCCCGGTTCGGGATCTCGACGAACTCGGTCACCCCCTTGTTGTGCTGCTGCCTCTTGTAGGTGGCCTTCGAGATGGCGGTGGGGACGGTGTGGTCCTTCTCCCCCGAGACGATCAGCATCGGGCCGCGGTCGGGATTCTCGTTGTCCACCTTGGCTTCGGTCCAAGGGTTCAGGTTCGCGAACGCGGCCTGGAAGAGCGGCTCACCGGGGGCGGCGACCACGAAGGTCTCGAAGAGATCTTTCGCCTCCTCCTCGCTGACGGCGTTGGCGAAGGCGTAGTGGAACTGGTCGAACGTGAGGGGAATGGCCCGGTGCTTGTTGCGCGGGTTCTCCAGGACCGGCGAAGCGGACCGCAACGCGGAAATCGGCAGTGGGAGGACGCCTCGGAACGGAGCGGCATCGACGGCCACGGTGGCCGCCGAGAGCCCTCGCCCCGCCACCATCTGGGCCAGCAGGCCGCCGAAGGAATGCCCGATGACCGCCGGCTTCTTGTCCAGCGCCTCGATGACCGCCGCGTAATGATCGGCCACCTCTCCGATCGACTTGTTGGCAAAGACTTCGGGGTGGGACTTGGCGTCTTCGACTGTCCGGGGGTCGTCGGGCCATCCGGGAGTCAGCGGTGCGTAGCCGGCGTCGGCGAAGACGGCGGCCCACCGGTCCCAGCTGCTCGGCAGCAGCCACAGTCCGTGGATGAAGACGACCGGCGTCCTCCCGGACGCATTCGCCGCGCCGACCTGGCTCTGCTCTTCGGCGGTGACCGCCATGATGTTCCCCTTTGTGCCCGATTGGGCGTGGTGGTGCGAAGACGCAAGCTGAGCAGACAACCGGTTGAATGTCGAGGGGCAATGTCGTGTCGACGCGTGTTCCCCAGGGGAATCCAAGTCTGAGTCTTCGACGCGGGTCCAGGTCGGATTCGTTCGACCGGCCCAGTGGCTCACCCCCGCGACGACAACGACGATGACAAACGCGATGACAAGCGGAAGGTCAACGTGCACGTGGAGGACGAGGGCTGCTCCGGCAAGCGCTCCGAGGAACATGGCGGCGACCGAGATCAGACGCCGGCCCGACTTGGATCCCTTCCCGCCACCGAGCGCACTGTCGGCCCCGATCCCGGTCACCGTCAGCGTCAGCACCGTGGTGGTCAAGTCGGGGACGGCCAACCGACGAACGCTCGAATTCTGCACGCCCATGGCCAGACTCAGCGCGACGATCAGCGCATAGCGCACAGCGGAGCCGAAGGGGTGCGAGCCGACCAGGGCGAGGATCATCGAGACGGCCAGGAACAGCGCCTGGATAGCGGTGGCGACCGCCACGTGATGACCCCTGTGATGGCCGAAGCGGGCCACGATCCGCCCACCGAGGACGGATCCCAAACCGAACGCCACCAGCGCCACGAGGGACGCGGTAATCGAGAAGCCTTGCGCTCCCACGATCGCGAACCCCAGGAACACGACGTTCCCCGTCATGTTGGCGACGAACACATGGCCCAGCGTCAGATAGCTGAACGAGTCGACGAGCCCGGTGACCACCGTCATGGCGACGAGGAGCGGTGGCAGCGGACCGAAACGTTCGGTCCGGTCGGGAGCCAAGGTCTCACGGACCTCGGTGAGGAATGTGTTCATGGGTCAGGCTCCTCTCGGGTCGGTGGTTGCGGGATCGTGCACCCAGATCAAAGCGTCTTGATGAGCCCTCCGTCGACGGTGAAGTCGGCCCCGGTGACATTGCCGGCTCGTGCGCTGGCCAGGAACACAATGAGGTCCGCCACCTCGTCGGGAGTGGTGAAGCGGCCGGTCGCCGCATCCGCCGCGGCCTGGTGCGCGACGGCATCAGGATCCCCGCCGGTCGCGCGGGCGACGGTCTGGGCGACACCGTCGTCGCCGAGCCACAGTGCCGTCGACACGGGCCCGGGGCTCACGGTGTTGACCCGGATGTTGTGCTGCGCCACTTCCTTGGAGAGGGACTTCGAGAAGTTCGCCACGGCCGCCTTGGCCGCGCTGTAGTCGAGGACCGCCGGGTCGGGGAGAAAGGCGTTGACGGAGCTCGTGGTGACGATGGTGCCGGCGCCCGCAGCGATCATGGTGGGCAGGACGGCGCGGCTCATCCGCACCGCCGCCATGAGGTTGAGCGTCAAGGAGGTAGCCCAGTCGTCGTCGGTGATGCTCAGGAAGCCGCCGAGGCGGGTCCGCGCGGCACCGACGTTGTTGATCAGGATGTCGATCCGGCCGTGCGAGAGAGCCGCGGCGGCCAGGTCGGCGGGTCCGGCGGGTGTGGAGAGGTCGACGGCGACCGACTCGACCGTCCCGGTACGAACCAGCGCGTCGAGCTCGAGCGAGCTGTTGCGTGCCGCGGCCACGACATGGGCGCCCTCCGAGGTCAACGCCCGCGTGGCCGCCAGTCCGATGCCTCTGCTGGCGCCGGTCACGACCGCCACCTTGCCTTCGAGTCCGAGCTGCATCGGTGCCCTCTTTCGAACGGGAGACGGGACGCTGCGCAGCCTAGGGCCGGCCCTCGAACAGACGCCCGGGCATCGGCGAACCCCGAAATCGCCGCCATCGGAACACTAGGGTCAGCGCCATGAACTACTGGGTGACGTACCCGCTCACGACGCATCCCTACAACCCCGAGCTGATCACCAAGACCGCGCTCACCCGGTTCTGCCACGTGGCCGAAGCAGCTGGATTCTCCGGCATCGGCTTCACCGACCACCCGGCCCCGAGCGAGAAGTGGTTGAAGGCCGGCGGCCACGACGCCCTCGACCCGTTCGCCGCGCTCGCCTTCTGTGCCGCCGTCACGGACCGGATGCGCCTCATCCCCAACATCGTCGTGCTGCCCTACCGCAACCCGTTCCTGGTGGCCAAGGCGGCGGCCACCCTTGATGCGCTCTCGGACCGACGCTTCACGCTCGCGGTCGCCACCGGCTACATGCGGGGCGAGTATCAGGCGCTCGGCGTCGACTTCGATCACCGCAATGCGCTCTTCGACGAAGCCATCGAGGTGATCCGCGGGGTCTGGAGCGAAGACGAGTTCGCCCACCAGGGGACGACGTTCACCGCCAGAGGACAGTCGGCCAACCCGAAGCCTGCGCCGCATCCGCCGATCTGGATCGGCGGGAACAGCCGCATCTCGCGGCAACGGGTGGCCCGCCACGCCGATGGCTGGAGCCCCTTTCCCGCCCCCAGAGTCCTGGCCAGCACCGCTAAGACACGGCCGCTCGAGTCCGTGGACGATCTCCGCCCGATGCTCGACGAGCTCTGGCAGTTCATGGAGGAGGCCGGACGGGATCCCGCCAGCATCGACGTGTCGTTCGGCTCTAACGCCGGGGGCGATCCGGGTCGTGACACGTTCGATCCCGACGCCCAGCTGGCCGCCACGGAGCAGCTGGCGGCGATCGGCGTGACGTGGTCGGGGGTCGGCGTGCCCGGCGATTCGCTGGCCCACGCGCTCGAGACCCTCGAGCGGTTCGGAACGTCCGTCATACGCTGAGCTCACCGAGCCACGCCACGGCCCCGGTCCTATATTGACCCCTGTCCTTCGTGACGAAAGGGGATCGAATGAATGACCGTACGTTCGAGCGCATCGGCGCGTTGAGCGGTCTGGCGTTCTTCTTGCTGGCCGTGCTCTCCGGTTTCATCTATCCCCAGCAGCCGCGCGTCGATGCGGGTCCCGCCAAAACGCTGGCCTGGGTCCACGACCATCACACCGCACTCCAGGCGGGCATGATCTTCGACTTCTTCGCCGCCGGCGCGCTGCTCTGGTTCGTCGGCTATCTGCATCGCGTCCTGCGGCGGTCCGAAGGCGACGTGGAGTCGCTGTCGCCAATTGTGTTCGGGTCCGGCATCGGTGTGGCCGTCACCACCGCGATGGCCGCGTTGCCCACCGTGCTGCTGGCGTTCATGGACGCGCAGCCGGGCGGCCTCGCCGATCCATCACTGGTGCGCGCGCTCGGCGATCTGAACACGATCTTCTTCTCGGTCACATCCGTGATGACCGCGGTGTTCCTCGGCGCCCTCGGGTGGGCCATGGTGCGCGGCGAGCTGGCCATGCCCTGGCTCGGCTGGGTCGCCCTCGTGGTCGCCGCCTTCAACGCGATCGCGGTCTGGATCGGTGTCACGTTCAGCAGCTATCACGGCCACGCCTGGTTGATCATCGGCTGGGGTGCCTATGTCGGGTTCCTGATCGTCATGCTGATCACCAGCGCCTCCTTGCTTCGCCGGCCGTACCGCGCCCGGGCCGTCACTCCGGCTGTCGCCGTGTCGTAGTGCCGAACCGTGCGGACATTCGGGTCCTGTGCGCCAACCGTTCGTCGTTATGGCAACTGCCGCCCGAGGTTCGCAGCCGGCTCGTACCGGCGAGTCCCGGCCTCTCTGCCGGGACTACGGCGGCGACCCGCGCTCGAACGAGCTCGCGCAGAGCATCGGCGCGCACCAGCGCGTCATCTCCGAGCACGAGGGCGCCATGCTCCGTGACATCGCGGAGTTCGATCGTACGGAGGCCTGGCGCGGGGACGGTTCGTTGTCCATGCGCGATTGGCTGGTCGCGAACTGTCACGTCAGTCGCGCCCGCGCCCGCACCCTGGTCGAGTCCGCGGCGAAGGTGAAGGACCTCCCGGGACTCTCGGGTGCCCTGGCCGACGGTCGCCTCACGCTCGATGTCTTCGCCCCCCTGGCCGCGGTGGCCACGCCCGAGACCGACGCTGACCTGGCCCAGGCGTCGGAGCATTGGACGCCGAAGCAGGCCCGGCAACTGGTAGCCGAGGTCAAGGGGGCGACGGACGCCGATGCGGCGAAGCACTTCCAGCGCCGCTACGTCCGCTTCGACGACGAGCGCCGCTTGCTCTGGGCACAGCTCACGGGTGACGCGTACGCCCTGGTGAAGTCCGCGGTGCTCGGGCGGGCCCGCCGCGACGACCATCCGAGTGCGAACGACCCGGACTACGTGCGCTTCGAGAGCCGCTGCGCCGACGCCCTCCTCGATATCTGCGTGGAGCAGGGGCGCCGCAAGCGGGCCAGTCGGCTAGGCGGCAACGGCCCGGCGCCCGTCCACGGCGGCGGCCAGACGACAATGATCGTGCACACCGACCTCGAGCGCCTCCTCTACGGAGAGGGGTACGGCCACGCCTCCATACAAGGCGTCGGCCCGGTCTCGGCCGAGGTCGCACGGCGTCTGGCCTGCAACGCCGACATCACGCTGTCGTTCGACGCGCCCGACGGCACCAGCCTCGACCAGAAGCAGCTGCAGCGCGACCCCAGCGATGCCCAGCGGATCGAGATCCGGCGCCGGGACAACGGGTGCCGTTTCCCCGGCTGTGGCTGTCGGAACGTGACCGACGTCCACCACATCGTGTGGGCCTCCAAGCAGGGGCGGACGGTCATGTCGAATCTCCTCACCCTCTGCGTGGCCCACCACAGCCGGGTGCACGAGCTCGGATGGAAGATGGACGGGAACGCTCAGGGCGATGTTCGCTTCGTCAGTCCACAGGGAAGGGCGTTCGTGTCCTCGCCCTCGCCGACCTGGCGTCCGCCGCGGAAATGAGCTCCGGCGTCGACCCCTGGCCCTACCCGGCCCACCCGGCCCACCCGGCCCACCCCCCAACCGGGCCCTCGACGGCGCGCACGATCTCGTCGATCACCGCGTGAGGGTCCTCGAGCAGAAACATGTGCCCCCTGTTCAGCAGGGCGACCAGGCGCGCCCGTGGAACGGTGGCCACGTTCTGATCCGCTTGCTCGGGCAGCGTCAGGGCGTATGCGCCGCCGCCCAGCATCACGGTCGTCGGCGCCCGACCCCGGCTGACCGACCACGTCGAACCCGACCGGCCCTCCTAGCGTCTCTAGATGTATGAGGGCCGTCCTCACCGCCATCGCAGTGGGTACCGCCACCCTGCTGTCCGCCGCGCCCGCATCCGCGCCCACGTCGGCCGGCGGCGCCACCCCGATCCTCAGCCGCTCCGCCCACGTCGCCTTCGGGAACTGCAACGCGCAACGCATCCTCCTCAGCGTGACCGTGGCCGGCCGCGCCTTCACGCCCGCCGAGCCGGTGCCCTACACGGTCCGACTCCGCAACACGGGGGGCACGACGTGCGGCGCCGCGCTGGCCCAGCACGTCCCCCAGGCACGGCGATCGCTGACGGTCGGACCCTGCGGGATCCTCTCTCTGGTCATCAGCAATGCCCTCGGCGTCAACGTGTACCCCGGTCCCGTGGCGTACAACTGCCCCGACGAGGTGGGTCTGCGCCTGGGGCCGCACAGCACCGCCACCACCACGGGTTTCTGGAACCAGAGCGAAGCCATCGGGTCCGGCGAATCGCCCGCCACGGTCCAACACGCCCCGCCGGGGACCTACCGCCTGGCGGTCGACCAGGCCGTCTCCGTCCCCGTCACCCTCGTCCCGGGCTGAACCCGGACCAGCCTCGATACAATCGTTCTTCCCACTTGCCCGGCGCCACCGGCCACCGGACCACCCGGAGCTGGGCAAGAACGGGGCATCGAGGCCAGGGAGGAACGAGGGAACATGTCGGGTCACTCGAAGTGGGCGACCACCAAGTATCGCAAGGGCGCCCAGGACAAGGCCCGCGCCAAGATCTTCGCCAAGTGCATCCGCCTCGTCGAGGTCGCCGCACGGGACGGGGGAGGGGACCTCGAGGCCAATGCCACCCTCCGGACGGCGTACCAGAAGGCACGGGCGGCGAGCGTCCCTCTCGACACCATCGAGAAGGCGATCAAGCGCGGGACCGGCGACCTCGAGGGCGTGCGCTACGAGGCCATCAACTACGAGGGCTACGGCCCTGGTGGCGTGGCCATCATGGTCGAGGTCCTCAGCGACAACCGCAACCGCACCGGCGCCGAGATGCGCAACGTCTTCAGCCGCAACGGCGGCAACATGGCCGAGCCCGGCGCCGTCGGCTGGCAGTTCGAGCGCAAGGGCATCGTGACCGTGGGCCTCGACAGCGACGAGGACAAGGTCATGGAGATCGCCATGGAGGGCGGCGCCGAGGACATGAGCAGCAACGGCGCCGCCTGGGTCGTCACCAGCGCGCCGGCCGACCTCGAGTCGGTGCGCCAGGCTCTCGACGACGCCGGCATCACGCCCGAGTCCGTCGACCTCAGCCTCGAGCCCACGACCCTGGTCGCCGTCCCCGACGAGGCTGAGGCCAAGAAGGTCCTCCGCCTCCTCGAAGCGATCGACGACCACGATGACGTGCAGGCCGTCCACTCCAACGCCGACATCTCCGACGAGGTCCTGGCCGCCTTCGAAGGCTGAGCCCGGGGAGGCCGGCGCCCCCCTCACCCAGATCCGCCCCCTGCGCAGCGTCCCCGGCTATCCTGCGAACGCATGTTCGTATTGGGCATCGACCCCGGGCTCTCACGCTGCGGCTACGGGCTGGTGGCCCGGGCCGAGGGCACCGCGGCGCTGCGGGCCCATGCAGCCGGGGTGATCGAGACCGATCCCGCCGCGCCCCTGGCCGAGCGCCTGCTGATCCTGCACACGGAGCTGCGGGCGCTAGTACGGGAGCTGCGGCCGCAGGCGGTGGTGGTCGAGCGGGTCTTCTTCCAGGTCAATGTCAAGACGGCGATGTCGGTCGGCCAGGCCAGCGGGCTGGCGCTCCTCGTCGCCGCCGAGGGCGGCTGCGAGATCGACCAGTACACCGCCAACGAGGTGAAGCTCAGCCTGGTGGGCTACGGGGGGGCCACCAAGGAGCAGGTGCAGCGCATGGTGGCCCATGTGCTCGGCTTGCCGGCGGTCGAGGGGCCGCCCGACGTGGCCGACGCGCTCGCCCTGGCGGTCTGCCACCTGACCACCGTGCCGTTGCGCCGGGCCATGCGTGCCGCACTCGTCAAGGAGGGAACCGGACTTCTGAAGGAGGAAACAGGGTGATCGGACTGCTTCGTGGAGCGGTGGTGGTACGGACCGGTGAGGGCGAGGTGATCATCGACGTCGGTGGCGTGGGCTACCGGGTCGCCGTCACCCCCGCCACGGCGGCGGTGCTGGTCACGGCGGGGAGCGGGGCCGAGGCGACGCTGTACGTGCACACCCATGTGCGCGAGGACGCGATCGTGCTGTACGGGTTCGTGCACGATGACGAGCGGCGGTGCTTCGAGGTGCTGCTGGGCTCGCACGGGGTCGGTCCTGCGCTTGCCCTCTCCATCATGGCGGCGCTGTCGCCGGCGGCGTTGTCCACGGCGGTGCTCGAGGAGGATCTCGACACCCTGTGCACGGTGCCGGGTGTGGGGCGCAAGACGGCGGCCCGGCTGCTGATTGAATTGAAGAGCCGGCTGGACCTGCCCGACCTGTCGCTGTCCGGCGGCGGTGCGGCGGCGTCGGTGGTGTCGGCGGGTGACCGGACCTCCCGGGCCGAGGCGCGGGCGGCACTCAGCGAGCTCGGGTACGCCCCCGAGGAGATCCGCGGTGCGCTCGACGGCCTACGCGACGATGTCGGGGTGGAAGAGATGCTCCGCCTCGCCCTGCGCGAGCTGGCCTCGCGGTGAGCGGGTGAGCCCGCGCGCCCGCCGGGAGGTTCTGGCTGTGGACTCGGAGTCGGAGCCCGTGCCTGATGGGGCCGATGTAGATGGTGCAGCGGGTGTAGCGGCCGGTCCAGCTGGCGCAACTGGTGCCGCCGGTGCCATCGCCGGGCAGGACCAGCGTGTCATCGATCCGGTGGCGTCGAACGGCGCCGAGGAGCTCGAGGAGGTGGGGCTCCGGCCCCGGTCGCTGGCCGAGTTCCTCGGGCAGCCGCAGCTGGTCGAGCATCTGGGGATCGTGCTCCAGGCGGCCCGTCAGCGGGGCCAGACCGTCGACCACATCCTCTTCGCTGGTCCACCCGGACTGGGCAAGACGTCCCTGGCCGGAATCGTCGCCACAGAGATGGGGGCCGGGTTCCGCATCACCGCCGGCCCCGTCCTGACCCGGGCCGGCGATCTCGCCGCGCTGCTCACGGACCTGCAGGACGGCGATGTGCTCTTCATCGACGAGATCCACCGTCTGCACCGATCCGTCGAGGAGATGCTGTACTCGGCCATGGAGGACGGCCGCCTCGACATCCTGATCGGCAAGGGCCCGACCGCCCGCTCCATTCGCCTGGAGCTCCCGAACTTCACCCTGGTCGGTGCCACTACCCGGACCGGCCTTGTTGCCGGCCCTCTTCGGGACCGCTTCGGCTTCGTGGGGCGGCTGGACCTCTACGACCCGGCTGACCTGCGTGCCATCGTGGAGCGGTCGGCTCGCATCCTGAAGGTCCGGATCGACGCCGACGGCGCCATCAGGATCTCGGAGCGGTCCCGCGGCACGCCGCGGGTGGCCAACCGGTTGCTGCGCCGGGTGCGGGACTTCGCAGAGGTGCGCGGTGAGGGCTACATCGACGGCGCCACCGCCAGCGACGGTCTCGAGCTCTTCGGGGTGGACGAGCTGGGACTGGACAAGGTTGACCGGGCCATCCTCGGCACGCTGTGCGGCCGCTTCGGCGGTCAGCCGGTGGGCCTGACCACCCTGGCGCAGTGCGTGGGCGAGGAGCCGGACACGATCGAGGATGCGTACGAGCCGTTCTTGCTTCAGAGCGGGCTGATCCAGCGCACGGCGCGGGGCCGGGTGGCGACGCAGCGCGCCTGGACCCACCTTGGTTTGGAACGGCCGGCGTCAGCCGCCGACGCAATGAACACGCCTCCACTCTTCTGACGGGGCGTCCGTCATCCGTGCCGCACGCGTCAATTCACATTTCTTGCGCCGTTTGGTGATGTGATGGGCTAGCTTTTCGGGGTTGCACCACAAGACGGAAGCGAGGTGACCACATGGCAGGAATGACGACGCGCTCGACGTGCTCGAGGCTGTTCGCGTCCACCATCGTGGCCCAGCGGCCCGTCTTTGAGCTTGGTGCCGTCGGAGGGAGGTCCCGCATGGTCGGGCCCGATCTCTGCCCTACTGGTCACTGACGCCGACCACGACACCGCCGGGCTGACCGCCCGGACGCAATCCGAGGTCCACCGCGCACCACGAGTGCGCCCGTTGCCTCGACCCGCTCGCTTCACCTCCCAACTGGAGACACCCATGGGTGAACGCACCCTCTTTCCCACCGCATCGACCAAGGAGACCCTGGCGTACTGCTGGCGCCAGATGCAGCCCGACCGCGGCGCCTTCACGGGTGCCTGCACCGCCATCGTGCTGGGCACCCTGGCCAACGCCGTGGCGGCGCCACTGCTCTTCGCGGCGCTGTTGAGCCGCATCGCGCAGCTCGGGCCGCACGAAGGCCTGTGGCAGTCCTTTGGCCCCCTGCTGGTCGCCTACGCGTTCGTGCTGGCCGCCGCCACGCTCTTCGGGCGCATCGGCGGCTGGATGAACTGGGGCGCCACCCTGCGCTCATTCGGCCGTGCCATCACCGGCGGCTACGACCATCTGATCGGCCTCAGTCACTCGTGGCACACCGACAGGCCCTCGGGCGAGGTCATCGCCACGCTGGAGACGTCGACCTGGGCCTTCGTGGACATGATCGACGCCATGGTCTGGGGCATCCTGCGCATCGGCGTCACGACGATCGGGGCCATCGTGGTCCTTGGCGTCGTGGCCTGGCCCGTGGCGCTGGTCATGGCTGGGCTGGTCGCCGTGTTCGCCATTGTGCTGCAGCGCCGCATGGGTCGGGTCGTGGCGGCGGAGAAGGAGTTCTCCGACGCCCACTCCCGGGCGACCGGGGTCATCGCCGACACCATCGCCAACCTGACCACTGTGCGCTCCCAGGCCGCCGAGGAGCGGGAGAAGGACAACGTCGGCGCACTCGTGGCCGACTCGCTCAGCGCGGACCTGCGGGCACGCCGGGTCTTCACCGCCACGCGGATCCAGATGGAGTCGGCGATGGCCTTCTTCAACTGGGCCTCCATCGTGGTCGGGGTGGTCCTGGCGCTGCACCACGTCGCGGCGGCGGGAGCGGTCTACCTGATCCTGTTCTACGCGACGTTCGTCGGCACCGGCCTGGAAGAGTCGTTCGAGTTCATCCGGTTGATCTCCCGGTCCATCGGCCGCTGTGCGAAGTTCGCCGGCATCGCCGCCACGCAACCCGACATCGTCGACGTCCCGGGCGCACCCGACATGGTGGTGCCGCGCGGGCGGGTGGAGTTCCGAGACCTGTGGTTCGGCTATCGCGCGGGGGCCCCGTTGTTCGAGGGACTGGACCTGCGCATCGAACCGGGCGAGCACGTCGGGCTGGTCGGACCCTCGGGTTCGGGCAAGACGACACTGACCAAGTTGATGCTGCGCTACGCCGACCGTGACGGTGGCCTGATCGAGATCGATGGTCAGGACATCGCGTGCGTCACCCAGCATTCCCTGCGCGGCCATATCGCCTACGTGCCTCAGGAACCGCAGATGCTCCACCGCACCATCGCCGAGAACATCTGTTACGGCATGGAAAGCCGGAACGGCGGGAACGGCGTCGACATGGACCTCGTGCGCGCCGTCGGTCGTGCGGCCTACGTGGACGAGTTCGTGCAGCGCCTTCCCGACGGTTACGAGACCGTGGTGGGGGAGCGGGGCATGAAGCTCTCCGGCGGTCAGCGCCAGCGTGTCGCCATCGCACAGGCCATGGCCAAGGGGGCCAAGGTGCTCGTCCTGGACGAGGCCACGTCGGCGTTGGACTCCGAGTCGGAGTCACTCGTGCAGGAGGCGCTGTGGCACCTCATGGAGGGCACGACCGCCCTGGTCGTGGCGCACCGGCTGGCCACCATCGCCCGCCTCGACCGGATCGTGGTGCTCGACCGGGGCCGCGTGGTCGAGCAGGGCACGCATGCCGAGCTGCTCTCGGCCGGCCGTTCCGGCGTCTACGGCCGCCTGTGGGCACACCAGTCGGGAGGTTTTCTCGCGGCGTGAACCCGTCCGTCCGGGCGGGGGCCGGGGTTACCCGGTCCGGACGACCGAGGCCACCGAGGCGCCCAGGGGGAGGTACACCCTGAAGGTGGTCGACCAGCCAGGCGTGTCCACGATGTCGACGAAACCCTCGTGCGCCTCGGCGACGGACTTGGCGATGGCGAGGCCCAGGCCGGTCCCGGGCACGCCCATCTCGGTCGACGACGCCAGGCGGTAGAAGCGTTCGAAGAGCTGGTCGCGCTCGCCCTCGGGGATGCCGGGCCCTTCGTCGAGCACCTGCACCCTGGCGTAGGAGTCAACGTTGTCGACGATCACGTGGACCCGGCCGCCGCGGGGCGAGAACTTGATCGCGTTGGAGAGGAGGTTGCCCAGAAGTTGGTGCAGGCGAGTTGGGTCGCCGAAGATCGGTACCTCGTCGCCGGGGTCGATGGTCAGCACGATCCCGGCGACCGTCGCCGAGGTCTGCATCGCATGCACCGCGTCCTCAGCGAGACGGCTCAGGTCCAGTTCGGTGAAGGCGACCCGCAGCCCCCGGCCGGCGCCCGGGTCGGCCAGGAGGTCCTCGGCCACCCGCTGCAGATGCTCTGCGTTGCGCTCGATGGTCTGCAGCATGCGCATCTGGCTCTCGGTCAGATCCGACGTGGCGTCGAGCAGAAGCTCGACAAAGCCTCGGATGGACGTGATCGGCGTGCGCAGTTCGTGGGACACCGTCGCCACCACGTCGTCCTTCATCTGGGTGAGCTCGCGCAAGCGATTGTTCTGCTCAATGAGCGACTGCGTGACCTCCTTCTGAATGGCGTAGAGGCGCTCCCGATCGGCGGCCAGCTCCTCCCGTTCGGTCACGTCGATGGCGACGACCACGTAGCCGCCGTTGGCGGGAGCCAGCCCGTCGTCACCCTGGGGCATCCAGCCGTTCGAGTGGGTGACGGCCTCCGTCTCGACGTCCTCGGCCTCGTCGCCCCGCTCCTCGTCGAGCACGATGTCAGGCGTCGGGACGGGCAGTGCCCGCACCCGCACGACGCACCGGCGCTGCTGGCCGTCCTTGCGTGTCGCGGTCCACGGGACCTCAGCCGCCGTCTCGGCGTCAACGGGTTCCAGTGCGGTCCGCATGGCGTCGATCGCCTGGCGCCGCTCATCGATCTGGGCGGGATCGATGAAGTCCGCGATCGAGTGGAAGCCCACCACCTCTGCGGCCCGGTAGCCCAGCATCTGTTCCGCTCCCGCCGAGAAGAACGTCACCGTCCCCGACGGGTCGACACCCATGATGGCGCTCCCGGTGGCCGCCCGCAGCAGTGTCTCGAGGCGGTCCCGGGCGTAGTCCGCCTCACGGGCGTTCCGGCGGGCGATGCGCGACTGCTGCGCGGAATCGGCCAGGAAGGCCCGGTCCCGCGAGACCATCGTGTACACGGTTGACGCGACCAAGGTGGTGACGGTGGCCATCACGGCGACCTGGCGCCATTCGAGGAACGGGTACTTGGGTGGCCCGACGATCAGGAGCGGGACCAGCAGCGCCAGATCCATGCAGAAGAGGCCGACCAGCAGGTGCAAGCGGCGCCCGTAGAGCGAGAGCCACACGATCGGCAGGAGGTAGACGACCACCAACCCAGAGTCCGAGCCGCCCTGGGCGTCACGGATGATCGCGATGACCGCGATGTAGCCGATCGGGATGATGAGCCAGGCCCAGTCGGGCAAGCGGTCCCAGGGGAGCAGAAATGCGGCGGCGACGAGCGCGAAGAAGATGACGCCGGCGATGGAGATCTCGCGGCGGGCGTCGTGGGGGAAGGGAATCACGGCGATCAGGACCGTGCCGATGGCGACCAGGGCGAAGACCGGGAGTCGCACCCGCATGGAGCCGGAGAACCCTATGGGCAGGCTGGAACCGGCCGGTTGTGGATCGCGCCGCCCGTCGGCGTCGGCTTGGGACTGAACAGGCTTGTTCACCGGTTCCGCGAGCGGTAGCGGTATCCGAAGCCCCGAACGGTCTCGATCGGGCCCTCGTCACCTTCGTCCCAGCCCAGCTTGCGGCGGAGCCGCAACACTGCGTATTTCACCCGGGACGGGGCCAACCCGCTCGGGTCGTCCCAGGCCAGCTCGATGAGCTGGTCGGACGAGAGGACCTGTCCCTGATGGCGCGCCAACGTCGCGAGGAGCCGGTATTCGGTGGGCGTCAAGATGATCGTTTGGCCGTCGACCGTCACCTCTTGGTGGGCGAAGTCGACGTGCAGGGTGCCGTCGTCGAACGTCGTCACCGGCTCGCCCTTGGCGACCTGGCGCCGGCTGACGGCCTGCAGGCGGGCCAGAAGCTCGACCCGGCTGAAGGGCTTGGTCAGGTAGTCGTCGGCGCCGGAATTGAGCCCCCGCACCTTGTCCCTCTCGGTCCCGAGGGCCGTGAGCATGAGCACCGGCACGTCGCTCATGTCCCGGATTCGCTCGAGGACCTGCCAACCGTCCAGGTCGGGGAGCCCGACGTCGAGGATGACGATGTCGGGATGGCTCTGGTGGAACTGGCGGACGCCGTCGCGGCCCTCGGTGGCTTCCGCCACCGTGAAACCCTCGCGCTCGAGGAGGGTCCGGAGGAGTTGGCGGATGTCAGCCTCGTCCTCGATGACCAGCACGGAGATATGACCATCGCGCATCAGGCTGCAACTGTACTGGGCAAATGGCCAATCTGAGTGAATAAGTCACACCCCTCGGCCGGCGGAAAGTGCCTGTTCAACCGCCGGATTAGGTCTCAGACGGTCAAAACGGAGGCTCCAGGCTGCCTGCAGAGGCCATCGGGTGGCCGGATGGGACCGCCTGGCCGGCCATGGGGGTTGCCTGCGGGCGGGGAGTTCCGGAGGGCACACGTGGTGGATCCCACCGGATTACCAAAGGACTCACGGGAGCGAAAGGTGCGCCGGTCCAGGTCGTCGGTCCCCTCGGAAACCCCCGTCCGACGGCCTTGGAAGGCCGGCGCACCTCTTCGCTACTCCGTATCCCCTCTCGGTGTCCCCCTCGTAAGAGTCCGTTCCCCTCCTTCGGACTCTCACCTGGTCGGTCCCCCGAACGACCTTCACCGCGAGGTTGCTGTTACTGATGGTCGGTACCTTGCACAGTGGGTGTCGCAACCGGGGCGACAAAGGGTTGCAGTCGGGTTGCCCGGGCGCCGCACTCGCCGGACACCTGCATACGGGGCGTTATTCCCGCCGGGAGGCGAGTGTGCGAGGCGCCACTCCGGCAGCCAGAGCGCCGGCCCGCCGATCGCCCCTTCGGGTGCTCCAGCGGCCTTCCAGTGCCCGGGAGATCGGGAATCAAGGCACTAGGGTGGCGCGTCGCAACCGATTGCGGTCCAAGGATCCCCATGACACCAAACCCGTCGGTGGCCCACCTCGTGCTGGCCGCCGCTTCGAAGTCCAGTTCCAGCTCACTGCTGACCCTGTTGCCCCTGGTGGCGATCGGGTTGTTGGGCTACTTCTTCTTCATCCGGCCCCAGCAGAGAAAGGCCCAGGCTGCCCGGCAGTCCAAGGGTTCGGGGTTCGACATCGGAGACGAGGTACAGACGGTCGGGGGCGTCATCGGCACCGTTCTCGAGGTCCACGGCGACCGCTACACGCTCTTGACGGGCGCCCTGGGCGACGACGGCAACCTCGACGGCCCCCAGCCGACCCGGATCGTCTTCGTCCGCCAGGCGATCGCCAAGAAGATCGAGCCGATCGAAGACGTGCGGGTCGATGACGAGCCCGTCACGGACGTCAAGCCGCTGGCGAGCGGCGCCAACAACGGCACCGGCACCAAGCAGGCGCCGAGCGACGCGCATGACGACGACATCGACGACGTAGGTGGGGACGGCGCCGCCAGCAGCGGCGACCTCGGTGGGGAGGCCGAAGAGGCGTGAGCCCGAAGTCGGGGGGTCGGGCCCAGCGACGTCAACGACGCGGCCTCTGGATCAGCGTGATCGTCGTGGTGGCGATCGCCCTCGGATCATTCGCGGCCGTCTTCGGCGCCAAGTGGTCGCCCCGCCTGGGGCTGGACCTCGCCGGCGGGGTGGCGGTCGTCTACACCGCCGAGGGGCAGCACATCTCCCAGGCGGACCTGGCCGAGACCGTCAACATCTTGAATCTCCGCGTCAACGGGCTCGGCGTGTCGGGCGCGCAGGTGCAGACCTCGGGCAAGAACCAGATCTCGGTCTCGATCCCGGGCGTGACGAACGCGCAACAGGTGCTCAACCAGATCGGCCAGACGGCGCGCATGTACTTCCGCCCGGTCGAGTGCTGGGCGTACCCCCAGGCCGTCCCGAAGGGCTCCAAGGGCAAGGCGTTGCCTCGGGGCATCGGGACGGTTCCCGCCTGTACGACGTCGTCAGAGTTGACCGCGGCCAACCTCGGAGTGCAGTCGAGCGGCTCGACGAACAATGTGCCACCCGATCCCCAGTACGAGGCGTATCCCTCGACGAGCGTCGAGAAGCCCGGCTACGCCAGCAGCACGGTGCTCCTGCCCGGGATCAACGGCGCTTGCGACGGGTCCGCCCAGCTGCGCTGTGTCCTCGGGCCCTCCGAGATGACGGGCCGCTCCATCGCCAGCGCCCAGGCGACCCAGAACCAGACCGGAGCCTGGGTCGTCGACTACAGCCTGGCCGGCCAGGCCGGTTCGAATCTGTGGGACAAGGTGGCCTCGGAGAACTTCCACGAGATACTGGGCATCGAGCTCGACGGCGAGGTCTATTCGGCGCCGGTGATCCAGCCGGGACAGGCGACGTTCTCGTCGTTTCAGGGCAAGGGTGAGATCTCGGGGAACCTGACGCAGGCGGACGCGCAGAACCTGGCGCAGGCGATGAACTTCGGCGCCCTGCCGGTGGTGTTGAAGGCGGCGACGTCGGAGACGGTCTCGGCCACCCTGGGGCACTCCGCGCTCGTGGCGGGACTCGGCGCCGGCATCGCCGGACTCGCCCTCGTGCTCCTCTACGTCCTCTTCTACTACCGCGGCCTCGGGCTGGTCGTGATCTCCGGTCTGGTGCTGACCGCCATGATGCTGTGGGCCATCATCTCGGCGCTGGGGCACACATCGGTGGCGCCCAGTTTCGACCTCGCGGGCATCACCGGCCTGATCGTGTCGATCGGTATCACCGTCGACTCGTACATCGTCTATTTCGAACGCCTCAAGGACGAGACCAGATCGGGCCGGTCGGTGCGCACGTCGGTGGACCGCGGCTTCAAGAGCGCGTGGCGGACGGTGTGGGCCGCTGACTTCGTGTCGCTGCTGGCAGCGATCGTCCTGTATCTCGTCGCCGTCGGCAACGTGAAGGGCTTCGCCTTCTTCCTCGGGCTCTCGACCATCATGGACATGGCCGTGACGTGGTTCTACACACGCCCGCTCGTCATCCTGCTGGGCCAGAGCCAACGGCTGCAGGGCTCGGGTGCCTTCAGCATCGCGACCGGCCTCGGCGCCGGCCCGCAGAAGCAGGCCGTGCCGGTCGGTGCCGCGGGGGGTGGCGGCTCGTGAGCGACGGCGACCGCCCCGACGACGGCAGCTCGCTCGACGAGGTCCCCGAGGAGGACGTCGAGCAGCTCGAGGAGAGCGTCGACACGGACAGTCTCGACGAAGAGGAACTCGTCAGCCTCGACGACGCCGCCCGCGCCCTCCTGGCCAAGCCGCGGCGGGGTCACGGCCCGATCGCCCGGCTCTACCGGGGCGAGACCCGGTTCGACTTCGTGGGCAAGCGCAAGATCTGGTTCAGCATCTCGACGCTCATCATCGTGCTCGGGATCGTGTCGATCGTGCTGCGGGGGGGGCTGAACCTGGGTATCGAGTTCAAGGGCGGCACCGAGTGGACCATCGCCGCGCCGGGGGTCACCCAGACCCAGGCGACCGATGCCCTGAAGGGCACCGGGTTGGTCGATCCAACCGTGGAGCTGCTCGGTAGCGGGAGCAAGCAGACGCTCAACGTGCAGTCGGACCTGAACAACCTGTCCTCGGACCAGCAGGACGCGGTCAACAAGAACGTCCAGAAGTCGCTGCTCGCCCTGACGGCGACGCACGCCCCCCCGACCTCGTCGACGACCACGTCGACGACTGCCAAGGCCACGACGACGACGACGGCCAAGGGGGGAGCGGCGGCCGCCGCGCCCACTACCACGACGACATCGCCGACGAGCACGCTGCCCACGACGCAGGAGGACAAGATCAGCATCACCACCGTCGGGCCGACGTGGGGATCCTCCATCACCGACAAGGCGATCGAGGCGCTCATCATCTTCTTCATCGTGGTGGCGATCTACATCAGCATCCGCTTCGAACCCAAGATGGCGCTGGCGGCCTTCATCGCCATGATCCACGACGTCCTGGTGGCCATCGGCATCTACTCGATCTTCAACTTCCAAGTCACGCCGGACACCGTGGTCGCCATCCTGACTATCCTTGGCTACTCGCTCTACGACACCGTCGTGGTGTTCGACCGCGTCCGTGACAACACCCGGGGGATCGGCAGCAGTGGCCGGTTGACCTACCCGCAGCTCATCAACCTGTCCATGAACCAGACCCTGGCCCGGTCGATCAACACGTCCATGGTGGCCATCCTCCCGGTGCTGGCCGTTCTGCTGATCGGCGCGCAGCTCCTCGGCGCCACGACCTTGCAGTCCTACGGCCTGGCCCTCTTCGTCGGCTTGCTCTCGGGGGCCTACTCGTCGATCTTCATCGCCGCGCCGGTGCTCTGCATGATGAAGGAGCGCGAGGACCGCTGGGTGCAGATCGCGGACCGCCTGGCCAAGCGGGGCAGCGCGCAGGAGTGGTACTCCGCCCTCGATGCCGCGACCATGACCACGGCCATGAGCGTGGCCGCCTCCGGCCAGGTGAGCCGGGGCGGGGCCGGCGCGGCGCAGAGGTCCGGCACCAAACGGACCGGGCCGATCCGGCCCGGCTCGGGCACCAGCGGCACCGGTGGGACCGCGGTGATGGACCGCCCGGCCGACTCGGCGATCCCGGGATCGGCCAGCGGTCAACCGGCCCAGGCCGCAGCCGGGCCCCGGCCGCGCAAGAGCAAGGGCAAACGCAAGCGCTGAGCCGTGTGGGCTCAGCGGAGTGGGCGGGACGGGTCAGACGATGGTCGAGCCCGCCGCATATCGTCGACACACCCGGGCGCCCGCCGCATATGCAGCCACAGACGCGTTCCCGCATTTCCCCTGGCGGGTAGCCTGTATGGATGGTGGCCCTGACCCGGGTGAATCCACCCGGCACTGACCCAGACACCGAGACGAAGGCCCGAGACCTCGACCTCGAGCTCGAGCAGGCACACGAGCCGGTGCTGCGCGACCTGTTGGCCCCCCTCCTGGCCGAGTTCGCCCGTCACCGCCCCGAGGACGACACCTCCGTGATCGTCGAGGCGGGCCGAACCGCGGCCCGGGCGCACGAGGGGCAGTTCCGGCGCTCGGGGGAGCCGTACATCACGCACCCCGTGGCCGTGGCGACCATCGTGGCCGAGCTCGGTCTGGACGAGCAGACCGTGGCCGCCGCCCTCCTGCACGATGCGGTGGAGGACACCGGGCTGACGCTCGAGTCGATTGAGGAGACCTTCGGCGAGGGGGTGGCGCGCGTCGTCGACGGCGTGACCAAGCTGGACCGGCTCCAGTTCAACTCCAAGGAGGCGCAGCAGGCGGCGACCATCCGCAAGATGCTCGTGGCCATGGCCGACGACTGGCGAGTCCTGCTGATCAAGCTCGCCGATCGGCTGCACAACATGCGCACGCTCGCCGTCATGCCCGAGTGGAAGCAGCGCCGCACGGCCCAGGAGACCTTCGACGTCTACGCACCCCTGGCGCACCGGCTCGGGGTGCAGCAGGTCCGCTGGCAGCTGGAGGATCTCGCCTTTGCCACGCTGCATCCGAAGCGCTACGCCGAGATCGAGCAGATGGTGGCGGCCCGGGCGCCACAGCGCGAGGAGTATCTCGAGCGGGTGCTCGTCCACGTGCGCCAGCGGCTGAGCGACATGGGCGTGGCCGCCGACGTGACCGGGCGGCCGAAGCACCTCTGGTCCATCTACGAGAAGATGGTCGTGCGGGGCAAGGAGTTCGACGACATCAACGACCTCGTCGCCATCCGGGTCGTCGTCGAGTCCGAGAAGGACTGCTGGGCCGCACTGGGCGCCATCCACGCCATCTGGGCCCCCGTGCACGGGCGTTTCAAGGACTACATCAACACGCCGAAGTTCAACATGTACCAGTCGCTGCACACGACGGTGATCGGGTTGGAGGGCAACCCGGTCGAGGTGCAGATCCGGACCTCGGAGATGCACCACCGGGCCGAGTACGGCATCGCCGCCCACTGGGGCTACAAGGCCAAGGAGGACCACTCCTCGGAGATGGCGTGGCTCCAGCGCATCGCCGACGTGGACCGCCAGACCGACGACCCGATCGAGTTCCTCGAGGCGCTCAAGCTCGACCTGGAGCAGGACGAGGTCTACGTCTTCACGCCCAAAGGCAAGGTCATCGCGCTCCCGGCGCGCTCGACGCCCGTCGACTTCGCCTACGCCATCCACACGGAGGTGGGCCACCGCTGCATCGGGGCGCGGGTCAACGGCCGTCTAGTGCCGCTCGAGACGCAGCTCACGAGCGCCGACACCGTCGAGATCTTCACCTCGAAGTCACCGACGGCCGGGCCGTCGCGGGACTGGCTCCAGATCGTCGCCTCCACCCGGGCCCGCAACAAGATCCGCCAGTGGTTCTCCCGGGAGCGTCGGGAGGACGCGATCGAGAACGGCCGCGAGGACCTGGCCCGGGCCCTGCGCCGGGACGGCCTGCCGCTGCACAAGCTGCTCGGCTCGAGCGCCCTGCAGCAGGTGGCCGACACCATGAACCTGGCCGACCTCGATGCGCTCTACGCCTCCATCGGCGAGAACCAGGTCTCGGCCCAGTCCATCGTGCAGCGTCTCACCAAGGCGCTGCGGGGCGGCGGCGAGGCCGACGAGCAGCTGCCGACGATCGCCCTGCCGACCACCCGGCCGCGCCAGGGGCGCCGCACCGGAACGGGCGTCTACGTCGAGGGTCTCGACGACGTGATGATCCACCTGGCCCGGTGCTGCACCCCGGTGCCGGGCGACCAGATCGTCGGCTTCGTCACCCAGGGCCGAGGCGTCTCGGTGCACCGGGCCGACTGCGCCAATGCGACGGCGCTGGCCGACCGTTCCCGGGAACGCCTCATGGAGGTCGAATGGGACCGGGGCAACGATGGAGTCTTCGTGGCGACCATCGAGGTACAGGCCTTCGACCGGGCACGCCTGCTGGCCGACGTGTCGCGGGTCGTCTCCGAGCACCACCTCAACATCGTCGCCGCCCGTACGGCCACGACGCCGGACCGGGTCAGCCGGATGGCCTTCGACGTCGAGCTGGCCGACCCGACCCATCTGCATTCACTGATCAGCGCGTTGAAGCATCTCGACGGGGTCTTCGACGCGTATCGTCAGCTTCCTGGCAAGAAAGTCTGACCCCCGACCCATGCGGAGCCTTCTGTGAGCCCGGGGTCGTCCGCGCCCGAAACCGGATCAGGATCAGGATCAGGCACACCCCGCACACCGAAGGGCATGCACGACGTGCTCTGGCCCGAGTCCGCCCGCTGGGAGGTGACCGTGGCGCGTTTCGCCGCGCTGGTCGAGGGCGCCGGCTACGGGTTGACCATCACGCCCATCCTCGAGCACGCCGGCGTGTTCCTGCGGGGGATCGGCGAGGACAGCGAGGTCGTCGGCAAGGAGATGTACGTCTTCGCGGACCGCGACGGCCAGCTGATGGCGCTGCGCCCCGAGGGGACCGCGCCCATCGCCCGGGCCTACGTCCAGCACCACCCGGTGCCGCCGTGGAAGGCCTGGTACGTCGCGCCGTCGTTCCGGCACGAGAACCCCCAACACGGCCGCTACCGCCAGCACCACCAGCTCGGGGTCGAGGCGCTCGGCCCGGCCGACGCCGACCTCGACGTCGAAGTCGTCTCGTTGGCTCACGACTTCTTCGCCGGCGTCGGGCTGCAGCAGGTGACGTTGAAGTTGCACTCCATGGGCGACGGCGTCTGCCGGCCGGGCTACGTCGCGCTGCTCGGTGCGTTCCTGGTGGAGCGGGTCGACCAGCTGTGCCCGGCACACAGGACCCGGCACCTCGAGAACCCGTTGCGGGTACTCGACTGCAAGACGGCCGAGTGCCGGGCCGCCACCGCCGACGCGCCACACTTCTTGGACCACCTCTGCGACCCGTGTGCTGCCCACTTCGCCCGCGTGCGCGCCGGGCTGGACACGCTCGGGGTCGGCTACACCATCGACCACCGCCTGGTGCGGGGCTTCGACTACTACACGCGCACAACGTTCGAGTTCGCTGCGGACGCGCTGGACGCGGCGCAGAACGGCGTCGGGGGCGGTGGCCGCTACGACGGCCTGGTCGAGCTCCTGGGCGGGGACCCGACCCCGGGGATCGGGTTCGGGATCGGTATGGAGCGGGTGCTGCTCGCGTGCGACGCCGAGGGCGTCTTCACGACCGAGTCCGTGGTGGCGGCGCGGCCGCTGCACGCCTACGTGATCGACACGGCTGGCGGCGAGTCCGCGGTCGCCCTGACGGCCGAGCTGCGCCGGGCCGGCCTGCGAGCCGACCGGGCCTTCGACGGCCGCTCCATGAAGTCCCAGATCAAGTCGGCCGACCGCTCCGGTGCGCTGGTGGCGTTGGTGGTCGGCGACCGGGAGCTCGAGACGGGCACCGTCGGTCTGCGCCCCCTGCGCAGCGACGCGGAACAGCGGAGCGTGCCGCGGGCTGCCATTGTGGACGAGGTGAAGGCCTTCCTGGCCGAGGCGGGGCGGCCCTGAGCGACCCGCCCGCCCTCTCCGACCCCGCAAACCCAGACTGAGCACCGAGATCCCCCCACCATGACCACCGCGCAGACGCCACCCCCCGAGCCGAACCGCCCGACCGCCATGCGCACGCACCTGTGCGGCGTTCTGCGCAAGGCCGACGTCGGTACCACCGCGCGCGTCTGCGGCTGGGTGGCCCATCGGCGCGAGCACGGCGAGCACCTCGCCTTCGTGGACCTGCGTGACCACACCGGGGTCATCCAGTGCGTGATCGACCACGCCACCGACGTCCGCTCCGAGTGGGTCATCGCCGTCACCGGCACCGTGCGGGAGCGGCCCGAGGGCACCGTCAACCCCGGCATCGGCACGGGCGAGGTGGAGATCGGGGACTGCACCGTCGAGGTCCTCAACGAGGCCGAGCCCCCGCCGTTCTCCGTCGACGACCGCGACGAGTCCGACGAGCCGGTGCGCCTGCGCTACCGCTACGTCGACCTGCGCCGGCCGCGTATGCAGCGCAACCTGCGGCTGCGGGCCCGGGTCAACGCCGCCCTCCGGGCCGCCATGGACCGCCAGGGCTTCGTGGAGATCGAGACGCCGCTGCTGTGGGCCCCGACTCCCGAGGGCTCCCGGGAGTTCTCCGTGCCGGCTCGCCAGCACCACGGCTCGTTCTACGCGCTGCCCCAGAGCCCGCAGCTGGCCAAGCAGCTCCTCATGGTGGGCAGCTTCGACCGCTACTTTCAGATCGCCCGCTGCCTGCGCGACGAGGACCTGCGCGCCGACCGCCAGTTCGAGTTCATGCAGCTCGACCTGGAGTGCTCCTTCGCCAGCCAGGACGACGTGATGGGCTTCGTCTCCGAAGCCGTGCTCGATGCCGCCGAGGCCGCCACGGGCGAGCGCCCGCCACCGATCGAGCGTCTGACGTGGGCCGTCGCCCGTGACCGCTACGGCACCGACAAGCCGGACCTGCGCTTCGGCATGGAGCTGATCGACCTGACGGAGGTGTTCGAGCGCACAGAGGTCAAGGCCTTCTCGTCCCCGACCGTTAAGGCGATCGTCGTCCCCGGCGGCGCCGCCTCCCCGCGCAAACGCCTCGACGAGCTGACGGAACAGGCGAAGCGGGCCGGCGCGGCAGGGCTGGCCTGGTTCCGTGTCGTCGCCGGCGAGAACGGCCCGTCGTTGGACGGACCCCTGGCCCGGCACCTGTCGGAGCAGGAGGTCGCACGCGTCCTGGAACGGACGAGGGCGGAACCCGGCGACCTCATCCTCGCCGTCTCGGACACCTACGCCACGGCCTGCGAGGTGCTGGGCACGCTGCGCGTGGCGATCGGCGCGCCCCCCGTGGCCCAGGGCCCGCATCGATACGTCTGGGTCGTCGACTTCCCGATGTTCGAAATCGGGGCCGACGGCACTCCCCAGGCGGCCCACCACCCGTTCACCATGCCGTACGCCGAGGACCTGCCGCTGCTGGCGACCGACCCGCTGGCCGTGCGCTCGCAGGCCTACGACCTGGTGCTCAACGGGTGGGAGCTGGGATCAGGGAGCGTCCGTATCCACAACCGCGGGACGCAGGAACGGGTGTTCGCCGCGCTGGGCATCAGCGCCGGGGAGGCCGAGGCGCGCTTCGGGTTCCTGCTCGGCGCGTTCCGTTACGGCGCGCCGCCCCACGCCGGCTTCGCCGTCGGGATCGACCGGCTGGTGGCGATCCTGTGCGGCGAGGAGAACATCCGCGAGGTGATCGCCTACCCCAAGACCCAGTCCGGGGCCGACCTGCTGACCGGCGCCCCCACCCCGCTGCCCGCCGCCACCCTGGCCGAGCTGGGCATACGCGTGGTGCTGCCGCCGGGCGCCCCCGGGCCGGGGTGAGCCTCTTCGCCGACGCCGCCGACCGCCGCCTCCAGCGCCAGGCGCCCCTCGCAGCCCGTCTGCGTCCCCGCACCCTCGATGAGGTCGTGGGTCAGGAGCACCTCGTCGGACCCGGTGCCCCGTTGCGCCTGCTGGCCGAGGCCGACCGGGTCGGCTCGTCCATCCTGTGGGGCCCCGCCGGCACCGGAAAGACCACCCTGGCCCGCCTCCTTGCCGACACCACCGCCAAGCACCTCACCACGCTCTCGGCCACGGCCGCCGGCGTGAAGGACGTCCGCGAAGCCCTGGCCGAGGCGCAGCACCGCCTGGGCGAGCAGGGCCAGGGGACCATGCTCTTCATCGACGAGGTGCACCGCTTCTCCAAGTCGCAGCAGGACGTGCTGCTCCCCGCCGTCGAGGACGGCCTCGTCGTGCTCATCGGGGCCACCACGGAGAATCCCTTCTTCGAGGTCAATCCGCCCCTGTTGAGCCGGACCTCCCTGTGGCGGCTGCACCCCTTGTCGCCGGACAACCTGCGCACCCTTATCCGGCGCGGTCTGGACCTGGAGGGGGCCGACGCCGAGGAGGACGCCATCGACGCCGTGGTGGCGGCCTGCGAGGGCGACGCCCGCGCGGCGCTGACGACGGTGGAGGTTGCGGTGGCGCTGGCCCGCGGCGACAGCGACGCGGACGTTCGGGTGGTGCTGACCATGGACGACATGGCACGGGCGCGGGACGGCCGCCTGTTCCACCAGGGCGCCGACGAGCACTACGACCAGGTCAGCGCCTTGATCAAGAGCGTGCGGGGCTCGGACCCCGACGCCGGCCTCTACTGGATGGCCCGCATGATCGAGGCGGGGGAGGACCCCCGCTTCCTGGCCCGCCGGATGGTGATCCTGGCCAGCGAGGACATCGGGCTGGCCGATCCCCAGGCCCTCCTGGTGGCCGAGGCCGCGGCCCGGGCGGTCGAGTACGTGGGATTGCCCGAGGCGGCGCTGAACCTCGCCGAGGCCGTGATCTACCTGGCCCGGGCGCCCAAGTCCAACGCCGTGGTGGTGGCGCTCGGCCGGGCCCAGGCCGACGTGCGTTCCAGCGTGAGCCAGGAAGTCCCGGCTCATCTGCGGGACGCGCACTACAAGGGCGCCGCCACGCTGGGGCACGGCGAGGGCTACGTCTACCCCCATGACGACCCCTCCGGGGTGGTTCCGCAGCAGTATCGTCCTGACGCGCTCGAGGGACGGGTGTACTACGAGCCCACGCCCCGGGAGGCGGAGGGCCGGGGCAGGGAGGCCGATTCGTGAACCGGGTTCGGCGGGGCGGCGGCTCGGCGCTGGTCGTAGTCGCGGTGGCGCTCACCTTGGGAGGGTTGGGCCCCGCTGTCGCCGGGGCCGCCGGGGCCGCCGGGGCTGCGCAACCCGGCCGGATCGTCCTGCCACAGGCCGCCCCGAACCTGCCCCCCGGGGCCACGCGCTACGGGTCGGCCCCGGCCGGCCAGGTACTCGATCTCGATGTGGTCCTGGCCGGGCAGAACGCAGCCGGCCTGGCCCAGGCCGTCGCCGCCGTCTCGACCCCAGGGTCACCCGACTACCGCCACTACCTGACGTCGGCGCAATTCGCGGCGCAGTACGGCCCGAGCCCCGCCGAGGTGGCCCAGGTGTCCTCCGCGTTGCGGAGCGAGGGTCTCGTCGTCGGCACGCCCGCTCCGGGCAGCACGCTGCTGCCGGTGCGCGGCACGGCGGCGGTGGTGTCGGCCGCGCTCGGCACGCCGCTGGAGTCGGTGCGGGCGCCGGACGAATCCGCCCGCGCCATCGTGAACACGGCGTCGCCGCAGATCCCCGCCTCCCTCAACGGCGCGGTGACGGGGGTGGTCGGCCTCGACGGCCTGTTCCAGGAGCACTCCAAGCTCGAGCAGGACCACCCGGAGTCGACACCGGCAGCCGGGTCGAGCAGCGCCCCGGGCAACAGCCTCGCCCATGCCGACGCGCCACAGGCCTGCGGCGGAGCCCAGGGGGTGGCCGTCGACGGCACGTACACCTCGACGCAACTGGCGTCGGTTTTCGGCCTCGACCAGCTCTTCGCGCAGGGGCGCACCGCGGTTGGGCAGTCCATCGCGATCGTGGAGTTCGAGCAGTACGCCGCCAGCGACTTCGCCTCCTTCGAGGCGTGTTACGGGCTCTCCAACCCGATTCACAACGTGGTCGTCGACGGCGGTCCGGGCGGACCGTCCCAGGGCTCCGGCGAGGCCGCCCTCGATACCGAGCTCGCCGCCGTCAACGCCCCGTCCGCCTCCCTGGCCGTCTACGAGGCGCCCAACGGCAACGACGCCCAGGCGTTCGACCTCTTCGACCGGATCGCTAGCGACGACAGCTCCCAGGCCGTGACCACCAGCTGGGGCGTCTGCGAGGCGGACATGCCCGCCGGCGACCGCCAGACCGAGAACGGCATCTTTCAGCGCATGGCCGTCCAGGGGCAGACCGTGGTCGCCGCGTCGGGCGACGCGGGCTCCGAGGACTGCTACCCGACGGACGGCGGCACCGAGCTCGCCGTCGACGACCCCGGATCGCAGCCCGACGTCGTGAGCGCGGGCGGGACCTCGCTGCCGAGCGCGTCGGCTTCGTCGCAATCGGTGTGGAACGACTGCCAGGGCACCGGCCTGCTCTGTCCGGTCAACGCCACCCTGGGGGCCGGCGGTGGGGGGTACTCCCTCGTGTGGCCCGCCAATCCGGGTCAGCCCACCGCGTCGGGGAGCGGGACCGATCCCTGCGGGTTCGGCGCCTGCCGGGCGGTGCCCGACATCGCCTATCCCTCGGACCCGTCGGCTGGCGGGGTGGCCGCCTTCTTCGACGGACGCTGGACCGCGTTCGGCGGCACCAGCGTCGCCGCTCCCTCCAACGCTGGCCTCTTCGTCGACACCAATCAGGGCTGTTTCAGCCCGTTGGGCCGCGTGGGCCCTGCGCTGTACGCGGCGCAGCAGGCCAGCGGCGGGAACTTCACCGACATCACGTCGGGCAACAACGACTTCACCAACACGAATCTCGGGCGCTTCACCGCCGTCCCCGGCTTCGATGCGGCCAGCGGCCTCGGCACACCCGTCGACCAGAACCTGGCCATCGCGCTGCAGGGCGCGGACGGGTGCCCGTCGGTGGCCGCGGTCACCCCGGACACAGGCCCGCTCAGCGGGGCCGGCGCCATCACGATCGAGGGGGGCGGCTTCGCCAACGCCACCTCGGTGACGTTCGGATCTGCGGGCGCGGGGCGCATCGTCTCGCGGACCGCCACCACCATCACCGTCGTCCCGCCCGGCGTCCCCACCCCGGTCTGCGTGGACGTGACGGTCGGCAACTCGCAGGGCATCTCGGCCCAGTCCGCCGCCGACCACTACGGGTTCGGTGGGGACCTCGACTGCGCCGACGGCTACCGGTTCGTGGCCTCCGACGGAGGTGTCTTCGACTTCGGGAGCGCAGGCTTCTGGGGCAGCACCGGCAGTATCCAACTGAACGCCCCGATGGTGGGGATGGCCGACACGCCGAGCACCCGCGGGTACTGGCTCGTGGCCTCCGACGGCGGCATCTTCAACTACGGCGACGCCGGCTTCTTCGGTTCCATGGGTGGGCAGCACCTCAACAGGCCGATCGTGGGGATGGCCGCCACGCCCGACGGCGGCGGCTACTGGCTGGTCGCCTCCGACGGGGGCGTCTTCAGCTTCGGTGACGCCAGCTTCTTCGGTTCGACGGGCAGCATCCATCTGAACAAGCCCATCGTCGGGATGGCCGCCACGCCCGGCGGCGGGGGCTACTGGCTGGTGGCCTCCGACGGGGGCATCTTCTCGTACGGCAACGCGCAGTTCTACGGGTCGACCGGCTCCCTCCGCCTCAACTCGCCCGTTGTCGGCATGGCGGCCGGACCGGGCGGCAACGGCTACTGGCTCGTGGCCTCCGACGGGGGGATCTTCAACTACGGCAGTGCGAACTTCTACGGCTCCGCCGGGTCCCTGCACCTCAACGAGCCCGTCGTGGGCATGGCGGCCGCCAGCTCCGGCGGCTACTGGCTGGTGGCCTCCGACGGGGGCATCTTCACCTACGGCAACACGCTGTTCTACGGGTCGACGGGCAGCATCCAACTGAACAAGCCGATCGTGGGGATGTCGTCAGCCTGAGCCCGCCCCGGATCCGTTTTTGCCCCCGGTAAGCTGCACGGATGGACGCCAACGGACTGCGGGCGGCCTTTACGCGCTTCTTTGCTGATCGCGGCCACAGCGTCGTCCCCTCCGCCAGCCTCATCCCGCACGACCCCTCGGTCCTCTTCACCATCGCGGGGATGGTGCCCTTCAAGCCGTATTTCCTGGGCGAGGAGCCGGCCCCGTGGCCCCGGGCCACCTCCATTCAGAAGTGCTTCCGGACCCCCGACATCGAGATCATCGGCACCGACACGTACCACTGCACCTTCTTCGAGATGCTGGGGAACTTCAGCTTTGGGGACTACTTCAAGGCCGAGGCCATCCCCATGGCCTGGGAGCTGCTCACCGAGGTGTTCGGCCTCGATGGCGACCGCCTCTGGGTGACCGTGCACGACAACGACGACGAGGCCGAGCAGCTGTGGATCGACACGGTTGGCGTGCGGCCCGAGCGCATCCAGCGCATGGGCGACGAGGACAACTTCTGGGCCATGGGCGAGACCGGTCCCTGTGGTCCCGACTCGGAGATCTTCATCGACAAGGGACCCGAGTACGGGCACGAGGGCGGGCCGAAGCACGGCGGCAGCGACCGCTTCGTCGAGATGTGGAACCTCGTCTTCATGCAGTTCAACCGGGACGAGGCGGGACAGCTGTCCGACCTCCCGCGAAAGAACATCGACACCGGTGCCGGGTTCGAACGGATCCTCCCGGTCCTCCAGGGAAAGGATTCGGTGTTCGATACCGACCTGTTCCTGCCGATCATCGACGCGTCGGCCTCCGTCATCGGCACCGGCTACGGGACCGACGAGCGGACCGACGTGTCGCTGCGCGTCCTGGCCGACCACGCGCGGGCCATGACCATGCTGGTCGCCGACGGCGTGCTGCCGGCCAACGAGGGCCGGGGCTATGTGCTGCGCCGCGTCGTGCGGCGCGCGGTGATGGCGGCGCGCCGGCTCGGGGTCGACAAGCCGATCGGGCCGACGCTGGTGGAGGCGGCGACCGGCGTCCTCGGTGAGGCGTGGCCGGCCCTGGTGAGCCAGCACGACCTGATCGTCAACGTCGTCGCCCGCGAGGAAGCCGGTTTCGACCGGACCCTGCGGGCGGGTCTCGGCCGGCTCGAGGAAGCGATCGCCAGCGGGGGCAAGGTCCTGCCGGGCGACGTCGCCTTCACGCTGCACGACACCCACGGCTTCCCGGTCGAGCTCACCGAGGAGCTGGCTCGTGACGCCGGCGTCGAGGTGGACCGGGCCGGGTTCGACGCCGCCATGCGCGCGCAGCGCGAGCGCGCCCGGGCGGCCGCCAAGGCGTCGCGGGCCGGCGACGAGGTGGCCTACCGGGCCCTGCTCGACGAAGAAGGGCCCACCGCCTTCGTCGGGCGCGGCATGGAGAACTACGAGGCGCCGGGCCGCGTCGTGGCCGTCCTCGAGCGCACGGGCGAGGAGGAGGGCAGGGAGGAAGGGACCGTCGAGATCTTCTTGGATCGCACGCCCTTCTACGCGGAAGGTGGCGGCCAGATCGGCGACACCGGGACCATCGTCACCGAGTCGGGCATCGCGGAGGTCTACGACACGCAGTACGCGGTGCCGGGCCTCATCGTCCACCGGGCCCGCGTCGATGGCGAGGTGTTCGCCGGCCAGGACGCCCTCGCGACCATCGACGGTGAGCGCCGGGAGGCCATCCGGCGCAACCACACGGCCACGCACCTGCTGCATTCGGCGCTGCGGACGGTGCTGGGCGACCACGTGCGCCAGCAGGGGTCGCTGGTCTCGCCGGACTACCTTCGTTTCGACTTCTCGCACCACGCGGCGCCGACCCGCGAGGAGCTCGACGAGGTCTTCGCCCGGGCGAACAACGCCGTGCTCACCGACGTGCCGGTGGAGACGACTGAGACCTCGCGCGAGGGCGCCGAGAAGATGGGGGCCATCGCGTTCTTCGGTGACAAGTACGGCGCGTCGGTGCGCGTCGTGCGGTCGGGGCCGACCTCGCTCGAGTTCTGCGGCGGCACCCATGTGGACTCGCTGGGGCAGATCGGCCTCATCACGCTCCTGTCGGAGGGCTCCATCGGCTCGAATACGCGGCGGATCTTCGCGCTGACCGGCCACGCGTCCCTGGAGCGGGCGCTCGAGCGGGAGCGACTGGTCCAGTCCGCCGCCGAGCTGCTGCGCACGGAGCCCGAGGAGCTCCTGGCCGCCATCGGTCGCCTGGCGGAGCGCCAGCGCGAGGGCGAGAGGGAACTGGCGCGCCTGCGCCAGCAGTCGAGTGACGCGGAGGCCAAGACGTTGGCCGAAGCGGCCGCGGCCGATGGGGGCGTGGTGGTGGCCCGCCGCGACCAGGTCGAGCCCGAGGCCCTGCGGACCCTGGCCCAGGCCGTGCTGCGCCACGACGGGGTGCGGGCCGTCGTGCTCGGCGGATCACCCGACGGGACCAAGGCCACGATCGTGGCCGCCACCGGCGGGACGCCCGACGCGGCCCAGCTGGTACGCACCCTTGGGCCCATGGTCGGCGGCGGCGGTGGCGGCTCGGCCGAGCTGGCGCTGGCGGGGGGGAAGGACCCGTCTCGGATCGAGGCGGCGCTGGCCGAGGCGCAGCGGCTTCTGTCCGCGTGAGCGGCGACGGGGCCGCGCGCGGCCCGGGCCGCGTGGCCGCCCTCGATCTGGGGGCGCGCCGTATCGGCGTGGCCTACAGCGACAGCGGTCGCAGTTTGGCGAGCCCGTGGGGGACGATCGAGCGCAGCGGCGACCCCGAACGCGATCGCCGCGCCGTGGTGGACGCCGTGCGCGAGGTGGAGGCGTTGACCGTCGTGGTCGGGCTCCCGCTGAGCCTCTCGGGCCAGGTCGGGCCGGCCGCCCGTTCTGCCCTCGACGAGGCGGCAGCTCTGCGCGAGCTGCTCGAGCCACTCGGGGTCAACGTCGAGACGGCGGACGAGCGCTTTACCACGGTGGAGGCCGAGCGCTCGCTGCGGGCCGCGGGGCGCACCGGGAAGGCGGCTCGCAAGGTCGTCGACAGTGCGGCCGCCATGGTGCTCCTGCAAGCCTGGCTGGACAACCCGTGAGCGGGCCGGACGGGCCGTTCGACGGCGACGACGGCGACGACGGCGACGACGGCGACACAGAGCTGCCGTGGCCGCAGCCGGAGGGTGCCGATGTCGACACCGACGGCGAATCTGCCGGCGCCAAGGACGAATCCGCCGGCCCCGGACCCGGGCGCCGCGCCGCCCGTTCGGCCCGGGTGCGCCGGCGCCGCCGGATCCTGGCCGGCATCGGGGCCGGCCTCCTCGTGCTCGTCCTGGCCTTTGTGCTCTGGTACGAGCTGGAGGCCCACGCACTGGGCCCGCCGGGACCGCAGGTGGTGGTCACGGTGCACGAGGGTGAGTCGATGGGTTCCATCGTCGACTCCTTGAGCCAGCAGCACGTGATCGGGAGCTCGCTGGCCTTCCAGATCTCGGAGGTCTTCCACGGCACGCCGACCGTGCTCCCGGGGAGCTACGCGCTGCACCAGAACCTGGCCTTCTCACAGGTGCGGGCCATCCTGACTGCCGGACCCAACATCTATCCGGTCGACGTCCGCCCCGGCTTCACCCTCTCCGAGGTGGCTCAACAGGTGGACAGCCTGCCCGGTCACGTCGGGGGTGGCTTCGAGAAGACCGCGGCGAGCGGCGCCGTGCACTCCATGTTCTCGCCACCGGGCTCGAACAACCTGGAGGGGCTGCTCGGTACCGGGGACTACCTCATCTTCCCCGGTGAGAGCGACACCACGATCGTGACGGACATGGTGCGCCGCTTCGACCAGGATGCACAGTCGGCCGGCCTCAGCACGGCTTCAGCGGCGGCGCTCGGGCTCACGCCCTACCAGGTGATCACGGCCGCCTCGGTGGTGGAGAAGGAGGGGTACTACACCTTCAACATGCCCAAGGTGGCCCGGGTCATCTACAACCGCCTGGCTCAGGGCACGCCGTTGCAGATGGACTCGACCGTGCTGTACGCCATCGGTCAGGACGGGGGGCCGGTCACCTCACAGGACCTGAAGATCCAGTCCCCTTACAACACGTACCTCAACACGGGCCTGACGCCGACACCCATCTGCATGCCGTCGATCACTGCGCTCACCGCCGCCGTCCATCCGCCGGCCGGCGCCTGGCTGTATTTCACCCTGGTGCAGAAGAACGGCGTGATGGCCTTCTCCGACACCTACGCCGAGCAGCTGGCCAACGAGCAGCTGGCCAAGTCCCGTGGCCTCCCCTGAGCCGCCCGAGCCCGGGGCGGCCGCGGCCCCGGCCGTGACCACGACGATGGACGGCGCGCGGGCCGCCGCCGGACCCGGGACGCAGCTCGTCGGGGTCATCGGCAGCCCGATCGCGCACTCGCTGTCGCCTCTCCTGCACAATGCGGCCTTTGTCGCGCTCGGGCTGGCCGGGTCCTGGCATTCGCTGGCCTTCGAGGTGGCGCCCGGCCGGGCCGCGGGCGCTCTCGACGCGATGCGTCGGGCCGCCATCAGTGGGCTGTCGGTCACGATGCCCCACAAGGCGGACGTGGCGGCCCTGGTCGACGAGCGCACCGACGTGGCGCGCCGGCTCGATGCCGTGAACTGCATCGTCAACCGGGACGACGTGCTGCTCGGCGCCAACACCGACGGCGAGGGCTTCGTCGCGTCCCTGGCCCGGGGCGCTGCCTTCACCCCTGACGGGAGGCGGTGCCTGGTGATCGGTGCCGGGGGAGCAGCCCGCGCCGTGGTCCTGGCCCTGGCCGACGCCGGGGCCAGCCAGGTGGCCGTCCTCAACCGGACCCCCGAGCGGGCCGTCACGGCCGCCGCCCTGGCCGGTCCGGCGGGCTCCGTGGTGCCCGCCGGCGCCGGTGCGTTGGCCGAGGCCGTCGGGGCGGCTGACCTGGTGGTCAACGCCACACCGGTCGGGATGCTGGGCGCCCCGACCTCCGGCGGCGCGCACGACTGGCTGGTCTCGCCCCGCCTGCTCCATGCCGGCCAGGTCGCCGCCGACCTGGTCTACGCCCCGCGGCCCACGGCGTGGCTGGTCGACGCGGCGGCCGCGGGCGCCCGCACGGTCGACGGCCTCGGGATGCTCGTGCACCAGGCGGCGGCGCAGTTGGTCCTGTGGACCGGCGCGGAGGCTCCGGTCCAGGCCATGTGGGCGGCGGCGGAGGCGGCGGAGGTGGCCGATGTGGCCGACCCCGGCCGGGCCTGAAGCCGGGGCCGGTCAGGCCGCGGGCGTGGCCGGAGGTTCGACCTCGGCCGGCCAGAGCCCGGCCCGGGCCAGCGCCACCAACGTCGTCTCGCGCAGCGCACGCGTCAGCGCGTCGCGCTGGGACGGGATGGTCAGCAGCATTACCCGGACGGTGATCGTGCTCGCATCAGCGGACTGCAGCCCGACCACGGTCGGCGGCTCGGTGCAGTGCGGGGCAAAGGTGGGATTCGTGGCCACCTCGTGAGCCGCCGCGGCGATCACGCCGCGCACCGCCTCCAGATCGGCGGCGCGCGCCCCGGGCAGGGTCAGGTCGACGATGGCGCGGGCCCACCCGCGCGACAGGTTGGCGATGAGGCGGATGTCGCCGTTGGGGATGACGAAGATGGTTCCGTCGACACCGCGGAAGCGGGTGAGGCGCATGGTGACATCCTCGACCACGCCGGTCACACCGCCGACCGTGACGGAGTCGCCCACGTTGTACTGGTCCTCCATCGTCATGAGGATGCCCGAGAAGTAGTCGCGCACGATCTGTTGCGCGCCGAACCCGAGGGTGGCGCCGATGATGGTGGCGCTGGCGAGCAGTGGCGTCAGGTTGATGCCGAGCATGCCGAGCACAATGGCGCCCGCCACGACGAACACGAAGAAACGCCAGACGTTGGCGACGACGCCGGACATGGTGGCGACGCGGGCGCCCGCCCGCGGCGAGCCGGAGCGGTTCGCCGCCTGGTTGGCCACGCGCTCGAGGACGCGGCGGATCACCCTGGAGCCCAGGCGGGCGACGACGAGGGCGATCACGACGACGATGAGGATGCTGAGGGGACGGACGATGAGGTCGGTGACCGTCGACGCGGAGTCCGGACTGACGCCGAACTTGGTCAGCAGGTGATACAGCCAGCCCCCGCCCTGGTCGACCTGATTTGTGCTGGTGGCCGTGCCGAGGGTGCCCACCAGGGCAGGAAGCGGCGCCACGGAGGATCCAGTCACGGCCGGTATTCTCTCCTCGAATCCGCGTTATGACCACTCTCGCCCGAACACACGTTGCCGCTCGCCGCAACGTGCCCCCGTTCGACCTCGTCCTCCTGATCGCCACCATGTTGGTGTCGGTGATCGGGGTGGTGATGGTCTACACGGCCACCCGTGGCTCCCTGCTGGCCCAGGGCGAGGACCCCAAGACCTTCCTGAAGAAGCAGGGCCTCTTCGTCGTGCTGGGCATTATCACCATGGTGGTGGTGGCCCTGATCGACTATCGCCGGCTTGAACAGGTGGCGACCGTCCTCTACTGGCTGATCGTGCTCGCCCTGCTGGGGGTCTTCGCGGTCGGGAGCAGCGCCCAGGGAGCGGCGCGCTGGTTCAGCCTCGGGCCCCTGCAGCTGCAGCCCTCCGAGTTCGCCGTGCTGGCCCTGATCCTGGCCGTGGCGTCGTACTGCGCGCGGCGCGAGGAAGAGGGCCTGGCGTGGCGCGACGTCTTCCGGCTGCTGATCATGGCGGGCATCCCGATCGTCCTGGTGCTGCTGCAACCGGACCTCGGCACGGCGATGATCATGGTGATCGTGCTGCTGGTCATGCTGGCGGTCGCCGGCCTGCCGATCAGGATCCTGGTGATGCTGCTGGTGGGCACCGCCCTCCTCGCGTTGGTGGCGGTGGAGGGTGGCCTGCTGCACCACTATCAGATCGCCCGACTGACGACGTTCTTGAACCCGAGCTCGCACAGCTCGAACCCGTACGTGCAGTCGGCGATCTACAACACCCAACAGGCCAAGAACGCGATCGGCTCGGGCGGTCTGCTCGGGTCGGGCATCGGCCACGGGGTGGAGACGAACCTCGGCTACGTCCCCGAGCAGCAGACAGACTTCATCTTCACCGCGGTGGCCGAGCAGCTTGGCTTTGTGGGCTCGGTGGGCGTCCTGACGCTGCTGGGCCTCATCGCCTGGCGCGTGCTCCACGCCGCCGTCCGGTCCCGGGACACCTTCGGGCGCCTGATCTGCAGCGGCCTCTTCGCCTTCATCGCCTTCAGCGTGTTCCAGAATGCTGGGATGACCATGGGGATCATGCCGATCACCGGGATCCCGCTTCCCTTCGTCAGCTACGGCGGGACGGCGGTACTGGTGTTCTTCGGCGCCGTCGGCCTGGCCCTGAGCGTGGGCGCACGGCGGAAGTTCCGATGACCGACGTGCAGCCCGAGATGTCCGTCAAACCGGAACCGGAGCCCGAGATCGCCCCGCCGCTCCCGGCCTTCAGAGTGATGGACGTCGAGGACGTCTCCCTTGATCTGCCCTCGCCCTACCCGGCCGTCACCCTCGTGGAGTCCGAGCCCCCGATGCGCGTGCTCGTCTTCCCGGTCGGCCTCCCCGAGGGCACCGCCATGGCCCAGGCCCTCCGCCGCATGGACTCCCGCCGGCCCATGACGCACGAACTCATGATGCAGGTGCTACAGCGGGCGCGCATCGACGTGATCGCGGTCCGCCTCACCGGGCGCGACGAAGGGAACCTGTTGGCCGAGCTGGATCTCATGACCCCGGCCGGGCGCGAGCGGGTCGATTGCCGGCCCTCGGATGGCATCGTGCTGGCGTTGCGCATGCCGGTCCCGGCGCCGATCCTCGTCGACGAGCGGCTGCTCGAAGAGGCGGGCGACGTCGCTCCGATCACGGGGGCGTAGGGGCCTGGTCGGCAACGTCCACCCTGATCTGATCAGATCGGGTCATGACCCTCATCAAGATCAACGCCATCACCGTGCCGGAGAACTCCGGCGACGAGCTGGCCCGCCGCTTCGCCGCGCGCGCGGGTGCCGTCGACGACCAGGACGGCTTCGAGGGCTTCGAGCTGCTCCGTCCCACCGACGAACGCCTGCAATGGCTCGTCGTCACCCGCTGGCGCGACGAGGAGTCGTTCCAGAAGTGGGTGTCCTCGCCCGCCTTCGCCCACGGCCACGCCGGCGCCGACCGGCCCTCGCCCCACGGCGGTCCGGTCTCGGTGTCGTCCGAGCTGTGGTCCTACGAGGTGGCGGGCGGCTCGGACGGGGCCGAGACCACCTGACTCGTTCCCTCCCAACCCCGGATGACGGAGGACAGCCGACCTCGCGGCGCGGCGGATCCGGCTCAGCCCGCCGGAACCATCGGTCGCTCACCCGGGCCGGCGGCGGCGCCAGCCGCCTGCATGGTGGCCTGGGCCACCGCACCCTCGTCGGAGATGCGCAGCATCAGCGCGATGAGGACGTAGTTGGCCAGCAGGGACGACCCCCCGTAGGCGACAAAGGGCAGGGTGATTCCGGTGAAGGGCAACAGCCGCACCACCCCCGCCATGATGAAGAAGGCCTGAAAACCGAGAATGAGGGTCAGCCCCGTCGCCATCAGGCGCGAGAAGTCCGACCGCGCCGTCTGGGCCACCCGGAAACCGGCGCCCACCAACAGGATGAAGGCCATGACGACGGCGGCACAGCCGACGAGGCCCATCTCGGTCCCGATGGCGGCGAAGATCATGTCGCTCGTCAGCTCGGGGATCACCTGCGCCCAGTGGTCGAAGCCGAGCCCGGTCCCGCCGACCCCTCCGGTCCCCATGCTGTACCAGCCCTGGCTGAGCTGGTAGCCGCCGGCGTTCTGGTTGGTCGCGGTCGGCCAGGGGTTCTGCCACTCGGTGACGCGCAGGTGGACCTGGCCGAAGTATCGTGCCGCGATATACGCGCCCACGCCGAAAAGCACCAGTCCGAGGACCAGGTAGCCCACGCGGCCGGTGGCGACCCAGAGCAAGCCGATGAAGAGGACGAAGAGCAGGGCGGCGAACCCGATGTCGTCCTCGAGGCCGATGATCGCCATGGCGGCACCCCAGGCGACCAGGATAGGGATGAGCGGTCGGGGGTCGAGGTAGAGGCGGTTGCCGACCTGCGCGGTGGGGATCGTCAGCAGCTCCTTGTTCTCCGCGAAGTACGAGGCGAAGAAGATGCACAGGAGGATCTTGGAGAACTCGATCGGCTGGAATTCCAGGCTGCCGGCGTGCACCCACAGGCGGGCGCCACCGATCGGCGAGAAGAACAAGGGCGCCACGAGGAAGATGCCGGCCACCAGCAACAGCAGGTAGCGGTAGCGCTCCAGGTCGCGCGAGTACCGGACCACGAGCAGGGTGAGGAAGTAGAGCAGCACGCCCAACGCGGCCCAGGCCGCCTGACCCTTGGCCTGGCCCGGGTCCCAGCGGGCGATGACCACGTAGCCGAGCCCGTTCAGGAGGACGGCGAGCGGGAGGATCACGGCATTGGCGTTGGGCGCCAGCCACCGGTTCGCCATGTGGGCGAGCAACGCGAGCCCCAGCACGATGCCGAGGAAGGCCCCGATGTTGTCGGGGATCTTCGACTTCTGGCCCAGCGCGGCGATGACGTAGAGCGCGACGATCAGCAGCGCACCGAAGAGGAGCAGGCCCAGCTCCGTCCGCCGCTTCGGCTTGGGGCCGAAGACGTAGCGCGGAAAAGGACTGCGGCGGGCGGCAGACGGCACCGGGCGAATCGTAGTGGTGGGGGGTAGGATTCAGGGTGACATCCCGCTTCACACGCACGGCCCCGTCCCACCGCTCATGACCCAGACCCAGCCTCAGCGCCAACCCCCGGCGCAACCCGAGCCCCAGGTCACGGGCGAGTCGGCCCCGCCCGTGGAGCGGATCGGGGAGGACGTCGCGCACCTGACCCCCCCGACCTACCAGCAGATCGAGTCGTTCGGGTTCCAGCGCTTCACCAACCGGGAGCAGTCGCGCCTCGACTTCGGTGCCCGCCTGCTCGACCTGGCCGACGACGACGGCGTCCCCTTGCTGGAGCGGGCCAAGTTCCTCGCCATCTTCTCCGAGCTGCTCGACGAGTTCTACCAAATACGGGTCGCCGCCCTCGAGGACCAGGTCGCCGCCGGCGTGCGCACCCGCTCGGTCGACGGGCTGCGCCCCGGTGAGCAGCTGACGATGATCCGGGCCCGGGTGGAGGAACTGATCCGGCGCCAGGATCACATCTTCTTGGACCTGCTGGTGCCGGGCCTGGCCGAGGCGGGCATCCGCTTCGCCAGTTGGTCCTCCCTCGATGACGTGGATCGTCAGCATCTCGTGGACGTCTTCCAGCGCCAGATCTATCCCGTGCTGACCCCGCTGGCCGTCGACCCCGGCCACCCCTTCCCCTACATCTCGAACCTCTCGCTGAACCTGGTGGTCGAGGTGCAGGACCCGGTGTCCGGGGAGGGCCGCATCGCCCGGGTCAAGGTCCCGCCGGCCCTGCCGCGCTTCGTGGTCATGCCCGACGGCGAGCGGTTCGTACCGCTCGAACAGGTCATCTCGGCCCACCTGGACTCGCTGTTCCCGGGCATGACGATCGGCCACCACCACGCCTTCCGGGTCACCCGCAACGCCGACCTCGCCCTCGAGGAGGACGAGGCGGACGACCTGCTGGTCGCCATCGAGATGGAATTGCGTCGCCGCCGCTTCGGAAAAGCGCTCCGGCTCGAGGTCGAGGCCGACATGGGGCAGGATCTGGCCGACCTGCTGGCCACCGAGCTCGAGGTCGGCGCCGACGGGGTCTTCCGCGTCGGTGCGCCGCTCGACCTCAGCGGGCTGTGGGGGCTCTACGCCCTGGACCGCCCCGACCTGCACGGCGAGACCTGGACGCCCATGACCCCGCCCCGACTGGCCATGGCGGCGCACGACCCGGCCGAGCTCTTCGCCATGCTGCGCGAGCGCGACGTCCTGGTGCACCATCCGTACGACTCGTTCGCCACCTCGGTCGAGGCCTTCGTGGCGCTGGCCGCCGAGGACCCGGCGGTGCTCGGGATCAAGCAGACGCTCTATCGCACCGGCGGCGACAGCCCCATTGTGGCGGCGCTCATCCGGGCCGCCGAGAACGGCAAGCAGGTGGCCGCCATCGTGGAGCTCAAAGCGCGCTTCGACGAGGAAGCCAACATCGGTTGGGCCCGCGCGCTCGAAGAAGTGGGCGTGCACGTCGTCTACGGCATCGTCGGCCTCAAGACGCACTCGAAGACCGCGCTCGTGCTGCGGCGCGAGGAGGAGGGCGTGCGCCCCTACTGCCACGTCGGCACGGGCAACTACAACTCCAAGACGGCGCGCATCTACGAGGACCTCGGGCTGCTGACCTCGGACCCGGACATCGGCGCCGACGTCGGCGAGCTCTTCAATTACCTGACCGGCTTTTCGCGGCACGCCGACTACCGCCAGATCCTCGTGTCGCCGGTGACGGTGCGCAAGCGCATCCACGCCATGATCGAGGAGCAGGCCGAGGCGGGGCCGGCCGGGCGCATCGTCCTGAAGCTCAACGGTCTGACCGACGCGTCCATGATCGACGCGCTCTACCGGGCCTCGGGCGCCGGCGTCGAGATCGATCTCGCCGTGCGCGGCCTGTGCCGACTGCGCCCGGGCATTCCGGAGCTCTCCGAGCGCATCCGGGTCCGCTCCATTGTCGGGAGCTTTCTCGAGCATTCGAGGATCTACCGCTTCGGTGGCATCCCAGCCGACCCGGCGGCCGGACCCGGCCTGCCCCTGAAGATCTTCATCGGTTCGGCCGACCTCATGGGGCGCAACCTGGACCGGCGCATCGAGGTCGTCGTCCCCGTGCGCGACCCCGAGCTGCAGTCCAGGCTCTTCGAGGTGCTGGACCTCGTCTTCGCCGACGAGACCAACGCGTGGGAGCTCGGTTCGGACCGGCGTTGGCGCCGGGTGCCCAACCGCCACGGGGTGAGTTCGCAGGAGCGACTGAAGGAGCTGGCACGGGAGCGGGCCCGCCGGCGCCTCGACACGGACCTCCGCGTCGGAGAGGGTGAAGAGGCCAAGCCTCCCGCGTAGCGATGCCCGGCGGGGCCCAGCGGTGCACCACCGCAACCGGTCACCGCTACCATCCCGCGCCATGACCGGTGATGCAGTGGCGCTGCGCCTGGACGCGCTCGCGTCCAACCGTGGGTGGGGATGGCCCGTCCTGTCGGCGGCCGTGGCCTTCGTCGGGGCGACGGCCCTCGCCCTCTTCCATCAGCAGCTGGATCTGAGCATCTACCTGTTGGGTGGGGCGCACGCGTGGTCGAACGACCTCTTCACCGTCAGCTACCCGACCAACCATCTCGGTTTCACCTATCCGCCGTTCTCAGCGCTGCTCTTCGCGCCCTTCGCCCACCTGCCGCTGCGCGCCTGCGAGGTGCTCTTCTCCTGGGTCAACCTCGGCGCCCTGTTCGGGATGGTGGTGGTCAGCCTGCGCGCCGTGTGCAGCGCGCTCGACAAGCGAACCGTCCTGTGGTGGGGCCTCGCCCTCGTGCTGCCGGTGCTGCTGTTCGACCCGGTACGCCAGACCTTCCTGCTCGGGCAGGTCAACATCATCCTGGCGCTGATGATCGTGGCCGACCTGACGATGGACCTGCCGGTCCCGCGCGGCATCCTGGTCGGGCTGGCGGCGGCCATCAAGGTGACGCCCATCATCCTGATCCCGTACCTCTTCCTCACCCGACAGGGCCGGGCCGGCGCACGAGCCCTCGCCGCGTTCGCCGGCGCCGCCGTGCTGGCGGTCGCGGTCAACGGCTCGACCTCGTGGTCGTACTGGACCCACTACATCCGGGACCCACAACGGGCCGGGATGCTGTCGTGGATCGGCAACCAGGGCGTCCTGGGTGCAACCGAGCGCATGCTGGGCCACACGGTGACGACGCCGACGACCTTCGTGATCGTGCTCACCGTGGGCGCGCTGGGTCTGCTGATCGCCGCCGGCGCCTACCGCCGGTCTTCGCCCGTCCTGGGGCTTCTGGTGGTGGAGGCCACCGAGTCGCTGGCCAGCCCGGTCTCGTGGTCGCACCATTTCATCTGGATGGTGCTCCTGGTGGCATGGCTGGCCCTGGCCGAGGACCGGCCGCGGTACGGCGAGTGGTACGCGCTGGCCGTCGCCGCGCTCCTGTGGGCCGCGCCGTACTGGTGGGTGCCGCACGGACCGGCCGTCCGGTTCGCCGGGCGGGGCTGGCTCGTTCCGCTCGGCGACACCGACGCGCTGGTCTTCCTCGTGGTGCTCATCGGGGCCACGGTGCGCGTGGTGCGCTCCACGCTTGTGCGGCCGTTGCGTCTCGGCCGTTGGACCATCGCGCCGAGCGGCGCCGGCTCCTGAGGCCCGTCGCCCGTCAACCGCCCCGGGCCGGGTCGGGCTCGCAGACGAGGATGACCATGTGGGCGCCGGGGTCGAGCCGCCGCTCGGACGACGTCTCCGCGTGCGTCATCCGCCAGCCGGTCACGACCATGAGCTTCTCGGGGTCACCGGGACGGAACTCGTGGTGCCGGGGCTCGTCGGCCGCCCGGCGGAGCAGATCGGTCGCGGCGCGCAGCGCCCGCACCGGCGCCGCGCCTGCGGGCGCCACCGAGAAGGTGGCCACCAGCACGCTGCCCGGGGCCGCCCGGGACCGCAGGGTGGCACAGAGCGCCGCCTTCGCCTCCAGCGTCAGGGAGTCGAACAGGTCCTCGCAGACGAACAGCGACGGGGCGGCCGCGTCGTGGCCGGCCGCGTCGAGGACGTCGCCGGGATCGTCCTCCAGCAGGTCGACTCCGAGCGAGACCGCCGCCGCCGCCCCGCCGGCCCGCGTGACGAGCCGGCGGCGCTTGTCCGCCAGAATGGTCGGCCGGTCCACCTCGAACCAGCGCGCCGCACCACCCCCGAAGCGCAGCGCCCGGCCGTCGTAGCCGGCACCGAGCAGGACGATCTGGGTGGTGCCGCGGCCGAGGGCGCCGGCAACCTCGGCGTCGATCACCTGCGTTCGTCGCGCCAGCACCGACGACCGGCCGACCGGGACGGTCACGCCGCCGGCGATGCCACGGTAGAGAGCGTGCTCCGCCTGCACGTCGCCGTCGGGCGTGGACGGTCGCGTGTGCTCCAGGCGCAGCCGCTGCGCGGCGACCCAGCGGTCCGTCACCGAGGCATGACGGTCCCGCATCACCGGGACGGGGTCAGGACGGGATCGCCTTCGCCGTCGCCGTTCTCGGGTGCCCGAAGCGCAGCGACAGGTAGGACGCGCCACCGAAGGGGATGGGCAGCCAGAAGTTCACCAGGCGCCAGCTCAGGACGCCGGCGGCGGCGACGCCACCGGGGACCCCGAAGCCCTTCAGCACGGCGATCACGGTGATCTCGATCACCCCCAGGCCACTCGGCGTGATCGGGATGACGGCCAGGATGTTGGCGAGCCCGTAGGCCACCAGGACGTCGATCGGCGAGACGTGCGCACCGAAGGCGAGGAGGAAGACATACAGCGAGGAGCAATCGAGCAGCCAGTTGGCCGCCGCCCAGATGCCGGCCCGCATGAGCAGGTCCGAGCTCGTGAAGAGAATCTTCATGCGGTCCGCCACCTTCTGGACGAGCGAGGTCACGGTCTCGGCCCGGACGAAGGGCACCCGGTCCGCCACCTTCTTGACGAAGACACCGGCCTGCACCTCCCCCCGGGTGAGGAAGAAGACGACGGCGGCGAAGATGGCCAACAGAAGCACGCCGAGAATCGCGGCGAAGCCGTAGAGCGGGTTGTAGCCCTGCAGGGGGATGGAGATCAGCAGGGCCAACCAGAAGATGACGTTGAGGACCACGGCCGAACCGATGCCCTGGGTGGCCAGGCCGAAGGCGGCGGTGCTGCCCGAGACGTTGGCTTCGGTCAGCAGCCTGTAGCTGGCGGCGGTTCCCGGCACCTGGCCGCCGGGCAGCGTGTGGCTGATGGCCAGCGCCCACATGTTGATGCGGAAGATGCGCCAGCGGTCGGGCGCGCCGGGGGAGAGGACGGTGTGGGTGAGCTCGGCGTAAGCGACCAGGGCCGCCACCTCGAGCAGTGCGCCGAGGGCCAGCCAGAAGAAATTGATATGCGTGAGCTGATGCGCTTCGCGGCGGGCATTGGCGAACTCTGGGAGCAGGATGTACTCGCCGATGAAGAAGAGCAGCAGCACCATCAGCGTGATCTTCACGTTGCGCGGCAGGAACCTCCGACGGACCCGGGGTGGCGGGACAGATTCCTCTGGTGTCGGCGGCGCGTCCGCCTGCTCCTCGTCCATCGGATCTCATGCTTGCACGTGGGGTGCCTGAAGAACCGCCTCTTGGGAGTCCGAAGCTGCCAAGCTGGGCGCCATGCCTCCGGAGGACCGCGAGACCTGGCGGTCAAAGTTCTCGGGGAGCGCCGATCGTCGCGGCATCCCGCTGGGGACGATCGTGGTGTCGGTGGCGACCATCATCCTGCTGCTCGATCTGAATGCCGCCCTCATCCTCGGCCTGTGGGTTTTGCGCACCATCGTCGTCTACGTGGTCATCGCCTTCTTCTTCACGCTCTTGTTGACGCCGGCCACGCGCTTCCTGCGCCGGAGGGGGCTGAGCCACGGGGGCGCCACCCTGCTGGTCTTCCTGGTAGGCGTCCTGGCCCTCGGCGGACTGGTGTACCTGTTCACCGAGCCGCTGGTCACCGCGGCGGTCCACTTCGGCGAGCAGGTCCCGACGCTCGTGCGGGAGGCCAAGAAGGGACACGGGCCGATCGGGCGTCTCGTCTTCCGCCTGCACCTGCAGAAGTACCTCTCCGAAGGGTCGACCAAGCTCACCTCGCAGATCACCAAGGTCCTGAAGCCGGCCACCGCGCTGTCGGTGGGCGCCGCCGCGGCCTCGACCGTCGTCACCATCGTGACGATCGGCATCCTCACCTTCTTCACCATGCTGGAGGCCCCCCGCATGTGGCGCGGGTTCCTCAGCCTCTTCCAGCCCACGACGGGCGACCGCCTGCACCGGGTCGTCGACGAGTCCATTCGCTCGGTGACCGGCTACATGCTCGGGAACGCGGCCACCTCGGTGATCGCCGGGCTCATCTCGGGCATCACGCTCGAGATCCTCGGCGTTCCCTTCGCCTTGTTGCTCGGCGTCTTCGTCGCCCTGGTCGACCTGCTCCCCCTGGTGGGCGGCCTGCTGGCCGGCATCCCCGTGGTGGTGATCGCCGCCATCCACTCCGTCCCGGCCGGGATCACCATGCTGATCGTCTTCCTCGTTTACCAACAGATTGAGAACCACCTCCTCAACCCGGTCATCATGAGCAAGACGGTGCAGCTCAACCCGTTCTGGGTGTTGATCGCGGTCCTGGTCGGGGCCACCCTCGGCGGCCGGGTCGCCGGCGGTCTGGGCACGTTCGTCGGGGCGCTCGTCGGCATCCCCGTGGGCGGGGCCATCCAGGTGATCGTCCGCGAGCTGCGCCGGGGGCCCGATGCGGTGGTCGACCCCTCGGAGCTCGGGACGGCGCCGGCCGCCGACCCGGTCGACATCTGAACAACTTCCCCGTGCCCAGGCGCGGCAGAATTTCTCGATCACGCGACGTTGGTCCAGGCCAGGGACAGAAACGGGCCCGGCCGCCGCTCCGGCCAGCGACGGGGTCGGCGCGGTCGGGTCACATAGAATGCTTCCATGCGAGCGCTGGTCGTCATTCCGACCTACAACGAGTCGGAGAACATCGAGCGGATGCTGCGCCGGATCCACGAGAGCTTGCCCGGTGCCGGCGTACTGGTGGTCGACGACGGCAGTCCCGACGGCACGGCCGACATCGTGACGCGTGTCGCCGCCGAATTGTCCGACGTGCACCTGCTGTCGCGGGCCGACAAGTCCGGGCTCGGCAGCGCCTACCGGGCCGGCTTCGCCTGGGGGCTCGAGCGCGGGTACGACGCGTGCATCGAGATCGACGCGGACTTTTCGCACGATCCGGCCGCGCTGCCTTCGTTGGTGGCCAAGCTCGACGAGGGCTTCGACGTGGCGATCGGCTCCCGCTACATCGAGGGCGGCTCCATCCCGAACTGGGCCTGGCACCGCCACCTCCTCTCGCGCGGCGGCAACAGCTATGCGTCAGCGATGCTCGGCCTCGGCGTGGCCGATTCCACGGCGGGGTACCGGGCCTACACGGCCGAGATCCTGCGCCGCCTCGACCTCGACCGCGTGCGGGCCGAGGGCTACGGCTTCCAGATCGAGATGACGTACCGGGCGTGCCAGCACGGGGCGGCCATCACCGAGGTGCCGATCAGCTTCGTCGACCGTGAGGCCGGCGAGTCCAAGATGTCCTCGTTCATCGTGATCGAGGCCCTCGGTCTGGTGACCTGGTGGGGCCTGGGCCGGTTCGTGCACGGGTTGCGCCGGGTCTTCACGGGCCGGAGCGCCGACGGTCCGTCGGCGACCGGTCTCCCGGGTCGGGGCCCCACGCACAGGGACACCGAGGAACCGGTCCGGTCGGCATGAGCACGGGCCGCCCGGCGTGACGGTCGAGGCACCCCCGAACCGCATCCTCGTCGTCGACGACGAGCCGAACATCGCCGAGCTCTTGTCCGCCGCGCTCACCTTCGAGGGGTACCAGGTCGGCGTTGCTCTCACCGGGGCCGATGCGCTCGAGCAGGTGCGCACCTTCCGGCCCCACCTGGTGATGCTGGACGTCATGCTGCCCGACTTCGACGGGAACGAGGTCTGCCGGCGCCTGCGCAACCAGGGCGAGCAGATGCCCATCGTCTTCCTCACGGCGCGCGACACCACCCAGGACAAGGTCGAGGGCCTCAGCATGGGTGACGACTACGTGACGAAGCCGTTCAGCATCGAGGAGCTCATGGCGCGGGTCGGGGCCATCCTGCGCCGCGCCGGCGAGATGGCGGCGGCCGACACCTCCATCCTGCAGTTCGCCGACCTGACCATGAACGTCGACACGCACGAGGTCTGGCGCGACGAGCTCACCATCGAGCTGACGGCGACGGAATTCAACCTCCTGCGCTACTTGTTGGAGAACGCGCGTCGTGTGATCTCGAAGTCCGAATTGCTCGACAACGTGTGGAGCTTCGACTTCCACGGCGATCCCAACATCGTCGAGACCTACATCAGCTACCTGCGCAAGAAGATCGACGACCGCGAGCCGGCACTCATCCACACCATCCGGCGCGTCGGCTACACCCTCCGCCTGCCCCGGGACGGATGAGCCTCCAGAGGCGGCTCGTCGCCCTGGTGGCGCTGGTGCTCGTGATCGGCCTCGTGGCCGCGGACGTCGTGACCTACACCTCGGTGCGGTCCTTCCTCTACGGCCAGGCGGACAACACCCTGGCCCAGAACGAGTCGCTCGGCTTCAACTACGTCACCTTCGCCGCCGCCCGGGGCCTCACGGTCAACCAGGCCGACCTGTCGCGACGTGTCTCCTCCGACGTCTACGTGGTGCTGCTGGACCGCAGCGGTCGGGTCATCCTCACCCGCCCCTCGGGGCCGCCCGCGCATCCCGACCCGGCGCCCATCCTGACCGCGCACATCCCGGTGCAGCAGGTGCCAGACATCGACAGCCGGGTGCGCGTCGGGCGCTACGCCGGCACCTTCCACCCCGACCCCGACGCCGTGGTGCTGGGGAGCACCGGCGACCCCGACGGCGAGTACCGCACCGTCGCCGTCACGGTCCCGCAGGGGACGTTGATCACCTCCCTGTCGCTCAACCCGACCAACGACACGCTGGCCTCCCTGCGAAAGGTTGAGCTGATCGCCAGCCTGGCCGTGCTCCTGGCCATGGGCGCGCTGGTCCTCCTCGTCGTGCGCCGGGGGTTGCGACCCCTGCGCCAGATGGCGGGCACGGCCGACGCCATTGCCTCGGGGGACCTGACCCGTCGTGTCCCCGAGGGGCGTCCCGGCACCGAGGTGGGCCGCCTGGGCTCGGCCCTGAACCAAATGCTGGCCCAGATCGAGGGGGCCTTCGCGGAGAAGTCGGCCTCCGAGGAGCGCCTGCGCCAGTTCGTGGCCGACGCCTCCCACGAGCTGCGGACCCCGTTGACCTCCATCCGGGGCTACGCCGAGCTCCTGGGGCGGGGCGGCTTCTCCGACGAGGCCGGGCGGCGCAAGGCCCTCAAGCGCATCGAGGAGGAGGCCACCCGGATGGGCGGGCTGGTCGAGGACCTCCTCTTGCTGGCCGAGCTGGACCGGGGCCGCCCGCTCCGGGCCGAGCCCGTCGACCTGCAGCGCATCTGCGCCGACGCGGTGGGCGACTCCAATGCCGTGCCCCACGGCCACCAGCTCATGCTCGAACCGGGGCCACCGGTCGTGGTCGTCGGCGACGACGAGCGCCTGGCGCAGGTGGCGCACAATCTCGTCCGCAACGCGCTGGCCCACACGCCGCCGGGCACCGATGTCGCCGTCTGCACGGGCGTCGACCAGGGGATGGGCTACATCCAGGTGACCGACAACGGGCCCGGGATCCCGCCTGGCGTGGCAGGCCGGGTCTTCGACCGCTTCTACCAGGGTGACCCCTCCCGCTCGGCCACCGGCACCGGGCTCGGGCTCGCCATCGTCCGCGCCATCGCCGAGGCGCTGCACGGGAGCGCCGAGGTGGCCATCGCGGCCCAGGGCGGCGCCACCCTGCTCGTCAGGATCCCGCTGGCCGCGACCCACGTCGCGGCGGGCAGCCCTCCGGCACCCGTCCGCTCACCGCAGCTGCACTGAGGCGCCGGGCATCACGGCGTCCAGGACCGTCGCCAACTTGACGTTCGTCTCGGCGGCCTCTGCCCCGGGTTCGGAGTCGGCCACGACGCCCGAGCCGGCCCGCAACGTGACCAACTCGCCGTCGCCGTGCCGGCGGGCGCTGCGGATCCCGATCATCCACTCCCCGTCGCCCCCGGCGCCGGCCCACCCCACCGGGCCGGCCCAGTAGCCCCGCTCGTCCGTCTCGTGGCCGGCGATGAAGGCCAGCGCCTCGGGGCGGGGGGTGCCGCCGACCGCCGGGGTGGGATGCAGCCGCTCCACAAGCTCGAGCACCCCGGTCGGGCGGGCCAGCGTGCCCTCGATCCGCGTGCCCAGGTGGGCCACGGAACGGAAGGCGACCAGCGAGGGCTCCGCGGGCGCGGCGAGCTCGGTGCAGAACGGGGCCAGGGTCTCGGCGATCTCGTCCACGACGTAGCGGTGCTCCTGGCGGCTCTTGCCCGACCGCGCGAGATCGCGCTGGGCGTCGGCGTCGGAGCGGGCGGTGTCGCCCCGCGGCACGGTGCCGGCCAGGGGGTGGCACGAGACGCGCGCGCCGTGGCGGGCGACCAGGAGCTCGGGGCTCGCCCCGAAGAAGGAGCCGTCGGGGACCGGCATGGAGAAGACCGTGCAGTTGGGCTCGCTGGCGCGCAGGCGGCGCAACACGGCCGACAGGGGAAGCGTCCCACCCAGCCGGACCGTGACGGAGCGCGACAGCACCACCTTGCGCAGGGTGGCCTCGGGCGCTGCCATCTCGGCGACGGCGTCGGAGACCATGGCGGCGTAGGCCGCCGTGCCCATCGACGTGGTCAGCTCGGCGGCGCGGCTTCCGGGGCCGGCGTCGGCCTCGGCGCCGGTGCGGGGCGTCGTGCCGTACTGCCAGATGACGGCGTCGAAGAGCTCGTCGGTGTCCGGCAGGGCACTGTCCGCCGGCCCGACCGCGGTGGCCCAGCGCCGCGTGACGCCGTCGGCGTCGCGCGACGTGCCCAGGGTGAAGCGCGGGATGACCAGATGACCGGCGAAGGCGTCGGTGAAGGGGAGCGCGCCCAGGGCGACGGGTCCTGAGCCCAGCGCGGCGACGGTGTCGTCACACGGGATGGCGGCGAGGGCCGCCGCGGCATCCGCCGCCGCCACGAGCTGCGCGGTGCCCCAGCCGACCAGGGTCAGCCCGGGACGGTCGAAGAGCACGGTCGGGCTGCCGTCGAACTCGAGGGCGTCGGGCCCGTACCCGAGCGGGACCGTGCGGGCGTGCAGCGCCACGGTGGCCGGCGCGTCCACCGGCACCGCGGTCACGGTGCGCCGGCGCGGGTGGCCACGACCATCTGGCTCAGGCCACCGGCCAGGGGGCGGATGCCGACGGCGGAGAACCCCGCGTCGCGCAGCATGGCGCGCAGCACGGGGGTGGGAGGCAGGTAGGCCACCGACTGCGGCAGGTAGCGGTAGGCCTCCTTGTCCGACAGGGCCGCGCCGAGCGCGGGGACGGCCTTGGTGAACCACAGCGCGTAGCCGGCGCGCCAGAGAGGAGCCGTGGGGGTGTCGACCTCGAGCACGGCCAGGCGCCCTCCCGGCCGGAGGACACGGGCCGACTCGGCCAGCGTGGTCGCCAGGTCGGTGAAGTTGCGCAGGGCGTAGCCACAGACGAGGCCGTCGAAGGCACCGGAGACGAAGGGAAGGCGGCTGCCGTCCGCCTCGACGAGCGGGGTGGAGGCGCCGTTGGCCCCGAGCATGCCCGCGCTCAGGTCGGCGCCGACGACCTGGTAGCCGCGGCGCAAGGCGAGGCGCGAGAGATCGCCGGTGCCACAGGCGAGGTCGAGCACCCGGGCGCCGTCGGGCAGCGACAGTGCCGCCACGGTGCCGCGGCGCCAGGCCTGGTCCAGCCCGAACGTCATCAGCCGGTTGATCAGGTCGTAGCGCGGCGCAATGGTGTCGAACATGGCGCGCACCCGCGCCGTCTTCTCGTCCCCGGTGGGCAGCGGCGGCGGAGACCCGGGCGGGCGTCGCGCCATGGCGTCGGTCGGCGTCAGCGGTAGTAGCGGTAGACGACTTGGGCCACGCAGGCAGGCTTGGGAGCGTCCTTGACCTCCATGACGAGGTCGTAGGTGACCTGCACCCCGCCGTCGGTCTCGTCGACGGCGGCCACCGTGACGCCCATGCGGAGCTCCGAACCGACCGGCACGGGGGAGGGGAACCGGACCTTGTTGCAGCCGTAGTTCACGCCGAACTTCATCTTGTCGACCTGGATGATCTTGTTCAGCAGGACGGGGGCCAGCGAGAGCGTCAGGTACCCGTGCGCGATGGCCCCGCCGAAGGGGCCGTCCTTGGCCCGCACGGGGTCGACGTGGATCCACTGGTGGTCATCGGTGGCGTCGGCGAAGAGATTCACCCGCTCCTGGGTGATCGGCTGCCATTCCGAGTAGCCGAGCTCCTTCCCGACGAGATCGTGGAAGGCGTCGACGCCGTCGACGATGGTGGTCATGGTGGGCTCCTCGCTGGTCAGGTCTGATTCCGCTGCTGGACGCTACCCGCGTGGGAGCGCCTCACTACGCTGACCCCGATGACCTCCGCGTCCCAGCACGAGGCAACGCCGCCGCACCACCACCGGGACCTCCTCGGTGGCGGGGCCCGGGCGGCCGTCTTCGGGGTGAGCGACGGCCTGGTGACCAACGTCTCCCTGGTGCTGGGGATCGCCGGGGCCAACCCGGGTGGCTCGATCGTGCGCCTGGCGGGGGTGGCCGGCCTGATCGCGGGCTCCTTCTCCATGGCGTCCGGCGAGTACCTCTCCATGACCGCCCAGCGCGAATTGATGGAGCGCGAGCTCGAGGTGGAGAGGAAGTCGCTGCATCACAGCCCCGAGGGGGAGGCGGCCGAGCTGCGCGGCATGTACGTGCGCCGGGGCATCGACCCGGTGGTGGCCACCGACATGGTCAACGAGGTCATGCAGGACCCCGAGCTCGCGCTCGAGACCCATGCCCGGGAGGAGCTCGGGATCACCCCGCAGGGCCTGGGGTCACCGTGGCAGGCCGCCGCCGCCTCCTTTGTCACCTTCGCCGTGGGGGCCTTCATCCCTCTGGCGCCGTGGCTGTTCACGTCGGGGACGACGGCCATCGTGCTCTCCATCGTCCTGGGAGCCGTGGCCTCCCTGGTCGTGGGCGTCGTGCTGGCCCGCTACACCGAGCGACCGGTCGTGGTCTCGGCCCTGCGCCAGCTCGCCGTCACCGCGGTGGCCGCCGGCGTGACCTTCGGGGTCGGGCGCGCCATCGGCACCGGCGTCAGCTGAGCGGGAGCGGTCCGGGGCCGGACGGATCGCGCCGGTAGGAGCGGTCGACGTGGTCGACGGTGAACCCGAGCGAGCGGTAGAGGGCGACCGCGGCCATGTTGGAGGCGTCGGTGTAGAGCATCCCGCGCGTGATGCCGCGACCGGCCAGGTGCACCAGCCCAGCCACGGTGAGGGAGCGTCCCCAGCCCCGGCCGTGGTGCCGGGGGTCGACGTCGATCACGTAGATCTCGCCCACGACGGGGTTGCGGTCGCGGTGGATCTTGGTCCAGCAGGCCCCGATGAGACCCGGTCCGTCCGGGTCGTCGGCCACCAGGAAGCCGTCGAGCTCGACCCAGCCGGCGGCCAGGCGCTCGCGCAGCTGCGCGACGGACCACCCGCCCTGCTCGGGGTGTCCGGCGAAGGCACGGTTGTTGGTTTCGACCCACGGCTCCTCGTCGCGCCCGGGCACGAACGGCCGGGTGGCGAGGGGCCGGGTGGCGGCGACCACGTGGTCGGCCAGCGGGAGGTCGACGCGCATCTGGAGCAGATCGCGCTCGGGGGCGAACCCCTCGGCCGCGGCCCGGGCGTCGTCGGCCGGTCCGGCCTGCATGACCCAGAGGTGGAGGGGGACCGCGGCCGGAGCCTCCTGCGCGGCTCGCCGCAGCAGGGCGCCGTCGAGAGCGGGCGTCCGCGCCGCCGGGTCGACCACCAGGTGCAGGACGGTGGAGCCGTCGCGGGCGGGGGAGAGCACCGCGCACCCCACGAGCTCCCTCCCACGACGGGCCAGCATGACGCGCTCGCCGGGCGGCGCCTCGGCGGGATGCGTGACCGCCAGCAGCTGCGGCTCGGGTAGGGGCGGGTCGTCGCTCGGCGCGCCCGCCCGCGCCACCAGCGCGTGGAGGGACGCCTGGTCGGGTGCGGGCAGCTGCCGCAAATCGACCACCGCCATGTCCACAGCGTCCACTGCCGCCAACGTAACCCGGTACCGTGAACCGGTGGCGAAGCCCAGGACAGCCAAAGGCCGGGCCGGCCTGACCGCCGAGCGCCTGGCCGAGGTCTACCCCGGTACCGCCGTGGAACTGTGCGCGCTGGACTTCAAGGACCCGTTCCAGTTGCTGGCGGCGACCATCCTGTCGGCCCAGAGCACCGACGCGCGGGTGAACATGGTGACGCCCGCGCTCTTCGCGGCGTATCCGGACCCGCGGTCGCTCGCCGGGGCGAACCCGGAAGACGTGGAGGAGCTCGTCCGGTCCACTGGGTTCTTCCGGGCGAAGACCAAGAGCCTCATCGGCATGGCGGCCGCGGTGGCAGACCGCTTCGGGGGCGAGGTGCCGACGGCGCTCGAAGACTTGGTGACCATTCCGGGAGTCGGTCGCAAGACGGGCAACGTCGTGCGCAGCGTCGCCTTTGGGCTCCCGGGGCTCCCTGTCGACACGCATGTGCTGCGGGTGAGCGAGCGACTCAAGCTCATCGAGGGCCTCCCCGCGGCGGCCCGTCGGGATGCGGTCAAGGTCGAGCACGAGCTGAACGGCTTCATTCCGGCGGCCGGGCGGGGGGCGTTCAGCCTGCGCATGATCCTGCACGGCCGAAGCACGTGTATTGCCCGGAAACCCCGTTGCGGCGCATGCCCTTTGGCCGATTTCTGCCCGTCGGTACAGTAATCTGCGCGCGCACAGCGATTCAGCGCATTTTAAGGCAATTCGTTGTACTCAAGGTGAAATCGCAATTTTCAGGGGCTACCATTAATCCTGGAACCGGTTCCCGCCACCTGGTTCCAAAAGAGTCCGTGCCGGGATCCGCCTCCTGGCCGACTCGCCCAATGCCGGCCTTCGGGCCGGCATTGGTGTTTCCGGCCCAGGTGGGAAGGGGTGACGGCGGGCGGTGGCACTTCGGTAGTACTTCAGGTGCTACCATGGTTTCGATGGTGACCAAGCGCTCCGTGTCGCTCGATGACGAGGTCGCGACGTCGGTCGAGGAGGCCGCCCGACAGGACGGGGTCTCCTTCAGCGCATGGCTGTCGTCGGCGGCTGAGAAGCAGCTGCGTGTGCGTCAGGGCCTCCGGGGCGTGGCCGCCTGGGAGGGCGAGACGGGATCCCTGAGCGCTGAGGAGCTGGCCGCCGGAGAGGCGTTGCTGGCGCGTCTGCGCTCGGGCGTGTCGGGAGTGGCCTCGCGCGTCCGGCGCCGGTGAGCACGGCCCGCCGCGAGGGCCTCGTCTACGGGCTCGGTGCGCTCCATGCGGCGGCCCGGGGCGATCGCATGATGTGGGCGCTGCACCGCGCCGCGTTGTCCAACGGGATTGTGCCGGTGGTCCCGGCCGTGACGGTGGCCGAGGGCTACCGGACCGAGGCGCGCAGTGACCGCGTCGGTGAGCTCCTGGCGGGGACCGAGGTCGAGCCGTTCAGCGGCGAGGCCGCCCGACGTTCCGGTGAGATCGCGGCGCGCTGCGACACCTCCGACCTGAGCGTGGTGGCCGTCGTCGAGGTGGCCGAGCGGCGCAATTGCGCGGTCGTGGCACAGCGCCAGACCGTGTTGCGGACGGCGGCATCGCTTCTCGGCCACGAGCTCGTCCTCTACGCGGTGTGAGGAGGGGTGGTCCGGCGCTCAGCGGCGCTGGCCCTGACCCTGGGCGAAACGCCGGAGGCGCCGGAGCGCCCCGCCGAGCGCGCGCTCGACCGCGATGAGCTCGTGCGCCATGTCCTCGTCCCCGCTGGCCAGTGCGCTCTCGGCCAGGGCGGTGACCCGGTCGTGCAACTCGGCCAGGGTGGAGGAGAGCGAGGAGATCTCGGCGGCGGAAGTCATCCCCCGATGATGGCCGATGGTGGGAGGTCCGGCAGGCACGCCGGAAAGGGCCCGGCGAGGCCCACCGGTAGCCTTGTGACCCCATGTCCCTCCGTACCCTGGACCTGCGCGGCACACCGCCGCCCTTCGAGGCGGTCCTGCCACGCCCGTCGGCGCCCGGTGCCGACGTCCACGACGTGGTGGCGGAGATCCTGCGCCAGGTGCGTGCCGACGGCGACGAGGCCGTGGTCCGCTGCACCGCCGAGCTGGACCGGGTTGACGTGTCCGACGGTCTGCGGGTGGCCCCGGAGGAGATTGAGAAGGCCTGCGCCGACGCCGACCCCGACCTCTGGCAGGCGCTCGAGGTGGCCTTCGGGCGCATCATGGCCTACCACGCCCACGAGGGAGCGCCGCCGGGCGACCTGGACGAGGGCGGCATCACCGTCGGGCACCTGACGCGCGCGGTGGAGCGGGCCGGCCTCTACGCGCCCGGCGGGCGCGCCCGCTATCCGTCCACCGTCCTCATGTGCGCGGCGCCGGCCCGGGTGGCCGGCGTGGGGAGCATCGCGCTGTGTGTGCCTCCGGCCGCCGACGGGAGGATCGACGCGGCGACGCTGTGCGCCGCCTCGATCGCCGGAGTGGACGAGGTGTACCGGATCGGCGGCGCGCAGGCCATCGCCGCTATGGCGTACGGGACGCGCCGCGTGCCCGCCGTCGACGTCATCGCGGGTCCGGGCAACGCGTACGTGGCCGAGGCCAAGCGCCAGCTGTCGGGCCTGGTCGGCGTGGCGTCTGCCTTCGCCGGCCCTTCGGAGATCGTGGTGGTCGCCGGGCCCGACGCGTCGGCGACGTTCGCCGCCGTCGACCTCGTCGTGCAGGCCGAGCACGGGCCCGACGGGCTGGCCTGGCTGGTCAGCTGGGACACGGCGCGCGCCGAGGAGATCGCAGCCGAGGTGGACCGGATCGTCGCCGCGTCGAGCCGCCGGGCCGACCTGGAGGCAACCCTGGCGACGGCGGGCATCGTCTGCCTGGTCGACGGTCCCGAGCAGGCGCTGGCCGTCGCCAATGCGATCGCACCCGAGCACCTGCAGCTGATGGTCCCCGAGGAGGAGGGTCTGGCGTTGCTGGACCTGGTGCAGAACGCCGGCGCGGTCTTCATCGGGCCGTGGTCACCGGCCAGCATGGGCGACTACATCGCCGGGCCCAACCACGTCCTGCCGACGAATCGCACGGCGCGCTTCGCGTCGGCGCTGCGGGCGGACGACTTCCGCAAGCACGTGCACACGGTGCGGGTGACGCCCGAGGCTCTGCGCGCGCTCGGCCCCCACGTCGTCACCCTGGCGGAGACCGAGGGCCTGCCGGCCCACGCCGATTCGGTGCGCCGCCGCCTCGACGCCCTGAACGGGGCGGACCGGCCGGACGGGCCGGGTGCGTCGTGAGCGCCGTCCCACCGGTGCGGCCCGACCTTCAGCTGACCGAGGGCTACCACTCGCCCCAGGTCGAGGCCGAGGTGCGCCTCAACACCAACGAGTCGCCCTTCGCGCCGCCCGCCGCCTGGCGCGAGGAACTGCTGGCCGCGCTGGCCGAGGTCTCGTTCCACCGCTACCCCGACCGGCCGGCCACCGAGCTCCGGCAGGCCGTGGCCGACCTGCACGGGGTCACGCCGGCCGAGGTGTTCTGCGCCAACGGCTCGAACGAGGTGCTCCAGTGCCTGCTCCTGGCGTTCGGTGGGCCCGGCCGCCGCGCCCTGGTCTTCGAGCCGACCTACGCGTTGCACGCCCACATCGCGCGCATCACCGGGACCGAGGTCGTCGAGGGCGCCCGCGACGACGACTTCCTGGTCGATCCCGCCCACGCGCGGGAGCTCCTGGAGGTCCAGCGCCCCGACGTGACCTTCCTGTGTTCCCCGAACAACCCCACCGGCCGGGCGGAGCCGCCCGGGACCGTCGCCGCCGTGAGCGGGGCGGCACCCGGCCTCGTCATCGTCGACGAGGCCTACGGGCAGTTCTCCCCGTGGTCGGCCCTGGCGCTGCGCGGATTGAGCCAACCGGGCCTCGTGGTGACCCGCACCTTCTCCAAGACGTGGGCCATGGCCGGGGCGCGCCTGGGTTACCTGGTGGCGGATCCGGCCGTGGTGGCGGCGTGCGAGTCGGTGGCGCTGCCCTACCACCTGTCGGCCCAGACGCAGATCGCCGGTCTGGTGGCGCTGCACCACGTGCACGAGATGGAGGCGCGGGTGGCCCGCATCTCCGAAGAACGGGGGAGGGTGGCCGCCGCGCTCGCCGACCTGCCGGTGGACAGCTGGCCCTCCGATGCCAACTTCATTCTCTTCCGGCCCCGGGACCGCAATGCGGTCGAGGTGTGGCGGTTGCTCCTGGACCGCTCGGTCCTGATCCGCAACTGCGCCAACTGGGACGGCCTGCGCGGCTGCCTGCGTGTCACCATCGGGACGGCCGAGGAGAACGATCGCTTCCTCCACGCCTTGAAGGAGAGCCTGTGACCACCGTTGCCCGCCGCGCCACGAAGGCGCGCGCCACCAAAGAGACGACGATTGACGCCCTGGTCGTGCTCGACGGCTCGGGGCAGACCGACGTCTCGACTGGCCTGCCCTTCTTCGACCACATGGTCGAGCAGCTGGGCCGTCACGCCGGCTTCGACCTCACGGTGCACGCCACGGGCGACCTGCAGGTGGACGCGCACCACACCGTGGAGGACGTCGGCATCGTGCTCGGCACCTGCCTGGCCGAGGCCTTGGGCGACAAGGCGGGGGTGCGGCGCTTCGCCTCCATGCTGCTGCCCCTCGACGAGGCGCTCATTGAGGTGGCCCTGGACCTGTCGGGCCGGCCCTACCTGGCCTACTCCGTCGAGTTCGCCCCGGACACGCCCGGGTTGGGCACGCCACCGTTCAACCCGCAGCTGGCTGAAGAGTTCTGGCGCGCCTTCGCCACCGCCGCCAACCTCACGCTGCACATCCGTCAGCTCGAAGGCAAGAACACGCACCACGTGCTGGAGGCCAGCTTCAAGGGGGTGGCCCGTTGCCTGCGCGACGCCGTGCGCGTGGAGGGGGGTGGCATCCCCTCCACCAAGGGCAGCCTGTGACGGGAGGGCCGCGCATCGCGGTGCTCGACTACGGCATCGGCAACCTCCGTTCGGCCGAGAAGGCGCTGCAGCACGTCGGTGCGTCCGCGCGACTGGTGCGCGATGCCGCGTCCGTGGCGGCGGCCGACGCGGTGGTGCTCCCCGGTGTGGGCGCGTTCGGCGCGTGTGCGCGTGCACTGCGCGACAGCGGCCTGGAGGATCCGGCCCGGGCCGCCGTGGCCGCCGGTGTGCCGTTCTTCGGCGTCTGTGTCGGGTTCCAGCTGCTCTACGAGGGCTCGCTGGAGAGCCCCGGTGCGTCGGGCCTCGGGGTCTTTCCCGGCACCGTGGCGCCGTTGCCCCCGGGCGTCAAGCACCCGCAGATGCAGTGGAACACGCTCGAGGTGCGCGGCGCGGACGAACCCGAACCGCTCCGGGGGCTGGGCGATCGACCCTGGGTCTACTTCGTGCACTCGTTCGCGCCACCGGTCGGGGACGAGACGGTGGCGGTGTGCGACTACGGCGGGAGCGTGGCCGCGTTGGCCACGCGCGGCGTCCTGTGGGGCGCGCAGTTCCACCCGGAGAAGTCGGGGGCGACGGGGCTTGCGCTGCTGGCCAACTTCGTCGGCCTGGCCCAGGCGTCGGCGTGATGGAGCTGTTGCCGGCGATCGACCTGCGCGCCGGCGCGGCGGTGCGGCTCACCCAGGGTGACTTCGGGCGCGAGCAGCACTATGGCGACCCGGCGACGCTGGCGGCGAGCTACATCGCCGGGGGCGCGCGCTGGATCCACGTCGTCGACCTCGACGGGGCCCGCACCGGCGTGCCGCACGAGCGTGGCGCGCTGGAGCAGATCGTCCGCTTGGCCCACGCGGCCGACGTCAGCGTCGAGTTCGGCGGCGGCATCCGCTCCGAGGACGATGCCGAGGAGGTGCTCGGGTCCGGCGTGGTCCGTGTCGTGCTGGGCACGGCGGCGCTCGAGGAGCCCGCGTTGGCCGGCCGGTGCGCCCGGCGTTGGCCGGGACGGGTGGCCGTCGGGCTCGACTACCGGGTCGGCGACGACGGCGTGGCCGAAGCCCAGGCCCAGGGGTGGCTCGCCGGATCGGGCCGCGCCGTGGCCGATCTGCTCGAGCTGTGGGCGAAGGAGCCCATCGGCGCGGTCGTGGCCACCTCGGTGGCGCGCGACGGCATGCTCTCGGGCCCCGACCTCTCGGGATTGCGCTCCCTGCTGGCGACCACGTCGTTGCCGGTGGTGGCGTCGGGCGGCGTGTCGGGCCTCGACGACCTGGCCGCGCTGGCGGGGCTGGAGGCCGCGGGCCACCGCCTGGCCGGGGCGATCGTGGGCAAGGCGATCGTCGAGGGCCGCCTCAGCGTGGAGGAGGGGATCGCCGCGTGCGCAGCGTCCGCCTGATCCCGTGCCTCGACGTCACCGGGGGCCGCGTCGTCAAGGGTGTGCGTTTCGTCGACCTCACCGACGAGGGCGACCCGGTCGAGCTGGCCGCCCGCTACGACGCCGAGGGCGCCGACGAGGTCACCTTCCTCGACATCACCGCCTCCTCGGACGGGCGCGACACCATGGTGTCGGTGGTGGCGCGCACGGCCGAGCAGGTCTTCATCCCGCTCACCGTCGGGGGTGGGGTCCGGGTGGCGGAGGACGCACGCCGCCTCCTCCGGGCCGGGGCGGACAAGGTCGCGGTGAACACCGCCGCCGTGGAACGGCCCCGGCTGGTGCGGGACATCGCGGATGAGTTCGGCGGGCAGTGCGCGGTCGTCGCCATCGACGCCCGGGCCCGCAGCGGCCCGGAAGGCAGCCGCCCCACAGGCTGGGAGGTCTACACCCACGGCGGGCGGACGCCGGCGGGCCGGGACGTGGTCGCGTGGGCGGTCGAGTGCGCGGCCAACGGCGCCGGCGAGATCCTGCTGACCTCCATGGACCGTGACGGCACGCGGGACGGTTTCGACCTGGCGCTGACGCGGGCCGTGGTCGAGGCCGTGGACATCCCCGTGGTGGCGTCGGGTGGCGTCGGCGGGCTGCAGCACCTGGTCGACGGCGCGGTCGAGGGTGGCGCCGATGCCGTCCTGGCGGCCTCCATCTTCCATCGGGGGGAGTTCACCATCGGGGAGGCGAAGGCCTACATGGCGGCGCACGGCGTGGCCGTCCGCCCCGCCTGAACCGGGCGCCCTGACCTGGGCGGGCGCAATCGTGCGGTACCGTGCGAGGGTGCCCACGTCGACGACGAAGGTCGACTCCAGCCGTGCCAAGACCGAAAAGCCGGAGCCGAGTGAGAACAAGCAGCCGATCTCGGTCCTCTTCGACCGGGTGATGGTGCAGATCTCGCCCACCGACGGTGAGCGGCGCTCGCGCGCCGGCATCCTGATCCCGGCCACGGCCCAGATCAGCCGCCGCTTGACCTGGGCCGAGGCCGTGGCCGTCGGGCCGCACGTCCGCACGGTCAAGGCGGGCGACACCGTGCTCTTCAACCCCGAGGACCGCTTCGAGGTCGAGGTGCACGGCGAGGAGTACGTGATTCTGCGCGAGCGCGACATCCACGCCATCGCGTCGCCCCGCAACGACAGCGGCACGGGGCTCTACCTTTGAGCGCGCCCGCGTCCGCCGTTCCCGAGGGGGTGCCGCTCGCGGTCGACGAGGAGGTGGCGCGCCTCGTCGACTTCGCCAAGGAGGGCGGCCTCGTGCCGGCCATCGTGCAGGACGCCGGCGACGGGACCGTCCTGACCGTGGCCTACATGGACGCCGCGGCCCTGCGCCGCACGCTGGAGTCGGGGCGCACCTGGTTCTACAGCCGTAGTCGGCAGGAGTACTGGCAGAAGGGCGAGACGTCGGGCGACCGCCAGTACGTGCGAGAGGTGCGCATGGACTGCGACGGGGATGCCCTGGTCGTCCTGGTGGACCAGCACGGGCGCGGGGCCTGCCACACCGGGGAGCGAACCTGCTTCTTCCGGACCATCGCCACGGGCCCCGGGGTTTCCGCGCCGTGACCGCCGGAGCGGGCCCGGGCCCCGAGACGTCGGCGGGCACCCTGGGCTTCCGCCCCGAGCCCGCCGAGTTCGCCGCGCTGGCCAAGGAGCACACGATCGTGCCGGTCTGGTGCGAGGTGGTCGCCGACACGCTGACGCCCGTGACCTGCTTCGCCAACGTGGTGGGGGAGGGGGACGGCTTCCTCTTCGAGTCCGTCGAGGGCGGGGAACGGTGGGGCCGGTACTCGTTCGTGGGCCGGCGGCCACTGGCAACACTGACGGCCCGGGGACGACACGTCGAGGCCTCCGGACGCCTGGGACTGGAGAGCACCGACGACGGCATCCTGGCCGCCGTCGAGGCACTGGTGGCGCGCTTCCACTCGCCGGCGCTCGCCGGCCTCCCTCCGCTGCACGGGGGACTGGTCGGGTATCTCGGTTACGACGTGGTGCGCGAGGTCGAGCACCTCCCGGACGTGCCGGAGGACGACATGGGCCACCCCGACGCGGCGCTGGTCGTCATCGGCCAGTTCTGCGCCTTCGACCACTGGCGCCAGCGCATCGTCCTGGTCGACAACGTGGTGGTGCCCGAGGCCACCGATGGCCTCGTCGACAGCGAGGCGGTGACGGCGGCGTACGAGACCGCCTGCGCGCGACTGGTCGAGCTGGCCGCGGACTGCGCCCGGCCCATGGGGGGCGCCGAGCCGCGGCCCATGGTGGCCGCGCCGCCACCGGGGCTCCTGAAGGCCGAGGCGGCACGGACCGTCTCCGCCGACCGGTACAAGGCGTCCATCGCCGCGGCCAAGGAGTACATCCGGGCCGGTGACATCTTCCAGGTCGTGCTGTCGCAGCGCTTCGACCTGACGCTCGAGGCCGACCCCTACGACGTCTACCGGGCGCTGCGCCTGCTCAACCCGAGCCCGTACATGTACTTCCTCCGCTTCCCGGAGGTCACCGTCGTCGGCGCGTCGCCCGAGCCGATGGTCCGGCTGCGCGACGGTGTGGTCATCTCGCGGCCCATCGCCGGCTCCCGGCCCCGGGGGGAGAACGAGCAGCACGACCGGCTTCTCGAAGGCGAGCTGGCCGAGGACCCCAAGGAGTTGGCCGAGCACATCATGCTGGTCGACCTGGCCCGCAACGATGTCGGGCGCGTCGTCCGCTTCGGCACCGAGAAAGTGGACGAGCTCATGACGATCGAGCGCTACAGCCACATCATGCACATCACGTCGCAGGTGTCCGGTGAGCTGGCCGAGGGCAAGGGGCCGATCGACGTGCTGCGGGCGACGCTGCCGGCCGGGACGCTCTCGGGTGCCCCGAAGGTGCGCGCCATGGAGATCATCGACGAGCTCGAGCCGACCAAGCGGGGCGTCTACGGGGGTGTCGTCGGCTACATCGACTTCTCGGGCAACGTCGACACCGCCATCGCCATCCGGACGATGGTGGTCCAGCCGAACGGCCGGGCGAGCGTGCAGGCGGGGGCGGGGATCGTGGCCGACAGCGACCCCCAGAGCGAGGACGAGGAGTGCGCCCACAAGGCCGGGGCGCTGCTGGTGGCGGTCACGGCGGCGCGCCGGATGAGCGCGGCACGACGGCCCCGGACGGATTCGTGACGCTGGCCACGGCCGCGCTCGAGGCCCAGACCGGGGCACTGCGTCACGGCGCGGGGGCCTTCCGCGCCGGACGCGACGTGCTGGCCGTGCGCGGGCCGGACGCCGACGCCTACCTACAGGGCCAGCTGAGCCAGGACGTCACCGCCCTGGCGGTCGGGGCCTCGGCGGACACCCTGCTGCTGGAGCCCGACGGCAAATTGTCGGCCCTGCTGCGGGTGACCCGCACGGACGGGCAGGGGTTCGTGCTCGACGTCGACAGTGGCTACGGCGAGGCCGTGGCGGCGCGCCTGCGCCGCTTCCTTTTGCGCTCGAAGGTCGAGCTCGAGCATCTCGCCTGGCGCGACCTGTCCCTGCGCGGGGCGGGGGTGGGTGAGGCTGCGGCCGGCCTGCTGACGGCCCTGGCCGAGCGGGGCGTGCTGGCCCTGCCCTACGAGTGGAACGGCTGGACCGGCGTCGATCTGCTCGGTCCCGAGGACGTGGTGCTGGCGCCGGACGCCGCCGCGCTCCCGCACGGCGTCACCGCATGCAGCGAGGAGGCCGTCGAGGCGTGCCGCATCGTCTCGGGCGTCCCCGCTATGGGGACGGAGCTCACGAACAAGACCATCGCGGCGGAGGCGGGTCTGGTGGCGCGCACGGTCAGCTTCACCAAGGGGTGCTACACGGGGCAGGAACTGGTGGCACGCATCGACTCGCGCGGCTCGAACGTGGCGCGGCGCCTCGTCGGTGTGGTGGCCCCCGCCGGTCGGGACACCCCGCTGACCAGAGGCATGACGCTGCACGGCGGGGAGGCGCCGGCCGACGACGGCGCCGCCGGGGACAAGGTGGCGGGGACGATCACGTCCGCCGCCTGGAGCACTGAGCTCGGCGCGTGGGTGGCCCTGGGCTACCTGCAGCGAAACGTGGAGGCCCCGGGACGGGTCCGGGTGCGCTCGGGCGACGGCGTCGGCGGCTCACGACCTGCCCGGGCCGCACTGCTTCCCCTGATCGGGACGGCCGGCGTCGGCGCCGGCGCCAAGCCGGGCTGAAGGGAAACGGCCGCACCGGTGCCCGCAACGGAGCGCCCGGGCGGCCGGGACCTGCATCGGAGGCCACGCACGCTGCTCGGGGTGGGCGCGGCGGCCTACGCCCTGGTCGCGGCGAGCACCACGGCCTTCACGCGGCCCGCCGATCTCGTGACGGGGCTGCCCATCGTCGCCCTGGTCGTCCTGGTGGTGGTGCGCTGGCCGCTCCGGCCGCGGCCGCTCACGCTCACCCCGGAGGCGCCCCATCCGTGGCGGGCCTGGGTCGTCCTCTTCGGCGCGATCGTGGCGTGGGAGCTGGCCGAGTACGCCGCCCGGGGGAGCCGGGCCGATCACCCGACGCTCAGCTCCATGCTCGATGCCGTGGATCGTTACTACGTCCTCAAGGCGCTTGTGTTCTTCCTCTGGCTGTGGCTCGGTGCGGCGATCGTGCGGAGGGGGAGCCGGCGGCCCACGCCCGTCCGGCCGGAGCCGTCGTGAGCTCCGCACTCTCCTACGCGGTGTGGGCCCTCCTGGGGCTCGCCGCGCTCGGCCTGTGGGCCCGCTCCCGTGCCGCGGGGTCCGGGCCGGCCCGTCCCGGCGTGGTGCTCGAGCGCCTGGCGTCGGGTCCGTTCCTCCGTGTGGCCCTGGTCCTGGCCTGGGGGTGGGCGGGCTGGCACCTGTTCGCCCGTTGAGCGTCGAGACGGCGCTGACCAGGGCTGATGATCGGGAGGACGTCAGGGCGCGCGCACCGCGACTGCAACCGGACGTCACCGAACATGACACGACCGGGGTGCACGCTCTGTGCATGGGGCATCGCGACGAGGACACGGGACGAGTGACGGCGCAGGGTACCGAGGCGCTGCCCGATCTCGACCCGTGGCGCCAGGTGGGCTGGATCTTTCACGAGGACGGCTGCGTGGCCATCGCACGGCAGGGGGAAGAGCTCCGCGCCGCGGCCTGGGCCGACTGATGGTCAAGGTGATCCACCTCGCGGACGACGGCACCGAGGTGGCGGCCATCGAGCTGGACGACTTCACCATCGAGGTCATCTACGCGGGCCTGGCCGAGATGCTGCGTGACGCCGCCGCGACCGACCCGCCCGTCGCCACGCCCGGCTGTGAACTGCCACGTGAGGCGCGCCAGCGCCGTCAACGGGTCCTCGGCCGCGTCCGCGCCTGACACCCGGCCCGCCCGCCCGGAGCGGGGGAGTGTACCGGGGCCGAAAGGACGCGCCACTACGCTGAGGCGTCATGCCCACCTATCTGGCGGACATCCTGGCTGCCCACCGTGCCCGCGCGGCGGCTGATGGCCGCGCCGTTCCCGACCTGGTCGAACAGGCGGGGAACACGCTTCCGCCCCGGGACTTCGTCGGTGCCCTGCGGGGCGACGGCCTGTCCTGCATCGCGGAGATCAAGCGCCGTTCGCCGTCCAAGGGCGACCTGGACCCGGGCCTGCAGGCCGATCTGGTGGCCAAAGACTACGTCGCGGGGGGCGCCTCCTGCCTCTCGGTCCTGACCGACGTCGACTTCTTCGGCGGGTCGACCGCCGACCTGGCCGTCGCCCGCGTGGCGTCGGGCCTGCCGGTGCTGCGCAAGGACTTCACCGTGCAGGAGGCCGATGTGGTCGACGCCCGGCTGATGGGGGCGGACGCCGTGCTGCTCATCGCCGCTGCGCTCTCGGACGCCGAGCTGCTGGCCTGCGCCGCCCGCGCCGGGTCGCTCGGCCTGGCCGCCCTCGTGGAGGTGCACGACGAGGACGAGCTGGCGCGGGCGCTGGCCGCCGGTGCCGGTCTGGTCGGGGTCAATCAACGCGATCTGCGCACCTTCGAGGTCGACCACGGGCGTGCCTGCGCGCTGGCGTCGCGCATCCCGCCCGACGTGGTGGCCGTCGCCGAGTCCGGTATCCGCGACGCCGCCGACGCCCGACGCCTGGCCGAGGCGGGGTATGACGCCATCCTGGTCGGCGAGGCGCTCGTGCGGGCGCAGGACCGGCGGGCCCAGCTCCGCGAGTTGGTCGGGCACCCCGTCGGGACGCGATGACGGACACCCTGTTCGTGAAGATCTGCGGCATCACCTCCGAGGCCGACGCCCTGCTCTCGGTGAGCCTCGGGGCCTCGGCGGTGGGCTTCATCTTCGCCCCGTCGCCCCGGCAGGTCTCCGTGCAGCTGGCCGGGGACATCGCCAAGCGGCTGCCCGAGCACGTCCTGACCGTCGGCGTCTTCCGCGACGAGGCGCCCCAGCGCATCGTCGAGGCCGTCCGGGTCGCCGGTCTCGGGGCGGCGCAAATGCACGGCCACGAGACGGCCGAGGAGACGCAGTGGGTCCGCGCCCGCGTGCCCATGGTGATCAAGGCCTTCCCGGCCGGAGATCGCACCATCGCGCGTTTCGAAGAGTTCGGTGCCGACTTCCTCCTCGTCGACGGGGACAACCCCGGGTCGGGCCAGGTCTTCGACTGGCGCCTCGCTGAAGGGGTCATCGACCCGAAGCGCATGATCGTCTCGGGAGGGCTGCGCCCGGACAACGTGGCCCAGGCGGTCGCCCACCTACGTCCCGGAGGGGTCGACGTGGCGAGCGGGGTCGAGGCGGCACCGGGCCACAAGGATCCCCTGCTCCTGCGCAGCTTCATCGTCAACGCCCGAAAGGCCGATACTGACACCGCGGCGAGGGACCCGTTGACGGCTCCCGTCGCGGCCGAGCCCTACGACTGGAGGGATGCATGAGCGAGGAGAGCCTGATGGGCCGTCCGGGTCCGGACGGCCGCTTCGGCGAGTTCGGCGGCCGCTTCGTGCCGGAGTCGTTGATGCCGGCCTGCCTCGAGCTCGAGAAGTGGTTCGACGATGCCTGGGCCGACCCTGAGTTTCGCGCCGAGCTGGACGGCTTGCTACGCCACTATGGCGGCCGCCCCACACCCGTGACCGAATGCGTGCGCCTGTCGGAGCGCCTTGGCGTGCGTGTGCTGCTCAAGCGGGAGGACCTGGCCCACACGGGTTCGCACAAGCTCAACAACGTCGTGGGTCAGGCGCTCCTGACGAAGCGGATGGGCAAGTCACGGATGATCGCGGAGACGGGAGCGGGCCAGCACGGCGTGGCGTCGGCCACCGCCGCCGCGCTCTTCGGACTCGAATGCACGGTGTTCATGGGCGAGGTCGATACGCAGCGCCAGGAGCTCAACGTGTTCCGCATGGAGCTGCTCGGCGCGGAGGTCCGGACGGTGACGTCGGGGAGCCGGACGCTCAAGGATGCGGTCAACGAGGCCATGCGGGAGTGGGTGGCATCGGTGGACACCACGCACTACTGCCTCGGTTCGGTCATGGGGCCGCACCCGTTCCCCTACATGGTGCGCCAATTGCAGCGCGTCGTCGGTGACGAAGCGCGCGAGCAGTCCGCCAGCCTGCTCGGTGGCGCCGCGCCCGACGTCGTCGTCGCCTGCATCGGCGGTGGGTCGAATGCGGCGGGTACGTTCGCTGGTTTCGTCGATACGCCCGCCCGGCTGGTCGGGGTGGAGGCCGCCGGCGGCGCGGCGATCACCAACGGCATCCCGGGCGTCCTGCACGGTATGCACTCCCGGCTGCTGCAGGACGAGGCCGGGCAGATCCAGGAGGCGGAGTCGATCTCGGCGGGGTTGGACTATCCGGGCCTCGGGCCCGAGCACGCGCACCTGGCGGCGACGGGGCGCGCGGAGTACTCCATGGCGTCGGACGCCGAGGTGCTCGAGGCGTTCCGGCTGCTCAGCCACACGGAGGGCATCATCCCCGCGTTGGAGTCGGCGCATGCCGTGGCCTGGGTGGCCCGGAGCGCCGGCACGGACGCGCTGCCGGCCGGCTCCACGGTGCTCGTGACACTGTCCGGCCGGGGCGACAAGGACGTCGCCCAGGTGCGCGAGATCTTCGGTCGCCAGCGCGATGCCTGATCTCGAGAAGGAGCTCCGGGCCCGCCGTGAAGGCGGGCGCAAGCTGCTGATCCCGTACCTCATGGGAGGCATGACCGACGACTGGACGCAGTCTCTGGCCGCGGTGGTCGCGGCCGGGGCGGACGCGGTGGAGGTCGGCATCCCCTTCTCCGATCCGATGATGGACGGGCCGGTGATCCAGGAGGCGGCGCTGCGGGCGCTGACCCGGGGCACGGTACCCGACCAGGTCCTCGACGGCATCGCCCGCGCCGAGGCCCCGGTGCCGGTGGCGATCATGACCTATTACAACATCGTCTTCCGGGCCGGGCACCGGCGCATGGCGCGGTCGTTGGCCGCCGCCGGCGTGAGCGGGGCGATCCTGCCCGACCTCCCGATTGAGGAGATCAGCCCCTGGGCCGTCGAGGCGGATGCGGCGGGGATCGACACCGTGCTCCTGGTGGCGCCGTCCTCGCCACCTGATCGGGTGGAGCGCATCTGCGCCCGGGCGCACGGGTTCGTCTACGCCGTGGCCCGCATGGGGGTCACCGGTGAGCGCCGGGATCTCGGGTCGGAGGTGACGAGGGTCGTCGAGCGCATCCGGAGCTGCACGGACATGCCGGTCTGCGTCGGCGTGGGTGTCTCGACGCCGGATCAGGCGGCGCAGGTGTGCGAGGTGGCGGACGGCGTCGTGGTCGGCTCAGCGCTGGTCCGCCGGTTGCTGCAGGACGAGGGGCCCGACGGGGCTGCGGCCTTCGTCGGGTCCTTTCGCGAGGCGATCGACTAGACCCGCCGTCCGAGCTGGTGTTCCACCAGCGCGGCAATGGATCGCTGTCCCGCGGCCGTCGGATGCGCGGCGCGCCAGACGTAGTCCTGCAGGCTCCGCTCCGCTGTCAGTGCAGACGCGGTCAGGCCCGCGCAGGACATCTCGCCGTGCAGTGCATCGGTCTCGGAGCAGCCCTTGGCGGCCACGATGCGCTCCGCGTCGGCGGCCAGGGTCGTGTCGGGAACGGGCTCACCCGAGAACACCCAGGGGTGCGCGGTACAGATCCCGTGGCCGTCGAAGGCACCCGAGACGTCGACCAGGGTGACATTCCTGACGTGGTGGGTCCGCGCGTCGGCCACGGCGCCGGCGACGGCCTCGTTGAGCGCTGACAGGACGACCTGGGCCGCGGCGAACGTGCTGGCGGCGTTGGGCTCCAGGCCGCTGCACACCAGGTTCGTGCGGAGCCCCGCCGTGGCCGTGCCCTGGGCGATCTGCGACGGCTCCGGGATCGGCTGGTAGTAATCGAGCACGGCGATGGTCGCGGCGTGGGGGGCCAGGGTCTCGATGGCGTGGGCCAGGCTCGTGCGCACGTCGGTGAGGTCCGCCGCGATCTGCGGGGTAACGGACCCGTTGACGACGCAGGTCTTCCCGAGTCCGATGCCGACCCCGAAGACGCGGGCCAACTGGTGCACGAGACAGGCGCTGAAATCGATGTCGTCGGCACCGTCCTGCAGGAGAACGAGGCGCGCCGGGTGTCGGACCAGGTCGGTCGCGGCGATCTCGTCAGCGAGGTCCCGGGCCGGCCGGGGCGGCACGGGACATTGGCCGTCCCGGCTGGTGTTGTCAGCGCCGTCGGCCACGGCCCCGCTGATGGAGAGCTGGTCGCCGGTCAGGCGGCAGTTGCTCCCCCGCACCGACATGGTGAGCCCGAGGTCCCCGGCGACCAGGCTCGGGTAGGCCAGCGTGGCCGGGCCCTGCGAGACGGCGGTGGCAGGGAGCCCGATCTGCGGTGTCACGTATGGGTTGGCCAGCCCGTGCCCGTAGGGGACCGAATCGCCGAGAGCCACGGCCCGGGTCGAGACGGCTGGCGACGGCGTCGGCGGCGGGCTGCTGCGGGTCGCCACCGCGACGATGCCCCCGGCGACCAGCGCGACCACCACGGCGGCGGCCACCACCTGGACAGCGCGGGAGTGGCGCGCCGCGGCACCCCAGGTTTGCAGCCTTCCCATCGAACGGACCTCTCGAGACGCTGCTCCGGCAGCAGCGGAGGTGCGACCTTATCGGCTGGTCTCAGCCAGGGGGCAGCAGCACCAGGCAGCCGTTGTGGCCACCGAAGCCGAAGGAATTCGAGAGGACCGCAGCTGGCTCCCAGGCTCGAGGCTGGCCGTGCACGATGGGGATCGTGATCTCGGGGTCGGGCTCGGCATAGCCGGCCGTCGGAGGGATGGTGGCGCGGTCGATGGTGAGCACGGCCGCCACGGCCTCGATGGCGCCGGCGGCGGCCAGGCCATGCCCGGTCACCCCCTTGGTGGAGGTGACCAGTGGCCCGTTCTCGCCGAAGACCTTGGCGATGGCGCGCGCTTCGGCCAGATCGTTGAGCGGCGTCGAGGTCCCGTGGGCATTGATGTGCCCGACATCCGACGGTCCGATCTCGGCGTCGGACAACGCCAGCTCCATGCAGGCGACCGCGCCGGATCCGTCCGGGGCGGGGGCGGTGATGTGGTAGGCGTCGGCGGTGCTGGCCGCCCCGGCCATCTCGGCATAGATCGTCGCACCGCGGGCGACGGCGCGGTCCCAGTCCTCGAGCACGAGGGCGGCAGCGCCCTCGGTCATCACGAAGCCATCGCGTCGGGCGTCGAACGGACGCGAGTTTCCCGAGGACGACAGCGCGGTCATGTTGGCGAACGCGGCCAGTGCGACCGGGTGCATGCTGGCTTCGGATCCTCCGCCGATGGCCACGTCGCAGCGGCCCGTGGCGACGAGCCGTGCCGCGGCGGCAATGGCGTGGGTGCCCGCCGCACACGCCGTGCAGATGACCTCCGACGGGCCTCGCCAGCCGAGACGCATGGAGATGCCGGCCGCGCCGGCGTTGGCCATCATCATCGGCACGAGCCGCGGAGAGACCCGGTCGGGCCCCTTCTCGTTGTACACGCCGACCTGATTGGCCAACGTCTCGAACCCGCCCACTCCCGTGGCGAAGACGACGCCGGCCTTGGCGGGGTCGACCGCCAGCTCCCCGGCTGCGTCGACGGCCTGGTCGGCCGACACCATGGACAACTGGGCGAACCGGTCGAGCTGGCGCACCTCCTTGGGTCCGAACCAGTCGGTGGGCTCGTAGTCGCGGACCACGCCGCCGACGACCGTCGGGTGCAGCAGCCCGTCCCACAGCGCGTCGACTCCGACCCCGCAGCACGTGATCGCACCCAGACCGGTGACAGCGACCCGCCGCCCCCGGACCGGGCCCTCGGCACCGATCCCGATCTGCATCAGAGTTTGGCGGAGATCAGGTCGAACGCCTGCCCGATGGTGGTGATGTCCTCGAGCTCGGTCTCTTCGACCGTGATGTCGAAGGCCTCTTCGAGCGCCATCACGAGTTCGACCAGGTCGAGGCTGTCGGCATCGAGATCGTCGGCGAACTTCGCTTCCTTGGTGACCTTGTCCGCCGGCACCTGCAGTACTTCCACGGCGCACTCGCGAAACTTCTCGAACGCTGCGTCGCTGTCCACAATCTGCTCCTTTGTCTGTCGGTCCCTTGAACGCTACAGGCCCATGCCCAGCCCACCGTCGACCGGGACGACGGCCCCGGTCATGTAGGCCGCCGCGTCGGAGGCCAGGAAGCCCACGACGGCGGCCACGTCCGCCGGGCTTCCGGCACGGCCCAGGGGCACCTGACCGGCCATGAGGGCCACTCGGTCGGCGCCGAGGGCTGCGGTCATGTCCGTCTCGATCAAGCCCGGAGCCACGACGTTGACTGTGATCTGCCGGCTGCCCACCTCCCGGGCGATGGCCCGGGCCATCCCCACCAGGCCGGCCTTGGAGGCGGCGTAGTTCGCCTGGCCGGGCAGCCCGACGAAGGCGCCGACCGACGACACGAAGACGATGCGACCCGTGTGCAGCCGCAGCATCTTGGCCACGGCCCGCTTGGCGACGCGGAACGATCCGGTGAGGTTGGCATCGATGACGTCGTGGAAGGCCTGGTCGCTCATGCGCAGCACGAGCGAGTCCAGCGCAATGCCCGCGTTGGCCACGAGAACTTCGACGGGGCCCCATCGTTCCTCGATGGTGCCGAAGGCCGACTCCACCTCCTCGGCGTTGCGCACGTCGCAGCGCACGGCCAGGAAGCGCTCGGGGTCGGCACCGACGGGCGGGCCGGGGGGCTCGGCCGAGCGATAGGAGGTGGCCACCTGGTCCCCGTTGGCCAGGAACCACGAAACACAGGCGGCGCCGATGCCGCGGGTCCCACCGGTGACGAGGACGACGGCCATCAGCGCGAGTCAGGCACCCTGAGCCAGACGAGCGGCTGGCCTTCTTGCACCCGTTCGCCGTCGGCCGCCATCCAGCCGATCACCTGTCCGGCGAAGGGCGTCCGGACCTCGGAGACCCCGACCCGGCCGACGAGCTCTCCGACGTCGACTGCTGAGGACTGCTCGGAGCCGCCGTCGGTCCCGGGCAACAGCCCCGTCCCTGGTGCCTGCAGGGACGACTCGGGGCTGAAGATGCCGCTCGACGGGCTGACCACGACCCGCTCGGACATGTAGAGGTGCTCGCCCTGGTGCAGCGCCGGCTCGGCCCGCCAGGTGCCGGCGGCGCCGATCTGGTCCATGAGCGTGTCCAGGTCCTCGGGCTTGGACACGGCCAACGACTGGATCTCGGGCAGGCTGCGCTTGGCCAGCCCGCTCAGGACGCCCCCCGGCCCCAGCTCCACGAGGGAGGTCAGGCCGAGCCCGGCGAAGGTCTCGAGCGTCTGGCGCCAGCGCACCGGGCTGCAGAGCTGAGCCGACAGCAACCCCGGCCAATCCGCGGGGTCGTCATGGACGTGCGCGTCGACGTTGGCAACGACACGCACTTCCGGGGTGAGGAAGGTCACCTCGGCCAGAGCCTTGCGCAGGTCGGCGCGGGCGCCCTGCATCAATGGCGTGTGGAAGGCGCCGGAGACCGCAATCGGCATGACCCGTTTGGCGCCGAGACCCTTGGCCAGCTCGCCCGCCAGGGCCACTGCATCGGCCGTGCCGGCGATGACGACCTGGCCCGGGGCGTTGTAATTGGCCACCCAGACATCGCCTTCGGCGCGCATGCAGGCCGCCTCGGCGTCGTCGTCGCCGATGCCCAAGAGGGCAGCCATGGTCCCGGGAGCCTCCTCACCGGCCCGTGCCATGGCCTCGCCGCGGGCGACGACGAGCTGGATTCCGTGATCGAAGCCCAGGGAACCGCTGGCGACCAGCGCGGTGTACTCGCCCAGGCTGTGTCCGGCGCATGCCGCCGGCGTCAGCCCGATGCGCTCGACCGCGTCGAGCACGACCAGGCTGAGCACTGTCGTGGCCAGTTGGGCGTTCTCGGTTTGGGTCAGCTCCTCAATGGGCGCGCGCTGCAGGAGGTGGGCGAGATCGCGCCCGGCGGCTGCGGAGGCTTCTTCCACGACTTCCCACGAGGGGTGGTCGACCCACGGTTCACCCATTCCGGCGCGCTGTGATCCCTGTCCGGGGAAGGTGAAAACCAACACGAGTCCGACGGCTCCCATCGACTGTGGGCGGAGGAACTCACAGTGTGGCATGCCGGCGGGCCACCGACCCGTCTCCGGGGCCCCGCATCGCACCGCCGGTGCGATGCCCACGCGGCGGGGCAGCGCAGTGCTGGTTACCCGCTGGAAACCCGGTACGACGCGGGGTGCGACCCGGAGTCCAAGGCGGTCCCGCCGGGGCCGTCAGGACTCCTTTTGCCGGCTCGGGCGGATTGAGGGCCGGCAATCTGCACTCCTACGACACTGCGAGCGGGAGGTTTTTGCTCACAAAGGCGGCCAACTCGGTCGACTTGACCTGGGTATGGAGCACGCGCCCTCGAGGGCTCTCCCCGCCGCGCCGCGGAGGACGTCATGAGACCCGGATGCAAACGCCCGTTTGGCGCCTCCGGCCGGGACGGCCGGGCGCGGCCAGAGTCCCCGGGGAGGGGCATTAGCCTTGCCGTCGGGGGGGGACCTGTGGAGGACGCACAGATGGAGGTCTATCGACGCGGGGGTCGTCGGTTCCGCCGCGTGGCCCCGGGTGTGCTCGGTCTCGCGCTGGTCCTGGCCTCTACGATCGCCCTCGGCGCTGCGACGGCCTCGAACGCTGCCGCCGCCGGGTCGGGTCGCCAGAGGTTGCCCGGCCGGCAGGGCCTCGTTCCCCCCGGGGCGACATTCGTCGGCCCCGCTCCGGCGGCAACGGCTCTGCCACTCGACGTGACGCTCAAGCCCCGCGATCCCGCCGCGCTGGCCGCAGAGGTGCAGGCGGTTTCCGATCCGGGTTCGCCGGACTATCGGCACTTCCTGACGCCTGCGCAGTTCTCGGAGAACTTCGGGCCGACCCCGGCCACCGTCGCGCAGGTCACCACCGAGTTGCGCCAGGAGGGCCTGACCGTGGGGAGCCCATCGGCGACCGGGCTGTCGGTGCCCGTCTCGGGCACGGTGGCTCAGGTCCAATCGGCCTTCTCCACCCCGATTTCGCAGTACCGCCTTTCATCAGGCAAGACCGGGTACGACAACACGTCGGCCCCCGAGGTCTCATCCTCGGTGGCACCGCAGATCGAAGGCATCCTCGGCCTCGACACGCTCAGCCCCCCGCAGCCCTCGACGAGCGTTCCGGAAGCCAGCACGGCCGCGGCTCATCCCGAAGGCGTCTTGGCGGCGCCGGCGCTCGCCCCGGGGCAGCCCACGCCGACGGGGACCACGTGCACCAGCAGCATCACCTCGGTCGAGGGCAGCACAGGTGCGCTCGATGCCCCCGAGTTGGCGCAGGCGTACGCGTTCAACCCCCTCTACTTGTCGACCCACTATGGGGCGGGCAGCACTGTCGCGCTGGTGGAGATGGCGGGGGCGGGTTACTCGGCGAATGACATCAGCACGTTCGCCGGCTGCTACGGCTTCACGCTCGGCAACGGGCAGATCACGGCGAAGACGCTGGACGGCGGCGGCGCCACTGGGAGCGGCACGGCGGAAGCCGAGCTCGACATCGAGACCGTGCTCTCTCTCGCGCCCAAGGCGAATATCGAGGTCTACGAAGGTTCGGACAGCCTCTACGACGTGTTCAACCAGATCGTCAGTGACGACACCGCCAAGATCGTCAGCGCCAGCTGGACGAACGGTTGTGAGGCCTACGTCGGCCAGTCCATCCAGAACTCAGAGAACACGCTCTTCCAGGCGGCGGCCGCAGAAGGGCAGTCGGTCTTCGTCGCCAGCGGGGATCAAGGGTCCGAGGGCTGCAATGTCAACGAGAAGATCGCTGCGACGACGGGATCGAATCCCGTGGCGCAGGCGGTCGACCCCTCGACGGGGACCCTCTACATCGCCAACCAGAGCAGCAACACGGTAAGCGTGGACAGCGAGGGAAATACGAGCAACCCGACGAACTTCGTGACCGCCGGCTCGGTCTCCACCGGCACAGGACCTGATGCCCTGGCCCTCGACGCGTCGGCGGGGAAGGTCTTTGTGGCGAACGCCGGGAGCACGCTCACCGTCATCCCCACCGCGACGTGCAACCGATCGTCGACCAGCGGGTGCAGCGCGTCCACCCAGATCGCCACGGGCCACTTGGTCTCCCCGGCCGCTCTCGCCGTCAGCGGCACGACCCTCTACGTGGGTAACAGCGACGGCACCGTCGCCATCTACAACGCGACGACCAATGCCTACGTCACGACGGTGAACCTGCCGTCGCTCTCCGTGCCGACGGCGCTTGCCGTCGACAGTACGAACGACTTCGTGTACGTCGCCGACGGGACCAATAACAGGATCGAGTACTTCAACGCCGGCACGTGCAATGCGGGCACACAGACGGGATGCTTGACCACGCCGACGAGCGTGTCCGTCGGCAATGACCCGATCGCCCTGGCCCTGGCCAGCAGTGCGGGCGACCTCTACGTGGCCAATGCGGGCAGCGGGGGAGGGATCTCCGTCGTGAGCCTGAGCACCCATGCGGTGGTCAACACCATTTCGACCAGCCAACCCGCCAACGGGACGGGAGTGGTGCAGTCCATCGGCATGTCTCCGGACAACAACGAGGTCCTCGCCGTCCTCAAGGGTCTGGGCTTTCCGGGAGACGTCCTGGCGACGATCAACCCGACGACCCAGTCGATCACTTCGACGGTCAATCTCGAGACCGGTTCGGATTCCATGGGCCAGCTCGTGAGCGACGGCACCCTCGACTATGTCTGGGTGACCGACATGACAAGCGGGGGTGACGTCCTTCAGAACCTGAATCTCGCCGTCTCCGACCCGGCCAGCCAGCCCTACGTCACGTCGGTCGGCGGAACGTCGCTCGGGCACGGGTCACCGACCCTCGGACCTCCTCCGGCGGAGCAGGTCTGGAACGACGCGCTCTACTATTCGGAGGGCGCCGGCGGAGGCGGGATCTCAGCGACGTTCGCCATGCCGGCGTACCAACTGGCGCTCGGCACGGTGAGCGGCAGCAGCGGGACCCCCTGCGCGAATGGGAGCGGCGACTGCCGTGAGGTCCCTGACGTGTCGGCTGACGCCGACCCGAGCAGTGGCTACATCATTTACGACAGTGTCAACGGGCTGTTCTGGGACGCGCTCGGCGGGACCAGCGCGGCCGCGCCCCTGTGGGCCGCCGTGCTCGCGGTCGCATCGTCCGCCAACGGCAACACCACTGGCTACGGGGCGCTGAACCCGACGCTGTACCAGTTGGCGCAGCAGTCTCCCGGCACCTACCTCAACGACATCACGTCGGGGAACAACGACTACAACGCGACGGCCGGCGGCCAGTACCCGGCCATGTCCGGCTACGACATGGCAACCGGGCTGGGCACGCCGGTGGCCTCGACCCTGGCCGCCGGGCTCACCATCCCGCTGGACGTGGCCGTGTCGGGCAGCCAGACATACGGAGGGTCGCCGACCTTCACCGCGTCGCCCGATTTCGACGGCCCGGGGACGCTGCCCCCCGGTGTCACGTTGAACCCCAGCACCGTGAGCTGCGCCACCGTGGGGACGTCGACGCCAATCAGTCCCACCCTCGTGCCGGGCGGGTACACCCTCCTTGCGTCCTCCTGCGGCGGGGCGGTCCCCTCCGGCGCCAACGCTAGTGACTACCACCTCGTGTACACGAGCGCCGCGAACGACTTCACCGTCGCTTCTATCCCCGTCGACGTGGCGGTCGCAGGCACCCAAACCTACGGAGGCACGCCCGGATTCATGGGTACGGACAGCCCGCCGCCGGGTGTCACCGTGAGCACGTCGGGGCTGACCTGCGCCCAGACCAGCATCTCGACGATCGCTCGCACCATGGCCGCCGGCAGCTACACGCTGGTGCCCGCCTCGTGCAGCGGGGCCACCCTGTCGGGCAGCAACGCCCCCGACTACGGCGTCGTCTACACCGAGCGCGGCGGGGGACTTCGCGGTCACGAAGGCGCCGTTGACGGTGACCGCGTCCAGTACATCCATGACCTATGGCAGCACGCCGCCCACGATCACGCCGGGCTACGCGGGCTTCGTGAACGGCGACTCTGCGTCGTCGCTGACGACCCCGCCAGCGTGTTCAACCATGGCCGCCAGCTCGAGCCCGGTCTTGGGGAGTCCCTACGTCTCGTCCTGCGGCGGGGCGGACGACCCGAACTACACGATCAGCTATCTCGGGGGCTCCGTCACGGTGAACACGGCGCCACTGACGATCACTGCGTCGAGCCCGACCATGCCCTATGGCGGTCCGCTGCCCGCGATCACGGCCACGTATGCCGGCTTCAAGAACGGGGAGACAGCGTCGTCACTGAGCTCCCAGCCGGCCTGCTCGACGACGGCCACCAGCGCAAGCACGGTGGCGGGCTCGCCCTACCAGACGTTCTGCAGCGGTGCGGCGGATTCGAACTACTCCATCGGCTATGTCACCGGTGCGTTGACGGTGGGCAAGGCCCCGCTCACGATCACGGCCTCGAGCAGTTCCATGACGTACGGGGGGACGGTCCCCACCGTCACGCCGAGCTATTCGGGTTTCGTCAACGGCGACAACGCGGCGTCGTTGACTACGGCACCGTCGTGTTCGACCACGGCCACCAGCTCGAGCACGGTCGCAGGGTCGCCGTACCAGACCTCCTGCAGCGGCGCAGTCGACCCGAACTACACCATCACCCTGGTGAAGGGATCCCTGGCGGTGACCAAGGCCCCGCTCACGATCACCGCCTCGAGCAGCTCCATGACGTACGGGGGGACGGTCCCCACCGTCACGCCGAGCTATTCGGGCTTTGTCAACGGCGACAACGCGGCGTCGCTCACTACGGTACCGACGTGTTCGAGCACGGCGACCAGCTCGAGCCCCGTGACCGGGTCGCCGTACACCTCTTCGTGCAGCGGCGCGGCCGACCCGAACTACTCCATCAGCTATGGAAGCGGCACCGTCACGGTCACCAAGGCGCCCTTGACCATCACCGCCACGAGCCCGTCGATGATCTACGGCGGCACAGTGCCGACGATCACACCCAACTACTCGGGCTTCGTCAACGGGGACTCCGCCCCGTCGCTCACCACCCGGCCCACTTGTTCGACCACGGCGACGACCGCCAGCCCGGTCTCGGGGAGTCCCTACATCTCCTCGTGTGGCGGGGCGGTCGACCCCAACTACACGATGTCGTACGTCGGAGGTTCGGTCACGATCGCCACCGCCGTCCTGACTGTCACGGCCTCGAACGGCGCCATGACCTACGGCGGCACGGCCCCCACCATCACGCCGAGCTATTCAGGGTTCGTGAACGGTGACAACGCGGCGTCGCTCGCCACGGCACCGACCTGTTCGACCACGGCGACCAGCGCCAGCACCGTTGCCGGCTCGCCGTATGCCTCCTCGTGCATCGGCGCGACCGACCCGAACTACACCATCACCTATGTGAACGGCTCGGTGATGGTCACCAAGGCCCCGCTGTCGATCACGGCCTCGAACGGCGCCATGACCTACGGCGGCACGGTCCCGACCATCACGCCGAGCTATTCGGGCTTCGTCAACGGCGACAGCGCGGCCTCGCTGACCACGGCACCGACGTGTTCGACCATAGCGACCAGCGCGAGCCCCGTGACCGGGTCGCCGTACACCTCCTCGTGCAATGGTGCGGTCGACCCGAACTACTCCATCAGTTATCCGACCGGCTCGGTCACCGTGGCCAAGGCCCCGCTGGCGATCACGGCGTCGAGCCCGGCGACGACGTATGGGACGGTACCGCTCGTCACCCCGGCCTACGCGGGCTTCGTCAACGGCGACACCGCGGCGTCGCTGACGACGGCACCGACCTGCTCCACCACGGACCTCACCTCGAGCACGGTGGCGGGTTCGCCCTATGCGTCCTCTTGCACAGGCGCCGTGGATCCGAATTACACCATCACCTACAGTCCGGGATCGGTCACGGTCAGCCGAGCTCCCCTGACCGTGACGGCCTTCAGCGGTCCCATGACCTATGGCGGCACAGTTCCCACGATCACTCCGCTCTACTCCGGCTTCGAGAACGGTGAAACCCAGGCAGTGCTGACCACCCCGGCCATCTGCTCGACCACGGCGACCAGCGCCAGCACCGTTGCCGGCTCGCCGTATGCCTCCTCGTGCATCGGCGCGACCGACCCGAACTACACCATCATCTATGTGAACGGCTCGGTGACGGTCACCAAGGTCCCGCTGTCGATCACGGCCTCGAACGGCGCCATGACCTACGGCGGCACGGTCCCGACCATCACGCCGAGCTATTCGGGCTTCGTCAACGGCGACAGCGCGGCCTCGCTGACCACGGCACCGACGTGTTCGACCATAGCGACCAGCGCCAGTCCCGTGACCGGCTCGCCGTATGCCACGTCGTGCAGTGGCGCGACCGACCCGAACTACTCGATCAATTACCCGACCGGCTCGGTCACCGTGGCTAAGGTCCCGCTGGCCATCACGGCGTCGAGCCCGACGACGACTTATGGGACGGTACCGATGATCACCCCCGGGTACGCGGGTTTCGTCAACGGCGACACCGCAGCGTCGCTGACCGCTGCACCGACCTGCTCCACTACGGATCTCGCTTCGAGCACGGTGGCGGGCTCGCCGTACGCGTCCTCCTGCAGCGGAGGCGTGGATCCGAACTACACCGTCACCTACGTCGCCGGCTCCGTCACGGTCAATCAGGCGGCCTTGACGGTCACGGCGACGAGTGGTTCGGCGCCCTACGGATCGAACCCACCGACCGTGACCCCGTTCTACGCGGGATTCAAGGGCGGCGACAGCGCCTCCTCGCTCACGACCCGACCGATCTGCTCCACTACGGCGACGAACGGGAGCCCCGTCTCGGGGAACCCGTACGTGTCCACATGCAGCGGCGCCGCCGACCCCAACTACGTCATCACCTATGGGGCCGGGACCACGACGGTGACACCGGCGCCGATCGCCGTGGCCGTGAGCGGCAGCCAGGCCAACAGCGGACCGCCGAACTTCGCTGGCACCGACAGCCCACCTGCCGGCGCGGCCATCGACACCAGGGGGCTGACATGCGGTCAGGTCAACTCAGGGACGCCCATCAGCGGCAACCTGCCCTCGGGCAGCTATACGTTGGTCGCGGCCTCATGTTCGGGGGTCACCCTGAGCGGGTCGAACGCGACCAACTACAGCCCGCACTACACCAGTGCCTCGGGCGACTTCACTGTGACCGGGGGTCCCGTGCCGCCGCCGCCCCCCCCGCCCCCGACATACGGCTATTGGCTGGTCGGCTCTGACGGCGGCATCTTTACGTTCGGCTCCGCCCAGTTCTACGGCTCGACAGGCAGTATCCGGTTGCAGCGACCCGTCGTCGGCATCAGTCCGACTGCGAGCAAAGGTGGCTATTGGCTGGTGGCCTCCGACGGCGGCGTCTTTGCCTTCGGCGACGCCGGCTATTACGGGTCCATTCCGGGCAGCGGCCTCAACCCGGCCGGCTCAGGCCTCCCGCACAGCCTCAACGCGCCCATCGTGGGCATGGTGCCCTCGTCGGATGGCGGTGGCTACTTCATGGTGGCCTCCGACGGCGGTGTCTTTGCCTTCGGCGACGCCAGGTTCGAGGGTTCGTGCCCGGGGATCGGTGGCTGTTCGGGAGCCGCGGTGTCCGTCGTCCCGGACGCTTCTGGCAACGGCTACTGGCTGATCACCCAGACCGGGAACGTCTACGCCTTCGGCGACGCCCCCTTCTACGGGGCCCCGGGCAATCAGGGTTCCCCGGTCACCTCCGCCGTGCGCACGGCGGACGGGCACGGGTACTGGGTCCTGCTCGCCAATGGTGCCGTGTACGCCTACGGGGATGCCGTGACGCGAGGAGGTCCGGTGGGCTCGGTCGGAGGCATCGACCCGGCGTCCGCCATCTTCGGCGACGCCGATGGCGGGGGATATTGGGTCGCTTCAGCCGAGGGTGCCGTGTTCTCCTACGGGAACGCACCAAACGAAGGATCGATGCTCGGGAACCACCTCAATGGCTCCATCATCGCCGCGACGGGCTTCTAACCGGGCCGGTCCGCTCAAGGGTCAGCGGCACCGGGAGCAGACCGGTCGTCTGTCGAGGCGGAGCGAGAACTCTGTCGCTTGTCGTGCCGTCAGGTGCCGCTGGGTGGTGCGAACGATGCGATACAGCCCTGCAGGGCCACGACGCCCGCCGGTTCTGCCGGCGTTGCGGTCGTGGCCGATGGGGCCGCTGCGGCCGCTGCGGCCGGGGGGATCGTCGTCGTCGTGGTGGTGGTGGTCGAGGGGACGATCGTCGTTGTGGTGGTCGGCGGCACCGTCGTGGTCGTCGTCGTGCTGGTGGGCGCGATGGTCGGCACGGTCGTCGTCGTCGTGGTCGGGGGCACGGTCGTCGTCGTGGTCGGCGGCACTGTCGTCGTCGTTGTTGTTGTCGTGGTCGTCGTCGTCGTCGTGGTCGTGCTGGCGGACCCGTCGGCAGACGCGGTCGGTGTGGGAGCGGGGATGGTCACCGTCGTACAGGCACCGGCGTGCTCAAGGGTGGCGACGTCCTTCACGAGTTGGCTCTGCGCCTGATTCTCAGCCACCTCGTCCGTCGTCAACGCGACGGAGGCTTGCGCGGCCACCGTGGCGGCCGCTTCTTGGCGTTGCAAGGAGTCCTTGACCGCACCGGCAGCAGCGTCGTTGCGGGTCACCAGATTGGACGCCGCCACGCCGAGATACTGCTGCACCACCACGCCGTCAGAGTTCTGCGGTGTGCTCGGTGTGAGCGGTTGGGCGTCCCCGCTGTTCACGAGGGGAGCGCTCGTGTACAACCCGCTGCTGACGTATTCGCTGATGGCAAAGCTCTGCAGCGCACGGGATGCGGCGCCGAGTTGGTCCCTCGTGCTGGCCACCTGGGACTGCGTCTCGGCCAGCGCGAGGTCACGGACGGCAAGCGCACCCTGATCGGCTGTCACCTTGGCGATGGCGAGTTGGTAGGTATGCAGAGCCGACGTCACGTTCCCGTAGACATCGAGGGCCGACGAGGCGGGCACCGACGCGGGAATGCTGCCGGCGAGACCCAGCACCGAACTTGCGTAGCAGGGCAGGCCATCCGCCGAGGGGGCGCACCAGGCGCTCTGATCGACGACGGCGAGGAATGCGGCCCCAGGGGATATGTTTCCTGCCCGGAGCGCGGACGTGATCGGCCACATGTTCGGCTGGAACAGGGTGGCGACCGTGGCCGAACAACCGGCGGCCCAGGAGGGAAAAGCCGGGAACCCATTGGCCGAGTTCGCCCCGAGGATCGGTGCACCAGTCACGTCGGTCATCCGTTGCGTGTTGAAGGGGTTGAACGCCGCCGTGTTGTTGGTCGAACCACCTTCCGCGGCCTGCCAGTCATCGAGGTCTGTGATGTTGACCTGCGTGGCCGGTGCCGCGACCCCTGCCAGGATGCAGAGCTCCCAGCCAGGTGGGAGAGGTGTGTCGGCACCGGATTGCGCCGCCGCCGTCCCGCCAGCCGTCGTGACGAACGCGCTGACGCATAGGCCTCCTGCCGCCAGGGCCAGCACGAGTCCGAGATTTCGAATGATGCGTGTCATGAGAGGTCGATCAAGATCAATTGCTCCGCCACGGAGTGTTCATGTCCGGATCCGCGTCGAGTCGGCGCCGTTGGACCGCACAAGGTTGGCACGTTCAGCCCTCCAACCCCGACGCGTCCCTACACCCATCGACCGATCCGACGGCCTGGGTGATCGCAGTTGTGCGAAACGTGCGTTTGAGGGACGCGTTGGAGGGTCCGGCGCAGGAGAGCGGCCGCAGGTCCCGTCTGGGGCCGACCAATCGCGAAGTCGCTGGTGGCAACGGGTGCACAAGGCCGGATTCGAACTCCCGCCTAGCCGTGCGGGCCTCGGTGGATGCGCCGCCCCGGGCAAACCGCCAGCGTTGGTGACCACTCTGTGACCGTCCTGTGACCAACCAGGAAGGCAGCGCGGCAGCGGAGTACCGAACGTCGCCGTGCCGTGGTGGGCTACCAGCTCGTCAGCTGGTGGCCCGACTTGGCATCGAGCCGGGATCGAAACCGTGCGGCTCACGTGGCGAAGCCCAGCCAGACATCTCCACAATCGGCGCGTTCAAGGCAATCGATCAGGTCGAACCGATGTAGACAGCGTCCCCGTAGTTGAAGATGTCGCCTGGGGTCGCCCAGAACGAATCAGGCACATCGGGGGGCCAGGCACAGTCCAGTTTCCTTGAACCTCTTCTGCGCAGCACAGCCGGGCAGTCGACTCTCCTCTGACTCAAATCACTAGCCGATTCCCACCACTGGATTGTTCAGCTTCAGGCCGCCCGCTGAGCCCGCGAATTGAGCATTGCCGAAGGTGAAGATTCCGCCATCGGAGGCTGCCAGCTGATAACCGTTGTTGCCCGGAGTGATTTGACCTCCGACCACAGGCCGGTTCAGGTGGACGCCGCCCATCGAACCGAGGAACCCGGCATCCCCATAAGTGAACACGCCCCCGTCGGCGGCGAACAGGTCGTAGCCGCCCCCCGTGGAGGTGCTCGCCCCGCCTACGATGGCGGCGTTCAGAGGGCTTCCCCCGTGTGAGCCGTGGAACGTGGCGTCGCCGAAGGCGAACACACCCCCGTCGGAGGCGAACAGGTCATAGCCACCCCCGCTCGGGCTTGCAGCCATCCCGACGATGGGCTTGTTCAGGTGCATGGCTCCGGTCGAGCCGTGGAACACGGCGTCACCAAAGCTGAAGACCCCTCCGTCTGCGGCCACCAGCCAGTAGCCGCGGCCGTCGGGCGTTGGAGCCATGCCGACGATGGGTTGGTTGAGGTGCATCCCACCCGTCGAGCCGTAGAAGTTCGACGTTCCGAAGTTGAAGATGCCGCCGTCAGAGGCCACGAGCCAGTAGCCGGGTCCGACCGGGTTGGAAGCGACGCCCACGACGGGCTGATTGAGGCGGGTGCCTCCCATCGATCCGTAGAAGCCGAAAGCGCCGTAAGTGAATACACCACCGTCTGAGGCCGCCAGGCGATAACCGCCCAGATTGGCGCCCAGCTGCCCGGCCGGATCGGGATCGGAAACCCGGACGACCTGGCCGCTGACCCCCGGGGCGGGCCCGGTGGCCGGGATGACCCCGAAGTTGGACGCGTACACCGAGCCGTCCCTGGCCACGGTGATGCCGAGCGGGAACTCGAGGCCGGCGCTGGCCAGCGTGGTCCGGCTGCCGTTCGCGTTGATCCTGATGATCGCTCCCGGCGCCGGCAGGCCGGGGCCCGCGCTCGCAGGGTCGAGGATGCCGGCCGTGTCGATCTCCATGACCAGCAGCCGACCGGCCTGGTCGAAGGCGATGCTCCCGATCATGGTGAGGCCACTCGCGTAGACCGTGGGCGTTCCACCTGGGGCGATGCGGTACACGTTGACGTCCCCGACGTCGTTACCGGTGCCCGCCGGGCCACCCACCCCGCCCAGCTCACCGACGTACAGCGCGCCGTCTGGCCCGACGGCCAGGGAAGTGGGGACCGGCTGGGCCATCACCGGCCCACCAGGCGTCGGCTCGGAGATCAGGGGGAGCACGGCCAGCGTGGAGATCTGCCCCGCCGAGTTGACGAACAGCACGTCGTTGCCGGCGGCATCGGCGACGGCGAACCCGCCGTTATAGGCCACGACACCGTAGGGATCGCTGTCGATGGCGGGATCACCCGGACCACCGGCGCCAGCCCCGTGATCGGGATTGTTGGCCGCCTCGTAGGGGCCGAAGCTGGCCACCGAGGTGGCCGTCCCACCGCTGAAGGGAGCGCTGACCAGGTCACCGAGTAGGGCACCAGCCGGGCCGTAGGTCTGCTGTCCGGTGGTCGGATCGATGTTCTGGTTCTGGATGACGCCGTAGATCTTGCCGTTCACGACCTGGACACCGGCTACGCCGCCACTGGCTGACCCGCCCGGAGGACTCCCTACCGAGGGCAGTCCGGTGACGACCGGGGTCACCGTGCCTTGGGGCGTAACCCGATCGATGCTGCCCGAGTTGTTGGCACAGGCGGGCTCAGTTCCGATCACGCAGCCGGCGCCGATGACCCCATCGCCGACCGCGGCCACGTACAGGTTCCCGTCGGGTCCGACGGTCAGGCCGTGGGGTTGATTGATGCCCGAGGCGACGACCTGCAGCCCGGGCGTCCGGGGAGCGAGGGCATGGGCAGAGGTTTCTAAGCCTGCTCCGGCCCACTGATGGCTCGAGAAGAGCCCGGGTTCTTGGGCTCCGGAGCCGGCGGACGCCGCACCGGCCCCGCTCGATCCGATCAATACCGCCACAATGACCGCCGTTGCGCACGCGCCAACACGCCGGCCTCGAAAGGCACTGGACATGAAATCCCCACTTCCGCAGCAAATTGATGATTTGTAGTGATAGCTATAACAGACCCATTGATGGCCGTAAAGCGACATGACCACAGGTGAGCGTTCAGGTCCATCCTCCAGCACCTAGGTGCTGTACCAATTTCACCTGCGGTCTGTAAGGGTCGGCAACAATCCCTCCGATGGCACGTCGCTGCAGCCAGGGACAATCGCAAAGGCACGAAGAGTCGTCTCAAGGCCCGCATCACCAACCGTGCGGACGTGACGTGATAAGTCGTGGACATTCCGCCACGACATCAACTCATAAAGAACGGCAACGGGCCGTCTTCAGCTGATCATCGCGGCGCTGGTCCCACGCAGCTGCATTGACTGATGTAGTCGAGCGGTCCCGTTTCCACGAGATCAGGCTAGGTCAGACGCTTGAAGTGACCGGGTTCTGCAGGGTGTCCCCGGTGCTGCCGGGTGAGGGTCACCCCGGATGGTTGCCCGGCGTTCATCGGTACGGGGGCGTACCTTGTCTGACAGCATGGTTGTGATGGTTGAATTCGAGATAACGGATGTCCATGACGAAGCGTCCGTGTCGGAACTGCGCGAGCGATTGGTCGCCTTCAATATTGCGACGACTGGGTACGACGAGTACCGATCCATGAGCTGCTTTCTCCGAAATGATGAAGGTGAGCTTGAGGCGGGAATCGATGGCTTCAGTTGGGGTGGCTACGCGATGATCGAGTGGCTTTGGGTGACCACGTCAATTCGAGGGAGGGGTCATGGAACCAGTCTCATGCGGGCATTTGAGACAGAGGCGCAGAAGCGAGGTTGTCGGGCGATCCGCGTAGACACGCACACCTTTCAAGCCCCCGATTTCTATCGACACCTCGGCTACGAAGAGATCGGGTACGCCGAAGACACGCCACTCGGTTACGGCGAACATTTTTTTGTGCAACGGCTGCCATGAATTGGTAGGGACCGATTCGCCACAGAGCGCGCCGTTTCAAGTGCCACCCACCTCACCTGTCCCCACCGAGGGTGGGACACTCCGGCACATAGGGACAGCCCAAGTATCCGAACTCGAAAGGATTGCGACCGTTTGCGGGCGGCTCGGCCTTTCCAGTTTGAGCTCTATTCGCCGGTAAAGCGAAACTCCGCCTGCCAGGGACCATCGGAATGGACGACCTCCCAATAGCGTTTTGCGATGCTCTCGGGATCGAAGGCGGTACCCGCAACGATCTGCCCGGCGATCGTCAGCGTCGCCACGCGGATGCCATCGGGCCCCAAATCGGCTCCGAGCATGGTGGCGGCTGATCGGAGCGCTGCTTTGCCCAACGAGACGGTCGCGAGGGCTGGGATTGGATTATCTGCGAAACCGCCTCCCGTCACGATGATGGTGCCGGAGCCGGCGGCTCGCATGGCTGGAGCGGCTACCTGCGTCAGAACGATGGCACTGATGACGTCAACCGCGTAGGCCGTCTGCAGGTGCTCGACGCTCGAACTCAGGAGCTGGTCCGGAGTTCCCATGACAGCGTTGTAGATGATGAGCCCGGGCGCACCCTGCTCGTTGTAGAGCTCGGCCATCCGAGCCCCCAGACCTTCTGGGTCGCTGGCATCTGCCGCAATTCCGTCAATCTGGGCTCCGGTGTCAACCAAACTGTCAGCCAGATGGCCGAGTCCGTCCGTGCTACGGGCCACCAAGGTCACTCGATAGCCGCCGTTGGCGAAGCGACGAGCCACGGCCATTCCAAGACCCGGCCCGGCACCAACCAACAGAAGGTGCCGGTTGTCGATTGAGGAGCCCGAGTCACCTACTGATACGTCGGGCATCAGCCTGCTTCCTTTCGCATCGAATGTCCTGGGACTTTTACGGGCCCGGATGGGCTCGCATCGAGGAAACCCCTAGTCGGCTGCCGGTCCTGCCGAGAGTAGCCGCGAAGGCCGGAAAACGGCCCAAGAACGGTCGGAATCCGCGTCGCCACTCACCGCCGTGCAGCGATGGCCCGATCGGGGTACTAACCCCTTCCAAGAACCACCCCACACAATGGGCAATCTGCTCGCGCCTGGCGCCGAGGCGACGCAGGGCTGTCCCTCTCGCATCGAGGTCAGTCGATGTGAGACAAAAGATCCTTTGATTCCGACGTGGTCGGCTCGCCTGTCGAACCAACGGCGCAAGCCACACACGCCCTTGCTTGGAGGGTGGTCGGAGGGCGAAATGCCTCGGGATGCCTCGGGACGCCCGGGACGGTGGAAGTCCGGCACTCCGGAGATCGTCGGGACCGAGCCTCCTGCTGTATTTCGAGCAGGTCAGCCTGTTTGGCTCGTCCTGGTTGAGTTGAGCACACATTCGACGTTCCCCGGCTGTAACCGGGGTCGCTCACAGTTGCGCGAGCGAAGGGTGGCGAGCGCAGTCGGACTAGTTCTTGACCGTGACGACGACGGCAGTGCTTCTTCTGACGTTGCCTACCGCGTCGTAGGCGACGCTTTGGAGGCTGTACGTTCCATTCGGAACCGACGCGGTGTCCCAAGTCGCTATCCACCCGAATTCGGTCGGGGCGGTGTCTGTAGCGATGACCGAGCCCCTCAACGTTCCGCCGGTGAGAGAGAATTGGACCTTGCTCACTGCTGTGACGTCGTCAGACGTAGTCGCGAGCAGAAATTGAGAACCCATTACGACCGCGCCCGTTGCGGGCTTCAGCAGCTTTGTGTGGAGATAGGCCGCCGTTCCGATCGCTCCCTCGTTGTCATTATCGCTGCTGACCGGGAGCTGAAGCGCTTGCGCCAGCACGCTCGTGAGATGCAGCGCATACGGGCCCATCAAATGATAGTGGTCGAAGTACACGTCGTAGTTGCCGATCACCGGCGTGCACACCTTTGAGCACAACCACGGGGTTGGGTCGATATAGCGTCCACCAACGGACTCAACGGCCTCCGCCTCGGCGAGATGATAAGGAGTCTCCGACGCGGCGATCGTCGCCGAACAGGCTTGCACGTCCTCGGTGTGCCGCGCGATGCAGTCAGGGCCCGTTTGCGGCAGCATGGGAATGTTGCCGATGACGACGAACTTCGCTTTCGGTGCAGTGATTGCACGAAAGAAGGCATCCAATCCCTGCGTCCACTCGGAGTCACTGTAGGGCGGGCCATTACTGGGGGATTGACGATTTTCTTCGGACACGATCACCAGGTTGGGGTCGAGACGGTTGATCCGGTTGATGACGAACTTGTGCCAGCTGTCGCAGGACGTGTATTCCCCACCTGCTTGATCCTGGGTATAGGGAAGCAGCGGGTCGGGACAGGCGCTCTTCGCCAGGTACCACAGCCTCCAGTGGGATTCCGTGGCGATGGCATTGATCGTGTAGAACCACATTTGGGCGTGTGAATCGCCGACCACGACCATCGTGTGGGTGCCGTGGGGATCGCCGAACAAGCACGGAGGAGCACTGGTTTGGGACGGGTTCGCCCAACACTTGCTGGCGTAGGGCCAACCCAGGGCGCCCACCCCGAGCGGCGGATCGAGGTTGGCGGGAACCGCGTGGATGGACGGCGCAGACGCCACCAGGCTTTCGACCGATGCCAGACTCGCCGTTTCCTTCATTGGGTGAAAAGAGGCCGCTTCGGGGGTGTAGGTGGCGGCATGCACGTGGAGCTCACCGACAACGACGGTGAGTGTCAGGGCGATCAGACCCGCACCCAGTCCGATACTGAGAAGGCGGTTTCGATTGAGAGGGCGCGAGTGTCGGATGGGGTTCTCAATGGCGACGTACGAGATGATCGACAGGCCTAGCGCGACGAGAAGCCACAGCAGGTTGGTTTTCACCGGCAGGGTCGACTTCCCGGCGGACTCCGCCGCCAGGATGAGGATCGGCCAGTGCCAGAGGTACAGCGAATATGAGAGCTTCCCGAGTTGGCGAAACGGCCAAAGTCGAAGCAGCGACTCGGCACCGTGGCGAGAGACCGCCGTGCCGCCTGCGATGACTAACGCCGCACCGACGACGGGGACGGCCACGGCGGACCCCGGGTAGGCGGTCTCGGGGGTGTATGACACAGCGGCGAGCGCGATGAGGCCCAGCCCCAACCATGTCATCGCCATCGCGATCTGCGCTGGCACGCGAAGGAGCCATGGCGCGCCGACGGCGACCAGGGCTCCCAGAGCCAGTTCCCACGCCCGGGTGAACGGAGAAAAATAGGCGACCGTTGGAGCGCTTGCGGTCTGAAAGACCGAGAGGGTGAACGAGAGGGCGATTACCGCGCCCAACACGATGGCCAATCGCAGCCGGAAGCTGACCGCCATGCGCGCCATGCCCACGAACAGGAACAGCGTGGGATAGACGAGGTAGAACTGCTCTTCGACCGAGAGGGTCCAGAAGTTCTGCAATGGGGAGGGGGGCTGAAGCTCAGTAAGGTAATTAGTGCCAATGGATGCGAAGTGGAAGTTGGCCAGGAAGATGGCTGCCCACACGCCGTCCGTGGCTGTCCGATTTCCTCCGACGATGCCGAGGAACACGTAACTCAAGACGACTGTGACGACGATCACGACGGTGGCCGCCGGGAGGATTCGACGGCACCGGCGCCCATAGAAGCTGAGGAGCGACGTACGCCCGCTGCTGGCCTTCTCTCGCAACAGGACGCCGGTGATCACAAATCCGGATATCACGAAAAACACGTCGACCCCGACGTAGCCGCCAGACAATTGAGAGACACCTGCGTGGTACAGCACCACGAGCACGACCGCGACGGCCCTTAGTCCTTCGACGTCGGGGCGGAATGGGCGATCCTCAGGTGCGGTGCCGGCCTCGTCCTCCACGGGCTTGACATCGCCCTTGATCTGGGGTGGCGTCACTCGGAGCATGACATGACGTCGATGCTGAGCAAGGACCAGCGACCACCCCATCGCATGAGCGCCTCCCGACGTCTTTGGATTGACGCTTGTTATCCTGACCAAGGGGACATTAACAATGCGACGACATGCCAGCCAGACGTGCCACGGCGATCCGAGGGTCCGTGGGTTCCCGTCCCGTCGCCTCCAAGCATTCCTGACTCAGGCAAGCCTCTTAGGGAGGTTCTCAGAGAGGCGCCCTGAACGACCCCCTTCGCCACGAGGTCGTCAGAATTTTCTTTCCCGACCTATCTGATCGGTGACGTCTCCCAGGGGTTTCGAGTCCCGGCCACGGAGGGTTCGGGCGACCTCCTCGAGCCCTCGGGGGTTCCCGCGTCAGTCAGGATTGCGAATTCCATCCGTCCTCCGCCAGCCGACCTCGTCGCGATTTCTTGTGGCCTATCTGTTACTTGTGACCTATCCGTGACTCGACTTCTGGGCGGTCTGCAAGGACCTCTACCCACTCTGACTTGGGAAATTGGCGTGCCCGGAGCGGGACTCGAACTCCCACCAACGGTATCTGGCCCGATCCGTGCCGCCCGCAAGAGTCCAGGTGAGCAGGCCAGCATTGGGAGGGGCCGGACGGCCCCAGTGGTGCTCCGTCCGGGGCGATCCGCAAGCGTTTGTCATCACGCTGTGAGCGCGGATGGGCGCCCTCGTCGCAGCCTTCGGGAATGAGGGTATGCCGAGCAGCTAGGAGACCCTCAAAGGATAAGCCCGATGGTTATTCACTATATCCGAGGGTCTTGCGGGGACGGCCATTGAGGCTTCTCTCGATGGCGGTGAGGTCTTTGACGCTGAGCTTGGAAAGGTCCGTGCCCTTTGGCATGTATTGGCGCAGCAAGCCATTGGTGTTCTCGTTCGAACCCCTCTGCCACGGACTGTGGGGATCGCAGAAATAGACCTGGATCCCGGTGGAGACGGTGAAGGCGACGTGGCGGTTCAGCTCGGTGCCTTGGTCCCAGGTCACGCTCCGGGCCAACTCGGCCGGCAGGGTCCCCATGGACTTGGCCATTGCCTGGTTGACCTTGTCGGCTGAGTATCCACCAGCAAAGCGCAGCAACATAACGTAGCGGGTGGAGCGTTCGACCAGCGTCCCGACGGCGGACTTGCCGCCGGCCCCGATGATCAGATCACCCTCCCAGTGACCTGGCACGGCCCGGTCCTCGACCTCGGCCGGTCGTTGCCGCTGATCATGAGGTCAAAGGTCTTGTACGCGGGGACCCCTCGTCTCGATCCTTGGCTCCGGGGTCTTGCCGGGCCGCCCGACCGCTGCGATGAGCGCGTCACCGAAGGGAGCCCCGCTCGTCTTGTCCCGCTGGGACCCGAACGAGATCAGCAGCCAGCAGGCCATGAGGAATATGACGAGTCCAAGGACCATCAAGGCTCTCGCGTCAGGATTCAGACTCGTCACAAGGCCCGACACGTCACCGATGGAAAGGAAGTAGAACTTCGCTGCCGTTACGGGATGTGTGAAGACGTACCCCCCATTGTTGTCGGAGAGATTGAGGTCATAGAAGTACACGGCTCCGACAACGAGGCACAGCTCAGCCACGTGAGGTTCATGTGACGCGAGCGTTTGCGCTGGTACATCAGCAATAGGCCAACGGCCCAGATCAACAGCCCCTGCAGCGAGAAACATATAACGGCTGAAAGCCGACCAGCTGCGCAGCAACGTAACGTACCGGCGGAGCCGCTCGACCAGAGTCCCGATGGAGGACTTGTCGCTTGGCCCCGGACGATCACAGAAGGCCAGCACCATCGTGGATGTCGGGCGGAAGAGTGTCTCGTAAGAGCTGGTCTCGTGGCTCACCCGATCCTCGCGATCCTCTCTGTCGAGAGCGCACATGACGAAACCTGGGTATGCCTGGCGCAAGCGTTTTCTGGTCGACACACATATCTCATCGAGGGACACCACTGCTGAGTGCCACTCTTCGACCACTGCAGCTCCATCGCAAAGAACTCTCGACAAACGCCCGTCGAGTGCCCCCCGCCGCTGCTCACTTGTCCATACTGCCCCAGTCGTGCCGGACGGGATGACCCCGATCAGTCATACCGGGGCTCGGCTGACAGTCGCCCGAAGTCGAATGGCCTCTTCGTCATAACTGGCAGCTCGGCGGAGTAGGTCGGCCCTCGTTTCTTGACGCTCCATCCGGTCTCGGGCTTCTTCGAGGGCTCGGCAAAGCCTTTCAACAGTCACCTCACCTGCAGCCTTGTATTCCCGCATGCTTGGGGCACGAGCCCAGCTTGGACGCCTTGGGTCGCCGAGCTCGCTTCTCAGCTCGCAGCTGACCGGCCCAGGCCCGATAGCCATGTCGGCCACCGTTGGCCGCCACCTCCCGGCTCACCGTCGACACGCAACGACCCAGGCGCTGAGCGATGGCGGTGAACCGCTCGCCTCGAGACAACCCGATGGTGATCTCCTCGCGCTCAGCCAGCGTGAGGCGACCAGGAGCCGGAGACCAGCTGGCTGGATGACCCTCTCGCGTGAGCTTGCCCTCGAGCACCCGATACACCGTCATGAAATGCATTCCGACGGCACGAGCGACCTCGTTGACGCTCAGTCCCTCGCTCCGGAGTCGGAACACCATCCGGCGCTGTTCCTGCGTCATGTGTGCTGCCATCTGTCGTCTCCCTTGGTTTGGTCAACCATCGCTGACCCACCAAGGTTTTGCGGGGACCCCTTGAATCCGCCCTGTTATTTGTGACCTATCTGTGACTTCTGGGCGTCCGCGAGGACCTCTACCCACTCTGACTTGGGAAATTGGCGTGCCCGGAGCGGGACTCGAACCCGCACGCCCTTTCGGACAGCGGCTTTTGAGGCCGCCGCGTCTGCCATTCCGCCATCCGGGCGAGAACGCTTGATCGTACAAGCTGCGATCTACGGTGGCGGCGTGGGAGCGGCCGCGCCATGAGGCTGACCGGCGTCGAGCTCGTCCATGTCGACCTCCCCTTCCGGCACGCCATCGGCACCGCCGCCGGCGTGCACCGGGTGCGTCCGCTGCTCTTCGTGCGGGTCGTCGGTGGTGAGGCCGAAGGCTGGGGCGAGTGTGCCGCGCTGTCCGAGGGCACCGCGGTCGACCCCGACCTTTCGGCGGTGGAGCGGGCCGCTGTCGAACTGGGCGTGCCCCGCCTCGGCGAGGCCAGCGCGGCCCGAGGCGGTCGCCTGCCCGCTGCCTCAGAAGTGGCGCAGCTCTTTGGGAGCTCGCCCGTCGACCGGATGCTGGCCGCCACCTTCGAGATGGCCGTGGCGGACGCCGAGCTGCGGGTCGCCGGACGCTCCCTGGCCGAGGACCTCGGGGTCGGCGAGGGCTTCGAGGCCATGGCGGTCGGTGCGGTGGTCGGCATCCCCGATGACCGCGACCTGGGCGCGTTGCGCCGTGACGTGGAGCACGTGGTGCGGGCCGGCGCGGCCCGGCTCCGGCTGAAGATCGAGCCTGGCTGGGAGGTGGCGCCGGTGCGGGCCGTGCGGGCCGACCACCCCGACCTCGTGCTGCAGGTCGATGCCAACGGATCCTTCGGCGCGGGCCCCGGGGACGTCGCGGTGCTGAGTCGACTGGCCGATTTTGAGGTGCTGTGCATCGAGCAGCCGCTGCCACCGGCGGACCTCATCGCCCACGCCGAGCTGGCCCGGCTGCTGCCGGTTCCCATCTGCCTCGACGAGTCGCTCTCGTCGACGCGGCGGGTTCGCGATGCGCTGCGCAACGGCTCGTGCGCCATGGCGTGCCTGAAGCCGGCCCGCCTCGGGGGTGTGCGCGCCACCCGGGCGGCGCACGCCGCGTGCGCGGCCGCCGGGGTGCCCGCCTTCGTCGGGGGTTTCTTCGAAGCCGGACTCGGGCGGGCGTCGAATCTCGCGTTGGCCGCTCGCCTCGGCCAGGACGCGACGGGCCTGGTCAGCGACCTCGGGGACCCCGCCCAGTATCTCGCGGTCGATCCCTGCGGCTACCCTCCCGTGGTCGGCGGATGGGTCCAGGTACCGACAGGCCCGGGCGTCGGGATTCACCCCGATGGCCCGCTCCTGGAGAGGCTCGAGGCGCGGCGTCGCTGGTTCCCTGCCGCGTACACTTGACCCTTCATGCATCGCGTCCTATTGGAGCGGCGGATCAGAGATGTCCACACCCGGCTGGTCCGGGCGCGGGAGGAGTTGGCCGTGCTGAACGAGCAATTGGTCGTTGTGCAGGAGTCGGCGGACGAGGCGCGTGTCCGCGCGCTCGTTTCGGAGACCCCGCTCGCCAGCCAGGAGCACAACGAGGCGGCGCGCCACGCCGACGCCATGGTGCGCGCGCGTGACGCGCTCGGCAAAGTCGTGAGCGACCTCGAGCGCCGTCAGGACGAGCTGCTCGCCGCCGTCGCCACGGGCAAGCAGTGACGGCACCCGGCAGGGTGGTGACGGCGAGGGTCCGGTCGTGACGACCGGCCACGGCGCGGGGACGCTCGCCCGGGTGGTGATCGCCGAGGACGAGGCCATCGTGCGCCTCGACCTCAAGGAGATCCTGATGACGGCCGGCTACGAGGTCGTGGGGGAGACGGGCCGCGGTGACGAGGCCGTGACCCTGGTCGAGGAGCACCGGCCCGATCTCGCCATCCTCGACGTCAAGATGCCCGGGATGGACGGCCTCCGGGCCGCCCGGGAGATCACCTCGCGCCACCAGGTGGCGGTGCTCCTGCTCACGGCATTCAGCCAGCGCGACCTGATTGAAGAAGCCCGGGACGCGGGGGTGTCGGCCTACCTGATCAAGCCGTTCCAACCCCGAGAACTCCTGCCGGCCATCGCCGACGTGCTGGCCAAGGCGCGGCAGGACTGGGCCATTGCGGCCGACGTGGCGGAACACTCCTCCGACGGGGCCGAGGACAAGATCGCCACCCGGCGCGTGGTTGACGAGGCCAAGCAGATCCTGATGGACCGCGATGACCTGCCCGAGGACGAGGCCTTCGGCTTCATTCAGCGCACCGCGATGCAGAGGCGCGCCCGGATGCGTGACGTGGCCCAACAGGTCGTCGACGGCACACTGACCCCCTAGTGTCGACGTAATGGCGTCAGCGCAGGTGCGAACGGGCCCGCTGCTGCTGCTCGATGGCATGTCGCTGGCTTTCCGTGCCTATTTCGCGCTGCCCGACACGCTGGCCACCTCCACCGGCCTTGTCACCAACGCGGTGCACGGGTTCGCGTCCATGCTGGTGTACCTGATCCGGGAACAGCGGCCCTCCGCCCTCGCGGTGGCCTTCGACGCGCCCGGCGCCACCTTCCGCGACGAGATCCTCGAGGACTACAAGGCAGGCCGGGCCGAGACCCCCTGGTTGCTCCCGCCTCAATTCGACATGATCCGCGAGGTGATGGAGGCGCTCGCCATCCCAGTGGTGGAGGCGCCGGGCTTCGAAGCCGACGATGTCATCGCGACGCTGGCCACCGAGGCGGCGGAGCGCCAGTGCGAGGTGGTCATCGTCACCGGTGACCGCGACAGCTTCCAGCTCGTGCAGGACCCCTATGTCCGGGTGCTCTACAACAAGCGCGGTGTCAGTGACTATGCGCTGTACGACGAAGCGGGCATCTTCGAGCGCACCGGTGTGCCGCCCTCGCAGTACGTACTGCTGGCGTCGCTCCGGGGGGACCCCTCGGACAATCTGCCCGGCGTGCCGGGCGTAGGGGAGAAGACCGCGGCCAAGCTGCTCACCAATTACGGCGACCTCGATGGGATCTTCGAGAACCTGGACGCGTTGACGCCGAAGCTGCGCGAGAACCTGGCGGCCAACGAGGAGCTGGCCCGCTCGAACGCCCGCATCATCCCGCTCGTACGCGACGTCCCCCTCGGGGTGGACGTGACCCACCTCACACTTGGTGCGTGGGACCGTGCCACGGCGGAGGCCACGTTCGAGCGCTTCGAGATGAGGACGGTGTGGAACCGCCTGGTGGAGCTCCTCGACGCCGGCGCGCTGGGCGAGCCCGTGCCCGGCAGTGCGGGCCCGGGCGCGAAGGGTGCCGAGGCGGCGGTCGCCGCCGCCGCCAGTGGGCACCCCGTACCGGCGGAACCCGCCGCGCCTCCCTTCGACCTGCGCGACGTGGCGTTGCCCACGACGGCAGCCGAGGTGACCAAGCAGCTGTCAGAGCTCGGGATGGGCCGCCTGGCGCTCGCGGCCCGCTGGAACGGCATGCCCGGGCGCAGCGAACTGCTCGCCCTCGTCGTCGTGGCCACCGAGGGCGAGGAGGCCGGCCTGGCGGTGCTGGTGCCGGCAGACCTGCTCGGCGCGGCCTCGGTGGCCAAGAAGCTCACCACCATGTTGGCTCGCCCGTTTGTCGGCCACGAGGTCAAGGAGGCCATGCGCTCGCTGCTGCCGCTGGGCATCGACCTCACGGGCCTCGACATGGACACGGCGGTGGCGGCGTACCTCCTCGACGCGTCGACCGGCGAGTACGAGTTGTCGCAGCTGCGCGAGCAGACCGGGCAGCTCAGCCTCGACATCGCAGAGCCGGGTGAGACGGCGCGGGACCTGGCCCAGGAGGGCGCCGCGGAGGCGGCCGACGTTGCCGGCATGGCGCTGGCCTTTCGCGAGCGCCTGGTCTCCGAGGACATGGTCATGCTGCACGACGACATCGAGACGCCTCTGGTGCGGGTCCTGGCCAAAATGGAGGTGAGCGGCATCGGCGTCGACCGGGCCGAGCTCCAGACGATCACCGATTCGCTCAAGGCCTCCGCCGCCACGCTTCAGGCCGAGGTGCAGGAGCACGCCGGCCGCGAGTTCAACGTCAACTCGACGCCACAGTTGCGGACGGTGCTCTACGACGAGCTCGGCCTCACGCCGGGCAAGAAGACCAAGACCGGCTTCTCGACCGATGCCCAGACGCTCGAGAGCTTGCGCGGGGCCCACCCGATCATCGACGCCCTGCTCTCGTACCGCGAGGTGGAGAAGCTGCGCTCGACGTACGGGGAGAGCCTGCTGGCCGAGGTGGCCGCCGACGGGCGGATCCACGCGTCCTTCGGGCAGACGGTCGCCCGGACGGGCCGCATCTCTTCGGACCGCCCGAACCTGCACAACATCCCGGTGCGCACCGAGCTGGGCAAGCAGTTCCGGCAGGCCTTCGTGCCGGCGGAGGGGTCCGCCTTCCTGGTGGCCGACTACGACCAGGTGGAGTTGCGCTGCATCGCGCACCTCTCGGAGGACCCCGGGCTCATCGACGCGCTGACGAGCGGCTCCGACGTGCACCGGACCGTGGCGGCGGCCGTGTACGGCATCTCGCCCGCGGAGGTCACGCACACCCAGCGCGAGTACTCCAAGATGGTCTCGTACGGACTGGCCTACGGCATGGAGGCCTACGGGCTGAGCCAGCGGCTCGGCGTCCCCGTGGAGGAGGCGGCCGCCATCATGGAGAGCTACTTCGGCGCGTTCCCGCTCGTGAAGCAGTACATGGACCACGCGGTGGCCGACGCCAAGATCCGAGGCGCCACGCGCACCATGTTCGGCCGCATCCGACCGCTGCCCGACCTGCTCTCGTCGAACTACCGGGTGCGCCAAGCGGCCGAGCGCCAGGCGATGAACGCCGGAATCCAGGGCCTGGCCGCCGACATCTTCAAGCTGGCCCTGGTGCGCCTGGACCGCGATCTCGAGGCGGAGAAGCTCGCCAGCCGGCTGGTGCTCCAGGTCCACGACGAGGTCATCGTCGAGGTGGCCGCGGGGGAGGCGCCCGACGTGCACCGCCTCACCGAGTCCGCCCTCACCGGGGCGGCTGACCTCAAGGTCCCCCTCACCATCTCCGTGGCGGCGGGACCGAGCTGGGCTGCCGCCAAGGGTTGAGGCGCCAGGGATCACCGCCGAGGTGTGAACGGGGGAGATCCCCTCTGAGCAGCTGGTACGCTGGCAGGCCTTGCCCGCCGGCACCGGTGGCGGCGCAACCCGTATTCATCGAACTGACCCCGGCGCGGTCCTGCGGGTGCAAATCGCACCGGCCGCAAGGAGCTTCACCATGGCTGACACAACCCGCACCTCCCTCCTCTCCCCCGAAGCGATGGGCAGTTTCGACGCCGAGGGGAACTACACCCCCCGTACCATTGTCGACGACGACCTCGGCGACGCCGATCTCGAAAAGGCGATGGGCGACTCCATTATCGAGTTCGACGACGGCGACGTCATTGAGGGGACGGTCGTCAAGATCGACCGCGACGAGGTCCTGCTCGACATCGGCTTCAAGTCCGAGGGTGTCATCCCGGCCCGCGAGCTCTCGATCCGCAACGACGTCGACCCCGCCGAGATCGTCTCGCTCGGGGACCACGTCGAGGCCCTCGTGCTCCAGAAGGAGGACAAGGAGGGGCGCCTCGTCCTGTCCAAGAAGCGCGCGCAGTACGAGCGGGCCTGGACGACGATCGAGGAGAAGAAGAACAGCGGCGAGATGGTGTCCGGCCCGGTCATCGAGGTCGTCAAGGGCGGACTGATCGTCGACATCGGCCTGCGCGGCTTCCTGCCCGCCTCGCTGGTCGAGCTCCGCCGCGTCCGTGAGCTGCAGCCCTACGTGGGCAAGGTCATTGAGGCGAAGATCATCGAGCTCGACCGCAACCGCAACAACGTGGTGCTATCGCGCCGGGCCTGGCTGGAAGAGGCCCAGAAGGAGCAGCGCGGCGATTTCCTGCAGAACCTCAAGCCCGGCGAGCGCCGCAAGGGCGTCGTCTCCTCTGTGGTCAACTTCGGTGCCTTCGTGGACCTCGGCGGCATGGACGGCCTCGTCCACGTGTCCGAGCTCAGCTGGAAGCACGTCGACCACCCGTCGTCGGTGGTGTCGGTGGGCGACGAGATCGAGGTCGAGGTGCTCGACGTGGACCTCGACAAGGAACGCATCTCGCTCTCGCTCAAGGCCACGCAGTCGGACCCCTGGCAGGAATTCGCCGACAGCCACGCCGTCGGCCAACTCGTCTACGGGCGCATCACCAAGCTGGTGCCCTTCGGCGCCTTCGTGCAGGTCGGTGACGGTATCGAGGGTCTGGTGCACATCTCGGAGATGGCCGTGCACCACGTTGACCTGCCCGAGCAGGTCGTCACGCCCGGCGAGGAGCTGTGGGTCAAGATCATCGACATCGACCTGCAGCGCCGCCGGATTTCGCTCTCGATCAAGCAGGCGGCCGAGGGTGGCGAGGTCTCCGAGGAGTACCGCGAGGCCTTCGGCGAGCACGCCTACGACGAAGAGGGCAACTACATCGGCTTCGACTACGCCGAGGGCGAGTTCACCCCCGAGACCGAGGCCCAGGCGGCCTGGGCCGACTTCGCCGAGGAGGCGGGCACCCATGTGGTGCCCGTCAAGGACGAGCACGGGAACGACATCCCGGCTCCCGAGGGTGAGGCCGTTGGAGAGGGTGGGGCAGCTGTCGCTGCGGCTCCAGCGCCAGCTCCAGTGGCACCCGAGGCACCGGTGGCAGCCGCACCCGTGGCAGCCGAGCAGGCGGCCGCGGAGGTCGGCGAGGGCTCGACCGAGGGCGCGTAGCCGGCGCGAATTCGCGCGGACCCTCGACAAAGTCGTCGAGAGTCCGCCGGACAATTCCGGTGTTGCCCAGGAGGGCGTCGGCCGCGGTCCGGGCTACCGTCGGGGCAGGAAGGCGGCGAGGAGCCGGGCCAACGCCACTGCTCCTTCCGGATGCTGCGTGAAGAACAGCACCGGGTCGAGCAGCTCGAGCTCGAGCAATGCCGGCCCACGGTCGTGCGTCTCGACGAGGTCGACCCGGGCGTAGGTGCTGGGACCGACGACCTCCGCCGCCGCTGCCAGGGCCTGGTCGGCGACCACGAGCTGCGCGGCCGTCGCGGTGGTGCCCGTGACCACCAGGTTCTCAATCAGGCTGTCGGACGGCCCGACACCGCGGCGGATCATGGGGTCCTTGTGCACGGCGTGGCTGAAGCTGCCACCCACGTAGATGAGGTCGGTCTCGCCCTCGGCGTCGACGCGGGCCTCGTAGGGCTGCACCATGGCGGTACGACCGACGGCGGTGAGCTCGTGCACGTGGGCCAGCACCGCCGCGCCCTCGTGGGGTTGGTAGCGCGCCGTGCGGTAGCCGCCGCCGGAGACGGAGGGCTTGACCACCACCTCGCCCCCCGGGATGGCCGGCCAAGAGCGGTCGAGGGTTCCCGCCGCCGGTTCGACCCACACCGTTGGTACCGTCGGGACGCCGGATCGCTCCAGGTCCTGGAGGTAGTGCTTGTCGATGTTCCAGCGCAGCGTGGCGGCAGAGTTGCGGAGGGGCACCCCACGGCCGGCCACGCCGTCCGCCCACGCCAGGAACTCGTCGACGTGATGGATGTTGTCCCAGGCGCCGCTGGCCAGCACGAGGTCGAAGGCCGACCAGTCGACGCCGGGGTCGTTCCACACCGCCGTCTCGGCGTCGACACCCGCGTCGTTCAGGGCGCCCCGCAGGAGGGGCCAGTCGTCGTGCAGGTCGGGGTACCGGGCGGAGGCGGCGACGGCGAGGCGGGGCCGACCACCGGGGCCGCCCGCGGCGCAGTTCAACTGCCGATGGGGAAGTGGCAGGCCACCTGGTGGCCGGGCGCGAGCTCGCGCATTTCGGGGACCTCCTCGGAACACCGGGCCTCGGCCCGCGGGCAGCGGGTGCGGAAGCGGCAGCCCGACGGTGGGTTGATCGGGCTGGGCGGCTCCCCGGTCAGGGCGGCAATCGTGCGCGGCGCCTCGGGATCGGGCTCCACGGCGGAGGCGAGCAGGGCCGCCGTGTAGTGGTGGGCCGGCGCCTCGTACAACAGGTCGGAGGGTGCGATCTCGCAGAGGCGCCCCAGGTACATGACGGCCACCCGGTCGCTCACGTTCTTGACCACGGCGAGGTCGTGCGCAATGAAGAGGACCGTCAGGTTGTACTCCTGCTTCACGTCCTCCAGCAGGTTCAGGATCTGGGCCTGCACCGACACGTCGAGGGCGGAGACGATCTCGTCACAGACGAGCAGCTTGGGCTTGAGGACCAGCGCCCGGGCGATGCTGATGCGCTGGCACTGGCCGCCCGAGAATTCGCGGGGACGACGGGAGCCGTTGACGAAGGGGTCGATGCCGACCTGGTCGAGCATGGCGTTGGCGGCGGCGCGCCGTTCCTCCTTGGTGCCGATCCTCCAGATGGTCAGCGGCTCGGACACGATGTCGATGACGCGACGGCGCGGGTTGAGCGACGAGATCGGGTCCTGGAAGATCATCTGCACCTGGGTGCGGAGGGTGCGCAGGTCGCCGCGACTGAGCGCCGTCAACTCGGTCTCGCCGAAGCGGATCTTGCCCGACGTGGCTTTCTCCACCTGGATGATGGCCCGACCGGTCGTGGACTTGCCGCAGCCCGACTCGCCGACGAGACCGAGCGTCTCACCCTGGCGCAGGCTGAAGGTGATGCCGGCGACGGCCTGCACCGTGAGGTTGCCCCGACCGAAGGAGACGTGGAGGTCTTCGACCGACAGGAGGGGATCGGTCGCCACCGCAGGCGGCTCGACCGTGGTGTCGGTCATGCCGGCACCACGTCGGGCTGCTGCGGGGGGCCGGCCGGGTCCGCGGCCGTCAGGGGGAACCAGCAGGCGTAGCTGTGTCCCGGGGCGGCCTCCACCAGGGGTGGCTTCTCCTGGAAGCACTTGTCCTGTGCGTACGGGCAGCGAGGGGAGAAGGAGCAGCCGGGCGGAGGGTTGAGCAGGTCGGGGGGCCGTCCCTCGATCGCGATCAGCCGGGTGTGGCTCGGGTCGGCGATGCGCGGCGTCGACTTGAGCAGCGCCTCCGTGTAGGGCATCGCCATGCTCTTGAAGAGCACGTTGGTCGGCGCCCGCTCAACGACGTTGCCGGCGTACATCACGATGATCTCGTCGGTGCGCGTCGCCACCACGCCGAGGTCGTGGGTCACGAGGATCATCGCCATGTCGCGGTCGCGCTGCAGTTGGCTCAACAGGTCGAGGATCTGCGCCTGCACCGTCACGTCGAGCCCGGTGGTGGGCTCGTCCGCCATGAGCAGGCGCGGGGCGCAGGCCAGGGCGATGGCGATCATGACGCGCTGGCGCATGCCGCCCGAGAGCTGGGCGGGGTAGGCCTCGTAACGCTCGACGGGGGAGGGGATGCCCACCTGCATGAGGAGCGACAGCGCCGTCTCCTTGGCCTCGCTCTTGGAGAGCTTGAGATGGATCTTCAGCGGTTCGGTGATCTGGTTGCCGATTCGCTGCACCGGGTTGAGCGAGGTCATGGGGTCCTGGAACACCATGGCGATGTGCGTGCTCCAGAGCTTGCGCAGGTCGTCGTTGGGCGCGTTGAGGATCTCGGTCCCGTCGTAGCGCACCGACCCGGTCTGGGTGGTCGACGACCGTGGCAGCAGTCCCATGATGGCGCGCGAGAGCACCGTCTTGCCCGAGCCCGATTCGCCGACGATGCCGAGCGTCTTGCCCTGGTCGAGCGAGAGCGACACGCCCTGGACGGCCCGCAGGGGGCCGCGACTGGTGGCGAAGGAGACGTGGAGGTCCTCGACCTCCAGCAGGGTGCGCCCGTTCACAGCTTGATCTCGGAGACGTCGAAGTAGGACCGGAGCTTGTCGGCCACGACGTTGAGGCTGATGAGCAACAGGAACATGGCGGCGGCCGGGAAGATGACCAACCACGGGTTGGTCTGCCCCTTGGCCCCGCTGAGCAGGCTCGACCCCTCGTTGAGCATGTTGCCCCAGCTCGGCGTGGGGGGTGACACCGAGAGCCCGAGGAACGCGAGCGAGCCCTCCAGGACGATGATGGTGGCCACGGCGATCAGCCCGAAGGACACGATGGTCGGCATGATGTTTGGCAGAATCTCGCGGGTCAGGATTCGCCTGTCGCTGGCGCCGAGCGCCTTGGCGGCGAGCACGAAGTCCCGGGTGGCGTACGACAGCGTCGAGGCCCGGACCACGCGGAAGATGAGTGGGGCGGCGAACAGGCCGATGACGAGCGTGATCTTGAACAGTGACTTCCCCCAGAAGGACACGATCGCAATGACGGCGACGATGGCGGGGAAGGCCAGCACCACGTAGGAACCCGTGTTGAGGGCGGTGTCGATGCGGCCCCTCCGGTAGGCCGAGATCATGGCGGGGATGCCGCCGACGACCAGGCCGATCAGTGCGCCGCCGAAGCCCACGACGAGGGAGACGCGCGCCCCGTAGATCAGGCGGCTGAAGATGTCCCGGTACAGGTCATCGGTCCCCAGAATATGGCCCCACGCGGGTCCCGCGTTCTGCACGCTGTTGTAGTTCCCCAGGTCCGGGTTGGGGAGCGGGAGGAGGCTGGCGAAGGTGGCCGCCAGCGCCACCAGGACGATCCAGCCGGCGCAGATCCAGAAGAGCACGCCGAGTTTCTTCTTGGTCGGGTCGGCCGCCACTTCGGCGCCGATCTCCTCCTTGATGTCGGCGAACGCCTCGTTGGTGGGGTGGGTCAGGCTGACGCTACTCACGGGCAATCCTCGGGTCGACGATGGTGAACAGGAAGTCGAAGATGAAGTTGATGAGCACGATGGCCACGGCCACGAACAGGGTGATGCCCTGCACGACCGTGTAGTCGTCCTGGTTGACGCTCGAGATCAACTGGTAGCCCAAGCCCGGCATCTGCAACAGGAGTTCGACGATGAAGGTGCCCGCGATCAGGCTTCCGATGGTGACGCCCGCGGAGGCCAGGAGCGAGATGGAGGACGGCCGCAGGGCGTGACGCCACATGATGCGCCGATCGGACAGCCCCTTCGACCGCGCCATGGTGATGAAGTCCTCTTGCAACGTGGAGATGAGGTCGTTCCGAAGCAATCGGAAGTACACGACGATGCCGCCGAGGGCCAGGACGATGGAGGGCAGCACCATGGTGTGGACGTTCGACCAGAAGTTCTGCGTCAGGGGCACATAGGAGGCCGGGCCGGGAAAGACGTGCCAGTGCACGGCAAAGAGCAGCACCAGGACCGGTGCGATGACAAACGGTGGCAGCGCCAACAGGGCGAAGGTCGTGCTGTTGGACGCCTGGTCGAACACCTTGTTGGGTTTCCGCGCCGACTTCATCGCCATGGGGAAGGCGATGGCGAAGGCGATGATCTGGGAGAAGATGATCAGCTCGAGGTCGATGGGGAACGACTGGGCGATGATGCTCGTCGTCGACTGGTGCGTCGTGTACGACTGACCCAGGTTGCCCTGGAACACGTGGCCGATCCAGATGAAGTACTGCTGCCACAGCGGCTTGTTGAGGCCGAGCTGGCGATTGACGGTGGCCACGTTCTGCGGCGTGGCGTTGGGACCGAGGATCGTGTCGGTGGGATTGCCCGGGAGGAGGTGGACCAGGAAAAAGGTCGCGATCGACACGAAGATGATGATGATGACGAGCAGCACCAACCGCTTGATGATGTAACGGGTCACGGCGCCCCTTTCCCCCCCTTCACTGTGTCGGTTCGTTCGCCCCGCGCCGGCCTCCTCCGGCGGCGGATGATCCTAGACCTCAGGCCCATTGTCCTACCATGCGCCCCATGTCTGAGGAGGTTCCCGCTCTCACGGGCCGTACGCGCCTCGTTGCCGGCGTGCTCGTGGGGCTGGTGGTGGCCGCCGGGCTCTTCCTCCGCTTTTGGACCCGGTCGGGTCTCTGGCTCGACGAGGCCCTGACCGTCGACATCGCCCGGCTGCCGCTGCACGAGATCCCGAACGCGCTCAAGCACGACGGCGCCCCGCCGCTCTACTACTACCTCCTGCACTTCTGGATCGTCCTCTTCGGACAGTCCAACGACGCCGTGCGGGCCCTGTCCGGCGTGATCGCCGTGCTCACGCTCCCGGTCGGCTGGCTCTGCGGCAGGCGCCTCGGGGGCCGGGCGGTCGCCTGGACGATGCTCGTGCTCCTGGCCAGCGCACCCTTCGCGGTCTACTACGCCACCGAGTCCCGCATGTACGCACTGGTCATCCTCTTGACCGGCTGCGGCTTCCTCGCCCTGGCCCGGGCGGTCACCTCGCCCCGTGCGGGCAACCTGGTCGCGGTCGCCGTGGTGGCGGCGGCGCTCCTGTACTCGCAGTACTGGTCCATCTATCTCGTGGGGCTGGTCGGTATCTGGCTGGTCGTCTCCGTCGTGCGCAGCCGTCGGCGCGGGCATCCCGAAGAGGCACCCTGGCCCGCACTGATCGCGGTGGCGATCGGCGGCCTGCTCTTCGTGCCCTGGGTGCCGACCTTCGTCTATCAGGCCAAGCACACGGGCACCCCGTGGGCGGCGCCGCCCAACTTCTCCGCCGTCATCAACGCCCTCACGGGCTTCACGGACAATCAGGGTTCCACCTTGCAGACAGGGACGAACCAGGGCCGCCTGCTGGCGGTCATCTACTTCGCCATGTTGGCGCTGGCGGTCTTCGGCGTGGGACGGTCCGGGCGCATCATCGAGCTGGACCTGCGCACCCGACCGCGCTCGCGCAGCCTCGGCTTCGTGGTCCTCGGCACGCTGTTCGCCGCCATCGCCGGCGGCATCCTCACGGCCAGCGCGTTCTCGTCCCGCTACGCCGCGGTCGTGTTCCTGCCTTTTCTCCTCCTCGTCGCCCTGGGGACCACGACGCTGCTCAACCCGAGGGTCCGCGTCGCCATCGTCGGGCTGGCGGTGGTGGCCGGCCTGGTCTCCTCCGCGCAGAACGTCACCACCCAGCGGACGCAGGCCAACGCAGTGGCGACGGCCATCAACGCGCAGGCCAAGCCCGGGGACGTCATCGCCTTCTGCCCGGACCAGCTCGGTCCTTCCGTGTACCGCCAGATTCGAGACCCGTCGCAGTACGAGATGATCACGTTCCCCCGTCGCACGGGACCCCAGATCGTCGACTGGGTCGACTATGCCGACGCCGTGCACGAGTCCGACCCGAATGCCTTCGCCACCGACGTGGCGCAGAAGGCGGGCTCCGTGCACCACGTCTGGTTGGTCTGGGAGCCGATGTACCAGACCTTCGGGGTGAAGTGCGAGACGATCGCCACCGACCTCCTGGACAGCGCCACGAAGAACGGTGGGGGCGGGCGCAACGTGGTGACCAGCCACCCCATGTTGTTCTACGAACCGATGAACCTCACCGAGTACGCCGCTGCGGGCTCCTGACCTCCCGCGACGCGCCCGAACGCCCGCAGCGGAGCGCCCACCCTCCACGAGACCGCACGGGAGGTCCACTAACCTGCCTACCTCGTGACCGCCCCCGAAGAAGCGCCCGTCGTCATCGCCGGCGCAGGTCCCGGGGGCCTGACCGCGGCGTATCTCCTGACCAAACGGGGGGAGCACCCCGTCGTGCTCGAGGCGGACGAGGTGGTCGGCGGCATCAGCCGCACGGTGGAGCGAGACGGATGGCGCTTCGACCTGGGCGGGCACCGCTTCTTCACCAAGGTTCCCGAGGTGGAGGCCCTGTGGCACGAGATCCTGCCCGAGGGCGACTTCATGCTCCGGCCCCGGATGAGCCGCATCTACTACCAGGGGAAGTTCTACGACTACCCGCTGAAGGCGGTGAACGCCCTGCGCAACCTGGGCCTGTGGGAAGCCATCCTGTGCGGGTTCTCCTACTTGTGGGCCCGGATCCGGCCCCCCATGGACGAGTCCAACTACGAGAACTGGTTGGTCGCGCGCTTCGGCTGGCGTCTCTACCGGACCTTCTTCAAGACCTACACCGAGAAGGTGTGGGGGGTGCCGGTGGCCGACATGCCGGCGGATTGGGCCGCCCAGCGGGTGAAGAACCTGGACCTGCGCAAGGCGGTCGTCAACGCCATCCTCCCCAAGCGCGGCCAGACGGACATCACCACCCTGATCGAGGAGTTCCAGTACCCCAAGTACGGCCCCGGCATGATGTGGGAGGTCTGCACGGACAAGGTGCGGGCCGGTGGGGGGACGGTGGAGATGCGGGCGCGGCTGACCGGCATCACGGTCGAAGGTGGCCGGGCGGTGGCCGCCACGTTCCTGCAGGGCGGGACAGAGCACACGGTCGCCGCCTCGAACGTGGTGTCGACCATCCCCATGCGTGAGTTGGTGCACACCATCACGCCGCCCCCGCCGCCCGAGGTGGTGGCGGCCGCCGACGACCTGCACTACCGCGACTACCTCACGGTGGCGCTCGTGGTGCCCGAGTCGCGCAGCTTCCCCGACAACTGGATCTACATCCACGCCACCGACGTCGAGGTGGGGCGCATCCAGAACTACGGCTCGTGGTCGCCCTATCTCGTCAAGGACGGGCGCACCTGTCTCGGCCTCGAGTACTTCGTCTTCGAGGGCGACGACATGTGGAACACGCCCGACGACGAGCTCGTCGCGCTGGGCACCAGGGAACTGATCTCGCTCGGGCTGGCCGCGGCGGGCGACGTCGAGCACGGCTACGTGGTGCGCGTGCCCAAGGCCTACCCGTACTACGACTTCAGCTACAGGGCCAACGTCGCCACCGTCCGCAAGTGGATCGACACCGAGGCGCCCAACATCCACCTGGTGGGTCGCAACGGGATGCACAAGTACAACAACCAGGACCATTCGATGTACACCGCCATGCTCACGGTGGAGAACATGTACGGCGCGACCCACGACATCTGGTCGGTCAACGTCGAAGAGGAGTACCACGAGGCGGGGTCGACCGGACGGGACGCCCCGGTGCTGCCGCGCCGCACGAGCGCCACGGCAGGCACGCTCCACACTGGCTAAGCACGCGCGGAGCCGGGCGCGTCGGTGGCGACCGTGGATGACCCTCGCGGCGGCGGGAGCGGTCTATCTCGCGCTCGGGTTCGTGCTGTGGGTGCACGCCTGGGCTGCGGGCGCCACCACCCACACCATCTGCGGCTGTGGGGACCCGGCCCTCTTCCTCTGGTTCTTCCAGTGGCCGGCCACGGCGCTGGCGCACGGGCAGAACCCGTTCTTCTCGACGGCCATCTTCCACCCGTCCGGCATCAACCTGCTGGCCCAGACCTCGGTCACCGGGTTGAGCCTGCCGCTCGTGCCCGTGACGTGGATCTGGGGCCCGGTCGCCTCGCTCAACGTGGCCGCCACGATCACGCCGGCGCTCACCGCGTTCACGGCGTTCGTCGTGATCCGGCGTTGGGCCCCGTGGACGCCGGCGGCATTCGTCGGCGGCCTGCTCTACGGTTTCTCCCCCTTCATTCTGTCGAGCCTCGAGTTCACCCATCTCATGACGGCGGCGCTCATGCTGCTGCCGCTCATCCTGGCCGCCCTCGACGAGATCCTGATCCGTCAGCGCCACGGGGCGCTCGGTGCCGGCCTCCTGCTCGGCCTCCTCCTCTTCGCGCAGTTCTTCCTCTCCTCCGAGGTGCTGGCCATCACCGCGGTCGTCGTCGTCATCTGCCTGGTCGCACTGGTGGGAGCGGCACTGGCGACCGCTCCGGCCCGGCTGCGGGAGCGAGCCCCGCACGCCGCCGGGGCGTTGGGCATCGGGCTGGTCCTGGCGGTGGTGCTCCTGGCCTGGCCGGTCTGGTTCGCGCTCCAGGGGCCCGGCCATCTCTCGGGGCTGGTCTGGCCCAACGTCGGGGTGATCGGGGGCTTCATCCCCTCGAGCTTCGTCACGGCCGGGTACCCGCCCCGGCTCCATTCCTTCTTTCCGCTCAGCGGGTACGCGGGAGCGCCGCTGGCCTCCTCGGCCTACGTGGGCTGGAGCTTCCTGGCGGTCATGGTCGCCGGGCTGGCGGTCTTCTGGCGGGAGCGGCGGCTGTGGTTCTTCGGGTTCGCCTTCGCGGTCTGCGTCGTGTTCTCCCTCGGCGAGCGTCGCGGCCAGTGGGAGCCGGCGTGGATCTTCAGCCGGATCCCTGTGGTCGACAACGTCATTGAGCAGCGCTTCATGGCCGTCGGTTTCCTGGCCGCCGCAGTGATCCTGGCCGTCATTCTGCAGCGCGTGCACGACGCCGTGCCCGACTGGCGGGGCGCGCTCGGGGCGTTTGCGGTGAGCGCGGTCGCCCTCGTGCCGATGGCCGTCATCTTCGGAGGGCGGCTGCCCTTCACCATGCAGGCCGTCGTCCTCCCCCGCTGGTACAGCCAGGTGGCGCCGACTCTGCCCGCCGGGCGGGTCCTCCTGTCCTATCCGGCACCGTTCTCGGGGCTGCAGTCCGCCATGTCGTGGCAGGCAGTCAACGACATGCACTACAGCCAGGCCGGTGGAGGGGGGCCTCAGGGGGTGGAGCGCCGGGCCGGCACGGCGGCGCCGGGCTTCGGGGTGCTGTCCACCCTCAGCTTCCCGCAGGTGGCACCCCCGCCCGCCGGCAACCCTGGCCAACTCGCCGCGGTCCGCCACGCCCTGTCGGTCTGGGGGGTGAACACCGTCGTGGTCGCCACCGATCCCGCCCTCCCGACGACGCAGCTGGGCAGGGACACTCTGTACGCGGCCGCGTTCATGACCGCGGCGTTGGGTCGCCTGCCCACCATCCAGGCCGGGGCCTGGGTGTGGGATGACGTGCAGCTCCGTCTGCACCAGCCATTGCACCCCGGAGCCCAGACGCTGTTCAACTGCGTCCGCGCCGTCGAGGGCGACGCGGAGCGGCAGGTGGCCGCCACGTTGCGCGTGCCGGCGTGCGTCATGGGCCAGGCGGGTATCGAACACGGATGACGGGGGCGATCGGGCGCACCAGGCCCGGCCGGGATCGGCCGGCGCGGGGACGTCGACGGTGCCTCCGGTCCCGGCGAGACCGGGTGGCGACGACGCAGACGGTGTTGGCGTGATGCGCTGGGGTGGGCGGGGCCTGCCGGGCGTCGCCTGCCTCCTGCTGGCCAGCGTCTGTCTTTCCGTGCCCGCGGGAGCGCGCACAGTGGTCCGGGCCGACGGGTCCGGCTGGGCCCGGGTGGTCTCGCCCCTCCCACCCGGGCTGACCGTGTCGGAGCACACCGCGCTGGAGCGCGCCGGTGCCTACGGGCCCGACCCGGTGCGGCTGACCATCCTCGGCGACTCCATCGCCCTGACCCTTGCGATGGGGCTGTCGGTGGAGGCTCAGGAGCGCTACGGCGTGCGCGTGACCGACGACGCCACCGTCGGTTGCGACCTTGACCCACAGCTCCGCGTGGTGACGTCGGGCACGGTGGGGCCGGCCACACCGGGCTGTCGCAACTGGCGCGTGTCCTGGGCGTTCCTCATCGCCGGACAGCGGCCCCAGGTGGTAGCCCTGGGCCTCGGGCGCTGGGAGATCTCCGACCACCTGCTCGGCGGCCACTGGGAGCACATCGGCGAGCCGGCCTGGAATGCGCACCTGAGGGCCGAACTGCAGTCGGCCATCGCCATCCTGCACTCGTTTGGTGCAAAAGTGGTGCTGTTCACCATGCCCTACCTCGACCCCACCAACCGGCAGCCCGACGGCGAGCCCTGGCCTGAGAACACCGCGACTCGTGTGCGGGCCTACAACACGTTGGTTCGGCAGGTGGCGCGGTGCCATCCGGGGGTGGTCACCATGATCGACCTCAACCGGATGCTGAGTCCCGACGGCGTCTACGCCGATGCTGTCTCCGGGGTCGACGTGCGTTCCGCCGACGGCGTCCACCTCAGCCTCAAAGGCGGCGAGCTGCTGGAGGGCCAGATCCTGCCCGCGATCGATCGAATCGGCATGGAGGTCGAGGCGGCAAGGGCACGCACGTGAGCAACCCCGAGGTCGCGGACACCCCCGCGGCCGAGGTCGTCGTCGAGTCGGTGCCGGCCGCCATGGCGCTCGCGCCCAATGCCGTCGGTCCCAATCTCGGTGCCGAGCTCCTCCTCGACACGAAGGCACGACCAGGTGTCGAGTCGATGCGGGCCGGACTCCTGCAGGCGGGCCCCCTCGCCGCAGCGGGCGTGCTGGCCAACGGCGCCGCCGTCGTCCTCACCGTCGCGCTGGCCCGACTTCTCACCCCCCACAGCTACGGCGTCCTCAACCAGCTGACGGGTCTCTACCTCATTTTGTCCATGCCCGGGTCGGCGGTCGTCGTCGCCGTCGTGCGGCGCGTCACCGTCTGGCACGAGGACGGCACCGGGCACCTCGTGCGACGCTGGGCGGGGCGGGTGCACCGGCAGTGCACCATGGTCGTCCTCGTGTGGGCGGTGATCGTGTTCACCAGCCGCCACGCCGTGGCCGTCCTGCTCAACCAGCAGAGCGGCATCGGGATCGCGGCGATCCTGACGGCGGCCGCCTTCTTCGTCCTGCTCTCGCTCGATCGCGGTCTCCTCCAGGCACACCGCGCCTACCGGCCCCTGGCGGCCAACCTGCTGGTCGAGGTCGGCATCCGCGTCGATCGCGGTCGTCGTCCTGGTGCTGGCCGGCTTCGGGCCCTCCGGGGCCGCCGTCGGCGTGCTCATCGGTGAGGTCGCGGCCGCGGCCCACGCGCGCTGGGCGGCGGTGCGGGCCTGGTCGGGCGGTCGGGCGCCGCGCCTGCTCGACGCCGCCAGCTGGGTCGCGGCAGTTCGTCCCGATGCGCTGCTCGGGGGCCAGCGATCGGTACGGCGCACGGTCGTGCTCGATCTGGTGGTCGCCTCGGTGTCGCTGTCGATGGTGGCGGTGCTCCAGAACGTCGATGTGCTGGTGGTCGGACGGGACAATCCGTCACACAGTGGCGCCTACGCCGCAGTGTCGGTCACGAGCAAGGCCATCGTCTTCGGCGCCATCGTCCTCGGCGGGTACCTGCTGCCCGAGGCGGCCATCCGCTGGCGCCAGGGTGGCCACGCGCTCCGGCAACTGGCGGTGGTGCTGGTGCTCCTGGCCGTCCCGTCCGGCCTATTGCTGGGGGTCGCACTCGTTGCGCCCCAACAGCTCCTGCAGGTCGTCTTCCACCACGCCTACACGTCCGCGGCCGACGCGCTGGCGCCGCTGGTGCTCGCCATGATCATGCTGAGCGTCTCGGTGGTCCTGACCATGTACCTGCTCGCGGTGGGGCGGCGCTGGGTCGCAGTCGTGCTGGTCGGTGGCGCCGTCGCGCTCACCCTGGCGGTGCTGGACGCCCACGGGTCGCCCCGGGCGACCGCCCTGGTGGATGTCGCGGTCCAGGCAGGGGTCCTGCTCGTGATCGTGTGCGGGTTTGCGATCGTCCACAGGGTCCGGCTCGGGAGGGAGGTTGCGGGGATAACCTGACCCGGTGGGTGACGACCTGAGGCCATTTCCGGCCGTGCCCGACGCGCACCGCGTCGATGACGCCGGTCACTCCGAGGGCGAGGGGCTCGTGTCCATCGCGGCCGAGGCGGGGCTCCGGCGCATCCACTTCGTCGCCTGGCGCGACCTGGACGACCCCGAGGCGGGTGGGTCCGAGTTGCACGCCCACAAGATCGCCTCCCGGTGGGCCGCGGCGGGCCTCGACGTGACCTTCCGCACCTCGGCGGTGCCGGGCGCGCCGAGTGCGCTGACCCGGGACGGCTACCGGGTGCTGCGCCAGTCCGGGCGCTACGCGGTCTTCCCTGGCGCGGCCTGGGAGGGCATCCGCATGGGCCACCGTTCCGGGGACGCCCTGGTAGAGATCTGGAACGGCATGCCGTTCCTGTCGCCGATCTGGTACCGGGGACCGCGCATCGTCCTCCTGCACCACGTCCACGCCGAGATGTGGGGCATGGTGCTGCCGCCGACGCTGGCGCGCATCGGTGACTTGGTCGAGCGCCGGATCGCACCGCGCTTCTACCGTTCGAGCCGCATCGTGACCCTGTCCGACTCGTCGCGGGCCGAGATCGTGGACCAGTTGGGCCTCCGGGCTGAGCGGGTGACCGTCGCACCGCCCGGTGTGGACGACCGCTACGGCCCGGGCGGGCAGCGCTCACCCACACCGCTGGTCATGGCGGTGGGCCGCCTCGTGCCGGTGAAGCGTTTCGACGCGCTGATGCGGTCCCTGGCCGAATTGAAGTCCGACCACCCGGCTCTCCAGGCGGTCATCATCGGCGAGGGGTACGAACGGCCCGCGCTCGAGGCGCTGCGCAGTGAGCTCGGCGCCACCGAATGGATCAGTCTGCCCGGGCGGGTCGACGACGAGGAGCTGGTGTCGTGGTACCGCCGCGCCTGGATCGTGGCGAGCAGCTCACAGCGTGAGGGGTGGGGCATGACCCTCACCGAAGCGGCGGCGTGCGGCACGCCGGCGGTGGCCACGGCGATCGCCGGCCACACCGATGCCGTGTTGAACGGCGAGTCCGGCCTGCTGGTGGAGGACCTGGGCGACTTCTCGGACGCGCTCGGGCGCGTCCTGCGCGACGAGGTGCTCCGCAGCCGGCTGGCGAAGGGCGCGCTGGCCCGGGCGCGCTGGTTCACGTGGGACGCCACCGCCCGCCGCGCCCTCGAGGCGCTGGCCGAGGAGACGGCCGCCCCCTAGCCTTCGCCGGTTGCGACGCGTCAGCCGTCGATGCCGACGATCGTCGGTGGCGTGGCCGGGAGCGGCGGGCCCGCCTCGCCCGGGGCGGCGGCCCGCAGGGCCCGCCGGCGGAGCGGCTTCGCCACCCGGAGTCCGAGCGCGGAGATGACCCCGTCGGCGAGCAGGAGCACGACACCGAGCCAGACGAGGTTGCCGGCGGTGACGAATGACGCCGCCCAGTTCGAGCCGGACAGATAGTGGTGGACGTTCTGGCCCTGGACGACGTTGACGGCGCCGGCGACGATGGCGGCGATCCCCGCGACGCTGGCGAGGGCGCGGGTCCACGGGACCAGGAGACCGAGCGTGACCACCGCGGCGACGACGAGCCCGGCCAACGGCGGGGTGACCAACAGGGCGACGCCGCCGCTGGCGGCGCCGATCAGCAACGCCCGGGGGAAGCGCAGCCAGCCCCGTTGTCGTTGCTCTCTGGGGGCGGGCGCGCCGGGGAGGGCGAGCACCGCGGCGTCGAAGGGCACCGCGGGCCGTTCCGGGGGCTCGGGCCCGGCCGGGCCGCGCAGCCGGCGGGGGAGATGGGCGCGCACCCAGCGCCGGGCGCGCACCGGAAGGAGGGCGAGGACGAGGCAGAGCAGCAGGGTGCCGGCGGAGACGGCCAGGGCCGCCCAGATCTCGCGTTGGGGGGTCCAGGTGAGCTCGACCGTGAAGCTGGTGCCCCCGAGGGTGTGCAGGTCGGCGGCGCTCACCGGCCACCCGTTGGCGAACCCGTCGACCAGCTGGGATCGCCCGAGGTCCACGGTGTGCGACCCCGGGGCGGCCCCGGGGCCGGGGGTGGCCACCGCCTGCCAACCCTTGTTCACGCTCTGCCCGAGCACGAGCTCGAAGGGCTGGGTGGCTCCGGTCACCTGGGCGCCCTGGTTCACCAGGTGGACCTTCGTCGGCGCGACCGTGGGCGCCTGGCCGGGCTGGGTGGCCGGGAGCTGCGGGGTGCCGGACGCGGTGGGGAACGCACCCGGACCGGCCACGCCGCCGGGCGCCGAGTCGAGGGCGATCTGGTCGATGTTCCAGCCCGTGCAGGTGGTGGGGGTGCTGGCACACGGCGCATTGTGGCCGGCCGCGGTCTGCACGACGTGCGGTCCGGCGCTGAGCGTGATGCCGTTGGCGTCGGTCCCGCAGGGAACCAGTTGCGCCTCACCGCCATCGAGCGCGTGCGGCGCGGAACCGACGACGGAGACGTCGATCGGCTGACCGTCGATGGCCAGCAGGTTGGACACGCAGTTGCCGGGGAGGGCGGCCGGTGTCGGGTTGGCGCGCACGCCCGGAATGCCGATCTCCGCGATGCCCAGTGGCAGGGCCAGCGGGCCGGCAGAGTAGTAGTTGGCCGCGTACTCCGGGCGAATGCCGGTGAACGTGACGGAGAAGTGGGAGCCGAGCATGGTGGGGAAGGAGACGGGCACCGTCGTCACCGCGCCCGGAACCGTGCCGTCGGCGATCGGCGGCAGCGTCACGGTCCGCACCTGGTTGCCCGAGGTGATCGTCATGGCGGTGGGGACCGAATGCCGGCCGTCGGCGATCACCTGCAGGGCGAGGCCGCTCAGGGCCTGTGGCTTGGCCAGGTCGTAGGTCAACGTGGAACCTTCTTGTGCCTTCGTGCCGAGCCCGGGCTCCCACGCGGTGGCGGGGTTCCCGTCGAGCGTGGCCGACGCCGTCGCCTGGAGGTCGCCCGGCAGGCGGCCGGACGAGTAGGCGTCCCGGAGCGTGCTGGACGGCGTCGTCGCCCGGCCCACGAGGCGGTCGATCTCGTCGTCCGGGATCAGCGCCGACAGGCTGGCGCCGCCCGACAGGGAAAAGGTGCGGGCGGTCGGCAGGGTGAACTGGCGCGAGAGCGTCGTTTCGGGGTCGTCGCGCGGCGGGAACTGCGAGGTGCGTTGGCGCGTCATCACGACGGTGAGGCGGTCAGCGGCCGAGGCCGTCCCGAGGCTGGTGAGCATCTGCGTCGGCATCTGCACCACCTGGCGCACCTGCTGGCCCGGGATCTCTATCTCGGAGAACCCGACGGCCGACGCCGAGGGGGGTGGCGCGGTGTCGTTCGTGGTGCCGTCGAGCGTGACGCGCAGCGTGTGGAATGTCCGGGCGGGAAAGGTCAGGGTCTGTCCGGCCGTGACGTGGGACGAGGCGTTCAGTTTGTAGCTGACGGGATCCTTGCCGTCGAAGGTGAGCGTCACGCCCGACACCCAGCGCGCGCGGTCGCCGCGCTGGGGTTGGACCAGTGTGATGTGGTCCTCGGTGACGGGATCGGCGAAACGCGCCTGCCACCACTGGCCGGCCGGGTCGGGGACGAACGTGCCGGTGATCCAGGCCGTGTCGAAGTCGTTGTCGATCGCGCTGTAGGCCTGGTCCTCGGGCGTGTAGGAGACCGAGTTGCCGTAGCTGCTGGCGGACACGCTCACCGCGCCGACGTAGGAGGCGTACGACTTGCTCGTGATGGTGGTGCCGGGGAACAGCTCGATCGGGCTGTCGCTCAGGTCGCTCTTGGCCGGGTTCTCGCTGGGCGTCTCGGTGTAACCGGAGTTGGCCGTCAGCGTGTCCCAGCGGAAGGCTTCCTTGCGGTTGGTGTCGGTGACCACGAGCTGGGCGCCCTGGGACGCCAGGTCGTGCAGGCGGACCGGCTCGTCGGCCAGCGTGCCGGCGTAGTAGATGGCGCTGTCGGTGTTGAGCAGCCCGAGCCCGGCGAGGTTGTTGAGACCAGTGGCGTCACCCTCCATGACCACGGCGCCGGCGTCCGACTCCCCCCGCACCATGGCCCTGGGGTTGGGCACGGTGTACGTGACGAGCGGGGAGGGCCAGGCGACGTTGCCCGGGACGGAGAGGTCCTGCTCGTTCAGGGTGGACACCACCGAGGTGTTTGGCCGCGGTGTGCCGAAGGAGATCGGGTCGGCCAGGCCGAGCGGCGTCTGGAGCAGCTGGAGCGCGAGCAGCTGTGGCTGCGGCACCCCGTAGCGCTCGTACTGCTGGTCGTACTCGACCATCAGGTCGCCGGCGCCCATCAGGCGGGCCATGGGCGCCAGGGCGTTCATGTTGGCCGTGCCGTCTTGGAGCGGGCCGTCCGTGGCGTAGAGCGTGTCGGCCGTGGCGATGGAGCCCAGGATCTGCTGCTCACGGGTGATGAAGTCCCGGTCGAGGAAGGCGGGTTGGGGTGTGTCGACGGTGTCACCCCAGCGGTTGGCGGCGAAGTCGTTGCCGGGGATGGCGAAGACCCGGGTACCGGGATGGGTCGCGTTGAGGTGGGCGATGGCCGCCAGTTGGTAGGAGGGGAGCGACGCCGGCTGGGTGAAGTTGTTGGCGATGGTGTCGCCCAGGAAGAGCGACGGGTTGTTCGTCACCACCAGTCCGGCCACGAGGAGGGTGGTGGCGAGGCCGGCGATGTGGAAACGGGACCAGAGGGCGGTCAACCCACTGGCCAGCAGCATGAAAAGCGCCAGCAGGACGAGGGGCGTGGCCCGGTCCGTCGAGCGCAGCGCGAGGCCCGCCGTCGTGTCCGTCATGAACGACTTGAGCACGCCGCCGATGGCGGTGGGATGGGAGAAGGGGAAGGGGCCCACCGAGAGCACCAGTCCGACGAAGAGCAGCACGAGGAAGAAGGCACGCTCGCGCCAGCGCACGAACGCCGACGCCACCAGGGCGAGCACGGGTACGGCATAGGACGTTGCCAGGAGCCAGATGTCCTGCGTGTAGCGGATGGCCGCGGTCGTCCAGGCGCCCAGGTGATCGGAGCCGTAGAAGTACCAGTAGCCGAGGCCCCGGATGATGTCCGCCGGGTTCGAGGTGGCCGACGTCGAGGGGACGGTCTCGGTGTACTTCAGGACGTTGACGCCGTAGGCCGCCTCCACCTCGAGTCCCGCCATCCACCACAGGCAGGCGCCGAGCGTCAGGATGCCGATGCGCAGGGCGGTGCCGAAGGCGTGGCGCCAGGTTGACTCGCGCAGGACCACCACCGCGTAGAGGATCCAGAGGATGGGCGCGACGCCGACGTAGATGATGGAGCTGGCGTTGATGCCGCTCACGAGCGCCACCACCACGGCGAACAGGGCGGGTTCGCGCCACCCGCCGCGGCGCAACGCCACGATGGTCAGGCCGAGCATGAAGGGGAGGCCGGCCCACGGCAGCAGGATCACGGAAATGCGCCCCGCGTACTGCAAGAAGTACGGGGAGAGCATGTAGGCCAGCGCGGCTGCCGTCGGCCCGGGCCCGCGCAGGCCGAGGATGCGCGACAGGTACAGCACCCCGAGGCCGGCGACGAAGAGGATCGACCCGAGCCACAGCCGCTGCGCCACCCAGACGGGCACACCGAGGAGGTGGAAGACGGCGAAGAACGGGCCCATCGGCAGCAGGTAGCCGATGTACTCGTGCGTCACCGTGCCCAGGCCCACGGTGGGGTCCCACATGAACGCGACCTGGCTCAGGAAGTGGAGCGGGTCGAGGTAGAGGTAGGTCTTGGTGTCCGGGGTGACGACCCCCGGCCGCACCGCCAGCAGCGGCACGTAGGCGAAGACAGCCAGGAAGGCCGCCCCGCCGATCCACCACCAACGGCTGCCGATCGCCCGCACCGGCCGTTGGGCCGCGTGCCGCCCCCGGGGGACGGTGACAGTGGGGGACGTGGTCATGAAGGGGGGAAAGGTCGCCGGGTAGCATAAGCAGCCAGCGGCACCCCGGAGTGTCACACGAAGGGAGAGCGCCCGTGGTGACCAGCACGAAGGCTCGGCTGACGGGCGAGCGGCCGCAGCAGGGCGTGACACCCGACTCGCTGCTGGCCCTGCACGAGGCGGGTTACCGGGCTGTCCTGGACCGGATCGGCCGGGGCCGCATCCTCGACGTCGGATGCGGCCAGGGCTTCGAGTCGGCGCGGTTCCTCGGCGAGGGCTGCCAGGTGGTCGGGGTGGACTACGCCGCCGAAGCCGCCGCCACGGCGACCGCCTGCTACGGCCCCGAGGGTCTCCGGGTGGCGCAGATGAATGCCCTGGACCTCGGGCTCCTGCCGGCCAGCTTCGACGGGGCCTGCTCCTCCCACCTCATCGAGCACTTCACCGACCCCGAGCCCCACGTGGCGGAGATGGCGCGGGTGCTGAAGGACGACGGCGTGGGGTGCGTGCTGACCCCCAACAAGCCGGCCGACTTCGAGAACCCGTTCCACCTCCACCTCTTCGAGCGGGATGAGCTCCGCTCCATGCTGGCGCGCCACTTCGACGAGGTGTGGCTCGGCGGGGTGGACGCCGCGCCGCACGTCAAGGCCGACTTCGCGGCGCGGCGGGTCAGGGCCCAGAAACTGCTCGGGCTGGACGTGTTTGACGTACGCCATCGGCTGCCGCACTCGTGGTACGTCTGGGCCTACACGAGACTGCTGCCCATCGCCTACAAGCTCGTGGCCCGGGAGGACACGGGGGGCATCACGGGCATCACCGCCGACGACTGGTTCGTCACCGAGGAGCTCGACGAGACGACGCTCGTCCTGTTCGCGGTGGTCCGGGCACCGCGCCGGACCAGCCTGGGCTGATGCTGGCCGTCGGCCTCACGGGCGGCATCGGTTCGGGGAAGTCGGCCGTGGCCGACCTTCTCGTCGAGCGCGGCGCCGTGCTCATCGACGCCGACCAGGTGGCCCGCGACGTGGTGGCGCCCAGCGGCCCCGCCTACCAGCCGCTGGTCGACCGCTTCGGGCCCGGGATCCTGGACGCCGACGGGACCATCGACCGCAAGGCGCTGGCCGCGGCGGCCTTCGCCGACGAGGAGACCCGGCTGGAGCTCAACGCCATCACGCACCCGGCCATCGGCATCGCCATGATCCAGGCGCGGGACGCCCTGGCCGACACCGACGACATCGTGCTCCTGGCCATCCCGCTCCTGACCGCTGCGCACCGCGACACGGTCAAGCTGCACAAGATCGTCGTGGTGGACTCCCCAACGGACGTGGCGCTGCAACGACTGATCTCCCAGCGCGGCTTCGACCGGGCCGATGCCGAGGCCCGCATCCGGTCGCAGGTCTCGCGGGAGGAGCGCCGCCAGGAGGCGGACTACGTCCTGGACAACTCGGGTGACCGGGCCACTCTCGACGTCGAGGTCGCCAAGCTGTGGGACTGGCTGCGGGCGGCGGCGGCCGAGCGGCGAGCGCACGCCTGAGCGGTCACACCCCCCGGGTAGCCTCGCGAGGCCATGCCCGAATTCGAGGTCGTCTCCCCCTTCCAGCCCTCGGGTGACCAGCCCGCGGCCATCACGGCCCTGGCCCGAGGCGTACGCCGCGGTGACCCGTACCAGACACTCCAGGGCATCACCGGCTCGGGCAAGACGGCGACCATCGCCTGGATGGTCGAGCAGGTCCAACGACCGACGCTGATCATCGAGCCGAACAAGTCACTGGCCGCCCAGCTCTCCTCGGAGTTGCGGGAGCTGTTCCCGAAGAACCGGGTCGAGTTCTTCGTCTCGTACTACGACTACTACCAACCCGAGGCCTACCTGCCGACGACGGACACCTATATAGAGAAGGACTCGTCGATCAACGACGAGATCGACCGGCTGCGGCACGCCACGACGTCGTCCCTCCTGATGCGGCGTGACGTGATCGTGGTGGCGTCGGTGTCCTGCATCTACGGCCTGGGGTCCCCCGATGAGTACCGCGACCGCATCCTCGGGGTGTCCGTCGGGGAGCAGATGGACCAGCGCGACATGCTGCGCCGGCTGGTCGACCTCCAGTACGCCCGCAACGAGGTCAACCTCGTGCGCGGTACCTTCCGGGCCCGCGGCGACACGGTGGAGATCCACCCGGCCTACGAGGAGCAGGCGCTCCGGGTCGAGCTGTTCGGGGACACGGTCGAGCGCATCGTGCCCTTCGACGTCCTGACCGGGGAGATGGGGGAGGAGATGGAGGACGTGGCCGTCTACGCGGCCACGCACTACGTCACGGGCGACGACATCATCCAGCGCGCCGTCGGCACCATCGAGGTGGAGCTGCGGGAGCGTCTCCAGGAGTTCGAGCGGGAGGGCAAGCTGCTCGAGGCCCAGCGCCTCCGGGTGCGGACCGAGCACGATCTCGAGATGCTGGCCGAGACCGGCGTGTGCTCCGGCGTGGAGAACTACAGCCGCCACCTCGACGGCCGGGCACCGGGGGAGACGCCGTACACGCTGTTGGACTTCTTCCCCAAGGACTATCTCTGCGTGATCGACGAGAGCCACGTGGCCGTCCCCCAGCTGCACGGCCAGTACGCGGGCGACCGTTCGCGCAAGGACGTGCTGGTCGAGCACGGCTTCCGACTGCCTTCGGCGAAGGACAACCGACCCCTGCGCTTCGAGGAGTTCGTCGAGCGGGTGCCCCAGTGCGTCTTCGTGTCGGCGACGCCGGGCCCCTTCGAGCTGGAGCACTCCGATCAGGTCGTCGAGCAGGTGATCCGCCCCACGGGCCTGGTGGACCCCGAGGTGACGGTCATGCCCACCAAGGGCCAGGTGGACGACCTGCTGGCCCGCATCGGGCGCACCGTCGAGGCCGGCGGCCGCGTCCTGGTGACGACGCTCACCAAGAAGATGGCCGAGGACCTGACCGACTATCTGGCCGACGCCGGCGTCCGCGTCCAGTACCTGCACTCCGACATCGACACCATCACCCGGATCGAGATCCTGCGCGAGCTGCGCCTGGGCTCCATCGACGTCCTGGTCGGCATCAACCTCCTCCGGGAGGGGCTCGACCTGCCCGAGGTGGCCCTGGTCGCCATTCTCGATGCTGACAAGGAGGGCTTCCTGCGCTCGGCCTCCTCCCTGATCCAGACCATGGGCCGGGCGGCCCGCAACGTCGACGGCATGGTGGTGCTCTACGCCGACACCGTGACCGACTCCATGCGCGAGGCGGTCTCGGTCACCCAGCGCCGCCGCGACGTGCAGATCGCCTACAACCGGGAGCACGGGATCAACCCCCAGACCATCCGCAAGTCGGTGACCGACATCCTGGAGCGCCTCCGCGGGACCGGCGGGGGGGTGGCCAAGGCGGGTCGCAGCAGGGCTGAGGTGCGCAAGAACGCGGCAGTCCGGGGCGCCCGTCGACCGGCGTTGCTGGCCGACGGCGATGCCTCGACCCCGGCCGAGGCGGTCGAGCTCATGTCGCAGCTGGAAGCGGAGATGAAGGCCGCCGCCGCCGAGCTCCGTTACGAGGAGGCGGCGCTCCTGCGTGACGAGATCGCCGACCTCCGCGCCTCCATCCCCGGCTAGGTATCGTCTTCCCCGTGCCGACGAACGACGTGCTCCGCCAGGCCATCGCCCGCTACGCCGCCGTCACCAGCTCCCGGGACGCCGACGCCTACGCCGCGCTCTTCACCCCCGATGCCGTGCAGGTCGACCCCTACCCGACGCCGCCCAACGTCGGTCGCGGTGCCATCAGGGACTTCATCCAGCGGTCCTTCGACGCCTGCGAGGCGATGACGTTCGAGGCCGAGGAGGTCCACCCCGTCGCCGACCGGGCCGCCGTCCGCTTCCACATCACGGTCTCCGTGGTCGGCGGGGGAACCATGCACATCCGCGGTGCCGAGATCTTCACCGTCACCGACGAGGGCCTCATCAGCGCGGTGGAGGCCTACTGGGGCGACGAGGACCTGCGCTTCGAGTAGCACGGGCGGAGCGCGGGTCACGTCGGTGACCAGGGCCGGGATGACGTGACACAGCGCGCCGGTATCCTCAGCGGATGGCCGACCGTCTCGTCGTTCGCGGAGCTCGCGAGCACAACCTGCGGGACGTCTCCCTCGACCTGCCCCGGGACCGCCTGATCGTCTTCACCGGGTTGTCCGGCTCGGGGAAGTCCTCCCTGGCCTTCGACACCATCTACGCCGAGGGGCAGCGCCGCTACGTCGAGTCCCTCTCGGCCTACGCCCGCCAGTTCCTGGGCCAGATGGACAAGCCCGACGTGGACTTCATCGAGGGCCTCTCGCCGGCGATCTCCATCGACCAGAAGTCGGCCTCGCGCAACCCGCGCTCGACCGTGGGGACGATCACCGAGGTCTACGACTACCTGCGGCTCCTGTACGCCCGCATCGGCCACCCGCACTGCCCCGTCTGCGGGCGGCCCGTGGCCCGCCAGACCCCCCAGCAGATCGTCGACCGGGTCCTGGAGCTGCCCGCGGGGACCCGCTTCCAGGTCATGGCCCCCGTGGTGCGGGGCCGCAAGGGCGAGTACAGCTCGCTCCTCGACGACCTGGCCAAGCAGGGCTTCGCCCGGGTGCGGGTCGACGGCGTGCCCCTCGAGCTGTCCGAGCGGGCCGAGGTCAACCTGGCCCGCTACGAGATGCACACCATCGAGGTGGTGGTGGACCGCCTGGTCAGCCGGGCCAACGTCCGCCAGCGCCTGACCGAGTCGATCGAGACGGCCCTGGAGCTGACGGGCGGCACGGCCGAGGTGCTCGTCATGAACGGGAGCGGGGAGGGGGGCGAGGGCGACGAGGCCGACGAGGCCATCACCTTCTCCCAGCACCTGGCCTGCACCCACTGCGGCCTCAGCTTCGAGGAGCCCGCTCCCCGCAGCTTCTCCTTCAACTCGCCCTACGGGGCCTGCCCGGCGTGCCTCGGCCTGGGCACGAAGTTCGAGGTCGACCCCGAGCTGGTGGTGCCCGACGACTCGCTCTCGCTCGCCGAGGGCGCGCTGGCGCCGTGGGCGGGGGCGCGCAGCGAGTACTTCACCGGGTTGCAGGTCGGCGTGGCCGAGTTCGGCGGGTTCTCCTTCGACGCTCCGTGGAGGTCGCTCCGGGCCAAGGACAAGAAGCTCGTCCTCTACGGGACAGGTAGCCGCTCGGTCCACGTCACCTACAAGAACCGCTTCAACCGGAAGCGTTCCTACGAAGCGCTGTTCGAGGGGATCATCCCCTGGCTGCAGCGGCGCCACGGCGAGTCCGAGTCGGACTGGTCGCGGGAGCAGATCGAACAGTACATGCGCGAGGTGGACTGCCCCGAGTGCAAGGGCGCACGCCTCAAGCCCGAGTCCCTGGCCGTCACCGTCGGGGGGCGAAACATTTACGAGCTGTGCAGCCTCTCCATCGGCAACGCCGTCGATGCCATGGCGGGCCTGGAGCTGAGCGACCGTGAGCACATGATCGCCGACCGGGTCTTCAAGGAAGTCCGCGAGCGCATGCAGTTCCTGCTCGACGTGGGGTTGGACTACCTCTCCCTGGCTCGTTCGGCCGGCACCTTGTCCGGCGGTGAAGCGCAGCGGATCCGTCTGGCCAGCCAGATCGGCAGCGGCCTCGTCGGCGTGCTCTACGTGCTCGACGAGCCTTCCATCGGGCTCCACCAACGCGACAACCAGCGCCTCATCGGGACCCTGGAGCGGCTGCGAAATCTGGGCAACACGGTCATCGTCGTTGAGCACGACGAGGAGACCATCCGCACCGCCGACTACGTCGTCGACATCGGTCCCGGGGCGGGGGAGCACGGCGGCAACGTCGTGCACGCGGGCCCGGTGACCGGCCGCGGCGGGTTGCTCACCAACAGGGCGTCCATCACGGGGCAGTACCTGTCGGGCAAGAAGTCGATCCCCGTGCCCGCCCGGCGCCGCCCCGGCACGGGTGACGTGGTGACGGTGCGCGGCGCCAGGGAGCACAACCTGCACGACATCGACGTGTCGTTCCCCCTTGGCTGCCTCATCGCGGTGACGGGGGTGTCGGGGTCGGGCAAGTCGACGCTGGTGAACGACATTCTGCTGCGCTCGCTCGCCCAGCACCTGCACCGGGCCAAGACGCTGCCGGGTCGCCACCGCAAGGTGGAGGGAATGGACCACCTCGACAAGGTCGTCGACGTCGACCAGGCCCCCATCGGGCGCACCCCACGGTCGAACCCGGCCACCTACACGGGCGTCTTCGACCACATTCGCAAGCTCTTTGCGCAGACGGCCGAGGCCAAGGTGCGCGGCTACCAGCCGGGCCGCTTCTCCTTCAACGTGCGCGGCGGACGGTGCGAGGCCTGCGCCGGCGACGGCACGATCAAGATCGAGATGCACTTCCTTCCCGACGTGTACGTGCCGTGCGAGATCTGCCATGGCGCGCGCTACAACCGCGACACACTGGAGATCACGTTCCGGGGCAAGACCATCGCCGACGTGCTCGACATGTCGTGCGAGGAGGCCCTGAGCTTCTTCGAGCGCCAACCCCCGATCGCCCGCCACATGCGGACCCTGGTCGACGTGGGCCTGGGTTACGTGCGCCTGGGCCAGCCTGCACCCACGCTCTCAGGCGGCGAGGCCCAGCGGGTCAAGCTGGCCAGCGAGCTGAGCCGCCGCCCGACCGGCCACACCTTCTACATCCTCGACGAGCCGACCACCGGGCTCCACTTCGACGACACGCGCAAGTTGCTTGACGTCCTGGGCCGACTGGTCGAGCAGGGGAACACCGTGGTCGTCATCGAGCACAATCTCGACGTGGTCAAGACGGCGGACTGGGTCATCGACCTCGGCCCCGAGGGCGGCGACAAGGGCGGCACCGTGATCGCCGAGGGCACACCCGAGCAGGTGGCCAAGACAGCAGGGAGCTATACGGGCGAGGTGCTCAAGCCCGTGCTGGCCCGCGCCAAGTAGACCCCGCACCCCCTGTACCCCGGGCACCCCCGGCACGGCGGACTCGTCAAAGTGGCGTTCTCCGTGAGAACGGTCGCCCTGATTCGCCGGTTGTCACTGGTGATTCTCCGAATCTTCCTCGCTGATCTGTGACACCCTCGTGCTTCCATCGAGACATGGAGTTGGACGACTTCGCCGAGGCGCTCGAGCACTCGTCGCGTCGGACGCGGCCAACTACGGCGACTGCGCCTCCATCGAGGAGCTGCACCGGCAGCTGGCGCGTTTCGAGTCCTTCGTCACCGAGGCGACGGCCGCCTTCGAGGTGGGGGAGGAGTGGGCGGCCGACGGGGCCAAGACGGCCTCGGCGTGGATCGCCACCAAGTGCCGTCTGCCGCGCAGTGCCGCCCGGCGCCGGGTGCGCCTCGGGAGGGAACTGCGCCACCTGCCCGCGTGCGCCCAGGCCTGGCGCGACGGTGCCATCGGCCTCGACCAGGCCCGGGCCATCGCCTCGGCGAGAAAGCACCGGACCGAGTCCTCCATGGCCAGGGACGAGGGGTTGTTGGTCTCCCAGGCCTCCGACATGGGCTTCGAGGACTTCTCCCGGGCCCTGAGCTACTGGGAGCAGCTGGCCGACCCCGACGGGGCCGAGAGCGCCGACGAGGAGCGCAAGGCGTCGCGCAACGTGTTCTTAGAGTCGAGCTTCACCGGGATGTGGCTGGGGCAGATGACCCTCGACCCGGTCTCGGGCTCCATCGTGGCGGGCGAGCTCAACCGCCTCGAGCACGACCTCTTCGAGACCGACTGCGCCGAGGCCAAGGAGCGACTGGGCCGCACGGCTCGGATCGACGAGTTGGCCCGCACCTCGGCCCAGCGCCGGGCCGACGCCCTCGTCGAGATGGCGACCCGGAGCCGCAGCGCCCCCGCCGACGGCATCCGCCCCGCCCCGCTGTTCAGTGTCTTGGTCGGCTATGAAACGGCGGATTCAAGGGGTCCCCGCAAAACCTTGGTGGGTCAGCGATGGTTGACCAAACCAAGGGAGACGACAGATGGCAGCACACATGACGCAGGAACAGCGCCGGATGGTGTTCCGACTCCGGAGCGAGGGACTGAGCGTCAACGAGGTCGCTCGTGCCGTCGGAATGCATTTCATGACGGTGTATCGGGTGCTCGAGGGCAAGCTCACGCGAGAGGGTCATCCAGCCAGCTGGTCTCCGGCTCCTGGTCGCCTCACGCTGGCTGAGCGCGAGGAGATCACCATCGGGTTGTCTCGAGGCGAGCGGTTCACCGCCATCGCTCAGCGCCTGGGTCGTTGCGTGTCGACGGTGAGCCGGGAGGTGGCGGCCAACGGTGGCCGACATGGCTATCGGGCCTGGGCCGGTCAGCTGCGAGCTGAGAAGCGAGCTCGGCGACCCAAGGCGTCCAAGCTGGGCTCGTGCCCCAAGCTGCGGGACCAGGTCGAAGAGTGGCTCAGCGAGTGGTGGTCACCCGATGAAGTCGCCCAGCGCTTGCGCCAGGACTTCCCCGACGATCCGATGATGCGGGTGAGCCACGAGACCATCTACAAAACACTCTTTGTCCAGGGACGCGGCGAGCTCCGCCGGGAGTTGACGCGCTGCTTGCGCAGCGGTCGGGCGGCCCGGCGACCCCGGAGCAAGGTCGAGACGAGGGGCCAGATCCCCGCGAAGATCATGATCAGCGAACGACCGGCCGAGGTCGAGGACCGGGCCGTGCCAGGTCACTGGGAGGGTGATCTGATCATCGGGGCCGGCGGCAAGTCCGCCGTCGGGACGCTGGTCGAACGCTCCACCCGCTACGTTATGTTGCTGCGCTTTGCTGGTGGATACTCAGCCGACAAGGTCAACCAGGCAATGGCCAAGTCCATGGGGACCCTGCCGGCCGAGTTGGCCCGGAGCGTGACCTGGGACCAAGGCACCGAGCTGAACCGCCACGTCGCCTTCACCGTCTCCACCGGGATCCAGGTCTATTTCTGCGATCCCCACAGTCCGTGGCAGAGGGGTTCGAACGAGAACACCAATGGCTTGCTGCGCCAATACATGCCAAAGGGCACGGACCTTTCCAAGCTCAGCGTCAAAGACCTCACCGCCATCGAGAGAAGCCTCAATGGCCGTCCCCGCAAGACCCTCGGATATATGAAACCATCGGAAAAGCTCACTGAGCTTCTTGCGCTCACCCCTTGAATCCGCCAACGCTGCACGGGCGCATCAGCGAGCTCGAGAACGGGACGGTGCTTGCCCCCTCGGCGCTGACCCCGTGGCTGGACTCGGCCTACTTCGAGCGGGCCATCTTCAGCCTGGGCACCAGGGTCGACGTCAGCGCCCGGGCCCGCCTCTTCAGCGGCGGCACCCGCCGGGCCATCGAGCTGCGCGACCGGATGTGCACCCACCCCTACTGCTACGAACCCGCCGAGAGCTGCCAGGCCGACCACGTCCAGCCCTGGGCCGAGGGTGGCCCGACCACCCAGGACAACGGCCGGCTCCTCTGCGGGTTCCACAACCGGATGCGCAACCAGCGGGAGTACCAGCCGCAGCGCCAGCGCCCGCCGCCGACGGCGGCCTGACGGGGCGGAGTCGCCCGCCGCCCCGGCATCACCCGGCTGACGAGCCCGGCACACTTGAAAAGTCAGACCAATGCCTTTCGGCGCGCCCGCGCTTGTGCGGGGTAGGACTCAGAGGGCTGCAGCGGACCGCTGCCGCTTCCGGAGGCCGGATCACGACAAGGGTGTGTGCGGCCGATCGAGCTGGACGTCGTCGAGGAACAGGTCGACCTTCTCGTTGTAGAAGGCGATCAGCCCGGCGATGGGGGACAGCTCGCGGGTGGGGAAGTCGTAGGTCCAGGCGATGTCGGGGTGGATGCGATCCTCGACCCGGGCCGACCAGTAGCCCGAAGTCGTCCCTTTGTACGGGCAGGACGTGACGGTGTCGGACGCGACGAGGTTGGTGAAGTCCACGTCGGTCCGGTTGAGGTAGTAGCGGGTGGGGAGCCCGGTCTCGAAGCAGAGGACGGGCGACGAGGACTCGGCCAGGACGACGCCTTTGGACTCGACGCGCAGGCGCCGGCTCGAGCGCAGCGAGTCCACGCGCGTGTAGGGGTTGCGCGGGTGGACGAAGACCTGCTCGTCCTCCTCGAACCACGAGTCGAAGGCGGACCAGGCGAAGCGGACGGTGTCGTCCAGGCCCTCGACCTTGGCTGCGGTGAGCACGCTCGCGGCCTTCGTCCGGTTGACGTCACCAAGCCGGACCCCGTAGTGCTTTGCGTCACCCCGTGTGGTCTCCTCGGTCGTGCCCTCGTCGACGAGCACATCCGGCAGCACGTCGACGAGCGGGACGTAGAAGTGAGGGAAGTGGGGGTTCTCCCACACGTAGAGGGCGTCGGTCGTATCGACGACCGCCTGGCCTGCGAGAAAGGCCCGGATCCGACGCGGGACGGGCTCCACGTGGTTGACGAGAACGGGTGGGGCGGGGTAGTCGCTCACGACTATGGCCTCCTGTCAGCGGTGCGCCGGGCGTTCGGACCCTACCGGCGTGCCACCCGTGGCGGTGCGGGTCGGTGCGGGTCGGCAGCGTTCAGCTCACGTGATGGCGAGCATGCGCTGGAGCGCCACCTTGGCCCATTCCGTGGTCTCGGCGTCGACGACGATGCGGTTCCGCACCTCGCCGTCCAGCAGCCCCTCGAGGATCCAAGCCAGGTGCTGGGGATCGATGCGTGACATGGTGGAGCACGGGCACACGAGCGGGTCGAGGCAGACGACGGTCTTGTCGGGTGACTCGTGGTTGAGGCGGTTCACCAAGTGGATCTCGGTGGCGACGCCGATGACCGAGCCCGATGGGGCGGCGGCCACGGCGCGGATGATCGCATCGGTCGAGCCGGTGACGTCGCCCAGCTCCACCACCTCGTGCGCGCACTCGGGGTGGACCATCACGATCCCCTCGGGGTACTCGTCGCGGAAGGCCTCGACGTGCGCGGGGCGGAAGCGCTGGTGCACCGAGCAGTGTCCCTTCCAGAGCAGGAGCGTCGACTCCTTCACCTCCCGGTCGCTGCAGCCACCCAGCGCGAGGCGGGGGTTCCACACCCGCATGTCGTCCGCGCCGTAGCCGAGCTTGAAGCCGGTGTTCCGCCCGAGGTGCTGGTCCGGGAAGAAGAGGACGCGGTCCCCCCGCTCGAGGGCCCAGGTCAACACGGCCCGGGCATTGGACGAGGTGCAGACGGCGCCACCGTGGCGGCCGACGAAGGCTTTCAGGGCGGCGGCCGAGTTCATGTAGGTGACCGGGATCAGCCGATCCACGTCGACGACGAGGGCGAGCTCGTCCCACGCCTCCTCCACCTGGTTGATGTCCGCCATGTCGGCCATGGAGCATCCTGCATTGAGGTCGGGCAGGAGGACGTGTTGATGGTCGCCGGTGAGGACGTCGGCCGACTCCGCCATGAAGTGGACGCCGCAGAAGACGATGAACTCGGCCTCCGCCTGGTCGGCGGCCATCCGGGAGAGCCCGAACGAGTCCCCCCGGGCGTCGGCCCAGCGCATGACCTCGTCGCGCTGGTAGTGGTGCCCGAGGATGAACAGCCGGGAACCGAGCGCCGCCTTGGCGGTGGCGATCATGTCCGCCAGCTCGTCCTCGGTTGCGGACGTATACCGCTCCGGAAGTGGCGTCTGGAGCCTGAGCATCTGGTCTGCCCCCTTGTCGGGAGTGCATCGATATGGCCGGCGGGGACAGCCTGGTCGCCCATCCGCGGGTATGTCGGCCTCGATGCGAGGTTGTATGCCGGAAACCAGGCCGGCATGGCCAGTGTACCGCCACCCTCCAGCGGCTGCGCGAGAGTGGACCTGATGCAGTATCGGCCCCCTACCGGCTCCATCCCGGACGCCCCGGGCTCCTACCAGTTCTACGACGCCGAGGGCAGGGTCCTCTACGTGGGGAAGGCCAAGTCGCTGCGCCACCGGCTGCCCAACTACTGGCAGGACTCGGCCAAGCTCATGCCCCGCACCGCGCAGATGGTGGCACAGGCCGACCACGTCGAGTGGGTGGTGGTCGACAGCGAGGTCGACGCCCTGATCCTGGAGCACTCGCTGATCCGGGCCCACCTGCCCCGCTACAACGTCCGGCTGAAGGACGACAAGAGCTATCCCTGGCTCGCCGTCACGCTCAACGAGGAATGGCCGCGCCCGGCCGTGGTGCGTGGGCGCAAGCGCAAGGGCGTCCGCTACTTCGGCCCTTACGGCAACGCCGGCGCCATCCGCTCCACGCTCGACCTGCTCGTCCGCAGCTTTCCCGTCCGCACGTGCTCGGACACGAAGTTCACCCGTCACGAACGCCTGGGGCGGCCCTGCCTGCTCTACGACATCGACCGCTGCTCCGGCCCGTGTGTCGGTGCGGTGGATCATGCGGCCTACGACGGCTACGTGAACGATCTCATGGGCTTCTTGTCGGGCGACACGGAGCCCGTGCTGGCCCGCCTCGAAACCGAGATGCTCGAGGCCAGCGAGGACTTGCAGTTCGAGCGGGCCGCCCGCTTGCGCGACCGGATCGCCGCCGTCCACAAGGCCGCCGAGACCCAGCAGATGGTCTCGGACCGGGCCGAGGACTTCGACGTGGTGGGGTTGGCCGAGGACCCGCTCGAGGCGTCGATCCAGATCTTCCGGGTGCGGCGGGGTCGCGTGGTGGGACACCGGGGCTTCGTGGCCGAGAAGGTGGAGGACCTCTCGGGTCCCGAGTTCATGGCGCTCGTCGTCTCGCAGGTCTACGGGGCCGACGGTGCCGAGGTGCCCCGCCGGCTGCTGGTGCCCGAGGAGCCGGCCGATCGCGGGCTGCTGCAGAGCTGGTTGCACACCATCCGGGGTGGACCCGTCGACATCGGGGTCCCGCAGCGTGGCGCGAAGCGCGCCCTGCAGGACACCGTGACACGGTCAGCCGGCGAGGACCTGGCCCGGCACCGGCTGCGGCGGGCCGCCGACCACAACGCGCGGTCGAAGGCGCTGACCGAGCTGCAGTCGGCGCTGTCGCTGCGCGAGGCGCCCCTGCGGATCGAGTGTTACGACATGAGCCACCTGCAGGGAACCGACTACGTGGGCTCCATGGTCGTCTTCGAGGACGGCCTGGCCAAGCGGTCGGACTACCGGCGCTTCAAGGTCAAGTCCGTTCGCGGCAACGACGATTACGCCGCCATGGAAGAGGTCCTGACTCGGCGGCTCACGGCCCTGACGCAGGCCCCCGAGTCACCCGCGGACGGGCGGCCCCGCCGCTTTGCCTACCGGCCCAACCTGATTGTGGTCGACGGGGGCAAGGGACAGCTCGGGGTGGCCGAGCGCGTCGTGCGCGAGCTCGGGCTCCAGGACCAGGTGGAGCTGGCCTCGCTCGCCAAGCAGTTCGAGGAGGTCTACCGCCCCGGGTCGCCCCACCCGGTGCGCCTCCGCCGGGGCTCCGATGCCCTCTACCTGCTGCAACGGTTGCGCGACGAGGCCCACCGCTTCGCCATCACCTTCCACCGGGAACGACGCGGCAAGCGGATGACACGCAGCTTGCTCGACGACATCCCGGGCCTGGGGCCGGCCCGCAGGGCCCGCCTGGTCAAGGAGATGGGCGGGGTGAACGCCGTGCGGGCGGCCTCGCTCGAGGAGTTGCTGTCCCGCTCCTGGCTGCCCGACAACGTCGGACTCGCCGTGTACGAGGCGATGCACAAGGCTGGGGGGCGATGAGCGAGTTCGCGGTGGTCACGGGGATGTCCGGCGCCGGCCGTTCGACGGCGGCGGCGGCCCTCGAGGACGTGGGCTGGTTCGTCATCGACAACCTGCCGGCCGGCCTCATCATGAAGATGGTGGAGATGGTGGACCGCCCGGGGTCCGGCATCGAGCGGGTGGCGCTGGTCATCGGCCGCGGGGGCAGCAACACGGGCCCCGAGTACTTCGACGACCTGCCCGACGTGCTCGACGAGCTCCGGGCCACCAGGAAGCGGGTGCGGGTCGTCTTCCTCGACGCCTCCGACGATGTCCTGGTGCGGCGCTACGAGGGCACGCGGAGACGTCACCCCCTGGCGGCGCGTGGGGTGGAGGAGTCGATCGCCGACGAGCGCAAGCTGCTGCAGCTGGTGCGCGAGCGCGCCGACCTCCTCGTCGACACGGGCGAGCTGAACGTGAACCAGCTCCGCCTGCGCATTCTGGAGGCGTTCGGCGACGACGAGGCCACGCACATGCAGACCTCGGTGGTCTCGTTCGGCTACAAGCACGGCCTTCCTCTCGACGTCGACGTGGTGTTCGACTGCCGCTTCCTGCCCAACCCGTTCTGGGTCGAGGAATTGCGGCCGTTCAGCGGGGAGGACGAGCCGGTGCGCTCCTACGTCCTGGGCCAGCCCGAATCCCAGGCGTTTCTGGAGAAGGTGGACGACCTCCTGACGAGCATCCTTCCGGCTTTCGCCCGGGAGGGGAAGTCGTACCTGACCATCGCGATGGGCTGCACGGGCGGGCGCCACCGCTCGGTGACGCTGGCCCAGGAGCTGGCGACGCGGCTGAGCAAGCACGGTGAGCCCGTGTCGGTCTTCCACCGGGACATCGACCGGTGAGCCGCGGCGGTCGGCCCTCGGTGGTGGCGATCGGGGGCGGCCACGGCACCGCCGTCACGCTGAAGGCGGCGCGGCGCTACGCGGGCACACTCACGGGAGTGGTCTCGGTGGCCGACGACGGTGGCAGCAGCGGCCGCCTGCGCGAGCTGCTCAACGTGGTGGCCCTGGGCGACATCCGCAAGTGCCTCGTCGCCCTGGCCGAGGAGGACTCCGCGCTGGCCGAGGCCTTCGAGCGCCGCTACGACGAGGGGGAGCTGGCCGGCCATGCGCTGGGCAATCTGATCCTGGCCGGGCTGATCGACGCCACCGGCGACCTCGTGTTGGGCGTGGCCGAGGCGGCCCGGCTGCTGGGGGCCCGCGGGGACGTGCTGCCTGCCACCTCGGAGCGGGTCGTGCTCAAGGCCGAGTCGGATCACGGCACCGTGGCCGGGCAGGTGGCGGTCAAGGGGACGGCCGACATCCAGCGGGTGTCCCTGGTGCCCGGCGACGCCCAGCCGCCGCCCCTGGCGGTGGAGCGGATCGCCGAGGCGGACCAGATCGTGATCGGGCCGGGATCCCTGTTCACCAGCGTGTTGGCCGCCGTGGCGGTGGGCGGCATCGCCGAGGCGGTGGCCTCCTCCAAGGGCCAGGTGGTCTACGTCTGCAACCTGCATCCGGAGATCCCCGAGACCGAGGGCTTCGACGTTACGGACCATGTCACGGCCCTGGCCAGGCACGATGTTGCGGTTGACGTGGTCGTGTGTGACAGCATCCGGGGTATGGGCATCGGTCCGACGGACGCTGTGGTGCGCGACAAACGCCTGACGGGCGAGAATACCCTGGTCCACAGCCCGGCCAAACTGGCGCAGGCACTGTCAAGTCTGCTGGCATAGGCGGGACGGCGGGAGGATAGGGACGATATGACGGTGCGGGTCGGTATCAATGGCTTCGGGCGCATCGGGCGCAATTTCCTGCGCGCCATCCTGGCCACGGGCGCCGACGTCGAGGTCGTGGGGGTCAACGACCTGACGTCGCCCGAGACCCTGGCCCATCTCCTCCGCTACGACTCGACCCATGGCCGGCTCCCGGTACCGGTCGACGTCGAGGGCAGCGATCTACTGGTGGGGGAGCAGCACATCCGCGTTATGGCCGAGCGTGAGCCCGAGCAGCTGCCCTGGGACAAGCTCGGGGCCACCGTGGTGATCGAGTCCACCGGGATCTTCACCAGTCGGGCCGATGCCGCCGGGCATCTCGGCGGGTCAGTGCAGCGGGTCATCATCTCGGCCCCGTCGGGCGACTCCGACGCCACCTTCGTGATCGGCGTCAACGACCACGACTACGACCCCGAGAAGGACATCGTCATCTCGAACGCGTCGTGCACGACCAACTGCTTCGTCCCCATGGTCAAGGTGATCGACGACGAGTTCGACATCGTCAGCGGGCTCATGACGACGGTGCACGCCTACACCAACGACCAGAACCTGCTCGACCTGACCCACAAGGACCTGCGCCGGGCGCGCGCCGGCGCGGTCAACATCGTGCCCACGTCGACCGGGGCGGCCCGGTCCACCGGCCTGGTGATGGCGGCCATGAAGGGCCGTCTCGACGGCGCCTCGCTGCGGGTGCCGCTGCCGGCGGGCTCCATCACCGACTTCACCGCGGTGGTGCGGGGCAACCCGTCGGTGCCCGACGTCAACGCCGCCTTCGCCGAAGCGGCGGCCAAGCCGCCGCTCGACAAGGTGCTGGAGTACACCGACGACCCCATCGTCTCGAGCGACATCGTCGGATCGCCCGCCTCGTGCACCTTCGATAGCGGTCTCACCATGGTCATGCCCGTCAACGACGAGCTCTCCCTGGTCAAGACGTTCGGCTGGTACGACAACGAGTGGGGCTACTCCAACCGGCTGGTCGACCTGACCGTCCTGGTAGGGGACTGACCCCGATGGACCCCCTCCGCGGCATCCCGCTCCTGGGGGATCTCCCTCCGGTCGACGGGAAGCGCGTGCTGGTGCGGGTCGACTTCAACGTGCCTCTGCACATCGGGGTACGGGGGCGCGCCACAGTGGCGGACGACTTCCGGATCACCGCCGCCCTGCCCACGCTGCGCTGGCTGCAGGACGAGGGGGCGGAGGTGGTGGCCAGCTCACATCTCGGGCGGCCGGGCGGCACGCCCGATCCCCGCTGGGAGATGGACCCGGTGCGCGAGCGGCTGCAGGCCTTGTGCCCCGGCGTGGAGCTCACCGAGAACCTGCGCTTCGACCCGGGGGAGAAGGCGAACGACCCCGCGTTCGTGCAGCGGCTCATCGCCGGCTTCGACGCCTACGTGGACGAGGCCTTCGGCGCTGCGCACCGCGCCCACGCCTCCATTGTGGGGCCGCCGCATTTCCTCCCGAGCGCGGCGGGACTGCGCTTCGCCAAGGAGATCGAGGTGCTGGGGGGGATCCTGGAGCAGCCGGCCCGACCCTTCGTGGCGGTCGTCGGGGGCGCCAAGGTGGCAGACAAGCTCGAGGTGCTCAAGGTGCTGGCCACCAAGGTGGACACGCTGGTCGTCGGTGGCGGCATGGCCTACACGTTCCTCGCCGCCCGCGGGCAGCACGTCGGCAGCTCGCTGCTGGACCAGTCGCACCTGTCGGACTGTCGGGCCCTCCTGGAGTCCGGCGTGGACATCCTGCTCCCGACCGACACCCGCGCCCTGGAGCCCGGAGGCACGTTCGGGCCGCCGTCGTTGGGGCACGGTCCCCGGGGGAGCGTCAAGGTGATCGAGGGCGACCTGCCGGACGGGTGGACGGGACTGGACATCGGTCCGGACTCGGCGGCGGCCTTCGCCGAGGTCGTCGTCCGTGCCGGCACCGTTCTGTGGAACGGGCCGTTGGGCGCCTTCGAAGACCCGCGTTTCGCCGCGGGCACCCGGATCGTGGCCGAGGCGGTGGCGAACTGCCCCGGCTTCTCGGTGGTGGGCGGAGGTGACAGCGCCAGCGCGCTGGAGGATCTGGGTCTGTGCGATCGGATCGACTACCTGTCGACCGGTGGTGGCGCCTCGCTGTCGTTCATCGAACGGGAGGGGCACCTGCCGGGGATCGACGCCCTGCGCCGGGCCCCCAACGCGCCGCAGGGGTGAGCGCGCGCCGCCCGCTGGTGAGCGGGAACTGGAAGATGCACCACGACCACATCGAGGCGCTGCACACCGTGCGCGACCTCGGCCTGCGCCTGAAGCCCGAGGACGTGGCCCGTGTCGACGTGTCCGTGCACCCGCCCTTCACCGACCTGCGCACGGTGCAGACGCTGGTGGAGAAGGAGCACATCCCGCTCGCGCTCGGCGCGCAGCACTGCTCGGACGAGGACGCGGGGCGCGCACGGGTGAGGTGAGCCCGCGCTTCCTGGCCCGTCTGGGAACGGCTTACGTGATCGTCGGGCACTCGGAGCGGCGCACGCTCTTCGGCATGGACGACGCCACGGTGGCGGCAACGCTGCGGGCGGTCCTGCGCAACGGCATGACACCGGTGCTCTGCGTGGGCGAGACCGAGGAGCAGCGCGACCGGGGGCACACGGAAGGCGTCCTGGAGGAGCAGGTGCTTGCCGCCCTCTCGGGACTAGCGCCGGAGGTCGTGGGAGGCCTGGTCCTGGCGTACGAGCCAATTTGGGCCATCGGCACCGGCAAGGCAGCCACCGCCGTGGACGCCGAGGACGCCTGCGTGTTCATCCGCTCCCTGGTGGCCAAGGTGGGCGGCGACGAGGCGGCGGCGGGCGTCCGGCTCCAGTACGGGGGGTCGGTGAACGCCGAGAACGCGGCCGACCTGATGGCCGAACCCGACGTGGACGGCCTGCTGGTCGGGGGTGCCAGCCTGGAGGCGGCCGCCTTCACTGACATCATTCGGGCTACCGCTGCCTGCTACCGTTCGTAGGCCGAACGGGCGCGTTCGGCCCCGAGTTGGAGGCTCCGCGTGCTGGCAACCTTGGACACAGTCACCTGGGTGTACATCGTCATTGAGGTCCTTTCCGCGCTCGGACTCATCTTCCTGATCCTGATGCACAGCGGCAAGGGCGGCGGGCTCTCCGACATGTTCGGTGGCAGCGTGGGGGCGGCGGCGCAGGGCTCGACGGTAGTGGAGCGCAATCTGGACCGCATCACGGTCACGGTGGCCATTGTCTTCGCGCTGACGACCATCACCTTGGACCTCCGGCTGCAGTGACGGGCCGGGGCCGACGCCCCCGGCGCTGGCGGTGGCTGGTCGGGACGAGCACGCTGCTGGCCTTGTTGGCTTCCGCCTGCGGGAACGGGGGCGGCGGCGGCGGGACCACCGTCACCTATGTCGGCGTCGCGGGCGGGACGATCTCCTATGGCATGACGCAGAGCCCGACCGGCTGCAACCCCAACACGCCGGTCGGTGACACGCCTGGCACGCAGACGGTGCTGGCCGCGGTGCTGCCCAGCCCCTTCGTGGTGAACAGCGCCGGCACGACGACGGCCAACGCGGACCTGATCGTCTCGTCCGAGCTCGTGAACACGAAGCCGGAGACGATCGTCTACACGCTGAACCCGAAAGCCGTGTGGTCCGACGGTGTGCCGATCACGGCGACGGACTTCAAGTACGCGTGGGAGGAACAGCGGGGCGATCCTGTCGTCTCGTCACCCGACGTGGCGAGCATTGCGGGCTACCGCGACATCGCATCGGTGACGGGCTCGAACGGCGGCCACACCGTCACGGTGAAATTCAAGACCACGTTCGCCGATTGGCAGATGCTCTTCGCCAACCTGGTGCCGGCCCACGTGATGGAGAAGGTGGGGTGGAATCCCAGCTGCCCCACGGTGAACCCGGACATCGACCTGTCGGGCGGTCCGTTCAAGATCGACTCGGTGGCACCCCAGACGATCACCCTGGTGCAGAACCCCAAGTGGTGGGGGACGCCGGCGAACGCCCGCTCCATCGTCATCCACGTCGCCACGTCGACGGCGCAACTCGCCCAGTGGATGTCCTCGGGCTATGTGCAGGTGGCCGAACCGTCCACCGTGACGAATTTGTTCCTGACCCAGATGACGGGACTGGCGGGAGCGCAGAGCGAGGTAGACACGTCGGCGACCCTGTTGCAGCTCGACATGGCGAGCTCGCCCGAGTCGGATCTCCCGCCCGACCTCAGGGTGGCCATCGCCTTGTCCATCAATCGTCAAGACCTGGTCAACCAACAGGTGAGCTGGGCGGTACCGGGGATCGCGCCGGGCAACAGCCATCTCAACGTGCAGGGCCAGCAGAACTACAAGCCGGCCCCGACGGGCTCACCGACGACGACGATCCCGGTGCCGACCTCGTCGACGTCGACCACAGTCGTGGGAGCGGGCGGCAGCGTCAACTTCCCGGTGACACCGGTGCCGGCGCAGGCCGCCTCGTTCATCGCGATGTCTGGCCTGGAGCGGACACCCGGCGATCCCTTCTACCACTCGGCCTTCGGTGCGCGCTTCCAGCTGCACATGGTCTACGACTCCAGCGACCCCTGGGCGACGGCGGCGGCGCCGAAGATCCGGGCCGATCTGGAAGCGGCGGGACTGGACACGACGATGCTGCCGGTGGTCGGTGCAGCCCAGACGGGGCAGGTCCTGGCGGTGGGGTTCGCGGACCTGGCGGTCCTGCCGGTGACGTTCACGCCGTACATGAGCCAGGCCTTGTCGTGGTACACGACGTCGCTCGGGCCGGCGGGGAAGAACGGGTCAGAGGACTGGACGGGTTACAGCAGCAGCCAGTTCGACCAATTGGTGAACACGGCCTCGCAGCAGCTCAACCCGAACACGGCGGCGGGGTACTACACCCAGGCGGACACGCAGCTGTGGGACGAGATGGTCTCGCTGCCTCTCTTTGCCGAACCGGCCGTCCTTGTCTGGAGCCGCACGATCGGTGGCGTCATGGCGATGCCCCGCAGCACGAGCCTCCTGTGGTTCGCGCAGCTGTGGGCGGTCCGGGCACCGGAGTCGACCAGCAACACGACGCCGTCCCTCCCGGGGCAATAGGCGAGTATGCCGCGGGGCCGATCCGCCTCCCGTCAGGCCCGGTCCCGACACCGGGCTCGGAAGAGAGCCGATGGCCACGCGCTACGATCTGCGGACGCTGCATTCCAACATGCACGCCCGTCGGAGTGGCGGAATAGGCAGACGCGCCAGCTTGAGGGGCTGGTGCCCGCAAGGGCGTGGGGGTTCAAGTCCCCCCTCCGACACTGCAGGTCACTGACACTTTCTGAGCTGACACAACAACGTTACGACAGACTGGAAATGGCGGGCGTGCAATAAGCGTGCAATAGCGAATCCACAGGGGGTCGGTGGGGCGTGTCAGACACTGCGACATGGTGGTTGGTCGGATTCACTGGTGGCCTTGCAATCACGACTGGCGGGCTAGCCGTCGCGACATTCTTTGCGCTTAAGGCGGGAAACAGGACCGCCGCAGCCGGCCCGCTGCACCTATCGACCCTCCCCGGCGGAACCCCCTCAGGTAATCTCGAGGTGCTCTACGAGGCCCAATGTCCCAGCCGGTTGACCCCAACTGGAAAACGTGCCGTAACCGGCCAGCGTTGCCAATCCACCGCTCGAGGCGCCGCCCGAGGTGACGAGGAAAGTGCCGCTGACTACTCCACTTGGGGAGACTGTCCCATAGGCCCTGATTGCCGTCGAACCGCTCTGGCTATCAAATGAGCACACGCCGCAGACATCGTCGGCCTGGAACGACTCCGAGCCATCGGGATGGACGGTGGTGATGACCGACTCACCGGTCGATCCAAGCGGGTCGGCCGTGGTCGGTGGGTACACCGCCGTGACTGTTCCCGTCAGACCCGTCCCGCCAAAGACGACGTTGTTCAACTCGGCGCCGAGCGTGTTGCCTGATTCGGTCACGCCGAGGGACAGAGTGTCAAGGCTCGCACCCACCTGGGTGTGCGTCCCGTAGTAGGTCCCCAGGGTATGAGTGCTCACCGAGATGTGCTCGGGGATGCACGTTGTTGGGGTGCAGGTCTGTGGCGGTGTCTCCTGTGCCAGAGCTTCGGGCGCCGGGTTTAGCACCTGAACATTGAATCCACATTGACCGATAGCCCAGCCGCCCACCATGCTCGGGGCAGCCCCGCCGTCGCCGAACTGGACCGTTGACACACCGCCAGCGGAGTTACCGAAGCAGCTCATATTCCCGCTGATCAAGTTGCTGCCGACCTCCATAGCGTCGGGATCGGCCATGGTGTTATTGACGATGGTGGTGCTCCCGCCAACCTGGTCTCTGAGCGTGCCAAGCCAGCACGACTGCAGCCCGCTGATGGTGAGATTTCCGCCGACGGTAGTGTCCTCGAAGTCGCTGTAGACCGGGGTGAAGTTCAGCGACGCGTCTGCGGACCACGGAGCGGGAGCGGCGGTGACACTCGGGGCGGTGGGCGGCGTGGTGTTGCAATTGGCGCCACCCCCGCCACCGAGGAGGGCAACGCTGCCCCCGACGGAGGCTGAATGGAGCACTACCCCGAGCGCCCCGTAACCAGTTAGGTTCCCGCCGATGCGGTCATTGGTGATCCCCGGGGGGCTCGAGCAGAAGATATTCGGTGAGCAGCCCAAGATGAGTACTGCACCGCTACCGACCGCAACGCTCCCTCCGACCGAGAGGGTCGCCGGCACGACGGGCCCTGCCGCTGGGTCACCAGGAGTGGCGGCGTCGAGCAAGTCACCCGGCGCAACGAAGAGGGCTCCCCGGACAGCGATCGTCCCAGCTGGCATGTAGCAGTCACCGGCGATGATCATCGAGTTGTACGTGCCCGGAGGAATGTTGCCGCCGGTGCACATGTAGGTAGGACCAAAGAACCCCCCAAATGGGCCCGAGGGGTGACCGGATCTGCCGAAGGCGTTGCCGAAGGTGTTGCCGAAATGGGGAGCTGCACTCGCCGCACTCGTACCGACCACGGAGAATGCCCCTGCGACCATCAGCATCAGCAATGGCGCAACAAGGACACGAACCAACCGACGTACCGTCATCGGGAACCTCCTCGTGGAAGCGCCGCGCGCTATCCACAATCGCCAATGGTTGCGGTTTAACCTCGCGGCGAACGAGGGTCAAGGGGTATGCCGCCTTTTACTGTGATTCTGACTTTCGGTTCCTGCCGGGGTGAGAATCACGGCACGCGAATCCACGGACCCTCAATCGGACGGCATCGACTGCCGACAAGACAAAACGACCCCGGTCCGATACGACGGGCCGGGGTCGTCTCGCTGGCTGCGCACGCCGCAGGTACAGACGGGTATCCCTGGACGTGACAGTCCAGTGGGCACGTTGCAGGACTTGGGCGGAACTTCGCGTGCCTACGGTTAAGTCTGCAGGCGGACATCGGACAACAATCACCCGTTCGGGTGGTTCGTTAGGCTTTCGCCGCGCAGATGCTCATTGGGGATAGCGTTGAGTGAGCTGACCTGCCTCCTGGCAAACCGCCATCTGCAACCTTCGGCGGAAATGGCCTCTCGCCCGAGTTCAGCATCACCACCCGCAACATTCCCGACGTCCACATCGTCGCGCCGCACGGCGAGTTGGACATCGTGTCCGCCTATGACTTCGCGCTTGCGCTGGTGGATGTGGCTGGTTCTACCGTCGTCGTCGATCTGTCGGACCTCACGTTCATCGATTCCACCGGCATCTCAGCTCTGGTGATGGCGAGGAATCGCATCCGGGCCGACGGACTGGGCTAGCTGATACTGACGAGACCGGTCGAGATTGTCCGTACGACATTAGAGATCGTCGGACTCAGTAGGTGGTTTGTAGATTGGTCGCCGGACTGGGATCAATAAGTACTCCTACGGACGTGCAGCGACCCCGCCGAAGCGGAACGCGAACGGGCCGGCGCCATCTTGAGGGGGTGGAGAGGATGGCGCCGGCGCCGTTCGTCCTACATATCGGCAATCCACCCTCCTTGCTTTCGTGCAGTCGGTGTCGCTATCCCTCCTGTGCGGCGCCGGGGGCCGGCTTCGAAACGGATATGTGCAGCGTCTCCTGACGCGCAACACCCCCGGCGCTTTGGTGGATACGCCGGGGTGTTGTGCCCTTTGAAAAGGAACGGACGGCCCGTGTCGGTCGGGCCGTCCGGTGAGATTCTCGGCACGGAGGGCCTGGATCTTGAATCACATCCTCGAGTCTCGCGTCGACCGTCAGCTGCGAACGACGTCCTCGCCGAATCGACTGACGCAGGTCTCGCAGCGGCGATCTTCGGGTGTCTCGCTGAGGGGGCGTCGTTCACTGCCCTGTAACAGAAACAGGTCACACCATGTGAGCGATCGCTCGGTGTCAATGATGTGCCACCAAGAGGCGTCCACTCGCATCCGGATCAGGATCGCCTCGGGATCTATGTCGACGTACGGAGCCGTCACGTTCCCAGGACTGCCCGTCAATGTGAGCGCCCAAACTCCCGCAGACGCGTCAGTCCTCGAGGTGCTCCAGGCCCCACACTCGCCACCAAAGGGAGCCGCTCGTTCGATAACAACAGCCCCGCGCCTGAAGCGACGGGACTGTTGTCGTAGGCACCATCCTCCCGAACCAGGTTGGGTGCCCTACACCCCGACGACGCGACTGACGCAGTTAGGTGCTCCACGAGTATGCCCATCGGTCACAGCCCGGAGATCACCCGATCGGGTGATTATTGCTCGATAGTGCCCGCAGTCGCAGCACCTCGAGCAATCCGAACCGCTGCGGTAGTGCTGGTGTGACTCATAGGAATCGCCGCACCTACACGCGCGCAGATGACCCGTTTCTCGCATTCCCCAACCTCCCGGTAAACACTTACGCGGAGCAAACTCCCCAACCCCTCGGGGGGACTCGCTCACGCCCACCACGTCGTGACGAGCGGGGGTGCAACACGTATATGCCCAAAAGTGAGAGCGATCAACCTACCGGGCAGGAGGCGCACCCGCCGGGCCACTCTTGTTCGCGGCATGATGCGCCCCGCACCAACCAAGGTCAAGGACCAACCGCGTCGACATTGTTCTCGAACGAACTCAAGTTGGCGCAGCGTGGCGCCAAGTTGGCACAGCTACCGAAAGATGGGCACAAGGAGACGCTGTGCCCTCGGCCGATTTGTGCGCTCGTTGATTTCCATGCCGGAGGGGGACGCCCCAACCTTGGGCGGCGGTACACGCAAGGTTGGGGCAATCCTCACCCCCAAACGGGCACACCACGCCGTTGGCGGGAACGGCGGTGGGGATACCCGGCGAAATCATGGCCGCGATACACCCAGGTTGCAAACGATCGTTTGGTTTCCGCGCTCGGCCCGTCAGGATCAAGCTCCCCGTCGCCGGTCAGGTGGACGTGTATGCGATGGCTACGCGTCCGTAGCGGGGGCGGCAGGCGTTCGCCTGGCTGGGGCATCGGGTCCATGACAAGTTCAGCCCTGCTTGACGTTGACCGATACCAGCTCGATGTCCAGATCCCGGAGCCTTTCGAGAGTGCCATGCAAGGCCGCCTGATCCGGTACCCATCCGACGAGGTGTGTCTCGCCATGGTCGCACCGGCTGACCTCGAATCCGTCAATGACCGCGATCAGGGTCGGACTCAGTCGTCCTTTCACGACGATCTCGAAACTCTCGGAGGCATTCAAGGTCGAGCCCGAGCACGCACCCTCCCACGGTGGACCAATCATCCTGCAAAATCGTCATCCATGAGGGGTGACTGGCGGGCCAAGGGACGCGATTCAGCCCTACCGGAGACTGAATCGGCCACCCCCGCCTCACGATCACCCCTCGCCGAGGCATCCCACTCCGGTGGCGTCGGGGATCTTGCCTCGTGCGAGCTAACAATGGAACGGTACGAACGCCCCCACTTTGCGCAACTGTCCCACAACTCCTGTTAGCCCTTCGGCCGCCCGAACTCTCGCAGCCCCGTCAGTCCTTCGAGGTGCTCGGGACAAGCCCACACCCGCCACCAGCGGTCGCGTGACGGACTAAACGACCGCCCCGTCCACGACGGTGCCTCCTGACAGTGGTTCGCCTGGAGCTGCCGGTCGTAGATCATCTGCCAGCACTGGCCGGGCTGGGCGACGAAGCCAGGGCAGGGGTCGCCGGGTTGGGGCATCGGGCTCACGGGGCTGGAGCGAACTGGGGCTGAGGGATGCAGGTCGGGCAGTTCGTGTTGGCGGGCACGGGCACGATTTGTGCGGTGGTTGGCGTGGTCGGCCTGAGGCTCGGTGACAGGGCGTTGGTCGTGGTAGTCGTGTCGGTCGTCTTGACGTGCGCCGGGGTGGTCTGGCCGCTCCGTAGGTGGTCAACCAGGACGGGGATGCCGTGTTGGAGGACCCAGCCAAGTCCGAGCAATACGGCGACACAGATCACCGCATAGACCCAATCGGGGAGCCGGTAGCGCTCGGCGCTGTGCTCGGCGTTCACTCCCACGGGTCGAGGGTAGATCAGGGGAGAGCCGCCGGCGCCGTGCATAAACTGCATTAGCGACATGGGAACTGGCGTCCTGACGTGTCGCTACGTGTCGCACTATTCATGCTCTGAACTGGACGGTTCTGATTTCGTGCCTAGCCGTCCCGTATTGCGGGGCTGGTGTCCGCAAGGGCGTGGGGGTTCAAGTCCCCCTCCGACACCAAGTCCTGTACACGCGTCGACCTCGACCACGACGCGGTCGGGCTCGGCGGGGTCATAGGTGATCCGCAGCGCCATCTCGCGGTAAATGGCGGCGCGTTGCCCGGGCGAGAGTCCGCAGCACCTTGCGCTCCCCGTCCCCGATGCGGTTCTGCGATGGTTCCTGGGTCACCGCCTCGGGGCGGGGGCGTTGACCCAGCCGAGAGCTAAGAGGGTTGATCGTGAGCGATGCCGATGACGACCTCGAGTACGCAGCCCTGATCGAGCGGCTGGCGAACGGCGACGAAACGGCGCGTGACCCTCTGCGCGCACTCTCCAACCGGCGCGCCGCTGAGGCCGCCGCCGAGCGGGACCTTCGCCGAGCAGATGGGTGGAGACCCGAGCCCGGTACCCGCGTCGTCGCCGGCCCGGGCCATGAGCGCCCCTCGTACCACGTTGACAGCACCGGCAAGCTCCACGGCGGCAGCTTCGACCTCTGACCCGGCCCGCCGGCGCCGCCTAGCGGGTAGCCCCGAACGGGACGAGTGGTACAGCTAGCTAGGTGTAGTGAGCCGGTCTTCGGGGACGGTGAGTCCAGCGTTATCGGGGCGAGTGTCTTCACCCGTGGATCAGACCCAGGGCGACCGCCCGGGACGGCCCCCCAGTGCGCGTAGGTCGTCGATCCGCAGATTCAGATCAATGGGTGGGTCTTTGTCCTCCGGACTCTGCTGCGGCTCCTGATGGACCTCTCGGGTGGCGGCCCCGGGGTGGACCCAATCAGACCATCACTACCGCCCGAGGTTGGGCGAAGTCAGAGCAGCACACCCAGGGCGAGGGAACCATGCTCGAGCCACAGGGCGGCATCTTCGGGAAGGCGTTCGGCGGCGAGTTGCTCGTGTCGACGAAGTTGCGCCTCACTGAGCTGGGCGCGCCACCTCCCGTTCGTCCCCTGGTTGAAGAATGCAGTCGCGCCTTCGGGAAAGGCTTGTTTTAGCATCGCCGATGCTTCATGTTGTGACTTCATCGCCTCGAACCTGCACCGCTCTACGACCTCGCTCCAGAGCGCAGTGGAGATGTCGACGTCGAGAAAGTCGGCGATGCGCCGCATCTCGCCGCCGAGGTCGCGGATGAGGTCGGCGTAGTGGACGAGCAGCACGAACGGCTCGTGGCGATTCGGCCACCACGACGCCAGGTGTTCCATGGGCGTCCCCCAGTCGACCCATTCGTCGAACAGTTGGTCCATGTCGCCATCCCACACCGGTGGCCATGGTGCGACGCCGTCCCGGGCTGCGATGGCGTTGAGGGCCCTAACCACTTCCGGCCGCATCTTGCGCCGGTGGTTTGCAAATGAGACGAGCGCGTCGCGCCCGTCTCGATAGACGGCGAGGTAGCGGCACTCCGTGAAGATCGGCGTGCAGTCGGCTGGGCTGTGCGTCTTGATGAACCGTCGGTGTGGGATCGCGTCGACCCTCGCGATCATGTCGTCCAACGGAACAATCCGGGCGTCCAGCCAGGGGCTCAGGTCGAAAGCGGGAGCAGGCGCGTCGCCGTGGGGCCACAACAGCGAAGCCACGATGCCCTGCATCCATGTCGTCCCCGACTTCGGCGGAGTCGTAATGAAGATGTCGTCCGGACGCGGAGTGAATCGCTCCCACCGCTGGCTGTCATCGTGGACGTGCTGGCGACGGCGCGTCGCCGGCAGCACCGGGGCCATTCCGCGAACGTACCCCCTAAAATCGGTCTCCGTTGGAGCGTGGGGTCGCCCAGATCGCCGGGCTGGGGTCACCGTGTTCCACATTGGCGAGGGTGACTTAGGCGGCTTTGAGCAGGACCTCCCCCTGAGCCGGGCCGGTCTACGAAGCAGGCGACTCGGTCCTCCGACACGCTCAACGACTGACCTACGTCAGGTCGCCCAGCTGATCTCCCAGGCTGGTGTGCTCAAGGTTAAAGTCCGCCCAGCGTCGCAGGCTGCTCACGGTCTAGGGGGTCGCCCCTAACGAATCAGGCACAGCGGGGGCAGTCACGGGCCCGCGTGGAATGGCGTATGGGGGTTGAGGATCTAGTTGGTGATCTTTATGGTGATCCCCGAGCTATAGGCGGTGTTGCCCGCGGCGTCGGTGGCCCGGCTCTGAAGCGTGTAGGTGCCGCTGGGAATATCTGTGGTGGTCCACACCGACACCCATCCGAAGAGGGTGGGCGTTGCGGTGCCGATGGCCGACTGGTTGTAGGGCCCACCAGTGAGCACGAACTGGACCGTGGCGATCTTGACCCCAAAGGAGGCCGACGCCCTGGCGTCGAGGACACGGGTCCCCCTGAGCGTTGACCCATTCGAGGGGATGAGCACCGCGGTGCTCGGCGGCGCGTTGTCCACGGTGATGGTGATCCCCGGGCTATAGGCGGTATTGCCCGCGGCGTCGGTGGCCAGGCTCTGCAGGGTGTAGATGCCACCTGGGACACTCGTGGTGATCCAGGTGTCGAGATACCCGTAGAGGGTGGGTGTGGCCGTGCCGATGATCGACTTGTTGTAGGAGCCACCGGTGAGCACGAACTGGACTGTGGCGATCTTGACCCCGAAGGAGGCCGACGCCGTGGCGTCAAGAACCGCACCGGTCCCGCTCAGGGCCGCTCCGTTAGAAGGGATGAGCACCCCCGTGGCGGGCGGGGTGTTGTCCACGGTAATCGTGATCCCTGAGCTGTAGGCGGTATTGCCGTCGGCGTCAGTGACGAGGCTCCGCAGCGTGTAGGTGCCGCCGGGAACGCCGATGGTGCTCCATACGAAGATGTAGCCGTAGAGGGTGGGTGTGGCCGCGCCGATGACCGTCTGACTGTAGGACCCACCGGTGAGCGTGAACCGGACCGAAGCGACTCCGGCGCTGGCCGACGCGGTGGCGTCGAGGACGGCGCTAGGCCCGCTCAGGCCTGTCCCCGAGGCGGGGAGGATCACCGCGGTATTGGCGACCGGTGCGGTCGACCAGGTTGTCCCGTTCCACGTCTCGAACAGCGGTTGGGTGTTCGTAGTTGTCGGCCCCGTTTCACCGACGGCGGCACAGAACGTCGCGCTCGATGCACGCGACACCGCCAAACTCGTCGATCACTCCGCTCGGGTTAGCGCTCGGGACCACGGACAGAGCGGTGCCGTTCCACGACATCGCCAGCGTCTGCTCTTGGACCCCCGGGCTGGGATTCAGGGTCGAGCCCACTGCCATGCAGTCCGTCGCGCTCACGCACGACGCGCTGGCGAGGGATCCCCCAGCCGGATTGGTCACGGTCCAGCTCGTCCCGTTCCATGAATTTGAAGGAGCCCCCCACCACCACACAGCTCGTCGGGCCGGTGCAGGACACGCTTTCGGGACTGTCCGATGCGTTCTCGTTGGCCGTGGAGTCGATCGACCAGTTCGTTCCGTCCCAAGACTCGACAAGCGCCTGTCCTGGACCAAAGAACGGTACGTCCTGGCCACTTTCGACGATGTACTCGATCTGGACCGACTCACCGACTGCCATGCAGAAGGTCGCGCTGGTGCACGACACGCTCTGGAGCATGTTGTTTTGGTTCGGCGGAGTGGATGTCGACAGCACCGACCAGGTGGACCCGTTCCAGGACTCGGCGAGGGTCTGGGCCGGGAAACTCGGGGTGTCGTCACCGACGGCGCCGACGGCCACGCAGGAGATGGGGCTCGAGGTGACGCACGACACGCTGGTCAAGTTGACCGCGCCGTTGAGGTTCGGGGTCGAGACGAGGGACCAGTTCGTGCCGCTCCAGGTCTCGGCGAGGCCCTCGGGCACAGCCGCGGAGTTGACGTAGATGCCCACCGCCACGCAGTCCGTCGAGCTCACACACGACACGCTGTTGAGCCTGCTGGGAAATCCCGGGCTCGGACTAGGAACGACCGACCAGGCGGACCCATTCCAGGACTCGGTCAAGGTCGCCGAATCCCCAGTCCCTCCGCTCCCGACTGCCATGCAGAAGGTCGTGCTGGTGCACGACACGCTCTGGAGGTCACGACCGTTGGTGGTGGCGGCTGCGGCCGTGCCCGGTCCGCCGATCACCGGCACCGCCATGGCCGCTGTGAGAGCCACGACCCCCATGATCGATCGTATTCTTCGGGCAGGTTGGACGAATTGATTGCCACGGTTCTCTCGGCCCTGACCCACGCCAGGCCCAAGGATCCTGTGAACCGCAAAACCGGGAGCAGCCGCGCCAAGCACCAGGAGGGCGATAGCCGCAGGCGACCTAGTCAAAGTGGAGCGCGGACGATCATGGCGACCCCTTATGATGCAGCGACAACGCAACACGGGTCACGCCGTGCAGCTCATGCTGCAATTTCGTCCTTGAGGCTACTCCTTCGCTTTTCGATGTCAAGGTCTTACGACCTCCAATAGTCGGAAGCACTTGTGAACGCCCACCGCTTGACCAAGGGTCGGTTCCCCGTACATTGCTTTGGGCGCTTTAGCGACAAGAGTCCGCTTGCCGTCGGCTAACTGTCACCGACCGAAACCTCTTTGTGTCAAGACCCCAATTCCAGCGTCCAAAGGGCGCGACGAAATCGGCCCGTGACTTCGCCAAAGAGCCGGCCTTCAGGATGCAGAGCCAGCCACGCAGGCAACGAGTCGTTCCTAGTGCCCTCCCGGACCCTTTTCGAAATCGAGCAGGAGCTGACGGTAGACGGCGTTAGAGATCTGGCGCTTGAGCGAGCGGAGCGCCTCCTTCTTGGTCTTTCCCTCGGTAACCTTGCGCTCGAAGTAGATGAGTCCGTCTGTCCCGGGATTACGGATCTGGGCGATGGCAGCCATATGGAGAGCGTGGTTGAGCCGTCGGTTCCCGCGCCGGGAGAGCCGGTGCACGACACGGCCACCTGAGGACCATTCGATCGTGGCGGTGCCGTTGTAGGAGGCGAAGACATCCCGGTTGGCAAAGCGGCCGACGTGGCCGGCGTAACCGATGATCTGCGCGGCGATGGTCGGGCCCACGCCATAGACGTCGGTCAGCGACGTGCCCGATGCCTTGACGGCGGTGCGGATACGGCGGTGCGACTCCTTTGTCTGGGCGCCGAGACGGCGGTCGTCGTCGAGAAGCTCGTGGGCCAAGTCGTAGCGGACCTGCTCGGCCGGGGTCGTCGGCGTGATCTTGGCCATGAGCTCCTCGGCGCCAGAAACGTAGAGTTCCTTGGCAGTTCCGCCCGGTGCAAGCTCGGCGAGGAGCACATGAAGACGACAGATCACCCGGGTGCGATGACTGCCGAGGTCCCAGTAGCGCTTAGCGAGGAGCCGGAGTACCTCGCAGTGATGGGCCGCTTCGACGCTGCGCAGGTTCGGGGCCCGAAAGGCAGCGATAGCGACCGAGCGGGCGTCGTTGGGTCGTTCTTGTTCGAGTGCCCGTGGCGAGCACCCGGATGCGAGAGGCCAAGGTCGCTGGCACGTCGAGGACCTCCTCGCCTCGGGCGAGGAGCTGCTGGGCCAACAAGTAGCCCAACCCACCGGCCGATTCGGTGGCCCAGGCTCGGCCCAACTGAGCAGCTGTTCCACCTGGCGGCGGGTGGCCCGCACCTTGACGCCCGAGAGCTCGTCTTCGGGCTCGTCGATGGCCACCGCAGTGTGCGACGCCTTGTGAGGATCGATGCCGATCACCACATTCATGATTGCCTCCTTGGTACGCGTGGAAACCACGGAGGGCAATCCTGCCTGCGGACTGGACGGTGTTCGATCCTTTTTTGAGCCACTCTGTGTCGAAGCCCCGGCGGGAGGCCTTCGCAGGAAAGCCAGCCAGCTCACACTGGCGGCAGGCACTTTGAGAGCAACCCCGCAGGGACCTCTCAACGCTACGGAGCAACCGCAGGGTCTGCCTCAAGTCTCAAGCAGGCACTTATGAGATACCGTTTAAGCCCCAAGTAGAGTCGCTGCCGGGAGCGAGGAAGGGGAGCGATGAAATTTTCGAGGATGTCCATTGCAGCTCTTGTTATCGCGGGGGTGCTGGTTGTCCCGCTGCTCTGCGCTACCACAACGGACGCTGGTGCGGTGTCGCCCTCAACGAATGTGGTGCTCCCCGGCAACGGCTCGTTCGTGTCAGGCCAAGCAGTGGTGCTCGACGCGGTTGCGTCTGCGGGAGCGACCGGGGTCACGTTTACAATCGGCGCTCCGCAGAACGTTGTCCTCACTGCCACACCAACGTATTACGGATGGCTGGCAGTGTGGAACTCGACGACCACGCCAAACGGCGGTCCATACGAAGTCACCAGCACAGCCTCGTTCCCCGGAGGTCAGAGCGTGACGAGTAGCCCTGTCCCGATCTACGTGTCTAACCAACCGCCAACGTCTCAAGTGATACTGCCTTCGAATGGGGCCATCGTCTCGGGTAATACCGTGCTCGACGCTGTAGCCCAGTCCGGGACGCCGACCGTTCAGTTCGAGATCAGCGATGGAAGCCCGGAAAATACCGTTGTCCTCCCTGCCACACCAACGTATTACGGATGGCTGGCTGCCTGGAATACCACGGACGTACCCAACGGCGTCTACCTTCTTTTTCCCATGGCCTCGTGGGAGGGAGGAGCAGCCGCGAATGGTCCGGCCATCACAGTCACCGTTGACAACGTGCCTCTACAGACCCAGTTGCTCCTGCCGAAGAATGCCTCAGAGATATCGGGCAACGTCGTGTTCGATGCCTCTGCACAGGGGACCAATATCACCGGGGTGTACTTCGTGGTGACCTTTGGCCCTCTCAGCGAACAAAAGTTCTTGACAGCGACGCCGACCTACTACGGCTGGATCGGTGAGTGGAACTCACTTGCGTGCCCGCCTGGGTACCCGAACGGGAGCTACGTCTTCCAAAGCGTCGTCACCCAGGCTGGAGGAGGCACGGCGATGAGTCCGCCCGTCGATGTGACCTTGTTGAACTCCCCTGGAGGGTGCCCGTAGATTCGTCGTCGGCTGCGGGGGCACGAAGTTGCGAGATGCCCTATCGGCCGCGGTAAAGGGCGCGCGTAACGTCCCTCAAGTATGGGCGTTCCACGAACAACCAGTCGGAAACGCCAGGTCCCCGTCGGCGCGAGTAAAGTGCCCCAGAACGATGCTCCTATGGGCTGTCAAGCCCCAGTTTGTCGTGAGGTAGGAGGCTGAAGACCTCACGAGCGACGTAGCGCTTGAGGCAACGCACCGCTTCCTTCTTGGTCAGTCCTTCCGTCCGGCGTCGATTCATGTACTCGGTGGTGCGTGGGTCATAGACCATGCGGGTCAGCACGATGTGCCACAGGGCCGAGTTGGCCTGACGATCGCCGCTGCGGTTGAGCCGGTGCCGTTGGTTCTTGCCGCTGCTGGCATCGAGCGGCGACGCGCCGCAGAGGTGAGCGAAGGCCGCCTCGTTGCGAAGGCGCTCTGGATTGTCGCCGGCGGCGACGAGGAGAACGGAGGCGGCGTCGGTCCCGATGCCGAGGGTGGCGACCAGCTCGGACGCCGTCTCTTTGACCAAGGGTTTGAGGATGGCATCGATCTCGGAGATCTCCTCTTCGAGGGTAATGGCGCGGCGGGCCAACATGCGAAGGGTGAACTTGGTCAGCGAGACGATGTCGCGCTTGGCCCCGGGCCGATAGCTCGACGCCCGCTCGAGGAGGTTGAAGACGCTGAGTCCTCGGAGCTCGGCGCGGATGGGCTCGGGGGCCGTCGAGACCAGGTTGCGCATCTGGTTGAGCGCCTGGGTCCGACCCTTGCGGGCCGAGGACCGGGCGACACGCAAAACCCGCATGGATTCGACGTTTCCGTCCCTCGTCTTGGCCTCACCACAAGCCTCACCGGACTGCGCAGCTCGGGCGGCGGTGATGGCGTCTTGGGGATCGGACTTTCCCTTGAGCCTCCGGCGCTGGCGATTGGGCCGGTCGACTTCGACGACTCGGACGCCCTCGGCCTGGAGGTGTCGGGTGAGTCCCGCGCCATAGGACCCTGTCCCTTCGACTCCCACTAGCTCGACAGGGCCGAAGTCGCTCAGCCAGCCCAACAGCTTCTTGTAGCCGGTCTCCGTGGTGGCGAAGCTCTCGACGCCGAGCAGGACCCCTCGTTCATCTAAAGCCGCAGCTACATGGACGTCGAGGTGCGTATCGACCCCGCCGGTGATGCTCCGTGCCAAGTTGGTCACTGTCATCCCTTCGTTGGTTTGGGTTGGGGTGACACCGCACCAAGCGGAACGACGGACAAGACAGCGACGGGCCTGTGTGAGGCAGGCTCCTATGAGGTCACTCCGTCCGACCGGTGGGTGTCGAGTGGGTGACCGGGCCAGGCCGACGGATCGAACTAAAGACAGTCCCAAAGGACGTCAGCCGGTTTTTTAGAGTCAGACCTGGCCTGGGCACCCACCCACACGCTGACCAACTCCATCACCGAAGTGGTGGATCACTCAGCGGCCGCTTCAATCCTCGCTGCCGGAAAGAGGCGCCACCTTGCGGTACTTCGTGGCGACCTCGCAGAAGCGGCCCGGTTTAGGTGGGATGCCGTGCGCTTTTCACATTGGTGGCGTCTGGTCCTCTTTGCTCCTATGGTTACCCCGCCAGCGGGTTGGAGGCAGATCTTCCACTCTGTTGAGATGAGGAAGGTGGTTGACATGCCTCTTCACCGATTGACTTCATCGAAGGCACAGGTGCGGCGCCACCTCCGGCCGAGTGGAGCTTCCAAGTTGGGAGTGGCTGCCTTGGTGATTGGAGCCGGCCTGCTCACCGGCCTGGTCTCTGCTGCGCCTGTTGCATCGGCACAGAGCTCAAGCTGGTCGATCGTGCCCAGTCCCAGTACCGCTGCGACCCAGGAGAATCAGCTCTTCGGCCTCAGCTGCGTCAGCGCCTCGGATTGTTGGACAGTGGGTTACGCCAGCAACAACACCGCCTTCCAGACCCTGATAGAGCAGTGGAACGGCACCGGCTGGTCGATCGCGCCCAGCCCGAGCACCAACGCCACCCTGGACAACGTCCTCAATGGCGTCAGCTGCGTCAGCGCCTCGGACTGCTGGACAGTGGGATACGCCAACAACGGCACTACCGACCAGACCCTGGTGGAACAGTGGAACGGCACCGGCTGGGCGATCGTACCCAGCCCCAGCACCAGCGCTGCCCTGCAAAACGTCCTCAATAGCGTCAGTTGCGTCAGCGCCTCGGACTGCTGGGCCGTGGGATTCGCCAACACCGGCACCACCAACCAAACCCTGATAGAGCATTGGGGCGGCACCGGCTGGTCCATCGTGCCCAGTCCGAACACCGCCGCCGAGCCCAACGAACTCTATAGCATCACCTGTGTCAGCGTTTCGGACTGCTGGGCCGTGGGGACCGCCTTCAACGGCACCACCTTCCAGACCCTGACAGAGCAGTGGAACGGAGCCGGCTGGGCGATCGTGCCTAGTCCGAACACCAGCGCCACCCTGAGCAACAGCCTCAATAGCATCAGCTGTGTCAGCGCCTCGGACTGTTGGGCCGTGGGGACAGCCAACAACGGCACAACCAATCAGACCCTGATAGAGCAGTGGAACGGCACCGGCTGGTCGATCGCGCCCAGCCCGAGCACCAACGCCACCCTGGACAACGTCCTCAATGGCGTCAGCTGCGTCAGCGCCTCGGATTGCTGGGCCGTGGGATTCGCCAGCAGCGGCACCGCTCTACAGACCCTGATAGAGCAGTGGAACGGCACCGGCTGGTCGATCGCGCCCAGCCCGAGCACCAACGCCACTCTAGCCAACATCCTCAATAGCGTCAGCTGCGTCAGCGCCTCGGACTGCTGGACCGCAGGGCGCGCCAATAACGGCACCGCCCTACAGACCTTGACCCTGCAGATGGTCGGCCCGGAGGGTTACTGGCTGGGTGCGGGCGACGGTGGCGTGTTCAACTTCGGGGCCAACGCCTTCTACGGCTCGGCGGGCAGCCTGCACCTGAACGCGCCGGTGGTGGGAATCGCGCCCGACAATGACCCGGGCTACTGGCTGGTGGCTTCTGACGGGGGCATCTTCAACTACGGCGACGCCGGTTTCTTCGGCTCGGCCGGCGGCATCCACCTCAACAAGCCCGTCGTGGGGATGGCGGCCACCCCTGACGACAAGGGCTACTGGCTGGTGGCTTCTGACGGGGGCATCTTCAACTACGGCGACGCCGGTTTCTTCGGCTCGGCCGGCTCAATCCACCTGAACAAGCCGATCGTCGGCATGGCGGTCACCCCCGACGGCGCCGGCTACTGGCTGGTGGCTTCTGACGGAGGCATCTTCAGCTACGGCGACGCCAACTTCTACGGGTCGCGCGGGGGTCAGCCGCTCAACAAGCCGATCGTTGGCATGGCGGCCACGGCCGACGGCGCCGGCTACTGGCTGGTGGCTTCTGACGGGGGCATCTTCAACTACGGCGACGCCCAGTTCCTCGGCTCGACGGGTGCGCTAAGACTTAACAAGCCCGTCGTCGGCATGGCGGCCACCACCTACGGCCACGGAGTCCAGGGTTACTGGCTGGTCGCTTCAGACGGGGGCATCTTCAACTACGGCAATGCCACCTATCAGGGCTCAACGGGCAGCATTGCCCTCAACTCTCCGGTGGTAGGCATAGGGGCAACTGGATGAGTGGGACGAACCAACCAGAGACCTGCGACAGGTAACCAACTAACCCCTGCACCTTCGAAAACGGGCACCCGGCCTCTCGTTGGTGTGATTCTTGGCCGGTCCGCAACGTGCCGATTCAACCCGAGGGTGCCCCAGATCGATGCTCCTCTGGATTGTCAAGGGCGAGTTCTGACCTCGGGAGCTGCACGAACACCTCTCGAGCCACGTAGCGCTTGAGGCAGCGGATCGCCTCCTTCTTTGTCCGGCCTTCCTTGATCCGGCGCTCGATGTAGTGCTTGGTCCTCGGATCATTGACCATCCGGGTGAACACGATGTGCCAGAGCGCTGAGTTGGCCTGGCGGTCCCCGCCGCGGTTGAGCCGATGGCGCTGCTGCTTGCCGCTCGAGGCATCGAGGGGAGACACCCCGCAGAGCTTGGCAAAGGTTGCCTCGTTCCTCAGGCGCTCGGGGTTGTCTCCGGCGGCCACCAGAAGGGCCGACGCCACGTCGGTCCCCACGCCATCGACCGCGTTGAGCTCTGGTGCGGTCTCGGCGACAAGGGTCTTGAGCGCTCGGTCGATCTCTTTGACCTCTTCTTCAAGCGCGAGCGCTCGCCGTGCCAGCGTGCGCAAGGTGAGCTTGGTCACCGTCGTCACATCGGTCTTTCCCGTGTGGCGGAAGGCGCTGGCCAGCGCGAGGACCTTGTAGATGGAGAGGTCGCGCAGCTCGGCCCGGAGCTCGTCGGGAGCAGTCGAGACCAGGCTGCGCATCTGGTTGATGGCCTGGGTCCGACTGCTCCGCGCCGACGAGCGCGCGACACGGAGAACCCGCATGGCCTCGACATTTCCGTCCCTGGTCTTGGCCGATCCGGTGGCGTCGCCGCCTTGGGCGGCCCGGGCGGCAGACACCGCGTCTTCGGGGTCGGACTTGCCCTTGCGCCGTCGGCGCTGGCGGTTGGGCCGGTCGACCTCGACGACGGCGATCTCGTGGTGGAGGAGGTGCCGGGTGAGGCCGGCCCCGTAGCTGCCGGTGCCCTCGACCCCGACGAGCTCGAGGGTCCCGAAGCTTTCGAGCCAATCCAAAAGGGCCTGGTAGCCCTTGGGCGTGGTCGGGAAACTCTTGGTGCCGAGCAACCCTCCTCGCTCGTCGAGGGCGGCCGCCACATGGATATCGAGGTGCGTGTCGACCCCTCCGGTGATGCGGCGCGCGATAGTGGTCATCGTCATCTGTTCCTTTCGCTTGGGGTGGGTGACACCGCAGCGCCGGAACGATGGACAGGACAGCGAAGGGCCTGTGCGGCAGGCTCCTATGAGGTCACTCCGTCCGACCGGCGATGTCGGGTGAGTGTCCGAGCCGGGCCGACGAATCGACTTCAGGACAGTCCGAGAGGACGTCAGCCGGTTTTGATGGAGTCAGACCTGGCTCGGGCACGCACCCACACGCTGACCAGTTCTCCCTCCGGAGTGGTGGACCGTCAGCGGGCTACCTCAATCCTCGCTGCCGGTTGGCGACCCATTCCGAATCGCTGCAGCCGCTGCGCACCCTGGTCCTCCCAGTGGTCGAAGGACGTAGTGACCACCAGGTCGAACGACTCGTCGGGATATGGCAGGTTCTCCGCAACTCCCTCGGAAAAACTGAGTCGGGGGTCGTTCGCCATCGATTTTCGCCGCAGTGATCATCCCAGCAGCGGCATCGATTCCGAGCAGCCTTTCCGCTTCGGGTAACCGGGCGGCGAGCAGCCGCAAGAGGAGTCCGGTTCCGCAACCGACATCGAGCACGCGCCGTGGAGCGTCGCCGGAGGTGAGCGCGAGATCAGCTGTGCGGGCCGCAATGTCGTGATGCATCTGCCCGCGCCACCCATCTTCATAGGTCTCGGCCCGATCGTGAAGCGCCTGGATATCGCGATCGTGAGGCACTTTCCGATTATGCCAGCCGTCCGATAATCCCTGTCCGGCTCACCTATCCCCGTACGCCGGCTCACGGGCATCCTGCGGTTCTCCAAACGCCTTAGTTGCCCACTCCGTGCCGGGTGGATCCCACCTCATGCGAGGCGGTTATTCAGGCCCCGGGCGTGACCGGGCTGACGTCGTAGCGCAGTTCCCCGGTGAACACGTCAATGTCGTAATACTCGACGCCCGTCTCAACCTGCGGGTCGTCTGCGTCGAAGGCGACAGCGATCTTGTTCGCGGCATTCCGAACGATATCGAGGGTCAGCTCGGTTGCGGCGGCAGGACCCAGAGCGTCCAGGACCTGCTCGCCGAGCGCGGGTGGCCACTGGATCGGCTGCCACACGAAGGCATCTACGACCTGGAGGGCCAGGGCCTGGACGTCGGAGATACCGCTCGGATCCCTGTCATCGAACAGATCACTCCGACCAGCCTGCTCGATGGCACTCACGCTCCTGCGGGACTGGCAGAGCCGGCAGTCGTGGGCTCTCGCCCCGCGGAGCCTGACCAGTTCGGTGGTCACCGGATCGAGGGCTGGCAGTTTTGCCACCTCCAGGAGAAATCTCTCGTGGGCCACCCACGGATCGGTCTCGACAGAAGTCGCGATCGGGAGCCATTCCTCGCCGAACATCTCGCGCCAGGCGGCACCAGCGCGAATCATCATGTCCTCGGTCCATACGGCAAGGACGAAGGCTGGGGCGCCGGCACCGAGTTCGGCCAGCCCGGCTGCTCGAACATCCGTGGTCATGGATGCCACATCGACGACCATCTGTTCGGCGAAGGCCATCGCGTCAGATCTCGGCACGGCAGCAACAGCCGGGTCGAGGCTGGCCCGAGCGATGGCACGGGCCCGCTCCGTCAGGTCGGTCGGCGTGGTCGAGGCGACTGCGTCGATCAATTCGTCCCATGCCATGAAGGCCACCGGCGCCTGATCTCGGGCGATCACATTTTGACCATACTGGTCGTTTGGCGCGTCATGGGAACCCCACAAGCTTGCCAGACAGATGCAGCTGCCCCAGTACGCATGGGGACGGGGTGCCACCTTGCAGGCACTTCGAGGCGTCTGGATAACCGCCTCAGGGCGCCCCGGGGACCTGAGGCGAACAAGCCCCGGCCAGAGCCGAGGGTAGGGTCATCGACATGAGTCGCTGGGCTCGGACGAGGACGCCAGGACCGCTCGTCCTCGCTCTCGTGCTGGTAGCCACCTTTGTGGCGTCCTCATCGGGTGGCGTGGCCTCCGCGGCTTCCGTCAGGCAGTCCCAGCCACCATGTACCTACACCCTCACCGATCCGCAGATGGTGACGATTCGCGGTTACTCAGGCAGCGCCATGGAGCCCTTCATCTCCGAGGATGGTGAGTACCTCTTCTTCAATACTTCGAACGTTGCACCAAGTATTCCCGCCCTCCAGTTCGCCACCCGAGTCGGTGGCGATACCTTCCAGTACCGGGGTGCGATTGAAGGGGCCAATCAGCCGGGCTACCTGTCAGGAACTCCTTCCATGGATGAGAACGGGAACCTGTACTTCGTCTCGACGCGTAGCTACGCCCAGACGCTGTCGACCATCTATTCCGGGCGGTTCGTCTCCGGCACCGTGACGGGCGTCCACCTGGTCCCCGGCACCTCTGGTGGCACCCTGGGGACCATTGACTTCGACGTCGAGGTGAGCCCCGATGGCTCCACGCTCTATATCAGTGTCGGTCACTTCGACGGAGGGCCACCGACGAGCGCCAGCCTCGCCATCTTCGACAAGGTCGGGAGCGGCTTTGTGCCCGACCCTGACAGCGCCACAATCCTCCGCGCTGTCAATAGGGCGGGCATGCTCACGTATGCAGCTTCAATCTCTACCAATGGACTGGAGCTCTTCTTCACGCAGGCGAACCCCGCTGATGGAGAACCGGCCATCTATCGAGCGGTGCGGGCCGGGGTTGGCCAGCCCTTCGGCGACGTGCAGCGGGTCGGCGCCGTCACTGGGTATGCAGAGGCTCCCGCCATCAGCGTCAATGGCACCACGCTCTACTATCATCGGCTGGTCGGAAGTACGTTCCAGATCTGGACAGTGACGCGGCCGTAGCGCGCGTCCTGGCGGTCTGCGCTGGAGCGACACCCGCCTAAGAAACAGAAAGAGTTGCAGTTGCTACTCGTGGTACTCAAGTGAGCAGACCCCAGCGGTAGGAGTCGGCTAAGAACACCGGCTCTGTCTCTCCTCGCCAACGAAACCAGGTACAGAACCATGAAGTGGAACCGACGATGGTGGCCCGAGTTCGCCGGCACCGGGGCGCCTCGGTTCTCAGTTAAGCAACCGTAGCCATACTCTGCCCAAGGTCCTCGGCGTGGTCACATGCCTCGGAGCAAGTCATCGACTATGAGCGTGGCCGCCGCGGGACAGCCCTTGGTAAAGCCAAAGAAGGGACCGAAGTCACGCGTGGAGGCGGACCCGATGATGTATAGCGCGGCGATCGACGACTGAAAAGCTTCGTCGAGAACGGGGAAACCGTCGACCAACTCGAGCCTGCCCGCGAGCCCATTGAGGTATGGGACACAGAGAAGGTCGGCCTTGTATGGGGTCAAAGACGAGACGGTCGAATGTCAGACGGTCTCCACTTGAGAGCGCCTCCGAGACCGTGCCACTGTCTCACTGCGGTGTCTACAACGTGCGTGCCCGGCCAGCTACGGATTGCCCGCTGGGCGTGGCGACAAGGGGCGAGTCTAGGAGTAGAGCGGTGGGAATCCAAAGCCCTTGATGGGAGCAGGAGTCGTGGGGGAAACGTTCGCGATGGCCCGCCGCAGGGGATTCCGCAAGTGTGCAGGGTGCGAGACCACTCGAAACCTGACTACGAGTTGGGTGCCGAGCGGGTCTCCTTCCACTGTTTCCTCGAAGCGAAACTGGAGGCCTGAGTAAGGGTGCCCAGCCGTCTCTCAGGCCGGTGTGTCGTCATAGCGCCCAAACCCCCCACCTCGCTGCCGGGTAGACAGACCGTTTCGGTAGCTTCGGCTCTTTATGAGCCACCGTAAGGGGAGCGTACTCGGATTAGCGTTTCTCACAGGAGGAAGTGTCTGCAGTGACCACAGCAGTTGAAACTCAGATTATCGAGAGGAAGGTGCTTCTTCCGGGTAACGCAGATGCCGGCGTTCGTCGCTTCACCGTCGCTGTTGTGGCCGGAGTGGCGACCGCCCTTATCCCATATCTCTGGGTTCTGTGTGACCTGTGGAACAGTTCACCCAGTCTCCTTCGCACGGCCGAGTCGGATGGGTACGCAAGCAACTTCTACGACCTTCAAGCGCGAGCGATGTTCCATGGTCACCTCTACGTAGCCAACGGCGCTCTCGGCGGCGAGGCGTTCATACACAAAAGTCGCCAGTATACGTATTTCGGGATCTTTCCCTCATTGCTCCGAATGCCAGTCTTGTCGCTGACGCACAGCTTGGACGGGCGCCTCACCGCGCCTTCGATGCTTCTAGCCTGGCTCGTCACCGCCGCGTTCAGTTCGCTCCTGGTGTGGCGCGTTCGGCTCCTGGTCCGAGGACAGGCTGCACTCGGCTGGACAGAGGCTGCATCGTACGGAGTGTTGTTGGCCACGATCATGGGCGGGTCGGTTTTGATATATCTGGCCTCAGATCCCGACGTGTTCCACGAGGATCTGGCTTGGAGCGTGGCTCTGACGGTCGCAAGCACCTTTGCGTTGTGTGGCGTCCTGGAACGACCGTCATGGCGTCGCGTGATACTCAGTGGCGCCCTGGTTCTCGCCGCGAATCTCGACCGAGCTTCGACCGGTTACGCGTGTGTGATCGGTGGAGTGTTGGTTGCCATCTGGTTCGCCACGGGTCGTGGAGGCGTAGACAACCGCCGTTGGTCGGGCCCGATCTTGATAATTGCCGCCCTTGTCCCAACCCTGTTTAGTTGCGTCATCAGCTATGTCAAGTTCGGAGTCCTCTTTGGCTTGCCCGCATCCGATCAACTGTATGTCCACAGTTCCCTCAGTCACGTCAATGGCGGTAGCTACTTCGGTCCGGAATACCTGCCCAGCGCGCTTCTGGCGTATCTCCGACCGGACGGATTGCGACTGACCAGTTTCTTCCCCTTCCTGGAGCTTCCGCCCGTGCCGTTCCATGGAATCGGTGGCGTGGCACTTGATGGTACAGATCGAGTTGCCAGCGTGCCCTCCTCCATGCCGCTCCTCTTCCTCGCTGGCTTGTGGGGTTTCATCAGCGCCTTTCGGCCGAAACCAGCTGGAAGGGCCGTGATCCTTCGCCTCTTGCTCGTCAGTACGGCGCTTGGTGGTTGCACCGTTTTGATCTACGGATGGATCGAGTATCGGTTCACGGCTGACTTTCTTCCTTTCCTTGTCCTTGCCGGCGCCGTTGGCATGGTGGACGTATGGCGCCGGTTCGAGGCAAGAGGCCGCAGAGACCGCTACTTTATGCTGACTGGTGTGACGATCATTGGCGCGTTCAGCATCGCTGCGAATCTGGGAATCGCGAGCTCATTCCAGCCGACATGGTCGAGTGTTCAAGCCCTTCACTACGTCTCGTTCCAGAAGACGATAGGTGATGTCACCGGCAATCCGCCGACAGGAAATATCGTACGAGGTACCACACTGCCCAGCTCAGCGCCGGCAGAGCAGCTTTTCGTGGCGGGAAACTGCGCTGCACTGTACATTTCTGAGGGTTTTGCGTTCCCACCCTCGAATAACGCAATCGTTAACGCGTATCTAGAAGGAAGTTCCTGGCGCCCAGTGGAACTCGGGCCAGATGTTCAGCACACGCTGGACATCACTCTCAAGGGACCTGTCACTGACCTTGGCCCAGGGGTCTCGTTAGTGACTGTTGGCACCAAATCAGCCAGCACGATTTCCGTGCAACCGTATGGATCCGGTGAAGTCAGATTCACCTTCAAGGACCCGGATGACTCCCGAGAGGGACCTCCTGTGCGAATTCCGAGCTCTCGAACATACCGGATCATAATCGTTACTGATCCGTACCGGCACCTCGTGTCCGTAACTTCGCAACAGGGTGCTGCCCTCTTGACCGGTTTCCTTTCGAACACGGGTCCGATTGTCGTGCACGAGGATCACTCCAGTGTCACGGCGCGACGAGGGTTAACTGTCGCCGAATCAAAGACTCCGCCGCAGACAATGTCCTTGTGCCGTAGCCTTCCGTGAGGTCGATATCCGGCTAAAGCGTGGGGACGGCCGAACACTCTCCCCGTACACAATGGTGAACTTCAACACAGCGCCGGGTCAGCAGACACCTGGCACTCACGCGTTCGGCAAATAGGTATCAAACCACTTGGACGTCTGACGGTTGAGTGGTGCGATGCACTGGGGAACAAAATCGTAGTTTGGCGCGCCGTCAAAGTTTCCTGTGACACCCGAGGTTTCTTGGGCAGAGTCACCGTGATGTCGAGCGGAACGGAGGCGGTACCGCAACAGTTCGACCGTTCGGCTATAACGCAGGCGGAGCCCCTGTAGTTGCAAGGCCAAGGGCTGAATCGAATGCAGCGATATGACATCGTTGACCTTGCCCTGAATGATGAAATGAAGATTGCGTTCGATTCTGTCAATGAATGCGCGGCGCATGACCGGCCAGGTTGTTCAAGCTGCATGGGTCATGTAACTGGGGACATCAAGTGGACAACCCACGTCTAGGCGTAGCCGACCAAATGATCGTTTACCGTTGCACGTCCATGAGAATTGGACTCAGCGCGGGTGGTAGCGTGAACATTGGGTTGGCCCGTTCGGTCGTACGGCTGATCGGCGACGCCGGACTGACAAACGGACAAGGGCGTACCGGTCGAAGCGACATCTCTTTGGGCCCTCGCCGGAAAGGGGTCCCGTGAGAAGAGCCTGCATCCTCAGCTTCGTAGCCGTCCTTGGCCTCACCTTCTTCGAAGGCACCGCGTCAGCGACTCCCACTGGTTGGAAAGTAGCGCCCTATGTCGAGATAGGTAGCGGCACGATCACGTCAACGGTCCAGGATGTGACCACCTCCGTTGGCACGGTCTTTGGCACTCCCGTACTTCGAGGTACCACGAGTGGTTCACAAGTAGCGGCCAGTCCTCCGCCGCCGTGCGGACCTGGAGTGGGCAGCCCAGTTACGGGCTCGGTCACTACGACAGCATCAAATGGTAGCGAGTTGACCTTCTCATTGAGCGGAACCGTGTGCGTATCTGCCACGGCTTCTTCTTATACCCGGTACCTCGTGACGGCTACGGTCACGGTCACGGGCGGTTCGGGTGAGTTCGCCGGCGCAACCGGTGGTGGTAAGCAATACTCGGTCGTAACTCTCTATCCGACTGCGTACGGCACCCAGGGACCCTTCACCTCATTTCTCTACGGCACCATTCGGCTCGCTGGTTAACGTCCTCCGGATCGAAAACCCGACCGATTCAGATAGGTCCGAAACGGTGAGGTGAGTTCCCACATGGATGTCTCAGAGAGCGGCGTTCACCGTCTGAAACTCAAACGCCTCACGAAAGTCGGCGAAGCAAGTCCGACACTCCCAGTGATTGCCGTCATGGGTCGCCCATCCTTCTAACAGGGTGTCGGCATCGTCGTCGAAGATGTGGTCTCCGAAAAGTGGACCAAGCAAAACTGCAGCGGTCATGGTCCCAGTCAGATTGGCCTGACGACCGGGACCGCCACTCAAAGGTTGCTCCCTGGAGGTACGCCGCTTGGTTGCGCTACGGTCAGCGGTTTTGTCTCCGCTGTAACCTGCGCCGTCTGCGGCCAGGGGTTCATAGTCCCCCGAAAGAGTGGTGTGGGCTCAAACTCCTCGCACTTGCTCGTGCCGCGTGGGGCTGAGCGCAGGTCGTGGTTCTTCATATCTTCCGGTGCGCGCCTGCGCTCGTGCTCGACGTCAAGCATTACCTGTCTTCCGGAAGGTACTCCTGAGCGGTAGCAATTTGCGCCAGGAGAGCGAATGAAATTTGTTCGCCAGTGCCCTTCGGGAGGCTCGCGCCGTTCGATTCGGCGGCTTGCGCGGTGGCGGTGGGGGCCTAATTTTGCCCGAACAGTTGAGCGGAGGTGGCACCGCTGACAAACTGTGCCGTTCGTCAACAGCGTCACTGTGCTCCGGGTCTCTTGGCAAGGGACTTGGGGGGCGCGGGTTGTGGGTTCTTATTGGTCCGCGGCTCGCGCTCGCCCCCCTCAAAATTGAAGCAACCGAAGATTCCTTGGAAGCCTCTCCATCGGTCATCGGCTTGTGACGGGCGTTCTGGGCCTCAGTATCGGCCCGCCATAATGCCTGCTTAATGATTTCGAGTTCCCGCTCGGCCCGCGTCACTCGCTCTAAGAGAGCCGGAAGGTCGATGGCGTCAAGGGCAGCGGCCGCCATGACCTCGTAAAATGCTTGGTCGGTCATGACCGGCATCGGACGCTTGTCGCGTTCGGCCAACCCCTTCGCCGCCAGCTTAACCTGCCAGTCGTAGTCCGACATGCAAGCAAAGTGTAAGACCGACGTGCGCGTCGATCGCGGATGGATGGCCTGGTCTGTCCAGCACATGGGTCCGGGGCACTGCCACACTCGCCGCCCAAACTCCCGTAGGCTCGTCAGCCCTTCCAAATGCTCCGAACACGCCCAGACCCGCCACCAGCGGTCGCCGCTGGGGCGGAACTACGGTGTAATCATCGGGTCCGCCTCGTGGTGAAGGCCATCAAGTTCAGTCAGTAGCGCCATCACGGCAGGGGGAAGGCGTGAGTTGCATCATGAGATCTTGGCGTCAGTCGACGCCAACGGGTGATCGCGGCACAATGCAGTCATGGAGACGAGTCGAAGCGCAAAGAAGGCCCTGTCGAGAGCAGTCGTACTTGCGCTGGTCCTTCTTGGGCTCTTGCTCGGTCACCGACTCAGACAGCAGCGTCGGGCCCTGCCTCAGAGGTGATGGACCCACCTCCCGCCTCTTTGTGATGCGCACGTCGGTGTACGGGTTATACCACCGACGTCGAGCGAAGCCGGCAGCGTTCACACCGATCGTGCGTGGAGTGAGGCCTTTGACGTCGCGTGAGGGCGCTCGCCTGCGCACGTGAATCACTCCACCGTTCGCTTGCCGTTTACGGCGAATGAGCAGGTGACCAGGCCGCTCAACGCGACAGAGTCATGGTCAGTCGGGGCCGAGGCCACGTCGGGATGTCCGGCCCGCCACCTGCGACCCCGCAGCCCGACCAAGTCGAAGCGACCGTGAGCCGTGCCACGGGCCTTCTTGACCGTGCCACGGGCCTTCTTGACCGTGCCACGGGCCTTCTTGAACAGCGCGGGCCGAGGCGCCGCGGCTCGGCACCTGCCGGCCCTTGATGGGGACGCGCGTGATTGGTGTTTGAACCATGATGGGGGAACGATGACAGATGTGACCCAACAACGAGGCCCCGCGGCACACGCCGTGCCGCACCTCACGGTCGAGGACCGCATAAGGCTCGGCAAAGAGGCCCGAACCCGGGCCCCCCGTTCGTCACAGGCGGAGTTCAGCGCAGCGACGAATCGCCCAGATCCGATCAGCCTCCTCGAACGGCAGGCGACCACCCGGGTGCCCGAGTTGGTCCCGATCCGCTACGGGCGCATGCTGGTCTCGCCTTTGACCTTCTTCCGCGGAGCCGCGCTTATCATGGCATCCGACTTGGCGCCCACTCCTCGGTCGGGCCTTACAGCCCAGGTCTGCGGCGATGCCCACCTGTCCAACTTCGGACTGTTCGCGTCACCGGAGCGCAAGCTGATGTTCGACGTCAACGACTTCGACGAGACGCTACCGGGGCCATGGGAGTGGGACCTCAAGCGGCTCGCCGCCAGCGTCGTGATCGCCGCCCGCGACCGCGAGTTCACTGACAAGGAGGCTCGGACCGCCACCCTCGAGGTGGGAGCCAGCTACCGCAGAGAGATGGCTACCCTGGCTGGTCTGTCCACTCTGGAGGTCTGGTACTCCCACATCGACGTGGCTGGAATGCTGGCCGAGCTCGAGGCGACCGCGGGCAAGACTGGTTCGAAGGCCGACAAGCGGATGGCGACTCGCACTGCCCAAACTGTCACCAAAGCCCACACTCGGGACAGCCTCCAGGCTCTAGGCAAACTTACCACCGTCGTCGACGGCCAACTCCGCATCGTGAGTGATCCGCCGCTCCTCGTACCCAGCGAAGAACTGTTCTCCCAGGAACTGAGCGACGAGATCCGCGAGTCGTTCCACCAGCTCGTGCGTGGCTACCGACACAGCCTTGAGTCGGAGCGGCGCCACCTCTTGGAGGAGTTCCAGTTCGTTCAGATCGCCCGCAAGGTAGTCGGCGTCGGGAGCGTGGGTACCCGGGCCTGGATCCTGCTGATGGTGGGATTGAGTAACGAAGACCCTCTCTTCCTCCAAGCCAAAGAGGCTGAGGCCTCCGTACTCGAGGAGTTCGTCGGCAAGAGCGGCTATGCCAACCACGGGGCGCGGGTGGTGGCCGGGCAGCACCTCATGCAGGCAGCCAGCGACATTTTCCTTGGCTACCAAGCGGTCGAGGGTCCTGACGGCGTGACCCGGGATTTCTACCTCCGCCAGCTCCGAGACTGGAAGGGGAGCTTCGAGATTGAAGGTGCGATCCCTCAGGGCCTTACCAAATACGTCGGGGTGTGTGCACAAGCCTTGGCCCGGGCGCACGCCCGCTCGGGCGACCGCGTCGCAATCGCCAGCTATCTCGGGAACGGACCGACATTCGACCGTGCTCTTACGGAGTTTGCTGAGACCTATGCCGACCAGAACGAACGCGACTACGAGGCTCTGAAACGCGCCGCATCAACAGGGCGGATCACCGTCGAGTCAGGTCTGTAGGGCCACGGCCCACCACTTCAGGCACCGGAAACTCGTGGGCGCCGGCCCGGGACCGTGCGTACTGTCATCGGCGCACAACACTCAGCAAGCTCATGTGAAGAATGGAGCGATGCTGTTTTCGCCGACCCCACGGGTAGGCCGTTTGGTGGAACGGAGATGTGGTGTCGTTGGCAGTCGCGCCCGCGGTACATCGATTCGAGCCGTCTGCACCTGGCTGGCGATATTTGGGAATCTGCGCCGCTGTGGCGACTCCCGAACTTCTGCTTGACGTGAACTAGTTCAAACGGGGGTAGCATGTAAGGGCTGACCGACCTCCTGGCAACCTGCCACCTGCAACCTTCGGCGGAAATGGCTTCGCCGTGTTGCCTGAGTTCAGCATTACCACCCGGGAACTTCCCGACGTTCACGTCGTTGCGCTACATGGGGAGTTGGACGTCGCGTCCGCCAATGGCCTGGCTGATGCGCTGGTGGAGGAGGCCGGCACTACCGTCGTCGTCGATCTGTCGGACCTCACATTCATGGATTGCGGCGGCATCTCGGCTCTGGTGGCAGCAAGGAATCGCATCCTGGCCCACGGACTGGGCCAGCTGGTGGTCACAAGACCGGGTGCGATTGTCCGTAAGACACTGGAGATCGTGGGGCTTGGTGCGTGGATCATGGAGTGGTCGCCGGGTCTGGGATGAATAGGCGCTCCGAGCCTTCCCGAACGATTCGTCCCAATGACGCCCGCCCGTTCTGGCGGGGCCGTTTTGCGTCTCCATCCCGGCCTCAGGGCAGTTCAGCACCCCGCACCAGAACCACGCGCTCCGGCTGGTGGACTGATATCACGCAGTTCCGGCTTAGGCAACGTCACCCGGCGCTGGTTCGATCAGCACATACCGGGGGCTATCACCGATGTGCGGAGCTGTCCGATATACCCGGTGCTCGGGTATTCCTGACTTACCAGCGCATTGGCGACCAGTTCAATCGGCGCACATGCCCAGGAAATGTCAGTCCGACAGGATGCGTACGTGGGACGTGTTGAACTCTTCTGTCCTATGAATCACGTTTTCATCCGTTAGCCGGGCACCATTGGAGACAATACGTGGCATCCCAAGAGTCGTGGTGGGACGGCTCATTGTCAGGTAGTTACGGATCCGGTCCGCCAGCGTAAAGAGGTGCGCAGCATCGTCCGAGCTCTCACAAGCACCCGCTGCCATATCGAGCGCATTGGCAGACTCGATGAGAAGATCCATGCCAGTATCGTTCGCCATATTCATTGCTCCGTGCAGAAAAGATCGCGAAGGCAAGCCGGGCAAGCCCTCCCCTTGGGATTGGGAACCATCGCTACTCTCGATCTTGTCACCGTAAGCGGGACTCTGGTGCTAAATAAGCATACCGAGGGTACACCCGGCGATCTCGCTCGTGGACGCCGGGTCTCGAGCCCTACGGCGCGCCCAAGGTAACCACTGCCGGGACTGTTTGGCCAGCTTCTCGATGCCGCTTTAAGTTGAGTAATTAGGTCGGCGGTCGTCCGTCCTGGCTAGAAACTCGTCCTCCTCCACCAACGTGCCGCTCAACTTGGCCAAGTAGTCATGTTCGCTTGGCTTGAAGACGTCGATATGGCTGCCAACCTGGCCATACGGATGTAGGCAATAGATCCGGATACTTATGCCTATTCACGCCGTCGTAAACGGCGAATGAGGCACCTTTGGCACGCTCGCTTCGCTCGACTCAGGTCCTCTGCCGGCAGCGCCGCTGTAATCCCAGAAGTCTTCACGAACCCTCTCCTGTCACCCGAGGAAGCCGCTGGCACGGTTCCATGATGCCGCGCCAACCAACCGGGATTGCGCGATGGATGCTTGAAGTAGCCCGAGAGTGCGTAACGGCCTCATCGTCTGGGCATTAGCGGCAGTCGACTCTTCGAGTACGACCTGAGTCCAACGCCGTCATCGTACGGTAACCCAGACCGAATGCAGACCCTCGGCAAGCCGACTCAACTAGACAGCTAGCTGACGGTTGCGTTCAGCGCTTCGGTGATGTCGTTGATCGCAGTCTGCTCGGAGTCGCTCACGTCTTGACCGTGCTCCCGGTGAGCAGCTGCGACTCTATGTGAGAGCGTGAGGATGAACCGGCGATATTCGTCGGCCTCGCCTGGCGTTGCTTTGCTCTCGAGCAGAATGACCGAGTCACGTAGGTGTTGCAATCCGTGCTGCCTGAGCTCCTCGGGAGAGTGATAGTGCGTGTGGTCCCGCTCGGGTTTCGCTGCGACTATGTCATCGAGAAGTTCGCTCTTTCCGTGCTGCTGACGCGCCTCAACATAGGCCTTGGCCATGGCAATGGTCTCGCGAAACGAGCCCCCTCGTTGGGCGGTGACCACGATCATTCCAGCACTTGGGGGCGCTTCTAGAATCAGTTGCCATTCGTCATCCGTGAAGTCAGACTTCGAGGTCATCGCCAGTCTCCGATCTCTAACAATCGTCACCACCGTGGATCGCAGGCACCGTAGCGTCTGGTCGGGCGGACTGCGGCATGGCCCTTTTGGAGTCGGTCATCAAGACGCCGATTCTGTTCTTGAAGTGCCGAAGGAAGCCCTACCCGGCTGACGGGGGCTGGGGAGGGGGTGCCTCTGCCCTCAGGAGAATCTCAGCCTGTTGCGCTTAGTGGCAAGAACGTCGTGGTACCGGTCTATGTCGACACCGGACTGGCAACTGCGCATAGGAAATGAATCCAAAGCGACATAGAGGACGGCGATCTGTCGGTTCCGCAGTCGAGGTCTGCCTGCCGAGGAACCAATCTGGCACGCACTCATCGACCGTGAAGTCGCGCTGCTCAGCGCCAGCCGAGCTCCGGCGCGATGTCGCTCAAGAGCGAATCCAGGACGTGGGCGCAGTAGTCGACACCAAGCTGATTGGGAATAGTCAGGAGCAAGGTGTCGGCGGCGGCGATCGCCTCGTCTTCGGCCAGTTGCTTGATGAGCGTCTCGGGTTCCCCGGCGTAGGTTTTGCCGAAGCGCGCCTTGCCACCGTCGATGAACCCGATCTGGTCCTGCGAGCTGCCTTCACGGCCGAAATACGTGCGGTCGAGGTCATCGACGATGGGGAAAATGCTACGGCTGACCGAGACGCGAGGCTCACGGGCGTGGCCAGCCTCGGCCCAGGCCTTGCGAAATCGTCCGATCTGCTCGGCCTGCAGTTGATGGAACGGCACGCCAGTGTCCTCGCTGAGAAGCGTCGAGCTCATCAGGTTCATCCCCTGCTCGGCGGTCCACTCGGCAGTCTTCCGGGTGCCGGCGCCCCACCAGATCCGCTCGCGCAGACCCTCGGAGTGCGGCTCGACTCGAAGCAACCCGGGTGGGTTGGGGAACATCGGCCGCGGATTCGGTTCGGCAAAGCCCTTGCCATTGAGGACCTCTAAGAAGACCCGCGTGTGCTCGCGGGCCATGTCGGCTTGATCGGCGCCCTCGTCAGGTGCGTAGCCGAAATAGCGGTAGCCCTCGATGACGTGTTCGGGCGATCCACGACTTATGCCCAGCTGCAGGCGCCTGCCCGAGACGAGGTCAGCCGACCCGGCATCCTCGGCCATGTAAAGCGGGTTCTCGTAGCGCATATCGATCACCGCGGTCCCGATCTCGATCGTGCTGGTCTTGGCGCCGATGGCTGCCAGCAGTGGAAACGCGAGGAGAGTTGGTTGGCGAAGTGGTGCACTCGGAAATACGCCCCGTCGGCACCAATCTCTTCGGCGACGACTGCGAGATCGATGGATTGCAGCAGGGCATCCGACGCCGAGCGGGTCTGCGACTGTGGCGAGGGCGTCCAATGCCCGAACGATAAGAACCCTATTCGCTTCATGTGTGTTCGAACACCTCGCAGGCCGTCATTGTTCCTGGTAGGGGCGAATCACAGGAGTTGTGTCACTCGTATAAGAGACGTGGCCTCGATTGGTGTACCTGCGGGTTATGGCAGCGGGGGGCGGTGTCTTCGCGCGATGCTGGTCTGACCAAGAAATTGAGAGTGGCCGACGAGCCCACTCACTGCATGAGGAAACCAACATATGCCCGATACCGTCTTCACGTCCGACCGAATCGAGGTGAGCCGACCTATCCCGGCACCGCCCGCCGCGATCTTCGATATCTTGCGCAGCCCGGCGGGCCATGTGGCCATCGACGCCTCCGGGATGCTGCAGGACTTTACGGGCGAGCCAGCGGAGAAGGTGGGTGACACGTTCGTTATCCACATGGACCGCGAGTCGCTCAATGACGTCCCGCTGGGCAAGTACGACGTGACCGTGCACTTCATCCTCTTCGAGCGCGACCAGGAGATTGCCTGGGATCTCGGGCCCGATATTCCGGTCCCGCACTTCTATGGTTACCGCTTAAATACCGGTGAGGATGGGGTCACCAATGTGACGTCCTATTACGACTGGTCGAAAGTGAGCGGAGATCTCAGGGAACGCTTCCCGATCGTGCCAGAGTCGGCGCTGCGTGCCACACTGGGAATCTTGGAGCGAACAGTCAGAAATGGCCTTTGACTCTCCTGTCCCGCCTACCAATATAGGTTGCGTGAGCCATGACTGCCGTTGAGCCGGCGTACCGGGCTTGGCCGTGCTAACGCCTCAGTGTGGTCGAGGTCCATCGAGCCAACGGGAAGTTGATCACGACCTATCGTCCGTTCGAGTGCCGCCCCCGATCGGGGCAAGGGCGATCTTCATCTTCGCGACCAGCGCCTCGAACATTGGATAGCCACCCGTTCCTCTCATGGCATCTATCGATGGCTTCCACATTTCCCAGCGATCGATCAACGTTCGTCCGAGCAGCAGCTTGATCAGTTCGAAGTCAAAGGCACCGACGTGTTCCAGCGCCGCGAGCTGTTCGAAGTAATCGAGTTCTCGATACAAGACGTAAGCCTCGTCCGTATTCCGCGCTATGAAAGCCTGGAACGCCCTGCTTAGGTCCTCGCTCGTTTCGAAGGTAGCGACGAGGCGGCGCGTCTCTAAGAGCGAGTCCTCGTTCCATCGGCGGAAGAAGTCAGCTGCAATTTGCGATTCGCGAGCCTTCCTCGCTTCTTTGACTTGTTGACTGGCGAACACAGCTGCACCGAGGGCGCCCAGCAGCCCGAGGGCGCCCACGGCGGTGGCGATCGCTGTGACCTCCTCCGCCCAGTTCGGTCCAGGCATATTTCAACCCTTCTGTCTGGCTTCTTCAGGCTAGCCAAACAGACCGATCGACCTCCTTGACTCTGAGGTCGGTGGACCGGAGACATTTCGTTGATCTGACGTACGGGGCACCTGAAACCGGCCCAAACCCGACTGCGATTGGGACTAAAGGGTTCACACTCGCGTCGCCTGCCGCTAGGGCGCACATGACACTGAGAAGCAACACTGGACGAACGAGGACGTGACGCCACATCAGAAACGGGTAAGCGGTGGGCACGGAGGCTGCCCGACGGGCTTGTCTGGCACTCCTCTGACCACTCGCCCACGCGCGTCACTCAGAATTGGCGGCATATACCCGCTCGGGCGGGGCGGCAATGTCACGGGAGATTTCGAGCCGCTTGGTCATATATATATCGAAATCCAAGTCTCACGGATGACTTTGAGGAGCCGACGTGGCGAAGGATTTACGAGTGACTGCGTCCCCATGCGCACTGTAGGGACCGTTTCGTAGCCACCCGTGATTGACCGAACGAAGGCTGCCCCGTCGGGATCCTCCCAAATGTTCACTTCATCGACGTGTACGCCGGCCCGCCTCAGGTTGGCGCGGAGTCGCCAGCAGTAGGGGCATCCTGGTCGCCAGAAGACGGTCACCTGTGGGGAAACGGAGTTGATGCCTGTGAAACCCCTCACCACCATTCCTTCCTGCTCGGCCGGGGAGCCCGAGAGTTTTGAACTGTCCCAGGCCGGGCGGACCGAGGCACCCTCGACCCCGCCCGACTCGTCTGGCGCCGTTTGGGAGGCTCTGCGCCTCCAGGACTGTCTCACGGTCCAACGAAAGCGGTGCACGCACAAGGGGGTGGGGGTCCTACCCAATAGCGCCGGCGCAACTACGGGGGCACCCGGGAGCCTGGAGTTAGGACCCCGTTTCACGCTCCTCACAGAGGCAGAACGGATGGCCGGCTGGATCGGCGTAAACAACGTAGATGCTGCCCGGCTCCTCCACCGGGTCGGTGAGGACAACTGCACCAAGTTCGGCAGCCCGGAGACCAGCCGCGCGGAGGTCAGAAACGGTCAGGTCGAGATGAAGCTGTTGGGGCGTACCATCTGGCCATTCTGGAGGGGAATACGGGGTTGCACGTTGGAAGGCCAGCTTGAACGCCGGATCACCGGCGTGCACCTCACACCACTCCGGATCACTGATGTCCAACTGCCCATTCAAAAGGTCTGCGTAAAAGGACGCAAGAGCTGAAGGGTCGGGGCAGTCGAAGACAACAGAGCGCAGGCTGATCAGGGTTGAAGGCATCCTCGTTGTCTACCAAACTCGTCGTATCGCAACGCAGAGAACTGGGGCAGGGTGTGCATGCTGACTCAGTTCGTTGCGCTGCCGTTGCACTTCCTTCACTGCGAGCGGTGCGCCACGTGGCTATTGCTGGAAGGGAGATGAGGACACGACCGCTCCCGAAGATCCAGACCTCGGGCACAAGCGGTTGTAGCGAATTTGGCACATTCAGCACAGCGAGCACCGCAAAATGTGGATTTCCCGAGTGACCGTGAAAAGTGTGTGGCCTCATAGATCGGTGTCAGGCAGCGCCTCCTACTGTTCGGGAATTGGAACTCGAAATGCTCTCGATCATCTCGATCACCTCCTCGGTTCGATACCCCTGGTGCTGGGCGAAGGCGACGAGTTCCTTGACTTTGCGCAACATTTCACTTTGCTCCGGCGTGCCCACGACGGTGATTCCCCGGCCGCGACGAAACTCCAGAAGCCCTTCGTCACGAAGAATATGCATGGCCCTAAGCACGGTGTTCTTGTTCACGCCAAGGACAGCTGCGATGTCTTTGACCAGTGGGAGCCGATCACCCGGAGCGGCCTCGCCTTCCGCTATGGCGCGACGTATGTCGGCAGCCACCTGATCGTGCAAAGGGACCGGACCGGTTCGGTCCACCTCCATTAAACGCATAATACTAGTAACCATAGATCCATATCGTCGGGCTTGAAAAGGGGGACCCTCGTTTTTGGACCTGCCTCAGTCCCCGGACCCCTGCGGATCTCTCCGATGTCCTGTGCCTCAAGGGATTTAGGGCCCTCCACCGTCGCCCTACCCAGCTCTACCAAAGCGTTCCCTCGGTCCCCGCCAGATCCGTTTCGTGTGTAGTCGGGAGTCAGGTGGGGTGAATCTGGCTCTACGGATACCCCGATCGAACTGGACCCAGGCAAGATGGATACATGGATTTGGAGCGGGCAAGCCATGACCTGTACAGGTTGGCCCCAACTCAGTTCACAGCAGCTCGAGACGCAAAAGCCTCTAAGGCACGACAAGCGGGCCGTCCAGAACTGGCCTCCTCATTGAAGAAGCTGCGTAAACCTTCAGTCGGCGCCTGGTTGGCGAACGTTCTCGTTCTTGAGCAGTCGAGAGATGTCGAGCGACTGATCGACTTGGGCGTCGAGCTTCGAACCCCAAAGCGCAACCTCGGGGGCGAGGAGATCCGAAGGGTCTCAAAAGAGAAAGCCGACGCGATCTTCCGGTTGGTGCGAGACGCAAAGTCAATGGCATCTCAAATGGGCCAGTCGGTCTCAGCGGCAGCATTGCAGGAGCTGGAATCGACTCTCGAAGCTGCCTTTGCGGATCCACAGGCCGCCGAAAGCCTCCGTGGGGGCAATTTAAGCGCCGGATTGCACTATTCAGGGCTCGGATTCGCCGCGCAGACTCAAACCGGGTCGCCACCGCGTACGAAGGGCTCTGCGTCCGCTCGAACCTCTAGATCAGGGGCGGACCAACTCGCAAAGCGCAACTTGGAGAAAGCAAGCCGCGACGTAGAACAAGCCGACGCTCATGTGGAGAAAGCGAGACAAGCTGTCGCGGAGGCTGCCAACGAACTGACCCGACTCAAGTCGGCCGAAGCGCTGGCGCGACAACGATCCAGAGAAGCTCACGACCGGGCGACGGCAGCCAAGAAGGAGCTCAGCAAGCGGCGCTAGGCGTGGCTCGAGTTGCGGGAAGGCTGGCGTCAAACGCCGGCTACGCGCGAGGGCGTGGCGAATCCCTTAATCGGTCAGCCCGTCCAGACGGTCAGGTGAGACCCAGAGGCTGAAACGATGATCGCATCGTGGCGAGAACGGATTGCATTTCTGGACCCACCCCGTTCTTTGTGGACCGGCCAATGGCACCGACAGTGGTGTTGCCCCGGAAACGACATGCCTGTGATCCCGATGGCCAACTTTCTACCGCTGTCGCCTGGGGCTGCTGGGTCGTCGCCGTCCAGTTTCGACGCCTTCGCAGACCCGGAGCGGCATTGAACAAGGCTCCTCGGCGGCCCGAAGGGTCTCCCACGTGGGCCCATATGGTTGGAGCCTCTTTCCGGCACCTGCTGTGACCTGGACAAAGTCCTGTCCGCTTGTGCGTATGGCCCCCATGCCTGGTGCTGCCACCGAAGTGCCCGGGTGAGCCCTGCAGCCCGGCCGTCGAGCGAAGAGACCACGTCGTCCGTGGGAGGCAGAATCAGGGCATGCTCACTCGATCTTCCGGATATCTCTCCCTGCGCCCCGGCCCGGCTCCCGCTGCGGTGGAGAGCCTTCAGTCAGAGGGGTATCTCGTTCTCCATGGCGTCTTCGCGGGAGAGGAGCTGGCGGCGCTCCGATCCGATGTCGAACGCGTGTTTGCGCTCTATCCGCCCGACGAGCGCGGAGATCCACCCGAGGAAGCCGCGCCGTTTCGTTACGAGATGCTCAATCGGAGCAGCCTCGTCCAGCAGGCCATCGGGAACCCTCGGATCCTCGAGACCATCGAGCCGCTGCTAGGGGAGAACTGCCACGTGATTGCCAATACGGCGTGGCGACAAGAATCTGGGGACAACAGACATCTCGGACGCTTCTGGCACATCGACAGCGGACCCCACGTCCCGCGTGACCCGAACGTTCCGTGGGATCCGAGGATTCCGTATCCGGTGTTCGCAATAGCGGCTCATCTCTACCTTTGGGATTGTCCGATCGAAGCTGGCCCGACAGGGGTGATCCCGCGAAGTCACATGTCAGGACAAGCTCCTCCCATGGAGCGGCTCGGCGACGACGATCTGCAATGGGAAGGCCGCGGCGCCGTGCCGATCGTGGCCGAAGCAGGTGACGTTGCCCTCTTCGTTTCGGACATATGGCACCGGCGCTTGCCCCGTCGATTCGGGGATCCCGGACGAATGTTTATCCAGTGTCACTACGGGCGCCGCGACCTTGCCCAACGCATCCGACCTTCATCGGTGGCGAATCAGCTCTCTGAGGAGGCAGTGGCTCGTGCCCAAACAGGGCGGGATAGGACGCTCGTCGGACTCCATCCCTTGGGGTTCTACGACGGCTGACCCATATCGGATTGCGACGTCCGGTTCATTGGCCGCGTTCGAGCGGCATTGCCGGGTGAGTGGCAAGTCCTCGCGGCGGTCAGATTCTGTTTTACGACCACGCTGCACAACGGAATACGGACTACTTGATTTGAAACGGAGCCGGCGCCTGGTCCTATCCCTCTGCCACCTTCTTCACGCCTACCGCCGGCGATCCTGACGGCGCAGTCCATGCGGAACAGGAGCCCTCCGACCCAACGAGAACAACATCTCGACAACAGTCGGACGCGTCGCCCACGGACGTCCGACTGGGGATGCCAGCGAGGCAGGGCCCGAAAACGGGCGTCGGACGGTGACCGGATAGCCTCGGCGGACTACATGTCACCGGAGTTGTCGAAGGAACATCCATGAAGCTCGCCAGGGCAAAGGTACAGAACTACCGGAGTGTCAAGGATTCCGGCTGGTTTGATGTTGAGCAGGAGAAGACGATTCTGGTCGGTCCCAATGAGGCGGGGAAGACGGCAATCATGCGCGCCCTCGAGTACCTGTGTCCCGGACCGTTGGTGAGCCCCCTGGTTGCGCTGCGCGACTATCCGAGGTCCGAGTACTCAAAGATTCAGCGAGCCGAAGTCCTGCCGAAGAACATCGTTGTCACCGAAGCGCACTATCTCCTCGATGTCACGGAGCGCTCTTATGTGGCCGGGCTTTCACCGGATCTCGCAGATGCCGTCTACTACCGAGCTGCGTACATGGACAACACACACCGGCATCGTATGGACAACGTGCCTCCGCCCACGACGTTGGGCGCCCTGAAGGATGAATTCCGGCGACTTGCCTTTCATGCCGACGTTCGCCTACCACCCCCGACGGAAGGTGCGGAGCCTTCAATCAAGCCAAGCGAACTCTTGAATCCGATTCTCGCCAAAGGTCCCGATCAGTCGCCCCTGTCCATCTCCGTGGCTGAGGAGCTTCGAGAATGGATTGATACCTCCGCCAGTCCACTCGTTGATGCTGGAAATGAAGAACAGCTGGCGCGCGTAGGGGAGCTGCGGCGGTTAACGGATCAACCGGGCAGACGCGAGGAAGCGCTGACGTACCTCGCAGATCGACTGCCGCGCATGATCTACTTCTCCAACTACACCAGAGTCCATCCGTCCATCCATCTAAGCAACCTCGCTGACCAGATCGACACCGGGATAATCGATGAAACTGATTCGTACAACTTCGGCAATTCCTGTCTTCTCAAACTCCTGAGTGTCTCGGCCCGAGATATATCGGACCTGGGCCAAGCGCCCGATCCGGCCGCTGGCGACGACGAGGCGTTGCAGGCGTACCGAGACCAGCTCGACGAACGCACCTATCGCCTGAACGCTGCGTCGATCGAACTCACGCAACAGATCAAAGAGATCTGGTCGCCTGGCGGCGAGGTTGACGGGGGAGGAGCATCCGGAAAGGACTACACCGTTCGCATTCGGGCTGATCAGCAGTACCTGAAGGTGGTCGTAGAAGACTCGCTCGGTGTTGAGGTGGAGCTGGACCAGCGCTCCGAGGGTTTTCAGTGGTTGGTGTCATTCTTCATCGTCTTCTTCGCCCAATCCACCGGTGAGCTCGCCAATTCGATTCTGCTACTGGATGAACCCGGGTTGAGCCTCCACGGGCTGAAGCAGCGCGAGTTCCGCAGAACGCTGTCGGCCCTGGCCACCTCGAATCAGCTTCTCTTTACGACGCACTCTCCTTTTCTCGTCGGTCCCGACGAACTGGACATTGTGCGTGTTGTGGAGATGCCCGACCGCACAATGGGAACGAAAGTCCATTCGGACGTCGTCGCCGACGATCCCGCGTCTCTCCTTCCACTTCAAGAGGCGCTCGGATATGACATGGCCGAGAGTCTTTTCACCCAGCAGCGGAACCTGGTTCTCGAGCGACTCACCAGCTATTGGTATGTGGAGGCGGTGGCAGAGCTGTTCCGGGATGCCGGGCTCACCGACTTGGACCAGACGATCTCGCTTGTTCCCGCGAGTAGTGCGGGCAAGGTCGTGTACTTCGCGACCATCCTCCATGCTCACCACCTAAAGGTTGCCGCCCTTCTTGATTCGGACGCCGCCGGCGAAGATGCGGCCAACCAAGAGATCCTCGTTCACAAACTGGGTCAGCGCGGCATACTTCGCACCAAGGACGCCTATGCGGGCCCGGTTGCCGAACCCGAGATCGAGGATCTCCTCCGGCACACCCTCATCGGGATCGGAAAGTCGGAGTACGGGTGGGACGTCGAGGCGACGGCCGGGAGCCAACCGTCAAGAGGAATTGGCGGCATCTTTGCCCAAGAGATCGGAAGCGACTTCTCCAAGTATCGCCTTGCCAAGGGGTTCCTGCGTTGGAGTCGGAGTCACGACGCCGCAGATCTGACCGACGATGAGAGATTGCAGTGGTCCGTACTGTTCGGGAACATCAACGAAGCGCTCAACTAGGTCACCTGACTCCGCTCCCGAGGACAGCGCCAACGTCTCTGGTCACACTTCGTCGGTCTTCATTCTCCCCCTTGAAATCCCGCCTTGATTGTGCCAACAATCTCCGGGCGGATTGCCGATGCGGCTGCAACCGACGCAACTGCGGCCGAAGGGAGGGTGAGGACAGGCGCACCACGAGTGGAGATTCTCTCGATGTTCATCGCCTTGCCTTCCCCGCAGGAGGGCGGGCACTTTTCTTCGTTGGGCTCACGCACAAGAGGTAGGTGATGGTGGACTCATTTGGCGTCACTTCTCGCGAAATCGAGGGTGGTCGCATTTTCGTCTTGACTGGCGAGCTCGACGTGAAGACGTCTCAGGGCCTCGCTGATCGACTTACCGGACCGCCTGGTTCTTTGGTCGTCCTCGATCTCTCCCAGCTGAGCTTCATGGATTCGTCGGGCATCGGCGCGATCCACGCGGCCAGACGCATAACGATCAAGGATGGTGGGACCTTGGTTATCTGTCGTCCCGGTCCGCAGGTCCAGCGAGTGCTGGAGATCACTGGGCTCGACACGTGGATCTCGGATTGGGAACCGGAGTGGTCGGGCTGATCGCGGGAAGGCGTAGTTCTCTGTCCCGCTCGCCTCTACACCAGGTGGTGTCTCACGTTCTGGCTGTGGGGGAGGGACGGCGATCCGCGACGTGCGTGCATCGGTTCCCCCAATCACCGCCCCTCCGCATCGGATCGTGACATCGGGGTCATCGCCCAGATAGAGCCGGTCAGACCAAACAAACACAACGGTTACGCAACGCCTGGCGACGGCGTGCCCGACTGGCAGCCCCACTTCTGGGCACGGTTCACGCTACGTTGCGCACGGGTCTCAACCGCTCCGTCGCACTGCCTAAACCATGTCCGTTCAGGGCAATCGAGAAGAGGGCGGGGTGACGAATCCCCCCGGATGCTCCCGCGATCACCCCGCCCTCGCTCATGAGTCTGGCGATCGTGCGGGGCGCTCGGTAGAGCAATTCGATCCGACCCTTCACAACTCCCGGACAACTCGTGGGAGGGACCCGCACGCTGCACGACCGCGAGCTCGAAGAAGAAGCGGCCGGTTGAGCGTCAATCTCTGGGACAACGACGGTCGATCTCGCTGAATTCGAGGGCGTGTTTACACCAGCGTTCCCGGGTGCGCCGCCTCGTCTGCCGTGTCGCCCCGACGTCGAATGACGAGGACGGCTGCGCCGGCCAGAAATATCAGCATGGCGAAGAAAAAGGAGTTGCCAGCCATGAGTTCCATCGGGCTCAGGTGGAGATCCGAGGTGTTCTTGTAGGGCACCCACCAAACGGGTGCGCTCCAGAAGAGGACGGCGGCGGCGGCGGCGAAAGCCCGTCCCCAGCGAGGTCTGTCGGGGGCCAAGGCAAGCCACAGAATCGCGGGCACGACCCACACCATGTGGTGGACCCAGGAGATGGGAGACACGATGAGGCACGTCACAGCACAGATGAGCACACCCAACAGCGGCGACGAGCGTCGGTGCGCTTGGGCCGCCAGCCAGAGTCCTGCGGCCGCTGTCACGACCAGCAGCGGGAGCATGACGGCGTCGGGGAGTACACCGTGCGTGAAACGATCCAGAACCGCCCAGAGGTTCTGGTTGTCGACGATGGAGAGATCGCCGGCGCGACCCGGTCTGAAGACGGCCTTGGTCCAATAGGCCCCTGAAGACGCGGGCGAGACCAGGAACGTCACCAACTCACATCCGATGAAGCTGAGCACGCAGGTCAATGCGCCCCGCCACCGTTTGGTCAACAGGAGATAAGGAACAAAGAGCAACGGTGTGAGCTTGACTGCCGCCGCTAGCCCGATGGCGACTCCGAGAGGCAATTGTCGCCTTCCGATGCGGCGTTCGCTGAGCAGGTCCCACATCACGAGGAAGGTCACGAACAGATTGACCTGGCCGAAGCCGATGGTGATCAACACCGGATTGAGGAGTAGGGCAGGAAGGCTCAAAGCGAGAGCGAGGCGCCACGTCGCCACCTTGTTGAGTGATGGTTTGACCAGGCGCACGGAGAGGACGAGCACACCGATGAGCGCGGCCACGTTGCACATGGTCCAGACCGCTTGTACTGATCCGACGGTGGTGAATGTCCGCTGCCATGGCGCGAACAGGAGTGCCGCGAAAGGAGGGTAAGTGAACGGGAGGTTTGTATTGGGCAGGACGAACGAATAGAGGTGCGACGTGAAGACGTACCTCCCGCCAAGGCGGAGATACACCCCCAGATCCACCTCGTAGGTGCGGAGCGCGATGTAGAGGCCATAGGCGAGCGCCAGCGCCAGCGACACCAGGGCGGGAGCCCAACCACGCAGGCGGCGCAGGCCCGGACGCGGGTCAGAGACGCGGTTGCGGCCGCTCTTGAGGGGCTGGTTGACGGTTGTCACGGAATCCTCTCTCGCAGTTGCTTGGCGACGGCTCCACTGGACATACCCCATCCGTGCCCGCATGTCGCAGAGGAAGTACTCAACCAAGCTGTGCTGCGCCTGGACGAGTGGGGCGATGACGCGCCAATCGAGGCGAACCCGGGGAGGTGGCCGTCACATGGTATCTCCGCTCCTTCGGGCGAGGCTGGATGCAGACGGGTTAGCTCGAGGGGACGGTAAGTGGTGGAACGGTGGTGCTGGGGACCGTGATCGGCCCACCCCCGCCGGCTGAGCCGGCCGAACCTGACGAGGTCGAGGCTGGGTTTCCGGCTCCCTGGGTGAGATGAAGCAGCACTTCAAGGGTGCCGCTGTTCGCGGTGGTGACGAAACCGCCGATGCTGGGATTGGCGATGTTCCAATCGGAGAACGGGATAGTTATGTCGGCCAGCACGTCGATCTCGGTCCCAACGCGCTCCGCCGAAACAGGAAAGGTCACCGACTTCGTTACGCCGTGCATGTCCAGGGCACCCATGGCGTTGTACGGCTTGACGACGCCGTTGGCTGGGATGGTCCCCAGGTCGATGGGGGAGGAGAGGGTCAGGGTCGCGGTGGGGTATTGGCTCACGTCCAAGATGGGTCCGTCGAAGTGTGCGTTCCTCTCGCTCTGGTCGCTCAGGACGCTCGCCATGTTGACGGTGAAGGTACCTTTCGTCACTGTCGAACCGGCGATCGTCAGGGAGCCCCAGATCTTGTTCGTCCGACCGACCGCCGTCGCGCTCTGGCCGATCAGCACCTCTTGCACGCGGTAACCGGCTGTGGAGCCGGGGCCGACGTTCCACGTCCCGTCTATCGACGACGACGTCGTCGCCGATCCTTGCGACGAGCTCGGAGTCGTCGTTGGGGACGACTTGGGGAGCGCGAGCTTCGCCGGGGCAGGGCCCTCGATGAGATGGATGTACACGTAGGGCCCGAGGAAGGCCACCAGGAGCACGAACACGGCCACGCCAACGACTCCGAAAATGAGCCTGCGCCGTCTTCGTGCCGCCATGCACCCCCATCATGACCCGCCGGTGTGGATGCCCACGGTCACCCTGTCAGCGGACCGAGGCTGCCTCTCGGTTGAGGTACCGAGCTAGATCTCAACCTCAGCAAGAGGTTCATCGTGAACCTGATGGGGAGATACAGGGCATAGAGGTGCCGGGCCGCCGGCCTACCTTGGGATGACCGGGGAAAGAGCCGCTTCGTTGCACCCGTCAGGCGAGGCGTACTTCGCCGGGCTGGAAAACTCGGGATTGTCGGCCCTGAGGCTGACAAAAGTCACGTGCCTCGGCGTCCACTTTGCCATGTGCCGCTGCCGTCGTAGTGTGCGTGGTCGTGGGCGGTGATTTTGATTTCGATTGGCACGTTGCCGTGGTCGGCCATGTCGGAGGCTGGTGCGGCGGCCTGGCGGCCAGGACCGAATCGTGAAGCTCAGGAGCGGGCTCACCGCCGCTATTGCTGTCGCCACCATGCTGCTCACATTCGGTCTGCTCGCTGCACCGGCGGGAGCGTTGAGCACCTCGGCCACGGCGGTCACGGGCAACGCGGCCACCATCTCCACGGGAGGCACCTTGGTCTTCACCGCCACGGTCAGCGGCCCCGGCGGCACCCCCGTCGGGACGGTCGTGTGGACCGGCTCGGCGTGCTCGAGCACCACAGCGCTCACGGCTGGCGTGGCCACCTGCTTGATCAGCAACGCCCAGGCCAGCACCGCCTACAACGTGACGGCCACCTTCACTGACACCGACGGCAACTACTCGGGCTCGAGCGGCTCGAGCGGCTCGGTCTCGCCAGGCGTGGCCACCTCGGCCACCGCGATCACGAACAACGCGGCCAGCACGTCCACGGGGGGTATCTTGGTCTTCTTCGCCACGGTCAGCGGCCCCGGCGGCACCCCCGTCGGCACGGTCGCGTGGACCGGCTCGGCGTGCTCGAGCACCACAGCGCTCACGGCTGGCGTGGCCACCTGCTTGATCAGCAACGCCCAGGCCAGCACCGCCTACAACGTGACGGCCACCTTCACTGACACCGACGGCAACTACTCGGGCTCGAGCGGCTCGAGCGGCTCGGTCTCGCCAGGCGTGGCCAGCCAGGCGACCCTCATCGTCACCTCGACCACGGGCACCTTCGGCACCCCCCTCACGCTCACCGCGAGCGGGGGGTCGAGCTCCGGCGCCGTCAGCTACGCCGTGGCCAACGGCACGGCATCCAACTGCGCCGTCTCGGCGGGCCAGCTCACCTCGACCTCGGCGGGCACATGCCTCGTCACCGCCACCAGGGCCGCCGACGCCAACTACAGCCAAGTCTCTTCGGCCCAGACCACGGTGACCTTGGCCCCGGCTAACCAGGCAACGCTCACCGTCACCTCGACCACGGGCACCTTCGGCACCCCCCTCATTCTCACCGCGAGCGGGGGTTCGGGCACCGGCGCCGTGACCTACGCCGTGGTGGGCGATACGGCATCGGGCTGCGCCATCTCGTCGGGCCAGCTCACCTCGACCTCGGCGGGCACATGCCTCGTCACCGCCACTAAGGCCGCCGACGCCAACTACATCGCGGCCTCCTCGGCCCAGACCACCGTCACTGTCGGCCAGGCGACCCCCACGGCACCGACCATCACGAACCCGCCCACCAGCGGGATCTTCGGCGGGGGCTTCACGGCAGTCGTCAACACCAACGGCGACGGCACGAGGTCAGTCACGTCGAGTACGCCCACCGTCTGCTCCACCAGCGGCCTTGCGGTCACCTACGTCGGCGTCGGCATGTGCTCCCTGAACGCCCAGGTAAGTGCGGGCATCAACTATCTCGCGCGCAGTGGCGCGGCTCAGACCTTCACGATCGGGCGGGCCAACGCGACCATTCCGACCATCACGAACATCCCGTCGCCGGCCAGCGAGTTCTTCGGCTTCACAGCGGACCTGGGGACGACCGGCGACGGCACGCCGTCGGTCACCTCCAGCACGCCGGGCGTGTGCAGCGTCGGCACCAACGGGATCACGGTCACCTTTGTGGGCTTCGGCACCTGTACCCTCACGCCCAGCGTGGCGCAGGGCGTGAACTACTTCGGCGCCACTGGCAGCCCGGAGAGCTTCCCGGTCAAGGAAGCCTCCCACGGCTACTGGCTCGTCGGGTCCGACGGCGGCATTTTCTCGTTCGGCACGGCCGCCTTCCACGGCTCCATGGGTGGCACCGCCCTCCAGCGCCCGGTGGTGGGCATCACACCGACGTCCACCGGGAACGGGTACTGGCTCGTGGCGTCCGACGGCGGGATCTTCAGTTTCGGCGATGCCTCCTACTACGGCTCCATCCCCGGGGTCGGGCTGCACCCGGCGGGATCGGGCCAGCCGAACAGCCTCAACGCACCGATCGTCGGCATGGTTCCCACGTTCACCGGTCGGGGCTACTTCATGGTCGCCTCGGACGGTGGCGTCTTCGCGTTCGGCGATGCCAAGTTCGAGGGCTCTTGTCCCGGCATCGGCGGCTGTGTGGGTGCCGCCGTGGCCGTGATGCCGGACCGGTCCGGGAACGGCTACTGGCTGGTCACGGGCGCGGGCGGGGTTTACGCCTTCGGCGACGCGACCTTCTACGGCGCCCCGCCATCCTCGACCGTGCCAGTGGTCGGTGCCGTCGCCACACCGGATGGGAACGGCTACTGGCTGCTCTATGCCAACGGCGTCGTGGACAATTTCGGCGACGCCAGTCCGTTCGGCGCCCCGCTGGGCTACGTCAACGTCTTCAACCCGGCCACCACCATCTTCCGGACGCAGGACGGCCAGGGTTATTGGGTGGCCTCGGCCCGCGGTGATGTCTTCTCCTACGGCGACTCTCCCTTCCTCGGCAGCATGGCGGGCGCCGGCCTCAACGGCGAGATCATCGGCGCCTTCGGGTTCTGAGCGTTACGCCCCGAGGGCCTCGTCCACTGGTTCGGGCAGTTCCGCCACGACGGCCTGGACGACCGTCTCCACGTTCCACCCAAGCCCGGCCGACGCCCTCCGGAGGAGGTCCGAGACGTAGGCGACCAGGTTGACCACGTCGGATCGAGGGGACCGGCCGATCAAGGGGAACGGCTCGGTGGCCGGGTCCAGGGCGCAGACCCCAAGGATCACCCGGCGGATTTCCAGGAGAGAGGACCGTGCCTGCAGGAGCGACGTCCCGCTCGTGCGGAGCCAGACGGAAATTCCCAGTTCAAGGGACAGATCTCCCGAGAACGGCTCGACCGGGCCCAGCTCGGCCAACCCGCTGAGCAGGGCGGTCCCGAAGCCGGCTTGTGCCTCCTTCACCATGGCCTCAGTGTGACGAAAGGCTGTAACAAGGTGGTGGACCTGCTCTGGGCTGGTATTTTGTTGGGCGTGGCACGCACGATCTGGAAGGGCGCCCTCAGCTTCGGACTGGTGAACATCCCGGTCGGCATCTATCCGGCCACGTCGGACAAGAGCATCCACTTCAACCAGTTCGAGGAGGGGACGTCGGATCGGATCCGCTACAAGAAGGTCAACGAGCGGACCGGCGAGGAGGTTCCCCAGGACCGGATCGTGCGCGGGTTCGACCTCGGCGGGGGCGAGTACGTCATCCTCACCGAGGAGGAGCTCGAGTCCGCCGAGCCGAAGAAGTCGCGCCAGATCGAGATCTCCGATTTCGTCGGCCTGGTCGACATCGACCCGGTCTTCTTCCGGTCCAGCTATTACCTGGCCCCTGAGGGTGCGGGTGCCGACAAGGCGTACGCCCTCCTCCGTCGGGCCATGGCCGAGGCCGGGCGTGTCGCCATTGCCACGCTGGTGATGCGCAACAAGGAGTATCTCGTCGCCATCCGGCCCGAGGACGACGCGCTGGCCCTCCACACCATGTACTTCTCCGACGAGGTCCGCGCCCCGGGCGCGACCTCGAGCTGCCCGAGACGGGCGACGTGACCGACCGCGAGCTCTCCATGGCGCAGCTCCTCATCGAGTCGATGGAGAGCGACTGGGATCCGGAGCGCTTCCACGACACGCACCGCGAGAAAGTCGAGGCTCTCATCGAGGAGAAGCGCGCCGGGCACGAGATCGTGCTGCAGGAGGGTCCCGAGCCCGCGGCCAAGGTGGTCGACCTGATGGAGGCGCTCAACGCCAGCATCGCGGCGGCGGCCCGCCCGGTCAGCGAGTCCAAGAGCGCCAAGCGGACCCCGGCGGCCAAGCGGACGCCGGCCAAGCGCGCGGCACCAGCCAAGAAGGCGGCCAAGACGGCGAAGCAGCCGGCCCGGCCAAAGACCGCCGCCCGCCGCAAGGCCTCCTGACCGTCCGTACGCCGACCGCGCGGTCGAAGCGGACCGCCTGGTCGCCCGTTGCGTCGATTCGGGAAACAGCGCGTAAAAGCCGTGTCCAAGGTCTGATCTGATTCATTCTCCCGCGCCAAATCGGTGAATCATGATGGAATGCTCCTGTCGAGCCCAGCTCGTGAAGGGAGCCCAGGTGACCACTGCGCAGGTGCGGGTTCCGGAGGCGAGGATCTCCGAGTGGATGGGCTACGACGGCCTCGTCCAGCTGATCTCAGTCGACGGGCAGCGCACGGTGGGGTGCCCCTACTGGGAGCTCGTGACCGACGTGGATGCCGCCCAGCTGCGCGACCTCTACCGCGACATGGCGGTCGTGCGCCGCATCGATGCCGAGGCCATGGCACTGCAGCGGCAGGGCGAGCTCGCGCTGTGGGCCCCGCTCCTCGGGCAGGAGGCGGCGCAGGTCGGGTCGGCCCGGGCGCTCCGGCCCGACGACTTCGTCTTCCCCAGCTACCGGGAGCACGGTGTGGCGTACTGCCGGGGTGTCGATCCGGTGATGATGCTGCGCCTCTGGCGCGGCGCCGGGCTCTCCGGCTGGGACCCCGCCACCTTCGGCATCGCCACGCCGGCCATCGTCGTCGGCTCCCAGGCGCTCCACGCCACCGGCTACGCCCTTGGGATCACGCTCGACGGCGCCACGTCGGCGGCCCTCACCTATTTCGGTGACGGCGCCATGAGCGAGGGTGACGTCGCCGAGGCTTTCGGATTCGCCGCCAGCTACGTCGCGCCGGTCGTCTTCTTCTGCCAGAACAACCAGTGGGCCATCTCTGAGCCCGTCCGCGTGCAGTCGCACGCCTCCCTCGCCCGGCGGGGCCAGGGGTACGGCATCCCGGGGATCCAGGTGGACGGGAACGATGTGCTGGCGGTCCTCGCCGCGACGCGGCTCGCCCTGGCGCGCGCCTCGGCCGGTCAGGGGCCGACGCTCATCGAGGCCGTCACCTATCGCATGGGGCCGCACACGACGTCGGACGACCCCTCCCGGTACCGCTCGCCCGCCGACGAGGAGGAGTGGCGGGTCAAGGACCCGCTCGCCCGGCTGCATGCACTGCTGCACGCCGAGGGCTTCGCCGGCCCCGAGTTCGACCAGCGGGTGGACGCAGAGGCGGATCAAGTGGCCGCCGCGCTGCGCCACGGGTGCCTCGCCATGCCCGACCCGGAACCGGCGGATCTGTTCGCTCACGTCTACGCGGAGCCGCACCCCTTGCTGCAGGCGGAGGAAGAGGCCTACGCCGCCTACCTCGCCGGGTTCGACGTGGGCCAGTGATGATGACCGTGTCCCTGGGCAAGGCGCTCAACAACGGGTTGCGTCAGGCCATGGAGCGCGACCCCAAGGTCGTCCTGTTGGGGGAGGACATCGGGAAGCTCGGTGGCGTGTTCCGGGTCACCGAAGGCCTGCAGCGGGACTTCGGCGACCGACGCGTGATCGACACGCCGCTGGCCGAGTCCGGCGTCATCGGCACCGCCGTCGGGCTGGCCATGCGGGGGTATCGGCCGGTGTGCGAGATCCAGTTCGACGGCTTCGTCTATCCGGCCTTCGACCAGATCGTCTCGCAGGTCGCCAAGTTGCGCTACCGGAACGAGGGCCGGGTGGCGATGCCACTGACCATCCGCATCCCTTTCGGCGGTGGGGTCGGCGCGGTCGAGCACCACTCGGAGTCGCCCGAGGCCTATTTCGCGCATACCGCGGGGCTACGCGTGGTAACGCCGAGCAACGCCGCCGACGGGTACCGCATGATCCAACAGGCCATCGCGTCCGACGACCCGGTCGTCTTCTTCGAGCCCAAGCGGCGCTATTGGGAGAAGGGAGACGTCGACGAGGACCGGCCGCTGTCCGACGTCCCGCTCCACCGGGCCGTTGTCCTCACGCCAGGGAACGACGTCACCGTCGCCGCCTACGGCCCAATGGTCGGCACGGCCCTCGCTGCGGCGCGCCTCGCCCAAGAGGAAGGGACCTCCATGGAGGTGATCGACCTGCGCTCGCTCTCGCCGGTCGACTTCGAGACGATCGAGGCCTCCGTGCGCAAGACCGGCCGGCTGGTCGTCGCCCACGAAGCGTCGGTGTTCGGCGGGCTCGGGGCCGAGATCGCGGCGCGGGTCACCGAGCGCTGCTTCTACCATCTCGAATCGCCGGTCCGCCGGGTCGGAGGCTTCGCCACGCCGTACCCGCCCTCCCGGGCCGAGCACCACTACCTCCCCGACGCCGACCGGATCCTTCACGCGGTGGACCGGTGCTTCCAGCCATGAGCAGCGTCCGCCGCTTCGTCCTGCCCGACCTCGGCGAGGGGCTCATGGAGGCCGACGTCGTGGCCTGGCACGTCGCGGTCGGCGACGACGTGACGCTGAACCAGGTTCTCCTCGAGGTGGAGACCGAGAAGGCCGTGGTCGAGCTGCCTAGCCCCTTCGCCGGCACCGTCCTCGAACTGCTGGCCGGGGCGGGGGACACGGTCCGGGTCGGGGCCCCGCTCATCGCTATCGACACCCCCGCGGGGGAGGAGCGTGGTGAAGAGAAGGTGCCCATGCTCGTCGGCTACGGCCCGTCGGAGCCACCGCCCAGCCGCCGCCGGCGGAACGGCCGGGAGCATCGGGAGCGTGTCCCCGCCCCGCCGCCGGCGCGGCCTGCCCGGCCACTGGCCGCGCCGCCGGTGCGGTTCATGGCCCGGCAGAAAGGGGTCGACCTGGCCGAGGTGACCGCCAGCGGACCGGGCGGCGTGATCACACGCGAGGACCTGGCCCTGCACCTCGCCGGATCGTCGGCGCCGGAGAGCACCGTCCGCGAGACGAGGGCACCCGTTGGAGGCGTCCAGAAGCACATGGCGGAGGCCATGGTTCGCAGCGTGGCCACGTCGCCGCAGGCCTGCGTCTTCCTCACCGTCGACGTGACGTCCACGCTGCAACTGGTCGATCGCCTCCGGCAGAACCCGCGCTTCGAGGGGCTCCACGTGACGCCGCTGGCGGTGGTGGCCCGGGCCGTCGTGCTCGCCCTGGGCGACCATCCCTCCCTGAACACGTCGTGGGACGAGGGGTCAGCGGAGGTGGTCACGAAGCGCTTCGTCCATCTGGGCATCGCGGTGGCCGGACCGCGTGGCCTGATCGTGCCCAACATCAAGGACGCGCAGGATCTCACCCTGCGTGAGTTGACCACTGCGCTGGCGGACCTCACGGCCCGGGCCCGTGCCGCCCGCTGTACTCCCGCCGACCTCCGCGACGGGACGATCACCCTCACCAACGTGGGCGTCTTCGGTGTGGACGCCGGAGTGCCGCTCCTCAACCCGGGCGAAGCGGCCATCGTCGCCATCGGGGCCGCGCAACGGCGGCCGTGGGAATTCGAGGGCGAAGTCGTCCTGCGCCAGGTCATGACCCTGAGCCTGGCCTTCGACCACCGGTTGGTCGACGGGCAGGCGGCGTCGCGGTTCCTGCGCGACGTGGGCGAGGTCCTGGCCGATCCCACCAACCTCCTCGCCTTCGGCTGAAGCGCCCTCGCCCGCCTGTTCCGGCAGGTCCTACAGGCGTTGCCGGCGTGACTAGGGGATGCGTGGCCGACGGGACGCCGGCAGTCCCACACCGCAGGCCATTGCCGCCCGGCGTGAAGGGCGCGAAGGTTGATGGTTGAGACCGGGCCGCTGCAGGAGGTCGCCATGAGGACCATCCGGGACGTCATGAGCGGGGACGTGGAGGTCCTCCGGACCACGGGGACCGCGGCCGATGCGGCCTGCTTCCTGGCCAGCCACGGCGAGGACGCCGTCCCCTTGTGCCAGAACGACGGCAGCTTGGCCGGCATGGTGAGCAACCGGGACATCGTGGCCCAGGTCGTCGCTCCTGGTCGGGATCCGAGGCAGGTCAGCCTGGCCGAGTTCGCCGGGGCCGCCGACGTGGTGGCGCTCGACATCGACGTCCCCCTCGAAGACGCCGTGGCCATCATGTGCCGACACCAGCGGTCCCGGCTGCCCGTGCTCGAGGGGGAGCGTGTGGTCGGCTCGGTGACCCGGCGTGACGTCGCCCGGTCCATCAGCTTCCAGCCGCCGTGGGCCGACAGCTGAACTGACACCGGCCCCGACCCGGACCCGCCGTCAGTGCTGACCGACGGCCTGTGTGATTCGCTGGGCCCGGGCGGCCGCGTCGTCCGCGGTGACGATGAGACGGGCGAAGTCGGTGCCGTCCAGCTCGACCACCACGGCGTGCCCCTTGCCGTGGACCGCGGCGAAGTCCTTGCCGAAGCTGCCGCGGCGGGTGCCGACGGCGATCACGTTGGGGATCCCGGTACCCGGCGCCCGGATGCCGCGCAGCTCCGGCCACGGCTCGTCGACGGAGCGGACCGCCCGAACCGCCGAGAGGGGCACCCGGATGTCGCCGTGGACGCCCTCGGCCTTCTCGATCGCACGCATCCGCAGCACCAGTTCGTCCCCTTCGACGTCCAGGTCGGCCCCGGCCGGTCAGTGTAGGAGGCCGGTTAGCCTCGGCCCGATGTGGCCGCCGCCGCCCGAGGGGACATGGGTCGTCGACCTCGATGGTGTGGTGTGGCTCACGGGGCAGCCCATCCCCGGCGTGGACGAGGCGGTGGCCCGGCTGCGCGGTGCAGGGGTGCGCGTCCTGTTCGCGACCAACAACTCGGCGCCGACGCGCGCTGAACTGCACCGGCGCCTGGCCCACTGCGGCATCACGGCGGACGACGCCGACCTCGTCAGCTCGGCCGACGTGGCCGCCGGCCTGCTCGACCCGGGGACGTCGGCGCTCGTGCTGGCCGATGACGGGGTCGTCGAAGCGCTCGCCGCCCGCGGGGTCGAGGTGGTCCCGGACGGGCCGGCGGACGCCGTCGTCGTGGGCTGGACGCGCTCGTTCACCTTCGACGCGGTCTCCGCCGCGGCGACTGCCGTGCGGGCGGGGGCCCGGCTGATCGGCACCAACGAGGATCCGACCCTCCCCACCCCCGACGGCCTGGTGCCGGGGGCCGGGGCGCTGTTGGCGGCCGTCGTCACCGCCGCCCAGACGGCGCCCGAGGTGGCGGGGAAACCGCACCGCCCGACCGCCGATGCCATCAACCGACTCGTGGGCGCGGGGGAGCTGCGGGTCATGGTGGGTGACCGGCCGACGACCGATGGGGAACTGGCGGCACAGCTGGGCATTCCCTTCGCGTTGGTCCTCTCGGGGGTCACCCGCCCGGGCCACGTCCCGGCCGATGCCGCTGCGGCGGTCGTGGCGCCGGACCTGCTGAGGCTGGTGCGCCAGGCCCTCGGGACGGCCGGATGAAGTGCTTGCCACCAGCTAGCACTTCAGATACTCTTGTGCAATGGCAAGCAATGAGCGCATACGCAAATACCTCGATGCCGGAACGGTCCTCGGGCAGGTCAGCCGTGGCCGGGCCGAGGAGATCGTGCGAGAGTTGGTGAACGCCGGAGACATCCAGCGCAGCCAGGCACAGGAGTGGGTCGACAACTTGGTCGAGCGGAGCCGCAAGTCCAGCGAGCAGGTCCTCGAACTGGTGCGCCACGAGGTGGCCAGCCAGCTCGAGCGCATCGACCCGAAGTCCCTCGAGTCCCTGGCCAAGCAGGTGGCCGAGGTCATGAAGAAGTCGGCCAAGGCCGGTCGCAGCGCCACCAAGGACGTGACCACGCAGGCCGGCAAGGCCGCCAAGGACGTGACCACGAAGGCCGGGAAGACGGCGAAGGGCGTGACCACTCAGGCGAGCAAGACGGCCAGGGGTGTCGGCAGCTCGGCCGGCAAGACGGCCACGCGGGCCCGCGATGCCGCCACCAAGGTGGCTCCGTCCCGCCTCCCGGGCATCAAGGCACCGTCGAGCTCGCCGAAGGCGGAGGCCAAGAAGTCCCAGAGCAAGAACAAGAAGGGTTCCGAGGCGGACAACCCGGCGACCAAGAAGGCCGCCAGCTGACCAGCGGGGCCCGCCGCCGGCTCGACGCCGAGCTCGTGCGACGCGGCCTCGTCGACTCCCGGCAGGAGGCCCGGGCGGCCGTCGCCGCCGGCAGCGTCCTCGTCTCGGGTGCACCCGCCGGGAAGGCGGCACGCCTGGTCGCCCCGGACGAGCCCGTCGTCCTGCTCGGGCCGTCCTCGCCCTTCGTCGGCCGTGGCGGTCTCAAATTGGCGGCCGCACTCGATCGGTTTCCGATCGTCGTCGCCGAGCAGCGCGCCCTCGATGCGGGAGCCTCGACCGGCGGCTTCACCGACTGCCTGCTCCAGTGCGGCGCGGCGCACGTCTACGCGGTGGACGTCGGCCACGGGCAGCTCCATCCGGCCCTCCGCGGCGACCCCCGCGTGACGGTCCTGGAGCGCACCAACGTGCGGACGCTCACCGTCGACGACCTCCGTGCCGCCGACCCCGCCTACGAGCCGTGTCCGCTCGTGGTGGCCGATCTCTCCTTCATTTCGCTGCGCAGCGTCGTGTCCGCGCTCACCGGCCCGGTGTCGACGCCCGACGCCGACCTGGTCCTCCTGGTCAAGCCCCAGTTCGAGGCAGGGCGCGCCGCCGTCTCCCGGGGCAAGGGCGTCATCCGGGACCCCGGGGTCTGGCTGGGCGCGCTCCAGGGAGTGGCGTCCGCGCTCGACGTCGCCGGAACCGGCATCATGGGAGCGATGGCCTCCCCCCTGACCGGCTCGGCCGGCAACGTCGAGTTCCTCCTTCACGCCCGCAAGGACAGGCTGGGGCAGCGGACGGGGAAGGCCACCGCCCTGTTCACCGCCGCCGTGTCGGAGGCGGACGGACACATTCCACCGGCCACCCCGGCCGGCTGAGCCGCCGCTCGGCGATGGCGACCGTCACCTTTCTGGTCCATCCCGATCGCGCGGACGCGCTCGCGCTGGCCACCGACACGGCGAGCTGGCTGACCACGCGGGGGGACGTCGCCCGCATCCTGCAGTTCAGCGGACCGGACCGAGTCAGGGAGGCGGGGGCCGACGTGGAGCTGGCCGAGGTCGACTTCGCCGGGACCACGGTGGCCGTCAGCATGGGTGGCGACGGCACGTTCCTGCGCGTCGTGCGTCTCGCCGCCACCGAGGACGTCCCGGTCCTCGGGGTGAACTTTGGCCGCCTCGGCTATCTGCCGGACCTCCTGCCGGACCAGGTCCGCGGTGCGCTGAGCAAGGTCTTCGACGGCAGGGCGATCATCGAATCGCGCTGTGCGCTCGACGTGGCGATCTCCGACCGTTCGCTCGGCGATGGCATCACTGCTCTGCTGGCCCTGAACGAGGTGGTCATCGAGAAGATCGACTTCGGCCACACCGTGCGCCTGGCGACCACGGTCGACGGGGAAGAGGCGTTGACCTATTCGGCCGACGGCCTCATCGTCGCGACCCCGACCGGCTCCACCGCTTACAACCTCTCCGCCGGCGGCCCGATCCTGGCGCCAACGCTGCGCGCCATGGTGTTGACGCCCGTGGCGCCGCACTTCTCGCTCGACCGCAGCCTCGTGCTGACCGAGGACCAGGAGGTCACCGTCGAGATCGTCCCCGACCGGGCGGGCGTCCTCGTCATCGACGGGCTGGAGATCGGGCGCCTGCAGCCCGGCGCCACGGTCACCTGCCGGGTGGCGCAGCGCCCGGTACGGGTGGTGCGGAACGAGCCGCAGACCTTCGGCGGCATCCTCCGCTTCCGGCTCCTGGCCGACAGGGACGCCTGACCGTGCCGTGCTGACCGACTTGCACGTGCGCGACCTCGGTGTGATCGAGGATCTGACGCTGGGCTTCGGTCCCGGGATGACTGCGCTCACCGGAGAGACCGGTGCCGGCAAGACGCTGGTCGTCGAAGCCCTGCAATTGGTGCTGGGGGGACGGACGAACCCAGGCATCGTGCGCGCCGGCGCCACGGAAGCCCTGGTCGAGGCACGTTTCGTCGTGGGGGATGATGACGGCGCCCGCGAAGTGATCCTGACCCGTTCGGTCCCCGCCGAGGGCCGATCCCGGGCCTGGGTCGACGGCCGCATGGCCCCGCTGGGAACGCTCGGCGAGACGGCGGCCGAGCTGGTCGAGATCCACGGCCAGCACGAGCACCGCGCCCTCGTCACACCCACCGCACAGCGCAACGTCCTCGACGCCTTCGCCGGCACGGATCTCAGCCGCGTGCGCGCCATCCGGAGCCAGCTGCACGCGCTCGACGAGGCGCTGGCCGGGCTGGGCGGTGACGCACAGCAGCGCGCCCGGGAGGCGGATGTCCTGCGCTACCAGGTGGAGGAGATCGCGGGCGCCCACCTCGAGGATCCCGGCGAGGAGGCCTCTCTGCGTGTGGAGGAGGAGCGTCTGGCCGACGCTGCCGGCTATCGCGATGCCGCGCTCGAGGCGCTGGACCTGGTCGATCCCGCCGGCGAGGGCGGGGCCCTCGACCTGCTCGGCCGCGCCGGGACCGCGCTGGCCGGCCGCGAAGCCTTCGAGAGCCCCCACTCCCGCCTGGCTGCCGCTGCGGTCGAGCTGTCCGACCTGGCCCGCACGCTGCGCGACGAGGTCGAGGGCTGGGAGGACGATCCGCAACGCCTCATCGACGTACAGGAGCGCCGGCGCCTGCTGGCCGGGCTGCGGCGCAAGTACGGCGAGGACCTGCGCGCCGTGATGACCTACGGCCGGGATGGCGAGGCCCGGCTCGCTGCGTTGGAGGACGCCGAGGGCGAGGCGGTCCGCCTGCAGGCTGAACGCGACGCGCGCAGCGGCGAGCTCGCGGCAGCCGAGGAGGCCGTGCGCGTCGTGCGGGAGCGCGCGGCCGGTGCCTTCGCCGACCTGGTCGGCGAGCGGCTGGGCGCGCTGGCCATGGCGGGCGCCCGCCTGGAGGTCCGGGTGGCGCCGGCGGGCGCCGGAGAGCCCGTTGAGATCGCGCTCGGCGCCAACGTCGGTGAAGCGGTGCAACCGCTGGCCCGTGCGGCATCGGGTGGCGAGCTCGCCCGGGCGATGCTGGCGATCCGCCTGGTGGGCCTGGGTGGACCCCAGACCATGGTCTTCGACGAGGTGGACGCCGGTGTGGGCGGAGCCGCCGCGCTGTCCCTGGGTGAGGCCTTGCACGAGGTCGGGAGGGACCGCCAGGTGCTGGTCGTCACCCACCTGGCCCAGGTGGCATCGGTGGCCGATGCGCAGATCAGTGTCGTCAAGCGCGCTTCCCGCGGCCGCACCGTGACGACCGCGACGACCGTCCAGGGCGAGGACCGCGTAACCGAATTGTCGCGGATGCTCTCGGGGCACCCCGACAGTGATGCCGCCCGTGCCCACGCCCGCGAGCTGCTCGGCGCATCACATGGGCGGTAGTCCACCGCGCGTTCGGCTGCCTTCGATTATCGTGGTCGGGTGCCCCGATCACGCGACTTGATCCTCGCCGTGCCGAAGGCGGCGTGAGCAAGTTCATCTTCGTCACGGGCGGTGTCTCGAGTTCGCTCGGGAAGGGCCTCACCGCCTCCTCGCTCGGCCGGCTCCTCAAGTGCCGCGGGTTGCGCGTGACGATGTGCAAGCTCGACCCGTACATCAACGTCGACCCCGGCACCATGAACCCCGGCGAGCACGGTGAGGTCTTCGTCACGGAAGACGGTGGTGAGACGGACCTCGACCTCGGGCACTATGAGCGCTTCATCGACGAGAACCTGTCCAAGCGTTCCAACACAACGACGGGTGGTGTCTACCGCTCCGTCATAGAGAAGGAGCGACGAGGCGACTTCCTGGGTCGCACCGTGCAGGTCATCCCGCACGTCACCGACGAGATCAAGGACCGGATCAAGCGTCTCGCCGACGAGGACGTCGACATCGTGATCGTCGAGATCGGCGGCACCGTCGGCGACATCGAGATCGTGCCCTTCATTGAGGCGATTCGGCAGTTTCGCCGGGACATCGGCCGGGACAACGTGTGCTACGTGCACCTCACGCTCGTGCCCTATTTGGTATCGGGCGAGCAGAAGACGAAGCCCACCCAGCACTCGGTCACGGAGTTGCGGAGCCGTGGTATCCAACCCGACGCCATCGTGTGCCGCAGCGACAAGCCCATTTCCGAGGGCCTGAAGCGGAAGATCTCGCTCCAGTGCGACGTCGCCATTGACGCCGTGGTCTCCGCTGTCGACGCGCCCAGCATCTACGAGATCCCACTCGTCCTCCACGAACAGGGACTCGACTCCTACGTCTGCCGCACACTGGGGATCGATGAGTCTGCGCACCCGATCGACATCTCCCACTGGGAGACGCTGGTCGCTCGAGTGGAGTCGCTGTCGCGTCGCGTCAAGGTCGGGATCGTCGGCAAGTACGTGAACATGCCCGACGCCTACATGTCCGTGGTCGAGGCGTTGCGCCACGCCGGTTTTCATCACGGGGCAGACGTGGAGTTGGACTGGATCGACGCTGAGCTCGTGCCCGGCCTGTTGGGGACGGACCGGCTGCGAGGACTCGACGCGGTCGTCATCCCGGGCGGCTTCGGCGAGCGCGGCATCGAGGGCATGGTCGCCGCTGCGGGGTACACCCGCGACCACGCCATACCGTGCCTGGGCCTGTGCCTCGGCCTCCACGTGATGGTGATCTCCATGGCCCGCGACCGCTTGGGTCTGGAGCGGGCGAACTCGCGCGAATTCGACAGCCTTTCCCCGGACATGGTCATCGACCTCATGCCGGATCAGGCCGAGGTGACCGAAAAGGGCGGGACGATGCGCCTCGGCTCGTACCAGGCGGCCCTTGTGCCCGATTCCAAGGTGGCCCGGGCCTACGGGACGCTCGGCGTGACCGAGCGACACCGGCACCGCTTCGAGTTCAACAACCGCTACAAGTCCAAGCTCGAAGCCGTGGGCCTCGTGTGCTCCGGGATCTCGCCGGACGGCCGGCTGGTCGAGTTCGTCGAGCTGGACGAGCACCCGTACTGGGTGGCCACGCAGGCCCACCCGGAGTTCAAGAGCCGGCCCGATCGGGCCCACCCCCTGTTCCGCGAACTGGTGGCCGCGGCGCTGGAGCGGGCGGACGGGCGCGAGCCCCATCTGCTCGACCTCGACGCCGTCACCTAGCCGCGTGCCGGGGTTCCGCCGCGTCTCGGAGGAGGAGCTCCTCCGGGCCTGGCTGTTCCGGGTGGATCGATTCCACCTGCTCGACCCCGACGACAAGCCCTTCGATCGCTACGTCATACGCCACCCCGGTGCGGTCACCGTGGTCCCGATGCACGACGACGGCAGCGTCACGCTGGTGCGCCAGTATCGGGCGGCCGTCGATGCCCTGGTGCTCGAGATTCCGGCGGGGACGCGCGATCGGGAGGGCGAGGAACCGGAGACCACGGCACGGCGGGAGCTGGCCGAGGAAGCCGGACTGGAGGCCTCGACCTGGGAGCTGCTCGTGGGCACGTGGAACTCACCGGGGATCAGCGATCAGGACACGATGATCTACCTCGCCACGGGCCTCTCGGCGATCCGGGCCCGGCCTGATGGCGTGGAGGAGGGCTTCATGACCATCGAGAGGATCCACCTCGACGACCTCGACGACCTCGTACGTGACGGGTCGCTGAAGGATGAGACGACGGTGCTCGGCCTGTACCTGGCCCGTCAGCGCCTCGGCAGTGCCGGCCGGCGACCGTGACGGCCTTGCCCCGGGAAGCCGAGGAGTACCTCTCCTGGCTCGAGGTCGAGCGAGGGCGCTCGCCGCGCACCTTGGCGGCCTACCGGCGCGACCTGGGGACGTACCAGGAGGGCGTGAAGCGCCACCGCATCGACGAGGCGACGTCCGCCGACGTGGCGGAGCACCTCGCCGCATTGCGCCGGACCCATGGCGCCGCGTCCGTGGCCAGGGCGCTCTCGAGCATCCGAGGTTTCCACCGCTTCCTGGTCGAAGAAGGGATGCGCGGGGACGATCCCACCCTCGACCTGCCGTCCATCTCGGTGACGGACCTGCTGCCGAAGGCGCTGAGCGAGGAAGAGACGGAGCAGCTCCTCGGCGCCGTGGTCGGCACGGGTCCGGTGATCCTGCGCGATCGCGCCCTGCTCGAGGTCCTCTACGGCACCGGCGCCCGCGTCAGTGAGGTGGTGGGGCTCAATCTCGGCGACGTCACCGGCGCGGTCGAGGGGAGCCACCTGCCGCTGCTCCGGGTGCTCGGGAAGGGGGACAAGGAGCGCGTCGTTCCTCTTGGCGGGCTCGCCCGCGATGCCTTGGCCCAGTGGCTCTCGGGTCAGGGACGACCGCTGCTCGAGCCCAAGAAGTGGCGCCGGCGCAGCGACGCCGAGGCAGTCTTCCTCAACGCCCGTGGGGGGCGACTGTCCCGGGTCGGCGTGTTCGGAGTCGTCAAGAAGTACGCGGGCCGTGTCGGTCTCGCCGAGAAGGTCAGTCCCCACGTCTTACGACACTCCTGTGCCACCCACATGCTGGGTCGGGGCGCCGACGTGCGGGTCGTCCAGGAGCTCCTCGGACACGCTTCCATCGCCACGACGCAGCGCTACACGAAGGTCTCGCCCGAGCACCTCCGCCGGGCCTATGAGGGCGCCCACCCCCGAGCGGGAACCAAAGGGGGGAGGGACCGCGTAGCATGAGCCCATGCCGAACGAGGCCTCAACGGCGGAGACCGCCGATGTCGATTTTGCCGCCCTCCTGCGCACCGAGCAGGCCGGGCTGCAGGCCCAGCTGACGGAGCTCGGGTTCGCTGACCAGGGGAGTGGCCTCAACTACGACTCGAACTTCGCTGACTCCAGCCAGGTGACCGCCGAGCGGGGCGAGGCCGAGCGCCTGGCCACCGAGCTGCGGGAGGCCCTCGACGAGGTCGAGGCCGCCATCGAGCGTCTGGAGGCGGGGAACTACGGGCGGTGCCAGGTGTGCGGGAAGCCGATCGGTGCTGCCCGGCTCGAAGCCATGCCCGCGGCCCGCCTCTGCATCGTCGACGCCGCCAAGCACTAGGTGCGGCCGCCCGGAGCCTCCGCCGGGGGGCGCCGCCCATTGGACCAACGAACCAAACGCGGGCTATGGATCCTGGCCGGTGTGCTGGTGTTCGTCTTGCTCGTCGCGCACCACAACATCTCGAAACAGGAGATCATCATCTTCTGCGTCCTCGTGCCCTCCATCATCCTGCACGAGATCTCACACGGCTATGTCGCGAACGCCTTCGGGGACGACACGGCGAAACGGGCGGGCCGTCTCAGCTTGAACCCGGTGGTCCACGTCGATCCCGTCGGGACGCTCATCGTTCCCGCGCTTCTCTCGTTGGGTTCGGTCGGTTTCTTCGGTTGGGCCAAGCCGGTACCGGTGAACACCTCGCGCTTGCGCAGCCCGCGCAACCAGGGCGTGCTCGTCTCCTTGGCCGGCCCAGCCGTGAACGCCGCCCTCGCCGCTCTCTTCGGTCTCGTCTTCGTCCATTTCGCCCGGGCCAGCGTGCTGTCATCGGGCACCTTCTCCACCGGCGCCGACATCATCTTCTACGCCAGCCTCGTCAATGTGGGCCTCTGTGCGTTCAACCTCATCCCGGTGCCGCCGCTCGATGGCTCGGTGCTCTTCGAACGTCTCTTACCCGCGCGGTACTGGCCGACCTATCTCAAGTACCGGCAGTACACCATGCCCGTGTTGCTCGGCCTGGTGATGTTGAACTTTTTCTTGTACCCGCACGGCCCGCTCACGTGGCTCTTCGATCGCCTCTACAACTGGTGGGCGGGCGTGCTCGGCCTCTGAGGGACCGATCAGCCCGGGCTGAGGAGCCCCATCGCCTCTGCGGCGCGGGCGTAGGTCGCGGCAGCGACCTCGTGAGCGTGCGCGGCACCTTTTGCGAGCACGTCGTGGACGTACGGCAGGTCCGTTTCGAGCTCGGACCTCCGTTCCCGGACCGGTCGCAGCAGGTCGCACAACGCCGCCGCCACGTCGTTCTTGAGGTCGCCGTAGCGTTGGTAGCCGGCCGCCACTTCGACCGCCGTCCGTCCCGTGGTTGCCGCCAACAGGTCCAGGAGGTTGGCGAGACCGGGTTTGGCGTCGCGGTCGTAGCGCATCTCGCCGTCGGTGTCGGTGACCGCCTTGCGCACCTTGCGCGTGATCTCGTCGTCGGTGTCGAGGAGCCGGATCGTGCCGAGCGGGGAGTCGGCGGACTTGGACATCTTGCGCTCGGGATGCTGTAGGTCCATGACGCGGGCGCCCGTGCCGGGAATGGCCGCTTCCGGGACGAGGAAGGTCTCGCCGTAGCGGTTGTTGAAGCGGACGGCGACCTCTCTCGTGAGCTCAAGATGCTGGCGCTGGTCGTCACCCACCGGGACGGCTACGGCGTCATAGAGGAGGATGTCGGCCGCCATCAGGACGGGGTAGGTGAAGAGCCCCACCCGGACCGTCTCCTGGCCTTGTCCCTTGTCCTTGAACTGGGTCATGCGCCGGAGCTCACCCATGGTGGCCGTGCATTCGAGGAGCCAGGTCAGCCTGGTGTGCTCCGGGACGTGGCTCTGAACGAAGAGGGCGCAGCGCTCTGGATCGAGCCCGATGGCGAGCAGGTTCAGCGCGGCATCGAGCGTGTTGGCGCGCAGGTCGGCCGGGTCGATCTCCGAGGTGAGCGCATGCAGGTCGACCACGCAGTAGAAGGCGTCGTACCCGTCCTGGAAGGAAACCCAGTGGCGGAGGGCCCCGAGGTAGTTCCCCAAGGTGAAGTTGCCTGACGGTGCGATACCGGAGAGGACCCTGTCCATGGGGCGCCATGGTAGGGCGCCCCGGAGCAAGCTTTGGCAGGTGGTCAGGGGTGCGCGGAGCGTATCGGCCGGTTCGATAACGTCAGCAGGTGGCCTACTCGGTCTCCGCACCAAATTTCGAGGGTCCAATCGACCTCTTGCTGCACCTCGTCTCGTCCCACGAGCTCGATATCCTCGACATACCCCTCCTGCCGGTGATCGACGGCTTCGTGAGCGTGCTCTCGGCGCAGCGCGATCAGATCGACTTCAACCAGCTCTCCGAGTTCCTCCTCGTGGCGGCCATCCTCATCGAGCTCAAGTCCCAGAAGCTGCTCCCGGGGCGTGAGGCCAGCGAGGACGACGAGGATCTGGTGGGTTGGGAGGAGCGCGACCTCCTCCTGGCCCGGCTGCTGGAGTGCCGGGCCTACGCCGCGGCCGCCGACGTCTTCGTCGCCATGGCCGAACAAGCGTCGCGCTCGATCCCGCGGGAGGTGGGGCTCGACGACGACTTCGTGGTGCATGCTCCGGATTTGTTGGCCGGGATCACGCCAGAAGACCTGGCCCAGGCCTACCTCCGAGGGTCGGCCGAGCGCCCGGTGCCCCGGGTCGACCTGTCCCATGTCACGGTGGACACGGTCTCCGTGTCCGAGGCGGTGGCGGACCTCATTGCCGTGAACGAGTCTGAGCGTGCGACCTCGTTCCGCTCGCTGGTGGAGGGCTGCCGGACCCGTATCGAGGTCATCGTGCGCTTCCTTGCCCTGCTCGAACTGTGCAAGATGGGGCGGGTGACCCTCGGTCAGGGCGCCAACTTCGGGGACCTGCGTATCTCGTGGGTGGACAACGACGAAATGGCCGGCGTGACGAGCGGCCGCGGGCTGTCCGAGCTGGCGGGCTATGAGATCGACGACTACGAAGGGTGAGGGCTTGAATCCCGTGGAGAGCGCAGAACTGGGCCGCACAATCGAGGCCATCCTGCTGGTGGCGGTGGAGCCGATTCCACCCCAGCTGCTGGCCGAGCTGGTGGAGGAACCAGTGGAGCGGGTGGACGAAGTGCTCGCCGAGCTCGCGCAGTCCTACGAGCGTGAGCGCCGGGGTTTCGTGCTGGCCCGCATCGCCGGCGGGGCGCGTCTGCAGACCCATCCGGATCTCGCAGCGTACGTGGAGCGGTTCGCGAACCGGGAGGTGTCGCACCGTCTCTCGACCGCTGCGCTCGAGACGCTTGCCATCGTCGCCTACCGCCAACCTGTCTCCCGGGGTCAGATCTCCGCACTGCGCGGTGTGAACGTGGACGGCGTGAGCCGCCTGTTGGAGCAGCGGGGGTACATCGAGGTCGTCGGACACGCCGACGGTCCCGGCCAGCCTGCCCTCTTCGGCACCACCGACCTTTTCTTGGAGCGCCTCGGGATTGCTTCGCTCGCGCAGCTGCCGGCGGTGGAGGACTTCCTGCCGGGTCCCGAGGTGGCCGGCGACCTCGAGCGCGACATGCAGTCGGCGCTGGGCCTCGGCATCGAGGCGGCCTCTGACGACGCCTGAGGGCGAACGCCTCCAGAAGATCCTGGCCCGGGTCGGAATCGGGTCTCGGCGAGCGTGTGAAGAGCTGATTGCCGCGGGCCGTGTCAGTGTCGACGGGGAAGTTGCCACCCTCGGTCGGCGGATCGATCCCTTGGGCGCCCGGGTCGAGGTCGACGGCCTGCTGGTGCCGGTCGCTCCGGACCTCGTCTATTTCCTGCTGAACAAGCCCGATGGGGTCATCACCACCGCCGATGACCCGCAGGGCCGCCCCACGGTCATGACGCTCGTACCGCCAGAACCACGGGTCTTCGCGGTCGGCCGGTTGGATCGCCACACCGAGGGGTTGCTCATCTTGACCAACGACGGGGCGCTGTCCCAGCTTCTGATGCACCCCTCGCATGGCGTGGCCAAGGAGTACGTGGCCGAGGTCGCCGGGGGCACGCCCGCACCCGGTGCGTTGCGCTCGTTGCGCCAAGGCGTCGAGCTCGAGGACGGGCTGACCGCACCCGCCGAGGTCGGCGTGCTCGGACCGGGTGTCCTGCGCCTCGTCATCCACGAGGGGCGCAACCGCCAGGTCCGCCGCATGTGCAGCGCCATCGGCCATCCCGTGCTGCGCCTCGTGCGTACCCGGATCGGTTCGGTCCGGGACCCCACCCTCTCGCCTGGACAGTGGCGCACCCTCGAACCGGGCGAGATCCGCGCCCTCGCCGCGGCGGCCGGTCCCCGGCCGACGGCAACCGGCCAACCGGCGTAGGCACTGGCGTTCAACTGGGCGTCGGGACCGATGCCGGTAGAGTGACCCGCCATGGCATCTGCTCCCACCGTCAGGGGTTTGCGCGGGGCGACGACGGTCGAAGAGGACACGGTTTCCCAGGTCACCGAGCGCTCCCAGGAGCTCATGCACGAGCTGATGGCCAGCAACGGCCTGGTCGAGGACGATGTCATCAGCGTCCTGTTCACCGCCACGGCGGACGTGAAGAGCACCTTCCCGGCGACCGCCATCCGCGAGATCGGGTTCGGTGCCGTCCCTCTCCTGTGTGCGGCGGAGATCGCGGTGCCCGGATCCAAACCGCTCTGCATCAGAGTCCTCATGCACGTCCACACGTCCAAGTCGCGCGACGAGATCAAGCACGTCTACCTCCACGGCGCCCAAGGGCTCCGCGATGACCTCCCCGGCTGAGGGCGGAAAGCGCCGGCGGGCACTCGTCGTCGGGACGGGCCTGATCGGGGGGTCGATCGCGCTCGGTCTGCGCCGGCGCGGCTGGTACGTCTCCGGCCTCGATGCCGACGAGAAGCAGCTGCAGGCCGCACTCGGGGCGGGCGTGGTCGACGCCGCCGGTGACGACCTCCGGGCGGAGGTGGTCTTTGTCGCCGTCCCCGCCGCCGCGGCCGCCGCAGTGGCCCGCCGTCTCCTCAGCGGGGGCGGGCGGCTCGCCGACGCGGTGGTCACGGATGTGAGCGGTGTGAAGACCGCCATCGTGGAAGAGGCCGATCACCCGCGGTTCATCGGCGGTCACCCGATGGCCGGATCCGAGCAGACGGGCCTGCAGGGTGCCGACCCCGACCTCTTCGAGGGAGCGGTGTGGGTGTTGACTCCGACCGCGGCGACCGACCTGGAGTCGTTCAACCGGCTGAAGGGCGTCGTGATGAGCCTGGGAGCCGATGTCCTCGTCCTCTCGGCCGCCGACCACGATCGACTGGTGGCCGTCGTTTCCCATGTGCCCCACCTCGTGGCGGCCACCCTGATGAACGCGGCCTCCGACGGCGCCGAACAGGACGGCGCGCTGCTCCGCCTGGCCGCCGGCGGCTTTCGCGACATGACCCGCGTCGCCGCCGGCCATCCCGGCATTTGGCCCGACATCTGCACCGAGAACGCCGCGGCCATCATCGACGCGCTCGATGCGCTGGTGACCGACCTCGGCGCGATGCGGGACCGCGTGGCCAGAGGGGACCGGCCGGCGCTGCTCGCCTCACTCGAAAAAGCCAGTGCGGCCCGGAGGAACCTGCCCGCCCGCGCCGTACGACCCGAGCACCTCGCTGAACTGCGCATCCGAGTTCCGGACCGCGAGGGCGTGCTGGCCGAGATCACCCGGTTGGCCGCTGACGCCGGCATCGGCATCTACGACATCGAGATCGCCCACTCGGCCGAGGGGCCGACGGGTGTCCTGATCCTGGTGGTCGACGGTGCGGATGCCGACACCCTCGCCGGGGCCGTGACCTCGCACGGGTACCCCTGCCGGGCCGAGCAGCTGTCATGACGGCACCGCGCGTCCTCGTCGTCGACGGCGCCACACCATGCCGCGGCACCGTCCGCACGCCGGGCGAGAAGTCCATCTCGCATCGCGCCGTTTTGCTGGGCGCCCTGGCCGAAGGAACGTCGGTCATCCGGGGGCTCTCGGACGGAGCGGACGTGGCTGCTTCCCTGGCCGCGGTGGAAGCCATGGGGGCGGGCGTGGAGCGTCGCGACGACGGGACCATCGTGGTCCACGGGGGTCGGGCCCGCCTCCATCAACCCGCGGCGCCGCTCGACTGCGGGAACTCGGGGACGTCCATGCGGCTCCTGGCCGGCCTGGTCGCCGGGTTCGACTGGGAGACCGAACTCGTGGGTGACGAATCGCTCTCGACCCGACCCATGGACCGGGTGGCCGAACCCCTCGGGCTCATGGGGACCTCGGTGGTGGGCCGCGGTGCACACAGCCAGCCGCCTCTCCTCATCCGCGGTGGCGCGCTGCACGGCATCGACTGGACCGCCAAGATGGCCAGCGCCCAGGTCAAGTCGGCCATCATCCTCGCCGGCCTGTCGGCCGTCGGGACCACAACCGTGCGCGAGGCGGTCACGACACGCACGCATACCGAGGAGATGCTGATCGAAGCCGGAGCCGACCTGACGGTCGAACCCTGGGGCGAGGGTCGCATCGTGCGCGTGCGCGCCTCGCCCCTCAAACCGGTGGACCGCACCGTGCCCGGCGACCCTTCGGCATCGGCCTTCTTCGCGGTGGCGGGGTGTGTGGTGCCGGGCAGCTCAGTCGACGTGGCCGGGGTGTACAGCGGGCCGGCTCGGCTCGGCTACGTCTTCGTCCTCCAGCGGATGGGCGCGTCCATCACGCTGGTTCCCGGAGATCCCGGCACGACGACCATCCGGGCTATCGCTGGCCCTCTGCGTGCCACCGAGGTGCAGGCCAGAGAGATCCCCTCGCTCGACGAGATTCCGGCTCTCGCCGTGGCGGCTGCCGTCGCCCAGGGTACGACAGTCTTCACCGACGTCGGCGAGCTCCGGGTCAAGGAGGTCGACCGCCTGGTCGCCGTGGCGGACATGGTCGAGGCCTTCGGTGCCCGTGCCGTGATCGAGGGGGACACGCTGGCCATCACGGGCCTCGGGGGTCCCCTGCGCGGCGCACGCTTCGACAGCCGGGGCGATCACCGCATGGCCATGGCTGCGGCCGTGGCCGCGCTCGCAGCCCGTCCGGCTGAGCGGAGCCTGATCACGGGCTTCGGTGCGGTCGAAACCAGTTACCCCACTTTCGCCCAGGACCTCGAGCGGCTGGCCGTCGGAACGCGGGCCCCGCGGCCTCTGTTGGTGGCCATCGACGGGCCCGCCGGAGCCGGGAAGTCGACGGTGTCCACGGCGGTCGCCGAGCGGCTGGGGGTCGATCGGCTCGACACCGGCGCCATGTACCGGGCGGTCGCCGCGCTCGCCCTTGAGTTGGGCACACCCCTGGACGACAGGGGCGCGGTGGCGGCGCTCGCCGCGTCGTCGGAGATAGAGGTCGGGGAGCAGGTGGTCATCGACGGGCGTGACGTCACCGGCCTCATCCGTTCGCCCGAAGTGGGCCGGGCGGTCTCGGTCGTCGCCGCCAACCCCGAGGTGCGGCGTCACCTGGTGGAGCGCCAGCGGGCCTGGGTCGGTGCCCACGGCGGGGGAGTGGTCGAGGGCCGCGACATCGGGTCGGTCGTGTTCCCGGGGGCAGCGCTGAAGGTCTATCTGACGGCGTCGACCGAGGAACGGGCCCGTCGCCGCCACGACGAGGCGCCCGAAGGGGTGGCGCGGCGCGATCGGATCGACTCGACGCGGGATGCCTCACCGTTACGGGAGGCCGAGGACGCGCACCGGGTCGATACCACTGGGCGCACCGTGCAGGATGTGGTCGAGGAGGTGCTGTCGTGGCTCTGAACACAGGAGGGTCGTCTCCTGACCCCGAAGGCGAGATAGAGGCCGAGGCACCGGGACGCCACCAGGCCTTCGAGATCGACCCCCGGCGTTCCGCGCTCTACCGGGTTGAGCGCATGATTTTCGTCACCGCGCTCTGGGTCTGGTTCCGGCCCAAGGTCGTCGGGAGAGAGCACATCCCCGCAACCGGACCGGCCATCCTTGCCCCGGTGCACCGGTCCTTTGCCGACTTCGGGTTCGCCGCGTTCTGTACGGAACGCAAGCTCTTCTTCATGACCAAGGACGAGATGTGGAAGCACAAGTGGCTGGGCAAGCTTTTGCTGTCGGTGGGAGCCTTCCCGGTTCACCGTGAGTCGGCCGACCGTGAGGCCCTGCAACGAGCCGAGGAGGTCCTGCGTCGCGGCGAGCTCCTCGTTCTGTTCCCGGAGGGCACGCGTCGGGACGGCACGGTGGTGGAGGATCTGATGGAGGGTGCGACCTTCCTGTCCGCCCGAACCGGCGCACCCATCGTGCCGATCGGGATCGGAGGGTCCGACGTGGCCATGCCCAAGGGGAGCGCAGTGCCGAAGCCGTACACGATTCAAGTGGTGATCGGTCCTGCCATCCCCGCACCCCCTCGCACCGAGGGTGGGCGCGTGTCCCGCTCCGCCGTGCGGTCCGCCACCGAGACGCTCGTTCCCCGCCTCCAGGCCGTCTATGACGAAGCGCGGGAGAAGACCGGGCGCTACTGAAGCCGGCTCACCGCACCGGCTCAGCCGTGGCGGGGCTCCTTGCGGACCTTCCACCAGGTGTCGAACACGACCCGCCCGTAGCGGAACCCGAACAGCCAGTTCTTGCCCTTCTTCGTCGTACCCGAGGACCGCGGCAGCCAGACGGTGGGCTGCTCGCTGACACGCCACCCCCTTTTCATGGCGATGATCAAGAGTTCGGCCGTCTGGTACTGCGGCTGGACCAGCCGGTAGGCCACGTCGTCGAGCATGCTGACCCGCAGTGCCCGATACCCGTTCGACGTGTCGGTGAGCTTCGTGTGGCCCATTGCGCTCATTGCCCACGAGAAGACGCGGACGCCGACCTTGCGGAAACGGTCCGTGGTCGTGTCGCGACCCAGGACACGCGAGGCGACAACGAAGTCCGATGTGTCATCGACGAGAGGTTGGAGCATCACGGGGATCTCGGAAGGGTCATTCTGTCCGTCGGCATCCAGCGTGACCACAAACTGTGCGCCGAGCTCAATGCACAGCGCGTAGCCCACACGGAGGGCATAGCCGTGCCCGAGGTTCTCACTCAACACGAAGGTGATCGCGCCGGAGTCCTTGGCGACCTGGTCTGTCTTGTCGCTTCCACCGTCGACCACGACGAAGGTGGTCACCGCCAGTCCACAGGCCTCGGTCGGCATGGCCGCCAGGACGGCTCCGATGTTGTCTTGCTCCTCGTAGGCGCAGATGAGCCCGACGACGGGCGACAGCTTCAGGTCGGGATACCGCGCGTCGAACTCCCGACGCGACCCCTCGATGACGCCACGCGCGCGGTCCGGATCGGTGTGAATACTGGCGCCCGAGGTAGCGCCGCGAGGCGGACTCAAAACGTGTGCGGCGTGGCGAAGACCTGGCGGACCAGAGGCTCGAAGTGGGAAAGCGGCTTGGTGGGGTAGTCGGGGTCGAAGCTGATCTGGTCCCACTCGTCGGCGAACTGCTCCGCCAACCCGTACCAGGGCGCCCCTTCGTACTTGTTCCGCGCGTCGGGATCCTGCCCCAGGTATTCGTAGTAGTGCCTGCCCTGGAAGTCCTGGTGGGCCTCGATCATCCGATAGGTGTCATCGCTCACGTACGGACGAAGAATTTCCGCAGCGATACGGGGATGGTTCATGACGGAGACTGCTTTGCCGATGTCGTGGCACAGCGACGCCACCACGACCTCGTCAGAGGCTCCTGCCTCCTCGGCACGCGTCGCCGTCTGCAGTGAGTGGACGAGCTGATCGACCTCGAAGCCGTCGGTGATCTCTTCGAGGGAGGCCAGCATGCCGAGGACGCGATCGGCGACGCGAGGCTGGTGTTCGATCGACTCGACGATGATGTGCTGCCACTGCTCGGCCGTCGATTCGTCCATGCGGGTGAACGTCATGCGCCAATCATCGCGCTACCGGGGTCACGAGGCCAGCAGGTCGAGGACATTGGCCGCTGAGACCGACCGGTCCTCTGCGGCGGGATCGGAACGGGCCGGCCGGGACCGTCCGGCCAGGAACCCCAGCAGGGAGCCCACGGCACGGAGCAGCTCCCGGAGCTCGGGTGGAGGAGGGAAGTACTCGTCCTCGGTGGTGACCGTGACCTCGGTCACGCCCTGGGCAGGGGCGAGGCGCGCAATGACCTCTTCGACCAGGGCCTCCGGAGCCGAGGCCCCCGCCGTCACGCCGACCGTTCCGCTGAGGTCGTCAGGGAGCTCGTCGGCCTCGTTGATGCGGAGCACCCGGGGGCACCCGCCGGCCTGAGCCACCTTTGCCAGCGCCACGGTGTTTGAGGAGTTGGACGAACCGATGACCACGACGGCATCTGCCTCCGAGGCGATCGCCTTTAGGGCGGCCTGGCGGTTGGTCGTGGCGAAGCAGAGGTCGCTGCGGTTGGGCATCCAGAGGTCCGGGAAGCGCTGCCGGGCCGCTTCCATGAGGCCACGCCATTCGTCGTGACTCAGGGTGGTCTGCGCCAACAACGCGACAGGGGTGCCCTGCTCGCCGAGCCCGTCCAAGGTCTCCAGGTCTTCGACGTGCTCGAGAAGTCGGACCGACTCCGGTGCGACGGCCATCGTGCCCACCGCCTCCTCGTGACCGGCATGACCGACGTACAGGACCGTGAACCCCTTACGGCTCCGCACCTTGAGCTCGTGGTGCACCTTGGTCACGAGAGGGCAGACCGCGTCGACGACGGTGCCGCCCCTAGCCCTGGCTGCCTCGACGACCGCTGGAGCCGAGCCGTGGGCGCTGAGCATGAGCGGTGCCCCGGCGGGCACGTCGGCCACGTCGTCGACGAAGACGACACCCTGGTCACGGAAGCGCTCGACCACATGGCGGTTGTGGACGATCTCGTGGTAGCAGTACACCGGAGGCTCAAAGACGCGAACCATCCAGGCCAGGGCTTTGATCGCCTTCTCGACGCCTGCGCAGAACCCCCGTGGCTCGGCCAACATGACTCGTTCGACTCCGGGCACAAAGTCCAGGTTATCGGCAGTAACCTGTCAGCCATGTCAGCTCCCACGGTGACTTCGGTCACCGCGGCGTCGCCGGCAGCCCGGGCCGGTCTGGTCGTGGGCGACGAGCTCCTCAGCATCGATGGGCAGGAGCCGCGCGACGTCATCGATTTCCAGCGCCTCAGCGACGCGAGCGACCTCAGCGTCCTCGTTCGCCGCGCCGGCGCGCCGTTACCACGAGTCGTGCGGGTGGACAAGGATGCCGGCGAGCCGCTCGGGGTGGAAGTCTCCTCCGCTGTCTTCGATCGGATCCGGACCTGCGACAACCACTGCGCGTTCTGCTTCATCTACCAGCTGCCCAAGGGCATGCGGAGGAGCCTCTACCTCAAGGACGACGACTATCGACTGTCGTTCCTCTACGGGAACTTCACGACGCTCACCCGCTTTACCGAGCTCGACGCCGAGCGCATCCTGACCGAGCGCCTCGGCCCGCTGTTCGTGTCGATCCACACGACTGATCCCGAACTGCGGGCGCATATGCTTCGCAATCCCAAGGGGGCAACCAGCCTGCGTTGGTTGGAGGTCCTGTTGGACGGGGGGATCGAAGTGCACGGCCAGATCGTGGTCTGCCCCGGTGTCAACGACGGCGCCGCCTTCGAAGACACGCTGGCCGGGATCCTCGACCGGTACTCGGCGCTCTCCAGCGTGGGGGCGGTCCCGCTTGGGCTCAGTCGCTATTCCAACGAGGCCGAAATGCGCCCGCACACGCTCGAGGAAGCCGAGCTCGTCCTCGACACCATCGACGAGTGGCAACGCCTCTACCGGAAGGCGCTCGGGCATCGCATGGTGTTTGCGGCTGACGAGTACTACCTGCTGGCCGGGCGTGAGCTGCCTTCGGCACGGAGCTACGAGGGCTATCCCCAGCACGAGAATGGAATCGGCATGGCGCGGGCCTTTGCCGAGGCGTTCACTCGGCCACTCTCGGGTGGCCCCGGGGGGGTGCGCCACGGGTTCTTCGCGTCGGTCGACGCCGCCCCGGCTGAGGGGTACCGCGCGCCGCGACTCCCCGCGGTTCCGGCGGGCGTCGATAGCCGTCCCATCACGATCCTGACCGGCACCTACGGCGCCCGCGTGTTGGCGCCCCTCCTGGCCTCCCACCCGCGCCGCGACGTCGAATTGCATGCCGTAGAAAACGAGTTCTTCGGGGGTAACATCGGCGTGGCCGGCCTGCTCACCGGCGAGGATCTGGCCCGCGCCCTTGAGAGCGTGCCCGACGGGTCGCGTTGCCTTCTGCCCGATGCGTGCCTCAACGAGGGGCGATTCCTCGACGGGACGACCCTGGCGGACCTACCCCGGCCGGTCGAGGTGGTGCCCACCGAGGGAGCCTCGCTGCGCTTGGCGCTCGACGGCACGTCGTTCCGACCGGTCTGCGGATCGTGAGTCCCATGGTCGTAGTGGCCGGTCGCCCCAACGTCGGAAAGTCCTCTTTGGTGAACCGCATCGTCGGCACACGGGCGGCAGTGGTGGAAGAGGAGCAAGGGGTGACCCGCGATCGCAAGGAGCTCTCGGCTGAGTGGTCCGGAGTCCCGTTCTCCATCATGGACACCGGCGGGTGGCTGGCTGCCGGTGATGCACTCGAGGCCAAGGTGAGCGACCAAGCGGAGCGCGCTCTCGCCGAAGCGGACGTGATCCTCATGGTGGTCGACGTGACGACAGGCGTGACGGAGGAGGACCTGGCGGCGGCCAAGGTGATCCGGCGGGCCGGTCCACCGGTGCGGCTCGTCGTCAACAAGGTCGACGGCGCCAGCCGTGAAACGGCCGCCTGGGAGTTCGTCTCGCTCGGATTGGGCGACCCCTACCCGGTGAGCTCCCTGCACGGGCGCGGCACGGGCGACCTTCTCGACGAGGTAGTGGCGTTGCTGCCAGTCCCGCTCCCCGAGCACGGAGAGGACGGCGCTGTTCAACCCGGCCGAAAGGGCGGCGCCAGGGGTGATCGTGACCCGGGAACGCCCAGCGTTGCGATCATCGGTCGGCCCAACGTCGGGAAGTCGACGCTCTTCAACCGGCTCCTCGGCGAGGAGCGCGCCATCGTGCACGACATGCCGGGCACCACGCGTGACGCCATCGACACGGTCGTGGAGACTCCCGACGGGCCTGTGCGTTTCATCGATACCGCCGGTCTGCGCCGCCCAGCCAATGTGGACCGCGGCACGGAGCAGCATGCGACGATGCGTGCACTGCGTGCTCTCGAGCGCGCCGATGTCGCCGTTCTGGTCATCGACGCCACCGTCGGGGCGTCGCATCAGGACCAGCGGCTGGCGGAGCGCATCGGCGTCTCGGGCTGCCCCACCATCGTGGCGCTGAACAAGTGGGACCAGGTACCGATTGACGATCGGGATGACGTACTGGCCGGCGTCGGGGACCGCCTTGCGTTCTTGGGCGCGGCGCCCGTGCTCAAGATGTCGGCGCTGTCGGGAAAGGGTGTCCACCGCATCCTTCCTGCGCTGCGCGACTGCGTCACGGCCTACCACCAGCGGGTGCCGACGGGAACCCTCAACCGCACCGTGCAGGATCTCCAGAACCGCCAGGCCGCTCCCCGGGCGAAGATCCGCTACATCGTCCAGGGTGCCATCGACCCTCCCACGTTCACGCTCTTCACCAATGGCCGGCTGCCCCAGACGTACCTGCGCTACATCGAACGCGGTATTCGGGAACGCTTCGACCTCGGCGCCACACCGATGAAGCTGCGCGTGAGGATCGGGGGGAAATGAGGAGCGGCCGGTCCTGATGGCCTGGTGCGAGGAGTGCGACGCGCTCGTCGAAGACGAGGATCTGGGCGAGGAGGGCGAGTGCCCCACGTGTGGCACCATTCTGGCCGAACAGGAGCGCCAACCGATCCCCTGGTACTTCAAGGCGATGCTTGTCGCGAGCGTGATCTATCTCGGCTATCGCGGGTATCAGGGCGTGACCTGGATCGCCGGCCACGTGTAGCGTCCCCCGCCATGCCCATTTACGAACTCGAAGGTGTCGCACCACGCATCGATGCCAATGCCTTTGTCCACCCCGACGCGGTCGTAATCGGAGATGTCGTCATCGGCGCCGAGTCGAGCGTCTGGCCCGGTGCCGTTCTCCGCGGCGACTACGGAACCATCACCGTTGGTGCGGGCTCCTCCATTCAGGACGGCACCGTCGTGCACGCCGGCCCCGGCTTTCCTACCATCATCGGTGACGGCTGCGTGGTAGGCCATTTGACGCATCTGGAAGGTTGCACCCTCGAGGACGAATCGCTGGCTGGCTCCGGAAGCGTTGTGCTCCATTGGGCCGTCATCAGCCGCGGGGCGACGGTCGGTGCGAACGCGGTGGTGCCCAACCACATGGTCGTGCCGCCGGGTGCCCTGGCGCTGGGGGTGCCGGCGAAGATCTTCGAGGATCGGTCCGACGTGCCGATGATCCGGCTGTCCGCCGCCGAATACGTAGGCAATGCCACGCGGTACCGGATCTCGCAACGCCGCCTCGACTGAGGCTATCTCACCGAGCCGGAGCCGCTCAGCTTGGCCGGGAACACGTCGGTGCCGAAGGGAGCGAGGCCCGTGGCCGCCGCAAAGCCGAGGTGGCCCTGGCCGTCAGCACCCCCGGTCGTGAGTCCGAGGAGGTCCTCGTAGCTCCGCAGTGCAGAGTAGTGATCGTACGTTCCCGTGGTATCGGTCGCCCCCTTCACGATGTACTTGGGGTTGAGCAGCAGGGCGCCGATCTGGCCTCCCCCGGGGGCCGCGCTGTCGGTCGTGGCACCCGCGTCTCCGGGCGCATGCGTGTTGGGCCCGGAGGGCTCGTTGCAGCACGCGTTGGCAGAGCCCGGTCCGCCGACATCGGACTCGTCGAACGTGATGACGACCAGCATGTGCCCGTGCTTGTAGGCCGGAGAGCCGAGGATGAGAGGCATCCAGGACTTGAGGAACTCGTCGGCGCCCGTGAGGCCGCCTACGTGCGCCCCCGTGCTGTTCGTCCCGGCACACGTTTCGTCGTGACCGTCGTTGCACAGGTTGGGTGTGATGAACCCGAAGCGCGGGGTGGTGTTCTCGCTGTGAAGATCGCGCGCCAGGTGCCCCGTGGGCGACGGGGTGCCGTTGGTGCCCAGCGTCCCCAGAGGGACGTCGTTGGCGTTGCACTCCTTGGTGTTGCCGATCACAGATTGGAACCACACGAACGGGTTGTGCCGTGTCGTGTACTGGTCCTGGGGGGTCGCCACCTCGGCGGTGTCCGGGGCGCCGATGCTCGGGTGGGCGCAGTCGGTGCCACCGTTGGAGTCCGGGGTGCCGCCGTCGCGCGAGGGAGTGTTGCCCATGTCCTGCTCGTAGGCCCGCCATGAGGCGACGCCCGTCTTCTTGTTTGGCGGGTACTTCGCATCAAGCTGGGAGGCAATCGTCTTGACGGACGAGGGGTACACGCAGCCCTCACCGTCCACTTGGCCGGGGTTGAAGGCCTGGTCCGGATCTGGAGTCCCCGGCTCCACGCTGGCGAAGGTAAAACCGTTGTCCGCGCAGTCGGCCTGGGTGCCCATGGTCGGAGACTGTCCCGAGACTTGGGAGATGTAGTTATCCAGACTGTCGTGACCTGTCGCGTAGTAATTCTGGAGCAGCTCGCCTTCCGGCCGCAGTGTGCCGTTCAGGTACGCCGCTGCAGAGTCTGGCCCGAATGTCGCCTGGTAGCCCTCGTTCTCGAACTCGATGAGAAGGACGTGGTTGATCTTCCCCGGCGGCAGCGCGGTGCGAACGGTGGACGTCGTCGCTCCCATGGCCGGCACCGACGACGCGAGAAGGGCGATGGCGCCGAGACCTGCGGCCATCGTTGCAAGGACGCGTAGCGGCGGACGGCGGAGCAATCTGGCTTTCGTCACGGCGGGTGAGCGTAGCGCCACCAGCCCCCTTACAGGAGGCAGCCCGTGCGACCTCCTAGGTGCGAGCGAAACCGGCGATATCTCGAGCGGTATCAGCACTGATGTCGGGGCAGGCGATGGAGAATATCTCTGTCCCGTGCATCGTGCCCATCATCTGTCGGCAGCGCGCTGGTACACCGGCGGCAAGAAGAAGGCGGTAGAAATTGATCCCCTCGTCGCGCAGTGGGTCGCACTCGTTGACGTTGATCACCGTAGGGGGGAAGCCGGTGACATCCTCCACGCTCGCGAAGGACGGCCAAGCCAAAGGGTTGTGCTCGTTGAACGCCTCGATCCCGTAACTCATGGCGCCGCGGTTGTTGTGAAGGTGGAGCAGGATGCCTTCGTTCTCCACGGAGGACGGGGAGCCTGGCGCCGGCCATTGTCCGGCGATGTACGGGCAGAGGGCATAGAGGCCCTTGATCAGGCCGAGATCACCATCGCGTTTGAGCGTGAGCCCCGTGGCCAAGGTGAGGTTGCCGCCGCCACTCTCGCCCGCGACGATGATTTGCGTCGGGTCGATCCCCAGGTCTGCGGCATGAGCACCTACCCAGCGCAGTCCCGACACGCAGTCATTGAGACCGGCGGGGAACGGGGCCACCTCTGGCACCGACGACGGCGAGACGCTGTTGCGAAAATCCACCATGACCACCACCACTCCGTTGGCCGCAATGTGCTTCCCCCAGCCTCGGTACATCCCGTCGAAGCAGGACATCGTGGCCATGCCACCGCCATGGATGTAATAGACCCCGGGCAGGGCGGCATCGGATCGGGGCCGGATGACTTGCAGGTTCACCGTGTTGCCATCGGGGTCCGAGACGAACTGTGACCTGGTCACGGAAAGACCGGCTGAGGGCGCCGCCTCCTCCGTGTCGCACATGTCCTGAATCGACCGGAAGGCCTCTCGGGCCTCGACCGCTTCGGGACTATTCGCTTCCGCCAGTAGCTCCTCGCGGTTGGCTACGTCGCCGAGAGTGGTGGGGGGGAAGAACTCGAGAAGGCGCCGAAGGCGAGGGTCGAGTCGTCCGTCGTGTGCGATGTCGGGGGTCATGAGCCCCATTCGACCATATGGACGTCGGCCCGCACGAGGATTTTGCGTCGGCGAGCCTCAGTGGTCGGTGTTTGTGTACCGCTGCGCTTTGGCGCGAATGAGAGAAGTGCGGGCGGCGGTGAGAAGCTCGTCGACAGCGGCGTCGCTCCCTGAGCTCCAAACCACGCCCACGCTCGCCGTCAGCGTGTACCCGTCCAGACTGAGGTCTTTGTCGACCCCGGCCACCACCGCGTCGATACGGCCCTTGAGCCGCTCTTCGACGACAGATTGTTCGGCGTTTCCGCATAGGACGACGAATTGGTCACCCTCCAGACGGGCCAGGGTGTCGCCACCCCGCACCGTGGCGTTCAGACCCTGAGCCACTGATCGCAAGACCGCATCGCCCCACTCCTGACCCAGTGACTCGTTCACGACCGAAAACCGATCCAGGCCGATGAGAAACAACCCATAGGGCCTGCCGTAACGGCGGGCCTCGTAGCCGTGGTGAGCCAGACGATCCATGAAGATCAAGCGATTGGACAGCCCGGTGAGCGGATCGCGCAGAGCGCGGTCGGCCTCCCGTTCCATCTTCGAGGTGTTGGACAGACCCGGGGTGATGAGATTCGCCATCAACTCGAGAACCTCGGCGTCCGCCTTGTCGAAGTGCTCCGCCTCGCTCGACATGACCCTTAGCACGCCGATGGGCTCTGCGGCGCGCACCATGGGCGCCACTGCGATGGAGCGGACCCCCGCCCGCCGGCACGTTTCGTTGTCCACCCGAGGATCCGTGTCCGTATCCCGACAGAGCAAGGGCATCCCGACACGCAGGCAAAGGCCGGAGAAGCCGCCGTCCATGTCGGAGCGCGATCCCTCCGCGTCCGTACTCAACCCACTGACCGCACGCTGGACCATAAAATTACGTTCGGCCAGCTCGACGGCGGCGCCGTCTGCGTTTGTCACCGTCTGCACCCGGTCGAGGAGGATGCCCACGGCGCGGTCGGCACCGCCAGCCGGCACGGCGTTGACCAGACGCTGGGTCTCGATCACGTACTGAAGCAGATCGAGTTGGGTGTCTCGCGTGATCGTCGCCACGATTGTGAATTCGGAAGAGCCCAGTCGACTCTTAAGCACAATTTCTTCTTGCAGTGGCCCGGACCAGGAGAACCCCCGGTGTCGGTCGGTTTTGGGTGTCCGCCGAGACGGAGTCGGGCCGTGAACCACCAACCCGGATCCCTTCGATCCTCCTCCTCGGCCCCTGGCAGCTCCTCTCCCAACGGGTACCCGTTCGGGATCTTCGGAGACAGCCGGCGAGGTCGGTTCGAAGTGACGCCAAACGCTCCATGTAAAGGATGGGCACGGCTCCAGCCCGCGGGGTTGGATCACTGCCGTCACTGAAATGAGAGCGGCATTACAACGAGGAGGTGACAGAAGTGGCGATTGGGTAATCGAACCTGGCAACGATGTGACGGCGACGGCGACCGATTCGCAAAGAGGCGCAGAGTCGGTCCAAAGTGGCGCCACAGAGCGTGAAGAGGTTGTCGGGCCGGGGGTCACAACGGCCTGGATGGTGTGCCTCTCGCCAGAACCCCTGTAGGACGGTTCCCCCATACGGGAGCCGGGTCCGACCTTTCATCGATCACCATGGACAATCCGAGCGTAAAGCACTGGCTCGTTGAGGCGGCGCCCTACCTACGAAGAGTGTCGAACGCCGAGATTCGCTTCTCGGCGGCGATGCGGCTGAATCCGATCACGACGTTGGCGGCGGCGGACGAGCTCGAAGCGGCCACCATGGAGGCGATGGTATGGATGATGGACAACCACTGCTCGGAGGTTAGGGTCGATTCTCGCGTTGCCTTGATGCTGAACACCTGCGGTGAGGTCGCACGAACCGCAAAGCAGGTCATCACTCATCCCTCCGGCGACATCGACGCGGTCGTGGGCCGACTCGCTGACTTGCTGGCGAACATCGATTTTCGCTCGCAATCCCTGGACGCCTGGTAGCTCCGGCATGTCAGAACCGTGCGGCCAACACCCGACGATCCATAGGCGCGGCGAGGCCTGGGCGGCCCACCGCCCCTGAGTGCCAACGCGCGACTCGTGACGTGCCCTCCCATGGTGCCCCCATAACGATGCTGCCGGTTCGGGGCGATCACCCGAGTGATGTCATTCAGCCAAAGGGATAGCCTCATGTCGTGGTACGGAGAACGACGAGGGAACACCACTACAAGGGACCCGTCGAAGTCTGGGCCAATGGCACCTTGCAGTTTGAGTCGGAGGTCCGCTTGACCAAAAGCGAGGTTGTGGAGGACGTCGAGACCTTTGGCGGAACCCAATCCGTACCGTTCCGAACGTCTTGGGATGGTCGATTCCGGGGATTGGCGACAGACGATTTGAGGCCCCTGCACGTTCTGGGAGAGTTTGAGCTGAGACTGCCCGACGGCTCGGTGGGTCGAGCGGTTCTGCCCAACGGCCGGGATCTGACCTTCCTAGACGGTCTCGGCGACCCGCCGTTCTAAAGCACTTCTGCCCGATCTCCTGTCGTCTATTGGCGGGCTAGCCTGTTCGTCCTGGTCGACCATCGGCCGAATGTTGATAAAGCGTTGTCAAGACGGCCAGGTGGAGGAATGAGAGCTCAGCTCTCAGACCCATGACCAGGAAAAAGAAGTAGCGGGCTGTGGCGCAGCTTGGTTAGCGCGCTTGACTGGGGGTCAAGAGGTCCCGGGTTCAAATCCCGGCAGCCCGACTCGAAAGTGCAGGTCAGAGGCCGTGCCGCTCGGCCTGTTGGCGGCGGTGACGGGGGCGGTCAGGGTGAGGAAGACGGCCGGATTTCCGGCAACTGCTTCGGAAACGCCCTTTCCACCCTCGAGACCCGCCCGCACCAAATGGCGAGCATCGCCCCGGTAGACCTGGGCGCAGGCCGGGCAGCGCACCTCGCTGCGTGAGCCACAAGGCTTGAGAAAGACGCCGTCGGGCAACGAGGCGCTCGTGTGGGTGATGTGGCGCTCATCGGCGTCGCTCGAAACGACATAGCCCCGCAAGCGGATCGGGCGACGACACCAGGCGCAGCCATCTCCTTGGGCCAGGAACTGGTCGAGTTGGCCACGCCGACCGTGACGGACCAAGGCTTCGAGCATGGCGTGGTCTTGCGGATCGATGGCGACCAGGGTGCGTCCACGTTGTGACAGCTCCAAGGGCCCATTTCTGCAAGAGCGAGTGCCAGGGGATGCCAGCGCGTACCCACAGATACCAGCGGATGACACGGGGCAGTCAAAGATTCTTCCAAGACATTTCCGGCCCAGCTGAAGGGTGAAGAAGAAGGACGCTGTGCAGCTTCATGCCAGCGACTGGGTCGACACAAGTGCGGCGCTCTCGGAGTGCCAATGCCATCGTGCTGGACCTGTGAGCAGTTTCTCTACGTGATCAAGACGCAATGCCGTCGGCGGCGGCTCCGCCGCCGCCTCGGCCAGCGTATGTCCGGGTGCCATATCGGGCAGGTCGAGGCCATCCCCGAAGCCGGGCCGGGGGTGCCCCACTCCGAATCCTCTTTGAGTCAAGACCCCTATTTCCAGAACTTCAGGGCGCGACGAATCGAGCCGTCGCACAAGGGCACGACGGCGTAGGGTTTCTCTGGGTTCGGGAGTGACTTCGCCGAAGAGCCGGTTGCGCAGGGTGAAGAGCCGGTCACGCAGGCATGGAGTCGTCCCTGAGTGTCCTCCCGGACCCCCTATCGGGCGTCGAGAAGCAGCTGTCGGTAGACGGCGTTACTCACGTGGCGCTTGAGCGAACGCAGCGCCTCTCGCTTGGTCTTGCCCTCGGCGACCTTGCGATCGAAATAGGCCCGACCCTCTGAGTGGGGCTGGCGGATCTGGGAGATCGCCACCATGTGGATGGAGTTGTTGAGGCGACGATGGCCACGCAGTGAGAGCCGATGGAACACCCGACCCCCCGAGGAGTGCTCGACCGGAGCGATCCCGGCATAGGCGGCGAAGCTGTCTCGGTTGGCAAAGCGGTGGATGTCGCCGCTGTAGCCGATCAACGAGCAGGCGAGGACCGGGCCCACGCCGAACAGATCGGTGAGCGAGGTCTTCGACGCCCGCACGGCGGTGCGGATGCGACGATGCGACTCTTTGATCTGCTCGTCGAGGCGCGCCACGTCAGCGACGAGCTCGAGCGCGAGTTCGTGGCGCATGTGCTCGATGGGGGTGGCCGGCTCGAAAGAGCCGAGGAGCCGATTGGCGTCAGAAACGTAGAGTTCCTTGGCAATTCCTCCCGGTGAGAGGTCGGCGAGAGCGTTGTGGAGCCGGCAGATGAGCTTGGCCCGTAGCCGGCCCAGATCGTGATTGCGCTTGGCCAGGAGTCGCATGATCTCGGTGTGGTCGGCCGGCTCGACCGTGCGAAGATTCCTCGAGCGCAAGGCGGCGATGGCGACCGAGAACGCGTCGTTGGGATCGTTCTTCTCCGAACGACCGGTGCTGAGCACCCGGACTCTCGACGCCAATGTGGGTGGGACGTCGAGAACCACCTCACCGGCATCGACGAGTTGTTGGGCCAACAGGTAACCGAGCCCACCGGCGGACTCGATGGCCCAGGTGCGCTTCTCGAACGGCTCAGCCCATGCCAGCAGCTTCGCTGTCTGTTGACACGTCGCCCGGACCGTGACCTTGGCCACCTCGCGTTCATCGCCTCCAATGGCCACCGCCGTGTGGCTCGCCTTGTGGGGATCGACCCCGATGATCACCGACATGAGCACCTCCTCTTGGTTGATGGGCAACCGCGAGGGCACTCCTGATTTGGATCTGGTGCACACACTCCTCTTTTGAGCCACTCGCGGCGAGATCCAGACGAGTGGCATCTCGTTAGAAAGCCAGCCGGCTAGACCGGCGGCAGGCACTTAAGAGAGCCAGCCCGTCGGGACCTCTAAACGCTACGGATCAGCCGCAGGGTCTGCTCAAAGTCTCAATCAGGCACCATGGGGATAGTCAGGGAGCCAAGGAAGCGGCAAGCTCCGATTCGAAGAACCGTTCGTCGCTCCCGGCGGTGAACAGTGCGAGCTCGTCGAGTGCGCTCTCCGCAGCTTCCACGTTGCCTCGCAGCACCTAGGGTTGCCCGTGCGCACCCTTGAAGTGAGACAGCGCCACCTTGGTTGCACCGTCTCACCGACAAGGTGTTGACGTACTCACGGGGTAAGCGACCGCAGCTACCGAGCGCTTCCCCAAGGGCCTGGGTGTACCATCCAAGCGGTGTTCGATGCGGTGTTCGTTCTCAAGGCGGCACGTTGCGATTTCGGATGCCAAGGAGATGGTCCCCATGGGGTCTGGCTCGCACGTCATCAACCGGCTGGGGCGAAGCATCCTGCTGCGCCGTGTGCGCTTCACCACGGCCGGCATGCTGATGATCGCCGGCCTGACGGCGACCCTGGCATCCGTCGCAGGGCCCGGCTCGTCACCAGCAGCTGCCTTGGGCCCCCCGGGCTCATGGCAGACCGAGAAGGCCTATCCTTCGGGCATCCTCGCCGACGTCTCGTGCCCGTCCCCGTCGGTCTGCACGGCCGTGGGAAACACCGCAGAGGGAGCATCGTCCGGAGTGATCGTCAACTCCACCGACGGGGGCGCCACTTGGACGGCCCAGAACCTCCCGGCGGGAGTGGGGACCCTCTCCTCCGTTTCGTGCGCGTCAACGTCCGTGTGCGAGGCGCTCGGCTATTCGAATACGTCGAGTGCATATGTGGCCGTGGGAACAACGAACGGCGGGGCCAGCTGGCAGAGCCAGACCCTTCCATCAGGGCTCGTGAACGTGGGCCAGATCTCGTGCCCGTCCACCTCGGAGTGCATCGCCGTTGGACAGACGAGTCCGACCGGCCCGATGTTCTTCGGCACCACCGACGGAGGTGCGAGCTGGGTGACCCAGGTCGCACCAGCCGGGTTGTCCGATCTCACCTCTGTTGCCTGTCCTTCGGTGACTACGTGCATCGGGGTCGGTTGGACGACCGGCTTTGCTTCGGCGATCGTGACCACGAGTGACGGCGGGACGACGTGGCAGACCCAGACCGCACCGCCGCTTGGCCCCCTCTTCTCCATAGCCTGTCCCTCCACCACGGTGTGCACCGCGGTCGGGACGACCTCCATCATCCATGGATCGCAGGCGATCGTCTCCACGAGCGACGGCGGCACGGCGTGGACGACTGAGCAAGTCCCAACAGGCGTCTTCGGCTTGGGGGGCGGCCTGTCGGACATCGCGTGTGCCTATCCTGCTGCATGCACCGCGGTCGGCGCGGCGACACTCAATGGTCCGGGCGTCGTCATCGCCACCAATAACGCGGGCTCGACCTGGGCCACCGAGAGCGCGCCAGCGGCGCCTTTGGCGCTCGATGGGGTCTCGTGTCCGTTTGTCGGAGTCTGTACTGCAGTCGGCGAGACCTCTTCGGGCGCCATCATCATCGGCCAGGCACCGATCACGGCCGTGCTGATTCCCTCCGATGGCACCACGGTGTCGGGCGTGCAGCTTCTCGACGCGGCCGCCTCGAGCCCGGTTGGCATGGCATCGGTCAACTTCGAGATCACCGGCGGCACGTTGACTGACCAAGTCATCTCCGGGTCTACCCCCACGATCTACGGCTGGCTGTCGCAGTGGAACACGACGACGGTCCCCAACGGGACCTACAAACTCCAGAGTGTGGCGACCGACACCGTGCCCAACACCGTCACCAGCGCGCCGATCACCATTATCGTGAACAACCGGCCACCGACGACGAGCATCTTGATTCCCTCGAGTGGGGCCACGCTGTCGGGATCGACCTACCTCGACGCCTCCGCCTCCAATGCCACCAGCGTCGAGTTCTGGCTCTTCGGTGGCTCCTATGGTTACTCCGGTCACCTAGTAGGCACGGCCACTCCCACCTACTACGGATGGCTCTACAACTGGAACACCACGACGGTTCTCAACGGCTCCTACGCGCTGCTGTCTGAAGCCTTCAACTCAGCCGGGAGCACCTTCAGTTCCCATGTCAGCATGACGGTCACGAACTGATCGGTAGGAAGATCTTGATCTGTCCTCCGGCATCGGAGACTCGTTGACTTGGCGCATCCTGTTGGGTCTCGGCGCCGTTCCCGCTGCCGCTGTCGTGTACCTGCGCTCCAAGATGCCCGAGTCGCCCCGCTATCTGGCGCAGGTGCAAGGTGAACACGGCCGTGCCGCTGGCGAGCTGGAGCAATTCAGCCAAGGGGTGATCGCCGAGCCCGTCCGAGCCGGCAACGCTGCGGGCCGTATGCGGCTCGGCGCCTTCCTCACTGATCCTCACATGTTGAAGTTGCTCCTCGGCACCGCTGGCGCGTGGTTTCTCTTCGATTACGCCTATTACGGCAACACCCTGTCGCTGCCCGCCATCTTGAAGGAGGTGGACACCACGGCCAGTTTGGAAACGAAGCTGTTGTGGTCACTTGGGATGTTCGTGATCTTCGCAGTCCCTGGCTACCTACTCGCGGTCAAGCGAATGGATCGCATTGGCCACCGTCGCCTCCAGTTCATCGGATTCTCGGTCATGGCGTTGTGTTTCGTCGTGCTCGCCGTCGTGCCAGAGCTCACCCAGCAGGTGGCGCCATTTTTGGCCATCCTCGGCCTGAGCTACTTCTTCATCCAGTTCGGGCCAAACATGACGACGTTCGTGCTTCCGTCTGAGGTGTTCCCAGTAAGTATGCGCACGACAGGACACGGTGTGGCCGCCGGAATCGGGAAGCTGGGAGCCTTCGTCGGGGTCTTCCTGGTCCCGGTTCTGCAGGACCATATTGGCTTACGCGGCCTTCTCGCAGTCGCCGGAGTCTCAGCGGTGATGGGCTTCGCAGTGACGGGCCTTCTGCCCGAACCGGCGGGACGAACCTTGGAAGATGTGGCCGACCGCCTATTGGACACCGCGGCATCAGGACCTGTGCGAGCTGTCGCCACCGATGATCTGACCAACCCGGAATTGAAGACCGCATAGAAGCGGACCTGCCTGCAGTCGCAGTGAGTCGGTTGAACTCGTGGTGACCCAATACGCCGGGTCGAGGCACACAGAAGTCATAGAGTTCTTGGGTGCGGATGAATTGGGCGGAGTCCATTTACATCAACAGTGGATTGCGAACCAAACGACTGCGGCGAAGCGTGATCCCGAAGCTCGTCGAGCTGGGGGGCCGTACCGAGGGGCTCGATGTCCTCGACATTGGCTGTGGACCGGGTGAATGCGTAGCGGGAGAGATCGAGGATTTCGGCGCCAATCGCGTCACTGCGATCGACTTCGATCCGAAAATGGTCCAACGAGCCAGTGGTCGACTTGCCGAGTATGGAAATCGAGTGACTGTCGTAGAAGGTGACGTCACGAATCTTCCATACGAGGACGGAGCCTTCGATGCGGTCTTCAATTTCGCGGTGTTGCACCACGTGCGTGACTGGAAAGAAGGGCTACGAGAAATCGCCAGAGTTCTGAGGGTGGGTGGACGACTGTTCTCGCAGGATCATGACGTCACCAATCATGATTGGCTGTCTCGCCGTCTGTTCAAACACCCTCCAGATCGATTCACGAACGTCGACTTTCTCGATCAAGTAACAAATGTCGGTCTGCGCCTGTTGGACGTAGAGGACCGGGCCGGGCAGCTCCTGGTCGCTGCACTGAAGCGCTGACGAGTTCTCCAACCAGTACCGGGTATCCCTTGCCGCCGGCTCGGTGTGACTCCTATCGGGTTGGCGCCCTCCAGAAGAATTCGAGCTGGATGTTGTCGGGGTCGCGAAAGGTGACCATGGCGTTCCGGGTGTACCCGGGCTCCTTGACTCCTGAGTGCGGGATCCCGAGCCCGTTCAACCGCTCTGCCCAGTCGTTGAGGTCTTCTCGGCGATCAACCAAGAACTCCAGGTGATCGAGCCCTGTACGGAACTCGCTGAACGGTTCGCCGGAGTGCTCTTGGTGACCGACGAGGGCGAGGACGAACTGGCTTTCCGGGTCCACCAGGGCGACGTAATGCAACCGACCGTCTACACCTGCGTAGTCGTAGAGCACTTGGAGGCCCAAGAGCTCTGAATACCAGACTGCACTCGTCGCGGGATCACGGACGGTCAGATTGACCTCGACGCGGCCAGAGATCGACGGCACAGACCGGAGTCTGTCAGTTCCTTTCAAGGCCAGGAAGGGGTGATGCCCAGTGTGCCGGACTGGGTGCCACCGTGCGAATCCTCTTTGAGTCAAGACCCCTATTTCCAGAACTTCAGGGCGCGACGAATCGAGCCGTCGCACAAGGGCACGACGGCGTAGGGTTTCTCTGGGTTCGGGAGTGACTTCGCCGAAGAGCCGGTTGCGCAGGGTGAAGAGCCGGTCACGCAGGCATGGAGTCGTCCCTGAGTGTCCTCCCGGACCCCCTATCGGGCGTCGAGAAGCAGCTGTCGGTAGACGGCGTTACTCACGTGGCGCTTGAGCGAACGCAGCGCCTCTCGCTTGGTCTTGCCCTCGGCGACCTTGCGATCGAAATAGGCCCGACCCTCTGAGTGGGGCTGGCGGATCTGGGAGATCGCCACCATGTGGATGGAGTTGTTGAGGCGACGATGGCCACGCAGTGAGAGCCGATGGAACACCCGACCCCCCGAGGAGTGCTCGACCGGAGCGATCCCGGCATAGGCGGCGAAGCTGTCTCGGTTGGCAAAGCGGTGGATGTCGCCGCTGTAGCCGATCAACGAGCAGGCGAGGACCGGGCCCACGCCGAACAGATCGGTGAGCGAGGTCTTCGACGCCCGCACGGCGGTGCGGATGCGACGATGCGACTCTTTGATCTGCTCGTCGAGGCGCGCCACGTCAGCGACGAGCTCGAGCGCGAGTTCGTGGCGCATGTGCTCGATGGGGGTGGCCGGCTCGAAAGAGCCGAGGAGCCGATTGGCGTCAGAAACGTAGAGTTCCTTGGCAATTCCTCCCGGTGAGAGGTCGGCGAGAGCGTTGTGGAGCCGGCAGATGAGCTTGGCCCGTAGCCGGCCCAGATCGTGATTGCGCTTGGCCAGGAGTCGCATGATCTCGGTGTGGTCGGCCGGCTCGACCGTGCGAAGATTCCTCGAGCGCAAGGCGGCGATGGCGACCGAGAACGCGTCGTTGGGATCGTTCTTCTCCGAACGACCGGTGCTGAGCACCCGGACTCTCGACGCCAATGTGGGTGGGACGTCGAGAACCACCTCACCGGCATCGACGAGTTGTTGGGCCAACAGGTAACCGAGCCCACCGGCGGACTCGATGGCCCAGGTGCGCTTCTCGAACGGCTCAGCCCATGCCAGCAGCTTCGCTGTCTGTTGACACGTCGCCCGGACCGTGACCTTGGCCACCTCGCGTTCATCGCCTCCAATGGCCACCGCCGTGTGGCTCGCCTTGTGGGGATCGACCCCGATGATCACCGACATGAGCACCTCCTCTTGGTTGATGGGCAACCGCGAGGGCACTCCTGATTTGGATCTGGTGCACACACTCCTCTTTTGAGCCACTCGCGGCGAGATCCAGACGAGTGGCATCTCGTTAGAAAGCCAGCCGGCTAGACCGGCGGCAGGCACTTAAGAGAGCCAGCCCGTCGGGACCTCTAAACGCTACGGATCAGCCGCAGGGTCTGCTCAAAGTCTCAATCAGGCACCTATGGGCTAGGCCAAGAAGGCAAGGGAGTCCCGCTTGGAAACCGGCCGGATGGATCTACCGGCGGCGGTCGGCGGCGGCTCGATGGCCGAAGCGGCTAAGTCGAGTGTTCTAGCAAGCCGCACCGGGCTGTCGTAACCCCATCGTCGGCCGCAGGCAGAAGAAATGGTGCTCGGAAGCCTGTGGAAGAGCGACGGCCAGACGACGAGATGGATAATGGACTCCGAACTCTCGACACCGAGGTAAACCGTGCCTAGGCTGCCGTCGCAGATCCTAAGAGTGTGAACTGAGGGCACCTGAAGCACTCGCGAATGGGGATGCCATGCTTAGCATCCGACGGTGCATCCGATTGGGTAGTGCTGGGGCACTCCTCGTGATTGGAGTAGGAATCGGCGCAATCGTGGCGAGCCCTCCTGCCGGGGCCAGCGGTTTCTCCTGGTCCGTAGTCCCTACTCCCAACCCGAGCTCCTCACCGAACAACAACCTTTCTGGAGTGGCGTGCACCAGTCTCTCGAACTGCTGGGCGGTTGGATTCGCGTCCAGCGGCAGCGGAGTGACTAACCAGACCCTCGCCGAGCACTGGAGTGGCACAGCCTGGTCCATAGTGACCACCCCCAACGTCATCTCCTCGGGGGGCGACGTGCTCGGTAGTGTCGCCTGCGTCTCCAGCTCTGACTGCTGGGCCGTTGGCTCCTACACCCCCCAGGGACTTCCCGTAGAGGACACACAGGCCCTAGCCGAGCACTGGAATGGCACAGCCTGGTCCATCGTGACTACCCCTATCCCGAACCCCTTGGACAGCATGGGCCTATTCGGCGTCGCATGTGTATCCAGTTCTGACTGCTGGGCTGTCGGGTTCGGGTTTATCGGCGGAGGAGGGACCAGAGGCCCGTTAGCCGAGCACTGGAATGGCAGCGCTTGGTCAATCATCGCCACGGACAATCCGAGTTTCGTAAACAACCAACTTTCCGGAGTGACATGCATCAGCACCTCGGATTGCTGGGCCGTCGGATTCGCCCTGACCGGGAATTTCGATCAGACGAGCCAGACCTTCGCCGATCACTGGAATGGCAGCGCTTGGTCCATCGTGACCACCCCCAACACCAGCTCGTTGCAGACGAATCAGCTTGGCGGAGTGAGCTGTGTCTCCAGCTCGGACTGCTGGGCTGTCGGGTTGGGCGACGTTATTGCCGGGGTCGAGCAGACCCTGGCCGAGCACTGGAATGGCACAGCTTGGTCCATCGTCACCACCCCTCTAGGACAACGCATCTTCTCGGGAGTGACCTGTGTCACCAGATCAGACTGCTGGGCCGTCGGTGCTGGCGCTAGCGGCATTGAGCACTGGCATCACACCGCCTGGTCCATCGTTGCCACCCCCAACGCCTCCCTCAGCTCCGTGGCTTGCGCCACCAGATCAGACTGCTGGGCGGTGGGATTCGCCACCAACGGCACCGTCAACCAGACCGTGGCCGAGCACGGGACGCGGCATCATCACCCGAACCGAGGTCATTGACGTCAACGGCACTGAAGGTTGTTCCAGAACGCCGGACCTGTGTCACGCATCGGGGATAGCGTCGGGTGGACCATCGACTTGATCAGAGGCGTCCAGGATCTGCGTGGCGAGAGCCACGCAATCTGCGCATATGTAGATGGCTGGCGTCGGTCCGGCCACACCTCGCGGATTGTTCCGTCCGCAGAATGAGCATGTTGGCGCCGCCATGGAATCAGGTTCTCACAAGTGGACAGGAATATCGGGCTGGGTGCCCCAGTACACCGGGTCGGGGTGCCACCCCACTGCACGATTGGGATAGCAAGTCGTAGCCTGTCAGGGGTACTGCGGTCACGGAAACGCATCGTCAGAGTTCCCTTGGTACATCAGCTGAGCAACCCGGCGACATCTACGCCATAAGGTTCCGGCCAGCAGAGTGCCAGTGCCAAACGAGCAAGAAAGACATACGAAGTAGAGGCGGAACGCCTGCAGGTCCCGCCAGCATCGTGCGTGGGCGGATCAGGAAAGCTACTTCGCCATTGCCGCCGAGTTCATCGTCCCCAGACGACGCTGCCAGATAAACGCCGTAACCTCTGGGTCGGGCAAAACATTTGGTCAGTGTCGGTTAGCTCGATCCTTTGCAGCAAGGCTGTAGACGGGCGAACTCGGCGCACTCTGTGCTGCGTCTCCCAGTGCGACGCACGAGCCTGCTGAAGGACAGGAGATCCCACCCAGGCTGAGGTAGCTCTGGCCGTAGGTGTCCGGCGCCCCCCCAGGCACGTTGAAAGTGACGTTGGACCACGTCGCTCCTCCATCGGTGGTTCCGAGCAAGATTGGTTGACCCCCGTCATAGGTAGTGCCGACCTGTCGAGGCACGGCATCAGAGCCGGTCACCCAGCACTGCGAGTCAGTGGGACAAGACAAGCCCTCGAACACGGGCTGCGGCACGTCTGAAGGCAACGAATCGGGCGTCCACGAGAGGCCACCATTGTTCGTCGATGCCAAGGCGCCAATGATGAGTGGCCAGCCCGGAGCACTACAGCCGACCTGAGGCGATCCGGCCTCCTTTTGGAACTCCTTCGCTGTCGCAGCGGACTCGGCCTGGGCAACTGCCGCGACGGCGGGGCTTTGCACACTTGTCGTCGGCATGGTGGTCCCCGGCGGTTCATGAATGGGTATCCCAGCGCATTGGGGCGGGTTCTGAAATGGGATCGCGATGAGCCCAATCATCCAGCAGTGGCGTGCGTCGCCACACGACAGCGCCGAGTCCCCGTCGACGCCGAGGCCGTCCGGAATGGTGCCAGGCGACCAGGTCGCACCGCCGTCGGTGGTTCGAGCTGATACCCCCGCAGCGAAGTTGTCAGGGCCGCCGAGGTGGTCGCTCGATCCGATCGCCGTGCAGTCCTGGTCCGAGCTGCAGCTGAGCGATTGCATCGAATCGCCACGCACGAGGGGCTCGTCGGTGAACGTCTTGCCACCGTCTGTGGTGAAGAGAAATGTGGCGTCGGTGGTCCCCTCGGACAAGAGGTTGCTCTTTGCAGCGAGGCCGGCACAAAAGTCCTTCGAGGGACACGACAACGTGTCGAGATGGCCAACAACGCTCGGGAGTGGATCGAGCGCCCACGACTCTCCGCCGTCGTTCGTGGCAGCAAAAACGGATTGGCCGTCGTGGGTGCCTCCAGCAGCACAATTGGACGCATCGCCGCACGCGATCTGGCTCGTGGCCGCGAAGCCGTTGGGCATCGGGTGCGCAGTCCAGATCTGGCCCCCGTCGGAACTCACATACAGCGATACGCCGAGCAAGGGCGCTCCCGCGTAAGGAGTCTTGTAATGGCCGCTCATGACGTAGCACACCGACGTGGTCGGGCAAGTCAGCGAACCACGCGGCGGTCCATCGGAATACTGGCTCCATGTGCCCGAAAGTATGTCGTCAGCGAGCTTCCAGGTGCCCGAGCGAAGAGGCAGCTTGCCGGCCTGTGGTATGCCGCCTCCGCCCCCGACGACCAGGACTCCCGCCAGGACCAGGACGGCAGTGGACGCGACCAGCGCCGCGGATCGCCGAACCTTGCGGGTTCGATCGTGCGCCTTTGCCGAGCCATCGGGTCGGCGGGGAGATTCTTCGGCAGAGGCACGGATGCGCTCCATGTCCTCAAGTTCGTGGAGAGACGGCGCTGATGGCGCTGCGTCAACGAGTTCCATGACCAGGCTTCGGATCTGAGTGTCGAGTCTGTCACTCATGTGTCTTGAGTTCCTCCTTCAAGTGGGATCGAGCGCGAGCGAGATGCCGCTTCACCGCCCCCTCGCTGATTCCCATGAGCTGAGCGATTGCAGACGGACCGAGGTCCTCCCAGTAGGTGACCACGATGACGGCTCGCTGTTTCACGCACAATGCCTGGACGGCCCTGAGCACCTCGGGGCGAACCTCTGGGGGATCGACGAGCTCCGGAAGCGCCACCCCTCGGCAGGGAGCATCGGCGTGGATGGAGCAGCCCACGGCCTGTCGGCCAACTCGGAGGAGATCCAGTCGGCAACCTGCTTCCACAAGCGGAATCTGGGATCGTCACGCTCGCCCCAGTCGTACAGCGCACCGACGTCGCCGAGCGGCACGACTCAGGCAGATCGGCGGTGGTCAGCCTTCTCGGCGACCGATCGCCGGCGGTCCTCAATCATCTCGAGCATCGCTGGATCGTTCCGGAGCTGCTCGGCTCGCTCGTCTGATTGCTGGTACCAGCCGGCAATCACCCGCATTACTCCGTCGTGATCTCCGGCCAGCCAAGCCTCCGTGGGCGTTCGACCACCGAGCTCTTCGTGCGTCCTGGCGTTCCACCATTCGTCCGAGTCGCCCGAAGAGGTCGCAATCCGGTTTACGAGTTCGTCGATCGGCGGCGGGCCTGTTCGATCAGATTCAGCGGCGACGAAGTCACGAAATCAGGCTACTGGGAGGGTGTCTCTTGCGGATGGACAAACTGGCGAAGATGCGCTCTCGACCATCGGGGTGTCGAAGGGTCAAGAGGGTTGCCTCAGATCGCCATCCCCGCGCTATCCCTGCGCGGCACCGAAGAACAGGGGATGACAGGGGATGCCAACGGCGACCAAGAAACATGGCCCAACCTGGAGATTTCCAGAAACTCGCAGATCAGCGACTCTTTCAAAATTCCGCCCCTAGGTTCCTACACCAAGGCGCCTGGGGGTCAAGAGGTCCCGGGTTCAAATCCCGGCAGCCCGACCAAATGCGGTTGACCCCGTTCGGTGGACCGCTTGGGCTTGACCCCATTCGGTGGACCGCGGTTATGACAATGCGGCCTGGTGGATGTGGGTTGAGTGTAGATCCTCGAATTCGATCGGGGTCAGGAAATAGAGGGCGCTATGGCGCCGGGCTGTGTTGTAGAAGTTCTCGATGTAGTCGGCCATGCCGACGGCTAGTTGGAGGTTTGTGCGCCATCTTTGTCGATTGAGAAGCTCAATTTGCATGGAGCCCCAGAACGACTCCATCGGGGCGTTGTCGTAGCAGTCACCGACAGTGCCCATGGAGCTGATGAGGCCCAGGCGCCGCACGTTTTCGGTGAAGGCCCAAGAGGTGTACTGGGATCCGTGGTCCGAGTGGATGACCGTCGAAGAGCGTTGGGGCCGGCTGTCCTTGGCCTTGTTGACGGCGTCTATGACGAGGGCTGACTCGCAACGTCGGTCGATGGCCCAGCCGACCACCTTGCGGCTGAAGAGGTCGAGCACCACACAGCAGTAGATCTTTCCTTCGCCTGTCGGGTGCTCGGTGATGTCGGTCAACCACAGCTGGTTGGGCCGACTCGCCACAAACGATCGCTGGACGAGGTCCTCGGCCGTCGCGATGTTCTTGAGGTTCCTCACCCCTTTCTTCGGTCCGGGCAGCCCCTGGAGGCCCAGCTGGCGCATGATCTTCCAGACCAACTTCTTGTTGACGATGAGACCCTGCTCGATTTCGAGGGTGGCCCGGATCCGCAACATTCCATAGGTTCCACGGCTTCGGGCGTGGATCTCCGCGATGGCATCGGAGAGGAGTAGGCGGCGGATCTCGCGGTCAGAGGGATGGCCGAACTTCATCTTGTAATAGGTCGAACGGCCAAGACCTACGAGTTGACAGGCCGCGCGCTCGGAATAACCCAGGTTGTTCAGCGCTCGGACAACCTGGAATTTCCTTTTGGGTCGACCTCGCCCTCCTCAAAGATCGCACTGGCCGCCTTGATCATCTCAACCTCGGCCTCGAGCTCTTGGATGCGCCGACGGGCCGCGGCCAGTGGATCGGCCTCGAAACTCTTGACCCCGGGTCGCTGACCAGTGTCGATCAACGCTTGGCGGCGCCAGCGATAGAGGGTCTCGACAGTGATTCCGAGCTCGTCGGCGAGGTCCTTGATCGCCTCGCCGACGAACATCCGCTCACAGGCTTCACGTGACCTCGGGCGGGTAGTGCCTTGGCATATCTGGCTCCTGCTGGTCAGGGCCAAATTGTCATATACGTGGTCCACTTTTTGGGGTTCAGGTCAGCTCTCATGGGAGCGGCGCCCGAATCGGTGTACGATTGCAACGGACTCAATTTGGGTGAAAGCGCCGTCGCTAACGGCGGCAAGAGTGGCGACGCCGTGGGAACCAGTTCAAGTGGCGGGTCCGTGGAGCCCTGGCACATGCTCCGCCTCCACCCGACGTCGCACAGCGACGGGCGAGAGGGTTCACTGCTTCTCATGCCTCCGCCGCGCAAAGCTCTCCGCCACGCACTTCCCGTTGTACTTGAGGGGGTCGTAGGTCCTCTCGTCCTCTTCTATCTGCTCCTCGTCCTTACCGGTTTCAGGGGCGCATTGATCGCAGCTCTCACTTGGTCTTACCTCGCGCTAGGTCGGCGCTTGCTGAAAGGTGAGCGTGTATCCATGTTGTTGCTGTTCGGAACCGTCCTCATCACCCTGAGGACGGTGATTGCCTTCCTCACGGGAAGCGCATTCCTCTATTTTGCCCAACCGACGGTCGGAACCGTGGTGATCTCGCTGGCCCTGCTCGTCTCCGCGTTGTTGGGCCGGCCTTTCACACAACGCTTTGCCCACGACTTTTGCCCCATGGACCCGGCAATGATGAGGCGGCCGTTAGTCCGCCGATTCTTCATTCGCATCTCGGTTCTCTGGGCGACCGTGTTGATGCTCAATGCGGGACTCGTGTTCTGGTTGCTCGTGTCATCGTCACTCCGTTCCTTCGTACTCGAGCGCTCGGCAGTAACGTACGGACTCACCGCCATCGCCATTTTCTTCTCCATCACCCGGTTCATGACGATGATGCGTCTAGACGGCATCACCGTCGAATGGGCCAGCGCCTAGACATCCTCTCGTCGGCTCGGACCTGACACCCAAAGCCGGCGTCTCGGGCGGTGTCGACCACAGCCGCCACCCAGGGCCGAGTCTCGTACACCCGCAGAACAGTCGACCTACGAGTGTCGACCTAGGAGGTGGTCGCGAGATAGCCGGACAGGTCAATCCCCGTGCGGTCGATGGAGGGCAGGGGGGGCTTCGCGCCGCCGGCGGGGCGTCCAGAAAGGGCCGGATCTGGGCGGGCCACCATTCGCGAGCACCCGGATCCTTGATGGCGTCCGATCGATGGCGTCGAAAGTCGAGCAAACCTCTGCAAGATCGTGACAGCGCCAAGATTGGAGCAGCACACAGCGCACGCCCGTCTTCGGGCTGAGGGGTAGCTCAGTCGTACCCACGGGGCATGAAGGCCCACGGCTCAGGCCTGCCGCAGCCCCGTCAATCCCTCTACGTGATCCGGACAAGTCCATACGCCCCACCAACGATCGCCTCGAGGGGAGCGCCACCGGCCCGCCCAGGTCGGCAGTTTGGGGCAATGCGACGCCTGGTGATTCCGGTCGTAGACCATCTGCCAGCACCGGCCGGGCTGCGCGATGAAGCCGGGGCACGGATCGCCCGGCTGGGACATTGTCATGAGATCTACAGTAGGTAACGTCGTCTGACTTGCCTAGGAGGCTCCCTCAACAATGAGCATCGAGTGGCTCGCGGCCATCGACCAAGCCCAAGTTTCGGAGGTTCAGCTGTCCGACGGCTGGCACACGATCGATGTCCCTAGCTTCATGGTCAGCCCATCGGACGAGTCCTTCTCATTCGATGAGACCGTGGCCCACACCCACACGTCACCCCGCACTCGAGTCGTCGTGGGGCCCCTGAGCGCCGTGCTCGCTGTCGCGTTTGCGAACTGAGTCGCCTCGGCCGCCGCCGATGCCAACGGATTTGTCAATGCAACTCCGCTGTTGGCGCCAATCGGGGACCCGACGACCACGACCGTTGGGGTCGAGAGGTCCCGAGGTTCAAATCCCTGCAGCCCGACCAAAAAGTCTCTTGACCCCAATGGGTGGACCACATGAGAATGCGCCTGCGTTTCCCGGCGTGCTGGTGTACCTAAATGCCGGTCCATCGTTACGGAGGCGACATCCCGATGTTGTGTCGGACCTCGGCCGACGTTGCCCACGAATCCTCAAGACGCTGACTCAAGGCTCGCCAGTCCGCAGCGTTCGATTCGTCAACGCGAGAAGCCGCACGTTGCCAGATCGCCTGACGTGATCTTCCCAGCGCGGCACCGATCTCATGCCAGGTGTGGTTCTGAGATCGAGCAACCTTGACCGCCTCCTTCTCGATGGCGGCAAAGTATTTCTGGAAGGCGGAAACGGCCCTCAACACCTCAATAGGGTCTGCCTCAGGGTCTTGGCGGACACGCTCCCAGTTGTCCCACGCGTCGCTCATGCATCGATTCTGGATCCTCGCTCGTAGAGTTGTCAATCCTCCTTGACAGGATGGTGGCATCCGCTTACTGCCGTCCCACGCCACGAACCGGAGCACTCGTATGGACGCGAGGTATGACACCACCCAACTGCGGGTATGTGATTCCGTTGTGAATAGGACGCTCGAAATCCATGCCTGGCTCCTAGCCGCGCTGGTCATCGGGGCGTTGGCAATGCTGGCGTTGCTCCTGGTCATGTTGCACATCCATGCCGGTGACGTGGCTTATATCGCTCACACGCACCGGCCGATCATCGTCGTGCCCACCGGTGCCCCGCCCGTGGTGTCGACCTGAGAGGGTGGCGATTTCGTCAGCTGCCATGGGTGACATTGGGCTTGAACGCGGGCAAGGACGGAACGAAGCGTCCGTGAGCCACCCCAAGCTGACCTGAGGCTGCCATCGCACCGAGGTGTCCCAGCGGCCCGCCGAATTTGGACTCGGACCGTTCCCGGCACGCAACGCCTGACGGACGCTCCGAGGAAACGTGTGGAGGCGTCCCACGACACCTTCCGAACGCTGTTGAAAGACAGGTCCCGCGGCTCGGCCTGCCTCACTATCCCAGCGAAACGGGGCACCCCCGAAGTGGAGCCGACAACGAACTGTTGCATAGGACGAACTACACCGTTCGTCCTAGAAAGGCGGCCAAGCTGTCAGTTGCGCTCGCACCTTTGGGCGCTGCTTGCTCAGGCCCGAAAGCAGACTCGCCGTCCGCCGCCCCGCATCTCCGAGGTCACCGTCCCCTTCGCCTCTTCGAGGAGCTCGACAGCGAGTTCCGGGGCGATATCGGTGGACTCCCCGGTGACGCGGGCAAGGTCCCACGCGTGAGTGAGCTGGTCGGTCGCCACAAAGAACATGAGAAAGCCCGCTGGTCGCTCGCCAAATGGAAACTGGATTTCTCTTTCCAATGCGCCCGGTGACCCAAAGGCCGCGAACACGACCTTGGACGTCTCGTCGTGTGAGGCGACAAAGTCCCCCGCGGCGAAGTCCTCGTCATCGGGAACCTCCCTGCTGCCAATCCGCGATGCCGCGACGAGAGGAGCACCGACCATGTGGTTGAGGAGGCCGCGGACATCCCACGAGCGGCAGGGCGTCGGAGAGGCGAGCCGCTCCGTGTTCCCCTGGTCAATGCATCTCTGGCAGCTGCGAGGGCGGATGCGAGCGAATCAGTCGAAACGAAGGGCATGACTACTCTTCGTATGACGTCAGCAAGCCACCTCACAGAAAGACGATCGTCGCAACGATCTTATGGTCTGGTAATGGACGCCACTCGGGGTTTGTAATAGCGCGGAGCTTCTCACGGTCGAGGAATGGCTCAAGCTCTGCATGGGTGATCGGCTGCGACTCCAGGGAATCTGGTCAGGCTGAGCATTGACTCGCACTGCCTCCGACTGATGCACCTCGGTCCGTTGAGAAGTCGTCTTTTTAGAGCTCACGCAAGGCGTTGGCCAGCGGCTCGAGTACGCCGGGATCCAGGGGCGGTGGCAGATAGACAATGCCCATCTCTGCGCCGACCTCTGCCAGTGCGGCGGCCTGCTCGGCGGTGGCCTTCGCGTTCCCGGCGAATCGGACGTGACTGGAGAGGAGAATCTCCGCAGGGTCTCGGGCGAGATCCTCGCAGTGCTGATGCAGGATGTCACGCTTGCGGGCGAACTCCTCCGGCGTGCCACCCACGAAGTTCCAGTGCTGGGCGAACCGGGCCGCCGTGCGGAGCGTCCTCCTCTCGCCGCTGCCACCGACGCAGATCGGCGGGTGGGGGCGCTGGACGGGCTTGGGCTCGTTGCGAGCGTCGCTGAGCTGGTAGTACCGGCCCTTGAAGGTCGTCGTCTCCTGCGTGAGCAGCCCGACGATCACCTCACAGGCCTCCTCGAAACGGTCACTGCGCTGGCCCGGCGTGCCCAGCTCGATCCCGTAGGCCCCCGATTCCTCCTCGTTCCAGCCGGCCCCGATGCCAAGCTCCAGCCGGCCCTCGGACACGATGTCGAGAGTGGTCGCCATGTTGGCCAGGATCGCCGGGTGGCGATAGTGGATACCAGTCACCAGAGTTCCCATGCGCAGGCGGGTCGTCGCCTGGGCCAGCGCCGTCAGGGTGATCCAGCCCTCCATGCAGGGGCCCGTGCTGTCGGAAAAGATCGGATAGAAGTGGTCGAAGGTCCAACCGGACTCGAACAGCTCAATGCCGTCGGCCACCTTCCACACGGCAAGCATGTCGGTCCAGGTCGTTTCCTGCGGGGACGTCTTAAAAGCGAAGCGCATGCGCCCACGCTACGTCCGGTCGGCTGGAGACCATACGGACTTCTGCCCGCAGCTGTGCCGTTCAACGAGCTGGGGTTGCCGTCTGAACTCGAACTGGTCGTTGTGCTCGAGGGCTCTGCGAGCAGCCCGCGCAGACGCACAGCGCCATGATGACGAGGGGCAGCGGGCCAGTCCGCACGCGTGGGACCGTAATCAGTCAATTGCGGGCGCTCCAATTGCCGGGCGCTCAAACCATCGTGATATCAACGTGACAGCGGCCCCCGTGGCACCGGTCACCCAAGGGCAGTGGCCAGGTTCATGGTGACCTCACACACGCTGTTGCGGACGGTCGACACACGCGGCGGGCACGTGCACCCTTCACGTGTTCACAGAGAAGGGAAAGGGCTGACTCCCGGCGTCGGGTCGCAGCTGGCTGTCGTGCCTATTCGGAAGCTGGACGACGTGATGACGTGGGCGAAATGCAAGGGGGCGGTCCTGCAGAACGAATGACGAAGTCAACCCGAGGACTCAGGATGCCGAAGTAGACGAAACGACCCCGGCCCGATTATGCGGGCCGGGGTCGCCTCGCTGCGGCACACATGCGGTGGGCTTGGCGGGAGCCACACCCCAGAGGTCTGGCGGGAGACCTTGGCGTGCCGGCCCCCAGTTTGGCAGGCGCGAATCGCCCACGCCACCGAACAGCGACTTGCGCCTCGAATCCGAATCACCGCCCTGCTGGTGCGGCAAAACCACGCCGGGCCGGCGCACGGCTCGCGGCGGTCCATTGACCGTGAGCAGCAGCTGGGGGTGGCGGGTCCGGGTCGCGCGGTCGGCCTCATCGCTCTCGAGCCCGGGGCAGCAATCGAGGTGTGGCGGTGCTGTTGGAGAGGGTGACGTCACTGAATGAGACGTCCTTGATCGCCTCGACGTCGTGACGAGAGTCGCTCGACCATGGGGGCCAAATTCCAACAAAATGCTCCACTTTTCGGGTTTTAGGTAGACGAGATCGCGCTCGGACTGGCCCGTGAGACCCTGGGCGGCCTCAACGTCACCACGCCGCCAGGCAACGAGAGCGAACTCGTCGAGGAGCGGGGCGTGCTCGGTGTTCGCCAGGATCCTTGACTCGTCGACTCCGCTGTCGCAGCAGAGTTCGCGCGTCGGCTCCTACCCGCTCGGTGGTAGCGGGGGCTGCGTCAGGTCGCCATCCAGATCAACCAACCGATGAGTAACCACGGAATACAAATCAGAGCGACCGCCAAGGCGCCGCCCAGCGCGTCCGGTGGTTCCGTTCGTGGAACCACGAATGACGGTCCGAAGAGAGGCAATTGCTCCGCGTGCTCGCGGACCGAGGGGTGTTGTGGGGCGTACACAGGCCGACCTCCTGGACGTGACCACCGCTGGAAGTAACGAGGATAGTGAATCCGGTGGCTTTGCACAACGAATGAACAATTTCTGAGTCCTGTTTGGACACACTGGGGTCAAGAGTCACAAGGCCGAATCGTGCCTCCACGACGAGAAAGTCGCAGGTCGAGAGGGAGATGCCTCGGTCCGAAGGGGCAGCGAGCAACCCGGACTTCGGGGCGACGGGTCGAAAGGGGTGACTCGTCTGCCGGCACCGGTCCTGGGTGCCGATACGACATCGTTCACGATCAGCGACAAGGGGGACAAGCCACAACGCCGTGACAACGCCCGGCGTTTCAGGCGATTTTGTCCACAAGTTGCGGGAGCAAGGGTCGTTTCTCGGCCGAACGTCCCCTCACCTCCATCAGCCCCGGGGGCGTCAGAACGGAGGGTGCACCGTGGAGAATCGCCGCCGAAACCATTGCCAGCCTTTCGGCTGGGCCGCCTGCTACCAACTCGCAGGTGAGTCCGATAAAGGGTGGCGTGATTGCCGAGTCGTCGATATCTCGATGCTCGGAATGGGGATCACATTGGATCGCCCCGAACCATCCGACCTGTCGGGTCGTCTCATCTCGGTGAACCTCCCCGGGGCAGGCGGCTCGATCAACGTACGGCTCGAAGGCGAGATCAAGAATTCGCTCGCAACGATCAACGGAGGCGTCCGTGTCGGTATTGAGTTCATTCGGCTCTCCGAAACGGAACAGGCAATTACGGCGGTTCTCAGCGTGATGAGCGACGTCTTGGTGAGGAGCTGACAACTGCAGCCTCACACGAGACGTGGATTGTCGTCTACCTCGGGGTGGACCCGAGCGAGTAGCGCCTGAAGAACTGCCACATCGTCTCGTCGGCATTGACCAGGATGATGCCCCTCCCGACTCCGGCCAGGATCCAGTTCTTCTCAGGGCCCATGTTGAGCGGACTGCCCGGCCAGACATGTCCCGAACCGCTGAAGCGCCAGAGGGCGACTTCGGCGCCTGACCGGCAGTGCGTGTAGGTGATCGGGGTGGCGGTCTCCCCCGCGGAAATCGACCCGGGTGCACCCACGATGGCGGCCCCGGTATGGGGCTTGGCGTCGCACCCGTCCGCTTTGACCCACTGGTCAATGCCCTGCATCACGGAGAGGCGTCGCCGTGGATCGGCGTTCGGCGTGCCGTTGAACTTGGCAATCGGATCGTTGACACTGTGGAATTCCATCGTCGGAACGGCCCGAGTCGGGTGGATGACCGGAATCTCCACCTGACCGGAAACCGACGAGATCGCGGCGAAGTGGTCCGATGCTTCCGCCGCCATCGCGTAGGCCATCATCCCGCCGTTGGAGATGCCCGTCATGTAGACCCGCCTGAGGTCCACAGGGGTCTTGGCGGCAATGCTTGCAATGACCTTGAGAAGGAACCCGACATCGTTGATGTGCTTCGTCACCGGCAGGCCGCAGCACTGCCCGGCATTCCATCCGTACTGAGCGTTCTTTGCCACCGGATCAGGAGTCAACACCTTTGCGATGCGCGTCCCGTCGGGATAGGCCACGAGGTAGCCGTTCATATCGGCGTTCGGGTCCATGTCGGAAGTGATCTCTTCGAGTTGCGCGTTCTGCGTGGCGCCATGCAGGTTGAGGACCAGCGGCAACGGCTGCCCGGAGCCCGCGGCGGGCGGGACGTGGAGCCGATAGTCACGCGGCGTCCCATCGAACGTGAGCGTGAAGACGTACGACCCGCTGTGCGGCGCCAGCACTGGATGGCCCGGCGCCGCGGTCGCCGCCGCGGTGGGACCGGCGCTCACGATCACGGTCCCGAGGAGGACGATCGCGCTCGCGAATGCTGCCGTCGATCGTGGATGGCGGGGGTGTGCCCCGAGCGTGCGTGGGCGCACAGTCCCATGATCCGACTGCCGGCAGGCGCGCCACTCCATGCCCAAGCATCTCATCATCACGAGGCGAATCGGCCAGTCCAAAGCGAGCAGGGTGGCTCCGGAGGATTCGGACGTGTCCTGGCAGCTCCGCCTCGGGAACCGGGGGGTCTCATCCGGGCGCCCGACCCAGCAGGCTGCGTCAGGAACGGCGGATATTCCGTCGCTCCGAAGCTGTAGAGGCGCCCCACAGCCCGGTCAGCGAGCAATCCGCCGGGGCGAACTCCAGGCACTCCCGCCGAACCGGGCACGTCTCGCACAGATCCCCGGAGAGACAAGTCGTGCGGTCCTTGCCCGCGGCACGCCGCCGGTCTCTGCCAGGCCGAAAGCGTGGATCTTCCCTCGCATCACTCAGGATGCCGACAGGCCGAGGAGAACCGTCTGCATCGGTCCCGCCAGAAAGCGGGGACGACACCCGCACTGCCCGGCCGGGAGCGGTTGGCTACATTCGCTCGGTGTGCCCTGGATCTGTACATGAGTGGCCGCCCAGCGGAGCCATCTCCGGGAGGTCTTCTGGGGCTGGACAGGTCCGAGGTCCTGCTCGCCCCGTACGACCCGGTCTGGGCCGCCCTGGGCGAGCAGGAGCGTGCGACGGTGGAGGCCCTTCTCGGCGCCCTCGCCGTGCAGGTGATGCACGCCGGGAGTACCGCTGTTCCGGGGATTGACGCCAAGCCGATCCTCGACATCGCGGCGGCGGTGGGGGACAGGGTGCCGATCGACGAGGTGGTGGCCGCCCTGTGCGCCTCCGGCGCCTACGTCTACGAGGGAGACCAGGGGGACGACGGGGGACTGTTCTTCGTGCGCGGCACGGGGGAGTTTCGCACGGTGCACGTGCACGTGGTGGGGTCGGGCAGCCAGGCCTGGATCGACTACCGGCGTTTCCACACGCTCCTGATCAGCGATGCCTCGGCACGCACCCGCTACGAGTCGGTCAAGCGCGAACTTGCGCAGCAATTCCCCCACGACCGCCTGGCCTACACGTCAGCCAAGAGCGCCGTGATCCAAGAGTTGCTGGCCGCCGAGGGGTCCTCCACGCCGCGACAGGCAAACTGATTCGAATCTATGGTGGGGAACACGGACCGACCCCTCAGGGAGGGAACATGAGCATCTTCCAGCGGGCTCACGACATCGTGCAGGCCAAGACGAACAAGGCGCTCGACGCGGCCGAGAAGCCCGACGAGATGCTCGACCTCTCCTACGAGAAGATGCTCGAGCAGATCACCCAGGTCCGGCGCGCCCTCGTCGATCTCGCCGCGTCGAAGAAGCGACTGGAGCTCCAGGAGGAGCAGTTCCAACACACCATCGACCACTTGCAGGACCAGGCCAAGCAAGCCCTCTCGGCCGGGCGGGAGGACCTGGCGAAGGAGGCGCTGTCGCGCAAGGCCGCCGCCCAGCAGCAGATCGACGAGATGGAGCCGCAACGCCAGCAGCTCGACGAAGAGGAGAAGAAGCTCACCCAGACGCTCGACGTGTTGCAGAAGCGGGTCAACGACTTCCGCACCCAGAAGGAGACCCTCAAGGCCCAGTACACGGCGGCCAAGGCCATCTCGACCGTCGACGAGAGCGCGGCGGGGATCTCGAAGTCCGTCAACGACTCCGGGGCGTCCCTGCAGCGGGCGCAGGACAAGATCGCCACCATGCAGGCTCGCTCCGGCGCCCTCGACGAGCTGCTCGAGTCCGGCGTGCTGGAGGACGTCGGTGGCGGCACGGACGACATCCAGAAGGAGCTCGATCAGGTGGGCAAGGACGCGCAGGTGGACAACGAGCTGGCTGCGCTCAAGGCACAGCTGGGCACCGGCGCCCCGCCCGAGCCAGATGCGCTGGCCGCCCCAGCTCCCGAGGAGCCCACGTCGGCCCCGTAGTCAGGCGAGGGGTGTGCCCCCCACGAACTGGGCGACCACGTCGGCCAGCCGGGACCCGCGGTCCTCTTGCAGGAAGTGGCCTGCTCCTTCGACGGTGACGTGTGCCCGCCGGGCCGCGCCGGGCACGTGCGCGTGCAGCACCTCCGCCCAGCCGCGGGTGCCGGGATCGCCGTCGGAGAACGCGGTGAGGAACGGGCCGTCGAATCCGGCCAGCGTGTGCATGGTGCGGCGGTTCAGGCGGGCACAGGCGCTGGCGGGAGTCAGCCCCATCAACAACGGGAGCTGGCGCGGCCCCGCGCAGAAGGTCTCGTCGGGGAACGGCGCGTCGTAGGCCGCCAGGACCGCGTCCGGGACGTCCGACTCGGTGGCCCCCTGCACGAAGAGGCTCGCGGCGAACGGCGTGAGCTCCTGGGTGAGACGCTGGTAGTCGAGGAGCATCTGCTCCACCGTGACGGTTCCGTCCGGGCCGGCGTGGCAGGCCCACTCCAGCCGGCCCGCCAGCGCGGGGTCGGCCGTGTGGAGCGCCGTGTTGGCGGCGACGACCCGGCGGACGAGACCGGGCGTGGCGGTGAGGACGGCCAAGCCGATGGGGCCGCCCCAGTCCTGCGCGACCAGTGTCACGTCGGCGAGGCCGACGGCGGCGACGAACTGCGCCAACCAGTCGACATGGGCCCGCACCGAGTACGCCGTCCGGGCCACGGGCTTGTCGGAGCGCCCGAAGCCGATCAGGTCCGGGGCCACGGCGCGCAGCCCCTGCTCGGCCAGGCCGGCCACCACCGTGCGGTAGAGGTACGACCACGTGGGTTGGCCGTGCAGCAGGAGGACGGCCTCGGCGTCGGCCGGGCCCTCGTCGATGTAGTGCATGCGCAGGCCGTCGGCCAGGGTGGCGTAGCGCGGGGTGAAGGGGAAACCGGGAAGGACGGCGAAGCGCTCCTCGGGTGTCCGCACGACCTCCACGGCGCTCATAGTGCCGCACCGCTGGCAACCGGGGGGCGGGCCTGATGGACTCGGAGCCGTGAGCGGGGAGCGCAGTGACGTGGCCGTGGTCGGTTCCGGCCTGGTCGGACTGTCGCTGGCGTACGAGCTGGCCTGCCTGGGGGCGAGCGTGACGGTCATCGATGCCGGGCATCCGGGGCGGGCGACCGATGCCGGGGCGGGCATCCTGTCGCCGGCCACCAGCACGGACACGGAGCGGGCGCTGTGGCCGTTCCTGCGCCAGGCCGGCGCCCACTACCCGGCGCTGCTGCGGCGGATGGAATCCGACGGTGTGGACGTCGCCGGGGCGGGCTACGGCCGCTGCGGCACCCTCGCCATCGGGCTGCGCGACCACGAGGACGGGTGGTTCGCCCCCTATGCCGACCTGGTCCTCCGCCGTGGGGCGGGCGACGTGGCCGAGATCACGCCGGAGGAGGCCGGGTCGCTCTTCCCCCCCTCGGCCCGGTGCACCGCGTCCTGCACGCACCCGGTTCGGCCCGGGTCGACGGCCGGGGCATGGCGGCCGCGCTGCGGCTGGCGGCGGCGTCGCGTGGCGTTGCGTTCGTCGTGGGGACGGCGCACGGCGTCGTGGCGGGCGCAGCAGGCGGGCGGCACGTCGATGCCGTCGAGGTGGAAGGGCACCAGAACGTGGCCTGCCGTGCGGTAGCCGTCGCCGGAGGTGCCTGGACGAAGGCGGCCGGCGAGTGGCTCGGCACGAGGCTGCCCGTCGGCCCCACGAAGGGGCAGATCGTCCACCTCGGCGTGGGCGCGGACACGGGCAGCTGGCCCATCGTGCAGCCACTGCTCACGCACTACCTCGTGCCGTGGCCCGGCGGTCGGGTGGCCTGCGGCGGCACGTTCGAGGTCGGTGCCGGCTTCTCCGTCAACGTGACGGCGGCGGGCCTCCACGAGCTCCTGCGCGAGTGCCTCATGGTCGCGCCCGGACTGGAGGGCTCGACGTACCTCGAGACGCGGGTCGGGCTCCGGCCCACCTCGGCCGACGATCGCGCCGTCGTCGGCCGGGTCCCGGGCTGGGGCAACGCCTGGGTGGCCACCGGGCACGGCGCCAACGGACTGCTGCAGGGTCCGTGCTCGGCGCGTGTGCTCGCCCATGCCATCACGGGGACGGCCCTGCCGACGGAGGAGGCACCGTTGCCGGACTCGTTCGATCCCGGCCGTTTCGCCTGATCCGGGTCATCCACCAGGGTGCGGCCGGGTGCGGTGAGACTGGGGCCGTGCTGCAGGGGACACTCCGCCAGGGCGGCCACGACACGCCGGCAACGACGGAGAACGTGCTGGCGGCATTGGCCGGCGCCGAGTTCTTCTGGCTCGACCTGGAGGACGTCACCGCGGAAGGAGAGGTGGCGGAGCTGCTGCGCGTCCACTTCGGTTTCCACCCGTTGGCCGTGCAGGCGGCGGAGCGCTTCTCGCAGCGCCCCAGAATCGACGACTACGACAACTTCATGTTCCTCGTGGCCCGCGGCGCCGATCCCGCCGACAAGGGCATCGCCGAGGTGCACTGCTTCTGGAACGATCGCTACGTCGTCACGGTGCACCGGAGGGACTGCGAGGCCCTGGCGGTGGTGCACGAAGGGCTCGAGCGCCACCCCGCCACTCAGGGGGCCGCGCCCCAGATCGTCATCGTGTATCGCATCATCAGCTCGCTGGTAGACGGCTTCTTCCCGTACCTGTCGGACTTCGACGAACGGATCGACGCGCTGGAGGACGACATCCTCAAGGCGCCCACCGAAGCCCAACTGGCCGAGCTCTTCGACATGAAGCGCGCGCTCATGAACGTACGCAGGCTCGTCGCGCCCGAGCGCGACATGATGGCGAGCATCAATGCGGGCGTGACCGACGTGCCCGGCATGACCGACGATTCGGCCCGCTACTTCCGCGATCTCTACGACCACCTGATTCGCCTGGCCGACCTGGTCGACAACTACCGTGACCTGCTCAGCAGCGTCATGGACACGCACCTCTCGACGGTGTCGAACCGCCTGAACGTGGTGATGAAGCAGCTGACCATCATCGCCACCATCTTCCTGCCACTCAGCTTCCTTACCGGATTTTTCGGGCAGAACTTCGCCTACATGGTCCGTGTGTGGCTCACCCCGACCTGGAGCTTCTTCGTGCTGGGAATCGGGCTGGAGCTGGCGACCGCCGTGTTGCTCTTCGTCCTGTTCCGCCGCCGGGGCTGGTTGGGCGGCCCGACGGTCTGATCAGGTTCAGGCGCGCCCGGACGAGAAGGCGGGGAGGCCCTGGGGGCGCTCGGCCGTGTGGGCCTCGTAGCCGGTCCACCAGTCCCCGCAGCCGTCGGGCACCGGGAAGCCAAGCTGCTTGCGCCGGTCCACCAGGGCACGGATCTGGCCCTTGTGCTCGCGCACCAGGGCCAGGGTGCCAGCGTCGCCTTCCCCGATCCGCCCGGCGGCCCAGAGCGACTCCTCCAGGCGCCAGGCCTCGCGGCGGCGCCTCGACGATGGCGTGGGTGCCGTCGGCGATGTCGGCCCGGATGTCGGCGTCCCCTTCGGCCAGGAGATCCGCGGCGCGCAGCCAGCCGTAGTCCTTGTTGATGCGCAGGAGCCCCGGCTCGATTTCGAAGAGCCCCACCACGTCGACCACGGGGTCCACCGTCGTCAGCGTGGTCCCCTCCGGGAGGTGGACGTTGAGATTGGAGATCTGCCGCTCCGCCACCCCGATCATCCCCATGGACCGCAGCCCGATGTACCCGGCGGGAGCCGCCGCGTAGTCACGCTCGTCGCGCTGCAGTCTGAGCGGCACGGCCACCACCGCGATGATCCGGGTCGCCCCCAGCGCGGCGGCGGCGGAGACAGGCACGATCTCGATCACCCCACCGTCGACGTAGTCGTCGTCGGCCATCGGGTGCGGTGGGAAGACCATGGGCACGCTCGCCGACGCGATGGCGCCGTCGACGAGGTCGACCGGGCCCGCCGCATCCCCCGGTGCGGGGGTGCGGGCGTCGGACTCCACGATGGTGCCGTCCTCGGTGACGAAGCGCAGGACGCCGGCGCGCAGCGCGGTGACGGCCAGGCGCAGCTGCAGGCCCGGCCGGGCGATCAACGCGGGGTCGACCGGCCGTACCCCGTCCTCGCTCCCGTGCCGCAGCGAACCGGCCAGAGGGTCGAGGTTGAGGACCGAGCTGCCGCTGCTGCGGAGGTGCCGCCGGACGCGCGCGGCAGCCGGAGACCGGCCCCCGCCACCAGCCGCGCAATGTGGCGCTGGCGCCTGCGCCGGGCCCGGCGGGCCCGGCGCCTGCCCTTGCGGTCCGCCGTGCAGGCCGGCACCACCTCGTCACCCGCCAGCACGGTGGACGGCGTGAGGGGGAACGGCGGACGGGTGCCCTCGGTCAGCTCCTGGTGTATCTCGCGACCCAGCGCCGTGCCGTCGAGCGCACCTAGCCAGGCCTGCTTGCCGAAGACGTGCTCGGTCTGCGTCCAGGCGAGTACGTCCCCCTCGATCTCGCTGACCCGGTCCAGGAACTCGGAGTGTGTGCGGGCCTGGGCCAGGACGGTGGCCGCGATGGCGCCGGCGGACGTGGCCGTGATGATGTCGGGGGCGATCCCCTCGACCCCGACCAGGTACTGGAGCACACCGACCTCGAAGGAGCCCTTGGTGCCGCCACCGGCGAGCACGAACGCGGTGGTCCCGGGACGGGGTTCTGGAAGCATCGAACGATTGTGGCACCGCCGGCCGGGTGCGGACAACGACGGTCAGCCGCCGGCGGATGCGCTCACGACCTCGACGTGGGAGCCGGCGCGGGCGGGCGTGCTGGCCCATTCCGACCGCGGGACCACGCAGCGGTCGACGGCGACCGCCACCCCCTTTGGATCGTCCTGCGCGGTCAGCGACACCACGATGTCGGCGATGGTCGCGCCGGACCGGACCTCGACCAGTTCGCCGTTCACCCGGAGCGCGAGCGACGTCATACGAGGAGGTCGACGACCCCGGCCGCGGTGAGGGGCGCGAGCAGAATGCCGTTGCGGTAGTGGCCGACGGCCGCCATGACCCCGTCCAGGCCGGTCCACCCGATGCGCGGCGTGTTGTCCGGGGTGGCGGGCCGCAGGCCGGTGGCGGTCTCAAGCAGCTCGAGCTCGTCCACGCCGGGCACGATGGCCCGCGCGTCGCACAGCAGCTCGTGCACCGCACCCGCCCGCACGGCGGTGTCGGTGCCCCGCTCCTCGACCGTGGCGCCGACGACGACCGAGCCGTCCCGGCGCGGCACCAAGTACACCGAGCGCCCGTGCACGAGGCCGCGCACCGTGCGGGTGAGGAGCGGGACGGGCGTCGCGGCGTCCGGCGGGCCGAGGCGAAGGATGTGGCCCTTGACAGGACGGAGCGGGGGGAGCCCCGCGCCGGCGAGCCCGTCGATGGAGCGGAGGCCCGTCCCGGCCGCCAGGAGGACGTGGCTCGGGCCGAGGCGGCGGCCGTCCGTCAGGACGAGTTCGGGCCCGGCCTCGAGCGCGGCCACGCTGCCCGCGACGAACGTCACGCCACCGCGACGGCAGGCCTCGGTGAGCGCGTGCAGGAGCGCACGGTTGTCGACCTGGTGGTCGCCCGGGACCTCGATGCCGCCGCGCAGGGCGGGGCTGAGCGCAGGGACCAGCCGGCGGCACGCGCTGGCACTGCGGCGGTGGGCCTCGAGGCCGAGCGTGTGCTGGTACGCGAGGAGGTCGTCGACGCTGGCGCGGTCGGACGCATCGAGCGCCACCGTCACCGTGCCGGTCGTGTCGTAGCCGATGTCGTGGCCGGTGGCGCCCTCCAGCGCGGCGGCGAACGCGGGCCAGTGTCCGGCGCCCTCCACCAGGAGCGCCGTCAGGGCGGACTCGCCGAACTGCGCCTCGGTGACCGGGGCCAGCATCCCGGCCGCCACCCACGACGCGCCGTGGCAGGCGGGGGAGGGCGCAACCAGCACGACTTCATGACCGTTGCGTGACAATTCCCACGCACAGGCCAGCCCGATGACCCCGCCCCCCACCACATGGACGCGCGACCTCATATGTGACAAGCCTACGAGAGCGGTCGTGTATCCTTATCTCTCCACTTCGGGCCAACGTCGTCCCGGTCTCCCCGTTCCAATTCTCCTCATTCGGAAGGACGCCGATGGCCACTGGCCTCTACGACCCGGCATACGAGCATGACGCCTGTGGCGTCGGCATGGTGGCCGATCTCAACGGCCGCCCCGACCATGACATCGTGGACCGCGGCCTCACCGTCCTGGAGCGGCTGGCCCATCGCGGCGCCTCGGGCGCGGAGGTCAACACCGGCGACGGCGCCGGCATCCTGGTGCAGATCCCGCACCGCTTCCTCTCGACCGCCGCCCAGGCGGCGGGGTTCACGCTGCCCGACGCGGGTGGCTACGCGGTCGGCCTCGTCTTCCTGCCCACCGACGCCGACGACGCGCTGAAGGCGCGCACGGTGGTCGAGCACACGGCCACCGAGGAGGGCCTGACGGTGCTCGGGTGGCGCACGGTGCCGACCGAGACCGACGACCTCGGCCTGATCGCCAGGGGCGCCATGCCGCTCATCGAGCAGCTCTTCGTGGCTCCATCGGGGCCCGGCGTCGACACCATGGCGCTCGAGCGGCGCGCCTTCGTGCTGCGCAAGCGGGTGGAGCATGCGATCGACGGCGTGTACTTCCCGTCGCTGTCGGCGCGCACCGTCGTCTACAAGGGCATGCTGACCTCAGAGCAGCTGCGATCGTTCTTCCCCGATCTGCGCGACCCCACCTTCGAGTCGGGTCTGGCGCTGGTGCACTCGCGGTTCTCGACCAACACCTTCCCCAGCTGGCCGTTGGCCCACCCGTACCGGTACCTGTGCCACAACGGCGAGATCAACACGCTCGCCGGGAACCGCAACTGGATGCGGGCCCGCGAGGCGCTCCTCGAGACATCGCTGATTGAGGGGGACCTGTCCCGGATCTACCCCATCTGCACTCCCGGGGCGAGCGACTCCGCCAGCTTCGACGAGGTGCTGGAGCTGCTGCATCTCGGCGGGCGCTCGCTGCCCCACGCCGTGCTGATGATGATCCCCGAGGCGTGGGAGAACCACACCACGATGGACCGGGCGCGACGGTCCTTCTACCGTTACCACGCGTCGCTGATGGAGCCGTGGGACGGGCCGGCGGCGGTCTGCTTCACCGACGGCACCGTCGTCGGTGCGGTGCTCGACCGCAACGGGCTCCGCCCGGCGCGCTACTGGGTCACCGACGACGGGCTCGTCGTGCTGGCCAGCGAGGTGGGCGTCCTCGATATCGCACCCGAACGCGTCGTGCGCAAGGGCCGGTTGCAACCGGGCCGCATGTTCCTCGTCGACACGGCCAAGGGCCGGCTCGTCGAGGACGAGGAGATAAAGACGGAGCTGGCGGCCGAGCACCCGTATGCGGAGTGGCTGTCCCAGGACCAGATCCGGCTCGAGGAGCTGCCCGCCCGGACCATGCTCACGCCGCAGCACGGCCGCGTGGTCACACAGCAGCGCCTCTTCGGCTACACGACCGAGGAGCTCAGGGTCATTCTGGGGCCGATGGCGCGCACGGGCACCGAGCCGCTCGGCTCCATGGGCTCGGACACCTCCATCGCCGTGCTCTCGGACCGCTCCCGGTTGTTGTACGACTACTTCACCCAGCTCTTCGCCCAGGTGACCAACCCGCCCCTGGACGCCATCCGCGAGGAGCTGGTGACCTCGCTGTCGGCCACCATCGGGCCCGAGGCCAACCTGCTCGAGGCCAGGTGCGGCTCGTGCCGGCAGATCCTGCTGCCGCTGCCCGTGATCGACCGGGACGACCTCGCCAAGCTGATGTACGTCAACGAGGGCGGTGAGACGCCGGGCTTCAAGGCCTTCGCCGTCGACGGGCTCTTCGAGGTGCGCGAGGCGGGGCAGGCCGGCGCCCCGACGGCCGCCGGCGGCGAGGCGCTGCGCCGGGCCATCGACGAGGTGCGGCGCCGGGTCTCGGAGGCCATCGCCGACGGCGCCAACCTGATCGTATTGTCGGACCGCAACGCCACCCCCGACTGGGCGCCCATTCCGTCCCTGCTGCTGACGGCGGCCGTGCACCACCACCTGGTGCGCGAGAAGTCGCGGACCCAGGTCGGCCTGGTGATCGAGACCGGTGACGCCCGCGAGGTCCACCACATGGCGCTCCTCATCGGCTTCGGGGCGGCGGCAGTGAACCCGTACCTGGCGCTCGACTCCATCGACGACATGATCTCCGAGGGCCTGCTCGAGGGCGTGTCGCCGCGCCAGGCGCGCCGAAATTATGTGAAGGCGGCCTGCAAGGGCGTGCTCAAGGTGATGTCGAAGATGGGTATCTCGACCGTCGCCTCGTACACGGGCGCCCAGGTCTTCGAGGCGATCGGCCTCGACGGCGCCCTCATCGACGAGTACTTCACCGGGACCGCCTCGCGGATCGGCGGCGTCGGGCTCTCGGTGCTGGCGGCCGAGGTGGCGACGCGCCACCGCCATGCCCACGAGGCGCGTCCGACCGAGCGCGCTCACCGCGAGCTCGATGTGGGCGGGGAGTACCAGTGGCGCCGCGAGGGTGAGTTCCACCTCTTCAACCCCAAGACGGTGTTCAAGCTCCAGCACGCCACGCGGGCCAAGCGCTACGACATCTTCAAGCAGTACAGCACCGCGGTCGACGACCAGGCCGAGAAGCTGGGGACGTTGCGCGGACTGCTGCAGTTGAAGCCGGCCCCGGGTGGGCCGATCCCGTTGGAGGAGGTGGAGCCGGCCTCGTCCATCCTGGCCCGCTTCTCCACCGGCGCCATGTCCTACGGCTCCATCTCCGCCGAGGCGCACCAGACGCTCGCCATCGCCATGAACCGACTCGGGGGCCGCTCCAACACCGGCGAGGGCGGGGAGGACGCCGACCGCTTCACGCCCGACGCCAACGGCGACCTGCGGCGAAGCGCGATCAAGCAAGTGGCCTCGGGACGCTTCGGCGTGACGGGCGAGTACCTCGTCAACGCCGACGACCTGCAGATCAAGATCTCCCAGGGGGCCAAGCCGGGCGAGGGCGGCCAGCTGGCGGGCATCAAGGTGTACCCCTGGATCGCCAAGACGAGGAACTCGACCCCGGGCGTGGGCCTCATCTCGCCGCCCCCGCACCACGACATCTACTCCATTGAGGACATCGCCCAGCTCATCCACGACCTGAAGTCGTCCAACCCCCGGGCCCGGGTGCACGTGAAGCTGGTGGCCGAGGTCGGTGTGGGCACGGTAGCGGCCGGGGTCGCCAAGGCCCATTCCGACGTGGTGCTGATTTCGGGCCACGACGGCGGCACCGGGGCGGCGCCTTTGACGTCGTTGAAGCATGCCGGCATTCCCTGGGAGATCGGCCTGGCCGAGACGCAGCAGACGCTGCTGGCCAACGGCCTGCGCGACCGCATCGTGGTTCAGGTGGACGGGCAGCTGAAGACCGGGCGCGACGTCATCATCGGCGCGCTGCTCGGGGCGGAGGAGTACGGGTTTGCCTCGGCACCGCTGGTGGTCTCGGGCTGCATCATGATGCGCGTCTGCCACCTCGACACCTGCCCGGTCGGGATCGCCACCCAGAACCCGGCGCTGCGGGCCAAGTACAGCGGCAAGCCCGAGTTCGTCGAGACCTTCTTCGAGTACGTCGCCGAGGAGGTGCGTGAGCTGCTGGCCTCCCTCGGCCTACGCTCGCTGGACGAGGCCATCGGGCGGGTGGACCTGCTCGAGACCGAGGCCGCGGTGACGCACTGGAAGGCGGCGGGCCTGGACCTCTCCTCGGTGCTGGCGCAACCCGAGGTGCCCGACGGCATGGGCCGGCGCCAGCTGCGGGGGCAGGACCACGGGTTGGACAAGGCGCTGGATCATGAATTCCTGGACGAGTGCGCACCGGCACTGGCCGACGCGACCCCCGTGTCCGTGTCCCTACCCATCTCCAACGTCGACCGCACGGTGGGGACGCTGCTCGGCTCTGAGATCAGTCGGCGCTACGGAGCGGCAGGACTGCCCGACGACACCATCTCTTTGACGTTCACGGGCTCGGCCGGGCAGAGCTTCGGCGCCTTCCTACCCAAGGGCGTGACCATGCGCCTGTACGGCGATGCCAACGACTACTTCGGCAAGGGCCTGTCCGGCGGCCGGCTGGTAGTGCGCCCACCGCTGGGCTCGCCGTTCGCCGCCGAGGAGCAGATCATTGCGGGCAACGTCATTCTGTACGGCGCCACCGCCGGTGAGGTGTTCATCCGGGGGCAGGTGGGGGAGCGCTTCTGCGTGCGCAACTCGGGAGCGACCGCCGTCGTCGAGGGCGTGGGCGACCACGGCTGCGAGTACATGACGGGTGGGCTGGTGCTGGTGCTCGGTCCGACGGGCCGCAACTTCGCCGCGGGGATGTCCGGCGGGATCGCCTACGTCCATGACCCGGGCCGGACCTTCGGGCAGCGCGTGAACCTCGAGATGGTCGACGTCGAGCCGCTCGATCCGACGGACGCCTTCAGCGTGCGCGCCCTGGTGGAGCGGCACGCCGTCGAGACCGAGTCGGCCGTGGCGGCCGGGCTGCTCGGGCGCTGGGACGCGGAGGTCCTGGAATTCGTGAAGGTCATGCCGAGCGACTACCGGCGCATCCTCGAGGCGACCCGGCTCGCCGAGGCGGAGGGGCGCTCGGTCGACCAGGCTGTCATGGAGGCCGCACATGGGTAAGACGACGGGCTTCATGGAGTTCCCGCGGCGGTTACCGCGGCGGCGGCCGGTCTCGGTCCGGCTGCGCGACTGGCGGGAGGTCTACGAGCCCTTCGGCGAGGAGGCCACCAAGGACCAGGGGGCGCGCTGCATGGACTGCGGCATCCCCTTCTGCCACGACGGCTGCCCGCTCGGCAACCTGATCCCGGAGTGGAACGACCTGGTCTACCGGGACGACTGGCCCGACGCCATGGAGCGCCTGCACGCCACCAACAATTTCCCCGAGTTCACCGGGCGCCTGTGCCCGGCGCCCTGCGAGGCCTCCTGCGTGCTCGGGATCAACGAGGATCCGGTCACCATTGAGCGGATCGAGTACGAGATCGTGGAGCGGGCCTGGGACGAGGGTTGGGTGACGCCGCAGCTGCCCTCGGTGCGCACGGGCAAGTCGGTCGCCGTGGTGGGCTCGGGTCCCGCGGGCCTGGCGGTGGCCCAGCAGCTGGCGCGCGCGGGGCACCTGGTGACGGTCTTCGAGCGGGCGGAGAAGCCCGGGGGGCTGCTGCGCTACGGCATCCCCGAGTTCAAGATGGAGAAGGCCGTCCTCGACCGCCGCCTGGCCCAGATGGAGGCCGAGGGGGTCACCTTCGTGTGCTCCACGTCGGTCGGTGGCACCGGCGGTCGCGGAGATGAAGGTCAGGGCGGAGTGGTCGAACCCGGCGAGGAGCGCGGCATCGGGACGGCCTGCGCGCCCGACGTGACCGTGCGCCCGGCGACCGACGTGCGGGCCGCCTTCGACGCGGTCGTCCTGGCCGGCGGCGCCACGCTGCCGCGCGACCTGCCGGTGCCCGGGCGCGACCTGGACGGGATCCACCTGGCCTTGGAATACCTGAAGCCCTCCAACCTGGTGCAGGAGGGCGCGCTGAGGTGGCCGCCCATCAATGCCAAGGGCAAGCGGGTCGTCATCATCGGCGGCGGTGACACCGGGGCGGACTGCCTCGGGACGGCCCACCGCCAGGGCGCCGCCTCGGTGCACCAGCTCGAGATCATGGCCGAGCCCCCGAGCGACCGGCTGGCCGACAACCCGTGGCCGTTGTGGCCGCTGATCCTGCGCACCTCCTCGGCCCACGAGGAGGGCGGGGCGCGGCTCTTCTCGGTGACGACCACGGAGTTCGTCGACGACGACTCGGGTGCCGTGCGGGCGCTGCGTGGGCACACCGTGGAGATGCGGACGGAGGACGGGCGCCCGGTCTTCGACGAGGTGCCGGGCTCGTCGTTCGAGCTCGAGTGCGACCTCGTGCTGCTGGCCATGGGCTTCGTGGGCACGGAGCGCCGCAACGCGGTGGGCGAGCTCGGCGTGGAGGTCGGGCCACGAGGCACCGTGGCGGCGGACCCGGACTGGGCGACGAACGTCGACGGGGTGTTCGTCTGTGGTGACCAGACCCGAGGCCAGAGCCTGATCGTCTGGGCCATCGCCGAGGGGCGTTCGTGCGCAGCAGCCGTCGACCGTTGGCTCATGGGGACGACCGCCCTCCCGTCGCCGCTCGAGCCCGGACAGGTGGCGCTCCGCTAAGTCCGTATCCGCGCGCGCTCTCCCGTTGGGCGGGGACCGTTCTCATGACCGATGGCCGAGCCTCCCACTCACGGAAGCGACATGAACGCTGCGCTTGCCGTCGCCCGGACGAACGAGGAGTTGATCGCGCGTCTCAGTTGGCTCTTCCGCCGGATGGCGGCCGTCGAGGGGGAGATCGCCCTGCTCTCGTGCGAGCTCAGCCGACGCCGGGCGTCCCTCCCACCCACGCAGCCGACATGACTTCAGCCGCGGCCGCCCTGTCGAACGAGGAGATCGCCGACCAGCTCGATCGGGCCTTCCGGCAGAAGGCCGCCGCCGAGGGGACGATCGTCGTCTTGTTGGGCGAAATCGGCCGGCGCCAGGCGTACCGCGACGAGGGAGCGACGTCGCCGGAGTCCTGGGCTGTGGAGCGCTTCGGGGTCTCGACCCCGACGGCTCGGGCCTTGACCCGTCTGGGTGAGAAAGCCTGGGACATGCCCCACCTGGTCGAGTCGCTGTGTTCCGGAGACCTGTCTTTGGACAAGGTCCGCGCCGTCGCCGACGTGGCCACGCCAGAGACCGACCAGGACCTACGGGACCAGGCGAAGGAGTGCTCCGTTCGCCAACTGGCTGACGTCGCCCGCTCGGCCTCTCAGCGGACCGGATGCGGTGCCCGCTCCGAGCACGACCGTCGCTACGTCCACTTCCACGAGCAGTTCCGCACCATGAGCGTCCAGCTGCCCCCCGACTCCTTCGCCGAGGCCCGGGCCTGCCTCGAGGCTCGGGCCCGCCAGGTTCCCTCCGACGGCGAGACGCCGTGGGACCAGCGCCTCTGTGACGCCTTCGTCGAGATGATCCGCACGTGCGCGCACGGCGCAGCTTCGAACGCGAGCCCCTACTTCGTGGTCGTGCACGTGCCGGTTGCTGCCCTCGTCAACGAGTCCGGTGACACGACCGGCCTGGCCGGAGAGCTCGAGCGCGACGGCCTGATCAGCACCGAGATCGTGCGCCAGATCGCCTGTGACGCCACCATCGCCATCGGGGTCGACGACGACGTCGGCCACACGATGTACGAGGGCCGGGCCCGGCGGACACCCAGCGACGCCCAACGCCGAGAGGTGATGCGCTGGGACCGCCATTGCCGATTCCCCGGGTGTACCAACGTCACCTTCACTAACGCCCACCACATCGTGCCCTGGAAACCGGGCGGCCTGACCGACCTCGACAACATCGCGTTGATGTGTTTTCACCACCATCATGTGGTGCACTCCAAAGGCTGGGAGATGACGGGCAACGCCAATCAGGAGCTCACATTCGTCACCCCGAAGGGCCGGGTCATGACCTCGCGCCCTTCCCCGCTCTGGACGAGCGCCCCGGCTGGCTCCAGATCGCGTGGGACGGGCTAACTCCCCTCCGAGTTAGGGGGGGCCTTCCAGTTCTGGTCGATGCGCCGCAGCGAGCAAATCTGCGGAGAGCCCCGGCGCGTTGCGGTATCGGTACTGTGCAGCCATGCCCTGGTGCGACGCCAACGGAGTTTCCCTGTACTACGAGCTGGGTGGGGCGGGGGAGCGGCTCCTGATCATCTCGGGCACCGGGGGTGACCTGCGCCAGCAACCCCGCCTTGCCGACGGACCGCTGGCCGACAGCTTCGAAGTCCTGGCCTACGACCAGCGCGGCCTGGGGCAGAGCAGCGTGCCTCCCTGGCCCTCTGCCATGGCGGACTTTGCCGATGACGCCGCCGCCCTGCTCGACGCCGTGGGCTGGGGCGACTGCCTCGTTCTCGGGATCTCCTTTGGCGGAATGGTGGGCCAGGAAGTGGCCATCAGACACCCCGGACGCGTGCGCAGGCTCGTCCTGGCCTGCACCTCAGCCGGCGGGGCCGGCGGAGCCTCATACCCGCTGCACGAGCTGGCCGACCTGAGCCCCGAGGAACGATCGGCGCTGCGGATGGAGATCCTCGATACCCGCTGGAACGCGGCCTGGCGCCAAGCCAACCCCGAGATGGTGGCGTTGATCGGAGAGCGCATGAACCTCGAAGGGGAAGGTGGCAGCCCCAGTCTGGGCCTGACGAACCAGCTGGCTGCCCGGGCTACGCACGACACCTCCGAGCGCCTGGGCGCCATCGCGTGCCCAACGCTCGTATGCGGCGGCCGCTTCGACGGGATCGCGCCGCCCGCCAACAGCGAGTTCCTGGCTGGGAAGATCCCTGGCGCGCGGCTCGAGATGTTCGACGGGGGCCACGGCTTCTTCCTTCAGGATCCCGCCGCACTTCCCGCCGTGATCGCCTTCCTGTCGGAGGGCACACCAGTGCGCGAGGCGCCGTAGATTGCCTCATATGGACCTCACGGCGACACCGGAGTGGAAGGCCTTGGCGGCGCACTACGACGAGATCTCGACGCGGCATCTGCGCGATCTCTTCGCGGGCGATCCCGAGCGGACAGCGCGCATGACGGCGGGGGCGGCCGATCTCGTCCTCGACTACTCCAAGCAGCGGGCGACGGACGAGACGCTGCACCTCCTGATGGACGTGGCCCGGGCGTCCAACGTCGAGGAGCATCGCGACGCGATGTTCGCGGGTGTGCACATCAACTCGACCGAGGACCGCGCCGTGCTCCATGTCGCGCTGCGCATGCCGCCGGGATCGGTCCTCCATGTGGACGGCCAAGACGTCATCGGTGACGTGCAGGCCGTGCTGGGGAAGATGGGCGACCTGTCCGACCGCATCCGCAACGGCTCCTGGACCGGGGCCACGGGCAAGCGGATCGCCGCAGTCGTCAACATCGGTATCGGGGGCTCGGACCTCGGCCCGGCGATGGCCACGACGGCACTGGCTGACTACGCCCAGCCGGGACTGACGAGCCGCTTCGTGTCGAACGTCGACCCGGTCGATCTCTACGCGGCCACCCACGACCTGGATCCCGAGACGACGCTCTTCGTCATCAGCTCCAAGACGTTCACCACGCTCGAGACCCTGACCAACGCCGCCGCAGCGAGGGACTGGCTGCTGGCGGGGCTCGGCAGCGCAGCCGGTGAGGACGCGGTGGCGAAGCACTTCGTGGCGGTGTCGACCAACGCCAAGGCGGTGGGGGAGTTCGGCATCGACACCGACAACATGCTCGAGTTCTGGGACTGGGTCGGCGGTCGCTACTCGTACGATTCGGCCATCGGCTTCTCGCTCATGGTGGCGATCGGGCGCCAGGCCTTCGGCGAGATGCTCGCCGGCTTCCACGCCATGGACGAACACTTCCGGACGGCGCCGTTGGCCGAGAACCTCCCGGCCATTCAGGGAATGCTGAACGTCTGGTACAACAACTTCTTCGGTGCGCAGACCCACGCGGTGCTGCCGTACAGCCATCGGCTGGCCCGCTTCCCGGCCTATCTGCAGCAGCTGACCATGGAGTCCAACGGCAAGTCGGTCAAGCTCGACGGCACACCGGTGTCGGGGCAGACAGGGGAGATCTTCTGGGGCGAGCCGGGCACCAATGGGCAGCACGCCTTCTACCAACTGATCCACCAGGGAACGAAGCTCATCCCGGCCGACTTCATCGCCTTCGCCGAGTCCACCCACGACACGGGGGAGCAGCAGGACCTCCTCATGGCCAACTGCCTGGCGCAGACCAAGGCGCTCGCCTTCGGCAAAACGGCCGAGGAGATCGCGGAGGAGGGCACTCCGGCCATAGTGGTGCCCCACAAGGTGATGCCCGGCAACCGGCCCAGCTCCACCATCGTGGCCCCGAAGTTGACGCCGTCGGTCCTGGGCCAGCTGGTCGCGCTGTACGAGCACACGGTGTTCGTCGAGGGAACCATCTGGGGGATCGACTCGTTCGACCAGTGGGGCGTCGAATTGGGGAAGGTCATGGCGAAGGAGCTGGCCCCGATCCTGACCCAGACCGCGGCTCCGGACCTCTCGGACCAGGACTCGTCGACGGCATCCCTCGTGCGGGAGTACCGGAGCCTGCGGGGTCGCGCCGTCTGAACGGGACCGTCAGGCGCGAGTCTCGATGCCGTGCAGCGGCTGGCGCGGCATGAGCCCCCTCCACGCGCTCGGGAGGGTGCGGCCCAGCCGACCAAGCTCCTCGAGGTGGGCCTGGGACAGCGCCCCGAGGCGCTTGCTCCCCGCTGCGGTGAGCTGGAGACGGACGATCCGGTGGTCCTCCAGTTCACGGACCCGCTTGACCAACCTCGCAGCGACGGCCCGGTCGACAAGCCCGACCGCGCTGTGATGGCGCAGCAGCAGGTAGTCGGCCACCTCGCCGACGGTCGGGCCCCGGTGGTCGGGGTGGCCCCGGATCGCCAGCAACAGCTGATGTTGGGCGGGGGTCAGGCCGACCGCTTCCGCCTGTTGCTCGCTCCAGCGGAGGAATCGACGCAATCCGGTGCGGAGCGCCAACAGGTCCTCGTAGTCGGCTTCTCGCATTCGCATCGTCTTACGATAACATCGTGGAACGATAGATAGGGAGACCGTGCTGCGCGCCGTCGTGGCCTTCGACCGGGACGAGGTGGGGGACTGGGTGGCCGTGCTCGAGTGTGGCCATGGCCAGCACGTGCGGCACCAACCCCCGTGGCGGGAGCGCGCCTGGTCCTCAGCGCGGAGGGGCGGGCGAAACGGGTCGTCTTGCTCCTCGAATACTCGGCCTGCGACGATCAGACGTCGGGAGGCGACCCCCGACTGCTGGGTCCCTCAGGTGTGCCCCGCCTGCGGCGGACTGGACGGGCACCGGCCGGCCTGCCGGGGCGAAGAGCCCGAAAGGTCGGCGCGCAACGATTCGTGAGCGGCGGGCCGGGGTGGCCGGTCACGCCGGCCGCGTCGCCCCCACGAAGAGCAGGCTCCCGAACGGCGCTTCCGGCGTGGCGGAGAAGGCCTCGGCCCGGACGACGGCGCCCGTGTGCGGCGCGTCGACCATGACGTCCTGGCCCTTCACCAGACCGACGAACAGGCCCACGTGGTCGATGGACTCCGGGCCGCCGCCGAAGAAGACAAGGTCGCCCGGCGCCAGGGCCGCACCCGGCGCCAGCTTCGGCGTAGCGTTGTACTGGTCCTGGGCCACCCGGGGCAGCGCCACACCCGCCACCGCGTAGGCCGCCTGCACGAGACCCGAGCAGTCGAAGCCGACGCCCGCCGTCTCGCCACCCCAGACATAGGGCGTCCCGATCTGGGACAGCGCCCACGACACCGCCACCGCGCCGGACCCGGACCCGGCGGCGTCGACCGACGTGCTCGGGCCCCCTCGCGTCGACGCCGCCGCGTAGGACTGGGCCAGCGCCAGCACCTGGGCCACATAGGGAGCCGAGTGGTTGTAAGCGTAGACCGCGCCCGCCAGGTCGGCCCCGCCGGCCGCACCGTCGGCGCAGAGCAGCCGGGCCGCGGCGTAGACGGCATCGGTCGGGTCGTAGGGGCTGGGCGGGACCGCGCCACCGGGCGGGACGGGCTGGTCGTAGGCCGCGAAAGTGGCCGGCTCGAACTGCAGAAAGCCTTCTGCCCCGGCAGCGTTGGCGCCGCTGTGCACGCCGGGCAGATCCGACTGGCCGTTATTCGATTCGACGGTGCCGATGGCGGCCACGACCGTCCAGGGCAAGCCGGGGCAAGCAGCCGCCGCCTGCTGGTAGAGCGTCAGCAGGGCCGGAGGGATCTGGGCCGTGGCGGCCGAGGATGCCGCCGGAGCACCGCTGCCGACACCGAGCAGGGAGATGGCCGACGCCAGCACCGCCGTTCCCACCACCGCGGCGGCGAGGCCGACCGACAGCCCGACGGCGAGGACGCCCCTCATCGGATGGTGACGCCCTGGACGTCGACCGTAGGAGCCACGCTGGGGAACGGTCTGCCCCGCGTGGCCCTGGGCGCGTCGAAGGCACGCTTGTCATACGTCCGTCAGCGGTTCGGGTCATACGACTTAGCGAGAATGTCGACGGCTCGAACTGCATCGGGCCCCCGGCGCCCACCGCGTTGGTCCCGTTGTGCACGCCGGGCAGCGTCGACTGCGCGTTGTCCGACACGACGGTGCCGACGGCAGCCAGTATCGTCCTGGGCAGTCCGGGGCAGGTGGTCGCCGCCTGCTGGTAGAGGGTCAGCATCGCCGGGGGGATCTGGCCCGTGGCCTGGGGGAAGGCCCCGGGCGCCGGGCCCCCGACGCCGAGCAGCGAGACGGCGGACGCCATCACCGCCGTTCCCACCACCGCGGCGGCGAGGCCCACGGACAGCCCGGCGGCGATCAGGCCCTTCACCGGTGCCCCGCCGGACGCGCCGGCGGCGGAGCAGGGGCGGCGGCCATGGCAGGGAACGGTCGTGTCGCAGCCCCTGGGAGCACGCCAAAGGCGCGTTCGCCATACTTGGAGCATGAAAAGCACCATGCAGGACGCCCCGCTCCTGATCCGCGACATCCTGCGCCACGGGCAGCAGGTGCACGGCGACAGCTCCGTCGTCACCGTCGAGGCCGGCGGGCACCGCTCCGCCACCTTCAATGAGGTGGCCACCCGGGCCGAGAAGCTGGCGGCGGCGCTGAACCGCCTCGGCATCGAGCAGGGCGACCGTGTCGGCACCTTCTGCTGGAACAACCAGGGCCACCTGGAGGCGTATCTCGCCATCCCCTGTATGGGGGCGGTGCTCCACACGCTCAACATCCGGCTCCCGGCCGAGCAGTTGGCCTACGTCATCAACCACGCAGAGGACCGCGCCATCATCGTGGACGCCTCCCTCATCCCGCTGCTGGCCGCCATCAAGGACGAGCTCAAGACCGTCGAGACCATCATCGTGGCCGGCGAGGGTGACACCTCCGCCCTCGGCGAGACCCTCTCCTACGAGCGCCTGCTCGCGGCCGAGGAACCCGGGTTCGAATGGCCCGAGCTCGACGAGCGCTCGGCTGCGGCGATGTGTTACACGAGTGGGACCACCGGCAGTCCCAAGGGCGTCGTGTACTCACACCGCTCCACCTGGCTGCACACCATGGCCGAGCAGTCGGCCGCGTCCGTCGGCATGACGGAGCCGGACCGGATCCTCATCATCGTGCCGATGTTCCACGCCAACGCCTGGGGCACCCCTTACGGAGCCTGGTTGGCGGGCACCGACATGATCATGCCGCAGATGTTCCTCATGGGGCAGCAGCTGGCCGACGTCATCAACGAGTTCCACCCGACGCTGGCCTGCGGCGTGCCGACCATCTGGAACGGCCTGCTGGCGCTCGACACGCCGATCGACTTCTCGAGCGTGCGCGCCATCACGGCGGGCGGGGCCGCCGTGCCGCGCTCACTCATCGAGGCGTTCGAGACCCGGTTCGGTGTCACCATCATCCAGGGCTGGGGGATGACCGAGACGAGCCCGCTCGCCGCGTTCGGGCTGCCCCCGGCCCGCCGGCTCAACGGGCACGACGACATGTACTACAAGACCAAGGCGGGGCGCATCGTCGCCGGGGTCGAGGTGCGCGTCATGGCCGAGGACGGCACCGTGCTCCCCAACGACGGCGTATCGGTCGGGGAGTTCGAGATCCGCGGGCCGTGGGTCACCGGCTCGTACTACAAGGACGAGGACCCAGCGAAGTTCGACCACGGCTGGCTCCGCACCGGCGACGTCGGCACGCTCGACACCCAGGGCTACATGACCATCTCGGACCGCACCAAGGACGTCATCAAGTCCGGGGGCGAGTGGATCTCCTCGGTGGAGCTCGAGAACGCGGTCATGGCCCACCCCGACGTCTTCGAGGCCGCCGTCATCGCCATCCCGGACCCGAAATGGTCCGAGCGCCCGCTGGTGGCCGTCGTCCCGAAGCCCGGGCGCTCGCCCGCCCCGGCCGACCTGCTGACCTTCCTGGTCGACCGCGTGCCCCGCTGGTGGCTGCCCGACCAGTGGACCTTCATCGACGAGATACCCAAGACGAGCGTCGGCAAGTTCGACAAGAAGGTCATGCGGGCCGCCTACACCGACGGCGCCTACAAGGTGCAGAGCACGCCGCTGCCCAAGTGAGCGGCTCCTACGAGGCCGTGGCCGACCTGGCCGAACGGCTCGATGGCGTCCTGGAGGAGCTGACCGACATGGCCCTCGACGCGTTGCGGCTTGCTTCCGCCGGTGACCCCGACTCGGCCGAGACCGGGGAGGCCCTGGCACTGGAGCGGCGGATCCTCAAGGCCCGCCGGGCGCTCGAGCGGTGTGTCGCCGCGCTGCGCGAGGGGTCCGGCCCAGGCCGCGAGCCGCTCGACGACGGCGCGGGCTGACCCGGCTGTCCTGGCCGCCACGGTGCGCACGTTCGTGGCCGCCTGGCCCGACGAAGCGACGCGCCAGCGCCTGGCCGAGCTCGAACTGGGGCGCGAGAAGAACCTGCGGCTCATCGGCCCGACCCGTTGGCACGTCACGCTGCGGTTCCTGGGTGAGCTGACCGAGGAGCAGCTCGAGCCCCTGGGCGACGCACTGGTGGCCGGCTCCGCCGCGGTGCCGGGCCCGGTCGAGTGCCGGCTCGGACCGGCGACCGCGTGGTTCTCCCGGGTGCGGGTCCTCCAGCTCCCCGCCCAGGGGCTCGACGGGCTGGCGGGGGCAGTGCGCCAGGCCACCGCGCCCACCGTGGCGGAGCCGCCCGACGGCGTTCCCCCCTTCAATGGCCACCTCACCCTCGCCCGGGTCAAGGGACGGCTGGGACCCCGGGCCCAGGCCGGGCTCGAAGGCATCCCCTTCGACTCCACCTTTGCCGTGGCGCACGTCGACCTGGTGGCCTCGGAGCCCTCGCCCGGGGGCCACGTCTACACGACCCTGGTGCGGGCGCCCGTCGGTCGCCCCGCTTGAATCAGCCCGCGCGACCCGTGAGGAAGGTCGTGACGGCCTGGGCCATGGCGGTGGCGGCCGCCTGCTGGAACGACGGGATCACGAGCAGGGCGGCGTCGGTGGCGTTGCGCATGTTGCCGCACTCGATGAGGACCTTGGGCACCGTGGTGAGGTTGAGACCGGCCAGGTCGCTGCGGGACTGCAGGCCGTTGACGCCGTCGTAGGTGCTGACGGGCATCGGCGTGCCCGCGGCGAAGGCGTCACGCAGCGTGGCGGCGAAGGCGGCGGACGACGCGATGACGCCGTTGTTGGGCCCGTCCGCCGTGGGCTCGAGCACGGCGAAGCCGCGCCCGTCCACCGGCCCCCCGTCGGCGTGGATGTCCACGGCGACGTCGGCGTGGGCATCGTTGATGATGGCGGCCCGCGTCGTGACGCAGGGCCCGACGCCGTCGTTGTCCGGCCGCGTCAGCACGACCGTGGCCCCTTCGGCCTGCAGGTCGGCCTCCAGGTCGGTGGCGACGTTGAAGTTGAACTGGGCTTCGGTGTACCCGCTGTCCGTCGCCGTCCCCGTGGTGTCGCAGGGCTCGTCCCCGGTGCCGTTGAAAACAGGCTGGTTGATGACGCCGGGCGCGCTGTAGTTCAGGCCGTTGTGGCCGGGGTCGATCCCGACTACCTCACCCGCCAGGGGCTGTGAGCCCACGGCGAGCCAGTACCCCTGGGCGCCCGCCGCGGCCGCCAGTCCCACCACGGGGCCGGGTAGGGCCGTCCCGCCCAATGACCCGAAGTAAGGCGCGTCGCCATAGGTGAAGACGCCCCCGTCCCGAGCCACCAGCCAGTAGCCCCCGCCGTCCGGCGTGGCGGCCATGCCGGTCACCGGGGCGTTGAGCACCAGGGCCCCGGCTGATCCCGCGAAGACCGCGTCGCCGTAGGTGAAGACGCCCCCGTCCCGAGCCACCAGCCAGTAGCCGGCGCCGTCGGGGGTGGCGGCCATCCCCACCACCGGCGCGTTGAGGTGGAGGCCGCCCGCAGAGCCCGCGAAGGACGCATCGCCGTAGCTGAAGATGCCCCCGTCGGCCGCGACCAGCCAGTAGCCCCCGCCGTCGGGGGTGGCGGCCATCCCCACGATGGGCGCGTTGAGGTGGAGAGCTCCGGCCGAGCCGACGAACCCGGCGTCGCCGTAGCTGAAGATGCCCCCGTCGGCCGCGACCAGCCAGTAGCCCCCGCCGTCGGGGGTGGCGGCCATCCCCACGATGGGCGCGTTGAGGTGGAGTGCTCCGGCCGAGCCGAAGAAGTGTGCGCCGCCGTAGGCGAACACGCCGCCGTCGTTGCCGACGAGCCAGTAGCCCGCCCCGTCGCGCCCGGCGGCCATGCCGACGATCGGCGCATTGGCGTCGGCCACCGCATTGGCGCCCACCGCGGTCGTCCCGAACGGCACCACCGAGTTCGGCGGGGGCGGGGGAGCGGCGGCGGCCGAGGCCGGGAGCCCCGGGAGCCCCGGGAGCCCCGGGAGCCAGAGGCAGGCCAGCACGGCCAGGGGCACCAGCGCGGCCAGGCTACGCCGCACTCGGGCGCCGTTCACCCCGTGCACTCGTTGACGGCGTCAATGAGCTGGCGCAACCGGGCGTAGTGGAAGCGGTCGAAGCGCAAGGCCAGCCTGGGCAGTTCGGGGTGGTCGTTGCGCTCGGGCGGGAAAGGCCCGGCCGCGCGGATGTGGCCCCGCACCACGATGTCGGCGAAGCGGCGGTTCAGGTCGGCCAGCTCGGCCCTGCTCGGCTGGACCTGGAGCCGGAGCACCAGGAGATCGCCGACCCAGCGGATGGAGTGGTAGTTGCGGTAGAAGCCGAGGATCTCCTCGGCGGCCTCCTCCAGGGTGTTGGTCACCTTGAACAGGGCACGGTCCTCCTGCGAGACCCACCCCGCGTCAATAGCGGATTCCTGCACGAAGCGCAGCCACGAGTGCCAGTAGGTGCCCCCCGGCGTCTCGATCATGACGACCGGCGCGGGCTCCGCCTTGCCCGTCTGCAACAGCGTGAGGAGCTCGAACGACTCGTCCTGGGTGCCGAAGCCGCCGGGGAGGACGGCATAGGCGTGTGACTCCTTGATCAGCATCAGCTTGCGGGTGAAGAAGTAGCGCATCTCGACCAGCTTGGGGTCCTGCGCGATGAACGTGTTGGCGTCGCCCTCGAAGGGGAGCCGGATGTTGACCCCGAAGGCATGCTCCCGCCCCGCCCCCTCGAGCCCGGCAGCCATGATGCCGGGACCCGCCCCGGTCACCACCATCCAGTCGGCTGCGGCCAGCTTCGCGGCCAGGTCGCGGGCGAGGATGTAAATGGGGTCCTCGGGCTTCGTGCGCGCCGACCCGAACATCGTGATCTTGCGGATGTGGCGATAGGGGCGGAACACCCGGAAGGCCTCGGCCATTTCGCCCAGGGCGGCATTGGCGATCTTCAAATCGCCCACGGAGGTGCCCTCACGCGCCATGTCGCCCAGAGAGCCGATCATGTCTTGTAGCTCGCGGGCCTGCGCCGTCGACAGGTCGTAGTTCTCGAACAGTGCGCTGGAGGCGCGGGCGCGTGCGGCCTCTTCCGTCTCGTCGGTCACGCCGACGCGTACAGGGTGGAGCGCTGCACCAGGGGACGTCCGAGGGGCGCCACGATGGCCTCCAGCTCCTCGACGCCCATGCGTTGCCCGTGCTGCGCTCCCGCCGCCCGCGAGATGTTCTCGTCCATCAGGGTCCCGCCCAGGTCGTTGGCTCCGGCCCGCAGCAGTTGGCGCGCCCCCTCGCCCCCCATCTTGACCCAGCTGACCTGAATGTTGTCGATGTCGCCCGCGTAGGCGAGGCGCGCCACGGCGTGCATCAGCACGGTCTCGCGGAAGGTCGGTCCCCGCCGGGACTTTTTCTGGAGGTAGATCGGGGTGGCCATGTGCACGAAGGGCAGCGGCACGAACTCGGTGAAGCCGCCGGTCTCGCGCTGGAGCGCCCGCGTCCGCACGATGTGGCGCGCCCAGCTCACGGGCTGCTCCACCGAACCGAACATGATGGTGATGTTGGAGCGCAGGCCCACGCTGTGGGCGGTGCGGTGCGCCTCGAGCCACTCCTCGGTGTTGACCTTGTCGGGACAGATCACGGCGCGCACCTCGTCGTCGAGGATCTCGGCCGCCGTGCCCGGCAGCGTCTTGAGCCCGGCCTCCTTCAGTCGGGTCAGGTACTCGGCCAGGGGAACCTCGGACCGGCGGGCGCCCTCGGTCACCTCCAGGGCCGTGAAGCCGTGGATGTGGATGTCGGCCGACCCGGCCCGCACCGCCTCGAGAACGTGCAGGTAGTAGTCGCCGTCGAAGTTGGGGTGGATGCCGCCCTGCAGGCAGACCTCGGTGGCGCCCTCGTCCACGGCCTCGACCACGCGCCGCGTGATCTCGTCGAGCTCCAGCAGGTAGGGCGCCCCGCGCAGGTTGAGCGAGAGCGGCCCCTTCGAGAACGCGCAGAAGCGGCACTTGAACGTGCAGACGTTGGTGTAGTTGATGTTGCGGTTCCGCACGAAGGTCACGGCGTCCCCGGCGATCTGGCGGCGCAGGTCGTCGGCGATCTCCGCCACCATGCGCACCTCGGGCCCGCGCGCACTGAAGAGGGTCACGATCTCCGCCTCGCCCATCTCCTGGCCCAGCGCCACGCCGGCCAGCACTTCGGCCACCGCACCGCCGCCGACTGCGGCACGGGCACCGGGTGGTGGCGCCGACTCGTCGAGCAGCGGGGGCGGGGGCTCCTCGCCCCCCGAGCACCACGATGCGTCGCGGGCCAGCCCCTCGGCGTCGGACGCGTCGAGCACGGGGAAGCGCAGCGCGGGATCGAGCCAGCGTCCGGGGTCGAGGGCGAACGTGGGGTAGACGGTCATGCGGGGCGCGAGGGTGTGGCCGGCCGCCTGGGTGGCCTCGCGCAGGATGTCGAGCGCCGGCCAGGCCCGCTCGGGGTTGACGTGGTCAGCGGTCACCGGCGACACGCCGCCCCAGTCGTCGATGCCGGCATGCAGCAGCGGGGCGAGCTCGTCGGAGAGGTTCGGCGGCGCCTGCACGTGGATCTCGGGCGGGAGCACCAGGCGCGCCACCGCGATGGCCCACTGCAGGTCCTCGGCCGGGCAGGGGTCCGCCTTGGCCATGGCCGTGCCCGGCTTGGGCAGGAAGTTCTGGACGATGACCTCCTGCACGTGCCCGTGGCGGGCGTGCGAGGCGGCGATGGCCCGCAACGCGTTCAGCTGGCCGCGTTGGTCGTCGCCGATGCCGACCAGGATCCCCGTCGTGAAGGGGATGGCGAGCGCGCCGGCGGCCTCCAGGGTGGCCAGCCGGCGGGCCGGCTCCTTGTCGGGGGCGCCGCGGTGGGCGCCCAGGCCCTCGGCCAGCGACTCGAGCATCATTCCCTGGCTGGCCGACACCGCGCGCAGCGTGGCCAGCTCCCCGGCGTAGAGCGCGCCGGCGTTGGCGTGGGGGAGCAGGCCGGTCTCCTCCACCACGAGTCGGCACATGGCGACGAGGTAGTCGACCGTCGAGGCGTAGCCCTGCGCGGCCAGCCACTCGCGAGCAACCGGGTAGCGCAACTCGGGTCGCTCGCCCAGGGTGAAGAGGGCCTCGTGGCACCCGGCGTCCCGACCGGCCCCGGCGATGGCCAGCACCTCCTCGGGGAGCAGGTACGGAGCCGTCACACGGGCCGGCGCCTTGGCGAAAGTGCAGTAGCCGCAGCGGTCCCGGCACAGCATGGTGAGCGGGATGAAGACCTTGGGCGAGTAGGTGATCCGGCGCCCGTGGGCCCCGTCGCGCACGACACGCGCCAGCGCGGTCAGGTCGTCGAGCGGCATCTGGAGGAGATCGGCGTCAGAGAGCATTGAGGCCAATCTAGGGGGCGTCGGCACGCGCGGCGCCGTCTACCAGCCACAGCGTCCGTCCGGCATGGACGCGGGCAGCGGGTAGATCGTCGCCGCGGACCAGCGCGGCCACCGCGGCGGCCTTGGAGGCGCCCGACACGGTGAAGACGGCGGTGCGGGCCGAATTGATGGTCGGCAGCGTCAGGGTGAGGCGCGGGTGCGGGTTGACCCCGTTCGGGTCCTCGGTCGCCATGACCAGCACGCCCGGGTCGGCGTCGAGGGTGGGGGCGCCGGGGAACAGCGACGCCGTGTGCCCGTCGGGCCCCATGCCGAGATGCACCAGATCGATCCCGGGGCCGGTCACCAGATCAGACATCGTGCGCTGGTAGGCGGCCACGCACTCGGCGACCGGTCCGACCGTCGGCATGGGCGAGAAGGAACCGACCGGTCCGACCTTGTCCAACAAGGACTCCTTTATGAGGCGCTGGTTGGCGTCGTCGTCGTCGGGCGGCACGACGCGCTCGTCCCCCACGTAGGCGTCCACCACGCCCCAGTCGATGCCCTCGACCGTGGCCAGCACCTCGTAACAGGCCTGGGCCGTCGGACCACCCGACAGCACGAGCGCGAAGCGCGGACCGGGGCGCGCCACGAAGGCCTCGCGCACGGCCTCAGCAAAGGCACGGGGGACGTCGTCGACCGGGGTGAGCACCGCTAGGGGGTCGGGGTTTCCGTCTCCATGCCCTGCTGGCCCGACTCCAGCGTGACGGCGTGGCCGCCGAACTGGTTGCGCAGCGCCGAGAGCATCTTGAGCTGGAGCGAGTCCTGGTTCTGGGATGCGAAACGGGTGAAGAGCGACGTGGCGATGACAGGCGCCGACACGCCGCGGTCGATGGCCTCCTGCGCCGTCCAGCGCCCCTCGCCCGAATCGGCCACCACGCCCTTGATCTCCTCGAAGCCGGCCCCGGGCCGGAGCGCCCGCTCGGCGAGATCCAACAGCCAGCTGCGCACCACCGAGCCGTAGCGCCAGATGGAGGCGATCTCGTGCAGGTCGAGGTCGAATTCCGTCGCCGCACCCATGACCTCGAAGCCCTCGGCGTAGGCCTGCATGAGCCCGTACTCGATCCCGTTGTGGACCATCTTGACGAAGTGCCCCGCCCCGACCGGCCCCACGTGGGCGTAGCCGCCCTCGGGCGCCAGGGTGAGGAACGCGGGCTCGACCACTGCCACCGCCTCCTTGGTGCCGCCCACCATCAGGCAGTAGCCCTCGGTGAGCCCCCAGACGCCGCCCGACGTCCCGGCGTCGACCAGGCCGACGCCGCTCTTCGCGACCTTCTCGGAGAGGGCGATCCATTCCTTGTAGTTCGAGTTGCCACCGTCGACGATGACGTCGCCCTTGGAGAACAGGCCGGCCAGCTCCTCGACGGCGTAGTCCGTCACATGGCCGGCTGGGAGCATCACCCAGGCCGCCCTGGGCGGTGTCAGCTTTCCGGCCAGATCCTTCAGGGACGTGGCGACCTCGGCGCCCTTGCCCGCCGCGTTCTTCAACGCGTCCTCGTGCAGGTCGTAGGCGACCACCTCGTGGCCGCCCTTGAGCAGGCGCTCGGCCATGTTGGCGCCCATCTTGCCCAGGCCGATCATGGCGATCCTCATGCGCGCTCCTCTCGGTTGTGCTGCCGGCTCAGAAGGTAGCGGCTTTGTCAGTCAGCGACTGCAGGAGCTCGTCGAACGACTTGGCGAACGAGTGGACACCCTCGTCCTCGAGCGTCTGCTCCACGTCGAGCATGTCGATGCCGGCCTCGGCCAGGCGGGCCAGGGCGTCGGTGGCACCATCGGGATCGGCGTCCGCCGTCCGCTTCAACGTGCCGTGGTCCTCGAAGGCGCGCAGCGTCGGCTCCGGCATGGTGTTGACCGTGGCCGGCCCGATCAGACTGTCGACGTAGAGCAGGTCCGGGTAGCCGGGGTTCTTGGTCGAGGTCGAGGCCCACAGCGGCCGCTGCACCCGGGCCCCCTTGTCCCGCAGCGCCTCCCAGCGCTCGCCGGCGAACGTGCGGTGGAAGTGTTGATAGGCGCTCTGCGCCTGGGCCACCGCGGCGGTGCCGCGCAGGCCGAGGATGGCGGCGTCACCCTTTTCCCCGCCGGCCAGGGTCTCCAGGCGGCGGTCGACCTCGGTGTCGACCCGGCTGACGAAGAAGGAGGCCACGCTGGCCACCTTGGACAGCTCGTCCCCCCGCCCCGCCGCCACCAGGGCCTCGAGGCCCCTCAGGTAGGCCTCCATGACCTCGTCGTAGCGGTCGAGCCCGAAGATCAGCGTGACGTTGATGCTGTGGCCCTCGCCGATCAGGGTCTCGATGGCCGGGACGCCCTCCTTCGTGGCGGGCACCTTGACGAGGAGGTTGGGCTGCGCGATCCGCTCGTGCAGGTTGCGGGCCGACTTGAGCGTCTCCTCCGTGTCGTGCGCCTGTGCCGGCGAGACCTCCAGCGACACGAAGCCGTCCTCGCCGTCACTGTCGTCGTAGAGGGGCCGCAGCAGGGCGAGCGCGTTCTGAATGTCCGTGATGGCCATCTCCCAGTAGGCGGTGTCGACCGTGTGGTCCTTCATCAGGGAGCGGAATTGGTCGTCGTAGGTGTCCTGGCCGCTGATGGCGTTGGCGAAGATCGTCGGGTTGGACGTGATGCCCCGCACGCCCAGCGCGAGCAGCTCGGCGAGCTGCCCGCCCTCGAGCCAGTCGCGGCGCAGATTGTCCAGCCAGGGGCTCTGGCCCCCGATCTCGTAAAGGTCCTGAAGTCGGGTCATCGGGACAGCTCCCTTCGTCGTGACCGGCGGCGGGCCGCCGCCGTTCCCGGGTCAGCCACCGTGGGCGCCCAGGAGGGCCCGGGCCCGCTCCACCACGTGGTCGGCGGTGATCCCGAACTTCTCCATGGCGACGGCGCCCGGGGCCGACGCACCGAAGTGGTCGATCCCGATGGCGTCGTCGGCGTAGCGGTCCCAGCCGAAGGTGGAGCCCGCCTCGATGCTCAGCACGGGCACGCCGGGCGGGAACACGGTGGCCCGGTAGTCCTCGGGCTGTTGCTCGAAGTGGTCCCAGGACGGGAAGGACACCACCCGGGCCTGCACGCCCGCACCGGCCAGCGTCGTCGCCGCGGCCACGCAGAGCTGGACCTCGCTCCCGGTGCCGACCAGGACGACCTGGGGTGGTCCGTCGCTGTCGACGAGGACATAGGCGCCGCGTGGCACTCCCTCCGCCGCCCGCGCGGCGGTCGCGTCCAGCACGGGGACGTTCTGGCGGGTCAGGACGAGGCCGACCGGCCCGTCGGCCTCGACGGCCAGGCGCCAGGCCTGCGCCGTCTCGTTGGCGTCGGCCGGGCGCACGATGCTGAGGCCGGGCATGGCCCGCAGGGAGGCCAGCTGCTCCACGGGCTGGTGGGTGGGCCCGTCCTCGCCGAGGCCGACCGAGTCGTGGGTCCACGAATAGATCACGTGCGTCCCGGTGAGCGCGGCGAGCCGGACGGCGGGGCGCATGTAGTCGGAGAAGCAGAAGAAGGTCCCGCCCACCGGCAGGACGCCCCCGTGTTGCGCCATGCCGTTCATGGTCGATCCCATGCCGTGCTCGCGGATCCCGTAGTGGATCTGGATCCCACCGGGCGTCTCGCGGGACTGCATCTCGGCACCCTTGACCTTGACGCCGTTGTTCCCCGTCAGGTCGGCCGAACCGGCCAGCAGGCCCGGCAGCTTGGCCGCGGTGGCATCGATGCACTGGTTGATGGCGTGCCGCGTGGCCAGCTGGGCGCCGGCTTCGAAGGCGGGCAGGTCGTCGGCCCAGCCAGGCATCCCGTGCCCCGCCTGTGCGGCGTCCCAGGTGGCGCGGTCGCCCTTCCAGGCCGCGACGCGCTCGGTCCAGGCCGCGTGGCGCTCGGCGCCCCGCGCGATCTGCTGACCGTAGAACTCGCGCACCTCGTCGGGGACCCAGAAGGTCTGATCCGTGGGAAGGCCCAGGATCTCCTTGGTCACCTTGATCTCTTCGGCGCCGAACGGCGAGCCGTGGGCCGCCGCGGTGTCGGTCAGTTTCGGGGAAGGCCAGCCGATGTGGCTGCGCAGCACGAGGAGGGTGGGCTTGGCGTCGGGCCCGTCCGCCGGCTCGTCGAGCGCCTCGCGGATGGCCGCCTCCAGCCCGTCGACGTCGTTGGCCATCTCGCCGAGGTTGCGCACGCGCCACCCGTAGGCCTCGAAGCGCTCGACCGGGTTGTCGTTGTAGGCCAGCTCGGTCGGGCCGTCGATCGTGATGTGGTTGTCGTCGTAGAAGGCCAGCAACCGCCCGAGTCCGAGGTGTCCGGCCAGCGATGCTGCCTCGTGGGAGATCCCCTCCATGAAGCAGCCGTCGCCCGCGATGACAAAAGTGCGGTGGTCGCACACCTCACTGCCGAACGTGGTCCGCAGCCAGCGCTCGGCGATCGCCATGCCCACCGCGTTGCCGACACCCTGACCCAGCGGCCCGGTGGTGACGTCGATCCCGGCCGTGTGGCCGGCCTCGGGGTGCCCGGGCGTCCGGCTGCCCCACTGCCGGAACTGGCGCAGATCCTCGAGCGAGAGGTCGTATCCGGTCAGGTGCAGCATGGAGTACTGCAGGATGCAGGCGTGCCCGTTGGAGAGCACGAAGCGGTCGCGGTCCGGCCACTCGGGGTCGTGCGGGTCGTAGTTCATGATCCGCGTCCACAGCACGTGGGCCAGGGGGGCGAGCGCCATGGCTGTGCCCGAGTGCCCGGAGTTGGCCTGCTCGGGCGCATCCATGGCCAGGCCGCGGATGACGTTGATGCCGAGCTCCACCAACCTGGGGTCCTGCACGACCGGTGTCGATGTCTGCAGCGCCATGGTCAAACCCTAACCGTCCCTCTCGGCCCGTCGGCGGGGCCGTCACCTACTCTTCACGTTCATGGCTTCCCGCATGCAGGTGCCGCCAAACAGCGACCTGACTCTTGGGATGACCTGCGTCGACAAGGCCACCCCCGGCCGCTGCACCTGGCACATGCGGGCGGACGAGCGCTTCGCCAATCCGGCCGGCATCATGCAAGGGGGCTTCCTCGGTGCCTTCGCCGACTCGGCGATGGGCGCGGCCGCCGTGACCTACGTGGAGGGCCGCCCCGTCTTCTGCTCCAACGCCGAGATGAAGATCAGCTTCCTCGGCGCCGTGCCACCCGGTGCCGATCTCACCTGCACCGCCGAGGTGGTCTCCGGCGGGCGGCAGGTGGCCTTCGTGGAGGCCAGCGTGACGGCCCGCCTCGAGGGTCGGGAGGGGGAGCAGCTGGTGGCCCGGGCGTCGTCGACCTACCTGTACAAAGAGCGCGGCTGACGCACCCAAAGGCGGGTGTTTGCGTGAGACCGGCCCAGAGACCAGGATTACGCGCCTCATGGCACCACCGTCGGACAACGGCAGTCACGGGCTGCGCCACGCGGGAGACGACGCCTACCAGCTGACGCTCGACTACCTCAAGCAGGAGGTGGTCGCACCCCTGCGGGGACTGGGTCGCTTCCTCTACATGGGGATCGCCGGCTCGTTCTTCTTGGCCTTCGGGCTCCTGCTCATCCTGCTCGGGGTGTTGCGGCTCTTGCAGACCGAGACCGGCACCGCCTTGACCGGGGACTGGTCGTGGGTGCCCTATGCGGTGGTCGTCGTGCTCGGCATCGGGGTGATCGGCGTGGCCGCCATCCGGATCCAGGCCGGACCGGGACAGCGCAAGCTGCCCGAGGCCGTCGCCCGGCGCCAGTCGAGAGAGATCGAAGGACAGGAGGGAGCAAGCTGATGGCAGGCACGACCACCAAGGCGGGAAGCAACGGACGACTGATCACGCGGGAGGACCTGCAGGCCGCCTACTCACAGGTCATGGGCGAGGGCGAGGCCACGGCGCGCGCCGCGGCGCCGCGGGGATTGGCCGTCGCCGGCGCCTTCGGCATCCTTTTGCTGACGCTGGCCTTCCTGGCCGGCCGTCGGCGCGGCCGGGCCAAGTCTGCCGTCGTCGAGATCCGGCGGCTCTGAGGTGGACCTGCTGCTGCGGCGCTTCCTGCGCGCCGGGGTCCGACGTGGGGTGGCGGGGAATTGGTACTGGTTCCTGCTCGCCGGCGCCACCTTCTTCCTGCGTCGGGTCTTGAACGACCGGTCCAGCCCCGTGTCGAGCGTGACGGTGTCGCCGGGGGAACAGGTGCTCATCACGGTGCGCGACCGCAACACCGCTCCCGCCGCCGAAGCCTGAGGCCCGTGCCGGGCCCCCTCGTGGCGGGCGAGCGGGTGCTCCTCATCGACCCCAAGGACCGGCGCTACCTGCTCACGCTCGTGGCAGGCGCCACCTTCCACACGCACGCGGGCGTCCTGGCCCACGACGACATCATCGGCTCGGTCGAGGGCTGCCGGGTCACCGGTTCGACGGGGCGCAGCTTCCTGGTGCTGCGTCCCACCCTGAGCGACGTCGTGCTGAAGATGCCCCGGGGCGCCCAGGTCATCTACCCGAAGGACCTCGGTGCCATCCTCATCGCCGCTGATATCGCTCCGGGGCAGCGCATCCTCGAGGCCGGCGTCGGCTCCGGCGCCCTCTCCATGACCGTGCTGCGCGCCGGAGCATCCATCGTCGGCTACGAGCTCAGGGAGGACTTCGCCGCGCGGGCCCAGGCCAACGTCACCGCGACGCTGGGCCCCGATGCGCCCTACCGCGTGGAGATCCGCGACGTGACCGAGGGCATCGACGAGACCGGACTCGACCGGATCCTGCTCGACATGCCCGAGCCCCACAAGGTGATCGCCGGCGCGGCGGCGGCCCTGCGCCCCGGCGGCATCCTGCTGGCCTACCTGCCGACCATCAACCAGACTACGCTCCTGCGCCAGCTGCTGGACGAGGGGGGAGTCCCGTTCGGACTGGCCGAGACACAGGAGATCATGCGTCGCACCTGGCACGTCGAGGCGCGCTCGGTCCGCCCCGACCACCGCATGGTTGGGCACACGGGATTCCTCACCACCGCACGTCGTCTGGACGGCTGATCGTGGAGGAGGACGTCGCCGCGTACATCAGGACCATCGCCCCGGAGCAGCGTCCGCTCTTCGACCGGCTCCATGACATCGTCCTGGCCGAGCACCCCGAGGCAGAAGTGGCGCTCTCGTACGGGATGCCGGCCTATCGGGTGGGTGGTCGGCGGCTCAACCTCGGCGTGTGGAGCCACGGTGTGTCCGTCTACGGCTGGCGGGCCGATCGGGACGGTGGATTCGTCGCCCGCCACCCCCGACTTTCGAGCGGGAAAGGGACGATCCGGATCCGGCCAGGGGATGCCGAGTCGATCTCCGACGACGAGCTGCGGGCGCTGCTCGGCGGCGCGCTCGAGCCCTGAAGCAGCGGGCTAGTCGCGTTCGATGAAGATGCACTCTCCGGGGCATTCCTCGGAGGCTTCGACCACTGCGTCCTCGAGGTCGCCCGGCACCGCTGCCATCCCGGCAGAGCCACCGGGCTCGTTCTTGACGTCGCCATCTTCCTTCACATAGGCCAGGCCGTCGTCGAGGAGCGTGAAGACGGCAGGCGCGATCTCCTCGCAGAGCCCGTCGCCCGTGCAGAGATCCTGGTCGATCCAGACCTTCATGTACCTGTCTCTCTCCCTTGTCGCAACCGCCCAACAGCCACGGGGACCGTAGTGAGGCGCCCGCGCACCGTCAATCTGGCCTTGCGGTTGTCCCCAGCGTACTCGTCCAGGCCTGAGAACCCGGTCCATCGGCTGAGCACCCGCATTGCTGCCAAAACGTGCCGATGCGAGGGCTAGGGTGACAACTGGTGACCGAAACTCCGGACGAAGCCGCTGCCCAGGCAGAAGCGCTACGCGCTGAGCTGGCAGATGCCGAGGACGAGATCCACGCGCTCCGCCGCCGGTTGCAAGAGAGCCCGGGCCGGGTGCAGGCCCTGGAGGAGCGGCTCCTCGAGTCGAAGGGCCAACTGGCCCAGGCCACTTCCCAGAACGAGAAGCTGACCTTCACCCTCCAGCAGGCCAAGGAACAGCTGGCCGCCCTGCGCGAGGAGGTCGAGAAGCTCACGCAGCCCCCTGCGGCCTACGGCACGTTCCTCGGGATCAACGAGGACGGCACGGTCGACGTGTTCTCGAGCGGTCGCAAAATGCGGGTGAGCCTGCACCCCGACATCGACCCCGGGGCGATTCACAAGGGGAACGAGGTCGTCCTGAACGAGAGCCTCAACGTGGTGCTCGTGCGCGACGGGGAATTCTCCGGCGAGGTCGTGACCCTGAAGGAGCAGCTCGAGGACAGGCGGCGCTGCGTGATCTTCGCCCGGGCCGACGAGGAGCGGGTGGCCGAGCTCTCCGAGGACATGATGGGCGTGAAGCTGCGCGCCGGCGACTCGCTGTTGATGGACGTGCGCACCCAGCTGCTCATTGAGAAGCTGCCGAAGCTCGAGAGCGAGGAGCTGGTCCTCGAAGAGGTACCGGACATCACCTACGCGGACGTCGGCGGCCTGGACACCCAGATCGAGGCCATCACCGACGCCGTCGAGCTGCCCTACATGCACCGTGACCTCTTCGTGGAGTACTCGCTCCCGGCTCCCAAGGGGATCCTCCTCTACGGCCCACCCGGGTGTGGCAAGACGCTGATCGCCAAGGCGGTGGCCAACTCCCTAGCCAAGAAGGTGGCGCTGAAGACCGGCAACGACAACGTGCGGAGCTTCTTCCTCAACATCAAGGGGCCGGAGCTGCTCAACAAGTACGTGGGAGAGACGGAGCGCCAGATCCGCCAGGTCTTCCAGCGTGCCCGCGAGAAGGCGGACGAGGGCATGCCCGTCATCGTGTTCTTCGACGAAATGGAATCGCTCTTCCGCACGCGGGGCACGGGCATCAGCTCCGACATGGAGTCGACCATCGTGCCCCAGCTGCTGGCGGAGATCGACGGCGTCGAGTCTCTGCGCGACGTCATCGTCATCGGTGCCTCGAACCGGGAGGACCTGATCGATCCGGCGATTCTGCGGCCGGGCCGACTCGACGTGAAGATCAAGATCGAACGGCCCAACGAGGAGGCCGCCGGCCAGATCTTCAGCCGTTACCTCACGCCGAGCCTGCCCCTCGACGCCGACGAGGTGAATCGGCTCGGCGGCGGCGATCCGTCCAAGGCGGTCCAGGCCATGATCGAGCGGACGGTGGTCGAGATGTACCGCGAGGATGACGACAACCGCTTCCTGGAGGTGACCTACCAGAACGGTGACAAGGAGATCCTCTACTACCGCGACTTCGCGTCGGGGGCGATGATCGAGAACATCGTTCGTCGGGCCAAGAAGCTGGCCATCAAGCGGGTCATCGCCGGGGAGTCCGGCGGTATCCGCACCGCGGACATGCTCGAGTCGATCCGCCAGGAGTACAAGGAGAACGAGGACCTGCCCAACACCACCAATCCCGACGACTGGGCGCGGATCTCGGGCAAGAAGGGCGAGCGCATCGTCTATGTCCGGACGCTGCTCACCGAGGACCGTGAAGTGCACGGAGGCCGTTCGATCGAGCGGGTCGGTACCGGTCAGTACCTCTAGAAGTTAGGGTCGCGCCGTGGCCATCACGAAGGTCTGCGGTATTGAGACCGAGTACGGCATCCATTCGCCCGGTCCGGAGCAGAACCCCATTGCCGCCTCCTCGGTCCTGGTCAACGCCTATGCCGCCGACGTGGAACAGCAGATCGGCTGGGACTTCGAGGACGAGACCCCCGGGAACGACGCCCGCGGTTTCGCCCGCGAGGGGTCGCTGGCGCCGATGGTGGAGACCCACCTGGCCAACACGGTGCTCACCAACGGGGCCCGTTTCTACGTGGACCACGCCCACCCCGAGTACTCGAGCCCCGAATGCCTCACGCCCCTCGAATGCCTGATCTACGACAAGGCCGGCGAGGAAGTGCTCCGCCGCTCCATGGTGGCGGCCGCGCTCCGCATTCCTGACCAGCCCGCCCCCATCGTCTACAAGAACAACTCCGACGGCAAGGGCAACTCCTACGGCTGCCACGAGAACTACATGATGGACCGGTCCGTGCCCTTCGCCAGGGTCATCGACGGCGTGGTGCCTCACTTCGTGTCGCGCACGCTCTTCACCGGTTCGGGCAAAGTCGGCACGGAGACACCGGCGCTCGATGCAGAAACCGTCCAGTACCAGCTGTCGCAGCGAGCCGAGTTCTTCGAGGAGATCGTCGGGCTGGAAACGACTTTGAAGCGACCGATCGTCAACACGCGCGACGAGCCGCATGCGGACCCCAAGCGCTTCCGGCGTCTGCATGTGATCGTCGGGGACGCCAATCTCTCCGAGATCGCCACCTTCCTCAAAGTCGGCAGCACCGCCATCGTGTTGGCAATGGTCGAAGACGAGGCCGGCCCGACCCGCGACTTCTCGCTCTCGGACCCCGTACGCGCGCTTCACCAGGTGTCGGCCGACCTCACGTTGACCCGCCCGCTGGCCCTGACGGACGGGTCGACGGTCACCGCCCTCGAGATGCAATGGGAGATCTTCGGCGCCGCCCGCAAGTACGCCGAGGAATTCGGCCTCACCGCCCTGGGCGATGACGGCGAGGTCGGCGCGCTGGTGATGGAGCATTGGGAGGCGGTCCTCTCGGGCCTGGAGTCGGACCCGGCGTCGCTGGCCAACACCCTGGACTGGGTGGCCAAGCGCGAGCTCCTGCTGGCCTACCAGGACCGGCACTCGTGCGGGTGGAAGGACCCGCGGATTGCTGCACTGGCGTTGCAGTACCACGACCTGCGGCCGGACAAGTCCGTGTTCCGGCGCCTGGAGATGCGATCGCTCGTGTCATCGGCGCAGGTGTCGCATGCGGTCGGCGAGCCACCAACCGGGACCCGCGCCTGGTTCCGGGGCAAGTGCCTCGCCCGGTGGCCCGACGCCGTGGTCACCGCAAACTGGGATTCCCTGGTGTTCGACATCGGCGCGGACCCGTTGCGGCGCGTCCCTATGATGGACCCTCTCAAGGGAACGGCCGAGCACACCGGAGCCCTCCTGGCGGAGAGCACAGGACCGGCGGACCTGCTCAACCGGCTCAACTCATAGGCGAAGAACGCACCACCCAAGGGACGGGGTCACGGAACGATGGCAGAACAAGAACAGAAGAGAAAGGGCTCGGGGACGCGGTCGACCGAGACCGAGACCGAAGTCGAAGAGGCCGCCCCGGCCAGCTCCGAGCGGGGCGAAAAGATCAAGGCCGAGCTCGACGATCTCCTCGACGAGATCGACGAGGTGCTCGAGGACAACGCTGAGGAGTTCGTGCGCAACTATGTGCAAAAGGGTGGGCAGTAGCCCCCCGTGGCCCTTCCTCTCTTTCCCCCGGAGCGCGATCCGGGTCCGGATTTTGTCGGCCTCCTGCGGCTGACTTCGGGCCGGGCTGACGCGGCCCGCGCGCTCGCTCGATCCCTTGTCACCGGTCCAGGCGCCGCACGGCACCACGGTCGTGGCCCTGCGCTACGCGGACGGCGTGGTGATGGCCGGTGACCGGCGCGCCACGGCCGGGAACATCATCGCGGGCCACGCCATGCAGAAGGTCTTCCCCGCCGACCGTTTCTCGGCGGTGGCCATCGCCGGAACGGCGGGCATGGCGATTGAGATGGTCCGCCTCTTCCAGGTCCAGCTCGAGCACTACGAGAAGGTCGAGGGCGCCACCCTCTCCCTCGAGGGCAAGGCCAACCAGCTGGCCCAGATGGTCCGCCAGCACCTGCCCCTGGCCATGCAGGGTCTCGCCGTCGTCCCGCTCTTCGCCGGGTTCGACACGGCCCGCGGCACGGGTCGCATCTTCAATTACGACGTCACCGGCGGGCACTACGAGGACACCGACTTCCAGGCCACGGGTTCGGGCGGGCGTGACGCCCGCAGCACGGTCAAGCTCGGCTGGCGGGAGGGTCTGGCCCGGGACGAGGCGGTCGACCTGGCCATCCAGTCCCTCTACGACGCGGCCGACGAGGACTCAGCCACCGGCGGTCCCGACCCGGTCCGTGGCATCTACCCGATCATCGCCGTCGTGGACGCGGCGGGGTACCGGGAGGTGCCCGAGGACGAGGTGGCAGAGCGCTTCACGGCGCTCATCGCCCGCAAGCGAGCGGAGCGTGCGTCGTGAGCATGCCCTACTACGTGGCGCCCGAACAGGTGATGAAGGACCGGGCCGAGTACGCCCAAAAGGGCATCGCCCGCGGCCGCTCGCTCGTCGCGACAACGTATGACGTCGGCATCGCCATCGTGGCCGAGAACCCGTCGCGGTCACTGCACAAGATCAGCGAGATCTACGACAGGATCGCCTTCGGTGGCGTCGGCAAGTACAACGAATACGACCAGCTCCGCGTGGCCGGCGTCCGCCATGCCGACACCAAGGGCTACGCCTACAGCCGCGAGGACGTCGACGCCCGGTCACTGGCCAACCTCTACGCGCAGTATCTCGGCAATGTCTTCACCCACGAGATGAAGCCCCTCGAGGTCGAGATCCTGGTGGCCGAACTGGGCGAGGGTGAGAACCAGCTGTACCACATCGCCTATGAGGGCACCATCACCGACGAGGACCGCTTCGCGGTGCTAGGTGGTGACGCCGAGACGATCACCGAGCGCGTCGGCGCTGCGTGGCAGGCCGAATGGGACCTGGCGGCGGCCGTGACGGCGACCACGGGCGCGTTGGCCGGCCCGGACCGGGCGCTGGCGGCCGGTGACCTGGAGGTGGCCATCCTGAGCCGGGGAAACGGGCGGCGGACCTTCCGACGGATCGACGAAGAGGAGCTGGCACAACTGCTGGCATAGGCAGCAGTACGGTTGGCCTGGTGGAGCGCCGCATCTTCGGGATCGAGAATGAATACGGGGTGACCTTTACGTTGCGCGGGCAGCGTCGACTCAGTCCCGACGAGGTGGCGCGCTACCTGTTCCGGCGCGTGGTTTCGTGGGGGCGCTCGTCGAACGTCTTCCTGGAAAACGGGGCCCGCCTCTACCTCGACGTCGGCAGCCACCCCGAGTACGCCACACCCGAGTGCGACCGCATCAGTGACGTCGTCGTGCACGACAAGGCGGGGGAGTGGATTCTGGCTCAGCTAGTCACCGGCGCGCAGGCGCGCCTGCGCGAAGAAGGAATCCGCGGCGAGGTCTACCTCTTCAAGAACAATACCGACTCAGTGGGGAACTCTTACGGCTGCCACGAGAACTACCTCACCGAGCGGAACGACGAGTTCAACCGATACACGGAGGTGCTCATTCCCTTCCTGGTCTCGCGCCAGATCTTCGCCGGCGCCGGCAAGGTGCTGCAGACGGCGCGGGGCGCCGTCTTCTGTCTCAGCCAGCGCGCCGAGCACATCTGGGAAGGCGTCTCCTCGGCGACCACCCGCAGCCGGCCCATCATCAACACGAGGGACGAGCCGCACGCCGACGCCGAGCGGTTCCGCCGCCTGCACGTGATCGTCGGCGACTCCAACATGAGCGAGTACGCGACATTCCTGAAGGTGGGCACCACCTCCATCCTTCTGGCCATGCTGGAGGACTCCTCGACGGTGTTGCGGGACTTGACCCTGGAGAACCCCATCCGGGCGATCCGGGAGATCAGCCACGACATCACGTGCCAGCGCCGCGTGCGCCTCGCCAACGGCCGTGAGATGCGCGCCCTGGACATTCAGACCGAATACCTCGAACGCGCGTTGAAGTTCCGGGACCGGCGCGGCCTCTCGCCCGAGGAGGACAGGGCACTCGACATGTGGGAGCACTGTCTGAAGGGCCTTGAGGCGGATCCCTCCTCCCTATGGCGCGAATGCGACTGGGTGGCCAAGCACCGCCTCGTCGAGCAGATGCGGGCACGTCACGACGTGTCCCTCTCACACCCCAAGGTGGCGATGATCGATCTTATGTACCATGATGTGGATCGGAGCCGAGGGCTGTTCTACAAGTTGCAGAAGCGCGACGAAATGGAGCGGACGTGTACGGACGACGCCATTACCGAGGCCATGACCAAGCCACCGGAGACGACGCGGGCGAGGCTCCGCGGCGCGTTCGTGAAGCGGGCCAAGGAGCGCCGGCGCGACTTCACGGTGGACTGGGTCCACCTCAAGCTCAACGATCAGGCCCAACGCACCGTGCTCCTGAAAGACCCGTTCAAGTCACATGACGAGCGGGTGGAGCGACTCATCCAGTCCTTGTAGCGGCACCGTAGAGTGAAGGCACATGTTGAATCTCGACCCAGGCAAGCTCCTCGTGATCGCCGTGGTCGCCATCATCCTGCTGGGGCCTGATCGCCTACCCCAGGTCGCTCGGCAACTCGGCGGGGCCTGGCGCGCGTTCAACGAATTCCGGCATCGGATGGAGTCCGAGGTGCGCAACACCATGCCGGACCTGCCCCCGACCTCCGAGATCGCTCGCCTGGCCCGTTCGCCGTCGGCTTTGCTCAACCACCTCTCGAACATGTCCTCCGACGAGGAGCCGGACGGGTCGTTCCAACCTCCCACGCTGACGAACGGGAACGACACGGCCGATGCGGACGCGGGCCTTGCAGCGAGCACCCCTCCCGCAGCCGCGCCTGATGCGCGGGCCGCGCCCAAACGGTCGCCCGCGCCGCCGCCGCCCTCGCCGACGCCGATCCGCGCCGATGGCCCGAGTCGGGCCCCCGAGCCGTCGGGCGTGGACGTCCCCGGCGACCCGACCCTGAACTGAACGGCACAACCGTGGTGACGCTTCCCTTCACGGCCAAGCGGAAGAACCGCCCGTCCCCGGACAACATGACGTTGGGGGAGCACCTCGGTGAGCTCCGACGCCGCCTCATCATCTGTGTCATCGCCTTCGTGGTCGCGGCAACCGTTGCGGTCTTCGCCTACCAGCCGATCCTGAATTTCCTGTTGCACCCGCTCTGCACGGTGGAGGCATCGACCAGGCACCACACGAGCAAGGGAACCTCGTCACTCCTGATCGCGTCGAATGGCACCTGCAACCTCTTTGTGACATCGCCGCTCGATGGTCTCTCGTTGCGGGTGAAGATAGCGCTCTTCGGTGGTCTCGTCCTCTCGTCCCCGGTGATCTTGTTCCAGATCTGGCGCTTCGTGACTCCCGGCCTCAAGGCGACCGAGCGCCGCTACGCCATCCCGTTCGTCCTGAGCGCCTTCGTGCTCTTCCTCATCGGGGCCCTGACGGCGTACATCACCCTGCCGCACGCGCTGGGCTGGTTGAAGTCTGTGGGCGGCCCGAACCTGCAGGCGATCTACGACCCGATCCCGTATCTGGGTCTCATCCTCCTGATGATGACGATCTTCGGTCTGACCTTCGAGTTCCCGGTGGTCCTGGTCTCGCTCGAGCTTGCTCGCGTCGTGACTCCGGCGCGCCTGCTCCGTTCATGGCGCTGGGCGGTCATCATCATTGTGGTGATCGCCGCCGTCTTCACGCCGAGCTCGGATCCCTTCTCAATGTTCGCGCTTGCCGTCCCCCTCATCTTCTTCTACTTCCTCTCCATCGGCATCGGGAAGCTGCTCGGCCGTTGACCGCGTTCCCGTGGCCCGTCCAAGAGACGGCCGGGGCGGCGGAGTTCGAAGCCGATCTGCCTTTCGCCCTCGACGAGTTCCAGCATGAGGCCTTCCATTCGTTGGACTCCGGCCATTCGGTCCTGGTGTCCGCCCCGACCGGGTCGGGCAAGACGCTCGTGGCGGCGTACGCCGTCCACCGCGCCCTGTCGGCCCGCGGCAAGGCCTTCTACACGACACCGCTCAAAGCGCTCTCGAACCAGAAGTACGCAGAGCTGGTCGCGTCCTACGGAGAGGAGCATGTCGGGCTGCTGACCGGAGACACCACCCTGCGCCCGAGAGCGCCGGTCGTCGTCATGACCACCGAGGTCCTCCGCAACATGCTCCTCGCTGGTTCCGATCTCCTCGAGGGGCTGCACACGGTGGTGCTCGACGAGGTCCATTTCATTCAAGACCCCTACCGGGGTGGTGTGTGGGAGGAGGTCCTCGTTCTCTGCCCGACGGAGGTCCGCTTCGTCTGCCTCTCCGCCACGGTGAACAACGCCGACGAACTCGGAGGTTGGCTGCGCTCGGTACGGGGCGACACGGCGGTGATCGTCGAGCGACAGCGCCCCATCGTCCTGCGCCACCATTTCGCCGTCTACCGACGGGAGGACGAGGAGGTCCTGCTGTGCCCCCTCCTGCACGACAACGGACAACCGGGAGCCGAAGGACTTCGTATCGACCAGATGGTGCGGCGGGCGCTGCAAGGAACCCGGTCGGCCCATTGGCAGGGACGGGGAAGGGGTCCGCGCCTGCCCTTCCGGGCGCCGCGGCGGACCGAGATGGTCGAGGAGCTGGGCCGGCGCGAGATGCTGCCGGCGATCGTCTTCATCTTCAGCCGAGCCGCCTGCGACGACGCGGTCCATCAGGTCGTCCGCGACGGCGTCCGCCTGACCGATTCCGCGGAGCGCTCGGCCATCCGCGAGGTCGTCGAACGCCGGGTGGAGCCGCTCGGCGACGACGACCTGCGCGTCCTCGGCTACGACGAATGGCTCGAGGGCCTGGAGCGGGGTGTGGCGGCCCATCATGCCGGGCTGGTCCCGGTCTTCCGCGAGACCGTGGAGGAATGTTTCGCGGCAGGTCTGCTCAAGGTCGTCTTCGCCACCGAGACGCTCTCGCTCGGGATCAATATGCCGGCCCGCTCCGTCGTCATTGAGCGCTTCACCAAGTACGGAGGAAGCGGGCGCGCCACCCTCACGTCTGGGGAGTACCTGCAGCTCACGGGCCGAGCCGGGCGCCGGGGGCTCGACGAAGAGGGCCACGCCGTCGTGGCCTGGTCGAGCGAGATCACCTTCGCGGAGGCGGCCCGGGTGGCCTCGGCCCCACCGCCGGACCTGCGCTCGGCCTTCCGACCCACCTACAACCTGGCGGTCAACCTCGTCTCCCGGTTCGACCGCGAGACGGCCGGGGCCGTGCTCCAACGTTCCTTCGCCCAATGGCAGGCCCGCACGCCGGACCTCTTGTTACAGCAGCTCGGCCACCGGGTCGCCGTCCTGGAGCGAACGGGGTACCTCGACGGGTGGAGCCTGACTGCGGCCGGCCGGCGCCTTTCCCGTATCTACCACGAGGCCGACCTCCTGATCGCCGAGGCGCTCGGGACCGACGTGCTCGCCGGCGCCGAGCCCGCGGTGCTGGCGGGTGTCCTCTCCGCCGTCGTCTTCGAACCACGCCGGGCCCGCCGCGTGCCCGGTCAGCACAGCCCCCGGCGGGAGAAGCGGCGACGCCCGTTGCAGGATCGACTCGGCGACAAGCGCCGGTCCGAGCTGGCGTGGCGCTGCGACGCCGTCACCGCCCTCGCGGAGCGCATCCGTGCCATCGAGGAGATGCACCTCGTACCCCGCACCCGCCAGCCGGCGCCCGGCCTCGCGACGTCGGTGGCCTCCTGGGCCAGGGGGGCATCGTTCTCGACGGCCCTCGGCGTGGCCGCACGCGACGTCGGGGAGCTGGCGCCGGGTGACTTCGTCCGCACCATGAAGTCGGTGGCCGATCTGGCCCAGCAGGTCTCGCACTCCGCGGTCGACACCGAGGTCGCCACGGCCGCCCGCGAGGCCGTCAACCTCGTCCTGAGAGGTGTTGTCGCCGGAGGCCTGCCGGGCCTCTGAGCCCATCCGCCACCGTCGCGTCACCCTCGTTCTATGGTTACCCGGGCATGTTCCCGTACTCCGAAGAGCGGTTCACGGCCGACGAGGAAACCGTGCTCCGGCGCTATGTCACCAACCTCGACCAGCCGGTCTTTGCCCTGGTCAACCTGCCGGAAGTCGTCAAGGGAGCGCTCTTCGCCCGCTACTCCCGGTCGCCCAAGAGCCTCCGGCGGCTCTTCCTCGACGAGTTCGTCGGGGAGCTCGACATCTCGGGAGATGCGACCGTCGACGCCACCGTCGGACTCGAGCGCGCGGAGCAGCTTTACGAGAAGGTCTTCGTCGAATACGGGGACGACTCGGTCGCCCAACTCGGGGGTGTGCACCTCGCCTGTGAGCAGGCGTCCAACGTGCTCTCGAAGGTGCTCGAGTGGGGACGCCTCATGGCCTACCTCGAGCAGTCGACGCGCTACATCGCCTACAACCAGAGGCTCGCGAACGGGCAGTACCGCTACTTCCGCCCGCCCGAGATCCTCGACTCGTCCCACGGGGCCCGCTTCGTCGGAGAGATGGATCGCGTGTTCGACACCTACGGCGCCCTCCTGCCGCGGATGCAGGCATGGGTCGCAGAGCGCTTTCCGCAGCGGGCCGGCGACAGCGACTTCGTGTACCGCCAGGCCACCCGCGCCAAGTCCCTCGACGCGCTGCGCGGCCTCCTCCCCGCAGCGTCCCTGTCGAACATCGGCATCTACGGCACCGGCCAGTCCTACGAGCAGCTCTTGCTGCGGATGCGAGCGCACCCGCTTCCCGAAGCGCGCCACTACGCGGACATGATGCTGTTCGAGTTGCGCAAGGTGATCCCGTCGTTCCTCCAACGCGTCGACGTCCCCGAACGCGGCGGCGAATGGTCCGACTACATGTCGTCGACGCGGGATAGAACGTCTCGCGTGGTGGCGCGCCTGTGGCCGGAGCTGGAGCCACTCGATTCGCCCCGCGCGCTGACGGGGTCACACTGCTCGACTTCGACCCCGACGGGGAAGAGAAGGTCCTGGTCGCGGCATGTTTTTCCCATCTTGGTTGCAGCGAGCGGGAAGCGGCCCGCCGCGTCCGGCGCCTGGGCCACGAGGACCGGGTGGCGCTGTTGGAGGCGTACGTGGGCGATCGGCGGAACCGGCGACACCGGCCTGGTCGCGCCTTCGAGCGCACCGACTACCGCTTCGAGCTCGTCACCGACTACGGCGCGTTCCGCGACCTGCAACGCCACCGGATGCTCACGATGGAGTGGCAGCGTCTCGGTATCTCGCTCGGGTACGACATGCCGGATCTCGTCGCCGACGCGGGGCTGGCAGAGCGCTACGACGAAGCCATCGAACGGGCCGAAGAGCTCTATCGCTCCTTGGTGCCGGACTTTCCGGAGCAGGCGTCCTACGTCGTCGCGCTGGCGCACCGCATCCGTTACGTCATGCAGTTCAACGCGCGCGAGGCGATGCACCTCATTGAACTGCGCTCCGGAGCGCAGGGTCACCCCGCCTATCGAAGGGTCGCCCAGCAGATGCACCGTGCGATCGCCGAGGTGGCCGGGCACCGGGCCCTCGCACGGGCAATGACCTTCGTCGACCACGGCGCCACCGACCTCGAACGGCTCGAATCCGAGCGCAGGGCCGAGCGCCGGCGCTCGGAAAAATCTGCAACGCATTGACCAGGAACTACCGTCATTCTCCCTGGTGGGGGCACCCTCACACTTCTTGACGACCCCACCCCAGATTTGCCTAATCTACGGCGCGGTCCCCGACGCCCAACAGCACGCTGCGGAAGAGGAAAACGCTGATGCAGTAACAAGTGGGGGATCTGCTGTGAGAGGCGGTGGTTGGCCCTGGGGGTCGAGTAGAGAACGTGTCGCTTGCCTGGCCAACCAGGCCTGTGAGATGGCGCCAAAGACCCCAGGGCCCTCCCGCCCCGCCCTCCCGATTTCGTAGTCCCCGAGGCTGACAGGGGATCTGCGTCACGGCGATTGAACTGTCCCTCGAACCGTCTATGCTCCCGCGGCACAATGGCGACTAAGAAGAAGGCCAAGGCCGAAGAAGTGGTGGCAGAGGCCCCCGAAACAGAAGATCTGGATGCCGTCGAGGACGAAGACCTCGACGTGGAGATCGACGACGCAGTCGCTCTCGACGACCTCGAAGTCGACGCGCTCGAGGACGACGATGACGACATCGTCGTCGTTGGCGTTGACGTCGACGAGGAGGACGATGCCGAGGTCGACGAGGTTGACGAGATACTGACGCCATCGCCGGCGGCGGTGGTCGAGAAGTCTGGCGAGGGCGACGAGGAGGAAGAGGAGGAGGAGCCCGACGACGAGGACGTCGAAGCCAGCCTCGACGTGATCCTCAAGGAGCGGCTGGTCGTCGAGGACGAACCAGAGGACGAGGAAGCGACGGACCAGGAGGACAAGGCCGAGGGCAACGAGCGTGTCCTGCCCAAGCAGCCAGACGAGTTCGTCTGCCGTTCCTGCTTCCTGGTCAAGCATCCGAGCCAGCTGGCAGACAAGAAGAAGATGCTCTGCCGGGACTGTGTCTGAGGACGATGGCCCTCATGGCGGGCGGTCCGACAAGAGCCCGCTCCGCCGGACCCTCGATGTGTGTGTCAACGCTCCGGTCGGCGTCGCGGTGTCTGTAGTCGAGGAGCTCCCAGAGCTGATCGCCGAAGGCCGGCGACGTCTCGAGCTCCAGCTGGGCAACGCGCTCTTCGTGGGGCGCTTCGTCGTCAACAAGAAGCAGCGCGAGTTGTCCGCGCGCTTGGACGAGCTCCTCGGCAATGGCGTGGAGCGGCCGTCCGAAGCTGGCGGCCGCACCGCAGAGCCACCGCCACCGCCTGGCCCGCAACGACTCGCGCCGGATCCGGCGGCCGCTACCATCGTCGGAGGTGCGCTGGCCGACTATGACACGCTGAGTGCCTCGCAGGTGGTCCGCCGGCTCGAGAGCCTGGGTCCCGAGGAGCTGCACGCCGTGCAGCGCTACGAGGCCTCCGCCCGAAACCGTCGGACGATTCTCAACCGCGCTGGCCAGCTACTCGACGAGCGGTCGAGCCGGCCCCCCGATTCGTAGGCTCGATGGAGCAGGCCCGACCGGCCCGTGCCGAGGACCGACAGGCCTGTACGCGTCTGCTCTCCCAGGCGCTCACGGCCGCCGAATCCATGCGAGGGGGAGCGGCGCTCGTCGGTGACGCCACGACCGTCATGCTTCTCGAGCGATGGACCCAGCCAGGAGAAGCGGCCCGCCTAATGGTGGGGGAGTTCGAGGGCGTCGTCGTTGGTCTCTTGGCCGCCACCGCCACCGTGGGCCCCGGAGACCTCACAAACGGTCTGATCGAGTGCTGCTACGTGGAGACGGCTGCCCGCGGCGTGGGCGTCGGCACGGCGCTGATGGAGGCGGCGGTCGCCTGGTGCACCGAGCGAGGGTGCGCCGGAGTGGACGCGCTGGCGCTCCCGGGAGACCGGACGACCAAGCAGCGACTGGAGGCGGCCGGGTTCACGGCCCGCCTGCTGACTCTCAGCCGCCGGTTGGACTGAACCGGCGCTCGGCGTTGACGCGCCGTGGCGGCGGTGGCGGGATGCGGAGCCCGAGCAACTTGGCCAGAGCGGGAACCGCACCGGCGGCATTGCGGGCGGCCTGTTTCGCCACCTCGTCGTCGGGAATACCCGTTGGCTTCACCGTGCGGCGTACCGGAGAGGCCACGACTGCGTCGAGGAGGCGCATCCACTCCTCGGGTGCCATGTCGGCGGTCATGGCCTCGCCGGCGGCGGCGGCCAGCCTGACGGCCAGCTCGGCCGGGCACCGGGTGCCGGGCTCAGGCGGGCGGATGGAGGCTTCGACCGCCTGCTGCACCCGCCCGTCGTTCAGCGCGTTCGTGATCCGGGCGAGCCACTCCTCCCGCAGGGCCGTCGTCCGCTGGTCGAGTGACTCTTGGAGCGCCTTGGCCGTCGCGCGCCCCTCCTCGTCGAGGTTGACGGTGCGCGAGGCCGCCACGACGGCGCGGAGCTCGCGCAGCCGGTAGTCCTTTCCCGTCGCCTGGGCCACGGAGGCACGGTCCTTCCAGTCCGCCAGGCGCACCACTGGCAGCAGCCCGTCGGCCATGGTCAGGAGCGCGTCGGCGGCGACCGGAGGCTTTCCGGCGGCCTTGTTCGAGGAGTTCTGAGTCTCAATGGCCCGGCGGACGGCCTGGAGACCGCCCCGCAAGAGCTGCTCGGCCACAGGAATCTGCTCGGGCCGGAGGGCCGCCAGCATGGCGTTGCGGTGGACGGTAGAGGTGGGCGCCACCGGGCGTTCGCCGCGAGCGGGGCGAGCTTCGCCCTCACTGGGACGTCGACCGCCCGGCCGACGAGGTCCCGTGCTCCCGGCACGCGGACGATCGCCACCGCGCTCGTCGCGCCGGCCCTCTCCGTCGGGCCCTCGGCGACTGCCACCGCGGCGGTCGCGCCGCTCATCGTCGTCATCGCGCCGTCGCTTGTCCGAGCCCGGCGCCAGGATGACCGACACGTCGGGTGCCCGCTTCGGAGTGCCCTTGACCTCGATTCGGCCCTGGGTCTTCTCGGGCGAATGGGCCGGCTTCGCCGTGGAGAGCGACAGGATCTCGATGCCTTCCAGGCCGACTTCCACGTCGGCCCGCAGTACGGCGCCGACGGTCTCTCCGGCCGGCACCAGGGCCGCCGCGACGGTTCCCTTGGGCTGGCGTGCGCCGGCGGCGCGCCAGGTCCATGAACCGTCGCCAGTCTGGCTCGTCAATTCGATGTCAATCCGGCGGGACATGCGGCGGACACGCTACCTCGCCTGGCGCCCCCTGCCCGATGCCGGTCCGCGATCGTCATCCCTTAACATGGCCCAGGACGTCCTCTGGACTGCAGGAACCGCCGGGACGGCCATCACCCACCGTGGACCGGTGCGGTCGAGCCGTGTCCCCTTCAGGAGGATCCACATGAGTGAGGAGACCGAGCAGCCAGGGCCCGAGCCGGAGCCCGCTGCCGGCACACCCGATGCAGGCGCCGTGCCGACCGTCGAGGCGTCGACGGAGATGCCCCCGCCGCAGCCCCTCGGGGGGACGGGGGAGGGAACGGAAACGGCCCCGGTGCCGCCTACGACACCGCCCGAACCCAGCGGGGGCGCGAACGCCTCCGGCGAGTCCACGCCTCGTGCTTTCCCTGCGCCGAGTGCAGCCTCTTCGTACCCTCCGCCCGCGCCCGGCTCGTGGGCGCCACCCTCGGGATACGACCCCGGCCCGCCTACGCCGGTCACACCGACAACGGTGCCGTTCTCCTACCCGCCGTCTACCGATCAGGACCCTCCGGGGTCCAGCCCGGGGCGCGGCAGGCCCGGCAAGCTGCGGGCGTGGTTGCCGGTCGTCATCGTGGCGGCCCTCATCGGCGGTGGCATCGGCGCCGGTGTGACCGCTCTGGCGAACAACAACAACAACAGCGGCAGCTCCAACATCACCATCCATGAAAGCAGTGCGGCACCCGGTGCGGCCGTTCTCAGTGGCAACGTCACCATCCCCGAGCTTGTGAGCAAGGTGATCCACTCCGTTGTCTCCATCGACGTGAAGTCGAACGGCAACGAGGACGAGGGGACTGGCATGATCATCACGTCCGACGGTGAGGTCATCACCAACAACCACGTCATTGAGCTCTACAGCCAGGGTGGCGGCACCGGCTCAATCACCGTCACCGAGTACGGCCAGACCAAGGCGCTCCCCACGACGCTCGTGGGGTACGACCAGTCCAAGGATGTGGCGTTGCTCAAGATCAACGGCGCGTCGAACCTGCCCTCCATCACCTTCGGGAATTCGGGCAAGACCGTCGTGGGCGACGCGGTGGTGGCCATCGGCAATGCGCTGGGCTTGGCCGCCGGCACGCCGACAGTGACCCAGGGCATCATCTCCGCGTTGGGGCGCTCCGTCACCGCCGGGGGAGAGGGCACGCAGACCGAGACCCTCCAGAACATGATCCAGACCGACGCCGCCATCAATCCCGGCAACTCCGGGGGACCCCTGATCGACACGTCAGGCCAGGTCATCGGGATGAACACGGCGGTGGCGGGGACGTCGAGCGACGGGACTTCGTCGCAGAACATCGGCTTCGCCATCCCGGCCGCGTCGGTGGAAGCGCTCATCGCCGAGCTCCAGAAGGGTGGCCAGTCCGGGAACGGCGGCGGCTACCTGGGTGTCGACATCACGACACTCACCCCGGCACTGCGCCAGCAGTACGGCTTCACGCCCACAACCGGTGCCGTCATCCTCAGCGTGGTCTCCGGATCGCCCGCGGACAAGGCCGGCCTGGTGCAGGGCGATGTGATCGTCAACATCGCCGGCACGAACATCACGTCGTCGGACGATCTCCAGAAGGTGATCCAGAACTCCAAGGCGGGGCAGGCCGTGACCATCACGTACTACGTCGGGGACAGCAAACGGACGACCACGGCCACACTGGGGAGCCAGGCCGAAGCGCAGCAACAGCAGTCGAGCGGCGGGACGACGAACCCGTTTGGTGGGGGCGGGTTCCCCGGCTTCGGCAACTCCGGCAGTACCGGAGGGACGCCCTAGCTCGTCAGCTGGCGCCCGACGGGATGTCGAAGTTCCGATCCGGGTGGGCCGGCGGAACGTTCATAGAACCGTTCGGGGTCCACCCGCTGGTCTCGATGTCCTCGAGCACGTGGGCCATGTTGTAGGTGTCCTCCTCGTAAGAGAACTTCCCGTCACCGGCGTAGATGAGGCGCGAGTAACCCGATTGCCGGTAGGGCGTCCCGTCCGGCCTCGTCCGCGGCATGATCTGGGTCCATTTGACGACGATGTCGTTGCCCTCGATCGCCGTGAACTCAATGGGGAATTTCCAGTCCTCCATGCCCAGCATGGAGTCCACCAGCCAGCGTGCGATGGTGTCGCGGCCTTCGAGGCGACCCCAGGCGCCGTCGATGTAGACCGCATCCTCGGTGTAGAAGTCGGCCAGCACGCCGAAGGCGTCAGGTTCGAGCCCTTCGTCGATCCGCCGACGCAGCTCGTGGTAGCGCTCCACGGTCGCCTGCACCTCGTCACGTGGAAACGGCATCGTCGTCCCTCCCTGTCTGTTACGTGTGGGTCGCACGGTAGGCGATCTGGCACGCCTCGAGCTCGGCCAACGCAGCGGTGCGGTTCTCGAATCCCTGCACCTCGACCGTCTTCTCCGGCTCGAGATCCTTGTAGATGCTGAAGAAATGGGCGATCTCGTTGCGCAGGTGCTCGGGCACGTCATCGATGTCGTGGGCGCCGTCCCACTGGGGGTCGTGTTCCAGGACGCAGATCAGCTTGGCGTCCACCCCCTTCTCGTCGCGCATGGAGAACACCCCCAGGATGCGCACCCGCAGCAGACAACCGGGGAAGGTGGGATCGGCCACCAGCACCAGGGCGTCGAGCGGGTCACCGTCGCCGGCCAGGGTGTCGGGGACGAAGCCGTAGTCCGCCGGATAGGTGGTGGCGGTGAAGAGGCGGCGGTCCAACCGGATCACGTGCTTCTCGTGGTCGTACTCGTACTTGTTGCGGCTGCCCGTGGGGATCTCGACCACCACGTCGATCGCCTCGTCGAGCGAGTCGCTCACGTCGGAGGCGCTTGATCTCGGCGGAAGGCCGCGTCGACCGGGCTCATGATGCCGACCGCGTTGCCGTCCGGGTCGCTGACGACGGCGTAGCGGGCGCCCCAGAAGGCGTCGTAGGGCACCTGCTGGACGGGAACGCCCTCGGCGGCCAGCGCCGCGACGAGCGCGTCGACCTCGGCGCGGGTCTCCACCTTGAACCCCAGAACGGCCCCGCTCCCACCGGGCCAGCCCTCGTTCCACTGCACCGCGAAGCTCGCGCTGTCGAGATCCACGTCGATCGGAGTGGCGCCGCCGTGCGGAGCGGAGACATGGTGCGCCGCCCAGACCGGGTCGTGGGCGTCGCCGAAGTCCAGACCGAGACGCGAGTAGAAGGCGCGGCTGGCCGCAACGTCGTGCACCACGAGATTCATCTGGTCCAGACGGATCGCTGCCACGTCGCCACCGTACCGCTCACAGCCGGGTGGACGCCGCGTGCCGTGCCGACCGGTTCAACCGCCGGTGCTGACGCTCCCGAACCCGCCGGGGCCGCCCCCGCCCCCGCCCCCGTCGATGCGCTCGCGGAACGTACCGGCCCCACCGAAGCCACCACCGCCACCCAGGCCACCGAATCCGCCCAGGGTGTCCGTGTTCGACGAGGGAACCGGCTCGGCGTAGTCGGCCAGCACCACGGTGTCGCCGGGCTTCAGGCCAGAGAGGACCTGGGTGTAGACGTCACCGACCATGCCGACCTTGATGAGCTTGCGGGTCAACGTCCCGTTCGTCACGGTCTCGATGTAGGAACGCGTGCCCAGTGACTGCACGGCGGAGGTGGGGACGGCCACTGCGTCTGTGACGGCGCCGGTCGAGATGACGACGTTGGCGGTGGAACCGGTGAACAGTCCCGTCGCCGACGAAGGCAGCGCGACCACCACCGGGTAGGTGTATCCGGAGTCACCCGACTGGACGGGCCCGACCTGGGACACGGTGCCGTCGATGGTCTCGTCGACGCCATCAACCTGGACGCCGGCCGAGTCACCGACCTTCACGGATGGGACCTGGGTGCTCGAGAGGGTCCCGGTCACCTCGAAGGATTCGGTGCCGATGATCACGATCACCTCGGTGTCGGAGTTGGCACTGACCGTGTCGCCCACGGTGATCCCGATGGAGACAACGGTCCCGTTGATGGGGCTGGTGAGGTTGGCCTCGGTGAGCGACTGTTGCGCTTCGGTGAGCTGGGCCTCGGCCGTATCGATCGCGGCCTGGTCGGACGCGATTTGCTCGGGGGTGTCCGAGGACGCCGATGATCCAGCACCGTTCGTCCCACCCGTTCCACCACCGGTTCCACTGCCGGTGTTCCCGGTTACGGCGTTCGGCGTGGACGAGAGCGCGTGTGAGCCCTGGGTCGGGGAGCCGGAGTTACCAGAGTTACCCGTAACACCCGAACCGCCGGAGCCACCCGTACCGCCGGAGCCACCCGTCCCGCCGGAGCCACCCGTCGAGGTCTGGTTCAAGGCCTGTGACAGTGCCGCTTCGTCCTTGGCCACCGTCCCTTGGTCGGTGGAGACCTGTTGCTGGTCCTTCAAGACCTGGGCGAGGGCGGCCTCGCAGCCGGTGGGGTTCGTCGTCGTGGTCGTCGTGGTGGTAGACGTGGGGGGCGTACCCGACGCCCCGCACGCCTTCTGGGCCTGGGCCAGATCGGCTGCTTCCTGCTGCTGATCCGCCGCCGTCTGGGCCTCGTCCTTGGTGAGCGTGCTCTGGTCCTGGGTGATCGTGGCGGAGGTGCCGCTCGAACCCCCGTGCGAGGCCGGCGCGGTCGTGGTCGTCGTCGGGGAGCTCGACGGCGAGGGGGTGCTCGGGGACGATTGGCTGGTCTCGTCCTGGGTCAGCTTGGCCTCGTCTGCGTTGAGCGTTGACTGCGCCGAGGAGACGGACTCGCTCAGCGCGGTCGTATCGAGCGTACCGAGCGACTCCCCGGCAGTGACCTGCTGGCCGACTGTCGCCGTCACGGTCGCCACCTTGCCGGCCACCTGGAACGACGCCGATGCGTCGTTCACCGGTTCGACAGTTCCCACGACGGTCATGGTCTGCCCGATGTCCGTACGGGTCACCGAGGCCATGCGGTAGCCCGGGTTGCCGCTGCTGGAGGCCGCCCAGGCCGCGGCGCCGCCACCCAGGACGATGACAAGGACGAGCACCCCGGCCGCGAGGGTGCGCCGATGGCCCGCACGACCCCACCCACTGCGGCTCGAACTAGGCACCACTGCCGCCGGGGGCGCCCCCGTCCGGCGCCTGACCTGCTCCGCCACCGCGGAAGAAGCCACCGCCGCCAGCGAAGCCTCCCGTACAGGTCTGGCCACCGGTCGACGTGATGCGGACGGTCGTGGCAGTCACGGCGCCGGTCGTCGCCGCCGGACCGAATGCGCTCACGCAGTCACCGACGGCTAGATCAGTCGCCGCGGCACTCTGGGTCGCAGCGACCGTCGTGGCACTGGTGGTCGTGATCTTGAGGTTCAGCGTCTTGGGGGTGCTGGGCTTTTTCGTCTTCGTGCTGGTGGATTTGCTCGAGTTGGTCGACTCTTTGGGCCGGACGAAGCTTCCCGGCGAGAGGTCGAACCCCGAGACCGAGAGGGTTGATCCGCTGACCGCCGTCACCTTGCCGGTCGCGATGGCGATGGACCCGAGGTTGGGGAAGCGCCTCCCCGACCCGGGGTTGAACGACGGACGCGTGCCGCCCGTCGCGCCGCCGCCGCCCGACCCAAAGCGGAAGCCTCCGGCGCCCGGGCCGGGGCCGCCGCCCGTCGTGCCACCGCCACCCGATCGGAACTGGCCGGTGCACGACCCCGTCGAGGATGCGGCGACAACCGAGATGCTCCGGGCCGCGATGGTGGTCTTCGATGACTTCGAAGGCGTCCCCGTGACCGTGACACAGTCACCCGAGGCGACTGAACTGACGGCCTCGGTGACGGACTTGGAGAAGGTCGTCGTCGGGGTCCAGCTGACCGTGGTCTGCCCGGTGCTGGCGTTCTGCACCTCCATGGTGGAACCGGATAGGGCGGCAACGCTTCCGGTGGCACCTGCGGGCGCGTTGGCCGTGGTAGTCGCTGCTCCGGCGGCCGAACCAATCGTCGTGGCCGCCACGAGCGCCACGGCGCCTGTACCGACGCATCGGCCCCAGCCGCGCCTCGTGGTGCTTCGCTTGGTCGTTGTCTCCATGTCGTACATCCCTCTGCTTTCTTTCTATTCAGTGCGTAGAGCGTCAATGGGTGCCAGGTGGGCGGCACGGCTGGCCGGATACACACCGAAGGCGATGCCGATGGCCAGCGCGACGACCAACGCTCCCACCATGGCGGTCGGGCTGATCGTGATGGGATCGCCCACCACGCCCGGGAGGAAGGTCGCGCCGATGATCCCCAGCAACGCGCCGAGCGCGCCGCCGATGAGACCGAGCACGGAGGCCTCCACGAGAAATTCGGCGTCTGATGACGCGGGGGGTGGCGCCGAGGGCCTTGCGCAGACCGATCTCGCGGATGCGTTCGGTCACCGAGACCAACATGATGTTCATGACACCGATGCCGCCCACGAGCAACGAGATGCCGGCCACGCCGCCCAGGAGAATCGTCAGCGTCCGGTCCACCGAGGTCGCAGTCGAGATCAGTGACTGCTCCGATGTGATGGTGAAGTCGGCGTCGCTCGCCGTGGTGATGCCGTGGAGCTGCAGCAGGAGATGGTCAGCCTCCTGGTAGGCGGCCGTGAGGTCGGCCGACGAGCGCGCTTGCACCGCGATGGAGCTGACGGAGTTGCGGGTCGTCCCGCCGAATATCCGCTCGGCGCCCGTTGAGATCGGGATCACGACCAGGTCATCGGGGTCGGAAGTCGAGCCGGACGATGAGGACGCGCCGGTGGACGTCAGCACACCGACCACTGTCAACGGGACGCCGCTGTCGCCGACGTCGATGGTCTGGCCCACGGGATCGATGCCCTTGAAGAGCTCGGACGCCGTGGTGGCTCCCAACACGGCGACTGCGGTGTGGTCCTTGACGTCCTGGTCGTCGATGAAGCGGCCCTGGGCCAGGGAGCGCCCGCGCACGTTGAGCCAGGTGGTCGTCGAACCCTGCACCGTGGTCGTCCACGTGCTGGAGCCGGCGACGAGCTCCTCGGAGGAGGACGTGATAGGAGCCACCGCCTTGATGTCAGGCGCGTCGACATGGCTCGAGAGCGCCGTCACGTCCGACAGGGTCAACGTCGACGCGCTGCCGAGCGCCTGCCGGATGCCTGTGCTCGAGGTCGAACTCCCGGGGGTGATGGTGAGCACGTTCGACCCGAGAGCAGTGATCTCGGAGGTCACCTGCCCCTGCGCCCCTTCGCCCAGCCCGACCGTCAGGATCACGGCGGCAATCCCGATGAGGATGCCCAACACGGTCAGAGCCGACCGCAGGCGGTGGCTCCGGACGCCGTTGAGGCCCGTACGGAACGTCTCGATCCAGCTCACCGGACGCTCTCCACGTACCGCGCATCGTTCTCGGTGAGGAGTCCGTCCCGGATGCCCAGGACGCGACCCGACGCCGAAGCGACTTCGCTGTCGTGGGTGATCAGGACGAGGGTGCGACCGGACTCGTGGAGTTCGTCCATGAGGCGCAGCACGTCGGCCGCGGACACGGAGTCGAGATTGCCGGTGGGCTCGTCGGCCAGGATGAGGTCGGGCTCGGTGACCAGGGCGCGCGCCACTGCCACGCGTTGCTGCTGACCGCCGGAGAGCTCCCCCGGGCGGTGCTGCACCCGGCTGGCCAGGCCCACCCTGGCGAGCGCATCCATGGCGCGTTCTTTGCGCGCCCCCCGGGGCACGCCGGCGTAGACGAGTGGAAGCTCGACGTTCTGCCACGCCGTCATGGAAGCGAGGAGGTTGAACTGCTGGAATACGAAGCCGATGCGCCGGTTGCGCACCTCCGCCAGTGCCGCCTCGCTCATGCCGCTGACGTTCTCGCCCGCGAGTCGGTACTCGCCCGAGCTGGGAGTGTCGAGACAACCCAGGATGTGCATGAGCGTCGACTTACCCGAACCGGACGGGCCGATGATGGCGACGTACTCACCAGCGGAGATGGAAAGGCTGACCCCGCGCAGCGCGGCGACAGCGATGGAGCCCGTCCGGTAGACCTTGGTCACCCGTTCCAGCTCGATCACCGCGGTCTCCGACGTCCCCACCGGGGGAGTGGTGGTCGCGGGTGCGCTCATCAGCCGCCACCACCGGTGAAGCCGCCGCCGCCGGTGAATCCACCCCCGCCGACCGGGAAGCCGCCCCCGCCACCGAAGCGGGATCTCGCCCCGCCGGCACCGCTGAAGAGCCCGCCTCCCGCCCCACCCCCGGCCACGCCCTTGAAAGAAATGGTCCTCTCGAGGATCTTGTCCCCGGCCTTGACGCCGCTGGTGATCTGGGTCTCACCGCTGGCCGCCGGGCCAACCGTGACCGCCTTCACCACTTGGGAGCCGTTGACGACCTGGGTCACGGTCGCCTGGCCGCTGGAGTTGTACGAAATGGCCTGAGTCGGGACCTCGGTGACGTCGTTGAGCTGCTTCACGATGATGCTGACGTCGGCGGTTGACCCGGCGTAGAGCCCGGTCGGATCACCGGTCACGTTGATGACCACCGGGAAGGTGGTCACGTTGGAGCTCTGGGTGCCAACGAGACTGACCGATGCGACGGTGCCGTAGTCGGTCGTCGTCGACCCAGTCGGGACGATGTCGGCCTGGTCGCCGTCGGCGATCTGGCCGATCTCGGTGTCGTCCACGGTCGTGTTCACGACGTAGGAGTTGGTGCCGACGACCACGATCTGGGCGCTGGACGATCCCGTGCTGCCGGTCCCTGTGCCGGTGCCGGTGCCCGTGCCCGTGCCGGTGTTCCCGGTGCCGCCACTCCCCGTACCGCCACTCCCAGTCCCGGTGCCGCTCACCTGCTGGCCGACGTTGAGGCTCACCGAGGCAACGGTGCCGGCGATGGTCGACGTGAGGGCCCCATCGTTCAGGGCCGTCTGGGCGTTCGAGAGGGACGACTCGGCTGAGGTCAGCGCGGCCTGATCGGAATCGATCTGGGTGGTGGCGGCATTCGAGGTCTCGTCGCTGGCCAACCGCGCGTTGGCCGCAGCGAGCTGAGCCTGCGCGGCGCTCACGTCCTCGGACAGCGCCGTCGTGTCGACGGTGGCGAGGACTTCGCCGGCGGTGACCGCCTGCCCCGCCTTGACGTTGACTGCCGTTACGGTGCCCGACACCGCGAAGTTCAGGCTGGCCTGACTGGCCGGCTCGATGGTGCCCGAGCTCGCCACGGTCTGCTGGATGGTGCCTGTCGTCACCGGCACGGTCGTCGTGGTGACAACCAGTCCGGTGGGAGTCGAGGAGCCCGACGTCAGCCAATAGGTGAGGCCTCCCGCACCGGCGAGCAGCACGACCACCACGGCGATGATCAGGCCACGGCGCCGCCGCCAGAACGAACGGACCTCCGGTGGGAGATCGCCCTCCAGGGCAATCTCGCCCCCATCACCCAGAGGAATCTCCTGCGTGATGTCGACTGGGCTGTCCGCAGCCACGGTTGATCCCGCTCTCGCCATGAAGCTCAGTTCAACCGAGCCGCTTCACAATGAGCCGAATTCCCGCTGTGAGCCCGCTTGGTATTGCGTGTAACAGCAACCTAAAGCCCCAGGTCACAAGATTTTGGTTCCACGCCGAGGTTCACAGGAGCCGTTGAGCCGGCCCTGGTCCTATTCCGATGTCCCCCTGGCATGGTGTTCGTACAGCCGATCGCAGCACCGGGAGGTCCTCACCCCCGCCAACCTCCGGTCCTCCCGGTGCCGCCCGGCTCGGCTCACCGGATCGTTCGCTACCGTGGCCCTTCGATGCGCCACGCGAGACCCGAGGACCTACATGAGATCGCATCCCTCCTCGACGAATTGCGCTCCGTCAGCGGCCTGGTGGAGCGAACCCCCGGCGTCTTCTACCGGCGCTCCCGGGCGTTCCTGCACTTCCATGCCGACCCGACCGGGCTCTTCGCCGACGTCCGGCTGGACGGAGACGACTTCGAGCGGGTCCCGGTCAGCTCGCACTCTGCGCAAGTGGCGTTGCTCCGCCGGGCGCGGCTCGCTGCGGGGGAGGAGCCCTCTCCCGGTTGAGATGGACGCGTCGGGCTCACTGCCTTCCGGACGATCTGTAGGCAGGGTCGTCGACGTTGACGCACCGACCGCGGTGATCATCACGCGTGTTCCGCCGTCCGGCTCCTCCGGATACCTCCATTAGGCCGATCGGGGCATCACAGGGGAAAGACCCGCAACCGCTGACCTGCCCGAATTTGCCCGTCGCCCGCCGATAATGTTCATTATGTTAAGTCACACAGGAATTCGAGGAGCTGCTCGTGGGTTGGGTGTCAGCGACTGCTCCTCCGGGACGGCCGGGCGTCAACGTGTGGGCGGCTCTGAGAGATCGGCCCGGGGATCCCGTGGGACTCAACGATGCGAGATCGTCGTATGCAGCTGGCGGTGACGCCCGTTCCGGACAATCGACGGCGACTGACGACGCCAGACAATGCTGGTTCGGGCCGCTCTGCGACGTCGTCGTGATGCTTCACTGGATCGGCGACGGTCGACGCGGAGTTTCAGACTTCGCCCCTCGTACCGCCGGCTGGCGACGGGGCGTGGCGCTGATCCGTCAAGGATGTTCGAAAAAGGTCTTGATTCAGGGTGCGGAATTCATTAAAGTGAGCGCCAGTAAGGCCCCTCGGTTAAAGGTTCAAGGTGCAGGCGGGTGAGAAGGTGAAGTACCAGCTGAAGGGGTTGTTCGAGAGTTAAAGTTGAGGTAATGTCCCCGGAATGTCCGGGGACTTTTGCGCGGGTGCTTTTGCGCATGATTTGCCGGAGTCGGGCCCCGGATGTGCGTGACCACTCCCCCGTCCGATCCCGAGGTCGCGGCTGAGCAGTCCGCTCTGGACCATGCGCTCGCATCGCTGGCTGCCATGCGGCAGCGGGCCGAGCGGCTCCTGCGGGACCTGATCGCCGCCGGAAATCCGGACCTGGACTATGTGGCCGCACTCTCGCAGAGGGTGGCGCTCCTGGCCGACAGCCCACGGCCCCTCCTCTTCGGGCGCATCGACGAGGCGGAGGGGCCCACGTGGCGCATCGGCCGTCGGCACGTCGAGGACGCCCACTCGGAGCCGGTCGTGATCGACTGGCGCGCCCCGGTGGCCGTTCCCTTCTATCGAGCTAGTGCCAAGGACGCCCTGGGGCTGACCAGGCGCCGCCAGATCATGGTCGACCGCGGCTCGGTTCTTGCCGTGGCCGACGACCTCTTTGGCGGTGGCGGAGACGAGGCCACCACCCGGCTGCGTGGCGGTGATGCCCTTCTGGCGGAGCTCGAGCGGGCCCGAACCGGCGAGATGCTCGACATCGTCGCCACCATTCAGGCCGAACAGGACGAGATCATCCGGGCCCCCCTCGGTGCGCTCCTGACCGTGCAGGGGGGACCGGGCACCGGCAAGACGGCGGTCGGGCTGCACCGGGCGGCCTTTCTCCTCTACAACCACCCGACCCTCAGTCGTGAAGGCGTCCTGGTGCTCGGCCCGAGCCGGGCCTTCCTGCGGTACATCGCGCAGGTCCTGCCCGCGCTCGGCGAAGAGGCTGTGGTGCAGACCACCATCGGCGACATCGCCCCCAAGGCAAAGGTGCGGGTCGAGGAGTCGATGGAGGTCCGGCGGATCAAGGGAGATGCCCGAATGGGTGAGCTGCTTCGTCGTGCCCTTGCGGGCCGGCGCCAGCCCATGGAGGAGGACGTCAGCTTGCGGGTGCGCTTCGCTCGGGCAACCGTGAGCCGGGAGCGGGTCAACGACCTCGTCGCCTCCATCGTCGCCCGGCCTGGGCCGTACAAGTCCGGTCGGCTGGCGCTACGGGCACGCCTGGTCAGCGAGGTGCGGGCCGGGTTCCGCTCATCCGGTCGACTCGGGGCCGACGAGGCCTGGTTCGAGGGCGAGCTCACGTCGTCCGAGGGGTTCAGAGCCCTGCTGGACACGCTGTGGCCCACGGTCTCCCCCACCACCCTGGTGCGCGACCTCCTCTCGTCACGGGCGCAACTGGAGCGGTATGCCAAGGCACTGTTCTCCCAGAACGAATGGCACTTGCTGCTCCGGACCCGGGCCACCACGGTCGCATCCACGGCGTGGAGTGTCGACGATCTTGCCTTGCTGGACGAGGCGGCGTTCCTCATCGGAGGCCGGAGCCGCTCATACGGGCACATTGTGGTGGACGAGGCTCAGGACCTGACGCCGATGCAGTTCCGCATGATCGCCCGGCGCTCGCCGTCGGGATCCATCACGGTGCTCGGCGACCTGGCCCAGGCCACGGGGCCGTGGACGTACGCGAATTGGGACGAGGTCCGAGCGCACCTGCCTTATGCGGCCCCGTGGCATCACGATGAGCTGACGCTCGGCTACCGCGCTCCAGGCCGCGTGTTGGACTTCGCCTCGCGGCTCTTGGCCGTCGCCGCGCCCGGCGTCCAACCGACCTCATCGATACGAGCGGGTCGCACCGACCCGACGGTCCGGCTGGTGCGCGAGAACGAACTGGCAGCCGGCGCATTGGAAGAGGCCGCCGCACTGGCCGAGGACCACGCGTTGGTGGCGGTCATCGTCCCCGAGGACCTGGTGACCGAGGTCACCCGACTCGCCCGGCGGAACACCCGGATCGGGGTGCTCGAACGCGACGCCATGACGCGGCCCGTCACGATCGTCCCGGCCCCCGGCGCTAAGGGCCTGGAGTTCGATGCGGTGGTCGTGGTCGAGCCCGCAGCCATCGCGGGCGCCGACCACCGAGGGCTCCGGCTGCTCTACGTGGCCCTGACCCGCCCGATTCAACACCTCAGCGTCGTGCACGCCCAACCCCTCCCCTCCCCTCTCCTCGGCTGAGCGGGCGCGTTCCCCTACGATCCAGTGCATGGCGCTCGACGTCGATGGCAAGGTCGCCCTCATCACCGGAGGGAGCAACGGCATCGGGGAGGGCATCGCCCGGCACCTGGCCGGCCGCGGTGCCCGCGTCGTGATCGCCGACATCGACGTCGCCCGGGGACACGCCGTCGCCGAGGAGCTCCAGGGTCGGTTCATCCAGACCGATGTCACCAACCCCGCCGCGAGCGCGGCGGCTGTTGCGGGCGCGGTCGAGACGTTCGGCGGACTCCATATCGCGCACCTCAACGCCGGAGTCACCTCCTGGTGCGGCATGGGTGACGACTTCGACCCGGAGGCCTACCGGCGCTCGATGGCCATCAACCTCGACGGAGTCGTCTACGGCATCGCGGCCGCCCGACCCGCCATCAAGGCGAGCGGCGGAGGGACCATCGTGGCCACCGCGTCCATGGCCGGCCTCGTGGCCACACCGTTCGACCCCATTTATGCGGCCAACAAGCACGCCGTTGTCGGCCTCGCGCGTTCGCTGGGTCAGGTCTACGAGCCCGACGGCATCCGCGTCCATGCGTTGTGCCCGTCGTTCGCCTATACCAACATCATCAAGGGTTCCGAGCAGACGCTCCTCGACATGGGGTTCCCGATCATCGAAGTGGCCGACGTGGTGGCTGCCTTCCAGCGCATCCTCGATGCCGACTCGACGGGGCAGTGCTGGTACGTCGTCGCCGGGCGTGACAGCGAACCGTTCCAATTCCGTCGCGCCCCGGGGCCGCGCCTCGACTGAGAGTATGCCGACCGCGGTCCCGGTCGGTCGGTACTATCGGCCTCCGACTACCGGCGATGGGTCCCGCCGGGGGGCGTCGCCCCGAACCGCCGACACCGACATGGCTGATGGCTCCTGAGCGGCGGCACGGGAGGCCCGGCCATGGACGAAGACCAGCACCAACCACAGACGCCCGGGCCACTGGGAGCCCAACACCGCGCACTCGGCGAGCCCGACCTCCCGCCATTCGGCCTGTCGGCCGCCGCGATCGTGGCGATCTTCGTGGGCGGCGCGGTCGGCACGGCCGCTCGCTATCTCCTCGATGCGCACCACCCGATCGCGCCGGGCAGGTTTCCGTGGGTCACGCTGGTGGTCAACCTTTCCGGCTCGCTCGCCATCGGCCTGCTGGTACCTCTCACGGACCATGTCGCGCAACGCGCCCCTCTGGCACGCCCGCTCCTCGTCGTCGGCCTTCTCGGCGGATGGACCACCTACTCGACACTGGCCGTCGAAGCCACCTTGCTGGCGAAGGACGGTGACAGCGCGATCTTCGTGGCCTACCTCGCCGCCACCGTCGTAGGCGGGCTGACGCTCGTCGTCGCCGGCACCGCGCTGGGCCGACGAATGGTGCCGGCGTGAGCGCCTCCTCCCCCACTCTCGGACTCGCCCTCCTGGTGGCACTCGCCGGCGGGGTGGGTGCGGTGCTCCGCGCGCTGCTGATCCACCATGTTGCCGTGCGTCGCTCCGACCCGCTGCCCCTCGGGATGATGCTGGTCAACGCGTCGGGATCTCTCGTCCTCGGGGTCCTGACCGGGCTCTCCCTGTACCACGGCCTCGGCTCCCACCTTCTCGCCGTCATCGGAGTCGGGCTGTGCGGCGGGTACACCACCTGGTCGACCGCGAGCTGGGAGTCTGTACACCTGCTCCACGCCGGCCACCGCGGCGACGCAGTCGTCTACACGCTAGGCGGCCTGGTCGTCTGCCTCGGTGCGGCCGCGGCCGGCCTCGGGCTCATGGCCCTCGTGTAGCGCCGAGCTCAGCGGCATCTGCCTCCGCCGCCGCGCATGACCCCACGGCGGCTGGCAGCGTGTCGACGACCATCTCGTGGACGGCCGTCCGTCAGTCGGCGAAGGCCTCCGGGGGTGGGCACGTGCACATGAGGTTGCGGTCACCGTACGCCTGGTTGATCCGCGCCACCGGCGGCCAGTACTTGGCGGCTGTCTGCCCCGACGGAAAGACCGCGGTCTGACGGTCGTACGGCCGATCCCAGTCCGATACGAGCGCGGCGGCCGTGTGGGGCGCCCCGCGCAACGGGCTGTCCTCGGTCGCCCATCGGCCAGCCGCCACCTCGTCGATCTCGGCCCGGATCGCGATCATGGCGTCACAGAAGCGGTCGAGCTCGGCCAGGTCCTCGCTCTCGGTCGGCTCCACCATCAGCGTGCCCGCCACGGGGAAGCTCACCGTTGGCGCGTGGAAACCGTAGTCGATGAGACGCTTGGCGACATCGTCGACCGTGACGCCGGTCGCCTTGGTCAGCCCGCGCAGATCGAGGATGCACTCGTGGGCCACCAGGTCGTTCTTTCCCTTGTAGAGGATCGGAAAGGACGGTGCCAGGCGCGCCGCCACGTAGTTGGCGGCCAGGACGGCTGACTTGGTGGCATGGGCGAGCCCGTCCCCGGACAGCATCCGGATGTACGCCCAGCTGATGGACAGGATCCCGGCGCTCCCGAAGGGTGCCGCGCTGACCGGACCGATCCCGTCACGGTGTGCGGGCCGCGGGTGGAGGGGATGCGATGGGAGGAAGGGCACGAGGTGCGCGGCCACCGCCACGGGTCCCACACCGGGGCCGCCACCGCCGTGGGGGATGCAGAACGTCTTGTGCAGATTGAGGTGCGAGACGTCACCGCCGAACTGTCCCGGTTCCGCCAGGCCGAGCAGCGCGTTCAGGTTCGCCCCGTCGATGTAGACCTGGCCACCGTACTGGTGCACCAGCGCGCACATGTCGCTGATCCCTTCCTCGTAGACGCCGTGCGTCGAGGGATACGTCACCATGATGGCGGCCAGGCACTCGCCATGCTCCTCGCATTTGCGACGGAGGTCGGACAGATCAACCGTGCCATCGTCGAGCGCAGCGACCACCACCACGCGCATGCCCGCCATGACGGCCGAGGCCGCGTTGGTGCCGTGTGCGCTCGACGGGATGAGGCAGACGTCCCGGCCGTGCTCGCCGCGGGAGCGGTGATAGGCGGCGATGGCCAAGAGCCCGGCCAGTTCGCCCTGGCTTCCCGCGTTCGGCTGGACCGACACCTTGGCGTAGCCCGTGACCTGGGCCAGCCATTCCTCCAACTCGTCGATCAGCGCCAGGTAGCCCGGCGTGCTCTCGAGTGGCGCGAACGGATGGACGTCGGCGAACCCCGGCAGGGCGACGGGTTCCATCTCGGTCGTCGCGTTCAACTTCATTGTGCACGACCCCAGCGGGATCATGCCGCGATCGAGTGCGAAGTCCCGGTCCGACAGGCGTCGCAGGTAGCGGAGCATCGCCGTCTCGGAGTGGTGCTCCGAGAAGACGGGATGGCTGAGAATCTGGCCGCGGCGCAGAAGCGTCTCGGGCAGGGCGGTATCGGGACTTGCCGGACCGCCGTGGATCCCGAAGGCGTCGAGCACGGCCTCGATGTGGGTGGCAGTGGTCGTCTCACCGCACGAGATCCCCACGTGATCGTCGTCGACCAGGCGGAGGAGCACGCCGCGCGCCCCGGCATCGTCCACGATCGCGGCCGCCCGACCGCCGGCTTCGACGACCAGCGTGTCGAAGAATTCCCGGTGGACGAGGCTGAATCCTCCCTGCTGCAGTGCCGCCGCCACGATGCCGGTACGGCGGTGGACACGGCGGGCAATGTCGCGCAATCCCTCGGCGCCGTGGTACACCGCGTACATGGAGGCCACCACGGCCAGCAGGACCTGTGCGGTGCAGATGTTCGACGTCGCCTTCTCCCGGCGGATGTGCTGCTCCCGCGTCTGCAGCGCGAGCCGATAGGCAGGGCCGTCCTCCGCGTCGATCGACAGCCCGACCAGCCGTCCCGGCAGATCGCGCTCCAGTCCGCTCTTCACGGCCATGAAGGCCGCATGCGGCCCGCCGTACCAGAGCGGGACGCCGAATCGCTGGGAGGACCCGACGGCGACGTCGGCGCCCCACTCCCCCGGTGGTTTCAGGAGCGTCAGGGCCAACAAGTCCGTGGCGACGGTCACCAGGGCGCCTTTGGCGTGCGCCTCCGCGGTGAGTCCCTCGAAATCGCGGATGGAACCCGAGCACCCGGGGTATTGCTGCACGACACCGAAGTAGTCACCGGTGGGTGCACCCGTACCCAGGTCGACGACGTCGAGGGTGATCCCCAGCGGACGGAGACGGGTCGCCAGCACGGCGATGGTCTGCGGCAGGCAGTCGGCATCGACGATCACCCGATTCGATTCGCTGGTGGAGCGGCGGCGCATCAGGGTGACGGCCTCGGCCACCGCAGTGCTCTCGTCGAGGAGGGATGCGTTCGCCGTGTCGAGCCCGGTGAGGTCGCTCACCATGGTCTGGAAGTTGACGAGGGCCTCCAGGCGACCCTGGCTGATCTCTGGCTGGTAGGGGGTGTAGGCCGTGTACCACGCGGGGCTCTCCAGCACGTTGCGCCGGATGACCCCGGGTGTGATGGTCCCGTAATAGCCGAGGCCGATCATGGGCTCGGCAATGGTGTTAGTGGCGGCGAGCCGGCGCAGCTCGTCGAGGACCTGATGCTCCGACACGGCCGGAGGAAGGTCGAGTGAGCCCATGCTGCGCACGCTGCCGGGAACGGCGGCGTCGACGAGCGCATCGAGCGTCTCATAGCCGAGGACCTTGAGCATGTCCCCTTGTTCTTCGCCCGATGGCCCGACGTGGCGGGTCAGGAAGTCCTCGAAGGGTTCGAGTACCTCGGATCGGGTTCCGGGATGCTGTGCGCTCACGGGGATCTCCTCACGTGTTCCGCTCGTCGCGCGGAACTGGTCGGACGTCCTCCCCGCTCTGTCACTGGACCTGAGAGCCTCACCGCGACCAGCACGGCTTCCACCTTCGGTGCGGACGACAGGCGACCGCTTTCCAGAGTTGCCTCGCCAGAGCGGTATGTCGGCCTGAGAGTTTCTCGGGGAGAGTTGCTCCTCCGGCGTCCCCCCGACTGCGTCCAACGGGGACTCTGGCGCTCTGGTTCAAACGGCGTATTCAGTTGTGCGACCCACTATACGGCAGCCGCCAGGGCCGCCCGGTTGCGGAGTGGCGAATTACTCGCTCTCGTCGCGGATCGGCCAGAGGGGTGGACGCACCAGACGGGCTGGGAGCTCACGACCTCGCTGAATAATCGTAACGGCGTCCCCGTCGAGCAGCCGGGCGTCGGCGTCGACGAAGCCCAGCCCGATGCCCCTCTCTCGCATCGGCGAGAAGTTGCCGCTGGTCAGGATGCCGACTCGTTCCGGACCCTCGCACAGCAGCGAGCCGTCTCGCAACGGTTGGCGCCCCTCGGCGACAAAGCCGCGGAGACGGCGGGCCGGACCGTTCGCCCGTTCCTCCTCCAGCGCGGCTCGACCGGTGAAGTCCCCCTTTCCCCATCCGATCACCCAACCCAGACCGGCCTGGAGCGGCGTGATGCCGGGACCGAGCTCATGGCCGTGCAGCGGGAGTCCCGCCTCGAGTCGAAGTGTGTCGCGGGCGCCCAACCCGGCCGGGACGACGCCCTGGCTCAGCACGGCGTCCCAGAAGCCCGTCGCCACCTCCGCCGGCACGGCACATTCCACACCGTCCTCCCCGGTGTAGCCCGTGCCGGCCACCAGGCACTGGGCACCCCCCCATGCGAAGCGCTCGACGGCGAACCGGTGGACCGCCGCGGCCTCCGGCGAGACCCGAGCCAAGCGGGCGCGTGCCTCGGGCCCCTGCACCGCGATCACGGCCCGCTGGTCGGTCACGTCGCTCCCACCGATGGCCTCGAGGACATCGGTGGTGTTCGAGGCGTTGGGCATCACGTCGAAGCGCTCCTCGTCGACCCACCACACGATGATGTCGTCGACGACGAACCCGTCCTCGTCGAGGAGGTGGGTGTACTGCGCCCGGCCGGGATGGACCCGCGAAAGGTCGTTACTCAGGGAGTGCTGGAGATGGCCGAAGGCGTCGGGACCCTGGACGCGCACCGTGCCCAGATGGCTCACGTCGAAGGCGACCGCCGACGTACGGCAGGCCCGGTGCTCCGCCACGGTCCCGGAGGGGTAGGCCAACGGCATCTCCCAGCCGCCGAACGGGACCATCTTGGCGCCGAGCGCACTGTGCGCCGCATGCAGCGGTGAGTCCCGCAGCGGTGCTGCTGCGCTGGCGTCGGCGTCCACCAAGCCAGACTAGGCGGCTCCAGGGAGCAAACCGTGTGACGCGATCAGCGAGGCGAAGTCGCGCTGGTAGACGATGATGATCGGCACCTCGGGGTAGAGCTCGCGCATGCGACGAACCTTGCGGTTCTTTCGGGTGACGAGCCGCTGATCGGCCGTCGTCAGTTCAATGAACACGCCACGGCGGGGAAGATAGAAGTCCGGACGGAAGCCGGCCACGGGCGAACCGTTGCCGTCCCAGTCCAGTGGGAACTCCACGGGTTCGTACTCCCATCGCTCGCCCGACAGGTCGAGCAGGGTGGCGAACACGCGCTCCGACGGATGGGCGAACCGGACCTGCCCCGCGGGCACACACGCCGGATGGCGGGTGCGCCCGACGCGGGCGAGCTCCGTCGAGGTCACTCCCCCGAAGCCTGCGCAGCCTGGACTCGGGTAGGGCGCGTCTTGGCGGGTGCCGCCTTCGCGGCGGCGTCCAGGCTCACGATGTCGGCGTCCAATTCCTCCACGACGCCGGCCAACGGCACGATGTTGAAGACGCCCTGTCCTCCTGCGAGCAGATCGACCACCTCACCGTTGGAGCGGGCCAGGACCGAACTGGTGCCGGTCAGGACGAGGTTGGCCGAAGCCAGGTCCGCGCCCAGATCCTCCCGCAGGCATTCAACGGCCCGGCGAGCGGACTGCAGGGAGACCCCCGAGTCGAGCAGCTGCTTGATCACCTTCAGCTCGAGAACATCGGAATACGCATAGACGCGCCGGGATCCACTTCCCTTCGCTGGCGCCAGGGACGGTTGGAGCAGGCCGGTACGAGCCCAATAATCGAGTTGCCGGTACGAGATTCCCACGAGACCACATACCTGCGGCCCATGAAACCCCCCGACACGGGGTACGGAAACGTCGACCATCACACCTCCCGGCCATCCCACTCCTGCGCTGCCACTCCAGGGGTCACTCTAGTGCACCCAGGACGACACGGCAGTAGTTACGAAGGCGTTATTCGGGGGGATCCTCTGCTTCTGCAGACTCGTGAGGCCAGACCACCACGGCTCCGAGCACCGAGAGCCCGACCCGGCGTCCCGGCTCGACGGGCAGGCCGCCGGTGACCCGCACGACCAGGTCCGGGAGGCCCGCGCCATCGGGCCGGACCCGCACGACGGCATCGTGACCGTAGTACTCGTAGCTCTGCACGGTGGCCACCACCCCTCCGTTCAGGGGCTCCTCCAGCTTGATCTGCTCGGGCCGGACCATGACCCGGGCCCGCCCATCCGCAGACGAACCGTTCCCCGCGACCACGGCAAGGCTGCCCAGCGCCGTGTTCGCCGTACCGTGGTGGACCTCTCCTTCCAGGACGTTCGACTCTCCCAGGAACTGCGCCAGCTCCACGTCGCCGGGCCGGCCGTACAGCGCTGCCGGGGTGTCCAACTGCGCGATCACCCCGTTGCGCAACACCGCCACCTGATCGGCCATCGAGAGTGCCTCGTCCTGATCGTGGGTCACGAGGATGGAGGTGGTGCCCGCCTGGCGCAGGACACTGAGGACGTCGGAGCGGACAGAGGAGCGCATGGCCGCATCGAGCGACGCAAAAGGCTCGTCCAAGAGGACGATCTCTGGCCCGATCCCGAGCGCGCGGGCGAGCGCGACCCGTTGCTGCTGACCTCCGGAAAGTTGATGCGGGTAGCGCCGACGGTATCCGGACAAGCCCACCAGCTCGAGCAGCTCATCGACCCGGTGACGACGGTCCGGGCCGCGGGGGATGCCGAAGGCGACGTTCCGCCCCACGCTCAGGTGCGGGAACAGCGCGCCCTCCTGCGGGACATAGCCGATGCGCCGCCGCTCGCTGGGCACGAAACGGTGGCCGGCATCGTCGACGGTCTCCTGCCCGAGCTGGAGCTCTCCGTCGTCAGGCCGCTCGAAGCCGGCCACGATCCGCAACAGCGTCGTCTTGCCGCTGCCCGAGGAGCCAAGAATGGCAGTGAACGAACCGCTCGGCACGGCCAGATCCACTCCGCGGAGGACGAGTTGGGGACCGAATGCCTTGGACACGCCCGAGATGCGAAGGTCCTTCATGCGGTCACCATTGTGGTCGGCGCGTCAAGAGCGACCTGGCCCACCGCTCCCATGCGTCCGGGCTGGCGGTCGAACCAACGGCCGAGCACGTAGCCGGGAACGGCGGCGATGAGCACCATGATGCCCGCGTACGGCGCCGCCTGGCTGTACGACCCGTTCGACTGGTAGGCCCAGAACTGGGTGGCCAGCGTCTCCACGTTGGTCGGGTGGAGGACGAGCGTCGCCGTCAACTCGGTCGCCGTCTCGAGGAAGACCAGTGCAAAGGCGGCCGCGAGTCCGGGCCCGACCAGCGGCAGAGTGACGCGCCACAGCACCGAGCGCCGGCTGACGCCGAGCGAGCTCCCCACCTCCTCCAACCCGACGGGAGCGCGGGCCACCGCGGCGCGAACGGAGACCACGGCCAGCGGGAAGAACATGATGGCGTAGGCCACCACCAGCAACAGGTTGGTCTGGTACAGCCGACCCTGCAGGAAGTGCTCGGTCACATAGGTCAGGCTCAACGCGATGACGAGGCCGGGCACCGCCAGGACGACCAGGTTGGACCGTTCGAGGGTCAAGACCTCTGGCCGCGGGAAGCGCACCGACAGGAGCGCGATGGGAACGGCGCCCAGGGTCGCCAGTACGCCCGCGGCGGCCGCGTAGCCGAACGTGTTGAACGTGGCCACGGGCAGCGAGGCCGTCGCCGGCAACGTGCTGGCCCCGCCGTGGATGATCAGGTAGAGGATCGCTCCCACCGGCACGCCGAGCGCCAGCACGACCAGGAGTCCGACCCCGGACAACGCCACAGGTCGCAACCGGCCCAGCGCCAGCGGCCGCAGCTGCCGGGCGGCGCCCGCGCCCAACCGGGACGTGCGACCGTGACCCCGCACGGTGTCCTCGCCGGCCAGCAGCAGCGCACCGAGCAACACGAGGATGAGCGAGAGCGCACAGGCCGCGGGTTCGTTGAACCCGACCTGGAACTCGTTGTAGATCTCGGTCGTCAGTGTCTGGTAGCCCAGGATCTCGAAAGCGCCGAACTCGGCCAGCACGACTAACCCGACCAGGACGGCGCCGCCGAAGATGGCCAGGCGGGCCTGCCCAACCGTGACGGTCCAGAAGGTGCGCAACCGGCCGAGTCCGAGGCTGCGCGCCACCTCCTCCTGCGCCGGGTCGGCCGCACGCAGGCTGGCCGCCACTGGAAGGAACACCAAGGGGTAGACGGCCAGCGTCATGACGAGGACGGCGGCCCAGAAACCGCCGATGGAAGGGAAGATCGCCCTCCAGCCGAAGCTCACCACGAAGTCGGGGATCCCGAGCGGGATCACGACGAGGATGGTCAGGAGGCGACGGCACGGCAGGTCCGTGCGCTCGACGAACCAGGCGGCCAGGGTGCCGACCGTGACGCACAGGGCGGTCACGACGACGACCAGCGCGACGCTGTTCCAGATCAGCGTCGCGGTCAGGCTCCGGAACAGGAGCTGGTGCAGCTGCGCCCATCCGACCTGCACGGCCTGGACGATGAGGAAGGCCAACGGCAGGAGCACGGCGACCGACACGAGGACGGCGACGAGGGCGACCAGGGGCGGCATCCGGCGCCGGCCGCCGCGCCGACCGTGGGCCGAGAGGCCGGTCGTCACAGGAGCTGGGCCTCCTGCAGCAGCTTGATCGCCTCGGCTCCCGTGCCGAGCTCTGGAATGGTGATGCTGTTCGGCTGCAGCTGGTCGAACGGCGTCTCCGGCTGCGCGGTGGTGACGCCCGACGCGATGGGGTACTCGAAGCTGTCGCCGTGGGCGATGATCTCCTGCCCCTCCTTCGAGGTCAGGAAGGCCAGGAAGCGCTGGGCCTCCACCTCGTGGCTCGACGACCTCAAGGTCCCGGCACCGGAGACGTCAATCACGTACCCGGGGTCGTGCGGGGCGAAGTAGGCAATGGCCGAGTGCAGACCCGACTCCCCGACCTGGGCTTTCTCGCGGTACCAGTAGTACTGGTTGATGACGCCCAAGGCAACCTGACCGCTGTTCACCTCGGAGGTGACCGTCTCGTTGTCCGGATAGCTGTGGCTCCCGGCATTCGCCTTGACCCCCTCGAGCCACTGCAGCGCGGCCTCCTCGCCGTGGGCGTGGACGATGGAGGTGATGATCGGCTGGAAGTCCGTCTCGGCACCGGCGATGGCGATCTTGCCCTTCCAGCTCGGGTCCGCCAGGTCCATGACCGATGAGGGCAGCTCGCTCGGGCGCAACTGTGACGTGTTGTAGACCATGACGCTGACCCGGGCGGACACGCCGACCCACCGCCCGTCCGGGGAGTTGAACCGCGGCGGGGTGTTGGCCAGGGTGGAGGGATCCACCGCAGCCAGCAGTCCCCTGGAAGCGAGGTACTGCAGAGGGGGTGAGTTCTCCGTGACGTAGACGTCGGCCGGGGAGCGGGCGCCCTCCGTCACGATCTGGTCGGCGAGCACGTCCTCGTCGTCGCTGCGCACGTTGACCGTGATACCGGTCTGCTTCTCAAAGGCGGCGACCAGGGCCTGCGTGGTCTGCACGTGCTGGCCGGAGTAGACGGTCAGCGCATCGGACGAGGCACTCGAACCCGCGGCACAGCCGGCCAACGCCACGGCGCCCAGGGCTATCGAGAGGCTCAGGACCACTCCCCCGTGCCGTCCCGCTCTGCACCGTGCACGCTTCCAACGCATCGGGGTCCACGCCTTCCGACTCAACTCTGATCTTAGGGTACCCTAACTTTAGGGTGCCCTAAGCGACGAGGTCAAGGCGGGCGCGCCCCTCAAGGAGGACCGGGCGCTCCCCCGGCCAGGTCGGCCCTGCCTTCCAGCGGGCTCGATGGCTCGGCGTGGTAGCGAACCGGGATGCGGCCGGCCCGCCGCGCCTCGACCCCCGCTTCCACGGCCAGCCGCATCGCTCGAGCCATCGCCACCGGGTCGTGAGCCCGGTTCACCGCCGTGGCCACAAGGACACCGTCACACCCCAGTTCCATGGCCAGGGCCGCGTCGGAGGCCGTGCCGATGCCGGCGTCGAGGATCACGGGGATGTCCACGGACTCGCGGAGCAACGCGATGTTGTGCGGGTTGCGGATGCCCAGCCCACTGCCGATGGGTGAGCCGAGCGGCATGACCGCGGCGCAGCCGACCTGCTGCAGGCGAACGGCCAGGACGGGGTCGTCGGTCGTGTACGGCAGCACCACGAACCCGTCCTCGGCGAGCTGCTCGGCGGCGGTCAGGAGCTCGACCGCGTCGGGGAGCAGCGTGTGGTCGTCCCCGATCACCTCCAACTTGACCCAGTCGGTTTCGAAAGCCTCCCGGGCCAGCTTCGCCGTGAGCACCGCCTCTGACGCCGTGGCGCACCCCGCCGTGTTCGGCAGCACGCGCACGCCCAGGTCGCCGAGAAGGGACAACAACGACCCCCGGCCGGCGGCCTCGACGCGCCGCACGGCAACCGTGGCCATGGCCGTTCCCGACGCACGGAGAGCGGCGCCCAACAGGTCGAGGCTGGTCATGCCGCCGGTACCGAGCAGGAGACGCGAGGCCAACACGTCCCCGGCGATGTAGAGACCGCTGTCGGCTGGCACGGGCGGTGCAAGACCGGCGTCGTTGCGGGTCACGGGACGACGATACCCCGGTGCCCGCCTATGGTGGCTCGGTGCCGGACGCAACACCACCGACGGCGCTGACCATTGCCGGCTCGGACTCGGGTGGCGGCGCCGGGGCGCAGGCCGATCTGAAGACCTTCGCTGCGCTCCGCGTGCACGGCACCTGCGCCCTCACCGCGGTGACGGCGCAGAACACGGCGGAGGTACGCGGCGTCGTGGCGCTCGAACCGGCGTTCGTGCGGCAGCAGGTCGAAACGGTGCTCGGCGATTTCTCCGTGCGCAGCGTGAAGACGGGAATGCTGGCGACCGCCGCCACCGTCACGGCGGTCGCCGATCTGGCCGCGCGCGGGCTGCTGCCCAACCTGGTGGTGGACCCGGTCCTGGTGTCGTCCACGGGACACCGGCTTCTGGAGCCCGACGGAGTTGCCGCCTACCTGGCGCTGCTCCTCCCCCATGCGCTGGTCGTCACCCCCAACCTGCGCGAGGCCGCCGTGCTGGGCGATACCGACCTCGAATCTCTCGTGACCCTTGATGCACGGATTGCCGTGGCGGAGCGGATCAGGGCTACCGGAGCCCGTTTCGCGGTCGTGAAGGGGGGCCACCTCACCGAGTCGGCGGACGACGTCGTCGCGGGCCCCGAAGGGGTGTTCGTACTGCCCGGCGAGCGGGTGGACACCGGCAACGACCACGGCACCGGCTGCACTCTCTCGGCGGCGGTGGCCGCCCACCTGGCCAGGGGCGCCTCTGTGCCCGAGGCGATCACGCAGGCGAAGGAGTTCGTGGCTCGGGCGCTGGCCGGGGGCGCGGCCTGGCGGCTCGGCACCGGGCACGGGCCCCTCGACCATTTCGGTTGGTCCGGACCGCCGTAGGCTGGGCGTGGCATGACCCTGCACGACACCGATACCGAACTCCGGCAGGAAGGGAGCGAACAACCCGAGCCGCGGCGCCCCCCGACTCCCGGGGGGTTCTCCATGCGGCCGGCCATGATCGTCGTCGGACTGGCCGCGCTGATCCTCGTTCTCTTCGTCACGATCGGCATCGTGTCCACCCAGTCCCCGGCACCGGTCACGCACTCCGACGCCGCTGTCGCCGTACCCGGGGTCAGCCTTCGGGGAGCGCCCGCCGCCGGATTGCTGTCGCCGATCGTGAACGCGGGCGAGCCTCCCAACAACATTCTCAATGCCGTGTCCGTCCCCGCCGGGTCGGTTCGGATCGCGCACCAGAACAACAGCGCCGGGGCGGGCCAGTTCGACTCGCAGGTGGTGTTCCGTTCCGATGACTCACAGGCGGCCCTGTTGGCCTTCTACGCCGCCGACATGAAACTCCAGGGCTGGCAGGTCTTCGACCGGGGAGCGGCGGCCAACGACCCCGGCGCCCTCGAGGTCCTGGGCAAGCTCGCGGGCTCGGACGGCTACTACTGGGAGATGGGCGCCACCGTCAACGCCACGACGTTCAGCCCGGGTGGCCCGCCCCGCGGGGTCACCCACTTCACCGTGCGGCTCTTCCAGGTGCCCGACCCCGAATAGGCACTGTGGCACGGGTTGCCGCGGCGCCCCAATGACTCAGTTCGTCGCGGCCTCAGCCATCGCTCCGACGCCGGCGACGTCACGTGAGAGCAGGTCGGGCTCGGGAGCCGGCTCGGCGAGCAGATAGGCCCAGACGAAGAAGTTGATCGGGTAGAGCAGGTAGCCCACCCGCGCGTCCGGGGCCAACAGGATCAGGGCGGACATCACCACGCCGGCGATCATGCAGACCTCGGCCGCGGTGCGCGGGGTGTGCCGGTAGAGATGGCGCGCCAGGAGCACGGCCAGCACGAGGCCGACCGAGACCGGCAGCGCCCGGCTGAGCGATGGGAACTCGCTGACGAGCACGTGCCCGGGCAGCGCGCTCGCCGCCGTCGTCGGGATGGCGCTCAGGCCGAGCGGGAAGAGCACGACGTCGTCGATCAGGGCGAACGGGCCGCGCAGGGCGAAGGGGAAGATCGTCGGGACGGCCACGACGACCATCCCGGCCAGCATGGAGAACGGGCGCCGCTCGCCTTTTCGGCCGTAGGCGGCAAAGAGCGCCAGCGCTGCAAGCGGCCAGGCGGTGAATTTCATGGCCGACGCGATTCCGAACACGACGCCTGATGCGAAGGGTCTGCGTCGCTGCGCCAGCACCATGGCTAGAAGCAGGAAGCCCACGACCGGGATGTCGTCGCCACCGGTCGCCAAAGGGAGCGACGCCAGCGGGAGGATGATGAGCGCCTGGATGGCGCGGATCTTCCGCCGCCCGTCCGCCCGGCACAGGTAGAGCGCGACGGCCGCCACCCCGAGCGTGGTCAGGCAGAAGAAGATCCGGGCGTCACTGAGCCCGTCGTTGGGCCAGATCTCGCTGGGGATGCCCGCCACCGCCATCAGGGGCAGGTAGGGCAGGAACCCGGCGAAGTCCGGCTCGCCCGGCGCGTGGTACTTGACCGCATGGGGCAACTTCACGAGCGGGTGGTAGGGCTCCTGACCGCGGACGAGGTCCTGCCCTCCCACCTCGACTGCGGTGACCTCGGGCTGCTGGTGGGATCCGGCGACACCGTCGAACCGCCACAGGATCTCGAACCCCATGGGTATGGCCAGGGAGCCGGCGAACACGCACACGGCGACGACGATCCGGGTGAGCCAGGCTCGGCGGTGTTGGCGCTCGGTCAGCGCGCGATCAGGGTTTCGACACCGGGCGCGGCGGAGCACCCACGCCAGTACCCCCGAGGCGAGCGCCCCGAAGACGAACGGCAGCAGAGCCATCCGTCCCCACACCTGGTACAGCGCGTTGGTCGACGTGTAGATGGTGAGGAGTGCGAAGAGCGCGCTGGCCCCGTACAGCAGCGCGTCGCCCACCTCCGGGGAGATCCCCTTGATGCGCTCCCACGCCCGAGGCCACATGTCGGCCAAGGGGGCGGTCGAGCTCGGGATCGTCGTCGTGGAGTTGGTCGGCATGGGCGTTGGAAAAGCCTCGCACACAGGGGGGGCGGATGAAGGAACCCCTCCGTGAGCCTAGAGGTGGAGTTCGTGGAGGTAGAACGCCAATTCGGCCTCCAAGCATGCGATCAGCGTGTCCGCACGGCGGAATCCATGCCCTTCCCCCTCGAAGAATTCCAGGTCGCAGCGGGTACCCGCCGCATCCAGGGCGGCGCGCATGCCCTCGGCCTGGGTGGGGGGCACCACGGGGTCCTCGGTCCCCTGGAGGAGCAGCACCGCACCCTTCATGGAGCCGGCGCGGTGCACCGGTGACCGCTCGTCGTAGAGGGGTCGCGACCCCGGCAGCGGCCCGATCAGCCGGTCGGCGTAGTGGGCCTCGAAGTCGTGCGTCGCTGCCACCAGACCCATGAGATCGGTGACCCCGTACCACGAGACACAGGCCGCGAACCCCTCCCCCGCAGCGAGGGCGTTGAGCGCGGTCATGCCGCCGGCGCTGCCGCCGCGGATGGCCATGCGTCGGGAATCGATGTCGCCGCGCGCCGCGAGATGCAGGGCCGCATCCAGGCAGTCCTCCGAGTCGGCGACGCCCCACTGACCCCACAAAGCACAGCGGTAGGCGCGCCCGTACCCCGAGCTCCCGGCATAGTCGACGCAGGCGACGGCGAAGCCACGGCTCGTGAAGAACTGCAGCGTGCCGTCGAACCCGGCCTGGCACGACGACGTCGGGCCGCCGTGGCACCAGGTCACCAGTGGAGGAGCGCAGCCCGCCGGACCCTGGGTCGCGCCCAACATGGGACGGAAGAGAGTGCCGTGCACGGCGCTCCCGCGGCGCCCCGTCAGCGTAAAGGGCTCCCCCACCGCGATGTCCTTCTCGTGGAGCCTGATGCCGCTCTGGGGGCGCAACGGTCGGGCGCCCTCGTCGGGCGTCCAGACCCAGACGTTGGACGGTGCCGCGGGCGTGCTGCCGATGAGGGCCACCCCGTCGCCGTGCGCGCAGAGTGCGGAGATGGAGACGCAGGGCTGCAGCAGCGCTTTTGGCGTCGCGCCGGTGCCCTGACCGCGCTGGTCGAGCGGGACCAGCGCGTCGCGGCCCCCCGACGTCATCCGCGCCAGAACCGTGCCGTCGGCCGTCTCGGCCATGGTGCGCTGGCTCAGCACGAAGTCGGGGCCGTGGAACTCCGCCTCCAGGTCCGTCAGCGGTGTCGGCTCCGACTCCTTCTCCGGGTGAGGCAGGCACGGGTGGACGTAGGGCTGCCACCAGCCGCTGCGGTCCGACACGAAGCGCAACGAGCCGTCGCGAGTCCAGGCGGGTTGGCCGACCGATTCACCGGGACCGCCGGCGACGGTCAGTGCCGGCCCGGCCGGCTCGAGCGTCTCGCTCACCCGGACGAGCGGCAGGACAACCAGGCGGGAGGCATCCCACGGCATGTCCGGGTGGTCCCACACGACCACGGCCAGGCGGTCACCGTCGGGATGCGGGGACGGCGTCCCGAAGAAGTCGTGCCCCTCGAGCAGTGCGCTTTCGTGCGGTGGCGCGCCGCGGGTGGACAGCGCGACCACGCTGCGCACGGGTCCCGCCGGTCCCGCGCCGTGGACCTCCCGGACCGTGAGCACGAAGTCGCCGTCCGCCGTCGCGCTCAGACCACCGTGGCGGTGCACCTCGCCCGCAGGGGGCGCCGGCATCAGGGGCCGGGGCGCCGCCGCACCCGGCCCGGCGGCTCCCGGGCCGTCGCAGAACCACACCCGCTGGTCCGCCTGGTCGACATAGGCGAAGGCGCCGGGCGCCCCGCCCGGTACGAGGCACAGGGCGCCTCCGCCGTACTCGTCGACCCGGCTGCGAATGCTGACGCCCTCGGGCGAATGGTCGGACAGGCCCCGGGCGTCTGCCCGCACCATGACCACACGGCCCGCCTCGCCGGGGCGGGATTCGAGCCAGTAGAGGGCGTCGCCATCCGAGCACAGCTCCGACAGGGAGACCTTGGCCCGGGCCACGTCACCCGCCGCGAGCGGTGAGGCCCAGCGCCCATAGCCTGTACCCGTGGTCACGCTGCGAACGTACCCGTTGCAACGGCCCGCAGCAGGGGAAGCCGGCGTCGCCCTCTACAGTGAGCCGGTGCGCTTCGCGGCCTACCTGCTCTCAAAAGCGGGGGCGGTCATCCGACCCGCAGTGGTCGAGCTGGCCGACGCCGACCTTCCCGAGGGCGAGGTCCTCGTCCGGGTCGAATGGTCTGCCATTAACTTCAAGGACGCCATGGTCACCCGGCCCGGGAATCGCGTGGCGCGGGTGTTCCCGCTCGTCCCCGGGGTGGAACTGACGGGCAGTGTCGAGGAAAGCACCAGTCCCGAGTTCACCCCCGGACAGCGCGTGCTGGTGCAGGGATACGACCTCGGCGTGGACCGGCACGGCGGCTTTGCCGGCTACGCCCGCGTGCCGGCCGACTGGGTCGTGCCGCTGCCCGATGCCCTGAGTTGCCGCACGGCCGCCATCATCGGCCTCGCCGGCTGTACCGCCTTGTTGTCACTGCGTCGTCTCGTCCGTCACGGCACGACCCCCGACGACGGCCCCATCCTCGTCACGGGTGCATCCGGTGGTGTCGGGAGTGCCGCGGTGGCCCTGCTGGCCCACGCGGGCTTCGAGGTCGTCGCCTCCTCGGGCAAGACCACGGAGCAGGTCTACCTGAAGGACCTCGGGGCAACGCGCGTCGTCGGGCGTGAATTCACGGAGGACGACGGCCGGACCCTGGGTCCCCAGCTGTGGGCAGGGGTGGTGGACTGCGTCGGCGGGAGGGCACTGGCCGAAGCACTCCGCACGGTTCGCTACGGCGGCGCGGTGGCGGCGAGCGGGCTCACCGGTGGCAACGATCTGGCGACGACGGTCTACCCGTTCATCGTGCGCGGCGTCGCCCTGCTGGGAATCGACACGGTGGCGACCCCCATCGAGGAACGGCGTGGGCTCTGGAACGACATGGCTGACGCGTTCCCGCTGCAGCACTGCGAGGAGATGGTCAACGAGGAGATCGGCCTGGACGGACTGACCGTGGCGCTCGACCGGGTGCTCGATGGCGCCGTGCGCGGCCGGATCCTGGTCAACCCGGCCATGCGCTCGCCGGCGATCTGGCGCTCCGACGATCAGGAGCCGGCGTAGACGGGCGAGACCCTGATCGTCCCGTTGCCGCAGGGTGCGATCGCCAGCTGGAAGCTCGGCGAGGCCGTCGCCGCCCCCGGCATGGTGACGTCGGCGGTCTCGGAAGTAGGGCAGCTCGTCTCCGAGCCGACCGGGACATCCGAGAATTGGTAGGCGAACTGTGCCGAGGATGACGGCGCCACCGAGACCGAGGAGGGCGGTGCATTCGCTGACGATGAGATGGTCACCGACAACCCGTTCACCACGGTGACCGTGAGCGGTGCCCCGCTCCCCGAGAAGAGCGCCATCGTCGGGTAGCCGTTGACCGTGCACGATGCCGTGCCCGCGTTGGTGACGTTGATCAAGCCCGTGATCGTTCCCGCCGCCCCCTGACCCTGGGCGGGTGACGCGGTGATACGGGTGCACGCCGTCGAAGCCGCCGCCGTCGATGTGGTCGTGGGTGGCGCCGTCGTCGGTGTGGTCGACGCCGATGTCGTCGAGCTCGCCGGGCGGGTGGTCGACGTGGTGTGACTCTGGTTCGGGGTGGCCGGACTGCTGCTGCACGCCGCGAGGAGGACGGCGGCGCACGCCGCGGAGGCGGGCGCCCAACGGGGCAGGGTCACCCCTCGAAATCCTCTGGGCGCACCGAGTCGAGAAACTGCCGAAACTGGCCGACGAGCTCGTCGGGCGTGTCGTCCTCTTCCTCTTCGGTGTCGAGCGCCAGGATGATCCCCTCGGACTCCATCAACTCGTCAGAGACGAAGAGTGGCGACTCGGTCCGTACGGCAACCGCCACGGCGTCAGACGGTCGGCTCGAGACGATCGTCCGCTCTTCGCCGCGCACGAGGTGCATCTCGGCATAGTAGGTGGACGCGCGCAATTCCGTGATGATGACCCGCTCGACGCTGATATCGAGGGCGCCCAGCATGTCCTTCATCAGGTCATGGGTCAGGGGACGAGGCATCGTCACCCCTTGGAGGGCGTAGGCGATGGCCGTTGCCTCCGGGCTCCCGATGAAGATCGGCAACGTGCGCCCCTCACCCTCGGTCTCCTGCAGGAGGAGAACAGGCGTGTTCGACTGCAGGTCCACCCTGACGGCACGAAGGAGCACACGGACCATGACTGAAATGTAGCGCCCGATCCCGGGCTTGCGTCACCCCCCCAAATGCCGGCGGAGGGCCTGGCGGAGCAACGTGGCCCGCATGGATTGCCCCAGCACGGCCAACTGATCGGCTCCATCCACCGCCCGCTGGCGGGATTCGGGGTTCCGCTGCCGCAAAAGCGGGATGACCACCTGCTCGATGAGACCCAGCTCCCGGTCGGCGGCGTTCCGGTACAGGCGCAGGTGGCGTGGTTCGATCCCGAAGGACCGGAACGCCGCGGCAAGGTTCGCCACCGTGAGGGCATCCTCGTCGTACGTCTCGATGCCCGCCACCGTGATCGACTCGACCAGGCCGAATCCCTTGAGCCCCGCCACCTCCTCGAGCGACAGGCCGCTGGCCGCGCACAGTTCTTCTGCGGACAGGCTCGCGCCGGTCACGACCGCTGCAGCCGGGGTCGGCGCGCTCTCCTTCGCCCCCTCGTCGGTCTTCCCTTCACCCTTGCGCGTCCCCGCGTCTCGCGGTACCGGTCCGGTCCGCGGTGTGCCGCCCGCCTCCGGCTGACGCGTGAGTCCCGTTCCATTGCGGCGGCCTGAAGGTCCGTGCGATGCCGGCGGCGACGCGTTCGGGCGACCACCCGAAGCCGTCGCGGCACTATCGCGTCGTTCCGCGGTGCTGCGGCTTGGCGGGTCCGCCGTGGCGGCGTCACGTGGCGCGGGAGGCTCGGCCGCGACTGGTTGCGGGACATCCGCTTCGGCGACCACCTGCAAGCCCCGTCGGTCGGGCGTCTGCTCGGGCAGTCGTGCGGCACGGCGCGACGCATCGGCGAGAATACGGGCCATCGCCTCTTCGTCGGCCTTGGTGGGTTGTTCGACGGCGTGGCCCGACGCGACGCCGGCGCCCGCGACGGCAACGGCGTGTGCCGGCTGCACCGCCTTGCCGTTCGGCTGCTCGGCCCCGACCTCGTCACCGAGGTCCCCGTCGGCCAGCCGGTCTCTGATGACCTTGAGGGGCAGGAAGTGTTCGCGCTGCTGACGCAGGACCCAACGCAGGCGTTCCACATCGTGGTCGAAGAACTTGCGGTACCCCGAGGGCGAGCGCTCGGGGTTGACCAAGCCCTGGCTCTCGAGGAAGCGGATCTTCGAGATCGTGACATCGGGGAACTCCTCCCGCAGGAGCGTCAGGACGTCACCGATGGAGAGGTAGGTGCGGCCGGTCACTCGTTGCCAGCCACCAGGTAGACCAGCTTGAATTTCCCGATCTGCACTTCGTCGCCGGGGGCAAGCTGCACCTCGTCGATGCGCTCCCGGTTCACGTACGTCCCGTTCAACGAACCGACGTCCCGCACCGAGTAACCCCCGTCCGCAGGCATGATCTCCACGTGGCGGCGCGACACCGTGATGTCGTCGAGGAAGATGTCGCTCTCGGGATGCCGGCCGGCCTTCACGACCTTCTCACCGAGCAGGTAGCGCGCCCCGATGTTAGGGCCGCGGGTGACGACGAGGACACCCGCGCCGTGCGGGACCTCCACCAATGTGACGTCGGGATGGTCCTCCGTTGTCTCCCCCTCGTCGGTCGGGTGGAGCGTGATGGTGGCGTCATCGCCATCCGCAATGAGCGCGTGACCGCACGAGGAGCAGAAGTTGACACCCTCGGGATTCCGGTGCCCGCAGTTGTGACAGAACACGCCGTCCACGGTACCCCACCACGCGAGTGACTTCTCCTGTCCTCATGACACCCCCGAACGCCAGGTCAGTCAGCAGTCAGGTCACCGTAGGCGACCGCGTCGAGGAGGCTGCCGGGGTCCACACCCGGCGCGAGCTCCAGTTCGCAGAGCCACCCTTCGCCGTAGGGATCCTGGTTGATCCTTTCCGGTCCTTCCGTGAGCGCGTCGTTCACCGCCGTGACGGTGCCTGCCAGCGGCGAATAGATCTCCGACACCGACTTCGTCGACTCGACTTCGCCGAGCTGTCCTCCAGCCTCGACCTCACTCCCGACGGCGGGCAGATCGACGAACACAATGTCCCCCAACGCGTCCTGCGCGTAGTCGGTGATCCCCACCCGCACCTTCATCCCCTCGGAACGCACCCACTCGTGCTCCGCCGAATATCGGAGGTCCTCGGGGATGTTCATGGGGGGAACATATCGGAACGCCGGGCCCGGCCGCGGCGTTCAGGGTTGGGACAACATCCGGGTGACCCGCTCGACGTAGGTCGCCGCCAACGCCTCCGACGCCGCCAGGTCCGTTCCCTCGGCCCAGACGTGGGTGACGGGTTCGGCGGGGTCGGGGACCACGAGCGCCCACCCCCGGTCGGTGACCACCTTGATCCCGTCCACCAGGACGAGCTCGGCGCCCTCGTCGGTCAGCTGCTCCATGAGGGTCCGCATGATCAGGCCCTTCTGCTCCATGGGTGTGGGCACCTGGTCCTGCAGGATCGGCATGGGTGGCGTGGCGTCGACGATCTCGGCCAGGGAGGACGAGCTCTCTTCCAGGAGCGACACCACCCGGACCAGGGCGGCGGCGGCGTCGAAGGCAGGCAGGAAGGCCGGGAAGACATACCCTCCACGCTGGTCGGACGCAAAGGACACCCCACCGGACGCTGCGGCCCCGAGCAACCCCGACGGTGACAACGGGGTAAGCACGAGCTCGACCCCGCGTTCACGACAGCGGCGGAGGGTGCGATCGCTCGCCGTCACCGGGAGCGCGATCCGACCCGTCTCCCCCGCCTGCGTCGACAGCTCGATGAACGCCATGATCGCCTCGTCGTCGGACAGCACGCGTCCGGTCCCGTCGATCAGGGTCAACCGTTCGCCCCCGGCGTCGATGACCGCGCCGAGGTCGGCGCCCGACCCGCGCACGGCGTCGGCCACTCTGGCCTCGCTCACGGCGCGATCGACCGCGATCATGCCCGGCGTCTGCGCATACGGGTTGATGCTGAGCACGTCCGCTCCCACCTTGGAGAGCAGATTGGGCATGACGAAATTCGCGGCGCCGAAGGACAGGTCGAGGACGAGCTTCAGCTCGCGCCCGCCGACGCGGCGCAGTCCGAACGCCTCCACGACATCGGCCGTGTAGAGCTCGATGGTGCGGGGCGAGAAGTCGATGTCGCCGATCTCCCCCGCGGTCACCCGACGGAACTCTTCCCGGTGGTACATGCGCTCCACACGGCGCTGATCGCTCTCGGAGAGGTCGATGCCGCGCTCGTCGAAGAAGCGGATCACCACCGACTGCGGATCGTCCGGGCTGAGGCGGACGGTGAGGCCGGCACGGTTGCCCCGCATCCGGACGTGGTGCCGGGTCACGGGCACGGTCGCCAGCTCCAGGTCGTTGACGTTGACTCCGACCGAGTTGCATCCGACCATGAGGGCGCGCTTGAGCACCCGAGCGACCCGACTGGTGTCCCGCGAGGCCGTGATGAAAGACCCCTTCTCGAACCCCGACGCCCACGCCTTGGCCAGGCGCACGGCCAGCTCGGGGCTGATGTCCACGTTGGCGATGCCCTGGACACCCTCGGGCCCGAAGAGGGTGCGAGACCCACCCGATTCCCACACGATGGAGGCGTTGACCTGGGCGCCTGCCTCGACGACCTTGGAGGGGTAGACCTTGACGTCGCTGCGCACCTCGGCGTGGGCGCCGACCAGGCAGCCCTCGCCGACGACCGCGCCGGGCTCGATGCGGGCCCCGACCCGCAGGTCGCACGATCGGCCCAGCACTGCTCCCTCGACCCTGGTCGCAGGGCCGAGGTAGGAGTTCTCTCCGATCACCGAACGCTGGAGCTCGGCACGCTCCGCCACCTGCGTGTTGGCGCCCACCGTGGAATAGGCCCCGAGCACGACGTCGTTGTCGATGGTGCAGTTCTCACCGACGAACACCGGCGATTCGATGTGGACCGAGGGGTCGATGGTGGAACCCTTGCCGATCCAGATGCCCGGGCGGAGCTCGAAGCCCGCCACGTCGACGTCGACCTTCCCGTCGAGGATGTCCTGGTGGGCCTTGAGGTAGGCCGCGGTCGTGCCGACGTCCTCCCAGTAGCCGTCGGCTACGTAGCCGTAGAGGGGCTGGCCGGCGTCGAGCACGGCCGGGAACACCTCGCCGGAGAAATCGACCGACCGGCCGTCGGGAATGCGCTCGAAGATCTCGGGCTCCAGGACGTAGATCCCCGTGTTGATGGTGTCGCTGAACACCTGACCCCAGCCCGGTTTCTCGAGGAAGCGCTCGATCGACCCGTCTTCCCGCGTGATCACGATGCCGAACTCGAGCGGGTTCTCCACGGCACACAAGGCGATCGTGGCCAGTGCTGCGTTCTTCTCGTGAAAGTCGATCACCGACGTGAGATCGATGTCCGTGAGGACGTCCCCGGAGATCACCAGGAAGCGGTCGGTCAGCTGCTCGCGTGCGTTGCGCACCGACCCGGCGGTTCCGAGCGGCGATTCCTCGGTGGCGTAGACCATCGACACGCCGAGCTCGCTGCCGTCACCGAAGTAGCTGCGGATGGCGTTGGGGAGGAAGGCGACCGTCACCACGATGTCCGTGATGCCGTGGCGTCGCAACAACGACACGATGTGCTCCATCATCGGGCGCCCGACGAGCGGCAGCATCGGCTTCGGGAGGTTCGACGTCTGCGGGCGTAGCCGGGTACCCTCGCCACCCGCCATGATCACGGCCTTCATACTGTGCTCCGGCGCGCCGTCCGGCCCTCGCGCAGCGCTCGCCGGGCCGGCGCGATGTAGCTCCCGGCCGCCCACCACGCCAGCGCGAGCCCGACGAGGCCCGTCACCCAGGCGATGACCCGGATCGGCTCCTGCCAGCTGGCGGTCCCGTCACCGAGAAGGAAAGTCGGATAGGCGAACATCAATCCGAATGTGCCCGCCTTGCCCACCCACAACACGTCGATGCGTGCTGCGCCCAAGGAGGCCAGCAGGAGCACCATCGCTGACACCAGGACCTCCCGCGCGATGGTGGCGAGGCCGAACCAGAGCGGCACGGCACCGTAGATCATGATGGCGATCACGGCCGTCCCGACCAGGATCCGGTCGGCGGTCGGGTCGAGCACCTTGCCGAAAGTCGAGACCTGGCCGTAGCGCCGCGCCACGAAACCGTCGACCCAGTCCGTCGCGCCGAGGACGGCCAGGAGGATGGCGGCTGCGGTCTGCCGGTGCAGCCCGAAGAGCAACCACAAGAAGATCGGGATGCACAAGAGGCGCACCATGGTGATGACGTTGGGAGCGGTGAGGATCCGGTCCAAGCCGTCGTCGTCCACGCACCGAGTCTAGGGAGTGCCCCGCGACAGCCCCGGCTGCCGTGTGCCAAAGTGGCCTTGTGCCGCGTTTCGAACCGTTCCAGGGCCTGCGATACCGGCCTGAGGTGGCACCGGTGGCCCAGGTCATCGCCCCGCCGTACGACGTGATCTCGGCCGGCGAGCGGGCCCACCTGGCCTCGCGGCATCGGGCCAACTCGGTGCTCGTCGAGCTCCCCGAAGCCGATCTCCCCGGCGGGCGCGACCGCTACACCGTGGCGACCGACTTGTTCACGAGCTGGCAGGCCAAGGGCATCATCCTCGGCGACCCAGTGCCCAGCCTCTACCCGTACCGCATGACCGACCCGTCGGGGCGTGTCACCACGGGCGTCATCGGGGCGCTCGGACTGGCCGAGCCGGGTGAGGAGAGCGACATCCTGCCCCACGAGCAGACCCTCCCCAAGCCGAAGAGCGACCGGCTCGACCTGCTGCGCGCCACGAGGGCCAACCTGTCGCCCATCTGGGGCCTCTCCATGGCGGCCGGGGTGACGGCCACCTTCGACCCGACGAACGACGACCCGGTGGCCGACGTCTACGACGACGACGGGGTGAGGCACCAGCTCTGGGTGCTCAGCGACGCCGACACGGTGGCGGCGATCGGCGCCGCGGTGGCCAGCGCGCCGGTGGTCCTCGCCGACGGGCACCACCGCTACGAGACCGCCAGGGCGTACCAGGCAGAGCGCCGCCAGGCCAACGGTGACGCGGCCGGGTCCTACGACCTCGTCATGGCGCTCGTCGTGGAGCTGGCCGAGGACCAACTGACCGTCGGCGCCATCCACCGCACCATCAGCGGGTTCCCCGAGGGCTTCGACCTCGTCGGCGCCCTGGCCCCGTGGTTCGACGTCATCCGGGCCGGCGCAGCCGATGACCGGACCCTGGGCGCGCTCGCCGATTCGCGCTCCCTCACCCTCGTGACGGGCGGCCACGCCTACCTGCTCCAGGCGCACGCCGAGGTCCAGGGGCAGGAGGGCAACGACCTCGATTCGAACCTGATCGCCACCGTGCTCGCCGGACTCCCGCCGCACGAGGTCATGCACCGGCACAGCGTGGCTGAGGCGATGGAGGCCCTGCACGACGGCGAGGGGCAGGCAGCCTTCCTCCTCCGGCCGGTGACCGTCAAACAGATCGACGAGTGGGCCAACGAACGGCGCCGCATGCCCCCCAAGACGACCTTCTTCAGCCCGAAGCCCCGGACCGGCATGGTGTTCCGGTCCCTCGATCTCCCCTGAGGTGACAGCGTGCACGACTCGGTGACCGTCCGCATGGCCGCGCCGCCCGAACGTGTCTGGGGCCTGGTGAGCGACGTCACGCGGATCGGGAGCTACAGCCCCGAGACATTCGAGGCCGAGTGGATCGAAGGCGCCACCGGGCCCGCAGTGGGCGCCCGCTTCCGGGGCCACGTGAAGCGCAACGGGATCGGGCCGACCTATTGGACGACCTGCACCGTCTCGGAGTGCGAGCCCGGGAGGACCTTCGGCTTCGGGGTGGGGGCCGCCGACAAGACCCCGTTGAACGTTTGGCGCTACGAGATCGCGCCAGCTGGCGGCGGCTGCGATGTGACCGAGTCCTTCACGCTGAGCCCCACCTTCGGGCTCCGGCTCTACTGGACGCTCTGGGGATGGTCCCGTGGCCGCGTCAATCGCAACGGCATGCGCACCACCCTCGAGCGCATCCGGGACGAGGTGGAGCTGCCGGCCCGGTAGCCGCGGGTGGGGTCTCGCCGGCCTCGCCCTAGTCGACCGTCCAACTCGAACCGGAGCGCAGCAGCGCCGCCAGGTCACCCAGCCCGCGCTTGCCCTGGGCGGCCGTGATCTGCTCGGACATCTGTGTCCCGTACTCGGGGCGATCGACGGCGCGGAAGACCCCGATGGGCGTTGGCTCGTAGGGTCCGTGGGCCAGGCGGGAGAGCGCAAACGCCAGGCCCGGGTCCGCCCGTGCCTCGTCGTGGACGAGGAGGGCCTCGAGGCCCACGTCGGCCACCGACACGATCTCGAGGCTGCCGTCGGCCCGCTGGATCACGCCGCGCTCCTCGCCTTCGGCGCCGAACACGATGGGCTGGCCGTGCTGGAGCGGGATGAGCATGCTGGCCCGGGCGTCCCGGCTGGTGATCTTCTCGAAGGCACCGTCGTTGAACACGTTGCAGTTCTGCAGGACCTCGACGAACGCCGCCCCGTTGTGCGCGTGCGCCCGCCGGAACGTCTCCTGCATGTGGGCGCGGTCCATGTCGTGGGTGCGGGCGACGAAGGTGGCTTCGGCGCCGAGGGCCAGCGACACCGGGTTGAACGGCGTGTCGACCGATCCGAACGGCGTGGACTTGGTGACCTTGGCCACCTCCGAGGTCGGCGAGTACTGGCCCTTGGTCAGCCCGTAGATCTGGTTATTGAACATCAAGATGTTCAGGCGCACGTTGCGGCGCAGCGCGTGGATGAGGTGGTTCCCGCCGATCGAGAGCGCGTCGCCGTCGCCGGAGATGACCCATACGTCGAGGTCGGGGCGCGTGGTCGCCAGCCCGGTGGCGATGGCCGGCGCCCGCCCGTGAATGGAGTGCATGCCGTAGGTGTTCATGTAGTACGGGAACCTGGCAGCACAGCCGATCCCCGAGAGGAAGACGGTGTTCTCGCGCCGCACGCCGAGCTCGGGCATGAGCATCTGGACGGCGGCCAGGATGGAATAGTCGCCACAGCCCGGGCACCAGCGAACTTCCTGGTCGCTGGTCCAATCCTTGCGGGCGGTGACGGGGACGGCGGTGGCGGTTGACCTGTTGGACTCGCTCATGACTTCCCTCCGAGCAGTGCGGTGATGGCCGCCTCGATCTCTCCGACGCGGAACGGCACGCCCTGCATCTTGGACATGGTCTGGGCGTCCACCAGGTACTCCGACCGGAGGATGCGACTCAGCTGGCCGAGGTTCACCTCGGGGACGAGCACCTGCGTGTAGCGGCGCAGGACCTCGCACAGGTTCGAGGGCAGGGGATGCAGGTGGCGCAGGTGGACATGGGCCGCCTTCATGCCGCGGGCGCGGATCCGCTTGACCCCCGCCGCCACGGCGGCGTACGTGGAGCCCCAGCTCACGAGCAGCAGTTGCGCATCCCCGGTCTCGTCGTTCACCTCGACCGGCGGGATGTCGGCCGCGATCCCGGCGATCTTGTCCCGCCGGAGGTGGACCATGCGTTCGTGGTTGACCCCTTCGTAGGAGACGTTCCCGCTGCCGTCCGCCTTCTCGAGGCCGCCGATGCGGTGCTCCAGCCCGGGCAGGCCGGGCGGGGCCCACGGACGGGCCAAGGTCTCGGGGTCGCGCACGTAGGGCCAGAACGTCTCCTTGCCGTCGTCATCGACGTGGTTGGGCTCAGTGGCGAAGCCGGGATCGATGGCCTCGAAGGAGTCGAGGTCCGGCAGGCGCCAGGGCTCGGCCCCGTTGGCGAGATACCCGTCGGAGAGCACGATCACCGGGGTGCGGTACTTGACCGCGAGCCGGACGGCCTCGATGGCGATGGCGAAGCAGTCGCTCGGCGTCTGCGGCGCCACGATGGGCAGCGGCGCCTCCCCGTGACGGCCGTACATGGCATGCAGCAGGTCGGCCTGCTCGGTCTTGGTCGGCAGGCCGGTCGAGGGCCCGCCCCGCTGGACGTCGACGATGACGAGTGGCAGCTCGAGGTTGATGGCCAGGCCGATCGTCTCGGACTTGAGGTCCAGACCGGGGCCGCTGGTCGTCGTCACTCCGAGGGCGCCACCGAACGAGGCGCCGAGGGCGGCGCCGATTCCGGCGATCTCGTCCTCCGCCTGGAAGGTCCGGATGCCGAACTCCTTGCGGCGGCTCAACTCGTGCAGGATGTCCGACGCCGGGGTGATCGGGTAGCTGCCGAGGAAGAGCGGCACCCCGGCGAGGCGCGTGGCGGTGATCAGTCCCCAGGCGAGCGCCTGGTTGCCCGTGACCTGGACGTACTCGCCCTTCTCGAAGGTGGCGGGGCGGATCTCGTAGTTGGACTCGAAGAGCTCCGCTGTCTCGCCGAAGTCGTAGCCGGCCCGGAAGGCCCGGGTGTTGGCCTCCGCGACCTGGGGCTTGGCCGCGAAGCGCTCGCTGATCCACTCGACGGTGGCCTCGACCGGCCGGGTGTACAGCCAGCTCACCAATCCGAGCGCGAAGAAGTTCTTAGAGCGCTCGGCGTCGCGGGGCTTGACCCCGGCCTCCTTGCACACCTCCTGGGTGATGGAGGTCATGGGAACCTCGTAGACCGTGTACGCACTGAGCGAGCCGTCGGTGAGGGGATTGCTCTCGTAGCCCGCCTTGGCCAGGTTCCGCTCCTCGAAGGCATCGCTGTTGACGAGGAGCACCGTCCCCTTGGCCATCAGCTCGATGTTGGCCTTGAGCGCCGCCGGGTTCATCGCCACCAGCACGTTCGGCGAGTCGCCAGGCGTCAGGATGTCATGGTCCGAGATGTGGACCTGGAAGGCGGAGACGCCGTTCAGAGTGCCGGCGGGGGCGCGGATCTCGGCCGGGAAGTCCGGGAAGGTGGACAGGTCGTTGCCCAGCAGGGCGCTGCTCGTCGTGAAGCGGTCGCCGGTGAGCTGCATCCCGTCGCCCGAGTCCCCGGCAAAACGCACGATGACCTGGTCCAACACCTCTGTTTCGCGTTGCGTTCCCGATGCCACGGGCTGCCTCGTCTCATGTCATGGACGTCGAGGGTGTGGCTCACTCCAGCGGGCCTGCGCACCCCGCCGCGACGGCGCGCGGCACTCTGCGTCCGAGTTGCTCGTTGGGAGCAATCCTACTCCCGGGGCACGGAGGGTCATCTTCATGCAGACTTCATCTCAGGGCCGCGGCCGCCGGTGTACCGGTCCTGCCCTCCGGAAGGGGCCGGGGAGCGGTCCAGGGAGGCGGCCCCCGCCAGGGGATCGGGCGCCAGGAGGTTCAGGCGACGGTGACCTCGTTGCTCAGGTACACGTCCTGGATGGTGTGGATGAGGGCGGCACCCTCGGCCATCGGCCGCTGGAAGGACTTGCGCCCGACGATGAGTCCCATGCCGCCGGCGCGTTTGTTGATCACCGCCGTGCGGACCGCCTGGGCCAGGTCGCTGTCGCCCTTGGACTCGCCGCCAGAGTTGATGAGTCCGATCCGGCCGGCATAGCAATTGACGACCTGCCAGCGGGTCAGGTCGATCGGATTGTCCGTGGTGAGCTCGTCGTAGACGAGGGGGTCGGTCCGCCCGAAGCCAATAGCCGTGTAGCCGCCGTTGTTCTCCGGCTGCTTCTGCTTGATGATGTCGGCCTCGATCGTCACACCCAGGTGGTTGGCCTGGCCGGTGAGGTCGGCCGAAACCTCATAGTTCACGCCGTCCTTGGTGAAGGCCGGGTTGCGCAGGTAGCACCAGAGCACGGTGAACATGCCGAGCTGGTGCGCCGCGGCGAAGGCCTCGGACACCTGCTGCAGCTCACGGTCCATGTCGTCGGAGCCGAAGTAGATGGTGGCGCCCACCCCGACGGCCCCGAGGTCGAAGGCCTGGCTCACGGAGCCGAACATGATCTGGTCGTAGGTGTTGGGCACGTGCAGGAACGCGTTGTGGTTCAGCTTGCAGATGAACGGGATGCGGTGCACGTACTTGCGCGACGCCAGGCCCAGCGTGCCCAGCGTGGTGGCGACGGCGTTGCACTCGCCGGCGAGAGCCAGCTCGATGATGTTCAGCGGATCGAAGTAGGCGGGGTTCTTCGAGAAGCTCGCCGCCGCGGAGTGCTCGATGCCCTGGTCCACCGGCAGGATGGAGACGTATCCACTGCCACTGAGACGGCCGTGGTTGAACACCGATCCGAGGTTGCGGAGCACCGTGGGGCTGCGGTCGCTGTCAGTGAAGACGCGGCTGAGGTAATCGGGCCCCGGGAGCGTGAGGTGCTCGGCCGGGAATGCCTTGGCCGTGTAGCCGAGGAGGGCGTCCGCGTCGTCCCCGAGGAGCGCGTGGAGGTCTGTGCTCTTGGTGCTCGTGCTCATGCGGCTCATGCTACCGGAGGGTCAGGAACGCTCCCCGGGCCCGCCCGGTGGCGGATGGGCCCCTCGGCGACGCACGGATTCCACCCCGATGACGCCTCGAAATCGACAATTTCCGCTGCCCCTGACGCATCGAGCCCGGATCCGGCCCATACGCTGGCAGCGGTTTGATTGCGTGGTCAGACAAACGACTTGGGTGAGCGGAGGCCATGAACGTTCTCGAGTCTCGGGCGGGCAGGCCGTTGCGTCTGCGCCCGTGGGTGCTCCTGGTTGGCGCAGCCGTCGTCATCGCCGTCGTGCTGTTCCTCACCCTTGGCGCGTCGTCGCCGAAGCACTCCGCTCCTCCGAGCGCATCGAGCTCCAGCCGGTCCAGGTCCGGCGCCGGCGCCGGTGGCTCGGCGGCGGACTCGTTCTACCTGAAGGCGACCACGCCGGCGGCGGGCGAGCAGAACGTCGCGCCGAACGCCACCATCTCGTTGACCTTCTCCGCCCCGGTGTCACTGCACCAGGCGCAGCCCGTTGTCTCCCCGAACACCGCCGGCAAGTGGGTGCAGACGAACGCCACGACGCTGTCGTACGCCCTCGCCTCCCCGCTCATCCCCTCCTCCCAGGTGGTGGTCACCATTCCCGGCGGCTCCCGTGGCGTGCGCTCGGCGAACGGCGCCACCCTGCAGGCCTCGCACTCCGTCGCGTTCGGTGTGGCCGCCGGCGACACCCTGCGCCTGCAGCAGCTGCTGGCCCAGCTCAACTACCTCCCGGTCGGCTTCTCCCCCAGCGGCCCCACGGCGAGCCGGGCCGACCTGGCCGAGGACCAGACCGGTACCTTCTCGTGGCGCTGGCCCGGCCTGCCCACCGAGCTCACCTCGCAGTGGACCCAGGGCACCGCGAACCAGATCACCAAGGCCGCCGTCGAGGCGTTCGAGACCCAGAACAACCTCGGGGTGGACGGGATCGCCGGACCCGCCGTGTGGACGGCGCTGATCAACGACTTCATCAATGACAAGCCCGACGCCACGCCGTACGTGTACGTCCTCGTGAACAAGGTCGTCCCCCAGAGCCTCACCCTCTGGAACAACGGGGTGGCCCAGTACGCGGGGATCCCGGTGAACACCGGGGCACCAGGGGCGGACACGACGGACGGCACCTTTGCCGTGTTCGAGCACGTGCGCTACTCGGACATGAAGGGGACCAACGTCGACGGCTCGACCTACAACGACCCCAACGTCCCGTACGCCAGCTACTTCAACGGTGGCGACGCGCTGCACGGCTTCATCCGCTCCTCCTACGGGAGCCCGCAGAGCAACGGCTGCGTCGAGATGAGCTACGCCAACGCCGCCGACGTCTGGCCGCTCACCCCGATCGGGACCCTGGTGACCGTCGAGGGGCCGAACTTCGGGACGGCGCCGCCCCCCACGACCACGACGACGACCGCGCCGCCCCCGGCGACGACGACCACGGCTCCCCCGCCGCCGGCGACAACAACGACCGCACCTCCGGCCGCGGCGACCACGACGGCGCCCTGAGGGCACGAGGCCGCGCCCGGCCCGGTTGGGCGGCGCCCGGGTCCGGGGCGCCGGATGGAGAACTCCTGCGGGCGCTCAGCCCTTGGGAGTGGGCGGCCCTGTCTTCGTCGAGGTCGAGGTCCGGGTCCGCCGTGCCCGGGTCCGGCGCTCCGGGCCGAGGCCCCGCAGGCGCTCCGCCACGTCGTAGGCCTCGGGATCGTTGCGGAAGACCCGTTCGAAGTATTCACGGGCCTTGGGGACGTCACCGGCCCGCTCGTACAGGTCGGCCAAGAGGTACCACTGGCGGACGTGGCGCTCCGAGGGGTTCCGCAGCGCTTTCGACGCCCCGGCGGTCGACAGCATGGCAATGGCCCCGGTGAGGTCCCCCGAGTCGGCCAGGGACGCCGCAGCGACGATCCGGCCTTCGGCCAGCACGTCGGGATCTGGTGAGCTCTGCCGGAGCTCGGCCCACAGGGTAGCCACCTTCTTAGGCTTGTGCAGGGCCCGCTGGCAGTCCATCAGCACCGGGAGGTGCTCGGCCGAGTCGCTCAACCTCCCGAACGCCTCCAGATGGCCGGCGGCCATGCGCCAACGGGCGCACCGGTAGGCCGCCAACCCGGCCAGCTCACGCACGGCGGCCACTCCGGGAGCCTCGTCGGCAACGGGCTTGATGGCCCGCAGCGCATCTTGGAAGCGCCCACGCTCGTAGGCGCGGTAGGCCGACTCGGCCCGGTCGACCAGGTGCTCCCGGTGCCGGGCGGTGGCGATGGCGGCGGCGTTGCGGATCTCGGTGGCGATCTCGGGGGGAAGGGCCGGGCGCTGCGACAGCGCGGCGGTCGCGTCGGTGGCGCTCCCGGCCGCTGTCCGCCGCGTGGGGGCGCCCGCAGCGTCAGCCGCCTCGGCGCCGGTCCGGCGCCCTCTCGTTCTCGCTCGTGGCCCGTCCGTGTCCTCCCACTCACGCGCCCCGTCGT
>CAVWKG010000016.1:0-690000 GCA_963755375.1 uncultured Acidimicrobiaceae bacterium | reverse complement strand
TTGCAGACTCCAATCCGAACTGAGACTGGCTTTTGGGATTGGCTCCTCCTCGCGGATTAGCGGCCCGTTGTACCAGCCATTGTAGCATGTGTGCAGCCCTGGACGTAAGGGGCATGATGACTTGACGTCGTCCCCACCTTCCTCCGAGTTGACCCCGGCAGTCTCCTACGAGTCCCCGGCATTACCCGCTGGCAACATAGGACAAGGGTTGCGCTCGTTGCGGGACTTAACCCAACATCTCACGACACGAGCTGACGACAGCCATGCACCACCTGTGTAAGGCCCCGAAGGACACCGTATCTCTACGGCTTTTCCCTACATGTCAAACCCAGGTAAGGTTCTTCGCGTTGCCTCGAATTAAGCCACATGCTCCGCCGCTTGTGCGGGCCCCCGTCAATTCCTTTGAGTTTTAGCCTTGCGGCCGTACTCCCCAGGCGGGGCACTTAATGCGTTAGCTGCGGCACGGAAACCGTTGAATAGTCCCCACACCTAGTGCCCAACGTTTACGGCGTGGACTACCAGGGTATCTAATCCTGTTCGCTCCCCACGCTTTCGCTCCTCAGCGTCAATGTCGGCCCAGACCACCGCCTTCGCTGCTGGTGTTCCTCCTGATATCTGCGCATTTCACCGCTACACCAGGAATTCCGTGGTCCCCTACCGAATTCTAGTCATGACAGTATCGAGTGGCGGCTCCAGGTTGAGCCTGGAGGTTTCACACCCGACTTATCAAACCGCCTACGAGCTCTTTACGCCCAATAAATCCGGACAACGCTTGCACCCTACGTATCACCGCGGCTGCTGGCACGTAGTTGGCCGGTGCTTCTTCTGCAGGTACCGTCACTATCGTCCCTGCTGAAAGGAGTTTACAACTCAGAAAGCCTTCGTCCTCCACGCGGCGTTGCTGCGTCAGGCTTTCGCCCATTGCGCAAGATTCCCCACTGCTGCCTCCCGTAGGAGTCTGGGCCGTGTCTCAGTCCCAGTGTGGCTGATCGTCCTCTCAGACCAGCTACCCGTCGATGCCTTGGTGAGCCGTTACCTCACCAACTAGCTGATAGGCCGCGAGCCCCTCCCGAAGCGGAATCCATTTCCTTATCAGATCATGCGGTCCGATAGGGATATCCGGTATTAGCACCGGTTTCCCGGTGTTGTCCCAGTCTTCGGGGCAGGTTGCTCACGTGCTACTCACCCGTTCGCCACTCGCTCTTCATCAGTATTGCTACCGAATGGAGCGCGTTCGACTTGCATGTGTTAGGCACGCCGCCAGCGTTCGTCCTGAGCCAGGATCAAACTCTCCATCGAGACTTACGTTCAGCCCGGTCCCCAGAGGGACAGGACCTCCCGAAAATCAGAGAGTCACCATAGTTTGACTCGAACTATTAGTAACCACAGGCCCCTCCACCCAGAGGGATTCGAGGCCTGCGTAATGCTTAATTGACGTACAACCCATCCGTTTGAGTCCGGATGAATTGCCCGCACTGGCTTTTGGCTCTCACTATTCCGTTTTCAAGGAGCGACCGGGCACACACCAGTCCTGCCGGTGTTGGTGCCGGGTGTTCCAAAGGACTGTTCCGGACGAATTCCTTCGCCGGAGAGTCTCCTTCGGTTGCCGGAGGGCCAAGGAAGGCCGTTCCGACGGGAGTGTCACCCTAGCAGACGTGTAACGGGAACGTCAACGCGTCCGGGCGGGATCCTCCGGGCGGTGACCCGGGGTTCCGGCCTCCACCGATCGTAGCGGGACATCCGCCGTCAACGACGGATGCCCGCTCGAACGGTCCGGTTCCCTCCGTCACGGGCGCTCAGCGCACCAAGCGGTGGCATGCGGGGAGCCGCCACCCTCCGCATGCCACCCCGGTGCTCGAAGCTCAACGGGCTTTCCGCCCCGTCCCTGTCGCCAATCAGACGCAAAGGGGGCGTGCGCCGCCTGCTGATGTCCTCGATCTACCGCATGTCACCAAATGCGATGACTGCATGATGAACCGAGGTTGTTGCACGGCCGTGACAGGGCGATGACACCCTGGGACGCCCGTTGCGCCTGTTCAGAGCACCCGCGCTGACCGTGCGGTCAGGACCGGGTGACCGAGGGGCTGCCCGTGACCCAGAACCGCCAGCGCTTCTCCGTGGCCTCCCTGATGCCGATCCGCGTCCCGCGGCCGGGACGCCGGGGAGGCGGTGTCCCGTCGTCCCACAGGCGGACCACCCCAGAGGAGAGGGCGGGCCCTCTGCGCGGCCGGGGCGCCAGGAGGTCGGTCCCGGTGTCGGCGCCGGTAATTCCCAAGGCCTGGCAGAGCTTGGCCGGCCCACTGCACAGATCGCGCTGCTGTCGTGCCGCCGGCCGGGCCTCCCACATCTCCTCGACCCCGGTGATCGGCTCCAGGGCGCGGATCAGCACCGCGGCGGCTTCGCCCTCTGGCCCACACACCACGTTGGCGCACCAGTGCATCCCGTAGGTGAAGTACACGTAGAGGTGGCCGGCCGGTCCGAACATGACCGCCGTGCGGGGCGTCAATCCCCGGTAGGCGTGCGAGGCCGCGTCGTTGGCACCGTGATAGGCCTCGACCTCGACGATGCGTCCGGACCGCTCGCCCCGCTCTAGCACCTTGTTCAACAGCCACGGAGCAAGCGTGACGGGATTGCGCTCCAGCTCCGACCGCTGCACCGCGCCACCCTGGCGCACCGGGGGCGGCGCGCGCCACCCGCAGCGCCCGCCGCCGCGCTCAGATCGGTGTCGGCGCCCCGAGGCGGCGGACGGCGCCCGGTGTGGACGCCGGGGCATGGCCTCGCGCCCCCAGTCGGGCGCGGTCGGGTCCCTGCGGGTCGCCGGCGCCGGCCGCCATCCGGCACAGCAGTGACAGCTCGTCCACCATGGCCCGCGTCAGCCCGGGCAGATCGGCCACCGCGGTGGCACACGCATTGATGCCGACGAAGAGCGACTCGCGGTAGCTCTGCACGGTGACGTTCAGCGCCACCCCGTCGATCACCGGTCCGAGCGGATAGACGGCGCGCAGTTCCATGCCCGCGAAGTAGAGGGGGAAGTCGGGACCGGGCACGTTGGAGATCATGAGGTTGCCGGGGCGCAGCTTGCGGAGCACGCCCGAGCGGACCCCGAGCTGGATCATCGGCTTGGCCACCGCAGGGGGCACGGCCTCGGTCATCAGGGTCGCCATTGGGCCGTAGCCGACGGCGCGCTCCTGCCCCTTGCACGACGCGCTGGCGGCGGTCACCGTGCGCAGGCGCTCCAGCGGCGTCTTCTTGTCGTTCGAGAGCGGGACGAACATGGCCGAGAGGTGGTTGCCCAGCACCGCGGCGTCCTTGTCCCCGCGGACCGACACCGGCACCACGGCCACGAGCGGGCTCTCGACATCCACACCCTGTGCGGCGAGATGGGTGCGGAGGGCGCCGGAGCAGACGGCGAGGACCACGTCGTTGATCGTTGATCCGAAGCGGGTCCTGAGCGCCCGTACCATCGCCATGTCCAACTCGGCGAAGGCGATCGCACGGTCGGCACGCACCGGTGCCTCGAACGTGTCGGGCGCCCCCAGCGGGATTGACACCGGGCCCAGGCGATCGTCCGTCGCGCAGCGGGCCAGTCGCACCGCCGTGCGACCGACCTCACGCGCCGCACGCACCCCCCGGAGCGGGCTCCGGAGGAAGCTCGGGAGCGCATCGGTCATCAGACGGGTCTGCGACGGAAGGCGAGCGGGAACCCACGGCGGGCGCGGCTCGGTGACGGCGCTGCCCTCGGGGGTCAAGTCCAGCAGCTTGGCCAGCATGTCGGCGCCGGCCACGCCATCGATGACGGAGTGGTGCACCTTGGCGATCAGCCCGACCCTGCCGTCCGCCATCCCCTCGATGACGTGCATCTCCCAGGGCGGCTGTCCGGGCGTCAGCGGGCGGCCCATCACCTCGGCGACCTTGGCACGCAATTCGGCATCGCCACCCGGAGCCGGGAGTGCGACGCGGTGGAGATGATTCCCCAGGTCGAAGTCGGGGTCGTCCACCCAGCGCGGGTGGTCCAGGCCAAGGGGGACGGGCATGAGCCGGCGCCGGAACGGCTGGAGCGTCGGGATCCGCGTCTGCAGGACTTCGGTGACGCGGTCGAAGGTGTACCCCCCGGGCAGCGTCGACGGGTCGAAGATGCAGGCGTACGCGATCTCCATCGGCGTCTCTGGTCTGTCGGAGTAGATGAACATCGGATCGATTCCGGTCATCCGCTGCATAGGCACATCTCCACGTGGTGAGGGCTTCCGGTGGGCTCGACTGGGATTCTCGATGCGACGCCGACACCGCCTCCCCCCTCATACCCTCGGAGGCGGATTCCAGCGCAATTCGTCGAATCGGGGATCGCCGTCGAAATTGCTACACCCAACCTTTACCCACCGGACCCACCGGCACAACCGTTTGTCGAGATCTTTATCGTGCGTTCACCTGAGGGTTACCTGACATGGGGGTGTGCCGCGGAATTGACACGTCCGCCACCTGGGAGGACCCGGATGGTGGGTCCCTACGGCCCGTGAGGACGCCACTGCGCCAGGCGCGTCCGGTCGACCTCGCGGCGGCGGACGAAGCGCTCGACCTGCTCGGCGACGGGGCCCGGCCCGGCCCCGCCTGGGGTGCGCCGACGGGTCACCGCCACACCCGGTTCGAGCAATTCCACCGCGGTCTCGCCCAGATCCGGGTGGGCCGCCACCAGCTCGACCAGCGGTACATGGCGCTCGAGCGACTCGCGCACGAGGCCGCCGATCAACGCATGGGCCTGGCGGAAAGGCATGCCCTGTTCGACGAGCATCTCGGCCAGGTCGATGGCCGAGGCCGCCGGTCCGTCGGCCGCCGACTGCATGCGCTCCTCGTTCCACGACGCGGTCTCGTAGACGCCGCGCAGCGCGATCAGGGCCCGGGTGACCTGCGTGACGGCGTCGAAGATCGGCTCCTTGTCCTCCTGCAGGTCGCGGTTGTAGGCCAGCGGGAGACCCTTCAACGTCACCAGAACTGCGGTGAGGTGGCCGATGAGTCGGCCCGACTTGGCTCGGGCCAGCTCGGCCACGTCGGGGTTCTTCTTTTGCGGCAGCATCGAGCTGCCGGTGGCGTACGCGTCGTCGAGCGTGCAGAAGCCGAACTCCTCGGTCGACCACAGCACGATCTCCTCACCCATCCGTGACAGGTGCACACCCAGGAGCGCGAAGTCGAAGAGGGCTTCGGCGACGAAGTCCCGGTCGGACACCGCGTCCAGCGAGTTTTCGAAGCGTCCGTGGAACCCGAGTTCGGCCGCGACGTAGTCGGGGTCGAGCGGCAGCGACGATCCAGCCAGTGCGCCGGCGCCGAGAGGCGAGATGTTGAGGCGGTCCACCGTGGTGAGGAGCCGGTCCACGTCGCGGGCGAGCGCCCACCCGTGGGCCAAGAGGTGGTGCGCCAACAGCACCGGTTGTGCCCGCTGCATGTGGGTGTAGCCGGGCAGGTAGACGTCCGCCGCCTCCCGTGCGCGCTGCGCCAACACGTCCTGGAGCGCCATGATCTCGTCGGCCACGCCGACGAGCGAGCGGCGGCACCACAGCCGCAGGGCGGTGGCGACCTGGTCGTTGCGGCTCCGCCCGGTGTGCAGCTTGGCCCCGACGTCCCCGATCAGCTCGGTGACGCGCCTCTCAATGGCCGTGTGGACGTCCTCGTCGCCGGGGGCGAAGACGAAGCCGCCGGTGGTGAATTCCTCCTCCACGATGTCGAGGGCCTCCACCAGCGCGGTGACCTCGCTGTCGCTGAGGATGCCAGCCTTGCCGAGCCCCTTGACGTGAGCGCGCGAGCCGGCCAGGTCGTCGCCGGCCAGCACCCGGTCGAAGGGCAGGCTGACAGTGAATGCCGCCACGGCGTCAGCCATGCCGGTCGAGATGCGTCCCTCCCAGAGCGTCAATGCCCGCCACTCCCCGTGTCCACTGCCCGTCCCGGCGCCGACGTCCCGCTGTCCGTCTCCGCCCCCGGCCCCTGGCGGGCCGACCAGGTGGCGACGCCGAGGCCCCACAGGCGGACGAACCCCTCGGCGTCGGCGTGCCGGAAGGTGTCCGACGCATCGTAGGTCGCCAACCCGTGGTCGTAGAGCGCGACCGGGCTGCGCCGACCCACCACCGCACAGGTGCCGGGCGCGGCGAAGCGCAACCGCACCTCCCCCGTCACGTGACGCTGGCTCTCGGTGATGAACGCCTGGAGGGCCGAGCGCAGGGGCGAGTACCACAGCCCGTCGTAGACGAGCTCGGACCACCGTGGCTCCAGACGCGCCTTCTCGTGGTGCACGTCCCGCTCGAGCGTCAGATCCTCCAGGTCGGCGTGCGCCATGATGAGCGCCAGGGCGGCCGGGCACTCGTAGACCTCCCGGCTCTTGATGCCCACCCGGCGGTTCTCCACCATGTCGAGACGCCCGAAACCGCGGTTGCCGGCCAGAGCGCCGAGCCGCGTGATGAGGTCATAGGGACCCAGGGCCGTGCCGTCCAGGCTGACCGGGACACCGGACTGGAACCCCACGATGACCTCGACCGGCTCGCTCTCGGTGACGCGCGTCAGCGTGTAGACGTCGTCGGGAGCGGGGGCCCACGGGTCCTCGATCGCGCCGCACTCGATCGCCTTGCCCCACAGGTTGTCGTCGATGGAGTACAGCTTCTCCTTGGTGACGGTGATTGGGATGTCCCACTTGGCCGCCAGCTCGACGCAGTCCTCACGGGTCAGGCCCCAGACCCGGGCCGGGGCATAGATGCCCAGGTCCGGCGCCAGCGCGCGCACCCCAACCTCGAAACGCACCTGGTCGTTCCCTTTGCCCGTGCACCCGTGCGCGACGGCCGTGGCCCCGTGCCGGCGGGCCTCGGCAACGAGGTTGCGCACGATCACCGGCCGCGACAACGCCGATACCAGCGGGTACTTGCCCTCGTAGCGCGCATTGGCCTGCAACGCCGGGACACAGAACTGCTCCGCCATCTCGTGACGGGCGTCGACCACGACCGCCTCGACTGCACCGGCGGCCAACGCCCGGGTGCGGACGGCGTCCCAGTCCTCGCCCCCGCGGTCGGCGGACTGGCCGACGTCGACCGCCACGGCCACCACCTCGACACCCTCGTGCTCAATGAGCCAGCGCACGGCCACGGAAGTATCGAGGCCACCGCTGTAGGCCAGTACCACCCGTTCAGGCATGTTCAGTCCTCTTCTTTCCCATTCAACGCGATCTTTCCGTTGACGACAATGCCGGCGACGTCACGCAGCCGCTCCGCCATCGGGCCGCCCCCGAACTCCTCTTCGACGACGACGAGCACCGTGTCGTCCCCGGCCACGGTGCCCACGACTTCTTCCAGCCCGCTGCGATCGAGCGCCGATCCGACGACGTGCGCCGAGCCCGGCGGCGTGCGCAGCACGACCAGGTTCCCCGAATGGGCCACCTCGACGACCCACTCGCCGAGGACCCGGCGCAGGTGGTCCTCCGGCGCGATCTGGTGGACCGGCAGCTCGGGCAGCGCGTAGGCCGTCTCGCCTCCGGGCAGGCGCACCTTGACCGCTCCCAGGTCGTCGAGGTCACGCGACACCGTCGTCTGGGTCGCTTCGATCCCCTGCTCGCCGAGCAGCGCCACGAGCTGGGCCTGGCTGGTTACCGGCTGGGACTCCAGCAACCTGGTGATGCGGTGCTGGCGCTGGTTCTTGGTCAGCCGGCTCGGCACCTGCCCGCTCACCCGGATCCCTCCACGACCCAGGACAGGATCCCCCGCATGGCCGTGCGTCGGTGGGCCGCCTGGCGCCAGACCATCGAGCGCGGGCCTTCGAGCACGTCGTCGGTGACCTCCTCGCCGCGATGCGCCGGCAGGCAGTGCAGGACGATGGCGTCGGAGGTGGCCCGGTCGACCAGCTCCGCGTTGACGCTGAAGCCCTCGAAGGCGGCGAGGCGGACCGCCCGCTCCTCCTCCTGGCCCATGCTCGTCCACACATCCGTGTAGAGGACTGCGGCACCCTTGGCCGCCTGGGCGGGGTCGTCGGTCACCTGCACCGTCCCGCCCTGTCCCACGCGGTCAGCGAAGGCCTGCAGGTCGGCCAGCTCGGCGCCGGAGAACGTGTACCCGGCCGGGGTGGCAACGCGGACCTCCATACCCTCGAGCAACCCTGCCTTGGCCAGCGAGCGCGCCATGTTGTTGGCGTCGCCGACATAGGTGAGTGCCCGGCCCGCCAGGGGGCCCAGCGCCTCGCGCATGGTGAGCACGTCCGCCACCGCCTGGCACGGGTGCGCGGTGTCGCACAGGAGGTTCACCACCGGGACGTCGAAACCGCTCCGCTCCAGGGCGGTCGCCATGCGCACCAGCACGGCGTGCTCGAACACCCGGGCGCAGAGGACGCGGTGGTAGCAGCCGAGGGTGCGCGGCGACATCCTCCGCGGTCTCCCGCTCGTCGAGGCCGACCTCGGTCCCCTGGATGTAGACCGGGTGCCCGCCCAGATCGACCACCGCCATCTCGGTGGAGTTGCGGGTCCGTGCCGACGGCTTCTGGAAGAGGAGCGCCACGCCCTGGCCCGCCAGCGGCGCGTGAGCGGGCGGGTCGAGGGCGAGCCCGAGCACCCGTTCCCAGCTGTCCGGGTCGAGTTCGTCGACGTCGAAGAAGTTGCGCATGTGCCGGTCCCCCTACCGCGACCCGTCGGTCCCGGGCAGCGATGCGGCGATGGCCCGGCCGAGGACGCGCAGCGCCGTATCTATCTCGTCGTCGCGCACCAGCAGGGGCGGTGCGACGCGGATGGCGTCGGGCCGCACCGGGTTGACCAGCAGGCCGTGGCCGAGCGCCCATGCGGCGACCTCCTGGGCCACCGGGGCCTCGAGCCGCGCCGCCAGCAAGAGGCCGGCCCCGCGGACCGAGACGACACCGGGCAGCGCCGCCAGGCCGGTGGCGAGCCGCGCCCCGCCCTCCCGGGCCCGGCGGCAGACGTCCTCGGACTCCATGACGGCCAGGGTGGCCTTCACGGCGGCCAGTGCGAGCGGCTGTCCCCCGAAGGTCGACCCGTGGTCGCCCGGTCCGAAGGCGGCGGCCACTTCGGCGCGGGCCCAGCAGGCCCCGACCGGCATACCGTTGCCGAGCGCCTTGGCCATGGTCACGACATCGGGCTCGAGACCCTGGGCCTGAAAGGCAAACCAATGGCCGGTGCGACCGAGACCGGTCTGCACCTCGTCGAGCATGAGCAGCGCGTTGCGCTCGGTGCAGAGCGAGCGCACGGCGCCGAGGTAGTCCGAGCTCGGGACCATGACGCCGCCCTCACCCTGGAGCGGCTCCAGCAGCACGGCGGCGACCGTGTGCCGGTCGAGCGCCTTGTCCAGCGCGGTGACGTCGTCGTAGGGCACGTGCACGAACCCCTCCGGGAGGGGAAGGAACGGCGCCTGCTTCTCCGGCTGGCCGGTGGCGGTGAGTGTGGCCAGCGTGCGGCCGTGGAACGCATTGTCGGCGCTGATCACGACGTGGCGGCCGAGCCCGGCCCAACGCCGGGCCAGCTTCAGTGCGCACTCGTTGGCCTCCGCCCCCGAGTTGGCGAAGAAGACCTGACCTCCGGCCTGGCCGGTGCCCCCGTTGATCAACCGGTCGATGGTGCGGGCCACCTCGGGGGCCAGCGTGTTCCCGTAGAGATTCGACACGTGGCTGAGCGTCCGCGCCTGTTCGGCCACGGCGTCGGCCACGGCGGGGTGCGCATGGCCGAGCGACACCACCGCCAGGCCGGTGATGAAGTCGAGGTACTCGGCGCCGTCGGCGTCGAAGAGGACGGTCCCCTGGCCCCGTACGAAGGTGGCCGGCGGATCGGCGTACGTGCGCATCAGCGCCGAGCGCTCGGTGGGCCCGTCGAGCTCGGTCTTCGGACGGGTCACGGCAGCACCATCGTCCCGACACCCGAGTCGGTGAAGAGCTCGAGCAGCAACGCGTGAGGGACGCGTCCGTCCAAGATGTGCGCCCGGCTGACCCCGGCCCGCACTGCGTTGGCGCAGGCCTCGACCTTGGGCATCATGCCGCCCTGTGCTCCCCCGCTCCGGAGGATCTCGTCGATCACGTCCAGGGACGCTTGATGGATGACCGTCGTCGGGTCGTCGGCCACGACCCGGAGCCCCTCGATGTCGGTCAGGAAGATCAGCTTTTCGGCCTGCAGCGCCTCGGCCAGCGCTCCGGCCACGGTGTCGGCGTTGATGTTGTAGGCCTGGCCGGCCTCATCGGCGCCGATCGTGGCTACGACGGGGATCAGACCTTCGGCCACCAGGCGCTCGAGCATGGTGGGGTCGACGACCGACACGTTGCCGACAAAACCGAGATCGGCGTGCCGCGGGGCGGCCGTGATGAGATTGGCATCCTCGCCCGACATCCCCACGGCCAGCGGCCCGTGCACGTTGATGGCCGAGACGATGTCGCGGTTGACCTTGCCCACCAGCACCATGCGGGCGATGTCGAGCGTGTCCGCGTCGGTGACCCGGAGCCCGTTGCGGAATTCGGTCTCCTTGCCGAGCCGTGTCATGAGCTCACCGATCTGGGGACCACCACCGTGCACCACGACGGGGAGCATGCCCACGGCCCGCATGAGGACCACGTCCTCGGCGAAGGAGGCGAGGGCGTCCCCGGGATCAGCGGCGTCATCCCAGTCCGCCGCGTGCAGGGCATTGCCGCCGTACTTGACGACGACGATCTTCTCCCAGAAGCGCCGGATATAGGGCAGGGCCTCCACCAGCACCGAGGCTGTCTTCGCCGCCGCCTTCTTCTGGGCCCGGGTGACCCTGGGCGGCACGGGCAGCGCGTCGTGGGCGGTCATGAGGTCGTCCGATTCTCGTCGATGTAGCCGTAGCCGAGGTCGGTCCCCAGGACCACCGACTCGCCGGGGCCGAGCCCAAGGTCGCACTCGAGCACGATGTGGCGGCCCGCCATGTGGGCGCCCACCACTGCACGGTCGTGGGGCATTGCCACCCCGCCGGCACACACCACGGTGCCGCCATAGGACACGGACACTCGGTCCATGTCGAAGGGCGTGCCGGCCGATCCCAGCTCCGAGACGATACGGCCCCAGTACGGATCCTCGCCGAAGAGCGAGCACTGCACGAGCATGGAGTCGGCCACCTTGCGGGCCGCCACGTGCGCCGCCTCGTCGCTCACGGCACCCCGCACATGTACATGGGAGACCTTGGTGGCCCCCTCCGCGTCCTCCACCATCTGCTCGGCCAGCGATCGGCATGCCTCGGTCAGGGCGGCGGTGATCTCCGCTGGCGAAGGACTGGCGCCGAGCCCGTTGGCCAGGACCAGCACGGTGTCGTTGGTGGAGGTGCAACCGTCGACCGTGATCGTGTTGAACGAGGCGGCCACGGCCTCTCGGAGCGCCGTCCGCAGTGTGGCGGGGTCGACGGCGGCATCGGTCGTGCAGACAGCGAGCATGGTGGCCATGTTCGGTGCCAGCATGGCGGCGCCCTTGGCCATGCCGCCCACCGTGAAGCCGTCACCGGCCACGATGACCTCCTTGGGCACCGTGTCCGTCGTCATGATCGCCCGGGCGGCGTGCGCCGCCGCCTCGGCCCGGGACGTGCGTGCCATCACGATGGGCTCGATCTCTAGGATGACGGCGTCGATGGGGAACGGGATGCCGATCAGGCCGGTCTGACAGACCAGGATCTCCTCGGCCGTCGCGCCGATGTCACCCGCCACCGCCGTACAGAGTCGCTCCGCGGCCAGGCGGCCCGGTTCACCGGTGGCGGCGTTGGCGTTGCCCGAGGTGAGGATCACCCCGGCCGCCTGGCCTCCGGTCGCGGCGAGGTGGGCCCGGCTGACCTGGACCGGTGCCGCTGCGGCCAGGTTGGCGGTGAAGACACCGGCGGCGGGAACGGCCCGACCGTCGGCGGTTGCCACCACGGCGACGTCGTGCGCCTTGCCGGCCTTGATGCCCGCGTAGCCCCCGACGGCGACGAAGCCCTCCGGGGCGTTGACGCTCACGGGTACACCCCGGCCATCGGCAGCCCGGTCGTCTCGGGTAACCCCAGCGCGGCGTTGGCGCACTGGATCGCCTGGCCCGACGCGCCCTTGACGAGGTTGTCGAGGGCACAGAGAGAGATCACCCAGCCGGTGCGGGGGTCGACCCGCGCCGTCACCTGGGCGACGTTGGCGCCGGCGGTGGCCTTGGTCGAGGGCGGGTCGTCGGTCACGACGACGAACGGCTCGGCGTCGTAGGCGTCGTGAAGAGCGGCCAGGACGGACTCCGTCGTCGGGGGGGTCCCTGCCACGGGCCGCGAGTAACACGTGGCGAGGATGCCGCGCACCATCGGCGCGAGATGCGGCGTGAACAGCACCTGGGCCCCGAGGATCTGCTCCATCTCGGGTGTGTGGCGATGGGTCAGCAGCCCGTAGGCGGTGAAGTCCTCGTCGACCGTCCCGAAGTGCAGCGAGTCCTTGAGTCCGCGGCCGGCGCCGGACGCGCCCGACGCGGCGTCGACGACGATCCCGGTCGTCTCCACCAGTCCGCCACGCACCAGAGGCGCCAGGGCCAGCCCGGCCGACGTGGGGTAGCAGCCGGCGGCAGCGACGAGGGTCGCCCCGGCCAGGCCTTCCCGGAACAGTTCGGGCAATCCGTAGACGGCGTCGCCCAGCAGCTCCGGCGCGCTGTGCTCCTGGCCGTACCACTGCGGGTACAGCGAGGAATCGTGGAGGCGGAAGTCAGCCGCGAGGTCGACGATGCAGCCCGTCCGGCCCCGCAACTCCGGGATGATGCGCTGCGACTCGCCGTGCGGCAAGGCGCTGAAGACCAGGTCGAGGCCGTCGAAACGGGCAGGGTCGTTCTCCTCGTAGACCAGGCCGGGATAGGCCCCGGCCAACGACGGCGTTTGGGTGCCGACGGCCTGGCCGGCGTGGGAATGGGCGGTGGCCACGGCCACTTCGAACTCGGGATGCGCGGCGAGGAGGCGCAGCAGCTCGGACCCGGTGTACCCCGACGCCCCAAGGATCCCAGTCTTCATCGCATGAGTATACACCAGTCTGCATATTCATGCGTTCCTAAATGGTCCATTCCGGCATTCACCCTGCGCCACCTCGAAGCTGTCGTGTCGTGGGGCGCGGTTGCTGGCGTTTCCGGCAATGAACAGGCACCGCGGACCGCGGCGGGTGAGCACTTGAGACGGCGTGCAAGGCGGGGCGGTCAGCCGACGTCGAGGCGCTTCTGCCAGAAGTGGCCCTCCCCGGCCACCTTGAAACCCATCATGTTGTTGACGGCGATCATGGGCCCATTGACCGCCGCGTTGCCGGTGACGATCACGCGTACGGCAGACGCCTGGTTCGCCAACGCGTCGAGGTTGGCGAGCTTGACCGCCAGCCCCAGCCGGTGCCCCCGGTGCTCCGGTTGCACAACGGTCAGCATCTGCCAGGCCTGCCCGGGGGAACCGGCCGCGAGCGAGAGCTCGGTGCACGCGACGAGCCGGCCCGAGGCGCGGTGCTCCGCCGCGGCGATCAGGAAGCGGGCGCCACGGGCCGCACGGAGGGCGTCGTTCTCGCGCACGCGTTCGGCGTCCCACACCTCCTCGACGTGAGCTTCGTCGCCATGTGGTTCGTCGGTCGACATGCATTGGAAGAGCGAGCACTGATCCTCCACGTATTCAGACGGCCATGGCGCCTCGAAGGTCAGCACGCGGTAGGCCGCGGCATCACGTGCGCGTGCGACTTCGCCGCGCAGCTCTTCCAGACGTGCTGCGTCGACCGGAACCGCGAGATGGCGGGTATTCCCTGGCAGCATCGCCTCGAATCCGACCTTCGGTGCGAAGGACAGTGAGGCGTGGTCGGCAGCCCGCTCGAGGGGCACGTCCACAATTGAGTTGAGCACGAGACGCCCGTCGGCCCGTCCCAGCTCGCTCATACCTTCGACGATGGCCGTCCCAACGCCGCGACGTCGAGAGGCCGGGTGGACCGCCACGGTCACCTCAGCGCCGTGCACGTTGTCGACCATCGGCAGCTCCATCATTCCCACTCCGAGCATCGGCCCACCAGGCTCCCGCGCGGCCAAGAGCTCGAAACGCTTCGACGCACCGAGGCACCGGGCGAAGGCACGGATGTCCGGCAGGGTGAAGCCGGTCAGCTCGGGCCAGAGGTCCTTGTCGCTGGCGCGCAGCACCGCCGCCCATTCATGCAGCGCGTTGTCGTTCGACGGGTCGACCCGGCGTACCTCCACCGGCTCACCATGCCACGGGCGCGTGGCCACCTGCTGTGGCGTGCCCCTGAGCGCCTCAGCGCAAAACGGCCCCGAACGCCGCAGCGACAGCGTCGATGCAACGGGTGCGCAGCCCACCCACTTCTTCATCTGTGAGCGTGCGGTCGGGAGCGCAGAAGCGCAGCCGGTAGGCCAGGCTGCGGGAGCCCTCGTCGATGCCAGTGCCGCGGTACACGTCGAAGAGATGCACGGACTCGAGCAGGTCACCCCCCGCCTCTCGCAGCGCGTCGGCGACGGCATCAGCCGGGTGCCGGTCCTCCACCACGAAGGCCAGATCGATGTCCGACGACGGGAAGCGGCTCACGGCGCCGCCCACGGTGATCCGCCGGGGCACCAGCGTCTCGTCGAACAGCAGACCCAGGTCGACCTCCAGCCAGCCGACGCGCCGGGCCACCGTCCCGCCGCCGGAGGCGAGGGTGAGGTCGAAGCGCGCCGCGACGGCAGGGTCGATCTCGCCCACGGAGCCGATGGTGAGCGCGTGTGCCTTGCCGTGCCGGGCGACGAGATGGGCGGCGCGGGTCGGGTGCAGGCCCGGGAGTGACGGCAGGCCGTCGCCCGGCGGCACGAGCCGCACCGCATCGAGGCGGAACGCATCGGCCAAGACATGCCAGGAGGCCACCGCCGTCCGGGCGTCGTCGCCCTCGAGCGCGAAGACGGCCGCCAGGAGCTCGCGCTCCCCCGGCAGTTCGGCGCGTTCGGTACCGCCCGGCCCACTGCGTTCCACCACCCGTGGCGCTCCCTCGCCGGGGTGTGAGAAGACGACACCCACCTCGAAGAGCCTGACCTCGGGCTGGCGCCGGCTGGCGTTGTAGCTCAGCGCACCGAGGAGCCCCGGCAGCAACGAACGGCGCAGGAACGGCTTTTCCGCGTCGAGCGGGTTGGACACCCGCACGGCCGGTCCGGTGAGGTCCACGTCATCGTGGGCGTCGGCCGACACGAAGGTGTCGGTCCAGGCTTCCGACGCGCCCAGGCCCCGCAGGACGTCCTTGATCTCACGCCGGGAGCGCTGCAATGCGGTCAACCGTCCGGGCTGGGGCCAGGTCGGGACGCGGCGAGGCACGTTGGAATAGCCGAACGTCCGGGCAATCTCCTCGATGACGTCGTCGACCCCGTAAGGCTCGGCGCGGATGTCAGGGCGGTTCGTCGGCACGGTGACCGTCATCACGCCTCCGTCGGTGCCCGACTCCTGTGCCAGCACCGTGAACCCGATCGGCTCGATGAGGCGGGCGATCTCGGCCGGCCCGATGGACACCCCGATCTGTCTGTGTACCCGGGCAATGGGCAGTGACACCACGAACGGTTCGGGCACCTCGCCGCGCACGTCCAGCATGCCGTCGGCCACGCGCAGACCGGGAATGCTCTCGGCGAGCAGCTCGCAGAAGCGGCGCACCGAGGGCTCGATCCCCCACGGGTCACAGCCCCGCTCAAAACGAGCCGACGCCTCCGTGCGCAGGCCGAGTCGTTTGGACGAGCGGGCGATCGCCATGGGGGCGAAGTAGGCCGCTTCGAGGAGGACCTCGGAGGTGCTGGGCGCGATCTCCGACGAGGCCCCGCCCATGATCCCCCCGATGCCCACCGGCGTGCCCTCGGCGTCACAGATGAGGCAGTCCTCACCGGTGTCCCCGAGGCTCCGTCCCCGTACACCCACCGTGCGGGCCACACCGTCGAGCGTCTCGATCGTCTCTCCCGGTTCGGCTCGCCGCACGCTCAGCCCGCGCCCCGGCAAGAGCGACAGGTCGTAGGGGTGGGTTGGCTGACCCAGCTCGACCATGACGTAGTTCGACGCGTCGACCACGTTGTTGATCGGGCGCATGCCGGCGAGCAGCAACCGCCGGGCCATCCAGCGCGGTGACGGCGCGACGGTGACGTCTCCCAGCACCGACACGGTGAGGCGTGGGCAGAGGTCGGCCGCGTCCACAGACGCGCACGCCGCCGCCTCGACCGGCCACCCGCTCGGGCCGGGCTCGGGCGGCTCGGGCAGGGAAAACGGCAGTTCGAGGCGACCGGCCAGGTCACGGGCGACGCCGGCGATGCTCCACGCATCGGGCCGGTTGCCCTCGACGGTGATGTCGAAGACGGTGTCGGGTTCGAGCCCGAGCGCCTCCGTGAGCGGCGTTCCGGGCTCGCCGGGCGACTCGTCGCCCAGGATCAGCAGGCCCGCGCCGTCGTCGGAGAGTCCGAGCTCCCTGCCCGAGCACAGCATGCCGTTGGAGGTGACGCCCCGTAGCTTGCGGCGGCCGATCTCGAACCCCCCGGGCAGGATGGCCCCCACCGGCGCCAGCGGCACCCGCTCCCCCACCGTGAAATTGCCCGCGCCGCACACGATCTCGAGCGGCTCCGCGCCGGCGTCCACGACGACCAGCCGGATCTTGTCGGCTCCTTCGATCGGCCGGATCTCGAGGACGCGGCTGACCACGACGTCGCCCAGCCCTTCGCCGACGTGCTCGATCGCCTCGACGACGAGACCCAGGTCGTCCAGCGCGGCCCGCAGAGTCCCGACGTCATCGGGAAAGGGGGCGAAGTCACGAAGCCAGCTGAGCGGAGCGCGCACGGGGTCTTTCTCGTTGTGGGGCGAGGTCAGAACTGCGAGAGGAAGCGGATGTCGTTCTCCATGAAGGAACGCATGTCGGGAATGGCGTGGCGCATCTGGGCCAGGCGGTCAATGCCGAAGCCAAAGGCAAAGCCCGACCAGACATCGGCATCGATCCCCACCGCGGCGAAGACCGCGGGGTCGACCATGCCGCAGCCGCCCAGCTCGATCCATCCCGTGTGCGAGCAGGTGCGGCACCCCTCACCCAGGCAGACGGTGCAGGTGATCTCGAACTCGGCCGAGGGCTCGGTGAAGGGGAAGTAGGCCGGACGCAGCCGTGACTGCATGCCGGGGCCGAAGTACGCCTCGGTGAAGCCCTGGATGGTGCCGGCCAGGTCGCCGAAGGTGATCCCGCGGTCGACCACCAGACCCTCGATCTGGTTGAACACCGGGAGGTGCCGGGCGTCGGGGGTGTCGAGGCGGAAGCACTTCCCCGGCATGACGGCGTGGATCGGCAATGACTCCTCGCGCACCGCCTCCTCCATCAGGTGGATCTGCACCGGTGACGTGTGCGTGCGCAGCAACACCGTTTCGGGTTCCCCGATGTCGAGGTACATGGTGTCGTACATGCCGCGAGCCGGATGAGCCGGTGGCATGTTCAACGCCTCGAAGTTGTACCAGTCCGACTCGGCCTCGGGGCCTTCGGCCACAGTGAAGCCCATACCCACGAAGACGTCCTCGAGCTCGGCCCGGGCCTGGGTGACGAGGTGCAGGTGCCCGCGTGCCGGCGCGGAGCGCACCTGGTCCGGGATGACCTCGGTCAGGTCGAGCCGGTCGGCGCGGAGCGCTTGGGCGCGCTCGGACTCCGCCAGCTCGGCGCGACGTGCCGCCACCAGCGCCCTGAGCTGTGACTGGGCCGCGCCGATACGGCGACCGGCTTCCTTGCGGGCCTCGGGATCGAGGCCACCCAGGGCACGGTGGGCCCGCGTCAACGCCGAGCGCTTGCCCAGGAACTCGATCTCGACCTGGTTCAGCGCCTCGGTCGAGGCCGCGCCCTCGATCGCCCGCGCGCCGTCGGCGGTGATGCCATCGATGTCGAAGTCCTCGTTGTCGAGTGCCATGTCCTCAGGTACCTGGTTGCGCCGTTCCGCCATCCGAGATGCTACGTGGCGCGGCACCGCCGCCCCGGCGTTGCCGGAAGGCCTCGAAGCAGACCACGGCGCTGGCCACGCCGACGTTGAGCGATTCGGCCCGCCCCGCCATCGGGATGCCCAGGGTGCCCGAGAGGGCACCGACCAGCTCGGGGTCGAGCCCCGAGGATTCGTTGCCCAGGAAGAGAGCCGAGGGCATGGACCAGTCGAGGTCGGCATAGTCCTCGCCGTCCCGCACGACCGTGGCCAGCGTGCGGAAGCCGCCCGCCGCCAGTTCGGAGGCCAAGGCGTGCGGGTCGGGCCGCACCGCCAGGGGCACGTGGAAGAGCGAGCCGGCCGAGGACCGCACCGTCTTGGGGTTGTAGGGGTCCACCGAGTCGCCGGCGAAGACGACCAGCGTGGAGCCCGAGGCGTCCGCCGCCCGCAGCACCGTGCCGGCGTTGCCGGGGTCGCGCACGTCGACCAGGACTACGATCAGCGCGCCGCTGCGCGCCGACCAGGCCTCGGATCCCGCCGGCGGCTCCTCCAGCATGGGGAGCACGGCCAGCACCGGCTGGGGCGTGACCGTGTCGGCCACCCGCTCCAGCACACCGGGGCCGAGGGGGAACACCCGCACTCCGGCCGCATCGGCCCGGCGGCACACCTCCTGCACGGCGCGGTCGCCGGCCCCGTCAGTTGAGACGTAGATCGACTCGAGGGGAGCGTCCGCGTCGAACGCGCTGCGGATGAGCTCCGCTCCCTCGGCGACGAAGGCGCGCTCGCTCCAGCGCGCCGAACGCTTCTGCAGCAGCCCGCGCAGCCGGCGGATCCGCCGGTGCGAGAAGGCCAGCCGTTGGGTCAGGAAGCGACCTCTGCCACGGGCGCCCTGGACAGCGCGTCCTGCGCGGTCGCCACGAGCGCGACGAAGGCCTCGGGGTCGCTGACGGCGAGATCGGCCAGGACCTTGCGGTCGACCTCGACACCGGCCAGGTGCAACCCGTTGATGAGCCTGCTGTAGCTCATGCCGTGCTGCCGGGCCCCGGCGTTGATGCGCTGGATCCACAGCTTACGGAAGTCACCCTTGCGGGCGCGGCGGTCCCGGAAGGCGTACTGCATCGAGTGCATGAGCTGCTCGTTGGCCGCCCGGTAGGAACGGCTCTTGTTTCCGTAGTACCCCTTCGCCTGCTCGAGGACAGCGCGATGGTGCTTGCGGCCGTGGACGGACCGCTTCACTCTGGCCATGGGGGTGCTCCTCTCAGATCTCCGTGTGTCGGGTGGGTGTGCGCCGGAGCGCGGGGGTGATCGCCTGCGCTCAGAGGCCGAGCATCCGGCGCGTGGCCCGCTCGTCCGCCTTGGAGACGTCGGCTTCACGTCCGAGCCGCCGCATGCGGACGTTGTTCTTGATCTCGAAATTGTGCCCCCGGAAGGCCTTGCGCCGGCGCAACCGGCCGGAGCTGGTCACCTTGATGCGCTTGGCGGCGCCCCGGTCCGTCTTCATCTTCGGCATTGCGTCATCCTTCTTCGGCTGATGCTGCGACTTCGCTGACCCCGTTGCTCGCACCAGCGGCCGGCGCACTCGGCGTACTTGCCGCACGTCCGTTCCCCTCGGCCGGGGGAGCCGCCGCCTCGCCCGCTCCGTTCCCGGCTGCCGGCTCCGCAGCCGCTTGCGGCGTGGCACCGGCGCCCGACTTGTCGGGGCGCTGCTGGTTGGTCGCCCTCGACTGCGCGGCCTGGCGGGCCCGCTTGTCGGGGGCGAGCACCATGATCATGTTGCGGTTGTCGAGCTTGGGCTCGGCCTCCACCTTGGCTATGCCCTCCATCTGCTCGGCGATGCGGTCAAGGATCCGCTTCCCGTGCTCAGGGTGGTACACCTCGCGGCCTCGGAACATGATCGTGATCTTGACCTTGTGCCCTTCGCCCAGGAACTTGGCCACCTGGCGGGTCTTGGTGTCGAAGTCGCCCGGGCCGATCTTCGGCCGGTACTTCATCTCCTTGATCCCGACGTGGACCGTCTTGCGGCGGCTCTCCTTGGCCCGCTGGGCCTCGTCGAACTTGAACTTTCCGAAGTCCATGATCCGGCACACGGGCGGGTTGGCCATCGGGGCCACCTCGACAAGGTCGAGATCGAGCTCCTTGGCGATCGCCAGGGCCTCGGGGAGCGGTTTGATGCCTAGTTGCACACCGTCGGGGTCCACGAGCCGGACTTCACGGGCACGGATTCGGTCATTGATCCGGTGCTCTGTTGTGGTTTCAGCGACGATGCGTCATCACACCTCTCACTCGGGCCGGCGGTCCTTCCGCAAGCCAATCGGTGGAGCGAGGCCGACCAGCGGGCAGAGCCCGCGCCCGAGGGGCGATCGACCTGGCGCACAGTGCTCCCCGCCGGTGCAGGGTGGTGGCCAGGTGGAGGCCGCTCAGTGGGGGCCCCGCTTCCATGTAGTCAAGAAGCATAGGGTACCAGCATGAGCAGCCTGTGGACACCGGCGGGAGAGCATTTCCCCAAGAAGGAGGGGAACGACGATGCCCCGCCGCCGATCGACCCGGACGGCGACACCGACCTCACAGCGACGTCACCCGAAGAGCCTCTCACCGAGGAGCAGGCGGCGGCCCAGGCCGAGGTCGACGCCATGCGGGCCCAGCTGGCCCACACCCCGGCCGAGGTCGTGGTGGCCAACCACTGCTACGGGCTCTTCGAGCTCGCCGCCATCTACCTCTCGCAGTCCCCTCCGATGCTGTTCCAGGCCCGCCTGGCCATCGACGGCCTCGGCTACCTTGTCGACGGGCTCCACGGCCGCCTCGGGGAGGCCGAGCCAGCCCTGCTCGAGTCCCTGTCCCAGTTGCGCCTGGCCTTCGTCCGGCTCGAAGGGGCCGAGCAGGCGGGCGCCCAGGGAGCAGCAGGCGGAGAGAGCGGTCCAGCCTCGCAGAACTGAGTCGCCGGAACCGAGTCGCCGGCCGGGGGCAGGCCGATGGTCGCTGCAGTGGCCATTGCGCTCTGCGTCGAGGTGCGGCCATCAGGGTAGGGCCGGCAGGCCGGAGCCGCCCGAAGACCCAGATCACCCGCAACCGGGCCCCGCCGCCCATGTGGCACCGCCTCCGGCCGGAGTCCCGCCCTACGATGCGGTTTGCGATGCACCGTTGGTTCTCCCGCCGAGCCTTCCTGCTCCACCTTGAGTTCTTCCTGATCGTCGCCGGGTGCGCTGCAGCGACTTGGTGGCAGGCCCGACGGGCCCTAGGGGGGAACGGCCTCAGCTGGTTCTACACCTTCGAGTGGCCGATCCTGGCTGGCATCGCGATCGCCGCCTGGTGGCACCTCATTCACGAGAACCCAGAGGAACGCGACGCCCGGAAACGCGAGAGGGCCGAGAAGGATCCAGCCGAGCGCGCGGCGGAGTGGTAGGCGACTCCCGCCGGCGACCTCCGGTGTTCCCGGCCCCGCCGACTCGCCATCCCGGCCTCCAAATTCGCACACAGCGACCCTCGGTCGGGAATAGCGCTCGCTAGCCTGACCAGCGTGGATCCAGGGGGGACATCCGTTGGCGAGGTGGGCGGCCCGGCGCCCACGCTCGGCGCCGAGCCACGGCGCGCGAGCAGGCCAGATCGGGTCTTCAAGTGGGTCGCCGCTGTTGCCGCGACGTGCCTGGTCGGCTTCGTGGTCTTCGTGATCGTCCGCGGTCCCTCCCGGCCGGCGCAGGTGCCATCCTCAGCCGCCCTCGAGGCCGCGCCGCCTCCCGTTCTGCGGCCGGGCACGGTGGCCCCGGGCTTCTCCCTTCCCTCCCTTGCCGGCACGAGCCCGATCTCGCTGGCCTCGTTTCGGGGCAAGCCGGTCATCGTCAACTTCTTCGCGTCATGGTGCCGCGACTGCCGGGCCGAGCTCGGTGCAATGGCAACGGTCGCCCGGGCGGCGCAGGGACGGGTGGACGTCGTCGGCGTCGATTCCAACGAGAGCTCCGACGCCGCGGCCACGGGACTGTTGACCGCGGCCGGGGCCACCTATCCAGTGGCCGTCGATGCCCGTGCCACGGTGGCCAGCGAGTACCTCGTGAGCGCTCTCCCGGTCAGCTATTTCGTCAACGCGCAGGGCCGGGTCGTGGGCGCGGCGCTCGGCCCCCAGACGACGTCGTCATTGCAGCGCTGGATCGCACGCCTCGAGAGCGGCCGGTGACGCTGCCGCCCAAAGCGGAGGGGAGAAACCCGGCGCCGCCATCCTTCGAGTCGGGATCAGCCACGCCCTCCCCCACCGCGCCGGTGGACCGGGCGGCGGCCCTCGCCGAGGGCGCGCCCGGCATCCCCGCCAAATTCGTCTTCTGGGTGTTGGGCATCGCGCTGGTCGCCAGCCTGGGGGGCCTGCTCGCCGAGCACGTGTTTTCCTCGGCCGGGCTCAATCCGGTGCCCACCACGGTCCCTCGCGCCGCGGCCAACCCGACACCGGCCGCCACGCCGAGCGCACCGACACCCGCACCCGACCGCTCTCTCGACGCTCCATTGGCCTCGTTCATGGGACTGAGCTCGCCAGCGCCGCATCCGGCTCCCGCCTTCGCCCTGACCGACCAGAGGGGTCTGGCCACGTCGGTACCGGCGCAGCCGGCGCGGGTCATCGTCCTGACGTTCTTCAATGCGCCGTGCAACGACATCTGCCCCGTCGTGGCGGCCGAGTTGGAGCAGGCGGACGCCGCGCTCGGCACCGCGGCCTCCGACGTCGAGTTCGTGACGATCAACACCGACCCGATCGCCCTGGCGCAGTCCGACGAAACCCCGTCGGTCCAGGGGACCGGCCTCGGCTCGCTGCCGAATTGGCACATGGTCACCGGCCCGCTGACGGCCCTCAACGGGATCTGGAAGGCCTACGGCGTATCCATCTCGGTCCAGGGCAACACAGGACTCGAGGCCCACAACGACGTGATGGACTTCATCGCCCCCGACGGCGACCTGCGCTACCGGGCAACGCCATTCGCCGACGAGAGCACGCTGGGGAGGTTCAGCCTTGCCCAGGCCGACATTGCCCGCTGGGCTCAGGGGATCGCCTCCTACGCGGAAGGGATCGCCGGCCGGTGACCGACGCCGCGGCGTCGTCGCCGAAGAAGGCACCGCTCTGGCAGCGGCACCGCGGCCTGGCGATCGCGGCGGTCGCCTTCGTGGTGCTCCTGGTGACCGTCATCTCCGACCTGCCCGTGAGCACGTCGAGAGCGGACGACATCGGCGCGGAACGCAGCGTCATGAGCGAGGTGAACACCGACCTCGGAGGCTGCGCGCTCGCCGTGCACCAGGCGATCGGGATCTGGAACCTTCAGGCCGCGCACACGCTGACGGCGGCCGACCGGGCTCCGACACCCGGCCTCCTCACCGACGACCAAACGGCGTGCTCCTTCACCAACGAGAGCATCTTCGACCTGACGGACATCGACGTCCCGGGAACGCCAGCGGGGAAGGACGTCGGTCGACTGATCGCGACCGCGACCCTGTGGACCACCTCGGACTCGCTGCGGGCGATCGAAGACGTGCAGACACTGATGAGCGACCCCACTGACACCTCGGCGCTGCGAAGCTTGGCCGAGGAGGAGAAACGGCTCGCCACCGACCGGTCCACCGCCATCGCACAGGAGGATGCGGCTGACCGCGCCCTCGCCACGCGACTGCCCCCCGTCGACTTGCCTCCCGTCGCCGGCGTACGCGCCGGCTGAGAATCACGTCGCCGCGGGCCCGCCGCTCCCGGAGGCCATCGGCGGCATCCCACGGCGGCGTTCGGCACGGGCCAGCGCCAGGAGTTCGGCGTCGGGGTCGTCCTCGCTCTGGAGCCACCGGAACGCGTTCCAAAAGATCACCGGCACGAAGGCAGCCGCCGCGGCGAACCACAACACGGCGGACGCGATCTGTTGATCGGCCGCCTCACTCAAGCCGCCCGCCAGGTGATGAAAGTTGCGATAGAAGCCGTGATCGGAGAGCCCCACCACGTACGCGAGGATCCAGAAGGACCACATGGCCACGGCGGCAAGCACCGCGCGTCGGAGGTGCCCCGAACGGGGGGTGAGTGGCGGCGACGCCACGAGCTCGAGCCACAGGCCCAGCCCGAACACGAGAAGGCTGGCCGCCTCCAGGACAACGAGCCATCCCTGGCGCGTCAGCGCGGCGACGACCCCCGGCGCGTGCCAGGCGATGGCCGCGCCGAGGTCACACCCGATGAGGGCGAGGGACCACGGCAACTCGCGATGCCGGCTCCGGCGGTCGGCGAGGCGATCCGCGATCCGGGGCGGCGCAGCGGCGGCGGGGCCTCCGGCCAGCCCGACCAGACGCCACGGCGCGCCGAGCGCGACCAGTGCAGGAACGACGATGGCGAACAGCGAGAACTGCAGGGCCAAGGCGAATTCGTCGCGCCGGGCCGCACTCGACAGCGGCGAGAGCAGGCCGAGAAGCAGCACGACGACTGCGCCCCCGAGACACCACGCGCGCCACCCTGGGACACCGGCACGGGGCCGCCAGGCGGCAGCCCCCGAGCTCACCGGGTCGGTCGGCGCTGGAAGAATCCCCAGACGATCACGAGGAACAGGACCCCGAGGGGAATGGCGAACGTCAGCGCCTGGGTGGCGGCTACATCTGCCGTGATCACGGTGTCAACCTCCAGGCCCTAGATGACGTAGAACAATACCCAAAAGAAGGCCGCGACGACGCCGATGAACCCCCAGAAATAGGTACAGCCGTTGAGGTTCGCCCGGAACAGGCGCGCCACGGGGAGTTTCGAATTCGGGGCGCCGCCGTCCTGGGAGATGGCCCGACGGAGGCGTATCTCCCGCGCCAGGATGGTCTCGATCCAGTAGGTGCCGGCGAGGACAACTGCGATATTCAGCACCGCCCATGCGATGAAGCAGGAGGCGTAGCCGCTCGATCCCGGGAAAAAGGGAAGCTCCGTCAACTGCCAGATCTGCAGCCCGACGACGAGCAATCCGCCGAGCACGGCCAACCAGCCGGCGACCTGCCAGTCCAACGTCTCGTCGTTGCGGAAGCGCCGCTCACCGAAGTTGACGAGGACCGCGCAGGCCACGGTGATGGCGAAGATCGCCGCACCCACTCCGGTGGGGGCCGTAATTCCCCGCGGCCGCCACAGGTCCTCGTTGTTCGCCGAGCGCAGGTAGAAGTACGCGAAGGCGAGCGCGGCGAAGGCGAAGGCCCAGATGCCGATCAGAAGTCGCCCGCCCGTCCAGAGCGCCCCCTCCTGGGCCCGGAGCTCGAACGCGATCTCCTCCGGAGTCTCCTTGAGTTCGGGGAAGCTCTCGAATTTCTGATTGTCGACCGGGTTCTGCTGCATCGCCTCTTCCCTCACAGGATCGGGGGTCGTGGATCGCTGTCACCGTCGTCCACCCCGCGCGAGAGCTCATCATGACCGACGGACCCGGCGGGGGCGACGACCGACAGGGCCAGTCCCAGATCGGCCACTGGAGCAGCGTCGGCCGTGCCGTAGTGGTACGGGTCGTTGAGCACGACGGGGATGTGCTCGAAGTTGAACCACGGCACCGGGGTCGGGGTCTGCCACTCCAGGCCCAGCGAGTTCCAGGGGTTCGGCGGGGCCTCGTGCGGGGTCAGGTAGATGGACCACACGACGTTGATGATGAAGAAGAAGAAGGACGCCCCGAGGAGGTAGGCGCTGATGCTCGAGATGTCGTTCAGCGTCTGCAGATTGGTGGCGTACTCGAACACGCGCCGGGGCTGGCCCAGGATCCCGATGAGGAACATCGGGAAGAACGTCAGGTTGAAGAAAATGAAGAACGTCCAGAAGTGCCACTTGGACAGTTTGCGGTTCAAGGTCTTGCCGGTGATCTTGGGGAACCAGTAGTAGAACCCACCGAACAAGGCGAAGATGAGGCCTCCCATGATCGTGTAGTGGAAGTGGGACAGCACGAAGAAGCTGCCGTGGACCGTGACGTTGACCGGGACGTCGGAGAGGAAGACGCCGGTCACGCCGCCGATGAGGAAATTGAAGAGCATCCCGAGGCAAAAGAGCATCGGAGTTTCGAATCTGATCTTGGCTTTCCACAGAGTTCCGAGCGTGACGAGGTACAAGAAGCCGGTCGGAATGGAGATGAGCTCGGTGGTGAGCATGAAGAGCGGCCGCATGTCCGGATTGATCCCGCTCTGGAACAGGTGGTGCTGCCAGACGAAGAACGACAGCAGGGCGACCCCGAGCATCCCGGCGGCCGCGACCTTGTAGGCGAACAGCGGTTTGCGCGTGAAGACGGGCATGATCTCCATCACGATCCCGAACCCCGGCAATGCCATGATGTAGACCTCGGGATGGCCGAAGAACCAGAAGAGGTTCTGCCAGAGGAAGTTGCTGCCCCCGTGCTCGTTCACGAAGAACGCGGTCTCCGCCGTCCTGTCCAGGACACCGAGGAGACACGAAACAACGAGGGTCGGGGTGGCGAGGGTGAGGAGGGCGGTGGTCGCCAGGATGGCCCAGACGAAGATCGGCACACGGCTCCAGGTCATCCCCGGCGCCCGATAATTGATGATGGTGGCGGCCAGGTTGAACCCGGCCAGGATCATGCCGATGCCAATGACCGCGAAGCCGACCAGATACGAATCCATCCCGCCGGCGGCCTGCGTCTGTAAGGGCGCGTAGCCCGTCCACCCGGTCGGGAAGCCGCCGAAGAAGAGGGCGCTCACGATGACCAGGTAACCCGCCATGAAGATCCAGAAAGAGAACGCCTCGACGCGGGGATAGGCCATGCGCCTCGAGCCGATCATCAGCGGGATGAGCCAATTCCCCAAGGTCCCCGCGACGGCCGACGAGGCCATCATCATCATGATCGTTCCGTGCTCGCTGACGATGGCGATGTAGGTGCCCGGCCCGAACACATGACTCGTCGGGCTGAGCAGCTCGGTGCGGATGAGCATGGCCAACAGGCCACCCGTGAAGAAGAAGAGCAGGACACCGACCACGTACTGCATCCCGACGACCTTGTGGTCGTCGGTCATGCGGAAATAGCGCACCCAGGTCTGCTCGGGTGGTTGGGGACGCAGCTCGTACCCGAGGATCTTGGCCAGCGGATAGCTCAGCCCGCCGATGCCCGTCATCCACCCGGTGACCCCGAGGCTCAGACCGAGGACGATGGCGACGTCGTTCTGCCCGGTGTCCTGCACCTGCGTGTACCCGCTGGCGATCACGTTCCCGAGCCAATGGCCGATCAGGTAGCCGACGACCCCACCGGCCATCGCCCACAGGATGTTCGGGCGGAGCCAGGGGGAGCGACGCCAGACCGGAGGCTCCTTCGCTGGGGTCCCGACATCCTCCTCCCCGGGGTACTCGAGATCGCCTACCGCAGGTGTGTCAATGGCCATGGCCGATGTCCCCCGTCTCGGGAATTGGGTCACGTTGGTGCCGGCGCATGTCAGCCCCCGCCCTTCGGCTGCGGGGCGCCGTAGGTCTCGACCTTGGAGTAGGGGTCGACGTTATCCGGGTAGTACCCTCCGTCAGCTCCGTTGGCATCCGGGGTGTAGGTGAGCGCGTAAGGCGGCAGCAGCCTGGTGTTCCTCCGCAGCAACGCCTCCGTCGACTTGGCCCACGTCACGAACTGACCCGGGCTCACCACCTGCCCCGAGTTGTACATCGCGCCATGCCAGATCCCGCACAGCTCGGAGCAGCGAACGATGAACGAGCCGAGCTGCCGCGTCGTCGTGTAGGCGACATTGTTGTAGTCGGGGTTGGCGTCGGCCTTCACGCCGAGCTGGTAGGCCCAGAAGCTGTGGATAACGTCGAGCGACGTCACGTTGAACTCGATCGTCGTGTTGTCGGGGACCACGAGCTCATTGGTCTCGAACCCGCCGAAGGTCGGGTACCGGTAGGTGAACTTCCACTGTTGGCCAATCACCTGAATGGGCAACACCGTTTTCGACGTCGGGGTCCAGATGGGGCTTGAGCCCTGGCCGCCGCCGGCCCCCCCGGGTTGGACGAGCTCATAGGTGCCGAAGCCGAACAGGAAGATCACGATGACGCTGGTGGTCAGGATCCATCCCAACTGAATGCCGAAGTGACCCCGCGCGTCCGGGCCTCCGACGGGCTCGGGGCCGCCCCGCGACGCCCTCCACATCACGATGACGTAGATGAAGTAGATCCACACCGCGAGCAAGACCGGCAGCGCGATCACGAAGAGCACGTTGAAGTCGAATTGTGCCCCCTGAGCTTCGTCGGTCATCGTGCCGGGCGGGATATGAGGACCGGCATAGAAGTAGAAGAGCGGATCGAGGACGGCGGAGAGGACCACCCAGATGGCGATTAGTCGCCACCAATGGTGTGGCTCGTGCTGAGGTGAGTCCGGCTCGCTCCCGACAGGGGACCCGGTGCCCCGGGTGTCGCTCACGACACCACCTGCATGAAACCGCCCATGTACCCCAGCGTCGACATGGGCCCGCCGTTGCCGAACAAGAAGCCGAGCCCGCAGGGGACGAAGCACTGCCACCGGTAGCTGCCTGGCCCCGGCGTGACGAAGGAGAACCGGATCACCTGGTGCGGTGAGCTGGTGGTACACGGCGCCGCGCCGCAGAGGTTGGCGTTCCCGTTGTTGCCGTAGAGCGGCACGTTGAGCCCGATGGAAGGGATGGAGAAGGTGTGGGCGACGCCATTGCCGGCATTGGAGTTGATGACCCGGAACGCCTTCCCGTTGAGGAGCGCCACGCGGCCACTGGTGCCGGTGACCTGGCCGATCTGCTGGTTCCGCAGGGGGCTCCCGGAGTCGTAGTTGACGATCGTGACGTTGAGGCGCGTGTCCGCGGGGACCTGGAACACCGTGGTGTGGACCCATTGGCCCTGCGGCGACTGGACGAGGTACGACACCCACGTCGGGTGGCTGCCCGAGCCGTAGGTCCCCACGGCTTGCAGCGCGACGTTCACCGGCTGCCCCGAGGACTGGGAGGTGAAGTCGACCGTGGGGGGCGTGCCCAGGAGGTTGACGATGAGAACGACGGCCGCCACGGCTGCAAGGGCAAAAAGGATGGCCGTGACGGCCACCTTCCACGCCAGCCTCATCAGGCCTCCCCGGTAGGTGTCTCGTATTGTCCCCGGCGCCCCTACCGAGGAACTCGTCGATGACGTTACGGTTCTGTTGCTTTCGAGTCAACTATTTCTGAGCAACAACTGAATTCCGTCTGGAGCCGGACTGGGTCCGGCGCCGTCAGCCCTGGCGGGCCTGATCACTCGAGGCCCGGAACACTTCGAGGGGAGGTCCGGGGTCACGGTGGAACAACCGGTCGACGCCCAGCGAGAACCCGCCTTCGCTGTCGATGGCGCGGCGGATGGTCACCGCGAGTGCGGGGACGGCCCAGAAGTCACCGCAAATCCACAGGATGGCGGCGCCGATCTGCTGGTCGGCGAAGGGCGAGAGCGTGACACCCGGTACATGGGCGTAGGCCGCGTACCAGCTTCCCGCGGTGAAGAGTGAGAGCGACATGGCCATCACGAACATCACGACGTTGGTCGAGAGGATGGCGCCGACCTGCCAGAGCGGAGAGGCCTTCAGCCGGAAGGGGTACGACGGGATGATCTGCAGCCAGAACAGGACCCCGGTGACGAAGAAGCTGGCGTGCATCAGCCAGATGTGCACCGTCTGGTTCTGCTGCGCGGCGTCGAAGAGTGCCGGGACGTGCCACAGCACCATCACAAGGTTGAACGAGATCAGCGCCGTCCAGGGGTTGACGGCGAACCGTCCGACCCCTCGGAGCGGCTGGGAAAAGCGTCCGAGGAGAACGGAGCGGATGAGCCGTCGCCGCGGTCCCACCGGCAGTCCGTGCAGGAGCGGCAGCCAGGGGGCCCCTGCGACGATGAGAATCGGAGCGAAGAAGGCAATCAGGATGTGCTCGATCATGTGCACGAAGAAGTAGTCGTCGGCCCAGTAGTCGACCGGTGAGGTGACCGCGATGAGCAGGAGTGCCAGCCCGCCGTAGAAGAAGAGTGACCGGATGCGCCGGCTCCGGCTCCGTTCCCGGATCGAGCGACGGCGCAGATTGGCGAGGCCGAGCTCGTTCACGATCACGATGACCGCCACGACCACCACGAAGGGGTCGAAGCTCCAGTTGTCGACGAGGTAGTTCACCGGGCGGATCCATCCCTTGTGCGGCTGCGCGTCACGGTAGCCCCCGTCGGCTAGGACGACGAACGAGATTGGCGGCTACGACGACGAGCCGTACGAGATGGGCACCAGGGTGATCTGCACACGGCTCCAGGTGGCTCCCGACGGGGTGAGCTCGAAGACGCGCAGTGCGCTCCCGTTGACGCTGAAGACGTCGACCGGTGGAGCGTCCGCGGTCTGAGTGTCGCCGGGGAGGGCGAGTCCCGCCGCACCGGACGGCGGAGGCGGCAGGGGGGACCAGGCCCGGCCACCTGGTTCCACTTCGAAGACCGCCGGCGTCGACTTCGGCCGGCTGACGAGCACCGCCACCCGCCCGTCCGCCCCGACGGCGCTGGCGCGGACGGAGTCCGCGCCGGGCAGGGGAAGCGGGGTCGGCATGGTCCAGACGGAGTCGTTCTGCGCCCAGGCGACTTCGAGCGCCCGATGCCCTGCCCTGCCCACGGTGGCGAGCACCGTCGTCGCCACACCGGACGTCTCCAGCCGCAAGACGCCCGTTGCTCCCCTCCCGCGACCGGCGATCGGGGCGGGACCCGCCAAGTGCCACGACCCTTCGGCCTGGGTGAACAGGCCGACCCGTCCACCCTGCCGGCAGCCGGCGGCGACGAGCGGGGCGCCGGACGCCGAGAATGCAACCGCTGCGATCGCCGAGACGTCACACGAGGGCGCCGCCCTGCGGAGCGCGGCGGTCGAGACCAGCGGCGACCAAGAACCGAAGATCTTGGCCGCGGCCAAGACCGTGCCGTCGCGCATGACCGCCAGCCCGGCGGGCATGCCGGACGTCTCGATCGCCAGTGCATCGGTCGAGCTCGCCAGGCCCCCCGGAAGGTAGACGGGATTCCAAGAGACCCCGCCGTCGCTGCTCGAGGACAGGGGCGAGAAACGGAGGAGGGCGCTCGGGAGCACCCCGGCGACGACCGCGTCGCCCGAGACCCCCGTCACAAGGCCGCCGTTGTCGGCCGTCCCCTTCGGTGTGACGAGCGTCCAGTGAGAGGATCCCGGCACGGCGTGGAAGAGCTCCCAGAAGGTGTTGCTCTGCTCTGACAGCTGCCCCATCGGGAGCGTCGACCAGGAGCCGTCGGGTGTCGAGACGCCGCTCGCAGGGAGGGCCGGGACCGTTGCCCCTGCCGCGGGGAGTGCCGACACAACGGCCCAGAGGACAGATCCCGCCACGCCGATGATGAGCCACCGGACCGCGCGGAGCCGGCGAGAAATGCGGGCCGAGACCGCCCTCACGAATTGACGACGTCGTCGATGCGGCTCAGGAGCAACGAGGTGAACGATGACGCGTACGACTGCGTCGGTCCGGGGTCGTCGATCAGGGCGTCGCGTTCTCGACCATCCGGATCGATCACGAAGGCCAGATCGCTGTGCGCCACCATCGCCCCGGCCGTCTCCGTGTTCACGAGCACGCCGTACGAGTCCCAGACGTGCTGGAGCGCCGACAGGGAGCCCGTGAGGTAGTACCAATTGGTCAGGTGGGTCAGGCCCTCCTGCCGGTCGAAGGCGTTCGTGAAGGCGGCGGTGCGGTAGATCGGGTTGGCCACGATGGCGACGAAGTCAACGCGCGCTCCCTGGCTCGAGAGCTGCTGGTCCGCCTGGCGGAACTCCTGTGCGATCAGCGGGCAGTCGGTCGTACAGACCGGGTCGAGGAAGGTCAGTGCGACCGTGTGTCCGCGCAGGCTGTCCAGGCTGACCGGGTGGCCGTCCTGGTCGGTCAACGCGAACGGCGGCGCCGGTGAGTCCAGGGAGTTGGGGCTGCCGTCCAGCGCCTCGCTGAGGATCGGGTCGGTGCTCTGGTTGACCGCAGCCGCCGCCATGGGCGCCGCGCCGATCACCACGACAGCCAGGGCCGCGAGGGCCGCGACCGAGCGCATGACGTACGCCGGGGTGGCGCGCTGTGACCATGGCGCGCCCGAGCGCGGATCAGGAGTCGCGGCCAAGGCGTTGGCGTTCGAGGCGGCCTCGTCCACCGCGGCCGTCGGGACGTCGGCCTCGACCGGCACCCTGAAGGCGGCCAGGTACCCCGCAACGAAGAGCAGCGCCATCGGCACCATGGAGTTCGGGTCGGTGCCCAGGCCGCCGAAGAAGCCGAGGTCCTCTACGAGTACCCAGTCTGCGAGACACAACACGACCAGCGCGCCGATCCCCCCGAGGACCGCTCGACGGCGGCCGCTGATGAGCAAGCCCCCGATGGAGGCCAGGGCGACGACAGCGAACAGATTGACGGCCCACCCGTGGGCATCGTCAAAAGAACCGAACGAAGCGACCCACGACGAGAGGAACCCGGGCTGAGAGGTCCGCGACATGGTGCCGACCATGGACGGCAGGGTGCCACCTCGACCCTGCCAGAATCCCCGCCCCGGCCATGCCTGGAGCACCGCCATGCCGACCAGGAACACTCCCCCCAAGGTCACGATGATGCGTCCGACACGGGGGCTCATGAACGCTCGCTCGGGCAACGCCAGCAGGATCCCGGCGACGCAGTACAGCAGCACCGCTCCGGGCGTGCCGAAGAGCCATGTCGCCCCGGGGGCAAAGATGCCACCAAACGCCTCGCCGAAGATCCACACCACCAGGCCCCAGCCGGCGCTGGCCGCCCCGCCCAACCGTGACCAGCGGCCGCGCGGGGCCACGATGAGCCAGAGGCCGAGACCGAGCTGGATCCAGACCGCTGAGGAAGCCGCCTGGATCGGATGGTTGGACCAGATGCTCACGCCCGAATTGACGACGTGCTGGACCCACTGCGGTGACGCGGCAGCTGAGGGTTGGATCACGTTCGAGGGGAGCCCCAAGGGCATGGCCGATTGCAGCTGCAGGAGTCCGTCGAGGATCCAGAGGCTGCCGAAGCCGATGCGCAGGACCCTCCGAGCGACCGGCTCGGTCGTCACGTGCACCGTGACGACCGGGGTGGGGCCTCCCTGAGCCCGGAGCTGCCGGTACTGCACGGTCCTGATGACGTTGAAGGCGATGGCGCAGACCGCTCCGATGAGAAGCACCACCAGGAGCTGGTGGAACAGCTCGGCATGGAACGCCGAGACGATGACCGAGTTGCCGCTCTGGGGTGCGCCGCCCATGCCGGGCATGCGGGTCAGCCTTCCCCGAGTGAGCTGGTGGTCGACGCCCCGTGCACCGCGCGGAGAATACCGCCGCCGGCACTGAGGCAGTCATCACCGTGGCGGACCACGGTCTTGACGGATCCACTCCGGTCAGGCAGAACCCCATGCGCCGACGGGGACGAGCGACCGCGCCTCGTAGAGGCCGCCGTGGCCCGGCGACACCGTGAACGCCACGGTCGTGCCCACCTCGATGCGCCGGCTCCCGTCCGCGATGGCGGTGGCGTGGAACCCGTACCTCGTCCCGTCGTCGTCGTCCACCGCGCCGAGGCCCCGGGTGGGATCGAACGACGCCACGCGCCCGTGGTGCGGTCCGGTGGAAGGGACGGGGCCTCCCACGTCAGTGGACGATCTTGGACAGCGGGATCTCCAGGATGTCGCTGGCACCCTGGTCGCGCAGTGCCGGGATGAGGACGTTGATGTCGGACTTGGCCACCACCGCCTCGAGCGCGAACGCACCGCCGCCGGAGAGCTCCGAGATCGTCGGGGCGCGCATGGAGGGAAGGACGGCGAGCACCGCATCGAGGTTCTCCGCTTCGACGTTGAGCTTCACCAGCACCTTGCCCCGGGCCTCGAGCGTGCCCTCCAGCAACGTGAGGATCTGCTCCATGGCGTGGCGCTTGTCGGGGTCCGCCGCCGCCACGGGGTTGGCGATCAACTCGGTGTGCGACACGAGCAGCGTCTCGATCACCCGTAGCCCGGCGGCACGCAACGCGCTGCCGGTCTCGGTCATGTCGACCACGGCGTCGGCGATGTCGGGCACCTTGGCCTCGGTAGCGCCATACGAGAGCGCGATGTCCGCCTCGATCCCGTGTGCCCCCAGCGCCCGGCGGGTCAGCTCGGGGTACTCGGTGCTGACACGCAGGCGGCCCGGACGGTCGGCCACGGTGGCGGCCAATTCGGCCAGCGTGTGGGCCGGTGAGTCCGCGGCCACGGCGAGCACGACACGGGCGGGTTGGGCGGTGGCCTTGGAGTAGGCCAGCTCACCGAGGGACACCACGTCGCTCCCCCGCTCCTCGATGCAGTCGCGCCCGGTGATGCCGAGGTCGAAGAGGCCGTCGGCGACGTAGACCGGGATCTCCTGGGGGCGCAGGATCCGCACCTCGGTGATGCGGGGGTCCGCGATGGTGGCGCGGTAGGCCACGTCCGACGCACGGTTGACGGCCAGGTCGGCGTCCTCGAACAGCTGCATCGTGGCGCGTTCGAGCGAGCCCTTGGGCAGGACGAGGCGGAGCATGGGGGTAGATCTTCGCAGACTCGCCGGCGTGGTCCGGCCCGAGGGGCGCGCGGTCGGGCAAGCTGTGCCCGTGCCGCCCCCCTATGACGCCCGCCTCTTCATGCAGCTCCTCGGGATCGACGTGCCCATGCCCGACGAGGACCGTGATCCGGTGGCGCGCCTGACCGTCACCCATCCGCTGATCGCCGGGACGGGCTTCCTGTGGGCGCCCGTGGTCATCGCCATGGCCGACGCCCTGTGCGCCTTCGGGGTCAGCCACCACTGGCCGGAGGGCGCGCGCAGCTTCACCACGGTGGACTGCTCGGCCAACTTCATCTCGAGCGCACGGGAGGGTGAGCAGGTCGCCGCCACGGCGGCGGCGCTGCACCTCGGGCGGACGACACAGGTCTGGGATGCCACGGTGACCAACGAGACCACCGAGAGGTTGATGGCGTCGTATCGCTGCACGCAGCTCATCTTGTACTGAGCGCCGAGCTCATCTTGTACTGAGCGCCGAGCTCATCTCGTAGGGAGCGCCGGACGCAGCGCCTGATGGCAGCGTTCAGTGCGCTCCGCGAACGGCCGCCACGTCGGAAGGCTTGGCTGCCCCATCGGTGCCAACGGGATCGGTCTCGGAGACGCGCTGGCCGCGCCGGAGGCGCTCTCCCCATCTGCCCTGGTCGAAACTCGCCGGCTCTGAGCGCTCCATGAACGCGCGCAGGACCCGCACGAAGCGGACCGGGTCCGTGTGGTGCGGGAAGTGCCCGGCCTCGTCGAAGACCTCGAGTTCGCTCCCGGGCATCACCGTATGGATCAAGCGGCCGTGGCCCAGCGGGATGATTGCGTCACGCCGACCCCACACGATCAGGGTCGGGATGCCTTCGGCCAGATAGGCCCGGTCCACCATCGTGATCACCTGACCGTTCCAGTCGACGCTCGAACGGAGGGTGCGCAGGATGACCATCCGGGCCTCCGTGTTGGGCAACGCGTCGAACACGGCCAGGATCTCCTCGGCGTCGCGCCCGAGCGCGGTGTCGAAGACCCGCAACAGCCCGGCGCCCAGGCGGCTGGCGAACCGGATGGGAGGCAAGCCGAGAAGCGGCATGAGTGCCTCGACACCGGGCACCGCGGCCACGCGGAGCAGGGGGCTGACCGTCCGGCCCACTCCCCCGCTGCCCACCAGGACCAGTCGTTCGCATCGATCGGGAAACTGGTAGGCGAACTGCGCCGCCACTCCACCACCCAGCGAATGCCCGACGACGGTGGCCCGGTCGACCTCGAGCACGCTCAGGAGGTCCCGCATCCCGTTGGCGAAGCCCGCCACCGAATAGTCGGCCCTCGGCTTCTCGGAGCGCCCGTGGCCGAGGAGATCCGGGGCAACGACCGTATAGCGCTCGGCCAACTGCTCGACGACGGGTCGCCACGTGTCCGAGCTGTCACCGATGCCGTGGATCAGGAGAAGGGCAGGCCCCGACCCGGCCTTGACGTAGGCCCGGCGATAGCCGTGGATGGTCACGTACCGCACGCAGAATGCGCCCTCGCGCCGGACGCCGGGACGGTAGCGGATCTCCGCTGGGTCGACTGGACCGTCGGTGTGGGAATCGTCGGTGTCCGCCGTCGGCGTCGGGTCCGCCGTCTCCGCCGTGGGCGTGGTCTCACCCATGCCGATCTCCTGTGTTGTTCTGCTGGTGGGCTGTTCGACGCCACCGTAGGACGCGGACGTGTCCGGGTTGTGTCGACGCTGTGAACTGCCCATGAATGCCCGGGTTCGGCCGCCTGACCCGAGCCGCGGCGTCAGGAGAGCGGCCCACTCCGCAGCAGGCGCACCATCTCAATACCGGTCAGCGCCGCCTCGCGGCCCTTGTTGGTCTCGTCCGGCAGCGAACGTACGAGGGCCTGCTCGAGAGTGTCGGTCGTCAGGACCCCGAAGACGACGGGCACACCGGTCGCCAGCTGCACCTGCTGGATCCCCGAGGCGCATTGCCCGGCGACGAAGTCGTAGTGGCCCGTTTCCCCCCGGATGACGGCGCCCAGGCAGAGCACGGCGTCAACCTTGCCGGCCTGGGCGAAGGCGCGGGCGGCCAGCGGCAGTTCGAAGGCACCCGGCGTCCAGGCCACGGTGACGTCCCTCCGGTCGGTCCCGGCCCCGGTCAGAGCCTCCAGCGAGCCGTCGAGCAACCGCAGTGTGATGCCGCCGTTGAACTCGGCGCAGGCGATGCCGACGCGCAGCCCGGTGCCGTCGGCCGATCCTCGCAGACTGGCGCCGACCCGCGCGGCGACATGGTCGAGCGCGCCGGCGGGCAAGGCGACCAGGTCGGACTCGGCCATCAGGCGGAGGTGCCCTGCGACGTGGCCCGGGACGACGTCGTCACAGGACGTCGTCGAGCCCGTGCAGCAGATGCCCCATGCGCTCGCGCTTGGTGCGGAGGTAGGCGATGTTCTCGGGGTTGGCCGAGGGCTGCAACGGGACCCGCTCGGTGATGTCGAGGCCGAAGCCCTCCAGGCCGCCGTACTTGACGGGGTTGTTGGTCATGAGCCGCATGGTCGTCACGCCCAGGTCGACGAGCATCTGTGCGCCGATGCCGTACTCCCTGCTGTCGACGGGGAGCCCCTGCTGCAGGTTGGCGTCCACGGTGTCGTGGCCCTCTTCTTGCAGCTGATACGCCCGGATCTTGTGCCCGAGGCCGATGCCGCGGCCCTCGTGGCCACGCAGGTAGATGAGGACACCCCGGCCCTCTCGTTCGATCAGATCGAGTGACGCCTGCAGCTGTGGCCCGCAGTCGCAGCGGAGCGAACCGAACACGTCTCCGGTGAGGCACTCGGAGTGGACCCGCACCAGCACGTCCTCCGTCCCGGCCACCTCGCCCATCACGAGGGCCAGGTGCTGCTCGTTGTCCAGCACCGACTCGTAGACGAAGGCCCGGAACTCGCGCCCCTTGGCCGGGATGCGCGCCTCGGAGACCAGCCGCACCAGCTTCTCGTTCTGGCGGCGGTAGCGGATCAGGTCCGCGATGGAGATGAACGGGAGGTCGTGCTTCTTGGCAAAGGTCTCGAGGTCGGCCAGCCGGGCCATCTCGGACTTGTCCTCGGTCACGATCTCGCACAGCACGCCGGCCGGTGTCAGTCCGGCGGCGCGGGCCAGGTCGACCGTCGCCTCCGTGTGCCCGGCCCGTTTGAGCACCCCACCGGTCCGGTAGCGCAACGGGAAGATGTGACCGGGCCGGTTCAGGTCGTTCGGCCTTGTGCCGGGGTCGATCAGGGCGGCAATGGTCGATGCCCGGTCGGTGGCGGAGATCCCGGTGGTCGTGCCGTGCCGGGAGTCCACGCTCACCGTGAACGCGGTCCGCTGGGCCTCGGTGTTGGCCGTCACCATCAGCGGCAGGTCGAGCATGTCCGCTCGCTCGGGCAGGAGCGGGACGCAGATGACCCCCGAGGTGTGGGCCAGGAAGAAGGCGATGTTCTCCGGCGTCGCCGCCTCGGCCGCCATCACGAGATCGCCCTCGTTCTCGCGGTCCTCGTCGTCGACCACCACGGCCATGCCCAGCCTTCCGATGGAGTCGATGGCCTCCTGCACCTTCGAGAACGCCATCAGGCCGCCACCTCCACGCGAAGATCCTGTCCCAGCTGCTCGACCGACACCAGCCTGCCCTTCCACACGTCACCAATTGTGCCAGCCCCGGGGCCCGCGAAAATCGGTCGGCCGTCGTCGCCCCCGAAGAACACGGGCGCGAGGTACAGGACATAGCGGTCGACCAGGCCGGCGGCGTGAAAATCGTGGGCGACAGTGGCCCCGCCCTCGACCAGCAGCTGGATTACGCCCCGACCCCCGAGCTCACGCAGCACGTCGCGAAGATCGCCCGACAGCTCGAGCGCCGGGTGCACCCTGGCGCCGGCGGGAGCCCGTCCGAGCACGACCCGAAGGGGCTGCTCCCGCTCGACCCCGTCGCCGAGGCGGACGGTGAGCTCGGGGTCGTCCGCCCGAACGGTGCCGGCCCCGACGAGCACGGCGTCGGACCGTGACCGCAGCCGATGCGCGTCTTCGCGCGCCGCCTCCCCGGTGATCCAGCGGCTGGTGCCGTCGGGTGCCGCCGTGCGGGCGTCGAGGCTGGCCGCCATCTTGAGGACGACCCAGGGCTGCCCCGTCGTCCGGTGCTTGCAGTAGGGCGCCAGCTGCTCGGCCACCTCCTCGGCCGCCACGCCAACGGTGACCTCCAGGCCCGCCGCACGGAGGGCGGCGATGCCCCGGCCGGAGACCCGTTCGTCCGGATCCTCGATGCCGATCACGACCCGGGCCACGCCCGCCGCGATGATGGCGTCGGTGCAGGGCGGTGTGCGCCCCTGGTGGGCGCACGGCTCGAGGGTCACGTAGAGCGTGGCTCCTCGTGCGGCCTCCCCGGCCGCGGCCAGGGCGGTCACCTCGGCATGGGGGCCACCGGGGGGCGCCGTTGCTCCGGCGAAGTCAGAGCCGCCGTCGGGGCCCCGGCCCGGCGGGACGACGACGCTGCCCACCCAGGGGTTGGGCGTCGTGGTCGAACGGACCGTTGCGGCCTGCGCCAGTGCTCGGCGCATGTGCTCCACGTCGTCCATGATCAGGTCCTTGCCCGGGGTCGATCCCCGGCTTCGTGTGTTGAATTATAGAACACGTTTCAGTTTCTGTCGAGAGTACCTGGTCAGCCAGTCGGTTTCTGGGTGGTTACACCCGGCCGAGGACGCCAAGGAGCTCTGTCACGTCGACGATGACCGCCGTCGGTGAGGCGGCGGCGAGCGTGACCCGGTCGTGAGCGCCACTCAGCACGCCGACGACCGCCCCGGCCCCGGCGGCGTTCCCCGCCTCGAGGTCGCTGACCGTGTCACCCACGACCGCCACGGCGCTCGGGTCGTCGACGCCGAGGCGGGCCATGGCGCCGAGGACGAGGTCCGGCGCGGGGCGCCCACGGCCGACGTCGGCGGGCGAGAGGGCCAGGTCGACCTCGGAGCGCCAGCCCAGGGCGCCGAGCAGGGCATCCCGGGTCGACGGCGCGAAGCCCGTGGTGAGGCAGACCTTGACCCCGGCGGATCGCAGGTCGCGCAGGACCTCCAGCGCACCGGGCATCTCGCGCACGTCGCCGGCCGCGACCATCTCCTCGTAGGCGGCGGCGAAGGCGGTGGTGGCCTCCTCTGCCTCCCCCGGCTCGAGCAGCGTGGCGAACACGTCCGCCTTGGACCAGCCCATCGTTTCGCGCACGACGACCTGGGCCTCGTCGAAGCGCTGGCTCCCCACCGTGATCCCGACGGCGGCGAGGGCGGCGGAGAACGCCGCCTCCACGGCGCCGTCGTCGCGCACGGTCGTGCCGGCCATATCGAGGCAGGCCAGCGCGAAGGGCCCGATCATGCGACCGCGCCGGCGCCCGCCACCCGCAGCGTGTCCGCCGCGATGGCCGGGGCGCACGTCATGCCGCGACCACCCGGACCCGTCACCACCCAGACGCCCTCCTGCACCTCCTCGCGCAGGCACACGTCGCCGTCGACGCACTGCGCATAGACGCCCTCCCAGCGGCGCTGCACGGGTGGGAGCGCCACCCCGAGGATGTTCCGGGCGCGTTCCAGGAGCTCATGGGTCGGGTCCTCGGAGAGCGCGAAGTCGAAGGGCTCCCCGTAGGCGTGCGTGTCCCCGATGGTCAACCCGCCGTCGGGGCGCTGGACCACCAGCAGCTGCAGGTGGTGATCGGCCGCCACGCGGGACTGCTCCCCGAGCTCGGCCAGGGGTGCCGTCTCGTAGGCCGGGTAGTAGCGCAGGGTGTCCGCGTCGGCGAGGGAGGTCGTGAGCCTGGTGGCGAAGGGGGCGGTCTGCAGCATCTGGAGCCGCACCCGGCGCAGGCGGGCCGCAACGGCCCCGGAGCCGGGCAGGTGATCGTAGGCGGCGCCGGTGGCCAGAACGACGAGGTCCCCCTGCCAGCGGGTCCCCGTCGTGTCGACGAGCGCGTGGGGCTCGGCGGCGACCACCCGGTGGCCCGGGCGAAAGCGGTACCGCGCTCCGTGCACAGCGGCCAGGTGGGCACGCAGGGCGCCCACTGCGAGACGGGGCTCGACCACCGCGTCCTCGGCGCAGTGCAGTGCCCCCGCGACGTCGCCCCGCACGGCGGGATTGCAGGCGCGCACCTCGTCGGGCTCTAAGAAGGAGATCGAGCGTGCCGCGGCGTCGGGGTGGCGGGCGAAGGCCTCCATGACGCCGCACGCTGCGCTGTCGCCGGCGACGGTCAACGAGCTCATCGGGCGGAACCCGATGCCGGGCACCGCCGCCCCGACCTCTTCCCAGCGCCGGCGGGCGCGGCGCGCCACATCGAGCTCCGCGCCCGAACGCCGTCCACTGACCCAGACCAGACCGAAATTGCGCACCGACGCGCCCGTCGGTGCCGCCTCGGCCTCCAGATGCTCCACGGCGAACCCGGCCGCCGCGAGCTCGAGCGCGTGCCAGGTGCCAATGATGCCGCCCCCGGCGACGACGGCCCGCGCACTGCCGCTGCCATTGCCGCTGTGCATGGTCATGGCGGGCTGGGCGTCACGCCCTGAGGGTCGTCACCGGTCGCCACCCGCAGCGCGGGCCGACTCCCGGATGGCGTCGGCGGCCTCCCACGGTCGCGGGTGGCCGAAGATGGCGCTCCCGGCCACCAACACGTTGGCCCCGGCGGCCACGGCAACGGGAGCCGTCGTGGCGTCGATCCCTCCGTCCACCTCGATGTCGACGCCGAGGTTGCCTGCGGCAACCTCGGCGCGCACCTCCGCCACCTTGGCCATGACGTCTCCGATGAAGCTCTGGCCACCAAAGCCGGGGAACACCGTCATGCACAAGACGAGGTCGACGTCGCGCAGGTAGGGCCGCGCCGCGTCGACGGGCGTGTCGGGATTGAGCGCCAGTCCCGCCCGCAAGCCGAGGCTGCGCATCTGGGCGATCAACTCGTCAGTGTCGCCCACCTCCACGTGCACGGTGCAGCCGTCCGCCCCGGCTTCGGCGAAGTCCTTCAGGTAGCGCCCTGGTTCGGTCATCATGAGGTGGCAGTCGAAGAACAGCGGCGTGTGGCGGCGCAGCGACGCCACCACGGGCGGCCCGATCGTCACGTTCGGGACGAAATGCCCGTCCATGACGTCGACGTGCAGCCAGTCGGCAGAAGGGGCTACTTCGCCGACCTGCTCGGCCAGCATGCCGAAATCGGCCGAAAGGACCGACGGCGCAATGCGAAGATCGCCGACACGGCCGGGGTCGCGGGCCGGCGTGGCTGTCCGTCCCTGCATCTCCGTCCGCCGCTCAGCCGAAGCGCGCCCAGCAGAGGATCCGCCGGAACCCGTAGAAGTACGGCTCGCGCTCGCCGAGCTCTTCGATCAGCCGCTCGCGGTAGCGCTCCACGAACGCGTCGAACAACTCGGGGCTCAACCGCTTGCGATAGGGCGTGAGGAGCGTGCCCATGACCCACTCGACGACCTCGCTCGTCGACTCGAGCTCGTGGCCGTACACCTCCATGCGCACGACCTGGTCCTTGGCCCCGAGCTCGTAGAGGAGGTCGGCGTAGAGCTCGGGCGACAGCACGAACCGCCCGCGATCCGCGGGAACATCCCCGTAGAGCGCATCGATGAACGGAGACTCGTTGGCCACCGCCTGCGCCAGCAGATGGGAGGGGTGACGGTAGTTGGCCGGCACCTGGAAGGCCAGCTGCCCATCGGCCCCGAGGGCCGTGCGCATGCGGGCCAGCAGGTTGAGATGATCGTCGATCCACTGGAGTGACGCGTTCGCGAACACCAGGTCGAGTCCTTCGTCGAGCCACGTCGCGATGTCGCCCTGCGCGAACGACAGGCCGGCCACGTCGGCGTGCGCCGAGTGCGCCCGGGCCAGCATCGACGGTGACGAGTCGATGCCGACCGTCGCCTTGGCCTCCATCTCCTCGTGGAGAATCTTCGTCAGGTCCCCCGTACCGCACCCGAGGTCGACGATGCGGCCACCGGGGACGGGATGGCACAGGGTCAGCAGGTCGTCGAAGGGATGCTGGCGCTCCGAACGGAACCGCTCGTATTGGTCGGGGCTCCACCCGTCGATCGGAGTCACGGTCACCGCTCACATGTCTAGTCCGTCCCGAGGCGCTCGCCGACTGCGGGCCGCACGCCACGCAGCCACTCCTCGGCTGACATGGGAGAACGGCTCTCGGGCTGGACCCGTCGTAGCAGTAGGCCTCCACTGCCGGTGACGACGACCGGGCCATCGATCGAACCGGGTGGACGCTCGTCCGCGTCGTGGACGTGCGGGACCAGCGCGACGTCGAGCACGGTCAGGCGCTTGCCCCGGAGCGTCGTCCAGGCCCGGCCGAGACGAACGACCCGCTTGAGCTCGACGGCCGGCGCGGTCCAGTCGAGGTGGAGATCCTCCTTGCTGACCTTCTCCGCCGTCGTGACCTCGCCCTCCTGCGGCACGGGGTCGGGCAACCCGGAGACACCGTGGGCCAGTGCATCCACGACGAGCGCGCTGGCCACGGTGACCAGCTCCTGGCGGAGCGCGGCCAGCGTGATGTCCTCGTCCAGGGGCACCGTGCGAACGGCGTACACCGGACCGGTGTCGAGCCCCTCCTCCACCTTCATCAGGCAGACGCCCGTCTCGCGGTCGCCGGCGAGAATGGCGCGTTCGACGGGGGCGGCGCCCCGCCAGCGGGGCAGCAGCGAGAAGTGCAGATTCACCATCGGGATGAGCGCCAGGAGCCGGGCCGGGATGATGCGGCCGTAGGCCACCACGACGGCGAGCTCCACGCCGGCGGTTGTCAGGTCGTCCACGTCATGGGTGACGGGAAGTCCGAGCCCGGTGGCAGCCACCTTGACCGGGCTCGGTGTCGTCGCCGCGCCGCGGCCGCGGCGGCGATCGGGCCGTGTCACGCAGAGTGCGATGTCATGACCCGCGTCGATCAGCGCGCGCAGCGGTGGGACCGCCATCTCCGGGGTGCCGAGGTACGCCAGGCGGGCCACCCGCTCACCGTAGGACAGACCGCTCCCGCCGCCCGGAACCGGGGACGGCCGGCTCCTACCTAGGTCAGCGCGTGAAGAGGTCGGCGAGCCCGTCGGGGTCGGAGACGGGCAGGTCCAGCGTACGGCTGCGCAGGATCTTGAGCGCCTCCTTGCGCTGGTCCTCATTGAGGCGCTCGACCAGCAGGATGCCGTCGAGGTGGTCGAGCTCGTGCTGGAACACGCGGCCTTCCAGCTCGGAGGCCTCCAGGGAGACTTCGTTCCCGTCGAGGTCCAGGCCCACCAGGTGCACGGTGTTCGGTCGCACGATGTCCCAGCTGAGGCCAGGTACAGACAGGCAACCCTCGTCGTAGACCCACTCGCCGTCGGTCTCGAGGATCCGCGGGTTGATGACGGTGCGGGCACCGTCACCCACGTCGTAGACGAAGATGCGGCGCTGCACGCCCACCTGGTTGGCGGCCAGCCCCGTGCCGGGGGCGGCATACATGGTCTCGATCATGGAATCGACCAGGCTCGCCACCGTGCCGTCGATGTCGTCCACCTCCCGGGTGCGCTCCTTGAGCACGGGGTCGCCGTACTGGCGGATGGGGAGGCTCGACATGGCCCGCATCTTACCGGCGGACCCAGCGATTCCCGATCCCGGCCCGGGATGCCGCGTGCCTCGGACCCCGTGTCCGGTGGTCAGAGCGAAACCGGGTCGACCTCCACGCGCAGCCCGCGTCCCGGGGGCCGAGGAGTCCGGGCCAGCAGGTCGCACAGGGGATCGTGGGTGTCCGCGCGCAGGAGGAACCGGTTGTCACCCAGCGCCGACACCGAGACGGCCCCGGATGTCGCGGCGCCGGCGGCCGTGGAGCCGGCCTCGCGGCGCAGCGCCTCGGCATACGCGGGCGCCAGTGCACCCGACACCATCGCCAGGGCCGAGTAGGGGGGCAGCGCGGAGACGCGGCGGATCTCCAGCTCTTCGGCCAGGACCTCCGTCGGTTCGCCCAGTGCGATCGCCTGCAGCAGCGGGTGGTCCGGCACCCGCGTCTGGACCTGCATCCGGGACGAGGGTGCCCCCGTCCCCCGGGCTCCGACCAGCCGGGAGGCCCGGACGAACAGGGCCATGGTCTCCTCGGTCGCAGAGAGGCGCGGGGCCAGGAGATGCAGATCGATGTCGAGGAAGGCCACGGCGGCGGCGCGGCGCACCCGGTGCAAGACCGCCTCGGTACCGACCAGGACGGGGGCCACGGGAACCGGCGGCTCCGTCCCGGCCAGCTGCGGACCGGCCACCTCTCCCGCCTCGACCCCGAGGAGCGCCACCAGTTCCTCGCGCAGGCGGCTGACTCCTGCCCGCAAGGTCTTCATCCGCAGCCGGCCGCAGGCCGCGCACACGACGGGACGGGTCTCGTCGCAGCGCGGGCAGCGCAACACCTCCCCGCCCCGCGGCTGGGCCGCCGCCGCGCCGCAGCGTGCACAGCGGGCCAGCTCGCCGCAGTGACGGCAGGCGAGCAAGCGGGCACCGCCCGTGCGGTTGTAGACGCAGACCAACGGGCCGCGCTCGGCCGCGGCCGCATCATCGAGGACGGACCGGGCCAGGCGGACGAACTCCTCCGAGAACATGCCACTCCGCGGGTCGGCGCCGCGACGATCGACCCGCTCCAGGACGGGCCAGCCCGCCCGCTCCCGCAGGCGCGAGGGCGCCAGCGTCCGCAGCCCGGCGCGCGCGGCAAGCGCTACCGGCGGCACGGGCGAGGCGAGGATGCAGGGGGCGTCCTGCCGCCGGGCCCGCTCGATCAGAACGTCCACCGCGCTGTAGGTGGGGGCGCTCTCCTCCCGATAGGCCGCGTCGTGCGCATCGAGGACGACGACGGCCGCCAACCGGGGCACCGGTGCCCAGGCACCGGCCCGGCTGCCGACGACGACGGGCCAACCCGCCCGCGCCTGCTCCCAGGTGCCCGCGGTCGGGCACCCCCGGCGCACCAGCCGCGATGTCAGCCGCTCCGCCCAACCCGATGAAGGGACGAGGACCAGCACGCTCCCGCCGCGGGCCCGCACGCCGGGGTCCGTCACGACGGACAGCACGAGGTCGAGCGGATCGGTCACCGGGGGTTGGCGCACGACGGTGAGCCCCGCGTGGCTCAGGTCGAGATCGTGAGGCGCCGCGTCGGGTCCCGGTGTCATGACGTCGTGCCAAGGCGGTGGGGTCGGCAGGGTGCGCACGATGGTCGCCGGGGACGCGGTCCGCAGGAAGAACGCGGCGGGGCCGGCCCAGCGCCAGGCGGCCCACTCCGCTAGCTCCACCAGCGCGGGCGGTGGTCCCCAGCCCAACCACGACTTCAGCGGCAGCACGTCGACGCCGGCGGGTGTCCCGACGTCCTGGTCGACCACCCAGCCCCGCACCGTTCGTCCGTGGAACGGCGCCCGCACCCGGGTGCCGATCTGCACGTCGTCGCTCCAGGCCGGTGGCACGGCGTAGTCGAAGGACTTGGCCACGGCGGCCACCTCCGTGCGCACGCGCACCACGCGGGCCGCGCGTTCGATCCCGACGTCCTGGGTCATCAGGTCACTGGCATCGGACGGCAGCCCCCTCAGGGGAGCGATCGTGCGATCAGAGTCCCAAGGCGGCCCGCAGGTCGTCCACCCGCGGGGTGGCCTCCCACGTGAACTCCTTCTCCGAGCGTCCGAAGTGACCGTAGGCCGCCGTCTTCTTGTAGATCGGGCGCCGTAGGTCGAGGTCCCGGGAGATGGCCGCCGGGCGCAGGTCGAACAGCTCGCGCACCGCGTCGGCGATCTTCTCCGGGTCGACCGTCTCCGTGCCGAACGTCTCGACGAGCAACGAGACCGGGTGGGCGACGCCGATGGCGTAGGCCACCTGCACCTCGCAGCGCTTGGCGGCGCCGGACGCCACGACGTGCTTGGCCACCCAGCGCGCCGCGTAGGCCGCCGAGCGGTCGACCTTCGAGGGGTCCTTGCCCGAGAACGCGCCGCCGCCGTGACGGGCCATCCCGCCGTAGGTGTCCACAATGATCTTGCGACCCGTCAGACCGGTGTCGGCGTGGGGGCCGCCGAGTTCGAAGATGCCGGTCGGGTTGACGAAGATGCGCAGACCCTCGGTGTCCATGTCCGTCGGCAGAAGCGGGTTGATCACGTGCTCCGTGAGGTCCGGCCGCAGCTGCTCCTCGAGATCGATCCCGCCAGCGTGCTGGGTCGAGATCAGCACGGTGTCGATACGCACGGGGCGCCCGTCCTCGTACACGACGGAGACCTGCGTCTTGCCGTCCGGGCGCAGGTACGGCACCGCGGCGGCACGGCGCACCTGGGCCAGCCGCTCCGACAGGCGATGGGACAACCAGATCGGGAGGGGCATCAGGTCCGGCGTCTCGTCGCAGGCGTAGCCGAACATCATTCCCTGGTCGCCGGCACCCTGCGCGTTGAGGATGTCCTCGCCGCCCTTGCCACTGCGGAACTCGAAGGCCGCGTCGACGCCCTGGGCGATGTCGGGTGACTGCGCGTCGAGCGACACCAGCACGCCGCACGTCTTCCCGTTGAAGCCGTAGGCGTCGTTGTCGTAGCCGATCTCGCACACCGTGTCGCGCACGATGGAGGGGATGTCGACGTAGGTCGAAGTGGTGACCTCGCCGGCCACCACCACCAGGCCGGTGGTCAACAGCGTCTCGCAGGCGACGCGGCTCGAGGGGTCGCCCTCGAGCATGGCGTCGAGGACGGCATCGGAGATCTGGTCGGCCATTTTGTCCGGGTGGCCTTCGGTGACCGATTCGGAGGTGAAGGTGGTTCTCACGTCGTGCTCCGCTTCTCGTTGTGGTGGGCGATCACCCTATCCAATACGGCATTTGCGACTGCATCCTTGGAGGTCAGTGGGATTTCCTGCATGCTTCCCCCCGCTTCTAGAATCGCGACGGCATTGGTGTCGTGATCGAACCCTGCACCGGGCGCGCTCACGTCGTTGACCACCAGCATGTCGACGCCCTTGCGGTCGAGCTTGCGCCGGCCCCGCTCCAGCACGTCGTGAGTCTCTGCCGCGAAGCCGACCAGGACCTGTCCCTGACGGCGCCGGGCCGCCAGTCCGGCCAGGATGTCGGGTGTCGGCTCCAGGACCAGCTCGGGGAGCCCTTCCTCCTTGGAGAGCTTCGTCCCCGCCGACTGCTTCGGACGGAAGTCCGCGACCGCTGCGGCCATGATGACGACCTCGGCAGCCTCGGCAGCGGCGCCGACCGCGTGCTCCATGTCGGCAGCCGACTCCACGTCGATCCGCGTGATGGCCAAAGAGACGTCGGGCGGCAGGGGGAGCGGCGAGGACGTCACGAGCGTGACCGACGCGCCGCGGCGGGCCGCCGCGATGGCGATGGCGTGCCCTTGCTTGCCCGAGGAGCGGTTCGTGATGAATCGCACCGGATCGAGCGGCTCGCGGGTGCCGCCCGCGCTCACCACTACCTGCGTCCCACCGAGATCGCGCCGGGTCGCCCGGCCCAGCCGTTCGAGGACGCGCGCCACGATGACGCCGGGATCGGCGAGCCGGCCTTCGCCCGTGTCACCGCCGGCGAGTCGCCCGCTCTCCGGCGGGATGATCTCGACGCCGCGCCGCTCCAAGGTGGCGAGGTTGTCGCGCACCGACGCGTGCTCCCACATCTCGGTGTGCATAGCCGGGCAGACGATCACCGGCGCCCGGGTCGCCAGGAGGGTGGCGCCGAGGAGGTCGTCGGAAAGCCCGGCGGCGTAGCGCGCGAGCGTGTGCGCCGTCGCTGGCACGATCACCACGAGGTCAGCCTGCTGGCCGAGCCTCGTATGCGGAATCGGCGAGGCCTCGTCCCACAGCGACCGTTGCACCGGTTCGGACGCCAACGCCGAGAAGGTCACCGCGCCGATGAACCGTGTCGCGTCGTCGGTGAGGACCGGCGTGACGTGCACGCCGGCATCGACGAGTTGCCGGCAGACTTCGACGGCCTTGTAGGCCGCGATGCCGCCGCAGACTCCGAGGACGACCCGCGGTGGCTCGGGGGCAGGGTCAGCGTTCACCGGCGGGATCTCGGTCCTGGGGTCTCGAGCCATCGCCGCCGCCCGCCACGCCTTCCGTCGGGCGCCTAGCTCGCAGCCGGGTCGTCGCCCCCGACGTCGAGCACCTCGATCACCTCTGCGGTCTCGGCCGCGTCGGCCCCGGTCTCGCCGGCGGCCTCACCATCGGCGAGCAGGCCCGCCTCGGCCGCATCCGCGATGGCGGCGGCCAGGGCCGCTTCCTCCTCGGGGTCGGGGCGGGTGTACGTCGCCTTCCCCGCCGCGATCTCCTCGAAGGCGATGGAGACCGGCTTGCCCGACACCGAGGCCACCTGGGGCGGCACGACCTTGCCAAGACCCTCGCCGAGGCTGTTGTAGTAGGAGTTCACCTGCCGGGCACGGGCCGAGCCGAGGGCGACCAGGGTGAACTTCGAGTCCACCTTGTCGAGAAGCTCCTCGATAGGTGGGTCCATGAGCGTGTGGCGGCCTGGGGCCATCAGGATTCCTCCGGGTTCGCGGCGCAGGGGGCAGCCGTTCGAGTCCCATCGACTATAGCCGTCAGTTCGGCCAGGGCCTGACCAAGGTCGTCATTGACGACCGTGTGAGCTGCAATTTCGCGCCCACGCTCCACCTCCGCACGGCCCACCTCGACCCGTCGCCGGATATGCGCCTCATCGTCGCCTCGGGCCGCCAGCCGCTCGGCCTGGACCTCGGGCGAGGGTGGGAGCAGCAGGATCACGGTCGCGTCGGGGCGCTGGGCCAGCACCTGCTCGGCCCCCTGGACGTCGATCTCGAGCAGGACGTCGGCCCCCGGCGGTGGATCGGGGATGGGCGTACCCATGAGGTAGTCGAGGAACTCGGCCCACTCGAAGAACCCGCCCTGGGCCACGGCGTCCTCGAACGTGGGGCGATCGACGAAGACGTAGGCGCCGCGCTCACGCTCGCCCGGCCGCGCCTGCCTGGTGGTCCAGCTCCGGCTCAGCCAGAGCGAGGGGTCCTGCGCGATCAGCGCCGCCGCAATGGTGCCCTTGCCGGCCCCACCAGGGCCGATGAGCACGAAGATGCGTGGCTCTCTGATGTTGGGTTCAGCGCGCAGTCTCTTTGAGCAGCGACTCGCGCTGCTTGGCACCGAGCCCCTGGAGGCGTCGGCTGTCGCTGATGCCGACCGTCTCCATCAAGCGGCGGGCCTTGACCTTGCCCAGACCGGGAAGTGATTCCAGGACGGACACCACCTTCATTTTGCCGATGGTCTCGTTGGAGTCGGCCTCCTGGAGGAGGTCCGCCAACGAAAGGTTGCCCATCTTGAGCTTGTCCTTGACCTCGGCCCGCTCACGGCGAACCTTGGCAGCCTTTTCGAGCGCAGCTGCGCGCTGCTCTGGAGTGAGTGCGGGAGGTTGCGGCATGGCGAGACCATAGCGCCTCGGCCAGGGCCGTTCACACCCATTTGCCCTCTTCAGCCCATCGCAGCCACCAATTCGCGGTTCAGCGAGCGTGCGCCGTCTCGCAGGCCGGCGGGATCCGGTCCCTCGTTCAGGAGGCCGCGGGAGCTGCTCGGCAGCACCATGCCGGGCCGGCATCCGGAAAAACGGGCAGCCACGTCGGCGGGGCCGGCGCCCTGGGCACCCAACCCGGGGGCGAGAATCACCCCTCCGAGCTGGGACAACGCGAAGGTCGACCGTTCCAGCGTCGCCCCGATGACGGCACCCACCGTTCCTTCCGGGACCTCAGGTGAGTCGTTGAGCTCGGCGATCCCGGCCAGGAGCATGTCCTCGACCCCGGATCCCCCGGCGGTCACCGCCTGCTGGAGGCTTCGACCCTCGGGGTTGGAGCTGCGGGCCACCACGAGAATGCCCCGTCCGTTGGCCGCCCCGAGGTGGATCAATGGCGCCAGCGCCCCGAGGCCGAGATAGGGGTGGGCCGTCACGGCATCGACGGCCAGCGGGCTGGCATCGCCCAGCCACGCATCGGCGTAGGCCGCCGCGGTCGAGTCGATGTCCCCTCGCTTGGCATCGGCGATGACGATGAGGCCCGCGGCTGCCGCCTCGGCGATGAGCCGCTCCAGTTCCGCCATCCCCGCCGAGCCGTGCCGCTCGAAGAAGGCAACCTGCGGCTTGACGACGCTCACCGCGCCGGCGAACCCCTCGACGCAGGCGGCACAGAAGGAGCGCAGGCCCTTGGCATCGTCGCTCAGCCTCCACGCCGCGAGCAACGCCGCCGACGGGTCGATCCCTGCGCACAGGGGCCCGGTCCTGGCGACCGCAGCAGCCACCCGGTCTCCGAAGCTGTCAGCCATCACGTCCTCCTTGGTCGAGCAATTCTACGGCCGCGCCGGTCGCGCCACCCTGGACGCCACCGTCGGGCGCACCGTCGGCTCCGCCTCCGACGCGGCGCCGAACACTCTGGCGGATCTCGCCCACCGTGGTGCCGTGGGTGTCACACCAGCGGGCCAGCTGGCCCAGCACCTTCCACGGCGCCCTGGGGTCCCGGAAGATCGCGGTCCCCACCTGGACGGCGTCGGCGCCGGCCAGCAGCAGCTCCACGGCGTCGCGGCCCGAGAAGACACCGCCCACGCCGACGATCGGCAGCTCGGGGAAGGCCGACCGGCACTCCCACACGGCCCGTACCGCCACGGGATGCACGGCACCCCCGGACAGCCCGCCCCCGCCCGCGCCGAGGACGGGCCGACCCGACTCCGTGTCGAGGGCCAGGCCGAGCAGCGTGTTCACCAGGGTCAACCCGTCCGCACCGCCCTCGACCGCACCGGTGGCGATCTCCACCAGGTCGCGTACGTTCGGGCTGAGCTTGGCCCAGCGCGGCAGACCGCAGGCCGTGGCCTCGAGGACGCGGGCGGTGGCCTCCGGGGAGTGGGCGAACATGCGCGACCGGTCCTCCACGTTGGGACAGCTCACGTTCACCTCGAGCGCTCCGATGCACGAGCCCGCCTCGGCGGAGGCGGCCACGGCCACGAACTCGGCCGCCCGCGCGAAGTCCGACACCGAGCGGCCCCAGATGCTCACCACGACGCGGGCTCCGGCGGCGCGCAGCCGCGGGAGATCCTCGGCCGCCCACGCCGCCAGCCCTGGGCCCTGCAGGCCGACGCTGTTGAGCATCCCCGCGCCGACCTCGTGCACCCGCGGTGCCGGGTTGCCGGGCCACGGCTCGACCGAGAGCGACTTGACGACAAGGGCGCCGAGGTCACCCAGCGCGCCGTACTCGGACAGTTCGGTGCCGTGCCCGGACGTCCCGGATGCCGTCATCACCGGGTTGGCGAGCGGGAGGCTCCCGACGCTCGTGGCGAGCCGGGCCGCCCGGCGCGCCTCGGGAGTGGTGCTCACCGTGTGGGCTCCGGGTGGAGATCCTGGAGCGCGCGCACCTGCAGCGGATGCGACCGGGCGTCGGCGATACCCGCCGCCGCCGCCCTGGCCGCCGCCAGGGTGGTGAGGCACGGCACCTTGTGCGTCACCGAGGCGGTGCGGATGTGCTGCCCGTCGGCCCGTGGGCCCAGGCCGCGCGGCGTGTTCACGACCAGTTGCACCTTGCCCTGCGCGATGAGCTCGACCGCGTCGGACGCCACACCTTCCTCCCCCACCTTGGCCACCAGGGTGTCGACCACCAGGCCCTGCGCGCGCAGGTACCCCGCTGTCCCCAACGTCGCCGCAATGGAGAAGCCGAGCGCGCTGAAGGCGCGCGCCACGCCCAGGCCCGCCGGCTTGTCCCGGTCGGCGAGCGACAGGAAAACGCTCCCGGTGTCGGGCAGCCGTGTCCCGGCGGCCATCTGGCTCTTGGCGAAGGCCAGGCCGAAGGTGATGTCGATGCCCATGACCTCACCGGTCGAGCGCATCTCGGGGCCGAGCAGCGTGTCCACGCCCGGGAAGCGGTCGAAGGGGAGCACCGCCTCCTTGACGCTCACATGGTCGAGCACCGGGACCCGCCCCATGACATCGGGGGCCAGCAGGCCCTCGTGGCGCAGGTCCTCCAGCGTCTGGCCCACCATCACGCGGGAGGCCACCATGGCCAGTGGCACCCCGGTGGCCTTGGCCACGAACGGGACCGTCCGGCTGGCCCGAGGATTGGCCTCGAGCACGTAGACCTGTCCGTCCTTCACCGCGAATTGGACGTTGATCAGGCCGCACACTCCCAGCGACTCGGCCAGCGCGCGGGTGTGGCCCTCGAGCTCGTCGATCACCTCGGCGCGCAGCGTCTGCGGCGGCAGGGCGCAGGCGGAGTCGCCCGAGTGCACCCCCGCCTCCTCCACGTGTTCCATCACGCCAGCGATCAGGATCTCGCCGACACCGTCGCGGACGGCATCGACATCGACCTCGACGGCGTCCTCCAAGAAACGATCCACCAGCACGGGTCGATCGGCGGTGACCCCGCCTTCACGCGCCAGCGCGCCGGTGGTCATGGCCTGCATGACGCGGCGCACCCCGTCGTCGTCGTAGACGATCTCCATCGCCCGGCCACCCAGCACGTAGCTCGGGCGGAGGAGGACCGGATAGCCGATCCTTCCGGCGACGGCGAGCGCCTCGGCCGCGCTGGACGCCGTTCCGCCGGGCGGCTGTGGAATGCCGAGCTCGTGACACAGCGCGTTCCAGCGTTCACGGTCCTCGGCCAGGTCGATGGATGCCGGGCTCGTCCCGAGGACCAGCTCGGGCGGCAGCGAGCCGGCCAGCTTCAGGGGCGTCTGCCCCCCGAGGGAGACGATGACCCCCGCGACCCTTCCCCCCGCCGCCAGCTCGGCGTCGACCACGTTGCCCACGTCCTCGTCGGTCAGCGGCTCGAAGTAGAGGCGGTCCGACGTGTCGTAGTCGGTCGAGACCGTCTCGGGGTTGCAGTTGACCATCACGGTCTCGTAGCCCGCGTCGCGCAACGACATGGACGCGTGCACACAGCAGTAGTCGAACTCGATGCCCTGGCCGATGCGGTTGGGACCCGATCCGAGGATGATGACGCGGGCGCGATCGGAGGGGCGGACCTCGTCCTCCTCCTCGTAGGTGGCGTAGTGGTACGGCGTGAAGGCCTCGAACTCGGCGGCGCAGGTGTCGACCGTCTTGAACGTCGCCCGCACCCCGTGCGACAGCCGCGCCGCCCTCATGTCCGCTTCGGTCGCACCGCGCAGGTAGGCCAGTTGCGCGTCGGAGAACCCGAGTCGCTTGGCCCGCCGGAACTCAGCCGGCCCGAGCGACGGCGCCGACGCGATGCGCTCGTGCTCGGCCGCGATGCGCGCGACCTGCCGGACGAACCAGGGGTCGATGCCGGTCCGGGCGACCACCGCGTCGACACCGGCGCCGCGCCGCAGGGCCGTCTCGAGCTCGAAGACCCGCTCGGGGGTGGCGACGGCGATGCGGTCGAGGAGCTCGTCGGGCCGGAGTTCGGCCAGGGGCGCCTCGGCCGGGTCGGCGTTGAGTCCGGCGCGGCCCTGTTCGAGTGAGCGCAGCGCCTTCTGCAGCGACTCGCAGAACGTGCGGCCGATGGCCATGACCTCGCCCACCGACTGCATGCGGGTCCCGAGGCGCCCGTCGGCCCCCGGGAGCTTCTCGAAGGCCCAGCGCGGGACCTTGGTGACGACGTAGTCGATGGTGGGCTCGAAGGATGCCGGCGTCGCCTTCGTAATGTCGTTGGGGATCTCGTTGAGCAGGTAGCCGACGGCCAGACGGGCGGCGATCTTGGCGATGGGGAACCCGGTGGCCTTCGAGGCCAGCGCCGAGGAACGCGACACGCGCGGGTTCATCTCGATGATGACCCGTCGGCCGGTCGACGGCTCGACGGCGAACTGCACGTTGGAGCCACCGGTCTCGACCCCCACCCGGCGCAGGCAGGCGAAGGCGTCGTCGCGCATGGCCTGGTACTCGACGTCGGTGAGGGTCTGCGCCGGCGCCACCGTGATGGAGTCGCCCGTGTGCACGCCCATGGGGTCGAAGTTCTCTATGGAGCAGACGACGACGCAGTTGTCTGCGGCGTCGCGCATCACCTCGAGCTCGAACTCCTTCCAGCCCGCGATCGACTTCTCCACCAGGATCTGACCGACCGGGCTGGCCGCCAGCCCCTCAGCGGCCAACTGGCCGAAGTGTGCCGCGTCCTCGGCGATACCGGTTCCCTTCCCCCCGAGGATGAAGCTCGGTCGCACCATGATCGGGAAGCCGATGTCGGCCGCGATCTCCTCGGCCTCCTGCAGCGAGTGGGCAAAGCCGGAGCGGGGCACCTCCAAACCGATGTCCTCCATGGCGGCCTTGAAACGGTCCCTGTCCTCGGCTGTCGAGATCGCCTCAGGCCGCGCCCCGATCACCTCCACCCCGTAGCGCTCCAGGACCCCGAGTTCCACGAGCTGCATGGTCAGGTTGAGCGCCGTCTGCCCACCGAGGGTCGGCAGCAGTGCGTCGGGCCGCTCCTTCTCGATGATGGCCGTCAACACCTCCGGGTCGAGCGGCTCGATGTAGGTACGGTCCGCCGTGGCGGGGTCCGTCATGATGGTCGCCGGGTTGGAGTTGGCCAGGATCACCCGATAACCCTCCTCGACCAGGATCCGGCACGCCTGGGTGCCCGAGTAGTCGAACTCGCAGGCCTGGCCGATCACGATCGGGCCAGACCCGATGACGAGGATGGACTGCAGGTCGTCGCGGCGCGGCATTGGGGTGCGGACTCCTTCGTCCGCGCTCAGCGGGCCCCGGCACCGGCACCGGCGGATCGGGTGGGATGGGCGAGCATGAGGTCGCGGAAGGCCCCGAAGAGATAGCGGGCGTCGTGGGGGCCCGGAGCCGCCTCGGGGTGGTACTGCACGGAGAAAGCCGGCGCCGTCAGCGAGCGGAACCCTTCGATCACACCGTCGTTGAGGTTGACATGCGTCGTCTCGGCGTCGGGAATGGATCCGGCGGCCACCGCATAGTTGTGGTTCTGGCTCGTGATCTCGACGACCCCGGTCTCCAGGCGTTGCACCGGATGGTTGGCGCCGTGGTGCCCGAAAGGCAGCTTGTAGGTCGACCCACCCAGCGCGGTGGCCAGGATCTGATGGCCGAGGCAGATGCCGAAGACCGGCACACGCCCCACGAGGTCGGCCACGGCGGCCGCCGGACCGGGCAGGGCGGCGGGGTCACCCGGGCCGTTGGAGAGGAACACGCCGTCGGGCTCGAGCGCGAGCACGTCGTCGGCCGCCGTTCCGGCCGGCACCACCGTGACGGTGCCCAAAGTCGTGAGCAGCCGCACCATGGTCGTCTTCACCCCGAAGTCGTAGGCCACCACGCGCAGGCCGCCGGTGGCTCCGGGACCGGTCCCCGGATGGGCGCGGGGCTCCGTCGTGGTCACGCCCGACACCAGGTCCAGGCCGTCGGTGCCGACGGCCGCCGCCGCCGCCGCGCGCAGCTCCGCCTCGGGCGCGGTGCCGAATGCGCACGGCACCGCCCCCGCGAGACGGACGTGCCGGGTGAGGCGCCGGGTGTCGACGCCGGTCAGGATAGGGACGCCGTGACGGCGCAGGAAAGGCTCCAGGCCCTCGGTGGCCCTCCAGTTGGATGGCTCGTCTGCCAAGTCGCACACCACGATCCCCCGGCAGCGCGGGGCGGCGGCCTCGTCGTCGGTGGCGTTCGTCCCGTAGTTGCCGATGTGTGAGCTGGTGAAGGCGATCACCTGGCCGGCGTAGGACGGGTCAGTGATCACCTCCTGATAGCCGCTCATGGCGGTGTTGAACACGAGCTCGCCGGTGGCCACGGGCACCGCGGCACCGGCCGCCTCGCCGGAGAAGACAGTTCCGTCCGCGGTCACCAGGAGCGCGGCAGGCCGGTCGCCGGGGCCGGTCAGAGCTGCGCTCACCGTTGTGCGGTTGCGTCGATGACAACCGCCTCGCCCCGCAACACGGTGTGGCGGACTGCGCCCGCAAAGGTGCGTCCGGCGTACGGTGTGTTGCGGCTGCGGCTGGCCAGCACGGCGGGGTCGACCACCGTCGTGGCGGCCGGGTCGAAGACGCACAGGTTGGCCGCCGCCCCCGCCTCGACCGGTCCGCCGTGCGCGCTGTGCCCGGCGCCACGCCGATCCGTCGACGTCAGTTTGGCGATGACGGCGGGCTGCGCGCTCAGCAGCGCAAAGACACCCTCGGGCCCCATGTGCGGCGAGAGGACCTCCCAGGCGATGGGCAGCGCCGTCTGCAGCCCCAACATGCCCGGCGGGGCCTGGTCGAAGGGGACGTCCTTCGCCTCCGGCGCGTGCGGCGCGTGGTCGGTCGCCACGGCATCGATGGTGCCGTCGCACAACCCGAAGACGACCGCCGCCACGTCCTCGTCCGTGCGGAGGGGCGGGTTCACCTTGAAGACCGGGTCGTAGCCCGCCACGGCGGCGTGGGTGAGGAACATGTGGTGCGGCGCGGCCTCGGCCGTCACGGGGAGGCCTTCCTCTTTGGCGCGGCGGACGAGGTCGACCGAGCCGGCCGTGGACAGGTGCAGGAAGTGCACCGGCGCCGCCGTCAGGCGGGCCAGCGCGATGTCACGGGCGACCATGGCCTCCTCGGCCGCAGCGGGCATGCCCGGGAGCCCGAGCCGGCTCGACCAGCAGCCCTCGTGCATGGCGCCGCTGGCTGCCAGGCAGGAGTCCTCGCAGTGCTGGGCCAGCGTGACACCGAGACCCTTGGCGTAGTCGAGCGCGGCGCCGCATCAGCGCGCCGTCCTGCACGCCGGCGCCGTCGTCGGTGAAGAGGGTCACGCCGAGTGCCGCCAGCTCGCCGAGGGGGGCCAGGGCGTGGCCGGCGCGTCCGACCGTGATGGCCCCGGCCACCGCGACCTCGGCGGCACAGCCCGCCCCGAGCGCCAGCACCTCGGCTGCCACGCCGGCCGAATCGATCGCCGGCTCCGTGTTGGGCATGGCCACGATGACCGTGTAGCCACCCAGTGCGGCGGCGCGGGCACCGGTCTCGACCGTCTCGGCCTCCTCGCGACCGGGCTGGCGCAGGTGGGTGTGCAGATCGACCAGCCCGGGGGCGACGAGGCAGCCGCCGGCGTCGAGCACCTGCGCCCCACGCGGGACGTCGATGGACTCGGCCACCGCGACGATCCCTGTGCCGGCGACGGCGACGTCGGCCCGGGTCAGTCCGTCGGGGGCGACAACGGTACCGCCGCGGATGACGAGCGTGTGCTCACGCAACGGCCGGCACCTCCCCAATGCCCGGCAGCTCGCCGCCGAGCAGCAGGAAGAGGATGGCCATGCGCACGGCGACGCCGTTGGCCACCTGCTGGGTGACTACCGTGCGTGGCAGGTCGGCCACGTCAGAGGCGATCTCGACGCCGCGCACCATGGGCCCGGGGTGGGTCACGATGGCGTCGTCGGCCAGGCGCTCGGCCCGGCGTGCCGTGAGCCCCCACCCCGCCGTGTACTCGCGCAGGCTCGGGACGAACGACCCGCTCCCCCGCTCCGCCTGCAAGCGCAGGAGCGAGACCACGTCGGCGTCGCCGAGCGCCGCATCGAGGTCGGGCGCCACCTCGACGGGCCATCCCTCCAGCGACGGCGGCAGCAGGCTGCCCGGTGCGGCCAGCGTGACGTGGGCTCCCAGGGCGGTGTAGGCGAGCACTTCGGAGCGGGCCACCCGGCTGTGGCGGATGTCACCGACGATCAGCACGCGCAGACCCTCGAAGCAGGCGATGCCGAGCTCCTCGGGCGCCGCACCCTTGCGCTCGGCCAGGACCTGGCGGACGGTGAAGCAGTCGAGCAGGGCCTGCGTCGGGTGCTCGTGCCAGCCGTCCCCGGCGTTGATCACGTGGGCACGCTCGACCCAGCGCGCCACCTGGTGGGGCGCCCCGGCCGACGAGTGCCGGATGATGACGGCGTCGATGCCCATGGCCTCGACCGTCTCGACGGTGTCGCGCAGGCTCTCGCCCTTCTTGACCGAGGAGTTGGCCACGGCCAGGGAGAGCACATCGGCCGAGAGCCGCTTGGCCGCCGTCTCGAAGGAGAGCCGCGTGCGGGTCGACTCCTCGAAGAAGAGCGTCGCCACCACTTTCCCGCGCAAGGTCGGGACCTTGGGCACGGAGCGCCGCTCGACCTCGGCGAAGGCCTCGGCGACGCGCAGCACCTCGGCGATGCCGTTGGCGTCGAGGTCGGTGACGGAGAGGAGATGTCGTGGCCCGGTCACTTGTCCTCCAGACTGCCGATCCAGACGCCGTCGTCGCTGACGTCGACCATCTCCTCGCGCCGGGTGGGGAGGTTCTTCCCCACGAAATCAGGCCGGATGGGCAGCTCGCGGTGACCGCGGTCGACCATAACGGCGAGCTGGATGGCGCGGGCCCGGCCAAAGTCGTTGAGGGCATTGAGGGCGGCCCGGATGGTCCGTCCCGTGAACAGGACGTCGTCGACCAGCACCACGACCTTCCCGGCCAGGTCGACCGGGATGTCGGTGACGGCCTCGGGGAGGACGGGCCGCAGCCCGATGTCGTCGCGGTAGAAGGCCACGTCGAGGCTGCCGACGTGCAGGGTGTCGACCGCCTCGATCTGGCGGAGGATCTCTGCCATCTTCGTGGCGAGGGGGGTCCCGCCGGTCTGGAGCCCGACCAGGACGACGTCGTCGACCCCCCCGTTGCGCTCGACGATCTCGTGCGACATCCGGGTCAGGGCGCGCAGGACGTCGGAAGAGGTCAGCACCTGGGAATGGGCCACGAACACTCCCCCGAGGGGTCGCGTATGACTGCGTTCGCGTTCGGCCACTGCTCCTCCTGCCGTGTGAGCCTCACGGGACTCACTTCACGGTCAGGGCTCAACTCTAGCGCGCCGGGTGCGCCGCGGATGGCCCATGCTCCCCTAGTGCGAGCGCCGCCCGATGTCGGCGGCGATCGTCGAGAGGATGCCGTTGACGAACCGACCGGACTCGTCGGTCGAGTACTCCTTGGCCAGCTCGACGGCTTCGTCGATCACCACGGCCGGCGGGGGCCCGTCGGGGTCGAGCAGCTCGGCGACGGCCAGCCGCAAGACCAGGCGGTCGACGACGGCCATGCGCTCGAGCGGCCATCCGACGGAGGCGCCGGCGATGCGCCGGTCTGCCTCCTCGCGAGTGTCGACGGCGTGCTCGAGAAGGGTCCGGACGTACGGGTCGGGCGCGACCGGAAGGGCGTCGACGACCTGGAGGGGGCCCTCGCCCTTGAGCTCGGCCTCGTAGAGCAGGGAGAGCGCCCGTTCCCGCTGCTGGTGGCGGGGTGCGGTGTCGGTCATCGGCGGTCCTGGCCCAGGCCTCGGCCGGCGGGTGGGGTCGGTCGGCGAGGCAGCCGGGCCGTCAGGCCCGGGTCAGGTACTCGCCGGAGCGGGTGTCGACCTTGATCACGTCCCCGATGTTCACGAAGAGGGGCACCTGGACCACATGGCCGGTCTGCAACGTCGCCGGCTTCCGCGCCCCCGAGACCCGGTCGCCCTGCATGCCCGGCTCCGTCTCGGTCACCGTCAGCTCGACCGCGGCCGGGAGCTCGACCCCGACGATCTCGCCGTTGTACATCTGCAGGTTGGCGGCGTCGCCCTCCTTGAGGTAGTTCGGCGCGTCGCCCAGCGTGTCGGGCGGCGCCTGCGTCTGCTCGTAGCTCGTCGTGTCCATGAAGACGTAGTCCGTGCCGTCCCGGTAGAGGAACTGCATGTCCCGCTTGTCGATGATGGCCTGCTCGAGCTTCTCGTCGGCCCGGTAGGTGCGCTCGATCACCGCTCCACTGCGGACGTTCTTCAGCTTCGTGCGCACGAACGCGCCGCCCTTGCCCGGCTTGACGTGCTGGAACTCGACGACGCTGAACAGGCCCTCGGGGAGGTCCAGGCTCATGCCGTTCTTCAGGTCATTTGTCGAGACTGCCATGGATGTCCTTTGTGAATCGGGTCAGGGGGCGGGCACCGTCCTCGGTCACCACAAGAGTGTCCTCGACACGGACGCCGCCGTGCCCGGGAACATAGACACCGGGCTCGACCGTCACGACGAAGCCGGGGGCGAGGATAGCAGTGCCCAATTGGCTGACCGTCGGGGCTTCGTGGATATCGAGGCCGACCCCGTGGCCCGTGCCGTGCTCGAAGCGCTCGGCCCAACCTGCCTCCGCGATGATCCGACGGCAGACGTCGTCGACGTCCTTGGCCGAGATGCCGGGCCGCACGGCGGCGGCCCCGGCAGCCTGTGACGTTTGCACGACGTCGAAGATGCGGGCCAACTCGCCCTCGGGCTCGGCGTCGACACAGAAGGTCCGGGTCATGTCCGAGCGGTACCCCTCGAACGTGGCGCCGAAGTCGACCACCACGGGGTCACCCCCGTTGATGGTCCGGGAGCCCGGGTGGTGGTGCGGCTTGGCGGAGTTCTCGCCGGCCGCCACGATCGTCTCGAACGCCGTGCTCTCGGCACCACCGCGCCGCATGGCGGTGTCGAGCTCCAGTGCGAAGTGCTCCTCGGTGACACCCTGGCTCATGAGCGGGAGCACTTCGAAGAGGGCGGCGTCGGCGATGGCGGCGGCTCGCTCCATGCGGGCGATCTCGGCTGCATCTTTGCGCTCGCGCAACGCCTCGACGGCGTTGGAGGTGGCCACGAGCGTGTCGCTGCTCAGGAGGTCGGCCCAACTGCGCTGCCCGCTCCAGGTGACGTTGCCCGCCTCGAGGCCGATGCGGCGGCTGCCGGCGGAGTCGAGCGCGGCGCGCGCCGCCTGCCGCTGTTCGGAACCCGGGCCGATGGAGATTTCGACCTGGGCGGCGGCGCCGGCCTGTTGCAGTTGCTCCGCCGACTGGGTGCGGTAGCGACCGTCGGTCGTGAGCAGGGCGGCCTCTTTCGTCACGACGAGCGTGGCCGCCGACCCGGAGAACCCCGTCAGATAGCGGACGTTGGCCAGCGTCGTCACCACGAGGGCGTCGACCTCGTGCAGGTCGAACGCGGCGCGCAGGCGGTCGAGGCGGCCGCCGACCGTGATCGCCGGGAGCGGCGCCGTGGCCGGCGAGTACGGGTTGGCACGGGCGGTGGTCGTCATGTGGCTCAGGATCCCTTCATGAGTGCGGCGGCGGCGTCGATGGCGAGCTCGTAGCCGAGCCCGCCGAACCCCGCGATCATCCCCGACGTCACAGGTGCCAGCACAGACGTGTGCCGGAAGGGCTCCCGGGCGGCGGGATTGGAGAGGTGCAGCTCGACAACGGGACCCTCGAAGGCGGCGACGGCGTCGTGGAGCGACCACGACGTGTGGCTCAATGCGCCGGCGTTGACCACCAGTGCATCCGCCCGACCGCGCGCGGCGTGGACGGCTTCGACGAGCTCGCCTTCATGGTTCGACTGCAGGTGCTCGAACTCGATGCCGTGCCGCGTCGCCGCCGCTTCCGCCCGCGCCACGTGATCGGCCAGGGTCTCGGTCCCGTAGATGCCCGGCTCCCGCTCTCCGAGCAGGTCGAGGTTGGGTCCCGAAAGGAGCAGGACGAGGCTCACGTGCGGGCACCCATGGCCGCCAGGGTAGCGACCACGTCGGGCGTCGCCACACCGCGCACCGCCTCGACCCCGTCGGGCCCGTCCAGCACGAACGTCAGGTCCTGCTGCGCCTTCTTGTCCCGCCCCATGAACGCGACGAGCTCCGCGGCCTCGGCACCTGCCGGGAGGTCCGTCGGCAGATCGAAGCTCGCGATGATGCTGCGATGCTCGGCGACTCGCCGTGCGTCGATGCGCCCGAGCCGCTCCGCCAGCAGGGCGGCGAACACGATCCCGACGGCGACGGCCTCGCCGTGGCGCAGATCCCAGTCGTGGTGGTCGGCCAGCGCCGCCCCCTCGAGCGCGTGGGCCAAGGTGTGGCCGTAATTGAGGATGACGCGGCGGCCGCCCTCGCGCTCGTCTTCGGCGACGACCGCCGCCTTGATGCCGGCACAGCGCGCCACCTGCTCCTCGATCGGCTGGTCCGGGGTGGGGGCATCGCCGAGGAAGGCGTACTTGGCGATCTCGCCCCGGCCGCAGGCCCACTCGCGTGGCGGGAGGGAGGAGAGGGTCTCGGTGTCGCACAGCACGGCGTTGGGTTGCCAGAACGCGCCGACGAGGTTCTTGCCCTCGGGCAGGTTGACCCCGGTCTTGCCACCGATGGCCGCATCGACCTGGGCCAGCAAAGAGGTCGCGACGTTGATGTACGCCGTGCCCCGGTGGTAGGTGGCCGCGGCGAACCCGGCGAGGTCGGTCACGATGCCGCCGCCGACGGCGACGATGACGTCGGCCCGCGAGAGGCCGGCCCGGGCGAAGAAGCGGGCGAGCTCCTCGACCGTGGCGAGCGTCTTGGCATCCTCCCCATCGGCGATGACGCACACCTGGGCGCGCACGCCGGGGTCCAGTCCCTCCAGCCAGCCGGCGTCCTTGATCGACTGCTGCGTGACGATCACCGCCGATTTGGCGCCGGGCGGCAAGAAGCGGGCGACTTCGTGCCGGGCCCCGGGACCGACGAGCACCGGGTAGGACCGCTCGGCCAGGTCGACGGAGAGGGCGTGCACGGCTGCGTCTCCTCCCCCGCTACCGGGTCGTCCCCTGCGTGGTTTTCCTTCTCATCAATGAACTGCACGCGGTGAGCAACGATTTAACAGCACCCAAACTAATCATTTGCGCCTAATTCATTTAGGTTGAAATCAGGAAATTCCCAGGGCTTTGTGCTTGGTATCAATTTTCGGTATTCGCTTGTCGTATTCATTTGTCTACTTCGTAGACGTCTACTTTATTATGTTGCGACGATTAGCATCAGCCATACTCACTTTGCTATTTCGTTCATCGGCTATGTGATAAGGCGGTTGATCTCTTGACTCTTGTAAAATCTGACCAATGTATTCACACATCACTGCGAGAATAGCGAATAAGAAGAAAAACATTATAGAGTTTTGCAATGATAAGGTCGTCCAGCCCTGAGCTATGTTATTAATAAATAACTTGGCTGAAATAACGTACACCGCATAAACAAGGTTTAATATTGAAATTATAAAACCAATCCACGAAACAAAACGTAGAGGAGATTTGGAATAATTTGTAGCGAGTTCAAGAGCCGAAAATATAAGTTCGCTAACTTTTTTCTTTTCCTGTTTCAATTGCTGGTTAGGTGAATATTCTATTTCAGTACTTTTATAACCAACTTGACGTGCGAGATACCTAATATGCCGCGCATACTGACGACTTCTCGTTACTGCGTTAAGAGCCCGACGACTAAAAGCTATGAAGTAGGTACTACGTTCAGGTATATAAATGTCCAGAAATTTCTTGTTGTACCAATAAAATAACTTGGCCCCATAGTTATTTATTACTCCTGCTCTAGTTCGTTTCGAACTAACCCCAAATACGAGATCATATTCTCGGACTTCAGATATAAATCTCTTGACTAGAGATAGTGGGTCAGTAGTATCCTTTATAACCACTACATCACCAATAGCTGATTCTAGACCGACAAAAACGCAAACATCCCTACTATATTGACGAGACAATTTAATTACACGTACACACGGAACCGTTTCTAATAAATCACTAATTTTAACAGTTTCTGATAGCTTTAAATTGTTATCAACAACTATCACTTCATAGTTTGTGTACGAAGTTCCGAGCAAATTTGCTAGATCTTCAACGGAGTCGGCTAAGTTCTCTGTGGTCGGATCAGTAATAATAACTATTGATACAAATTGATCTTCAAGAACCAAGCTCTCAGTTCTAGTCATACATTAAATCCAATTCCCTAAATACGTCATAAATATTATCAAGCTTAGCACCCATTATACAGTGGTATCCCTCTAGTCCATTGTTTTGTCTAAATAAAATGGGTCGACTGTCATCCTGCTCGCTTTGCTGAAGAACTGTCTTGATCTCCCAAATTGAATCTTTATATTTCGATCTTGATATTATCGGCAGATAGCGCTGGGCATCATTAATCATCTGGCGAAACTGACTAACAGGCTTGATTGTCTTCAGATAGTTGAGTCCGTCTCTATTATTGCCATCTTTGTCGGCCCACTCGCTGTGTGGGGTATATAGAACATGAGAAATAGTGTGAAGTTTACGCGCCGGAAAAGGCATGATAGAAAAAAATGGACCACACATTAAAGTTACCGACTTATCTTCTAGTTCCGGAGGTAGTTCTATCAAACTCAGTTCTGCCAGCTCATGTTTGAGTGGCATGATGGGGAGTTTAGAAATTTTCATTAATCTTGTTTATAGATGAGTAAGTACAATTAAATACGCTCTTAGTAATGTGGCTTCTGCCATCTTCCATAAGTACACGTAAATTATCACCATCCCGCTGCACCTTATAAACCTCAACGCACGTTTCTAAATCTATTCCCTTTTTTTGTAGTTCTCTTATTAATCCTTTTTTTAAAATGTCGGAGTTGAAGGCATACTCCTTAACCTTAAACACTCTTTCAACAAGGTTATTATTAAAGAGCTCGACAACATCGTCAGGTGCATCTTCAATTTCAGCACCAATACGGTCACAGAATATTTCAAACTGTCTACCAGAAACCTTAGAAAATTTCTTGACACTGCGTAGTATTTATCAAAATCACTAACTATAGCTTCTTCATATTCTTTACTAAATTTTGGAAAATTAATTTGTGAGCGCAAGCCTGTTAATAGACTTCTAGGATAATGGTAGCCCCCGTGAACTCTAGCTTGATTATTCAGTGAGGCTCGTTGCATAAAGTCCGCTTCTTTTTCAAGCACCAAGATGTCTTTTCGATCAAGCTGACTTTTCAAATAATTGGCAATTGACAAGCCAAAAAAGCCGCCACCAATTATTATAGCGTCATATACCTTATTCATCGTTGGGCTTCCCCCGAAAGCGCGGAGGCTTACGGATTGGCCTTTCAGCATGACATCGGGCCGCCAGGGGGAGTATCAGCCGGCGCGTTTGAAAGCTTCTGAGGCCATCCTGGGGACGGCTCCGCGGCCTTCCCCTCTTGGGCGGCTTGGATCTGCACGTAATTGACCGGAGAGTGCATCTCACAGCTGCTGTGCCGACGCATCGTGTTGTTGCGGTCGATATAGCGCGCCACCTCTTTGAGGGCGCCGACCATTTCCCCGTCGCGGTGCTCGTCGAGGGCGAAGGCCGGGATCCGGCGTGCGGCAAGGTCCAAGGCGCTGGCCAGATGGAGCTTGCCCTCCTCGGTCGGGATCTCGGTGAGGTCCCCGCACCACTGCTCGTCGACCATGGCCACGCTGAAGTCTCGCTTGACGAGCTCCGGAAGCGGCTGGGCGGCCTGTCGGGCCGCGTCAAGGAGCGGAAACGGCGCTTGCGACGCGCCACGTGCCCCTGGCGAGCGATGGAGTCGGCCACGGTCTTCTCCGACACCTTCCAGTCCGCGTCCATCAGATCGGCGTGGACGCGGGGCGACCCATAGGTGCGCGAGTTCCAGCCGGAGTCCTCGAAGCTCTCCTTGACCTTTTGGTCGAGGTCCGCCCGGCGCCGTTGGCAAGGCTTCGGTGCGCGGTCGCGCCACTTGTAGAACCACGACTCTGAGACCACGAGGAACTGGCAGCACTCGGCGTGGGGAACTCCGTGCTCGGCCCTCTGAGAGGCGATGAACGAGACCACGCTCATCGGCGGGTCGCCTCCTTCACCCAAAGGACCACGGATCGCCCCGCTCGGGTCCACGTGCTTGGGGTCGAGCTTCTCGCCCGGTGCGACCTTGTCCGTCGTGACCCAGTTGGCCAGAGTCCCTGAGTTCACCCTGAGGTCCTATTCGCGACACTGCGGCGCGATGGCCGGGCCGACGCCCCTGTCGGCCGCAGCGTCCAGCGCATCGACGATACGCCGGGCGACGGACGCAGGGTCGAGCTCGTCGACGTCGATCACGACGTCCGCCACTTCGGCGTAGAGCGGGGCGCGGACGGCCTCGAGGCGGGCCACGGCCTCGGCGGGGTCCTCGCCGAGCAGGGGCCGGCCCGCACCATCTCCCACCCGCGCGGCAAGCGTCTCGGGCCGCGCCCGCAGCCAGACGACGATCCCGCTGGCGGCTATGACCCGGCGGTTGTCGGCGCTCAGCACGGCGCCGCCCGCCACCGACACCACCGATGGCGCGGGGTCGGCACAGGCGGCGGCGAGCACTCCCGCCTCGGCGCGACGGAAGGCCGCCTCACCGTCGCGGGCGAACAGCTCGGGCACGCTCAACCCGGTGGTCGACTCGACGTCCGCGTCGGAGTCCCGGTATCCCCAACCGAGATGTTGGGCCAGGAGGCGTCCCGTGGTGGTCTTGCCGGCGCCCATCATCCCGACGAGCAGGATGCGGGGGGTCATCCCGTCGCGCTGCCGGGACCCGCGGTCGAGGCGGCGCCGACCCCTGGCTGGGACCTCGGGCTGCCGACGGCCGACGACGGCGTGGAGCCGAGCGAGGCCACGAAGCCGTCGCGATTGCGGACGACCTCGGCGAGCGAGTCCCCTCCGAACTTGCGCAGCGCCTCGGTGGCCAGCACCAGCGCCATCATCGACTCGGCGACCACGCCCATGGCGGGCACGGCGGTGACGTCGGTGCGCTCGCGGAAGCTCACCGTCGACTCCTTTGTCACCACGTCGACCGTCTCGAGCACGGGCCGGTTGAGGGTCGCCAGCGGCTTCATCGCCACGCGAGCCACCAGGAGCGCACCGTTGGAGATGCCGCCCTCGATGCCGCCCGCCCGGTCCGTGGGACGGACGTAGCCCTCCGCCTTGTCGTAGTGGATGGCGTCGTGCGCATCCGAGCCCCGGCGCGCCGCGTTGTCCCAGCCTTCCCCGATCTCGACCGCCTTGACCGCCTGGATCGACATCAGGGCCTGCGCGAGGTTGGCGTCGAGCTTGCGATCCCAGTGCACGTGGCTGCCGAGGCCGACCGGCACGCCGTACGCCAGGACCTCGGCGATGCCGCCGAGGGAGTCACCGACCTTGGCGGCCGCCTTCACCGCGGCGACCATCGCCTTCTCCCCCGCCGGGTCGAAGCAGCGCACCGCGCTGGCATCCACCGTCCCGAGGTCGCCGGCCCCCGGCCTCGGGCTCTCGGCACCCGTGGCGGCCTCCCCCAGCGCCACGATGTGGCTCACGATGGAGACTCCGAGGTGGGTCAGGAGCAGCTTGGCGAGCGTGCCCGCGGCCACCCGGGCCGCCGTCTCCCGGGCGGATGCCCGTTCCAACACGTCGCGGGCGTCCGCAAAGCCGTACTTGAGCATGCCGGGCAGGTCGGCGTGGCCCGGACGGGGCTGGGTGAGCACCTTGGCGGGGACACCGGGCTCGGGGGACATCTCCTCCGTCCACTTCGGCCATTCGGTGTTGGCGATCTCGATGGCCACCGGTGAGCCCAGCGTGCGGCCGTGCCGGACGCCGCCGACGAGGGAGATCTCGTCCGCCTCGAAGCGCATACGTGGGCCGCGCCCGTAGCCGAGCCGTCGCCGGGCCAGCTCGTCGGCGATGTCGGAGGCCTCGACGGACAGCCCGGCCGGCAGGCCCTCGACAATCACGACCAGGGCGCGACCGTGAGACTCTCCGGCGGTCAGGAAGCGAAGCACGCAGCTACGCTACCGGACGCCCAACGCCCTCCCGGAGCCCCGAGGCCCCGTACTCCCCTATTCGTAGAACGGATTCTCGCCGCTGCCGTGGTCGGTGACATCGAGCACGCGGGTCAGCTCCGGCACCTCTTCGAGCAGCGTGGTCTCGATCCCCTGACGGAGCGTCATCTGCGACATGGCGCAACCCTGGCAGCCGCCGGAGAGCCGCAGGTAGGCGCTGCCATCCTCGTCGTTGAGGGCCACCAGATCGGCCCGGCCACCGTGGCTCGCGATAGAGGGGTTGACCGCCTGCTCCAGGACGGCGACGACCCGGAGGGCCAGCGGGCTGGTGATGCCCTTGGCCAGGATCTCGGGCGGGACCCCGGGCGACACCTCCTCGGGGGTGGGCGTGTTGGGGTTGACCAGCACCAGACCGCCGCCGTCGGCCTCCGACCATTCGAGCCGGGCACCCCGAAGGCGGTCGACGCTGGCGGACGGGATGACGATCTCGAGCTCGTCCTGGACGTGGCGGGCGTCCCCATCGTCGGCGTCGGAAATCGCCTGGAAATAGAGGTCGTAGATGAAGGTGCCCTCCTGCACCCCTCGCACCTCGAGCCAGAGGGCCAGGTTCGCCGGATCCGGTTCCTGCGCGATGGCGTCCCGCACGATCTTGTGCGCCTCGGGCGTGAGCGTGACGACGGGGGCGGTCGTCTGGAGATCTTCGGTGGTGGTTGCCATGGCTCCAGTGTACGGCGTGCCGTCCACTGGACGGTTTCCGGCCCCTGTGCTGGCAGAAAGGGCCCGGCCCCGCCTCCGGGTCGGTCCGCCGGCAGCGGGGCGGCCACCCGGGATTTCCATGTGGCGTTGACGGCGACGGTGCGTCGAGCTCTCGTGCGCGCGCGCTGTAACGTGCCTGGCCGTGGCCACGACACCGACCGACACGCACGAGTGGATCAGCTTCGAGGACGACGAGGAAGAGCGGACGTGGGTGTTCGACGTCACGTTCTTGACGAGCAACTGGACCTGTATCTTCGGGAACGGGTGCCAGGGGGTGCTCACCGGCCCCGCACCCGAGCTCGTCCAGGGCTGCTGCAGCTACGGCGCCCACCTGGTCGACAAGAAGGACGCCCGACGGGTCGAGAAGGCGGCCGCCTCCCTCACGCCCGACGAGTGGCAGAACCACGGCACGAAGAAGAGCGTGATCCACGTGAACAAGAGCGGCGAGACCGTGACGCGTTCTCGCCGACGACGCCTGCATCTTCCTCAACAAGCCCGGGTTCGCAGGCGGTGTCGGCTGCGCGTTCCACATCGCAGCCATGAACCGGGGCGTCGACCACATGACGCTCAAGCCGGAGGTCTGCTGGCAGCTCCCGCTGCGCCGGGAGGACCAGGTCGATGACGACGAAGGCCACGTGACGTCGGTCATCAGGCAGTGGGACCGGCGGCACTGGGGCAAGGGTGGCCGCGAGTTCCACTGGTGGTGCACCGAGTCACCCGACGCGTTCGTGGGAACGAAGCCCGTCTACCAGGAGATGCAGCCCGAGCTCACCAAGATGGTCGGACGGAAGGCCTACGACCACTTCGTGGAGCTGGTACAGGAGCGGGACCGTCTCCGTACGAAGGGCGTGGCACTCCCCCACCCGGCGGTGCGGAGCCGGCGCAGCGACGGGGAGACCGGCTCTTCTTAGTCTGCCGCTACTTGGTCTGCGGCGACCGGCGTCGGCTTCCCGGGGCTCAATCGCTGATCCATCAGCCGGCTCGGTCCATCAGCCGGCTGGTCCATCAGCCGGCTCGGTCCATCAGCCGGCTGGTCCATCAGCCGGCTCGGTCCTTCGGCCGCTCAGTCGTTGAGCCGGCTCAGTCCTTCAGCGGGTCGTCGTCCGCGACGGCGCTGGTCGGCATGGAGCCGAGGATGCGGTCGTACTGATCCTCCTCGGCCAGGCACCACGACGCGTGGACGTCGTCAGGCTCTGCACCACACTCGGCACATCGTCCCGTCGACTCGGTCGACGACCGCTTCAGGCTGCGCGCTTCCTCGAAGCGCCGATGGCGTCCCTTTTTCACGAGAACTCCTTGTCACACCCGGACCGCATCTTGGCGTCCCGCGCTCTGACGGCCGGACCGTACGGACCCGGTCGACCGCCCAGACATTGTAGTGGTTTCGGGCGGCGCAGCAGCCTGACGCAGGTCAGGAGCGCACTCCCCGCCTCGTCGCCGGTTCGTGGGCGCTCCCACGGGTGGAGCGGGCCGGATCCGGCGCACCTACCGGTCCGCCTGTCCCTCGGAGGCCGAGTCCCTTCCAACCGGGACCGGCGGCGGTGTCCGGCTGGCGCGCCGCGACGCATCGAACCTCTACGCTGACCGCCATGCCGCCCGGGTTCGACCCGCAGGAGATGGTCGCCCGGTTCCGGGCCCGGGCCGAGGCGGTCCGCACGCGTGGGATGCCACCGATCGAGGGTCCCGAACGCCAGCGTTTCCGCGAGCAGGCCCAGAGGGACTTCTCGGACTTCGCCATGATCGGCGACGCCGAGGCCGAGCTGGTCGACGGGATCTTGACACTGCGCGTCGACCTGCGGCCTCCGGAGGACTCCGGCGGAGGCGACGGCGACGGCGACGGCTGAGCGAGGCGCCGGGTTCAGCCGCCGTAGTGCATGCGGGTGTCCTCCATGCGCAACACCTCTTTGGGCTCCCCGCCCACGTTCATGACCTCACCGATGCACAGGGTGTGGCTCCCGAGGGGCTCGGCACCGGTCAGGCGGCAGTCGAGATAGCCCGCCGCCGACGCCAGCACCGGGAGCCGGTTCGGTCCGACCTCGGTGACGGGCTGGCCCGACAAGGCGAGGACGGCCCCGTCAGGGGCGCGCTCGACCTCTTTGACGGGCTTCACGAAGCGGCGCACCACGTCGCGATCGGCGCGGGAGAGGAGCGAGACGCTGAAGCCGCTCCCGGCGGCCACGAGGCGAGCCGTGACCGAATCGTGCTCGAGTGCCACCCCGACCAGCTTGGGCTCCATGGAGACCTGGACCACGAGGTTGGCCGTCATGAGGTTCACCTCGTCGCCGTGGCGACTCCCGATCAGGTAGAGGCCGGTGGGGAGCGCCCACAGGACCCGGCGCCGGTGGCGGTCGAGCTCGTCGGCGGGAGTGTCGTGATCGCTCATCCGAAGATGCCCCCTGTCGAGTTGTCCGTGGTGGTCGTCGTGGAGACCGTACGGCCGTCGATCTGGCGGATGCGTTGCAGGACCTGCTGGTAGAGAGCCTCGGCCTTGATGGTGTTGCGCTCGGACTGGGCCAGGAGCTTCTGATTGGTGGCGCCGGCGTCGTAGCACTGGTTGGCGGCCGTGCCTTCGAGTCCGTAGGCCTTCGTCAGGAGATCGGTGACGTCGGGGTCGGGCGACGGGAGGTTGGTGTTGGCCATCTCGGCATCGTTGAGGAGGGTGCCGCACGCGGCGTGCACGGCGCCCGTCCCGTTGGGCACGTCCTTGGGGACCCGCGCGTTGTCGGCGAGGAGGGTGCCGATGTCCTCCCCGAGGCTGGTGCCACTGACCCAGACCGACATGCGGTGCGCGGCGGATCCCTCCTGGTCCGCGCCCGCGCACGACGTCAGGGTGAGGGCGCATCCGATCATGAGCACGAGTGACGCGGCGACGGCCCGACGCCTCATGTGGCCTGGATGATATGGACCTCTTTCCGGCCCTTGCGGAGCACGAGGTACCGGTCGTGCAGGAGATCGTCTGCGGTAAAGGTGCGCCCGTCGTCGGTCTGGCGGATGTTGTTGATGTAGGCACCCCCCTGCTCGACGGTCCGCCGCGCCTCCTTCTTGGACTTGACCAGGCCGGTCCGCTCCAGGGTGCCGACGAGGTCGAGGCCGCGCAACAGCTCCTCTCTGGGGATGGCGGTCGTGGGGGCGTCCTCGGTGACGGCCAGCAACATCTCCTCGCTGAGCCCGGCGATCCCCTCCCCGAAGAGGGCGGCCGACGCCTCCTCGCACCTGGCCGTCTCCGTGTCGCCGTGGACCAGCCCGGTCACGGCGCGGGCGAGCGCCCGTTGCGCCTCGCGACGTTGCGGCTGCTCCGCCGTCTGGCGGTCCAGCCCGGTGATCTCCTCGTGCTCGATGAAGGTCAGGAACCGGAGCAGCTCACCCACCTGCTCGTCGGGCGTGTTGAGGAAGTACTGGTACATGGCGAAGGGGCTCGTCCGCTTGGGGTCCAGCCACACCGTGCCCGACTCGGTCTTGCCGTACTTGGTGCCGTCCGCCTTCACGATGAGCGGGCTGGTGAAGCCCCAGACCTCGTCGCCGCACACCTTGCGGACGAAGTCGACGCCCATGGTGATATTGCCCCACTGGTCGCTGCCGCCGAACTGGACATCGCAGGCGTGGTCGAGATGGAGGCGCAGGAAGTCGTAGGCCTGGAGCAGCATGTAGCTGAACTCGGTGTAGGAGATGCCCTGGTCCGGACGCTCGAAGCGGGTCTTGACAGACTCCTTGGCCACCATCTGGTTGACGGTGAAGTGCTTGCCGACGTCGCGTAAGTACTCGAGGGTGGACAACGTGCTCAGCCAGTCGGCGTTGTTGAGGAGCAGGGCGCGGTCCATGTCGAGGAACTGGCCCAGCTGGGGGCGGATGCCCTGCAGGTAGCCCTCGATCGTCCGGAGATCGAGCAGCTGGCGCTCGTCCTGCTTGCCGCCCGGGTCGCCGATCATGCCCGTGCCGCCTCCCGCGAGGGAGATGGGCCGGTGACCCGCCTCCTGGAATCTCCGCAGCGTGCAGAGCTGCATGAGGTTGCCCACATGGAGGCTGTCCGCCGACGGGTCGAATCCCGCGTAGACCGTGAGCCCGGGTTGGTCGAAGCGCTTCGGGAGATCCGGGTCCGTCATCTGGTGGATCAGGCCGCGGAAGACGAGGTCCTCCGAGAGCGTGGGCATGCCTCGACTCTGCCATACACAGGTAGGTTGATCGGCCGCATGGGTGTCTGTCTGGGTTCTCGGGGTTCGTCGGGTCATGCGGTGATCCCGTGGACGCGGTGATCCGGTGATCGGGGGCAACGGGGTGCTGCCCCTGCCGATGTCGGGCTCGTTGCCCCCGGACCTCCAGGGAACCCTTTTCCGCGTGGGGCCGGCGTGGCCGTGGGGGTCGGCGCAGGCGGCGGGCGCCGTGGGCACCGATGACGATGGCGATGGCGATGGCGACGGCCACGGCGACGGTGGCGGGGGCGGTGGCGGTGGCGGTGGCGATGGCGGTGGCGGGAAGGCGGGTGCCCTGCACGCCGTGGAGCTCCGGGACGGCGAGGCCGTCTGGTACCTGCGTCAGGACTCCGACGCCGATGCGGGTGTGCTGTGGCAGGCCGGATCTGTGCTCGCTCTGCCCGAAGCCGGGTTTCCCTCGCAGTACTCCCGGTTTCTGGAGCCAGAGGAGTTCGCCGGCGGGCTGACCGTGCCGATCGCCTCGCATCTGCACCGCCTGGCCTCCGACGGCGGTCGGGTCCTGTTCGGAGTCGACGACGGTGGCGATGGTCTCGCTGACGGTGAGGGAATCTTCCTGCGCATCGGCGAATGGGATGCCGCCGGAGCCTTGCGCTCGGCCCAGTCAGTGGAGTTGGAACGGGCGACGTGGCAGCACGACGTCGGCGTCACTACGCGTCACGTGGTGTTCATCGAGTCACCCACCACGCGCCTGCTCATGGGTCAGGACGGTGCCCGTGCGGCGGTGCCCTTCGGATGGGTGCCCGGGGCTGAAGGTTGGATGGGTCTGGTACCGCGTGGGGGCGACGGGTCCGCGGTGCGATGGATTCGACTCGACCCCTGCGTGGTGACCCACGTGCTCGGGGCGTACGACGAACCGGACGGAGAGGGAGCCGTCGTCCTCTACGTGTGCCGCTACGGCGTGCCGGAGTACGGCCAACCCGTCGACCTCACGGCATCAGTCGTCGGACCGGCGGGCATCGGGCTCACGGGCATCGGCGGGACCCTCGGAGTGATGGAGCGCTGGCGAATCGTCGGGGACCAGGTCGAGCAGATGCAGGTCGACGATCGGTTCGTCGAGTATCCACGGATGGACGCCCAGTGCGAGGGTGCCCCATTTCGCCACGGGTACTCCCTCGAGACTGCGTGGACTTCTGCACCAGCACTGGGAGGCGGGCCCCAAGTCGGATCCGCCGGCGGCCACGGCGAGTCGTCGTTCGTCGGGCTGTTGAAGTTCGACCTCGCCCGCGACGAGGTGGCGTCCTGGAGCCCGGGTCCTGGACGCGAGCCGAGCGAACCCCTCTTCGTGCGAGCGGTGGATGGGCACGGCGACGACGAAGGCTGGTTGCTCACCGTGGTCGACGACGCCAACCGCGGCGCCAGTGACCTCTACGTCCTTGACGCTTCATCTCTCGGCCGGCGCCGCCCCGAAGCGGTTATCCACCTGCCCGTGCGACTGCCCGTCCGCAGCCACGGCGAATGGGTTCCGGCGGATCGCTATCGCTGACTGAGCCTCACGCGATGGGTCGTTTATGTCGTTCTCGAGGTCGGCCGGCGACCGTTCATGGATTGCATGGCACCCGCCCTCCTCCGAGACGGCCCCCGGCCCGGCACCGTGTCGCGCCGGACCGAAGCCCTCGTGTCGAGCGTCTCCCAGCATCACCGAGCGATCTCAGCGCACCAGAGCCAACTGCTGGCGGCGGTGGTCGAACTGGACCGGCGACGGGCCTGGAGAGTGGACGGCGCCACCTCCATGGTGGCCTGGCTGGTCCAGCGGTGCGGCGTCTCCGCCGCCACCGCCCGCGAATGGGTGACCGCGGCGGCCAAGCTGCCGTCACTGCCCAGAATCGCCGATGCGCTGTCGCAAGGAAAGCTCTCGTTCGACCAGGTGAAGCCGCTCGTCGACGTTGCCAAGCCAGAGACCGACGCGCAACTGGCTGAACAGGCGACGCACTGGTCGGCCAAGCAGGTCCGCGAGCTGGCGCTGGCCACACGGAACCAAACCGACGAGCGCTCGACCGGGTTCTACTCCAGGCGCTTCCTCCGCTTCGACGATCGGCGCCGGACTCTGACCGGGACCCTCCCGGAGGACCAGTACGCCGTGGTCAAGAGCTCGCTCATTGCGCGAGCCAGCCGTCACGGGGCTGCTCGAGCACCCTTCGACCAGCGTATGGCCGACGCCCTGGTCGCCGTCTGCAAGGGCGATGCGGTGGAGAAGGGTACCCGGCCCGGGGACGGAGTCGGGCAGCACCGGGCAGGCGGCGCACGCCGCAACCGCCCCACCGTGGTCGTCCATGCCGACATGAGCTTCCTGGCTGGGGCCGAAGGAGGGGCCGAACTCGACGTCTTGGGGCCGGTGTCGCGCGAAGTCGCCCGCCGGCTCGCCTGCGACGCCAAGGTCCTGGTTTCAGCCGACGGCCCCGATGGCCGGAGCCTCAACCTCGGACGGACCCGGCGGGACCCCAGCGATGCGCAGCGGCTGGAGATCAGACGCCGCGACAAGGGGTGCCGGTTCCCCGGTTGCACCCACACCGAGTTCACCGACGTGCACCACGTTCGGCATTGGATCGACGGCGGGCCGACGGACCTCGACAACCTTGTCGAACTTTGCGATCAGCATCACCGCTGCGTCCACGAGATGCGATGGAAGATCTCCGGCGACGCCAACGTAGAATTGACCTTCCAGAGCCCGACGGGTCGACGCTCCGCCTCGACGCCCTCGCCGAGCGCTACGGCAGCGCGAGACGGACCGCCTGGTTGATCGCATCGTGCAGCGCGACGTTCTGCGCCCGACCGGGTACCTTCACGCGGACGAGTGCGGGCGTCGGCGCGGCCAGTGCGGGCTCGAGCTGCTTGAGCGTCACGACATCGTGAACGGGCAGGCCGAACCCGCGCGCGACCGCGCCGATGTCACTGGTGGGGGGCGTACCGAAGAGCCGCTCGAACACGGCAGGCTCGATGGACGTCGCTTGCGGCAGGAATGAGAAGATCCCTCCCCCGCCGTTGTCGAGTACGACGAACGTGCACGGGACCTCGGGCAGGTTGACCAACCCCGAAACGTCATGGAGGAACGTGAGGTCGCCGAGCAGCGCGACCGTGCGCGCGCCCTGTCCGGTTCCTGACGCGGCACAGCCCAACGCGGTCGACACGACCCCGTCGATCCCGTTTGCTCCCCTGTTCGCGAGAACCCGGGGCGGCAGCGGGTGGGGCTCGGCGTACCACTCGAGGTCCCGGATCGGCATGGATGCCGCCACCATGAGGGTTGCGCCCGTTTCCGCCGCGTAGCGGTGGACCGAGCGGGCCACGAGCGGCTCACTCAGATCGGTGCCGAGAACCTCGGCGATGGCCGCCTGCGCCCTTGATTCCCGGGACCGCCACGACTCGAGCCACGCCGGATCGCACGGTGCCGCCGTGGCGGTGGCGGACTCGAGCCACTCGTCGGCGGCGCACTGGTGGAACTCGGTGGCCACCCGCGACGGATCGGCCCACTGGCGCCACGGATCCACCACGACGATCCGGGCGCCCGCACGGGCGGCGTCCGAGACGTACGTCCCGAGCGCCCGGGACAGCCAGGGCGCACCGAGCAAGACGATGCACTCGGGTAGCGGGGGTTCTGTGCGGACGATGGCATCGGCCGCGGCGATCGTCCCCTCCAGTCGTCCTCCCGACAGAGGATCAGCCAGGACCGGCCAGCCGAGTCGCTCGGCGAGCGCGATGATGCGAGCGGGGTCCGCCCGCTGGGGCCATGGGCCACCCGCGATGATGAGGCCACGGCCCTGAAGTGCCTGCAAACCCGTGCTGGTGGTACGGCTCGTCGCCGCTCCCGGCACGATGACCACCGGTGCCGGGCGCGGCGGAAGGGATGCCGCCGCACCAGTGAGGGGCTCGCGGAATTGCAGATTGAGGTGCACCGGTCCGGGACCCGACGGCCCGTACAGCGCCTCCTCGAAGGCACGGACCGCGAGCGGTCTCCACGTGTCCTCCTGACCCTCGACGGGCACGCCCGGTTCGAACGCCCAATGGCTCGCCGTGCCAAACAGGCCCGTCTGCTCGATGGTCTGCGGTGCTCCCGTGTAGTGCAGCTCGGGCGGCCGGTCAGCCGTGCAGACGATGAGCGGCACCCGGGCGTGATGAGCCTCGACGACGGCGGGGTGGAGTTCTGCTGCGGCAGTGCCGCTGGTCACGCAGACGATGCTCGGCCTCCCCGTCCCCATCGCCAGCCCCAACGCGAAGAAACCTGCACTGCGCTCGTCCAGGCGGACGTGGACCCGGAGTCGATCAGCCAAGGGGAGTGCCAGAGGCGTCGAGCGCGAGCCGGGACAGACCACAGCGTCCGTGACCCCGAGGCGGGCCCACTCGTCAACCAGGGTGGCACTGAAGGTGGCCTGTACGCTCACCCGACGTGGCACTCCATGCAGAAGTGCGCGGTTCGGGTCCGCCGCTGCTCTTGTTGCACGGATTCACCCAGACCGGGCGCCTCTGGGGCCGCTTCGGAGACCTCCTGGCCGAATCGCACACACTGATCGCCGTGGATCTGCCCGGCCACGGCGACTCCGGGTCGGTGCGCACCGACCTGCCGGCGACTGCGGTACTCGTGGCTAAGGCAGCACGGACGGTCGTGGGCGGCGGGGCGTGCGCGCTGCTTGGCTACTCGCTGGGTGCCCGCGTGGCGTTGCATGTGGCGCTTGGTGCGGATCTGCCGTTGAGCCGTCTCGTCCTCATCGGCGTGACCGGGGGCATTGAGGATCCAGGCGCACGCGAGTGCCGGCGTCAGGCCGACGACAGCCTGGCGGAGCAGCTCGAGGCCTCCGGCGATGTCGAGCGTTTCGTCGATGCCTGGCTGCACGGCCCCATGTTCGAACGACTCGCCTCGAGCGATGGGGCGGGGCGCTCGGAACGTCTCCGCAACACCGCGCCCGGTCTGGCGTCGAGCCTCCGGCTGTGTGGGACGGGCACCCAGGAGCCTGTCTGGGACCTGCTTCCCTCGCTCCCCTGCCCCGTTCTGGCCCTGGCCGGCTCGGACGACACCCGCTTTGCCTCGTCTGCACTCAGGGTGGCACGACTCGTGCCCCACGGCGTCGCGTCGTTGGTCCCCGGCGGTGGTCATGCCGTGCATCTTGCCCAGCCCGAGCAGACGCGCCGGATCGTGCTTCACTGGCTCGACGCGGTCGCGCCGGGGCTCGCGTGACCGGAGCCAAGGGGTCGGCTCACAAAAGCAGTCCGACCGTGAGGAGCGCGCCGGTGATGATCTGGAGGCGGGCAGTCGTCCCCAGCATGGGCAACAACGCGCGCCCCTCCTTGTCGCTCAGCGCCAGTCGGACAGGGCCGACGGCCACGGGCGTCGCCAACAGGGCCAGCAGCGACCACGGCCGGTAGCTCGAGACGACCCCGATGGAGAGCGCCACGCCCATCAGCGTGAAGCCGTACAGCAGGCCGGCCCGTTGCCGTCCGAGACGTACGGCGAGGGTCCTCTTCCCCGACTCCGTGTCCGTTGCGATGTCGCGCAGATTGTTCGCCTGCAGAAGGGCGGCAGCCAGCAACCCGACGGGCACCCCGGCCCACAGTACGAACCACCAGTCATAGGTGTAGGAGAAGAGGTGCCCGGCCACCGAGATGACGAACGGGGCGTGCTGCACATAGGCCGAGCCCGCTGTGGCCACGAGACCGAAGAAGACGAAGACGAAGAGCTCGCCGAAGCCGAGATACCCGTACGGTCGGGGGCCTCCCGTGTAGGCCCACCCCGCGATGCCACAGACGAGGCCGAGCGGGATGAGCCACCAGGTGACGCGGGCCGCCAACCCCAGGCCTGCCAGTCCAGCGACACCGAAGGCGATCAGCGCGGCGATCTTGACCTCGCGGACGGTCGCCAGCTTCCCTGCCACCAGCCGGATGGGGCCGACCCGGTGCTCGTCCGTCCCGCGTACCCCGTCCGCATAGTCGTTGACGAAGTTGGTGCCGATCTGGATGCCCAGAGCCACGATCAACGCCAGAACTGCGTTCAACCAGGAGAGCTGGCGGTTGAACGTTGCGCACACCGTTGCACGGCAGACGCTGGAGATCTGCGGCGTGGTGATGACGAAGTGTCCACTCGAAAGGTAGCCCGCCGCCGTCCCGACGACGACCGGCACGACCGCAGCCGGAAGGGTGCGCGGGCGCGCGCCCGCCACCCACAACTTGAGCGGAGGGCTCACGGGCGGCGCGGGAACCGCGAGAAGTCTGGCGCTCGGTGCTCCACGAAGGCGTTCCGGCCCTCCTGCCCCTCCTCGGTCATGTAGAAGAGCATCGTGGCGTCACCGGCCAGCTGCTGCACGCCGGCCAGGCCGTCGTCGGCCGCGTTCATCCCCGCCTTGATCATGCGGAGCGCGATCGGTGAGAGCGTGAGCATCTGCCGGCACCACGCCACCGTCTCGCGCTCGAGCTCGTCCAGCGGGACGACGGTGTTGACCAACCCCCAGTCGAGGGCTTGCTCCGCGTCGTACTGACGGCAGAGGAACCACACCTCCTTCGCCCGCTTGAGCCCGACGGTGCGGGCCAGGATCGACGATCCGTACCCTCCGTCGAAGCTCCCCACTTTGGGTCCGGTCTGGCCGAAACGGGCGTTGTCGGCTGCGATGGAGATGTCGCAGACCAGGTGCAGGATGTGCCCACCACCGATGGCGTAGCCCGCAACCATGGCAATGATGGGCTTGGGGATGCGGCGCATCAGGATCTGGAGATCGAGGACGTTGAGGCGGCCGATGCCGCGTTGGGCCACCTCGTCGTCCCCGATGTAGCCGTCGTCACCGCGGATCTTCTGGTCCCCACCGGAGCAGAAGGCGTCGGGGCCTTCGCCGCAGAGGATGATGGCGCCGACGTCGGTGTCATCCCGGGCCATGGTGAAGGCCTCGGTCAGCTCGAAGAGCGTCTGGGGACGGAAGGCGTTCCGCACTTCGGGCCGGCAGATCGTCAGCTTTGCGATGCCGTCGGCGACGTCGTAGCGGATGTCGTGGAACGAACCTCGCTGCTCCCACGCAGGAAGCGGGAGGGGGCGGAGATCGTCGAGGGGATCATGAGGTTTGCCTGTGACCACGGTCTGCACGGCGGCCTACGCTACTGGCCGGTGCCTGAGCTCGTCGCACTCGACCTTCCTGGTGGCATCGGCTTCGTCGATGCGCTCCGGGCGGTTTGGGACACCGGCGATGCCGCCGCTCCCCTCGACCCACGGCTTCCCCCCACCGCGCGCCGGATGCTCCTCGACACCTTGCGCCCCACGCGGATCGTCGGTTCGGACGGGGAGCAACGCGCCGTCGCCGGGGGCATTCCCGTTGAAGAGGGCGACGCGCTGGTCGTGGCGACGTCGGGCACGTCCGGTCTCCCCAAAGGCGTCGTGCTCACCCACGACGCGGTTGCCGCCTCGGCGGTGGCGACCTCGGCGCGGCTCGGCGTCGATCCCACCCGCCACGCCTGGCTCGCCTGCCTGCCGCTCGCGCACATCGGGGGGCTGTCCGTCGTGATGCGTTCGATCGTCACGGACACGCCCGTCGTCGTCCTCCCCGGATTCGAGACAGAGATCGTCGAAGAATTGGGGCGCTCGGGAAGGGCGTCGCACGTGTCGTTGGTCACCACCGCGCTGCAGCGGCTCGATCCCTCAGTCTTCGTCTGCGTCCTCCTCGGGGGCAGCAGGGTTCCCGAGACGCTGCCATCCAACGTCGTGTCCACCTACGGCATGACCGAGACGGGCTCCGGCGTCATCTACGACGGCTGGCCCCTGGAGGGAGTCGAGGTCGCCTTCCGCCCCCCGCCAGGAGCGGACACCGGCCAGGCGGCGCGCTCGGTTGGGAGTGCGATCGCCGGGGGGGAGATCCTGATCCGGGCCCCGATGCTGCTTCGCTGCTATCGCGACGGCGACGACGGGCGGGTCGCCGGACCCGACGGCGCCCGGGACTGGTTCGCCACCGGCGACGCGGGACGGCTCGACGCCGATGGGAAGCTCGTCGTGTCGGGCCGGATCGCCGACGTCATCACCACTGGGGCCGAGAAGGTTTGGCCCGATCAGGTCGAGCGCATCCTGACGGCGCACCCGGGTGTCGCCGAGGTCGCGGTCTGGAAGCGGCCCGATCCGGAATGGGGCGAGCGGGTCGTGGCCTGGGTCGTGCCCACCGACGACGCCCCTCCACTCGACGAGCTCCGGCGGATGGTCGCGGACGGCATCGCCCCGTGGGCGGCCCCGAAGGAGCTGGTCCTCGTCGACGACCTCCCCCGCACCGCGGGGGGCAAGGTGCGGCGGCGGGAGCTCGATTCCTCCGGGTAGGCCCTCACTCCAGGTTCTCGGCGAGGCTTTCGGGCAACCGGGCACTCAGGCGTGTGAGCTTGTCCGGGTTCGTCACCGCGCGGACGCCGACGATGGAGCCGTCCACGATGTCGAGCACGAGGGCCGCCACGACGGTGCCGCCCTCCACGAAGATGGTGGCCGGCTGGCCATTCAGCACCGTCGCCCGGGGGACGCCCTCCAGCTTCTTGGCGACGTTCAACAGGAACCGCGAGCTGCGGTGCGGGCCGATCACGGGCCTCATGGCGGCGCGGACCTTGCCCCCGCCGTCGGTCCAGACCACGACGTCCTCGGACAGCATCGAGAGGAGTCCAGAGAGATCCCCCGTCGCACAGGCGACGAGGAACCGGTCGGTCAGGGCCCGACCCTGGCGCAGGTCGGCGTCGAAGCGCTGGCGACGCTCCTCGATCCGCTTCCGGGCACGCGCGCCCAATTGTCGGCAGGCCACCGGAGACCGCCCGAGCGATCGGGCCACCTCGTCGAAGGAGTAGCCGAAGATGTCGTGGAGCAGGTAGGCGGCGCGCTCGAGCGGCGTCAGCTCCTCGAGCAGGACGAGAAAGGCCAGCGACAACGAGTCCGCCCGCTCGGCCGCCGCCTCCTCCTCGACCACCACCGGTTCGGGTAGCCACGGGCCCGCATAGGTGACGCGCGTGGACCGGGCGGAGTCGAGCTGGTCGAGGCAGAGGCGGGTGACGATGGTCACGAGATAGGCGCGGACCGAGTGGACCTCACGCTCACCCCGGCGCAGCCAACGGATGGACGCGTCCTGGACGACGTCCTCCGCGTCGGCGGCGCTGCCCAACATGCGATAGGCGATGCCGAACAGGAGCGAGCGCCACTCCTCGAATGCGGCGGCGTCGGCCTCGAGATCAGGCGACGACATCCGCGCCGACGGCTCGCACGGGTATCTCGCAGTCGTCCGAGAACCCCTGGCTGCGAAGACCGAGCCCCGCATTGAAGCGGGACCGGAAGTTCTCCAGGGCGACCCAGGCGGCGAGCTCGACGAACTCCGCGTCACCGAGGTGGGCCCGGACGTGGGCGGCCAGCTCAGCGGAGATCTCGGCGGGGCAGCCCGTCGCCACCTCGGCGTACTCGAGGACCACGCGCTCGCGGTCGTCGAAGAGATCGCTGGCGCGCCAGTTGCCGACTGCCCGCACCTTGGCCGGGTCGATGCCCCCGTGCAGACCCTCGTAGTAGCCGTAGTCGACGCACCAGGAGCACCCGATCCGGGTGCCGGTGGCCTGCAGGGCAAGCCAGCGCAGCGTCGGGTCGAGCTTCTTCCAGCCGAACTGGGCCGCCGTTTCCAGGGTGCCCATGGCGACGAGGACGCCGGCATGGTGCGAGGCCGCCGCGGTGGGCTCGACCATCTGGCCGAAGCGGTGCTTCGTGTAGCCGGCGGCCAGACGGGCCACGAGGCCCCTGGGGTGATCGTGCAACGGGACGTGAGCCATGACTCCACCTTCCTTTCCTCTCTGCATTCTCTCTCTCACCACACCAGACGGGACAGGGGGTCGATGCGTGACATTGCCGTGTGGTGGGGAGTCCTCGGCCCACGGCGCCCGGGGGGTTGCGCGGTGGTGCCGCCGTCGGCGTCGAAGGTCTGCCCCGGCCACCCACGAGGCGGCCTCGTGGGCCAGGGACAGTGCCGCGATGGCGCTGTCGTCGGGTGATGGGGAGTACGGCGGCCTTCCTCAGGTTTGCCCATAGTGATCGCGAGATTCGGACAATGCGTCCCCGAGACTGTGGCCAGAATCCCTGATCGAGCAACGGCCGCCAGTGCGCACCAAAAATCGACGGGCGAATCAATCGAGCCACAACCGCCAGAGGCGAGGGTTCGAACGCACCATCTGATATTCCACAAGGTCCTCAAGTGCCGGTCTGAGGTCGTCGCGTATTCTTGCGGCGAAGACGATCGCCAGTCGATCGTCGAATTCGTCCTTGGAAAGTTGGCCCTTTGAGAAGGCTCGCTGAAGAACCCCGGCTGCCAGATCCCTTGATTGGTCCCCGACGCGAAGGCGACCCCTGACTGACGGAGGACCGTCAGAATGTGGCTCCACTACGCCCACCGAGATGCAATCTACCTTCAAAACCTCAGGATTGGCGTGTGAGGTTGCCACAGACTGGCAACGTCCCGGTCTACTGGGCGCCCACCGTCAACAGAACAAGGGTCTAGGGCGATTCCGGTTGTTGCGAGTCAGCAGCTTCCGTGATCCGGGTTTTGAAGATGTCGTAGCTGCCCCCCACCTCGACAAGGATTTTGGCAGCGACCGCCTGGCTGTCGATGAACAGAGCGAGGAGCAAATGCTCGGTTCCGACGTAGCCGTGGCCCAACTGCAGCGCCTCCGTCATCGCCCGCTGGACCGCCGTTTTTGCTCTCGGGGTAAATGGAAGCTTGCGTTCTTCGGTGCGAGTCCCTCGCTTGATCAGCGCCAGTATCCGGGTCTCGATCGTGGATCTCGTGAAGCCGGCTTCACCGAGAACGTGCGCTGCCAAACCGTCTGGCACGTCGAATAACGCAAGAAGGAGGTGCTCGGTTCCAACGAATCCGTGCCCGAGGCGATGGGCTTCTTCCTCAGATTGTGCAAGGACGGCTCGGGCGCGGTCGGTGAACCGCTCGAACCTCGGGACGTCGAAGGAGAATCGCTTGTGGGCGGCCTGCTTGCTCACACCGAGGGCACCGCTTATCTCAGACCAAGAGCAACCGCTGCGCCTGCATTGGTCAACGAAGTGTCCAAGGAGTGCATCAGTCGTTTGCTCGAGTTCGGCAGCGGTCTTTGAGGCTTGCGCCAGCTGGAAGAGCGAATCCTCACCGGGCAGATCGGCGCGCACGCCGTCAATGAGTTCCTGCAATGTGGGCGCTGGAGTCATTCGTCAACCTTAGATTGACGAATCGCTTTCGTCAACCATGAGTTGACGACCCAGCAGCCAGCAGACATGCGGACGAGGCCGAAAGCGCCGTTTGAGGCGGGTTCGTGCGCGGCAAATCCCGTTGTCGGCCAGTGCTCACCCGACGCCACCTGACGGGATCATCGTCGTTCCACCGTCAACCACCAGCGTCTGACCTGTGATCCAGGAGGCGGCATCGGAGGCCAGAAAGAGGGCAGCGGCCGCGATGTCGTCTGGCAGGCCCAGCCGGTGCAGCGGGATGTGGGCGGCGATCCGGTCCTCGCCCTGGCCCTCCCAGAGCGCGGCCGCCAACCTGGTCTTCACCAGGCCGGGCGCCAGCGCGTTGACGCGGACGTCGGGCGCCAACTCGAAGGAGAGCTGCCTGGTGATGTGCAGCACGGCGGCCTTGGTCACGTTGTACCAACCGATGCCCGGCTCGACCCCGAGGCCACCGATGGAGGCCACGTTGATCACCGAGCCGCGCAGGCCCGCCTTCACGGCGGCGGCCGTCCAGACCAGAACCGAGAGCTGGTTGACCTCGAACGTCTTCTGTGCCCGCACCACGTCGATGTCGATCATGGGTCCGAAGTACGGGTTGGTTCCGGCGTTGTTGACCAGGATGTCGAGGCGGCCGAAACGGGCCAACGTCTCGGCCACACAGCGATGGGCGTCCTCGGGCTTTCCGACGTGGGCGGCGGTCCAGGCCACCTGCTCCTCGGCGGCGCCCCCGGCGACGAGACCCGCCGCCGCCTCGGCCAGGGCATCCGCCGTGCGGGAGGTGATCATCACGTTGGCGCCGGCCTCGACGAATCGGGCGGCCATGCCCAGGCCGATGCCCCGGCTCCCTCCGGTGATCAGCGCCGTCTTCCCCTTGAGTTCGAGCTCCATCGCGCGAGCCTTGCACGGCGCCACCGGTGTGCCGCCGTTGGGGGAAGGAGCCCTAGCATCGCGGCGGTGAACCACCTGGCCGACGAGACGAGCCCGTACCTCCGTCAGCACGCCGACAATCCGGTGGAGTGGTTCCCCTGGGGGGACGAGGCCCTGCGCCGGGCCCGTGACGAGGACAAACCCCTGTTCGTCTCCATCGGGTACGCCTCGTGCCACTGGTGCCACGTCATGGCCCACGAGAGCTTCGAGGACCCGGACACGGCGGCGGACCTGTCCCGGTCGTTCATCTCGGTCAAGGTCGACCGCGAGGAGCGGCCCGATCTCGACGCCGTCTACATGGCGGCCACCCAGGCGCTGACCGGCTCCGGGGGGTGGCCCATGTCGGTCTTCTGCACGCCCGATGGGCGGCCCTTCTACGCCGGGACCTACTTCCCCCCCGTCGAGCGCCACGGGATGCCTTCCTTCCGACGGGTCGTGCAGGCCCTCGGCGACGCGTGGGGCAACGAGCGCACGCAGGTCCTCGAGCAGGCCGACGCACTCGTCGGCGCCGTGCAGCGGGAGCTGCGCCTGGCTGAAGCGCTGAGCGAGGAGGCGGACGCCGGAGCCGGCGGTGGCGCCGCGGCCGGTGGGCGCGCCCCGGTCCTTCGGCTGGCCGGGGCCCCCGAGGTGCGCCTCGACACCGAAGCCCTCGTCGAGCGGGTGGTGGGCGATCTCGGTGCGGGCTTCGACCCCGAGTGGGGCGGCTTCGGGCCGGCACCGAAGTTCCCCCGACCCACACTCGTCGAACTGTGCCTGCGCCGAGCCCGTCGCGGCGGCGCCGACGCGGCGCACGCCCGGCACATGAGCCTGCGCACGCTCGACGCCATGGCGGCCGGCGGCATCTACGACCATCTCGTCGGCGGCTTCTGCCGCTACTCGACCGATGCCCATTGGCTCGTCCCCCACTTCGAGAAGATGCTCACCGACCAGGCGCAGTTGGCGCGGGCGTACCTGCACGTGTGGCAGGACGGCGGGCGTGCGGAGTACCTCGGCGTGGTGACCGAGACCCTGGATTTCGTGCTGCGGGACCTCTCGACCCCCGAGGGCGCGCTCTACTCGTCCTTCGACGCCGACGCCGGAGGCGTCGAAGGCGCGCACGCCACCTTCACCGTCGACGAGCTGCGCCAGATCCTCCCCGCTCCTCTGGTGGGACCGGCAGCCGACTGGTACGGGATCACGCCGGGCGGCAACTGGGAGGGCCGCTCCATTCCGGTCCGGCCCGTCGGGGCGCCGCTGGAGCGACCACCCGATGTGGAGAAGGCGCGGCTCCTGCTCGCCGCCGCCCGGGCCGCGCGGGTCCAGCCCGCCCGGGACGAGAAGGTGCTGACCGAGTGGAACGCCATGACCGCGGCCACCCTGGCCGAAGCGGCGTCGGCCCTCGGGCGTAGCGACTACGGAGGCCGCGCCGAGGAGATCGGCGAGTTCCTCTGGGCCTCCATGTACGCCGACGGACGCCTCATGAGGAGCTGGCAGGGCGGCCGGGCGCGCCATCTGGCCGTGGCGGCCGACTACGCATGGCTCGCCGAGGCCTCCGTCCGGCTGTCCGAATGGACGGGCACGGCTCTGTGGCGGGAGCGGGCGGTCCGCGCCGTGCACCAGCTGATCGACCTGTTCTGGGACCGCGAGTCCGGCGGGTTCTTCACCACCGGCAGCGACGCCGAGGCGCTCGTCGTCCGACCCAAGGAATTCCTCGACGGCGCCGTCCCCGCCTCGAACTCGGTGGCCGTCTCCGCGCTGCTCCGCGCCGGCGCCTTCGTCGACGACCCGCGCATCGACGAGGCGATCGAGCGCACGGTGGGCCTGGCGGGCCCGTTGTTGGAGCGGCACCCGGGGGCGCTCGCCGACATGGTCGCCGCGCTGCCCATGTGGAGCGGGCGCAGCGAGATCGTCGTCACGGGCGACCGTCCCGACCTCATGGCGGAGATCCGGCGCACCTGGCTCCCAACCGTCGTCGTGGCGTGGGGCGAGCCCGACAAGGGTCCACTCTTCGAGGGACGCCCCCTCGAGCCTGCGCGGGCCTATGTGTGCCAGGGGCGCTCGTGCCGGATGCCGGCGGCGGACGGCGCCACGTTGGCCGGTCAACTGGAGTCACTGATCGGATGAGCGGACCCTTCGGGACGAACGGCACCGATGGCGGTGACGATGGCAATGGCGACGGCAATGGCGACGGCCGGAACCCCGGGCGTACCGCCAGCGACGAAGCCGGCGGTGTCGACGTCCCTGAGTTCATGGTGGACCACGAGGCAGACGCCGACACCGACACCGACGCCGTCCACCGCCGCACGGCGGAGACTGCGACCGACCCGACCCGCCTTCTCCGCCGGTCGGCCCGCCGCACCGAGCGCGTCCCCACCGCCGGCGGCTCCACCCTCCATCTGCTCGTGCTGTCCTCCACCCTCGAGGACACCACCGTCGTCGACTTGGCGACCCGCACCGTCATGCGGGTCCGCGTGCCGTGGCCCGAGGGATACGACCCCGACATCAGCACCTTCGACGTGGTGGAGGTGACGCTGGCCGACGATCCCGAACGCGACGACCTGGCCCGGCCCGAGGCGACCACGGTCGCCGACCTGCCGCGCCACGTGGGCACCCTGCGGGGGCGGCGTCTGCGCAAGCTCCTCCGTCGGCTGGTGGCGTCACCCGACGGCCCCTTGCTCGGCTTCCCGGGACCCTCGGCGCCCTATTGGGAATTCCGGGGCTTCCGACCGTCGGTGGCGCTGATCGAACCGACGCGGCGGCCCCAGCTCATCCGGCGGCAGGCCGACGGCACCACCTGGGTCCGCTTCGGGTGGGACCGCGACGACGTCTGGCTGCCCGTGGAAGACCGCAATGCGGCGCGCGCCCTCGATGCGGCCCGCCGCGAGCGCCTGAGTGGGAAGAGCCTGGCGACCGCGCTGGGATTCGATCCCCAATACCTGCTGGTGACGGTCAGCCCCCCACGGGACGGCCACTGCTACAAGGTGTGCGCGGCGGTGTTGCCCCGGGGTTGACCCGGGCCCGGGCTCAGCGGCCGAGCTTGCCCCCGGCCAGGTCCTCGGCCATCGCCCAGCCGAAGGCGACCAGCCGGTCACCCCGGTCGGCCTTGAAGCTGTCGAAGTGCGTCTCGACCCCCTCGGGGATCTTGACCTTGGGAGCGACGAAGTCCAGGCCACCCGCAACCGAGCCGTCACCCTTCAGGACGAAGGTGCGGTCGTCCAGCCTGCTCTCGCAGCCGAACCGCTTCGACAGGCGCCGCGCCCAGGCCCGCTCCTCGCCGGAGGACTTGTGACCCGGGAAGGGCACGACGTCCTGGAGCCCGTTGAAGGCGCGGAATCCCTCGGGTGTCAGGAGGCGCGTCCCCAGCAGGACATCCTCGTCGGGGAAGGCCAGCAGGGCCCGGCGGTACTGGTCCGCCATGATGCCCTTCAGGGCCGCCTCGGCACGCGAGGTGCGATCGACCAACGCCAGCCCGACCAGCAGGGAGGGAGTCCCTCCGATTCGCTCGAGGGTGCAGAACGAGTACCCCCGCAGCTTGTTCCCCTCCCGCGCCTGGGTGACGAGCACCCAGGCCTCACGCTCTTTGGAGAGATAGCCGATGTCGAAACCGGGTGGTCGGTCCGCACAAAGATCCGCCATTTCGACGAGCTCAGCGTCGCTGAGCGCAGTGCAGTCCTTGGTGCTCACTACGATCGGCATGGGTCCAGTCTACTGGTTGCGCTCAACGAGTTCCCAACCGACCCGACCCGCCGGGTGGGGGTCCGGGCCGGTCGATTCCTCCATCACCCCAGCTCAGATGTCGTTTCTGACACCGTCGTCACCGTCTCAGGACAGCACGGCACTCTGGCCGAGGAGCCGCTTGAGCTCCCCCACCAGGCCGTTGCGGCAGTCGACGTTGAACTCCGGTGGGAGCCGTAGGACCTTGGCGCCAACGTGGAGCAGCACCGGTGACGGCCCCGGGTGCCCGCCCAGCACGTCCTTCAACCCGTCGACCTTGGCGTTGGTGAGCACTCCCAGGGGCAGCGTGATGTGGAGGTCCTCCTGGCCCCGCTCGAGGATCGGCCGGGAGACCTCCATGCAGACGATCTTGGGCTCCTCCTCCCGGGTGTCGAGCCGGCCCCGTATGACCAGGATGGCGTCGTTCTCAATCAGCGCGCCGTACTCGGCCATGGTCTTGGGGAAGACGAAGACCTCCATCGCCGCCTGCAGGTCTTCGAGCACGAACCGGGCCATGAGGTCGCCCTTCTTCGTGTAGGAGCGCCGCAGGTCCGTCACCACACCGCCCACCGACCGGACGGGCGAGCGATCCCCCACGGCCGTGTCGTCCTCCCGCATGTCCGACAGCGTGGAGTCGGTGTACCGGGCCAAGGCCGCCTCGTATCCCATGAGCGGGTGGTCACTCACGTAGAGGCCGAGCATCTCCTTCTCGAAAGCCAGTCGCTGTGCCTTGTCGAACTCGGTCTCGGGGATGGCGACCTTGGCGCCGCCCCAACCGGGGTCGGCCTGCTCGTCCTCGAAGGCGGCGAAGAGTGAGGTGATGCCCAGGTCCTGCTCCTTGCGCCGCTCGAGCGTGCGATCGACCACGGCCTCCAGGACCAGGCAGAGGCCCTGGCGCGGGTGGCCGAGCGAGTCGAACGCGCCTCCCTTGACGAGGGACTCCATGGTCCGCTTGTTGAGGACCACGGGGTCCACCCGGGCGCAGAAGTCGAAGATGTCCTCGAAGGGGCCGTTGGCGTTGCGCTCGACCACGATCCGTTCCACCAGGCTCTCGCCCACGTTGCGCACCGCGGCCAGGCCGAAGACGATGGCCTGATTGGGCCCGCCGCTGCCGTCCACTTCGACAGTGCGGTCGGGCGCGAACTCCGCCACCGACCGGTTCACGTCGGGCACCAGCACGTCGATCCGCATGGAGCGGCACTCGGCGAGGTACACCGCCGTCTTGTCCTTGTTGTCCTTCACGGACGTGAGGAGCGCCGACATGTACTCGACCGGGTAATGTGCCTTGAGCCACGCCGTCTGGTAGGCGACGAGGCCGTAGCCGTAGGAGTGGGACTTGTTGAACGCGTAGTCGGCGAACGGCTCGATGATGTCGAACAGCTGCGTCCCCAGTTCCTCGCCATAGCCCTCGGCGGTGCACCCGGCAACGAACTTCTCGCGCTCGGCGGCGATCATGGCGCGGATCTTCTTGCCGCACGCCTTGCGCAGGTTGTCGGCCTCCTCGAGGCTGTACCCGGCGAACTTCTGGGCGACCCGCATCACCGACTCCTGATAGAGCATGAGCCCGTAGGTGTCCTTGAGGATGGGCTCGATGTCGGGATGCAGGTAGGTGAGCTCCTTGCGTCCGTTCTTCAATTCGGGGTAGTCCCGGTGCATGTTGGCCGCCATGGGACCTGGGCGGTAGAGGGCCACGAGGGCCGCGACGTCGTCGAAGCTCGTCGGCGCGAGCGCGCGCAGGGTCTGGCGCATCGCCGCACCCTCGAGCTGGAAAACCCCGATGGACTCGGCGCGCCGGAGCATTTCGAGCGTCGGCTCGTCGGTCAGATCGACCGCGTCGATGTCGGGTCGTTCGCCCGTCTCCATCTCGATGAGGTCGAGGGCGCGCTCCATGACCGACAGGTTGCGCAGGCCGAGGAAGTCCATCTTGAGCAGCCCGAGGTCCTCGACGCCGTGCATTTCGTACTGCGTGACGATGGGCGCGTCCTCGGGGTCCCCGCCCGCGTCGGGCTTGCGCTGAATGGGCAGATAGTCGGTCAGCGGGTCGCGCGAGATGACCACCGCCGCGGCGTGGATGCCGTCCTGGCGCCGCAGCCCCTCGAGTCCGAGCGCGACCTCAATGACCTCTTTGGCGTCGGGATCGGTGTCGCGCATGGTGCGCAGTTCGGCCGCCGCCGCGAACCCCTCCTCGTGCCCGTCCGTCTTGGTGATGCACGCGTGCAGGGGGGTGTCGCGCCCCATGACGAGGGGCGGCATCGCCTTGGCGATGCGATCGCCCACGATGTAGGGCTTGCCGAGCACCCTCGCCGCGTCGCGCACGGCGGCCCGCGCCTTGATCGTCGAGAACGTGATGACCTGGGCCACGCGGTCGCTGCCGTACTTCTCCGCCGCGTAGCGCATGACGTCGGCGCGGTAGCGCTCGTCGAAGTCCATGTCGATGTCGGGCATCTGCTTGCGGCCAGGGTTCAGGAAGCGTTCGAAGAGCAGGTCGTAACGGATCGGGTCGAGGTCCACGATCTTGAGGCAGTAGGCCACGCAACAGCCGGCCGCCGACCCTCGGCCCGGGCCCACCCTGATGTTCGACTCGCGCGCGAAGCGGATCAGGTCCCACACGACGAGGAAGTAGGCGGCGAAGCCCATGTTCCCGATGACACCGAGCTCGTAGTCGAGGCGCTCGGCCACCTCCGGGGGCAGCGAGGCGCCGTAGCGCTCCCGTGCGCCGTCGTAGGTGAGGTCGCGGAGATACGCCAGCGCCCGCTCCTCGTAGGTCTCGCCGCTGAACCGGTCGGGGACCGGGAACTCGGGGAGGCTCGGCTTGCCGAGCTCGATCTGCACGTCGGCCCGCTCGGCGATGAGCAGCGTGTTGTCGCACGCCTCGGGGACGTCGCGGAAGAGGTGGCGCATTTCGGCCGCCGTCTTGAGATAGTGCTCGGTGCCCTCGAACTTGAAGCGGTTGGTGTCGGAGAGGAGGGCGCCGGTCTGCACGCACAGAAGGGCGTCGTGGGCCACGGCGTCCTCGCGGTGGGTGTAGTGGCTGTCGTTGGTGGCCAGCAGCGGTGCGTCGATCCGGCGGGCGATCTCGATCAGCTGCGGATTCGTCCGGTGCTGGTCGGCGATCCCATGGTCCTGGAGCTCGACGAAGAGGTTGTCCCGCCCGAAGATGTCCTGCAGCCGGGCCGCCTTCTGCTCGGCCCCCTCGACGTCGCCGGCCAGCAGAGCCTGGAGCACCACCCCGCCCAGGCACCCCGTGGTGGCGATCAGCCCGGTGTGGTGGCGCTCGAGGAGCTCCCAGTCGACCCGCGGCTTGTAGTAGTAGCCCTCGAGATACGCCGCCGAGGACAGCTGCATGAGGTTGCGGTAGCCCGCGACCGTCTCGGCGAGGAGGGTGAGGTGGTAGTAGAGCTTCTGACCCCCTTCGACGTCCCCGCCGGTGTCGTCCACCCGACCCCGGCGCACCGGCCGCTCGAGCCTCGACTCGCCGGCCATGTAGGACTCGGTCCCGATGATCGGCACCACGCCCTGGTCACGGCAGGCCTTGTAGAAGTCGAGGACCCCGTACATGTTCCCGTGGTCCGTGATGCCCAACGCCGGCTGCCCGTCGGCCACGGCAGCAGCGACCAGGTCCCCCACCCGCGCCGCCCCGTCCAGCATGGAGAACTCGGTGTGGGTGTGCAGATGCGTAAACGACCGCTCCGACACCGGCCCTCCTTTCGCCACGTCTCGTCAAACTTACACCTGTGTGATTCGCCCCGGACTCAGCAATCTACCCCGCCCGTGGGAGCCGCAGGACGACCGATCCGGCCACCTTGTCGTGCAAGGTCTGGCGCTTCTTGTCCCACAGCGGGAACAGCATGTCGAGCAGCCAGATCAGGCCCAGGACGAGGGAGACGAGCTCCAGCAGGCGCAAGACGCCTTCGACGAGCGCCCGGGCCAGCGCCCGCCCGTAGCCGAGCACCTCGAGCGAACCCTCCCGGACGGCCCGGACACCCACCGCCATCATGCCCACGGTCTGGCCCCGCCGTGAGCCGCACAGCACCGTGCCGTACACCACGTAGAGCAGGCCGGTGATCACGAAGGGCACCGCCGAGATGTGTCGCCGGCGCGTCCCGCGCCGTGCCATCAGGTGCACCTGGAGGGTGTTGCTGTGGCGGAACAGCACGAAGAAGACGGCGAGCACGGCCAGGAAGATCACCGAGTCGATCAGGTAGCCACCCAGTCGGATGCCCCACGAGGCGAAGGGGGCGGTCGCGGTCCCGAAGGGAGGCGGGCCACCGCTCGGCATCCGGCCACCGACTGGGAAGGCGGGCGGACCCGGTGCCGCCGGCGGTGGGGGCGGCGCATTGCCTGGAAAGGAGGGCGGCCCGGTCGGCGTGGTGTCGTCGCCAGCGGTCGCCTCGCCGTTCGTCACCGGTCCAGCCTCGCGTACGCCAAGTCCCCTCGCTCAGAGGTAGGCGCCCGTGCGCCCCGTCTCGCCGGCCGAGGGCAACCCGCGCTGTCGCATCTCCTCGAGCTGGGCCCGTGCCGCCATCTGCTGGGACATCAAGGTCGCCTGGATCCCTTGGAACAGCCCCTCGAGCCAGCCGACGAGCTGCGCTTGCGCGATGCGCAGCTCGGCCTCGCTCGGCGCGTTCGAGTCGAAGGGCAGCGCCATGCGGTCGAGCTCGGCCACCAGATCCGGCGACAGCCCCTCCGACAGCTCGTGGATCGACTGCTCGTAGATCTCGCGCAGGCGCACCCGGCTCTTCTCGTCCAGCGGGGCCGCCCGCACCTCGTCGAGCAGCGTCTTGACCATAGAGCCGATGCGCAGCACCCTGGCCGGCTCGTTCACCGATTCGGTCTTCCGCTCCTCGCCCGACTCGTCCCGGCTCCCGCCCGCCAGGACCTCGTCGGGCGAGATCGCCCCGGCTGACCCGTCGGCGGGGGAGATCGCCCCGGCTGACCCGTCGTCGGGCGTCTCGCTCTCGGTCACGTCATCGTTCGTCGCGTCAGCCATGGTGCCTTCCGTCCCTGTCCGATCGTCGGGGTCGCTCGCCGGTAGCGCCGTCGTGGCGACCGGCCAATGTTGCCACCGGCGGCCCCCCGCTCACGAAGCCCGCCAGCCCAAGAGAGGGATGTACATCTCCGCCGGGGTCAGGGAGCCGTGCCGGGCCTTGAGGCGCAGCTCACCGACGTCCGCAGGGTCGAGGAAGGCCGTCGGGGTGAAGGGCACCAGGGCGACATCGCCCAGGCGTGCCGAGACTTCCGGCGACGGCACGCCGCCGAGCCACCCCTCCTCGATCATCTGCTCCTTGGTCCGCACCCACGCGACATCGCCGTGGAGTGCCGACGCCGTCGCCGCGACATCCGTGGTGGCGCCCGGGCGGACGTGCAGCCAGCGGAACCGTCCTTCCCCACTGATGAGGGTCGTGGCCTGCATGATCTCCGGACCGATGAGCTCGACCGAGTTCCCGACCTCGACCTGTCCGTGATCGGCGGTGACGACGAGCACCGAACCCGGCGGGAGCGCCTCCAGCACGTCACCGACGAGGCGATCGACCGCCCGCAGCTCGTCGTCGTAGTACGGGCCCAACCCCTCGGCGTGCGCCACCTTGTCGATGCCTTCGTAGTAGGCGTACACGAAAGGGGCGCGGGCCGCCGTCAGCTCGCGGACCGCGGTCACGAGCCCGGCCGGCGTGTGCCAGCGGTGCAACTCCACGTGGCCCAGATGCGCGGCGGTGAACCCGGTCGGCCCGAAGTCGTAGCGCGTCACGACCGGAACGGGTCCCCGGGAACCGGGAAACGACTCGAAAGGCTGGAACTTCGACGCCGGCACGGACACGCGGGCGTCGGCCCCGCACAGCGACCACTGGAGCACGTTCATCACCTCGCCGTCGAGGGCGAGCCGGTAGCCGACGACGCCGTGCTCGGCCGGCACCCTCCCGGTGACCAGGGTGGTCAGGGCGCATGCCGTCGTGCTCGGGGCGACCGAGGTGATCGGCCCTCCGACACCGCTCGAGAGCACGGGGGCCAGGTCGCTGCGTTCCCGGAGCTGCTCCTCGCCGAGTCCGTCGATCACCAGGAGCACGACCTGCTCGGCGCCCGCCACGGGGTCGGGGAACCACCGCGGCAGGGCGCCCCCCGGGTGGGCCAGCTCACCGAGCAGGGCGGGCACCACGCGGTGGAGGCACGGTCCCTCCCAGTCGGGCAGGAGCGGCTCGGGCCGGTTTCGGGGCTGCGCTCCCCCGCCCGTGTGGGTTGACGCCGTCGCCAGGTCCGGTGCGCCGTCGCTCACGGAGGGACACCCTACGACCGACGCACCCCCTCCACCCACGGATGGGCCGGTAGGATTGCACGGTGTGAGGGTTTCCACGCGGGGTGACTACGCCAGTCGGGCGCTGCTTTCGCTCGCCCTGCACGGGGCCGAGACACCCACCTCGGTCAGGGACATCGCGGTCCGCACCGCCCTCCCCCAGCCCTATCTGGAGCAGATCCTGCTGGCCCTCAAGGGCGCCGGACTGGTCCGCTCGAAGCGTGGTGTCGGAGGTGGATACGTGCTCGCCCGACCGCCGGAGGAGATCTCCCTGGCCCAGATCGTCTCGGCCGTCGACGGCCCCATTGCCGCCGGTGACTTCGGGGAGCCCCACGAAAACGGCGCGTGTGACCACGAGGGCCAGTGCGTCCTGCTGGCCGTCTGGGCGGACGTCGGCGAGACGATCCGCACCCACCTGCAGTCCTACAGCCTGGCCGACATGGTCGCTCGGGCCCAGGGAGGCGTGGCCGCGGTCGTCTAGAGCGCTGGCGCCTCGCGAGTCAACCTCTCAGGTTCCACGCCTCGATCGCCGGCCAGTCGAGCTCCCAGCCCAGGACGCAGACGGCACCCGTTCGCAAGAGAAACAGCCGCCCGGCCACCGGCGGCAACCCGAGCCACCGCGCCGTGAGGACACGCAGGATGTGCCCGTGGGCCACGCAGAGAGTGTCCGTCTCGAGCTCCCGTGCCCGCTGAATGACCCGGTCGGCCCGCCGCCCGACGTCGGCCGCCCGCTCACCCCCGGGCACGCCCTCGTCCCAGAGCGTCCAACCGGGCCTGCGCTGCCGGATCTCCGCCGTGGTCAGCCCCTCGTAGGTGCCGTAGTCCCACTCCATGAGGTCGGGATCACGGTCCCCGGTGAAACCGGCAAAGGTGCACGTCTCCTCGGCCCGTACCAGCGGACTGGTCAGCACCTGGCCGAAGGAGGTGGGGCCGAATTGGCGCACGAGCGCGCCGGCGGCTTTTGCCTGCTCATAGCCTTCGGCAAGGAGGGGAATATCCGTGCGACCGGTGTGTTTCCCTGTCTCGGACCATGCGGTCGCTCCGTGTCGCAACAACACCATCCGGCCGGGCATGGGCGTAGACCACCACGGGCCAGAAATCGGCGCAACTCGGTCCGAACACCCCGATGGAATGATCCGGGGGTCGGCTCGGTTGTACACGTCGGGTTGATCCCTGAACAACCCGGGTACGTACGACTGAGAGTGAGCGAAGAGCGTCTGGAGTGATGATGAAGAGCGCGGTGAGCACGTCGGACACATTGGGACTGATGCTGCGAGACCTCGACCAATTCCCTATGCCCGACCATGAGCAGCAGGTCGAGCTGGCGAAGCGGGTCGCGGCCGGAGACGAAGCTGCGCGCAAGCAGATGGTGGCCGCCAACCTGCGGTTGGTGGTGCATTGGGCCCGGCGCTATCAGGACCGGGGAGTCGACATGGCCGATCTGGTCCAGGAGGGCACGTTCGGCCTGATGCGCGCCGTCGACAAGTTCGACTGGGAGCGGGGCTTCCGCTTCTCCACGTACGCCACGTGGTGGATCCGCCAGGCGCTGCAGCGCGCCGTCCAGCAACACGGCCGGACGATCCGCATCCCCCTAGAGGTGGGCGAGCAGATTCAGCGCCTGGAGCTGACCAAGTCCGAATTGGCCAGCACGCTGGGCCGAGCCCCCACCACGTCCGAGCTGGACGAGGCGACGGGACTGACCGCAGACGAGCGGGAGGCCCTCGAGGACGTGGCCCGGGTGACCGCGTCGCTCGACCAACCCGCCGCACTCGAGTCATCCACGACTCTGGGTGAGCTGGTGGCTCCGGACGACTCGGACTTCCCGGCCGACGTCGAGGAGACGATGGTCTACGAGCGACTCCGCGACGCGGTCGAGCGCCTGCCGGGCCTGCAACGCGACGTGCTCCGACTCCGCTTCGGCTTCGACGGCGACTCCCCCGCCTCGTTGCAGTCGACGGCGGAGCGGCTCGGCGTGGGCGTCCGCCGAGTGCGCCGGGCCGAGGAGGAGGCGCTGGCTGCGCTCTCGTTCGATGCCGACGTGGTCGGCGTCCACGAGGCCGCCTGAGGCAGCGTCCCTCCGGCTCCGGCCCGGGGGCACATGCAACGCCCCGCGAGGAGCACCTCCGTCGAGCCGGCCCTGACTGCTCGCACCCCCCGCCCAGGGGGGACGCTGTCAAAGGGCCGGAGAGCTCCAAGCCAGTGATGCTGTCTGTCTCCAGGGCCCCTGTCTCCCAAGCCGGCCGCTTCCTCCGAGCGGGTGCAGGCCGGGTTACGCGAGGTAGGCGTCGAGGTCCTGCGGCAGCGGCGACGTGAACTCGGTGCGGGCGCCCGTGAGCGGATGGGCGAAGGCAAGGTTGAAGGCGTGCAGGAAGAATCGCCCTGGTCCGAGACGCTTGTCCGGCATCCCGTAGCGAGCGTCCCCCACCACGGGGTGCCCGATGGCGGCCATGTGCACACGGATCTGATGGGTCCTCCCGCTCTGGAGCGTCAGCTCGAGCAGGGTCATCGGCCTCTCCCCGGTTCGCCGCTCCAAAACCGTGTAGCCGGTGCGCGCCGGCTTCCCCGAGGCGGTGACCGCCATCTTCGTGGGCGTGCGGGTGGATCGACCGATGGGCGCCTCCACCTCGCCGCGTTCCTCGGCCACGTCACCCTCCACCAGGGCGAGATACCGGCGCTCCATGGTCCTGGTCGCCAACTGGTCGACCAGCGCGCGGTAGGACTCCTCGGTCCGGGCCACGGCGAGGAGGCCCGAGGTTCCCTTGTCGAGGCGATGCACGATCCCAGGACGGTCGGGTGGGCACACCCCGGCCGCCACCAGCTCGGCCAGGTCAGGGAAGCGGGCCAGGAGACCCCCGACTAGGGTCCCCTCGTCGTGCCCGGCGCCGGGGTGCACGACGAGCCCGGCCGGCTTGTCCACCACGGCAACCACGTCGTCGGCGTAGACGACCTCGAAACGCACGTCGGGCTCCGCGGCCACCCCGGCGTCCCGGACGGCGGGCAGCATGACCGTGAGGGTGGCGCCCTCTTGGAGCACCACCCGGCCCGCGGCGACGGGCGAACCGTCGACCAGGACCCGTCCCGCCGCAATCAGATGGGCGGCCGCACCCCTGGAGACGTCGGCCACCATGGCGACGCCTCGATCCACTCGGACGCCCGCCAGCAGCGCCGGGACCTCGGTCGAAATGGTCTCCTCGGCGCCGGTCTCAGCCGGCGCAGCACCCGGATCCGGATCCGGATCCCCGTTCATACGACCTCCTGGGCTTTCGACTGGTCCACGGCCGACCGGCCTCCGACGAGGAGGGTCACGATGACGATGATCACACCGATGGTCACAGATGCGTCGGCCAGGTTGAACGTGGGCCAGTGGTCCAGCGTGATGAAGTCGGGCACCTGCCCGGCGTGCCCACCGACGATCCGCTCGCTCAGATTCCCGATGGCGCCTCCGAGGACCAGCCCCGACCCCACCGCCAGCGCCAGCGTACGGACCTGGGCCACCACGATGGCCACCACCACGACCCCGATGCACAGCAGCACCGTCACGAAGAAGGCCCGCCCGCTGAAAAGGCTGAAGGCGAAGCCTGAGTTGTAGGTGAGAGCCAGGCCGAACGGCCCCCAGACGTGCCGCACATCGTGAAGATGATCCATGGCGAGCGACGTGGTCACCCGGTCCGCCACCACCACGATCGCAGCTATGGCAAAGGCCAGGACCCCGGAGCGGGTCAGCGCCGCGACAGCCCTCCGCTCTTACACGCGACGCAGAGACGGGCATAGGGCAGCGCCCGCAGGCGCGGCTTCGGGATGGGTTGGAAGCACCGCTCGCAGTACCCATAGGTCTTGTCGTCGATCCGCCGCAACGCATCGTCGATCTCCTCGACCGCCAACACCGCTTGTCCCGACAGCGCAAGATTGCGCTCCCGATCCACTGTGACGGTGCCACCCTCACCCGACTCCTCGTCGAATTGCACATCCCCCGGCTCCCGCTCGAGCGCGAGCGAGTCCGCCTCGGCACGCAACGAGGTCGCCTGCTCCTGGTAGATGGCGCGATCGGCCTGCAACAATTCACGCACCTCGTCGAGGAATTTGGTGTCCTTGGCGTAGGGGCCAGTCTTCGGCCGGACCGGGGGCGGCGGCTTGGGCTTCGGCGAGAACGTCGTACGCGGCGGCGCCACGACTGCGCCGGCGCCGTTCGCAGCACTCGCCCTGGACCCGCCCGCGGCGGAAGAGGATTTCTTTGCGGCAGGCTTCTTGGCCGCCACCGGTGTCGCGGCTGCCTTCTTGGCCGGCGCGGCCTTTTTCGCAGCAGGCGCTGACTTCTTGGACGGCGGCGCTGCCTTCTTGGTCGTGGCCGACTTCTTGGCGGTCGCCGTCACGGCCTTTTTGGGCGCGACGACAGTCGGCTTCTTCGCTGGCGGTGCGGTCTTCTTCGCCGCGGTGGCTGCTTTCTTCACAACAGGAGCTGCCTTCTTTTTGGTGGGAACGGACTGCTTGCTGGCCGTTGCCTCAACCTTCGCCGAGGACTTTTTGTTCCCGGCCCGTGAGGTTCCACTGGCGGCCGAGCGCGACGCAGGTGCCCTCTTGACCTGGGCACCTTTGCTCGCTGGGGTCATCGTTCCCTCCTTCGGACCACGTCAGGTGGCCTCCATTCCCAGAAGACGACCTCGTCCGGGGAGCGGGTGACGATACCGGACAGCTAGGGACGGGGGCAACAAAGCCCCGCCGCCCGTGCGATGCGGTTCAGAGGGGCCGGGGTGCTCCCGAGGCAGACGCGCTCTGCAGATTCAGCGTCGGTGCGCCGTCGTCGGCCTCCGGCGGTCGCCCCGTCGCGTCCTCGGTGTCAGCGGCCTGGGTGGCCGCTGCCGACTTCGGCTTCACGCCCATGAGCGAGTTCGCCGGCTGCACGTTCTCGTCCACCCACTTGAGGATCTCCGACAGCGCGCCACGGAGTCGGTTGCGCTCCGACTCGAGATGGCGGGCCATGCTCTCGACATCGGTGGCCAACTCGGTCCGGGTGGTTTCCAGCCGCGTGACTTCTTCGCGCAGCTTCTGGTGCGTCTCGGCCTGCAGCTGCGCTGCCGTCGCCTCAGCGGCAGCAATGGCGCCGCGGGCGGTCTCCTCTGCCTGGGCGACCACCGCTGCGGCCTCCGCCTCGCTCTCCCGCTTCGTCTGGTCGACGAACTTCTGTGCCAGGAGGAGCGTGCGCTGCAGCGTCTCGTCGGAAAGTGCGGCGGCGTCGGCCGACGCTGCCGCGGCGGCCACGGCAGCTCCGTCTGCGGGCTCGGCCGCCACCGGTGCGGCGCGCTTCTCCCGCTCGAGCTGCGCGATGCGTTCGCTCGCCTGGCGCAACCGCTCGTTCAGCTGCCGGACGTGATCCTGCAGCCCTTCGGCCTCCTGGGCCGCCTTGTCCAGGTACTCATCGACTTCGTCGACGTTGTAACCCTTCAGACCGAGGCGGAACTCCACGGTGCGGAGTGTGTCGAGGATCGATGACGGAGCCTGAGAACTGTCCATGGTCGCCGAGTCTAACCGTCCCTACCTGCCGTTCCGTGAACCTACGGAATCAGGCGAGGAGTACGGGAATCAGCACAAATTGTGCAACCAGGATGACCACGAGGAAGGAGAAGTCGAGCCCCCCCATCGGCCTGATGATCCGACGCACCGGGCGCAGGACGGGCTCGGTCGCCTGGAAGAGGAAGTACTGGATCCGGGCCAGCGTCGTCCCGGGCTGAATCCGGAACCAGCTCAAGATTGCGTAGGGAAACATGATCAGCCAGATATAGGCCTCGATCAGCCACGCGAGGAGACGAAAGATGCTCACTGTCCCTCGAGGGTAGTGGAATCAGTCGCGGCCGAAGCCGCGCTCAACCAGGCGCTGCCGCTCCTCTTCGGAGACCTTGACGTTCGTGGGCGCCAGTAGGAAGACCTGGTCCGCGACCTTCTCCATCTCGCCGCTCAGGGCATAGGTCACCCCGCTGCAGAAGTCGATCATTCGGCGCTGCAGGTCGCGATCGGCCATCTGGAGGTTCACGATCACCGGCCGGTTGTCCTTCAGGCGATCGGCGATCTCCTTGGCGTCACCGAACCGTGAGGGGGCGACCACGTGCACCCGGCCCGACGACGGCGGGCTCGGCGCCGGCCCGGTCGGGTTCATCGTGGGGTCGACCGGCACGGCCCGCACCGCCGTGGGGCGTGGGGCCACGTTGCTCGGCGCCGACCGTGCCTGCTGGCTCGGTTGGGCGGACTCGCGGGGGATGGTACGGACCCTGCTCATGCCTCCGCTGAACTCCTCGGCCTGGTCCTGGTCCTGGGCCCGGGGCTCGACACGGCTCGCGGCCGAGAATCCACGCGGGGCGCGGTCCTCCAGGTCGTCGTACTCGTCGTACTCGTCGTCGAGCAGGCCGAGATACACCATGGTCTTCTTCATGAACGAGGGTGACATGCCTTCTCCTGTCCAGGGACAGCGTAGTGCCTGCTCGGCAACCCAGGCGGGTCCGGGCGACCGGAGCCCGGGCTCTCCTCACCGTCACGCTCCTGCTCAGACTGACATCGGCCTCAACCGCAGGTTGCCCGTCGGCCTCCACCTCACGCTGCGGTCGCCGGCGGGCGGGCCCCGAAAAGGGCCCGCCCGATGCGCACCATGGTCGACCCGGCGAACACGGCGGCCTCGAGGTCGTCGCTCATGCCCATGGAGCGCTCCTCCAACCCCAGGCGGTCGGCCAGGCGGGCCAGTGATTCGAAGGCCTCCTTCGCGGCGCCCTCGCCGGGCGCCGCCACCGTCATAAGCCCTCGCACCTCCAGTCCGAGATCGCCGAGACGCGACACCAGCTCGCCCGCTGCGGCAGGAGGGCATCCGTTACGGCCCGGCAGGCCCGTGGTCTCGACCTGCACCAGGACCCGTGCCCGCGGGGCGAAGCGGGCGATCCGGGCACCCTCGCTCTCGCGGGCCAGGCTCTGCCACACACCCACGATCGGGGCGAGCTGCGCCACCTTGTTCCGTTGCACCGCACCGAGAAAGTGCCAGACCACCCCGTCGTCGTCCCGGTCGGACGCCGCTTTGCCCACCAGCTCTGCCGCGTAGTTCTCGCCCAGGTCCGTCAGCCCGGCCCGGCGCGCCGCCTGGACCGCCCCCGGACCGAACCCCTTGGTGACGCCGATCACTCGCACCCGGGACGGATCGCCGCCGGCGTGCTCGATCCGCTGCCGGACCGCAATGAGCCTCTGTGCGACGTCGTCGCTAGCGGAGGAAGGAGGGGACGTCGAAATCGTCGTCTCCCAGGTCGAGCTCCTCGTCCGACGCGGTGGCGTCGGCGAAGATGTCCACCGGCTCGGGTGTGGCGAAGATCGTCGAGGCCAGGTCGCCCGCCTTGTTGGAGGGGGCGGCGCCCTCCTCCCAGCGTTCGAACCCAGCGGCGATGACCGTCACCCTCACCTCGTCGCCCATGTTGTCGTCGATCACGGCGCCGAAGATGATGTTGGCATCGGGGTGCGCCACGCCATGGATGATCTCGGCAGCCTCGTTCACCTCGAAGAGCCCGAGGTCCGAGCCGCCGGCGATGTTGAGCACCATGCCCCGGGCGCCCTCGATTGACGCCTCGAGCAGCGGCGACGTAATGGCGGCCCGTGCCGCGTTGGCCGCCCGTCCCTCGCCGATCGACGAGCCGATGCCCATGATGGCGGTGCCGGCGTTGGTCATGACCATCTTCACGTCGGCGAAGTCGGTGTTGATGAGCCCGGGCACCGTGATGAGGTCGGTGATGCCGCGTACACCCTGCAGGAGAACCTCGTCGGCCATCTTGAACGCGTTGACCATGCTGGTCTTGTCGTTTGACACCGTGAGCAGGCGGTCGTTCGGGATGACGATGAGCGTATCGACCTTCTCCTTGAGGATCTGGATCCCCTTTTCCGCCTGCATGGCCCGGCGCCGGCCTTCGAAGGTGAAGGGCCGGGTGACCACGCCGATGGTCAGCGCACCGAGGCCCTTGGCGATCTCGGCCACGACCGGTGCCGCGCCGGTGCCGGTCCCGCCACCCTTGCCGGCCGTGATGAAGACCATGTCGGCGCCCTGCAGCGCCTCCTCGATGTCCGGCCGGTGCTCCTCGGCGGCCAGCCGTCCCACCTCGGGGTCGCTCCCCGCACCGAGCCCGCGCGTGAGCTGGCGCCCGATGTCCAGCTTCAGATCGGCGTCGCTCATGAGCAGTGCCTGGGCGTCGGTGTTGGCCGCGATGAATTCGACGTTGCGCAGACCCGAGTCGATCATGCGGTTGACGGCATTGACCCCCCCGCCGCCGATCCCGACCACCTTGATCACTGCCAGGTAGTTGCCCTGGGAAGGCACGGTCGTCATGAACTCCCTCGTCCTCGGGCCGATCGCCGACCGGTCACTCGCTGGTGGTTTCCGCCAGACGCCACCCGCGAGATGCGACCAGCGACCCATCCCTGAACCTCTGGAGAAGGTTGATGTTCACAGTGCGGGAACGTGACCCCACCATACGGGGGGTGTTCAGGCTGGTCAAGCATCCTAGGTCAGCCTGACGTCACCGTCGGCGCGTCCGGGACGCTGACGTCGATGACATCCCCGTTGTGCAGGGTGGCCCCCGCCAGAATCGAGGAAACGTCCTCGTACTTGGCGGTGAGCTCGGCCGAGGTGCCGATGTCGACCACGATCGGCGTGGTCAGGGCCAGCTGCACCCAGCCGGCCGGCTCGACCGTGACCGCCGTCACCTGCCCGACGAACGAAGCCGGCAGCGACGACGCGACCCGGAGCCCGGGCGCGTCCTTGGTGGAGAGCACCGATCCCGGCTCGCCCGGCGGTTCGGGGACGGTCAGGAGCAGGAGACCCGGGGGTCGGGTCGCCGCCTCGCCGAGGACCCGGCCGTCGTCGCTGAGCAGCTCCCACCTGCCCGCCGCCGTGCTGGCGGTGAAACGGGGGGTCTCCTCGGTCACCGCGACGTGGACGCCGTCGGGCCACGACACGCGCACCGTCGCCGTGCGCACCCACGGGAGCTGTTCGAGGCGGGCCGCCGCCCCGCCAGCGTTCACGTCGAGCAGCGGCGGCCGGCTGGCCAGTCCCGCCTGGGCCACGACCTGTGCCGCTGTCTCGTGCACGTTGCCGGTCACCGTCACCGAGCGGGCCGAGAAGAGAGGCGTGTGGACGAGGAACCATCCGCCGACGAGCAGGGCCACGGCGCCGAGTGCGACGCCGCCCACGATCAGCCGGCGCCGGCCCTGCTCCTTGATGACCGCCGTCCGCCGGGCCGAGATGCGTGGGTCCATGCGACCTCCGGCCCAGCCCCAACCCGGTCGTGCGCGCCGCGCGCCGCCCTTGTCCCTCGACGCGCCCTGCCCGCCTGTCGGTCCGCCAACCGTTCCTCCCGCCGTCATGGTGCCGCCCCGGCCGGTCCCACGCCCGGTCCGCCGCCGTTCGCGTTCATCGGACCATCTTTCCCGCCGCCGAAGCCGAGGAGGCGGACCTCGGTGTGCAGCGTGACTCCGCACTGCTCCGCCACCACTCGCCGTACGTGCGCCATGAGCGCGTGCACGTCGTCGGCCCGACCGCCCTTGTCCGCCTGAATGAAGTTGGCGTGCTTCTCCGAGACGTGCGCCGTGCCCAGCCGGAACCCCTTCAGCCCGGCTGCCTCGACGAGTCGTCCGGCCGAGTCACCATCCGGGTTGGCGAACACCGAACCCGCGTTGGAGCCTCCGGGCTGATGCTCGCGCCGCCATCTGACGATGGCGCTCACTGCCGCCTGTTCCTCGTGAGGCGATCCCGGCGTGACGGCCAACTCCGCCGCCACCACCAGCTGGGAAGGCGCCACGGACGACGAGCGATAGCCGTAGGCCAGGCCGCCGACGTCGTCACAGCCGCCGGCGTCGTTGAAGAGGTCGACCCAGCTGTAGCGGACGAGACACGACGCCATGTCCGAACCGTGACCCCCCGCGTTCATGCGCACCGCGCCACCGACCGACCCCGGCACACCGACGGCCCACGACAGGCCGGACCATCCCGCGTCCGCCACACGTCGGGCGAGCACGGGGAGCGCCACCGCGGCTCCCGCCCGCACCGCCGCGGCGCCAGCGCCGGCGCCGTCGCCCGCGCCGGCTCCCGTGCGGGCAGGCGGCAGGTCCACGCCGGCGAAACCCCCACCGAGATGCACCACGATGCCCGCGAAACCCTCGTCCGCCACGAGCAGGTTGGAACCTCGCCCGAGCACGAAGACGGCGGGACGCACACCGGCGCCCGCGACGTGGTTCCGCAGCACCTCTCGCACGGCCGTGAGGTCGTCGGGTCCCTCGATCTCGAGGTAGAGCGCCGCCGGCCCACCGACGCCGTAGGTGGTGAGCGGCCCGAGCGGCTTCATCAGGGTCGCTCGTCCTTCGAGGAGGCCGGCCAGGGCGCGCAGCCCGGCGCTGGGCGTTACCACTGCGGCGACTCGAGGAGCTCGTCGGGCAGCGCGGTCAGATCACCCGCCCCGAGGGTGAGGCACAGGTCGCCGGGACGCAGCTCCGCGGCGACGTCCTGGCGCAACTCCTCCCAGCGCGGCGCGTAGGTGACGGGCAGCCGGGGGTCCTGGGCCCGGACGGCGTCGGCCACCAGCCGGCCCGAGACACCAGGGACGGGCCGTTCCCCGGCACTGTAGATGTCCGTCACCACCAGGACGTCGGCGTCGGCGAACGCCGTCCCGAACTCGGTCGCCAGCGCGGCGGTGCGGGAGAAGCGGTGCGGCTGGAACACCGCGACCACGCGGGCCCAGCCGCCGGTCCGGGCCGTGGCCAGGGCGGCGCGCACCTCAGAGGGCAGGTGGGCGTAGTCGTCGACGAAGGTCACCCCCGCGGCCTCCCCGCGGAACTCGAAGCGGCGCGTCACCCCGGCGAAACGGGCCAGCGCGGCCTGGGCCGCGTCGAAGGGCGCCCCGACCAGCAGCGCCGCCACCACGGCAGTTGCGCCGTTCCGGGCATTGTGCAGACCCGGGACGCCGATGGCGACGGTGCCAAGCGCCTCGCCCGGTCCGCGCAAGGTGAAGGAGACGGAGCTGCGCTGCAGATCGAGATGCTCCATCACGTAGGTCGACCCCGGGTCCGATCCGACGGTGGTCGCGCCGTGCTCCCGTCCGATGGCCGCCGCTTCGGGGTCGTCGGCACAGACGACCGAGCCCAGGTGTGCGCCCGCCACGAAGTCGGCGAAGGCACCGCGCAGCACGTCGAAGGTGCCGTAGAAGTCGAGGTGGTCCGGCTCCACGCTGGTCAGCACGGCCAGGTCGGGCACGATCGCCTGGAAGGTGCCGTAGCTCTCGTCCGCCTCGACGACGAGCCACTCCCCCGTGTCCCAGACGGCGTTGGTGCCGATCTCGTTCACGTCGGCGCCGATGAGGAACGAGGGACGCATGCCCGCCTCGACGAGGATCAGCGACAGCATGGAGGCGGTCGTCGTCTTCCCGTGCGTGCCGGACACGGCCAGGCAGCGGCGGGTGGCGCAGATGGCCGCGAGCATCTCGGAGCGGGGCACGACCTGAATGCCCACGGCGCGCGCCTCGCTGAGCTCCGCGTTCTGCGGCTGGACGGCAGGCGAGTACGTCACCGCCTCGACGCCCGCCACGTTCTCCCGCCGGTGCCCGACCGCCACCGTGATGCCGTGCGAGCGCAGGCGCTCCGCCACCGGCGAGTCCTTGAGGTCCGAGCCGGTGACGGTGTGGCCCATGGCCCGGAGCACGAGCGCGACGGCGCTCATGCCGGCCCCTCCGATCCCGACGATATGGATGCGCCGGGGTACGCCGAGGTCCAGCGCCGTGCCGGCGCTGCCGGTGTCAGCGGGCATGGGCGTCCACCAACTCGGCGACGCGGGACGCCGCGTCGGGATGCCCGTTCTCGCGGGCCGCCACGCGCATGGCCTGCAGGCGCTCGGGATCGGCCAGGAGCGCATCGAGCTCGAGGGCGAGCCGACGCCCGTCGCAGTCGTGATCGGGGATCTGGACCGCCGCGCCCATGCCGACCAGCGCCTCGGCGTTGCGCGTCTGGTGGTCGCGCGGGGCCCCGGGCAACGGCACGAGGATGGCCGGGACCCCGGCGACGAGCACCTCGGCCACCGTCATGGCACCGGCGCGGACGACGCAGACGTCGGCCGCGTTGTAGAACTCGGGCATCCGGTCCTCGAAGGGCACGACCCGGTAGCACAGGCCGCGTCCGTCGTCCCCGCCCCCCGCCGTGCCGCCCGGCGCGAAGGAGTCATAGTCACGTCGCCCGGTGACGTGGTACAGCGAGCGGTCCGCGCTGGAGCCCCATAACTCAGCCAGGTCCGCCACGGCGCGGTTGACCTGCCGCGCGCCGAGCGAGCCGCCCGCGCACGCCACGGTCTGGCGGTCGGGCGGTAGGCCCAGCGCGCCCCGGCTCGTGGCCCGGCCCTCGGGAGTCCGGTGCAACGCGGCGAGCTCGGGCCACACCGGCGTGCCGGTGACGTGGGCCCGGGGCAGGTCCGTCCCGGGGAAGGCCACCGCATTGGCGACGGCGAAGCGGCCCAGCAGGCGGTTGACGGCGCCGGGCACGGCGTCGGTGCTCACGCAGACGAGTGGCACCCTCGTCAGCACCGCCGCCACTCCCGCCGCGAAGCTGGCGTAGCCGCCGACGATGACCACGATGCGGGGCCGCCGGCGCAGGAAGGAGCCGATTGCTTGCAGGCAGGCCCAGGCCAGGCCCACGACCGCCCCCGCGTTGGCCCACCAGGCGGCGGGGCGCATGCTCCGGCGCAGCCCCCGGCCGTGGAGGAGCGTGTGGGGGAACTCGAGCGTCGGCCACGTGGCCGCCTCCTGCCCGCGGCGCGACCCGTAGAGCTCGATCGACGCCGCCGCGTGCCCCCGGTCGACCAGCGCGCGTGCGATCTGCAGCGAGGGGACGACGTGACCGCCCGTCCCGCCGCCCGCGATCACCATGGCGCGCCGTGCCCTCACCGACCTCGAGCCGAACCGGCGGACCGGCGGGTCGAGCCCGCCACCCGCAACGTCCCCCCGGCCTCGCCCTGCCGGGCGACGTTGATCAGGACGCCCGCCGCCGCCATGGTGATCACCAGTGACGACCCGCCGAAGGAGATGAACGGGAGCGGGATCCCGGTAACGGGCAGCACGCCCACCACCGCTCCCACGTTGATGAGGGTCTCCGCCCCCACCCAGGCCACGAGCCCGAGGGACAGCAGCGCGCCGAAGCGGTCCGGCGACTGCACCGCCGCCCGGATGCCGAGCCACATGAACGCGCCCAGGAGACACAGCACCAGGAGGGCGCCGGCGATGCCGAGCTGCTCGCCGATGACGGAGAAGATGAAGTCGGTGTGCGCGTTCGGGAGGAACCCCCACTGCGCCTGGCCGCCGCCGAGGCCGGCGCCGACGAAGTGGCCCGACCCCAGCCCGATCAACGACTGCATGACCTGGTATCCCGATCCCGAGCTGTGGGCCGACGGGTCCATGAACGACAGCAGCCGGGCCCGGCGGTAGGGCGAGGCCACCGCCACGATCAGCGCCAGGCCGACGAGGGCGGCCATCACCTTCATCACCGGACCGAGGCGGACCCCGGAGACGAACAGGAGCGCCAGCGCGATGACGCCGAGGACCATGGCCGTGCCCATGTCCGGTTGGGCCAGGATGAGCACGCAGGCGAAACCGGTCACGATGAGCAGCGGGCCGATGATGCGGCGGTCGGCGGCGTCCTCATCGAGGCGGCGGCTGATGAAATCGGCGGCGAACAGCGTGAGAGCAAGCTTCATGAGCTCGGACGGCTGCAGCCGGAACTGCCCGAAACCCACCCAGCGGCTCGACCCCATGGCATGGACCCCGAGGCCCGGTACCAAGACGACGAAGAGCAACCCGATCGTCACCAACATGATAAGGGGGGTGAACCGGCGCAGCTTGCGGTAGTCGAGGCGGACGGCCAACCACAACACCACGGCGCCGATGGCCATCCACATGACTTCGCGGATCAGGATGGCCCAGGGCGTGCCGTAGGTCGAGATGGAGATCACCGACGACGCCGAGCCCACCATGACGAGCCCGATGAGGCAGAGCAGCACCACGTCCAGCAGAAGCAGCGTCGAGACGGACACCCGGTGGCTGCCGAGGCGGATGCCGAACCCGGACTCGCGGGCACCGTCGCGGTGCGCCGACGACCGCGAGGCGGCCGTCCCCTTCGCCCCAGCCTTCGGCGCGGTCGCCCGGCGGGGCCGGGGTGCCGTGTGGCGCTCGGTCGAAGCGGCGGTGCGCGTGGACGTCATGCCACGCGCTCCCATTGGGCGCGGGCGCGCCGCTCTGCCCGGTCCGACACCCGATGCATGCCGTCAGTCTCCCCCACCGCGCCGCCGAAGTGGCGGACTGCGGAGACGCTCCGCCCTCCGACTGGCCGGCAGGCGCTGGCGAGAGTCATGTGAACTTCGCCACCGTGAGGAAGTCGCCGTAGAAGATGCCGAGCCCCAACGCGCAAAAGAGCCCGCCGAGGATCCAGAAGCGGACGATCACCGTCGTCTCGGGCCAGCCCCCGATCTCAAAGTGGTGGTGAATGGGGGCCATCCGGAAGATGCGGCGGTGGAACATGCGGAAGCTGATGATCTGGAGGATCACCGACACGGTCTCCATGACGAAGAGCCCACCGATCACCAGCAGGAGCAGGTCGAGGTTGAGGAGGAGGCACAGCGCCGCCAGGCCGGCGCCGATGGCGAGCGACCCGGTGTCACCCATGATGATCTTGGCCGGTGCGGCGTTCCACCACAGGAACCCGATGCAGGCGCCGGCCAGCGCGACCGCCACCAGCGAGAGGTCGATCGCCGACGCGGGGAGCACGTGGTAGATCGCAAAGTGGCGGAAGATCCAGTAGCCCATGATGGAGAGCACGGCGAAGCAGAACGTCCCGGAGCCGGCGGCCAACCCGTCTACCCCGTCGGTGATGTTCACCGCGTTGGACGCGCCGACCATGACCAGCACGGCGAAGAGGACCCACACGTACTGCCCGAGGTTGATGCCGATGGCGTTGGCCCGCGTGAACGAGAGCGCGGTGGACGTATGGGCCCAGTGCACGGCCAACTCGGCGAACGCCAGCGCGCACACCAGCTGGGCCGCCGACTTCCCCCGTTTGTTCAGTCCGAGGCTGCGCTTGTGGTGGACCTTGATGAAGTCATCGAGGTAGCCGATGAGGCCGAACGCCACCACGGCGCCGACGGCGAGGTAGCCGGTGCGCGAGAAGCGGATCTCGGTGCCGATGTGGCCGATGGCGTAGCCGACGACGGTGGCGCCGACGATGGCAATCCCACCCATGGTGGGCGTCCCCGCCTTGGCGACGTGGGAGGCAGGCCCGTCCTCCCTGATGTGCTGGCCGAGCTGACGTTGGCGGAAGTAGCGGATCAGGAAGGGGGTGGAGAGGATGGCGATCCACAGAGCGACCGATCCCGAGACAAGCAGGCCGAGCACGTGCCGTCAGGCCTCCGAATTGGAACCACGTGGAGCCGAACCCGTGGGCGCCGACGCGCCGGCGCCCACGGGCCTCGTTCCCGGTGGGTCCGCCCACGTCCGGGGGTCGGATCCGAACCGCCGGGACAGGGCGTGGCGGGCTTCCACCGCATCGTCGAAGGGGAGGCGCCGGCCGGCGACTTCCTGCCAGGTCTCGTGGCCCTTCCCCGCGATCACGACCACGTCACCGGGGCCCGCGGCACCGAGCGCCAGGCGGATCGCCGCACCCCGATCGGGCTCGACCGTGACCCGGGGGTTGGCACGGCCGCCGGGGATGCCGGACAGCACCTCCTCGATGATGGCGAGGGGGTCCTCGGCGCGCGGGTTGTCGGACGTCAGGAACGCCAGGTCGCTCAGGTCAGCCGCCGCCGCTCCCATGAGGGGTCGCTTGGCCCGGTCACGGTTCCCACCGCATCCGAAGACGCAGAGCACGCCGCCGTCAGGCGCCAGCGCCCTCGCCTCGGCGAGGACCACCTCGAGCCCGGCCGGCGTGTGCGCGTAGTCCACCAGCACCGTGAACGAAGGGCGCTCGCCTCCCGCCGGAGGGGCGGCCGGTCCGGCGCCGGCGCGGCTCCCTGGTGTGGCAATGACCTGCAACCGGCCCCGGATCGGAGCCAGGTTGGCCATGGCCCGTCCGATCTCCACCGGCCCGAGCTCCGGCTCCCCGAGCGCCAGCGCGGCCTCGGCCGCCAACAGGGCGTTGTCGACATTGACCGCACCGGTGAGCGGCGTCGTGATCCGCTGCCCGCGCCACGTGAATGCCGAGTGGCCGGGACGCAGCACGATGTCAGCGGCGTCGGCGTGATGAACGGCGACCGTGGGGATGCGAGCGCGCTCCAGGAGTAGCCGACCCCACCGATCGTCGGCGTGGACGACGCCGCGCAGCGCGTGGCTGGGCGTGAAGAGCATCGCCTTCGCCTCGAAGTACTCCTCCATCGTGCCGTGGTAGTCGAGATGGTCGTGGCTGAGGTTGGTGAAGACCGCCACGTCGAAATGGATGCCCTCGACGCGTGACTGGACGAGGGCGTGGCTCGATACCTCCATCGCCACGGCGTGGCGGTGACCGTCGGACTTCTGGCGGTCGCGGACCCCGGCCAGGACCCGCTGCACCTCGGTCGCCTCGGGTGTGGTCCGGGTACCCGACAGCGTTCCCATCACGTTGGTGGGGTGGCCGGCCGCAGTGAGCAGGTCGCCCAACAGCTGGGTCACCGTCGTCTTGCCGTTCGTGCCCGTCACGCCGACCATCAACAGGTCGCGGGCGGGGTAGCCGTAGAACGCGGCCGCCAGCCGTGCCATGACGGGGCGCATCGTGCCGGCCGCGATCCGCGTCTGCACGACGTCGTGGTCGATGAGCTCGGGAATGAAGTGCTCGCACAGGAGCCCGATCGCGCCTCGGTCCACCGCTTCGGCCGCGTGGGTGTGCCCGTCGCTGACGCGGCCGGGAACGCAGCAGAAGAGATCCCCGGGGACGACTCTCCGACTGTCGTGCGAGATGCCGCCAACCTCGACCGAGGAGGGGTCGCCGACGGACTCGATCACCTCTATGTCGTCGAAGAGGAGGTTCATGGGCACGCGTGGCATGGTCGAACCGACAGCGTTGCATGCCGCGGACATCCCTGCGCGACGGCTGCAATGGGTGTGTGGGACAGCAGGGTCACGTGATGTCCTGGGCCTGGTCCGACGTCGATGTCGGCGAGGTGCCGGGCGTGGTGGGCGGCGCCTGCGCACCGGGGGTGGTGGGGATGTCGTACCGGTGCAGGGCGTAGCTCATGATCTGCGAGAACACCGGCGCCGCCACCGTGCCTCCGAAGATCGGCGTGGGCCGGTTGAGGACGACGACCATGGAGAGGGTGGGGTTGGCGGCGGGGGCGAACCCTACGAAGGACGCCATGTAGGCGCCGGGGACGTAGGAGTCGTGCCCGGCCGTGGGGATCTGGGCGGTCCCGGTCTTGCCGGCCACCGTGTACCCCGGCACGGCGGCGCTGGTGCCGGTGCCCTGGTTCACGACCTGCTCGAGCATGTTGGTGAGCTCCGAGTCGACGGACGGCGAGAAGACCACGTGGGTCGCCGAAGGGGCGGTTTTGGTCAGGAAGCCCGACGGGCTGACCGTGGCCTGCACCAGCTCGGGCGCCACATAGACGCCGCCGTTGGCCACGGCGTTGTACGCATCGAGCACCTGCAGGGCATTGACCGCGTCGACCTGCCCGATGGGGAGGGACACGTAGTCCGTCGGCTCCCATTGGGCGGCGGTCGCCAACAGCCCGGGCGACTCGCCGGGGAAGGCCAGTCCGGTCGACTGGCCGAAGCCGAGCGTCTTCACCTGGTTGAGCAGGCGCTGCTCCCCGACACCCTGTGCGATCTCCGAGGTCCCGATGTTGGAGGACTGCGCGAGGATCTGGGTCGCGCTGAGTTGCTCGGTGGGATGGGGCTCGGCGTCGTGGAAGGTCGACCCGTCCAAGCTGATGTGGTCAGGCACGGTGAACAGGGAGTTGGGATTGATCAGCCCGTCCTGCAGGGCGGCCGAGAACGTCACCAGCTTGAACACCGAACCCGGCTCGTAAAGCTGGGTCACGGCCAGGTTGTTCTGCGCCTCGTTGACGACGTCGTGGGGCCCGATCGGCACGACGCCACCCGGGTCGTTGGGGGTGGTGGTGGTCGGCGCGCCGAGCGGGGCGGGGTGGTTGGCCACGAGATTGGCCATGGAGAGGATCTGGCCCGTCTTCACGTCCATGACCACGGCCGTGCCGCTCACGGCGTCCGAGGTCTCGATCGCACGGGCCAAGGCCTGCTCGGACTCGTACTGGAGTTGGGAGTCGAGGGTGAGCTCCAGACCGGTCCCGGGGCTAGAGGACACCTGGTCGGTCACCGGGGACTGGGGCAGCGCGACGCCGCCCGGGGACTCCATGATCGTCTCTTTGCCGTCGACACCGGCCAGGAGGTGGTTGTCACCGAACTCGAGACCGGCGGCGCCCTTCTCGGCGGCATTGGTGAACCCGACGACCGGGGCGGCCAGGTTCCCGTTCGGCACCTCCCGCTTGGAATCGGCGGTCAGCGAGATGCCGGGGAAGGCGTCGGCGGCGATCTTCTGTCCGGTGGCCTGAGACAGCTGATGGGCCAGGACGATGTACCCCGTCGGCCGGTGCAACTCGGAGGCGAGCGTCGTGGGTGGAACATGGAGGATCGGGGAGAGCGCCAGGGCCGTCTGTACCGGATGCGCGATCTGGAAATCGTCGGCGACAACGTCGTCGGTGGGGACCGACAGCGCCAGCGGCGATCCCTCGCGGTCGTAGATGCCACCGCGCAACGAGGGAAGCGAGACCGAGATTGCGGACTCGCCGCGCGCCGCCGCCTCGTACCCACCGGCGTGCAGGACCTGCACGTCGACCAGCCGCGCCACCAGAAGCAACATCGCGAGGATGAGGGCGAAGCGGACGAGCCGCACCCGTCGGGTGAAGGTCCCGCTCTCCCACCCCCGCCGCTGGCGCGGGAGCGGGAGTCGGGCGACCTTGGCCGGTGGGCGGAGGGGACGCTGGCGCGGCCGTGTGGCGGGGGCCGGTGCGCCCGTTGCCGCCGGGCGTCGGGGCGCGGCGGGGGCGCGGCGAGCGGGCTGCGCCGGCCGGGCCGGGAGCGCAGGGCGGCCCGGGCGCGTCCGGGTGCCGGTCGACGACGCCCGCGCCGCGGAATCAGCTTTGGCGGCGCTCTTGCGGCCTGAACCAGCGCGCGCGCGGTGAGACTCGTGTCGGGTCGTGACGCTCACGGCGTCGACGTCGGTGTCGTTGTCGTTGCCGGTGTCGGTGTCGCGGCGGAAGACGAGGAGGACGTGCTGGGGGTACCCGCCCCCGCTGGCGCGCCCGCACCCGCCGGGGAGGTTGTCGGCGGCGGTGGAGCGGGTGCGGGCGTCACCTTCGGGGTGGGGAGGGGCACGGAGAGTGAGACGTAGGGCAGCTCGACGACGCTGTCATGGACCATGTGGAACTGGCCTTGGGCAGCCCCCACGATCCGCGCCGGCGTCTCGAGCTGCGCCGCGACCAGCTCAGCCTGGCGGTGCGCGCTCTGCTCCAACGTGAGCTGGTGCTGCAGGGCGGCGAGCTTCACCTGGCCGTTGGCCAGGAACGCCTGCCCCACCACGACGGCCAGCAACGCGACCACGACCATGGAGACCGACACGACGGCGAGGAGCCTTCCCCGACTGGCGGGGGCGCGGCGCCCTCGAATGCCGCGCCTGGTGCGAGGTGGGACGACCCGGAGCGGAGCGCGCCGGGTCGAAGGAGCTTCGGTGCCCCGCCCCGCACGGCGGGACGGGTTCGCTACGGCGCCTCCTGTGGCGGCGGCGGCGTGCCGGCCGATTGACGCCGTCGCCGTGACCGAAGGGGGGGGCGCCATCAGGAAGCCCCGTCCCCTGGCGTCGCCCCGGCCCCGGCCCCGGGCTCGGGCTCGGGTTCGGGTTCGGCTTCAGTTCGCACGATCGCCCGCAGGCGGGCACTCTCGGACCGGGGGTTGGCCGCGACCTCCGTCGCCGACGGTTTCCGTGCGCCCCGGAAGACGAGCTGGTGACGCACAACGGCTCCGCAGACGCACGGCAGGCCGGGGGGGCACACACACCCGCCGGAGGCGGCCTCGGCGAAGATCTGTTTCGTCCGGCGGTCCTCCCCGGAGTGGTAGCTGATCACCGCGCAGACGCCGCCCACCGCCAGGCGCGCCATGGCGACAGGAAGCGCCGTCTCGAGCTGGCCCAGCTCGTCGTTCACCTCTATGCGGAGCGCCTGGAACACCCGGCGGGCCGGGTGACCCTTCCGGCGGGCCGGCGCCGGCACGGCCGACGCCACGACTTCGGCCAGCTGCCTCGTGGAGGTCAGTGGCCGGGCTCTCACGACGGCCCGGGCGATGCGCCCGGACAGCCGCCCCTCTCCGTTCTCACGGAACAGCGAGGTCAGGGACTCGACAGGGAGGGTGTTGACCAAGTCGGCGGCCGTCGGTCCCGTGGTCGGGTCCATCCGCATGTCGAGCGGCCCGTCTTCGCGGAAGGAGAATCCGCGCTCGGGCCAGTTCAGCTGGGGGGAGCTGACCCCCAGGTCGAGGAGCACGCCCGACAGGGAACCGAACCCGGGACGGGACAGCAGCGACTCCAGCGAGGAGAACGGAGCGGCGACGAGCGTGACCCGGTCTCCGAAAGGGGACAACCGCTCCCGGGCAGCCTCGAGCGCGGCGGGATCGCGGTCCAACCCGAACACGCGCAGCCCTGGATACGCCTCGAGCAACGCCGCGGCGTGTCCGCCCCCTCCGACGGTCGCGTCGACGACCACCCCGGGGGGCACGGATGCGAACAGCGAGACCACTTCGTCGCGCAGCACGGGAATGTGTTCGAACGAATGGGCCATCTGCAGCCCCCCGGCCGGTGGGTCGAGAGGGAGGTGGAGATCCGAACGACCAACGTGGAGGTGGGTGGAGTGGCCTTCCAGCGCGCCGGTCGAGGAGCTGCACATGGTCCAGTGCGTCCTGCGTGTTGTTGTCGTCGTCTTCAGGGTCCTGCGGCCCGTCCTTTCTGTGGTGGCCCGGTCCGTCGGGGCCACGGTCGAGTCGATCGTCTTCGTCGTGGCTAGGCCTCGTCGTCCAGCAGCCAGCTCTCCTCGGGCAGCACCCGCTCGGCCCAGGCCGCCGGATTCCACAGCTCCACCCGGTCGATGGCTCCGTGCACCAGCACCTCGGTGTCGAGTTGGGCGAACGTCCGCAGGTGGCCGGGGATCGGCATTCGTCCCTGCCGATCGATTTCGACCTCGGCGGAGTTCGACGCCCAGATACGGGCCCGGTTCCGATCGGCGCGACCGGCGTCCGCCTTCCCCTGCATGGCCTCCATCTGCCGCTCGAACTCCCCGGGCGTCCACAACGCCAGACAGCCCTCGGAGTTCTGGGTGAGGTAGCCGCCCCGCTCGAACTGGGCGCGGAACTTCGCCGGCAGGATCACCCTGCCCTTCGTGTCGAGCGAATGCTCGTATCTCCCTACGAAGCCTGCCACCAGCTGTATCTCCCACGACGCTCCCTGGCTTGCGTCCGTTGACGCCCCTCACACCACTGCGCGCCACTTTACGCCATTTTCCACCACTTCACAACCACTGCGATCCCTTGCAACACAACTGCAACCCCTTTGGCTCCTGCACCTCCATCGCGGCGCGCCGGCGCCGCGTCGACGCACGGTTCGGTCCGCTCGCCGCGCTCCTCTGCCGGGACCGCTTCCGGCGGCCGGCCTGGCCGCGGCCCTCCGCCGCAGGCGCCTCCCGCGGGCCCAGCCAGCGGCCGCGAAGGTCGAACCGGGACTGACGGAAGAAGGTGGAAGAGAGGACGAGGTAGAGAAGAGAGGAGAAGGTTGAGGAGGTGGAAGAAGCCCGGCGCGCCTACCCGGCGCGCGGGCTGCCCCTTCCCGGGCGCGGCGTGATCTCGAATTCAGGGAACGAGCCGAGCAGCGCCACGCGCACGGGCTCGAGGTCGGTCACCGGCGGTTCGAGGTCGGCCAGACCGGCGGCCATCGGCGCCAGGTCGCGCGCCAGCCGGTCGTGCGCCGCCTCGTCCACGTTCACGAGCGCCAACAGCGATGCGGGATCCCAGTGCAGGTACGCACACGAGGAGAACAAGGCCCCTTCCCGCGCCCGCCACTGCGAGAGCCCCACCACCTTGCGGACACCGGTGAACACCTCACCCGGCCCGCGGCCGGCGAAGCACACCAGATCGCCCAGCTCGCCGGGTACCGAGCGGCCGGTGGCGACGTCGAGGCCGTGCTGCCCGATGCCGGCCAGTGCGGCAGACCACCACGCCCCGACCCACTCGGCGGCGACCGACACGTCGGCCACCCACAACGGGTCGCCCCGCGGTATCCAGGCGTCGAGCCACAGCTGTCCACCCGGCTCGAGAGAGACGGCCCCTCCCCCGCCGCGCCGCCGCACCAGCTCCACCTTTCGTTCCCGCACGGCGGCCACGCCGACCAGCTCCGTCGGTTGCGTGCTCCCGAGCACCAGCGTGGGCCCGGCGACGTCACGGGCGACGGCGACCCGCCGCGGCTCGGCCCGGAACTGCTCGACGTCGAAGAGGGAAGGCGAAGAGGGCAATCTCAGGACGCCGCGGCGAGATACGGCTCCCACAACGGGTCCACATCCGCCAGGTGCCGCAACCGCCAGAGATGACCGTCCGGCGGGGCCGGCTTCACGCTCAAGGTCCAGCCCAGCTCGGAGAGCAGCTGATCGGCCTTCACCAGGTTGTCGCGCTTGCAGGCGGCCACGACGTTGGACCAGTCGTGCGTCCCACCCCGGCTGCGCGGGATCACGTGGTCGATGGTGTCGGCGGGCTGGGAGCAGTACACGCAGAGCCCGCCGTCCCGTCGCAGCACGGATCGCCGGGTCACGGGCGGGGTGCGGGCCCACCGCGGGATGCGCACCATGTGCGAGAGGCGCACGATCGAGGGCACGTCGATGTTGAGCCGCGCGGAGTGGAACACCGTGCAGCCCTCACGGATGGCGACGGCCTCGGCGCGGCCCGCCAGCATGAGCACCACGGCACGGCGATCCGAGACGAGGGCAAGCGGCTCGTAGGTCGCATTGAGGAGGAGCACCCGCTCCATACCCCCGAGAGGCTATCCGCGGCGGGGGCGTGACCTCTGACACCAGCGCAAGTAGGCCACCACGTCGCCCGGGTTCAGCTCCCTGGTCACGCCGTCCCCGCCGTAGGCGGTGACGCGGCGAAAGCGCCAGTAGGCCTCCCCGGGCAGCGGCAAGAACGGGACGCGGTGCCACCACCCCTCTCGGGCCATCCGGCGCAGGGCGCCGGCGGAGGCCCACCACAGCCGGGGGCGGGGGACGACGGCCCGCGCCACGACCCTGGCGTCCCGGCCCCAGCGCCAGCGCGCGCCGCCACCGCCGCTCACGCCGTGACTCCGGCTCCGCGGAGCCCGACGCGGGCGGCCCCGACGAGAGGACCGGTGTCACCCAACCCCCCCGGCACCACGCGCGCCCCGCGCGCGAACTCGATACGGCACAGCAGGTCCATCTCCGTCTGGGCCGCCCGGAAGAAGGGCTCCCCGAAGCCCAGTGCCACCGATCCGCTCACCACGGCCAGCGACAGGTCGAGCAGGTCCACCACGGAGGCGATGGCCCGGCCGACGAGCATGCCGGTGCGCGCCACCCATTCCGGAGAGGCCAGCCGCGCCGGCTGACCGGTCATCGCCGCCAGCGCGGTGCCCGACGCTTCCGCCTCGAGGCACCCCCGGCTCCCGCACGGACAGTCGCGACCGTCGGGCACGACGACCACGTGGCCGATGTGACCCGCGTTGCCGAGCCGCCCGTTGAGCAACCTCCCGTCGAGCACGATGCCGCCGCCGACTCCGGTCGAGACGACCATGGCGATGAAGTCAGTGCTGCGGGCGGCCGCTCCGACCCACCCTTCCCCGAGCGCCAATGCCTTGGCATCGTTGTCCACGAACGTCGGGAGCCCGGTCAACTCCGCCAGGCGGCCCCGCAGCGGAAACGACCGCCACCCTGCGATGTTGAGCGGCGAGACCTCGCCGCCCCCCGGGTTCATCGGTCCCCCGCACCCGGCCCCACAGACAACGAGGCGGTCAGACGGACCGACCAGAGCGGTGACACCCTCGACCAAGCCGGCCAGGTTGCTCCACAGACCTTCGGCGTCGTCGGGACCCGACGAGGCCGGCGTCGGCCGCATCGCCCGTTCCAGCAGGGAGCCGTCGAGCGCGACGAGCCCGGCCGCCATCTTGGTGCCGCCGACGTCGACGGCCAGTGCGAGATCTGCCACGGGCGGAAGTGTTACCTCGACCGGGATCCGAACCGCGGCACGCGCGACACCGGATCAGCGGTGTTGGCGGCGCCCCGACGCGGTGCTCAGTCTTCGCGCCGGTGGAAGCGGGAGCGGAACCAGTCGCGGGCGTCGCTCACGGCGCTCTCGATCCCGTTGGTCGCTCCGGGTGCCTTCGGTTCACCGTCCTTGGACCGTGTCAGGTCGTGCCACCCCGCCCGACCCATCCGGCGCAGGTTGCGCTCGAACCAGACGGCCGAGGCGAACATGATCACGACACCGACGAAGCCGGCGATGACCGATTTGCTGTAGAACGCGACGAGGATCACGACACCGAGGACGAAGGTCACCGCGGCCCACTTGCAGTAGCGGCCGGCGTGACGGTAGACGGTCTCCGAGCGGACACGCTCCGCGAACTCGGGGTCCTGGCGAACCAGTGACTCCTCGAGCTCCGCCAGAATGCGCTGTTCGTGGTCGGAAAGCGGCACTACCACCTGCCCCCTGGGATCTCCACTTCCATCTGAGGCCCATGTTGGCACGCCCCGAGCGCGCGGACAACGAAATGGTGCCCCTTCGTCCCTGCCTGAACGGCTGTCTCCACCGCCGTGCAGCTTAGGACCCGATCGCCCTGGCCGGCACGCGGTCATGAACTTGCAATGGAGCGACCCGGCTCCCGCCCGGGGCGCGGGGGCCGCCCCGCCAGCCGGCCGGACCTGGGCCCTGGGGTCGGCCTACTCCCCGGCCTTGGGCTTGCGCCGCATGATCAGGGCGGTGATGAGGGCCCCGAGCAGGCCCGAGATCACGATCACGAGGATCAGAGGCGCCTGGCGGTGGAAGACCCAGAAGTCGATCTGCACCTTCCTGAAATTGGCCAACGCGAACCAGCCCAGCAGGATGACCCCCACGGCGATGCCCACGAGGCGGAACTGGTGCCGGCGATCAACCTCCTTGGCGCCGCCATCCGACTCCAGGGGATTGGGCTCCGAGTGCACCGGGCGTCTCGCCACGCAGCCATTCTGCCCCGCCGGCGCCCCTACGGCGCGCCAGTGGTTCGCGGCAACCGGGCGGGAAGGCCCGACCTCGTCGCCGCCAGCTGCTATGAGAGTGGTCCCCGGAAGGAGGGGTCATGACCACGAGCGAGAGACTCACCGGCGCCCGCACCCTGTGGGAGCTGGTCGACCGCCGGGCCCAGGCGTCGCCGGACCATCCCATGCTCATTGCGGCGGACGGACAGGCCCTCACCTTCGGCGCGTTCCGCGAGCGAGCCGAGCGGGTCGCTGCCGGCCTGCAGGAACTGGGCGTCTCGACCGGCTCCACGGTCTCCTGGCAGCTGCCGACCCGCATCGACACCATCGTCCTGTCCATCGCGCTTTGCCGCCTCGGCGCCATCCAGAACCCGATCATCCACCTCTACCGCGAGCGGGAGGTCGGATTCGCACTCCGCCAGACCGGTGCCGAGCTGCTGGTCATCCCCACCACGTGGCGGGACATCGACTTCACCGCCATCGCCGAGCGAGCACTGGCCCACCTCCCCGCCCGCCCGACCATTCTCACGACCGACGCCGGCCTCCCCGAAGGCGACCCCGCCGAGCTGCCGCCACCGCCCCAGGGGACGGCGGCGGAGGACGCCCCGATCCGCTGGATCTACTACACGTCCGGCTCGACGGCCGACCCGAAGGGCGTGCAGCACACCGACCAGACGTTGATCGCCGGCGGCTGGGGCCTCGCCCGAGCCCTGGACATGGGGCCCGACGACGTCGGATCCATCGCCTTCCCGTTCGCGCACATCGCCGGCCCCGACTACTTGGTGACGATGCTCTCCATGGGATTCCCGGCCGTCCTCGTCGAAGCCTTCTCGGCCCCCGCCGTCCTCCCGGTGTTCCGCCAGCACGGCGCCACCATGGTGGGGGGGAGCACCGCGTTCTACGTCGCCTACCTCGCCGAGCAGCGCAAGACGCCGCACGACCCGATCCTGCCCACCCTACGGCTGATGTCCGGGGGGGGCGCCGCCAAGCCCCCGGAGGTCCACTACGAGGTGCGAGACGAGATCGGCGGGCGCGGCGTGGTGCACGGCTACGGCATGACCGAGGTGCCGATGATCTCCAACGGCTCGCCGCACGACACCGATGAGCAGCTGGCGAACACAGACGGCAAGCCGGTCGAGGGGGCCGACGTCCGCATCGTGACGCTCGACGGCCGGGCCGCCGCGCCGGACGAGGAGGGCGAGGTGCGAGTCAGGGGCGCCATGGTCTTCCACGGCTATACCGACCCTGCCCTCAACGCCGACGCCTTCGACCAGGAGGGCTATTTCCGCACCGGTGACCTCGGCCGGCTGCGGGCCGACGGCCACCTGACCCTGACGGGCCGACTCAAGGATGTGATCGTCCGCAAGGGCGAGAACATAAGCGCCAAGGAGATCGAGGACCTGCTCTACACCCACCCCAAGGTGGTCGAGGTGGCCGTGATCGGGCTGCCCGACCCCGAACGGGGCGAGCGCGTCTGCGCCGTGGTCCAACTGTCCGAAGACGCCGGCGGCCTCGACCTGGCCGATGTGGTCTCGTTCTGCCGCGCCGCCGGCCTGATGACCCAGAAGATCCCCGAGCAGCTCGAGCTTCGCACCGACTGGCCCCGTGCGGGCACCGGCAAGATCGTCAAGAAGTCGCTGCGAGACGAGTACGCCGCACGGTGAGCGGCCGCCCCCCTCGCGGTCCCAGGTCGAAGGCAGATTCGGGCTCCCCCCTTCCCATGCGGGGTCTCGTCGTCCCGCCGCGACCGATCGGCGATCAGCCCTACCGCATCGTCTTCGTCTGCACCGGGAACATCTGCCGCTCCCCCATGGCGGAGGTCATCACCCGGTCACTGGCGGCGTCCACCGAACTCGCTGACGGCACCGCGTTGGCCGGCCACCTCACCGTGCGCAGCGCGGGCACGGGGCCATGGCACGAGGGCGAGCCGATGCATCCGCTCGCTCAGACGGCACTCACCCAGGCCGGGTACCCGGACCACCGGCATGTGGCCCACCAGATCAAGTCCTCGGAGCTGGCCAGCTTCGAGCTCTTGGTCGCCCTCGACCGCCGCCATCAACAGACCCTCCGCGGCCTGGGCGCGGACCCCGACCGCCTGGCTCTCCTCCGGGCCTTCGACCCCACGTCCGGCGCGGCGGCCGACGTGCCCGACCCCTACTACGGGGACGACGCGGTCTTCGACGAGTGCCGCGACATGATCGCCGCCGGCTGCGCCGGCCTCGTCGCCTCGCTGACCGCCCACTGGGACACCCTCTGGGCCGCCTAGCCGTCCGGCCGCTGCACCCTCCTGCGCCGCCCGTGCTCCGAACGCGCCAGCCGCGCGAACCCGCTGGTCAGGAACCCTCCCGCAGGATGACTCCGCCAGAGTCTGTGCCATAGTCACGGCGTGGTCTCACGCAGGGTCATGCGCCGGCGGCGCCAGTTCACCGTGGGCGGCGCGCTCCTCCTTCTGCTGCTGATCTATTTCGCGTTCTTCTCGGGTGGTTCGAGCGCGCCGCCCCGCGCCACCCCGCCGGCGACCCACCACTCCGTCACCACCGCCGAGCACTTTCCGAGACACTCGCCGCTCAACCCGGCCTGGACCGGCAACGGCCACACCGTCACGCTGGGCTTCGGCGGCGACGTGCACTTCGCCGGCGCCGTCGGCGGCAACCTGGCCAAGGACCCCACGACAGCTCTGGGGACGACCGTCCCCCAACTCCTCGCGGGCGCGCAGGTCCGGATGGTGAACCTCGAGACGGCGGTGACCGACGGCACCTGCCCGGAGCCCCAGAGCAAGCCCTATATCTTCGACGCGCCCGCGTCGGCCGTCACCGCCCTGAAGAGCGCCACCGTCTCGGTGGCCACCGAGGCCAACGACCACGGCATGGACTGTGGTCCGCAAGGCCTGTCCCAGAATCTGACCATCGCCTCCCAGGCCGGTTACCCCATCATCGGCATCGGCAACACGGCTGCGCAGGCCTTTACGCCCTATCGGGTGACGATCAAGGGTCAGCGCATCGCGATCATCGCAGCCACGCAGGTGATCGCCGACAACCTGGTCAACACGTGGACGGCGACGTCAACCCAACCCGGCGTCGCCTCGGCGATCGACCCGACGCAGCTCGTCCGCGAGGTCCAGCAGGTGCGGCGCAGCGCGGACACCGTAATCGTGTACGTGCACTGGGGCACCGAAACCCAGGCCTGCCCGAACCCCCAGCAGGAGCCGCTGGCGGAGCAACTCGTCCGGGCGGGGGCCGACATCGTGATCGGCTCCGGCACCCACGTCCTTCTCGGCGGCGGGTACCTCGGCGGTGCCTACGTCGACTACGGCCTCGGCAACCTCGCCTTCTACGACGACACGGCCCCTGAGACCGACAGCGGCACGCTCGTCGTCACCGCGCAGGGACGTCACATCTCCGGGGCCGTCTGGCACCCCGCCACGATCCTGAATGGCCTGCCCCAGCCTCTGACCGGCGCGCCGGCCACGGCCGCGGTCCAGAGCTGGAACGCCGCACGTGCCTGCACCAACCTGTCGGCGTCACCCTCGGCCGCGCTGACCACCGCGCACGACGAGACCGTGCCGTTCGTCGCGCCCGCGGCGGCACCGACCACGACCACGACGGCCGGAACCTCAGCCGGAGGGAGCACGACATCCACCTCCACAACGGCTCCGGTGTCCGGCGGAACGACGGGTGGGACCAGCTCGGGGACGGGTGGCAGTGCAACCACCTCGACCACGGCGACGACTGTGGCGGCCTCGACCACCACGGCGCCGACCGACAACGCGGGCGGCTGAGCTGCACTGCCCCTCAGGGCAGGTCGATCTTCGACCAGGTGTGCGGCTTCTCCCCGAACGTGTCCTCACCGGGAATGCGACGGTACCGAAACCGAATCTCCTCCAGGTCGTTGGGTTCGGCGACCGATTCCTCCGCCAAGCGCAGCACCATGTCCGCCTGGCGCCGTAACACGACCCGCTGATCCGGGGACGTGGTGTCGAGCATAATCGATCCCAACGAGTCGATCAGGCGGATCAGCACGGCCGGCATCCCTCCGGCCGCCTGCCGGATCTTGTCGAACGCGCGGTTCACCATCCGGGCGTACGAGGGGTCCGACTCGATGAGCCGTATGTTTCCGGTCCCGTCCCGGTACACGCCCTCGTCGAGCACCCGGCCCGACACGCGCCCGAGGCCGGCGGAAAGCCAGTCGATGCAGGTGAGGGCCGTGAAGGTGTCGTTGACCGCGGCCGAGAGGGCGCGGATGGCGATCTCGACCAGTTGGTCGATGGCGAAGACCGGGTCCTGCACGAGGGTGCGGTGCGGCCCCGTGACGTGGGCCTTGGCGAGTGCCAGCGCGACCTCCGGCCCCGCTCCTCTGGGCCAGACCATGGCCAACGGCCGCCCGGTGGCCAGGTAGTGGCCGGGGCGGTGCTCCAGGCGGATGACCGAGTCGGTGCGCGTCGCGATGTCGATCAGCTGGGAGTAGCCCACGTACTGGATGTAGCCGCTGACCTGGGAGGGAACCTCGGCACCGCGCTCGTCAATCAGTGTCAGCAGCTCCGGCACCGACTTGCCGGTATGCCGCCGGAGGGAGTCATCGGGCGTCGCCGCACCGACCGGGTCGGGAAACTCGGCGTCGATCGACTGCATCAGATCACGGGCGATCCCTGCGATGACCTCGGGCAACTGGATCGACTTGGCGATGTGGTGGATGAAGTAGATCAGTACGCCGAGATCGACCAGCATCAACGCTTCCGCCACCGACGTGGAGAGGTACGGAACGAAGTATTTGCTCACACTGTTGATGGAGACGAGCGCGAGGACCGAGTACACGAACGTCCCGACGAAGACACCCAGCGTCACCTGGTTGCCGATGTCGCGGACGAAGTTGCGCATCATGCGGGGACCGAACTGCTGCGACGCCAACGTCAACGCCAGGATCGTGATGGAGAACACCACGCCGACGACCGTGATGACGGCTGCCGCGATGGCGATCAGGACCTGACGCTCCGCATCGGCGCTCCCCGTCCGGATCCAAGTCGGCAGTATCAGGTGGTGATGGAACGCGGCAAGATCGATCTCGAAGGTGATGAGGAACAACCCCACCGAGACCACGACGAGGAGGCTGGGAACGACCCAGAACGTCGTCCGCAGCTCCTCCCAGCGCCAGCTCGGTAGCTGGCGCCGGTCCTTCCCGACACGAGCTGGCTCAGGTGGGACCGCCTCTTCGATCTCGGTCATGATGATGCCGCTCGGCCCCGGGTCGTGCGCGGGCACAGCGCGCCGGAGCGAGCAGATGTCACGGGGAGGAGGGCGGGAATCATGAGAGGGGTGTCACCATTCGCCGACCAGTCTTCCCGGCACACCACACAACAGCAGCGCGCACGTTATCGGGAATCCCTCGTGCCGCGGCCCAGGCTCACGACGGGAAGAACCTCGGCAGGTAGTGGCGGTTGGCCCCCAGGAGTTCGTCTGCCAAGTCCGCCGCCAACGGGTACTGCCCAATCAATGGGTTGGCCAGCAGCGCGCGCACGACGTCGTCACGGCTCCCCGAGCACGCAGCCTTCACCGCCAGCCGCTCGTACGCCTTGGCATGGTGGACGAGCCCGAGCATCTCAGGCGACAGCGCGCGCTGCGCAAGAGGGTGGGCACCTGCGGCGTCAACGATGGCGGTTGTCTCCACCACTGCGTCGTCGGGTAAGCCCGGGATGGCGCCGTCGTTGCGCATGTCGACCACCTGTACGTCGCCGGTCCCTGCGTGCAGCGACGCCATCAAGCGGACCGCCGCCAGCGAGTAGTAGGCGCCTCCCCGGTACGAGAGGGCCGCCGGCTTCGAGACCAGCGCGGGGTCCCGGTACTCCTCGAGCAGCTTGGTCTCCAACTCGGCCACGACGTCAGCCCTGGACCGGTAGCCCGGCGCCGACTGCTGCGCGACCTCCGCGTCATGCTGGTAGTAGTAGTGCACGTAGTACGACGGCAGCGCGCGTTGCAGGCGGAGCACGTCGATCGGGACGCCACTCTCGAGCTCGAGCTCGGGACCGAAACGCGTGAAGAGGTCCTCCAGCCGGTCCTCTCCCCGATCGCCGTCGCCCCCCTCGTCGCGGTCACCCCCGCGCTCGCCCTCGACCCGGGCCGACCTGATCCACGTCAGGTGGTTCAGCCCGACGTGCTCGACCGAGACCGCATCGGGGTCGACCCCGAGATAGTGCCCGAGCCGTCGCTGGGCCCAGATGGCGACGTTGCACAGACCCACGGCGTGGTGGCCTTCGTCGAGCAACGCCTGGGTGACGATCCCCACCGGATTGGTGAAATCGACCAGCCACGCGCCGGAGTTGGACCGGGCCGCCATCTCCTCGGCCAGCTCGAGCACGATCGGCACGGTGCGGAGTGCCTTGGCCAGCCCGCCGGCACCTGTGGTCTCCTGGCCCAGGCACCCGTAGCCCACCGGCAGCGTCTCGTCGACGTGGCGCGCTGCCTGGCCCCCGATGCGCAGTTGAACCACGACGAAATCGGCCCCCTCGAGGGCAGGGTGCGGGTCGGCCGTGGTCGAGAACGTCCCGCTCCATCCTCTGGCCCGCAGGATGCGTTCGGAGAGTCCCCCGACGACCTCGCGACGCAGGTCGCTCGGATCGAGCAGGACCAGGTCGTCGACGACCATCCGGTCCTCGAGATCACACAGACCGTCGACCAGCTCGGGGGTGTAGGTGCTCCCGCCGCCGACGACAACCACCTTGGTCCCCACGCAGCGCAACGTAACATCCGTCCGTGTCCGAGCGGTCCGTCTCCGTGCCGGCCGTGCTGGCGTTCGACGGGGGCAGTACGAAGACCGATGTCGTGCTCGTGTCACGCGACGGCGCCGTGCTCGGCCGGGCCCGTGTCGGCGCCAGCAACCATCAACTGGTCGGCCTCGAAGGGACGGTCGAGGCGCTGACCGAGGCCGTCGCCGCCGTCACCGCCGACGCACGGCTGTCGCGCACCGCACTCCCGCTCTGCCCGACCGGCGTGTACTGCCTGGCCGGCCTCGACCTGCCCGTCGACGAGGAGAAGCTCGCGCCGGCGATCGACGCGCTGGGGTGGACCGAGCGGGTCATCCTGCGTAACGACACGTTCGCCGTCTCTCGCTCGGGCACGACGTCCCACTGGGGCATCGGCGTCGTCTGTGGGACGGGCATGAACTGCGCTGCGGTCGGGCCGGACGGGAGGACGGTGCGCTTCCCTGCACTGGCCGAGCTGTCGGGTGACTTCGCACCCGGCGGCGCCTGGCTCGGCGTGCGCGCCCTCGGGCTGGCCCTGCGGGCCGGCGACGGACGCGGTGCCGCCACCACGTTGCGCGAACGCGTGCCCGCCCATCTCGCAGTACCCGACGCGGAGGCCGCGCTGACCGGCATCTACACCGGGGCCATCCCCTACGCCCGCGTCTTCGAGTTGGCCCGCGTCCTCCTCGACGCCGCCGCCGAGGGCGACGAACCCGCCCGCGAGGCGGCCGACACCCTCGCCGACGAGATCGCGGCCTTCGTCCGGGCGGCCGTCGTCCGCCTCGACCTGCAGGACGAGGCGGTCGAAGTCGTTCTCGGCGGGGGCATCTTCGATACCGCTGACGACACCTTCCACGCCCGGGTCGCAGAGGGCGTCCACGCTGCGGCGCCGGGCGCCGTCCTCGTCCAGCTCGACGCTCCGCCCGTGCTGGGCGCCGCGCTCATCGGCCTCGACGCCGAGGGCACACCGGCGAGCTCCGCCGCCGCGCTCCGCCGGGCGTTGCGTCTCCCGTCGGACTCCCCCGCCGGCGCGAGAACCAACCGACTCACGAGCTAACGGACGAGCGCACCAACGGACGTGGCCCTTTCCCGGCGCGACGCTCAGCCGCCGCCGCCCCCGCCGCCCGACACCCCCGCCGGCACGTGCGGCATGGCGTCCGCCACCAGGCGCTCGTCGTCGGCCAGCAACGAGTGGGCCAGGTCCTTCACCATCGCGATGACCTCCGGATGCTCCTCTGGGTTCCAGCCCTCGAGGAGCTCTGTCAGGCCGTGGCGCCGCGCCTCGGTCAACCGGTCCAGCGCCGTTCGGCCGGCCGCCGTGAGGTGGAACTCGGGCTCGTCGTCGCCACGGCGACGCTCCTCGACCATCCCGGCCGCCACGAGGCTGTCCACTGCGGGCTGGATCAGATCGACCTCCACCTTCAGCCGCTGGGCCACCTCGCTGGCCGTCGATGCCGGGTGGTCGGCCAGGCGGTACAGCAGCCAGACCGCCCGGGGATGCAGGTCGACGCCCGCACGCTGCGCCAGCGTGCGGTACAGCTCGCCCCGGTTCTCCCGCACCGAGAGCCGGTGCAGCGCCAGTTCGATCTCCTGGAGCGACGAGCGGTGGTCCGGCATGCCGGCGACCTCGCCGTGGTCCACCGTCTCCACGGTCCTGCGCAGCTCGACCTCCGGGAGTAGGAAGCTCAGGAGGAAGGCGACGAAGGCGATCGGCACCGCCACCAGGAAGACGATCTGTATCGAGTGGGTCACGGCGTCGATGTACTTGGTGTAGAAGAGCAGTCCCTCGGCGGTCGACTTGAGCTTGCCCAGCACGGCAGGATTGATCGTCTGCGGGTTGAAGTTCCTCAGCACCGACGCCGGGATCTTGGCCAATGTCGGCGCGATCGTGTGGTTCAAGACGATGGCGTAGATCGCCCCGAACACCGCCGTGCCGAACGAGCCGCCGATCATACGGAAGAACGTCGCACTGCTGGTGGCCACGCCGAGGTCCTCGTAGGACACCGCGTTCTGCACCGCGACCACGAGGACCTGCATGACCAGGCCCATGCCGACGCCGAAGACGAACATGTAGCCGGCCAGCACCCACCCGTTCGTCGACGCATCGATCATCGACAAGAGGTAGGCGCCGAGGGTCATCAGCGCCGTGCCGACGATCGGAAAGATCCTGTAGCGACCCCAGCGCGTCACCAGCCGGCCTGAGGTGACCGACGCACCGAGCATGCCGAGCATCAGCGGCAAGATCCGCAGCCCCGAAGCCGTGGGGCTCACGCCCTTGACGATCTGCATGTACAGCGGGAGGAAGGTGAGCGCCCCGAACATGGCGAATCCCATGACGAATCCGATAGAGCTGGCCGCGTTGAAGACCCGCTCCCGGAAGAGCTTCAGCGGGATCACCGGCTCCGCCGCCCCGCGCTCGGCCAAGAGGAACGCCAACGCCAGCACCACACCGAGGGCCGCGGTGAAGATGCTCGGAACCGAGACCCAGGCCCAGGAGATCCCGCCCAGGCTGGCAAAGATGATCAGCGACGTCGCCGAGCCGGCCAGCAACAGCGACCCCAAGTAGTCGATGCGATGCGAGACCCGGCGCAGATGGCCGGGGAGCACGGCGCCGGTCACGAACAGCGCAAGGATCCCGAGCGGCAGGTTGATGTAGAAGACCCAGCGCCAGCTCAGGTAGGTGACGCAGAGGCCGCCGATGAGCGGCCCGATCACGGTGGCCACGGCGAACATCGCGCCGAACAAGCCCATGTAGCGGCCCCGGTCGCGGGGCGACACCACGTCGCCGATGATCGTCTGTGCCCCGACCATCAGCCCCCCACCGCCCAGTCCCTGCACAGCCCGGAAGGCGATCAACTCGGTCATGGTGTGGCTGAAGCCGGCCAGGGCCGACCCGATCACGAAGATCACGATGGCGGCCTGGAAGAAGGTCTTGCGCCCGTACTGGTCGCCCAACTTCCCCCACAAGGGCGTCGACACCGTCGAGGCCAGCAGGTAGGCGGTGACCACCCAGGCGAGGTGCGAGCCGCCGTGCAGGTCGCCCACGATGGTGGGCAGCGCCGTCGAGACGATGGTCTGGTCCAGCGCCGCCAACAGCATGCCGAGCAGCAATGCGCCGAGGATCAGCCACAGCCGACGCTTGGTGATCGTCTCGGCCATGGGAGGTGCTGCGCTGACGCTCACACCGAGCTCCCCGACGTCTGCCACGATCGACTCAGAGTAGGAACGTCCTGCTCAAAATGCAACCATGGGGAACCACCGCCAGACTCCGCCGGACCCCTTCCGGCGGCCGGCGTCGCCCGCGCTACGGTCCCCGTCGGCGGAGGCCGACTCCGCGTCGCGCAGGATCGAGATAGAGGAAGGCCAGAGCACCATGCGAACCCGCCTCACCGAGCTGCTCGGCATCGAGCACCCCGTCATGTTGGCCGGAATGGGGGGCGTGTCGTATTCCGAGTTGGCCGCCGCCGTCTCGGAGGCCGGCGGCTTCGGCTGCCTCGGTGCGTCCACCATGGGCGACGAGAAGATGGCGGCCGAGATCGCCGCCGTGCGCCACGCAACGGACAAGCCGTTCGGGGTCGACCTCCTCACCGCGATGCCCGGCGGCATGACAGACCAGGTGAAGACGATCATCGAGGGCGGTGCGTCAGCCTTCGTGGCGGGACTCGGGGTCCCGACCGAGGTGGTCGACCTTTGCCACGCCCACGACGTGATCGTCGTCAGCATGTGCGGCAAGGTCGAGCACGCGCGGCGCGCCGTTGAGGCCGGCTGCGACCTGGTGGTGGCGCAGGGAACCGAGGCGGGTGGGCATACCGGAAGGATCGCCTCCTTCCCGCTGGTCCCCCAGATCGTCGATGCGGTCGGCGACCGCGTGCCGGTGGTAGGCGCCGGAGGCATCTTCGACGGCCGCGGCCTCGCCGCCGCGCTGGCACTCGGTGCCGACGGGATCTGGGTGGGCACGCGCTTCATCGCGACGCCCGAGGCACGGGGCGTCCTCGGGTACAAGGACAAGCTGCTGTCGAGTCGCGAGGACCAGACCACTGTCAGCCGCGCCTACTCGGGCAAGACCATGCGGGTGGTGCAGAACGAGTACACCGACTACTACGACAACCACCCCGACGAGCTGAAGAAGTTCCCCGAGCAGCTCGGCATCGCGTACGGGAACGGGGCCATGCATCTCGGAGGCGACTCCTTCAGCGAGGGCGTGGACGTAGACAGGGAGTGCTACCCGGCGGGCCAGGGCGTGGGCGCCATCACGGAGCTCGTGCCCGCGGGCGAGCTCGTCCGCCGCTTCGTCGCCGAGGCCGAAGTAGCCCTCGACCGGCTCTCCGGGTTGCGCTGAGAGCGGCTGGGCATGCGCCGGGGCATTCGCGGGCACGGGGCACCGGTGGGTCGAGGCAGCCGATGACGGTCGGGTCTCAGTCCCGTGTCGCTCTGGTCACGGGTGCGAACCACGGCATCGGCGCGGCCACGGCCAAGGCCCTGGCTGCGCAGGGCACCGCGGTCCTGTGCGCGTACTTCCGCAACGAGGACCTCGGTGGCCTCGACGATCCCTCGCTGCCGACGGCCTACCGGGCGACCCGCATGACGCGGGCGGAAAACGTCGCCGAGTCCATCCGCGCCGCGGGCGGTCGGGCGGCCGCCATGGAAGCGGACCTGTCCGACGCGTCGAGCGTCCCGGCCTTGTACGACGCGGCCGAATCCGAGCTGGGGCCGGTACAGATTTTGGTGAACAACGCGTCCGGGTGGATGGCCGACACCTTCCTCCCCACGGCAGTGCATCGCTTCGGGCGGGCGCAGCCACTGGTGACTCCGAGCACACTTGACCAGGTGTTCGGCGTCGACGCCCGGGCGGCAGCGCTCCTGATCGCCGAGTTCGCGCATCGTCACGTCGACCGGGGTGGGGACTGGGGTCGCATCATCGGCTTGACCTCCGGTGGTGCGGACGGCTTCCCCGAGGAGGTCTCCTACGGCGCCGCCAAGGCGGCGCAGGTCAACTTCACGCTCAGCGCCGCCACCGAACTGGGGCGCTTCGGCGTCACCGCCAACATCGTGCACCCCCCCATCACGGACACCGGGTGGATCAACCAGAGGACCGCCGCGTGGGCGCAGTCGGCCGGGCACCGGGTCGCGACGCCGCGTCAGGTGGCCGACGTGATCGCCTATCTCGCTTCGGACACCGCCTCGCTCGTCACTGGCAACGTCATCCGCCTCCGCTGACCCGAGGCGGTCGGCCGGTCCCGAGCCTCCTCCGCCACCGGCGGGACCGACGGCCACGTGGCGCCGGTTGATCCGGGCCGGGCCACCTACCCTCGGCGGCCTCGACTCTCTTCGTGCAGGTCAACAGGCTTTTGCCGGAATTGCGTGACATCATGTTCTTATCCGATATATCATTATCGTTACGTAAGCGACCGTGGAGAACGGTCGGGCCCAAAAGGGCCCCTCACCAAGGAGTTACCGATGACACACCAACACGAACACGAACACGAGCGTGGCCACGAGCATGGACACGATCACGAGCACGGACACGACCACCCATTCGCCGGGCGCGGCGTGCGGGGCCCCCGCGGACGCTGGGGCGGCGGGCGCGGCGGTTGGGCCGGCGGCCGGCGCATGCCGCGCGGAGCCATCCGCACCGCCATCCTCGTCGCCCTCCGCGACGAGCCCGGCCACGGGTACGAGGTCATGCGCCGGCTCGAAGAGATGAGCGGGGGCCTGTGGCGCCCGAGTCCCGGGTCGGTCTACCCGCACCTCCAGATGCTCGAGGACGAAGGATTGGTCCGGTCCTCAGAGGTCGACGGCAGTCGGACCTTCACGCTGACCGAGACCGGCCGGGCGGAGGCCGAAAAGGCAAAGCTCCCCTGGCAGGAGGCCGGCGAATCCGACGACGAGGTGCGCAACCTTCGCCTCGGCATGGGGCAGCTCATGAGCGCCGCCAAGCAGCTGGCCGGCGCCGGGGAGAAGGCCCAGATCGAACGCGGCATCAGCGCCATCCAGAAAGCCCGCAAGGAGCTGTACCAGATCCTCGCCGAGGACTGACGCGGGAAAACGTGGGAGGCCACTGAGAAACCGCCCGATACTGTGCAGACGGAGCCATGACCACCACAACCACCGCCACGCCGCTCGAAGGCGGTGTTCCCGGAGACGGGACGCCGATCATCGAGACCGCGGGTCTCACCAAGACGTACTCAGGAACGGACTTCCGGGCCGTCGACGGCCTCAACCTTCGGGTTGGGACGGGGGAGGTCTTCGGCCTGCTCGGTCCCAACGGCGCGGGGAAGACCACGACCATCGGCGTCCTGACCACCCGTGTGATCCCGACGGGTGGTCAGGCGTTCATCGGCGGCATCGACGTCGTGCAGCACCCGACGCTGATCAAACAGCTGATCGGCGTCGTGTCGCAGCAGAACACCCTGGATCGCCAACTGACTCCCTTCGAGAATCTCTACTGGCACGGGCGTCTCTTCGGGATGGGAGCAAAGGAGTCTCGCCAGACAGCGGACGATCTGCTCGAGCGGTTCCAACTCACGCGCTTCGCCAAGGCGTCGGTCTACGCGCTCTCCGGCGGTATGGCCCAGCGCCTGATGGTGGCACGGGCCATCTTCCACAGGCCGGCCGTCCTCTTTCTCGACGAGCCCACCGCGGGACTCGACCCGCAGGGTCGCCTCGCCCTTTGGGATCTGCTCGAAGGTCTCAACGCCGAGGGTCAGACCATCATGCTCACCACCCACTACATGGAAGAAGCAGACAAACTCTGTGCCCGCGTGGCGATCATGGACCACGGCAAGATCCTGGCTCTCGACACACCGGCGGAACTGAAGCGCAGCGTCGGCGCGGACACCATCGTCACCGTGAAGGCCGCGGGAGACTCGGACCGGCTGGCCGAGGTGTTCAAGGCCCGACTCGAAGGCGTGACGCGGACGCGCGCCCTGGCCGACGGTGTCGAGCTGCAGATCCGCGGCGCCGATCGGTTGGTCCCGCGGGTGGTGGAAGCCGCCGAAGCTGGCGGGTTCTCGCTGGCCGACCTGTCGGTGGCCGAGCCCACGCTCGAGACGGTCTTCATCGGGCTGACCGGAAAGGAGCTGCGCGACTGATGGCGGCCACTACCTCTGAAACCATCACTGCAGCCACGTTCGGCACACCGGGCACGCGCGTGGTCGAACTGAAGCCGACCCGCTCCGCGACGTCCGCCAGCCGGACCTCGCTGCGGGCCCTCATCCAGCGCGACCTGGTCGTCCTCTGGAAGCACAAGATCGAGTTCACGGTGCGCACCCTGGTGCAACCGTTCCTGCTGTGCTTCGTCTTTCTCTACGTCTTTCCGAAGATCGGACAGGGCATCGGAGGCGCCAGCGACGTCCCGGGCGCGGAATCGGCTTTCGCCACGGTCCTCGTACCCGGGGTCGTGGGTCTCTCGATCATGTTCCAGGGAATCCAGGCGGTGGCGATGCCGATGGCCCAGGAGTTCGGCTTCACCCGGGAGATCGAGGACAGAGTGCAGGCGCCCTGTCCGATCTGGCTCGTGGCCATCTCCAAAGTGATCTCCGGAGCTGCGCAGGGCCTGCTCGCCGCTGCCATCGTCCTGCCCATTGCCTCAGTCGTGCACGCCGCGGGCGTGGAGGCGCAGATCAACCTCCACTGGCTGCTCATCCTGACCCTGGTCCCGATGTCATGCGTCTGCATGGCATCCCTCGGCCTCCTCCTCGGGACCTCGTTCGAACCGCGCAACCTCGGCCTCATGTTCGGATTCATCGTGCTCCCCATCACGTTCCTCGGTGGCACCTACTACCAGTGGACGAGGTTGGCCCCGGTCAAGGCCGGTTCGATCCATTGGCTACAGATCGTCGTGCTGGTCAACCCACTGATCTACATCAACGACGGGATGCGCGCCGCCTTCACGGACGCCGCGCACATGCACCTCTACATCATTTATCCCGCTATCGTGGCTTTCAGCGTCATTTTCTTGACGCTCGGTCTCCGTAACTTCCGGCGCAAGGTCTTGGCCTGAGCCCGGCTTGACGTGGGCGGGCGCCTCCCGGCCGGGCCGTCGGAGGGCTTCAACCGGCCGAGCGGCGAGGTGGAGGGGCAGGAGACAGGGTCCGAACACCTAACTTTGCGCGACAAATGCGACATTCGCGCCTGATCGCGGGCGGGCCTGGGTAGGGTTGACCGGAACCGTGCAGGCAGTGCGTGCAACCGCTCCTTGGTGGGGCGGCGAAGGGACGGATCCCATGGACATGACCGGTCGAGAAACGCCGTCCGATCTCCCGGACGCCTATGACCGGGTCCGGGCGGCGACGGAGCGCTTGGCCTCTGTGCTGAGTGCTGAGGATCAGACGGTCCAGACGATGCCCGATGTGAGTCCGACGAAGTGGCACCGGGCCCACGTGACGTGGTTCTTCGAGACGTTCATCCTCGGGGAGTACGCCGCGGGATACCACGCCTTCGACGATGCGTACGCCTACATCTTCAACTCGTACTACGAGGCCATGGGTGCCCGCCATCCCCGCCCCGAACGCGGCCTTCTGTCGCGTCCGGGAATCGAGGAGATCACGCGTTACCGCTGCTTCGTCGACGGTGCGATGGATGCGCTCCTCCGCGAGCCTGACCAACCCGGCCTCACCGACTTGATCGTTCTCGGTTTGCACCACGAGCAGCAACACCAGGAGCTCCTGCTGATGGATATCAAGCACGTGCTCTCCCGGAACCCTCTGCACCCCGCCTACTTGCCAGGAACACACGAGCCCGCTGGTGTTGTCCCGCCCAAGGCGGGATGGTTCGACCACGATGGCGGTCCGGTCGAGATCGGGCATCGGGGGCGGGAATTCGGTTTCGACAACGAGTTCCCCGTGCACACGGTGCACCTGACGCCCTTTGGGCTCGCCGACCGGCCGGTCACCTGCGGTGAATGGCTGTCGTTCATTGAGGACGACGGCTACAGCCGACCCGAATTCTGGCTTTCGGACGGGTGGGCGGTCGTCACTACGCAGCAGTGGGACGCACCGCTGTACTGGTCGCGCGACCCCGATGACCCCGACCGCTGGCTCCAGTTCACGCTCTCGGGTCCGCGGCCCGTGGATCCGAACGAGCCTGTCTGCCACATCAGCTACTACGAGGCTGACGCCTTCGCCCACTGGACGGGCATGCGACTCCCGACAGAGTCGGAATGGGAGACGGTCGCCATGGCTCACGGCGAGGGGGACAACTTCTTGCGCGAGGACGTTCTCTCGACCGGAGCGCCCCACCCTCAGCCGGCGGTCTCGACCAACGCCATCTTCGGCGACGTCTGGGAGTGGACCTCGAGTGCCTACTCGCCGTATCCGGGATTCCGGGCTGCCCCGGGCGCCGTCGGTGAGTACAACGGGAAATTCATGGTGAGCCAGTACGTCCTGCGGGGCGGGTGTTGCGCCACCCCGGCCGGACACGTCCGCCCGACCTACCGCAACTTCTTCCCGCCCGGCGCGCGTTGGCCGTTCGGCGGGCTGAGATTGGCCCGGGACCCCTGAGCAATGTCGTACACGATCGATGTCCACCTCTCACCCGAGGAGGTGCGCAGCCAGATGCTGGCCGACGCGCTGAAGGGGCTGCAGGGCCAGCAGAAATCAATTCCCCCGGTGTGGTTCTACGACGAGCGAGGAAGCCGCCTTTTCGAGGAGATCACGCAGCTCCCGGAGTACTACCCCACCCGGGCGGAGCGGGCGCTCCTCGAGGCGCACGCCGACTCCATCGCCGAACTGTCGAAGGCGGACACGCTCGTCGAGCTCGGCGCGGGAGCCTGTGAAAAGACCAGGGTGCTGCTCACTGCTCTGCAGGAGACCGGCTCGCTTTCGAGGTACGTGCCCTTCGACGTGAGCGACGAATTCCTCCGCAGCGCTGCCAGCACCCTGTCGGAGGAGTTCCACTCGCTCGCCATCCATGTGGTCATCGGCGACTTCCATCACCACCTGGCCGAGATACCCGCCGAGGGACGGCGGATGATCGCCTTCTTGGGCGGGACGATCGGCAACCTGAATCCCGCGCAGCGTGCGCGTTTTCTCTTCGACCTGAACTGCACGATGTCCAGTGACGACTCCCTGCTGGTGGGAACGGATCTCGTCAAGGACCGGAAACGGCTCGTCGCGGCCTACGACGACGCCGCCGGCGTCACGGCGGATTTCAATCGCAATGTGCTGCATGTGCTCAACGAACAGCTCGGAGGCGACTTCGATCCGGGCCTGTTCCGTCACGTCGCGCTCTGGAACGAGGATGAGCAATGGATCGAGATGCGGCTTCGAGCCGACGAAGCCAGCCAGGTCTCCCTCACCGGGGCGGGTATCACCGTCCAGTTCGATCAGGGCGAGGACATGCTGACCGAAATCAGCGCCAAGTTCACGCCGGAACGAGTCGAGCGCGAGCTCTCGGAGGCTGGATTCGTGGTCGAGGGGATGTGGGGGGCGGAAGACGGAGAATTCCTCCTGACCCTCGCCCACCCGATCTGTTGATCGCCTGACGAGGGCGACTCACCCCACGCGCTCCGGCACCCCCTCCGGCGCCAGCCCTCCGTCGACAGCAGGGTCATGGGACTCCGGCCTCGACCGCCGGCGGCGGACCAACCAGACACCGAGCAGCGCCAGGAGAAACGCGATCGCGCCCAGACTGAGGATGGCGGCCAACAAGAGGTGACGTGGCCGGTAGTGGAACGTGACCAGGTCGTTGCCGGCGGGGACGTGGACCTGTTGGACAAGGTCGAAGTCGTTGAGCGCGATCTTCTGGGCTTTGCCCCCGTTGACCGAGACGGTTGCGCTCCACCCGGAGTCCCACGCGACGGAGCGGATCACCGTGGACGGAGCAGGCGCACGGAGGCTGATCTGTTCAGACTTCGTCGTGCTCGAGACAACCTGCACGGGCAGCCGCCGGCCGTTCGCCGTCGAGGCGGCGATGGGCTCCGCTGGCTTGCGGAGGGTGAACACCGCGAAGCCCTGGGAGAGGCCGGCCAGCTGCCACGGCCCGGGCACCACGGCCGACGACAATGAGCCTGCGAGCGCGTAGGCGTGCCCGGCCACCGAGACCACAGCCCGCTGCGCCGGCAACGAGCCGACCAGCACCTGGACCGAGAGCCCGATTGCGGCGCCACCCGGATGCCGGCCGGTCACCGTGCTGGCGCCGGCGGCCACGGACAGTGGTGCGCCCCAACGCGTCGTACCGTCCGCCACGAGCGCCCCGAAACGGACGAGCGTCCCCGGGCTTGCCGGGTGGTCGAGAACGAGGGTCGCACGAGCGGGCTCGAGGGTCTCCCCGTAGAACCACGAGGCCGTCTTCCCCGTGCCGAGGGCCGGCCGCGGCCCCGGGTCGAAGGGGTACGCCGTGTCGTTGAAATCGGCGCCGAACCCACGGGCCAAGACGGGATCGACACCGTAGCCCTCGGAGGTCTGCGTGAAATCGTCGAAGGAGCGCGGCGTCGACTGCAGAGGCACGAGGAAATACTCCGGCACGGTCACGACCTCGCGCAGGTCGAGCCGGCCCAGCGTTCCCGAGGACAGCTGGCCGATGTCAAGGTCGTCCTGCTCGTGGGTATGGGTGGTCGTCTCGTAGTTCCCGTTGACGATCGACGCATACCCGGAGACCGAGGGCAGTCTCGGGAGGACGTTGAGATCGGGCACGCCTTGAGGGCTTTCCGGGTAGCTGTCGTAGGTCTGAGGGTCGTAGTTGACGAGCCGGCCACCCGGCGGCAGGTTCGCCGCCATCAATTTCTCTACCGGCGTGGTCCCGGCTACCAGGTCGTTCGGCGGCGTCAGGGTCAGCTGGCTGGTCAACCCCATCAACCCCACGTCGACGGCGACGAAGACGGCCGCCAACCGGGACCACGAAAGGCCGCCGAGCCACGGTCGGACCCAGACGAGCAGGGCCGCGCCGACGCAGAACGCGAGCGCGATCACAGTTGCCTCGCGCACGGTGTGGGCGATGCTCGGACTCAACGACACCCCGGCGAACCTCTGCACCAGCGAACCCGGCGCAGCCACGGCCCAGATGGCCAGCGCAGCCACCCCCCCGAGGGGGATCAACGCCATGATCCGGTCGTATCGGGTCATGGGTTCCCGCAGCCTGGGCGCCTCGGAACGGTCGATCCACCCCGCGAAGAGGACGCAGACAGCGGTGGCCACCGTGATCATGTTGCGGCTCTGCAGCCGTTGGTGGCCATAGAGCGGCACGCTGTTGAAGAGGTGCTCCAGGGGTGTGTTCGAGCCCAGCGCGAGAAGGAGGCCAAAGAGCCCCACGGCGTACCACGTGAGGCGATCACGGGGCGGAATCCGACTGGGCCAGCGCGGGTTGACGAGGGTGAGCAGTGCGATGACCGGCAAGATGCCGAGGTAGATGCCGACCTCGGGAAGGTTGTACTGGCTGAAGAACTGCGCCTCGCCGAGATGCCCGTAACCGCCGTCGAGGTAGGGCACCAGGCCCAAGATGGCGAACGGCCTGGGGTAGCTCCCGGCGGCCGCCACCACCCCACTGCCTCTCTGGGAGTTGCGGATGGCGTCGAGTCCTGGAAGCCACTGGATCGCCGCGAGCGAGAGGGCCAACGCGGCCCCGGCGCCGCACCGGGTCAGCACGCGCCACCACCGTTCTCGGTTCAGGCCGGCCGACATGCCCGCAAAGGCCAGGATCAGCAGAGCCTCGTCAAGCATGGCCTCCGGCGCGCCGGCCAGGATCACGGTGGCGTAGGCGATCCCGAGGACGATGGTCCAGCGCCAACGCCCATCACGGACGATATGCAGGACAGCCAGCAGCATCCACGGGATGGCGACGAACCCCTCCGTCATGTCCACGTGGTTGACCTGGCTCAACACGGGGCCTGCGAAGGCGTACGTGGCGGCGGCCAGGATGCACGCGGCAGTCGAGAGTTTCAGAGCTCTGAGGAAGACATACATCCCGACCGCGATGGCCGAGAACAAGATGACCTCAGTGGCCACCCAGGCGGCGCGGTCGGGCAGAACGACGAACAGGCCCATCAGTGGATAGAAAACGCCGGCGTTGAAATCCGCCATGAGTGGCGTGCCGCTGAAGATGTACTGGTTCCAGAAGGGCAGTTGGCCGTGGCGCAGCATGGAGCCGACCAGGACGTGGAGCGGGTAATTCTGCTGCAGGTTGTCGCCGGTGATCAGCAGGTGGCCGCCGATCAGATCCGGGAGCACGAAGGCCACGGTCGGGATGGCGATCAGCACGACGTAGGGCCACAGAGGTCCGAGGTGTGCTCGTAGTCGGTTCACTGGCGAGGAGATGCCTTCCGGGGTGCCTGGAGTTTGCGCCTTTCCACCCACGGACCGGCGTGGCGCAATCGGCGCAAGCTAGCCCCTCACGCTGGGAATGCGCTCAGCGCTCAGCGCTGTCGTTTCGAGGGGGATCCCTCTGCCTGCGGATTGGTGGTCCGGGAGATGTTGCTCGACGTGGAGCGCCAGGACACGTTCGGCTCCAGGACGGCCCGCTCGAGCCGGTCAAGGTGAGCGCGGGCGATCGACAAGAGGTCGGCCAGCAACTCGTCACCGAGAAGGAACGGCAGGAGGCCCAGGTCGAGCAGCTTGGTGTGCGCCGCCCTGTAGTAGTGCTCCTCGAGCTCGACCCTCGGGTCGTCGAGGTGCACGATCTCGGCGCCGCCAACGGCATCCGAGACCTTCTGTGCCAGTTCGCCGACGGAGAAGGACTCGGTGAACTGGTTGAACACGCGGAACTCGCCGGCCTCAGCCGGGTTGTGGATGGCCAGCTCGACACAGGCCAACGTGTCCCGGATGTCGAGGAAACCTCTCGTCTGACCACCCTTGCCGTAGACCGTCAGCGCCTCGCCGGCCGCCGCTTGGATCACGAACCGGTTCAGCACGGTGCCGAACACGGCGTCGTAGTCGAACCGGGTGGCCAGGTCCGGATGCAACGTGGTTTCGGGGGTCGACTGACCGTAGACGACGCCCTGGTTGAGGTCGGTGGAGCGGAGGCCCCACGCCCGGCAGCAGAACGCGATGTTGTGGCTGTCGTGCACTTTTGACAGGTGGTAGAAGCTTCCTGGCTGCTTGGGGAAGGGCAGGACGTCGGTGCGACCCCTGTGGGTGATCTCGATGTAGCCCTCTTCGATATCGATATTGGGTGTGCCGTACTCCCCCATGGTCCCCAGTTTCACGAGGTGGATGGACGGGTCCACGTCGGCGATCGCGTAGAGCAGATTCAAGGTACCGACGACGTTGTTGACCTGTGTGTAGACGGCGTGTTTGCGGTCGACCATGGAATAAGGGGCACTGCGCTGCTCGGCGAAATGGACGATGGCATCGGGCCGGAAACGACCCACCATGTCGCTCACGAACTCCTCTTCGGTCAGGTCGCCGATGAAGACGTCGAGTCGGTTGCCCGACACTTCCTCCCAGCGCTCGACGCGGCGATGCAGGGATGCGATCGGAACCAGGGAATCCGCCCCCATTTCCAGGTCGTATCCCCGGCGAGCGAAGTTGTCGGCCACCCCGACTTCGTATCCCGCCCTGGAGAGATGGAGTGCCGTCGGCCAACCCAGATACCCGTCCCCCCCGAGGACCAGAATTCGCATCTGACACCTTCCGTTTCCATGACAACCAGATGTCACCTACGTGACAGACTCAGTCTCCCGCTGTAGCCTGGGAAAACACTGAGAATCCTGTAAAGGAATGATTCGGGAACCTGGAATCGGCTACAGCTGTGTCAGAATCAATCGGCTACAGCTGTGTCAAAATCAATGCAGTTTCATGAATATTTCCGTCCCCGCGGCGAAACACCGCGGCGGCCGAAGTAAGGAATCCCCGATGGAGCTCGTCTCCCCGAGCGCGACCACCACCGCCACGAGACCACCCCAGAGCGTCGACCCCGACGCGTTGGGGTGGTCATCGCGTCGGTTCAACGTCATCCGCACCGCGCTGCTCGGACTCGTCGGCAGCTCGGCAATCGTGGTTGGTGCCGTGCTCGGGGGCCAGTCCTTCGAGACCCACCTCCCCGGCGCGTGGTTCTTCGGCATGCCAGGAGGGCCTTTCGGGTCGTTGGGTTCCAACCGCTCTCTCCCACCCGTTGCAGCGCTCGCGCTCGTGTTCGGTGGGCTCATCCTTCTCAGCCGGGTGTGGTTGGGCTTCCTCCGTCACTTGAGCAGCCACCACGGCTTCCCGGTCAAGCGCGTCGTGCTCGTGGTGACGATCTGGGCCGTGCCGTTGCTCCTCGCTCCACCGCTCTTCAGTCGGGACGTCTACACCTACTCCGCGCAGGGCGAGATGATGAGCCACCACATCAACCCGTACTCCTACGGGCCCGAGGTGCTCGGGGCGACGCCGTTCAACCAGATGGCCGACGCGGTCTGGTCCGGCACGGAGTCGCCTTATGGCCCCACCTTCTTGAGCGCGGACGGTCTCCTCGACCAGGCCTCCGGCCACCAGATCCTGCCCGACCTCGTCCTCCTCCGCCTGCTGGAGGTCGCCGGCATTGCGCTGGCGGTGGCCGCAACCCCGACCCTGGCCCGGTCCCTCAAGCACGACCCGGCCCATGCCGTCCTGATCGGAGCGGGATCGCCCCTGGTGCTGCTCTCCTTGATCGGGGGCTCCCATAACGACGCGTTGATGATCGGGCTTCTGATGGCCGGGGTGGCCGTGGCCAAGCGGTTTGGCACCGTGCCCGGGGTAATCCTGTGCGCCCTCGCAGCAGGTGTGAAGTCCCCTGCGCTGCTCGGCGTCCTCTTCCTCGGGTGGGTCTGGGCCGGCCGAGACGCCTCCACCCGACGCCGCGTGGGGCATACCGCTGTGGCCGGACTGATTGCTCTGGCCACCATGGAGGTCGCCTCGCTCATCTCCGGGACCGGATGGGGCTGGGTGCGCACGACCACGACAGCTGACACCTCCTTCACCGGCGTGACCCCGATCAATCTCGTCGCCCGGTCTGTGTCCATCGCCAGCCACGTGCTGCAGGTCCCGATCTCCACGTTGGCGGTCCGCCCTGTCTTCAGCGTGCTCGGCCTGCTCATCGGCGTCTACGTGGGGTATCGACTTCTCCTCCGCTCACCCGAGGAGGGCGTCGTCCGCTGCCTAGGCCTCACGTTGCTGATCCTCGCGTTGCTCGGGCCGATCGTGTGGGCCTGGTACGTGACGTGGGGTGTGATCGTGGTTGCGCCTGCAGCCGTCGGCCGGCTTCGCACTGCGCTGATCGTGATCAGTACGTTTTGGGCCTTCGCCGGCATGACGGCGGTCCACGGCATCTACATGAGCCTGCTCCACACCTTCGTGCTGACCGACCTGCTCCTGGTGGCCCTGCTGCTCGCTGTGGCGATCACGCCAATTGGCCAGTTCGCGAGCGAACGCCGCGCCCACCTGCCGCGCCTGACGCCAGGCGTGCTCAGCGGCGCCGGCGCCACAACCTGAATCTGGCTCCTCCGGCTGAATCTGGCTCCTCCGGCTCGGCCGCCCCGCCGGCCTGACGCCACCCTCAGTCGATCGTATTGAAGGCCGACACAACGCGTGCCGGTCGTAGCCGCACCACCAGTTCACCCGGCACGCCATTGCGGGCCCCGAACTCGTGGGCCCGGTCGGCACCCATGTAGCGCCCGCCCAGCCGGCTCGCCCACCAGCGCACCTCGGCCAGGTCATCACTGATCTCCACCACCCCCTCCACGACCACGAAGCTGAATGGTGGTCGATCGTCGTCCACACACAACGACGCTCTCGGATCCCGCCTCAGGTTCTGGCCCTTCACCGTCGACTCGCCGGTGTTGAACACGAGCGAGCCGTCGCTGTCGAGCTCGTACCAGACGGGCGCGAGGTGGGGCCGTCCGTCGGGTCGCACGGTGGCGAGTTTGGCGGTTCGTGGCGGGACCGCGGTCAGGAACGCCCGCACCTGCTCGTCAGCCACGGACTGAGACGGCATCAGCCGGTCGCAGTCGGCCGCATCGGTCGCGCCCCTGCCGCCCCGGCCAATCCGCTCACCCGGGCGACCCGCCGTTAGCGGTGTACGCCTCGGTCCAGGCCTGGATCATCGGCCCAAAGGCGGCGGGATTGTAGGCGTCCTCCTCATAGGAGAACTTCATGTCGCCGGCGTAGTGCAACACCGTGATGTTGTGCGCCTGGTGGACGGATCCATCCCCCGGGTCCTTCATCCGGTTCTCGATACGACACACCCACCAGCCGCGCTCCTCGTCGCACACGCACCATGAGTGCGGGAACGAGTTCATGTCCCGGTTGGGCCACTCCGCCATGAGCGGCGCGATCCATGCATAGATCTCGTCCGGCCCGCGGAAGGTGCCGAATGTGTGCTCGAGGTACACCGCATCCTCGGTGAAGAGGTCGGCCCAATCTCGCCACTCGCCGCCGGCCGCGCACCGGGCCGCCGTCTCCATGTAGTGCTGGTGCGCCCGCTCCAGCTCGTCGCGGCTCCACCTCTGCGTCATGACTTCAGTATCCATTCACTCATAGTGACACTGCGCAAGGTGCTCAGGTCGACGAACGCGTTGATCTCCTCGATCATCTGGGTCACGTGCGCATTCATGCGTTCGGGGTCGCCATCTGCGCAGTAGAACAGCATCGGATCGGTGACGTGCTCGAGGGAGGGCCACGCCTCCTCCACGATCCCCGCCACCGGCGGGGCTCCTTCGGTGATCGGCCGGAACACCGCGTTGCGGACATAGCGGGCGCGGGGCTGAATCGCCTCGGTGATGGGCGAGATCCTGGTGTGCCAGCGTGTGATCCATTCGTCGAAGCTCTGGTCTGGGTGCCGCTGGAGGAGCGCCACCGTGAGGACACCGGGCGACCGCTCCCCGTCGGGCCAAGAGCGGGGGGCCGCCCACTGGTTGCCCCCGTAGTCGCGGTAGAGGGATTCGACGACGGAGTAGCCGGCCAGGCGCTCGGTGGCCGCCCCGAGAGCGATCTCGAACGGATGCCGCTGCTCGATCGTGTCCAGCCACAACGAGACCAGGCCGTGCAGGGGCGTCTCGCCCTCGGGCGTCGGCACCGGCGCCGGAATGTCGCTCTCGGGGTCCCAGACGTCGACGGTCATGCGGGCAGGGTTCAGAGCCAGGAGCTCCTCCCCCACCCGACCGAGCATGACCTCGGCCACCTCGGACCGGGTGGCCTTCTCGCCCAGCCGCGCCAGATACATCAGCTTCTCCACGTCACTCCTCCCCTCACCACGTGAGCCCGAGCGCCTCGCGCATCGTGGCCTCGAATGCCGCGTCACTGAGCGTCCGCCGCAGCTGCAGCACCATGGCCGCGTCCTGGCCGACCTCGACCCGCAACGGCGTGGCCGGGTTCTCCAGGGCGTCGGCCACGGCGAGGCCCACCAGCTCGGGCCCCGGCCGACCTTCGGGTCCGGTCAACGTGGCCACGGTCCCGTTCCACTGGGCGTGCAGGTCGGCGTAGATCGCCGGACCGGGGTGGTCGTCATCGTGTTTCATGCCCGGAGCGATGTACCCGGGTTCGATGATCACGACTCTGATCCCGAAGTGGCCGAGCTCGAAGTGGAGCGTCTCCGACAGTGCCTCGAGCGCATGCTTCGACGCCGCGTACGGACCCTCCAGCGGCGTCCCGACCTTGCCCTGGACCGAGCTGACGTTGACCAGGACGCCGGTGCCACGCTCTCGCCAGCGGGGCACCACCGCTTGGGCCATGCGCAAGGGCCCGACGGTGTTCACATCGAGCACACGGGCGAACGAGTCCAGCGGATAGGTCTCGAGCGGGCCGGACCCCGGCAGGCCTGCGTTGTTGACGACGCCGTCGAGGTCGCCGGCCGCCTCCACGGCGGCCTGCACGGAGGCGCCGTCCCTGACGTCGAGGGACAAGAACTGGGTCGCCGGCAGCCCTTCGAGCAGGGCCGGGTCCCGGGCCGTGGCGACCACCTCGTGGCCCCGTCCGGCCAGCACCTCGACCGTGGCGCGACCGATGGCGCGCGCTGCGCCCGTCACCAGCACGCGCACCGTTCAGACCTTCCCGACGGGAGCAAGGCCGACGAGCTCTTCGCTCACCGCCCACAGCCGGTGCGCCGCCTCGGGGTCCTGGGCCCACCGTCGGGGCCGTTTCGGCTTGCACTTGACGAAGTACTGACCAGTGACCCCCTCCACCGCTGGGGACGAGGCCAGGTACACGGAGGTCCGGGCCCCCTTTTCCGGCGAGAGGAAGAAGGGGCTGGCGATCTTGATCCCGAAGGCCAGAAAGCCTCGGGTATCCCCATCCCCCCCGTAGCCGGTGCGCACCGTGCCCGGATGCAGCGAGTTCGCCGTGACCCCCTTGCCTTCGAGGCGCCGGGAGAGCTCCAACGTGAACAAGATGTTGGCCAGCTTCGACTCGCCGTACACGCGCATGCCCCGATAACCGTGGGCGGACTGCAGGTCCTCGAACGGGATCCCCCTGCGGGCCGCCGCGTGCGCCGACGACGCCACATTCACCACTCGGGCCGGCGCCGATGCCGCAATCCGTTCGAGCAGCATATTGGTCAGTAGGAACGGGCCGAGATGGTTCGTGGCGAACGTTGCCTCGAACCCGTCGACCGTTTCGGCGCGCTCGGTCAGCACCAGGCCCGCGTTGTTGACGAGGATGTCCACCCTCGGCGCCTGCTCGAGGATCTCCGCCGCGCCCTGTCGCACCGAGGCCAGGTCGGCCAGGTCGAAGACCACGAGCTGAACCCCACCCCCACCGTGCCGCCGCTGTGTAATGGCCGCGACCGCGGCGCGGCCCTTATCCGCGTTCCGAGCGGTCACCAGGACGCGGGCGCCCATCGCCGCCAGCGCGGCGGCCGTCTCGAACCCGATCCCGGAGTTGCCACCGGTGACCACCACGGTCTTCCCCTGCATGTCCGGCACCGCGCACAGCCTCCTCGTGACGAGCAGGCGTCAGCATTCCACAACCCCGGCCGGGGACCTCGCGATCAGGCCCAGGTGTCGCGGGCTTCGACCAATCCCCGTTCGGGGTCGAGGAAGCTGCCGCTCAACGTCCGCTCCGCCGTGCGCATTTGCCACTGCAGCAGCTCCCGGGTGGCCGCCCACGCGACATCGGCCACAGCGACACCCTCCTCGGCCAGCAGGTTGTGGGTCTGCTCGGGATCGCGGGAGAGGTCGAACAACAAGGGAGGCAGCACCGCCGCGTCCGCCGCGAACTGGACGTACTTGTGCCGTGGCCCACGGGACACCGCCAACGCGCAATGACTCATCGGGATCCCGAACGCATGCTCGGCCAGCTGGTTCGCCGGGTCCGAGAAGCTCCATTCGAAGTGGGCCGTCTCGCGCCAATGCTCGGGGGCCGGCCCGCCACGCAGGAACGGGCCGAGCGACCAGCCGTCGGCCTGCAGGGGCACGTCGATGCCCATGAAGTCACAGATGGTCGGCAGCACGTCGACCGATTCGGTGACCGCCTCGACGATCGACCCCCGTGCCCCGTCCGCCTCGGCGTGCGGGTCCACCACGATCAGTGGGACTCGGTAGCTCTCGTCCCAGAAGCCGAGCTTCTCGAGCAGCCAGTGGTCGCCGCCCATCTCACCGTGGTCACTCGTGAGGACCACGAGGGTCGACTCGGCCAGCCCGCTGCGCCCGAGATACTCGAAGAGCGGCGCCAACCCGTCGTCCACCTCGCTCTGTGCCCCGTAGTAGGTCGCCCGCACCTGCCGGCGCTCCCGCTCGTCCCGGGGTGCGCCCACCATGGGGATCTCCAGGGCCAGCGCACCGAAGGGGTGGATTGCCGCCTCCTCCTCAGGGGTGGCGCATCCGACGAACCGCCCGACCGCCTCGGCCGGATAGCGGTCGTGGTAGCCGACGGGGTTCCGGCGGGGCGGATGAGGGCGGATGAACGAGGCGTGGATGAAGAACGGCGCGTCGCCGTTGCGCTCCAGCCACTCCACGACGGACCGGCGTATGAAGCTCGTCTGGGACAACTCGGCGGGAAAGCGTGCGGGCGCCCAGGTCGAACCGTGCGCGTCGGCCCCCGGGTAGCCCGCCATGGGCTCGTACAGATCGTGTGGGTTGGCGGGGACATCGAAGCCCTGTCCGGCGAGCCAGCGGCCCCACGCCGGGCTCCCCTTTTCCCACGGGTCTTCGACGAGGGCGCGGAATCCCGGCAGCACGCCCTCGTAGCTGAACAGCCTCGGGTCGCCGGGCGGCACGGTCCGCGGGTCGATCGAGGAGTCCGTGTACCCGAACAGCACCGGGTCGTAGCCCGCCTCACGGGCCAACAACGCCACATTCGTGAATCGGGCGTCCAAGGGGGTGCCGTTGAGAACGGAGCGATTCCGGTGCTGGTAGGTGCCCGTGTAGAGGCAGGCCCGCGAGGGCCCACACGGCGCTGCGTTGGCCCAGTGGTTTGCGAACAGGACGCCGCGGCGTGCCAGGGCGTCGAGGGTGGGCGTCTCGAGTACCGGATGGCCGAGAGCCGACAGGCAATCACCGCGCCACTGGTCGAGCGTGATGAAGAGCACGTTGCGCTGCGGCGGCATACCCGCCACTCTTGCCGATCGAGGACACCCGGGAGCCCGAACGGCGCGGCGACCGGCCTCAAGACGTACGGATCGTCGTTCCTCCGAGCTTCGTCCCGAACTCGATCAACCACGCTCCGAGGCGTGGTGCCACCGCCCGGTGCACTGCTCGGCCACCGGTCACCGGGAGTCCGGTGGCCGAGCGCTGCGTCGCCCGAACCTCAGGCATCACCTCTCGGCGGCGAACGCGTCGCCGCGGGCCCGCCGAGGCCATCAGATCCCGCCGGTGGGCGTCGGCCTGGGACTGCACTGCCCTTGTCTGGATCATCTGTTCACCCCGCTCGCTTCCACCGTTGCCGCATCACAAATCCCTCACAACGGGCACTGCCTTCACAGTAACTGATATTTGACACGAATTCAAGAATATCCTAATATAGCTGCATGCCTATGTTGACTGAAGAGGCGGTGCTGTCAAGAGGGAAGGCCGTAACCGCGGCGCCGTCGCTGGCCACCGACCTTTCCTGGCTCTTGTCCGTTGCCGCCCGTCCCTCCATGCAGGCTCGGCATCCGAAGTTGGCCGAGATCTTCAAGGGCCGGGAAGATCTCGCGGACCGGGTGCGCAATTTCTGGAACGACTCTTCGGAGGAGACCTGCTTCACCGAGATGCAGGTACTTGCCCAGCACGCCGGGGCACTGGGTGCGACCGATCCGGACGAACTGTGGTCGGCGATCGAGGATGCCGTGGCCACGGTGCCGCTCGACTTGGCCATGCCGTCGGAGTCGCCGGAGGAGCGGGAGATATACCTCGGTCGCTTCCGTAGGCTCCGGGAGTCGCCTGCGGTCCTGCGGTCGTACCTCGACCTCCTCGAGGAGGTCTGGGGCCCCGTGGACGACATGTGGCAACAGGCGCTGCCCATCATCGAGGAGGCCGGGCGCCATGTCGTGGCGCAGTACGAGCGGGGGCGATCACTGGAGCTATTGATACCGGCCGGGTGTGACATCCTGCAGGAGCGGTTGCCCGAGATCCTGGGCAGTGTCGAGGCGGGGCATCCGCTGCTCTTCGTGCCCTGCCTGTTCTTCGGCTCGAGCATGTACGTGGAGGTCTCCGGCCTCGTGGTCATCGGGACCGGTGTGGGCCAGGGCGACGTCGTGGCTCGGGCCCGGACCGAATCAGTCGCCCGGCGGCTCAAGGCGGTGGCCGATCCCACCCGTCTCGCCCTGTTGCACTCCCTGGCCACCGCACCGAGCACGGTGGGCGAGTTGGCGGTCCTCTTCCGACTGGCCCAGCCCACCGTGAGCATGCACGTGAAGGTATTGCGTCAGAGCGGGCTGGTCCGCTCGGAGCGCCAGGGGGGGCGACTGAGGCTGACAGCCGACGCCGCGGCGGTCGAGCGCCTGCTCGGAGAGGTCCGAGCGGCCGTTCTCCAGGGAGCCGGGTCCGTTCAGCCCGAGGGCGCCAACACGACCGGTAGCGACCTGATCCCGGCGACCGTCGTCGACAACACCCTCTCGGCCGGCCCCGTGACCTCGTAGACGGGGAAACGTCCCAGCAACTCCTCCAAGAAGATCCTGCCCTCCAGGCGGGCGAGGCTGGCGCCGAGGCACACGTGCTCGCCGAAGCCGAACGCGAGATGCACCGGGTTCGCCGAACGCCGCACATCGAATCGCCACGCGTCCTCCCCGAAGATCCGCTCGTCACGGTTCCCCGACGCGTACAGCATGCAGAGATAGTCGCCTTCACTGATGCGGGTGTCGGCCAGCACGGCGTCCCGGGTGGCGGTGCGGCAGAAGGCATGGACCGGCGTCACCCAGCGCAGACACTCCTCCACTCCCCCGGGCACCAGCGACAGGTCGGACGCCAGGGCGGAGCGCTGGTCGGGATGCTCCTCGAGGACGACGGCCGCCCCGGACAGCAGAGTGCGGGTGGTCTCGTTTCCAGCCACCAACAAGGTCAGGAGGAACATGAACAGCTCCTCCTTGCTCAGCGGACATCCTCCGACTTCGCTCCCGACCAGCAACGAGACGAGGTCGTCCCCCGGACGCCCGCGTTTGGCGCGGATGTGCTCGACGATGAATCCCGAGAGCTCGCCGAGCGCCGCCATGGTCTCGTCGGGCGGGAGGTCGGGCGATTCGATCGCGGCGTCGGACCAGCCGCGGAAGTCCTCCCGGTCGGATTCGTCGATCCCCAACAGCTCCGCGATCACCATCAGGGGAAAGGGGGCCGCGAGCTGGGCGACGAAATCGATCTCGTCCCGGGACTCGACGGCATCGAGCAACGTCGAGGCGCTCCTACGAGTGGACTCGGCCAGGCCCGACATGGCCCGGGGGGTGAACCGTCGGTTGACCAGCCCGCGGAAGGCGGCGTGCTCGGGTGGATCCATGTGGAGGATGGAGCGGGACTGGACCGGAGCCTCGCTGGCGCGCACCGGGTCGTTGACCAACGCGCCCCTTCCCGAGCAGAAGTGAGCCGGGTCACGGCTCAGGTTCCGGATGTCCTCGTACCGGCTGACCGCCCAGAGACCGGGGGCGCATTCGTGCACGGGGTCCTCGGCACGGAGCCTCGCCAGCACGGCGTAATAGTCGTCCCGGACGAAGAACGCAGCGTCCCGCGGGTCGATCCCGCCCAGCGGGGCGCTCGGGCGCATGTGACCCCGCTGGTCCCCGGACACGGCTCGAGCGTACTGTGCTGCTCGGTGCGCACCGACGACGGACACCTCACTCTCGGCGGCCGGCGGCTGCCTGCGGCGAACAACCAGCGGATCGCGGTCGCCTCGCCCCATTCGGGCCGGCCCATCGGCTCCGCCTTGTGGGGCACCCGACCAGGCGTGGACCCCGCTATCGGCCGGGCGGCCTCCGTCGAGCACGAGTCGATTTACGGGACGTGACGACGCGTCCCGAGCCGGGCACCACACGGAACGCAGGCGCGTCCCCCTATCGGGCCTCCGACGAACACGCACCTCTCGCCGGCATCGACGAGTTCCTGATCCACAACGCGCCCTATCCCGTGCGCGTCATGTGGACGCCCGATGCACAGGCGTACGAGCGCGTGTGGTTCACCTGCCAGGACAGGGTCGGTGAGTTGCTCGTGGTCATCGGCCTCGCGTTCTACCCCAACCTCGGCACCGCAGAGGCCTACGCCATCGTCAACGTGCGCGGACGGCACACCACCGTGCGGGCGCACAAGAAATGCCCCACCGACCGCATGGACATGACACTGGGGCCATTCCATTTCGAGGTGGTGGAGCCCTTCCGCCAATGGCGGTTGACACTGGACCCCACCGAGCACGGGGTGGCCTTCGACATGACCTGGCTCGATACGAAGCGACCCGTCTTCCGCCAACTCGGCGCCGGCATCATCGTCGGGGGCCGTGCCGTCAGCCCGGTCGCTGGCTACGACGGGTTCGGCCGCCAGGAGGGCTGGGTCGAGGCCCACGGCGAGCGCTTCGCACTTTCCGCCACCACCCATCTCGGCACCCGCGACCATCACTGGGGAACGCGCGACGGCGTCGGCGGGCCCGGCCGGTACATGGGGATGCAGCACCCGCACAGTGGCGAGTGGGTCGAGTTCGAGGACTTCGGCATCTGGGGCGACCATGTGCTCTACAACCTCGGCGACGCCCGCAAACGAAGCGGAACGCTGGCCAGACGCGTGCACCGCATGCGCTTCGAGCCCGACACCAACCTGCTGCAGAGCGGCGAGGTCGACCTGGTGTTCATGGACGGCGCGGTCAAGACGATGTCCTTCGAGCGGCTCGGCAACCAGATCGCGTTCCTCCGCTGTGGCATGTACGGCGGCCCCAACGGCGGCACGCCCGACGGCGACGTTTGGCACGGCATGTCCGTCGCGTCGGGCGATCGGGTCGTCGTCCACGGCGAGACCTTCGACGTAAACGAGCCTGCGGTGCGCAGCCGTCTGGCCGGCCAGGACCAGCACCACTGCCGCATCACGTGCGACGGGGAGGTCACCTACGGCCTCGTCGAGCCCTACGACACGCTCTGCTACGACGTGGCCAAGGCCGGAGTCATGGGGTTCTCGCTTCTCGATCCCGCGCCCTGAGCCGGCGTCCGCCGCAGCGCTTCCCGCCAAGGACGGGTCGCCGCGCCCGGACCGCCGGACCCGCACCGGCGGGCGGGCCGCCTCAGCCGACCGATCCCGCAGCCGCCTCCAGCCGCGCGAGGAGGATGTCACCCATGGGGTTCTCGCGCCGGTGCCGCTCGCCCGTGATGCGCTGGTGGCGGTCGTTGATGGCCAGCGCGCGCGCCAACGCGAACACCTCGTGCCAGTCCAGATCTCCCGCCTCGTACCCGCTCCGGCGCTCGTAACGCTCCAGCATGGCGGCCGTGCCTGGAAACCCGGGCGGGTGCCCGCCGAACAACTCCTCCATCATGAACTCGAGGCCGAGGTGCCAGCCGAGGTCCATCTCCCGCGGTCCGAGCGAGGCGAGATCCCAGTCGAGCACCGCGGTCACCCGGCGACCCGGATCGAAGACGAGGTTGCCCAGACGGACGTCGCCCCACAGGAGGGCCGCCGGGCGCTCGGCCGGCACGTGGCGGGCGCACCAGTCGAGGGCCTGCGCCAGCGCCGGCAACGGGTCACCCTCAGAGGACCACTCCACGTAGGCGACCCAGCGCTCCACGGCGTCACGCAGCCGGGTCCCCGGCAGCACCGGCCCCAGACCGAGGGCCTCCCAGTCGACGGCATGCACGTCGGCCACCGTGTCGATCAGCTGGTCGTGCATGACGCGTTGGAGCGCGGGCCCCGCATCGCGCACGTAGGGATCGAAGAACGGGGCGGGCCCGGGGATGTCACCCACCACGCGCGGCATGACCAGGAACGCGGAGCCGATCCACGTCGGATCGGTGACGATCACCGACGGCGCCGGCGCGGGGACGCCCGACGCGGCGAGGGCGTTCTGCACCATCGCCTGCGGGCCAAGCTCGTAGTCCGGGAATGTGGGCTCCAGCGGAGGCAGGCGCACCACCATGCCCGGATGGGAGGGACCGAGGTCGACCAGGATGGTCTCGTTGGCCAGGCCGCCCTGTGCGCGGGCGAGCGCCACAACTCGCGGCGCCCCGGCACCATGGCGGACCGCGCTGCCTGCGCCCTCGTTGCCGTCTCCGCCTGCCAGTGCACGCACGTCCTCGGGGTGGGCCGCGACCCAGCGTCCCAACCCCGCCTGGAGCGCTGCGTCGTCGCGCGTCGCGCCGGTGGCCACTCAGGGAAGGTAGCAAGTCCGCAAAGAAGCCGGATGAAGAGTTGCTTTCTGGCTGCGTCGACTGTCCGGCGCGGACGACGAAAGAGGCCCCCGGATCGGTAACCTCTTCCGAGCGGAACTCGAGGCTCCGCGACTCAGCCCCGGCGAAAGGGCTGAATCGGCCACCCCCGCCTGATCACCCCTCGCCGGGTCCAACCAATCGCGGTGGCGCAGAAATCCTGCCTGCTGCGGTCTACGAATTGGAACCGAGCCAACAGTCCTAATCTTGCGCAACATTCACCCAACGGGCCTGGACCCGTAGGGAGACCTACGTCAACATCCAGATCAACCAAGCGATCAGCGTCCACGGAACAATGACCAGAGCGACCGCGAGCGCCAAAACCGCATACGTCTTCCTCGGCTGGGGAGCTTGATACCCGTTGTACCCGTGGAACAGAACCATCTGCTCCGCTTCGGCGATCGCCACGAAACCAGCTTGTCAGGTCTGGAGCGAAGACGGACAACGTCAGCACAACTTGTAGGGAAGCATTGCGCCTGTCCGTGCCTGCGTCGTTCAGAACGTTGCGTGCTCCAGGCAGTGGCCCCGCACGAACCCGCCGTGCTCGTGAAGGCCGCAGATTCGGTTTTCCTGCAAGCCGATGCGCGAACCTGGCCGCGGAGGCCACGCCGCGAGCCATTCTCGATCATGCAGCGAGCGCAAAGAAACCGATCGACTCCACTTAGGGAAGGTAGACCACAGCCTGCCACCGTCCCGTCATCTCCGCCCGGCACAGCGCGGTGCCGGCCCGCACGCACCAAGCGATGACATCGTCCTCGTTCACGGCCACCGGGGTCCGCACGAGCAGGCCTCGTCTGGCATGGTCCTGGCGCACCAGCCAGCCGTCGGGCAGGGTCACGCCGGCCTCGGCCAACCGCGCCACGGCCTTGCCCCCGGTCGGGTGCATGATGCCGACCGTCAGCCCCTCGGTGTCGCGCCGATCCCGCCTGGGCGGCATCACGGTCGTCATCGTGACCGGCGCCGCCTGATTGCCGAAGAACGCGAAGAGCCCGGCTCGCGGGTGCACGTCGGCCGCGTCCTCGTCGATCCCGGGCATCAGGTTGACCCAGCCGCCGGAGGCATCGCGCAGCATGCGCAGCGCGTCGGCGACGCCCGCCAGCTCGGGCGGCGTGAACTCGATCGTCTTCGTCTTTCGCCCGCTGCTCATCGGCGCAATCCTGACACCAGCCGCTCGACGACCTCGGCCGCCGGGCGAGCCTCGGCCTGCCGGAACGACGTCCCCGCGTACAGGCTCAAGTGCTGCGGGTCGCCGGACCGGGCGGCCGCGGCGCGGAGCGGACGGGTCGCGTTGTTGATCTCGGGGTAGGCGGCCGGCGCGCCGGGATGGTCCCGCACCATGGCGTTGAGGAGGGCCCGGGCCCGCCGGCCGCTGAAGGCACGGGTGACGGCGGTCTCCCCGAAGGCGCGGGCAGCGAGGGCGTCTTTCTGCGCCGCCGGCAGCCCCGCTCTCGGGGCAGCGCAGAAAGGCCGTCCCGACCTGGACCAGGTCGGCGCCCCGGGCCAGCAGCTCGGCGACGTCGTCGGGCCCACCCACCCCGCCTGCCGCCACCAGCGGGACCAGCGTGCGACGGCGCACCGCTGCGAGGAGCGCCCGGACCGGCCGGTCCTGGTCGGCGCGGTCGTCGTTCGCCAGGCTGGCCCGGTGTGCCCCGGCCTCCGATCCCTGGAGACACAGAGCGTCCGGCGCCACCCCGAGCGCCGAGACCGCCTCCTCGGGCGTCGTCACGGTGAGGAAGACGGCGGAGCCCGCCGCCTGCAGGGCGCGGACGACGTCGACCTCGGGGAGACCGAAGGTGAAGCTCACCGACGGCCGGCGGCCGCCGCCAGGACCGCCTCGACCTTGCCGACGTAGCCGTCGTCGTTCCACGACGCCTCGCCCACGGTCACCCCGAGGGCGGCGGCATCGGGCTCGAGCTGTGCCAGGTATGCGGCCAGACCGGCCGGGTCGGCCGTGGGGTGACCCGGGACGAAGAGGTTCACCCCGAACGCGTCGACGCCGGCCGCCCTGACCGCGGCCATTTCCTCGGCCAGTCCGACCGCCGTCTTGTACCCGCCGGCCAGGAAGCCCAGCGCGCCCGCCCCCGCCGCCGCCACCACGAGCTCGACCGTCGACGGTCCTCCCGCCATCGGCGCCACCACGAGCGGCCAGCGCGAGAGCCCCCGCCACCGCGGCCCGCCACCCGTCGACGCAGGGGCGCGGTCGGGGCGATGGTCGACCGTCACTCCTCCACACTTACCCACCGGCCGCTACGGTGGGCAACCCGTGGACCTCGACCTCGTCGACACGCTGCGCAGCACCGGTGCGGCCCGCCAATTCCACCCCGAGCCGGTCGAGGACGCGGTGCTGGCCCGTCTGCTCGACACTGCCCGCTTCGCGCCGAGCGGCGGCAACCGTCAGGGTTGGCGCGTCATCGTGGTGAAGAACCCCGCCACCCGCGTCGCGCTGCGCGACCTGTATCTGAGCGGGTGGTACGAGTACCTGGCCATGGTGTCCGCCGGCCTGGTGCCCTGGGCGCCGGTGACCGATCGTGAGGCGGAGGCGGCGGCCGTGGCCAACGCCGCGCCGTTCTCCGACGCCGGCGCCGCCGCACCCGGGCTTCGCCGAGACGCTCGATACCGCCCCCGCCCTCCTGCTGATCCTGGCCGACCTGTCCGCGCTCGCCGCGGTCGATCGCGACCTGCCCCGCTACACCCTCGCCGGCGGTGCGTCCATCTACCCCTTCGTGTGGAGCCTGCTGCTCGCGGCGCGTGCCGAGGGACTCGGCGGCGTCATGACGACCATGCCGGTGCGGCGCGAGGACGACGTGCGCGCGCTGTTCCGCATCCCCTCCACCATCGCGGTGGCAGCTCTGGTCGTGCTGGGCCGACCCGTGGCGGCGCCACGCCGCTTGAGGCGGGCTGCCGTCAGCTCCTTCGCCTGGGTCGACCGCTTCGACGGCGACCCGGTCGCCGATCTCTAACCGGTCCCCGGGGCCGGGCGGTTGGGGTGCAGCACCGGGCCATGGTCAAATGGGCCATGGCCCAGAACGTCCTCGGCGAAACCCTCGAGCCCTGCAACCTCGATCCGCTCACCGGCTTCTACCGGGACGGCTGCTGCAACACCGGGGCCGAGGACGTCGGTGTCCACACCGTGTGCACACGGGTCACGGCCGATTTCCTGACCTTCTCGGCGTCGGTCGGCAACGACCTGTCGACGCCGCACCCCGAGTTCGGCTTCGACGGGCTGCGGCCGGGCGACCAGTGGTGCCTGTGCGCGGCCCGCTGGCAGGAGGCCCTCGAGGCGGACATGGCGCCGCCGGTCGTGCTGGCCTCGACCCACGCGGCAACCCTGGAGTGGGTGCAACTGGGCGACCTGGTCGCGCACGCCATCTAGTCTCCCCGCTGAGGTCGACGAACCGGAGGTCGTACATGGCACAGAGCCCGCAGCACACCGTCGTCAGCGTGGACCGGACGATCAACGTACCGGCGGCATCACTGTTCGCCGTGGTGGCCGACGCCACGCGCCACCCCGAGATCGACGGCTCGGGCCAGGTGGTCAAGGCCAAGGACGGCGCGGCACACCAGCTGAGGTTGGGCTCGACCTTCGGCATGTCCATGAAGATGGGCGTGCCGTACTCCATGTCCAACACGGTGATCGAGTTCGAGCAGGACCGCCGCATCGCCTGGCAGACCGTGCAGGCGGGAGCGCTGGGCCGCTTCATCGGCGGGCGCATCTGGCGCTACGAGTTCGAGCCGGTCGAGGGCGGCACCAGGGTGACCGAGTCGTGGGACATCTCCCGGGACAAGCAGGCGTTCTTCCTGAAGCACCCCAAGGTGGGCCAGCACGCCGCGGCGTCCATGTCCAGGACGCTCGACCGGCTGGCCGAGATCACCGAGGCGTGAGCAGCCGATGATCGACGCCGCCTGGGAGGACCGGATCCTCCCCGTTCTGAGCGACTACACCCGCATCCCGTGCCTCTCCCCGGCCTTCGACCCCGATTGGGCCGAGCGCGGCGCCATCGCCGAGGCCGCCGAGCTCCTCGGGGCGTGGGCCCGGGACCAGGACCCCGCGCTGCACGTCGAGATCGTGGAGCTCCCCGGCCGCACCCCGGTGCTGCTGATCGACAACGGCGGCACCGGCGATCCCGTCGTCGTGTACGGCCACATGGACAAGCAGCCGCCGCTGGGCGAATGGCGCAGCGGGCTCGGGCCTTACGAGCCGGTGCGCGAAGGCGACCTCCTCTACGGCCGGGGCACCGCGGACGACGGCTACGCGACGTTCGCCGCCGTGACGGGTCTGCTGGCGGCGGGCGGCGGCCGGGGCCGCGTGCTCATCCTCATCGAGGCGAGCGAGGAGAGCGGCAGCCCCGACCTGGCGGCGCACCTGGAGAACCTCAAGGGGCGCATCGGGCGGCCCCGGCTCGTCATCTGCCTCGACTCGGGTGGGCTCAGCTACGACAGGCTGTGGCTCACCACGTCGTTGCGGGGGTGCCTCGTCGCCACCGTACGGGTGGACGTGCTCACCGAGGGCATCCACAGCGGCGTGGCCGGAGGGGTCGTCCCCTCGTCGTTCCGGATCCTGCGCCGCATCCTCTCCGGGATCGAGGACGAGGCAACCGGCCGCATCCTCCTGCCGGAATTGCTGGGAGCGGGGATCCCCGACGCGCTCCGGGCCAACCTCGTGGCCGTGGCCGCAGAGTTCCCCGACAGCGCCGCGCCGATCGTCGACGGCCTGCACCTGCTGACGCCCGACCCGGTCGACCGGCTGGTGGCCCGCACCTGGGGCGCCGCGCTGGAGGTCACGGGCGCCGACGGGCTGCCCACGCCGCGCGACGGCGGCAACGTGCTGCGGCCGTACACCACGCTGAAGCTGTCGCTGCGGCTGCCGCCTGACGTGGACGCACAAACGGCGACCGACGCCCTCATCTCGGCCATCCGCACCGACGAAGGCGCACACATCACCATCGACATGGAAACGGCCGCTCAGGGCTGGATCGCCCGGCCGCTCGATCCCGCCGTGGCCTCCACGCTGTCGGCCGTCTCCAAGGAGCGCTTCGGGCACGACCATGGCCTCGTGGGCGAAGGCGGCTCCATCCCGTTCCTGGCCGACCTGGACAACGGGTTCCCCGGCACCCAGTTCGTGGCGACCGGCGTCCTCGGACCACACTCCAACGCCCACGGGCCCAACGAGTCCCTCCACATCCCGATGGCCAAGGCCGTCACGCACGCCGTCGCCGAGCTGTTGAAGTGACGGACGGCCCGCTCTCCGGCAAGGTGGCCCTGGTGACCGGAGGGAGCCGTGGGCTGGGGCGGGCCATGGTGTTGGCGTTCGCCGACGCCGGGGCCAACGTCGTCGTGGCCAGCCGCAAGCTCGACGGCTGCCGGGCGGTGGCGGCGGAAGTCGAGGCGAAGGGTCGGCTGGCCCTTCCGGTCTCGTGCCACGTCGGGCACTGGGACGAGATCGACAGCCTCGTGGAGCAGGCCTACGCCGCCTTCGGACGCGTGGACGTCTTGGTGAACAACGCCGGGATGTCGCCCCTGTACCCCGACCTGACCGCGGTGAGCGAGGAGCTCTGGGACAAGGTGCTCGGGGTCAACCTGAAGGGCCCGTTCCGGCTCACGGCGCTCGTCGGCACGAGGATGGCGGACGGCCCATATGGTGGATCCATCATCAACGTCTCGAGCACCGGTTCCCTGCGCCCCGCCCCGGGCATGTTGCCCTACGACGCCGCCAAGGCGGGGTTGAACACGCTGACCGAGGGTTTCGCCAAGGCGTTCGGGCCGACGGTGCGGGTCAACTGCATCATGGCGGGCCCGTTCCTCACCGACATCGCCAAGGCCTGGGACCCCGCCACGCTCGAACGCGGCATGCCCCACCACGCCCTGCGGCGCGCCGGCGAACCCGAGGAGATCGTCGGCGCCGCGCTCTACTTCGCCACGGACGCCTCGTCGTACACGACGGGCGCCATCCTGCGCGTCGACGGAGGCATCCCATGACGGACACGGCAGACTTCTGGTTCGATCCCCTCTGCCCATGGGCCTGGATCACCTCGCGTTGGATGCTCGAGGTCGAGCAGGTACGCGACATCCACACCGAATGGCACGTGATGTCGCTGGCCATCCTCAACGCCGGCCGGTCCGAGCTCTCCGAGGAGTACAAGCAGCGCATGGCCCGGGCCAAGGGCCCGGTGCGGGTCTGCATCGCGGCAGAGCAGATGAAAGGCCGCGACATCCTCCTCCCGCTCTACACCGCCATCGGCGGCCGTTTCCACCTCGAACAGCGGGGTCGGGCGCCGGGCGAGGCAGAGGTGGTCATCGCCGAGGCGCTCGCCGAGCTCGGGCTGCCGGCCTCGCTGGCCGAAGCGGCCGCCTCCGACGAGTTCGACACCCTGCTCGAGGCATCACACCGGGCCGGCATGGACCCCGTGGGCGACGACGTCGGCACGCCGGTGATCCACTACAACGGGAGCGCCATCTTCGGACCTGTGGTCACGCCGACTCCCAAGGGCGAGGCGGCGGGCCGGCTCTGGGACGGCGTGCTGCTGTGCACCGGAACCGACGGCTTCTTCGAGCTCAAGCGCACCCGGGACCGGCGGCCGAGCTTCGACTGAGCGGCGCATCCGGCCAGGCGCCGGGGCCACGTCGGTGGGAGTGACGCGGGGCACGCCTCCGCTCACTGCGTGGCCAGGATGGCCGCCACCTCGGCGACGGGATCACGCACCACCGGACCGGTGGCCGACACCTCGGCCCGCACGATCGTGCCGTTGAACGCGAAGGGCGCGTCGTAGTCCCCGCCGACCGATGGACCCCACTCGTAACCACAGGTCAGCCCGATCATCACCTCGTTGAAGGCGACGGGCGTGAAGCGCTCCACCTCGCCGGTCCCGACGGCCTCGCCGTCCTGGAGGAGCGTGGCGGTGCCGCCGAGCAACTGGTCCCACTCGAAGCGGAACTCGAGCTCGTGGCGTCCCGCGTCGAGCCCGCGGTCGGCGGTGACCTCGTAGAGCCGCTGGCCGTGCAGGTTGTGGACGTAGCGCAGCCGCCCCCCGTGGACGTGCAGCGACCAGCCCCCGAGCGCGCAGCCGAGGGCGAGCAGGGTGCCATCGGGCACGACCCCGTCGGGAACGACGACACTCAGCGCGATGGCATGCGAGCGGTTGCGGACGTCGACGGCGACCCATTCGGGCACCGGTGCGCCGCCCTGGAAGTAGCGGTAGGTGGCCTGGGGCCGGCGACGGTCGTGCTTGTGCACGATGACGTCGAGGACCCGGTTGTCCAGGGGCAGCACGTCGTTGCGGCGCGCCTCCTCCCACCACAGCGCCACCAGCTCGGCCACCTTCTCCGGGAACTCGGCGGCGCGGTCGTGCGTCTCCGAGACGTCCTCGGCGACGTGGTAGAGCTCCCAGATGTCGTCGTCGAACGGCGCACTGTTGCTCAGCCCGTCGTCGTAGATCGGGCCGACCGGGTGGTAGGTCACCGCCTTCCAGCCGTCGTGGTAGATGGCGCGGGACCCGAGCATCTCGAAGTGCTGGGTGTGGTGACGGCCGGGGCGCGCTCCCCGCCCTCATCCAGCACGTAGGCGAAGCTGGTGCCGTCGAGGTGCGACTGCTCTATCCCGTCGATCTCCTCGGGCGGAGCGACGCCGGCCAGCTCGAGCACCGTGGGCAGGATGTCGATGGCGTGGGCGTACTGCCGCCGCAGGCCGACGGTGCCACCACGACCGGCGGGCAGGCGCACGATGCACGGGTCGGCGACGCCGCCCTCGTGGACCTCGCGCTTCCAGCGCTTGAAGGGCGTGTTCCCGGCCATCGTCCAGCCCCACGGGTAGTTGTTGTGGCTCAACGGCCCGCCGATCTCGTCGATGCGCCGGTACATCTCGTCGACGCCCGCGCCCTCGAAGTTGGACAAGCGGCCCTCGTTGATGGTGCCGTCCCTACCGCCCTCCGAGCTGGCGCCGTTGTCGGACACCACGAGCACGACGGTGTCGTCGGCGTCACCTGCCTCCTCGATGAAGGAGAGCACCCGCCCGATCTGCTGGTCGGTGTAGGAGAGGAAGGCGGCGAAGCACTCCATGAAGCGCTCGGCGAGCACCCGCTGCTCGGCGTCCAAGCTGTCCCAGCTCGGGACCCAGGGTGGGCGGGGCGAGAGCACGGTGCCCTCGGGGACGATGCCCTGGGCCAACTGGCGGGCGAAGGTCTCGTCGCGCCAGCGGTCCCACCCCTGGGCGAAGCGGCCCTTGTAGCGCCCGATCCACTCGGCGGGCGCGTGGTGCGGCGAGTGGCAGGCCCCGGTGGCGAAGTAGAGGAAGAACGGCAACTCGTCGTCCACGGCGCGCAGGTCTCCCAAGAATTCGATGGCCCGGTCGGCCAGGTCGGCGCTGAGGTGGTATCCGTCCTCGACCGAGCGCGGCGGACGTACGGCGTGATTGTCGTGGTACAGCGCAGGGACGAACTGGTGCGTCTCGCCCCCGTGGAAGCCGTACCAGCGGTCGAAGCCCCGGCCGAGCGGCCAGGTCGCTCGCGAGTTGGCCATGTTGGTCTCGCCCTCGGGACTGAGGTGCCACTTCCCCACCGCGTACGTCGCGTAGCCGGTGGCACGCAGGATCTCGGAGACGTAGCCGTTCTCACGCGGCGGTCGGCCCCAGTACCCCGGAAAGCCGGACGCCAGGTCGGCGACCCGGCCCATGCCGCTGCGGTGATGGTTCCTCCCCGTGAGCAGGCAGGCCCGGGTGGGCGAGCACAGCGCGGTGGTGTGGAAGTTGGTCAACCGCACCCCCTCGGCGGCCAGGCCGTCGATCACCGGCGTCTCGATGTCGGACCCGTAGCACCCGAGCTGTGCGAAGCCGACGTCGTCGAGGACGATCACCACCACGTTCGGTGCACCCGCAGGCGGGGTGGGCACGGTGGGCCACCACGGCTCCGAGTCGCGCCAGTCGTTGCCGATCTTCCCCCGGAATTCCACCCGTGCCACGCGCACACTCCCCGAACCCTCGACGTCAACGAGAGCATGGCACGCGCGGCCCGCGCGGCCGGCCTCGGCGCGCCCGGGACCCGCGTCCGGGCTTCGGCTGAGCGGGAGAGTTACACCGGCCGGTTCCGGAGCTGGGGCACGCGGCGCTTGGCGTCACGCTGCTCCTCCAAGATGCCCTGCAGGCTCCGCAACACCTCCGGCGCGTCCGTTGCCCGGTTCCGGCGTTCCTCTGGGTCCGTTGTCAGGTTGTGCAGCTCCCACCCGGACTCAGCCGGGGGCGGGGCGAACGGATTCGTGGGCAGCCCGTGCGCCTGGTCGAACGCGTCGAGCCGCTCGTAGTAGTGGTTGAGCTTCCACAGCTCGGAGCCGTTGCCGGCTCCGGTCACCAACGGGGTGATGACGGACTCGACGTGCGAGGGCGAGGGCACGGGCTCGTACTGCGTGCCCGTCAAGATGTTCTGGGGCGTCAGCCCCCGGGCCACATCGTCCTCGGTCATGAAGTACAAGGGCTCGGCCAGCGCCTCAGCCGCGAGGGAACCCGTGATGACCGGACTGAGGTCCCGGCCGGGGAGCGGCTGGGTCTCGTCGTGCTCGACCGCGACCATGGACGCGGCGCGCTCGACATCGATGCCCACCAGGCCGAGGAGCGTGGGGAGCAGATCGACGTGGCTGGTCGGCGTGTGCACCCCTCCCGGAATTGCCGCCACGCCCGGCCCGCGGACCAGGAGCGGCACGCGGATCGCCTCGTCGTAGGCGTTGTACCACTTCTGCATCAAGCCGCCGTGGGCGCCGACCAGGTCGCCGTGGTCGGAGGTGAACACGACCACGGTGTCCTCGGCCATTCCCGAGTGTTCCAACGCGTCGAGAATGCGCCCGATCGCCCGGTCGACCAACTTGTGGAGGTAGTAGTACAGGCGCCGGTACCCCTCGTCGGCCGGCTGGTCGTAGAGCATGGCCGGCCACGCCTTGGTGAAAGCCTCCTGACAGGCGGGTCGTCCGGCGAAGGAGTCAGGCTGCGACGGCGGCTCGGGGATGGCGGGCAGCGTGTCGTCGTCAACGGCTCCGAAGCCGAGAAGCTGCTCCCAGGCCCAGCCGTTGAAGGCGATGTCGTGGGGATTGACGAACGACGCCACGGCCAGCCACGGCCCGGCGCGACGGGCGCCGGCGAGCGCACCGAAGAGCTCGACGACCTGCTCGGCGAACACGCCGTCACGCACCGTGCCACAGTCGGCTTTGGCTGCTCCGTGGGGCTCCCGGCCGACCCAGCCCGAGAATCCGTAGGGATCGAGGCGGTCCGCGCCCTGGTACGCGGCGACGGCAGCCGGAATCGGCTTCCCCGTGTCGTCCGATGCCATCAGGCCCTCGTGTGCACCGGGGATCATCAGATCGGCATGCGATACGTGCCACTTGCCCCGGTAGTGGGTCTCATAGCCGCCGGCCCGGAACCAGTCGCCGAGAGTCGGAACCGAATTGGGGTCCAGCCAGCCCATGGCCGGGTCGCTGTGCGTTTTCGCCAGGCCGTCGGTGTTCGTCCCGCCGTGGAGCGACGGGTACTGCCCCGTGAACAGCGTGGTGCGGCTCGGCAGGCACGCCGTGGAGCCCGCATAATGCCGGTGAAACTCGAGTCCTCCGTCCCGGATGGACTGGCGCGCGCCGAGCTGTTCCCTGCGGAAGCGCGCCAGGGATCCGCCCTCGTAGGGCGGCGGATACCGCTCCTCGTCCGTCATGATCACGAGCATGTTCGGCGACTGCATCCGGGCAAGCTACACGCAGGCCCACGGCGGAAGGCGCGAGGCGGAGGGGCGCCGCATCGTCCGGCTCCCGCGCCGCGCCGAATCGCGTGCGGTCGTGGCGGATCCAGGGTGGCTCCGGCGCGATCGCCACGGTGACCCTCTTGGGCAGAACAGCTAGCTTTTGCCGGTAGGGGACATGCCGCCAGGGACAGGAGCGCGGCGACTGACCTGGTTCGTCATCACCGTCAACGAATTGCACAGGCGGGTCCGCGACCGCTCGGCCGTGATCACCTGCCTCGTGGCCCCGCTCGCCATCGCGGCCATCCTCGGCTTCGCCTTCGCCGGCAACGCCTCCTCCGCCCTGCTCCCGATCGGGGTGTCGGGTACCTCGCCCGCGCTGTTGCGGGCGGCCGTGCTCGCCAGCCAGCTCCCCGCCAATGTCGTCGTGCGGCTCGTCCCGGCCGACACGACGGTGACACGCGAGGTGGCCGACGGCACGCTGGCCGGTGGCGTGGTCGTGTACAAGGGCCACAAGAGCCTCTCGCACCTCCTCATCCCGATGGTGGCTCCCGGCGCCACGCCGACACCTGGGTTCGACGTGGTGGATCGGGCCAACGCATTGATCGGACAGGAGTACGCCGAGTCGTTGGCGGCTGGCTTGGCCAGCCGGATGTACGCCGGCCGCCTGGAGCGCGGGACGGCCACCGACACGGCGTCCATCTCGGTCTCGACGAGCACGCTCGGCAACGGCGGGAAAGCCGTGCTCGACTACTTCGCGCCGTCGATCGCGGTGGTGTTCCTCTACATCGGGAGCGGCCTCGGCATGCGCTCACTCTTGATGGAGCGCTCGACCGGGACGCTGGCGCGGCTCGCGGCGGCGCCGATCAGGGCCAGTGCCATTGTGGGGGGGAAGCTCCTCGCGATCGCCCTCACGGGGCTGACGTCCATTCTGATCGTCTGGGGCGTGACGGCGGCGGCCTTCGGCGCCAATTGGGGTGCCCCGCTCGGCGTGCTCATGATGTGCGTCGGCGCCACGGCCGCCATGTGCGGCCTCGGTGCCTTCCTCACCTCGTTCGCCCGGACGCCCCAAGAGGCCTTCGCCGCCTCCCTGGTCATCGGGCTCGTGCTCGCGCTCTTGGGGGGCAATCTCCTCCCGCCCGGCGCCCTGCCCGAAGCCTTCCAGGTGCTCAGCCTCGGGACGCCGAACGGGTGGGCGCTGGTCGGCTTCGGGCGCCTCGCCTTGTTGCGGGACCCCGCGTCGTCAGTGGTCGCGCCCTTCGTCGTCCTGTGCCTGATCGCCCTCGTCACCGGTACCCTGGCCATGGCCCGGGTGCGCCGGATGGTGACGCCGTGATCCCGATCGTCCGGATCAACCTGCGGCGGGCCGTGGGCGACCGGCGCTACCTCGTCGTCGCCACGGCGTTCCCGATTCTCTTCATTCTCGTCACGGGTCTCCTGGCCGGGAGCCCCAAGGAGCCCATCGGACTCGTGCATCCGTCACAACGTCTGCTCCACCTGGTCGCCAGCACCAACGATCTCAAGGTGCGGATCGAGCCCGACCGGGCCCAACTGGGTGACGACATCCTCCGGGGGCGGGTCGTGGCCGGGCTCATCGGGCTGCCGGCAGCGCCGGGTGCGCAGCGCGTGGACTTCGTGAGCGAGTCGGCGTCGACCAGCGCGGTCCAGGCTCGCACCGACGTGGTGGCCCTGCTCGACCTCATCGCCGCCGAAGGGACGCACACGACGGTGACCAACCTGACCCTCGCCCGCACGGACGTGCCCGCCGCACTGAGCCCGTTTTCCTACGTCGCACCGGCCGACCTCGTCCTGTTCCTCGGTGTCACGGTGCTCCTCCTGTCCTCGGGCGTGGTCGAGTCCCGCCGGCTCGGGATGATGAACCGGCTGGCCGCCGCGCCGGTGCGCCGCCGATCGGTCGTGGCGGCGCTCATCGCCACCAGTCTCTGCGTCGCGGCCGTGCAGTGCGTCGGCCTCCTCGTGGTCGGGCGGTTGATCTTCGGCGTGCACTGGGGCGATCCGGCCGGCGTGTTCTTCGTCCTCGCCATGCTGTCGTTGGCCTACGCGGGGGCCGCCGCGCTGGTCAGCATGCGCTCGCGCGCCGAGGAGCAGGCCATCGCCCTGGCCGTCGTGCTCGGCATCGTGGGCGGGATGCTGGGCGGGTGCATGTACCCGCTCGACGTGGTCGGACCGGTGGTGCGCGACGTCGGTCACGTCGTGCCCCAGGCCTGGGCCATGGACGCGTTCGTCAAGCTGATCTACGACCACGATGGGCTGACCGCGGTGTTGCCGGAGGTCGCGGTGCTCGCCGCCTTCGCGGTCGTGCTCTGCGCGCTGGCGCTGCGGGCCTACGCCCGCACGGTGTACTCGCCGGGATGAAAGCGCCGGGTCAGCCGGCGGAACTTCCAGGTGTGGTCCGGCCACAGCGTCGTGTTGCGGCCACGGTGGTCGAGGTACCAGCTGGTGCATCCGCCATCCACCCAGACCGAATGCGCCAGACGGGCTTGCAGGCGCTCGTTGTAACGCCGCTGCACACCCGGCTTGACCTCGACGGCGCGCACGCCGGGGCGCCGCAGGAAGGCCAGCGCGCTGGCGATGTAGTTGATGTGCGACTCGATCATGTAGATCATCGAATTGTGGGCCAGCGTCGAGTTCGGCCCGATCATCAGGAACAGGTTGGGAAAACCGGCCACGGTTGAGCCGGCGTAGGCCTCGACGCCGTTCGCCTTCCACATCTCGGCCAGCCGGAGGCCCTCCTTGCCGACGATGTGCCCGGCGTAGGGCGGCTCGGCCGCCTCGAAGCCGGTGCCCATGATCACCACGTCGACCGGACGGGCGATGCCGTCCTGACCCACCACCTCGTGCGCGGTGAACGAAGCCACCGGTGACTCCACGACCTCGACATTGGGTCGGGTGAGTGAGGGGTAGTAGTCGTCCGAGAGCAGGAGGCGCTTGCAGCCGGGCTGGTAATGCGGGACGAGCTTGTGGCGCAGCGCCTCGTCGGGCACCTGCTTGGCCAGGTGGTCGAGCGCCGCCCTGCGGACGGCCGCCTTGCGACGCTCCCCATGGCCGACGAAGACCGACAACAGGGACTCGAAGATCGTGTAGGTGCGAAGCCTCGACAGGCGCTGGAGGGACGGCGCCTTGCGGTAGGCCAGCTTGCGGAGGCCCGAGACGGCGCGGTCACGGCGCGGAACGACAAACGGTGGCGTCCGCTGATGCAGGTAGAGGTGCCCGACGACGGGGGCGATCTGGGGCACGAACTGCACCGCCGAGGCCCCGGTGCCGACGACGCACACCCGCTTCCCGGCCAGGTCGAAGCCGTGCTCCCAGCGGGCAGAGTGGAAGACCTTGCCGCGGAAGTCCGCCAGGCCGGGAAAGTCCGGGATCGATGGCTCGCTCAGCGGTCCGGTGGCCCACACCAGCACCGGCGCGCGGTACTCCTCCCCACCAGCCGTCCGGATGACCCAGCAGGCGTTCGCCTCGTTCCAGCGCGCCTCTTCCACGGCCCGGCCGAAACGCAGCTGGCCACCGACATCGAAACGGTCGACACAGCGCCGCATGTAGTCCCAGATCTCGCTCTGCGAGGAGAAGGAGCGGGACCATTCGGGATTGAGCGCGAAGGAGTACGAGTACAAGTTGGAGGGGACGTCGCAACAGGCGCCGGGGTAGGAATTGTCCCGCCACGTGCCTCCGAGGTCGTTGCCGCGGTCGAGCACGACGAAGTCGTCGACACCCATGGAGTGCAGCCGGGCCGCCATCCCGATGCCGGAGAACCCGGCGCCGACGATGACGACGCTGTGCTCGCTGCTCACAGAGTGGAGGTGACGAAGGACACGACGACACCAGCCAGGTCCTCACCGCAGTCCTCCTGCAGGAAGTGCCCGCCTCCGACGATCGTCGTATGAGGCTGACCCCGGGCGCCGGCGATCCGCTCCTTGAGGGTGCGGTCCGCGCCCTTGGTAATCGGGTCACTGTCGCTGAAGGCGCACAGGACTGGCCGGTCGAAGGCGGCCAGGCCCACCCAGGCGGCCACGTTGGCGTCGTGGGCGGGGTCGTCGGGCCGGGAGGGCACCAGCATGGGGAACTGCCGGGCCCCGGACTTGTAGGACTCATCGGGGAACGGCGCGTCGTAAGCCGCCTCCACGTCAGGCGCTACCGGCTTGGCGCACCCGCCCCGGACGATGGCGCCGGTGGGGAACTCGTCCACCTCCTGGGAGAATTTCTGCCAGGCGAAGAAGGCGTCACCCGGATTGGTGTCGCCCGTGGGCAGGAAGGTGTTCGCGGCCACCACCCGGGCGAAGCGGTCCGGGTGCTCACCGACCAGGCGGAGGCCGATGAGCCCGCCCCAGTCCTGGCAGACCAGGGTGATGTCGCCCAGGTCCAGCCGTTCGAAGAGCAGTTCGCGCATCCACTCGACGTGCCGGGCGAACGTGTAGTCGGCTCGTTCTGCCGGCTTGTCAGAGCGCCCGAAGCCGACCAGGTCGGGCGCCACGATCTGCAACCCGGCTCCCGTGAGGATCGGGATCATCCTGCGGTAGAGATACGACCAGGACGGCTCGCCGTGCATCAGGAGCACAACGGGTGCGGCGGGGTCTCCCTCCCGCACGTAGTGGACCCGCAACGTGCCCCCCTCGGCGTCGGCGACCTCGGCGTAATGCGGGGAGAAGTCGTATCCGGGTAGGTCGGCGAAGCGGTCGTCGGGGGTGCGCAGCGTCTTCATGCAGGCCGGAGCCTACGCCGTCAGGACCGCACGCTGCCCCGGGAGTACCGAGGTGCGCCGCGGTCGCCGCGCCCCTAACGTGACACCAACGTCACAGAACACCGGGTGGGAGGGAAGCGCACCATGGCAGTGTCCGACGCTCAGGAGTACGACCCGTTCAGCGCCTTCGACGACGCGGTGGCCGGCACGACGCGGGATCCCTACCCGGACCTCGTCGTCAAGCGACACGAGACACCCGTCGAAAAAGGCCTCACCATCTCCCCGGAGTCCCTGCCCGAGGGCATCGACGTCGAGCCGGGTTGGATCGCCTACCGCTACGAAGACTGCTCGCGGATCTTGCGCGACGCCAAGACGTTCACCTCGACCGGCTATGACGTCACCATCGGCATGGTGATGGGCCACATGATCCTTGGCATGGACGACCCCGAGCACCGCAGCCACCGCAACCTCGTGGCGCACGCCTTCCGCGAGAAGGCGCTGGCGCGCTGGGAGCCAGAGTTCATCCGCCCGATCATCGACGACCAGATCGACCGCTTCGCCGCCGACGGTCAGGCGGACCTCGTGCGCCAGTTGACCTTCGAGTTCCCGGTCCGCGTGATCGCGCGCCTGCTCGGCCTCCCTGAGGAGGACTTCGCACAGTTCCAGCGCTGGTCGGTCGAGCTGATCGGCCTCGTGGCGGACATCGACCGCGGCATCGCCGCCTCGGAGGCGTTGCGCGAATACTTCGCCGGCGTCGTGGCCCTCCGGCGGGCTCACCCCGCCGAGGACGTGATCAGCGACCTGGTCTCGGCTGAGGTCGACGGCGAGAAGCTGACGGACGAGGCGATCTACTCATTCTTGCGCCTCCTGCTGCCCGCCGGGGCCGAGACGACCTACCGCTCGTCGGGCAACCTGCTCTACCTGCTCCTCACGCACCCCGAGCAGCTCGACGCGGTGCGGGCCGATCGCTCGCTGCTGCCCCAAGCCATTGAGGAAGGCCTACGCCTTGAGCCGCCGCTGCTCAGCATCAACCGGACTACGACCTGCGAGGTCGAGATCGGAGGCGTCACCATCGGGCCGGACGAGAGCATCTCGCCCCACATCGGCTCGGCCAACCACGACGAGACCCGCTGGGAGGACCCCGAGTCCTTCGACATCTTCCGGCCTGCCATCCCCCACATCGCCTTCGCCCACGGGCCGCACATGTGCCTCGGCATGCATCTCGCCCGGCTCGAGACGCGGGCGTTGCTCAACCGAGTGTTCGACCGGCTGCCGGACCTGACCCTCGAGCCCGGCGACGACGATCCCCACATCCGGGGGGACGTGTTCCGCTCCCCCACCGCGCTGCCGGTCACCTTCAGCTCGGCAGCGTGACGCGGCTGGGATCCGGCACGTTCCACCCCGGCCCGTCGCCGCTCGACCCCCATCCGGCGGTTCAGCTGATCTGACGCATCTCCACCTCGTTGCCCCGGCCGATGAGAACGCTCGACACCAGGGCGGGCGGGAAGAGGCCGTGGGCGACCACGCCCGGCGTGGCGTCGAGCATGGCGGCCAGCGCAGCCGGGTCGTCGAAGTCGCCGTGGTAGTCGGCGAGCACACCGCCGTCGGGCGTCCGCGGCGCGTTCCGCAGCACCGCGCTCGGGGAGCTTGTGCAGGGTGGACGCCAGCCCGAAGGCGAGCAGCTCGAGCGGGACGGGCGGATGAAGCCGGTCGACGGGCTTGTCCGAGGACACGATGACCACGAAACGATCGGCGGCCGCGGCCACGATCCGTTCCCGGGTGTGTGCCCCTCCCCCGCCCTTGACGAGCCAGCCGACAGGGTCCACCTGGTCTGCCCCGTCGATGGCCAGGTCGAGTCGGTCGACGGCGGTGAAAGGTCGGACGTCCAACCCATGGGCGGTGGCGAGCTCCTCTGTTGCGGGTGACGTCGCAGCGCAGGTGATGTCCAACCGACGCGCCCCGAGGGCAGGCACCAGCTCGGCCACCGTCGAACCGGTTCCCAGTCCGACCCACATGCCGCTCTCCACGAGCGAGGCCGCGGTCTCCGCTGCGGCGCGCTTCTCCGCCCTGAGGTCAGATCCCGTCACGGCCGGCTCGCGCTCAGCTGCGCGGGACGTCCTTCCACGGCAGTTCCTTGTCGGTGCGGACATCGCCCGGAAGCCCGAGCACCCGCTCGCCGAGAATGTTGCGCATGACTTCCGAGGTGCCTCCCTCAATGGAGTTCGCCCGCACCCGCAAGAACATCTTGTGCACGTCGGGCGAGCCCATACCCACGAGGTCGGGGCGGATCATGGGGTAACCGGCCGGGAACAACATGGCGTCGTTGCCCAGGAGGTCCATACAAAGGTCGTAGACCCGCTTGTTCTCTTCCGCGTACGCCAACTTGGCCACAGAACCCTCGGGCCCCGGCGTGCCGGCCTTTCGAGTCTGCGCGGCGCGGGCATTGGTCATGGACAGCGCTTCCATGCGGATGTAGCTCGAGACGAGGCGGTCGCGTAGCGCGAGCGCGTGGGCGGAGGTATCGCCCTGCCAGCGCTCCTTCCAGATCCGGATGGCCTCCGCGACCGGGCCCCCGCCGCGGCGGGTCACCGCGCCGCCGATGGAGACTCGCTCGTTCATCAGCGTCGTGACGGCAACGTGCCATCCCTCGCCCTCGCCGCCGAGGCGGGCCGAGTCGGGCATGTGCACGTCCGTGAAGAAGACCTCGTTGAACTCGGCCTCCCCGGTGATCTGGAAGAGCGGCCGCACCTCGACGCCGGGCGCCTTCATGTCGACCAGGAACGCGGTCATCCCCTTGTGCTTGGGCACGTCGGGGTTCGTGCGGGCCACAAGCAGCCCGAACGACGAGATGTGGGCGAGGGTCGTCCACACCTTCTGGCCGTTGAGCTGCCACTCTTCGCCATCACGCTCGGCGCGGGTGGACAGGCCGGCGACGTCGGAGCCGGCGCCCGGCTCGCTGAACAGCTGGCACCAGATCTCCTCGTTCGTGAAGAGCGGCCTGAGGTAGCGCTCCTTCTGCTCGCGTGTCCCGTGCGTGGCGATGGTGGGGGCGCACATGCCGTAACCGATCGGATTGCGCACCCCGGCGACCGGCGCACCACCTGCATTGAGCCTTGACTGCGCGCGCTGCTGATCTCTGGGCGTGAGGCCGAGCCCACCGTTGCCGGGCGGAAAGTGCAACCAGGCCAGGCCGCGGTCGAACTGCTCGCCGAAGAACTCCTGAGCGGGGGTGGTTCCCGGCGGGAGGTCAGCCAGCAGGTCGTCAACCAGCTCGTCGACGTTCGGACTCATGCCCGCACCCTATAGCGTGCTCTCGTGCGGGCACCTGCTCACCCGGGACGGATCGGGCACGACTCGACGCTCCGCCTCGGTGTGACGGTGCGGAGAGCGATGAGGGCGTGACGGCATCGGTGACCCTGCCCGACGGACGGGTACTGGCCTACGAGGAGTACGGCAGCCCGTCCGGCTTCCCGGTCCTGAGCTTCCATGGTGGCCTGAGTTCGCGCCTCGACGCGGCGCCGGCCCACGAAGCTGCGGTGGCCAAGGGCATCCGCCTGCTCTCCCCCGACCGACCCGGCATCGGCCTTTCAACCTCTCAACCGGGACGCCGCCTCGTCGACTGGCCCGCCGACGTGGCACACCTCGCCGACGCGTTGGCCATCGAGCAGTTCGCCGTCATGGGCTGGTCAGCCGGTGGTCCCTACGCCGCCATCTGCGCGGCCAGAATGGGCGGCCGGGTCACGGCCGCCGCGCTCCTGTCGAGTGCCGTGCCGCTCGACCTCTACGGCACGACACGCGGGCTCAGCCCAGAGGACCGGGCGCTGTTGTTCCTCACCCGGCGGGCACCGTGGCTGGCGTCGGCCCTCATGAAGGTGAGCATCGTCAACGCCAGCAACGCACGACTCTTTCGAGCCGTCATGCGCTCGTTCCCGCCGGCAGATCGCACGGTGCTGACCGAGTGGGGCCCGCCCGACCATGCGCTGGCCTTCGTCCGGGAGGCGTTGCGCCAAGGCACCGATGGCTGCGTGCAGGACTACCGGATCTTCGGGGATCCTTGGGGGTTCTCACTCGAGGAGATCCGTGTGCCGGTCCACATCTGGGAAGGTGCCGACGACCGAACCGGGCCACCGGGCTATCGCGCCTTCCTCAAGCGCCACATTCCCCAGGCCTCCGTCACCGTGGTGCCCGGCGAGGGCCACCTCTCACTTCTGGCGCATCAGGCGCCGGCCATCTTCGACTCGCTGCTCGGTGGTGACCACAACGCCGAGTCCACGGCGCGGTGGAACGTCGGGTAGGCAAAGATCATGGACCGCATCGTCTCCAGCGGGACCTGGGCGTGCACGGCGAGCGCGAGCAGACCCAGCACCTCCCCGCCGGTCGGTCCCATGGAAGTCGCCCCGACCACGACACCGTCGCGGGCGACCAACTTCACGAAGCCCTCGCCCTGGTGGATCCACCCACGTGCCGACGCAGCGATCGACTCGTGGAACACGGTCACGCCCCCACCCTGCTCACGGGCCTGTGCCTCGGTCAGCCCGACCGAGCCGATCTCGGGGTCGGTGAACGTGACCCGGGGTAGCGCGCGGTAGTCGGCGTCCGGGCAGGGCCGCCCCAGGATGTCCGCCACGCAGAGCCGGGCCTGGAACACGGCGACATGGGTGAAGGCGCCTTTCCCCGTCACGTCTCCGACCGCCCAGACCCCGGGCGCCACGCGCATCCGCCCGTCGACCGGGATGCTCCCCGCCTCCTCGTCAAGACCCAACGCGCCGACCCCGAGACCGGCCAGGTCGCTCCGGCGCCCCGTGGCCACCAGCATCCGCTCACCGTGCAAGGCCGTCCCGTCGGCCAGGTGCACGGTGGCCCCGTTCTCCCCCGACGGCTCGGCCCGCTCGATGGTGACGTCGGTATGCACCTCCACGCCTTCCCGGCGCACTATCTCGGTGATGAGGTCGGACGCTTCTGGCTCCTCGGGACCGGCCAGCCGAGGGGCCGACTCGACAATGGTGACCCGAGACCCGAAACGGCTCATGACCTGCCCGATCTCGAGGCCGACGGACCCGCCCCCGATGACAAGGAGCGACGCGGGCACGGTCTCGGCGGCGACGGCGTCCCTGTTCGTCCAATGCGGCACATTCGCGAACATCGGCGGGATGAAGGCACGCTGGCCCGTGGAGAGCACCAGGGCGCGACGAGCCGTCACCGTCCTGCCGTCGACCTCGACCCAGGAGCGACCGCCGACTCGGGCCCTCCCCCGGATGAAGTGTCCGCCCTTGTCCTCAAAGCGGTCGACGGCGACCTTGTCGTCCCAGAAGTCGGTTGCCTCCTCCCTGATGCGCCGCGCCACTGGTGACCAGTCGGGCGTCACCACCGACGTGCCCGCCATGCCCGGGATGCGCCGCCCCTCCGCCAGGAGGTCCGAGGCACGGACCATCATCTTGGAGGGGATGCATCCCCAATACGGGCACTCCCCGCCGACGAGCTCCGCCTCGATCCCGACGACGTCGAGCCCCGCGTCGGCCAGTTCCTCCGCCACCTGCTCACCGCCCGGGCCCAGCCCGACGACGATGGCGTCGACCTCCACGAACTTACAGCCCGCCCCAGTTGGTCACCTGGACGGGCGCCACGATCGGCGTGCCGACGACCAGCTGGATCTGATAGTGGTCGCCCAGCGGGAGTTTGTTGGGGTCACCGGTGTAGATCCCGGGCTTCTTGCCGGGCGAGGTGAAGAACACGGTCACCTTCCCGGTCGCCGACCCGACCTGGGTCGTGCTGAGCGGAACGCCCCATTCCTGGAAGAACTGGCCCAGGGTGAAGGTCGTCGAGGTGCTCGGCGACTCGATGTGGATGATCCCGTCGTCAGCGTGCACGTGCAGCCAGTAGAAGCAGCTCCCAGTCTCGACGAAGGGCCCGCTCGCCGTGTTGACCGCCTGGAAGCCGGGGATGCCGATCCCGTAGGGGATGACCCGGGCCTGCCCGTTCACGAAGATCGTCAGGTGGGTGTGTACGTGCACCACCGTCTGCTCGCCCGCCTGGCACTGGACGCCGTCCACCGTCTGGCCCGTGGCAGCGTTGAGAAGCGTGGCCAGCTTCGGCCCGGTCGTAATCGGCACCGTCTCGGGGCCCGGCGTGCCAGCCGGCGGCTGGACCCAGGTGGAGGACATGGATGCCGGTATGGCCTGGACCGCGACGTGGGGATTCTTGAATTGGGGCGGCACGCCGCCCGAGCCACCGCCCGTCAGCTGGGTGACGAGGACGACCACGAGCGCGACCACCACGACGGCGCCACCGACGCGCACGCCGATGCGGAGGCGCTTCGCCCTCGCCTCAGCGGCGCGTTTCTCGGCGGCGCGCTGCTGGTTCTCGGCCCTGCGCTGGGCTTTCGACTTGCTTTGACTGGTCATTGAGGCGTCAGCGTAGCGAACCAGTCCCAGCGAAAGGCATCAACTCGTTCCAGGGGTCCCGCCCATTCGGGGCTCGCCCCGCCGGCATTGCGGAGGGCGGCCGAGGTCTCCCACAGGTCCCCGTCGACGAAGGCGACGGTGATGAATCGGCCGTGCTCGGCATCGGCGAACTGCCAGGCGCCGGCCACGCCGGCGTGTGCCACCAAGTCGGCGCCCTCGAGCGGGGGGCCCACGACCACATGGACCCCTTCGGCGGGGCGGAAGGGAACCGCCTCGGCGGAGACCGCCACGCGGGGCGCGGCCCAGCGGCCGACCACGGGAAACGGTCCCGACACGAGCGCACGCCGTGCGGCAAAGAAGCGGTCCGCCGCGCGCAGCCGTTCGGCCAGGGCGAAGAACTCCGGCAAGACATGCTCGTCTCGGAGGAGGTACATGGTCATGTAGTGGAACGGCTCGAGGAGGGTGCTCGCTGCCGACCCGGCGGCCCGGCAGCGCGGGGACCGCACCCAGCGGCGGCCGAAGAAGATGCCGTCGATGGTGAATTGCTCGGGGAGATGGTCGAGCTGGTGCCAGGCGTTGTAGGCCTCGTGGGCGGAGGGATCGGTCACCTCGGTGAAGGAGAAAAATCCCAGCACGCAGCGAGGCTACCCCCGGCCCGATGCAAGACTCTCGGCCGATGGCAGCGACGGCAACGTTCCTCTCGGGACTCCGGGTGCTCGACCTGAGCATCTGGCGCCCAGGGCCATACGCCACGTCATTGCTGGTGCCTCTCGGCGCCGACGTGCTCAAGGTCGAGCCGCCGGGAGGGGATCCGATGCGCCACTACGCCGGTCTCTTCGCCGCCGTCAACGAAGGCAAGCGAAGCGTGGAGCTCGACCTCAAGGACGGGGAAGGGCGCGCCAGGGCCCTGGAGCTGGCGGCACAGGCCGATGTGCTCGTGGAGGGGTTCCGTCCCGGAGTGCTGGCCAGGCTCGGACTCGACGAGGTGGCGGTACGGGCGCGCCACCCTGGCATCGTCTACTGCTCCATTTCCGGTTACGGCCAGCACGATCCCCGCGCCACCCTGCCCGGCCACGACGTGAATTATCAGGCGTGGTCGGGCTCGCTGACGCCCGAGGGCGGCAGGGCCACCACCATCCCGCCGCTCCCGACGGCCGACCTCGCCGCAGGGCTGACCGCCGCGTTCGGAATCTGCGCCGCCGTGCTGGGCCGCGCCACCAGCGGCGAAGGGGCCTACCTCGACGTCTCCATGACTGACGTGCTGTCGACCTGGACCGGTCCGGCCGGGGCCGCCGACGGAGCGCGGACTGAAGGCGGATCGGCACCCACCCCGGGGTACGGCCTCTTCGCCACCGCCGACGGCGGGCAGGTGGCCCTCGGCGTGCTCAACGAACAGCACTTCTGGTCGAGCCTGTGCCAGGAGCTCGACCTGAGCGAGGTGGCCGGCCTCGGCTTCGAGGAACGTTGCCGGCGTGGCGCCGAGCTCCAGCAGGCCGTCGGCGAGGCCGTCGCGACCCAGCCCCGGGACGGGCTGGTCGACCGTCTTGTCGCCGCCGGCGTGCCGGTCGCTCCCGTTCTCGATCGCCCAGGGATGCTGGCCGCGGCGCCGTTCCCCGGATTCCCCATCCGACTCGCCCTCCCCGAGGTCCCACAACGCGTGCCGAGGCTCGACGAGCATCATGGCGAAGGCTTCGCCGGATCCGGCTGACGCCCGGCCGTCGGCGGCCGGCGGGGTGCTGTTACGGTCCCACGGACGCATGACACAGATCTCGGACCTCCTCAGCGCCAACCAGGCCTACTCCGCGGCACGCGCCAACGTGGCCGACCCCCGGCCGGGACGCCGCCTGGCCGTCGTCACCTGTATGGACGCCCGCATCGATGTCTTTGCCGTGCTGGGCCTGCATCTCGGCGAGGCACACGTAATCCGCAACGCGGGGGACGCGTCACCGACGACGTGCTGCGCAGCCTGGCCCTCTCGAGCGGCGTCCTGGGGGTGGACACTGCGGTGGTGATGCAGCACACAAAATGCGGCCTGGTGGGTGTGAGCGACGCGGAGCTGCGTGAGTTGACCGGAGCCGACCTGGGCTTCTTCCCGATCGACGACCACGCGGCGGCGCTGCGCGAGGACGTGGAGCTGCTGGCCCGGACCCCCTATCTGGGTCGGCTGCAGCTGGTCGCGGGGCTGGTCTACGACGTCGAGAGCGGCGAGCTCGACGACGTCGTGCGCTGGGAGCGAGCGGGCTGACGCCTCTCACGGCGTGAAGGTGACAGCCGCTGGACCGGCCGGGGCAGGTACGAAGAGCGAGCCCGTGGGGGGCTCTCAACGCTACGGATCAACCGTTCGGTCTGCCCAGACTCTCAATCAGCCTCGCGGGGATGGTCCCGACGTTGTGGCCGGAGCTTCCTGGCGGTCCTTGAGCCGAGTACCTTTTGCGTGTCGTGTCCCCGATGAGACCAGCATGAGGAGCGCCAGTGGTGTGCAGCAGCGGCTCGTTGACTACGGGCCGAGCGTGCTACACAGGCGCTCGTATCTCGGTTGGTGCCCCATCTGCGGCAAACGCTCCCTTTTCGTTGATACCGGTGGCCACCCCCGCAATCATCTCTTTTGCCTGCGGTGCAACAGCGTTCCGAGGTGGCGCGCGATCATCCAGGTTCTGTCCTCTCAGTATCCACACTGGCGCGATCTCGTCGTTCACGAATCTTCTCCCGGAAGCCCCTCCTCGGAGAAGCTCCGACGCGAGTGCAAGCGCTATTCCGCGTCGTTCTGGCGACCGACGCTGGAGCCTGGCGCATCGGAGGATGGGATGCGCAATGAAGATTTGGAGCGGCTCACCTTTCCCGATGAATCGTTCGATCTCTTCATCACCCAAGATGTCTTCGAGCACATCTTCGACGTGTGCATTGCGTTTCGAGAGATTGCCCGCGTCTTGCGGCAAGGCGGTGCCCACGTCTTCACGGTTCCCTATTGGCCTGATCGAAGTACGCGGATGCGAGCCATACGAACCGGGTCCGACATTGAGCATTTGAGCAAGCCGATCTACCACGATGATCCGATTGATCCCACCGGTGTGCTCGTAGTTCGCGACTGGGGAAGCGATCTCACGGGCATCATCAAGAAAGCCTGTGGACTCGACACCCAGATCTTTGCACCCAACGATCGACGAAAGGGTCTGCTGGGTGACTTTGCGCAGGTGTTCGTCACGACGAAGAACTGATTCAGCTCAAGGCTTTCTCCCAAACCGGGACTCCACGCGCATGGGGCGGACGTAGCCTGCGTTCGCGGCCTTGGCGGCGGCGCAGGTCGAGCGGCTCCTGGCCCTCCAGGGCAAGCTTGAAGGCGTCCTCGTAAGCATGTCCGAGACCGGCGAGGGTCAGGTGACGCCCACTCTGGACGTGCTCACCCTCTGGGAGATGAGAGCTGACGGATCACAACGAGATCACAGACTGCCTCGGATCGCGCGGCACGGGGCCTCGCGAGGACTGTTCGGTTCTCCTCGAATAGCCTGTTGAACTGGACTCTTGCGGATTGTACGGACGCCGACGGACGAGCCTGGCGGGATGTACAGTTCTCCGACATCTTTGACCAGATCAACGCCTGTGCGGACGGCACCCCATCAATGTGGTGAACCCCGACGCACCGGCACACGCCCGGAGCCGACCTTAAGGAGCCACGATGCCGGCGCAGACCACCGCATCAGCACGACCTGTGCGCAACGGATCCGACCAACCGCGCCAGAAGCGCGGGCGGTCACTGCTGGCCGCGCTGGTGGGCTGCATGACGCTGGTCCCGGCTCTCCTTGCCCTGAGCCCCGGCAGCGCTTCGGCCGCCTCCCTCCCTGACAACGTCGCCCAGCCCGTGAACTTCGGCGACGCCGGCTTCTTCGGTCCCGCCGGAGGGTTGACCCTGAACGCTCCGCCCGTCGGCATGGCCGCGACCCATGATGGTCAGGGGTACTGGATCGTCGCCTCCGACGGCGGCATCTTCAACTATGGCGACGCTGCCTTCTTGGGGTCTGCGGGGAGTATCGCGCTCAACAAGCCGATCGTCGGCATGGCGGCAACCCCCAATGGGGGCGGCTACTGGCTGGTGGCCTCGGACGGCGGCATCTTCGCCTACGGCGATGCGCAGTTCTACGGTTCCACGGGATCGATCCACCTCAACCAGCCCATCGTCGGCATGGCCGCCACGCCCAGCGGGGACGGGTACTGGCTCGTCGCCTCCGACGGCGGCATCTTCGCCTACGGCGATGCGCAGTTCTACGGTTCCACGGGATCGATCCACCTCAACCAGCCGGTCGTCGGCATGGCGGCGGCGCCCGGTGGCGGCGGCTACTGGCTGGTGGCTTCTGACGGCGGCATCTTCAACTACGGGACCGCGCCGTTCCTGGGCTCCATGGGGGGCACCCCGCTCAACGCCCCCATCGTCGGCATGGCCGGCACCGCCAGCGGGTACTGGTTGGCCGCCAGGGACGGCGGCGTCTTCAACTACGGCACGCCGTTCCTCGGCTCCATGGGCGGCCAGGCGAACGCCAACCCGATCCGCACCATTGCGGCGACCCCGTCCGGGCAGGGCTACTGGCTCCTGCCGACGAGCCCCCCGCCGATTCCGCCCACCATCGGGCCCGGGGCGAGCGGGGCCGCGGTGGCATCGCTGCAGACGCAGCTCATGGCACTCGGCTACTGGGTCGACACCACCAACGGCTCCTTCGACGACAGCACCGAGCAGGCCGTCTGGGCGCTGCAGAAGGCAGCCAACCTCCCCCGCGACGGCGTCGTCGGACCGTCCACCTGGGCTGCCCTGCAGGCCGGGGTCGTCCCCCAGCCACGCGCGGCCGGAGGATACGAGATCCAGATCGACCTCGAGGACGACCTGCTCATGGTGGTCAACAACGGGCACCTGGTCTGGACGCTCAACACGTCGACCGGCGGCGGCTACACCTACACGGAAGACGGCTCCACCTCGGTGGCCACCACCCCCACCGGGGTGTTCAACACCTTCCGCGTGGTGGACGGGACCGTCACCGACTCCCTGGGCACCCTGTGGCGGCCGCGGTTCTTCTTCGAGGGCTACGCAATCCACGGCGACTCGTCCGTGCCGCCCTACCCGGTGTCCCACGGCTGCGCCCGCGTCAGCAACGAGGCCATCGACTGGATCTGGGCGGCCAACATCGACCCGATCGGGACGACGGTCTGGGTCTACTAGGGCCTAAAGCCGAGAGGCAGACCCCCCACGACGTGCGGATGGGAGGCCCCCGCGGGCTGACCCGCCCCACGACTACGGAAACGCCGCTCGGGGTACACAACCTGGGTGGAGACGCGCTCGGCCCCGCCTCTGATCGGGGGTCGTTACCGGATCGATGGCCTCCTGGGTGAGGGCGGCATGGCTCGCGTCTTCGACGCGTTCGACGAGCGACTCGAACGGCCGGTGGCGGTGAAGATCCTGCGTTCCGAGACGCTGGCCGTGCCGGGCATGCGGCAACGCTTCCAGCAGGAGGCGCTGATCGCGGCACGCCTCATCCATCCCCACATCGTGGCTGTGCTCGACTTCGGGGAGAACCAGGCGTCGTCGTATCTCGTCATGGAGCGCCTGCCCGGGTCCACGCTGCGCGACGAGATCATCGCCCGGGGACCGCTGCCCACGCGGCGCGTCTTGCTCGTACTGGCCGAAACCCTCACCGGCCTGGCTGCCGCCCACAAGTTCGGAGTGCTCCACCGGGATATCAAACCGAGCAACATCCTTCTGCAACAGGACGGGCACACGAAGATCACCGACTTCGGCATCGCCAAGAGCTTCGACATCCGTATGGATGCGGACGTGGTGACCGACGACATGACGATGACCGGGGTCGTCCTGGGTACGCCCGGCTATCTGGCCCCGGAGCGGCGGGCGGGCAGTCCGGCGACAGTGCAGTCCGACCTGTACTCGGTCGGCGCCGTCATGATGGAAGCGTTGAGCGGGCAGCGCCCCGGTCTCGGTGGTGCGCCGACAGAGAACCTCCCATCGCCCCTCCGCGAGGTGGCCTGTCGCGCCCTGGCCACGGATCCACAGGACCGCTTCACGTCTGCGGGCGAGATGCTCCTGACGTTGAAACTGAATGCCGCCAGGACCAATGCGGGGGCACGACCAAAGCGCCCGCAGCCGTCGGCCACGGTCACCGCGCCCGTGATGGCCCCGGTACCGTCGGGCAACGCGAGCTTCACCGCGCCGCGTCCAATGACGCCACACCGACCACGTCCCGGGACCCGGCGTCGCTGGACCCTTGTCGGGGCCATCGGCCTGCTGGCCCTCGTCGCGACACTCTTCGTGCTGCTCGAGCAGATCAGCCAACCTACGGGACCTGCGGCGTCCGTCGCGACACACCACGTGGCGCGCCCGCGGGTCACCGCCGCGACGCACTCGGGTACGAAGGAGACCGACCCCGAGGGGTCGGCCATCCGGGCGCTTGCCACGACGCTCGCCAATGGTGGACTACCCGGAGACGGGGCACTGGCCAGCACGCTCGAAACGACGGCCGCGCAACCACCCGGCCCGGATCGCCAGTCCTCGGCGCAGCAGGTGCTCTCCCTCGCCCAGGTGCTGCTGGACGGGGGCGGCATCACATCGGGACAATTTCAGGACGTGGTGAATGTGTTGCAGCCGACCGGAGCGACGGTCACGACGACCACCGTCACCCTTCCATCGCCGTCACTCCCTGCGCCGTTCTTCTCCGGCCACGGTCATGGCCATGGCGGTGGGGACGGAGGCGGAGGTCAAGGGTAGCGACGGGACGCGGGACCTTCTTCGGTAGGAAGACGTCTTCCTCGGACTGCGCTCAAGACAGGACTACGCTGCGGCGCCGTGACTGAAGAGCGAATGGGGCAGATCCAATCCGGCCGCAGAAGCCTCCGCCAGTGAGCAAGGCCGACACAACGGCGACATCGCCACCCGCCTTCGATCCGGACGCGCTGCGCCAGAAGTACCGCTCGGAGCGCGACAAGCGGATACGTACGGACGGGAACGCCCAGTACCTCGAGGTGGCCGGATCGTTCGCGCACTACCTCCACGACCCCTCTAGGGAGGTGGTCGATCGCCCCCCACTGGTCGACGATGTGACCGTGGCCGTCATCGGCGGCGGGTTCGCCGGTCTGATCACCGGGGCGCGGCTCAGACGGGCGGGCATCGACGACTTTCGGATTCTCGAAAAGGGAGGCGACTTCGGCGGGACCTGGTACTGGAACAGATACCCAGGCGCACAGTGCGACGTCGAGTCCTACGTCTACCTCCCGCTCCTGGAGGAGACCTCTTACGTCCCACGCGAGAAGTACGCCCGCGCTCCGGAGATCCTCGAGCATTGCCGGCGGATCGCCCAGCATTTCGGGCTCTACGAACGCTCGTGTCTCTCGACCGAGGTCACAGGCATTGAGTGGGACGGCACACGCCTGCGTTGGACCATCGTCACCAACCGGGGCGACAGGATGTCAGCCCGCTTCCTCGTCATGGGCAACGGTCCGCTCCACCGGCCCAAGCTGCCCGGCATCCCGGGCATTGAGGGATTCACCGGTCATGCGTTTCACACCAGCCGATGGGACTACTCCTACACCGGGGGTGATGCGAGTGGAGGGCTGCAGGGCCTGGCCGACAAGCGTGTCGGCATCGTCGGGACCGGGGCCACGGCCGTCCAGGTCGTTCCCCACGTCGCCGCCTCGGCCCGTGAGCTGTTTGTCTTCCAGCGCACGCCGTCCTCCATCGATGTCAGGGCGAACCGCCCGACCGATGCCTCGTGGGCCTCATCGCTCCAGCCTGGGTGGCAGAGGGAGAGGATAGAGAACTTCACGCTCCTCACCTCTGGCGGCTTCGCCACGCAGGACCTCGTGATGGATGGCTGGACCGACATCATCGGGAAGCTGGTGACGCGACTGCGCGACCGATCAGGAGGGCACGATCAGGATCTGGCCGGCATTCTCGAGCAGGCCGACTTCGAGAAGATGGAGCAGATCCGGTCACGGGTGGATGCCATCGTCACGGACCCGGGGACCGCGGCGGCGCTCAAGCCCTGGTATCGGCAATTCTGCAAGCGTCCCTGCTTCCACGACGAGTATCTCCAGGCCTTCAACCGGCCGAACGTCTCGCTCGTCGACACGGACGGGCACGGGGTCGATGCGATCACGCCTGACGGTGTGATCGTCGGAGAGCATGAGTACAAGCTCGACTGCCTGATTTATGCCACCGGATTCGAAGTGGGGACCGATTACACGCGGCGGGCGGGATACGACGTGGTGGGATCACGCGGCCGCAGCCTCTCCGAGTACTGGCAGGGCGGAATGCGGTCTGTGCACGGGATGCACGTACATGGCTTTCCCAACATGTTCGTCCTGGGTCATGCGCAAGGTGGCTTTACGGTGAACTACCCCCACCTCCTGGAGGAGGCGAGTGGTCACCTCTGCCACGTGCTGCGCCATCTCATCGACCATGGCCTCTCGACGGTGGAAGCCACGAGTGACGCCGAGGAGAACTGGCTCGTGCAGCTCGGCGAATCGGCACGGGATATCCGCACCTTTCAGGAACAGTGCACCCCCGGCTACTACAACAACGAGGGCCAGCCGGGCACCGCCGGATTCCTCAGCAGTTCCTACGGGACCGGCCCGATGCCCTTCTTCCAGCTCTTGGCTGACTGGAGGGACGCCGGCACTTTCGCCGGGCTCGAGTTCCGCCCCTGACCCGTCAACTCCGCCGCCAGCGCAGACCTACACCGCGGCGTCGAGACCCGTCATCGCGCGGAACTCACCCGTGGAGTTCAGGTGCGGAAAGGCCTCCGCCGGCTCGTCCAGGCCGAGAGCGGCACACAACGGCGCCCATCCGTCACCCGGATGCCACTCCACCAGCCGACCGGCGGGTACTTCTTCGCGGACCCGGGCGTTGTGCGCCTCGTAGGCCGCAATGGCGCCGGCGCGGTCCTGCCAATCCGGCGTGAACCGTTGCTCGATAAGCGCCTTGAGCATGGCCAGCTCCTCCAGGCCGGCGTCGTCGTCGGGGCCGGCGCCCCGCGCCAGGACGGCGAAGATCGTCTCCGAGGCGCTCTTCCACCACGCCGCGCCATCGCGCGTCGACAGCACGATCACCGCGTCGGGAGCCGCGACGCTCAGTTCCCTCCAGAACGCTGCGGCCGGCCAATCCACCGTGGCCCGGTAGGGGGCCAGGAATTTCGGCCAGTCGACCTTTTCGCCCCGCACGGCGGCGGCCCACGTGTCGCGTTGGTCGGGCCGGCCGAGGACCTCGACCATGTGGTAACAGGGTCCTCCGAGCAACTGCTCCAATGCCACCTTCAGGGAATGCGTCCCCGTCCGCCCGAGTCCTGCGCCAACCACCTTGAGTTCCATGGAGACCGTCTAGCACAGCGAGTGCCGATTTTCTCCCGTCCGCCGCAGGACCGTGCCGACGACAAGGCGACGGTGCGCCAGCGCCCGAGAGGGCTGTCCACGACCTCCTTAGTGGATTCCGAGGTCGCACATGCGATAATCCTGCCCCGGCGTACGGACCCGATCCGGGCGCATGACCGCCGGCACCCCGGGGAATGGAGACGCGATGAAGACCGTGCTCATACTCGGTGCCGGCTTCGCCGGCCTAGAGCTGGCCACGATGCTGTCGAACGAAGTGCCCGACGAGGTCGACGTCACGATCGTCGACAGCAGTGACGCCTTCGTTTTCGGCTTCTCAAAACTGGACCTCATGTTCGGGCGGAAGGACCTCGCCGGAGTCCGCATCCCCTACTCCCGCCTGGACAAACCATCTGTCCGTTTCACCCAGGAGACCGTTCTCACCATTGATCCCGAACGTCGTCACGTGACCACGAACGCGGCGACCTACGAGCCGGACATCCTCGTCGTGGCGCTGGGGGCCGACCTCGACCCGGCGGCAACTCCGGGCATGGTCGAAGAAGGCTCCGAGTACTACTCGGTCGAGGGAGCAGGGCGGGTCCGAGAACTCTTGCCTGCTTTCGAGGGAGGTGACGTCATCATCGGCGTGCTCGGCAACTTCTTCAAGTGCCCGGCTGCGCCCTTCGAGACCGCCCTCATGCTCCATGACTATCTCGAGAGAACTGGCCGACGCTCTGTCTCGAGCATCAAGATCGTCAGCCCGATGCCCACCCCGATCCCGATTTCGCCCGAAGCGTCAGCGGGCATACTCGAAGCCATCGGCGAGCGCGCTATCGAGTGGTGGCCGCAATCAAAGGTGACGGCGCTGAACCCGTCGGGCAAGATCGCGACGTTGGCCGACGGACAGACGCTGCCCTACAGCCTCTTTCTCGGCATACCGGTGCATCGCGCACCACGGGTCGTGGAAGAGTCGGCGCTAGCCGAGGACGGGTGGATCCAGGTCGACCACCGGACCTTCGCGACGAGGTTCGAGAACGTCTACGCACTGGGCGACGTGACCAGCGCCCCCGTTCCTCGGGTGGGCGCCATCGCCGAGGGGGAGGCCCGCACGCTGGCCGAGGTCCTCATCCATCAGATCCGGGGCGGCGACGCTCCGGACGCGTACCGGGGAAAAGCCATCTGTTACATCGAGTTCGGTGGCGCCAGGGTGGCCCGATTCGAGGCCAACTTCCTCTCTGGTCCGACTCCCTTCGGCGACTTCACCCCGGCTTCTCAGGGGATGGCGGCGTCGAAGGTCGAGTTCGGCGCTTCGCGGCGTCGTCGCTGGTTCGGCATCGACTGACCGCCCGGCCCGGCGTGCTCACTCTGCCGCCGCGGCCGCGCTCGAATCCTGATGACGGCCCTCATCGCCCTCCGTCATGGGAAGATGGGAATCGGAGGCGACGAGGGAGTAATCGGTGTATCACAATAGATACGTCTTGAACGCCGTGTGCGCGTTGGTGGTGATCGGCTGTGTCGGGGCAGGGATCCTTTCGAGGCCGTGCGCAGCGGACGCCGCGACGACGTCTCCGACCTACTACGTCTCGCTGGGAGATTCGTACTCGGTCGGCTACCAACCGGGACTTGGAGCGACGCCGGGTTACACCGCAGTCGTCGCGAACGCAGCGCGTCTGAAACTGGTCAACTTCGGCTGCGGTGGGGCGACGACCACCTCCTTGGTGTCTTCGATCGGGTGCCCCGACGTACTGCCGCACACTGCCGGCGCCGTTCTGTACCCCACGATGACCCAAGAAGCGGCTGCCGAAGCTTTCCTGACGGCCCACCGAGGGCACATCGGATTGATCACGGTATCGATCGGGGGCAACGACGTCACCGCGTGCGCGACACAGGCCAATCCGATCAGCTGCGTGTCAACCGCCGTGGCCGGCATCACGAAGAATGTCACGAGCTTGGCTGCTTCTCTGCGGGCGGCGGCCGGGCCGCGCGTCCCGCTCATCGGGTTGACCTACCCCGACGTCATTCTCGGGACCTATGTGTACCCCAAACAACCCGCGCCCGCGGCAGCGATCTCGCTGGCCAAGCTCTCGGTAGTGGCGTTCAAGTCCCTGATCAACCCGGCGCTCACGAAGGCCTACGCGCCGGCCAACGGGAGTCTCGTGGACGTGACGAAGGCAACCGGCGCGTACGTTCCGCTCACCCGGACCGTCCGGTACCGCCCCTACGGCACCATCCCAGCGGCCGTTGCCAGCGTCTGCGCTCTGACGTGGTTCTGCGCGCAGGGGAACATTCACGCCACGACGAGGGGCTACACCCTCATCGGCAAGCTCGTGGTCGCCCGATTGGACGCCATACGTCGGGGCTGAGGCATCGACGCACGCGGCATCAGCATCGTGATGAATGTCCAGGAACCAAAGGGGAGGCTTACCCGCTGGGCTGGGGCTCTGCGACGCCGACCGCTGCTGCAACCCCCGCTGCCGCCTCACCGGATTCTGAGGTCCATCTGTTGTCCGTCCGTTGTGCGGAGTTCAGTCCGATCGGCTCTTTTCCGCGTCGGGCCGGGGTGGCACTATCCGAGACCGAGGGGCGGTGTTCCCTAGGAGCGTCACCGCCCCTCGCCATCGCTCGAGCCTTTCCAACGCTCCCACCGCTGGGGCGCCCGCAACCTCGTCGAGGCGTTGTGCCGTTCCACCCCCGTCGGGTGAGTGAGCGCCTACGGCATGCGTCAGTTTCGGGTTACCGCGGACACCGACTGGCACGTGACACCCGCCTCTACACCAGGTTATGTCGGCAATCAAGTCGCTCACCCCGTTGACACCGGAGGTCACGCTTCGGGCGCGGGCCGTGACGTCTCGCCCTGGCATCGCGTTTGCCTTTAGTGAGCTGGCGCTGCGCCACCCGGCGCGCAATCGCGTTACTCTGCACCTGCTTGAGCCACCGTCCACCTGCTTGAGCAAAAAATATAAGGAAGGTGAGATGAGTCCCCAGAGCCGGCGCGCCCCATACGCACGTCGTTCAGTGTGGTATGTGGTTGCAATCCTTTCGATCGTCCTCGTCGTCGGCTTTGCGGTGGCTGGATATGAGATCAATCATCAACGAAACCAAATAAACGGACTACAGACTCAAGTCGGGCAGCTCAACAACTATTATGCGTATCTCCAAGCAGCGATTAAGCTATTGATACAACAAGGCAAATAACCAGGGGCGTTCGCCTTCGGGGGAGCTGCGTCGCGCTTACAATCACCCGATCGAGTGATTGTGGTAGCCGTGACCAGTCGGCATACTCGGGGAGTCGCGCTCCGCGTCCGGGCTGGCCACCCGCGCCCGATGTCGAGGGGCGCCACGGCCATCACCACCTCCTTCCGGTGGTCGCTTCGCATCGTTGGCACGAACAGACGGAGACGTCCTGCTCCCCGTCGTTTCACTTCGGGAACGCTGGGTAGTACGGCTCCTGGGCACCCAACCCGGATCGGGAGGATGGTGCCAACGACGACCGCCCCGTCGCTTCAAGCGCGGGGCTGTTGTCATCAACGAGCGCCTCCCGGTGGCCGAGCATGGGCCTGACCTGACCATCTGGACGGGCTGACGGGGCTGCGGGAGTTCGGGGCCATTTGACGCGCAGGTCGGACTAGCCTCGGCCACGTGCTGGAAGAAACTGCCATCACGGACTGGTACGTCGTTCTAACACGTTCTTTTGGGATACCGGACATCGTGTCGGCCGCCAACGCCGAAGCGGTAATTGAGGGCTGGATCCGGGAGCACCTGGAGAGCAGTAACTTGCTACAGGCCGACCGAGACAGCGCCACAAAGAAGTTTATGCCTGCAATCAAAGAGCTCGCCGTCAGCGGTGCTCTGGACTGCTACGTACTCGGCGGTCTATCCCGATATTTTCGCCCACTCGGCGACAGGTCGGCCGCGGAGCTCGTTGTACGGGAGGCGTTTCCGGAAGTGACCGTGCTCACGACCGAAACAGCTCAGGCACTCCTCGCTGTTGCCGGTGAGATCACCGATCGAATGTTCGACTACGTGGAGAGTCACAAGTTCCCTCCGGAATAGTGCTCGCACCGTGACGGCCAGAGCGCACGGGACGGCGAGCACGGCTTGCGGGGCCAGTAGAGGAACCCCGCGAGCGCGAGCCCAGCGCCTGCCGTTTGCCGACAAACTCCCCCGTCTGTTGGCATGCGTGAAGGGTGAGCACGGACCGGAAGATTCATACCGCAGGCAAAGGAATTGTTAAGGGCGAGACGCGACCCCCGGCAACCCGCGCCAAATGTCTCCTGCCAGTCAGCCCGGCGGCGGTCCCGCGGTGAAGCTGACATCAGACCGACCCACCTTGGCGTTGCCCACATTCGCGGACACCGACCAGTTATAGGCGTTGCCGCGCCGGACGGGCCCAGCGCCCAATCCCTGGGTCCTACGGTGCATGTGACTTGACGCCCCGCCAAGCGGAAGAGGACACCGGACTTCAACGCGACGTTCGTGTGGACGGCACTGTCGTCACTCAAGCCGGATACGACGACGGCGTCGCTCTCGATGAAATCGAGGCGGTCGTTGGCAGCGGGAGAGGGACGCCGCGGGTTGATGCTGCGGTTCGGCCGTTGGCGAGCGGTTCTGCGAACTTCAGGACCCTGCGGGTTCGGGAACACTGTGCCTAGATCCGGGCGCTCCTCGACCTGGTCATCTGAATCACCCTCTCCACAGATTCAGGAGCAGCCCCGCTTCGGCGGGGTCGTTTCGCGTCAGGCGTTGTGGGTAGAGAGGCGTCTGGCGGGCGATGCTAGCGGCGGCCGTCCCAGGGGCGTTGTGGCCACCATCCCTTCGTAGGTGGTCGCTTCGCGGCTGAGCCTCTCGACCCCCCTGGCGCGGCCGTTTCGCGTCTGCCAGACTTGATGGTCGGCACGCAGGGTTTCGCCAAGGCCCTGCAAGGTGCCCACTGGACTGGCACGCCAGGGTTACCGCCTTTTCCCTGGAGCGTGCACAGCCAGCGAGACGACCCCGGCCCGCGATATCGGACCGGGGTCGTTTTGTCTCCATCGGCAGTCGGTGCTCTCGGGTTGAGGGTCCGTTGTTGTTTCGCGTGCCACCCAGTAGTTCGTCACGCGGTGGATCCGACCCGCCGCCATGGTCGGGCCCTTGGCGGTCGGAACCCGCTCTCAGGTCGCTCTAAGAAACGGCGCTTTTTCGGGAGCGGATGGTTGCCGCGTCAGGGGCCGCGCTTGCCTGACTCTCTGGTGATCACATGTCCCAGCCGGAGGGACGTATGGCGAAGGACCTCCTGCACCGGAGAACCCCTCGCTGCTGGTGACGTCCCTACAAGGGGGGTCGCTCTTCAGGAGGTCCAGTCGACCAGCACGTCGGGGGGCGGGCTTTCAGGTGGAGCGCCCAGGTCGACGCCAGTCAGATCCTTGACTTGGCCACGAAACCAGATGGTGAACTCGTCGCTGGAGGTCGCGAGTTCCGTGAACGTCTTTTCGATGTCGGGAGCCTCGAACCACACCAACATGAAGCTCCCCATCGGGGTCTCCTGGAGGGCCCAAGTCTCCCGGGTAAGTCCCGACCTGGCCGCCTGCGCGTCGAACTCCTTCCGACGCTCCCCCGTGCACGCGGCCGCGAAGTCCCTACCTCCTTGTTCTTTACCGGTAAGGATCGGGAACGCGCCATTGAACACTGCCATTGGGCTCTCCTTGTTCGTCCGCCGTAGCACCGGACACGGTATCAGCAGGCTCCGAAGAGTGCCCAAAGTCTGCCGACCCGCAGCCTCGGTGACAAGCAGATCACGACTCCGATGGACAGTTCATCCAAACGGACAATCCCGCGCTCGTGATTGCCCAGGCAAAGACTGTGTTGACCGCGTTGAAAGAGCGGAGCGAGACTTGAACGAGAGCGATACCGAAGACGGATACGCCCGATTGGATTCCGGTGTGACTGAGCCACACTGGCGTCGAACAGATCCAGCTTGCGGGTGCCTGCGACCGACGGTGGTGCCTAGGCCGGTCGGGGGTTGCTTTGCCCGTGGAGGACGCCCGGGAGTGCCTGCTTGAGAACGGTGGCACCCAAGCTGCCGGTGGTGGGCACCGTTGTCGGCGATAGGTGGACCGATACTCAGTGAACCCCGCCCACTACAGCGTACGTATCGCTACTCATTGGGCGAGGATTTCGCCGGGTCCGAGGTTCAAAAACCCTATCTGAACTGGTGGGCCGTAGAAGCCCCTATTCGAACCTGGCTGAGCTTCGGTCGGGCCTCGTCGACATGGCGGCTCCGAACGCGACGAGCGTTGATCGCCACGACTGGGCAACTCTCGGGAATTGCTTTGCCAATCCGGTGTACGCGAGCTTTCACGGGTCAACGGTCCGGCCGTGGACTTCCTCCCACGGTCGAAAAGCGCCTTGATCCGCTGCCCGCTAAACGACTGGCGACGAAGCACGGAGACCTCATGGCGGAGCATGATGACCCGGATGGCCACTTGTTCTGGTCACGCCGGATAAGCAGCTGAACTAGACGGACCAAGCCCAGGCAGCGGAAGACGAGCGCGCTTCGTCCCCCTCATCAATACTCATCGACAAAAGTCTGGCTGATCGTCCAGATGAGTCTTTCGGCACACACGCTCCGCTCTGAGCGAGCATGGTGCCACCTGGCTTGAACCCCCCGTTGCCGGACGCCATCCAATCTGGGATAATGCTGTGTGGGGACCTACGGTTAGTAAGGGACGGGGTGCAGACAACGGCGGGGGCAGGGCGGACGAACACCGGGAAGCATGGTTGGGCTCGCACGCAGCCGCTGCATGGTCGGGTACACGACGTCGCCTTGTCCGGTTCCACCCAGCTCGCGGTGCGAGACGGTCTGCATACCCTGACCTACGCCGAACTCGAGGCGTGCGCGAACGCGCTCGCTCATCGCTTGCGTGCCCTCGGCGTGCGACCTGGCGCTCGAGTTGGCCTCTGCCATCAGCGCTCGGCGGTCTCCGTGATCGGCGCGCTCGCGACACTCAAGGCGGGAGGAGCGTACGTCGGACTCGACCCCGTCTACCCCGACGCCCGGCTCGACTTCATGCTCTGTGACTCCGAGGTGGCAGTGCTCCTCACTGGGTCGTCGACGACAGAGCGGCTCGTGTACCCTCCCGCACCCGTAATCGACCTCGACTCTTTCATGTCGGAGACGGGGGGCGCCGATCAGCCCCCAGACGATCTCGCGACCATCGACGACGCTGCCTACGTCATGTACACCTCTGGCTCCACGGGCGAGCCCAAAGGGGTCGAGGTCTCGCACCGAAACTTGCTGAGTCTCGTCGAGTGGCATCACAGTGCATTCGGGGTTGGCGAACGCGACCGGGCATCCGTGCTGGCCTCTCCGGCTTTCGACGCGTCGGTGTGGGAGGTATGGCCGTATCTCACGGCCGGTGCCAGCCTCCACGTTCCAGACGTGGCGGTGGCAGCTGCGCCGCGTGCCCTGCGCGACTGGTTGGTGGACGTCGGCATCACCGTCACGTTCGTCCCGACCCCTATGGCTGAGACCTTGCTTGATCTAAGCTGGCCTCCCAACGGCGCGCTTCGGTACATGTTGACTGGCGGCGACGTCCTCCACCGACGTCCCCCACCGAGCACGCCGTTCACGCTGGTGAACAACTACGGCGTCACCGAGGCCACCGTGGTGTCCACATCGGGCGTCGTCTCGCCCAACGTGGGGGATGGCCACGTTCCCAGCATCGGTCGGGCGATTGCTGGCGCCCGGCTCTACGTGCTCGACACCGACGGCCGGCCAGTGCTGCCGGGCGACGCGGGCGAGCTGTTCGTCGGCGGCGCTGGTGTCGCACTGGGCTACGTCAATCGTCCGACGCCAACGGTCGAGGGGTTTGTTGCCGATCCATTCACTGCCGAACCCGATGCGCGGCTCTTCCGCACTGGCGATCTCGTCCGAGTCGGACTCGAAGGCGAGGTGCACTTCCTCGGCCGCCTGGACACCCAGGTTCAAATCCGCGGACAGCGGGTCGAGCTCGACGAGGTCGCTGCCGCGCTGACCACCCATCCCGCCGTGAACCGGTGTGCGGTCATCGCCCGGGAGGGCAATCACGGCAACCTCCAAATTGTCGCGTATGTGGTTCCCACGAACACAGCATCTCTTGATCGTGGCGAGCTTCGCGCTCACCTCGCGACGTGGCTGCCGCAGTACATGATCCCGACGGCCTTCGTCCAGATGGATAGGCTGCCCGTGACGGCGAACGGCAAGCTCGACTGCAGCGAGCTTCCTGCCCCCAGGCGAGCGCTTGTAGTTCAACCAGAAGGAGCCACTTCCGTCGAAGCTACCGTCATTGCGATCCTCGAAGATCTGCTCGAGCTCGACGGTGTCGACAAGGCTGACAACTTCTTCGAACTTGGCGGTCACTCCTTGATGGGCGCTCAGGTCGTCGCTCGGCTCGAAAACCGGTTCGATATCGAGGTCGATCTGCTGACCATGTTCGATAATCCGACGGCGGCCGGCATCGCGGCCGTGATCGAGCAGGATCTCAAGGATGGTAGGCATGGCTCGAGAGCGCCCGAAATCCCCACCGTGTAGGAAATGACAGGCCTATCCGGATCCGGGCCGTCGGAAAGGGCAAATCGTCCACTCGGCCTGTACCAGCTTCTCGACCCGGCGATCGCAGCTGAACCGTACCCGCTCTACCGCCAACTCCGCGACAGTTACCCGGTGATGTGGGACCCGTTCCTCCATGCGTGGGTCGTCACGCGCTATGACGACGTGATGACGGTCCTCCACCAGTACTCAGCTGACCGGACACCGTCGCCCGACCAGCTCGAGGCACTCGGGCTGGAAGCGCTCGCCCCCGTCGCCCGCGTCATGGTCCGCCAGCTGCTCTACCTGGACCCGCCAGAGCACACACGGGTGCGGGCGCTCGCGGCGAAGGCATTCAGTCCGCGACGAGTGGAGGTGCTCCGCAAGCACATCGAAGACATCATCCGGGACCTACTCGACAAAGTGCAGGCCCAGGGGGTGATGGATGTCATCGCCGACTTAGCGGTCCCTTTGCCGGCGATCGTTTCGTCAGAGATGATGGGCCTCCCAAGGCATGACTGGCCGCAATTAACCAGCTGGACGCACTCGTTCGCCGAACTACTCGGCAATTTTCAGTACAACCCGGTGCGAGCGGTCACGATGTGCGGGGTCGTCGACGACATGACGGCCTACTTCCGACACGCGATCCGCACCCAACCGCGACATTCCCAAAAGGGGCTGCTGTACGCGTCTGGGACCGCCGAGGTCAACGGAGACCGGCTCACCGAAGACGAGGTGATCGCCAACGCAATCATCACTCTGGTCGGTGGTCTCGAGACGACGACCAACCTGATCGGCAACGGCACTTTGGCACTGCTCCTCAACCCCAGCCAGTGGCAACTTCTCCAGGCCGAACCGACTCTCGTGCCGGCCGCGGTGGAGGAGTTGCTCCGATTCGAGAGTCCGATCCAACACACCGCCCGTCTCGCTTGCGACGATGGCGAGCTCGGCGGTCGACAGATTCGCAAGCGTCAAGCGGTGATAGCAGTGCTCGGTGCCGCGAACCGTGATCCACAACGCTTCCCGGAACCGGACCGGCTCAACATCCGAAGAGGTGACAACCGCCACTTGGCCTTCGGTTGGTCTACGCACCACTGCTTCGGAGCGCCGCTGGCGCGCCTTCAGGGCGAGCTGGCGCTCTCGGCACTTCTCGAGCGCATGGGATCGGCGCGACTGAGGGAGTCGGTGCGGTGGCGGAAGAACGTCGGGGCATTCCGGGGCCTCGAATCGCTGCGCATCGAGTTCTGAAGGGTCCCGCCGTGACCCCGAACCGGAACTCGATTGTTTCCCGGCCTCGCGGGACCGAAGCACCGTTGTCGTTCGCGCAACAACGACTCTGGCTCCTCGATCAGCTCGAACCCATGCCGCGGACCTACAACGTCGTCATCGCCCGTCGTCTCCGAGGTGCGCTGCAGTTCGATCCACTTCAGCGCGCTCTGAACGAGTTGCTCGCTCGCCACGAGGCGTTGCGTACCACCTTTCCTGTCGCCGATGGACGGCCATTCCAGCGAATCGGGCAGGCTCAGCCGTTCCCACTGCGGATCGTCGATCTGACCGGACCCAATTGTGACGAGGCAGAAGCTCAGCGCGTGGCCGATGCGGAGGTTCGCCGAAGGTTCGATCTCACACACGGACCGCTATTCCACTGCGTGCTCATCCGGCTGTCAGCCGAGCACCATGTACTCGTCCTGACCATGCACCACATCGTGACCGACGCGTGGTCGGAGGAGGTGTTGCTGCATGAGCTCAGCGTTCTGTACAGCGCGTTCGCGAGCGGAGAACCCTCCCCGCTCGCGCCGTTGCCGATCCGATATTCCGACTTCGCGGTTTGGCAGCGGGAACGGATCGCGGGCGATGTCCTTCACAACCAGCTCGAGTACTGGCTGCAGCAGCTCGAGGGGTTACCGCCCTTGCTCGAGATCCCAACCGACCACCCCAGACCCCTCCGTCGTTCGGGCTGTGGTGACACCGTCGACGTCAAGATCTCGGCATCTTTGACGACAGAGCTACGCAGAATCACCCGCTCCGCTGGCGCGACTTTGTTCATGACCGTTATGGCTGGATTCCAGTCGCTGCTGGCCAGCTACAGCGGCCAGGACGACATTGGCGTGGGCACCGCGATCGCCAACCGCCCCACGTTGGAGACGGAGGGCTTGGTCGGATTCTTCGCGAACACCTTGGTGCTTCGTACCGATCTGTCGGGGGAGCCGACGTTCCTCGACGTGATCGCCCGCGTGCGTGCCGTCGCGCTTGGCGCTTATCGCCACCAGGACCTGCCATTTGAGCATCTGGTGAAGACACTGCAGCCCGAGCGCGCGCTCGGTCACACGTCGCTGTTCCAGCACATGTTGGTGTTCCAGAACGCACTCGGGGGCGACCTCGAGTTGGACGGTCTCACCATTGAGGCGTTCACTGTTCATCGCGATACCGCCATGTTCGACCTCACTCTGACTTTGAGCGAAGCGCAACAAGGACTCGTCGGTACGCTCGAATACGCCTCCGACCTCTACGACCTGAGGACGGCAGAGCGGATGGCCGAGGACTTCCGCAACCTCCTTGAGGCGGCCGTGGCCGATCCCGACCGTCCGATTGGTGAGTTCGACCTGATGGACGACTCCGAGCGGCGGAGGGTGCTCGTCGAATGGAACGACACGGAGGCGGAGTTCCCGAACCGCTGCATCCACGAGCTTTTCGAGGAGCGTGCTGCCGCTGATCCCGATGCAATCGCCCTCACTGCAGGCGACGCGTCGCTGTCCTATCGAGATCTCGACCAGCGCGCCGACGCCCTCGCGGCTCGGTTGCGCGCTCTCGGCATCCGCTCGAATGTACGGGTGGGCGTCTTCATGTATCGCTCCGCCGACGCGATCGTGGCGATGCTGGCGACCCTCAAGGCGGGCGGTGCGTATGTACCACTCGATCCGGACTACCCGCCCGCCCGTCTGGAGTTCATGGTCAACGACAGCCGAATCGAGGTCGTCGTGACCCGTGCCGCCCTGAGCGACCGCCTCGCTCGGCATGGTGTCCAAGTCGTGCGAGTGGAGGACGAACGTCTGATAGCGGAGCCGATGACCTACGATCCCGGACGGCCGGCTACGCCCGACAATATCGCCTACGTCGTCTACACATCCGGCTCCACGGGCGCGCCGAAGGGTGTCATGGTCGAGCATCGCTCGGTGGTCGCCCTTCTGTTTGGCGTCGACTACATCCGCTTCGATGAGGTCGGCGCGATCCTCCACATGGCGCCACTGGCGTTCGACGCCTCCACCTTCGAGATCTGGGGCGCGTTGCTGCACGGGGCCCGCTGCGTCGTCTACACAGACCGGCAATTCGCACTGGACCGCTTTGGGGCCGCCCTGTCCGCCAACGTGGACACGCTGTGGTTGACCTCGGCCGTATTCAACCTCGTCATGGACAAAGACTGGCGACTGCTACGGAACATCCGACAACTCATCGTCGGCGGCGACACCCTCTCCGTCGGTCACGTCGCCAAAGCGCTAGCGGTCTTACAGGGAGTGCGCCTTGTAAACGGGTACGGACCGACTGAGGCGACCACGTTCGCCGTGTGCCATGAGATCAGGGCGCTCGAGCCGGGAACGGATCGGGTGCCGATCGGCCGGCCCATAGCTAACACCGAGCTCTACATACTCGACGGCAGCCTGCGCCCGGTCCCTATCGGTGTCACCGGTGAGCTCTACATCGGCGGCGCGGGTCTGGCCCGCGGATATCTCGACCGCCCGGAGCTCACCGCCGAGCGGTTCATTCCGCATCCCTTTTCCGCGGGCCAGGATGACCGCTTGTACCGCACCGGCGATCTTGGCCGGTATCGCGCCGACGGCGACATTGAGTTCATCGGTCGCCTCGATGACCAGATCAAGATTCGCGGCTTTCGGGTCGAGCCGGGCGAGGTCGAAGCGGTTCTGCGCGAGCTCCCAAGTGTTGCGACCGCGGCGGTAGCGGCGCCGGAAGACGATCATGGCCAACGCCGTCTCGTCGCGTACATAGTTGCGAAGGGCTCGATCCCCCTTTCGATGGACGAGATACGACATCATCTACGGTCTCGGCTCCCCAACTATCTGGTGCCCGATGGCATGGTTACCCTCGACGCGTTGCCACTGACGCCAAACGGGAAGCTCGACCGGGAGGCCCTCGCCGCGCTCGACGTGGTCGTCGAACCGGAGGCTGCGTACGCCGCCCCCAGCACTCAAACCGAGGAGGTGCTGACGCAGCTCTGGGCGGAGATACTCCGTGTCAAGTACGTCGGCGTAGACGACAACTTCTTCTCTTCGGGTGGTGACTCGCTGATGGCTGCTGGACTCTTCGCAAAGACGGCGCAGTGGACCGGCAGGGCCATGCCACTTTCGCTCTTGTTCAGCGGACCGACCATCCGGGAAGTGGCGAAGGCGCTCGACGACTGCGCCCCAGCAAACGAGGTGACCGTCGTGGCGCTCCGAGGCGAAGGAGCGAAGCCTCCGCTGTTCCTGACCCACGGTCACACGGGTGAGCTGTTTGGGTATCTGCGGCTGGTTCGGCTGCTCGATCCAGAGCGGCCGATCTACGGGTTTCGCCCAACGGCGTCGCTTACCGTCACCCTGGGCCGTGCTGGGATCCCAGATCTCGCCAAGGTTTACATAGCCGACCTTTTCCGCGTGCAGCCCACAGGACCGTACCGACTGGCCGGATACTCCTTCGGGGGCTTCGTCGCCCTAGAGATCGCACACCAGTTGGAGCAGCTTGGGCACGAGGTCGCCCTGCTGGCGTTTATCGACAAGGAGCCTCCACCGCCGTCGCGGGCCCGTCGCGAAATAGCCCAGCTGGCATCATTGCTGCAACGCAACGAGTCGGTCGCTGCGTACGTCCAACGCCGCATGGCAAATGTGCGCATCAAGGCCCGACGTTCGATCTCGCTCGTCATCCATTGGTTCCACGCGTGTACCGGTCGTTCACTGTCCGATCGTGAGATCGAGATCGAACGAGTGGAGGCCGGTCATGAGACGCTGCTCTCCAGATCGCTGATGCAGGCACACTCGTCGTACGTCCCGCCGCGGACCAACTGCAGCATCACATACTTCCGCGTTGGTGCGCAGACTGACCCGGGACGGGTGCGGATGCTTCAAGGAGACGAAGGACCCAATGAGTGCTACGTCATCGACGGACCGGACATTTCGCACGTTGCACTGATGGCTGAGCCGCACGTCCGCTTGCTGGCGAACGCGCTAACGGACTGCCTGGATCGCATCGACGGCCCACTTGCGAACCACGCCCCCGGGTCACGCACGTCGCTCGAGTCACAAACCAGTGAGTGACGGCCAGGGTCGGATCGTCACGGCCACCTGCCCGTCGGCAGCGAGAGACGCAGCGAAGCCGCGCTCGATATCGAGCCCATACACGTACCAAGGTTGCCCGTGACGGCGAAATGAAACCCCGAGATCCTCGACCGGTCCGCCAGCGCCCACGACCGGGACAGTGAAGTCGGTCGTCGAACGGCGCAAACCCACTCCCAGACCCTTCAGGTAGGCCTCCTTGCGGACCCAGCAGTCGTAGAACGCACGCCGCTGGTCGGCTTGGGGAACGACGTGAATGGCGTCCAGCTCGGCGGGAGAGAAGAATTTGTCGGCGATGTCGTGCCAGACCAACTCGCCGCGAACCTGTTCGAGGTCGGCTCCCACCTCGTGGCTCATGCTCAGCGCCACGAGCGCCATTGAGCCGGAGTGCGACACGTTGAAGCGAGGCGATCCCGGCGTGTCGACATCGACCACCACCTCCGGCTTGCCTTCCCGACCCGCGGTGATGGCCACCTCCTGAGGTGCGACGTGGAGGTAAGTGGCGAGCACTCGCCGCACCAGTGCGCGGGTACGGACTTGAACGGCGCGATCATGGTGTTGCTTCAGCGGGCTAGCCCGGGCTTGCTCCTCGGGGCTGAGCACGGCCCAAGCCTCGCGCTCCGCGCCGGGGTCAGGCGGTACAGGCGCGAACCAGACGTGCACTTCACGCTCGCCGATGCTGACCCGATCGCTGATGGAGTCCATCATTGCCGACAGCGTCCGTCGGAGGACCTGCGAATGGGTGGTTCGCAGCGGTATTTCAGGGCGTCTACCTGGGCTTTCCGTGACCGAAGGTTGCTGGCACACTTTTGAAACAGGTGTCTCCCATGTCTCGCGACATCACATGGTGGGCCGTACAGGACTCGAACCTGTGACCCCTTGCGCGTCATGCAGAAACAGCTCCTACACCTGCCTACAGCGCAATACTCTGACCAGGGTTTCTATTGGTCGGTGTAGGTCCGTGTAGGGCGGTAGATGGTCTGAACTGCTCCCCGATTGCTCCCCGCGTGAAACCCCGACCGAATAACGAGAAACAAGAGCCCCGGAATCGGCCACATATTCGCTGAGACCAAAGTGGCTGAACCGACCGTGCCGTACTTGGGTAACCAGGCGTAAAACCGCGACTTGTCGTTTTGGACATTCCGTCTGATCGCACGGCCAAACAGCCACCGCTCGATAGGGAGCAGACCGTCGAGCGCCTCCCTCTCGACCTCGGCTGTGTGGAGTCCCACAGATGGGATTATCGGCTCTAAGCGGGTATCCCATAAGTGCCTGATTGAGACTTTGAGCAGACCCTGCGGCTGATCCGTAGCGTTTAGAGGTCCCGACGGGCTGGCTCTCTTAAGTGCCTGCCGCCGGTCTAGCCGGCTGGCTTTCTAACGAGATGCCACTCGTCTGGATCTCGCCGCGAGTGGCTCAAAAGAGGAGTGTGTGCACCAGATCCAAATCAGGAGTGCCCTCGCGGTTGCCCATCAACCAAGAGGAGGTGCTCATGTCGGTGATCATCGGGGTCGATCCCCACAAGGCGAGCCACACGGCGGTGGCCATTGGAGGCGATGAACGCGAGGTGGCCAAGGTCACGGTCCGGGCGACGTGTCAACAGACAGCGAAGCTGCTGGCATGGGCTGAGCCGTTCGAGAAGCGCACCTGGGCCATCGAGTCCGCCGGTGGGCTCGGTTACCTGTTGGCCCAACAACTCGTCGATGCCGGTGAGGTGGTTCTCGACGTCCCACCCACATTGGCGTCGAGAGTCCGGGTGCTCAGCACCGGTCGTTCGGAGAAGAACGATCCCAACGACGCGTTCTCGGTCGCCATCGCCGCCTTGCGCTCGAGGAATCTTCGCACGGTCGAGCCGGCCGACCACACCGAGATCATGCGACTCCGGCCAAGCGCAATCACGATCTGGGCCGGCTACGGGCCAAGCTCATCTGCCGGCTCCACAACGCTCTCGCCGACCTCTCACCGGGCGGAATTGCCAAGGAACTCTACGTTTCTGACGCCAATCGGCTCCTCGGCTCTTTCGAGCCGGCCACCCCCATCGAGCACATGCGCCACGAACTCGCGCTCGAGCTCGTCGCTGACGTGGCGCGCCTCGACGAGCAGATCAAAGAGTCGCATCGTCGCATCCGCACCGCCGTGCGGGCGTCGAAGACCTCGCTCACCGATCTGTTCGGCGTGGGCCCGGTCCTCGCCTGCTCGTTGATCGGCTACAGCGGCGACATCCACCGCTTTGCCAACCGAGACAGCTTCGCCGCCTATGCCGGGATCGCTCCGGTCGAGCACTCCTCGGGGGGTCGGGTGTTCCATCGGCTCTCACTGCGTGGCCATCGTCGCCTCAACAACTCCATCCACATGGTGGCGATCTCCCAGATCCGCCAGCCCCACTCAGAGGGTCGGGCCTATTTCGATCGCAAGGTCGCCGAGGGCAAGACCAAGCGAGAGGCGCTGCGTTCGCTCAAGCGCCACGTGAGTAACGCCGTCTACCGACAGCTGCTTCTCGACGCCCGATAGGGGGTCCGGGAGGACACTCAGGGACGACTCCATGCCTGCGTGACCGGCTCTTCACCCTGCGCAACCGGCTCTTCGGCGAAGTCACTCCCGAACCCAGAGAAACCCTACGCCGTCGTGCCCTTGTGCGACGGCTCGATTCGTCGCGCCCTGAAGTTCTGGAAATAGGGGTCTTGACTCAAAGAGGATTCGCACGGTGGCACCCCGTCCCGATGCTCCTATGGATGTTGTCAACCCTTTCCGGGGAAATTCGGGAGTGAGGACAGCGGACAGACCAATGATGGGCCACTCGTGGTGAGGGCAAGCTCTTATCAGGTCACGCGTCTTCGAGAGTTGGTAACCCGGGCGATGGGCCGGCATATCGGGAACAGGTCAGTCTCATCGACGACAGGCGTTCGGTGAGCCAGGCCCATGGTCCGGGGATCTAGGGGCGAGGCAAGTAGCGATAGACCTCGCGGGCGACGTATCGCTTGAGCATGCGGATGGCCTCGCGCTTGGAGCGACCGTCTTTGACCCGACGCTCTATGTAGGCCTTGGTTCTCGGATCAGAGGCGAGTCTGGTGATCACGATGTGCCAGAGCGCCCGGTTGGCTTGGCGGTCCCCGCCGCGATTGAGCCGGTGGCGTGTCACCTTGCCCGAGGAGGCCTCGAGTGGTGAAACCCCGCACAGATGGGCCCAGGCCGCTTCGGAGTGCAGATCGCTCGGGGTTGTCCCCGGCGGCGACGAGCAACGCGGCTGCGGTGTCGATGCCCACTCCATAGACGCCGAGCAGCTCGGGCGCTGTCTCTTCGAGGAGCGGGGTGATGATGGCGTCGAGATCTGCGATCTCGGCCTCGAGGTCGCCGACGCGATGGGCCAACGAGGAGAGCGACGCCTTGGTTGCCGCGGTGACACCATCGGGCGAGCGCGTTGGGCGCAGCCCTTGGGCGGCGGCGACGAATTGGTCGATGGGAAGGCCCTTGAGGCGGCTTTGCAGCTGGTCAGGAGCGCTGAAGGTGAGCTGGCGCATCTGGGTGAGTGCCTTGATCCGCGCCGCACGGGCCGAGCGCTTGGCGACGACGAGGACCCGGATGGCCTCGACCGAGCCGTCCCTGCTCTTGGCCGTTCCATGGGCCCGGCCGGAGAGCGCGGCCCGGGCGGCCTCGACGGCGTCGAGAGGATCGGACTTGCCGCTGTGGCGTCGGGCCTGACGGTTCTGGCGGTCTACTTCGACGACGTGGACCCCGGCTCGGGCAAGGTGGCGGGCGATGCCTGCGCCATAGGACCCCGTCCCCTCGACCCCCACCTTTGAGACCTCGCCGAAGGCCTCGAACCAGGCCAGAAGATCCGAATAGCCGTCGGAATCAGCTCGGAACGATTGAGTGCCGAGCAGGCCACCGACCTCGTCCAAGACGGCGGCCACGTGGACCTCCCCATGGGTGTCGATGCCACCGGTGACAGAGCGCGTGGCTTCTACGATGGTCATGCCATCCCTTCCTTTCCTTAACTCGGTTGAGGGATGGCGCGGCCGTCCCGAGAAGGAGTGACGGTGGGGTCGATCTGGTCTGAACAGACCGGCCCATCACCCCTCTGGAACGGGGCACGCCGCGCCTCGTCTCAGTGTGTCCGGAGCTCCGGCCGACGGCTTGCGGACACCATCGGGTGTCCGTCGTGATCTCAAGTCAGACCGGAGGCTCCGGTGCTCCCAAAATTACTGACGACCAACCTTGCAGCGGTGGACCCTCACAGGGAGCATCTCAACATCATTGGCGTTCGGGGACACCATCACGGTCGATTCCGGGAGAGCGCTACGGGATGAACGGTGCAATTGACGTTCGCTCTCACATTCGTCTTCGCATGACAACAACCGCTTGCTCGAATTGTGACCGGTCGGCAACAAAGTCGAGGATCTCGAATGTGTCGCTCCACGTCGATTCGAAGTGGCGGTAGGGCACAACTGCGTCACCGTAGTACTCGGGATTCATTGGCGGTCTGCCGTTCGGCGCATACAAGAACTCACCGCGGTCGTACCTTGCGAGCGCATCCTCATGGTCTACGAAGGACTTTGAGAGGTTCCGGTGCCACTGACTGGTCATCAGGTCTGGGTTGTCGCGGAGCTCCTGGCACTTATCAAGGAGCCATCGTGCCTGGAGCGTGATGAACACGAGGCCCCCCGGCTTCATCACCCGGGTGATTTCCGCTCTCCACGCCGCATGTGCGATTGGTGAGAGATGTGAGAAGACCGAGTATGCGAATGCAGTAGCAAATTGGTCTGATGGTAAGGACGATGGAGGCATCGGCTCCAAAGCGACCATCCGGCCACGAACACCTGTCTCCCGGCACATGGTGATTGCTGAGTCCTGACAGTCCGCGCACCAGATGTTGTCCGCAGGTACGTCGCGGAGGAACGTTCGGGCGAATCGACCCCATCCGCAACCGAAGTCGAGCACGTGAGTCTTAGGGCCAAGAACCAGTCCGTACTTCCTCCTCTGGCTGGCCATGAACGTATAGAACGCCCATGCCTCACGAATGGCCTGTTCGTTAGACGAGCCGACAAAGATCGATTGGTATTCCTGTGGGGGAAAGGACGGCATAGAAATTTGCGCACGTCCGTCGATTGAATCCAACAGCGTCTTCAGCCATGCCTCGTCATCGAGTCGCTTGAATCTCCGATACTGCCCTCGGTGGATCATCTGGTCATCGTCGCACGGCTAGGTCTGGCTCGCCAGCATCCCATAAGTGCCTGATTGAGACTTTGAGCAGACCCTGCGGCTGATCCGTAGCGTTTAGAGGTCCCGACGGGCTGGCTCTCTTCAGTGCCTGCCGCCGGTCTAGCCGGCTGGCTTTCTTACGAGATGCCACTCGTCTGGATCTCGCCGCGAGTGGCTCAAAAGAGGAGTGTGTGCACCAGATCCAAATCAGGAGTGCCCTCGCGGTTGCCCATCAGCCCAAGCAACGGACTTCGCTTGACACGAGCATGTACTACCCCCGTTCGCCTGTGTCCTCAAGCGATCACTGCAACAGCCTGGGCGAACGCCTGAGATGGTGTCATCCAACCGAGCGTCTGTCGAGGCCTGGTATTGAGTGAGCGAGCGATGGCGTCGAGTTCTCGCTGGGTGCACTGCGAGAGGTCTGAAGTCTTCGGCAGGTATTGGCGCAGCAGGCCGTTCGTGTTCTCATTGCTCCCACGCTGCCAGGGGCTCTTGGGGTCGCAGAAGTAGATCGGCACACCGGTCTCGACGTGAAGCGGACGTGCTCGGCCATCTCTTGCCCTGATCCCAGGTGATGGAGCGGCGCAGTTGGGCCGGCAGCGTCAAGATGCGCTTCGTCATCGCCTTGCGCACTGCCTCGGCGCCATGACCGTTGGGGAGTTTGAGCAAGATGACGTAGCGGCTGTGACGCTCGACCAGGGTGCCGATCCAGGTCATCTTCTTGCCGAAGATCAGGTCGCCCTCCCAGTGGCCTGGGACCGCCCGGTCCTTCACCTCGGCGGGACGCTCGGAGATCATCACCATGTTCTTGATCTGGCCCTGCCCGACGTTGGCCTTCATGTAGGCCTTGGGCCGCCGCATGGCTCGTCCACTGCGGAGGCATGAGTGGAGCTCTTTTCGCAGCGCACCACGGCTCTGCACGAAGAGTGACTGATAGATGGTCTCGTGGGACACCTGCATCTCCGGGCGATCGGGGTACTCCAGAGCCAACCACGCCGAGATCTGCTGGGGCGACCACTTCGCCTCGAGTTTGCGTTCGACGACCCCTCGGAGCCGACGGCACTGGGCGAGCTTCGCCCGCTTCGGCCGCAGCGCTCTCCGGCACGCCGCCCGATCCGCCACCAGCGCCCTGTACTTTTTCGCCCACCGTTGGCGTTGACCTCTCGGCACACCGTTGACGGGGACCGACCCAGGCTTCGCGCAATGGCGCGTCTCGAATCACCCATCCGCCAGACCTCTCGAGATCTCCTCGCGCTCTTCGAGCGACAACCGCAGCTCGGAACGCTCTCGAGCACTCGGACTGTTTCCCTCCTGTGTCCGCAAGGAACTTGCGCAACGACACGGGTTCTGCCTGCCCAGATGTCTCGCGATGCGCTTCACAGGCACTCCCGCCTCACTCATATCCCAGATGTTCTGCTTCTCAGCCTCGTCTGAAACGCCTCACGACGCAACCTCCTGATCGACGGACTCAATGTCCGCCAATCAGGCTGGTGTTGCAACGACCCCTTGAGGACACACCGGATAAACCCCCCCCAAAAAAAAGTGGGCCGTACAGGACTCGAACCTGTGACCCCTTGCGCGTCATGCAAAGCAGAACGATCCGGGCGTGTCCAATTCGGTATGCATTGGGCTGCATAGCCCCTGCTCAAGTGTCCTATTCCGTCCGGCTCGGTCCGAGGCGGTCCGACCAAGTATCCGGCTGGGTTGCTGCACAAACTCGCGCACCCGGCTGGCACCGACGGCCAGACCTACGCTTCCGCACAATGGCAGCGAGCGACTGGGTCCCGCTGTGGCTACAGGCTGCAGTTGCCGTGGGCACGCTCGGGCTGGCGGCCGGCACCGTGTACCTGGCGACGAAGGCGGGAACGAGGCATTAGCTACTCAGGCACTTGCCAAGGAGGCGAGGACGGACCGGCAACTTCAATGGCGACCGCAGCTCGGTCTCATGGATTGCTGGGCCAGTATGGACGGAAACGGGAGATTCCACTTCTCCATCGCCAATGTTGTTGGGGGTCCAGCTGTCGGTTGCAAGGCAATGGCCCGAGTGCCGTGGGATGTGAACAGTTGGAGCCTCTGGATAGTTGGGGATGTTGAATCAGGCCCTCAGGCGGCTTATACCCAGGGTGCCCGGAGAGGCCTCAGTGTCTACTCGGCATTTGCGGCCCCCGATGCCATGGCTGAACCCAGAAGGGAGCCAGATGTTGTCTTGATCTGCTCAGACATCCCTGGACGGCGTTATCGGTTCCCGATAGTCGACGTGTTCCCCAGAGAGGCAAGCAACAGCTCCAATCCTCGAGAAATGTGGAAGCCATTTCCCCCCGATATCTACGAGGAAGGAACTCCGGACGCCCCACCTGGAGCGGCCATCCCCTGCTTTGGGCTACTAGCCGCGCTCCCCCGGTCTACCCTCGGCCCATGAGCCCCATGCCCCAGCCCGGCGACCCGTGCCCCGGCTTCATCGCCCAGCCCGGCCAGTGCTGGCAGATGATCTACGACCGGCAGCTGCAAGCCGACCATTGCCACGAGGAGCCCTCTTGGACCGGCAGATGGTTCAGCCCCTCCGGCGATCGCTGGTGGCGCGTGTGGGCTTGTCCCAACCACCTCGAGGGATTGACGGGGCTGCGGGAGTTTGGCAGGCGAACTACTGCCCGCGGCTAGCACGTTTGGGGGTGTCCCAGTCGCACATATGGGACACCCAAAAGGGGACGCAGGCTGCGGCTGATCCGGGTTTCCTTCCAGCGAGCCCTCGGATCCGATCACTTAAGCGTCGTACTGTGAAAAGTACGTGCAGACGAGTGATCGGGGTGGGCCATGTCTGGACGTCTTCTGCGGGTGACCGGCACTGTTCTGGTGATCGCCATCGCATTTTTGATTCCTGCTTGGGCCAAGTCGACGCCGGCCGCGGCCTCCCCATTCACCTTGGGCCTATTCTTTGGCGACCCTGCACCAGCACCACCTTCTGCATGGCGGTCGGGAACAACAACGGGAGGGAGACGCCGACCACTGAGACGTTGACCGAGTCTTGGAACGGGTCCGTTTGTGAGCGTTTGCAGCCGACCCCGAGCAGCAGCGTTAACTCGACGTCTCAGCGGTGTGTCATGCACCAGCCCGACCTTTTGCATGGCGGTCGGGACCGACTTCCATGCGACGACGTTGATTGAGTCCTGGAACGGATCCGCCTGGTCGGTCGTTCCCAGTCCGAGCCCGAGCAGCGACGGTAACAACCTCGACAGCGTGTCGTGCCTGAGCGCAACGGAGTGTGTGGCCGTCGGCAGCACCGGTGGCAATACCACCACTTTTAGCCAGACCCTGGTCGAGTCCTGGGACGGGACCACCTGGTCGGTGACGTCGACACCTTCTCCGATCTACAACAACAACTCGCTCCAGCGCATCTCGTGCACCCGCTCGACCAGTTGCATGGCGGTCGGTGAGACCGCTCAGTGCGTCTTGATCCCTTTCTTCTCGTCGGCCCCACGCAACAGATGCTGGTCGCTCGTGGAACGGGACGAGTTGGTCCATGACACCACGCCCGACGAGAACGGAGCTGATTCTCTCGGCAGTCTCTCGTGTACCAGCTCGACCAGCTGTGTGGGCTTGGGGGATTCCCTGAACAGCTCGACCGGCGTGTCCGAGGGCCTCGTCGATTCGTGGAACGGGACGAGCTGGACCGTGACGTATGGTCCCGACATTGGGACAAATTGGGGTTTTTTATCCAGCGTGTCGTGCCTGAGCGCGGCGGACCCGTGGGGGTGGGCACGACCACCAATCCCAGCTCGGTGTACCCGCAGACGTTGGCCGTCTCGTGGAACGGCGCGGCCCTCTCCGTCGTCCCGAGCGCCAATCCCAACAGCGCTCTGGCCGAGTTCGGTAGCGTATCGTGCGTCAACGCGACCTTCTGTGCCGCCGTCGGCACGCAGACGCAGTCGCCTGCTCAAAACCCACTCTTCGAGACGTGGAACGGGTCGGCCTTCTCGTTTGCAACGACCCCCAACACCGCGGTCGTCCTCCCCGCCTCGGGGGCGGTCGTAGGCGGCACGAGCGCCGTGCTCGACGCCACGGCGTCGGCCAGTGCGGGGTCGCCTCGGTCCAGTTCGCCCTGAGCGGCGCGGTCAGACAACCAGACGGTCGGCACGGCCACCCCCACCATCTACGGCTACGTCTTTGTCTGGAACACGATCGTGGTGCCCAACGGCAGCTACACCCTCCAGAGCCAGGTGACCGACGGCGACGGCGACACCGCCTATAGCCCGCCCGTGAGCATCACGGTGAACAACCAACCGCCGGTGACCGCGGTGCTCATCCCATCGAACGGGGCAACACTGTCCGGAACCGCCGCCACCTTGAATGCTTCTGCCTCCAATGCCACCAGCGTCGAGTTCTGGCTCTTCGGTGGCTCCTATGGTTACTCCGGTCACCTAGTCGGCACGGCCACTCCCACCTACTACGGATGGATCTACAGCTGGAACACCACGACGGTTCCCAACGGCTCCTACGCGCTGTTGGCGGAAGCCTTCGGTCCGGGTGGGAACGCCTTCAGTACCCATCTCAGCATGACGGTCAAGAACTGATCGGCAGGTCGATCTCGACCCAGCCATGGACCTCGCTTGGCAAGAGAAGGCACCGCCCCCGAACGCCGGATTGGGGCGAGCCTACTCAGCACCTCGGCCCCGCTTCACGAGTCGCTCCGCGTACGCTCGGACTCGATGCCTAGAAAGAGAACGGACTGTAGTTTTTGCGGCAAGGGCAAGGACGACGTCCGGATCATCGCCGGCCCTAACGTGTGGATCTGCGACGAGTGCGTCCAGCTCTGCTGCGACATCTTCTGGCCCGACGAGGCGTTCCCGTGGTCGGCGTCGGAGACGCACGGCTGAACACAGGTTCGATACAACGCGGTCCCGCTGTAGCGAACTTTCCAAGGGTGCGCCCGGCGGTGGGTGTGGAACGCCTCCCGGTGGCCCCAGGGCCGGCAATGAAGTGGGGCAAAAAAAAAAAAAAAAAAAAAAAAAAAAAAAAAAAAAAAAAAAAAAAAAAAAAAAAAAAAAAAAAAAAAAAAAAAAAAAAAAAAAAAAAAAAAAAAAAAAAAAAAAAAAAAAAAAAAAAAAAAAAAAAAAAAAAAAAAAAAAAAAAAAAAAAAAAAAAAAAAAAAAAAAAAAAAAAAAAAAAAAAAAAAAAAAAAAAAAAAAAAAAAAAAAAAAAAAAAAAAAAAAAAAAAAAAAAAAAAAAAAAAAAAAAAAAAAAAAAAAAAAAAAAAAAAAAAAAAAAAAAAAAAAAAAAAAAAAAAAAAAAAAAAAAAAAAAAAAAAAAAAAAAAAAAAAAAAAAAAAAAAAAAAAAAAAAAAAAAAAAAAAAAAAAAAAAAAAAAAAAAAAAAAAAAAAAAAAAAAAAAAAAAAAAAAAAAAAAAAAAAAAAAAAAAAAAAAAAAAAAAAAAAAAAAAAAAAAAAAAAAAAAAAAAAAAAAAAAAAAAAAAAAAAAAAAAAAAAAAAAAAAAAAAAAAAAAAAAAAAAAAAAAAAAAAAAAAAAAAAAAAAAAAAAAAAAAAAAAAAAAAAAAAAAAAAAAAAAAAAAAAAAAAAAAAAAAAAAAAAAAAAAAAAAAAAAAAAAAAAAAAAAAAAAAAAAAAAAAAAAAAAAAAAAAAAAAAAAAAAAAAAAAAAAAAAAAAAAAAAAAAAAAAAAAAAAAAAAAAAAAAAAAAAAAAAAAAAAAAAAAAAAAAAAAAAAAAAAAAAAAAAAAAAAAAAAAAAAAAAAAAAAAAAAAAAAAAAAAAAAAAAAAAAAAAAAAAAAAAAAAAAAAAAAAAAAAAAAAAAAAAAAAAAAAAAAAAAAAAAAAAAAAAAAAAAAAAAAAAAAAAAAAAAAAAAAAAAAAAAAAAAAAAAAAAACCCCCCCCCCCCCCCCCCCCCCCCCCCCCCCCCCCCCCCCCCCCCCCCCCCCCCCCCCCCCCCCCCCCCCCCCCCCCCCCCCCCCCCCCCCCCCCCCCCCCCCCCCCCCCCCCCCCCCCCCCCCCCCCCCCCCCCCCCCCCCCCCCCCCCCCCCCCCCCCCCCCCCCCCCCCCCCCCCCCCCCCCCCCCCCCCCCCCCCCCCCCCCCCCCCCCCCCCCCCCCCCCCCCCCCCCCCCCCCCCCCCCCCCCCCCCCCCCCCCCCCCCCCCCCCCCCCCCCCCCCCCCCCCCCCCCCCCCCCCCCCCCCCCCCGAGACCGCCCAGGGCTGGCTCCAACGGCTGTACTAGCCTTGGATTGCGGTCAGTTGATGACGGTGGGAGCGTGTGCCGTTTGAGCACACGGCCGTTTGGCGGATGAGCGGTTCGAGCGGAGTTGTCTTCCGAGGAGGATGAGAATGACCGACGCGGCGACAACGCCGAGTGTCACGGCGACGACTACAAAGAAGGGCTGGCTGGCGCTGGTGGCGCTGGCCACCGCCCAGTTCGTCATGGTGCTCGATCAGTCGGTGATGAACGTCTCGATCAGCGCGCTGGTCAAGGATTTCAACACCACCGTGACGACGATTCAAGCTGTGATCACCCTCTACTGCTTGGTCATGGCCATGCTCATCATGACGGGGGCAAAGATCGGCGACATCATCGGGCGACGCCGGGCGTTCGTGATCGGACTTATCATCTACGCCTGCGGTTCGGCCCTTACGGCGGTCTCGCAGTCGGTCGTGCCCTCGCCATCGGCTGGTCGGTACTCGAAGGGATCGGAGCCGCTCTCGTCCTCCCCGCGCTTGCCGCTCTGATCGCTGGCAACTTCGAGGGACCCCGGCGCAAGGTCGCCTACGCCATCATCGGTGGCGTCGCCGGAGCTGGAATCGCGATCGGCCCCATTCTTGGAGGGTGGGCGACGACGAACGTCACGTGGCGAATCGTCTTCGTCGGCGAGGTCGTGCTCGTTGCCTTCATCTTGATCATGACCCCGAAAGTCGGGGATGCCGAGCGCCCGGGCCCCGCCCCGAAGCTTGACTACGTCGGCTCGGTGCTTTCGGCTTCCGGCCTCGGGCTCTTCGTCTTCGGGGTCCTCAAGTCGAGCACCTGGGGCTGGCTCAAACCCAAGAACGCACCCTTCACTATCTTCGGTTTCTCACCAACGATCTATGTCATGGCCGCCGGCGCCGCCCTGATCTGGGCGTTCATCACCTGGCAGCACCATCGTGAGGAGCGACGACGAGACCCACTCGTCCACCTCTCCCTGGTTCGAGTCCCCACTGTGCGATCAGGACTGATTGGGCTCTTCAGCCAGAACCTGATCCTGATGGGTGTCTTCTTTGTCGTCCCGCTCTACCTCCAACTCGTCCTGGGCCTGACTGCCCTCGAGACCGGCATCAAGATGCTCCCCGTTTCGATCGCCATGTTCTTGACCTCGGCGATCGGTTCGCGGTTGTCCAACCTGTTTCCGGTCCGCACGATCGTGCGGGCTGGCTTGGTCGTGACGCTCGCCGGGACACTCATCCTGCTCGCCACGATTCAGCCCACGCTTTCGAGCGCCGGATTCGCCATCGGCATGGCCGTGCTCGGGATCGGGATGGGCTTGATGGTCTCCCAACTGGGCAACGTCGTGCAGTCATCGGTCGAGGAGTCTGGACGCAGCGAGGCCGGAGGGCTTCAGTACACGGGTCAGCAGCTCGGTTCGTCGCTGGGCCTCGCACTCATCGGGGCGATCGTGCTCATGGGACTGGCCAGCACGTTCATCTCCACCATCGAAAAGGACCCCAGGATCAGTTCGGAGGTGGCGGCCCAGGTGGGTGTGGCCGCAGGGAGCAACACCAACTTCGTTTCGGCCGACGAAGTCCACCACGCTGCAACAGAGGCGGGCCTCGATCCCGCGTCGGCAACGGCGCTAGTGGAGGACTACGAGGCGGCCCAGCTTCTCTCTCTCAAAGCCGGGCTCCTGGCCGCCGGACTGCTCGCTCTGATCTCGCTCGGCTTCACCAGGGAGCTGCCCCATGCTCAACCGACACGCAAGAAGAAGAGACAGCCAGAACGGCGGCATCGTGAGGGACGCAGCGCCTGCGCTGCCCACGCGCCGCCTGATTTTCGTCGCCGTTTCGCAAGGGTCGCGGCACAACGATAGGTGCCCCCAAGTGCGATAGGGGGCAGGCAGTCGGTCCAGCGCTTGCGTCAGGATTGGGGGTTGAAGGCAGCGTCGTAGAGCTGAACCGTCAGGCGGAGATGGCCCATGTGCTCACGTGCGTGCCCCAGATTCCCGATTAGCCACGTCATACCCGGTCGGCGATCATCGCTGGAGAGAGTCGGCAGCGCTGTGGGAGTTAGGAGCTCGGTCGTCTGTGAGCGTCGGTGCCAGATCGTCAAGGACGGAGTCGACATGGCGAATCTGGTCAAGCAAGTCCGCCTGGCTTTGACTGCCCATTTTGAACTCGGCATCTCGATTGCGGCTGCCGGGTACTCAGGCGACCGCCCGGAGCGTTTCCGCCTCTGAACCGAGGGTGTGTGTGACGATCGTCGCTACCGGATTCGCACCCGGACACGGGTCCAATCCAGCCACTGATCGTCTCGCTTGGTGACCTCCAGCAGCAGCTCATTATGGAGCGCTTGGAACTGCGCGATCACCACAGAAATGGGATCTGACTGATTCGACATAGCAAGCCCACATAGAGGTATTTCGAAGCAGCAAATCCAATGCACCAACCCGGCGTACCGGGGCACCCCAGTCCGGAAGGCGGGCCCGAGCGAATGCCTAGAAATGTTCGACGTGACTAGCCATAGCTGACCGTGCCGGTGGCAGCCACAGACCCAATCGTTGCCGTCGGGTTGGCATTCCCGTTCGGATTGCACTTCCCGTTCTTCAACGGCAGGACTGCTACGTAGGAGATCGTCACATTGAAGGAACCGGTGATTCCGGTGTAGGCCTTCGTGCCGCTGATGATCGTTACCCGCGCAGCCCCGACCGACCAGCACCGACCGAACCGGAGCGAGGCGCCGGCGGCGCCGGCCGGGACGCACACCAGAGGAACGACGAGGGCGCCGGGCCGCACCCCACCCGAGAAGCGACGCGGAGGGGACGCAGCAAGCGAGGAGGCGGGGCTTTGGGGGAGGCGGACGGAGACGCACGCCCCTGACCCATACCGGCAGAAATGGGTCAGTTGATGATGATCGGCTCCTGACCCAATGCGCCCCTATTGCTCGAGGTTCACGACTTCCATGATGTCTTGCGACGAAGGCACTATCCCGACCTCTTGGAGAACGGGCATCAGGAACTTGCCGAAGGCGTCGTAGCTCCTCTGGGAATCCCAGATCTCGAAGACCATGAACTGGCCGTCTTCCCCAAAACAGGAGTGATGCTTGCGCCCCTCCAAGCTTGCTCCGGAGGCCTCTAGCCCCTTGCGGGCCTTGTCGTACTGCTCAACGGTCAACGTCTCGGGTTTCACATACACTGCGATCACTGGGGATCTCCTCTGTCGAGATGTTTCTCACGCCGTGTTCGGCGCCACGCCAGGTGAAGGCACACACATCAGCCAGGCGACGAGGCCCTTACGGCACCCGTCGATATGACATCAAGACGAGGTCGCTCAGCCTCTCTGGTTCAAGGGTTACCAGCAAACAAAGGATAAGCAGTTCTTCGACACCCTCAACCAAAGGCGGCAGGAATGTGCGAATCCTCTCAGAGCCACCATAACAAGTCTTCCATCAACCATTCGGAGGGCCTGCGCCGTGTGGCTCTCGTGTCACGGTCCCGCGGTGAGAGGACGAAGGGAGACTCGATGAGTCTTACTGTCGAAGAATTGGCGATGGCGTATCACGGAGCATGGGTCGAACTAGACCCAGACGCCATCGGTCGCCCTGCACTCTCCAAGACTCGGTGTTTCACATGCACGGATCTGCGGAGGCTGCGACCGGCAAGGATGCCGTCAGGGAACTGATTGTTGCGCTCCTGAAGCTTGTGCCCGATCTGAAGTTCGAAGCGAAGAGGATCTACTCGGGAATCGACCACATCGTGTTCGAGTACGACATGTCGGGAACCTCTGATGGATCTCCGTTCATCTGTGACGGCGTTGATGTGATTGCCATTACTCATGGCCTCGTAACTCGCAAAGACACGTACCTCGATTACATCAAGCTCACAGAGCAGATCGGCGAGATGCCAGTGATTGGCGTTACCGCTTAGCTACTGCTCTCGGGTATCCTGGTCCGCCCGGACGGTGGGGCACCTTGACCAGTCTGTAATGGCGGTTCCTACGTTCCATCGGTGCGGCGATCCCGGCAGTGCTGTACCGTCGCCAGCACCCCTTCAGAAATCGAGGACGTCCATGAGCGTTACTACCGTGACCCGATTTCACGCCGCTGCCGGCCAGGAGGCGACGCTGCTCGCTCTGCAATCCGAGGGACGGCGACGCATGTTGGCCGCCGACGGATGCAAGTCATTCGACATTCTGCGCGATCAGGCCGATGCGCGATCCTCCGCCTTCGTTCAGACCTGGTCATCACGCGAGGCACACGACGCCGCTTTTGGCGAGTTGATCATGGCAAGCGGTCACCTGGAGAAGGTGCTTGCGGCTCTCGACGAGGGCGTCGTACAGACCTTCTATGACGTGCTCTCGAAGTCCCGCCCCCCCAGAACACCAGTTACGCCGGGACTGGGAGCACCCTTCGCATCCCACGATGACCAGACAGCCCAACCTGGGGCTCGTAACCCGGCACCCGCGATAACGGCGCGATGCTGGTCCTGTGAGTGAGATCGAATACGCACGAACGGAGGACGGCACTCACGTTGCGTACCGGGTGCTCGGGGCCGAGGCCGAAGTCACTCCAAGAACGACATCGTCATGGTCTCCGGCGGTCTCTTTCCGATGGAGGTATTCGAGGACGACCCCGGGTTCGTTCGGCTCCTTCAAGGACTCCGCTCCATTGGCCGGACGGTCGTGTTCGACCGTCGAGGCATCGGTCAGTCCGACCCTATTGTGGATTGGGAGAGGCCGATCCTCGACCAATGGGCCGACGACTTGTCGGCTGTCGTGGAGGCGTCGGGTGCACAAGACGGCGTGGTGTTTGCGTGGGACGGCTATGGGTAGCCACTCGATTCGTGGCCCAGCACTTCGGGCGACTGCGGTTGCTGGTGCTCCACCAACCGTTGGCGATTGCCGAAGACCATTGGGACGAGTGGGTTGCCAACCGGCTCTTCCTCTTGCGCGAGAACCTCGGCCAGGACACTCTCCTTGAGCAAATCGCACCCTTTCGCGCCGACGAAGCGTCGTTTCGCGATTGGTATCGACATGCGGGACGTGCCGGAGCGAGCCCGGCCACTGCCGCCAAGATCTGGGAGTCTGTGTTGCGTCGCGACCCGGCGATCAGCTACTCGGGGCGGTCCAGACGCCCACATTGGTGCTTTATCGTCGCGACAATGTCTATTCACTTCCGGAGGATGCGCGGATTGCGGCGTCCCAGATCAGGGGCGCGACCGTCGTCGAGCTTGCTGGAGCCGACCATTTTCCGTTCATCGGCGACGTCGACAGCGTCGTGGCGGAGATCGCGGACTTTGTGGTGGGTCAGAGGCGGTTGCCACCCCCACAGCGTCTACTCGCAGCGCTCATGTTCACGGACCTCGTCGCCTCCACCGAACGTGCCGCATCACTTGGGGATACTCAATGGAGTCCGTCCTCGACCGCCACGACGCCGTGGTACGTGCAGCGGTCGGAAACTGTGGTGGCACGGTCGTCAAGACGACTGGGGACGGCGTTCTTGCGTTCCTGCCATCTGCCGGTGCCGCTGTCCGGGCCGCCGAACGAATCCGAGATCAACTTGGGGCTGACGGGCTCGCGGTGCGCATCGGCATTCACGTCAGCGACATCCACCGTCGGGGTGAAGATATTCGGGAATCGGTGTCAATATTACTGCCAGAGTGATGGCGGCAGCCGATTCTGGTGAGATCGCGGTGACGGCGTCTATTCCCGTCGCCCCTAACGGGCCAAGTCGCGGCGTTCGAGACACTTGGAACACACGAGCTGAAAGGGGTCTCCGGAGTGGTGGAACTGTTTCGACTCTCCGGTACCGCTTGAGAAGCGACGCCGCCAGGGAAAGGGAACTGGACCGACGTGAAGGGCAGAGTTGGTACGTGGCGTTGTGTCGAGAGCACGCGCCAAAGGTGACCGGTCGGGCGTCGGAAGGTTTCTAAAACCCCCCTCGCCCCTAAGGAACGCACATCGGAGGCATGACCCACTTGCTTATGGCGGCGTCAAAGTGCGGCGTTATCGCCCGACTGGTTGACGACGCCCACCGAGGATCTTCGTCTCTCGGGTTGGAATAGTGGCCGAGCGAGAGGTCTAGGGGAGGGGCATCCACATGACCACAGATCGAGGCCACGCCATGGACGACTTTGTGGTCGTCCTCTTCGAGAATCGTTCGAGCCGCATGCCCCCGAACAGTGCCGGGAGTGGAAACCACCCCGACAGGGCCGCGGTATCGGCACGGTCGCCCGTCAGCTTCTTGACATTAGTTAACGATATGGATAAATATTGTCTGAATGGCACGCAAGACGGACACCATGTTGGCTCCGGTGTTGCATGCACTAGCGGATCCGACTCGTCTTCGGGCAGTTGAGGCTCTAGCAGGGCGCCGCGCCGGGCTGGCGAACTCGCTTACGAGTTAGGTGTGAGCCCTCCGGCCATGAGCAGGCACCTGCGTGTGCTTCTCCAGGCGGGAGTCGTCGCCGACGAGCGACCCTCTGACGACGCCCGGGCGCGAGTGTTTCATCTGCGCGGAGAGTCAGTCGTAGCGGTACGCGCCTGGTTGGACCAGCTCCAGGCTCACTGGGACGAGCAACTCGACGCCTTCAAGACCCACGTCGAAAGCAGAGGAAGACGATGACCTCGAACGACATCGAAATGCAGCGCTCCATCGAGGCGGAGGTAGAGGTCGCCACCAATCCGGACACGGCGTTTAGAGCGTTCACCGACGAGTTGGATCTTTGGTGGGTGCGAGGGCCTATCAACCACCATGCGGGCGGCAGAGTTCTGGCAATGCGCTGCGAACCCGGCGTCGGCGGCCGGTTACTAGAGGTCTATGACGACTCGACCGGTGACGCCCTCGAACTGGCCCGGATCACCGCGTGGGAGCCGGGGCGTCGCTTGGCTTGGCAAAGTTCGCTCGATGACGTAAGTACCGAGGTGACATTCCAGGCCGCTGGAGCCTCGACCACTGGCGGGTGGTTGCTCGGATCCCTGGTGGCGGCGTCGATCGGGGGGGTACCTCCTGGATCCGAGTGGTTCCCAAGTGGTTCGGTGCCTGGTGCGAGCAGCGCGACGCTGCCCCCATGAAGTTCGAGACATCGCCCGGTTGGCGCTCGGCATCTCCTACGCCAAGCCCGCAGCCGCTGCCCGCTGGCTCGCCAAGGTCTTCGGCTTCGAGTCCCCCGATCCCCTCCCGGAGGATCTCGATCCACTGCCCGAGGGAGAGCACGGGCACCCCTGGATCGAGTTCCGTGTTGGAAACAGTTCCCTCATGATCTTCAAGCTCGACGAGGGTGGGGGCGGCCGCGTCAACACCGACGTTCCGTGGGTGTACGTCAAGACATCGAGGAGCATTCTCTGCGCGCCGAGGAGCAAGGGGCGACCATCATCCAAAAGCTCGATGCACCCTGGGGTCTGCCCATGTACGTGGCGGAGGATCTGGAGGGCAACCGCTGGACATTCGCCCAGGCGCGCCCCACGATGTAGTCCACATTGAAGAAATGGCGGGTTGCGCCCGGACCATCCCACCGTAGTCCGCTCGCCAGGCCACAGAGGGTGCCCCCGAAGATCCGAGGCGGCGTTCGATCGACCTATCCCAATCCGCCGGGACTGGGCGCACCTCCGAAAGACCGGCAACACTGATGTCGTGAGGGATGGAATATCCGACTTGCGGCTTGCACTGAGGTTGGCCGATGACGCCGACAAGATGAGCATGGCTGTATTCGCGGGAAACTTTGACCATTCGACCAAACCGGACGGTTCGCCAACCATTCCAGTTGAGGAAGCAATAGAGGAACACCTTCGCATTGTCTTGGCCCGCGACCGTCCCGAGGACGGCTTTCTAGGTGAAGAGGGCGGTCAATCTGGCGATACATCAACTTGCTGGATTGTCGATCCGATCGATGGGACCAGAGTCTTCATCCATGGCGGAGCCGCCTGGGGTACTCAGATCGCACTCCAGGTTGATGGTGATCTCACGCTGGGAGTTACAAGTGCACCCGCAGTAAGGAGCCGTTGGTGGGGTGCTGCCGGTCAGGGAGCATGGACCAGTAACGAACTTTCAGGAATGCAGTCATTGAAGGTCTCATCTGGTGACACTCGGGAGAGGTTGCGGTGGAGCTGTCATCCTCCACTTGATGCGGTCGATGCTGGCTGGCGTCGATTGGCCTCTCCACTTCATGAGATTGGTGACTACATCGCGAGACCCAGCACGCTGCCGTGATGGTCATGGAGGGTCTTGTTGAGGTGTCCTTGCAGTTTGAAGGAGCGGCTTGGGATTACGCAGCGTTCGCCGCCGCAGTTCATGCCGCGGGTGGTCGATTCAGTTACCTTGACACTTCGACCGCCCTTAGCGGGTTCGGCCAGCTCTCTTTACAAACGGATCAGCCCACGATCGGGCCATCGCCGCTCTGGCGTCAAGCCCCGTTGCCTAGCTGGCCAAACTGTCACAAGTTCGCCGGGTATGAGACAAGCCGTTCATAGGCCTGCCGTCCGTCAGCCCTGGATGGCCCTGCGATGAATCTCGGCTAACTCCTCTTGAGATGGCCAGGTCTGTCGCCAGGGAGGCGTGAGGTCGTCGTTGCCGTACCGGGGTACAAGGTGAACGTGGTAGTGAACCACCTCTTGCCAAGCAGCAGTTCCATTGGACTGGGTCACATTCAGACCGACCGGCCGCAGTGAGTTTCGGAGTTGGGCTGCCACGCGGTGAACGGATCGCATGACGGCAGCCGCATCGTCCTCTGTCAGCGACCATATGTCAGGCGCATGTCGTCTCGGTACCACCAACGTGTGTCCGGGTGTTACCTGTCCGATGTCGAGACAGGCCACAGTGACCTCGTCCTCGTGCACGCGCCATGACGGTGTCGCTCCCTCCACGATGGAACAAAAGATGCAATCCATCCCGCCATGCTTCCCCAGGGCGTCGCCTTCTGCATATGGGATTCCGTGCCCTTTGCCACCGCACCAGGGACGCCGTCAGACTGCCTCCGTACGACGCTGCCGGGACTGAGACGGTTATCGCGCGATCCTGACGGTGCAGGGCAGCTTCCCGGTCGGCGGTCCATACTTTCGGCGTATGCAGAGGGTAGGAGCGACCATTTCGGTCTTGACGCTGTTCTGCGTCGCCACTGCGGCGTTGGCTCCTGCCGTAAGCGCGACTCCTGAGACGGAGCCTCGTTCAGGAGTCGTCGATACGTTTCCTCCCCGCACCCAATCTCGACTCAACGACCTCGTCAAAGAGGTCCGCGGCTTGTACCACATCCCAGGAGTCATGGTGTGGGTGTCCGTCCCTGGTGAGGGCCAATGGGAGGAAGTGTATGGGGAAGCCGATCTCCAAAGTGGCCAGCGCCTCACTCTTGCGGACCATTTTCCGATTGGCAGTGTGACCAAGACCTTCACGGCGACGGTGATTCTCCGACTCGTGCAAGAAGGTCTCCTGGCACTCTCGGCGCCGATTAGCCAGTGGGTGCCTTGGGTGCAAGACGCTCACCAGATCACCGTGCGCATGCTCCTCAACATGACGAGCGGCATCTACGACGAATATCAGTCAGACTCCCAACTGATCGACGAGATCTCTGGCCACCGCCGTCTGGTCTTCACGCCTCATCAGATCGTCCGAATGGCCGTGGCACACGGGCCGGTCGGCCCACCGGGCACGCCTGGGTACTCGAGCACGAACTACATCATCTTGGGGATCATCGCCCAGGCCATCACCCATCAGACGATCGGCAACCTGATCACCTCGCAGATCATCCAGCCCCTGCACCTTGATCAAACCAGCTACTCGACATCGAGCACACTGCCGAGTCCCTCGACTCTCGACTACCTCATCGGCCACGGGTCCCCCAAGAGGATCCCTCTCTACGACCTGTCCAACCTCGGGGCCGCGGGTGCCATGGTCTCCACCGTGGGTGACATGGCGGTTTGGGCCCAGGCACTGAGCAATGGGGAGCTCCTGTCGGCGACCCTGGCGGCCAAGCGGCTGCAGTCCAGTTGGTTCGTGGGCAATGTCGCTCCACTGCCGACTCAAACGGGAACCCCGTCGCTTCCAGTTCGCTACGGACTCGGTCTCTACAGCCTAGGTCCGCTGATCGGGCACAACGGTGGTGTTAAGGGCTACGTCGATGAGGTCTTCTATTCTCCCTCGCGTCACGCCACGATCGTCGTGTTCGTCAACGGCAACGACCCGTACAACAACTCCGGCGAACAAGCTGACGCCCTCACTGTGAGCATCGCCGACGTCGTGCTTCCGAAAGGGTAGGGATCCTGTGGTATGTCCTCGAACGCCGGGAGGGTGGCTCTGGTAGACAACGCATTTTCACATCGTCACACTTACGTCATGGATGACGCCGTCTTCAACCTTCAAACGAATCCAGTCCACTTGGGTCTCGGAGCGAGGGTGGTTCCCCAGGAGCCGTTCACCGGCAACCTTGAGTGGTACGAGCGCTATGAAGCACGCACAGATTCCGATGGGGTCGAGGGGCGACTCGTCTCGATGCACCGATACACAGCGTCGTGGGAGTCCTGGGAGATGCACCCGTTAGGGGAAGAGTTGGTTGTGTGCACAGCGGGAACCATCACACTCCTCCAAGAAATTAATGGACAAGTTCGGTCGGCTGTGCTCAATCAGGGCGAGGCGGTGATCAATCCTCCTGGGGTTTGGCACACAGCCGACGTCGATGCCGAGGCGGCTGTCCTCATTATCACGGCAGGTATCGGGACCAAGAATCGCCCCCGTTGAAGGCCCGGGGGTATCCCCGTACACCGCCGGATCGGGGCGACGTCACGCTGAAGATGCCCCGCTTAGCGTTGCCTGGGCAACGACGACCCTACCGAGAGCGCACGCGCCGACCGGGGATCGCCGACCGGGCACCAACGCAGGATCTGAGCGCCAGCAGGGGCCTGGTGCGCAGGATCCCCCAACGGCGTCCTGCTGCGATTTCGGGCGTATTCGGGCGGCATTGTGACGCCTGGCGACAAGGGGTGCGTTCACGGCCGTTTCGGTACTTTTTGGGCTGGGTGGGGGAAATCTCGGTGTGGCTGCAGCCACGGGACTCGCGCACTTAAGAAACGCCGCCCGCGTTTTCGCGGCTCGGCTCGTCGAGCTCGACATCGTTCTCTTCGCGTCGTCGAGCTCGACGTCGTCGTGTTCATTCGCTCTCTCGCTTGGCTCGACGGCGACGAGGTAGGCACCACGCGTTGTGATCTCTTCTCGTCGAGCTCGTCGTCGAGCGTGCGTGCGTGCACTCGCCTCACCCCTCACCCCCCTGGCACCCCCGTACCACCATCCCCATCCCCCGATCGGTGACACCCCCCATGCACCGACTCGGGTGCTCCCCCCGATGCCCCACCGATCGGCCCCACGCCCCACCCGACGACCTCAACGACCCGGATCCCGCCCACCTCCGGAGATAGAGTCGGATCGAGTGCAGCGGACAGACTGGACGAGACTTCCACCAGGGAAGGCGATGCGTTTCCAAGTCGTCGACGCGCAAGATCGTGCGTCTGAAGCCTGGCGGGTAGAGACTCGTCTGAAGACCACCAATATCTACATCGGCTCTCGATCGAGGTTCTCCGAGGTCAAGGTGAGCCTGCACGAGAGCGGAGTTTGGCAGCACGGATTAACGGCCGAGCGTGGCGCGCCAATGGCAGGAATCGACCCCAAAGATCGGCTGTTTCAGCGCTGGGAGCATCATCCCGAGCTCGTGCCGGGCTGGCAGCGGCCTGTCCAGATCATCTTGTCGAATAGCGAACTGCGCGCTGATGCTCCGGAACAGCCGGACTCGGTGATTCGGGTGCCGGCTCCGACGACTGCCTCGTCGTCGATTGTCGAAGTGTGGATCGAAACGCCCGGGATCCACGCTCCGCTTCGGGTCGACGCCGCGACGCAAATCGGGATGATGGAACTAGTCAACGGCGGCTCGCTCTGGGTTGTGAACCGTGCCGTCGATCTGCCGTGGCTCCCGTCCAAGCGGTTTGCCACGCAGGTCGGCGAGGCCCGGAAGAGTCGGGAGTCATCCGCTCTTCCAACCGACGGTGTCCGACGGATTGTGTTGCACGGTGTCGAGGAGTCTTCCGGAACGCTCATCTTGTGCGAGCTGGCCGTCGACTGATGGGTACCGAGATCCCCGATCGACTCGGGCGAGCACGTTCAGCGGCGCCCGGGTCGCCGTGCTCGCTGATGACGAGGCGCCCGCCCCGGCGGGTCGTGCCGCGGACCTGGATCGAGAGCCCGTCGGCAAGCACGCCGACGTCGGTGGTCGTCGTCGGCCCGTCGAGGAGAGCTCGCCACGCGGTATCGAGTGCTAGCGAGTCGGCGTGCTCGCCGGCCGCACCGACGATGCAGCCACGCAATCCCACCCCGAAGAAACCCGCAATTTTTTCGCCGCGTCAAGTTTTCGTCGCTCGTCGTGTGCTCGGCTCGTCCACGGGCTCGACGCGAAAGTCTTTCGTTCGCTGTCGTGTTCGACGAGCAGGCACGCCCTACTCGATCATCTACTCGGCGAGTCTCGACGTCGAGCAGCACACGACCACGCATGCTTACGTCTCGACCCATGCGAGCCCCCTCACCCCCATCCCTCTTATGCCTACCCCACCACGAACCCTGGCACGCACCCCGTAGGTGATACCCCCTATGCGAACCGTCCCCCCACCCCGGCCCGAACCACTATCCCGATCGACTTGGCCCCCGCCGCCTGCCGGCGCTGGCACGCTCGGGGCGACGAGCATGCTCGTGCCCGTTCGGCGACACGTCCACGGCACCAGCCGAGCCCCACGGGGGCAAGGCGCCGAAGACGCCGCCGCGGATCCGCGGCGGTGGGGCATCGACTGGGGGATCCAATTCAACCAACCTTGCGATGTTCTGCCCGGCACGTCGCGACATCACCGGCATCCGGGGCTAGGTGTGCGTCAGGGCTCCCCGAGTAAGAGTCGCTTGAAGAATGTCTCGTCGGGGAAGCCCTCGTCGACAGCTTTCAGTAAGCCTCGCGCCACGAGCAACCGCGCTCGTTCCACTGCCGATGCGACACTTTCGGGACTTGGCGGCGCGCCCCCGTGGACGAGGCTTGAACGTACGTCGTAGAGCTCCCTCAGTTGACGCTCGATTCCGCTGCGCTCGCCAGGGAACGCCGCCATGTAGTGAGCGCCGTGCAATCGAAAGCGAAAAGCCATCTCCGAACGGCTGAGCCCTGGCAGCAGCAACGCCTCCAACGCAATTACGAAGTCGACCAGTGCGTCCGACGGATCCTGTCGGCTGCATCCGAGTGAGAACCGCCGGAGGGCAAGTTCATCTGACTTCTCCGGAGCGTCGATTCGATATTTCGCCAACTTCTCCGAAGTGTTGCAGATCGCGGCGAACTGCTCCCTGCCGAGTGTCGGTTTCGCTGTACTCGGACCAGGATGAAGATAGGTCTGACCGCCCCCCATCACTCCGCCGCTCAACCACTCCTGGTTTATTTGCCGGACGAACGAGCCCTCCCCGAATACCGGCAATTGGTGCAGATGCATCGCAGTGACCATTGGGGGCACCGAAGCCAACATGAACGATCGAGCGTCACTCCAGGGAACATCCAGTTCGAGTAGCAGACTCGGGACGAGGTGGGTGACGTTGGGCATCATCGGCACGATTCGAGGACTCCGTGACTGGGGAGGTACCGCAAGGAAGGCACCTCGCTCGACCGGACGCAACTTACGGAGGTGCGAAGCTCTCTCCGCTAAGTCCTCTTGGATTACGACGCCGTCCATCGGGATTGAAAACCGCACCAAGAAGTTGCCGGTCAAGGCCACAGCGGCAACGCCAGCAGAGATCTGGCGGCAAAGGCTCTGGTCGGGCAAGTCAACGCGATCGAGCTTCGCTAGGTACCAGCGGGAGGGTGCGACGACCCACTGCAGCATCGCAGCGGTCGCCGGGTCATCGTTGCCCCCGGGAGAGCACGAGCGCTCGCATCCCCTCGGGCGAGAGCGACGGGCGTCCCTGGATCAAGTCGATGGTCTGGAGCGACTGCATCGGTCCGAGCCCGAGCTCGTGACCGGCAAGCACGACGGCGACCACGGCGTCGGGGCGCCCCCGCAGTGGGTTCGGCACGAGCTCGGTGTCGGAGATGACGTCGGCCAGGCGCACGGCATCGCCGAGGACGCCGAAGGTGTCTCGCTCGACCCGGGCCGCCAAGCCGGCGGGCCGGGAGACCTCGATGGGGACGACGGCCGTGGATTCGGTCTGGTCACTCATGGGCGGGTGCCTCCTCGGGTTGTCTGCTGGGTCGGGTTGGGGTGCGAGATCTGCGGAGCTCGTCGAGCTCGGGGCGTGGACGACCATTGAGCAACTGGCGGATCGCTTCGACGTTCTCGGCGATCTCTCCGGGTGGGGCGGCGTCGGGGAGCGGTTCGGCGGCGCGAGCCGCCCTTCGCTTCGCTCGGGGGTTCGTCCCACGTCCTCGGGAGCCGAGTTCGCCCGAGCTGTCGCTCGTCGGGTTTGGCGAAGTTCTGTTCTTGTTTCTGTTCTCGTTCGCGTCCCGAGTCCGTGCCTGGAGCGGACCGTAAGCCGGACCGTAAGCCGGACTGTAAGCCGGACGGTAGGCCGGACGGTAGGCCGGACTGCTTTCGGTCCGCTCCTGTGCCTGGAGCGGACCGAAAGCGTCGACCTCGCTCGGGCTCGTTTCGTGCGGTAGGAGCCGGTAGCGCGCTGGCCGGTGCGAGCCGCCCGACGCGATCCGCGCCACGAGTCCTGCCTCGATGAGCGCGTCGAGCGCGGCGATCACTCGGCGGCGGCTCATCGCTCCCGCCTCCTCGCAAATGAGCGCCAGCGAGGGCCACGCCTCCCACGTCCGCTCCGAAGCGTGAGCGACGAGGACAAGGAGCACCAGGAGCACGTCGCGCCCGTCGGGGAGCTCACGGGCTCTCATGTGGGCGACTAGGCGCGTCAGGAGTGCCCACGGTCCGCGTTCGGCGAGGTCGAGATCGCTCAGCACCCTCACGAGTCGTCCCCCTCAACCACGCCGTGCCGCGGCCTGCGCTCGCTCACGAAGCGATCGAGCTCGGCGAGGTACTCCCCGCCACCCGATGACACATGCTCGCGGTACGGTTCTCCTCGTCGTGGCTCCGTCCCGGGTTCTCTTGGACCCGGGGCGAGCTCATTTTCCGGCCCGCTGGGCGTGTCGGCGGATGTAGGCGTCGACCTCGTTTGCCGGGATCAGCCGGAGCGATCCGACCCGGATCGTCCCGAGCTCCCCGGAAGCGACAAGATCGCCCACAGTCCACCGGGACACGCCGAGGGCCCGGGCGAGCTCGGCCTGCTTGTACGCGATACGCGGGACCGACTCGACACTGGTGCTCTTCTCGCTCGGCGCCTTCGCCGGCGCCTGGCGCTTGGTCACACTTCTCTTCACTGGCGCCCGCTTCGCGGTGGCGCTCTTCTTCGTGGGCACGTCGCCCCTCACTTTCGCTAGACCTCGTCGGGACAGCCCCGGGAGGTCGGCGAAGGCGCTAGGCGCTAAGCGGCCACCCGGGGATAGGTGCAAGCGAGCGGCGGGGCGTGCGACCACCGTGCCCCGGTGAGCGGGACAACGGCGACGGGGGTGATGCGGCGGAGCTCCCGGCGAGCAGCGTTGGCGAGGAGTGCGGCGAGAGAGCGTTGAGAGCGGCGGCGGCGCACGAGGAGAGAGAGCAGGGAGCGAAAGCGCCGCACGAGAAGAGCGAGCAAGGCTCGCCCCTCGGGGCTGAAGATCGAGAGACGGCCGGCGAGGTGACGCCATTCGGCGAAGGCAGGGTGCCGGAGGAGTTCCATGCACTCGTCGGGATCGAGCTCCGACTTGGCGACATCTTCAGCCGCGGCGCGAAAGGCCTCGCCGACTGAGGCCACTGTCTCGGCGATGGATTTTGCGCACTCGATGACTGGGGCCACTGTCTCGGATACTGGGGCCACCGCTTCGGCGACCCGGTGCGCGAAGTCTGCGAGCGACTGGGCGAGCTCAGCAACGAGTCCCGCTAGCTCGGCGCGCTCTTGCGCCTCCACTCCGTTGTCGTCGTGGCCACTCGTCATCGGGCCGCCAAGTTAGACCTCGGGTGTGTCCGCTCGCCACGGTTGTTACGAGTAGCTCCGCAACGGGGAAACGTTGGTCCCCGTTGGTCCCCTTCGCTTCTGTGGTCCCCCGCTCTCGGGGTCAAAAAGTGCCTCTGAACTGGTGGGCCGTACAGGACTCGAACCTGTGACCCCTTGCGCGTCATGCAAGTGCGCTACCAGCTGCGCCAACGGCCCGTCAGAGAGACCTTACCACCGGGCCAATTCGGCTCCGGGTTCCCGGCCGGCACTCCCAGGGGGCGAAACGGGAGGATCATCTCTACAATTGAGGCCGTGGTATCTAACAAGAGCCAAAGCGGTGGCACCATTAACCCGCTCCCCGATCTCGAGGCCCACCTCGGGCGGATCGCCGAGGACGGCTACACCATCCTCCCCGACGCCATCGAGCCGGACCTGCTCGATGAGATCGACGAGGCGCTCCTCAAGCTCGAGCACGAGCTCGGTACGGCTCCGGCCGACAACCTCTTCGAGGGCGTACGCACCATGCGGGTGTACAACCTGCTCGTCCATGGGTCCACCTTCGAGAAGATCCCGGTCCACCCCAACGTCCTTCCGGTGGTGGAGGCGGTGCTCGACCCCGGACTCTTGATCTCGTCTCTCTCGTCCATCGCCATCGGGCCCGATGAGCAGGCGCAGCCGATCCACGCCGACGACCAACTCATTCCGCTGACCCGCCCGCACGTGCCGATCATCTGCAACACCATGTGGGCGATCACCGACTTCACCGAGGAGAACGGGGCCACGCGACTCGTCCCGGGCAGCCACCGGCGCGACGAGCCTCCGAACCCGCTTGAGCTCTACGAGACCATTCCCGCCGAGATGCCCAAGGGCAGCGTCCTGGTCTGGGTCGGGAGTCTCTGGCACGGCGGTGGTGCCAACCGTAGCGACTCCCGCCGGGTGGGCATCGCCATGAACTATTGCGCCGGCTACATCCGCCAGCAGGAGAACCAGCAGCTGGGCATTCCGCCCGCACTGGTCAAGACCTTCCCCCGTCGCCTGCAGGAGCTGATCGGCTACTCCGTCTACAACGGCCTCGTCGGCCACATCGACAAGAAGCACCCGGCCAAGGTCGTCCTCGCCGAGAACGAAGACGTCGACATGGTCTGGGATCTACTCAAGACCTGATCGGGCCTCAGGCCGCCGGCAGCACCGCCGGGGCGACGGGCCAGACGTAGTCGCGGGGGTCGATCGGGATCATCCCCTCGGAGAGGCGCCACGCGTCGTAGCCCTGCGTCCACTCCCGGTGCCAGTCGATCTGGTCGGTATGGAGCTGGGTGAGATCAGACTCCCACAGCGCGCCGTAACGCACGGCGAGTGCGAACAAGACCTCGATGGAGGCAATCGCATCCGCGGACGCATCGTGTGCGTTCCCGATCTCGATCCCGTAGTGCGCGCACAGGTCGACGAGCGTGCGTCTGCCCTGGCGGTCGGGGTCGAAGTGACGGTCGATCACGACCGCATCGAGCACCGGCCCCCGCCAGCCCCGCTCGAGCGGCCCCCAGCCGCAGAGGTCTCGTGCCTGCGTCTCGAGGATGGTGAGGTCGTAGTCGAGCTTCATCCCGGCCAGGGGGACGCCGCGGCATGAGGCCGCCACCACGACGTCGGAGACCAGTGCGATCGCCTCACGGAGGGGCATGCCCTCGTCCCGCGCCCGCTCCGTCGAAATTCCGTGCACCCCGGTCGCCTCCGGCGGGATCAGGCGACCGGGGTCGATGAGACCGGACCAGCTCCTGACGACCACGCCTTCCACCACCGACACCAACGCATAGGACACCGGAACGTCGTTGAAGCGGTCGATCCCCGTCGTCTCGAAATCGAGCCCGATCAGCTCGCCGCTCGGCCATGCACCCACGACCTTGAGCATGGCAGTGGGCTGTGACACAACCGCGGATGGCTGCGCTCCGCGCTGTCGGGCCGCCCGAGAACGTGGTCGACCAGTTCCTTCGGAGGGCCCGTTGCTACGGTCAAGCTGATGACCGGCAGGATATGTCCGCGGAGGCACCGCGCTCTGGTGGTCGGCCTTACAGCGCTGGCCGGGCTGTCCTCTGCGGCCGCCGGCGGACTTCCACTCCCCGCTGCAGGCGCCGGACCGCCCTCGACCGCCGCCAGCGACCCGGCTGCCCTCGTCCATCCGCTCGACGGCACCGCGACCGGGCCCGTGAGCCCAGGGACCGTGGGCGAGTTCCCCGGGGCGGATCTCCCGTTTGGCATGATCCAGTGGAGTCCCGACACCAGTCCCGACGCGGTGCAGGCGGGCGGTGGCTACGCCTACGCCGACTCCGAGATCAGCGGCTTCAGCCTCACCCATCTGAGCGGCACGGGATGCCCGTCGTATCAGGACGTTCCGATACTGCCCACCGTCGGCGCGGTGGCTGCGCCGGCGACGGCGGTGGCCCCCTTCTCGCACAAGCACGAGCAGGCCAGTCCGGGCCGCTATCAAGTCGAGTTGGGAGGTCCGGCCCCGGTGTCCGTTTCGCTCGCCGTGACGGCGCGATCAGGGATGTCGAGCTTCGACTTCCCGCCCGGAACCGAGTCCAACGTGCTGTTCAAGGTGGCCGACAGCGTCAATCCGGCGTCTGCCGCCACTGCCCGCGTCATCGGCCAGAACGAAGTCGAGGGTCAGGTGACGAGCGGGCAGTTCTGCGGGACCGGTACCAACTACACGGTGCACTTCGTCGCGCTGTTCGACCGGCCGTTCTCGTCGGGGGGGACGTGGAACAGCTCGGGCACGGCTCCGGGCAGGGCGACCTGCACGGGTACCTCGTGTGGCGCCTTCGTCACGTTCGACACGAGAACGCAGCGGCAGGTCCTGATGAAGGTCGGGATTTCCTTCGTCAGCACGCAGGATGCCCTGCAGAACCTCCGGGCGGAGGATCCGGGCTGGTCGCTCCAACAGGTCGGCCGCCAGGCGCAGGGTCGCTGGAATGCCCTGTTGGGTCGCATCGCCATCCGGGGTGGCACCACGGCCCAGGAGCACACCTTCTACACGGCGCTGTACCACTCACTCCTCTTTCCGAACGTGGTCTCCGACGTGAACGGCCGGTACGACGGGAGCGACGGCAAGGTCCACACAGCGCGCAACCGCGACGAGTACGCCAACTTCTCCGAGTGGGACATCTACCGCAGCGAGGTGCAGCTCGAATCCCTCCTCGTGCCGCGGAACGTCGGCGACATGATGCAGTCGCTCGTCGACGACGCCGAACAGATGGGCTGGCTTCCCAAATGGGCCATCGTCGGGGGAGACGAGTCGCAGATGAACGGCGACTCAGCCGACCCCATCATCGCCGACGCCTTCGCCATGGGCGTGCGCAATTTCGACGTCAGCGCGGCCCTCCGGTACATGGTCAAGGGGGCGACGGAGGACGAGACCGGCCACGGGCTCGAGATCGAGCGTCAGTACCTCAGCCAGTACCTGTCCCAGCACTACGTCAACGCAGGTTCTTTGGACCTGACCTCCATCGACTACTCCATCGGAGGCTCCGTCACACTCGAGTACGCCATCGACGACTTCTCCATCGCGCAGATCGCGACCGCCGAGCACGACGGCTCTCTCGCTTCGACCATGAGCCGGCGCGCCGCCAGCTGGGAGTACCAGTTCAACCCGGCTACGGGCTACGTCCAGGCCCGGGGTGCGGACGGCAGCTTCCCGCCCGGCGCCGCCTTCGAGGCGTCCCAGCTCGAACCGGGGGGACAGACGGGCTTCGAAGAGGGCAACGCGGTGCAGTACACGTGGTCCGTCCCGCAGGATCTCGCCGCCCTGGCATCGCTCACGGGGGGCGATGCCGCCGCGACGAGCAAACTCCAGTCGTTCATGGGCTCCCTCAATGCGGCGAGGGACACCCCCGAGGACTGGTCCGGCAATGAGCCCGACGAATGGGCGCCATGGGAGTTCGACTACTTCGGAGCTCCCGACGAGACCCAGCGTTACGTGCGAGCCGTCGCGAACAGCGAGTACGCCGATGCCCCGGTGGACGAGCCCGGAAACGACGATCTGGGCGCCATCTCTTCCTGGTACGTCTGGGCGGCCGTCGGCCTGTTCCCGGTGACGCCTGGCTCGGCGAACCTGGCGCTGGCCAGTCCTCTCTTCCCGTCCGTGACGATCACACTCGCCGACGGTCGACGCCTGGCGGAACAGGCCCCGGCTGCCGCCGCCGCCCGCCCGTACGTCCACGCGCTGACGGTCTCGGGAGTCAGCCGCCCCGCTGCTGGGGCATCCGAGTGTTCCAGCGCGTCCGGGTCCCGCTCCCCAGGGGAAACGTGGGATCTGCCCTGGCTCCCGGCCTCAGCGCTCCGCTCGGGTGGGACCCTGCACTACCGCCTGTCGAGCGCGCCGGACCCCAAATGGGCCTCGTCGCCGGCGGCATCACCTCCCTCGTTCGAGACGGGTCAACTCCCCGCAGTCGGTTTCTCGCTGCCGAGCGGCGTCACGACAGCGGCGGCCGGGGAGCCGACCACGATCCAGTTAGGGATGGCGACCGCCGGTGACCAGGCGACCACGGTCCACTGGCAGGCCGTGGCGGACCCGAGCGGGCTGACCGTGTCGCCGTCCTCGGGCACGCTCGCGTTGACGCCGGCGCACGCCGAAGCGGACGGCGCCATGGGTTGCAGCCCACCCCAACCCGCTGTCCAGCCGCTCAGGGTCACCGCTCCGACCAGCGGGTCCTACTCGTTACGGGTCAGCCTCACCACCACCAGCGGACTGACGCTCCCCCCCGTCGTGATCGACGTCGAGGTGCAGCACTAAGAGGCCCCGGGGTTCAGTCCGGGTCGAGCGAACGAGGCGCCCTGCCGTTCGTCACCAGGCGCTCAACGTCTCCGAGTGGAAATCGATGATGGCCAGAAGGTCGCCGAGTCGGCCGAACACCGCCTCGATGTCAGCGGTCGGATCGGTGAGGGCCCGCTCGGCGGTGTGTGCGACCTCGGAACAGGTGTTCAGCATCAGACTGACACGCCCGCCCAGCTCCGGATCGGGGCAGGGGTTCCCGGACATCCACGCCGTCGCCTCCCTGGTGGCCGCGTCGAGCTCGTCCGCCGCCGCCAACATGGTGACGTGATTCACGCTCATCGCCGCCGAGAACCTCGTTTCGGCGTTCGTCACCCGCCGCAGGTCTGACGCCGCCGTCAAGAGCCATTGCTGTGTCGTGTGCCGTGTCTTTTCCATGATGTCGATGAACCCTCACGATCGGAGGCCACCACGTTGGTGTGCCGGGACCCGCCCTACAGCGATTCTGGCGAGAGCGTCCGGCCTTCCATAGGGCCGTTCGTACCCTGCGCCCACAACCTCCGGACAACAACGCCCGATCCAGCGGACGTGCACCGACAGCGTCCCTCCGCAACTGGCCGCACCCGCTGCGTGTCCGCCTTCTAGGTCGTTGCTTCGCGTAAAGACCCTCGAGATGAAACCGCATTGTCACGCTCCGCACAGCCGGTGTTCAGACGAGAGGCTTACGGTGCCGTGTACGCGACCTGGCCGGCGTCCGGTCCCAGCACCGACTGGGGCGCCGCCGACCGTGTCGCGTCCATCGCTGCGGGAACCGGTGACACGAACGGCCGCCCTCCGGGGCGGTTGCTTCGCGCAACGACCCGCTCGACGCAACGGCGCCGGCCGTTTCGCGTCGGAACCACATTGGAGACGATCCTCGCTCCCGGTCGCGCCTGACCCGGTCAACTCCACTTGAAGAGGAGAACCCTGGAGGCGGCGGGCGGAATCGAACCGCGGTATTGGGGCCTTGCAGGGCCCCTGGCTCTGAGCCGATGACCTGGGGTTCTCTGCCATCGACAGGTCACAATGACGTGTTCCGCACGAACCCGCAGGGGGCGCGACGGACTCGCACTGTTCCGTTGGTATACCTACGTACACCTGCGTCAGTCACGAGACAAGGGTGCGGCGGCCTCTCCTCCACCCATTCGAGGGGCCGCTCCGCGTAACGGCCCAGACCTGTGACCCGAGACTGGCCGACCGAGTCGAGCGCCTTCAGCCACCTGTGGCCCCGCTGGTATCAGGGCGAGACGTTCGACCCCTCCTTGGTGGGGGACGGCAGGTCGATCCCAGGTTTAAATCGGCGCCGGGGACCCTGGCGTCGCACCCCGCGGTTCGGGTTCCTTGCGTCGCGTGGCGCGAGCCAACCTCCATATCACGATTACCCGAACGGGTGACTCCAGCGGCGTGCCCCATGGGCGGAGAGCTGCGGCACCTACGTCGGTCACCTGGGGTGCGCGTGAGCGGCTCCCGCTGGGCTGGGGAGTCTCGCTCCGCGTCCAGGGCGGAGGTAACCCTGCGCCCGATCCAGGGCGTTGTGGCCGCTCCTCGATCCGGTGGCCGCTTCGCGGCGGAGCATCTGGTCCCCGGTGGCGAGGCCGTTCCAGGCCTGCCAGACTCATGGCGGCGCGCCGGGGTTTCGCCGAGCCCCCGTAACCCGTGCCCACTGGACTGGCACGCACAGGGTTACCGCCTTTCCCTGCAGCGTGCGCAGCCAGCGAAGCGATCCCGGCCCGCCTTATCGGGCCGGGATCGTTTTGTCTCCATCGGCTGTCTGTGCCCTCGAGTTGAGGGTCCGTTGTTTCGCCCGTCAACCGTCTGGGTAGTGCTGCGGTGGATCCGACTCGCCCGCAATACCGGATCCCTTGGCGACGGCCCCCCGGATCTCAAGGCACTCCGGGGGGCTGATCGCGTCAGGCTTCGAATCACGCCGTCCTGTGAGATGTTGCAGGCTCAGACGCATCGCGGAAAAGGTGGCCCATCCCTCGACCCGATCGAACGGGCACACCAGGGAGCAGGCCCCAGCTAGTGGCCAAAGGGCGAGGAGGTTCCCTTTCGGCCCGTACTGACATCACTGTGCGGCTCGAGTCGAGTGACCATTGGGAGACGTTGGTGTCGCTCCGAAGAACCACCCAAAACCCCAGCAGGTCCGCGTCACTCCCGGCAAGCCGCGGTCAACGCACTGCTCCACCTGAACAGGAAACCCTGGAGGCGGCGGGCGGAATCGAACCGCCGTACGGGGCTTTGCAGGCCCCTGCCTAAACCACTCGGCCACGCCGCCGCGTCTGCACACGAACGGGCGGCCAGCCTAACGGCCTGCGTTCCCCGCCCTCAGCCTCGGCCCGCAACCGGACCGGGCCGAACCGTTCCCTAGTGCCGAAAGCGGGAAACCAGCCAGAACACCCCCGCGATGAGGGCGATGACCACCGCGACCTTCACGAAGAAGAAGATGATCCCGGCCAGACTGCTCAGGATCCAGAAGGCGACGATGATCCCGACCACGCCCACCGCCGTCATCGCGACGGCATGGGTGAAGGTCATGGGGGTCTTGCCCTCCCTGCGTTCCACGTCTTTGCTCACGGACCCAATGCTACGTTCCCGCCATGGTCGCCGAGACGTCACTACGGGACCGGCGTAACCGCCTACTGGCCCAGCCAGAGCTGCGAGGCCAGGAATTCTGCCGGCGCTATGCGGCGGAGGCGGATGCCTGGCTCTCTGGCCTGGCTGAACGGGCCGCAGGTGACGTCCCGCGGCATCTGGGCCTCGTCGCGGTGGGCGGGTACGGCCGGGCCTCCCTGTGCCCCTTCAGCGACCTCGACGTGGTGCTGGTCCACAACGGGCTTCGCGACATCGGGAAGGTCGCCGACGCCATCTGGTACCCGGTCTGGGACGAGGGCGTGCATCTCGACCACTCCGTCCGCCGTCCCTCCGAAGTCCTCAGTGCGGCTGCCGAGGACGTGCGCGTGGCGCTCGGTCTGCTCGACGGGCGGCTCGTTTGGGGCGAGCCGAGGGTGGCGGAACCGCTCCTCGAGAAGGCCCGCGCCGCGTGGCGCGACCGCCTCGGTGCTCGTTACCTGCCGCGACTGCAGAAGCAGATGGCCGAGCGACAGGCCAGCGCTGGGGACGTCGCCTTCCTCCTTGAGCCCGATCTCAAAGAGAGCCACGGCGGACTGCGCGACGTCAACGTGCTCCGCGCCATCTCGGCGTACGCTCCGCTGCTGGCCGAGTACGTGGACCTGGCTTCCGTGGATGGCGCCACGGCGCTCCTCACCGACATCCGGGTCGAGTTGCACCGACTGGCCCAGCGCGAGCACGACAAGCTCCTCCTGCAGGACCAGGACCAGGTGGCCGACGCGCTCGGGTTCGCCGATGCCGATGCACTGATGCTGGCCGTCTCAACGGCAGGCCGGCAGATCGCCTGGGTCAGTGACGACGCGTGGCGCCGGCGCCGCCTGTGGGACCCCACCCCGGCACCGAGGCGACGATTCCGCCGCGCCACGCCCGACCACGGCAGCCGCCCCGTCCCGGCCGACCTCGGCCCCGACATGGTCGAGGTCGAAGGCGAGATCACCCTGACGCCGCTCGCGCCCGTGTCCGACGATGCCTCGCTGCCATTGCGCCTGGCGGCCACCGCGGCCGAGCTGGACCGGCCCATCGCCAGGGGGTCGCTGCACCGCCTGGCCGACCGCATGCCCCCACCCGGCGACCCATGGGCGGACCAGACACGTGCCTCGCTGGTCGCGCTGCTTGCACTCGGTCGCCCCGCCATCGACAAGATCGAGTCTCTGGACCAACACGGCCTGCTCGTTCGTCTGATCCCGGAGTGGGCGGCCGTCCGCAACAAGCCTCAGCGCAACGCGTACCACACCTTCACGGTCGACCGTCATCTCCTTGAAGCCGCTGCGCTGGCCGCTGAGCTCACCGATACCGTCGAGCGGCCGGACCTCCTCCTCGTCGGCACTCTCCTGCACGACATCGGCAAGGGCTTCCCGGGCGATCACACCGCCGTCGGGATCGAGGTGGTCGACCGCATCGGCTCACGCATGGGGTTCGTCCCCGCCGACGTCGCCGTCCTGGTCGACCTGGTGCGCCATCACCTCCTTCTGCCCGACACCGCCACCCGGCGCGACCTCGACGATCCCACCACCATCGCCCGCGTCGCCCGGGCCGCCGGCAACCGCGAGACGCTCCACCTGTTGGCGGCCCTGACCGAGGCAGACAGCAGAGCCACCGGCCCCTCCGCCTGGGGCGCCTGGAAGGCCGGCCTCGTCGCCGATCTCGTCGGGCGCACCGACCGCGTGCTCCAGGGCGAGAACGAACCAGTTCTCCCTGACCGCATCGTGACGGCCAACCGTGAGCTCATGGCGGAGGTGCGCGCGGCGGGACTGCCGTCGGTCTCGCTCCGGCCCCCGCACGTCATCGTGGCAGCACCGGACCGGCCCGGTCTCTTCTCCGACGTGGCCGGCGCGCTGGCGCTCAACGGCATGGACGTGCGGGCCGCCAACGTGAGCGGCGAGGGCGGCATCGCGGTGGAGGTGTTCACCGTCGAGGTGGCGCGCGGGACCTGGCCCGATACGGCCAAGCTGCGCGAAGACCTGGCCGCCGTGCTCTCGGACCGCATGGCGATCGGCGAGCGGCTTTCGGAGCGCGAACGCGTGTACCCGCTGCGGCGCGGCTCCGCCGCCCATCTGCCCGGGAGCGACGTCAGCGTCGACAACGAGGCCTCCGACACCGCCACCGTGCTCGAGGTACGGGCTCCTGACGAAATCGGGCTGCTCCACCGCATCACCCGCGTCCTCTTCGTTGCCGATCTCGATGTGGTCTCCGCCCGGGTCTCCACGCTCGGCGAAATGGTCGTTGACGCCTTCTACGTTCGGGAGGCCGAAGGGTCCAAGGTCACCGACGCCAGCCGGCTTTCAGCAATCACGACCAAAATTGAGGCCGAATTGGGTCTTTAGGCCGCCATAGTCCCCTGTAGAATCCGCGCTGCCATGTCCGGAGAGCACGCGCGCCCCCGAAGAGGTCCTAGACGGTGGGTCATCGTCAGCGTGTGCGTCGTCGCGCTCGTCATCGCCGCCGGCGGGTTCGTCGCCGTGGACAGGCTGCACAACAATCAGGCCGCCGCCACGCCGTCGACCCCTCCTCCCGCGCTGACTGTCGCATCGGTGTCGCCGACCGGAGTCAACGTTGCCGCCGGATCCACCGTGACGGTGCAGTTCTCCACCGACCTCGCCCCGGGCAGCCCCATGCCCACACTCAGCCCGCCGGTTGCCGGCTCGTGGGCCGTCCTGTCGCCGTCGTTGCTCGAATACCAAGCGGCCGGGCCGCTCGTCCCGGGCGCCACCGAGACCGTCACCGTCCCCGGCGGGCCCTCCGGCGTCGTCGGCTCGGAAGGCCAGCACTTGGCGCAGTCGGTCACGTCGCAGTTCTCCGCAGCGCCCGGTTCCATCCTGCGGCTCCAACAGCTGTTGGCCGAACTGGGCTACCTGCCTCTCACGTTCACGCCGTCTTCCCCCCTGACGTCACCCACGCAGGAGGGCAACGATCAGGTGGGGTCGTTCACGTGGCGCTGGCCGGACCAGCCGCTCTCGCTCATGACGCTGTGGACGCCCGGCACCACCAACGTCATCACCCAGGGCGCCGTCATGAGCTTCGAGTCCCAGAACGGACTGAAGACGGACGGCATCGCCGGACCCCAGGTGTGGACCGATCTGCTGGCTGACGTGCAGAGCGGCAAGGGGGATGCCGTGCCCTGGGACTTCGTTCTCGTAAGCCAGTCACTGCCCGAGACGGCCACCGTCTACAAGGATGGCGTCGCCGTCTTCAGCACCCCGGTCAATACGGGAGTGGCCGGAGCCAGCACGGAGAACGGCACCTGGCCCGTGTACGCCCGTTACACCGTGACCACCATGACGGGCACCAACCCGGACGGTTCCCATTACGTCGACCCCGGCATCCCCTGGGTGAGCTACTTCCACGGTGGTGACGCCCTGCACGGGTTCGTTCGGTCCTCCTACGGCTTCCCCCAGAGCGACGGGTGCGTCGAGATGCCGATCGCCAATGCGCAGACCGTGTTCCCGTTGACCCCGCTCGGGACGCTGGTCACCGTCCAGGCCTAGGCCGAGGCCGGGCGAACCGAGCTGGGCCTTCGGTCGCCCTAGTCTCTGTCTGCGATGTCTACGTTACGACGGGTCGTCGACATCTTCGGGCGGATCCTCATCGGGTTTGGGGTCCTGCTGCTCCTGTTCACGGCGTATCAGATCTGGGGCACCTCCATCCAGGAGTCCCGGACCCAGTCCGGACTGCGCACTCAGCTCCAACAGGAAACCAACGACGAGGCCGTCCGCCGCGCCCTCGCCCAGGAATCCGCCCTCGACAAGCTGCCGACCGGACCTCCCGTGCCCGCTCCGTCCACGGCGGCCCCGGCCGAGGGCGAGCCGATCGGCGACATCCGGATCCCGGTCATCGGCATAAACCAGGTCGTCGTCGAGGGTACGAACACGCCCGACCTCCGCAAAGGTCCCGGGCACTACACCGGAACTCCCCTGCCCGGCCAGGCGGGCAACGCCGCCATCGCCGGCCATCGGACCACGTACGGCCATCCCTTCTACAACCTCGATTCGGTCAAGGTCGGTGATCCGATCGTCCTCACCACGCTGCAGGGCATCTTCGTCTATGACGCCACCAGGAGCACCGTCGTCTCGCCCAGTGACACCAGCGTCGTCGACAACGTCTTCGCCGACCGGCTCACCCTTACGACCTGCAATCCGCGCTTCAGCGCCTCGACCCGCCTGATCGTCCAGGCCACGCTCGCCCACTCCCAGCTCTTCCCCAACTCGGGGCTGCCCGTCCAGCGGCTCCACGCGGATCCGAAGAGCCAGAGCCTGGCCGGCGACTCCGACGGCGGGCTCACCGACGCACTGTTCTGGGGATTCGTCACGGCGTTCGTCGTGGCGGGGATCATCTACGCGGCCTACCGTTTCCGCCGCCGGCGTTGGGTGATCTACGGCGTGGGCCTCCTCGGCACCCTCGTGTTGCTCTGGTTCTTCTTCGGGGCCATCAGTCCCTTGCTCCCGGCCAGCTTCTAGCCGCCCGTGCTCGTCGAGGAGCCGCTGTCCAACCACTTCAGGGGCTTCGCCGCCGTGGTCGAGCGTGACGGCGGCACGACCTACCCCGCCATCTGCCGGGCCATCGCCGACGATGACGACGTCCTGTCGATCCTCGACGGCGCGCCGCTCCCCCAGCGGCGACCCCTCCTGCTCCTGGCGGCCGTGCACTTCCTGCTCCTCTCGGGTATCGATCACCCCTTGGCGGCGTACTACGACACCGTGGCCGCCGTGCGCGGTGCCCCGACCGAGATCCCGGCGGGCGGCGATGTCGCCGCCGCCTTCGCCGACTTCTGCCGGGTCTACCGGTCCGAGGTCGAGCGGCTGGTCGCCACGCGCACGACCCAGACCAACGAAGTCGGGCGCTGCACGGGCCTCTTCCCCGGGCTCTGCGTCGTGGCGTCGCAGTATGGGTGGCGGGAGCCGCTGGCGTTGCTCGACCTCGGCACCTCGGCGGGCCTCAACCTGCTGTTCGACGACTACGGCTACACCTATCGCGCCGCCGGGGGCGGCGCCGTCCTCGCGGCGGGGGCGGAGGGCTCCGCCGTCGCCCTGGAGTGCTCGGTGCGCGACGACCTCACGCACCTGCCCGAGCTGCGGTTGCCGGTCATGGCCGAGCGGGTCGGGCTCGATCTCTCACCGGTGAACCCGTTCTCCGACGAGGAAGCCCGCTGGCTGCTGGCCTGCCAGTGGCCCGACAACCTTGCTCGTTTCGGCCGCCTGCGCGCCGCGCTGGCCAACGTGCGTGCGGCGGCGCACCCCCCGCGTCTGGAGCGCGGCGACATGTTGTTGGACCTTCCCGGGGTGGCCGCCACCATCGCGGGCGACGGTCCACTGGTCGTCTTCCACTCGTGGGTGGCCGCCTACCTCAGCGAGCCGCAGCAGCGCCTCCTGGTTGAGCAGGTGGCCGCCCTGGGGGCGCGTCGGCCGGTGCACCACCTCTACTGCGAGTCGCCCTTCGAGACGCCCGGTCTTCCCACCCCGCCGTCGCCGGTGCCCCGCGACGGACCGGATCAGGCCACCACGCTGGTCCACATCGGCCCCGGCGGGAGTCCGGCGGTGCGTCTGGCCGACACTCACCCGCACGGCTATTGGATCCGTTGGTGGCGACAGTCCGAACCGACGTAGATCGCAATCAGCAACGCTCCGCGCCCCGACCGCGTGGGCAGGACCGGCCGCATCGTCGATACCCGCACCTGCGTCGAACCGGTTCGCCATGGGGGACAACTGCGGCGCGGTGAAGGTGCCGGCCGCCCAGTACCACCCGGCACGGCCGGATGCACCAGGGCCCCAGGCGGGCGTGGCCGATAGCATCACGGGCATGGGTGCCGACGACGACAGGCGGGAACCCTCTCCGGGTGACGATGGTCGAAGGCTGAGCCGTCGCGCCCTCCTCGGATATGCCGGCGCAGGCGGCGCTGCTGGTGCCCTCGGTCCGGTGCTCTCCGGCGGGGCCCTGTCCCGGGCTGCCGCGGACGGGCCGCTTCAGGGTGGCCTTCCGGTGAGCCCCTTTTCGCCGCAGTACGAGGCGTTGAAGGTCCTCGGGCGCAGAGGCTTGCGGCTCCCGGACTCGCTCCCCTTCCCGGATCTCCCCGCCGGCACCGACACCATGCCGACCATCGAGCACGTGGTCGTGCTCGTCATGGAGAACCATTCGTTCGACAACCTCCTCGGGATGCTCGGCCGATGCGACGGATTCAGGCTCGGGCCTGGCGCACTGCCCACAGCCGCCAATCCGTACGCCGATGGCCGGATACAGCACGCGTTCCACATGCCGACGACGTGCCAGCTGCCCGGTGCACCGGGCCAGGAGTGGACGACGTCCCACGTGGCCTACGACAACGGCGCCATGGACGGCTTCGTCCGTGGTTCGGGCGGAGTGGCGATGGGCTACTGGACCGGGGACGACCTTCCGTTCACCTACAGCCTGGCTTCGTCGTTCCCCATCGCCGACCGCTGGTTCTGCTCGGTTCTCGGGCAGACGGATCCCAACCGCCGCTACCTGATCGCTGCGACCTCGGGTGGGATGACCGACGACGTCGGCATCCCATCACAGAGCGCCCTCCTCTCGCAGGAGGCGAACGGGACGATCTTCCAGAGACTTTCGACGTACGGTATCGACTGGGCCAACTACGCAACGTCCTTCCCGGTGGGTGCGACACCGGAGCTCTACCCGGTCAACGACACGTCCTTGGAGTCGGGCTCCAACCTCCGACCGTTCGACCAGTTCTTCACCGATGCGGCGGCCGGAACGTTACCGAGCTTCTCCTTTCTCGACGAGGACTACGACACCCAGTCACAGGAGAACCCGCAGAACATCGTGGTGGGCGAGGCGATGCTCGCCCAGGTGGTCCACGCGTTGGGCACCGGGCCGGGTTGGGCGCGCTCGCTGCTCGTCGTCACCTATGACGAGCACGGCGGCTACTACGACCACGTGGCGCCGCCAATCGCCCTCGCGCCAGACTCAATTGCGCCCGTCGTCGTGCCTGGCGAGAGTACGTACGACGGTTTCGAGCGCTACGGGTTCCGCGTGCCCGGGCTCGTCGTGTCTCCGTACTCGAGGCGGGCACACGTCAGCCACACGGTGTTCGACCACACCTCGATCCTCGCTCTGGTGGAGCGGAAGTGGAACCTGCCGGCGATGACCTATCGCGACGCCAACGCGAACGACCTCACGGATCTCATCGATCTGTACGCCATGGCCCGAAGCCAACCGATCTTCCCCGCGCTGCCCCCGTTGGCGGCTGCGGGGAACACTCCCGAGGCGTTGGCGTGCTCCACGTCGGGTCCGGGGACGGTACCTCCACCGGGCAGCATCACTCCCGCTCCCTGAGCGAACGATTCCGCCAAATCTGCGACGGTGGCACCTGCTCAGTCGTCCGGCCCCCAGGGCGCGTCGCGCCGAGCCGGCACCTGGATCCCGTCCTCGGTCACCATGGAGGCCGCGCCCACCGCCCCCCGCCCGAAGCGGTTGCGGATGGCGTCCACTGCCGTCGTGACGTCGGACCAGGACTGCTCCCGCGCCGTGGCACTCTGGTTGTCGTCACCGAGCCCGTCCCCGAGGTCGAAGGAGAGCTGATCCACCCCGCCGGCCGCCAGCCCCGAGGCACTCACCCCGAGGAGGCGGATCCCCTCGCCGGGATCGACCCCGGCCAGCAGCGCCGCCGCCACCTGCCCGATGGCACCACCGGTCGCGATGGGTCGCTCCATGGTGTGCGACCGCGACTGCAGGGCGAGGTCCTTGAACTTGATCTTGACCGTGATCGTCCGCGCCGAGCTCGACGCGCCACGCAGCATGGTCGCCACAGACTCGGCCATGCGCAGGACGTGGCGCTCGAGCTCGTGGGGGTCGACGAGATCCTGGCTGAAGGTCTCCTCGTGCCCGATCGACTTGTTGGGGCGGTTCGGGTTCACGGGATCGGGGTCCTCGCCTCGGGCCAACGCCGCCAGATGGGCGCCGCTCGCCTTGCCGAGGCGGCGGACCACGCTGTCGAGGGGCAGGGCCGCCAGGTCGCCCACCGTCCGCACGCCCAGATCGTGCAGGCGCTTCGCCGTGGCCGGTCCGACACCCCACAGCGCCTCCACGTCGTGCCCGTGCAGGAACGCGAGCTCCTCGGCCGGCTCGACGAGATAGACGCCGGGGCCCGGCTCGAGCCCGGCCCGGCTGGCCCGCGGCTTGGCCGCCCGCGAGGCCAGCTTGGCGATCATCTTGGAGCGCCCGATGCCGACCGCGCATTCGAGGCGCAACTGGTCCTGCACCCGACGCCGCAGGACCTGTGCGATGTACACCGGCGGCCCGAGGAGGCGCACCGCGCCGGCGACGTCCACGAACGCCTCGTCGAGACCGATGGGTTCGACCATGGGGGTGATGTCGGCCAGGACCTTGTGCAGCTCCGCGCTGACCTCGGCGTAGCGGCTGTGGCGCCCAGACAAGAAGATGGCCTCCGGGCAGAGCTGGCGGGCCTGCACCGAGGGCATGGCTGAGTGCACCCCGTAGATCCGGGCCTCGTACGTGCAGGAGGCCACCACGCCGCGCGCCCCGGCGCCGCCCACGATCACGGGCCTCCCGGCGAGAGAGGGATCGTCGAGCACCTCGACCGACGCGAAGAACGCGTCCATGTCGACGTGCAAGATGGTGGGGTCGACCGGCCGCTCAACCACCGAGGCTCAACCGGCGGAACCCCTCGGCGTAGGCGACGCCGGCCCGCCGGCCCTCCTCGGCCGCCCGGCGCCGCACGGCCTCGCCCGCCCACCCGTCCTGGCCGGCGAATTGGGTCCGGTGGCACTCCACCGCCGCGGCCTTGGTCTCGATGGTCTCGGAAATGTCCACCCACTCGTTGGGCTCGAGCGTCGCCGACAGGAGCACCGCGGAAACCTGGTGGGACGGCCCGGCGTCCGGGAAGTAGTGCGGCAGCGCGGCGGCCGGCGCCACGGCGTCGAGCAGCGCGGCCCCGGCGATCCGGTGGTCCCGGTGGTTGAAGTAGTCCTGCCCGAAGAAGACAGCGGTGGGGTCATGGCCGCAGACCACGTCTGGGCGCAGCGCGCGCACCCGCGCCACGAGGGTGCGCCGGAAGTCGGCGGAATCGGTGAGCTCGCCGTCGGGGAAGCCCAGGTTGTCGACGCTGGACAGGCCGATCAACGTCGACGACGACTCGAGCTCGGCGGCGCGCGCGGCGGCGAGCTCGACCGGCTCGACGGCCGGATCGGTCGTCCCCTTGCCCCCGTCCGTGCACACGACCAGGTGCACGGCGCCACCCTCCTTGGCCCAGCGGGCCAGGGTGCCGCCGCAGGCGACGTCGGCATCGTCGGGATGGGCATAGACGGCCAGGACGATGGCGGGCGTCTCCTCCATCACTTCCGCTTCGGCTCCGTCGTCTTGGTCAGCAGCCCGGCCTCGCGCTGGAAGTCACCCGCCTCTTCGAAGCCCTTGTAGACGCTGGCGAAGCGGAGGTACGCCACGTCGTCCAGACCCTGCAGGCGCTCGAGGACGGCGACACCCACCTGCTGGCTGGTCGGCTCCGTGGTCTCCGCCCGTAACGCGTCCTCCACGGCTTGGGCCAGCTCCTCCATCTGCTCGATGGTGACGGGCCGGTTCTTGCAGGCGGAGCGGACGCCCTCGACGACCTTGGCCCGATCGAACGGCTCACGCAGGCCGCTGCGCTTCACCACCCACAGCGGCACCTCTTCGACCCGCTCGAACGTCGTGAAGCGGCGCTCGCAGCCGAGGCACTCACGCCGGCGGCGGATCGCACCGCCGTCTTCGGCCTGGCGTGAATCCACGACGCGGTCGTCATCGACACCGCACCAGGGACACCGCACACCGCCGACGATAGTCAGGGAATGAAGATGTGCTCCCCGGGCACCACCAGGCTCGTGCCGGTCTCGCGGACGAGCTGGCCGGTCAGAGAGCTGGCGTGGGCGGGGTCGGCCCGGGTGGCGATGGAGGCCAGCGTGTCGCCCGCCTTGACGACGTACTCCTGACCCTGCGCCGGCGCCGCCTGGGCCAGGGTGCTCCCGCCGAACGCACGGATCGGCAGGGCGAGGAGCACGAGCAGGGCCACGACGAAGGCGGCCGCGACCACCCGGCGGCGGCGCACCCGGGGGGAAGGTGCTGTCCGCGCCGGCTGGTCGGGCAGGACGTACAGCGGGGGGCGGTACGTCTCGAAATCGATCTCATATGCGACCGTCATGGCGTCTCCCTCTCCCGAACACCTGTTCGCCCTTCCCCGTATTGGAACACGAACACCTGTTCGTCGTCAACTGCCTCTTCGAACAGCTGTTCGCACACGGCCCACACCCTACGGAGCCGGTGTGACAGGCCGACCCGTTCTATTTGACAAATCCGATGGATTTAGTCAGGATTTACCCACCCCGACCGTCGAGAGGATCCCCATGACCACCGCCACCACCGTCCAGCTCGACCTCGCGCCCCTCTCGGGCACGATCGGCGCCGAGATCCGCAACATCGACCTGCACCAGTCACTCGATCCCGAGACGCTGGCCGCCGTTCGCCAGTCCCTCCTCGACTACAAGGTGATCTTCTTCCCGGGCCAGCACCTGTCCCCCGAGGAGCACAAGGAGTTCGCGGGCGCCTTCGGCGAGATCACCATCGCCCATCCCGTGATCCCCGGCCTCGAGGACCACAAGGAGGTCTTCGAGATCGACTCCACGAAGGCCCGCGCCCTCGTGGGTGGCACCGGGTCCGAGTACGACGACCGGGAGAACTGGCACACCGACGTCACCTTCGTGGAGACGCCGCCGCTGGGCTCCATCCTCAATGCCATCGTGATCCCCGCGGCCGGCGGCGACACCCTGTGGGCGGACACCCAGGCCGCCTACGAGGGGCTCTCGGCCCCCATCCGCCAGTTCGTCGACGGACTCACCGCGGTGCACGACGGGAGCCGCAGCTTCGGCAAGGTGCTGGCGGCCGTGGGCAAAGGCGAGTGGGACGGCGAGACGTTCACCGAGCTCGTCCAGGTGGAGCACCCGGTCGTGCGCACCCACCCCGAGACGGGACGGCGCAACCTCTTCGTCAACCCGGGGTTCACCAAGAGGATCAAGGGTCTCACGGCCCGCGAGAGCGACGCCATCCTCCAATTCCTCTACCGGCACATGACGACGCCCGAGTACGTGGTGCGCTACCGCTGGGAAGAGGGCGACCTCGGCTTCTGGGACAACCGGACCACGATGCACTACGCCATTCACGACTACGGCACCGCGCACCGGGTCATCCAACGGGTGACGATCCGCGGCGACCGACCCTTCTGACGAGACCAGTCCACCCACCCCCGACCCCCGCGGCCTGAGGCCGCACCACCGGCCGCCCCCTGGCGGCCCGAACGAAGGGAAACCGCCGAACCATGCACCCGACGCGTCCGCGCGCCGCCACCCGCCGCCGTCACGCCGTGCCGCGCCTCGCCGCCGCCGCGGTGGTGGCCGGCGTCGCGCTGCTCACCACGGCGACCGCAGCCTCCGCCGCCACTGCCCGGACCACCTCACTGGCCGGCGTGACCATCACGTTCGGGGACCAGCTGAAGGAGTACCAGTCCATCTTCGCCGCCACCGACGCGCTCAAGGGCGCCCAGTACACGGTGAACTGGGCGAACTTCATCGGCGGCCCGCCGGTCATCGCGGCCGAGACCGGAGGGTCCGTCGACATCGGCGACATGGCCGAGACGCCGACCATCTTCGCCCAACAGGCCGGCGATCCCGTGAAGGTGGTGGCCACCACGGAGGGCATCAACCCCAAGATCTCGCCCTACGACATCGTGGTGCCCGCCGGCTCCCCTATCAAGACGGTGGCCCAGTTGCGCGGGCAGACCGTGGCGGTCCAGGAGGGCACGGTGGGGCAGTACTTCCTCGTCCAGGCGTTGGCCAAGGCCAAGGTGCCCTACAGCGCCGTCACGATCGACAACCTGGCGCTCACCACCGCCTCCACCGCGGTGACCAACGGCCAGGTGGCCGCCGCGGTCATCTCCCAACCGCTCACCGCGCTCGACCAGGCGACCGGGAAGATCCGCCTCCTTACCACCGGCGCCGGCGTCGTGCAGACCTTCGGCTACCTCACCGCGAGCACCAGCGCGCTGGCCAACCCGCAAAAGGCCGCCGCGCTGACCGACTTCATCGGGCGCTTCTACAAGGCGGCGGCCATCCTGGCCAAGGATCCCCAGCTGGCGGCGGAGACCTACGCCAAGACCTACGGCGTCCCGCTGTCGGTCGCCGAAGCGGCCGTCGCCTCGATCCAGTCCAAGGGCACCCCGATCACGCCGGCCATCATCACCTACCAGCAGAACGAGGCCGACACCTTCCAGAAGCTGGGCCTGATCTCGTCACACCTCAACGTGAAGGGGATCTTCGACCTCCCCTTCAACAAGGTGGTTGCCCACGCGGCAGGACTCCAGTCGTGAGGCGGCGCGACCCGTGACGCAGCTGGCCGCGCCCTCGCTCCGCCACGGATTGGGTCCGGCGACGGGCCCGCTGCCGCCGGACGACGGCCTCGTCCGCCTGCCGACGGCTGATCCGACGCCAGGACGCCGGCGCGCCGCCGTCCCCCTGCGCCTGCTCATCCCCGTCTCGGTCCTCGCGGCCTGGTGGATCCTCACCGCCACGGGAGCCATCCCGTCCACGACGCTCTCCACGCCGGCGGCCACCTGGGACGCCTTCGTCGACCTGCTGCGCCACCAGGACCTGGTCGGCGACGTCGGCGTCTCGGTGCGCCGCGCCGTGCTCGGCCTCGTACTCGGCGCCGGTATGGGCCTCGTGCTGGGCATCGTGGTCGGCCTCACGCGTCTCGGCGAGGAGCTGCTCGATGCGCCGATGCAGATGCTGCGCATGGTCCCCTACCCCGCCGTCATCTTCCTCTTCATCGTCTGGTTCGGGATCGGCGAGACGGCCAAGGTGCTCCTCATCGGCCTGGCCACGCTGTTCCCCATGTACCTCAACACCTCCAACGGCGTGCGCAACGTCGACCGGCGCGTCGTCGAGGCCGCCCGCAGCTTCGGGCAGCGCGGCCGGCGCCTGGTGCGCCAGGTCATCGTGCCGCTGGCCATGCCCTCCATCCTCACCGGGCTGCGCTTCTCGGCCGGGATCGCGGTGATCGCCCTCGTCTTCACCGAGAGCATCGGGGCCAACCAGGGCATCGGCTACCTGGTCGCCCAGGCGAACAGCCTGCAGCAGATCCCCGTCCTCGTGGTCTGCATCATCATCTATGCGTTCCTGGGCATCGCCGCCGACCTCCTCGTCCGTCTCCTGGAGCGATGTGCCATGCCCTGGCGTCGCCACAGTGCTGTCCGATGACGGCCCCCGCCGCCATCGCCCTCGGCGTGGGCAAGTCCTTCGGCGACTGCACGGTGCTCCACGACCTCGACGTCACCGTGGCGCGGGGGGAGTTCGTGGCGCTGCTGGGCGCGTCGGGCAGCGGCAAGACCACGCTGCTGCGCATTCTGGCCGGGCTCGAGGCGGCATCGACCGGTGAGGTGCTCGTGCCCGAGGCGCGGACCGTCGTCTACCAGGAGCCCCGTCTCGTCGCGTCCATCCGGGTGTGGCGCAACGTGGTGCTGGGGCTGCCCCGGGCGGCCGCCACCCGGGCGGCCGCGTCAGCTGCGCTCCGCGAGGTCGGCCTGGACGAGCGGGCCGGAGCGTGGCCGGGCACCCTCTCGGGCGGCGAGGCCCAGCGCGTCGCGCTGTCCCGGGCCCTGGTGCGCCAACCCGAGCTCCTGCTCCTCGACGAGCCCTTCGCCGCGCTCGACGCGCTGACCCGCCTCAGGATGCAGGACCTGGTGGCCGACCTGTGCGCCCGGCACCGACCGGGCGTCCTGTTGGTCACCCACGATGTCGAGGAGGCGGTCCTGCTGGCCGACCGGGTCCTGGTGCTGCGCCAGGGCCGGATCTGCCTCGATGTGACCGTGGACCTGTCCCGGCCGCGCCGTGTCGGCGGCCCGCCGTTCGACGCGCTGCGCGACCGGCTCCTGGCCGAGCTGGGTGTCCACCGGGAGGCCGCGGTCGGCTAGGCGGCGAACAGATGTTTGCTTCGGACCCCCCACTTGGGTATGTTGGTGGATCACGAACGGATGTTCGCCCCCGGGAGGGGCCCGGCGGCAGGCCGGGGTGGGCACCAAAGGAGACGCCGATGGCCGAGGTCCTGAGCGGGAAGCGGCTGCAGATCCTCAACTACATCGCGGACTGCCAGCGCGACCGGGGCTATCCGCCTTCGGTGCGCGAGATCGGCGAGGCGGTCGGGCTGGCCTCCTCGGCCACGGTGCACACGCATCTGGCCGTGCTCCAGCGCGAGGGCTACCTGTCCAAGGACCCGAGCAAGCCCCGGGCCATCCAGGTCCATTTCGACCCCGACACGTCGTCCCGGCTGCCGGCCTCGGCCGTGCACAACGTGCCCCTCGTGGGCGAGGTGGCGGCGGGAACCGGCGTGCTGGCCGAGGAGAACATCGAGGAGCTCCTCCCCATGCCCGAGCAGTTCACCGGCAGCGGGCCCTCCTTCATGCTGCGGGTGCGGGGCGACTCCATGACCGACGCGGGGATCCTCGACGGCGATTACGTGGTGGTGCGCCAGCAGCCCGAGGCGGACAACGGCGACGTCGTGGTCGCCGGCATCAACGACGGCGAGGCCACGGTCAAGACGTTCAGCCGCAGGAACGGCCGGGTCGTGCTCACGCCGGCCAACACGGCCTACGAGCCGATGGTCTTCGAGGCTCCCGACGAGGTGACGATCTTCGGCAAGGTCGTCACCGTGGTGCGGCAGCTGAACTAGGCGCGCTACTTGAGCAGGCGGGAGAGGCGGCGGTCGGCCAGCACCTTCCCCCCGGTCTGGCACGTCGGGCAGTACGCCATCTCGTAGGACTCGAACGACACCCGGCGCAACGTGTCGCCGCACGGCGTCGGGCAGGGCTCGCCGACGCGGCCGTGCACCTTGAAGCGACCGCCCAGCTTGGCCTCCGACAGGCCGCCCTCGCGGCCGCGCTCGAGCGCCAGCGCCTCGGCCAGGACGTCGGTGGCGGCGGTGAGCAGGGCCTCGCGCTCGGCCGGGCTCAGCGAGCGCAGCGAGGCGAAGGGCGACAGTTTGGCCCGGTGCAGGATGTCGTCGCCCCAGCCGCGGCCGATGCCCGACACCACGTGCTGGTCGCGCAGGTCGGTGGTGAGGTGGCGCCTCGAATCACTGGTGCGGATGAAGGCGGCGAACTCGTCGCTCCCCGGCTCGGGCCCCAGACCGGCCAGCGGCCCCTCGTCCCCCGGCGCCAGCACCCACCACGACGCCTTGCGCTGCGTGCCGTACTCGCGCACCAGCACGGCGACGGTCGACGGGGACGGACCGGCGGTCGTGAACGTGAACCGTGCCACCGCGCCGCGCGGCTTCGTCTTCTTGGGCGGCTCCTCGATGTCGAGCCGGCCGGCCTGGGACAGATGGAGCACCATACGGTTGCCGTCGTCGAATTCCCAGACGAGGTACTTGGCCCGGCGGCCGACGGCGCGGACCCGGTGACCCAGGAGGTCCCCGGGCGCCGGCGCGTAGGTCTTGAGGGACGAGAACCCGAGCAGGTCCGCCCGCTCGAGCGTCGCCCCAGCCAGGAGGGCGTCGAGGCGTTCGGACAGCGCCTGCATCTCGGGCATTTCGGGCACGCCACAATGTACGCATGACCTACACGCACGGGCACCACGAGTCGGTGCTGCGCAGCCACACCTGGCGCACCGCCGAGAACTCCAGCGCGTACCTCCTCCCCCACCTGCGTCCGGGTCAGCGCCTGCTGGACGTGGGTTGCGGCCCCGGGACGATCACCGCCGACCTCGCCCTCCTGGTGGCGCCGGGCGAGGTGACCGGGGTGGATGCGGGGGCCGACGTGGTGGCCCGGGCGCAGGAGCATGCCCGGGGCCTGGGCGTGGAGAACCTGCACTTCGAGGTGGCTGACCTCTTCGACCTCGGCTCTCCCGACGCCTCGTTCGACGTGATCCACCTACACCAGGTGCTCCAGCACCTCGCCGACCCCGTCGCCGCCCTCGTCGAGCTGCGCCGGGTGCTCGCTCCCGGGGGCGTGCTGGGCGCCCGGGACTCGGACTACGGGGCCTTCGCCTGGGCCCCGGCCGACCCGGTCCTGGACCGCTGGCTCGAGCTGTATCTCGCGGTGACGGCGCGCAACGGCCACGACGCCCGCATCGGGCCCCGCCTGCTCGGTCACGCGCACGAGGCGGGCTTCTCCGACGTGACCGTCTCCAGCTCGACCTGGACCTACGCCGACCCCGAGGCCCGGGCCTGGTGGGGCGGCCTGTGGGCCGACCGGGTGCGCTACTCGCGCTTCGCCGAGCAGGCCGTGGACTACGGGCTGAGCGACGCCGACGAGCTCGAGCGCATCGCCGAGGCCTTCGCGCGCTGGGCGGACTCACCCGACGGGGTCTTCGTCATCACCCACGTGGAGATCCTGGCCCGAGACTGACGCGTTTCAGTCCGTCCAGAGCTTGTCGGTGTAGGTGTCCGTGCCGGGGATGGTCGGGATGAACGGGAGGGCGGCCACCACGGTGCCCTTGCCCGCGGCCTCCAGCAGGCGCCGGTGTTGGGCGATGACCGGCTCCCAGGCCACCTCGGGAGGCGTGTTGAGGAACCACAGGAGCACCGTGCGGTTGTCCCGGGCCTTCTCGCGGGGCACGTCACCGGGCGCGTCCACCTCGAGCGCGATGGGGGTGAAGGCGGCGACCAGGTCGGCGTCGCTCCCGGGCAGCAGTCCCGGCAGGTGCTCCGTGCGCAGCCACGACCACAACTCCTCGTTGGTCAGCGAGTCGTCGCGGTCGATGAAGACGGTGACGAAGCCGCGGTAGGGGTGGTCGAGGGCGACCTCGACGGGCACGCCGTCGGGATCGCGCCGGTGCTCCCACGCGAAGTTGTAGAGCAGCGTGTGCACGTGGTCGCGCTCCTGGAACATCCGCCCGGCGGCGTGCAGCGCGTTCACCTGGCGCAGGGCCCAGCGGTTCCAGACGTCGAAATACCCGTCGAGCACCCAGTACGCGGAGATGTAGGACCCCCGCTCCGGCTCGCCCGTGATGGTCGACGGGTCCGGGTCGCGCAAGGTCTTCAGGTCCGCGGTGGCGACGAAGCGGCGCCCGGCGAAGTTGTACGGGCCCACCATGCAGCCCGAGTAGAAGTGGTCCCGCTCGTACCAGCGGTTGTAGGCCACCTCGTGGCCCCGGTGGGGCTCCACGAGCGTCAGGAGCATCGACCCCAGTTTGACCGGCTCCGCCTCCGCGCCGATCTCGATGGGCCGGCGCGTCTTGGGTGCGTCTTCCTCGGGCATGAGGAGCGAACCTAACACTGCGCCCGGGCGTCAGACAGCCCCCGTGGCGATGATCGGGCCGGTGGGAGAGACCGACCCACCCTGCGGCTCGGCGGTGATGCTCAGGTGCGAGGGTCGCGCGCCGGCCATGGTGAAGGCGGCGTGGCGTGGTGACCCCCCGAGCAGGCCGAGGGAGATCGGTCGCTTCCCTCCGATCGCCCACAGTTGGTAGGTCCGGTCGTCGCCCAGAGCCGGCAGGTTCGACGAGACCAGGTAGCCCTGCCCGGACGGCACCACGACGACCTGCGCCACCTCGGCCTGCGAGGAGCTCGAGTCCAGTCCGACGAGTTGGTGCCCGGGCGTCCGCAGTGCGGCGGAGACCGCGGACGGCGCCGCTTGGAGGTTCGAGACCCGGTTGTCGGCGCGCACCAGCCCGATGCCGAGCACGACCGCCACGGCGGCTGCCGCCACCGCGAGCGCGCCGACCGTGGCCACCATGCTGCGGCGCCGGCGGGCGCGGCCGTCGGCGGGCGGCCGGAACGGTGCGCGGGTCTCGGACGTGAGCTGCGGCATCGGGGGAGGCTCGTCGATCTCGCGGCCCTCGGGCAGGCGGAGGGCGATCTGGGACCACAAGCCCTCGGGCAGCGGCTCCACCGAGTTGCCCATGGCTGCGGCGACCTCGCGCAGGCTGTCGAGCTCGGTCCGGCAGCGCGGGCAGGTCTCGAGGTGCTCCTCGAGCTCCCTGAACTCGTCGCCGTCGACCGCGTCGAGCGCGTACGCACTCAGAAGGTCGCTGGCCTCGTCGTGGGACATCACGCGTCGTCTCCCCTCACACCGGCATCCGCGAGAACGGCGCGCATGCGCTGCATGCCGTTGCGGATCCGGCTCTTGACGGTCCCTTCGGGCTGGTCGAGCATCCGCGCCACCTCCCGATAGGTGCAGCCGTCGAAGTACGCCAGCTCGATCGCGCGGCGCTCCTCCTCCGGGAGCTTGCCCATCGCGTGCGACACCTGGTCGGCCACCGCCAGGTCCCACACCTCGCGCTGCATGTCGTAGGCCGCCTCCGCGGTGCGCAGGGCGTCGCGGGCCTCCCGCTGGCGCCGGGAGCTCGAGGACCGCACGGCATCGACGGCCCGGCCGTGGGCCTGGGCCAGGAGGAACGAGCGCAGGGAGCCCCGGGCGGCGTCGAAACGGTCGGGCTGGTTCCACAGGCGCAGGAAGACCTCCTGCGTCACGTCCTCGGCGTCCGTCGGGTTGTTCAGGACTCGCTTGGCCAGTCCGAACACGGCACCCCCGTGCCGCCGGTAGGCCTCAGCCAGTGCCACCTCGCTGTAGCGAGCGATGGACGTGACCAGCTGGGCATCGCTCGCTTCGTCGATACGAGGCATATCGGACCTGTTCGGACCCGCTCTCCAGTTCGGATGTCCCGGATCTCGCCCATCCGGGAATGGCCTGGGCTCCGAATAGTAGGCCGTATGCGCACGACCATCGACTCCTACAAGTCCCGGGCGGGCCGCCTGGACCTGGGGGGCATCAACTTCGATGACTTCAGGGACCAGCCGCTGCCCTCCGACGCGTTGCGTTCGTTGCGTTACATGCACGACGTCGAGCACCACACCGTGTGCTACCTGCGCGACCTCCTGCTGACACCGGCCCACCAGGACCCGGCTATCACCTCGTTCCTGTCCTGTTGGGTGTTCGAGGAGATGTGGCACGGCGAGGCCATCGGGCAGGTGCTCGAGGCCCACGGCGAGGAAGCGGGTGCGCCGCGTATCGCGGCGCTGCGCCACGGTCACCGGCGGCGCCAGGCGGCCAGCACACTCAGCACCATTGCCTCGGCCGCCTTCGCGGGCCGGGCCTTCATCGCCCTGCACATGGCGTGGGGCGCCATCAACGAGTGGACGACCCAGGCCGGGTACTCCCGGCTGGCCGAGACGGCGGCGCACCCGACCCTGCGCGAGCTCCTGCGTCGCATCATGAAGCAGGAGGGTGGCCACATCGACTTCTACGCGTCCGAGGCGACGCGCCGCCTCGGCGAGAATCCCAAGGCACAGAGGATGACGCGCCTCGCGCTGTCGCACTGGTGGCGACCGGTTGGCTCGGGCGTCATGCCGAAGCCAGAAGTCGGGTTCCTCGTGCACTACCTCTTCGACGGGACGAAGGGCGCCGAACTCCTGGAACGGATCGATCGCCGCGTCGACCGCCTGCCGGGACAGAACGACCTGCATCTCCTGACGCGCGCCGTGGCCCGTCTCTCCCCGTCGTAAGGAACGTCATCCGGCGGACGGGACGGCTCCGAACGGTGGTCAACGGGAACCGGTACGACGGTTGAGGGTGCGGTGCGGTCGTCCCGGTCCTGAGGGCCGCACCGCACCCGGCCGCGTGCACGGCGCGGGGTCGGGGTGGCCGTGTGCGCTACGTGATCACGGCGAGCAGCACGTCGCGTGCCCGCTCGAGTTGCGGTGCCGACACCCGCTCGTCGGGATGATGGGCGAGGAGCGGGTCGCCGGGGCCGAAGTTGGCGGCCGGCACGCCGTGCTCCCAGAACGAGGCCACGTCGGTCCACCCCACCTTGGCCCGGGGCGCTGCACCGCTCTTCTCGACCAGGGAGCGCAGCAGCGGGTGCTCCAGGCACGGGGGTGCACCGTCCCCGGCGTCGAGCACCTCCCAGGAGTCGCCCGTCTCCGGTTCCCAGGTGCCAGAGAGGAGGTCGAGCAGGAAGGCACCGGCCTCCTCCGCTCCACGGTCCGGTGCGTAGCGGTGGTTCAGGGTGGCCCGGGCCTCGTCGGGGACGACGTTGCCCGCCACTCCCCCGTCGACGGCCACCACCTGCAGCTGCTCGGCGTAGGTGCAGCCGTCCAGCACCACCTCGCGGCCGGGCCAGTCGGCGACCCGCTGCAAGAGCGGGGCCAGACGGTGAATGGCGTTGCGCCCGGTGAAGGGACGAGCCGTGTGCGCCCGCACGCCGCGCAGCGAGATGCGCACCCGCATCGTCCCCTGGCAGCCGGCCTCGACCAGCGCACTGGTCGGCTCCCCGAGGACGGCGGCATCCCCCGCCAGCAGGTCCGGCCGCTGCTGCCACAGCTCGAGCAGGCCGCTGTCGGCGCGGCCGATCTCCTCCCGGGCGTAGAAGCACCACGTGAGATCCACCGCCGGCTCGCGCACGGTGGTGGCCAGGTCGAGCATCACGGCCAAGCCGCCCTTCATGTCCGACGCCCCGACCCCCCACAGGGTGTCCCCCTCGAGCCGCGGCGTCTCGTTCCCGACCGGCGGGACCGTGTCGAGGTGCCCGGCCAGGACCAGGCGTTGGTCGTGACCCGGCGCGGTGCGGCCGATGACGTTGTCTCCGATCCGCTCGACCGCGAGCCATGGGCAGGCGCCGAGCGCGTCCTCGACCAGCGCGGCGAGCGCGGCCTCGGTCCCACTGGGTGAGGGGACGGCCAGCAGATCCCGCGTGGCGGCAAGAAGGTCGCCCACCGGATCAGGTGCTGGCGCCGTGGTCCCGCAGGACCTGGTTCAGCTGGGCCTTGTCGTGGCGCTCCCCCTCGCCGAGGCGCTTGATCACGAGGACGCAGGGCACGAAGAACTCCCCGCCCGGGTACTCGCGCCGGCGACTGGCCCGGATGGCCACGCACCACGGCGGCACCACGCCGCGGGAGATCTCCTCACCCGTCTCGGCGTCGATGACCGGGATGGACGGATCGAGGAAGCTCCCCGCGCCCAGGACCGATCCCTTGCCGATGCGCGCCCCGCCGGTCACCATGCAGCGGCTCCCGACGAAGGCGTCGTCCTCGACCACAACGGGCACGGCGTTCGGCGGCTCGAGCACGCCGCCGATGCCCACCCCGCCCGCCAGGTGCACGCGCTCCCCGATCTGGGCACAGGAGGCCACGGTGGCCCAGGTGTCGACCATGGAGCCCGCGCCCACCCACGCCCCGATGTTCACGTAGGACGGCATGAGGACCACGCCGCGCCCGAGGAACGAGCCCCAGCGGGCGGAGGCGCCGGGCAGCGCACGCACGCCGGCCTCGGCGAAGCCGTGCTTGAGCGGAAGCTTGTCGGCGTACTCGAAGGGCCCGAGCTCGACGGTCTCCATGCCCCGCAGCGAGAAGAGCATCAGGATGGACTTCTTGAGCCATTCGTGGACGACGACCTCGTCGGTGGCGGCGTCGACCTCGGCCACCCGGGCCTGGCCCGTATCGAGCAGCTCGATGGCCTCGGTCACCAGCGCTGCCGCGTCGGTGTCCGCCGGCGACAATCCGTCGCGCCGTTCCCACAACTCCTCGATGCTCGCCTGCAGATCAGCCATGTCGCACCCTAGCGAGGCGCTCCCCCACCAGCGTCAACCGCTCCATGGGCTGCACGAGCGCCACACGCACGTGGCCCGCGCCCTCTGCTCCGTAGAGGTCGCCGGGGCTCACCAAGAGCCCGCCGTCGGTGGCCAGCGACTCGGCCATCGCCCAGGCGTCGGGCCAGCGGCCGGCGGGCACCGGCACCCACAGGTAGAAGCCGCCCTCGGGGAAGGCCACCGGGCAGCCGTACCGCTCGAGGACGCCGGCCATGAAGGCCAGGCGTTCCCGGTACCGCGCCCGTTGGGCCTCCACGTGTGCGTCGTCGGACAGGGCCGCCACACCGGCGGCCTGGGCCGGGCCGGGGACCATGAGACCGGCGTGCTGGCGCACGGCCCGGAGGAACTCGACCAGCTCGGCGTCGCCGGCGTAGAAGCCGACGCGCACGCCGGCCAGGTTCGATCGCTTGGAGAGGGAGTGCACCGCGACCACGCCGTCGGGACCGTGCTGGAGCACCGACCGGGGCGCACCGTCCCAGGTGAACTCGGCGTAGCACTCGTCGGAGAACACCGGCACGCCGTGCGCCCTCCCCCAGGCCGCCTCCGCCCCGAGGTCCCCCAGGCCGCCGGTCGGATTCGACGGCGAGTTCGACCAGAGCACCAGCGCGCGCGACGCAACGTCGGGGTCGATGGCGTCGAGCTGCAGTCCCCCGACCCGCCCGGCGGCGGCCGGGACCGGGATGGCGCGGCAGCCGGCCAGCTCCGCCCCCATGGCGTAGGTCGGATAGGACACGGCCGGGTAGAGCACCGTGTCCCGACCCGGTTCGCGCAGGCGCAACAGGTGTGGCACTGAGGCCACCAGCTCCTTCGTCCCGACACACGCCGCCACCGACGACGGGGGCACGTCCGAGAGGGCGAAGCGGCGGGCCAGCCAGGCGCTGGCCGCGGCGCGCAGCTGGGGGCTGCCGGCCGAGGCGGGGTAGCCCCGCTCGGTGTCCGATGACGCCAGCGCCTCGAGCACGGCGGGCGGCGGCGGGTCGCACGGCGTGCCGATGGAGGAGTCGACCATGCCACCCTCGTGCGCATCCGCCACCTTGGCCAGCCCGTCCAGCCGGTCGTAGGGATAGGGCGGCACGCGGAACGTCACGGCGCCGCCACGAATTCGGCGAACCGCGCCCGGCCCACATCGTCGAGCACCACCTGCAGCGTGGCCGACTCCTCACCGTCGCTCTGCCCCACCACCTCACCCTCACGATGGATGGCGGCCAGCACGTCGCCGCGCGCCCACGGCACCACCAGCTGCACGACCCGGTCCGACCCGCGCAAGCGGTCGCCGAGGACCCGCAGGAGCTCGTCGACCCCCTCGCCCGTGCGGGCCGAGACGAGGAGCGCACCCTCGCTGGCATGCGCCACGGCCTTGGCCTCCTCGGGCGCGGCATCGGCCTTGTTCACGACGATCAGCTCGGGGACGTCCGCCGCGCCGATCTCGGTCAGGACCTCGCGCACCGCAGCCATTTGCGACGCCGCATTGACCGCGGTCCCGTCGACCACGTGCACGACCAGGTCCGCCAGGCGCACGGAGTCCAGCGTCGAGCGGAACGCCTCGACCAGCTCGTGCGGCAGCTTGCGCACGAAACCGACCGTGTCGGTGACGAGGACCGTCTCGCCCCCGGGAAGCGAGAGCTGCCGGGTGCGCGGGTCGAGGGTGACGAAGAGGCGGTTCTCCGCCGGCACGCCGGCGTCGGTCAGCCGGTTGAGCAGCGTCGATTTCCCCGCATTGGTGTAGCCAACCAGGACCAGCTCACGATGCCGGCCGCGGGCGCGGCTGCGGCGCTGCAGCGCACGGGTGCGCTCCACCTCGCGCAGGTCGGACTCCAGCTTGTGCATGCGCCGGACGAGGCGCCGGCGGTCGACCTCGAGCTGTGTCTCGCCCGGACCCCGGGTGCCGATGCCACCCGCCTGCTGGCTCAGGGCGGAACCGCGGCCGCGCAGACGCGGGAGCCGGTACCGCAGGAGCGCCAGCTCCACCTGCGCCTTGCCCTCGGGACTGCGCGCGTTCTGGGCGAAGATGTCGAGGATCACCGCCGTCCGGTCGATGGCGGTGCGGCCGAACAGCTTCTCCAGGTTCCGGTGCTGGGCCGGCGTCAACTCGTCGTCGAACACGACGGTGTCGGCGTCGAGGGTGCGGCTCAAGGCCGCGATCTCCTCCGCCTTGCCGCGACCGACGAAGGTCGCGGCGTCGGGCGCGTTGCGCCGTTGCACGACGCGCCCCACCACGTCGGCGCCGGCGCTGTCCACCAGCCGGGCGAGCTCGTCCAACTCCTCGGCGACCATCTCGTCGGTCAAGCCGGGGAAGATGACCCCCACCAGGATGATCCGCTCCCGGAAGGTGCGCTCGATGAGCGTCCCGGGCAACAGGTGGCTCAAGAGAGCATTCCCGGGTGGATGTCGACGTCCGCCACCTTGCGCACCGGCCCGGCCAGCTGTGTGGTCGCCCCCTCGTCCGCCCCGAGGGTCACTTCGAGGATGCCCCCCGGATTGCGCACCCGCACCGCGCCCTCGCCGCGCACGACGGCCCAGCTGCGGGCCGCGGCCGCGGCCGCCACGCTCCCGGTGCCGCAGGCGAGGGTCTCGCCGACCCCGCGCTCCCAAACCCGGAAGTCGAGGAGCTCTCCGCCCTCGTCGTGGTCGACGGTGATCCACTCGACGTTGATGCCACCGTTGAACGCCGCCTGCAGCTTCGGCCCCAGCTCCGCGATGTCGACGACAGCGATGTCGGGGCCCAACAGCACCAGGTGCGGGTTGCCGACGTCGACCGTGCGGGCCCGCCGGTCGTCGAACTCCTGTGGCTGGTCCGGGCCGAGGCGGACCGGGCCCATGTCGACGCTGGCCTTCGCCCAGCCGGGCGCACCGGACGGCGTGTACTCGACGGTCCGGCGGCCGCCGGCCGTGGCCACCGTGAAACGCGGTGGGGAGACAAGGCCGGCGTCGACGGCCGCCTGCGCCAAGCACCGGATGCCGTTGCCACTCATCTCGGCCTCACCACCGTCGGCGTTGCGCAGCTCCATGGAGAGGTCGCAGCCGTCACGGCCGGGGCCGACCCGGATGATGCCGTCGGCGCCGATGCCGCGGCGACGGTCGGCCAGCAGGCGCACCTGGGCGACGGAGAACCGGATGGCGTCGTCAGGGTCCAACACGACCAGGAAGTCGTTGCCCGCCCCCTCGTGCTTGCTCGCCCGCATGAGACCATTCTCGCAGCTGGCACGGTTCAGCCGTGCGGGTCGAGGGCCTCGTCGAGCAGGGCCTCGGCCTCCGTGCCGCTCCCGGCCCAGCTCACCCGCGGGTCGCGCCGGAACCAGGAGGCCTGGCGCCGGGCGAACTGCCGGGTGCGCCGTACCGCCTCCTCCAGGCATTTGCTCAAGGGGGCACCACGCTCCACGTGGGACAGGACCTCGCGGTAGCCGAGCGCCTGGCGGGCCGTGCGGGAGATCCCCGCCGGACGGGCGGCCAGCGCGCGCACCTCGTCCACCAGGCCGGCCTCGACCATGGCGCCGAAGCGGGCGGCGATCCGGCGGTCGACCTCGCCGGGTCGAAGGCACAGGCCGACCTGCGCCGTGCCGCCGGACGGGTAGGCCTCGAGCCCCGGCCCGAAGTCGGAGAAGGGCCGGCCGGCGCCGAGGGTGACCTCCAACGCCCGGACGACCCGCCGGCGGTTCGTGGGCTCCATGCGCGCCGCGCCCACCGGATCGAGCACGCAAAGCCGGGAGTGCAGGTCGGCCGGATCCGCCCCGCCCTCGTCGAGCTCGGCGTCGAGCGCGGCGGCGACGTCGGGGTAGCGGCCCGGGATGGAGAGGTCGTCGACGACCGCCCGCAGGTAGAGCCCGGTGCCCCCGACGAGGAGCGCGTGATGCCCGCGGCCTTCGATGCCGGTCAGCGCGTCGCGCGCCGCCGCCTGGAACTGGGTGACGGTGAAGTCCTCCTCCGGATCGACCAGGTCGAGCAGGTGGTGCGGCACGGCGGCCCGTGCGTCGGCCCCGGGCTTCGACGTCCCGATGTCCATGCCGCGGTAGACGCACATGGAATCGACGGAGACGATCTCGCAGTCGCCGCGGCGCCGGGCGAGCTGGAGGGCGGTCTCGGATTTCCCCGAGGCGGTGACCCCGACCAGTGCGACCGCCGTCACGCGCTCGCCACCGGAATGCGCACGCGATGCCGGGGACGCGCCGTCACCTCCTCCAGACGGCCGGAGAGGTGGTGGGGGTGGCCGTCGGTCACCGTCACCCGGGCCAGCGCGCCCGCTGCCGGTGTCCCCGCGGCGGTCCCGGCCGGGAAGTGGATCAGCTTCCCCTGTCGGGTGCGTCCGGTCAACATCGCCTCGTCGCGCCGGCTGACCCCTTCGACCAGCGCCTCCTCGCTGCAGCCGATGCGCGCCCGGTGGCGCGCCAGCGCGGAGCGGTCCACGACCGTCTTGAGGCGCTCGAAGCGCTCGGCGACGACGTCCGCCGGTACGAAGCCGGACTCCATGGCGGCTGCCCGGGTCCCCGGGCGCGGCGAGAAGATGAAGGTGAACGCGCTGTCGTAGCCGGCCTCGGCGCACACGGCCAGTGTGTCCTCGAAGTCCTCCGCGGTCTCGCCCGGGAACCCGACGATGATGTCGGTGGTGACGGCCAGGTCCGCGATGGCGGCGCGGGCCGCAGCCACTCGCTGGAGGTAGCGCTGCGCCGTGTAACCGCGCCGCATGGCGCGCAGCACCGTGTCGCTCCCTGACTGCAGCGGCAGATGGAGCTGCTCGCAGACCTCGGGTGTCTCCGCCATGGCTTCGATCGTCTCCGGGCGCAGGTCCTTGGGGTGCGGACTGGTGAAGCGGACGCGCCCGATGCCCTCCACGGCGCCGACGGCGCGCAGCAGATCGGCGAAGAGAGGTCGCCGCCTGGTGATGTCGCGGCCGTAGGAGTTCACGTTCTGGCCGAGCAGCGTCACCTCGGAGACCCCACTGCGGGCGAGCAGCCCCACCTCCGCCACGATGTCGTCGAGGGGTCGGCTCACCTCGGGACCGCGCACCGACGGGACGATGCAGAAGGCGCAGGAGTTGTCGCATCCGGTCTGGATGTTGACCCACGCCGCGTACGGCAGGGCGCGGACAGCGCCGGGACCGAGCAGCGGGTTGCTCCCCGTCTCGGGCGCCGGTGCGTCGAGGATCTCCATGACCTGGCCCTCGGTCTCGGCCCGGCGCAGGAGCCCCGGCGCACTCGTCAGGTTGTGCGTGCCGAAGACGACGTCGACCCAGCCCACCTTCTCCTGAATGCGCTCGCGGTCCTTCTGGGCCAGGCACCCGCCGACGGCGATCTGCACACCGGGCTTGGCGTCGACCAGCTCCTTGAGTCGCCCCAACGTCCCGTACAGGCGCTGGTCGGCGTTCTCCCGGATGCAGCAGGTGTTGAGCACCACCACGTCGGCGTCCTCCATCCTGGCCGCAGGCGCCAGGCCCTCGGCCACCAGGAGGCCGGCGAGCCGCTCGGAATCGTGCTCGTTCATCTGGCACCCGAACGTGCGGATGAAATAGGTCCGGGCCATCCGCGGCAGTCTACGGAACGGGGGCGCCTAGATTTCCGGCCGTGAACCGACAGGCGACGCAGAGGATCCGGGGTGGTCTCGTGCTGGGGCTGCTCGTACTCGTGCTGGCCGGGTGCAGCGCGGGAACCGCTGGCTCAGGCGGGCACGCCGCCCCGCCCGCCACCGCCTCCCTCGAGGGCGCCGACCACGCCGTCCAATCCGCCATGACGAGGTACCTGGCGGTCGTGGGCGCCTGCGCGAAGGAGTCGAGCCCCGTCGTCTGCCTCGAAGCAGCCGACCGCAAGCTCGGGAACTCCATGCACACCTACGCCAACCTGCTCGCCGTGGGCCACGGGTTCGCGGCGCCGCCGACGGACCTCGCCACCACCCGCGACGCCGCCCAGACGCTGGCCAACAGCCTGGAGATCCTCGGCGACGCGCAGCCGACGCAGGCCAACTACGACCAGGTGCTCAACACGTTCAACGTCGACGCGGCGATCACCCAGCTGCAGGCCGACGTCACGAAGTTGGGAGACTCGCTCGGCAAGTGACCGACCGGCGGCGCTACAGCGGGACGTCGGCCTCGTCCCCGTAGACGATCCCGCGGCGGTCCGCCTGGAGCACCTCCACCCGACCGGGCACGTCCGCGGCGTCGAGTGCGGTCCGGGCCGCGGCGCGCACCGACGCCGCCGACCCGGCCCGTGCGATGCCGATGAGCGTCGGTCCCGCGCCCGACCAGCTGGCGGCCAGTGCGCCCGCGTGGACCAGGGCAGCGAGGAGGCCCGGGGCCTCGGGGAACAGGGTGGTGCGGGCCGGCTGGTGGATGCGGTCGTCCGTCGCCTGGGCGACGAGCAGGTCCGGGTCGGCCAGGCCGGCCACCAGGAGGCCCATCCGACCGAGGTTGAACACCGTGTCGGCCCGCGTCAGCGTCTCGGGGAGCACGGCGCGTGCCTCGGGGGTGGCCAGGTCGCGCTCTGGAATGATGACGACGAAGGCCAGCTCCTCGCTGAGCGGGAGTGGTGCGTGGACCGGGCGGCCTTCGACAGTGGTGGCGGCGACCAGCCCGCCGAAGACGCTGGCCGCGGCATTCTCGGGATGCCCGTCGTAGGCGGCCGCCACCGCGAAGGGGTCCGCTGCGCCCGCCGCGGCGGCGGCCGCCGCGGCCAGCGCGGCGGAAGAGCCCAGCCCCCGGGCGACCGGGATCTGCGAGCGCACCGTCAGGGCGAAGTGGTCGTGTCCCAGGACCCCGGCGGCCACCCGGGCCGCCAGGTGGGACGCATCGTCGAACAGCCCCGACCCTTCGCCCTCGCTGTGCACGCGCAGGGACGGTGCATCCTCGATGTCGACGCTCACGTAGCAGCCGAGGGCGACGGCAAGCGTGTCGAATCCCGGCCCGAGGTTGGCCGACGACGCAGGGGCCCGGGCGCGCACGGAGTCAGGCTAGGCGGTCAGAACAGGCGCTGGAGGAGCGCCACGGGCGGCACGTCCCGCACGAGCCGCACCGGCACGGCGACCTGCTGGGTGCCGACGGTGACGACCACGGTCCCGACCTGCGTGCCGCGTCCGGCCCGGACCGCCACGTGGCGCGCCGGGACGAACACCCGCGTCGCGGTCACGCCGGGCCACGTCAGCACGGACGCCGACGACACCGTCCGCGCGTCGACACTGGAGCCGCCCCCCTCGCTGACGTGGGCCACGACCTGGTGGTCCGGCAGCACCGCGGTGGAGCCGATCAGCGGGCCCAGCGCATCGACGAGTGCCAACCCGTGCAGCCCCGCCTGCGCCAGCACCACGGGACCCGTCTGCCCGGTCACGGCAGCCAGCAGGAGCACCGGCTTGCCGTGCACGGTCCGCACCACACCGAGGACATCACATCCGCCCGCCGCGGTGGTGAAGCCCGATTTCACGCCGATGACCCCCTGCAGCCCGAGGAGCGGCGTGTAGGTGGAGATCGTCCCGGCGACGGGCAGCGTGACGGACGGCATCTGCACCATGGACGCGAACGCAGCATCGGCCATGTCGGGCGCGGCCACCTTGAGCAGGTCCGATGCGGTCGACGCCGAGCCCGGGTCGACGCCGCTGGCGTCGACGAAGTGCGAGTGGACCATGCCGAGGCGTGACGCGTCGGCGTTCATCTTCGCCACGAAGGCGGGGATGCTCCCGGCGTCCCAGCGGGCGAGGAGGTCGGCGTAATTGTCGGCCGAGTGCACCAGCAATCCGGCGAGGACCTGCTGCTCGGTGATCTGCTCGTTCAGCGTCACCTGCGCGTTGGAGTCGTCGTCGACCGTGTCGTTGTCGTAGTCGTCGACGTCCGCCTGGCTGACGGTGATGGTGGGGCCCGGTCGGTTGAGCGTCAGCGGGTGGTCGTGGAGCACGACGTACGCCGTCATCAGTTTGGTCAGGCTCGCCACCGGCACCGGCTGCTCGGGCCCCGACGCCACGTCGATGCCGATGGACGGGACTGCGATCGCCGCCTGACCGGTCGACGGCCACGGGAGCGTGACGGCCTGGGTCGGGACGTGCACGGTGCGACCCAGGGCCGGGGTCACCACGGGAGCCGGGTCCGGCGCGGTCAGCCGGACGCCAACGAAGACGCCGGCCGCGGCGACGAGCAGGAGGAGCGCGAGCAACAGCGCCCGGTGGCCCCCACGCCGGGGGCGCCGGTGTGAGTGCACGGAGTGCCGCCCGTGCTCGGGAGCGGGGGGGACCGGCGCCGACGGCTCGCGCAGCGAATCGAGCCGGAAGGGCGCCACCATGAAGGGTGGCGCCGGAGCCTCCGGGCTCACCGCCGACTCAGACCGTCGAGCTCTTCGGGCGTCATCAGCACGGCGCGCGCCTTGGATCCCTCGCTGGGCCCGACGACGCCGGCCTGCTCGAGCAGGTCCATCAGGCGGCCGGCCCGGGCGAAGCCTACGCGCAGCTTGCGCTGCAACATGGAGGTGGAACCGAGCTGCGAGCGCACGACGAGATCCCGGGCCTGCCGCAGCAGCTCGTCGTCGTCATCGTCGAGACCGTCGCCACCGAACGACCCGTCGTCGACGCCTTCGATCCCCACAATGGCCTCGGCCTGCCCCCCTTGGGCGCGCCAGTGGCGGACCACCTCGCGGACCTCCTCCTCCGAGACCCAGGGAGCCTGCAGGCGGCGCGGGATGTTCGACGAGGCCGTCAAGAGCAGCATGTCCCCCTTGCCGATCAGGCGTTCGGCGCCCGGCTGGTCCAGGATGACCCGACTGTCGGCCAGCGACGACACCGAGAAGGCCATGCGGCTCGGGATGTTGGCCTTGATCACCCCGGTGATGACGTCCACCGACGGGCGCTGGGTGGCGATCACCAGGTGGATGCCGACGGCGCGCGCCATCTGGGCGATGCGCACGATGGAGTCCTCGACGTCGCGGGCCGCCACCATCATGAGGTCGTTCAGCTCGTCGACGATCACGAGGATGAACGGAAGGGCCTGTGGCGGCTCGGGCTCGTCGTCGAGGTCGGCCTCGTCGTCCACCGCCGGGTGGTCCTCGCCGAGGGCGCGGGCCGCGGTGTCGCGCATCCGGCGCCGGTCCGACGGCGGCGGCGGTGCGATGAGCCCCTGCTCGATCAGCTGGTTGTAGCCGGTGATGTCGCGCACGCCGTTCTCCGCCAGCATGTCGTAGCGACGCTCCATCTCCTTCACGGCCCAGGCGAGGGCGTTGGCCGCCTTCTTGGGGTCGACCACGACGGGATTGAGGAGGTGCGGCAGGCCGTCGTACTGGCCCAGCTCCACGCGCTTGGGGTCGACCAGGATCATCTTGACCTTGTCCGGGGTGTCCCGCATGAGGATCGACGTGATGATGGAGTTCATGCAGGACGACTTCCCCGAGCCCGTCGAGCCCGAGATGAGGATGTGCGGCATCTCGGCCAGGTTCGCCATGACGGCGCGTCCGGCGATGTCGCGCCCCATGGCCACCTCGAGCGGGTGGGTGGTCGCGGTCGGCTTGGCCTCGTTGGACTCGAGGATGTCGCGCAGGGAGACCAGCTGGCGCGTCCGGTTCGGCACCTCGACGCCGATGGCCGACTTGCCGGGGATCGGCGCCAGGATGCGTACGTCGGGCGACGCCATGGCGTAGGCGATGTCCTTAGAGAGGCTGGTGACCCGGGCCACCTTGACCCCGGGGCCGAGCTCGAGCTCGTAGCGGGTGACCGTGGGGCCGACGCGGCAGCCCACCAGCCTGGTCTCGACGCCGTGCGCCTCCAGCGCCCGCACGAGGTCCTCGCCGAGGGCGTCGATCTGGCGCTGGTCCTGGCGCATCTTCTTCGAGGCCTGCAAGAGGGAGATCCTCGGCAGCGCCCACTCGCCCGGAGCCCGCGGGGCTGCGGCGACGTGCGGCACCGGGACTGCCGCGACCGGCGCCGGCTCGGGAGCAGGCTCGAGCGGGATGTCGATGTCCGTGTCCGCCTCGTCCACGAGGTCGTCGTCCTGAGGGTCGTCGTCCTCGGCGTCGAAGGGAGCCGGGCGGGGCGGGGCGGCCTCCGCCACAGCGTCGGCACCGAGATCGGAGGTGACCACGAACGGCTTGCCCCGCCACAGCGCACCCGCCGCGCGCCCCGTGGCCGCCACGGCGGCGCCGAGCGCCCGTCCGACCGTGGCCAGCGACACCCCGGTCGCCACCAGGATGGCCACGAGGACCACGGCGACGAGCACGACGGCGGCACCGGCCGACCCGATTCCGGCGTGCAGCGGGCGCCCGACGGCGGCACCGAGATAACCACCGGCGTCGCGCAGGGCGTGCGAGTCCGAGAACGGCGGCGCCCCCCTGGCCAGGTCGGCGAGGCCGCACACTCCGAGCAAGCCGAGCACCGTCCCGACCACCAGGCGCCAGGGGTCGGCACCCACGTGCTCCTCGTCATCGTCGTCGACGCGCCCGACCCGATCGAGCAGCAGCGCCAGGCCGGCACCGAAGGCCACGAGCGGGAGGAGGACGCGGGCCCAGCCGGCGAGCAGTCCCAGGCCGGTGTCGGCGGCGTGGCCGACCGGGCCGAGCTGCTTGCCCCACAGGGCCAGGGCCAGGAGCACGCCGAGCGTGATCAGGCCGACCGCCCACAGGTCCCGGGCCTGGACGCGCCAGAACGGCGCCCGCGTGGGCTGGGCCCGCTTGGCGCGTGCAGCCGGCTTCCTGGTGGAGCGGGCGGACGCGCGCGTCGCGGGGCGCCCGCGGGTCTTGGTCACCACAGTGGGGTCGAGATTACTGCCTGACCTGGTCCTTTTTGTGGACACCCCACCCGTTGAAATACGAACATGTGTTCGCTATCCTAGCCCGCATGGCACTGCGCTGGGCCTTGGCCGAGAACGAGGCGGGCGGCACGCTCTTCGCCGACGAGCGGGTGGCGGAACGGCATGTCGGCAAGGGGGCCTACGCCGGGATGGAATTCCTCCACGTCAACGCCCGCACCATCGTCAACACCGTGCCGGCGGAGAGCCGGATGCCCTTCCGGCACACGATCAACCCGTATCGAGGCTGCAGCCACGCCTGCGTCTACTGCTTCGCGCGGCCGACGCACGACTACCTCGGTCTGGGCATCGGGACCGACTTCGAGCGCAAGATCGTGGTCAAGGTCAACGCCATCGAGCGGCTGCGGGCGGAGCTGCGGGCACCGGCGTGGGGCGGCGACCACATCGCCATGGGCACCAACACCGATCCCTATCAGCACGCCGAGGGCAAGTACCACCTGACGCGGGGCATCGTGGAGACGCTCTCCGGGGCCCGCAACCCGTTCAGCATCCTGACGAAGTCCACGCTGATCCTGCGCGACGCCGCTCTGCTCGCCGCGGCGTGCGAGCGCACCGAGGTGGCGGTGAGCTTCTCGGTGGGCACGCTCGACCGCTCGGTCTGGTCGCTGACCGAGCCCGGCACGCCCCCACCCGACCGCCGCGTCGAGGCTCTGCGCCGGCTGACCGCCATGGGCATCCCGTGCGGTGTCCTCGTGGCGCCCGTGCTGCCGGGCCTCTCGGACTCCGAGGCGCAGCTGACCGAGGTGGTCGAGGCCTGCGCGGCGGCCGGGGCCGTGTCCATCTCCGGCGTGGCGCTGCACCTGCGGGGCGCGGTCCGGGCCCACTACCTCGACTGGCTCGGGGCGCGCGCCGAACTGGTCCGGCTCCACCGCGAGCGGTTCCGGCGGGGCGCCTACCAGGAGGACGCCGAGCGTGAACGGGTGGAGGGCATCGTGCGGTCGGCCGCACGGCGTTGCGGCGTGAACCGCTCCCGCGCCGCACGCCCGGCCGCGGTCCGGGCCGCCGCCGCAGCCCCGGAGGCCGACGGCGGCCACCAACTGCGCCTGCTCTGAGGGGCGCGCCGACCCCGCCGCGGAAGCTCCCTATGATGCTGGACTTATGCCGGGCGCCGGGTCGTCGACGAGGAGGGCGAGCCGCCGGGCCGCCCTCAGTGTGGCGGCGCTGCTGGCCGCCTCCGTGCTGGTTGCCCTTCCGTCGGCGCGATCGGCCACCACCGCCGCCGCCGCGGCGCCGCGGGGCGCGACGGACAGCTCGTACGCCATCGTCGACGCGGCCGGCGGAGTGATGACCTTCGGCGGGGCCGCCTACGACGGCGACACGGTCGAGGTGCCACTGGCCAAGCCGATCGTCGGCGGCGCGGCCGACCCCAGCGGCGGCTACTGGCTCGTGGCCTCCGACGGGGGCGTGTTCTCTTTCGGCAACGCGACGTTCTGGGGCTCGACGGGCGGCCTGCCGCTCAACAAGCCCATCGTCGGGATGGCGGCGACGCCCGACGGTGGTGGCTACTGGCTGGTGGCCTCCGACGGCGGCATCTTCGCCTTCGGCGACGCGCAGTTCTGGGGCTCGACCGGGAGCATCACGCTCAACCAGCCGATCGTGGGGATGGCGGCCGCGGCGAAGGGCAACGGCTACTGGCTGGTCGCGTCCGACGGCGGCATCTTCGCCTTCGGCGACGCGCCGTTCCTGGGCTCGACGGGGAGCATCCATCTGAACCAGCCGGTGGTGGGCATGGCGGCCACCGCGGACGGCGACGGCTACTGGTTCGTCGCCGCCGACGGCGGCATCTTCACCTACGGCGATGCGCAGTTCTGGGGCTCGACCGGCGGTATCCAGCTGAGCGAGCCCATCGTGGCCATGACACCGACGCCCGACGGGAACGGGTACTGGCTGGTCGGGCAGGACGCGGGGGTCTTCAGCTTCGGCGACGCCGCCTTCTCGGGGAGCGCGCAATCGCCGCTCCACCCCCCGCTCTTCCCGAAACCGCTGTCGGCGCCGATCCCGCCCGTGGTGTCGATCATCAACGAGGCGACCGGGCCCCAAGCCACCCACCAGGGGGTCCAACGGGTGGCCTTCGCCGGGGACTCGCTGTCCCTCTACGAAGGCCAGTACGTGCAGGAGACCAACCCGCCCTATGGCGTCGACGACGGTGCGGCGGCGGGCTGCGGGTTCACCAACGGTGCCCCGACCAAGCCCTGGAGCGCCCCGGGCACCCTCTTCACGAGCTCGGCGGCGTGCGCACTGTGGGCAACCCAGCTGCAGTGGGTCGTCTCGCGCTTCCATCCCGACGTCACCGTGATCCAGACCGGGTACTGGGAAACGCAGGACCGAGAGTTCGGGGGGGGCTTCGCCACGTTGGCCGACGCGAACTACTCGGCCTTTATTCAGGCCAGCCTGGCGCAGGCCGTGCAGATCGCCCACTCCGACGGTGGTGCGGTGATCCTCTCCACCTCGCCCTACTTCGACGATGGAACGCCCGCGGATCTCGTCGACGCCTACAACCAGATCGTGCTGTCGGTGGCCGCCCAGTTCCCCTACGTGTCGATCGACGACCTGTACACGGTGCTCGACCCCAACGGGGCCTACGCCTCCGTGGTGAACGGCATCGCCGCCCGATCCCCCGACGGTGTGCACATCACCCAGGCGGGGGTCGACGACCTGATTGCGCCGGCGCTGAACCAGATCATCGCCAACGTGGCCGGGGCCGTCTACGCCGGTAACTCGTAGGCGCAGACCGGCCGCGTGACCGTCGTCGCCATCGCACACCGAGGCGAGCCCGTCGGCCACCGGGAGAACACGCTGCCCGCCTTCGCGGCGGCGGTGGCGCTGGGGGCGGACATGGTGGAGATCGACCTGCGCCGCACCCGCGACGGCGAGATCGTCGTCCTGCACGACCAGACCCTCGAACGCCTGTGGGGCCTCGGGGGGTCGGTCGGTGACCTGGACCTCACCGAGGTCGCCGCCCTCGGTGAGGGCGACCTCCGCATCCCCACCCTGGCCGCGGTGCTCGACGCGGTGCCGCTCCCGCTGATGGTCGACTTCACCCGGCGCGAGGTGGTGCCCGGCGGGCTGGCGGCGGTGCGGGCGGCGGGGGCGCTGGACCGCTCCCTGTTCGTCACGGGCAACGTCGAGGCCCTGCGCCAGCTGCGTGCCCTCTCGGCCGGGGCGCGCCTCGGCCTGACCTGGATCGACGGTGCTCACCCGCCGCTCTCGCTCCTGACCGAGCTGGCGGCTGAATGCTGGAACCCGATGTTCGGCCTCGTGACCCACGACGGCGTGGCGGCGGTCCACGACGCCGGGTTTCGGGTGTCGACCTGGACCGTCGACAGCCCCGAGGACATGACCCGGGTGCTCGATGCCGGCGTCGACGCCGTGGTGAGCAACCGGATCGCTGCGCTCGTCGCCCACCTCGGGCGTTAGGACGCCCCGCCCTGCCGTAATGTCTGCCGTCACCGCGCTCGAAAGGAGATGCATGACCACGACGGGGGACATCTCATCGCTGCCCCAGGAGGACCAGGATGCGATCGGCGTGACCCTGCTCTCGCTCATGGCGGGCTTTCGGGAACGCGACGCCGACAAGCTGGTGGGCGTCTACACGGCGGACGCCGATTGGGTGAACGCGTTCGGCACCGTGAAGAAGGGTGGCGCGGACATCGTGGCGTACCTCCGCGGGCTCTTCTCCGACGACAACTTCAATGCGGGGGTGCTGAAGGCGCCGCCGGCAACCTCACTGCGGGTGCTCACGCCTGACGTGGTGCTGGTGTCAGCGCACCTGCAGGTCGCAGGGCAGAAGCTGGTGGGCGGCGGCGAGATCGAGGTGCGGGACAACCACTCCCTCCGGGTGCTGCAGCGTCAAGGTGACGGGTCGTGGCTGATCGTGTCGGAGATGTACAACGACGCCAACCGGGAGCAGACCTACGAGGGTCGCTCCTAGCGTTACCCGAAGAGCCCGGCCGGGCCGTCGGACCCGCACATCTCTGCGAACAGGCGGTGGACCCGGCGGTCGGGCGTGAGCTCGGGATGGAACGACGACGCCAGCACCGGCCCCTGGCGCACCAGCACGGGCACGCCGTCGAGTGTCGCCAGCACGTCGACGTCATCTGCGACCGAGACCAGCAACGGGGCCCGGATGAAGACGGTGGGCAGGCGCGGGCCCTCGCCGGAGCCGAACACGATGTCGGCCTCGAAGGACTGCCTCTGGCGCCCGTACCCGTTGCGGCGCACGACCGCGTCGAGCACGCCGAAGGTGCGCTGGTCCGGGCGCCCGTCGAGCACCTCCCGTGCCACCAGCACGAGGCCGGCACAGGTCCCGAGCAGGGGCAGCGGGCGATCCGGGTCGGTGACCCGTGCCACCACCGCCTCGAACAGGCCGGTGGACTCGAGCAGCATGGACAGCGTCGTCGACTCGCCGCCCGGCAGCACCAGGCCCGAGAGGCCTTCGAGATCGGCCGGCCACTGCACCCGTCGGGCCGTGCACCCCACCCCGGCCAGCGCGGCCAGGTGCTCGCGCACGTCACCTTGCAGGTCCAGGACACCGACGAGCGGTCCCGTTACCACCCCCGGTCGGCGAGATGCTCGCCGTACTGCGACGCCTCGAGACCCCGCATCGCCACACCGAGGCCCCGGGACACCTTCGCCACGTGCTCGGCGTCGGTGAAATGGGCCGTGGCCTCGACGATGGCCGAGGCCATGCGGGCCGGGTCCGACGACTTGAAGATCCCCGACCCGACGAAGACGGCTTCCGCGCCGAGCTGCATGACGAGGGCGGCGTCGGACGGCGTGGCGATGCCGCCGGCGCAGAAGAGCGGGACCGGCAGCTTCCCGGACGAGGCGATCTCCTGCACCAGCCCGATCGGCGCGCCGAGCTCCTTGGCCCAGCCGTAGAGCTCCGCGGGGTCGGCCTGGGTCAGCGCGCGGATGGTGCCGAGGATGGAACGCAGGTGGCGCACGGCCTCGACGATGTTCCCCGTCCCGGCCTCGCCCTTGGACCGGATCATGGCCGCCCCCTCGGACACGCGCCGTAACGCCTCGCCCAGGTTCGTGGCGCCGCAGACGAACGGGACGGTGTAGGGCCACTTGTCGATGTGGTACGCCTCGTCGGCCGGCGTCAGCACCTCGGACTCGTCGATGAAGTCGACGCCGAGGGACTGCAGCACCTGCGCCTCGGCGAAGTGGCCGATGCGGGCCTTGGCCATGACCGGGATCGTGACGGCCTCGATGATGCCCTCGATCAGCACCGGGTCGCTCATGCGCGCCACGCCACCGTCCCGGCGGATGTCGGACGGCACCCGCTCGAGCGCCATGACCGAGACCGCGCCGGCGTCCTCGGCGATCTTGGCCTGCTCGGCGTCGACGACGTCCATGACGACGCCACCCCTGAGCATGTCCGCCAACCCCCGCTTGACGGTGAAGGTCCCGGTTGTCATTGGGTCAGTCTACGAGGGTGGGCCGCCCCTTCTCACCACTCGCTGAGTGCGGCGGCCCTCACCGAGGTGGCGTCGAGGTCCCCGGCCACGAGGGCGTCGTTGCGGTGGCCGACGGACGGGTCGATCCACACCCACCGGGTTGGCCCGAACCGGGCGGGAGAGGCGAAGAAGGAGCCTTCGGCCGGGGCGGGTGCATCCATCATCGCCCGCAGCGCGCCGAGCAGGCCGCGGGGGAAGCGCACGGCCGACGCGCCCACGACGTCCGCTCGATATTCGCGGTTCTCCCCCACACAGCGGCGCAGGGTGGACTCGCCGCCGAAGACCCGGCCGAGCGTGATGCCGATACACGAGACACCGTTGTCGCCCCGCTTCACGTGCGCCAACTCGTGGGCGACGACGCCCTCGAGCTCTATCGGATCGAGCAGGCGCAGGAGTCCGCTCGTCACCACCAGGACGGATCGGCGCGCGTCGCGGCCGAGCGCGCACGCGTTGGGCACGTCGTCGTCGAGCACCTGGAGCGAGGGCTTGCTCAGCCCGAAGGTCGCGCAGAGGCCCTCGGTGATGTTCGAGAGCCGGGTCTCTTCGTGTTCCTCGATCGGCACGGCGCCGATCCGGCGGAGGGCCACCGACGGCGCCAGCCGCCACACCGCGTACATCACGGCGGCCCCGGCGGCGACGAACACGACCGCGCCGGCGATGACGGAGACCGCCACCCCCACGAGTGCGCCGAGCAGCAGAGCGGGGAGCACGGCCGACACCGCGCACAGGACGACGGCTCGGTGCCGGTTCGCCGCCACCTCCGCCGGGAAGACCTGGGGGGCGCCGAGACCCGGCTGCACATCGAGCGGCTCGAGGGGTGGGGGCGGTGCCAGCGCGACGGCGGAGCGCGGGGGGCCGCTGCGCGACGAGCCCGAGCGGGACTGCGACCCGCTCCCCCCGCCCTGGCCACCGGAGCGCTGACGGCCGCCGCCTTGGCCTTGACCTTGGCCCTTGCGCTGCCCGCTCGGGTTCGAACGGTTGGCCGAGTTGTTGCGGCCGCCACCGCCCCCGGACGTACGGCTCCGGTTGCGATTGCGGTTCCTGTTGCGGTTGCGATTGGCTCCACTGCCGCCGCCGGAGCCGCCGGCGCCGCCACCCCCTCCGGTACCCTCGCGTTGATCGGCCATCAGGCCCCGCAGCCTACGACGTGATCAGCGCCCGGCACGGAAGGCCTCGACCGCCCGCGTGTAGACGTCGACGTAGCGCTCGGCCAGCGTGTCCATCGACCAGTTCCGGGCGTACTCCCTCGCCGCCTTGCGGGACTCGGTCGACGAGTGCCCGGAGCCCTCGACGGCATCGGCCAGCGCGACCCCCAGGGCACGGCTGAGGGCCCCGGGATCACCGGGTGGCACCAGGGTGGCATGGCCGCCGGACGCCATGCGGTAGCCCTCGATGTCCGAGGCCACCACCGAGCAGCCCGCCGCCATGCCCTCGAGGAGCACCATGCCGAAGGACTCGCCCTGCAGCGACGGTGCGCACAGCACCTCGGCCCCGGCCAGTCGGGACGCCACCTCCTCGTCGCTGAGCACGCCGAGCCAGCGCAGCCGGTCGGATCCGGGATACCGCCGGCGCTGCACCTCGGTGGCGGGACCGTCACCGGCCACCCACAGGACGGCGGGCCGCTCCAGCGTCTCGAAGGCATCGAGCAGGACGTTCAGGCCCTTGCGTGGCTCATGACGGCCGAGGAACACCACCGCGGGCCGACCCTCCTCGTCCCGATGCGGTGGCGCCGTCTCGAACCGATCCGTCTCGACCCCGTTGAACAGGACCTCGAAGTCGCCGCCACCGGAGTGCAGGGCCGTCTGGCGCGCCGCCTCCGAGACCGCCACCCGGATCTGCATGCGCCGCCCGACGAGCTCGGCCAGCGGTTTCAGAACGGGCACCCAACGGCTCACCCCGGCCCGGTGGTAGGTGCCGACCATGGGGAGCGGTGACGAGAGCACGAGGCCGTAGGCCGCCACCGGCGCGAGTGGCTCGTGCAGGTGCACGACGTCGAAGCCGCCCGTGCGCACGAAGCGTTCCGCGCGCGCCGCTGCGGTCGGCCAGAGCGCCACAGGGGCCACCGACCCGTTCGAGCGCAGCCCGGTGGGCCGGCCGATGACGTAGTGCTCCCCCGCCGCGTCGGGCACCCCGTCCGGCGCGAGCACGGTGACCTGGTGGCCCAGCGCGCGCAACGAGTGCGACAGCCCGATGACCTGTCCCTGCACGCCGCCCGGGCGCGCCAGTGAGTACGGCGAGACCATGGCGATCCTCACCGGGGATCGCTCGGCCAGTTGGGCTGGTAGATGTGCCACTGCTCGGGGTGGGCCCGGATGTCGTGCTCGAACGCGGTGGCCATGTCCTGGGTCACCCGTGCGATGTCCTCGCGCATCCTGCCGTGACGAGAGGTGTCGAGTGGCGCGTGCACCACGCCCGTGTGCCAATTCCCCGGGCCCGAGTAGACGACCACGGGGAGCAGGGCCGCCCCGGTGCGCAGTGCCAACGTGGCCGCGCCCGCCGGCAGCGTCGTCTTCTCCCCGAAGAACTCGACCTCGACGCCGTTGCCGACCATGTCCCGGTCACTGACGAGGCCGGCGATGCCGTTCCCCTTGAGGGCCCGGAGCAGCGCCGAGCTCGAACCGTCACCGAGCGGCACCGCCGTCAGCCCCATGGCGGTGCGCTGGGCCACGAACCACTCGAAGAGCTTCTCGGGCTCCAGGCGCTCCACCACGGCCGTCATCGGAGTGCCCTCGAGCCCCAGCCAGTAGCCGCCCCACTCCCAGCTCCCGACGTGGGGCAGCGCCATCACGATGCCTCGTCCCCGCTCCACCGCGGCACGAAGGTGATCATGACCCTGGAGGAGCTGCCAGCGGGCGCGCACGCCGGCCTCGGTCTCGTAGGGCAGCCGGGCACCGTCGCACCAGTAGCGCGCGTAGGAATCGAAGCTCCGCCTGCTCCAACGCCGCACGAGTGCCGGGTCGGGCTCGACGCCCTCGCTGGCCAGCACGCGGTGCATGTGGCGCTCGTTCATGGTGAGAGCGGGACCACCCCGCTGCGCCATGACCCCGGCCACGGCCCGCGCGATGCCCTCCGCCAGCGGCTCGGGTATGTGGCCCATGCCGGCGCCCATGCCGCGGTATATGAGGTACTTCGTCGTGGCGCGCCAGCCGGGGACGGTCAGGACGCGGGTGGTGTGCGGCGGGTGGCCCGGCGCGGGGCGCTGTTGCCGGCATGTCCACGACGGCGCTCCCGGAGGGTCCGACCCGAACGGCTGCTCATCGACTCCTGCCGGCGGGCCCGCCAGCGACCCACCGGCGCGCCGGTGGTCCGCGCCAGCTCACGGCGCGGCACGCCCGTGGACTCGCGCGCCTCTCGCCAGGCGCGCCAGCGGGAGTCGACCCTCCCGTCGCGCCACGCCTCGATGCGGCGCCGGATCACGGCGTCGCGTCCCGACGCGGCGTTCCAGACCTTGACGAAGCGGGAGATGGCGGTGAACGAGACGAGGACCAGCAGGATCCAGAGCACGGGCACGAAGATGGTGGCGCTCAGGAAGGCGACGCCGAGCAGGAACATGCGCTCGCCTCGCTCCATGAGGCCGCCCTTGGCCGAGAGCCCGAGCGACTCCGCCTTGGCCCGCTCGTAGGAGACGAGCGCGGTCACCGCCAGAATGGCCATGGGCAGCAGGGCGAGGTGGCCGTCCCCACGGTCGAGCAGGTACCACGCGCAGCCGAACATCAGGACGGCATCGGCGATGCGGTCGGTGACCGAGTCGAAGAAGGCGCCCCGGACCGACGCCGTGCCGGCCGCCTTGGCCACGGGCCCGTCGAACAGGTCGTGCATGCCGGTGATGATCAGGAAGACGATGGCGAGGTGGAGGTGGCCCGATGCCACCAGGACCGCCGTCGCCGTCGCCGACACGAGGCCGGTCGCGGTGAGCACGTCAGCGGTGATGCCATGGCGGTGGAGCGTCTCGCCGACCGGACCGGTGGTCCGATCGACGGCAGTTCTCCAACGACCGTCGAACATGGAGCTCCTCGTCGTGCGCGGGCCCGGGGACAGGGCTCCGGCGCTACATCCGGAAGTTTACCATCCGGACCCCCAAACCCGGGGCTGCCTCGACCGGGCGACACGCCCATTGGGCCTGCCCCCGTGGCCGCGGCGGAGGCCCTCGGGGGTGTTCCGCTCCTGGTCGCGGCACAATCCGCCGGTACCGTCCCCGACATGCCGTCGGGTAGCGTCACCAGCCGAGATTGCCACGCGGTACGCAGGTGAGGTGATGGTGCCCGAGTCCGAGCCGAGGAGTGATCTCCCCCATCCCACGCTCGACGTGTCCATCGTCGTCCCGTACTACAACCCCGGCGAACGCCTGCGCACGACAGTCGAGGACATGGTGCGGGTGCTCGACTCGTCGGGCATGACCTTCGAGATCATCACGGTGTCGGACGGCTCGACCGACGGCAGCCCGTTCACGCTCGACGGTTTCCCCGAGAGCGTGGTGCGCCGCGTGTCGTTCGCCACGAACGTCGGCAAGGGGCACGCGCTGCGGGCCGGACTGGGCATGGGACAGGGGCGTTATCTGGGGTTCATCGACGCGGACGGCGACATCTCGCCCGAGCTGCTCGCCCCCTTCGTCTCCATCATGCGCTCCATGGAGCCCGACATCATCATCGGGAGCAAGCGGCACCCTGACTCGTCGGTGCACTACCCGCCGCTGCGGCGCCTCTACTCGTGGGGTTACCAGCACCTCATCGGGCTGCTGTTCCGCCTGCACGTCAAGGACACCCAGGTCGGGATCAAGCTGGTGGATCGGAAAGTCATCGCCGACGTCCTCCCGCTGCTGCGCGAGAGCCGCTTCGCGCTCGATCTCGAGCTGCTGGTGCTGGCCCGCCGGCTCGGGTACACGCGGATCGTCGAGGCACCGGTGCGGATCGAGGAACGGTTCGGGAGCACGATCTCGCTCAAGGCCGTGTGGCTGCTCCTGTGGGACACCATCGGCCTCTTCATCCGCTTCTCCATCCGCCACAAGTACGACGCCGCGCTGGCGGCCCGGTACCCCGCCGCTCCGGGTCCCCGCTGAACGGGGCGGCGCCACCCGACGAGCGGTCCTACACTCGAGCCCAACGAGCCGGTTCAGGCCCACCTGAACGGACGGAGGACGGAGGACCTGGTGCCACACGACCCGACCGCTATCCGCAACGTCGCCCTCGTCGGCCATCACGGAGCCGGCAAGACCACGCTCGCCGAGGCGCTCCTGGCCGCCACCGGGTCCATCGCGCGGCGGGGATCGGTCGAAAAGGGCAGCACCGTCATGGACTTCGAGCCCGAGGAGGTGGCGCGCCGGCTCTCCATCTCGACCAGCCTGGCCCCCTTCACCGTCAACGGGGTCAAGGTGAACCTGCTCGACACGCCCGGGTACGCCGATTTCGCCGGCGAGATGGTCACCGCCCTGGCCAATGTCGACCTGGCCGTCGTCGTCGTCAGCGCCACTGACGGCGTGCAGGCCCAGACCGAGGACGCCTGGCGGGCCGCCGCCCGCCTCGGTGTGCCGCGGGTGATCGTCATCAACAAGCTCGACCGGGAGCGGGCGGACTTCGACCGCACGCTGGCCGATATCCGGGCGTCCTTCGGCGCCGGCGTGGCGCCGGTGGAGCTCCCGATCGGGCACGAGGCGGACTTCCACGGCGTGATCGACCTGCTCGACGACACGGCCACCCACTACGACACGCCCGCCGCCGGCGCGGCGGTCGACGGCACCGTGCCGCCGTCCGGCCACGAGGGTCCCATCCCCGACGACCTGGTGGACGAGGAGCACACGGTGCACGAGCAGCTCGTAGAGGGCATCGTGGTAGGCGACGACGACCTCATGGAGCGCTACCTCAACGGCGAGACGCTCGACTACGCCGAGCTCGAGAAGAGCCTCGCCGGGGGCGTCGGCTCGGCCAGCGTGTTCCCGGTGCTGTGCTGCTCGGCCGCCAGCGGGGTCGGCGTCGACCGGCTGGCCCGCCTCATCGAGGAGCTGTGCCCCAGCCCGGCGTCCCGGCCGCCGCTCCTGGCCACCGCCGGGACCGAGACGGCGGAGATCCCCTGCGACCCCGGCGGCCAGACGCTGCTCACCGTGACCAAGACGTTCAACGACGGCCACACCGGCAAGATGTCCCTCTGCAAGGTGGTCTCGGGCACGTTGCTGCCCGATGCCGTCCTGGTCAACCCGCGCACCCGGGAGGAGGAGCGGCTGCACGCGCTCCAGAGCATCGCCGGTCACGCCACGGCGCCCGCGACGAGCATCGCGGCCGGCGACTTCGTGGCGGTCCCGCGCCTCAACGGGACGCGTACCGGCGACACCCTCGCCCCCAAGGGCCAGCCCGTCGTGGTGCCGTCGCCCGCGCTGCCGGCGCCGGCGCTCCGGGTGGCGGTGAAGCCCGCGACCCGCGCCGACGACGACAAGCTCATGTCGGCCCTGCAGCGCATGTGCGACGAGGACCCCTCGCTGACGGTGGCCCGCGACGACGAGACGCACCAGACGATCCTCGGGGTCAGCGGCGAGGTGCACCTGGCAGTCACGCTCGAGCGGCTCGACCGCAAGTGCAACGTCCACGTCGAGCGCGAGGAGCTGCGCATCCCCTATCGAGAGACGATCACCCGGCAGGCCCAGGCCGAGGGCAAGCACAAGAAGCAGTCGGGTGGGCACGGCCAGTTCGGCGTGTGCCACCTGCGCCTCGAGCCACTGGCGCGGGGTGAGGGCTTCGCCTTCCGGGACGAAGTCGTAGGAGGGGCGATCCCGCGCCAGTACATCCCGGCCGTCGAGAAGGGCGTGCTCGAGACGTTCGGCGCCGGCGGCGTCCACGGCTATCCCGTGGTCGACATCGCCGTGACGGTGGACGACGGCAAGGCGCACTCGGTCGACTCCAACGAGGTGAGCTTCAAGATGGCGGCGGCGCTGGCCGTGCGGGCGGCCATGGCCGAGGCGGGTCCGATCGTGCTCGAGCCGATCTCGCGGCTGGAGGTCACCATCCCGGCCGACTGCCAGGGCGACGTGCTCGGCGACCTCCACTCGCGGCGGGCCCGCATCGTCGGGACCGACGCCGCCGCCGACGAGGGGTACCAGACGGTGACCGCCACGGCGCCCACCGCGGAGCTCACCCGTTACGCGGTCGACCTGCGGGCGCTGACCGGGGGGCGGGGCTCCTTCACCGTCGCCTACGAGCGCTACGACGCCGTGCCCGAGCACCTGATGGCGTCGATCCCCACGCTGGAGGGCTGACCCCGCTCAGAACGGGTGCGTGTGCTCGAAGCGCACCGGGAGCTTGGTGAGAATGAGCGTGCCGAGCAGCTTGTTGGCCGGGGTCGTCACGACGGCCACCGCCAACGTCCCGGACGGGCGCCCGAGCGGCTTCGAGACCTCGGCTTCGGTGAAGTGGCCCGTGTAGCCGGCCACGCAGACCGACTGTTTCTTGGGCACGTCGCCGGCGAGCCGGCCGTAGAGGCGCGGCGCCACACTGTGCAGGCTGCTCAACGTGTACCTGCGCACGCCCTCGAGGTGGCCGTGGCCGCCGACCGCCTTGGCCGCCGTCGGCAGGGCCAGGTAGCAGGTCTCGTCGCTCGTGCCGACGTCGCTGCGGGCGGACGAGCAGGAGGCGAGCAGTGACGCCGCCAGGACGAGGCCGGCGGCCAGGGCGCACGCGCGGACGCCGAGCGGTCTCACTCGGCACCTCCGGCCCCGGACGGCGACGGGGACTCGTAGGCCACCGGGCCCGCCTCGACCTCGCTGGCGAGGGCCTGCCGATTCCAACGCCCGCGTCGCACCTGCAGCGCCAGCTGGCCGATGAAGAGCCACCCCACCACCAGGATCATCCAAAAGCTGATAACCCGGTAGAGCAGCACCGCGTAGGCCGTGCTGGCCTCGGGACCGCCGAAGGCGACCAGCGCCACCGTGATGGAGCCCTCGACCACGCCGAGACCTCCGGGCGTGATGGGCAGCGAGGCGGCCAGTTGCCCGGCGCCGTAGGCGAGCAGGAGGCCCTTCCACGGGATCGGCACGTCAAGGGCCAGGAACATCATGGCGAAGCAGGCGCAGTCCAACAGCCAGTTCATCGTCCCCCAGGTGATGATGCGCCCGATCTGCCCCCAGCTGAGGCGCACGGCGGTCATCCAGGCGGTGATGCGGTCGATCAGCCCCACGGTGTCGCCGCGGGGCCGCCCGGTGACGGCCACCGACAGCCTCAGGGCCCCGGACAGCAGGGCGTGGAGCGGCCGCTCGTACACGAAGAGCGACCCGATGCCCAGCATGACGACGAAGGTGCCGATCAGGACCGGCACGAGGTCCAGGCTGGCGCCCTCCTGGGTGGCGACACCCAGACCCAAGACGGCGAGGAGCGAGAGGCTCACCGACGCGGCCACCAGCGTCCCGACGAGCGCCCACACGGCCAGCGTGTTGTCGGCGCCGAAGCGGCGGAACCAGCGGAACCCGTAGACCGACGCGACCGCGTTGCCGATGGGCAGCGAGTTGGTGATGGCCTGCGAGGCGAACGTCAGCTTCACCAGGGGCGTCCAGGGGGGGCGCAGGTGCCCCGCCTTCAAGAGCTCGTACTGCATGGCCGCGAAGCAGAAGTAGGAGCCGATCTCGGCCAGCACCGCCGGCCCCACCCACCACCAGTCGAACGTCCGGAAGATGGTGCTGAAACCCTCGAGCTCCGAGCTCTTGGAGGAGAGCACCCAGAGCGCGATGGCGGCGAGGCCGAAACCGATGACGACGCGGATCGCCGGCCATGCCCTGCGGAGCGCCCGGCGCACCCGGCGGCGTCCCCGGACGGGGGCGGCCTCTGCGGGTGCAGATGGCGGTGCGATGGCGTCCCCGCTCACGGGTCCCTCGGCGCGCGTGCCCACGGCGCCCCCCGCCTCCGCGGGCCCATCGGGCGGCGCGCTACCGAGGCCAGGCGTCGGTGAGCCTCTTCCAGGACAGTTGCAGCGTCTCGGGCATGACGCGCGTCTCGGCCACCGCCGTCATGAAGTTGGTGTCGCCCGACCAGCGCGGCAGGACGTGGAGATGGACGTGCCCCGGCAGCCCCGCGCCCGCCGCCCGTCCGAGGTTGGCGCCCATGTTGAGGGCGTCGGGCTCGTAGGCGGCCTCGATCGCCGCCACCGACGCCTGCGTCACCGCCCACAGCTCGGCTGACTCGTCGGCCGTCAGGTGGGCCAACGCCCCGGTGTGGCGCAAGGGCAGGACGAGCACGTGCCCGCTGGCGTAGGGGTAGGCGTTCAGGACGACGAAGGTCAGCTCACCCAGCCACACCACCAGGTTGTCCTCCGAGGGTGGGCCGCTCGCCGCCAGGCGGCAGAAGACACAGTCGGCCTCGCCCTGCACGATCCCGCCGGCGCGCTCCCTGGCCGTCGCCTGCACGATGTACTCGCGGCGCCACCCCGCCCACAGGTGCTCGAGGCTCACGAGGCGATCACGCGCTCGCCGCGGCGGGCGCCCTGTCCTCGGGCAGCCCCTTGCGGTCCACCTCGTCGACCACCTCGGCTACCAGGTCGGCCAGCGGGACGCCCTGCTCGGGCTTCGTCGTCCAGCCGCGCCGGTTCACGCCCACCGTCCCGGCCGCCACGTCATGGTCGCCCACGACGAGCACGTGGGGAATCTTGGCCAGCTTGGCCCGGCGGATGAGCGCCCCCATCTTCTCGCCGCTGCCGTCGACCGTGGCCCGCAGGCCCCCGGCCGCGCAGGCGTCCGCCACGGACTGCGCGTACTCGGCGTGCGCGTCGGTGACCGGGATGACGCGGACCTGCTCCGGGCTCAGCCACGTCGGCAGCGCGCCGGCGTAGTGCTCAATGAGCACGGCCATGAACCGCTCCACCGAGCCGAACAGCGCCCGGTGGATCATGATCGGCTGGTGGCGCTGATTGTCCGCGCCGACGTACTCCAGTCCGAAGCGGTGCGGCAACTGGAAGTCGAGCTGCACTGTCGACATCTGCCAGGTTCGGCCGATGGCGTCGCGGGCCTGCACGGAGATCTTGGGGCCGTAGAAGGCGCCGCCCCCCTCGTCCATGACGAGCTCCAGGCCCATTTCGAGGGCGGTGGTGCGCAAGGCCTCGGTGGCGACCTCCCAGTCCTCGTCGGAGCCGACCGCCTTGCCGGGGGGCTTCGTCGACAGCTCCAGGTAGAAGTCGTTGAGCCCGTAGTCGCGCAGCAGGTCCAGGACGAAGCGCAGCGTGCGGACCAGCTCGGCGTCCATCTGCTCGCGGGTGCAGAAGATGTGCGCGTCGTCCTGGGTCATGCCCCGCACCCGGGTCAGCCCCAGCAGCACGCCGGACTTCTCGTAGCGGTAGACCGTGCCGAACTCGAAGAGCCGCATGGGCAGCTCACGGTAGGAGCGCTGGTGACTCCGGTACACCAGGATGTGGAACGGGCAGTTCATCGGCTTGAGGTAGTACTGCGCCCCGCCGTCGAGCTCCATCGGCGGGAACATGGCCTCGCCGAACCAGTCCAGGTGTCCCGACTCCTCGAACAGCGCGCTCTTCGTGATGTGGGGCGAGTTGACGAAGTCGTAGCCCGATTCGACGTGGCGCTGCCTCGAGTAGTCCTCCATCAGGCGCCGGATGGTCCCGCCCTTGGGGTGGAAAACGGCGAGACCCGAGCCGATCTCCTCGGGGAAGCTGAAGAGGTCGAGCTCCGCCCCGAGCTTGCGGTGGTCGCGCCGCTCGGCCTCTTCCAGCTGGTGCAGGTGGGCGGCCAGGGCCTTCTCCGACTCCCATGCCGTCCCGTAGATCCGCTGCAGCTGCTCACGCTTCTCGTCGCCGCGCCAGTAGGCGCCCGCCACCCGCATGAGCTTGAAGTGGCCCAGCCGGCCGGTCGAGGGCACGTGCGGCCCGCGGCACAGGTCGATGAACGCGTCGGAGTTGCGGTAGGTGCTGACTACCGAGCCGGTGGCGTCCACCTCGTCCGCCCCGGTCTCGACGGCCTCGATGATTTCCTGCTTGAAGGGCTGGTCCGCGAAGATCTCCAGCCCCTCCTCCAGCGTGTGCTCGTGGCGGACGAACGGCTGGTCCTCTTTGATGATGTCCCGCATCTCCGCGTCAATACGGTCCAGGTCGTCGTCGCTGAAGTGGGCCCCGTCCGGCAGCTCGAAGTCGTAGTAGAAGCCGTTCTCGATCACCGGCCCGATGGCGTACTTGGCGCCCGGCCAGAGGCGGCGGACGGCCTGGGCCATCACGTGCGCAGTCGAGTGGCGGAGCACCTCGCGGCCGGCGTCGGACTCTGCCGTGACGACGGCCACCTGCGCACCGTCGGGTAGCACCGACTCCAGGTCCACCTCGCGGCCGTCCACGGTGGCGACGACGGCCGCCTTGGCCAGGCGGGACCCGATGGACCGGGCGAGCTCCAGGCCCGTCGTGCCCTCAGCCAGCTCCCGCGTCGAGCCGTCGGGAAGACCAACCGAGATGACGCCTGGCATCGTGCACCCTTTCCTGCTCAGCCGGAAGATTGCTCCTGGTCCGGACGCTGAATCACCAGGGTACTGGACCGACCCCACCGCGTAGTCCCATGCAATGGCCCCTGCCTTCTCGTGGCGTTGCAAGAGCGGTGGATGGGACGCGGAGGGACAGCGAATCCTGATGAGCGATGCATCGTCGGCGTTCGCGCCACCCGTCACCCGCGGCTCGCGCTCCCTTTCGCACGGCGTCGCATGGCGCCTGGGAATCCGCGGATCGGAGGATCGGCGTCAGCACGGCGGTCTCCGCCGTCGCGTTCCTGATACGTCACGTTCGGGCGGGGGACGGTCGCGCCTGACGTCGAGCGGGACCATGTGGGAACGTTGGGGCATGGACGACGTGTTGTTCGTCTGCACGGGCAACCTCTGCCGCTCGCCGTCAGCCGCATTGCTCTTACGCCAGGAACTTCGTGACGCCGGTGGGGCCGCGGTCACGGTGCACTCCGCAGGCACGGTGGGTTCGGATGTCGGCCCACCGCGTTCCCTGGTGGAGGAAGGCCTTGCCTTCGGCATCGACCTGGCCGCCCACGTGCCCCGCACGGTCGACCCCGCCATGATTCAGGCGGCGGATCTCGTCGTGGGCCTGAGCCGCGAACATGTGCGCGAAACGGTGGTCGAGGTCCCATCCTCGTTCCCGAGGACCTTCACCCTGCGGGAAATCACCCGTCGTGGGAGCCGCACGGGGACGCGTGGCGCTGCCGAGGATCTCTGCGCCTGGCTCGCCCGACTCAACGGCGGGAGGCTGCCTGTCGACCTGATGGATGACTCACCCGACGACGACGTCATGGATCCGATGGGTGGGACCCGGGACGACTACCGCCGGATGCTCACCGACGTGGCGGCGCTCACCCGGACCCTGCGCAACCTCGCTTGGCCCATCGCGACCCTGCCTGCTGCCGGATGCGGCGGCGCCGCGACGCGGGTGTCGAGTGAGCCAGCGGATGGGTGCTGAGAGAGGAACGAAGCCGCTCGATCAGCGGCTCAATGGCCGGAGCGCAGATAACCCGCCCTGGGGCGACTGGTCACGACGTCGGCTCCTCTTTTTGTGTGCGGCTGGCCCAGTACTGCATGGCCCACCCGCCCGCGATCAGCGCCGCGCCTATCTCGGCGTCGCGCTGGAGGTTGAAGCCCGTGGAAGCGAGGGCTTCCACGGGGGATGAGGTGGTGGCGGCTGCGGTGGTCACCGCCTTGTTGGGGGTGCCGTTGCCGCTGCTGCCGTTGGTGGTGGCGCCGCTGGTGACGGGTCCGGTGCCGCCGGTGCCAGGCGATCCGCTGGTTCCACCCGATCCGCCGCCACCGCTGCCGCCGCCGGTGCCAGGCGATCCGCCGGTTCCGCCCGATCCGCCGCCACCGCTGCCGCTGCCCGATCCGCCGGTGCCGCCCGATCCGCCGCCACCGCTGCCTCCGCCCGAGCCGCCGGTGCCACCGCCGCCGCTCGATCCCCCGCTGCTGGCCGATGCCGCGGGTCCCGAAAGCGCCGTTCCGGCGGCGGGTTTGGCGATGAAGATCTCAGGCACCACCCAGGCGACCGCACCGGCGCCGGCCACCGCTGACATGCGGCCGAGCGCCTGGCGTCTCGAGATGCGGCTCCGGTCCGAAATGGGGGCGCCCGGCAAACGTTGTGACGCCGCCGTCTCTCCTTGCGTCCCGTCGCTATGCATGACAACCGCTCCTCACCCGACACGCCAGAACTGTTTGTGCCCTCGCAATTGACGAAGGAAACCTTGACCGCTCACCGAGCAGTTGAAGAACCCTAGCGAGATCGCCGGTCACGATGTACCTGTAACGACCGAGCCAGCCGCCGATACGGCCTCGCGTGGCCGAATGTAGCCCTTGTCGTCGCCGGAAACGGGGACCCAGCGAAAACAGCCGTGAGCGGGCATCCCGTTCGGGACCGGACCCCGCTTCGGAGGGGAGGAACGGCATGATGAACCGGTGAGCCACCTCGAATCGCCGGCGACCAGCGTCACGGAGCAGACGGCGACGCTGCTGTGGGAGGCCTGCCGCCGAGATCCCAGGGCGGACTCCGTCCGGCGTGCCCTCGCCGGAGGGGCCGACATTGGCTGGGCAGTGTCCGCCGCCTCGGGGCACCGCATCGGCCCGCTGTTGTGGCGGGCGCTGGGCGCGGCGGGCTCGCTCGACGCCCTCGGGCCCGACGGGGCCGCTCTCGGCGGCATGGCCGACGCCTCCAGGATGGAGGCGCTGCTTCTGCTCCCGAGGGCATTTGCTCTCGCGGTGCGGCCGCTGACCGACGCCGGGCTGGAGCCGGTCGTGTTCAAGGGGCCCGCGGTGGCATCCCGCTACCCAGAGCCCGGCTTGCGGCCCATGGACGACATCGACCTGCTCCTGCCCCAGGCCGATCATCCGCGCGCCATCGACGCCCTCGGCCACGCTGGATGGCAGGTGGTCCTCCCCGGCGGTCGCCACACCAACGCCACCGTGCTGACCCACCGCGAGGTGCCCTCGTTCTTCCTGGAGGTGCACTACGCGCTGGAGGGCGCGTCGCATCGGGTGACGGCGCTCGATCCCGGCACGCTGTGGACCATGCGCCTGCCGCTCGAATGCATGGGCACGTCGGCCTTCGGGTTGCCCCCCGCCGAGGAACTGGTCGTGCTGGCCGCCCACGCCGGGGGGCCGCACCACCGGTTCTTGCGGCTCGTATGGATGGCCGACCTGGCGATGATCGTCGGTGCCGCCGCGACGCACGGCACCGCCATCGACTGGGACCGTGTGGGCGCCGTGGCCGGGGCCGCGCGGTGCGTGCCGGTGGTCGGCGCCGCCCTCGAGATGACCCGCCGGGCGGGACTGGACGCGCCGGCGTGCCTGTTCCCCCTCCCCACCCGGGGTCGGCGGGGCGACGCCATGAGCCGGCTCCTCTCGGTCACCTGGCCGCTGACAAATCTCGAGATGCCCGGCTGGCAGCTCAGGTACGCGCTGACCGACGCCCGGGCCCAGCGCGTCAAGATCTTCTGCGCCCACTTCGTCCGCGGTCACGGGATCCGCGCCCGGGCACGCAGGGTGGCCGGCCTGCCGTAGACGAGCCGGCAGAAGGCCTCGGCGGGCAGCACCAGAGCGTGGATGCAACGCTCCTCGACGGCGACCAGCTCCACGCTGTTCGCCGACATCCGGACTGAGAAGTCCGGTACCTAATCTGACGTGCGGATGCCGGTCGTGCGTACCTCGCCGGTCGGCTGGCCCGAGAAGCGGGCGACATGCTGCGCTGCTGACATCCCTCATCGCACCCATTTCTTGAGCTTCGATGCCGCGGCAAAGCCCTCAGGGGCAAAGATCACCACCCCTACATCTGTCGATCCTCGCAACTCCCCCAGCGTCTTCGGTTACGCGACGCAGGCCCATGAGCGCTCGCGGCGGCATCTGTCAGCAGATCTAACTGCCGCGGCGCAGCGGTCTCGCCGCCGAAAGCGACCACGATGAGAGATAAATGGCTGCTACCGCGCCCGCCTCCTCATCCGTGCGCACCTGACCTCAGGCCAAATGCAGCGAGACCTGCTGTCTCAGCGTGCTGACGAATCGCTCTTCGGAGAACAGGGACGCATGTTCTCGGATCTCGTCGCTGTTCAACGGATTCTCGCTCAGTTTGTCGATCGCACCCGAAATGGACCACACGTCCAGGTCCTCAAAGAAGTAACCGGACGTGCCCTCTGAGACGGTGTCCAAATATCCCCCTTTCCTCAACGCGAGGGTCGGCTTTCCGAAGCTTGCGGCCTCCAGTGGCGTGAGCCCGTAGTCCTCGAAGGCGGGGGCGATCAACGCGCGAGAGTGTTCGTAGAGCCAGCGAAGCTCGCAATCATTGACGTTGCCGAGGAAGTCAATATTGGGCGTGGCCATTTGCTGCAAGCGTCTTCAGGAGAGGTCCGGTCCCGACGACGACCAGTTCGAGGTCAGGGCGTTCCGCGAACACACCGAACATTCGATCGAGATTCTTGTACGGGAGGAGGCGCGACACCACCAGGAAGAACCCGTCCTTTGCCAGCGGTGCGCGGCTTCTCCGACGGGCCATCGACCGCGCACAGGGGAGGCGGAGGGATGATGAGCGGTTGTATCCCGTACACCGACGAGATCTCGTCCGAGACCGCTGACGAGTTCGTGTAGTACGCGCTCGCACTGGCCGCCGCCCTGCGATCCCATCGCCGAAGAATCGGCGTCACGGCACGAAAAGAATTTCCGCACGACGAACGAGGTGTGGATCTCGTCCAGTGGGGATGCAGGGTGCCCCCTCTCGTTCCGGGCGTCCTGGCTCTTGCGAAAGTAATCGGCCCTCTTGTAAAGCCAGCGGGCCGGGCAGTGGCAGTAGACGAGTTTCGTCCCCGTGGTGTGGATCCCGTGAGCCCAACCACTCGAGCTGCAGAGCACGATCTTCTCGTCGACCTCGATCTTGGAAAAGGCATGGGCCAGAAGAGGCAGAGCGAGCCGATGGTGCCGCCTCAACAATTGTGAACGATTCAAGTAGGACGGCCGTACGTCGACGTCGCGAAATTCCGGAAACGTGAGATCGGGCTCGTACAGGGAGGTGTAGATCGGCGCCGCGGGAAACGCGCGGTGCATCGCCAGCACCACCCTCTCCGCTCCGCCCCTCTGGGTCAGGTAGTCGTGAACGATCGCTACTGCGCCCGGTTGATCGATGGCACTGTTGCCGACCTCGGCCGACACGACATTCTGTGTCACTTGTCCAGTAGCTCCATGTGACAGGCGTCTTTCCGGGTGAGATGTGCGCAGTGGACGAGGAATCTGTGCAAACAGTTTGGCAATGGATTCAGGTAAAAGCTCCCCGCAATTTCTGTTTCTCAGTCTCGACAACGGAAGGGGGGAGTTCCGCAACTGAAACAAGGATTCCAACGCTACAGCTTGGAGCGCAGAATCGCGCCAATCAAGTGAATTTCTGGTGCAGGCAGCCCGACAGGCGGCCGGCGGACTCACCGACGGGCAAAGAACATGCGATATCCCTGGTGGACCACTCCCCCGACGTGGCCCACCTTAGTACGCTCTCCGTTGGCTGATCACCCTCAGCGAGCACGCTGCGGGTCGGCCCCGACGGTCCGGCACGAACGGGCCGATCTGAGCCATACGGAGTCCGCAGGCGCGGGACCAGCTTCCACGAGAACAGCGGTCGGAATCGCACATCGGTCCACGCCCAGGGCGACGTTGGAGTACTCCCGTACACTCTTCGAACCATGCCCTTGAGCCTGCTCCGCCTCGTCACCTGGGGGCCGCCGCATGTCGTCGTCGGCGAGGCGGCTGAGAACAGGCTCATAGCTAGACGGTGCCCGCTTACAGACATCGACGGCAGCACCGGTTGCACACGGTGCGCTTTGGGCCACGGCACTTCTACCGTCACCACGTGTTGCGGGAGACGCACCCTCATCAATCGAGGGCGGCGACGGCACACGGCGCAGGAAGCGGCTTCTCCTTGTCGTGTGGTCTCGTCGTCTTCCTTGTGGTCGTCGGGTTCTTGGGATTGTCGGCTACCATTCGGCGTCGCGCACCACAACTCCGACGAAAGCAAAGACGGAGCCATCGCCAGCCATTACCACCGTCGGCAACACCTGTGGCGCCGTCGGCTCATGTTCCGGCGAACGGCAACCCAGTAGCCAACGAGTTTGGAGGTGTGCCAGAGACCGTCGCGGAGCTGGCCGTATCCTCTGATGGCGTCGCCCTCTCTTCCGCGGCCTGGGAAGAGAACTCCCACGCCATCAACACCTACGCCCCAGGAACCGGGTACCCAGAGGGTGAGGCGACGGGGAACAATGGGCCTCCGAGTGCGAATGGCAACGGTGTGTACGGCTTGGCGATGGACTCCTCGTACATCTACGCGGCATCCGGCGATGGTGACATGACCCGCCTTCAGTCGCGCGAACTGGCTCGATCCAGGTAATGAGGGCTACCCCGATCATGGGAGTACACTGGAGTTGGTCCGCTTGTTGTGGATGCGGCGGGCAATCCGCTGCTGGGCGAAACCCTGTGCGGCGGCAACCTTTTCGTCACTGATTCCAACGGGGCCTTGGCTGGTGTCGGCTTGTCTCCATCCACGACCGAAATCAAAGAGGTCCCTACGTCGCTCTCAGGCGTCACAAAGACCTGGAGCGCCCCAGGGGCCAGCGTGCTCACTTGTGACCGGGAGGGCGACATCTGGGCCCTTGTGGAGAACCCTGCGGACACAGCGGACGGACTGGAGCGCTTCACGGACACGGGCAGCCTGCTGACCTCCTTTACGCTTCCGGCCTCCGTTATTGCCCAGGGCGTTGCCGCGAGCCCGTCCAGGGACGAATTGCTCGTGCCCGACAACGGAGTGGACCAGGACTACAAGTGGTTCAACTACTCCGGAACCCGAACTGGTCAGGTTGGCGTCACCGGTGGTTACCTCCAGGGTTCTGACCCTGGCCTCATCGGTCCCGACCGCTTCGTGGGACCTCGCTCGGTGGCGATTGATGGTTCGGGTAACATCTACACGGCTGAAAACTGTTTCCCTGGCGTTGCGCAGTCCGTGACCGGGATCACCAGTGGACCATGCGCCATCATCACCGAGTACCAGTCGAACGGCACGACGGTCGTCTGGCGTGACGTGAACGCGAACACTTTTGGAGGCAACGGTGAGCCCAGCAACGACGGCTCTAGGTTCTATGACCGAGACTTCGAGTTCACATGGAACAGGAGCAGCTACCAGCCCTACTGCCTTTACTGTTGACCCATGGGCGAATCCCTCAGACCCTCGAGTATCAAACATAAGCCAAACAGGTGGTGGAAGCACCTTGCCCCAATATGGTGCTGCCACTTACGAGTGGGAAGCAGATGGGCACGTTTACGAGGCGACCATTTCCTTGACCACGCTCGTTGTCTATGAGCAAGAGCCGAATTCCGAAATCATGGCTCCTGTTTTCACTTTGTCCAACCCAGACGGCTACACGGGCCTTTTCGTGGATGTCGGAACCGGGAATATTTGGGGCGTCACAAAGGGCCCTCAGGGTGGCGACAACGTCGTTGAATATCCGCTACGCGCTACGCCTCGAATGGCGCGCCGGAGTACGGCAGCGGCGTCAACTACGGCCTCCCACCTGGTCTCGTAGACGTGCGCAGGGTCGACGTTGAGGGCAATTCCATCTACGTCTCGGGCTTCTCTGCTCGCGACACAGACAGCAGCTCGGTATGGGGCAACTGGGAATCCATCGGCATGACCCTCATCAAGTTCAACTCCCTGCCCACCACTTCCGCATGGCCTGCCGCTGCGTGGACGACGGATTCGATCTATACGCTTCCGAGCGACGACACGAACGAGTTTTCCGAGCCTTTCTCGTTCGCCGTGAACACCGGGGCGGGCGTAGTCGGGGTAGCAATGCTGTTTGGCCCGAGCACCATTCCAGGAGCTCTCTACCCTTCAGGAGAGGTTCGCGAGTACAGCACATCAAGCGGAGCGCTCGTCAAGACGCTCGACCCGCCACTTCCGGGTGCCTACGTAGTTGAGGGCGAGCTGGACGGTCAGAACGACATTGTGGCCAAGGGTGGCCGCTTCTGGATTGAGGACGACTGGTACACGCGCATCATCGGCATCTGTCTCTCGGGCGTGTGCACATAACCATGAATCGTAATAAAGCGAGGTGAATCGCCACCCAGTCTGGTCCTCGGTTGGTCAGGGCAGATGGGGATCTGTCAGTTGCTGGAGCCATCGTCGTGAGAATGCGGGCGGCGAAACGATTCGGCGATTGATCAAGAGCTACGATTGGGGCGTGGTTCGCCGAGTCCTGAAGACAGCAATGCCGTTCGTGCCTGAGCGCGCCCTTCTCATCGCCAACCGCTACCCGCGCATCCGGAACCTCTTGCGCGATGCGCTCACCGAAGCGCCAGGAACGGGACTGGCTGAGGGCAAGATCGGCCGAGGGCCGGCCCGCGGACAACCGATCCAAGTCGACATGGCGAGCGACGAGCGGCGGTTGATCGCTGGCACCTATGAGCCGTGGATTCATAATCTGCTTCCGCACATCCTTCGAGAGGGAATGTCGATGTGGGATGTCGGCGCCCACATCGGTTACTACGTCATCACCGCATGTGCGCTGTCCCCGACCGGGCATCATCTCGCGGTCGAGCCAGATCCAGCCAACGTGGAACGCCTCCGCCACAATCTCGCGCTCAACAGCCTGACCGTCGAGGTGATCGAGGCGGCTGTCTCCGATCGAGCGCACAATGTACGGTTCGAATCGAACAGCGCGCTCGGCCGGATCCGCGAGAGCGGCGATCGGACAGTGCCGGCGGTACCGCTCGATGCGCTCCTCAATGACATGCGCCACCGCAACTGGTGATGATGGACATCGAAGGAGCCGAGGGGATCGTCATTCCGGCAGCGACCAGGTTTCTCGACGAAGTTCGACCGACCTGGCTGATCGAGCTTCATGGCGAAGGCGGTGCGGCCGCGTACGAGACCTTGGTCGATCACGGTTACTCGGTGCGACAATCACAGCCGGGTGACGCGGAGCATCTGGCGACATTGCGATCCCACGCCCTGTTCACACCCGTCTAGCGTGCGGTCGCGCAATGCGACGATCCGCTCTGCCGTAGCCACAGTGACAGGCGCGTTGGGGACTCAGTCCCTCGGCGTCTAGCGTCGCCGGCGATTGGGCGGTAGCTCTGGCCTGAATGGCGTAGCTCTACGATGCGGTCGATCAGCGTTCGGCTTGGTCCTCGGCGGCATCGCCGGTCGCGTCTCTTGCTGCGCCGTGCTGGCCGTAGCGGTATTGGCCGACTGCATGGCAACCGGCTGCGCTCTCTTGGCGTTGCGTCTCGCATCCCTTGGCGACCAGGACCACTCCAGTTGCGCCACATCGCCGACCACCTGACGCACGTCCCATGCGTCGTCAGGATCGTCCTGGAGGACTTTGACCGGATCCGTTGATCGGCCGAATCGCTATGGGGGTGAGGAGCTGAAGCTGGTTGGTCGGCCACCCAAAGCGAGCTCGGATGGCGCCCGCATGTCTGCCCTGGTGCATCCTCGACCCTGACTTCTCAGTGCAGAGCCATCGCAATGTCTGACACGTCCGGCGTCAGCCGCGTGGGGTTGTCGGCTGTCCCGTTAGCCCTCCGGCGCCGTCTCATTCAGTTGCGCCGCACCGGCGCTCACCCGAGTCCCGCCTTGTTGATCCAGCATCCGAGGACGGCGAGATTCCAAACGGCACGCCAATTGACATGACCGGCCACGAAGCGCTGCCGGAAGGTTTCGAGGCGGTCGGTTCTCAGACCCAGGCCCTGATATGAGACGGCCGTTATGGCCTCGGCGGACCAGTCGGCCAACTCCTCGCGGAGCCACCTGTCGAAGGGAAGGGTAAAGGTCGCCTTGGGGCGCAGTGCGACCTCTTTGAGTTGCGGGTCCACGGCTTCGGCCACCAGTGGCTTCACCCCACCAGGCGCAGCAGGGTGCGAACGGCGTAGTGCGTTCCCGAATGACACGACGGTCGAGTCCAGCAACGGCACCCGTATCTCGAGGGAATGAGCCATGGACATGGCGTCGGTGTCGCGTAGGAGCTGAAAGGGGAGGTAGTTCGACGCCTCGAGTTCTCCCACGTCCTCGGATTCGACGATACCGAGGTCGACTTGCTCCGTCGGACCCCCACGAAGCCACGCGAGCTCTCCTTCCCCGAGCGGGCCGCGGACCGCGGCGTAAGCCGTGTCAGAGCCTCCCTTTGCCACTGCCTCGAGGGCCCTCCTTTGGCGGGAATGGGCAAAGCCAGGGAGTGCTGCGGCCAGAACAGGCAGCCCCTCCCGTAGCTTGGGAGGAGCGTGACGAGCCGCGGCGCCCAATCGGGCCAGGCGAGGTACGTGCCAAAAGGTCGAGTATGAGCCGAAGATCTCGTCGCCTCCGAGCCCCGAGAGCGCCACGGTGATGCCCGCCTCGCGGACGGCCTTGGAGATGACCCAGGAATTGACCCCGTCTACCGACGGCTGATCGAGGTCGCCGACGATCCGATCGATCGATCCCGTCACTTCCTGGCCGGACACGGGCACGGTGTCGTGCGGAAGGCCAAGGCGACGAGCCAAGGCTGCGGCGGCGGGGGTCTCGTCCTTGGGACCGGGGAACCCGACGGTGAAGCTCCTCAGACGGCCGCCGGCTCGAGCGGCCAGCGTGGCGACGAGGGCGGAATCGACGCCAGCTGACAGAAACACGCCTACGGGCACGTCCGACACAAGATGCATCGCCACCGCTTCTGCCATAGCCTCAGCCACTTCGGGCGCGCTGGTTCCGCGGGGCGAGTTTGGTTCAGACACGGTCCAGGACTCCACCGTTGTTCGCCCGGCCTGCCAACGAAGGAGGCTCCCGGGCAACAGTTCGAAAATCCCCTCCACGATGGTCCGGGGCCCAGGGACCCAACCCAGGCGCAGGTACCGGGAGACCGAGAGGGAATCCAGACGGTCTCCGGATCGGCGTAGGCTCCGCAGTTCCGAGGCGAAGGCGACCGCGTCGGCGAGCGGTCGGTAGTACATCGGCTTGATTCCCAAGCCGTCGCGGGCCAGCACGAGGGTTCGGGTGCGGTTGTCCCAGACAGCGACCGCGAACATCCCCCGGAGGCGAGAAAAGACTTGCGTGCCCCACTCGTCGAAGCCCCTTAGGACGACCTCCGTGTCGGAAGAGGTCTCGAAGCGGTGTCCGGCGGCTGAGAGCTCGCAGCGTAGATCATGGAAGTTGTAGACCTCTCCGTTGTAAGAGCACCAGAGGGTTCCGTTCCGGCATGACATCGGCTGGTCCCCGGCTTCCGAAAGATCGAGGATTCGAAGCCTCGTGTGGCCGAGCACAGCTCCGTCGAGAACCTTTATCCCCTCGGCGTCCGGACCGCGGTGGGAAAGGGTGGCGGTGCTGGCGGTGACGAATGAGATGCGTTCCCCTTCCGAGCCGCCCGCCATCCCACATACGCCACACATCTAAGACAGCCCCCGGCCGAGGACACGCCCGTAGAGTTCGAGGACCGCGGCGGCCGAAGCTTCGACGGTCATGGAGGACGCTCGTTGCCGCGCATTCTGGCCCAACTCCTGGCGGCGGAGCGGGTCCTCGGCCAACACCCGCAGCGTTGTCGCCAGCTCGTCGGATTGCCCCGGAGTAAAGAGCAGGCCGTCGATCCCATCGGTTATGAGCTCGGCGGGTCCTCCCGCCCGGGCTGCAACCACCGGCAGGCCGGCGGCCATTCCCTCCAGCACGACCTGGCCAAAGGGCTCCGGGACCGTCGAGGCGTGTACCAGGACGTCCAGCTTCGTGAGCTCCTCCCAGACATCGTCGCTGAAACCGGAAAACCGAACTCCGCTGACAATTCCGAGATCCTTTACGAGCCGGCCGAGCTCCTTCTCATATGACTCCTCCCCGAAGAGCGCCGACCCGACGATGACCGCCTCCGCTCCACCGTCTGGGAAGGCCTCGGCGAAGGCTGCGAGGAAGACATGCTGGCCCTTCCAGGGAGCGATCCGCCCGACCATGCCGACACGAAGAGGTCCACGCCGGGCCAACCGGTCCGGAGTCGGGCGAGTGCACCAGGAAGCGGGGATCCCCGAGGGAACGACGGCGAAGTGCCTTGGCCGACGCGAAACGGTCTCCAGGGTCGAGGTGGAGTTGGTGATCAGCCCGGAGGCAAAGTGACGGATGGTTCCCTGGGCCACCCGAAGGGCAGGCGGCGGGAGGTAGTCGGAGGCCAGGCGGTCACGGAGATGAATTACGAGGGGGACGCCGGCGGCCCGAGCGGCCAGGCCGCCGTACAGGGAAGATTTGAGCGAGTTGGCGTGGACAAGATCGGGCCGCAGCCGCCTCAACCTTCGGGTCAGGGTGGCCACATAGCGTGCCGAGGCCAGAGCCGCTTCGGGTCGCGCGCCCACCTGGTCCCGCCGGAGATCACGGGCGATCGGTGGGAGTGGAAGCACCTCCACCTCTGCTCCAGCCTTCTGAAGCCGTTCCGCGAGTGGGCCATCCTCCCCCAGGATCACGTGGGCGTCGACGTCCAGGTTTTCCACGAGCCGGGCCAAGGCCAGCTCACCGCCCGAGAGGCGGCCCACATGATCGAGGAACACGACCCGTGGGCGCGGGTCCAGAGCCCGGGCGTAGACCGCTTGGTTGGCCCGAGCGCAGGCTGACCAGCTGAACCCCTCGGCATAGGACCTGCAGGCGTGGCGGTCGGGCAAAGCGCCTCTGGCCGCCGTAGTCAGGCGATCGGCCAACGCTCCCGCGTTCCTCGATTGCACAATCAACGAAGCGTCCAGGCCGGCCACCGCTTCGGGCAGCCCCCCGCAGTCGGTCACCACGACTGGTGTCCCACACGCCAGGGACTCGAGGGCCACCAGGCCGAATCCCTCGAGCGCGATGCTCGGGACGACGCTCACGTCTGCCGCCTGATACGCACTGACAAGGTCAACGTCGTCCACCCTGCCCTGAAACCGCACCGAACCGGAGATGTTCAGTTCGAGAGCTAGGTCCTGGAGGTCACCCCGAGCCGAACCGTCACCGATAACGAGCAGCGTGGCGCCTGGAACTGCCTCGACTACCTGCCGCCACGCTACGAGCAGGGTGTCGAGCCCCATTCGCCGGGCGTCCCGATCAAGACGGCGTGCCACCACGGCTACGAAGCCGTCGTCTGAGAGCCCCAGATGCCGTCGGGTTCGTAATCTGTCCCCTGGGCGGAAGCGGTCCAGGTCGACGCCCGGAGGGATCACCTCCACGCGAGACGGATCCACGCGGTAACGCTCGACCAAGATGGCCTTGAAAGCCTCGGAGAGGGTGACGAGTCTGGTAGCGCGTCCGTAGAGAGCGGCCTCCATCAAGCGCTTGACCGACAGAATCACGCCGCTCCGCTGGCCCGCGACCCGAGACTCCTCGGCCCACGGCCCGTGGAAGTGGACGACCAAGGGCTTCGAACGGAGGCGCGTCGCGAGGACAGGAAGCAGTCCGTAGAGCGCGAAGTGGGAGTCGACTACATCGATACGGTCGGCCAGTCGTGCGGCTGCCCTCCAGTACGACAGAATCCGCAAAGGCAGTGGCCAAGACGTCTTGCCCGCCAGAACGTGGCTCGGAGATCTGGTGGGGCCCATGCCCATCCGGATTGTGAAGACAGGCGTGCCTTGGACCTCCAAGGCCGAGGCCAAGTCCTCCAGGTACCTGTTCAAGCCTCCTGGGTTCTCATGGGCGAGCGCTTCACCGACCATGAGAACGGTGGGACGTTCAGAAGGAACGACCTCGGACCTCGTCTTGGCTGGGTCCCCTCGCATGATCCTGCCCACGCTAGCCAAACCCGGTTGCGCGCCGCTTTGCCATGGCGACAGGTCCAGGTGGGGCCGCAGATCCGGATAGGCATCGTCAACGCCTTCGGTCCAGATCTCCTTTGAGAAGAATGACATCCGCATCCATCAGATCAGTCATGACCGCTCCAAAGAGATCGGGGCCTTCGCCCCAAGCGAGTTGACATGGCCGGGCGAGGTCCGAAACTCCTACGACCCGTAGTTGTCTGCCCGCGCCGAGGGTCTGACGCCGATGATGCGCGTGTACCAGTCGTCCTCAACCCAGAACCAGCCGTTCTTGGATACGACTCCGCTTTGGTCGTCGAAGGCACCCTCACCGACACCGGTGCCGGGCAGGGGCGGGGTGAGTGTCTGAATGTAGGCGCCGGTAGTCGTAGAGTATTCCTCTAATGCACCCTGGTGTTGTAGCGATTGGTTGCCGTTGGTGGCTGGCTCGTAGAGCAGAGCTATTCCTACTATCTTCGCTTGACTGTCAACGGCAAAGCTGAAGGGTTGAGGGAATGGGGTGGTGTCGGATGAATTGACAGAGTAGGTCGGGTCAGTGGTCCAGGCTGAGCTTGACCAGCCGGAAGTGGTCGGTAGGCTATTGAACTTTATGAGCGTTGGGCCAATGGATTCATAGTTACCCGCCACCGAACTGCTGTCTGTGTCGCTCGGGGAGAAGCCGGTTACATAGACAGTGCTGCCTTCGACATCAACACCCCTGACGTCAACGAGACCCGGTGGCTCGCCGTAGCTGATGAGGCTGCCGTACTCGGGCACACCGTTAGAGGAATAGCCGGTCAACGGATATTCAGTGACGTTGGTGCCGCCCAATTGAACGCCCCAGATGTTGCCGGTGTTGTCATCGACGAACACGTTCTCCCAGCCGCCAGGGTTGGGTATTTGCCAGACCGGGGCCATGATCTCTGAACTAGGCAACTGCTCGTATGTAGAGACTGCCCCTTCGCCGAGGTCCACGGTCTCATAGCGGTGGCCGTCACCTTCCCACTCGTAAGTGCCGGCCCCGTATTGGGGACAAGCAGTGGAACAGCCTATTTGGGCCGCACTACTGACACGAGAATCAGAAGGGTATGCCCATGGATTGACGGTAAAGGCATACGGTTGGTAGTTGCCGGATGAGTCACGGGTAAACTCGAAGTCGCGGTTGAAGAACCGGCTGCCGTCATTGGTCGGCTCGCCGGTTCCGCCGAAGGTGTTTGCGTTGACGTCACGCCAGACGACGGATGTACCGTTTGATTGGTATTCAGTGATAATGGCGCAGGGACCAGGCGTTTGCCACACTGACTGCGAAACTCCTGGCAGGCAGTTCTCGGCCGTGTAGATGTTCCCCGAACCGTCAATGGCCACCGAGCGAGGTCCTACGAAGCGGTCAGGACCGATAAGGCCGGGGTCAGAGCCCTGTAGGTAACCCCCCGTGACGCCGACCTGACCCGTTTGGGTTCCAGAGTAGTTGAACCATTTGAAGTCTTGGTCTTGACCATTGTCAGCTACGAGCAGTTCGTCACTACTTGGGCTAGCGGCTACGCCTTGGGCGATGACGGAGGCCGGAAGGGTAAGGCCGTCAGCAGTGAGCCTGAAATCATTAAAGCGCTCTAGCATGTCAGACGAACCTGCCGGGTTCTCTACGAGGGCCCAGATGTCGCCCTCCCGGTCACAAGTGAGCACGCTGGCCCCTGGGGCGCTCCAGGTCTCTGTGACGCCTGAGAGCGACGTAGGGACCTCTTTGATTTCAGTGGTGTTTGGGGATAAGTAGGTGGTTGTCGTAAGCGGGCCGTTAGCGTCAGTGACGAACAGGTTGCCGTCACAGAGGGTTTCACCGAGCAATGGGTTGCCGCCTGAGTCAACGGTCAGTGGACCGACGCCGGTGCTGTTGCCTTCGTCGACATTGGACTCGTTTGCCGGATTGAGCCAGGTGGCTCGGCTGAAACGGGTCATTAGGCCATCACCTTCGGCACCATAGATGTAGGTCGAGTCCATAGCTAGGCCGAAGGTGCCGGCAGGATTGCTGGTAGATGGTGGTCCCGAATCACCAGTCTGAAGGCCCTCTGGGTACCCGGTTCCTGGGGCGTAGACGTTGATGTTATGGGAGTTCTCTTCCCAGTTTGCCGAGGATAGGGCGACGCCATCAGAGGATACGGCCAGCTCCGCCACGGTCTCTGGCACACCTCCAAAGGTGTTGCCTACTGGGTTGCCATTCGCGGAACATGAGCCGACGGCGCCACAGGTGTTGCCGACGGTGGTAATGGCTGGCGATGGCTCCCTCGTCGGTGTACCCGAAGTTGCGGTGCTAGTTGGCGTGACAGAGGTTGTCGTTGGTGGCGGAACGGCTGGTGGAGAAGAAGTAACAGTTGGTGCCGCACCGACGATCGGAAAATTGGGCACTATGCCTAGGGCGAGCAAAGAGCCGTCAGAACCAGCGTCGCCCAGGCCGAAGATTGCGCCGTTGGATCCGACGATCCAGTAGCCCGCGTTGTCCCCAGTGGGCACGATCGACACCAGGCTGCTCGGGTTGTACGCCACGTTGCCGAGCCAGTGGGCGTCGCCGACGGCGAACACCTGCACCGAAGTTGTTCATGGCCCAGTAGCCCTGCCCATTTGATGTCGAGGCGATGGCCACGTAGCGGGTCGCTCCGCTGGCCTCTGGGAGAGGTGAGAGTTGGGCCAGGTCCGGGGCGTCGCCAAACCCCGTCACCTGACCATTGGCTTGGAGAACCCAGTAGCCAGTGTTGCTCGGGGTGGCGGCGATCCCGGTCACGTCATCGACGTGAACCCCGAGGCCGGGAAGTGAGCCCTCGTACGCCGTGTCTCCAAAAGAAAAGACGCCGCCGTCGGCACCTACGAGGAAATACCCTTTGTCATCGGAGGACGGCACGATTCCAACGACATCGTTCACGTGGATACCCAGCCCCGGCAACGAACCCTCGTACGCCGTGTCTCCGAAGGAGAAGACACCACCATCGGAGCCGACCAGGTAATACCCGCCGTAGTTGGCGGCGGGTGCGATCCCCACGACGTTGTCGACATGGATGCCGAGACCCGGCAACGAGCCATAGAAGCCACCGTGAAAGACGAAGACGCCTCCATCGGAGCCCACGAGGTCATAACCCGTCGCCTGAGTGGAGCTGTGAGGAGACAGACCGCTCCTTCGGCAGGCGACGTTGGCGCACCGCTCTTCACGCTGAGCGCGAGGAGGAGTGTGACAAGGCATATTGCTGCCAGGAATACGGTGATGTGTCGCAGTCGCCGCAGAGGGCTTGACATGGTGATCTCCTCAATCGGCGGGCAAGGCCCCTCAAGGAGTTGCGCAGGGTCTTTTCCACGGACGGGATCGAAGCAACGTGGCCGCCACGAGAAACATCGGCCTCGCACGCCGGAGAATTAAGTCTTTTCGCTTTGACCAGGGTCTGCGCATGAAGTGAATGCTTCTCGAGAGGACTCCCATGGTGGATTCGCACCTTCCAGCGGTCCCCGAAATCCTCGCCACGATCCCGATCGGCGACCCCGCTAAACCCCCGTGGCAGGTGTACTCGACCCGCCAGTCGCGGGGTCCCGCCAGCGTCGCAGACGAGGGGATCGCTGGAGGCGCGCGGGCCATGAGCTGTTCAGGAACGACAGAGATGCAATCTAGACCTCGGGACCGAAGACGGTCGCCTTCGAGTTGACCAACACGGCGCTGGCGATCGCGCTGGCCGTCACGATTGTCCTCCACCGCAAAGGCCACATGAAGCCGTGTGCCACCGCTCTGGACCGAGTCGCAGTCCGATCGTGCACCTCGATCGTCAAGACGCTGGGCCGGATTCCGCCTGGAGTGGCCACAAGATGCGAGGTCGCGTAACGGCACGCCTAGGCAAGCACGAGAGCGGGACGCAGCCGCCTCACTGTCACGAGCCGAGACTCGATACGAGTGGACCTACCGTCCGTCGCCTTCACCGTCTTCGAGAGACGTATGCCGTCCCGGTGGGTAGAGCTAACGGCCTCAGGGAATAAGAAGCAGATCGGTGGAATGGGTTCCAGGGTACTGAGCCGGAAGTCTTGAGATTTCTACCGCGGGCGTCTTTTGAGGATTGTCCAAATTGACAAAGAAGGAGAACTGCTCCGCTATGAGTCGCTGTAGAAGCTCGAGGCCAGCATTTCTTCGAAGCATGTAGGGGCAGAACTCAATGAGCATGGGGACGCGCGCTGCCAGTGTCTTGGGGGCTGAGTCGAGCACATGGCCTTCGTGCCCTTGGGTGTCGATCCACACCAACCCGATGTCGCCCCGGTCGATCCCGTGCTGATCGATGAGGTCGTCGAGTCGCACTCCGTCGGCAGCGACGGTTGAACGGGGCTCCTCATGGTCAGGAACAACGTACTGGACGCGGTGGTCCCCGGAGTTCGAAGCGGACATTTCCAAGGTGACCGGACCTGTGTGATTCGTCACCACCTGTTTCACGCAATCGATCCTGTCGTCCAAATCGTTGAGGATCACATTGCATCGAAGGAGACGGAAGTTCTCCGCTTCCGGCTCAACCGCCAATACACGAGAGGCTCCCCATTGGGTGACCGCAGGTATGGAGGTCGTTCCGATGTTGGCCCCGATGTCCAAGAACACTTTTCCCTCGATCAGGTCAGGCGCCAGGTAATCGTTCATGACCGACACCGCTGTTTCAGTCATGTCGACATTGAACGAGCCGAATACGAACAGCTGCTCAGCAATCGGTCCATCGGAAGGATGGATCAGGAACCGTGAACCGTCCGATTCGATCTCGAGGGTTTTGGTCACCCGAGATGCCACTTTTCTATACGCTCGGCGCTGTACCTCAAGACGGCTCTCTGGACCCCCCATCATGAAGCGAGCCGCCAATTGGGCTCGGTGGGGAGTGAGTGCCAACTGGCGCAGGACGCGGTTCCCCATGTGGTCCAAGGGTAGACGAGCGAGTCGTCTCAGGGTCAATCCTGGGTGCTACCCGATGATCTTAACGGTCACCACGCCGGCTTCCCCGCGGTCTCCGCACGGCCGCCGCCAGCTCCAGTGCTGGTCGCCTCAGCGGATCCCGCCGTCCCCGCCGCTGTGGCCCAGCCTCCCGTCGCTCCAATGCCACGCTATCGGCCTGAGTCCCCGCCGCTTCCCGGCACCTCCGAGGGTGGTCGACGATTCCACACCCCACCACAACTGGACCATGCGCAGCCCATCGATCGGCCAGAGTTGCCGGTACCGGTCGATCCGCCGCCGAATCCCTCGGCTCCATCATCAGTCGAGGCAGAGGTACTTCCGGCGATGTTGTCAGGATTTGATTGGCCGCCCCATCGCCAGGGACACCGTTTCGGCCACACGCGCAGAACTGAACGCGCTGATAAAGCTCGTGCGATGAACATAGCTCACTCGGACCGTCGCCGTATGAAACGATCGAAACCTGATGCTGATGGGTCGGGCCATCCGGCGCGCCGAACAGCTTGCGAGATACGGCGTTACGACGTATAAAGACCCGCAGAGCAGATACCAGTCATATACCCTGGAACGCTTTGGGACGATCTGAGGTTGCACGGAGATGCGAATTGCGATTGTGGCGCCAGCAGTTACCGACCTCGGAGTACCCGGCCTGACTGAGGTCCGTGGCGGTGGTGAACGCTATCCGAGTGCGCTCGCAGTCGCATTGGCGAAATCGGGAGCAAACGTTGATCTGGTGACCTTTGGACGGGAACGCATGGAACTCCGCCATCATTCTGGCCTCGGAATTCGCGTTATACAACCGTGGTCATGGCGGGGCGACCTCCGCGATCCCGTAAACCCAGTGCTCCTCCGATTGGCGTCCCGATACGATGTTATTCATGCACACTTAATCAACAAAGCGGCCGTGTTGCTGGCGTTGGGAGCTTCTCTACACCGAACAAAAGTTGTTCTCACACCGCATGGTGGTGGGGCGCGATCCGGTATCAGACGTGGACTGTGGAAACTGTTCGATGGCTCCCTCTTCGTTTCCCAGTTCGCTCGGATGTGTGAATCAGAACTCGCGAGGCTACCTTCGGACGTCATTTACGGAGGAGCTGATGCGTTGTGTCCTGATCACCGGGAACGAACCAGCGATCATAGGGGCCGGTTTCTTTTCGTGGGCCGGCTGACACCCCATAAAGGCGTGGACGTCCTGATTCGAGCCTTGCCACCCGGTGCGGGTCTGTCGGTTGTCGGTCCAATACACGAGAAGGACTATTTCGAACATCTGTGTGCTTTGGCTGTCGGTAAAGATGTTGAATTTCAAGTCAATCTCAATGACGATGAGCTTTGCGGCCTCTACGGAAACGCACGAGCTCTGATCCTGCCCAGCGTCGAACTCGATTGGCAGGGGCGACAGCATCATGCTCCCGAACTTCTAGGGTTAGTCGTTCTCGAAGCGATGTATTGCGGAGCGCCCGTGGTGGTCTCCAACGTCGGAGGAATTCCCGAGGTCGTAGATGATGGCAGGACGGGATTCGTAGTAGAGCCCGGAAATATTGAATCGCTTCGCAAGGTACTCGGTGAACTGGCTTGTGACGATGACCTCGTTCGGACGATGGGAGAAGCAGCACGTAACGAGGCACATCGGCGCTTTACCTGGAACGAAGTCGCCGCGCATGCTTACAAATTCTACGAACGACTTTGCGAGACATAGTGGCCCGAGCCCCCAAGATCGGTCAGGTGGCTCAAAAATCGAGACCCGGTTAGCGAGAACGTGCGATCTTGGGTCGCCGCGTCCGCAGCTGCCGTCGTCGCTGACAACGGGTACGAACGCGCGAAGCAGGCCAGAAACTTCTATTCGGAGAATCTCTCGCTCAGGTCACTGCCTCGACTTCTGCGCCAGCTTGTCACCGAGGAGGCTCCGATACAACGCGACCCGCCCGTCTGCGATCGCCTCATACGAATAACCCTGCGCCAACGTGTGGGCACGCTGGCGCATCTGCTGGCGTTCTTCGGGATGCTCCAAGAGATAGTTCACGGCATCGACTGCGGCTCCGACATCGCCAACAGGAACCAGGATGCCAGCGTCCTTGCCATTGAGGATTTCCCTTGGTCCGGGGATGTCGCTTGCGACGGGGACCAACCCGCATGCCATGCCCTCGATTACAACGATTCCAAATCCTTCCATGCGGGAAAGGAAGAGGAGAATTTCGTGCTTGCGAAGCAGGGAGGGCAGCTCCACGAGCTCGTATCGAGGGAGAACCCTGACTCGATCGCGGACGGCGGGATCCAGGGCGCGGGCAACTTCCGCCGGGTCGGCTCCCAGCCAGCTCGCCCCGAGCGCGGGGCATCCGCTTCAACACCTCGGACAGAACCGTGGCAGCGGTCTCAGCTCCCTTTCGCCACGCAAACCCGCCGAGGATCGCTATTCGAGGAACCGCGTCCGCGTCGCCAAGCGGAAGACCAACAAGCTCGGGCGCCACGCCATTCGGTGCGACCGCTGAACGATCAGGCCGAACACGAAGGTGGTCAATGGCCCATTGCCGCTCAGGCGAGTTGTTGAATACGGAGAAGTCAGCAATCCGCAGCGACCGTGCCACCTGGGACAGTTGAATACCGCCGTGGTAGATGAAGTACCGGCGGCGCAAGGTCAGTTCACCGCGCTTGGCGGCGTCGATCAGCTCCAGGTGGGCGAGGTGATCGAGCCCATGGCTCCGTGTTACTACGATTGCCCGTGCCTTGGTGATCGCGACCCGGGGCAGCAGCGAGAGGTCACCAGTCGAGGCATCGACAACATCCACCAGACCTCGGCTCAGCAAGCGTCTGACGTGAGCAGCGGCATACACGGGAAAGGTGAGCTGGTTTAGACGCGGTCCCAGATCGACGGGGAGATTGTCGAAGCCCACCACGGATACTTGGTGGCCTTGTCTGCGAAGGGCATTCCCCAACTGGAGAGTCGATCCCGGCGCTCCCGTGTTGAGGTCGAGATCGTGGTGGATGGTCAAGAGAATTCGTAACGGCGCGAGGTCGTGACTCCTCACGGAACGCCATTCCGATCGTGTGTTGGATAACAGGTCATCAACGATGCCCTCAAACCTGCCTCCTGCCCCGACCGGTCTCGTCGCCCTCGTCGGCAAATGCTGTGCGTTTGTCGGGCGAGAGGTCGTTGCCCCACCAGTTCTTTAGACAGCCCGCATCCTCGACACGAGCAAAGGAGTCGAACTCGGGCCACGCTAACTTCGGAACACTGTCCCCTGCTTGACGGTCAGAGAGAGCCTTCAGCATCGGGACAGCGGGTCTTCTGCATGAGCCTTCCTTCCATCGACTCAGCTGTTGGAAACATTGTGAATCCGCACTACCGAGCGAATTCACATGGCTTCCCCATCGAACGAACAATCTAGGCCTGCTCCACGAGAATGCCATGTCGTCCGCCACGCCAACGCCAAGCTAGACGAGTGCCGCCGGCGCGTCCAGAACGAGACCCTCGGACACCGCAGTCGCAAGGGAGATCCGCTCTCTATCGGATCCGGCGTCTGTCACCAAGGCCGACGAACGCCTCGAAGACTCCGACGCGAGGTTCCTCGACCTCTGGCTACGGAGCACGTCGCCACGACCTGGAATGCCAAGGAGGCCGTCCGGGAGCTCTACGCACACGGCGACAAGGCCATCACCACGCGACTGAATCGAGCGCCTCGTCACCGACATCGCCGATCGTGACAACCCCGTCGAGTGCGCTCGGTCCGGCGGACCCTCGCCCGCCTGACGGAACAGATCGTCGCCGGGCACCCCTCCCACGTCTCGAACGCGACCGCACCACGGCCGCCCAAAACCTGATCAAGCGCGCCAAGCGTGCCGCCTTCAGCTTCTCATCGTTTCGGAATTTCCGCGTACGCGCGCTGCTCGACGGCCGGCAAACCTCAAGTGGCACCTCCTCGAGCATCACATCCCGCTGAAATCTCGAAGCCGCCACTAAACTCCTGCTCACAGATTTGCCCGGGCAGTTACTCGATGCTGAAGTTTGAACAAGCCCTTTGCATGAGACGCAAGATATCGATCGCTCGACTTAAGAGGTTTCCTCAAGAATGTCACACCTGCGAGTAGTTGGCCGCGCGAAACACAGACCGAAAGCAAAGAAAAGTACAAAGCAGAGAAGTGTATTTGCAATACTCACGTCGTTGAGATCCCTGGGCCTCAGGTCGCTAAATCGTAGCCTTCTATGGATTGCAAGCTGCTCCCTTGTGGGAGGATTGTCACAGGCAGCACTCCTCGTCATAATAACTGAACTGGCGGCAAGCCACGCAGAAGGCAATGACAATCTAAAGCTCCATGGATTATCGATACCATTACACGATTCAATATTGGTTTGTATCGGACTCCTAATCCTCTTCTTTCTGTTTAGTATTACTTCGGCTTCCGTCACTAGCTCAATGTCAAGCTCGGCGGTGGAGATAGGTCGAGACAAGATCATGGATTCGTATTTCAAGGCCAGTTGGGACATTCAATCGGCGGAACGGCTTGGTCACGTCCAACAGCTCCTAACGGTCAACTGCGACTATATAGCCATGTTAACACAAGCTATCTCCACTGGGCTGCAAGGCATTTTCGGAGCATTGGCGCTTCTGTTGGCCGCCTTTATAGTAAATCCCGTTACAGCTAGTGTGGTAATCGTAGCCGGCGTCGTGTTATCAACGGTCATGCGCCCCATCCTCACATTGACCCGAACGGCCTCCGTTCGGCTTTCAAATGACAGCCAAAGGATAGCGACCCTAGCCACTGAGTATACGCGCCTGGCTCGTGAGTTTCGTTTGTTCGGCGTGGAGCAAGAGGCGACAGATCGTCTGCACCAACGAAATCACGAGGCTGCTATAAGCTATGCGAAAAGCCGCCTCTTGGGGCAATACAATTCCGTCGTCTACCAAACACTCGCGCTGGGGTTCATCATTATTGGTCTCGCATTACTGCTCGCTCACTCAGGAAAAAATCTCGGCGCAACCGGGGCAATTCTGGTGCTCACGTTGCGATCACTGGTCTACGGCTCCGCGATCCAATCGAGTAGCCAACAGATTCGGTCGGATGAACCCTTTTTGGATGAAGTCCAAGCAGAAGTTCGGCACTATCAGGCCAGTTCACCGGAATTCAATGGAAATCGAGTTCCTGAAAATTTTGACGTTAAGTTCGATGGGGTTTCGTATGCATATGATTCGGGAACTGAGGCTGTTAACAACGTATCATTCTACATTCCTAGCGGTAAGATTCTGGGCGTTGTGGGAAGGTCTGGAAGCGGAAAATCGACGCTGAGTCAATTGGTCCTAGGAATGCGAATGCCCTCACATGGACATGTGTTCGTGGGAGATGTACCAGCGTCATCTATCAGGAAGGGAAACGGGACAAGCCCGATTGCGCTGGTAGCCCAGGAATCGATCTTGTTGCAAGGTTCGATCGCATCAAACATTTCATTTTTCCGGAATGTTTCCCAAGAGAGGATTGAGATTGCAGCGCGTGCTGCCCATCTTCATGAGGACGTTGTAGCGATGCCACGATCGTATGAGACGCCAGTGGGGGAAGGCGGTGACGCACTTTCGGGAGGACAACGACAACGATTGGCCATTGCTCGGGCGCTCGTCGGGTCGCCTCGGGTACTTGTCTTGGATGAGCCCACCAGCGCACTCGATGGGCGATCAGAGAGCTTGGTGCGGCGCACATTGTCGGAGTTACGTGATCATGTAACAGTTATCGTGATCTCCCATCGGCTGGCGACAGTAGAGGACTGCGACCTTCTTCTCGTGCTCGATGGTGGGCGACTCGCGGATTTTGGGCCACGCGATGAGGTGACGGGTAGAGCTGCATTTCGACACGTCGTTGAAGCAACAGTCATACAGTCGGAGAATTCCCGATAGTCATCGTGTCCGATGATTCTCTGGAACGGCGATTAACGGATCTCACGTACGCTCTCGCGTCACCGATCTCACCCTGTGACCTGCGCTCCGGCCGCCGGCGCTCACCGATCGCACGGCAAGCGCCACGGCATGCAGGCCGGTGCGTCGAGCCGCCGCGATCGGGCTCGTGAACCGCGTCTAGGACGATGCCGAGGCGGCGCTCCCTCAGGTGCATCGCGCCCAAGTCGAGCCGCTAGCGCGTGACCCTCGCCGGAGTATTGTCGTGCCAGATCAAGGCTGCCACCACGACGGCATGCGACCCTGAGGAACACCCCAACGTGCTGACTGACATCGCCGCTGCCGATCCCCGTGAGCTGCGGGCACAGGTCTGCGTCGTCGGAGGGGGTGCTGCGGGGATCACCGTGGCGACCGAGCTCGCCCGCAACGGCGTCTCTGTCATCGTCCTCGAAGGGGGCGGGCGGCGATTCGAGGAACGCTCGCAGGAGCTGTTCCGCTCAGAGGTGGTCGGCCTCGCCCACACCGGCATCCACACCCTCCGGTTCCGGACCCTCGGCGGCGCCACGACCCGCTGGGCGGGACAGGCGCTGCCCCTCCAGGACATCGACTTCACCGCCAGGTCGTGGGTGCCCGAGAGCGGCTGGCCGCTCACACCCGCCGAGCTGCAGCCGTACCTGAAGCGGGCCGAGGCGATCCTGGCGATCGAGACGTTCGGCGACCCGGGAGAGCCCCGGTGGCCGAGCGTCCTCCCCGCCGGCCCGGCCTTCGACGAGCGGCTCCTCTCCACGGTGTACTCGCAGTTCAGCCCGAGCCCGAACTTCGCCGAGGTCTCGCGCGACACGCTCGAGACCCTGAGCAAGATCAATGTCGTGCTCCACGCCAACGTTACCGGGATCGTCGCCAGCCCGCAGGGCGACGCCGTCGACTGCGTCACGGCGAGGGACATCGACGGCCACGAGCTCACCGTCGGCGCCGAGCACTTCGTCGTGTGCTGTGGCGGCATCGAGACGGCCCGGCTGCTGTTGTCGTCCACCAGCCGCTCCGAGGGCGGCATCGGCAACGGCCACGACCTGGTCGGGAGGTACTTCCAGGACCACCCCGGATTTTCCGTGGGCGAGATCACCGGCGAGGCAGCTCGCGAGCACTTCCGGCCCCGCAAGGAGGGCGGTATCAAGTACCTGCCGCTGATCCGCGCCGCCGAGCAGTGGCAGGCCGAGACCGAGAGCCTGAATTGCGGGGCGTCGGTCGTCTTCGAGGGCGCCCGGCTGCCGGGCGTAGAGGCGGGCAAGTCCCTCGTCACGGCGCTGAGGGAGCGGCGCTTCGGGCGCGGGCGGCTCGAGGAGCTCCGCGAGATCGCCCGCCACCCCCTCCAGCTCGCGACGGCGGCGAACCGCTACTACGTGCGCGGGGCGCCTAGCCAGGACACCTCAGGGCGCGATGTCGCTCGCGATCGGGCTCGAGCAGGCACCGAACCCCGACAGCCGCGTCACGCTCGGCGAGCGCGTCGACGCCCTCGGCCAGCGTGTCGCCCGTCTCGACTGGCGCTTGGGCGAGGCCGAGATTGAGACCGCGAGGCAGTTCGTCGAAATGGTAGTCGGCGAGATGGAGCGGCTCGGGCTCGCCAGCGTGGACGTCGGCGCGTTCTCGCTGTCCGATGACCCGGGCGAGCTGAGTGGCGTCGTCGTCGACATCGGCCACCACATGGGGACCACTCGCATGGCCACCGACCCGGCCCGCGGCGTCGTGGACGCCAACTGCACGGTGCACGGGGTCCAGAACCTCCACATCGCGAGCTGCTCGGTGTTCCCCACAAGCGGCGTCTCCAACCCAACCTTCACGATGCTGGCGCTGTCGGTCCGCCTCGCCGACCATCTGGCGCTCGCGCTTACGGCACCGGGGTGATGATCCCCTCGGCCGGACTCGGGAGACCCGGCACCACGACCACCGCTCTCGGCTTCGGCTGCAGCGGGATCGTCGGCTCGAACACGAGGAGCGAGTCCATGGGGCTGCTCTCGGCGGCAGTCGAACTCGGGATCCGGCACTTCGACGTCGCGCGCTCGTACGGGTCCGGCGACGCGGAGGCGATCCTTGGCGACTTCCTCACCACGACAAACGAGCCCTGCACGGTCACCTCGAAGTGCGGGATCGCTCCTGCCGCCACCTACGGCCTGCCGGGCCGCCGCACGAAGGCGCTCGCCCGCGCGGTGCTGCGCAAGGTCCCGGGCCCTTACTACGGGGCAGTGCGGTCGCGAGCGACTGCCCGTGTGCGGGGGGGGCAGTTCGGCCCCGAGCAGATTCGGCAGAGCCTAGAGACGAGCCTTCGCGCCCTGCGGCGCGATCGCCTCGAGGCGTTCCTCCTCCACGAGTGCACCCCAGAAGAGTGGGCCTCGGGGTCGGTCCAAGAGGTCCTGTCGGACCTCGTCGGCTCCGGAGCGATCGGGTGCGCCGGCCCGGCGACGAGCGTCGCCGGCACCCTGGAGATCCTCGGGCACGAGTCCCTTGCCGTCCCCCTCGTGCAGTTCCACGACGACGGCGACATGTTCGGCGCAGAGGTGATCGGGTCGCTCGACGCCGTGGTACGAGCACGATCACCCACGGGGTCCTCGACCGGAACCTGAGGGCGTTGCGGGCTCACCTTGCCGGAGCGAGCGAATCGGCGCTCCGGGAGTGGTCGGGCCGTCTCGACGGCGAGGCGACCGACGCGAGCGTGCTCGCCGCGCTGCTCCTGCGCCGTGCCATGGCCCGCAACCGCGGCGGCGTCGTGCTCTTCCGGACCAACGACGCCGGGCATCTCCGCTCGACGGTCGAGGCCGCCAAGACCGACATCGCGGCCGACCAGCTGCAGGCGCTCGAGGAGCTGATCGCCCAGGCGTCTGCGAGCCCGCAGGCCTGAGCGACGGCGCTCGCCAGCCGCCGGCGGAACCAGTCGGCGCTGTTGTGGCGCTGCTGACCGGACCCGTTGATCAACCTTCTCTGAGAGTCCGGCTTCGTTGAACGGCCACCGATCGGCGAAACTCGACCAGGGCCGAGTACCCAAGTGATGAGTGGGACCGACAAGTGTTGTAGTCGATCCGGACGTGGGATCTTTACGGAGCATTCGTCGAACATCTCGATTATTACGACGAGGCCCCGCAGCGTCCTGCGTCCTCAGGGCGTCATCCCGCGTCATCGTTTCCGACGGTGAGAAGTCTCTCCGAAGGCCTATTGTTCCGATGGCTCGGAGCAGATGGCGAGACTTCAGTCCGCTCCCCTATGAGTCCACGGGCTCTTCGTACGGAGCACCATGGAAGTCGTCAGTGCTCACTTTCGACAAGGAAGCCAACATCGCTTCTCCTACGACTACGAGACGTTGGCGCGGCAGTTGGAGGACGTGGGGTTTGTCGAGATGGAACATCGTGCCTTCCGCTCGTCGAGGCTCAAGGTTCTTGAGATCGACAGCGAGGTTCGTGTGAGCGACAGCCGTATCGTGGAAAGGGCGTGCCCGGAGAGCACTCTGCCTGACAGATCGGCATAGAATCAACCTGTCCCACCGGGCAATGCTCATATGATCGAACAACCGACGCGCCGACTCGTCTTTGTTGCCCAGGATCTCCATGGCCGTGGAGGGATGGATCGAGTCCACGCAGAGGTGATCAAGAGGCTCAGGGACAAATGGCACATCACCGTGGTATCAGCCACGCTGCCTCCCGAGCTCCGCGAGCTCGTGGAATGGCATCGGATACCGCTGCCTCGGCGTCCAGCACCGCTCAGGTACGCTTGCTTCTTTGTCTTGGGTGGGTGGCGACTGAGATCTGTCTTGGCTGGGTGGCGACTGAGATCGTTACGAGGACTAGTCCACGTCGCTGGAGCAACTGTCCCTAATCGCGCCGACATTTCCTCCGTACATCTGTGCCACGCTGGCTTGGTCGAGGCTATGGGCAGCCTGGCCCCGGGTAGCGCACCGCTGCCTCGCCGCTTGAACACCACAGCGAACCGTTTCCTCGCCTTAGCTGCTGAGCGGTGGTGCTACCGCCCCACACGGTTGCGAAAGTTTCACGCGGTGTCCAACGGCGTCGCGGACGAACTGAGGAAGCATTATCCGGGTATATCAATAGCGGTGATCCCAAATGCCGTAGACACCGATCGATATCAGCCAGACAACGTAGTCCGGGCGCGGATTCGCACTGAACAGGGCATACCAGATAATACCGTTGTTGCCTTATTCGTTGGAGCCGACTGGGACCACAAAGGTCTTGATATCGCGATAGATGGCGTCGCCCTAGCCTCAAAAGAATATGACGATCTTGAGCTCTGGGTGGTTGGTTCGGGAGACCAGTCCAGGTTCACCGATCGAGCAGCCATGGCCGGGATTCCGACACGCGTAAAATTCTTTGGGTGGCAAGCGGACCCGTCTAGTTTCTATAAAGCCTCTGACATATTCGTCTTGCCGAGCCGGTACGAGGCTTACCCGTTGGTGGCGTTAGAGGCGGCAGCATGCTCTCTTCCCGTGGTCGCCACCGCGGTGAATGGCGTCGTCGAACTGCTGGGAGATGACGAAGCCGGAATGATAATCGAACGCGATGGGAGTGACCTCGCTCGCGCCCTAGCGGCACTCGCCGCGAGCGCAGACCTTCGCCGCTCCCTTGGTGCCGAAGGACGCAAAAGAGTGCAAAGCCGTGGGGGGTGGGACCAGGTTGCCGACCGCCTCGGCCAGCAGCTCGAGGAACTTGCCGCACCAAGTCGCCCTTTCTGAATCGTCTTTTCTCCCAGAATCGGGAGGTTCCTACACCTTCGCGTCTGGACAGCCTCTCTGTGGAGTCAGACCCGACGCGCATGTCGCGCTCTTCGTTGGGCTACCCGATGTTCGAGTCCTCGGCCAGCTCCGGATGGCCCTCACCGAGCCGCTCGACGAGCGTGGCCCGAATTGGCCGGTTCGCCGCCCAGAACGCCTTGCTCTGCGAGGAACCCGACCAAAAAGACTCCGGGCATCGGACCGTTGGGCCTGGTGCAGAATGCCCGCCGGACGTAACCGACCTAACCTGGTGATATAGAGCGTGAAGAGTCGCAGCTGAGGTGTTTCCATGACGGCCGGGCAGAGTTCACCGAAAATATGCGCGTTGGCAACCCAAGGACTTTCGAGCGGAGACGGCTCTAGGCTCAGAGCTTTGGTCGGCGACTTGGACGTCGTCTTCGTCGATGTAACCAGAGGCTCATTCGGTCAGCGATTGCTGCTGACGCCGTGGAGCGTGATCCGTGAGGTTCGCCGAGTTTCTCCGGACCTGGTGCTGATGGAGGGAACGGGTATCGGCGGTGGAATGCCTCTGATTGTGATGCGGTTGCTTTTCGGCATTCCGTATGTATTCAGCACCGGCGATGCGATCGGTCCATATCTTGCCAGCAGATGGAGAGCTCTCGCTCTCCCAGGCTCGATCTACGAGCACGTTCTATGCCGTCTTGCCGCCGGAGTGATTGGTTGGACGCCGTACCTGACAGGACGAGCTATGTCCTTGGGAGCGCCTCGAGCGATGACGGCTCCTGGATGGATTCCTCAGCGGCCACTTGAGGAGCGCCAACAAGATCGCGTAAGAGTTCGCGCCCAACTGAACATCCCTGCTGAGGCGCTCGTGATCGGCATAGTAGGCACTCTCATGTGGAACAAGCGGTATTCATACTGTTATGGCCTTGAGATCGTTAATGCCGTTCGTCGGTCCGCCCGTCGGGATGTCATCGCGCTCGTCATAGGCAGCGGAAGTGGGCGCCGGGTCTTGGAAAGCGAAGCAGGGGCGGAACTGGGTGAACGGGTCCGTCTGATCGGGCCAGTTCCTCGCGAAGAGGTACCCGCCTATTTGGCGGCCATGGACATAGGTTCCTTGCCGCAGAGCGTCGATCAGGTGGGTGGCTTTCGCTATGCGACGAAGTTAGCTGAGTACGTTGCTGCGGGACTTCCAGTCGTCACTGGTCAAACTGCGGCGTCCTACGACCTTGACACCGGTTGGATCTGGCGCATAAGTGGGGACGCGCCCTGGGACCCAACCTATCTCAATAGCCTCGTGACGATGATTGAGGGAGTGACGAGCGATGAGATTGACCAGAAAAGACGAGCGATAATCGACCAACCGCCCGACTCACATCAGCGGGCAGATGGGACGAGGGTTAGCCGGTTCCTTTTGGACGTGATCGCGCGTGAACACATCGACGAATCTCAGAACTGAGGTGCGGGCCCCAGGTCCTCTCGGGATTGACCGCGACACATCCTCACACAAGCCGTCGGCGTGATGGACCCTTCCTAAGTGCGGTGCCCCGGCCGGGGGCGCGCAGAAACGCCAACATGTCGCGGATCGGGAAGTCCCCCGCCTGCGATCATCGAATCCCCGGTTGACCCAGGGTCCGGTGTGAGGTCCGTTCCGAAGCGGAGGTAGCTCCAATCGACAACGAGGTGCCCTTGACAAATTGGCCCAGCGTCGACACCGCTGCGGGACAACGGCAGCGTCAGAAAGACTGCCTGAGGATTCTCGCGCTTCTTTCGGCATCCTGACCGAAAGATCGACTGCGATGCGAGCCATCTTCGTCTCGCGCACCGATCGTTGCGAGGGCCATTACTGAGCGCGTTCCACGGATGGAAACCTTCGACAGCAATCTCATCGAGCGAAGTCCCGCCACTCACCATTGGGCGGCCCGATCTGGCCCGTGAAAGGACTTTCGATGACGCAATAGACAATCTTAACTGGGACGGAATCACCATTCCCCACGGAAAAACGAGCGAACGCGTGACTCGTGTGTGGCGCTATTCTCAGACGCATGCCAGTCGATTGGGAAAGCGCCCAGACACAAGAACTCAGCTATTGGAAGGGCACGGTCACGAGTGTCGCCGCTGTCCTGTCGGAGATTGAAGAGGTGACACGCCTAGTGGAGTTTGGAACCAACTGCGGCTCCATTGGGACTGTCGGTGCAGTGGTCGAGCTCGGAGTTGGTCCTTTGGGCATCGGCTGGAGCGCTATCAGCGACGCCGATAAGGCGGTCGGAGTTGATCCACTTCCACGTCTCATCGTTTCGACTGGCGATGCAGTAGTGGACAACTTCGCCCGGAGTCTCCAAGAACGCACCGAGTATCTTCAGGCCGATGCCACCAAGCCAATCCCTCTTGATCCCGGAGTCTTCGACCTCGTCGTTTGCGACAACGTCATCGACCACACCCAGGACCCCGAAGCCATCCTTGTAGAATCTGCTCGCTTGGCCAAGCCGGGCGGCACCTTGCTATTCGGGGTGAACGTCTTTTCTACTCTGGGGTTAGTCAAGTGGCGCCAAGTCACTCGCCGGCTACACCCGCATGATTTCAATGTCATCTGCCACCCGCACTCGTTCCGAGAGGACCATCTACCCCGGCTTCTCGCTGCAGCCGGATGGAGAATCACCTATCGAAGTCCGACACCCATTCGTCAGCGGATCGCTGGCCGCGTCTACCGAGCACGTCTCATAGCAGTCAAGGGCTGAAAGGTGTGGTCAACGCACTCCGATCTTGGGTAGGACGATTCTGGAGGATCCGAGAATCCGATTGCCAACCAGGGGTTCATGGAGTTTCATCAATCTCTCATGTTGTCTGAGCGGACACCGATGATCGGCCCAGCCGTTACGTGAGCTGAAGTTGGTCCGAGTGGGGACGGTAGGTGTGGTCCTCGCGCCAGTCAGGGACAAGCACCTGAGCCGGAATCACACCCCTGCTTGCAGACTCGCGTGATTTGGAGCGAACTCGTCTAAAGGAAAATGGTGCAATATGCCAGAGGTGCGCTGAAGAACGCAGCTCATATGTTTGAGGCCAGGTCCACGCCATTCTCGTATAATCGTCCTGTGGGAATGCGCGGAAGCGTCTCGGTCGTGATGGCGACCTACAACGGGGATCGATACCTTCGAGACCAGCTCGCCAGTATCCGCGAGCAGGATCTTCTCCCGGCCGAGCTTCTCGTTGGGGATGACGGATCGACCGATGCAACCCATGAGATCCTTCAGGAGTTCCGCTCAACGGCCCCGTTCCCGGTGTCCATTGAGCGCAACGCCCAACGGCTTGGAGTGGGTGAGAACTTTCTTCAGACCGCCGCAAGAGCAACCACGACCTACCTGGCCTTCGCCGACCAGGACGATGTGTGGTTCCCGACCAAGCTGCGCCGCTGTCTTGAGGTTCTTGACGCCCAGGGCACACCGACCCTGGTTACTCATTCCAGTCACCTTGTCGATGAGCGACTGCGTCGGCGCCTACGGCCTTCACAGATCACCCGTTACCCCCGCACGTACACCACGCGGACCCGCCGCTACCGCGGGTTTGGTCTACCTATGAGACAAGGCTTCGCAATGGTGTTCGATGCTTCGCTGCTATCGATCGCGCAAAAGCCGCGCCCTCAATCTCAGTTCGCCACCGGACCGATGCTTCAGGACGAATGGATCCAGTTCGTCGCTCTCGGTCTCGGCCAGATGATCGAGTTGCCCGAGGTCCTGGCCCGGCATCGTCTCCACGAGGCCAGCGTCACGAGCGAAGACCTAGGACACTATGTACGGTACAACGTAAACCGGTCTCTCCACACCTCAAATGGCGTCTACGCACAGAGGGTCGCGCTCGCGGAGAGCTACGCCGAATGGTGGCGAGAACTCGGTTGCCGTGATGCTGCTCACGCATGGGAAGTGATCGCACGACGCCATCAGTCTCGGGTTGCGATTCACGGAGCAGGGCGCTTGACCAAGCGGGCAGGGGCTGTCGCATCCGCGGCGTGGGCGGGCTCCTATCTGCCGAAAGGATTTTTAGGTCTTGGATACAAGCCAGCGTTAAAGGACACCGCGTCGCTGATTATGCGGACATCGCTTCGCGGAAGCCCCACCGGCCTCGCCGAGAATCGTCACGGGCCGTCCGCTGGCATGTGCAACGTGGACGCGGCGCCAACTCAGCATCGGGGGCGAGGCCGACCGGATCCTCACTTCATGGCGAAGACGTCGGACGAGCTGAGCGAGCGACTCATGTCGCATTACACGGTCCGGGTGTGGAAGGTGAATCTGTGCCCCATGACCCGACGGTCAAGGGTTGAATCGCTCCCCTCAGGTCTTAACCGCGCCGCTGTGCAATGAACGCAAGATATCGAACGCTCAACTGTCACATCTAAGAGTAGTTGGGCGCCAGAACCGTCACTGGATGCAAACAAAAAACGAGCAAGCGTACGTGCGGCACTCGCGTCCGTCCGGCGTCCGGTCGCGAAATCGTGGCCTTACATGGATTGCAAGCTGCTCTCGTGTGTGAGGATTGTCACAGCCAGCACTCCTCAGTAGAAAGTGACACCTCGGCCGCACGCAAGCTCTAAGCCCGCATGGAATTACCTCGCAATGCGGGTCCAAGGTGTTCGATGAATACGCGTTTCTCGCTGCCGGTAAGGAGTGCAATCACTGTTCTCCCAAAACCCGGCAGAGAGCGGTCTCCGATTAGAAGACCATAAATCACTCTTCGTACCGCCGGCACGAGCCCCTGAGATCCGATGGACAACGTCAGGTTATAGGCGACGTCGAAAGTTGCGACTTTGGCGCGTTTTGACCGGGCGTCGACGTCAAATCTCTCTCCAGGATAATGGTCAACGATAATCTGAGGGTCATAGAGCAATTTCCACCCGTTGGATTTGGCTCGCAACCCGATGGCCACTTCGTTATGCACCTGGGCGCCGGAGCCGCGAAGGTTGCTTGGTATAGCAATGGCGGTGCGTCGGTACATGCAGTTGACCCCCTTCAGGACATCCACGTACCGAGCGGGACCAACCCCGATGTGGTGGTTACCAATTAGGCGCCCCCAAGGTGTTACCAACCCCACTGTCTCCGTTAGGCATTCCGTACTATGGAGGTCGTTGGACACAACAACATCTCGTCCGCCAACAGCGCCAATTTCGGAGTTCGAGAATGGCTTGATCAGGCGCTCGATCCAGTCGGTTCTCGGAATCGCATCGTCGTCAGTGAACGCAACCAGCGGAGTCCGACTGGCCGCGAGCCCAGCGGCCATCGCCGCCATCTGGCCGCCTTCTTCGACGGATACCACCTGTGGATCGAGCGGTAGGGAGCCGGCTAAACAGCTCTCGGTGAGTTCGTCGCCATCTCTTTTCACCACGATTACTGTCGATGATCTATAGGTCTGAGCCTGTAGTCCGGCGAGGCATTTCACCAGTTGATCAGGTCGACGATACGTTGGTACGACCACGGTGACTTCCAATGCCGTGCGATTTGTGGAAGTCAATGATTTTGCTCCTCGCTCGAATTGTACTCCACGGCGGCCAACAGATGGGTCTTCTTCTTTGGGATCATTAGGTTCGGATGTTTGCTGATGCTTCACCCGCTATCCGAAATGCGACATTGTGAGCACATGAAAATACTGTCACACGTCAGCGGCGTTGCCGTACATTCACTCATGCCCGGTTAAGCCTCCGGCATGAGCGGTTCATTCGACGGCGGACCAGCAGGGCCATCCGTGCGAAGAGCCGCAACACGGAACAGCGCCTCGATGACCGGGAGCGTTGTCGATGCAGCCGACCAGAGACGTTCTGCTTCGGATCGCGCTGCGGCTCGCATCGGCCCTCTGGCCGGCGAAGTGAGGCGAGCGACCATCTCGCGGACGGCTTTCTCGAGAGCTTCGACGTCACACGGAGGTATTGTGATTGAGCACGCCTCCGAGAGCTGTTCGCCTGCACCGACTTCGCTCGTCACGACAACAGGAACCCCACATGCAAGGGCCTCGCCCACAGTCAGGCCGAATGGCTCGTACTTGGCCGGCTGGAGCAACAGGTCGCATGTCGGGATCCATTCCTTCAGCTCGTCGTACGGAACATGGCCATGGATGCTCGCCATCGTCGGATCAACGTCATCGAGGAGCCGCCTGTAGTCGGACCAAAGCGACGGGTCGCCCACGATCTCGAAGTGAACCAGCTCTGCGAGATCGCGCATTCTGCTCGAAAGTTCGACGACCAATTCAATCCCTTTGCGAACCGAGATCCGGCCAAGCACCGCAATCTTCAACGGTCCCTCCGTTGGAAGGACTTGTAGCCGCGGACGGAAGCTCTCGAGGTCGATCGGGTTCGGGGCGATCCGAACTCGGGTGGGGTCGATGCCATAGTCCTCGACGAGGTGGCGACCAAACGCGTCGCTCAGCGCGAGCACGAGAGCAGCCCGACCGATATCCCGCCGCTGGCGACGACTCCGGAACAGAAACCAGCCCATCACGAGCCGGGGCCTCAGCCACCCTTCACAGCGCCTTGACAGTTCGCGCTCGTTCCACATCCATTGCAGCTCTCCCGCCGCATGAACGCTGGGATGGAGCACCATCGTGGGAAGCTTCTGCCGGTCCCGCCGTCGACCGAACACTTCGATTGTGGAGAATTGGTACATCACGTCGTATGGAACGAGTTTGTGCTGCTCCACGAGCAGGTTCACCAGCCGTCGGCGACCAAGCGAGGTCGAACCCATTCCCGTCACCATGGCGACAATGTCGTTCCTGCTGTACCAGCGGTTCCATCGCCACACGCTGGAAACCCGGATCACCTTCACTCCTGGCAACGACTCGAGAGCAGCGATCTCCGTCCGATCTTCCGTGACGGTGAGATAGAGGTCCAGCCGAACTCCGGACTGACGGAGTTCTTCAAGAACAAGCCATGCGGCGCCCTCCGGGCCTCCGGCGCCCTTTCGAGGAGTGGGCCCGACATAGGCGACTCGGATCGACTGGCGCCTTTCGACCCGGCTACCGGTCTCCACCGATCCCTGCTCTCCGGTCCCCTCCAATGGATAGCGAAGCATCAACCTTTCATTGCTCCACAGTTTCCGCCACGAAAAGAGTCCCATCCACGCGGCAACCATGATTTGAGCGACGTGATCTGCTCGGCGTCTCGCACGACCACGTTCGTCTTGCCATTCTGCTTCGTTGCCGCTGGGGCGTCGCCGCCGAACGAACGATCAGCTCGAGCAACGGTACCCAGCGCGTCGGCCACCGCGGAGGACGGGATCCAGGGAATCGGAGAAGGCGAATCCACTCGTCACGTACGCGCTGCGCATAGCAGCCTCGACCGAGGGTGGTCAGTTCCATGAGTGATCAAGGCCCCCGACCAGGGCAACCACCGCGTCCTTCGGTCGATCGTCCGGTGGCTCCGGGCCCGACTGGATCATTTCGTTCATGCGATAGTGCGCGTGTCTTGCTTTTCCTGTCGAATCAGCGAAGGAACACTCTCGGAGAGACGCAAGTGAGCGTTCCGATCCACCCAGCCCAGGCTGAGCCAGACGAGCCACGCCACCGAATAGAGATCACCATTCAGCCACTGGTCCAGCATGACGACGAGAAGTCCGAGCGCCGCAAAAGCCAGCAGCGTCGCGACGACGGACAGCGAGCCGGTACGTGTACAGCAATCCCAGAACGACGGCTGCACATAGAGAATGAACCCGAGGAGTCCGAGGCCCGTACCGGCGTTGCCGAGATCACTGTCAGTGCCGGCATTCGTCGACGCACCCAGACGCCCGGACGACTAGTGTGACCGAGCCGGTGCCGTACCCGATCGGCTGCAAGAAGGCTGACTTGACACCGTCGAAGGTCTCGGAGAGGTGGCCCGGGAGCGAGGAACCGCTGCCGGTCGGATCGGTAATTCCGGAGATGTCGTGCTGCAACAGCGTCCCCGCCGGGTTTGCCGCCGCCGACGTGGCGGTTTGCGACGAGACGGAAACGTAGCTCAATCCGACACCGAGCGCCACGACCGCCAAGGCACCCGCGAGCAACGCGGCACCAGGTCGTAGCCTCACTCGTGCCGCCGCAATCGATCCGAGGGCGGCAGCCGTGAGGACAAGCGATGTCCGCACACTCGCGAGGACGAGCGCGTATCCGACGAGGCCGATCGCCCCAAGCGCCAGCGGTAGGAATACGCGACGAACTTTGTGAAGGCTCGACACCAAGATCACCAGGCCAACGCTGAGAAAGGCAGCGTATTCCTGGGCGGAGGAGAAATTGCCGAAGGCCCGGGTGACGCCGTTACCGACGTTGAGCGCGACATAGCCGCTCGAGGTGATCCAACGCTCGTCCCAGGAAGGGAAGCCGACAAACTGCTGAATGAGCCCGTAGATGGCCGACACCACCGACAGCACGGCGACGAGTCGAAACAGGCGCCGCAGTGTCACATCGTCGAGGAGCGATCGTCCCACCCAGAAGGCGAGCATCTGGCACGAGCATGAAGAGCAGCCCGCCCAGCCCGACGAGAAGTCCGCCTTGGAAAGGGTTCAGCGCCTCGACGAGCACGAGCAGCGAGAGCAGACCGATGACATTGGCGAGGCGAGAGCGCTTGGCGCAGTGCTCCCCGGCCGCTCGCCACGAGGAAGAGGAGGACAAGCACCGCTGGGCCGACGAGCAAGAGCGGGTCGCCGAGCCCACCGACTGCTGCCGGCGCCGACCAGCCGCCGGACCATTCCGAGGGCGATGAGCCAGAAGGCAAGCCCGAGGATCGTCGAGCGTGGTGACATCCAGACCACCGCGAACACGAGCGGACACACGGCGAGCGCGAGGAGAACGTGAAGTGAGACCGAGGCAGCGAGCAACGCGCCGAATAGTGCTGCGACGAGCAGTCCGAAGAGGACGATCGTCTCCGCGGGCGCCATCCGGCGGAGTGATCGGGGCGACAACGAACGCAGGCGCAAAGCCCCCTCGCCGACCACCGCCAGGGACCTCGCCACCAGTGCAAATTACCTGTTCATTGAGCTCCAATCAAATGGCAGACCTCAACTCCGTCGGGTGACGAGCTGACACTGCGGAACGTCCGGTCCGCATCGTCCCTGGGGTCGTGCTCCTGGGGGGTTCGAGTACTGTATGCAGGGATGGCTCGAGCTACGGACGGCGAGCGCACCACTAGCAGGGTTCGGCCGAGCGCGGCCTGCTCGACTACCTGCGCATCCTCTGGCGACACAAACTGCTGATCGCTCTGACGGTCGTCGTCACCACTGGGGCCGCAGTGGGTCTCGACCATGTTCGCCATCGCACCTACCAGGGGACCGCCGAGGTCCTCTTCACCTTCCAGGGCGCCTCGGGTCCCTCCTCGACGTCCGACCTCTCACCAGCGGACGTCGCCACAGACATCGAGCTCATCGGCAGCGCCCCGGTGCAGGCGGCAGTCGCCACAGAGCTCCACACGACCGCACCGCCGGTCACGGCGACCGAGGTCGGTGCCACCAATGTCGCCCAGATCGCCGTGCGGTCGACGAGCCCAGACTTCGCGTCAGCGGCGGCAAACGCGTACGCCCACGCCTACATCCAGGTCGCAACCCAGGGCTACATCAAATCACAGCTCGCCGCCGAGAAGCAGATTCAGATTCAGATCCTCGCCCAGCAGGATCGCATCAACCAGCATCACGGGCGACTCCCGGTTTCCGCGACTTCGCCACGCTTCAAGCGCAATTCACTGATCTCGAAGCCGGGCTCTCCTCCCTCCAGTCAGCAGCTTAACCAGCTGCAAGCAACTACCGCACAGGGTGCGAGCGCCGGACAGCTCGTCGTCCCGGCGGTCCCCGATCCGGTGCCGATCTCCCCGAAGCCAGTTCGGGACGCTGTGATTGCGATAGGCGTCGGCCTGCTCCTCGGCATCGGCTTTGCCCTCCTCCGTGAAAACCTAGACGACCGAGTGCGGGGCAAGGACCAGCTCGAGCAGCTCATGCCCGGAATCCCGGTGCTCGGTCTGATTCCCGTGATCGACGAATGGCGCGACCGCAAAAGGCCATACCTCGTTGCCCAAACACACCCGAGGTCGCCGCCCTCGGAGGCCTACCGGGGACTCCGAACCTCCGTCCAGTTCATGGCATTGGAGACTCCCACCAAAGTCCTACAGATCACCAGCCCCTCTGCGGGAGACGGCAAGACCACCACGTCGGCCAATCTGGCCTGGATCATGGCCGACGCAGGCCAGCGGGTCGTGTTGATCGGCTGCGACCTGCGTCAACCTCGAATCCATGAGTTCTTCGGACTACCGAACGACGTCGGGTTTACCTCGGTCCTGCTGGGAGAAGCGGAGCTGGACGACGCGCTCCTTTCGGTCCCCAATCAGCCTGGCCTTCTGATGCTCCCGACGGGACCAGTCCCACCGAATCCATCAGAACTCCTCTCGAGCGCCAGGACCCAGCAGGTCTTCAAGAGCCTTGGCGCCTACGCAGACATGGTCATCGTAGATAGCGCACCGGTTCTGCCGGTGACCGATGCCGCCGTCCTGTCGACGCACGCCGACGCCATTTTGCTCGTGGTGTCCGTCGGGATGGACAAACGCCGTGACGTGGTCCGGTCAGTTGAGATGCTCAATCAGATCAACGCCCCGATTGCGGGCATCGTGCTGAACCGGGCCCCAGAAACTGATTCCTCCGCGTATTACCACTATCGGTACGAAGAGAAGTCCTCGCACAAAGGCAAGCCCAAGGACAACAAGAAACGCAATGCGCCGGCCCCCACAAACGGCAATGGCAAGGTTGCCCATGACCTGAGCCCTCTCCCACTTGATGTGCATGCGGAGTTCGTCAAGAACCTTCCCGCCGGAGAGGATGAAGACGTCGACTGGCCGGCCATGGGGCGGCACGCCAAGGTCGAATCGCCGCCGTTGTCGGATTCTCCGGCTCCCTTGCCTCCACAGACCGGAGACGCTCCCCGCGAGTAGTGGACTGTTCAACTTCTTCGGTGGGTGGCCGACCAGCTTCGTCGTGGTCGAGATGGTGCTTGGGTGGTTTGGGCTCACCGCCGGCACGGCGCGCCCGAAGGACCAAACCGCTACCACGGGGCACGGCACACTTCGCGCTGTCGACCACCCGCATCGTCACTCCACTCCCAAGACACACCGCGCCGGTGAATTTTCCACTCGGCCCGATCTTGCTTTCGACCCAGAAGACATCCCCCGGCGGACACTCGGCAGATGTGTCAAGGTGACGTCGGACTCAAGGACATCCGGAGCGTGCTGCACAGCACGAGCGAACGCAACAGGGAACGAATGATCCTGGTCGGTCTGACAGCCAGGAACCGAGCTGCGTCGGCGGCACACTCGTCCATGGCGAGCCCCACGGACACCGTGACATGACGAGCACCCAGTAAATCGCTGAGATCCCAAGCGACGCTCCACGCCTGCGTGTCGGTCGGAAGACGACGGCGATTCGCTCGCAGTCAGCCGGCGTCGAATGCCGGCTGACTGGAGTCCTCAGATTCTCCATTGGCCGTGCGACCTCGAAATCAGTGGGCTGGGATTCACAGTTTCCCATCGATCAGCCGAACGCGGGACAGTCAATGTTCGAACATGACGTCAATGACGACGATGGTCAGCCCGGCGAATCGACGCGGTGCCGCAGCAGTCGCTGAGTATCTCCGTGCCCGCCGTCTCAGTCCTCCCTCGTCCGGGCCACAGTCGCAACTCCTTGACGGCTCGCGGAGAGCCACGAGCGTCGGCCCGCTACAGGTCGATGCCCAGCAAGCGCGCACCGTCGGCCACGGGCCGCCCGGCCGTCGCCTCGTCGTCGAGGGCGCGCAGGGCGCCGGGTGTGTCGAGGTCGGCGTCGAGGGAGGCCCGCACCGCGGCCAGCCCCGCGGCACCGTCACCCTCGGGCGCGCTGCGCCACAGGGCCAGGACCGCCGCCGCCGCCGGCATGTCCTCGTCGGTGCGCCAGTCCCAGTCCTCCCGGTAGTGGTGCGCCAGGAGGGCGAGGCGCACGGCGGCTGGGTCCCACTCCTTGCAGAGATCGCCGACGAAGACGAGGTTGCCCAGCGACTTCGACATCTTGGTCCCGTCCAGGCCGACCAGGCCCACGTGGAACCACAGCCGGACGAAGGGCTGCCCCGTGACGGACTCGGACTGCGCTGTCTCGCACTCGTGGTGGGGGAACACGAGGTCGCGGCCCCCGCCGTGGATGTCGATCGTCTCACCGAGCTCACGCAGCACCAGGGCCGAGCACTCGATGTGCCACCCGGGCCGTCCCGGGCCCCAACGCGACTCCCACGCCGGCTCGTCGGGCAGCGACGGCTGCCAGAGCACGAAGTCGAGCGGGTCACGCTTGTTGGGGTCCTCCGGGTGCCCGCCGTGCTCGGCGGCGAGCACCAGCATGCGGCCCCGGTCGTAGCCGCTGACCCGGCCGAACTCGGGGAAGCTCGCCACGCTGAAGTAGACCGATCCACCGGACTCGTAGGCGAACCCGCCCTCGAGGGCGGCGCCGATCAGCGACAGGATCTCCGAAATGGCCGACGTGGCGCGCGGCTCGGAGTACACGGGCAAGAGGTTGAGGAGTCCCATCTCGGCGTCGAAGCGCGCCATCTCCTCGGCCGCCAGGTCGAGGTAGTGCACCCCGAGCTCCCGGGCCTTGCGCAGGATGTCGTCATCGACGTCGGTGACGTTGCGCACGCACTTGGTGTCGTGCCCGGCGTCCTGTAGTCGGCGCTGCAGCATGTCGAAGTACAGGTACACCGCGGCGTGCCCGAGGTGTGCGGCGTCGTACGGCGTGATGCCGCACGAGTACATCGTCACGAGCGATCCGGGCTCGAACGCCACCACCTGGCCGCGCGCAGTGTCGTACAGCTGCACCGCTAGAGACCGGCGATCCTCAGCGTCGAGTGCGCTTTGTGCCGGATGTTGAGGGTGATACAGACGGCGGTGAACGCCTCGATGGCGGCGGCCTGGTTGAGGCTTCCGGCGTCGAGCGGACGCAGTCCGGGCATCAGTTCGATCAGTCCCATGGTGGCCAACGTGGCCTCCTGGTGGTCCGAGCACACGAGCACATCGCCTTCCAACCCCGATTCGAGGTTTTCCATTTCCGAGGCCGGGAGGTGATGGAAGGCGGCCGCCACCAGGCTGTCGGGGAGGGCGGCCTGCACGGCGGCGGTCACCGAGCCGCGGGGCGGGATCAGGGCGAGCATCTCGCGACCCTCCTTGACCAGGGCATTCGCCATGGAGATCACGACCTTGCCCGTCAGCGTCTCGCGGAACGACCGCACGGTCGGGATGGCGCTGTCCCACGGGGTCGCCACGATGATCAGGTCGGCGTCGGCGGCGCCGGCATTGTCCGACCCCTGGAGTGCCAGGTCCAGATCGGGCCAGCGAGCCGCGACGTCACCGGCGATGCCGGTGGCGCGCTCCGCGTCGCGCGAACCGAGGGTGACCCGGAGGCCGGCGTCGGCCAGCCGGACCGCGACGCCGCGCCCTGCTGGGCCGGTCCCGCCGAGGATTCCCACGTGCACGCCCCTACCTTCGCATAACCTCGCTGGCGCAGTGGGACTCCTCGACGGCAAACGGTTCCTCATCACGGGTGTCCTCACCGATGCCTCCCTGGCCTTCTCCGTGGCCCGACTGGCCCAGGAGGAGGGCGCCGAGATCGTCCTTTCCGGTGCGGGGCGTGCCCTTTCCCTCACCGAGCGGACCGCCCGCAAACTGCCACGTGAGCCCGACGTCCTCGCGATCGACGTGACCTCACCGGAGCAGCTCGCTGCCGCGGGCGAGACGCTGGCCGCCCGCTGGGAGAGCCTCGACGGGATCCTGCACGCCATTGGGTTCGCGCCCCCGGACTGCCTGGGCAGCGGTATGTTCGCCGCGGGCTGGGACGACGTCTCGGTGGCCCTCAACATCTCCGCCTACTCCCTCAAAGCTCTCGTCGACGCGTTCCTGCCGATGCTGTCGGCGGCGGGACGGGGCGGCGGCGCCTCGGTCGTCGGCCTCGACTTCGACGCGACGGTGGCCTGGCCGGTCTACGACTGGATGGGCGTAGCGAAGGCAGCGCTCGAATCCCTGTCGCGCTACCTGGCCAAGGAGCTCGGCCCGCGTGGCATCCGGGTCAACCTCGTGGCAGCGGGACCGGTCCGGACCATGGCGGCCAAGTCGATCCCGGGTTTCAGCGCCTTCGAGGACACCTGGGCCGACCGTGCCCCGCTCGGCTGGGACGTGCACGACTCGACCCCCGTCGCCAAGGCGTGCGTGGCGCTCTTCAGCGATCTCTTCCCGATGACGACCGGGGAGATCGTCCATGTCGACGGCGGAGTACATGCCGTCGGCGGCTCCTCGTGACGGCAAAGTTAACCCGGCGTTCACTTCACGGATGCCGTCGCGGGCTCAGCGGCATCAGCGCAGGCTCTCAGCGTTCACCCGGATGTCCGACGGTGCCCGTACTCAGCTGAGCGACATCCAAAAGGCCGCCATAGCTGAGCTCCGAGTCCTATGCCCGCTGCGCTGGTGCGGCCCAGGATCGGATCCGCTCGAATGGAGAACCGGACGAATAACCCCCTCAAGGTGGAGCTCCCGTACCTCGGACCAACCGCCCTTGGCTACCCCCATTGTCTGAATGTTGTCCAATGAGTAGGCTGACTGACGACAGGCGGGGTAGGCCAGAGGCGGTCGGTCGATGAGCATCTCGGATCCTAAGGTTGAGACGGGCAACCGGACGGCGGTCGCTGGCGCGGCGAAAGCTCGCGGCTCCACCCCCGCTGTCGGCGCCACACCAAAGCAGCGGCATCCAGGCTACCTCTCCGGAACATACCGTCAGCGACAGGGATCTCACGCTCATACAGATCTCCTGCGACTTCATCTGCGCCTGCATCGCACTCCCCCTCTCCCTGCTCCTTCTCTCGAGGCTCTCCTCGGCATCCGTGAACGCGTCGGGAGAGTTGGCGACGAACATGAAGCTCGACTCGCTGTTTCCCATCGCGGTCGTCCTCGCCCTTGCCTTGGGCGGTGTCTATCGCGTGGCGCACCGTCGCCTGCAGCCCAGCGCGTTCCTCGAGTTGCGCGAGCTCTCTTTCTGCGTCGGCTGCGGTTGCGTACTCGCCCTGGCTATCGGCGAGTTCCTGCATGGCGCATTTGGAACGGTGGAGCCCAATGCCACCCAGCTCGTCATGGCGGTCATCGTCACCATCGGCGTCATCACCGTGGGACGCGTCGTCCTGCGCTTCTTGTTGCGCACGCTTACTACGACCCGGGTGCTTGTCGTCGGTTCGGGCACGACGGCAGATCGCGTCATGCTCAGCGTTCGGCAGGAGCCCGTCATGACCCTGGTCGGACGTGCCGTCGACGGTGACACGGTCGACGCCGGTGCGATCGGGAGGGTTACCGACCTCCCGGAGCTCTGCCGACAGCTCAGGGTCCATCGCATCCTGGTGGCGGCGAGCGAACAATCCTCGGCCGAGTCGCTCGACATCTACCGCCGGCTGCAGAACTCCGTGCACATTGCAATAGTGCCGCGCTACCACGAGTTGATCAGCTGGCGGTCGCGCCTCACGGACCTCTCCGGCACGCCCCTCCTCGAGATCGCCCAGCCCCATCTGAGCGCGTGGGACAGGTTCTTGAAGCGGGCATTCGATCTGTGCATGAGCTCGGCGGTGCTCCTGGTTCTGTCGCCGCTGTTCTTGGTCGTGGCCATCGGTGTCAAGCTCAGCTCGCCGGGACCCGTGTTCTTTCGCCAGGTCCGCCTCGGCCGCTCCGCGGAGCCGTTCTCGGTCACGAAGTTCCGGTCCATGATCATGGATGCCGAGTCCGCTCCAGTCGGAGAAGCGTCACCCGAGACGGACGATCCCGACCTGCCACTGCACGAGCTCCACAAGAAGAAGGGCGAAACGGGCCGGATCACCCGGTTCGGGGCATTCCTACGCCGAACCGGTATCGACGAGATCCCCCAATTCATCAGTGTCTTCAAGGGTGACATGTCCATCGTGGGTCCACGCCCGCTGGTCCCCCACGAGTCCAACGTCGAGGGTTGGGCGACACGCCGCTTCGAAGTGCGACCGGGCATCACGGGCCTCTGGCAGGTCTCGGGGCGCAACGACCTGACCCGCAAGGACCTCGTGCAGCTCGACTACCTCTACGTGGCGTCTTGGTCGCTGTCGTGGGACCTGAAGATCATTTTCGAAACCCCCATGACGATGGTCCGAGGCACCGGGGCCTACTGAGCCGTTCACCTCGGCGACCGGGCCGACTCCGAGTCCCTGACCAGGTCTGGGGACGTCCGACGGTAGGTTGCAGGCATGAGTATGCGGGGACACGCCATGGGAGGCGGCCGGGGTGGTGGCTGGGGCGGCATGCGCTCCATGCGCCAGGACCGGGCCGTGCTCGCACACCGGGTCAAGAAGGGTACCGCCCGGCGCATGCTCACGTTCGCCGTCCCCTACCGCAAGATCCTGGCCGTCTTCATCCCCGTCGTGATCCTCGACGCGGCGGTCGGCGCGCTCACCCCCCTCATCCTGCGCGCCATCATCAACAACGGCATCCTCAAGCACGACGCCGACCTGGTCATCTGGTTGTCCGTGCTGGTTGCCGCCCTGGCCATCGTCGATGCCGGTCTCGTCCTCACCGAGCGCCGCATCTCCGCCTACATCGGGGAGAGCCTCATCTACGACATGCGCTCCAAGGTGTTCCGCCACATCCAGCGCATGCCCCTGGCCTTCTTCACCCGGACCCAGACCGGCGCCCTGGTCAGCCGGCTCAACAACGACGTGATCGGCGCGCAACAGGCCTTCACCGACCTGCTCTCCAACGTTGTCGGCAACTTCGTCACCGTGGTCATCGTCCTCGCCGCCATGTTCTTCCTCAGCTGGAAGATCACCCTGGCCGCGCTCATCCTCGTGCCACTGTTCCTCATCCCGGCCCGCTTCGTCGGCCAGCGCATCGGATCGCTGACCAAGGAGGGCTACAACCTCAACAGCGAGATGAACATGGTCATGCAGGAGCGCTTCCAGGTGGGCGGGGCCATGCTGGTCAAGCTGCTGGGGCACCCCGAGGCCGAGGCCACGACGTTCGAGGCCAAGGCGGGGCGGGTGCGCGACATCGGCATCTCCCAGGCCACCTACTCGCGCGTGTTCTTCGTCTCGCTCACGTTGACGGGGGCCCTCGCCACCGCTCTCGTCTACGGCTTCGGCGGCGTGGCCACGGTTGACGGCGCGATGTCGCTCGGCACCCTGGTCGCCCTGACCGCCTACTTGACCCGCCTGTACGGGCCGCTGACCCAGCTCTCCAACGTCAACCTCGATGTGATGACCGCCCTCGTCTCCTTCGAGCGCCTCTTCGAGGTCCTCGACATCGTCCCCATGATCCAAGAGGATCCCGACGCGGTCCCCATCAGGCGCGGCAACGCGTCGGTGGAGTTCGACCACGTCAGCTTCACGTACCCGAGTGCCGACGAAGTGTCACTGGCCTCGCTCGAGTCGGTGGCGGTGCTCGAGTCGGGCCTGCGGAGCGAGGTGCTCCACGATGTGTCCTTCACCGTCGAGCCGGGCCACATGGTCGCCCTTGTCGGCCCATCGGGCGCCGGGAAGACGACCATCTCGAATTTGGTCCCGCGCCTCTACGACGTGACGAGGGGGTCGGTCCGGATCAGTGGCGTCGACGTGCGGCACGCCACCATGGCCTCGGTGCGCGACGTCGTCGGCGTGGTGACCCAGGACCCGCATCTCTTCCACGACACGCTCCGGGCCAACCTCATGTATGCCCGTCCCGAGGCGACCGAGCTCGAAGTCCTCGATGCCCTTGCCCAGGCCCAGATCGGGCACCTGGTCGCGGACTTGCCCGACGGGCTCGACACGGTCATCGGCGAGCGCGGCTACCGCCTCTCGGGTGGAGAGAAGCAGCGCGTCGCACTGGCTCGACTCATGCTCAAGGCACCTGACGTCGTGGTGCTGGACGAGGCAACGGCGCACCTCGACTCCGAGTCCGAGGCGGCCGTCCAGCGCGCCCTGCGCGAGACCCTGTCCGGCCGCACGTCCCTCGTCATCGCCCACCGCCTGTCTACGGTGCGCGAGGCGGACGAGTTGTTGGTGGTCGACGGGGGTCGCATCGTGGAGCGGGGCACGCACGCCAGCCTGCTGGCCGAGAACGGCCTCTACGCCGAGCTCTACCGGACGCAGTTCGCCGACCAGGAAGAGGAGACCGAGACGGCGGGCGCCTGACCGGTGGCCGCAACGGGCCGGACCTGCAGGATCGGCCGATCAAAAGTAGAATCTGTTCTCGTCACCGGGACCCCGGGCAACGACGAGCCATCTCCGTGGCAACGGTCAACGGAGACCCAATCAGGAGGTATCCCGTGCACAACGAGCTCTGCGAACGCCTCGGAATCGAGTTCCCCATCTTCGCGTTCACGCACTGCCGTGACGTCGCCGCGGCGGTGAGCAACGCCGGCGGCCTCGGGGTCCTCGGAGCGGTCGGGTTCAGCGCGGACGAGCTCGAGGTGGAGCTGACTTGGCTGGATGAGCACGTCGGCGACCGTCCCTACGGGGTCGACATCGTCATCCCCGGCAAGTACGAGGGCATGGGCGAGCTCGACCCGGTGAAGCTGGAAGAGGAGCTGCGGGCGATGATCCCCGACGAGCACCGCACCTTTGCCAAGAAGATCCTGGCCGACCACGGCGTCCCCGAGCTCGAGGGCGGCCCCCGACGGGAGCTGCTCGGCTGGACGGCGGCCACGGCGGCGCCGCTCGTCGAGGTCATTCTGCGCCACGACAAGGTCAAGCTGGTGGCCAACGCGCTGGGAACGCCTCCCGACGATGTGATCGACCAGGTTCACGACCACGGGATGCTGATTGCCGCCCTGGCGGGCTCGGTCAAGCACGCGCTGAACCACCAGGCGGCCGGCGTCGACATCGTCATCTGCCAGGGCTCCGAGGGTGGAGGGCACACCGGCGACGTGGGCTCCATCGTCCTGTGGCCCGAGGTGATCGACGCCGTCGCTCCCCTGCCGGTGCTCGCCGCGGGTGGAGTGGGATCGGGGCGCCAGATGGCCGCCGCCATGGTGATGGGGGCAGCGGGTGTCTGGACGGGATCGCTCTGGCTCACCGTGGAGGAAGCCAACGTGCCGCCGAAGCAGATGGAGTCGTACCTCAAGGCGACGTCGCGCGACACGGTGCGCTCCCGGTCCTTCACGGGGAAGCCCTGCCGTCTCCTCAAGAACGACTGGACGGATGCCTGGGAGGCGCCGGGCAACCCCAAGCCGCTCGGCATGCCGCTCCAGATGATGGTGGCCATCGAGTGCGTGTCTCGCGGCCACGCCTACCCCGAGGAGGCCAGGGACGTGAACTTCAACCCGGCCGGACAGATCATCGGCGCGGCGACGAGCGTGCGCCGCACCAAGGACGTGGTGCTCGGCATGGTCGAGGAGTACGTGGACGCGGTCGAGAGGTTGGAGCGGCTGAACGAGGGCGCCACCGCCTGATCGACGTCCGCGGGGTGCCATCACGAGGCCCAGGTGGAGGAGGCAGTGTGGTCGATCGAGCGGAGGAGCATCGACCCCCGTGACCAGCACAACGAGGACGGCACTCCTGACCGGCGCCGTCGCACTCCTCATCATGATCCCGGCCTGCAGCTCGTCGTCGACCCCGGCCACCCTCCCCACCTCCACGACGACGACGTCGTCTGCCGTGGTCCTGCCGAATCAGGCACCGGCAGAGATCGCGGCCTGCACGGCCGACGCCAAGACCCTCGAAGTCGCGCTCGGCGCCTACATGGCGGAGAAGGGCGCCTATCCCTCGCCACCGGCCCCGTGGAGCGCAGCCACCTATGTCGCCAACTACGCGCCCCTCACCGCCAGCGGCAACGGGGGTCCGTTCATGGCGAGTGCGCCGCCGACGACCTCGTACGTCATCGAATACGACTCGGCGGGACACATCTGGGTCGCACCTCCGGGGTCCTATGGCTCCTACGACAGGGGCCAGGATTTCGACGCCAGTCCGGATGTCTGCGATCCGGCCGTCGGCTGATCCGGTCCACTAATCCTCTGAATCAACTCGCGTACCGGCCCCTCACGGACCTGCCCGGGCGACGTAAGGTGCCGGGCATATGGATCTGCACGAAGCGCTGTACACCACCCGTGCCATGCGCCGGGTCCGGCCGGACCCGATCCCCCTCGACGTCCAGGCCCGCATCCTCGATGCGGCCATCCGTGCCCCCTCGGGCGGCAACCAGCAGAACTGGCGTTTCCTCTGGGTCGACGATCCGGCGCAGAAGGCGGCCCTCGCCCCGCTCTACCAGCACGCCATGGGCGAGCTGTGGAAGACCGTCTACAAGGACCAGCTCGAGGCCGCCCACGCCGACCCCGAGGCGCCCGACTCGGTTCAGATGTTCAAGGTGCAGCGTTCGGCCCAGTGGCTGGCCGACAACTTCGAGACGGTCCCGCTGTACCTCTTCCCGTTCAGCCAGTACGACCCGACGGGCGGTTCCATCTACCCCGCCGTCTGGAACGCCATGCTCGCCGCCCGCGCCGAGGGCGTCGGGAGCTGCCTGACCGCGCTGCTGCAGTTCTTCCACCCGACCGAGACCTACCAGATCCTCGGCGTGCCCGACGACGAAGGCTGGCACCTCTCGGGTACGGTCAGCTTCGGATACCCCACCGGGACCTGGGGCGTCGCGCAGCGCCGCCCGGTCCACGAGGTCTCGTACCGCAACACCTGGGGCACCGAGGTCGGCTTCGAGGTGCCCGCGCCCCTGTGGGAGGGCTGACCGAGCTCACGGTGCCCTTCGCCGGCACCGTGCTCCGCGTGGCGGTCGCACCAGGCGACCGCGTGGCTGCGGGCGCAGTGCTGCTCCTGCTCGAGTCCATGAAGATGGAGCATGTCGTGGAGGCGGCGGCGGCCGGGACGGTCGCCTCGGTGGTCGTGTCGGTCGGCGACACCGTGCAGGCCGGGGACGTGCTCCTGCGGATGGAGGAGGACGGGACAACGGTCGGCAGGGTGGCGGCGGAAGAACCCGGCGGCCGCGGCGGCGTGATGCGCCCCGAGCTCGAGGAGCTGCGGACCCGCGTCGCCGCCACCCTCGACGCCGGCCGGCCGGCGGCAACCGAGCGCCGGCACGCGGGCGGGCGCCGGACGGCGAGGGAGAACATCGAGGACCTCTGCGACCCGGACAGCTTCGAGGAGTACGGCGGGCTCGTCATCGCCGCCCAACGGGCGCGCCGGAGCACCGAGGACCTCGTCGCCAACACGCCGGCCGACGGCCTCATCGCCGGCATCGGCCGGGTCAACGGCGACCTCTTCGACGAGGAACGGTCGCGTTGCGCGGTGTTGTCCTACGACTATTCCGTCCTGGCCGGCACCCAGGGACAGATGAACCACCGCAAGAAGGACCGGCTCTTCGAGTTGGTCGAGCGGCTCCGGCTTCCCGTCGTGCTCTTCGCCGAGGGTGGCGGGGGGCGCCCGGGCGACACCGACATGGCCGTCGTGACCGGGCTCGACACCGAGGCGTTCGCACTGTTCGGCGCGCTGAGCGGGAAGGTGCCGCTCGTCGGCGTGGTCTCGGGACGCTGCTTCGCCGGCAACGCCGCGCTACTGGGATGCTGCCACGTCATCATCGCCACTCCCGACGCCACCATCGGCATGGGTGGCCCGGCCATGATCGAGGGGGGCGGGTTGGGCGTTTTCGCCCCCGACGACGTGGGGCCGGTGTCGGTGCAGGTGCCGAACGGGGTCGTCGATGTCCTCTGCGCCGACGAGAAGGAGGCCGTCGAGGCGGCCCGCCGCTACCTGGGCTACTTCCAGGGGGACGTGCGCGAGTGGACGGCGCCGGAGCAGGAACGGCTCCGTGACGTCGTGCCGCCCGACCGGAGGCGGGTCTACGACGTGCGACGGGCGATCGAGCTCCTGGTCGACGAGGGGTCGTCCCTCGAGATCCGGCCGTCGTTCGCCCCGGGTATGGTGACGGCGCTGGCCCGGGTCGAGGGGCGGGCGGTCGGGGTCATCGCCAACAACCCGCTGCATCTGGCGGGCGCGATCGACGCGGCCAACGCCGACAAGGCGGCCCGCTTCATGCAGCTGTGCGAGGCCTTCGGCCTGCCCATCCTCTCGCTGTGCGACACCCCCGGCTTCATGGTCGGGCCCGAGGCCGAGGCGACGGCGCTGGTGCGCCATGTCAGCCGAATGTTCGTGGTGGGGGCGACGCTGACGGTGCCGTTCGCCTGCGTCATCACGAGGAAGGCGTACGGGCTGGGCGCCCAGGCGATGGCCGGTGGCAGCTTCCGGCGGCCGCTCTTCACCGTGGCCTGGCCGACCGGGGAGCTGGGCGGCATGGGCCTCGAGGGGGCGGTGCGGCTGGGGTTCCGGCGTGAGCTCGACCTCATAGACGACGTCGACGAGCGGGCGGCGGCCTTCGACGCCATGGTTTCGAAGGCGTACGAGCACGGGAAGGCGGTGCACGTGGCGGAGCACTTCGAGATCGACGACGTGATCGACCCGGCGGTGACGAGGAGGCGCCTCGTCCACGCCCTCGAGTCGGCGGGCCGGCCCGGGCCGGTCGATGGTCGGCGACCCTTCGTCGACACGTGGTGACGAACTCCCGAAAGGTTGGTGACGACGTATGACACCGGATGACGTCGAGCGCCTCATCGGCGCCATGACCCTCGATGAGAAGACATCCCTCACGGCCGGCGCCAGCATGTGGTACCTCCCGCCGATCGAGCGGCTCGGCATCCCGGCGCTCAAGGTGTCCGACGGCCCGTCGGGCGTCCGGGGTGACAGCCTGATCGGGCGACGCTCCCTGTCCCTCCCCTGCGGCACGGCCGTCGGGTCGACCTGGAATCCCGATCTCGCCCGCCAACTGGGTGGTGTGCTGGCCGCCGAGGCCCGTTCCAAGGGCGTGCACGTGCTGCTGGGCCCCACCGTGTGCATCGTGCGCACGCCGCTCGCCGGACGCACCTTCGAGTCCTTCTCCGAGGACCCCCTCCTGACCGCCCGCATCGCCGGGGCCTATGTCGAGGGCGTGCAGGCGGGCGGGGTCGCCTGCTGTATGAAGCACTTCGCCTGCAACGACCAGGAGCACGAGCGGATGACCATCAGCGCCGAGGTCGAGGAGCGACCCCTGCGGGAGATCCACCTCGTCGCCTTCGAACACGCGGTACAGGAGGCCGGCGTCTGGTCCGTGATGACCGCCTACAACAAGGTCAACGGGGTCTACTGCGGCGAGCAGGCCGACCTGATCGGCGGCGTGCTCCGGCGTGAGTGGGGCTTCGACGGGCTCGTCATGTCCGACTGGTTCGGGACGCACTCGACCGCGCCCGCCGCGTCGGCGGGCCTCGACCTCGAGATGCCCGGGCCCCCGGCGTGGCTCGGGCCCACGTTGGCCGCCGCAGTGCGCCAGGACCAGGTCGACGAGTCGGTGGTCGACGGCCAGGTGCGCCACGTCCTGCGGCTCATGGAGCGCGTGGGGATCCTCGGGCGCACGGCGGTGCCCGACGAGCAGGAGGAGGACGATCCGGGGCGGCGGGCGGTGGCGCGCCGCGTGGCCGCGGAGGGAAGCGTCCTGCTAGTCAACGACGGCCTGCTGCCGTTGGATCCGCGCGAGTGTCGCCCGCGTCGCCGTCATCGGCCCCAACGCCGGCCAGCTCGCCATGGGGGGCGGTAGCTCCGAGGTGACCCCGCACCGGCGGCGGCGCGTGGACGAGGCGCTGGTCGAGCGGCTCCCCGGTGCCTCCGTCACCTCCGAGGTGGGATGCCGGATCGACCGCGGGCTTCCGCCGATCGACCTGCGGCTGCTCAGCGCGGCCGGCGGCGAGTCCCTGCGCATCGAGTACTTCGACAACCCGGAGCTCGCCGGCACGCCTGTGGCGACGGGCGAGGCGCACACCGCCCGAGTGTTGTGGATCGGCCCGCCGCAGCCTGGGCTCACCGTCGGTCAGTGCTCGGTCCGCCTGTCCGCCACGCTCGTGCCCGACGTGTCGGGGGCGTGGCAGATCGGGCTCGAGAGCGCCGGCCGGGCCGTCCTCCGCCTGGACGGCGCCGTCGTCGTCGACAACTCCGAGCCGGTGCGGGGCTCCGGCTTCTACGGCGCCGGGAGCGAGCCGGTCGAGGTGACGATCGATCTCGCCGCCGGGCGCACGTACGACCTCGCCGTCGAGATCTGGCCGCGTTCGTCGTCGTCCCCCATCATGGGCGCGCGGATCGGGGCGTCCCCGCCTGACACGGGCGACGAGTTCGCGCGTGCGGTGCGCGCCGCCGCCGAAGCGGACGTCGCCGTGGTCGTCGTCGGCTCCAACGGGCAGTGGGAGTCCGAGGGGCACGACCGCCCCGATCTCTCGCTGCCCGGCCGCCAACGCGAGCTCGTCGAGGCGGTCCTGGAGGTCAACCGGCGCACCGTCGTGGTCGTCAACGCGGGCTCCCCCGTCGAGATGCCGTGGGCGCAGCGCGCCGGGGCCGTGCTCGTGACGTGGTACCCCGGCGAGGAGGGCGCGGACGCGCTGGCCGACATGCTGGTCGGGGTGGCCGAGCCGTCGGGACGCCTGCCCGTGACGTTTCCCGCCCGTGTCGAGGACGGGCCGGCCGGACTGGGTGTCGAGGGCGACCGGTATCCAGGCGTCGAGGGCAAGGTGGTCTACGGGGAAGGTGTCCTCGTCGGCTACCGCTTCTTCGACACGGCCCGCCTGGAGCCACTCTTCCCCTTCGGCTTCGGGCTCTCCTACGGCGACCTTTCCTTTGACCATGTGCAGGCCGACGCCGACGGGGTGACCGTCACCGTGGTCAACAACGGGCCGCGGCGGGGCACCGAGGTCGTGCAGGTCTACGTGCGGGCGACGGAGTCCCTGGTCCGCCGGCCCGACCGCGAGCTGGTCGGGTTCGCCAAGGTCGCCGTCGACCCCGGAGGCCGGGAGACGGTGCGGGTCGACCTGGGCGCCGCCGCCTTCCGCTACTGGGACGTCGACACGCACGCATGGCGCACGGACCCGGGCCGCTACGAGGTGCTCGTCGGGCGCGTCGTCCCGCGACATCAGGGCGAGCAACGTCGTCACGTGGGGCGGCTCGACGACGTCGTGACCGGAGGCGGCGAGGAGCGTCCGTGGACGTGGACCTGGGACCGGCTGCTGGTCGAGCCGCGGCGGCCCGAAGCCATACGGGAGCGCAGCGACGCCCACTGGTACGCCGTGGCGGCCGTGTGTGTCGGCGCCTTCATGGGCCAGCTCGATGCGTCCATCGTCACCGTCGCCCTCCCCACGCTGCAACAGACCTTCGGCGTCTCCGTCGGCGCCGTCACGTGGGTCGGCCTGTCGTACCTCCTGGTCCTGGTGGCCACCGTCGTCGCCGTCGGGCGCTTCGCCGACATGTGGGGACGCAAACTGCTGTACGTCTACGGCTTCCTCATCTTCACGCTGGCATCGGTGCTGTGCGGTCTCGCCCCGGGCCTGGGAGCGCTGTGCGGCTTCCGGGCGCTGCAGGCGATCGGCGCGGCGATGTTGCAGGCGAACAGCTTGGCCATCATCGTGCTGGTCGTTCCCAGCCGATCGCTGGGGCGGGCCATCGGCCTGCAGGGTGCGGCCCAGGCGCTCGGCCTGGCCCTGGGCCCGACGATCGGCGGGCTGCTCCTCGCGGCCGGAGGATGGCGCCTCATCTTCTTCGTCAACGTCCCCTTCGGGCTCTTCGGCGCGCTCGCCGCCATCGTGTTGGTGCCCCGCAGTCGCGACCTGATGGCGCGTGTCCGCTTCGACTGGACCGGCCTCGGGGTCTTCTTCCCGGCGGTGGTGGCGCTCGTGTCGGCGATCTCGTTCGGGGCGGAGCTCGGCTGGAGCTCGAGCCTGATCATCGGGCTCTTCCTGGCTGCCGCCGTCCTGTTCGGGCTGTTCATCTGGCACGAGCGGCGCGATCGCGACCCCATGCTCGACCTCGGGCTCTTCCGGAACGCCCGCTTCTCCACCGGGATCGCCAGCGGCGTCGGCTCGTACCTCGTGATGTTCGGCGTGTTGCTGCTGATCCCCTTCTACCTGGAGCGGGGGCTCGGACTGGGGTCCGCCCGGTCCGGCCTGGAGCTCATGGCCATGCCGCTGGCCTTTGGGATCGTGGCGCCGTTCGCGGGACGGCTGGCCGACCATGTCGGGGCCCGGCCACTCACCGTGAGCGGAATGGCGCTCGTGACCCTGGGCCTGGCCCTCATGGGTGCCCTCCGTCCGTCGACGGTCTGGTTGCTCCTCCTCCTGGCCGTGATCGGGGTGGGCATGGGGCTCTTCACCTCGCCCAACAACGCCTCCATCATGGGCGCCGCCCCGGGGCAGCAGGCCGGGATGGCCTCCGGTGTCCTCAACATGACGCGCGGCATGGGGACGGCGCTCGGTCTGGCGGTGACCGGCAGCATCTTCGTGGTGGCGGGGGGCGACAGCAACGGAGCGAGCGGTGCGCAACACGCGTTCACCGTGACCGCGTACGTCCTGGCGGCAATTGCGGCGGCGGCGGGGGTGATCTCGGCGCTGCGTGCCAACGGGACGCTGTCCAACGCGACACTGTCTTCCGTGGAGTAGCCGACGTTCTGGGGTGCGGCGGGACCGTTCTTCCTCCGATGGCCCAGCCAACAACCACGCCGCCGGCGTCAGCGCTCGGCGCCGACGGTGTGGCTGGGCTCTCCAACGGGGACCTCGGTGCGCAGCTCGACGATCTCTTCAAGATGCGGGCCACGATCGACGGGCGCATCGTGGAGCTCCTGGGCGAGGTGGGCCGGCGGGAGGCGTTCCGGGACGAGGGCGCAACGTCACCGGAGGCCTGGGCCGTTGAACGGTTCGCCGTGTCCGCCCCGACGGCGCGGACCTACGCCCATGTCGCAGAGCGGGCCGGGGACCTTCCCCACCTGGTCGGGGCCCTCTGCAAAGGCGACATCACCTTCGACAAGCTGCGAGCGGTGGCCGACGTCGCCACCCCGGAGACGGACCGTGAGCTTGTGGACACGGCGCAGGAGTGCTCGGTGCGGCAGCTGGCAGAGGTGGCGCGTGCGACGAGCACCGTCCCCGCGAGTCGAGCTTACGAGCGACGGTGGCTGCGCTTCAGCGACACGTTCCGCACCGTCACGGTCCAGCTCCCGCCCGAGTCCTACGCCGAGGCCAGGGCCTGTCTCGAGGATCGTGCCCGTGCGCTCCCCTCCGACGGCGAGACGGGGTGGGACCAGAGGCTCTGCGACGCCTTCCTCCTCACGGTCCGCTCGTCTGGGGGCGGTTCGAGCTCGTTCGTGGTGGTCCACGTCCCCTTGACGACCCTGGTTGACGAGTCCTCGGAGCTGCCCGGCGAGCTCGAGCGTGACGGTCTGCTCAGCGCCCAGACGGTGCGGAGGATGGCATGCGACGCCACGGTGGCCATCGCCATTGACGACGATGTCGGGCGCACGATGTTCGAGGGCCGGGCGAGGCGATGGCCGAGCGACAGCCAGCGGCGGGAGATCATGCGGCGGGACCGGCACTGCCGGTTCCCCGGCTGCACCAATGTCACCTTCACCAACGTGCACCACGTCGCGCCCTGGAAACCGGGCGGCCCGACCGACCTGGAAAATCTCGCGCTCTTGTGCGAGCACCACCATCATCGTGTGCACAGCCGGCGCTGGACCATGTCCGGGGACGCCAACGCGGAGCTGACCTTCGTGGCCCCGACCGGGCGGGTCATGACGTCGCGCCCGTCGCCGCGGTGGACCGCCGTGACGGGTCCGGCGGCGGCGCGGGCGGCGGGCAGTGCAAAGGGTCAGGCCGCCCCGAAGAACTAGACCCGGTCGAGCTCCAGCATCCTGATGGCGTTCCCCCGCAGCATCTTGTAGGCGGTCTGGTCGTCGAGGCCGGCGCACAGCTTCTCGATGTAGGCCTCCGAGTACGGCCACGTCGTGTCGGTGTGCGGGTAGTCGGTCTCGAAGCAGATGTTGTCCTCGCCGACCTCCTCCAGCGAGCGCAGGCCGTGGCGGTCCGCCGTGAAGCAGCCGAAGATGCGCCCGTAGTACTGGGTCGAGGGCGGGACTGGGATGCGGTCCTTCGTGTGCATCCAGGAGTTGTGCTGCTCCCAGACGGTGTCGGCCCGCTCGAGGACGTAGGGGATCCAGCCGATCTGGCCCTCGGAGTAGGCCAGCTTGAGTTTGGGGAAGCGGAGCAGGTTGCCCGAGAAGAGCCAGTCGGCCAGTGAGGCCATGGCGTTGTTGAAGCCGAGGGTGCCGCCGACGGCGGGGTGGCTGTCGGGTGACGCGGCGGGGTTGGACGACGACGAGCCCACGTGCATGCAGAGGGTCACGCCGTAGTCGTTGCAGACCTGGAGGAGCGGGTCCCAGTAGTCCGTGTTGATGCTGGGGAGCCCCAGGCGGGTCGGTATCTCGCTGAAGGCGATGGCCCGGACGCCCCTCTCGGCGTTGCGCTTCGTCTCGGCCGCGGCCAGCTCGACGTCCCACAGCGGGATGAGGCAGAGCGGGATATTGACGCCGTTCGTGGGCGCACACCACTCCTCGACCATCCAGTCGTTGTTCGCCTTGACGCAGGCGAGCCCGAGCCCCTTGTCGTCACCCTCGTAGAACGTCTGGCCACAGAAGCGGGGGAAGGTCGGGAACGGGAGCGATCCGTCCGTGTAGTTGAGCGCCAGGTCCTTGACGCGTTCGTCACGATCCCAGCAGCCCTTGCGCATGTCGTCATACGTGATGGCGGTCATCGTCATCTGCGTGCGGTCGAAGACGATGTCGCCCTTGTCATCCTCTGTGACCGAGGCGCTGGGGATGGCGACGAACTTCTTGTGCACATAGATCAGCTCGTCCTCGTAGTACCAGGCGTCGCCCCACTCGCCCTCAGGGTCCTCGTGCATGTCGTACTTTGCGCCCGACAAGTGTGTGAAGCTGCCCCACTGCTGGCGTTCGACCCGCGGACCGCGCTCCCGCCACTTCTTCGGCAGCCAGGTCTGCCAGACGTGGGGTGGCTCGACGACATGGTCGTCGACGCTGATGATCTTGGGCAGTGCCATGACTGCAAGGGTACCTGAAACCTGACACCAGTGTCAGGGAAAGAGGGCGGCGTGACGGCGACCGGACGACGCCCGCCGCACCCTCGTACGTGGTCGACGACGTCCGGCCGAGGCGATCGCGGATGCGCGGGGCCACCGACGTCGGCTGCCCGCATTCGGGTGAGCGCCCGTCCAGGTCCCGCCCACTTGGGGCGAATCGGCCCGGGTCGGGGGCGGTGCGGCCGAAGACCCTGACGGTGTGGCGGGCTGCGGCGTCATCCACCAGGTGCAACCGCAACGTCCCGGTCGGCCACGATTCGTCCCGTGCTGACCAGGGCCGGGGCGTGATGGCCTCCCCTACGATGGGCGAGTGCCGCCCGCGTCCGACAGCCAACCAGAGCGCGAGACGGGGGGCGACGACGGTGCCATCTCCATAGAGGAGATCGAGGACGCGATCGTCGACGGGGACACTCCGCTCGCGGCCCGGACCGGCACCGCGCGGGCCGCCCTGTCCCACCGGACCTTCCGCATCGTCTTCCTGGGTGCCTTCGCCTCGAATATCGGCACCTGGATGCAGAACGTCGTCCTCGGTGCGTACGCCTACGACCTCACGCACTCGGCGACGTTCGTCGGTGTCATCATCTTTGCCCAGCTCGGCCCGACCCTCGTCCTGCCCATGGTGGGCGGGCTCCTGGCGGACAAGATCGACCGCAAGCGCTTCCTCATCGTTTTGTCGATCGAGCAGCTGGTGTTCTCGCTCGGAGTGGCGCTCGTCGCGGCCTCCCCCCATCCCTCGCACGTCCTGCTCGTGATCATGGTCCTGGGGGTGGGCGCGGGCAGCGCGATGTTCGGTCCCGCCTACTCGGCCGTGCTCCCCGGACTGGTCGGCAAGCAGGACCTGCCGGGCGCCATCTCGCTGAACTCGGCCCAGATGAACGCCTCCCGGGTCATCGGTCCCGTCATCGGCGGGGTGCTCTACTCCCTGGTCGGCCCCGCCTGGATCTTCGCCGGCAATGCCGCGACCTACCTGTTCGTCGTGGCGGCGTTGATGATGGTCACGCTCCCCGCCGTGCGGCAGACACCGACGCACGCCAGCCGCTGGCGCCAGCTGACCGCAGGCATCACGGTGGCCCGCCAGGACAGGGTGGTGGGCCGGTGCCTGGTCACGGTGTTCGTGTTCTCGCTGCTGGCGCTCGCCTTCATCGGGCAGATGCCGGTAGTGGCCGCGCACAACCTCGGCATCAACCTCTCGAAGTCGGCTGATTACGGGATCCTGTACGCCTCCTTCGGCATGGGCGCTCTCGCCGGAGCCATCTCCATCGGGACCGTCTTCGCCCGCACGTCGAAGCCCATGCTCGTCCGCGTCTGCCTGGTGGGCTACTCCGTCGCGCTCTGCACCTTCGCGCTGCAGCGGAGCCCGGTGCCGGCCGACGTGAGCGTCGCCATCACCGGAGCCTTCTACTTCGCGTTCATCACCTCGCTGAACACCACGTTGCAGGCGCGGGTCCACGAGAACGTACGGGGCCGGGTCATGGCGCTGTGGATGATGGGGTTCGGCGGGACGGTCGGCGTGGGGAACCTGCTCATCGGGCCGGTGGTGAGTGCCCTCGGCGTCACCACCGTGCTGCTCTTCGGCGCCGGGGTCGCCCTCGGCCTGGCCTGGTATGCCGATGTGCGGCCACCGCCCGAGGTTCAGGTAGTGCTGGGGGCCGAACTGGCCCAGTAGGCCTCACGCAGCGCCTTCTTGTAGAGCTTTCCGTTCTCGCCCCTGGGCAGCAGGTCGGTGAAATCGACCGTCCGCGGGCACTTGTAGTGCGACAGGTTGGCCCGACAGAAGGCGATGATCTCGGCCTCGAGCTCTGGTCCGGACACGACGCCCGGCGCCGGCTGGACGACGGCCTTGACCTCCTCGCCCATTTCGGCGTCGGGGATGCCGAAGACGGCCACGTCGGCCACCGCGGGGTGCAGCACGAGGACGTCTTCGATCTCTTGGGGGTAGATGTTCACCCCGCCGGACACGATCATGAAGAGCTTGCGGTCGGTCAGGTACAGATACCCCTCGGCGTCCAGATGCCCGACATCCCACAAGGTCGACCACCCCTTGTCGTTGAAGGTCTGGCGCGTCTTCTCCGGGTCGTGGTTGTACTGGAAGGTGGCAGCGCCGGTCCGTCCCGCGAAGTACACGACGCCGTCATCGCCCAGCGGCAGGTCCTCGCCGTCGTCGCCGCACACATGCACCTCACCCCAGATGGCCTTGCCTACCGAGCCGGGATGCGTCAGGGCCTCGTCGGAAGTGATCCAGGTCATGCCCAAGCCCTCGGTGCCCGAGTAGTACTCGTGGATCACCGGCCCCCACCAGTCGATCATCCGGCGCTTGACCTCTGGTGCACAGGGCGCCGCCGCGTGCACCACCGAGCGCAGGGAAGACAGGTCGTACCTTTCCCGCACCTCGTCGGGCAGCTTGAGCATGCGCACGAACATGGTCGGGACGAACTGGGCGTGCGTGACCTTGTGCTCTTCCATGAGCGCGAGGCACTGCTCGGGGTCGAAACGGTCCATGACGACGACCGTCCCGCCCAGCCGCTGGGCCGTCATGGACCACACCAGTGGGGCGGAGTGGTAGAGGGGCGCCGGGCTGAGGTACACGTCCCCCGGGCCGAACCCCATGATGCCCCCGAGCATGCCGGAGAGCGTGACGTCCGAGCCGAAGGGCAGGCCGCTCAGCGGGCGGCGGATCCCCTTGGGGTGCCCGGTCGTTCCCGAGGAGTACAGCATCGGTGAACCCTCGACCTCCTCGGCGAGCGGCTCGCCCGGGGAGCCGGCCACGAACTCGTCGTATGAGGAGTGGCCGGCTGCGAGCGGGTCACCGATCATGAGGCGTCGCTCCACCTCCGGCGTGCGCGCCACCAGCTCGGCCGCCAGGGGCCCGAGCGCGGCAGACGTGATGAGCGTGCGGGCACCGCAGTCGACCACGATGTAGGCCGCCTCGTCGGCGGCCAGGTGCGTGTTGACCATCGTGTAGTAGAGGCCCGAGCGCTGGAGCGCGAACGCCACCTCGTGTGTCCGATCGTCGTTGGGCAGCAGGACCGCCACGTGGTCGCCGGGCCGCAACCCGTGGGCGAAGAGCGCCTGAGCGAGGCGGCTCGAGCGCTCCTCGAGCTGGGCGAACGTCACGACCTGCCCGGACGCCGTGACGACGGCGGGCCGCGTCCCGTCGCTGGCGGCATACGTGGCGGGGCGGAAACTGGTCGGGCGGCTGTCGTCGGGGCTCACCGCACCCTTTTAGCCGACGCGGCGACGGCCACGCCTGCCGGTATGGCCGGGCCGACAGACGACGCCTGATGTTCCCCGGCGATCATCCCCGCTTGGGAGACCACTCCCATCGGCGCAGGCTGACGACGACACCCGCGATGCCCCAGAGGGCCATCACCAGCAGGTCATTCCATATCGACGCGCCCGGGATCCCGTTGAACGAGTCGACACAGGCGACGATCAGGTGGCGAATGGGAAAGAAATCAGTGAAGGTGGACAGACCGGAACCGGGCTTCACCGGGAAGTAGAGCCCCGAGAGAGCCACCAGTATGAAGAACACGAGGCTCACGACCGGGCCCGCCGCATCGGCATTGGGCACCAACGTGCTGACCCCCACACCGAGTGCCGTGAAGCTGAGCATGCCCACCACGACGACGAGCACGAACGCGGGGATGTCGTGCGGTCCGTGGACGTTGTAACCGAAACGGCCCACCAGCAACATCAGCACGATCTGGATCAGAGCAATGATCATGGAGTTGACGAAAATGGCCGCCAGCAACATCCAGGTGGGCAGCGGGCTGAGGCGGAGCCGCTTGAGCAGCCCCATCTCGCGGCGGTTCACCATCGTGATGGCAAGGATGTTGAAGCAGGCCGCCATGATGCCGTAGGCGGCAAAGGCCGGGAGGTAGTACTGGCCGAGGTTGATGTGCGCCAGATAGCCGACCGTGGAATGTCCCGAGGTGGACAGGAAGATCACGATGAAAACCACCGAGAACCCGATCGTCAACACGGCGCCGATCGGATTCAGCCAGAACGAGAGCTGCTCGAAACGGACCTGGCGTGCGACGAGCCGCAGGTCGCCGACGCCACGGAAGGATCCCCTGACCGGGAGTTCGGTCGCGCTCACGGCCGCACCTCATGATGGACGGTCGCGACATCGGAACCGTTGCCGCGCCGTGGCACGGCCCCTTCCGTCAGCCGGAGGTAGATGTCCTCCAGGGAGACCCGCAGCACCGACAAACCCTGCAACGCGTGGTGACCGGCCAACGCCCATCCCGTCAGGTCGTGCAGGACCTGGAGCTCGTCTTCGGTGTGGATCTCGACGAGGCCGTCGCCCGACGGCTCGGCCGGGACGGGAAGCGAGTCCAACGTCACACCCCCGGGCAGCCGGAAGCGGATCGTGACGGCGCCGAGGTCGCGCCCGGCGATGGAGGTGGGGGTGCCACTGGCGACGACCTCCTGGCCGAACAGGACAGCCACCCGGTCCGCCAGCGCCTCCACCTCGTCCATGTAGTGCGTCGTCAGCAGCACGGTGGTGCCGGCGGCAGCAAGGAGGCGGATGAGGTCCCATGTCTCCCGCCGACCCGAGGGGTCGAGGCCGGTCGTGGGCTCGTCCAGGAAGAGGAGGTCGGGATTGCCGATGATCCCGAGGCCGACATCGAGGCGGCGCTGCTGGCCGCCCGACAACCGTTTGATGCGGTCGTCACCCTTCTCCGCGAGCCCGATCAGATCGATCACTTCGTCGACCGGTCGTGGGTTGGGGTAGTAGCCGGCATTGCGGGTCAGGACCTGGCGCACCGAGTAGTACGGCTCGACGGCCAGCTCCTGCAGCACCACCCCGATGCGGGTGCGGAGCCAGCGCTGCGTGCTGTGGTCGGCTGGGTCGACGCCGAGCGTCTCGACCCGTCCCCCGGTCCGGTCGCGAAAGCCCTCGAGGATCTCGACCGTGGTGGTCTTGCCGGCTCCGTTGGGCCCGAGAAGGGCAAAGACCTCCCCTTTCTCCACCTCGAAGCTGACGTCGCGCACGGCCACGGTGTCCCCGTAGGACTTGGACAGGTGCTCCACGCTTACGGCCGGCATCGCCACCCCGTGTTGCCCGTGAAGGCGAGCGCCAAACGGTTGCCGCCGGCCACCATGGTTTCGACGCTAGTGGACCGCGGTTCCTCGGCCCGGCGGCACGGCTATGAGGCTGCCGCGGCCTCCTGGATACGGGAACCGCGGCCGCCTCCCTGCGCCTCGCCGGTGGCCAGCAACACCTTGTCGAGGAGGTCTCGCAACTGGCGTAGTTCCACCTTCGACAGCGCCGAGAACGCCGCCGGAGGCACCGAGAGCACCTGGTCGATCTCGGTGGCGGCAGCCCGACCGGCGTCCGTGAGCACAATGATCTTGACGCGCCGGTCATAGGGAGCGGGCTCCCGGCGCGCCAGTCCCCTCGCGTCGAGGTCGTCGACGAGGGCTGTGATGTACGACGGATCGCAGCCGATGCCCCGGGCCATCTCGCCCATCGAGACGCCGTCCTGCTTGGCCAGCCGCACCAGCATCTTGATCACCCCGGGCGACAGCTTCAGGCGGACGCCGAGCGAGGCCATCCGCTCCACGTGCTCGCCGTCGAAGGCAACGCGGCGCAGGCGCTCGAAGGCATCCTCGGCCATCCCCACCCCCCGATTGTCCCACCGGCGAAACTCTTTGACAACTCCATACCTTTGACTACTATGAACTAATCGCCATGGCATCCACGCAGGCCACCCCCTTCACGCTCACGCCGGAGCTCCGTCGCACCTCGACCGTGGTGGTCCTCGGATCGATCATGTCGATCCTCGACACCACCATCGTGGCGGTGGCCCTGGCCACGCTGGGCCGGGATTTCCACGTCTCGGTCACCACCATTCAGTGGGTCGCGACGGGGTACCTGCTGGCACTCTCGATCGTCATCCCCGTCACCGGCTGGGCCGTGGACCGCTTCGGGGCGAAGTTGATCTGGATGACCTCGCTCAGCCTCTTCATCGTCGGCTCGTGCCTGTGCGGCGTGGCCTGGTCGGCCAATTCACTGATCGCCTTCCGAGTGGTCCAGGGCATCGGCGGCGGCATGCTGTTGCCGGTCGGCCAGTCGATCCTGGCCCGCGCCGCCGGTCCGCAGCGCATGGGTCGCGTCATGAGCATCATCGGCGTGCCGATGGTCCTCGGTCCCATCCTGGGGCCGGTCATCGGCGGCCTCATCGTGTCGAATTTCAGCTGGCGCTGGATCTTCTACATCAACCTGCCGATCGGCATCGTCACGCTGATCCTGTCCAGCCGCTGGCTACCCAAGTGGGACACCGACGAGCGCTTCGCCTCGTCGTTCGACACGCTCGGGTTCTGCCTCCTCTCCCCCGGGCTGGCCGCCCTCGTCTACGCCCTGGCCGAGGTGGGCACCACCGGCAGCTTCACCAGCACGTCCGTCGTCGTCAGCTTCGTCCTCGGCATCGTGCTGATGACGGCGTTCACCCTCCACGCCCTGCACATCAAGAACCCGCTGCTCGAGCTGCACCTGTTCAAAGACCGCAATTTCGCGATTGCGAACGTCTGCATCTTCGTCCTAGGCGCCACGCTGTTCGGCTCCATGTTCCTGCTGCCGCTCTACTACCAGATCGCCCGTGGGCAGGAGGCGTGGGTGGCGGGACTCCTCATGGCGCCCCAGGGCATCGGCGCCGCCTGCATCATGCGCTGGGCCGGCAGCGTCACGGACCGGGTCGGGCCGCGCCGTGTGGTGCCGTTCGGCATCCTTCTGATGGCGGCGGCGACGGTTCCGCTGGCGTTCGTGACCACCTCGACCAGTGAGGTGCTGCTCGCCGGCACGCTCTTCATCCGCGGCCTCGGCCTCGGCCTGACGATGATGCCGGTCACCGCGGCCGCCTACTTCGACCTGAATCACGCGGAGATCCCGAAGGCCAGCACGACCATGAACATCGTGCGCCAGGTCGGGGGCTCGGTGGCCACCGCCCTCTTCGCGGTCGTGCTCGAGCGCCAGATCGTGAGCGAGCTCGGACCGGCCGCCGCCAAGGCCGGCGGCAGCACCGGCGTCATCTCTTCCACGGGCAGCCTGCCCCCCAGGTCGCTGACCCGGTCGCCGCCGCGTTCGCCCACACCTTCTGGTGGTCCGTCGGGGCCATCCTGATCGCCTTCGTCCCGACCCTGTTCCTGCCGAACCACGCCGCCTCCGCCGTCCCGGCCCATGCCGAGGAAAGCGAGACCGGGTCGCCCGTCGCCGGAGCGATGCTCGACTGACCACGCCACCCGATCGCCTCATGGCCGAGCTGGTGACACGACTGGCCCAAGCCGGCTGCGTCGCGCCGGAAGAGGAGGCCCACGAGCTGGCCGCGTGCGCCGGCGGCGACCTGTCGGTGCTGCTGTCATTGGCCGACCGGCGCCTGACCGGGGAGCCATTGGCCTGGATCACGGGCCGGGCCGCCTTCGGCGACCTCAACGTCCTGGTCCACCCCGGGGTCTACATCCCCCGCTGGCAGAGCCTGGAGCTGGCCCGGCGCGCCACGGCGCGACTCCCCGAAAACGGGAGGGCCGTCGACCTGTGCACCGGTTCGGGCGCCGTGGCCGCCGCGCTCGGGGCGGCGAGACCCTCGGCGGCCGTCGTGGGAACGGACAACGACGTCCGCGCCGTCGCCTGCGCCCGGGCGAACGGGGTCGAGGCCTATCGAGGCGACCTGTTCGCCACCGTGCCGGCGTCGTTCCGGACCGTGACCGACGTGGTCGTCGCGGTGGTGCCCTACGTCCCCTCCATCGAGCTGCATCTCCTCCCCCGCGACACGCTCGGGTTCGAGGATGTCTCCCATTACGACGGCGGCCGGGACGGCACCGACGTGCTGCAGCGCGTCGTCACTGACGCTCCCGGCTTCCTCCGCCCGGGCGGGGCGCTGCTGCTCGAGCTGGGCGGCGACCAGGCCGAGGTGCTCCGTCCGGCGCTGGACCGCCTCGGGTATACGTCCCTCCGGACGTGGTCCGACGAGGACGGAGACCCGCGCGGCCTGGAGGCGACGCTGAGGTGACCCCGCACCGCGGACTCTCGGCGGCGGGGACTCTCAGCGGCGGCCGAAGACCAGCGCAACGGGCGATCGGTCCACCACGTGCCAGCGGCTGTCGTGCGAGAGGTACAGCGCGAGCGGCGTGTCGGGGGCCCACACGACGTAGGCGACGTGGTAGGCGGACAGCAGGGGGTCGGGATTCGAGGTCAGGTTCGTCACCGCCATGAACTCGGCGAGCACCCGACCCTCGAAGAGGTCCGTGCGTCCATCGACGAAGGTGGCCCGGTGGCGGGCCACCGAGTAATCACCCCATGCGTACTCCGTGAAGATACGACCCGGGCGCGCGCTGAGATAGTCGAAGGCCCGCACCGGTTGCGACGTTGCCACCGACCCGGCCGGGACGGCGGGGATGGCCAGGATGACGATCGCCAACGCCACCAACCCACCACCCGCCCAGCGCCGCGCCGTGGTCCCCCACGGCGCCCGCGCCGGGATGGTGGCCGCCAATCCGACAGCGACCACGATGAGATAGATGGCGAGTCGCTGCGTCTGTAGGGCCTCCACGAACAAAAAAGCGCCAAGCGACCCCTCGAGCAGAGGGACCCGCCGCGTCCACAGGCAGCCCACGAGCAGGGCCAGCGGGACGCAGTAGACGAGGAGCGTCATCACCGAATGGAAGTTGGGTGAATTCCACTCGCTGATGTACTGCCCGATCTGGCCGTTACGGGAGACATCGACGTCGTAGACGAGCAGGCCGGGGCCGTACGGTGTGAGGCACGACGCAACCACGCTCCCCAGCAGGGCCATGGCGAGTGGCCCGGTGAAGGGCGACTGGTGCACGCCGCCGAGCCGCTGCACGAATCGCTCCGGGATGAGCGACCATCCCAGCTCCACGCCGAGGACGAGGAGTCCGAGCAGTATCGATCCGTGCGTGTTGACCCAGAGAAGGCAGAGCAACGGCAGGAAGAGCAGCCAGCGCGGATTCGCCCGCGCCTTGGTGAGGATGAGGAGTTCGAGGGGCAGCCAGACAAGGGAGAAGTCGAGCCCCCGGTCCCCCACCACGGTGCCGGCGATGCCGACGGCGAGCAGGACGACGATGGCGGCCACCCGGCCACCGCGCGCCCCGAGGGCACGCGCATACGCCGCGCTCGACGACCAGGCACAGTCCGCCGAGCACACTCGCGTACGCCGCGTACGCACCCTCGCCAAACGCCCGGAACAGCGCCGCCAGGGCTATCTCAGATCCCCACTCGTCGGTCACCCATCGCCGGTGTGACTCGGTGTAGCTGAACGGGTCCAGGCCCATGAACGAGTGGTGGGCCAGCATCCACTGGCCCGCCGCCAGCGACCAGAACTCGTCGTTGGAGAGCTCGTGGGCGCGCGCCACCATGACCACAAGAGCCAGGCCGAGGACGACGCCGACGATCTCGATCGCCCGTTGGGGTACCCGGCGCCGGGGCGTGCGCACACCCGGTGGCGCCGCCAGTGCAGAGGCGGCGCCGGTCGTCGGTACTGCGATGGTCTCGACGACCCGGGCGCTCGCCTGCACTGCTCCCCCCTCATACCGGTCCCCCACCGGCATCCCTGCGCACGGTACAACGCGTACTGACACGCTGTCGTCGCAGGAGGGTTGCGATCGCGTCGCTTCGTTCAGCAGCTCGGCCGCAGCACGAGCAGTCGCGGTCCTACTTGGTCAGTGGGTCCCGCGGCAGCCCGAGAATGCGCTCGGCGATCTGGTTCCGGGTGATCTCAGACGTCCCGCCGGCGATCGACATCGCCCTCGTGGCGAGCTGGGAGTACCCGGCGAGGCCGCCGTCGCCGTCGAGGAACGCGGTCGGCGCGCCGACCAGGTCCGCCTGCAGGCGGGCCCGATCGTGGCCGTGCTCCGCCAGCACCAGCTTCGTCACGTTGCCCTCGGGCCCCGGGCCCGATCCGACAACGGCGCGCTGGGCTCGTCGGAGATTCAGCACCTTCAAAACGTGCTCCTTGGTCACGATGGCGCCGACGCGCGCTGCCGCCCCCGGCACCCGGTCGCCGCCGCTCTTGAGCAGGGCCAGCAGATCCATGGGCGGGAAGATGCTGCCGACGCCTCCACCGATGGACACCCGCTCGTTGCCCAGGGTCGAGCGCGCCACCGTCCATCCGTCATCGGGGGAGCCCACCACGTCGTCGTCGGGAACGAACACGTCCTTGAAGAAGACCTCGTTGAAATCGGCGTGGCCAGTGATCTGGCGCAGTGGCCGTACCTCCACGCCCGGCGCATGCATGTCGATGACCATCGTCGTGATGCCGGCGTGCTTGGGCGCGTCGGGGTTCGTCCGCACCGTGGCCAAGCCGAGGTGGCAGTACTGGGCACCGCTCGTCCACACCTTCTGGCCGTTGACCGTCCAGCCTCCCTCGACACGCGTCCCTCTCGTGGTGACGGCTGCCGCGTCCGATCCGGCATCGGGCTCGCTGAACAGTTGGCACCAGACGTACTCCCCCATGAGTGTCTTGAAGACCCATCGCTCCACCTGGTCCGGGGTGGCGAACTGGTTCACCGTCATGATGTTCCATCCGGTGATGCCGAGGCCGGGAACCTTGACCCCCGCCGCGCGCAGCTCCTCGTCGATCACGATCTGCTCCACGGCGCCCGCGGCGCGGCCCCATGGCGCGGGCCAGTGGGGCACCAGGAGCCCCGAGTCCACCAGCGCCTTGCGCTGCTCGGCTCCCCGCAGCGCGCCGATCCGCTGCGCGTCGACCCGCACCGCGAGCCGGATGGCCTCGGCCGAGGCCGGGAGGTCGAGCGAGATGTCGCGCGTCGTGCCCCGGGCCGACGACGTCGTCACGGCCTCGGCATCGTCGGGCGAGCCCAGGACTGCGTTGAGCACCAGCGCCCGGCGTAGGAACAGATGCGCATCGTGCTCCCAGGTGAATCCGATGCCACCGTGGACCTGGATGTTCATCTGGGCGTTGTGGACAGCCGCCGCGAACGTCAGCTGCGCCGCCATGGCGGCGGCGAGTTCGAACTCCTCGATCGAATCGGCCGAAGCCCGGGCGGCATCCCACACGGCCGCCGTGGCGAGCTCCGACGCCACCAGCATGTCGGCGCAGTGGTGCTTCACGGCCTGAAAGGTCCCGATCGTCCGGCCGAACTGCACCCGCTCCTTGGCGTACGCCACGGCGGCATCCGTGCAGGCCGCCATGACACCGACGGCCTCCGCCGCGCCGAGCGTCCGGGAGAGCGCCCGGGCGCGCCGCGCCGCGCCGGGCAACACGTCCGCGCCGCCGACGGCCACGGACGACGCCGTCACGGCGGCCGACCGTCGCGACGGGTCCAGGTTCTTGGTGCCGCGGAGGGTGAGTCCCTCAGCCTTCCGACGAACCACCACCATGTCGTCGCCGGCCCGCAGGAGGACCACATCCGCCGCGGCCCCTCCGAGGACGACGTCGCCGTCGCCGTCGAGCGTGCCGTCCCGCAGGGTGAGCGAGCCTCCGAGGCCGAGCGCCGCGGTGACGCTCCCATCGGCCAACGCGGGCAGGAGTGCGCTCTGCTGCTCCTCGCCGCCGCAGTCGGCGATCAGGGCCGAGGCCAACACCGTCGGAAGGAACGGGCCGGGCGCGACCTGTCGACCGATCTCGTCGAGCACGACGACCAGTTCGTCGAGCCCGGCTCCCGCGCCACCGTGCGCCTCGGGCAGATGGATGCCCAGCCAGCCCAACTCCGCCATGTCCTTCCAGAAGGACGGGCGCGGCTCGGCGTCCGTCTCGAGCAGAGCCCGATTTGCCGCCAGCGAGTCGTGATCGGAGAGCACGCCGCGTACGGAGGCCCCGAGCTCCTGGTGCTCGTCGGTGATGGCGATCGGCATTTCTGCCCCCTTGTGCGTCGGCCCGGTCCGGGAGCCCGCGCCACCCGGCCGCCCGACACTACAGAACACCGGCGCAGGGACCCCAAGTCGGGGGCGATACACTCACCCTCGTGAGGTAGAGCTCGACGCGTCCGGCGGCCGCACCATGGTGCGACCGACCGACCCACCCACCGTCACCCCGTACCCGTCTCGGAGCTCGCCATGCCTTCTTTCACTCTCGCACCGCACGCGACGCTGGTCGCCCGTCACCTCCACCATGAGCGCGGAGGCCACACCGTGCTCGACGACGTGTCCCTCTCCGTCGGGCCGGCCACCTGCCTGGGCGTGCTCGGCCCGAACGGGGTGGGCAAGTCGACCCTGCTGCAGATCCTGGCCGGACTGCTGGCCCCCTCAGCCGGAGAGGTCCGGGTGGACCCGCCCCCGGCGACGGTCGGCTACCTCACGCAGGAACACGCCCGGGCCGGTGGCGAGACCGTGCGTGCCGCCCTCACCCGACGGGCCGGAGTGGCCGCCGTGGAGGCGGAGCTCTCGGCGGCCGCCTCCTTTCTGGCGGCAGGGGGACCCGGGGCCGATGACCGGTACGCGGCCGCGCTGGCGCGCTACGAAGCGGCCTCGGCTGGCGACTTCGAGGCCCGCCTCGTCAGCGCCTGCGCGCAGGTGGCGCTTCCGCCCGACGTCGCGGAGCAGCCCGTATCGACGCTCTCTGGCGGTCAGGAGGCGCGGGTCGCGCTCGCTGCGATCCTGCTGGCCCGTTTCGACCTCACCCTGCTCGACGAGCCGACGAACGATCTCGACTTCGAGGCTCTGTCCCGGCTCGAGGACATAGTGGGCCGGCGGGCCGGGGGCATGGTCATCGTCTCGCACGACCGGGCCTTCCTCGAACGAACGGTGACCGACGTCCTCGAACTGGACGGGCACTCCCGGACCGGGACCACCTACGGAGGAGGCTGGGCGGCGTACCGGACCGAGCGCGCCGCCGACCAGGCCCACGCCGCCGGCGACTACGCCGTCTACGCGTCGCAGCGCGCCGAGTTGCGCCGGCGGGCCGAGCGCGAACGCCAGTGGGCCACCACCGGCGTGGCCCGGGAGAAGAAGCATCCTCGCGACAACGACAAGTCACAGCGGAAGTTCCGCATTGAGCGGACGGAGACCCTGGCGGGTCGGGCGCGGCGGACGGAGCGCGCGCTCGAGTCGTTGGAGGCCGTCGAAAAGCCATGGGAGGGATGGGACCTGCGCTTCGCCATCAACGAGGCGGCTCGGTCCGGCGACGTCGTCGTGCGACTTGAGGAGGCGGTGATCGAGCGGGGCGACTTCAGGCTCGGGCCGTGCACACTGGACGTCGCCTGGGCCGAGCGGCTGGCGCTCGTCGGCGCCAACGGGTCGGGCAAGACGACACTGCTCGAGGCGCTCCTGGGCCGCCTCCCGCTCTCCGCCGGGACCCGACGCATGGGTCCCGGCGTCGTGGTGGGTGAACTCGCGCAGGACAGGCGCATCCTCGGCGACAAGCCCAACCTGGCCGACGCGTTCACGGCGGCGACGGGCCTCCCCCGCGACCAGGCCCGATCCCAACTGGCCAAGTTCGGGCTGGGCGCGGACGCCGTGCTCCGTCCGTCGTCGTCGCTCTCGCCGGGCGAGCGAACGCGGGCCGAGCTGGCCGCGTTCGCCGCGCTCGGAGTCAACTTTCTCGTCCTCGACGAGCCGACCAACCATCTCGACCTTCCGGCCATCGAGCAGCTGGAGGCGGCACTGCAGGACTACGGCGGGACGCTCCTCCTCGTCTCCCACGACCGGCGCCTGCTCCAGGCGGTCACCACCACGCGTCGCGTGGAGCTGCCCGGGCGCGGCGAGGCGTCCAGAGGCCTGCGCTTCAGCTGACGGGGGTATGAACGGGTCGGTGGCCAGGAGCACACACGACGTCCGCCACCGACTAGGCGAAGCGGTCCCGCAAGGCCACCTCGGCCGCCGCCACGCCGCACATCCCGTGGACACCGCCACCCGGCGGCGTCGAGGCCGAGCAGAGATACACACCCTCGACCGGCGTCCGGTACGGATTCCACCGTGCCACCGGGCGGAAGACCGTCTGGCGCAGGGAGGCCGCCCCGCCGTTGACATCCCCGCCCAGCAGGTTCGGATTGTCCGACTCCGCCGCGTCGGCCGTGCGCACCGCTCGGGCCAACACGAGGTCGCGGAAGCCGGGGGCGAAGCGCTCGATCTGCGCCTCCATGGGCTCGGTCATGTCCACGGAGGAGCCGTTGGGCACATGGCAGTAGCCCCACAGCGTGTGCTTCCCCGCCGGGGCCCGGGTCGGGTCGACCACGCTCGGTTGGGCGATCAGCACGAAGGGCCGCTCGGCGTGCCGCCCGGCCCTGACCGCGGCTTCCGACCGGGCCACGTCGTCGAACGTGCCCCCGACGTGGACGGTCACGGTGCGGCGGCAGGCATCGGCCCGCCAGGGCACGGGGCCGTCGAGCGCCCAGTCCACCTTGCAGGTACCCCAACCAGGCCGGAACCTGGCCCAGGGACGGCCGGCCCGTCGGGAGAGCTGCGCGCCCGCCAGCGCGACGAACGAGCGCGGCGAGGTGTCGAGGAGCACCGCGCGTGCGGGCGGGAGATCGGCCAACGAGGTGATCCAGCGGCCGGTGTGCACCACGCCACCGAGGCGGCGCAGCTCGTTGGCCAGCCCCCGGGTGATGGCCGCGCTCCCTCCCTCGACCACGGGCCAGCCGGCGCCGTGGCCCAGCGCCGTGAGGAGCAGTCCGAAGGCGGAGGTCAACGGCGCGGTGAGCGGCTCCATAGAGTGCGCCGCCGCACCGGCGAGCAGCGCCCGTGCGGCATCGGTGCTGAAGCGTCGCGCCGTGCGCTGCACCGACGGGGTGCCGACCAACGCAAAGCGGGCGAGGGCCAGCGGGTCCCTCGGGATGCTGCGCATCGGCCCCAGGACGTACGGCACGATGCGGTCCAGCCAGTCCACCAACGGCCCCACCAGGTCCCGGTAGGCCGCGGCGTCCCCACCGAGGTGTGCCGCCGTCTCGCCGACGTCGCGGTACAGCGCGGCCGCCCGCCCACCGTCCAGTGGGTTGGCGAAGGCCACCTCGGGCTGGCGCAGCACGACGCCCAGCCCCGCCAGGTCGAGCGAGTGGAAGAAGGGTGAGACCACCAGCGCCGGGTGCACCGCCGAGCACACGTCGTGCCGGAAGCCGTCGAGGGTCAGGGCCTCGGTCCGGGTCCCGCCGCCGATCGTCGCCGCCCCCTCGAACACCTCCACCGCGTAGCCGGCCCGGGCCAGCGTCACCGCGGCGGCGAGGCCGTTGGGTCCCGAACCGACGACGACGGCGTCGCGTCGGCGCGCTGCATGCGGCGACGTTATCGAGTGGGGGCCGGGACACGGGGTCGACCCGCAGCACAGGCACCCCGGGCGGCACCCACAGCGTCCCGCTGGCGCGACGGCCGCCGGGTCAATAGGTTGCGCACGCCGGCAGGACGCCCGGCCCACGCAGACGAGAAGGGGATCACCCATGGCAGAGGTGCACGGAACCTGCGAGCCGCGCTTCGAACCGGTCCGCGCCACGCTGGCCGACCAGCTCGAGACGGGCGCCGACCTCGGCGCCTCGGTCGCCGTCTTCCTCCACGGGGAGCCGGTCGTCGACATCTGGGGCGGCTGGGCCGATGCGGAGAAGACCCGGCCCTGGGAGCGCGACACCATCACCAACGTCTGGTCCACCACGAAGACGATGACGTTCGTCGTCGCCCTGATGCTGCACGACCGCGGTCAGCTCGACTTCCACACGCCCGTCGCCACCTACTGGCCGGAGTTCGCGGCCAACGGCAAGGAGCAGGTGGAGGTGCGCCACGTCATGGGGCACACCGCCGGCCTGAGCGGCTGGGAGGAGCCGCTCGCCGCGGAGGACCTGGCCAACTGGGCGCTCTGCACGTCCCGGCTGGCCGCCCAGGCGCCGTGGTGGGAGCCCGGCGACGGCTCGGGGTACCACGCCGTGACGCAGGGCTTCCTCATCGGCGAGATCGTCCGCCGCATCACCGGCGAGAGCATCGGCAGCTGGTTCGCCCGCGAGGTGGCCAAGCCGCTCGATGCGGACTTCCACATCGGCCTCCCAGCGAGCGAGGACCACCGCGTGTCCAACGTCATCCCGCCCCCGCCCATCGACGTCGCCGCCATGGAGGGACAGGTCTCCGAGCTCATGATCAAGACGTTCATGAACCCGCCCATCGACGCCACGATGGCGCATCACGAATGGTGGCGGCGCGCCGAGATCCCCGCCGCCAACGGCCAGGGCAATGCCCGCTCGGTGGCCGCCATCCAGTCGATCATCGCCGGACGGGGCAAGGCCCGCGGTGTGCGCCTGCTCTCGGCCGAGGGCACCGACCCGATCTTCGAGGTCCAGGCGGACGGGCTCGACAGGGTGCTGGGCGTGCAGGAGCGCATCGGCATGGGGTACGGCCTGAGCAACCCGCCCGAGATGCCGCTCGGCCAGCGCGCCTGTTACTGGGGCGGCTACGGCGGCTCGGTCATCATCAACGACCAGGACGCGGAGCTGTCGGTCTGCTACGTCATGAACCGCATGGAGTCGGGCCTCGTCGGCGACCTGCGCGGCACCAACATCGTCGCCGCCACGGTCGCGGGACTCGCCTCTTAGGACAGCACCGCCTCGGCTTCGATCTCCACCTTCCAGGCGGGGTCGAGCAGTCCCGCCACGACGACCATGGTCGCCGCGGGTCGCACGTGCCCGAGGATCTCGCCGTGGACCGCGCCGACGGCGTCGGCGTCGCCGGCCGACGTGACGTACAGGCGGGTCCGCACGACATCGTCGAGCGCGGCACCCGCCTCGGCCAGCGCCCCCGCGATGATCTCGAGGCACCGACGCGCCTGGGGCCCCGCGCCGTCCGGACAACGGCCCCCCGGCATGACGGGACCCGTTCCGGAGACCACGACACGGTCCCCCACGCGGACGGCCCGGCTGAACCCGATGGTGGGCTCGAAGGGCGAGCCCGACGAGATGTGCCGGCGTTCCATGCCCGGCATCCTCCCACCCCGGAGGCCCCCGACCCCGCGCCGGCGGTACGATCCATCGCGGATGAGAATGGGCGGACGGCGGATCGGTGTCATGGTGGGATCGGGGGTCATGGCGGTGGGCGTTGCCGCCCTCGTGGTCGCCGCCGGCGTCTTCGCCGGGGCCCCGGCCGCGCCCACGGGGCCGCACCCCGCCGCCGATCGCGACCACCACGTCCGCGCCACCGCCGACGACCACTCCCGTCGGGGCCACGTCCCCAGCGGGCTCGACGCTCGTGGCCACCACGGACGGGTCCATCCCCGGCTACCCCGCGCCGGGCCAGCCCTCCACCATGACCGTGCCGGGCACCTGGTGGGGCTACCCGTCCGTGCTGCCGGTGGTGGCGTCGACGCCGGGCTGGCTCGAGGTGCGGCTGGCCCAACGCCCGAACGGCTCGACCACCTGGGTGCAGCAGAGCCAGGTCGTGCTCGGCACCACGCCCTATTCGATCGTGATCGATCTGTCCACCATGCACCTGACGGTGGACGAGCGCGGCACGCCGATCCTGAACTTCCCTGCGGGCATCGGCGCGCCGGACGAGCCCACGCCCCCCGGCTCGTACTTCGTCACCATGCAGTACCCCGCGCCAAGTCCGGCCTACGGCCCCTTCGTGCTCGTGACCTCCGACCACTCCGACGCCATCTCGGACTGGGAGAACTCCGGTGACGCCATCATCGCGATCCACGGGCCGATCACGTCGTACGACGACTCGTTGATCGGCACGACCGGGGCGGCGATCTCGCACGGGTGCATCCGTCTCCACGACGCCGACCTGGCGCAACTCGCCATGATCCCCGCCGGCACGCCCATCACCATCGTCGCCTGACCGGCCACCCTCACACCCCCGCGGCGTCGAGGTACTGCCGGATCCGGGCGAAGGCGGCCCCCGCTTCGGGCACCCCCGCCGAGACGAGCCCCTGCCAGCCGTGCACCATGCCGGGCCAGGACTCCGCGGTGACGGCGACACCCGCGTCCATGGCCGCCCGCGCCAGCGCATCGGTGCCCTGGCGCAGGGTGTCGTGCTGCCCCACCGGAAGGTACAGCGGTGGCAGACCCGAGAGGTCGGCGTAGGCCGGCGAGAGTCGCGGGTCGTCCAGGCCGGTCTGTCCCGCGGCGTACTCGCGCCCGCGGTTGCGCACCCACTCGGCGGTCAGGAACGGATCACGAGCACCTGCCGGGTTCTCGACGGCCACCGAGACGTCGAACCAGCCCGAGATCGACACGAAGCACGCCGGCAACGCCGACCCCTCGTCACGCGCCGCCAGGATCACCCCGAGACCGAGCAGGCCGCCGCACGAGTCCCCGCTGACCACGACCCGCGCCGCGTCGACCTCGTCGAGCAGGCCGCGGTACGCCTGCAGGCAGTCCAGCTGGGCGGCGGGAAAGGGCTGCTCCGGGGCGAGGCGGTAGTCCGCCATCACGACCCGTGCTTCCAGCTGCTCGGCCAGCATGGCCCCGTAGAAGTGGTAGTCGTCGAGCGGGCACGACACCAGCCCGCCGCCGTGGCAGTGGAAGACGACGCGGTCGCGGCGGGGTTGGCGGGTGTCCTCGTACCAGGCGCAGCGCACCCCGCCCAGCTCCGCTCCGGTCACCGCGACGTGCGCCGGCACCGGGTGCCCGTGGAACGGTGCCATGGTGGCCCGCACCGCCCGGTAGTCCGCCTCCGGGTCTGCGAAGTCGGGCGGGACCAGGGCGAGGATCTCGGTCAGCTCGCGGCTGGACACCCCGACGCTCAGGCCAGCTCGTAGTCAGCCAGGTCGGGCCGCAGTGTGCGGGCCCAGTAGGTGTGGAGATCGAACGGCCAGTTCTGCGTCACGCGGCCGCGCGCGTTGCGGTACCAGCTCGGCACGTCCGCCACGCCCCAGACCATCCTGGCGTTGCCCTCCTCCATCTCGCGGCTGTAGCCCTCGTGGACGACCCGTCGGCACGACATCGTCCGGTGGCCGGCCCGGAGCAGGGCGCCGATCGCCTCCACGGCGTAGCGCACCTGGCACTCGACCATGATCAGGATGCTGCCGTTGATGACGAGGTTGGTGTTGGGCCCGTAGAGCATGAAGAAATTCGGGAAGCCCGGGACCGTCATGCCGAGGTAGGCCCGGGCATCACCACCCCACTCCTCGTTGAGCTCGACGCCGCCGCGGCCGTAGACCCGCAAGGGCGCGACGAAGTCCGAGGCGGTGAAACCCGTGCCGTAGATCAGCACGTCCGCCGGCCGCACTTCGCCGTCCACCGTGCGCACACCCTCCGGGGTGATCTCGGCGATCGGCGTCGTGACCAGGTCGACGTCGGCGCGCCCCAGGGCCGCCGCCCACCGTCCGTCGTCGCGCAGGGCGCGTTTGGCGAAGGGCGGGAAGTGCGGCACCATCTTCTCGTACAGCGCGTCGTCGTCCACCTGGGCGCGCAGCACGTCGAGCAGCATGGAGCGCACGAAGTCGTTGCCGGCGCTCACCGCCTCGGTGTGCTCGTCCCATTCGGGGTCGACGCGGGCCGCCGCGAGCAGTCCCTCGTGCATGAGCCAGAACTGCCACAGACGGTCCCAGCGTCCGTAGGTGGGCAGCAGCTCCAACAGGTCCTGGAACTCGGGGGGGAACGGGTCGCCGTAGTTCTCCGTCGGCAGCATCCAGGGCGGGGTGCGCTGATAGACGTCGAGGTGGGCCACCTCCCCGACGAGGCAGGGGACGAACTGCGCCGCGCTGGCCCCGGTCCCGATGACCGCCACGCGTCGCCCGGCGAGGTCCACCGAGTCGTCCCAGGCGGCCGAGTGGAAGGACGGCCCGGCGAACCGCGGCCGGCCGTCGATGGCCGGAAAGGACGGGCGGTTGAGCTGTCCCACCGCGCAGACCACACCGTCCACCTCCTCGGTCGTGTCAGTGCCGTCGTGCGCCCGCACGGTCAGGGACCACCGCTGCGTGGCGTCGTCGAAGCAGGCGTCAGTGACCTCACTGCGGAAACGGATGCACGCACCGAGGTCCAGCTTCTTGGCCGTCGACTGCAGGTAGGCCAGGAGGTCGGGCTGGGCCGAGAAGCGGGAGACCCAGTCGTTCGTCTGCGCGAACGAGAAGCTGTAGAGCTGATTGGGCACGTCGACCCGACACCCCGGGTAGACGTTCTCCAACCAGGTGCCGCCCACGTCGGCGTTCTTCTCGAACACCGTGACCTCCACCCCGGCCTGGCGCAGGCGGTGCGCGGCCGCCAGGCCCGAGGCGCCCGCCCCGATGACCGCGCACCGGAAGGTGCCACCGACAGCGGACAGACGCCACGTCGGTTCCCGCGGGTCGGTCCCCTCGAGGGCGAGCTCCTCGGTCAGGAAGCCCTCCCAGTGCTCGGTGGCGGCGGCGCCGCCCACGAGGAACCCGAAGATCCGCCGCCACCCATCCGGCGCCAGGGTGTGGTCGGGTCGTCCGGCGGCCAGGTGGGCCGACAGCGCCGCGCCGGCGAGCGCACGCGCCTCGGCCTCCTGCTCGAGCGCCAGGCCGCGCCCGGGCACGAGCAGCTGCTCCTGGTCGGGAGCGAAGTCCTCACGCAGGAGCGACAGGTCGCCGGTCCGGTGCGCCACCGCGCACAGGAGCGGATGCACGTCCGCGGCGGCGACGGCCGTCCTCAGTCGTGCCGCGTCGTCGGCCGCTCCGGACGCATCAGCCCCACCCATGCGGACGAGCCTACGCAGGCCCGTCCCGGCCGGCCTGTCATGCGGACGATTGTGGTCCGCCGGGCTGTCAGCGCCCCATGTGCTTGCCGAGCTCGGCGATCTGGCTGTTCACCTCGACCGTGCGGGGCAGCTTGTCCATGGCCGTCGCCAGGCTCTCGGCCGTCCAGCGGTCGTCCGTGTCCACGGAGTCGGCGATGGACCAGCCGCCGTAGATCCCGACCGACCCGCCGTACACGCTGAAGACCTGGCCGTTGAAGGGGCAGGTCTCCGAAGCCAGCACGGCGACCAGTGGCGAGACGTTCTCGGGGTCGAAGAGGTGCTGCTGCATCGACTCGCCCATCCCCGGCGTCTGCATGGTGAGCCGCGTCCGGGCCACAGGGGCGATGCAGTTGGCCCGGACGCCGTAACGATTCAGCTCCATGGCGTTGACGACGGTCATGGCGGCGATGCCCGCCTTGGCCGCCGAGTAGTTGGTCTGTCCGACGTTGCCGTGCAGCCCCGCACCCGAGCTGGTGTTCACGATGGCCCGGTCACTGATCGTCCCCGCCTTGGCCCCGTCCCGCCAGACGTCTGCCGCGTGGCGGGTCAGGTTGAAGGTGCCCTTCAGGTGCACCGCGATCACGTCGTCGAACTCCTGCTCGCTCATGGACACGAGCATCCGGTCGCGCAGGATCCCGGCATTGTTCACGACGACGTGGAGGTCCCCGAAGGTGGAGACCGCCTGCTCGACGATGGCCTTGGCCCCGTCGAACGAGCTCACGCTGTCCGTGTTGGCCACGGCCCGGCCTCCCGCCGCGGTGATCTCGTCGACCACCGACTGCGCCGCGGAGACGTCAGCGCCGGAGCCGTCGACCGCACCGCCCAGGTCGTTGACGACGACCTGGGCCCCCAGCGCTGCGAAGAGCAGTGCGTGCTCACGGCCAATCCCGCGTCCCGCCCCTGTGATGATCGCCACCCTGTCCTGCAACATGGTCCAGCCGTCCTCTCGCACTCGTCGGGAACCGCCGCCCACGGGCGGAGGTCCGGGCGAGACGATGACAACGACCATGCGGCCTGTCAAACCGGCATGCCGGCCGGGGGGCCGCTAAGCCGTTGCGTCGTGCAGGCGTCGTTCCAGGTAGCGACGCTCGGCGTCGGTCCCGGCCAGGTCGTGTGCCCTGCGGTAGGCCTCAGCGGCCTCGGCGCGGCGCCCCAGGCGACGGAGCATGTCACCGCGCGCCGCCGGCAGCAGGTGGTAGTCGCGCAGCTCCCCATCCGGCGCGATGCGGTCGATCAGCGCCAGCCCCGCCTCGGGTCCCTCGGACAGGGAGACGGCCACGGCGCGGTTCAGCGCGATGACGGCCGACGGCGTCATGTCGAAGAGGAGGTCGTAGAGCGCGGCGATCCGGGCCCAGTCCTTCACACCCTCGTCGCTGACGTGGCACGCCGCGATCGCCGCCTGGACCTGGAAGGGTCCGGGGCGCTCCAGCCGGGCGGCCGCCTCGAGCCGGCGCCGCCCTTCGTCGATGGCCGAACCGTCCCACAGTGAGCGGTCCTGCTCCGCCAGCACCACCAGATCCCCGTCGCCGTCCACCCGCGCCGCGGTCCGGGCGTCGTGGAAGAGCATGAGGGCGAGGAGCCCGAGCGCCTCGGGCTCGTCCGGCATCAAGGTGCAGAGGACCCGGCCCAGGCGGATGGCCTCGGCGGTCAGGCTGCGGCGGACCAGATCGGAGCCCGAGCTGGCGGAGTACCCCTCGTTGAAGAGGAGGTAGAGCACGGCCAAGACGGCGGCCGTCCTCTCCACCAGCTGGTGCGCGGGCGGCACCACGAACGGGATGCCGGCGTGGCGGATCTTGCGCTTGGCCCGGACGAGCCGCTGCGCCATGGTCGGCTCGGGCACGAGGAAGGCCCGGGCGATCTCGCTCGTGGTCATACCGGCCAGCGTGCGCAAGGTCAACGCCACCTGCGCCTCGAACGACAAGGCCGGGTGGCAGCAGGTGAACATCAACCGGAGGCGGTCGTCCGGCACATCTTCGTCCGGCGCCACCTCCTCTTCGACGTGTGCCATGACGGCCACCTCCCGCGTCTTGAATGCACCACGCGGGCGCGCCGCACCCGGTCGACGGCACGGTTGCGCGCCACCGTCGTCAGCCAGGCGCCGGGGCGGCGCGGGACGCCGTCGCGAGGCCAGCGCTCCAGCGCCGTCGCGAAGGCATCCTGCGCGCACTCCTCGGCCAGGTCCCAGTCGCCGGTCAGTCGGACCAGGGTCGCCACGACCTTGCCCCATTCGGCCTGGAACGCCTCCGCGACGGCGGCCTCGACCCCGGGGGTCACATCTCCCAGATCGGCCTCACCTCGATACTGCCGACGCGGGCGCCGGGGATCTTCGCAGCCACGTCGATGGCCTCATCGAGGTCCTTGCAGTCGACGAGGTAGTAGCCGGCGAGCTGCTCCTTGGTCTCGGCGAACGGGCCATCGACCGTGAGCACCTCACCGTCGCGCACGCGCACCGTGGTGGCGTCGGTGGTGAAGTGCAACCGCTCGCCGCCTTGCAGCACACCGCGCTCGGCCATCGTCTTGCCGAACTCGGCGTATTCGTTCATTATGGCCGCGCCCTGCTCGGCGGTGGCTCCTTGGATCTGGCTCTCGTCTTGCGCAATCAGCAACAGGTATCGCATCAGTCCTCCTAGTTGGGGTTGGTGTCGCTCCTACGACGATCGGGGACCGCCCGGATCGACACCCCACACGCGAAATCTTGACCAACTTCGCGGCCCTACGCTCCCCTGGCGTGGCACACCCCGAGATTCCGGGCCTCTTGGAGCTCGAGGTGGGCCCCGTCGCCGCCGGCGGGGGCTGCGTGGGCCGGGCACCCGACGGCAAGGTGGTCTTCGTCCGCCACAGTCTCCCGGGCGAGCGGGTGCGGGCGCAGGTCACGTCCAGCACGACCTCCTACCTGCGGGCGGACGCCGTCGAAATCCTGTCCCCCTCCCCCGACCGCGTGGAGCCCCCCTGCCCGCACGCCGGCCCAGGGCGGTGCGGCGGGTGCGATTTCCAGCACGTGGACATCGGGGCGCAGCGCCGGCTGAAGGCCTTCCGCATCGCCGAGCAGCTGGAGCGCCTCGCCGGTCTGCAACTGGCCCTGGAGGTGGAGCCGGTCCCCGGCGACATGGCCGGGCTGGGCTGGCGGAGTCGCGTCCGGGTGGCGGTGGACGGCCGGGGCGCCCTCGGGTTCCGGCGCCATCGCTCGCACCGGCTCGAGTATGTCAGGGAGTGCCCCATTGCCAGCGCGGCCGTGGCGGCGACGGGTGCCCTCACCGTCTTGTGGCCGGGCGCCTCCGAACTGGAGGTGGTGACGGGGACCGAACCCGCGGAAGCGGTGGTCTCGGTCACGCCGCGGGGCAGGGCCGCGCCGCGCCTGCCCGCTGTCGACGCCGGTGTCGTCCTGGGTGGGAAGGTCCGCCGGCCGCCCGGCGCGGTGCACGCCGTCGCCGGCGGGCACACCTACCGGATCTCGCCCGGGGTCTTCTGGCAGGTGCACACGGGCGCCCCGGCGGCGCTGCTCGCGGCCGTCCTGGCCCTGGCCGGCGACAGCAAAGGGGCGGTGGTGGCCGACCTCTACGCCGGCGCCGGCCTGTTCTCCGTCCCTCTGGCTGACGCGGTGGGACCGACGGGCTCCGTGCTGGCCGTGGAGAGGGACCGGCGAGCCTGCGCCGACGCCCGGCACAACGGCGCGACCTTCCCCAACCTGCGCGTCCTCGAAGGCGACGTCACGCCCACGTTGGTGGAGACGTCCCTGGGCCGGCCGGACATCGTCATCCTGGATCCTGCCCGTGAGGGTGCGGGCACCGCCGTCATGGGGGCCCTTGGCGCGCACGCCCCGACCGTGCGTACGATGATCTACGTCTCGTGCGACCCCTCCTCGTTCGGCCGCGACATCCGGGTCCTGCTCGACGAAGGCTGGCGCCTCACGGGGCTGCGCGCCTTCGACATCTTCCCGATGACCGAGCACGTGGAGCTCGTGGGGGCACTGGAGCCGGCCCGCACCGGAAGACCGCTGAGCCGCTGAGCCGCTGGTCAGGCGTGTCCGCCGAGCTCGTGCTCGATGTGCCCGGAAGACTCGAACTGCAGGGTCGAGTGCGCCACGTCGAAGTGGCCCGAGAGACACTCCTGCAGGTGGTCGAGCACCCGACCCGCTTCGCCGGTCGTGAAGCACTCGTCGGTGACCACGATGTGGGCGGTCAGGATGGGCAGCGACGAAGTGAGCGTCCAGGCGTGCAGGTCGTGGACCGACTGCACCTCGGGGAGCTCCATGAGATGGCGCCGCACCTCTTCGACGTCGATGTACTCGGGCGTAGCCTCCAGCAGGATCCGCAGTGCGGGGCGCAGCAACTGCACCGCCGCCTTCAGCATGAGCAGGACGACGAGGAGTGACGCGATGGCGTCGGCGCGGTCGAAGCCCCAGACGACGATCACCACGCCGGCGACCAGCGTGCCGGCAAACCCGTAGAGGTCGGTCAGGATGTGGCGGTAGGCACCCTCGACGTTGAGCGACCGCCGGTTGGCCCGGGCCATGGTCACGGTCGCGACCAGGTTGACGGCTACTCCCACCGCGGCGACGACGATCAGGACCGCGCCGTCGACCGGGGACGGGTGGACGAGCCGGTCCACTGCGTCGTAGGTCACGAGGGCCGACACGACGAGGAGGGCGATCGCGTTGGCGGCCGCGGCCAGGATCTCGGCGCGCTTCATGCCGTAGGTGTGCGAACCCGTCTCCGGGCGGGCGGCCAGTCGGATGGCGACCAGCGAGCCGGCAATGGCGCCGACGTCCACCAGCATGTGGCCCGCGTCGGCGAGGAGGACGAGTGAGTTCGAGGCGATGGCCGCCCCGACCTCGAACGCCATGAAGGCGACGAGCAGGACAAGTGCGGTGGTCAGGGCGCGGCGATCGGTGTCCACCGACGGCGGCCCGGCGTGGTGGTCGTGGCCGTCAGCCATGAGCCGTCACGTGGTCGGCATGGGAGAGCACTTCCTCGACGAGGCGGCGCACATGGGCGTCGTCGAGCACGTAGAAGATCCGGGTGCCCTCGCGCCGGCTCCGTACCAGGCGCGCCAGGCGCAGCTTGGCCAGGTGCTGCGAGACGGCGGCCGGCTGGGCGCCCACCAGCTCGGCCAGCTCGTTGACCGGGTGCTCGCCCTCCAGCAGGGCGCAGATGACCCGCAGCCGGGTCTCGTCGGCCAACAGTTTCAGCATCCCGACGGCGGAGTGGAACTCCTCTCCGGTGGTGCTTCTAACTACCTGCGTAGGCACGCAGATAGTCTACCCGGCGCAGGCGGCTGCAGTGGACCGGTGAGCCTCAGGGGGCAGAGGTGAAGGCCGAGGTCGGCACCGGCTGCACGTTGCACGGTTGGCTGACCGAGCTCTGCGGCACGGCGGCCTTGAGGACCGCATTCAGGATCGGCCCGGCGACGTGGGCGCCGTCCAAGCTGTTGGACTGCTGCGGCACCACCACCGCCACGGCCACCTGGGGGTGGTTGGCGGGCGCAAAGCCGATCATCCAGGTGTCGGTCAGGCCGGTGAGCGGGTTCGTCTGCGCGGTTCCGGTCTTCACCGCGGCGCAGAGGTAGGCGGGGAAGCCAACGCCGGCCGCGGTGCCGCCGGGCTGCGTCACCCCCTCCATGAGCGAGGTCACCTGCTGGGCCGCCTGCGCCGACGCCACCGTCGAGGCCGCCTTCGGCGCGTAGGTCTGCACCAGGGCGCCCTGGGAGTCGTGGATCGACGACATCAGGTGCGGCGTCATGAGCACGCCGCCGTTGGCGATCCCGGCGGCCACCATGGCGTTCTGCAACGCGGTCGTCTGCACGTTGTACTGCCCGATGGAGCTCTGCCCGAGGAAGGCCTGTGAATTGGGCGCGAGCGGGGGGAAGATCGAGGCCGATGTCCCGGGCAGGTCGATCCCGGGGACCGAGTTGTAGCCGAACAGCTCGGACTGCTTGGTCATGATCGGGACGCCCAGCTGGACGCCGAGCTCGGCGTAGCCCGGGTCACACGAGAACGGGAGCATCTGGGTCATCGTCCCCCCGCACGGCCCGGACTGATCGCACAGCAGCTTGTTCGAGTCGGAGAACTTCTGGCACTGCTGGACCGGGTAGTTGAAGCCGGCCAGCGCGGGCTTGAGGTTGTAGGCGGCGGTGCTGGTCACCACCTTCATGGTGGATCCCGGTGGGAACGTCTCGCGGGTGGCGATCGGCCGCAGGGGGAAGAACCCCTCGTGGTCCTTCTGGACGTAGCTGAAGTAGGCCAGCTGCTCCGCGTGCAGCGAGGGGCTCACCAGCGGGTTGGGGTCGAAGGTCGGGTTCGACACCATGGCCAGGATGTTCCCGGTCGACGGCTGGATCACCACGACGGCCCCGTCGTTGTTGGCGCCCGGCGGCAGTGTCGTCAGGGCTGACCACGCCGCGTTCTGCAGCTGGGGCTCGACGGTGAGCGCGACGTCGTCGGTGGTCAGCGGCTGCTGCTGGCGGAACAGCAGCTGGCTCAACGTCTGCGGAGGCTGCTGGTGGGGCTTCAGGTACGAGTCGTATTGCTGCTCGATGCCGGCCGTGCCGTAGTAGAGGGCCGAGTCGTATCCCGTGATGCCGGCGTACAGCGGGCCTTGGGGGTACTGGCGCACGTAGTGGTACGGATAGTCCTGGTTGTCGGTCCCGGCCGGCGTCGGGATCGACTGGGCCAGCACCGTGCCGTCGGCGGCGGTGATCGTCCCCCTCGGGTTGATGTACTGCTGCGACGACACCCGGGGATTGAACGGCGAGGACTGGAGCTGCTTGGCTTTCACCAGCTGGATGTTGACCAGCTGGGCCACCACCAGGCCCAGGCAGACCACCATGATGACGCCGAGCCAACGGATTCGCCGGCCCATCAGCCCGCCGGCACGTTCGTGGACGATCCGATCACCGCAGGCATGGTAGGCGGCGGACCTCCCTGGAGGGCTTCATACCCCGTCGAGGACGCTCCACCCCGGTGCAACCAGGCGCGGCAGCGTATCCGGCCGGGCGAGGCCGGCCTGCAACCCCGATGCAAGCCGTGCGACACGGACCGCAGGCAGGCGGAGGGGTTCTGGCGAGAGGGTTCAAGACCCCGTGCCGCCATGCCGATGGTCTGTCTGTAGGGCGTCGCTTTCCGTTGCTCGGGTGCGCGCCTGGGCGGAGGACTCACGCACCCGCGTGCCACGCCGACGGAGAAGCGGCGCGGACCGCGTCTGATGCGAGAGGAGCTTTGTGAAACGTCGTGCGCTGAGGGTCTGCCTTCCGGCAACCATGGTGGCTGGCGCCGCCGCCCTGATCCTGACCCCCGCGCTGCAGGCGGCACCCGCCGCCCAGGCCGACGAAGTCGCGCACACCGCGGGCTTCGCCGCCAACCTCACCTGGAGCACCACGCTGCCGGACGCCAACAACCCCATCGCGCTCTCCTCGCCGAACGTCGCCAATCTGGACGGGCAGCCTGCGGTCGTCGTGGGCGATCGGGCGGGGAAGGTCTACGCGTACCACCTGAGCAACGGCTCGGGCGTCGCCGGTTGGCCCTACAACGCCGGCGCACCGGTCGACTCCTCGCCGTCGGTCGCCCCCATTTCGCCCAACGGCACCGACTCGGTCTTCATCGGCAGCGGCGGTACCACGGCGCCCGCGTCCGGCGGCTACCAGGCGATCACCAACACCGGCGCCGACCAGTGGTTCGTCCAGGAGACCAACCCCGGCACCGACCCCACGCCCCATTCGGGCGTCGCTGCCTCCCTGACCGTCGGCTCCTACGCCGGCGGCTACGGCGTGGAGGCGGGCTCACTCGGGCAGGAAACCGATGCGTTGGGCGCCGGCAACGGCGCCATGCTGGCCGGCTTCCCGTGGTTCCAGGGCGACTCGGTGTTCTCCACGGCTGCGGTCGCGGACCTCTACGCCGACGGCAACAACGAGCTCATCAGCGGCGGCGACTCGAGCGCCGGGGTGGCCTACAACCAGACCTACAACAACGGGGGGCACATCCGCATCCTCTCGAGTGCGGGCAACGCGGGACAACCTGCTCCAAACGGCGGGCTGCTCTGCGAGTACGACACGAACCAGAACATCGACCGCTCGTCGCCGGCCGTCGGAGAGTTCCTCGGCGGGGGCGCCGTCGGCATCGCCGTCGGCGACGGGAGCTTCTTCTCGGGAGCGCCGGACTCCAACAAGGTCTTCGCCATCAACACCAGCTGTGGTCTGGCCTGGAGCGATCAGCTCAACGGGGTCACGGCTGCCTCGCCCGCGCTGGCGGACGTGACGGGCAACGGGCAGCTCGACGTCGTCGAGGGGACCCAGGCGGGAACGATCTACGTGCTCAACGGCACCAACGGCACCACCGTATGGTCGGCCTCCACCAGTGGCCAGGTGATCGGCTCCCCGGTGACGGCCGACCTCACCGGAGGCGGCTACCAGGATGTCATCGTCCCGACCACCGACGGCATCGACGTCTTCGACGGCCGCTCGGGCGCCGAAGTGGCGACGCTCGGCACCAACTACGGGTTTCAGAGCTCGCCGCTCGTGACCGACGACCCCGACGGCCACATCGGCATCACGGGTGCCGGCTACGTCGATGTCGGCGGGGCCGCGACGGGGTACATCGCGCACTGGGAGATCGACGGCACGAGCGGATCCGGGTCGAGCGTGTACGAGACAGGGGCGTGGCCGCAGTTCCACCATGACCCCCAACTGACCGGTGACGCCGGGACACCGGCGCCCACCCTTCAGGTGCCGTGCAACGCGCCAGCCGGCGGCCCCAGTGGCTACCTCCTGTCCGCCTCGGACGGGGGCGTGTTCAACTACGGGAACATCCCGTTCTGCGGGTCGACGGGCAGCATCCACCTGAATCGGCCGGTGGTGGCGTCAGCGATGACGTACGACGGCGGCGGGTACTGGGAGGTCGCCTCCGACGGCGGTATCTTTGCCTTCGGCGACGCGCAGTTCTACGGCTCCATGGGCGGCAAGCCGCTCAATGCGCCGATCGTCGGCATGGCGGCCACGCCAGGCGGCGGCGGGTACTGGCTCGTCGCCTCCGACGGCGGCATCTTCAGCTTCGGCGACGCCAGCTTCTACGGCAGCACAGGGGGCACCCACCTCAACCAGCCCATCGTGGGCATGGCGGCGACAGCCAGCGGCCACGGCTACTGGCTGGTGGCCTCCGACGGTGGCATCTTCAGCTACGGCGACGCCCACTTCTCCGGCTCCATGGGCGGTCGGGCGCTGAACTCGCCCGTCGTGGGGATGGCCGCCGACGGCCAGACGGGCGGGTACTGGGAGGTGGCCGCCGACGGGGGCATCTTCTCCTTCGGCGCCCCGTTCTACGGCTCCACAGGCAGCATGCACCTGAACGCACCCATCGTCGGCATGGAGGCCAACCGGAGCGGCTCGGGGTACCGCTTCGTGGCGTCCGACGGCGGCATCTTCAGCTACAACGCTCCGTTCTTCGGGTCGATGGGCGGCAAACCGCTCAACAAACCCGTCGTCTCCATGGCGGGGACGTGACGCCTCCCCGCTGCGCAGTGCCCGCTCGGTAGCCGCGACACCGACGGCGGACGACGCGTCAGTGTCTGAGGTGAGGATGTTCCCGGAGGCGCCGGCCCATCCCAAAGAAGATCACGGAGCCTACGGGCGGTAGCCTGACCTCCTTTCCAGCTCACGGATTCGGAGGCGCGTGAACGACAGGGAAGACACACGTCATCGCGTCGGCACTGGCCGTGAGGGGCGCGTCCTGGTCATCTCGATGGAGCGAGCGGCCAAGCGGAATGCCATCGACAGGGCCATGGCCGACCAGCTCGACGAGGCTCTGAACGACCTGGACGACGACGACCAGGTGTGGGCTGGGGTGCTGACCGGCGGCGCCGACGTCTTCAGCGCCGGCAGCGACCTGAGGGCGCGGGGCGACTACGTCACGACCCGCGGAGGCGAATACGGCATCATCCGCCGCCGGCGGCGCAAGCCGCTGATCGCCGCGGTCGAAGGCCCCGCTCTCGGCGGCGGACTCGAAATCGTCCTGGCCTGCGACCTCGTGGTGGCGGCGCGGACCGCTCGGTTCGGCCTGCCCGAGGTCACCATCGGGGTGGTCCCCACCTGCGCAGGGCTCTTCCGGGCACCGCGGGCACTCCCGCTCAACGTCGCCCGTCAGCTCATTCTCACCGGGCGGCCGATCGACGCACCGCGCGCCTACGAGGTGGGTCTCGTCAACGTGCTCACGGAGCCCGGGGATGCGCTCACCGAGGCCCTGGCCCTGGCGCAGCACATCTGTGCCAACGCGCCGGTTTCCGTGCAGGCATGCCTGGCCGCCGTCAACGACATCGTCGCCGCGGACGACGAGCTGGGCTGGCACCTGACGGACCTGGCGCTGACGGCAGCAAGCGGTTCAGCCGATGCCCGCGAGGGGGTGGCCGCGTTCTTGGAGAAGCGACCGCCGGCCTGGACCGGGCGCTGAGCACGACCTCCCGGCTCGGCGGGAAGTGACCGCCTGTGGCGCCGGGTTCTCCCGCACCCCGCCTAGGCGGCGTTGGAGTAACGACCGACCTCGTGGCCGTCGACGTAGGTCACGCACTCCTGCGCCTGAAAACCACCCATGAAGGCCTTCCGCTTCTTCTCGATCCGGACCTCGTGGGGCTCGCTCGAGCCCACGGAGAACTCGTACCGCCCCACGCGCCTGAAGCTGAACATCTCGAACTTGCGGATGACCGGTTTTCCGTCCACCGAGATCTGCAGGGGCCCGAAGAGCTGGTCGAAGCGGAAGGCCACGTTGTGACGCTCGGTCTGCCCCACGTCGAACTCGAACTCCAAATGTCTGTCAGCCATTCATCCCTACCTCCGCGCTGCACTGCTCTCAGTGCACAGTGACAACCGATGTGTCGGCTGACGCGGCGGAGAGGTCCAGCACTGTTGTCGGATCGTTGCGCGAATGAGATTGGCCTGGGAGCTCTACTTCCAGCCCTGGAGGACGTGCTCGAACCACCACTGCGGCGCCGCTGCGGTGAGGACGCTCATGTCCCAATAGTCACACCACCGCACGATCTTTCCGTCACGGATCTCGTGCACCGATGCCACATTCAGCGCCATGGTCTCGCCCGTCGGCCACTCCCAATGCTCCACGTGCTCGGTCATCACGGCGTGCTCGCCCGCGACGAGGTGGCGCCGCTCGTCGAACAACTTCGAGAGCTTGTCGAAGGCGAGTCGCAAACGCGCTGTGATCTCACTCGCTCCGCGGGCGACGTCGTCCTCCGGCGTCCCGATGTCGGTGTACTCCCCTTGTGGGTCGAAGCGTGACCCCAGCGCGTCAAAGTCCTGCCGGTAGAGGTCTTCCCAGAAGCCTTCGATCAGCTTGCGGTTGTCGTCGGTTCTCGTCACGCATCTCCTCCCCGAGTGGACCAGCGAGCGTTGGCCTCGTCGAAGAGCCTCTGCGTACGCTCGAAGTCACGGGGTCGTTCGACGTAGGTGTCGAAGTCCCATTCCGACCGCTCGGTGGCGAAGAAGTCCCCTCCATAGACGTGGAGAGCCACCGCAAAGTCGCGCCGGGAGTTCGCTACCGAATGGATGACATCTTCGCCGAGGAGGAGGACTTCACCCTCCGGGAGCTCCCGACCGCCGGTCGGTTCGAGGCCTCCCGGTATCCGCCGGAAGAATGCATTGTCCTCCTGACCGCCGTACATGCCGATCACGGCCCACATCCGGTGCTCATGGGGGTTGAGAGCGATGCCGGGTGTCCACGCCACCTGCAGCACCGTCAGGTCGGGCGCGTGGTGCAGGGTCGTGATCCCACCGCGCGCCACCGGTCCGAGCACACGCTCCAGTCCCGATTGATCCGCCACGAGCTCGTCGAGGACGTCCCGAACGGCGAGGACGGGGGCATGCTCGCCCAGCGCCGTCTGACAGCGGGAGACGATGTCCTCGACGATGAGCGCCACGGATGCAGGTTAGAACAATGACAAGGCGAGGCGGCCGTCGATCTCCCGCTTGCACACGGCAACGCCGAGGAGTGAGGTCCGGTGACCGTGGATGGCGGCCGGACGGTCTCTCGAACGCCGGCGCCCTCTCGAGCGTCGGCGCCGGGACGGACTCGTTGATCGGACCACGGGTCCTCGCTCGGGCCACTGCACCGGCAGGGGCCGACACCGCACACCGCTCTCGCCGAGGAGTTCGCCTCCGGGAGGGTTGATCACAACGGGCTCGGAAGGGAAGGATGTGAGGGTGAAGACCCCCGACGGGCCGGACTCGGTCCGCTCGCCGTCAGGGCATGACGTCCAGACAGGAGGACTCTCGAATGGGCACCATCACCACCCCAGATGGGACCGAGATCTTCTACAAGGACTGGGGGTCGGGCCAACCGATCGTCTTCAGTCACGGCTGGCCGCTTTCCGCTGACGACTGGGACACCCAGATGCTGTTCTTCCTGGGTCACGGCTATCGGGTGATCGCCCACGACCGCCGTGGGCACGGCCGTTCGACGCAGACGGGCGACGGTCACGACATGGACCACTACGCCGACGACCTGGCGGCCCTGACCGCACATCTCGACCTTCACGACGCTGTCCACATCGGACACTCGACCGGTGGTGGCGAGGTCACCCATTACATCGCCCGGCACGGCGAGAACCGGGTCTCGAAGGCGGTGCTCATCAGTTCGGTACCGCCGCTCATGGTGAAAACCGACGCCAATCCCGGCGGCCTCCCCAAGAGCGTGTTCGACGATCTGCAGGCTCAGCTGGCGGCCAACCGCTCCGTTTTCTACCGAGCCCTGCCCTCGGGACCCTTTTACGGCTTCAACCGACCCGGTGTCGAGCCCTCCGAAGCGATCATCGAGAACTGGTGGCGGCAGGGGATGATGGGGGGAGCCAAAGCGCAGTACGACGGTATCGTTGCTTTCTCCCAGACCGACTTCACGGGTGACCTGAAGAAGATATCGGTGCCTGTGCTGGTGATGCACGGCGATGACGACCAGATCGTCCCGTACGCAGATTCCGGTCCCCTGTCGGCGGCGCTCGTACAGAACGGGGCGCTGAAGACCTACGCCGGATTCCCGCACGGCATGCCGACGACTGAAGCCGAGACCATCAACGCTGATCTGCTTGACTTCATCACGTCCTGACGGTACAGAACCCCCCTCGCCCGGAGGCGCCGGACGCCGCGGTCCGCTCTGGCGCACGGAGGCGGTCTTCTGAGCGGCAGGTCTGGGTTCTGTGCGCACCCTGTTTGAATGGCGCCATGACTCTCTACGCGTTGGGCGAAGAACGGCCCCGGATCCACCCTGAGGCCTATGTCCATCCGGAAGCCGTTCTGATCGGCGAGGTCCGTATCGGACCGAACGCGAGTGTCTGGCCGGGGGTCGTCATTCGTGCAGACAATGGTCCGATCGTCATCGGCGCTCGGACCTCCATACAGGATGGCTCCGTCATCCACACCCAATCCATGAACCAAACCAGGATCGGGGCCGAGTGTGTGATCGGTCATCTGGTGCATCTCGAAGGCTGCCTCCTCGAGGACCTGGTCCTCGTCGGTTCCGGTGCAGTCGTCCTCGAACGGGTCATCTGCCGCTCATCTTCGCTGGTGGGGGCGGGAGCCGTCGTCCCCCCGGGAACCGAGGTCCCCGCCGGCGCGATGGCGCTCGGTGTTCCGGCACGCATTCGACTGGGGGCGGTCGAGCCGCGATCGGTCGAGGCCCGGGCCGAGGCGTACGCCTCACGACATCTGCCCCAGCATCGCGACGGCAGTCACGAAGTGACCATGGCAGAGTGCCTCGAAGCTTGAGAGATCCGGCGCGCTCCGGAGGAAGGACTTGAGCATCCACTGCGTGCGTCCAGATAGGTGTTCCGCGGTGCCAGCGTCGCTCGACCAGAGCAGATCAGAGCAGAGCATTCGAGCCTTCGGCGAGTCTCGATGGGCTGATCAATGATCGAGGCAGTTGGGAAACCCAGCAGAAGATGGCCAGGGCCGTGCGCCCAGGCGGTCACCGCCGCAATGCTTTGTCAGGGCGTTGTGCCGTTTGATCCGATCGGCTCTATTGCGCTCCCCAATGGAGTCGTCACTATCGACATCGGGGCGGAAGACCTGAGAATCCTCGCCGTTTACCAGGTCCTCCGTCCCCCAGACTGCTTGACCCTTCCCCGGTCTCCCCTCGCCTGCTGGATCATCCCGATGACCGGGCCCGGTATCAGTGCCGTCGGGATGGAACCATCCCGCCACGAGGAGACGGACCGAAGCCTTCGATCCGCTCGATTCAAAGGGGTGAGGTGGCCGAACCTGGCGAGAGAGCAGCGCCGTCGCCGACGGTCAGAACGCATCGGGTTTGGTTGTGGCGAGCCTATGCCGACGGTACGTCAACGTCTCCCAAGGTCATACGAAATCACTACCTGCGGGCCGGAAAGTGAGGTTGATGGGTTAGCCAGCGCCACGCAGCGGAACCGAGTCGAGCACGAGATGTCGAGAATCAAACGAAGCGCTGACCCTCGATCTTTGGGCAATCGCTCCTTCGTCCAATGTTGCCCATCGTCGTTGGTGAAATAGATGATTCCCCGTCGACCGTTCAGAGCGAATCCCGAAGTCCAGCAGTCGCTGTACGTCGGACACGACAGCACGTCGAGGTTCGCGGACGGGGACGCACCGGCTGAAGTTGACCAGTTCTTTCCACCGTCCGTCGTCTCCAATACGTGAGCGGACGGTCGTCGACCAATCGTGGCCCAGATTGCCGCGCAGTGTGATTGGTCGGCGCACGACAGCTTCGAGATGACGTTGTCAGGGGGAAGTCCTTGCGGGAGGGTCCCTGAGTGCCACGTCACGCCGCCATTCGAGCTGTAGAGGGCAGCGGCCGGAACGACCTGGGTCAGGTCGGTGATCCTGTAGGCGCTTGGCCGTTGACCCCCAGCGATGCAGTAGTCCGAGGCAAAGCATTCGAGGGCATAGCCACGGAACGTCCCGGGCATGGGCGACGATGTCCAGGTGTGTCCGCCATCACTGGTGACGTCAGAGACGTAGCTGACTCCAAGACCGTCAGGTCCTGGAACAGAGCGCAAGGAATCGCACTTCAGGGTGGTTGCACACGACAGCAGGGGTACGAATCCTCCGGGGGGATCTGGCAACGGCAAGGACACCCAGCTCTGGCCCCCGTTTCTGGTCCGGAACATCACCCCGGACGCTGTGCCATTCCCTTGCGTCCTTCCCGAGAGCATGCAGGTATTGATCCCCGGACAGGTGATGGATCCGATCGTGACTCCCCCCGGGGGAAGTGGGGACTCTTGCCAGGTTGCCCCACCGTCGTGGGTTACCTCGACAACGGTGTGAGGTTGCGGAGCATTGCTCGTATCGGGGGGAGGAAATGAAAGGCCGGTCACATAGCACGTGGTCGTCGACGGGCAGTCCAGCTGAGAGGGATCAGAGCCGATTGTCGGCTCTACCTGCCAGGCAAGCTTCGAGAGGTACCCCGTCAAGGTCCATGACGACGCCTGTTGGACGGGATGGGTGTGGTCTTGGTTATTGACGACGAATACAGCGCCGAGTGCGGCCAGGACGAGCACGGCTACACCCGCCAGCACGGGTAGCGCTCGTCGATCCGCTCGGTGGTGAGGGTGCTTGGCGCCTGACAGCGTGGGGGCGTCTGGCTCGGCCATCCCGGCGGCAACTGTGTCGTTGGCCAGGATCCGCTCGAGCAGGTCAACGGCCTGAGTGGTACCTGCTTGGAATTGATTGGCAGGCACTGAAGGTCGCACACCCCTAAGCCGCACGAGGATCTCGTCGTTCGCCACGGATTTAGCCATCGGTCACCTCAACTGATCGCTTGGGTTCGCTGCTCGCTTCGGGCATCTGTCCGATGCCTGCTCGGTGTTGCTCATCGAGCTCGAGCTGATTGGCCAGTCGTCGACGGGCACGATGTAGTCGGGTTCTCGCTGCGACACCGGAAATCCCGAGCACGATGGCAGCCTGGGAAGGAGTCAACTCGTCCCAGGCCACGAGCCTGAGGATCTCCCGGTCGTCTACGGCGAGGACGTCGAGTGCACATCGAAGCCTCTCGTGGTCCGGATCCATCGGCTCATGGTCCGGCCCTGGGGTGGCTTCAGCGGTCGGAAGTTTGGCGCGAAGTGTCGTATGCCGAACGTTTGAGCGGCGCAGGTTCATCAAGAGATTGCGCTCTACGGCGTAGAGCCATGGAAGTGGATCGTCCATGGGGACTTCGTCGATCTTGCGCCAAGCCACTTCGAGTGTCGCCCCGACCAGGTCTTCGGCGTCAGCCCTGGACACGCCCCGATAGAGCGCGTACCGGCCCAGAGCCGGGTAGGCCACGTCAAAGATGGCGCGAAACCTTGCCGCCGGATCCATCACCTTCTCCCTGTCATGAGAGCGACAAGCGTTACACCCACGTCAACCCGGTCCGTGGTCGGAGGGTCGACCGCATTGCCATCACGGACGCCGGCCACCTCGGAGACACGTCCGCTCATTCGGAGGGACTAGCCCGCGTAGGCAACCGATTCGTCTCGGACGATCTGGACCAGATCGCCAAGGGCCAAATTGACGTCGTCGAGGTGGAGTCCCCATCTGGGTCCGAGCACCGGCTGAACAACCGGTCGAGTGTCCTGGGGCCCGGCGATAGCCGTCACTTGCAACCAGGTGGCACCGCCCGAGCTCTCGCACTCCGCGCGGTAGAGGTTCGGATAGGACACCCAGGGGGTGCGAACGGTGTGCTCCGAGGTGCCTCCATATTCAAGGCTGGACCTGGAGCTGAGAGGCAACTTGGTCGGGAAGTAGGGAATCAATGGACCGCTCCCTCCGGCCAGCGCGGCGGGGTTGGTACAGAGAACCTCTAACCCGGCGGCGGAGGTCGGCGAGAGACCGGACAAGGCGCCGATGCTGGTACCGACTCGACCGAAGAAGCTGTTGGGGGGCGGTGGCGAACTGAACGTCGAGTAGGCCACGACGCAGCCCGTCTGGGTGGTAGTCCGACATGCCGGTACGTGGGCAAAGTCTCCACCCACGCTCTGGCCGGTCGGCACGGTCACATTGCCACCCATCAAGAGCGCCGACACGAGCCGATGCCGTTGTGACGGGTTGGGATCGATCTCGCGTTTGATGAGTGCGACGAGGAGCGATGCGCCCTGGGAATGTCCGATCAAGACAACGCCCCGGCCTTTGTTGTAATGGGCGAGGTAGTCGTTCCAGGCGGAGAGCACACCGAGATACGCAATGGCGGCTGATTGAGGGCGGATCCCCTTGCTGATCGCAGAAAGGGTCAGTTGGGGGTATATCGGGGCATAGACCCGGCAGACCTCGGAGAAGCGGGAGGCCTGGGCGATGGCGACCGCTCGCTCTTGGGGATCGATGTGGAGGTTGGCATTGGCCGTCGGCTGGGTGCTCACCGTCGGGTACACGTAGAAACAGTCGATAGGAGGGTTCGTGGCCGGACGGGCACGCTGGACGGACGTCATCCCGTTCGCCGGAACGATCGTCGTCGTGAGATTGCGGGTGCAGGGATCGTCCGGAAGCCCCGGACGGCACAGCCACACCGTCGAGGGGGTCGAGGGGCTGGCGGCGGCCACGTCGTTGCCGACCATGTGAGTTGCCCCGAGGAAGCCAAGGATCATGACCATTGCAATCCCCAAGACCGGGAGGGGACCCTCGGTCGAGGTTCGGACGCTGTGCCGCCCGCAGCTGTCACACTTCTTGGCCATGACCAATCATGGCCGGTCCGAGCGGGTCAGACGATCCGAAAGTTCCCGGTCCCGATTGGCGAACTGAGCACTGCTCGCGACGGTGAATTTGGTTGCGACGGCACGCGAACGGTCCACGCTCGTCCTGGTCGCCGTGGCGAATCTGGGCGCCATCGTCGGGTACCTGCTCAGGAGCAACCACGGAACGCTCTTTGCCAACGACCCGGTCGCGCGGATCGAAGAACTCACGGTCGGCGAGCCCAGCCGCCACCAATGGGTTGCAACCAAGCTGACGTCCGTAGCGGAGGAGTGGGCCAGGACGACGCTTGCAAAGACCCTGACCCAACGATCGAGCTGTGTTGCACACGCGCGATCGTGTTCGGCAGCGTCGCCACATCGACCTCCTCGACGTCTCCAGATCCGTAGTCGCTGAGGAGCACGGTCGTCCCGTCGGGGCTCACGGCCATGTCCCTTGGGAAGTCGCCAGCCGCGACGTACCCCACCAGCTGGAGTGATTTCTTCTCGAGGGACACGATGGCGAGGTTTGAGCTGACCCCGTTGGCGTTGAAGCGGTCCGAGTCGGCGATCACGACCGTCTTGTCGTGATTTACGAGTGCTACTCCCACAGGAGCCTCGCCGACTTGGGCGTGCCCGATCAACGCAGTTGCCGGATGCGAGGCGAGGTGAGAGGCGGAGAACTCGAGGAGCTGGTCGCTCTCCCGGGCCGTCACGTAGACCGAGGACCTGGTGGCCACCACTCGTACCGGACTGCACCCGGCCCATACCGTGGACACGACCGAGTGAGAGGGCTGCTCCTCGGCTCGGCGCATATCGATGGTCGTGAGCGTTCCTTCGTTCCCGGTCTCCGTGGAGGCCTCGCTCGTTGCGTACAGGTAGCGCCCATTCGGCGAGACCGCCATTCCCACCGGAGCGACGCCCATGGGTACGTAGCCGACCAGGTCGGAGGACCCGAAACCGCTTCTTTCGGCCTTCTTCAGATTGAACACGGCCAGCTGGTCGCTGTCTTCGAGGCTGACGAACACGTAGTCGCCATCGGGTGAGGCGGCGGCTTCGATGGCGCCTTGACCTCGGCTACTGAACGATCCGAGAAGCCACGACGACGGCGCCGAGTTCGGTTGCTCAATGCGAGACACCGAAAAGACGCTGGCGCCGCTGCCGCCCGCGCCCACGAGATCTCGGCCATTCGGACTGACGGCCATTCCGACCAGGGATTTGTCCGGAAAGGAGCCGACCCGCTCGGAGACCAGGCCAGACGGAGAGATCGAGTACTCGGTGATACCGCTGGCATCCCTCATCGGAGTCAGCCTGGATGGAGGAGCGGAGGGGTTGATCAACGAATCGACGAACGCGTGCTTGCCGTCAGGCCCGAAAGCCACACCGAAGGGTGCGAGGAGGCCAGGTGCGAAATGGGTCTCAACGTGGCCGGGCATTGGGGCAGGTGCGATCGCCGTTGAACAGGCGACGGGTGCACCCACCGGGGAGGGGGTTGGTGAGATGGAAGCCGACGATGCAGTCGCGCTCAACGTCGTAAGAACCGCGACGACCGTGGTCCCGACGGCACCGGCCAGCACGTATCGCTTATCCCAGACCTTCATTGAACGCGGTTACTGGAACCACTCGGTGATCGTGTCACAGCGACGTTCTCGTCCAGGTCAGTCTGCCGTTCACGGTCGAGTACATGACTGCCCCACCGTCGCGGCGAACTGGGTACCCCGAACCGTGTGCGTGTGCTGTCGCTCAGCTACTGACGATTGTGAATCACGGACCGCACGTTCAAGTCGTGGAAGATCTGCGGACCCGTCAGCAAGGCGGTCACCTTCTCGGCGTACTCGCTCGTGACGGGATCGTTGGAGTTCTTCATTGCCTCTTCGTAGGAGTCGAACTCGACGATCACGAAGTAGTGGCCCGGTCGGGTTCGGTCCTCCGTGATTGTGGCTTTGGTCGCAAGTAGAGCGTCACCACGTTCCTCCTGGAACGTCTTCATCAGCGCCTCAAGTTTGTCGATTTCGGACGTCTCAAACTCCATGATTTGGACAAAACCTGGCATTGAATACCTCCATTACTCCGTGCCCGACAACGCTACTTCGCCCGCAACTCCCAGACCTGGCCGCCGAGGCGGTCAGAATTCCCCGGTTCTCTGCTGCGCGCGCCCGCTCGACAGAAACCGTCCAACCATCCCTCCGGTCCGGCGTATGGAGCTACCGCGGGATGCCTTGGTCGATGAACGTACGGGGGCACCATTTCTATTGAAGCGGGTCGACCAGGGAACCTCCGAGATCCAGGTGCCTGACGCTGCCGCCGTGCGTGGGGACTCCCCGTCGGTCACGATGGGAAGATGACCACGCCTTTCAACCGGCCCTCGGCGCGCGTGATCGTCATCGACAGGACCGAAAGCGTGTTGCTATTTCTGGTCAAAGATCCTCTTGACCCCAAGCCCCCGCTCTGGATCACTCCCGGCGGAGGGATCAACCCGGGCGAAGGAATCGGCGAAGCCGCCGCACGCGAGCTCTCTGAAGAGACCGGCCTGGTCATCGATCCCGCAGAGTTGGGCGACCCTGTCGCCACCAGCAGGGGCGAATGGACTTTTCGGGGTCAGCCTCTGTATTCGGTTGACACCTTCTTCGCGTGGCGCACGGATCGATTCGAGCCATCGACGGCGGGATGGGAACCTCTGGAGCACGAAGTCCACGCGTCATGGCGATGGTGGACGATCGAAGAGATCGACACCACGAACGAGCGCGTCCTGCCGGCACTTTTGGGCGATGTCGCACGATTGATCACGCTGGGCACGATTGGCCGGTCGCCAATCGAACTGCCATGGGTCAACTTCGACAGGATCGAGGTCGACCCGTCGACGGGAAATACGAAAGGCTGACGCCATACTGCGTACAGGGGCAGTCACGCGAACGGGGTCAGAACGGGCCCTCTGGGCCAACTGCGAAGAGGATATGCGTACCACCATCGACAGCACCAGGCTCAAGGCAAGCGGCGACCTCGTGGTCGAGAAAGCTCGTCCAGCGGTCGTCATCCTCTTCCAGTTGCGAAACAACGTCCCTGTCAGCCATGGACGCCCAGTTGCTGGCGCTGATTGCGACGAGCGAACCACCACACCTCCGCACGAGTGCCTCGATGTCGCTCGATCGGAACATCCTGCAGACGTGCTTGCCACCAAAGTGTCTGAGATCGCCGGTGGTCAGAACGAGTTCGTTCGCTGCCTCTCCGACTCTCTGGGTGTCCTCGATCACACCTCGCAAAAAGTGGCGCCACGATCCAAGCAGGGACATGACCGACGCCAGCACCACGCCGTCGGGCTTGGTGATTCGGAGAAGCCCGGCCAAGGCCTCGTCAGTGTGTTCGAAGGCATAGGAAAGGGGTCCTCCGAATGCCACCACGGCATCGAAGGAGTCGTCAAGGATGCGCGACGTGTCGCATATGTCGAGCAGCTCTCGAGATTCCACCGCTTTCTCTGCAGGGGTGTCAGAGACGTGAACGCGATTGAGGTCAAGTTGGACAGAGGAGATGTCGGTCACAGCTACGGAAGCGCCGAGGTCAGCCAGTTCCAGCGTGAAGCGCCCAGGGCCGGCACCAACTTCGAGAACCCGTGAATGTGGTCGAATGAACCTTGCCAAGAAACGGCGATGAACCTCCAAGCTCACCCGGCTGCGAGGAGTCTCCCCGAGACGACGCCACTCGGCTTCGCCCATCTCGTCGTAATAGGCCCGAATGACCTCTCGATCGTCAAAGGACACTTACGTATCGTATTTCGGGCCGGTCGAACGCGTGCGCAGCCCCGTGTCGAACTGGCCCGCGTGCCGGCAGCCATAGAGCACACCCATTATTGCACCGCTACTTCACCTCAACCCTTGCGTTCCCACTGATCCCGAGTTCGTTTGAAGGTGTCGTGACCGCTTGGGACACCGACCGTTGGCGCGAGAAGATCGGTCGGCCAACAAGCACCTTCTTCAGTCGCAGAGCATGCTTCTCAATCAGCCACCAGCTGGCCACGGCAAAGGCAAGGGTGACGGACGCCGTGAGTCCCATGAAGGGGCCAAAAGCCGAGCCGCTCGGCGCCGATTGAGATGAGTAACTGGGGGACGCCGTTCCGGCAAAGGGGGCACCGTCCCTTCACGCCAGCGCGGCTAGTTCGAAGCGTGCTGACGTGCCCATGCGGCGAACGAAGGTGGAACTCGCTTCCGAACCTCTAGCGGGACCCACCCTCTCCACATGTCAGCGAGATGCCCCTTGGCGCCTCGAGCAGTGGCTGAAGTGCCGGTGGTCCTCTCCGGCGGAGAGACCATGTCACTCCAGTTGACGTCGATTGAGTAGCCCCCCCCGGCGTAGGGGATCACACCAGCCTCGGAGAAATCGAAGAACGTGGGCATCACGCCGAGGGGCATCAAGTGTGCAATCAGGCTCTTGCGTGTTCTGGTTTGGTCCTGGATCGGGGCCCCTCCGTGCATGAGGTCGCCATGCCAGATCAGGACATCACCTTTCTTCCCCATGAACGTCTCGGTTTCGAGCCCGCGTTCTTCGCACATACGATGTGTACCTTGGAGAATCCTGTAGTACTCGTCGTAGTCGTACTGATGGCCTTTGCCGGTTCCATGGTGCAACAGCTCGGGCGTTCGATGGCTACCGGGTATGAACTGGAACTCTCCCGAGAGAGGCTGTACGTCTTCGAGGGCAACCCAGGACCCGACCAGTGACATCGGCTCGGTGAGAGTGAGCGGTCCCGTGTCGATGTGCAACCTCTCCTCGGAGCCCTTTCGCAGCGTTATCGTCTGAAATGCGACTGGGGGCCGGTCATAGATCTGGGTCAAGAAGCGCAGTACCCGCGGCGGGAAGATCAATTCCCCGGCTCGGTCGAACCAGAGATGTAGCGATCCCACCTTTGCAACCTCGTCATAGAACTTGCGATCCATCGGCATACATTGCATGTTCCATTGGAGCCAACACCGATCCGGGGGATCGTTCCAAGCGGCCTCAAAGAAAGCAAGGTACTCGTCGATCACAGAATCGTCTGTGGCTTGTTCCAGCACCACGTAGCCGTAGTCGATGTAGTGGGCCAGCAGCTCGGCATCCGGGTCAGTGACCTCACCTCTGACCCGGCGGTCCTCCAGGACCTCGTGGGCATCGCGGCGATCGGTCCACAAGCCGCCATATCGGCTGCGATAGAGCGGGGGCTCTACCCCGCCCGCAGGACCGACATGCTCGACTTCTTCTGGACCAAGGGTCGATTCCAATCGCATAACGGTTTACCTCCCCAGGTGAGTACGGTACCCGAAGAACTCAACTCCCTGACGTTCGGCGAAGGGTTCCCGCAGGCCCAGGCGTCGATCACTAACAGGGCCAGGGGCGCCAGGGTATGCCCCCGAAGTGCCGCACTGTCCCACCCTCCCGGCAACGAACGGAAGCGGTCAATCCGCAGCAGGATGGTCCCCACAGCTGGTCTCTCGAGCCCCGAACGTCGAACCATGACGCCCCCTCCCCGTGAACGGGGCAGTCCGGCCTAATCACGCTGGTGCGTCCCGAACCATCCAGACGAATTCGCCCCGCTCATCGGTACTGCTGTGATGTGCGGCAAACCCATGCTTTTGAAGAACTCTGAACGACGGCGCATTCCAGCTGGCAACTGTTGCCCAAAGACGCCCTCTACCGGTCGCGAAAGCTGCTTCGATCACAGCGCCGGCGGCCTCTGTTGCGTAGCCGTGGCCTCGGAACTGGAGGAGGATCTCATAGGCGATTTCCGGCTCATCAAAGGAGCTCCGACCAACAATCAGTCCGCAATACCCAATCGGGCGTTCCTCGCCGCGCCGCCGAATACCCAGTAGCCCGAAGCCTTCTACTCGCGCTCGTTTGTTCTGCTCGACCATCCGCTGCTCGACCTCACCGATCGACAGTGTCGTGCCTCCCTCGTGTGCTCGAAGGAGTTCGAGATTGCACTCAGCGTCATCCTTCGTGCGCAGTTGCAATGACAATCGCTCGGTGTCGAGCGAAAAGGCCATCGTTCGGAACTGGTCCGCCATCTCAACGCTGCCATTCCAGGACATCCGGACTATCTGAACCGGCAATCAGGTTTGAAGTTATTGGGTTGAACCGTGGCCCGGTGCCGCACTGTCCCACCCTCCCGGCGAAGGGGGGCAGTTCCCTGCGGTTTGGACGGCCCCCGTCGAGCGTCCATCCGGACAACCGCATCGCTATCCGCGAACAAACCGTGATCTTTGCGTAAACCCGCTGGTTTCCATTCCCGTGAGCCCTCAGCCCCCGCCAAGATGGGCGGCAGCGGGGGCCCATCTTGGGACGGAGCGCGGCCAAAGCGCCGGCACGCCGCGGGGAGGCGCACATGACATCCCGGCTGAAATCACCCACGCGTCGAGGTACCCATTTCCTCCATCTGGCGTTCTCGTCTGTGCTGGTATTCCGCACGAATGCCGCATTCGTAGGGGTATTCATGAGGTCACCGACGGCGAATCGCTCGAAGGGTGCCCTGACGAGATATGCGTGGCTGGCCTTGCTGAACCGATGCCGAACCATCAAGCACCCCCTCTTGCCGAACCATGAAGAGACTCGCTCTTGCCATAGCGCTCCTCGCGGTCATTTTGGTCGCTGGTCCTGCCCAAGCTGCTTCGAACAGCTCGACCACCACCTCGACCACCTCGACCACGGTTCCGCTTATTGCCCAGCCTAAGGTGACGTGTCCCGCCGACGACGTGGTGGGGGGGCCGACAGGGTGTTATGTGATCCCTCCAGGAATCCACAAGATCAAGCACGTCATCATCATTCTGCAGGAAAACCGCTCCTTCGATTCGTACTTCGGCACCTATCCGGGAGCGGACGGCATCCCGATGGTCAACGGCGTGCCGACAGTCTGTGTGCCCGATCCGCGCACGAAGAACTGTGTGGCTCCGTTCCATGACATCTACGACATCAACGGCGGGGGGCCGCACGGGGTATATAACGCGATTGGCGATGTGAATCACGGTTTGATGAATGGCTTTATTTCAGCGCTCATCAGCGGAGAAAGCACGTGCAAGAACCCAGATGACCCTGCGTGCGTGGGAATGAAAGCAAACACGTCATTACCGGACGTCATGGGTTATCACACTGCCGACGAGATCCCCAACTACTGGACCTACGCGAATGACTTCGTGCTGGACGACCACATGTTCGAGCCGGTCCAGTCATGGTCGCTGCCCGACCACCTCTACTTGGTCTCAGGATGGTCGGCCAAATGCAAGAACAAGTCCCCAACGAGTTGTCTGAACAACGACTACGGGCCCTATGCGACTCAGCAGTTTGATGATGCCGTCGCCAGCGAGATGTCAAGCGGCGGCACGACCGACATCGACCTCGCGTGGACGGACCTGACGTGGCTCTTGTTCCGTGACCACGTGTCCTGGGGCTACTACGTGCAGACCGGTGACCAGCCGGACTGTGAAAACGACTCGGCCGAGACGTGCAAGGCGGTAGCCCAGAGTTACACCACGCCGGGCATCTGGAACCCTCTGCCGCTGTTCACCGACGTCCAAGCGGATCACCAAGAGAAGAACATCCAGCCGCTCGACAACTTCCTGCAGCAGGCCAAGCAGGGAACGCTGCCGGCAGTCTCATGGGTGACGCCGTCCCAACCCGACAGTGAGCACCCCCCGGCCAGCGTGCACCAGGGGCAGGCCTACGTGACCGCGCTCATCAACTCCGTCATGAGGGGAGCGGACTGGAAGTCGTGCGCCATCTTCTTGTCGTGGGATGATTGGGGCGGCTTCTACGACAGTGTGGTCCCGCCGGCAGTAGACCAGAACGGCTACGGACTGCGTGTTCCCTCCATGGTGATTAGCCCCTACGCAAGGAGCGGGTATATCGACCACTCCGTTCTCAGCTCGGATGCATACCTCAAGTTCATCGAGGACGACTTCTTGAGCGGGTCACGGCTCGACCCGAGGACGGATGGCCGGCCCGACCCGCGACCCGACGTGCGGGAGGACGAGGCCCAGCTGGGCAACTTGGCCAATGATTTCGACTTCACGCAGGCACCACGCGGTCCAGTCTTGCTGCCGACGAATCCCCCCTCTGATTCGCCTGACCTCTCCAAGTATTTCAAAAGGGCAGGTCGCTGTTTTGGCTGCACAACCCCGCCACATCCATGATCGTCATCTGATGCATCAATCACGCCGCGGGCGAAGATCATGCTGCATGATGAGCATGGGCGTAGCCCCCCGAGAGTGACAGGACGTCGCCCGGCAACCCGATGACACCCCTGACGGGGTCGTTCACGTCCGGACCACCGCAGTTTCCTTTCGCGGTGTGGAAAAGACCGCAACACCGCGGTTCACTGCGCCACTTTCCACTTCCACTGTTTCCGTGGGTCCAGGCTCCAACGCCTCCCGGGTTGCCACCGTTCGGAACCTTCGGGCCAGGGGCGTGACGTCGTTCGGTGGGGGTGGCGACGGAACCCTCCCCAGCGGTAATCGTTGTCGGTTTGTTGTGCCAGATCAGGCCGACCGGCTCTATTTCAGCTTCGAACGCCGAGTCAGCATTCCTTCCGAAGGGCTGGTGACTTGCGCATGCACGCAGCACGCATCGTCGTCATGCCTCTGTGCACAACGCGGACTGAAAGGGAGGTGCCATGGCGAGCATTCGACCCCATTGGCGAAAGATGGTGTTCCGACCGGGGACGGATCGTACGGTTTCGAACGTTGGTCGCCACACAGCCGGCGCCAGCGTTGTGCGCGGGCTTGCCGCGGCGGCCCTCTGCATCAGCGGCGCCCTGATCACGGGGCTCGCCACCTCGGCCACGCCGGCAGGTGCGTCGAACCCTGCTCCTGTGCTGTTCGAGATCGACAACGGCGGCAACGCCATCAACGTGTTCCCGGGGACGGCCAGCGGGAACGTTGCGCCGACCGTCCACATCACAGCCAACTCCGGTTCTCTGGACGCGCCCCTGAGTGGGGTGTTCGACTCAAACGGCGACCTCTGGGTGGCCAACAACTCTGGAGGAACCGTCGTCAAGTTCACCCCGAGTCAGCTGGAAACCTCCGGTAGCCCCGTTCCTCCGGTTGTCATCAACGTCTCTGGGAGTCCCACCGCTGTCGCCTTCGACGGGTCGGGAAACCTGTGGGTCACCACCGAGACCGATGGCGTCCAGAAATTCACGGCCGGTGACATCACTTCTTCTGGAACTCTGACCCCAGCGGCCACGATCTCGAGCGGCTCCGGTTGGGGCCTCACCTTCGACACCGCCGGCGACCTGTGGGTGACGACCTACGCAGTCGGCAACTCGATCGAGGAGTACACACCCGCCGAGCAGAACTCGTCAGGTACCCCGTCGGAGACGTTCTCCGGCTACGACAATCCGAACAGCCCGACGTTCGACGCCAGCGGTGACCTGTGGTTCTCCGCTCCCGGAAGCAGCTCCTTGGCCGAGCTCACCGCCGCCCAGCTGGCCGCCGGTCCCTCTCCGGACCCGGCGGTGAAACTGACGGGCGCGGCCGTCGGCAGTCCCGCCGGCCTGGCGTTCGACAGCGCCGGTGACCTCTGGGCCGCCGACCAGGGAACCGGCGGCGTCTACGAGTACACCCCCAGTCAACTGGGCTCGTCGAACACCCAGTCGCCCACCGTGACGATCGGAGGCAGTAGCGGCAACAGCAACACCACCTTCGACACGCCGACCGACGTCCTGGTCGCTCATCAGACGACTCCCACCGCGCCCAGCATCACGAATCTGCCCAGCAATCCGACCTACAGCTCCGGTGGTGGCTTCACCGCCACGGTGAGTACCGATAGCAACGGCACGCCGTCGGTCACCTCGAGCACGCCCGGAGTCTGCACCGCCAACGGCCTCGTCGTCACCTATGTCTCCGCCGGCCAGTGCACCCTGACCGCCCAGGTGGCGGCCAGCCTGTTCTACACCGCGGCCTCGGGCACCGCGCAGAGCTTCACCGTGCGTGGGATCTCCCCCACCGCGCCAAGCATCACGAACCTGCCCAGCAATCCGACCTACAGCTCCGGTGGTGGCTTCACCGCCACGGTGAGTACCGATAGCAACGGCACGCCGTCGGTCACCTCCAGCACGCCCGGAGTCTGCACCGCCAACGGCCTCGTCGTCACCTATGTCTCCGCCGGCCAGTGCACCCTGACCGCCCAGGTGGCGGCAAGCGCGACGTACGCTGCGGCCTCGGGGGCCGTGCAGAGCTTCACGGTGGAGGGGGCCGTGACGCCCCCGCCCCCGCCCCCGCCCACGTCCACGTCCACCTCCACGTCCACGTCCACGTCCATGGTTACTGGCTCGTGGGCTCGGATGGCGGAATCTTCTCTTTCGGGTCAGCCCAGTTCTACGGCTCCACTGGAAGTTTGAAACTCCAAAGACCTGTGGTCGGCATGGTGCCCACGTCTAATCACGGCGGGTACTGGCTCGATGCCTCCGACGGTGGCGTCTTCAGCTACGGCGACACGCAGTTCTACGGCTCGATACCCGGCCTGGGACTCCATCCCGCCGGCTCCGGGCAGCCCAACAGCCTCAACGCGCCGATTGTGGGCATGGTCCCCTCCATCGACGACAACGGCTACTTCATGGTGGGCTCCGACGGCGGGGTCTTCGCCTTCGGTGACGCCCACTTCGCCGGGTCGTGCCCGGGCATCGGAGGGTGCTCGGGCGCCGCGGTGGCGGTCATGCCCGACCACAGCGGGAACGGCTACTGGCTGGTGACCGCGACGGGCAACGTCTACACCTTCGGCGACGCCCCGTACCTCGGCTCACCCGGGCACGGCACGGTCACGTCGGCGGTTCCCACCCCAGACGGGAAGGGGTACTGGATCCTCCTCAGCAACGGTCAGGTCTTCGGCTACGGCGACGCCGCCAACAACCTCGGTTCTCCCGCTTCGTCGAACTTCTCCGGCGCAGACGCCGCCACCGCCGTCTTCGCCACCTCCGACGGAGGGGGCTACTGGGTCTCGTCGGCCCTTGGCGCCGTCTTCAACTTCGGGGATGCCCCGAACGATGGCGGCATGTCGGGGACCCACCTCAACGGGTCGATCATCGCCGGCACGGGGTACTGATGGCACTTGTCCCTGATGAGGAGGCAATCAACCTCGGATCGCTCCATCCCTTCCTGAAGACGATCCTTTTGACCTCGTCGACTCGGGTCGACGAGGCATCGCCTGGGACGAAGTCCGATTGACGGGAAGGTATGGCGTACGTATCAAGCGCCACGGTGAGCGAATGCTGCCGAGCTTCCCTTCACCACATTGAAGGGTCATCGGATTCTGGCGGGGACAGGCGACTTTGAGCTGATGTCAGGAAGCTCCGTCCAGGACTGCGGTCAACCAGGGGACAGCATCTCGGGCAGCGGACGGCGCATCGGTTTCTGTCTCAAACTCTCTGGTCGAGTAGTAGGCGACAGGATTCCCCGCACCCATGTCCTCCGGGTCTCTCCGGAACTCCTCGAACCCGAACGTTCCGTCGGGCCGCACGAAGATATCGACGCAGCGATCGACCGCTCGGGTCGAGGGGCTGGCCAGGACCGACCAGGACGGATCCAAGCGTGCTGACATCGCAACCAGGGTATCCACGCTGCCGGTTGGTTCCGCGACCTCGAGAACACCGGATCAGTGATCTGCTCAGCGCCGCCAGGGGAGCTGGCGTGTCTTGGCCCCGATCGTCGTACAGTGAAGTGCCCGACCCCCGCCAGAATCCGAAGAACCGAAAATCTGACACATCACGAACGTGGGGAGAGAGGGGCCCCGGAGCCGAAACGGAACACAAGCGCCGCGCAGGGGCCGCCAGGCGGCCGGGACCCGAGGCAGCCGGCGCCACCGGGAAACGGAGGGGTACCGCGGCGCGGGGGCGAGGCTTTGGAGGGCGTGGGAGAAATGTGGCGGAGAGGCGCCCTGCCCCCGTACGAATCAGGCACGACGGGGGCACCCCCTCGGCCCGCTGTCTCCTCACGCCGAATACCCAGAGTGACGTATTGCTGCTTCGCACATTCGAGCCCACAAATCGGGAGTATTGATGCCAGTCATGGCATCAATACTCCCCACAAGGTGGGCAGGTGCACTACCAATGTCGCGCTTCGGAAACCTGTGACGTCGATGACGATTCGTGGGTCGGTACGAACGCGGGAGTATGGGATCTGATGAAGTGCCCCCCCTTTCTCCACGACATAGACTTTTGAATACGCGTTGTAGCTGATTGGCAGGGCTAACTGAGTTGGTCCACGGCAGGTCACCGAAAACCTGAGCTGTAGCGTTTCGAACGGAGCGCGCGACGGTCCAATGACCGTGCACGGGACCTTGCTCAGAGACTGTGCACCAGCTTGATGCTGGTGAAGCTTTAGGTAGAGCGGGATATCGTTATTCAGCTCGCTTCCGCTCGTCGTGAAGACCTTTGGGAGGAAGGCTCCGTAGAGCGGCTGTAAGTCGGTGCCCTGTGCCACCAGGCTGAACGCCTGGTAATCCACATACTTTGGTGTGGTGAACAGTGCCATGGAAGGGAATTGACCTGGCCTGGCGTCGGGGCTGGGGGGCAGGCTTGCCCTGATGGGCGATAGAACGATCAAGGAAGCAAGCCAAAGGGCTGCCAGGGTCCGCCAAAGTCTCCTGAACGCATATCGACGCTTTACGGAGTCAGCAATCGCAACCACCAGGATGATTCCTAGAGGAGTGATGAAAGAGAGCATTACCGACGGGAAGGAAATGACCTGAAGAGGTGGGAAAAGCCGGTACACGGATGCAGAGATCCCCATTTGTAAGAACAGGTAGACAAGGAGGCTTCCTATCAGGAACACCATGATTGGCATGTGCACAAGACGTCCGAAGTAGGACGAACCTCGTTCTCGTCTGTTGAGCGCCCAATACGCGCCTGCTGTAACCAAAGCAAGAGCGATCGGCACCCAGATGGCGAAGTCGATCTGCACAAAGGGGACCACAGGGGGGACTAGCCAACGGTGGAAGCCGCCGTAAAAGTATGACCAGAAGCTGTCGAATTGTTGAGTAGACAGGAATCCGCCGGCGGTGACCTTTGTTTGAGGATCGTAGAACTTGCTGAACCGCAATTCGGCCAGGAATAGCGGCGCCAGAAGCAATGTCGTTGCTGCCACTGTGATGGCTAATCGCAGTGCGATACTCCGGAGCCCAGAAAATCCAGCAATGGCGATAAACGTCCCCAAAGCGACGAAGAGACTGACTAAGGATACGAGTGCGATCGCACTGTGGGTATTGACCAACAGCACCATCACCGGAATAAGCATGAACGAGAAACGCCGATCCTTGAGCAGGATGAGGCACCATAGGAGCAGCCAAGGAACAATCATGAGGGCGGAGAATTCAGCCAGATCTCCTCGCGGATCGAACCAATCAGTGAACACATAATTCGTAAATAAGAAGCCCAGCGAACCCACCGTCGAGAACAACCTGCTGTTGGTGATGACGCCGAGAGCGGAGCGCATCCCATAGGCACCGAGCATGAGAAAGATGGCGATGGTGACGACTACTGCGGGTTTGAGTTCACCACCGAGCAGCAAGTAGATGAGGCCGGCGACGTAGAAGAAGGTCCGTTGGTAGTAGAGCAGTATCGGGGTACCCATACTGGTTCCGTCGCTGCTCGACCAGACGGGAAATAAGTCCAGATGACGAAGGTGCGCCGCATAGATTTGCACCAACATGAGTGGTGACGTCCAACCGTCATTGAGAGGCCAACCAGAGCGGCGCAGGACGGGAGAAAGGATGAGCGCTATCGCCGCGAGGACTAGAGCGGCGTAGGCAATTTCGGCCACCCATCTACGTTTGACCAATGTTGATCGAGAGCTTTTGGCCGGAATTCCACTGTGATGGCCGGACTGCGCCTCGTAAGAATTCCGCCGTTCTTGTGTGCCAGGCGTTGAGCCAGTCATTCGCATTGACGCTATCTGGACGGCGCCTCGCTTGCTGTGATCAGTTTCGCAAGAAGCTGCTGGCCAAAGCAGCTGGCGTCGAATCGAAGCCGAGTTGAGAAGGTGTCCCCGAACGCCTCGGAGATGGGGCATCGCTATGCGGGTCCGGCAACTCCGATCAGAGTCCCTTCAGGATCCTTGAAATGGCCGACAACGAGTCCATTGGGAGATGCGACGGGGCCCATCACCCGAGTACCTCCGAGCTCCTCAACACGCTGCAAGGCAACTCCGACGTCTGGCGCAACTATGTAGAAACAGCATGGCTCTCGTAGCCCGGTCCGCCTCCCACTCCTCCGCGGATGCCTGTCCCATCGTCCGCGGTGATGAGTTCCAAGAACCCTTACTCGTTTTGCGCGGATACCTCCTCAGCAACCGGGGAGGGCACCGCAAAGCTCCACCCGAAGAGCTGGGAGAAATAGTCACGGAGTCGCGCTGGGTCATTTCCGACGGCCTCAAAATGAACTACGGGTTGTGCCATCCGGCTTCCTCCAGAGTGTCGACGCTGCGGTTGCCAGACCTTCGTCGTCCGGTAAACCACACTAGCGATCTGACTGCTGCTCCGTCTTTCTGGGACTTCCGACGAAGGCTCCGTTAGTGCCCCAATCCGCCGGGAGAGGGAACATTCGGGTGAGGTAGTGCGTGCAGTAACGGCGGTACCTGCGACGGGGTGGTCGCCGGCTGGAGCTGAGCTGTAGTACGAGCGTCGGCGTCGGTAGTTGTTCGACTGCCCTGGCCGGTAGGTCCTCGCCCCGGCATGGACTTCGGCGTTGCGGCCCTCGGCGGCCAAGAAGTAGCGGTCTTGATCCCGACCCCGTACGAGGCCGACGCCATAGCGTCGAGGGTGGCACTGTCCCCCTTGAGGGTCGCCCCAGCCGAGGGAATGACCACCGACGTCGGTGGGCGCTGAGGTGGGCGCTGCGGGACTCGAACCCACGACCTCAGCCGTGTGAAGGCTGCGCTCTAACCAGCTGAGCTAAGCGCCCCGACGGGATCTGCCGGAGCACAACCGTAGCCTGCGTGAACACGGATGCGGCGGTGGGGTGATTTGGGGAGCCCCATCGGCGCCGGTACCCTGACGTTGCCATGTCCCCCATCGCTGGAAACGGCAGCAGCAAGCAGAGCTGGAGTGCCCGCCTCATGGGTGCCTTCACCGGATCCGGCCCCTCCGGGGGCTCCGAGGTGAAGACCGATCCCGCCGAGATCCTCCCTGCCGGCGAGCGCAAGGCCGCGATGTCCACTCTGGACCCGAAGGAAGCCAAGTGGGTGCTGGTAGCCCTCGTCTTGGCTGCAATTACGAGTATTGCCATTCCCGCCTACATCCTTGCCGAGCACAAGGTCACAAAAAACGGACAGGCGTCGATCACGGTCGGCCCAGATGCCATCTTGCTCTACGGCGCCATCCTCCTCTTTTGCGCCTTGGGGTTCCTGGGGCTTTGGAAGCGGAAGCGCACTCTTGTGGCCTTCTCTCTCTTTTTCGTCGGCTTCGGCCTGACGATCTCCCTGACATTCATCGGTTTCGCGTACATCTTCCTCGGGGGTTGGCTCATGCTGCGTGCGTGGCGCCTCAACAAATACGGCACTACCAATTCCAAGGCGATCGCGCGGGAAGCGGCAGCGCGCCCACGCGGACGGCAGCGCAAGGAAGCCGCGCGGTCGACGTCCAAAACGGCCGCCGGACCGGGGGCCCGCAAGCCACCGACCGCGAGCAAGCGCTACACGCCCAAAGCCCCACCGCGCAAGAAGGTCCCCAAAGCGGCCGAGTAAAGCGGTCAGCCGGTGCCGGATGGAACAGGCTCAGTTCGCCGGCTCAATCAGAAGCGCAGAGCGCAACAATCGGAGCGCGTCGGTCCGGCGTCGCACGAGCGAGCGGGCGGTCGGCTCTTCACCCAGCGCCCGCAACACCTCCACCTCGGTCACCATCCCGATCACCGTGGAGTAGATGGCCAACAACAGCAGCCGTGGATCGTGGCGACGCATCGCGCCAGCGTCCATCTCTGCCTCCAAGAACGAGGAGGCTCGCTGCACGAGCGGGTCGAGAGCGAGTGTCATCTGGGTCGCCGCCGGCGGCCCTAGCCGACCCACTTCGCGCAGGAAACCGAGCAGCTCCGGTTGCCGCGCGGCGAGGCGGAACACGGAGCGTACGACGGCCTCAACCCGCTCCCAGCCCACCCCCGCTCCCCGGAGCGCCGTCTCGAGCGCGACCGAGAGATCGTCCGCGCTGCGGGCGATCACTGCTTCCAAGAGCGCGTCCTTGGAAGGGAACCAGTACAGGATGGACTGCTTCGTGAGCTCGAGCCCCTTGCCGACCGCATCGAGCGAAGTCGCTTCGTAGCCCCGGCTGGCGAACGAGGCCAGCGCGGCATCCAGGATGCGGTCCTTGGTCGACGAGCTGGGCACTTACCAAATGGTAGACAGAATCGGCGAGCGGTGGTAGACATTTCTGATGCCCATTGAGCGGGATCTCCGTGGGAAGCGCTTCTTCATCACGGGCGCCACCGGCTTCCTCGGCACTGCCCTGGTCGAGCGCATCGTCCGCTGCGTGCCCGCGGCGGAGGTGACCGTGCTCGTCCGTCCCGGACGCCGCGCTGACGCCGCCGCCCGACTCGCCCGCGAGGTGATCAAGAACGACTGCTTCGACCGCCTCCGCTCCGAGCTGGGAGACGCCTTCAACGAGGAAGTGGCGCGACGGGTCCGCGCCGTACCCGGCGATGTCAGCCTCGACGGGCTGGGGCTCGGCGACGAAGGGCGCCGCGCACTCGCGGAAGCCGACGTGGTCGTCCACTCCGCCGCCACCGTCTCCTTCGACGCCCCCTTGACCCAGGCCGTCGAGATCAACCTCCTGGGACCATCACGGGTGGCGGCCGCGATCGCCGAGACCGGGTCGTCCGCCCACCTCGTCGCCGTCTCGACCGCGTACGTCGCGAGTACACATCAGGGCGAAGCCAAGGAGGAGCTGCTCAGCGAGAACCGGTTCACGCTCGATGTCCCGTGGGAGGCCGAGGTGAGCTCGACGCGACGGCTGCGCGACGATCTGGAAGCCGAGTCCCGCAAACCCGAGAGGCTGCGCGCCTTCACCAAGCAGGCGCGGACGGAGATCGGCGCCGCCGGCGATCACCTGATTGCCACGAAAGCGGAGAAACTGCGCGAAGAATGGGTGAGCGGCGAGCTCGTGACGGCGGGAACCGCGCGTGCGCTCTCGCTCGGGTGGCCCGATGCCTATCCCTTCACGAAGGCGCTCGGCGAGCGGGCCCTCGTGGAGCAGTGGGAGGGGCGAGTACCCATCACCGTGGTACGTCCTTCGATCATCGAGTCCGCGTTGGCCGAGCCCCGACCTGGGTGGATCCGAGGCTTCCGGATGGCGGAGCCCATCATCGTGTCCTATGCCCGCGGGCTGCTGCGCGAGTTCCCGGGCGTACCCGAGGGCATCGTCGACGTGATCCCCGTGGACCTCGTGGTGGCCGCCATCCTCGCCGTGGCGGCGCGCGGACCAGAGCCAGGGCGACCGAAGGTCTACCACGTCGCGTCGGGCGTGCGGAACCCCTTGCGCTACGGGCACCTCGTCGAGCTGTCGGAGGATTTCTTCAGCCGCAACCCCCTCTACGACGACCGGGGCCAACCCATCAACGTGCCCGAGTGGTCCTTCCCCGGGCGAGGACGCGTCCAACGGCAACTCAAACGCGCCGATGCGGCCATGACGTTCGTGGAAAAGGTGATCACTGCTTTGCCGATCCGCGGCAGGCAGGCGCAGCTGGCCGCCCGGATGGAGGATCGGCACGCACTGGCCAAGCGCGCCCTCGGCTACGTCGAGCTCTACGGCGCCTACACCGAGACCGACGCGCGCTACCGGGTGGACAACCTGATTGCGCTGTGGGAGGCCGGTGACGGCGACGACCATGCACGGTTCGAATTCGATCCGGGCGCCATCGATTGGGACCACTACGTGCACGAGATCCACCTTCCTTCGGTGCTCGAGCACACTCGCGTCCGCACCAAGCCCGGCCGCTCGGTGGTGGACAAACGGCCGGACAGGCAGCGGCGGGCCATCCTGTCGCCCGACCGGCATCTCGCCGTGTTCGACCTCGAGCACACGCTGATGTCCTCCAACGTCGTCGACACGTACGCCTGGCTCGCCAGCCGCCACCTTGGGCCGGCGCGCCGGGCGCGTTTCGTGGCGGATCTCGTTCGGCAGGCGCCCGCGCTCCTGGCGCTCGACCGACGCGACCGCGGCGACTTCCTGCGTTCGTTCTACCGGCGCTTCGAGGATGCGCCCCTCGATCGATTGCGCGACGACTCGTGGGAGCTCTTCCACCGGCAGCTCCTCACCCGGTCGTTCCCCGACGGCTTCGCACGGGTGCGCGCGCACCGGGCCGCCGGTCACCGGACGCTGCTCATCACAGGAGCGCTCGACTTCATCATCGAGCCCATTCGCCCGCTGTTCGACGACATCGTGTGCGCGGAGATGGAGTCACGCGACGGAAGGCTGACCGGGCACCTGACCACGTTGCCGCCCATCGGCGAGGCCCGGGCACTCGTGCTGGCCGACTACGCAGGCCAGCACGGGCTCTCACTCGAGGAGTCCGTGGCCTACGCCGATTCGGCCAGTGACCTCGCCATGCTCGAAGCCGTCGGCTTCCCGGTGGCGGTGAACCCTGAGTCCCGGCTCTCGGCCATCGCCCGGCGGCGGGGTTGGCACGTGGAGCACTGGGCCAAGGCCGAAGGCGGGTCACACCGCGCACTCCCCCTGGGACCCTTCGACGTGAAGCAGCCCAGGGCGGTGATGGGCCGATGAGCACGCTCCTCTTCGAACGGTCGCTCGCCCGATTCGCGGCGGCCCGAGTCGTGTCCTCCTTCGGCTCGGGCCGGGGCGCCGGCGTCGGTCCGCTGCGCCTGGTCGAGCAGGACGCGCCGGCAGTGCCGGCCGCCGGCTGGGTGCACGTCGAACCCGTCCTGTCGGGGATCTGCGGGTCCGACCTTGCCACCCTGGACGGGCGCAGCTCGCGCTACTTCGAGGACATCGTCTCGTTTCCCTTCGTGCCGGGCCACGAAGTCGTCGGCACGCTCACCGAGGACGCCACGAGCGCCCACGGTGACCTGCTCCCCACCGGCAGCCGCGTGGTGCTGCAACCGGTGCTCGGGTGCGCCGCCCGGGGGATCGAGCCCACGTGCCCCGCCTGCCAGGCCGGGCACGTGGGCAACTGCGGACACGTCGCCTTCGGCCACATCCGCCCCGGCCTGCAGACGGGCTTCTGCGCCGACACCGGCGGCGGCTGGTCGAGCGCGGGCCTCGTGGCGCACTCCAGCCAGCTGTATGCGGTGCCAGACGAGCTGAGCGACGAAGACGCGGTGACGGTCGAGCCCGTCGCCTGCGCGGTGCACGCCGTGCTCGGCGCACCGATCAGCGAAGGAGACGTCGTGGCGGTCGTGGGGGCGGGCACGCTCGGCCTGCTCGTCACCTCAGCCCTCACCCACCTAGTCGGCCTGGGTCGCTGCCCGACGCCCGCGGCCGTGCTCGTGGGGGCCCGCTACGCCCATCAGCAGCGTCTGGCCCGCGAGTTGGGGTGCACCGAGGCGCTGCCCGCCGACCAGCTGGGCCGCGCCGTGCGCCGGCATTCGCGCTCGCTGTCGTACGGCGGGGCGTCGGGGGTGACGGCGACACTCTCGAGTGGCGCCGATGTGGTGATCGACTGTGTGGGCAGCCCCGAGTCGATTGCGCAGTCTCTGGCCATGGTGCGGCCCCGGGGCACGGTGGCACTCGTCGGCATGCCGGGCAAGGTGACGGTGGACCTCGCCCCCCTCTGGCACCGCGAGGTCCGCTTGGCCGGGGCCTACGCCTACGGAAGAGAACGAAACCCCGGAGCGGAGGACGGCATCTCGACCTTCTCGCTGGCCTTCGAGGTCGCCGCCGCGCACCACACTGGCCGGCTGGTGACGGCCACCTACCCACTGGCCCGCTTCGAAGACGCCGTCGCCCACGCGGGCGCTGCCGGCCGGCGGGGGGCCGTCAAGATCGCATTCGACGTACGGAAAGGACCGATCCGATGAGTCGCCGGCCAGGCTTCGTCCTCGAGGTGGACAAATCGACGCCACCGACACTGTTCTGGAGCGGCGAGGGCTTCGGCCTCGAGGCGCTGCCCGAAGGCAGTCGCGTCATTTACGCCCCTGAGCCCGTGAAGGCGATCGAGGATCCGTACCGCGCCATCCGCCACGCGCTGCTGCACCCCGAGGGCGACCGCGACCCGTTGCCGGCTCTGCTCCGCCCCGGCATGAAGCTCACCATCTGCTTCGACGACGTCTCGCTGCCGTTGCCACCGATGGAGGCACCCGACATCCGCCAGATGGTGATCGAGACCGTGCTCGACATGGCGGCGGAGGCCGGGGTCGACGACCTGGAGCTGGTGGCTGCGCTGGCCCTGCATCGCCGCATGACCGAAGACGAGCTGCGCCACGCCTTGGGCGACCGGGTCTACGACGCCTTCGCCCCCCACGGCCTGCTGACCCAGCACGACGCCGAGGACCCCGACAACCTCCTCTTCATCGGCGAGACCGACCAGGGCGAGGAGGTGGAGATCAACAAGCGGGCGGCCACCTCGGACCTGCTGGTCTACGTGAACATCAACCTGGTCGCCATGGACGGCGGCCACAAGAGCGTGGCCACGGGACTCGCCAGCTACCGCAGCCTGCGCCACCACCACAACCCGCAGACGATGCGCCATTCGAAATCGTTCATGGACCAGCCAGCCTCCGAGTTGCACTCGTCGAACTGGCGCATGGGCCGACTGATCGCGGAGTCGGGGGTGAAGATCTTCCAGATTGAGACGACGCTCAACAACGACACGTTCCCCTCGAACTTCGGGTTCCTACAGAAGCGGGAGTGGGAGTGGTCGCTGCGCGACCGCGCCACCTATGCGGCCACGTCGACGGCGCTGTCCAAGACGCCGCCGCGCCTGGCCCGTCAGATCTTTCACTCCATCCGCTCCCCCCACGCACTGACCTCCGTGCAGGCGGGCGAGGTGGAGGCCGTCCACGCGCTCACCACGGCCAACGTCTGGGCCCAGCAGGGCGTCGACGTCGAGGGCCAGACCGACATCCTCACCATGGGACTGCCCTACATCTGCCCCTACAACGTGAACTCCATCATGAACCCGATCCTCGTGGCCTGTCTCGGTCTCGGCTACTTCTTCAACATGTACCGCGGCAAGCCGCTCGTGCGCGAGGGCGGCGTGGTGATCATGAAGCACCCGACCCGACCCGAGTTCCACCCCGGCCATCACCCGAGCTACATCGACTTCTACGAGCAGGTGCTGACACAGACCGTTGACCCGGTGCAGATGCACAAGGAGTTCGAGGAGTCCTTCGCCACCGACCCGTGGTACGTGCACCTCTACCGGACGGGCCACGCCTACCACGGCGTGCACCCCTTCTACATGTGGTACTGGTGCGCACACGCGTTGGCGCACCTGGGCCGGGTCATCGTCGTCGGTGGCGACAGCAAGGCCGTGCGCCGGCTCGGCTTCTCACCGGCGAGCTCACTCGACGACGCCCTCGAGATCGCCTCCGACGTCGTCGGACCCTCGCCCACGTTGACGCACATGCACAACCCGCCGATCTTGATGTCGGACGTGCACTGATGGCGGGCCCGGGGCTGCGCGGCCGCATTCGTTCGGCGCGCTTCCCCCTCGCCGCGCCCGCCTGGCCGACGACGGTCGAACGACCCGATCCCGAACGCAAGGTCGGGCTCGACTACGACCACGAATGGTCACGCCGCTATCCCGTACGGCTGGCCCGGGCGGTGGTCATGGACAACATCACCCGACCCACGGCCCGGCTACTGGCGCCGGCGACGGTGCGGGGACTGGAGCACCTCCAACACGTCGAGGGGCCGGTGATCTTCGCGGCCAACCATGCCAGCCACATCGACACACCCCTGCTGCTCACGACGTTGCCGGTGGAGTTCCGTCACCGCACCGTGGTGGCGGCGGCCTCGGACTACTTCTTCGATCGCACCTGGAAGTCGGTGCTGTGGTCGTTCGCGCTGACCGCGATACCAATCGAGCGCAGCAAGGTGAACCGGAAGTCCGCCGACACGGCGGCCGAGCTCGTCGAGGGCGGCTGGAGCCTCGTGATCTTCCCGGAGGGCGGCCGCTCGCCCGATGGCTGGACCCAGCCGTTCCGCGGCGGGGCCGCCTACCTGGCGCGACGAACGGGCCGTCCGGTGGTGCCGGTCTACCTCCACGGGACGCGGCACGTGCTGCCCAAGAAGGTGGAACCCGGCGCGCGGGCACCGGGCGGGTCCGGCACCGAGGCCCAGCGGGGCCGCCGACTGCGCCGCTCCCCCATCGCGGTCCTCTTCGGAGCGCCGATGACGCCGGACGAGGGCGAGAACGCGCATCGTTTTTCGGACCGTGTCGAGGCCGCGGTCGCCACCCTGTCGCGGGAGGTCCACTCGGACTGGTGGCAGGCCAGGCGCTCGGTCAGCGCCGTGGCGCCGGTCGAGGGGGCCGAGGCGGCGCATCGGGGACCGGTCGCGTCGCCCTGGCGTCGGGCCTGGGCCCTTGACGAGCCTCCGTCGCGGGAGCGGGGCTCGGAGTGGCCGGACTGACCGGCCGCAGTGTTGCTCGGGCCGTTCGGGTCTGACCTCCGTCGGGTCGAGGATGAGGTCGGCTCAGAGAAGGGAACGGGAGACGAGGATCGCCGTCTCGGCCAGTCCGGCGTCGCGGTGCACCAGTCCGGCCTGGTACTCGGGGTCCCGGATCATGTCCACGAAGGCGTCGGTGCCGGGGTACTGCATGATGGCGATCTGGTCCCAGGGACTGGTCTGGCCGATCAGGACCTGGAGCACGTCGTTGTAGAGGACGAGCACCCCGCCCCTCCGAACAACGTGGTCGAGCGCGACGACCCCGTAGCGGCCGTAGGCCTCGGCGCCGCTGAGACCGGCGCCGGCCAGCTCGTGTCCCTCCGGATAGCGCGCCTCGGCGCGGTAGGACAACAAATTCACGAACTGCAGGGGCCCGTCCGCGTCGGACACCAGCAACGCCCGCAGCTGGTCCTCACTCGGATTGATGCCCCCGAAGCCGTGCGCTCCCAGCTCGCCGGTCAGCGCGGCAACCTCCTCGTCACTCCACTGCGTCACGCTGGCTCCTCCCGGGACGGCGCGCCGCGGGATGGTAGCAACCGTGTCAGGCCGGCGCCGCCGGCGCGATCTAGGGTGCGCTGAGCTCGCGAGTCCAGGAGGCGTATCCCATGCAGACGATCATCCTCGGCAGTGGAAGCCCACTGCCCGATCCCGGGCGCGCCGGTCCATCGACCCTGGTGCGCACCGGCGCGGGCGATCTCCTCTTCGACTGCGGGCGTGGCGTCCTCATGCGTGCCGCCGCCGCCGGCTCGGCCGCCGGAGCGCTGCGCGGGCTCTTCCTGACCCACCTCCACAGCGATCACACCACCGACCTCAACGACGTGGTCACGTCGCGCTGGATCACGTCGTTCCGGCCCCACCCGCTCCCGGTCTACGGCCCGGTCGGCACGGCGTCGCTGCTGCAGGCCACCGAGGCCATGCTGCAGCTCGACATCGGCTACCGCTTGACCCACCACGACGATCTGCAGTGGCGGCCGTCGGCAGACGTGGTCGAATGCGAGCGCGGCACGGTCCTGCAGGACGCCGAGGTCCGGGTCACCGCCGCGCCCACTGATCATGCCCCGGTGCGCCCCACCGTGGGCTTCCGGGTCGAGGAGGGCGGGCGGTCCGTCGTCATCGCCGGTGACACGGTCCCGTGCGGCGGACTGGACGAGCTCTGTGCGGGGGCGAACATGCTCGTGCACACGGTGGTGCGACCCGATCTGATCGAACCGATCGGCCTGCCCCGGCTGCTCGACGTCCTCGACTACCACTCGTCGGTGGAGGACGCGGCGCAGACTGCGGCACGCGGTCGTGTGGACACCCTCGTCCTCACCCACCTCGTCCCGGCACCGCAGCCGGGGACCGAATCAGACTGGATCGCACTGGCCAGCAAGCACTTCGACGGCACGGTGGTCCTGGCCCACGACCTCCTGACGCTGGATGTGGGCCCGGCCGGTTGACGCCCATGTCCGACGTGTACCGCGAGGCGTCGGCGTTCTACATGGCCGGCCGGCCCCCCTACTCTCGCCAACTCCTGCCCGTCCTGCGGCGCGAGCTGGGGCCGTACGACGGCGGGCGTCTGCTCGATGTCGGGTGCGGCCCGGGTGTCCTGACCCTCGAGCTGGCGCCGGCGTTCGACGAATCCGTGGGGATCGATCCGGACCCCGGCATGCTGGACGAGGGTCGGCGGCGGGCCGAGGAAGCGGGGCTCGACGGCCTGCGCTGGGTCGAGGGGACTGCGGAACGGCTCGGGCAGCTCGACCTCGCCCCGTGCCGGCTCGTGACCTTCGGCCAGTCCTACCACTGGACGGCCGGCGTACCGGTCCTCGATGCCGTCCATGCGTTGCTGGAGCCCGGGGGCGCCGTCGCCCTCGTCGGTCATCGGGTCGAGGGGCGCCCGGAGCCGGTGGCGCCCGACCTGCCGCGGATCCCGGAGCAGCAGATATTGGAGCTCGTGCGGCAGTTCGCCGTCGACGACGACGAGCCCTTGCGCCAGCAGAGTCGACGCGCGACGCCCCACCTCCACGAAGCCGACCTCCGGGCGTCGCGCTTCGGTGCGTGCCGCACGATCTACGCACCGGGGCGCTCGGACCTCGTGCGCGACGTGGAGTCGGTGTTAGCCGGCTACTACTCGACGTCGTACGCCCCACCACGCCGCTTCGGGACCCGCCGCAACTCGTTCGAGGACGCGGTCCGGGCGCTGCTGCGCGAACGCTCGCCGACCGGCCTGTTCTGGGACTGGCCGGGCGACACCGAGATCGTGCTGGCGTCCGCGTCGCCGCGGAGCGAGGCGAGGTAGGCGCTCAGAAGACGATGGCCCCTGCCTGGGCACGCGGGTCGCTCGTCGGCACGATTTCCTTGCCCAACGGAGCGATGGCCACGGCGGCCAGTTTGAAGTTCCCGAGGCCGAGCGGGATGCCGATGATGGTGAGGCAGAGCACCACACCGAGGATGAGGTGGGACAGGGCCATCCACAACCCCGCCAGGACGAACCAGAGGACGTTGGCCAACGTGGAGGGTGCACCGGCCTCCGGGTTCCGCACGACGGCCCGCCCGAACGGCCACAACACGAATGCCGCCAGCCGGAAGCAGGCCAACCCGAAGGGGATGGTGATGATCAGAAGGCACAGGAGGATGCCGGCCAGGGCGTACCCGATCGCCAGCCACAAGCCCGAGAACACCAGCCAGAGCAGATTCAGCACCGTTCGCATCGAAGTCCGTCCTCCCGTCTCTCCCTGTCCGTTGTCCGTTCCGTCGCTTCTACGGGCGCCTGCGGCGGCGCCGCTTGCCCCCGACGGTGGCGAGCCGCTCCTCGCGCAGGCTCTCCGACGCCCCGTCGTCCAACGGTCCGAGTGCCACGTCGCCGAGCGCCCAGGAGAGCAGCCGGTCGGCCAACTCCGGATTGCGCGCCAGCACCGGACCATGGAGGTACGTCCCGACGACGCGACCCTGCACGGCGCCCTCGCTCCCGTCGCCATCGCCGTTGCCCACTCCGACGACCACCTGCCCCAGCGGCACGGTCCCCTCCTGTCGCGACGTCGTGCCCCCGTGATTCTCGAAGCCGGTCAGGCTGGGCAGCGGTCCGAGCGACGACGGGTCCATCTCGACCAGGACTTCGCCCACCGCGCGCGTGCCCGCCCCCTTCACCGTGTCGACGCCGAGGAGCCCAACTCCCTCGTGCTCATCACCGGCGGCACCGGGGAAGGTGCGCCCCACGATCTGGAACCCGGCGCAGACCGCCAGGACCACGGCACCTCCCGCGACGCGCCGGGCCAGCGTGCCGTCCTCGACGAGTGTCCGCGCGGCGCGGACCTGGGGACCGTCCTCCCCCCCACCCAGGCAGTAGACGTCCGCCTCCGGAAGGGGACGGTCCGAGGGCGCCAGCAGCAGCTCGACATCGAGGCCGCGCCAGGCCACCCGCCGGGCCAGCACCAGACCGTTCCCGCCGTCGCCGTAGGTGCCCAGCAGGTCGGGGTAGACGACAGCGATGCGCAGCGACGTCGTCATTCCGGCGCGCCCAGCAGGTCGTGGAACGCGGTGTAGTTCCCGATGACGTCGACCACTCCGTCCCCACCGCTGTGGCCGTCCTGACCCTCCTCACCGTGCGACCCGCCGGCGGCGCGGCGGACAGCCTCCACGGGCTCGGGCTCGGTGGTGTGGGGCACTCCGCCGTAGTGCAGGCGGACAGACAGGTCACGGAAGCGGTCGCCGGTGGCCACCACGTGGCGACCGGCCAGCCGTTCGAAGGGGACGTCCCACAGCCAGCTGGGGTCGGCGCCATCGGCGATCCGCGCGTTGATGCTGACCACGACCGGCGCGTCCGAACCGGCCACCAAGTCGAGCAGCTCGTCCCAGCCCGCGGGGTTCTTGGCCAGCATCAGCCGGGCCCGGGCGTCGCCGAAGGAGCGGACCGTGAAGCGACCCGCCACCTCCCGCACGGCTTCCATGGCGGCGAGGGCCACGAGGGCGTCGACGCCGGACGCCTCGGCGGCCACGGCCGCCATCAAGGCGTTGGCCTGGTTGAACCGACCGGGCAACGAGAGCCGCACGGGAGCCGTTCTGCCGTCGGTCCATTCGCCGCGCCCCGCGCCATCCGCCGTGACCACGAGGGTCGCCTCAGAGTCGGGGCGGGCAAAGCCACAGCTCGCGCACGACCAGCCGTCATCCGTGAACGTGATGCGGCCTTCGCAGGAAGGGCAACCGACGGCATCGTGCTGCCAACGAAGGCCGGCACCCACCCAGTGCACGTCGCGGGCGGCGCCCGCCCCCCACACCACCAGAGGGTCGTCGGCGTTGGCCACGACGTGAGTGCGCGGTGCGGCCGCCAGTGCCGCCCGCCACCGCGCGGAGATCATGCGCACCTCGTTGGTCCGGTCGAGCTGGTCCCGCGACAGGTTGAGCAGGACCACCGTGGCGGCCGACGTCGCGGCGAGCACGCGGGGAAGATAGACCTCGTCCGTCTCGAGGACGGCACGCGGGGCGTGCGACCCCGCCAGCGCGGCGACATGTCCCGGGGGCATGTTCGAACCGGTCTCGTTGCTCACGACGGCGTCGCCGGTCGCGCCGAGCGCCACCGTGAGCAGCCGCGTCGTCGTGGTCTTCCCGTTCGTGCCCGTGACGAGTGCGACCTGGCGCCCCGCGCTCAGGTGCTCGAGCAGGCGGGGGTCGAGCCGCAGCCCCGCCCGGCCTCCGGCCACCGTGCCGTGGCCGCGCCCGAGACGCCGCGAAGTGGCGTTGACGGCGCGCGCCGTCGCGCTGGCGAGCCGGGCTCTCACCGAGGGGGCTTGCTGCGAGCCAACTCCTCGGCGGTCGGCTCGTGACGCACCCGCGACTCGGGAGGCAACAGCGCGCTGATGGCCGCCATGATGGCGGACGTATCCGACTTGGCGTCGGTGAGCGACAACGGCACCGGCCGGCCCACCCGCACCGTGACCTTCGGGGGGTTGCGCACCAGGGTGAAATCCGGCACGCGCGCCGAGCGCGGCCACACCTTCTCGGTGCCCCACAGACCCACGGGCACGACCGTGGCGCCCGTCGACGCCGCCAACCGGGCCGTCCCCGTCTTGCCGTGGAGCACAGGGTCGAAGAAGTCGTACCCTCGCGGGATGGTGCCCTGCGGGAGAACGATCACCACCTCACCCGCTTTCAGCGCGGACTCGGCAGCACGAAGGGGCTGGCCCGATCCGCTGCCGCGATCGACGGGGATGCCGCCTATGGCGCGGGCAATCATCCCGACGACGGGCGCGTCGAAGATCTCCTTCTTGCCGAGGAAGCGCACGGGGCGGCCGATGTCACGCGCGACGAGCGCCAGGGCGGCCACGTCGAAGTAGCTCCGATGGTTGGCGGCCAACAGCACCGGACCGCGCGCCGGCACGTGCTCCACGCCGGCGATGTCGAAGCGCGGTAGGGGAAGGACAGCTTGCGCACGAACGGGCGCAGCATGTGGTACGGCTCGAGCCCGATGACGCTGGGAACGCCCGGGGGGCGGTCCCAATATTCCACCGGCCAGCGACGCGCCGTCGCCACGACCGTGAGCGAGGGATCGGGATTGACGGCGTGCGGCATGCCCACGCTCGACAGGAGCGGCACGTCGAAGATGCTGTCGCTGCAGGCGTGGCAGTCGGCCAGATCCATCCGGTTCTCGCCGGCCCAGGCTCGCACGGCGCGCAGTTTGCCCGTCCCCCACACAAACCCCTCATAGAGCCGGCCCGTATAGCGGCCGTCTTTGACCTCGTACGCCGTCGCGATCAGAGCGTCGAAGCCGATGGCCTCCGCGAACGGGGCGATCATGTCCGCCGGCGTCGTGGTCGACAACACCAGGCGGTGGCCCTCGGCCCGGAAGGCGGCCAGGCGTTGGGGCGCGAACGGAGCCACGATCTCGCTCAGTGCGGCGACCGCCCGTCGGCCGGCTGCCTGGACCTGCTCCTGCTGCCAGCCCCGGGCCACCCGGGCCGCCGCCCGCACGAGTCCCATGGAGAACAGGTTCTCGCCCAGGCGGTCATTGACGGCATAGAGGATCTTGTCGCCGGGGATCGAGCGCCCCTCGGGCAGCACGCCCTCCTGCATGAGGGCACGGTTGAGGATCTGACCGGAGGCCCGGCACAGAAGGGTTCGGTCGAGGTCGATGAAGACGGCGCTTTTCGCCACGAACAGGGAGCCTAAAGCAGTTCGATCGCGGGTCAGAAGGCTTCCGGGTGCCTCCGAATCGGGGCCGAAATTAGGAGAAGGGATCGCCGGGGGGGAGGGCGATCCCTTCTCGAGACTCATCAGGGTCAGAGGGGGGGCTTCCGATTCCTGCGGTCTGGATTTCATTCTGGCGGCCTCTCGGCGATCAGTCAAGCAGCTTTAGGAGATACTTTCCATCAGTTATAGTGATGGAAAGCGCAACTCTCGCAAGCACGTACAGGAGAGGTGATCCGTGGAACTGAAACACCTGCAAGCACTTCTGGGGATCGCAGACACCGGCAGCTTCTCCGCCGCCGCCACGTCCATCGGCACCGTGCAATCCAACGTCTCGGCGCACGTCGCCCGACTCGAACGCGAGCTCGACGTGCAGCTCGTCGACCGAGCCTCGGGGGGCTTGACCGAGGAGGGCGAGGTGGTCGTGGCCCGGGCACGCCAGGTGATGAACGAGCTCGAGGCGATGGTCTCCGACGTGACGGCGCTGCGGGCGGAGGTCATCGGCACGGTCCGCCTGGGCATGATCGGGACGACGGGCCGGTGGCTGGTGCCCCAACTCTTCGACCTGCTCCGGGTGCGCCACCCCCACATCCACCTGAACGTCGCCGAAGGTTCGAGCGTCCAACTGGAACAGCAGCTCGCCTCGGGTCAGCTCGACCTGGCCGTGGTGACGTTCCCGCTCAGCGGCGACGAGATCATGGCGGCCCAACTCTTCGACGAGGACCTGGTGGCGGTGCTGCCTCGGGGACATTTCCTGGCGGAGGAGACGTCACTCCCGATTGAGCGCCTCGCCGAGGTCGAGCTCCTGCTGCCGGCACCCGGGACGGCCCTGCGCGCCGAGATCGACGGCGCGACCGGTCCCGCCCGCATCGTGCTCCGGCCCGCCATGGAGCTCGACGGCGTGCGCCTGATCGCCTCCCTCGCCTTCGACGGCTACGGGCCGGCCATCCTCCCGGCCACCGCCGTGCCGGGCCACCTGCGCGGGCGGTTCTCGGTCCTGCCGGTCACCGGGCTCCCCCGGCGGCGGGTCGGTGTGGCCCAAAGGCGGCGTGGTCTGCCGTCGGCGCCGGCACGGGCGGTCATCGACGTGCTCGGTGTCGTGGTCAACGACGTGCTCTCCATGCCCGAGGGCATCCACCCGACCTGAGCGTGGGCGGCCCCGTCACTGGCTCCGTCAGGGCGCCGGCCGGGGCTCCCGCCACATCGTCCAGACGGGAGGCCCGTCGCCGGGGAGCGGCAGCTCCTCCACGACCGCGAATCCGTGGCGCCGGTAGAAGGGCAGGTTGCCCTCCTTGGACGACTCGAGATAGCAGGGGATGCCCTCCGCATCGCAATGCTCGAGGACCGGGCGCAGCAATGCGCTGCCCACACCCGTGCCCTGCTTGTCCACGGCGGTGCCGAGGGTGGCCAGGTACCAGTGCGGCTCGTGCGGATGTTTGGACTCGATGAGTGCGAGCAGGCGCAACGTGGTTCCCAGGTTGGAGGCCACGAAGGGCAGGACGGGCAACATGGTGACGATCCCGCCGAGCCCTGTACGGAGGGGCTTGCCGGCCGGTGCCCAGATGGCCGAGCCGGTGTAGCCCTCCGTCGTGTAGCAACCGCCGAAGGGGAGGTAGTCGGCCCGCATCTGGGTGCGGAAATAGACCCGCAGGGCGGCCTCCCTGCGTTGCTCGTTGCGGAAGATGTGGGACGTGACGGGGTCGTCGAAGAACGTCCGCGCCAGCTGCGCGGCCATGGAGGCGACGTCGTCCCCGGTGGCTCGCCGGACTACGGGCAGGGCAGTTTCGAGAACCATGACGGGGTCGATGGTGGCAGAGGCCCGGGCCATTCGCCACCCGGCGACGGGTCGACGGTGTCAGGCGGCCAGGGCTCCCGGCGCCGAGTCGAGCCCGTGTGTGGAGCCCACGATGGCCAGGACGGACACAGCCCGGATGCCGTCGAGCCCCGGATGGAGCCCAGCGTCGGCCGCGTCCCGGGTGCGTTAGCGTCCGTGCTCATGCAGCGTCTGGCCCCACCGTCTCCAGCGGCGTCGCCTCCGTCCCACAGCGGGGGAACGCCCGCCGAGGCCGCGTCCCACTTCCCCAGCGCACACGGGGGTCACACTCCCCCCATGACCGCCGCGTGCTGAGAATCGGGATCCTGGGGGCGGCCCGCATCGCCCCCGCCGCGGTGATCAAACCAGCCCGCAGGACCGGGCGCGCCACCGTCGTCGCCGTGGCGGCGCGTGACCGCGAGCGCGCCACCGAATTCGCCCGCAAACGAGGCATTCCGCGCGTCGTGGGCAGCTACGAAGAACTGGTGCACGACCCCGAGATCGACGCCGTGTACAACCCGCTCCCCAACGGCCTGCACGGGCACTGGACCATCGCCGCCCTCAAGGCCGGCAAGCATGTCCTGTGCGAGAAGCCGTTCACGGCCAACGCCGACGAGGCCCGAGCCGTGGCCGAGGCGGACAACGGCAACCCGGGCGTGGTCGTCATGGAGGCGTTTCACTACCAGTACCACCCGTTGACCAAGCGCCTGGTGGAGATCGTCCGCTCGGGCGAGCTGGGCAACATCACCAAGGTCGACGTGGCCTTCTCCGCTCCGCTTTGGAAGAAGGGTGACATCCGCTACCAGCTGGCCCTGGCCGGCGGCGCCACCATGGACATGGGTTGCTACCCGGTCAGCCTGCTTCGACTGCTGACCCCAGGGCCGCGGGTGATCGGGGCCGTCGCAAAGCTCTCCTCCCCCGGCGTCGACCGGGCCATGGATGCCCACTTCTCGTTGCCCGACGGCGGGAGCGCGCACATCGGATGTTCCATGTTCTCGTCTTCGGTGTTGCGCCTCCACGCGGAGATCACGGGCGACAACGGCAAGATCTCCGTCTTCAATCCCTTCAGCCCCCAGTTCGGGCACCGGATGAAGGTGACCACGTCGCTCGGCACCCGCAAGGAGCGTTTCAGCCGGAAGGCGTCGTACGACTTCCAGCTCGAGGCCTTCGTCGCCGCGGCGGAGGAGGGGGCCTCGTTCCCGACGACGGCCGCCGACGCGATCCGTACGATGGAGCTCATCGACGCCATCTACAGCTCCGCAGGACTCCCTGTCCGCCAGCCGACTCCCGTCGGCTGATGCCGCTCGCCGCCGACGACCTCACGGCACTGGCGGATGCCGCGCTCGATGCCGCCGCGGGCTGTGAAGCGGCCGAACTGCGGGTCGAACGAATCCGCAGCCAGACCGTGCGCCTCCACGACGCCCGTCCCGAGACGACGGCCGACGACACGAACTTCGGCATGGGCGTGCGCGTCGTGGCCGACGGCGCGGTCGGCTTCGCCGCCACGGTCGACGTGCGGCCGCAGGAGGCGGCCAACCTGGTGCGCCGGGCCCGGGAGATGGCAACGATCACGAGCAGGGCCGGCGGCGGGCGCGTCGAGCTGGCCTCCGAGCCGTCACACGGCGACGTCACGTGGTCGAGTGCGTTCGAGGTCGACCCGTCCACCGTGCCGCTGGCCGACAAGGTCGCCCTGCTGGCCGAGTGGAGCAGGCGCCTCGGTGACCACGACGCCGTCTCGCACACCTCGGCGTCGCTCCTCGCCGTGTCGGAGCAGAGCTACCTGGCCGACCTCAACGGGACACGGGCCACCCAACACCGGGTCCGCCTGCAGGCGCAACTCGAGGCGCTGGCCCTGTCGGACAACGGGTTCGAGACCATGCGCACGGTGGCACCGCCGGTCGGCCGCGGCTGGGAGTTCCTGACCGCCCCGACCGTCGCCGGTGGCTGGCACTGGGACGCCGAATTGGAGGAACTGCCCGAGCTCCTGGCCGAGAAGCTGCGGGCTCCCTCGGTGGAGGCCGGGACGTACGACCTCGTCGTCGACCCGTCGAACCTGTGGCTCACGATCCACGAATCCATCGGGCACGCCACCGAGCTCGACCGGGCGGTCGGCTACGAGGCGGCCTACGCCGGAACCTCGTTCGCCACCTTCGACAAACTGGGCACGCTCGCCTACGGCTCCCCCGTCATGCACGTGACGGGCGATCGCACGGTGGAGCACGGCTTGGCCACCGTGGGCATCGACGACGAGGGCGTGGCGGCCCAGTCGTTCGATCTGGTGCGCGAGGGGACGTTGGTGGGCTACCAGCTCGACCGCTCCATCGCCCACGCCATGGGGTTCGAGCGCTCCAACGGATGCGCCTTCGCGGACTCGCCGATGCACGTGCCGATCCAGCGCATGGCCAATGTGTCACTAGGGCACTCCGGCGACGACGGTCCGCGCACCGAGGAGCTGATCGACGGCGTGGACCGCGGGGTGTACATCGTGGGCGACAAGAGTTGGTCGATCGACATGCAGCGCTACAACTTCCAGTTCACCGGGCAGCGTTTCTACCGGATCGAAGGCGGGAAGCTGGCGGGGCAGTTGAAGGACGTCGCGTATCAAGCCACCACGACCGATTTCTGGGGCGCCATGGATGCGGTCGGCGGCGCGTCCACCTGGGTGCTCGGCGGCGCGTTCAACTGCGGCAAGGGCCAGCCGGGGCAGGTGGCACCGGTGTCGCACGGCTGCCCGTCGGTCCTGGTGCGCGGTGTGCGGGTGCTCAACACCCGCGAGGAGTCGGGGCGCTGAGCGTGCGACGAGAGCACGCGGTGAACGGGGCGACGGGGTGATCGGGACCCGCCGGTGACGGGGAGGCAAGGATGATCCCGGCGCAGGAACTCGTGGAGCGTGGCGTGACCTCGGGGACGGCGCTCGGGGCGGACGGCTGCATCGTGCTGGTCGAGGAGACCAGCCACGTCGACGTCCGCTTCGCGTTGAACAGGACAACGACCAACGGGATCCAGCGCGGACGCTCGGTCAGCGTGATCGCACTGGCCGGCGGGGCGGTCGGCTCGGCTCGGCGGACCGGCGTGGTCGGCGCGGACGGTGTCGCCGAAATGGCGGCGGCGGCGCTGGCCGATGCGCAGGGGGCGCCTCCGGCCGCAGACGCCTTCGCCCTCGTCGAGGTGGCGGAGGCCCGCCCGGGGCGCGACTTCGGGCTCGACCCCGACGAGACCGATTCCGGCGCGCTGGAGGGGGTCCTTTCCCCGCTGTCCGGCGCCTTCGGACGGGCCCGGGCCCGCGATGCCGTCCTGGCCGGCTTCGCCGAACAGGACCAGGCCACGCTCTACCTCGGCAGCTCGACCGGGCTGCGGCTCTCCCACGCTCAGCCGACGGGAGCGGTGAGCCTGGTCGGAAGGACGGCGGACGGGACCGGCTCCGCCTGGGTCGGCGAGCCCACCATCGCGCCCTCACTCCAACGGATGGAAGAGGAGATCTGGCGCCGGCTCGACTGGGCCATGACGCCGATCCCGCTCGAGGCCGGTCGCTACGAGGTGATCATGCCGCCCTCGGCCGTGAGCGACATGATGGCCATGCTGGCCTTCGGCGCCCTGGGGGGCCAGGACGCCGAAGACGGCCGTACCGTCTTCTCCAAGGAGGGTGGCGGGACACGGGTCGGCGAGTCGATCGCCACGCTGCCCTTCTCGCTCTACAGCGATCCTTACGAGCAAGGCATCGCGTGCACGCCCTTCGTCGCAACCGGGGCGAGCAGTTCAGAGGTCTCCGTCTTCGACAACGGCCTGCCGAGCGCGCGCACCGAGTGGCTGGACGGGGGTGTCCTGGCCCGGTTGCGCTACCACCGGGCCGGCGCGGCGAGGTCGGGCGTCGCGATGGCGCCGTACATCGACAACCTGGTGCTGCGCTGCGGCGACCGCAAGGGGGGGTCACTCGACGACATGGTGGCGCGCACCGGGCGCGGACTCCTGCTCACGTGCCTCTGGTATATCAGGGAGGTCGACCCGGCCACCCTCCTGACGACAGGGCTCACCCGCGACGGCGTCTACGTGATTGAGGATGGCGCGGTGATCGGGGCGGCGAACAACTTTCGCTTCAATGAGAGCCCGGTCGATCTGCTGGCCCGGGCCACCGAAGTCGGCGCCCCGGTGCGCTCGCTGGGACGCGAGTTCGGGGAATACCTGAACCGCACGATCATGCCGCCGCTGCGGATCCCCGACTACAACATGAGCTCGGTCAGCCAGGCCAGCTGAGCGGGTCACGCACCGGCACCGCGCTCATGCGGGCGCCGTGCCTCGACGAGGAGCCGTCGCGCCGTGGACACGAACGAGCCCTCCCGTTCGATCTGCTGGTGGAGGCGACGCAGCTCGACGTCGTAGGTCTCTGGTGTGAAATCCGGCACGGTCCAAAGCACCTTGCGCAGGAAGTACACCACCGCCCCCACGTCGTAGAACTCCACCCGCAGCGCGCACTCCCGCAGGTCCACGACCTCGAGCCCGTGGGACTCCGCGCCGGCGCGAGCGTTCACCTTGCTGCGACTCTCGTTGACCGGCCGGGGGCCCATCATGAACTCGGTGAGCTCGCGGTTGGTGCCAGGACCGATCAGCTGCGACAGATATGTCCCACCCGGTCGCAGCACACGGGTGATCTCACCCCACAGAACCACGACGGGATGGCGGCTCACGACGAGGTCGAACGAGGCGTCGGCGAACGGCAGCGTCGGCGCATCCGCCACCGCGACGACCCGGGCGCCGAGCGGGCGGAGCCGTGTCCGCGCCACCTCGACATTCGGCCACCAGCCCTCGGTCGCCACCAGGAGCGCGGGCGGTCGTCTCAGCGTGGCGACCACCTCCCCGCCCCCGGTTTCGACATCAAGGGCGGCGTCGGCGCGGGCCATGCGCTCCCCCATCAGACGGGCATAGCCCCAGGGCGGCCGTTCCTCGGTGGCGCGGCCCTCCAACCAGGAGAAATCCCACCCCTCGACAGGCGTCGCCGCGGCCTCGGCGACCAGTTCTTCGAAGCTGGTCACGGCGCCAGCCGGCGCACCGTGGCCGCCGACCCCGGCGACGCCATGCTCCCGTCGACGTGGTCGGTCACACCGATCCCGGTAGCCGGCCCTCAGTGATCGGCGCCCCCCGGGCCGATGGCGGAGGTCGGCAACGACCTGCCCGCGTTGACGGTGGTGGGCTGACCGGACGTCGTGTGCCGGTGTCCCGTCAGAACGTTCTGGACGATGTTTTGCCCGACGAACGCGATCGAGCCCCAGACGATGGCGAAGATCACCCAGGCCCGGGCGGCACCCTGCAGGACGAGGATGCCCCATGAGGGCAGCGGCTCCACCGAAGACGGCATCGACGTGCGCTCCCACGGTGACGGCGGAGGCATGGCCCCGGGGGCTGAGGTCGGTGGCGCCGGCTGCGGTGGCGGCCATCCGGGTGGCGGCGCGGGTGGGGCGTCCTCCGCCGGCGGGGTGGACACCTGCTCGCCCGGCGCCGGGTAGGAGTACGGCTGTGACGGGGGCTGACCCTGAAGGGGCGCGGCTGGGGGCGACGGGGTCGGAGCGGTGGCCGGACCGAGCGGCGGTGGCGCGGAGGACGGCGGAGGGGGGACGAAGTCGCCCAGCATGCCCCACGCGTACTCCGAAGTGAGCATGGAGAACCAGGAGTGGAAGCGCACCTGGTAGCGCAGCAGAGCGGCGTAGGCGTCGTAGAGCGCCGGCGGCATGGTGCCCCTGACGATGACGACGATCCACATCAAGAACAGCAACGGGAACGTCAACCCGTTGAGCACGATCTGGTAGAAGACGCCCGCAGGGACGGCCAGGATGATGCGGAAGAACACCGACACGCGATTCAGCGGGCCCCGGCCCGGCAGGATCGGTCGAACCGGGTACTCCGCGTCGTCGAGGGAGAAGGGCGGGTAGCGGTCGGTCATCAGGAACATGTAGGCGCTGACGCGGGCGTACCAGCGGATCACTCCACCCACGAACGAGTGCACCCACTCGGGGAGCCGACCCATGAACAGCGCGGCGAACCATCCGATCACCAAGACGAAGAAGGCCGCGATGAACAGGAAGTACAAGACGATGAACTGCGGGATGCCCAGGATGATGCGGAAGGCCACCGTCAACCGCCTCTGCGGCGCAGTGCCTGCGTACCACATCTCGACGCGCCTGGTTGGCATGACCATCGGTGCGTTCGTCATGTCACCCCCTTGTACGCCGTCCGTTGCCGCGACGACCTCACTGCACGTTAGAGCATCACCACCGTTTCAGCGCTGATCCCGCCGCGACGGGCGGTTCACGGGGCCCGGCCAGCGCCCGAGCCGGTGGGCGACGGCTGTCCCGCAGGCTCGCCGCAACGTCCACGGGGCGCGACGTGCATACCCTTTGGCCGTCAGAACGACCGATACAGCGCGTCGATGAGCGACCGGTTCCGCGTGCTCTGCCAACGGGGGATGACATGGTTCATGACATAGCCGAACGCGACACCACCCACCGGATCGGCGAACCCGACCGCGCCACCGGTGCCGAAGTGGCCGAAGCTGCCCGGGTTCGGGCCGAACGGGCGCCGGGGCACCGTGGGTTTGAACCCCAACCCGAAGGTGACGTCCTCGTGCAGGATCGGGCAGTACCCCTCGGACTGGGCCGAGGTCGCCTCCGTCAGCAGGTCGGGCGAGAGCAGGCGGCCGGGGTCGAGCAACGCGCCATAGAGGCGCGCCACGCCGAGCGCCGAACCATGCCCGTTGGTCGACGGCACCTCGGCGCCGCGCCATGCCGCCGTGTTGACCACACCCATTGAAGAGAAACCCGGAGGGTTGAAGTAGCTCAGCATCTCCATGCGGGCGTCACCCTCGAGCGCGTCGTCCAGCGCGGCGGGAGGACCGGGCGCATCGAAGAGCACCTCGGCACAGCGATGCTGCTCCGCCGGTGGCACACCGACGAACACGTCGGCCCCCACGGGGCCCGCCAGCGTGGCCAGTCGACGCCCGCACCCCTCGCCACTCACCCGGCGTACGACTTCGCCGATCAGATGGCCGTATGTATTGGTGTGGTAGGCGTGGCGCCTGCCGGGCTCCCACCACGGCGCGGTCGCGGCCAGTGCACCCACCATCCGGCTCCAGTCCCACAGGTCGTCGTTGTGCAACTGTTCGCGGATGGCCGGTACGCCGGCCCGGTGGCAGAGCGCGTGCCGCAACGTCGCTCCCTCCTTGCCGGCAACGGCGAACTCGGGCCACACGCTGGCGATCGGATCGTCCAGCGCGATCAGTCCGGCGTCGACCAGCTGCAGGGCCAGGAGCGCCACGAACGCCTTCCCGACGGAGTAGAAGTCGACCAGCGTGTCGCGCTGCCAGAGCGTGCGGGCCGCCCGGTCGGCCCAGCCGCCGGCCAGGTCGACCACGGTCACGCCGTCGACCACGATGCACACTGCCGCGCCGACCTCACCGCGCTCGGCGAAGTTACGGGCGAACTCCTCCCGCACGGCGCGGAAGCGGGCGTCGCAGTGGCCGGAGACCGGGACGCCCACGAACGCGAGTCAGCTCCCGTTCGCCCGGGCCCGCCGGGACAGTTCTCGCAAAAGCGGTTCCCAGCTGGCCAGGTCGCCAACCACCAGGCCCTCGACCTTGCCGCTGTCGTCGGCCCGGCGCAGCGTCACGGCATCCTGCGCCCAGGGTCGGGCCACGAAGGCGGCCGCCTCCTCCTTCGTCATGGCCCCGCCCTGGCGACCCAACGAGATGACGCTGTCCGTCGTCAGCATGCCGTCGTACCCCTCATCGGTCGCCACGAGATATCGCTTCGCCGCCACATGCAGGCCCACCGTCCCGGCCACCCGTTCCCCCAGCTCCCGCCGGACGGCGAGCGCCGCGTCGGTGGCGTGGGCCTCGTCGATGCCGCCGGGCAGCAGATGGCCGATGTCGTGCACCAGCCCCGCGGCCGCCAGCTCGTCGTCGCCCGGATAGAGATGCGCCAGCAGCGCCGCCGTCTGAAGGGCGTGGTCCAGCTGCGAAACAGGGACCCCGGGACTGAGCGGCCGTTGGGCCCCGGCGGCCAGTACACCGAGCAACGCGTCCACGCCGAGATCCGGCCCGGTTGCGCTCACCGGCTGATCCCCCTGAGACTCCTCACGAGACTCCTCACGGGCTCCTCATGGGCGCGCCATGCAGCTCTCATGCCGCCATTCTCCCCCGTTGCGGGTACGGTGACGCCCCGTGCCCTGGGTCCCCCCGCCACGCAGCCCGTGGGCGGACAAGATGGTGTCGCTCGGGCGCGGCCTGGGCGATGGCGGGCGCTCCATGGTCTCGCTCCAACCGGGGGACCTCACGGCCGCCGCCACCAGCACCACCGGGCTCGACGATTTCGGCGATGACTGGTGGCGGGAGCCCTTCCGCCGCCTGTGCACCTCCCTCGACTCTGAGGCGGCGCTCCACCTGCCGGGTCGCATCCGCACCCGGGGCGAGCTCCAGCTGATCCTGCAGAACCGCCTCCGGATGGTGGACCTCTGGAAGAGGGAACCGGCGGTCCTGCGCGAGCCCGTGCACGCTCCCATCGTGGTCACCGGTCTCGGGCGCTCGGGTACCACGCTGCTGCACGAGCTCCTCGCCTGCGATCCCGACAACCGCCCGCCGCTGCTGTGGGAGCTGCTCCATACCGTCCCGTACGACGACGCCTCCGGCGACCTGTGCGACGACGAGATCACACTGATGGACGAGATCATCCCCGCCTTCACCGCCATGCACGAGAACGGCGGCCGGCTTCCCACCGAGTGCATCTTCGCCTTCGCCCACCAGTTCTCGAGCGACGTCTACACGGGCCTCTATAACGTGGCCGAGTACACGGTGTGGCGCAGCGGCGAGAACCAGGGGCCGATCTACGACTGGCACAAGCGCCACCTGCAGACGCTCCAGTGGGTGGCCGAGCGGCCGACGACGCGCTGGGTGGTCAAGGCGCCCTCGCACCTCTCCGCCCTGCCCCTCGTCTTCTCCACCTATCCCGATGCCCGTGTCGTGATCACCCACCGTGACCCGCTGCGCGTCATCGGGTCGCTGTCGGACCTGATGGCGACGTTGCACTACATGCACTCGGACCATGTCGACCACGGCGTCCTCGTCGAGTTCATGGCGATGGGCCTCGAGATGCAGATGGACGGCGTCAGCTCCGAACGCGACGCCGGCGCCATCCCCGGGGACCAGCTCACCGACGTCATCTACCGCGACCTGGTGGCCGATCCGGTCGGCACCGTCGAGCGCCTCTACGCCGCGTGGGACCTCCCGCTGACCCCGGAGTTCCGCTCGGCCCTCGAGGGCTACCTGGCCGCCCGCCACACGGCCCGCGCCGGTGGGCACGACTATTCCTTCGCCGACACCGGCCTCGACCTGGCCACCCACCGGGCGCTGGTCGCCCCCTACCAGGAGCGTTTCGGCGTCCCGTCCGAGGTCTAGCTGAGGTCCCGCGCGTCGGGAGAGACTCGGTGGCGGACGGGGCACGCAAAGCAGACTCCAGACCGGCTGCGTCCGGAAAAGAGGAGGGCACATGGATTGGAAGCTCGAGACACTGGTCGTCCCCGTGGCCGACGTCGACCGGGCCAAGGCGTTCTACGCCGACGGCGTCGGGTTCCATGTGGACGTGGACCATCGTGCCGGAGAGGACTTCCGGGTCGTCCAGCTGACGCCCACCGGGTCGAGCTGCTCCATTTCTCTCATGCGGAACGAGCAGGCGGCGGGAACACTGCAGGGACTCCAGCTGGTGGTGCGCGACATCGACGAGGCCAGACGGCAGCTGGCCGCCGGCGGCGTGGACGCCAGCGAGGTCTTCCACTTCGAAGAGGGCGTGCAGGTGGCCGGACACGACTCCGAACGGGCGGACTACGCGTCGTTCCTCTCGTTCAGCGATCCCGACGGCAACGGGTGGCTCGTGCAGGAGGTCCCCAGCAGGGACGGGTGACACCGCTACCCTGGCTCGGGCGTCGCGGGCGCGGCCCAGCCCGTTACGAACGCGCCAGGTCCTCGACCGCGACGACCTCTGCCGTCGGGTGCGGTGGCCCGTCGGCCAGCACCCAGCGCACCAGCATGTAGCCCTCGAGCCGACCGCCGGTGTCGAGCCAATTCTCGACTCCGGGATCCGACGGCGCGATCACCATGCGCCACGAGCCGTCCGCCGAACGGTTGGCGGTCTTGTTGTTCAGCGCGGTCGTGGTGTAGCGGTAGTCGAAGCTCTCCATCCACGGCGACGTGAGCGTCAACCCCCAGTAGAGGAAGGGCTTGTCGGGCTCGTGCACGGTGACCACCAGCGCCTGGCCGGGCTCCAGGCCGAAGCGCCCCCCGTGGTACGTCATCTCCGCGTTGGAGTGCGAACGCACCTCGTCCTCCTGCGACTCGACGTGGGCCGCTCCCGCCTGGCCGCCGAAGGTGTTCATGTTGCTGGCCGCGTCGTGCCACATCTGCAACGCCGTCCCGCCCACGAAGGTGAGGAACATCGCGGCGAACTCGAGCTTGGGCGCGAGCTCCTCCCCGGAGAGCATGGGCGGCGGAATGACCTCTCCCGGTTCGCGAACCAGGTCCACCCGCAGGCGGGACAGGCGGTCGGGCCGCTTCTCGAAATGCGTCTCCCGGATGGCCAGCTGCGCCGTGCCCGGCTCGAGCACCACCGAGTTCCGTGGCCTGGGATCGGGCATGGCCGAGGCCGGGGCAATGAGGACGTCGACCTCGCCGTTGGGGCCGATCTCGAACTCGTCGATGTGGGTCTGCGTCTGCGTGCCCGTGCGCCCCCCCACCTGCCCCTGCCCGAAGGGGGTGCCGAAGGTCATGCCCAGGTAGGCGCACTCACCCCGGTACCCGGACAGCCGGTACGAGCGCGCGTCGTCGAGCACGCAGAACGTGTAATGGACGTCGGGGTTGTCGACCAGGAGCTTCTTGTACTCGTCCTGGAGCGTGAACAGCTGCGGATGCAGCGGGTCGGACTTCTCCACGATCCAGTCGAGGGCCAGCCGGGAGAGCCGGGTCACCCACCGGTAGCCCTCCGCCAGGTCCACGTCGGTCTCGGGCACGCCGGTGGCCCGGCGCACGACGTCGAGCGCCGCCGTCTGTGCCTGCACCCAGGCGTCGAATGCTGCGTTCAGTCGATCGTCTTGCATCCGGGGGACGCTACCCATGTTCCGGAGGAGTTTCCCGTGCCTCGGCGCACCCGGTAACTTCGGGAACGTGACCGACACCGCCACCGAGACGACACGGACCGACGAGCTGCTGAGCGAGCTCCGGTCCTGGCTGGGCAACAACTGGGACCCGGACCTGACGGTGGCGCAGTGGTGGGAACGGATGGGTCTGGCCGGCTGGTCCGCCCCGGGCCTGCCCGAGAACGCCTACGGCAAGGCCATGGCGCGGTCCGACGTCGTCCTGGTCCAGCAGGAAGTGGCCACCTTCGGCGCGCTGGGCGCCCCCGCCGGCCTGGGGTTGTTGTTGGCGGCCCCGACCATCGCCACCCACGGGACCCAGGAGCAGATCGACGTCTACGTGCGGGACATCGTCACCGGCCAGAAGGCCTGGTGCCAGCTCTTCAGCGAGCCGCAGGCCGGCTCGGACCTGGCCGGCCTCCAGACCCGGGCCGTCAAGGACGGGGACGAGTGGATCATCAACGGCCAGAAGGTGTGGACCTCGGGCGGCCAGTACGCCGACCTCGGGATGCTCCTGGCCCGTACCGACCCCGACGTGCCCAAGCATCAGGGCATCTCCTACTTCGCCTTCGAGATGCTCCAGGACGGTGTCGACGTGCGCCCGCTCAAGGAGATGACCGGGCACGCGCTCTTCAACGAGGTCTTCATCACCGACGCCCGGGTGGCGGACTCCGCCCTCATCGGTGGGCTCAACAACGGCTGGGCCGCGGCCAACACGACGCTCATGAACGAGCGGGCGGGGCTCGGCTCCGGCGGTGGCAACGCCGCCGGGGGCGGCCTGGCCCAACCGGGCTCCGTCATGGGCATGCTGCCGCGGCGCGTGGGCGACCTGATCACTCCCCCATCGGGAGCGACGGGCGGCAACAAGAAGTCGCAGGCGCCGGGTGGCGCGCTGGGCGCCATGCGCGGCGGCGCCGGCCTGCTCATCGGCGTGGCCCAGTCCCGTGGGGTCAACCACAACCCCGGCATCCGCCAGGACCTGGCCCGGCTCTACACGCTCGGCGAGCTCGGCCGCTTCAACGGGCTGCGGGTCAAGGCGGTCAAGGAGCAGGGCCGCGACATCCCCGGCATGCCGAACGTGGCCAAGCTCTCCATGAGCCAGATCGTCCGCCTGACCCGCGACCTCGGCCTGCGCATCATGGGTCCGGCCGGGATGCTCCATGCCTACGACGGCGACGAGAAGGCCGCCCTCAAGCACGCGACGGGCGACCCGTTCGCCGGCGGCATCACCGAGATGGCGCTCTTCGCCCAGGCACCTCCCATCTACGGCGGGACGGACCAGGTGCAGCGCAACATCCTCGGGGAACGGGTGCTGGGGCTGCCGAAGGAACCCAACAACGACCGCGTCACCCCCTTCTCGCAGCTGCCCAAGAACGCCTAGCCGTCCGCGGCTGCAGCGCGCTGGACCGGGGGGTCGTCGGAAATGAGTCGAGAGGACCGCAGTCTGCGCGGCGCGGCCGCCATCGTCGGGGTGACCGACGACGTGTCCCCCACCGGAGAGCTCGACCGCACGGGTCGCGCGCTCGAGGTCGCCATGGTGCTCGGCGCGCTCGAGGACGCCGGGCTCTCCCTGGCCGACGTGGACGGTGTGTGCCACCCCGAGTCGGCCGTGGCCTTCGCCGAGTACCTGGGCCTGCACCCGACGTTCATCGAGTCGACCATGACCGGAGGCTCCAGTTACGAGGTCCATGTCGAGCACGCGGCCGCCGCCATTGCGGCGGGACTGTGCGAGGTCGTCGTCAGCGTCTACGCCTCGACCCCGCGCAGCGATCGCACCCGAAAGCGCTCACGACCCCGTCGCGGCCTGCCCGGACCCAACCCGATGGCCGAGTGGGAGCTCCCGTTCGGGCTCCGCCTCCCGATGGGCCCCTACGCGCTGGCCGCGGCACGCCACATGCACGAGTTCGGCACGACGTCGGAACAGCTGGCCTCCATTGCGGTGAGCACGCGCGCCTGGGCCGCCATGAACCCGCGCGCCCGCCATCGCGACCCGCTCACGATCGCCGACGTGCTGGCGTCACCGCTCCAGGTGAGCCCCCTGCACCTCCTCGACTGCTGCCTGGTCACCGACGGCGCCGGCGCCTTCGTGATGACCAGCGCGGCGCGTGCCCGGACGCTGCGCAAACCACCCGTCTACGTCCTCGGCGCGGCGACCTGCAGCGATCACATGGGCATCACCCAGATGCCCGACCTCACCACGACCCCGGGGGCCGTGTCGGGCCCTCGCGCCTTCGCCATGGCCGGCCTCGGTCCCCGCGACGTCGACGTGCTCATGAGCTACGACAGCTTCACCATTACGGCCCTCCTCCACCTGGAGGACCTCGGCTTCTGCCCGAAGGGAGAGGGTGGCCGGTTCGCCGCCCAGGGCGACCTCGGCCCCGGCGGTTCGCTCCCCATGAACACGAACGGCGGCGGGCTCTCCTTCACCCACCCCGGCATGTACGGCATGTTCCTCATCACCGAGGCGGTGCGCCAGCTCCGGGGCGACGGTGAGGAGCGTCAGGTCACCGGCGCCGACGTCGCGGTGGCGCACGGGTCCGGCATGTTCCTCTCGGTCATGTCGACGGCCGTGCTCGGGACCGAGGCGACGCTGTGAGCGCCGGGAGCCCTGACGGCGCGGACGGCGCGGGCAGGGCGGACGGCGCAGCGCCCACTCGTGTCGAGCCGCCGGTCGGCGACGAGAGCGGGCCCTTCTGGGAGGCCACCCGCGCGGGCCGCCTCCTCGTGCAGTGGTGCACGGCCTGCGACCGGGGCGTCTTCTACCCGCGTTCGTTCTGCCCCTCCTGCCGGGCGGCCGGTGGCACCGGCCGCGCCGGCGAGGCGGGTGGGACCCTCGAATGGCGCGAGGCGAGCGGGAGGGCCACGGTGCACGCGGCCGTGGTCGAGCACAGACCGGAGGCCGCCGGGGCGGCGTTCTCGAACGGGGAGCCCTACTGCATCGCCCTGATAGACCTGGAGGAGGGGGTGCGCATGATGACCAACATCGTCGGGTGTCCGCCCGGGGACGTCCACAGCGGCATGGCCGTGACCATCAGCTGGGAAGCGCTGAGCGACGGCCGGCAGCTGGCGCTCTTCCGGCCGGCCAGGAACGAGGCGACGTGAGCGTTCCCGAGGAGAAGCTGGCCGCCGCCGCCCAGGGCATGCTGCATGCGTGGTGGGCGGCCCGGATCCCGGACCGCCTCGCGCTGATCACCCCGCACGGGGACCGCACCTACGCCGACCTCAACGCCCAGATCAACCGGTTGTCCCGCGCGCTGCGGGCCCGAGGGTTGCGGGCCGGGGACTCCATCGCCCTGATGTGCATCAACGAGCCCGCCTACCTCGAGGTGCTCTACGCCGCCCAGCGCACAGGTCTGCGCCTCACGCCGATCAACTGGCACCTGACGGGCGAGGAGGCGGCCTACATCATCGAGAACTGCGAGGCCAAGGCGTTCGTCTGCTCAGGGGCGCTGGGTGACAAGGTCGCCCACACCGCCGCGGCCGGTGGCCCGGGGCTGGTCAAGATCAACACGGGCGGCTACCTGCCGGGCTTCGAGATGTACAACACCGTGGTGGCCGCCGAGGACGGCTCCGACCTCGACGACCCGGTCATCGGCACCCAGATGCTCTACACGTCGGGCACCACCGGACGGCCCAAGGGCGTGCACCGCGGGACCGCGGCGGTGAGCGCGTTGGCCGCCGTCAACTTCTGTGGCTACGACGAGGACTACGAGATCACCGTCGACGCCCACCTCCTGACCGGCCCGCTCTACCACGCCGCGCCACTCGCCTTCTCGGTGGCGATCCCCTTTCTCTACGGAGTGCCCGTCGTGGTCATGGACCACTGGGACCCCGCGGAGACGCTGCAGCTGATTCAGCAGCACGGGATCACGCACACCCACATGGTCCCGACGATGTTCCACCGCCTGCTGGCCCTGCCGGCCGAGACACGTGAGCGCTACGACATCTCGTCGCTGCGTTTCGTGATCCACGGCGCAGCGCCGTGTCCCGTCCCGATCAAGCAGCGCCTCATCGCGTGGCTGGGCCCGGTGGTGGTCGAGTACTACGCGGCCACGGAGGGCCTCGGCACCCTCGTCGACTCCGAGACCTGGCTGGCCCATCCCGGCACCGTCGGCCGACCCATGGTCCCCGGGTTGGTCAAGGTGGCCGCCGAGGACGGCTCCGACCTCCCACCGGGGGAGATCGGCCTGGTCTTCCTGCAGGCGCCGGCCGCCACGAAGTTCGACTACTACCGCGACTCGGAGAAGACGGCCGAGGCTTTCCGCGGTGACTACTTCACGCTGGGTGACATGGGCTACATGGACGCCGAGGGGTACCTCTACCTCACCGACCGCACGGCCAACCTCATCATCTCGGGCGGCGTGAACATCTACCCGGCTGAGATCGACGCGGTGCTGTTGGAACACCCGGCAGTGGGCGATGTCGCCACCATCGGGGTGCCCGACGAAGAGTGGGGCGAAGCCGTGAAGGCCGTGGTGCAGCCGGCCGAAGGGGTCACCGGGACCGACGACCTGGCCGCCGAGCTCATGGCGTTCTGCCGGGACCACCTGGCACACTTCAAATGCCCGCGCAGCGTCGACTTCGTGCCGGAGCTGCCGCGGGAGGATACTGGGAAGATCTTCAAGAGGAAGCTGCGCGACCACTACAGGGCGACGCAGTACCGGACGGCGTCGAAGCCGGACTGACCAAAACCAAAGGAGCTGAACGTGGGTATCTGTGACGGACGGGTCGTCGTCATCACCGGGGCAGGCCGGGGCATCGGGCGCGAGCACGCGCTGGAGTTCGCCCACCAGGGCGCCAAGCTGGTCATCAACGACCTCGGCGCCGAGGTGGACGGATCCGGCTCCTCGGACGGGCCAGCCGGCCAGGTGGTCGACGAGGTCCGCGGCATGGGCGGCGAGGCCGTGGCCAACGGCGACGACGTGTCGGACTACGAGGGCGCGGGCCGCCTGATCCAGACGGCCGTCGACACCTACGGGACGATCGACGTGCTCGTCAACAACGCAGGGATCCTGCGCGACCGCATGCTGGTCAACATGACGATCGACGAGTGGGACGCCGTGATCAAGGTGCACCTGCGCGGCACCTTCGCGCCGACCCGCCACGCCGTAGAGTACTGGCGCAACCGCACCAAGGCCGGCGAGACGAACGACGCCCGCATCATCAACACCACGTCGCCGTCGGGGATCTACGGCAATGTGGGTCAGACCAATTACGGGGCCGCCAAGGCCGGGATCGCCTCCTTCACCATCATCGCCGCCATGGAGCTCGAACGCTACGGCATCACCGTGAACGCGATCGCGCCGGCCGCCCTCACCCGCATGACCGAGAACCTGGGCGGGGGATTCACGCCGGCCGAGAAGAAGCCCGAGGAGTTCGACGCCTTCGACCCGGCCAACATCGCGCCGATCGTGGTGTGGCTCGGCAGCCCCGAGTCGGCGGGCATCACCGGCCGCGTCTTCAACGTGCAGGGTGACCACCTCAGCGTGGCCGAGGGCTGGGTGGAAGGACCCGCCGCCGACAAGGGCGATCGCTGGGACCCGGCCGAGCTGGGCAAGGTCGTGCCCGACCTGGTGGCCAAGGCGGCCCCGAACGCCAACATGGGCGGGCGGCGGAAGTAGCCTCGACCCATGAGCGCGGCGACACCTCCGGTGGCAGGCACCGCCAAGGTCACCCCCCAGGTACCGGGCCGGCGCGACATGGAGGCGGCCGTCCACGTCATCCGCGACAACGCGGACCGACTCTTCCTGTGGGACTACGAGCGTGACCGGGGGCAGCTCGTCACGCTCTACAACAAGGCCATGGGGTCGCAGTGGAACAGCGTCACCGACCTCGACTGGTCTATCGACGTCGACCCCGAGCGCCTCGTGGCCGAGCAGGACAACCCGCTGTTGGCCGTGTCCCGGGTGGCCGGCACCCTGCCCGGCTCGCCGATGGCCACGTGGACCGAGAAGGAGTACTCGCAACTCGGGATCGAGTTCTTCAAGGCGAACCTCTCGCAGTTCATGCACGGCGAGCAGGGCGCCATGATGACCGCGGCCAAGATCGTCGAGACCGTGCCGTGGATCGACGCCAAGTACTACGCGTCGACCCAGACCATGGACGAGGCCAGGCACACAGAGGTGTTCGCCAAGTATCTCCGCACCAAGCTGGGCGACGCGTACCCGATGAGCCCGTTCCTCAAGGAGCAGATCTGGTCGCTGCTGGAGGACTCCCGGTGGGACATCGCCTATCTCGGGATGCAGATCGTGATCGAGTCGCTGGCGCTGGCCGCCTTCGGCGACATGCTGCGCCGCACCGAAGAGCCCCTGTTGACCAAGCTCTTGCGTTACGTCATGTCCGACGAGGCGCGCCACGTCGCCTTCGGCGTGCTCACGCTGTCGGAGTTCTACCGCGACCTGAGCGAGGCCGAGCTGAAGGAGCGCCAGGAGTTCCTCGTCGACGCCACGCTCAACTCGCGCGCCCGGGCCACCACGCCCGAGGTGTGGGAGCGCATGGGGACGACGGCCGAGGACGTCTTGCCCTTCATCATGCAGGCGGCGCAGAAGGCGCAGCTGAACCCGATGCGGGGGTTCGCCCGCGGCTTCTTCGCCAAGCTGGTGCCCAACGTGCGCAAGCTCGGTCTGCTCGATGCCAACAACGGGTACCTGCGCCAGAAATGGGGCGAGGCGGGCCTGCTCGAGTTCGAATTCGCCGACGACACCGGGTCCGACTACGCGTCCTACGACGCGGTCGCGCAGGATCGGGCGGCGCAGGCCGACTCGGCGTCGGGAGGGTGAGCGCGGGGCGCGCTGCGATCGAGCGCGTGCGGGCCATCTGCCTGGCGCTCCCCGAAGCCGAGGAGCGCCCGTTCGGCGGCCACATCGCCCCGGCGTTCCGGGTGCGGGACAAGCTCTTCGTGATGACGAGCGAGGACGGCACGTCCATGACGCTGAAAGCACCGAGGGGGGCGCAACAGGTGCTGGTGGCCTCCGAGCCGGATCGCTTCTTCGTCCCGAAGTACGTCGGGCCCAAGGGCTGGGTCGGCGTCCGGTTGGATCTCCGGGCCGCGCCCGATTGGGAGGAGATGGCGGAGATGATCGCCGAGAGCTTCTGCCTCACGGCTCCGAAGCGGCTGGCGGCGCTCGTCGTTCCTCCGCCCGAGGAAGCCGAGGAAGGCGTCAGTGGGCGGGAACGAGCCCGGTGAGGGTGGCCTCCATGTTCTCGCTGTAGCGGACGCCGCCCTGGGTCACCCCCACCGTCTCCTGCTCGCGCACGATGAGGCCGGTGCTCGGGACGATCCAGAAGTCGGTCGGGTTGGTCCCGTGCTCGGTGCCGGTGAAGGTGAAGTTCAGTCGCGTGTGCTCGACGGACACGGTGTGCCCGCCCACCACCATGGTGGACGGCCCCAGGTCCCGACCGGCCAGCACGATCTTCTCCGCCGGGCTGTCGAGCGAGCAGGTGACACGCCAGCGCTGGCCCGGTTGGACCGAGGGGGGCAGCAGGTAGGTCGAGGCCGGGCAGTCGATCTTCGACGTGGTGGTCGAGCCGGCAATGGACTCGTCCGTCACGAGCTTCGGAATCGTCAGCGCCCCATTCGGCGCGTTGCACACGGTGGTCGCCTCGGTGTGCTGCACGATCGGGACCCAACTGACGGTGGCGCAGCGCCCGTCGGCGACGATCATGGAGGTGCTCGAAGGGAAGGAGCGGGCCACGCCGACCAGATTGAGGCTCTCGCCACCCGTGGTGCGGTACGTGTAGACCCCCGGGACGGGCAAACGGTTGCGCAGCGACGCCAACACCTTGCCCGTCTGCTCACGCCGGTAGATGCGCAGCGCCTCGCGCAGGCCCACGGGCGACGACACGGTGCGGAACACGAGCGCCCACGCCGTCCCGCCGGCGCAGCTGACCATGACGAGAGCCAGCACGATCACCGACAACATCCGGTGCTGCTGGACCCAGTGCCAGACGAACACGCTGAGATAGTACCCGCGGGATGGTCCGGCCAACCGAGCCCCTGGTCAGGACGGGTCGGGCAGCCAATTCCCGTGGAAGCCCGCCGGCACGCGCCGGGGCAGGTCGATGACGGCCTGCGCCTCACCCTCGACATCGTCGGCGTTGAGGATGTGCAGGGCGGAGCGGCCGGTATCGGCCGAGTACACCAGCAGGAGCAGCCAACCCTCAGCCTCGTCGGCACCGTCGGACCGGGGCACGAACACCGCCTCGCCCAGGCTCGCACCAGGGCCGAAGGAACGGGCGGCGCTCCTTCCCTGCTCGAGGTCGTGGCGGAGCAGCACGGACTCCGTTCCGAGGATGTGGTCGGAGTGGCCGACACCCACGGCGTAGCCGTACCGGTGAGGCCGGCCGACTCGGCGCTCATCGACGCGGGGAAACTCCTGCCCGCGGTCGTCGAGCCGCTCCTCCTTGACCGCACTCCCGTGACCGTCGAGACGCCACCGCTCCAACGTCGGGGCGCCCTCGGAGGGGCCGAGGTGATTCGTGCGGAACATCGAAGGGTGGCGCACCACGTCGAGCACGATGCCGTCTCCATCGGGGTCGTCGAAGGCGTTCATGGGGTGGAACACGTAGCACGGCTCGACGTCGTGCCACACGACCTCGGTCGAGTCACCGTCGCGCGGCAACAGGCCGACGCGGGACTGATACCCCTCCTGCCAGCGGTAGGGAAACCGCGCACCGGCGGCCACCGCATCCATGCTGAACGTCACCGGTAGATCCAGAAGGACGATGGAACGTTGGGTGATGGCGCTGTCGTGCACGCTGACCGGGCCGCCCATGGCGACCCGCCGGGCCGAACGCACTCTCGCGTCCGTCCCGACGATGGTCACCTCGACGTCGTCACCCCACCCGAAGAAGTAGGACACGGCGTAGAGCTCGCCCGTCAGCGGGTCCCGCTTCGGGTGGGCCGTGTAGCCGCCGGCGAGCGTGCCACCGAAGTCCGACGCGCCGATGGTCTCGAGCTCGTCGTCGAGCTCGTACGGGCACGGCCCCGACTCGACGATGGCGAAGGTGCGGCCCGCGAGCCCGATGACGTTCGTGTTGGGCGCAGCATCCATGCCGGCGTGCACGGGACCCGGACGCGGCTCCTCGCCGAGCGCGCGCGCCACGTCGGCGGAGCGCACCCAGCGATTGCGGTACCACTCGGCCCGCCCGTCACGCAGGCGGATCCCGTGCACCATCCCGTCACCGACGAACCAGTGGTAGGTGGAGGGCTCGGGGGGCGAAACCGGATTGGGACCGTTGCGCAGATAGCGTCCGCAGAGGGCCTCGGGGATGTGGCCGGTGACGGCCAGATCGGTCGCCGTCACCTCTTCGAGAACGGGCGCGAAGTTGCCTTCCAGGTACGGATTGAGGGCGACGGTCACTGTTTGTCCCTTCGGTGGGCGAGAACGGCAGTACCAACCTAGGCACGATCCCCGGCAGGAACAACGGGTGTCGAATTCAGCGCCAGAATCCAAACCTCCCCTCCCGTCCGCCCGGCGCGCTAAGGTTCATCCCCGAGGGCACCACCATCACAAGTTTGGAAATCCCTCTAGCTCGCAAGAGCTACCGGCCATGACCCCTGCGACACGGGTCAAATCTGGCCAGGAGAGGAGTGGATTTTCAATGGCAACTGGTTCCGTGAAGTGGTTTAACGGTGAGAAGGGCTTCGGCTTCATCACCCAGGACGGTGGGGGCCCCGACGTTTTCGTGCACTTCAGCGCGATCAGCGGTACGGGCTACCGCAATCTCGAAGAAGGACAGAAGGTCGAATTCGAGACCAACCAGGGTCCGAAGGGCCTGCAAGCCGCCAACGTGCGCGCCATCGGCTAACGCCGAGCGCACAAGGATCACGACAGAACCCCGTCTCGTTGCGAGACGGGGTTCTGTCAATTCCGGATCCTGCTGAGGGTCGAGCGGCGAAGAGGTTGAGGGGAGGCCAGCTCACCAGTACGGCCGGTGTTGCTTCGTCGTCACCGCCAGCACCGCCTCGGCGTGCTCCTGACGGCACACGACGAGATCTGGCAACCAGGCGTCGGGGTCGCCGTAGCGCAGCGCCTCGCCGTCCAGCCGGCTGGCGTGCAGGCCGCTCGCGACGGCGACGGCCACCGGTGCGCACGAGTCCCACTCGTACTGGCCGCCCGCATGCACGTAGACCTCGGCGGCACCGAGGATGACGGCGGCGATTTTGGCGCCCGCCGATCCCATCGGGATCATCACGCCACCGATCGACTCCGTCACGTCGTACGCCACGTCCGGGGGACGGCTCCGCGAGACCACCACCCGGGGGGCCTCGCCGGAAGGGAACGGCGGCAGAACCGGCGGCTCGTCGGTGGCGAGCACGAGATCGAGCGCCGGCAGCGCCACCGCGCCCACGACGGCCACGCCTCCCACCGCCATGGCGACGTGCACGGCCCAGTCGCTGCGCCCCTGCTGGCGGAATTCACGGGTGCCGTCCAGCGGGTCCACGATCCAGAGGCGGCCGGAGCCCGCCACGTGCTCGAGCCCCTCCTCGGATCGCACGTCGTCGTCGGGGTAGAGCCGGTTGAGCTCGGCCACGAGCAACTGGTGGGCCATGTGGTCGCCCGCGGCGCCGAGATCACGCAGGGCCGGTGGGTTGGCCCTCAGCTCGACGAGGGCGCGACCGGCCATCTCGGCCAGCTTGGCCGCGTCGCGATGCTCGGCCTGCAGCTCCTCGGGCATCCCCCCTGTCTAGACCAAGCGCCGGTCGGTGGCCCACCTGGTCAACTCGTGCCGCGTCGAGAGCTGGAGCTTGCGCAGAACCGAGGAGACGTGTGACTCCACCGTCTTGGCCGAGATGTTCAGGTCGCCGCCCACCTCCTTGTACGTGTAGCCGCGGGCGATCAGGCGGAGCACCTCGCGCTCACGGGGCGACAATTGGTCGAGCTCGGGGTCGAGGCCCGGCGCGGGCGCGCCGCCCTGGGCGAAGGCGTCGAGGACGAATCCGGCCAGGCGCGGCGAAAAGACCGCGTCCCCGGCGGCGACGCGGTAGACGCCCTGCAGGAGCTCGGGGCCCGAGATCGTCTTGGTGACGTAGCCGCGGGCGCCGGCGCGGATGACGTCGATGACGTCCTCCGGGGCGTCGGAGACGGACAGGGCCAGGAACTGCACCTCGGGATGGTGGGGCAGGACGCCGCGCAGCACGGCGTGGCCGCCGCCGCCGGGGAGGTGCACGTCGAGGAGCACCACGTCGGGAAGGCGCTCGAGGATCAGCTCAATGGCCGCACCCGCCTCGTCGGCCTCGCCCACCACCACGACGGCGTCGCCCAGCTCGGCCTTCACGCCGGCCCGGAAGACGGCGTGGTCCTCCACGAGGAAGATGCGGGGGCGGCCGGTCAGCTCGCCGTCGCTCACTTGACCCGCTCCCGCCGCGGCATGGAGAGCTGGACCTCGGCCCCCTCCCCCGGCGCCGAGCGCACCACGGCCGTGCCACCGAAGCGGGCCATGCGGGCGCAGATGGACCGGGCGATGCCCTGCCGGTCGTCGGGCACGGCATCGGGGTCGAAACCGCGGCCGCGGTCCCGGACGTAGAGCATGACCGTGTCGCTCTCGACCTCCGCGTAGACCGAGACCTGGTCGGCGCCGGACCACTTGGCCGCATTGACGGTGGCTTCCCGCGCGGCATCGAGCAGCGCGCGCAAGGCCTCGTCGAGCTCGCAGTCGCCCACCATCACCACCTGCACGGCGATCCCGTGGTCGGCCTCCACCTGGCGCTGCAGCAGGCCGACGCCCTCGGCCAGCATGGTGGCGTCCTCCCCGATGGTGCCGGGCGACCGGCCCTCGAAGAGCCAGGCCCGCAGCTCTCGTTCCTGTGCACGGGCCAGGCGGACGACGTGTTGAGGGTCGTCGGAGGAGCGCTGGATGAGGGCCAGCGTCTGCAGCACGGAGTCGTGGACGTGGGCCGCCATCTGGGCCCGCTCCTCGGCGAGCGCACGCGCCTGCCGCTCGGCGATGAGGTCCCGGACGAGACTGAGCCACCACGGGCCGAAGATGATGACGCTCGCCCCGATCACCAGCGCAGCGCCACCGATGGGGCGCAGCGCGGCGACCGTCGTGTGGCCCTCGACCAGCAGGACGATGCCGCCGGCTCCGATGAGCACGCCGGCGACGACGCGGGCGATGAGCCAGCGGCGGCCGCGTCCGTGCGTATCGGCTCCGAGCAGTGGCACGACGTCGTTGTCGATGAAGGCCTTCTCCGACTCGTTGGCGTTGCGCCAGATGAGGATGACCACCCCGACCGTCAGGAACGTGGGCCACCCGACGAAACCGACGAACGGGACGTGCAGGCTGCTCGTGATGAACTGGACCGCGATCAGCAGCGGGATCAGGATGGCGGCGATCGTCCGTATGCCACGTCGGTCGTTGATGGCACGCGAGTAGATGTTGGAGCTCTCCCCCTCCAGGGGGATGAGCAGCCACGCCATCGCATACACCAACACCATGATCACGCCACTGCCGATGGCCAGCAGGACGAAACCGATGCGCACCCACATGGCATCGATCCCCGTGTCCCGCGAGATGGCGCCGCAGACGCCACCCAGGACGCGGTTGTCGGGGGTGCGCCGCATGTTCCGCAGCTTCCTTCCCACGTGGTGGTGTCGGCCGTGGTCCGCCTCGGACCACCGCCCGTGGCGGTGCGACCAGTGCCCGTTTCGCCCGCACCCGTTCCAGCCGACGTCGGGCGGGTGGCCGGCGGTCTCGGTCTCGGTCTGGGGCGGCGTCGCGGGGTGGGTCTGGGGTGGCGGCTGGGGGTCGGATCGGGCCTCAGGCCGGGCCCGGGTGCCGGGTCCGGGCGTGGCTCGCGACGGTTCTGTCGGGCGGCCACCGTCGGTGAGCGGACGCGTACCGGGATCGGGTGCCTCTGCGATACGTCGATGATCGCGCCGCTGCCACCCCCGGGGCTATCAGGGACATCCCTGAGGGCTCCGGGACGTTCTCAGGGTCCGACCAGGGTGTTGCCGGATTCACGCCTCGCCGGCCCACCGTCAGGCTGGAACCATGCACTCCGCACCAGACGAGACACCAGAAACCGCAGGCTCCGGGTCAACCGGCGCCCAGACCGCCGGGCCGGCGGCAGCAGCCCCCCCGACCGCACCGCCCCGACCCGGCGGCGACCAGCGCCTCCACCGAGGCGGGCGTGGCCGCATGCTGGCTGGCGTGGCCGTCGGCCTGGCCGACTACTTCGACGTCGACCCCACGATCGTCCGTGTCGGCTTCGTCGCCCTTGCCTTCCTGGGCGGCTTGGCCGTGCCGCTGTATGTGGCCGGGTGGCTGCTGATCCCCGACGAGGACACCGACGTCTCGGTCGCCGAGGAGCTCCTGGCCCGCGAACGGGCCCACGGCGCGTTCTGAGCGGCGCACCGACCGACTCACTCACCGATCGACAGACCAGACCAGACCAACGAAGGAGAAGAGACCCGATGCGCTACCGGTGGGATCCCGCCTACCCGATGGGCCGCAGGGACACGCAGGCCTACGACGCCACGATGCGCGCCTCGGACGGCGAGCGCAACGCGGTGGCCGACAAACTCTCGCGCCACTATGCCGAGGGACGGCTCGATGAGGTCGAGTTCAAGAACCGCCTCGACACCGCCATGTCGGCCACGACGCGCGGCGATCTCAACGGACTGTTCGACGACCTGCCCCCGCTGCCGAGCGAACCTCAGCCCCCGCCCCCACGGCACCGCCGGATCCTGCCCTGGGTCTTCGTGGTGGTCTTCGTCGCCATTGCCGCCGGGGCGACCATGCCCTTTTACCCGATGTACCACGTGCCATGGCTCCTCCTCGCCATCGTCGGGCTGTTCGTGTGGCGGAGGGCCGGTGGGCACCTCCACTCGCACCACCGCCACGAGGTCAGGCCGCCCAGCTCGGTCATGGACCACTGAGCCGCCGCCATGCACACGGACACCACCCGCAACTCCCGTGCCATCGACCACGCCATCGACCACGCAGACAGCACCCCGCGCCCGGCGACCGACGGCGACCCGGGCACGTTGCGCTCCATGGACCTCTTCGCCGGCTTCCCCGACAGCGAGCTCGAGGAGATCGCGGAGCGCTGCACTGTATCCACGGCGCACCCCGGGCAGGTGGTCCAGGCCCAGGACGTGCCCGTTCGGATGTGGCACGTCATCACCGGCGGGCACGCCGTGGTGCAGCGCGACGGCACCCCGATCGGCCTGCTGGGACGGGGTGACTCCTGGTCGGAGCACTCGCTCCTCAACCAGCTGCGGTCGTCCATCGCGGTGGTGGCGCTCTCGCCCCTCACGCTGCTCACGCTGAGCCGGCGCGAGTTCTTCCAGATCCCGGACCACCATCCCGTCCTGGCCGGACGCCTGGTGGCTCGCTCGGCCTCCTCGGCCGACCGCCTCGCCCTCCCCGTGTTCAATGCCCTGGTCCATCTGGCCGATACCGAGTGCACCGGAGAGGGTCCGGAGGACCGGTACGATTGACGTGTTCCCCTGACGCCAGCCGGTGGCCGCGTCGAACACCCCCGAGGAGATCCCCCTAATGCGCACCCTGGCCGCGTGGTGTGTCCATCATCGCCGCATCGTCGTTCTGTCGTGGATACTCGTCCTCGTCGTCTCGATCTTCACGGTGTCGGCCGTCGGCACCAATTACTCGAACAACTTCAGCTTCCCCCACACCCAGTCCTTCGACGCCATCAACCTGTTGAAGTCCGTCGCGCCTTCCCACTCCGGCGACCAGGAGCAGGTGGTCTTCGGCACGTCCGGTGACGCCAAGCTGACCGACCCCGCGATCGGCCAGCGCATCAACACCATGGTGGACAAGATCAACGCGCTGCCCAACGTGACGCAGGTCACGAGCCCGTACGACCAGGACGGGAATCTCAGCGACCCGACTGGTCCCAACATCAGCAAGGACCAGACGGTCGGGTTCTTCCAGGTCAACTTCGACAAGCAGACCCAGAACATCTCGAACACCGAGGCGAAGAATTTCGTCAATGCCGTCACCAAGACCTCAGGTGACGGACTGACCGTCGCCGTCACCGGTCCGCTGGCCGAGCAGGCCAACAACCAGTCCTTCAGCAGTACCGGCCTCGGCGTGCTGCTGGCGCTGATCGTGCTGCTGCTCGTCTTCGGCTCCATCTTCGCCGCCCTCCTCCCGATCCTCTCCGCCCTCCTCGCCCTGGGCACTGCCATCGGGGTCATCGGCCTGCTGAGCCACATCCTCGCCATGCCCTCCATCTCACCCGAGCTGACGCTCCTGATCGGTCTGGGGGTGGGCGTCGACTACGCCCTCTTCATCGTGACGCGCCACCGCCAGGGCCTCGTGGCCGGCCGTGACGTGGAGTCGTCCATCATCAACGCGGTCAACACCTCGGGCCGTGCCGTCCTGTTCGCCGGGATCATCGTGGTCATCGCGCTGCTCGGCATGTTCGCCCTCGGTGTGAGCTTCCTCTACGGCCTGGCCGTGGCCGCCGCCATCGGCGTGGCTCTCACCATGGTGGCGGCCCTCACCCTCCTGCCGGCGATGTTGGGGTTCATCGGGCCCAAGGTCATGAGCCGCAAGCAGAAGAGGAACCTGGCCGAGAACGGCCCCCGGGTCATCGGCACCGACAGCAAGGGCTTCTGGCCAAAATGGGCAGACCGTGTACAGAAGCACCCGGTGCTGTCGGCCGGCGCGGCCCTGATCATCATCGTGGCCATCGCCCTGCCCTTCTTCTCCCTGCAGCTGGGGTCGGCCGACCAGGGCACGGACCCGGCCGGGACGCCGACGCGGGTCGCCTTCGACATGCTCTCCAAGGGCTTCGGGCCGGGCTTCACTGGGCCCCTAGAGCTGGTGACCGTCGTGCCCCAGAATCCCGACCCCGCGCTGGAAAAGGTCGTGGCCGCCGTAGCCACGCAGCCTGGCGTCGTCCAAAGCACTCCCCCCAGCACGGAGTACATCCCGAACAAGACGGGCGACGGTTACGTCGCGTTGACCACCGTCTATCCGACCACCGCCCCCCAGGACGCCGCCACCACCGATCTGGTGAATCATCTGCGGGACACCACCGTGCCGCAGGCGGTTGGCGACTCGGGCTTGAACGTCCTCGTCGCCGGGACAACAGCCATCTACATCGACTTCGCCAACGTCCTGAGCTCGAAGCTGCCGCTCTTCATCGGCCTGGTCGTGCTGCTGTCCTTCCTGCTCCTCATGACCGTGTTCCGAAGTTTCGTGATCCCCCTCACGGCGGCGGTCATGAACCTGCTGTCCATCGGCGCCGCGCTCGGCATGCTGGTGGCGGTCTTCCAGTGGGGCGACCTGGGCGGGCTCATCGGCCTCAGCGGCACGAGTCCCGTCGAGGCGTTCCTCCCCGTGATGCTCTTCGCCATCCTGTTCGGGCTGTCGATGGACTACCAGGTCTTCCTGGTGTCACGGATGCACGAGGAGTACATCAAGTCGGGCGGAGACAACCGCGTGGCCGTGCGCAACGGCCTGGCCGCGACCGGGAAGACGATCACGGCTGCCGCGCTGATCATGATCCTCGTCTTCGGCTCGTTCATCCTGGGCGGGAACCGAGTCATCAAGGAGTTCGGCATCGGGCTGGCCGGCGGGATCCTGGTCGACGCCCTCCTCATCCGGATGGCCATCGTCCCCTCCATCATGATGCTGTTCGGCAAGGCCAACTGGTGGTTCCCGGCCTGGCTGGACCGGATCCTGCCCAAGCTCTCCGTGGACGCCGACGACCTGGCCACCCACGAGCCCGACGATCCCGGATCTGAGCCGCAACCGGAGCTGGCCGGATCGCTCAAGTAGTGCCGGATCCCTCAGGGAGGAGGCGCGGCTACCAGGCACAGCGCAGCTACCAGGCGTAGTCCTCCGGCGCCGTCTTGTAGCCGGGGAAGAGCTCGTCGAGGCGGGCCAGCACCTTGTCGTCGAGCGTCACGTCGACGGCACGCAGGGCGGAGTCGAGGTGCTCGGGCAGGCGCGGTCCCACGATGGGCCCGGTGACCGCCGGTCGGGTCAGCAACCAGGCCAGCCCCACCGTGCCCGGCTCCTCGCCCAGCTCCGCGCAGAGGTCCTCGTAGGCCTCGAGCTGGGGCCGACGGGCCTCGATCGTCTCGGCGGCGCGCCCGGCGTACCGCCGGCTGCCGTCCCGCTCCTTGCGAACGACTCCGCCCAACAGACCGCCCTGCAGCGGCGACCACGGGATCACGCCGAGCCCGTAGGTCTCGGCCGCCGGCAGCACCTCGCGCTCGACCGCCCGCACGATCAGGTTGTAGATGGACTGTTCGCTCACCAGCCCCATGAAGTTGCGGCGGGTCGCCGCCTCCTGCGCCCGGGCGATGTGCCAGCCGGCGAAATTGGAGGAGCCGACGTACAAGATCTTGCCCTGGTCCCGCAGGACCTCCATCGCCTCCCAGATCTCGTCCCAGCCCGTGCCGCGGTCGACGTGGTGCATCTGGTAGAGGTCGATGTAGTCGGTCTGCAGCCGGCGCAGGCTGGCGTCGCAGGCCCGCCGGATGTTGAGCGCCGAAAGCCGCCCCTCGTTCGGCCAGTCCCCCATGTCGCCGTAGAGCTTCGTGGCAAGAACCGTCTTCTCGCGCCGCCTGCCGCCCTGGGCGAACCAGCGGCCGACGATCTCCTCCGTCGCGCCGCGACCTTTGGAGCGCCCGTAGACGTTGGCCGAGTCGAAGAAGTTGATCCCGGCCTCCAGAGCCGAGTCCATGATGGAGAACGAGGTCGGCTCATCCGTCTCGGGCCCGAAATTCATGGTGCCCAGGCAGATGCGGCTGACGCGGAGGCCGGTACGGCCGAGATGGGTGTAGTGCATGGGCCCGAACCTACCGGTCGGTGCCGAAGAGTGCACCGATTGGCCGACTTTTTCGCCGCCCCACTACATTGAGTAGACGATTTCCCACCCGAGCTTGGGGGCATGATGGCGCAACAGATTCCGCTGGTCGACTACCTGGAGCTGGGTGACGACCCGCATTTGGTGGCCAACGAGTGCAGCTCGTGCGGCGCCCGCTTCTTCGACCGGCGCAATGCCTGCGCCTCGTGCGGGGCAACAGAGTTCAAGAAGGAGTCGGTGCCGACGACCGGCGAGGTGCGGACATTCACCATCGTGTCGTTCGCCGCGCCGGGGATCCCCGTCCCCTTCGTGGCCGCAGTGGTCGACTGCGAGGGCACCAGCGTGCGGGCCAATCTGATCAACGTGACCCCCGACCCCGAGCACGTGACCACGGGCATGAAGGTGCGCCTGGCCACCGAAGTGATCGGCACGGACGATGACGGTACCGAAGCGGTCGGCTTCGGCTTCGAACCCTTGGGAGGTTAAGACGATGGCATCGGCTTCGGAAGAGCTCTGGGTCCTCGGGATCCACATGACCAAGTTCGGCAAGCACCCGGACAAGGACATCGTCGACCTGGGGGCCACGGCGGCCCAGGGTGCGCTGGCCGACGGCGGCGTGACGATGAAGGACATCGGCATCATCGGCGCCGGCAATCTCATGATGGCCATGGCGCCCACCGGGCAGATGATCCAGAAGCAGCTGGGCCAGACCGGGATCCCCGTCTACAACGTGTCGAACGCCTGCGCCACCGGCGCCACGGCGCTGCGCGTGGCCTGCATGGCGATCAAGGCGGGCGAGGTCGACATGGGCCTCGCCGTCGGCGTGGAGAAGCTCGCCGGCGCCGGCCTCCTGGCTGGGGGCAGCCGCGGCTCGGACTCCAACACCTACACCCCGCACGGCCGCTTCGGCGCGGTGGCGCCGGTCGACGGCCGGGTCGGCACCGAGACCATGCCGGGCGTCTTCGCCCAGATCGGCATGGAGTACGGGCACCGCTACGGCGGCACGAGCTTCGAGCTCTTCGCCAAGATCAGTGAGAAGAACCACGCGCACTCGACGCTCAACCCGCTGGCGGCCTACACCAAGAAGATGTCGCTGGACGAGATCATGAACGACGTCATGATCGCCTACCCCAACACCCGTCCCATGTGCTCGGCCAACTGCGACGGGGCGGCGGCGGCCGTGGTCGTCTCGGGGTCGAAGCTCAAGACGCTGTCGCTGGAGCAGCAGAGGCGTGCGGTGAAGATCTCGGCCTCCATCCTCACCACCGACCCCTGGGAGGAGGCGTGCCAGATTCTGCCCAACGTCAACGACCTGACCCGGAACGCGGCGGCGCAGGCCTACGAGCAGGCCGGCGTGGGGCCGGCAGATTTGAACTTGGTGGAGCTGCACGACTGCTTCGCCACTGCCGAGCTCGTCCACTACGACAACCTCGGGCTGTGCGAGCGCGGCGGCGCGGCCGACTTCTTCAAGTCGGGCGCCACGTGGCGCGACGGGTCGACGCCGGTGAACGTCTCGGGCGGCCTGGAGTCCAAAGGCCACCCGATCGCCGCCACCGGCATCGCCAACGTCTGGGAGGTGGCCACGCACCTGCGCGGCGAGGCCGGCGACCGGCAGATTCCCGGCGCCAAGGTGGGGCTGACGCACGTCATCGGGCTGGGTTCGGCCTGCGGCGTGCACATCCTGGAGAAGTCGGCGGCGTAGGCCGCCGGGCCGGGGCCGGGCCTGGGAGCGGCGGCGTGACGGCGGCGGCGTGACGGCGGCGGCGTGATAACGGCGGCGGCGTCAGGGGCGTCGTCGGGGTCGCCCGCATCGTCAGCGGCGTCGGGGTCGCCCGTCTACGACACGATCGGGCAGGGCTACATCGCCCATCGCCAGGTCGAACCGCGCTGGGAGGCCGTGATCAACGAGCATCTCGGGGAGGGGCGCGTCGTGGTGAACGTCGGCGCCGGGACTGGGAACTACGAGCCCGTGGACCGGGTTGTCATCGCAATCGAACCCTCGAGGGTCATGGTGGAGCAGCGTGCTTCGGGCGCGGCGCCAGCCGTCCGAGCCAGCAGTTCTGCAATTCCGCTTGCTTCGGACAGTGCGGACGTGGCGATGGCCATCCTCACGGTGCACCACTGGGACGACTGGGAGGCCGGCCTGGCCGAGCTCTGTCGGGTGGCGCCGCGCCGGGTCGTCCTCACCATGGACTTCGAGCTGCACTCGCACTTCTGGCTCCTCGACGACTACGTGCCCGAGGTGGGTGAGTACACCCGCCGCCAGGGCCCCGGGCACGATGCTGTGGCCGCCGCAATCGGTGGGGGCTCGTCAATCCCGCTGCTCGTCCCCAGGGACATGGAGGACGGCGTCCTCGGCGCTTACTGGTGCCGACCCGAGGCGTACCTCGAGCCGGCGGTGCGAGCCAACTGCTCGGGGCTGGCGCTGGCCGACCCCGCCGTCGTCGCCCGGGGTGTCGCGGGTCTCGAGGCGGACCTGTCGAGCGGTGCGTGGCAGCGGCGGCACGCCGACCTGGCTGAGCTGCCGGCGATCGACTTGGGGTACCGATTGGTCGTGGCGGACGAGAGCTGAAGGCGGCTGAGCCGGCACCTGCCAGCGTCAGTTGCCGCAGAAACTCGTTTCACCGGCAGATTGTGCGACATTCTCAGGCACCATGGCAGTTCCCGCAACACGGGGATCTTGGCGTGTTCCGCCCTACCCGGGGTGTCTCCTCGCGGGCACTTCGGAGACAGGGGCCACAACTTGTGCAGCGCACACCCGAGGCAGTTCCTGTACGTCGGTTCTGTGACGAAAACCCCATAATTCGTCAGTTGACTCTTGTGCATAGTCTTTGGATGTGCGTTCATCCCGACGGGCGCGTTGGCTACGGGGTTGGTGATATCGCTCCTGGACGTAACTCATTCCCTGCTGCTTTTTGGTGGTGAGGACGCCAATGGGGCCGAGAACGATACATGGCAGTTCAACGGAGCGACCTGGACGCAACTCACTTCTTCCGCGGTAACTCCACCGATCCGAGTTCAGGAGGCTCTGACCTACGACCCGTCACTCGGTGGAGTAGTCATTTGGGGTGGTGTTGGGGTGGGCGATCTAGCTGACACCTGGCTCTTTGCCGATGGGCAGTGGTCTCAATTGATGGTGAGCGGGCCGACCGCATCGCAGAGTCAAGAGGCCATGACCTACGACCCGATGATCAAGGCCGCCCTGTTGGTAGGGGGCGGAGGAAGCAGCGGCGTTCAGCCTTCGGCTGAATGGTTGCTGGAACGCGGCTAGCACGGTTCTCCATTTTGCATCCGCCTGACCGGCTACCGCTTTGTTCCGGTGATGTCGGGTCGACGTGAGTGAGTCCTCACGCCATCGGTTTGCAACGAGGTTGGAGGTTGAGAGTCCCCCTTTCCTGAGCGGAGCCTTCACCGCAGGCGACGATCCATAGCTTGGGTTTGGTGAGCAGTTGGCTGCCCGAGTAACCATCCGGACCGGTGATTGCCAGCCGCTCAGGCACTACGTAACCACGTTGAACCACGACCGATGTCGTCATGGTGAAAGAGGCACCACCGGGTCTCACGTTCAGTCGCCGCTGAGTTCGCCCGACTAGGCCCCTTTTGCCGCGTCTCGCCGCATATCCCTCTGAAAACCGTCGCTCGACGGATCTGGAGTTCGAGAGGACCCCAAGACGAGCGTCCGTCAATCGTGCTGAGGGTGTCACCTATCGCCAGGACATGGCATTCACGTCCGAATGAACCTGGCGCCGCACTGTTGCGAGGTGTGCAGGTGTAGACCCCGTCCGGGGCGCGACGAAGCGCCGGACGACGACGGGTTTCGACTACTCCGGTGCCAATTGGCCGGGGTGATGTCCGGAAGCGGGGATTAACCACTGCCCCGGCCCCGTCAGGCCGCCGTCGGCGGCGGGCGCTGGCGCTGCGGCTGGTACTCCCGCTGGTTGCGCATCCGGTTGTGGAACCCGCAGAGGAGCCGGCCGTTGTCCTGGGTGGTCGGGCCACCCTCGGCCCAGGGCTGGACGTGGTCGGCCTGGCAGCTCTCGGCGGGTTCGTAGCAGTAGGGGTGGGTGCACATCCGGTCGCGCAGCTCGATGGCCCGGCGGGTGCCGCCGCTGAAGAGGCGGGCCCGGGCGCTGACGTCGACCCTGGTGCCCAGGCTGAAGATGGCCCGCTCGAAGTAGGCCGAGTCCAGCCACGGGGTCAGCGCCGAGGGGGCAAGCACCGTCCCGTTCTCGAGCTCGCTGATGCGCCCGTGCAGCGTTGGCGGATTCAAGGGGTCCCCGCAAAACCTTGGTGGGTCAGCGATGGTTGACCAAACCAAGGGAGACGACAGATGGCAGCACACATGACGCAGGAACAGCGCCGGATGGTGTTCCGACTCCGGAGCGAGGGACTGAGCGTCAACGAGGTCGCTCGTGCCGTCGGAATGCATTTCATGACGGTGTATCGGGTGCTCGAGGGCAAGCTCACGCGAGAGGGTCATCCAGCCAGCTGGTCTCCGGCTCCTGGTCGCCTCACGCTGGCTGAGCGCGAGGAGATCACCATCGGGTTGTCTCGAGGCGAGCGGTTCACCGCCATCGCTCAGCGCCTGGGTCGTTGCGTGTCGACGGTGAGCCGGGAGGTGGCGGCCAACGGTGGCCGACATGGCTATCGGGCCTGGGCCGGTCAGCTGCGAGCTGAGAAGCGAGCTCGGCGACCCAAGGCGTCCAAGCTGGGCTCGTGCCCCAAGCTGCGGGACCAGGTCGAAGAGTGGCTCAGCGAGTGGTGGTCACCCGATGAAGTCGCCCAGCGCTTGCGCCAGGACTTCCCCGACGATCCGATGATGCGGGTGAGCCACGAGACCATCTACAAAACACTCTTTGTCCAGGGACGCGGCGAGCTCCGCCGGGAGTTGACGCGCTGCTTGCGCAGCGGTCGGGCGGCCCGGCGACCCCGGAGCAAGGTCGAGACGAGGGGCCAGATCCCCGCGAAGATCATGATCAGCGAACGACCGGCCGAGGTCGAGGACCGGGCCGTGCCAGGTCACTGGGAGGGTGATCTGATCATCGGGGCCGGCGGCAAGTCCGCCGTCGGGACGCTGGTCGAACGCTCCACCCGCTACGTTATGTTGCTGCGCTTTGCTGGTGGATACTCAGCCGACAAGGTCAACCAGGCAATGGCCAAGTCCATGGGGACCCTGCCGGCCGAGTTGGCCCGGAGCGTGACCTGGGACCAAGGCACCGAGCTGAACCGCCACGTCGCCTTCACCGTCTCCACCGGGATCCAGGTCTATTTCTGCGATCCCCACAGTCCGTGGCAGAGGGGTTCGAACGAGAACACCAATGGCTTGCTGCGCCAATACATGCCAAAGGGCTAGAGAAGCCTCATGTGGCCGTCCATCCGCGAAGACCCTCGGATATATGAAACCATCGGAAAAGCTCACTGAGCTTCTTGCGCTCACCCCTTGAATCCGCCGTTTCATAGCCGACCAAGACACTGAACAGCGGGGCGGGGCGGATGCCGTCGGCGGGGGCGCTGCGGCTCCGGGTCGCCATCTCGACGAGGGCGTCGGCCCGGCGCTGGGCCGAGGTGCGGGCCAGCTCGTCGATCCGAGCCGTGCGGCCCAGTCGCTCCTTGGCCTCGGCGCAGTCGGTCTCGAAGAGGTCGTGCTCGAGGCGGTTGAGCTCGCCCGCCACGATGGAGCCCGAGACCGGGTCGAGGGTCATCTGCCCCAGCCACATCCCGGTGAAGCTCGACTCTAAGAACACGTTGCGCGACGCCTTGCGCTCCTCGTCGGCGCTCTCGGCCCCGTCGGGGTCGGCCAGCTGCTCCCAGTAGCTCAGGGCCCGGGAGAAGTCCTCGAAGCCCATGTCGGAGGCCTGGGAGACCAACAACCCCTCGTCCCTGGCCATGGAGGACTCGGTCCGGTGCTTTCTCGCCGAGGCGATGGCCCGGGCCTGGTCGAGGCCAATGGCACCGTCGCGCCAGGCCTGGGCGCACGCGGGCAGGTGGCGCAGTTCCCTCCCGAGGCGCACCCGGCGCCGGGCGGCACTGCGCGGCAGACGGCACTTGGTGGCGATCCACGCCGAGGCCGTCTTGGCCCCGTCGGCCGCCCACTCCTCCCCCACCTCGAAGGCGGCCGTCGCCTCGGTGACGAAGGACTCGAAACGCGCCAGCTGCCGGTGCAGCTCCTCGATGGAGGCGCAGTCGCCGTAGTTGGCCGCATCCGACGCGACGAGTGCCTCGAGCGCCTCGGCGAAGTCGTCCAACTCCATGTCTCGATGGAAGCACGAGGGTGTCACAGATCAGCGAGGAAGATTCGGAGAATCACCAGTGACAACCGGCGAATCAGGGCGACCGTTCTCCAGGGCGAGCTCTGGCCTTTGGGGGAAAGAAAAGAGCGAAGGTCCCGACAGAGGAGTGGACAAAGCGACAGAGAGAAGGAATGGAAGAGCCGAGGCGAGGCGCTTTAGGTCGCTCCGGCCACCAGGGGTACCGGTCGGGCCAGGCTCCAGCTGAAGGTGTCCTCGATGTCGGCCAGCGCCAGCGGTTCGGCCAGGTCGGCGACGGTGGGTCCGACGCGATCGGCCACGGATTGGAGCAGGTCGACGTCGAAGTCCCAGAGGTCGACGGCGTTGGCGCCGAGCATGCGGCGAAGGTCGTCCTCGGGCATGCCGCCGAAGATGTAGCGCATTGTCTCGCGGTGGACGGGAGCGGCGCCCTCCAGGTGGGGGTAGTCCGCGCCCCACATGAGCTTGTCGATGCCGATCTCGTGGCGCATCTCGGCCTCGTAGCGCTTCATGAGCGAGCCGCCCAGCCAGACGTGCTTCTCGAAGTAGTCCCGGGGCCGCATCTCGAGGTAGGAGCGGACGGGGGCGCCGCCGTGGGTGTCGAAGAACGACTCCATGTCCCGGATGAGGGAGGGCAGCCACTGCACGCCGTTCTCGGTCACGACGACCTTGAGATCGGGGTGGCGGTCGAACACTCCCCCGAAGATCATGAACCACAACGGCCGGCGGGTGAAGACGAAGACCTCGTAGAGGCCCAGCATGCCTCCGTGCTCGGCGTCGTAGAGGAACTTTGTGTCGGTAGCCGAGCCCGACGCGCCGGTGTGCAGGTTCACGACCATGCCGTGTTCCTCGCACGCGCTCCAGAAGGGCTCGTAGTAGTCGTCGGCGTAGCCGGGCAGCCTGGAGGTGACCGACATGGCGGGGAGCATCACGCCGCCGAAGATGCCGTTGGTGCGCGCCCACGCCACCTCCTCGACGGCGCGGTCCATGTCGTGGAAGTCGATCGGCATGCAGCCGGCGCGGCGTCCCGGGGCCGCCGCGCAGAACTCGGCCAGCCACCGCACGTAGCCGTGCAGCGCGGGCCACACGACATCGAGCCCCTTGTCGGTCGCCGCGCCCAGGTACATCGCAGGCGAGAGGCCGCCGGCCAGGATGGGCCCGGGCAGGGTGACCTCAGCGTGGATCCCCTGCTCCTCGAGCACGGCCAGCCGGCGCCCGTCCCCGTCGCCCGGCACGACCCAGTCGGTGCCGTAGTGCGCCAGCCAGCCCTCGGCGGCGGCGATGTCGACGCCCATGCCGGCCAGGCGCCGGGCCGCCGTGGCGCGCACCGGATCGGTCTCATGGACCTCGCCCGGATCGAAGCCGCCGAACATGGAGATGGCGAGATTCGACATGTCGCCGAAGCCGGCCACCGCCTCGCGGTGCGCCGGGTCCACGTAGGACAAGAAGTGCTCCAGGCTGTCCGGTGAGGCGTGCGTGTCGGCCGACACCACGACGTAGTTGCGGCCCTGCCCCACTGTGGCCGGTCCCTCACCCATGCGACGCCTCCCTGGACCCTGACACTTGACCGCGACATTGGACCCTGACACTGGACACAGGGCACCCGACACGGACGTCCTGGTCAGTGACCCGCACACTACAGCCGACCTTCTCGGGCAGGGCGCAGGTCGGGCCGCGGGTAGTTTCTGCGGGCGGGATGCACACTTCTTCGACGCTCGTCCTGGTCATCGCCGTGTTCGCCGCCAGCCTGGTGGAGATGGTCGAGGCCCTGACCATCGTGGTGGCCTCGGGCGTGAGCCGGGGCTGGCGTTCGGCCCTGGAGGGCGCCGCGGCGGCAATCCTCGTTCTCGGGGTCCTCGTGCTGGTGGTGGGCGTCCCGCTGATCCGCTACATCCCGATCGACGCGCTCCGGGTGGTCGTGGGGGCGCTGCTCCTCGTGCTTGGCCTGTCCTGGTTGCGCAAGGCCATCCTGCGCGCGAGCGGCCACAAGGACCCACACGACGAGGACAAGATCTTCGCCGACACGGTGTCCGAGCTCGCCTCGGAGGAACAGGCGGCCCCGCCGTCGCGGGCAGTGGGAGCGAAGGGGCGCGACGGTGTCGGCTTCGCGGTGGCCTTCAAGGGTGTCTTCCTCGAGGGCACCGAGGTCGTGCTGATCGTGATCAGCCTCGGCGCCGCCCAGCACCGGCTCGGCCTCGCCGCGCTGGCGGCGGCGGCGGCGGCGGTCCTCGTGGGCATCGTCGGCCTCGTGGTGGCGCGCCAGCTGAGCGAGGTCCCCGAGAACACCATCAAGACGCTGGTCGGCGTCATGCTGACCAGCTTCGGCGTCTTCTGGGTCGGCGAGGGGGCGGGTGTGCACTGGCCGGGTGACGACCTGGCCATCCCCGTGCTGGTCGGGTTCTTCGCCTTGGTGTACATCGGCTTCACGGCCTTCATGCGAACGCAACTGCCGGGCCGGGTCATCGAGAAGGCGGCCGGTGACGGCGGCCCCGTGACCGCGGCCGGTGACCCCGGCCCGGTGAAGGCAGCCCAGTGACGGCGGTCACCCGGGCGCTCCGGGCCTTCGGCCACTTCTGGTGGGACTTCCTGGTCGGCGACACGCCCGAGGTTGCGGTGGCCACCGGAGCCCTCGTCGGTCTGGCCTTCCTGCTGGCGGGCCCGCGCCTGGTCGGGGCGATCCTCCTGCCGCTGGTGGCGGCCGCGTTCCTCTGCCTCAGCACGTATCGAGGGCGGCGGCGGGCTCCACGGCCCTAGCGGGTCCGGTGTGCCGTCGCCGCGGCGCTGCGGGGTGGCGGCGGCGGTCGTGGTCGTGGTGGTGCCGCGGTGAACCGCCGTGGCGGTGACACCCTTCTCGCGCCGGCTCCGCGCCGCCTTCGGCGGGACCTTCACACTGCTCGCTCCCTGACCCTCGACTGCAGTTCTCGATCGGGCTGCATAGAACGCAACAGTGACACGACGCAACTCGAGCGGGGTCGGCCGTGGCCCCCGGGCATCCCGGTAGCGTGTGGGGCACCTGGACGGACGAGGAGAACCGCCGGTGGCGACCTACGTGCTCATTCACGGTGCGGGTGGTGACTCGTGGTACTGGCACCTCGTCGGGCCGCAGCTCGTGGCGCGGGGTCACGAAGTCAGCGCGGTCGACCTGCCCTGCGACGACGACCGCGCCTCCCTGTCGGACTACGCGGACTGCGTGGTCGATGCCGCCGCCGCCGACGTCGGACGGGAGGTGATCGTCGTCGCCCAGTCGCTGGGCGGATTCACCGCGCCGCTGGTCTGCAGCCGGCTCGATGTGTCCCTCATCGTCCTCGTGGCGGCGATGGTGCCCCGAGCGGGCGAATCGCCCGGCGAGTGGTGGTCGAACACCGGCTTCGTCTTTCCGGATCCTTTCGACCCGGAGGAGATCTTCGCCCACGACCTCCCCCCGCAGCTCGCGGCGGAACTGGCGACACGCATTCGCCAGCAGTCCGACACGCCGTTCGAGGAGCCGTGGCCGTTGGACGCGTGGCCCGACGTCCCCACCAGGTTCCTCCTCTGCCGTGACGACCGCTTCTTCCCCGCCCCGTTCCTTCGGCGGGTGGTCCGGGAACGGCTGGGCTCCGCACCGGACGAGATGGACGGCGGGCATCTGCCGGCTCTGGCCCGACCAGCGGAGCTCGTGGAACGGCTCGAGCGCTACCGGATGGAGGCTTCCGCGCCGTAGCACGCGGCTGGAGCCACGACAGAGCGCTGTGTCGTCATGCCGCAGCCCACTCGACGGCCGCCCGCACCTGCGAGGGCTCGAAGCACTCGACCTCGCCCGGGATCATGAAGCGGAATGCGGAGATGGCGTGGCGCAACCAGTCGTGAGTGGTCACGACGGCACACCGCTTCCACTTGGAGAGGTCTCGGTGGACGAGCTCGTCGAAGTAGAGCTTCGAGTCCTCGACGGTCCCTCCCACCGTCAGTCCGGTGTACTCATCGCCGAACACAAAGACGCAGCGCATCTCGCCGTGGGCCTCGAGCATCTCGCGGAGCGCCGGCACGATGACGGTCTTGTAGTCGTCCCCCTCCAGCCTGCCGACCACCTCGACGGCCAACACCGTGTCGGGGCTCTCGATCTTCCTGAGCATGACACCTCGTCTGCTGCCCGGGACAACCGCGCCGGGCCACGCACCACTCTGGAGCCCGGGGCCAGGAGGCGCAAGCGGCCGCGCCGGCACTCGGTATCGTCGACTCGGTGCGGCCCTTCCGCTTCGGCTTCCAGGCCACGTCGAGCGACGTGTCCGAGACCGTCCGCAGTGCCCAGGCGGCCGAGGGCGCCGGTTTCGACGTCTTCCAAGTCGGGGACCACATCGGGGCGGAGCCTTCACCGCTCGTCTCCCTCGCCGCTGCCGCGCTGCGCACTGAGCGGATCCGCCTCGGCACCCTGGTCCTCAACAACGACCTGCGTCACCCGGTCCCGCTCGCCCAGGAGCTCGCGACCCTCGACCACCTGTCGAACGGGCGGCTGGAGGTTGGCCTCGGAGCCGGCCACAGCTTCACGGAGTACGCCGCCATTGGACAGGTGTTCGACCCGCCGGCGGTGCGCAAGGAGCGTCTCGGCGAGTCGACGGAGATCGTCCGCTCGCTCCTCGACGGCCGTTCGGTGTCCCACAGCGGGACCCACTACCGCGTTCATGAAGCGACGACACTGACGCCTCTTCAGGAGCACGTGCCTCTACTCGTCGGCGTCAACGGCCGGGCGGCCCTGGCCCATGCGGTCCACTATGCCGACATCGTCGCCCCCACCATGCTCGGCCGGACGATGGAGGACGGGCACCACCACCATGTCCGCTGGGAGGCCGCCCGGCTCGACGACACCATCGCGTCGATGCGCGCCGCAGCGGCTGCCCGCTGGGGCGCGATCGAGCTCCATGCGCTCGTGCAGGCTGTCGTGGTGACCGACGACCGACGCGTCGCCGCCACCGCGATCGCCGGGCGTATCGGGATCGACGTGGCCGACGCGCTGTCCACGCCGTTCCTCTGTCTGGGAACCCACGCCGAGATCGCCGAGCACCTTCTCGCATGCAGGGAGCGCTGGGGCTTCAGCTACTTCAGCGTCCGCGACGTGGCGGCGTTCGCTCCCGTCATCTCGCGGCTGCGCGACGCGGACCGCGGCGAGTGAAGAGACGGTCTTGATCAGGAGACGGTCTTGATCAGGAGACGGTCTTGATCAGGAGACGGTCTTGATCAGGAGACGGTGTTGACCGGGTGGGCCGGCCCCGGGCCGGGAGCAGACCCGGGGCCGGGCTCGGCCTCCGCGGCCGGGCCCTCCAGGGTGCGCTCGGGCAGCAGCAGCACGGCCCCGATCAGGAAGCAGACGGCGCCGACGAACGTGCCCAGGTTCGTCAGGGCCAGGCTCAGCAGCTGGCCGCTCGAGGTGATGTAGGAGGCGATCGCCGAGACGCCGAAGGCGATGGAACCCGCCAGGTTCAGCGCGGTGATCCACCACGAGATGCCGGACGGCCGCCACGCGAAGGGCCCGTGGCACTCCTCGACCCAGGCCAGCCAGCTCGAGACGAGGAAGCAGATGGAGCCCAACGCGTCGGGGCGCCACACCGGATGGTGGCTCGACGATGCGCCCAATCCGACGAGCAGCGCGCTCAGCGTGGTCCGGTTGAACCACACGGTGCCGATCAGCTGGATGCCCGCCGCCCACCAGTCGATGCGGCGGTGCCGGATCCGCAGCAACGAGCCGAGGCCCTTCCGGTGCGGTTCGACGACGGTTGCCGGGGTGGAGGCGACCTCCACGTACTGCAAGAAGGAGGCCGTCGTGAAGAAGATGGATCCGACGAAGTAGGTGATGTTGTCCGGAGTGGCGCCGACGGCGGTGGCATAAGGCGGGAACGAGCCCAGTGCGAAGCAGATGGAGCCGATCGCGAACAGCACTCCCATCCACCAGGCCATTGCGAACGGCGCCCACCAGGTCGACCCACCGGGGACGCGGCCTGCGTGCTTGCGGTGCCAGCGGGAATCCCACAGGAAGCGGGTGCCGTCGGGACGCCGGAATACCTCCCTGGTCACGAAGGGACCGAAGCCACGACTGCCCAGACGCTGCCACCCCTCCGGAACCTCCACGTTGGCCACCGCCATTGGCGGTCACGATAGGGCGGCGGCGGCGATCCGAACGGGAGGGCCCGCCGTTTCGGTCCATAGAATCGTCCGCGGTGATGGCCCAGGTGCAGCGCATCGACGTGCCGCCGACAATCGCGGCCGCGGAGTCGCTCGACTACGCGTCCGCGTTCGCGCTCACCTTCTCCGGCTCGGGCGCAAAGCCGCGTTCGGCCGAACAATGGACCCGAGCGGTGTTCGAAGGTGCCCCGGCGCTGCTGCGGTCGTGCATCCTCTTCGGCTGGAGATTCGTGTTGGGTCTGCGCCTGCGGCCCGAGGCAGCCGACCACGTCCTGGGCTGGTCCGTCACGGCATCCGCCCCGGAACCTGACACCGTGACCCTCGCCGCCGACTCGCGGCTGCTCAGTGCGGAGAACATCGTCGCGGCGGACGACGCGGTCGTGGTGTGGGTGACGGTGGTGCGTTACGAGAGCCGACTTGCCCGGCCACTCTGGGTCGTGGCCTCAAAGGTGCACCACCTGACTATCCGTTTCCTGCTCGGGCGGGCGGCACGCGGGAGCTCCGCTGAGGCCCGGAGCGTCTTCGTGGCCCCGGGCTGACCGCCGACGCCCCAGCCGACGGGACGGGACCGCGGCGGCACGGGACAGCGGCGGCACTGGACTGGGGAGCGCCACAGGCAGATCGGGCATCATGGGGGCCCGGCCACGAGGAGGAGCACGCATGGGTACCGAGACGCGCGGAGTGGTCGCCAAGGAGAAAGGCGCACCGGTCACGCTCGAGACGATCCTGGTGCCCGACCCCGGGCCGGGAGAGGCGGTCGTCGCGGTCAAGGCGTGCGGGGTGTGCCACACCGACCTGCACTACCGCGAGGGCGGCATCAACGACGACTTCCCCTTCCTGCTCGGCCACGAAGCCGCCGGCACCGTCGAGTCGGTCGGGGCCGGCGTGACGGACCTGGCGCCCGGCGACTTTGTCGTCCTGAACTGGCGGGCGGTCTGCGGGGAATGCCGGGCCTGTCGCCGCGGCCGGCCCTGGTACTGCTTCGCGACCCACAACGCCACGCAGAAGATGACGCTGGCCGACGGCACCGCTCTGACCGCCGCCCTCGGGATCGGCGCCTTCGCCGAACGGACGCTCGTGGCCGCCGGCCAGTGCACCAAGGTCAACCCGGCCGCCCGCCCCGAGGCCGTCGGCCTGCTCGGGTGCGGCGTCATGGCGGGGATCGGCGCGGCCATCTACACGGGGGAGGTCGGCCTGGGCGACTCCGTGGCCGTCTTCGGCTGCGGCGGCGTCGGGTGTGCCGCCGTGGCCGGATCGATGCTCACCGGGGCGGCCGTGATCATCGCGGTCGACAAGGACCCCGGAAAGCTCGCCCTCGCCACCTCCTTCGGTGCGACGCACACCGTCGATGCGAGCACAACCGACCCGGTGGAGGCGATCAAGGAGCTGACGGGCGGAAACGGCGCCGACGTGTGTATCGAGGCCGTGGGCAATCCCGATGTCATGGAGCAGGCCTTCATGGCGCGGGACCTGGCGGGGACGCTGGTGCAGGTGGGTGTCCCGACGCCCGACATGCGCATCGACCTGCCCATGATCGAGTTCTTCGGGCGAGGCGGCGCGCTGAAGCCAAGCTGGTACGGCGACTGCCTCCCCTCGCGTGACTTCCCGATGCTGGTCGACCTGTATCTCGGCGGACGGCTCGACCTCGACCGCTTCGTCAGCGAGACGATCGGCATCGACCAGGTCGAGGCCGCCTTCGCGCGCATGCAGCGCGGCGAAGTCCTGCGCTCGGTCGTCGTGCTCTAGGCCGGGCCAGGTCGCGCCGGCCGGGGCTGGGCGAGATCGCGCCGGCCGGGGCTGGGACTGCGAGGCGGCGGCGGCTCCAGACGGCCGGTGCTCAGTGCTTCTTCGTCGCCTTGCCCCCGGAGAAGAGCTCGTGCCAGCTCTTCTCCTCGATCTTCACGCCGAAATTCTTCGCCGCCGCCTTGATGCGCCGCCAGGCCTGGTCGCGCTCCTTGTCCGTCACACCCTTGACCTGATCGAAGCGTGCCACCGCGTTGCGGACATGCTCGGCGTCGACCAGTGGCTCCTTGCGCTCCTTGGGGAACGCGAACTTCTTGTCGTCGAGCTTGTTCTTGTCGGCCGAGCTCAGACCGGGTGAGCCGGAGGCCTTCTTGGCACCCTTGTGCCGGGAGCTCTGCGCCTTCTGGGCCTTCTTACTCTTGCTTCCGGCCGCTTCCTTTTGCTTGGCCGTCGCCATCAGCACCTCCTCTGGGACGCGGATCGAGTGCACCGAGGGCGCCGTGTTCGCCGCCGACCTGACGTCAGGGACGGCTGGCGAGACTCTGCGACTCGGTCCACTCAGTGCGATACCCATGTGAGCACGGACGAATCAGGATCGCCGCCGGACCTGCGTCGGCGCGGGGCCTCGTGCTATTCCTGACATATGACGCTCCCCCTCGCCCCCTTCGGCCCGCGGACCGGGCTGCGCGGCATGGTGGCGGCCGCCGACCAACTGGCCGCCTCGGCGGGCATCGGCATGCTGGCCCGGGGCGGCTCGGCGGCCGACGCCGCCGTGGCCACGGGGACGGTGATGGCCGTCGTGGGCCCGCACCTGTGCGGGCTCGGGGGCGACGTCCTGGCCATGGTCTCGGTGCCGGGCTCTCCCCCCGAGGCGCTGCTCTCCGTCGGCCGGGCCGGCGCAGGCTCGGACCCGGCGCGGCTGCGCGCCGAGGGGATGACGACGATGCCCGTACGGGGCGACATCCGCAGCGTGCAGGTGCCCGGTGCCGTCGACGGCTGGCTCGCGCTGCACGAGCGCCACGGGCGTCTGCCCCTCGACGAGGTGCTGGCGCCGGCGATCGAGTTGGCCTCCGAGGGGTTCTCCGCCTCCATCATGCTGGCGCTCGCCAGCCATCTCGTCCACGCCTTGCCCGGCGCCGGCGAGCTCTGCCCGGAGGGCCCGCTCGACATCGGCCAGACCGTCCGGGTGCCGGGGATCGCGCGCACGCTGCGCGCCATCGCGGCCCACGGCCGGGACGGCTTCTACCAGGGGGAGTTCGCCCGCGGCCTGCTGGAGCTCGGCGGCGGTCACTTCGCCCCGAGCGACTTCGCCACGAGCACGGCGTCGTGGTGTTCGCCGCTGCGCGCGGCGGCATGGGGCCACGACCTCTGGACCGTGCCGCCCCCCTCGCAGGGCTACCTCACGCTGGCCGGCGCCGCCGTGGCCGAGGCGGCGGGGCTGGGAGCCGATCCGGACGATCCCCAGTGGGCCCATCTCCTCGTAGAGACGTGGCGCGCCGTCGGCCACGACCGCCCGGCGATGCTCTTCGACGGGGCCGACGGCAACGCGCTGCTCGACCCGGAGCGCCTGGCCACGGCGGCGGGTCGGGTCGATGCGCTCGCCATGGCTCCACCCGACGTCGCGGCCGGCTGCGCGACGCCGGCCCCCGATGTGGCCCGCATGGGCGACGGGGACACCACGCACCTGTGCGCACTTGACGCCGACGGCCTCGGGGTGTCACTGACGCAATCGAACGCGCTGGACTTCGGCTCACACATCGTCGAGCCCACCACGGGCGTCTTCCTGCACAACCGCGGCGTCGGCTTCTCCCTCGTCCCCGGCCATCCGGCCGAAGTGGCGCCCGGTCAGCGACCGCCGCACACCCTCTCCCCCATGCTCGTCACCCGCGGCGACGGCTCGCTGTCGCGCCTGGTGGGCGCCATGGGCGGCGACGCCCAGCCGCAGATCATCGTCCAGCTCCTGGCCCGGCTGTTGCTGACCGGGCAAGATCCCGCCACCGCCATCAGCGCGCCCCGGCTCACCCTCGACGCGCCCTCGGCCGGTCCGTTCCGCCTGTGGTGGGGCGAGGATCTCACCGTTCTGGTGGAGGCGGACGCGCCCCCGGCGTGGGTCGACGGGCTTGCCGGCCACGGCCATCGGGTGCGGACGATCAGCGCCTTCGATCCGGTCGCCGTCGGATGTGCCCAGATCATTCAGCTGGAGCACGATGGTGCCGGCTCCCGCCGCCAGGTCGGGGCGTCGGACCCCCGCAGCCCCGCCGGGGGTGCGCTGGGCCGCTGACGCCCCGCGCGAGCGGGCACCGTCGACACGGCTGGTGTCGATGGGCCGCCGTCGATGCGGCTGGTGCTGATGGGGCAGGTAGCGTGCCTCGCATCGAACTCCCCGTCTCGCCGCGCCCGCACGCCCCCTCCCCCGCCGCCGGGGCTCCGCGCCCGACCGGCGACCGGGCGCACCACGCCGGGTGAGCCGGGCGGCGGGTGACCCGCTGAGGATCGCTTCCCTGGCCAAGCAGGTTCCACTGGCCGAGACGCTGCGGCTGCGGGACGGCCGGCTGGTGCGCACTGGGTTGGCCGTCGAGATGAACCCGTACTGCCGCCGGGCGGTGGCCGAGGGCGTCGCCCTCGCCCGGGACAGTGGCGGCACGTGCACCGTGGTGACGCTCGGGCCTCCGGGCGCCGAGGACGTCCTGCGCGAGGCCGTGGCCTGGGGCGCCGACGCCGGGCTGCACGTCTGCGACCCGGCGTTCGTGGGCTCTGACACCCTGGCCACGGCGCGCGCGCTCGCCGCCGCGCTGCGCGCGGCGGGCCCCTTCGATCTCGTCCTGCTCGGCCGCAATTCCATCGACGGGGAGACCGGACAGGTCGGACCCGAGCTGGCCGAGCTGCTCGACCTCCCCTTCGCCAGCGGGGTCCGCCGACTACAGGACCTGGGCTCCGTGTGGCGCCTCGAGCTCGAGCACGACGACGGGACACAGGAGGTCGAGCTCGCGCTGCCCGCCGTGCTCTCGGTGGCCGAGCGCCTCTGCGACCCCTGCAAGGTGGATGCCGAGGGCCGCGCGGCCGTGTCGCCGGCGCGGCTCACCCGCATGGACGCAGCCAGCATCGGTCGAGGCCCCTGGGGGGAGGCCGGCAGTCCCACCGTCGTCGGGGCGACCAGGGCCATGGAGCACGAGCGCTCGATGCTCGTCCTGGACGGCCCGGTCGACGCGCAGGTGGAGCAGGCGGTGCGCGAGCTCACCCGACGCGGCGCCCTGAGGGCGCGCCCCGGCCCGGCGGCACCGCCGCCGGGTGACGACCGGACCGCGGACCGGGGTGCGTCACGGATCATCGCCGTCCTCGCCGAGCCCGGCCGTCACGGGGTGTCCGGGGAGCTGCTCGGCGCGGCGGCGCGGCTGGGCCACGAGGTGGGCGCGGCGGTGCACGCGCTGTGCCCGGGCCCGCTGGACGCGGCGCCGTTGGGAGCCGCCGGCGCCGACATCGTGGTCACGCTCGACGGCTCCGCCGTCGCCGAGGACGTGGCCGACGCCCTCGCCGCCTACGTCCGCGAGGTGGCGCCGTGGGCGGTGCTCGCCCCGAGCACCGCGTTCGGACGCGAGGTGGCAGGGCGGGCGGCGGCCGCCACGGGGTCGGGACTGGTGGGCGATGCCGTCGCGCTGACGGCCCGCGGCGACGTCCTGGTGGCGGCCAAGCCGGCGTTCGCCGGCGCCCTGGTGGCCGACATCACGTGCCGCAGCGCCACCCAGATGGTCACGGTGCGCCCGGGCGTTCTCCCCTCACCGCCACCGCGGCCGCGCCGTGTCCTGGTGCGGACGCGTGTGGTCGGCGCACGGGGACGGGTCCGGGTGCTGTCCGACCGGCGCAACGACGACGTGGAGACGCTGGCCCGGGCGCAGGTCGTGATCGGCGTGGGCACCGGGGTCACGCCCGAGGAGTACGAGGAGCTGAGCCCGCTGGCCGCGCTCCTCGGCGCCGAGCTCGCCGCCACCCGCAAGGTGACCGACCGGGGCTGGGCGCCCCGCGCCCGCCAGGTCGGAATCACGGGCCGCTCCATCGCCCCGCGGCTCTACGTCGCCGTCGGCCTGAGCGGCAAGTTCAACCACGTCGTCGGGGTGCGGGGGGCGGGGACCATCCTGGCCGTCAACGCCGACCGGGGCGCCCCGGTCTTCCAGCACTGCGACGTGGGCATCGTGGGCGACTGGCACGAGGTCGTCCCCCGTCTCCACGGGGCCCTGCGCCGGGCCCTTGCCGGGCGCGGTGAGGCAAGGGTCAGCTGAGGCCCGCTCCGGCCGCGGTGCGCACCGTCGCGACGACCTCCTCGTTGGAAGCGCCTGGACCGAGCACCGCGGCCACCCCCTCGGCCATGAGCACGTCGACGTCGGCCGGCGGGACGATGCCGCCGATGACCACGGGCGTCTCGAGGCCGGCGGCCCGGAGGGCTCCGACGACGGCCGGGGCCAGCGTGAGGTGGGCGCCGTTGTGCATGGAGACCCCGACGACGTCGACATCCTCCTGGGCCGTCATGGCGGCGATGGTCTCGGGTGACTGGCGCAGGCCGGCGTAGACGACCTCGCATCCGGCGTCGCGCAGGATGCGGGCCACGACGCGCAGCCCGCGGTCGTGGCCATCGAGCCCGACCTTGGCCATGAGGATCCGCAGGGGCCGCTGCTCGCCCGACGCGGTCATGTCGACGGGGCGATTCGCCCGCAGGAGGGTCTGCGGCGGGTCATCGGAGCAATGCTAGGCCCGGACCCGGTGAGCCGGTGACGGTCAGACCTCGGTCTCGGTCCGCTCGAGATCGCGCTGTTCGCGGTACGCGCGCGCAGGCGGTGCCAGAAGACGACCACGACGGCGATCACGGCAAGGGCGCCGACGATGTATCCCGCGTAGCTGAACGCCTTGAGCACGTGGTTGTAACTGCTACCGAGGCTGTAGCCGAGCGAGCAGAGGGCCGTGCACCAGATGGCGCAGGCGATCACGGTGAAGATCGTGAACTTGGCGAGCGCCATCTCACCCAGTCCGGCCGCGAAGGACACGAAGGAGCGCAGGAGCGGGATGAACCGCCCGAAGAGGACGACCGGCTCGCCCCGGCGGGCGAACCATGCTTCCGCCCGGTCGAGGTCCTTGTGCGTCAGGAGGACGTACTTCCCGACCCGGTCGACCAGCGTCCTCCCGCCGAAGCGGCCGATGCTGTAGCCGGCCATCGAACCCAGAACCTCACCGATCACCGCCACCAGGATGACGACGGCGAGCTGCAGCGGCTTGCCCTCACCGGGAACCTGGCCGCTGGCCAGGACGCCCCCGTAGATCAGGGCGATCTCGGCGCCCACCGGGAGGCCCATGGCCGAAATGAAGCTCAACGCGAAGATGGCGCCGTACCCGGCCGACTTGAGAAATTCCTCCACTGCCTACCCCTCTCCCGCCGCCGGTACGGCGGTCATCTTTGGCGCGTCCCACGCGATTCGCAACTCACGGGCCACAGCGCGGCGTACGGGCCACGGAGTCACGGCCTCGATTTGGAGGTGCCGCCCGACGTGGCCACCGGCTTGGTCGTGGTGGTCGTCGGCGGACTGGTGGTCGGGGTCGGACTGGTGGTGGTGGTCGGGGCCGTCGGGCTCCCGGTCGTGGGGGCGGGCAGGGTCGTGGTGGTCGTCGGCGGACTGGTGGTCGGGGTCGGGGCCGTCGGGCTCCCGGTCGTGGGGGCCGGAGTCGGCGCGGGAGATCGAGGGGCGGTCGAGGGGGCCGATCCACCCGGGTGCTCCTTGGCCACCGTGATCCCGATGAACGCGGTGGCCCCGCTGGCGACGATGATCGCCGTTCTGGTCAGGCGCGTGATCCGTGCCTGGACCTTGGCGCGGGCATCGGGCGTCGGACCGCCTCGTGACTGTCTCACGGCCGATCGGCCGATCCTGAGACGGATGCCCGCGCGCGGTCGTTCAGATGGTCCACGGTCCACGGCACGCCTCAGCGTATGGTCCCGCCCGCCCGAAACGCATCAACCGGGAGGTGGAACCGAAATGAGAATTTCACCCTTCAGGCTGACCCTCGGCCACCAGGAGAGGGGCTGGCGTCGATGTCGTATCGTGGCCGTCGGGGCGGCCAGGAAGGACACGTGCTCTTCATCGAATACGACGTCACCCCGACCGGCGAAATTGAGCTGGTCGCTCTGATCAACGCGGTCGAAGAGAGCGGCGACGACATCGACGGCTCTGACTGGATGGCGTGGCGCGCCGCGGAGTTCGACGATGACGGCATGGGCAGCGTGGGCATACCGGCGGCCCAGCTGGCGCTCATGGAGGAAACGGATGACGCCGATCAACTCCGCGCCATCGTCGAGCGGATCATCCTGGCCGACCGCGCGACCAAGGAGCAACGGCCGTCGTGAGCACGACACGATCGCAGCTCTACCGCCTGGCCCGGGACCTCGGGAATGTCGAGGCGGTCGAGCACGGCTACGAGCGAGGCGGCCTGTCGGGCGCCGCCGGCGGGGCGGCACAGCGAGAGGCGCGGCAGGTGATCTACCGGCAGGGCAACCGCCAGATCAACCGATTCGTCCGTGGCATCGGTCTCGGGCCCCGTCGCCGCTGAGACGCACGGACCACCCCTGACACAGGGCGCGCCCTCTCCCCACACCGGATCGGACAGCCGCACCGAGGTTCGTGCGCCTCCTCTGCATCATCAGTACGCCGAGCCGGTGACCGCCGAGCGATCGTCCGGCAGCGTGATCATGCACGTCGACCGGTCGGGCTCGTGGAAGGGCGGTCTACTATGAACCCACGCGACGACCGGAGCGACGGATTCCTTCGCACATCGCCAAATTCGGGAGCACTCATGGAAGACACCAAGGCCAAGGAATTGCTGGGCGCGGAGCGACGCCGGGTCGAGAAGTTGCTCAAGGACATCGACGATGCGGGAGCGGCCGACCGGGTGGCGGCCGACCAGGAGGGGGACATGTTCGACTCGGCCGAGCCCCTGACGAAGGAGGGCGCTGACGACGCGGTACGGGCAGCGCTGGTAGAACGGCTGGCGGCCGTCGATCGAGCAGAGACGCGCGTGGCGGCCGGCACCTATGGCTACTCGGTGCGCAGCGGCCAACCGATACCGGACGATCGCCTCGAGGCCGATCCCACCGCCGAGCTCACCACGGAGGAGGCTCGCTGAAGGTGACGAGACCGTCGGCTCGCCCGAAGTCTGCGGGCTAAGACCTCAGCTCTCTTGCGTCGGCTCGCCGTGCTCGGCATTGGGGAGGCCCCTTCGCCAGTACGCCTTGCCGGAGATCTGATCGGGCCGGATGCCCCTTTCCGTCAAGATGCGATTGACCCCACGCACGACCCCAGCTTCGGCGGCCAGGTAGACATGTCCAGTTCCGGCGGGAAGATCCGCTGAGGCGACAGCCTCCAGAAGGGCACTCGGATCACCCGGCGACCACCGACCAAGACGATGGAGCCACCCCATGTCGAGGTGACCCACCTCAAGCGTACCGGGTTCTTGTTCGTCGGCGGGGCTGTCGATCTCGAGTATTGCCATGGCGGTGGACCCCTGGGGAAGCGCCTCGATCATCGCCAGGGCCCCCGGCAGCCCCGTCTCGTCAACGACAAAGAGATGCCAGTCCGAGTTCGGGTGGACCGTGATCTTGCCACGTGGTCCGATCGCGTCGATCCGATCGTTCATCCGGGCAGCACGTATCCAGTCGGTTCCGGGTCCGGCTCCATGGACAGACACATCGATCGTCACCGTCCGTCGGGCCGGATCGCTTTTCCGGATGGTGTAGCGACGGTTCACCACCCTGTCATCGGCCAGCGGAACCCTGAGCATCAGGTCCTGGCCGGACGCATACCGCAGCTCATCGATCCCAGGGGCCGTCAACACGACTCGATGGATCGAGGGAGTCAATGTGCCGGCCTCGGTCACCGCGAGGTGCCAGAGTGCGGCGTCGGCCAGCGGTCCTCCCGGGCGCCCCACCAGGTCCAGCATTCGATCAGTCGGCATGTCCGGGAGGTCTACCAGGAAACGATCCGAGACCGGGCGACGTGGAGCGCCGGGTTGAACCCGCTCGAGGCCGCCGGTGCCAACTCGATGCCGCGAGCCCCACAGGGCCCGAATAGCCTTGTCGGACGCTCGCGGTGAGCGGGACTACGGGAAGGCATCTTGATGCTCCAGCTGGCTGAAGACCTGCGGGTGGTCGACGCAGACTCCCACATGACCGAGCGGCACGATCTGTTCACTGAGCGCGCCCCCAAGGGATACGAGGACAAGGTCCCCCACGTCGAGCGCATCGACGACCAGGACATGTGGGTGATCGAGGGCACGACGTTCGGGAAGGCCGGATCTGGCGGCACGGTCGACCATGAAGGGAACAAGCACCCGTTCCTGGACTCCCAGGGCGGTTCGTGGGGCATCGACGACGTACACCCGGCTGCCTGGGACCCGAAGGAACGGCTGCGGTTGATCGACGAACTCGGCATCGATGCCCAAGTGCTGTATCCGAACTCCATCGGCCTCGGCGGCCAGAACCTCTGGAACTCCATCGCCGACCCCAAGATCCCGCTGCTCTGCGTCGAGCTCTACAACGACGCCATGGCCGAGGTGCAAGAAGAGTCGGGCAACCGATTCCTGCCCATGCCGGTCATGCCCGCATGGGACATCGCCGCAAGCGCCCGTGAAGCCCAGCGCTGTGCCGACATGGGCTACCGGGGAGTCAACATGACGGCCGATCCACAGGACTCGGGCTCCCCCGACCTCGGCGACCCGGCCTGGGACCCCTTCTGGGAGGTGTGCGCCGGGCTCGATTTGCCGGTGCACTTCCACATCGGTGCGAGTCAGACGGCACTCTCGTATTTCGGCACGACGTTCTGGCCGAGCCAGGACGAATACGTCAAGCCGGCCATCGGCGGCGCGTCGTTGTTCCAGAACAACTCGCGACTGCTTCTCAACAGCGCCTACTCGGGCATGTTCGATCGTCACCCGGACCTCAAGATGGTCTCGGTCGAGAGCGGGATCGGGTGGGTGCCGTTCATGCTGGAGGCCATGGACTACGAGCTCGAGGAGAACGCACCAGAGTGGTTCCACAAGCTTGAGAAGCTCCCCTCGGAGTACTTCCGGGACAACTGGTACGCCACCCTCTGGTTCGAGACCGGCCGGGGGGATCTCCAACATCTCGTCGACGCCGTCGGCGAGGACAACATCATGTTCGAGACCGATTTCCCGCACCCGACGAGCCTGCACCCGAATCCCCTCGAGATGGTGAAGGACAAGATCGCTTCCCTCCGACCCGAGACCCAACGCAAGGTGATGGGCGAGAACGCCGTCAGGCTCTACCGGCTGTAGCCCTCGGCGTCAGCCGGTCGATGCGGGAGCTGGGGTCGACGGCTCCGCCGACGTGATGACCATGGTGCGGTCACCGTCGCCCTCCGCCGGGTCTGAGCGTCCTTGGTCCCACCGGCTCAGCCCTAGGGAAGGATCCCGGTCCCCCGCGGTGTGCGTGCCGCGGTGTGCCGGCCCGCAGCGAGAGAGAGCCCGGCGAGCAGCGCGTTGCGAAGGTCACGCGGATCTATGACCGCGTCGTACGCGAGTCGGCTCGCCGCGGAGATAGAAGCATTGGCCTGCTCGGCCGCCAACCGAGCCCGTTCTTCGGGGTCCGCGACCGCGCTCCCTTCGGAGTCTGCCGGCATGGCACCGAGTGTGATCGAAGGGAAGGCCAAAGTGATGGTCTGGCCGTCGAACGGGTTCATGGCCATTATGGACGAGCCGAAGCCGAATGCCTTGCGCAAGGTGACATGGAGCTTCGGGACCGCCAGCCGGTGTTGCACGGCGAACATGCGCGCGGCGTGGCGCAGGATCCCCTGTCTCTCGGCGAGTGTGCCCGCCAGCACGCCGGGGTTGTCGGCGAGGAAGATACAGGGAAGGCCGAAGGCCCCAGCTACATCGAGGAAATGGGCCACTTTGTCGGCCGCCGCGCTGTCGACGGTTCCTGCCATCACCTCTGGGTCGTTGGCAACGATGGCGACACTCTGCCCCCCCAGACGGGCCAGTGCGGTCACGATGGATCGTCCGAATGCCGGCTGGACCGCGAGAAGAGAACCCTCATCGACCAGTGATTCGAGCACGGGCCCAATGGCATACGGACGGCGGGGGCTCGACGGAATGAGATCCAGAATGTCGTCCAGCCGGCGGGGGCCGGTGTCTGATCCGTCCCGGCAGGGTGGCGGCTCCCACGCATTGATCGGGAAATACCCGAGATATCGGCGTGCCACTGCGATGGCTTCACGGTCGTCGGCGACCACGTTGTGGACCACCCCGGACGCATACGCCGCCACCCGAGGTCCGCCGAGCGCCTCTTTGGTCACCTCCTCACCGGTCGCCGACTTCACGAGCGGGGGTCCGGCGGCGAAGATTGAGGCCGATTCGGTCATGACCGCAAAGTCAGACAAGGGCGCTGTCAGGGCGCCGTGCCCGGCCGAGGCGCCCATGACGAGACACACCATGGGCACGATGCCCGACAGCTCGGCCAAGCCCATCAAGTCTCCGGGCCGTCGCCCCGCCGCCGAATCCGTCACCCTGTGGCCCGCACCTTCGAGCATCATCACCAAGGGCACACGTTCCTGCAGGGCCAGTTGGCAGAGGCGATAGCGCTTGTCTGCGGCGCCGCTGCCGATGGAACCGCCGAGCACGGTCACGTCTTCAGCCCCGGCGAGGGCCGGCCGGCCACCGATACGCCCCGAACCGGCCACGAGAGCGTCCGCCGGGATCGGGGGATGCTCAGTCGTTCCCACCAGCTGTCCGATCTCGGAGAACGAGCCCGGATCAAAAAGTGTGGCGATCCGCTCACGGGCATTGAGTCGCCCACGCCCACTCTGGCGAGTGAGGCGGGGCTCCCCGCCCATGGAGAGGGCCTGAGACTTCCGTCGCTCGATCTCTTCTAGGGCGGGGCCCCATCCTTCATGCTCGTCATTCATATCCGCCCCGCCTGCAATTTCAGCAGGTCCGCCGATCCGCCACCGTCGACCGCGATGACCTGTCCTGAGACGAAACGGGCCATCGGGCTACAGAGGAAGAGCGCGAGGTATGCGATGTCCGACCCGTGGCCCTGCATTCCGAGTGGATTCTTGGGACGATCATCGCCGCCCGTGACCGCCTCGGCAAACCGCCGTACGCCCTCGGTGCCACCGATCGATCCGGGTGCGATGGCATTCACCCGGATCCCATACGGTCCCCACTCCACCGCACAGGTTCGGGTCAGCGAATCGACCCCGGCCTTGGCGGCCGCAACGTGCGATTGAAACACGACGCCCTTGTGCTGAAAAGGGGCGCTGATATTGATGATGCTCCCGCCGTGCTCCGAGAGCCATGCGTCGAACGCTGAACGCGTCACGTTGTACGTGCCGAGCAGGTCAATATCGACCACCGCTTTGAAGCCGTTTGGCGAGATCTTTGACATCGGCGCGGGAAAGTTTCCAGCCGCATCATTGACGACGATGTCGAGTCGCCCCCGGTCGGCGACAACCGCGTCGACCACCGAACGCACCGCCTCCACGTCGCGGACGTCGCAGACGCCGTAGGAGGCGTCGACCCCTGCCGCTCTCAGTTCTTCGACAGCGACCTCGAGATTCTCTTGCTTTCGACTGGCCATCGTGACTCGGGCCCCGTGGGCGCCGAGGACGTGGCAGATCTCCTTGCCGATGCCGGTCGCACCACCCGTCACGAGAGCGACCTGGCCCTCCAGGAGGTCCGCAGCGAACCCACTTGATTCCACGGTTCCGGATTATGCCCTACATCACACCCAAAGGATCAAGAGGCCCTGTGGTCCCGGTTCCGGGATGGTCCGGTGACTCAACCCCGGGATTCAGGCAAATGGTTCTGTGGTGCATTCACGCGTGGTCGCGTCATTTCGAAGAACCCGTTGTGTCGAGAAAGCACTTGTATTGCGTCCCAGAGTTCGATCGCCGACGGCCCCGTCGGGGCCGGCGCCATCACGGGTCCCTTGAAGCCATGCGGCGGATCCGATCGCACGACTATTGCCGGGGTCTGCGTCTTGGGCCCGCCGAATGCATAGGCAACCTCCATCGCCTGGAGGATCGGCACGTCCCAACTCACGTCGTCGGCGGCATCGAGCAATCGAGTCTCGAGCCCCGCGGCGGCGATACAGTCCGCCAAGAGCTCCGTGGTCCTGGGACGCTTCAAGACGAAGTACGACCGGCCCCACTCGGAATAGATCCGGTCTACGGCATCCTCGCCGGCTTCAGCGCGAGCTGCTTCGAAGATCCGCAGCATTCGGTGGGAGATGGCATGGCCCTCGAGAGCCTGCTGCCGGTAGCCGTCAGGGACGGTTGGTGCCACGTCGTAGTCGTCCCGGATCTCAAGGCAGTAGGAACGCCAGAACACCGTGAGGTCCCGAGCGGGTGCGACCTCTCGCACCCAGCGCGACGTGACCCACGCCCACGGACAACCCGGGTCGACGAAAACCTCGACATCCGTCACAGACGGAAGGTTAAACCACCTCCCTGCTTCTGCTGTCCCGAAACACCGATTCTCACCAGACAGACACGCGACGAGCGGCGGTCCCCCTCGCCGGCCTGGTTCCAGATTGGGGACGGATCGCCCCGAACCCCTGCGGGTTCAGCCAGCCCACTGGCCGGACTGGTCGTCGCCGGCCGGCTGGCCGCTCCTCTTTCTACTCAGAGGATGAGCCGTAGACGAACGAATCATCCCTGAGTGGGACGACTCTCGTCGGTGGGATTCCGTACAGTCGGCCAATGGACTTCGACGACTCTGGGCGGGTGTGGTGACGGTCTCCAACACACCGGCGCTCGCGGTACGCACCACCGGGCTGACCAAGGAGTTCGGCGATCGAAGAGTCGTCGACAGTCTGGATCTCGCCATTCCGACAGGGTCGGTGTGCGGCTTCGTCGGACCAAACGGCGCCGGGAAGACGACGACCATCAGGATGCTGCTCGGTCTCGTCCGGCCGACCAACGGCGACGGCCAAATCCTGCTCGGCGACCTGCACGATCCAGCGACGTACCTCGACCGTGTGGGCGCACTCATCGAATCCCCGGCCTTCTATCCGCAGCTGAGCGGTCGGGACAATCTCTTGGTGCTGACCCGGCTGGGTCAGCTCCCTTCGTCCACCATCGACAGCGTGCTGGAGCGAGTCGGTCTGGCCGATCGTGCCGGCGACCGGTTCAGCCGGTACTCGCTCGGTATGAAGCAGCGACTGGGAATAGCTGCCGCACTGTTACCTGATCCCTCGCTCCTCATCCTCGATGAACCGACCAACGGGTTGGACCCCGCCGGAATCGTGGAGATGCGGAGTCTGATCAAGCTGTTGGCCAATGAGGGCATGACCGTCTTTCTCTCGAGCCACTTGCTGTCCGAAATCGAGCACATCTGCGATCACGTGGTCATGATCCGGAGCGGCCGGAGCGTCTTCCAGGGCTCGGTCGAGGAGCTCCATGGCACGCGCACCTCCGAGCTCGAGATCCGAACCGGCGATCCGCGCCAACTCGGCGACCTGGCCCAGTTGATCGCCGATCGCGGCCTCGAAGTCCAGATCGAGGAGTCGACCGGCTCGGTGATCGTGTCGGACGGTGCGGCGCTGGCCGGAGAACTCAATCGGGCCGCTCTCGACGCGGGGGTCGTCGTCGTGCATCTGGCTGAGCGTGAACGAAGCCTTGAAGACGCGTACTTCGCCCTCGCGGGTAGCCACTCAGGAGATGTCGAGGCCGTCGGAGCCCTGGGGGAAATCCAGTGATCGTCGCCTCCTTCCGTAGCGAATGGGTGAAGCTGAAACGACGGAACCTCCTCATTGGGACTTACGTCGGGCTGGCCATCGCAGCGTCGCTGTTCGCCGTCCTCCTCTTCACCCAGGCACCGACCACCGGGGGCGGAGGCCTTCCGAGCCTCGCTCAACTGGCCCAACCGAACGGCCTCATCCACGGGGTCAATCAGGCTGCCGTGCTCCTGGGCGTCGTTGCCTTTGGCATCGCCGCCAGCCAGATCGCCAGCGAGTACAGCCTGGGGACGCTTCGTCAGCTTCTCGTGCGCCAGCCGAGGCGGGCGACTCTTCTCGCTGGAAAATTCCTCGCCGTGGTCACCTTCATGCTCGGCGCGGTCGTGTTCGCCTCCCTGATCGCCACACTTGCCGCTTTCGTCATGGCCCACGGCCGCCATGTTCCCACCGCGGCGTGGACGTCGAGCGCCGGAATCGCCGACCTTACCCGCGCGCTTGGCGACCTCCTGCTGGCCACGGTGGGATTCACCACTTTCGGACTCGTCGTCGGACTGCTGTTCCGTTCTTCTGTCACGGCCGTCATCGTTGGATTCGCCTACCTGCTCCCTGTCGAGGCGGTCATCACCCGCATCGCCCCGCACACGGCCAGCTGGCTCCCCGGTCAACTCCTGCAGGCGATCGCAGCAGGCGGACTCGCAGCGGCGGGATTTGCCCACTCACTGATCCTCAGCATCGCCTACGTCGTGATCGCCGGCGTGGCCGCGACGGCGGTCTTCGTGCGAAAGGATGTGACCGCCTGAGCGCCAGAGTGCGACTCCCGGGGCCCGCGAGGGCCGAAAGGGCCGCGACGGGTCGGAACCTGTCTGCTCCCTGTTCCCTATAGGTTGCGTGTTCTGCTCGCAACGCCAACGATCCGGGAGCCTCGCCTCACATGATCCGCCTCATCGCAGCCATTGATTCTCGACGAGGCATCGCGACCGACTCGGGCATCCCTTGGAAACTCCCTGGTGACACTGCCTACTTCCACGAAAAGACGGCCACTGGAGTCATCTTGATGGGACGGGCAACCTACGACGAGTTCGCTGCCCCGCTCCACGAGAGAGAGAATTTCGTGCTCACGACTGACTCCGGACCCTTGCGCTCAGGCTTTCGAGCTACCGGCAGCCTCGACCAATTGGTCGCCGATCATCCAGACGAAGACATATGGGTCATCGGCGGCGCCACGGTCTATGCGGAGTCGATCGCGGCGGCCGAAGAACTGTTGCTGACACAGGTCGTCGGCGACTTCCACTGCACCAAGTTCTTCCCGCCGTATGAAGCTGAGTTTCGTCTGGCAGGTCGCGCCGACGACCGTCGGGACGGAGGAATTACCTATCGATTCGAAACGTGGCAGCGCGTGTGACGCTCGACCGCTTCCAGACGGATACCCTCCCCGTCGGTCGTCTCAGATGTCACGCAACCAGGCCGTACACGCGGGCGGCGTTTCCAGCAACGATCAGCTCCCGCTCGTCAACCGGGATCTCGGCGAAGACCTTCTCCACAACTTGGGCGGAGTTGGGCCACGTCGAGGCGGGGTGAGGGAAGTCGGTCGACCACATGATGTTCTCGACACCGACGTCGTACCGCTGCGACAAGCTGTAGGTGTCTCCGCCGATGAGTGTCACTGAGATCTGGCGGTGGAAGGTATCGGACGGGAGAACAGTGACTCCGGGGAATTGCTTGTCCCGTCCCCGGCTCCACGTCGCGTCCAGCATCCGCAGCCACAAGACGAAGACGTTGAACGAAGGTTCCACGAAGACCAGCTGCAGCTGGGGGAAGCGCTCAAGCACCCCGGTCATCAGCCAGAACGACAAGTTCTCCACGATCATCATGCCGGGCAGAGACGTGAAAATGCTCTTGTACGGGGTCGGATCAGCTCGGTAGGCGTCGAACAGCGAGTTCTTTATACCGAGGTGTTGGCTGACCGTGATCTTCGTCTCCGAAAGCGCAGCCCACAGGGGATCATAGGAACGTTCGTGGTACGGCAGGAAACCGAGCTCGGTCGGGTAGTTCGGCAGCTGAACCGACCGCGCGCCCAGGGCGGCAAGCCGCTGTACCTCGGAGACAGCATGGTTGATATCGATGATCGGAAGCTGGTAGCTCGCGACCAGCCGGTTCGGGTCGACGGCGGCGAAGTCGGCCAACGCGTCATTGAACGCCCGTGCGACTTCTCTCCAGTGGTCGCCGGCCAGATGGAACTGCCGGAAGGCACTCAATTCCGAGTAGAGCACCTCGGCGTAGACGCCGTCACGGTCCATCGCCGCGAGCCGCGCATGAGGATCCCAGTACCCGGGATCGGTTGCTCCGGGAGCACGGTCGCCGAAGTCCTCGAGATTCAGCCGGTGGCCCCCCCGCTGTTCGAGCTCGAGATCCTTGAGCGTCCCGATCGCCTTCTCGTAGGATTCGAGCGCCTCCTTCGGTAAACGCTCCTTCACCCAATCCTCCGTGATGCGGACGTGGGAGTCGGCGGAGATAAGTCGCTGTTCCATTGGCTGGTTGTCCTTTGTGATCGTGGCGGGTGTCAGGCCCTCGCTCGGTCGGCGCATTCCCCGTGGATAGCGGCGACGACATCCTCGGAGAGGTTGAGTTCAGCCAGAACCCCACCCGCGGCCATAGCAGCCACTATATTCGCTGACCCGACGTGCTCCGCTCCGCCCGCTCAGCGGCCGGACGTGGTCGCTGCCATCTCGACGTACGGGGCTAGGATCTCGGCCAGCAGCCGACGACGTCGAGCGACTCGATCTCGCTTTGGAGCAACGGTGTCGTAGGCCATGGAGTCGAGTAACTGTTGGCTGAATCCGAATCCTCGAATAACCAGGAAGATCGTGGTCGACAAGTCGGGCTTGTTCATGGCAGGCCCGAGGGCCTCCCGTAACAACCGGCGGATATGGGCTTCGGACCGTTCCGAGACCTCCACCATCGTCTTGCGGACGTCCGAACTGGTTCGCGGATCATGATCCATGTTCAGCAGCACCTGCAGGCTGGCTAAGTAGTCCGGCCTGGCGTAGTGCTCGGAGAAGACATCGATGAGTTGCGCCATCCGCTCCACCACTGTCGCTCCATCAATGCGAGCTTCCACCACCGTGTCGACCATGTGTCGGGCTCCATCCTGAAGGACGGCCAGCATGAGGCCCTCGCGGTTGCCGAAGTAGTGCTGGATGACGCCCCAGGTCACACCTGCTCTGCGTGCGATTTCGTTCGTACTCGAGCCCCGATAAAAGCCCAGATCGATGATGCACTCGATGGCCGCGTCGATAACTCGGTCGCGGGTGTCAATAACTGCGTTGCCGCCTGATCGCTCTCTTCCCTGCCCGCTTCGGGTGGTCCGCTCTGGCTTGATCGTCACGGCAGCAACTCTAGGGCTCCCCTTGTAGGCACCTGATGCCTGTGGTACGACGTACATCGTAACTACTATGTACGTCGAACGTTCCGAGTCGCAGGGGTCTCCCCACTCCTGCGGATCCACCCAATGTCGGAGGTAAGGTCTTCCACCCACGCCCAACAGTCCGGGAACGGCTAGTCAGGTGCTACTGAATCTGCCCAGCGCATCACACGCTTCCAGAGAATCCGGCGATTGGCTGCGACGTTGTGATTGTGGCCGGCCCCCTCGAGGCGAAAGAGCGTCAAGTCACCGCACGCCGGCAACTGCGCGGGAAGGGCGTCCAATTGGCCGGCAAGGTCGTGCTTACCGAGGGCGACGAAGATTGGGACTCTGAGCTGGTCGAGCTGCGGCTGCACCGACCCAGGCACGATGGCTGTCATTCCGACCAGTGCCAACAAACGGGAACTCGCACCGGCCAGCGCGATATTGACGTCCTCCGCCGCGGAGCTCGACTCAAGTTCCCCCGCACTGCTGCTCGACCACTGCGGTAGTGGTTCGCCGAACCGTGCTTCCGACAACCTCGCAACTGCCTCGGCCAATTCCGCCGGCCTTCCGACAAACTGTCGCTCCTGGTCGTTGAGCACGACGGGAAGGCCCGAGGCAGAAAAGCCGAGCAGTGCCAGGGCATCGTAGGAACTGTGACGGGCTTGCTGGCAAGCGACGAGGAGCGCTCCGGCGGAATGCCCAAGGCCCAGCCGAGCTCTGGGCGACGTCCGGCCGAGTCCGGCCGTCGGCATCCCATGGCTCTCGAGGTCGGCCTCGATGGTCTGGATCGCTGCGGCCAGGACATCGGCGACGACGTCAGGGGACAGTGTGTAGCCGTCCTCCGGCACGTCGCTCTCCCCCACTCCCGGTGGGTCGACCGTGACAACAAGGTCTCCCCCCGCCGCCAGATATCGGGCCATGCTGAAGGCGCCGGCCTGGCCCACTACCTCAAGATCGAAATACCGACGATTGATTCCGCCGCCGGGTACGCACACCCAAAGGAGCGGGCTCGGACTCAGCCGGTCTGGCACGAACAGATCCATCGCAAGCCGGTGGCACCCGGCAGGCGCCATCGCGCTGACATCGATGGCGACGGTTGACCTCCTGACACGTTCGCCGGCCGGAGCCGCTTGATGGGGATCCTCAGCCACGTCTCGAAGATCGGCGTCCAGAGCGCTTCTTCTGCTCCGTCGGCCACTGTCCGGGTTCAACGCTCTTCGATCGAGTTCATGCCGCTGTTTCTCCTCGGATGATCCGTGGCGACTGTTCCGCAAATGCCAGCGCAACGACGCCGAGTCTCGCCTTTTTGCTAATTTCGAAAGATTCCAGACCCGGATCGCATTGCCAGACAGGATCAACTCTCGCTCGTCTTGCGGAATCGAGTGGAACTGCTTCTCCACGACCTCCCGTGACCTGGGCCATGACGTCACGGGGTGGGGGTAGTCCGATGACCACATGATGTTCTCCACGCCAATCTTCTCCCGGAGGAATTCCAAAGAGAAATCTTCTTCGATGAAGGTCAGGTGAACATTTTGGTGGAAGTAGTGACTCGGAAGCTCGGTCAACCCCGGAAACTCGTAGCCCTGACGGCGCACCATGTCGTCGGCGCTGTGAAGCCACCAGGCGACCCATGCCAGTCCCGGCTCCACGAACACGAGCTTGAGCTTCGGGTGCCGAGCCAGCAATCCTGTCAGAATCCACATCCCGAACGCCTCCCCCGTCGTCAAGGGTGTCATCAGCACCATGACGCCCTTCTGCGGTGTGGGATCTCTCCGGCTCAGATCGTCCAGACTGGTATTCAGCCCGATGTGGCAGCACACGGGGAGATCGGTCTCCTCGATCGCCGAAAAGAGCCGGTCATAACGCTCGTCGTAGTAGTCCGGCAGGCCGAACTCTGCGGGAAACACAGGTAGTTGAAGTGACCTTCCACCCCGCCCCGCAATCCTCCCGACCTCGGACACAGCGAAGTCGATGTCATGGATCGGTATTTGGTACGACACGCACAGACGATCGCGGTCGGCCGCGGCAAACTCATCGAGTGCATCATTGAACGCGCGGGTCGCCTCGGCGGCGCCCGTCTTTAGATCGGGGATGTACCTGAAAGCGCTGACTTCCGAGTACAGGACCTCGACCTCAACACCGTCCTGGTCCATGTCCCTCAGGCGCTCACGGGGATCGCCATAGCCCGCCCTTTTGAAGACGGCGTTGGCTCCGATGTGTGCGTCGTCGTCACTGCGCTTCATCGTCTTGCCGGCCTGATTGGCGGCCGCCGTTCCACGTGCCATCCGCTGCGCGAATGCGGCGACGGCCGAGTTGTAATCCGAATACAGGCTCGGCGCCAGATGCGCTCGGACCTGATCATGGGTGATTGCGACGTGGCTATCCGCTGAGATCAGGAGCTCATCGCTCTTCGACTCTTTGCGCTCTTCTACATTTGTCACTTTTCCTCTTTCATTTCGTGCGACTCGCCTGCCATTTCCCGAACCGATTCCGCAGTGCACCTCAATCGAGCTCTTGCGCTCAGCCCTCGCCCAGTGCCTTTTACCATCAACGCCTTCTCCGGTCTGGCCGGTTTGACTCGACTCCGCGCGCAAACGATTCCGAGTCGTAGCCCCGCGGCGCCCGGCCGGGTCCAGCCGGGCCGGCAAACGCCTGGGCTATCGAGATCCACTGCTGGGCCGTGGGCCCGGTGACGGCCAAGGCGGTGTCGAGGAGGTGCCTCCTCTGAGTGACGACGAGGCAGAAATCGAGCGCCGCGCCGGCGACGCGGTCTGCAGCATCAGGCGGACCCCATGTCCACTCTCCCCCGCTCGGCGCGCATAATTCGACCCTGATCGGTTTGGAGGGCTGGGGTAGCTCGTTGACGGAATAGCTGTAAGGCAGCGCACGGACAGCGAGGTGCGCGATGTGGCGCAACCGGTCGGTCGGCGGGCGCTCGATGCCGAGCGCGTCGACGACGTCCTGGCCGTGCGCCCAGGTCTCCATGAGTCGCGCCGTCACCGACGACGCAGGGCTCATGTCCGGGCCGTACCAGGGCACACGCCGCCTTGGATCGGCCACCCGGTATGCCGTCACCAGTGCTGCGCGTGCGGTCCGGAACCAGTCAAACAGGTCTGCTCTCCCCCGATACTCGCCCGCGATGCGATCCGGGAAATTGGCGCCGTCGCCAACCAGGACCTCGGCGTCCCGGCGAAACTGGTCGGGATCTGAGAGGGATTGCAGCGTCGTCTCGTCGAAGTAGGCGAGATGGCTGACCTGGTCGGCGATGATCCAGCCCGCAGCAGGCGTCGCGAGCGACCACTGCCGTGGTCGAAGCCCCTCGAGGACGGCGACCAATGCGGCGGATTCGCCAACGAGATCGTTGACGAGGGCCTGCAGGTCGGTGGCCATCAGCGGCACGTCCAGACCACCGAGGGGCGGAGAAGTTGCACGATTATGGCAACTCGCAGTCGACGCTTTACAGGGAGCGCGTGGTGATCGTCCGTCAGCACGAAGCGGACCACACGTTCTGAATCTCATGGCTCGTTGAGAGTGTCGACACAAGCGACAGGCTGTGCTCGATCACCTGCTGGCCATATTCCAGTGGGACTCCCGCGACGGCATCGGACACGACGACCACCTGATACGCCCGGTTCACGGCGTCGAAGACGAGATTCGGGATCGCGATATTCAAGGAGACACCCATGATGACGAGGGTGAGGACGCCCCGGTTGCGAAGCAAGGAATCCAACGACGAGCCGGTCAAGGGGCTCAAACCGTGGAGACGGGGCAGGACGATGTCGGAATCGACGGGTCCCAGGGCGGCAATCGGCTTGGCGGAATCGGAACCGGAAAGATTGTCCATCCCGCTCTTCCGTACGGCGGCGAACAACCGAGCATTGGTGTTGCCCCCAAATCCGTGTGGGAGGTTCTCGGCGGTACAGTGGACAACGGGAACCTTTGCCTGCCGGGCCGCCTTCACGACCCTCCGCGCGTTGGGTATCAGTGAGAACTCCTTCGCAGCGCGGGCGAGCTCCGGTAACCGAGACGAAGATCCGAGAACTCCTTCCTGCAGCTCCTGCAACAACACCACACAGTGCCCCGGGTTGAGAAGGGACCGGAGACGTCCATCCGGGGATTGTGGTGTTCGCGGGTCAGACATGATCTAGGTGGACACTGAAGTCGGTTCGAAGGCCCCTCAGGGCCGCTTCAGGATCGCACCGGTCCGACTGGCGCAGATGAGGGCCGTCGAGGGGTCCGGTAACTGGTTGGCCGACTTTCCGCGGAGCTGCTTCACGGCCTCGACCGTCAGGTTCAGGCCGTGGATGTAGCCCTCACCGATCAGTCCCCCATTGGTGTTACAGGGGAGGCTTCCCTTCGGCCCGAGATTCGAATCGCCGATGAAGTCTTTCGCCTCACCGGGACCGCAGAATCCCAGCGCCTCGAGCTGCATGAAGAACATCGGGGAAAATGCATCGTAAATCATCGCCACGTCGATGTCCGACCGCTTGATTCCATAGCCATCGAACAACCGACTGGCCATTGCCGCGCAACCTTCCATCACTGCGATGTCCCTCGTGTAGTGGTTGCTGGCGATCTCCTCCTCGAACAGCGCGGCATTGGCCGCCGCCGCGATCAAGACCGGCTCGTTGCTGGCGGAGGCGCGCTCGGCGGAGGTGATGACCAGCGCCACTGAGCCATCGGTCTCCTGGCAGCAATCGAATAGTCGGATGGCAGGTTCGGCAATCCAGCGAGAGGATTGGTGATCATCCAGTGTGATGGGTTTGTTGTAGAAATGCGCGTTCGGATTGGTCGCTGCGTAGTCCCTGAACTGCACCACGGCGCGTCCGAAATCCTCGCTTGTTGCACCCGAGGCATGCATGTAGCGGACCGCGTTGAGTGACATCCAGGACCCCGGAGTCAGCACGCCATACGGCGAGCACCACTGCATCGCCGTCGAGCCAGAATGTGACGCAGTTCCTTTCACGCTCAGTGCAGCTCGCCCAAAGCGCTCTCCCGACCGCGCCTTGATGGCACGATAGGCGACGACGACGTCAGCGACTCCTGCCGCCACCGCTGCCGCCGCGTGCAGGAGCACACCCTGCGAGCCACCACCGCCATAGGGCACGCGGCTCGAGAAATTGATCTCGGGGATCCCAAGTGTCCGGACCAGTTCAGTCTCTTCCACCGGATCGATCGTGTAGCTGACCAGACCATCCACATCGGCGGTGCCGAGCCCGGCATCGGCCAGAGCAGCCACGATCGCTTCGGCAGCCAGCTGCGTCTCGCTCCGCCCAGCCGCCTTCGAGAACTCGGTCTGCCCGATCCCGACGACGGCTGTCGCATCCTGCAGCGTTCTATTCATCATTTTCCGCCCTTGGCTTGAATACGGCCACGGCTCTGTCGTGGCGCGTCGGCCGGAAATCGACTGTGACCGCCATTCCGATTGCGATGTCCGCAGGATCGATGTCGATCAGGTTGGACAACACGCGTACACCTTCCTCGAGATCAATCAGGGCGGCAATGACCGGATAGTCGAAGGCCACATTTTGCGGATGATGAAGAACCGTGTAGCTATAGACCTCTCCGGCGCCGGACAGGTCCACGATCTCGAAATCGAGCGAGTGACAGTACGGACACATCGGGCGCGGCGGATGGCGCAACCGACCGCATCTTTGGCATCTCTGCCCCACCAGCCGACCATCACGAGCCGCGTCCCAGAAGAAGTAGTTATCGTCGGTCAGAACGGGGGCGGGTCGGGTAACCCCTTCGGTCTCTGTCATGTCGCTCCGTCCAGGATCGCGCGGCCGTCCGCCATGGTGTCGATTTCGGAATCGGAATACTCCAACTCCAGCAGGATCTCCCGCGACTGCTCCCCACAGGCGCACGGGCCACGTTGCACGACTGTCTGAGCGGGCGTGATGTTGACCAACAAACCCGGGTCCTCGAATCGACCGACACTGCTCGACGATGTCTCGCTGACGAGGTTCAACCGCCTGGCCTCCGGATCGTCGAACAGGTTCCGGCAGAAGTACTCGTCCACCACCTCAATTGGCACCCCGCCCTCGTCAAGGCCTTGAAAGGCCTCCGCGGCCACCGCGCCCTCGAAGTACGAGGTCAGCCAGCCGGCCACTGAATCCGGGTTCTCACCTTCGGGAGCGCCGGGAAGCAGGGTCCGAAGCTTCGCCCGCTCTTCTTGCGTCATTGCCGCCAGGAAGATCCATCCGCCCTGAGCGCACGGATAGAGGCGGTAATAGGGGGACAACCCGAACTGATCACCGTCAACGTGGCCCCAGTCCGGCTCTCTCCCGTCGGAATGGATCCAGGCGTAGGAGGTGTGCAGCAGCCCAGCATTCACGATCGAGGTGCTCACGGCTTGACCTTGGCCGGTTCGGTCTCGATGGTAGAGCGCGGCCGTGATCGCGATGGCCGCGAGGAGTGCGTTTCCGGTGTCTCCCATGTTGGATCGGCTCCAGAGGGGAGGGTTGCCTGCGTCGCAGGCTCCGTCCTCCCACTCCGTCCCGGTCATGGCCGCCGCATTCTGGTCCGTACCGGGCAGGTCGGAGCGAGGCCCTTTCTCGTACCCTCTGGTGTTGCAGTAGACCAGCCTGGGGTAGCGAGCGTGGAGTGTCTCGTAGTCGAGACCGAGGCGTGCGGCAGCGCCCGGTCGCCAGTTCAGCGTGATCACGTCTGATTGCTGGAGAAGCTTCTCCAGGGCCTCTCTGCCCGCCGGATCCTTGAGGTTGACGGCGATGCTGCGCTTTCCGCGGTTCGTCCCGAGCCCCATATGCGTGCCATTCCAATAGGTGTCGTGCAGGGCGTTGATCTTGATGACGTCTGCTCCGAGATCCGCCAACACGCGCCCGGTAAACGGCCCCGCCACCCCAAGCCCGAGATCGAGGACGCGGACCCCAGAAAGAGGATGGGCGAGAGGCTCCCGCGTTCCCTCGACCTCAGCCGATCCTGAGCTGGCGTCCCCGAGGACCTCATCCGTGTGCTCTCCGGGACGAGGCGCCGGCCCCGTGACCGAGCCGGGTGTCGCGGAGAACTCCAGCAACGGACCGGCATGATGAATCGGGCCCTCGTCTGGATCATCGATCTCCACGACGCAGCCGTCCGCGAGGAACGACTTGTCCGCCAGGGTTTCGCTCGGCGATCGGACGGTGGTGATCCCCAACCCGGCGTCCTCAGCGGCACGCACCCATGCGTCGGACGGGAACTTCTTGAACGCCTCTGCCAGCTGGTCGTGGAGGAAGATGCCGGTCAGCATGCCGTCTGGCTCCATCGAGACGCGATCCGGGTCCTCTCGATACGAGGAGTCCACCTTGACCGTAGAAAGGGTGTCTCCTTCGGCGGCTGTCAGAACCCACCGCGGACGGAGGGTCCAGTGATGAACCCACTTGCCATCGGAGCATTCGAAGAGACCTTCGATGGACCTCGAGTCGATTGGCCACATCCAGTACAGGGGGGCGTCCGGATTCTCAACGCGCTGCCAATTGAGGCACGCTGCGGCCAGCGCTCCTTGCAGGAGTGACGTGGTGACGCGCTGCCCCTGGCCGCTCACCTGCCGCGCGCGCAGCGCGGCGGCGATCCCGAGGGTGGCGAAGTAAGCGGCGCCGACGCTCGGCCATGGTGTTCGCGGGAAGATGGGTCCATCTCGATCGGCACCCCTGACGAGACCCTCGGGAGCTTCGAACTCGGGAAGCGGGCCGGGACGGCCGCAGATGAATTCCATGGCCGTCCCCCGCCGCCCCTTCTGGTCATAGAGCAGGCCCGTCCGGGCGGCAACGAGGCCGTCATAACCCGGACGATCACGATGGGCGCTGTGATCGCCGTAGGCGGTGATCGAGCAGGTGATGATGCGGGGATTGAGGGCGTTCAGTGCCCCATGATCAACGCCAAGTCTCTCGGTTGTCCCGAGTGAGAAGCTGTCGACGACGATGTCCGCTGTCCGTACCAGGGCGTCGAATTGGCGGCTTCCCTCGTCACTCTGCAGGTCGAGGCGGACGCTGCGCTTGCCTCTGTTCCACACCCGATAGCCCGTTTGCTGGGCAAAAGGGTCGCCGGACGGAGCCTCGATCCGGATGACGTCGGCCCCGTTGTCAGCCATGAACATGGTGGTCATCGGGCCGGCAATGCCCCACGACAAATCAAGGACGCGCAGATCTGCGAATACTCCAGCCATGCGGCCACCCTTCATGCTCTCGTCCGAACGACCATAGCACTTACTATGTGGTCCGACCACCGGCGCACGCAGCGGTTCGCCCCGCCGGTGCCCCGAGGCAAGCTCTTCTGGGCTGTGACCGGAACCACCGAGGAGGAGGAGGAGGGCCGGCGAAGGGCCGCTTGAGCTGCGCATCCTCGACTATGCCGCCACGTTCGCGGCAACCACCCGAGCTCGACCGGCTCGGGTCGCGCAGGGCGCGACGCGTCAAGTGAAGTCGGACCCACCATCCACGTTCACATCGGCACCCGTCATGTAGCTGTTGGTGCGGGATCCGAGAAAGGCGATGACCGGCCCGATTTCGGCAGGACTCCCGGCCCGCCCGAGAAACGCCGGGTGTCCGAAGTCTTCTTCGATGACCCGCATCGCGTCGATCAGGCTCTCGCTGTCGACGCCCCGCTCCGGTGGAAGCGAGCGCAGGTATCCCTGCATGCCTTCTGAGAGGAACGATCCGGGCGACACGGTATTCACCAGGATCCCCTCAGGTGCCAGCGATTGCGACAGGTTCTTCGTAAGACTGGTCAGGGCCGCCTTGGACGCCGTGTAGGCCACGAGGTCTGGGCTCTGTCTTCTGGTGGAGTGAGCCGAAACATGCACAATCCGGGCGAAGGAACCACGGCGAAGCAATGGCAGGGCTCGGCGCACAGTGCGCACCGCACTGAGCACCCCGATATCGAAAGTCGCGCGCCATTCGTCATCGTCGAGGGCTTCGAAACGGGCGACTCCGACCTCGACGGGCCCGGCTGCATTCACGAGAACCTCGAGTCCATCCCATCGTTGTCCCAGACGGTCGATCGCCGCATTCACGTCCTCGAGCTTCTGCAGGTCCGCCACCAGGCTGATCGATTCGGGGCTCCCAGCATCGCTCAGCGCGGCCACGGTGTCATCCAGTGCATCGCTCGCGCGTGCAAGCACAGCCACCCGGGCACCCTCCCTGGCAAAGGCTTCAGCGGCTGCGCGGCCCATGCCCCGCGATCCGCCGACTACGAGGACCCGCGCATCCCTCAACCCGAGATCCATTTCGCTCCTCTTCCTCGTCATATCGGCGCGATCGGCTGGCCTGCAAGAGCCGACGCGGATTGCAGATTATATTCAGTTTTCGCGAAACCAAGTGGTCGCCGGGACCCTCGGATTGTGGAACGGAGAGCGCCGTCGTGGACGGAGTTTGGAACAGCGAACGCCAATCAACGGTCGCCTCGCTCTACGAGCAGCGGCTCCATTCAGACCCGTCGGGCGAATACCTCGATGTCTGCGGAACAAAGCTGACCGCAGCCGATGTCGTGACTGCTGGCTGGCGCGTCTCGACGGTGCTGGACGAGTTGGGGGTCACCGCTCAGGAACGCGTTGCCACAATCTTGGAGAACTCCCCCGCCGCCGTCCTCGCCTGGGCCGGCATCGTCCTAGGGGGACGGATCGCCGTTCCCGTCAATACGGCCTACAAGGGTTACTACCTCCGACATCAACTTGACGACTGTGGTGCTCGCGTCGTGGTGGTGGCCAAGAGCCTCGCCAGCCGTCTGGCGGACATTGCCGGAGCCGATCTTCCCGGCTTGGACCATGTGATCGTGATCGATGACGCCGACGAAGCCAGCCCTCCAGCCGACGAGCCCGACATCAGGTGGGACGCCCGCCTCTCACTCCATCGTTGGGATGACGTACTGGGCGCCGAGGCACATGAGCCGGGCAACAGGGCGAGAGCGTCGGACCTCGCCACGTTCATCTACACCGGAGGTACCACTGGCCCATCCAAGGGCTGCATGTTGACTCATCACTACCATGCCGCCCTCGCTCGGCAGATCGGGCTGTGCTGGGGTCGCACCTCTGAGGATGTCGCGTGGACCCCGCTTCCGCTCTACCACTTCAACGCCTTGACCACGGTGGTCATCGGAACATTGCTGTATGGCGGCCGCGGAGCGATCTACCGAAGGTTCTCCGTTTCGAACTTCTGGTCCGAGATGAACCGGGTCGGGGCGACGATCACATCGACCCTCGGGTCCATGACCTACCTGCTGGCGCACGACATCGATCGACCCGAAATGCCACTGTCTGATCAGCCCGAAGCGAATCGCACTCTGCGGCTGATCGGAGCCGTGCCAATGCCACCTGAGATCGATGACGTCATTAGGAATCGCTTCGGTGTCACGACCTTCAGCGGTGCATATGGCGTGACCGAGGCAAGTCTGATTTCGTGGCAACCCCCAGGGATTCGGAACAAACCAGGTGCGGCCGGAGTCGTCAACGACGAGTACTTCGACGTTCGGGTCTTCGATGACGACGACGGTGAGGTCCCGGCCAATGCCGATGGCGAGATCGTCGTGCGCCCGAAGCGAGCACACGTCATGTTCGAGGGATATTGGGGACGCCCTGAGGTCACTGTGGAGACGAGTCGAAACTGGTGGTACCACACCGGCGACATCGGCCGCATCGACGAGGACAAATATGTCTATTTCGTCGACCGGAAAGCGGATTATCTGCGCCGGCGCGGAGAGAATATCTCGAGCTTCGAAGTCGAGAGCGTCCTGATGAGCCATGAGGCGCTGGCAGACGTCGCCGTCCACGCCGTGCCGAGTCACCTGAGCGAGGACGACCTGAAGGTGACGGCGGTGATCAAGGCTGACCACGTGTTGTCGGCCGACGAACTCTTCCAATGGTGCGTTGCCCAGTTGCCTTATTTCGCGCTGCCCCGCTACATCGAATTCCGAGAGGATCTCCCCCGGAGCCCCGTGGGACGGGTCCTCAAGCGTGAACTTCGCGAGGAGGGCGTGACCCCCGCCACCTGGGATGCCGATACTGCAGGGATCGAATACGAGCGGCGATAGCCCGCACACCGCTCGCTGGCCCGCACCCCTCTGCCGCCTGCTCCGTCTGCGCCGTCAGCTCCTTACCGAATAGACGTGCTGCGGCGCACGAATTGCGCGAAATTGCTCCGGGTGACTGACGTGCGCGGTGTGAGCGGCGCCTTCGATCGTGAACAGGTCGGCTCCCTGGGAGTCGGCCAACCTCGTGGCGGCTTCCTGGGCGAAGGGCCACGTCTGCAATCCGACACCGAACAGGCTGGGCACCTTGAGGTCCTCCCAGCGAAACGGTTCGGTGAGGCCAGAGATGACATCGGACCGAAAGGCAAGTCCCTCGGCGCGCCGACGCGCCTTGAGTTCCTCGGGGAGGCGCGACCACGCACCCTCGCCCGCCATCGACGCGTACACCCTCTGCCGCGAGGGCATCCGTGTCGACCTCAGCCGCCATTGCCTCGAGACCCCGCCTGACCGAGCCCGGCCAGAATTCCATCCACGGCACTTGCGGCTCCCACAGGCCGAGTCCCCGGAACCGATCGGGGTGCGAGATTGCTGCCGAGACGACGACGACGCAGCCAAAGCTGTGGGCGACGACGGTGATGGGTCGCTCGCCCATGACATCCAGCAGATCCTTCACGTGCTGGGCCAGCGACGCGGGCGGCACCGCGGGGATCGACGCACCATATCCCCGCCGGTCGTACTCGATGACCCTGAGATCCGGTAGCTGTTCCACCACGCGCCGAAAGCTCTTGCCGCGATCCATCGCGCCGTGGACGAGCATAACCTCGGTCACGTTCGTATCGCGCGGTCCGTGTGCGGTGACCGCGATGTCCGCGGCAGTTGCCCTGCCGTTCATCGGCCGATCATAGGCACGGGCCACGGGAGCAATGGGGCCGTCCCTTGCCTCGTACAGACAAGTTCCATCCACCGCGAACCACGTTGCTCACGGTCTTCGCAATGCCAGTGGCCTGTCACGTGCCGGAGGTACCACTGGACTTCGAATTCCCGAGGATGGATTGGAGGATCGCATCGAGAGTGAACCGGAAGATCCGGTCGAGGTCGACTTCTTGTTGAAGCGTGGTGCTCATGGTCTCGTCGATCTTGGTATCCCGCTGGGCCCACACCTGTGCCCCGCGCACTCGGTAGTCGGACGAGAGTGCGTCTTCCAGCACGATGAATCCACCCAGATGGAACAGGATGGTCGCCACGGCAAAAGCCGCCTCTTCACCGTGCAGGCCGCTGGCGGTCAGCTCGTGGGCCAGCACTGCCTGGGCCTTCGTGAAGATGGCCTCACCGCGGCCCTGTGTCTTTGAAAGCGCGATGAGTTGCGGGCGGGCCCGCACCTCTCGCAGGAGCGCGTCCGAAATCGAGGTGATGCGCTCAGCCGTTGTACGGCCTCGGGGCGCAATCCTGCCGAGCTGATCGGTGATCTCCTCGATCAACCGGTTGAAGAGCTCGTGTCGGTTGCCGACGTGCCAGTACACGGTAGGGGTCCCGACGCCAAGCTCGGCAGCGAGCTTGCGCATGCTGAACGCATCGACTCCACCGTCCTCGATCATCTCCATGGCTGTCGCAAGTACCGTGTCGACCGTGACGGAAGAACCGCTGGCTGGTCCAGCGGGGCCTGTCCTTCCCTTCAGCGGCACGACGTCGCGCCCGGTACCCGGAGCCAATCCGACCGTATGCCTGGTCCCGAGCCCATGATCGCATCAGACGCATTGAGGCTCGGAACTGGGTCGGCTCTCGCCCATGCGACCGTCAGCATCACTCCGTGAAGTCCCGAGGATCCGGAACGCCGGCAGGCGTGCCCTCGTGGTACTCGACGAACTCGATGAGATAGCCGTCAAAGTCCGTCACGTAGGCCATTGTGACGGGCCAGCGTTCGAGTCGGCTCGGCGGCGACACGGACTCGCAGCCGGCAGCGATCGCCTTGTCGTAGAGCGCCACGCAGTCATCGGTGTTCACGTAGAGCTTCCACATGGCGGTGCCCATGTCGATCGGACCCTCCCGGTCGAGGTGTTGGGCGAGCTGCATGCGACTGCCCCCGGCTGGGGACTGCAAGACCGCCTCCTTGATGTTGGGGATGTCCGTTCGGCTCTGGACTGGGATACCGATCACGCCCTCCCAGAAGTCGATGGAGCGGTCGAGATCACTGACGTTGATGCAGTACTGAGAAAGGATTGACACCATTGCTCTACCTCCTGCCGTACGATCGGATCACAAGCCGACCATCACTCTCTTGACGAGAATCCAGGCTCCGCTCGCCCTATGGCGCCGGTAGCCGAACGTGACTCCGCACGGAGGCGAAGCAAGGACTTGTTACTCGGAGACAGTCACGGGCATTGCCTCCACGCCCGACAGCCACGATCGCCCGGCGGCTTCGACGTCCTTCCACTTCTTCAGCTCCACATCGCCGATCTGCCCGAGGTCCTCCGGTGTGGGCCCCACACGGTCGGCGAGTGATTGCAACTTGCCGACGTCGAAGCCGTAGACGTTTGCGGCATTGAGTCCGAGGATCCGTCGCGTATCGTCAACCGGGCAATCCCAGAACGTGCCACGGAGCCACTGGCGCGTGTGCGGCCACGTCCCTTCCGGATGGGGGAAGTCGTTCCCCCACATGATGTTCCCGACGCCGATCTCGAAACGACGGGCGATTTCACGGCGCCGGGTGTTGGACGAACCGATGAAGACGTTGCGGTCGAAGTACTCGCTCGGCAACATCTTCAATTTTGGGGCGATGTCACCCATCTTCTTGGTGGCGTGCTCGTTCATGTACGCGATGTCGGATCTCCACAGGAGGTCGGCCGCCCACCACGATCCCCCTTCCGTGATTGCGAACTTGAGGCCAGGATGGCGTTCGAACGCACCGGACCAGAGCAGGAACCACATGGGCCGCATCGTCCAAAAGATCGTCTCGTTGGCATAGATGCCGAGGTCGGGGCCGATCTCCTCACGCGGGGCGGGTCCCGTATGGGTATGGACGACCATGTCGAGCTCCTCGCACACGGCCCAGACGGGCTCATATCGGAGGTCGTTGTAGGGAGGGTACGGACGCCACATCGCAGGGATGAGTACGCCGCCCAGGCCGGATGACTTAGCTCTCTGGATCTCGGCGACCGCCGCGTCGATGTCGTGGAGAATGGGCACGATCGCGAGGCCGCACCGCCGATCCGGACTGTCGCTGCACAGTTCGGCCAGCCAGAGGTTGTGGGCCCGGGCGCCGGCCATCAGCAGCGTCGGGTCGTACTCCCCGCTCGCACCCAGGCCGGCGCCGAAGGGGGCCGACGCGCCTCCCAGGACTGCGTCGGCGTCGGGAAAGATGACCTCGCCGACCACGCCGTCCGCCTCGAGCTCAGCATCGCGGCGAGCCGCGTCCCATCCCCCCCGGAGTCCCTCCTCGTTCTCGTCGTACCAGTCCTTGACGAACTCGAGTTCCTCCACCTGTGCGTTCATCGGGGCGCGGAGCGCAGCGCGTTGGACCAGATCTTCGTCGAAGGCGTCTCGGTACCGGGGTTCGAGGTACTCCCTGTACTGGGCGTCGGGAAGACCCGCGTGGGTATCGGACGAGATGATGAGGTAGTTGTCGGTTACCACGGTTTGAGATCTCCTCCTGAGAAGGCGAGCGAATGCGAGTCAGCGGGGACCTGATCGAGCGGCACGTTCACCTCATCGACCAGGGGCCCGACGCGGGAGGCGACAGCGGCAAGCTCCTGGAGATCGAAGCCGTAGACGCGGGCAGCGTTGCCTCCGAGCATTGGCCCCACCTCCTCCGGGTCGATCCCGGCAAAGGTATGGCGCAGGGCTTCGGTCGTATAGGGGTACGTCCCCTCGATGTGCGGATAATCCTGGCCCCACATGATCTTGTCGATGCCGATGTCGTAGCGGAGGGGTGCCTCGTTGGGGCGGAGGAAGCTGGCGCCGACAAAGCAGTTGTTCTTCCAGTAGAAGCTCGGCGGCTCGGGAATCTCCTTGATCAGCTCGGCACCGAAGTGTGCCTCGGCATTGCCCTCGTCGGTGAAGCGGCTGTACTGGTAGTCGAGCATGCTGATTGTGGCGGGCACCCAGCCCGATGACTGCTCGGTGAGCACCAGCTTCAGGCGGGGATAACGGGCAAAGGCACCCCCAAAAGCCATGTGCCAGAAGACGCGATGAGAGAACCAGCCCAGCTCAACCATGAAGATCGCCATGGATGCCAGGTGTTCACCCATCTCGGGCCCGGCGGCTCCAGAGTGGTTGTTCACCGGCATGTCGAGGTCCTGGCAGGCGGCCCAGATCGGGTCATAGTCGGGTGCGCACAGCGGAGGAAGTCCCGAGTCTGGTGGCACGCCCGGCAGCAGCACCCCGCCGAAGAGGTCATGTTCACGCGCCCAAGTGATCTCCTCGACGGCGTCCTCGACGTTGTTGAGGAAGATCTGCGCCATGCCGGCACGCCGTCCGGGAGTCTCCGCGCAGAAGTCGGCCAGCCACCGATTGTGCGCCCGAAGTCCAGCCCAACGAAGCTCGTAGGTATCCGGAGTCGGGGGCCGCGCGAGGAGGTTGCCTGATGGAAAGAAGGGCGGAATTGTGTTCGGGAACAGGACTTCCGCGACGACGCCATCATCCTCGAGCTCGCGCTGGCGGACCGCGGAGTCCCAGTTGCGATAGGCCGTCTCCCCCCGGAGGTCGGCATAAGGGTTCACATAGGTCTTCGCCCAGGCATCGAACTCTTCGAGGTAGCGGTGCTCGAGGTAGTCCCGGTAGTCCAGCATCTCCGCGCCGGCATGTCCGTCGGCGGAGATCACGATGTAGCGACCATCGGCGAGTGACTTCATCAGCAAAACCCCCTGGGCCTATGACAGCGTTATAGTGCAATCACAAATGATATGCAATCGTCTTTTTTCGTGACGATCTGGACAGGTGCGTCGCCGGCCCGGTTGCGACGCACGGCAAAGAAGGGGAGGCCGTCTTGAGAGACGTGGTCGGCAAGGTTGCGGTGGTCACCGGAGGAGGGCAGGGCATCGGGCGGGCGATGGTGGAACGTTTCGGCGCGGAGGGGATGAAGGTCGTGGTGGCCGACATCGTCCCCGCCCTGGTCGAGGAGACAACCGGGGAGTTGGCAGACCGGGGCCTCGAGGTCACCGGCGTGGTGACGGACGTCACGTCACTCGAGTCGGTCGAGGGCCTGCGCGACGCCACGATCGAGCGGTATGGCGCAATCCATCTGCTGTGCAATAACGCAGGGATCGGCTCGGGATCCGAGGGTCAGCTGTGGGAACACCACGTCAACGACTGGCGCTGGTCCCTCGACGTCAACGTGATGGGCGTCGTGAACGGCATCAATGCGTTCGTGCCGACCATGCTGGCCCAGGACGACGAGGGCCACGTCGTGAACACCACCTCGAGCAACGGCGGATTCACCCCACTCATCAATAGCGCGGTCTACGCGACGACCAAAGCCGCGGTCACCACCATCACCGAGTGCCTCTGGGGCCAGCTAAGGGAAGTGGGTGCGATGGTCAGCGCATCATTGCTGTACCCGTCAACCTTCACACCGGGCATGCTCAACACCGGTATCTGGCGGCCAGGAGCCAATCGCCCCGAGAAATACGACCGGCCGGGTGCCCCTCCAAAGGAAGGACGCGACGCTCTGGGTGCCTACTTGAGCCGCATGGAGGCAGCCGGGATGGAGGTCCAGTTCGCGCCCCTGTCCGAGGTGGCCGACATCTGCTTCGAGGGGATCGTCAACGACACGTTCTGGATCACCGTTCCACACCCCCCGCAGCAGCAGAAGATCCGGGACCGCGCGACTTCACAAATCGAAACGAGCCCTCCCGAGTATCTCATTGAGGCCAACCTCATGACCTCGAGGCCGATCGATGCAAAAGACTGATCACCGTCCGCTTTGAGCCGGCAGAGCGATGACTGCGTCGAGATCGTGACCAGTCGATGACACAGATTGTCCTGGTTCATGGAGCGTGGCACGGATCCTGGTGCTGGGAGGGAGTGCTGGCCGAACTGCGCGACCGCAAGATCGACGCGGTCGCCGTCGAGCTTCCGTTCACGGGCTTCGCGGACGACGTCGAATCGGCTCGCTCCGCCATCGCAGCCGACGGCGAGCACGTGGTCGTCATCGCTCACTCCTACGGTGGGGCAGTCGTCAGCCAAGCCGTCTCGGAGTTGACGAAAGTCGTCCACCTCGTCTTCCTGGCGGCATTTGTCAACCCGGGAGACGCATCTGCCCTAATCGACCGGCCCCTCTCTCTCCTCGAGGCCATCGTGAGGGATGGAGATCGGTGCTCTTTCGATCCGAAGTTCGCCCAGACGATCTTCTACGGAGACAGCGCACCTGACGTCGTCGCGACGATCGTTCCTCGGCTCCGCCCCATGGTCCTGGATGTCACGGCCATGCTGGCGACACCCTCGATACCCCCCGCCGTGCCGTCCACGTATGTCGTCTGCACCCGCGACGGTGCCATCCCGGTGCAAGCTCAATTGCAGATGGCCCAACGGGCGGATCGTGTGATCGAGTGGCCCACTGACCACTCACCATTCCTGACTCGCCCCGGCGACCTGGCGGATCTCCTGGTGGAAAGGCTGCACCCGGACCTGCATGAGCAAGCGGTTCGCGCCGACCCACCATCACTCGGAAGTCCGCCGCATCCCAGGATTCACAAGCTGCAACGGGATTCTACCGTAGCGATCGTCCAGGTAGTGGATTCGCTCTGCGGAGCATTGGACGCGGTGGGAGGCCGAGGTCAGACGGCTGGACCTGGCTGAAATTCGATTCTAGTATGGAGCCTCGCCACTCGGCAGCCTGAGTGGACCCGTGGACGTCAGGAGGCTCCTCTCGCATGGTCATGCCCAAGGGCTTAGGTGCAATCGACACCATGTTGGGATTCCCCCACCGGGACATGAAGGAGGTCTATAGGTTCATCACGCGTCAGACCAAGGACGCACAATCCAACGAAGAGTTCGACTTCCCGGTCGAGTACATGTTCAAGGACGTTCCCGAGAAGGCGTTGCAGGACGTCGACGACCCGATCGCAGTGACGGTGCGGGAGATGGACCTCTGGGGACTCGAGAAAGGTTTGATCGGCGTGGGTGACGCGGCTGGAACCGGTGCCCAGGCGTTACAACGGTTCCCCGACCGGTTCATTGCTTCGTCGAGTGCCGATCCCAACGAGGGGATGGCGGGAATCCAACGCCTCGTCCGCGAGCATGAGACCTTCGGCACTCGCGCTGTCGGCGTCTTCCCGGCGGGGACCTTCCCGCAGGTCCCGATCAACGACAAGAAGATGTACCCCATCTATGCCAAGTGCGTCGAGCTTGGCATCCCGATCTTCTGTTGTGCCGGCATTCCTGGACCTCGCCTGAAAGCGGACTGCCAACATGTCGAACTCATTGACGAGGTCATGTACGACTTTCCTGACTTAGTCTTCGTGACGCGTCACGGCTGCGAACCATGGACCGCACTTGCGGTGAAGCTGATGCTGAAGTGGCCGGGACTGCACTATTCGACAAGCGCCTTCGCGCCCAAGTACTACCCGCAGGACATCATTAACTACGCCAACAGCCGCGGCTCCGACAAGATCATTTACGCCGGGTATTTTCCCATGGGGCTCTCCCTTGAACGGATCATGACCGAGATGGTCCACGTCGGTTTTAAGGACGAGGTATGGCCGAAGTTCCTCCGGGGCAATGCCCTTCGGGTTCTCGGCCTCGAGTAGGCGCATGCCAGACCGATCTCTGAAATGTCGTAACCCCAATCGAGGAGTGAAATGACAACCATAACCGCCGACACTGCGTCCACCCAGAGTGCCGCCGTCGACTACACGACGTTCGACGCCGATAACCACTACTACGAGGCAACCGATGCCTATACCCGTCACATCGACAAGGGGATGGCGAAGCGCGCCATGCAATGGGCCGAGATCAATGGCCGACAGCGGCTCCTCGTCGGCGGCAAGGTGAACAGGTTCATCCCCAACCCTTTGTTCGACCCGGTCGCAAAGCCGGGAAGCCTCGACGACTACTTCCGGGGGAAGAACCCCGAAGCGAAGGACATCCGGTCCCTCTTCGGTGACCTCGAACCAATACGGCCCGAATACCGCGATCGCGATGCTCGTCTGTCGGTCATGGACCGCCAGGGCCTTGACGGTTGTTTCCTTTTCCCGACCCTCGGGGTAGGCATGGAGGAAGCGCTCTCCGACGATCCACGTGCCCTGGTCGCTGCATTCGAGGCGTTCAACCGGTGGCTCGAGGACGACTGGGGCTATGCCTACAAAGAGCGGATCTTCGCTGCGCCGATGATCACCCTCATCGATGTCGATGCTGCCGTGGCGGAACTCGGTCGCGTGCTCGACGCTGATGCGAGGATCATCTGCATCAAGGGTGGACCGGCGCACACCCCAACGGGTCTCATTTCCCCGGCCGACACCCGCTTCGATCCCTTCTGGGGCCTGGTCAACGAGTCGGGGGTCACCGTCGGGATCCACTCGGGGGACGCGGGCTACGGCCGCTACCTGCAGGATTGGGAGCCCTCGGGCGACTTCGAGGCCTTCCGCTACTCACCCCTTCGCACGGTGCTCAGTTCGGACCGCCCCCCGTTCGAAACGATGGCCGCATTGTTGTGTCAGGGCCTTTTTGATCGCTTCCCGAGGGTGCGCGTGGCGAGTATCGAAGCCGGCGCGGGTTGGGTGTCAGGGCTCATCAAGAAACTGAAGAAGGCCTACAGCCAGATGCCTGGCTCGTTCCAATCGGATCCGGTCGAAAGGCTCCGCCAACACGTGTGGGTCGCCCCCTTCTATGAGGACAACCTAGCTCAGTTGAAAGACTTCATCGGTACCGAACACATCTTGTTCGGTTCGGACTGGCCGCACGCCGAGGGGTTGGCGGAACCGCGCAACTTCGCGTTGGATCTCCGACGCCACGGGTACGGTGAGGACGAGGTCCACACCGTGATGGCCGAGAACGGCTGGGCTCTGACTCGCCGAGCCTCCTAGCCGCCTGCTCGGCCCGAGCGGACCGGGCTGGTCTCAGAGCCCCGCGCGTCGACAGATCAGACTTGTGGAAGAACCGCGCCGTGTTCTCAAGGCTCGTTATATATAATATGCGGGATATGCAACAAGCTCTCCCCACGCTTGCTCTCCGTTCCATTCACGCGTCCCCAACCGTGTCCGAGGACCAGGACGCATGACCGAAATGCTTGAAGGAAAGGTTGCGGTTGTCACAGGCGCCGGTCATGGCATCGGTCGCGGTCATGCCCTCGAGCTGGCGCGGCACGGTGCACGTGTCGTGGTCAACGATTTGGGAACTTCGGTAACGGGTGAAGGCTCCAGCAAGGATGCGGATCTCACCGTCGAGCTGATCGTCGCCCGCGGGGGGACGGCAGTCGCGGACTATGGAAATGTTGTCGATGAAGCCGACGTCGAAGCAATGATCGAGCGCGGGCTCGACGAATGGGGGCGGATGGACATTCTGGTCAACAACGCCGGAATCGTGCGCGACGGAGCCATCTGGAACCTCACGACAGAGGCCTGGGACGCCGTCATGGGAGTCCACGTCAGAGGTCCATGGCTGACCAGCCGCGCTGCTGCTCGTCATTGGCGTTCGCTCGACAAGGCCGGCCTCGACAGCCGAGGCCGTATCATCAACACGACTTCGGGTGCCGGGCTCGTAGGCAACTTCGGCCAGACGAACTACGCGACCGCCAAGGCGGCCGTCGTCGGGCTCACACTCACCCTGGCTCTCGAGCTGCACCGTGTCGGAGTGACGGTAAATGCCATTGGACCGGCTGGAGCGACGCGCATCACAGGCACGATGCCCAACGCCCCCGCCGTGGTCGAACCGGACGAGATACCCGAGGACTCCTTTCATCCCTTGGATCCCGCGGGCAGCTCACCGGTGGTCGCCTGGTTGGCCTCGGACGAGGCGCAATACGTCACCGGGCAGGTCATCCGGGTGATCGGCGACAGGATCCATCTGATGCAGGGCTGGGTAGAGGGCGCCTCGGCCTCGAACGACGGAAAACGTTGGGACGCAGCTCGGATGGGCGAGGTCATGGCGACACGGATCTTCGGGACGCAGGGCCGCGGGCTGCAGACCTGGTCGAGCTAGAGTTTCCATTCGGCTTTGCGCGGACTCCTGGGCGGCGCCTGTTTCGTCCTTCCGCGGCGATTGGATCAGGAATATCCGACTCTGCGCGCCGACGCAGAGCGGTCGGGTCCCACCGAGGGAGTGACACATGAGCTCACACGGCATCCGTGACCGCGTCGCCATCGTCGGCATGGGCTGCACGAATTTCGGGGAGCATTGGGACAAGGGTCTCGATGACTTGATTATTGATGCCGCCTCCGAGGCGTTCACATCGGCGGCCGTCACCAAGGATCAAGTCGATGCCTATTGGTTCGGCACTGCGCAGAGCGGGATGAGCGGCATCACTCTGTCAAGACCGCTGCAGTTGGTCGACAAGCCGGTCTCTCGGGTCGAGAACTACTGCGCCACCGGCGCAGAAGCCCTTCGAGCGGCCGCCTACGCGGTCGCGTCGGGGGCCTACGACGTGGCGATGGCACTCGGTGCCGAGAAGGTCAAGGACAGCGGCTACCAGGGGTTGAACGCCAACAACCCGCCAAACGACGGGACGGCCCGGACACTGACGGCCGCGGCCATGTTCTCCATGGTGGCCCCCGCCTACGGAGCCAAGTACGGCGTCGGCGAGGAGCAGATGGCCGAGGTTCTGGCCGCCATCTCGGCGAAGAACCCCTTCAACGGGGCTCGCAATCCAAGGGCACAGTTCCGTAAGGAAGTGACCCGAGAGACGATCCTGTCCTCTCCCCGTCTGGCAGGCCGGCTGGGCGTATTCGACTGTGCAGGGGTAGCCGACGGTGCCGCTGCTGCAGTCCTTGTGCGTTCCGAGGACGCCCACCGTTATACGACAAACCCATCTACATCAAGGGACTGTCATTCGTCGCGGGCAGCGGCTCCGGCCTGATCGACCCCGACTACGACTACACCCACTTTCCCGAGTGCGAATCGGCGCTCGTGACGCGTACAGCCAGGCGGGGGTCAATGACCCACGTCACCAGTTGGCGCTCGCGGAGGTGCACGACTGCTTTACCCCGACCCAGTTGGTGCTCATGGAGGACCTTGGGTTCGCCGCCCGCGGCACGGCCTGGAAGGAAGTGCTCAACGGCACCTTCGATCTCGCTGGGGAGCTCCCCGTCAACCCTGATGGTGGGCTCAAGAGCTTCGGGCATCCTGTGGGTGCCTCAGGCCTGCGCATGTTCTTCGAGTGTTGGCTCCAGCTCCGCCGCGAGGCGCCACCCGATCGCCAGGTGGACACCAACCGGGAGTTGGCTCTGACCCACAATTTGGGTGGCTACCCAGGTGAGATGGTTTCCTTCGTCTCAGTCGTCGGTTCAGAGCGCGGCTAGTCCGCGGCAGCCGATCATCCTGACGGAGCCGCTTCGGATGTGACAGGCGGCCGAGCGCCAAGACTTCTGAAGTAGTCCCGGTCACTCTGGTCGGGTGCCCTTCCAACCCTCGTCACCGTGTCGACGTCTTTTGCTTCAGCTCGCAGCGCGGTGACTGTGGCCCGCTCTCGTGGTCTGGTCTCAAATGGATCGAACGAGAAGTGACGCATGGCATTGGCATGAGTGATCTTGTTGATTTGCTCATCGGAAAGTGGTGCGAACTGAAGTTCGTTGACCTCGGGCCCGTGAGGCCACGAACTGTCAGAGTGTGGAAAGTCGGACTCCCAGCAGACATTGTCGATATTGAATTGGTCGATGAGGCTCACTCCGACAGGGTCATTGATGAAGCAGCACAGAACTCGCTGCCTGAACACGTCGGCCGGACCCATGCCGCTGGGGAAGCCCTGCCCCGTCCAGCCCGAGTGACGTTGTTGAATATGCTCGGCCCGCTGCAGGAAGTACGGGATCCACCCGATGTCCCCCTCCGTGAGAGAGAACATGAGGTCGGGAAAGCGCCACCAGAAATCGGCCCACAGTAGGTCCCCGAGCGAGTAGATCGACATCACCGACGAGAGTCCCATCGCGACCGAGGCGGGTGCGTCAGCGGAAGTTGCCGCCGCCTTGGAGGACGAACCGACATGCAGGCACAGGACTGTGCCCACGTCGGAGCATGCAGCGAAGAGGGGGTCCCAGTGGCCCGAATGGATGGACGGCATGTGGAGAGCCGCTGGGTTCTCTGAGAATGTCACGGCGTGGCAGCCTTTGCCGGCGAGCCGACGGACCTCTTCCGCCGCCTTGTGCACGTCGAACAGCGGCAAAATGCCGCACGGAATGAACCGATCGGGATAGCCGGCGCACCATTCGTCGACATGCCAGTCGTTGTACGCCTTGATCATGACCTCGTTCACGGCCAGATCCGGTCCCTCGTTCAGCACCTGACCCGAGAAGCCGGTCCAATTGGGGAAGTTGAGACCGGCGAGCGTACCGCCGGCCGACATGTCACGTACTCGTTCGTGCACGTCGTAACAGCCCGGACGCATTTCGCTGTAGTTGGTCGGGTTGACATTGAACATCTCCGGTGGCTTGCCGGCTACCGCGTTGAGCCCGAGGTTTCGACCCTTCTTGTCGCCATACCACCACTGCTGGAACCCGTGCTCGTCCGTTTCGACCCGGGGCGCGAGGTGCCGGTACTTGGCGGGGACGTGCGCATCGAACATGTCCGCGGGCTCTGCGATGTGATCGTCCACGCTGATGAGGATCATGTCGTCTGCCTTCACCGGCGCCCCCTTGAACCAGCAAGCCGGTACGCGTGGCCCGCAATGTCCATATTATATTTAGTCTCTCATGCCCTGTCCGCCGCCGAGGAACCCCTTCACGACAGCGACACGGTGGGTAGCCTCCTGATGCTCAACGGCGTCCGCGTGGTCGATTGCACCACAGAAATCGCCGGCCCCTACTGCTCCAAACTGTTGGCCGACGCGGGTGCGGACGTGATCAAGGTGGAAATGCCCGAAGGTGACCCGTTACGACACTGGGAATCGGGTGCCCTCTTCGAATACCTCAACACGTCGAAGCGCTCCGTTCAAGGTCAGCCCGGGGACCTGCTCGCCGCGGCAGACGTCTTCCTCAGCAACGAGCCCGTCGACACCGGTGTCCTCTGGAACGACAACCCGTCATTGGTGGTCGTCACCATCACGCCATTCGGTTGCAACGGGCCCTGGGCTGGCCGCCCGAGCACAGAATTCACCTTGCAGGCCGCGTGCGGATCCACCGGTCAGCGTGGCCTCCCGGAGCAACCACCTCTCTCCGCCGGCGGCCGCCTGGGCGAGTGGACGTCGGGTACCTATGCGGCATTGGGCGCGATCGCCGCGCTTCGTGAGGCCTTCCGCAGCGGCCATGGGGAACTGGTCGATGTGGCAATGCTCGACTGCATGGCCGTCACCATGGTGACGTACCCCTCGGTGTTCGCGTCCTTTGCGGGGTGGCCCGAGATGGTGGGCACGGGACGGACGATCGAGGTTCCCTCCATCGAGCCAACACGGGACGGGTACTTCGTCATCACCACGAACAGCGCCCAGCAGTTCCAGGACTTCTTGCTCATGATCGAGCGGCCCGACCTCGTGGCTGACCCCGACCTGCCTCGGGTCGCCAAGCGATTTCGCCGGCGGGAGGAGTTCCTGTCCGCCGTGCACCAGTACACGACGCAGCACACCACGGAGGAGATCTTGGAGGCCGCGGCGATGTACCGGATCCCGGCGGGTCCCCTCCTCGACGGCGCAAGCATGACCCAGTTCGAACAGTTCGTCTCCCGCCGTGTCTTCGTACCGAATCCCTCGGGTCGATTCCTCCAACCCCGTGTTCCCTATCGGATCTCAGGGCTCTCCCCACGACCGTTCGCCCCTGCTCCAGGTCTCGGTCAAGATGACGACTCGATCGAGTGGCTCCCGCGGACGGATGCTCCCACCCGGGGTGGCCGCGCTTCCCAGCCGGATGGTGGCGCGGGCGCCGACAGCTGGCGACTCCCCCTTTCCGACATTCGGGTGGTCGACTGCACCGCCTGGTGGGCCGGTCCGGTCGCCACGGGTGCCCTGGCCAGTCTGGGCGCCGACGTCATCAAGATCGAATCAGTCGCGAGACCAGACAACATGCGCTTCGCCAGTACCCAGCCCCCGACACATGACCGATGGTGGGAGTGGAGTCCTATCTTCCATGCGGCCAATGCAGGAAAACGTGGGGTTACCTTTGATCTGTCGCGTCCAGAGGGGTCCGAGATGTTCGAACGACTCCTGGAGACCGCCGATGTCCTGGTCGAGAACTTCACGCCCAGGGTGATGGAGCAGTTCGGCTTCGACTGGGACCGAGTCCACGCGCTGAACGACCAGCTGATCATGGTGCGGATGCCGGCCTTCGGACTTGATGGGCCCTGGAGGGACCGGACTGGCTTCGCCCAGACCATGGAGTGCCTGACCGGCATGGCGTGGTTGACGGGGTTCGCCGAGGGGCCTCCCGTGTTGGTGCGCGGGGCCTGTGACCCTTTGGCGGGAATGCACGCGGTCATTGCCACCCTGCTTGCGCTCATGGAGCGCGATCGAGGCGGCGGGGGGACCCTGGTCGAGGCCGCCATGGTCGAGTCCGTGCTCAATGCCGCAGCGGAACAGGTGGTCGCGTACAGCTCGAATGGAACGTTGCTCTGTCGTGACGGCAACAGGGGCCCGCAGGCCGCCCCCCAGGGGGTTTACCCCAGTGCCGGCGAAGACGAATGGGTCGCCATTGCGATTGCCAGTGACGACGAATGGCGGTCCCTGCGGTCGTTACTGGGTGACCCGCAGTGGGCGCGGAGTCGTGCATTGGGACATTCCGCCGGCCGACACGGTGCGCACGACCACATCGACCGTGAGCTGTCGCGGTGGACGAGCCAGCACTCGGCCGAGGAGTCCGCTCAGATGCTTCTCGACGCGGGCATACCATCGTCCGCCGTGATTCCTCCCCGTGACATCGCGGCCAACCCACAGCTCAGACATCGAGGGCTCTTCGAGGTGGAAGAGCATGCGATCACCGGGAGCCACCAGATCCCGACGCTGCCGTTCCGCTTCTCGCGGGTTGCTCGGTGGCTCAGGTCACCGTCGCCGACCCTCGGGCGTGACAACGAACAGGTTCTCGAGGAACTCGGCTACTCGCCTGCCGCGATCGTGAGGTTGCGACGGTCCGGCCTGGTCGGTGACGTTCCCCAAGGGCTCTGACGCAATGGCTGCGTTCGTGCCGCGACGGGCGGGGCCTGTTCGGAGATATTCAGGCTGACGCCGCCACCACTGCCGCCCAGCGGTAGTCGGCCTTCCCAGTCGGGGACCGAACAACTTCATCGACGAAGATCACCTGTTTCGGCACCTTGTAGCCGGCCAGAGAGGCCCGTACCAGAGTCTTCAGCTCGCCCTCCGTCGGGTCCGTTCCGCTCGTCGGCTGCACAACAGCAACAACGCGCTCCCCCCAGCGCTCATCGGGGACGCCGACAACGACCACGTCGTAGACCGAGCGCGACTGGCGCAGGACGGCTTCCACTTCCTCGGGATACACCTTCTCGCCTCCGGTGTTGATGCACAGGTTGCCGCGCCCGAGCAATGTGATGGTGCCATCTTGCGCAACGGTGCCCATGTCCCCGGTGAGCGACCACCGCCGTCCTTCCCACTCGACGAATGTCGCCGCGGATTTCGTTGGGTCCTTGTAGTAGGCCCGCGGGATCCGTCCGGTCCGAGCGACGCGACCGACGATGCCCGAACCTGGCCCCACGGGCCGGTGGGTCTCCTCATCCATTATCACCGCCTGTTGGGCGGTGAACTGCGGCTCGGGCTTCTCACCGATCGGCCCCAGGAACATGCGCCCGGCCTGAATCCCCGTCTCGGACGATCCATACCCGTCCGAGAGTGGGATGGAGGGGAAGGTCGCGAGGAACCGATCGCGCAACGCCCTCGACAGGGGGGCGCCCCCCGAGCTGACCACCGCCAATGATCCGATGTCGGGTTTTGGATCGAAGTCGTCCCATGCGTCAAGCAAGGGTCGCATGACGGCATCCCCCACCGTACTGGTGGCCGTGACCTTCTCTCGCTCGATCGTGCGCCAGACCTTCGGCGGGTCGAGCGAGCCCGACCACAAAACGACCTTGTTCCCGCTGAAGAGATGGAGCAGTACCACCCATCCACCTGCCGCGTGCATCAACGGAGCCAGGAGCAGGAAGGTGCTCTGATCGGGCGCTATCCGCTGAACCAGCTCCGCGACCGACGTGACCTCGGGCAGGGCGGGGTTGCCTCCCCCCATACAGGCGAAGAACGCGTCTTCCTGTCGCCACACGACGCCTTTTGGCACACCCGTGGTGCCGCCGGTGTACAGAATGTAGTGATCGTCCCCCGAGCGAGGGCCAAAGTCCCGAGCGGACGACGACGAAGCCAGCGCGTCGTCGTACGCGGAACCGGTGGCCAGTTTCCAACGCAGTGTCGGGATCTGGGGTTCAACCTCCGTCACTCGGTTCGTGAAGCCCCACTGATGCACGACGCCCACGAGGTCGGCATCGTTGAAGAGGTGCTGCAATTCCCCCGAGGTATACCGATAGTTGATGTTGATGGGCACAGCTCGGACCTTGTAGGCGGCCAACGTCGCCTCGACGTACTCCACACAGTTCTCCAAATAGAGTCCGATGTGGTCTCCCGCTCGTACGCCCTGTTCGAGGTACCAGTGGGCCAATCGGTTGGAATGCTCCTCGAGTTGCGCGTAGGTCCGGCGCTGTTCGCCACAGCGCAGCGCGACGCGAGCGGGCACGCCGTCGACGACCGCTTCCCACAGGTCGGCCAGATTGAATTCGCTCACGAGGTGTTGGATTCCCTACGATGCGGAGCACGATGCAACGCCGACAGGCATGTCGTGACTCTGCCTCCTCGACCGCCGGTCCACATGCACAGGTTCCGGCCGACGCGCCGCATCACCGGGCGGCCGGGCCCCGCCGACGGCCCGTTTTTGCGCTCCCCCGAAACATTCGTTCGTATACTATATTCGAAATTGGTGCACCGTGTAGAGTCCGTCACCACGTGCTGAGATGCGGGTCGCACATACACGTGCGGGTCCGGCATGTTCATCAGCCGAGGGGCACTTGCCCCTCGGCTCAGGGAGGGAAAATGAAATCCGGGGGGTATATGCAGCGTGGGATCCGATTCTTTGCATCTTCTCTCGGCTCGCCTCTGCGGGCCGATCCCCGCTCCGGCCGCGGTACTGATTGAATGACCCGATCGAAAACTGCTCCGGGGAGGGTGTGAGGATGTTCCGCAAAAGAAGAGCCCAGCATGGAAGGTCGGCGCTGCCGCTTGCCATGGCGACCGTGATGGTCGCAGGGGCGTACCTGGCACTGCCGTCGACGACCGCCGCGGCGGCGACGGCGGCCAACCGGACGTTGTCCGCGAGCGCCGCCCCCAACGGCGTCTGGCCCGGAGTGGGCAAGGTTTGCGAACCGGGACCCGGCGGTGCCTCGTCGGTGCGCGGCGTGGCCTCCAAGGCCATCCACATCGCCGTGTTCAACGACGCCGCCAACACCGTCGAGCCGGGACTCGAGGCCGAGTTCCCCCAGCAGGCCACGGCGTTTGCCGCTTGGTGCAACGCCTCGGGGGGCATCAACGGCCGCCACATCGTGATCGACAACCGTGACGCCGCACTGTTCAACGCGGCGCAGCAGGCGACCGCAGCCTGCCAGAGCGACTTCATGGCGGTCGGCGGCGGCATGGCCCTCGACCAGCCGTCGGTCCCCATCCGTGAGCAGTGCGGCCTGGGCCAGATCAGCGGCTATGTCGTCTCGAACGCTTCCGATCTGGCCACCGACCAAGTCGACCCGAGTGGCATCAACACGGACTCGGTGACCGCGGGGTGGTTCGGGGCGCTGGCCAAGGCCTACCCGCAGGCCGTCAAGCAGGCCGGCATGGGTGGGGCCGACACACCTTCTGTCCTCCAGCCCGAGACGAAGTACGAATTCGGCGCCGAGGCCCAGGGCTGGCATGTCGTCGACTTCCTGGAGCCCCCGGTCACAATAGAGAACTGGGCGCCCTACATCGAGGACTACCAGAGCAAGGGGGCCCAGGCGCTGTGGCCTGCCGATACCGCCAACTTCGTCCCCTTCGCCCAGGCGATGACCACTGCGGGCTACCACCCTGCCTTCATCTTGTTGGGGACCCAGTTCGCCAACGCCCAGACGCAGCAATCCGTGGCCGCGAACCCCAGTCTGCCGCCGGTCTACGTCGAGACGTCGTGGTGGCCGCTCGCGTTGGCCTCGCAGAACCCCTCGACAGAGCAGCTCGTCAACACCATGCACACCTACGCCAAGGGCGACACCATCGACTTCGACGACGAGGAGGGGGCCGAGGCGTGGCTCCTGTGGGCGAAGGCAGCCTCGGCCTGTGGCGCCAGCCTCACGGTGACGTGCGTGCTCAACAACGCGGCGGCGGTGAAGAACTGGGACGCCGGCGGCATCGAGGCGCCGATTCCCACGTTGACACTCTCCAACAAGAACCCCCAGCCCTCACCGTGCTTCGCCATCCTGAAGCTCAGTTCCAAAGGGATCAGCTACGACAAGGCGATCACCAAGCCCACGCAATCCATCTGGAACTGCAACCCGAAGAACGTCGTGCAACTGACCGCGCAACAGCAACAGCAACTGAATTCCTTGTGAGCATGGGTCCGGCAGGCCGCGGGGGTGGGTGCAAATTCCATGGTCTTGTCCGGACATGCGCCTGATCAATTCGTCGGGGGACGGCCGTGCATGAATTCATCATCTTCACTATCGGCGGCCTGGCTGCAGCGGGCATCTACGCGATAACGGCGAGCGGCCTCACGCTCACCTACACGACGACCGGTATCTTCAATTGGGCGCACGGCGCCATCGGGATGGTCTGTGCCTTCGCCTACTGGCAGATGAGTATCGGCTGGGGCTGGCCGGTGGTCGTCTCGCTGCTCGTCTGCATCCTCGTGCTGGCGCCGGTCATCGGGATCGTGATCGAAGTGGCGGTGATGCGCCGGCTCGAAGGTGTCTCGGAGGCATCCAAACTGGTCGTCACGCTGGCCATCGCGCTGATGTTCCTGGGTGTCGCGCAGTGGATCTGGAACCCCACGACCTATCGGGCCCTGCCCCCCCTCTTCAACAACGACACCCTGGTCCTTGGGACGATCAGGATCTCCTACAACGACGTGACGATCTTGATCCTGGCCCTGGTCGTCGCCATCGGGCTGCGGTTGTTCCTCTACCGCACCCGGATGGGCGTCACCATGCGGGCCAGCGTCGACGACCGGACGCTTACCTCGCTCAACGGGTCGAGTGCCATTGCCAATGCCCGCAACGCCTGGATCATCGGCTCCATGCTGGCCGCACTGGCGGGGATCCTCATCGCACCCACACTCACGCTGTCCGCCTCTGCGCTGACCCTCCTCATCGTCAACGCCTACGCCGCGTCCGTCATCGGGCGCCTGCGCTCCATTCCGATGACCTTCGTAGGTGCGATCATCCTGGGTCTCTCCATCGCGTACTCGGTGGCCTATCTGCCCCAGGACCCCTACGTCCAAGGTTTCGAGAACGCAGTGCCCGCGATCATCCTCTTCATCGCCCTCTTGGTACTGCCTCAGTCGCGCCTGCGCGGGCACCGGCAGCTTCGGAGTCGCGAGCTCGCCTTCCGCCCCACGTGGAACGGCACCGGCCTCTTCTGCGTCGGCACGATCATCACCGCCATCTTCTTGGCGACGACCGTTTCGACAGCCGACCTCTTCAGCCTCAATCGCATGTGGGGGCTGGCCATTGTCGGGCTCTCCGTCGTCCCCATCGTCGGCTACGCCGGGCGCCTGTCGTTGTGCCAGATGACCTTCGCCGGCATCGGCGCCACCATGGTGGGGCATCTCGGCGCCCAGGGGAACCCTCTCTCCCTCTTGGCCGCGGCGGGTGTGTGCGCAGTGATCGGCGTCATCGTCGCCATCCCTGCATTGCGACTCTCGGGCATCTACTTCGCACTGGCCACCGCCGCCTTTGCCATCACGATGGACAACTGGGTGTTCGTGCTCCCATCGTTCAACCTCTTCGGGCATCCCTACGCGCCCTTCGGGTCGGGGTCCCTCATCTTTGCTCCCTTCCGCGTCGGCTCGTTCGCGCTCAACTCCAAGACATCGCAGTTCGTCGCGGGGTCAGTAGCCTTCGTGATCCTGGTCGTGCTCGTCGTCGCCGTGCGGCGATCGGAGTTCGGGCAACGTCTGCTCGCCATGAAGGACAGCCCCGCCGCGTGTGCCACGCTGGGCATGAACGGCCGGGCATCGCTCATCGGAGTCTTCGCCTTCTCGGCCGCCCTGGCAGGAGTCGGTGGCGGCATCTACGGCATGGCTCTCGGCAGCGCGGCGCCAGATGTCTTCCAGTTCTTCAACGGCCTCTCCGTGCTCTTGGTGATGGTTGTCTTCGGGATCACCTCGTTCGGTGCGGCGGGGTTGAACGGCATGTACCAGGGATCGCCGCTCTTCACCAATCTCTTCCCGACGCTCACCCAGTTGCCGCTGGTCCTCGTCGGCCTTGGCGGCATCGGCGTTGGGACCACGCCCAACGGGACGATCCCGGGCAGCATCCGCCCGGTCTACCTGTCGGTGGCGCGACGCCGTTGGCTGGTGGCCCTGATCGTGGCGGTGGTCGGGGGGGCCTGGGCGCTCCGACTGGGAGGGGCGATCGGCAACTGGACGATGACCATCATCCTGGTGGTCGACCTCGCGCTGTTGCCGGTCCCGGCCTACGTCGCTGACTACCGGGCGAGGGTCGCGCCGCCCGCGTTCGGCCTGCCCGAACGGCGGTCCAAGGAAAAGAGGGACGCCTGGTTCGCCGAGGCGGTTTCCGACGAGGGTCCGGTGGGCCCGGCCGATCCGCTCGCCTCGCTGTCGGGGGCCGGAGGCACCAGTGGGACTTGAGATCCAGGAGGTCTCGGTTCGCTTCGGGGGCTTGGCCGCGCTCTCCGAGGTGTCGCTCAGCGCGGCTGAGGGTGCGATCACCGGCTTGATCGGGCCGAACGGAGCCGGCAAGACGACTCTGTTCAATGTGGTGACGGGAATGCAGCGCCCCAATGCGGGCACCGTTAGTCTCGACGGTCGGGATCTGCGCGGGCTGTCGTCCTATCGCCGTGCCCGGCTGGGACTCGGCCGGACGTTCCAACGCCTGGAGCTCTTCGGCACTCTGACAGTCGCCGAGAACATCGGAGTTGCCGCATCCATCGCACAGCGGGGAGTCCTGAAGGCGCGGTCGAAAGCGATTCACGAGATCCGTGAGGAGGTGCTCGACCGGCTGGGATTGACACCCGTGGCCAATGACCGAGCGGACACCCTGCCGACCGGAACCGGGCGCATTGTCGAGCTGGCGCGTGCCCTCGCCACGAGGCCCAAAGTCCTCCTCCTCGACGAACCGGCGGCGGGCCAGGACACGGACGAAACCCAGCGCTTCTCGGAGGTTCTGCGCTCCCTGGCGAACGAGGGACTCGCCATTCTGCTGGTCGAACACGACATGGAACTGGTCATGAACGTCTGCCACACCGTCGTGGTCCTCGACTACGGCCGCGTCATCTGCACCGGTACGCCCGCGGAGATCCGGGCCGACCCCGAGGTCCAGGCCGCCTACCTCGGCACAGTGTCGACAGCGGTCGCCGATGGCTGAACCCCTGTTGGAATTCCGGGGAGTGCGGGCGGCCTACGAGGAAGTCGAGGTGATCCACGGCGTCGACGCGACGTTCGAGGAGGGCGTGGTGACCGCTGTCCTCGGGGCAAACGGTGCCGGAAAGTCGACCCTCCTGGCCCTGGCGGCCGGGATCATGGGACCGAGCGAGGGCGAAGTCCGCTTCGCCGGTGAAAGGGTGCGCGAGGGATCGACGGCCTCCTTGGCCCGTCGGGGACTCTGCCTGATCCCCGAGGGTCGCGGCGTGTTCCCGAACCTGACCGTGCGGGAGAACCTCTGGGTCATGACCCACAGCGGTTCAGGACGCCGTCACGTCGAGCGTTGCGCCTTCGAACGGTTCCCGCGGCTGGCGGATCGTCGTGACCAACCGGCTGGCACGCTCTCGGGTGGCGAGCAGCAGATGCTGGCGCTGGCCCGCGCCGTGGCGTCCAGCCCGAGGTTGCTCATGCTCGATGAGCTCTCGATGGGGCTTGCGCCCATTATCGTCGACGAGCTCTACAACCATGTAGTCGAGCTGGCGACGGAGGGCATCACCGTCGTGGTGGTCGAGCAGTTCGCACGCACCGCGCTGTCGGTTGCCACCTCGGCCATGGTCATGGCGAACGGACGGATCGTCCAGACCGGAGCGGCAGGCGACGTGGAATCGGTGCTGCACTCTGCCTACCTGGGACCCGTGCAGCCGGTGGAGGTGGAGGCAGCGGCACCCGACTCCAACGGGAATCACATCGGCCCCGGTTCGGAAGCCAACTAGACCGAGCGGAACCCGAGCATCCGATCAACGGGCCTAATTGCATCACCGGGCGCAGTCGCTTCTCCCTCTCCGAGTTCTCCCGAGAGGCGTCACCTCAAAGGGTGCGGGCCTCGAGTTCCAGCGCTGACCGGCGGAGCGCGTCGTTCGCGTGCTCGGGCAGCCGGTCGAGAGGCTCGTCGAGCTCCTGGACCGTGGGGCCGAGCTTCGCCGCAAGCGGCGCCAACTTCGCGAGATCGAAGTCGTAGAGATTGGCGCAATTCTCCCCGAGGAGCCTCTGCTTCTCGTCCGGACCGATTCCGGACATCACCTGGCGGAGCGTTTCGCGGGTGAAGGGGTGGGTCCCCTCGTCGTGGGGATAGTCGCTGCCCCACATGAACCGATCGGCACCGATCTGTGCCCGGACCTCCACGTCGCCGGGTCGGGGTTGGCTGACTCCCATCCACACGTTCTGGGCGAAATACTCACTGGCCAGATGAGGGAGCTTGTGCTCGTCGCCGTAGCGGATCTCCCCGGTCTGGCCGGTCTTGCGGATGCGGTCGATGGTGGCATCGAGATCCTTCAACAACTTCGGCACCCAAGAACACTGGGCTTCCGTGATTGCAAACTTCAGCCGGGGGAACCGCTCGAAGATGCCCCCGAGAACAAACTGCACGAAGGGCCGCTGTGAGTAGAAGCCTGCCTCGTTGATGTAGAAGAGCATGGCAAACGGATAGTCGCCGTAATCAGGCACACCCGTGCCCCCGTGGACGTTGACGGGAACCTCGAGGTCCTCGATGACCTTCCAGAGTCGGTCATAGGCGGGGTCGTAGAGGGGTCGGACCCAGGTGACATCCGGCGGAATGTTGGGCAGGAGGATACCGCCGCGGAGACCGTGCTCCTTGATCCAGTGAACGTCGGCAATGGCGTCGTCGATGTCATTGAGGAAGATCTGGCCGATACCGGCGCGGCGAGCGGAAAACTCGCCACAGAAGTCCACGAGCCAACGGTTGTGGGCCCGGATGCCGGCGAGACGATGCTCGTACTCTTCGGGCCTGGGAGGAGCAGCGAAAAGGACGAAGCTGGGGAAGAATGGCGGGATGGTGTTCGGGAAGATGACCTCACCGACGACGCCGTCGGCCTCCTGCTGACCGTTGCGCATGTCGTTGTCCCAATTGCGGAGCCGCCTCGTGTCCCCGAGATCCCTATAGGGGTTCTTGTACTTGGCCCTCCAGGCGTCGAACTCCTCGAGGTACTCGGGATCGAGGTACTCCCGGTAGGCAGCATGGCTGCCGCCGGCGTGGCTGTCCGCCGTGATGATGGTGTAGTGACCATTCGCCCGGTCGATCGTGTCGTTGCCAGTCTTCATTCCTGCCTCACTCTCTACCGGGCCGGGGTGGGATCGAACGGCCCGCGCCCCATTTGGTCGCGCACGGTGATCACGGCGGGATTCGTCAGTGTTCGGCGCTGCCAATTGGCCCCGTCGACGACCAGGGTATGCCCGGAGATGAACCGGGCGAAAGGTGAGGCGAGAAAGGCCGCGGCCCAGCCGAGCTCTTGCAGTCGCCCGACCCGTAGCGCCGGCTGGCAGGCGTCCTTCTCGTTGGTCCGATCAAGATTGCCCTTGATGTCAGCGGTCATGTCCTCGTGGGGGAAGAGCCCCGGCACCAGACCGTTCACCTGGATCCCATAAGGCCCCCATTCCACAGCGAGTGTCTCCACCATGTTCTTCACCCCCGCCTTCGCCGCGGCCGAGTGTGCGAATCCCGGACCTCCCGTCCAGGCGTAGGACGCCCCGACGTTGACGATGGAGCCTGCCGTTCCGGCTTCGATATGACGCCGCGCGAATTCACGCGAGCAGAAAAAGGTGCCGTTGAGGGTGATGTCGACGACGGTCCGCCAGGCGTTGGGCGACATGTCCTCCGCTGGCACTGGAAAGTTCGCTGCCGCGTTGTTGATGAGCACACTGGGAAGGCCAAAGGTCGCGGTGGCCTCGTCGAAGGCGGCACTGACCTGATCGGCGTCACGAATGTCGCACGTCACCCCCAGGACACGAGCCCCGAGTGCTTCGATCGCGTCCCGTCCGGCGCCGAGATGATCGGCTTTCCGACTGGCGATGACCACGTCGGCTCCGAGCCGCGCAAACTCGGTGGCGATGGCCTTGCCGAGGCCCGTTCCGCCACCGGTGACGAAGACGCAGGTCCCGGCATAGATCCCCTCCGGGAGGGCCCGTGTTCCCAGGGGTGGCGGCTCGGGCAGTCCACTCTGTTGAGTCATGATCAGCTCCCGGTGTAGCGCGGCTCGCGTCCTTCGGCGCTCGCCGCTCGGAATTCAGCAAAGTCGGATGACTTGTTGATGAAGGTCTGGTAGATCAGCTCGTCCTCCATGGAGGACCGTACCCCGGGTTCGCTCAGATGCCGCAGGACTCGGCGGGCCATCGTGACCGTGACCTTCGGCGAGGCCGCGATCTTGTGGGCAATCTCCGATGCCGTTTCGTCGAGTGCCTCGGGTGCAACGATGCGAGAGACGATCCCGTGACCGTAGGCCTCTTCGGCGCCCATGGCGCGCCCGGTGAGTACGAGGTCGCTGGCCACACCGCTGCCACAGATCTCGTAGAGACGACCCATGCCACCCGTGTCTGGGATGACGCCATGGCCCACTTCGGGCAGCATGAAGCGTGACCCCGCGGCCGCGATCCTGATGTCGCACAAAAGGGCGCGCTGGAAGGATCCGCCGATGGCCCATCCGTGAATGGCCACGATGATCGGTGCGTCCAGTTCGAAGACCTGCAGGATGCCCCGATGGCCGCGGCTCATGAGCTCGTGATGACTGAGGGAGGTGGCGTTGTTCCCGATCACGGACACGTCCCGGCCGGACGACCATGCCTTGCCCTCGCCTCGCCAGATGACGGCACGTACCTCTGGACGACCCTTCAACTCTGTCAAGATGTCGAACAAGCGGGCGTCCATATCGTCATCGAACGCGTTGCGCTTTTCCGGATTGTTGTTCGTGATCACCGCAACTGGGCCGTTCACCTCGAGCAGCACCTTGTCTGTCATCACGCTCCCTTCCCTTGGTCACGCCCTGTCATGAATTCCGCGCCGTGTGCGCCGGGCCGGACCGCGCCGCCCGGTGCGTCTCGCTGAACGGCTGATCCTTGTCGCTGCGGGGCTCTCGCGGGAGACCGAGGACGCGCTCGGCCAGGGAGTTGCGCTGCATGTTGTCGGTGCCGCCCCCGAGTTTGGATGTCCACTGGTTGAGGAAGGCTGTCTCCCAGAAACCATCGTCGACCGCTGCGTCACCGGCCAACATCCCTTTGGCGCCGGCCAGGTTCATGAACAACTCACCGTTCAGGCTCATGTGCTGGGAAACGAACAGCTTTGTGGTGGATGCCTCCGGACCTGGTAGGCGACCTTTGGAGAGCGCCGTTTGCACGCGATAATTCATAAACCGAAGGAGCTGCACCCGCGTGTAGTAATCGGCGATCTGTTGGCGCACCAAGGGATCGTCGCCCTTGTCGCAACGGTGGGCCAGGTCCAGCACCTGGGCGATCGAGATGCTCTGGCCTATGCCGCCGATAAGGGCGCGCTCATAGCTCATTGTCGTATGCGCCACGGACCACCCGTCGTCGATCCCTCCCACCACATTCCCCGCCGGGACCACGACATCAGTGAGATAGACCTCGTTGAAATGCGCACTCCCGGTGATCTGTCGGAGCGGCCGGACCTCGATGCCGGGAGTCTGCATATCGACGAGGAAGTACGTAATGCCGCGATGCTTGGGTGCATACTGGTTCGTGCGCGCAATCAGGATCCCCCAATCACTGTGTTGCGCACCTGACGTCCAGACCTTCTGGCCGTTCACCACAAACTCCTCTCCATCGCGTAGGGCGCGGGTCGTCAGGCCGGCAAGATCGGATCCGGCATCCGGCTCTGAGAAGAGCTGACACCACACCGCCTCGCCCCGCAGCATCGCTGGGAGATGCGCACGTTTCTGGTCCTCCGACCCGTGGGCAATGAGCGTCGGACCAGCCATACCGATCCCGACGGCGAACGCTCCCGTCGAGACGTCGAACTTGGCCATTTCCTGAGCGAAGATGGCCTGGTGCCACGCTCCCTCGCCCCGACCACCATATTCCTGCGGCCAAGTGATGGCACCCCAGCCACCCTCGAAGAGGGTGTGCTGCCATTCGCGGCAGCGGCGTACATAGTCGGGACGTGCGGGGTTCCGGGACCAGTCATCGACGCCCGTTCTGAGCTCCGCATGCTCCTTCAGCCATGCCGACACCTCGCGCCGGAACGCCGCGTCCTCCTCGGTGTCGTCAAAATCCATCGCTGCCTCCACCCATACGGACTCGGCGAGAAAAATTGCCTGAGCCGGCCCACACGGATCTGAGCCCCGAGCGTAGATACGTTCGTATACTATATTTGAAATTCTGGGTTCAGGAGGCAGACACAGTGCATCGACGTTTGAATGTCGCCACCGCGTACTCAACTTCCCTGGGCGCCTGGTCCTGGCCGCCGCGTGGCTGACGCCATCACCGACGAGGGGGTCGCCCGCCTCCGGCAGCGGATCGGGATCGCGCGGCCCCACACCAACCCACCTCATTACCGGATCCCGAATGAGGACGCCTTTCGGCACGTCGCCGAGGCGTACGGCGACGACAATCCCCTGTGGTGCGATCCGGCCTACGGTGCGCACACGCGGTGGTCCGGCCCGATCGCGCCCCCTCATCTGGTCGGCGGGGACACCCTCATCGGAGAGGACGAGGTCACCGTTCTGGAGGGAGAGACGAAGGCACTCATGAAAGGCGACCCGCTCGGAGGCGTCCACGCCTTCTACTCGGGGTCGTTCCGAGAGTGGTGGAACCCGCTGCGGCCCGGAATGCGGGTGACCCGCCGCAACGCACTGGTGGGCGTGCACGACAAGATCGGTGACTTCGCCGGTCGAGCCGTGCACGAATGGCTGGCCGAGGTGTTCGCCGTCGCGGGCGGACGGGTCCTCTCGGGCCAATATCGCTTGATGATCCGGGCCGAACGGGAGAAAGCAACCGAACGCAAAAAGAACGACGAGGTCACGATCGGCCCCTACAGCGACGACGAGATCGCCGCCATCGGCGAGGCAGTCGCGGGAGAGCGAACCCGGCGGCGCGGTGCGGAGCCACGATGGTGGGAGGACGTGCACGAAGGAGACGAGCTCCCACCCTTGGTCAAGGGTCCCATGCGCGTCACCGACATGATCGTCTGGCACACAGGGATGGGCATGGGACTGTACGGCGTGGCCGCGCTCCGGCTCGGGCACGACCAGCTGCAGCGCATGCCCCGCTTCTTCAAGCCCGACGACCTCAACATTTCCGACGTCCAACAGCGCGTGCACTGGGACCCCGAATGGGCCCGGCGCGCCGGGAACCCGGCCTGCTACGACTACGGCCGCATGCGCGAGACCTGGCTGATCCACCTGTGCACCGACTGGATGGGTGACGACGCGTGGCTCTGGAGGCTGGACTGCCAGTTCCGCAAGTTCAATTATGTGGGCGACACCCATTGGATGCGGGGGCGGGTCACCCGGAAGTATCTCGTTGAGCAGGATCGTCCGGCGGTGGACCTCGAGGTGTGGGGGGAGAACCAGCGGGGCGAGAAGACAACGCCGGGCCATGCGACCGTGCTGCTTCCCTCCCGGGGGTACGGTGAGGTCCAGCTCCCCGTACCTCCTGGAGGCGCCACCACCTGCCAAGAAGCACTCGATGCGCTGGCCGACCGGTTCGCCGCGGAGGAATTGCAGTGAAGCCGTACCCAGACATGCCCCCCGGGATCACCCGTGAACATGACGGGGCCGTTCTGCGTGTGCGCTTCAACCGGCCGGAGCGCCGCAACAGCCTCACTGACCCCATCGTCTACGCGCTGACCGACACCGTGGAGGCCGCCGCCAGCGACGAATCCGTGCGGGTGATCCACCTCGAAGGAGAGGGGGAGCACTTCTGCTCCGGCTTCGACCTCGCCGAGCGGACACCGGGTCCCGAACGTCCCCGGGTGGGTTCGGTGCACCGGCGCATGAACGGGCACGTCAACCGCCTCATCCCGGCGATGCTCTCCTGTCAGACGCCGATTGTCTGCACCGCCCGCGGCTGGGTCATCGGTCTCGGTCTCGACATCCTTCTCGCCACGGACTTTGCCGTGGTGGCGGAGGACGCCCGGCTCTGGGCTCCCTTCACGACCTTTGGCTTCACACCCGACAGTGGCGCCACCTGGCTCATCCCCCGCCTCGTGGGTGTGGCCCGTGCTCGCCAGATGCTCATGCTCGGTGAGAAGGTCTCGGGAGCTGATGCCGCCTCGTGGGGGTTGGTCCATCGCGCCGTACCGGCCGACGACCTCGATGCCGATTCTCGGGAGCTCGTCGATCGCCTGGCCGCCGCACCGACCGTCGCGCTCGGGCTCACCAAGCTGTTGCTGCACCGCGGGCTGACTTCTGACCTCAGCAGCCACCTGGCCGACGAGGCATGGGCGATGGAAGTCTCCAGCCGATCGGAGGACTTCCGGGAGTACGGCTTGGCGAACAAGGAGAAACGCGCACCGCGCTTCACGGGGCGCTGACCCACCACGACGCGCTCGAGCGGGCACTGAGGACGAGGTCGACCGTTCGGATATAATATTCAAGATGGAGTTCGCGGCGGCAGAGTCTGGACCGGTGTCCGCAGCAGGACGACCTCTCGAAGGTGTCCGTGTATTGGCCATCGAACAGATGCAGGCGCTCCCCTACGCCACCCAATTGTTGGGTCGTCTCGGTGCCGACGTCGTCAAGATCGAGCCGCTGGCCGGCGAGCTCGGTCGTGCCGCACTGCCGGCGATGTCCGATCCCGAAGGCCGTCCCGTCGGCGCGACCTTCTTACGCAACAACTTCAACAAGCGAAGCATCTGTGTCGACCTCAAACGGGCCGAAGGACGGCAGCTCGTCCTCGACCTGGCCCCACGCTTCGACATCTTCGCGGAGAATTTCAAGGCGGGTGCGATGGATCGGATGGGGCTCGGCTACGACGCCATCGTGGCCGTCCATCCGACGGTTGTCTACGCGTCTGTGTCGGGCTTCGGCAATTCCGTGCCGAGCCCGTACAGAGATTGGCCTGCCTTTGCGCCAATCGTCGAGGCCATGTCGGGTGTCTACGAGATGAAGCGCACGGGCGACCTTCCGCCGGTGGTGTCGCCGGTGGGCGCGCTCGGTGATATCGGGGCAGCGCTGTACACCACCATCGGGATCCTCGCCGCTCTGCGGGACCGCGACCGGACGGGGCGACCCGCATACGTTGACGTCGCGATGCTCGATGCGGTGATGGCCATGACGGACATCGTCACCAACTACTGGTCGATGGGGGTCGATGGTGGCGACTCCGGGGCGGTGATCAATCATGGCTTCCGGGCCGCTGACGGCTGGTTCGTCATGCAGGTGGCCCGCGTCCACGTCTTCGAGCGCCTCGCTCATCTCATCGGACATCCCGAATGGCTCACCGACGAGCGTTTCGCCACTCCGTACGGCTGGGTCCAACAGCTCGACGAGGTCATCCGTCCGGCCATCGAGAAATGGGCTGCCGGCCGCAGCCGCCTGGAGGTGTGCGAAGCCCTGAGCCAAGCTGGCATCGCCGCCGGACCCTGCGTGCGCGCCGACGAGCTCGTTGACGATGCCCACGTCAACGCCCGTCACATGCTGGTTGGCATCAAGAGGACGGACGGTCTCGAGCAACCGGTGCTCGTGCCGGGCAACCCGGCCATGATCGTGGACCGCGCCCAGGGCGGCGACCGACGCGTCCCGTGGGTCGGAGAGCACACGGAGGAGGTGTTGCGCGATGAGCTCGGGCTGACCGAGGCGACCATCGAGTCCCTGCGGTCGTCGTCGGTGGTCGGCTAGCTAGCGGCCCGGCCACGGGTCGAGTGACGCGGGACCCCTCCCTTCGCCCCGCCCGAGACGGGCGCGTAGTCGCCCGAGAGCAGCGACGAACTCAGGGCGCCCCATGGACCACTGCTGCCGCTCGAGCTCCAGATCGATGGCGTCCGACGCTCGCACACAGGCGGCGCTGTCATCGAGGGTTTGGCGCGTGAGGGCCACGAGCGCCGGATCGTGCCCTGCCGCGCGTGCCGCCAGCCTCCATGCCGTATCCAGCAGCTGGCTCTCGGGAACGCAGCGCCAGGCCAACTGCCGGCGGGCCGCCTCCTCACCGTCCAACGTCTCCCCGAACAAGGCCAGCGCCGCAGCGCCTTGGCGACCGAGGCGGCGGCGTACCTGCCACAGGTGACCACCTCCGGGGTGGAGCCCGACGTCGAGGAATCTGGTCTCGAACCGGGCCGAGGGTGAGCACACGATCACATCGCAGGCCAGGGCGAGATTCATGCCGGCCCCGAGGGCCGGACCGTTGACAGCAGCGACGGTCGGCAGCCCGCTCTCCATCACGGCGACGAATCCGGCATACATCTCGCGGAGGGGTGCCCGGGGCTCGAGGAGGTCGTCGACCGACCCTCCAGCGGAGAACACCGTGCCGGTCGCGGTGAGCACCATCGCCCCGACCCTCTCGTCGGAGGCCACCTGGTGCACGGCCGCGGCCAGCGCCCTGGTCAGAGCGAGCGACAGCGCGTTGCGGTCAGCCGGGTGGTCGAGGGTGACGATGGCAACCGCCTCACGGCGGTCGACTCGCACGAAGGCCGGATCCGGCTGCGAGGCTGTCACTCCCCCGGTTCCCGCCATTCGCATAATATATACAACCGTGCCAGGCCAAAACGAGGCAGACCGCGCGTCGGGTGAGGGTCAGCCGCGGACGATTCCCGAGGCGCTGGATCGGGCGGCGGACCGCTTCGGTGACGACGAGGCTCTGGTCGACGGGACGACCCGGCTCTCGTTCCGGGACCTGGCCGAACGCGTCGACCATGTGGCAGGCGCGCTGGTGGCCAGTGGCATCGAACGCGGCGACCGTGTGGCGCTGTGGGCGCCCAACAGCGCTGCGTGGGTGATCACCAGTTTCGCCGTCTACGCAGTCGGTGCCGTGCTGGTGCCGCTCAACACGAGGTACCGCGGCGAGGAGGCCGGCCACGTGCTGCGCACCTCTCGCGCTCGCCTGCTCTTCGCCGTGACGGACCTGCTCGGCTCCGACCTGGTCGCATTGCTGGCCGACGTGGCCGGGCTCGAGGGTCTGGAGGAGATCGTGGTGCTGGAGGGACCGCCGCGGCCGGGCTGCACGACCCTCACCGAGTTCAACGCCCGGACCACCGACGCCCACCAGCGGGAGGTGGCGCGTCGAACGAGCGCCGTGGCCGCGGATGACGCCTCCGACATCATCTTCACCTCGGGGACGACCGGCAAGCCCAAGGGTGCGGTGCTGGGGCACGGCGCCAGTGTCCGCACCTACACAGCATGGTCCGAACTGGTCGGCCTACGGAGAGGCGACCGGTACCTCGTCGTCTATCCGTTCTTCCACACGGCCGGGCTGAAGTCCGGCGTGCTGGCCTGCGTCCTGCGGGGTGCCGCCGTCCTCCCCCATGCCGTCTTCGACGTGGTGCCGGTGATGGAGCACGTGTCCTCGGAGCAGATCACCATGCTGCCCGGGCCGCCGACCGTCTTTCAGTCGATCCTCAATCATCCGGACTTCGCTTCGTTCGACCTGTCGTCCCTGCGCCTCTCGGTGACCGGGGCTGCCACTGTCCCCGTGGACGTGATCCGCCGGATGCGCGCCGACCTGCGTTTCGAGACCGTCGTGACCGGCTACGGCCTCACCGAGACGACGGGCACGGTCAGCATGTGCCGTCACGACGACCCGCCCGAGGTGATCGCCACCACCGTCGGGCGACCGCTCCCCGGAGTGCGCGTGCGGATCGTGGACGCCGAGGGCAATTCCGTTGCCCCGGGTGACCCGGGTGAGATCCTGGTCCAGGGGTTCAACGTCATGAAGGAGTACTTCGAGGATCCGACGGCGACGAAGGAGGCGATCGACGAAGAGGGATGGCTCCGCACGGGGGACATCGGCATTCTGGGCCACGACGGCAACCTGCGGATCACGGACCGGAAGAAGGACATGTACATCGTCGGCGGCTTCAACGTCTACCCGGCCGAGATCGAAGGCATCATGGTCGGCCATCCGCAGGTGGGCCAGGTGGCGGTCGTCGGTATCCCCGATGACCGGCTGGGGGAGGTCGGTGTCGCCTTCGTCGTCCCTCGTCCCGGCCAGGTCGTCGACCCGGACGAGCTCATGGCCTGGTGCCGGGACCACATGGCGAACTTCAAGGTCCCTCGTTCCGTACGCATCGTGGACTCACTCCCGCTGAATCCCACGGGCAAGGTCATGAAGTTCGAGCTGCGCGCGCAGCTTGCCGGGTGATCTCCGGCTCCGACGGGGCTGACGTCGTCGTGGAACGTCTGCCTCACGTCCAGGCGACGATCGGTCCGGCCACGTCGATCATCTCCGACAGCTGACGCGGGTCGGTGGCCAAGGTGCAGAGCCCGTCTCCTGCCGGAAGCCCGGCGAGGACCAACCGGCGCAGCCGCTCCCTGTGGGCATCGGCGTCGAGGCGATCGCCATCGGGATCCCACGCCTCGACCGGGACGCGGATCCCTCGCCGTGCCGCTGCATCCGCGACCGTTGCCGTTGCCTCTGCCTGGGCGAGGTCGATCACGGCCAACGCCGGACGGCCAGGGTGACGGAGCAGCGAGACCGCGACACAGGCGGCGGCAAAACCCGGAGCGGACGCGGACGGGACGACCACCGCCCCGAGCCGGGTCGTGCCGAGCGTGCGCGCCACCCAGAAGCCGGCGTCGCCGGCGTCGGCCGCGACCAGTGCGCCGCCGGCCACCTGCTCCGCGTAGTGCATGGTGGCGCGGCTCGGTGACAGCGGCGGTGCCGAGGCAGCCCATCCCCGCTGCGTGACCTCCGCCAAGCGGGCCCGCAGAGGCGGCATCGTCAACGGCACGCGGCGAGTGTGGTCACACCGTTCGGCCAGGGGGGCCAACCCGGCGGGAGGGATCGTGCGGGCGGGGGCGAGCCGCCAGCGATCGTCCGGCGACTCGGCTTGGTCGAGCCCCGTCCCGATGATCAGGTCGGCCTGCTCGAGCCCGCTCAGTACGAAGTCGTCCGCCTGCAGGCCGACCGTCGCCAGGTGGTGCTGGCTCCTCCAGTCGAACACACCCTTCGCACCCCAGGTGTTCAGGACGCCGACTCCGGCCGCCACGGCCAGGTCGTGCAGGCCCGGCACAGATCTCTGTCTGATGACGCCAGGACCGGCCAGCAGAACCAAACGGGAGGCGGCACCCATTGCCTGGACCGCTTCCTCGGCCGGCTCGAGCCAGTTGTCATCGGGCGCCAGGGGCGGCGGGACGAAGCTCTCGACGGGCTGATCGGAGTCCAGCGTGAGGCGGATCTCCACCTCCCCGGAGGACGACAGAGCGGGGACAGCAGCCACCAACGCCTCCGCCGAGCCCGCCTCGATGCTGCGGCGCGGCTCACCCTCGAGCCCCGGCAACCAGAACACACCGTCACCGCGGTGGACCGCCGCGCGAGCACCGTGGACCCTTTGGTGAGCGACCGCGAACAAGGGAGCCACCGCAGCCGGGATGGGTACGACCTCGAGCACACCGAAGGGTGCCCCGTACGTGGCGTCGATACCCGAGACCAGGGCCACCCGTCGCCAGAGTTCGGCCGCGAGGATGGCGGTCACGTGGGGCGCTCGACCGTGGCAGAGTCCCGGCTCAAGGAGCGGCGGACCCCTCGATGGTGACCCAGCGCGGCTCCCGCTTCTCGGCGAAGGCCGCCGGTCCCTCGACCTGGTCGGGATGGCCCCACATGGAGACCAGCTCCGTGGCGCCGGCCTTACAGGCGTCGGTGAGCCCCCGCTCGAGGGCGCCCCAGAGCGCCCGCTTGGTGGCCGCCATGGCGGCGGGCGAATTGCGGGCGATCTTCTCGGCCAACGTCTGAGCCTCTTCGCGCAGGCGCTCGGGCGGATCGACCACCTGGCTGATCATGCCGAGCGCCAGCGCTCGCTCGGCCGTCATACGCTCGTGCCGTCCGACCAGGGCCATGCGCAGCACCGCTTCGAAGGGCATGCGACGGGCCAGCCCGATCAGCTCGTAGGCCGCCACCTGTCCCACCGACACGTGGGGGTCGAGGAACGTGGCGTCGGACGCCGCGAGCACGATGTCGGCGTCGGCGATCCAGTGGAATCCCCCGCCGGCGCAGATCCCGTTGACCGCGGTGATGACTGGCTTCCACACGTTGTTGTGCCAGGACGTGAAGTGGAAGTCGAACTTCTCGCTCGACTCGCGATAGCGCTCGAACCCGATCCCGTCGGATGCGATCTCGATCACGTCGACACCCGTCTGGAAGGCCTTGCCCTCCCCGGTGTGCACGATGACGCGCACCGCGGGATCGGCGTCGAGCTCCTTCCATGCCTCGGCGAACTCGTCGCGCATGGTGTTGTTCATCGCATTGAGGCGTTCCGGTCGGTTGTTGATCAACCACCCAACCGGGCCGTGGCGCTCGATCTTCAGAGTTTCATACACCGTTGCGATTCCCTCTCGTCGATTCTCGGTCTTACCCTTCAGGGGTGGGCTCTGGAGCCGTGAGTGTGACCCAGCGCGGCTCCCGCTTCTCGGCGAAGGCCGCCGGTCCCTCGACCTGGTCGGGATGGCCCCACATGGAGACCAGCTCCGTGGCGCCGGCCTTACAGGCGTCGGTGAGCCCCCGCTCGAGGGCGCCCCAGAGCGCCCGCTTGGTGGCCGCCATGGCGGCGGGCGAATTGCGGGCGATCTTCTCGGCCAACGTCTGAGCCTCTTCGCGCAGGCGCTCGGGCGGATCGACCACCTGGCTGATCATGCCGAGCGCCAGCGCTCGCTCGGCCGTCATACGCTCGTGCCGTCCGACCAGGGCCATGCGCAGCACCGCTTCGAAGGGCATGCGACGGGCCAGCCCGATCAGCTCGTAGGCCGCCACCTGTCCCACCGACACGTGGGTATCGAGGAACGTGGCGTCGGACGCCGCGAGCACGATGTCGGCATCGGCAACGAAGTGCAGGCCGCCGCCGACGCACATCCCGTTCACCGCCGCGATGACCGGCTTCCACACTGCGTTCTGCCAGGACGTCAAGCGCAGCTCGGCACGCCGCGTGCGACCGGACTGCTTGCGCAGGGCATCGGGATTCCGGCTGAGCTGTACGACATCGAGGCCGGTCTGGAACACGCCGCCCTCACCGGTGTTCACGATGACCCGGACATCGGGATCTTGGTCCAACTCGCTCCAGGCCGCCTCCAACTCGTCCAACATGACGGCATCCATGGCATTCCCCGACTGGGGGCGATTGAAGACGAGCCATCCGACCGGTCCGTGGCGTTCGACGAGGAGCGTGGAATACGGGTTCAACTGCGCGGCACCTCCCGCCACGGCCGCGAGGCGTACGGATCCGGCTCGCGGGGCAAGCCGAGGACACGCTCGCCGAGGATGTTCTTGTTGATTTCGGTCGTCCCGCCCTCGATCGTGTTGGCCCGGCTGCGCAGCATTCCCCGGACCTCATACGGCAGCGAGGCGGCGTAGTCCCCCATCTCCCCCACCCAGGCGGTCGCCCCCAGGCCCAACAGGGAGGTGGCCGCAAGCTGGATGCGTTGGTTCAGCTCACCCTGGTGCACCTTGCCCACCGAGCTCTCGGGACCGGGAGGGCGCCCGGCGCGGGCCCGGCTCCGCACCCGCTGGTTCGTCCACTCCCGGATACGCTCCTCGCAGTAGAGCCGCACGATCTCGTCGCGGCGCACTGGATCGTCCCACCCACTCGAGCCGTCTCCGGCGCTCCGGCGCTTGGCCAACCGGATGAGATAGCCGACACCGGAGCCCCCGATGCGGTCGACACCACCCGAGCCGGCGCCCGACACCATCTGGCGTTCGCCCGACAGGGTGGAGTTGGCGACCTTCCATCCGGCACCAACGTCACCGACTCTGCACGCGTCGGGGACGCGGGCCGCGTTGAGAAACACCTCGTTGAAGTCGACCTCACCGCCCAGGTGCCGGAGCGGGCGAACCTCGACACCCGGCTGGTAGAGATCGATGAGGAAATACGTCAGCCCCTGGCGCTTCGGCACGTCGACCTCGGTGCGTGCGAGGAGCACGGCCCAGTCCGAGAGGTGCGCCCAAGTGGTCCACACCTTCTGACCAGTAATGACCCAGTCGTCGCCATCACGCTCGGCCCTGGTGGCCAGGGAGGCGAGGTCGGAACCGGCGCCCGGTTCGCTGAAGAGCTGGCACCAGGCCTCCTCGTTGCGAACGATCGGAGGCAGAAAGCGAAGTCGCTGCTCCTCGGTCCCGTGCGCGAACAGGGCAGGAGCAGCCAGGTTGAGTCCGAGGGGGTTCAGGCGCCCGAGGTTGAACGGGCCGAGCTCCTGCTCGACCCGTCGGGCCGCCTCCGGAGAAAGATCGAGCCCGCCGTAGGCACGCGGCCAGGTGGCGGCGACCAGCCCGGATCTGCCGAAGGCGGGGTACCACGCTTCGTACTCCGCCCTGGTCCTGACCTCTCGCACTGCGGCCGGCCCACCCCGGCGGCCTGCCTCGACCCACGCCGCAGGTACCACCGTCGCAATCCAGTCTCGTACGGCCTCGACCACCTCGTCGGCACCAGCATCTGGTGGCACCGACAGGAGGCTCCCCGTGTCGTTGTGGACGGGACCACCGCCCGTGAACGACAACGTCATCGGTTCAGACGGTCCGTGGCCGCGGCCTGCCTGGGCCACCTGTCAGCTCTCCGAGGTCGCCCACCTGGTCGACCCAACCTTCGGTCATTGCCCACAACACCTCGGCCAAGTGTCCCCACGCGTCAGATTGTATATTTTATCATGTCTTCGGTTCCTAGGGCCGGGCATTCCGCCTGTTCGGGGACCCGCCGGCGCCGGCCGGCAGGCCCAACGCGAGGGCCAGAGCACCGGCTGGAACCCAAGTTCGCATAAGATATACGTATGCCATCGTCCGCTGACAGCCCCCGCACTGATGCCAAGGTGCGCTCGAACGGTGGGCGCGAGGCCAAGATCGTCCGCACACCGAGCGGGGAGCACATCGCGTCCTACATTCGGCGGTTGATCTTCGAGGGCGAGCTGCGGCCCGGCATGCGGGTGCCACAGGATGCCATCGCCCAGGAGCTGGGCGTAAGCCGGATACCTGTGCGCGAAGCGCTCATCGTGCTCGAGCGCGAGGGCTGGGTCACGAACGAGATGCACCGCGGCGCCTTTATCAACACGCTCGATGAACCAACCGTGCACGATCACTACGAGTTGTTCGGTTTGATCTACGGGTTCGCCGCCAAGCGTGCGTTGGCGCGTGCCGCCGACGACCTCCCCGAGCAACTAGGCGCCATACAGACGCAGTTCGCGCGGGCCACAACGGCGGAGGAGCACTACGACCTGTCGATCGCCTTTCACGGCCTGATCGTGAAGGGCGCGGCATCGCCCCGTATCAACGTGGCGCTGCGAGCCATGTCCGCACTGGTGCCCGGCAATTTCTTCGAAGAGGTTCCCGAGGCGGTGGAGGTGGAGAGCCGGGGGCTGGCCGCCATCGCCCGGGCGATGAAGCAGGGAGACGGGGACAAGGCGTCCGCCGAATACGTCAAGATGATGCGGAACGTGGGGAACAAGGTGGCACAGCTCTTCCGGGAGCGCTCTCTGTTCGAATCGGTGGAAGTCACGGCCTGACGGTCAAGAAGTCGAGCGCCCTCACCTCTCGTGCCAGCACACCCGTTTCGCGGTGTCGCCATTGCCGGTGTCCACAACACCGTGCAGGCGCGACACCTTCCGGACCACGACTCGACCTCGATCGCGCTGGCCGGCGCACTGGGCGCGCTCGCCGATGCCGGCATCTCGCCGCACGAAGTCGACGGCGTCGTCGGTCCGGCCTCAGCGGACATCGTCATGGAGCTCGGCCTTGGCCCCTGCACCCGGCGACCGAGCTCGTTGGGGATCCCGACACTCCTGGACGCCGCCGCCCTGATCACGACCGGCCAGTGCGACGTGGTGGTGATCCCAGCGGGAGGGGCCGGCATCCACCTGGACCGGAGTTCGACCGCACCCTGGACCCGGCCGACGAACGAGCTCGTTGTCGGGTACGGACTGTTCACGGCGGCTGAATTCGCCCTGATGGCGCGCCGTCACATGCTGTCATACGGAACGACGCCCGAGCAGCTCGCCACCGTCGCGGCCACCATCCGTATGAACGGACACCGGAATCCAGATGCCGTCTACCACGACCGGGGCCCGTTCTCGCCTGCCGACATTCTGGCCTCTCGCATGATCGCCGACCCCTTTCACCTGCTGGACTGCGCCATGACCTCGGAGGGCGGCTGCGGCATTGTGCTCGTGACCGCCGAGCGGGCACGCGAATGCGAGACGCCCGTCTGGATCCTCGGGGGGGCAAGTGACTCCTTCGGGCCCGCCTACACGGTTGCACCCGTGTGGGACTTCCAGCCCCGGGCCGGCGACGACGTCGCGGGGATGGTGGGCGCGAGCGCGGCCAAACGGGCCTTCGCGACAGCCGGGCTGACACCTTCTGAGGTCGACGTCGCCGAACTCTACGACCCGTTCTCCTTCGAGATCATCCGGCAGTTGGAGGCCTTCGGGTTTTGCCCTCTCGGTGAAGGTGGCCCGTTCGTCGAGGATGGCAACATCGCACCTGGCGGTCAACTCCCAGTCACCACCGATGGCGGGACCATGTCGTTCAGCCACCCCGGGATCAGTGCGCAGCAGCTGCAGCGGGTCATCCGCGCCGTGCAGCAGCTGCGCGGCGTGTGCGCCACCAACCAGGTCGCCGGTGCGGATGTCGCCCTCTGTTCGAACGGGGGCTCCGGCGCCTTGTTCTGTGACGTGCTGCTCCTGGGACGGGTGCGCCCATGAGCCTCCTGCTGCCACAGCCGGAGGGCATCCCGGCCCCACGCCCGAGCCTCCGCAGTGCGGCCTACTGGGAAGGATGTCGCCGACAGCGCCTGCTCTACCAGCAGTGCGGGGCATGCGGCTCTCAGGGCCTCAGTGCCTTCACCGTGTGCGCCCACTGCCACGCGACGTCGCCAACCTGGGTCGCGAGTGCGGGCCGGGGTAGCCTCTACAGCTGGACGGTGGTCTGGCGCCCGCCCAACCCGTCGTTCCGCGTGCCCTACGCCCCGGCCGTGGTCCGCCTGGACGAAGGAGTCTGGATGATGAGCGCCGTCATCGGGTGCGAGCCGGACGCATTGCACGAGGACATGCGCCTCGTCGTGGCGTTCCACCCGGCTTCCCGTGAGATCACGCTTCCCTACTTCACTCCCGTCGTGGAAGCGCAGCCATGAGTGACGTGGGTCCGCCGTGAACGACAAGGTCTACATCCACGAGTACATCGACATCATCGGGCACAACCGCGGGCGCTACATGTACCACATGACGGCCAACTGGAGCCCCACGGCACAGGAGGAGCGGCACCAGCTCTGCTACGGCGTGTGGGGTGTCGTGGGCAGCACCGGACGCTGGCCGCAGGTCGTCAACCTGTGGGAAGAGGACGGGTTCGACGGCCTGGCCCGGTCCTTCGGACATGAACTGGGGCATCGCGATCTGCAGGACCCCAAGCTCGCGGCGTGGTGGGCGGCGGCCGCCGAACTGAGAGCCGGAGGTCTGGATCGCCTCCTCGTGCCGGCGCCGTGGATGCCGACCATCGAGCAGGCCTGCGCCGAGGGCATCCGGGGTGACGTATACGCACACGAGCAGATCCGAGTGCCGAGAGGGAGCTCGGGCCGCTATTTGGACTTTGTCCAGCGCGAGGTGGTCCCGGTCCTGGGTGAGTTCGGTTGGAAGCTGGCCGGGGCATGGGAGACGGCGTTGATCGACGACAGCGAGTGCTTTCTGCTGTGGGCCGTCCCCACCTGGCAGGAGTGGGCGGATCGTGAGAAGGCACGTCGTAGCCACCGGGGGCTGGTCGAACTGGAAGCACAGAACCTGGCATCGACGGAGGGCATGGGCCGGATCCTGCTGGTGGAGGCGGCTTTGTCGCCCATGCGCCTGGGTCGCCAGCCGTCGCGCGCCGATCGAACCGAGGCCTGGGACGGCTAAGCGGCTCCTGTCGCTGGCCTTTCGCTACCGACTCTCAACGGACACGTCATCGGCCAAGTTCTGCAGTTGCTCCCATTGCCACCAGTTCCCGGCGCAGCACCTTGCCCACCTCGCTCTTTGGCAACTCGTTCACGTGCCGGAACGCGACAGGGATCTTGTAGGCCACCAGGTGGTCGCGGCAGAGTCGATCGAGCTCCGTGTCCGGTGCGTCACCGACGACGAAGGCGACAGGCACCTCTCCGAGGCGTTCATCGGGTAAGCCCACCACCGCCACCTCTCTCACACCGGAAGAGAGGAGCAGGACTTCCTCGACCTGCCCCGGGAACACCTTGTTCCCACCGCGATTGATGACGTCGCCGACCCGACCTTCGATCCAGACAAAGCCATCCTCGTCAACGCGGGCGAAGTCCCCCGTGCGGACGTAGCCCTCCGGATCCAGTCGATCATCGAGGCTTTCGCCGTCCGCGTACCCCGAAGCCATCCGCGGTGGCTTCACCAGTAACTCGCCGACGGTATCGGCGAGATCGACCGATCCATCCTCGCCCACCACCTTGATCGCGACGCCGGGATGAGGCCGGCCCACCGCCCCGATCTTTTCGGGATGATCCCGGGCATCGGCGGCCGTCCATCCGATGACTTCTCCGATCTCGGCCTGTCCATAGCCGTTGAGCACCGTGACGCCGAACTTGTCCGAGAATCGACGGGCCGCGAGGGGCGAGAGCGGTGCGGTGATGCTCCGCACGTAGCGCAGCGGCGTCAGATCGGTCACGGCGGAATCGTCGGCAAGCATCACCATGGCCGCAGGGGGCAGGACGGTGGAGCGAATGGAGAAGCGGCTCACGAGGGTGGCGAACTCCGAGGTGCTGAAGCGGTCCATGAGGACGAGGGATGCTCCGGCCCGGAGTCCGAACAGGACGTTGTAGATGCCGGCGTTGAGGGCCAGGGACACCGGGACCAGGTTCGGCGAGGGTGGACGAGCCGGATCGGCAGGACGGCCCCGCAGCGGACCGAGGACGCGATCGAGTAGCTCGAGGTACCCCGTGTGCGTCTGGAGGATGGGCTTCGGTTGTCCCGTTGTTCCCGACGTCCAGGTGACGAAGGCCGTATCGGGCTCGTAGCGGGTGGGCAGCACGTCTGAGAGGCGTACTCCTGCAGTATCGATCACGGCGACCGGGGCGGTGGAGGCCAGAACGTGTTCGAGCTCGGCCGGAGGCTGTCGCGGGTTGGCCGGCACGAACACCGCGCCGGCCAGCCAGACCCCGAACATGGCGAAGACGAATTCGGGCCCATTGGGTAGCTGGACCACCACCGCCTGGCCGGGCTCGATCCCGGCGGACCCCAGCCGTGCGCCGATGCGGGCGGCCTCGACGCGCACGGTGGCCGCCGAGACTGTCCGGTCCACTGTGCTGATCAGGTCTTCACCATCGGAAAAGGGATGAGTGGTCAACAGGTCGGCCAGATTGCCCGTGGTCCCCTTCATAAGCCGGGCGCTCCGCCGGAAGTCCCACCACCGCGAGGGGCTGGAGCCAATGGTGCACCAACACCGGGGAACCTGATGGTTCCGGGGAACCCGATGGTCAGGGGGTGGGTGTGCGGCTCAGACACCAGGACATCCTTTCCGAGGGCTTCTCGCCGTCCCGGCCCTCCAGACGGCAACGATTGTATACTTTATATTTGTTACGTCCCCGGCAACAGATGTCCGTGACGACCGGGGGATGCAGTGCGCGAACTGCATCCCGCATTCGAGAGTGAGGAGTCCGAGATGGCAGACAGTGCAAGCGGGTGGTCGGGGTCTCCCGACCCGATCAAGATCGGCTGGCTCGGTTCGGCGCTCGACGGTCCCGAGGGCGGCTACAACAAGATCCATCGGATGGCCTTCGATGAAGCGCTCGAGCAGGGCTTGCTCGATCGCCCCGTCGAGTTCGTACTCCACGCGGAAAACGGCTTACCGCGCGGCTCGGCTCGTAATACAGCGGATGGATTCAAGTACCTCGTCGATCAAGGCTGTATTGGCGTCGCCGGTGCGTACAGCTCGGACAACGCCATCATTGCCGCGCCGCTCGCCAACGAACTCCAGGTACCCCTCATCAGCTGGGCGGGTACTGAGCGATTGGCCGGCGACTATTGCTTTCGACTCGGTAACGGGGACTGCGGCGGTGATGCCGCTCTCTGCGTCGCCTGGCTTGTGCGGCACGGATATGAGCGTGTTGCTGTCCTCAATGAGGTCTCACCCAATGGCGAAGAGTATTTCCGGTTCTTCCGACAGGAATGCCGCAGGCACAATCTGACAATCGTCTCGCTGGAGACCGTCAGCCAGCAGCCGGCGAATCTGACGGAGAACCTGGACAACCTTCGGCAGTCGAAACCGGATGCGCTCTGCTACATGGGCTACGGCATGCTCGCGGCCCAGGGTTTCCTGCGCAAGGCACTGGACGAACTGGCGTGGGATCCCCCGCGAATCATGGGTACGGCCTTCATGTTCTATTTGATGGGCTTCGAGAAGTTCGAGGGCTGGGTGGGAATCGATCAATTCGACCCGAACAATCCCCTTGTCGAGGGCTTTCATGGTCGGTTTGTCGAGCGACACGGGGAAGACCCCCCAATGTGGCCCAACGCCATCCCCGTCCTGGCGTACGACACGGCTCGCGTGCTGGCAGAGGGACTGTTCCGCGCACCCACACTTTCGGGACCCGGGCTCAAAGACGGGCTCGAAAGAATCCGGTTCATGCCCAGCAGCACGGGTGGACCACGCACGCACATTGCTGCCGCACCTCACGAGCACGGAATGTTCCGAGGAGATTGGCTGCTCTATGGCCGGGTCCGCGACGCAAAACTGGAGTTCGAAGGACTCTTCGAACCGCCGGAATGACCAAAGGAATCGGAATGAGTTGGGTGTTCCGGAAACCGCCGGAGTCCCGGTGCGCCGCCGACGTCCCTGGACCGCCGTTGTTCAGTGCTCTCAACCAACCGTCACATCGGTTCATCACGTAGAGAGGAAGGGTCGCCATGCACGCCGACGATTTGATCATGGTCAGTGTGGACGACCATCTGGTCGAACCACCAGGCCTCTTCGAGGGCCGGTTGCCGGCCAAATTTCAGGACAGGGCGCCCAGCGTGAAGCACCTCCCCGACGGCAGCGACGTCTGGGAGTTCAACGGGCACACCATCCCCAACATCGGCTTGAACGCCGTAGCTGGTCGGCCTCGGGAGGAGTACGGCATCGAGCCCACAGCCTTCGACGAGATGCGACCCGGATGCTTCGACGTCCATGAGCGCATCAAGGACATGAACGTCGGAGGTGTCCTCGGCTCGATGAATTTTCCTTCATTTCCCGGCTTCAGTGCACGGCTCTTCGCGGCCTGTCGTGACAAGGACCTGGCATTCGCTGTCCTGCGCGCCTACAACGACTGGCATATCGACGAGTGGTGCGGCTCGTATCCCGGACGATTCATCCCGATGGCCTTGCCCGTGCTCTGGGATCCCGAGCTTTGCGCGGACGAAGTGCGCCGGATGGCTGCCAAGGGCTGCCACTCCCTCACTTTCACCGAGAACCCCTCCGCCCTCGGGTATCCGAGCTTTCATGACGCATCGTGGGACCCGCTGTGGAAGTCGCTGTGCGACGAACAGGTCGTGTTGTCGATTCATCTCGGCTCATCGGGACAGCTCGCCGTCACGGCTCCGGATGCCCCCGTCGACGTCATGATCACCCTGCAGCCGATGAACATCTGCAGTGCTGCTTCGGATCTGTTGTGGTCCCGCGTGATCAAGACGTTTCCCGATATTCGCATCGCCCTTTCGGAGGGTGGAACCGGTTGGATTCCTTACTTCCTCGACCGGGTGGACCGCACCTATGAGATGCACCACAAGTGGACAGGGCAGGACTTCGGAGGCAAGTTGCCCAGCGAGGTGTTTCGCGAACATTTCCTGACCTGTTTCATTTCAGACCCGGTCGGAGTCCAGCTTCGGCACCAGATCGGGATCGACAACATCGCGTGGGAGTGCGACTACCCGCACTCCGATTCTTCATGGCCGTATGCCCCCGAAGAGGTGGCTGTTGTGGCGTCCGGGGTCCCGGATGATGAATTGCAGAAGATCACCTGGGAAAATGCGTGCCGCTGGTATTCCTTTGATCCGCTGGCTCATCGGCCACGGGAGCGATGCTCGGTGCGCGCGCTTCGAGCGGAAGCGGTCGGGCACGACGTGTCCATCCGCTCCTACGATCACGGCCGCTTCGAGCGAACGGGTAAAGGTGTTGACCTGGCAGAGATAGCGGCCAAGGCAACGGCTTAGGGGGTCCCCCGTGGTGCCATGAACGGGAGGTCGAGCCCCAGCAACTCGATGGCGTTCCCCCGCGCCAAGCGGTTGACGACCTCTTGTGATTGGTGGCCGAACTGCTCGGCTGCCGCCTCGACCGAGTGGGGCCACGTACCATCCTGATGGGGATAGTCAGTCTCGAAGACCACATTGCGAGGGCCAACGCGATCGAGGAGCTCCATGCCGACTGGGTCTTTGAAGAAACAACTGAAGATCTGCCGGTAGTAGTACGTGGACGGCGGCTCGGGGCAGTACAACTGGGAGTTGCTCCACCCTCGATGGGTCAGCCACACGTCGTCCGCTCGTTCGAGCAGGTACGGGATCCAGCCGATCTGACACTCCGCGAAGAGCAGCTTGAGCTGCGGGAAGCGCTCGAGAACACCGGAGAACATGAAGTCAGACATCCCACCGATGCTGTTCCCGAAGAGAATGGTCGCTGGCACTGCATCGGGTGCGTCGGGCGACGTCTGGGGAGTCTTGGTGCCCGAACCCACGTGCATGCAGATCACCGTCCCAGTCTCCTGGCAGGCCCGGAAGAGCGGGTCCCAATAGCCCGAGTAGATGCTGGGGAGGCCCAGGAACGTCGGAAGCTCACTGAAGGCTACGGCCCGCACGCCGCGCGCAGCGTTGCGGAGAACCTCGGTAACCGCGAGATCAATGTCCCAGAGCGGGATGAGGCAGAGCGGGAGCAGCCGACCATCACTAGGACCGCACCACTCCTCCACCATCCAGTCGTTGTACGCCTCGACGCACAGCTGGGCGAGCGTACGGTCCTTCCCCCACAGAAATTGCTGTCCGCAGAATCTGGGGTAGTTGGGGAAGCAGAGCTGGGCCTGCACCCCATTGATGCTCATGTCCTCCAGACGCGCCTTGGGTTGCCAGCAGCCGAGCCGCATGTCGTCGTAGGTGACGCCTTTGAGCAACACCTCGTCCGCCGGGAAGCCGGCCGCGGCGATGGTGCGCTTGACGGAAGCCCGGTGATCTTCGTAGCACCACCACGCAACCGCGGGCCCGTCGGTCCCGGGAGCCTCGACGTACGAGGCGCCCTCGAGCTTCGGCACCCCCCCGGGCATGTACTCGATGCGCGGGCCTACATCCCGGAAATGGGCTGGGAGGCGGCTGAACCACACATCCGGCGGCTCGACCACGTGCGCATCGAGGTCCACGATCCAAGGGATCTTCGCGACGTCTGCTTCCCGCATTGTGGTCACTACATATATTATATCTAATCAGCGCCACAGCGTGTCCGGCACGGTGGACAACCACCCCAGGAAGCGCCGTGCGCATGTGATGGGTGCGCATGGCGCGGCCTAGACCCGAATTGGCAACTTCTGATAGCCACGCACGGTGCTGGTGTGGAGCGGCACCGAGTGCTCCTTGTCGACTGTCCAACTCTTGTAGCGCTTGAACGTCTCTTCGAGCGCAATTTTGCCTTCCATTCGGGCCAATGCCGCACCGAGACAGAAGTGGATTCCGTATCCGAATGCAACGTGCAATCGGAGGTCACGGTGAATGTCGAACCGATCTGCTGCGGCATAGACGCGCTCGTCGCGGCCCGCCGAGCCAGTCAGCAAGAGAACCTTCGAGTTCGCTGGGACGATTTGCCCATGGAGTTCGACGTCTTCGGTGAGCCACCGACCTTGCACGGGTGACGGAGCCTCGTAGCGAAGGAGCTCCTCAATGGCATTGGGTATCAAATCCGCATCCTGCGCCAGCGCTGTCAGCTGCTCAGGATGGTCCGCCAGGATGAGTCCAGCCCAACCCAGCAAACGGGCCACGGTTTCCGTGCCGGCGCTCACGAGAAGGATCCCGAACGCCGTGCACTCCGAACCGGTGAGACGTCGCGGGGCGGCGTCGTTGCCGACGATCTCGGCTTGCACAAGATCCGTCAGCATGTCGTTGCGCGGTGTGTGTTGCCGTTCCTCGACCTGTTGGCCGATGTAGTTGAAGAGCCACGCCCCGGACTCTAGGGACGCGTTGTTGGCCATCCCTACTCCGGGCTCGAGATGAAAGAGGCCGTCAATGTGGTGGCGGACGTCCTCACGGTCGGACGGCGGGACGCCGAGCAGCGTGGCAATAACCGTGGCCGGGAGACGGGCGCCGAAGTCTTGAACGTAGTCGAAGCTTTCCCGACCCTGCTGCATGTCGAGGAGACCCGTGCAGAGGGTTCGGATTTCGTGCTCGAGCTCTGCCACCCGGCGCGGCGTGAAGGCCTTCGACACCAAGCGGCGCAGGGCGGTGTGCTCCGGTGGGTCGAGGAAGATCATCATGCCCTCGCTCTGGGCTTCCTCCGTCATTGCTTCCAAGACGGTCGAATGTGCCGAGCTGTATCGCTGCGGGTCCCGGTGGGCTCGCTCGACATCCTCAAACCGACTCAGGGCCCAAAAGTCGTATTGCTCGTTGTAGTACGCCGGCGCCTCATCGCGGAGACGCTTCCACACCGGATGCGGGTCATCCTTGAGCGATTCGTCGAATGGGTCCCAACGCAGGTCGTCAGGTTGACCGGGGAATCTGCTCATTTTCGTCCACCTCGGGGCTCTCGCGTCGCCGTCACGCACCTGTCCCATCTGGGCTCAGCACACGGAGACCTGTCATCTCGAACCTGCACGATCCGGCGCCTTTCGGTCCCCCGCGACCATCGCGAGGCACCGTCCTACTGGCTGTCCGGCCGGACTCCATAATAGAACATGGTTTCGATGAGTCCAGGACTAAGGGATTAGCCGGTTTACCCAGGTCCACTAGAGTTTGCTTCTAGTGATTGGACGACTCCGCGGAACGAGGGCGTCGCAGCGTAAGACGGGCTGAGATGGCCGAACCGGTATCGCCGAAGGTATTGACAGAAGAGCAACGGGCGCGCCGTCAGCGCATCATCGACGCAGGCCTCGTGCTTCTGGAGCGAAACGAGTACGAGCGCATACAGATCAAGGACGTCGCCGAGGAAGCCGATGTCGCTCTGGGAACGCTGTACCACTACTTCTCGTCAAAAGAGCATCTCTTCGCAGAGGTGCTGGTCAAGTGGGCCGCCACGCTGAAGGCGAGCCTGTCTCGTCATCCCCCACAGGGCCAGACGCCACGGGAAAAGCTCATCGACGCACTCCACCGTTCGGTCCGGGCCTTCCAGCACCAGCCCCAGTTGGCCCGACTCATCGCGTCACTCGAGCTGTCGTCAGACCCTTTCGCCACTGAGATTCTCGAGAGACTGGACCAGACCACGACGGGCGTGTACATGGAGTTGCTGCAGGACCTGGAACCTGGCCGGGCACGAACGATCGTCCGGACGATGGATGCGGTGCTCGACAGCCAGTTGCGTTCGTGGTCTGCCGGTCGTCTACCGATCACGGGTGTCTACGACTACCTGAGCGAGAGCATCGACCTCATTTTCGGAAGTGGGGGCGAGGTGCCGGACCACGAAGGGCAGCCGCGCCGAGAGGCCGACAAAGTGCGACAAGCCCGTTGAAGAACGCAATGAGGACAGCGCTGCCGCCGACGTTCTGGGATCTCGTCGTCCGAGCCGTCGAGGAAAGACCGGACGCACCGGTCGTGTCAGACGATCACGGCAGGTCGTTGACCAGAATCCAGCTCCATGACGCAGCCGAGGCAGCCGCCGCCGCGCTCTCAGCTCGGGGGGTCAGAACCGGCACGGCCGTGTCCTGGCAACTGCCGACATCCCTCGAGGCCGCGGTGCTCCTTGTCGCCCTGGCGCGGATTGGAGCGGTGCAGAACCCGTTGATCCCAATTCTGCGCGAACGGGAGGTGTCGTTCATTACCCGACAGGTCGGCACCGAACTCCTGGTCGTGCCGGAAGAATGGCGCGGCTTCCAGCATGGGGCAATGGCGCGGGAAATGGCGCGAACCGCTGCCTTTGCCGTGATGGAGGTCGATCTGCACGACCTCGACGCTCCGGGGTCCCGGGAGGAGCTCAGGTTGCCGACCGCGGACACGGACGCGCTTGCGGCGCACGCATCGCTCGACGGCCCCGGTTGGATCTACTACTCCTCCGGCACCACCGCCGATCCCAAGGGCGCCCGCCATACGGACGCCAGCATCATGGCCTCGGCCAATGCCTTGCTCCAACTGATGGGATTGGGCGAGAAAGACGTCTATCCGATCCCCTGGCCGATCACACACATCGGCGGCGCTTCGGTCCTTGCCGCCAGCCTCCGCGGTGGCGTCCACCTCGTCCTGTTCGAGACCTTCGACCCCGCGACGACGCCTGGCCGGATGGCCCGGTACCAGCCGACGGTGCTGGGCACCGCTGTCCCGTTTTTCCGGGCATACCTGGACGCAGCCCGTGCGGCCAATGTCCAGCCGCTCTTCCCTTCCCTCAGGCTCGGGTGCTTCGGGGGCGCACCCGTCCCGACGGAGATCCACGATGAGATGCGGGCGATGTTCGACGTACCCCTGGTGGGCAGCTGGGGACTCACCGAGTTCCCCAACGCCACGTCTGCGGCACCGACTGACGGCACCGAGATCGTCTCGACGTCCGTCGGTCGCCCGGCGTCGGGCGTCTCAGTGCGCGCGGTGGACCCACGAGGCAGTGTGTGCAGCCCTGGGCACGAGGGCGAGCTCCAACTTCAGGGTCCGCAGAGCTTCTCCGGCTACGTCGACGCGACCCTCGACGAGGATTCGATCGACGCCGACGGATGGTTCCACACCGGGGACCTCGGCACGATCGACGCGGACGGAAACGTCCGCATCACGGGCCGCGTCAAGGACATCATCATCCGTAACGCGGAGAACATCTCGGTCGTCGAGGTCGAGGAACTGCTCTACCGACACCCCGACGTCGCTGATGCGGCCGTGCTCGGAATGCCCAACTCACGCACGGGAGAGCGGGTCGTGGCCGTTGTCGTTCCGCGGGACGGACGCGAGATCGAGCTGAGCGACATTCGCGAGCACTGCCGCCTGCAGGGCCTCGCTGTCCAGAAGTGCCCCGAGCAATTGGAGGTCGTGGACGCGCTGCCCAGGAATGCGATGGGCAAGGTCCTCAAGCAAGAATTGCGAGCGCGTCTCACGTAGCCGTTCGAGACACCGGCGAGTCCCCGACTGACCGTTTGCGCTGCTGCCTGTTACCTCACCTTCCACTTTCGTCGCTTCCGCTGTGCGAAGAGTTCCTGGCCTTCCCGCAACGCCCGGGCGCTGGTGCCGAGCTGCAAGAAGACGTTTCCCAGACCAAGAGCTTGCTCCGGCGAAAGGCTCCGCGCCGCCCACAGAGTCCGCAGCGTCGCCTGGACGCTCGTCGGCGGTTGTGACGCGATGACCTCTGCGAGTGCTCGACTTGTTTCGAGGAGCTCCTCGGACGCGACGACTTCACACACCAGTCCTGCCTCACGGGCCGTCTGGGCGGACACGCGCTCGTCGACCCCCACGAGGCTCATTCGCACCAGGTCCCCGAACGCCATCCTGCCGGTCAGCAGGATGGGCTCGTAGGAGGCCGTCATCCCGTAGGTCACGTGTGGGTCAAAGAAGGTCGCGCTCGCCGCCGCCATGATGATGTCGCACTCACCCAAGAGGTAGAACCCACCGCCACAGGCCATGCCATTCACCGCAGCAATGACGGGCTTCCACAACCCCTGGCTCTTCGGCCCGATCCTTTGTCCGGGGTCATCGTAGGTGAAGGGGTCGAATTCCTCGGTCGGAATATCGCCACGATCGAGACCCGTGCAGAACGCTTGGTTCCCTGCGCCGGTCAACACAACGACCCGTACGTCGTCGTCGACACGAATGTGACGCCACAGGCCAGCAAGCTCATCTTGCATTCGCTCGTTGAACGCGTTGTGCACTTCCGGGCGGTTCAACGTCACATGGGCGACATGGTCACGTACGGCGTACGTGATCGTACTGAGATCATCCGGGACGACCAGGCTGCTCATCGGCTGAACATATCAAAGGACGCCAACATCAACGCTCCGTGGGAATCTCCCTTTCATCGTGAGGCCGCTGACGAGACACCGGATGGGCGGTGGCGATGAACGGCAGGACGTCACCATGCACATTCTTGGCTGCGCCGTCGATCACACCTGGATAATATAATATACAAGTCGTCCGTCGTCTTCTCCGCGTTCAGTGCCCGTTGACATCTGCCTCCGATGCGTGGGCGTCCTGAGCCGTACGTTCTGTCACCGGCGGGACGGTGGACATCGGCCACCAAATTCGGTCCGGAACTCTCATGAACACAAAGGGGTACACGAATCCATGATCGACTCGGCGGCAAAGAACGACGGACCGGCGAAGTGAACGCTGGCGAAGCTCTCGACGTCAGCCGTCTCTTCCGGCTCGATGGGCGGGTGGCCCTGATCACCGGTGGCACCCGTGGCATCGGACGAGCCATCGCCGAGGGATTCGGCCGGGCCGGCGCCCGCGTGGTCGTCGCCAGCCGAAAACACGAAGCATGCGAAGAGACCGAGAAGATGCTGCGATCGGCAGGCATCGACGCGGTGGGTATCGCATGCCATCTGGGCTCGTTTGAAGATGTGCGTGCCCTCGTGACTGCCACTGCGGCACGATTCGGTGCGATCGATGTCGTGGTCAACAATGCGGCCAATGCGCTTTCCGAGCCCATCGGCAACTTCACCGAGGCGGGAATGACCAAATCGATCGACGTGAACGTCAAGGGCCCCATCTTCCTCATCCAGGAAGCTCTTCCGCACCTGCGGGAGTCGGACCATGCGTCTGTGATCAACCTCGTATCCGCGGGCGCCTGGCTGTTCTCCGCGACCGTCGCCCACTACGCCGCCGCCAAGGCGGCCATGGTCGCGTACACCAAGGCGCTCGCTGCCGGCCTGGCCCCCGACGGCATCCGGGTGAACGCCCTCGCTCCCGGTTCCGTCGACACGGACATGGTGCGCGCCACGGGGCCGGCAGCGACCGCCAACATGGCCGGTGCGTGCCTGTTGCGGCGCGTGGCGAATCCCCACGAGATGGTGGGGCCGGCCCTCTTCCTCGCCTCCGATGCCTCGAGCTATGTGACGGGCTCCGTGGTCCACGCCGATGGTGGTCTCGTCACCCGCTGACCGTGCGAGGACTGGGAAACCGAGCATGTCGGAGGACCGCCGGCCCTCCCGTCGGGAGCGGTCCGTGAGCCTCTAGGCGCGGGGAGGCTCAATCGGCGGCACGCCGACGCCGAAGATCTCGCCGCAACGGGCCGCGGTCATAGCCGCCAGCGGCAGCTCGATGTCCAGTTCCTCCGCCAGGGCCAACGCTGCCTGCACGTCCTTGTGAGCCAGGGCAGCCGCGGCCCGCATCGCCTCCACCAGCCCCTGGTCGTCCACCACGGAGAAGGGCGCCGCGGTGGGCCGGAACATGAGGGTGGCGGCGCCACCGGACTGGGCGTCGCTGGCCCTGACGACCTGCGCCAGCTTGGCCAGTTCAATGCCGGCGGCCTCGGCGAGGACCTGCCCCTCGTAGGCGGCAAGCCACCCCCCGAACTGGACCAGGTTGCGGGCGAGCTTGGCCGCCAATCCGGTACCGAACGGCCCCATGGTCACCGTAAGCGAGCCCACGGCGCCGAACAGCGGTTCGAGGCTGGCGATGACCTCAGGGTCGCCGCCACACATGCAGATGAGGTTGCCTGAGGCGGCAGCCGACGGCCCTCCACTGACGCCGCAATCGACGATGGGCACACCGAGCGCCGCCGCCTCGGCGCCGATGGCAGCCACACAGGCGGTGGTGATTGTGCTCACCACGACGATGGTCGTGCCGGGAGCCCCGGCGGCCAGCGCGCCCTCCTGGCCGGACAGCACATCGTGGACCTGCTCGTCGTTCACCACGGCGACCACGACGACGTCGGACGCCCGGGCCAGATCGGCGGGCGAACCGGCCACGGTGGCGTAATCGGCGTGGCGTTCGATCGCCTCGGCGCGGACGTCGCAGACAACGAGCGGGAACCCGGCGGCGTGCAGGTTGGTGGCGATGCCGTCGCCGATGGTGCCGAGCCCGATCACCCCGATCGTCGGACCGAGCGTGCGCTGTTCTGCGGACAATGGACTTCCCCTCCTGCTGGACGAATGACCCTGTGGCGGAGTCTCCGGGGACCCTAAGCCGATCCGATCTTCTACCGTTGGGCGCTGACCCTGCCTAGGAAGGGTATGAGACGCTGGAAAAAGGCATTGTTGGGGTAGGCGCCGGCCGGGTCGTTGTGAGAGTACGTGCTTTGGTAGTTCGCAAGGGTGAGGTTGCTCATCGGTATGCCCGACTGCTGGGCCAATGTCTGGGCCTCCTCGGGCACGCTTGCTCCACCGAGACGTGCGCCAAAGGCGTAGATCAGCAGGTTCTTCGGGAGGCTGTGACCCATGGTGGCGTCCACGTCGAGCACGCTCTGGGCCGGGTTGGCGTTCCCGTCGTCCACCGCGCCGCTGTCGTCGGTCAAGCGTTGCGGGAAGTACCACTCGGTGCCATTGGCGTTCTGGATCCCTGCACCCGAGAACATGGTGGCGAAACGGTTGATCGGCGTCAGAGCTCCCGTCCCGTTCCAGCCGTGAATCGACCCTTGTGGGGCGATGCCCTGGCCCAGGTGCGCCTGGGCGGCGAGCAAACTCGGCGGCGAGGTCGACGCGTTGAGCGCGTACCCGTACTGGCCCACATTGGTGACGCGCACCGGAGGAACGATGTCCGTGGGCAAGAGTCCCGACGTCTGACCCAACGAAGGCGCATTCGGATCCAGCAGTGCAGATGCTGCTCCCGTCGCCTCGAACAATCCGGCGTACGGCGCCGTGATACCGCCGAAGGCGAGCCATGGGCTCGCACTCGGGGCGTCGAGCGCCTGGAGCGTCTGGGTCGCCGCCTGGGCGCTGACCGCGGTCGTGCTGCTCCCGCCATCGATGTACACCAAGCCCGCCAGTTGGTCGGCTCCGGCGTGGCCGTCGAAGTCCCAGGTGGCATAGGCCGTGACCACCGATCCGCCGAGCGAGTGGCCACCGAGCACGACCTTGCCGCCGCGCTTCTTGGCGGCACCGATCACGACATGGAGGTCCTGGACGGCGACGTTCATCCCCCACTGCTTGGCGAACTCGACGGTCGAGTTCGCGACGGGCTGATAGTGGTGCGTGATGCTCGGATCCTTGAGGTAGCCGAGGTAGTAGTCGAACAGCTGCGTCGACGTGGCCTTGTGCTCCTTGTAGAGGTTCAGCTCCGACTGGTCCTCGAGCATGTTCTCTCGCCGCTGGACCGCCCAGACCTGCCAGCCGCTCCTCCTCGACACGATCCACTTCGCGAGAGGGACAAAATACGCGGCGGCGGCCGAGGTGCCCGGCTCCAAGACGAGGACGTTCTTCGCACCGCTCGACCCCACCTTCAGAACCCCGACCTTGTTGTACCGGGCAGGGGTGCCAGGCGCCGCGTAGCCTTGCATCCACGTGACGCTCAGGGGCACGGTTGACGACCTCGTTGCTGCACTCGCCGATGAACTGGCTCCGTAGACGCAGAACAGCGCGGCCACGCAGAGAATCGGGGTTGCCGCCAACCGATTTCGTTTCGACGTGATCGAACGCAATGCGAACATGCTTCGCTAAACTAGCCACCTCCCCACTCACGGACCGTACACCCGGGAGCTGAGCTGGCGGCCGAGGCGGCCGCGCCGCAGGGTGAGTTCTGACGAAAAAATCGACTTTTCGAGAGCCGCTTTGAGCGGGCCGAATCGCTGACGAGACCGTCGCCTGTCACCCCATCGGGACCTCCGGGGGCGGCTACAACGGTCATCCGGGTGCGCTCCGCCTTACGACCGATCGGCCACCTGGGAACTCGGCCCTTGTTTCCGCCAATCGGGGTTCGTTGGCAGCAATTGGGGTACTGGGCAGAAATGACGAGAAAGACGGTCCATGCCGAACGCGAGGTAAAGCTGAGCGCGCCTCAGGAGTTCCGACTGCCCGACCTGCAAGAGCTCGGCCTCGGCACGGTCCGGCTCCCTGCGCAAACCTTCTCTACCGCTTACTTCGATACGGAGGACCTGCGACTCTGGCAACGGAGGATCACTCTCCGCCATCGGGTGGGAGAGGACGACGGACCCGGATCGTGGACGTTAAAGCTGCCAGGGATCCGAGCCCACAATGAGATCGATCGAACCGAATTGTCGTGGCCCGGCAGTCCTGGGGAAATGCCATCCGAAGTGACGACGCTCTTGCGAGGAATCGTACGCCGGCAAACCCTCGAGAGGGTCGCAGTGCTTGAGGCCGAGAGGCGACGCGTTTTGGTTCGAAACGGCGACTCCGCCTTGGGCGAGATCGATGACGACCTCGTCACGGTGACCGGCGGAGTCAGAACTGGGCGTAGGTTTCGTCAGATCGAGTTCGAATACGACTCCGACACACGGAATCCTGATGCCGATCAATCAGCTATCAGGGAAGTGCTGAGCGCGATGAGGGGTGCGGGAGCCCGCATCGATCTCGAACAGAAGTTCGCCAAGGCTCTCGGAATTGACACGCGTGATCGGAGTTTGGCCGCGCGGAAGATCGGTCGACACTCAACGCTCGGAACGTTGGTGCAACGGACCCTTCAGAGCGACCTCGAACGACTTCTCGATTTCGACGTGGGCTTACGCGTCGACCCGAAGAATCCACCGGAGCGAGCAATACACCAGGCTCGAGTCGCGACAAGGCGGCTTCGGTCCGATCTCAAGACATTCGGACCCGTTCTGGATCCAGTGTGGACTCGCCATACGAGAGCCGAGTTGAAGTGGATGGGCATGGTGCTCGGCGCAGTCCGCGATATCGATGTTCTGAGCAAGCGGTTTCAGTCCGGCAGCGTGACCGACCGTGACTGCCTGGGTGAGGACGAGTTGCGCTTCAGGCTCGAAGCACGGCGTCGAGACCACAGCGGGGAACTGGCTCGTGCCCTGCGAAGTGAGCGCTACCTAAACCTGCTTGATCGACTCGACGCCGGCGCATCGTCCCCACGCTTCTACAGCAACCATCGATCCCGAAAGACGGGCGGCCGGATGTTCGCGCCGAACGATCTTGCCCGCCGCGCGCTCCCCCATCTGCTGGGAACCCATTGGAAGAGGCTGCGTCGAAGGGTCAAAAAGGCAGGATCGAGACCCAGCGACACCCAGCTCCACCAGATACGGATTGCTTCGAAACAGCTCCGATACGGAGCCGAACTGGCAGAACCGGTGCTGGGCAAGTCCGCCCGTCGAACCGCCCGCCGCGCCGAGGACGTCCAAACAATCCTCGGGGACCATCACGATGCCGTGACCGCAGTGAAGTGGCTCGAACAGATCCCCGCCGCTGGCACGACCGAGGCCAGCTTTGTCGCCGGAAGCAAGGCAGCCGATGCGCGTCGTGAGCAAGTTGGAGCCCGACAGCAATGGATACGCGCCTGGAACGGGCTGAGACGGAGAACCGTGACGGATTGGCTTCAATGAACGTGGCACCTGAGATCTCCGCGGCCAATGTCGACTCAGATTCGGCCGGCGTGGTTTCTCAGAGTGAGCCACTCGGTCAGCGAAATAACCGAAACCTGAGTGACCTGCTCCAGGAACTACGCGTCGCAGGTCTGGGCGTTCAGGTGCTCTTTGGTTTTCTCCTGTCACTCCCATTTACCGTGCGCTTCACCAAGCTCGACGGATCTCAACAGGACCTCTACAAAGCAACGCTTCTCTGTACGGCGCTCTCCACCGCGTTGCTGATCAGTCCTGTCGCCTATCACCGGTGGGTGTTCCGCCGACATGAAAAGGATCGCCTGCTGAGAATGGCCAACGTGCTGGCGCTGTTGGGACTCGCCAGTGTCGCCGTGGCAATCTCACTCGCGATTTGGCTGATCATGAGCTTCATCGGGGCAAGTTGGATTGTGACCGCCTCCTCTGCAGCCACGATTGCGACGTTTGCACTGCTTTGGTTCGTGCTTCCAATTCTCGATCGACTCAGATCAGATCGTGCGGCATACCATTGACACCCTGACCCTGACGGCCGAGCAATCTCGGCTGTCTATGGGTCAGCGGTCGACCGTCAGGCGCCGCGCTCCGGCCCACCGAACCAAGTTTTCGCGTGGCCGAGATCTCGAAGGGCACCTCAAGTCGTCTGGCTCTGATCAAGGCTTTTGGTTTCTACAAAGGGTGCTCCGCTGGCGCCTTCAGGTGAGACTGCCCGCGCGAGCCACCCGCAACCCCCTGGTCTCCCCTGGTCTCCCACCAGACCGGAACCAAACCGCTCGTATTCCATTGCGGAGCACCAAGTCGTTCGGCTGATCTGAGATCGGCTAGCGTCCCGTTCGCAGGGTTATACAGAAGCCCGAGGCCAGCCAGTCGCCTCTATTGCGTTCCGGCCGACGTTCGGAGTTGGTGTTCTCGATGGCCCTTCGTGTATCCCGCAACGAGATCCTCGAAACGGAGATTCGCAAGGCCGAGCCCCAACATGCCCTGGTCATGCTCGCGGGCGAACTCGACACTTCCACTGTTGGTCAGCTTTACGAGGAAATTGGCCGAACTGACGAGGGAAGGCGTTCGCCATATCGCCATCAACCTGGCCGAGCTCGAGTTCATGGACTCAACCGGACTGTCGGCAATCATCGCGGCGCACAAGCGGGCGATGGCACACGGGGGAGAATTGCTCATTTTTTCTCCAAGTAAGGACATCAGACGGCTTTTCGAGGTGACCGGCATCGACACCTATTTGAATATCCGACCATCGACGCCATAGTCGGATTCAGCAAGCTCGAGGCGACTCCGCCTTCGATTATGCTGGTTGCCGTTCTGAGTTGGCCTAACTTCCTTTGAAGAAGAGGGTGGCACGACTGGCTCCAATGAGTCAGGAGGTCACGTGGCCGATGTTCCCGAGGCGGATGACGCCTTCGGTGCTCTTGCCCAGTTCTTTGTGCACGACGGCACCCTGGGGGACACATTGCTCCACGTCGCCCAGTCGGCATGTCAGGCAGGGCCTGCCGACATGGCCGGCATCACCATGCTGGTCGATCGCGTACCGTCGACAGGCGTCTTCACCGATTCTGAGGCACCTGAAATAGACAAAGCCCAGTACGAGAGCGGGCAAGGTCCGTATCTCGATGCCTTTCGGACTCAGAGGGTCTATCGGATCGAGTCGACGGCGACGGACGTCCGCTGGCCTCGGTTCGCACGCGGCGCTGCTGACCACGGCATCAAGTCGACTCTCTCGCTCCCGATCAGCTCAGGAGGGACTGGGGGCGTTGAATCTCTATTCACGGACGGAGGCAGCATTCAACGAAGCCGACACCGAGAGCATGATGACGTTCGCCACACATGCTGCATTTGTTTTGACTAACGCACAGGTGTACTGGGACGCGCGTCATCTGAACGAAGACCTGAATCAAGCCATGCAGTCCCGAGCGACAATCGATCACGCAGTGGGGATCGTCATGGCCACCGGAAGCAAGAGTTCGCAAGAAGCGTTCCAGGTCTTGGTGAGGGCGTCACAACGAGAGAATCGCAAGCTTCGAGAGATCGCGGCGGCGATTGTGGCACGGGCAGAAAGGTCAGCGGCGTCCTAGGTATCACCGGAACCTCCTGAACTCGACGTGACCAATGAAAGTCTCGGAGTTGGGGCCGACACGGCCCGCCCAAAGATCTGAGTCTCAATTCGGTTCCCGCCGACGGTAGGTCCGGGACTCCTCGATCATCAGTTGGGGGTGCCAGGCCCACTCGTCGAACGCAACGCGATCAAGGCGAGCACGCACGAGCGGGGTCATCTTCTCGAAGATGCTCTGGGGATCGTCACCGACCATCTCATAGAGGTGGCAGAACCGTGGGGTGCCCGAGGGCTCGTTCTCCCAGGGCGTGATAGTCCGGTAGCCGGGCACCGCCGCCTCGGCGATGTGCCGCAAGTGGACGAAATCGGCCCAGTCACGGAGCTCTTGAGCTGACTCGCGCCGCTTGGCCGAGATGAGGACCAGCAAGATGCCGGTGGTCCGCTCACCCGAGCACGACCCTTGTGAGGGCCGCGGGTAGCGAACCAGGGGCACCACCGTGCTGGCCGGCGAGGGCGCCCCAACGATTCCGCCGTCGCCCTCGCCGATCACTACCCCGTCGCACCGCGGGAGGCTTCGGGGCAGATCGTCATCCGAGCTGGTCGCTGGCTCCCAGATGGAGACCGTCCACCCGGCTCGTTCGACGGCCGCCGCCCGTTCGTCGACGCGGTCCGGCTCGCGGACCAGTTCGAGGTGCAACCGAGGCGGTTGTCGATCTTCCATGGTGTCCCCTGTACCGGCGACCCGGGACGGCTCTCGCGTTCTTCAGAAGAGCCTAGTCGTACAGCGTTCCGCAACCCCGGGGCCCTCGAGCGGACAGCCAGTCGGCGCAGGGCGGCCCGCAAACAGGGATCCATCGTAGCGTTGAAGACATATCTGAGATAGACCGGTCATTACGAGAGCAGCAATGGAGGTGCGCACACAGTGTTGCGAAGAGAGCTCGTTGAACTGCGCAGAACCGCACTGATGCTGGTAATTGCCACCCTCGTCCTCGCCGGTACGTCTGTCGCACTCTCGTCGACGCCCTCCGGCGCGGGCACGTCGGCCAGCCGCGCGCTCATGTCGAGCGCTGCCACCAACGGAGAGTGGCCCGGAGTGGGCAAGATCTGCGAACCCGGTCCCGGTGGTGCCTCTTCGGTGCGAGGGGTGGGCGGGAAGACCATTCACATCGCCGTGTTCAACGACGCCGCCAACACCGTTGAGCCCGGACTCGAGGCGGAGCTCGTGCAACAGGCCAAGGCCTTCGCGGCGTGGTGCAACGCCTCGGGGGGCATCAACGGGCGCTCCATCGTGATCGACGACCGCGACGCGGCGCTCTTCAACGCGGCACAGGTGACCGTGCAGGCGTGCCAGAGCGACTTCATGGCGGTCGGCGGCGGCATGGCGCTCGACCAGCCCTCAGTCCCGATCCGAGAGCAGTGCGGACTGGGCCAGATCAGCGGCTACCTGGCTTCCGACGCCTCCGAGGTTGCGTCCGATCAGGTCGATCCAGGCGGTGGTAACACCGACACATGGCCCTCGGGATGGTTCCGGCAGCTGGCCAAGGCGTATCCGCAGGCGGTCAAGAAGGCCGGTATGGGTGGGGCGAACACTCCTTCTGTCCTCGAGCCCGAGCACAAGTACGAGTTCGGCGCGGCGGCGCAGGGCTGGAAGGTCGTCGACTTCCAGGAGCCGCCGATCGCCGTAACCGACTGGGCGCCCTACATCGAGGAGGCGCAGAGCAAGGGGGTCGAGGCGCTCTGGCCCTCCCTGGACGACAACATCGTCCCCTACTTCCAGGCAATGACCACGGCCGGCTACCACCCTGCCTTCGTCATCCTCGGTGTCCAGTTCTACAACTCCACGACCAGTAGCGGGGTGGCCGCCAACCCCGGTCTTCCGCCCGTCTACGTCGAGACGGGCTGGTGGCCGCTCGAGATGGCTTCGCAGAACCCTTCGACCGAGCAGCTCGTCAAGATCATGCACACGTATGCCAAAGGCGACGCCGTCGACTTCGACGACGAGGAGGGCGCGGAGTCGTGGCTCTTATGGGCCAAGTCCGCCTCGTCGTGCGGCGCCGCCCTGACCGTCTCATGTGTGCTGAACCACGCCGCCGCCGTTAAGAACTGGGACGCTGGAGGCATTCAGGCACCGATAGCGAGCTTGAGCATGTCCAACCTGCACCCTCAGCCGTCGCCGTGCTTTGCCCTGCTCAAGGCCGAGCCCAACAAGTTCGTCTACGACAAGGCGCTCACTCAGCCGACCCAGTCCATCTGGAACTGCAACCCGAAGAACGTCGTGCATCTGACGCCGCAGGAGCTGCGCCAACTGGCTTCCTTGTGACGGGGCGTTCGACAGATGCGGGTGGATCTCAGCGGGGGGTTCAGGTACTCGTGGTTCAACGAGCCAGTTCCGCAGGGACCTGCTCACCCTGGCTCCAGCCGCATGGGCGCCATACCTTTCATGAAGCGGCAACCACACTGCGCTAATCACGCCGAGCTGTCCCACCTTCCCGGCGTTCTGGGACAGTTAAGGGCCGCCGGACCGCGACTACGTACGTGGTCCCGTAACGAGACCTGCGATCTCGATTACGTCACGGCTCACGAGCTCCGGAGGGCCGAGACCGCGCTGGCGTAGTAGCCTTGCCATGACTCCGGGCGGGTCGTTCGCGTCGTCGAAGGCATTGTGATCATCTTCGGACATCCAAACATCGACGATCCGGACACCATCCTCGCCTATCGCGTGCACGAAGTGGGCAACGAGTCCAGCGGGTGGATTCTCTATGGCACCAAGCTCTTGATTGACCTCGTCAAAAACGTCGATCGGTACGTTCCGCAGGTTGACGTTGATCATGATTGCCATCTTGACCCCCTCCCATGAAAGATTGTGTTGGGTTCGATGGACGATAGGCCGGTGGTCCGGACTCGACAAACCCGATTTGCCCTGCAAATGGGTCCTCATTTCTACGTAAACGAGACGGCCCCTACTGGGCAGCCATGCCTCCGGCCCGGCATCAGTGGGATAGGCCGCCTCGCCGGTCGGCTTGACTCACGACCCCGCTACATTGCGCCCATGCCTGATTACCCAACACTCTTTGAATGGGCGGGTGGCCGAGAGGCTTTCGACCGGATGATCAACGCCTTTTATGACCGAGTCGAGAAGGACGAGATGCTTTCTGCCTTCTTTCCGGGCGGCGTGCATGAGGAGCATCGTCACAACGTGGCCACGTGGTGGTGCGAGGTATTTGGCGGTCCGGCGGACTATACGACTGAACTGGGCGGATACGAGCGGATGTTGCACAAGCACTTGCAGCTGGGCATCACTAATGAGCAGCGATTCAGGTTTGCCTCGCTGATGAGCATGGCCGCCGACGATGCCGATATGCCCCAGGACCCAGAGTTTCGTTCAGCCCTTGTCGCATACCTCGAATGGGGCACCCGCCTCGCATTCGCTAACTCGCAAGCGGACGCGAAAATCCTTGAACAAGCTCCGGTGCCTCGGTGGGGATGGGGAGAAGCACCGCCCTATCGGCCGTAGCGCGATCTGATGGATGCGCCCCTAGCCGGCAGTACTGGGACGGTCAATCCACCGTTATTTCGACTCCCCACAGGTGCGGAAATTTCAAGGTGGCCCAAGCGAACCATGCTCCCGATGCCGCCACTACCGCGAGTCCTAGACCGACCATCGCCCCCCAGCTGAAGCCGACGAATGAGACCAAGTCGGTCTGAACCCTGGCCGTGAACTCGGGAACGATGAGCGCGATGAGCACCAGTGATGCAGTGCCGACACTTAGCAGCAGGACGTTCAGACCTCCTCGGCGCCGGTGGCGACTCAAGACACAGGCAGCGATTGCTGTCACCGCCAGGACGGTTAGGAGCGCCGACCAGGCCACCAACAGGTAGCCCCAGCTCTGAGTGCCCGGACCCAATGCAGCCTGAGAACCAGGTGGTGCGTAAAGTCCCGAGGCCGAGACTGCGCTGTATTGGGGACTTCCGTTTGATAAATCTCCGAACCACGGCAGATTCGTGGCAGCGACAAAGGCCGAAGAAGCCATGGCGCAGATGCAGAGCGGGATAACTTGGACCCGGACCCGCGTGTGACCGTTCTCACTCGGTCCTTTCGGTGGTGCAATCAAGCGCTCGGCTTGCGGTGCCCAGGAAGACATCATTCCAAGTCTCTCACCGCTCGATGGGCACTTCTTGACCTCTCACCCGAGTTCGAACGGGTGCCCCCAAGGTGCCGAACCGTCCCACCTTCCCGGCGTTGATGTGGAACGGCTTGTCAACCTCCCGCGCGAAGGTCCTCCTGACTGTCTTTTGGACGCGACGCACCAGAGGTGTGGCGCCTGATCGTTGTTGAGCAGTCGGAGGGGCCCCGGTGTCAACACGGAGCGCCCGGAACCCGAGGGGTGAGGACGAACGGTGTTGACGCCGGGGAGGAGGCTGCTACTCGTCTCCCCGTGCCGATGGCGGTGGTGGTCGTGCGAGCCATCGACGACGCGCCGGAGCGCAGTGGATCGGAGAACCGCCACGATGATGTACGCGAGTCGTGATCGCAGTAAAGCCATTCGCAGGTAGTTGCCTCTGAATCGGGGCGCCCGTGACATCGTCACAAGGAGCGATGGTGGGCGTAACGCCGGCGAGGATCGGATCTGCTGCGGCGGTGCTCCGGCGCGTCGTGGGCGGCTCGCTCAGACGCGGCGCCGATCGCGCGCTGAGCGAAGGGAAGATCACGGTGTCAGACCTCGGCCACCATCTCGGCCCAGAGGAAGCCGGCCAGCTCGCGGGCGATGGCGGCGGCCACGACGGAGCGCACGTTCTTGTGGGCAGCGAGTTGGCGGAAGCGGCGGGACAGACGGACCTGCGCGGCCCACGAACGGGCCACCGTCTTTGGTGGCAGACCTTGTTGGCGCTCTCTGATGCCCACTCCGACGCTGGGGCTGTGCTGGTAGGCCCAGGCCGCTTCACAGAGCTGGCCCCGCAGGTGGGCATTGCCGGCCCGGGGATCGAGCCCCGACGCTGGGTGAGGCCCGTCGAGTTCTCCCCCGGCACGAGGCCCGTGAAGCTCATGAAGGGTCGGGCCTTGGGGAAGCGACGCCAGTCGAACACCTCGGCCGCCAGACACAGCGCGCCGATTCTTGTCACGCCCCGGTAGGCGCCCAAACGTGGCACTTGGTCACCGAAGGGATCCTTGGTGCACCACGGCACGAGGTCGGCCTCGACCGACTCGAGCGCGGTGTCCCGCAGCTTCACGGGGGCCAGGTAATGCGCGTAGGTGGTTGCGATGGCCGGATCGTCGAAGGACAACGTGGCGAGCCAACGTCGATGGCGTTCGGTCCACTTTGACCCTCCCCGCCACACGACACTATGGCGAAGGAGGAATCCGCTGAGCCGGTTGCGGGCCCGGGTGAGATCTTGGACCATGTCGCCGCGGGTGCGACAGAGGTCGCGCACTCCCTCTTGGGCGGGCGTCGGGATGGCGACCGCCGTGAGCTCGCCGGCTCGGTGCAACCCCGCCAATCGTCTGGCATCCCGGCGGTCGGTCTTCACGCGATCGCCCGAGCCCTTCGGGATGAGGGAAGGGGCCACCACGTCGCAGCGCACCCCCATCGAGACGAGCAGGCGTTGGAGGTCATAGCCGGTCGGGCCCGCCTCGTAGCAGGCCCAGATCCCTTTCGGCTTCCCAAGTCGCTTGACCAGGCGTCGGACTGAATCGGCATCGTGGAAGATCCTGTCGACCTCGGCGGTGTCGCGATCGGGCGACAGCACCGCCACGGCTATTGAGTCCTTCGACACGTCCATCCCCAGGTGGACGAATCCTCGGTGGGCAATACTGGACACGGCTGGCTCCTTCCTCCGTATGTCGGCTCCATTCACCGACAGGTGAATGATCCACGTAAATGCGGATGCCGGAGGAGCCGGCCGTTCCATACTGAATCGGGGGCAGGGCAGAGGTGGCGGACAAGCGTCAACGGAGGGTGGCAGTCGTGAGGGTGACGACGAGCGGCTTCGTAACGACACCGCCGAAATCGCTCCGGATGAATGACTCCATTTCGTCGAGCAGCCCAACTCGGTCGGGCTGCTTCATCATCTGAGTGCCAGAGGACGAGAGCATCAAGTTTCGGTAGTCCGAGGCGCTGTACGTCTGGTCCCAGTCGAAGTGGTGGACCTCAACGCAATCGAAACGACGATCTGCGTCCAGCACCGATCGGATCTTCGGATCGACGCTTCCGCGAGTGGGTGTCTGGGGTCCAGCATGACCCTGGCCATGTCGTTCGTAGATCGGCTGGGCAGCGGCGAAGAAGCCTGCATCTTCGGGCGAGTCAACTTGGATGAAATCAGCGATCGCCACGAGTCCCCCTGGTCGCAGAATCGCAGCGGGCCGATCCGTCTGCGCCCCTAGGGAGATCCAGTGGTAGGCGGTGGCGGAGAATACGGCGTCAGCCTCTCCGCCTGCGATCTCCATCACCTCGAAGTCACCGACGAGTACACGCAGCCGATCTGAAGGGAGGTTCGAGCGCAGCTTGGCGGCCGTCGCCGGACCAATCTCTATGGCGAGCACCGATGCTCCTCGGGCAAGGAGATCCTTCGTGGCTTGGCCCGTTCCCGGACCGACCTCCACGATCTCGGGCTGTGACGGCAGCATTTGGAAAAGCACGTCGAAGAGTCCAGCGGGATACGAAGGCCGCACCTTGTCGTAGATGTCCGGGACTTCGTTGAACGAAAGCCTGATGTCATCTGGTCGCCCCACCCTCTCATTCTGGCTGAGGTCCGAGTACCCCTTGGTGCCGAAGTGTCCCACCCTCCCGGCGAACTGGGCGACCTATTCACCGGTCGGCTCTGAGCTGTCTGCACCTTCTGCAATGCGGTCCTCGGATTCTTCCAAAACGGCCTCGGCTTGTGCTGCTGGGTCTTCGCTGGTCTGTTCCTCCGGTGGCCTCCCCTCAGCTCGACTAGTCACGTTGTCGGCATCGGGCATGTCACCGATCGGCTCACTGGCCTCCGCCGAATCTCTTTCGTCCCGCATGAAAGGTCCTTTCAGAGCTTTCTATCGGTCTATACCCGGCGAGCCGGTGAGGGATGCCTCCGTCCCGGCGAACGGGGATACCTTTGGCCAAAGCAGTCCGGCCAGTGCAGCCACGATCGGATCGCGGAAGCTAGGACGCTCATAGTTTCCGAATGTCTCCATGCCAAGGTCATTGGTAAAGGATGGTGCCATGACGGTGAGCTGACGCTTCCCGACAACGAAAGGCATAAGCGTGCACTGCGATAGGACAGGTGGACGGAAGAACGTTGCCGTGCATGGGCGCGTACTTGGTCTGGTGTTGATGGCTGCCCTTTCCTGCGGCTGCGTACCAACCAACTCAGATCAGGCGGGCGCGTCCGCCATCTTGACGCGAGGGGCGCAACGCACCGTTCTTCAGGACGCGGCCGTTACATACGGCCTCGATGTCAATCCGGCCATCCCGACCATCGGTATCGCGCGAGTACCTCAGGTCCTCCAGCTGGTTCGGGACGCCGGTGCGTCGGCCGTACGCACCGGCGGCAATTGGGCCACCGAGGAACCGTCTCCGGGGCACTACAACTTCTCCGAGGTCGACCAACTGTTCTCTTTGGCCAAGGCCGACGGACTGACCGTCCTCTTCGAGTTGGGGAAGGAGCCCAGTTGGGACGCGCTCGGAGGGAACACGAACGCACCGCCATCAGACTGCGATTCTCCGTCTGCGAGCTGCGCCTCGGTAAGGCAATACGTGACGGCGCTCGTGGGTCACGCGGCGCCCGAAGGTCTCGGCTACCTCATTGTGCGTAACGAACCTCAGGACTTCAACATGAACTGGGTTGGCGGCGACGCGGCGTCGTATGCACACTTTCAGAGCGTCGTTTATCAAGCGGCGCACGCCGCAGATCCCGCGATCAAGGTGCTGAATGGCGGTACTGAGGCCGTCACACCCTCTCTTGTTCAGAACCTCGCGCCGCAGGCCGCCCTCGACGCCAAGGCCATCGCTTTCGCCACTGCTCTTTACTCCGATCCATCGTGGTGCAACTCGCTTGATATCCTCGACCTCCACGTCGGCGACTTCGGTCCGGTGTGGTCGCCCCAAATCGTTGAGGCGTCGGAACGAGCCATCCAGGCGTGCAATGGAGGGAAGCGCATACCCGTATGGGTGACCGAAGTCGGCTACCCATCGACACCGGTCCTCCAAGCATCGCCCGTCTACACCGAAGAACTGGGAGGTAGATACCAAGGCGGTGAGGCCGGCCAGGCTCGCTTTTTGACCGATACCTTCAGAGCACTGGCTCACGACCACAAGGTGATCGGCATCAACTGGACATTCCCCGTTGATCCAAACTTGATCCAGGCATCGCCTCCTGAAACGAACGACGAGCCGGTCTTCGATAACGGATTCGGAGACGGCCTCGTGTACTCGAACTACCAGACCAAGGCCTCATACCACGCGTTCCAGCTGATCGCAGGGTGAACGACGAATGGGCGTCGGATGAACGCCACCCTCCTATGGCCGCAATGCGGCGGTGTCCGATGGGTGCGCTGTCGTTGATCGATGAAAGGAACAAACCCCTCTGGAGGGAAAGCGGTAGTGGCTGGACTCCTCGGTTGCCTGACCCGTCGACTCTCGTCTATCTGACTCGAGCACGATCAATCATCTCATTCGTTTTGGTTATCCACACGCCCACTCGTGTCGCAGGGTGACACCCAGTCCCGGCGAAGTGGGACATTTAGCGTTGGTTCCGGGCATCCACCGATTTGGCGGAAGCCTTTCGTAGGGTGCGTCGGGTCGGTTCCTCTGGCTTGACTGAACTGGGGCCGGAGCGGGCGAGAGCTCGACTCCATGACGGTGATCGTCGACCAGACGAGCCTCCCGACGCACGTGCATCCCTTTTCTGGAACTCGGTGGCCGAATCATTGAGTCGGACCCCTGCTTCTCGAATGTCTGGATGGTCACACCCCTGCGGAGCGTGCACCGGTCGACGAAGGAGAGCCGACTGATTCAACCGTCGAGCGAAAGGACCACGCCATGAAGGAAGTGAGGTTGGGTATCGACGTCGCCTGTCGGGCCGACCATCGGGCCAGCCTGGCCGACGAGCGAGGTGAGTTCATCTGGTCGTCGTGGCGGTTCCGCACGACGACCGCTGACCTCGAGCGCCTATGGGCGAAGATCCCCGAGGATGCGTCGGTGACGGTCATTCTCGAGCCCACCCGCAACGCCTGGGTGCCGCTGTCGGCCTGGCTCCAAGCACGTGGCGCCACGGTGATCTTGGTGCCACCCGAGCAGTCGGCCGATCTGCGGGATTACTACAACAAGCACACCAAGACCGACCGATTGGATTCACGGGTGCTGGCTCGTCTGCCGTTGCTGCACCCCGAGGGCCTGCGAGGCATCGACAACCTCGGCCCGGCGGGGTCACTGCGCCGAGCCGTGCGTCACCGCTCCAGCCTGGTCAAGCGCCGCACCGCCGCCAGCCTGCGCCTCGATGCACTCGTCGAGCTGCTCGGTCCGGGGTGGGCCGATTCGCTCGGATCGGCCACCGCGTCGAAGACCGCCCTGGTCGTTTTGGAGAAATACGCCGATCCACGGGCGCTCAAGCGTCTCGGGCGCGGCCGGCTCACCGCGTTGTTGGTCCGCTCGAGTGCGGGACTGTGGCGCCAGGACAAGGCCGACGAGCTCTTGGCCATGGCGAACGAGACCCTGGCCCTGTGGTCAGGCGGGGGCATCGACTTCAGCGAGTTGGCCCACGACATCGCCTCAGAAGTCCGGGTGCTCCGCCGCCTCGACGACGAGATCGCCGCCGCCGACAAGCGGATCGCCGTCCTCTATGACGAGGCCGACCCCAAGGGCATCGTCCGCTCGGCGCCGGGGCTCGGGCCCGTCCTCTCGGCAGCCATCTTGGGCAACGCGGGCGACTTCAACCGCTTCGCCAACCTGGCCGGCGTCCGCTCCTTCACTGGCTTTGTGCCCAAGATCGACCAGTCCGGACTGGTGGCCGGACACAAGGGCATCACCAGGGCCGGTGACGCCGGCCTGCGCCAGGCCCTCTATATGGCAGCCGATCACGCTCGCCACATCGACCCGACGCTCGCCCAGCGCTACTACCGACTCGTCATGGTCGAGGGTAAGCACCACAACTCGGCCCTGTGCTCCGTCTCGGCCGTCCTCATCACCCGGATCGCCGCCTGCTGGCGCAAAGGAGAGCTCTACACACTGCGAGATGAAGACAGCGAAGCGATCACCGAGGCCGAAGGCAAGGCGGTCTGCGCCGACCGCTTCAAGATCGACCCCACAGTCCGGGCGGCCCGTCGTCGCAACACACGAGCCAAAGTCCTCAAGAACAGGGCGGCGGGTCGAGGCAGAAAGGAGTCGGCCCAGAAGGTCGCTCCGGCCACCGACCCGCCACGAAAAGAAGTTAGCGAAAATGTCGCCTGAGGGGCTTGACCGCCGTTAGGAACTCACCCTTTCGAGAAATCTTTGCGGCCATTCGGGCAGCCCAGTGGATTCGCAACTGCGCGCGCCATCGACCGCCTCCCTCAGGGCGTAGAGCTTGAGGGCATAGGCTGATCGCGTGGTCGATGACACCGGAACCGAAGATGCGCAACGAGAGCAATGGGTGATCGAGATCGCCGAGGGCATGAGCGCAGTAGCTCTGGTCGGGACGCTAATCGTGACTCTCAAAAGAGAAGGGCATATTGAGCGATGACGACATTCGGCACATCGAAACGAACGCTGATCGGATCTTCGCTAATGTCTGAGGTCTGTTGGTGGCCAGGACTCCTGAGGGCGCAGGGGTCCAAAGCGCCCGGACTGCCCACCCTTCCGGCAGCGTACTGGGACAGGGGGTCTGTCTGCTCGAACGCCAAGAAGAACGATCCACAGCGACGCTCCGGCAGCGGTCCTACTCGGTACTGATCTCCTCGAGTCTCTCCAGGCTGGCCGCCATGGACTCAAGCACCGGATTGGTCCCGTCGATCCACGCCCCGCCATCACGTAGGAGGTCCTCCGGCAAGGGGCCGGAGTCAAAGACCTCGGTGACCACGGTGGCATCGTCACCGTCTGGAGTGAGGATATAGCCCCAGCGGTAGCCCGCAGGAATGCCGACCTTGGATGGATCATTATTCTCAGCCCGAGATGGGTCTCCGGGAGCCGGTTCCCAAAAGATGCGCTGATCTAGCTCGAAGTCCACCACATAGTTGAGCATGAGGTAGTCGTCACCGAGCCGATGCATCTTCATGGTGAAGGTGTCGCCCACATCGGAGATGGGACGGTCGAGGACGGCTCCCCGGAGCATGCCGGACCCATCGAAATCCACGTGACTCTGCGGATTCGCCAGCATCTTGAAGATGAGGGCTGCCGGTGCTTCGATTCTGCGTGACACTTGGACCGGCTTGCTTTCCTCTGCCACGGTCCAGGCTTCTCTTTTGACCGAGTCCATCTTCAGATCATGGCTGAGCGGTGAGCGCCCTGCCACCGTTGTGCCGCAGGGTGCGCCCAGGTCCGGCGCCGCAGGGTGCGCCCAGGTCCGGCGGTATGGGGCATTTAGCGTTGGTTCCGGGCATCCACCGATTTGGCGGAAGCCTTTCGTAGGGTGCGTCGGGTCGGTTCCTCTGGCTTGACTGAACTGGGGCCGGAGCGGGCGAGAGCTCGACTCCATGACGGTGATCGTCGACCAGACGAGCCTCCCGACGCACGTGCATCCCTTTTCTGGAACTCGGTGGCCGAATCATTGAGTCGGACCCCTGCTTCTCGAATGTCTGGATGGTCACACCCCTGCGGAGCGTGCACCGGTCGACGAAGGAGAGCCGACTGATTCAACCGTCCAGCGAAAGGACCACGCCATGAATGAAGTGAGGTTGGGTATCGACGTCGCCTGTCGGGCCGACCATCGGGCCAGCCTGGCCGACGAGCGAGGTGAGTTCATCTGGTCGTCGTGGCGGTTCCGCACGACGACCGCTGACCTCGAGCGCCTATGGGCGAAGATCCCCGAGGATGCGTCGGTGACGGTCATTCTCGAGCCCACCCGCAACGCCTGGGTGCCGCTGTCGGCCTGGCTCCAAGCACGTGGCGCCACGGTGATCTTGGTGCCACCCGAGCAGTCGGCCGATCTGCGGGATTACTACAACAAGCACACCAAGACCGACCGATTGGATTCACGGGTGCTGGCTCGTCTGCCGTTGCTGCACCCCGAGGGCCTGCGAGGCATCGACAACCTCGGCCCGGCGGGGTCACTGCGCCGAGCCGTGCGTCACCGCTCCAGCCTGGTCAAGCGCCGCACCGCCGCCAGCCTGCGCCTCGATGCACTCGTCGAGCTGCTCGGTCCGGGGTGGGCCGATTCGCTCGGATCGGCCACCGCGTCGAAGACCGCCCTGGTCGTTTTGGAGAAATACGCCGATCCACGGGCGCTCAAGCGTCTCGGGCGCGGCCGGCTCACCGCGTTGTTGGTCCGCTCGAGTGCGGGACCGTGGCGCCAGGACAAGGCCGACGAGCTCTTGGCCATGGCGAACGAGACCCTCGCCCTGTGGTCAGGCGGGGGCATCGACTTCAGCGAGTTGGCCCACGACATCGCCTCAGAAGTCCGGGTGCTCCGCCGCCTCGACGACGAGATCGCCGCCGCCGACAAGCGGATCGCCGTCCTCTATGACGAGGCCGACCCCAAGGGCATCGTCCGCTCGGCGCCGGGGCTCGGGCCCGTCCTCTCGGCAGCCATCTTGGGCAACGCGGGCGACTTCAACCGCTTCGCCAACCTGGCCGGCGTCCGCTCCTTCACTGGCTTTGTGCCCAAGATCGACCAGTCCGGACTGGTGGCCGGACACAAGGGCATCACCAGGGCCGGTGACGCCGGCCTGCGCCATGCCCTCTATATGGCAGCCGATCACGCTCGCCACATCGACCCGACGCTCGCCCAGCGCTACTACCGACTCGTCATGGTCGAGGGTAAGCACCACAACTCGGCCCTCTGCTCCGTCTCGGCCGTCCTCATCACCCGGATCGCCGCCTGCTGGCGCAAAGGAGAGCTCTACACACTGCGAGATGAAGACAGCGAAGCGATCACCGAGGCCGAAGGCAAGGCGGTCTGCGCCGACCGCTTCAAGATCGACCCCACAGTCCGGGCGGCCCGTCGTCGCAACACACGAGCCAAAGTCCTCAAGAACAGGGCGGCGGGTCGAGGCAGAAAGGAGTCGGCCCAGAAGGTCGCTCCGGCCACCGACCCGCCACGAAAAGAAGTTAGCGAAAATGTCGCCTGAGGGGCTTGACCGCCGTTAGGAACTCACCCAATGCCCGCCCTGTATCGGCGCACGTACCGCACGGCCCACTTTGATACACAAAGAACCTCGATTCCGATCGATCGGGCCTCACGGCTCGCTCCCCAAATGGTGTCTCGTCACCGGCAGGTGACATAAGCCCAGGTCTCGCCTAGTCTTTTCGCCCAGGTGCGGGGACAGGGGGTTCTGTGGCTGCCACTGAGAACATCACGATCCTTTTCACAGACCTCGTCGGCTCAACCGAGTTGGCCTCCGAGCTGGCACCTGAGGCGGCCGATGAATTGCGCCGTGCCCATTTCGCAGTCTTGCGTCGAGTGATTGCATCGTGCGGGGGTACCGAGGTGAAGAACCTCGGCGATGGGCTTATGGTCGTCCTTCCCACCGCTTCGGCCGGGCTGTCTTGCTCCGTGCAGATGCAGCAGGACGTCGACCTCGCCAACCGCAATGCCGAGCAGCATCTGGGGCTGCGAGTCGGTCTCAGCTGCGGGGAATCGACGAGGGAGGGAGACGACTACTTCGGAGACCCTGTGATCGAGGCGGCGCGGCTGTGCGCACGTGCGGAAGGTGGCCAAATCCTCGCACCGGAACTCGTGCGTGCCATGGCCGGGAGGCGAGCGCCGTATCCATTCCGTCCGGTCGGTCCGATCGAGCTCAAGGGTCTGTCCGAGCCGCTGGAGACCTTCGTGGTCGAATGGACGCCGCTCGAGGAGGTCGTCAAAGAGTCTCAGCCGGTCGTGCCACTGCCTGCGCGTCTCTACCACAAGCCGGGCGTAGGTGTAATCGGACGCTTGACCGAAGCCGAGTTGCTGATCGACGCGTTCAAGCGCGTCTTGGCCGGCGAGGGCCGTGAGGTCGTCTTGATCTCCGGTGAGGCCGGCGAGGGCAAGACTACGTTAGCCGCCCACCTGGCGCGAAAGGTGTTCGACATCGGGGCGTGCGTACTGCTGGGTCGCTGCGATGAGGACCTTGGCGTCTCCTACGGACCGTTTGTCGAGGCGTTCACCCACTACGTCACCCATGCGCCCGAAGAAGCTCTCTCCTCTGATGTTCAATCGCACGGCGCCGAGCTCGCCAAACTCGTTCCCGCCCTGGCGGATCGCGTCGGTAAGCTGCCGGAGCCTCAGAGCTCGGATCCTGATACGGAGCGCTACCTCCTCTTCGGGGCAGTGGTCCGGCTCCTCGCCCACGCCTCAGAGTTCCATCCAATCGTTCTTGTCATCGACGACATGCAGTGGGTGGACAGACCGAGCCTCCAACTGCTGCGCCAACTCGTCACGAGCTCCGAGTCCATGCGGCTCCTGGTGATCGGTGCCTATCGGGGCTCGGAGCTCTCCGCATCACATCCACTGACCGACACCCTCGCGCAGCTCAGACGGGAGTCGGGGGTAAGCCGTATCGAACTCAGTGGCCTCGATGACATCGCCGTGATCGACTTCATGGAGGCCGCCGCAGGTCAGGTGCTCGACGAGCCTGGTGTGCGCCTTGCACACGTGTTGCGCCGAGAGACCGACGGCAACCCCTTCTTCGTGGCCGAGGTTCTCAGGCACCTTTCCGAGACCGGAGCCATCTACCAGGGTTCCGACGGCCGGTGGAGCGTCAGTTCCAACCTGGTCGAGCAGGCCCTTCCCGACAGCGTGCGGGAGGTGATCTCCTCGCGGGTGTCCAGACTCGGAGACGACGCTAAGCGTGTCCTCTCCTTGGCCGCTGTGATCGGCCGGGATTTCGACCTCGAGCTTCTGAGCCGGGTGAGCGAGCGCCCTGAGCTCGAGCTCCTCGACGTCCTCGAGGCGTGCGCGGCTTCGGCGCTCATTCGCGAGGTCGCGGACGCAGCGGGCCATTACAGCTTTTCGCAGGCTCTGATCCAGCACACCCTCTATCAGGAAATGGGGGCCACCCGCAGGGCGGTGATTCATCGCCAGGTCGCCCAGGCGATTGAGGCGATTTGTGGCGACGATCCGGGAGAGCGGGTCGGGGAGCTCGCGCACCACTGGTTCAACGCGAGCCAACCGGTCGACGTGCCGAAGGCGATTTCCTATGCCCAGCGGGCCGCAGACGCGGCGCTCCTCGCCCTCGCCCCCGACGACGCCGTGCGCTACTACTCCCAGGCGCTAACGCTCTGCAGGCACCTCAAGAATGCCGACCCGGTCCTCGTGATAGATGTTCTTCTTGGGCTCGGTACCGCCCAGCGCCAGGCCGGAATTGCCGAGTTCCGGGAGACGCTCCTCGACGCTTCACGGCGCGCCCGCGATCTCGGAGCGACCGACAAGCTGGTGAAGGCCGCCCTCGCCAACAACCGGGGCCTCTTCGGCGCGATCGGGATCATCGACACGGAGAGGATCGAGGTGCTCGAGGCGGCTCTCGAGCGTACGGACGATTCCGACAGCTCTGAACGCGCCCTTCTCCTGGCCACACTCTGCAGCGAATCGTGCTTCGGTCCCCGCGAAAGGCGTCTCTCGCTTGCGCAAGAAGCGAAGTCGATGGCCAGGCGCATCGGTGACGAAGCAACGCTCATTCAGGTGCTCAATCTGGTCGACCCGCCACAGGAGGTCCCGGACCTCCATGCCGAGCGTGCACGCGACAGCGCCGAGGCTCTCGAGCTCGCCTACGAACTCGGCGATCCTCTCCACCTTCACTGGGCCGCCCACTTCCGGCACATGAACGTCACCCAGGGCGCCGACTTTGAGCAAGCGGATGCCTGTCTGTCAACGATGCGCGAGCTGAGTGACCGCCTCGGTCAACCAATGATTACCTGGGCCACGACCTACCACGAGGCAGGTCATGCCCTATTCGCAGGCGACCATCAGAGAGCCGAGGACCTCGCCGCGCGCGCCCTCGCGATCGGCACTGACTCGGGACAACCCGACGCGTTCGCCTTCTACGGGGCCCAGGTGATGCTGGCCCGCGACCAGCAGGGCCGCCTCGGCGAGCTTCGTGAGCTCATCGCCGAGGTCGCGGAGAATCATCCTGGTGTACCCACCTATCTTGCGGTGCTCGCCCATGCGCACCTCCAGGCAGAGGAGGTGGACGAGGCGCTCCGCCTCCTCGAGGCGGCAGCCACCGACGACTTCGCCTCGTTGCCGATGGACATCGCCTGGTTTGATGGCATATGCAACTACGCTGATGTGGCGATCGAGCTGCGCGCAAAGGGTCCTGCAGAGACGCTTTGCCGGTTGCTCGAGCCCTACAGCGACCAGGTGCCATTCGAGGGCCTCGTTCCCCAACCTCCGGTAGCGTTCTACCTGGGAGCACTAGCGTCGGTGCTCGGTCGCTACGAGGACTCCGAGGCGTTCTTCACAAAGGCGACCGAGCTCAACACTCGGGGCAGGATGAAGTTTTGCGAGGCTTGTACGCAGCTTGCCTGGGGCCGGATGATCGCTAGGCGTGGAGGTGGCGGGGACACGGACCGTGCGCGAGAGCTTCTGGCGCAGGCACGGGAGACCGGTGCCTCCCGCGGCTACGTCCTAGTGGAGCGTCGAGCCGCCGCCGAGCTGTCAAAACTGAGCTGACAGTCGGCGACCGATATTCGCGAGGCATCCAGCTTCTTGGCCTGAATCGCACGAGCGGTATTGCCGGATACCGCATGGGGACGGGTGTCCCCGTCGGTAGGGGCTAGGCGCCCCACATTTCACCCACGCCCCCAAAGCCCCGCCCCCTCGCTTCCGTGTGTCCCCTCGGTTCTGCTTCTCGGGTGGGGGGGTGCGGCCCGGTGCCTTTCGTCCTGCGGGCGTCGCGGCCCGGTCGGTCGGCCCCGGTCGGTCGGGGGCTGCGCGGGGGTTCGGTGCCGGGGGGTGTGCCGCCCCTTGCCCTCTCCCCAGACCAATTTTGAAGCGGCAGACGTGATTCGAACCTGAATCCTGGGTCGATTTGATCTTTCCTGGTTGCTCGCCGCCGAGGCAGAACGGCTCAGCCCAGGTCGAAGGCCAGCGTGACGAGCTCGAAGGGCCCGAGCTCGAGCTGGACGTCACCGTCGTGGCCGACCAACGGGGACACCACGCGTTCGAGCAGATCGGTGCGGACCACCGACACGAAAGGACGGTGCAGCGTCACCCGCACGGGACCACGAGAGCCCCACACCTCACAAAGGCGGACCACCACGGCATCGGAACGGTCGGCCCACTTGACCGCCTCCACACTCACCCCCGGCCGATCGACGGAGACCACCCGACCCTCACCCTGACCGGCGCGCAGCGAGAGGGGGAGGTTGAAGTGCTCGGCCTCGGCGATGACCCCGGCGTCCCGTAGATCACCCTGGTGAGGGAACAGCGCGTACGCGAAGTGATGGGAGCCCTGGTCCGCCTCGGGGTCGGGAAACCCCGGGGCGCGGAGGAGCGAGAGCCGGATGGTGTGCCCGAGGATGTCGTAGCCGTATTTGGACTCGTTGATCAGGGCCACCCCGTAGCCGGGCTCACTCAGATCCGCCCACCGGTGCCCGCACACCTCGAAGCGCGCCTCGTCCCAGCTGGTGTTGGCGACGGTCGGCCGTTCGAGATGACCGTGCTGGATCTCGTAAGTGGCGCGGGTGGAGCGGACGGAGACGGGGAAGGCCACCTTCAGGAACCGGTGCCGCTCGTGCCACTCCACGTCGGTGTGGAACTCGAGCCGGCGCGTCCCGGCGGCCAGGCGCATGGTCTGGGTAATGGTCGAGGCCCCGAAGGATCGGACGAACCGGACTCCGCCCCGAAGCGGTTGGCGCTCGACCACCTCTATCGAGTCCAGCGCGACCAGGTCGGTGACCTGGTCGAGATAGGTGCGGTCGACGTCCCAGGCGTCGAAGGCGCGCGGATGGTCGTCGTGGAGCTGGAAGAGGTTGCCGCGCTCATTCCCGGCCAGCACCTGGCGGCCGGCCGGGAGATCCTGCACCGACGTCAGCAGGCCGTCGCCGTCCCACTCGACCCGAAGGAGTCCGTTGTCCAGCCAGCCCTCGCCGGTCGTCACTTGCTCTGCGCCGCCAAGCGACCGGTCGGGCGACACGATCGACCAGCCGCACGCCGGTGCCGACACCCGGGCCAGCGAACCGTCGGGCAGTTCGACCACCTCGGTCCGGTCGGTGGACGACGGGTTGAACGCCACCACACCCCCGGTCCCGTCTCCGCCGGCTACGACCGTCTGGGCCTCGGTGATGATCGAGCCAGCGATGGCGAGCACCTCGGCCTGCTCACGCGCGGTGTCCTCGTAGACCCAATGGATGCTGGACCCAGGGAGGATGTCGTGGAACTGGTTGAGCAGGAGAAGTTTCCACGCCCGCTCGAGGTCGGGGCGCCGGTCGAGGGACGCCGCCACCGACCACAGCTCGGCGGCCCGGAGGGCTTCCTCGGCGCGGCGGTTGGCCAGCTTGACGGCGGCGTGCGTGGTCAGCGTGGCCCGGTGGGCCTCGAGGTAGAGCTCACCGACCCAGACGGGGAGGTCCTCGGCCTCCTGGCCCAGCCGGTCGAGGAAACCGGCGACGGTGCCGATCTCCGCCCGGGGTAGCCCATCGAGATCGGTCATACGGCGGAAGCGCTCGACCATGGTGTGGTTCGGGCCACCCCCGCCGTCGCCGTAGCCGTAGGGGTAGAGGTTGAGGGCGGTGCCCTTGGGCGCCGGGGCACGGTCCTGACCAGCGGCCACCTCAGTGACCGAGAATTCGCCGTTATAGGTGTTCGCCGGGGGGAAGTGGGCCAGCAGACGGCTGCCGTCATGGCCTTCCCACCAGAAGGAGGTGTGGGGAAAGGTGTTGGTGTCGTTCCAGGACATCTTCTGGGTGATGAATGAGGTGACGCCGGCCCCGCGAGCGATCTGGGGCAGGGCGGCCGAGTAGCCGAAGACGTCCGGGATCCACAGCTCGTGCGTCTCGACCCCGAACTCCTCGGCGAAGAATCGCTTGCCGTACACCAATTGGCGCACCAGGGACTCACCCGATGGGACGTTGGTGTCCGGCTCGACCCACATGCCTCCGACGGCCTCCCATCTTTCCGCCCGGACCTGTTCCCCGATCTGAGCGAACAGCTCGGGGTATCCGTCCTTCATCCACTGGTACTGCACGGCCTGGCTGCACACGAAGTGGTGCTCGGGGTATCGCTCGAGCAAGCGCAGCTGGTTGGAGAAGGTCCTCGCGCATTTGCGCTTGGTCTCGCGTAGCGGCCACAGCCAGGCGCAGTCGATGTGGGCATGACCCACCGCGACGACCGAGTTGGCCGAGGATGTGGGCCGATCGAGGATCGGAGCCAGCACGTCTCGGGCCGGGACGACAGAGGAGGAGACGTCATCGGGGTCGATGACGTCCCGTGCCCGGTCCAGCAGCAGCTTGATCTCCCCCGATCGGTCAGAGTCCAGTGCGGCCAGCTCGACCAGGATCGACATGTCGAGGAAGAGCCCCTCGACGGACCGGTCGGCGACCGCGAGCTCGGCTGTCTCGAGGGTATAGAGCGGCTTCCCCTGGTAGTCAGGCAGGAGCAGGGGCCAGTCGGCCAACAGCCACGGTGGGATCGGATTCGCCGCCGCCTCGACGAGGAACTCGACCGGCTCGTTCCCACGAGCCTCTGAGGTGAGCACGAACTCGCGCTGCCGGTGATGGAGACCCTGGACGGGCCGGAGCTTCGTGTCCCAGATCTGGCCTTCGGCCGTGAAGCCGACCATCTGGTCGCCGCCGAGGTGGATGAGGGCCACCACTTCAGCCCCAGCCCACGAGTCCGGGATCAATCCCCCGAATCGGAACCACGTGGTATCCCACGTGCTTCCCCAGGCGTCGCCCACTGCGAACGGGGTGAACGGCCGCGCCACGGCCTCGGCGGCGGGAATCGGTTCGCCGTGCAGGTGGTGGGCCGACACCTCCAGCGGGGCACGCCGGCTGTAGATCGCCGGGCGGACCACAGTCTGCAGGAACCGCCGGAGCGAGCCGGGATCGTGGGCCATCGACCTAAGTCTGGCAGCAGTGACGGGATCCCACCCGACGACGAACGTGAAGGTTGGTGTTGCCCGGCTTGCGCAAGGCGCTGAGGTTGACGACGAACGCCGCTCCGCGCCGCCTTCCGAGTGAGGCGTCGACTGGAGCGCTGACGAGAGCGACGACTCTGAGTGCTGACCCTGACCCAGAGGAGTCAGCCGGTAGCGGCGGGAGCCGGGGCTGCCGCCTGCGCCCGTGCGACTGCGGGTGTCGGGCTCGGCTTGATCCACACGGCGACGACGTACGACACGACCACGGCCACAATGACGAGCGGCATCAGGGTCACGGCGTCGGAGAGGAAGAGAAGGCTCGGCAGAAGCACCGCGGTCATGGGCATCTTCAGCGCCCCTGCAATCATTGCCCCGACGCCCATGGCCGCTCCGGCGATCGCCGGCATGCCGCCAAGGTGGGAGAGGGCGATCCCGCCGGCCGCACCGACGAACATGCTCGGAAAGATGGGGCCTCCCCGAAAACTACTCAGCGAGATCGCGTAGGCCAGTCCCTTGCAGATGAGCAGCAGCAGCAGCGCGCCCACGGTCCAGCCGGCCGCCTGCTGGACGAGCGATGGCAGCGCGGACTGTCCCGAGAAGAGCACCTCTGAGGAGCTTCGACCGGTCCCGGCGGCGAAGGCGATGGCCAGTCCGGCGACCGCCAGGCCCACCACCGGGGTCAAGAGGATCCTCCTCGGTTCAACCACGGGCCGGACCAGTGCGGCCAGTCTGAAGATTCCCGTGGCAGCGGCGGCGGCGCCCACGCCGATGACGATGGCCCACAGGAACTCGATGCCGTTGGGCGACCCGACGTGGGGGACGGAGGGCACGGTCAGCGAGAACGCCCCGAGTCCGGTCAGGCTGTTGAGGCCCACAAAGATCAAGGACCCGATACCGGCCGCCAGCAGTCCGGGGACCAGCACGATCTCCATCATCGGGCCTCCCAGTCCGGCCATCTCCATGAGAAGGAAGGCGCCGACGAGCGGCGAACCCAAGAGGGTGGCGATGGCGGCGAAGCTGCCCGCGGCGCCGATCACCACGGCTGCCATTGGTGGAGCGTCATGCTTGACCAAGTGCACGGCCAGGACGCCCAGGCCACTCCCTATGGCGATCAGTGGCGCCTCAGGGCCCAGCACCACGCCGAGACTGAGTGTGGCGAGCGCAGCCGCAATGATGCCGAAGAGTTCGAGAGGCTGCACCGCGCCGCCGGACTTGAAACCCTCGGAGGGCTCGTGGCCACCGGTTCCCGGCAGGTAGCGAATCGCCAACGCCACCAGCACGCCGCTGAGTGCCAGCCATGGCAACGGCCACCACAGTGGCTCTCCCTGGAAACCGACCTGCTTCGGGAGATCGCTGAAGATCTCCGTTTGGAGCTTGGATACCGCGTCCAAGAAGAAGTACGCCACCGTGGCCACCGGGACGCCGACGAGGGCGCCGAGCAACAAGAGGGCGATGTAGCTCCGGGACCTGATCACCGCTAAGGGATCGGGGGGCGGAGCCGGCTGTTCCGGCGCAGCGGCGGAGTCAGTCATAGTCCGGTCCTCGGGCACTCCATTGGTCTCCGCTCTGTTGCTTCAGCACTCACCCAGAAGCCCTGATACTGCATCATCCCCTCGCTCGCCATCAGGCGTCCTCCCCGTCCACCGAGTCTGGTTCCACAGGACCGCAAAGTCATCACCCGACGCGGGTGATGACTTCCGCAGAGCACATATCGATGCTAGATGGAAGGGGATCCGAACCAGTGGATCGCGTCTGTGGCACGGTGGCCTGGGTGCCAGTTGCGGTCGAGAAAAGCCGTTGCTAGTACTGCGGGTTCTGAGGGGTCCCGGTCTCGCCATATGGAGGCGGGCGGGCGTCGCCGTTCGCAGGTACGCAAACCTGGAGGTGTTGGGTTCACAGATGAGCGCACTCCAAGAGATCCCACAGCTCGGGCCGATCGCTCGGTACGAGCAAGAGGTTGTCGATCGCATAACCGATTTCAACGATCCCCGCCAGGAGTGGCGCCGACTCTTCTCTGAATTGTTGGGGACCTTCTTCCTCGTATTGGTGGCCGCCGGTGGGGGCATGATGGGTCACGCCTTCCCGGGGGTGATCAGCCGCACCGCCGCGGTTGTGGCACCGGCCTTGATGGTGATGGCCATCATCTTGTTCATGGGCAAGATTTCGGGTGCTCACCTGAACCCGGCCGTGAGCATCGCATTCGCCCTGCGCCGTGACTTCCCCTGGCGGCGGGTACCCGGTTACATTGTCGTGCAACTCATCGGTGCCACCCTGGCCGCCCTCTTCCTCCACGCCGTGATCAACGTCTCGGCGATGTACGGGTCGAACTACCCGGCCCACGGGTACTCGAACATGGCGGCGTTCTGGATGGAGCTCATTCTGACCATGGGATTGGTCAGCGTGATTCTGGGGACGGCGTCGGGAGCACAGAACATCGGTATCATCGGTGCCTTCGGCGTGGGCGGCTACATCGCCCTGGCCGGGCTCTGGGGAAGCCCCATCTCGGGGGCGTCGATGAACCCGGCCCGCACCTTCGGTCCCGATCTGGTCTCGACCACGTTCACCGGCTACTGGGTGTACGTGGCTGGCCCGATTGCCGGAGCGGTGCTCGCGGTCGGCATTGCCTTCATTCTGCGTGGTCCTGGCGGCGGCAGGTCCGGCTCGGGGGCGGCTCAAGGCGACATCCTCACCGAGGTCTACAAGGAAGGGCACTCCTAAAGGTCAGGCATTTCTCACGACCATCACCAATCGACCAATCGACCAGTCGACCACCGAACGGGTACCAATTTCCCAATCGAATCGGTGACGAGAAATACTTTTCTCACCTGGCGGTCGGCGTCGACACCTTCGAATAGGTGAACATCATCGAAGCCGAACCATTTGATGCATTCGAGATCCACCCCGCCAGCGTGGCCGCGGCAGGCGGGCGTACCCAGTCCTTTCGGCCACCCGCTGCCAGCGAATCTTCCGGCGCTCCGATTTAACGATTGGACTCCTCGTTCAGACTCTCGTGCCGCCAACCATCTTTGTATTCGGCATCATGCAACCGGCGGACGAGATGGGCGTAGTGGTCCAGTCGATCGGCAGCAGTTTGAGCTTCGTGGTAATCCTTGCCATGGTCGCGTGCGGCTGTCTTCTGTTCGGCGCGCTTCCGAACGATACGGAGCTCCTCGTGGGCGTGCTCGACAATTTTCTCCAGGGCTTGCTCAAGGTTCATCGTTCTTGTCTCCGTTGGAGTGAGTTGGTCCGTAGAAGGAGACTATGCGGTGAGTGCCGTCGGTCGCCACGCGAGATGACGCCCCTGCCGACTTCGTGTCCTCATTACTCGTCTGATGTCCGGAGCCGGGCCATTCCGCGGGTCGCCGCACCAAGGATCAGGCGGACGACAACGGCGAGGACCGCGAGGTCAGCGAGCATCTGCACCATGGCCACAACGCGGGCCGGATCCGTCTTTGGCGTGATATCGCCGAAGCCCACGGTCGAAAACACCGTCACCGTGAAGTAGAGGGCGCTCGTCCGGGTGAGATGCCCCCCGAATGCGGCGGCGCTCGAAGCCGACATTGTGAGGTAGATCCATGCGAACACGACAAGGAAGAGCGGAATGATCGTCGCCATCGCGACACCGGCCCGAAGCATCGGCTGATCGTGCTTTGCGATCAGACGGACTTCGACGGCGAGGACGATCGAAAACACGGCCAGGGCCACGATCAGGCGCAGCGCCACCGATTGGTGCGGTCGATGCTCAATAGGAATCACGTAGTAGAGAACGACGAGCAGCACGGCGCTCACCACGGCACGCACAACTGTCTTCACGAGATGAGAGCGCTGAAAGTCCCCCAGAGATGACTCGCCGGGCACCGTCACGTTTATCCCCTGACCGGATCAGACAGGAACTCCCCCAGCTTCGCTCGCCTCCGTTGGGCGATCCACACACCTAAGCGCTGACCGCCAACCGAACAAACAAGGGCGATGACGCAGGCCACTGCGACTCCCAGCCCGAGGTCATGATCCGGCAATTTCGCAGAGAGCCCGTGTGGCGAGGTGAAGCCCCAAAGAATGAGCGACGGCGCCAGCATCAGTGCGGCCAACGCCGGAACAAGGACGTATGGTGTGACCGCCAGGGTGAGCCACCGCACCAGCATTCTCTTCCAGGGCTGACGATGATCCCACCGATACCGAAGCGGCATCGGGTGGTACGGAAACAAGATCCCGACCCAAGCTGAGATGGCCAGAAAGCCGAACGGGAGTACTCCGATCGCGACGACTGTGTAGAACGTGGACAGCAGCGAGTGATTAATGAGCCCGCTGACTACCGCCACCAGGGCACATACGGGAGTGACCAACAGCCACAAGACGATGTTCTTAGCGTAAAGCAGTCGGCGAAACATCATCGGGTCGTCCAAGACGGCCACGACGCGTGGGGCGTCGGGCCCGAGGACATTGGTCGAAGGCACGTCCGAGTACATCCACGCGGCGAGGATCAAGGCAAACGCCAGCGTTCCGTGCAGAGTGAACAGCTTGTCTCGCAGCCCAGTAGGAAGGAAGAACCACGCCGAGCTCATGAGCGCACCGTTCACAGCGACGGTGACAATGGTCTCGTACGGTGGCTGAAACGTCAGGTGGATCTGCTGGCGAATGGCCTCCCTTGTGCTGCTTGGTAACCGAACCTCAACCGCCTCGAGCATGGCTCAACACCTCCCCGTCGCGTGGCACCGTAGGCCGGGGAATGCTAACGACACCGGAACCCTGTGGTCAGCGGTGTGCAGATCTTGCTTCATCGGGCATCTGCGATCTCGAGCTCGAACTCCGCCTCCGCCTCTTCCTGATCCCGGCCGACGGCGAGCTTGGCGCTCATCTTGATCGCTTTGACCGAGCTCGTCGCTCCAGTCTGCAGTACGACCGCAATGAGCAACAAAAGAATGGCCAGATAGCGGAAGGTATGTGAACCCAGCAACAGAATGGCAACGCGACCCAACGCAAAAGGTGGAGCGCACACCGCCGCGCCGACCGCTCCCCCCACCGCGGAAGCGGCGAGTTTGTCCCGAGTCGAGCGCTCTGATTTCACCCCGATGAGCCGCGCCGGGACCGCAACATAGGAAACCATCATGACGGCTACAACGATGCTCAGGGTGAGGGAGAACCAGAATTTTCCCCAGCGATCGACGACCATGGTGGCGAAGCCAAGTGCCAATCCCACGTGCACTCCCCAGGCGAGGATCGTGCGAAGATGTTGCTTTGCTTCGCGGAACGCCGGTCGGATCTCGGGTGCTCCTCGCTTGGATATGGCAAACGCAAACACACCATTGAGAAAGAAGCTGCCGGCCGTGAGGCCGGCGATGACCAGGAGCACGAGCCAGAGGAGGGGGCCGCGGAGAAGGTGGAACTCCTTTCCGTGTAGCGCATGGGCCTTCAGGTCGAGCATCGCGGCCCAGATCCACATGGCTGGCAAGATCTGCACGAGCGTGAGCCTCCAGTTGGTGAAAAGAAGCTTCACTCCTTGGAAGAGCATCGCGAATGCCCCGACCAGCATGGCCAGGGGCGCCAGCCAGCGACTCCGTTCGCTGAGTGCCAGCACTGCCGTCTCGACCGTCGCCTCGTCCCCGGTACGAATGGCCGTCACCAGACGCTCGAACTGTCCGCCGATCGACGCTCGTCGTGACGGAGGGAGTGATTCGTTGGCGACATCGTCCTCCGTCGCCGGAGCCTCTGCGGGCATGTGATTGGTGAGTTCTTCGGCCTACGCCGTGCCGGAGATCGCCGCTGGGTGGGCCACCTTGCGCGCCCAGGCGGCCACCAGCTGGAGCAGGCCCAGATACACGGCCAGCACGATGACGATGATCAGGAGGCTCCACCCCGTCAGGTTCCCGCCGAACACGAGGAAGAGCGCCGCCACGACAATCCCGACGATGCGCAGGCCGTTGAGGTGCTCCTCGATCCACCCGCCGGAGCGGCGGACGCGGTCCGATCCGGCGGCGGCGCGCCCCGCACCGCTCGTCAGCTCGTGGGCCTGCGTCCCCACCCAGCGGCCGTCCTTGGCGACCGTCGAACGGATCCACACCGCGTAGCGGGCGGGCCCGGCCAGCCAGGCCCCGAGGGCGAAGAGAACAGCGACAAGCAAGAGCCAGCGCAGGTCCGTGACGAGGAACCGGAGCATGGTGTCCCAGACCGCGCCGGCCACCTGCCGATTGAATGTATGGCCGGCCTGGTTGATGAACGTGATGCGCCCCAGGGACAGCCCGGCCAACAGCAACAGGGTGACCAGGGCGATGCCGATGGCCATACGGAGCAGGGTCTTGCGGTGCTGGACTGCGATGACGATGCCGAGGATCGCCAGCACCAGGGCGACGATGGGGATGGCCCATTTCAGGGTCACGATCGCGTTGAAGAGACCCGTGAATTTCGACACCTGCGACTTCGACACGACGGTGACACCCAAGCTGTCGCCCTTGGTCAGGATCGGCTTGAGCGGGTTGAACAGCGTGATGCCCTTCGCGTTGGCCTGGTTGATCAGGTTGTTGAGCGCCGGGGTGACGTTGACGACGATCCCGCCGCCCTTCTCCAGTCTCTGGACGGCCGGGGTCTGCTTGCCGGTGAGCACATCAATGACGCCGTCGTGGGAGTGCCGGTTCAGGCTGTCCCAGAGCTGCCCGAACCTTGGGCTCTCGAAAACCTTGAGCGCGAGGCCGTACACGTAGTTGTGGACCTGGGCCACGATCGGCGTGACGATGGGCTTGGCCTTCGCCGGCAGGGCCGCGGTCACCTTGTTCTGCACGATGTGCGTGGAGAAGAGTTCGTCGGTGGCCTTCTGGGCCAGGTGGTCCACGATGACCGGGTTGCGGGCAAGCGGGGCCAACGTGGAGACGTACTGGTCCGTGTTGGTCACCGTGCGGATGGCCCAGACCGATATCACCGAGATCGGGATCAACAGAGAGGCGAGAACCACCAGCACCCAAGCGGAGATCTTTCTCGTCCTGGGCGCCCGGGGCCCGGTCCTGGGCTTTTCCGGCGACACAGACGCGCGTGCGACGGGGCCGTCAGGCGAGCTGTCGGAGTCCTGTACGTTCACGTCGGACGCGCTCCCCCACCGATGCGTGCTGTCATTGGAACCGGTGCCCACCGAGAGCAACGGCGTACGACCACAGCCGAAGACAGGTCAGACGGCATGCCGGAGAGGTTGCAGGCCTTCGTTCGCTGTAGGCGTCTACGCCCCTTCATTCCAGGCTGCAATTCGTGGAAATGCCCTCGTCGCGGGGAACCGAATGCTGGTTCATTTTCCTGGTCCCGGTCTGGCGCAAGGGGCGGCACCACGAAACCGCAGGCTGGAACTCGACGCTGGAGGCAGACCGTGGCGGAACCGAGGCAACCTTTGCCTAGCCCAGGATCTTCGCCTTCTGCGCTTCGAACTCCGCCTCGGTCAACGCTCCCGAATCCTTGAGCGCGGCCAGCTGGGTGAGCTGCTCAATGGGATCAGGAGCGGCCGCCTCGGGAGCGGGGGCGGGGGCCTCTGGTGCGGCCTGTTGGGCCTGGGCAGCCTGCTTGTTGGCCATGTGTCCGCCTACCACGGCTGCGGTTCCAACCACCGCCGTCGTGCGAACTGCCGCCCGTGCGATGGGTCGCCTTCTCATCATGTCGGATCTCCTGTCTTTGCTGTGACTCACACTGCTTGCGGCAGATCCGCCAGCAGAGGTGCGATGAGCTCGTGTGGAATGCGTGCGCCCTCGAGCAGGACCCCGTTGGAGTTGCGCACCGCCTCCGCGAAGCGTTCCGCCCAGACATCCTCCCAGATCAACAGCGCGGCCGACGAGTTCGGCTCGAGCGCTGCGCCGGCATACTCGATGTCCTCCGGGCTGATGAGCCCTCCGACCTCGCCGTCGAGTCCGCCGAAGCCCGCGATTTCGTCCAATTCGTCGATCTCAAAGGCGACCACTGACCCATCGGTATCCTTGCCGATGAAGATCAGGTCGAGGATCCGGACTGTGCCGCTCTCGACCAAAGCCATCAACTCTGGAGCTATCTCACCGCTGAACTTGTTTCCGGGGAAGCCTACGATGATGTATTCGATTGGTCCCATGGTCATACTCTCCGTCCTCGATCGTGTGGTCTCAGGTTACGACTCGCCGTCGCCGAAATCCTCACCCTCATGGGGTGATTCACCCTCTGAGCTGGCGGCTATTGCGCCACACGGCTCGCGGCTTGACGCGTCATCTAGTCGGGGCGGTGGAGAACCTGACCTGCCGTTCACAACCCGGACTCGACGACAATGAGCCCGTCGGCGGCGGCCTTCTGCAGTGCCTCAAAGTCTCGTTGGTTCTGATCGGCATAGGATTCGCTGAACGACACGATCGCATGGTCGAAGGGCTTGCCGGATCCCAGATACGCGGCGATGGCGATCCGGTCGCCGGACCTGGCATGAGCCCGCGCCAGGGTCCAACCGCACAACCGGCCGTAGACCGCCATGGACTGAGGCGTCATCTGATCCGTATCGGCGGAGCCCTTCCAATCCCGCAGCTGGCGAACATAGAAGTCCCGCTGCACGCCATCGATGCCCTCGACCTCGTCCCATCCCAGGAAGATGTCGCTCGACGCCTGCATCAGGTGCTGGCCGGCAACGACCCGCTCTCCCTGGTTGGCGTAGTGACTCTCGCCGACGAATTCGGCCAAGACTGACTTCTGCGCCTCCTTCGCCTGGAGCAACAACGGATCGAGGCCGTCGCTCCCCAGCATCAGGATGACCCAGGCGCGGGTCCCGACACTGCCCACCCCGACGACCTTCCGGGCGATGCTGAGGAACCGGAACTGGTTGAGCAAGTGTCGTCGGTCGCTTTGCAACGTGCGGCGGTAACGGTTGAGCAACTCGTGCATCCGCTCGGTGAGGACACTGCTTTGGTCTTCGGAGAGCAGCTCCTCGATGGGAACCAGCAGCGGAGGATCACTGACGAATCGTGTCTCACCGTCGACCACATGGGTGAGCTTGTCCAACGCCTGCATGCTGTCGCGGGTGCGCGCCTTGGCCAGTGTCTTGTCGGCCTGGACCTTGGCCTTGGAGAGAGAATTGTTACCGTGCTTCTTCCCCGTGAGTCCGAACTCGTCTCCCAGATCGCTGAGCACCTTGTCGATGTCCATACGGGCATACCAGACGTCGAGATCCTTCATGGTGGCCAACTTCGCCATCTCCGTGCGGTAACCGGAAACTGCATCGAGCAACACGCCGGCGCGCTCTTGGTCAGTGAAACCGCGATCACGTCCGGCGATGGTCAGACTCGCGGCGAGCCGCTTCACATCCCATTCCCATGGGCCGGGAAGCGTCTCGTCGAAGTCGTTCACGTCGAAGACAAGATTCCGCTCCGCCGACGCGAAGACCCCGAAGTTGCTCAGGTGGGCGTCCCCGCAGGCCTGGACCTGCAAGCCCGAGGACGGGGTCGTGGCCAAGTCGGACGCCATGATAAGCGCCGCGCCCCGGTAGAAGGTGAAGGGAGAGACGAGCATCCTGCCGTATCGAATTGGCACCAACTCTTGGACCCGCGATTCGGCCTGGCTCTCCAGCAGCGCGACCGGGTCGGGCCGTGTCGGAGACGCTTCCCACACCTGGTGGGACGCGCGAGGGGCGGCTGCCCGGGCTGCCTTGCCCAAGGCCACGCGCTCCTCAGTCGACAGGTGGCCGGTTGGGGACACCCGTTCGACAGGGGAATTTCTCGATTCGGTAGCTGCTGTTTCCGGCATACGACTACCGTCGCGCCGCAACCTCCCGTCACCATCACCCGAAGAGGGGGATTTTCCCATTCGTCGTATCAGCGGTGGCGTCGCCGTCGGTCCGACCATCCCTTGTCGCGCCCTGACCAGGCCGCTACTCCCCTGCCGCCGTTATCGGGGTCTGCGTCTGGGTGGGCGGCTGGTCATCGGGCTCGACGGGAGCGGCGACCACGGAGGGAGGCCCCCCGCTGATGCGTTTGCGGAAGATCCAGAGGCTCCAGCCCTGGTAGAGGAGAATTATCGGGAAGAAGATGACGGCCACCACCGTCATCACCCTGAGCGAGTACGAGGGGCTTGCCGAGTTGGAGACCGTGAGGTTGTACGCCGAGTTCGTGGTGGACACCATCACCCGCGGGAAGAGTTCGAAGAAGATCGACGCCACCACGCTCCCGATGGCAGTGGCGGCGGCGCCGAACGCCCAGCCTTCAGCGCCGGAATCGGCCAGCCAGGCTCCGCCGATCACCGCGACGAGCGCCAGCACCTCGATGGGCTCGGGAAAAAAGCCTGAGCTGATCCCGACATGGAGCCACGTCAGCCAGCCGGAGGTGATCACGACGGCCAGCCAGCCGAGTCTCCCCGACAGCCGGGCGACACGATCGTGCAGCGCCCCATCGGTCTTGAGCGTGAGATAGCCGGCACCGACGAACAGGCAGAGCACCGTCAGGGTCAGACCGGTGTAGAGCCCGAAGGGAACAAGCAGGCCCCAGAAGCTGCCGGTGTAGTTGTGCGAGGAGTTGATGGGCAGCCCATGGAGGAGGTCACCCAGAGCCGTGCCGAGCAGGAACGGAATGAGCGCGCTCCCGACGGTGAGCGACCACCTCCAGGCCGACCGCCAGCGCTGGTCGTCGATCTTGCGGCTGAACTCGAAGGAGACCCCGCGCCCGATCAGGGCCAGAAGGACGATCACCATGACCAGGTAAAGGGTGGAGAACATCGTGGCGTACCAGGACGGGAACGCCGCGAAGATCGCCGCCGCCGCCACGACCAGCCACACCTCGTTCCCGTCCCAGATGGGCCCGATGGAGTTGACGACGATGCGACGCTCCACATCGTCCCTCCCGACGAACGAGTGCAGCATCCCGACGCCGAAGTCGAACCCCTCAAGGATGAAGAAACCCACGAAGAAAATGCCGATGATGATGAACCAGATGTTGTTGAGATGGACCATTGTCGTCTCCTAGTAGATGAGGGCCGGGACCCGGTCGTCTTCGGACTCGTCCGCGGTACTGCTCCCAACGTCTGGACCACCGCCACCGCCGCCGCCGCCCTTCTCCTCCGGGCTCGGTTCCAACTCCTGACGGCCGTAGTGGATCATCAGATAGGTGTCGGCCACCCCCAGCGAGAGGTACAGGAGCACGAAGACGGTCAGGCTGATCCAGATGTCGGTGGACGTCACCGAGGGCGACGAGGCCTGCGACGTCTTCATCAGGCCTTGCACGATCCACGGTTGTCGGCCGCTCTCGGTCAGAAGCCATCCGGCCGTATTCATCAGGAACGGGGCGATGGCGAACCACGGAGCAATCAAGAGGAACCACTTGGCCTTGCCGAGGGTCTTGCGGCGTATGAGCCAGAGACCCCACAACGCGAACAGCGCGATCAGCGCCGCGATGTAGGCCATGACCCGCATCCCCCAGTACTGGATGAAGACGTTGGGTATGTAGTTGCCAGGCCCGTACTCCTTTACGTACTGGGCCTGCAGGTTGTTCATCCCCTGCACCTCGCCGTCCGGGTGGTTGGTGGCGAGGATCGACAGCAGGTCGGGGATCTCGATGATCTGGGTCGGGGTCTCGTCGTTGGGCCCGCCGCCGATCTGGATGGCCGAGAACGGGCAGTGGGACGGGCAGGTGGTCCAGAGCGCCTCGGCGGCGGCGATCTTCATCGGCTGGTACTTGCCCTCGACTACCCCCAGCTCGCTCCCGATGAACATGTTGACGAACACGGCCGGGGCGAGAACGGCCAGCGAGATGATGGCGGTCCGGCGGAAGGCCGTGACGGAACTCTGGCGCCGCATGTGCCAGGCGGAGAAGGCCAGCATGATGATCGAGCCCGTCACGAGCGAGGCCAGGATCACATGCGGGTAGGCCCACAGGAACACTGGATTCGTGAAGAGGGCCCAGATGTCGGTCAGCTGGGGCTGCTTCTGCGAGTTCATCACGTAGCCCACCGGGTGCTGCATCCACGAGTTGGCCGCCATGATGAACAGGGCCGACAGCATGGAGGCTCCCGCCACGAGCCAGATGCAGGTCAGGTGCAGCTTCTTCGAGAGGCGATCCCACCCGAAGATCCAGATGCCCAGGAAGGTCGACTCGAGGAAGAAGGCAGCCAGACCCTCCATGGCCAAGGGACCGCCGAAGATGTTGCCGACGAACCGGGAATAGTTCGACCAGTTCATCCCGAACTCGAACTCCTGGACCAGCCCGGTGACCACGCCGACGGCCACGTTGATCAAGAGCAGGGTCCCGAAGAACTTGGTGAGCCGTTTGAAGGTCGGGTTGTCGTTCTTGTACCAACTGGTCTGGAGCAACGCCACCAGGAAGGCCAGACCGATGGTGACCGGTACGAAGAGGAAGTGGTAGATGCTGGTCGTGGCGAACTGCCAGCGGGCGAGGTCGTTCGTCATGAGGTAAAACTCCCGTCGTTCAGGGCGACCTCGGGGTGGGCGGTCGTCGATGGTGGCAGGCCATGTGGAAGTCGTTCTTCAGGCAGTCCGGCGTAGCGCTCGGTCCTCATCTCCTCCCACCAGAGGTCGGAGTAACACCCCGCCTGGTCGAGCAGTTCATCGTGCGTCCCTCGTTGGACCACCCGACCGTGCTCCATGACCATGACCTCGTCCACGGACTCGAGCCCGGCCAGACGGTGGGTGATGAGCACGAGTGAGCGTCCGCCGCTCACGTCCATGAGGTCGGCCGTGAGCGCGTCAGCGGCCGCAGGCTCAAGGTGCTCGGCGGGCTCGTCGAGCACGAGCACCGGGAAGTCGGCCAGCAGGGCACGGGCCACGGCCACCCTCTGGCGCTGACCCCCGGACAGCCTGGCCCCGTGCGACCCCACCTCGGTCCCCAGCCCCTCGGGGAGATCGCCGATCCAGGCCGCCAACCCGACCCTGTCGAGCACGTCGTGCAGTTGGTCGTCGGTGGCGTCGCGCCGCCCGACCCTCAGATTGGCGGCCACGGTGGTGTCGAAAAGGTAGGCGTCCTGGCCGACCAGACCGACCACGGTGCGCAGGTCGTCGCCGGACAACTGCTCGACCGGAACGCCGGACAACGTGATGGAGCCGGACCGACATCGTAAGAAGCCGACGAGGATCGCGGCCAGGGTCGACTTGCCCGCTCCGCTCGGTCCCACGACCGCCACACGCCGCCCGGCTGGAAGCGAAAGGTCCACGTCACGGAGAGCGGGGGGCAGAGCACCCGGGTAGCTGGCCCACGCCGACCGCACCTCCAGGTCGTAGGGCGGCCCGGGGAGCGAGTCGGCCACGTCGGGATCGGGGATGAGCGCCGGAGTGTCGAGGACCTCGAAGACCCGCGCCGCGGCCTGACGCACCCGCTGCAGGGCTCGGGTGGCCACGGGAAGACCGACTACCAGCTCGAAGGCGGCCAGGGGGATGAGCGTGATGACGGCCAACTCCGTGCCCGCCAGCCGCCCCGACAGCACGGCGGGGATGCCGACCATGAGGCAACCCCAGCAGGCCAGCCCGGCCAGCAGCGTCGTCAGAGCCAGCCCGATGCCCGCGGTCCCGGCCGAGGCCGCGGCGATTGCAGTCAGTTCCGCGTCCTGGTTCCGGATGGTCCGGATGTGGGCGTCGGCCGCGCCGAAGGCGATGAGCTCCGCCGCGCCCTCGGTGAGGTCGACCATGGCCGCCCCGAGGTCGCCCCGCACGGCGGCGAACCGCGCCTCGCGGCGCCGAGCCAGCAAACCGGTGATCCACGGAACGACGGTGGCCGCCAGGAGCAGGGACACTCCCAGGATCACCGCGGCGGCCGGCAGCATCCACCACAGCAGGACGACGGTCGAGACGCCCACGACCAGGGCGATGCCGAAAGGAGGAACGACCCGGAGGACCAGGTCCTGCAGCGAGTCGACGTCTTGGACCATACGGGCCAATAGGTCGCCGCGCCGGAACGAGCGCAGGCCCGAGGGCGCCAGCCGCTCGAGCTGCTGGTACACCCGCACCCGCAGATCGGCGAGCAGTCGGAAGGCGGCATCGTGGCCGACCAGGCGCTCCTCGTACCGGAGGAACCCACGGGACAACCCGAAGAATTGGACGGCCACGATGGCCACGGCCAGGGTGGCCTCGTTCGGATGCTGGGCCGCCTTCGAGATCAGCCAGGCGGCCGTGCCGAGAAGACCGATGTCCGCCGCAATGGCGCCCGCGCCGAGGAGGGTCGCGAACACGACGCGGCGCGACGCCGGACGGGCGACGGCGAGGGTACGGCCCACCGGGGCGAGCTCGCCGGACCTGCCCCGATCCGCATCGAAGGAGGTCACGACGCCACCGCGTGCTGAGGGGACCGTTCCAGTCGCACCACCCGGTCGCTCACGGCCAAAAGAGAAGGCCGGTGGGCCGCCATTACGACGGTGCGACCCATCATGAGGCGCTGCACCGTGCAGAGGACAGCCTCCTCGGTCGCGCCGTCGAGATTTGCGGTCGGCTCATCGAGGAGGAGAAGGGGCGCATCCCGCAGGAACGCCCGCGCCAGGGCGACCCGCTGTCGCTCCCCCGCCGACAGTCCGGCGCCCTCGGCGCCCAGCATGGTCTCGAGTCCCCTGGGCAGACCGGCCACCACTTCGTCGAGCCCGGCATCGGTGACGGCACACCGAAGCTCGTGATCAGTGGCTTCTGGTCGCCCGAGGCGCACGTTGTCGGCAATGGAGCGGGCGAAGAGGTGAGGGCGCTGCGGGACCCAGGCCACCTGCGCCCTCCACGCATCGGGGTCGAGGTCGGCCAGATCGACGGCGCCGACGGCGACCGAGCCACGCGAGGCGGGAATCAGGCCGAGGAGGACGGCGAGCAGCGTGGACTTGCCGCAGCCGCTGGGACCGGCCACGGCCACCACTTCTCCGGGCCCGACGGACAGAGAGATGTCGCGGAGGGCGGGGACCGCGCGGTCCGGGTAGCAGACCTCGAGCTGGGCGATCTCCAGTGAGGAGGTCGACGGGTCGGGAACGTCGCGACCGCAGCCGCGCGCGGGTACCGGTCGCTCGAGCACCTCGAAGATATCCTCGGCCGCCTTCATCCCTTCCGCGCTGGCGTGGTAGTTCGTCCCGAGGAGACGGAGGGGTAGGTACGCCTCGGGAGCGAGGATGAGGACGAACAGAGCGGTGGCGAAGCTCACATGGCCGCCGAGTAGGCGAAGGCCGACAGCCACGGCCACGAGCGCCACAGAGAAGGTGGCCAGCAGTTCGAGAATGAGGGACGAGAGGAACGCCACCTTCAAGGTTGCCATGGTCGCAGTGCGGTAGCGGTTCGTGATGTCGCGGACCGCGGCAACCTGGGCTTTGGCCCGACCGAAGACCTTGAGAGTCGGGAGTCCGGCGACGACGTCGAGGAAATGGCCGGCCAGGCGCTGGAGCAAACGGGCCTGTCGTCGCATGCGAACCTTGGTTGAGGCGCCCACAAGCGCCATGAACAGCGGGATCAGCGGCACGGTGACCGCGACGATCACCGCTGATATCCAGTCGGCCCCCAACATCACGACGATGACGGTGACCGGGACGATCACGGCCAGAAACAGCTGTGGGAGGTACCGAGCGAAGTAGCTATCCAAGGCATCGATGCCACTGGTTGACATCACCGCGAGGCCCCCGGAGCGTTCCCGGTCAATGCCCGCGGGACCGAGTCGCACGATCCGCTCCGCCAGGGCGGTCCGCAGATCCGACTTGGCCGATGCAGAAGCACGCTGGGCGGCACGTTCCCCGAGCCAAGCCACGAGCGAGCGGCCGAGGATGGCCATGGCCAGGAGCACCGCCAAGGTGCGGACCTGCGTCACGCCTTGATGGAGCACGACGACATCGGAGATCACATTGGCGATCAGCCAAGCCTGGGCCAACACCAGACCGGCCGTCACACCACCGAGAACAACGGTCAAGAGAAGGTAGCGGCGGGTCCCCCTTGCGTAGTGCAGGAGTCGGGGGTCGACGGGGCCGGACCGGCGCCGAGCGGCCGCCGCTGATTCCGTTGGTCCGTCCGAGTCCTCAGGCGCGCGCCCTTCGACGATCGTCATGATTCCGAACCATCCTCGACCGAGCCGCGGTCCCTCAGTTCACGCCGTGACTTTCGTCGAATGATGCCGGCACGCGTGAGCTGGCCGACGGAGTGCATGCCGCCGAAGGCAATGTCCCTCTTCGTCAGTGTGTGGCCAAGCACAGTTGCCTCCCGGACCGTAGAGGATGTGTGTTGGAAATCGATTCTCTGGGTTATTGCCGGACCAATGCGACGCTGAGCCTGTCCACAGGAGAGATCAAGTGGGATTGGTCGTCGGTCCCTTGGTCAAGCTGCACCCAGCGGACGGTTCCGGTGAACCGACTCGTATCAGGCATGTAGTCGTCGCTCACGGAGGAGCCGTAGTCCACGCCAACGTCAAGCGTCTCGTCCCCGGAGAACAGCATCGGGACACTGGCCTCTTGTCGGGCTGACCCCACCGCGGTGCCGTCGACGAACAGCGTGGTCTCTCCGCCCTTGGCGAGGCCATCGCCGTCGTAGACGAACTCCACCCGCACTTGATGGATCCCTGCGGGAAGCGGATCAGCTCCAACGGCCTTCACCCGATTCAGCCCCAGCAGGTTGTAGCAGTGAACGGGCACCCCTCTATTCAGGTACAACGACCAGCCACCGAACGCACCGCCTTGGGCCACGATCACCCCGTTCGCCTCTCCGTCAGGAACCTCGATCTCAGCAGTTACGACATAGGACTTGTTCTTGAGGTTCAGGACGGTGTTCTCGGTCAACCGGCCCATGCCCCCGAAGACGATCTGGGACGACCCGGTGATGAGAGAAGGCCTCCCGGCGAGGTCCGAGTTGAATCGCTCCACCCGGCGGTCATCGAGCGGGAGCACCAGGTACTTCACGGATTCAATGAGGAAGAGGCGCTGCAGTTCGGCCAGCTTCTCGGGGTGCTCGGCGGAGAGATCGTGAGCTTGGGTCCAGTCAGTGGAGGTGTCGTAGAGCTCCCACACATCGTCGTCCAGAGCCGGCAGTTCGGCCCCGAAGAGCCACGGGGTGCTGTGACGGGTGACCGCAGTCCAGCCCTTGTGGTAGATCCCACGGTTGCAAAGCATCTCGAAGTACTGAGTCTCCCGTCGGTCCGCCGCGTCGGCATCGTCAAAGAGGTACCGCATTGAGATGCCGTGAAGAGGCTGCTGTTCAAACCCGTTCACCATCGTCGGCTCGGGCAGACCGGTCACGTCCAGCACCGTCTTGGCTACGTCGATGACGTGATGGAACTGGTCCCGAACCTCGCCCTTGGCACTGAAACCGTTGGGCCAGTGCACGATGGTGCCGTTGCGGGTGCCGCCGAAATGCGATGCGACCTGCTTGGTCCACTGGTACGGGGTACACATGGCGTGGGCCCAGCCGACGGCGTAATGGTTGTAAGCCTCTGGGGTACCGAACTTGTCGATGTTGGCGGCCATGAACTCGGCAGTCTCTAGGGCAGCTGCACCGTTCAGTGAAAAAAGCTCATTGAAGGTCCCATTCGGTGTGCCCTCGGCGCTCGCTCCGTTGTCCCCGATGATGTAGTAGGTCAAGGTGTCATCGAGGACATCGAGTTCCTCGAGGGCGTCGATTACCCGACCGACGGCATGGTCCGTGTGCTCCAAGAATCCTGCATACACCTCCATCTGCCGAGCCAGAACGGGCTTGAGGATCTCGGGCACGTCATCCCAGGCGCCGATCTCCTCCGGCCGTGCGGTCAGGTCAGCGTCAGCCGCCACGACCCCGAGCTCCTTCTGTCGGACAAAGATCTCGGCCCTCAGGGAGTCCCATCCGGCATCGAAGCGTCCCTTGTACCTGTCCGACCACTCAGGGGCAACGTGGTGGGGCGCATGAGTGGCACCGGGCGCGTAGTAGGCGAAGAAAGGCTTGTCGGTCTGGAGTGCTCGCTGCTGGCGGAACCAGGCGATGGCCTTGTCCGTCATATCGTCGGTCAGGTGGTAACCCTCAGCCGGGGTGGAGGGTGGCTCAATCGGGGTCGTACCCTCGTACAACGCTGGGTAGTACTGATTGGTCTCGCCACCGATGAAACCGTAGAAGTAGTCGAAGCCACTCCCGGTGGGCCACAGGTCGAAGGGTCCAACCGGGCTGGTCTTCCAGACAGGCACTTCGTGACACTTCCCGAACTGGGCCGTCGAGTATCCATTTAGCTTGAGCGTCTCGGCCAACGGAGCGGTCGACTTCGGGCGGATGGAGGTGTAGCCCGGCGCCGAAGTCGCGGTCTCCGTAATCGTGCCCATACCCACCGTGTGGTGGTTCCGCCCGGTGAGCAGCGCCGCCCTGGTCGGCGCACAGAGAGCAGTCGTATGGAAGCGGCTTAACGTGATGCCGCCTGCCGCCAGGCGATCCGCCGTTGGTGTACTGATCGCCCCGCCAAAGGCTGAGGAGGCTCCGAAGCCGCTGTCGTCGAGCAGCACAATGAGGACGTTTGGCGCTCCGTTGGGAGGTCGAGTCTCGGTGATCGCAGGGTACGAAGTATCCGGATCTTTGGCGTCATAGGTGGTGAGGCCGACGGGCAGAGGATCGTGGATGGGCAGTACGAACCGGTTGATCGCGTCAGGCACCGGTCTCTCCGTTCGGGACGCTGCTGGGTGTGGCCCGACGCGCTTGCGCTTCCGGGGACTCCATCGGATTCACGGACACCAGCTCGATGTTCAGATCACGGAGCAGTTCCAGCCTGCTGTGCAAGCGCGCCTGATCAGGTACCCACCCGACCAGGTGGGTCTCGCCGTGGTCGCACCGGCTGACCTCGAAACCCTCGATGGCGGCGATCAAGGTCGGGCTCAACCTACCTTTCACAACGATTTCGAAACGCTCAGCATTCAAGAGGGCCCTTCCTGGTGGTTCGATTCGGAGACGTCTGCATGATCGATCTCCGGCTACACGGGGCCGCAGTGGGTCAGACGATCCCCGACGGGTGTCCTGCCAGCTGTCCGAGAGCACGTCTGGTACGCATCACGCCATCGTGAAACAGTCAGACAACAAAGTCGTCATCCCTGGAGGGTGATCGTGGGACCGGAGCTGCTGCCGCAACCACACCAGTCCCGCGGGCCCGAGTGCAACAAGGCGCTCAGAAGGAGTGGTTGGACCCCCAAGGTCCTCGCCAAACCGGGTGGCGACGTCCGTCTGCATCGACTTCGTCGGACTGGCCGGTACTCGGACTGAAAGTGGTCAATAAGTCACGGGTAGATTTTGGGTGCCTGACCCGTTCCGGTTCAAGCTCCTCTCTATGCTTCACGGGGCGTCAAACGACTGTGCCAGCGATTTCAGCCGAGAACGCGCTGCGTCACGCGGGTGACCAGCAAATTGCTTTCCAGAGCGCGTCGTCCGCGGAGCCACTCTTGACCCGTCGATCCTGCGACCTCGGTCGTCAAGACCTTTTGACAAGAAGCAACCTGAAGGCTCCCGTGAGGAAGACGAGGACGTGCCGTGCCACTTCATGCAGTCAAAGTTGTCGTACGCGGAAGACTGAGTCCCGCTGTTCTCGCCGCATTTGGAGATTTCGAGGCCACCCACGTTGATCGAGGACTGACGCACCTGATCGGTCATGTGTCTGATCAGGCGGGGCTGTACCGATTGTTTGGTCTGCTGCGAGACCTCAACATCGAGTTGGTATCCGTGAACCCAGGGGGGGATGGAATTGTGTGCTCATCGTAAGTCCAGTCGAGGACGATCTCACTGCGTCCGCTTCAGACACGGCACCAGTGCGCTTATCCGTGGTCGGGGTTCCGCGTTGGCGCGATCGGGTAGTCGTCCGACCCCCAATTGAAGGCCCCCACCGCGGGGGTAGCCTTGAGCACAGATCGGAATCTGACTTGCCAGCTTTGCACTGGCGTTGTCGGCGAGGGCGGTGGCAGACTTGTCCGAAATCCCAGGCGGGAGAACGGGCACATCAGTTGGCTCCATTACCAGTTGCTCCGGCCCACGCGGTCGACCGCTCGGAACTGAGACGCAGGCTGGACGAAGCGCTTGTCCGCTCACTCACCCTGATCGTCGCACCCGCCGGAGCGGGAAAATCCGTGCTCCTCGCCCAGTGGGCGGCTTCACATCCTGAGCTGGCCTTCGTGTGGTTGGAGGTTGGCGTCGATGACGATGACCCGGTCAAGTTCTCCCAGCGACTTCTTGCCGGGTTTGCCGACATCAACCCCGACTTTGCCGACCTGACCAGCCTGACCTCGTTGCATGGAGGGGGCCTCGGAACATCACTGCTCGAAGCTCTCGAGGCACAATTGGGCGATCTGCCCGAGGTGGTGATCGTCCTTGACGATCTCCACCTTCTTACGAACTCGGTCCTCATCTCCGATCTGGGCCGGCTGGCCAATTTGCTTCCGCCGAACATTCATTTGGTGCTCTCGACCAGGACAGACCTCCCCATTGCATGGAGCCGCCATCGTGTGAGCGACCAGCTGACCGAGATCCGCCAGTCCGATTTGGCCCTCGACGAGATCGACTCGGCGTCGTTGCTCGAGCACATCTCCGGTCGGGAACTCGGAATCGACAGCGTCGCCTCACTGGTGGCACGAACCGAAGGATGGGCCGCCGGGCTTCAGCTGGCGGGGATGACGCTCAGGCTCTACAACGATTCGGACGAGTTCATCACCCAGTTCAGCGGGGACGATCGACTCATCGCCGACTACCTGAGCGAGGAGGTGCTCCAGGCCCAGCCTGACGATCGCCGCGAGCTCTTGCTCCGTGTGTCCGTGCTGGACACGATGTGTGCGGACCTGGTTTCTCTCCTCACCGCGACGCCAAGCGCGCAGCTCGTCCTCGAAGAGCTCGAACGGGATTCGATGTTCCTCGTTCCTCTGGACACTCGTCGCGAGTGGTATCGCTTCCACCACCTCTTTCGAGACATGCTTCGTTTCAAGCTACGGGCCGAGCACCCTGATCTCGAGGGCCGTCTGCTCAATCAGGCTGCATCGTGGCACCTCGAGCGAGGAGAGGTGAACGCAGGCATCGAGTACCTGCTTCGGGCCCGGAACTGGGACGACGCCCTCGAGGTCATCATGGCCCGGGGCTCGGAGGTCTTCGAACGAGGCGAGATGGCCACCGTCATTCGCTGGATCTCTGAGGTTCCAGAAACCGCCCGTACGGACAGGTCCGACGTCAGTCTCCTGCTTGGCATGCTGATGGGGCTCGAGGGTCAGGCGGCGGGAGCGGAGGACATGCTCGGGCGCGTTGCCGCTCATGCCAGCTCTTCAGTCGGCGAGCGCGTCTGCGCCCACGTGTTCCTCGCAACCATGGTGCAATGGCGCCCTCGCCCCGAGATCTCGGTCGACATGGCCGCTCGTGCGCTCGACGAGCTCGACCACATGGGCGAGAACGCCTTCCCCACCATCATGAACCTGACGCATCCCGCGTCACTCGAGACGATGGCCGTACTCTCCCGTGGTCGGGCGCACTTTCAGGCAGGAGAGGTCGAGCAGGGTCGGGACTGGCTGAGGCGTGGATTGGCGACGCAAGGGGCCACCTATCCAATCTGGAAGGTCAGCGGCCTGGGCTCCCTGGGACTGGTCGAAGCCTGGCTGGGCAACACGGAACGGGCCGTTGCCTTGTCGGAGGAGGCATTGGCAATCGCGAAGGAAGTCGGTCTCTTGGCGCATCCCTCGATCGCGGAGGCCTACCTGACCTCCACTCTCGTGGCATTGGAGGGAGGCGAGCCAGGTCGCGCATCTCTGTCTCTGCACGAAGGCATTTTGAGGGCCGAAGCTAACCGGCGAAGCCAACTTTCCTGGTTCGGACACCTCGAGGCAGCCCTTCTGCTGGAGGCGGATGGCAAGCGAGAACAGGCGCTGACGACTGTTCTCTCGGCCAGGAGTGACCTCGGCGCACCGCCGCCGCCGATCGTTTCTGATCGGCTCCTAGCCCTCCACAGCCGCCTCCTCCGTCTCGGCGGATCCCCCGACCAGAGTCAGCGATCGTTACGCAGCGGGTCTCCGGATTCAGCGGCGTTGGCTTTCGAACGCGCCGCGACGGCCCTCACGTTGGGCGACCACAGCCTGGCTCGAAAGCTGACGGAGACGTTGTCCGGATACACCGACTCCAACAATCCTCTGGCGAGGCTCGATGCCCTTCTTCTCGCCGCATGGCTATCGGAGAGTGGCGGCTCCATTGAGATCGGCCGAAGGCAACTCAATGAGGCGCTGGCTGTGGCTGAGAACCACTCTTTGGTGGAGTCGTTCGTGCGCGCCGGGCCGACGACGGTGCGAATGGTGTCCGACCTGCCTGATGCCCAAGCTGATTTTCGAGGTCGGATCCTCCGACGAGCACAGGCTCTCGCCTCGCCATCCCTGGGGGACGATCTCGTCGAGCCCTTGACGGACCGAGAGCTCGAGATCCTCAGGTACCTGCCGAGTCGGCTCACCAACATCGAGCTCGCCGACCACTTCTACGTATCGGTGAACACGATCAAGACCCATATGGCCCACATCTACCGCAAGCTCGGTGTCGCCAACCGCAACAGAGCCATTTCCCGCGCCAGGGAGATCGGGATCCTCCAACCCGTCTGAGACTCCACGCGCCTCCCAGGGGTGTCGGCGGCAACCCCAAAACAAAGTCACCCCCCTAGGGTGATGCCATCGAGTCCCGAGCGTGGTTCCATTTCACTGCCGGTATCTCCACCTAACGACGACCCTCAGATGATCCGCGAGGCGGAACAGGCGAGGGCGACGGGTGCCGGACGCTCAGGCTGTGAATCGCACCTATGAGGGAGGACACCTCGATGCTCGCCTACACGTACCCACTTGCCGACCTCTTCGGAACAATGCTGGGGTTCTTCCTGCTCGTCATCTGGTTTTGGCTGCTCATCATCGTGTTTTCGGACATCTTTCGTAGCCACGACATGGGAGGCGGAGCCAAGGCGCTCTGGGTCATCTTCGTCATCATCGTACCGTTCCTCGGCATCTTCGTGTACCTGATCGCGGGGGGGAAAGATGCAGGAGCGCGCGGCGGACCAAGCGGCGCAGCAGCAAAAGGCTTTTGACACGTACGTGAAGGAGACGGCGGGGACAGGCGCCGATTCGACTGAACAACTCTCCAAACTGGCCGATCTCAAGCAGCAAGGCGTCATCACCGATGCCGAGTTCGAATCACAGAAGGCGAAGATCCTGGCCTGAGGCCGACGTCAATACTCACACCCGAACCAGGATTTCAACAAAGACCGAAATGGATTCCGCGACCGAACCGTCAGTGCCGATAGTGGATGGATCGAACGCGGAGGGTAGCCCGGCGGTGCTTGCGTGATCCTCGATCTCCTGCTTATCGGCTTGGTGATCACCCTCGAGCCGATCCCCCTGACCGCCTTCCTGCTCATCCTTCTGTCCCAAGGTGGCACCCGCAAGGGCGCCGCCTTCATCTTTGGATGGCTGGTTTCCCTTGCCGTCGTCGTTGCCCTCACCGTCCTCGTCACGGGCAACAAGCCACCGCAGCCGAGCACCGCACCTTCGCTGGCGGCTCTCGCCGTGAAGATATTGATCGGCGTCGCCCTAGTGCTTATCGCAGTTCGGCAACGCCGTCGGATGGGAAAGCCTAGGCCTCCCAAGAAGCCGCCGAAGTGGCAGACGGGCTTGGACAACATGTCGCCCTGGTACGCCATGGGCCTCGCTCCCCTCACCCAGCCCTGGGGACTGGTTGCGGCAGGCGTTGCCGTGATCGTCGAGGCCAAGCTGTCGTCGTGGGAGAGCTACGTCGCGCTCTTCCTCTTCTGCCTCGTCTCCACAGCCGTGTACATCGCCTTGGAGCTCTACGCCGGCTTCCGCCCGGAGCGGGCCCAGGCGTTTCTCGGCCGCATCCGAACGTGGATCGACACCCACACTGATCAGGTCATCATCGTGGTTTCACTCGTGCTGGGGTTCTGGCTGGTCGGCAAGAGCATCTATCAAATCGTGACGTGACGGCGACCTCTGCGCGTACTCCAAACCTTCCGGGACGGGTCCCAGTTGCAGCGGCCACCATCGCCCACAACCGCGGCTACCCGGCCTCGGCCACGCATTCGCCCGGGTTGGAACTCCAAGGAGCGGCTCTCATGGAGTTCCCAGGCCGATGATTCACCTCCGAGTTGCGAGCCCGACCGTCGTGACCGCCCAGCTGACCGCCTTCCTCAGAGCGACGACACCGTTCTGAACGTGGTGCTGTTACCGGTGACGTCGCACAATCCAAAGGGGACACCGTCCATCTCGACGTACTCAACGGCGGCGCGAACAGGGTCTTCGCTCGACTGCGCGAGCTTGGGATCGTAGAAGGCGGTTCTGTCGTCGCCGACAGTTGACACGTGGCTGTCGGACACGGCGGAGGCTGCCGAACACCGACAGTCCCGATTCGAGACATTCACGTCGTTACGGGATTTCGTCGACGCTCGCATCCGAAGCGACTCCACGACCTTCAACGTGTGGTACACGGCGTACGTCGCGGGTGACACAACGACAGAAACAGTTGCCGGGCGGCGGTTTCGGCCGCCGTTCAAGATTGCCTTCGACGCATGGCTCGTGACCGACCCGTTCGCGAATGCGAAGGCACCGCCTGGTCCTACCTATATGCCCCCGAACAAACAGCCCGAGCTCGCCATAGCGGCCGCCCTGGACAAGAAGGCCACCGAGAACTACACGCTTGGAGTAAAAGCGGGGTCCAACCCAGACAACTACGTCCGGGACACCATCTACCTCGCCACAATTCTCTTCCTGATAGGCATGAGGGGCCCTTTCAGTTTCTTGCGGATCCGAGTGGGCCTCGTCGTCCTGAGCGGATTGATGATGATCGTTGCCGTCGTAGAGATCGCGGCCTCACCCCCGGTCCCCTAGCGATCTGGTGCGGCAGGAGCCGATTCGGAGTCGGCTCACCTCCTTCACACCCAAGCTCCTAGGCTCAGAATGGCCCGGACTGACGTTGCCTAGGATTGTGCCGGCAGCCGATGAGGACCACCCCGCACCCTCATCGGGGCCGTTCCCGGACGACCTCAGCGGCGCTCTTGTCGTCGCGGAGCCCGAGAAACCGCGGCTGCCGTAACCGGCCGTCACTCGTCCATTCAGCAAACCCGATCTGAGCGATCAGCTCGGGCTTCGTCCAGTGCGCTCCACGAGGGACCGGTCGTGCGTCCACGAAAGCCGGCTCGGCCGTCTCCAGCTTGCGTAGCCGGAGACCAAGGTCGTGAAGAATCGCCTTCGTGTAGCCGGTGCCGACCTTCCCCGCGTAGCGGAGGGAGCCCTCTTCGTAGTAGCCGACGAGCAGTGCACCAAAGTCTGTCCGGGAGCCTCCGGGATCGGTGTAACCGCCGATGACAAGCTCCTGCTCCCAGACGCACTTCAGCTTCAACCAGTCCTTCGAACGGCCAGCGACGTACGTTGCGTCAGCACGCTTTGCGATGAGCCCCTCCCAGCCGGACCGGCAAGCCTCGGCGAACCGCTGTTGAGAGTCGTCACGCCAGGCCTCGGTCTGCTGCAATGCCGAGCTCGACCGGATCGCCCTCGTGAGCCGGGCGCGCCGCTCGACGAATGGCCGGTCGATGAGATCCTCCCCGTCTACCTCCAGCAGGTCGAAGACGCAGTAGACGACCGGGTACTTGACCACTTGGTCCGGAGACGGCCTGGTCACCCCGAGACGTTGCTGGAGTCGGGTAAAGGACGTCTGATCACCGTCGTAGGCCACCACCTCGCCGTCGAGCAGGAGGTCCCGGGCCTGTTGAGCCGCTACAGCGGCGCGGACCTCGGGGTACGTGCCGGTGAGATCCTTGCCAGTGCGCGACTCGAGCCGCACGTCACCGCTTATCTTGCGTGCGACGCACCGCTCACCGTCGAACTTGCGCTCCAGGAGCCAATCGTCACCGAAGTCGCGTCGATCGGTCAACGTTGCCAACATGAGCGGGATCACCATGCCAGTATCGTTTCACGTGCACGTAGTGGAGAGAAGGGTGCGACCTTCATCACTCCTCTCGTCGATCGTGGTGCTCTAATCCGCTCCTTCTTGGGGGACCCTGACAGCTATCTGATAGAGCTGGGCCAGGCGTCTTCTCACCTGAGACCTTGCCCAAAGCGTCGGATGACCTCCCCGGCTCACACATTGTGCGGCCATTAGAAGTCAAGCAGCGTGCTCGGAATCCACCGGCCGCAACCGACAAGTCGGAGACGACTCACCCGACCCAAGCCGAGGAATCGCGTACAACACACGAGGCGTCCGCTCGACAAAATCTACCGAAAGGGTTTGGAAGTCGATCTCAGCGCATGAATCCGTCGAGGCGGCGAGCCGGCGCCTGGGAGTCCATGCCGTCATGCCGGGAACGGATGAACCGATCGGGGCGCACTGCCAGACGATTATCTCCTCAATACCGAGCTGGCCAGCGACGGACTCTTCCGCCTCGCGAGTGTGAGGACGAGCGGGTCGTTGCATTGGAGCTCGCTGAGGCTGCGCTCCGTATTGGTCTGATCCGGCAAGGCGTAGTCGGAGATCGTCCCCCCGGGTCTGATATCAGATCGCATGGATCACCGCCTCCTTCGTTGCTTCAAGCGCGCAAACCTCGCGGTGCGGCCGAGCCCGTCATGCCCAGCGACGGGCGAACCCGTTCGCCACGAGATTATCCTTCGCGACCGCCACGTGCTATATCCCCGGCTGATGACTCGGATCTTCGACCCCAATCGGTGGGACCCGACGCTTCACCAGAGCAGCGAGATACCGATCCCGTCGGATGTACGGGCGAAGGAGCTCACATGAGCACGACCCCTATAGCTGACTATGCGCTCCTTTCGGATCGGCACAGCGCTGCGCTCGTGAGCCGGGACGGGTCGATCGACTGGTTGTGTTTCCCGCGCTTCGACAGCCCGTCGATCTTCGGTCGCCTCCTCGGTGTCGAAGCAGGCCACTGGTCGATCCGGGCCACAAGCGCCACACAGGTGACTCGCCGCTACCTGGACCGCACCATGGTGTTGGAGACCACCTTCCGCACGCCGACGGGTACGGTCGCGATCACCGACTCCCTGGCCATGGGCGAAGGCAACCGGGGGCATGAGCTGGGCAAGGGTGCGCCGCATCTGCTGCTGCGGCGTGCGACGTGCGTTGAAGGAGAAGTCGAGTTGTCCCTGGAGTACGTCCCGCGCCCCGAGCACGGGCTGGTCCATCCCCTGTTCCATGCTGTGGATGGTGGAGTGGCCGCGTTCGGGGGCGCCGACGTGCTGGTCCTCTCCTCTCCTGTGGCCCTGACCCTCGACCAATCGGCGGTCTCAGGCCAGCTCCAGCTCCGCCGCGGCGAGAGCGCGGCCTTCGCCCTGCATCACAGGAAGCGGGCCGAGCCGGGCTCAGCGAAGGTCTGGAGCCAATCCGAGATAGGAGCGCGGCTCGACGACACCGTGTCGGCGTGGGAGTCGTGGTCGGAGCTCCACCAGGCCTACGTGGGTCCATGGCGAGACCTCGTGCATCACAGCGGGCGGGTGCTCCAGTCACTCTCCTTTGCCCCCACCGGGGCGATCTGTGCAGCGCCAACCACGTCGCTGCCGGAGGCGGTGGGCGGCGCCCGAAACTGGGACTACCGCTACACGTGGGTCCGGGACGCTTCCTTCACGATCGAGGCCCTCTGGGTGGCGGCCTGCCCTGACGAAGCGAACGAGTTCTTCGACTACGTCACCACCTCCGCGGCCGGCTCGCTCGACCAGGGAGGCGACCTGCAGATCATGTTTGGCATCGGCGGCGAACGGGACCTCACCGAGCGAGAGCTGCCGCACTTGGAGGGCTGGCGACACTCCGCCCCTGTCCGGGTCGGCAACGGTGCCTGGAACCAGCGCCAACTTGACGTCTACGGCGAATTACTCAGCGCCGTGTACCGCCTCAGCGACCACCTGTTCGACAACTCCTCCCGACGGGTTGGGCCGATGGCAGACCCTGACAAGTGGGGTGCGCCCCCCGATCTGGCACCTGCCACACAACGGTTCTTCGTCCAACTGGCCGACACCGCCGCCCGGCGCTGGCAGGAAGAAGACCAAGGAATCTGGGAGGTTCGGGGCGAGCCTCGCGACTTCTTGTACTCCAAGCTGATGTGCTGGGCGGCCCTCGACCGGGCGGTGGCCTTAGCTGACCGTCTCGACGCCTCCGACCGGGTCGAGGCATGGAAGCAGACCCAGGACCAGATCCGTGAGGCGATCCTGACCAGAGGCTGGAACGACCGGGCCAACGCCTTCACCCAGTCCTTCGGCTCCGATGAGCTTGACGCCTCCAGCCTGATGGTGTCCTTGGTGGGTTTCCTTCCCGCCGATGATCCGAGGGTGCTGGCCACAATCAAGGCGACCGAAGAGCGTCTCACCGACGAGCGGGGACTGGTGTACCGCTACCGGTCCCACGACGGGCTCGAGGGCGAGGAAGGCACGTTCCTTCTGTGCACCTTCTGGCTGGCCCAGGCCCTGGCCCGGTCCGGACAGCCGGCTCGGGCCCGCACCGTCTTCGAACGCGCCGCCGCCTTCGTCAACGACGTCGGCCTGCTCGCTGAGGAGATCGATCCCGTCAGCGGAGAGCTCTTGGGCAACTTCCCCCAAGCCTTCAGCCACATCGGACTCGTCAACGCGGCCTGGGCCATTTCTGAGATCGAACTCCGACAGATGCCACCGGTTGAAAGCGGCCCCGGCACGTCGGGTCCGTCGGATCGGACTCCGGCTTGATGGCGGCCGCCAGCAGTTTTCTCGATCGATCTCGAGCCTCCTACTGGGCCTCGATCGCGGGCCGGGCAGAAAGACGGCTCACCGGAGCGGATGCGCCTGCTGGCGAGCACGTCGGTGTAGAACCTACAGAAACGCTCCACGTCGTCTGAAACAATGAAATGCGAGGGGTATCTCGTATGTTGTGGTGCGATCGTCGGCCATGAGCGGCCCCCATACTCTCGGGGTCCCGACCAGCGCCTTTCTCCTATCCCCAATCGCGACCAGGTCGAACACCGCCTCTGCTGGACGACCGGACGATTCAGTGATCACAGGCAATACTTCTCGCACAACACGTATCGACGTAGGCTGAGCCTTGCCCTTGAGTTCGCCTACTCGCCGATTCCGTAGAGAAGGTCATCGAGAGTTCTCCAGCTGGTCTCAGAAATTCGCCTCGCGCCTGAGACGCAAGCCACTACTACGGCGACCCCGTCCGGGTCGCGGCCTACCACTGCAGTCCAGTCGCTGTGATCACGCCGGCTGACAAGGTGTCCCCGGGAATCCAGCTCGCTCGCGATCCGCTCCAGTTGATCAGCCGACTCGACCTCCAATACGAAGGCTCGGAGACCGGTGTGACGAGCTCCTGCTAGACGACCGCTCCCAAACGCTCGGAACACGATGACTTGAGGCTGATCACTGTCCGGAGCGCTCACGGTCGCCAATTGGTCATTTTGAGTCAGCAACGTGAAACCAAACACCTGCCGATAGAAGTCAATCGATCGATTGAGATCAGTTACGTTCATTACGACACCCTCAAAATTCATCATGCACTCCAAGTCTTCAGTAGAGCGGAGAACCAAGCGAAGCCCCGCGCACCCAAGCTGCAGATTCCCACCCGAGTTGCCCAAGCCTGCCCGTTCACGAGTCAACCGTGGGGAGGGCACATGCGTCAAGGGCGCACGTGCCTGTGTCTACGAGCTCACCGGCGATCGAGCAGGTCGCTCCGTCCACGAGAACACTCACCGAGAACGCCGTTGCCGGATCTGGTTGCGACGTATGTTTAGAGCGATCAGGCCGCCCAAACCCAGACCGCCGCAGCGACACACTCGGTGAATGTCGCCGTCAGCACCTCCTCATACACACCGCCATGCATCATCAGGTCGTTCTAACCGGTCCAAAGAGACGCGGCCGGCTGCTCCCCTTTCGAGAGGACGGTCATCACTGGATGCGTTCCATCGCACCTGGTCGCGATCGTCAGATGTGAAGGCTATCCACGGCGCTTGTTATGTCACCGAATACGTCCTCAACAGGCTGCTCGCCATTGATGTCAAGGAGTATTCCGCGGCGGGAGTAGAACTCGAGGAGCGGCTTCGTCTGAGTCTCGAACACTTTGAAACGGTGAGTGATCGTGATCTCATCGTCGTCCGTACGCCCCTCTCCGTCCGCGCGGGCTCGAAGCCGCTCGACCAGCTCCTCATGACTGACTCTTAGATAGACGACGGCCTGAAGCTCGACCTCTTTGATTTCCTGCGCCACCGAGTAGGCCACCTCTGCCTGCCGTAGCGTCCTCGGGAAACCATCGAGCACGTAGCCACCGTTGGTTGCCGCTGCGAGAAGGGGCGCAGACAACATTTCGAAAACCAGCTCATCCGGTACGAGATCACCGCGCCGCAGGTAATCGGCCGCAACCCTCCCGATCGGTGTGTCACGCGCCACCTCGGCTCGCAACAACTCGCCGCTGGACAACTGTGCGATTCCGTAATGAACGGACAACATTGTCGCCTGTGTGCCCTTTCCAGAACCGGGATAGGCCACCAACAAGAGTCGCATTTGGTCAGACTATTGGCACCGGATGAAGCCCACGTCGGATCGGGATTCTCCGGGGTGGAACATCCGGTTGAACGCAGCCAGCGGTGCCCGTTTCTGGCCATAAGTGCCCCAGACCCGCGGAATCATTGGAGAGGTGAAGATGGGATTGACCCGTCAGGAAATGACCGCGGTGAGGGGCTTTCGACGAGCCCCTCCCTCACGCCCCAGGCAACGCCCTCGCACCGCGCGCCGGCTCAATCAGCCAAAGGGTGGGTTCATCACGTGATATCCCAGCCGGTGACGAGGCGCTCCGACGAAGGTAGGTTCCATAAGGCAAGCGGAGCAACCTCCCTCGCCAGGAGCGGTCAGGATGCATCGAGAGGCTGAAACGGAGGATCGGAGATGCGGCACGCTATCCAAGTGGACGCAACTTCCGAGGTTGAGCCTTCGACGGCCGTCATGGTGGGCGAGTGGTACTTGCGTTCTCGAAGCGCTCATCGCGATCCTCAAGTGGTTGAGGCGTACAGGCAGCTCCAGGTGGAAACGGATCACCTGTTCACATTCCTCACTCGAGACGCCCGCCACTGGACGGCACGAGTGGTGTTCACCCGATGTGCCCAACCCTATGAAAGCGACGAAGAGCTTATTTTTGCAGTGCGCGCCAACGGGACTCTCGAGGTCACGTCAGCCGTCGCCGCTGGGGAGCGCCTACATCCTCTATTCGATTGTGAGTTCGGTGGCGCGTTTGATCGGTTTCGTGCCGTCCATGACCTCATCGGTCATGCCTGGTGTGGATACGGTTTCGATCTCGATGACGAATGCGCGGCCTGGAGCGCACAAGACCGCCTGCATCGTGGTCTCGCACGGTTCGCTCTCGCCACCGAGCTCTATGGCGTGAATGCCGCGCGCGGTATTGTCGGCGAGGCGCCAGACCTCAGAGCATTGCTCCCCCCGCCCTTGACCTGGAGCAGTATCTGCTCGTCGTCCGCACGAATGACCGCTGAAACAGCGAGCTCCACCTGGTGATTTCGAGTATTGGATCTCTTCACGCGCGGGGGCCGTCCGCCCAGTTTCCACCCCGTCCATCTAGTGGCGCCCCGTGAGAGAACTTTCTCCCACGGCCTCCGACCCAGCGTCCCGCCCCATGAACGCGGTTCGACTATCACCCGGCAATTTGTGAGCAGCGGGAGAAGGCCCATCGCCAGGGGGGAGTCGCCCGCCGGCGCGCCGTGGCTCACCGGTCAGGTCGGGACGTAGCCCTTGGGCAGAGGGAGGGGGATGTCCTCGTAGGTGACAATCCCGGAAGGCGCTGCCACCACGGCCGGAATGGCGTTGACGACGGGCAGCGCCGTGAGGATGTGCCCGAGCACCATGAACTCCTCCATCGTCGTCGCCTCGAAATACGGCGGCGGCAGAATGTCGATCTTCGTGGTGATCGTTGGTCGGCCATGGATCTCGATCGTCCACCCCATACCAACATCCCAATCGGGTTCGAGGGCGTCGCCCTTTCGCCAGCGCACCCGCATCTCCACGATGCTCTTGCCGTCGATCTTGCCGAGCCAATGGATCGTCACGCCGGCGACGGTGTCCTTGGCCAGCGTCCACGACCCGAGGTCCAGTTCCTTGGTGGTTTTGGCGTACTGGGCCTCGCACACGATCTCATCGAATACCACCCCCAGCGCATCACCCACCAGGGCGACCGCCTCGCTAAAGACTACTGTCGCAGCCGCGGTCATCTCGGGTAAGGCGGCATCGTCAATCGGTCGGCCGAAGCCGACGGGGATCTCCGTAGGCGGCGAGTCGTACGCGGTGGTGTCGGCCTCTTCGCTGATCAGCACGTGATCGATGCGATCCGAGGCGTTGGCCAACGCCACGGCGACGAGCTCGATGTAGCCCGGGCTCACGCCGCTGCCGAACATCGAGCTGTCACCCTTGGCACAGGCATCGAGGATCCGTTGCCTTCCGTCGTCGGGATAGGACCGGCCGTTTATGAAGGCCGCCGTGGCCACGATGTTGGCACCCGACTCGAGGATGCGAACCATCTCGTCCACCTTGAACCACATCGGGTTATAGATGACGCAATCGGGCTCAAGGGCCAACAGCGCGTCGACGTCATTCGTCGCCGTGAGCCCGATGGGTGGGAGGCCGCACAGCTCACCGATGTCCTTGCCGGACTTGTCTTCCGACCAGGCATAGCAACCGACCAGCTCGAGATCCGGGCGCTTCATGACCGCCTCGACAGACTGCTTGCCGACGTTGCCGGTCGTCCACTGCACGACACGAATCGTCACTGCTGCCTCCCCCATTTGCTGCCTCCGGTGATCACGGCACACCATAGCGATGTTGGTGTGGGCGATCACTCAGCATCCTCGTCTGTGGGCCGAGGAGACCTGTAGCCGAGGCGGCTACGCGCGAGGAACCATAAAGGCCGGCAAAGGCCCTCGATCGCCGCCCACCTCCTCGCGGAACACTGGGTTGGTTGGGGTTTCCTCCGCGGCGGAGCTGACTCGAGCCGGTTGCTCTCGTGACTCCCTAGAGTTTGGCGAGCTCTCCTCTGGCGACCCACGTCTCGGCGGCCGCCTCCGTGAGCTTGATGACGTCTTCCGGGTGCGAGACCATCGCCACATGACTGCTAGGAACTTCAACGGTCGTAGCCCCCATGCGTTTTGCGAAGAGACGTTCGGCATCGGGTGGGATTGCCTGATCGTTGGCCGCCACCATGTACCAAGTCGGCAGCGACTTCCACGTCGGCACACCCATCACATCTCCGAGCGTTGACGCCGACAATGCTTGCTGCACGGCGTACATAACTCGTGCTTTATCCGGAGCGACGTCCGCGGCGAAGAAGGTCACAAAGTCGTCCTCAGGCAACCACGCGAAGCCCTGGTCGTCGATGTCGAGATGCGCGAGCGCCGGAGTCGGAGGGCCCTGAGCCAAGAGCGCTCCGATCGTTTCGCCCTCATCGAGTCCGAAGGCTGCGATATAGACCAGCCCGACGACATTTGGCGCGTCGGTACTCAGAGAGGTCATGATTTGCCCGCCGTAGGAGTGGCCGACAACAATTGTCGGACCGTCCTGACGATTGAGCACCTGACGTAGCCGGGCCACGTCAGCGGCGAGGGAGTTTTCTGGAAACTGCGGTGCAGTGACGTTGTATCCCTTGGCCTGGAGGCCTTCTACGACCGCACTCCAACACGAGCCGTCGGCCCACGCCCCGTGTACAAGAACGATGTTTGGTTTTGACGTTGCCATGACTAATCCTCATTTCATTGTGAACATGCAGACTTGCGTGCTCGACCATTGGTGGTGACATTCGAATCACATTCGACGACAGCGGAACGCCAGCGTGGCTCCGCTGGATGTTGAATTCTCCCTGCCCACGCGCTCACGTCACGCTCCACAACGTTCAGCAACCCATTTTGATGCGATCGTCACGAGAGGTAGCCCGACTGCCGGGATCCTGAAGGATCTAGCGCTTCTGTGGATGCCCGCTTCTTGGAAGAGCAGCGGATAAGGGTAAACGCCGGGGGTCCCATCGAACCCCCCAATCCTCCCCCGTCAGGCGGGGCGTAGTGTTCAAGTTGAACTGCTGGGAACCTACCACCTTCGTGTCTGAAGGGATAGGGCCTTGGTCACGCTCTCATCTCTTCGCCATCTGGGTGCGGGGATGTGCCGCACCAGCTTGCGCGCGGTGACGGACTTTAAACGTCCGAGACACGAGACTGTCCGCCACCAAATGAGGGAATTATGTCAGAAGGCATGGTGTGACCGCCTCGTCCGAAAGAGCTACGAGGGATCTCGGTGTCCGGCGAACTGGCCACCGTGGATGGAAGGGGTCTCGTCGGTGGTCTCGGCATTCACTCGGACTCCCCGCCGGACGTACCCGGCGGCCAGTGAGCGGGTGACCAGTCCTCCTCTGGGTCGGACTTGCGGGTCCGTCCACCCAGTTCCATCACATCTACCGAGTCCGCCCCGTCGTCGTGCGATCAACCAATCGGCAGCGGCGCATTTCATGTCGCCAGCCAGTCATGCGAAGACGTAGTCGTTGGCGTCAACATGGCGGGTCCATTCCCAGTAAAGGTCGAGGGGCCAGGGGGACAGCGTGAAGACCTTGCCCGCGGGGTTTTTATAGTGGCTGTGTTTGATTGAGGGGTGTGACCACACCATCTGGCCGATCTCCGCCTGGTAGCGTTCCGCATAGCGAGCGTGGGCCTCGGTCGTGACTTCGCACGTCCGCGCCCCCATGGTCAGGGTGTCGCGAATCGCCTCCATCGCGTAGTGGACCTGGAACTCGGAGTGATAGAAGAGGCTGGCGCCGGCGGCGAGGTTCGTACCCGGACCGTAGACGCAGAACAGGTTCGGGAAATTCGCGATGGTAATACCCAGGTAGGCCGTCGGCTCGTCGCCCCATTGATCACGGAGGGAAATTCCGCCCCGCCCCGTTACGTGCATCGAGGCAAGAAAATCATTGTGCCGGAATCCGGTCGCGAAACAGATGATGTCAGCGGGAGTGAAGGTGCCGTCAACCGTCACAACACCATCGGGCACGACTCTCGCGATCGCGGTGCGGACGAGCTCGACATTCGGGCGCTGCAAGCACCGCAACCATGACCCGTTGTCTTGCAGGACGCGCTTGCCGAGCGCCGGGTAGTCGGGCACGACCTTCGCCGTAAGGTCGGGTCGTTCCGCAATTATCGACTTCATCCAGGCGAGAAGCGCATTCGCCCGGGTGGCGTTCACGACATTGACCGACCGCCCAGTCTGATCCTCGTACCCGGGTTCAACCCGATACGAGTCCATACCGGCAGCAATGCCGCCGAAGGTCATGATGAACCTGTACCACCGCCCATAGAACGGGAGGTGTCGCAACGCCCACCTGTCCCCCGGCGGTACCGATGCGTGGTAGAGCGGATTCGGGATGATCCATTGAGCAGTGCGCTGGAAGATCGTGAGGAGCTCGACCTCGCCGGCTATGGCCGGACCGATCTGGAATCCGCTCGCACCGGCACCGACCAAAGCGAACCGTTTGCCGGTCGGCTCGAGATCGTGGGGCCACCGAGCCGAGTGAAACGACGGTCCGCGGAACGTATCCATCCCCGGTATGTCAGGTAGCTTCGGGATATTCAGGGACCCGACGGCGCTGACCACAAATCTCGCGTCGATGACCTCCTCTGTCCCGTTGGGTCCGACGACGTGAACACTCCACCGAGCATGCTCGTCATTCCAACGCAGCTCGGTCACTGCAGTGTCGAACCGACAGTGCGGCCGCAGATCGTATTTCTCGACAATGGCGGTGAAATACTCGAGCAGTTCGGGTTGCTGGCAGTAGAACTCGCTCCAGTGATCGGTTGGCTCGAAGGAATAACAGTACTGATGGCTGCCAATATCGACTCGTGCTCCCGGGTAGCGGTTCTCCCACCACGTCCCGCCGGGACCGGGGTTCTTGTCAATGATGACGAACGGCAGGCCTGCTTGTGTTAGGCGAATGCCAGCCAGAATCCCGGCCATACCGCAACCGATGACGACGACCGGAGACGCCGCCTTGACGTCCTCTGGGATTTCGTCTCCCCAGGCGATCGCACCCGTATCAGCACCCTGGAACTGCAGGTCGTCAAAGAAGAGACCCGCAAGTCGACCCTCCACTGCCCGGCAGCCAAGAAAAGACATCATCTCCTGCAGCAGCGCACGCGGTAGCTCTTTGGGCCGGCAGCCGGCGTCGCGGTACGCGCGGATCGCCGGCAGAGCCAGGCGACGAACCTGCGCTTGTTGGTCCGCTGGTATTCCGCTCTGTATGTCCAGCGACAGTGCGACCCGCGGACGAATGTCGCCACGGACCCACGCGGGATCGCCCGTCATGTGCACCAGGGAACACAAGAGCGCAGGGACACTCACGTCCTCAAGCGCCGCCCCGATCTCCTGGTCGTCATCGGCAAACGGCTCGGCTGCGTGGGGGTTTCGAGTCATTCCTGCCTTCTCGGAGCCGAAAGTGCCAGCAGCGACCGGTGGACGCTGGCGGAAACGTTCGACACGCCTCGGACGAGCGATGGGGCGAGCTCGGTCCGGCCCGGGAGACAAGGAGTCGCGGCCGGTAGGGACACGCCCCCAAATATATGGTCTCTGTGTGGGCGACGGAGAGGAGGGATCTTATGGACGATTTGAGGTTCGACGGTCGAGTGGCGATTGTCACCGGGGCTGGGCGGGGAATCGGCTTTGAGCATGCCCGGCTACTGGCATCACGTGGCGCGCACGTGGTCGTCAATGACCAGGGCGTCGGTATCGACGGAAGTGGCGGAGATGCCGAACCAGCCCGTCGGGCTGCTGAGGCGATAGCTGCCATCGGTGGGTCGGTTGTGGCTGACGCCTCTGACATCTCGACGCCGCAGGGAGCCGCGCGACTGGTCGAGCTGGCCCTGGAGGCGTTTGGCCGGCCGGACGTGCTGATAAACAATGCAGGCATTTACAACACGGACGAGTTCCCCGATATCGAGGTTTCCAACCTGTGGCGGCACCTCGATGTGCACGTAATCGGCAGCTTCTTGACGGTCAAGTCCTGCTGGCCCCACATGGTGGCAAGCGGCTATGGGCGGATAGTGCTCACGACTTCTACGGGAGCCCTGGGGATGCGCAGTCTCATGGCGTACGGAACCGCCAAGGCAGCAGTCATGGGACTCACTCGGGCCCTCTCGGCAGTCGCGGCTGGGCACAGCAGCGACATCAAGGTGAACGCTTTGGCGCCCATGGCAAATACGCGCATGATGTCCGCCCGAGAGCTGGGCGGCGCCGAACCGGATCCCGAACCGGAACGTCACCCTGCGCTTGTTGCTCCGATGGCCGCGGTGTTGGCACACGAATCCTGTCCGGCCCAGGGCGAGATCCTCATGGCGGGAATGCGACGTTATAGTCGCCTCTTCCTCGCCGAGACCGACGGCTACGTACATGATGGTCTGGACGTGAGCCCGGAATTGCTGATCGCGCAATGGGGCACCATCTGTGCTTCACGTGGTCACGAGGCTGTCGAGAGCACTGACGATTGGGTCGCCCGCAACAGTCGAGCGATCGCGGCCAATCCGATGCTCTGAGAAAGACCGGACCTCGTTGTTCAGTCGTCACAGAAACCTACGACTGCTCGCGACAGCGCCTAAGTATCAGCCTGCTGGAGCGCTCCGACGACGGGATCGGCCGTAACGGCGACCGCGCAGCACCGAGGGGCCATGCTCGGCCATCGAAAGGTTGGCGGCGGTGTTGATCAGGGCGACGTGTGAGAAGGCCTGTGGGAAGTTCCCGAGCAACCGATCGGTCTCCGGGTCGTACTCCTCGGAGAGGAGACCGACGTCGTTGCAGAGCGCAGTGAGCCGCTCGAACATCTCCTTCGCCTCGTCGTGGCGTCCGAGGAGCACCAGGTTGTCGGCGAGCCAGAAGCTCGTCATCAAGAAGGCGCCCTCCGTCCCTTTCAGGCCGTCGACATCCTCGTCGGTGTCGGTCTGATAACGACGGACGAAGCCGTCGGTGACGAGCCCCTTCTGAACCGCCTCGACGGTGGCGACGACGCGCCGGTCATCGGGCGGCAGGAAGCCGACAGGTGCAAGCATGAGCAGACTCGCGTCGAGCAGCTTCGAGCCGTAGTACTGCGTGAAGGAGTTGAGCTCAGCATCGAAACCCTTCTCGCAGACCTCCGCGTGGATTTCGTCACGCAATTGCCGCCAATGGCCCATCGGTCCCTTCGGCAAGATGCCCTCCTCCGCCAGCGTGACGGCGCGGTCGAAGGCCACCCAGGCCATGACCTTCGAATGGGTGAAATGCCGTCGCGGGCCTCGGACCTCCCAAATCCCGTTGTCGGGCTCGCGCCAGACCTTCTCGAGGTGATCGAGGATCGCCATCATCTGACCCGGCGATACGTTGGACTCTTTGGGGATGGGGCTTTGCCAGTACGTGACGGCAGAGTCCAGGACCTCCCCGTACACGTCGAGCTGGAGCTGGAGCACCGCCCTGTTGCCGATGCGGACGGGCGTTGATCCCTCGTAGCCCGAGAGGCGGTCGAGCTCGAACTCGGGGAGCATCCGTTCTCCGTCGACGCCGTACATGATCTGCATCTCCCCGGGGGTCCCCGCGACGGCGCGGCGGAGCCAGCCCACCCACGCCGCCGCTTCGTCGGTGTACCCCGAGACCAACAGGGCGTGCAGGGTGAACGTCGAGTCGCGGAGCCACGAATAGCGGTAGTCCCAGTTGCGGTTGCCCCCGATGGTCTCTGGGAGCGAGGTCGTCGCCGCCGCGCAGACCGCGCCGCTGGGCTCGTAGGTGAGGGCCTTCAAGGTGATGAGCGAGCGGACTACCAGGTCGCGCGAGCCGCCGGTGTAGGTGCAGCGACCGACCCAGTTGTGCCAGTAGTGCCGTGTGTGGTTCCGGGCGGCAAGGCTGTCGAGCGGGAGCGGGGCGTGGCGCTCCGAGGGGAACCAGGTGAGCGAAAAGGAACGGCGGGTGTCGCCCGAGACGGAGAATGAGGCGACGGTGGTGTTCTCATTGCCAACGAGACGCACAGGGCTGTGCAGGCGGAGGCCGTCGCGTCCGGCGACGAGGACGAGGCCATCACCCGTCGCGGTGGCCCAGGGCGTGATTGCGCCGTACTCGTAACGCACGATCAGCTCCATCTGCATCTCGACGGTGCCACTACGTGCCTCGACGATGCGGTGGATCATGGAGTGGCCGTCGTACGGCGGCATGAAATCGCACACCGACGCCGAGCCCGTCGACGTCTCGAAAATCGTCTCAAGAATCAAGGTCTCCGGTTCGTAGTGGCGGGTGACCTTGATCACCTCACCCTTCGGAGCGATCAGCCACCGTCCGTTGCCCGCGTCCCCGAGCAGCGCAGCGAAGGCGGCGGAGGAATCGATTCGCGGCGCGCACCACCAGTCGATGGATCCGGTGAGGTCGACGAGGGCAACGGTTTTTGTGTCGCCGATGATGGCGTAGTCCTCGATCTTTGAGGGCACTCCTCCTCCTTTGGACGCAGTCCTCGGTCGGCCCGGCTATGGCTCGACCGAGAAGAAGCGATCAAATGCTGCTTGATCGCTGTAAAAGGATTCGATCCTCGAGATCCGTTGTTGTCCGTCGTTTTTGGTCACCGAGACGAGGAAGATGACCCGGAAATCGTGCTGTTGGCCTTCTCGCTGCAGATGAATCGTCGCAAGTCCAGCGACATTGTCGACCCCAGCCATCCAATCCTCCCATTTGAGGACATCGATTGGGTCTTCCGCGAGTCGGAGAAAGCTCGAAAGGTGCGCCGCAACAGCGTGAGCGCCTTGGAAGACGCCGGAGAGTGCGTGTGTTCCGGGTACGACGTCCACGACCTGAGGGTCGAGGAGATCGCAGGCAGCTGCAACATTGCCTCCAAAAAACTTCTGGAAAAATTCTTCGGCCACCGTGACGCGGGAATCTGGCATGGCTTCAATCCTTCCACTCCAGGTACAGCCAGACCGACCACTGTGGCCTCCCGGACGTTCGCTCGTCGACCGCGCCGCGAGTGCCGACTCACGGGAGCGGCCAGCGCTCCCGTGAGTCTTGTGTTTCGGCCCACAGCTGCTCCACGAGCTCCAGTCTGGTCAACCCGAGCATCGGGCTGCCAGACCATTGCTTTGGCCCCTGCAGGAGAGCGCCCACTGTGATGAGTTTCGGCGCTCTCCAGAAGGTGCGATCGTGTCCGATAGTCACTGAGCGAGATCTGTGAGTGCCGCATCGGGGTTGGGCGGCGTGTGCACGAAAGCGGCCAGCACGGCGGCGGCCAGGCACGCCCCCGAACCAACCAGGAGGGCGGTCCGGGGGCCGCCGGCCGCGATGATCCAGCCGGTCAGGATGCTGCCGATGGGCGTGGTGCCCAGGTAGACGAAGACCCACAGCGCCATGATCCGGCCCCGATAGGCACTCGAGCTATGGAGCTGCAGGGTGGTCGAACACATCGTGACGAAACAGAAGGCGGTCGCACCCATGACGAGCAACGCGACGCAGGCCACGGCGACGTTCGGTGCGGCCGCCGTGGCGGCCGACGTGACCCCGAACCCCAGGGCGGCGAAGAGCAGGTACTGGCGCCTCGGATGGTGGACAAGCCCGACCGCGAGGGAACCCAGGATGGCCCCGACGCTGAGCATGGTGGTGAGCAGCCCGTACGTGCCGCCACTCCCGTGGAAGGTGTCCTTGGCGAACACGGGCAGGACCACGGCGAAATTGAAGGCCAAGAGCCCGACCACCGACATCATGAGGAGCGGGAGCCAGAGCTGCTGGCGGCCGGCCGCGTACCGCAACCCTTCCTTGACACCTCTGCGTCCGGGCGGGGCGGGTCCGCCCGCCTTGCGGGGCCGGATAACGAGCAGGGCGGCGATCACCGCCAGGTAGGACAGTGCGTTCAGCCCGAAACACACCGTCGTGCCCACCGTCACGATCAGCACACCGGCGAGGGCGGGACCGACCACCCGGGCGCTGTTGACCACCACTCCGTTGAGGCTGACCGCGCTGGACAGGTCGTCGGGCGGTACCAAACGGCTGACGAGAGCCTGGCGGGCGGGCGAGTCGGCGATCTGCACGACTCCTCCCGCCACACCGATGGCCACCAGGGCCGCCACGCCGGCTGCACCCGCGGCGGCCAGACCCCACAGCAGCGCAGCCAGGAGGCAATAGAGCGTCTGCGTGACCACCAGGAGCTTTCGCAGGTCGACCCGATCGGCCACCGCCCCGCCCCACGGGCCGAACAGCAGGGAGGGGATCCCCCCGGCCGCCAGCACCAGCCCCAGATCCCTGGGCGAACCCGTCCGCACGAGGACGAGCCAGCCGATGGCCGTCTGCTGCAAGAAGCTGCCGCTGGCCGAGACGACCTGGCCACCGAAATAGAGACGGAACGGTCGAGACCGCAGTGCACGGAACGAGCTGCCGGCCTTGGCCGTGGTCGCTGCTCCCGACCCCGGCACCGGTCCCGCCTCAGGCATAGCGGCCAAGCCATCACGGTCCATTACGCACCGGCATCGAAGTTACCGGGTCTTTCACGCGCGGCTTGGCTGACCGAGAAGAGGAGCCCGCCCCGAATCATCGTGCTCAAGCGGGTGGAAACGTCCCTTCACGGGCGGACTTGGCACTCGATTCGAGCCGCTCGGCGCGGAGGGCGCTCCGGCGGACTTTGCCGGCGTCGTCGCGCAGGGGCTCGTTCACGATTTCGACGCTGCGGGGCACCTTGTAGCGGACGAGACGCTCACCCAGAAATGCGAGCAGTTCGTCGACCTGGATCTCGCTGTGATTGGCTTCGACGATCGCGTGGACGATGTTCCCGAGGTCGTCATCCGGGAGCCCAATCACCGCGCAGGACTGCACGGCAGGATGTTCCGCGATAGCCGACTCAACTTCAGCCGGGTACACGTTCGAACCTCCAGTGAGGATCATGTCAGTCGTGCGATCTCCGAGATAGAGGAAGCCGTCGGCGTCGAGCCAGCCGTTGTCGCCGAGGGACTCCCAGCCACCTTCGCGCGTGCGGGCCTCAGCGCCGATGTAGCGGTAGGTCGGACTATCGAGGCCCGACTTGAGCCAGACCTCCCCCTCCGCGCCGATCGGGACCTCGTTGCCTTCTTGGTCGGTGATCCTGATCGACCCACTGAGCGGCCGACCGACCGAGCCTCGGTGCTCCAGCCATTGGGCGCCGGTGATCATCGTGGCAGCCTGCGCCTCCGTCCCGGCATAGAGCTCAAAGATGCGCTCAGGCCCGAGCCACTCGATCCAAGCCTCCTTGAGCCAAGGCGGACATGGCTCGGCCAGGTGCCAAATCAACCGGAGCGAAGAGAGGTCATATCGCTCACGCACATGGAGCGGCAGTCGCCAAATGCGCTTCATCATGGTCGGCACCAGGTACGCAATGTCCGCTCGGTGGTTTTCGATGCCGGCCAAGGTGCATTCAGCGTCAAAGCGAGGGAGGAGCACCACGTGGTTGCCGGCGAGCAGTGCATCGCACGCCCACACGATCGGACCGTTGTGATACAGCGGCCCAGGCATCATCATGCAGCCGTCGGGCTGGATCAGAAGGGCGGGCGGCGCTTCGTCATCGATGCTCGCGGGCTGACCAGCGACGATGAGCTTCGGGCGCCCGGTGGACCCTCCCGAGGTCGGCGCCTTCCACGCGGGTGAAATGGCGTCAGGCAGCGGCTCTGCGCCCGGAGCGGCTTCTGGGGCGACGGAGGCGGCCGGTCGACAGACGCGACCAGCGAAGGCCCCGGGGTCGGTGCCGACTACCACCCGCGGATCTGCGAGGTCGACGATCGCGGCCAGCTCGCGCGTGGGCAGCTGCGGCGACACAGGTTGGGGAATCGCCCCAATCTTCCAGGTGGCCACGACGGCGACGAACCAGGCGATGGAATTTGGCAGGGCGATGGTGACCATCTCGCCCTGCTGCACCCCATCTTCGAGCAGTTGTCGGGCGAAGGCGTCAGCCGCCGCTTCGAGTTCGGCACGGGTCACGCTGTGCTCGCCGCACGTAATGGCAGCACGGGAAGGACCGGCCGCGGCAAGATCGGCCAACCGACGGGAGAACGAGACGATGGCCATGGGCGAAACCTCGGGGTCTGCGGAAGGGTGACAGGTCTACATGGGCGGTGTTTAGCACCTACAGACGGGGCAGGCATCGGCGAAGCCCCCGGACGCTCATGGGTGCGGAGATTGTGAAACGGGGAGCTAACTTCGGCAGGTATCTGCTCCTACGGTACTCCTGGAAGGCAAATGGGCCACCTCGAACCCCGCACCAACTGGGCCGGAAACGTCACCTTCGGGGCGGCACGAGTGCACAAGCCCGATTCGGTTGACAGCCTGCGCCGGATTGTCCATGGCAGCACACAAATACGAGCTCTGGGCTGTGGCCACTCGTTCAGCGGCGTTGCTGACACCACCGGTGACCTGGTGCTCTTGGATCGTCTGCCCAAAACGCTCACCATCGATCGGACTAGCTCCACCGTGACCGTGGCGTCCGGCGTGAGCTACACCGAACTGGCCGAAGAGCTCTCTCGAGCTGGCTTCGCACTATCGAATATGGCATCGATCCCGGACATCTCGATCGCCGGGGCGTGCGCAACCGGCACCCACGGTTCTGGCGACGCTCACCGTGTTCTCGCCACCTCCGTCGCCGCGATGAAGCTGGTTGTTGCGGACGGGGACCTGGTCGAGTTGCGGCGGGATCTCAATCGAGACACGTTTCGCGGCTCGGTGATCGCGCTCGGTGCTCTTGGCATCGTGACCCAGCTGACCCTGGACATCGAGCCCGCGTACGAGATCTCGCAGCAGGTCAACCTCGGCGTTCCCCTCGATGACATAGAGGACGGGCTGGATGACGTATTCGGTGCAGGCTACAGCGTGAGCGCGTTCACCGACTGGTACAGCGGTGAGGCCAGCGTGTGGGTCAAGCGCCGAGTTGATCAGCCCGCCTCGAAGTGGTCCGCTGGCCGGCCAGCACACCACGCGGTCCATCCGGTGTCTGGCATGTCACCGGACCTCTGCACGGAGCAGTTAGGGGTGGTCGGCCCCTGGCATGAGCGATTGGCTCACTTCCGGCCCAAACCCACTCCTGGGGCGGGAAATGAGCTGCAATCAGAGGTCTTCGTGTCACGCCGTGTCGCACAACGGGCCGCCTCCGAGCTCCGCGAGATCGGTAGCCTCTTGGCGCCGGTCCTGCTCGTCAGCGAGATACGTACGGTACGCGGCGATGACCTCTGGTTGAGTCCCGCATATGGTCGGGACTCCGTCACGTTCCATTTCACTTGGACTGCCAATGAATCGGCCGTGTTGCCTGCCCTCGCCGCCATCGAAGACCGGCTTACGCCGCTAGATCCTCGCCCTCACTGGGGCAAGCTCACCACGATGACGCCGTCTGAGGTCATCGCCTCCTACGAGCGTGCTCCCGATTACGAACGGCTGATGGTTGAGTACGACCCGACCTTCAAGTTTCGCAACGACTTCGTAAATGGTCTCTTCCCGATCTGTTGAGGAAGTCGCATTGCCGAGAGTGCAGTCGATTCGCAGGCATGATCTCGACCATGGTCACTACAGCGGCCGGTGCGCGACGCGCTCGTCGGCGCGGTGTTCAGATGATGACCTTAGAACGCTTCATGGTCTCGTTATCCGATTCTCGTCTTGAGCGACAACGTCCGTGGTCGCATCGGTGATTCCAGAAAGGACCGCTGCCTGGACCCCAGGATCAGTAAAAAGGCTTGCCACAGCACGCGTGCCAACGCGATCGAAGGATTCGGCGACGGCAGCTGTTACCAGGTCAGAGCGGCCAATGTTGATCCAGGCAGGATGGATATACGAAGACCGGGTGACGGAGGCCGTGTCGCCCAGCAAAGTCGCCGCAGCACCGACGGCGAGGCGCTCCCGCGACGTCGCCGATACGTCCGCCGGGGGTTCGGCTCCAGCAAGCACGGCAACTGCAGCAACCGTGGCGCCCCACGTGCGGAACACCTTGGCGCTCGCTGGCGCTTGGGTATGCGCATGGAGGTAGGCATTCACTGCGGCACTCGTCACGTGATGCGTCCCGTGTTCATCCGTTACCGCAAAGATCGGCTGAGCATCGTTACCCGCCGCACGTACAAGCGCGTCCACAACTTTGGCCGTCACCTGGTCGTGAACTGTGACGGTGTGGGGGAGGTGTTCCTTGCCGATGAAATGGAACGTGATGGTCGAACCGCGCGTATCGACGTGGTTGCGCCGAAGCGTTGTAAGTCCATAGGTGTGATTGTCTCGGGCATACCGGTCATTTCCAACGCGAAGCAGTCCCCGGTCTAACAGTCTGACGATGGCGGCGGTCACGACTCGTGCGCCGAGTGGATCCTGGCGATATCGAGCGATGTCGCGGGCAACCTGAAGGCGTAGCGCAGGAATGGCCGCAGCGAACAGTGTCATGCGGGCGAACTTGTAGTCGCTGGCAAGATGTCGGGCCGCAGGAGAGTATCGGTACTGCGTACGACCGCGCTGGTCGACACCCGTCGCCTGCACCGACGCATTGGCGTCGGCGGACGCCCATACGTCTACCCACGCGGGTGGAATCGCCAGCCGTCGCAATCGTTCGAGGACAGCCGGGTCGTCCGCTGGATCGCCGGCCTCGTCGACCCACGTGTCGGGTCGTGCCGTGATTCGGTGGAGCCCGGGCGGCCGGAAGATGCGGGCGGTCGGCAGCGTCGGCCTGCCGAAGCCCTTCGCTGCCCCGGAGCGTTCCGCTCGGCTGGCACCCATCCCGAGACTCTCAGCCCTCAGACGGTCAGAACGAACCGGCCCCGGCGCAAGCCCGATACAAACCTCGCGGCAGGCATCTCGAACATCGTAGACGTCGGATTCCGCCGAACCTCCGGGGGAAGCCCGGTTCTCTTCGCTCGGGATCGTGGCCGCGCGACGATTCTTCTGGGTGCCTCTCGATCCGCCCTACTGGGTGGGCGTGAGCGAGCCGAAGCTCGCGGTGCCGGGGCGAGCGTCCAAACCGAACGGACCAGCGGCCGTGGTGCCCAAGACGTTGACCGACGCGTTGAGCCGCTTCACTGCCGCCACGAGGGTCGGGGGTCGCCGGCAGAAGAGGAAACATCCCTGGAGGGGGGCTCCATTCCCAAATAGCACCATTGCAATCGGACTTATATGATTCTGCACGTGGATCGAGTGAGTCCCAGGTCACACCCAGCGAACGATCAACGCAGGCTATCGACAGGAACCCAATGGGGAGGTACAAAGGGAGTTGCAGCGACGACCTCGGCTGGTCCTGGCCCGGGAACGTGGCTGGGACCGTCACATAGCGCCCTGATGCGAGGTGACAGATGACGATCGTGCAGACACTCGCAGCTTGGGGATCCTACGACCTCGACGACCCGTTTCCCGTGTTCGCGAAGGTCCGCCAGCTCGGCCCGGTGCATGCGGTGACGTTGGCCGACGGGCACGGTGCGTGGCTCATCGTCCGTTACGAGGAGGCCCGCGCCGCCCTCAACGAGCCGCGGCTCTCCAAGGACATGCACGCAGCCTTGTCGACGGGCTCGGGCGTCGTGGCCGAAGGGCTCCCAGGACCGGCTTTCGCTCGGCACGTGCTCACGGTCGACCCACCCGACCACACGCGACTGCGGCGACTTTTGTCGGCTGCCTTTTCAACGCGGCGCGTCGAAGCGTTGCGCGTTCGGGTACAGACCATCACCGACGACCTCCTCGACGATATCGCTCGTCAAGGACCCGACAGCCGGATCGATCTCGTGGCAGCCTTCGCCTTCCCACTCCCCTTCACGGTCATCTGCGAGCTCCTCGGCGTACCCCAGCCCGACCGTGCCTCACTCGGCGAGGGGTTCTCCAAGATGCTCGTTCCCACCTCGACCCCGGATGAGTATGCGGCGGCCAAGGTGGCGTCCGACTCGGTCGTGGCCATGTTGCGAGCACTGGTCGAGGCCAAGCGGACCGAACCCGGGGACGATCTCGTCTCCGATCTGATCAGCGCCCGCGACGGAGAGGAGCGTCTCGACACCCAAGAGCTGCTCTCCACAATCTTTCAACTGATCGTGGCCGGACACGACACGACCGCCAGTCTCATCGGGAACAGCCTCGTCGCCCTGTTTCGTAATCCGGCTCAGCTGGCCCAGCTGCGCTCCGATCCCGCCGGGATTGCCAAGGCCGTGGAGGAGTTCCTCCGTTACGACGCACCGGTCCCCCACTCGACGTTTCGCTATACGACTGCACCGCTGACTCTCGGAGGGGTGGAGATCCCCGCCGGTGAACAGGTGATCATCTGCCTGGCGGCGGCCAACCGGGACGCTGACCGATACGCCAGCCCCGAGGTGCTCGATCTCGAAAGGGACGAGGCGCGCCATCTCGCTTTCGGGCACGGCATCCATCACTGTCTCGGTGCGCCACTGGCCCGGATGGAGGGCCACTTGGCCCTCGGGTCGCTCCTCCGGAGGCTCCCGGAGCTCTCCCTCGCGGTGCCGTTCACAGACCTGCATTGGGGCCACGGCGACGGCCTCGTGCTGCGCGGCCTGTCCGAGCTGCCGGTGATCCCCGGCCCGGTCCTCCCGAGGCCACGACCGTGACGAAGGATCGAGCGGTGTCCGCCCGGCTCGAAGAGACTTGGCGCAGGGTCGACGAAGGCTGGGGCCGCCGGGCGGTTGACTTTGCCACTCTCAGCGAACCGGCGAACTGTCGGGAATACGTGGCCCTGCACCACCGACTCGGCGTATGCGCCGGCGACACGATGCTCGACGTTGCCTGCGGGGCGGGGCTCGCGATTGAGCTGGCCGGCCTCCGCGGCGCGTTGTGCTCCGGTATCGACGCGTCGGAGCGCCTCATTGCGGTGGCTCGGGACCGCAATCCGGGCGCCGACCTGCGGGTCGGCGACATGCGTGCCCTGCCCTGGGATGACGGAGCTTTCGACGTCGTGACCAGTTTCCGGGGTATCTGGGGGACGACCCCCGAAGCGATGGCCGAGGTGTGCCGCGTCCTGACCCCTGGTGGCCGGGTCGGGCTCACGGTCTGGGGTCACATCAAGGTCTCTCCGGGCGCCTGGGCGCTGGCGCCTTTCTCTCTCGCCGCTGCCCCAAAGGTGGAGAACCAAGCCGCCATGGTGGCCCTCGGCCGTCCAGGCGCCGGCGAAACATTCCTTCAGGACGCCGGCTTGACCGACGTAGAGCGGATCGGCATCCCCTTCGTTTTCGAGTTCGCCGATCCAGAGCACTACGCACGAGCCCTGGCGTCGACCGGGCCGGCCTTTGAGGCGATGGAGGCGGTCGGCGAGGCGGCGTTCTTGCAGGCGGCAGCCGATCTCGCTCGCGAGAAGGTCCGCGCCGGCCTTCCCCTTCGGGCGCCCGTCGCGGTTGTGGGCTACGTCGCAAGGAAGGCGGCTCGACCGGTCCACCAAACTCCGACCCTTCGAGCCGACGAGTCGAGCCCGGGCTTCCTCGCGGCGCCGAGACACACGCCTGAGGTCGAGCGCCTGTTCGATGACGACCGGGAAACGACCGGCTACGTGACGAACGTTTCACGCCTGTGGGCGTACATGCCGACCACTCTCGAAGGGCTGTCCGATCTCATGGGCCAGACAACTCGGGCCGGAGTCCTCACCCTTCGGCAACGGGCTGTCCTCGTGACGGCCGCTGCATCGACTCTGGGTGACTCCTATTGCTCGCTAGCATGGGGCAAGAAGCTCGCAGCGGAGACAGGGGCGGAGGTTGCGGCGTCGGTCATTCGGGGCGCAGACGACGATCTGGATCAGAGTGAACGGGCACTCGCCGATTGGGCTCGAGCCGTCGCAACCGACCCGAATGCCATTGAGGGCAGGGACGTCCAGCGTCTGCGGGACGTCGGCTTCGATGAGGCACAGATCTTCGCCATCACGACGTTCATCGCGCTGCGCCTCGCCTTTTCAACAGTTAACGACGCGCTGGGGACCGGTCCAGACCCTCAACTAGGCGCTTCGACGCCAGCCCCGGTTCTGGCTGCCGTCACCTTCGGTCGTCCCGTGGGGCCTGAGCATGAGTAGGCAGGCGCCCGCGGTGCTCCTCTGCGAGAGTGTTCCGGGCAGGGGGCATCGTGGATGCCTGGCTGCCGGCTTCTATCAAACGACTGCGCGTCACCTCAGTAAGTGTTGTGGACCAGTGGGGACTCCCCCCGTCAAGAAAAGAGAAGGAGCAGTCCAATGACAACCACGGATACACCAGTGAACAACGGCGTCAACGTCGAGGCCCTCTTGGGCGCTCGTGCAGCGCTCACCGATGCACCGCAAGCCGCGCAGTTCCAATGGCGGGCAACCTGTGAATGGCAGAACGGCACCCACAGCCGCTCAACTGTCGAGGGTTTCTTCGGTCTTGGCGAGGAACAGAGTCACCGCACCCGATACCTCTTTGACGCCGACCACCCGGAGATCTTCGCCTCTGAGGACAACGGTGCGACCCCGGTCGAATATGTTCTCGTCGGCCTCGCCAGCTGCCTTACCGCCGGCGTTGCTGCCGTTGCGCAGAATCGGGATATCCAGCTGCGCAGTGTCTCGGCCACGATTGAAGGCGGGATGGATGTTCGCGGCATCCTCGGAGTGGACAGCGATGTCCGCAATGGTTTCAGCGATATCAAAGTGACTTACGACATAGACGCAGACGCGTCGGCCGACGACATCAAGGCGCTCGTGGCGCAATCGCAGAAGCGCTCTGCCGTGTACGACATCATCACGAATCCGACGAACGTGAGCGTCCAGGTTCGCTGACCCAACTTCGTCCCGGAGGTTTAGAGCAGCTCCATGCGCACCACGACCGTCGTGATCGGAGCCGGTCACAGCGGGCTGGCGATGAGCAAATGCCTCTCAGATCGCTCGATCGACCATGTTGTCCTCGAACGACACAAGGTCGCCAACTCGTGGAGGACCGAGCGGTGGGACTCGCTACGTCTGCTCACGCCGAACTGGCAATGTCGCCTCCCCGGATATTCATACGATGGCAGCGACCCCAACGGCTTCATGACGATGGGCGAGGTCGTCGACTTCATCACGGACTACGCGACGCAGATTGCCGCACCGGTGCAGACCGAGACCACGGTGTCGTCCGTGCGTCGTGCCGATGGCGAGTACCGGGTGACCACCAACCAAGAAGAATGGCAGTGCGAGACACTCGTCCTGGCCACAGGGGCTTTCAATGTGCCTCACCGACCCCCCCTGTCGGACGCAGTGCCATCATCGTTGACAACCTTGACTCCGTTTGAGTACAAGAACCCGGATCAGCTGGCCGAAGGCGGCGTGCTTGTCGTGGGCGCATCGGCGACGGGAGTGCAGATCGCGTGCGAGCTCCAGCGCTCCGGCCGCCAGGTCACGCTGGCGGTAGGCGAGCACGTACGGGCCCCGCGTGACTACCGGGGTCGAGATATTCACTGGTGGATGAACGCGGCCGGCGTCCTCGATGAACGTTACGACGAAGTTGACGACATCGTCCGGGCCCGGCGCGTGCCATCCATGCAGCTCGCAGGCTCACCCGAACGGGCAACCTTCGACCTCAACGCGCTCACGAACGCCGGCGTCAAGCTGGTTGGTCGGCTGGCTGGAATAAGCGAGGGTCGGGCCCAGTTTTCGGGATCCTTGCGGAACAAGTGTGAGCTCGCAGACCTCAAACTTGGGCGGCTCCTGGACACCATTGATGAGTGGACCATTGCGAGCGGCCTCGACGACTCGGTACCGCCTTCTCACCGGTTCTCACCAACTGTCGTGGGCGAGTCACCGCCGCTGGGTCTCGATCTCGCCAGCGGTGAAATCGAGACCGTCATCTGGGCGACTGGATTCCGCCCGGACTATTCCTGGCTCGACGTTCCGGTCCTCGACGGCAAGGGGATGATTCGTCACGATGGAGGCGTTGTCGATTCGCCCGGCATGTTCCTGCTGGGGAGCCCGTTTCTGCGCCGACGCAAGTCAAGCTTCATAGATGGTGCCCGCGCAGACGCCCAAGAGCTCATCGTTGAACTCGCGGCATACCTCGACGCGAGAGCCTCGGTGACGAGGGGTTGATGCGAAAGACGCAGCGCGAGCCATGAGTGCATTTCGCAACGGCCGCTGGACCGATACAGCTCTGCCAAACCCCCCATCGGGTCAGGCGGGGTTCACGACCGATAGTCCTCGCAGAGCCGAATCATGGCGAGGATCTTCTGGACTTCGGGCTCAAGCTGCGGCATTTGAGTGGACATCTCCAGGAGGTCGCTGGCCTCCTCGTAGTCTGGACCGCATACGCGAATCAGAATCAAGACCTTCTCTACGTCTGCGCGTGAGGTGCAGGAGTCGATCAGTCTGTCGATCCAGGGAAGGCCGAGCGCTCCAAGACGATCAAGAAAAATCCAGTCCTCAACGCGCATCGATCCGTTGTTCGCCGGTCCCCTGCCCTCGATTACCTGTGCCAAAAGAGCAACCGCCTTTCGCCGTTCGAACGAACCATCTCGTCAGGGTGCTGGGGGCCTCGCCAACCTCGTCGACCTCCGACGGACGCGACGCTGCCACTCACGAGGCCAGTCCCGTCTTCGTCGCTGCCGGGACCTCGACGAGCCGTCCTGTCTTGACGTCGTAGATGAACCCGTAGATCACGATGGAGCCAGGAACCAGGGGGTGATTCCGAATCCGCTTGACGTCGTCAACCACACTCTCGGCATTGTCAGCGATCGTCAGCCAGTCGATGTAGTTCGCCTCAGTGGAGCCGGGACCGCTTCCGACATCGCGAAATCCGTCGGGTCCCAACCCGGCTGTCTCGAGGCTGTTCTTCAACAAACCACGGATGACCTCGTCCGTGAAGAACTCCATGCCGCAGTTCGAGTGGTGAATGACGAACCACTCCTTCGTTCCCAGGAGCTTGTACGAGATGACCAGCGATCGAATGGCATCATCGCTCGCCCTACCCCCGGCATTGCGAATCACATGTGCATCACCTTCGCTGAGACCTGCGTACTTTGCCGGGTCGAGCCTGGCGTCCATGCAGGTGAGAATGGCGAAGTGCCGGGCGGGAGGAAGAGCCAGGTCGCCCCTCGCCCCGAAGTTCGCGGCATAGGCGTCGTTGGCTGCTCGGACCTCGTCGTAGATCGACATTGACATCAACCTGCCTCTTGGGGTTCTCTCGCCGTTGCGTCCGCCCGACGGACATAATACTATATTTCCGATTGGATTGGTAGTTTATTGGGGACACGGTCCCGGCGCCGAGACCGCCAGGGAGCTCGCCGCCGGCTACGCGCTCTGGGTGAGAAGCATTCGAAAGGGCGACGGCGCGATGCCGTTCCCCGGCCCTGACGAGACGAGACGGTATTCGTGGAACGAAGCCGACCACGCGCTCGTGCGTGATCGGGTCGACACGCAGTTCGTCGGATCGCCCAAGGCGGTGACGCAAAGGCTTGCACAGCTGCAAGAGGCCACCGCAGCTGATGAGCGCATCGTGACCACAATCACACACAGTCATGAGGACCGCAGGCAATCCCTCATCCTGCTGGCACAGGAGTGGTGCGCCACACTTGCCCCGCTCGCCGGTGTGGCACGACACTCTGTGGGATGATCGTGGTGAACCAGAGGAGACACCGTTGAGCGACGCATTCGTCGACAGGTGGGGTAGCCCGGTGTTCGCAGCCGACCGGGATTCCGTTGCGTTGCTCGAGCGCGCCGTTGAGGATCTGGTCTCCTTGAGCGGCGAGCCCGTGGCTCTCGCCGACGCGGCGGCGGCCGACCCCGATCTCGTCCTCGCTCGCGTCCTGCAGGCATACCTGGCGCTGTACTCGACCGCCGAGTCGGGATTCGAGACGGCGGGGAATCTCGTCATGGGACTCGACGCCTGGAACCTCGGCGCCGGCGAACGCGAGCTCCTCCATGTGCTGGCCGCGCAGTCCTGGGCCAGAGGCGAATGGGAGCGCGCCGTCAACTTCCTCGAACGAGCCCTCATCCACGATCCGCGCGATCTTCTCGCCCTCAAGGTGGCACAGGACCTGTATTTCTTCCTCGGAGACAAGCAGGGCCTGCGTGGGGTCGTCGAGCGAGTCCTGCGCGCCTGGCCCCAGGATCGGCCCGGTTGGGGGTACGTGCAGGGGATGTACGCCTTCGGGCTGGAGGAGAACGGCCTCTACGTCGAAGCCGAGGAGCGGGCCCGCGCTGCGCTCGGGGACAATCCCCGGGACGTCTGGGCGGTCCATGCACTGGCGCACGTCTTCGAGATGGAAGGAGCGCAGCACGACGGAATCGAGTTCCTGGCCGGGACCGTCGAGAACTGGGGCGGGAGCTACTTCGCCGTCCACAATTGGTGGCATCGCGCGCTGTACCACCTGGAGCTCGGTGCTCTCGACGAGGTCGTCGCCCTCTACGACGGCAGAATCCGCCAGACACGATCGAACGAATGGCTCGACGTCGTTGACGCAGCGTCTCTCCTCTGGAGGCTGCACCTCTTCGGCGTGGACGTCGAGGGTCGCGCCGCCGAACTGGCCGACGATGTCTTGGCTCTCCTCGGAACGCCCGTCTATGTCTTCAATGACTGGCATGCCGTCATGGTCGCCGGGCTCGCCGGCCGCAGGAAGGAGTGTGAAAGGATCAGTCTGGCGAACCGGTTCGAGGCGACCGGAACCAATCGCCGCGCGATCGACGGCGCCGGACTGGGGCTCCTCGAGGGCTTCCACGCCTTTGCGCAGGGAGACCCGGCCGGCGCCGTGCGCCGGCTCCTCGACAGCCGCCCGAAGGCACACATGGTGGGGGGTAGCAACGCGCAGCGCGACATCGTCGACCTCACGCTTCTGGCCGCTGCCGCCAGATCGGGGAACGGTTCCTTGTGCGGGGCATTGCTCTGCGAGCGGCTGGAGCGAAAGCCGTCGGCCAAGGCGGCCGCAGAGGACCTGGTCCGGGGGAACAGCCCATAGCGTCCCTGGCGCTGCGTCGTCCCGCCACCCCCACGATCACTAGAGGATCATCGAAGCCGAACCTTTTGACGCCTTCGAAGTGCATCCTGCGACCATGGCGATCCACCAGCTCGAAAAACTCGCTTACAGGCTGCTCAAGGCCTGGCCGGTCACGGGCAGTCGACGACGCGGAGTGCCTATCGGGTCAGGTCGACCTTTTGCTGGCTCAAAGGGCGCCTTCCGGCGTAAGAAGAGATCGGGCAGTCGTTGCCAGCCGTCGCTACGGTAAGACCATGCTGGCAGAAGGGCGTCGGCGATGACCACCCAGAACGTAGCGATCCTGTTCACCGATGTGGTGAGTTCCACGGAGCGGTCCCAGCGGCTTTCGCCCGAGGAGGCAGACGAGGACCGTCGCGGGCACTTCTCAATTTTGCGCCAGGCCTTGGCCGAGACGGGTGGCACCGAGGTGAAGAACCTGGGTGACGGGCTCATGGTGGTCTTCGACTCCGCATCAGCGGCACTGGCCTGCGGGGTCGCCATGCAGCAGGGCGTCGAACGGGACAATCGTGGCCGTGACCTGGCGGTCGGCCTGCGGGTTGGCTTGAGCCAAGGCGAGGTCGCCAGAGAGGGCGACGACTACTTTGGCGATCCAGTGATCGAGGCAGCTCGGCTCTGCGCCAGCTGCGACAGGGGCCAGATCCTCGCTGCCAACGTCGTGCGTTTGATGGCCGGTCGCCGCAACAGCCACCAGTGCCGTCCTCTTGGTGAATTCCGTCTGAAGGGGTTGTCCGATCCGGTCGAGACCGTTGAGGTCCTCTGGGAGCCGCTCACGGGAGTGGATCCGGGCCTCTGCATCCCGCTCCCAAGCCGTCTGGCCGTACGACCCACGGTCGGCGTGATCGGACGAGAGACGGAGCTACAACTGCTTGCCGGCGCCAACAAGCGCATCGCCGGAGACCAGGTGCGCGAGGTTCTGCTTATCTCGGGTGAGGCTGGTGTCGGCAAGACGGCGCTGGTGGCCGAGGCGGCACGGGCCGCGTCAGGAGATGGGGCCTGTGTCCTCTTCGGACACTGCGAAGAGGACCTCGCAACCCCTTACCAGCTCTTCGCCGAGGCCCTGAACCACTACGTCACGCACGCCGCCGAGGACCGGCTCCTCGCTCTTGTCGAAGAGCAGGGAGCGGATCTGGTTCGACTGGTTCCAGCTCTCTCTCGGAGGCTCCCTGAACTTCCTGACTCGAAGGCCACTGACGCCGACACCGAGCGTTTCCTGCTCTTCGCCGCAGTGGTCCGGCTGTTAGCCAGGGCATCAGAAGACCAGCCAGTCGTGCTTGTCCTTGAGGACCTGCAATGGGCCGACAGAGGAAGTTTGCTGCTTCTGCGGCACCTGATCGCGGCCGAGCAAGTGATCCGGGTGCTCGTGATCGCGACATATCGCGACAGTGAGTTGTCGAGAACCCACCCCCTCGTCGAGACCCTCGCCGCGCTGCACCGACAGAGTGGCGTCTCGCGCATCGAAATGACCGGGCTCGATGACCTCGGGGTGCTTTCTCTCATGGAGGCGGCAGCGGGTCAGGCTATGGATGACGCCGGGGTGGCGCTCGCCCACGCTGTCCATAACGAGACCGACGGCAACCCATTCTTCGTGAGCGAGGTTCTGCGACACCTCTCAGAGACCGGTGCCATCTACCAGGACACCGCGGGACGATGGACCGCGCAAGGGCCCCCCGAACAGATAGCCCTGCCTGAAAGCGTGCGCGTGGTGATAGGGGCACGGGTCGGACGACTGGGACCAGCGGCCGAACACATGTTGTCCATGGCAGCGGTCATCGGTCGGGATTTCGATCTCGAGGTGCTGGGCCGTGCCACAGGGCTCACGGAAGAGGAAATGCTCGACATCCTCGACGCCGCGGCGGGGGCCGCGCTGGTGCGCGAGCTTTCAAATGCCGCCGGTCGCTACATCTTCGCCCACGCCCTCATTCAGCACACTCTGTACGAGGACCTTGGTCCCACGCGCCGAGCTCATGCGCATCGACACGTCGCAGAAGCTTTGGAGGAACTCTGCGGCGAACGGCCAGGAGCGCGGGTCGGCGAACTTGCCCGCCACTGGTTCAGTGCTACTCAACCGGTGGACCTCATGAAGGCGATCGAATACTCACGCCAAGCCGCCGATGCGGCGCTGATCGGACTAGCTCCTGACGAAGCACTTCGTTACTATTCGCAGGCGCTCGATATCTGGACACGCGTCGACGATCCGGACGAGGAGCTCGGTCTCGATCTTCGTATTGGACTCGGGACCGCTCAGCGCCAGACGGGAGATCCCGGGTTTCGTGACACTCTTCTCGGCGCGGCGCGGCGGGCAATCGCTATTGGCGATACTGATCGACTGGTCGCGGCAACTCTGGCCAATGACCGAGGGACGTTCAGCACTGTCGATACCATTGATGCGGAGAAGGTCGAAGTATTGGAGATCGCCCTGGCTCGACTCCCCGCTCAGCGTCCAGAGCGGGCGCTTCTGCTGGCCATGTTGTGCTCCGAACAGACAATTGGGAGCCCACTTGATCGCCGCAAAGACCTTGCCGACGAGGCGATCGCTGTGGCCTTGCACAGTGGCGATGATGTCACCATCGTACGAGTTCTGAACCACGTCTCGCTCCCGCTCGCGGTGCCGTCCTTGCTTCAGTGGTCCCTTGCCCGCACCTCTGACGCTCTCGTCCGGGCCCAACGTATCGGCGATCCCCTCCTGCTCTGTTCTGCTGCAAGTGGTCGTCGGTTCACCGCCGCGTGTTCGGGAGACATTGTTGAGATGGACCGCTGTTTTGAAATAAAGAGCCCTCTCGTCGAGCAGCTGGATCAGCCCTTTCTGACGTGGGTACACACGCTCCAGCGTGCAACGAGGGCCCTGATCGCGGGAGACGCCGACGAGGCGGAAAGGTGGGCAACGGAAGCCCTTCAGATCGGCATCGATGGTGGTCAGCCGGACGCCGCTGTCATCTTCGGCGCGCAGTTCATCATGGTGAGTCTGTGGCGCGGAACATTGGGTGATCTGATCCCGATGATCGTGCAGACAATCGACGACAATCCCGGCTTACCCGTGTTCGTCGCGGTTCTTGCTCTGGCACATTCGGAAGCGGAACACGCTGAGGAATCCCGGCAGCTCTTGGAGGGATTCGCGACCGCCGGGTTCGATCTCCCACTTGATCCAACATGGCTCACCGGGATGATTGCGTATGCTGACGCGGCCGTTGAGCTCCGAGAACCCGAGTTTGCCGGTCCAATGTTCGAACGCCTATGTGCCTTCGCAGACCAGTGGCTCTACACCGACATCGCCACATCTGGCCCGATAAGCCGCACGCTCGGTGGCCTGGCAACGGTCCTTCGTCGTTTTAGCGAGGCCGAGTCGTATTTCTCGCATGCTGCCACGATCAGTGACCGGGTTGGCGCCAAGTTCTTTGCCGCCCGGTCTGACCTTTCCTGGGGAAGGATGCTGTTGGAACGCCGTGATCCGGGCGACCCTGAAAGGGCACGTGAGTTGCTCACGAGAGCGCAGGCTGCAGGAACGACGCACGGGTACGGGACTATCGCTCGACGCGCCTCGTCGGCTCTTGCGGATCTCAACTGAAAGACGCGGAGTCTACGGTCTAGTGTCGAGAGGGTCAATCGCAGCCATTCCTTGTCGCCGGTAAAGCCCCCCACGGCAGCGGCTGCAGTCAAACGGTCCCAACTGGACGGCGGTTCGCATCCTTCTCTGCCAATCTGCCGTTAGGCCGTCGCCTCAAGCTCCTTTTTCTCGATAATCTCGAGCACGCCCGCGAAACCTTCAGGCGCGCGCCCATGCCGTCGAGAACTTGTCGTTACCGTCCCTTGAGAATCATGTCGTATGCGGAAGCCTGCAGCCATGGCTCGATGATGGAGGTCGCGATCTTCACCGCTCGGCAAGCTGCGGAATCCCCCCAGTTCCGTGTACATTGCGCCGCTAAAGCCAAGGCTCGCGCCATGAATTGGTTTCCGCTCTACCTTGTAGCGCTCGGTCCACCTCAGTACCGTAGCGCTCTCCTCGCCAACCTGGACCCTTCCCGCCCACAAATCGACGCCTGACATGTGAGCATTCAGCTGGACAGTGAGCCAGTCCTCCGGGACACGCGAATCAGCATCTGTAGTCGCCAGCCAGATCTGAGCGAGGTCCACCTCGGGCCAGCGTGCCAGAAGTGCAAGGCTCCCGACTCGGCGAGCCAGCCCAACGCTCCCGCATTCTTGGTGGATTACGAGCGCGCCGGAACGGCCAGCCCAGCAACCTGCGATGGCCGAGCTGGCGTCCCTACAACTATCGAGCACGACGGCCACACGGCATGAGATTGAAGTGGCGAGCTCGTCTACCGCCAGCTCAAGTGACTGCAGTGCACCGGGGAGCAGATCTTCTTCGTCGTGGACTGGAAGCACGATACCTACGGCGGCTATCGAACGCTGACGACCGCCGTGACTCAATGTCGCTCCCAGACATCAAGCACAAACTCCTCTTCAATGTGGTGCACGACGGTCACGAGACCCAGGGTGTCGCCGATGATGCGGTGACTGCGCTCCCCGGTGAGAGGGTAGTCCGTCACGCCGCGCCAATGGACACCGACGACATGGGATCCCAGCGTGGTGGAGCGCATGACGCATGACATGACACGACGAAGATCAGTGACGTCGAAGTAGTAGGCGATCTCGCTGAGCACCACGAGATCGAAAGGTCCAGCTGGCCACTGGTCTGGAACACAACGCTCCTCAACCCGAACGTGGGACGCCCCTCGGAGCCGCATCGCGGCCCGCTCTACAGCACAAGGCATGATGTCGCTCGAGAGCAGCTGGTCACAGCGAGCAGCTAACAGCTCGCTCAGGACTCCAACGGAGCATCCGGGCTCGAACGCCGAGCGATAGCGCGAGCGCGGCAAACTGGCGACGGTCACGCCATACTTTCGCTGTTCGTACGAGCTTCCTTCGAAACCCCAGGGATCGGCGTCATCGCGGTACATCTCTTCGAAGTACGAGCGGTTCGTCGACGTCATAGCCCTGCCTCGATGAATACCTCGAAGGGTCGCCAGAATCGCCGTAGCACCGCGTCAGACAACAGCGGTCGCCCGTCGTGCTCGGATCCGAACGCCCTGATCTGCGAGGTGTACGCGTACGAAGCCCAACGCTTCCGAGCAGCTTGTCGCCGTTCCAGATCAAGTCGCCTGCATCGCCGCCAGGGCACGTCCGTACTCTCTGGTGCTGCCCAGTGCCAAGCCCAGATCAGATACTCAAGCACCGGCGTGCGAGTCGTGTGGGCGGCCGCCACGGCAGCGCGACCCGTCGCATCGTGATCGGGGTGGCCGTCCGAGCTCCACGGGGCCACGCAAAGATCATTCGGCCCGAGCATGCAGCTGAGCAGGTCCGTCAGGTTCTCGAGCTGCTCCGCCACACACCCGTCGACCAGGTGCAGACGTTGAACACGCAGGGACCCACAACCCAGCCGATGAAGAGCAACATGCGTCTCGGTGATCCGCCGCACCACAAGGTCATGACCCGCAGCGCACGCCCTGGGATGTGATGCCTCGCCATCGGTAACGGCAACCACCACGACCTCGACTCCGAAGCGCGCCATGTGCTGAATCAGGCCTCCGGCTCCAAGGACCTCGTCGTCGGGGTGCGGGGCCAGGACAACGAGCCGCCGCGGTCGCCATTCGCGTAGGGGGAGGAGTTTTGCGAGCCTGTTCGCGCCGAGCCAAGTTTGCTCATCCGTTCCCGGATGTCCCTCGTCGACGACTAGCTCCACGGCCAGCCATCACATGCCATAAGGCCGAGGACTTTTGCATCTTGGGGGCCATGGTGCTGAGCCATGTACACATAGAGATCGGCCGCTCGTCGAGCCTGATCCAGGTCGTGACAAAGGGGTCCAGCTCCTCCAGCTGCGGCGGAGTGCGCCAGCACTTGCTGCGATGCATGGTGCACGGCATGTCGGATCACGAGAGCCCGTTGCCTGGCGCCACCCGCGTGGTCTTCTGGGTCATTATCAATCTCTTCGGCCGCCTGCTCAATCACCCGGCGCATTAGATCGACGTGAGCTATGGCATGACCGAGTTCGGCCGCCACGAGCTCCGATGGATTCGGACCAATACCTCGCAGCACGTGTTCGACCAGCCCTCGGGCACCTCCGTACCAGCAAGCAGCGACTCCGGTCGCCCCGAACCAGAAACCTGGGCGCTCGAGATCGAAATTGGGCGGACCGACCGTAGAACTCTTCGCCAAGGGTGGGCCCCCGAACTCGAGTGTTTCACTCAGGGAATCCGTCATGCCCACGGCCGGCCAGGATGTAGGACGCACACCAACCACGTTGTCGCGCACCGAGATATCGAACATCCGATACCCGTCCCCGCATTCTGCCGTCACGAGGGCCCGATCGATCCGGGTGCTACCGGAGCAGAAAGGCTTCTGCCCCGCCATGTGCCAGCCATCCGCAGCCAGGCGTGCCGCGGTGCCTGACGGAGGGCGTGCTGCCCAGACGCCGTAGGTTTCACCCGCGATGGGCTCACGGCCCGCTTCGGCGAGAATCGCGAGGGCGTCCACGTGACCCTCTACTAACCGAGCAAGCGACAGGTCCCGCGCGGCCCAACCGGCGAGCGCCCGAAAGCGGGTTGCCGTACCGCCCGAGCCGGGCCTCGGAAGTACAGAGCCGCAGCCAGTTGCGATCTCTCTGAGCTCAAACCAGGGCCTCAACCCACGCCCGCCGCGACTCGCTCGTTCTGCGCCAGCGAAACAACGGTGGCCTTCATGTGGGAGCAGTACCCGACCCTGCGCCAAACTAACCATCCGTTCCGACGTTGGCGGTGTCGACCCGACTTACGCACCCGCCGCCGCAGATCCATGTGATCGAGTTTGTTGTCGATGGCATCGTCGACTCCACGCAGGCGACGGAATAGTTATGGTTACGATCCGTTGGATGGCGGAGCCAGAGTCCAGGGGGTCAGAAGATGGCCGACGTTCACGCTCTTTCCTGCTTGCGCCGTCACGTTTGTTCTTCTACCCGCAAGCCAACGAAAAATCCCCATTCGACCTCCGAACGGCCGACCCAGAACGTCATAGAAGTGAGGCACTCACCTCTGCTTCCGATCCCACCGATCGGAATTTCAAAACCGCTGTCTTCGCTTGGTGCCGGGCAGTGGCGGTTGGCCGGGGGTGGGATTGGGAAGACTTCCATGGACGCACCCCATCAACGACTGGAGCCGACGTGGACCAAGAAGCCTTTGTTTCGGGATTGAACGAGGACCTGGAAACCGAATTCCAATCAATCGTGCAGTACGTGAGCCACATTGCAACGATCACCGGTGCAGAATTTCTCAGTACGGTCGACGAACTCAAGACCCATCTCGTCCAGGAGCTTCAACACGCCCAGATCCTGGCTGAGCAAGTCTCTTTTCTGGGAGGGTCGCCGTCGACCAGGGTCCCTCCCGTCGAGCACATTCAGGACGGGCGAAGTGCCCTTGCGGCTGACCTCGAACTGGAAGAGGGACAGCTGGGACGCTACCGCGAGCGGTTCAGCCAAGCGATGGAACTGGGTCTCGCTGACGTGGCAGAAGCTTTGCGACCACTCCTCGAACAGACTCAGGAGCACGTGCGCGATCTCCAGACGATCCTCGGCAGGTAGTTGAGGGTGTCTGCGCCCGAGAGGCCGATGTGTCTTCTCTTCCGGCGCACTGGGCACGTTCGGCAAGAATCGCGACGAGGCGCAAGCAGTGTCACTTTCGACCGGGTAGGCACGGATTGGAGGCGTGGGACATTGACCAGCTCATCGACCGGAGCCCAGAGCTCTCGTTGATCGAAGTGCCCGTCGCTTCGAGCCCTGAATGGGTTCGAACTGCTGGTTTGGAGACGGGTTCGGCGATCCACCGTTCGTAAGGTGGTACACACGCAGCTAATTCAGGAGGCGGGTGTCACTCATCCAACGCCTGCCGCAATTCGTCCTTGGTCATATTCGATCGACCCTCAATGCCAGCCTCACGAGCCTCCTCGTAAAGTTCCTTCTTTGTAACTTGCGGTTCATCGTTCGAGTCGTCTTGAGATCCAGCGTTTCGCGCGCCATTATTCTGGTCGACCGCCTCCGCGTTCCGATCAAGAATTCGGGTGTCGAGATCCGACCTCCCGTCCGATATGTCCTTTGTCAGATCTTGCGCCTGAGTGGCCATGGCCGAGACCGCGTTGGAGACAACGCCGCCTCGCCGCGAACTACCTAGTTCGGACGCCATGAAACCCCACAACACTGCCATGAGCACAATGGCTGCGATCCACAGAATATGGAGCGGAAATCCAAACAGACCACAGATGATCGCCAACGACAGAACCAAAAGTTGCTCGGTTCGCCTCGCGAGATGCCGACGAGCGACGTTGTTCTGTTCTGAACTTCTTTCGGACAACGCTAACTCTTGCGTATCGGGGGAACGGCCACGTGCACTTGAGCTTCTCTCCTCGCTCGCGTAAAAGCTTACCTGTTCGATCTTCTGAAGTTGTCTCTTGGAGCTCTACCCACCCTCCTCGTCGACCTAACCCTGTAGACCAATTGGGGGTAGCGATACCCAGTTCCTCGAACCCAGTCAGCTTACTTGGGACCGACAATTTCCAATCAGTCTTGCTGACCTTTCGCATATAAGGGTCGTTCAGCTTCTGCTCGCAAGAATCGACCGGACTGCGGCCAGTCGGTTTTTTGATAGGTCCGGCTTGGCTTCAATAGGCAGAGCGCCGCGGCCACGATCAGCGCGACGATCGATGCGGACTCAATCAAGAATGCCTCTTTGGCAAAGGGTGCCGACCAGTTGTCTTGGAAACCGAAGAGGCCAACTTCCACCGAGAGAAGGAAGCCAGCCATGGTCGAGACGGCAAAACCAGCACCGAGCACGGCGACCCAGACGCGCCGCACCGCCACGACGGCGACTCCGATGACCATGCCGACGATCGACTGGACAATGAACAATGGTCCTATGGTCGGAATGTGACGATATCCCTCGCTTTTCCAGAGGCGCACGTGGATGTAGGCCGACAACACCAACAGCAGGCCGCCCACGACAAAGGCGGCGGTGGCCAACCACCCCGTCGATTTGGTGAGACGCCGGGGACCGAAGAGCAACGGGTCGAGCTTCATACCTGTTGTTCGACGACAGTCCCTCCTGCGGATGGAATTTGTACCAGCGGTGACCTGCGGCGCCGGTCCTCACGATCTAACGGCTCGGGCCGACGGCGATCCCACCTCGAGATCGCACCTCGGCAGCGTCTATCGGCCCAGCAACTTCCCGATCCCGATCGAGATGAAATAGAAGGCGATGAGCGGAATCGCCAGAGCCAGCATGGAGAAGGGATCCGAACTGGGGGTGGCCACGGCGGCCACCACGGTGATGGCAATCACGGCCCAGCGCCATGATCGTAAGAGCTTGACCGGTGTGACGACGCGAGCGAGCTCGAGAGAAACCAGCACGACCGGGAACTGGAAGGTCAGTCCGAAGAGCGTCATCATCAAGATGATCAAGCCCAGATACGGGATGGGATCGTAGATGGCCCGCAGGTTAGGGCCACCGACAGACTTGAGGAATCCCAGAGCATGCGGCAGCGTCACGTACGCGGTGAGCGCTCCCAAGATGAAGAGCAGAAAGGCCGCGGACACGAAGGGCACGACATACCTGCGTTCACGAGCCTTGAGGCCCGGCGTGACGAACCTCCAAATCTGGAAAAGGATGACCGGCGAGGCGAGCACCAAACCCCCGAACAGCGCGATCTTGACCCGTAGCGACAATCCGTCGAGCGGTGAGGTCACGTACAGGTCGCAGCTCCCGTTGCGTCCTAGCTGCGGAGTGATCGTGCTCAGATGATGCCCGGGAATGGCATCGACGCTGCAGAGCGGCCGGAGCAAGAGGTGCAGTATCGGTTCGTAGGCGAACGCGGCGAGGATCGCCATGGCGGTGAAGGCGCTCACCGAGACGATCAGACGGTAACGAAGCTCACCGAGGTGCTCCCCCACGGTCATCGCCTCGGGAGGGTGCTTGTTCGGGCGAAGGCTAAAAGCCAAGGGGGCCATCGCGACTCAGTTCAAGGTGGCGTCGCCCACGAAGGGTGTCTGCGCCTCGAGCCACACCTTCTCCGCGTCGGTGCTGGACGCGCCGACGGGTAGGGGGCTGTAATGGGAGTCTGTCGTCCAGTGGGCTTGGTCGCAACGGGCGATCGGTGGGAGGTCGCCCGTTGTGGCGAGGCTGTCCGCCGCGCGGTCATCGGCTGGCGTCGTCGAAGAGAGGCGGTCGAGCAATGCGGACGGCGACCGCGCATAGGTGCCCAGTTCTGTCGTCGAGGGGAGGTCAGGCAAGGAATTGCGGACCTCGGACTCCATACGCTGGCGGAACGCGGAGAAGGTCCGCCAGGCGCCGCCGACCTGCCGGGCAAAATGCGGGAGCCTCTCCGGACCTATCACGATGATCATCACCACCGCGATGACGAGAAGTTTGGACGGATCGAGATTAAGCATGAGACTTCAAGATCCACCGGTGGTCTCCCATGCGCAGATTCGCTCGCATCAGGGGGCTATTCGGATCACTGAGGTCAGCCGGATGATCCTTGCTCACAACGGGACCGGCAGGTTCAGCTATCGGCCGACCGGCCAGGCCGGGTGGCTCCTCCTCGAGACCACGACGGCGGCGTCATCGTCCTCATCCTGAGTCGGACCCGGCATCCATGGTCGGGCGCAACCCGAATAACTTGAGCCCGAGGAACGAAGGGCAGTGGTGCCCCACTTTTCGGGACACCCCTTTTCTCAACCGAAAAAGGAGATTCACATGCTTGGTGAGATATTTGGATTTGACGGCATGATCGTGTTGGTCGTCCTCGTAGCGCTCCTCTTTGGAGGAGCAGCCATTCCGAAACTGGCACGGAGCCTCGGATCGGCCAAGAACGAGTTCGAGAAGGGCCTCGACGCAGGCAAGCGTGACTCGAGCTCGTCCAATGCCGATGGTTCGGCCGCGGCGCCTCCTACGGCAGCGCTGCCAACCACGAGCAAAAGCTGAGGATCTCGAGAGCGGTTGCCCACCGCACTCGCCGAGAAGAAGGCTTTGAATAGTTGCTCTCCTCCGTTTCGGTCGATTGATCCTGAACATCCAGCGTTTGCTCACAGAGAACGTCTCGTCCCCCACATTCATTGGTAACAGCACGCGAATTCGTAGTAAGCCGAACATATCGGCCCGTGGCCCCGACCTCGTGATGGAGCAAATCTCATCGAACATCGTGGCCCCTCGGCAAGGCCCACAGGTGTGTGATTTCCCTTGAGCCTCCCTGCGCGATGACAAGGTGAAGGCGGCCAACCTTTGGCGCAGAGAGAGCCCCATTGTGGCGGCGCGGGGCTGCCGCGTCCCCTGAGCTGCCTCAAGCACCGTACGCCTAGACGAAGTCCTCCACCCAGCCTAGATATTTACAAACGCCCAACCACCCGTCGTTGCCGAGGCGACTTGGCGGTCCAACCTAGGTGCGACTCGACGCCAGCATCGTTGTGGTAGGGAGGACTGAACCACCGGCCGGCTCGACCGTCACACCCAGTTGGCTCGGGACACCCGAGCCGGCGACGGTGAAGGCCGCCTGGGTGGGAGCCGGACCTAACAGGCCGAGCGAAATGGTCTGCCCTCCGATGATGCCCCAGAGCTGGTACGTGCGGTCCGCCGTCAGCGTTGGCAGTGCAGAGGAGACCAAGTAACCCCGGCCGCTCGGCAAGAGTACGAATTGGGCCAGTTGCGCGTGGTTCGGAGCGTGCAGGCTGACCAGAGTGTGTCCGGGCGTCTCAAGGGCAGCCACAGCCGAGGAGGGGTTGGAGCCGATCTGCGCCTGCAGGCGCTGGTTCTGATCAGAGATCCGAACCAGACTCAAGCCGAGCACGGCGGCGGCGGCGCCGGCCGCGGTCGCCACGGAGGTCGCCACCATCAAGGAGCGACGGCCGGTGCGTGACCGCGGCGTCTTAGCCGACGATCGTGCAGCTTTCTCGGTCCTCCCCGCGCGGGGCGCGATCTTCCAAAGCGGAGGAGGTGGCTCGTCCTGCTCAGGCACGCTGAGCCGGCTCGAGATGACCGACCACAACCGCTCCGGCACCGGCACGACGCAATTGCCAAGAGCTGACGCCACGTCGCGCAGGGCCATGAGCTGTGTGGCGCAACGCGGGCACTGGTTGAGGTGCGATTCGATCTGGCCGTGCTCGATGGCCTCGACCGCATCGAGGGCATAGGCAGCCAAGAGGTCCTCGGTCTGGTCGTGGGTGATCACGCGTCAGCCCCCTGGATCCCGGCTGCGGTGAGCACGACACGCATGCGCTGCATGCCGTTTCGGATCCTGCTCTTGATCGCTCCTTCTGGTTGTCCCAAGGACTGGGCCACCTCGACGTAGGTGTACCCCTTGAAGTACGCCAGCTCAATGGCCCTGCGTTCCTCTCCGGACAGCCGATCGAGGGCCTTGGACACCTGGTCCTCGAGGGCCAAGTCCCACACCTCATGCTCGAGGTCGTAGCTCGAGGCCGACATGCGCTGGGCCTCTTGGACCTCACGGCGGTGCCGGGCAGTGAGCGAGCGGACGGCATCCACCGCGCGCCCGTGCGCCTGGGCCAGGAGGAACGAGCGCAACGATCCTCTCGACGAATCGAAACGGTCGGGGTCGTTCCACAGACGCAGAAAGATCTCCTGGGTCACGTCCTCGGCCTCGGCGGCGCTGATAAGCACCCGCCTGGCGATCCCGTAGACGGCGCCGCCATGGCGTCGGTAGACCTCGGCCAACGCGGCCTCGCTGTAACGGGCGATTGAGGTGACGAGTTGGGCATCGCTGCGCTCGCTCAGGGCCTCCATCACTCGTTGTTCGGAGTCGAAAGGACACCGAGATGTTTCTTTCCTCTGCGAATCCGTGAGCTTCGTCACTCCGAATGACCCATGAGTCATCGAAGCCGATGCGGACAGGGTCGACGGCGAAGCAGCGGTCGGACGCTAGATCGCGAAGTCGACCGGCTCCCCGTTCGATCCGATTTCCACGTGCTGGCCACCTCCGTGCGCACGTTGTCACGACTCGAGTTCGCGGCCTGATCGAAACCGTTCTGACATCCAAGTCCCGAGCGGCAACGAACACACCACGTACCGACCAAGGAGGTCACGATGACCGCAGATCCGAGAGATCTGAGCGAACTTCTCGAGGAGTCCGAGGACATGCAGGCAGACGCCCTGCGTCCCACGCACGACGCGCTCGACGAGCTCGTCGAGCTCAACCACTCAGCCCGAGACGAGGACCGCGCAGCGAACGTCGCCTTCCACGAGGAGCACCAGCGCTCGCTGCGCTCGAGTCTCGGGGCCACCACCATCCTCGGCGCCGCCGGCGGTGTGGCCCTCGTCGGCGTCCTGGCCTCGGCAGCGGCGGCCGCCAGCTCGAGTGACGTCCAACTGCTCCAGACGGCCGCTTCGATCGAGAACCTTGCCGTCGCCACCTACAAGACGGCGCTCACCCTGCCCTACATCGGGGGATCGGGCGCCGACCCGGTGATCACCAAATTCGCGCAAGTGACGATGGGTCAGCACGCCCAGCACGCTGACGCCTTCAACGCCGCGGCCAAGCACCTCGGCGGCAAGGCGCAGAACAAGCCTGACCCTGCCTTCGTGCCCGTGGTCAACAAGGCGGTGGCGAGTCTGGGTTCTGCCACGGCGGCCCAGGGATCCCTCGGCGTGGTCGCCCTCGCCCTCGAACTCGAGAACATCGCAGCCGAGACCTACATCAAGGACACCACCTTGGCCCAGTCGACCTCCAACAAGGCCCTGTTCGCCTCCATCATGGGCATCGAAGCTCAGCACGTGAGCGTCCTGCTGGCCGTCCAAGCGCTGCTCAAGGCGGATGCACCCCAGCTCATCTCGCTGTCCCCGGGAACCGCCGCAGCGTTGCCCGCCGCAGCCGGCAGTGTGGGCTTCCCCAATGCCTTCTACCAGACCAACATGGCCGCCCCGGCCAAGCAAGGAGCAGTCAAGTGACCAAGCCATCCAAGGAGGTCTTCGCCGGCACCGAGTCCGAGCTGATCTCCATGACCGAGGAGCTCGACGACCTGCACCACGACGTCGGCGTGCCTGCCATGCGTGAAGGCGTCGCCGCCATGATCGAGAACATGCAGGGCGCAGTGCATCCCACCAGCCGTCGGACCTTCCTGATGGGAGCCGGCGCGGCAGCGGCCGGGGGCGCCGCCATGATGGTGATCGGTGGCGCCCCCGCGCTGGCCGGCGCCTCGACCCGTCGGCTCGCCTCCGTGCGCCCGGAGGCGGCAGCCTTCCCGCCGCCTGGCCTCAAGGGCGACCTCGCAGTGGCCGCGGTGGCGGCCAGCTTGGAGAACCTCGCCGTCTTCGCCTACACGGCCGGTCTCTCGGCGGCCACGGCGGGCAAGCTTGGTGCGGTGCCTCCGGCCGTCGCCACCTTCGCCACGACAGTCAAGGGCCAGCACCAGCAGCATGCTGACGCCTGGAACGGTGTGCTCAAGTCGAACGGCAAGGCCGCCGTCACCGTGACCAACCCCACCTTGACCCCGACGGTGCAGTCGGACTTCGGCAAGGTGACCGACGTCGCGGGTCTGGCCCAACTGGCCATCACCCTCGAGACTATCGCGGCGCAGACGTATCAGGCTGAGACCACGATGCTCAAGTCCAAGGCCGCCATCGGGCTGTCCTCCTCGATCCAGCCGGTCGAGATGCAGCACATCGCCATCTTGTACTACGTGCTCGGGATGTACCCCGGTGCGCAGACATCGAGCGGCACGCCGCTGGCCTTCAACCCGACCTCCATGGCGGTCTAAGTAACCATGCGGCGCGCACGTTATGGAGCTGGCGTTCTGCTGACAGCGGGCGTCCTGCTCCTTGGCGCCTACATCAGCGCTCCGGCCTCCAAGGGTGCCGCAGCCGGCCATTCGTCTGGCTCGACCGCGACCGGCACCCACATCACCATCTCGAACTTCATGTTCTCGCCGATGGCGTTGACGGTCTCTCCGGGTGCGACGATCAGCGTCACCAACAAGGACTCGAGCACCCACACCTTGACCGCCACGAACGGCCAGTTCAACACCGGGGACGTCACTCAGAACGAGACCAAGTCGTTCAAGGCTCCCATGCAAGTCGGTACGTATCACTACATCTGCGACATCCACCAGTACATGATGGGGAGCATCACGGTGAAGTAGTGCTCGGGCCGGCTGTCTTGAGGATGTCCTCAACGAGTATTCCGAGCTCTCTGGCCGAGGGGATCGCCGCGATACGGCCTGTTGCGTCCACCCACAACGTTCGCCTCAGTCGACCTTTGTAGTCTTGGTTCGTGGAAAGCCGCCTTGAGGGTGACCGGTCAGCACCTCAACATCACCGGATCAGTCACAGGACGTCGCAGCTCCCAATTTGGAGCCGCATCCTGTACAAGATTGAGCACTACACCGTCCTGCCAGCCGTCGCACCGGTTGTCACCGCCTCCGTTGTTTCGCTTGTGGTTGCGATTTCGGTCCTTGACTTTCCCACAGGATCGCGGCCTTGAGCTCTCAGCGCCACGATGCCGAAGGAAAGGTGCCACTGTCGCCGGGTCGGGGTGCCCTCCCGCCGTACCTCGAGGATACCCACGACCGCTCTTCACACTTCTGCCGTGTTCGATTTCGGCCCGACTCGATTCGTTACTGAACGGACGAAGCCAACGTCGAAGGCGTCAACGTGCCCCTCGAGGAGCTCACCGGATCAACGCTTCGGTCGTGACCCTCATTCAGCCCAGCAGAGTTAAGCATCCTGACTCTTGTCGATCACGGCAGCGTACGAACCGCTACCCAGTAACGATCCAACCGGAAGGCGACGATCGCCGATCGCGAGTTCCTCAAGCGCTCCGGAATCCGCATCGAACGTCACGTCGTCAATAAGGCCGAGTTCGTTGCCCAATTCGCTAAGTGTTCGCTTACCGACAAGCTCGAGTTTTCCCTCGGCAGCGGCCCGTTCCCGGTCATTAGCTGGCACCCTCAGCGAGGTTTCGTCCGCGACCATGACAGCGTCGCGCCCGAAACCGCTGAGCTGGGTCCAGTCGACGAATTGAGCCTTTTTCCCTCGACCTATAACAACGGAAGCAACCTGCCGCTGCTGGTCGTCCACGAGCAGGTGATTGACCGCCCCCAGTTCTTGCGCGCTTGTCCTGCTGACGACCTTGCGGCCAACGGAATCTCGGAATGACTCGCTCATGTCAGACCCAGTCGATCGCGGAACTCGTCGACCGCGGCGCCAAGCCCGACAAGGTCGTCTTGCACGAATTCCTCGGTGATATCTGGTACGACGAGTGCATCGCCGGAAACGGCCAGTTGCGCTGGAAGGGGAATGTAGCCGTGCCCACCGCCGCTTTTTTCGATCTGATAACCAACGACCTCGCCGTTGCCTCCGACCAGCAGCACCAAGTCAACAACCTCACCGAGGCTCGTTCCTCCTTCGGTCAGCACGTCGTCGCCGAGCACGTTGCGCTCCGTGGCGGGGTGAGCCACATCGTCAGGCGCGTCCTCGGGCGCAACCAGCTGGGCCTCGTCGGTCACCATCACGGCGTGCTGCCCGACGGCGTGGATCATGTTCGCAGGAAGTACTTCGCGGCGCCGTCCCGACAGAAGGCCCCTCTGGTTCAGAGTCATGCCGACTAGTCGACCAGCTTCGGGGCTGTAGATCACGTCGCGTACTTCGGCGATGTCCTCTCCGCCTCGGACAGTGACCACGGGCAGTCCCCGAATCTGCGACGCCGTCATGAGCAGCCTCATCGTTTGTCTCGGGTCGCGATGACCCCTCCTCTCCGTCTCCTCCGCCGAGCGATCACGAACGCCACGGCCGCCAGGATGAGAACGACGACCACTACTATTAGCCATCCGATCACGCCCATCGTCTGCAATCCTACCGCTGTTCCCGTCTGAGCTGTAGGTCCAGTCGCTAGGGAGAGCCACGCTATCGACACGGGTAGACGTTCGTTCAGGTTTCGTCTCCAGGCTGAAGCCGAGCCGGGCCGACCCTCTCTCCAGCGCAACGACTATTCGTCCAGCGGCGGGCCGAGTTCGGGCGCCTACGAACCGTGGCGCCAGCCTTTGATCCGCTCAACTCAGTGGTTTCGAGCGAGCACCAGCTGTACGACGTCCAGATAGTCGCTCCGGAAACCGGCCTCACTGTAGGCCAGGTAGAACGACCACATTCTCGTAAAGGTCTCGTCGAACCCCAGCCGTTCCACCTCGTCGGCTCCGTCGCGGAACCGTTCCCGCCAGCAGGCCAGTGTGGTTGCGTAGTCTTGGCCGAAGGACAGTCGATCCACTACCGCCAATTGCGTGTGGACCGCCATGGTGTCTTCGATCGCCTGCTCGGACGGAATGAGGCCGCCGGGGAAGATGTACTTATGGATCCAGGTCCACGACGACCTTGTCGCCAGCAGGCGCTCGTGGGCCATGGTGATGGCCTGGAGTCCGACCCGCCCTCCCGGTGCCAGACACCGATCCAGTGTCTGGAAGTAGGTGGGCCACCACCGCTCTCCCACGGCTTCAACCATTTCAACGCTGACGATGGAGTCGTAGCTTCCGACCACATCTCGGTAGTCCTGCACTCGAATATCGACCACGCCGCCCAATTCCTCGGCCGCTGCTCGTTTTCGAGCCAAACATGCTTGCTGATTAGAGAGGGTCACGCTCGTCACGAGGGCGCCCCTCCGAGCAGCCCGGAGAGCCAACTCACCCCACCCAGTCCCGATTTCGAGCAAGCGAGTGCCCCGTCGGACGCCAGTGGCGTCGAGCAACCGCTCGATCTTGTGAGCTTGGGCCTGATCCAGCGTGCTGTGCTCATCAGTGAAAAGGGCAGCCGAGTAGCTCATCGACTCGTCCAGAAAGGTTGCAAACAGGTCGTTCGAGAGGTCGTAGTGCCGGAAGATATTGCGCACAGCTCCAGGCCGGTCGTTATCTTCGGTGGTGGGCTGCCGGGCGTCGTACCAGCGCCGGACGAGCTGGAGTGGATGTGGGACAAGCGAATCGGCCTGGCGGGCCAGCGCTTCGAGCACCTCGACGAGGTCGATCGAGTCCCACTCGCGGGCCATGTATGACTCACCGAAGCCGATCTTGCCGCCCAAACCCAGCCGCGCAAAGAACGCCTTCGGAAGATAGACGGCCATCACAGGACCATCGTCCGGACCGAAACGCCTGCCGTCAGGAAACTCGACTCGTATCCCGGTCTGCGTGGCCACTCGTCGAAGGAAGACTCGGGCTAGCGCGGCCGGAACCGCGGCCGACTTTGGCGGGGCCAACCCGGGCCACCGTCGCAAATCGACGACGGCGTGCCGTGCGGGTTCGTGGGCGACGACACTCATCGTGGCTGCACCTTCAGACCGCGCATCCAGAGCCGCACCGCCTGCCAGCGGATCAAGATGGCGGTACGCACGGCCGGGTGAACGAGGGATGCCCGCACCACGTTGGCTCTGCTTGCGGTGCGCCGCTCCCCTCTCAGTGACGCCACGAAAGGGGCGCCGTTATACCGGTGCAATGTCACCGTGACCGACAGGGATGCACCCGGCTCACTCACCCGGATGTCGTAATGGCCATCAACAGGAAAAAACGGCGACACATACAGCTCTTTGTCCACTTCGGATCGTCCGTTTTCGTCGGGTCGGAGAAGATAGGTGTGACGCTCGCCGTAGGTGTTGTGCACCTCGGCCAAGACGGCGAGGCGTCCTCCGGTCGCGTCGTAGCACCAGAACACGCTGATCGGGTTGAAGACGTAGCCAAGCGTGCGGGACATCGCGAGCATCAGAATCCGGTCCGCCGTTATCGCGTGCTCGGCCAATACGGCCCGTACATCGCTATGATCACTGCGTTCGAATCGGGCGAGGCGCCATGCGATGCCGCTGGGCCGAGGGAACTCGTCGTAGTCCACCAACCAATAGCTGGCTCTGTACCGAAAGCGATTGTTGATCGGGGCGCGGCGCGTGTGTGTCACCTCGGCTGCATACAGAGCGGGCACACGTAGCGCGGTCAGCGCAGATGAAGTGGTGGCGGGCTCCTTCGGAGGAGCGAATCGCATCACCAGCGCACCCCCAGCGATTGCGCCGCCGTGATCCCCGATCGACAGCCGTCCTCGTGAAAACCCCAGCCGTGATATGCGCCGGCAAAGGCCAGTTTGGTGTCATTGAGCTCTGAGAGCTGTCGTTGGGCAGATAGCGAGGCAGCCGTGTAGATCGGGTGCTCGTAGGTCATGCGGGCCAATATCTGGTCGGGGTCGACGCGGTCCCTTGCGTTGAGGGTGACGATGTGTGATCGAGTGGACCGAACACCCTGAAGGCGGTTCATGTCATAAGACACCGAGGCGTGTTCGATCGGACCGACACACGCGGGCAGCAAGAAATTCCAGGAGGCTCGTGCTCTCTCGGCCTGTGGGAGGAGCGTGGTGTCGGTATGGAGCCAGGTGTCGTTGCGCGAGTAGTGGAACGCGCCGAGGATGGAGCGCTGCCGAGGGCTCGGGTTGGCGAGAAGGGCCAATGCCGTATCGGCATGAGTCGCCACCACGACACGCTCGAAAAAGATCGCCTCGTCATCGGCGGTTCTGACCTCGGCCCCGCCCGTCTGCGCGATGACCGCCCTCACAGGTGTCGAGGTGGCCACGGCGCTCAGGTCTTTGACCACCCGTTCGACATACGTTCGGGAGCCGCCGACGACGGTGCGCCATGTCGGTGAGCCGGCAGCGGACAACAACCCGTGGTTCTCCAAGAAGGTGAACAGATATCGGGCCGGGTACTCCAGAGCCACACCTGGCGCGACCGACCAGACACACGACACGATCGGCACCACAAAATGCGATGCGAAGTAGTCGGAGTAGCCTCCGCTGTCCAAGAACTCGCCAAGTGAGATGTGATCGTCATCTTGGGCCAAAGTGCTCCGGGCTTGCCGGTAGAACCGATGAATCTGAGTGAGCAATCGCAGGAAAGCAGGGTTGGCCAGGGATCGGGGTTGGGCAAATACGCCGCCGAAGCCCTTGGCACCGGCGTACTCCAACCCACAGCCCTCGCAACGAATCGACATGCTCATTTCGGTCTCGCGCGTGACGACGCTCAATTCGGAGAACAGCCGGCACAGCAACGGATACGTGCGCCGGTTGTGCACGATGAAGCCCGTGTCGATGGGAACCGTCCCGGCGTCCGGCGTGACCACATCGTGCGTGTGGGTGTGCCCGCCGAGACGGCTGGCCATCTCATAGAGGGTGACGTCATAGCGCTGCTGCAAGACGTAAGCCGCCGTGAGGCCCGAGATGCCAGACCCGACCACCGCTGCTCTCTCCCGCCGTACTCGCGACAACCGGCACTCCTCATGAACGTTCTGGTTCGCAACGGAACGATGTGTGTAGGGCGTAACTTTAGTGCTAAAAAGGACCATGGCCGCAACGCCCCGGACCATCACCCTTCAGGAAGCTTCTTTGCAACTTGGATTGCACTACATGACCGTCTATCGCTACGTGCGCACCGGAAAGCTCCCGGCCACTCAGGACGGGCTGATCTGGCGAATTCGCGTGAGTGATGTCAATGCACTGAAAGGCCGCCGGGTATCCGCATCAGGCTCTCGCTCTCGCCGAAAGACCGTGACTGGCACCAGCCAAGCCCTTGAAGCGCGCCTGTTGGCTGGCGACAGCGCCGGAGCCTGGTGGTTGATAGAGGGTCGTCTCGGTGGTGGACTCGACCCCGCCGGAGTCGTGACCAAGCTCTTGTCGCCGGCACTTCGATCCATCGGCGCTCGATGGGCCGAAGGTGATCTGAGCGTGGCCGACGAGCATCGAGCGACCGCAGTGGCCCAGCGCATCATCGGTCGCCTCGGTCTTCAGTTCGGAAGGCCAGGCCGGAGTCGCGGCACGGTCATCGTTGCTGCCCCCGAGGGAGACCTGCATACGCTGCCAGTGGCCATGGTGGCGGACCTCTTGCGCTGGCGGGGCTTCGATGTGTCCGAACTGGGAGCCAATACCCCGGATGACGCGTTGGCTGAGGTCGCCGGTCAAGCCGACCGGTTAGTGGCCGTCGGAATTGCCTCGACCACTTCGGGCCTAGATGCCGAGGTCACTCAGTCGGTGGAGGCGTTGCGAGCGACGGCGCCAGGCACCACGATCCTTCTCGGGGGGAACGCGATCCGCTCTGGGGCACACGCCCGAAAATTGGGAGCCGACATTTGGACGGGGCGAAATGGTTCGAGCGTCATCGAGGCCGTCGAGGAACGCGCGAATACAGGACTTATCAGTGCGACCAAGCGTGCGTAGCGACCCAATGAAAAACCAAAGGCACCGAGGATTTGCGAAGGCCGTCGATGACCTCCTCGAACTCTCCGTGGGTGGCAGCTACTCTCGTATTGGCTACGTAGTTCGTCGGTACGTCGAAGGCTGGAACGATCCGGGCCGACTCGAAGGCAAGACCATGATCGTGACTGGTGCGTCCTCTGGCATCGGGCAAGCCGCGGCTGTACGGCTCGCTGCGTTGGGTGCTGAGGTTTGGCTCGTCGGTCGGAACGCTGAACGGTTGCGCGTCGCAGGCAGGGAGGCCGAACATGCCGGAGGATGTGGTCCAATCCATACGGCCGAGGTCGATGTGGTCAATGTTGACGCGGTGTCGGCCTTCGTCGATCGGGTGTCGTCGACGCACGAGGAACTGCATGCCCTCATCCACAATGCTGGCGCTCTCTTCCCTGACTATGGACTCGCAGATGACGGCATGGGGTCATTCACGGAACGAACATTGGCGACGCACGTGCTCGCACCCTTCCGCCTGAGCTGGCTGCTGTCCCCACTCCTGCTTCGTGCGGAGCAGTCGGTCATCACGACGGTGACATCAGGCGGCATGTACACCCAGCGATTCGACCCTGACCACATTGAAGTCGGTCCAGATGGGTACCGTGGCGCGGTCGCCTACGGGAAGGCCAAACGAGCTCAGGTTGTGCTGTCCCACGAGTGGGCCCGTCGTTGGGCCAGTGACGGCGTGGCCAGCTACGCGGTCCATCCCGGCTGGGTGGACACGCCCGGACTGGCCACCGGGCTGCCCTCCTTCGCCAAACTGGGCCCGCTTCTTCGGACCCCGGCGCAGGGCGCGGACACGGTGACATGGCTGGCGTCCGACGAACCCCGTCGGACCACAACGTCGGCGCCAATCGACGGCCTGTGGCACGACAGGCACCGGCGTGGGGAGTACTACGTGCCGACGACCCGACGGTCCCCGTCCCAAAGTGTGCACGACAGCAGCGTGCTCTGGAATTGGTGCGCCGAACGAACGGGAGTGGGACCATGAGAATCCTTGAGGGGTGGAGGAGCAACGTACGCCGTTCTCGCGAGCGCGTCCTTGCGCCAAAAAGGGCCCAATGAAGATCGCCATCGCCGGGGCTTCTGGGTTCATTGGCTCGGCCTTGGCCACCCTCCTGACCGAGCGGGGACATGAGGTCACCGCGCTGACTCGAAGGCCCGATCAGTACCGGGGTGCCGGGTCAGCCATGCATGCCGACATCAATGATGCCGGGAGCCTGATGCCCGCCCTCGAGAATCAGGACTTTGCGTATTACCTCGTCCATTCCCTGGCCGGCACCGACTTTGCCGAGAGAGACAGAGCCGGAGCCTGCGCATTCGCGCAGGCGGCTCTGAAGACCAGGGTGACCCAGGTCATCTACTTGGGTGGATTGGGCGACGACAGCGAAGACCTCTCCGAGCACCTTCGCAGCAGACGCGAAGTCGAACACATCCTCATGGACTCGGTGCCCACGACGGCACTCCGAGCGGGAATTGTCATCGGTGATGGCAGCATCAGCTGGGAGATCCTCCGTCAATTGGTGATCCGTCTTCCGGTCATGGTCACCCCACGCTGGGTCGAGACGCGCACCCAGCCCATCGCACTAGCCGATGCACTCTTTGATTTGATGGGGGCACTGGGCCGGCCGGACATGGTGGGCCAGTCCTATGAGATCGGCGGACCTGAACCTCTCACCTATCGACGCATGATGATGACCGTGAGCCGACTCATGGGTCACCGGAGGGTGATACTTCCGGTGCCTCTGCTATCACCGAGGTTGTCGTCCCACTGGTTGCGCTTCATCGCCGATGTCGACCTCAGGACGGCCCGGTCCCTTGTTGATTCGATGTCCAACGAGGTCGTCGTACACAACCGTCGAATCAACACCCTATTGGCCCATGAACCGATGAGCTTTGAAACGGCCGTCAGGGCCGCCCTTGCGGCCAGAGAGCATCGCATAGCCAACGACTTGCGGTCGCGTGCACGCGCATAGGCACCCCGGAGAGGTTCCCGGACTCGCTGACATCAATTCGCAGCGGCGGAGGCGGATGACCGTGGTCGTCACGCTCGTGGTCGGAACCACTTTGCTGGCGGCCACGCTGCGCGCGCCGTCAGGATCGACGACCTTTTTCGTCATAGGGTTCTTGGTCGCCAGCACCTGGATCTTGGGATCTCTGATCTCGGGACCCATCCAACTCGAAGCAATCCGATCCTCCCGGCTAGCCATTTCGCTCCACGGACTGGCGCTCAGCATCATTGCCTTCTTGGGTTTCCTGGCCGCCTATCTCGTGGGCCGACACCTCCCGCTCATCTCCAATGCCCTTCACAGCATTCTCACCAAGGCCGATGCCGGGCCAGCGGCGTTGGTGCTGGCCCTGGCGCTTGTAAACGGACTGGGAGAAGAGCTCTTCTTCCGCGGCGCTCTGTTCGATGTCTTGGGATCCCGCAATCCCGTCGCTGGCTCCGTCATCATCTATGTGGCGGTGACGGCGACTACAGGAAACGTCGCTCTCGTCCTTGCGGCCGGTGCGATGGGGATTATCTTCTCGCTGCAACGCGCGCGCACCGGCGGAATTTTGGCTCCGACCGTGACTCATCTTTGTTGGTCAACCCTCATGCTCCTCTCATTTCCCAGGTGAGGACTGTCAGAAATGGCTTCATGGCCAGCACAGCCTTCGTCGGACAACGTCGCAGTCGATGACCTCCCGAGCCGTGGTCTGGTTTCGCCGGGACCTTCGGCTGGGTGACAATCCTGCCTGGGCCGCGGCCACCGAGCGCGTCGACCGGATTGTTGCGCTCTACGTGCTTGACCCGATCCTCTTCGCCGCAGCAGGCCAGTCCCGACGCCACCAGCTCCTGGCCCACCTGCACGGGCTTGACCAGAGCCTGCAGTCTCAGGGAGGGCGACTTCTGGTGCTCCAGGGTGATCCAACCGAGTTGGTACCTCAGGTTGCCGCGACATGTGATGCCGCCGCCGTGTACGCGAACGCCGACGTGACGCCATACGCTCGCCGGCGAGATCTCGCAGTGAAAGCGGGGCTCCGGGCCGAATTGCAGCTGTGGTGGGGTACTCTGATGCAACCTCCAGGCTGGGTGACGACACACAAAGGCCACACGTCTCGGGTCTTCACTCCGTTCTATGCCAAGTGGCGTGACCTGGCTCCACCTCCATGGCCCGAACCGCGCCAGGTCGAAATCGACGATGACACCGGAGATGGATTACCTAACTCCGAGCACGAGCCATTCCAGGTTGGTGGCGAACTGGCCGCCATTGATCGACTCTTCGAATTCGCTGAGAGAGTTGACGACTACGAACACACCCGGGACAGACCGGATCTGCTCGGAACCTCGTGCCTATCGGCGGACCTGCATTTCGGGACGCTGGCGCCGCGCACGGTCGCCTCAATAGTCGGTACCTCCACCAAGGGGCGAACGGCGTTCGTGCGGCAACTGGCATGGCGGGACTGGTATGCCCATCTGCTTTGGGAAGTGCCCTCCTTGGCGCATGCTCCGGTGCGACCGGATTTGATGGAAATGGGATGGAAGAACGATCCCGCCGACATTAAAAGATGGCAGAAGGGCCTGACCGGCTACCCATTCATTGATGCGGGCATGCGTCAGTTGGAGAGCACAGGGTGGATGCACAACCGGGTGCGTATGGTCGTGGCCTCGTTCCTGGTCAAGGACCTTCTGGTCGACTGGCGTATCGGAGAACGCTGGTTCCGTCGGCGTCTCGTCGACGGCGACATCGCTCAGAACGCTGGGAATTGGCAGTGGGTTGCCGGCACTGGTCCCGACGCCGTCCCTTACTTCCGTGTGTTCAATCCGGTTTTGCAGTCTCAGAAATTCGATCCCGAGGGCACGTACATCAAGCGCTTCGTTCCAGAACTCTCGGATCTTCCGGCCCGGTGGATTCACGCGCCCTGGACCGCCCCGCCCAAAGAGTTGGAACTGCTGAGGGTGACGCTCGGCGAAACCTACCCTCATCCGTTGATCGATCACACCTTCGCTCGCGAGCGGACGCTCGCCATGTATGCCGCGACTCGCCAGAGTGCGGAGGAATGACATCGATCGGCAACAGATCAACATGCATGTTTGCCCGAAAGCTCGACGAACCCGGCGCTCGAATACGACGCTCAACCACGTACTGTGCCGAGCTGATCCACCAATATCGCCTCGGTGCTGGTCGTTAAAAGGCCGAGAGCCGTCTGGAGGGTACTGCCCGAGTGCCACGAATCCGACCAGTAGATACATGTGTCCGACGAGTGCTTTGAGGTTGCTCGCATACACCGGGGCGATGCCGGCGACCTTGGAGTCCACGGGCTGATTGACCGGCCCTGGAAACAAGTACGCCATCGGATGTATCCCCACGATCTTACCGTCTCGTCCCGAGGCGTCGATGAAGTCGGGGGCCTGTTCGGTTCTGTCGCCGAACGGTGACGGCATCGTGCCCTTGGTCTCGACGACTGAAGGCACGCTGGGGTGACCTGAACATGAACCAATGGCGACGATGGTCCCGGCTTAGTTGGTGGTTCCGAGCCTCTCGCCATTGACATCGATTTGATCCGTCAGGTTTCGAGCGTGATGGGGAAAGCCGAGGCTCCTCTTGGGCCACCCGAGACCCAACGAATTGGCGAACTCGCCATGCAACTTCCTCCGATGGTGGTTCGCTTCTACGCAAAATATTTGCCGGGCACCGAGTGGCCCGAGCGGTTCCGTACCATGGTGGTGAACGTCCAATCTGGCGAACTCCGGGTGCTCGGACGTGCTGATGAAGTCCCCCTCGAAGTCGGCGTCGCCGCATCGTGTGCCGCTGCCGGTCTCGCTCCCCCGGTTGCTCTTCCTGACGGCCTCTACATGGACGGTGGTGCTCGATCCGCAACCAACGCCGATGTTCTCATCGGGCACCGGATTACAAAGGGCATTATTGCGTCGCCTGTGCCACCGGAGGTGCCGCTAATAGGCCCAGCCATCGGACGAGTGTTGGCCTACGAATGCCGTCGGCTTTCGGCGGCAGGCATCAGATTCGAGACGGTATTGCCCACTGACATCGAAAAGGCGGCCTTCGGTCAGGACCTCTTGAACTACTCAAAGATGGGATTGGCGATCGAAGCGGGGGAAGCGAGGGCCGCATCGGAACTAGGTCGCCTTCTTGAGTTCATCCATAGCTAGGAAAGAGCCGTAGGGTGAGCCCCCGAACGTCGGGACGACGCTGCCCTTCGGCACTTCGGGGATAGCCCGACTCGCCCAGCCTCCGACGGTCACCCTCAACCTGAATCCCGGCGACGACCGGTTCGTTTGCGGCGAAGTTGCTGCCCCTCTACTCTCAACGCTCAGTTCGTTGGGAGCGCTGTCTCAGCGCCCGATCTAAGGAGGTGATTCCGATTCGTTTCGTTCACCGTCGGGCACTCACCCCTTCACGCTGGAGCCGTTAGAGCTTCGTCGTCATCGGTCCTCGGGTGCCCGTATCTCGGATGCCCTGAAAGGGACCAAGACATGTCGCAGTTTCAAGAATCGCTCCCATCGACTGGGGGCAAAGCCCAATCCTTCACGCCTGGCTCGGCGCGACGTACGTCGTATCCGCAGGTGGCTCACAACCTTGCTCTGGTTCTCGGTGGTGGTGGGGCTGCCGGAAATGCCTGGCAGATCGGGATCATCGCAGGCCTGGCCGAAGCGGGTCTCGATATGACAGAGGCCGCCGATTTGGTGATCGGCACGTCGTCCGGTGCCACCGCGGCAGCGCAGCTGCGCAGTGGGATACCGCCGGCCAAACTGTTCGCCTCGGTGCTGTCCCCGCCTGTTCAACCGGTCAGACAGAACCGCGAACGGCCGCCAGCCTTGCCGATGGCCACGGTGTTCGAGCGGATGAGGGCCATCTCCGCCGCCGCCACCTCGGCTGCCGATCTACGACGTGCGATGGGAGCATTCGGATTGGAGTGTGACCCCGTACTCGAATCCACGGCGGGACAGCACCGCTCTGTGGTCGCCGCCCGGTTGCCTCGCCATGAATGGCCGGCCAGGCCGATGATCGTGGTAGCAGTGAACGCGCACACAGGCGAGGTGGCTACTTTCGACTGCGATTCGGGCGTCGATTTGGTGGACGCGGTCACCGCGGGCACTGCGCTGCCGGGATCGTCTCCCACTATCAAAATCAACGGCACTCATTACATCAACGGCGGCGTGCGCTCCGCCGAAAACGCCGACCTCGCCTCGGGTTATGCGAATGTCGTGGTGCTCTCGCCGTTCGGCGGACGGAGCGGGACATTGCCCGAAGGCCAGTTCGAGGGCCTGCGCAGACCACCGGAATGGGGCATGGACCTAGAGGGCCAGGTCGAGGCTCTGCGCAAGCAGGGCAGCCACGTCGAGGTGATCACGCCGGACGCCGATTCCCAAGCCGCAATGAGCACAAACCAGATGGACCCTACGACCCGCATCCCCTCCGCCCGTGCCGGTTTCGACCAAGGCAAGCAGGAAGCGACCCGCGTGACGATCCTCTGACGATTCCAGGCCGACGTCAGCGCTCCACCCGCATCTGTGAAGAGCCAGAGCCGCCCCATATCCATTGACAGTTGGCGTCCTGTCGGTGCCAACCGTGCGGCCTTGGAAGGCGTGGCCAATAGTTCTCGAAAAACTGGATGCATGCCGGCAGACTGCCCCAGTCTGGCGGTCGGGAGGGAGTTACTTGTGGGCTCGAACCCAGAAGCGCTTGGCCGCAACCCGGATCGGATCGCCATGAAGCCTCATCAGCGCATGCCGGTAGGCGCTGATCGAAAAACCGGGCACGGCCCAGGGGACCGAGCGCAGGTACCACGCCAGCGCGCCAATGTCGGCAAAGATCGTCGTGGCATAGCCTTCGTCGGCCTCATCGACGATCAGCCCGGCGGCGCCGAGTTGCTCGAGCGCCAGGTCGATCTCGAACTCCTCGACCTCTGGGGGTTGGATACCTAGTAGCTCATGGAACTGCTGGGAGCCCGAGTGGGCCTGCTGGGTGACGAATGTTCCCTCCGAGCGCAGGACGCGACTCACTTCGGAGGCCACGAAGCTCTCGTGGCGGTTCGTGACTAAGTCGAAGGTCTCGGCCGTGAAGGCCAGCCGGCCCCTTGGGTCTTCGCTGTGTTGACGGAGATTGTCGGTCGCGCCCTCGTCTTGGACTACCGGTACACCCAGCGCGTGCAGCTTGGAGGCTGCGACGCCGACGTTGGGTGGCCAGCTCTCGGTGGCAACGGTGACGGGTGCCCGTACCCGCAGCGACGAGAGCCACTCGCCCCCACCAGTGCCCATGTCCAGCATCGTCGTTGCCCTCGCCGCTCTATGGGCCACTATCTCCTCGAATGCCCACGGGGGCGGCTCGTTGACGAGCCTGGCCCCCAACCTGGAGAAGTCCCAACCCTGGAAATCGGTGACCTCAGCATCTTCGAGCAGCTGGTCAGGGTCTGGCACCCTCCCAGTATCGATGCCTGGGTGGGCGACGGTTGAGGCGATGGACTTATGTCCCAGAACACGCCGCTCGCGGATGGCAAAGGTGCCCCCGTCGCGCTGCCGGATAGGGCCCTAGTCTGACCACCCGTGGCCTTCTTCGAGCCTGTCAACACGCCATCCCCGAGATTCGACCAAGAACGCACCCCCTTGCCGTGGGAGGAGGGTCTTGGCCAGACGGTCTTCAATGATGTGGTCCTCGCTGAGGGAATCGATGGGCTGCTGATGCTCAGAAGTCTCATCGCATTCCCCAAGGTGATGACCCTTTCCGCAGTGGCTCTGTTCCGAAACCCTCTGGTCCAAGGGCCCGGAACACGAGGTCACAACAGCCCCACTTTTAGACATTCGATCTCCGATGAGACCCTTGACACAGGGATCGTGCTGTTCGGGCTGCGCTTCAGCGACGACACTTGTTATCGAAATCTCGATGAGCGGGGCAGCGCCGGGCATCTCGGAGGTCTGCAAGGGGGCAGTCGAGGTTTCACGGGTTATCGGGACTTCTGGGCACCCCTGCCGCCGCCCGGTGATTTGGAAGTCTGGGTGGCCTGGCCCGCAGCCCGGATAGCCGAGACCCGCACGGTGTTGGATGGGTCTTTCATACGGGAATCTGGCGCCGCACTTGGACCATCCTGGGAGTGAACGGCCAATAGTGCGGGCGCCCAGTTCGCTGGCTAGCTGGGACGCTTTCTCGGCTTGGACGATTCTTCACTGTCCATAGGTCCAACGTCAGCCTCCCGGTCGTCCTCAACCCGGATGTTCAGGCCGGCAAAGACACCCGAAGCCAGCGGGATTACTTGCGCGCTTTCAATCACGACGTCCCGAAGATATTCGCAGCCCTTGATTTCAAAGAGTGACGAGCCGTGAAAGCGGGCCCCCGGTAGCTTCACCTGAGACACATCTGCTCCGCTCAGATTGCAGTCCAAAAACCATGCTGCCTTCAAGTGTGCAGAATAAAACTCACTCCGCTCGAGATTTACGTGATCGAAGACGACTCGTTCGCCCTCGATCATTCGGAAATTCACTTGGTCAAGTCTTACCTCGGAGAAGGTGACATCTTGCATCTGGACCCGAGGGAAGAGTGCGCCTGACATACGACAATCGGTGAAAGTGACGCGGGTGAAGGAGGCCTCTGCCATGTCTGCGCCTGAGAAGTCACTCCCTTCCACCACGACATCTATGAGGCGGAGACGGTTGAGATCAGCGGCTGTGAATGACGAACCGACGATGCGTGAGTCCTCTATTTGCAATCCCTCGAGGTCGCTATCTGAGAAGTCCCCCTGGATGGTTGCGTGATCGATCTCACACCCAGCGGTAAGACGCACATAGGGTTCTGAGGAAAGGTCGGAGGGAAGGCGAGGAGGAGTGGGCCGACCGCTTTCAGAACGGGTCATTGAATCCAGGATACGAGGGCGGCAAGAGTGCCTCCATGGGCCGGGACCGGGTGGCACCTTGCGGCCCGAATGCGGGGGTGCCCCAGGGCTCTGGCGTTGTCATGATTGGGGCGTTCAAATGGCTCAACAATCGTTGTGGGTGAAATGAAGCATGGTGGTGGGACGTGGGCTATCCCAGTGCGCCTGCACATCGGGGATACTCCGTGGACTCCTTGTTTGGCGTGGCTGTGTCCGCGGAAGCTCACCCCGTGGTGATCCCAGACCATGCCCCCCAATATTGCCGGACTGGGGTGCCACCCTGCGGCACAACGGTGGCAGTCGTAAACCGGCTCTACCAACTCGCATTTTTTCACGCTGTCGAGTTACCGAAGGTTCAGCAAGCGGCGCTCAGCTTCGGAGCGTTCAACGTCATCGAAGAGGTTGGCCCACCTCATCTCCGTGATTTCATGCTCCAGCGTGAGTTCGGGTCGACCCTGATCGATGAGCCATCGAGTTGCGACCAAGGGCATATTCGATGCGAGGATTCTCCTTGCCGCTGCCGTGGCTCCCACGTCGTTGATCATGTCGACCCAGACGTGAGGTTCGAAACCCATCGTTCTGATTTGAGCTATGAGGTCCCGACATCGTTCCTGGAAGAGGCCAGCGACAGACGTTGGATCGGCAGGATCTGCTACCGAAACGCAAGCATGTATCTGCATCGACCGGAGGGGCTCGATGTGGAGCGATAGACCGCATGACCTGCAATAGATGACCGAGACGCGCGAAAGGATTTTACTCTTTGAGACATCCTGAGCGTCGAGGCGCCCCGTCTGCAAGTTGTCCCGCAGAGGCTCTCGACACTGAGGGCATGTGGGACCCTCAGATTGATCGTCTGGCTTCAGCGTCGGCACGACAACATTGTGTCAGTTTGGGCTGGACTGTTCGCATCACCGCCGGAGGTGAGGCGTCGCTAGGCGGTGCCGGCCACTCCGATCAGAGTGCCTTCAGGATCCTTGAAATGGCCGACAACGAGTCCATTGGGTGACGTGACGGGACCCATGACCCGAGTACCGCCGAGGTCTTCAGCACGCTGCAATGCAGCTCCGACGTCTGGCACTCCTATGTAGAACACAGCATGGCTCTCGTAGCCCGGTCCACCGCCCACTCCACCGCGGATGCCTGTCCCATCGTCGGTGGTGATGAGATCCAAGAACCCATACTCGTTCGCAGCAGAGACCTCCTCGGCGACGGGTGAGGGCACCGCAAAGCTCCACCCGAAGAGCTGAGAGAAGTAGTCACGGAGTCGCGCTGGGTCTTTTCCGACAACCTCAAAGTGCACTACGGGTTGGGCCATCTATCTACCTCCAGAGTGTCGACGCTGCGGCTGGCCGACCTTCGCCGTGGGGCAAACCGCACCCTAGCGATCTGACTCATCGCCGTCCGTAAGATCCACTCGCCAGGGCTTCCAAAGGCGACCGTTCGTCAGAACGTGCACGGTCCAGAAGAGTTTTAGCTCATGCCCACTGGTCACGGGCTTGCGCCGGCGTGGCAGTTGAGCGATGCGAGGTCGGGCGAGTGCCGAAGCAGCACTGCTCCACATCTCACTGCCCTCGTCCGGCACTTCTGGGCTACGGCATTCTCCGGACGAGCGATAGCCGACGAGTCCAAGGCTGGCGAGTGGGGAACCCCGGAAAACTCCTAGTCGACTCGTGGCAACTCCCGCAGGGTGCGACACCTAGCTCCAGCGACGGTCACGACTACCCGGCTAGACGACGCATCGCACTCAGTGGGACACGGTGTAACGATGGGCGTACGCTGGGTGGCGACTTCGGACGCGCCAAAGCTTCGCCGGGCGGTGGTAGCGCAATCCGCAACGTCGGTCTTTGCTTTGCGGGAGACGCGGTCGGTAAATATCTGTCGGGCACCTGGCATCTGGCCACTGCGTAAGGAAACCGGTCAGGGTAGGTTAGGCGCAACATCTCCATGTACCACCCTGCATAGGCCCAGTCCGAACCTTTTCCTGCTTCAACGACCTCAGGAAACCGCTCCACGAATAGCATCGCAAGCTCTTGAGGAGTCGCATACGGATAGACGTCGGTCCATGCAAAGTAGCGATTTTGGTCTCGGCTGGTGTAGGTCGCGATCCGGGGATCCTTCCGCACACCGTCTACCAAACGTGCGCCATGGTTCACAGACACGAGACTGACCGGTGCGATCGCACACCGCCAATATTTCCCGGAATGTTCCATTTCAGGTATGGCTCTCAGGCGTTGGTGTCCGCTGAGATGTAGTTCGTGGACCAACAAAAGCAAAGTCCTGCACTGCATGATGAGGTTTTGTATTCCCATGGCCCGGACCTACGCAGAGAAACGAACGCGACGAGGGAGTGCGAGAAGGAGGACGGCCTTTCCGTACTGGGACTGTTCGTAATAGGCCCAGGGAAGGACCGCCTCCGACCAGATCAAGACGGGTTGGTTATTGATGGATGCCTCGGCCATAAGCTCCCCGTCCATTGTCCGCTTGTGTCGGTCTAAAAGCTTCTGCCCCACCAACATGCCTGACCGGACCTGGGGAACGTAACCAGGGATTTCATGTGGAAAACCCTGGTTACCTGGGGATAATACTGCCGACGCTGTCCAACATGTCCCCATACGATGCCGCCGGGCGTGTGGCGCCTTCAGCCGACCACCGCATCAACGCCCATGCCGTCTCGAAGCAAGAGCTTCAGACGGCCGGGATCGAACGCAGCTTTGAATGGACCCGTAAATTTGTCGGTACACCGAAGATACCCATCCTCATCCCGTCCCACCGCCGGCCCGATGTCACCTGCATCCTGGTCGAGGACTTCAGCCCCAACCACGTCAGCCTCGCCTGGGACGCCACCCGGCGGCGGCAGACCCTTCTACGAGTTCGCTGACCTCGCCAGCGTGTCACAGAAAGGCCCGGCGCCGCAGCGCCTTCGCCGTTCCCGTGGCCACAGCGACGGTAGCAGTGAGGATTGGGATCAAAAATAGTGCGGTATGAAGTGTCGTCGTTGAGGCGATTTCGCCAATTACGACAGGTCCCACGACGAAACCGGCCCAGCCGCAGCCGGCCACCGCGGCCACCGCCTTTCCTGTGTTCACCGTGTCCACTGCTCCGGCTGAACTGAGGACAATCGGGACGACGCCTCCGAGTCCGGCGCCGAGCAGGGCGAATCCGATCAGGACGCTCGCGGGACGGGCCATGACAAGCCCGGCCACGAATCCGAGAGAAGCGATCGCAGCGAGCAACGGCAGGACGTGGTGGGCCGCGAACCTGGTGAAGAGCCGATTGCCCGCGAGCCGGACGGTCAACATGGCTAGGGCATAGCCTGCGTAGGCCAGTCCGGCTACCAGGGGGACGGCGTGCAGCGAGCTATGGAGATAGACAGCGGCCCAATCGGCTGCGGCGCCTTCGCACAACATGTCGGCGAAGACGATACCGCCGAGCACTATGACCGCACTCTGAAGTACGCCGCCACGCCTGTCTGGTCCGCCCTCTGAAGGCTTGGGTCCCTTACCCGCTCGCCGGTCGGGAATCATCGACGTCGTAAGCCAGCCAACGACCAGGACACACGGTGCTGCCAGGACGAGCAGTTGCTCGCTCAGGGAAAGGCCCAACCCCACCGCAGCTGCTCCGGTGACCGCACCGACCAGCGCGCCAGTACTCCACGATCCGTGGAATCCTGGCATCAACACGCGGCCCGAGAACCGCTCGACCGTGATCGCTTGGGTGTTCATCGATACGTCAAGCAATCCCTGGAAGAAGCCCCAGACCAGAAAGGCGACGAAGAACGAAGCGAACGAACGGGTGAGCCCGAGGAAAGGTCCCGAGACGCAGTAGCCGAGAAGGGCCAGACGCACCATCCGCCGGCTTCCCGCTCGCGGTAGGAGGTGTGCGGCCACCACTATCGCCAGCACCGATCCAATGGGGGCCCCGAGCAGGGCGAGTCCGAGTCGGCCATCACTCAGGGCGAGTCGCTGTTGCTCATGCGGGATGTGGGCCGTCCAGGAGGCGAAAAGGAAACCGTGCACGAAGAACACGGCGATGACGGCAGCGCGTGGCCAGCGATCCGCCGAGGCTCGTGCCGCTGTTTGGTTCGTTGCCGGGGTCGGTGTCAGACGCAGCGCACGTCGACTCCCGCCGCCCGCAGGTCCTCCACCATCTGTTGGTCGGCTTCGGCATTCGTGAGGAGGATGTCGATATCGCCGAGATCGCAGATATGGCCGAACGCGACCCGACCGAGCTTCGAGGAGTCGGCCACGGCGATGACCCGTTGCGAGGCTTTGGCGGCGGCACGCTTCACCGCCGTCTCTGCAAGTAGGTGAGTCGTGATGCCCGCCTTGACGTCGATGCCACAGGGACCCATCACGCATGTGTCGAACCGGAGCTGCGAGAAAGAAGGCTCGGTGAGGCTACCCGTCAACGACAACTCGCCCGGACGGACCTCGCCGCCTGGGAGGAGGAGCTTGATGCCTGGGCACTCGTGCAGCTCAAAGACAGGCCTAAGAGCGAGCGGCATGACGGTCATCCGCCGGCCGCGAAGAGCGCGAGCCACTTCCATGGCGGTGGTCCCACCGTCGAGAATCACCGTTTCCCCGTCAGCCAAGAGGCTGGCAGCAGCTGCGCCTATCTTCGCCTTGGCCTCGCGGGACTCAAGGGCCCGAAGGCCATACGGGGTCTCCTCAGCACTGAGAAAGACGCTCGCCGCACCGCCGTGCACCCGTCGCAGCCCGCCATTGCGCTCGAGCGACTCAAGGTCACGCCGCACTGTCATTTCAGAGCACTCCAGTGCAACGGCGAGCTCCCCCACCAACACCGGACTGCGCTGGCGGAGGGCCTGCATGATCGTCTGTTGCCGCGTTTGAACATCCATCATGTTCATAATAACATATCTTGTGTGAATTTTCACACGCTCATCGAGCGGCCCCGGTTCAAAGCGGTGGTCTTCGATGTCGGCGGGGTCCTGCTCGATTGAGACCCTCGGCACCTCTCGCAAGTTGTCCGCGGACCAGGAGAAGATGGAAATATTCCTTACCGAGATCTGTCCGCCGGCTTGGCACGCGCCGCACGATCGGGGCGTCTCGTCTGCGGTGTCATGCGCCGAACTCGCCGCCCAGGCATCCCACCAATTCTCCGACTTGATCTGGGCATGGTCAAGCGGCAGCGAGGAGATGACCGGTAGCGCCAACGCCGAATCTTTCGAAGTCCTCCGAGCAGTGAGAGAAACCGGGTTACCCTGCTACGCCCTGACCAACATGGAGGCTGAAACTTATCCGCTCCGCCTTGAGCGGTTTGCGGTCCTCGGTTGGTTTGACGGTACCGTCGTCTCCGGTCGGGAAGCGATAGCGAAGCCGGAGCCAGCAATCTTCACTCGACTGCTCGACCGTTTTGGCTTGACGGCGCGGACGACGTTGATGATTGACGACTCGAAGGAGAATCTCGAGGCGGCCGGCAACCTGGGGATCCAGACCGTCCTATTCCGCTCGTCCCGCTTGCTCCGAGCGGAACTTGAGGCCGTCGCGGTGCTGCCCCGATCTGTCGGGGCGCACGAGTGGAGGCGCTGCGTACCCCCAAGTCCAGGCGCGATGTTGGAGTGCGCCGGCTGTGCCTTCGGCTCTCGGACCGCATCTGATAAGTCGCCGCGGACCCTACGCGCCAATCGGCACCACCTCCCAGAGCTTGGCACCGCCATACACCCGCACACTCGAACTCACGCTGCCTCAGCGACGAATCGAGCCTGTGACGGAAATCGTTCGGCTTTGGTACAAAGACCCAGTCGATGGATTCAGTGTGGAGGTGTCAGCACGATTCGTGCTGTTGCCGCGCCTCGAGCATTCCAGATCGTTTCCACATCAAGCAACGGCCTAGGAATAGCATCGATCCGGAAGGACCCCTTGCCGATTTCTACGGCAAGTCCTGGGAGCATGGCAAGGATTCCGGCCGTACTCACTGACCCTTGCCCGCTACCGAGAAAGTGAATGTTTGCCTGGCGCAGAGCAGCAGAAGGAAGGTTGATGCTCGCCCCGGCGATGGCTCCGATCTGGATCCAGGAAATCAATCTGCTCCGATCTTTGCGCCCAGTCAGTAAGGGCATAATCGCTGATTCGGCAGGTTTGCCCCAGAGATAGTCGAGAACCACATCAACGTCTGCTGCTTTCACCGCCAAGTCGTGTTCGACCCTATCGGGGGCAGCGGCGAGATCGATGGTGTCATCAGCACCGAGTCCAGCCAATGCTACGAGCTTGTCGGCTCCTCGTCCGGCAGCAAATACTGTGCTCGCGCCGAGGTGCTTGGCGATCTGAATGGCAAGTTGCCCGGCCGAGCCGGTGGCACCGAGAATCAAGACCGACTGTCCAGGCGTGAAGGCGACCCTCTGATGCAGGGCAACCCACGAGGACATTCCAGGATTCATGGCCGCAGCCAGCAGGATCGGGTCTGCGTCAGACGGAAGAGGGATGCTGCGGCGCGCATCAACGACGGTGTGCTCGGCCATCGCTCCAAAGACGGTTTCGGGAAGGATGAAATACACGAGAGAGCCGTCAGAGCGGCGACCAACACCGTCGATTCCAGGGATCAGCGGTAGCTGGTCGGTCGACATGTAGTGAGATCCGTTCGCCTGTGAACGGACCCTCGGGTGCAGGCCAGACGCCAGCACGTCTATCAGCTCCTCATGCTCGTCAGATGGGACTGGCGGTGCGAAATCTTCGTATCGGGGGGGGTGATCGAACCGGCGTACAACGGCAGCATGCATCGAATGGTCCTTCTAGATGGCGGTGGTTCGGGAACCCCATGCTTCATGCCAAAGTTCCGAGTCGCAAGTGAGTCTTAGTCGTGCCGAAATGGCCGACCATCAGGGCGAACGACGGCGCCTCACGCTGGGCCTGCGGAGTCCCGACTTTCGTGTTCCCCCTATCCTGAGAACGTGTCAACGGACCAAGGCGACGAGTATGCCCGTCGGGCTGCAGCAGCTCCCAAGATGGCCGACTCTGCAGCCGCCGAACGAGTGGCCCTGGCTCAGAGCGGCGATCTTCATGCCCACGCACATCTGATGGTCACTCATCGTCGGATCGTGGCCAAACTGGCGAAGCGATACGCAGAAACCGGCCTCTCCCTTGACGAGCGGATCCGACTGGGAGAGCGGGGCCTCGGAATCGCCATCGAGAAGTTCAATCCCGCCAAGGGGTTCTCGTTCTCCACCTATACAACGTGGTGGGTTCGACAAGCAATCACGATGGGTCTTGGTGGTGATGGAGGTGGAGCCGCAGAGCCTGAACCGAGAGTCCCCAAGCCCTCTCCCGGATCCGCGTCAGCCGCTCTCTAGGTCATCCCACCGCGGCAGGGGGCAAGGGGCAGGGGCGGTTACTCGTCGAAGGACCTCTGGATCGAAAGGAATCCCCCCGAGTGAGTGAGCGAGGCCGGTGTCCCGTCGGAAGCAAGTCAGCCCACGCGACCAAAAATGACGGCCCACCGCCCCTTGATCTTCAGTACTATTCCTATTAAACTAATAGGAATAGTAGCTTTAAGTTCGAAAGCACCCTGGGTGCTCTCCCACGGGGGGTTCATTCGGGCGGAACAGAATTCAGGGGCACACGGCCTGGACAAAGGGAAGACCATGAGAATTGAAAGGGCGCAGTCAGATACCACACAGTGGGAGGGCCGCCCGTGCCACCGCTGCGGCTGGAAGGCCGACGTCCAGAAGTTGAGCCGCCGCGGGAACAAAAGCCTCGGGATCGGCACTGGATTCCGCTGGCTGTGTGAGGACTGCTGCGACGATCTCGGTGTCCATCGCGCGAAGGTAAGCACGACGAATGTCACGCTTGAAAAGCGGACAGTCGAGGTCGACCGCCGCATCGTGGCTTAATCCCTGTTGGGGCTCGACTGCTCGCACCGGAGTTTGCTTCAAATGCGGCGCTGCCCGGGTCCCGCGCGAACCGCTCACCGTCAAGTTGTCCACCCCGATGTGCCGCAAGGTGGCACCCCATCCCGGCAGTGGAGGCACTCTCAAATCTTGATGCCGCTTTTCTAGCGATACCAAGCCATTTGGACCGAGGAAGCAAGCAGAGCACCACTGCGACTCCAGAGGCGAAGATGTTCTTCCGATGTGGACTGCACGCCGCGGACACCGAAGGCCTCGCTGAACAGATCGTCATCACCGACCTCAGCGAGCTCCTCGTCGGTCGCGTGGAAGTACACCGAGAGCGAAAGTGTGGCGCTTGGTCGAGGACCATCGCTCCAGAAGTAGGAACGGGGTGCACGAAAATCCGAAAGAAACGCTAACTGCAGGTGGTCGACGGGTCGACCACTCGTCTCTCGAACCCAAGCGGTGGAGTATGTAGTTGAACGGCCAAAGAATGGGAACCCTTCGATCGGTCGCATCGCACATCGCTCTCCATTGCCTCCCGGGGCCGGGTGGATTACCTCAAGGCTCTCGGGATCGGGCGCGTTTGGCATGGACACGTCGAGCTTCTCGTCGGAGTTGCGCCTGTCGGCGAGCACTGCCGAAGCGCTTGCCAGTGGTGTTTGTTGATCCTCAGACGTCAGCTCCACCTGGCAATGACTCACGGAGCGACCTCCCCCAACTCGCCAAGAGTGGATCAACAGGTTTGTCCCGGCATCGATCTTGTTGATGAAGTTGACCGTGATGACACATGGGGTCGATGTCCCTGCGGAGCTCTGGGACGCCGCTTGTAGAGCCATTGCGGTCGTCCATCCGCCGAACATTCCATTTCCAGCCTCGTAGTTGGGATCGGCAATCGCAGACCAAATCCCCTCTCTCCGGATGGTTCGAGCCTGAGAGCTCTATCGAGATCTTGTTCCGACATTTCAAAACGGTATCTGAGGCTGGGTGCCTGATGTCCCGGCGATCTCGGGTAGCCCGACAGGCCTGCTTGACTGTGTCACCCTCCCGGCAGCGGACGGGGACACCGTGCGCTAGTCCAGGCGACTCGTGGGCACTATCGGGTGACAACGACCGAACATGGCGCATTCCTAACGACGTAGTCTGATACGGATCCGAGAAGCGCTCTCTTAATGCCTCCTCGGCCGCGCGACCCCACGACGATCGTTGCGGCGCCCTCTTCCTGTGCGAGCTTGCACAGCGCCGGGCCAGGCTCTCCCTCGATGACCAACGCCTCAACGCCGTCTGGCAGAGTTTCCCGCTCTCGGAGTGCCGAAATCGTTGTTTCCACGGCCACCTGACCCCTGGCGTGAGCCGCCTGGTTCTGCTCATCGAGCTCTACTGGTGTCAAGCTGGCGGCAGCATGACCCGTAGCGTCGTCGGCCAACGAAGGATCGAGAACGTCGGTAACCGACACAACGAGCACCCTGTCGCATGGCTTGAGGATCGTAAGCCCTGCTACTCCCGCCTCTATTGCAAGCTCTGAGCCGTCGGTCCCTACAACCAGGGTCTTCATGAAGCTCAGGATATCAATGAGGCGATTGGCTCCCCGTCCCGAACGGAAACACCTTCTCTTCTCGTTGCTCCTACGTAGGTGCCATACCAATATAGACGCCTCTGCCGGGTCGGAGCAGGCTGGGGAGTCGCTCAAATGTGAGCCCGGCTTGCTGGTAGGCGACGGCGAACTCTTCGGGATCCGAGAGCCGCATGAAGTGGTGCTCATCAATGCTGGTGATTCCCTCATGCGTTGCCACGGTGTATCTCGTCGTGAAGCGAGATCGCATGCCTTCCGCATCGGATCTCGTAACCCGAGCCAGCGCGAATTCGTCGGTATGACAGCTGTCAGCGCTCACAGTGGGTCCCCGCCATTCGTCTGGCTCGACCCAACCCTCGATAGCCAGAACACCGCCCGGCCGGAGGTGAGATGACATCGTCAAAATCGCCTGTCGCAGGTCAGATTCCTCTGTCAGATATCCGATCCCGCTGAACACGCTCACAATCGCATCAAATCGTCTTTCAACGATGAACGAGCGCATTTCGGCTTCGACTAGGGGAACCTCGGGGTACCGCTCGTGAGCTATTGCGAGCATGTCCCGGCTGGCATCGAGACCCATGACCTCGAACGATTCAGAGAAGCGAGGGAAGTTGGCTCCGGTCCCACAAGCAACGTCCAGCAACGTACGAGCTCCTGGGTTGCGTAGTTGGATCTCTCTGATGAGGAATTCAGCTTCGGAGATCGGGTCGCGTCCTCTTGCGCCGTGGATCGCATCGTAGAGAAACGCGCTGCCTCTCGGTACATCGGATTATTGTCCCACCTCGGACCTGGTGAACGAGTCGAAGTGGGAGTTAGCCCCTCTCGCCCATATGTGCAGGCGTTCGGGGGCACCGGTCACCCCACAGGCATTCCAAGTTCTTCAACTTCGTAGCACCTGCGTGCTCGGTCGATTGCTTGGTCCGCCGTGACTCCCCCGCCATAGTCCGGTGCTCGTCCCTCAGGGTGCCTCACAGCTGGGATCTCAGCACGGCGAACTCGCAGCCTGGCGAGGACGGGTCGAAGCCGTGCTCGATCAGCCATCGTGCCGCCACCAAGCTTCGCAACGACCACCACGCGCGGATCACGTTGAGGTCGACGTCTGTGCCGTAACCAGCAACGACGTCGCCAAGGTGCTCCTCGTGTCCGAGCGTCAGGACGGCGAGGTCGAACAGAGCATCGCCCTGGCCCGCATCGGACCAGTCGATTACGCCCGTGATCTCGTCCCGGTCGACGAACACGTGGGTGATCTGCAGGTCGCCGTGCGTGAACACCGGTGTCCACGGCCGGAGCGCAGTCTCGGCAATCAGGCGGTTGCGCGTGACCAAGTCGGCGGGAAGGACACCGTTGGTGACGAGCCACTCGCACTCGTCGTCCAGGCGCAAAGCGACGTCGTCCAGGCTCTTGCCGGGCCATGGGGGCAACGGCGCGTCGTGCAGCACCCGGACGGCGGCACCCGCCGCGGCCCAAGCTGCCGCCGACGCGGTCGAGGGCTCGCCCAGGCGGCCGAGTGCCCTGCCCGAGAGTGCGGCGAGCGCGAGCACAGGCGGCTTCCGCCACAGGACCTTGGGAGTCGGAATCGGCGCAATAGCCATCGCCTCGACCTCGACCTCGGTGCGCGTTTGATCAGCGTCGATCTTGAGGAACACGTCGCCGACACGGAGGGTCGCGCGCTCGTTGTGGGCGACGACGACTTCAACCACTGCATCTTCCACGTCGGCCATTATTGCGGGATGACCACCCACGTGGCGTGGTCCGGTCGCATTCGTCGCCGTTGAGGGCTTTCGGGGACACCCCGGACAGAGTCGAAATAGAGTGCAGCAAGAACCGTTCTCCAGTAGCGTTCGAAGGGTGAGTGGACGGGCGCGGTATGCGAATCAGGCCCACAAGATTCGCGTGACTGACGGTCACGAGGCCGACGCCAAGGCGGCGCAGTTGCGCAAACGCCCAAACCGGATTGGACTCTTCTTCCTAAAAGTGTTGGGTTTCCGGGGTCAGGTCACCCCGCCGACGACTCAGAGAGGCCATGTCGGACCGTCTCACGAGCATCCCGGGCACCACGAGCACTCAACCCCCGACTAGTAACTGCGAGGGACGACTGCCCCCGTTGTGCGGGTAGGCGGCAGGGTGAGATGCGTGGACGCCGGGCAACGGGTACTAACCCAGCCGACTTGCTCAATTACGGCGCCGGCCGAACGCCCTCAGCCCCGTCAGCCCGCCGAAGTGGTCGGGGCAGGCCCATACCCGCCACCAGCGATCGCCGCTGGCCTGAACCACCGACCCGTCCAGTTCGTACTCTCTGGGCAGTGGTCGGCCTGTAGCTCGTATACCGTTGCCCAGCACCGGCATTGGCTCAACGATGAAGCCAGGGTGACGCTCGCTTCGGGATCACCCTGACACGAAGGAAACCGGAACGTCGTAGCGTTCACACCATTCCGACGTGCTGAGCGCCTTGAAGTCCTGTTCGATTGTGGCCGCTCGGTCCCGAGCCTCCTTCATGGTCTTCGTCACTTCGATCACGCGCTTTTCGCCGGTCGTGTTCTCAGCCACCACTGATGGTCCTCTGCCCGAGTACTCTTGAATCCCCCTCCGAATTTCGGTCGCACCAGATCTTGGAAGTACGTGCCCCATGACACCTTCGCTTTCGTGACTTCGAACCGCAGTGTCCCGACATCCATCACAACAGCCTCACTCCTACCTGCCGACTTGGCAAACGAGTGTCATCCTCCCGGCCAACGGGCGACCCGGGCGGAGCTTCTGGCCTATCCAGTCGAACCCGTGAGTTTGAAACCCGATTGTCGTCAGCCGAAGTCTGCGCGAGCGTGTTGGCGATGACGCGAAAGTCCGAATGTGCCTGTGGACGAGTCCACATCACTGTCGAGAGGGAGCCACTCGCGGTCCTGACCTGTCACTGCGATTTCTGTCAGAAACGCACGGGAAGTGCGTTTCAGTCGGCGCAGTCTTCTCGGACGATGCGCGTGTGTCGATCACCGGTACAACCCAGGTCTACAACGGTCTAGAGATCGACGGTGTAGGTAGGGCCAACGGAGCCGACGTCAGCTACCACTGTTGTCCAACGTGTGGATCCACTACGTTCTGGACACTTGAAGGGCGCAATCACGGGGATCGCAGTCGGGAACTTGGCGGATCCGGACTTTCCAGCACCAATGGCGGAGCTACATACGCCTTTTCGTCATCATTGGATGCCGCCTGTCGAGGAGGCAGACCAGTTCGAAGGCTTCCGGCCACCCTAAACACTATTATCGCGACGCCGAGGAATTCTGGCGCCATCCTGGAAGGCTTTCGTGCCCCGACCAGGCGAACGGCGCGTGGTCAGCAACCCGTAGAACGGCCCCCAGAGAGACCGCAGCTAGCTCTCGTCTGACTCTCTGCGTAGTTCAGTTTGTTCATCGGTCCAATCATCCCCCTGAGGTTGTGCATTGTTGCTAGGGGGTGCAGGGCTGGGGACCCGGTAGCGGGATCGCCGCTTGATAAGTCCGTTCCTGAGCCTTGCCCGCATGTCCCCGAAGAGTATCAAAGCGATAAACCCGAAGATGACAGCCAGCACCACCCAACCGACCCAACTGCCACCGGTATCGGTAAGGGCGATGAGAACGGCCTGCACGTGAACCCCATCCGCAAAGAGCGTTACGCCAGTTTAGGGCAGTCCAACGGACATGTGTTGTCTCAGTCCCAGCAGCGAGGAACCCAGCGCTCACGGGTTCCGCCGGCCGGCGAGGTGCCAAAATGACCGTGAACCAGTTCTAGATGTGTCCGCGCGATCTCTGGCGGGTACTTAGATCCGGTAGTCCCGCGTGAAAGGGGGGTCATGACGACACTGGAGAATCGACCGAACACCGCACTACTCGTCATCGACGTACAGAACGGTGTAGTCGAAGGGAACCACGAGCGCGACGAAGTGGTGTCGAAGATCGACGCCCTCGTTGATCAGGCACGCCAGGAACGGGTCCCCGTGATCTGGATCCAGGACTCCAACGGTCCGCGTGCCACCGGAACCGACGCTTGGAAGATCGTCCCTGAGCTGACTCCGACCAACGGTGAGCCACTGATTGACAAGAAGTATGGCGACTCCTTCGAGGACACCACACTCGAAGCCGTATTATCCGGCCTCGGTGTCGGGCGACTCTTCGTCGTGGGCGCACAGACCGACGCGTGTATCCGTTCGACACTCCATGGCGCTTTCGTCAGGGGATACGACACGATCCTTGTCAGCGACGCCCACACAACTGAGGACCAGACGCCTTGGGGGGCACCGCCTCCGAGCCAGGTGATCACCCACACGAACCTCTACTGGTCCGAGCAGACGGCACCGGGAAGGACGGCCGGAGTCGTCGAAGCCAAAGACGCCGACTTTGCTAGGCGATCCTGAAACTGGCGGACCACCTGATGGCGAGGATGGTTAGCTGTTAATGGCCCACCGGCAGCGAGGACTGGGACACCTTCGGAAGCCTGGGCGAGTGGATCTGACGAACCAAGCGATGAGTCGCATCGCTAGGGGCTGTTTGCCGTCGACGAAGCTCGGGCGGCCGCACCGTCGACACTCTGGAGGTAGATGGATTGCACAACCTGTGATGCACTTTGTGGTCGTCGGAAGAGACCCAGCGCGACTCGGTGACTACTTCTCCCAGCTCTCGGGTGGAGCTTTGCGGTGCCCTCGCCGGTGGCTAAGGAGGTGTCCGCGCCGAACGAGTACGGGCTCTTGGAACTCATCACCGCGGACGATGGGACAGGCATCTGCGGTCGAGTGGAAGGTGGACCGGACTACGAGAGCCATGCTGTGTTCCACATAGGTGTGCCAGACGTCGGAGTTGCCTTGCAGCGTGCTGAGGACCTCGGACCTACTCGGGTCATGGGCCCCGTCAGGGCTCCCAACGGACTCATTGTCGGCCATTTCAAGGATCCCGGTGGGACTCTGATCGGAGTTTCCGGCCCCGCATTACTGATGCCCCAACTCCGACGGTCGGGGACGCCCATTTCACACCTTCCCGGACGCGACATGTAGGGCTGAAGGCGTAGACTCGCAACCAGAGGTGCCGAACCGGAAGAAGGTTCCGTGAAGAGACTCGCGAAGTTGTCGTGGCGGGCTCGGGGTCGTGCTGGTGGTACTTGCACCGCCGAAGTTGACCACCCGATTCGCGGCTATCGAATCGACCCAAAGTACCGGTCCAATCCTCTCGCGCTATCCGGACCTGAGGGATCGGCCCCTACGGTGTCATGGATCTCCTTCGACGGGGACGCCTATTGGGTCCGGCTCTCAGCTGCCCAAGGCTGGCCGCGTTCGATTCGGGTGACCCAAGGCGATGTAGATGGAGCGAGGGATTAAGAACTCGGGCTGATGACTTCGGTCATGCGCACCAAGATCAGAACAGCGGCATCCCTAACAGGTCTCACTAAACAAGCGTTCGGAGCTATTTAGCCGGCACTGCTTGGAGAACTCGTCAGTGCTTGAGCGCAATGACCAGGAGTTGCCGGGCCGGTCCTCTGTCTCCAATGGGCGCAGACCGACACTCGTTACTTGACCGAGAAAGTCGACATTCGTGAATCGATCTGGAGGTGTACGAACAGATGGCGAGACGGCCAGTCATGGTTGGCGACGTCATGATCCAGCGAGAACAGTCGTCCCCCGACCTTCAGAACTCTGGCGATCTCTTAGAGCCTTGCTTTCCAGTCAGGCACGTGGTGGGGTGCCGCCCGGCTGCCGCGTCGGCCTGCGGCGGCGGTCCCGGTTCGTCGCCTCCGGTCGGTCGGGGGCTGCAGGGCGGTTTCCCGTCGCCCCGCGCCCCGGCCCTTGCTTTCTCCCCACCTGGTCTCCCCCGCCTGGCTGTGGAGCCCCCACCCGGCCCTCACCTGGCCATACGGAGCGGAAGACGGGATCCGAACCTTGGCAAGGTGGTGGTTTCCGTCTGACTGTTGCGCTCTAGTCTCGCCGTGGCCTTCCATTCACTCGGTTTTCCATTAGGTCCAACAGATCCGACCCCGTAGTAGAGCGCTCTACCATCCGGCCAACAGCGAGCCTGCTGAACAAGATCATCGCCCCCAACGGCTCCCTTCCTAGCGCATCTCCCGTTGCCCACCGTCTACCCTGGCGCCAGCAGAGCGGAAACCGGAGGAGGCCAAGCCTTGGCGGTCACCGAGACCATCACGGTCCTATTCACCGACCTGGTCGGTTCGACCGAGATCAGCTACGAGATCAGTCCGGACGACGCTGACGAGCTGCTCCGGGTCCACTTCTCTGTGCTGCGTCAAGCAATCGCCGGCTCCGGAGGGGTCGAGGTGAAAGGCCTCGGCGACGGGGTCATGGTCGTATTCCGGAGCACTTCTGCCGCCATGTCGTGCGCCGTAGCGATGCAGCAAGCCGTCCACCGTGACAACGTCGGCGCCCCCCACCAGCTGGGGCTACGCATAGGACTCAGCGGTGGAGAGGCGACAATGGAGTCCAATGACTACTACGGCGACCCGGTGATAGAGGCGGCTCGGCTCTGTGCACACGCCGATGCCGGCCAGATCCTGGCCGCTGACGCCGTCCGGGTGATGGCCGGCCGACGCAGTCCTTATCTCTTCGAGCGGATCGGCGCACTTGAGTTGAAGGGGCTCCCGGAGCCCGTGGAGGTCCTCGACGTCCGCTGGGAACCGCTCGATGAAGTTGCGGCCGAGAACGGTGTGCCGCTCCCGGCTCGCCTGACGCACGTGCCGCTCACCGGAGTGATCGCCCGCGAGACCGAGGCGGCACTGCTGACCGACGCTTACAAGCGAGCGGCCGCCGGGGAAGGGCGTGCCGTGGTCCTCGTGTCGGGTGACGCCGGTGTTGGTAAGTCGACTCTGGTCGCCGAGGCCGCCCGGCGCGCCGCCAAGGAGGGCGCCTGTGTGCTCTTGGGACGTTGCCAGGAAGACGTCAGCGCCTCGTACGCCCCCTTCGCCGAGGCGCTGCACCATTACGTGGCGCATGCGCCCGAGTACGTGCTTCGAACCCATGTAGAGGCCCACGGCGGCGACATCACATCGATGGTCCCCGCGCTCGGTCAACGGCTGGGGGCAGATCTGGCACCGACAAGGACGGATCCCGACACCGAGCGTTACCTCCTCTATGGGGCGGTGGCGGGCCTTCTGACGGCGGCCTCCACGCTCCAACCAACCGTGCTTGTACTCGACGACTTGCAATGGTCGGACAGTCAAAGCCTTCGACTCCTGCTTCATGTCGTCGCCAACGTCGACTCGGCGCGGCTGCTCGTGCTCGGGACGTTCCGGGACAGCGAGTTCTCGCCTTCCAACCCGCTCCGCGATCTCCTCGGCGCCCTTCAACGCGAACCAAGTATCAGCCGGATCCAGTTGAAGGGCTTCGATGACACCGGCGTGCTCGCATTCATGGAGGCTGCAGCCGGGCAACGCCTCGAAGAGGCCGCGACGGATCTCGCCCACGCGCTCTGCCTGGAGACTGAAGGCAACCCGTTCTTCGTCGGAGAGGTGTTGCGCAGTCTCATGGAGACCGGTGTCATTTATCAGGATGATCGCGGCCGTTGGACGGCGGTAGGGGAAATGTCCGAAATGGTGCTGCCCAACAGCGTGCGAGAAGTCATCTCTGCCCGCGTCGGCCGGCTCGGTGCACAAGCAGGTCGGATCCTTTCCATGGCAGCGGTCATCGGACGGGACTTCGACCTCGACCTGCTCGAGGCCGTGACCGACCTCAACCAGGAGGAGGTGCTCGACGTCCTCGACGCTGCGTCCGGGGCCGTCCTCGTGCGCGAGGTTCCTGACGTACTGGGGCGCTACGTCTTCTCGCACGCTTTGACGCAGCACACGTTGTACCAAGGCCTGCCGATGGTCCGGCGAACACGGGCCCATCGGCAGGTGGCCGAGGCCATCGAGGCAACCGTCAGACAGACGCCGGGCAGGCGGGTGGGTGAGCTGGCCCACCACTGGATGAACGCCAGCCAACCGGCCAACGCAACCAAGGCCATCGGCTACGCCCGACAGGCAGGCGAGGCCGCCTTGGCCGCCCTGGCCCCCGACGACGCTGTCCTTTACCTCTCCCGGGCGCTCGACCTTGCGGAGGTGGTGCCGGAAGAAGACCCCCTGGTCGGCTGTGACCTGCGCCTGGCCTTGGGCGAGGCACAACGCCAGGCCGGGTTGCCGGCGTCCCGAGAGACGTTCCTCGACGCCGCACACAGGGCCCAGGAGCTCGACGCCACGGACCGACTGGTGGCCGCCGCATTGGGGAACAGCCGCGGCTTCTTCAGTTCGATCGGGGTCATCGACACCGAGAAGGTCGCGGTGCTGGAGTCGGCGCTTGATGCTCTGGGCGATGACGACGGACGCGAACGAGCGCTCCTCCTGGCCACGCTGTGCAGTGAGCTCGCCCTGGGCACGACGCTGGACCGGCGTCAGGCATTGGCCGACGCCGCCAGGGCGATGGCGAGGCGGTTGGGGGATCCGGACACCGTCATCCGGACACTGAACTTGGTCTGCGACCCGCTCCAGGTCCCCTCCACGCTCAACGAGCGGATGGTCGATGCAAAGGAAGCTCTCGAGCTGTCGGAGCTCCTGGGGGACCCCGACCTGCTCTTCTGGACCGGCGCCTACAGCCGTTTGGCTGCAGTGCAAGCCGGCGACTTCGAAATGGCGCGCCGGTGCCTCACAATCATGCGCACCGTGATCGAGGGACTCCGTCAGCCGACGATGATCTGGGTCACCCTCTTCAACGACGCCGCCGATGCGCTCTTGATGGGGGTTCCCGATTCAGCCGAACAACTCGCGACGGCTGCGTTGGAGATAGGCACGGAGAGCGGACAGCCCGATGCCTTCGGCTTCTACGGGGCCGAGTTGATCGGTGTCCGCCGCCAACAGGGGCGCTACGGCGAGCTCGTCCCGATGATCGAGCAGATCGCGGCCGAGAACCCCGCACTCCCGGTATTCCGTTCGACCCTCGCCGAAGGACATATGGAAGCCGGCAACGTCGACACGGCTCGCCAAATGCTCGAAGCTGCGGCCGCGGACCTCACCTCGTTGCCCTACGACGTCGTCTGGATCTTCGCGGTTGCCTCGTATGCCGACGTTGCCAGCGAACTGTGCGCAGAAGCACCGGCTCGGCTGCTCTTGGAACTGCTCGCGCCTTTCGACGAGCAGGTTCTCTTCATCGGAGCGACCGCCGGAAGCCCGGTGGCGTACTACTGCGGCAGCCTGGAGTCGGTGCTCGGCCGCTACGACGAGGCCGAGACGCACTTCGCCAAGGCAGCCGAGCTCAACGCCCGGGGTCAGATGGAGTTCGCTGCCGCCGTCACCCACCTGCGGTGGGGCCGCATGCTCTCGGCTCGCGGGGGCCCAGGCGATCTCGAACGGGCCCGCGGTCTCCTGGCCCTAGCCCACGACACAGCCGTCAGCCGCGGGTACGCCGGCATCGCCCGGCGAGCCACTTCGGCGTTGTCGGAGTGGTCGTAGGGCTCGGTTCGGCCACCCAGAAAGAACCCGTAGGGATGAATTCGTAACGGCTGGATGACGCAGTATCGCCGTTCGTCGTCACCCTTCAAGTTCTTCAGCAAGCAGGTTCGCCGCGGAGAACTTCAGCGCCAACCTCAAGGCGACGATCCTCAACGCACCTGCGGAGACGATCGCACTCAATCCTCGAGTTCCACCTTCAGGTGGTGGCGGGTAGCGATGGTCTCTGTGCGTGTCTCTCCGGAACCGAGTCGGTCATGCCAGGCCGCTCAGGAGATGGATGTCGGCGAGGCTGTCGGTCTGGTGTTCGTGCGACGAGATTCCTTCAACGTGTCTGTTCCGGTCCGAAAGGGTTTCCGGAAGTCTCCAAGAACTTCAGGCGTCCGACCGGACCTGCCCTTGGATACCAATGTTTGGTGCGTGCATTATGCCGAGTCCTTGCCCTGGTCGTCAGGATCTCGCGAGAATCGTAGGTCATCGTGCCCCACCAATCCGATAGGGGACAGTCCGAGTTCGATGCCTGGTGGCTACGAGCTGTAAGCCGCCTCTGCCGCGTGCACGTCCTTGACCAAGTTGCCCAAGGTCAGGTTGATGTCTTGGAAGTGGTATCCCCATGTGGGGCCGGCGATTTCGTTGACGAGCGGGCGAGCGTCTCCGCTCGCGGTTAAGGGGGTCACCTGTAGCCAGCTCGCACCGCCCTCGGTTGCGCAAGTGCCGGTGTACTGCTTGGGGTAGTACAGCCACGGCGTACTCACCGACGGCGCTGGCGGTGCCATCGACGGGACTGGCAACGGCGGACTCACCGGCCAGTACGTGTCCAAATCGGCCGTACCGCCTCCGATGGCAGCCGGGTTGACGCAAGCCACCTGCACCCCGGCCGTGGCCGTCTGATCGGTGTTCAGGCTGATGCCCAGGCCGGGGCGGCCGAAGTTGGCATTGGCCGGTGGCTCTGAAGGGAAGGACGAGTAGGCAATGATGCATCCGCTCTTCATGGATGCGGTGCACAAGGGCAGATCCTTGAAGGTGGCTCCGACTGTCTTACCCGTGGGAACAGTGACGTTGCCCCCGGCGATGATGGCGGTCACCATCAGCGTTCTGATCCTCGGATCCTTGTCCACCTCGGCCCGAAGCAACTTGATCAGCATGACCGAGCCCTGTGAATGGCCGATGAAGATGATCGGGTGTCCGTCGTCGTAGTGCGCGATAAAGTCTTTCCAGTCTGCAAGGACGCTGTTGTAGGCGACTGTGTAGGCCCCGGGATCGGCGCCGTTCGCTTGCGTGAGACCCTGCACGGTGATCTGGCGGTACATAGGTGCCCAGACATTGCAGACGCTTGAGAATCGCGCAGCCTGTGCCGTGGCCTTCGAGGTCTCGGCAGGCTGGACGGTCAGGTCCGAGTTGGTGGTGTTCTCGTTGCTGGCCGTCGGGTAGAGGTAGAAGCAGTCATCACGATGTTTGTTGCTAACGGTGTCGGCCTGGACGGACCGGGTGCCCGCCGCCGTGACCGTCGTCGTGGCCATGCTCCCGTCGCAGGGGTTGTCGCCTAGTCCAGGACGACACAGCCACACGGTCCCGGCGGGGTCTGTCTGGGGAACGGTCCTCGCCGCCGAGGCTGATGACGCCAACCCCAGCACAGGAAGGCTGCTCGCAACAAGCGAGAGAATGGCCACCACGAACATCGAGGCGAGTGGCGCCCCCCGTCTCCAAGTCGCCGTTGTCTGATTGCCTGTCATCTCGGGCTCGATCACCTATGCGTACCCTGGACTACCGTCTACGACCTTAGGGAGAGGTGAACCGGCGCATCGACTTCTGGTAGCTCACGGGGGCGATGATACGAGCGATAGGCGCCAGTAGCGGGAGGATCGCCGCGTTGATATCGGTCCTAGGCCCACCCATCCGGTCGGCCAGCAGGGTGGCCACGCCGTCGGCCGTGCGGCGCACCATTTTAGGTGGCAGCGAGCCCCCCCGCTCAGGTCCCGACAAGCCCATGGCCGTGGGGACCCATCCCGGGTACAGGACGTGTACATGAACCCCGAGGGGGGCCACCTCGTGGGCCACCGACTCGGTGAAGGCCGAGACGGCCGCCTTGGAAGCGGCGTATGCGCCCTGACCCGGTTCGGGGGCCCGGGCGGTGTCGGAGGAGACGTTCACCACTATGCCGGCGCCGCGCTGGACCATGGCGGGGACCACGGCCAGGGTGCCGGCGACGACGGCAAAGAAATTGACGTTGAAGACCTGGTGTGCGATCGCATTGCCGTCGGCCTGGTCGGTTGAGACATCCAGATCGATGTCGATCCCGGCATTGTTGATCAAGATGTCGATCTTCCCGCGGTCCGACTCCAGCCGGGCCAGCGTGGCCTGGTAGACATCGGCATCTCCCACGTCGCACACTTCGGTGGCACTCCCAGGGGAGAGTTGGGCCAGCTGGGTGGCCAGCTCGTCGAGGAGGTCCCGCCGGCGGGCCACGCCGATCACCTGGGCACCACGCATCGCCAGCGTCAGGGCGACCGCGCGTCCGATCCCCGAGGAGGCACCCGTGACCACAGCCAACTGGCCGTCGTACTGACGCTGGTGGTGGCGAGACCCGCGCACGGCTCCACTTTACGGGGCAGTCCGGCATGCTCCACGATTCAAGATTCTGGAGAAGGGTGGAGGGTCGCCTTGAGCCTTAAGCGGTAGCTCACTCCAAACGCTGCCACCCTCCCGGCAGTGAACTGGGACAGGTCAGAGGGAGAAATTCTGGCCGAGCGAGAACCTCGCAGTTGTAAACGAGTGTTGACAGACGGTTGCGATTCGTTCAGTGTTGTGACGGTGAAATCCTCGGAGTCGTTCTGGGAAGCATGGGAGCGCATCAGGGCAAGCGCAGACCCCGACCCGCTGGAAGTCCTTCAGGTAGCGGCTGCATTTCGTCGTTACTTTGATTCGGCCCAGAAGGAAGCAATCTCGTTTGCTCGCTCGGTTGGGCTGTCGTGGGAGCAGATTGCCGAGTCCCTCGGCCAGAGCCGACAAGCCCTATGGCAGCGTGCGAGCAGAGACGCGTCACTGCAGGCGCTGTTGGCCGCATCGGGAAAGCGACGGTGGGAGGCGGTCAAGCGTGATCCCATCTCCTGGTACGGAGAAACGAAAGTCTTCCCTGCCTAATCTGCCAACGGACTAGCTCTGGTATTGCCCCCTGACCCGGCGTTGATGTGGAACGGCTTGTCAACCTCCCGCGCGAAGGTCCTCCTGACTGTCTTTTGGACGCGACGCACCAGAGGTGTGGCGCCTGATCGTTGTTGAGCAGTCGGAGGGGCCCCGGTGTCAACACGGAGCGCCCGGAACCCGAGGGGTGAGGACGAACGGTGTTGACGCCGGGGAGGAGGCTGCTACTCGTCTCCCCGTGCCGATGGCGGTGGTGGTCGTGCGAGCCATCGACGACGCGCCGGAGCGCAGTGGATCGGAGAACCGCCACGATGATGTACGCGAGTCGTGATCGCAGTAAAGCCATTCGCAGGTAGTTGCCTCTGAATCGGGGCGCCCGTGACATCGTCACAAGGAGCGATGGTGGGCGTAACGCCGGCGAGGATCGGATCTGCTGCGGCGGTGCTCCGGCGCGTCGTGGGCGGCTCGCTCGGACGCGGCGCCGATCGCGCGCTGAGCGAAGGGAAGATCACGGTGTCAGACCTCGGCCACCACCTCGGCCCAGAGGAAGCCGGCCAGCTCGCGGGCGATGGCGGCGGCCACGACGGAGCGCACGTTCTTGTGGGCAGCGAGTTGGCGGAAGCGGCGGGACAGACGGACCTGCGCGGCCCACGAACGGGCCACCGTCTTTGGTGGCAGACCTTGTTGGCGCTCTCTGATGCCCACTCCGACGCTGGGGCTGTGCTGGTAGGCCCAGGCCGCTTCACAGAGCTGGCCCCGCAGGTGGGCATTGCCGGCCCGGGGATCGAGCCCCGACGCTGGGTGAGGCCCGTCGAGTTCTCCCCCGGCACGAGGCCCGTGAAGCTCATGAAGGGTCGGGCCTTGGGGAAGCGACGCCAGTCGAACACCTCGGCCGCCAGACACAGCGCGCCGATTCTTGTCACGCCCCGGTAGGCGCCCAAACGTGGCACTTGGTCACCGAAGGGATCCTTGGTGCACCACGGCACGAGGTCGGCCTCGACCGACTCGAGCGCGGTGTCCCGCAGCTTCACGGTGGCCAGGTAATGCGCGTAGGTGGTTGCGATGGCCGGATCGTCGAAGGACAACGTGGCGAGCCAACGTCGATGGCGTTCGGTCCACTTTGACCCTCCCCGCCACACGACACTATGGCGAAGGAGGAATCCGCTGAGCCGGTTGCGGGCCCGGGTGAGATCTTGGACCATGTCGCCGCGGGTGCGACAGAGGTCGCGCACTCCCTCTTGGGCGGGCGTCGGGATGGCGACCGCCGTGAGCTCGCCGGCTCGGTGCAACCCCGCCAATCGTCTGGCATCCCGGCGGTCGGTCTTCACGCGATCGCCCGAGCCCTTCGGGATGAGGGAAGGGGCCACCACGTCGCAGCGCACCCCCATCGAGACGAGCAGGCGTTGGAGGTCATAGCCGGTCGGGCCCGCCTCGTAGCAGGCCCAGATCCCTTTCGGCTTCCCAAGTCGCTTGACCAGGCGTCGGACTGAATCGGCATCGTGGAAGATCCTGTCGACCTCGGCGGTGTCGCGATCGGGCGACAGCACCGCCACGGCTATTGAGTCCTTCGACACGTCCATCCCCAGGTGGACGAATCCTCGGTGGGCAATACTGGATACGGCTGGCTCCTTCCTCCGTATGTCGGCTCCATTCACCGACAGGTGAATGATCCACGTAAATGCGGATGCCGGAGGAGCCGGCCGTTCCATACTGAATCGGGGGCTCTTCCTGGCGGTTGACTTCACGGGTTGCTCCTAGCGATGACACCCACATCTCTGCTCCCGATCGATATCGTTCGGTGATGGAAACCGTCAAGGGCACCGTGGCCGTCTTCACGGGAGCGGGCAGTGGAATAGGACGGGCGACCGCCATCGCTCTGGCTCGCCGCGGGTCGAAAGCCATCGTCAGTGACATCGACGTCGAGCGAGCCAAGATTGTCGCCGGGGAGATTGAGGCGGGAGGGGGCCAGGCAGTGGGTGTTCGATGTGACGTGTCGCTCCCTGAAGACGTCGCGGCGTTGGCCGAGGCGGCGCTCCATGAATACGGTCGCGTCGACATCGTTATGAGCAACGTCGGCGTAATCGCCAAGGGTGATCCTTTGGAGATACCGATGGAGGCCTGGGACTCGATCATCGGCATCAACTTGCTAGGAACCGTGCGCGTCCTGCAGACCTTTCTGCCCATCCTCGTCGATCAGGGCTCCGGACACATCGTCACCACGGGGTCCACTGCTGGTCTGTTTCCGTACGCCTACGACAGGCTCCCCTATGCGGCGACGAAGGCAGCTGTCGTGGCGCTCACCGAATCGCTCGCACTCTATGCCCGACCCCGCGGTATCGGTGTGACCTGCTTCTGCCCGGCAGGGGTGGTGACCAACATCGTCGAACAGATCCGCCAATACGGACCGCCAACACCGGTACAGCCGCCGCAACTTCCGGTTGTGAACGCAGAACATGCGGGCGAGCTGGTGGTGCAGGGGATCTTGGGGAACAGACTCTTGGTCCTTACCGACCCTTTGGCTGAAACGATGATTCAGCGTCACGCCGCGGACCCGGACGAATTCTTGGCGTCGCAGATCCAGTACCTCGAGGGACTCGGGTGACTGCTGACGAACGCTGGAGACGCGGCGCAGAAACGTTCTCTGAAGTCACTGGGATCCCGGCACCCAATCGTGGTGACGACTACGTCGCGGACGTTGTCATCGACCAGGTCTTTGCAGAGATCTGGACCCGACCGGGCCTGACGCGCAAGGAACGTCGTTGGATCTCGATCACGTGCGCCTGCATGACCGGAGCCCCCGTCGCCATGGAGACGCATCTCGGTGCTGCATTGCGCTCGGGCGACATCTCAATTGAGGAGCTGCGCGAGTTCGTCATCCATTTCTCCGCCTATGCCGGACATCCTCTGGCGACGGCTGCACGCGCCGCCCTTGACGCTGCGTCAACTGGGCAGAGTGAGCGGTAGGACGTCAGCGGATACATCCGAGTCAGAGGGGCCCCAGACACCCTGCTCCCCGCTCCCTGCTCGATATTGACACCCACCGGGTGGCAACACCTTGACACTCGGCGCACCACCAGCACTAGAAATAGCACATGGCGAACACCGACATGGCCGAGTACTGGAACGGGCGCCCCGCCGATGTCTGGGTGAGAGAGGCCGAGCGCTTTGATTCCCTTCTCGCTCCCTTCGGCCGTCGACTGCGAACGGCCGCCGTCCTCAAGTCGGGCGAGCGGGTCCTGGACGTCGGCTGCGGCAACGGTGCCATCAGCCTGGACGCGGCCCGCGCCGTAGGGCGCCACGGACGGGTGACCGGCCTCGACCTCTCGGCGCCCATGCTGGAAGTGGCCCGGCGGCGAGCCGAGGAACAGGGGATCGACATCTCCTTCGTCCAGGGCGACGCCCAGACCTCTTCCTTCGACGAACTGTTCGACGTTGTCCTAAGCCGCTTTGGTGTGATGTTCTTTGAAGACTCGGAGGCCGCGTTTGCCAACTTGGCGAAGGCAACCCTCCCAGGCGGGCGCCTGTGCTTCGTGTGCTGGCAGGAAATGTTCGCCAACGAGTGGATCGCGGTGCCTTCCATGGCGATGGTGGCCCATGTGGGGATCCCCGAGCTGCCCGAACCTGGTGCCCCCGGACCCTTCGCCCTGGCGGACGCCCAGCGAACCAAGGGCCTGCTTGAGTCCGCCGGGTGGTCGGAGGTCACCATCGAGGAGCAGAAGGACGGAATGCGCATGGGAAGCGACCCTGCGGACGTCGTCGCCTTCATGCTCTCTGACGAGATGGGGCGCCGGCTCGTGAAGGGCAAGGACCCCGAGGCGGTGCAAGCCGGTACCGAGGCCGCCCTCGAAGCGCTGCGACACTACGTCACGCCCGAGGGTGTCGTGCTGGGGGGCGCCTATTGGCTCGTGACCGCCCGCAAGGCGTAGCGGGCGGCGCAACATGACCCACACCCCGGCGATCTGGGGCAGGCTGGCGTCTGTGGATGCCAGCGAACGCGACCGTTTGGCAGCGCGCCCACTGGCCCGGGAACGTTCGAGGTTGTTCGACCAGCACGCCGAGGACTACGACCGGTTCCGGCCGACCTATCCCGATGCGGTGATCGATGAACTGCTCGGTCCGGTGCCTGTCGGCCTGGACGTTCTCGACGTGGGTTGTGGCACCGGGATTGCTTCACGGCAGATTGCGCAGCGTGGCGCCAAGGTGCTGGGGGTGGAACTCGCTCCACGAATGGCGGAGATCGCCCGCGGTCATGGGGTCGACGTGGAGATCGCGGCCTTCGAAGCCTGGGACGCTGCTGGTCGCACTTTCGACCGGGTGACTTCGGCGCAGGCCTGGCACTGGCTCGACCTCCCGATCGCCACCGCCAAAGCGGCCTCTGTACTGCGTCCGAGCGGCAGGCTCTGTTTGATCTGGAACGCGGGGTGTCAGCCCGACGATCTGGCCGATGCTCTCGAGGACGTGTACGCGAGAGTCGTGCCGCCCGGCGGTCACCGTCTGTTCCGGGGGTACGCGGCCAGCCGGTCATCCGACGTGAAGACCGGACTCGACTCAGAGATCAACGCCATCTCAGCGGTGCCCGACCTCGGTGCTCCGACAGAGAAGTGGTTCCCCTGGACGCGGGCCTACCAGCGAGATGAGTGGCTGGGCGAGCTCGTATCACGGAGCGATCACACCGCCCTCGAACCAGCAGTCCGCGACCGTCTGTTCGAAGCCATCGGCGCGGCCATCGACGATCACGGCGGCTCGTTCGTCATGAACTTCGAGACCGCCCTGATCACCGCGACTCGGCTGGGGTAGCCCAGGGCCGCGGTCGGGGAAGTGGCACCCCGACCCGGCTGCCATTAGGGGGCACCCTTGCAGGCAGATCGCCCGAGCCGTACGTACGGCAACGTTGCTGGGGCGCGGGCGATCAGGCGCCCAGTCGCCAAGCACAAGCGTGCTCGTCCCTTCGGGTGGGGCGACACTGTCCGGATCGACGCACCTTGACGCCTCCGCGTCAAACGCCACCAGCGTCGAGTTCCTGCTTTTCGGCGGCACCTACGGCTATTCAGCCCTCGTGGTCTGCACGGCCACCCTGACCTACTACGGATGGTTGTGCGCCGGGAATACGTCGGATGTCCCCAACGGCTCCTACGCCCTTGTGTCTGAGGCCTCCGAGGCGGTTGGGAGTGCCTTTTAGCTCGCCCATCAGCATCACCGTCGACAACCTGAATACCGAGGTGATCATCCCCGAGCCAGGCAGTGCCCTCGAGGGCACAGCTGTCCTCGACGCAACGGCGTCGGGAGACAGTGCGGTCACGAGCGTGGAGTTCGAGTACACGCTCGGTCCGGCCGTCGATATCGTGATCGCGACCGCCACGCCGACGCTTTACGGCTGGATAGCCAAGTGGGACACGCAGGATTACGGCGACGACTTGAACTACGGGTTGGCAAAGCGTCGCGACAGACCTCGCAGGAACGACTGCGACGAGCGCCCCGGTCAAAGTCGCGGTGGTGAATCCCCCGTAAAGAATCTACGCCCGGCCGCAAAAGCGTGACCCCCGTCCCGGCAATGTACGGGGGCACACCTCTGCCTCCCTCGGTTTCGGCACTTATCGCCTGATCTGTCAACCCGCCGAGGCGAAGAGGTTCCAGGTTCCTGGCACACCCTTCAGCTCGTGTTCGCCTCGATCCCGAAATTCGATGCCCGAGCCAACCACGAGATCCTTGACGGTGTTCGAGACGAGCACTTCGCCCGGCACCGCCAGTGAACCGAGTCGAGCGGCGATGTGAACGGCGAGGCCGCCGAGATCGTTGCCTCTCATCTCGCACTCACCGGTGTGGAGACCCACCCGTAGCTCGATACCCAGAGCTCGCGTTGCATCGATGATCGCTTGGCCACAGCGGATGGCTCGAGCCGGACCGTCGAATGAAGCGACGAACCCGTCTCCGGTTGTATTGATTTCCCGACCTCGGAAGATCCGTAGTTGTTCTCGGACGATTTGATCATGGCGATCCAACAGCGACCGCCATCGTTGATCACCCAGCGAGGCTGCATGTTCGGTTGAGCCGACGATGTCGGTGAAGAGAACAGAAACCAGTACTCGGTCGATATCGGTCACCGGTCTCGTGCCCGTCAGGAATTCGGCCACTTCGTCGAAGATCACGTCCCGCTGGCCGAAGATCAACATGTCCTGGCCCGGTAGCGCGACGAACTTGGATCCCTCAATGTGCTCGGAGACGTAACGCCCCATGGCGATGGGCAAGAAGCTCGGATTGTCGGCGCTCAGGACAAGCGTGGGCACACTGATGAGCGGGAGCACCGGGCGAACGTCGAGGTTTCGAAGCAGGTAGTCGTATTGTGCCGCCGCAGTTCTTGGGGTGACGGACGCCCGGAACAGCGGAGCAAGGGCATCGCGACGAGCGGCATCCTCCGCACCGGCTGCACCAGCAACTGAGAGGAACTCCGGTGTACCCCAGTGGGTTCGGATGAACTCGACGACGAAATCGAGCGCTTCAGGTGTGAAACCGATCAGATAGTCGTGAGCGATCAGATAGCGGGCGGTGGTATTGCACAGCATCAGGGAATCGACCCGTTCGGGATGTGCAGCGGCGTAGAGGATCGTGATCGGGCCACCATCGACCGTCGCGAGAATGGATGTCTGCTCGGATCCGACAGCGTTGAGCACGCTCTCGATGTCTTCCGTCCACTCCTCCCATGTTGGTATGGCGTTACGAGGCACACCGTCAGATGCTCCTGTGCCTCGTCGATCGAGAAATATCAAGCGGCGTAACGACGCCAGCCGTCTGAGGAAGTCGGCGATGTCGGGGTTCTCCCACGCCATCTCGACGTGGCTGCCAAGTCCGTTGAAGAAGAGAAGGTCGGAGGGTCCCTCTCCGAGGACCTGGTAGGCGACGTCAGCATCCCCGACGGCCACGTACTTGGTGTCCGGACGGCTCATGAGACATACAGTCTGACCTGCGATGCAGCCCGATGCTGGAACTCTTCCTCGCCAAGGCTTCGCGCGCCACGAGCGATACCTCGGGCAGCGGTCCGGTTCAGCGACAGCAGGAATCGAGCGGTCCTGAACCATCCATAATTGTGAGAGTGCCGGTTACCGTGCTCCGCAGGGTGGGTGGACTGCCTGCCCCCGTTGCGTGTTAGCGGGTAGGCGCCGCGCCCCGCCTCGCGCCACAATTCTCCCTCGCCCCCAAAGCCCCCCTTCTCGCTTCCGTGCGTCCCCTCCGCTCCGCTTCTCGGGTGGAGTGCGCCCCGGCGGCCGTGCGGCCCTGCCGGTGTGCTTCCCGGTTGTCGGGGCCAGTCGGTCGGGGGCTGCGTGGCGGTTTTGGCCCGTCTCGCCGCGGGTCCCCCTCTCTCCCCTGACCTGGCACGACAAGCAGGGCGACTGCGGACGAGGTCGCATCCTCCGATGGTTCGCACCTTGTCAGGCAACGCTCGGAACACCGAAGCTCTCTCGGCGCCTCGGTTTGCACCTCGGAGCGAGCCACCTGGATAGCCCCGCCCCTGACACATCGATCACATCGGCATGATGAGCCGATCATGTGGCGGTTCCATGCTCACCGGAGGACAAGGGGAAAGGGACGGCCATGCCGACAGGATTGGGAAAGCTCTTTGCAGGCGGGAAATTGGGAGCGGTAGTCGTGGTGGGTGCCATCGCAATCGTGAGCGCGGGGGGCACGGCCGCCGGCTTCGCCCTTGGCTCGGACGGTCCCACCTCCACCTCCGCCGCCGCCGCGACGAATACCTCGCCGGCCATGGCCAGGGCTCCAGTACCGACAACGTCCCCCACCACCACGGTGCCCACCATGGCCGGCGCGACAACGACGCCTGCGGTCACTCCGGGCGCCTCTGTCATCATCACCGACACCTGCCGCTACAGCCACGAGGCCAACGACGACCCCATTCTCGATCCGGGGAGACCGGGCCAGTCGATGGCGCACGACTTCTTCGGGAACACGTCGACGTCGGCGACCTCGACAGCCGTCACCTTGGTCAGAGGACCGACCACCTGCTCGACAAGTGATGACGCGTCGGCCTACTGGACACCGGTGCTGTACCAGAACGGTGTAGCCATCACGCCGCTGCGCAACCTCATTTACTGGGCCGGACTGCACGGCACCTCGCCACCGGTCGTGGCGCCGCCCGCCGGGCTGCAGATGATTGCCGGCAACGAGAATGCCAGTGCGCCCCAGTCCACCAAGGTCATCGATTGGCGCTGCGCCGGCTCGGCGACCCAGGCCACGTCGGACGTGCCTGTCAACTGTGCCGGGTCCAAGGGTCTTGAGCTCCGAGTCACCTTCCCGTCCTGCTGGAACGGCACCACCCTCAAGGGCGCCAGCCAGACCAACGTGGCCTACCCCGAGGGCAAGGGATGCCCGACGGGCTACTCGGTGAGGATCCCGAGGGTGGTTTTCCACATCGTTTACCCGATCACCTCGGCCAACGGCCTCACCCTTTCCATGGGGCCCGGGCAGCAGGGCTCCACCGACACGGCGCATGGGGACTTCATCAACGGGTGGAACCAAAGTGTGCTCACCAGGCTCATCAACGGGTGTGCCGGCCCGATGCGCACCTGCGGCCACGTCACCGGCGCCGACGCCGAGGTCCACCCCAAGAAGGCATAGGGCCGACGATGTGGATGCCGGCTCATCGAGTGACGGCCTGTTGGCAATCCGAATTGGCAATCAACTGGGCGTAGCTGAACAGACGACGACGAACAGCCTGGACCGAAAGCCCAAGTGGGGAGCACTTGGTCGAACTAGCAAGACGAGTTGGACAACCCGAACGGGCCTCTGGGGGCCGTGCACTTGTGTGCCTCCATTTGTGGACATTCTCCTGAGGGACTCAGGGGTGTGCGCCGAACCCATATGGCCGGAGTCCGGACCACGTTAGATACCGGAGCTGACAGACCCGTTCGTCAGCGGAAGGCTGGGACCAAGATGAGGAGGAAGAGGCTCGCGTTGAAGAAGGCGTGAGCCACCATGCCCGCCGCGAGCTTTTCTGTCCGGTAGCCCGTCAGGCCGTCCAAAAGATGTCGACGCAACGATCCACAGCGGGAGCCGAAGGGCTCGCCACGACCCACCAAGATGGTCCAATCGCGCCGACATGGCTCGATGATAGAAGACCGACGAGAGCCCGCCGTTCCGGCGACGGGGGCACCTTGGAGGTCAGTGAACAGCTCGACATTCAGACCCAACCTAGGGGTATGGTCCCGCTTGGCGTGATCCAGTGCGGATTGGCCGAGCACAACATACGGAGGTGGTGCCCAGTGGCACCTGGAATCGATTTCGCACACGAAGGCTTCACACCGGAGAAGTACAGCAGTGCAATCAAGCAACTGCAGGCCGCCGGTGCGGGCAAGCCGAAGGGGCGTACTTACCACTGCGCGCTCGAATCGGACGGTGCAATTCAGGTCTTCGACATCTGGGAGTCCCAGGCGGACTTCGATGCATTCGGGCCGACCCTGATGCCGATCCTCACCGAGTTGGGCGTCGGACTGAAAGAGCCGATGGTCGCCACTGTTCACAACGTGATAACCGGCTGAGTCTTCGCAACTGAGTAGTGAGTTGGCGGATTGAGTCCAGTGGTCGACGCCCCCCGAGCCGGCGGATTGGGGCACTCAGCCCGAAAAGGGGCGAGGCAGTTAGGGGCGAGTGCTGAGGGCGCCAGCGATTCCCGGAGCGGCCCTGATCGACGCCCTCAGCGGTAGGGAGTCAAGTCGGTTCGGGGGTAGCGCGCCTGGGTATCGGCCAAGGTCTGCTCGTCCCAGTACGGATCGCCGGGTGCGGGGAACCCAAAGACCGAGCGCTCTCGGGGCGTCGCCCGCTCGATCAGCTCGCACCAGTCGGGGCCGAGTGCATTGGCGGGCCAAGCGACTCTGCCGGTCCAGCGTGGCGCCCACACGTCGTAGTGAGCGGACACGGTGAATCGGGCTGAGCGCTCGCCAGTCATGCGCGACCCACGATGCAGTACGTCGGGCCGGTAGGAGAACACGGTCCCCGCCGGCCCAGTCACCGAAATCTCCTCCTCAGCGAAGGTCCCGGCCGGAAGGTAGGTCCAGGCATAGTTACTGCCCCCATCGACGAGGGAGCTCGGCCAGTAGGGAACGCTCTCCCCAACGGACATCGGGACCACCCTTGTGGGTCCATCCTCCTCGTCGACGTCCGAAAGAAGGATCAAGCTCTGCATCTGGGTGGGTAGGTCGGACTTCTTGGGGACGACCAGGGTGTGGTTGCCGAAGTCGCGGTGGTGGCTCTGGTCGTAGTCGACGGCCCCGGCGTACTTGGCCCACAACTCGGCTTCGTAGAGACGGAGGTCGTTCGATCCCAAGAAACGCTCCGCCAGGTCGAGGAGGTCGGGATGAAAGGTCAGACGGTTCAGATCCCAGGATCGCCACGGTCCCCCCATGATGCCGGCGAACTGGCTTGTTCCCAACCAGGCGTGAGCCGCCGGGTCGGCGAAGTAATCCTCGGGCCGGGGGACGTGCAGCCATAGGGCCTCCTGGGCCGCAGCCAGTTCGTCGGCGTCGAGGAAGCCCTCGAACACGAAGTAGCCCCGCTCCCGCAGGTCCAACAAGCATTGATCCGGCACCCTCATTGATGGCAGACGCTATCTGCGCGTCGCTGCGCCTCCCAAAGTGGAACAGATACGGCAATCAGCCCTCAGTTCCTTTGTTCGGCCTCTTCCAACGTGCCACCGGGCCGGCGTACTGGGACGGTGGGTCGCACCTTCGCCCACGGGTTTCACGTTGAGCTGTCGAGTACCGCAGGAAGCCAAGCTACGGCATCTCGGGCGGCGCCGATTGCCTCGGCTTCGTTGGCGAACTCCCTACTTGAGTAATAGGCGATCGGGGTCCAGCTACCCATATCCTCCGGGTCGCGTCTGAACTCCTCGAATCCGAACGTTCCGTCAGGGCGTCTAAAGATGTCGACGCGACGATCGACAGCGGGCGTCGAAGGGCTCGCCACGACCGACCAAGATGGGTCCAATCGCGCCGACATGGCTTGATGATATAAGACCACCGAGAGGCCGCCGTTCCGGCGCACGGGTTCACCAGTGCGGTCGGTGCCCGCACTCCTTCGACGACCTGTCCGAGAGGATTCGAAGCCTTCACGCAGGCCGCCTACAGGGGGTTCACATGAACGGCTGGCACTCTGGATACCTGAGTTTTTAGGAGCGCCGTCATGAGTGAGTACGTAGCAACCAGCCCCCGCGAGACCCTTACGCCTGATCCCGAATCGGCCAAGACGTCTGGGCCAACCGTAGATTTGGAGGGCGCAACTTCTGCACCGCCTCTCCCGCCCGCGTCTTCATCCGGTTGGCCCGTCTCAGCCACCATGATCGGGCGAGCAGACCGGCCAAGGGTCCGTCGATCGCTATCAAACATGAGGCGGGGACTGATCGTGGCCGCAGCAGCGATGGGTTCGGTGACGGGATTGTTCGTAGGCCTCGGCACCTCGTCCCCGGCATCGGCCGCGCAATCCGTGGCCGCCAGCAGCTCCTCAGGACATCTTGGATCATCCGGCGGCCAGGGATCCAACGCACGATCTGGACCGGCCGCGGGGGGATCATCGGGCAAGGTCGGGAACTTGGCCGAGTCGAGCTTCACCCTCACGACGTCAGCGGGTCAGGAGGTGACGGTTGACCATGAGTCTTCGACGAAATACGAAAAGGGGACAAGCTCGACCTCGAAGAGCGCAATTACCAAGGGCGAACACGTCCTCGTACTGGGGACCGTCAGTTCAACGACCATCAAGGCCACTCAGGTTCTCGTGCAAACGACTGGCGGCGGATCTGAGCCCTCCACCGCTGCAACGGTGGTCCCCTTCCAGAGGGGTGCGGCCCAAACCTCAAATCAGGTTGGTCAAATCCCCGCCAGTTACAGTCAGGGGTCAGGGACGATCGTAAGCGGAACGACAGCCCATAAGGCGACGGAAGCTGCGCTGGCTGCCTACCCCGGCGGAATCGTCGACCGTGTTGTGAAGCTGAGCAACGGCGAATACGAGGTCCACAACATCGGCGTTAACTGGCCACACCATGTTTTCGTCAACCAGGACTTCAAGGTGGTCGGCGCCAACTAGCTGCCGAAGCAGGCCACGCACACGTACTCGGGACGTCCATGACGGTCTGGGTAAGGCTTCGGCGAACCCGACGGATGCTGAAAGTGGGCGTTCCCAGGGTGCCGGACTGAGGCGCCCCACGCCCCGCGCTTCATTTCTTCCACGCCCCCAAAAAGCCCCCTCCTCGCTTCCGTGTGTCCCCTCTGCTTCGTTCCCGGGTGGGGTGCGGCCCGGCGCCCGTGCGGCCTTGCCGGCGTGCGGCCCGGTTCGTCGTGCCCGGCCGGTCGGGGGCTGCGTGGCGGTTTGGTGCCGGGGTGTGTGCTGCCCCTTGCCTTCTCGAAGACGCCGTTTCGAGAGCGGAAGACCGGTTCGAACCCGCGACCCTCACCTTGGCAAGGTGTTTGAGTTCGTCTGCGACGTCCACACAAATCCGCTGAGCTGCTCCTCCGTCCACAGAAGGTCCAGGCGAATTCGACCCGAATTCAACCCCGTAGTAGAGCGGTCTACTAGCGATCGAGTCCCCAGGGGAGACCCCCGAGCTGTCCCATTGCCAATGAGGCACGCTCTGTAGGTGCGGGGTCCCAAAGCAGGGCGTACAGGGATGCCCCGTCGCACCTATAAGGAAATCCCGATCCGCGAGCAAATCTGCGTGACTTCATCAAAGATAGAGTCCGGCACGGTGAACGGCTCCGTGGCCGTCACCTCGGCCAGATGAGCTTCAATTGCTTCCGCCGTAGGAGGCGTGTCGGATGACGCGACCCAGCCCTCTCCAAGCCCACGAAGACGCGGGCGAAGCGACCGGCACAAGCCGAGTAGTTCTGGTGGGTGAAGGTGCACGTTCGGCTGGCGAGGTAGACGACAATGGGCACCACGAGCTCCGGCTCGATGAAGCGGAGGAACGGCACATCGTCGCCGAGCTCGTCTCGGTCGCCCACGGTCTCGGTCACCATTCGGGAGTAGCCGAACGGTAGGACGGTGTTCGCCAAGATGCCGTGGGGAGCGCCGTCGATAGAGATGACGTTTGCCAGCCCGACGAGGCCTGCCTTGGCCGCCGCATAGTGCGCCGAGTTCGGTTGGCCGAACAGTCCAGCCGAGGAGGCAATGAAGACGAAGCGCCCACCCCCTTGGGCCTTCATGATCCGGTAGGCGGGCTGGCTCAGGTAGAAGCCCCCGTTCAGGTGGACATTGAGCATCCGTCGCCAGTTCTCGGCCGGCAGCTCGTCGAAGGGGGTGGTGTCGAAGATCCCTGCGTTGCTCACCACCGCGTCAAGGCGGCCGAACTCCTCGATCGCCTGCTCCACGATGGCGGCCCCGCCCTCTTCGCTGCCCACCGAGTCGTACGACGCCACCGCGATGCCTCCTGCAGCTGTGATCTCCCGAACGACCTCGTCGGCCACGCTCGGGTCTGCACCGTCTCCATGCATGGTGACGCCGGCGTCGTTGACGAGAACCGAGGCACCTCGTTGTGCCAGATCTAAGGCGTACAGACGCCCGAGTCCGCGACCGGCTCCAGTCACGATGACGGCTTGCCCGTTGAAGTCGATCATTGTTGGAATTCTTCCTCCATTGCGCCGGCAGATCCTCCTGCGACTCGCAGACGAGAGTGGCTCGGTACCGTCACAGCAGAGGTTCTGCGCTACGGGAAGAGAGCCATCCTTTGCCACCACGGGTCGATGTTGTCGCCCTAAGACGAACTGGCGGACGAGGTTCCCTTGATATCCGTCCCACAGACGGGCTGAGAAGACGCCGGAACGAACCCTTTCTCTTCGGCTCGGAGCACCCAGACGCACTGCTCCGCTGGATCGTGTCCAAAGTTGGTCGCGTAGTCGATTGGCTTGGGCAACAATCCGTTTGCTGTGTAGTTCTTGATGCTGCGCAGGTCTGTGATCACAGCAGCTCTCGTCGGATTGGCTCCGGCCATCTGTAACCCCTTGATCATCAGGTCGGCACCCGCCCACGTCTCGTACTGGAACAAGGTCGGGAATTGCGTCTTGGAGAAATGCTGGTACTTCTGGAGCGCGGCCGCCATCTGCTCTGTCCCCGCGTCGGGAAGGGAGAAGGGTCGGTAGATGGACAAGAATTCGTCACCCTGCAAGTAGGACCACGAAGGAGAGTCGACGACGCCCGGCGCGTAACCCGTGGCGAAGACAGCTGACTTCAACTGCACACCCGCCTGCTTGAGAGCTGTGGCCAAGGCAAAGTCAGAGGCGTCGATCATTGTGGGGAAGAGCGCGTTCACATGTTGTTGTTTCGCTGTCAGGGCGGCGCTGGTGAAGTCCATACCACCGAACGGCACCGAAGTATCGAGCACGCCCAACTTGCCGCCGGCGTGCTCGAACGACTTGACCTCCTGACCCGCCTCTCGCGATGAGCTCGGGGAGATGCTGTAACCGTATGAGCCGAGAACGGTGCCGCCGTACTCCCTGAGGATCTTCCCTTCAAGGGTATTGACGGGATATGAGGGATCGACGCTGCCGAGGTCCGATGAGAACATGTTGGTGTAGGGCTGCTGGCCCCACTCGGGTCCATCCGTGTACGACCCAGTCACAGGAACCCCTTGTTGCTGGGGGTACTTGGCAGCGAGAAAGAAGAGTGGGCTGGCCGACACGATGCCGAATGCGCCCTTGGACAGTGCGCTCTGCACCCCTGTCGCGACTTCCGTTGGGCTCGTCTGGTCGTCGACCACCAGCGGCACGAGCTTGTGTCCATTCACGCCTCCCTCGGCATTCTGGAGCGCGATACGTGCCAAGAAGCCTGCGGGATCGGAGGAGGTCTCCGGGGCACTGGGTCCAGTGAGCGACGTGACCAACGCCAGCGTGATCGGCGCTGGAGAGGCCGAGGCCGACGGCGTGCTGAGACTGAAGTGTCGCGAGTGCGATCCCCACAGCACCCGCCACAACCCCAGAAATCCGGACTTGACGTCGCATGTGCCAGCCCCCCGGCGTCGAAAGTCGCACCCGCTTCGGATGTGACCTGATATTTGTTCCGCAGCCTAGGAGCGCCCACCCGGAGCGTCAACATGGACGCAGCCGGCGAGAGATGCAGGTCCGTCCCTCAAGGGATGAGTTGGCCGGTGGGCCGAACGACCAACTCGTTCACGCAGATTCCCTCCGGCAAACTCATGATGAAGGCGATGCACTCGGCCAGCGATTCGGGAGGTGCGGGACCTGCACCCCCGGCGAACATTGGCGCGTCCGTGACGGTGACCTCCCCGTCGATGACGACTCCCTCCCAGCTCAACCCCTCGGTCTCGAACATGCCCGGCATGACGAGACTGACGTTGACGGCGTGCTGCGCCAACTCGAGGCGAAGGCTGTCGAATGCCGCCTCCAATCCGCGCTTGGACGCGGCGTAGATGCCAGCACTGGGCATCGGTGTGAGCGCTCCCGTTGAACCCACGATGACAACGTCACGTCGTCCGGACCTGGGAAATCGGGCGGTCGCGTAGCGCACTGTGGCCAGTGGACCGACCAAGTTGAGGTCGAAAAGCTCCCGCCACCGCTCAGGGGTTCCGGAGGAGATCTCGCCGGCCATCATCCGGCCCGCCACCGCCACGACGCCGTCCAATCCACCGAGGAGATCGGCGACTTCATTCACACTTGACTCGAGCGAGTTCAGGTCCGTGACGTCACAGCACACAACGGAAGCGCGCACACCGAGCTCCTCGGCAAGCTCCTCGAGTCGTTCCTTTCTTCGAGCCAACATTGCCACCGAGCCTCCGTCGCCGACGATGGCTCGACAGGTCGCCGCTCCGATGCCACTCGAAGCGCCGGTCACGAGCACGCGTCGGCCACTCAGGTCACGAGCTACGCCCATTCGTCCCTCCCTCTGCCACCGCCTTTGACGCTCCACTCCATCGATGGCTACCGTGTGAACAAATCTTAGGTTAGCGGGGAGGCGTCGTGGAATCGGGGGCAGGTACCTCGGGATCGCCAGTGGCAGGAACGGGACGACCGGACGAGGACGGCGACGAGTTCGGCCTCTTCGACGACTCCGTGGCGGGGGACGCCAGAGACCCCTACCCGGAGCTCGCCCAGGCGAGGCGGGAGCACCCGGTACAGAAGCTCGACTCGTCGATGATGCCGCACGACGAGGCGCTTCCGGTGTTCTTCGTCTATCGGTTCGAGGACATCGCACGCGTGTTGCGGGACTCCGACACCTTCTCGTCGGGTCACATCATCGACATGATCATGGGCCCGGTAATGGGAGAGCACATCATTTTGGGCATGGACGGTGCGCGACATCGCCGGTACCGGGCCCTCGTGTCCTCAGCTTTCCGGCAAAAGGTGCTCACCGAATCTGAAGACCAGCTCGTGGCCAAAGTGGCGAACGAACTGATCGACCGCTTCGCAGACCGAGGCCAGGCCGAACTCGTCCGAGAGTTCACATTCCCCTATCCGACCCAGGTCATTGCGGGAATTCTGGGTTTGCCACGAGAGGACTACAAGCAGTTCCAACGGTGGTCGATTGCCATCTTGAGCTTCCTGGCCAAGCAGGACGAGGCCATCGCCGCCTCCCGCGAGGTCGAGGAGTACATGAGCGGCATCCTGGCGGACCGCAGGCGAACGCCGCAGGAGGACCTGATCAGCGGTCTCGCTCACGCCGAGCTCGACGGCGAACGGCTGAGTGACGACGAGATCTTCTCCTTCCTGCGGCTGCTCCTGCCCGCTGGGGTCGAGACGACGTTCAGATCGACCGGGAACCTCCTGTATCTCTTGCTCGCGCAGCCGGACCAATTGGAGTCGGTGCGCGCCGACCGGTCGTTGATCCCACAGGCGATCGAGGAGGCGCTGCGCCTTGAAACGCCTCTGCTCAACATCACGCGGCTCGCGACAAGAGACACGGAGATCGGCGGTGTGGCGGTTCCTCAGGGTTCGACCATCATGTTGATGCTCGCCGCGGCGAACCGCGAGGAGACTCGCTACGAAGAGCCCGACCGCTTCGATATCACACGAGACAACCCCAAGCCTCACATGTCATTCGGGCACGGTCCGCACGTCTGCCTCGGAATACACCTGGCCCGCGTGGAGATGCGCGTTGCTCTCAATCTTCTCCTGGATCGCCTGCCGGAGCTGCGCCTCGACCCGAGCGCGGACGATCCCCACATCCGGGGACAGGTCTTCCGCTCTCCGACGTCCATTCCCGTACTCTTCGCCGGTTAGGGGACCGGCCCACAGGGAGCAGGCCATGGACATAGAGCAGCTCCTTACCTCGACTCGGTCCGCTCGCCGGTCCCTCGATCTGACCTCGTCGGTCGACCCGTCGCAGATCCGTGAGTGCCTACGGATCGCCTTCCAAGCCGCCAACGGCTCGAACCATCAGTCGTGGCGCTGGGTCATCGTCAGCGATCCACACCTTCGCCGCGAGATCGGGAACCTGTACCGGGACTCCTATCTGCGCATGACCGGTGGGGCGATGGTCTCCGACCTGCTGCCAGAGGATGACTTCGGGCGCTTGATGTCATCGACAGAGTGGCTCGTGGACCACCTTGCGGAAGTCCCCATCCTGGTCATCCCGTGCTACGAGCCTTACCTGCCCGACTTCGGGGACGGTGATGACGCCTTCCAGGCGGCGACGCTGTACGGATCGATCTTCCCCGCCGTGTGGAACTTCCAGCTGGCCCTGCGCACCCGTGGGTTCGGCACCTGTATCACAACGATGCACCTGCTTCACCAAGTCGAAGTTGCAACGCTGCTGGGTATCCCGAGCACCTACGTCCAGGGCTGCTTGCTGCCAGTGGCCAAACTGCGGCCTGGAGTCACGTTCCGGCCGGCGCCACGGCGTCCGCTCGAGGAAGTCGTCGTCGTCGACCATTGGGACGGACCGTCGAACTCGAAGCCAAACGGAGAGGAGATCTGATGGACGAGCACACGGAACGGAAACTCCTCGAGCGGTTGGATCGAGCGGAGATCCTGGACTGCATCACCCGCTACGCGCGGGGAATGGACCGCCTCGACCGGGCTCTGGCTCGTTCCGCGTATCACGAGGGCGCGATCGATGATCACGTTGGTTTCGTCGGCGAAGTCGACGACTTCCTCGACTGGGCTTTCGCCTACCACGGCGGACAGGTTCGCCATCAGCACTTCATCACGAACCATTACGCCGAGCTCGACGCTGACGAGGCGCACGCCGAGACCTATTACATGTTCATCGGCACCGAGAGCGACCCTGCTGCCCCACTGACTGTCTTCGGGGGCCGCTACGTCGACCGCTTCGAACGGCGCGACGGGAAGTGGGGCATTGCGGTCCGCCTCTGCCTGGTTGAGTGGGCAACGGACCCGAAATCGCTCCTTCCCGCGGACGCTTCCGATTTCCTGGCCGCGACGGGGACGGTCGCACGCAACGCCACGGACAGCTCCTACGAACGGCCCCTGCAGCCGCGTCGCAGGGCGATGACCTCATAGGTGACGATCACTGCGAGGGCGTGGGCCTCTAGGACTTGGCATCAACGAGTGCGTCACGAACAATCCCGCGTCAAGGGCAACGACGAGAGCGCTCAACTACGTTTCGCAGCGCCTCGCAGCATTGTGTCGCGCACATGCAGAAGAGCGGTTCGCTTGCCGTAGGTGTGCAAAATGCCTTCTGGTACCCATGTCAGATCCACGATCGAGCGGGCAGTGAGCTCGGTCGAAGGACCCTCGATCTTGAGTTCACCCGCCCGAGCACCATCCTTCAACATGACCTTCAGGCGCTGCAGGAGGCTCGGGAAGGACCATGCCATATCCGGCGTGTCCGGAGGCGACTGCCGCAACCACGCCAGCTGAATCTTGAACTCATCATGGAACTGCTCCAGAACGTTGATCTGGAGCCATGCCACCGCGTCGAGTTTCTGGACACTGGTAGCGGAGGAGGTCAACGCGGCATCCCATCCGGCAACGACCTTCTCGGAGAAGGAACGCATGATCGAAACCAGCAGTTCCTCCTTCGACCCGATCTCTCGGTACACGCTGCCGGTGCTCATCTGCGCAGCTCCGGCGATGTCCCGAACGGTCGTGGCCTCATAGCCTCTCCGCCCGAATTCAGTCCGTGCCACGGCTCGGATGAGGGCTGACCGGTCGGACTCCGAGACAGGGCTGGGATCCCATGAGAGCATGACCTTCTCGACGGCTTGCATAGCTTTCGATCCGTCCAGCTGACTGTCCCGAGGGGCCCGCGTCGCCACTCCGTAGAGGACCATGTCGCAGAGATGCTCGGCGACCCGATCGACGGAGCGGTAACGGTGGTACAAGCCCAGTCCAACATGCAACATCGTCTGCGTGAGCCTGTGAGAGAGCATCCGCAGCTCGATGTCATCACGGAGCAAACCGGCGGCGTGCCCGGCCTCGAGGGTCTTGAGCATCGCCTTCTCGGTCGCCGTGGGTGCCCGGGCCGCCAGTCGGACCAGTTCGTGGCCAGCGCTTAGTGGAGGGTCGTAGAAGGAGAACTGCACTGCCGCGCTGTGGCGTGCTGCGCACTGCGCGATCGCAGTACTGAAGCTCGTGATCCGGTCGACAATGTCTCCTGGGTCGCTCTCGCGGAGCTCCTTGAGCGCCATCTCCGCCTGTCGATCGAGGTCAACGTGGTACCGCTTCACCAGCTCGACGATGATGGCCTCTTTGGATTCGAAGTGGTGATACAGGCTTCCTGGCTGGATGCCGCTCGCCTCAGCAATCTCCTGCAGCGTTGTGCGCAGCCCGGAGGTGGCGAACACGCTGGAAGCGGTGTCGAGGATCTCATCCCGACGTTGCGTATCCAGGGCGTCCAGTGACTCAGGATCCACTCCGGAAGGGCCGCGCTTCGCCGCGCTCATATCAGATCCCACTTCGGGCTCCCGTTCGCACGCGCGGCCCGAGCACGGTGGTCGAATTCCCTCGGCATCGTGATCTCGACGTATCCCTTCCCCAATGGCCTCCGTGAGCAGGTTACCGTGGGCGTCCGACCCCACTTTCGCTCCGATCCTGTTGCTATGAGCTCCCGTCGACGTTCTTCGGACTACAGCGCCCGTCAGGATTGGTCACCACATTGGGTCGTCCCGATTGTGCTGATTCCCACCCGTCCCAGATACCGGCCATGTAGGGACCGGGTTGCCCGGCTTCGGCGTAGAAGCCTTGCGGGTCGTAGACCTTGGCCTCGGGGAACGGCCAGGGGCAGGCGACCGAGGTCGCAGCACCCGTCGCCCTGATCACGCCGAAGCTGGCGCCGTAGCAGAAGTACGCGACGTTGAGAATGGCGAACATGACGGCGAAAGTGGCGAGCGCGGGCCGCACCCGGAAGAGGCGGAAGGTACGAATGCGCTGGGCCAGCTTCTCGGCCTGAGTGCGCCCCGTGTCGTCCCGGTAGAGCAGCACCCCCGCCGGAATCATCACCCAGCACACGAAAGTTGACTCCCAGAGCAGCGGGAACTGATACGGCTTGCCAGCGAAGAGTGATCCGAATGGGATGACCTGGGAATAGATATAGAGCTGCATGCGAACGAGGATCGTCTCGAGAATGGCGTCGTAGATGAATCCGATCACCAGGATCAGCAACGCCAGACTGATGAGCGGATGCCGCCAAGCGAACGAATCGACCGGGCGGCGAGCTTGGATCCGTCGCAAGATCCAGATGGCGGGGAAATAGGCCCCGAGATAGAAGGTGGCGTACCCCACTCCGATGAACGGCTCGACCGTGGGCGACAGCGACGCCAGCGCCCAGGTCTCCGGGAAGTGTGTGAGCTGGGGGTTGTAGGCCGCATACGGTGCCCAATTCATGATGGGGTCCATCCACACGATGGCGGTGGTGGCGATCACCATGAGCAGCACCGGGTGCTTCGGGTAGCGCTGCCACATGACGACGAAGATGACCGCCAGCGCCAAGACTCCGAGCGCGGTACCCAGCTCGAGTGTGGGGACCCAGTCGTGATGGAAGAGTGGCGCCACCGGCCTCGGCGCGCCGTGAACGGCAGGGTTGGCGATCCGAGCTGCCACGGCACCGCGGCGGGCGTTGTACTGAATGGCGATGATGGCAACGTTGGCCAGGAGCAAGAGCACAATGACCCAAGCCGCCGGCCGGGATGCGGAGGCCGGGGCTGAACCGGTGCGCGGATCGTCCGCTGGTCTGTCGTCGATCTTGGTCACGATCCCCTACCCCTCACCGAACCGGTCGACGAGATGCGAGTGTTCGCCATCAGGATCGAGTTTCCGCGCGACGAGGTAGCCCGCTCCCATCCAACCGCGTCTCGTCCAATTGCCGAAGGACAGATACGTTCCAGGCGATCCGGCTGCTGCCGGCACCATCTTCACCCGTTCGAGCGCTTCCTTGACGCCTCGGGGGCTGAGGGGATGGGCGTCCGCGAATGCATGGAGAAGCACCGTGGCGAAGTCCCTGTTCACTAGGGGCAGTACCCATTCGGGCCGGCGACCGTAGGAGGCTGCGAACTGGTCGAGGAATGCCTGCCCCACGGGGTTGCTCTCGTCGTACTGGTCGACGCCGATCCAGCCGAGCATGGCATTCCACATGGCTTCATGGAACCAGGCGTTCTGGAATGCCGTCCCCATGATCCGGGTCGGATCCCATTGCATCGACTCGAGCACGCCGTTGACAAAGAACACTCCGAAACCGAACCCGCAGTGGACCAAGGCGGTCGCCCTGGCCTCGTGCAGCCTCCCTAAGGCGCCCTCCACCGAACCCGCCGTCTGCGCGACCCATTCCTCGGCCACGATCTGGATACCGCGGTCACGACAGGCCTTGCGGAAGTTCCGGATATAGGACTCGCCGACCAACGACTGCTCGATCAGTGCTCCGACCTGCGTGTGTCCACCCTTGGCAAGGATCTGCGCCCAGAGAATCGGTTCGTCGGTCATGGACCCTTGGGGAAGGGCGAACGTCCATTCACCGAGCCACTCATCGGACCCCGAGCAGCTGATCGCCGGGACGTGGAACCGATCTTCGATTGCCTCGCGCATCGGAACGCAGTTGTCCGAGATACTGGGCCCGAAGACTGCAAGGCAACCTTCATCGACCAGTTCCGCATAGCCATCGACGACAGACTTGACCGACCCTTTCGGGAGGCCCCAGGACTGACGGACAACGAGCTCGATCGGGCGATCGACAAGGCCCCGCTGCAAGCCTTCTTTGAAAACCAGTTCAAAGGGGAGAAAGAAGTCGTCGATTCGCTCTTTGGGATGGTCCTCAGGCACCACCCAGTCCATAAGGATGCCGAGCTTGATGGGTTCGGCGTGAGACTCGTAGGACAACTCGCCCCCCTTGACGAAGCTCCCCCAGGCGAACCTGAGATTTGTTCCAGAACCTAGTGACGGCGTCTTATCCTGTCAACAAGCAGACATAGCCCTTAGGTGGAGGTGTGCGTGACGTAGGCGTCGATCATCTCGAAAAGTCCCGCGGTGACGATGGGGTCGTCGGTCAGAGGCCCGGCGATGGCTGCTCGTGCCGCGTCGCGTAGTTCCAGGCCGGCAGTGACGAGCCGAGCCGCTGCGACGAGCACTCGCGTCGATGCGACTTCGCGCAGCCCCGATGTCTCGAGCCGCCGGATCGCCCCACCGAGCCGCACCAACTGTGTGGCCAACTCCTCGTCGATTGCAGCCTCGTGCACCAGGATCTTGTGCTCCACGTCGGCCGGAGGAAAGTCGAGCTCGATGGCCACCATGCGCTGACGAGTCGAGTCCTTCAGGTCCTTCAAGACGCTCTGGTAGCCCGGGTTATACGACACGACGAGGCAGAAGCCCGATGCTGCGTCCAGGGTCACGCCGAGTCGTTCCATGGGAAGCTGACGGCGATAGTCCGCCAGTGGATGGAGGACGACAGTGGTGTCCTGACGGGCTTCGACGATCTCGTCCAGATAGCAGATGGCGCCCTCCCGAACCGCACGAGTGAGCGGACCGTCGACCCAAACGGTTTCTCCGCCGCGCAGTAGGAATCGGCCAACGAGATCGGCGGTCGTCAAGTCGTCGTGACAGGCCACGGTAATCAGCGGGCGACCGAGGTCATGTGCCATGGCCTCAACGAAACGCGTTTTGCCGCACCCCGTCGGGCCTTTCAACATGACCGAAAGGCCCTGTTGAAAGGCAGCCCCGAACACCTGCACCTCGGTCCCGACCGGCACGTAGAACGGCGGTACATCTTGACTCACGTCCCACTCCTCTCTATCGACAGGAGCTCCGTCGACCGTGTGACTCGCTCGGATCGTCTCCGTTGTACCTCCGCCGTCCCGAGGGCAGCGCGGAACAAGGGGCCGATCGCACTCGCCATGAGGTCCGTGCTGCCAAACGCCGCATACGCAGCTGTACCGAATACTCTCCGCAGTGCCTCAGCATCCGTGGTGGAGGCGATACTCAGGCAAAGACATCCGATGCCTTGATGCCGGGCCTCGGAGAGGGCGCGTCGCGTGTCGGCCTCACCGTAGGACCCTTCGTAGCCATGGTCGTACGCGAACCCATCGGACAGGACAACCAACAGACGTCGTCCGGTTCCTCCCTGCCGCTCCAAGGTCGAGGCACCGTGACGGATGGCTGCTCCGAGCCGAGTAAAGCCTCCTGGGCGCAAGCCTCCCAGACGACTCTCCGTCAGCGTCGACACGCTGTCGTCAAATCGCTTCACCGGGTAGACGTGCACAGCGGAGCGCCCCTGCGAGCGAAATCCGTAGAGGGCGACGCGGTCGCCGACCTGGTGGAGCGCTGCGGTGAGATCAGCCGCAGCGGACACCTGGTGGTCGTGAACGATGCCGCCGGACCCGCTCGACTCGCCGGCAGAACCAGAGATGTCCAGGAGAACGAGCACAGAGAGGTCCCGCCGGCTCCGTTGACTCTCGATATAGACGTCTTCGTCAGGAAACGAGCGTGCCCGGACCTCGACGTAGAAGTCGACTGCGGCGTCGAGATCAAGATCCTCTCCCTGCGGTTGGCGACGTTGTCGCTCGACCTCCGTCCCGAGGCGGGCTAGCGCACGTCGCAGGGACCTCGTGTTCCCTGCGGGAATTCGGGATCGGTCTCCGTCTTCGGGCTCGAGCTCAACCACGGTGCACCACTCGGGCCGATAGCTCCTCAAATGAACATTCCATTCCGGGTAGACGAACCCTCGGATGACATCGAGAGATCCGTCGTTCGATACCGCTAGACGCCTCATTGTGGGCGAGCCCAAGCGAGAGACACGGTTACTGCTCCGCGTCAACCGGGTCGGAGCGTCTGCTCCTGGGCTACCGGCCCCCGATGACCTGGCGTCGCCGAGCAGTCGCTTGAGGAGTCGTCCGATCGGACCGCCCCCACCGACGGGACTCGCGAGAATGTCGACGATCGCGCCTTCTCCAATGTCGTCCTCGAGTTCGCGGAGAACTGCCTGACGTTCTCGTGGCGGAACGTGAGTGGATCCCAGTCCGTCAATCCGCTCGTCACCGACCATCCCGACGTGGCGAGGACGAATCACACCAAAGGAGGCCGGAGGGTCCGGGATGTCCTCCGACCCGATGGCCAGGATCAGTGACGACTGCGGAGATTCTGTTCGCTTTGCCGTATTGGGTCGGCCACGGAAACAACGGTGGTCGGGAGCAGGTCCGATAGCGCGGTCAGAGCACGATGTCCTTCAAGGCTCAGGTAACGCCGAGTTGCGGACGGCTTTCGGGCCAACTTGTGGAGGACTCGGGGCTCGAGGCTCCCCGCGTACATGAGGGACGCTTGGATCACGACGCATTGCAGCTGGGTCTGGGCAGCCTCTCCGCGTCGATGAAAACGGTTCGTCCGTCGCTCCAGGCCGGCCTGCCCGGATCCCCGGCCGCGACCTCCAACGGCCGACCGGAGATGGCGGACGCCAAAAGCGCGTATCGATTGCAGATGTCGACCTGAGCGTCCACCGGGACCTTCGTCGCGCTGTTCACGTTCTCCCCCGAATGAGAATGGACCTCCCGAGCCATCATGCTGTCGACCCGTTTACGCATGCCGAGCGGGGCGAGCCTTACGAGGAACAACTATTTGGGTCAATCCTCTGATAAAGGACCTCTTTGCCGCTGATCATCGGCGGCTCAAGCATCGGTCACACCCTCCGGACCTCGGCCTCCATGACTGTCGCGCCTGCGTGTCCAAGACGGTGTCGAGATTTGCCGCGAGATCCTCGAGCGTCAACGAGGATGAGGTGAAGCCCTGGGTCTGCATGATCGCCATCCTGAGCACCTGACCGCCGCCGGCAACCAATACCTCTCCGTTCAGTTGACAGGACTCGTGGGCCAATAAGGCTGCGGCAGGCGCAACGAACTCCGGAGCAAACCCTTCCATCATCTCGCCAAACGCCTCTTCAGGCACTTCGTAGACATGCGCGAGAACCTTGGGATCCGACAGGCGTGT
>CAVWKG010000015.1:0-13903 GCA_963755375.1 uncultured Acidimicrobiaceae bacterium | reverse complement strand
AAGGCGTTCGGGTGCGAGATGCTCGCCGTCGCCGAAACGGGGCCCGCCACGGCGCCTCCGAGGGTGGCATCCCGATCGGCGCCGCCCTCTGCCTTACCGACGGGACGCTGCTCGGACGCCGCCACAACCGACGCGTCCAGGACGGCGATCCATCCATGCACGCTGAAACGGCCGCCTTCCGGGACGCCGGGCGCCGGGCGCCGGGCCCTTCACGGTCTCGTCGACCAATGCGCCTACAACCAGACAATCGACACCGCGGCCCAGCCCCACGTACTCGTTGCGGGTGATGACGGTGGCGGCGGCGTTGTTCGTCCCAGCCGTTTTAATCCACCGGGCCCGGAGCTACCGCGACTTCCGCCCCCGCCGGGCCATGCCGAACGTCGGTGACGGTGCCGCGCCCGACTCCAGGGCACCGGCCGAGACCCGATCAGAGCCCGGGGCTGCTCTGCATGATGCCGCCGTCGGCGAAGATGGTCGTCGCCGTGACATAGCTGGCACCGTCGCCGGCGAGGAACGCCACCACCGAGGCGATCTCGCTGGGTTCCGCCATGCGGCCAATCGGGATGGCGCTGTTGAGCTTGGCCAGCGCCGCGGGATCGGCGATCGTCTGTGCGTTGATCGGCGTGTTCACCGCGCCCGGCCCGACGCCGACGACGCAGATGTTGTGTGGAGCGAGCTCCACGCCGGCCGTCCTCGTCAGCATGCGCATGCCGCCCTTGGAGAGGCAGTAGGCGGTGTTGCCGGGCATCGGCCAGTCCTCGTGGACCGACGTCATGTTGATGATGCGACCGCCCCCGCCCTGGGCGATCATCTGCTTGGCCGCCAGCTGTGTCCCGAAGAACGCGCTCTTCAGGTTCACCGCGATGACCTTCTCGAACTGCCCTTCGGTGGTGTCGAGGACCGAGGTCCGCGTCTCAATCCCTGCGTTGTTGACCATGACGTCGAGCCGCCCGAAGCTCGAGACCGCCCTGTCGACCATGCGCTGGAGGTCCTCGATCTTGGAGACGTCGGCTTCGATGCCGACTGCTGCTTCCCCCAGACTGGCTATCTTGCGCTCAAGTTCCTCTTCTGCCTGCGGGTTGGAGACGTAATCGATCACGACCTTGGCTCCCTTCTCGGCGAGAGCCAGTACCACGGCGGCTCCGATGCCGGTGTTGCCTCCGGTGACGATGGCGACTTTGCCCTCGAGTTCCTCGGCCATGGTGGTACCTCCGTCTCTGCGTCGCTCCGGACACGGTCTCGAACGAGGATCCTTACGCTACAGAGGTATCGGCCTCGACGACAGGGCGAACCATCCGTCGTGCGTCTCACCCGTTTACCGTTCCGTCACGTTGGCGATGATCGATGACCTGACTCGGGGCCGCGTGTCATCCCATCGGGGTGACGACATCGGCTTCTGGCTTCCCTACGATCAACGGTGTGACCGACGACACCGAGGCAGAACGTCAGGAAGAGACCTTTCCCCCCATCGCCGACTACGGGTTCCTCTCGGACTGCGAGAACAGCTGTCTCGTGGCTCCGAACGGCTCGGTCGAGTGGTTGTGCCTTCCCCGGCCGGACTCGCCCAGCGTCTTCGGCGCCATCCTCGACCGCACCGCGGGCAATTTCCGCTTCGGGCCCTTGGGCACCCAGGTGCCACACCAGCGGCGATACATCCCCGGGACCATGGTGCTCGAGACGACGTGGCACACCCCGACCGGGTGGCTGATCGTGCACGACCTGCTCGTGGTGCAGCCCATGGTGGACGGAAATCGGCGCGCTGACTACCGGCGTGCCCCCGGCGACGCCGCCGCAAACGGCACACTGCTGCGGCTGGCCACCTGCATCGAGGGCCACGTCGAGGTGGTGGCCAACGCGGTGCCCGTGTTCGAGTACGGGGCTCAGACCGGTATCTGGGACTACGACGGGGACGGCTACGAGATCATGACGTGCCGCCCGCCGGTCGGAGACCCAGTGCTGACCGTGACGTCGTCCCTCCGTCTCGGGGCGGCGGGCGCCCGTTGCTATGGCCGTTCGACGCTCGAAAAGGACCAGAGCGCATTCGTCTCGGTGTCGTGGTCAGGCGGCCAGCCCACCGACCTGGACGAGGCGCAGGCTCAGCTCGCGGCCACCGTCAGCTACTGGCGCGACTGGCTCTCCAACGGCACGTTTCCCGACCATCCGTGGCGCAGCTATCTGGAGCGCAGCGCACTGACGCTCAAGGGCCTGAGCTACGCCCCCAGCGGCGCCATCATGGCGGCCGCCACCACCTCTCTGCCCGAGACTCCGGGCGGGGCGCGCAACTGGGACTACCGCTACACCTGGATCCGCGACTCCTCCTTCATGCTGCGCTCGCTCTACCGGCTCGGGTTCGACTGGGAGGCGCTCGAATACTTCGCCTTCGTGCTGGAGGCGGTGGCCGGGAGTGGCGGCGACTTCAACCTGCAGATCATGTACGGCATCGACGGTCGGAAGGACCTAACGGAGTCCACCCTCGACCACTTGTCCGGCTGGCGGAACTCACGGCCGGTGCGGGTGGGCAACGGCGCCTGGGATCAGCACCAGAACGACGTGTGGGGGATGATCCTCGATGCCGTCGACGTCTCCCTCCGCCAGGGTGCGGCGCAGATCGTGAAACCCGTTTGGGAAGGCTTGGCCAAATTCGTCGAGGCCGCCATCACCCACTCGGGGGACCCGGACCAGGGCATCTGGGAGATCCGGGGGGATCCCGAGCACTTCACGGCCTCCAAGGTCCTGTGTTGGGTGGCGATGGACCGCGGCGCCGACATGGCCCGGACCCGCCAGGACCGTGAGCGGGCCGACCAGTGGCGCAAAGCAGCCGACGACCTGAAGGCCGAAATCCTCGACCAGGGCGTCGACTCGCAGGGCCGGTTCCGCCAGGCCTACGGCAACGAGGAACTGGACGCCTCCCTTCTGTTGATCCCGATCCTCGGGTTCCTGCCGCCCGACGACGAGCGGGTGCGCGCCACCGTGCTCGCCATCGCTGACGAGCTGACCGAGGACGGGCTGGTACTGCGCTACAAGGTCGACACGACCGACACCGGGTTCGAGGGCAAGGAAGGCACATTCACCATCTGCTCGTTCTGGCTGGTCACCGCGCTGGCCATGATCGGCGAGGAAGAGCGCGCCCGCTCCCTCTGCCAGAAGCTGCTCGCCTTCGCCGGGCCGCTGCAGCTCTACGCCGAGGAGATCGACGCCACCACCGGCGAGCACCTAGGCAACTTCCCACAGGCCTTCACCCACCTGGCGCTGATCGACGCGGTCGGCCGGCTCATCGAGGCCGAACGCGGCGCGGGGCCGCTGTAACGATCTCGGGCCTGAGCCGCGCCCTAAAAGCAAATAGAGCCGCCGCCTTGCGGCCATGCGGCGAGAGGAGGTCCTTCATGGCCGAGCACTACGACGTCATCATCATCGGAACGGGTGCGGGCGGGGGGACCCTGGCCCACACACTCGCCCCCTCGGGCAAGCGGATCCTTCTGTTGGAGCGAGGTGGCTTCCTGCCCCGCGAGAGGGAGAACTGGGAGCCCGAGGCCGTCTTTGTCCAGGGCCGCTACACCTCGCCCGACTCGTGGAAGGACAAGGAGGGCAAGGCGTTCCAGCCCGGGGTCCACTACTACGTCGGGGGCGCGACCAAGCTCTATGGCGCCGCCCTCTACCGCTTGCGCCCAGGAGACTTCGGTGAGGTCACGCACGCCGACGGAGTCTCCCCGCCCTGGCCGCTGACCTACGACGACTTCGAGCCGTGGTACACCAAGGCCGAGTGGCTCTACCAGGTCCACGGCAACCACGGCGAGGACCCGACCGAGGGCGCCTGGAGCCGCCCGTACCCCTGGCCCGCCGTCAGCCACGAGCCCCGAATCCAGCAGATCCACGACGACCTCGAGAAGGCCGGCTACCACCCCTTCAACGCGCCCTGTGGCATCCTCCTCGATGAGGCCAACCCCCCGACCAGCACCTGCATCCGCTGCACTTGGTGCGACGGCTACCCGTGCCTGGTGCAGGCCAAGGCGGACGCCGAGACCATCGCGGTCCTCCCGGCCCTGCAGCACTCCAACGTCACCCTGCTGGTGGACCACGAGGTGACGCGCCTGCAGACCGACCCGACCGGCCGGACCGTCACCGGCGTGATCACCCAGCACGGGAGCGCCGAGGAGGTCTTCGCGGCCGACATCGTGGTGGTCTCGGCCGGGGCCACCAACAGCGCCCGATTGCTGCTGTCCTCGGCGAGCGACGCCCACCCCAACGGGTTGGCCAACGGCTCGGACCAGGTCGGGCGCAACTACATGTTCCACAACTCCAAGGCGGTTGTGGCGCTGGGCAAGGAGCCCAACGAGACCGCCTTCCAAAAGACGCTCGGGCTGAACGACTTCTACTTCGGCGGTCCCGACTTCGACTTCCCGTTGGGCAACATCCAGATGGTCGGCAAGTCCAACGCCGAGGCCATGAAGGGGGAAGAGCCCCACCTCACGCTCCTGGCACCCCACTGGAGCCTGGCCGACGTCGCCTCCCACGCGGTCGACTTCTGGCTGACGACCGAGGACCTCCCCCGGCCCGAAAACCGGGTCACGCTCGAAGGCGACGGCGACGTACGCCTGTCCTACACGTCGACCAACGACAAGGAGGCCGAGCGCCTCTACGGCGAGCTGAAGAAGATCCTGAACCACGTGGGCATGGCCCAGCACCACGTGCTCGAGAAGAATTTCTACATGTCGATGGACATCCCGGTCGCCGGGGTGGCACACCAGGCGGGCACGTGCCGCTTCGGCACCGACCCCCAGACCTCCGTGCTCGATCCCAATTGTAAGGCCCACGACGTGGATAATCTCTACGTCGTCGACACGAGTTTCTTCCCGAGCATCGGCGCGGTGAACCCCGCGCTGACCGCCATGGCCAACGCCATTCGGGTCGGCGAGCACCTGACCGAGCGGCTGGCCTGAGGCCGACCCGCCGGATGACGACGTCGTACCCTGGGGGCGGGGCCCCTGCCTCCCCGCGAAAGGAGCCGTCGTGAGCGCAACGCAACGCCACCGCGTTGTCGTTATCGGTGGTGGTTTCGGCGGCCTACCCGCCACGCGGCTGCTTTCCGGCGCCGACGTCGATGTCACATTGATCGACCAGCGGAACCACCACCTCTTCCAGCCGCTGCTTTACCAGGTGGCGACCGGTATCCTCTCGCCCGGCGCGATCTCGCCCGTGCTCCGCCACACGCTGCGCAAGCGCAAGAACGTCGACGTCGTCCTGTCCAAGGTGACCGGGTTCGACCTGGAGCGGCGGGTCGTGCACACCGCTTCCCTCCCGGGCGAGATCGGCGAGTTCTCCTACGACAGCCTCATCGTCGCCGCCGGCGCTGGGCAGTCGTACTTCGGCCACGACGAGTTCGCCATGATCGCCCCGGGTATGAAGACGATCGACGACGCCATGGAGCTGCGGCGCCGTGTCTATGGCGCGCTGGAGGTCGCCGAGAACCTGAGCGACGCCGCGCTGCAGCGGTTTTGGATGACCTTCGTCATCGTCGGCGCCGGGCCGACCGGTGTCGAGCTGGGCGGGCAGATACGCGAACTCGCCTACCGCAGCCTCACCAAGGACTTCCGCCACATCGAACCCGCGACGGTCCGGGTCATTCTCGTCGACGGCGGCAAAGAGCCGCTGGCAAACTTCGGCGGAGAGCTCTCCGGCCGGGCCCGGGCCGAGCTCGAGAAGATGGGCGTCGAGCTGCGTATGGGCCTCCGCGTCGTTGGCGTCGATCCGTTCGGGGTCGACACCGAGAGCGCCAATGGTGACAAGGGACGCTTCGACTGCGGCACCGTGATCTGGGCCGCCGGTGTCCAGGCCTCGCCGCTGGCAGGCATGTTGGCCGAGGCCACCGGGGCCGAGACCGACCGCGCCGGCAGGATCGCCGTGCTGCCCGATCTCAGCCTGCCCGGACACCCCGAGGTCTTCGCCATCGGCGACATGGCGACCGTCAACAACCTTCCTGGCGTCTGCGAGGTGGCCATGCAGGGTGGCCTGCACGCCGCCAACACGATCAAGCGCCGGCTGAAGGGCGCCGACAGCGTCCCGTTCAAGTACCGCGATCTCGGCAGCGCCGCCGCCATCGGCCGCTTCAAGGCGATCGTCAGCGTTGGCCGCGTGCGGCTCAGCGGTTTCCCCGGATTCATCATCTGGATGTTTGTGCACCTGGCCTTCCTCAACGGGTTCGGCCACCGCTTCACCGCCCTGTGGCGGTGGGGCCGCGCCATGGTGGGGCGCGCCCGGCCCGAGCGCGTGTTCAGCGTGGGGCATACCGGCGGTGACCTCAGCCTGCCCGACGAGGTGAAGGCCAAGGTCATGCCCAAACCCTTCCCCGTTCTCGAGGACCAGATGGGCTGGGCCGATCTGGTCGCACGGATCGGGACGCCGGCATCGGGCAACGGCAACGCTGACCCCGCGCTGGGGACCGACCCGGCCTGAGCCCGGCGCGCCCTCCGCGGCGGCCAGCTACATTCGCCGGATGATCCTCGATCGATTCCTCGTCACCGACCAGGTCGCCATCGTCACGGCCAGCGGCCGCGGCATCGGGGCCGCCACCGCGGTGGCGCTGGCGGAAGCGGGCGCCGACATCGTCCTGGCCGCCCGCACGGAGGACCAGTTGCGTGAGGTGGCCAAGAAGGTCGAGGTGACTGGCCGCCGCGCCGTCGTCGTGCCCGGCGACCTGACCGATTTCGACCTCATGGCGTCGCTGGCCGAGACGGCCTTCACCGAGCTGGGCCGGCTCGACATCGTCGTCAACAACATGGGCGGCACCATGCCGCGGCCGCTGCTCGACACGTCGCCCCGCTTCTTAGAAGAAGCCTTCCGCTTCAACGTGTCCGCCGGGCATGCGCTGGTACGGGCGGCCGTGCCACGCATGCTCGAGGGCGAGCACCCGGGGGGCGCCATCGTCAGCATCTCCTCGGTGATGGGGCATGTGGCCGGACGCGGCTACGTGGGCTACGGCACGGTGAAGGGCGCCGTGGAGCAGTACACCCGGCTGGCCTCGCGCGACCTGGCGCCGCGCATCCGGGTCAACGCCATCGGCGTCGGCTCGACCGCCACCTCGGCCTTGGACATCGTCATGTCGAGCGACGAGCTGCGCACCGCCATGGAGGAGGCCACCCCGCTCAGGCGCCTGGGCCACGTCGACGACATCGCGTCGGCGATCCTCTACCTGGCCTCACCCGCCGGGTCCTACGTCACCGGCAAGATCATCGAGGTCGACGGCGGTCTGCAGTCGCCCAACCTCGAGATGCCCATCCCCGACCTCTAAGGACCGCCATGCCGTACCGCGTCGTGCAATGGAGCACCGGCAATGTCGGGCGCCACTCCCTGGCGGGTATCCACGCGCACCCCGAACTGGAGCTGGTCGGGGTCTTCGTCTCGAATCCCGACAAGGTGGGCCACGACGCCGGCGAGCTGGCCGGGCTCGCCCGTATCTTCGGGGTGGCCGCCACGAGCGACGTCGACGCCCTCCTCGCGCTCGAGCCCGACTGCATCGTGCACACAGCAATGGCCGACGATCGCATCTTCGAAGCGTTGACCGACCTGGAGCGCTTCCTGGCCGCCGGCATCAACGTTGTCTCATCGAGCCCGGTGATGCTGCAGTACCCCGCACCGGACGACCCCTTGGCCGCCCCGGTCATCGCGGCGGCCGAGAAGGCGGGCGTCTCCATCTTCGTCAACGGGGTCGACCCCGGGTTCGCCAACGACGCACTCCCGCTCGTGCTGTCCGGCGTCAGCGAGCGCATTGAGGAGGTGCGCTGCTCTGAGATCCTCAACTACAACACCTACAACCAGCCCATGGTGCTCTTCGGCATCATGGGCTTCGGCGGCGACCTCAACGAGGTGCCGTTCCTGCTCACCCCCGGCGTGCTCACCATGGCCTGGGGCTCGGTAGTACGCCAGATCGCCGCCGGCCTCGGGGTGACATTGACGGAGGTGACCGAATGGCACGAGCGCGAGGCCGCACCGGAGGACTTCGAGGTCGATGCCGGCACCGTCAAAGCCGGCACCACCGCGGCCATGCATTTCGAGGTCCGGGGCATGGTCGGTGACCGCGCCGTGATCGTGCTCGAGCACGTCACCCGGCTGCGCGATGACCTCGGCGCATCGTGGCCGCAGCCGGCCGGCCAAGGTGGCTACCGGGTTGCCATCAAGGGCGAACCGAACTACACACTCGATCTGCAACTCATTGGGACCGACGGCGACCACAACACGGCCGGGCTGAAGGCGACCGCCATGCGCCTCGTCAACGCCGTGCCGGCGGTCGTGGCGGCCCCGCCGGGTCTCGTCACGGCGCTCGACCTGCCGCTCGTCACGGGCCGGGGGCTCGTCGTCACCTGAGCGCGCGGGACGCCCCACCGCGGAGCTCCCAGACCAGGGTCTCCGGGCCTGTACACCGACGCCGGGTTGAGGTCACCGGTGACCTGAGGTCCCGGCACCAGAACGAGCTTTTGCCAGATCGACGTGAGACAGCATGTCTGTGGACGAGGAGCGAGGAACGCCGTACTGGGCCAGAGCGGCATTCAGTCGCGGGTGTTCGAGCCAGAGCCGACATCTGACTGCCTCAACTTACGGCAGGACCACAGCGCTGAAGTTGATGTCCTGGTCTCCGTTGGGCAGGAATCGAAACGGCATGGCACTCCGGTTCGCCCTGCTCACCACGAAATGGTTGTCGTTCACCACTCCGCCGGGAGAGCCGACTCCACCAACAATGAGGTGGCTGCTATCTGGGAACCATTCAGCCCAGGCCAGAGCGTCCCCATGGTTGATCGTTACCCCTGGCACCGACCGAATACGACCCGAGCCAGTGATCAGCACGAGCCGCGCCGTCGGACTGAGGTGAAAAGGACCTGGCACGAAGGCCGCCAGCGCCGACCCGTCGGGCGAGAAGCCACCACCCCAGTCGAATCCCCGTCCGAACGGGCTGTACACCGAGCGAGTCGCCAGCGTCGACGAATCGGTGATCTCGAGAGGGCAGTTTCGTACCTCTTCGCAGCTGGCGGGCGCCCAAGCGATCAGGCTGCTCGCGGCGCCAGGCGTCGTGTGGGTACCGATGACCTTCCACACCTTCCCAATTGTGTGCACACGCCCGGTGTCGGGGTTCCAAAGGGCCAGCGTGCTTGGGTTCCGCGCGATCTGCTGCGGCGCAGACATGACCAGGACCCCATTCGCGGTGGCTGGGTCGGGATCTCCGAGGAGGCTCGGGGCCGAGAGGAACCAACCCGTGGGGACTCGAAGGTCGTGCCCGATCGGCACGCCCCCCGGCGTGTATTCGACAAGCTCTTCAGCGCCGGTCGCGACGTAGACACGGGAGCTGTCGGGTGCGGCGAAGACCTGGCTACCCGGGCCCAGCGTCGTCGTCGCTCCGGTGGCCAGATCGAAACGCTGCACCGTCGGGTCCACGATCGGATCGACCGTTTGAAGAGGAGTCGGATACTCGGATCGGACCCAGAAAATCCCGCCGCCCAGCGCGAGCAAGGAGGTCGTCGGATCGGCATCGGTCTGGGCCACGACATGTTCGCCGAGACCATTGAGGTCACCGATATGGAGTTGGCCTTGGTAGTCGGACCACGCGACCTTCGGGACGACTCCGGTCGGCGCAGCCGCGCCTGTCGGCAGCGAGGGAAGCACGGGCGTCGGTTGATGAACAGGGTCCGACGACCCGAGTGTGAGCACGACGGCCACGCCGATCAGTCCTCCAAGCAGGACAAGGGTCGCGGCTCCTCTTGCCAGTCGACGATGACGCTGCCTCCGCCTGGCTTCTTTGATGATGAGTTCCTCATCAGTTGGAGCGCTGGAGCAAGTCGTCCCTGTGGCGGCACTCCCGGTCGTCGAGTGCTCCAGAGTCTTCACTTCGAAAGATACTAGATCAGATAGTATTATCTGTCCATGGCCTCCGACGGCGACCATCCCATGCCCCTCTACCTCCAAGTGGCTGCGGAGCTTCGTCGTGAGATCGCCGAAGGCGAAGCGAAGCCCGGAGAACGACTTCCTCCGGCCCGAGACATGGCCGCAGTCATGGGCATCAACCAGAACACGATGTTCCGTGCGCTGCGCCAACTACGAGATGAAGGCCTCCTGGAGTTTCAACGAGGACGCGGCATCACGGTGACAGGGGAAGCACCGGGTCTCAGTGCGGTCGTAACTCGTTGTCGTGAACTCCTTGGATTCTCTCGTCGCCACGGATACCGAACGGAAGAGGTGTTGAAGATCATCGAGGGATTGCCTTAACGGTTGGGCGGATTATCGGCGGACGGGTGCCCCGTACGCCGTGCCGAGACCTGTTGCCGCTGCTGGGCTCGTTGCGTTCAGCAGATTCAACCTACGCAGAACTCGTTGCCCTCAGGGTCCAACATGACCGTCCAACTTGTACCGTTCCCCTCCCGGAACTCAATCCTTCGACCGCCCAGTGCAAGAATCCGATCAATCTCGTCCTCCGGGCTCTTGGATGCCAAGTCAACGTGCATGCGACTCTTCGTCGTCTTTGGCTCGGGCACCCGCCAGAACAGGATCCCTCGGATTCCGCGCGCGTCGGGGGCAGCCAACGCCGCAAAGTCCTCTTCTGCCGTGACGACCTGGTAGCCGGTCACGGCGGACCAAAAGGCGGACAGCCGCTGAGGGTCAGCACAGTCAAATGTTACGTATTTGATGAACGCCGTCATGGCAGAAATCTACGACTCAATGGCGAAATCCGCCTCTCGAGACGGCGCCCGTCGGAGGGTGACCCGGTACGCGGAATTGAAATCCTCCGGTGCCTCCTCACGCCAGCGCAGTGACGAATTCCATTCGTTTGCTCTCCCACCAATATCTGCGCCGCCCGTAACGCTCGATCCCGCCCATCGACTCCAACATGCGAATGAAGTTCGGGTCGCCAGCAGCGACCCGGCGTCGGACAAAGTCTTCTCCTCGATTCATGGAGCGATCCAGGCAATCGATGAGGTCATCGCGAGCCTTGGCGTCGAGTCCATAGGCGTCAGAGACAAGTCTGAGTCGAGCTGGATGGTCAGTGATGTTCCACCCGAGTCTCTCAGCGCTCTCGTCGTCGTCGATCGGTACGCACATTCGGGCAAACTGTGCCAAGTCGTAGATCGGTCGACCAGGCGCGGCAAAGTCGAAGTCGAGCAGGCCGGCGGCAGCACCGTCACGGAAAACAACGTTTTCCATGCACACGTCGTTGTGGCACACGACCGGTCCTCCAAATGGGTCGGCCAGCTCGTCGCTCCATGTCGATAGCTCTGCCGTGACCAAGGCCGACGCGGAGTGGAACTCGAGCATCAGTGCCACGATGGAAGCGAGAGCATCATCCGCCTGTGCCCATTCTGGATACGGCGGGATCGGGACTTCCCCCTCGATGAAGCCCAGTCGTTCCTGTCCGTCCGTCTGGATTTCGCCGGGCAGAGACGCTCCCTCGAATCCGGTACCCCTCAGGGCCTTCAGGAACGCATGAATCGAAGGCGAGTTGGGATTTGAGGGTCGAAGAACCGAATCGCCCTGACGGAAAACTCGGCCGGCATTTGCCAGTCCTCCCGGCAATTCCCCGTCCACCTGGACAGTCTGACGCGGACGGCCTCAGCACGCCGAGTTGGAGTCGGCGCTCTCTAAGGGTGTCCGATCAGGTCCCAACGATTGCCAGCGATATCCAGGAACACTGCGACCTCTCCGTATCGCTCGATGCGTGGAGCGGTAACGAATTCGACACCGACAGACGCCATCCGGCCGTGTGTCTCGGCAAAGTCATCTACGTGCAAGAAGAAGCCGACACGATCGGCCACTTGGCGTCCAACAATGGCAGATTGCTCCCCTCCATCGGCCTGTGCCAGAAGAACTCCTGTCTGACCTCCGGGCGGACGCACGACGACCCATCGTTTCGGATGTCCGTCGTTGGTCACGGATGGAGCATCCTCCACCAACTCAAAGCCCAGCTTTTCGACGAAGAACTCGATCGCCGGGTCGTAGCTCTGTACGACCAGCGTGACCAGGTCCAAGCCAGCCATCCGCCAAGTCTCTCATGCATCACGAGGCCAGGATCAGGTCCGGTTTCAATGCCCCGAGTACCCTTCTTCCATCGGCCAGTGCTGAGCAGAACCCACGTGGAGTGCTCCGAGCCTCTCCCGCATCAGCCAGTGTTCCCCACGGCGAGTTGAAGCTCGTGTGATCACGCAACTCTTGAGAGGACTGCGAGAGTTCGTCCGGCGGCGACCGTCACGAGCGATGCAGAGATCGAAGGGCGGCCAGTCAGGGATGAGGCAACGCCCGATCCCGAACTGAATTAGCTCTGGCACCGGGCTGCCCTGCGTGTGGAACAGGACCGGGTTCCAACGAATGCCGCGTGTTTCATGCGTGGGGGGGGATCACCAGGTGTCTGGCTTGGCTCGGGGTGGGTGGAAGGTCCTTGGCATGGACTTGACCGCGCATCTAGCGTTGGGGGATCAACACCTGGCCGCCTACCCAATGGGATGATCCGACATCTGGACGACAACAATCGTCCAGCTTCTCACCGCCCACGCGCTCCCAACGTTTGGCTCGTCTTTGGGACTTGCATGCCACCCGTCTGATTGTCGGAGGAGGGCTGGCAATTGGCTTGTTGGCCGGATTGGTCCTCTGGCATCGCAGCTCCACGAACGGCACGGGCGGGACCGGTCAGTTCGTCTTCGACGTCGTCCTTCTCGGACTCGTCGTCTGCGCTCCACTCGCCATGCTGGCGCTCGCCATCACCAATTGGGCGGTTGGGTTCCTGGGCGGGATGTTCGTCATCCTCGTGGGTGATGTTCTCCATCGGGTCTCCGTGAAGCGCAACGGAGATGCCGCCGAGGCAGGCGACGTCCAGGCGCAGGCAAGGATCGACCACTGGAAAAGGTGGCAGAAGAAGTGGACGAGATGATTCTCGGGGCGATGGCGAGAGCCTGAGCCGAAACGAGGTCCGTCCAAAGGCTCGGAGAACGGCGTCCGTTTCGCCGGTCGTCGGCGGTGGTTGAGTCCGCTTCAGTAGCGAAGGTCGCAGAGGACCCCGTAGTGGTCGGACAGTTGCAACTGCTCGGCGGGCACGACGCCGAGCAGTTCACAGTAGGTGGGGTGACCCACGGCACCGAGCCGCGGCCACGCCGACAGCACGTAGTCGAATCGTCGATCGGGGTACATCGCGACCGCGGCGAGGGGGTTGCCGTTGCACCACGTAAGGCCCGGTGTTCCGTCTCCGGCCACCTCCCACGCGTCGTAAAAGACCAGACCCGGCGCAGCAGTGGCGCTGCGTCCGGTGAGCATGCGGATCTCGTCGGAGTCGGGTCCAGCATTGAAGTCGCCACACACCACCACCGGGTGGCGCCGGCGGGTGGTCTCCGAAATGAGCTTCGCGAGCTGGCGGACCTGGTCTTGGCGCACCCGGCTGGCGTCGAGTGGGTAGTCCAGCATGACGGCAAAAAGCTGGATAGGCCCGCGTTCGCCCTCGATCCTCGCCGCCAGAACCTCGCCGACTCCGGAATCGTCGTCTCCCCGTAGCTTCCGTCGTTCGACGATGGACATTGGCCAGCGTGAGACCAGGCCGATGCCCGAAACCCAATTGTCCTGCTGCCAGTCACCGACGAACAGGTGATGTTCCACTCCGAGCCGTCGGGCGACGCTCTCTGCCTGCGTGGTCTCGGTGCTCGACCAGGACTCGACCAGGCAGACGATGTCGGGTCTCGCCGAGACCAGCACGTCCTCGATGGCCGCTTGTCGCCGCTGCCACTGGCCGTAGCGACCCCAGACGTTCCAGGTCACGACCCGCATGCTCGTTGCAACAACCGCCCCGTATGGCGCGTACGGATCGAAGGTCACGTCGGAAGTGTGCCTCGCTGTTTGGCAGGCGTGGGGGTAGCCCGGCTGGGGCTGAGACGAACTATTCCAGCTC
>CAVWKG010000014.1:0-8487 GCA_963755375.1 uncultured Acidimicrobiaceae bacterium | reverse complement strand
GGTCAGCACGTGCACCGCGGTGCACCACAAGCAGATGGCGTCGATCGCGAAGAGCTCGGCGTACAGCAGGTACAGCACCGTGCCCAGTCCCACCACGGCCCAGGCCAGCCGGCCGAGCCGGATGGCCGGCTCGGTGCGCCGCCACATCGGCGGGAGCTGCAACACCAGCATGACGGCGAAGAACGCCAGGCCGAGCACCGCCACCGGGACGCCGGCAACGTCGGAGTACGAGCTGGTGGTCACCTTGAGGCAGTTGACCACCCCGTTGTCGGAGCAGGCCAGCGAGCTCGACGACGTGAAGTGCTCGTAGGTGAGGTAGCCCGCCACGCCGAGTCCCGAGCGCGCTGGCGGCGGTCCCGACGACCCCGGGCCACCGGGGCACCGGCTCATCCACCCTGCGCCGCGCCGCATACGTTTGCGGGCTGGTTGCGGGAGAGCGAGCCGCAGATCGTCTTGATCAGCTGGGCGGCGCTGGCGTCGATGTTGGCCCCGATCTGCGTCGAGTTGTTGCCCACCTGGGCCGCCACGTCGGAGAACGGCAGGTTCTGCAGCGGGGTGTACAGGTACTGGGCCGACAAGAGCGCCTGTTTCCCACCGAAGTCGACGAAGGGGAACGAGCCGCCGTTCGTCTTCTGCCAGAGGGTCGCTTGCGCCTGCGTCGGCTGCTGCAGGGTCGTGTAGCCGTTGCCCTGTGGCTTGTTCGTGTAGACCTCCACGGGCACGAACGTGAAGTAGGGGCTCGAATACGTCGTGCCGTAGAAGGTAAGGGTGGGGACGTCCCCGTCCTGGTTGGCCGAGTGGATGCGGCCGGGCTGGGGGCTGAACGTGCCGAACTTGGACAGCGCGATGTAGAGCGGCCAACGCTCGGCGGCGCAGTGCGGGCAGAACTCGGCGCCGATGTAGAGCAGCTCGGGCTTGCCGTCCGCGGTGAGCGCCGAGCCGCTGACCGCCTGCGGCGTGCTCACGACGCCGCTCGTCGGCGCGGCGGTCAGGGTCGAGACCGGGACCGACTGGAGCTTGGCCAGCGTGGCAGCCGGGATGGGCGTACCGGCGGGGGGCGACGACTGGTCGACGGTGCCCGGGCCCGAACCCCCACCGGCCACCTTGACGATCACCAGCACCGCCACGAGGACCACCACCGAGCGCGATGGCGACGATGCCGTAGGTGCGGTTTCGTGTCCGGCGTGCCTCCTGGGCGGCCTGCTGCTTGGCCGCCTGGCGCTCGGCGAAACGCTGGCTCGACGCCGACTTCTTGCGGGGTCCGGTTGCGCTGGATGCCTTGCCCTTCTGCGACTGCGTCGGTGGTCTGCGGCGCTTGTTCGACATGACGACTCTTTCTCTCTTCGCTCGGAGCGAGAGGGGTTGGGCTCACTTGAGGCGGCGACGCCACTTCCAATCAATGGTGAGGTGCGCTGCGGTCCCCTTCGCTGAGGTGTGCAGCTCTACCGGGAATGTCGGCGCGCCGGCGCCGGCGCTTGATGCGTAGACGAGGCGCCGTGACAGCAGGTTCACGAGCTGGTCTGCATGGTGGCCGCCTCGACGATCTGGATGTCGGGGGGTTGGATCGCCAACGGACCCCCGGCAACGGGCACCTGCCAGACCATCGTCATGTACGGCGTGGGCTTCTGCGACCGTGCCCTGGGTGCACGGGGCCGTGCCCGTGATCTGGAGGGCAGACCCGGTCGCCGACGTGGACGGACCACAGGTATTCGTGCGCTGATGCCACTGCACCAGCGGGCCGTAGGGCATGGGCGCCGTGGGCAGGGAGCTCGGCAGCAGATACATGGCCGCGGCGAGCACCTCGGTCCCCGCCGGCGTCTGGGCATAGACCAACCCGTCGATCGAGGACGGGTCAAGCGTCTTCTCGCGCCGCCGTATTCGCGGCCACGATGGTCGGGTTGACGTAGTACGTCACGGGGTAACCCGCGGGCGAGGCCAGAACGTAGCCAGCCGCCATTGCGGCGGAGGGAGTGGGGTAGCGGGCCGCGGCCGCGGTGGTGTTCTGCACGTACTGGGTGGCGCTGATCTGCTGGGAGAACGTCGGCTCGGAGGCGCAGCCGTTGGCGGCCATGTGGATGTCGGTGGGGCCGTTCGCCCCTTGGGCCAAGAGCTCCTGGGCCTCGGCCGTCGGCAGTGCGGGTCCGGTGTAGTGCCAGTTGGACTTGGTCGTGTTGAGCCCGGCGGCCGCGCTGGCATCGGCCCCGTTCATGTTCATCCCGGTTCCCGGCCCGGCCATGACCATGTTCGGTGTGTTGTTGACGTCCAGCCCGCTCCTCGGTGCGCCGTTGTTCCCCCTCGTACAGGTGGCGGTCGTCGCGGTGTCCCCGCCGGTTCCCGTCGTGGCCCCGGACATGCCGGTCATGCCGGACATCGCCATGCCGGTGGTCTCCTGGGCCGGGGCCGGGTAGGCGGCGCTGAGGAACAGGCCGGCGACCAGAGCCACCACGCCGCCGAGCACGAACACGGGGTATCGCAAGAGCGCGTTGGAGAACGGGGACCACCATGTCGCCGGGTCCGGCAGCGCGGCCGGCACCATGGCCAAGGCCAAGAGCACGACGAGAGGACCCGAGTTCGGGTCGGTCCCCGAACCGGTGAAGATGCCGCCGAGACCTTGACCACTGACCCAGAAGAAGGTGGCCAACAGGCCGCCCGCGGCCAGGAACAGAGTCGGTCGACGGAACAGGAGAGGTCCGAACCCGACAACCAGCGAGCCGATGGCGAGCAACCACGTGGTCCAGAGGCCGCCGGTGCCGAAATGGCCGCCGAAGCTGTTGAGAAAATGCGAGTAGGCGCTCGGTTCGCCCGGTGACATGCCGACGATGGCGCTCGAGACCGAGGTCGGGGTCCGGTTGTTGGGCAGCAGGAACAGGACCGCGGCCAGCGACCAGTAGCCGCACCACACCAGGAGCGGCGTGGCCGCTCCGCCGATGCCCTGTCCCGCCGCCGAGGACGCGATGCCGACCCTCGCATCGGCGTCAGCACCCCGTTCGCTTCGAGCCGACCGTGGCCAGGCCATCAGGCCGATGAGCCCGTAGAGGAACACCGAACCGGGTGCCCCGGTCAGCGCCGAGGCCGATCCGGTGAAGAGCTGGCCGAGGCCCTCCCCGAAGAACCAGACGCCGAAGGCCCAGAAGAACGACACGGCCAGGGCCGGTCGGACCGTCCGCCGGTAACAGCAGTCCCAAACCGATGGCCACCTGGATGAGCGCAAAGAAGGTGTTCCACACGGCGACGTGGGGCCCGACGAAGTTGCCGACGTTGGTGATGATCCACCGGACGACGTCGGGCTGGTTGTGGGCGTTGTTCAACAGGTAGGTGGTGGTGAAGCCACTGCCGAACATGTAGGGCTGGAACTGGAGGCCGGCGTCGAGGAGCCAGAACATGCCCAAGATGATCTGGAGGACACGCTGTGTCCGTACGAGGCGGAAGTCTCGTCGCCGTGGCTCCTGTGGTGAAGGTGTTGCTTCCATTTCTTCAGTGACCGTTGCCATGGCTCAGCCCCTTCGATGCTTCGGCGTTGCCCAGTTCAGCTCAGGCGCCCACCGAGCCCTACGTCGCATTGCGAATAGGAGATTTCGCGGCGCGTCGTTGCATGTCATCAAGTGCTCGCTCCGCCGGGGATGTTCTGCCCGACCAACCAGCTGATGGAGCTCAGGGCGTCCGAAAGGGTCCAGTTGGGGTTGGCCTGGTGGTCGAGGTTGTGCAGGCCGCCCTCGTTGAGCAAGTCCTTCAGCTTCTTGTCGAGGTGCCCGTGCAGGTTGGGCGCATTCGAATCGCTGAACCGTTCGTGGCCGGAGGGGTCGATCAGGAAATAGCCATCGGTGTGGTTGACGTCGTAGGTGAGCGGCGTGCCGGTGTACCAGTCGATCTTGGCTGGCTGGTCCTCTGGGACGATTTGCACCGAGACGCCGAAGAACTTCCAGAGCGCGGCCAGATTGGCCGGTGTCCCGGTGAGCATGGGCCAATCCGCTCCGAACTCCTTGGAGTACGCGGCCAGTCGAGCCGGCGTGTCGCGACCCGGATCGACCGTTATCTCCATGAACACCACCTTCGCGCCCAGCCCGGCGGCTTTGACGTCGCGCTGCAGAGCCGTGAAGGCGCCGGTGATGAGGGGGCACTCGTCCTGGCACAGCGAGAGGAAGTTGGCCAGCACGATGTACTTGCCCCGGTAGGCGGCGAGCGATGTCGGGGTGCCCGCCGACGAGATCAGAGGGATGTTCGGGATGGGGCGGTCCTGCACGATGCCCTGGCTGGCCGGAGGGGCTGGCGGATCGGCAGAGTTCCCGCAGGCTGCGACCACGAGGGACAGGCAGAACAGCCCTGCCAAGAGTGCGGAGGTTCTTCGGATGACCCGAGCGCGTGCCGACGCCCGTGGCCACCAACCACGTGTCACGGAGCGGTCTCACCGTCCCCGACGAGCTGGAGCGCGCCAGAGGCGTCGAGCTCACGGTCGATGCGCACCGCCTTGCGCTCCTCCATGTGCATCCAGCGGAGTGCCACGGGGATCATGGGCCAGAGCATCAGGGTGTCCCCGCCGACCCACATGATGTCGCCGCCGACGTGCAGGTCGACGACGTAGGAGGGACCCCAGGTCCGGTGGGTGGCGAAGTAGGCCGGGAACATCTCGTGGGTGGCCCCTGCCAATGAGAGGCCGGTGAAGGTGTCGATCGGGATGGCGAGGAACAGATAGAAGAACTGGAGGGCCGGGTGCAGTCGGTAGCAGTTGGGGTCCGAGCCGAAGATCTGGCGCCAGAACAGATAGCCCACGACCAGGAAGGCCAAATGCTCGGCGTTGTGCACGCTCTCGTGTGTGAGCGTGTAGTTGTACCAAACGGTCAGGTGCGTGATCGGGATCAGCACGGCGTAGAGCACGAAGGCGACGGCGGGGTGACCGAGGAACTTGGCCGGCTTCGAACGCAGCACCTCGCTCACGACCATGTGCGCGGTGCCCGATGTAGCCCGCCAGGCCAGGTCGAGGGGCGACGAGATGGCGAAGAGCGGCGCCGCCACCATGATCAGCAGCAGGTGCTGGACCATGTGGTCCCAGAAGAGCTCGCCGTCGTAGACACCGACGAAGCTGAAGATCGCCACCCCCGTGGTGATCAGCGCCCCAATGAAGGCGACCGTCTTGCCGACCGACCACCGGTGGCGGGGGTGCAAGGCGTTGTTGCGCCGGACCCCCCAGAGGTAGAGGGCCAGCGCAACCAGGATCATCGCCACCGGGACGAAATCGAACTGGCTCGACGTGAACGCCGAGGCCCGCAGCGGTGGCAGCGGCGCATCGTAGAGGGCGGCGATCACGACACCAGAAGGTACTACTACACCATGTAGTAGACAATGTCGCCATGGAGCTGCGGCGTTCGCGAGACTCTGCCATGGGAGGAGCGCCATGAACCGGCTCGGCGAGCTCGAGCGCAAGGTGATGGACGTCCTGTGGGATTCTCCGAAGGTCGCCCTCACCGGACGCGAGGTTGCGGACCAACTCCCCGATCGGGCCTACACCACCGTCCTGACGATCCTGGACCGGCTGCGACGCAAGGGCCTGGTCAACCGAACCACCGAGGCAAGAGCACACCGCTTCGCGGCGGCGGACACTCGTGCCGCGTACATGGCTGAGCTCATGATCGACGCCATGGGGGGCGCCGCAGACCGAGGGGCCGTGCTGGCACGCTTCGCCGAATCCGTCTCCTCCGAGGAGGCCGACGTACTCCGCCGTGCACTCGACGACGTCACCGGCGGATCGGTCGAGCCATCGCCATGAACCTGCTCGTCGCGGCCGCCGTCCTTGTCGCCATCACGGTCACCCTCCTCGGACCCGCCAGCGTGTGGCTGGCCGACGCGTCGTGGGTAACTCGAGCACCCCGGTCGGCAGTGGCGTTGTGGCAAGCCATCGGCCTGAGCGCCATCGCGTCGGGAATCGGCGCAGGGCTCGCCGTTGCCGTCTACCGGTACCACGCCGGCTTCGCTCCTGGGGTCGGGAGGCTCACGGAAGGTTTGGTCGGTGGCCATCCCCTCCAGGGTCTCGGACTGCCCGACGCCCTCGGCCTGACCCTCGCCGCGGATTTGCTGATCGTCCTGATCGTCCTCTTCGGCTCTGTGACGGCGCGCACAATCAGGTCGAGGGCCAGGCATCGCCGGCTGTTGAACCTGCTGGCACGCCAATCGTCCGAGTACCCCGGTACCGATCTCATCGACGATGCCCGACCGGTGGCGTATTGCCTGCCGGGACGGCGTCCCCGGATCGTTATCAGCGAGGGTGCACTTCGCCTGCTCAGCGCTGCTCAGGCACACGCGGTCATCGAGCACGAACGTGGCCACGCGCACGAGCACCACGGGCTTGTGATGCTGCCGATGGTGGGGCTGCAAAGACTCTTCGCCTGGGTGCCTTATGCGCGGCTGGCACCGGCCGAGATCGCCACGTTGCTCGAGATGTCAGCCGACGACTACTCGGCCAGGGGCAACGATCCAGTCAAGCTTGGCGGCAGCTCTTGTTCGGATGGCGACGTCGGGCCATGTACCGGCGTGCGCTCTGGGCGCGGCCGGCGACGCGATTCCAAAACGGGTCAGCCGTCTCCTCGGGGAGTCCCGTACTTCGAAGAGGACAGCGATGGTTTCGGGCCTGCTTGCCGGCGCCATCGTTTCGACGCCATTGGTGATGATGCTTCTGGTCTGAGGGCGTCTCGGCCATTGGCGTGGGGCGGCAAAACCCGACCCAAATAGGCGATCCGAGCGCCTCGGTGACGAGTCGATGCGTTGGTCGGTTGGGCGTGTCACGACAGGTCGTCGAACGGCCAGTGGCGGCCAGAATATTGGCGTTTCCGTCGTCTGTCCGGCAGCAGGCCCAGCCGCGTCAGGGCCGATGATGTCGGCTCGCTCGCCGAGCAACGTGATCGTCGCCAAGTGGGAACGAGCGCCATTCGCTGAACATCGCGAGAGGCTGCCGATCGAACGTGAGGACCGATCCGTGGGCACGCCCCAACGGCCGTTCGGACGTGTCTTTACGTGACCTTATCGAGAGGGAAGGTGAGGGTACGTGAGGGAACCTGAGGGGATCGAAACGCCGCTACCAGGAAAGTCCTCGGAAAGGACCTGGTCAAAACGCCGAGAACCAGACATTCGCAATGTAGAGGCCGAGGGTTCGAGTCCCTTCACCTCCACCAAAAGCCCAGGTCAGAGGGCCAAGGTGGGATCCCCGAAGAATCACCGAGCGCTACGTGGCTTTGCGTAGAGGTCATGGCCGCGAAGTGGCTCGTTCAGCCGTGATCGGTAGCGCATCCAGTGACGGCCTCGGTTCAGCTCATCCAGATCTGGGTCGGCCAAATGGAGCCGCCGATCATGCCGAAGGCTGGTTGGCCGTGCGGCGTCGTGGGGTTGTTGAAGTTCTCCACATTCGGACTACCGATGACGGCCCAGATTGTCCGATCAGTCCACAGATACGGAAGGTCGAGGGCGAGGCGTTTGTTGACCATCTTGTAGGCCGAGGCACGGACCGAGGAGTCTGTACTCGAGCGGCCGGCCAGGAGTGCCGTCTCGATCGTCGGGTCGGCGTTGCGGGCCATGTTGATGGATAGCGATCCCGAGCTGACGGTAGTGGGGCTCAAGAAGATGTAATTGAGGTCGGGGTCGACGGCGCCGAAGCTCCGCCAGGACAGCGCCTGGTATGTGCCCGCCAGTGCGTTGTTGATGAGATCGTTCTGTTCGACGATGGTGGTCTTGACCTGGAACCCCACGGCCTGCCATGCCTGCTGGAGGTACTGCTGGGCGCGGAGTTCCACGGGCGAGTTGATCGTGCCGTAAGTGAAAGAGATCGGCCCTCCGCTCGCCTTCTCGGCCTCCTTGACCAGCTTGGCCGCCTGGGTGGGGTCGTACTTGGGATATGGCGTCGCGGCGTTGTAGGGGGATGCCTGCGTGAACAGTCCGTTGCTGACCGGGAGCACGTCGTCGTCAATGACCCCGGCGTATTGGGATCGATTGACGGCCATGGCCGCCGCCAGTCGCACAGTGGCGCTGTTGAACGGCGGCTTCGGGCAGTTGACTGCGTGCAGTTCATGTCTGGTTCGCCGGCGACGTGCGTGCTGTCGTCGATATACGAATAGCCTTCGTTGCCGCGGAACTGCGTGATGATCTGCGGCGTGTCGGTCACCATGAGGTCGATCGTCCCGGACTTGAGCGCCTCGGCCCGGGCCGACTCATCGGGGATCGGCTTGAAAGTGATCTCCGAGAGGTGGGGCAGGCCGGGACGCCAGTAGTTGGGATTGGCTGTGGCGGTGAAGTGGTCGTTGGGAATCCACTCCTTGAACACGAAGGGGCCCGTGCCCACAGGGTGCGACGTGCCGTTCGGGTTGGCCAGCATCGACGGAGCGACCACGTAGGCGATCTGCCCCCCGATGCCGCCGGCCAGGTAGTAGGGGAACGGCACCCATGGCTTCTTGAAGCTGATGGCGGCCGACAGCGGCCCGGTCTGGGTGATCGACTGCAGCGTCGGGC
>CAVWKG010000013.1:0-5302 GCA_963755375.1 uncultured Acidimicrobiaceae bacterium | reverse complement strand
GCCCCATACCGCCGGACCTGGGCGCACCCTGCGGCGCCGGACCTGGGCGCACCCTGCGGCACAACGGTGGCAGGGCGCTCACCGCTCAGCCATGATCTGAAGATGGACTCGGTCAAAAGAGAAGCCTGGACCGTGGCAGAGGAAAGCAAGCCGGTCCAAGTGTCACGCAGAATCGAAGCACCGGCAGCCCTCATCTTCAAGATGCTGGCGAATCCGCAGAGTCACGTGGATTTCGATGGGTCCGGCATGCTCCGGGGAGCCGTCCTCGACCGTCCCATCTCCGATGTGGGCGACACCTTCACCATGAAGATGCATCGGCTCGGTGACGACTACCTCATGCTCAACTATGTGGTGGACTTCGAGCTAGATCAGCGCATCTTTTGCGAACCGGCTCCCGGAGACCCATCTCGGGCTGAGAATAATGATCCATCCAAGGTCGGCATTCCTGCGGGCTACCGCTGGGGCTATATCCTCACTCCAGACGGTGACGATGCCACCGTGGTCACCGAGGTCTTTGACTCCGACCCCTTGCCGGAGGACCTCCTACGTGATGGCGGGGCGTGGATCGACGGGACCAATCCGGTGCTTGAGTCCATGGCGGCCAGCCTGGAGAGACTCGAGGAGATCAGTACCGAGTAGGACCGCTGCCGGAGCGTCGCTGTGGATCGTTCTTCTTGGCGTTCGAGCAGACAGACCCCCTGTCCCAGTACGCTGCCGGAAGGGTGGGCAGTCCGGGCGCTTTGGACCCCTGCGCCCTCAGGAGTCCTGGCCACCAACAGACCTCAGACATTAGCGAAGATCCGATCAGCGTTCGTTTCGATGTGCCGAATGTCGTCATCGCTCAATATGCCCTTCTCTTTTGAGAGTCACGATTAGCGTCCCGACCAGAGCTACTGCGCTCATGCCCTCGGCGATCTCGATCACCCATTGCTCTCGTTGCGCATCTTCGGTTCCGGTGTCATCGACCACGCGATCAGCCTATGCCCTCAAGCTCTACGCCCTGAGGGAGGCGGTCGATGGCGCGCGGAGTTGCGAATCCACTGGGCTGCCCGAATGGCCGCAAAGATTTCTCGAAAGGGTGCCCCAGATCGATGCCGGTTCGGGGGCGGACTGGGCTGCGGGAGTTCGGGCGCGCACCGAGGTCTTGAGCGTCTCAGAACGCCGTCAGATCCGAGGAGCACTATTGGAGAGGAGAAAGGACCACCTTCTCCGATGGGTTAGCGCGTGGCCCACGGTGCTGGAGCCGAGATCACGGCGCAGGTGGGGGTATGCCGGTCGCGTCGGCCGGAAACAGCAACTTCATTCCGGGATAGATCAGGTTGGGATCGACCAGGGTGTACCCGTCAACCTGGGAGATCCCCCTGTTCAGCGCGAACAGCTGCGGATAACGGAGGGGGTTTCCCAGGTACCGGGCGGCGAGAGCCCAAAGCGTGTCACCGGGCTGGACCACGTAGACGTGGGTCGCGGGGGGCTGGGTTGAGGGGGGCTGGGCCGTCGGAGGCGGCTGCACGACCCGGCGCGGCGGAGGAGCGGCAAAATGGTGGCCGACATGGAACCACGCGTACACACCCCCTTCCTCGACCGGCCGTCCGATCGCGGCTGTGACTGGATCGATCAGGGCCAAAGGCTGGGGCACATGGTACACCCGGCCGTGTATCTCGACTGTTGCCGGAAGACGCACGATGAGCACCGTTTGGACGCTGTATCGCTCGAGGAAGCTGCGCAGGTCGTCGGTGAGATTCCGCCCGGAAAGGATTCGCCGTTGCGATGGTGTGTTCGTCAGTGCCACGTCGAACAGGGCCTGCACCGACTGAGGTTCGAGTGGCGAGGGATTCGTCGTGCCACCCTCCCCAGTCGCCGACGAGAAGTACCCATAGCCACCGATCAACTTAAACCGCATGCCACCGACCGCCTGGTAAAGCATGACGTGGGGAATCGGGAAATACCAAGGAATGTTCGTGCTGGTCGCGTCCGGGTATGGGTAGGAAAGAACGACACTCCCGGCGGGAATGGAGTTCTCTTCGCTCGATGTGAAGAACGCTGGAACATTCGTTGGCTGCGCAAGATAGGTGTGGCCCGGCATCAACGGAATTACTACAGCCACGATCACGACGCCCAAGATGGCGATGCCACTCGCCCCTTGCCAGGCCGGGGTGAACCTGGCCGGGCCACGGAATTGCCGCAGATGTCGCCACAACTCCTCGATCCCGATAGCGAACATTCCAGCAGCGAACATGGCCGTCATGATCGCGAAGCGTTGAATCTGCAAGCCGTCGAGAGCGGGAAGGTATTCGAAGATGGTCGCTGGGAGTGGGATGGAGGTCTCGCGGCCGTTTACCCACAAGTACGGACCCAAGGAAAGTACGAAGCAAATGAGCGCCATGACTCCCGCGAAGAGGATTGTCCTGCGCTTTCGGAAGAACAGGGCGAAGCAAAGGAGGGTCACGACCAAGGGCCAACCCAAGAACACAACTCCGCCGAAGTCGAGCGATGGCTTTGTTGGCGGCCCCCCTTTGTTAAAGAGTGAGAAGAGGTCCGTTGGCAAGTAATCTGCCCAGTATGCGACCGTGTGAGGCGGACCGTTGAGGTGCTGCGGCCCAGCGAATGCGAACCAGAGAGGGTAGACGAGCAACACACCTCCGACGCCCACTGCCGAAGCAAGGGCGGTCGCCGCATAGCACCAGCCCCGTATGAGTGTCTGAGGGCGGACCACGACGAGGATGATGGCCGCGATGGTGCCTGCCACGATGGTCATGGCGAGGACCTCGGTCGAAACGAAGAACTGCACAGCGCACAAGAGACCGAGCAGGATCCCGGTCCGACCCGGCCGCCATCTCTGCCGCACCAGGATCTCGTGGAGCAGCAAGAAGATCAACGGCGGCAACGGTGCGAACGAGAGGAATGGGTAGACGAACCGGAAGGTGAAGATGTCGCAGTAGGCGTAGACGAGTCCTCCGAAGAAGGCGGCCGGCCACCACCTCGTCCAGCGGCGCAGCACGAAGCACATCGATGTCGCCGAGGCGGCGAACGCCAGGCGCACCAGGACGTTCCAGGTGACCATCGGTCCGAACAGCTTCGTAATGGGAGCGAAGAGCACGCCAAGGGCCAACATGGACCCGTTCACTCCGAAGTTCTGTCCGTACGGGTAGTTCTGACCCTGGGCGAGCAGGAGGTCGTGCAGGTTCGGGAACGCATGGGCCGCCCATGCGAGCCACCAAATCTGCTCCACAGAATCCGAAGCGGTGGCTTCCCCCGCCATGTGGCTCGGACCGAGGGTCGTGAAGCCATACGTCGCGGTTGCTAGAACCAGATAGAGCGCACAGCAGATCGCCCCCGGCCAGATCCGTCGAAGCGTGGACCAACGACGGTCAGGCCGGTCGCCGGGCGGGACCTTAGGGCTCCCCTCGGGGGGCTCAGGGACTCGTGGTGTGGATTCCAGCCATGTTGCCATCACCTAGACGATCCTCTGAGTCGGACACGCTAGTCGGATCAGGTGCCGGAGGCTGGCCGCGCGGGGAGTTCATCGGCACATTCACCCCAACTCTTGACGGTTTTGCGGTCAGATACCTAGATGTAGGAACCACAGACCTTGCTGACAGGGTCCACCACTGAATAAAGCCCCCCGGGCGAGTGTGGAGCTGCTTACACACACGCTCACCAAGGAGGCTTCAGATGCACCGTAACGCCCGATTGACACCAGCTGGTCGACTCTTGCTTTGCCAACGGATCGAGGCCGGTTGGCCGGTCGCCCATGCTGCGGCGCCCATGGGGATCTCGAGGGACCGGGCCTACGTCTGGTGGCGCCGCTACCAAGGAGAAGGCCTGGCCGGCCTCGAGGATCGCTCGAGCCGGCCGGATCGCAGCCCGACGCGGACCCGGGTTGGCGTGGAACGCCGGATCGTGACCTTGCGCCAGAACCGGGGACTCGGGCCGGCCCGGATCGCGGGCATCGTGAAACGACCACCGTCGACGGTGCACCGGGTGCTGGTGCGTTACAGCCTCAACCGTCTCCACCATCTGGACCGTGCGACGAGAGCCCCCATCCGGCGCATCGAGATGAGCCGACCCGGCGAGCTCGTCCACCTCGACGTCAAGAAGCTGGGCCGAATCCCCAAAGGCGGGGGCTGGAGGGTCCACGGGAGAACCGCCCGCCCGGCGACCTATCGCCGGCGCAAAGCAGCGATCGGGTATGCCTTCATCCATTCCGCCGTCGACGGCTACAGCCGTCTGGCCTACTCCGAAGTGCTCGCCAACGAGCAAGCGACGACTGCCATCGGCTTCTGGCTCAGGGCCAGAGCCTTCTTCGCCGAGCACGACATTTCGATCGAGCGGGTGCTCACCGACAACGGTGGCTGCTATCGCTCGAAGGACTTCGCCCGTGCACTTGGCCCGGTCATTCACACCTTCACCCAGCCCTACCGACCGGCCACCAACGGAAAAGTGGAGCGGTTCAACCGGACCCTGCTCGCCGAGTGGGCCTATGCGCGGCCCTGGACCTCAGAGGGCCAACGCACGCGGCACCTTGCGGCCTGGCTCCACATCTACAACCATCACCGACACCACACTGCCATCGGAGGTCCTCCGGTGAGCCGTGTCAGCAACCTGGCTGGTTCCTACAGCTAGATGGCCCAGTACGCCGGCACTGGGCCATCGGCTCCCCATGCACATTCAGGCGCCGACCTACACGCTTGCAAGCGGTACGTTCTCCGCTAGAGGAGCCGCTTGAGCGACTTCTCGTCGAAGTCGAACTCCCAAGCGTCGGGCATCCGCAGATCGGACCAAAACGAAAACGGATCATCGAGCCCAATCTCTTGGTCAAGCCATGTGGTGAGGAACACGCCGTGGCTTACGAGAACAAGACTCTCAGAGGCTCCGAAGTCCGACTGCAGTTGAGCAAACCGAAGATCACGTCTTCACGACGCTCCCATCCTTCGACCACTTCGCCTTTCAAGTATTTGGTGGTGGCATTCATGGCCTCGTCGGCTGAGGCATACCACGGCTTCTTCACCTCGCTGAGCTGATCCCGCACATTGGCCACCACCAAAGGAAAGGCCAGCTCAGCGGTTTCCCGGGCTCTGCGCTCCGGACTCGTCCATACGATTGTGCCCGAAGATCCGCCAGCGAGGTTTGTTCCTAGAACGGTCGCGTCGTTCCTGCCCTTTTCGGTCAGGGGCCACTCAGCGCCCGCCGTGTCCCCGGACTTGAGCGGTTCGGCGTGTCGGACAAGAACCAACCGTGCCACGGGACCATTCTTCCGCGGCCAAACAGATTCGGGGCCTGGTTGCCTGGTCCAGAGCGAGAG
>CAVWKG010000012.1:0-45607 GCA_963755375.1 uncultured Acidimicrobiaceae bacterium | reverse complement strand
TGCCGCTCCGGCGCGGCCCACCACGCGAGGGCGGGCGGCGGCTCACGCCGGCTCCATGAGGACGACGGCCAGGCAGGCGATGCCCTCGGCCCGGCCCAGCGCACCGATTCCCTCCGCCCGCGTGGCCTTGACCGACACGGGGGCCTGCAACACCGCGCTCAGGCACTCCACCATGGCGGCGGTGTGCGGGGCGAGGCGGGGGGCATCGGCGACGATCGTGCAGTCCGCGTTGGCGCAGGCGAATCCCTGCGCGGCCGCCATGCGGACCACCTCGGTGAGGAGGGCCACGCTGTGGGCCCCCTCCCAGGCGGGGTCCGTGTCGGGGAAGTGCCGTCCGAGGTCGCCCAGACCAACGGCACCCAGCACGGCGTCGGCCAGCGCGTGGCACACTGCGTCGGCGTCGCTGTGTCCACCCAGTCCGCGCGCGCCCTCGATCTCGACGCCGCCGAGGACGAGCGGGCGGTGCGGGTCCTCCGAGAAGCGGTGGATGTCGATGCCCTGACCGATGCGCACGCTCACCCTTCCCGCACCGCCAGCAGGCGCTCGGCCACCCCGAGGTCGTCTGGATCCGTGATCTTGAGGTTGCCGGGCTCGCCGGGCACGACGCGGACCGTGCCGCCGAGCGCCTCCACCAGCATGGCGTCGTCGGTGGCTCCGTCCGGCGCGTCCTGGTGGGCGCGCCGGAGCACGGCGGCCCGGAAGGCCTGCGGGGTCTGCACGGCGACCAGCGTGGCCCGGTCGAGCGTGCTGGTGACGTACCCCGACCGATCCACGGCCTTGATGGTGTCACTCGGGGGGACCCCGGGCACGGCCCCGTCCGCCCCGTCGATCACGGCGTCGATGACGGCGGCAAAGAGGGCCGGCGAGGCCAGCGGCCGCGCCGCGTCGTGCACCACGATCACCTCCGCGTCGGAAGGGACCGTGGCCAGGCCGCAGCGCACCGAGTCGGCCCTGGTCGCGCCACCGGCCACGACGACATCGGCCCCGTGCGGGTCATGGCCGCCCGGGACGGCGGGCAGCACGAGGACCACGCCGGCGGAACGGGGCCGGCACGCCGCCACGGCCCATTCGAGCACGGGGCGGCCACCCAGCGCGGCGAACTGCTTCAATTCGCCGAAGCGTCGGCCGGAGCCCCCGGCCACGACGATCGACCACACCGGTGCCACCGTGCGACCGTGCCGGTTGATCAGGTCAGTGCCTCATTCAGACGCTCTTCGGCCGTCTCCTCGTCCACGTTGAGTGCGAAGGTCAACTCGGACACCAGGATCTGGCGCGCCCGCTGTAGCATGCGCTTCTCACCGGCGGACAACCCCTTGTCCTTGTCCCGGATGGAGAGGTTTCGCACCACCTCGGCCACCTGGTAGATGTCGCCGGAACGCAACTTCTCGGAGTGGTTCTTGTAGCGGCGGGACCAGTTCGTCGGCATGCGCGCCTCCTTCTTGCGCAGGACGGCGAACACCTCCTCGACCTCCTCGTCGTTGATCACCTCGCGCAGGCCGACCCCATCGGTGTTGTCGGCGGGCACGTTGAGGATCAGATCTCCGTAGGCGAGCCGCAAGACCAGGTACTCCTTCTTCTCGCCAAAGGCGACCTTGGTCTCCCGCTTCTCAATGACGGCGGCCCCGTGGTGGGGATAGACGACTTTGTCTCCGACCTTGAAAGGCACAGGACTCACGACTCCTTGGGTGGATCAGCTGCCGCCCGCACGGGCACGCAGATCTGCGGGTGATGCTCTGCAGAGGTTCCGGGACGGGCATCGGGCCGTCCGGCGGCGACTGACCATTTTACCAGACCCACCCGGTCATTCGTATCGCTCGAAGATGCTCGCCTCGACCAGGCGGGCCAGGCCGTCGCGGACGTGGCGGGCCGTGGCGGCACCGATGCCGTCGACCGACTCCAGTTCGGCGGCCGAAGCGGAGAGGATCTCGGGCAGCGAGCCGAACCGGCCCACCAGACGCTCGATGAGCGTCTCAGAGAGCTGCTGGGGCAGCCGGTGCAGCAGGCGGTACCCGTGCGGTGCCAGCTCGCTGTGGAGCTGGCCGTCGGAGGCGGGCAGGTTGAGGGCAGCCACCACCTTGGGCAGGTCCATCAGCGCGTCGGCGGACAGCGAGCGCAGGTGGGCGATCCCCTGGTCGTCGGCGTAGTCGTGCAGGACCAGCGTCAGGCTCTCGGTGACGCCGGAGCGGAGCTCCTCGGTCTGCAGGTGGATGAGCCGGCCGTCGGACCCGAGCTCGACGAGATGCCCCTCGATCTCCTCGGCGATGCGGCGGACCATCTCGCCCGGCTGCAACACCGACACGACGTCGCGCACCGAGACGGAGTCCTCCATTTCGAGCCGGGTGAGCGTCGACAGGGCGTCGTCGTAGCGGGAGCGGAAGCGTTGCAGGGTGGAGAGCGCCTGGCTCGAACGGTCGATGAGCCAGCCGGCCGACTGCGTGGTGTGCTTGCGGTCGTTGCGGTACACCGCGATGGTCGCCATCGCCTCGGAGACGGCGATCACCGGCACGTTGATGGAGCGGGCCACCCGCTCGGCCGTGCGGTGGCGCGTGCCGGTCTCCGAGGTGGAGATGGTCGCCTTGGGGACCAGATGCACGTTGGCCCGGGCGATGCGCGAGGCATCCCCGGCCAGAATGATGGCGCCGTCCATCTTGGCCAGCTCGGACAGGCGCTGGGGCGTGTACTCCGCGTCGAGCAGGAAGCCACCCGTGCAGACGGACAGGACGGCGGGATCGTCGCCGACCAGGATCAGCGCGCCGTGCTTGGCCTGCAGTATCCGGTCGAGGCCCTCACGGAGCTTGGTGCCCGGCGCGATCATCGCCAGCGCGTCGTTCAGAGGCTGGCTGCCGCCGGCACCGTCGGCCACCCGGGCATCGTACCCGGCCCACCCCGCGCCCCGACCTCCGGCCGGGCCAGGCCCAGGGCCTCGGCCAGCGTGCGCACCCCGTGCACGGTCAGCCCGGGCGGTGCTGGCGCAGCTGCACCCGCCATGGAGGCGGGCACCAGCGCCCGCGTGAAACCGGCCCGGTGGGCCTCGGCCAGGCGCCGGTCCGCGCCGGGGACGGTGCGCACCTCGCCGGCGAGGCCCAACTCCCCGAAGACGACGACGTCGGGCGGGAGGGGCACGTCGGTGATGACCGACGCCATGGCCAGGGCCACGGCCAGGTCGGCCGCCGGCTCGGTGACCGTGATGCCGCCCACGGCGGCGGCGAACATCTGGGACGACGCCGGGATCTCCACGGCGGTCCGGCACGCCAGGACGGCGAGGAGGAGATTGGCCCGCGCCGCGTCGATCCCCAAGGTCTGCGGACGGGGCGGCCCCGTGCCACCGCCGTTCCCGGGACCGAGCAGTGCCTGCACCTCGACCAGCAACGGCCGACGGCCCTGCAGGACCGGCACCACCACGCTGCCCGGAACGCCGGCCATGCGATCCCCGAGCAACAGCGGGCCGGGGTCCGGCACGGCGCGCAGGCCGTCGTCGCGCATCTCGAAGATGCCGACCTCCCCGGTCGGGCCGAAGCGGTGCTTGACCGAGGTCAGCACGCGGAGGGCGTGGTGGCGGTCGCCGTCGAAGGAGAGGACGGTGTCGACCAGGTGCTCCACCGCCCGCGGCCCGGCCAGGTCGCCGTCCTTGGTCACGTGGCCCACCAGGAGCAGCGGGGCGCCGCTCGACTTCGCCATTCTGGTCAGTCGTTCGACGCAGGCCCGCACCTGGGCCAGGCTGCCGGCCGGCTGGCCCAGGTCGGGGTCCGAGACGGACTGCAGCGAGTCCACCACCACGAGCGCAGGGTGGTGACGCGCGACGGCGGCCTCGATCGCCTCGACGTCGGGCCCTTCGAGGGCCAGGAGGTGCCTTGGCACCAGGCCGATGCGCGACGCCCTTCCACGCACCTGCGCCAGCGACTCCTCGGCCGAGGCCAGCATGACGTCGAGCCCGGTGGCCGCCAACGACGAGAGCACCTGGAAGAGGAGCGTGGACTTTCCGATGCCCGGGGGCCCGAACAGCAGCGTGACCGAGCCCGCCACCACGCCACCGCCCATGACACGGTCGAGCTCGCTGACACCGGTCGGCAACGGGTGGATGGCGTCCGTCGAGACGTCGGCCAGTGCCAACGCCGGCGGTCCCTCCGCCGGCCCGTTCCGGGAAGGCTCGCGGCGCGCCGGCGCAGGGCTCAGCGTGTTCCACTCGCCGCAGGCGGGGCAGCGCCCCGCCCAGCGCAACGAGGTCGCGGTGCACGCGGCACAGAGGTAGCCACCGTCGGCGTGGGCACGGGCGCGCGTACGGGGACCCGAGGCCATGGCGGCACGATACGAGAGGGGTGTCACACGGTCGGCCCGGGGCCAATCTGACGCCACCGCGGCCGCAGTGGCAGGCTCGGACCGTGGACGCGCCGACGCTCGATGAGCGGGCTGACTGGACGGCCCGGGTCGGCGACCAGGACCTCCACCTCCGGCTCCTGGACGAGCTCCCCTGTCTGCACCAGATCGCGGAGTGGCACGCGCGACCGCCCGCCGACCTGACGCGCTGGCTGCGCGTCGTCGCCTGGAACGTCCAACGCGGACGGCGCCCGAAGGAGTTGGCGGCCCGTCTCCACGCGTCCGGCGGCGGCGTCTGCCTGCTCTCGGAGGTGGACGACGGCATGGCCCGCACCGACAACGAGGACATCGCCGACGCCATCGCCACCGCCATCGCCACCGCCATCGGGCGGGCTACGTGTTCGGTGTCGAGTTCGTCGAGCTCGGCCTGGGTGACGAGGCGGAGCGGCGGGCCGCGGCGGGCCGCGTCAACGAGCGGGGTCTCCACGGCAACGCCATCGTGTCGCCGGCTCACCTCGGCGAACCGGTCGTCGTCCGGCTGCCCGGATCGGGTCCCGGGTGGTTCGCCGCCGATTCGCCCCAGCCCCGGGTGGGTGGCCGCGTCGCCGTGCTCGCCACCGTCGACCTCGGCGGCGTCCCGGTGGAGCTCGCATCGACCCACTTGGAGAACCGCACTGACGCCGGACACCGGGCCGAACAGATGGAGGCTGTCCTGCAGGCGGTCGACGAACGGAGTGCGGGCGGTCCCGCCGTCGTGGGCGGCGACTTCAACACGCTGGCCGCGTCCTACGCCGAGCTGCTCGACCGACCCCTCGTGCGACGCCTGCGTCACGAAGAGCCGACGCGCTTCACGTGGCCGGTGACGCACGAGCCGGTCTTCGAAGTGGCGCGGGCGCATGGATTCGAGTGGACCGACGCCAACGTCGCCGCGCCGACCACGGACCACGACGCCGGCGGGTTGCCCGACCACGTGCCGCTCAAGGTGGACTGGATCCTTGTGCGCGGGCTGGTGGCCCGGCGCCCCGCCGTGATGCCGGCCGGCGGCCTATCGGACCACCACGCCGTCTCGGTCGGCCTGCGACTGCCATGACGATGACGATCCGTCCGGCGCGGCCCGCCGACGCCGCTGGGATCCTCGCCGTCGTCCAAGACGCCTTCTCCGACGAGACGCGCGACGCGGACGAGGAACTCGACATCGTGCGCGGCACCTGGACCTGGTCGGCGCGGCCGGGCCGCGCGTGCATCGAACTCGTCGCCGACGACGCCGGCACCGTCGTCGGGCATCTGCAGGCGGCGCCGGGATCTCTCGACGGCCGCGCGTCGGCCGTGGGCGGGGTGGCGCCGGTCTGCGTGGCGCCACCGCACCAGCGCAGGGGGGCCGGCCGCGCCCTGCTGGGCGCGCTGGTCCGCGTGGCGGAGGAACTGCACTGGCCGCTGCTGGTGCTCCTCGGCGACCCGGCGTTCTACGGCCGGTTCGGATTCGAGCCGGCGGGCCTGCTGGGCCTCAGCTACCCGCCCGTCGGTGCGGGCAACCCGCACTTCCAGGCGCGACGGCTCCGCGACTACAGCGGCGCGGCGCTGCGGGGGGAGTTCCGCTACTGCTGGGAGTGAGGAGGACCGGCTCTACTCGGCGTCGGCGCCGGCGCCGGCCAGCTCGAGCGGTGGCGGCTGAATGCCCTCGATCGCCGTGAAGCTGAGCTGCGGGCCTTCGCCGTCGATGGGCGACTCCTCGACGTCGACGACGATGGTCTCCCCGACGCGGAACTCCTTCCAGAGGATGCGCTCCGACAGGGGGTCCTCGACCAGCTGCTGGATCGCCCGGCGCAGCGGCCGTGCTCCCAGCTGGGGGTCGTAGCCCTTCTCCGCCAGCAGGGCGCGGGCGGCCGGGGTCAGCTCCAGACCGATGCCCTGGTCCGACAGCTGCTTGACGGTGCGCGACATGAGGAGGTCGACGATCTCGGTCACCTCGGCCCGCGACAGCTCGTGGAAGACGATCACCTCGTCGATGCGGTTCAGGAACTCGGGACGGAAGTGCGCCTTGAGCGCCTCGTCCACCTTGGCCTTCATCCGCTCGTAGGTCACGGCCTCCGACGTCTTGGCGAACCCGATGTTCGCCTTGCGCAGGTCGGCCGTCCCGAGGTTCGACGTCATGATCAGCACGGTGTTCTTGAAGTCCACCGACCGACCCTGCGCATCGGTGAGCCGCCCGTCCTCGAGGATCTGCAGCAGCGTGTTGAAGACGTCGGGGTGCGCCTTCTCCACCTCGTCGAAGAGCACGACGGAGAACGGCTTGCGCCGCACGGCCTCGGTGAGCTGACCGCCCTCTTCGTATCCGACGTAGCCGGGAGGCGAGCCGACCAGCCGGCTGACCGTGTGCTTCTCCATGTACTCGGACATGTCGAGCTGAATGAGCGCGTCCTCGTCGTCGAAGAGGAACTCGGCCAGTGTCTTGGCGAGCTCGGTCTTGCCGACGCCCGTCGGCCCGAGGAAGATGAACGATCCGCTCGGGCGCTTGGGGTCCTTGAGGCCGGCGCGGGTGCGGCGGATGGCCCGGGACAGCGCCTTCAGCGCCTCCTCCTGGCCGATCACCCGCTTGTGGAGCTCCTCTTCCATGCGGAGGAGCTTGGCCGTCTCCTCCTCGGTGAGGCGGTAGACGGGGATACCGGTCCAGGCGGCCAGCACCTCGGCGATGACCTCTTCGTCGACGACGTCGAACAGGTCGACGCCCTCGGCCCGCAGCTCGGCCTCCTGGCTCTCCTTGCGGTCGAGGCGCTCCTTCTCCTGCTCGGCCAGCTTCTTGGCCTGCTCGAAAGCGCCCTTCTCGATGGCGGCCTCCTTGTCGGCCCGCAGGCGCGCGATCTCCTCGTCGAGCTTCTTGGCGTCTGGCGGCGTACTCATGCGGCGGATGCGCAGGCGGCTGCCCGCCTCGTCGATCAGGTCGATCGCCTTGTCCGGCAGGTAGCGGTCGGCCAGGTAGCGGTCGGCCAGGTTGGCCGCGGCCACGAGGGCCTGATCGGTGATGCTGACGGCGTGATGCGACTCGTAGCGGTCGCGCAGACCCTTGAGGATGTCGATGGTCAACGCCACCGTCGGCTGGTCGACCTTGACGGGCTGGAACCGCCGCTCGAGGGCGGCGTCCTTCTCGAGGTGCTTGCGGTACTCGTCGATCGTCGTCGCACCGACGGTCTGCAACTCGCCGCGCGCCAGCATGGGCTTGAGGATGGAGGCCGCGTCGATGGCACCCTCGGCGGCGCCGGCGCCGACCAGAGTGTGGATCTCGTCGATGAAGAGGACGATGTCGCCCCGCGTGCGGATCTCCTTGAGGACCTTCTTCAACCGTTCCTCGAAGTCGCCACGGTAGCGGCTGCCCGCCACGAGCGCGCCGAGGTCGAGCGTGTAGAGCTGCTTGCCCGTCAACGTCTCGGGCACCTCGTTGGACACGATGCGCTGGGCCAGTCCCTCGACGATGGCCGTCTTGCCGACGCCGGGCTCGCCGATGAGGACGGGGTTGTTCTTGGTACGGCGCGACAGGACCTGCATGACGCGTTCGATCTCTTTGGCACGTCCGATGACCGGGTCCAGCTTGCCGTCGCGGGCCAACTGGGTCAGGTTGCGGCCGAACTGGTCGAGCACCGGCGAGCCCGACGGGTTGTCGCCCGAACTCGATCCCTGGCTGGCGCCCACGGACTCCTTGCCCTGGTTGCCCGACATCAGCTGGATGACCTGCTGGCGCACGCGGCCGAGGTCGGCGCCGAGGCTCACCAGGACGGTGGCGGCCACACCCTCACCCTCGCGCACGAGGCCGAGGAGCATGTGCTCGGTGCCGATGTAGCTATGCCCGAGTTGCAACGCCTCGCGCAGTGATAGCTCGAGCACCTTCTTGGCGCGGGGAGTGAACGGCGGCGAGCCGCTCGGCGCGGTGCCGGCCATGCCGATCGTCTCTTCGACCTTCTCGCGGACGGCCTCGAGAGAGATGCCAAGGGACTCGAGCGCCTTCGCGGCAACGCCCTCGCCCTCGTGGATCAAACCGAGGAGAATGTGCTCGGTGCCGATGAAGCTGTGATTGAGCAGGCGCGCTTCCTCCTGCGCCAGCACCAACACCCTCCGTGCCCGGTCGGTGAAACGTTCGAACACCCTGACCGCCTCTCCTTGTTCCTCTTGCTTCTCGGTTCAGTGTACCTGTGGCCTTAGTCCATCACGCCGCAGCCGGTCGGTCCCGCATGCGGGGGGAAATCCGAGGCCGCTGTGTTTTCCCGCGCCCCCTTCTACCTGGAAGTTGTCGACATTCGGCACCCGTGACCTAACGTTTGGAGCAGTGAACCCGACAGAGGCCCTCGGCCTGCCCCGCCTGCAAGAGGGACTGCGGCGACTGGAACCCCTGCTCACCGCCTCTGTCGTCACCGGCGACGGCTTCCTCGACGAGGTGACGACCCACCTGATCGCCGCGGGCGGCAAGCGCCTGCGGCCCCTGCTCACGCTGGCCACGGCGACAGGCGGCAGCCACGAGCCCACCCAAGACGACCTGATGGGGGGGGTGGCGGTGGAGCTCGTCCACCTGGCCTCGCTCTACCACGACGACGTCATTGACGAGGCAACTATCCGGCGCAACGTCGAGAGCGTCAACAGCCGTTTCGGAAACCTGGTCGCCATCGTCGCCGGCGACTACCTGCTGGCCCGCAGTGCCGCCATCGCGGCCGGCCTCGGCACCGCCATCGCCGAGCTGCTGGCCGACACCCTCGGCCGGCTGTGCCAGGGACAGGTGACCGAGGTCCGCTCGGCCTACCAGATCGCCCGCAGCCGCGAGGACTACTTCGCGTCCATCAGCGGCAAGACGGCGGCGCTCACGGCGACCTCGTGCCGTATCGGCGCGCTGACCGGCGGGCTCCCGGCGCCCGAGGTCGACGCCTGCACCGAGTTCGGGCGCTGCTTCGGCATGGTGTTCCAGATCCGCGACGACATCCTCGACATCACCGCGACCGACGGCCAGTTGCAGAAGCCGACGGGCCAGGACCTCGCCGAGGGCATCTACACGCTGCCGGCGTTGGTGGCGTTGGCCGATCCCGACGCCGGCCCGGACCTGCGGGCCCTCCTCGGACAGCCCCTGGCCCAACCCGAACGCGACAAGGCACGGGGCATCGTGATGGCATCGGACGGGATCACCGAGTCCGTGGACGCCGCCCGCGGCTACGTCGAGGACGCGCAGAAGGCCACCGCCGGGATCGGCCCGCCGGAGCTGCGCGCAGGCCTCTCCCGGCTGGTAACCGAACTGCTCACCGACCTTCCGACCTGACCCGGAGGGTCAGCCGCCGGTCGTGGCGGTGTTCCCGCCCGATCCGCTCGAGCCCGTGGTCCCCGACGTCGCGCACGTGGCCTCGGCCTTGGACGGACGCGCGTTCTACGTGGTCTCACGGTCCTGCACCCGCGTGATGCGCGTGGCGATGAAATCGGCCAGCTTGGTCCTGCCGGCCGCCTTGGCCTTGGCCTCGCGGGCCTCCGCCTTCGGGAGGCGGGCCGCCACCTTGCCGTCGAACGTGTGGATCCTCGTCTCGATCTTCGGCAGCCGCGAGCACGGCGACGGCACCGTGGCGCTCGTCCCGGTCCCGGAGCCACCGGGCGCCAGGACCCACTCTGCACGTCAATTGTGAGGAACCTGCGAGGCGGGGAAACCAAATCTTGGAGGGCCGGGCCGGAAATTGGCCCGGAATTGCGAGGCGGCCACCGCCGGGTGTCCCGGACGGTGGCCGCTCTGCTCTCCCCGTGCTGGTCGGTGCAGGTCAGCCTGCGCTCGTCCCGCCGGCGCTGCACGCCGACTGGGCCTTGGCCAATCGTGCGTTCACCTTGGTCTCGCGGTTCTGGATCTTGGTGATCCGGTTGGCGATGGCGTCGGCGCGCTTCGTCTTCCCGTCTGCCTTGAGGGTCGCCTCACGGGCCTCCGCCTTGGGCAGGCGGGCCGCCAGTGTGGCCTCCACCTTCTGGACCTTGGCCTGCAGGGCCGGAAGCTTGGCGCACCGGGCGGCCGAGGTGGCGCCCGTCGCGCCTGTGGTCGACGCGCCGGCGATGCCGGCCGCACCGAAGGTCAGGGCACCGGCAACTGCGGCACCGGCGATGATCGTGCGAAACATGGTGTCCTCCTTGGACGTCGGGTGCTCTGTGCACTCTCCACCGCCATCCGGCGGCACCACACACGCTGAGCGCGAGATGTGAGGGAACCGTCATGGAGGTTTGAAAGAAGGCCCCGCAACGTAAGGAGATCGGAAGAAACTGGGCCGAACGGGCCCGTGTCGCCCTCAGCCCCGGTCGGGGCGCAGCGTGGGGAAGGCGATGACCTCGCGGATGTTGGCCACGTCACCGAGGAGCATCAGCAGCCTGTCCACGCCGAGCCCGAACCCCGAGGTCGGAGGCAGCCCGTACTCGAGCGCGCGCAGATAGTCCTCGTCCACCACGGCGGACTCCTCGTCGTCACCGGCGCGGGCCTTGGCCGCCTGCTCCTCGAAGCGGGCCCGCTGGTCGTCGGGATCGATCAGCTCGGTGAAGCCGTTGCCCAGCTCGCGGCCCGCCACCACGGGCTCGTAGCGCTCGACGAGCTCGGGTCCGTCGCGGTGGCGCCGGGCCAGCGGTGACACCTCGGCCGGGTAGTCGACGACGAAGACGGGGCCCCACAGCTCCGGCTCGGTCGTCTTCTCGTAGATCTCGAGCAGGATCTTGCCCGGGCCCCATCTGGCGTCGACCTCGATCCCGACCTCGGCCGCCACCTTGGCCAGCTCCTCGCGGGGCGAGCGCACGTCGAGCGTGAAGCCGGTCGCCTCCGCGATCAGCTCGCTCATCGTGGCGCGCCGCCACGGCGTCGTGAGGTCGAGGTCCCGCCCGCCGTAGGTGAGCCTCGTCGTACCCAGCACGTCCATCGCCAGGCCGGCCACCAACTCTTCGAAGACGACCATGGTGTCGGTGTAGTCGGCGTAGGCCTGGTACAGCTCGAGCGTCGTGAACTCGGGGTTGTGGCGCGGCGAGATGCCCTCGTTGCGAAAGCTGCGGCCGATCTCGAACACCTTGTCGAATCCGCCGACGACGAGCCGTTTGAGATAGAGCTCGGGTGCGACGCGCAGGTAGAAGTCCGTGTCGAACGTGTTGTGGTGCGTGACGAACGGGCGCGCCGTGGCGCCGCCCGCGATGGGATGCAGCAACGGCGTCTCCACCTCGACGAAGCCCTGCTCCCACAAGCGCCGGCGCATGTGGCGCACGACGTCGCTGCGCATGCGCAGCAGCTGGCGCGAGCGCTCGTTGGCCCACAGGTCGACCTCGCGTTGGCGGTACCGCGTCTCGACGTCGCTCACGCCGTGCCACTTGTCGCCGAAGTTGCGGCGCGCCGCGGCCAGCAGCGTCCACTCGCCCACCTTGACCGACAGCTCGCCCCGCCGCGTCCGCACGACCTCACCGCGCACCCCGACCCAGTCACCGAGACTCAGCTTCACGAACTCGTCGAAGCGCTCCGTCACCGCGGCCCGCGCGAACAGCTGCACCGAGCCCGACGCGTCGCGCAGCTCGGCGAACGCGGCCTTCCCCTGATCACGCAGGAGCATGACCCGGCCGGCCACCCCGACGGTGACGCCGGACTCCTCTCCGGGGGCCAGCGACGACCAGGCCTCGACGACCGCCGCCGTCTCGTGGCTACGCTCGAAGCGGTAGGGGACCTCCGACGGCGCCGTGTCGTTGTTGAACGGCTCGCTCATGAAGGGACGTTGCGCTCGTACACGATGCGCAGGCCGTGCAGGGTCAACCAGGGCTCCACGTGCTCAATGGTGTCCGAATACGGCGCAATGAGCGAACTGAACCCTCCCGTAGCCACCACGGCGGCCGGGCCGAGCTCCTCCATGAAGCGGCGGGCCAGCGAGTCGACCAGCCCGGCGAAGCCGTAGAGCGTCCCGGCCTCAATGGACTCCACGGTGGAGCGCCCGATGACGTTACGCGGCTCGACCAGCTCCACCCGCCGCAGCGCGGCGGCCGAGTCGTAGAGGGCATCGAGGCTGACGCCCACCCCCGGCGTGATGGCGCCACCCATGTACTCGCCGTTGGCACTGATCGCCTCCACCGTGGTCGCGGTGCCCATGTCGACCACCACGCACGGGCCGCCGTAGAGGTCGTAGGCGCCGACGGCGTCGGCGATGCGGTCCGCTCCGACCTCCTTGGGATTGTCGTAGAGGATGGGCATCCCGCTCTTGGTCCCCGGGCCGAGCACGACGCTGGGCAGCTTGGAGAACCAGCGCGACGCCATCTGACGGAGCTCCGCCGTGACATGGGGCACCGAGGAGCACACGGCGATGCCCGAGACCGAGGTGGAGATGTCGAGGCCCTCGAGGTCCAACAGCTGGGTGAGAAGGACCGCGTGCTCGTCTGGGGTGCGGCTGGGCACGGTCGAGAGCCGCCAGTGGTGGGTGAGCCCGCGCGGCGCGGTCGGGTCGTGCTCGGTCCCGATGCCGACGCCGACCGTCTCCTCGGGCGGCGGCGCGTCGCCGCCCGCCTCTGGCGCGTACAACCCGATCACCGTCTCGGTGTTGCCGACGTCAATGACGAGGAGCACGGCTCACCTCCTCGTCGCGGTCGCGTCGCCCGTACCCGTCTTGGTCCAGATCAGATCGAGCCCGAGATCGAGGACCGGGGCCGAGTGGGTCAGCGCGCCGACCGAGATCCGGTCCGGTCCCGCCGCCGCGTACGCGCCGACGGTGGCCAGCGTCACGCCGCCGGACACTTCGGTGAGGATCGGCCCGGGCGCGTCCATGTGCGCCACCGCGATCGCCTCGACGACCGTGCCCGGGTCCATGTTGTCGAGCAGCACGGCGTCTGCGCCCGCCCGGGCGGCCTGGGCCACCTGGTCGAGGGCGTCGCACTCGATCTCGACCATCCGCCCCGGCCACAGCGCCCGGGCCCGGCGCACCGCCTCGGCGATGGTCGTCCCGGCCAGGTGGTTGTCCTTGACCAGGACCGCGTCCGACAGGCCGGAGCGGTGGCTGGTGCCGCCGCCGGCCCGCACCGCCGCCTTTTCCAGGAGGCGCAGGCCGGGTGTCGTCTTGCGGGTGTCGAGCACCGCCGCTGACGGATTGCTGTCGTGCGCGGCCGACACGAACTGTGCGGTCAGGGTGGCCACGCCGGACAGGTGCCCGAGAAAGTTCAGCGCGGTGCGCTCGGCCGTGAGGATCGGCCGCAAGGCCCCGGTCACCTCCAGCACCGTGTCGCCGGCCGCCAGCTCGTCGCCGTCGGCCGCCAGCCACACCAGATCGACCTGAGGTCCGACGCGCCGGAAGGTCTCCGTGGCGCACGCACCGCCCGCCAGCACACCGGCCCGGCGGGCGCGCAGGGCGAAATGCGCCTGCACGTCCTCGGGCACCAGCGCCGCCGTCAGGTCGCCGTCGGGGCCGAGATCTTCGTCCAGGGCACGCCCGACCGCCTCGCGCAGCGCCCGGGCATAGGCCGCCGCGTCGTCTTCACCCACTGCGGTCGCCCGTCTCGCCCGGGACCCCCCCGTGGACGAGACGACGCCGCCACGACGGGTCGGCCTTGGGGTACTCGCGCCGGGCGTGAGCGCCACGGCTCTCGGTACGGGCGAGTGCGGACACCAGCAGAGCGTCCGCCACCCGCAACAGGTTCGCCAGCTCTCCGGCGCCGACGGATGCGGCCGCGTCGCCGAGCGCGGAGGTCGCGTCGTCCACGACGGCACGCGCCCCGGCCAGCGACTCGACACTGCGCACGACGCCCGCGCCCTGTGTCATGGCCCGCTGCACCGTGTCGCGGAGCTTGGTCACGTCGACGCCGGGCCACCCGTCGGCGCCGGGCCGCGCCGCCGCGGCCGGCGACTCCGCCATGGTGCACCCGATGCCGTCGATCGGCTCCTCACCCAGCACGGCGCGCAGCGCGCCACTCGGCTCCGGGCTCCGGGCTCCCGACGGGATCCGCTCGGCCAGGCGGGCGCCGAAGACCATGCCTTCGAGCAACGAGTTGGAGGCCAGCCGGTTGGCCCCGTGCACCCCGGTGCAGGCAACCTCACCCACCGCCCACAGGCCGGGGAGCGCCGTGGCGCCCCACAGGTCCGTGACCACGCCGCCGGAGAGATGGTGTGCCGCCGGCGCGATCGGCAGCCAATCGTGCTGGGGGTCCAGACCGATGGACGAGAGCGAGGCGGCAATGGTGGGGAAACGCACCGAGAAGCGTTCGAGTCCGGTGGCGTCCAGCCAGAGGTGGTCGGCGCCCTGCTCGGCCATGCGCGCCGCCATGGCCCGGCTCACCACGTCGCGGGCCGCCAGCTCGTCGACGAAGCGCTCGCCGTCGCGGTCGCGCAGGAGCGCGCCGTGGCCGCGCAGCGCCTCGGAGAGCAGGGGGCGGGGCATGGCCGGGTGGTGCAGCGCGGTGGGGTGGAACTGCACGAACTCCACGTCGGCCGTCGGCACGCCCGCCCGCAGCGCCATGGCAACGCCGTCGCCGGTGGACTCGGCCGGGTTGGTGGTGACGGAGAAGAGCTGACCGGCCCCGCCGGTGGCCAGCACGACGTGGTCGGCTCGCACCGGCACCGGACCTTGCCCACCTTCGGGCGGCAACGCCCGCACGCCCACGCAACGGCCGCCCTCGACCAGCAGATCGAGCGCGAACCATCCCTCCAGCACGGCGCTGGCCGAGCGGTACGTGGCGTCGACGAGCGCCCGTTCCACCTCGGCACCGGTGGCGGCCCCGCCGGCGTGCACGACGCGCGGCCGGGAGTGCCCTCCCTCGCGGGCCAGGGCCAGCAGCCCCGTTGCCTCCCGATCGAATTCGACGCCGAGCGCGATCAGCTCGTGCACGCGGCCGGGTCCCTCATCGACCAGGATGCGCACCGCCTCCTCGTCGCACAGGCCGGCCCCGGCTGCCAGCGTGTCGGCGAGGTGCAGGTCGGTGGAGTCCTCGTCGGCGCCGAGCACCGCGGCGACGCCGCCCTGCGCCCAGCGCGTCGCCGACTGGGACAGCGCACCTTTGGTCAGCACGCCGAGCGAGAGGGACGACGAGGGCCCGCCCGGTCCGGCCAGCCGCACCGCGGCTGACAGGCCGGCCACCCCACTCCCCAGGACCAGGACGTCGAAGGGTCCGGGCCCGGCCCCGGTGGTCACGCCGGTTCGGTCAGCGTGAGTTCGGCGTCGAGACGCGCCGACGACTCGTCGATCACCCGGTTGCGCCCGTCGACGTGCACCACGCGGGGCATGTAGGCCTTGAGCTCGTCGCGCTCGTAGTCGGCGTAGGTGATGATGATGACCTTGTCCCCTGGCGCCACCAGGCGCGCCGCTGCCCCGTTGAGGCAGACCTGGCCGACCTCACCTTCGATGGCGTAGGTCTCGAAGCGTGCGCCGTTGTCGATGTCGAGGACGGTCACCTGCTCGTAGGGGAGGATGTCCGCCAGGGCCAGCAGCTCGGTGTCGATCGACACCGAGCCCACGTAGTGCAGGTCGGCCCCGGTGACCGTGGCCCGGTGGATCTTGGACTTCATCATGCGGCGGCGCATCGGCTCACCCGATCCTTTCGAGTTGGCGCACCCTCGCGGGCGCCACTGGTACGGCGGGGACATCGTCGACGCCGGCGAGGGCGGCGCTGTTGTCGATCAACCTGACCGGGCCCACCTGGGCCGCGATGAGCAGGCGCAGCGAGCCCAGGTCGCCGACGGAGGCGGCCTGCACCTCCTGCAGGGTGTCGACGTCGACCAGCACGGCGTAGTCGAGCTCCACCAGGGGCTCGGTGGCGACCACGGCGCGCATCGCCCCGGCGACGGTCGCTCCCGCGCGCTCACCGTGGGCCAGAGCGCCCCGTCCGGTGGCCAACGCCCGCGAGAGCACGGTCGCCGCCTGGCGCTCGGACGCCGAGAGCCTGACGTTGCGACTGGAGAGAGCCAGGCCGTCGGCCTCGCGCACGATGGGGCACCCGACCACCTCGACAGGCAGCGACAGCTCGAGCGCCATCCGACGGACGACGGCCAGTTGCTGGAAGTCCTTCAAGCCGAAGTAGGCCCGGCAGGGCCCCGCCATGGTGAAGAGCTTCGCCACCACGGTGGCCACACCGTCGAAGTGACCGGGCCGCGAGGCACCCTCCCAGCCGTCACTGACGCCGCGCACGGAGACGGTCGTTGCCGGGGCTTCGGGCCACGAGGGGTACATCTCGGCCACACTCGGAACGAAGACGACGTCCGCACCCGACCCGGCGCAGACGAGCAGGTCGCGCTCGAGCGTCCTCGGGTAGCGCGCGATGTCCTCGGGGTCGCCGAACTGGAGCGGGTTCACGAAGATGCTGACGGCCACCACGTCGCATTCCGCCCTGGCCCGCTCGATCAGCGACGTGTGCCCGTCGTGCAGCGCACCCATCGTCGGCACCAACCCGACGACCCGACCCGCGGCGCGGGCCCGGTCGAGCACGGCTCGGCAGCCGGCCACGGACTCGACGACGTCCACCGTCACTGCTCCTACACCGCAGCCGGCTCGGCCGGCGCGGTGGCATTCGAGGCGGTGGCATTCGAGGCGGTGGCATTCGAGGCGGTGCCGTCCGAGGCAGAGGTGTCCGCGTGGGCCAGCCGGGTGGCCAGGGCCGCCCCAGCCTGGTAGCCGGGGCGCTCGGACTCGGGGAGGGCGTCGAGATGGCGGCTCAGCGTCGCCCAGTCGCCTCGCCGGGCGGGACCGGTCAGTGCGGCACCGGCCCCGAGCGCCGCCACGTCGTCCACGGCGGCCCGGGTGAGCGGGAGAAACGACTGGAGGTCCAGGCCGACCAAGGCGGCCACCCGCTCCACCTGCCCCAGCAATGCCACCACGTGATTGGCGGCGATACAGGCGGCCGCGTGGTACGCCGCCCGGTCACCGTCGGCCACTTCGACGACCCGGCCGCCCAGGCAGGCCACCAGGTCCCTCGCCAACGGCGCGCCGGCCACGGCGAAGGTGACGCCCGAGCAGAGGCGGGCCGCGCCGACCTCGCCGTTGGGCAGCGGGACCAGCGGGTGCACGGCCGCCCGCAGGGAGTGCGGCGCCAAGGCGTCGAGCCCGAGCGAACCCGAAAGGTGGGCCACGGTCGTGCCTGGCGAGGGTCTGACGGCCGCCGCGACGTCTGTCACGGCGTCGTCGGGGGTGGCGATGACGAGCATGTCCACGCCGTCGGCGGCGCGGACATGCTGGTCGTGGCGCCCGAGGAAACCGGCAAACTCCCAGCCGCGCGCCGACAGCGCGGCGGCGAGGGACGTGCCGGCCCGACCGGGACCGATGATCCGGATGGAGTGCACCTGACCTCCTTCGGCGTTCCAGCCCTTCGCGGGTGCCGTTCGCCTACAGACGATCGAAGATAACGACTCCTACAGACTACCCACACGGACCACCTTCCCACCAGAGGCCCTGAGCTGCTGCGATGTGACCAGGTCGGGCGCCAGGTCCGCCAGGGGCTGCACCACGAAGCGCCGCTCCCACAGGCGGGGGTGCGGGACGGTGAGATCCTCCTCGTCCACCTGCCACCCCGCCACCCAGAGGACGTCGGCGTCGAGGGTCCGCGGGCCCCAGCGCACCGTGCGCACCCGGTCGGCGGCCTCCTCGAGGGCGCGGCAGCGCTCGAGCAGCCCACGCGGAGTCTCGGCCGTCGACAACTCGACCACCAGGTTGAGGTAGGGACCCTGCCCCCCGGGGCCGCCCACCGGTTCGGACTCGTACACCGGCGAGACGGCCACCACGTCACCCGCCACGCGCAGTCCCTCCACCGCCCGGCGCAGCAGGGCGCGCCGGTCCCCCAGGTTCGATCCCAGCCCGATGAAGGCACGCCAGGGCGGCGGTGCCGGTCCCGCCATCAGCGGGCGCGCCGCACCCTGACCGCGGTCGAGCCCACGTCGAGGGCCAGCGGCGGGCGCAGCTTGCGCACCGTCACCTCGACCGCCTCGAGGCGGGGGTCCACGATCAGCAGCGCGCTGGCCAGGCGCCCGGCCAGGGCCTCGAGCAGCCGGTAGGACCGTCCGCCCACCACCTCGGCCGCGGCCTCGGCCAGCGCCCCGTAGTCCACCGTGTCAGCCAGGTCGTCGCTCTGCTGGGCAGCCTCCATGTCGACCCAGGCCACGATGTCGACCGAGAAGGGTTGGGCCCGTTCCCGTTCCTCGGGCAGGACACCGTGGGTCCCCGTGACCCGCAGGTCACGGATCTCGATCCTGTCGCTCACTGCACCTGACCGCGCGACGGCATGCCCTCCAGCTCCGAGAGCAGCTCGCGGCCGGGCTCGCCCATGGCGTGCCCCACCACGCCCTCGACCAGCGCCACGGCCTGCGGCTCCGTGGCGATGCGCTCGGACCACACCAGGTACCCGGCCAGTACGCCCATGACCCTGTCGCCCAGCTCGTCCTGGTGCACCAGGATCCGCAGGCCGGCCGCCAGGGAGTCGTCGATGTCCCGGTAGCACGACGCCAGCACCGGCCGGGGGTCCCCCGAGCGCTCGAGCGGGTAGTGAGCCCAGGCCAGGCCCTCTTCGTCGTAGGCCGCCAGGTTGTGGGGGGACGGCAGCAGCGAGACGACACGACCGAAACCCTGGACACGCAGCCAGATGATCTCCTCCTGACGGCGCACCCGTCGATGGTTGACCGCGAACCCGCCCGGCCGCTCGCTGACGGCCAGGTGATCCGTGATGACCCAGGTGAAATTGCGCGGCGGAATGCCGGCGGCCCACTTGCCCTTCATGCGGCAGGACCATACAGCCGCGTCATCTGCACCGTCGCCGCCACGTCGTGGACCCGCAGCATGCCCACGCCCGCCACCAGCGCTGCAGCCTCCGTGGCGAGCGATCCCTCGGCCCGGTCGGCCACCGGCGCCGGGTCCTCCGATCCGGGGGACGCAGCCAGCTCCCCGAGGAAGCGTTTGCGGCTCGTGCCGACCAGGACCCCGGCGCATCCGGCGTCGGCTGCGGCTTCGACCAGGTCCCCCAGGTGGCGCAGCAGAGACAGGTTGTGGGCCGGCGTCTTGCCGAATCCGATGCCCGGGTCGACCCAGACCTCGCGCACCCCGCCGGCCAGCGCCCGCTGAGCCCGTTCGAGCAAGAACGCCCGCACCTCGTCGACCACGTCCCGGTAGCGCGGGTTCTCCTGCATGGTGCGCGGCTGCCCGCGCATGTGCATGGCGACCCAGCCGGCGCCGGCGGCGGCCGCCGCCTCCCACAGCGAAGCCGAGATGTCGTTCACCAGGCTCGCCCCCGCCGCCAGCGCCCCCCTCGCCACCTCGGGCTTGACCGTGTCCACCGACACCCGCGCCGTGTGCCCGGCGCGACGCGCCGCCCGGGTCAGAGCCTCGACGACGGGGACCACCCGGTCCAGCTCCACGTCGACCGGGACCGGCTCGGCACCTGGCCGCGAGGACTCACCACCCACGTCGATCAGGTCGGCTCCGGCAGCCATCATGTCGAGCCCCCGGGCCACGGCGACGTCGAGCGTGGCGTAGAGACCTCCGTCGGAGAAGGAGTCGGGCGTGACGTTGAGCACGCCCATGACCAGGGCTCGCCGCGCGCCCGGCCGCACCGTCCTCAGTGGCCCCGGATGAATTGCATCGCCTCGGCCCGCGTGGCGACGTCGGAGCGGAAGAGGCCGCGCACCGACGAGGTCACCGTGACCGTGCCGGGCTTCTTGACGCCCCGCATCGACATGCAGAGGTGCTCGGCCTCTATGACCACCAGCACGCCGCGGGGCGAGAGGACCGAGGCGATGGCGTCGGCGATCTGCGTCGTCATGCGCTCTTGCACCTGCAGTCGGCGCGCAAAGCCGTCGACGAGGCGGGCCAGCTTCGACAGGCCCGTGATGCGACCGTCCTCGGCCGGGATGTAGGCGACGTGCGCCTTGCCGAGGAACGGCACCAGGTGGTGTTCGCACAGCGACGCAAACGGGATATCGCGCACCATCACCATCTCGTCGTGCTCGGCCGCGAAGGTGACCTCCAGGTGGCGAGCGGGATCGTCGTGCAGGCCCGAGAAGAGCTCCTCGTACATGGAGGCCACCCGCGCCGGGGTCGCCAGCAGGCCGTCGCGTGCGGGGTCCTCCCCGATGGCGACGAGTAGCTCGGACACCGCGGCTCGCACCCGTTCGACGTCGACACTCACGTTTCTGCTCCCTTGTACCGGTGGACCCCGCGCAGGTTCCGGTAGCGCTCCGCCACGTCCAGGCCGTAGCCGACCACGAACTCGGGCGGGATGGTGAAACCGATGTAGCGCAGGTCGAGGTCGACGCGTTGCTCACCCTCCTTCACCAGGAGGGCACAGATCTCCACGCTCTTGGGCTGGCGCGCCGTGAGGTAGCGCCGGAGATAGTTCAGTGTCAGGCCGCTGTCGATGATGTCCTCGACGACGAGCACGTGACGTCCCTCGAGCTCGGAGTCGAGGTCCTTGACGATGCGCACCACACCGGAGGTCTTGGTCGCGCTGCCGTAGGACGACACTGCCATGAAATCGACGTCGACCGGCAGGGCGATGGCCCGGCAGAGGTCGCTCATGAAGAGCATGGCGCCCTTGAGGACGGCGACCAGCAGTGGTGGCTCCTCGGCGTAGTCCCCGGTGATCTCCACGCCGAGCTCGGTCACCCGGGCGGCCAGTCGCTCTGCGTCCACCAGCACGGGTCCCACGTCGGCTGTAGCCCAGGCCGGGACGCCCGCTCCGGCCTCGTCGAGGGTCACCGGCGTGACACTACCGGAGCGTCCCGGCTCGACCCGGAGCCGGCCGCCCGTCCGGCGCACCCGCCGCCCGCCCGCCAGTTCGGTCCCGACCGTCGCGCCGGCGGCGACGGCCAGGGTGCGATCGACCTCCGCCAACGACGGTGGGTGCTCGCCGTCGCCGGCCTCGCGCAGCCAGCGCCGCAGGGCCCGGCGCGCCAGCGGGCGGTCCGCCCGCGCCACGGCCCGGGCGTCGGCCGGGTCGGGCAGGAGCCGGGTCGCCAGGGAGTTGAGCAACGCCACCTCGTCGCGCAGCACGCCGGCCTGCCGCGCCAGGAGCGGGACGGGGTCCCGACCCGCCACCTGCGCGCACAGCGGGAGGAGCTCGTGGCGGATGCGGTTGCGGACGAACGCCGGGTCGTGGTTGCTCTCGTCACAGACCGGCGCGAGGCCCGCCGCGGCGCACAGGGCGTGGGTCTCGTGCCGGCGCAGCCCGAGGATCGGATGCCGGGCGCCCGGCTCCATGCCCGCCAACCCGTCGGCCCCCGCCCCGCGCAACAGGTTCACCAGAATCGTCTCCGCCTGGTCGTCCATGGTGTGCCCCGTGGCCACGTCGGCCGGCAGCACGCCGAAGCGGGCCGACCGGGCCCGGGCCTCGAGGTTGGGCCCGGGTGCGACGGACACCCGACGGCTCTCGAACCGCGCGCCGAACCGCTCCGCCGCCCCGCGCACCACCTTGGCCTCGTCCGCAGAGCCGACACGCAACCCGTGATCGACGTGGATCGCCGTGACGACACACCCGGCGGCGGCGGCCAGGGTCAGGAGCGCGAGCGAGTCGGCACCGCCCGAGACCGCGCAGGCCAGCGGGGCACCCGCCGGCGGAAAGGTGCACCGGCTCAGGAGATCGGGGGTGAGGACGGAGGGAAGAGTGGGCCCTTCCTCAGCCACCGGCTCGGGCCACCCAGGCCGTCGGGTCGCGGATCTCCTTGAGGGTGGGCAGCCAGTCGGGCCCTTCCCACACCCGGGCCAGCAACACCGGCCCACCGGCCGCCTCGACCGCCTCGACAAAGCGCTCACCCTCGGCGTACTGGCGCATCTTGGCATCCAAGCCGAGCAGCTTCGAGAGCAACTTGGTCAGCCCCCGCGCCTGGGTCCGCCGCTCGTGCAGCACCTGGGAGAAGTGCGCCGCACCCGGGACCTCGGCGGCGCCCGCCCGATCCATGGTCACGTCGCCGTGTCCCTCGAGCAGGCTCATCATTCCCGAGATCTTCGACAAGGCGAGCCGCTGCTCGGGCGTGGCCAGCATGCCGACCACGCCGCCGTCGTGGGTCGGGTTGCGTCCGGCGCGCAGCTCGCCGGCGGCGCGCCGCACCAGCTCGGCCAACCCCGCCGGGTCCGCCGAGAGCGGCCCGAGCAGCTCGGTGACCAGTCCGACGAAGTGGTCGCGCAGCCAGGGCACCGCCGTGAACTGGAGTCGGTGGGTGACCTCGTGCAGCGCGAGCCACAGACGGAACTCGCTCGGCTCGAACCCGTACTGGGCCTCGACCGCGACGATGTTGGGGCCGACGTAGGAGACGAGATCCTGATCCTCGGGCGCCTCGTCGTTGATCAGCAGGTCGTACTGGCCGAGCACCCGCGTCGCCATGTAGGCCAGCATCAGGCCGAGCTGTGTGCCCGCGACAGCGCGGCCGACGACGAGGGACGGGCCACCGAGCTTGGCACCTCGCTTGCGCTGGAGCTCCAGCATCGCCGGACCGACGAGGCGCTCCACGGACCGCACGTTGGCGGCGGCCCAGCCGGCCCGATCGGTCACCTTGGCACGGGCCGTCCCGTGCGCGGAGTGCAGACCCGTGGCCTCGCTGACCAAGGTCTCGGCCCGCGCCGTCAGGTCGTCGAACTGGCCCTGCAGGTCCCTGGAGCGATAGGTGGCCGGCGCCGGCTTGAGGATGAGGGCGCCCGCCGCCACTCGCTGGGCCAGGGCCCAGTCCACCATGGCGGGACCGTCGGCAACGCCGTCCGGGGCCGCCGGCGAGACGTCAGTGCTCGCCGTGGCGCTGTCGGCTTTCTTCGTCGATGGCCTCCGCCACGCGGCGGATAAGGCTGTCGGGTACCCGGTCCCTGCAGCGGTTGGCGATGACCTTGCGCAGCTCGGCTTCGAAGTCTGCCGCGCCGTTGCAGGGCCCGCACCAGTCGAGGTGGACACGGATCTCCTCGCGCCGCACCTCCGTCAGCTCGCCATCGAGATAGTGGTACAGCTCGTGCACGGCCTCCTCGCAGTCGACGGTCGCGCCGAACAGCCGACCGGCGTCAACGCCACCACTGTCCTCGCTCTGACCCACGTCCTCACTCATTCCCTCCACCCCCCGGCACGCTCCCGACAAGGCCGCGCGCCTCAGCCACGTCGTGCAACGCCTTCTGGAGTGCTCTTCTTCCCCGGTGGATCCTGCTCATCACCGTCCCGATCGGGACGTCGGTGATCTCGGAGATCTCCTTGTAGCTGAAGCCCTCGACGTCGGCCAGGAGCACGGCCATCCGGAAGGCCTCCGGGAGCGCCTCGAGCGCCGCCTTCACGTCCTCGTCGGTGAAGCGCTCCAGCGCCTCGTCCTCGGCCGAGCGGCCCGGATCACTTCCGCCCGAGCCCGCCAGGCGCTTGTAGAGGTAGAGGTCCTCGACGTCCTCGACGTCGGCCACCTCGGGACGCCGCTGGGCCGCCCGGTAGCTGTTGATGTAGGTGTTGGTGAGGATGCGGTAGAGCCAGGCCCGCAGGTTGGTCCCCTCGGTGAAGGAGCCGTAGGAGCGGTACGCCTTCAGGTAGGTCTCCTGCACCAGGTCCTCGGCGTCCGCCCGGTTGCGTGTCATCCGGAGTGCGGCCGAGTACAGACCGGGCATGAATTCCATGGCGGCGTCGGTGAAGGTCGCCTGATCTGCCATGGGGTAACCCTACCCACCCGGGGATATCGTCTCGGCCGTGACCACGGCACCCCAGACTCTCGGGATCGACCTCATGAGCGGCGCCTTCTTCGGCCGCGAGCCCCACGACGCCTTTGCCTGGATGCGGGCCAACGCCCCCGTCTACTACGACGAGGCCAACGACCTGTGGGCGGCGGCGAGCTACGCGGCCGTCAAGCAGGCCTCGGTCGACACCGAGTCCTTCTCCAACGCCGGGGGCATCCGGCCGAAGTTCCCGCCCCTGCCGATGATGATCGACTTCGATGCACCGGAGCACGTGCGCCGCCGCCGCCTCGTCTCGGAGGGCTTCACCCCCAAGCGGGTCCGCGCCATGGAGGACAAGTTGCGATCGGTCTGCGACGCCCTCATCGACCAGGTCTGCGAGTCGGGCAGCTGCGACTTCGTCAAGGACATCGCGGCCCCGCTGCCGATCATCATGATCGGCGACATGCTCGGCGTCGCCCCCGACGACCGCGACGACCTGCTGCGGTGGTCCGACGACATGCTCAAGGGACAGGGCGCCCCGGACCCCGCGAGCATGGAGAACGCGATGACCGCCTTCGTCGAGTACTCCGAGTACATCCATCCCGTCCTCGACGACCGGCGCGCCCGGCGCGAGAGCGACGACCTCGTCGGCGTGCTCTGCCATGCCGAGATAGACGGGGACTCGCTCGACGACGACTCGCTCGTCCACGAGACCCTCCTCATCCTGATCGGTGGCGACGAGACGACGCGCCACGTCATCAGCGGCGGGGTCGAGGAGCTCCTGGCGCATCCCGACCAGACGGCGCGGCTGGCGGCTGACCCGGAAGGGCTCATGCCGGGCGCGGTCGAAGAAATGCTGCGCTGGGTGTCACCGATCAAGAACATGGCGCGGGTGGCCACCCGCGACGTCGAGCTGGAGGGCGCACGGATCCGCGCCGGCCAGGAGCTGATCCTGCTCTACCCCTCGGCCAACCGCGACGAGGCGGTCTTCGAGGACGCCGCGCGCTTCGACATCTCCCGCAGTCCCAACCCGCACATGGCCTTCGGCTTCGGTGCCCACTTCTGCCTGGGCAACCAGCTCGCCCGCCTGGAGCTTCGCGTCATGGTGGAGCGCGTGCTGGCCCGGCTGCCCGACCTGCACCTGACAGTGCAACGGGCGGCACTGCCGCGGCGGCCGGCCAGCTTCATTTCGGGGATAGAGCAGATGCCGGTCGCGTTCACGCCCAGCGCCCCCGTGGGCGTCGGACCCGGCTGATGGCGAACGACGGCGCGCCCACCGGCATCACCGGCTGGTCGATCCTCGTCACCGGTGGCGGCAGCGGTATCGGCCTCGCCGCCGCCGAGCGGCTGGCGGGCGACGGGGCGCACGTGACGATCTGCGGGCGCACCGAGCAGAAGCTGATCGACGGCGGGGCACGCATCGCAGCCGGGGCGACGGGTGGCGCCACCGTCCGCTACGTCGTGGCGGACGTCACCGTCGAGGATCAAGTGGCCGCTGCGGTGGCGACGACCGCCGAAGCCACGGGCCGCATCGACGGCGTGTTCGCCTGCGCCGGCGGCTCGCTGCACCTCGGGTCGATCCTCACCGCCGACGTGGCCGCCGTTCGCGGCACCATCGACCTCAACCTGATGGGCTCGGTGATCTGCGTGAAGCAGGCGGCGGCCGCCATGCAGGCCCAGGGTGGCACTGGCGCCATCGTGCTCATGTCCTCGGGCGCGGGCCGCTTCCCCCATCCGCACCTGTGGGCCTACGGCGTGTCGAAGGCGGGCATCTGCTTCCTCACCGAGACCGCCGCCGAGGAGCTCGGCCCGCTCGGTATCCGCGTCAACGCGGTGGCGCCGGGGATCATCGACGACGAGCTGATGGCCTTCATCACCGGGGGCGGGCCCCTCCTCGACGACTACCTGGCCCAGATGCCTCTCGGCCGGGTCGGGACCGTCGAGGACGTGGCCTCCGCCGTCCGCTACCTGATCGGACCCGAGTCCTCCTTCGTCACCGGGGAGACGCTGGGCGTCGACGGCGGCCACCACCTACGCCGGGGCGCCGACTACTCCCTGCTCTTGGGCGGCTGAGCACGCGAGGACAGCAACGGCAGAGGACCCTCTTGCCCGATCTATCCGAAATGATTACGGTTACCGTTATGAGATACCTCCTGGCCCGGTCGGTCCTGGCCGGCGCCACCATCACCGCGGCCTCCCTCGGCCGGGCGGGCAGCGCAGGAGCCGAAGCCCCGGCCGGTACGCCGAGCGTCGTGCACGTCGTGGCGGCCGAGAACTTCTGGGGCAACATCACGAGCCAGCTCGGCGGTCGGGACGTCGAGGTCACGTCGCTCATCACCAACCCGAACGCCGACCCCCACCTCTTCGAGACGGACGCGTCCGACGCCGCCACGCTGGCCGAAGCGCAGGTCGTGATTGAGAACGGAGCCGGCTACGACACGTGGATGAGCTCGCTCCTCGGCGCGGACGGCGGAAGCCCGCGTGTCGTCAACGCGGCGAAGGTGCTCCATGTCACCGGGAGCGACCCCAACCCCCACCTCTGGTACGACATCCCCCGCGTGCCCGCCGTGGCTGCCGCCATCACTGCTGCGTTGGAGAAGGCGGCACCGCAGGACACTGCGACCTTCAAGGCCGACCTCACCACCTTCGACGTCTCCCTCGCCCCGCTGAATGCCACGCTGGCCACCATCAAGGCGCACTTCCACCACGTGCCGGTCGCCTACACCGAACGGGTGCCCGGCTACGCGCTGGCCGTGGCCGATCTCGACGTCAAGACGCCGCCCGGCTTCGCCCGGGCCATCGAGGACGGGGTCGACCCCGGGCCCGCCGACACGCTGGCCATGCAGCAGCTCCTTGATGACCACGACATCAACGTGCTGCTCTACAACGTGCAGACCGTCACGCCGGTCACCGCCCAGATGCGGGCTCTGGCCCGCCACCACGGCATTCCCGTCGTCGGTGTCTCCGAAACAATGCCCGCCGGCGTCGCCACCTACCAGCAGTGGCAGCAGTCCCAGCTGACCAACCTGTTGCACGCACTCGAGGCGAGCCGCAGCCCGTGACGACACCACGGATCGAGCTGGAGGGCGCCACCGTGCGCATGGGGTCCCGTGACCTGTGGACGGAGCTGGACCTCCGAGTCGCCGAGGGTGAGTTCCTGGCCGTGCTCGGCCCCAACGGCGCCGGCAAGACCACGCTGCTCAAGGTGCTGCTCGGCCTCGTCCCCCTGGCCGCCGGAACCGTGCGCGTCAACGGCGCGCCACCCAGGCTGGGCGACCACGAGCTCGGCTACGTGCCCCAACAGCAGGCCTTCGACCGCTCCCTGCCCATCCGGGGACGCGACCTCGTCCGCTTCGGCATCGACGGCCACCATTGGGGACTGCCGCGCCGCGCCCGGGCCATCCGGGAGCGGGTGGACGAGGCCCTCCGGGCAGTGGGCGCCAGTGCGTATGCGGACGCGCCCGTCGGCCTGCTCTCGGGCGGCGAGCAGCAGCGCCTCCGCATCGCCCAGGCGCTCCTCGGCGACCCGAAAGTCCTGCTGTGTGACGAGCCACTGCTCGCTCTCGACCTGGCGAGCCAGCAGGCCGTGACCCGACTCATCGACGAGCGCCGCCGCCAGGCCGGCACGCCAGTCGTCTTCGTCACCCACGAGGTCAACCCGGTGCTGCCTTACGTCGACCGCATCCTCTACCTCGTGCGGGGGAAATGGGCGATCGGCGCCCCTGCCGAGATCCTCACCAGCGAGCGGCTCAGCGCCCTCTACGGCATCGAAGTCGACGTCATCAAGGTGCGCGACCGCTACCTCGTCGTCAGCGCCGAGGACGAGCTGCCGACCGAACCGGGTGCCCACGCGCACCACGGCCACGCGCACTGATGGGCATCGGGTTCTTCCTCCAGTTCGGCTTCGCCCAGCACGCGCTGGAAGCCGCCTTCCTCGTTGCGGTCAGCTGCGGACTCATCGGCCCGTTCGTCATCACCCGCACCATGTCCTTCGCCGTCCACGGGACGAGCGAGCTCGCCTTCACCGGGGCGGTGGCCGGGTTGCTCGTCGCCGACAACCCGCTGGTCGGCGCGCTGGTCGGCGCCCTGGTTGTGGCCACGCTCATCGGTCTGCTCGGGCAGCGCGCCGCGGAGCGCGACTCGACCATCGGCGTCATCCTGGCGGCGGGCCTCGGCCTCGGCGTGTTCCTCCTGGGGTACTACCACGGCTACGCCAGCGAGGCGCTGAACATCCTCTTCGGCAACATCTTCGGCATCAGCTCGAGCCAGATCCTCCTCCTCGGCGTCATCGCCGTGGTGGTCGCCATCGTCCTCACCGCCATCCGGCGGCCCCTGCTCTTCGCCTCCATCGACCCGGACGTCGCCCGGGCCAGCGGTGTACCAACAGGCCTGCTGGGCATCGTCTTTCTCTTCGTCCTCGCCATCACGGTGACCGAGGCGGCGCAGATCGTGGGCACGTTGCTGGTGCTCAGCCTGGCCATCACACCGGCGGCGGCGGCCCAGCGCCTGAGCTCCAACCCCTTCGCGGTCACGATGATGTCCGTCGTCATGGCGGTGCTGGCGGCCGACGGCGGCCTCCTGCTCAGCTTCCAGTTCCCCACGGTCAAGCCGAGTGTGCTGATCGTGGCCATCAGCTTCGCGTTCTACCTCGTGGCCCGCCTTGTCGGCCCTGCCGTCGCATCGCGGCGGAGAGACCGGTTCGCCGAGCCGGACCTGGCAGAGTTGGACCGTGGTTGAGCACGCTGAGCACCCGGCCCGCACCTCGCGACGGACACGGCAAGGGGACGCCGTGCTCAACGTCGTGCTCGGCTCGGACAACTTCCGCAGCGCGCAGGACATCCATGCCGCGCTGCGGGCGTCGGGCGAGACGGTCGGCCTGACGACCGTCTACCGGCACCTGGCCCTCCTCACCGACGAGGGCCGGCTCGATGCGCTGCAGACCGCCGACGGCGAGCTCGTCTACCGCCGCTGCCACAGCGAGAGCCATCATCACCACGTCGTGTGCCGGCACTGCGGCCGCGGCACCGAGGTGGAGCTCCCGGACCTGGAACGGTGGGCCGAGACCACAGCGTCGGACCTCGGCTACACCGACGTGTCGCATACGGTCGAGATCTTCGGCGTGTGCGTCGACTGCCGCGGCTGACCGGCACGGCCGGTTCCACGGGTGGTTCAGGTTGGTTTCGAGAACAACCCGGCGTCGATGACGGTCTCACCGCGCTGTGTCTCGGTGCGGAACCGGTACGCGCCCGGTACGCGGTCGCCGATGTCCCACACCGACACGGTGAGCGTGTCGCCGGGCATCGTCGGCTTGGAGAAGCGAGCCCGCATGGCCCCGAAGCGGGTCGGGTCCGAACCGCACACGGTGTGGAGCAGGGCGCGCCCGGTGAACCCGTAGGTGCACAGGCCGTGCAGGATCGGGCGGTCGAAGCCGGCCCGCTTGGCAAAGGTGGGGTCGGAGTGCAGCGGATTGCGGTCTCCGCTCAAACGGTAGAGGAGCGCCTGGTCGTCGCGCGTCGCGTAGGAGACGACCTCGTCAGGCTCACGCGTCGGCAGTGGCTCGGCGGCCAGCGCACTCTCGTCGTCCCCCTCTGGGTTCCGGGGACCGCCGAAGCCGCCGGCGCCTCGGATGAAGAGGGCGGTGCGGTTGGTGAAGGCCGGCTCGCCGCTACCGGCGTGGCGTGACTCGCTCTCGAGGACGACCAGGCCCGCCGAGCCCTTGTCGTACATGCCGGTGACCGTCGTGGTGGTCGACACCGTCCCCGCCGGTGGGATCTCGCCGTGCAAGCGGATGGACTGTTCTCCGTGGACCAGCATGGCGGGGTCGTAGTCGCCGAGCGACGTCCGGCCGCCGCCCTGCCCGACGATGGTGGTGAAGGTCGGCAGGACGCGCTGGGTCACCCCGTCGGAGTTCTCGGTGGTGAAGTCGAGCTCGAAGCCAGTGGGATCCAGTGCGCCAGCGCCCACGCCGAGCGCGTAGAGGAGGGCGTCCTTCGAGTCCCACGACCGCTCAGAGGGGTCGGAGGTGGTGCCCACCACATCGAGATTCAGTCCCATCACCACACCTCTTTCTGGTTTTGTTCTCATCGTCCATCTGTGACGGAGTTTGATGTTACATGAAAAACTGTTATATTTGTCAAGTGGACGCCGACACCACTGCACTGACGATCGACGAGCTGGCCGCGGCGACCGGCACGACCACCCGGCGCATCCGCTCGCTGCAGACCCTCGGCCTGCTCCCCCACCCCGAGCTCCGCGGCCGTACCGGTCGCTACGACGCCCGGCACCGGGACCGTCTGATGGCCATCCTCCGTCTCCAAGAAAGGGGCTTCTCGCTCGAGTCGCTGGGCCTGCTCCTCGAGGCCCTCGACGCGGGGCGATCGCTCGCCGCCGTCCTCGGGCTCCCGGAGCCGACGGCTTCGGCCGGTGAAGGCGCGGACACCGGGACGGACTCGGCCGAGCTCTACGGCTTCGCCGAGCTGCAGGCCACCAGTCCAGCGCGACGGCGCGGACGGTCCGTGCTCTCGGTGGTACCCACGACGGTCTGGGACGAGAGCCAGGCCTCCTAGCACCAGCCCGCAAGTCGCGGGACGGCCCGACCCGTGCGCTCGGTAGGGTCGGGAGCCGTGCCCGATTCCCCGGCCGTCCCCCTTTTGCGCTGGGACGAGGCGCCGGACCACGGGGCCGCGGTGGCCGTGACGACCCGGCAGGGTGGCGGGTCGACGGCCCCCTACAACAGCCTGAACCTCGGCCTGCACGTGGGCGACGACCCCGGGACCGTGGTCGGCAACCGAGCTCGGGCCGCGACCGCTTTCGGGGTCGCTCTCGACTCGTTGGTCTTCGCCCGCCAGGTCCACGGCGCGGCGGCCGCCCTCGTCGGTCCGGCCGATTGCGGCCGCGGCACACGGTGCGACGACGACGCCGTCCCCGATACCGACATTCTCGTGACCGTGTCGCCTGGGGTCACGCTCGTCATGCTGGTCGCCGACTGTGTCCCGCTCGCGCTGGTCGACCCCGGCGCCGGTGTCCTCGCGGCTGTCCACGCCGGCTGGCGCGGCACGGCCGCCGGTGCGACCGGTCACACCGTGCGCGCCATGCTGGACTGCGGGGCCGAACCTGGACGGATACGCGCCTTCCTCGGGCCGGCCGTGCACCCGGATCGCTACCAGGTCTCCGAGGAGGTCACGCGGGCGCTCTCCGAGGCCGTGCGCCCCGCCGCGCTCGACCCGGCCGTGGCGCGGCCCGACGGTCCCGGTCACTGGCTGGTCGACCTGGTCGCAGCGAACCGCCAACAGCTGCTGGCCAGCGGGGTCCGGGATGACCACATCGTCGAGTGCGGCGTCACCACGGCCGACGACGCGTTCTTCAGTGACCGCGCCCGGCGGCCCTGCGGCCGCTTCGCCCTGCTGGCCCGCCTCATCCGCTGAGGCCGGGGGCCGGCCGCCTGCGCCGTAGCATGGGCACGCCCGGATCGCCGGGCCCCCTTACGTGCATGCCTCCATCCAACCGGTTCCGCTACGACGGTTTCGCCATCGACCCGGCGGACTCGGTCGTCACGTGCCGGTACTCCACCGACGACCACACCTTCACCGAGCGCTTCACCTTCGGGAGCGGGGGCGGCTGGGAGGATCCGGCGGTCGCCGCCGCCGTGCGCATCCTCTACCTGCTGGCGGGCGTCTCGTACTACAAGACGTCAGCCGCCCCCCTCGTCGACTTGGGCGAGCTGGAGACGACGGCCCGGGAGCGGGACTTCCTCCGCAACTACTACGTCAACGGGCTAGGCGAGTTCGCCTACCGCAACGGCCTCGACCTGCACGGCCTGCGTCTCGAGGGTCCGGACGCGGCGGCGGCGCCGGCGGTGCTGTTCGAGCCCGTCCCCGGTCGGCCCCTGATCCCCTTTGGCGGCGGCATCGACTCCATCGTGACGGTTGAGTCCCTCGCGGACCATCCCGACGCCGCGCTGTGTGTCGTCGAGCCGCCCGGCAACCGTTTCCCCGCCATTGAGGACGCCGCCGCCGTGACGGGGTTGCCTGTCACGCGTATCGAGCGCGCCATCGACCCCCTCGTCCGCCGCTTCGAGCCCGCGTTCCTCAACGGGCACGTGCCGGTCACGGCCATCATCACCGCGGCCGCCCTCGTCGCCGCCGTCATCGAACGACGCGACGCCGTGGTGCTCTCCAACGAGTGGTCCGCCTCCGTGCCCACGGTCGTCGCAGACGGGATCGCCGTGAACCACCAGTGGTCCAAGAGCGACGAGTTCGAGCGGGCGTTCGGCGACCTCGTCCTCGCGACACTCGGGTCGGGCATCTCGGTGTTCTCGTACCTCCGGCCGCGCAGCGAGCTGTGGGTCTCGCAACGGTTCGCAAACCTGACGAGGTACCACCGCACCTTTCGCAGCTGTAACCGCGCCTTTCACCAGGACCCGGCCCAGCGGCTCGATCACTGGTGCGGTCGCTGTGACAAATGCTGCTTCATCGATCTCGTCCTCGCACCATTCATGGACCGCGTCGAACTCGAAGCCGTGTTCGCCGCCGACGAGCCCCTGCAGAATCCCGCCAACGAGGAGCGCTTCCGGGCGCTGCTCGGCCTGGGCGCCGGGGCCAAGCCGTTCGAGTGCGTGGGGGATGTCGACGAATGCCGCGCCGCCACGTTGCTCGCGGCGCGGCGCGAGGACCGCGCCGGCACCGGGCTGTTGGCGCGCCTCCACGCCGAACTCTCCGAGACCACCCCCGTTGACCCCGCCGACCCCGCTGCACTCCTGCAGCCGCTGGGCACCCACCGCATTCCGGATCGCTATGCGCCAACCGATCTCCTGGTCCGCGCTCGCTGACGCGTCCGTCGGCGTCTGGGGGCTCGGCGTCGAGGGACAGGCCAGCCTCCGGCGGCTGCGGTCCATGGGACGCGACGCGGTGCTCGTCGACGATGCGCCGGCCTCGTCGGCGCTCGACGGGCTCGAGGTCCTGGCCACCGACGCCGGGGGCCTGGCCGCGCTCGCCCGCTGCGACGTCGTGGTGAAGAGCCCTGGGATCAGCCGCTACCGGCCCGAGGTGGCGCGACTCGAAGAGGCGGGGGTGGTCGTCTGCGGCGGGCTCGGCCTGTTCATGACGGAGGCCGATCCGACCCGGGTGGCCTGCATCACGGGCACGAAGGGCAAGAGCACCACGACGGCTCTGGCCGTGCACCTGCTCACCGGGCTCGGCGTGCGGGCCTGCGCCGGCGGGAACATCGGGCATCCGCCCTGGGACCCCTCGGGGGATCCGGCACCGGACTACTGGATCGTCGAGACGTCGAGCTTCCAGGTGCCCGACCTCTCCAACGCGCCCCGGGTGGTCGCCGTCACCTCCTTGTCACCGGACCATCTGGACTGGCACGGGACGGTCGAGCGCTACTACGCCGACAAACTCTCGCTGTGCACCAAGCCCGGCGTGGCGACGGCCCTCGTCGACGGTGCGGACGAGGAACTGCGCGCGCACGCCGGGCTCCTGGGCCCACACCTCCGCTGGGTGAGCGGAGCCGAGGTGGAGCGGGACACCGCCTGGTCACAGTCGCTCGGTCTGACCGGGCCTCACAACGCGCGCAACGCCTCGGTGGCCCGCGCCGTGCTCGAGGCCCTGGGCGTCCCCGGCGCGTCGGACGGCGACCGGCTGGCCGAGGCGGCGCTGGGTTTCGACGGGTTGCCGAGCCGCTGCCGTTCCCTGGGCTCGGTCGGGGCAGTCGAGTTCGTCGACGACGGCCTGTCGACCAACGTGCTGCCGGCGCGGGCCGCGCTGCAGGCCTTTGATGAGCGTCCCGTGGCGCTGCTCGTCGGTGGGCACGACCGGGGGCTCGACTACGCGCCGCTCGGCCGGGCGATCGCGCACCGCACCGCGCCGACACTCGTCGTCACCATGCCCGACAACGGGCCGCGCATCGGCCAGGCGGTGCGCGACGCCACGGGCGGTCGGGTCGAGGTGATCGACGCGCCCAGCCTCGACGCCGCGGTCGAGACCGCGTTCGAATGGGCACACGCCGGTGGCGTGATACTGCTCTCGCCGGCCGCTCCGAGCTTCGGCCGCTTCGACGACTACCGGGAGCGCTCGGCCGCCTTCGCCCAGGCCGCTAGCCGCTACGGCCTGCTCAGCTGAGCAGTGTCAACAGGGTGCGCCGGCGGGAGTTAGCTCTTCCCGCTCGCTGAGGAACAGCCACCACGAATCGGCCGACACGGTCGCGGCCGCCTGCACGACGTCGGGGTCGGCCTCCAAGGCCCTCAGGGCGTCCATCGACCACCCGGCGTGGTCCACCTCCTGCGTGCGATGCACGTCCCAGAAGCGGGTCCCCTCCTCGTCGAAGCCGTAGTGGCGGCGCAGCCCGTCGCCCTTCGAGCCTGCGATGTCGGCCGCCTGGACCTCGTAGGCGGCCACCATGGCCAAAGCCGCCACGGGGTCGTTCGACGCCGTCGTGCGCACGACGGCGAGCAGCGCCGCCGTCGAGGGCGTGGCCGGCGCATCAGGTCTGGCTCCGGTCGCCCGCGCGAAGGACTCGAAGAGCCGCGCGTGCGGTTCGGGGGAGCCGAGCTCGTCGGCGAGGTTCGCCTCCACGAGGTCGCGGGCACGCCCGGGCGGCAACGCGTCGGCAATCGCCGCGAGCGTGGCCGGAAGCTCCCGCTCAATGTGGCGGTACTGCTCCGCATAGGCGGCCAGCTCGGCCTCCGAGAGGGTGCCGGCTTCCCAGCGACGGTAAAAGGGGTGCGTGAGCAAGTGACGCCCGACAATCGCCTCCGCCAGCACCTCGTCAATCGGTTGAGTGTGCATCGGCGCACCTTATCCGCTCCCCGTCGAGCGTCAATTGGGCGGGCCGGGAGTCCGGCAGCGGCCACAATCAAGGCGTGCTCACCCTGGTGTGGTTCATCGTGGGTGGGCTGGTGGGCTGGGGTGCGGCGCACGGGGGACCCGCGGTGCAGCGGGCGTGGCCCGTCTGCCTCCGCGTCCAGATCCTGGCCACCTCGGCCACGCTGTCCCTCGTGGCGGCCTGGCGACTGACCTCGGTCGGCCAGCTGCTCGGACCCCTCGCCTTGTCCGCCGGGATGTGGCTCCTCCTCGGAGCGACCCTGCTCTCCCGGGGCGAGCGGAGCGCGGGCCAGAGCTCGCTGGAAGCCTGGGCGGTGACCCCGAACGCCAGCTTCTGGGTGGTGCCCACGGCGGCGGCCTTCGCCGGATCGGCCGGCACGATGATCGCCGTTCTGGCCAACGTGATCACGACCGCCTGGAACGCCGTGGCGGTTCACCTGATGCGGCGCGACGCCCCCTTCCGCCAGCGCCGCTCGACCACCTGGGTCGACCAGTCCCCCGTCCTGGCCTCGCTGGTCGGACTCCTGCTCCACCTCTTGGGCCCGGCTCCGACGTGGACCGCCGACGTGCTGACCCTGGCCGGCCCGCTTCTCGCCTTCTCGGGTGCCGCCCTGTTCACCGGGTCGGTCATCCACCCGCACAACCTGGCAGTGCCCCGGACCGGGCACGCCGTGCGCCGCTGGGGCTGGCTGACCGCGCTGCGCATCGCGTACTACGCGCTCATCGCCACCGCGGCGGCGCTCGCCGGGTCGACCGCGCTCGCCGTCGTGGCCGTCCTCACGGCCCTGAGCGCGCCGTCCTTCCAGCCCATTCAGCTCTCGGTTCTCTACGGCTACCGCTCAGGGGTGGTAGCGGCCGCGGTGCGCTGGGGCTGGATCCTGGCCCCGCTGGGTCTCGGTGCGGCGGCGCTCGTTCGCTGATCGGCGTGGTCGGCTCCGCCACCGCGACAATCAGCGCCGGCGCAGAATCCGGTCGAGTTGGGCGATGGTGAGCGGGTCGTGGGCCACCGGGTCATGCCCGGGTCGAAGGCCGTCGAGCAGAAGCTCGAGGAAGCGCCGCGACGGTTTGGAGGACTTCGTGTCGCAGATGTCCGCGATCGACCGCACGGACATGAGGACCACGACAAGGTCGGCGACATCGACATCGGGACGGATGGTCCCGGCGCGCTGACTCCGGTCGAGGAGCTCTCGGAGCAGGGGGGCCATCTGTTCAAGCCCCGTCCCGCTCGAGCGCCATGGCGCGGTCGAAATCGTCGCCCTCCAACAGCTGGGGGCGGCGATGCAGCGACGCAGGAACTCGAAGACGGCTTCCCCGGGGAGCACATCGGCGAGAACCTCCTCGGCGATCCGCCGGTTGCGCTCCCGCGCCGCCTCCACGACGGCGTTCAGAAGGTCCTCCTTGTTCGGGAAGCGGCGGTAGAGGGTCCCGACCCCGACTTCGGCCCGGACAGCTATCGCCTCCATCGACGCGTCGTAGCCCTGCTCGGCGAAGACGTCGCGTGCCGCGGCCAGGATGCGGCTCAGGTTGACCTCGGCGTCACGCCGCAGCGGTCGCGGCTCGTCGGCGGCGGCCGGGGTCACCTCGCGCGCCGCGACGGGCACCTTGCGCTGGGTCATGTCAGGTCCTCGGGCCCGAAGGCGACGGCACCGACGATGACCTCGGCCTCCGCCGTGAGAGCGGGGTGTGACTCGCGGGCAACGATGGAGGGCGTGGTCCGCTTCGGGATGGTGAGTGCGGCGAGCGCGGCGACGACGAGCGCGAGACCGCTGACCGCGAACGCCATCATGTAGCCGTGCTCCTTGGGAAAGCCGTCGGGGAGCAGGCCGCTCACGACGAGGCTGGTGGCGATCCCGCTCCCCAGCGCCGCGCCGATGTTGCGAATGTTGGTGTTCATCCCCGTGGCCACGCCGGTCTGCTCTGCCGGCACCGCCTCGATGATCAGGTTCGCCATGCTGGCGAACCCCAGCGCAATCCCGATGCCGAGGAGCCCCGACGCTGTGTAGATCGACCACTGCTGGGTGTGTTCGAGCACCAGGAGGAGGTAGCTCGAAGCGCAGAAGAGCGATCCGGCCACCAGCACCATCTTCGAACCGACCGACTTAGAGAGGCGCCCGGTCATCGGGGCGAAGATCACCATGGCGACAGCAAACGGTGCGAGGTAGAGGCCCGACTGGGTGACCGACGCCCCGAATCCGTAGCCGGCACGGGTGGGGGTCTCGGTAAATTGGGGCAGCGTGATGAACATGGCGAACATGCCGAACCCGAAGAGCAACGCCGCGAGGTTGGTGCTCCACACGGCAGGAATGCGCATCATCTTCATGTCCACCAGCGGCGAGTCGGAGCGGTTCTCGGACACCGCCCAGACAACGATCAGGACCGCAGTGGCGCCGAGTAGACCGATGACCGACGCGTTGCCCCAGCCCCAAGTCGGCGCGTACGAGATGGCGAGCAGGCCGGTCACCAGCCAGGCCGACATCAGGCTCGCGCCGAGCCAGTTGATGCGGCCCGGAGCCCGCACGGGCGATTCGGGCACGAATATGAAGGTGGCGATCGTCGCTGTGGCCGACATGATCATCGGTATCCAGAACAGCCAGTGGTAGTTCAGATGCACGAGGATCGGGCCGGCCAGCACGATCCCCGCTCCGGCTCCGGCCCCGAGGATGGCCGACATCACGCCGATGGCTCCCGCCACCCGCTCGGCGGGGAACTCGTCGCGGATGATCCCGAAGGCGAGCGGGAACACGGCCCCGCCCGTGCCCTGGATCACGCGGCCCACGAGCATCACGGGCAGGCTGGTCGCCAGAGCGCTGATCAACGACCCGATCGTGAGGGCGATCAGGACGGCAACGATGACCCTCTCCTTGCCGGCCATGTCCCCCACGCGACCGAGGATCGGCGTCGCGATGGCGGCGCTCAACAAGTAGGCGGTGAGCAACCAGCTCGCCCCACTCTCCGACGTGTGCAACGTCTGCTCCAGCTGGGGGATGGCGGGGATGATCAGCGACTGCAGCAGGCTGAAGGCGAGTGCGGCCGTTCCGAGTACGGCGAAGGTGACTCCGTAGTGGGTGTGTGCTCTCGCCATGCGCATCCGATCGCCCGAGCCGGAACGTGCTGTTCCGGTTAAGCTAACATAAGCGGAAGCCACTATTCCGGAAGCACACGGCGGAGACCCGCGACGTCAGCAGGAGGCGGCATCCACAAGGGGACGGAAATACTGGGTCCCGGCCGGTCGGCCGGACGACCGTGGTCGCCATGACGGCGGCATCCCCTGCCGCGGGTCACGTGCTGGGCTCGTCGGCGGCCAATGAGCGTCACAAGTGGGCCGCGCTGTTCATTACGACGCTCGGGATGCTCATGGCGACGATCGACGCCTCCATCGTCCTGATCGCGCTGCCGGCGATCTTCCGCGGCATCCATCTCGACCCCCTTCTCCCCTCCAACACCTTCTTCCTGCTCTGGATGATCCTGGGGTTCCTCATCGTCACCAGCGTGCTGGTGGTCAGCTTCGGCCGGCTGGGTGACCTCTACGGCCGGGTGCGCATGTACAACCTCGGCTTCGCCGTTTTCACCTTCTTCTCGCTCCTGTTGAGCATCACCTGGTTGACCGGCACGGCGGGTGGCATCTGGCTGATCGTGATGCGCATCTTCCAAGGGGTCGGTGCCGCGCTGCTCATGGCCAACTCCGCGGCGATCCTCACCGACGCCTTCCCGCCGGACCGCCGCGGTTTCGCCCTCGGCATCAACCAGGCCGCCGCCATCAGCGGCACCTTCATCGGCCTGCTCCTCGGGGGCCTCCTCGCCCCCATCAACTGGCGCCTGATCTTCCTCGTCTCGGTACCGATCGGACTCTTCGCCACCGTGTGGGGCTACTTCTCCCTGCACGAGATCGAGAGTGGCTCGCGGGCCCGCATCGACTGGGCGGGCAACGTGACCTTCGCGGTGGGCCTCATCCTCGTGATGATCGGTATCACCTACGGGATCGAGCCCTACGGCGGACACCCCATGGGGTGGACCAACCCCGTCGTTCTGCTCGAGCTCGGCGTGGGTGTCGCCTTCTTGATCCTCTTCTGCTTCATTGAGGTGCACACCGACCAGCCCATGTTCCGCTTGCAGCTGTTCAAGATCCGCGCCTTCTCGGCCGGCGTCTTCGCCAGCTTCCTGGGCGCACTCGGACGCGGCGGCCTCATGTTCATGCTCATCATCTGGCTGCAGGGCATCTGGTTGCCCCGCCACGGCTACACGTTTGCGGTGACCCCCCTGTGGGCCGGGATCGCTCTGATCCCCCTCACCTCCGGCTTCATCATCGCCGGGCCTCTGGCGGGAATTCTGTCCGACCGATACGGCCCGCGCCCCTTCGCGACCTTCGGCATGCTCGGCACGGCAGTCTGCTTTGCGCTCTTCGAGCTGGTCCCCATCGACTTCTCGTACCCCGAGTTCGCCGTGCTGCTCTTCGTCACGGGCCTGTGCATGTCGTCGTTCGGGTCATCGAACCGCACCGGCGTGATGAACAGTCTGCCGGCGCAGGACCGGGGCGCGGGATCCGGCATGAACACGACCTTCCAGAACTCGGCCCAGGTGCTCTCGATCGGCATCTTCTTCACCCTGATCATCCTCGGTTTGGCCGACCATCTGCCGAGCGCGCTGGTGAGCGGGCTGACCGCCCACGGTGTCCCCGTCGCCACCGCCGTCTCCATCTCGCACCTCCCGCCGGTCTCGACCCTCTTCGCCGCCTTCCTGGGCTACAACCCCGCGGGCCACCTCATCGGCCCCCACGTGCTGTCCCAGCTGACACCCGCCCAGCGCGCCACCGTCACCGGGGGGCGCTTCTTTCCGAGCCTGATCACCAACTCCTTCCGCGACGGCCTGCACACCGCCTTCGACTTCGCGATCGTCATGTGTCTGGCCGGAGCGGCCGCCTCGTGGACGCGCGGTGGCAAGGCGCCCCCGCGCACGGCCGAAGACGACCTCCGCTTCGAGAACCTGGTCCCGGAACCGGTGCACTGAGGCAACCCACGCGCGCCCGGGGTGGCGATCAGCTCGCCGACATCCCCACGACAGGCTTGTTGAGCACAAGCGAGCCGGTCGAGCCGTAGAAGCCGGCGTCGCCGTAGTTGAAGATGCCGCCGTCGGTCGCCACCAACCAGTAGCCGCCACCGTCGGGCGTCGGAGCCATGCCCACCACCGGCTGGTTGAGGTGAATGGACCCCGCCGAGCCGTAGAAGGGCGCGTCGCCGTAGTTGAAGATCCCTCCGTCCGATGCCACCAGCCGGTAACCCCCGCCGTCGGACGTCGCCGCCATGCCCACCACGGGCCTGTTGAGGTGGATGGAGCCGGTCGAGCCGTGGAACGACGCGTCCCCGTAGGCAAAGATCCCCCCGTCACTCGCCACCAGCCAGTACCCCCCGCCGTCGGGCGTGGCGGCCATGCCCACGATCGGCCTGTTGAGGTGGATGGAGCCGGTCGAGCCGTGGAATTCGGCGTCGCCATAGCTGAAGATCCCCCCGTCACTCGCTACCAACCAGTACCCGCCGCCATCGGGCGTGGCCGCCATACCCACGATTGGTGCGTTCAGCGAGAGCGAGCCGGCCGAGCCGCGGAAGTTCGCGTCGCCATAGTTGAAGATCCCGCCATCGCTGGCCACCAGCCAGTACCCGCCGCCGTCGCGGGTCGTCGCCATCCCCACCACCGGCTTGTTCAACTGCCGCCCACCCTCTGATCCGCAGAAGGGAAGGTTCCCGTAGTTGAAGATGCCGCCATCGGTCGCGACCATGTCGTAGCCGTAGGGCGAAGCTGGTGCGCTACAGGGGACCGCCCCGTTGACGTTGGGAAGGGAGATCGGTGCAACGAAGAGCCGCCGTGCCGCGCCGCAGGTGTAGTTCGTGCACCCGCTCGAGCCGCCCTGCCAGGCCGCGTAGTCCAGCCACCAACTTCCGCCGGCGTCGGTGAAGAGAGAACCGCCGCCCGGTCCGAGCACCGAACCGTACGAGGTGAGGATCTGGCTCTGGGGACCGCACGGACCGAGTGGCCCGTTACACGACGTGATCCCTTCGGAGTATCCCGCGCTCGTGTACACGCCAGCGGCGAAGGCGAGGTAGAAAGCACCGCCGGTGGCCACCATCGACGGGTCCTCCACGGTCGTCTCCCACGGGTACGCGACGGTGTTGTTGGTGAACAGCATGGCGGCCGTCGATCCGGGGGCGAATCCCGTGCCGGCGGTGTTCAGTTGCTGCGACCAGATGTAGGCCGGCGCCGACGACCCGCCGTCGTTCTGCTTCCAGACGAGATACGCAATACCTGAGCTGGGATCCACGAAGGGCTCGGGGTCGATGGATCCGGTCGGCTGGCATTCGATGGGGCCGTTGGTCACGTCGCCGAACTGGACATCGGTGGGGGAAACGGACGGCGCAGTGGCCACGGCCAGGCAGTCGAAGCCGGTATCCGATGCGTGGCCCGCCTGGGCCGCGTCGTAGAACATCACCCAGTGGCCGTCGTAATCGAAGACGCCCGGAGAGGTCTGCGTGTTCGCCTGCTCCCACGATGAGGGGTTCGGGAGCGCCGTCGAGGCGTAGCACTGGTTGGTGTACGGACCGTAGCCCGAGTTAGGCGAGCTCGAGACCAGTGCGGCGATGTGGTTGCCGAGCGCGTTACCGGTCGTGAACGCGTAGTACGTGCCCCCGGACGAGACCACCTGGGGATCCGCCGCGTCCCCGCTGCCCTCGAAGTTGTAGGCGGGGGTGCCGGTGCCACAGGGCGGTGGGATGAACGCCGGACCGGCAGCGGGCGTCACTGTGACGTGCGACGTCGCCGCCCCGGCACGGGGGACGTGGAGCGCCGGGAGTGCGGCGCCGAGGGCCAGGGCGATTGCACCGATCGCCGCCCGGCTGTACGTCCCCCTCGTCACATGCCTCGCCTTCGTCCGCGGACGGCCGTTGCCGGAGCGGCGCGGTTCCATCCGGCCAGCCTCCCGGTGTCGGGTGGGAGACATTGGAAGTGAGAGGATACCGGTGCCCGTGACCTGCGCCCTACGAGTGCGATCAATACCCTGTCACGCGACCACACGACAGTCCCCACGCGACTGAGGAGGACGTTGCCTGTCGAGAAGCATGCGTACCCAGCTCGGACCGCTGAATGTTGTCAGGGCGTTGTGCCGTTCCATCCGATCGGCTCTATTTTGCCCCGCGGCCAAGTCGTCAGCATCAGGGACGGGGGGCGGAGGCTTGAGGTATGTGTACGCCACGGGTCACCGCCCCCTCCTACCACCTGATTCGACTTGAGTCTACGGACCCGCCACGACCTCGCCGGAACTCGTGATTGGCCGCCCCGCATGGTTCTCTCTCCTAGCCGCCGAGGTGGGGCTCGGCGGATCTCCAGCTGGGACGGGGGGCGAGCCGAAGGTTCGGCCAGAGTTGGGACCGTTCCGCGGTCCTCCGACCCGCATCGCGGCAACGCAGCGTGCCCGGCAGTCGTCCGGCACGTCGAGAGCACCTTGTCGGCCGGTGTTTTCGATCGGCTGAAGGAGGCCTCCCGGTACAACTGTCAGTGTGGGCGATTCACCGAGCGCACCAGCCGTCACCTGGCAGCCGTCGCTGTGGGCAGACGAGAGCACCGACGTCGACGTGTCCTTCTGTGGCCTCGAGCGGACACAGCTCGACGGAGACTCCTGGGTGGACCACTGCCCGCGCTGGATGTCGGGTCCCGAACGGGCCTTCGAGGAACTGCTCCGTGACGTCGCCTGGAGCCAGAGGCGTCGGTGGATGTACGACCGGGAGGTCGACGAACCACGGCTCACCTCCTGGCAGAGGCTCGACCCGCAGACCGCTGTCGCGTACGAGTGGCTGGAGGACGCTCGTGTATTGCTGTCCGAGCAGTACGAAGTCCGGTTCGACTCAGTTGGGATGAATCTCTACCGCAGCGGCGGCGACAGTGTCGCTTGGCACCGCGACCGCATACCCCCCGAGATCGTGGATCCCGTCGTGGCCCTCCTGTCACTCGGTGAGCCACGCACGTTCCTGCTGCGCCCGCAGGGAGGCGGGCAGTCGCGCGCGTTCAGGCTTGGTCATGGTGACCTTCTTGTCACCGGTGGCCAGACGCAGCGCCGCTTCGAGCACAGCGTCCCGAAGGTGAAGTCGTCGGGCCCCCGGATGAGCATTGCGTTCAGACACGGCGTCGGTTGACCGAAGGCGCGGCCCTGCTGGTCGATGAGCGCGGTCTTCGGGGCGCGTCGCCGCGGGAATGGCGGGGCCTCGACCGCCAGGCACGACGGAATTGAAACGATCCGAATCGCTCGAGCCTGTGGCCGGAGCCTGAGAGGAACTCCTGACCTGCGCATTGCGAGGGAGGCCAGCAGAAGTTCGCTTCGGTCTCGTCCTGTCCCGCTGAGTTCCGCTTGCGCTGCTCGTCGATGTCCCCTGCCGGTGGGAAGGAGATGGAGTGGTCCTCGCTGAGACGAGCTGGGTCAAGGTTGGGACCGATTTGCCACCTCGGCGCGACCTCGGCCGTGCGAGGCAACCGCTGGTCCGCCGGGGTCCCACAAATTTCGGCTGTCCCGAGCGCGACGGCGAAGGCTGGAGAAGAAATGCTAAGGCTGGCTGGATCAGGCGGTTGGATGACCCGCCAGAGAGGAGCGACGCCATGCGACACAAGTCGGGGGCCTGGAGGATCGACCGGCTCGTTCTCCTGATTGCCTGTGGCGCCTTTTTCTGGGCCACCGGTTTGGGACCTCAGGTGCCGGCTTCCGCCGGTAGCGTCAGTCCCGCCGTGACAGGTTCCCAGGGCGGCATCGCCGGCTGGACTCAGATACGGAGCTACGACGAGAGCACACTTTTTGCCGGCGAGGGTGTGGCAACGGTCTTCGAACCTCGTCACGGCACCCACGAGCTCTACAGGGGAATTCAATCGGTACCGGGCAATCTGCAAACTCAGGGTTGGACCCACATCGGGGACCCCGACTCGATTCGCGGATACGTTTTCGACGCCTATCAAGGTCCTAGCTCCGGAAAGTCGAAGATGTTTCTCGTCACGACCCCCTCCGGCGACAGCCTGGAGTACCTCCACACGCTCGTGCCCGGTGAGCTGTACAACAACTCTTTCGCCGCCATCTCGCCGGACACCCAATGGATGGTCGCCGGAGAATGGGGGACGATGAGCCATCTACAGATCTACCCGACGCCTCTCCTCAACCACCAGTCCCCCCCTCATGGCGGCTCGCTTCAGCTCGCCGGGTACATCGAGCTCGACCACAAAGTGAACGACATCCAAGGTTGTGATTTCGTGACTCCGCTCAGACTGATCTGCGCCTCCGACGACGATTCACGAAACCTGTTTCCCAACGAGAAGCCGCTGCTGAGGATTGATCTGCCCAGGTCGCTTCGCGGCACCCGGGTGCAAGGACACGTGGTGGATCTGGGATCGATCCCCCAGGAAAGCGGCTGTTCCGGCACCTTCGAAGCAGAGGGAGTCGACTTCGACGCATCCACCGGCATCTTGCGGGTGGAGATCATCCAGCCGGGCGCCTGCATTCTCAAAACGACCATCTACGAGTACACACCGGCTGGCGGACGCAGCTGAGGCTCGATGTTCAACCGCGGGTCTTGAGTACGAGCGTGGAGCCCGTATGCGGCAACGAGCTTGGAGCCTTGTGCTTGGAGCCTTGTGCTTGGACCTTGTGACCGGTGTCCTTGGAGCCTGTCAAGGATCATTCGTTACTGCGTCACAGACCAGCCGTTACTGGGTTGCAGAACAGGTGTTATTGAAACGGGACAGATCACCCGGTGCCATACATGTGACTGGATCCTGAGAGGAGATTCGAACTCCTGACCTGCCCATTACGAGGGAAGTTCCGGGATCCCCCTAAGTCCGAGCGACTCTCGACAAGTCTCAGTGTGTCCTGGTCAAATGGTTACGGCGGCAGAAGCTTGAGAATGGCAGGGACCAGGAGGGACTGTCCGAGACCCAATTGTTGGGACGAAGTTGGGACAGAACAAGCCAGTTCCTGAAGCGCCGTCGCAGTCAAGGCCGGCCAACGGCCGCCCAAAGGGTGTGCCTTCACGGCGACCCGACCGGTCAGACAATGGAACAGGATCTCATTAGGAGTTCCTGTATGACTTTCTTGACGGCCACTCACTGGAAGCTGCGAATCGAACCCAGGGAAGGAACAGCGCAGCCAGTGGATCCACACCTTCGCGGTGTCAACCGAGCCCCAGTATCTGAGCGAGCCGCCGCATCGACTCGAGCCACGAATCGAGATCATTACGCCAAGGGGCCGCAACGACATGCTGCACGCCAGCCCGCTCGAAAGCAATTCGTTCGGCGGCGATCTCGGACGGATCCATCCCCAGGGGATCCCAGCCCGTCCTCAGCGAAATGGTGAAGAGCGCGGAATCCGGATGGTCCTCTCGAAGGCGGTGAATCGGCGCTATGACCGTGTCCGGTTTCAGGCCGATGACCTGGAATCCTGAACCGAAGCGCGCCGCCCGGCGGTAGGCCGCCTCGCTGGAGCCCCCAATCCACATTGCGATTGGGTGTGCAGGCTTCGGCAGCACCCGCACTTCGTCGAGCTCGTAGAAACTACCCTTAAAGTTCGTCGGGTCTGTCGTCCAACACGCCCGGAGGATTTCGAGAATTTCGTTTGTACGTAGACCACGGTTGTGGAATGACTGCCCCAGAACGTCGAACTCGGCCTCACTCCAACCTACGCCCACCACAAGTCGCAGGCGACCTTCACTCAGCGCGTCAAGGGACGCTGTGGCGTTCGCCAACCAGACGGGGTGATACTGACTCGCGACAAGGACGCTCGTACCGAGCCCGATCTTGCTTGTCACGGCCGCGGCGGTGGCAAGCGTGAGAAACGGATCGAACAGGTGTGGCGACGGGTAGAACTGGCTTGCCGGCTGA
>CAVWKG010000011.1:0-5441 GCA_963755375.1 uncultured Acidimicrobiaceae bacterium | reverse complement strand
TGTCCCAGTACGCCAGACTTGGGCGCAGCTGATTGGCACTTGTGTCCTAGCCCAGAGAGGTTCCGAGATCTATCGTGCTCTCCCGTGGAAATGGTCCTTCGACCCGGAACCGTCGATGATGAGAGCTCTCTGTTGGAGCTGTTCGATGAAGCAGTTCGCTGGCTAGCGGAAAGGGCCTCGGTGGGCAGTGGGGTACTCAGCCATGGTCGGAGCGACCGGACCGGCGTGAGCGAATATCTAGATTGGCCAGAAGTAGCGAACTGACCATTGCCGAAGTAGGTGATCAGGTAGTTGGCGCTCTCGAAGTCAGCGAATCCTCACCGTCTTACGCTCCAAAAGTTCATGAGAACAATCTCTACATCTATATGCTCCTCACATCCCGACAACTCATCGGGCAAGGGATCGGAAGAGCACTTTTGAATCATGCCCGAGCGGACGGTCGTACCAGAGGGTTGGAACTTTTGCGAGTGGATTGCTGGGCTGGGGGCGAGCAGCAGCTCGTCAGGTACTACGAATCGCAAGGGTTTACTGCTACCGAACAGTTCAACCGAGACGGCTGGCTTGGACAGCTTCTGATCCAGCGGTTGGGTAATTCGGGGACCTTGACCAAGTAGCCCAGTTCGCCGGATGGGGGCGGGGGACTTCAATACCTCGGCCCCGCTTCGGCGGGTCGGTCTCGTACGCTCTGGCTCGATGCCGAGGAAGAGAACGGACTGCAGCTTTTGCGGTAAGGGCTAGGACGACGTCCGGATCATCGCCGGCCCCAATGTGTGGATCTGTGACGAGTGCGTCCAGCTCTGCTGCGACATCTTCTGGCCTGACGAGGCATTCCCGTGGTCTTCTCCCCGCGAGACTCGAGGATCGTGATTTTGCACTCGGATCCAGCGTTTCGGCCGCCCTTCGGGGCAGTCGCTTCGCGTCCTCAGGAGTTCTTATTTCGGGAGCTGTCAACTGGTGCAGATACACCGGACCACCCCACAACACCCGGTTGGTACGAGGACGACGGCTCCTGATCCCAGTCTGGCGACCAATCTACAAACCACCTACTGAGTCCGACGATCTCTAGTGTCCTACGGACGACCTCCCCCGGTCGCGTTAGTACCAGCTGGCCCAGTCCGTCGGCTCGGATGCGATTCCTCGCCATCACGAGAGCGGAGATGCCGGTGGAATCGATGAACGTAAGGTCCGACAGATCGACGACGACGGTAGAACCAGCCACATCCACCAGCGCAAGCGCGAAGTCATAGGCGGACACGATGTCCAGCTCGCCATGCAGCGCGACGATGTGGACGTCGGGAATGTGGCGGGTGGTGATGCTGAACTCGGGCGACACGGCGAGAGAGGCCATTTCCGCCGAAGGTTGCAGGTGGCGGTTTGCCAGGAGTCCGGTCAGCTAAGAGCAGGCTATCCCCAATGAGCGTCTGGACCCCGAAAGCCGCCACAAATCACCCGATCGGGTGATTTTGTTGTCCAATGTCCGCCTGCAGACTTAAACATAGGCACGCGCGGTTCCCATCTCGTGCAACGTGCCCACTGGACTGACACGCCAGGGATACCCATGTGTCCCTACGGCGTACGCAGCCAGCGAGACGACCCCGGCCCGTCGATATCGGACCGGGGTCGTTTTGTCTCTTCGGCAGTCGATTCGGTTGGGTTGAGGTTCCGTTGTTTCGCGTGCCATCCCCATGGGTAGTGAGGCGGTGGGTTCGACCCGTCCCGACGTCGGTCGGACCATTTGCGACCGCCCCCCGGATCTCAAGGCGCTCCGGGGGGCTGCTCGCGTCGGGCTTTCGGTCCCCCAGAGGTGGGGCGACCATTCGCGAGAGGGTGTCTCCATCCCGGCGAACGGGGGCAGTACATGCTCGTGTCAAGCGAAGTCCGTTGCTGGGTCGAGATCTTCCTACCGATCAGTTCGTGACCGTCATGCTGACATGGGAACTGAAGGTGCTCCCGGCTGAGTTGAAGGCTTCAGACAGCAGCGCGTAGGAGCCGTTGGCAACCGTCGTGGTGTTCCAGCTGTAGAGCCATCCGTAGTAGGTGGGAGTGGCCGTGCCTACTAGGTGACCGGAGTAACCATAGGAGCCACCGAAGAGCCAGAACTCGACGCTGGTGGCATTGGAGGCGGAGGCGTCGAGGTAGGTCGATCCCGACAGCGTGGCCCCACTTGAGGGAATCAAGATGCTCGTCGTCGGTGGCCGGTTGTTCACGATGATGGTGATCGGCGCGCTGGTGACGGTGTTGGGCACGGTGTCGGTCGCCACACTCTGGAGTTTGTAGGTCCCGTTGGGGACCGTCGTCGTGTTCCACTGCGACAGCCAGCCGTAGATTGTGGGGGTAGACCCGGAGATGACTTGGTCAGTCAACGTGCCGCCGGAGATCTCGAAGTTGACCGATGCCATGCCAACCGGGCTCGAGGCGGCCGCGTCGAGAAGCTGCACGCCCGACACCGTGGTGCCATCGGAGGGAATCAGCACGGCCGTGATCGGTGCCTGGCCGATGATGATGGCGCCCGAAGAGGTCTCGCCGACTGCAGTACAGACTCCGACAAACGGACACGAGACCCCTTCGAGCACCAAAGGCGCCGCTGGCGCGCTCTCGGTGGCCCAGGTCGAGCCGGCATCGTTGGTGGCGATGACGACGCCCGGACCATTGAGTGTCGACCTGCCGACCGCGGTGCAGGCGGTTGGAGAGCTACACGCGATGTCCACCAGGGCAACCCCTACACCAAAGACGCCGGCTGGGAGCGGGTCTTCGGTCCAGGTTGTGCCGCCGTCACTCGTGGAGAAGACCGCCAGTCCGCTCATGACCGGTCCGGGCGACCCCACCGTGATGCACACCGTGGTGGACGGGCAGGCAATAGCGTTAAGGGGCCCGATCCCCCCCGGTGCGGCCTGGGTCTGCCACGTCGTGCCGCCGTCGGTCGTAGTCACGACCGCCGGGGCAAGGGAGGACGTGTCGCCGACGGCGGTACACTTCGTCACCGAGAGACAGGTCACAGAGGAGAGGTCGGACAACCCAACCGGTACTGCCTCGGTCTGCCAGGTCGCGCCCCCGTCGGTGGTCCTCATGATCGTCGCGGGGCCACCGCCCTCACCCACGACGCAGCAGACCTGACCGACCGTGATGCACTCCGAGGTGGTCGGACACGAGACCTGGCCCACGATCCCGAGCGCCGAGGGAACTGTCTGGCGCTGCCAGGTTGCCCCGCCGTTCGTCGTTCCCACGGCGAACGCTCCACTTGACGTATACGTAAAACCGAGGGCCTCGCACACCGACGTCGACGCGCACGAGACGCTGTTCAAGGATCCCACGCCCGTAGGGAGACTTTGGGTCGTCCAAGTGGCGCCCCCGTCGGTGGAGTTAACGATCACCCCGGGCGATCCACCCCCTGCGGTGCTTCCCACGGCGGTACAGACCGACGGGGATGGGCACGAGACGGCGGCGAGGTTGTCGATCGTCGATTGGTAGGTCTTCTCGGTCTGCCATGAGCCCGGGGTGCCCGAGGCAGCTGCTGGTGACGAGCCGGGCCCCGCGACGGATGCCAGGGTCGCCGTCAGGCCGGCGATCATCAGCATGCCGGCCGTGGCGAAGCGCACACGGCGCAGCAGGATGCTTCGCCCCAGCCGGTTGATGACGTGCGAGCCAGACCCCATGGGGACCATCTCCTTGGCATCCGAAATCGCAACGTGCCGCCTTGAGAACGAACACCGCATCGAACACCGCTTGGATGGTACACCCAGGCCCTTGGGGAAGCGCTCGGTAGCTGCGGTCGCTTACCCCGTGAGTACGTCAACACCTTGTCGGTCAGACGGTGCAACCAAGGTGGCGCTGTCTCACTTCAAGGGTGCGCACGGGCAACCCTAGGTGCTGCGAGGCAACGTGGAACCTGCGGAGAGCGCACTCGACGAGCTCGCACTGTTCACGGCCGAGAGCGACGAACGGTTCTTCGAATCGGAGCTTGCCGCTTCCTTGGCTCCCTGACTATCCCCATGGTGCCTGATTGAGACTTTGAGCAGACCCTGCGGCTGATCCGTAGCGTTTAGAGGTCCCGACGGGCTGGCTCTCTTAAGTGCCTGCCGCCGGTCTAGCCGGCTGGCTTTCTAACGAGATGCCACTCGTCTGGATCTCGCCGCGAGTGGCTCAAAAGAGGAGTGTGTGCACCAGATCCAAATCAGGAGTGCCCTCGCGGTTGCCCATCAACCAAGAGGAGGTGCTCATGTCGGTGATCATCGGGGTCGATCCCCACAAGGCGAGCCACACGGCGGTGGCCATTGGAGGCGATGAACGCGAGGTGGCCAAGGTCACGGTCCGGGCGACGTGTCAACAGACAGCGAAGCTGCTGGCATGGGCTGAGCCGTTCGAGAAGCGCACCTGGGCCATCGAGTCCGCCGGTGGGCTCGGTTACCTGTTGGCCCAACAACTCGTCGATGCCGGTGAGGTGGTTCTCGACGTCCCACCCACATTGGCGTCGAGAGTCCGGGTGCTCAGCACCGGTCGTTCGGAGAAGAACGATCCCAACGACGCGTTCTCGGTCGCCATCGCCGCCTTGCGCTCGAGGAATCTTCGCACGGTCGAGCCGGCCGACCACACCGAGATCATGCGACTCCTGGCCAAGCGCAATCACGATCTGGGCCGGCTACGGGCCAAGCTCATCTGCCGGCTCCACAACGCTCTCGCCGACCTCTCACCAGGCGGAATTGCCAAGGAACTCTACGTTTCTGACGCCCACCGGCTGCTCGGCTCTTTCGAGCCGGCCACCCCCATCGAGCACATGCGCCACGAACTCGCGCTCGAGCTCGTCGCTGACGTGGCGCGCCTCGACGAGCAGATCAAAGAGTCGCATCGTCGCATCCGCACCGCCGTGCGGGCGTCGAAGACCTCGCTCACCGATCTGTTCGGCGTGGGCCCGGTCCTCGCCTGCTCGTTGATCGGCTACAGCGGCGACATCCACCGCTTTGCCAACCGAGACAGCTTCGCCGCCTATGCCGGGATCGCTCCGGTCGAGCACTCCTCGGGGGGTCGGGTGTTCCATCGGCTCTCACTGCGTGGCCATCGTCGCCTCAACAACTCCATCCACATGGTGGCGATCTCCCAGATCCGCCAGCCCCACTCAGAGGGTCGGGCCTATTTCGATCGCAAGGTCGCCGAGGGCAAGACCAAGCGAGAGGCGCTGCGTTCGCTCAAGCGCCACGTGAGTAACGCCGTCTACCGACAGCTGCTTCTCGACGCCCGATAGGGGGTCCGGGAGGACACTCAGGGACGACTCCATGCCTGCGTGACCGGCTCTTCACCCTGCGCAACCGGCTCTTCGGCGAAGTCACTCCCGAACCCAGAGAAACCCTACGCCGTCGTGCCCTTGTGCGACGGCTCGATTCGTCGCGCCCTGAAGTTCTGGAAATAGGGGTCTTGACTCAAAGAGGATTCGGACTGGGACAGGGTTC
>CAVWKG010000010.1:0-8487 GCA_963755375.1 uncultured Acidimicrobiaceae bacterium | reverse complement strand
CGTCGGGCCGCAGCACCCTAGCAACCTCTTCCAGCGCCGCCGGGAGGTTATACAAATGTTCGAGCACGTGGATGGCGAGGACCCGATCGAACGAGTCGTCGTCCCAGGGGAGTCTTTGCTCGCAGTCGGCGACGACCACCGAGAGACCGTCGCGCTGGGGGATCTGGGCCGCAAGCTGATCCGATGCCTCGAGGGCGACATACTCTCCGCTCGATTCGAACTGAACATGCGTACCGGTGCCCGCTCCGATTTCCAACGTTCGCAAAGCTGAGGAAGCGGATCGAGCGGGAAAAGTATGGTCGAACCGACTCACCCATCCAAACCGTGACGACTTCACAGTCGTCAGGAACTCGTGTATCCAGTCCTTCATGATTGCAGACTGCTCGTCTGTGAGAGGTGCTCTCTCCTTGGGCCACGACATCTCTCGGCCTGGCTGTGGGAGAGCTCTCGGGAGAGATCCCGAGCATGTCACCCGCTCGGAGATGCAGCTCAAGATCCTTGAGGCCCCGCGAGGGGAACCGATTTGGTTGAAACTACTCTTGCCATCTCAAGCCCCGCCAATTGACCCGACTCGCTCAACACCCCGAACAGATCGGCCATATCCATCACGGCGCCCTCCGGGACCATTGACTCGACGACCTGTCGATCCCACACTGAGAGCCCGTAGTCGACGTAACGCATCTCTTCCGGCGGATCCTCGACTCCCTTTTCGTACCGTGTCACCATCGTCCCGTCAAACACCACGTTCGGGTGCTCGAGACGATCACGATCGCGATAGACGGTCATCAGCACCGGAGCATGACTGATTGTGTATGCAGTCTCGACCTCACCCAGAGAAGCTGTGGGGTGCCGATCACCGTAAAGTACCAAGAAGTTCGGGCCCGACGACTCCTTGATCGATTGTCAATCGCAGAGCGCCACCCGTCCCAAGAGGTACATCGCCCTCGTCGACATAACACACCTCGAGCCCGAACCGACTCCCGCTGCCGAGATGCTGGCGGACGAGGTCTCCTCGGTAACCGATGCTCATGATGGCACGCTCGACGCCTTGCGCAGCCGACCAGGTCAGTTGCCAATCAACGAAAGGCCTGCCGGCTACGGCGAGGAGACATTGGGCAGACGTTGAGTGTGGGGCAGCATTCTCCGACCGACCCGCCCGCGAGAATGACGCATTGCATATCAATCCCGCACGAGGACGACGGCGCCGTCGTGGTCGAATTGAAGTCGCACCTCGCTCAGGCCTTCGGCATTCATCGCCGCCGCAATCGATCCATATCTTTGGCGTAGAACAGCAGAACCCTCCGGAGCCAGCCCCGACCAGCTTCCCACCAAGGGCTCCGTTGTCCATCCCAACCTGATACCAATGGTCGATTGCGTCGTTGGACATGGTCGATGACCGGCGCTTCTTGTGTTGCCAATGTTCATTCATGAGGGCAGCGAATGTGCCGGTATCACCGCGTTGCAGCGTGTCGCGGCTCGACTCCCCAGTCCCTTGATGAAGTGCAGGCTGTCAATGACGTCAGCGTCGCCACGTTCCCAACCGGCGCGCTGCTGCTCGAGAATGGAGTCGGCGTTGCGTGAATATCCCGTGAAGAACATGCAGAGGTGCTCTTGAAGGTCGAGACGGTAGTTGGACGCTCCAAGAGGCGCCACCGTCACTTGCCCATCGTGCGCAAGAGTCATGTACTGCAGACCGCCGTAGGCCGCAGCGTATTGATCTTGCTTGCCGACCGGACGACCGAGTAGGTCCATCTCTATGTGGCACGCTTCTGCAGCATTCTGTTCGGGCGTCAGACTCTGTCGCAGATACGCATAGATCGCACGGAGCAAACCGACCGTGAACGTCCCCGAAGACCCAAGTCCGGTACTGGCCGGGATATCCGCCACGCTCACCAGCTCGACGGAGGGTCCGATCGGATGGAGCCGAAGGGCCTCCCGGATGATCGGATGCTCGATGTCATCGATAGCTTGAACGTGTTCCAGGCTGGAATACTTGAGGAAGTAATCGTCGGTAAATGTTCGGTTGATCGCTATGTAGACGTATCGGTCGATGGCTGCTGACAAGACCAGGCCACCAAACGCTCGTAATAGGAGGGCAGGTCGGTACCACCCCCTCCGAGAGTGATACGCAGTGGGGTTCGCGTGATGATCACGAGCCGATATCCGCCGACATCCGAGCCACCGCCAGCAGCTGCCAACCGAACGGTGACGAGTCGAGATTGTATCGAAACGCTTGAGTGAGACCGAAGAGCCGCACCCGACGTGCCCTCCTTGAGAGTGGTCTTTGACTGTTCCACGTCAGCGATAAGCCGCTTGCCGGACGATAACCAACATTTGTAGAGATCGAAAAAGGGAAACCCGGCTTGGTGAACCGATGTCTTCGAATCTGCTTTCCTCGAGAAGACGCCGCAAACGCTTCGCAGTGAAGTGGCGCCGATGGCCTATGTGGCGATCGAAGGCCGAGCGGGGGCCTCCGGGTACGGTGACGACGAGCCGAGATCCGGGAGCCAGTAGTCGCTCGCATTGCGCAGTAACACATCAGGCCGGTCGACATGTTCCAGGACCTCGGAACACACAGCAAGCGTGGCCCGCCCGCGGTCCACGTCACTGAGCTCTCTCTCCTCCAGAAGGTCACGTTGGGCGAACGTCACCGACAACCCTCGAGCCCGGGCCATCTGGGTGGCACGCACAACTCCTTCGCCGCTGTTGTCAATACCTCGCACGTCTGCCTGAGGATAGGTCTCCGCCAGAGGAGCGTGAATTCGCCCTGGCCACATCCGATTTCCAACACGACGGCGTCTGGCTCGACACTGCCCAACAGACCGAGAATGAGTCGGCTTCGGTACACAGTGGTGGGGTTGCCCGCCACGGCGTCCCCGAACGTCCCCCAATGTCGATTCCAGTCGTCGCTCTCAGGTTGTCCCGTTGCTTTCATCTGCCGACCGTCGCCGAATTACAGCACGTAGCCCGCGTCGACAGCATCTCGGTAAAACATCTTCACCGTATCGAGCGACACCTCTTCGAGACTCCGGCCGAGACCTCCCAGCTTCTTGAGAAGATCATGCGTCACCGTGATGATGTGGCAACCCACCGACTCGGCCTGGCACACGTTGAGAACCTCGCGGGGGCTGGCCCAGAGCAACTCCTGGTCTGGATACGGCCGCAACAGCTCGACAGCTCCCGCCATGAGAGGAACCGGGTCATGGCCTGTGTCCGCGATGCGACCGGCAAAAACCGACACCACGGCACCGGAACTCTTTGACAATGACTCGGCCACAGTGCGGACCTGGGCGAAGGTGAGGATCCCCGTGACGTTGAGATGCAATCCGTCAGCCGTGGGATCTGCGATGAGAGGACTGGAACTGGCCCCTTCCGTGTTCGTCACCGGGATTTTGACGTAGACATTCTGTCCCCATGAGGAGAGTCGGCGCGCTCCGTCTCGTCTCGTCGATCATCCGTGCACACCTCGAAGGAGATCGGTCATCCCGTACGTGGTCGAGCACCTTGCGGGCGAACGCCTCGTAGTCTTCGATCCCGGCCCTGCGCATGAGAGTCGGGTTGGTGGTGAAACCGGAGATCAAGGGGTCGGCCGCGAGCTCGAGGATCCCCTTGAGATCAGCACCATCGGCAAACACCTTTATCCGCAAAGCGCTCCTCCGCCCGACGTCCCGCTCCATCGTGTACCACGATATCCCCTGTCTTCGATCCAGCTCGCAGCCTCTGCAAGGCCCGTTGTCACCACGTCCGGGAACTGAGGCTACCGTTCGGCGTAGTGGCGGTCGATGTGTACGGTTCGGCAGCCTGCTCTTCGCCCGCCTCCACGTCACGCCAGCGATCGCCCACCATGAAACTGCGATTCAGATCGATCCCGAGGTCACGAGCCCGTCGAGGAGCAGTCCGGGGGCGGGCTTCCGGCAGCGACATCCGTCGGCGTCGTCGGCGAAATAGGCGTACACCGCCGCCACCGGAAGCGGCCGGAAGAGCTCCCGGTTCATGTTGGCGACGACCTCCCTGCTTTGTGTTCCCCTGCGACGTCCGGCTGATTTGTCACCACAACCAGGACAAATCCAGCGACCAGCAGCCGGCGGAGAGAAGCTGGGCCTCAGGATAGATGTCCAGTTCCCCAAGGAGCCGGGCGGGTACGGTCGGCCCTGGCGGATCATGGGCCGGTTGAGCACGCCGTCCCGATCGAGGAACACGGCCGGCCGTGAGCTTCTTCCAAGGTCATGTGAGCCTTCCCGAAGAGACCTCCTCGAGCATCGACTCCAATGAGGAGCGCATCGCCTCGCGAGTCGACATCGTGTGCGTCCAGCCCAGGGCTCGCACGCGCTTGGTGCTCAACCTCATGACCGGGACGTCACCCTTCCATCCTCGGTCCGTGCCGGTGAACTCGAACTCCGTGCGCTCAGGATCCAGTCCCATCACTTGGACGGCCATCCGGGCGATCTCACCCACTGTGATGTAGTCCCCGGTGGCAACGTTGTACGTTGCCACCGGGACCGAATCACGGGTGGCAGCGAGCAGAGCGGCCTCGACGACATCGGCAACATGGATGTAGGACTTGCTCTGTCGCCCATCCCCCAGGATCAGGAGATGTCCTGGTTCGCTCGAGAGGCGGCGAAGGAAGTCATACCCCACTCCATGAGTTTGCCGGGGGCCAATGACATTGCCGAACCGAAAGACATAGCCCCGAAGACCGAACATGTGACAGTACGCGGATATCAAGGCTTCTCCTGCCAACTTGCTGGCGCCATAGGTGGAGATTGGCAGCAGAGGACCATGGTCCTCGTCAACCTCCTCTTCTCCCAGGTCGCCGTAGACGCCACTCCCGGACGTGTACATGATCCGGGTCGCGCCCGACAGCCGCATAGCTTCAAGGACATGGTGGGTCAGCAGGGTGCCGGAGTCGAAATCGATTGCGGGTTCGACCGCGGCTCGCGCTATGTCGGGGTTCGATGCCAGGTGTATGACCGAGTCAGTCCCCGTCATCGCGACTGCGAGGCTGTCGAGGTCGGCGGCGTCCCCACGCACAATACGAAGCTTCTCGTCGCCCTCGTGGCGATCGAGATGCCATTCCCGCCCAGAGGAAAAATTGTCAAAGACAGTCACCGATTCGATTGACGCGCTGGCCAAGAGACGATCGACAAAGTGACTCCCGATGAATCCGGCGCCTCCCACGATGCACACGTTCGAGATTCGGGCAGGACGTTCAATCACTTCAATCCTTCCCATTTGGCACTCTGGCGTGCCAAGAGAGGATGCGTGACGAGCAGGTGCCAGACCACGGCGCACAACCCTTCGGTATGGGGAGTGACGCGTTCGGGATACAAAGGTGGGATCAACACGATGTGGTCAGCCACTTTCGCCGCGAATCCTCCGTTGCGTCCGACGATGGCGAAGATCGACGCGCCTCGAGCTCGTGCGAATTCCATAGCCGCGACCAGGTTGGCGGATACGCCCCGATCAGCATCGCCCCCACCGACCGACAGCACCAGGAGCGCATCGAGGGTATTGAGGTGGGAACCGTCCAGCCAATCCGAGAAGACGTTCTTCCAACCGTCGTCGTTGATGCGAGCGGTGAGCTCGGAAACATTGTCCGTGGGAGCGTAGGCCTCGAATCCACAGAGTTTGCGGAAGTCGTTCACGGCATGCGACGCATGACCCGCTGATCCACCGACACCCAGCACAAAGAGGCGACCGCCACGTTCACGAATTTCAGCCAGTCCCGATGCGCTGGCCTCAATCGCCAAGGGGTCGATCCGCTTCAACACTTCGATGGATTCCCCGATGAATTCCTCTGTAAAGCTCATCTGAACCGCCAATCCGAACCCGGCCAGCGGCTGGTCCTAGCCACCATCATCTGATGCCACAGCACCTCGACCAAACTTCACCCCCGTCGCGTGAAGCAGCAGGGTAAAGCAGAAGGTTGAGAAACCCATGATCACAAACAATAAACCTGTGACCGCCAGGTGGTCCACAGCTGATGCTGGACCGGGAAGGTTGTGGCCACGAACGAAATATTCGATGAGCAGCACGCCAACGAGCAGGGCGCCCGCCGAAAAGAGCGCGAAACTCACGAGGACCGTTCGGGTGTAACGAAAGAGTGCCTTCCAACGAGCACCGGACTTTGCCGAATAGTCAGACACGACCTGAGCAAGCACCCCGGAGAACGCGCTCTGCAGTCCCAAAACAGCAAGCGTGACTCCGAGCAGTTGCCAATACAGGCTGAACGTATACGTGCCGATCGTGATGGAGCCAAAACTCAGTGGCAACGTGAGGAGAAGCCCGAGGGCCAACAACGCAAGGCCGGGCTTGAGCATGAAGAACTGCGCGCGAAAGACGAACATTGTCCGCAGATTGATCCAGGCAGCCAAGAAAGGGGAAAGCCACCCTGAGCGCTTGTGGTGTGAAACCCTGCCTTCACGGTCGCGGTAAAACGTGACCGGTACTTCGGTAGTCCGGAGCTGCATCAAAACCGACTTGAGCACCATTTCCGATGCGTACTCCCACGACTGAGAGGCGAGACCCATCCGTTGCAACGCATCCTTGCTGATGCCACGCATGCCACAGTGAATGTCCGTAAACCGGCTGCCGTAGAGGCGATTCAAGATCCAGGTGGTCAAGGGGGTTCCCACATATCGATGCAGCGCCGGCATTGCTCCGTCTTCGATGCTGCCCAGCCATCGCGAGCCCATAACGAACTCATATCCCTCTTGAAGTTTTGTGACGAAGGGAGCTAACTGCCGAAAGTCATATGTACAGTCGGCATCGCCCATGACGACGAAGCGCCCGCGGATGTGCGGAACCGCGTCCTGATAGGCGCGCCCCAGTCCGCGTTTCGGTGTACGTAGCACTCGGGCGCCTCCCGTCAGAGCGAGTTCCGCAGTTCCGTCATCCGAGCTGTCGACTATGAGTACCTCACCGCGGACCCCGGCATCGCGAAGACCCTCCTTGCACCACAAGACGAATTCAGAAATGGTGATCTTCTCGTTGACGGCGGGTACAACGATCGATACTTCGGGATTCGCGACATCGTGATCGGGAATAAGAAGCTGGTCAACCGGGTCGTGACGGTCGTCACAACCCTTGTCCCCGCCCCGCTCGCTCGCCGACACGATCTCCGACACCTGGCGCCCCTGTTCCCCTCCCAAACATGTGACGCATGGGATTCGTTTCGAAGCCTCTCACGATCGAGTCGTGTGCAGACCGTACCTACCGACCCGACGCTACAGCCGTCGAAGGCGTCGGCTCAATCTCCACCCAGGCCTCTTCCCGGCGCTGCGAGGAAGCTCTTCCCCGCGCAATCAAATTATCGATTCCGGCCGCCGCGAGCAATACCAGGGGCACCTCGGCTGCCGCTCGGTAGCGGGGATCCCCGATCCCTGTTCCAACGGCCACGATGACAGTGACCACAAAGGCTAGGAGCGGGTACAGGGCGACACGACGGCGGCGAAGCGCCACGGCCCCAATCGCCGCGGGCACAAGCAAAAGCCAGTAGCTGATCATTTCAAGTCGGCTGACTCCCACCCAGGTGCCCATCCACTGAGCATCAATGGTCGTCTGCTGGAAGGGGTTCCAGAAACCGAAGGTTCGACCCTCTCTGGCAAAGACGACCAGTGGCACCCGACTCAAATGGCCTTCTGCGTATGTGAGCCCGTTGTGCAAATACTTTCCGTCAGAGATCGACTGGTCGCCCCCGTAAAAGGGATACAAACAAGACAACTCACCATAACCGATATCCGGTCCGTAGTAGGCAGGTTGGCAATTGGCGGTGGCGACGGCAGGTCCAAATCCGTTCGAAAGCAACACTGGGCGCTGGAAACGACCGAGGTTGAATATGGTCCAGGGCGTGAGCACCAGAAGCAGAACCACGCCCGCAACGACGAGCCAGGTTATGGCCCGACGCCAGTTACCCCGGTTGACCCCCAGAATGACCGGGATCAAAACAAGAGGGAAGATGAGAATCTGTTCGGACCTGGTCATGGCCATGACTCCGCACAGGCCTCCGAGAACGGCGCACCTTCGGATCGAGGGGGCATTCCGGAACCTGTAGACCAAGATGAGAAAGACAGCAATTTCGGGCAACAGCAAAGTCTCTGACAGGATGGCCCGCTCGTAGACCCACAAACCGGCATACCCGGCGGCGATGCCCGCCGCAAGAAGGCCCACGCGGTCTCCAGCCACTTGTCGGGCACACAATCCCACCAGCAACACCGTGGCGGTTCCGATGAGGCACGCCAGGACTTGCTGGTGGAACCAACTGTGTTGACCGAACCAGGCCCAAATGGTGAGTACCATCGCCCAAGCAGGAGGACGAAGAGCGTCTGGACGAAGGGTGGTCGGACTTACGAACCAATGGCCTGCGGCGTTCAGATTTCCCTGGGTGGACCAATCGTAGCCATCGCCGTTCACCTTCTCGTGGCGGGAGAGCACGATGATCAACACCCGCAAGCCAACCCGCCTGTGGTGATTAGGCCCAGCCACCGC
>CAVWKG010000009.1:0-90945 GCA_963755375.1 uncultured Acidimicrobiaceae bacterium | reverse complement strand
TCACTCTGTTTCAACCGAGGCCGCCTACTAATGCCACTCAGATGTCACATTCGAGTCGTGGCCGGTGTCTCATGGTGAAAGCAAGTCACCAGAGGAGGCATTATGGCCAGCAGTACACGGATTCCGCCGGCAGAGCTCACCGGACTCTACGGCGCACTGGTAAGGCGGATGTCCCGTAAAATGTTCGGAGAGGTCCCTGAACCGGTCGGGGTGACGTGGCACAACCGAAAGGTGCTGAACTTCAGCTTCGGCGTCGGTCGCAAGGCTCAGAAGTGGAACCAGTGTGATGAGAACCTGAAGTCGTTCGCCCACATGGCCACGGCCAGCCTGGTCGGCTGCAGCTTCTGCCTGGACTTTGGCTACTTCCACGCCCACAACGAGGGACTCGACGTGAACAAAGCGCGTGAGGTGCCCCGCTGGCGGATATCGGATGTCTTCACGCCGCTCGAGCGTGACGCCATGGAGTACGCCGAGGCGATGACGCAGACGCCGCCGACGGTAACCGACGAACTGTCGGCTCGGCTGCTCAATGCTCTCGGACCGGCCGCCCTGGTGGAACTCACCGCGTTCATTGCACTGGCCAACTTTATGGCCCGCTCCAATGTCGCAATGGGAATTGAGTCGCAGGAGTTCTCCGCCGCCTGTGACCTCAAGCCGATCGCCCTAGCCTCGTCTGCATGATGGACGACCCGTTCGTCGTGCACCGTGGGCTGCTCTTCACCGTCGCCTACGAGATGCTGGGCTCCGCGACAGACGCCGAGGACGTCGTTCAAGAGACTTGGCTGCGCTGGGCCGGAGTGGATCGGACCGAAGTGCGTGACTCGCGGGCCTATCTGGTCCGGATCGTCACCCGCCAGGCGTTGAACCGGCTCCGAACGGTGTCTCGCCGCCGCGAGGACTACCCCGGGGAATGGCTGCCCGAGCCGTTGGTGACCGGTCCCGACATGGCTGACGACGCCGAGCTCTCCGAGAATGTATCGATCGCCCTGCTCACGGTGCTCGAGACCCTTGGTCCGGTCGAGCGGGCGGTGTTCGTACTGCACGAGGTGTTCGAGACGCCTTACGACGAGGTCGCCGAGGTCGTGGGCAAGACCCCGGCCGCAGTCCGGCAGATCGCGCACCGTGCCCGCGAGCACGTGGCGGCGCGACGGCCGCGGATGCAGGTAGATCGAGCCCAGCAAGAGGCAACCCTCGAAAAGTTCATCGCCGCCGTTACCTCCGGTGACGTGCAGGGATTAGTTGAGGTGCTCGCACCAGAGGTGGTCTTGATCGCCGATGGCGGCGGTCTCGTGCGAGCTGCTCGGAGGCCGCTCGTCGGAGCCGAGACGGTGGTGGCGTTCCTGGCCCGCGTGGCGGATCTGTCGGGATTAGTGGCTACCATCGCCCAGTTCAACGGCATGCCCGGTGTCCGTTTCGACGTCGGTGGCGACGTCACTGCGGTGAGTCTGGTGATCGAAAATGACCTGATCACGCGGATCTACGCCATCCGCAATCCGAATAAGCTGGGACGACTCGAAGAGGTGGCGGAACTGCGGCGGTGACCGTCCTGCAGCCATTCGGCGGAAACTTCGCGAGCTGAATTGGGGCATCGACCCAGGGCATGGCGCCGAACCGTTCCACCGTTCTGGCGGTAGGGGGCAAGGGCGCCATGGATCTGCGGGGGCTGAAGCAAACAGCATCCCTCCCCGGCGGCTAAGCCGACCTTCTGTCATGATGAGCAGAACTACGACAAGGGAGTATTGGTCATGGCGGTTCTGATTGAGGATGTCTTTCCGGCCGGGGTAACCATCGAATTGCTCGATGCCGTCACCGACGAAATGGGCGTCGACGCCAAACTCCCGCCCGGCGGGATCGTGCATGTGCACTTCGAAAGGGACGGCCGTGCTCACGGCGTCGACGTGTGGGACTCGGTCGACGCTTATGAGCAGTTCGTCCAGTCAACGCTTATGCCAGCCATGGGCAAGGTTGCCGTGGCAAGAGGCCTCGACCCGTCGAAGATGGGCGAACCCGAAGTGAAGATCACCGAGGTCCATCGTCTCGTTCGCTGAACAACGACCCTGGGACGAACCCACGGTCTTAGGGCACGCATATCTGGTGTACTGGGATGTGCCTGCTCTTGGCCGGTCGTGGGTGACAAAAGGTCAAGGCTGTGGCCCAGGCGTCAGGCCTCCTCGCAGAGCCGGGGTCAGAACGTGAAGCGAGTCAGGCCGCCCGGTTCCGTTCCCAGCACCACAGTGGCCGAGCGTGGCTCGACGCGATACACGAACCACGGCGGCGGCCCCTGCGATGGGGCGTTGAACGGGGCGGTGATGCCAGAGCCGCTTGGATCGGGTTCCGCCGGCCAACCATCGGCCGCCCATGCCGCCGCCAGGCGCGCCACGGTCTCCGGGTCAGTCACCCGCGAGGCCTCACCCTCGACGACAACGTCCGCATCGCGAATCGAGACGGAGATCGAGCAGCGCGGATCGAGTGCGATGTTACGGCTCTTCCGGGTACCTGCGCCCGTCTGGAACCAGAACGTGCCGTCCAGCCACAGCGCACCGACCGCGGTCACGTGAGGACTGCCGTCCTCGTTGATCGTCGCAAGCCATTTCGTGCGAGAGTTGTGCGCATCTTGAGCCGGCGCCGATCCCGCGTCGAGCTTCTCAACGACGGCCTCCCAGTTCACGGCTGGCAGGCCATCCTTTGCACCCAAGTTGATGATCCCCACAGTGCAGTGCACCCCCTTTCGTAGTCCGGTACCGGATACAACAAGTTGTTGATCCAGCGCTCTGAATAATCCGCACGCGCCTCACGGCATCGGTGACTCCACACTATTGCCGGATGCTGCTGGGAATGAGCTGCGCCTCCGTTCCGGTGTCCCGGATCAGTTCACGCAACGGCTGACGGTGGCAATGCGTGTCAGAGAGGCGTTGGCGCTGACTCGCCCAAACCAAAGCCGAGTTTTCGGCACGATATTCGAAGAATTCTGACCGCTAGGTCTGAGCAAGGAATCAGGCATTGCCGCGCAGCAGGGATATGGGTGTGCAGCTGGAACACGACGACGGTCCCCAACGCCTCGTACGCCCTCGTCTCCGAAGCCTTGAACGAGTGCGTTTAGCGCTGCCCCTCGCTGCCGGGAAGGGGTCACCTATTACCGTGTCGGTCATTGGTCCATCTTTGCCCCTACGGCTGAGTTGTGGGCAGTTATCAACGCGCCCCGTTGGGCCGAATTGCCTCGCCGTCCCGGTGTACGGGGACAGGTTTGAGTGGAGTCCTCCAGACACGGGACGGCTTTCGCGATTCAACTCGAAGGATGACCGATGCACCCCACTCTTACGGTGATCGTGGCACCTCTGCGCACCGTGACCGGGGCAGCGGTGGAGCAGCTCGCCACTCCCTGAGGAACGATGGTCCAATGTCCCCGAGCTGAAACCGTGTACGGCCCCGCCGGAAGCTGAACTCGATTCCCGGCTGGAAAACACTCACTGCCACTCGCGTTCCGTCAGAGCGTATGAACCAAAGGTTCGCCCCGAAAACGGGAGCACCCCAGTTAGACCGATACCCACTGCTGGGCGGCGAGCTCCTCCAACAGCGAAGGACTCCACACCATGTGCATCAGAGGCGTGTCAAAACATTCCACTGGGCTTACTTCGGGCAGCAAATCCTCGCCCACACCCTCCCGCACGAAAAAGGCGTTGAACCCGAAACGTTGCGTGCCGACGAGTCGCAGTCCCTTGCTCCGAGCCAGCTTGGTCATCGCCGCGAGGGAGGCACCGACGTACAGGTTTTCGCTCTTGGGTACGCCCGCCTTTGGGGGATTTGTGAAGTCGGGCCGATATGGCACGGTTCTTGACTCGGTCGGTCCCCAGGCATTGTTGTACTCGGCCACGACAACCCTCGGTCTGACTGACTCCATGGCTTTCCAGATCCAGTAGTCGTTGCCGTCCAAGTCAAGGGAGAGCAGGTCGATGTCGCCGTCGAAGCCATATCCCCTGATGTACTGATCTACGTTCTCAGCCGTCACCCAGGCATGGGCAATGTGAGGCGGAAACCAACTTGTCGATCGGTTGGCATCGTAGAAATCCTTTGCCATTTGTACCTTTGGTTCATCTCCATCGACCAATAGCGCACGCCAACCGTGATTGATGATCAGATTGGCGGAGTTGCACTCAAATCCTACGCCGGCGCAAATCTCGACGCACCGTTTGGTTGGCGCTCCAAGCAATGCAAACAGGTAGAGCAGAATGCCGTCCTCCCCGTTCTGCGAGTAGGCACGGAACTCAACGTCGTCGAAGGACGGAAGAGAAAGATGCCGCTCCGCACGATCCCGGTACAGCATGTTCAGCAACACCTGGGTGCCCTGGCTCGCGTTGGAGATCCACTCCATCCGGCGAATGATGTGCTGGTCGACGTAGGGATCGAAGCTGGATTTCGACGCTTTGTGAAGAAGGGCATGGAGAGCACCACTGAGTCTTCCGCTTGACTGTCCCATGACCTCAAAATAGCCCGAGTGAGCACTCCTCACAGCCTCCATGGGACACCCCAGATGCGTGGCGCTACGCCCTCTTCGAGGCTCGGCGGCTGAACCCGCGACGTCCTCGATCCGAAGCCGTTACAGCCTCTCGGTACCTTGTCGCATGTCTACTGAGGAAAGCTTCTGCCCTGACTGTGGGGGTCAGGTGACTACCGGCGCCGGCTTGGGGTGGCAAGACCTCACAGGCCGAGTATCTCGCTGAATCACGCCAGCCGGACCCTCGCTACGCATCCAGATGTGCCGAAGTGCACCGTCCCGGGCGTTCGGGGACACCTCCTCCGGCGCCAAAGGGCGTTGGACCCCTGCTTGTCCGACATCTACCTTTGAAGTATGGAGAATGACGACAGTCTAGAAACCAGACTCTTCACCCTAGGAAGGGTTATCGACTCTCTGCCGGCGGTGCACCCCGGAGCCCCGGACGGAGTATGGAGCACAGATCGCGGTTGCTACGACTTCATGGCGAATCATGTTCGACAGGGCTCTCGCACCCTCGAAACCGGTGCTGGACTCTCGACCGTCCTCTTTGCTGCTTGGAGATGTGATCATTTGGCAGTTGTTCCTTATCCCAGCGAGGCAACGGCTATCGAGGCGTACTGCGCCGAGAAGGGCATCCATACCGATTCACTAACCTTCGACCTTCGACCTTCAGAAGTGGCGCTCCCTGATCGGGTTGATTCTGGAGATCTTGACCTTATGTTCATCGACGGGTGCCACGGGTTCCCTTCGCCGATAATCGACTGGTTCTACGGTGCTGGTCGGCTCCGCAGAGGGGGGGTCGTGGTGTTCGATGACCTTCAACTTCCTCAGGTGTCACTCCTTATCGAAACCTTCATCGAACCGGATGATCGATGGCAGAAACTGGAGGAGACACCGAAGTGGGGAGCCTATAGACGAATGTCGGATGGACCCCTAGGCGAAGATTGGTTCGTTCAACCTTTTTTCCGGGCGCAAAAGGTCAAGCTTTATAAGGAAGCTATCCGTCAGCTGAAGGACGCGGTCCCTCTAAATGTGCGCAAGAGAATGGCTCGTGTATTACGTCGGGCGACGTGACCACTCCAACCGCCCTCGCCGTGTTGGAACCCGCGACACATGTGACCAGGTTGCCTCTCCAGCGAATCGCCTGCCCCCTATGTGCCTGCTTGAGACTGGTGGAAGATGCTGCAGCTGATTCGTAGCTGAGAGGTCCCTGCGGGCTGGCTCTCAAGTGCCTGCCACTGGCGCAAGCGAGTTGGCTTACTACGAACAGCCTCACGCTCGGACTTCGCCACGGAGTGGCTCAAAAGAGGATCGAGCACCGAACGTCCGCAAGCAGGAGTGCCCCCGTGGTTGACCACAACCAACGGAGGCATTCATGAATGTGATGATCGGGATCGACCCCAACAAGGCATCGCACACGGCGGTGGCCATTGGTCGGGACGAGGAGCAGATTGCCAGCGTCAAGGTCCGGGCAACGCTGCGTGAGGTGGACCAGCTCTTGACCTGGGCTGAACCTTTTGAGAAGCGAACTTGGGCCATCGAGTCAGTGGGCGGGTTGGGCTATCTGTTGGCTCAACAGCTCGTTGCCCACGGAGAAGCCATGCTCGATGCGCCCGCCACGTTGGCCTCGCGCATCCGAGCACTGGCCACGAAGCGCTCCAACAAACCATTGCACCACAGCTTCGGTCGTGCTAGGCCTTCATCAGGAGTCGCTGCTCGAATCGCAGCCCTCACGAAAAGTCGTTGCTAATCGCTTGGGTCTGGTGCCGAACGGAGGTGCGCCATGCGGTTACCGAGGGTCTTCGGTGTGGCAGCTGCGCTGTGCCTGGGCACAGTTCTAAGCGCACTGCCGACGCAGGTCGCCAGTGCCCAGCCACCGAGCACTCAGGTCGTGGTTCCCTCGACCGGCGCCACCGTTTCGAGCACCCAGGTCGTGCTCGACGCCACTGCCTCGGCGGGAGTGACCCAGGTCCAGTTCGAACTGACCGGGGGCACCCTGAACGACTGGGTGATCGCCACCGCCACCCCCACCATCTACGGGTGGATCGCGCTGTGGAACAGCACCACCGTGGTTAGCGGCACCTACACGCTCCAGAGCGTCGCCACCGCCGAGGGCTCAAGCGCCACGAGCACCGGCATCTCGATCACGATGAGCAATGGGGTACCGACCATGTCGTTCGTGCTGCCGCCCCCTAACGGCGGTGCAGTCTCGGGCACCCAGGCCGTGTTCGACGCGGTTGGCCCTGCGGGAGTGACGGGGGTGTTCTTCGGCTTCAGCGCCCCTGGCTGTCCCTCTACTGGACCGCCACCCCAACTTCCCATCTGTACATTTAGCGCTACCCCCACCGAGTACGGGTGGATCGCGGTGTGGAACAGCACCGTGGTGCCAAACGTCCACACCGAGGTATCGGCCGCGTGCACTCAATGCAACGTCGCCATGACTTCGATGGATGTGGCCAACCCAACCCCCACGGTGGTGGTGCCGGCGAACGGCGCCACGGTGGCGGGCTCCCAGTGGCTCGACTGCGTTCCACCAGCCGGTTACGACGGCGTTCAGTTCTGGATCGAGGGGCCAAGCCTGAGCGGGTCACAGTTCTTGGGTGACGCCACCCCTACCTACTACGGCTGGCTGTACGACTGGAATACCTTGAGCTTCACCGACGGGGAGTACTCCATCTACTGCACTGCTGGGTCCCCCTCAACAGGTGTGGATACGTTTAGCCCCACCATCTTGGTCAACGTGGCGAACTGAGTCTTTTGACGAAACAAGGCCTGCACGGCCGTTCTGACCCACCCCTGCGGTTCTGCAGTGGCGACCCTGGCTCCTGCTTCCTACCGATCATCGGCGATTCGGATGAGTTCAGACCTATCTCCGTTGTGCCGGGACGGGGCAGGGTAATGCGTCTTCGTTTGCACCGCGGAAGGCCGCCCCGCCCCCGCCCCGCGCCGCGCCGCGCCGCGGTGCCCCTCCGTTTCCCGGTGGGGCCGGCCGCCCCGGTCCCGGCCGCCTCGTGTCCCCTGCCCGTGGTGTCGTGCGCGGCGTTTCTGGGCCGTTTCGGGCTCTGGGCCCCTGTCTCCCAAGGGCTCACGGTGGGCGCTGTGCGGCTACGCCTGATCGGTGACAGATCAGTAACGCCTGATCAGTGACACCCGATTCACATGTTTTAGTGCATTTCTGCCCACTTCTTGCGCACCACCCCCTTGGAGGTTCGAAGGACCGTCTTGACGAGCTCGGCGCGGTCCCAGACCTCTAAGAAGCTCTCGAGGACGTGGACGTCGACGACGGTGGCGGCGCGGTGCTTGCCGACGCTCATGGCCTGGTTGGACACCGAGATCACCCCGTTGACGGTCACGTGGCGAGAGACCCAGTCCTCCCCGGAGCGCTCGTCGCCGAGGAGCCGCAGATCGGGTTCGAGGGCCGGGACGGCGTCGTCGGTCCTCGCCGAGAATCGCTCGGCCGGTGTTGTTCTGCCGAGGCTCTGGTGCGGTCGCTTGGTGTTGTAGTCGAGGACCCAGGCGTCGAGCTCTTTTTTGGGCCACACCCAAGGAGGTGTCCTCCCAAGAACTCGGTGCGCAGCATGCGGTGGAAGCGCTCGATCTTGCCGGTCGTCGTGGGTGAGGCCGGCGCGGTGAGGCGATGGGTGATGCCGTTCTCCCGGCAGATCTTGTCGAAGAGGATCTCGACCGGTCTGACCGAGAAGCGACCGGTGAAGACCTTGCCGTTGTCGGTGAGGACCTCTTCGGGCACCCCGTGGCGCTCGAGGGCCTGGGCCAAGAAGCCACAGACCGGTCGGGCGGTGGCCCGGACCGTGATGCCCGCACAGACGCAAAAGCGCGAGTGGTCGTCGACCCCGGTGAGCACCTTGCACTCGCTGGTATCACCGACGATATCCATCTGCCACAGCTCCATCGGGCGCCCCCGTTCCCAGCGTTGGTAGGTCTTGAGCTTCTTGCGGGCAGCCTTGGGCTCGATCAGGTGGTGGCGCACCAGGGCCCGATAGATGGCCATGTGCGAGAGGACCACCTCGAGACCCTCTCGCTCGAGGTGGTACTGCAGGCGGATCGGGCCCACGAGGGATGGATCCGGCGCAAGGTGATGATCCGATCCTCGACCTTGGCGTCGATCTGATGGGGGCACGAGCGCGGCCTATGGGATCGCTCGGCCGGAGCGGCGAGGCCTCCTCGTTCATAGCGCTGCATCCACCGATAGATGCTCTGGCGGCTGACCCCATAGGTCAGGGCCGCCTCGCTGATCGTCAGGCCGTCTCTGATGACGCTCAAGACGGCGTCATATCGCTGTTCCACTTTGCTGAGCTCCACGAGCACTTGGCCCACCTCCCTTGCGCTCGAGAACGCAGGCCAGGCGGGGGCCGGGTCTCAAGGATCAGCCGTTACTGCGTCACAGATCAGCCGTTACTGGGTTGCAGAATAGGTGTTATTGAAGCGGGACAGATCACCCGTTGCAATACAGGCTCACGGTGACACAAAGGAAGCGGAAAAGAGGGGGGACGGCCGGAAGGCGGACAGAAGGGCGGAGGACGGGCGGCCGGCGGGACGCAGGGCGGGAGCCCCACCAAGGGGCGACCAGCCCGGGACGGACGAGAGGGCGGCGATTAATGCGCCGTAGGCCTGCCCTTAACTTGAATAAACAACGAAACTCGTGGGGTGGAGGTGTCTCAATGCCGGCGTACGGCGGCACCCCTCTCAGCCCGAGGTTCAGCTGGCTGCAGCCTCACAGTTGGGACCTCAGCACGGCGAACTCGCAGCCTGGCGAAGACGGGTCGAAGCCGTGCTCGATCAGCCATCGGCCCGCTATCAGGCATCGCAACGACCACCATGCGCGGATCACATCGAGGTCGACGTCGGCGCTGTAGCCTGCGACCACGTCGCCAAGATGCTCCTGGTGTCCGAGTGTCAGGATGGCGAGGTCGAACAGAGCGTCACCCTGGCCCGCATCGGACCAATCGATCACGCCGGTGATCTCGTCACCATCGACGAACACGTGGTCGACTTGCAGGTCGCCGTGTATGAACACGAGTGTCCATTGCCGAAGCGCAGCCTCGGCAATCCGGTGTTTGCGCGTGACCACGTCGGCGGGAAGGACGCCGTTCGTGACGAGCCACTCGCACTCGCTGTCGAGGCGCGAGGCCACCTCGTCCAGACTCTTGCCGGGCCATGGCGGCGGGGGCGTCGTGCAGCATCCGGAAGACGGCGCCCGCCGCGACCCACGCCGCCGACGAGGCGCTCGACGGCTCGCCGAGGTGGCCCAGAGCCGTCCCTGAGAGGGCGGCGAGCGCGAGAAGGGGCGGCTTCCGCCAGAGCACCTCCGGAGTCGGAATCGGCGCAATAGTCATCGCCTCGACCTCGACCTGAGTGCGCGTTTGATCAGCGTCGATCTTGAGGAACACGTCGCCGACGCGCAGGGTCGCGCGTTCGTTATGGGCGACGACGACTTCAACCTCATTTTCCACGTCGGCCATTATTGCAAGATGACCCGGAAAGGGTTCTCACTCGTGCCGAACTGCGCCACCATCCTGGCGAACTGGGACATTTAGCGTTGGTTCCGGGCATCCACCGATTTGGCGGAAGCCTTTCGTAGGGTGCGTCGGGTCGGTTCCTCTGGCTTGACTGAACTGGGGCCGGAGCGGGCGAGAGCTCGACTCCATGACGGTGATCGTCGACCAGACGAGCCTCCCGACGCACGTGCATCCCTTTTCTGGAACTCGGTGGCCGAATCATTGAGTCGGACCCCTGCTTCTCGAATGTCTGGATGGTCACACCCCTGCGGAGCGTGCACCGGTCGACGAAGGAGAGCCGACTGATTCAACCGTCGAGCGAAAGGACCACGCCATGAAGGAAGTGAGGTTGGGTATCGACGTCGCCTGTCGGGCCGACCATCGGGCCAGCCTGGCCGACGAGCGAGGTGAGTTCATCTGGTCGTCGTGGCGGTTCCGCACGACGACCGCTGACCTCGAGCGCCTATGGGCGAAGATCCCCGAGGATGCGTCGGTGACGGTCATTCTCGAGCCCACCCGCAACGCCTGGGTGCCGCTGTCGGCCTGGCTCCAAGCACGTGGCGCCACGGTGATCTTGGTGCCACCCGAGCAGTCGGCCGATCTGCGGGATTACTACAACAAGCACACCAAGACCGACCGATTGGATTCACGGGTGCTGGCTCGTCTGCCGTTGCTGCACCCCGAGGGCCTGCGAGGCATCGACAACCTCGGCCCGGCGGGGTCACTGCGCCGAGCCGTGCGTCACCGCTCCAGCCTGGTCAAGCGCCGCACCGCCGCCAGCCTGCGCCTCGATGCACTCGTCGAGCTGCTCGGTCCGGGGTGGGCCGATTCGCTCGGATCGGCCACCGCGTCGAAGACCGCCCTGGTCGTTTTGGAGAAATACGCCGATCCACGGGCGCTCAAGCGTCTCGGGCGCGGCCGGCTCACCGCGTTGTTGGTCCGCTCGAGTGCGGGACTGTGGCGCCAGGACAAGGCCGACGAGCTCTTGGCCATGGCGAACGAGACCCTGGCCCTGTGGTCAGGCGGGGGCATCGACTTCAGCGAGTTGGCCCACGACATCGCCTCAGAAGTCCGGGTGCTCCGCCGCCTCGACGACGAGATCGCCGCCGCCGACAAGCGGATCGCCGTCCTCTATGACGAGGCCGACCCCAAGGGCATCGTCCGCTCGGCGCCGGGGCTCGGGCCCGTCCTCTCGGCAGCCATCTTGGGCAACGCGGGCGACTTCAACCGCTTCGCCAACCTGGCCGGCGTCCGCTCCTTCACTGGCTTTGTGCCCAAGATCGACCAGTCCGGACTGGTGGCCGGACACAAGGGCATCACCAGGGCCGGTGACGCCGGCCTGCGCCAGGCCCTCTATATGGCAGCCGATCACGCTCGCCACATCGACCCGACGCTCGCCCAGCGCTACTACCGACTCGTCATGGTCGAGGGTAAGCACCACAACTCGGCCCTGTGCTCCGTCTCGGCCGTCCTCATCACCCGGATCGCCGCCTGCTGGCGCAAAGGAGAGCTCTACACACTGCGAGATGAAGACAGCGAAGCGATCACCGAGGCCGAAGGCAAGGCGGTCTGCGCCGACCGCTTCAAGATCGACCCCACAGTCCGGGCGGCCCGTCGTCGCAACACACGAGCCAAAGTCCTCAAGAACAGGGCGGCGGGTCGAGGCAGAAAGGAGTCGGCCCAGAAGGTCGCTCCGGCCACCGACCCGCCACGAAAAGAAGTTAGCGAAAATGTCGCCTGAGGGGCTTGACCGCCGTTAGGAACTCACCCTGGGCCCGCTCGGTAGTGGCCCTTCCAGAATGGGCTGCTTTCGTGGCACCGCTCAACGTCTGAGCGCCGATCAGCGATACCTCGGACTCCCCGCGGTTGGGGATGCCTCGTGCGAGCCGAGGCGCCGCGCGTTCTGTGCCGTGCCGGTGCCGCCGTTTCATACCCATCTCACCCGAGGCCCCAGTTGAACCCCGGAGGTAGAGGGGGCATCATTACGGGCGGATGGAGGCTCGCTACCACCACACCTGGAGGCCTCACAAGCCCGTCAACGCCAGCCCCGAGCAGAAGGACCTGGGCTGGAAGGTGGTCAACGCCGCCTCGGTGGCCGTGGCCGCCTTCGTGACCCAACGCCTGCTCACATTGGCCTGGCGCCTGGTGCGCCACGAGCCCCCTCCCAGCGGACCGGCGGACCGCAGAGTTACCTGGGGCGCCGCCCTAACCTGGGCCACCTCCTTGGCCGTGGGCATCGCCGTCTCCCGAGTGGTGGCCGTGCGCCTATCCGGCAAGGTCTGGGAGGCCGCCGTTCACGAGCCGCCCCCGGAAGCGCCCTCCTAGGCCCCAGGCCCAGGGATGAAGTACTCCTCCTATCCCCGACGTGCCGGACTGTGTCACCTTCCCGGCAGCGTACGGGGATAGGTCGGCGTGGAGTGGGGTCGTGTCGCGAATGCGATGGACGCGGTCGCCGGCGACGCCGATCCTTACCCGAAGGGTACAGTCACCGGCCCGGGGGTCGGTCGGTAGACGGCAAAGAAGTCACGGTCGTCGGGGACGAGGTAGCGATCGGGTGACTGATTCGAATTGGGTCCCACCTGCGTCGGGTTGAGACCGGGGGGATTATAGGTGTTAAGCGTGTGCCACTCCGGGTTGATGTCGAACTCCATGGCCCGCACTGCTCCGGCGTGCTGAAGGATCTGCGCGATGGTGACCACCGTCTGATCGTCAGCGGCGACGTAGATGAGGTTGCCTCGAGCATCCATGCCAACGCCGGTGCGCCAGACGCGAGTGACTCCGCCGAGCGTGTATCCCCACTGCGGGCTGTTCGGATCGGTGTTCAACGTGGGATTCAGCTGGCTATTCCAGACGATCGGAGCCAAGCTCTGCCGAGCCCACGCGACGCCGGGGCCGGGGTTCGGGCCGCCCATCCAATTCACAATGTCCACGCGGCCATCCGTATAGCCAATGAGTGTCGCGTTGCCGTCCTTTAGCGGTTCGTTCGTTTGGCCGTTGTCCGCAGACCCGTTGTCGCCATCGACGTAGGTAAACCCGCCATTGAAGGTCGCGAGCAAACGAGACCTCTGGCTGTAGGGGACCATCTCCGGTCCGCGTACGGCTGCGTTCGGCGGCTCATAGCGGCCCGGGTAATACCCGAGCTCTGTCCGGGAATGGTCGAACCAGGCGACGTACGCCACGATCTGTGGGTAGTTCGGGTCAGGACGATACGTCGTGACCAGTATGGGTGGACCCCCATCGACCGATGGTCCGGTCGGCTGCCAGACCCCTTCACCTGGCAGCGGGCTGGAGAAGACGGGTGTGATCGCCGGCGGCCATGGAGTCTTCGCACGGGCAGTTGCGGCCGTGGGGTGTCGCACACCCACCTTCGGCAGGCTCTTCAACTGCGGCCCACCCTTCTTGGGCGCTTGGCTGCTGTAGTAGATCTGCTCAACGTGGTCGGCGGCCCAATTGCCGATGCCGAAAGGCACTTCATACCGCACCCATTCAACGGTGTTCACGCTCCATGAGAGGCTCGTGGGCCGCAGCATCCAGACCGTGTACGAAACGGTCGCCCATAAGAGCACGACGACGAGCGGTGCCACGATGAATGCACGTACGAGTCTGCTCCGGCGAGTGAGCCTCCGCCTTCGTCGCCGCCTCCGCCTCGGAGCCAGGACGAGATCTCCCTCTGGGATTTCCGGATCCCGAGAAGGAGTCGCTCGATAGACTGAGGCGCCGGAATCGAGCGGATCGTCAGCGAACTGGCGGCTGGGAGCCACTCCTTAAACTTATAGATCGCCTTTTAAGAGCCCAAGAGCCATTCCTACGCCCATGGGATGATTCGGGTGCCGGACGGTCACTCCTTCGGCGGGGACGCGAAGTCCGACATCATTCCGCACCGTTGTCAGGCCACCGGATCTCTATACCGGTGTTCGGGGGCAGTCTGGTCGGGATGATCACGGAGACCCAAAGGTCTCGACATACCAGGGCGTCTCATGGTGATCCCGAGCGGCCGGATCAGCATGGTAGGTGGGCTCGAGTTTGCTCATGACAGCATCGAGCGTGCGGTGATCCCTTTGACTCATGACTTTGATCCCGTGACGGATCAGGAGCGCAGCACACACTCCTTGCCCCACTCTATGACGACCCTCCGACCGAGGACCGTCATAGATCACTTGGGAACCACAGGCAGCACTGATGTCCATGAGCAGCGCCAAGTGAACGTCGTGCTCCTGCGCAACCCGCAACATGGCTTGTGCAGCACCAAGCATCTCAGCGGTCCAGTCCTCACGGGAGTCGCTGAGCACTCGGGCTGTGCCATCGAGAACATCAAACCCGGTGCCCCCGTGGATGTCTGGCGTCGCACGGGGCGTCCCGAAGGCGAAGTCCTCGGGGCAAAAGGTGAGGACATGGACATTCGGAAGGTGCAGTAGACGGCCCGTGTGTGGATAAGGAGCGCCGTAAGAGGTCCCGTCTACCCCACAGGGCACGCCCGTAAGGCAGGCACTCACCAAAAGCTTGAGGGGTCGCTCCGGAGTGAACGTTGGCCACGCAGCGATCTCTGGTTGGCTCGGGAGATGACAGAACCTGTCCACGCCACCATTGTGCCGAGACATCGGACCCGTGTGATGCCTCCATCCCGGCGGACGGGGGCACCTTTGTGAAACACCGGATCGGAGCAGTCGAGGGGCTGAGGGACCCAATTGCCTTCGGCTGGGCCGCCCCTTTGGCTTTGCCCTTTGCATTGAACCGCTGGCCTGGCATCCTTGATGGGTGGCCTCTAAGACCAGGTACGCCCGAAGCGGCGAGGTGAGCATCGCCTACCAGGTCATCGGCGACGGTCCCATCGACATGGTCTGGGTGCCCGGTATCTATAGCCACCTCGAGTTCCAGTTGACCGATCTCAGCTATGGACAGTTCGTCGACAGTTTGGCAGCGTTCAGCCGATTGATCCTCTTTGACAAACGGGGCACCGGGATGTCCGACCGGGACGTTGGCATTGCCACGCTTGAGGAGCGGATGGACGACGTCCGAGCCGTCATGGATGCTGCTGGTAGTGAACGCGCCGCCATCTACGGGGCTTCGGAGGGTGGTCCCATGGCCGCGCTGTTCGCCGCTACCTACCCTGAACGTACAACCGCTCTCGTCCTCTTCGGAACCTTCCCCCGAGCAACGGCCGCGCCCGGGTGGCCGGGGATTCCGGCTGAGGACTGGAAACGGTCAGTTGACGACGCATTCGCCAACTTTCCTGATGGCCTGGACATCGAGACCTACGCGCCGAGCGTTGCCGGCGATCCGGCGATCCGAGAGTGGTGGTCGACACTGACACGAATGTCCGCCAGCCCCGGTTCTCTCCGCGCTCTCCAGAACATGGTCGGCGAACTCGACGTGCGGTCGGTGCTACCGACGATCCAGGTACCGACCCTGGTCCTTCATCGGTGGGGAGACCTGGTCGTGCCGATAGCGGCAGGTGAGTACATCGCCTCGCAGATCCCGGGCGCCAAGTTCGTTGCGCTCGAAGGCGTCGACCACGTCCCATTCGGGGACACCGCGGCTTGGACGGGAGCGATCGAAGAGTTCTTGACGGGGACCCGCCACGAGAAGGTCACCGATCGAGTGCTGGCCACCGTCGTGTTCACCGACATTGTTTCTTCTACCGACATCGCCGTTCGGTTAGGTGACTCCGACTGGAAGCGATTGCTCGATCGTCATGATCTGATGGCACGGCGAACAGCGGAGAGATACTCGGGGCGGGTGGTCAAGACCACAGGTGACGGCGTTCTTGCCACCTTCGATGGTCCGGCCCGGGCAGCGCGATTTGCCTCGGACTTCGGCGGAGAGGCCGAGGGCATCGGACTGCCCATTCGAGCTGGGCTCCACACTGGAGAGGTGGAGCTGCGCGATGACGACATCGGCGGCATTGCCGTCCACATCGCCGCACGGATTGCCGCCTTGGCCGGGCCCGGAGACGTTTTCGCTAGTCGAACTGTAAAAGACCTCACCACGGGCTCGGGGTTACTTTTCACCGACCGGGGTGTCCACTCCCTCAAGGGTGTTCCGGAGGAGTGGCAGCTGTACGCCGTCGCTTGCTGAGCATCTCGGTCGCCAGCCTGGATGGATCCCCTCAGGGCTCGTGGCATCGTTACGCGCAGCCGTAAGTCGTCTCCGACGGTGATCACTCAAGCCTAGGATTTCGTCGTCGGGGTGCCCCCATGGCGCCTGATTCGGTATGGGGGCAGGGCTCCGCTCGACCTCGTCGACCAAGATCACGCCCCGGACCACAGCGTCTGAACCGGTTCCCGGGCGGCGCCAGGCTGCTCTGCCAGACGGCTGGCGGGTTAGACGGGAGTGCGGGGGTGGTGCTTTTCGCGACCCAATATCTCCTATCCCGCTGGGGAGCGTTAGGAGAAAGCAAGGGCCGGGGCATGGTGCGACGGACAAACCCCCGCGCAGCTCCCCCCACCGACCGGGAGCGACGAACCGGCAGCACGGCAGCCGGGCCGCACCCCACCCGAGAAACGGAGCGGCCGCACGGCACGGAAGCGAGGGGGGGGCTTTTGGGGGGCGTGGGTGAAAAGTGCGTTGTTCATTTGTTGTGATTGAGAGATCTGAACGGCTCTATCGGGACACAGTTGTGTGTTGCCAGAATCGCTGCAGGACGGACCGGTAAGGCGGGAAGCCTGGTATGAGCCCAGAAACGACGGCAGCATGGCGCGGGCGAGGACGCGAGGTTCTCGGATTCGTCCGTGGGGCCGAGCGCCGGTTATCGGGCTCTTTGCTGCTGAACGACGTGACCGTGCTTGCCGCGGCCGACGAACTCTCGGCGGCCACCAAGGTCGCAACTGCCTGGTTGGTGGCCAACCCGTGCCCTGACTCCGCGCTTGGGCTACAGATGGAAAGGATGCTGAAAAACTGTGCAGAAGTCGCGCTGACGGCTCAACGGGTCGAAACGGACCCCCAGTCGAACACCGAGACGGTGAGGAGCCGCATCGAAAACCTCGCCGCGGTGATCCGGGTTGACGCGCTGGCGCTCGACGGGTGGTAGGAGCGTCTTTAACCTGAGCGGTGACAGCCTTCGAGTGCTGCACTATGCGTTGCGGATAGACCTAGTTCGAAATGATGGCAACCCGTCATCCTTCTGAATGACGCCGTGGTGTTCTAGCGGTATTCGCGATCACTGTGTGCGTAGGGGCGTGGATGCGGAAACGTAACGCCAGGACGGACGGGGTGTCCCCTACCGAATCCTCTTTGAGTCAAGACCCCATTTTCTGGGTCGTTCGGGCGCGACGAATCGACCCGTCATGAGACGGTACAGATGCGTAGGCTTTGCATGGTCCGGGAGTGACTTCGCCAAAGAGCCGGCCTTTAGGGTGCAAAGCGGACCACGCAGGCCACGAGTCGCTCCCTAGTTGTGGGATCCATGGACCTTGTTGACACGGAGAATCCGCAGATGAGGTGAGCCCTCAAGGCAATGTGGAGCTGTTGACACAACCACAACGCCAGGAGGGCTCAGATGCACCGTAACGCTCCGTTGACCCCTGAGGGTCGATTCCGCCTGTGTCTGCTCATTGCAGACGGCTGGACCGTGGCCGCCGCGGCCGAGTCGATGCGGATCTCGCGCCAGACGGCGCACAAATGGTGGCGCCGCTACCAACAGGCGGGCCCACCGGGCCTCCGGGACCGCTCGAGTCGACCAAGGCGCTGTCCGACGAAGACTCCGGACAAGGTGGAGCGCCGCCTCGTCGAACTGCGCCGGCGCCATCAGCTCGGACCGGGCCGTCTGGCACCGAGGGCCGGGGTGCCGGCCTCAACGCTGCACGCGGTGTGGGTCCGCCACGGCGTGTCTCGGCTTTCGGATCTCGAGCGTCGGGCGGGACAAGTCGTGCGCCGCATCGAGACCTTCCGACCCGGCGAATTGGTCCATGTCGACATCAAGAAGCAGGCCAAGATCCCCAAAGGCGGAGGGTGGAGGGTCAATGGCATCAGGGCCAAGAACCGCAAGAACGGCAAGGCGGGTCGGCCCCGCCTCGGCTATGCCTACGTCCATTCGGCCATCGATGCCTACTCGCGCCTGGCGTACTCAGAGGTCCATGCCAACGAACAAGCCGCCACAGCAGTGGCCTTTTGGAGGCGTGCCCGGGCCTTCTTCGCCGCGTACGGCATCACCGTCGAGCGGGTGATGACCGACAACGGTGCGTGCTATCGCTCACGGGTCTTTGCCGACGAACTGGTTGCCGCCGCCATCATTCACACCCGGACCAAGGCCTACTGCCCCCAGACCAATGGGAAAGTCGAGCGCTACAACAGGACCCTGCTCAATGAGTAGGCCTATGCCCGGCCCTATCGCTCAGAGGCCGCCCGAACCCGGGCACTCGACCTGGCTGCACATGTACAACCATCATCGGCACCACACGGCCATCGGCGGCCCACCGATCTGCCGAGTCAACAACGTGGTTGGATCCCACAGTTAGCGAACGGCGGTGGCTCCTCTGGTCAGGGAACCCGTTCTCAACAGGCGGATGCCGGACGGGTTCCGAGTAGCCCAGTTCGCCGGGACGGTGGGACGGTCTGGCACCATAGAAGCAGTCCTCAGGGTCTCCGAGGTCGCTTAGGAGCCGCCCTTCTGGCCGTGATTAGGAAGAGCGGCTATCCCCTCGATCTCGACAAGCTGACCGGAGTAGCCCAGGGCGGACACACCCAGCAACGTGCTCGGTGGGCGAGAGGGCGCCAAACCGTCGGCAACGACTTTCCACACTGCGACAAGGTCATGACGATCACCGACGACACATACTGTCGTCTTGACCAGATTCTCGGTACGAGCACCGTAAGCATCGAGGACGGTAGTCAGGTTGTCGAGCGAGACTCGGGCCTGAGTAACGAGGTCCCCGATCCCAACGACGTTTCCGTCCCCATCAAGGGGACACGCACCTGCCGTGAAGAGGAGCGCTCCGGCGGGAGCGACGGCTCCGTATTCGTAGTGCACGCGCTCATAGAGTGACTCAACTCCCACGGGCTGATGATCGGTCATAGGCCCAATCTTGTCTCAACGACGGCCCCCTGCCCAGTCCCGGCAGCGAACTGGGGCGGGGGCCGTCCGCGCCTTTTGAGCTTCTGGGGTGACAAATCGGGTATCTGCCGTCTGGATTCGACGGCTCAGTCTGCGCTGAAATTTCGTGATCAACCTCGCTTTAGCTGATATGTCCAGAAGTTGTGAAAAACGAGTGCGAAGGGTTCTACTCGGCGCAGCGGTACCTCGTCATGATCGTCCCTGCTGGACAAGGAGATAGGGCCATGCGAGACGGAAACACACATCGTGTTTGCCCGTGCTGTGGCGCGGTAGGAACCGCCGGACGCGTTACTTGCGATCACTGCGGGAGTCTCACGTCCTAAAGGTCACTCGGGCCACGTGGCGGGGACCTTGATCGATTCTGCGAACAAAGGGGCTTGGTGACAGCGAGGCGGTGGATTCCTTGGTCGCTCATGGTCGTGCTGGCCGTTTCGGTTGGCCTCACTGCCGTTCTCGCTGGGCCGGGTCGCGCTGCAAGCCACGTCGGTGGCGCCGCTGTGATCGGGTTTGGGCCTTCTAGCGGCTTTGGTGGCTATCGAACCCAGACGAACGCCGACCAGATGAGCGCAGAGTGGCGGGTTCCCGCGGTGCTCTCGACATCACCTGTCGGCGCCTCGGCCACCTGGATCGGACTCCAGACGAAGTCACCGAGCGGCCCTTTTATTCAACTTGGCACATATTCAGATCAGGGTGTCTCCTCGTCTTCTGACGGACCTCCGCAAGCTTCAGATGCGTACGGGGTCTTTTGGAGCGACACGGCCCGGGGATTCCATCCTGTGACCATCGTCGAACTCTCCCGTCCCGGTGATGTCATCGCTTTTGACATGACTCGAAACAGTCAAGGCTGGGATCTTGAGGTCCACAACCTGACTGTGGGTTGGAGCCGATCGGCGGAAGTCCACTACGGAGCCACTGACCAGTTCACTCAGGCCGACTGGATTCAAGAGGATCCCGCAAAGGGATATGCAGCGATGACGGATGTGCCCTACCCGTCGACCTCGCCGGTTGCGTTTAGCCACTTGGAGGTAGACCACCGTCCACCGCGGCTGCGCTATGAGAACGCACAGGTTCTCTCGACCACAGGCGGCGTGTTCTTGGCGCCCACGCGTCCTTACGACAACGGGTTTGCCCTTCGCCGCCCTTCTGAAATTGCGGTCCAGTTCCTCAAGGACTATGAGACCTATGAGGCCGCGGTTACTCCCGTCAACTTGGCGTACTACGAGGACCTCCTCCATGGAGGTTCAGCGAATCTTCCAAAGGTTGTAGCGATGACCCGGCCGATGTCGGCTCTGGCGAGTCGGCTGCGGAGTCAGTCATGGCCACTTGCTGATCAGGTAGCGGTAGAGGCTTTCGTCAAGGACATTGAACGCAACGTGCGAGCCTTGGATGGTTGGGGTCACAGTCCCGACAAGTCCTGGACAAACCTGACGACCATCGTCAAAAGCCCCAACTATCTGCGGGATGCAGATCGATTGCTGCTATCGCTCGGGTTGCCGCCTAGCTATCAGTGACCGCCCGACACGTGATCGCCCGTACCCGGCGAACGGGGGCACCTCCTTTTCGCCTCAGGGATGAACCGCAAGCCTCAGGAAATCTTCGGATGTTCTTACGGCTTTGTGAAGAGCGCGACCTGCTTCCCGCTGTCCGACGTGAACGGAGATCGGTCCCAGCCTCCCCACCGGTCCTCAAGGTCCATGCCCGCCACCCTCGCCATAAGGACCAGCTCCGAGGGCCAGATGTATCGGTACGGCGCAGAATGATGGACGAAACGGCCGTCGACCACTTTCCAGTGATGGGACCAGGCCACCTGGTTCGCGATATCGTCAAAGGTCTCGATGCCCACGTGGTTGGGATCCATCTTGAAGATCCAGCCGGTCTCGGAGGGCGGCACTCGGCGGAGCTGGGGGACGATAAGTTCAACCACGAAATGGCCACCCGGCGCGAGATGGGCGGCTGCGTTCGCAAACACCCCCAACTGTTCCTCTTGGGTCGTGAGGTTCATGATCGAGTTGGCCACCACGTAGACCAGCTCGAAACTATCCGATAGGCGTTCTTTGGCCATATCGCCGATCACCACCACGATCGCTTCAGCGCCCGGCTTTCTCTGAAGCTGCTCGACCATGTGCGGAGACAGCTCGATGCCATACACCGGTACACCGCGTGCGCTTAGGGGGAGCGCGATGCGCCCAGTACCAACGGCGAATTCGAGTACGGGGCCATCGCCCGCGAATTCCACCAGGAGGTCCACCATCGGGTCAACAACCGATGGAACTGACTCGTACGCGTAGGTCGCGTCGTAGACCTCGGCGGTTTCTTGGTCCCAGACGATCGAACCCATTCTGCGACCAGCATGTCATAGGCGATGAAGCGCCGCTGATCCGGCGTACTGGGGAACGCCGACGGGCCTACGGAGGCATCCGATCCGGCGTTGGGGGCAGCCTCTATGTCCTGGCGCTCGTCGTGAAGTAGCGACTTCTGTAGTGGATTAGAGGCTGCATCGGATTGGGATCGAGTTCCACTTCATCGATCGAACCGCGGATCATTAGCGAGTAACCACCGTCAATGAACCCCAGGAGAGTGATCGCTGAGCGGGTCGTTACATCACTGAGCACCGGGCCATAGTCCGACCTGACGACGGAAAGGCCCTCAAACGGATCTCCCGGGTATCGCAACGCGAACTGATCGGCGATGCGGGCGTGTGCCTTGTCCAGCACGTGTACGACGAACCGCTTCGACGCACTCACCGCGTCCCAGAACGACGAATCCGGAGCAATGAGACCAAGAACCGATGGAGGGTCACCCTCCCCAACAAGGATGGACGACACTGTGATTCCTTCGGGCCTGCCCTCGTTTCCGTTGGCGGTCCAGATCGTGACCGGCATCGGGATCCGGCCACGGAACCGCCGTATGTGATCTCTCTTTTCAAGGGGAAGCTCGAACGGATCAGAGCCGATGCGCTTAAACCCGTCCTCAATGCTCACGTCGAAACCCTATGCCGAGAGGCAGACCTGCCAGGCCCAGAGGCCGCCCCGTTGGTGCCGAACTGCCCCGCGTCCCGGCATCGTGCGGAGACATCCCGGTGGGTATCCCCGTTATGCGACAGGGGGGCACCCAAAGCCTCCACCCATTCCCAGAGATCGCCGGTCATGCCAAGTACCGTCGGACAAGTGCGCTTCGATCCCTACACCAACGGTTCTCAGTGGTACCAGGACGTCTTGACCCTCGCAGGACATTTGGCTCGTGGACCACTGGACGGATCAATCTCTCAACTGGTGGAGATACGCGTCTCGCAGATCACGGGATGCGCTTTCTGCTTGGGACTTCACTCTGATTGGGCCAGGAGGGCGGGTGTGGATCAGGCAAACTTGACACGCTGGCCGGATGGCGGGAAGCGACGGGCTTCGACCAGCGTTAGCGCATAAAGCTCATGAAGACCAGACGAGTCCGGGTGTCCGGCGTTTGTCAGATGCGGCATCGTCGTCGTGAGGCGTTCACTCGACTGCCCCATGGCACCCCGACCCGGCGAAAGGGGGCACCGTCGGCGCTAGGTGAACGATCGCTGAGCTGAGTAACTAATCACCTACCTGGCCGTCGATGTTCTCGCGCATCAGATCAAGATGACCGGCATGTCGGGCGGTTTCCTCGAGCATGTGGACCATGATCCAGCGAAGTGTTACCTGGTCCCGATAGGGCGTCTCCTTGGCACTAAGCGCGTCTAGAGAGGGTGCATCCCTGCAAACTCGCCTCGACTCTTCCACCTCGGCTCGGTAGAAGCCGATAACAGACTGAACGGTGTCGTCGCCGCCGATGGCGAACTCAGGCGTGTTGTCACCATCCACGTCGACTGCTTCAACATCTTCACCGGCGAATGTCTCGCGAAACCAACCTCGCTCGACCCAGCCCAGGTGTTTGAGGACTCCCAGAGCGGACATGCCTGTTGGTGTCCTTTCTCGCTTCGCGTCGTCAAGTGCGAGTCCATCGACTTTTCGTTCGACCACGGCTCGATACCAGTCCAGGGAACCTTCTAGGGTTTCGCGCTCACCTCGTCGCACGCCCAAGGGTTCGTCCATGGGCGGAGTTTACGTTCGGGCAACTCGCTCTGTCCGATTCGCTACCAGCTCGCCCCCCACGCAGGCGAACGGGGGCAGCGGAGCGTGCACCGGTCGACGAAGGAGAGCCGACTGATTCAACCGTCGAGCGAAAGGACCACGCCATGAAGGAAGTGAGGTTGGGTATCGACGTCGCCTGTCGGGCCGACCATCGGGCCAGCCTGGCCGACGAGCGAGGTGAGTTCATCTGGTCGTCGTGGCGGTTCCGCACGACGACCGCTGACCTCGAGCGCCTATGGGCGAAGATCCCCGAGGATGCGTCGGTGACGGTCATTCTCGAGCCCACCCGCAACGCCTGGGTGCCGCTGTCGGCCTGGCTCCAAGCACGTGGCGCCACGGTGATCTTGGTGCCACCCGAGCAGTCGGCCGATCTGCGGGATTACTACAACAAGCACACCAAGACCGACCGATTGGATTCACGGGTGCTGGCTCGTCTGCCGTTGCTGCACCCCGAGGGCCTGCGAGGCATCGACAACCTCGGCCCGGCGGGGTCACTGCGCCGAGCCGTGCGTCACCGCTCCAGCCTGGTCAAGCGCCGCACCGCCGCCAGCCTGCGCCTCGATGCACTCGTCGAGCTGCTCGGTCCGGGGTGGGCCGATTCGCTCGGATCGGCCACCTCGTCGAAGACCGCCCTGGTCGTTTTGGAGAAATACGCCGATCCACGGGCGCTCAAGCGTCTCGGGCGCGGCCGGCTCACCGCGTTGTTGGTCCGCTCGAGTGCGGGACTGTGGCGCCAGGACAAGGCCGACGAGCTCTTGGCCATGGCGAACTAGACCCTGGCCCTGTGGTCAGGCGGGGGCATCGTCTTCAGCGAGTTGTCCCACGACATCGCCTCAGAAGTCCGCGTTCTCCGCCGCCTCGACGACGAGATCGCCGCCGCCGACTAGCGGATCGCCGTCCTCTATGACGAGGCCGACCCCTAGAGCATCGTCCGCTCGGCGCCGGGGCTCTGTCCCGTCCTCTCTGCAGCCATCTTGGGCAACTCGGGCTACTTCAACCGCTTCGCCAACCTGTCCGGCGTCCGCTCCTTCACTGGCTTTGTGCCCAACCCTCGGGCTCAAGCTCCTGTGACGAGCCGTCTCACCAGTGGAGCAAAATGCTCAAGCTCCTCACGAGGGTATAGAGGGTCAAAGGACTCCATGTCCCATTCATCAACGAATACCTCGGCGAGGGGATACCACGGTTTATCGCCGTACTGGATTCTCGGATCCGATTCGCCCTTCAAAGACGGGTCCCAATGCCGCGCGGTGAAGGCTCCGTGGTGTTGAACGACAGAGACCAACTCGGCCCGAACGTGGGGCTTTAGGAGGTCGGCGGACATTTCTCCATGACCTACATCTCCGAAAACCTTGCCGATGTCATGGCACAGGGCCGCTAAGACCAGCTCATCGTCCGCACCCGTAAGTTCGGCACGCGTTGCAGTCTGCAAAGCGTGCTCCAACTCGCTGACCTCACCGCCGTCGCATACGTCCGACAGGCTGGCGAGCAGTGTGAGTACACGCTCTGCTCGGCGACCCTCCCGACCTAGGCGGTCCATGGAAACAGAATACGGCCTGCCCGAGTCCCGGCGTAGGGGGCACTACCCCCTGGCCTGGATGACACACTTGAAGTATGGCCGGCAAGGAGGGTCCAGGGGTTACGAGCCAAGAGAGATACCTTCGGCGCGCACATTTCGAGCGGTGGTCCCGTTCCTCCGAGATGCCCGATGAGTCTTCGAGCCAATGGCTGTGACGGAGGAGGAGGAGGCGGCGGAGTACAAGCGCCAGTGGATCGCATTTCCAAATGCTCCCGGTACTCGCTTGTCGTGGCGTCGCGTCAAGTGGCGCACCTGGGAGCTAGTGCCGCAGAGTAGCTCGGTATGGGCAACACTGCACCCTGAGGGAAGGGGTCATTCGTTGGGCCTGAGCGGTGCGTAATTACCGTGAAGGACCAAAAGTTTGAAACGCGGGGAGGTAGTTGGGGTGTCGGAAAAGCCGACCAATCAGACCGCCACCATGTGAGTCCCACAGGGACATCGGTACTTCAACGCTCTGGGACACCCTTTGGCAGAGTTGCCGCTACGAGTGTCCGTCTTTCCGGTCAGGGCGTCTACACCTTTCCCGTGACCGGTCACTTCGACACTGGTCTGATGTCGGCTGTCGATCGTGCTGGAAACACTCTGATCCGTTACAGATTGCATGTCGTACGCTTCGCTCAAGCAGCCATCGGCTTTGGGTATGGGCGTATGAAAGTCGAGATGATGGTCAGCCCAGAGGCAATGTCTATTCAAAAGATCGAACTGCTCGCCGCAGCAACTTCTGAGCTTTTGCCGGCGTACTACCAATCCACCAATAGCGGCGGCTGACGCTTCCGGTTCAGACTGGCATCGGAGTATCCCTATCCCCATGGTGCCGTTCAGCCACGCCCAAGTCCGGCGTTATGGGGCAGTGCGATCGTCGTGCCTCCCGAGTCCATTGAGCCACACTTGACGATATGCGAAAGCAGTACCACTTCAGGCCAGGTGAGAGCGGCCTCGATGCCTGGGACGTTGACCGGCTTGTCGAACTTTCGGAGGACTTTCCGGTCAAGGACGTCGACCTGGACTCGATCTGGGAAGTGGACTCCGTCTATTGGTTCAATGACGGAGACGAGGTACCAACGGTCCGGAGCGTCGTTGACCACATGCGACTGGTCAATCAGGTTGACCTGTCTTATCCGATCATCCTCGGTTCTAACGGATGCGTTATGGACGGAATGCATCGGGTGGTTCGAGCCCTGCTGGAGGGACATCGGACCATCAGAGCGGTGCAGTTTGAGGTTGATCCCGAGCCGGACTACCGGAACTGTCGGCCCCGAGACTTGCCGTACTAGTCAGAACCCGCGCCTCCGACCCGGCGATAGGGGGCAGGAGCACAAACTGAAGCCAGCGCCTAACCGGAGGGGGCCCGTAGTCTCGTCGGGATGCGCCACTTCGATCTGGTGATCTTCGACTGCGACGGTGTCCTGGTGGACAGTGAGCGTCTCGCCGTGCGGACCGAAGCGAAGATCCTGTCCGACCTCGGGTGGCCGCTCACGGAATCCGACATCGTCGAACGGTTCGTAGGGCGTTCAGCTGCTTACATGCAGTCGGAGATCGAACGACATCTGGGGCGTGGGATTGACTGGGATGCTGAGTTCGAACCTTGCTACCGGGAAGTGTTTGAGCGGGAACTTATCGCTGTACCGGGCATCGTCGAGGCACTTGACGAAATCGCCCTTCCGGTGTGCGTGGCGTCGAGCGGAAGTCACGAAAAGATGCGGTTCACCTTGGGCAAGACCGGACTCTTCGATCGATTTGATGGCCGGGTCTTCAGCGTCGACCAAGTGGCTCAAGGCAAACCAGCCCCAGACATCTTCTTGTTCGCTGCGAACCAAATGGGGGCATTGCCGAATCGATGTGCCGTGGTCGAAGACAGTGTCTCTGGAGTCACTGCCGGGTTGTCGGCGGGCATGGCGGTCTTTGCGTTCGCTGGGGGCGTGACCGGCGCCGAAACGCTCTCGATCAAGGGTGCTGTGGTCTTTGACGACATGAGGGAGCTTCCGGCAATGCTCGGGGCGCTATAGGCGTCTGAGCACAACTGGTGTCCCACCCTCCCGGCGAACTGGGGCAGGGGTGTCGCTCCGTCAACCGGGAACCGCACTCCCTGCGAACAGGGTTTCGCCTATACCTCATATGTCGGCCCTCCAGCCGATCGCTGCCAGTTTGTCTGCCAGGTCTACCGGGTCGTAGAGCATCTTGACGACCTTGTGGGCTGTTCCGTCTCTCAGTTGACGTTGCACCATTGGAGTGCCCGGCCCCTGCACGAAGTGCTCGAAGCGTGCCTCTTTGGGACCTGTGTCTACGAAGAGCACTCGACCTCCAGTCGCCAACACGCTCCGAAGCGTTCCCCAGAAGGACTCAAAGCGACCGGGCGGAATGTGGGAGAGCCATAACGCGAAGAAGACGGTGTCGTACTGTTCGTCTGGTTGCCAGTCGAACAGATTCGCCTCAACCAACCTCACTGGCATATCTCGCAGGCGTTGACGGGCTAGGGCAAGCATCTCGGGTGAGCCGTCTATGGCGGTGAGGCTGTGAACCCGGGTGGCCAACATCTTGGTCCAGACCCCGGTCCCGCATGCGAGTTCGACGGTTCGACCGCTCGGCGTCAACCTAGTCAGGACCCGCTCGTCCGATCCGCGCTTCCCGGGTCTTGGTAGAGGTCACGGTCATACTCGCCAGCCCTGGAGTTGTAATAGGCGAGCTGCGCCGACAGCACGTCGTCTTCTGCAGTCCCCATCAATACAAGAAAGCCAGACGATGTCAGGGGCGTCAAGCGGGGTGTCCTTCTGCCGCTCGCTGAGCAGCTCCATTTCGGCGGATGGGGATTGGTTCTGACGCTCGTCAATGGGTATCCCCGTTGTGCCGGACTGTCCCACCTACCCGACGAACGGCGGCAATCTCAACCCTCGACACCGGAGACAGCTCGTTGGAGCAGTGGCCGATAGCTTTCAACAGCCAAAGACAGCTCCTCGGTTGCATTCGGGGGCCACCACCCCATGTCGTCGTGCTCGTCCGATGCAATGTGAGGAATCCCGACCCACTCTCTGATGATCCAAATGCGGCAATCAAACTCAGACTGCTGCAAGTGAGCGAACGCAAGATGGGTGGGTTCGGGAATCACAATCCAAGCTCCTCGTGTAACTCCCTGACAAGGGCTACCGACGGAGCCTTATTCTCTTCGACATGGCCGCCCGGAAGGTCCCAGACACTGGGATACCAACGGCGACCGGGAGAACGGTGGCAGAGGAATACCTTGTCACCGTCGACGAGGAGACCAGCGACCACGTGATGGATGTCGACGGCCTGGCTACCACTCATGGATGCCAGTCTCACACTCCGGTGCGGTCCGTCCCCGGCGTGCAGGGGCAGTCCGCCAGACCCAGTCCCTAGGCTTTGGAACGTGCCTCCTCGCGACACCGAAATCCAAAGGCACAGAGACGAGGGCCGACGACTTTTCGGACTCGATCCGGCTGGATATCGCGCCGGGAGACCGGACTATCCCGAAGTCATCTACGAGACACTCGTACGGCGTTGTGGTCTAGGTCCGACGGCTCGGGTCCTCGAGATCGGACCCGGCACGGGCCTGGTGACCCGGCATTTGCTTCGCGAAGGCGCCCATGTGACAGCCGTAGAACCGGATCAGTCGATGGCCTCTTATCTGTTCGAGGCTGCCGCCTCGGCCAACCTAGATGTGGTGATCTCGAGCTTCGAAGATGCTGACGTTGCGCCGGCCAGTTTCGATCTGGCGGTAGCCGCCACCTCCTTTCACTGGGTCGACCAAGAGGTCGGTCTGACCAAACTGCGGCTGGCACTGAGACCAGGAGGATGGGCCGCATTGTGGTGGACGCTCTTTCGCGATCCGGATCAGCCCGACGAGTTCAGCCAGGCCCTCGATCACGTCTTGGGACCGGTGACCCGAGGTGCCTTTGACGAACCAGGCCGCCCCCCGTTCCAGCTGGACGAGTCGCATAGACGTTGGGACATGACTCGTTGGGCGGGACTCGATGAAGTAACGAGCCAGGTCATTCCGTGGACCAGTGAGATGACACCGGTCCAGGCCCGCGCTTTATACGCATCGATTGGCACCGTTATCCGACTACCGCCCCACGAGCAGCGCAGGATTCTCGATGACATCGAACGGCTCGCCACCGAGATGTCCGATGGCATCCTTAGAAGGCGGTTCGTGTCCGCCCTCTACACGGGTCGCAGGCAGTGACGTCGAGAGGGTCGATTCGCCAACAGTCCCCCCACTGAAAGGGGCATCTCCGAACGGCGGCGCGAGTATTCTTTAGCTGGGCCGTGACTGGCGCTGAGGTGGGAACAACCACCGGGGAGCGGCCCTCTGTCATGCCGTGCGCCTGGGCGATTCCATCGACCCAAGGAGCGCAGACATGGCAAATCCACCCGGCGCACAGCTCATTGACGGCACGGCCGTTTCCCACAAAATCCTCGAAGAGTGCACGCTACGGGCGGTTGCCTTCAGAGAACGAGCTGGCAGACGCCCTTGCCTCGCAGCCGTGCTCGTCGGGAGCGATCCCGCCTCGGTTACCTACGTCAAGATGAAACGAGCCCGCTGTGAGCGAGTTGGGGTTGATTCAGTGGTCATGGAGCTTCCTGATGACTCGACAACAGAGGATGTCGTCGGTGTCATCGAAGGACTTTCGATGGACGCCGGCATCGACGGAATCTTGCTCCAACACCCCGTACCCAAAGGTGTCGACGAGCGGGCAGTATTCGAAGCCATCACTCCGAGCAAGGATGTCGATGGGGTCACCAAAGACGCCTTTGCCTCAATGTCCTTTGGTCTGCCGGGATTCGCTTCCTGTACGCCAGGGGGAATCATGCGACTGCTTGATGAATACGACGTCGACCCGGTGGGACGTCACGCTGTGGTGATCGGTCGAAGCCCCATCCTTGGAAAGCCAATCGGGATGCTCCTCTTGGCCCGCGATGCCACGGTCACCTATTGCCATTCACACACAGTTGACCTTTCCGCCATCGTGCGAACCGCAGACATCGTCGTAGCCGCTGTGGGGCGGCCCAATTTCGTCCGAGGTTCTTGGATCAAGCCAGGAGCGGTCGTCATCGATGCTGGCTATAACGCGGGGAATGTGGGCGACGTGGCCTTCTCGGAGGCGGAATCCGTGGCAGGACTCATAACTCCGGTGCCCGGTGGAGTCGGGCCGACCACCATTGCGATTCTCATCGAACAGACGATTTCGGCCGCTGAGGACGCTCTAATCGTTTAGAGTTCATCCGCCTTTCGAATGACACATTCCCGGCGATAGGGGGCAGTCTCATTCATCCGGGCTCTGGGGACCTACCAAGCAGAACTCGTTTCCCTCAACGTCGGACATCACGACCACTGTGCCTTCGTCGTAGAGGTGGGTCTCGCCGGTGGACCTCCCGCCAAGGTCCCGGACCAGAGCAATTGCGGCATCCAGTTCTGCGACCCAAAGATCAAGGTGGAGTCGAGACTTGCCCACCTTCTCTTCGGGGACCGGCTGAAACGTTATTGCTGGACCTCCGGGAGCCGTGGGTCCGATTCTGAACCAGCCGGGAAGTCCAATCGTTCGCGCCGGCGCATCAAGCATGCGGCTCCAGAACTCAGACACCCTCTCTGGCTCGACGCAGTCCACGGTGACTGCCGCCCAAGCCGCACCCGGTACGACCATTCGATCGAAACTACTCGTTGCACGACAAGTCGCCAGCCCCGCGCGCTCGCACCCGGCTGCTCGATTGGCGGTAGAGGCGCCCCACTCCCGGCGACGGGGATAGTCCGCGGACGCACTCAACCCAATGTCCTGGGCCGGGCACTCCCGACGGATCAAGACGAAGTTCTGCACCGTCCGGCGAAGAACGACAGAACGATGTTGCTCGTCTTTCGCTGCCCGCCGACCCGCACCTCGAGGGGAACGCAGCCCCGTTTTCGACCATCGGTGAACCGGAAGCTCTGGGGAAAAAACCCACGCTTGTGCAAACAAGCTCGATACGTGACCGACACGCTCCCTTGGCGTGGCGACCATGGGTTCTGTTGCACCACGTAGGACCGCGCACCACGGGCGATCGTCATGGTCACCGTGGCTCCCGGAAAGACAACCGGGGGGAGCTTGTACCCGGTGAGTTGAGCCTCTCGCCCCGAGTTAGGCGGATTCATGGTCGCCAGGCGGCGCGCCTGAGGGAAATACCCAGGGCCGAATCCGATGTCATGTGGCCCGACTGGAGGCAAAGTGCCGGTGAACTGCGTCGCTTCCTCCGTACAGGTCAGGAGCTGGGGGTGCGTCGGAGTGCCGACAACCGTGGAAGAACCGCTGGCATCTGAGACGCCACAGGGGCCATAGATGAGGACGAGAACCGTGAGGGCAAGCCCGCCAAGCCACCACCGTTGTCCGCGAAGTCTCACACCCACACGACCATGATGGCCTGTCCCCGAAGCAACCCCATCCCGGCGAACGGGGACACCCGTGGTCATGTGGGCCACAGTGTTCATCGGGCCATACTTGAGACTGTGAGCGAGCAACCTCTGACCGATCGCCCATCCGGCACTTCTGAGTTCTATAGATCCTTGCCAACAAAGCATGTCGGTGCTGGGTGCCTCTTCTGCGATGACCTCGGCCGTGTACTCCTCGTAAACCCCGTCTACAAGGACCCGTGGGAGATCCCGGGAGGCGGCGTCGAAGCTGATGAGTCGCCACTTGCCGCCTGTATCCGAGAAGTGCGTGAAGAACTGGACTTCGAACTGCGAAATGCTCGCCTTCGGTCCATTGATTATCGAAGGCCCGTCGAGGGAGTTCGTAGCGACGCACTCCGGTTCGTGTTTTTTGGAGGGGTTCTCTCAGAGGACGACACCGCGAGATTTCATCTACCGGAGAGTGAGTTGTCGGAATGGCGGTTCGTCAAGGAAGAGGATTTGGATGAATACGTGACTCCCGTGATGGCTCGTCGCCTCCGAGCGAGTTTCGCTTCGACCGAATTCGTCTACCTGGAGGAAGGCCACCCAAGGTAGAGAGACCCAAGATTGCCCCCGACTTGGGCGTCTCCAGCCCGGCGTAAGGAGATACCCTCAGCACGATTGACGAACGCGCGTCATGGGACACCAGCAGCTCCCCACATCCGGCGATCTGGCGCGTTCGGCCCTGCGCTCGTGTGTCGTTCGGTGGGCGTCGTCGTTATTCACCGCCCTCGAGCGTCGATCCCATGCACCGCCAGTCGTACACCCCAGAATCGGCGGGAGGGTTCCCTTTAGCCTCAATCTATCGACACGGATAGTGACTCTGCCTGCAGGCGATCGTCCTCGAGCAACAGGTCCTCGAAGAACGCGCCGAAGTCGCGATTCGGATGTCTGATTTGGATCTCTAGCATCCAGCGTAAGTCGGAGGGGCGGAAATCCACTCTGTCAAGGGTGCCGTCGTAGTGCGCATCGTGTGGGAACTCTGAGAGGCGGTGTCCTGTCAACTCCAGGTTGAGTTGCCAGCCACGCTGTTGCGCGGTCTCCTCGGCAAACTGATACAAGGCCATGCCGGTCAAACCGTCGTGCAACCAACGATGACGCGTCGATGTCCAGATCGACTTGACATCCTCGGCTGCCTTGGTCATCTCGGGATCGTCACCCACTACGAACGTGTCTCCCGCATCCCCTTCGCATCCCTCATAAATCGGGCCGATGTCGAGGAAGAAGATGTCGTCATCACCCAGTACCACGCCGGATGTCGACGGGTCCTCGAAGTTCTTAGTGGTGTTCTGGCCGAAACGCACCAAGATTTTGTGCCATCCCTTGCGTAGACCAGCATCGCGTAGGACTGTGGCTGCATGCGTCCGCCCGGTGTCCTCGGACATGCCAGGCGTGATTCTGCCCGCGATCTCCCTCAGCGCACCCCTGGTCCTGGTTCGCACATCGAGGATCTGAAGCGGGAGAACCGCCTCTGCAGTGGCCTCGAGTTTCTCGCGACTGCTGGCCGAGTGTTGCGGGGTGGGTCCCATCTCAGGACCGCCGATCTCCCTCCGGTAGCGGAGGGACACAGCTCAACTTGAACTGCCCCCAGGGTACACCTACTGCGCGGGGTCATACCGGTTGTGGCTGACGAGGAAACAGCCAGATCGTGCCATGCAGATCGCAACACGCGGCTTACCACGAGTATTTCTGAGAGGTCGAGCCTGAGACTGTGTTGGCTCAGAGCCCACGAGCGCTGCGGCGTCTCTCGAACAGCGACCCTCGCGGACGTAGCCGCGAAGGATGACCATCGACTTATGACTCGAATACGACTCGCTCGGGACGCCGGCGGCAGCAACGGTAGTGGCGAGTCCCGCTAGGGGCCACGCGCACTCCTCGCTGCGATCGGCCAGCACCGAGCGGTGGCCGTGTACCGCCTTATCGGCGATCTGCGCTTTGATAGGTGTCCCATAACGCGCACCATTGAAGGCCGGAGGTGCCCCCAGGGTCAGATGTGGCACAGGGGTGCGTCTCCGTTTGCACTGCCAAACGCTCCCCGCCCCCGCGCCGCGTGGCCCTTGCGTTTCCCGGTGGCGCCGTCGAGCCCGGTTCCTCGCATTGACGACAGGCCAAGGCAATGCAGCGCACGTCGTGTTATAAAGGCGAACTCAGTGCATTAGCAATCGCGGAGTTAGATCGGTGGAACTCCTCTGTGAACACAAGCCCACGCCGAAACAGTCACGCAGTGGTCGGCCGTCAAGAAGTGTTTCACGCCGCCGGGCTGTGTGGCCGTGTGCTCCTCGGGCCTTCCTCCGCACGTGTGTCCTTCTCTTGGTCGGGTTGCTTGTCGGTCTTGCGCAGGCGCTTGTCTCGATTGGCTCTGCCGGCGCCCAACCCTCTCTTTGCGGCGCCGGCGCCTGCACGGTCACTTTCTTGGAAACCGGATCGCCACTACCTGGACCGTCCCAGCCGGTGTGACATCGGCAACGTTCGCGTTGTTCGGCGCCAATGGAGGAGTCGGCAATGCCGGAGACGCTTCAGTGCCAGGTGGTCTTGGCGCTGAGGTAAAAGGCACCGTCGCCGTGTCTCCAGGTGAAGTGCTCACTATCAACGTCGGTGGTGCCGGTGGTGACGGCACTGCAGGTGGTCAGGGAGGTTTCGACGGGGGCGGATCTGCGGGGAACGTCTATGGAGCCGCTTCGGGCGGAGGAGGTGGCACCACCAGGGTCTTTCAAGGAGCCTCTCCACTTCTCGTTGCCGGCGGCGGTGGAGGTTCGGGTGGGGGTTTTGGGACCCCGGGTGCGGCTGGCAACGCCGATCAGGCGGGTGGTTCCGGGGCAGGAGGTTCGACCGGCGGGAACGCAGGAGTGCCGGCTGGCGATGGACTTGGCGGCGTAGCTCCTATCGATGTCCCCGGCATGTGCGGGCCGGACGACGGCGCCCCCGGGTCACCCCTCCAAGGGGGAGGCGGCGTTGTTGGAGGCGGGGGTGGGGGCGGCGGCTTCGGCGGCGGGGGGCAAGGCGGCGGATCGGGATTTACAGGCATGGCTCCCTGTACCCCGGCCGGCGGGACAGGGGGCGGGGGTGGGGGAAGTTCGTATGTTGCTCCCATTGGCACGAGCACAGTGAGCATCAACGACGCACCGAGCGCCCCGGCGGCGCTGGCAGGTAACGGCGAGGTCCTCATCTCCTACACTGGGGGCTACTACGAGGTTGCCTCTGGTGGCTACTACGAGGTTGCCTCCGACGGCGGGATCTTCGCCTTCAACGCCCCCTTCTACGGGTCCATGGGCGGCGCGCACCTCAACAAGCCCATCGTCGGGATGGCCGTCGACCCCTTGACGGGGGGCTACTACGAGGTGGCCTCGGACGGGGGGATCTTCGCCTTCAACGCCCCCTTCTACGGGTCCATGGGCGGCAAGCCTTTGAACCAACCGATCGTAGGCATGGCCATTGATCCGCTGACCGGGGGCTACTACGAGGTCGCTTCCGATGGCGGAATCTTCGCTTTCAATGCACCCTTCCAAGGCTCGGCTGGCACCCTCGTCTTGAACAAGCCGATCGTGGGAATGACCGTCGATCCAGCCACAGGTGGGTACTACGAAGTGGCGTCCGACGGCGGGCTATTCGTGTGGGGGGCGCCCTTCCAAGGTTCGATTGGTGTAACACCGCCAAACAAGCCGATCGTGGGAATGGCAGTCGACCCGGTGACCGGCGGATACTACGAGGTCGCCTCGGACGGCGGTGTCTTCGCCTTCGGCGCCCTGTTCCAGGGATCGATGGGAGGCACCCCCCTCAACAAGCCCATCGTCGGGATGGCCGTCGACCCCTTGACCGGCGGATACTACGAGGTCGCCTCGGACGGCGGTGTCTTCGCCTTCGGCGCCCCGTTCCAGGGGTCGATGGGTGGAACGCTGTTGAACGCACCGATCGTCGGGGCGGGTTAGCGCTGATGCCGGGAGCCGCCCGCAGCCGCCGGGCATAAATTTGAACCGAAGATCTGGAGCGGGGGTGCATCCCGCTGCCGCTCAAGACGCCGGCGCTTTGACCGCCACGGAGAACCTTTCGTGTGTCAAGGACGGTGTCGATAGCGAGCGGCTGTTCACCGACGCCTTGGCCCGCCCAAGGTCTCTTCTGGGTTTTCACTTTGGGCCAACTGGCATCACTGAATTATTCGCCTTGCTTGCCCTTCTCGCCTTGCTTGCCCTTCTTCTCACGGGCTCTGGGGAGTAGCCGTGAAGCGAGTTCTTAGCCCTTCGCGGCAGCGGCGATGGCTCGCGCCGTTGAAGCATTGAAGCCCCCCGACCACTCCATGACGCCGTTGAAAGAGGTGAACGAACTTTGGTCCGGTTCGATAAGGGGGACAGTCGCCACCTTTCCTCCCACGTCGAGGGCCAAGAAGGAGTGGAAGGACTGAGACGCTGTCTTGTCCCACGAGGCCGATGCAGCTGAAGAAAGACGGATCTTCACGATCCAGCCCCCAGTCTGCTCCTGCTGGGCGGCCGCCGAGACGACGTTGGCCGAAGACAGCTTCAAGGTGGAGGGTCCGAGAAGGTATCTGACCCCCCTCCCGAAGACTCCCTGAATGTCTGAGCCCGGCAAACCCCCGAGCAACACAACGTGGTTTAGAGAATCACGAGTCGTGTTCGGATAGCCCGCGAGCACCGGATACGGGGCGACGGAGTTGTTTGAGAATCCCGTTGGACTGTTGGTTTGTGGTTGGACGTTGAGCGCCGACGCGGTTTGAGCGTAAGGGGCGGGGCAGCCAAGAGGTAGGGAGCTGGTTCCCCGTGGAGCGCTCGCAGAATAGGACGGTCCCAAACACAACACTGGTCGAACGAGTATCGGGCCCCGAACACCTGTCCCAACGGACGGTTTCGGGGTTGTCTGAGACGTGCTGGAGCCGCTCGACGCAACCGAAAACAACAGCGCGACGAGGCCTCCTACAAGAAGCATCCCCAGCGCGACCAAGGCAGTGGAGCGGCGGTATCGCTGCCGTTGGCGGCTTCTTGCTTCAGGGATCAGAACTTCGGCAGGCGTCGGAGCATCAGCAAGTACGGCGGACCTAGACATAGTGCTACTATGTCTAGCACTATGTTGGATGTCAAGGTCGACCGCTCCGAGGACATCGCTCTTCACGATCAGGTTGCCGCAGAAATCCGCCGCGTTATCGCGGCTGGTGAAGCGTCCCCCGGAGAGCGACTACCTCCGGCCAAAGACTTGGCCGCTGTGTTGGGCGTGAATACGAACACTGTGCTCCGTGCCCTCCGTGTTCTGCGCGATGAAGGCCTCCTAGAGTTTCGCCGTGGGAGAGGCGTCACTGTGGCGGGGACACTCCACGACGGTGCCGTTATCGAAAAGGTGCGTGAGCTACTTGAGTTCGCTCGCTTTCACGGATACCGAAGTGAAGACGTGGTGGAGATTGTTCAATCACTCTCGTAGTGACTGGTCCCCAACCTGCCTGCCCCCATGGTGCCTGATTCGTACGTGGATAGTGCGGCCGAATCTGCGAACTCGACGCTCAGCCAACTCGCCAGTCCTCCAGATCGCCACCCCCAGGTCCGCCCCCTCGCCGTCCGCTGCCCTGGTGCTCGCCGGCTCCCGCCGGCTCCGCCCGGCTGGCCGGGCGGAGCCGAAGGCGAGCACCAGGGCGGAGGGGGCGGACCTATCCGCCAGAGACAGGTGCGCTCTAACCTCGATCCATGGCAGCGATGCCCCAGCCCGGCGACCGCTACGCCCAGGCGTTCATCGTCGAGCCGGGACAGTTCTGGGCCATGGTTCACGACCGCCAGGGCAGGCCGCCCACTGCCCCGAGAAGCCCTCATGGACCGGGCGGTGGGTTCTCGCCGGCGGGTGATCGTTGGTGGCGGGTGTGGGCGTGTCCCGATCACCTGGACGGGCTGACGGGGTTGAGAGAGTTCGGCCGTCGCCGCAATTGAGCAACTGGGTTGGGTGCGTACGTCGGTGCCCGACCTCGACGCGTGGTCCCCTGCCCCATACCGGCACTTATACGGGTGATCCGCCACCTGGACTGAACGTCCGGGGAGCCTTCTTCGGACGTAGGTCCGACAAGGAGGTGTGCGGTGGTGTGGTGTCCGTCGTTTCAGAGCCGTCTACGAGCAGACGGTCGTCGTGAGTACCGAGTTGGCCACGAGCTGGTCGATGAGTTCTTGGAGTTCGCCTCTGGCCGGGCCAGGCCGAACACGGTGCGGGCCTATGCCCACGACCTGAGCGTCTTCTTCGGGGTGATCCGCAAGGAACCCGCCGACGTGACCCCGAGAGACGTCCTGCGCTTCGTGACGGCGCAACGCCAACCCCGAACGGGCGCCGAGAACGTGGTGCGGATCTCCGACGGTGAGTCGGGGCTCTCGCCCTCGACCATCAAGCGACGCCTCGCTGCGGTGTCGAGCCTCTATGGCTATCTGGTCATCCGGGGCGATGCCGGCGTCGTCGCCAACCCGGTGCCACGAGGCCTGCCGACCCGGCGCAATCGACACCGCGGTGAACGCGGTGCATCCCTCGTCCGTGGTGTGCGGCGATTGCCGCGCGTCTTGGATCTCGACGAGGTCGAGGCGCTCATGGCGGCGCTGCGCACCGAGCGGGATCGGGCCATGGCCCAGGCGATGCTGCTGGGTGGTCTGCGGCGCTGCGAGGTGCTCGGGCTCCGGCTCGAGGATCTGCGTCTTGGGGAGTGGCGGGTGTTCGTTGCCGAAGGCAAAGGTGGACACCAACGGCTCGTGCCGATCTCGCCCACCTTCTTCACGACGGTGGCCGGCTACATGAACACCGAACGTCCACCCGATGCCCCGACAGACCGGCTGTTCGTCTCACTCAAAGGACCACGACGTGGGCAACCTCTCTCGGTCGATGGTCTCGACGAGATCTTCAGTGCCGCCCGGGAGCGGGCCGGACTCGTCGCACGGCACCTGTCACGAACTCCGCCACACGTGCTTCACCCGATTGCGTGAAGGCGGCATGGCCATCGAGGCGCTCCAGGCCCAGGCTGGTCACCGTTCCATCGGGTCGACCCGGATCTATCTGCACCTCGGCATCGACTGGCTGGCCGACGAATACGCCAAGGCGGTCGAAGCCCTCGCATCATCGGTGGAGGTGGCCGGGTGAGCGCCCTCCCGAAGGCTTCAGAGGCCCCATCGCCGTGGTGGAGCCAGATCGAGTTCCCCTGGGCCGAGACGGCCCAAAGAGCACCGGTGATGGTGGGCACCATGGCCCGCTACCTGGACCAACTGGGCGTCTCAGCCCGTCAGACCACGGTGGGTGCCACCGAGCTGGGGCTGCGCCACTTCGCCGGCCAGGTCACCGAGGCCGACCCCGAGTGCACCTCGATCGCCGCCGTCGAACGGTGCCACATCGAGGCGCACAAGCTGTGGCTGGCCGCCCGGCCGGGCAGAGCTGGAAAGCCACTCGCCACGGTCACCATCCGGCACCGGCTCGGTCTGCTGCGCACCTTCTTCGAGCGGCTGCGCGACTGGGACTACGAGGACGCACCGAGCCGGACCTTGATCTTCCCTGGTGACTTTCCCCAAGCCGACGAGCCGTTGCCGAAGTTCCTCGACGACCCGACGATGGAGAAGTTCAGTGCCGCACTGGCGAGCGACCTCGACCCCCGGCGGCGCGTCATGGTTGAGATCCTGGCCCAGACCGGCATCCGGGTGGGCGAGCTCTCCGGGCTCGATGACAAGGCAGTGACCAAACTCGGTGACACCTTCACGCTGCGGATCCCCGTCGGAAAGCTGCACAACGACCGCTACGTGCCGATCGGACCTGAACTGGTCCAGCTGATCGCCGACTACCGAAAGCTCCGGGGACCGAGCCGCTCAGGCCGCCTCGTCGAACGCGACGACGGCCATCCCTTCGATCGGCGCACCATCCATCGCTACGTCGAACGTGTCGCCAAGAGAGCCGGTGTGGGTCACGTCCATCCACATCAGCTGCGCCACACCTTGGCCACACGGTTGATCAACCGGGGCATGAGCCTGGAGGCGATCGCCGCTCTCTTGGGGCACCGTTCCATGCGCATGACGCTGACCTATGCCCGAATCTCGAATCGGACGGTGGCCGAGGAGTATTTCCGGGTGACCCAGGCCGTCGAGGCCAGCTACGAGAGCGGCGAACCGCTCCCGGCCAGCATCGAGGGGGCCAACATGCGCCGCATCGCTGCCGAACACCGGCGTCTCCTGGGGAACGGTCACTGCACCCGACCGGTCGGGCTCGACTGCTCCTTCGAGTCGGTCTGCGAGCGCTGTGGCTTCTTCGAGACCGGACCCCAGTTCCTGACCATCCTGCGACACCAACGAGACGACGCCATCGACCACGGCCAAGAGGACCGAGTTCAGCTCCTCGGGAGCTTCATTGAGGAGATCGACGGGGACGGCTGAGTGTGGTTCGATGAGCCTCAGTCCAGATCTCGTGGATCACCCGTGTAATCGCACGAGTGGGGCAGGGGGTTCGAGCTACCAGGTTGCGGCTTGGAACCAAATCTTCTACCCGATCGACGGAACGAAGCGTATGCTGTTAACGAACAAACAGGGGGTTGCCTGGGCGATCTAATTGAGCCTGTGGCGACACGAGGCGCTCTCGCAACGCTCTCGGAGGCCTAATCCTCTGCCCTTACCTGCGAAATGATTCGGAGGGTGGTGCCGTGGTTGGACGTCTTCTGGCCGTCACCGGCACGGTTCTGGTGATCGCTGTCACACTCGTCACGCCCGTGTTGGCCACGTCGATGCCGGCATCCGCCGACATGGTCGTCAACGGTTGCACCATCGTCTCGAACCCCACCCCGACGCACTTCACCAATTGTGCCAACGCCAACTTGGCAGGTGCCGACCTCTCCTCTGTCAACCTCTCCTACGCCAACCTGAGTACAGCGGTGTTCGCATTTTGCCCAGGCACCTGCTCCGAACCTTCAGATGCCAATCTCTCCTCTGCGAACCTCTCCTACGCCAACCTGGGTGGAGCACAGTTCGTGGACTGTATTTACCCCGGCAACTGCACAAGCGCCAGCGCGCGGGCGCGAATTTGACCGATGCCAATCTCAGCAGCGCGACCCTGGCCGAGTGCATCTTCTTTGTGGAGGTTGCGTGTGGAGCGGCCGACTTTACCGACGCCGTCATGCCGGGAGCGAACCTCTCGGGTGCGGACGTCCAAACCGGGATCATGGAGAGTGCAGATCTCGAGGGCGCCAATCTGACTGGCACCAATCTCGGTGGTGCAAGCCTTGCTTTTGCCGATCTGAGCGGCTCGAACCTCACAGATGCCAGCCTCACCTCCACAGTGCAACCTATTCCCGTGACGTACTACGTAAGCCTGAACGGCGCCAATGTGACGGGCACGCTTCTCGTTCCTTCTGACCAAAGCTTGACAGCGACGAGTCAGGCCGGCGCCATAGCGACGTGGTCGACGCCCCCGGCCATTCCCGGTGCGACGCCCGGCAGCTGCACCCCGGCATCGGGATCCACCTTCGCGCTCTTCTCGACCACCGTGACCTGCCAGGTCCTTGACCATGCGAACGACGTCGCCACCGGGACGTTCCAGGTGGATGTGCTCCCGACAACCCAATACTTCACCCGAGTCCTCGTCCCCGCCGACGGTACGGTCTTGAGCGGTGCTTCCTACGTCGACGCTGGCGCGTCCGACGGCCCAGGCGTCACCAAGGTGGTCTTCGAGGTAACGGGGGGCTCCCTCATCAACAAGGTCATTGCCACAGCCACCCTCACCTACTACGGCTGGCTGGCCCAGTGGAATACGACGGCGGTGCCCAATGGGATCTATAGCCTCCAGAGCGTAGCGACCGATGCCGACAACAACACTGATACCAGTACTCCGATCACCGTCACGGTGAACAATCAACCACCGGTGACCGCGGTGCTCATCCCATCGAACGGTGCAACACTGTCGGGAACCGCCGCCACCTTGGATGCTTCTGCCTCCAATGCCACCAGCGTCGAGTTCTGGCTCTTCGGTGGATCCTATGGTTACACCGGTCACCTAGTCGGCACGGCCACTCCCACCTACTACGGATGGCTCTACAGCTGGAACACCACGACGGTTCCCAACGGCTCCTACGCGCTGCTGTCGGAGGCCTTCGGTCCGGGTGGGAGCGCCTTCAGTTCCCATCTCAGCATGACGGTCAAGAACTGATCGGCAGGTCGATCTCGACCCAGCAACGGACTTCGCTTGACAAGAGCAGGCACTGCCCCCGTTCGCCGGAACAGTGGGGCACTTGGGCACAATCGGTGGCAGGCCGACCGATATCCGTCACTTTCGGGCTATCGAGCGAAGGTCGTGGATTACGCGGGCGAGCTTAAGACCACAACGTCAACTGGTTTGTCCCGGCCACGTATCGCTATCCGATCGGGTCGTCCCCCCGGGTACTCCGCCTCAATCAGGGGGTAAAGGGAGGCTGCAAGGACAACCTCGCCTGGCGACGCGTGGCCCTGGAGGCGAGCACCAACATTGACGGCATCACCCAGAGCGGTGAAGTCCAATACAGTTCCCGATCCCACATTGCCGACGAAAGCGACTCCAGCGTTGGCAGCGACACCGAGGGGTAGTTCGGTGACCTTCGAGCCAGTTCGAGAGCGGCAATCGCTGCCTTGCGTCGATATTCGGGTCCTGCGATACCCTCGATGAAGAGACCCATCACTTCGTCGCCAATCAGTTTGTCCACAATGCCCTCATTGTGAATCAGCACCTTGGTTGCTGTGCGATAGAACTCGTTCAGACGCTCGGCGAACGAGGTGGCGTCGGAGTGCTCACCCAGAGCAGTCGAAGCTCGCACGTCGGCGAACACAACTGCGATGTCGATCTCGATGCCTCCGGTCGGCAGGTGATCGAAGCAGAACTGACAGATATTTGGGTTCTTGCGGGAGGGCTTGCGCCCCATGAGGCCGACCATTTTGCCGCCCACGCCGCCAAAGGGGTTCAAGCAAAGCTTGCAGCGAGGATCGTGAGGAAGCCAACGAAAGATCCGTTGCGAGACCTTCAGAGGTTCGTAGCCCTTGACTAGTAGGGCTTCCCAATCGAGCGGTTTCGCCACCTTCCGAACTATGCCTCCTCAGCAGGAAAGCCACCAGGGCCGAGGAGATCCTCCTCAGAACGAACTGTGGGGTCCGGGCAAGTCCAAGCCTGACCCAGTACGCCAACGGAACGGGGTGCCACCATGCGAATCAGGCACCATGGGGGCAGTGTTTAGAGTGGACGGAACACGTCAACTAGCCAGCGTTTCGGAAGACGACCTTCGAGCGGCACGCCAATGGCGAGCAACTAAGAAACGTAGGAGTGACGCAGCTCGTGAATGCTCCAGTGAGGACCGGGACCATCGATCTTCGCCGTCGGTGAACGGAGCGAGGACCCGATTCTTTGCCGCAAGGACGGTAACCACCTGGATCGCCGGACTGCGCATCGCTGGGTCCGCTCGGTAGGCAAGAGGGCAGGCCTGGGATTCATCCATCCCCATATGCTCCGCTCCGCATCCCGCTGCAGTTGATGCGAACGTCCCACGGCGAGACTCCAGATTGCCCCCCGCCACGAAGATCCCGTACCACAACCATCTGCGACAGGCGGCGAACCAACTTCGATCGCCACGCTGGCTATGTCGTGGTTGCTTTCGTGGCTGGCGGATAGTGGAATGACCCTGAACGCTGCCGGGTCGGAGTTTCCACACCACCGCCCCAGTCAGAGACGTGATCTCCCGGTAGCTGGCTCCTTCGAAAAGGTGTCACGATTGACGGGTGTCCGTCTCCGTGAACACACCCCCTCGGACGACACCGGTCGGCCATCGCCCGTCTACGAAGATTCCGCCTGGTCTCGTCGCCGTAGTCGGATTCGCGTCGCTGGTGGCCGCCTACTTCTGGTTCATCGCCGCCTTCGGCACAAATACAATCTGGGGGGATCAGTGGAGCGATCTCAGAGAGTGGGATTCCATCACTTAGGTGGTACATCCCGTGTCCGACTTGCCCGTCCTTGATTCGGAAGCAAGAGCCTCGCTTTCCGAGGGCCTTGATTCCTTCCTGGTACGAGCACTTCGCGCTCGCCCCGATGGTCACTTTCCCAGGTGCACTTTCCTCATCTTCGGTGACATGGGTAGCAGGCTCGTCGTTCTTCTCTTCATGGGTCGCCTCCCCTGTGTCACGGCGTGATTGGCTCTGCGCAATGAAGGTGCTACCACGCAAACCGTGTGTGCACTAGGGGCGTTTGGCCCCCATCCGAGAGAGATCTTCGGCGTCTTTCGTCCGGGTGATCCCAGCGGGCGGTCTTAGAACAAGGTCCCCCACAGCGTTGGTAGATGCACTATCACGGCCTCGGTTCGGGAACTTGTTACGTTGATGATGATTCTCGGATCGGTCCGGAGATGAAAATACGGAATCTGTTGTAGCCTCCCCCGCTCCGTCTCCACGAAGACCTTCGAGAAGGCGTTGTAGCTCACCGGTAGGGCCAATCGAGTTGCGCCACGGCAGGTCACTGAGAATCTGAGTTGCAACGTTTCGAAAGCCGCGTGCGTTGGTCCGACGACCGCGCATGGGAGCTGGCTTAGCGACTGTGCGCCAGCTTGGTGCCGGTGGAGTTGTGCATAGAGTGTGCCGACATCGTTCACTTCTTGACCATTTGCCGTGAAGACTTTGGGAAGAAATACGTTGTAGAGAGAACCGTTGCTGAAGGGGCCGGTGAAGAAACCATTGAAGGTCCGGTAGTTCACATACGTCGGAGCGGTGAACAGCCCCATGGCAGGGAACTGACCCGGCGCATTTAAAAATCCGAGGTTTATTGCCGGGCTGGAAGAGATCGGAGACAGCACGATTAGAAGAGCAAGCCAGGCGCCCGCCACGGCCCGCCAGAGAAATCTGATCGGGAATCGACGCATCAGGTCATCTGCGATGATCACGACGAGAACGATGCCGAGGGGAGTGATAAACGCGAGCATCCGCCAAGGGAAGTTAATGACCAGAAGCGGAGTGAGGATTCGGTACACGAAATAGGAGATCCTCAACTGCAAGAACAAATAGACGGCAAGACTCACCAGGATAAAGATGATCACCGGGAGGTCAAGGTGACGTAGCAGAGTCCAACGAACTCGTCTGCGCAGGGCGACGAAGCAACCGACAGCTAGCGCGGCTAAGGCGGCAGCGACCGGCACCCAGATGGCGAAATCGATCTGCACGAAATCGGGCTGGTTGAGAGCGGCGAGCCAACGATGCGAGTCGTCAAAGAAGTATGACCCGAAGCTGACGAACTGTTGGGAAATGGTGTAGGGATTGGCGGTGTTCTTTGTTTGAGGATCGTAAAACTGGCTGAACGCGAGCTCGGCCAGCAGTGTCGGCGCCAGCAACAGCGTTGCACCAGCCACTGACGCGATCAGTCGAAGACCTATTGCCCGGAGCCCCCGGAACCCGGCGAACGTCACGAAAGCGGCCAAAGCAATCAACAAGGTGACCAGGGAAAGGAGTGCGATCGCGCTATGAGCATTGACCACGAGCACCATGACCGGTATCAGTACGAACGATACGCGTCGGTATTTCACCAGATTGAGGCACCAGTAGAGCAGCCAGGGCACGATCATCAAGGCGGAGAACTCAGCCAGATCACCGCGCGGATCTAACCAATCAGTGAACACGTAGTTCGTGAACAGGAATCCTAAGGAGCCCACCGTGCGCAAGAGCCGACTGTTGGTGACGACCCCGAGGGCCTGACGCATGCCGTACGCGCCGACTACCAGGAAGACCGTGATGGTGGCGACTACCGAGGCCTTGAGACCATCGAACAACGCGTAAATGAGCCCGGCGATATAGAAGAAATCCCGATGGTAGTAGAGAAGCACCGGGGAACCCATTCCGAGCCCATCGCTGCTTGACCAGACAGGAAAAAAGTCAAGGTGGCGAAAATGGGCCGCATAGATCTGCACCAGAAGAAGAGGGGCGGTGGAGCCCTGATTCAGAGGCCATCCGGATCGGCGGAGGACTGGTGAGAGGACGAGCGCCGACGCTCCGACAACCAGGAGGGCATACCCAACCTCGTAGACCCACCGACGTTGGGTCCATGCCGGACGAGAGCCGTTTCTCCGCAGTCGATCGTCTTGGTCCGTTGGCACCGTCCGGCTAGTTCTTGTCGGTTGCGTGACTGGTGGATTTGGTGTCACGGCCAACGCACCCACCGACTCTCTTAGTGCGACTCGGGAGGTGGCTCTCCCAAAGGGTAGACGGCGAACGTGGGCTCAGACCCTGAGGGGAGTGATTGGCGAAGTCCACGACCTCGCACGAGCCGACCAGACGGCAGCCGCATCACACTGGGGTCAGTCGGGCCTCAGGTTCAGCCATGTCGTCACGTTAAACGGAACCACCGATTGCAGTCCAGACTGCCCCCGTACATTGCCGGCCCGGAGTGTCATCCGGCGACCAACACTCACACGCGCATTACTGGCGCCTCAAATGAGCCTACCCCAGCCGAGCGTGCCGATCACGGCCCACCTCAGATGATCGTGCGGAATCGGACTGCCTGCACCGACCGGGCGTTCCGCCATCACCACGTGCACGATCGTAAGGTATTCGCGGTGGTACAGCAGCCGTACGCCTGGCTTTAGTACTAGTTCCTCCGACAGGCGGCGATCGCGGGCACCCTGCGCCACGACCTCTTTGGCGGCGTTCATCGGAGGCCTTTCCGAGCTGCTGCACGTTCGTCCGCACCAGGTAAGACGATTTGGCCGTAGATCTAGACGTCAATCGCCGGAACACTGAACCTCTAGTCGTACACTCTCGTATCTATCGCAGAGGAACAGCAGCTACACGCCAACGCCTTCTTCGAGCGCCCCCCTCCGTCCCGGGCTGGTCGCCCCTTGGTGGGCTCCCGCCCTGCTTCCCGCCGGCCTCCCGTTCTCCGCCCTTCTGTCCGTCCTCCGGCCGCCCCTCCCTCTTTCCGCTTCCTTTGTGTCACATCACAGGGTGGGGAGAGAGGGGGAACGACCGAGCGCGGGCCGCGCGCACGGAAGGAGCGCGGACAAAGCCCAGGCGGGGACAGGGCCAGCCAGCCAGCCGGGCGCAGCCGGCGGGAGCCGGCGAGCACCAGGAGGGCGGACGGAGGGCGGACCGGGGGACGGGGCGGGGGGGAAGGGCAGGCGCACGATTTGGCGGGGCGATTGAAATGAAGCGCGGGGGGCGCAGACTTCGAGTGCACTATCCCCGTACGCACCTTGGGGGCAGGCGAATCATCGTGGCGGGCCGGTATCCGGTCCAGTTCGGGCGGCTGTTCGCAGCCGTTTATCCGGGGTTGAATCGCGGTATAGCTCCCATCCGAGGCCGGGGACCCCATCGCACTACCCGGCTGGTAGAGAACGCGCATCTGCCTATCGCACTGGCGGTGCGGACATAGGTGGACCACACTCATGTCAGTTCAGGTCCGGCCCCGAGTTATGGTCGTTTTACGCAGCGCCCTCGACGTGTAGGTAATCGAGGAGCCCTGAAATCTCAAGGACCTGCCGGACCTCGCTCTTAGCGCAGATCACCGAGAAGCTGCCGCCTGAGGCTTTGATCCGTTTGCAAGCAGAAACGAGCATGCCGACGCCTGTGGAGCCCAGGAAGTCGACCTGCGTCAGATCCACCCGGACAGCCGGTGCATTCAGCACCTCGGGAAGCACAAGAACCTCGCGCAGTGTTCCGGCGGTGGATAGGTCAAGTTCGCCCGTGAGCGACACCACCGTCGCAGCGTCCTCGTCGCGCACCTCAGCGGTGAAATCCGCTGGTTCTATTAGCGCAGCCTCTTCAATTGCCATCTGACACTCACCTCCTGAAGTTCCGACTGAAGGAAAGCGCCACCCAATGGGCCATAGGCCAGGGCGCGTCAAAATTAATAGCGGTTGGGCGGCCGCGTTTCAACCCCGCATTTGAGTCCTGGACGTTCTGCCCCCAGTCAGCCTGCCCCCGTTCGCCGGTTCGGTGCGACGGGCAATCATGCGACCCGTATCCACCGGATCGTCACATGCGCCGTTCGAAGCGGAGACTTATGCGCTGGCCACCGTTGGCCAACCCGAGCACCAGTCCCACCCCTTTGGTGAGGCGGCGGCCTCCAAGGATTCTATTGGTTCACCCTGAACAGCCCCACCTCACGATGGCTGTGGCATATCCCCTACCGAATCAGGCACCATGGGGGCAGGGGTTTCGTGGTGGCGGCGCATCCGGCAGTTGCGAGTAGTCCCGTCCCGGCTCTGCAGCGCACGTTCTGAGCGTTTCCGAGCGCCCCTGTGAATAACGGACAAGAATGAAACGCCGTGGGAGAGGTGCCCGAGATCCGCTACGCGACCACCGACGACGGCTTGCACATTGCCTACCAAGTCGAAGGGTCTGGTTCGTTGGACTTGCTCGAAACTGGCGACGGAACGCTTTTCTCGATAGACGCCACTGGTGAACAACCCCGATGGCAGCAATGGGTCGAGCGTTTGGCCTCCTTTTCCCGGTTCATCCGATTCGACCATCGAGGAGTGGGGCTATCCGACCCGCTGGGTTCGTCAGACCCCCCGATAGTCGAGCACTGGGCAAGCGATGCGTTAGCGGTCATGGACACCGTGGGTGTCAACCAAGCGGCCATTCTCGGGTGTGCCATGAACGGATTGCTCGCCTTGCTCCTGGCTGCTAGCCATCCAGAACGAGTCCGAGCATTAGTGCTTGTCAACGCGTACGCCCGCATCGTGCAGGACCACGATTACCCGGTGGGCTTTCGTTCTGACCTTGTCGAGCAATTCGTCGAGGACTTGACCGATCCGGGAGAAAATAATGAAGACGACCTCCCCTTCATGGCCCCGAGCTTGGCTTCGGACGCCGCCTTCGCTTCATGGTGGGACCGAGCGAGCCACAGGGGCGCAAGCCCCGCGGCGTCGCGAGCCGTCTGGAGAGTTGCCACGGGTACCGATCTGCGAGCGGCCCTCCCCTTGATCACCGTGCCCACGCTGGTCGTGCACAGCACGGGAAACGACTTTGTCCCCGTTGGGCACGGGCGTTACCTGGCCGAGCACATCCCAGGCGCACAGTTCGTTGAACTCGATACTGCCGACCACGTGCCGTGGGCGAGTGAGGCTGATGTGGCAGGCGAGATCGAGGAATTTTTGACAGGAACGCGCACGCTCGCGCCTTCAAGTCGGATGCTCGCCACCGTGCTGTTCACAGACATCGTCGGTTCTACAGAGCAAGTCAACAGCCTCGGAGACCGATCTTGGAAGGATCTCCTCGAGAACCACGACAGAGCAGTCGAGCGCCAGCTCCGCCGCTATGGAGGACACCTTGTAAAGGAGACTGGTGACGGCGTGCTGGCCACATTCGACGGACCCGCCCGAGCCGTGCAATGCGCTGGCGCAGTCCGAGAGGCCGTACAACAACTAGGCCTACAGATCCGAGCAGGCCTCCATACGGGTGAAATTGAACGACGGGGTGAGGACGTGTCCGGCATAGCTGTACATCTGGCTCAGCGCGTACAGAGTCGAGCAGAGCCAAGTGAGATCCTCGTATCACGAACGGTCGTGGACTTGGTTGCCGGATCGGACCTCCGCTTCGACGACCGGGGCGAGTACGAATTGAAGGGTGTTCCCGGCTCCTGGAGGCTCTTCTCCGTCAGGGGCTAACCGCCGCTGGCTGCCTGGTATCTGGAACTCTCGCCTGCGCACTGAACGTGCCGATACCGACCGTGGCCCAGAGTGTCCCAAACCGCCGGATCGGTGGGACAGTCCGGCATGACGGGCCGCCCGATAATGCCTGGCGGACCATGTGAAGGCTTCCCTTTTACTGAACCGTGGAAGTGACCTTGATAGTAGGTGATCGGGTCAGAGTTTGTAGAACGACGCAGTATTGCTCCGTCGTTTCGATGAGGGCTTCGAGGTCTTCCTCGGTCGCCGAGCTCGTGAGGTCGAACTTCAGTCGAATGGCAGCGAAGCCAACGGGTGCATCCCGATCGACACCCATCGTTCCGCGGAAATCGAGATCTCCTTCCGCTCGCACGATGCCCTCAACCTCTAGGCCCCGATTGGTGGCGACAGATCGAAGCGTCACACCGGCGCATGCCACTAGCGCCTGGAGCAACATGTCTCCAGAACAGGAGAAGCTGCCGTCGCCTCCTGATGCCGGGTGAAGTCCGGCCTCAACCATTGCTCGGCCAGTCGTTACAGAGCAGCTCACTTCTTCGCTCCCGAGACGACCCTCCGCCTCCAGAGTGATCATCGCCGCATCCGGTTCTTTGCGATAGCGAGCCTTGAGCGGACTCTGGATTTCCTTTAGTTCCTGAGCATCCATGTCTGCCTCCTTGGCCCGCCAACTTACCGTTCGATGATCCCCTCTCCAATGAAGGAACGACCGAGGTATGCAGTAGCCGAGCAGCTCCAAGGGGTGCCCCCGTCCGCCGGAACGGTGACGGACCTCGCATTCCACCCAGCCCCTGGATGTCGGGCGCATTACAGCTCGCAGTACATGCCCACGGAATGCCATTGCCGGGCCGAATAGAAGTCGGCGATTCTCAAGACCGAGCGGAGGTCGCCGGTGCGTTCGGGGTAGCTGCAGGGCTGGCAGTCCCAGTAGTTCGTCCAGTGCGCCTCAGAGCCAGATGGGTCGCTCACGCAGACCTCGCTCTCGTCGGAGAACTCTTGTGCGAACCACGTTTCTTGTCGCGTGCTGTCGAACCCATTCAATTCCACGGAATCGCAGGAGATCTGGGCAAACAGGTCGCGAAGCAGCGAGAACGGCAATCCGGCTTCTGGCAGGTCGGGGCGTTCCTGGCTGACGATCTCAGCCAATGCTCGCAGGTCCCGATCGCTCGCCGCAATTGAAGTGACCATGTCGCTGCCTCCTTCGAGTCTCATGCTACGACCGCGCCGCCGCTTCATCTTCTGAGAGGTCAGCCACCGACGTCACGTGCCGTTCTGGCTTGACGATCAGGGTGCCCAGACCCAGCGGACCGATGCAATGTTCAACCAGCCACCATCGAGTCCGGAAGATTCGGCCGCCTGGTAGCGCCAGCTCGCCGCTCGACAACTGACAGGCTGTGCAGTCAACCATCTCATTCAGTCTTCCATCAGCGCCGCTGGCGCCCCGACAGAAGTAGCCCCAAACGCCGGGTCGGGGTGCCACCGTACGAAGCAGGCACCATGGGGACACCCGCTGACGAGCTTCTTCATAGTCCCCGTCGGGCAACTGGCGGGACGCTTGGGGGTTGCGTTGCGAGTGAAGCCTCTCCGAGACCTTCGCGGGCCACCGCGCTAGTACCCTTCGGATCATGCGGAGCAGGGCAATCGGCGTAGCCCTCGACCCAAAGAGAAACAGCCTGAACTTTCTGCGTCTCGTCCTGGCGTTTGCCGTTGTCTATTCCCACGCTTGCGTGGTGGCCTGGTTGGGACACCATGACGTGGTTGTCAACAACACCCAGCTGGGCACCATCGCCGTCTACGGATTCTTCGGGATCAGCGGATACCTGATAGCGGGGAGCGCGTCGAGAAACAGTGTGGGTCGCTACCTCTGGCAGCGGTTCCTCCGCATCTTCCCTGCTTTTTGGGTGTGCTTGGTGGTGGCCGGCTTTGCGCTCGGCGCAATCGCGTTGGCCATCGATCCCGTGCCGCACTGCGGTTTCGTCTGCTACCTCAAACTCCACCCCGGACCCTTCAGCTTTGTCTACTCAAACGCACTCTTGAAGATGAACCAGGTCGCTGTAGCCGCCCCCGAGGTGCATCTGGCCAATGGCTCGCTCTGGACCCTCTTCTTCGAGTTCTTGTGCTATCTGCTCTTGGCAGTTCTCTCCTTCGTCGGGATAATGCGCCACCGTGGGTGGGTCACCCTCATCACACTGGGCATCTTCGTTGCCCTGCTCATCACGACCCTGGTCCCGAGCTTGAACTCGATGTTTAAGTCGAGCGCAACTTCATTCCGATGGACTTCATGGTGTTGTCCCTCGGGTTCTTGGGCGGGACCCTGATCTACCTCTATCGAGACCGGGTTCCTGACTCTGCCCTGTTGGCCATCGTCTGCATCATCGCGTTCGTCGCAACGCTCTACCTGCCCAGCTACGGCTATGTGCCCACACTCCACCTCACGCCGTCGAGTTTCGGCGTGTTCCTTCTCGCGTATCCACTGCTCTGGCTAGGCGCGCATCTGCCTTTCCATTGGATCGGTACGAAAAACGACTACAGCTATGGCGTGTACATCTACGCCCACCCCCTGACCCTGTTGCTCGTTTACCTCCGCGCCGAGCGAGTTGGCTTTTGGCCCTTCATGCTGCTCACGGCGTCGGTCACGTTTGCATTCGCCGTGGCCAGCTGGTGGTTGATTGAGAAGCATGCTCTGCGACTCAAGAAGGTGCTCGTTGGCCGTCCGATCTTCTCCCGCCAGCTGTGGGCGTCCCGACCGCTCACGAAACCACAAGACGGGCTTGGGGTGAGTCAGAACGCAGGAGTTGAGGTGGACTAGGCGGTGCAATGATGGGTGCCTCCTACCGCCGGGCTGGTTTGACGTCGACATCTGGGTGGTCGCCAAGAACGTCGGCGACCGCTGCCCGGAGAATGGATTCGGCGCCAACCCGGAGGTCGGTAGGTGATGAGCTGCTCCAACGGTAGACAGGTGGGACCTCCCATGCGATCACGACCTCCAGCGAGGCACCGGTGAAATTGGCCTGGCGGACCGCCCAACGAAGGGCGCGGCGTCATGACTCGGAGCCATCCACGCCCACAACAATCTTCTCGTCCATGCTTCCTCCGTGGGTTCGACACCAGCGATTCTTGTATCGTGCGAAAACCCCATTCACGTCTTTCATCATTTTTTTCTGCGCAATAGCTCCGACTGACCATCTGATTGAAAGTGGGCGTACCTGTGAAGAGCCAGTTGCGATCCGTAATACGAAGGCTGATGTGGGCAACAACGGTTGGTGCGGGACTCTCGGCAGGAGTGACTCCCTTGACGGCTTTCGCTGCGACACAGCGCTCCGTCGACTGGGCCGCATATCTGTTTGGGAACGAGCACAGCTCGTACAACGCGGCTGCCACGGCGATCACGACCACCAACGCCCCGTCACTGAGGCAAGCGTGGCGCTTCATACCTCCGAGGCGCCTGGGTGACAAGATCTATTCCAGCCCGGTGGTCTACGACGGCAATGTGTACTTCGGCTCTGACAACGGCACCTTTTACGATTTGAGCGAGAGCACCGGGTCAGTGGTGTGGAGCCATTTCACGGAGCAACAGCCTGTGTTCAAGTGCAACTGGCCCCAGCAACCACAGGGCTTCGTCTCGAGCGCCACCATCGCCCCTGATCCTCTGAGCGGCGTTCCCACCGTGTATGTGGCCGCTCCAGATGGGTACCTCTACGCCTGGAACGCCTCCACCGGGACCCAGCTGTGGCGCAGCGTGGTGGCCATCCCCTCCAAGAAGGTGAACAACTACTTCAACTGGTCTTCGCCGACGGTTGCTAACGGCAAGATCTACGTGGGCGTCGCGTCGAGCTGTGGCAAACCCCTGGTTCAGGGCGGCGAGACAGTCTACAGCGAGTCATCAGGCAAACGACTGGCCACCTTCCATTCCAACCCCCCAGGTGACCTCGGCGGGGACATTTGGAGCAGCACCTTGGTGACGGGCAACGGTTTGGTCTATGTGGATACTGGCAACCCGGCCACCAACGGAGCCATCGGCCGATCCGAATCGATCATCCGGCTCGACCCCGAGACCCTGAAACCAATGGACACTTTCACGATTCCTCCGGCAAGCCGTATCGCGGACGGCGACTTCGGGTCGTCCCCCGTCACCTGGACAGCCAACCTGAGTGGAACGCCGACCCAAATGGTCGGCGCATGCAATAAGAACGGCATCTTCTATGCCCTCCGAGCCTCGGACCTGGCGGCCGGGCCAGTGTGGTCCGACCAGCTCGGGACCTCGCCAACGCAGACGCACTACCTCTCGGAGTGCGATTCGTCTGCCGTCTGGGACCAACACTCCAGCCAACTCGTCCTCTCTGGCAACCTCACCACCATCAACGGCACCAGCTACAAGGGGTCGGTCCAACAGGTGGATCCCGCCACTGGCACTCCGGACTGGCAAACGGGATTGCCCGGTGCCGTTCTTGGAACTCCCACTATCGATAGGTCAGGCGTTCTCGCCGTGGCGACCTGTGATTACTCCACGGCGGCTCCCAACGCGGTCTACTTGCTCGACGCCGCAGACGGTCAGATCCTCGGCACCTTGGACACCGGCAACACCCCTGTCTTCGCCCAACCGACCTTCGCCGACAACTACGTCTTCGCAGCCACCATCGGACGGGGTCTCATCGCGTACCAAGAGCCCTAGGTCGCTGCGCGACAAGAGGCCATCCTGTGGGTGCCGCAAGACTCCAACCCAGGCTTTCGCTTTGGTTGCAGTTGCAAGATATGGGGAATCGCCGGCAACGGCGTGGGAGATCGCTCCGGGCTGCTCGCCGCCTATCCAGGTGAGGTGGGTTCTGTCGGTAGCCCATCACTGCCGCGGCGACATCGAGTTCTCGTGGTCCGCTCCGAGGCGCCGTCCTGGTGCTCGCTCGTCCCTCGCTCCGCCCGGCTGGCTGGCTGGCCCTCGTTTCCGGCCCCTCCCTCCGTGCCTGGCCGTCCGCGCTCGTTCCGCGCGCGCGGCCCGCCGTTTGTCGTTCTCCCTCTCTCTCCACATCACAGGGGGAGAAGGCAAGGGGAAGGGGGCACGGCGGCCACGAAACCCCCGCGCGCAGGGCGGCACGGGCCCACCGGGGGCGGGGCACACGGGGGGGGCGGGGCCTATCCCCTCAACGAATCTTCCCTTGGGCTATCCGACCGCACGAAAGCAGACGTGCGTTAGGGGCGACCCCAAGGGGCACCGGAAGCCGATATTTGCGATCTACGCCGTTTCCTCCGTCACGATCTGGCAGCCGTTGCCTGGATGTTCGACACCTCCAAGAGGCGTCCTCTAGGACACGGTGCTAGCGCTCTGATCAAGCCGGTGGACGGCACCGAACGATGACGATTCCTTATACGATGAGTTACTCGAGAGTAGGAACCCGGAGCATGCTGATGAGCGCGCAGACACGATGTGACAATCCGATGTGCTCCTGTGATCCGTGCACGTGTGCTGAGTGCGCCTGCGGCGTCGTCACGGTCGGAGATCTCGAACGGCGGGTGCTGGGTATCGTCTGGGACTTACCCAATCCCGAGCCGACGGGACGTGAGGTGGCCGATGCGCTTCCTGCACATGCCTACACGACCGTCGCTACGGTTCTCGACCGCCTCGTCAACAAGGGACTCCTGAGTCGCCGCAGGGACGGTCGTACCATCCGGTTCGCTCCCATTGGCGTTCGGGGGGCCCACACGGCCGTCGTCATGCATCAGGCTCTGGCGGCCGACGGTGACCCGAGCGCGGCCCTTGCCTGCTTCGCGGACACGCTGTCGTCCTCGGAGGTGGCCGTCCTGCTTGACGCCCTCGCCCAACGCACCTCCGCGGAGTAAGTCTCACTTGCGGCCTCAATTGCCGATGAGGACGGACTCGGTGTTGCGCCCGGCTGGCAGAGCGTGTGACTGCTAGATCATCAGTATCAGCATGAAACCCATGCCGACGCACATGACGACGTGGCTGGCGTCCTCGAGCCAGGGAGCGGCGATCAGCGCCACGGCGCCAGCAGCGGCCGGTGCCGGAGCTGGCCCGCTTAGAGCTTCTACCGTCCCGCCAGCCGGCCCGCTCATGGCGTAGGCCCGGGCGTGCCTGCCGTGATGGGAGGCACCCTTTATCGGTGAGGCAAGCGTGAAGATGGCGGATGCGAAGAACACGACGGCCAGTAGCAAGCTGAGCCCGGGATCGATTCTCTCATTCGACGACGCCGCCATCGACATTGACATGGCTCTGGAACTGGACCCGGCGGGGAACACATACATCAAGAGCATGGCGAAGCTCATCGCCGCGTGAATCAGATAGTGAGTGAGGTGAATTCCGAACGCGATCACCGATTGAATGCTCTGCACGAGGAACCAGACGAGCAGGACTGTGAAGATGAGCTCCCAGATCGCGCTCGGGCCGAATGCCCAGCCGGTAACGAACATGCCGGCCATGGACACTCCCATGAAGAGGTGGGCGATGTCGACGTCCCAGCCGCCGTTCCTGCGAATTGCGACGGACACGGCCAGCAGCACGAGCCCGTAGGCGGCCACTGCCAGCATCGCCACGGCGAACAGGTAGTACAGCCAAGCCGGGGTGGGCGTCATGGGACGAGAGTCTCTTTCGACCCGGCCGTCGAGTTGGACGGCAGGCCGTTTGCAGGATTTCGAGCCGGTGCCAGAGGCCAGTAGACCAACGCCAAAATGATGACCAGTGGTCCGGAATTGGGGTCGGTGGCCCCGCCGGCCAGGATCCCGCCGAAGTTCTCGGTGGCCACCCAGATGAAGACGAAGGTCACGATCCCGAGGACCAGCGTGACCTTGGAGAACTGCGGAGGAAGATAGACCCCGATCGCCACGACCGCACAGACCAAGGCGAGGAGGATCGCGGCCGTCGTGCCGTGATGGAGGAACATCGATGCAGTGGCCCGATCGATGCGTGCCAGCCATCCGGGCTGCCCGGTGTAGGAGGACACCAGGTCGTGCAGCGCCTGGGGCGACCGACCCGAGCCGACGACGGCCAAGAGAGCCAGCAGGCCCCACACCACGGCCCAGATCGCCTTCGCGGATGTCACCCCGACACTCCGAGCAGCGACGAACGGTCGGTCCGAGCCCTCGCTCGGCCACAGCAGTATCGCCAGGAGGGCGTAGAACAGGACAGCCCCGGGGCCACCGCCGAAGGGCGTGGCGCCCCCGTGGGTGATGTTCCCGAGACCCTCGCCGAACCACCAGACGCCGAGGGACCAGACGATCGAGAGCACCAGTGCGGCTTTGAGGGATCGCTTCCACACAATCCCGAAGCCGATCAGGAACTGCACGAGCGCGAAGGTGCTGTTGCTCAGAACCGGGTTGTGATACACGTTCGAGGCGTTCCAGGTGATCGAGTGATCGATCCAGCCGGGGTTGCCGGCGGCGACCGAGTTGAGCATGCCGCTGAACCCGTTCGACCCCCGAGTGAACATGAACGGTTGGAGTTGAAGTACCGCATCGAGGAGCCAGACCGTTGCTAGGACGAGCTGGAATGTCCGCTGGAGGTCCCTCGGTTGCTCAGCGGACGTGGTCGTGACCCCTCTGGAGTCGATCACCGCGGCTGGCGCATCGCCAGTTCTCACCTCGGTCATGCTCATCGCTCTCCACCCTTAGGTCGGGTCCACTACTACGATCAGTAGTTATTACTACCACTCGTAGTATTTACGCAACTGACATCGAGCGGACCGCCGTGGCGCTCCTGCGAGACCGCAGCGAGTCGAGGCCCGCGGCGACTGCCGACCGCAGAGCTCGAGCTCGAATTGGGCGGCATGCACTGCAGTGTCTGTGCAACGCGCATCCAAGGCTGTCCGCAGTCGCGAGCGCCTCGGTCAATCTGGCCACCATCCGGGCCTATGTCGCGTACGATCCCGCCTGGCTCGATACCGAAACCCTGTGCCACGTCGTCAGCGATAGGGGCTCTACCGCGGCTCCCGGTCAATCTTCCATGTGATGCACACATTAGGAGGCACCCCCGTGTCCTTCGACTTCAGGCGAACGCTGCCCTGAGTGCACATCCGTATCGCGGCGATCGGTTGCTCTGTGGCTCAGTCGCCGTCCCAACAACCGAGAATGACATCTGCTACCGACTGCGCGACGGCACCCGAGCTCGTAGGCGGCTGGCCAAACTGTGGGGGGAGACCGGCTGGATTGACCAGGAGGACTTTCCAGTCCTTGCGCACGATGATCGATCCGTCAGTGGTCTGAACCGCCGCCTGTCCGAGCCCATTGATGACTTGGGCCTCGCCCATTTGCTTTGCGAGCGTTCGGAAATAACTCTTCGTCTGTGTCCAGCTCGAGAGTTCCTTCACGGAAAGCACCATCGAACCGGTCGGATAGCGGTACTGGCACGAGTAGAGGTGGTTTACCCAGGTGGGATGGGAGACGGTGGCGAACTCGCCCAGCACGGACGCGATCTCGTTCTTTGCCTTGTCCTGGCAGACCATCTTGGCGATCTCCGACGGGGTCGGGCCCGCGGGAAGTGGCGCCTCAGAGGCTGCTTCGCCGGTTGGCACCTCGAAACAGATGGTGACGACCAATGCCAGGGTGAACAGCGCACCCGTGGCTCGACCCCGAGCCCCCGATGGTGAGCTCCAGCGGATCACCGTGTCATACCCTGGCGGAGCGGCGCAATGCTGCCACCGCCCCACGCCGAGTCCAATGTCGGGAATGCCGCGGGCGCCTCGAACAACGCGTCAGGGTACCGATCGCGCCCTCGGCAGAGAGGTCGGGTCGATGCATGTCCGCGGTCGCTGGATGTGACTCAGTCACCGCCACCCGGTGCCCAGATCCGAACGGCCTCCATCACGTTCCCGCCGACATGACGGCCGCCTCGACGATCTGGATGTCCGGTGGCTGAATGGCCAGTGGGCCTCCGGCCACAGGCACCTGCCACACCATGGTCATGAAGGGCGTGGGCTGCTGAACGCTCGCGGTCGGGCAGGGCGGGGCACCCGTGATCTGGAGCTGGTTCGGGGCGGACTCACCGCTCGGGCCACAGACGTCGGTCCGCTGATGCCACTGGACCAAGGCGCCGTAGGGCATCGGCGGGGTCAGGGTCGACGGTAACAGGTACATCGCGGCCGCCAGTACCTGCTGACCCGAAGGAGTCTCTGCGAAGACGAGGCCGTCGACATGCTGCGGGTCGAGGGTTCTTCCCGCCGCCGCGTTCCCCGCCACGATCGTCGGATTGACGTAGTAGACGACCGGGTAGGCCGTCGGTGACACCGGAACGTACCCGGCCGCCACGGCGGCGCCGGGGGAGGAATAGCGGGCCACGGCCTGACTGGTGCTCTGGACATATTGGGCCGCATTGATCTGTTCCGAGAAAGTCGGTTCCGTCGTGCAGCCACTCATGAGCATGTGGATGTCGGTCGGCCCGTTCTCGCCCTGGGCCAAGAGCGCCTGGGCCTCCGCCGCCGGCAGCGCGGGTCCGGTGAAGTGCCAGTTTGCTTTGGTGGTGTTAAGACCGGCCGCCGCGCTGGCGTCCGCACCGTTCATGTCCATGCCGGTGCCCGGCCCCGCCATGACCATGTTCGGGGTGTTGTTGACGTCGAGTCCCGTCCTCGGGGCGCCGTTGTTTCCTCTGGTGCAGGTGGCCGTCGCCGCAGTTTGCCCGCTCGTGCCGGCCATCGAGGCCCCGGACATGCCGGTCATGCCCGACATTGCCGTGCTCGACGACTCCTGAGCCGCTACCGGGTAGACGGCACTGAGAAACAGAGCGACCACGAGCCCCACCGCGCCTCCGACGACCAGCACGGGATACCGAGAGAGCGCCATTGCGAAAGGAGACCGCCATGTCGACGGATCGGGCAATACGGCGGGCACCATGGCAAGGGACAGGAGGATAATGAGAGGACCGGTGTTCGGGTCTGTCCCTGAGCCGGTGAAGATGCCGCCGAGACCCTGGCCGCTGACCCAAAAGAAGGCGGCAAGGAGGCCTCCTACCGCGAGGAACGGAGTCGGTCGGCGGAACAAGAGGGGCCCGAATCCGACGATCAGGGAAGCGATTGCCAACAGCCACGTGGTCAAGACGCCGCCACTGCCGAACTGGTTGCCGAAGCTGTTGAGGAAGTGAGAGTACGTACTGGGTTCACCGGACGACATGCCGGTGATGGCGCTCGACACTGAAGTCGTGGTCCGATTATTCGGAAGCAGGAACAGGACTGCAGCGAGCGACCAGTACCCAACCCAGACCAAAAGGGGAGTGGTCGCTCCCCCGACACCCTGACCCGCCGCCGACGAGGCCATTCCGACCGGTTTTTCAGAAGCTTGACGTGTCCGCGATCGAGGCCACGCCATCACCCCTATCAGTCCGTAGATGAACACCGACCCCGGCGCACCTGTAAGGGCAGAAGCCGATCCGGTGAAGATCAGACCGAGGCCCTCCCCGAAGAACCAGACGCCGAAGGCCCAGAAGAACGACACCGCAAGAGCTGGCCGCACGGTGCGCCGGAAGAGCAACCCGGCGCCGATTGCCACCTGGATCAGGGCGAAGAACGTGTTCCACACAGCGACGTGGGGTCCGACCAAATGGCCCACATTCGTGATGATCCATCGGACCACGTCGGGCTGGTTCTGGGCATTGTTCAGCAGGTATGTCGTGGTGAAGCTGCTGCGGAACATGAACGGCTGGAATTGCAGACCGGCGTCGAGGAGCCAGAACAGACCCAGGATGACCTGGAGCGTCCGTTGCGTCCCGACAAGCGAGAAGGACTGACGGGGCGGATCGATCGGAGGGCTCTCTTCTACCTCCACGGCGGTCATGGCACACCCTCCAACCTACTACTACAACCCGTAGTATTCAGGTCGGTCGGCAAGTCGTCAAGTCACGGACAAGCGGCGGTGTTCATCGTCCTGACCGGTATGAACACCGGAGGTGCTATGGACAGTCGGAGGACTCTGCGCCCACAACGCATTCGAGTCGTCGGGCTCCTTGGTCGGCCTGCCGCACGACATCGGTCGAGAAGTGACGCAACCGCGAGCTGTTCCACACCACACAACCGGACGAGAGCGCCATGGCGGCGCCGGCAATCAGAGGATTGAGGAACCCGAATGCGGCCAAGGGAATAGCGATCACGTTGTAGCCAAAGGCCCAGAGCAGATTGGTCCGGATGGTGAGATAGGTGCGCCGAGCCAGTGTGATTGCCGTCGGAACTGCGGTGAGGTTGTCGCGCATGATAATCAGGTCTGCCGACTCCATCGCGACGTGGGTGCCCGAGCCCACAGCGAGGCCGAGGTTGGCGCACGCCAGGGCCGGACCGTCGTTGATGCCGTCTCCCACCATCGCAACGCGATGACCCTCTTGTTGCAGGCGCCTGATCGCCGCAACCTTGTCGGCAGGCAACGCCGCTGAGATCCAGTCATCGACTCCGATGGAAGTTGCAACTGCTCGCGCCGCCGCCTCGTGGTCTCCGGTCACAAGGACGCAATGCAAACCAAGGGCTTTCAGATCGTGCACCGCGGAGAACGCCGTCGACCGCACCTTGTCGCTGACGGCAAGCGCTCCGACCATCATGTCGTCTCGGCCAACGAACGCAACCGTCCGTCCTTCGCTCTCCCATGCCACGCAGTGCGATATCAGCGAGCCGGGCATGGCCGAGAGTGCCTTATTTGAGAAGACCTCGCGTCGCCCCACCTTCAGTTCGTAGCCATCGAGAGACCCACGAGCACCGAGACCGGCCAGCGCTTCGAAATCCGTCACCATCACCAAATCGATCCCGTCACTCTGCGCTCTCTGAACGATCGCCTTGGCCACCAGGTGTTCCGACGCAAGCTCAAGCGATCCGGCCCATCGCAGGAGGTCCTTGGTCGAGATCCCATCCACACCGGAAACGTCATCTACGACCGTCGCGCCCTCCGTCACCGTCCCCGTTTTGTCGAGGAGTACCGTGTCGATCTCTTGAGACTCTTCGAGCGCCTGGTAACCCTTGAAGAAGATGCCCAATCGTGCCCCCTCACCGGAGGCCACCATCAGCGCAGTGGGGGTAGCCAGACCCAGTGCACACGGACACGCAATGATCAGCACGCAAAGTGCCGCGCTGAAGGCTTGCTCGTTCGTTCCCCCGACGAGCAGCCAGCCAGCCAGGGAGATGAGCGCGATGCCGATTACGGCCGGGACGAAAACGCCGGCGATTCGGTCCGCCAATCGTTGCACGTTTGCCTTCTGATTCTGTGCGTCCTCGACCAACCGGAGCATCTGAGCCAGCTGCGTGTCCGCCCCCAGCCTCGTGGCGCTCACCACGAGCCGTCCCCCCACACACACGGTGCCTCCCAGGACCGCGTCACCGACAGTCACGTCGGCCGGCATCGACTCACCGGTCATGGCGCTGCGGTCGATGGCCGACTGCCCGAAAATGACCTCTCCATCGGTCGCGACGGTCTCTCCTGGTCGAACGACGAACAGATCTCCTTGGCAGAGTGTGGCGACCGGGCGGCGCTGCTCAGTTCCGGCGGCGTCGAGCACTGCGACATCCTTGGCGCCGACGGCGGAAAGAGCACGCAGAGCGTTGCCGCTCCGCCGCTTGCTGAGGGCCTCGAAATACCTGCCGGCCAGGAGGAAAGTGGTCACGCCGGCTGCCACATCGAGATAAATCGCCCCACTTGTTTGATGGGCCAAGACGTAGCGCCATGATCGGGCCACATGGCTCGTGTCGCGGAAGAACATGGCATAGATCGACCACGCTGTGGCGGCCACGATACCCATGGAGACCAGGGTGTCCATGGTGGCGATCCCATGCCTGGCGTTTCGAATCGCTGCCTTGTAGAACGGCCACGCGGCCCAGGTCAGAATCGGCGCCGCCAACGCCAGCAGGATCCACTGCCAACCAGGGAAGCGCAGCGAAGGGACGAGCCAGAACGCGATGGAGGCATCGCCGAGCGGCATGAACAGGAGACCCGCCACAACGAGCCGCCGTCCGAGATAGCGGACCCTGCGGTCCGCCTCGGCCTCGGCTTCGGCGGCGATGTCGGGAGCCGAGCCGAGTTCATCGACGATCTGGGCGGTGAAACCCGCCGACTGGATGCGTTCGATGACGACAGCGGGGGACGTCCCAGCCGACATCCGAACTCGTGCCCGCTCCGACGCCAGGTTGACTAGCGCCTCGACGCCGTCGAGCGAATTGAGCCTGCTCTCGATCCGAGCCACACAGGCGCCGCAGGTCATCCCCCCAATGGAGATGGATACCTCGGTGTCCGAGGCGGGGACGGCCAGGTCAGTGGCGGTCAACGAGCACCCCGGTGATCCGCCGAGCCACCTGAACCGTTGGCGCAAGGCGTTGCCGTCTGGCACGCCACCTGTTACACATACTACGAAGCGTAGTAGTCATGATCACCCTGGGTTAGAGGTCCAGCTTCTCGGCTCGGCGCCGGATCGACTGCATCGATTGCGGAGGGCCTATGACATCCTATTGACCGAGCGGATCGCCCTTATCCAAGAGATTCGCCGGCTGCTAGACGTCGGTGGCCGTGACGTCTCTAATGATCTCCCTGGACTGACATATTCGCACTCTGCATATCGAAACGGGCTGGATTCAGCGCAGCTCGCCGATGAGTCCCGCGAGGGCGGCATCCCCGTTCGCCGGAAGTGAGACACATTCGCTTCGATTTGGGTGCAGCTCAGTCAGCTAGCCCTTAGACGGGCGGCGGTGTGCATCGGGGCCCCGGCACCAGCAACCCCGTCCGGCGGCCGGTCCGGACCCGGGAGGAGAGGACCCGGATCCCCGCCACATGACGACATTGCCCGGAGCCGTCGAGCATGCCGACTGGAATCCCGCGCCACCACGCGTCGACCAGCTCGTGCAGGCATCCGGTGCCGATCGCCCCGCCCCGGTCACCGAAGACGACCACCGCCGCCAGCTGCGGGAGGAGCTTGGGCCAGTCGGCCTGCCACTCGTCGTTGCTCGCATAGCGAATCGCTGGATCGATTATGTCGGCATGGGGCACCAGTTCGACTAGCCGAGCCAATGCCCGCGCCTCTCGCGGGGTCCCATACGTGGTCATGGGATGGGCGGCATAAATGAGCGGGGCGCCGTCAGCCATTACCGGCGCCCTCTGTGCCAGAGGTCGCCCACCAGCGCTCTTGCAGCCACGTGGACACAACCCAGCGTTCCCGGAACTCGCCCGTGCGGTCAGCTCCTCCAGGTGACGCCTGGTCGACGTCTGGGGCACGGCACAGTGCCCCGCCACCGTGGCGGTCGACAGCTCGGCGTCGGTATCGACCAAGACATCGAGCACCCGGCGACGCAGAGAATGGATGCCGTCGAGCGCACACTTGGCCAGGATGGCCCAGCGCGTCGTGTAGTCAACGCCGATGACGCTCAGCCCGGCCGAAAGCCGGGACAGTGCCACCATGAGGCGGGGCACCTCCTCGGGGGGCAAGACCTGGGAGATCTCGTCGCCGTGGCCTCCTCCGCGGGGCACCGCGCTGCGGCACCGGGTGCCGAGGTCGGCCAGGGTGATGAGGCGGTCAACCGCCGCGTCGCTGAGTGTCGGCGGTTCTGCCTCAATCACCAGACCGGATAAGAACGATTCGACGACCAAGCGCCGGGCTTCGCGGTTGCTGCGTTGCTTCGACCGGTTTGCGAACGCGGACAGCCCGGCCAAAAAGCGGTCCGGGGGTTCGAGAGGTCCCAGCCGGTAGCGAAGCCAACGCTCACCGAGAGCCGCCATCTCGAACTGGTCGACGGCGTCGGTCACGCACGCGATCGCTCCGGCCTGCCCCCGCCACTTGGGGGTCTGACCGCCCCGTGTGCCGAGCACCCGACTGACCTTGCCGTCATGCACCTCACGCAAGATGCCGAAGACCTCGTTGCGGGTCGAGGCGTGCTCGGAAAGGAGTGTCGTGAAGTCCTTGAAGACGATCACTCCACGCTCGCCCAGCTCCATCAGAAGTCCGCCAGTGCCGTCCTTTGATGGCGATCCGGCCAAGAGCCCCGCCTTGGTCACCGTGCTCACCATGTGGACCCAGGACAATTCTGAGAAGGCCTCGACGATCTCGGTCTTCCCCGACGACGGTGGGCCGACCAGCATGAGCCAGAGCGGGTCTCCCTCCATCAGGTTGGCCACGATGGCGCCGAGGGCGACCAGTAAGGCGCCGGGTTCGGGCATGTGCAGGGTGCGCTGCCATGTGTCGATCACGTCGGCCAGCGACGTCGGTTCCTGGGTTGGTTGTGCAGTCATGATGCAGTTCCTTTCTCTTCGCAGTCGATGCAAAGTCCATGGCGGCCGTCCGCTCCGCCGAGCATGAGGCAGCCGCACTTCGAACACGTCGGCCCCTCCGCCGTCGCTGCCGTTCGCTCCTTGACCCGTTGGCGGTAGGCGAGCTTCGAGTGGGCGGTGCCGCAGTAGACGGCGTTGGGTCGCGGCACGGTCTCATCGCAATCATCAATCGCGCAAGTGGTGGCCTCCTTCACCGTCTGTAGGGCCCGCACCGCCCGGGCTCGATTGGCTCGGCTGATCCGTTGGCCTCGCACGGCCCTCTTGGCAACGCTGAGCGACAATCCAGTCCGCCGAGCAAAGGGACGAGGTCCCAGACGGCGTGCCGCGTCTGCCACGAAGCCGGCAACGTCCCCGTCGACGGACACGATCTGGTGGGCCTTGTTCGAGGCGGTCGGGTCGGCCAGCCGGGCATCGATCAAGGCCCCGCTGCGCCCGACTCGTCGAATCAGGCGTGGCTCGACCACCACCAGGCCGCGGTCATCGTGCGCCACGGGGTGCGACCAGTCCTCGGCGAAGTCCCGGAGCGTGCGCAGCCGCACGAGCGACGCCACCGAGGGGACTTGCGCTCGAGGAATCTTCGCACGGTCGAGCCGGCCGACCACACCGAGATCATGCGACTCCTGGCCAAGCGCAATCACGATCTGGGCCGGCTACGGGCCAAGCTCATCTGCCGGCTCCACAACGCTCTCGCCGACCTCTCACCGGGAGGAATTGCCAAGGAACTCTACGTTTCTGACGCCCATCGGCTCCTCGGCTCTTTCGAGCCGGCCACCCCCATCGAGCACATGCGCCACGAACTCGCGCTCGAGCTCGTCGCTGACGTGGCGCGCCTCGACGAGCAGATCAAAGAGTCGCATCGTCGCATCCGCACCGCCGTGCGGGCGTCGAAGACCTCGCTCACCGATCTGTTCGGCGTGGGCCCGGTCCTCGCCTGCTCGTTGATCGGCTACAGCGGCGACATCCACCGCTTTGCCAACCGAGACAGCTTCGCCGCCTATGCCGGGATCGCTCCGGTCGAGCACTCCTCGGGGGGTCGGGTGTTCCATCGGCTCTCACTGCGTGGCCATCGTCGCCTCAACAACTCCATCCACATGGTGGCGATCTCCCAGATCCGCCAGCCCCACTCAGAGGGTCGGGCCTATTTCGATCGCAAGGTCGCCGAGGGCAAGACCAAGCGAGAGGCGCTGCGTTCGCTCAAGCGCCACGTGAGTAACGCCGTCTACCGACAGCTGCTTCTCGACGCCCGATAGGGGGTCCGGGAGGACACTCAGGGACGACTCCATGCCTGCGTGACCGGCTCTTCACCCTGCGCAACCGGCTCTTCGGCGAAGTCACTCCCGAACCCAGAGAAACCCTACGCCGTCGTGCCCTTGTGCGACGGCTCGATTCGTCGCGCCCTGAAGTTCTGGAAATAGGGGTCTTGACTCAAAGAGGATTCGGTATGGGGCAGTGCAAACGCTCCGAATTCTCGCCCCCCCCCGTGTGCCCCGCCCCCGGTGGGCCCGTGCCGCCCTGCGCGCGGGGGTTTCGTGGCCGCCGTGCCCCCTTCCCCTTGCCTTCTCCACATCACAGGGTGGGCGCTGAGGGACTCGAACCCCCGACCTGCTGGTTGTAAGCCAGCTGCTCTAACCAACTGAGCTAAGCGCCCGGAAAAGGCAACTCTACCTGCTCTTTTGCCATACTCATCCGAAAGGCAGATCGGCACAACGCGGCAAGAGCAGATGGTTGCCTTGGTTTTAGAAAGGCAGGGAGCTACATCTGGGTGAGCAACAGGATGGGCATGTCTGAGGCGAGATGAGCACCAAGGTAACGGAGACCAGTGGAACCCTCTCCCAGCGATCCACAGATTTCGAATGTGGATCTTGATGCTGGCGATAGTCATGACCGGACTGGCCATTTTTGTGCGAACTCGTCAAGGCGGGGTGGGCGTTGGTGAAGGCGTCATTGCCGTTGTGCTGTGGGGTTTGGCCTATCGGGCCTTTTTTCCACTCTGAAAAGCGCTGCTATCTCGCCAGCGACCTCCTCGAATGGCACCTATCACTCGTGTCTGGACAGCAGATGCTGATGCTGCGTTCTTCAAGAGGTTCATTGTGAGTATCTACGAGCCGTCCATCACCGCCCACCGGCACGTAGATGACCGAGCGATTTTGCGTTCAGCGCAGACGTGTCTTTGCATCCCTCCGATCCAGGCACCCTGAAAGAAGGCCAGATGTATGCTCCAACAGGGCCGACCTACCAGCCCGTTGCTGCAATGATCGACCCGTTGAGTCGTGTTCCGGCCATTGAGCCGTCGCTAGCGGCGTGCCCGTGGGGGAGGACCGATCCGTTGGCCGAGGCCACCAAGTAACTATCACCGTCCGAAGTAGTGAAGATGGCCACATCGCATCGTCTTCTCTCGGAGCCCGAAGATCACAAAGCCGGTAGGACGAAACCGCGATAGCCGGTTCCAGCGCCCGGAGATAGGCCGGGCCTTAGGTCAGGGCAGCTGCTGGGCGAACGTCGTGCTCCACGGCCTGGCCAGCGCACGCAGCTCGGCGCAGCGCTCCTCGCCGAGCACCGCATACGGCGCCACAGCCAGCGCGTCGGTCCCGTCCTCGAGAGCCTGGCGTTGGGTCTCGCCCAGCTGCGTGAAGCGGATCTCGTCACCCTGCTCGAGCCAGCCCCGGCCTCGCAGCGCGTCGACCGCGTCATCCCAGGCGTCCCGGGGCCACCCTCGCGTCGAGCGGAGGAGGTGCGCCGGCACATCACCCGCCGCGGCGTGGCTGATCAGCGCCTCGAGTCCCGACAGTCCACGCACCACGAGCTGCGCAATGTGGCCGTCGCCGCGGTACTCACGCAGGATCGACTGGGCGTGCCACAGCACCAAGTGCGACTTCGTGGGCCATTCGACATCGGCGTGGGCAGCCGCCAGCGGCCTTCCCTCCAGCCGCCGCCCGGCCTCCTCGGCGGCGGTGCGCGCCAATGCGGCGGCTCGGCGCATCTCGTCCGACCCCAGCACGTGGTCACCGAGGAGCCGCCGGAAGGCCGCGTCGACCGCGTCGAACCGCGCCGCCACGATCGCCGCCGGCGTCGCCGCCTCCCAAGCGGCGGGTATGGCCGCGTGCACCAGCTCCGGGTTGAAGTTGAAGAAGGTGGAGACGACCACGTCGGCGGTCACCGCGCCCATCGGCGCCGCCCGCGACGCGAAGTACCCCGCTTGGCCCGTGATGCCGAGTCGGCCGTACGCCTCCGCGGCCTCGGGCACGAAGTACACCATGCCGTGCAGCGGTTCCAGGGTGCGCCACGTCTTGCGCGCCAAGAGCGCGCCGGTCGCCTCGGTTCCGTCGGCGTCCCTCATAGGCCCTCCTCCGCCGCCAACCTGTCGGCCAGTGGGCGCGTCGCCGCCACCATGGGTCGCCGGCTCGATGCGTCGCGCACGATCAGGTCCCTCCCTTCGCGCTCCACTTCGGCCGCGCCGACCTCGCGGCAGACGAGGAGTCCCGCGAGGTAGTCCCAGCCGTAGAGAGTGCTGCCCCCGACCACAAGATAGGCGTCCAGCACGCCCTCGGCGACCGCGCAGCATTCGAGTGAGGCCGCGCCGAGGGCCCGGTACTGCGCCCAGCCGGGGTGATGCCCCGGGAACCCCGAGATCCCCACGATGGCGCTCCCGAGTTCTGCGCACCCGGAAGCCGCAATGGCCTGTCCGTCCTTCTCCGCCCCGCCGCCGCGCACGGCGGCGTAGCGCTGGCCGCTGGCCTGGTTGACGACGAGGCCGACGCGTGGGCCCTCGTCGTCGAGCACGCAGATGCTCGTCGAGTAGAAGGGCACGCCACGGTGGGCATTGGTGGAGCCGTCGATCGGGTCGATCACGGCGAGCAACCCGGAGGGACCGTCGCCGGTGACCCCCGACTCCTCGGAGAGGACCGCGAGGCCAGCGCCGTGGAGCACCGGGAGCGCCGCCCCGTCGGCGGCCAGGTCGAGCCGGTACTGCCCCGGCTTTCCTCCGCTGGGCCCCCAGTCCTCGAGCGTTTCCAGCGCGCCACGCACGGCGCGCACTGCCTCGTCGAGCACTTCGAGTAGCCGGACGTCGTCCACGGGTGACGAACCCTATCGGCCGGCGTCGCCCCCGCCCGCCTGGCCGCCGGGCTGCCTGAGGGCCCACGCCCATTAGGCTTTGCCGGTTGTGGCTGCCATTGACGTTGCGGGGTACGTCGCCGACCTGAAGGACCACTCCGTCGACCACGGATTCCACGTGCACGACGAACGGCACTTCGTAGAGACCTACTCCTTGCGCCAGGTCTGGGAGGTCGACCTGCACCCCGAGGAAGGCTGCGGCGGCCCGCTCGACCTGCATCTCGCCCTCGATGTCGACCCCCGTGTCCTCCTCTCCTTCGAGGACGCCGTCGTACTCCTCTCCGAGGACGAGGAGCCTCCGGACGAGTTCCATTTCCCGCTGACCTTCACCTGGGCGCTCCCGCCCCTCCCCAGAGGGCCCGATCTCCTCCGCCTGGCCATCGACCTGGCCGGGGTCGGCGGGATCGAGCTCCCCCTGGAGGTCTCGGCCATCGACTCGTTCGCCGACGCCACCGAGGGATCGGAGCGGCGGCTCAGCATCGTCGCACGGCACCCGGTGTCGCTGGCCCGGGTCCTCAGCGGTGAGGAACTCCTCTGCGACGTCTTCGACCGGGCCCTCGCAGTGAGCCGCTTCCTGCTCGAGTCCGCCGAACGCTGGCTGGGCTGACATGCGGCGGGCCGGCCGCCCCGATGCAGTCCGGATCCTGGCGGTGGTGGCGCTGGCGGCGGGCGCGGCCCTCGGACTGAGCGCCTGCAGTAACCAGGGGGGCCAGAACCTGGCGCAGCAGGCCTGCGTCCACGTACACCGATCCGTGACGGACTACCTGCGTGCCATCAGCGCCGGCACGTCCGAGGCGGCCGCTGCACAGCTTCAGAAGGAAGCCGATCAGGAGTTGCGGGCCGCGCTCCCCTTGGCCGCCGAAGCCAACTCCGACGACGGCTCCTGGAATTCGCTGATGACGACCATCTCCGAGGGCGCCACGGTCGATGAGGGCCACCTCGTCCCGTCGTTGCGCGCCCAGTGCGTCGTCGCCGATTCCAACCCCAACGTCAACCCGCAGTCCCCGACAGGGAACAGCACGCCCCAGGACGTGAATCCGCAGCCGGCATCACCCTCCGGTTGAGACGGGTGTGGCGCTTCCCGCCACCTGCGCCCGCCCAGCCGCCACGATGGCAGGCATGATCTTGGGCGCCAGGTACTGGCCCCCCGCGTCGGTGAAGTGGACACCGTCGGACATCCGGATCGCCACGCCGTGGACCGTGGTGGCGAACTTGCCGCCAGGACACGCGGCACCGAAGAGATCGACCGCCGAGTCCGTCTTTGCATGCTCGGCTACCACCTCTCGCACCAGTTTGTTGTAGGCGGCCAGTCGCGCCGGATTGTCCTCGGGCCAGGGTGCGCCGTCCGGCTGCTCCCCCTCGTCCGTGCATGGTGCGGTCAGGAACACCATGCGGGCCCCCGTCGCCGTGACGAGTTGTGAGGCCTGTTCGAGCTGGCTCTTCACGTACGCGGCATAGGCCGGGTGCAAGATGTTCGTCCAGGACCCCTCGTACTCGCGGTCGACCACCTCCCAGCGCCCGGCCAGGAGCACGACAACATTCGGCCGGACGTCGTAGATTGCGGCCTTCCACTGGTTCGGCCAGGGCTGGTTGTCGGCCGGCTCGCCGGGCACCAAGGGAGAGCCGTTGCACGCCGACGGCGTCGTGTCGCGGGCCCCCATCAGCTCGACCTCGGGCCCGTCGACGACACCGCAGCCGAGGATCCCCTTGTCCGCCAGGACGTAGCCGTACTTGTTCTGATCCGTCGGATCGGACAACCCGATGCCGAGGGTAAGGGCCACCGAGTCGCCGAAGAGGAGCACTCGCACGGGCTGGGCCGAGACGGGCGTCGATGGCGTCGTCGTCGTGGTGGTCGACGATCCCGTCGTGCCGATACCGCCAGTGAGCGCGGAGCTGGCGACCGCCGTCGTCCCCGTCGTCGCCGCGATGACAGCGACCAGTACGGCGCCGACGCCGACGGGCACGACCAGCCACGCCCGCCACTGGCTGACGAACGTCCCCATGCGGATCGGGCGCTCGATGAGATGGAACGACACGACCGACACGGCAAAGGTGACGAGGACGCGCACCGCGAAGAGCTCGTACCCGTAGAGCCCTGTGCGGGAGTGGTCCAGCCAAATGAAGATCGGCCAGTGCCAGATGTAGAGCCCGTACGAGATCCGGCCCACATAGCGGACCGGGGCCAGCGACAGCAGCCGCGGCACGATGCTGAGCGGGGCCGCGACGGCCGAGAGGATCACGCAGGCGATCGAAAGTCCGATCAGGAAGAACCCGCCCGAATAGGGGAAGGAGGACGTCGAAGTGATGAGGACCCAGAGGAGGACGGCCAGGGCGGCCCCGATGATGCCCGCGACCCCGCAGGCCACCCGGCCCCCATTGCCTTCAGGCCGCCAGAGCTCGCCCCGGGCCAGGCGCCCCTCCTCGTGGCTGCGCTGCGTGAGCAGCACGAGTCCCACCGCCAGCGCGCAGCCGATGAAGAGGCACTGGGAGCGGGTATCGGTCCCGAGATAGGCCCGGTTGGTGTTGAGGCCGCCGTCGTAGACGACGGACATCCAGACGGCCGAGGCGATGGCCGCCGCGCAGCACAATGCGAACAATGCCCGCAGGCTGCGGGTGAAATGCATGATGCCCAACACCACCAGCGGCCAGATCACGTAGAACTGCTCCTCGACCGCCAGTGACCACGTGTGCAGCAACGGCGACGAGGCCGATGTCTCGTTGAAGTAGTTGGAATTGACGAGGATGAAGTGCCAGTTGCTCACGTAGAGGAGGGTGGCCAACGCGTCGAGGCGGAGCGCCCCGTACGTCCCCCTGGGGACGATGACGGACGCGAAGAAGGCCACGAAGAGCAGCATCAGGAGGAGCGCCGGAAGCAGGCGGCGGGCCCGGCGGGCCCAGAACGCCCCGAGCTTGATCGTCAGCGTCTGTCGCCATTCACCGATGAGGAGCGAGGTGATGAGGAATCCCGACAGGACGAAGAACGCATCGACCCCCATGAACCCCCCGTCCATGTGCGGGATCCCACCGTGGAACATCATCACGGCCAGGACGGCGCAGGCTCGCACCCCGTCGAGCGCGGGGAGATAGGCGAGACGAGTGTGCGAGACCGCGCTCTCGTCGTCCTGCATGAGGCCCATCCCTCCTCGGTCGTCTCGGGGCGACACCGCACTCTGGGTGGCCGGGGACCCGCCATTCTCGCAGAAGCGGGCCGCGACCTCCCAGCGGGCACTGCTCGCTACCCTGTTCCTCCCTGAGCCCGACCGGACCGTTGGCCCTACCCCCTCCGCCCCGCCGAGCCCCGGGGCGCCACCGCCGTTTCGTCACGTGTGTGCTGGTGCTCGTGGTGCTCGGCGCCGGTGTCGTGGTGGTGGCACGACTCCAGCGCGGACCCCCCCTCAGCCCGCTACGCGCCCGCATCGTCGCCGTCGCCCAGGGCCAGGTGGGCTACCAGACCGACCCTTCCGACACCTACTGCAACAAGTTCAGCGCCTTCTGGAACGCCGGGGTCGACGACTGCGGCAACGACAACCTCGACGAGGAGTGGTGCGCCGACTTCGCCGCCTGGGCCTGGAAGCAGGCCGGTGCCGAGGTCACGTACCAGTTGGCGCCGGGCTTCCTCAACGGCGACACCGCCAGCTTCTACGTCTGGGGGACCGACCACGACACCTGGCACCCAGTCGGGTCGGGCTATACGCCGCAGCCGGGCGACGTTGCCGTCTACGGGCTCGACACGTCCGCGGTCACCGCCGTCCACGTGGCGATCGTCACCGCGGCCACAGGCAACGACGCGGCGCCCGACGTCGTCAATGGTGACGGCGATCGCACCGGCTACAGCGTGGTCGAGGTCGGGGACCACCAGGCGTTCGCCGACGTGAAGGGGAAGGGCGCGCCCCTGTCGGGCTACGTCTCTCCCATCTCCCCGACAGTCGCCGCCTCCTCTTCGTGACCCGCGCCCGCCCTAGGACCCCGGCGTGTACCCCGCCGGCAGGGCGATCGACTTCATCTCGAGGAAGCCTTCCAGGCCCTCCGGGCCGAACTCACGCCCCACGCCCGACTCCTTGTAGCCGCCGAACGGCGTCGAGAAGTCGATCGGCACGGGCGCGTTCAGCATGTAGGTGCCGGTGCGCACCTGGCGCGCCACCCCGAGGCCGCGGTCGTTGTCGCCCGTCCAGACCGACCCGCACAGCCCGTAGTTGGAGTCGTTGGCGATCTCGACCGCGTTGTCGTCACCGTCGTAGGGGATGACCACGAGGACCGGACCGAAGATCTCCTCCTGGGCGATCTTCATTTTGTTGTCCACGTCAGAGAACACGGTGGGCTCGACGTACCAGCCCTTGGCGAAGTCGGAGCCCGACGGGCGTCCACCCCCGAGCGCGACCGTGGCGCCTTCTTCGCGCCCGCTGTCGAGATAGCCCTCGATCCTGTTCCGCTGCCGCTCGGCCACCACCGGCCCGACCTCGGTGGCAGGGTCCATGGGGTCGCCCACCTTCATGGCGGCCACGCCCGACACGACCGCGTCGACGACCTCGGCGTAGCGCCCGCGCGGCGCCAGGATGCGGGTCTGCGCGATGCAGGCCTGCCCGTTGTTCATGATGGCGTTGGGCAGCAGTGTCGGGATCGTCGTCGCCAGGTCGGCGTCGTCGAGGATGATGGCCGCCGACTTGCCGCCCAGCTCGAGCGTGCAGCGCTTCAGCCGCTCGCCGCAGAGTCCGCCGATGCGCTTGCCCCCGACCCCCGAGCCGGTGAAGGAGATCTTGTCCACGCCGGGGTGCTTCACCAGGTGCTCGCTGACCTCGCGACCAGCCGGAATGACCGAGAGGACGCCCTTGGGCAGCCCCGCCTCGGCGAAGATCTCAGCCAGGCGGAACGCGTCGAACGGCGTCTCGGGCGCCGGCTTGTAGACGACGGTGCACCCGGCGGCCAACGACGGCGCCAGCTTGGCCGCCGCAATGAAGAGCGGCACGTTCCACGGGGCGATGGCGCCCACGACGCCGACGGGCTCCTTGGTCACCAGCACCTGCGGGTTCAACATCCCGGTGCGCACCTCGTCGAAGGCGTACGTGGTGGCCAGGTCGACGTAATAGTTGAAGATCATGGTGGGTGCGAGCACCTGGCCCATGCCCGAGAACGAGATCGGCGAGCCCATCTCCTGCGTGATGATGGCGGCCATGTCATCCATCTCGGCCATCACCTGCGCGGCCACCTTGGCCAAGACTTCGGCCCGCTCCGCCGGCGTCAGGCGGGGCCACGGTCCGTTGTCGAACGCCGTCCGCGCCGCCGCCACTGCCTTGTCGATGTCAGCCTCGGTGCCGTCGGGCACACGGGCGATGACCTCCTCGGTCGAGGGCGAGATCACCGAGATGAGGTCGGTCCCCTCGGGGGCCACCCAGTCGCCGCCGATGAACAAGCGGTCGTAGTCCCGAATCGCCATGCGTCCCTCCCAGGATCTCAGAGGGCGCCCGCCCCCCACCGCCGGACGCGCCGGTCGGCGTCTCAAGGGTAGCGGCGCCTCGTGGGGAGGGGACAGTCCGCCCCGTCACCGGCCGACGCCGTGGAACCGGTTCAGCCCGCCTGGAGACGGGGCTCGATATGGGCGAGGACACCGCCGTCGGGCTCCACCCAGCCCTTCCCGGCGGCATACGCGCACATTGCGGCGAAGCCCTGGTCCCAGCGATCGTCCGCTGCGGGCCCCGCCAGCGCCCGCAGCGCCAGCGGGTCCACCACCACGTGCTCGCTGTCGGCCCGCAGGTGGCCGAGACCGGACTGCCGCACCACTTGGGCCAGGTCCCCGTCCCCTTCCACCGTCACGGAGAACCGGGTGAACTCGTCGGGATCGCGCAGGGACACCCTGGAGCCGGACAGGTCGATCACGATCAGCATGAGGGGCGACGCTATCCGGCCCCGCCGGGGACCCCCCGAACCGGCCGTCCCGTCGATAGAGTGCCGCCTCGTGCCCGACATCAGCCAGCGCAACCCCGAAGAGGTGGCCGCCATCCTCACGCGCTGGCTGGCCACCAAGTCACCTGACGGGTCTGGTCTGGAGGTCTTCGACGTGCAGGCCCCCGGTGCCAACGGGTTCTCGAACGAGACGATCCTGTGCCGCACCCGCTCGGCTGACGGCGACGAGCGGCGCCTGGTCGTGCGCGTCGCACCGACCCAGCACCTGCTCTTCCTCGACGCCGAGTTCTCCACGCAGTACCGGGCCATGCGCGCCCTGGCCGACGGCGGGTCGACGGTCCCCCTCCCCCGCCTGGGGTGGTACGAGGAGGACACCCGGTACTTCGGCGTGCCCTTCTTCTCCATGGACCACGTCGAGGGCCTGGTCCCTTCGGACAACATCCCGTACACCTTGGAGGGCTGGGTGCTCGAGGCGACCCCCGAACAGCAGGAGCGCATGTGGTGGAGCGGCATCGACGCGCTCGCCGCGGTGCACCGCACCGACTGGCGGGCCGTGGGGCTCGAGTGGCTCAGCGACGCCGCCCGGGGGCGGCCCGGGCTCGAGCAGCAGATGTCGTACTACCGGGACTTCCTCGACTGGGCCACCCAGGGCGAGACGGTCCCGGTGATCGAGTCGACCTGGCAGTGGCTCGTCGAGCACCGGCCCGCCGAGGACGGCGAGGTCGTGATCAGCTGGGGCGACAGCCGGATCGGCAACATCATCTGGGACGACTTCCGCTGCGCCGCCGTGGTGGACTGGGAGATGGCCTCCCTGGCCCAGCCCGAGCTGGACCTGGGCTGGTGGCTCTACTTCGACAGGCAGTTCTCCGAGGGCCTCGGCGTCCCGAGGCCGGCGGGATTCGGCTCCCACGAGGACACCATCGAGCGCTACTCCGAGATGATGGGCAGGCCCATGCGGAACATCTTCTTCTACGAGATCTTCTCGGGCTTCCGCTTCGCCGTGGTCATGTACCGGCTCTCGAAGCTCGTCTTCGGGAACAACCTCATGGACGCCGCCATGGCGACCGACAACATCGCCACCCAGCTGCTGGCCAAGATGCTGGACCTGGAGCCGCCGACCTAGGACTCGCCCGGGGTGGCTCCGGTCAGTGATCGGGTCCGTCGTCGGGGATGGGATCCCCCGCCGGGCCGACCGTGACGCCCGCCCCCCGAAGCCGGTCGCCGAGCCAGTCGGCGCCGTGATCCCCCTGCATCGCCTCCGGCCAACCGGCGAGGATCCTGTGCACCTCGTCGACCGACGGGATCAGGGCGATGACGTGCACCGTCATCTTGTCGTCGTAGCCCGGTGGGGCCGAAACGTGCAGACCGCCGAACGGGTCCTCCGTCACGTGGGGCGACGGCTCGCGCAGCACGTAGAGCTCGCCGGTGTCCTCCACGAAGTTCAGCTCGTGACGCACCCCGTCCGCGTCCATCCAGTCCGACCCCAGCTCGAGCTCGGCGGAGGCCCGCCGGCGGGGGTCCGCTTCGTAGAACTCGTCGATGTCCATCGGCGGCACACTATCGCCGACCAGGAGCATCGCAGCTGCCACGGGCGTCGGCGCACGACGGCGCTGCGGTGGGAGCGATCGGGGGAGGTAGGGGGATGACGCTCCCGCTATGACTACCCTCACTTCGAAGCAACGCGTTGCCCTCATCGACCAGATGGCCGCCGAGTGGCGGTCGATCGGCCGATCCCCCAGCGCCGTCCGGACGCTCCGGGACGTAGCCGGACGCGATCCTTGCCTGACGCTCCTGGTCCTCGGACCCGGGAGCGACCCGCCGCCGTGCCCCACGCCCTGCGATCTCGTCGACCACATGCGGCGCGCCTCGGGCCGGGCCCAGCGCGAGGAGGCTGCCCACCTGGTGAGGGTCCTGCTGCGGGAGTCGGAGGACGACCCCTTCATCTGCCGGATGCTGGTGCAGGTCCTTCTCCCGGGACTCGTGACGGTGGCCGGGAAGCTGTGCTGGGGACGCGGCGGGGAATGGCAGGACGGAGAGGAGTTCTTCGGCGAGCTGCTCTCGACGACCTGGCTCGTGCTTCAGGAATGGTCCGGACAGGACCGCCCCTACGCCGTGCTCGACCTGCTTTCCGCCATCCGCTGTCGCCTCCGGCGCCAGCTCTTCCGGTCCAAGGACCTGGAAGGGCGATCGGTCCCGCTCGGGCCAGACCTGGCCGATGCGCGGACGGGATCGTCTCGAGCGGAGACCGACCTCGAGGAGCTGGCCCGCACGCTCATCGATCTGCACCGAGAAGGGATGCGACCCGACGAGGTCCAGGTCCTCTACGCCCACCACGTCTTGGGCTATTCCATCGCCGACCTGTCCGCGCTGACCGGACGCGATCGCCGCGCCCTCTCTGCCCGGCGTGAGCGCGGTCAGCGCCGCCTGTGCGCCTGACCGCCGAGTGCGCACGACGTGACGCATGCGTATCGTGTGCCCGTGGTTGGTGGCGGGCCCGGCACATCCGAAGGTTGGCGTTCGCGGGTTGCCCGCGGCCGTCCCAATTGGTGGGTGATCCTCGCCGTGTCGTTGGGTCTCATGGCGCTGCTCGTGGCGACAGCGGGGAGCACGCCACGGCCGGCCCCCCACCGGGTTGGCGGGCCGGCCGAGCCCGCGGAGCGCCTCTCCCCTCGAACGGGCGCACACCGGAGTGCCGGCACCGGAGCGACCCCGTCATCCACGACGACGACCAGCACGACCACGCCGACACCGCCTCCGTCTGGCTCGACCGGCCCTCCCTCGTCACGCCTGACTGTAGGAACGCCCGACACCGTCAGCACGCCTCAGCCGGCAGGGCAGGGTGTCACCACGACGACGCTGGCACCGGCGACCACCACGACGACGTACCAGAGCGCCTCGGTGCCGGCCGACCGCACCCAGACCCAGGGCTACCTCGATCCCCCGCTTCAAGCGTCGAACCAGTACGGGTTCACCGGAACCGGTGCAATGGAACTCTCCGTCGTGTGGTCGGGCGACACCTACCTCACCATGGAGGTGAGCTGCCCGAGCGGAAACCAGAGCGTGGGCGGGACCTCAGCCATGGACGCGTCGCTGCCTGACGCCAGCGGGAGTTGCCTCGCCACTGTGAGCGAGCCCTCGTCGGAAACCGTGTCCCTGACGTACACCATCACCATCGGTCCGAGCGGTGGGTAAGGAGGCCCGGGCCGGGCGTCCCCAACGGTTCCTCGACGTCCTCGGCGCGGCCTTCGCCGCCCTGCTCGCGTTCACGGCGGTGCCGGCCGTGCTCGTCATGATCGTCGGCAACCCGCTGGCGCGCGGACTCGGACACGCCTGGCGGCCCCTGCCGCGCGATGCGCTGTGCCTTCTCGTGCTGGCGGCCTGGGTGGCCTGGGTCGCCTGCTGCGGACAGCTGATCCGAGCGGTGGTGGCACACGTGCGCAGCGGTGAGGTCGGGGTGCGCCAGGGCTCGTCCGTCCTGGACCGTGTGGCGGCACGCATCGCGTTCGGCGTGCTGGCCCTCACGACCTTTGGCGCCCCTCTCACGCTGGCAACGGGCGCCGGAGCAAACGCCCCGGCGGGTATCGGGCCGTCAATCGCCGTGATGGCCCGACTTCCGGTCGCAGCACCCGGGTCGCCGCCCACCACTGTCTCGACTTACGCCGTGCAGCGCGGCGACACGCTGTGGCGCATTGCCGATGATCTTCTGAGCGACGGGGCGGATTGGACGGCGCTCGCCTCGCTCAATCTCGGTCGCGACGTGGGTGGAGGCGCGCGCTTCGTGGATCCGGATCAGCTCCGAGAGGGGTGGTACCTGCGCCTGCCCGAAGATGCCCGCCACGCCGCCGACGCCGGTGGGGCGAGCGCCGCGCACCGGGCGCCGGCGGGACACCTGCCCGAACTCGTTGCCCTCGGCCTCGGATCGCTGGCCTGCGCGGCACTTGCCCGGCGCGCCAGGCGCAAGCGCAGAATTGGCGCGCGGTTCACCGGCGACCCCGTCCCGGGACCGGCGCTGTCGGAGGGGGCCCTGGACGCGGCGACCCTTCTCGACCGCTTCGCGGGTGTTCCGGCGCTCCGTTCCTTCGAAGCCGCCAATTGCCTCCTGGGTCTCTCCCTTGACGGCCGAGCGTCCGCTCCCACGGTCCGCGCGATCTGCGTCTCGGCCTCGGGCGTTACCTTCTGTTTCGCCGACGCGCCTCGGGACGACCCTCCGGATGGCTTTGTCCGAGTCAGGAACGACACGGCGTGGCACGTCAGCCATGCTGCCCTCGAGGGCCACGACCCCTCCCTCCCCTACCTGCCCGTCGTGCTGCCCATCGGAGATGACGGCGAGGGGACCTGGCTCGTCCCGCTCCAACCGGGAGACGTGCTGCCGCTTCTCGGCGAGGCAGCGCCGGATCTGTGGCGCGCGGCGCGAGCGGCCGTCGGCTCCTGGGCGTGGTCGGAGACGATCCTGGTGACTGAGGATCCCGATGACAGCGGACTGCGCGCCGAAGCGGCGGCCGACCCGATGGTCGCTCGACGCGTGCTCTTCTGCGGGGACCCGGCTCGTCTCCCCCCGGGGGCGGCCGCGCGCTGCGCAGTGATCACCATGGCGCCAGTGGCCGCGAGCGACCTGACGGTCCTGGTCGATCGCCGAGCTGCCACCCTGCACCCCATGGGCCTGGTCGTCCGCCCTCATCTCCAATCGACCGAGACGGCCGAGCGGATCACGGAACTGGTGACGTCGCACCCGGAGGACGACCCCACTCCTCGGGGCTCCACGACCCGCCACGGAACGGCCGCGCCAGCGAGCGGGACGGCCGTGCTGGCGCCCGGAGCAGTCGACGTGCGGCTCCTGACGATGACGCCCCGTCTGGACGGGTTACAGGACGATCTCCCACCCAATCGCTCCCGTCGGGCGGTCGAGCTCGTCGCCTATCTCGCGCTGCACCAGCCCGACGTCATCACCAGCGACCGGCTGCGCACCCGCGTGCTCGGGTCGTCCGACGCCGACGCCGCCTCGAAGACTCTCTTCAACACGGCCTATGCGGCGCGGCGCGCCATGGGGGTCGACGAGCACGGCGATCCGCTGTTTCCCGCCGGCACGCGTCATGGTCTCTACCAACTCTCGCCCCAGGTGACAACCGACGTGCAGCGTGCCGCGGCACTGGCCGCCGAGGCGGCGCAACAATCCGATCCGGCTGTGGCGGTCGCCTACTTTCGCGCCGCGCTCTCCCTGGTGGAGGGGGAGCCGCTGGCCAACGCACTGTCGGGGTACTCGTGGTGGGAAGCCGAGGGCCACGGCGGACGCATCGCCGCCGTGCTCGTCGACGCCGCCTGCGTCATGGCGTCGCTGGCCTCCGAGGCCGGGCTCTTCGATCTCGCCCGGTGGGGACTGGAACAAGCACGTATCGTCGAGCCCTACAGCGAGGCGCTCTCCCGGTCGGCCATGCAGGTGGCCGCGGCCGAAGGCGACGCAGACCGCCTCCGCCTCGAGTGGCGGGAATGCCAGCGCCGCGTGGACGCCCTCGACCCGGGATGCTCCCCGTCGGCGCGTACGGAATCGCTGTACGGCGAGCTGTCCCGCCGGGTCCTCGTCGGCGTCGCCATGCCAGATGGCGCGCCCAAGCGCTCCGCGACCACGAGCGACTAAAGGCCCGTCTCCCCTTCGTACCGCAGCACGACGTCTTCGAGGCGCGCCACCCGGCTGCCCTTCACGAGAGCGGCGTCGCTCGGACCCAACGTCCGTAGGAGCGCCACGGCTTCGTCGGTGCTGGTCACCTGCGCCGGCCCGTAGAAGCCGGTCTGGTAGCCCACTACCTCGATCCCGAGCTCCTCGGCCAGCCCGGCGGCCCTCCGGTGCTCGGCCTCGGTCTCTGTTCCGAGCTCGGCCATGAGCCCGAGGAGCGCCAACTTCCGGGGGGCCGGCAACGCGGCCATCGAACGTAGTGCCGCCTCCGTCGAGGCCGGGTTGGCGTTGTAGCAGTCCACGACCAGGACGGGACCGTTCGGAACCTGGTGTACTTCCATGCGGAGCGGCGATCCGGTGGCGATGGCGAGGGCGGACACCACATCGTCGAAGGGAACGCCACACCACAACGCCGCGGCGGCTGCCGCCAGCGCATTCGGGACCTGCTGCATCCCGTGCAACGCGAGCCGGACCTCGCCCGTGCCCCACGGCGTGGAGAGCTGAAATCGCGGTCGGAGCTCGCCGTCGACCATGACGCCCTCCGCCCGCACCTCGGCCTTGCTCTCGACCGCGTAACCCAGGACCGGGCACGGGCTGACCGAGGCCATCCGCGCCACCCACGCGTCGTCAAAGTTCAAGACGGCCACACCCGATGGAGGCAGCGCCGTCACGAGTTCGCTCTTCGCCCGGGCCACCCCCTCGAGATCACCGAGAAACTCCACGTGGGCCATCGCCACGCTGGTCACGATCCCGACATCGGGGCGGCCCACCTCGGTGAGGCGCGCGATGTGACCCACTCCGCGAGCGCCCATCTCCAGGACGACCCATTCGACGTCGTCGGGTGCGTTCAGCAGCGTCAGCGGGAGTCCGAGTTCGTTGTTGAACGACCGCTCGCTGGCCGACACCCCGAACCTCGAGGCGAGGCAACTGCGGAGGAGGTCCTTGGTCGTCGTCTTGCCGACCGAGCCGGTGATGCCGATGACTTCCCCGCGCATGCGCTCGCGGGCGACAAAACCCAGACGGAGGAGCGACACGGCCGTGTCCGCCACGACGATCGCTGTCGCGCCGATGGGTTCCCGTGCGGTGAGGTAGGCCGGGGCACCTCGCTCGAGGGCCGAGCCGATGAACTGGTGTCCGTCGCGTTCGGCGACGATGGGAACGTAGAGCTGTCCCGGCAAGACCGTCCTGGTATCGATACTCGCTCCCTTGACGGTGACGTCGGGTCCGACCTGCTCCCCCCGAGCCGGGCTGCGAGTTCAGAAGTGGAGAATCGCACGCATCACCCTTGCAGCCAATTGTATAGCCTCGGTCGATGCCCGATCCCGGAGTGCTGGCGGTCGTCTACGGGGGCCCGTCGGCGGAGCACGAGGTGTCGTGCGTCTCGGCGCGTCGCATCGTCGCCTGCGCGCTCGAAGGAGGGTTCACCGTAAGGGTGGTCGGGTTGACCCACGACACACGATGGGTCGACGCCAATCGGGTCCTGACCGGTCTGGCCGACACGGAAGCACTGCCCTCTCCGGACGACCTGTTGCATCAGGACCCCGACACGGCGCTCACCCACCTGGGCCAAGGCCTTTCTCCGGACGCCGTGGTGTTCCCGGCCCTCCACGGGCCCTTCGGCGAGGACGGTGTCCTGCAGGGCCACCTCGAAACGACGGGCGTGCCCTACGTCGGCGCCGGTGTGCTCGCGTCCGCCATCTGCATGGACAAGGGCATCGCCAAGTCGGTGCTACGCGACCACGGCCTCCCGGTCGCGGGCTGGAGAATGGTGGCTCGATCCTCCTGGTCCGCTGAGGTCATGGAGGAGGCACTCGTGTCGCTCGGCCTGCCGGTTTTCGTCAAGCCGGCCAACCTCGGCTCCTCCATCGGCGTCGCCAAGGCGTCCGATGCGGCGGCGTTGGGGGATGCCGTCCTGTCCGCCTTCGAGTTCGACGACCATGTGATCCTGGAGGAGTACGTCCCTGGCCGCGAGTTGGAGCTCGCGCTCATGGGTAACGAAGACGTGCGCGTGTCACGTGCGGGCGAGATCATCCCCAGCCGGGAGTTCTACGACTACGAGGACAAGTACGTGTTGGGGCTCGCCGAGACAGTTGCCCCCACCGACCTGAAGGACACCCAGCTGGAGCACGCCCAACAGCTGGCGCGGGCGGCGTACCGGGCCCTGCGCGTGGAGGGTCTGGCCCGAATCGACGTCTTCCTGCGCAACGACGACGTGATCGTCATCAACGAAGTGAACACCATGCCCGGCTTCACCCCGATTTCCATGTTCCCCATGCTCTGGGAGGCCGAGGGCCTTCCGTTCGACCAGGTCGTCGAAGAGCTGGTGGTGCTGGCGCGCGCCCGCCACGTCCGTCGGCGTTCGCTCCGGACACATCGAGTGCTCTAGGTCCGGAGTCGCTCGGCTCTTCGTCGAAATCGGGTCCGGAGATCACGTTCGGACATGCCCGTTCCGTCCGATGGGGCATCAACGACCCGGTTCGGTCACGATAGGCGCAGGTCCGGCGGGTGCTGCGAGCACCCCTTCTGTACCGTGCGGAGTGTGGTCATGACGTTCGAGGGCTTGGAGAGTGACACCTGGGACGCCCTCCCGGGCGCCAACCGTCTCACGGTGTCCCAGCGCGAGGCCATCGAATCGGACGAGCCGCTGCTCTGTGTCGTGGCGGGGGCGGGGGCGGGCAAGACGAGGGTGCTGACGCTCCGGGTGGCCCGGCGGGTGCGCGACGGGTCCATCGAGCCCGACCGCACCCTCGTCACCACGTTCAGCCGCAAGGCCGCGGACGAACTGCGCACCCGGCTGTATTCGCTGGGCGTGTCCGGCGTAAAGGCCGGGACCTTCCATCGCACCGCACTCGGTCTCCTCCGCGAGCACCGGGAACTGCGGGGCCGGCCGCTCCCCCAGCTCCTACCGGACCGCCGCCGCCTGGTGGCCGAGGTGACGACCGGCGACGCCCGGCGTACCCGCGCCCTCGACGGGGAGATCGGTTGGGCCAAGGCGCGCCTGGTCCCGCCTGAGCAGTACGAAGCCGAGGCGCGCCGTCACCACCGCCGTAGCGGAATGAGCGCCGAGCAGGTGGCGGACGCCTTCACCCGCTACGAGGTGGAGCGGAGCCGGCGACGCCTCCTCGACTTCGACGACCTGATCGTGTCCTGTGCGGATGCACTGGCCGGCGACAGCGAGTTCGCCGACTCCATCCGCTGGCGCACCCGGTACCTCTTCGTCGACGAGATGCAGGACGTCAACCCGGCCCAGTTCCGGCTCCTCACCGCCATGCTGGCCGACGAGCCCGACCTCTTCGTCGTGGGCGACCCCAACCAGTCCGTCTACGGGTTCAACGGCGCCGACCCGACCCTGCTCGACCGACTGCCCGAGATCTTGCGCGGGACCGCGGTCATCCGGCTGGACGAGAACCACCGCTGTACGCCGCAGGTGGTCGCGGTGGCCACCGCGGTTCTTCGGGAGGGCGGTGCCTTCGGGGTGGGGGGCGAGGTGGTCCCGCCGCGCACGACCCGGGTCGACGGGCCGGTCCCCAAGGTCGTGTCGCACGCCACCAACGATGACGAGGCGGCCTGGGTGGCCGACCGGGCAAAAAGGTCGCGCATTCCCGGCCGTCCGTGGTCGAGCATCGCCGTGCTGACCCGGACCAATGCCCAGCTGGCCAAGGTGCAAGAGGCCATGGACAAGGCACGGGTGCCGAGCCTGATCGCCGGTGCGGATCTCGGCCCGGCGTCGGACCTGCGCGGCGAATCCGGGCAGCGAAGTCGGGCATCGGACGACGACGAGCCTGGTCGGGACGAGGCGCCGGGCGACCGGGATCGCGTGGTCCTCACCACGTTCCACCGCGCCAAGGGCCTGCAATGGCCCACGGTGATCGTCCTGGGGCTCGGGGCCGGCCTCATGCCCATCGCCTCGGCGCAGACTCCTGCCGCCATCGAAGAGGAGCGGCGTCTCCTCTACGTGGCGCTGACCCGTTCCGAAGAGGAGCTCTGGTGCAGCTGGTTCGAGCGATCCGGCGACGACACCGGGTCGGGAGGCAGGGCGGCCCGCGGACCGAGCCCATGGCTGGCGGCGATCGAGGGGACGATCACCGAACTGGAGAAAGAGGCCGCGCCGACGGCGGCGACAGAGGTCTCCCGCCGCGTTGCGGAGCTGCGACGCCGGTTGGCCGAGGGCACCGAGGCCGCAGACGACGAGCGGTAACGCCCGGTAAGGTCGGGCCGCCCGATCAATTCGAACTGGGGGTGGCGTCGCATGTCGGAACTCCTGGAACAACTGCGCAAGGCCGTCGGCGAGAGCAATGTCCTCGCGGGCGAATCCATCCACACCGACTACACGCACGACGAGGCGCTGACAACCGTACCGGTGGTCCCGCTGGTTCTCGTCCTGCCGGGTTCGACGGACGAGGTATCAGAGGTCCTGAAAGCAGCAAGCGAACACGGCGTCCCGGTGGTCGCCCGGGGCAGCGGCACCGGGCTCTCGGGCGCGGCTGTGCCCGTCGCCGACGGGATCCTGCTCGCCTTCGACCGGATGAAGCGGATTCTCGAGATCGACACCGAGAACCAGGTCGCCGTGGTGGAGCCGGGCGTGACGCTCGAACAGCTCAACGGGGAGCTTGCTTCGCTGGGCCTTATCTACCCGGTGTCGCCCGGTGAGCAGAGCGGCTCGCTCGGAGGCAACGTGGCGACCAATGCCGGCGGCATGCGGGCGGTCCGCTACGGGGTGACCCGCCATCACGTGCTCGGACTCGAGGTCGTGCTGGCTGACGGCAGCGTCCTGCGGACCGGCGGCAAGTTCGTCAAGTCCTCGAGCGGCTACGACCTCACCCAGCTGCTCATCGGCTCTGAGGGGACCCTGGCCATCACGACGCAGGTGACGGTCAAGCTCCAGCCCCGGTTCATCGTCACGTCCACGCTCCTGGCGCCCTTCGCGACCCTCTCGGAGGTGGCCCATGCGGTGCCGCACATCGTGCAAAGCGGGATCAACCCGTCCATCCTGGAGTACGTCGACGTTCTGGTGATGGGTGGCATCACCCGGGCCGCCGGTCTCGACCTGGGCATCCCGGACGAAGTTAAGACGCGCACCCTCGCCTATCTGGTCGTGGTCCTCGAGGGCATGGACGCCGACCGGGTGGAGGAGGACGTCCAACAGCTCGCCACGCTGTTGGAGGAGCTGGGATCGCTCGACGTCTACGTGCTGCCGCCGACATCGGGGACGCAGCTCATCGCAGCCCGGGAGCGGGCCTTCTTCGTCGGCAAGGCCGCCGGTTGCGACGATCTCATCGACGCCGTTATCCCGCGGGCGACCATCCCCGACTACCTGGCGCAGGTGGCCGTGCTGGCGCAGGAACACGGGGCCCTCATCACCGGCTGCGGTCACATCGGCGACGGGAACGTTCACATCACCGTCTTCCAGCCCGAAGACGAGCGGCGGCATGCCCTCATGCACGCCAGCTTCGAACTGGCACTCGCCGCCGGAGGCGCCATCTCCGGTGAGCACGGCATCGGGACGGCCAAGCTGCCTTACTTCCTCGAGATGCAGGATCCGGTGTCGCTCGAACTCATGCGCTCCATCAAGCGGGCCTTCGACCCCGGGGGGATTCTCGGCCCGGACCGGTTACTCGGCGTCACGCGGACCGGAGCGCCGCGGTGAACGGAGCCCGCGCCCTCCTGTCCACCCTGGTCGACGCCGGCGTGGACGTCTGCTTCGCCAACCCGGGGACCTCCGAGATGCACTTCGTCGCCGCGCTCGACGACGTGCCGGCGATGCGGGGTGTCCTCTGCCTCTTCGAGGGCGTCGTCACCGGCGCCGCCGACGGGTACGGGCGCGTGGCCGGACGCCCCGCCGCCACGCTGTTGCATCTCGGGCCCGGCCTCGGCAACGGGCTGGCCAACCTGCACAATGCCCGTCGCGCCCGCACGCCGCTGGTGAACATCGTGGGCGACCATGCGACCTATCACGCCCGCTACGACGCCCCGCTCCAGTCGGACATCGCATCGATCGCCGGCGCCGTGTCGGGGTGGTACCGCTCGACGGCTCGCGCCGACGACGTGGCCGCCGACGCCGCCGACGCGGTGGCGGCAGCTACGGGCCCCCCGGGCCTGGTGGCCACCCTGGTGCTGCCGGCGGACGCTTCGTGGTCGGAGTCGACCACCGGTCCCTGCCCGCCGCGGCCGCGGGGGCGGGCGACCGTCGTCCCGGCCGACACCGTGGCCGAGGTGGCCAAGGCGCTGCGGGGAGGCGAGCGCGCCGCGCTCCTGCTCGGTGGGAGCGCCCTGCGAGCGGACGGCCTGCGCGCCGCCAGCCGCGTGTCCGCCACGGCCGGTGCCGCACTGCTCGGTGAGACCTTCCCCGCCAACCTCGAACGGGGGGCGGGCATTCCGGCGGTGGAGCGGCTGGCCTACCTGGCCGAGATGGCACAGACCCAGCTCGACGGGGTGCGGCATCTGGTGCTGGTCGATGCCAAGTCGCCGGTGTCCTTCTTCGCCTACCCCGACAAGGTGAGCGACTTGGTCCCGGAGGGATGCACCCTGCATACGCTGGCCCGGCCCGGCGAGGACGCCGCCGGCGCTCTGGACGCTCTGGCCGAGGCGCTCGGCGCGCCGGGCGAGGCCGCTGTCCCCGCTCCCTCGAGCCGGCCCGACCGCCCCACCGGTGCCATTACGACCGAGACGATGGCTGCCGCCGTGGGAGCCGTGCTGCCCGAGGGCGCCATCGTCGTCGACGAGGGCAACACCGCGGGCCTCTTCGTCCCGGCGGCCACGGCGGGAGTGCCGCGTCACAACTGGCTGACGCTCACCGGCGGTGCCATCGGCATCGGGCTGCCCATGGCCACCGGCGCGGCGGTGGCGGCGCCGGAGCGGCCCATCCTCTGCCTGCAGGCGGACGGCAGCGCCATGTACACCCTCCAGGCGCTGTGGACCCAGGCCCGGGAGGGGCTGAACGTCACAACCGTCGTCCTCTCCAATCGGAGCTACGCCATCTTGAACATGGAGCTGCACCGCGTGGGCGCCGACGCCGGAGGACCACTCGCCCGCCGTCTGCTCGACCTCACCGATCCCGACCTCGACTTCTGCGACCTCGCCCGGGGCATGGGCGTCCCCGCGCGGCAGGTCGAGAATGCCGAAGACCTCGTGACCGCGCTCGAGACGGGCTTCTCCGAGGCGGGCCCATCCGTCATTGAGTTGCTGCTCTGAGGCACTCGTGCCTGGCAAATCAACAAACGAACAACGGGCGCAATCAGCCCACAACAAACATGCCGCACTTCCTGGAATAGGTTCCAACGGCTCTATAGCGCCCGAAAGAGGCCGTGTCACCATGCAACCCGAAGAGGGTGTTCTCGACGAGATCACCCGGGGACGGTCTTTACGGGAGGCGAGATGCAGATGGAGATGGGCAGCCATCGTCGGTCCTCCGATGCTGACTCGATGGAAGCAGCCCTCGACCGTCTGCGGCGGGACCTCCTGCAGACTCCCCCGGTAGACCCCGACCCCGAAGAGGCCGAGGACGCCGACTTCATCGATTACGCCTCGTTGGAGTTCGAGGTGGAACGGATGCGCAAGCGGCTGGCCGTCTGGGAGGTCTTCATGGCGTACATCCGCGACGGCGCCAAGACTTGGCCCCAGGTGCAGCAGTCGCTGACACAAGAGGATTTCGAGAAGATCGTGGCCATCTGCGACGGCGTCCCGCTGCGGGACCTGATGCTTGACCTGCGCTAGGGGATTCGAAGGCGGATCACCGGACCGATCTCTCCCACGCTTGGCCGAGCAGCGACGGCTGCTCTTGGCGACGGCCAAGCGAACAGGGAGAACCGATCTCTGAAGGTGCCTGGCCGAGCAGCGACGGTTGCTCTTGGCGGCGGCCAGGCACCTTCGGGGCATCTGAGCGCTATCAGCGGGAATAGCTGGCGGAGGTCAGACGCCGGCGAAGTCCACCACCACGGGCGCGTGGTCGGACGGCTTCTGCCCCTTCCGCGCGTCGCGATCGCGGAACGACCCGGTCGCCCGCTGCACCAGATCGTCGCTCACGAGCACGAGGTCGATGCGCAGCCCCCGCCCCTCGTGGAAGTCACCGGCGCGGTAGTCCCACCACGTGAAGGTGCCGGGCTCGTTGAAGCGGCGGAACACGTCGTCGAGGCCCCAGCCCTCGACCACGCGCAGGGCGGCGCGCTCGGGCTCGCTCACGTGGGTCGAGCCCACGAAGGCAGCGGGGTCCCAGACGTCGCCGTCGTCGGGCGCCACGTTGAAGTCGCCGCACACGGCCACGGAGGAACCGGGCGGACAGGTCTGATCGAGCGTGGCGCGCAGGCGGGCGAGCCAGGCCAACTTGACCTCGTAGAACTCGTTGTCCAGGGCGCGACCGTTCGGGACGTAGACCGAGAAGACACGCGTTCCGGCGCACTCCGCCGACACGATCCGCCGCCCATGCTCGTCGTCCGCAGTACCGAACCCTCGGGTGACCCCGTCGAGACCGACCTTGCTGACGATGGCGACGCCGTTCCACCGCCCGTCGCCGTAGTGGGCGGACTCATAGCCGAGCTCGGCGAACGCCTCCTCCGGGAACTTGTCGTCCGCCTGCTTCGTCTCCTGCATGCAGAGCACGTCGGGCTGGTTTGACGTGATCCACTCGGTCACGCGCGGTAGCCGGGCGGTCAATGAGTTCACGTTCCAGGTGGCCAGGCGCATCAGTTCGCGCCACCGTCGACGATCACGAAGAGAAGTTCGGCCTCGCAGGCGATCTGCCCGCCTACCGAGGCCGTCCCATGCCCCTTGCCGGCCCGGGCGGACAACCGGTCCATGGTCACCTGGAGCTCGAGCGTCTCACCGGGCACGACCTGTCGTCGGAAACGCGCCCGCTCGATCCCGCCGAACAGGGGCAACTTCCCGGCGTAGCGAGGGTCGAGCAGCACAGCGATACCCCCGAGCTGAGCGATCGATTCGACCATCAACACCCCGGGCAGCGTCGGCCGGCTCGGGAAATGACCGGCGAAGAACTCCTCGCGGCCCGTCAGGTCCCAGTGGCCACTCGCCGAGACACCCGGCTCGACTGCTGTCACCGCGGTCACGAAGAGGAAGGGCGGCCGGTGGGGCAGGAGGTCGGCGGGTCGGGGCAGCACGGTCATCGGAGCGTACCGACCTCATCGTGGCCGCGCTTTGCCGGCCTTCTTGGCCGCCGACTTCTTGGCGGGACCGGACTTGGCCTTGGCGGCCTTCTTGGCCGCGGCCTTCTTCGGCGCCTTCTTGGCTCCGGCCGCCGCCTTCTTGGCCAACTTCTTCGCCGGCAGGGACGCCGCCTTCTTCGCCGCGGCCTTCTTGGTCGACGGGGCAGCCTTCGCGGCGGGTGCCTTCTTCGTCGAAGGCGCGCTCTTCGCTGCGGCGGTTTGCCCCTCCACGGCCGTCGTGGGTGGGATGGCCAACTCGGCGACCCGGCGGGGTGGGTCCAACCCCGCCAGCACGAACGGTCGCACCTCACCCTTCTTCAGCACCTGGCGTGCCTTGATCGGCGGCGGGTTCCCCATGGCGGTCAGCGGGATGTAGCAGTGCAGCTCTCCCCCCCCGGGTAGAGGGACGTCCACCATCGCTCCGTGCGAGGTGAACGACACCACCTCGCCTTCCACTGTGCTCCCGACCGCGAAGGCGGCCACGAAATTGATGAAGGTCAGCGGCTCGTTTACGGCGGGGGGCGGCGCCGACCGCTTGTTCTGCGGTCGTCCGGGATCCTGGCCCGACGGAACCTCGGGCCCCGGTCTGGGGTCCTTTGCCCTCGACTCTCCGGCCCGATGGCGCGTCCCTCTTGGCCTTGGCTCTCTTCTGTGGCGCCGTCTTCTTGGCTGCGGCGTGCTTCTTGGTGGCGCCCCGTGACTTCTGGGGCTGCGGCGGATGGAGTGCTTCCTCGACCGCCTCATCGATCGCGCTCGAGAACACCGGATTCACCTTGGCCCGGCCCGGCGGCGGCGCCGTAGGCGTGATCGGCCAGGAGGTGTCGACCGGGTGCGCCTGCTTCGGGGCGCTCTTCTTGGCCTTCGACGACTTCTTGGCTGCCTTCTTGGCCGCCTTCGCCAACTCCGCGGCCTTGGCGGGGGCCGACTCGGGGTCCTTCTTCGCCCTGGCCTCGGCGGTGGCGGCCCGGCTCTTGGGTCCCCGGATGGGCAGCCGGGGCGTGAAGATCCAGCCCACGCCCGGCACTGGCTTGCCACCGATGAGCCGCCCGTCGTCGAAGAGCCACGGGTGCTCACCGTGGAATACCTGGAAGGAATCGTTCGAGAGGACGGTCGCCCCTGTCCGTTCGGCGATGCGCAACACGAACGCATCGCCGCGGCCGATGGCACCAGGCGGCGGCGAGATGACCTCACCGTTGAGCATGGCTTGGCGCACCTCTTCGCGCTCGGCGTCCGACCGCGGTGCTCGAAGGTCGCATCGACGACGACGATGATGCTGGGCTCCAGGGTCCTCGGCGGCGTACGCGCGCACGGCCTCGTCGAGTTGCTCGAGACTGGGGAAGGTTCGTCCTTCGGTGGCCAGGTTCGACCCGTCCACGACGACGTGGTGCGTTTCAGCCAATGGCACGTCGCAAGAGATCAGCCTGCTCCAACTGGTGCAGGGCGGCACTCCCGATGGCGGGGCTGGCGACCCGGGGCGGCTCACGTGGCGGAGCCGCAAGCGCTCGGGCAGGCAGGCGTTGAGGCGGGCGTGCACGAAGGACCAGGCGCCCATGTTCTCGGGTTCCTCCTGCAGCCACACCACTTCGGACGCCCCGACGTAATGGTCGAAGACGGCGGTCAGAAGCGCCACGGGCCAGGGATAGAGCTGGTCGACCCGGACCACGGCCACGCCAGACGCCTCGTCGGGCTCGAGCTCGGCACGGTGCTGCACCGCCTCGTCCGCGATCTTCCCGCTGCACAGCACGATGCGGTCGACGGTCGAGGGATCCTCGATCGACGAGTCGTCGATCACATGCTGGAAAGAACCCGATTCGAGCTCGGCAAAGGTCGAGCGAGAAAAGTGGGCCCGCAGCATCGACTTGGGAGTGACCACAATCAGCGGCCGCTTCGGGGTGGCCTGCGCCTGTGAGCGCAACAGGTGGAAGTACTGCGCCGATGTCGAAGGGATCGTGACCCGCAGATTCCCGCGCGCCGAGAGCGACAGGAATCGCTCGTAACACGCCGAGGAGTGCTCGGGCCCTTGGCCCTCGTACCCGTGGGGGAGCAACAGGACGAGACCCACGAACTGCCCCCACTTGTTCTCGGCCGCGACCATGAAGTTGTCGA
>CAVWKG010000008.1:0-13399 GCA_963755375.1 uncultured Acidimicrobiaceae bacterium | reverse complement strand
AAAGCAGAGGGGTCCAGGCGTTGTCCGAGCCGGTATGCAGTGTTCTGCATAGCCCCTGCTCAAGTGTCCTTATCCGTCCGAGGGGGTCCGAGCGGGTCCAGCGGCGTATTCGGTTGGGTTGCTGCACAAACTCGCGGACCGTACGGTTCGGCGCCATGGCCGTCAGCGACTGGGTCGTCATCTGGCTGCAGGTTGGTGTGGCCGTCGGAACCCTGGGGTTGGCCGCCGGCACTGTGTTCCTCGCCACGAGGGCCGGCAAAGAAGCCAGCGCGACCAAGGAACTTGGCAGGAAGGCCCAAATCGACCGGCAGCTCGCCTGGCAGCCGCAGCTTGAACTCATAGATGTAAGCCTTCCCGGTAGCCACCCTGTGTTCCATTTGGTCGTCCGCGACAGTGGCGGCGCTCCAGCACTTCAGGTGGCAGCTGTGGCCCGAGAACTCCCTGGAACGGGAAGCCTCTGGTGCATCGTCCGATTTGGAGATCTGGTCCCAAGCGAGACGAAGGACCAGACCGGGACCGCACCGTGGGGTATCGAGCAACCAGCCGCCTCTTTTACCGTCTCGGGTGGTGTTCCTGAGTCTCATAGCGTGTTCGTTGTCATCCTCTGCAATACATCCTCGGCCGGCGCTTCCGGTTTCCTTATTCGGACCGCAATGACGGCGTACGCGGACCCCTCCTCCGGGCGGCGATGGAGAGTGCGATTCCTGGTCAGCCTGTGCCTGATTGGGCGAGTGAAGCGTCGGTCTGGGGATAGTCAGGCCGGCGCTCCCCTTCGCCTACCCTCGACCCATGGCCCCGCTGCCCGAGCCCGGCGACCCGTGCCCCGGCTTCGTCGCCCAGCCGGGCCAGTGCTGGCGAATGATCTACGACCGGCAGCTCCAAGCCAACCACTGCCACGAGACGCCCTCGTGGACCGGCCGCTGGTTCAGCCCCTCAGGTGACCGCTGGTGGCGGGTGTGGAGCTGCAGGGAGCACATCGAGGGGCTGACGGGGCTGCGGGAGTTTGGTGGACGAAGGGTCCGATGACCGAACCTTCCGCCGCGATTGAGAACTTCAGCCACCCGCTTCGCGAAAAGGGTCACGACCCAGAGATCGACCGTGAGAGTCGAACGGCTTGGTCTGACCCTCAAGGTATGACCCAGCGAACAGACGAAGCGGTACTTCGGATCCAGTTCGCCATGGTGGCGGAAGCAATCACGGGCCTGGGGATACGACGAAAGTCTGATTACAACGCGGCCTTTGAGACTCTTGGCGGTTGTTGGATTAACGGGTATGTGCTCGTTCGCCTGTTTTATGGGTCCGCCCTGAGCGCACTTCGATACAGCAAGTCAGACGACGACATTCGGAAGAACGGCCAACGCCTGATCGACTACGCAGAGTCGATTGACCTTGACTCGGTCCTCAGGTCTGCACCAGAGGGTGTCGCGGGCGCAGCGTCCAGCATGCTGAGCGGCAACGATGCCCGCATGGCTCACAAGTACGGTCGCATGTGGCAGTCGGTGGGGGTCACTTGCTACGCGAACGGGATTCGAGTCGGGGTTGCCGAACACGAGCTTTTCGGAACGCCACCGGGCTGACGAGAGTGCAGGAGTTCGTCGTACGCCGGTAGGCACTCCACCCTGCTGGAAATCAACGAGCGCACAAATCGGCCCTGGGGCATCACGGTGTCATGAGGGCGAGCCAGCCAGTCCTCGAGCGATCCTGGCAGCTTTGCGGAGTCGAGCCGCATCAGCGACGGGATAGCGGGTTCAATGCGCCTCCTGAATGGACCGGCCGTCGGTCTAAGCGTTGCCCGTCCGTTGTGCGGGTTCCGAGCCATTCGGCTCTACCCCGCCGGCGGCCGCGCAGTCAGCATCGTGGACCGAGGGTCGGTTACGGCTGTGGTTGTGGCGGGTTCAGTCGTCGCTGCCCCTCGCCAAATGAGGCGGGGTCGGGTCGCCGATGCCGGTTCGGGTCACTGTGCTGGGTTGGTTAGCCTCATTGGGTGCGGCGGACCTTCGCTGGGGCTGTGGCGATAACGGGCATGGCCATAATCCTGGCCAGCTGCGGGTCCCATCAGCCATCGGCGACCGCATGGTCGGCAGTTCACTCAGCGTCCACCTCGACCTCGAGCACCGTCCGGGCATCCGTCGGTGCCGCGTCTACGAGTAATCCAGTTCCTGCCCCCTACGTGGCGCCAACGAGCAGCACAACCACAACGACATATCCGGGGTACCAGTACGTAGAGCCCACCACGACCACGAGTTCACTGCCTTCTGAACTTGTTCAGGAGGACGAGAACTGGGTGGAAGAGGCACAGAACACCGTGAATCAGGAAAACGAGCAATATCAGAACGACGAGAGCGTGGCTCAAGAGGATGCGAACCAATGTTCCTCTGCACAGGTGGCGGTCCAGGCGGACCAGGCCGACGGGAGTTCATTCCTCAGTGGCGACCAGGAGACCGAGCAGTCAGAGTGCTCACGGGCCCAGTCCGCAGTGGAGCAGGTTTCGAGTGATGCGATCCAGCTCTCGCAGGACGAAGCGACTCTCAAGAATGCGCAGGGCGCGTTGGCCGAGGCCGAAGCTGGCGACTGAAAAGCTACTGCGCAGTACCGTCGATACCCGTCAGCCCCATGCCCCAGCCCGGCGACCCCTGCCCCGGCTTCATCCCCGCCTACGCTCTCCGCATGCCAGGTGTCCCCCCATTCACCTACGACCCCGCGGCCAACCGAGCGACCGCAAAAAGGTTGGAAGGGCACAAGGTGTATCTATCGCTGGAGGGTGGTGGGACTGAGTCCTTCAGTCTCTTCACTGAGGAGCAGATCGGTGCTCCTGGCGTCGAAGATGACGAGGCGGTGATCGACTACTTCGAGCGGCTGCTCGGAGGCCTCGGCTGGGACCTGAGTCGCTCCGACGTCCCCGGCCCAGATGAACAGATAGCCACCTGGTTGCTGGCTCCTGGCAGCGACTAAGCCATCATCCCGCGTCTGCCGCCCCGTCGTTCCGTCCCACAGTCACCCCTCATGGATGACGACTTTGCGAGATGATCGCTTCAGGATGGATGGGTGTGCGTGCTCGGGCCCGACCTTGAATGCCCCCGAGAGTTTCGAGATCGTCGTGAAAGGTCGACTGAGTCCGAGCCTGATCGCGGCCATTGGCGGATTCGAGGTCAGCCGGTGCGACCATGGCGAGACCCACCTAGTCGGATGGGTCCCGGATCAGGCGGCCCTGCATGGAACTCTCGAAATGTTCCGGGATCTGAACATCGAGCTGGTATCGGTCAATCCCAGGCAGGGCTGAACTTCTCATGGACCCGATGCCCGAGACCTGCGCTGTATCAGCGCTGAACCGGCGGCCCTCATAGTATTGGAATGACACCGCCATCCCGCCACCACGGCACGGACCGTGCCTCCGCTCGGTTCAGGGGGATGAGGTGGCCGGCTCCAACCCCTTCACGCACATTGGGGGGTTGGGCCGCGAGCAGAGTGCGTCTACCTCGGCCCGTGAGCCCGATGCCCAGGGTGCCGCGTCGGTTCTAGAGACCACCGGTGAGCCCGTGAGCGACGGCGATGCACCGTGTACGGCCACCGCTGGAGTGGTGGCCCTGTGCTTCAGGGCTCGCTGCACCTCCACCCACAGTGAGAACCCGTTCAGTGTGTAGTTCGGTGGGCCGAGCACATCGTGGAAGAGCTTCAATACCGGCATTGCCCAGCCACCTGTCCGATCCACGATCGCCACCCGCACGCGGTATCGCAGCAGGGCGGTTCGCGTCGCCTTCAGCAGTCTGGGGGTGATCGGAGGAGCGGAAACTTGCGCCGACGGACCCTTTGGAAAATTGAGTTCCAGATTGTCATTGGTAAGAAGGAACTGCTGCAGCTCGGGCGGGTTCATCGGGATCGGGCTTCCCGAGAAGCCGGCTCCGCTGCCCTTGGCATTGGAGTGACGGGCATAACCTCCGAGAATGCTGAACTTGTAGCCGCTGGCCGATTGCCAGAGCAGCGGCTGAAACACGAAAAACTCCGTATAGGGGTACGCGATGGTGATGGGGTTCCCCGGAGGGATGGCGCGCTCCACATTGACGGGCAAGGCAGTCGTGGACCCCTCGGGGGGATACGGCCACGACGGAAACTGGCTTACGACCAGCGAAATGAGTGTCAGCGTGGCCAGAAGAGGGGCCGCAGTTACGTGCCAACGCCCCGCGTGGACAGTGGCGTCTTGAGCCCGGGACTGGCGCAGATGCCAATCGTCGAGCCCGAACGCGATCACCGCAGCGATAAACGCGCTGGTGGCGAACGAGATCCGGCTTGGCTGGATGTCATTCAACAGCGGTATGTGCTTCAACACCGTGAACGGCAGTGGGACGTGTGTCGCGTGGCCACCCACGTAGAGGCTCGACCCAAGCGTAAGCAGGCCCGAAACCGCCAGCAGCACGACGGTCAGTTGCATCCGGGCCCGGCGCCGCCAGCGCCAGGCGAACGCAGCGGCCAATAGGAGGAGGGGGATCCCGATGTATCCGCCGTCCTCGACCGGTTGGATTGCGCCGAGTGGTCCGCTCCACTGGGACTCCATGCCGAAGGACACCCGCTGCAACGGGCCGGGAATCACAAAGCTCAGCAGGTCGTTGTAATAGAAGCTCGAAAGGGATTGGGTCGGGCCGGTGTAGCGCTGGGGACCCGCCAGCAGCATCCAGAGGGGGTAGGCGAGCGCGACGGCCACCACCCCGATGGCGATAGTCATCGGCTCCAGGGCGTCGCGCGCCATCATCCGCCACGCGGCGGGGTTGCGGACCGCGATGCACACGAGGGCGGCGATCGACAAGAGGGCGACATCGGCCATCACCTCGGGCGAGATGAGGTACTGCACCACGACGAGTGCTCCCAGCTGGATGCCTAGCCAGCGGGGATTGCCCCGGCGGTGGAGTATCGCCTCGATCGTCAGGGCGATAAACGGCGGGACTGGGATGAAAATGAGTTCGACGTGGTCGAGACCCTGGCCCACCATGTAGGGGGAGAATCCATAGATCGCACCGCCAAGGGCAGCGGCAGGGCCCCAGACGTTCCACTTCCGCAAGACTACGAAGGCGGCTGTGGCCGACATCGGCATGGCCAGCACCATCAGCAGATTGGCGCTGGCCAATGGGCCCGCCAGCCGCGAGATGGGATAGGTCAGAAGTCCGAGGAACGGGCTGGCCGTGTTCTGAGCCAGATTGAGACCCGTCGGTGCGTACATTGCGTTGCTGAAGAACGGGTTGAGCCAATGGTCGAGTGCGTGGGGAATCCAGCCGATGAACCAGACCGACTGAATGAAATCGCCGTCGGAACCCGCGAGCCTGCCGGTGAGGTCAGGGATCGCCGACCAGTAGGCGATCATCCCGAGCGCTAGGTAGGCCAGCACCACTGCCACCGATGGCCAGCCCCATCGACTCTTTCTGGGTGACGCCAGATCCTCTGACGGACGTTCATCGCGGGGTGCGATTCCGTGCCCATCTGAAGGCACTGCTCCTAGCCGTCCGATCTGTGCCACTACGCTTCGATCAGTGCCGTTGGGACGGCTGGAGCCCATAGAAGTAGGCGTCTGGATCCCCACCGAGTTTTCGCGCGATCTCATCAACCTTCTTGCGAGCTTCAGGAGTAGGCAGCCCCGGGATAATTTGTCCTGAACCGACTCTGCCGAGCTGTCCCTTCAACACCCAAAGCGCGGCTCACAACCATGGAGAGCTCATCCTTGGACAGATACCCGTCCATGTCACCCGCCTTGGGGATCCTTGGAGCCACTCGGCGCCTCATGCTCGCTGCCCGAAGCGTGACCAGGTTAGGTCGGTGATTTCACACGTCGAAACGGACGAAGCCGCAAACCTCACATGAACCCCCCACCGCTCCCGATCGCCATGACGATTCGCGGCATTCTTGACGCAACTTGTTAGGAAACAGTTAACGCTTATGGGACAGAATCCCGAGGGAAGAAGTTGGGTATTTGGGAAGCGCTGGGTGAGCCGGGCTTATCGACGACGCCTCGGCCGGCGCAGGCGCTCCAGGTCGAGCTCGAGGCGGAGGTTGTGCGACGGCGCCACGGGCTCCAACACACGTGGCGCCGTCGCGCCGGCCGCCGGGGCGAGACGAGCACCTCGGCGGGCGATCTTGATGGATGTCATGGCCGGACGGGGCCGTGGGAACAAGACCCCGATCCCGCCCGGCCTGACGGGCGGCCGCACGGGATGCGCGGCGGTAACCAGGCGCCGCGCGCTCGACCGTGGGCCAGATGGTGTGCATCTCAGTGCACCGACGGACGTCGGAGGCGCACGACGTCGAGGTCAAGCTGGAGCAGGCGCTTGGCCGTGTCCGGGTTGGCCGTCGCTCGGCCCTCGAGGCGGCCAATAACGTCGTCTAGACGCTCAAGGGCCGTGGCGGTCAGGGCCCGGACCTTCGGGTTCCGTATTCCGAGGTTTTGCGCCGCATTCATCTCCCTGCGCGCGTTGAGAAGCGCGAGGTATTGCTGGCCACGAGGGGACGGACGGGCGCGGACGCGGGGGGCGGATTGGAACGATGTTGTTCGCATTTCAGTGGAGCTCCTCAAGGGTGTCGGGTACATAGATTGCAGGCCGGAGCGCGGCAATGAAGCTCACGGTCGCCGCCTTCGAGTCCGATCGGCGCCCGTCGTTTCGGCGAGGCCGGGGCGTACGCCTCCGAGCGGAACCGCCGGATGGCGTCGACGTTGGAGTGCGTCGGCCGCTGCGCCTTCTTCGACTCGCGCCACTGTCGACCGGCTTCGAGCGCCGCGTCGACGCTCTTCGCTTCAGAAGCGGGCTGGCCCTCGGCGACGTGCTCGAGAAAGAGTGCGTTCAACGCCCTGACGGCGCCATGTGATGTCTTCAGCAAATGCACGGCAGCCGCCTCGTGATCTTTCTTCGACAACGGCTTCGCGGCTTTCTTGGCGTCGCGTCTTACGCTCGGCGGCGAGCCAGTCCTCGAGGTCGCGGCCGGCCGTGCCGGGGTGGCGCAGAACCCGGAGGTCGTCTGCGAGGTCTCGTGGGCTCGTCATCGGTCCCCCTTGATTTCCTCGAGCTCAGCAGCAAGTGCGGCCGCTGCGCCTTGGCGTTGCCACTGAGAGGCGACGCGTTCGTGAGGCATCGGCTCGTGGGCAACTGAGCACGTGTGCATCACCCCCGGCGGCATCGCGGCGCCACAGTTGGCACAGGGTGGCGCCGGGTAGTTCTTCAGCGCCAAAAGTTCGCGCCGGGCGCCAGCTGCTCGAGCTTGCTTCATGGGACCGAGGTCTCGCCCCCGGCTATCGCGGCAACGGTGCTGGGGCATGTTCACGTGGTCTCCGGGGAAGGTGGTGTTGCAGTCCAGGCAGGTCACGGACACCGAGCTCAAAGCTGCCTGGCGCGCTTCCTCAGGAGTCGTACAAACCCTCAGCGGCGTGAAGCGCTCGGGGTTGTCGGTGCTGATGCGGATCTTGTTAATGGTCATGGGTTCGGGTTCTCCTTAGATGTGCCGATGGTCAGGGTGTCAGTAGCAAACACTTGGGCGAAGTACAGGAGCGCCAAGCCAGCCACGGCCAGGGCGACGACCAGCCCACTCCAGATGGCGCTGGCGCAAACGAGGGCGGCGGCTCCGAGCCACTCGAGAATGTCGCCGACGGGGATCTTCATTGTTGGGGTCCTTTCAGTTGGGCGGAATCTCACCGGGCTCAGTCGGCGAACGATTTCGCGTCGAGGTGCGGGCAAATGAACAAGAGCCCGCCGTCGGTCGCGGAGACCGGCTCGCCCGTGAGGGTCTCGTACCCGCGCACCGTGTAGTGCGATTCATGGTCAGCGTGTACGGCGACGACCCTCGAGCCGGTCTCCAGCTCGTGGTCGGAGGGCGGCTCGCTCGGGTTCTCGCTCGTAGCGCACGGGATGCAGACGGCGACGAGCGCCCACTGCATTGATTTGCTCATCGGGTGGCCTTTCGTTGGGCTTGGCGTCGGGGCCTGGTGACCGAGGAGGCGTAGGAGCGGTTGCATGATCTGTGCCAGGGAACAGGCTCGAGGTGCTTGTCGTCGTACGGATGTGCCATGTCCCACGGGGTCCCGGGCTCGATGAGCCGGCCGCAACGGCCACAGACCACTCCGCCGGCTTCAACTCTGGGCACCCAACGCTTCCGACGTTGGTCGTGGGCCGAGGTGTAGCCGCGCTGGCTGCGTGGAAGCTGGATCCGGGGTGGGGGCGGGGCCCACGGGGGCGATTGGGGCGCTCACGGTCCCTACAGGAGTCGCAGAGATGGCGCTGAGATGAGGGCGCGGGCTCGCCACAGAGCTCGCAGAGCTTCACGGCCGGCTGTTTGCCCGAACGGATGCGCTTGAGCTTCGCCTGGCGGAGGATCCACTCCTTGTTCTGCTCGTAGTAGGAACTACTCATGGCGCCTCGGATTTCCGCGAATGGGGGCGAACTTCAGCGAATATCGGCTGGGTTTTGTCGACCTCAAAACCATCGGAGAGAGAAAACAAAAGCCACGTGGAGAGTCCGTTGATGCCCCTATAGGTCGACCCCACCCGGGGGTATACCTGCAGGTAGGGGGGCTAATCGTCGTCATCTCGTCACCTGCCGCACCGCAGCGACGTGGGCACACCCGTATTCGCCGCACGTGCAGAACCAGCCGCCGGTCGCCGAACCTCGAGTGACGTCCCAGACACCCCGGTCATCCCTGACCCTGGCGACCACGGTCCGCTCGGTGGCCACTACCACGTGGATGGCGGCGTCCAGCACTTCCTGCCTTCCACGCAAGGCCGCAGCCACCAATGCCGGATCGCTGGTCTCTGCTGCGACCTGGTCGCAGAAGGAGACGAGGCACTTGTCGGCCAGGTTCCTACCCAACTGGGCGAAGTCCGCCTCGAGATCTGGTGACGGATCCTCGAGGCGAGCGACCAGACCAGCGCCGGCGAGTCGTGGCCAATCGGTGGCGATACGCATCAGTTCGTCTCCGCGTTCATGGCGCGCAGCACCGGACACCAGTCGTCGTGGTGAACGGTCAGGGAATCCACACCCGGTACCAGCGTCACAACCGTCTGGTACGCGTCGCAGCGGTCGCAGCCACCAGGTATTTGCTCACCTGCCAGCTCGCCGAAGAGGTCACCGAATGCACTCATCGGACATTCCAAGTCACGTCACGTTCCAGGGGGCTTGAAGTGACTGATGTGACTGACGCGACTGACGCGACTGGCCTTTCGCGAAAGTCCTGGTCATAACCAGTTACGTCAGTGACATCAAGTTCTAAGTCTCCTGACGTGACTGACGTGTCTGCCAGCACCAGGACCCTCACTTCGCCGACGTCCAAACGGTCTTGCGAGGAAAGCCCTCTTGTGAGACTGCAACGCCTATTCGGCGAGCGGCCCGCTCGACCGCACTCTGGCTGAATCCAGCCTCCTTCGCCGCGGTCTTGACTATGGCTGACGCCTTGCCGTCTGGATGAAGCGACAGATAGTCGCTCAACCACGCCGCAACCTCTTCGACGATCGATGAGCGGCCGCCACCATCTGCGACAGCGGCGGTCACGTCTTCGACGGTCCGACCTGAGTCACCGAGCCATTCGACGGCACCAGTCCAGACTTCGCCCTCGAGCGTCTCGGCGACCTTCTTGCCGATGATGGTGTATCGATCGGTAGCCCGGTCCTTCGGGCCGAGGTTCGACTTCACATGTCCGAGCAGACACGATCCGTCGTCGGCTTCAGGGTCTCGCATGCAGAAGAGCACCGAACGCGCCACCGCGGCGAACGCCCTACTGCCCATGATCGTCGTCAGCGGATCAGCACTGGTGCTCTTGTTTACGTGGATGATCCCGATCACAGCCACGCCCGAGGTTTTGGCGAAAGCAACAAGCGGCTCAAGCGCCTGGCGGACTTCGGCATCCTTATGGGTGTCGAGAGTACCGAGGCGACTCATCAGCGGGTCGAGAATCACGAGGGCTACGTCGTGTCGCTCAACGAGGATCTTCAGGGTAGGGATGTCACGTGGCAGGAGGGGATATTCCGACGTCAGCTCCCCGTCCTCGTCGGTGATGTCGACGCGGAACACCTTGGTCAGGTCGGCGCCGGCAGCGGTGAGCCGTGGAACGATTGTGTGCTCCCAGCTGTCCTCGGCCGCCACGACCACCACGCCGCGAGGCTGGCCTTTGAGGTCGCCCTCGAGTGATCCCCTGGTAACCCGCGCTCCGAGTTCGTAGGAAATCGTCGACTTGCCGATGCCTTCGCGGCCACCGTTCAGCGTCAGTTCACCCAGCGGAATACGGTCCTTCTGGAGCCACTTCACCGGCTTCATGACGATTGCAGATGCCGGCGTGAGGGACATCACCTTGTGCGGCTTCTCGGCTTTTGGCGCCCTGGCGGTGGCCTCGTCTGTACGCTGCGCTGCGGCCTGCTGTCGCCGATGTTCTTCTTCCTGTTTCCGGCGATCTAGCTCGGCCTTGGCGACCGCCTTGTCTTCAGGTGTGGCTTTGGGCGACAGGTAGTAGGCCAGCATCCCCTTCGGGAGCAGGGTGACGTCGGTGGGGACGTCCTTGGAGTCGGGCAGGAGCGCGGTCACGACGCGCTCCGGTATCTGGTGAAGAGCCCCACAGTCGGCAGCGATCCGGAAAGCAATACGTCCGCCAGACGTTCGATGCCCTCGTCGGTCAAAGCGCGGCGCGCTCGAGCTGCAGGTGACCGGTACTCGATCGCGGCGGCAAGGTCGTGCAGCGTCTTCGGGCTCAGATGGGTCAGGAGATCGCTCACGACTCCGCCTCAACCGGCGCCGGCGACGTACGCGCAGAGTCGATCGAAGCACCTACGACAAAGGCGGCCTTTGCCTAGGGCCGCTGTACGTCTGCAGCTCGCACATGGGCCCCGTTCGGCGCCCTGGAGGACGGTCGGGGTCACGCGCCCGCCAAGTCGAAGTCGAAAGCAGCGAGCTCACCGCCGCACGTCCGGTGTATCCATCGCACCGGCTCATCGCGGACCTGACGCAGCTCCATGAGCAACTTGTTGGCCACCCGCCTGCTGCCCCGGTGCTCGGCTTCCATCCAGCGGTCTTGCGCGATCGTCACCGTCGCCACGACGTCGGTCATGGCATGGAACGTCAGCTCGCCACGGATGAGGTGGCCGGTGACCTTGGTGCCGCACCCCCGGCATTGGAGCAAGACCTCGCGGTCGGCCCACGCGCTTCTGACCCCCTCTGGGGTTGTCCGTGTCTGGGCGCTGGGTGAGGTCCGGGCCATGCCCGGTGGTCGGATGACCACTTAGGCCGAGTCGAGCCCGTGAAGGAACTCACGAACAGCGCTCTCAGGGATCCGCCGGCAACCGCCGATCTTGACCGAGCGCAGCTCGCCGGCGGCCATCAGGTCGTAGACCTTGCTGCGGCCGACGTCGAACCGCTGTGCCACGGTTTCGGCCCGGTGGAGTCGCTCTTCGCCGTCCTGGTCTTCAAGTAGGTCCGTCACTGACCTTCTCCTTCATGATCCGAAATCGTCCCTATGGACAACCCGCACCACAAATATTAAGGTATGGACGTGGCCAAACGAAGCCCTGGGCGCGTCGAACCTCTTACACGAAAGCCGTCCATAGAGGTCATCTCATGGGGCTGGGCCAAACCCATTCCAAGTGACCCCCTCTGGGCCGAGGTTCAGCACTCTGAATGGCCGGGCTACGTCTTCCGCCTGACATTCGCCGGCGGCGACCTTCTCGCACTCGAAGTACGGCGAGACGGCGCGGATGCAGCACCCCTGAGGGCTCATCTCTTGCAGAGGGTCAACCTCGGCGCGCTCGAACGCGCGGTTCGTCGGGAGGTCAACGTCTTCGAGAGTTCGTGGCAAGAGCTGGTCGATAGCACGGCCGGCTTGAGTGGAGAGAACGTCGTGCCGGTCAAGGTTGGAATGTCGCCGGGCCTGGCCGAATGGTTCGAGGGCTCCCGCCAGGCGAAGCCCAGCCGAGAGCGTTGGCTTGCCGGGCTAGCGGAGCGCTATGTCGACACCCTGGGCGACCCTCAGCAGACAGCAATCCTCGCGGAAGAGTTCGGCTACAAGCGGTCGTCCGTCGCTGCAACGATTCGCGGGCGCGCAACAAGCACAAGCTGCTCACCCCTACAACCAAAGGCAGCCCTGGCGGGGGTCTCACTCCGAAAGCCCGGGCGATCCTCGCCGAACGAGACCAGCTCACAACCGAACCGGAGGAATGATGGCCAAGCGACGCGGTAATAACGAGGGCAGCATCTACAAGGACGGGCGCGGGTTCTACCGTGGCGTTGTGACGCTCCCCGACAGCACCCGGCGCTACGTCTCCGCGCCCACCAGGAAAGAGTGCGCCGAGAAGCTGACCGAGCTCCAGGCGACGATCGGAGGGGGTCTGCCCACTGGCGGCACCGACTCGCTGGGTCCATTCCTGGTGTGGTGGCTCGGCCGGCTCGAGGCGAAGGCAGGGTCCGGCAAGAAGTCGGCGAACACAGTCGACAACGCGCGCTGGGCCGTCGAGAAGTGGATCACTCCCACTCTGGGGTCTAAGCGTCTGCGCGACCTCTCCCCCGAGGACGTCGAGCGGCTGCTCGACAAGATGGCGGCTGCAGGCCGGAGCCACCGCACCATCGTCAGGGTCAAGTCTTACCTCGGCCAGGCGCTCGCCGTCGCCCAGAGCCGCCGCAAGGTGTCATGGAACGTCGCCCGCGTGGCGGAGATGCCCGAGACCTCCGTCCCGGCCGAGCGGCGGTCACTTACCCATGACGAGGCGAAGAAGGTCCTCGCCGCTGCCGAGGGACACCGGCTCGAGGGTCTGTTCGTGACGGCGATGATGCTGGGCCTGCGGCCGGGTGAACTGACCGGACTCCGGTGGGACGACATCGACCTCGACAAGGGCGCGCTGACGGTCGCCGGATCCCTCAAGAGTGAGCGCGGGAAGCTCCGGCTCGGCGAGACGAAGACGGGGCAGTCGAGGACAGCGGATCTCCCCGAGCCCGTCTGGGCGGCGCTCAAGGCGCACAGCAAGCGGCGCAAGGCAGAGCGGGTGAAGGTCGGCCCAGCCTGGCGAGAGCGGGGCCTGGTGTTCACCACGGAGGTCGGCACGCCCATCGACCCGTCGAACCTCCGGCGGGCGGTCAAGTCTCTGTGCGAGGACGCTGAGGTCGATCCGGTGTCACCGAATGAGCTCGGCCGCCATACTGCGGCGAGCCTGCTGTACGACGCAGGCATGAGCCTCGACGAGATCGCGGAGCTGCTCGGCCACAAGTCGACGCGGATGCTCGAGGCGCACTATCGCCACCGGGTCCGTGAGTCGTTCGGCCGCCACGTCGAGCACGTCGAAGCGATCTTCGGCGCCAGCTGATCGCGAACTCGCGCACGGGTTGCTGCACAAACTCGCGCACTCAGGCGCCGACAGAATCGAGATTGCGCATCTTCTACGCATAACTGCTGGTCAGGACGG
>CAVWKG010000007.1:0-100402 GCA_963755375.1 uncultured Acidimicrobiaceae bacterium | reverse complement strand
GTGTCTCAGGTTGAGCGATTCCGATATCGGTGGGAAATCTGGGACTCACGGGTGGAGGCCCACGAATCGGAAGGTGTGACGTCGTGACCATGGCGCTCCAGCCTGAAGCACAATCTGAGCCCGAAAAGGCACCGATCGCGCTCAGCGGGGTCGAAAGCCCCGCGGCGCCTCAGATCGGCCGGACGCGAATCTCCGCCGTTTGGTTCGGCGTGGTTGCGGCAGCGTTGGTGTTGGTGCTCCTGCTGATCTTCATTCTCCAGAACACGAGATCAGTGAAGGTGACGTTCTTCACCGCGAGCGGGACCCTTCCTGTCGGCGTCGCTCTCCTCTTTGCCGCCCTAGGAGGTCTGCTGCTTGCCGGCCTGGTGGCGTCGCTCCGGATCTGGCAGCTGCATCATCGGCTCGCCCACGGGGAGAAGTGAGCGACTCACCTCTCATAGTTCGTCGGTGAGCTCGTCCAAAAGCACCTCCCTCCGCACGACCTTCACGAGATCGCGGCTGCCTTTGCCCTCCTTTCGCGGTCGTGGCCCCTGTCTCCCCACTCCGCTCGCCGATCCCAGGCACCACTTTCGGGCCTGCTTCGGATCACAGCGTGCGTCAACTCACCTGACGCTCACGGCTTTCCCAGTATCCGCGCCGCAACTCGCGCTTGAGAGGCTTGAACCCCCCGAAAGCGGGAGCGGACCGTGTTGAAACTCCACGGACTTCGGCACCTTCAATCCCGCCAGGGATTTGCGGCCATGGCTGGACCGACGAACAAGCCACTGCCTTCGCGGATCAATGCCGCGATCACGGATTTACCGATGTTCGTTTGGAACGGCCGACAATCGGGCGCCGATCGACGGTCAGCGTGGTAGCCAGCGCGCCCTAATGCTCTGCAGTTGGCCCCCATCACATCGGCACTGGTGTCCCGATATGTTCATCGACCACGGCGACTTAGGGTCGCCTCGCTGCCGGGAGGGTGGGGCAGTTCGCCGGAAGGGTGGGACAGTTCGGTTGCGCACAACGGGGACAACTGTTTGACTCGTGAGTCAGGGAGTCACGATGTTGAACTGGGGTCGAAGGTGGCGATCACGCCGGTGATTTTGTCCACTCTCCGGAGTCACCTTCGGCGGAGATGCCGGTCGCAGCCATGAGCTCAACACTCGCCGCGGTCGCCTCGACGACGTTCAACCCACTCCAAGGATCGCCTGGGCAGTCACCTTGCGGCAAGGCTGCCCGAGCCGCGAAAAGAACGTGCGCCCGTTCAGTCGCGGCTCTTCCGCATCCTCTGTGACCCCTTGAAGAGCGAGACTGGAGCATCGGCGATGAGGCGGACAAGAGGTGACGAAACAAGAGGCGTGATATGGCTATTACGAAGGCTTGGCGAGGGCTGGCATGTCATCCATTCCATTCCAGTGGGTGACAGGGGATCGGACATCGATCACGTTGTAATCGACCTACCCAAAGTTCGCCGAAGTTGACGATCACCACAGATTAGATTGACCGACTCATCAAGGTACTCGGGCTGACGGCGGTCGACGATCGGAGGATCACGAGTGGGAATCGACCCGTACATCGTGCTTGGAAGCGCTGTCGTCGGTTTCCTGGTGGGCATGACCGGAGCAGGCGGGGGAGCATTGATGACCCCGATGCTGATCCTGCTCTTCGGGGTTAAACCCGCCGCCGCCATCTCAAGCGATCTGGTGGCAGCCGTTGTGATGCGACCGGTTGGATCATTCGTTCACCTCCGCAAGGGAACGGTCAATCTCAAGCTGGTCGGCTGGATGGTCCTCGGATCAGTCCCCACGGCATTCCTCGGTGCCTACCTCCTGCATGTTTTGGGAACCACCGATTCGGCTCAGAACAACATCGAGACCGCCCTCGGTGCGGCCCTGTTGATCGGGGCAGCTGCCATGGTTCTGCGGTTCTACTTGGACCGGCGCAAGGGCCATACCCGTCAGGGAGCGGTTCACGGGATCACCGTGCGCCCCGTCCTCACCGTGGCGATCGGAATGATTGGTGGCCTCATCGTGGGCATGACCTCAGTAGGTTCGGGGTCCCTCATGATCGTGTTGCTTCTGTTCGTCTACCCGGTGATCGGTGCCAATCAACTGGTGGGCACCGACCTCACTCAAGCGGTCCCGCTGACCATCGCTGCCGCTCTCGGTGCTTTGGCATTCGGTCATATAGAGTTCTCGGTGACCGCTTCGCTAGTGATAGGCAGCGTGCCAGCGGTCTTCGTCGGGTCCTTGATTTCATCTCGTGCTCCGGACCGTTACGTGCGACCGGTCATCACCTTCGTAATCTTCGCTTCGGGCCTCAAGTATGTCGGCGTGGGAACGACCGCCCTCGGTTGGATCCTATGCGTCGTCCTGCTTGGGGCGGCTGTGGTCTGGTTGTTCTACGTCAGGCCCTGGGAGAAAGGCGCCCCGCTGGAGATCACGGCGAGCCAGACAGACGACTAGGACTCTGGGATTCCACTAGGAACATCGTCGGTCAGCTCGGTGTATCTCTTGCTTCGTTGTGGTGACCGGTGAGCCGACGCAGCCGGTGCATATCGTCCGCGCCGTAGAAGGCTACAGCTCGGGCTTCCGGGGGGCGTGTCCCCGTTCGCTGCCGGAGGGGGCGTGACGAACGCACAAGCGCGTCACTAAAGGGTGGTTGACTGAACCAGTGAACCGGAGCAGAACTGGCGTTTCGGCTCTCTGAGCTGCGGGTTCACGCCCTGAGACCACGTTGCGGACGCCGCCCACAAGACGTGGGGGGGCCACTGGCAACGACATGCACTTATGACGCATCAGAGAACGGTTACTTCGACCACGTCCGTACGCCGAATCGATCCGTAGACGTGGGGAAACCGTTCCAATTCGCCCCCCGATCCTGGCTCATAACGAGTTTCACAATCAAGCGTCGTCGGATCGATGCTCAGACCAATGACCGTCGATCCTGTCGGGAAATACCTCTCTCTTACGAAACTCATCTGCTGCTTGTCGCAACAGTGAACGAAACCCTCCGGTCCAGGGACCGCCACGAGGGACTCGTGTCGCCTGGAATCTCATTCGTCGGCATCCATCAAGCACAAAATCATCGACGGCGACTGAGGTAGGTAGACGGCAGGACTGGGAGAGCATTTACTAATTGTCGCATTCGGTCTAGGCGGTCCTCTGAAAGTCCCACGCTTGCATGCGCTGGCGTTACCACCGACTGCCGCCGCTTCGAGTGAGGAGGTAATGCTCGACAGCGAACGCCGTGGCGCTCGCTCGTGACGAGACGCCGATCTTCGTATAGATGTTCGACAGGTGTCGTGACACGGTCTTGGGGCTGAGGAAGAGTTCGGTGGCGATCTCGTTGTTCGTGAGCCCGCCGGCGACCAGCCGAAGTACCTCCGCCTCTCGCACTGTGAGACCTGCGGGCAAGGCTGGCTCGGTGTCACCAAGCGCCTCACGGGCATCAAGGCCTGCGCCGATCTGGTCGAACAGGTGGGCGGCGGCGTGGAAGGATGCGCTCGCGCCGGCCTCGTCTCCTGCTACGCGCAGGGCCTGGCCGAGAAGCGTGCGAGCCGTCGCTTCCTCGTATGGGACACCCAGTCCGTACCAGGCGTCGACGGCCTGCTGCAGTGCCGCGGGTGCGGCCGGGTCACCATCGGCCAACATCAACCGGCCGCGGGTCGACCGCTCCGTGGCCAGAAGCGAAGACGTCCCGAAGGTGGCGACCGTCGTTTCGAGCTCCGACAGTGCACGGTGGGCGGTATCAAGGTCCCCGGCTCCTAATGCGATTTGCACCAGCATGGGCAGCAGACGCGCGCGTCCAAGAGGATTCGATTGCTGGGCCACACAGCTCGTGATAATCGTCAAGGCCTCTTCGATGCGGCCCTGGGCCAGCCGGAGGAGCGCGAACCCGCCACAGGGCGACCCACTGACCTCTTGTGATCGAGCAAAGGCGCCTTCCGCCTGATCGAGCTGGCCCAGCCGGCGCCTGATGTCACCGACTTCGGCCCAGGCCGCTGCGCTGTTGGCAACATGGCTGTCCCGGAGCTCCTCGCAGGCTCGGGCAGCCTCCTCTACGGCGGCACCGAGCACGCCCCGCCTCTTGAGGACGATAGCCCGGTGCAACCGACAGATGCCCGGAAAGATGGCGAAGGGATATTGTTGAGACCAGCGCAACGTCGCATCGGTCCACTCGGCCGCCCGGTCGAAGTCGCCAAGTTCCTCGCACGCGGCGATGAGGCTGCAGTACACCTTGCCGGTCGCGAAGGGCCCGAGCCTCCCTTCGACGGCGAAGAGCATGGCCTCGTCCAGATGGGCCATGCCGTCATCGACATGACCCCGGTCGATGAGGATGCGCCCTTGGGTCTGCAGCGCCTCTGCTTCGAGATCGGTCGACCGCAGCCGCCGCGCGAGGTCAAGCGCGGTCGTGGCGAGCTCGCCTGCACCGTCGAGGTCCCCTGCGCCATGGGCCATCTCCGCCTCGCGCAGGAGCAGGTTCCCGAAGGCGACGCTCTCGGTGTCGTCTTCGAGTACTCGCCGGGCCCGCCGAAGCCAAGCGCTGGCCATGGCTGGGCGTGCGCAGATGGCGTGGTGCTCCCAGAGCCATACCGCGCACTGCCCCGCCCGGCGCCGGTCGCCCTGTTCCTCGTAGATCCGGTACGCACCCTCGCGCGCGGCGATGCACTCGTCGAGCCGGCCGAGCCACCACGCGGCCTCGGCCTCCGAGTCAAGCCGATCGGCCTCAAGGTCTGGGGCGTCTACGCTGGCTGCGCGGGCGGCATCCAGCGCGGCCTGCCAGTCGGAGCGGCGTAACGCGTCGTGGACCGACTCGAGCGGATCACCCACGGTCACCGTGGCGCCGTACCGATCATGTGACGATCGTAGTCAGCGTCCGGATGCCCGCATCGGACGCGTGCACCATTCCTCGGCGATAGCTCGGAATGGAGATGGGGCGTTCGGCCCATCGAGGCTGGCGGTGGGTCTTCCGAAATGAGGCGCTCGGCCGATGAGAGCCGCGTGGCGTTTCGCCATGATCATGGCGTGGTTCCCGCCAATGAACCTTGCGACGTGGCCGAGCTGATCCGAATCGGGCACGACCGCGAGGCTGCCGAGCGGGGTAGCGAAAAGGAGGAGCACATGAGCGAGACCCTGACCATCGATGCCTTGACGGCAGTCAAGCAAAAGCAGCACGCCACGTGGTCCTCGGGCGACTACGCAGTGATCGGCACCACGCTGCAGCTGATGGGTGAGCAGTTGTGCGAAACGGTCGACGTGGCTGCCGGCTGGAAGGTCCTAGATGTCGCCGCCGGTAACGGCAACGCGGCACTGGCCGCCGCCCGCCGCGGCTGCGAGGTCGTCGCCACCGACTACGTGGAGGGCCTTCTCGACCGCGCCCGACGCCGGGCGGATGCAGACGGGCTGACCCTCACCACGAAGGTGGCTGACGCCGAGGATCTCCCCTTCGCGGACGAGACCTTCGATGCCGTTCTGTCCACTGTCGGCGTGATGTTCACGCCCGATCCTGGCCGCGCCGCGCACCAGCTCATTCGAGTTGTTCGCCCCGGCGGCCGCATCGGACTCGCCAACTGGACCCCCGAGGGATTCGTAGGTCAGATGTTCAAGATCGTCGGTGGGCACGTCCCGCCCCCGGCCGGCGTGCCGTCGCCTCTGCAATGGGGCACTGAGGCCGGAGTCGAGGCGCTCCTCGGTGCCGACTGTGAACTCGAGGTGACTCGACGAAGCTTCACGTTTCGGTACCGCTCTGCCCACGACTACTTCGAAACTTTCAGCGCTTTCTACGGACCGATCGTCAAGGCGCTGGCCGCTCTAGACGAGAGTGGGCGAACTTCACTCCGCGACCAGCTCGTTGCGCTCGCCGAAAACCACAACTGCAACGAGAACGACGCACTTACTATTTACTCCGAATACCTCGAAGTTGTCGCGATCCGCCACTGAGCCGACCTCCCAGCGCCCTGCCGAGCCTCTCCTGTGTTGGCCGTCTAGCAGCCGAGATAGAGCGCATAGCACCGCTCCGCTAGAACGGGTTAAATGTCGCGGCCGGCCGGGATTTCCGGATATGGCTTGGATACGGGATGCTCCCCCCAACGTCCTGACCAGGGCAGGGTCGCGTCATGGATCATCAGCAGGCTGTGGAGTTGCCGAGAATTTGCCGTTCCAGGACGGACAACAGTTGCAAGTGCAACGTCCCGGCGACAGGCACCGCCGCGACAGGGTCGAAGATGTCCTGTCGCTCGCCGAGGAACGTGATCATGACCAAGCGGGAACGAGCGCCATTCGCTGCTCATTACGAGAGCCTGCCTATCGGACCCGAGTACCGATCCGTGGTCACCACGCAACTCCGTCCGGGCGTGACCTTACCTGACCTTATCGAGAGGGAACGGGAGGGATCGCGAGGGGACCTGAGGGGATCGCAACGCCGCTACCAGGAAGGTCCTCGGAAAGGGCCTGGTCAAAACACTGAGAACCACACTTTCGCAACGCAGAGGCCGAGGGTTCGAATCCCTTCACCTCCACCGGTCCGAAATCCCTGGTCAGGGGTGATTTTCTAACGAAGAGCGCTACGATGGATTTGTAGAAGTCGTGGCCTGCGGAGTCGACCTGAGTGTCCGTGCGGCGTCTGTACGAGTGCACATTCATGTGGGCACTGTTAATGGGTCGGCCATGCACCCGTGTCCATAGCCGTTCATATGTGCGGGTCGTCCGTGGCTCCCCATTTGGCTCGCCTTCGCGTCTCGGAGTCAACCGAAGTCTGGGCAGACCCATGGTCCCCATTTGATTGGACTCCTTTCTCTTGGGGTGAGCTTGTCGGGCTTGCCATGGCTGAACCCGTGCAGCGGGGAGATGCGATGCGCGAGACTTAACGCACGGGAGCTCGGACAGACCGGGCTGAGAGGGCACCTCGCTGGTGTCGACCGTTGAACCTGCTCCGGGTAATGCCGGCGAAGGGAGGAGGCATTGGTGAGCGGTCGGCCTGATCGAGCGTTGCTTTTCAACGGCGGTGATCGAGCGGGTGTCTTTGCAGGTACTCGCCCCACGTCTATCGGTGACCTCGTTACCGAGAGCCACGGCATGGCCCCGATTCCCGAGGACCAGCGTTACGGCCCGTCGTGGCGGAACTTCACGGTGTGGTTCGCTCCGAATATGGAGCTCTCCGGTGTCTTCACCGGCACCTTGGCCTTTACGTTCGGGTTGGGATTTTTGCCAGGCTTGGTGGCCATCGTGATCGGGGTGGTCCTCGGCGCGGTGCCCGTCGGGCTCCTTGCCACGTTGGGACCCAAAACCGGCATGGGGCAGTTGCCGCTCGCCCGCCTCCCGTTCGGTAGGAGTGTCGCTCTTCCCGCGGCTGTGCAATGGCTGAGTGCTCTCGCCTGGGACGGCCTTGTCGGACTCTTCGGTGCCCAAGGAATCCAGCTCTTGTTCCACGTGCCCTTCGCCTTGGGCGTGCTGATTGTCCTCGCGCTCGAAGGGTTGGTCGGATTCTTGGGCTATGAGGTGATCCACCAGCTCGAGATGTGGGGGAGCGCCATCTTGGCCGTCCTGTTCGTAGTCCTGTCGGTGCGAATCCTCGAGCGCGGCCAGATTCCTTTGCACAGCACGGTTCACGGGGGAGCTGCCACCGGCGCCTTCGTCTTGATGACGACGATCGCTTTTGGCGGGGCGTTCAGTTGGGCCAGCTACGCCGCTGACTACAGCCGCTACCAGGACAAGGAGACGCCGTCGTCGCCGATCTTTTGGTGGACCCTGGGCGGCTTGTGCGCCTCATACATCTGGACCTATGCGATCGGCCTCGCCGGCGCAAGAGTGCTGAGCAACCAAACAGTGGCGGGGGTGCGCTCGCTCGTGGGTGGGGGCACGCTTGGCATGTTGGCACTCGTCATCGTCGTCTTTGGGGCGATCACGAGCAACGCCATGAATGACTATTCCGGGTCCCTCGCTCTGCAGGCTTCGGGAGTAAGGCTTAAGCGGAACTGGAGTGCAGCAGGTGGCACGATAATCGCCTTCGGTGTGATCCTTTGGCTCCACGGAGGGAACACATCAGCACGATTCCAATCCGTTCTGCTCTTTAGCGTGTACTGGATCGCTCCATTTCTCGCGATCGTCCTCATCGACTGGCTCGACCGCAAGGGCACTGTCACCCATGAGGGGTTCTGTTCCCTCATGGATCTGAAGAACCTGAACACCGGATGGACGGCACTCGTGAGCCTGGTCGTCGGCTTTGGTGCCATGGTGCCCTTCATGAACACCGGACTGCTCGTCGGCCCGGTTGCCAAACGGCTCGACGGAGCGGACCTCTCCTTCTACGTGGGTTTTACCGTGGCTTTCTTTTTGTACGTGGCGCTGCGCAGGCGTGAAATCCCAAACGCACTGCTCAGTCGAAATGACGTTAGAAACCGCTCGGCGGGGGCGAGAGAAGCGGAGGACTCCTCGATTTGATGAATCGCGTTCAGGTCATAACCGGATTCGTCGGATACCAGCCGCCCCACTCTTCGCTGGAGCCTCTCTTAAGTGGCTCCGTCCGGCCGGTCTTGAAGTTCAATCGATTGCTCGAAGTTTATGGACAGGATCATTGGTCGGACCCCTCCACTCGAGGATGTGCCGATCCGATGCCGACGTCGACCAAGATCCAAATCTCCGGGCGCCTTAGGAGGCTCCGACAGCCTTAGATGAACCAGCATCTCGGCCGGAGTACGCTGGTGCTTGGAGAGCCGGGAAGTCTGGTCGGCACAACGACGGTCCACGTTCGGGAGCTGGCGCATGTCACCTTGCCTTGACTCAACTGGCGTATCTTGGCGTGGCCGTTTCGCGCTGGCTCATCACCATCCGATCTGAGCGACCATGAACGTGGGATTGTCCGCTCTGGCCTTCGCCCTCGGGGCAGTTGTGAGCTTGGGCACCAGTTGGGTTCTCGTTTCGCGCCTCGAGCGAGTCGGTGAGCGCGTCGGGCTCTCAGAAGCGCTACTCGGCCTGCTGGCCGCGCTGGCAGCCGACGCGCCAGAGATCACGGCCTCGGTCACCGCTCTGGTGCACCATCAAGCAACGGTCGGCGCCGGGGTCGTCCTCGGTTCCAACGTGTTCAATCTGGCAGCGCTACTGGGCCTGGGTGCGGTCGTTGCAGGTCGAATCCGTCTGCACCGCAAGGTCGTGATCTTCAGCGGAACTGTCGGCATGCTGGTCGGCGCCGCGTGCTTTCTGAGCGTGGGAGGCACACTCTCGGCCGGAACGGGACTCGTCGTGGTCCTCTGCGTCCTGGTGCCTTACGTCGTCCTCTTGGGTGCACACCAAAGGATCCTCGGACGCCTCGGTCTCCCGACGACATGGACCGTCTGGATGACGGCCGCGATCGTCGAAGAGGAGAGCGAGCTGGAAGAGGCCATCCACCCACGACGCGGCACCGCTACCGACGCGGTGGTGGCCGTTTGCGGACTGATCGTCGTCATCTTGGCCAGTGTTGCCATGGAGCGAGGCGCCTCCTCGTTGGGTGCGCACTTCGATGTCCCTGACATCGTTCTCGGTGGCCTCATTCTGGCCGCGGTGACCAGCCTTCCCAATGCCGTCTCGGCCATCTACCTGGCCCGGCGGGGGCGAGGCGCGGCCACGCTGAGCACAGCGCTCAACTCCAACTCGCTGAACGTCACCGTCGGCCTCTTGCTCCCAGCGACGCTGGTAGGTCTGGCCAAGCCATCGGGATCAGGGCTGCTCGTTGCCGGCTGGTATGTCGGGCTGACGGCACTAACTTTGGTTCTCGCCTATGGGGGACATGGACTGCGCCGCGCCTCAGGCGGGTTGATCATCGCGGCCTATGTGCTTTTCGTGGTCTTGCTTCTCATCACCAGCTAGAGAGTGTGGAGCCCTTCGATTCGTCCGAGCTCATGAGCGGTCATCGAGGTGCGAGGTCTGGTCACACTCGAGAACCAAGCAGGGGTCGCAACGACGGGCCGACCTGATCGGCGATCGCCACGGCCACTACGCGTCGTTCCTGTGACACCGGAGCCCCGGGGGTCGGCGTCAGGACAAATCGGCCGAGCGTGCGTCCTTGGATTTGCACCAGCAGTTCGACCTCAGGGCCGGGCAGCCCGAGCTGATCGACGGCCCAGGTCCGGCCTCCCAGAGCGACGCGTCCGTCATGTTCGATCCGGACCATTGGCTGCGACGTGGACCCTGATTCGTAGCGGCATCCGCGAAGGTGGAGCAAGGGAACCAGTTCCTTGCGCACACGCTCGACCACATCGCGGGACGGAGCACCGGACGCGGCGAGCTCCGAGACGTCGTGAATCAGGCCCACGAAGTCCGCTTCCTCGACGGCCGCCAAATGGTGATAACGGTTTCGAGCCGCCAGCTCGGTCACGATGATGCCGACCACAAAGAGACACACGGCGGTCTCGATGTCGGGCCGGTGGGTGATATCGAGCTTCTCGTAGGGACGGGTCAGGAAGAAGTCGAACCACACTGTGGCTGAGACCGTGGCCACAAATCCTGCGACCCGGTTGCCTAATGCAGCCACCGCCACGATCACTGCGACGAGGATCAAGGCCGCTGCGGTGTTGGCGAAGCTTGAGCGGAATGGCACGAGAATTCCCGCCACCGCAAGCGGCAGGACGATCCCGGCCAGGACCGCCATCTGATCTCGGTGAAGCCGGATTCTCTCCATGGCTACCTCGCTTCTGTGTGATCGTCCTCAGTTTTTCACGATGGGCCGGGGTTCAGCGGTTGATCACGGGTTCTAGGATCCCGGCAGCCCAGGTACATGCCACGGCTACCAACAGGACCGCACCGATGAATGCGAGCTGCGCCACGGTGTCCCAGATCCCGTCGGGGAGGGCCAACAGCAAGGCCAGCCCGACCGCGGTTGTCCCGACCAGTGCCGTCGAGCTGCGCCGACCGCTAAAGAGAGCGCAACACGGTCCAACCATGAGCAGACCGATCAGGATGACCCGGGGACCGAGGAGGGCGTCGGCGGCAGTGATCAGGAGCATCAGGGCGACGCTCAACCTCACGATGCGGCTGGGAGTCCATTTCCGCAGCCTTGAAACGAGGGGGGAACCCCTGACTGGCCGGACACCCTCGGCGCCGAAGGGGTCGATGTTCTGCTCTCCATCCGACCACGACATGACAGACCTCGGGTAAGCGCATCGCCAGAGATGGCTTTTGACCACGAGCCTACCCCCGGCTTTTCCCGTCCTTTCTGGGCGTTCGATCAAGCGAGGTGAGAACCCAGATGCGACGAAGTCCAGGTCTGACGGGTCGAGCTCGGCTGGACGCCGAGTTCGGAGTCCTTCATCAGGGCAAGCGATGCCGCTCTCAACGCAAACAACAGCGCGGCCAACGCCAGATATGGACGGCGGTGAAATCGGAGACGCAGAATATCCGTACTCTATGCAATAATTAGGAAGTGCATGTAAATGGGGAGGCCAAGGAGCGAGCGTTCGAACCCGACTCGCTGGTCGATGCCGTGCTCCGGGCCAGCCGGGTCCTCGTGGCGATCGCGGCGCGCTCGCTGGCCGATGCAGGCGAAGACGTGACCTTGACCCAGTACCGCTCTCTGGTCGTCCTCGCCTCACGGGGGCCCCAGACCGTGGCCGAGCTCGCCGATCTCTTAGCCGTTACCCCACCGACTGCCTCACGGCTGTGCGAGCGACTGGTGAGGAAAGGACTGATCCGGCGGCGAGCGGGTCACCATGATCGCCGCCAGGTGCGCATCGCGCTGAGCGCGGCGGGTCGGGAACTGATCGATGCCGTCACCGTCCGCCGTCGCCGTGAGATCGCCGCGCTCGTGGCGCCGATTCCCCCCGAGACCCAGCGTTCCGTGGTGGAGGCGCTGACCCATCTTGCCGAGGTGGCCGGTGAGACCCCTGAGCAGGATTGGAGCGCGGGATGGGACCTCTGAGCGGGCCCGAGACGACCCCGCACCCCAGCCGCGAGGTCTGGGCCCGAGCGCTGAGCGCACGAGCCGGGCGCTGGGCTGCTTCGTCTTCGTACCTGGCGAAGTGGAGCGTCCTGGGAGTGGTGATCGGGGCGGTGGCGGGACTGGGCGCCATCGTCTTCTATGAGGCGCTCGTCGTGAGCACTCACTTCTTCTTGAACATTTGCGCCGGCTATCAGGTGCCGACGCCGGCTAGTGAGGGTGGTGCGGCCGCCTCCACATCGGCAGCGCGTCCGTGGGCCCTTCCTCTCGTCGCCGGGGTGGGCGCACTCATCGGTGCGATCTTGGTCTTTCGCATCGCCCCTGAGGCGGAGGGGCACGGCACCGATGCCGCGATCTCGGCGGTGCACCACAACCCGCGGGGAGTCCGCTTCCGCGCTGTCATCGTCAAAATCGTGGCGTCTGCGCTGACCATCGGCTCAGGGGGTTCTGGTGGGCGCGAGGGACCGACGGGCCAGATCAGCGCCGGGTTCGGCTCGCTCCTCGCGCGCACGCTCGACCTCGAGCCGGAGGACGGGCGGATTGCCGTCGCGACGGGCATCGGGTCGGGCATCGGAGCCATCTTCGGCGCTCCTCTCGGGGGGGCGGTGCTGGCGTCGGAGATCCTCTACCGTGACGACTTCGATCCGGCGGCACTCCTGCCGAGCTTCATCGCCTCGGTTGTCAGCTTCGTCGTGTTCGACGCTGTCGAGGGGTTCTCGCCCCTCTTCGGGTACGTCACGACCTACCGATTTACCGACCCGGTCCAGCTGCTCTGGTTCGCTCTCATCGGCGTTCTCGCCGGCCTGATCGGGCTCCTCTATGCCAAGGGCTTCTACGGATTGGCCGACCTCTTCAAGCGTTCGCCACTGCCTCGATGGGCCGCTCCGGCGATCGGTGGCCTCATGGTCGGGGCCATCGCCATCGCCATCCCTCAGGTCATCGGTACCGGCTACGGGTGGGTGCAACAGTGCCTCAGCCACGACGGGCTTGAGTCGATCCCGTTGTGGATCGTGCTTATCGTCCCCTTCGTCCGAATTCTGGCCACCGGCCTGTCCATCGGTTCGGGAGGATCGGGGGGAATCTTCGGTCCCGGGATCGTTATCGGCGCGTTTCTCGGAGCGGCGGTGTGGCGAGTCTTCGACCCCGTGTTCCCCTCGATGGGACACGACCCCGCACCCTACGTGATCGTCGGCATGATGAGCTGCTTCGGTGGCATCTCGCGGGCACCGTTGGCCGTCATGCTGATGGTGGCCGAGATGACGGGGAGTCTGTCTATCCTCACGCCGGCCATGATTGGCGTCGGCATCTCGTGGTTGATCGTGCGTCACGCTGACGACACCATGTATCGCAGTCAGCTCAAGAGTCGGTCTGACGCACCAACACAACGGCTCCTGGCTGGGCTGCCTCTACTTGCAGCGATACCGGTTTCTCGAGCCATGGCCGAACCGAAGTTGGTCATCAGTGCTCAGCGCACTAGTGAGAGCGCGCGGCGCGCCCTGGATCAGGCGGCCCTTGGCGGTGCTCCGGTGGTCGACGAGGCAGGGCGGCTCGAAGGGACGATCGGCCGGTCGGACGTTGAGGACTCTGGTGAGGGTGGGCGACGGTTGGGAGAGCTCGTTGACGCGGGGGCCCCGACGGTTGCGAGGACGAGTCGACTCGATGTGGCGCTTGAGAGTCTTACCGCCGCTGCCCAGTCGTGGGTTCCCGTACTTGACGACGAGCGCAGAGTCGTGGGGACACTGTCGATCTCCGACGTAGTGCGGGCATATCGCCAGGAATTGGTCACGAGCGCGGAACGGATCGGCGAGTTAGGGGTCACGCCGGGCGCCGCTCAGGTGACTGTTTCGGCCGACTCATCGGTCGCCGGTCTAACGCTTCGACGCGCGCACCTACCTGCCGGGGTTCTTGTCACTTCGGTTGCGCGGGGGGACATGGTGTTCTTCCCCACAAGTGAGACGACTCTCGAAGTTGGTGACCGTCTCACGGTGATCGGAACGAGGTCCGACCTCTCGCACATGGGGGATATCGCGTTGACGCGTGGCCCTGAGGTCTGACGAAGCTCATACTTCGCGTCTCGCGCCGTTGCGGTGGACCTACACCGGAGAAACGAGGACCCGCACCGTCCCTACGACTCCTGCGGTCGGTGTCGGTGGTCGAGATGTAGACCGAGGCATTGCCTCGTCAGAAGAGCTCTGGACGACATTTGAGGGAAACCACTCCATTCTTGACGGGGTGAAGGAATGGGAGTGGTCCACGTGATCACAGACCTTTTAGAGTGCTCGGCTAAGAGCTGAAGTGCGTTCCGACCCGCCGTCTGGTGACACCCCTATGGGGTCCGGCAACCCGAAGCTCGACATCGTGACGATCCGCGCATTTCGACGCCGAGAACAGTGCGCAAAAGAACCAACAACCAAAGAGATGAGACCCTGATGTCCGATCCAACAAAGGCAAGATTGAACGTGATTGACGACATCCTGATGTCCGATGAGACCGTCGTAGTCGAAGTCCTCGCGCTTCTTTTCGATCCCGGTGGTGGACTGAAGAAGAGGGAGGCTGAGGGATGGCTCGTCCTGACCAACCGCCGGCTTGTCTTCGGTACGGCACAGCACGGCATTCTGATCGACCTACCCTTGAAGGAGATTGGGCCTCCCCCCACGATCACATACAAGTTCATGATGGTCCGTCTTCTGGTCAAGGCGGAAGATGGAACCGAACACACCTTTGTAGTCAACAGGAGCGCCGCCCAGGAACTCGTCCTTGCCATCAACGAGGCGGCTGCGAGATGACGGTGGATGGGTCAGAGCCTGGCGTGTCACGACTGGTGTCACTGAAGCGCCCCGAGCGGGACAGGGCTCCGGTGTGCGAGGGGCTGAGAAATCCTTCTCTGGGGCAATCGTGATCGCCTGATGCGGCAGCAAGGTCTGAGAATCGACGTGCCCTTCGCCTCCCTGGCCCGGGGGTGGGCGAACGGCTCTGCCGATCGGACGTGAGTACCGATCCGCCGACAATGGCCCCACGAGAGGTTGTTCGAGCGTGTCTTTACGTGTCTTTACCGTGCGGAAAGGGGAGGGATCGTGAGGGAGGCTGAGGGGATCGCAACGCCGCGACCAGCAATCTCCTCGGAAAGGGCCTGGTCAAAACACTGAGAACCGTACTTTCGCAATTTAGAGGCCGTTGGTTCGAGTCCCTTCGCATCCATCAAAAGCCCAGTTCAGAGGGCCAAAGTGGGATCCCCCAGAAGATCAGATTCCCGGGCGTGTCTTTACGTGTCTTTATCGACGGAGTTGGGTCCCGGAACCGATGAATTCGAAAGAGTCGAGGTGGCGTTCGCGATGACCGAGCCTGCCGTGGCTGCTGCCACCGCTGACACCAATTTTTGGTCTCAAGGGGCTAGCACTCTCCTGCGGGCCTACATCGAATCGAATATCGGCTTCATGCGAGAGCATCCCAACTACATGGTTGCGATCGCAGAGATCAGACGAAACGGCCTCACGGCCGACGGCGAGGAGTGAAGCCGTCGATGACCTCGGCGAGGTGATCGAAGGTGTAGGCGAAGACAGCGGGGTCTGGCGTGTCGCTGTGCCCAAACCCGGGATAGTCCGGCGCAACCAGGTGGAAGGCGTCCCCCAACCGCGTTAGCAGCGGTTCCCACATGCGCGAGGAGGACGGAAAGCCGTGCAGCAGCAGAATGATCGGGGCGGAGGCGGGGCCTGCCTCCCGGTAGAAGATCTCGATTCCATCGACATCAACCGTGTGGTACGTGGTCATAGGTGTCTCGTCTTTCGTTGCTCTGCGACTCGTCGGGTGGGCGGGCCGGATGGTCAGGGGAGGTCGAGGGTCCGGTTGGTGCGATCGAGGGCGACTTCGACGTCTGAGCCTTGGCGTCGAGCAGCGCTAGAGGTCCGCTTCTGTTGGTCGGTGGCGGTGGTAGTGGCGGGCGACGCGGGCGCGGTTGCCGCAGATGTTGGGGGTGCACCACTGGCGGCGTGAGTCTCCGTTGACGAAGAGCATCGAGCAATCGGCATTGGCGCAGCGGCGGAGTCGCTCCACGCTGGCCGTGTCGGTCACAATCTCGATGGCCGAGCGGGCCGCCGCGGCCAGAGGCAGAGCGGTGGGGTCCGCCGCGTGCCAGTGCTCGACGCGTTGGAATCCGGTGTTGGTTTGGGACGCTTCGAGGGTTGTCGCTACGGATGCGCTCACCCCGTTGACGATCTCGAGGGCTCGAACGTCAAGTCGGACCTTGGCCAGGGTGTCGTCGAGCAGCTGGCGAATAGCGTCGCGCAGCTCCCGGGTCGCGGAGAGTGACGGGACCTGCCATCCATCGGGAAGGCGTGCGTGCTGCAGCGCCCAGAACCGCTCGCACGCTTCGCGGTCGGCGAGCAGGTCAGCTGGGGGGTCAGAAACGGTGACGATCGTGTCGGCCAGGTCGACCGCGAGGGGTTCGCCGCCGACGGGGAAGCCGGCGACCTGAGCGGCATCGAGGCTCGGCGTGGTGGGCGGAGTCGGTGAGCGGGCCATGGCTAATGTCAGATTAGCAGTTGACGGCGTTAGAGGGTCGTGTTAAACCTGCAGCTAACGTCAGATCAGCTTTAATACCATTAGTCATCTGACCCGGACTGAACTCACTGCCCGAAAGGTCATCCCCTATGCCCGCCATAGCTCACCGCACCGTCACCGTCGACGGCCTGAGTCTCTTCGTCCGGCAAGCCGGCAACCCCGACCAGCCCACCATCGTGCTCCTACCGGGCTATCCCTCCAGCACCCGGGCGTATATCCGCCTGATCGACCGGTTGGCCCGCAACTGGCACACCGTGGCCATCGACTACCCCGGCTTCGGCAGCTCCGACCCGCTGCCCGACAGCCCGACCTTCGACCGCCTGGCCGAGGTCACGGCTAAGGCCATCAACGTCTTGGGCATCGGCGACTACGTCATGTACATGTTCGACTTCGGCGCACCAGTGGGGTTCCGCATCGCGCTCGAGCACGATCAGCGGGTCCTGGGCATCGTCACCCAGAACGCCAACGCTTATGTCGAGGGCTTCGGGCCAGGGGTCGCCGCGCTGTCGGAGTGGTGGGCCGACCGTGACGGGGGCCAAGCGACGGTCGACGGCTTTGTCAGCCTGGCCGGAACCCAAATGCAGTGGCAGGCCGGCGCCCGCCACCCCGAGTACATCGACCCCGAGCAGGCCCTGGCCGACCAGTTGGTACTCGACTTGCCCGGCCGGGCCGACTACATGAAGGCCCTGCTATGGGACTACCAGACCAACCCTCCCCACTACGACGCCTGGCAAGCCTGGCTCAGGCGGCGTCAACCCACCGTCTTGGCCATCTGGGGAAAGAACGACCCGTTCTTCATCCCCGCCGGGGCCGAGGCCTACGCCCGCGATGCCAAGGCCACCACGGTGGTCCTGCTCGACACCGGCCACTTCGCACTCGAAGAAGAAGCCGACACCGTTAGCGACCGCATCGACCAACTCATGACCAACACCTTCGTCTGAACCCCCCGCCCACGTCTCGCTCACACTCCCCCACGGGCACTTACGCCCGCACCGCCAACCCGTTCCACCAGTCGAACCACCACCAAACCGAAAGGAAAGGACCCAAAATGTCCACCACCGACGCCGGGCTTCCCGGCAAGACCATCGTCATCACCGGAGGTACCTCCGGCATCGGTCTCCACACCGCCCAACTCCTCGCGGCCGCCGGAGCCCATGTCACCGTCATCGGCGCCAACCCAACCAAAGGCGCGTCCGCCGAAGGCGCCATCACCCAAGCAGCCGGCGCCGGAGGAGGAACCGCCAGCTTCGTCGCCACCGACTTGTCCTCCATGAGCGACGTGCATGCCTTGGCCGCCAACCTCCGCGAGCGCCTCCACCGGCTCGACGTGCTCATCAACAACGCCGGAGTGATCAGCCAACAGCGCCAAGTCACCACCGACGGCTACGAACGGACCTTCGCCGTCAACTACCTCGCCCCGTTCGCCCTGACCGCGGACCTGCTTCCACTGTTGGAGGCGTCGGCTCCCGCCCGTGTCGTGGCGCTCACTGCTGCGGTCGAACCCATCGGCCGACTGCCTTTCGGCGATCTGCAACGAGCCCGCCACTACGGGGGACTGCGCGCCTACGCCCAATCCAAGAAAGCATTGGCGCTGTTCACCATCGAACTGGCCCGCCGCCTCCAAGACGACAACGTCACCGCCAACATCGTCGACCCGTTCCTCGTCCGCACCGACCTGACCAGCGACCACGACGTCCCCCTGTTGTTCAAAGCCGCCCGACCCGCCATGATCAAACCCGACACAGCGGCACGCTGGGTCGCCCGCGTCGCCACCGACCCCAACCTCGAAGGCACCACCGGTCGCCACTTCATGCTCGGACACCGAGCCCCGAGCTGGCCCGGCAGCCTCAGTCACCGCAAAGCAACCCGACTCTGGGACGCCACCACCGAACTCCTAGCCACTCCCACCCCCCACAGCGAGACGAGAACCGGGCATGACCAACACTCCTCCCGCATCGCCCATGGGGAGTCCCCTCGCTGACAACGAAAGAGCGGCGCTGCTCAGAGAACCCCGATGACGGGCGAGCGGCCTTAGCGGGACTTTCCGTGCGGATGTTCCCCAGGGACCGTCTCTGGCAACATCCCTCTGCCCGTTGAAGCAGGCCACCCAACGGTCCCCTTCCGTTGCGACGTCAACTGGCATCGGCCTTGCGACGCTGGCGGCCAAGCTCGCACCTTCGGCCCTCTGAGCAACAGCGCGGCGTGAATGGCCGGGTCACTCGATACCCTGCTGGCTCTGTACCCCGACACGAACTTCTGGCAGGGCTACGGCATGGCCGAGACGGGTTCGGTCGTGACCATGCTCGGTCCCGAGGGGCACCGCCAGGCGACACATACCTGCGATCTGCCGGCACTCCGCTCACGGGGGTCGAGCTCTCTATCCGGGACCCGTCCGGAAGAACACTTCCGGCTGGGGAGACCGGCGAGGTCTGCGTGCGGGGCGCCAACGTCATGGTTGAGTACTGGCGTCAGACGGAGGCGACAGCGGCCGCGCTGCGCGACGGCTGGTACCAGACGGGGATGCCGGACGCGGACGGCTAGCTCTTCTTGATGGACCGGGTGAAGGACATGATCGTGACTGGCGGCGAGAACGTGTACTCGACGGAGGTGGAGAACGCCTTGGCCAGCCACCCTGCCGTCCAGCAGATGGCGGTCATCGGCATTCCGCACGAGCAGTAGGGCGAGGCGGTCCATGCCGTCGTCGTCCTTTGCTCGGCGAGGTGGTCACTGAGGAGGAGCTGACGGCCCACGCCCGCGAGTGGATCGCCGGATACAAGGTGACAAGGACCATCGAGTTCCGCTCCGAGCCCCTGCCGCTGTCGGGTGCCATGAAGGTGCTCAAGCGTGAGCTGCGTGCCCCCTACTGGTGCGACCGGGAGCGCACCATCAACTGAGATGGTCGGCGAAGCCGTCAGCCAGATCCGCGCGTACCCTTGGGGAAAGGCGAAGTGAAGAGCAAAGGAAGTAGCGGTTACTGATCGCCAACCTCCCGCGGTCAGAGACCTATCGTTAGGTTTCGGCGGGTCTCCAGCTTCCTGCCAGCCGGACATCCATTCACGGAGTCCAGCCCCAGTTATCCACACGCCCGAATGCGCCTGCTTCGGAGTGTGGCAGGGGTCGCGCCGTCCGCGAGGTGCCCAGATCGGGCCGTTCCCTGGCAGGGCGCAGTTGTAAGCAACGGGGCCGATCCAGCGCTCCTCGGCGGACAGAACATCGGCGTTCCGTCCTCCGGCCAGGCAACTGCAACGAGCATCGCCGCTTCAGGGCCGATGATGTCCGCTGGCTGGCCGAGGAACGTGATCATCGCCAATAGACACGCCGCGCCATTGGCCCCGCGTTGCGAGAACCTGCCGATCGGAGATGAGTACCGATTCGTGAACGGGCCGGCCAAGAGCCTGCCCGGGCGTGTCTTTACGTGTCTTTACCGAGAGGGAAGGGGAGGGATCATGAGGGAGTCTGAGGGAATCGAAACGCCGCAACCAGGAATGTCCTCGGAAAGCACCTGGTCAAAACACCGAGAACCAGACATTCGCAATGTAGAGGCCGAGGGTTCGAGTCCCTTCACCTCCACCAAAGAAAGTCCAGGTCAACGGACTGAAGGTGGAAGCCCCCTTACTTTGTCCCAGTGGGCGCAATCGTCAGGATCGACAGCGTGCCGTTCTGGCTGTTGGTGACATAGGCGGTGTGATTCGTGAGGTCGACGGCAACGTTCCCAGGCAGGGAACCGACCGCTTCTCGGGGTGGGGCTCCATCCGAAGCTTTGGGATCACTCACGCTCACGATCGAGACGGATGCGTTCGAGTAATTCGCCGTGTAGACGGCATCGTCCGACGCGTCGAATGCGATGCCGTTGGGAGCACGACCAACACCCGTGATGGACGAGGGTGCCGCACTGCATCCCGTCATGTCGGCGCCATCGCACGTGGCCCCGTGTATGACTGAGAGGCTCGCCGGCCCCTCACCACCGTCGTTGTTGGCGACGAAGATGGAGTTAGTCGCCGGGTCGATTGCGATACCCCATGGGGCTGGGCCGACGGTCACCTCAGCTGGGGACTGGCTGCAACCGCTCGTATCTGTACCGTCGCAGCTGGCACCGTTGATGACCGACACGGTGTCACCGAAATCGGTGCTACTGGTGAAGAAGTCCTTGCCGACTTGGGACACATAGACGGTGTTGGTGGTCGGGTTGACGGCGATGCCCAACGGCCCGACCCCGACCGGGATGGTGGCTGGGCTCCGATTGCATCCGCTCTGCTCAACCGCGTTGCAGGTGGCGCCATTGATCACGGACACGGTGTCACCGCGAGCGGCGCCGCCTGGATTCGTGACATAGACGGTGTCAGTCGCCTCATCGACCACTACTGCGTAGGGGCCGTCGCCGACGTTCACGGTGGCAGGGGGCTGGCTGCAGCCGGTCTGGTTGGTGGCGTTGCACGTAGCGCCATCAATCACCGAGACGGTGCTGCCCTGCACATTCGTCACATAGATCGTATCGGTGGCCTGATCTACCGCGACTCCGCCAGGTTCGCCCCCCACGTCGATGGTCGCAGTGGGCTTCGTGCAACCGACCCTCTGTGCGGCGTTGCAGGTGGCACTGTTAACCACGGACACGGTGCCGGCACCGAGATTGGCTACATAAACCGTCTTGGTGGATCCATCGACGGCAACCCCTCCGGTCAGCTTGGTGGGGGGGTTCAAGAACGGCTTACTGACATCAGCCGTCAGGGGCACAGATCGGCAGCCGCTCGTTGTGGCGGCATTGCAGGTCGCCACGTTGACCACCGACACTGTGCTGTCGAGTACGTTGGCCGCATAGAGAGTCCCGGTGGTCGGCTCCGCCAGAAGGGCCTGAGGTGCTCCACCGACCTGGACGGTCGGCGGAGCAGCGTGACAGCCTGACGTCACGGTGGCATTGCACGTGGCGGCATTGAGCACCGAGACGGTGTCATCCCAATTGTTGGCAACGTAGACACTGTGCAGTTTCTGGTCGATCGACAGCCCCCAGGGGTTGGCGCCCACGTGGACGGTCGAGGTCTTCTGGTCGCAGCCTGATGTCACGGTGGCATTGCAGGTGGCGGTGTTGATGACCGAGACAGAGTCGTCCGTCAAATTGGCGGTGTAGGCGGTATGCGTGGCCGAGTCGAGGGCAATCCAATTCGGTCCCTCACCGACAGTAATCGTCTGGACCTGACCGCAACCTGACGACTGCGTGCCGTTGCACGTGGCGCCATCTATGACCGAGACGGTATCCCCATTTTCTATGATCCCGACGTTGGCTACGTACACGCTGTCAGAAGCCTGATCGATGGCAATAGCGACAGGAGAGAGGCCGACGCGAACCGTGTTGAGTGCTTGCCCGCAACCCGAGGTCACCTGTCCATTGCAGGTCGCTCCGTCAAGTACCGAGACCGTGTCGTTCCCGCTCAGTTGCGGATTGGTGATGTACACCGTGTCGGTGACGCTGTTGACGGCGACGTAGAGCGGGCCCGAAGGATCTGGAACCAGTGTCGGCGCCTGGGAACATCCCGAGAGGTCTGTGGCGCTACAGGTCGCCGCGTTGATCACGCTGATGAGGTTCTTGAACGTGTCGGCTACGTACAACGTGTTCGTCGTGGTGTCGATGTCGATGCTCTGCGGACTGGAGCCGGAGGGCAGGCCGATCGTTCCGACCCGCTGACCGCAGTTGGTTTGAGACCGGGCATTGCAGCGTGCCGTGTTGACCACCGACACGGACGCGCTCTGATTGACCGTATAGAGGGTATGAGTTCCCGGGTCATACGCCATCCCGACAGGCTGGGACCCGACCGAGACCGTTGGCGAGACGGTGATCGCCGTTGACGTCGCGGGGGGAGAGGCGCCCAGCATGGAGGGCGAACCGAGAAGCACGAAGATCATGGCGGCACCGCTGAGCACGGCAGCTCGGCGGCGACCGACGGTCCGGCGTGGTCGAGACCCGGGTCCGGAAGGATTTCCGAGCGCGATGCGGCGCCCGGGCGCTTCATGATGGAGGTCTCTGTCGGCCATAGGGATCCCCTTGCACTGTGCGTGGCGAAGGCTGGTGGATCCCGCAGCTGGAGCTCCTGTGGGTCCACCAGAGTCTGGATGGCTCTCATCGTGGCCACAGGCATTCCAATATGATTCCAACGAGCCGGCCTGGCTCGTATGACCCATCGGCAGGGCCATCGGAATCGGAGGATTGGTGAGGTTCAAGATCCTTGGTTCCCTGGTGCTGGAGAGCGACACCGGCCCGGTCGACGTAGCCGGCAAGAGGAGAAGGGCGCTCCTCTTGCGGCTCCTGGTGTCAGCAAACCACCCGGTTTCTGACGATCGGCTGGTCGAGGACCTTTGGGAGGGGGCTCCGTCGGTGGGAGCCCCCTCAACGCTGGCCAGCCATATCTCCTTCCTGCGCCAGACGGTGGGCCGGGAACGAATTGCCAGGCGGTCCGGTGGGTACGTGCTGGTGGTGGACGACTGGGCCATCGATGCTGCGTGCTTCGAGCGTGAAGGGGATGCAGGACGCAGGGCACTCGCGGCAGGGGATGCGAGCGCAGCAGTTCGGCTCTTCACCAGGGCCCTCGAGCGGTGGAACGGCCCGGCCCTTCTCGACGTGGAGCAGATGGCATGGGCCCGAAATGAAGTGGCCAGGTTGGAAGAGCTGCGGTTGATGAGCTACGAGGGCCTCCTCGATTCCCGCCTGGCCGTCGGAGAGCACCAGCAGGTCATCGCCATGACAGACGACCTGGTCAGTGACTATCCCTTTCGGGAGCGCCTCTGGGGGCAATTGATGATCGCCCTGTACCGCAGCGGGAGGCAGGCTGACGCACTGCGGGCCTATCAGCGACTGCGGACGATGCTCAGGGACGAGCTCGGCCTTGAGCCCACGATCGCGATGGCTTCACTTGAATCCGCCATCCTTCGACAGGATCCCGACCTCGACTGGCTAGGGCAGGCAGCGATCGACATTGCCACTGGCACCGACAGGAGCCGAGGAGCGGAGGGGTCGAGGCCAGATCCCATGGTGCTCCCACGGCGTCTCGATGTACGGCCGGATGTTGGCTTGGTGGGGCGTGACGCGCAGGTGCAGAGCGTGATGAGCGCGGTCAAGCGCGTCGCCGCGGACGACGGGCGCGAGATCATTCTCATTTCAGGCGAAGCCGGGCAGGGCAAGACCGCGCTGGCGGCAGAAGTGGCCCAGCGAGCACAAGACGAAGGGGCCTGTGTCCTGTTCGGGCATTGCGAGGAAGGGCTGGCCGCTCCGTATCAACTTTTCGCGGAGGCCCTCAGCCACTTTGTCAGTCACGCCAGCGAGGATCAGCTCGTGTCCTATGTCGAGAGATATGGATCCGAGCTGGCCCGGCTCGTGCCAGATCTGGCTGACAGGGTTCCTGATCTGCCTCCGGCGCGCATCACCGATCCCGATACCCAGCGGTCCATGCTCTTCAGTGCCGTCATTGGATTGTTCGTCGTCATGTCACGGGACCGGCATGTGGTGGTCGTGCTTGACGATCTCCAGTGGGCCGATCAGGGCAGCCTGGTCCTCCTGCGTCACCTGGCGTCCGCTGGCGAATCCATGCAGATCCTGGTGCTCGGAACGTATCGGGATAGCGAACTCTCGCTCGCCCCTCCGCTGGTTGAGGCCTTGGGGGCACTCTGGCGGGAGCGAGGAACCAGTCAGATTGAGTTGACGGGCCTCGACAGAACGGGAGTGGTCTCGTTCATGGAATCCTCCGTGGGACAGCGGCTGGACGACGCGGGACTGCGGATCGCCTACGCCATCCACGAGCAGACCGATGGCAATCCGTTTTTCGTGAACGAAGTCCTGCGGCACCTCGCCCAGACGGAGGCCCATCTCACCGAATCCTGGGTGGCCGGCGATATCCGGCTGCCGACCCCCCTGCCCAGGAGCATTCGCGACGTCATTTCGGCTCGCCTAGTACGGATGGGCCCCGAAGTCCAGCGGGTGTTGCCGGTAGCCGCCGTCATCGGTAGGGATTTCGACGTGGAATTGCTCTCCCATGCTTCACAGATGTCGATGGAGGCGCTCCTGGTGGTTCTCGAGCATGCTGCGACGGCGGCCTTGGTCGACGAAGCGAGCAATTCATCTGGGACGTACAGCTTCACGCATGCGCTCATTCAGCACACGCTGTATGAAGAGCTGGGCTCCAACCGCCGAGCACAGGCCCACTCAACGGTGGCTGAATCGTTGGAGGTCCTCGGGGGTGGTCGACCCCGGTACCGCGTGGGCGAACTGGCGCGCCATTGGTTGCTGGCGCCTCAGCCCAAAAATCGGGCCAAGGCCATTGCGTATTCTCGGTTGGCCGGAGACGCAGCCATGGCGGACCTCGCTCCTGCCGACGCCGTCGACTACTACGCGCGGGCTCTGGACCTGCTCGGGCAGACAGATGGTGACCCGGGGTTCGAGCTGGACCTCGCCATCGGACTGGGTTCTGCACAGCTTCAGTCCGGCAGAACTGGGTTTCGTGAAACGCTGCTTGACGCAGCCCGTCGAGCTGATGCACTTGGTGACAGCAAGCGTCTGATTGCAGTGGCGCTGGCTTCCAGCTGGTCGAATCTCGGTGTGTACGACTCAGCATTGGTCGAGATCCTCGAGACGGCAATCCAGCGCATTCCTCGTGACGATGTGGATCGAGCTGTCTTGCTCGGACAACTATGCAAAGAGCTCACCTACGGGACGACACTGGAAAGGCGTCGCGATCTCGCCGATGAAGCCTTCTCTATCGCCCAAGCTTCGGACGACGACGCGACGATCATCGGGGTCTTTGTGGATGTCATGCAGACGATTCTTGTCCCGGCCTTCGTCGATGAGATGGTCACGCGATCGAGACAGGTGCTTTCTCGGGCTGAGCAATCCGGCGATCCAGCGTTGTTGTTCTGGGCGGCCGATCGTTGTCGAATTGCCGCCGGCTATGCCGGCGTCATCGACGAGATTGACAGATGCCTGGCGATTGAGCGCTCCGTGGTTGGCCAGTTAGGGAATTCCAAAGTCAACTGGGCCTATCACCGCGGGCTAGCGTGGCGCGCACTCATCGCCGGCGACCATGTAGAGGCGGAGCATTTCGCTTCGCAAGCCTTCGACTACGGTTCGGCAACTCGCGAGTCAGCGGCCGCTGGATTTTTTGGTGCTCAGCTGGTCGATGTGCACCGGCAACGTGGGACTTTGGCCGAACTGACGTCCTCGATCGAAACGACACTGGACGAGCTTCCGGGCATGCCAGTCTTCGTGGCCCGGCTGGCTACGGCTTTCGCCCATGGTGGCAACCTTGACCGAGCGCACCACCTCTTGGATGCGTTCGCGTCATCTGGTTTCGACCTCCCGCTGGACCCCGTGTGGATGAGCGGGATGGCCTGTTGGGCCGACGTTGCCATTGAATGTGCGGATCCGATATTCGCTGGCCCATTGCTCGAGCGCCTCCAGCCCTGGGCGCATCAGTTTTCCGCCAATGGAGTCACCGCTGAAGGGCCAATATGTTACTTCTTGGGGGGATTGTGTTCCCTCCTGGGGCACTATGACAATGCGGAGACCTACTTCGCAGCATCAGCGGCATTCTGTGAGCGGCATCACGCCAAGTTCTTCGCCGCTCAGACGGATCTGTTATGGGGTCAGATGTTGGTGGCACGAGGGACTCCGGGTGACGCCGAAAAAGCGCGAAGCCTCCTCGGCCAGGCGCGCTCGTCTGCCGCTGACCACGGTTTCGGGCTGGTGGGGCGACGCTGCGACGAGGCATTGAGGCACCTGGCCTGAATTTCGAGCACAGACCTGCCTGGGCCGGACGGACCCAGGCGCGGTAGTCGTCCGCTGCTTAGAGCGCGCGCCAATAGGTGAGTGGATCTAGCAGCGAGAATGCCCAGTTCTGGGCCTAGGCCGTGGCGAGGAACAATCCTGCTGGTGTGTGCTGCTCGCCTGCGAGCACGGCCAGTGATTCCGCCACAGACGAACGGAAGACCAACGACTCGGGGGGGGTCGAGCTCGAGGACGGCCAAGCATCTCATAGAGCCCAACCCGGTAAGAACGGGCGACCCCCCCCATTGGGGGGTCGGTGATGTCCTATTGCTCGCTGAGGATCGTGATCGTCGACAGGGGGTGCAACGATCGCCATTCGCTGCGCATTGCGAGAGCCTGACGATCGGACGTGAGTACGACCGTGGTCACGCTCCGATTCCGTTCGGGCGTGACCTTACGTGACCTTATCGAGAGGGAACGGGAGGGATCCTGAGGGAACGTGAGGGGATCGCAACTCCACCACCAGGCAAGTCCCCGGAAAGGCCCTGGTCAAAACGCCGAGAACCAGACATTCGCAATGTAGAGGCCGTGGGTTCAAATCCCATCACCTCCACCCGGAAGACCTGGTGACAGGCTCACGAACAAACCCATTCGCTCCGACATTGGAGCATTGGGCGCCATCAATTCAGGCTGGTCGTGTCCGGCACTCCGGCCAGCGATCGGACACTGCGTTGCCGAGACTCGGGCTGTGACGCAGCTCTGGGGATTACCACCAAGGGCCAGAGTCACCGCTTCACCCCGGGTGCGGGTGCCCGCTTTTGAAGTTGCGTACAGGAAGTGGGAGCTTCGGCCATGGCGATCGTCGCATTCCCCTGGGGCTGACGCAGTCGACGGTGGCTTGTGAACGCCGGCGGACCAGAGGGGTTAACCTTCGCAACCGCCGTTTGAAACGAAACGGGCTCGCCTTGAAGCGGCCCTGGGCAGCATCGGGAGGTCGCATGGGGAGCGAGCACAAGATCGTTCAGATCAGTTCGCATGTCACGAGCGTGGTCGGAAGGGTGGGCATCGTGGGGCTGTGCTCGTGCGGGTGGCTCGGAAGCGCGGAGGGTGACAACACGAGAATCGCCACCAATGCCCTCATTGACGTTTGGCACAAGGAGCACGGAACAAAGGGCGCCATCGAGGCTCGTTGATGCAGATTGCCGCGGAGAGGTGGGTGTCCACGATCCGTCCGTCCCTCTCGCCCGTATTGCAGTCAGGCCCTCGTCAGAAGGATGATGCGGCAGCGTGGATTGCACCGAGCCGATTCGAGTAGCGGCGGTCGAGCAGTCAGGGGGTCGAAAAATGAACGTGTTCACGGTCGAGCGGCTCATCAGTGCCCCGCCGGAGGTGATCTTCGATGTCCTGGCCAACCCGGCCAAACACGCGCTGATCGATGGCTCGGGAATGCTCCAAGAAGCGAACGAACCGGACGTGTCGCGCCTTGCTCTTGGCGTGACGTTCGGCATGGGGATGAAGTTGGGCGTTCGTTATTCGACGGTGAACACCGTCGTGGACTTCGAGGAGAATCGTCGGATTGCCTGGCAGACCGGCCCCAAGGGCAAGCTGGAGCCCTACGTCGCAGGTCGGATCTGGCGCTACGAATTGGAACCTCGCGGAGAGCGCACGCTGGTGAGGGAATCCTGGGACATCTCCACCGACCACCAGCGAGTGCTCTTGAAGCTCGGCGATATCTACTCGAAAAAGACGCGCCGGGACATGGAGTTGACGTTGGCCCGGCTCGACGCACTGGTGACCGCTCCGTAAGGGGGGGCACGGACGGCTCGCCGCGGAGGGGCTGAAGGCGGCCGATCCCTTCGTGCTGCGGAGCGGGAGATCCGATTCTCAGCGTGCGAACAGGTGGTAGCCGGCAAATCCCCAGGCGGCGACAAGAGCCACATTCGCCAGGCGCGGTGTGGAGATGAACCTGACGAATTTCTTCTGCGTTCGCCCTCCGACCGTGGGAGCGACGCGCGACGATGTCGATGAGAACGGCAGCGAGGGGAACTGCCACCCAGAACGCGACTCCGGCGGGTGGACTAGGCGGCAGGAGCAGAGCCGGAACGCCGTGGTGGATTCCCGCCGTCCCCATTGCCGCGGCAGACGCGCTCCCGTTCTCAGACGGGGAGGGATCTCTCGGTTCACCCGATGCCCACACGTGGCTGAACGGCGCCCGCACACGTGCTGCCTCGTAGGCGATCCCGACGAGCACCCACCCGAGAAGGAGGGCGGCGTTCAGCGGCCGGTAGGCCTGGGCCAGCGCGCTGAATCGTCAGGTGGTACTGGTGCGGTCCGGTATCGATGCCGAGCACCTCCCAGGCCAGCACCACCACGATGAGCGCCAGCCATGGCGCCACGCTGCGGAGCGCCGGCCTACTGCCGCCGCGGCCTTCGCGTGGCCAGGGGTCGCCCACCGGTTCGAGACGCCAGCCCAGGCGCCGACCGGTCCGCCCACGCCAGAGCGCGACGTCGACGAGCATGACCGCCACCACGGTCACGAGCCACGTGGTCTCCGCAGCCCCCGTCGTCCGGTGGTAGCCGCTGACCCAACCGCACCAGGCGCACAGCGTGATGGCGGCAAAGCCTATGACCATCCGGTGGCCACGCACGGTACCGGTCTATCCCAGACAGGTGGGCGAGAGAGGCAACGCGCCGGCCGCTCGATGACGCCGGGCACAATGCGCGCCTCGCGTTAGGGTCCGCCGATGCCCAAGGGTGCCCTCCTGCGTCACGGCGATTTCAGGCTGCTCTGGGGCGGCGAGACCGTCAGCGAGCTGGGTTCGCAAGTGAGCCTTCTTGCCATCCCGCTTCTGGCGGTGCGGACGCTGCATGCCACGACGTTCGAAATGGGACTGCTCACCGCGGCCTCGACGGCCGCCTTTCTCATCGTGGGTCTTCCGGCCGGCGTGTGGGTCGACCGGATGCGCCGGCGCCGGATGATGATCGGCGCCGACCTCGGGCGGGTGCTCGCACTTGGCTCCATACCGATCGCCTACGCCCTCGGTGATCTCACGCTCGCCCAACTCTTCGTTGTCACGCTCGCGACGGGCATCCTCACCGTGTTCTTCGACGTGGCCTACCAGTCCTACCTTCCCACCCTGGTCGGGCGCGACCACCTGGTTGAGGGCAACGCCAAGCTCACGGGCAGCGCGCAGGTGGCGGCGGTGGCCGGCCCGAGCGTGGCCGGTGGCCTCGTCCAGGCCATCGGCAGCTCCGCCGCGGTCGCCGTCGATTCCGCGAGCTTCGTCGTGTCCGCCGTCGCCGTGGGCGCCATCCGCGCGCCCGAGCCGAAGCCCGTCGTGCCCGACGGGGGACACCCCCGGCTCGTGCACGGCATCGCCGAAGGCCTCCGTTTCGTGTTCGGCAACGCGCTCTTGCGGGCCATCGCGGCGACCACCGCCACCGCCAACCTGTTCAGCGGCATCGCCGCCGCCGTCGAGATTCTCTTCCTGGTGCGCCAGGTCCATGCCTCACCCGGGGTGATCGGCCTGCTCTTCACCATGGGTGGCGTCGGCGGTGTGCTCGGCGCGTTCGTCGCCGGGCCGATCGCCCGCCGCTTTGGCGGAGCGCGGGCCACCATCATCGGAATCGCCGCCAGCATCGGGGCTCTGCTGATCCCGCTCACCATGCCCGGTGCCGGACTCCTCTACTTCGGCTTCGGCATGCTTCTGGTGGGATTCTCGGCGGTTGTCTACAACGTGAACCAGGTGAGTTTCCGCCAGCGCCTGTGTCCCGACCGGCTGCTTGGCCGCATGAACGCCACCGTGCGCTTCGTGGTCTGGGGCGTCCTCCCGATCGGCGCCCTCATCGGTGGCGCCTTAGGGGTGGCCTTCGGTCTCCGCGCGACGCTGTGGGTCGGCGCCCTGGGACAGGCGCTGGCGGGAGTCTGGCTGGTCGCGTCGCCGATGCGCGCCCTGCGCGACTTCCCCGACGCACCGCCCGAGGTCGGGGGGAACGGAAGAAGCTGACTCGGGGGAGCAGGCGGGCCCCGCCTGACTACCGGTGCATCTCGGCGACGCCGACAGCTGGCAGGGCCTCGATCTCATGCTTGGTCAGCTTGACCGCGATGTCTTGGTCGATCTTCTCGACCGCGCTGATCGGAATGGCGACCTGCTTCCGTCCCCAGAGATGGCCCTCCTGCAGCAGCACGTGCGTGACGTGCCCCTGGGCCGAGTCAACGACGAAGCCTTCCACGCGGCCGATCTCGCCATCGCTCGCGTGCACAGCCTCGCCACGCCGAATGCCGATCTCTCCCGATGGGAGCATGTCGCGGGTCTCGACCGCACTCGCCAGGGCGAGCCTGGGATCGGCGCCACCCTCCAGACCGAAGTAGGGCCAGTAGTACGCCTCATGCGCGGCATAGGCGTCATAGCCGCTGCCGCCGGGAAGGAAATCGGTCTCCTCGGCGGAGGGGAGCTTCTCGAACTCGGCGAGCGTGAACCGGAGGCGGACCTCGCCTGTGCCGGCCTCCACCATGTCGAGTGGGACGAGGCGGCCTAGGCCGCTACGGTGCTCGGGCTCGACCACGAGATGGGTGAGCTCGCGGGCGACCGGGTCAACGACGACCCTGCTCACCGCGCCGCAAGGCCCGTCGCTACACACTGCCGCGGCCCCGATCGTGAACGTCGCCTCTGCCATACCGACCTCCTTTATCGGCCAAGACCCTACCGGGGCACCGTGTCCCCTCCGAGGTCTTCACTTCGGAAGGTCACCACCGTCACCAGCCCCGCAGGTCGACGTCCCAGCGCTCGACGACCTCGTCGCCGTCGACCACGTAGAGGGAGTCGTGGTACGCCACCGTCGGGTCGACATGCGCGGGGAGCACCCGAATGCGGTCGCCGACACGAAGTGGAGAAGAAGGGACGAACGTCAGGTGTTCATCCGAACAGAACCACACGTCGGCTCCTTCGACAGTCGGGTCGCCGTGATCCATACCCAGCGCCTTGAGCCCGCAGTCGGCCACGGCCCAACTCGCTGATACGGAGATCACCGTGGACAGGATGGAGAGCGCCTGGGTGAAGGGCAGCCCGAGCTTGCCGTAGGCCGTGTCCATGAGGGCATAGGAGCCGGCTTGAATCTCGGTAGCCCAGGAGTTGAGGTCGTATGTCCCGGTGCCGCCCGCGGAAATCACCTCGGCGCCCACCTGAACGGCGGCCAGGGTCAGCTGACCCATGGAATCCTCCAGCATGGCGGTGCGGGCGGCCCGGTCCTCCAGGCCGACGATATGGCCCTCGTACCCCATGACCCCACGCACGTTGAGGCCGGCCGCTCGGGCACGATCGGCCAGCCGGCCGGCCTCGTGGGGCGGGCAACCGCAGCGGGGGAGGCCCACATTGACGTCGATCAGCACCTCGGGCACGCCAGCGTGCGCCGCCGCCTCGATCGTCGCATCGGAGTCGACGGCGACGGTGATGCGTGCGCCCGCCCGGGCGAGCGCGCCCAGCCGAGCCGCGTCGACCACCTCGTTGGCCAGGAGGAGGTCCTGACCCAGTCCCGCTCGTACCATCCCCTCCATCTCGCGCACGGTTGCGCAGGTGAAGCCGGTGTGGCCGAGCGCCGCCTGGCGGGTCGCCAATGCGGTGCACTTGTGCGCCTTCACGTGCGGCCGCAACCGAATTCCCGGCTGGGCCTCGGCCATGGTCCGGAGGTTGCCGTCCAGCCGGTGCGCGTCCACCAGGAGCGCTGGTGTCGTGAGCTCGGTGATCCTCATACCTGGCACGCTACCGACCGTCACCCCGACGCGAAGGAGGGTCGGGGAGTACTGTCCGCGCGTGAGCACGCCATGGTTGGGAGACGCAAGCAGCCTGGTCGATGCCTTCCGGGCCGGGACGTTGTCGCCCCTGGAGGCCCTCGAGTCCTCCATCGCTGCCATCGGGGAGTCGCCGCTCAACGCGTTCAGTTTCACTGACTTCGACCGGGCCAAGGAGGCAGCGCGCCGGGCCGACGTGTCGCTGCCCTTCGGTGGCGTGCCCTTCGGCGTCAAGGAGCTCGAGAAGGTCGAGGGGTGGCCCTCTACGGAGGCATCCGTGCTCTTCCGGGATCGGGTTGCCACCCATGACGACACGTCGCTGGCTCGCCTGCGCGCCACCGGTGCCGTGCTGGCGGCTCAGACGACGGCCCCCGAGTTCGGAGGCATTAACTGCACGTCGACCGAATTGCACGGGACGACGCGCAATCCGTGGAACCCCGGGCGCACCCCGGGTGGGTCGTCGGGTGGCACGGCAGCGGCGGTCGCCGGGGGACTCCTCCCGATCGCCACGGGCAGCGACGGTGGGGGGTCCATCCGGGGACCGGCGGGCTTCAGCGGGCTGTTCGGGTTGAAGGCGACCTATGGGCGGATCCCGAAGGGTCCTGACGGCACCATTGAGCCGATGACCACCGTAAAAGGGGTCCTCACCCGGTCGGTGCGTGACACGGCGCGCTACTTCGACGCCTGCAACGGGTTTGACCGCCGTGACCCGCTCAGCCTTCCCCGGGTCGAGGGGTGGGAGGCCGACCTCGGCACGCACGATCTGTCCGGCATGACGGCTGCGATCCTGGTCGATCTGGGGATCGCGCAGGTCCGGGAGGAGGTTGCCGTGCTCGTCGCCGCGCAGGCCGCGCACCTGGCTCGGACGGCCGGGCTCCGCGTCGTCACGGTATCGTCGACCCTTCCGCCGCTCCGCGGTGCGTGGGCCATGGCGAATCAGCCGCCCTTGGTGGCCGACTTGGGCGATGCCTATCCCGACCGCGTCGACGAATTGTCGTGCGAGATCGCCGCCGGTCTCGAAAGCGCCCGGGAGCGCTACACCCTCGAGAGGGCCGCATCCATTGAGCGCTACCGCCGGCAGCTGAACGGTGCGATGGCCGACCTCTTCGACCAGGCCGATTTCGTGTTCTGCTCGACGCATCCGGACGTCGCCTTCAGGGCGGAGGGGCCACCACCCTCGACGATCCCCGGCCGGGATCTTGTCCACGAGATCGGTTTCGTCCGGGCCATCATGAACCAGGCGGCGCTGACGGCGCCGTCCAACCTCAACGGCAGCCCGGCGGCGACCATCCCGGCGGGGCTGGTCGACGGGTTGCCGGTCGGACTGCAGGTGTTGGCCGGGCACCACCGCGAACCGTTGCTGCTCGATTTGGCGCTGGTGGCGGAACGCGAGATGCCCTGGCCACAGGTCGTACCTGGTGCGCCCCTGCGCGCGTGACCGTCAGGCCAGCGCCTCCCTCCAGGGGCTCATATCGAGGCCGGGGTAGCGGGCTTGGACGCCGGCGAGTGTCGCCTCGTTCCAATAGGGATGGCCCGGCGCCGGTACGCCCATGAGCGCGAGCTGGCGCGGCGTCGCCTGCTGCACGTACTTCGCGAGCTCGGGCGAGAAGCCGCGGAAGGGCCAGGCCTGGTAGCCGCCCCAGCCGGCTTCACGGTGACGAAACGAGACGTGGAGCATGACGCGGTACCGGGTGGGATCGGTGAAGTCCGTCGACCGGTGGTATACGTCGGGACGGTAGGCGACGACCGATCCGGCGGCCGCTGCCGCAACCGAGGGGTCGGCGTAGAGCTCGGCATACTCCATGTAGTTGAGCGTGTGCCTCTCGATGGGAATGTCCTTCGTCTTCTGCCATGAGACGAACCGGGTGGCGCCGTCTTCGGCCGCGACGTCGGTCAGGTAGACGAAGAACTCCACCTGCTGGTAGCCGAGTTCGTGTCGGGGTACGACGAGCATGTGGTTGGGATAGTCGGCGTGCAGGAGCTGGTTGTAACCCGAGGCCTGGTGCGCGTACTTCGCCGTCGCGATGCCCATGTAGAGCGTGAGATCCTCGGTGCCGAGCAGCCCCTCAGCGAGGTCGATCACGCCGTCGTGGAGCACGAGCGCATTGAGGCGCGAGCTGTGGAAGGGGAACTCCGGCCAGGGCGCATCCCAGGTGTGCCACTGACCGGCTCTGCTGCCACCCTGTTGTGCCATTTCGGCAGGGGTTGGAAAGTGTCGGTGCACGGCGTCCTGCGCCGCGGCCAGTTCGGCGGCCGGGATCACGTCGGGTAAAATGCACCACCCGTCGGAGTCCCATCGTTGCTTCAGCTCGGGTGTGAGCGTAGGCATGACGGCAGGATAATCCCAGCGTCTGCTATTATTGGTTTACCTCGGGCATTCGCCCGGCGGGGCCCGTTCGAGAATCCCATCGAGTAGGCCGCCCTTCCTCGATCGGAGTCGTGTCATTTCTTCCTTCTCAGACCTTGGCGTCCCCGCGGCGTACACCGAGCGGCTCACCCGTCAGGGGATCACCGAACCACTCATCATTCAGTCGGAGACGATTCCGCCTGCGTTGGCAGGCCGGGACATCTGCGGCAAGGCGCCCACCGGTTCGGGCAAGACGTTAGCCTTCGGCATCCCGCTCGTCGTCAACACGGTGCAGGCGCGCCCGCGGCGCCCGGGAGCGCTGGTCCTCGTGCCGACACGTGAGCTGGCGTCGCAGGTGCATGAGGTCATCGGAGAGCTCCTGGGGCATGACCGCAAGCGGGTCGTGTCCATCTTCGGTGGCACGGGATACCGGGATCAGGTGCGCGCCCTGCACAAGGGCGTCAACATCGTGGTGGCGTGCCCCGGGCGCCTCGAGGACCTGATTGAACGCGGGGACATCCGGCTCGACGAGGTCACGACCGTGGTGCTCGACGAAGCGGATCGAATGGCCGACATGGGTTTCCTTCCGGGCGTTCGTCGTCTGCTCGACCAGACCGCGGCGAACCGCCAGGTCCTCCTCTTCTCGGCGACCATCGGACGTGAGGTCGAGTCGATCATTCGCAACTATCAGCGGAACCCCGTCAGGGTTGCCATCGAGGCCACTGAGGAAGCCAAGGGTGACGTGGCCCACCACTTCTGGAAGGTGGATCGGGCCGAGCGTGTGGCGATCACGGCCAAATTGATCGAGCATCACGGCCAGGCGTTCGTCTTCTGTCGCACCAAACGTGGCGCCGACCGCGTCGTCCGCCAGCTCCAGGCGCAGGGGGTCCGTGCGGTGCCCATGCATGGCGACCGCACCCAGGGCCAGCGGGAGCGCGCACTCGATTCGTTCGCCAAGGGCAAGGTCGACGCGCTGGTGGCGACCGACGTCGTCGCACGGGGTATCCATGTCGACGCCCTGCCGTGCGTGGTCCATTTCGACCCGCCCGCCGACCACGTGGACTACGTGCACCGCTCGGGCCGGACGGGTCGGGTTGGCCACACCGGGACCGTCGTGTCTCTGGTCACCCCGGAGCAGCACAAGGATGTGCTTGGCGTGCAACGTGCACTTGGGCTCGAGCCGGGGCTGCTGCCGCCGTTCTCAACTCCCAAGGCGGCACCAACCGCCGTCAGCGGAGGGAGCCGGAAGTCCAAGAAACTGACCGGAACGGTGAAGTTCTTCAACACAGCCCGCGGCTACGGGTTCGTGGAACACCATGGAGGCGACGACCTCTTCGTGCACCATTCGCAGGTTGAAGGAGATGCGAACCGAGGCATTGAGCCGGGGTCGAGCGTGGAGTTCACCATCGGGTCTGGCCGCAAGGGCGACGAGGCGCAGAACGTCAAGGTTCTGTCGCCTGCGTGATGGGCGTCTTCCTCAGCTCCAGGTGAGCAGGACAAGTCCTGCTCCAAGGGCCATATAGAGGCCGAACGGCACGGCGGACCGGCGCTCGGCCCGATGGGCGACGATGAGGGCGAACCCGACGACGATGGCCAGAAGGTTGGCGTACAGAAAGGCCTGCAGGAGAGCCATCGGGCTCACCCAGGCCAATCCGAAGCCGAAGACGAGGGACAAGCGCACGTCGCCGAACGCCATCCAGCGCGGGTTCATCAGGTTCACGACGAAGAACAGCGCGAAGGAGACGAGCCCGCCTAGGGACGCCAGCAGGAGCCGGTCCCACTCGCTGGTGAAGACGGCGACCGTCAGTCCGCTGGCGATCACCGCCGCGCTCAGCGCGTACACGAGCGTCTTCGGCAGCAGGCGGCGCGTCAGGTCGCAATAGGCCAGCTGCACGAGGCCGACGAGCAGAATCAAGGGCGGCAACGCGTTGGGCGACCAACCGACCCGGTGCAACACGTAGGCCGGCAGGAGGCCCGACACCACGGCGAGGGCGACCCAGTGACCACGGACGATCCGGGGCGCCGATAGCTGGGCCGTTGCGACTGGCGCGTCGCCCGGCGAGGAGCGTGCGACGGAGGCGGCCAGCTCGCGCCTGGTCAGAGGTACCAACAGAGATCCGGCCGCCATGCCCAGCGCCGCGCCGCCCAGGAGTGTGACCGGCATGCTCATTGCACGAGCGACACGGAGCCGCAGTTGGTACTGAGGTCCGCCACATCGGCATTGCCCACGGAGACCCCCACCGCCTGGAGGATCGGCGCGACCGCGCCGTTCAGCACTGAGCCGGACAGCGTGCCGACGACCAGCGAGCTACTCGTGAGGTTCGGGGTAGTCGTGCTGGCTGGATAGGGGTTGGTGCCATTTGCGGCCGTCGTGGCGGTGGGTGGCACGACCGATGGTCCAAAGGGCAGCGGACTGGTATTACCGCTGTTCACCCCCGACACCGAGATCGAGGCGAGGACGACGCCAGCAAGGCTTATGTTGCCTGTGACCGCCGTCGTCGTCGGCTGGATGGTCGTTGCGGTCATGGAGTTGAACGCACAGGTCAGCGTCGAGAGCGTGGCGGTGCCCTGGGCGGCCGACAGCGGGATGTCGATGATGCCGGGGAGGCCGTCGTTCAGCTTGAGGTCCGTGGTCAGCTGGACCGTGGACGCCGTGGTGCCCACGGGCCCGAAGGCCACCTGGGGGATCTGACCAAGCGTCAGCGTCAACGTGGCATCGGAGACGCCCGTGATCCCGAGCGAAGTCCCGAGGTCGAGCGTGTGCGTCCCGTTGGCTACCTCGGCCTCCGTGGTGAGCATCTGGAGCACATTGAGGCTGGCCGAAAGTGCCGCCGTCGAGAGGACGTTGTTGCCGGTCGAGCACGTCGAACCATTGATCGACACCAGCTGGCAGAGCGAGGCTGACGTCGAGGCGGTCGCGTCCAGCGCGCTCGAGGCCCGTGCTGGCCGAGCACGGGAGCGGTGTGGGCGTAGAGCCGCAGTTGATCTGGGAAACCTGATTGGCCACGGCATCACTCCAGATGGCCTGCCACTGTGAACCGAGCAACGACGTCGTCAAGACGTTGGACGACGTCAGCAACCCGCCCGACGCGGTAATGAGCTGATTGATCGTCACCGAGGTGTTGGCCAACCCCTGGTACCCGACGAGGGAGACGCTGGCCGTGCCGCCCAAGGTGCCCAGGAGCGCGTTCAGGACGGCGGACTGCTGCGAGTTGAAGGAGGCGAGATAGGAACCGATGCCGAAGCTGGACTCCGGCGTGACCGTCGCGATGGAGGACCGGCTCACCGTGGAGTTCCCTCCGGCGAAGATCCGCGGCATCGTCTGCGTTGCCGTGACCTTGATGGCGTTGCACGGGTGGGCGGCGAATGGTTTGTAGTACCAGCACTGGACGGTCGCGGGGGGAGTACCGACCTTCTGCCCCTGGGGGGTGAAGCTGCCGTTCAGCCACACGCCCGGCGTCTGGCTGAGGGTGGCGTTCGAGCCGTTGTCGGTGTCGGCGTAGGCCAGCTTGCCGTTGAGGTAGAGGGCGCTGGGACCTGCGCCGTTCGGCACGCCGTTAATCGTCGGGCTCCAATCCGCGACGTCGATGTAGCGGGCCATGTCGAGCGCGGCGGTGTCCGCCATGGCCTGAACCTGCCGTCCACCCACGACCGTGATGCCGAGGTCGATGCCGAAGGCGCCGCCCCAGAGGAGCAGCACCATAGAGATGGCCACCAGAATAAGGGTTGCACCTCGCTCGTCCCGAGCTCGCCGTGATCGGAGCCGTCTCGCCAGGTTCATCTTCGTCACCTATGAGCTCGGGCTCGAGATCTGCAGCGTGTTGCTCGACGAGATGGTCGACGGAGTGATGACGCCCATGCCGGGGAGCTCGGGGAAGAGCGGGCTCGAGTTGTAGTTGTACGTGACTTTGATCGTGAGGCACTGGTTGTTGGCGTTGGACGGGCAGGCGGCTTCCGTCGCCACGCAGGTGATCGTCGTGCTGGCGGTACCACAGGTCCCCTTGCCCATCCACCCCAGATCCGTCGCGGCCTGGCCCTCGCCAACCACACAAGCAGAGGTCGTGCAAGGCGGACCGGTCGACCCCCCTGGGGTGGACGCCACGATGCCGGCTCGTGCCCCGTCGGCGGCCGCCTGGGTGATGGTGGACTGCGCCGCCAGGATCAAGCCGTACGAGATGATGCCGTAGAGCAGCGCGATGAGGAGCACGACGACAAGGGCGAATTCGACCATCTCCGCGCCGCGCTCATCGCGCTGTTGCCTCAGTTGCTTCGTCCTCCTCGACGTACGCGGACCCAAGGCGAACCCCCTCCTCTGTATCTCAGACGGCCGCACCAACATCCGGACATTTCAAAGTGGTACGTCGCGGCGAGACGTGCGAGTTGATTTTGGGCTGCCCGCTGTCGACGGTACATAGGACATATGGACCATTTAGTGGTCTCACCTGGGACGCTGCATTGGAGAATGGTCTAAAGGGCCTATGTACGTCACCCCCTTCCCGTCGTACCCTCCAACGGAACGCACGGCAGGTTCAGCCCGTCACGGGCCCTCTGTGTTGTCCACTGGTTGAGAGGGGGAAGTTTCAGTGAAGAAGCAGACACTGATATTGGTCATGATCGGGGTGATCCTGTTCATCGCCGGAAGCGCAATTGCGTTTGCCAGTGTCGAGGGTGCGAGCAAGCAAGGGTCTGGCACGAACGTGCAGGCACCGGTGAGCACGTCGGCGGTCGTGGCGAAGAGCAATATTCCCGCCGGCACCACGGGGCAGCAGATGGTGTCCAGTGGCCTGGTCGCCATTGAGCTGATCCCGACCAAATCGTACTCGCCGACCGACCTGGGGTCGCTCTCCGGCCTGAACGACGAAGTCCTGAGCCAGTCGATTACGAAGGGGCAGGCAATCAGCTCGACGCAGCTGACTGCGAGCACGTCATCCATTTCGCTACCCACGGGAATGAACGCGGCGACCGTCACTCTGAGCGGGACCGATGCTTTGGCCGGCTACCTCCAACCGGGCAGCCGTGTCGACGTCTACGCCAACATCAAGAGTCTTTCGAGCGCTCCCAATGCTCCGGCTTCGGCAGCCACCCTGCCGGTACCGTGCACTGAGCTGGCAATGGCCGATATCCAGGTCCTCGATGTCGAGAGCACGGTGCCCTCGTTCTCGAGCAAACCGTCAGCGGCCGGACGGACGATCCCAGCCACCGAGACGCTGCTCCTGGCCGTCAGCCCGAGCAATGCGAGGTCGCTCGAGTTCCTGTCGCAGAACGAGGCGATTTCCGTCGTCCAGACCCAGAAGGACGCATCGCCCCCACCGGTCGGGCAGTGCATCGGCACGGACCAGACGACGTCAGCGCCATGATCACACGCCGGATTCTCGTCATCAGCCGTTCGCCGGCCCTCAGCCGCGCCATCCAGGCTTCGCTCGGTCATGGCTATGAGGTCGTCACTAGTGCCAACGTCAGTGAGGTGGTCGACGAAGTGCGCCACGAGGGCCCCTTCGACGTACTGGTTGCCGGACCCGTCTTCGACAGCCACGCCGGAATGAGCCGCCTCGCCAGTCTGCGGGCGGCCGGGGCCGTTCCTGCCATCGTGCTGGCCCTTGGACCAAAGCCGAAGGCCCCTCTCAGCGACATCGTCCGGACGGGTGCCGTCGATCTGGTCGAGTTCCCGACCAGCAAGCGGCAGCTGGCGACGGCGCTCAAGCGCGCCTTCGACATCGCCGACGTCTCGGCGTCGAGTGCCGACCCGACACTTCCGGTGGTCGCTCACGGCGTCGTCGTCGACCGACCCCAGTTCGCCGAGGTCTTCACCGTGGCGTCGTCCAGCGGCGGGTGTGGCAAGACGTTCTATGCCACCAACCTGGCGTGCTATCTGGCGGCGCAGACCGGGCAGCGTGTGTGTCTGGTCGATCTCGACCTGCAGTTCGGCGAGGTGTCCACCGCGCTGCACCTCCGGCCCCGTTTCACGATTTCGGACCTGCTGTCCCGGGAACCGGTCGATGAAGACGATCTCGATGAGCACGTCGAGGAGTACCTCGAGGAGCACGAGCTCGGGTTTTCGGTGCTGGCTGCGCCCTTCAGCCCGGCCGACGCCGACATGATCGCCCCGAAGGACGTCTACAAGGTGATGGGTTCACTGCGCCGGCATTTCGACTACATCGTGGTGGACACGCCGGCTCAGTTGTCCGAGATCGTGCTGGCGGCGTTCGACCACTCCACGAGGGTCCTGTGCATGGTGACGCTGGACCTGCCGAGCATCCGGAACATGCGCGTGTTTCTGAGCACCCTCGAGAAGCTGCGGATCGAGAGCCAGAGCATTGGAGTCGTACTCAACAAGGTCGAGGACGACGTCGGGATCGATATCAGCGACGTCCAAGAAGTCCTGGACAACAAGATCGTCTCTGTCCTGCCGTACTCGAGAGAGGTCATGAAGTCGATCAACAAGGGGAAACCAGCGCTGGTCTCCGCGGCCAACTCCGAAATCGGGAAGAAGCTCGCAGGGGGTATGCAGCAGTTCCTCTCCGATGAGATGACACCGATCCTCGGTTCGGGCTCGAAGACGGCGGAGATCGGGGAGACACGCGGGTTCTGGCGATTGAGGAGGAAGGGTCGCACCAACAAGGTGCCCGAGCTCGAGAGGGCCTGATCGAGATGAACCTGTCCGAGAAGTTGGCCGCAGCCGACGGTACCCCTCCGGCGTCCGAACCGCCTCCGCCAGCGGAGGAGTTCGCCGCGCCACGGAGTCGTCGTGAGGGGGACGTCGGACCGCCTGAGGGCGTGGAGCGGCGGGTTGCCGCCAGCGCCACGGCACCCGGGGTCAAGGGACATCCCCTACGGCGGGCTTCGGACCGAACCGCCGTGGAGACGGCGTGGAAGCAGTCCAAACAGAAGGTCCAGGCCAAGGTGTTGGCCGAGATCGCGCCGAAGGCGGCCGACCTTTCGCCCGACGAGTTGCGTGACATAGTCCGGTCCACAGTCAATGACATCGTCGAACGTGAGGACATCGGGATCTCGCCCATCGAGCGCCAGCGCTTTGTGGAAGAAATCCTCGAGGACTCGCTCGGCTACGGGCCCCTCGAAGCGCTGCTCGCCGATGGCAGCATCACCGAGATCATGTGCAACAAGTTCGACGAGATCTGGATTGAGCGCCAGGGCAAGCTCCTACGCAGTGAGATCGTCTTCAATTCGCCACACCAGTACCGTCGCATCATCGACCGTATGGTGCACGGGGTCGGACGCCGGGTCGACGAGTCCTCGCCGATGGTGGACGCCCGTCTCGCCGATGGATCTCGAATCAACGCCATCGTGCCGCCGCTCGCCCTGCACGGACCGGTGCTCACGGTCCGAAAATTCCCGGAACGGGCGCTCGTCATGCAGGACCTCATCGGACTCGGTTCACTCTCCATGGATGCGGCCGTGTTCCTGGAGGCGCTGGTGCGAGGGAAGATCAGCCTGATCGTGGTCGGCGGGACCGGCACCGGTAAGACGACCATGCTGAACGTGCTGTCCAACTTCATCCCCGACGGTGAGCGCCTGATCACGATCGAGGAGTCGGCAGAGCTCCAGATCCAGGGTGAGCACGTGGTGACCCTCGAGACCCGCCCGGCCAATGCCGAGGGGTCTGGAGAGGTTCGGATCCGGGACCTCGTGCGTAACTCACTCCGCATGCGACCTGACCGCATCATCGTCGGAGAGTGTCGTGGCTCGGAGACGCTCGACATGCTCCAGGCCATGAACACCGGTCACGCCGGATCCATGACGACGGTGCACGCCAACACACCGCGCGAGTTGCTGGGCCGCCTGGAGACCATGGTCATGATGGGAGGCGTCGAGCTGCCGCAGCGCGCCATTCGGGAGCAGATCGTCATGGCGATTGGCTGCCTCGTGCAGTTGCAACGCACCCCCGCCGGACCCCGCGTCGTGCATTCCATCACCGAGATCCAGGGCATGGAGGGCGAGACCGTCCTCCTGCAGGACATCTTCCACCGGGTTGACATGCACGAAGGTTTCGGTCGTCTGGTCTCTACTGGCCTGCGGCCCAAGATTCTCGACGAGCTGGCGCTCAACGGAGTCGAGGTGCCTCCGCACCTCTTCCGCAACGACAACGACGCGTCCTCCGGCATGGGGGGCCGGCCCTCCGGCCGCCATCACCGCCCGTCTCGGCCGGGCCGCGTGGTCGAGCCACCCACGGAGGAGATGTACGAGATGCTCGCGCGCCGACGCGACGGAAAGTGAGCGCGATGTTGCCCGCAACCCAGATGGGCACCCAGGGCGCCGCGTTCGTGGCCGCAGTCCTGATCGGCGGCGGACTCGCGCTCGCGGTCGTCGCAATGATCATGCGGGTACGCACCAAGCAGCGCACGCTGGCCCAGATCCTTGACGACACCATGGGGACCGCAGAGGTTCCTGTCGAGGTCGTGACGGAGTCCCCCGAGCATGGCGAACCGTCTGCGTTGACGGTGCGAATCTCCGGGATATTCGGACGAGTCGACACCCACGGCGCCCTGGAACGGCGACTCGAGCGGGCGGCCATTCCGCTACGGGCCGGGGAGTACCTGGTGATCAGCTCATCCATCGCCCTGACATCGGCCGTCGTGATCGGCGTCGCGATGGGCTCACCCATCGGCTCGGTCATCGCGATCGCGCTCGTCGCCGGTGTCGCGTGGTACCTGCCGTCGCGGCGATCGGCCAAGAGGATCAAGCAGATTCAGGAGCAACTGCCTGACGCGTTGGCGCTGATGTCGGCCTCGGTCGAGGGTGGCCAGACCTTCCAGCGTTCCATTGACATGTACCGCCGGGACGCCAAGGCGCCGCTGTCGGCCGAGCTCGACCGGGTCATGGCCGAGGTGGCCGTTGGCTCCGACCTCGTGGTGGCGCTCGAGAACATGGCCGAGCGCTCGGGAGTCGAGGACCTCACGTGGGCCGTGGAGGCGGTGCGCATCCAACAGTCCACCGGTGGGCGCCTGGCTCCGATCCTCCACACGCTGGCCGACTTCATGCGGACCCGACAGGAGGTGCGCCGCGAGGTGCAGACACTCTCCGCCGAAGGGCGCATGTCGGGGTACGTGTTGTTCGCCATTCCCATCTTCCTGGTGTGCGCGCTCGAGCTGAAGGATCCCGGGTATCTCGAGCCCATGCTGCACGGTGCAGGCCTCATCGTTCTCATCGGGACGGCCGGGCTTATGGCGTTGGGCTTCTGGATCGTGCGTCGCATGGTCAACATCAAGATCTAGCCAAAGGGGGCAACCGTGTGAACGCGACATACATCGTTCCGTTGGTGGGCATCACGTTGATGACGATGGGCCTGGTGGGCGTGGGTGCCGCGGCCTGGCGTTCGCACAAGACCGCGAGCCGGCTCGCCTTCATCCGCTCTCTGGGCTCGGAGGCCGAGCTCTACGCCGAGGCGACTCCGGTCATCGAGCGGGTGCAGACACCGCTCGTCAACCGCATATTCGGACCGGCGGCCCGAGGCTTCAAGAACGTCCTCTCCCGCCTCTATCCGTCGAGCGAAGTCGACCGGGTTCATGCCGATCTCCTCAAAGCCGGTCTCACCGGCACGGTGCGTGCCGAGGAGTTCGTTGCCGTGCAGGCGGGCTCAGTCATGCTCGGGATCGGCCTGGGCCTGGTGGCGCTGGTGAGCGGTGCCGTCAGCGTCAAGATGGGCCTCGCATGCCTGTTCATCTTGCCCATGATCGGCGGTCTGGCACCCAGCTATTGGCTGCGTCACCGCATCAAGGTCCGGCGCGAGCGTGTCACGAACGACCTGCCCGACCTGCTCGACCTCATGTGCATCTCCGTCGCGGCCGGTCTCGGCCTGGAGCAGGCCATGCAGGTGTCCTGCGCCCGCTTCGAGTCGCCCGTCTGCCACGAACTGCGACTGACATTGAGGGAGATGGAGCTCGGGCTCTCGCGCCACGACGCCCTGGAGAACATGAAGCTGCGCACTGACATCGACGACCTGGTGACGTTCGCGGTCGTGCTCTCCCAGGCCGACGCTCTTGGTCTGCCGATCGGTCGTGTGCTGCAGGCGCAGGCGGACGAGATGCGGGACAAGCGACGTCAGCGGGCTCGTGAGAAGGCTGCAAAGGTGCCCGTGAAGATCCTCTTCCCGCTCGCTCTCTGCTTCCTGCCGGCGATCATGATCGTCGTCCTCGGCCCCATTGTGGGTCCGATCAAGCACGCGTTCCACTCCGGCTGAGCTCGCGCCGCCTCACCCGCGGAGAATTGTCCTTTCTACGCAGGTAGCACCCGGGTCGCAACACTGATGCGACTGTCGTTTGACGGCAAAAGCATACAATGACCTGGGAGTTTCCACCGCACTGCGGTGGAGGTGGAGCCGCACCGGACGCAAAGCCCGGGCGGAATGAGGGGGAGGAATGGCAAACACAGCCTCGATCCTGTGGCCGACTGCGCAGCCGTCACCCGCGCTCGAGGTCGGGAGCGGGCCCGAATGGACCTTCTACACGCAAGTGTCAGTGTCCGGCCCATCGGTCTGCACGACCGTGCATCGAGGTGAAAGCATGCGCGGCGCCCGGGCGACGCTCACCAGAGATGATCTCGAAATTGTCGTCGATGACGACTTCCGTGACCCAGAGGTCCCCGCGGAGCGGCGGGATGATGACCGGCAGTGGGGCCCCTGGTCCCTGACCCAACGGGAGCTCGAGGTGCTGCAGCTCCTCGCTGAAGGTTCCACGAATGGTGAGATCTCACAGCGGCTCTACATCAGCCCCAAGACCACCAAGAACCATTTGGCTGCGATCTTTCAGAAGTTGGACGTGACGAACCGCACTCACGCGCTGGTACGCGCCGTCGTCATGGGCCTCGTCACCATTGAATAGCAACCGATAATTGGGAAAAGGCCCAGCCCAAATGGTCCAATAAGCCTATGGAGTTTAGACCTAAATAAAGTCATGAATGTGGTGGGAACTCCAATACGGTCCGGGCAATCGTCCGGGGTGGTTGGGGTGAGGAGAGGGGAATGACCGAATGACTGAGCTGTTTTTGAATGCGTTCTTCGCAGTGCGTGGCTTCCACAGCGACATGCTTCAGCGTGCACGGACCGAGCGGGGTGCCTCCATGGTGGAGTACGCGCTGCTCGTCGGGCTGATCGCTGTCGTCGCCGTTGTGGCGATCGCCGCGCTGGGTGGGGGAATCAAGGGCCTGTTCAACAGTGCCAACAACTGCGTGGGCAACGCCGCAAGTTGCTAGCAGGGCGGTAACCACTGCCACTGATGCAATGAATTCCCTAAGGGAATATTCCCCCTTCCCGAATGGGATGACGGTAGGGCTGGGTCTGCTTCGGCGGGCCCAGCCCTCCGTTGTGTTTGGGGGCCGATTCTTGAGAGACCCGCGCCGCCAATTCAAAGACGCGACGCGAGCCAGGAGAGGTGAAATGACCTCACCCAATAGGTCAAAAAGTCCTATTTACGGAATGTCATTTGTACCCGATGCTTTAGGCGGGTACCGGAATATTGCCGGCATCCTTTTTGGGGCATAGAGGGGAGCAGTTTGATGATCGGATACTTCATGAACGCGTTTGTCGCAGTCAGGGCTGCGCACGGAACGTTGTTTGAGCGGGCTCGCACCGAGCGGGGCGCCTCCATGGTGGAGTACGCACTTCTCGTCGGCTTGATCGCTGTCGTCGCAGTCGTGGCGATCGCTGCGCTGGGCGGGAGCATCTCAGGCCTGTTCAGCAGCGCCAACAACTGCGTGGGCAACGCCACCTCCTGCTGAGAGCGTTGGGGTGAGTACGGGTCGCCTCTGAAGGCGGCCATGTTGCCGGGAGGCAACCGGGGAGGGTCGGATCGAAGGATCCGGCCCTCCTTCGCGTCCCGCTTCTCCCGGGCGTGGCCAGGCCCCGGGACAGGATTTCATCGTCGGTTCACATAACGGATACGGCCGTGAAATAGGGTCCGAAGAGACTGGCAACCGCAATCAGGTGCGGGATGTCGTGTCTGCAAGAGGCTTGGGGACTCCCCGCCCCGGCACCTTGACCTCGGAGAAGAAGGGGAACACAGGAGAATCCATGAGCTACCAGGCCGAATACATCTGGATCGACGGGACGGAGCCCACGCCGCTTCTCCGCAGCAAGACCAAGATCGTCGAGGAGGGCAAGGAGCCACCGATCTGGGGCTTCGACGGCTCGAGCACGAACCAGGCCGAGGGGAGCGACTCCGACTGCGTTCTGCAGCCGGTCTTCGTCTGCACCGACCCACTGCGGGCCGAGGGCGACAAGCTGGTCATGTGCGAGGTCCTGCACCCCGACATGACCCCTCACAGCACCAACACCCGTCGGAAGACCGCCGAGATGGCGGAGAAGTACGCCGACCAGGAGCCCTGGTTCGGGATCGAGCAGGAATACACCTTCTTCCAGTACGGGCGTCCATTGGGCTGGCCCGAAGCGGGGTTCCCGGCACCGCAGGGCCCCTACTACTGCGGCGTCGGCGGTGACAAGATGCCCGGTCGCGAGATCGTCGAGCGCCACACCGCCGCCTGTCTGAAGGCCGGTCTCGGGATCGAGGGCACCAACGCCGAGGTGATGATGGGGCAGTGGGAGTTCCAGATCGGTGTCCTCCCGCCACCTCTTATCGGCGATCAGCTCTGGACGGCCCGCTGGCTGCTCTTTCGCATCGCCGAGGACTTCGACGTGTTCGCCACACTCGAGCCCAAGCCCGTGCTCGGTGACTGGAACGGGGCCGGTGCCCACACCAACTTCTCGACGAAGGCCATGCGGGAGGACGGCGGATGGGACGCCATCATCGCGGGGTGCGAGGCCCTCGGGAAGCGGATCGAGGAGCATGTGACGAACTACGGCATCGGAATCGAGAGCCGGCTGACGGGCGCGCACGAGACGGCGCACTTCACCACGTTCAGCTACGGCACGTCCGACCGGGGTGCGTCCATCCGCATCCCCTGGCAGACAGCCAAGAACAAGAAGGGGTGGCTGGAGGACCGTCGGCCGAACGCCAACATGGACCCCTACGTGGTGAGCGCCCTGATGGTCGAGACTGTCTGCGGGGCCGCCGCCGGCGACTGAGCTGTACCTGATCGGGAAGGCCGCTGGTTCCGGGAGCGCACCGCCCGGGGCCGGCGGCATTTCTCGTTGTGCGCTCAGCGAGGAGGACCTGCAGGTAGAGGGAGAACCTGACCTCGCGCCCGTCTTGCGCCAGGTGGTGCTACCCCCCGCCGAACAGGCCACCCACGGTCTGGCCCGCACCGTCGAGGACCCTCTGCACAGGGCTCGTCGTCGTGGTAGTGGTCGGGGTGACCGGAGAAGAGCCCGAGCCCGACGGGGATCCCGAGCCCGACGTCCCCGGAAGCACGCTCCCCAGGCCAGCTGCCTGCGTGAGTCCGTTGACTCCGCTCGTCACCCCACTGACCGTGGTGTTCAGTCCGCCCACGCCGCTGGTGACGCCGCTCACGGTCTGCCCGAGTCCGCTCGTGATGCCACTCCCAGTGCCGTTCAGGCCCGTCGCGGCCTGGCTGAGCCCCTTCGCAAGACCACCGGTGCCCGACGACGCGCCACCGGAGAGCGCACCGGAAAGTGACCCGACCCCGCCGGCTGTGCTCGCGGCACCTCTGTTATTGGTGCCGGACCCGCCCCCTCCGGAGACAGCCCGTGGCCCGCCCGATGCCGAGGCAGCGCTCGATCCGGTATTCGACCCGGCATTCGAGCCATCTCCCGTCGGCGCGCCGGCACCCGCGCTGGTAGTCCCCCCCGTGCCGGAGATAGTGGACCCCAAAACAAGAGGCGGCGCTGCCAGGACCGAACCGGGCGCCAACGAGGACCCGCTGGCGCCGCTCGACCACGCGTGCGGGGCAATGAAGGCCGCCGCGACAGCCGCGCCGGTAACGGCAACGCCGGCCACCGCGTTTCGCATCGTGCCGGCACCACCACCACTGCGCTGCACGCTGGCGCCGCGGTGCGCCGCTCGGAAGGCACTGCGGCGGATGAGCGCGCCGGTGGCGATGAGGAAACCGGCCAAGGCCTCCTTGGATTCGGACACGACCGCGAACTCGCGCTTGAGCGCCTGGCGGGCACGCCAGAGCAGCGTCTCGATGGTTCCGATTTCCACCCCTTCGTGGTCCGCGATCTGCTGGTAGGTCCATCCGGACCCCTCGCGCATGGCAAGAACGTGGCGGTGACGCCTGGAGAGGCGGCCCAGTGCACGATTGACCAGCTCTCCGTCGACGGCCGCCAGGACAAGCTCCTCTGACGTGTCCTCGCAGGCAACGCCAAAGGGTTGCTGTGCCGTGAGCTCCAAGTCTTCGGTTGGCGTGCTACGTGACCGACGGCGGAGCATGTCCGTGCAGATGTTCCCCGCGATCACGGTGAGCCACGGGTAGAACCGCCGCTCGCCGGCGAACCGCGGCAGCGCCTTCCAGGCTCGAGCGAAGGCCTCCTGCGCCGCGTCCTCAGCTTCGTGGCGGTCGTTCAGTCGGCGAAGGCAGAAGCGGAGAAGGCGCTCGTAGTAGCGCGCGTAGAGGTTGCCGAACGCCGCGGCATCACCAGCCTGACAACGCTCGACGAGCGCGCGATCACGTTCAAGGTCGACGTCGTCGCACAGGCTGGTCAGCTCTTCTTCGCGGAGCGCCAACTGATCCGGTCCCTCCCCCTCCGTTCGTCCTCTTACCAGGAGGTACATCACACTATGCCCGCCAGCCAGGGGTTTTTAACAGGGCTGCCACCACAATTTCTGAACTCGGGTTGAAGACTGCACAACAAATTTGCACAACAAAATTGTGAAGAGGCGCATTCTTCGGCCAATTGGTTCATCAGGGTGCGGGCACCTCCTCGGTGTACGCCGTGGTCGATCAGGCCTATGCCAACGACAAGATCACCCCGCCGCAGGCCGATGTCGTCCGTCTTGTCGCCGATCTGAAGCAGGTGGACGGGGTGCGGAAGATCTCCAACGTCACCGTGCTCGAGGGTGTCAATCCCGCCCGCGCGGCCAGTGCCTCGGGTTCGTCGGCCTCGAGTGTCCCCGGGCAGTGCACGCACCGCCGGGGCGTAGGATCGCCAAGGGCTGCGTGCGGGTCTGTGGTTGAAAGTCGAGGCCAGTCGCAGGCAAAACGACCCACGTAAGGCGACTTGTGGTCGCTGAGCATGGTGCGGCTTAGAGGTAAGCCCTGCCCGCCGCGTCCCCGGCTGTCGGGGGCGGGCGGAGACGAGGCGATGCGCGCAGCACGGTGCCGTTGGGTGTGGCGGTTCGCCTTCACGCCGCCGGGACCGGCGCGTCACCCTCGCGGCAGGCGAGTGTGGGGTCAAAGACCAGGTCAGCCGCACGCAGCCCCAATTCGCGGCGAACGTCCGGCGGCAGCTCAACGCCCGCCCCGGCCGGTAGGATCGGCCTCCCATGAGCGTGTTCACGAAGGTCCTGCGCGCCGGCGAAGGCAAGAAGGTCAGGAGGCTGGCCGAGCTCGTCCCACTCGTCGGCGCGCTCGAGCCCGAGATGCAGGGTCTGAGCGACGAGGCTCTCGCCCACAAGACGGTGGAGTTCAAGGAGCGCCTCGACCAGGGCGAGACCCTCGACGACCTCCTCGTCGAGTCCTACGCGGTCGTGCGGGAGGCGGCCTGGCGGGTGCTGGGCCAGCGTCACTTCGACGTGCAGCTCATGGGGGGCATGGCCCTGCACTTCGGGTGGATCGCCGAAATGAAGACCGGTGAGGGGAAGACGCTCGTCTCCACACTGCCCGCCTACCTCAACGCCCTGAACGGGCGTGGCGTCCATATGGTGACCGTCAACGAGTACCTGGCCAGCCGGGACTCCGAATGGATGGGGCGTGTCCACCGCTGGCTCGGCCTGACGGTCGGCCGGATCGGTTCCGACATCGACGACCCCACTATCAAGCGGGCGGCCTACGCGGCAGACATCACGTACGGGACGAACAACGAATTCGGCTTCGACTACCTGCGCGACAACATGACGCGGAGTCGCGATCTCATGGCGCAGCGCGAGCACGTGTTCGCCATCGTCGACGAGGTCGACTCCATCCTCATCGACGAGGCACGCACGCCGCTCATCATCTCGGGACCGGCCGACGAGGCGGCGCAGCTCTACTATCAGTTTGCGTCCATTGCCCGAACGCTGACCCGTGACGTCGACTACGAGGTCGATGAGGAGAAGAAGACGGTCATCCCCCTCGAGTCGGGGATAGAGAAGGTCGAGCAGGCGGTCGGGGTCGAGAACATCTACGACGCGGTGTCCGTCAACTACGTCCACCAGCTGACCAAGGCCCTCACCGCCAAGGACCTCTACAAGAGGGACAAGGACTACCTCGTGCAGCAAGGCGAGGTGAAGATCGTCGACGAGTTCACCGGGCGCACGCTCGAAGGGCGGCGGTGGTCCGACGGTCTCCACCAGGCCGTCGAGGCCAAGGAGAGGGTGGCCATCAAAGAGGAGAACCACACCTGGGCCACGGTGACGCTGCAGAACTACTTCCGCCTGTACGACAAGTTGTCCGGCATGACCGGCACCGCCGAGACCGAGGCCGGCGAGTTCGCCGCCACCTACGGGCTGCCCGTGGTGCCCATCCCGACAAATAAGGAGATGGTCCGTCTCGACGAGCCCGACCTCGTGTTCAAGTCCGAAGAGGCCAAGTTCAACGCGGTCGTCGATGACATCTTCGAGCGCCACGAGATCGGCCAGCCCATGCTGATCGGCACCGCCTCGGTGGCAAAGTCCGAGCTGTTGGCTCGCCTGCTGGAGAAGCGGGGCGTGCCGCACAACGTGCTCAACGCCAAGCAGCACTTCCGGGAGGCGGAGATCGTGGCCCAGGCCGGTCGGCAGGGTGCCGTCACGGTGGCCACCAACATGGCGGGCCGTGGCGTCGACATCATCCTCGGCGGCAATCCCGAGCTGCTCGCCGAGCACGAACTGGCGGCCGAGGGCGTTGACATCGAGAGCGAGGAAGGTCTGGGCGAGCTCGATCGTCGCAAGGCGGCCATGGAGGCCCGCTGCCGGGCCGAGGGCGAAGAGGTGCGCAAGCTCGGTGGGCTCTACGTGCTGGGGAGCGAGCGCCACGAGAGCCGGCGCATCGACAACCAGCTCCGCGGCCGGTCGGGCCGCCAGGGCGACCCGGGGGAGAGCCGCTTCTACCTCAGTCTCGACGACGAGCTGCTGCGGCTGTTCGCCACCGGTGCCATGAACTGGGTGATGGGGCGGACGCTGCCCGATGAGGTGCCGATCGAGTCAAAGACGGTGGCCAAGGCGATTGAGCGGGCACAGAACACGGTCGAGGCTCGCAACGCCGAAATGCGGAAGGACGCACTCAAGTACGACGAGGTGATGGACCAGCAGCGCAAGGTCGTCTACGAGCGCCGGTTGCAGATCATCGACGGCGACGACCTCGAGGAGCACACGGAGGACCTGCTGGCCGGCGTGGCGGAGAAGCTCGTCGCCGAGCACTGCCCGACCGAGTTCGAGGAGGACTGGGACCTCAAGTCCCTGCTCGACTCCATGACGCAGTACTACCCGACGAAGTTCGCGGTCGAAGACCTCCAGCAGGCGTCCACGACAGAGGACCTGGTCGAGTCCATCGTCGAAGAGGCGCTCGATTTCTACGAGAAGCACGGCGAGGCGATGCCGGGCGGCGCGGAGACCATGCGGCAGATCGAGCGCGATGTGTACCTGCAGATCATGGACGCCCGCTGGCGCGACCACCTGACCGAGATGGACAACCTCAAGGATGGCATCCACCTGCGCTGGACCGTCCAGGCCGACCCCCTCAACGCCTGGCAGCAAGAGGGCTTCTCCATGTTCGGTCAGCTCATGGAGGTCATCGACAACGACTATCTCCGCTACATCCTCCACGTCGAGGCGGTCCAGGCACCGGCCGTCGAGCCCGACCTCGACAGGGCGGTCTACGCCGCGGCCGAGGACCCCGTGGCCGAGACGGGAGCGCTGGCCCCGGCGCTGCTGGCTGACCAGGGTGCCCAGGTACCACCGCAGACGTCCGTGCTGACCCGGGCCGATGAGGCCGCCAGCAACGGCCGCGGCGGCGGTGGCAAGGCGCAGATCAAGCGGCCCAACGCTCCCGACCCCGACGCGCTGGTTCCCATCGTGAAGGAGCAACACGAGAAGGTCGGGCGTAACGACCCGTGCTGGTGCGGGAGCGGCAAGAAGTTCAAGTTCTGCCATGGCGCCGCCTGACGGGTCGTCGGCCGACCTTCCCCGCGACTTCACATCTGAGCTCGAAGCGCTGGGGGAGCGGCTGGCCGAGGCCGAGCGCTACCTCGGGCGCGAGAAGCTCGAGGTGCGCCGCGCCGAGCTCGAGGCAGAGGTAGCCCGCCCGGATCTCTGGGACGACGCCGACAACGCGCGGTCCGTCACCAAGGAATTGGGACGGGTGTCGGCCGACCTCGATCAGCTCGACACGCTGCGCAGCGCGCTCGAGGACGCCCGGGCTCTCCTCGAGCTGACCGAGGAGTCCACCGCCGAGGGATCCGGCGATGCCGCGTTCGACGCCGAGCTGGTCGAGATGGTCGACGCCCTCGGGACGCGGCTCGGTGCGTTGGAGTTGCAGTCGCTGTTCTCCGGTGAGTACGACGAGCTCGATGCTGTGTGCGAGGTGCATGCCGGCGCCGGTGGGACGGACGCGCAGGACTGGACCGAAGTGCTCCTCCGCATGTACCAGCGTTGGGCCGAGCGGCGCGGCTTCACGGTCGAGGTCGACGAGGCGACCGAGGGGCAGGAGGCGGGACTGCTCTCGGCCACGTTCATCGTCCACGGCCGCTTCGCCTATGGGCTCCTGGCGACCGAGCGCGGCGTGCACCGCCTGGTCCGGATGTCCCCCTTCGACTCGCAGCACCGCCGCCAGACCAGCTTCGCCTCCATGGACGTCACGCCCTTCCTCGAAGACGTCTCGTCCGAGGTGGAGATCGACGAGAAGGACCTGCGTATCGACACATATCGGTCCTCCGGCGCGGGAGGCCAGCATGTCAACAAGACCGACTCGGCGGTGCGCCTGACCCACCTGCCGACCGGGATCGTGGTCTCCTGCCAGAACGAGCGCAGCCAGCACCAGAACAAGGCCAAGGCGATGCAGATCCTGGGAGCCAAGCTGGCCGAGCGGGCCCGCATGGAGCGCCGCGCCGAGCTCGAGGCGCTGAGTGGTGACCGGGTCGACAACGCGTGGGGCAACCAGATTCGCTCCTACGTCATGGCCCCGTACCAACTCGTGAAGGATCTCCGCACCAACTACGAGACCGGCAACGTCGAGGCGGTCCTCGACGGCGATCTCGATCCCTTCATGGAGGCGGAGCTGCGACGCCAGCGCGAGGGCAACTCGTAGCGGCTGCCTCGACACGCGCGCGAATCTGTTCCCGTGAGTCGGCGATTGCGGTGCGGTGGCGCAGGGCCCAGGGCGAGCAGAACGAACGATGCACTCGACCGCCTTGCATCCGCTGCAGGCCGCTTGACGGATGAGGCCACGCCACGGCGACGATGATCGGAGCCGTGGTGATCCGAGCGGGTCGACACCGAGCGCGTCGACGAAGCGATCACCGCGACGGCGCGGCTGAGTGACGAGGACGACCCGTCGGTCCGTGCGCGCCTGGGCCGCAGCCTGCGGGCGCCGTGAGACTGCTGCTGGTGCGACAGGCTCGAGGCGTCGCCGTTGACCCCGCCTGGCACCTGCGCATCCGGAGCGGTGCGCCCGACCGGCCCGACAGGACGCCGGGACTGCGGCCCGATGTCGCGCCGATACGCCGGGGCACCCGTGTCGCGACCTCCGGCTTCCTTCCGGCCCGCCCGCACGAGCGCGCCACGCCGAACAGAGCCCGAGTGGATGGAAGCTCCCGGGTGCTACCCGGGTGCCGTGGTGGCAGCCATCTCCGGGGGCAGGTCGGAGCCGCGTCGGACGCGCGGCGCACGCGGTGATTCCGCCGGCCGGGTGGCCGTGACCTGCGCCGGAGCCCATGACCCGAAACCGCAAGAGAGAGTCGGTAGGATTGGCGAGTGCCCTGCCCGCGCTGGCCGTGGCGACATCTCTCCTACCGATGATCCGATTCGAAACCGTCACCAAGACCTATAAGGGATCGACGGTCGCGCTCCGCGACATCACCGTCGAGATCGAGAAGGGCGAATTCGTCTTTCTCGTCGGCGCGTCCGGATCCGGGAAGACGACCTTCATCCGGCTCCTCCTCCGTGAGGAGCTTCCCGACACCGGCCAGATCCTCGAGGCCGGCCGCAACATCGTGGAGCTGCCGAAATGGCGGGTGCCGTACCTGCGCCGCAACATCGGCTGCGTCTTCCAGGACTTCCGGCTCCTGCCCAACAAGACCGTCTTCGAGAATGTGGCCTTCGCGCTCGAGGTCATCGGTCGGCCCCGTCACGTGGTGGCGAACCAGGTGCCGCAGGTACTCGACCTCGTCGGTCTGGCCAACAAGCGGGACAACCTGCCCAACGAGCTCTCGGGTGGTGAGCAGCAGCGGGTGGCCGTGGCCCGGGCGTTCGTCAACCGGCCCCTCATTCTGCTGGCCGACGAGCCCACGGGGAACCTCGACCCGCAGACGAGCCAGGGCATCATGCAGCTGCTCGATCGCATCAACCGGACGGGCACGACCGTCGTGGTGGCGACGCACGACGAGGTGCTGGTGGACAAGATGCGACGACGTGTCATCGAACTGAGCAACGGACGGATGGTGCGCGACCAGGCGCGCGGCGTCTACGGCTTCGACGGCTCCGGGCAGCAGGCGGTCGATGTCGCTGCAGGGGGCATGGGCTGACGTGGCGGTCTCCGTTGACTACGTCGTCCGCGAGACGGCGTCGAACCTGTGGCGGAACCGGCTCATGACCGTCGCGGCCGTTCTGACGGTCGCCGTCTCGCTGTCGCTCGTGGGTGCGGCCCTGCTGCTGCGTCAGGGATCGGCCAACGCCACCGGCACGCTCGAGCGGGGCACCCAGGTCACGGTCTGGATGCAGCCGACCGCCAACTCCCAGGAGATCGCCGCGGTCAAGACCGAGCTGTCGCAGCTGAACTACGTCACGCAGCCGTGCGCCTACTGGAACAAGGCACGCAACTTCGCCGAGGCCCGCCGGCTGCTGCCCTCAGACGTGTTCCAGGCGACCACGCAGGCGGAGATGCCCACGTCCTACTGGTGCACCCCGGTTGCGCTCTCGGATGCGGCCCAGGTCGTGCACACCTTCAGTGGCACCGCGGGTGTCCTTTCGGTGACCGAGCCCCAGCAGACCATCCACAACGAGGAGACGGTGATCAACGTCTCGAAATGGGTCTGTCTGGCCGTCGCCATCGTCCTGATCGTGTCCGCGGCCGTCCTGATCCTGAACACCATCCGCATGGCCATTTTCGCCCGACGCCGAGAAGTCTCCGTCATGAAGCTGGTCGGGGCCACGAACTGGTTCATTCGCGTCCCCTTCATGTCCGAGGGACTGTTGCAGGGCCTGATCGGATCGTTGCTGGCCGCGGTCGTCGTCTACTTCGTCTACCTCTTCATCAACCACGAGGGGAGCGGTCGGACGACGAGCAACATCTTCACCGCCATGCACATGTCCGGGTCCGAGGTCCTGCTCACCAACGTCGTGGTGGTCATCGTGGGCATGGCGATCGGCTCCATCGGCTCTGCCATCGCGATCCGGCGCTTCCTCGACGTCTGAGCGTCGGACCGGGCTCCGGAGTCCGTGCCGCCGACCTTCGTCTGAACGGTCTCACGCGCCGGCGTCGGAAGGTGCGCAGAGGTAGCGCCGGTCGATCCCGCTGTCCGTGCGCACCGTGGCCAGGGAGCCGTTCTGCACGCTGCAGTGCGCGAGGACCCAGCGCATGTCGGGGTTGCGGGTCAGCGGCGTCACCGGCACGAGGACGTCCACGACCCGGCGATGGCGCACGTCGTCGATGAACGTGGGCAGTGGGGTGCTCGGCACCTGGCCCGAGAACCCGCCCACGGGGAGGAACTCGCGACCGGATGCCAGGACGGAGCCGCTCGCCTGAGCAGAGGTCTCGTCGGTCTCGACGCTCAAGCCGGGTGGGACACGCGCCGTGAAGGCGGAAAAGGCGGGCCAGGAGGCCACCTCGTGGCGCCAGGCGGCCTGCTGGGCTGCGATGGCCGCCGCCGTTTCGTACGGCTCGTTGAAGGGCCCCAGTTCGTCGGCCACGGCCGTCGCCGAGGCCCACGAACCCCCGAGGAGCAGCGCCAGTGTGGCCAGGCCCAGACCGGCGCGCCGTTCCCACGGACGCCGGTCCCGTCGCAGGGAGAGGGCGAGGCAGCCCATGGCGCCCGCGGTGGCGAGCGCGCTGGTGGCGATGATCCAGGGCCGGACCCCGGCCGCATCGGGCACCAGGTAGACGGCGTACGCCACGCCCAGGGCGACCGTGGCCATCACGAGCACGGGCACGACCCGGGTCCGTTCGCGCAGCTTCCAGGCCAGCGCGAACCCCAGCCCGCAGAGGGCGGCCATCGCCGGCGCCAGCGCGGCGAGGTAATAGCCGTTGAGGAAGTGGCTCGAGGCAAAGAAGCTCCAGGACAAGAACAGCCAGATCCCCCACAGCAGCGCGGCGGCGCGCCAGCGGTCGGTGCGGGGCTCGCGCCGGCGAGCCACCAGGATGCCCCCGAACGCCGCCAGTGACGGGACGAAGAGCCACGCCGCGTCGCGTCCGAACCCGCCGTCGAGGAATCGGCCGGGCCCCCGGTCGAGAGCGTGGGTCGGGGCGCCGCCGCTCGTCGAGGTCGACCGGCCGACCGGCGGTTTGCTGCAGCCCGGCTGGTCGAGCAGGTTCCCGTTGAGGCGATCAGCGCCGTTGTAGAGGAACACCTGGCTGAAGACGGAGTTGTCGCAGCTGCCGTCGACGTAGGGCCGGTCGTGTGCCGGGATGAGGCTGACCACACACATCCAGCTCAGCGAGACGGCGATCACGGCGAGGATGGAGAGGGCCACCCGCCCGACCCGGCGTTCCAGGCTGGCCACGGGCGCCGCCAGTATGTAGGCGAGGTAGAGCGCGGGGAGGACGATCCAGGCCTGGAGCATCTTGGCCTGGAAGGCCAGGCCGACCCAGACGCCGGCGAGCAGGAGGGACTGCAGCCGGCCCGTCATGACGGCGGCAGTGGTGGCGTCCGCCGCGAGCACCAGCAGCAGAATGAGCAGCGAGTCCGAGATGTTGCCTCGGTTCAACAGAATCGTGACCGGCGTCGCCGCCAGGGCGACCGCGGCGACGAGCCCGGCTCCGGCTCCCGCGACACGGCGTACGGCGCGGTAGAGGACGAGCACGGTCAGTATCCCCTCAATTGCCTGGGGCAGCACCATGGCCCAGATGTGGAACCCGAAGAGTCGGACGGACAGTGCCTGGAGCCAGAACGCGCCGGGCAACTTGTCGACCGAGACCGTGCCCCACGGGTCGAACGCGCCGAAGAAGAAGTCGTGCCAGTTCTGCGACATGCTGCGGACGGCGGCGCCGTAGAACGTCTCGAGCGTCGCGCTGCCGCTACCCCAGCTATAGGAGAGGGCCGCCAGCGCGGCGACGAGCAGGAGCGTCGGTCGCGCCCACTGCGGTTGGTCGGCCGGCGAGCGCCAGAATTGCCAGCGGGCGCTCCGTTCGGCTCGGAGCCCGACCTGCGGTGCGGCGTTCGCCTTCGCGGGTGCATCCAACATGAGGCCCCCGGCCACGTCCCCCACGCTGGGAAACCTAGCTCGGGGTGGGGGTTGATCGGGTGCCATCGGGTTGCGCCCGAGGAGCATCGCGGACCGCCGGAGGAGCGCCTGACCCGAGCGGAACGCCGAGGGATGGTCCCCGCCGACGGGGCCGCAAAATTGGGTTGCAGTACCCTTCACGTCAATGCAGGAACTGCTCGACATCGGCGAGGTCGCCGTGTGCGCAGCCGACGCGTGACGGGCCGCGGGGAAGTCTCGAACGGCTCCAAGCCAGACCTGTCGCGGTCCCGGTTCTTCTGCAACAACGCCCGCAAGGGCTCGCTCGTCTGCGGCATCCTGGCCTTCGCTGCGCTCGTGATCGGCGGAGGTTTCGCCGAGATCAGTTCGAACGGGGCACCGACGACGCTCGAGACGGATGCCGTGCGTTGGGTCATCGTCGGATCGCTCCTCGTCGGTGTGATCCTCTACGTCATCGGCGGACGCATGCTCCGGGGCGGTCGCGAATAGCGAGCGGTCACGCCGGCCTTGTGATCCGGGCCAGACTCGGGGCACTCGGCGGACCATCGAGCGCGGGAGAGGTCCCCGGACGCTTTGGCGCCGTGCTTCGCTGCCTGGGGGTGAAGCCGAAGTCCCGAGGGCACACCCGGCGGCGCCGAAATTCCGGGCCAGCAAGGTTTTCGGCAAGGTTCCCGCCAAGCAGGGGTCACCACGCTGCGTCGCGCCCTCGGAGGGAGGGCCCGACGAAAGCGAGGATGCAGATGGCCAACACCACGACGATCACCGGGAACCTGACCCGTGAACCGGAGATCCGCTACACCCGCGAGGGGCAGGCGACAGCCCAGCTCGGCGTCGCCGTCAACCGTCGCTGGCAGGACCGCACGACCCAGGAGTGGCAGGAGTCGACGTCATTCTTCGACGTCATCTGTTGGCGTGACCTGGCGGAGAACGTGGCGCTCAGCCTCACCAAGGGCATGCGGGTCGTCGTGACGGGTCGGCTGGAGCACCGGACCTGGGAGACCGAGGAGGGGGAGCACCGTTCCAAGGTGGAGATCACGGCGGACGAGGTCGGACCCAGCCTGCGCTTCGCCACGGCCGACGTCCACAAGGTCGAGCGACGGGGGACGGCCGCGCCGGAGGGCACCGCTGCCGACGGGGCCGATCCACTGGCGGTGGAGGTCTGAGTGGTGCCCTGGCTGATCACCACCACGGGATGGCCGGACCTGACGGCGCATGTGGCCGGTGCGGCAGCCCACGCGGTGGTCGAGCCGGCGATCGTCGGGGGCGCGACAGCGGGCGCGCTCGCGTTCACCGTCGTGCTGCTGCTGCTATGGCGGCGCGGGCGGGCCCGGGCGCAGCCGGGCCGCCGGTCGACGTGATCGACTTCTCGCGGGAGGAGGTGGGTGACATCTGCGGTACGGCCCCGCTGCGTCGGCTCGGCCTGGGTGCCGCGGCCGAACGTCTCGAGGCGCGCATCGCCGCGGTCGACGGACGCCCGGTCGGAGCTCAGGCCCGGGGCGCCGCCTCCGCCCCGGCGGCGCCGCCCTCCGGCTCGTAGGTCAGGGAGAGCGAATTGACGCAGTACCGCTGCCCGGTGTCGGTGGGCCCGTCGCGGAAGACATGTCCCAGGTGGCCACCGCACCGGGCGCACAGGATCTCGGTGCGGGCCATCCCGAAGCTGCGGTCCTTGTGCTCGATCACGGTGCCGCCGGCGCGGGCCCGGTCGAAGCTGGGCCACCCGGTGCCGGACTCGAACTTGGCATCGGTGTCGAAGAGTTCGGCGCCGCACCCGGCGCAGCGGAACACGCCCTCGCCGTCGACGTGCAGCAGGTCACCCGACCACGCGGGCTCGGTCCCGGCCCGGCGCAGGACGGCGTAGCGGTCAGCCTGGAGCAGGTCCCTCCACTCCTGGTCCGTCTTGGTGACTTCGAATGCCGTCTCTTGTCGGGAGGACTTGCGGGTGAACATTTCGAACCTTTCTCTCCGTCGTGACAACCGCTCCGTGCTCAGCGGTGTTCCGCCTGCGCTCCGGTGTCGGTGGTCGCCGTTCAGGCCGCTAGCGCGGCGGCGGCGCTACCCATGAGGAACAGGAAGTTGTCGGCATAGAACTGTTGGCGGACCCCGACACCGGCATCGCCCAGCGAGGCCTCGAAGCGCTCCAAGGGCTTGCGCCCTCCCTCCACGTGCGGATAGTCGGACGAGAACAGCACGAGGTCGGCGCCGGCCTGGTCCACGATCCACCCGACATCCTCTGTGGGGTAGGGCGTGAACCGGCACTGGCGGTGCACGTACTCGCTCGGCCGGAGCGAGAGCTCCTGCAGGCGCTCCTCGTGGCGGTGGAACGCCTCGAAGGCGGACTCCATCTGGCGCAGCCAGGACGGTACCCAGATGGCACCCTGCTCGATGACACCGATGTGCAGGTCCGGAAACGCCTCGAGCACCCCGTCGAAGATCAACGTGGCCAGCGTCTGGGCCGGCGGGACGGGGATGCCCATGTAGTCCACCGAGCGGAAGTTCTCCTCGCCGCCGTGGAAGTCGGGCGGAACGGGTTTTCCGTTCACGAAGTAGTTGGGGTCGATGAGGGTCCCCGTGCCACCGACATGGAACACGACGGGGATGCCGGCCTCTTCGGCCCGGGCCCACACACCGAACAGGTCGGTATGGCTGGGCGAGTGCCGCGGCGGGCAACCCGAGGCGACCAGCAGCGCCGCCGCGCCTTGTTCGAGTGCGTCGTCGGTGGCGGCCGCGGCCCGGGCCGGGTCGACCAGTGGGATGTACAGGGAGGGCAGTAGGCGCGGGTCGACCGAGCAGAACTCGAGCATGCCCCGGTTGTGGGCCCGCGCGGCGGCGTAGGCGAGGTCGGCGTCGGTGTGCTCCATGTCGTGCAGGCGCCCGTTGTGGAACGTGTTGAAGACGAGCTGGCTCGAGAACCCGAGGAGATCGAGGGCGCGGGCCCGGTCTTCGGCGATGAAGGCCCCCGTGGCGGCGAAATTCTTGCGCGCCATGATCTCGGCCTCTTCGTCGGCCCGGTACTCGGGCGAGGCGTGCCGGGCGCGCAGCGCTGCGAACGAAGCCTCCAGATCACGCTGCTGGTCGGCCGGGTCGCCGGTCTGGCGCAGTTCGTTCCCGCCCGGGTACCGCAGCACCGGCAACCGGTCCTGGTAGGCGGCTTCCGCGTGGTCGCGCAGCCAGGTCGGCGTCTCCATGATGTGGGCGTCGGCGTCGTGGACGATCCGGCCCTGGGAGTAGGCCATGTGTTCCTCCCTCCCGCACCCGCCCGTGCCGTGGTGGTCGTGGCGTGTTCGTGCTGCGCGGTGTCGTGCTCCGCCGGCCAGTATTCCAGGGTCGGGCGGCGCTCCGCCGGGCACCGGCGCCGCCCTACGATGCCGGCGTGGGTACGGAGCTGGTCCCTGGGCTGCTGCACGAGGTGGGGTTGCCCGCCGCCCTGGTCGAACGGGTGGATCTCGAAGGCGACGGGCAGCTCTACGCCACACCGTTCCCCGTGGTCGAGTGTGCCGCCTCGGTTCTCGGTTGCATTGGCGCGGCGGCGTCGCTGCTGTGGGAGGAGCGCACCGGCGAGGCACAACCGGTCACCGTGCCGCGGCGGCACGCCGGGGCGTCGCTCGTCGGGTTCCAGCTCCAGCGACTCGAGGGTGGCGGGCTGCCGGCCGCGCCAATGAGCCTCGAGCGCCCGCTCGTCGGGTTGTACCGCTGCCGTGACGGTCGCTGGGTCCATCTGCACGGCGGGTTCGCCCACCTCGCCGCGCGCACCTGCGAGGTCCTCGGGTGCGACGTGGACAGCGGAGCCGACGCGGTCGCCGGCAGGGTCGCCCGGTGGGACGCGCCCGCGCTCGAGGACGCGCTGGCCGACGCAGGGACGTGCGGCGCCATGGCCCGCTCGGTCGCGGAGTGGTCGGCCGATCCCCAGGCGGAGGCCGTCGCACCGCTGGGCCGGGTCAGCGTGGAGAAGATCGGGGAGAGCGCCCCGGAGCCACCCCGCGGCATGCGGCGCCCTCTCGACGGGGTGCGGGTGCTCGACCTCAGCCGACTGTTGGCCGGACCGACGAACGCGCGCACGCTTGCGGAGCACGGGGCAGAGGTGCTGCTGGTGAACTCGTCCCGCCTGGAGAACATCCCACTCTTCGTGATGGACACCAGCCACGGCAAGCGCTCGTGCTGCCTGGAGCTCGACGACCCCGCCGGCGTGACGACGTTGCGCAGTTTGGCCGCGGGCGCCGACGTGTTCACCCAGGGTTACCGGGGCGGCTCTCTGGCGCGCCGGGGCTTCGCTCCCGAGGAGCTGGCGGAGCTGCGCCCCGGCATCGTCGCGGTGACCATCAATTGCTACGGCGATGCCGGGCCGTGGCGCCTGCGTCCGGGCTGGGAGCAGATGGCCCAGACCACCTCGGGCATCGCCATCGGTCAGGGCGGCCCTGATCATCCCGAGCTGCTGCCCGCGGCGGCGTGCGACTACACGACGGGGTATCTGGCCGCGCTCGGCACCATGGCCGCCCTGTGGCGCCGGGCCCGCGAGGGGGGCAGCTATCACGTGCGCGCCTCGCTGTGTCAGACCGCCCGCTGGTTCACCGAGGTTCCGGCCCCGGTCGGGCGAGCGACCGGTTTCGGCGATCTCGCGCCCTTCGTCGTCACCAGTGACACGCCCTACGGGCGGCTGCACCATCTGGGCCCCGTGGCGCACCTCCCGGCCACACCGGGCCGCTGGGAGGTGCCGACCTCCCCCATCGGCACCCACGCCCCGGCCTGGCTGCCGGCCAACGCTGGGATCTGACGACCCGTCAGGTCGGGCGCGCCGGCTTGGCTACGCTCGCCGGCGATGGATCTGCGCGACCGCCCCGGGGACGTCGCGTTCCGCCAGGAGGTCCGGGAGTTCCTCAAAGAGCACCTGGTGGGCGAATACGCCGACCTCGGGGGCCGGGGCGGCTCGGGCGACGAGACCTTCGGCTTCGAGGTCCGGCGACGCTGGGAGAAGGTGCTGGCGGGCGGCGGCTGGACCTGCCTGGGCTGGCCGGTCGAGTACGGGGGCCGCGGCGCCACCATGACCGAGCAGGTCATCTTCAACGAGGAGTACGCCCGGGCCGCGGCACCGGGGCGGGTCAACGTCATGGGCGAGGGGCTGCTCGGCCCGACGCTGATCCACTACGGCACGCCCGAGCAGAAGGCGCGTTTCCTCCCGCCCATCCGGGAGGGCGGCGAGCTGTGGTGCCAGGGCTATTCCGAGCCCGACGCCGGGAGCGACCTGGCCAATGTCAAGACCAGGGCCGAGCGCGACGGCGATCAGTGGGTGGTCACGGGGCAGAAGGTGTGGACGTCACTGGCCCACTTGGCGGATTGGTGCTTCGTGGTGTGCCGGACCGACCCCGGCTCGGCGCGCCACCGGGGGCTGTCGTATCTCCTGGTCCCCATGGACCAGCCGGGCGTCGAGGTGCGGCCCATCACCCAGCTCACCCGCACCAGCGAATTCAACGAGGTGTTCTTCGACGGCGCCCGCACCCATGTCGAGAACGTGGTGGGCGTCGTGGGAAAGGGATGGCGCGTGGCGCTGGCCACCCTGGCCTTCGAGCGCGGAGTGGCGCTGCTCGGCCACCAGCTCGGGTTCCGGCGCGAGTTGGACCGGGTGGTGGCGCTGGCGGAGGAGAACGGCAAGGCACGTGACCCGGTGGTGCGCCAGCAGCTGGCCCAGGCGCATATCGAGCTGACGATCATGCGCTACAACACGCTGCGCAGCCTCGCCGGGGTCGAGGGGCCGGTGGCCCCGCCCGAGGCCTCCATCGCCAAGCTCTACTGGGGGAGCTGGCACCAGCGGCTCGGCGAGCTGACCATGGGCATTCTGGGGCCGGCGGCGACCGTCCTGGACGGGGAGCCGCTCCCCGAGAACGGCGGGTACGGGCTGGGAGAACTCCAACGCTCCTTTCTCTTCGCGCGCTCGGAGACCATTTACGGTGGGTCCAACCAGATTCAGCGGAACATCATCGGCGAGCGGGTGCTCGGCCTGCCGCCCGAGCCAAAAGGGGTGGCGTGAGCACCAGTCTCGATGCGTCCTTCGACCCGCCGCCCCCTCCGACGCCCCCGGGCGGCCATGGACTCCTGGAGGGCAAGGTCGTCGTCGTGACCGCGGCCGCCGGCACCGGCATCGGATCGGCGACGGCCCGACGCTGCCTGGAAGAGGGTGGGTCGGTGCTGCTGTCCGACGCCCACGAACGGCGCCTGGCCGAGACGACCGAGCAGCTGACGGGCGAAGCGGGGGTGGAGGGGTCGGGTCGCGTGCATGCGTTGGCCTGCGACGTGCGCGACGAGGCGCAGGTGGGAGCGCTCTACGAGGGTGCGGTCGCGCGTTTCGGCCGCATCGACGTGGCGGTGCACAACGCCGGGCTCGGGGGCACGGTACCGCTCGTGGAGATGACCGACGAGCAGTGGTCCACGGTGCTCGACATCACGCTGACGGGCACGTTCCGCTGCACCCGCGCCGCGCTGACCCGAATGCTGCCCCAGAAGTCGGGCGTCATCGTGAACAACGCCTCGGTGCTGGGCTGGCGGGCGCAGCCGGGCCAGGCGCACTACGCCGCGGCCAAGGCCGGCGTCATGGCGCTCACCCGCTGCGCGGCCGCCGAGGCGGCCCCGGCGGGAGTCCGTGTCAATGCCGTGTCGCCCAGCCTGGCTGAGCACCCATTCCTGAACCGGGCCATCCCCGACGAGGATCTCGCCGTCCTGCGGCGCCGAGAGCTCTTCGGGCGCGGCGCCGAGACATGGGAGGTCGCCAATGTCATTGTGTTCCTGGCCAGCGACTACTCGTCCTATCTCTCCGGGGAGGTCATCTCCGTGAGCAGCCAGCATCCGTGACGGTCGGGATCGGCGGAGCCCCGGCCGACCAGGAGGATCCGCGCGCCGACCTCATCTGGGGCACGGTGCCCCGCTTGGTCGAGGACGCGGCGCGGCGCCACGGCGCCACGGAGGCACTGGTCGACGGCGCGGTGCGGCTCACCTACGCGCAGTTGGCCCGGGAGGTCGACCGCTACGCCCGCGGTTTCGTGGCGGCCGGCGTCGGTGCGGGGGACCGGGCCGCCATCTGGGCGCCCAACTGCGCAGAGTGGATGCTCGCCGCCTTGGGTCTGCTGCGGGCCGGTGCGGTCCTGGTACCGCTGAACACCCGGTTCAAGGGCGGCGAGGCGGCGTACATCATCGGCGACTCCGGCGCATCGACGCTGGTCACCGTACGGGGCTTCCTGGGCGCCGACTATCCGTCCATGCTGGCCGGTCAGGACACCGGCGATCTGGCCCGTGTCCTCCTCCTGCGCGACGAGGGCGCGGCTCCGAGCTCCGCCGACAGCGGGGCCCTGCCGTTGACGCGCCTGGGCGACTTCCTCGAGGCCGGCGACGGCCTCGATCCGGAGGTCGTCGCCGCGCGCGCCGCCGCGGTGCAACCCGGGGACGTCTCGGATCTGATCTTCACCTCGGGCACGACCGGTCGCCCCAAGGGTGCGGGCGCGACGCACGCGCAGTCGCTGCGCACGTTCGGGACCTGGTCGTCCATCGTCGGGCTCCGTGCGGGCGACCGCTATCTCGTCGTCAACCCCTTCTTCCACACGTTCGGGTACAAGGCGGGCATCCTGGCCTGCCTCATGGCCGGTGCCACCGTGGTGCCCGAGCCGGTGTTCGATCCGTCCGCGGTCCTGACACGCATCGGCACGGAACGCATCAGCGTGCTACCCGGGCCGCCGACGCTCTACCAGACGCTGCTGGCGGACCCGCAGCGCGCCGAGCACGACCTGTCCTCGCTCCGGCTCGGGGTCACCGGCGCGGCCGTGGTGCCGGTCGAGCTGGTGCAGGCGATGCGCGACGAGCTCGGCTTCGACACCGTCCTGACCGCCTACGGACTGACCGAATCGTGTGGGACGGTGACCATGTGTCGTCGCAGCGATCCGCCCGAAGTGGTCGCCGCCACCTCGGGGCGTGCGATCCCCGGCTTGGAGGTCCGCGCCGTGGCGGAAGGCGCCGACGTGCCGTCGGGTGAACCGGGCGAGATCGTGGTGCGCGGCTACACGGTGATGCCGGGCTACTGGGGCAACGCAGCAGCAACGGCCGAGGCGATCGACGCCAAGGGCTGGTTGCACACCGGCGACATCGGCGTCCTCGACGCGGCCGGCAATGTCACGATCACCGATCGGGTCAAGGACATGTTCGTCGTGGGCGGCTTCAACGCCTACCCGGCCGAGATCGAGTCCATTCTGCGCGGGCACGAGGCTGTCGCCCAGGTGGCCGTGGTCGGCGTACCGGACGATCGCTTGGGGGAGGTGGGCTGCGCCTACGTGGTGCCCACGGCGGCCGCAGCCGCCGGCGCCGACCCCGTCGGGCTCGGACGTGCCATCCTCGGCTGGTCACGGGAGGCCATGGCCAACTACAAAGTGCCCCGCGGTGTCGCCCTCGTCGACGCGCTGCCGGTGAACGCCAGCGGCAAGGTCCTCAAGCGAGAGCTCCGCCGGCGCCATGCGGACGGCGCTGACAACGTTGTCACCAACGAGTCGTAGGAAACGAGAGGAGCACACAATGCGAGGCATCGTCTACACCGGAGCGGGGGTCGAGGTCACTGACGCGCTCGAGGTGCGGGGCCCCGGGCCCACGGAAGTGCAGGTGCGCATGCTGGCGGCCGGAGTGTGCCACTCCGACCTGTCGGTGATCGACGGGACGATCCCCTTTCCCGCCCCCGCCGTACTCGGCCATGAGGGTGCCGGCATCGTGGAGGCCGTCGGCGATGCCGTGCGGTCGGTGAAACCCGGTGACCACGTGGTGATCGCCACCCTCGCCAGCTGTGGCGCGTGCCGAGCGTGCGGCACCGGTCACCCGACGTGGTGCAGGAGCTCGCTCGGGAACATCTCGACGCCGTTCACCTTCAAGGGGGAGCCGGCTTCGAACTTCGCCGCGGCCTCGGTCTTCTCCGAGCTCACGGTGGTCAGCGAGGTCCAGGCCGTGCGCATTCCCAACGACATTCCTTTGTCGTCGGCCTGCCTCATCGGCTGCGGCGTGCTGACCGGCGTCGGTGCGGTGCTCAACCGGGCCAAGGTGAAGCCCGGCGACACGGCGGCGGTCTTCGGCGTGGGCGGCGTGGGCCTGAACGTGATTCAGGGACTGCGCATCGCCGGTGCCACCAGAATCGTTGCCGTCGACACCGTGGCGGCCAAGGAGAAGCTCGGCCGCCAGTTCGGCGCCACCCACTTCGTCGACGCCGGTGCCGGCGACGCCGCGGCGGCGGTGCGCGAGCTCGTTCCCGCCGACCGGGAGTCGGCCGCCGGCGCGCTCTTCCCGCTCGGCGGCGTGACGTGGGCCTTCGATTGCGTCGGTCACCCCGGCGTGCTCCGCAGCGCTTTGGACTGCCTCGACTGGGCCGGCAACGCCGTGGCCATCGGCATCCCACCCCGCGGCACGGAGGTTGCGGTGGACATCAACGCACTGGCCTACGTGGATCGCGGGCTCCTCGGCTGCCGTTACGGCTCGGCCCGGCCCCACCACGACATTCCCCTCATGATCGACCTCTACCAGTCTGGGCTGCTCATGCTCGACGAGCTGGTCTCCCTGACCCGCCCGCTCGACCGGTTCGGTGAGGTCGTGGACGAGATGCACGCCGGCCGCGTGGCGCGTGGGGTGCTCACCTTCGACTAGAAACTGGCCATGCCAATGCTGCCCGCTGCGGGAGCGCGGTCGTGAAAGGCGTCATCCTCGCCGGGGGGACTGGCTCGCGCCTGTACCCCCTGACCCGGATCACGAACAAACACCTCCTCCCGATTTACGACCGCCCGATGATCGCCTGGTCGATTGAGACCGTGGTATCGAGCGGCATCGACGAGATCATGCTCGTCACCGGCGGGACCCACGCCGGTGAGTTCCTGCGTCTGCTCGGCAACGGGCGCGAGTACGGCATCAACCAGCTCTCCTACGCATACCAGGAGAAGGCGGGCGGCATCGCCGAGGCCCTCGGCCTCGCGGCGCATTTCGCCGAAGGGGGGCCCGTGCTCGTCATGCTGGCCGACAACATCGTCGGGCGGTCCATCCGGCCGATGGTCGACGCCTTCTGCGCCGACCCGGTGGGCGCGCGCATCCTGCTCTCCAAGGTCGACGAGCCGGAGCACCTGCGCCACCTCGGTGTGCCCGTCTTCGGGGACGACGGCCGCGTGGTGCACATTGAGGAGAAGCCCGAGCGGCCGGCGTCGGAGTACTGCGTGACCGGCATCTACTGCTACGAGGCGGGCGTGTTCGACATCATCGGCGATCTCGTCCCTTCCGGCCGCGGCGAGCTCGAGATCACCGACGTGAACAACCACTACGTCGGGAAGGGCGAGATGGCCCACGAGGTGCAGGAGGGCTTCTGGGGCGATGCGGGGGAGTCGATCGAGGCGTACTACGCGGTGAACGACTTCGTGCGCCAGAACGGAGCCAACTCGCTTTAGCGCAACCGGCCCTGGGCGACGCTCAGTCGGGGCGGGGCTCGACCGGGACGCCGAGCGTGACCCGGCGGACGGTCTCGGCGATGCCGGCGCCGTCGAGGCCGAGACTGGCGAGGATGTCGTCGGCCTTGCCCTGGGCGAGGTATTCACGCGGGATCCCGAGCACGCGGATGGCCGGCAAGGGCAGGGCCGCCGACTCCGTCCGGGCCGCCATGGCGTCGAGGAGGAAGGCGCCGGCACCGCCGTGACGGACACCGTCCTCGGCTGTCACCACCAGGCGATGGCGCGCCGCGTCGTCGAGCATGACGACGTCGGGCGGCGAGACGACCCGCGTGTCCCACACGGTCGCGTCGATCCCCTCGCCGGCCAGCTCGTCGGCGGCGCTCAGGCAGGCCGCGACCGTCTTGCCCACGCCCAGGAGGCAGACCGACCCGTCGCCGGCGCACAGCCGGCGCGCCCGGAGCCCGCTCCCCACGTCGTTGGGGTCCACGTGCCGCGGCGCCGTCTTGGGCACGCGGATGGTGGAGGGACCGGGCAGCTCGAGGGCGGTGCGCAACATCGGCTCGACCTCTTCGGCCGAGGATGGCGCGAACACCGTCATGCCAGGGATGGACAGCGCCAGCGCCAGGTCGAGGCTGCCATGGTGGCTCGGCCCGTCATCGCCGGTGATGCCGGCCCGGTCCAGCACGAAGACCACCGGACAGCCGTGCAGCCCCACGTCGAGGTTCGCCTGGTCGAAGGCGCGCGACCAGAAGGTCGAGTACACGGCCACGACGGGCCGCAACCCGGCCATGGCCATGCCGGCGGCCGAGGTGGCCCCGTGCTGCTCGGCGATGCCGACGTCGAAGAAGCGATCGGGGAAGCGGGCCTGGAAGGCCAGCAGGCCCGTCGGACCGGGCATGGCGGCGGTGAGCGCCACGATGCGAGGGTCCTCTTCGGCCGCGGCCAGCAGTGCTCGCGAGAAGGCGTCGGTATAGGTGGCGGCGCGCTGGGGCGACTCGTCGATCGCACTCTCGGGTGCCGAGCCCGGCGAGGCGATCCCCCCGCCGTCGGAGCCCGCGGAGCCGCCGACCGCCCGGCCGGCCGAGCTGCCCACCGTGTTGTCGAGCGTGAGCGACTTGGTGGCCTTGACGTCATGGAGGCGTTGGATGTCGTCCTCCTCGGCGGGGGCGTAGCCGCGACCCTTCTGGGTGAGGACGTGGACCACGATCGGGCCGTCCCATTCGGCGGCATGCGTGAAGGCCTGCTCCATGTGTTCGATGTCGTGGCCGTCGATGGGCCCGGCGTAGCGCACGCCCAGCGCCTCGAAGAAGGTGTGCGGCGCCACCATTTCGCGCATCGCACTGGTCAGCGAGTGCACACCCGAGTAGGCCAGCTCGCCCAGGGCGGGGAGCTCGCGCAGGCGGAGGCGGAGGCGTTCGCGGGCCGCGGTGTAGGTGGGATTGAGCCGCAGCGTCGTGAGGCTCTGGGAGAGTTGTGAGACGGTCGGCGCGTAGGAGCGGCCGTTGTCGTTGAGCACGATCACCACGCGGCGCCTCGAGTGTCCGAGGTTGTTGAGCGCCTCGTAGGCCATGCCCCCGGTGAGGGCGCCGTCGCCGACGACGGCGACCACCTTGCGCTCACCGCCGATACCCCGCAGGGCGAATCCACTGGCGATCCCGTGGGCGTAGGAGAGCCCCGTCGACGCGTGGCTGTTCTCGATCCAGTCGTGCTCGGACTCGGCCCGGTTTGGATAGCCCGACATCCCGCCGGCCTGCTTCAGCGTCTTGAAGCCGTAGCGGCGGCCGGTCAGCAGTTTGTGCACGTAAGCCTGGTGGCCGGTGTCCCACAGGATGACGTCGCGAGGAGAGTCGAAGACCCGGTGCAGAGCCAGCGTCAGCTCCACGGCGCCGAGGTTGGACCCGAGATGCCCCCCGGTCGTCGTCACGGTGTCGACGATGAACGACCTGATCTCCTCGCACAGCTCCGCGAGTTGCTCCTCGTTCAGGTCCTTGAGATCGGCGGGTGTCTCGATGCTTGGCAGGATCATGGCGATCGCTCCAGGCTACCCGCTCGCCTCCGCGCCAGCCTTGAGCCGCGGGCTCAGCAGGGTGCACCCCGCCACGCCGAAGGAGGCCACGGCCAGCACCTGGAGGCCACGCGCCGGCCCGAGATTCTCCGAGACCCAACCGACGATGGGGGCCCCGGCGACCCAGCCGACGTATCCCGCCGCGGTGAAGGCGCCGACCGCGCTCACCACCTGGCTCGCCATCCGACTGACGGTGCTCATGACCAGCGGCCAGAAGAGTGAGGCGCCGCCGGCGCCCAGGGCCAGCCCGAGCGCGGCGACACCCGAAACCGACGAGAGCGACTCGAGGAGGATGCCGGCGCCGGCCACACAGCCACCGGTTATGAGTGCCCGTCTGGTCGAGAGGCGACCGAGCAGGTGACCCCCGGCACCCCGCGTCGTGGCGGCCACCAACTGTCCGACCACATAGGCCCCTGCCCCGAGCAGGACCCCCGTGGCCAGGTGGTTGCGCAGATAGAGCACGCCCCACGTGTCGACACCTCCTTCGGTGATCTCCGCCAGGGCGAACACAGCGAGGAGCACCAGCAAACCGTCGCGGTGCAGGCGCCGCAGCGGGTGCCGGCCGGAATGGTGCGGCGCGCCGGAGAGGTCGGCCGGAGCCAGCGCCGTGCCCGGATCGGTGACGAGGGCCCAGACACCGACGCCCAGCGCGACGACGGCGATCCCCGGCCAGACCCAGCGCCAGGACACGCCGGCGTGGATGACCAGCGCGGCAGCAGCGGCGCCGGTCAGCGCACCCATGTTGAACAGGGCGTGCAGGCGCACCAGCGACTTGGGACTGCTCACCAGTCGGTGGGACGCCTCAGCGTTCATGGCCGTGTCGATGGACCCGCCGGCCACTTCCACCAGGACGAGCGCCACGCCGAAGGACCAGGTGTCATGGGTGAGCGCCAGCACGCAGAGGAGAACCGACCAGGCAAATAACGCGATCCACAGGAGGCGCCGCGCCCCGACCCGGTCGCAGAAGTGCGCCATCACCGCGCTGGACGCACCCGCCACCGCGATGGCGATGGCCAGCAGGACACCGAGCTGCGCATCGTTGAGCGAGAAGGTGTGCTGAATGTTGAACAGCATCACGGCCCAGCTACCCCAGAAGAGGCCGAATGTGGCGAACGACGCCACCACGGGCCCGGCTCCCGCGAGCAGGCCCTGCCCCTCGGTGGTGGGCGGGGTCGCGCTCAGGACGGGACCGCGGCGCCCGCCTTGGCGAGGAACGTCGATCGGTCGACCACGACGCGGGTGACGCGACCCGCGCCGACGAGGCCACCGCCCTCGCCCTCGAGCCGGGCGGCCGACACGGTGAAGATCAGCCGCCGGCCTTCGACCTTGACCAGCGTCGCCTCCGCCAACACGACCGAGCCCACGGCCACGGGCGCGAGATGGTCGAATTGCACCCGGGTGGCCACGCTGGACTGGGTCTCGTTGAGATGCCCGTCGGTGGCCCGGCAGGTCGCCTCCTCACACAGCGCGATGAGACGGGGGGTGGCGAGCACCGGGACGTCGCCCGACCTGAAGTGCTCCGCGGTGTCCTCGGCGGCGACGGTCAGCTCGAGTTGGGCGCTCAACCCGGCGTGGGGCCCGTGCCCTGCCGCGGTGGGGGGTTGGGATGGATCGGCAGGCACGACGATTACGATACCGCCGTGACCGACACCGCCCTCATCGAAGCTGACGTGCTCGAACGCGTACTGTCCACCGCCTTGGTCGGGGGTGGCGACATGGCCGAGGTGTTCGCCGAGGACGCCGCGACGGCCAGCGCCGTGCTCGACGACCGCCGGGTCGAGGAGCTCTCCTCGGGCCGTTCGCGTGGCGCGGGGATCCGGGTCGTCGATGGTGAGACGACCGGTTTCGCCCACACCGCCGACCTGAGCGAGGCGGGCCTGACCGCCGCGGCCCGGGCGGCCGCCGCGGTGGCCCGACAGGGTGGAGCCGGGGTGCGCACCGTCGCGCTCGACCCGCTGAGCGCCCGTGGGCGCGGTGACCGCCTGTCGCCCGACTCGGTGGACAAGGCGCGCAAACTCGAACTGCTGACCCGGGCCGACGACGTCGCCCGCGCCGCCGGTGGCGCCGTTACTCAGGTGCAGGTCGGAGTCGGGGACAGCCGGCGCCGCATCCTCATCGCCAACTCCGATGGCCTCCTGGAGCAGGACGAGCAGATCCGGACGCGCTTCAACGTCAGCTGCGTGGCCAACGGCGACACCGGGATGCAGACCGGCTACGAGTCGCTCGCCCGCACCGAGGGATATGAGATCTTCGAGCGTTGCCGCGTTGAGGACATCGCCGCCACGGCGGCGGCACGGGCACTCGCGAAGCTGTCGGCCCGCCCGGCGCCGTCGGGCGAAGTGCCCATTGTGCTGGCGGGCGGGAGCGGCGGCATCCTCTTCCACGAGGCGTGCGGCCACGGGCTCGAAGCCGACCACATCGTCAAGGACGCATCGGTGTACACCGGCCAGGTCGGGAAGTTGGTGGCCAGCCCGCTGGTGACGCTGGTGGACGACGGCACCGTGCTGGGTGAGTGGGGCAACCTCGGGATCGACGACGAGGGGTGTCTGCCCGCTCGCAACGTGCTGATCGAGGACGGGGTCCTCACGGACTACATGTGGGACTGGCTGCGGGCGCGCAAGGAGGGCCGCAAGTCTTCGGGCAACGGGCGCCGCCAGAATTACCAGCATCTGCCGATGGTGCGCATGACCAACACCTACCTGCTGGCCGGCAGGGAGGATCCCGACGAGATCGTGGCCCAGACACCTTCGGGCGTCTACGTGAAGAAGCTGGGTGGCGGGCAGGTCAACACGGCGACGGGCGACTTCGTCTTCGGGACGACCGAGGCCTACCTCATTGAGGGGGGCCGCATCACCGAGCCCCTGCGCGACGCCAACCTCATCGGCAACGGGCCCGAAGTCCTGCGGCGCATCGACGCGGTGGCCACCGACTTCGACATGACGCCCGGCACGTGCGGGAAGGACGGGCAGAGCGTTCCGGTCGGGTGCGGGCAGGCCACGCTGCGTATCACCGGCGTCACCCTCGGGGGCACGGCGTGACCGACGAGCTTCTGCATCTGGCGCAGTCGGTCGTTGACCAGGCCCTCCCGGGTGAGGGGATGGAGGTCTACGTCACGCGGGGCACCGACACCGTGGTGCGGGCGTACGAGGGCGAGGTGGAGTCACTCACCTCGGCCGACTCCTCCGGCGTCGGCATCCGGCTCGTCCTCGACGGCACCGGCGACGCCGGGAGCCAGGTCGGCTTCGCCTGGGCCGGGTCGCTCGAACCCGAGGTCATCGCGGCCACCCTGGCCGACGCCCGTGACAACGCCCGCTTCGCCACGCCGGACCCCGACGTCGTTCTGGCCGCGCCCGACGGTGTCGAAGCGGTGGATCTCGACCTCTGGGACGACGGGGTCGGTTCGACGTCCACAGAGAAGAAGGTCGCACTGGCCATCGAGCTGGAGCGGGCGACCCGTGCGGCCGACCCGAGGATCCGGCAGGTCTCGTCGGCCGACTACTCGGACAGCCGGGTGGAGGTGGCGCTGGCCTCGACCACCGGCATCTCCTCGTCGCGGCGGCGGACGAACGCCTTCGTGTCCGTTGACGCCATCGCGGGGGAAGGGGCCGAGACACAGACCGGCTCCGGGTTCAGTATCGGCCGCGGGCCCGGCGATCTGGTGCCCGACGAGGCGATGGACGACGCGGTCCTCCGGGCTACCCGCATGCTCGGGGCGCAGAAGGTCCGCTCGGCGCACTGCACCGTGGTCTTCGACCCGCGGGTGGTGTCCACCTTGCTGGCGGTGATGGCATCGGCCCTGTCCGGCGAGGCCGTCGTCAAGGGGCGTTCCTTCTTCGCCGGCCGCATCGGCGAGACGGTTGCGACGGGCGGGGTCACACTCGTCGACGACCCGACGGATTCCAGGGCCTACGGTGCCTCCTCGCACGACGGGGAGGGACTCGCATGCCGGCGGAACGTCCTCATCTCCGAGGGCGTGCTGCGCATGTTCGTGTACGACACCGTGTCGGCCCGCCGGGCGGGTGCGGTGTCGACCGGGTCGGCCGTGCGGGGCGGGTTCGCGGGCACCCCCGGAGCGGGGTGCCGGGCGGTGGTGCTTTCCCCAGGGACCAAGAGTCACGACGAGATCCTGGCCGCCGTCGGCGACGGCCTCTATGTGCAGTCGGTGTCCGGGATCCATTCGGGGGTCAGCACCGTGAGCGGAGACTTCTCGGTCGGGGCCGAGGGGCTCATGATCGAGGGGGGCGCACTGGCCCACCCCGTGCGGGAGGTCACGGTCGCCTCCACGCTGCAGCGGATGCTGCAGTCGGTGGTCGAGATCGGCCGCGACCAGCGCTGGCTTCCTGGCGTGGCCGCCGGCCAGACCCTGGCCATCGCCGACATGGCGCTCAGCGGCGACTGACCTCTTAGCCGGCCGTGCTGGTGGCGGGCGTGGGGTCCTTCCTGGAGCCCCCCTTGTCCGAGCCCCCCTTGTCCGAGCTGCCCTTGTCCGAGCTGCCCTTGTCGGAGCCCCCCTTGTCGGAGCCCCCCTTGTCGGAGCCCCCCTTGTCCGAGCCCCCCTTGTCGGAGGAGGACTCCTTCTTGGACGACGACTCGGTGGCCGGCGAATCGCTGCTCTGGGTCTCTGCGCTCTTGTTCCCCGAGCCGTTGCTCTCCGAGGCCGCCCGCGAGTCCGTCTTGTAGAAGCCGCTGCCCTTGAGGACGATGCCAACAGCGCCGTAGACCTTGCGTAGTGCACTGCCGCACTCAGGGCACTCGCTGAGTGGATCGTCCGTGAAGCTCTGGACCGCTTCGAGGCGGTGGCCGCACGACGTGCAGGCGTATTCATAGGTCGGCAAGGCACTCCTCCGGGGCCGCTGGTTGGCACTCACTGCCTGAGACTGCCAAGTGTACCCGCCGGAACACGCCAACAGCGTCGGACCACGTTCACCGCAGGTCGCGTAGACTTCACCCTCGTGTCCGACCGCATGCTGGCCAATCTCGACCCGCTGAGCGGCGCCCGCATGGTCGACGTGACGCCACGCGAGCCCACGCATCGCCGGGCCCTGGCCCGTTGCCGGGTCTCGATGTTGCCCGAGACGACCACGAAGGTGGCCAACAACGCCATCACCAAGGGGGATGTGCTCGCGGCAGCCCGGATCGCCGGAATTCAGGCGGCGAAACGCACGGCGGAGCTGATCCCCATGTGCCACCCCGTCCTGGTGGGCTCCATCGGGGTGAACTTCTCCATCGGTGACGACTTCGTCGAGGTCGAAGCCCAGGTCGAGACCGTCGACCGCACCGGGGTCGAGATGGAGGCGATGACCGCCTGCGCCGTGGCGGCGCTCACGGTCTACGACATGTGCAAGTCGGCCGACCGCACCATGACCGTGGAGCACCTGGCGCTGTGGGAGAAGTCAGGAGGCCGGTCCGGGCCCTGGCGCCGGCCCGAGGTCAACCACCTCTAATTCTTCCCCGCACCTCCACCACGTCGTTTTCGCTCTGACGCGATCGTTGCCGGTGAGCCGGCTTCGCCGGCTGGTCTACATTCGGTCGCGGTGACCCGCGTGGAGGAGGCGCCCGACGTCGGCAAGGGGATCGTGGGCGCCGTCACGTCGGAGGTCGGGCGGATCGGCGGGCGCAATGTGGTCATTGCGCGGTCGCTCGGCACCATGCGACGAGGCGCGATCACTCACGCGGACGGGGTGCGACTGGCCGAGGCGGCCGACCAAGCCCGCGAGCTCGGGATCCCGCTGGTCTTCTTCGTGGCGTCGAGCGGGGCCGACGTTCTCGACGGCGTTGCCGCCCTGCACGGGTGGGGGCGCGCCGCCGCCGCCATCTCGCGCTGTAGCGGCCAGGTGCCGGTGATTGCCGCGGCGACGGGTCCTGTGGTCTCCGGTCCCGCCCTGCTGCTCGGCCTCTCCGATCTGGTCGTCATGAGCTCCGAGGCGGTGGCCTTCGTTTCGGGTCCGCAGATGGTGGCCGAGTTCACCGGGATCGAAGTCGGGATCAGCCAGCTGGGCGGCGCGGCCGTCCACGCCACCGCCAGCGGCTTGTGCGCGGTGCAGTCCGACGACGTGGACGGCGCCGTGGCCGAGCTCCTCGAGTACCTGCCGTCCAACACGGACGAGGTCCCCCCGCTCGCTCCTGTCAGTGATTCCGTGCTGCGCCCCACACCTGAACTGCGCACCGTCATCCCCGACCGCAAGGCGGCCACCTATGACGCACGGGACGTGGTCCGGTCGCTGTGCGACGACGGCGAGTTCCGGGAGCTGTGGCCGCGGTGGGCCGGGCAGCTCGTCACCGCCTTCGCCCGTTTGGGCGGGATGCCGGTCGGATTCGTGGCCAACCAGCCCCGCATTCTGGCCGGCACCCTCGACATCGCTGCATCACAGAAGGGCGCCCGCTTCGTCCGGCTCTGCGACGCCTTCAACCTACCCATCGTGAGCCTGGTCGACACACCGGGGTTCCTGCCCGGCAAGGACCTCGAGTGGCGCGGCATGATCCGCCACGGGGCCGAGCTGGCCTTCGCCTATGCCCAGGCGACGGTGCCGCGGTTGTGCCTCATCCTCCGCAAGGCCTTCGGCGGCGCCTACATCGTCATGGACTCACGGGGAATCGGCAACGACGTGTGCCTGGCCTGGCCCGGGGCCGAGGTGGCCGTCATGGGGGCCTCAGGCGCCGTCCAGGTCCTCCACCGCGGGCTCGAGCCGAGGGACCGGTCGGACCGCGAACTGGCCTACGAGGGCGCCTACCTCAATCCGTGGCCGGCCTCGGAGCGGGGGCTGATCGACCAGGTCGTCGACCCCGCGGACAGCCGGATCGCGCTGTGCGGGATCCTGCGCCAGCTCTGCACGAAACGGGAGCTGGTGGTGGGTCGGAAGCACGATGCCGGTCCACAATAGGGGTTCACCAGGGAAAACGTGGATTGTCACAATTTCGTAACGAGGCTGAGGTGCATTCGACGCCGAAGCCGGGAAAAGATCGGGCATGATCACCGGTGTGGTCCCCCCCACAGGCGACGCATTGTTCGTCCTCGAGTCCTGCCACAGCACGTGGATCTTCGACACTGACAGGATGCGCTTCCGGCGCGTCCTGAAGGGCCTCACGCTTGATGCGCACGCAGCCACGACGGCGTGGCGGGCGTACTACGGGCTCGAGATCGATCCGATTTCGGAGTCGTTCGTCGTGCTGCTCAACCCGGAGGGCACCCGGCTGCTCCGGTCTTGGCGCCATGTGGAGCACTGTCCGCAGTGCGGGGGGAACCAGACGGCCGAGCTCTCGCTCGACGAGCTTCGGGGCGCGTCGCTGGCCTGAGAGCGTCGCGCTCAGAAGTGAATGACGTGGGCGACGGAGAGCAGCAACACCGTGAGGGTCGCCAGGGCGGTCACCCCGGCGCCGACGGTCAGCGCGCGGGACACCCCGGGGGCTGCCGCCACCACGCTCGTCCGTAGCCCATGGGCGGCGGCGCGACCCCGTACCTCGGCTTCCGTGGCGGCGACGTCGTCCGTCGTCAAGACGAAGTGGTGCCGGCGGCCGCGGTCGCGCTCGACGACGACGATGACCACGCCGTCGCGGCCGTCGGGGAGGACGGATCGCGCCACGGGTGCTATCTCCTCGAGCTCGGCCCAGACGCCGTCCCAGACGGGTTCTCCGTCGGCCCTCTCCAGGACGAGGCCGCAGTCCAGGAAGGTCAGCGTCAGGTGCGGGACCGCCACCTCGCCTCCCGGCCCTTCCGCCAAGAGGTAGATGTCGGGCAGGGACCACGCCTCTTCCATAGAAGCAGGAGACGTTACTTCCAATGGCGCCGTACGAACGAGGCGTAGGCGTCGGCCATGTAATCCGGCAGGAGCGGCGGCTCCCGGCGCGTGACGCGGAGGACGGCGGCGTCGACGGAGGGCACCGGCCGGAAGGCCTCGGCCGGGAGACGTCGGCCCAGGGTGAACGACCACCAGGGCGCCCACGCCGTGTTGAGCAAGGTGGTCGGGGGCATCGTCGCTCGTTTGCGCGCCACCTCCCACTGCACGATCAGATCGGCGCGGCGCAGGCCACTGTGGCGGTCGTCGAGCAGGTGGTGCAGCAGGGCCGTGGTGGCACCGAAGGGTAGCGAGCCCATGGCACGGAAGGGGCGGCGAGGCATCCGGTAGTTGCGCGCGTCACAACACACGATCGTGACCCGCGCCGCGCCCTGCCGTCGCGCCTCGCGGCGCAGGTGTTCCGCCCAGCGGGGATCTCGTTCCAGCGCGATCACGTCGACGCCGTGCCGGGCGAGCGCGAACGTGCAGGCGCCACGACCGGCACCGATCTCGACCACGAGGTCACCTCCGTCGAAGGCCGCCTCGGCGACCAGCGCGGCAGCGAGATCAGGCCGGAGGAAGTTCTGACCGAGACGGCGCCTTCGCTCGTCCCGAGGTGTCCGCTTGCCCGCGGACACGGACCGTCACCATGCACGCCATAGGCCCTCATTGTGCCCTGATGAAGTCCCCGACACCAACTCATCGGGACCCGGCGGGCGGCGGTCCGGGCCATCCCTGCCGCCGGTCACGGCGGTCGGCACGCTCAATCTCGCGTTCGACGTCGGACCACACGAGCGGATCGGTGTCCTCTCCGGCGGTCTCGGCCCTCGTCATGATCACGAACGCCACGGTCCAGAGGACGGCGATGGTGCTCAGCTTGGCGAGGAAGCCGGCCAGCTCTTGATCGAGGAGCGGGGACATGCCCGCGATGGTGCCCGTATGGATGAAGGTGGGATACAGCGAGTGCCGGGCGAAGATCCAGACGATGGAGAGGAAGCTGGGCACGATTGACTGCACGATGAGGTAGCCGCCGCGGCCCAGTGCGGACAGGCGCTGAGCACCCGGGAGCTCCGTCAGGACCGGTGCCCAAAGCACAAAGCCTGAGGCGAGTACGACCAGCTGTACGACCGTACGGGCGACGACCGAGTCCGCGGCGAGGCTCACGGCGCCCACCGTCAACGTCCCCACGGCGACGATGGTGACGATCGCGACGGCGGGCAGCGGCCGGACCACTACGCGCAGCACGGCATCGACGACCGGTGGCCTGGTCAGGCGGGCGATGATGGGCCGCGGCGTCCCGAGGACCAGGAGCGGCGGCACCGCGAGGGTCAGCAACAGACGCTGGAGCACGAGAGCGAGGAGGAGCCAGTGGCTGGCCAGGTCGCCGAGCGGCCACGTCAGGGCACCCACGAGGAGCACGACTCCACCGAGGAAGAGGAGCTTCTGACGTGGTGCCGCGCGACAGCCCTGTTGCTGCGTCGCCCACAGGTAGCCGGCCACGACGCCCAGCAGGACGAGCAGCCACAGCACATGGAGGTGCCAGTCGAAGGGGCGGGTGGCGGCGATCACGGGCCGGCGCTCGCCGTAGGCTCTGGGCGATGGAGGCCCCCGCAAAGCTCGACCGGCTGGAGCGCGTCACCGATCTGGTGCTCGTGCTGCTCGACACGCGCCAGCCGCTGACGCTCGACGCCATCGCGCACCAGGTCCCGGGCTACCCGACGGAGCACTCGGCCCGCCGTCAAGCCTTCGAGCGGGACAAGCGGTTGCTGCGTGACGAGGGCATCCCTGTCCTTACCCAACGCCTGCCGGGTCACGAGCAGTACGGGTATCAGATCGACCGGGAGTCGTTCTACCTGCCCGACCTCGATCTTGAACCCGACGAGCAGGTTGCGCTCCACCTCGCCGTCGCCGGCGTCCACCTCGGCGATCCTAGCGGCCGTGATGCGCTGCTGAAGCTGGGCGCAGCCGGGTTGGGCGACGTGCGCCCGATTGCGTCGATGGTGCCACCGCCAGCGCTCATTGAGCTCTTCGAGGCCGTGCGCACGCACGCCACAGCGGCGTTCGCCTACCGGGCGGACGCGCGGCGGGTGGCACCGCTGGGGTTGTGGTTCCGCTTCGGGCACTGGTACCTGGTGGCCTGGGACCTCGACCGGACGGCCGTGCGCACGTTCCGGGTGGACCGCATCGAAGGTGAGGTGTCCCGCGGCGAGGCCGGCGACGCGGTGGTGCCCGACGATGTCGACGTGGACGTGAAGGCGGCACTGCCCGACGAGCCATGGGAGGTGGAAGGGGACGACCGGGTCGAGATTCGGGTCAGGGTCGACGCACTCGAGGCGCGGCGGGTCACCGAGGAGGTCGGCGAGGACAAGGTGGTGCACCGGCTCGACGAAGGGTCGGTCGACCTGGTGCTCGGCGTGTCCTCCTTCCCGTCTATCCGCTCCTGGGTGCTTGGGCTGCTCGACCACGTCGTCATCACCGAGCCGACCGCCTACCGGGAGGAGCTGATCGCCTGGCTCGGCGCCGTCATGGCCCCGGCTCCGTCCTTCCCGGCCGAGGTCCGCCTGCCGGAGGCGAATGGCGTGGCGGACGCGGAGGAGCCGGCTCGCAGCACGCCGGGGCGTGAGACCAGCCGGCGTCTGCGACGCCTGTTGGCGCTGATCGGCTGGCTGGCACAGGTCGGGGAGGCCCCCATCGCGGATGCCGCACAGCGCTTCGGCATGAGCGAAAAGGAACTGGTGGCAGAGTTGGAGCTCGCGGCGTGTTGCGGCATACCGCCGTACACCCCGGACACGCTCATGGAGATTGAGGTGTCCGAGCATTCCGTCCGGGCCTTCCTCCCGGCGGAGTACGCGCTGGCCGCGCCGCCTCACCCCGGCAGAGGGGTTCGCCGTCGCGGCATCCGCCCGGCTGTTGCTCACCGTGCCGGGCTCGGAGGACGGCGCACTGCGCCGCGCCCTGGCCAAGCTCGATGCCGCGCTCGGGTCCCGGGAGGCGGTCGGGCTCGATGTCGACGCGCCGGCGCACCTCGCCGCCGTGCGGGAGGCGGCCGACGCCCACCGGGCGCTCGAGATCGACTACGTCTCCGGATCCCGTGACGAGCTCACCACGCGCACGGTGGAGCCCGTGCAGGTTGCCACCATCGACGGGCATTGGTATCTCGACGCCTACTGCCACCGCGCCGGAGACATGCGGCGCTTCCGGGTCGACCGGATCGGCGCCGTGCGCCCGCCTGAGCACAGTCCCGGGCCGGCTGTCACGCGGTCGCGGCCGCTGGAGGAGATGTTCGTACCGGGACCGGGTGCCGTCGAGGTCCACCTGCAGCTCGGGCCGGGCGCACAATGGGTGCCTGAGTCCGTTCCCGTGCGCGCCGTGCGGCGCGATGCCGGGGGGGCAGTGACCGACGTCGTCCTCGACGTCTCGGGTATGGCCTGGTTCGAACGCCTCCTTCTGCAACTCGGTCCCTCGGTCCGCGTCGTCAGCCCGCCCGAGCTGACCGGCCTGGCGGCGGAGGCGGCCCGCCGCGTGCTGGCTCGCTACGAGGTCGAAGCCGATAGCGTCGGCGCATGAGCGACATGAGCGACTTCAACCGTGCGGTGATCGAGGAGTTCCGGGCCAACCACGGCACCGTCGGCGGTGGGTTCGCCGGTGCGACCATGGTGCTGCTGACCACGACCGGTGCCAAGTCAGGGGAGAAGAGGGTGAATCCACTCGTCGGGCTCGTCGACGGCGGCACCCTCTACGTGGTGGCCTCCAAGGCGGGGGCGCCCACCAGTCCGGACTGGTACCACAACCTGCTCGCCCATCCCGAAGTCGAGGTCGAGTTCGGAGACGATCGCTTCACGGCGACCGCCGTGCCGATCGTCTCGGGCCCGCAGCGGGACCGTCTCTACGCCGCCCAGGTGGCGGCCCAGCCCGGCTTCGCCGACTACGAGAAGGCGACGACACGGGTGATCCCGATCGTGGAGCTGCGCCGAGCCTGATCGTCGACCGACCGTTCACCCCCGCCAGTCCGTCGGGGTGAGGGGAGGCCGCAGTGCTCGGGGTCCACGGGGTCGGGCGGGACAGGGCCGACTACTACCTTTCCGACCTCGCCCGCGAGCTGCCCGTGGCCGGGCCGGGTCGCTGGGTCGGGGGCGCCGCGACCGGCCTCGGGCTGGCGGGGCCTGTGTCGCCCGACGAGTTCGGGCGGGTGCTCGAGAGCAGGCATCCGGTGACCGGGGTGGTGCTCGGGTCGGGTCGGGTCTCCGTGGCGGCCTTCGACCTCACCTTCAGCGCGCCGAAATCGGCCAGCGTGCTGTTCGCACTCGGCGGTGGCGACGTGGCGCGCGCCGTGGCGACCGTCCATGGCGAGGCGGTGGCCGGGTCGCTCTCGTATCTGGAGCAGCACGGCATCACGGCCACCCGGGCAGCAGGCCCGGCCCGGGTCGTGGTGCCGACCACCGGGGCCGTCGCCGCTGTGTTCATGCACGGGGTCAGCCGTTCGGGTGACCCGCACCTCCACAGCCATGTCGTACTGGCGAACCTCGTCCATGGCGCAGACGGCCGCTGGGGTGCCTGCGACCGGCGGGGCCTCGACGCCCACCGCCTGGCCGCCGCCGCGGTCTACGGGGCGCACCTGCGCGCCGGGTTGGCGTCAGCGCTCGGCATCCGGTGGACGGGAGGCTCGGGGCGCACCGCAGAGATCGCGGGCGTGGGGCCCGAGCTGCTGGGCGAGTTCTCGACCCGGGGCGCGGACATCCGCCGCCACATGTACGAAATGGGCGCCCGCTCCGGCCGTGGTGCCCGCGTGGCCTGGGCGGCCACCCGTCCCATCAAGGCGCCGAGCCCACCGTTCGCCGACCTCGCGGTCCATTGGCAGCGCCGAGCCCTTGCCGTCGGCGGTCCATTCGAGCTCCACCTCGTCCCCAGCCGGCCAGGGGGAGGGCCGGCTGTGCTCGACGAGCACCGCTTCGCCGGTGTGATCTCCCTCACCGCGCACGGCGGGGCCCGGCGGCGCGATGTCGTCGGGGCATTCGGCGCGGCCGCCCGGGACGGTATCCCGGCCCCGGGGATCGAACGCCTGGTGGCCCACTGGGTGCCCCCCGGGCCGGTCGGAGTGGCGGAGCCGCTCCAGCAACGCCGCACGGTCGTGCCGGCGAACCGGCACCTGCGCGCCCTGGGACCCCGGCCGGTCGACCCCGACGACCACTCGGTGTGGGTGGGCGCCGCCCGCGCCCTGGACGCCTACCGGGACCGGTGGGGCCACCCGCACACGGTGGAGCCGCCCGGCGTCACGAACTCGTCCCCCGGCCTGGCCTCTCTGCCGCCGAATCGTCTGGCTGATCACGTCCGCACCGAGCGACAGATTGCCGCGGCGCGGGCCCGGCTCGGGTGGCGTGAGCCCGTGACGACGGAGCGCGGGCTCGGACGCTGACTCAGCGGCCGCGATCGACAGACCCGGGGGCGGCGAGCTGGCGGGCCGGCGGGAGCAGCTCGCGCCAGGGTGACCGCTCGTGAGCGGGCGTGAGCGCGACCTCGTGCACGGCCTTGTCCGGGCCGAGGACGAGCGCGTGGCCGGGAGTCCCGTGGGCGACGGCGTCCACCGGGAGGCGGACGTGGCGCGTGCTCCCGACCGACGTGGAGGGGCGGATGCGGCCCCACCGGTCTACCGATCGACTGACGGTCGTGGTGGTGACCTCCCTGGCGCCCGCCAGCGCGCTGATGTCGTGCAGGGTCGCCGTGTCCGCGATGCCGCGCAGGATCACCGTGGTGCCGAAGAGGGAGAGGAATCCATCGGCCGCCCGCCCCCACCGGCCGCGGGCCTGTGAGAGGTCCTGCAGGCAGGCGAGCACAAGAAGCCCCTGGCTCGCGCCTTCGCTAACCATGGCCGGCAGGTCGGGGATGGGGGCGATGTTGGCGACCTCGTCGAGCGCGAGGAGGGTGGCGGGGCCGGTATGCCCGTCGCGGGAGCGTGCGTAGGCAGCGTCGCGCACGTCCCCGACGATCGCCACCACCAGTGGTGCGAATTGGCGCTGGCGCCGACCGGTCGAGCACACATAGAGCGTGTTGGGTCCGTCGCAGAACGCATGGAGGTCCAGAGGAGCGGCGCGGGTCGACGCCAGCGCACCTTTCGTACGGTACGCGGCCAAGACGCCCGATGTCGTCGACCAGATCCCTGACTGCTCACGGGAATCCGTGGCGACGATGCCGGCGAGCAGATCGGTTGCCGGACCGTCCCCGCCGGCGCTCGAGGTGAGAATTTCGAGGGCCGGAGCCCCATTGTGCCGATCAATCCACCTCAGGACCTCTCGCATGGAGAGCTCCTCCTTGGCAGCGGCATGGAGGAGCGTGGAGAGCAGCGCGCCGGCGCGCTCGGTCCAGTGCTGCTCGCCCGCGCTTGGCCCGCTCAACCGACTGGCACCGACCATGGCGTCAGCGGTCACCACGGCTGCATCCCAATCGGACGCGGTCGTCAGGGGCGACCAACCCACGCGCTCGACACCCGGTGGGCACTCCACCTCACCGCTCGGGTCGTAGAGGAACGACCAACCTTCGCGGCAACGCGACGGCGCGGTCGCCCGCATGACGTCGGGTTTGGTCGAGGTCGAGACGACCGCACCATCGGACAGCAGAATATTGGGTATGACCAGGGAAGATGTCTTCCCTGACCGGGGCGGCCCGAGCACCAGTGTCGAGCGCTGTGGCCCCGCCCACATCCATCCGTTGGTGCCCTCTCCAACATAGATGCAGTGACGCGCCAAACGGTGGACCTGGTGGAGTGCGGCAGTCGAAATCAGACTCCATTCGGTGATGTCAACATGCGTATGACGGTCGAGTTCCACGCACGCGATGTTTGCGTTGGGGAACAGAGAATTCCATGGGACATATCGCCCAAAGCAGCGACAACAACGCGCTGAGCACAAGGCACCGACGCAGGATGCACCTCAATTGCGCGCGTAAAACAGAGTCAAACGACGGCCGTGAACGCGTGCCAAATGAGTCGCGAAATAGAGAATGCTTGACCTGAGCATGTTGATAACAGAAGAATGGGTCTACCTGAAGTGTGAGGGAGGGTATGACATGTGCTGCGACACAAAGGCGTGTGGCGCGCAAAACGAAAACTGTCGGCTTCGTTTTCGCGCGCTCGTCGCCCCGTCGCACGGTGTCACCACGACTTCGCAACTCGGGGAATCAAGTCGGTTTGGCGTGTTGTGGCGGCGTTCATGACGTCGGCGCAGTGGCGGCAGCCGATGCAGTTGCAAGTGAAACCGGTGCGGCAGTGCGCACGGCGAGAGGCAGTCGACCTCGACGTGGCGCAGGCTTCACCTCTATTCAGTGAATGCTCCTAGGGAGGTGCACCTGTGGCAGTAGCCGCAAAAAGAAGGGCCCCGGCCAAAAAGGCCGCAAAAAAGCGGGCCCCCGCAAAGAAGGCAGCGAAGCGCGCCCCGGCCAAGAAGGCCGTCAAGCGGGCTCCGGCACGGAAGTCCGTGAAGCGGGCTCCGGCACGCAAGGCTGCGAAGAAGCGGGCTCCTGCAAAAAGGGCGGCCAAGCGGGCTCCGGCACGCAAGGCAACCAAGAAGCGGGCACCGGCACGGAAGGCAGCCAAGAAGCGGGCAACCGCCCGCAAGGCAGTCAAGAAGCGGGCAACCGCCCGCAAGGCTGTCAAGAAGCGGGCGACCGCTGTCAGGAAGACGGCCACCAAGAAGCGGGCAACCGCCCGCAAGGCCGTCAAGAAGCGGGCGACCACGGCCAAGAAGGCTGTGCGTCGTGCTCCCGCCCGCAAGGCGGCGAAGCGGCGCTAAGCGCTTCGTTCCTTCGGGAACACGCGAGACCGGGGGCCTTCGGGCCCCCGGCTCCGCGCTCGGGGACCGGTTACGAAGGCCGGCCGAGCTCGACGACGTCGGCGGGCCAGTCGACGTCGTAGGCCAGGTCCGGGTGGCGCAGGACGCGCACCGCCAGACCGAGCCTCGTCGCCTCGGCCCGGTGGGCGCGGAAGGAGCCGGGGCCGTACGCGAAGCGGAAGTCGGACCCCGCCGGGAGGCGGAGCACGTTGGTCCCGTCATCCCGCCGGTCGGGCACGAGGGTGACGCCCTCGAACGGGGCGAGCACGCCCAGCCCGTGTGCTCTGGGCAGGTCACCATGGGCGACAGTCACCCAGCGTGCGCCGGCCCGGGCCAGGCGGTCGACGCCCGCGCGGACCGCACCGTTGAGACCCTGACCCGGTTCCCACATCACGGTGGCGCCAAGGTCAGACGCCCATAGCGCAACCGCCTGGTCGTCGCAGACGACGGCGACGGGCAGCGGCACGCACGCCGCCACCACCTGTGAGGCCATGGCGCGGACCAGCCGGATGCGATCGGGATCGGACAGGGCGGAACCCAGCCTCCGCTTGGCCTCGTGGAAGGCCTTCACCGGGATCAGGACGACCTCCGGCCCCAGGAGGGCGTCGACCTGCGCCGGCGGGTGCTGCGCTGCCGGCACGGTGGCCCTCGGCACCACGACAGTGTACGGGTCACCGCGAAGGCCGCTGCGGGGCGGCCGTAGGCTCTTGTGCGATGAGCGACCGGGTGGCGGTGATCGGAGCGGGGTCGTGGGGCACCGCGGTCGGGACCATCGTGGGCGCTTCGCATCCCGCCTCGCTGTGGGTGCGCTCGCCCGAGCTGGCCACGTCCATGGTGCAGACGCGCCAGAACGGGAAGTACCTCCCGGGCGTGCCCCTCCCCGACGGGTTGGTCGTGACGTCGTCTCTGGCCGAGGCGCTCCACGGCGCCAGCATCGTCTTCATGGCCGTTCCCTCCCACGGGTTCCGTGCGGTCCTCACCGAACTACAACCGTTGGCCGGGGAGATCGAAGCTGTGGTGAGCCTGGCCAAAGGCATTGAGATCGGGACCAACCTCCGCATGTCCCAGGTGGTGGCCGAGGTGTTGCCGGGCGTTCCCGCCGGTGTCCTGACCGGTCCGAACCTGGCCCGCGAGGTGGCCGATGGGCACCCGGCCGCCTGCGTGGTCGCCTTGTCCGACGAGGCGCTGGCCGGTCGCGTGCAGGCGCTGGTACACACGCGCACCTTTCGTACCTATATGGGCACCGACGTCGTGGGGTGTGAGATCGCCGGCGCCACCAAGAACGTGATGGCCATCGCCGCCGGGATCGGCGACGGGTTGGGCCTCGGGGACAACACCAGGGCCGTGCTCATCACGCGTGGACTGGCCGAGTTGGGGCGGCTGGGCGTCGCGCTGGGCGGCAGGGTGCTCACGTTCGGCGGCCTGGCCGGCGTCGGCGACCTGGTGGCCACGTGTGCCAGCCCGCAGAGCCGGAACCGGACCGTGGGATTCGCCCTGGGGGAGGGGCAGTCGCTCGAGGAGATCGTCGCCGGCATGGATATGGTGGCGGAAGGCGTCAAGAGCGCGGGGCCGCTGGTGGGGTTGGCGCAGGCACACGGTGTCGAGATGCCCATCGCGGAACAGGTCCAGGCGATCGTGGAGGGGCGGTGCTCGCCCGCCGAGGCCCTCCTGAACCTGATGCGGCGACCCTCCCGACCGGAATGGGACGAGTCGCTGCTGCGCGGACTCCAGGCATGAGCGGGATCTTCAACAGCTACGAGATGCTGCCGGAGGAGGCGGGTGACGAGGCGCGCCGGGACGCGGCATTGGACCACATCAAGGAGATCCTCTTGATGCACGGCGCCACCGAGGAGGAGATCGACCAGGCCGTCGCGGACGGCGTGATCGACCTCTTCGTGGCGGACCGGCTGCTCGTCCCGTCGCGCCGGCGCTACACCCGGGTCGAGGTGGCCGAGCTCACGGGCGTCGGCGTCGACAAGCTGGAGCGTTTCTGGCGCGCGCTCGGGTTCCCGGGGGTCGACGACGACGACCGGGCGTTCACCGACCTCGATCTCGAGGCCGTCCGTCTCTTCCAGGGCCTGCAGGCACTCGGGGCCGCCGATGCCGACACGGCGGTCCAGATGGCCCGGGTCATCGGCTCGTCCATGGCCCGCATCGCCGAGGCGGAACTGGTGCCCGGGGACATGGTGGGCACGGAGGTCGACCCGGTCCTCTCGGCCGAAGCATTCGCCGGTGTCGCCGACGTGACCATTCCCGCCATGGCCAAGCTCCTCGAGTTCGTCTGGCGACGCCAGGTGGCGGCTGGCATCCAGCGCAGCATGATGCTGCGCAGTCACGGCTTCGCGCCCGGACAGAGCCCGGTGCTCGCCGTGGGGTTCGCCGACATGGTGGGCTTCACGCTCTTGAGTCAGCACCTGAGTGACGAGGAGCTCGCCGCCGTCGTGCGGCGCTTCGAGGAGATCTCCCACGACATCGTGACCAGTGCGCGCGGCCGGGTGGTCAAGATGATCGGTGACGAGGTCATGTTCGTCGTCGACAAGGTGGCCGACGCGGCGCGCATCGGCCTCAGCCTGGCCGATGCCTACGCCGACGACGACCTCCTCTCCGACGTGCGGGTGGGGCTCGCCTGTGGGCCGGTGCTCCTGCGCGACGGCGACTACTTCGGGGCCACGGTCAACCTGGCGCACCGGATCGTCAACATTGGCAATCCCGGGACCGTCCTGATGTCGGACGAGTTCCATGCGGCCCTGCTGGAGGAGGCGCCCGGTGAGTTCACGGCGCAGGCGCTTCGGCCGCGGCTGCTGAAGGATCTCGGCCGTGTCCAGCTGTGGTGGTGCGGCCGGGCCGGGCAGGAAGCCGACGGCACCGGCGCCGCGGCTGACCGGCGGCGCAACGTGCGCTGGGAGCGGCTCTCGGAGGTACTGCGCGATCTGGAGGAGCTGCGCGGGGTCGGCGAGCGTCTGCTCACCGCCAACCGGCCTCCCGGCTCAGAGGTCGCGCAGCCGGGCCGTGGCGATGCCGAAGGGGCGTAGCTCGAAGGAGCCTTCGAAAGAAGACTCGGGATAGCCCCGCAGGTCCACCAGCCAGCCGGCGCGACCGGGGACCGACACCACGGTCGGCTGGGGGGTCGGGTTGAAGACGCGGATCTCCAGCACCCCGGCGACGCGGTGGAGGGCGCTGACCTCGCCCCCGTGGACCGCCAGCTCGCTGCCCGAGGCGGGGCGTGGGCCGCCGCCCAGGCTGGCGACGGGCTCGAGGGGGAGCAGGACGTCGTCGGCCAGCCGATACGGGTCGTCGCAGTCGAGCGCCAGCGCGTAGCGCAGCTCAACCGGCTTGCCCCGCATCTGCAGGCCCTCCACCGGTGTGAGCGGTCCCGCCGGGAACGGGCGGTAGGCCATGCCGAGCCGGGACAGCATGCCGGTCGAACGCAAGATGGTCAGCGCGACGGTGTGGGCCGCGTCACCCTCCAGGTCGATGAGCTCGTACTCGCACACACCCTCGTGGACCACCGTGAGGCGTCCGGCACTGACGAAACGGTGGGCCGGCGCGGTGGGGAGACCGAACTCGTCGGGCCGGCCTTCGGCGGTCAAGCCCCTGGTGACCACGGTGAAGGCGCTCTCGGCCCGCGATTCTCGTGCCGGCTCCGGGAGTGGCAGGTTGACGCGAAGACGGTGGTCGGCACTCGGGTTGACGAAGGTGGTCGTGACGCGCACTGCGGCGTCGTCCGCCCGTACCTCCACCACGGTGTCGACGTCGACCTGGCGGCCGCCCACCCGCGCCTGCGAGGAGCCGTCCACGTGGTCGGGCCATTCGTAGGTGCCCGTGATGCGCACCCGGGCCCGGACGGGACCGCGCTCTTCGAACCGGACGACGACGGCCTGGGGTGTGTCCACGAACGAGTCCTGGCGCGGCGGCGAGTAGTTGTACGAGTCGCCGAGGTCGCCGCCGTCCACCAGGCGCCCGTAGCCGGGTGTGCCGTCGAGCGCGAAGGTGCCGTCGGCCGGGTCGACGTCGATGCGTACGAGCTCGTTGGCCACCTCGAAGGCACCGTTCGTCTCCTTCACCTCGACCGGATGGGCCAGTGGGGCCGGCTGGAAGGCGCTCCAGCCGTAGCCGGCGACCTCGCCCGAACGGGCGACGATCTTGCGCGTCGAAGGTTGGTCCATGGCGACCCGGACGACGGCGTCGGGCTGCGCCCCGAGCCGGGTGTAGACGTCCTGCTTGGCCTCCGCGATCGGGACGCCGGGCTTCTCCTCGGTGCCGACGGCGATGGTGATGTCGATGCCCTCCTCGGTGTCCTCGATCCTCACGTCGTGGATCCAGGCGTCGTCACTGATCCGCGGTCCTTGCATCATGCCCAGCACGGTGCGCACCGTGTCCGCGTCGAGCACCATCGACCCGGGCAGCCCGGACCGTTCGGAGAGCACCTGCACGTCCGCCGGAGCCGGGCCGTCGGCCGGCACCACCAGCTCGACGACACCGGAGCGGGCCCGGGACGACGGGTTGAGCACCGAGGGACCGGCGTGGGCCAGCGAGCGGGCCAAGGTCTTGACGGCGCGGTCCGCCAACCCAGAGGCAATGGCCCGCGCCTCGGCGTAACGGTGCAGGACGGCATCGACGACGTCGTCGACGGAGCAGGCGCAGATGGAGTCGTGCGCCGAGTTGCGTACCATCTCGAGCCAGGCCAGTTCCAGGAGGCGGTCGGGGTAGTCCGCCGGGGCCTGGAACAACGCGGCCAGGGGCTCCGCGCGTCGCTCCAGCTCCCTTTCGGCCAGCGCACCGCGGCGCTTCACGTCCACCCGGTTGGAGGTGACTCCCATGAGCATGTTGGCCCGCGCACCTGAGCGCAGCTCGCCCTCCACCCTGGTCAGCCCCTCGGCGGGGGCGCCCGCCAGGTAGTGGGGGAGCGAGGTCACCTCGAAGTCGAAGTCGTCCTGCAGGTCATTGGCCTCGGCCACCACCCGCCCGAGCCAGGGCTGGGGCATGAGGTGGTCGGACCCGTTCATGACGAGTAGGTCGCCCATGAGGAACTCGGCCACCTCGGTCACGTTGTCGGTGGTGCGGCGCACGAGGGCCTTGGCGTCATCGGGCAGGGCAGCACCGTTGCCGTAGCCGACGGGCAGGTACTCGGCCCGGACCGAGGAGCCGTCGGGGGCCGCCCAGACGAAGGCGTTCTTGGTCACCGACGAGGGCACGCCCCGCCAGACCACAGCGTCGCGGAAGCCGGCCAGCTGGAGGATCTGGGGCATCTGGGCAATATGGCCGAACATGTCGGGCAGGTAGCCCAACTCCATCACCCCCCCGAAGGCGGCGCCACGACCGAGGCCCATCTGGAGGTTGCGCACGATCGTCTCACCCGAGGCGAGGAACTCGTCCATCAAGATGTACCAGGGGCCCATGCTGACCCGGCCGGCGGCGGCCAACGCCCGCAGGCGCCCCTCGGCTTCCGGGCGCACCTCGAGGTAGTCGTCCACGACGGCCATCTGCCCGTCCAACATGAAGTGGGGGTAGCTGGCGTCGCGCTCGAGCAGGGGGAGCAGCGAGTCGATCAGCTCCACCAGGGCGAGGCGGAAGTCCTGGTAGGACTTGTACCATTCCCGGTCCCAGTGCGTGTGCGGAACGATGGCAATCCGGCGGGCCGTCATGACCGCCAGACTATGACCTGCGGTCGCCGGCAGTGAGGGCGCTCGTCCCCGCCGGACGATGGCCGCGCGGGCGGACCACGGCGCCTGGCCGGACGCTCCCCGAGGTGTGGGCCGGGGTGTGGGCGGCCCATCCGGACGCGCCGGTGCTGGTCGACGGACAGGATGCCGCGCGCGTGGTGGATGCGGCGACGCTCAACGCGAGGACAGCCGCGCTGGCCGGGGCCCTGGCCGAGCGGGGCGTCTCCCCGGGCGACCGCGTCCTGTGGTGCGCCCGCGCCACCATCGACTCGACAGAGACCCTCGTGGCGGTGCTGCGCCTCGGTGCGGTCGTGGTGCCGCTCAGCCCGTCGGCGACCGCTTCCGAAATCGACCACGTGGTCGGAGATGCCGGTCCGGTGCTCGCCGTCTGCGACCGCGCGCGGCCCGACGCCTTCGGTGCCGGGCCGGCCGTCGTGCTCGTCGAGGAGCTGGCCCGCGCCGCCGCGCGCGCTGAGCCCGTCGCCGCCACCGAACGTCAGCCCGGCCACGACGCGCTGATCGTCTACACGTCGGGGACCACGGGTAAGCCGAAGGGTGCCGTGCACACGCATGCCTCCCTGCTGGCGGGCGTCTCGGCAATACTGGTGGCCTGGGAGTGGGAGCCCGAGGACCGCCTCGTGCTCTGTCTGCCGCTCTTCCACGTGCACGGCCTCTGCGCCGGGCTATTTGGCACCCTGACCGCGGGTGCGCTCCGCGTCGGTGTTCGAGCGGTTCGACGAAGGGGCGATCCTCGGTGCCGTGCCGGCGAGCACCATGTTCTTCGGCGTCCCGACCATGTACCACCGGTTGGCCGCGTCGGGACGGGCGTCCGAGCTCGGTGGGCTGCGCCTGTGCGTGTCTGGGTCGGCGCCGCTGGCTCCCGAGCTGTGGCATCGACTGGGCGGCGACGGGGTGGCCGTGCTGGAGCGCTACGGCATGACCGAGTCGTTGCTGACCTTGTCCAATCCCCTGCAGGGCGAGCGCCGACCCGGTTCAGTCGGGGTGCCGCTCCCCGGGGTGGAGGCCGCCGTGGACGACGCAGACGAGCAGGGAGTCGGAGAGCTGTACGTGCGCGCCGCGTCACTGTGCCGCGGGTACTGGGGCCGCGACGCCTTGGCTCCCGGGGACTGGTTCGCCACGGGGGACCTCGTGTCGGTGGCCGGCGACGGCTACGTCACCGTGCGCGGGCGCCGTACCGAGCTCATCATCACCGGCGGCCACAACGTGTACCCGGCCGAGGTCGAGGCGGTGCTGTCCCGCCACCCCGGTGTGGTGGAGGTGGCCGTCGTGGGCGTGCCCTCGGCGGAGTGGGGCGAGACCGTGGTCGCCTACGTGGTCGGTGATGCCGACCTGGACTCGCTGCACGAGCTGGCCGCGGCCGACCTGGCGCCGTTCAAGTGCCCCCGCGAGGTGCGACTGATCGACGCGTTGCCCCGCAACGCGCTGGGCAAGGTCGTCCGGGGCGAGCTCCGCTGACCGGGCCCGGACCGTGGAGCGGCCCGGCGCCTGCGGTAGCGTGACGCCATGGCCACCTTCCTCATGCTCTCCACGGTGGGGCCCGACGGGGCGGCGACCCTCACCGAGAACCCCGGCCGCCTCAAGGCCGTGAACGCGGAGGTGGAGGCCATGGGGGTCCGGGTCGTGGCGCAATGGGCCCTGCTCGGGCAGTACGACTTCTGCACCGTGCTGGACGCGCCCGACGAGACCACTATGGCCCGGGTGGCGCTGGTCCTGGGCTCGCGCGGGACGCTCAAGACGCTCACGCTCTCGGCCATCCCGATCGACGACTACATCGAGGGTGTGCTGAAGGCCCAGAAGGGCTGAGTCCTCAGTGCCACCAGAAGCCCTGACGCGACCGCTCTCGGCGGACGTCGTCGCGTGAGAACAGCTCGCCCAGGACGCTCCCGTCCGACATGCGGCGGATGCGGTACTCCTCGTCGGTGACCTCGGCGATCTCGAAGCCGCGGACCCACGTCCCCTGGAAACGGTTGCGCACGTCCACCTTCGTCCCCGGCATGAGCGGGGACCGCGTCTGCGGATCCGCCGCCTCCCCCCCGTCGGTGCTCACCCCCCCATCGTACGAGGCGGGCGCGCGCCCGTTCCGATGACCGTCTGCTCGCCCGACCTGAAGGAGGAGCGCCGTCTGCGCGCCGAGGGGTACGCGTCGGTGGCCGGTCTCGACGAGGTCGGCCGCGGCGCCTGGGCCGGGCCGCTCACCGTGGGCGTCGCCATCGTGCGCCCGCGCGTGCAGCTCCGGTCCATGCCCGCCTGGCTGCGGGACTCCAAGATGCTGTCCGAGGCCCGCCGCGAGGAGATCTTCGGCGCGGTCGGCGCGTGGTGCCAGGCGTGGTCCGTCGGGCACGCCTCACCCGCCGAGTGCGACGCGTGGGGCATGACGGAGGCGCTCCGGGTGGCGGCCCGGCGGGCCCTGGCGGGGCTCGACGAGTCCCCGCAGGCCGTCCTGGTCGACGGCCCGGTCGACCTGCTGCGCCACCCGGACGACCCCTTCGGCGGTGCGGTGCGTCCAATCGTCGACGGCGACGCCAAGTGCGCGTCGGTGGCGGCAGCGTCGGTCTTGGCCAAGGTCGTGCGCGACCGGCTCATGCGCCAGGAGGCGGACCACTTCCCGGCCTTCGCCTTCGAGCGGAACAAGGGCTATCCGTCGCCGGTCCACCAGACTGCCCTGCGCGGGTACGGCCCGACGGCCATCCATCGGCGCAGCTGGGCGTTCGTCGAGGACCTCCCGTGGTGCGGGCAGGCCCGGCGCGCCCGGTCAGACGACCGCGGTGACCTCGGCGAAGTGGCAGGCGACGGGGTGGCCCTGACCCCGGTCGACCAGGGCCGGCTCTTCGGTTGTGCAGATCTCCTGCGCCTTCCAACACCGGGTGCGGAAGCGGCAGCCGGAGGGCGGTGACTGGGGGCTCGGCACGTCACCCTCGAGCACGATGTGCTTGCGGGCGCGCTCGGCTCGCGGATCGGGGATCGGGACGGCCGAGAGGAGCGCCTGGGTGTAGGGGTGGGCGGGTCGCTCGTAGACGTTCCTGCGGTCGCCGATCTCGACGATCTTGCCCAGGTACATGACCGCAACCCGGTCGGAGATGTGGCGGACGACGGACAGGTCGTGCGCAATGAAGAGGAAGGCGACCCCGAGCTCGTTCTGGAGGTCGTCGAGCAGGTTCACCACGCCGGCCTGAATCGACACGTCGAGGGCGGAGACCGGTTCGTCGAGGACCAGCAGCTTGGGTTGGAGCACCAGGGCCCGGGCGATGCCGACGCGCTGGCGCTGACCCCCGGAGAACTCGTTGGGGTAGCGGTTGGCGTGGTACGGCTCGAGCCCCACCAGCTGCAGCATCTCGCCCACCCGCTGCTGGACGGTCGTCTTGTCCCGGGTCCCGTGGATGTGGAGCGGCTCCGCGATGGCCGCGCCGATGGGCAGCCGCGGGTCGAGTGATCCGAACGGGTCCTGGAAGACGACCTGAATGTCCCGGCGCGCCTTTCGCAGCTCCGCGGTGCCCAGATCGGTCAGCTCCGTCCCGTCGAACTTGACCGACCCCGAGGTCGGCCGGGTCAGCTGCAGCACCGATCGTCCGGTGGTCGTCTTCCCACAGCCCGACTCACCCACCAGGCCCAGGGTCTCGCCGGGGGCGATGCTGAAGCTGACCCCCGAGACGGCGTGGACCGCTCCGACCCTGCGCCGCAGGAACGTCCCGCCGCGCAGGGAGAATTCCTTCACCAGGTCGGTGACCTCCAGCAGGGGCGGGCCGGCGACCGGCGCCTGCCCGTTGGCGCCCACCTCGGCGACCGTCATGCGATCACGTTGTCCACGACGCCGTCGGAAAAGACCTGCCCGTGGTCGCCGCGACCGACTGCGTCGGCGAAGTGGCAGGCGGCGCGGTGCTCGCCTGGCGCCGAGGTGACCGAGGGCACCACCACCAGCTCGGGCTCGGCCGCGCGGCAGAGGTCGGTGGCCAGCGGGCAGCGTGGCGCAAACGGGCAGCCCGTGCGATCGCCGATCATGGAGGGCGGGGCCCCCGGGATCTGCCGCAGCCGCTCCGTGCCGTCGCTGTCGAGCCGGGGCAGCGAGCCGAGCAGGCCGAGCGTGTACGGCATGGATGGTCGGTAGAAGACGTCCTCGGCGGTCCCGATCTCGACCGGCCGCCCGGCGTACATCACGAGCACGCGGTCGGCCAGGCCCGCGATGACGCCGAGGTCGTGGGTGATCAGGAGCAGCGCGGCCCCGGTCTCGGTCATCGCCGCCTTGAGCGAGTTGAGCACCTGGGCCTGCACCGTCACGTCGAGTGCGGTGGTGGGCTCGTCGGCCAGTATCACCTCTGGGTCGTTGGCCATGGCGATGGCGATGACGGCCCGCTGGCGCATGCCGCCCGAGAACTCGTGCGGGTAGTTGTCGACCCGTTCGGCCGGATTGGGGATGCCGACCTTTGCCAGCAGCTCGACGGCGCGGGCCATTGCCGCGTCCTTGGAGACGTCCTGGTGTGCCCGGATCGCCTCGGTGATCTGCCACCCGATGGTGTAGACGGGATTGAGCGACGTCATCGGGTCCTGGAAGATCATGGCGATCCCGGTGCCGCGCACCTTGGTCAGCTGCTTCTCCTTCAGGGTGAGGAGATCGGTGCCGTCGAAGCGGATGGAGCCCCGTACCTGCGCGCCCTTGGGCAGCAATCCCATGGTGGCCAGGGCGGTCACCGATTTGCCCGAGCCCGATTCGCCGACGATGCCCAAGACCTCACCGGCCGCGAGCGAGAAGTCCACGCCGCGCACCGCGTGGACCACGCCGTCCTTGGTCGGGAAGTCGACCTCCAGACGCTCGACCTGCAGTGCGGGCTCCGGCACTCAGGCCCTGACCCGGCTCTTCTTGGGGTCGAACGCCTCGCGCAGGCCGTCGCCGATGAGGAAGATCGAGAGGATGAGGATGATCAGGAAGGCGACCGGGAAGACGAAGAGCCACCACTCGGTCGTCGCGGAGTCCTGGCCCTGATCGATCAGGAGTCCCAGCGAGACGTTCGGTGGCTGCACACCTAGCCCCAGGAAGGACAGCGTCGACTCGAAGATGATGCTCAGGGCGACGGTCAGCGTGGCGTTGACGATGATAGGCCCGACGGCATTGGGCAACATGTGCTTGACGATGATGCGCCGGTTCGTCGCGCCGAGCGCCCGCGAGGCTTCCACGAAGTCGCGCTCGCGCAACGACAGGAAGTCGGCCCGCACGAGCCGGGCGACGTAGGTCCACGAGAGCAGGCCGATGATAATGGCCAGCCCCAGCCAGTTGTCGGATTCCTTGGAGAGCTTGTTGGCCAGGACGATGAGCACGGCCAGCACCGGCAGCACCAGCACCAGGTCGACGAAGCGCATCAGGAGTGAATCGACCCAGCCCCGGTAGAAGCCCGCGATGGCGCCCACGGTCACGCCGATGAGCGTGGCCATGGCGGCCACGGTCATCGCGATCTCGATGTCCTTCTCGACGCCGGCCATGACCTGGGCGAACATGTCGTTCCCGATGGAGTTGGTGCCGAAGGGGTTCGTCCACGAAGGCGGGTCGTTCAGGTTGTTCGTGATCGTGGTGAAGCTGTATTGCCAGAAGTGGCCCACGATTATGGACGAGATGCCGAGGAGCAGGAACACGCACAGTCCGATCATCCCCAGGCGCTGGTGGGAGAAGCGCCCCACGACGATCCGCCACTGCGGCTTCGCGTCCCCCGACAGGCCGTAGGTGTCTGCGCCCGACAGCCCCAGACCGACGCCCGGCGTCGCCAGGGTGTGCATGCCGGCCTCGACGGTCGCGACCTGCTCCGGCGTCTGGATGACGAAGTTCTCGCGGGGGGCCGGATCAGCCATAGCGGATCCTCGGATCGAGCACGCCGTAGAGGATGTCAGCCACGAGGTTGAAGAGAATGACGAAGGTGGCGGTGATGAGCAGGTAGGCCAGCATCACGTTGACGTCGAGGTTGGTCACCCCGGTCAGGTACCACTGCCCGAGGCCCTGCCAACCGAAGACGATCTCGACGATGATGGCGCCGCCCAGCACGGCGGCGAAGTCCAGGGCGACGACCGTGGTGACGGGGATGAGCGTGTTGCGCAGCACGTGGCGGATGAGCACGCGGCGCTGGCTCAGGCCCTTGGCCCGGGCCAGGCGCACGTGGTCGGCGTCGAGCGTCTCGATCATGGACGAGCGCTGGTAGATGGCCCATGAGGCGTAGGAGATGAGGATGAGGGTGATGACCGGCAGCGCGGTGTGCTCGGCGTAGTCGGGGAGACGGCTGAAGAACGAGCCGCTCAGCGTCGGGCTCTGCTCGCCACTGGTGTAGAAGAGCGTCGTGTTGAGGTGCTGGTTTATCGGGATCGCCACGAACTCCTTCAGGGCCAGGCCCAGAACGAAGATGGGCGTGGCCAGCAGCACGAAGTTGGTGACGGTGATGGCGTGGTCGGTGACCTTGTTCTGGCGTACCGCTGCCACGACGCCCATGAAGATGGCGACGAAGATGGCGATGATGGTAGCGATGACGACCATGCGCAAGGTCACGAAGAGGTGCGACGTCATCTGGGAGGCGACGTCCTGCCCGTTGATGGTCGTGCCGAGGTTGCCGTGGAGGGCGCCGGTGAGCCAGATCCAGTAGCGCTGCCACAGTGGGTCGTTGAGGTGCAGCAGGTTCTCCCGGGCCACGATCGTGGAGTGGGGGATGTGCGGGTTGGCGTTGAGGAGCGCCAGGGGGTTGCCCGAGCTGGCCACGAGCACGAAGACGAAGATCGTCGCGAAGAACAGGACGACGATGCTGATCAGCAAACGCCTCACGACGTAGGCGAACATGGGCGGATTCTAGGTGTGGAACCGGGAACGTCGAGGGAGGGGCAGACCCGGTGCGACCAACCCCTCCCTCACGTTCAGCGATTCGCTACGAGCTGATCGACCAGTTCTCGGCGTTCCAGGTGACGCCCACGCTCGACGTGTTGGGCACGACGCCCTTCAGGTTGTTAGACCAGGCCCAGAACACGGGCTGCTGGTACAGCGGGAGCGTCACCATGTTCTGCCAGAGGGTGGCGTCGGCCTTGTTGTAGTCGTCCGTCTCCTGGCTCGCGCTGGGCGCCGCCGAGCCAGAGGCCATCAGCTGGTCCGTGTCTGCGTTGGCGTAGTGGTTCCAGTTCTCGCTACATTTGCTGCCAAGAGTGTAGGAGCAGTACAGGGGCTGGTTGCCCGAGACGAACGGCGTGGTGACCCAGGCGAATTCGGCAATCTGGAACGTGCCGTTCGGCAGGTTGGTCCCGAAGAAGGTACTGGCGTCGTAGTTCTGGATGTTCAGCTTGATGCCGATGGCCTTCATCTGGGCCTGGAACAGCTCCTCGGTCTGCGAGCGGATGCTGTTGCCCGAGGTCGACTGGATCGTGAAGGTCAGGGGCTTGCCCTTCTGCGGGCCGTAGTCGGCCTGGTAGTAGCCGTTCACCTTCTTGAAGCCAGCTTCCTTCATCAGGTTGTTCGATTGCGAGGGGCTGTAGGCATAGTTTGTGCCCTTGTAGCCCGTCTGCGTCGGCACGAGTACGCGGCTGCCCAGCGGCGTGATGCCATTCTTGATCTCGCCCACGGTCCGGGTGATGAGCGACTGGCGGTTCACGCCATGGGCGATCGCCTCGCGCACCTGGAGCTTGGCCAGGTACGGGTCGGCCTGGTTGAAGTCGAAATGCTCGAACTGCAGACCGGCCTGGGTCACCTTGGTCGCGTTCGGCACCTGGTTGGCCGTCTGCACGATGGAGAGGTTCAGCGACGTCGGGTTGAAGATGTTGATCTCCTTGTTCTGCAGAGCCGGCACCAGCTGGCTGTCGTCCGAGAAGAACTGAAAGACGAGCTTGTTCAGCTTGCCCGGCGTGCCCCAGTAGGTCGGGTTGCGGGTAAGGACCACCGACTGGTTCGCGTTGTAGCTCGTGATCGTGTACCAGCTGCCCGAGATGGTTTGCGCCGGGCCGGTGAAGCCCGTGTTCCAGCCGACGGTCCGGGCGATGTGGGCCGGGACGATGTTCGTGTAGATGGAGCGCCAGTCAGCGAACGACGGCTTGAAGGTCACCGTGACGGTGCGGCCGTTCGGGCACAGGCCGACGTTGCGGTCCGCCGTGCTGCCCGGGGCGCAGGCGGCGCCGCCGGAAGGGGCGGAGCCCACGACGGACTGAATCTGGTTGTAGCCGGAAGTCGAGGCGTCGTCGTAGGGCTTCCCCCCGACATCGGTGTAGGCGGGGTTGCCGCTCTGCGCCTGCCAGTTGTAGATGAAGTCGTCCGCCGTGATCGGGGTCCCGTCGGACCAGACGGCCTTGGGGTTGAGCTTGTAGACGACAGTCTGCGGGCTGTTGCCCGTGACCGTGGCGCTCTCGAGGAGCTGGTTGTTGAGGACGGGTTGGAGCTTGTTGCTCACGATGAAGGCCTGGGGCCACACCATGTTCATGATCTCCTGCAGGACGAACTCCGAAGCGGCCGAGGTGTTGATGTTGAACCCGACCAGGTTCTCGTCGAGCGCCATGGTGGCCGTCCCGCCCGAGGACGACGACGCCTTGGTCGCGGCGCCACTGGTGGCAGGCGCCAGCGCGACGATCGACACGGACAGCGCCGCGGCTGCCATGGCGGCGAAGGCCGATCGCTTCAGATACCCCGTGATTCCCATAGTGCTCCCTTGCTTGTCGGTCGACCCGGTGACGGCCGATTCGCC
>CAVWKG010000006.1:0-579862 GCA_963755375.1 uncultured Acidimicrobiaceae bacterium | reverse complement strand
AGAGACGTGGTCGCTCACCCAGACATCGTCGAAGCCGAGCTCTTCCGCGAGGCCGGCGGCACGTCGGATCGACTGCCCGCTGCCGGCTCGTCCGTATTGCGGCAGGTGGACACCAAATTGCATCAGCGGACATCGAGCGTCGCCATGCGGCAGTTGTCCGGAACCGCACTCCTCACCGATGCCGAAAGTAGCCGCGGTGAGTTGATCACGGCACTACCGACGGCCCTGCGCCGCGAGCGCCATGGACACTGCCTCATCAGGAATCTCCTCTGGGTCGAGGATCCGATCAAGCTCCTCCACCGACGGACCTATATCGCGAGCGACGAGGCCAAGTTGCTCCACGTCGAATCCGTAGGCTTGGGCCGCATTCAGCCCAAGCATGTGCTCCACCTCGTCGTGGGCGATACCGGCGAAGGTGAGTTGCAGTGCTTCACGAGTGTAGGGGTGGGTCCCCTCGGTATGCGGATAGTCAGCTCCCCACATGACCGTTCCGACTCCGATCTCATGACGGTTGCGGCAGTCGGCAGGCGACATGAAGCTGGCTCCGAGGAAACACTGCCGAGCCCAGTACTCGCTGGGTTGGAGAGGGATGGACTCGCGGACGTAGGAACCAAAGAAGGACTCCACGGACCCATCTTTCGCACCCACGGCCATCCGGTGGAACATGTCAAGCTGTTTGAGCTGCTCGGGTATCAGCGAGTTGCCAGTCTCCGTGAACGCAAATGTCAAGTCTGGGTGTCGTTCCATGACGCCGCTGAAGATGAGACGCGTGAGTGGGCGCAGGCCATACCAGCCGATCTCGACGAACATGATCATGCCGGTCGATGGATACGGGCCGAGGTTCGGGAGACCACCACCGCCGTGAGTGTTCACAACGACCCCGAGCTCTTCGCATATGTTCCACAGCGGCTCATAGTCCGGTGCGTGGATCGGTGGGACGGTTGAGTGAGGAGCCGGATTTGGAAGGAGGATGCCGCCGAAAAGGCCGGCTTCCCCTGGCCCATCCGACTTCGTTGATCGCCCGGTCCACGTCATCGAGCAGGATTTGGGCTACCCCGGCCCGCCTACCCGGGAGTTCGCCGCAGAAGTCTGCGAGCCAGCGGTTGTGGGCCCGTATGCCGACCCATCGCAGTTCGAGCTCATGGTCGGAGGAGGGGTCGGGAGCGCTGAACAAGGGGTGGCCCACATAGAAGGGCGGGATGGTATTGGGAAAGATGACCTCGCCGACGATGCCGTCACCCTCCAGATCCTCTTGCCGAACGACGCCATCGAGTTTCGACGGTAGTCCCTCGAATCGGTGTCGTCGAGGTCGGAATATGGGTTCTTGAATTGCTCGGCCCAGTGGTCGAACTCATCGAGATAGCTCGCTTCGAGGTAGTCCCGATAGACATCGAGGGGGGCGCCGGCGTGGCAATCTGATGAGACGACGATGTAGCGATCAGCCTCACGGGTCATCGTTGATCCTCTCTCTCGCTGGCTGTCGGGCCAGACGTATCCGGTGCTGGGCCAACTGGGCTCATGTCATCGAGCGACATTGGTCGTTGCTGACGGCCACGAATCACTTTGCTTTCGGAAGTGGCGTCCATGCCTAGAACACCACCTCTTGTCCACGGTTTTGACCCCAGCGTGTCTTCTCCCTGATTCTCCCCGCTCCGCTCGTCGGCAGGAGCTCCGAATTCCGAGCGAACCTCGACGACATTCTTGAACTCAATCGGGTCAGGCGCGGCCCTGAGGAGTCCCCTCGAGATCCAGCCATGGGACTCCTCGGCCCAGACGAGGACAGGGGGCAACACGACCAGGGCGCTGAGAAGAGCCACCGTGACGTTGAGCGCCATGACGATTCCGAAGTCCCTCAGCATCGGCATGGGAGAGGTGGCGACGACCACGATGCCGGCGACCACCGTCAAGGCGGAAACCAAGAAGGCTCGGCCGGTCCGGCTCGCGGTCACCGTCATTGCATCTCGCGGGGAGCGTCCCCGGTTACGTTCCTCGACGAAGCGCAGCAGGATCAGAGAGGTGAACTCCGTGCACACGGCGACTACCAGCGGTCCGCTGACCGCAGTGAGCGGGCTGAGAGTGACTTTGAACGCGATAGCAACCAGCGTGACCGCACCTACGGCGATCAGGACGGGCGTCAACGAGACGAGAGACCGGATCAGGCTGCGCAGGCGCACGGCAAGGAAGAGGCCGACGAAGAAGAGCGCTAGATAGGTGAGCAAGGCGCGCGTCTTCGCGAGATTGTCGAGAAGTCCCACGCTGACTACGCCAATCCCTCCAGGAGCAGACGTGATGCCGCTCGGAGGTGGCGCGTCGTGCTGCAGATTGTCGATTACCGGTTCGAGCGCGGTGAAGTCATTGGTGCGTGACAAGAGGATGACGTTGAGCGCGTCGCCGTGGACCAGCGTCTTCTTGAGCTCGGTCGGAGCCAGTTCGTAGAACTGCTTGACCTGTGCCGCCGTCGGCGGGACGAAATCGGCGCCTGGTATCGTCAAGAAATCATCGGCGCTCGAGACGACTCCCGCACCGGGGAAGAGTACGTCGCCGTATTTGCGGGCCTCGGTCTCGGTGAGCTTGCTCACGTAGTCGACGGTTTGGGGACTGAAGGGATGCTTCGACTCGACCACGACACCGATTTGGTTGTCCGACCCTGTCACCGCTTCGAGAGCGTCGATCTGGCGTACGGCCGTCGAGTGCGGGTCGAGCCATTTGATCGGGTCGGGCTGAATGACCAGCCGTCCCTCGAATATCACCCCGGCGGCGAACACCATTGTGGCCACGAGGATGAGAGGCAGGGCAGCCCGAGATGAGAGGCCGCTGAGACGCACAACCAGCCGCCCGAGCGAGCCGATACCCCGATCGACGGGCGGTGTCGGGGATCGATACTCGCGGATGCCGAGGATGGCCAGGGTGAGCATCAGGCTGCAGACGCACACGGCGATGATGCCGATGACCATGAGCGAGCCGAACTGGCGCACGGCTGGAACACTGGAGAACCACAGCGCTGCGAACGCGAACACCGCGTCGAACGTCACGATGAGCAGTGCCGGACCAAGACCTCGGGCCGCCGCCTGGATCGGGTGCCCGGCCCGGTTCACCCGCACCTCTTCTTCGATACGCGCGTGCATCTGGATGGAGTAGTCCATGCCCACACCCATGAGGACGGGGATGGCGGTGAGGGTGGCAAATGTGAGTGGGATGCCGAAATAGCCCACCAATCCGAAGGCCCAGATCATCCCGACGCCGAGCACGGCGAAAGGCAGGAGCCGCCAGCGCACCCTGAAAGCCACGATCAAGATCAACGCCATGAGAACAGCGGCCAGCAGGATCAGGGTCCGCAACGCGCTGCGCACGTAGTCGTTGACGTCCTTTTCGATCTCAGGAACGCCCGTGGTGATGGTGGTCGCGTTCTGGTAGTGGGCCGAGACCGTGATCCTCTCGACAGATGCCGCCGCGCTCGAGTTCCTGGTTGAAGCTGAGGTTCGGCTTCAAGAAGACCGCCATGAGGGCGTGCCGCTCGTCTGGGACGAAGCCCTTGACCTCCTCGCGAAGCGAACCATTGGGTTCGTGCAGGACGAAGTGGATCCACTCCGGGTGGGACAGAACCCTTTGCGAAGGCGCAATGGCACTCAACTGGCGCGCCTCGGCGACGGCATAGGCCTCTCGGACCGCCCGCGAGTGTGCGCTCGGATCCCTCTGATACGCGGAGACGAACATCTGCTCGGTGAGGTTCTGACCGCTTTGAACCCTTGATGCGAACTCGAGCGCTGTCAGGGGTGAGACGACGTTGAAGATCGATGGATTCTTGGCGAGTTCCTCGTCCACGCGGCCCATTTCGACCTGGTTGGCCGGCGTCAAGAGGTCGTCCACGTTCGTGCCCGGCTTCATGGTGAAGAGCACTGCAATGGGGTCGCCACCGAAGAGGCTCGTGTACTCCTGGTTGCCGATCGCCAAGGGGTCGTTGGCGTTGAGGTAGTCCGAATCGCCCGTCGAGAGGTGGACCGAGGACAGACCGACGCCGAGCACGATCGTGATCGCCAGGCCGATGCACGCGACGACGCCGGCGTGCTTGCCAAGATTCAGTCCGAGCCATTCCCAGGTTCGCCGCATACCCCCCAGCTCCAGCTTGCCGGCTCAGGTTTACAGCTGTAAGACTGTCTGTCAACCACAAGGGAGGGCCCGATGGAGACGCTGGCGCGAGTGCGTTGACATGACGTCGCTCGAGCTGGCCGAAACGTCGGCCCTTCCCATTTCTCCGCGCTCGCGTCAACTGAGTGACCGTCAGCTGGCGGTCAAGAAGAGGCTGCTCGAAGCGGGGCTCGAGCTGGTGTGCGAGATCGGTTACGTCGACCTGACGCTGCGCGCCGTCGCGACCCGAGCCGGAGCGACGCACACCACCGCGTACAACTACTTCGCGTCGAAGGCCCACCTGGTAGCCGAGGTCTTCTACAACGTCTTACTCGCTGTGCCGACAGAGACGCCGGATCCGTCCGTGCCGCTCTCGGAACGGATCGCCGCTGCGCTCGGAGCAGTCGCACGCAAATTCGGGGAGGTCGAGGCGCTGGCGCGGGCTGGGAACGCCGCGCTCTATCAGGAGGAACCGGATGTCGTGCTGGTGCGGGGCGCGATCGGGGCGGACCTGGTCCGCCGCATTGTGATCTCTTCGGGTGACGAAGCCGATGCTGAGCTGACGGAGCTCGCCATGATCACGTATATCGGAGCGCTGGAGTGGGCTGGTGCCGGTGCACTCGGTTACGACGAGGTAGGCGCACGCATCGAACGGGTCGCTCGATACTTCGAGCTCGCAAAGACGGCTGGGATCACGGGTTAGTACTCGAAACCATGGGAGGAAATGAGCAAGGTGATGCTGATCTCCAGCGACGGGGATGCCACAGCACGCCAGGAGGACTATCTGGACTACGTCGATCCCGAGATTCGCACGGACTTCAATGAAAGGCTGGAGGGCACCGGTCCGGCCTATGTGGGAATCAATGCCCATCCCGATATCGATCCTGCCGTGATCTTCGATGGCGAGCTGCGATTGCGGGACCTCGAGACGCAAGGTGTTGTTGCCGAAGTTCTCTTTCCGAGCAGCCTGCCCTTCGGCTCGCTCGGGTTTCGGGGACTTCACTTCGGCCCCACCACGAGACGCAACAACAGACTCGTCGATAGTGTGCTCCCAGCGTCCCAGTCGATATCGGTCCCGCGGAGGGCACACGCCTCGCCCCTCCGAGCTCCAGTAGCCGCGATAGGTCGCAAACAGGTGGCGTAGCGCCGGTCTAGATCTTGCGCCTGTTGCAGAAGAGCCTGAACCTCGCTAGCCGATGGCGCCCGGACCGGCTTGGATTCGTGGCTCATTCCCCATGTCGGAAGCTCTGTCTCCGCAACTGGGTCGGCAACGAATTGCTGCTCCACTTCCGCGCTAGCCGGCATGCTCGGTTGAGAAGTGATCGCACATACCGGACGGTTTCGCGGCCCGCTCCATCGGTCTTCAGCTGACGAAAGTAACGCTCAATCTCTAGGGGTCAGGCTGCCGATCCGTTTCCTTCCGATGGATTTCTCAATGTGGACGTTCCAGAGGTTCTCGCAGCGACGGACCGTCACCGGACTCAGGTCGTCCCAGCCGTTCGGGTTCGAAGTCCTGGGCAAGAACGAGCCTGGACAGTCCTTCGCCGCGGCGCGCTTCGATCCTCCAAACAGCTGCCTCTTGTGACGTACCCGCCCTCGGCCATCACGCCCTAGGAACACCGGCAGCTCCCAGGCGTCGGCTCCTCGATCTGGTCGCTTGCGAATGCTGCCTGGCATCGTCCCCCTAGGACGGTCCCGGCGAAGGGTCCTCCGTCATACCGTTGGGACAAACCCATCGTACGGCGGGGCAGGTTCAAAATATGCCTCTGAACTGGAGCCTGAGAGGAGATTCGAACTCCTGACCTGCGCATTACGAGGTGGGTCGAGGCAATCCCACTCGGTCTCAGTTGGTCTCACTTCATCCCACTGCGTCCTGATTAGAAGGCTGTGACGAAGTGGACACGGGACAGAGCGGGACCCAGGGGGACGCCCTGGGACCCAATTGTTGGGATGGAGTTGGGATGAGATTCCGAATTTTGACGAGCTCCACAAATGGCGGGTCTTTAGGCCCGGGTCTTTGAGGTTAAGGGGCCCCTCGCCCACTGTGTGTGATGTCGCGGATCATCGCGGACATCTGAACCCTCACGAGCCCTATAGCGGGGCAGGCCACTTGGCTGATAGCGCCGCGTCGTGTCCAAAGTGAGCTGGCGGAGCAGCTTGCCGTCGAAGGTGACGATGCGGACGTCAAGGTCAGCGACGTAGAGGCAGATCCGGGTCCCGCTCCAACGCCGGCCGACCGCGATGTGGAACATCTTCGACTCGTGGCGCAGCGTCACTTTGCCGTCGGTGCGGACCCGGAAGCGTGTTCCAGCGACGGGGGATGGCGGCCACTTTTGAGTCAACCCCGCAGGGACCTCTCGATGCTACGAAGCAGCCGTAGCACCGGGCTCAAGTCTCAAGCAGGCACCTTGGGGATACCCCTACAGATGCCAGAGATGGCCGGCAATGCGGCTGTCCCGGACGACGGTCGCGTAGCGATCTCGGGTAGCTGGTCCGGCCGAGTCGCGTTGTCGGTATTCGACAAACTCGATGGTTTGAAGGCCTTAATCACCGTTCCCGCCAGATCGTCGAGAAGTTGCCACCTGATGCTCGGAACTTTTGGCTCGCCTAACGAGGTGCCCGTTCTCGGGAAGCCGCCAAGCCACCGGTTGCACACACGCAACGGGTCCCTTACGGTTTCGAAAGGATAGTTCCCGCTATTGAACGGAAATCTCAGATCAGGGGGGAGGGCGATGATGCAACTTCGGCCGACGTTTCTTCGCAGGCTCATGTTGGCAGCATCTCTTGGACTGGCCGTGCCGCTCCTGGTGACTGCGACACCGTCCGCCGGCGCGGGGAACGCGGGCGGACACGTCTCCCCCGCAGGTTGCGACGCGAGCCGGCCTGGGGTCATGCACCATGCGAATGGCGCCAAGATCGGGGCCAGCGGCGACATCCCGTGCGCCACCTCCACCTTCTTCGGTTTCGGCGAATCCGAGCCGGTGGTCACATCGAACGGCACGGTGATGTACGGCGACGCGTACCCTCCCAAGCCCAGCTCCAAGATCTGTACCGGTGGCATCACGTGCGGAAACATCGCACGAACGGTGAACGAAGGGCGAACCTGGCAGTTCGTGCCCGTCGCGACGGAGTCGAAGCGCGGCCGGGGGGCCGCAGACCCACAACTGTGGATCGACCCTTTGACCGGCCGGGTCTTCTTCACCGACATCGGCTCGAACAACGGACTCCCGGAATACCCGAGCCTGGCTGGGTTCAAGGGTCTCTGCCAGACGGAACTCAATTACTCCGATGACAGCGGAAAAACCTGGACCACCCACTATCCCTTGGGTTTCGGATGCCCGGCGTTCGACTTCCCCCACCTGTTCACCGCTCCGCCCACTACGGCCGCCGACAAGGCCACCTTGAGCAAACCTGGCGCCTACCCCGACGTGGTCTATCTCTGCAAGTCGTCGGACGGCCTTTTTCCCGGGTTACCGGTACGCGAGTGCTGGAAGTCGCTCGACAGTGGGCATACGTTCACCGAGATCGGCGGATCACCGACCGCAGATGTTGCCGGCACCATGGGAGCCTCCACCGCGGACATCCACGGGCTCATCTACGGGATAGCCAACGGGAATCTCAACATCAGCGCAGACGAAGGGATCACCTGGCAGAGCAACCCCGTGCCGGCCGGGTTCAGCAAAACGCAACCTACGGTGGACCGAGACGGAAACCTCTATCTGGTGGCGATCGTCAACAAACTGCCCGAAGTCACCTACTCCACCGACCAGGGCAAGACTTGGAGCGCGCCTATCGCCGTTGAGATGCCCGGAGTCCTCCAAGCGCAAAAGCCCGCCATCGCCGTCCCTGTTATCGGAGCCACCAGCCCCGGCCGGGTGGCAGTGGCCTACTTCGGCAACAGCGGCACATCTGACAACCCCGTCCCCCAGACGTGGAAGTGCTTCATACCGCAGCTCCCGTGTGGGCGCGTGGGCGGCGTCTACCACGGCTACATCACCACCACCAATAACATCTTCGCCGCGAATCCGGTGTTCACCAGCGTGCAGGTCGATAGCAACGCCGACCCGCTCCTACCCTTCGGGTTCAATCCGGGCGGGCAGACAGTGTCTGCGGCACGAGCCGACTTCATCGGTATCTACCTGGATGCCAAGGGAACGCCCTGGGCCTACTTCTATAAGGACGTTTGCGCCACAGAAACCAGTTGCATCGTTCATAGCCCGTATCCCATGCGGGACACCAACTGGGTGGGCGTCGTCGCCACCATTGCGCCAAGATGATGCCCGATCACGGGTAACAGTGCATCGGGGAACGCCCTGCTACGCCAGCAGCTCAAAGGAGTAGGAGCGGCTTGAAGCAGTTGCTATCGAGATCAGTGCTCACCTGCGCCCTCTAGCGGGTCATTGCAACGCCCAGCCTGGTTGGCGAACAGTGATGTCGTCGATCAGGAGGTGTGCGGATGTGGAGACGCTTTAGTGAGGAAGAGCGCCAGACGATCTGGGACATGCGAGAGGCTGGGTTTCCGGTCAAGCGCATTGCCAGGCATCTGGGCCGCCAGAACGTGTCGGCGCGCAAGTTCATTGCCGATGCCGGAACCGCCCGACCGCTCGCGAGCGGTCCGAGCTGCGGCTCTCGCCTCAAGAACGCGAGGAGATCTCCCGTGGGCTGGCGGCGGGTGACTCCATCCGAGCCATCGCTGCAGCGCTCGGCCGTTCGGCTTCGACCGTGTGTCGGGAGGTCAACGCCAACGGTGGCCGAAAGAAGAATCGGGCCCTCGTGGCCGACCGGGCGGCCTGCCGGCGGGCGCTGCGGCCCACTCGGGTCAAGTTGGCCCGTTGTCGCCGGCTGCCGTGGGTGGTCGAGCGCACGCTCGAGGCCAAGTGGTCACCCCAGCAGATTTCGGCGTGGTTGGCTCTGGAGTATCCCGATCGCCCGGAGATGCAGGTGTCCCACGAGACCATCTACCAGTCGCTCTTCGTCCAGTGCCGTGGAGCGCTGCGCAAAGAGCTCCCATACCTGCCTGCGCACCGGCCGAGCCCTGAGTCGACCCAAGACCTACGTCAAGGGCAATCGCATCGGAGCGGGGAAGATCAAGGACATGGTGATGATCTCCGAACGGAGCGCAGTGGCAATGCGTTGGACGCCGAAAAGCGCCGAAGCGATGCTCAAGATGAGTGCCTGCACCTATGCGGCGATCTCGACGGCTAGTGGTCCTATCACATCGAACAAGATCAGCTACGGCTCTACCAAAGAGGTCGCGGCGCGACGTCGGAAAGTGGCCACACCCGAATGAATCTCGGAGACGAGGGCTGGGGGATTCCAAAGGTGCTGACTCGAAGCCGTGTCGGGTCATGAGCAGCGGGATCGTCTTCCAGCTGGGGGTGGACACGCTCGCCGCCGGTGCCCTCTATGCGCTGGTAGCGCTCGCTGTGTCGCTGGCCTACAGCGGCAGTGGCGTCGTCCATTTGGCCATCGGGCCGGTTGGGTTGGCCGGCGGGCTGCTGGCTGCGAGCCTGTTCTCGGGCGGGATGCCGCTCGTGCCGGCGGCCTTGGCGGGACTGGCGGTGGGGGGTGCGTTGAGCGGGGTCGCTGAACGGGCTCTTGTCGCACCTGTGGTCGGCAAGCCCCTTCTGGGGATGACGATCCTGGTGGCCGCGGCCGTTCTCGCTCAGGGTGTCCTGAGCGGCTTGTTTCCCCGTCCCGCCTACGCCTTCCCTACGGCGTCCGGCGTCTACACCGTCGCGGGTGGAATCGTCCACCAGTACGACTTGGTGACCTTGGCTGCTGTGGTGGTCGTGGCGGGGGTGAGCGTGCCCGTCGTGAAGAGCAGGCGCGTTGGGGGCTCACTACGTTTGACTGCCACGTCCCCCCGCCAGGCCGAGAGGCTCGGAGTGAACACCGCCTTCGTGCGCACCACCAGTTTCGCGGTCGGCGGGGTGCTGGCGACTGGCGCGGTGCTGCTCGGCTCCGCCCGGTTTCCCCTCGCTGCCGTCGGTGCAGTCGCCCTGACCCTCCGTGGGATTGCCGCTGCCGCAGCTGGGCGTATGGTCTCGCCCACCCGGATCGCCGGGGCAGCGCTCCTGATCGCGGCGGTTGAAGTGGTGGGCGGGTACGAGTTGGGTGGAGGGAGAGGCGAGCTCCTCTGCGACGCTGTAGCGGTGCTTCTGGTCGCGGCTGGGTGGCACCGTTGATACGCCGGCTGGCCGCGCTGGCGGGGGTGGGGATCGTCGCCGCGGTCGTCGTTCCCGAGTTCGTCAGCGGTCCCAACCTAGAGCTCGTCGCGCTCGCCCTCGCCCTCGCCGGTCCGGCCTGTGGCACCGCCCTGGCCGGCGCGACGGGCCGCCCTTTGTTTGCCGCCGCCGCCTTCGCCGGCCTGGGAGCGTACGTCAGCGGGATCGCCTCAGTGCGGGGAGTGCCGGTATTGCTGGCCATTCTTTGCGGTTGCGCGGCCGGAGCTGTCGCGGGGGCCGTCGTCGGCGGTCTCGGGTCTCGGCTGGAGGCCCCGGGATTCCTCGTGCTCACGATCCTGGTCACACTGACGTTGGGCGACGCGGTCCAGGCCTTTCCCAATCTCACCGGCGGGCAGTCCGGGCTGGGCCCTCTGCCTCCGATCTCGCTCGGACTCGGCGGGAGCCACACGACCAACCGGACGTTGGTGCTCACCACGCGCGGCGAGTTCCACCTGCTGCTTCTGGTGGCAGTAGTGGTGACCGGCGCGGCCACCTTCCTCGTCCGACGGGGCCCGGGACCAGCCTGGCGGGCGGTGGGCAGCGACCGGCCGCGTGCCGCGGCATCGGGGCTGAGCCCTCTGGCCTTGGAGGTCGCGGTGCTCGCCGTAGCCGGGGCGATGTCCGGGTTCTGTGGAGCTCTCGGAGCCCACGTCAGCCAGGTGGCCACACCGAGCCAGTTCGGGGTGGACACCGCCGCGCTCCCTCTCTTGGCCGCGCTGTGTGCCCGAAACGAACCGATGACGACGGCGCTCATCGCGGTGGTCACGGGAGTGGTGGGCGAGGTCGTCCTCCCGGCGGCTGGCTGGACGGGTCCGCCGACAGCGCAGTCGCTCGCCCTGGGCATACTCGGGGTCGCCGCTCTGGTGGCTCTGGTCCCGCGCAGAGCGACGACCGACGCGCCTTCCCCGGTGACGGTAGACCCCGATGCGCCATGGCCTCTGGAGGAGCTCGGCCTCAGAGGGGCAGGGCTGGAAGTCGGTCCGATCACTTGCCGCTCCAGGCAGGGAGCAGTTCTCGTGGACGCGCCCGCCATCCATGTGAGGCCGGGGACGATACACGCCATTGTCGGACCCAACGGGTCGGGGAAGACCACCCTCCTGCGCGAAATCGATCGTCGAGCTTCGGGCGGGTTGAGCGGCGTGTCCCTCCACGGACGCCTGATGTTGCTGCCCCAGGAGGGGGGGGGATTCGGAAACTGCAGCGTCGCCGAAACCCTCCGCCTCGCCGCCCGGCGCGAACGCGGTCCGGATGAAGCAGCCGCGCTGGCCGTGGTGTGGGTGCGCCGCCTCGGCTTCGAGGCATCACGCGATAGGCGCTGCGCCGAGCTGTCAGCCGGGCAGCGACGGCTGGTCGACCTGGCAAGGGTCCTTCTCGGCGCCCCGAATGTCGTGTTGTGCGACGAGCCACTGGCCGGCCTCGACGACGCCCATCGTGCGGCCGCGACCGCCTGCCTGGCGGCCGCCGCGGCTGCAGGTCTGACCGTCGTCATATCGGAACACGACCGCCGGGCCGTGGGCCGCCTCGCCGGCTCGATCACCGAACTGGAGCGGACAGAGGTACCGGCCGCGGTCCCGCCGGTCGTGACTTTGTGACCGCCCGGCTCGAAGTTGAGCAGCTCCGCGTTCGCCTCGACGGCCGCGTCCTGCTCGACATCGCTGAGCTACGCATCGCGGCAGCCACGTTGGCCGTCGTGACGGGCGACGCCGGCAGCGGCAAGAGCCTGCTCGCCGCTGCGCTTTGCGGCGACGTCGTCGCCGCCGGCCAGATTCAAGTCGATGGTCGTGCCATAACCGGTCCGCCATCGCGACGCCATCGCGCCGGGTTGACGGCATCGGTGCGAGACGGAGAGCGGATCAGGGGCTGTACGGTCGAGGAAGCGCTCCGTCTGGCCGCTCGGGGCGCCGGGCGGGCAGGCCAGGCGCTCGAACGTTTCGGTCCGCTCGGGACCCGAGCTGACGTCCCTGCCGAGCTCCTTTCCGGGGGCGAACAGCAGCTGCTCCAGGTCGCCTGCGCCTGGTGTGCCGCACCGCGGGTGCTGGTGCTCGACTCCCCGACGGTCGGTCTGGCCGCTGACGCGGCGGCGACCGTGAGCGAGCTGGCGATCGAGGAGGCGGCGGCCGGTGCGAGTGTGCTGTGGCTCGAACAGGATCCCCGGGCGGCGCCGGCCGAGCCGCTCGCCGTGCTGGTTATTGGGAGGTTGTCGGAGGCGTCGGCGGTGGAGGCGGGGGCGTCGGCTCCGGTAGCGGAGTAGCACCCGGAGCGGGCCTGTCCCCTTTGAGGAGCACATCGAAGTTGTAGCCGCCAGACCGGCTCCAGGTCAGGGTGGCGTAGGGGTAGAGCTCACCGAAGTAGATGTGCACCTGGGCGTCGGCGACGTTGTCGTAGCCGAGGGCGCGGACAACCTGCATTAGCTGCTCGGCGTAGGTCTCCGGACCGGGGTCCCCCGCGTAGGCGAGCAGGCCTTCGATGGTGTGCGCGTCTTCGGTCGCCACGGTGAGGCTGACGGAGGTGACGGCCCTCCGGGCGGCACGCACCGCCGAGGCGTTACCGAGCGCTACGAACCCACTTTTGGCCGGGGCCGTGAGGAGGTACACCTCCCAGAACACGTCCTTGGAGAACCACCAACGCTCTAGCTCGACAGCGTCACGCGTGGCGACCGGGCTCGGGCCGTACTGGTGGCTGAACCCGATCGGTGGCAGTCGGTTTGTCGACGACAGCGCTTCGTGTGTCGATACGACCTTGAAGTCGCTGCAAGCCACTAGCGACAGGCTCAGTGCCAGCAGAGCGACAACGCACCGTGCTCGTCGGCGCACGGGCTAGCGGTACATCCGCACTACGGAGTGGGACAGCCAGAGGTGGGGACGGGCACCGGGTACTCGGACATCAACTCGGGCTCGGTGGCCAGACTGGCGGAGAGAGCCTCGTCTTTAACCGGCTCGAACTGGTTGTCCTCGATGACCCCGATGTAGGCGTCCTCGAAGGCAAACGCCTCGTGCGCCTGTGAGTCGAAGCCGCGGGCGTCTCCGTTGGCGCTGGTCACCGAGACCTGGGTCATGTCCAACAACAAGGTGGGCCCTGGGTGCACGCTCCTCTGTTTCTGCAGCGCGGCGACTACGACATGCACGGCGTCATAGGAGAAGAAGTCGATGTCGTCGGGTTGGCGGACCTCCTGGCCGGCCGCGGTCTTGACGTTGGCATCGACCGGCGCCAGGTGGTACGTGCCCAGCGCGTTCTCGAACCGGGGGAAGCTGCAGTTGTCACTTTCGCTGTCCATCCGACCGCTGATGAACTTCACCCCGTCGGTCACCGCGATCGGATCCAATTGGCGCACGGCCGGCGACTCGCCCTGCTGACCGGTGTATACTGGGGAGTTCATGCCTGCGGCGCGAATAGCGGCGAGTGCCCGGGCGATGAAGAGGTCGCCACCCCAGACGACGATGGCCCCGGGATGGGCGCTTTTGATCTCCAGCACTTCGGCGTCCATCGTCGGCGCGTCGGCCGCCACCTCGATGTCCGGCTTGGCCGTAATGTTGCTGTCTTGGAGCGAGGACTGCACCGAGCTGGCACCGTCGCGCCCGTTGTCGGTGTCGTCGTGGAGTATGGCAACACTGGTGGTCTTGCCCGCGATATAGGTGGCGAGCACGTCGGCGGCGAAGTTGTTCGGAATCCGCAGGCCGAACAGGCTCGGAATAGGCCCGGCATTGTCGGTCAACAGTCCCGAGTTCCCGTCGGTGATAGCGATCTGCGGCACGCCGGCGGAGTTGCTCTGAGCCGCGCTGGCCGGCATCCCGATCCCATCCTCGATGACTGCGATGGCCCCGTCGTGGATCGCTTTCTGCACGTTCGTCGCGGCTTGAGCCGGGTCGTCGTTGTCGTCGTAGGTCTTCAGCCTCAGCGTGTAGGTGGTACCCCCCACTCTCACGCCCCCGTCGGCGTCGGCCTGGTCGACGGCCAGCGTCGCTCCCCGAGTGATCACGCCAGCCACGTAGGGATCGGCCGTAACCGGGACGTTGAGAGCGAACAGCAAAGAGTGCGAGTCGGCCGACGGTTGCACCTTGGCGGAGCCGGTGCAGGACGTTGCGACCACTAGGGTCATCGTCGCTGCCACAGCTCCGAGGAAGCTGCCCTTGTTCATGCGATGCTCCCCCCTACAAGGTGCCGCTCCGCGACCTACCAGGGTGCCGCTCCGATTGGCGGCAATTGAGCGAGCGTACACTTCCTGACAGGTGACGCGGCTTAGGGGACGATTGGTCAGATTTGGTACCGGAGGGAGTCGCCTGGGGAATGATTTCCAGGAAATCTCTCGTCGTTGCGGCCGCGTCCGCCGTCCTCTTCGTCGTCATCGCCGTCGAGGCGAGGGCGGGGTCGCCCTACGACTGGCTGTATCCGTGCACCTCGTCACAGATGCGGGCAACTTGTGGGATCCGAGCGAGTGCGCTTTTCGCACGACAGCTCTGAACTGGAGCCTGATGTTCTGCAACGGGTGATTGTTGACGAATCAGTAACGCCTGATGTGTGACACCCGATTTTGGATGTTCTAGTGCTTTTCGGCTCTCTTCTTGCGAATCACCCCCTTCGAAGTCCGCATCACGGTCTTGACCAGTTCGGGGCCGTCCCAGATCTCCAAGAAGGTGGGATGGACCCGGATGTCGACCACGTGGCCGGCCCGGTGCCGCCCGACGGTGAAGGTCTGGTTGGCCACAGACGTCACCCCGTTGACGGTGACGTAGCGGCTGATCCAATCGGCGCCTGCCCGGGCCTCTCGGAGCACGCCGAGGTCGGGGGCGAGCTCGGGGGCAGGGTCGTCACGGAGGTAGAAGCGCTCGGCTGGGGTCCTTCGCCCCAGGCTCTGGTGACGCCGCTCGGTGTTGTACTCGAGGACCCAGGTGTCGAGCTCTTTTTGGGCGACGCGCAGCGTGGCGAAGATCTGCCCGCCCAAGAAGTCCTCGCGCAAGGTGCGATGGAAACGCTCGATCTTGCCCGTCGTGGTGGGCGACGAGGGGGCGGTGAGGCGGTGGGTGATGCCGTTCTCCCGGCAGATCTTGTCGAAGAGGACCTCGGTGGGCCGCATCCCGAAGCGGTTGGTGAAGACCTTGCCGTTGTCGGTGAGGATCTCTTCGGGGACTCCGTAGCGCTCAAGAGCCTGGGCGAAGAACCCGCACACGGCGCGGCCGGTGGCCCGGGCCATGATGCCCGCGCTCACGCAAAAGCGGCTGTGGTCGTCGATGCCGCTGAGGATCTTGCATTCGGTGCCGTCCTCTAAGAGGACGCCTCCCACCACGTCCATCTGCCAGAGCTCCATGGGGGGATGGGCCCGCTCCCAGCGTTTGTAGGTCGGGAGCTTCTTGCGCTGCTCCTTGGGCTCGATCAGGTCGTGGCGCACCAGGGCCCGGTAGATGCCAGAGAGCGAGGGCAAGGGCCCCGTGCCCTCCCGCTCGAGCTGGTGGAGCAGGCGCACTTTTCCCCAACGTCGATGGTGCAGGCGCAGCTCGACCACCCTGGCCTCGACCGCCGGATCCATCTGCAGCGGCGAGCTTCGGGGTCGATGGCTGCGATCGGCCAGCGCCGCCAACCCCCCCCTTCGTATCGGGCCAGCCAGGCATGGACGCTCTGGCGGGACACCCCGTAGGCCTGGGCCACCTCTGCGACCGTGTAGCCGTCCCGGATGACCCCGAGGACGGCGTCATAACGCTGTTCCTCTTGGTGAGCTCCACAAGCACTCGGCCACCTCCTTGCGCCAAGCGCAGGGGGGTGGGGCCGAGGTGTCAAGCATCAACCGGACCTCTGTCAAGCATCACCCGAACCTTTATCAAGGATCAGGCGGACCTCTTTTGTCCAGGATCACCCGGACTACAACACTGAACTGGAGCCTGAGAGTCGAGACTCGAACTCGACGACCTGCGCATTACGAGTGCGCTGCTCTACCGACTGAGCTACCCAGGCACGTGCCGTTCCAAAGCTGGTGGCCCCCCAGGGGGACCCCTGATCGAGACCGGCCCAACATGGTAGACGCCTGGCTCGGGCATCCGGCGAAGGTGGCCCCGACCCTGCAGGGGCCTGAGCAGGGCCCCGGCAGACCAGGTTGCCGAGAGCTGGGAGTGCGAACCCCGGAGGCGCCACGGCTGCGTGGTTCAGCGGCGCCGTGCTGCAACAACCGTGCAACGCGGATGCAAGCGGTGGCGCTCATACTGGTGGCGCCCCCCCGGTGCTGCGCGGGGCGACTGCATCGCAGTGGGAAAGGAGGCGGGGGCGTGGTAACCACCTTGGGGACGCGGGCCACCGTCGACCGGCTGAAAGCGGTCGACCCGCTGCGTGACTGCACCGACGCCCAACTCGAAGAGGTGGCCCACCTGGCGGAGCGGGTCCAGGTGGGTGAAGGCGAGCTCCTCGCCCGCGAAGGACGGATCGGCCGGGAGTTCTTCCTGATCCTCTCGGGTCGGGTGTCAGTGACCCAGAGGGGCCGACGGGTCAACACCCTTGGTCCCGGCGACTTCTTCGGCGAGCTGGCCGCCATGAACCCCGGACCGCGCAACGCGTCCGTGACCGCGCTGTCCGAGCTGGAGGTGTTGATCATCGGGCCGCGCGAGTTCTCCGCAATGGCTGCCATCCCCGGCTTCCGCGACGCGCTGTTCCGCAGCATGGCGAGTCGGCTGCGCACCGCGGACGCCCGGCTGGCGGCCGCTCTGGACGGAGAGGACCCGCCTGGTGCCGAGCCGGACGGCTCCGTACGGGCGTGACTTCGCGCTCTTCGACGAGGCCGGACAGCCTGAAATCACCGGGAGGCTCCCCCAGCGCCTACCCTTGGGACGCGGGGGACAGGACTCCGCCGGTCCCAGGGGCAGCGGAGTTGAGCGCAGAGAACGAGGGCGAAGAGCAGGCTGGACCCGGTCGTCTCCAGGGCGTGCCCTGGTTCGCCGGGTGCACCGACGAGCAGCTCTTCGAGATGGCGCGCGTGGCCGAGCGCCTCCAGATTCATGCGGGTGAGGTGATCTTGCGGGAAGGCCGCCTCGGCCGCGAGCTCTTCGTGATCCTCGAGGGAACGGCGACGGTCACTCGGGCCGGGCGCGTCGTCAACATCCTCCGTGCGGGTGACTATTTCGGCGAAATCGCTGCCATCGAGGCCGTGCCTCGCAGCGCCACGGTGCAGGCCACGACCGATCTCGACGTCCTGATCGTCGGGCCGCGTGAGTTCGACGCGATGATGGAGATCCCTGGGTTCCGCAACGCGCTGCTCGGCGGTATGAGCCGGCGCATCCGCGAAGCTGACGACAGGTTGGCCGCCTACGAAGAGCTGGAGGATCCGAAGCTGGATCTCCCCGAAGGCGACGCGGCCTCCCGCTGACGCCGGAGTCAGCCGGGCGTGGCAGCCAGCTGTGCCAGCCGGTGTAACCCCATGGCCAGGGCGGACTCTTCCGCATGACGCAGGAGGACGGCCACGCGCCCCTGGTCATCGTCCCGGCGGCGCTGGCGCAACGTGCGGGCGAGCTCCACCTCGGCCGCGACCACGAACGGCGGGGACCCCATGCGGCGGGCCAGCCGGAGGGCCGCCTCGTGGTGCACCTCCGCGAGGGCGAGGTCACCCGTGGTCCGGGCCAGGAGCCCGAGATAGTGGTCGGCTGGCCCCAGGCACGCCGCGGCCGGCGGCCGGACCACGACGGCGGTGCCGGCGTAGGGCCGCATCGCCTCGTACATCTGCCCCGCGAACGGGCTCGCCGCCGCGCCGATCGCGCCGCACGCCGCCGCGGCCACGGCCATCGACACGCCCTCGGTCTGGTCGTCCGCCATGCTCTCCCACCCGAGCGCCGCCAGCGAGCGCAGCTGGACCAGCGCCGCCTCCGTGTCCCCGGCCTCGGCATGGACCAGGGCCAGCGCCGCCGACGCCGTGGGGTACTCGGCGCGGGACTGCGCGATGATCCCCCGCAGCGGTGCGTCCGGAGCGGCCAGCTCGCCACGCTGCCACCAGGTCCACAGCATGAGCGTCCCGTAGAAGCTCAGGGCCAGCTCGTTGTGGCCCTGCGCCACCTCCAGGGCCCGCTGGCCGAGCTGCTCCGCCGTCTCGAAGTCCCCCTCGAGCAGCGCCATCATGGCCGTGACGTTGAAGGCGAACGAGGCCTCGAGCGGGTGCACCGGGCCGGTGTCCCGGGCCCGGAACCGGGTGATCTCCTCGTTGACGGCGTCCACGCCGCCTTGGGCCAGCAGCTCACGGATGCGCCACATGTGCCCGTGCAGCGCCAGCTGCTCGTCGCCGAGCTCGTCGGCGATCTCCCCCAGCTCCGTCCCTATCGCCAGCCGCTCGGCCGCGGGGTCGATGCCCCACAATGCGTGCATGCGGGCGTTCAGGGCATACCCGAGGGCGACGCGGTCGCCGAGCCGCCGGGCCATGGCGACCGCGTCGCCGCTGAGGGCGAGCGAGCGCTTCAGGGACGGTGGAGTCGTGGGGAGATAGGCCGTATAGACGGTCACCAGACCGAGCCGCGCCGTGACCATGGCCCGCAGATGGCTGTCCTGGGCTTCGGGCAGCGCGACGAGGGCTTCCTCCAGGAGCTGCACCTGCTCCTCGCTGGCTCGCACGATTCCGAGGTAACTCAGCGGACCGGCCCGCAGCGCAGCGGCGGCCATGCGCTCCGCGTCACCCAAGGCCCGCGCCAGGCCGGCGGCCCGCTCGAAGTTGGCGTTCGCCAGCTCCGTGTCGCCCGCCCAGTTCTGTGCCTCCGACAACGCGATGAGCGCGTCGCAACGCGCCTCCTGGTCCGGTGGTCCGAATTGCTCGGCCACCTCGAGGCTGCGGGCGAAATGGACCGCCGCCTCCTCGAACGCGAGCAGGCGGAGCGCGCGCTCCCCCGCGGCACGGCAGTAGTGGCTGGCCTTGTCGGCATCGGCCAGCTCGGCGCCCATGTAGAAGTGGTGTGCCAGCTCGTTGACATAGGTGTCCAGTGCATCGGTATGCACCCGCTCGGTGGCAACGGCGATCTTGTGGTGGTAGCGCAACCGGCGTCCGCGCAGGAGCTCGCCGTAGATCGCGTCGCGGACCAGCGTGTGACTGAAGGCGTAACGGTCCCCGATGTCCTGGCCGACGCGGCGGAGCAAGCGCGACTCCACCGCCCGGTCGAGGGCGTCGAGCCGCTGTTCCGGCGTGAGCTCGGCCGCCTCGGCCGCAATGGCGGCCTCGCACTCCGGGCCGGCCACGGCCGCCGCCTGCAACAGATAGATGACGTCCTCGGGCAAGCGCGAGACACGCCGGGCGACCAGCTCCCGGATGGCCTCGGTCGGGCTGAGGTTCGGCGGGACGGGCGCGTCGCCCTCCTCGCTCTGCTCGGCCTCCCGGTAGCCCAGTTGCCTGAGGAGCTCGTCGAGGAAGAGCGGGTTGCCGTCGGTCAGCCGGCAGAGCTGCGGGACGAGGTCCGCCGGCGCGTTCGGCCAGCCCCGTACCAGTTGCTCCACCGCGTCGCTGCTCAGGCCCTGCAGGTGCACCGTCTCCACCGGCTGCGCCGCCCGGAAGTCGGCGAGCATGCCACGCAGCCGGTGGGCCGGCGGCACCTCGGTGTCGATGAACATCCCGACGATGCCGACCTTGGCGTCGTCGGTGCCCCGCAACACGTGGCGGAGCAGCAGCAGCGTCGGCTGGTCGGCGGCGTGCAGGTCGTCGATAACCAGGAGGATGGTGCCGCTGGACGACAACTCGTTGAGCGTCGCCGTCACCGCCTCGAAGAAACGGAAGCGCTCGCTTTCGGGATCGCCGCCCTCGTCCTCGAGCATCGGCGCGTACTCCCGTAGCCGCAGCACCAGACGGGAGAGCTCGGTGAGCTGCCAGCCGGGCATACGCGAGATGTGGTCCGCCGAGAGGGCTTGGAAGTACCGCCCGAGCGCCTCGGCAAAGGGCTGGAAGGGCGCCACCGGGTCCTCGTCGCAACGGCCCCACAGGACCAGTGCGCCATCCGCCTCGACGGCGCGCGCCAATTCGGCCACCAGTCGCGTCTTGCCGACGCCGGGATCACCGTCCACCAGGAGGAGCCGCCCGGCACCCTGGCGCACCGATGTCCACCACTCGCGCAGCAGCGCGGACTCGCGGGCCCGGCCGACCAGTGGCCCTTCGCGCGGTGAGGCAGGCACTCGGACCTGGTAGCCGCGCGTCGCCGCCGACCCGTCGCCGGTGGGCCCGGCGAGGGGTTCGGGTGGAGCCGGGAAGTCGAGCACGGGGTCCTGGGCGAGGATGGCGTGTTCCATCCAGGTGACGTCGTGTCCCGGCTCGATCCCCAGGTCGGCCACCAGGACGGCGCGCAGATCCTGGAAGACCCGCAGCGCCTCGGCCTGGCGGCCAGAGCGGTACAGCGCCAGCATGCGCTGCGACCACAGCCGCTCGCGCATCGGGTTGGCCCCGGTGAGGGCCTCCAGTTCGCCGGTGACGGCCTCGTGCCGGCCGACGGTGAGCTCGGCGTCGATCCGCATCTCGGCGGCCGACAGGAGGAGTTCATCGAGTCGGCGGGCCTCGGCCCGGGCGAACGGGTCGTCGCGTACCTCGCTGTAGGCCGGCCCGCGCCGGAGCTCCCCTGCCTCCATGAGCACCCGCGTGCACTCGCTCGGGCGACGGAGGGCCAGCTGGCGACGGCCTTCGGCCACCGCCCGCTCCAAGCGGAAGGCGTCGGTCACCTCCGCGGGGACCTCGAGCACGTAGCCCGGAGCCCGTGTCACGATGACGCCCTCCGGAGCGCCCGCGTCGCGCAGGCGCTTGCGCAGCCGTGAGATGGTCGAGCGCAGCGCGATCTCGGCCCCCGACCCATCGTTGTCGCCCCAGAGGGAGTCCACGAGGCGGTCAACCGGGACGATGATGCGGCGATCGATCAGGAGCCGGGCGACGAGGGCACGCGTCCGCACGCCCCCGATGTCGATGGGGCGCCCGTCCCAGGCGATCTCGACCGGGCCGAGCACCCGGATCTCCAACCGCGCCACGTCGGACGCGTCGCGGTTGGCCGCCTCTCGCGTTGACTCCGTCCCCGACATGCCCGCGCCTCCCATGCGGCTACCCGCCCGCTCCGCTCACGAAGCGGCGGGTTGGTCGGCGACGTGGTGAGGATGATCCTGGCGGAAAGCCCGCACCGTGTAACCCGTGACCACCGTGTCTTCGACCGCACGGACCGAAGCGCTCCGGGGCAGGTTCAGGATCGGCCCAAGTTCGCCGACGTAGTTGCCCGGCCCCCTGTGCGCCAGTTCCTCGGTGCCACCGTCGGACAGCTCGCGGTACACCCCGAGCCGCCCGGACTCAACGCGGTAGATCAGCTGGCCCCGCTCGCCTTGGCGGAAGAGGATCTCCCCGGCCGTGAGGTGGACCTCTTCGGGCAACCGGTCGATGTCGGAGAAGTTCGGGGCCAACTCGATCACCCGGTCGGCCAGCTGACTCACCCGGTCGTCGTGCGTCGAGACCACGACGATGCGGCCGGGGCTGGCCAAGTCCCGCATCAGCCGCAAGATCCCTTCCACCTGAATGTGGTCGAGATGGGCAGTGGGCTCATCGGCCAGGAGCAGCGGGGGATCGTGGACCAGCGCGCGGGCGATCGCCACTCTCTGCTGCTGTCCGCCGGACAGCTGGCCCGGGCGGTGCCGCGCTCGCTCGTCGAGCCCGACGCGCCCCAGTAACTCGTTGGCCCGCGCCTTGGCCGGTGTCCGCGCCATGCCGGCCAGGCGCAGCGGGACGACGACGTTACCCCGGGCCGTCATGCTGGCGATCAGGTTGAAGGCCTGGAAGACGACACCGACCGTGTGGCGGCGGTACTCGGACAGTGCAGGACCCCGCAGCTCGTTGACAGCGATGGCTCCGAACGCGATCTGCCCGTCGGTCGGGGTGAGCAACCCGGCGAGGCAGGAGAGCAACGTTGTCTTGCCGCACCCCGACGGCCCGAGCAGCACCACCAGCTCACCGTCCTCAGCCTTGAAGCTAAGCCCGTCGAGCGGTTTGACGACGTAGCCGCCCGAGTCGAAGGCCACGGTCAGGTTCTCCACCAGAAGGTCGTCGCTCATCCGAAGGCCGTCGCAGGGTCGGCACCGGTGACGCGGCGCAATGCCGAGATGCTGGCCACCACGCCGACCGTGACCGCAATGAGAGGCAGCACGAGGCGGGCGTCGGGCGTGATGTCGATCGGCTGGGCGAAGAGCGGCGCCAGGAACAGCGACAGGACCTCGGCCAGGATGGCGGCGAACAAGGTGACGACCACAGCCTCCAGGACGAGGCTGAGGAACAGCGTCCCGGACGAGGATCCGAGGGCCTTGAGCACCGCGAAGTCACGCTTGCGCTCCAGCGCGGCGACGTAGAGCATGGAGGCGACGACGGCCGCGGCGATGAGCCACATGAGCGAGCGCGTGTTGTCGATGGAGGCCGTGGCACTCCCGAGCGCAGACACGGTGTCGGTGACCACCGCAGACGGTGCCAGCATCACCAGCCCCGCCGGCAGGCGGGCGGGCGCGCCCTCCGTGGCGACGGCCGTGATCAACGGCCTGCCCCCCGTGACCGCCCGCTGCACCGTCGCCAGGGGCATGTAGACGAGGGGGGTGCCTCCGTCCATGGTGCGGCCGTCGACCACCCCGACCACGTCGTACGGGTGCCCGCCCAGGACAAGGACGCTGCCGACGTGCGCCCCGACCTTCGAGTCGACCACCGCCTGGTCGAGACCGGAGAGCCCGTGACCGGAGACCACCTGGGGGTCCCCCAGCCCACCGGGTTGTACCCCCATGAGGTTGACGTTCTGGGGGGCCGTCGACCCGGCGACGAGGACCACCTGCTCGGGCGCGAACAGCACGGGGGAGGCGCGTCGGACGCCGGGCTCATGGTCGACGGCGCCCGCAGCGGCGTTGGGAAAGGCCGCGAACGCGGTCAGGCGACCCTCCGCGGAGGGCGCCATGACCCACGACGTGGCACCCACCGCGTCGACCGTCGACGCCACTTCGGCGTGGAAGCCGTCGGCCAGCCCGCTCAGGCCCAGCGCCAGGGCAAGGACGAGCCCGACGCCGACGACGGCGATGAGGAACTGCCGAGCCCGGAACCAAAGGTCCGCAAACGTGACCGCCACCATGTGTCCACCCCCACTCGCCGCATCGGGAGATCCGGCGAGACTCTAGGCGGCGCGATGCGGACGCGCCCCCGACGCCGCCCTCAGGCTTGGGCGTGGTGCCGGTGCGCCGAGCTGACGGTTCAGGCCGCCAGCGCAGCCAGGCGGACGAAGAGCGACTGCACCAGGAGCGTCTCGTTTGGATTGCGCGGCAGCGCCTCCGCCGTCTCGGTGATGAGCCCGACCGCTTCGGTGGCGCTGCGGACGTCCTGGTCGCCCACGGCGATGGTGCCGCCCGCTGCCCGGACGACGCGACCGCGGTAGGCCCGGGCCAGCACGCCGAGGCCCGCCCGCAGGGCGTCCGTGCGGAAGCGGCGCTCCTCCCGCTGGTGCTGGTCGACGATCTCCTTGCGTCCGGGAAGCCCGCGCTCGCCCATCTCCTTGGCCGCCGCGGTCAATGACTCGACCTCCCGGGCGTGCGCGGCCCGGAGCGGCTCCACCGCACGGTCCGCCGACTCGAGCACGCGCCGCGTCAACCCTGCCGCGGTCATGCCCGCCGCCGTCAGTTCGTCGGGCACCGACGTCCACAGCGCGACGCGCGCCGCGACGTCAGGATCGTCGACCATGACGCGGGCCCGCTCGGGATTGCCGCCGCTGCTGTCCGCCACCACGGCCGCCATGTCCGGCGGCACGCCTGAGTCCGTCAGCCACTGCACCATGTCGGCCCGCGCCACCGGCGGGAAGGCGACCTCGACGCAGCGGCTGGCCACCGTCACGAGCGCGGGGATGACGTCGTCCGCCAGCAGCACGAAGACCGTGTCTCCCGGCGGCTCCTCCAGCGTCTTCAAGAGCGCCGGGGCCCGCAGCGCGGCGAGATGCACGTCGAGGACGATGATCACCTGGCGCGTCGCGTGCAGTGGTCGGCGCTGGGCCAGCCCCACGATCTGACGGAGGTCGTCGATGGTGACCGACGCGCCGCTGCGGCGCACGACGTGCAGGTCCGGATCGGTGCCGGCGAGGGTCGCCCGGCAGGTGGCGCAGGCACCACAGCCGCCCTCGGGACACAGGAGCGCGGCCGCGAACCCGTACGCTGCCGCCAGCCCCCCGTTCCCCGGGGGACCGCGGAAGAGGTAGGCGTGCACCGGGTTGGCTGCCGCGGCGCGCAGCGCGGCCACGGCCACGTCCTGGGACACCACGCCGGCGAAGAGCTCGGGGACGGGTGGCGCCGCGTTCACCGCGCCGCAGCCGGCGCGTCACCCAGACGTTCACGCACGGAGGCCACGATATGCGCCGTCAGCGCGGCGACCGTCGCCGTACCGTCGACGACGACCCAGTGCGCGGGGTCGGCCGCGGCCAGGGCCAGGAAGCCCTGGCGCACTCTCGCCGCGAAATCCGGCCCGAGGCGCTCCATGCGGTCGGACCCGCCCCGGCCGCCGGCGGCCAACCGCGCCGCAGCGACATCGGCACCGACGTCGACCAGGATCGACACGTCCGCGGCCAGCCCCCCCGTGGCCCACCGGACCAGGTCGGCCAGCGCTGCGGGGTCGAGGCCCTGGCCGTAGCCCTGGTAGGCGATGGTCGAGGCGGCGTAGCGGTCGCTGACCACCCATTCGCCCGCGGCCAGGGCGGGCTCCAGGACGAGGCTGACGTGCTCGGCCCGGTCGGCCGCCATGAGGAGGGCCTCGGTGCGTGTCGAGAGTGGCGGGGCGTCGGGCGCCAGCAACAGCTGGCGCAGACGGGCCCCGATCGGCGTCGCCCCGGGCTCGAAGGTCAGCCCGGCCCCGAGCGCCTCGGCCAGGGCACGGGCCTGGGTGGACTTGCCACAGCCGTCGATGCCCTCGAGCGCAATGAGGCGACCGCGGGGCGGCATCTCAGAACGGTTCGGTTGGCGCAGCCTTCATCGCAGCCGGATCGGCCCCACCGGACTTCGCCGCCGTCTTCCTGGCGCCCGCCGCCTTCTTGGCTCCCGGGGTCTTCTTCGCGGCGGCCTTCTTGCCGGTCGCCTTCTTCTTGGCCGGCGCGGCCTTCTTGGCGGCCTTCTTCTTGCGCGTCGAGGGGCCGGCGGCCCGGCGTTCGCCGAGCAACTCGGACGCGCGCTCGATGGTGATGGACTCGACGACGTCGCCCTTGCGCAGGCTGGCGTTGGTGGTGCCGTCGGTGACGTAAGGGCCGAAGCGACCCTCCTTCACGACAACCGGCAGGTTGGTGGTCGGGTCAGTGCCCAGGTCGCGCAATGGCGCGGCGGTGGCACGGCCCCGGCGCTGCTTGGGCTGTGCGAACAACGCCTGCGCCTCGGGCAGCGTCACGGTCAGCAGCTGCTCCTCGCTGCCCAGGCTGCGCGTGTCGGCGCCGCGCTTGAGATAGGGGCCGAACCGCCCGTTGTGGGCCACCACGTCCTCGCCCGTCTCGGGATCCGTCCCGACGACGCGCGGGATGCGCAGCAGCTCCAGCGCCTGCTCGAGCGTGAGCGTGGCCGGCTCCATGGAGGCGAACAGCGAGGCCGTGCGCGGCTTGTCGCCCCCCTCGGTCAGCTCGCCCACCTGGATGTAGGGCCCGAAGCGCCCGGCCTTGACCTGAACGTCGAGCCCGGTCTCGGGATGTGCGCCGAGCACCCGGTCGTAGGAGGGCGCGGCCAGGATCTCCTCGGCGCGCTCGATCGTCAGCTCGTCGGGGGCCATGTCGTCGGGGATCGAGGCCCGGTCCTCCCCGCGCTGGAGATACGGGCCGTACCGGCCGACCCGCGCCACGATCGGCTCGCCGTCGCTCCCGTTCCCCAGGGGGATGGAGTTGATCTCGCGGGCGTCGATCTCGCTCAGGTGGGTCGCCACCGAGGCCTTGAGCCCGACCCTCTCGACCTCGTCGCCGTGTCCGTTCGCGGCACCGGGCACCGCCGTGCCGAAGTAGAAGCGAGTCAGCCAGGGCAGGGCCTCCTCGCGCCCGGCGGCGATCTCGTCGAGGTCGTCCTCCATCGATGCGGTGAAGCCGTAGTCGACCAGGTCGCCGAAGTAGCGCTCGAGCAGCCCGACGACGGCGAAGGCGGTGAAGCTCGGCACCAGCGCGGTCCCCTTCTTCCACACGTAGCCGCGGTCGAGGATGGTGGCGATGACGCTGGCGTAGGTGGACGGGCGCCCCACGCCCAGCTCCTCCATCGCCTTGACGAGCGAGGCCTCGGTGTAGCGGGCCGGCGGCTGCGTGGTGTGCGAGCCGGGCTCGAAGGCGCTGCCCTCCACCACGTCGCCGACGGCCAGCGCGGGAAGCACGACCTCGCGGTCGGCGAGCTCGGCGTCCGGGTCGTCCTCTCCCTCGACATAGGCGCGCAGGAAGCCGGGGAACGCGATGACGCGGCCACTGGCGGAGAACTCGGCCTCCTGACCCTGGGCCACACCGGCGGGCACCTCGGCCGTCAGGCGGACCTGCGCGCTCGTGCCGGTGGCGTCGTTCATCTGGGAGGCCACCGTGCGCTTCCAGATCAGCTCGTACAGGCGGAGCTCGTCCCCCGAGAGGTCGCGGCCGGCCTGCTCGGGCGTCCGGAACGTCTCGCCGGAGGGGCGGATGGCCTCATGGGCCTCCTGCGCATTCTTGACCTTGCGCTCGTAACGACGGGGGGCGTCGGGCACGTAGGCGTCGCCGTACATCTGCCGGGCCTGGCCACGGGCCGCGGTCAGCGCCTGGTCCGACAGCGTCGTCGAGTCGGTGCGCATGTAGGTGATGAAACCCTGCTCGTAGAGGCGCTGGGCCACCTGCATGGCACGCTGTGCGCTGAAGCGCAGCTTGCGCCCCGCCTCCTGCTGCAGGGTCGATGTCATGAACGGCGCCGCCGGCGAGCGGCGGAAGGGCCTCTCGGTCACCGCGCTCACGGTGAAGGAACGGCCGACCAGGGCGGTGGCGACGGACGTCGCCTCTGCCTCGCCCAGCACACGGACATCGCTCTTGCCGGTCCGCTCTCCGTGCTGGTCGAAGTCCTTGCCGGTGGCCACGGTGGCCCCGCCCAAGCCGATCAGCGCCGCGCCGAAACCCGAGGACGCGGCGGCGTGCGTGAAGGTACCGTCGACCCCCCACCAGGTGGCGGAGCGGAAGCGCATCCGGGCCCGCTCGCGCTCGACCACCATCCGGGTGGCCACGCTCTGGACGCGCCCGGCCGACAGCCGCGGCATGACCTTGCGCCACAACACCGGGGACACCTCGTAGCCGTAGAGGCGGTCGAGGATGCGGCGCGCCTCCTGGGCGTCCACCAGGCGTCGGTCGAGGTCGCGCCACTCGTCGACGGCGCGGGCGATGGCGGCCGGCGTGATCTCGTGGAACACCATGCGCTTGACGGGGACGGTGGGCGACAGGACCTCGAAGAGGTGCCACGCGATCGACTCGCCCTCGCGGTCCTCGTCCGTCGCGAGATACAGCTGGTCCGCGCCCTTCAGCAGTTTCTTCAGGTTGGCCACGACCGACTTCTTGGGCGACGACACCACGTAGAGCGGCTTGAAGCCGTTGTCGACGTCCACACCGAGCCGCGCCCACGACTCGCCCTTGTAGGCGGCCGGGACCTCGTCGGCCCCCCGCGGCAGGTCCCGTATGTGGCCGATCGACGACTCCACGATGAAGTCGGGCCCCAGCATGCCGCCGATGGTGCGCGCCTTGGCCGGCGACTCCACGATGACGAGCGCCTTACCCACGGCACACCCCGCGGGGCAGCGATCGGTTGGGGGGAAGGGAGGGCATGGTCACGTCAGAGTGGGGGTACGCCACCCCCCCTGTCAAGGGCAGGGTGCACGACCAGGGCGACAGCAGAGCGGTTCTCTATGCGCCTGAGCAGGTCAATCGACCGGCGCGACGGCTGCCGCAGCCGGCGTCGTATCGGCCGAGTCGGCGTCCATGGCCTCGGAGCCCCTCTTGGAGAAGGCCAGTGCGGCGAGCAGGATGACCAGGGAGACGCCGGCGATGGCCAGGCGGGCGCCCGTGTCGTGCCGCAGCGAAATGACGGCAGGCAGGATGAGCAGTGAGACCAGGTTCATGACCTTGATCATCGGGTTGAGCGCCGGTCCGGCCGTGTCCTTGAAGGGATCGCCCACCGTGTCACCGATGACGGCGGCCTTGTGGGCCTCCGAGCCCTTGCCCCCTTCGTTGCCGTCCTCGATGTACTTCTTCGCGTTGTCCCACGCGCCACCAGAGTTCGACAGCGTGTTGGCCAGAAGCTGACCCGTGAGGATGGTCCCGGCCAAGAAGGCGCCGAGGGCCAGGTAGTTGATGCCGAAACCCACGATGACGGGGGTCAGGATGGCCAGCAGCGCCGGGGTGGCCAGCTCGCGCTGCGCCGCCGCCGTGCAGATGCTGATCACCCGCCCGTACTCGGGCTTCTCGGTGTAGTCCATGATGCCCGGGTGTTCGCGGAACTGGCGGCGCACCTCGAGCACGACTGTGCCGGCCGAGCGGCCCACGGCCCGGATGGCCAGCGACGAGAACAAGAAAGCGATCGAGCCGCCGATGAGCAGGCCGATGAAAGTCGTCGGGTTGGCCACGTTGATCTGAATGATCGAGAAGAGCTTGGCCCCCGTCGCATGCAGGCTCGGGAGTTGCTCGCCGATCGTCTCAATGAAGGACGCGAAGAGCGCAACGGAGGCGATGACGGCCGAACCGATCGCCACACCCTTGGTGATGGCCTTGGTGGTGTTGCCCACGGCGTCGAGGCTCACCATCACGCGCTCGGCCTCACCGGTGAACTCGCCCGACATCTCGGCGATGCCGGCCGCGTTGTCCGACACGGGGCCGAAGCTGTCCTCCGAGACGACCATGCCGGCGGTGGCCAGCAGGCCGATGCCGATCAGGGCCACCAGGTAGAAGGTCAGCTCAATGTTGCCGTCACCCAGCCCGATGGCCACGCCAATGGCGATAGCGATGGCGATGATCGCCCAGACAGAGGACTCGAGTCCGATGGAGATGCCCGCCAGCACCGTGGTAGCCGGTCCGGTTCGTGCGGAGGCGGCAATTTCCTTCACCGGCCCGCGTTCGGTCGAGGTGAACTCCTCGGTGATCTGGCTCGCCACCAAGGAGAGGATGACGCCGGTCAGGACCGCCCAGAACACCTTGAGGTCGTGCACGTAGTACTGCGCCACGAAGAAGGCGCCGATCACCGTGAGGAGGGCGGCCAGCCAGAACCCGCGGTTGATCGGGGCCAGCGCGTTGCGGTCGTTGTTGCGGGCCCGCACCACCACGACGCCGATGACGGAGGCGAAGATTCCGATCGCCGGGACGATGAGCGGGTAGAGCACGGCGGCCGTCGTGTGCTGGAAACGGAAGGCCGAGTACCCCAGGATCAGCGCAGCGATGATGGTGATCTCGTAGGACTCGAAGAGGTCGGCGGCCATGCCGGCGCAGTCGCCCACGTTGTCGCCCACGTTGTCGGCGATGGTGGCCGCATTGCGCGGGTCGTCCTCGGGGATGCCCGCTTCGACCTTGCCCACGAGGTCGGCACCCACGTCGGCCGCCTTGGTGAAGATGCCGCCGCCGACCCGCATGAAGAGGGCGAGGAGGGAGGCCCCAAAGGCGAAGCCGATAAGGACGGCCGTGGCCGAGTTCTGGAAAATGAGGACGATCGCCGTGGCGCCGACCAGGCCGAGGCCCACGCACAGCATGCCGGTCACGGCGCCGGTTCGGAAGGCCACCCGGAGAGCCTCCTTCATGCCACCGCCGTGGGCGGCCGCGGCTGCCGTGCGGACGTTGCCCCGCACGGCGATGCTCATGCCGATGAAGCCGGTCAGGCCGGAGAATGTCGCGCCGAAGAGGAAGCAGATCACCCGGTAGATGCCGTCCTGCTGGAAGGTCAGGGCGACGTCCCCGTCGGGCTTCACCACCTTGGTGGCGGTGAAGAAGATCAGGATGGCCAGCGGGATGATGATCATCACGATGGCCCGGAACTGGCGGGCCAGGAACGCCTGAGCCCCCTCCTGGACGGCCAGCGCGATCTCCTTCATCTTCGCGGTGCCCGCGTCGAAGGCGAGGACGTTGCGGGCGAGCAACAGGCCGGCGACGATGCCGACGATCCCGGCGAACAGGCAGATATAGAGCCAGGTCTTGTCCACCCCCCCGAGGTGGAAGTTCTGATAGCCACCTTCGGCTGCGAGGAGATTGATCATTCCCGGTGTGCCCTTTCTGTTCCTGTCGGTCTGGCGGGGAAGGGATGGAGGCACCCTCCTCCACGCGGTGCGGCGGCGCTCAACACCATTGCATCGATGCCATCACCCCGGGCCGAAGGCGCGCCGACGAGGTCGCACCCGACGCTTGGCCGGGGGGGACGTTAGCGACTGGGGCCGGGCCGGGCAATTTGGCGCTCACCCCGCCGGCGGCGGACGCGCCGGGACGGCTCAGGGTTCCGCCGGATCGCTCTGCGCCCCCTGCACCAGCTCGAAAGAGGGGTTGAGCATGGCGGGCCGGCGGCCCCAGGTGCCCACCATCCCTTCGGCCACCAGTCGGGCGCCCGGCTCGATCCCGGCGATCTTCGGCCTCCCCTGGAAGACGAGGAGCAGGCCGCCCGTCCCGTCGCTCAGCACGCACTCGAGGTTCGAGGTCCCCGCCCGGGGCTGGACCCGGACCGACTTGACCCGGCCGGCCACCCGCGTGCGCTGACGCGGCACCACCGACGCGATGGGCGTGGTCGCACCGGCCCGCAGCGCCAGGGTCTGGTCGGCCGCCAGCACGGCAACCGGCCGCTTGGGCCCGTCCCGGCGCCCCATCCGGTCCACCCCGCTCCGCGCCTCGGCATCCACCGGCGCCGACCCGTCGCCCGGCGCGCCACCGAGTCGAGCCCGCTGGACCGAGCGGCCGTAGGAGCGGACCCGCTCGCCGAATTGGCCGCCGACGGCGAAGGGGACGATCGTCGCGCTCACGTGCGGCACCTGGCCCAGGACGGCGGCGATCTTGTCGGCGGTCCGATCGTGCAGGAACCGCTGCCAGACCCTGGCGTAGCTGCGCCGCGGCAGCAGCACGGTGCACTCGGTGTCACCGTCGAGGGTCGCGTCGGCCACGAGCTCGATGGCCGCCCGGCCCAGGCGACGGTCGGGAACCTCGATGATGTCGAGGGGGAGGCGGCCCAGGCCGAACCGGCCCCACTCGGACTCGAGCTCGCGGGCCGCCTTGGTGTCGATGTCGAAGTGCACCGCCCGCAGGTCGTCGGGCGCCAGCGTGCGCGCGTACTGCAGGGCGCGCACCGTCGCCATGTCGAGGCGGTCGACGAACACGACGACCACGTGGCGCCGGAGCACCGGGGCCTCCGACGCCTCGGCCACCCCCGTCTCGAGCATCTCGGCCTCGCTCACATACTGGTGGTGCAGGCGGATCAGTCCGATGTAGAGGAGCGGCCCGACGACGAAGATCAGCCAGGCGCCCTCCTTGAACTTCGCCACGGCGAAGATGAGCACGACGGTGAAGGACAGGAAGGCGGAGAACCCGTTAATGAGGACGCTGCGCTTCCAGTGGCCCTCCCGCGCCGTGAGATGGTGCTTCACCATCCCCGAGCCGGCCATGGTGAACCCGGTGAACACGCCGATGGCGTAGAGCGCCACCAACCCGTTGACCTGCGCCTTGTAGACGAGCACGAGGGCCAGGGCGACACCGGCCAGCACGAGGATCCCGTTGGAGAAGGCGAGGCGGTGGCCGCGCCGCGTCAGCTGGCGTGGCAGGAAGCGGTCGCCGGCGACGAAGCTCGCCAGGTACGGGAAGCCGTTGAAGCTGGTGTTGCCTCCGGTGTAGAGGATGAGCATGGTCGCCAGCTGCACGACGTAGAAGGCGAGGTGCCCCAACGGGCTGGTGCCGAAGACGGCCTTGGCCTCCTGGGACACCACGGTCGGCGACCCGATCTGGTACGGGACGGCGTGCGTCCACCGGGCCAGGAGGGTGACGCCGAGCACCAGGAAGGCGAGCGTCGAGCTCATGGCGACGAGCACCTGGCGGGCGTGGCGCGCCTCGGGCTTCTGGAAGCTGCTCACCCCGTTGGAGATGGCCTCGAGGCCCGTGAGCGACGAGCCGCCGTTGGCGAAGGAACGCAGCAGGAAGATGAAGGCCAGCCCCATCAACCAGCCATCGCCGGGCGTCCCGATCTTCCCGCCGTAGAGCTGGTTGGCGGGCGGCAATGGGATGGCGTGCAGGGTACCCAGCGCTTCTTTGATGAACCCGAGCACGATGACGCTCGCGAGCGAAAGGATGAAGAAGTACGTGGGAATGGCGAAGTAGCTCCCGGCTTCGCGGATGCCGCGCAGGTTGCCGTAGAGCAGCAGCAGCACGACGAGGACCGTGATCGCGACCGTGTCGGTCGTGTTGGCCAGGCTGGGCACGGCGCTCGTCAAGGCCGCGGTGCCGGCCGAGGTCTGGACCGCCACGGTCACCGTGTAGTCGATGAGGAGCGCCACGGCGGCGATCTGCGCGATGCGGGGCCCGAAGTTGTCCCGGGCCACGACGTACGAGCCACCGGCCTTGGTGTAGAGCTGAATGACCTCGAGGTACGACAGGGTCACGAAGAAGAGGACGGCGAGGATGGCGATGGTGATGGGGACGACCAGGGCGAAGGCGGCCAACCCGACGTAGGGCACCAGCTGCGTCAGCATCTCCTCGGTGCCGTAGGCCGAGGACGAGATGCAGTCTGGCGCCAACACGCCCAGGGCGATGGGCCGGCTCAGGCGCTCCGAGGCGAGCTGCTCGGTGACGAGGGGCGGCCCCAGCAGCTTGTTCTTCAGGCGGTAGCGACGGGTCTCGGGGATGTTCTCCGCCGTGACCCCGGGCTGCGGGACCGGAGGCGGGCTCACCGGGGGTGGGGCCGCGGTGGGTGTCGCCGCGGTGGTTGGGGTCGCCACGTCCACACAGTAGAAGCAATCGCCCCAAGGACCGGTTTTTGCAAGACCTGACACGGCGTGTTGCACTGTGGCGTGCACGTGATCGTCGTCGGGTGTGGCCGCGTCGGCTCCGGGCTCGCCGTCTCCCTCAGCGGCGAGGGGCATTCGGTGGCCGTCCTGGACAAGTCGGCCAAGGCCTTCCGCCGGCTCAAGGAGTGGGACGGCCCGTGCATCGTGGGATCGGGGTTCGACCGGGACGACCTCGAAAAGGCGGGCGCGCTCGAGGCGGACGCGCTGGCCGCCGTCACCAGCGGCGACAACACGAACATCCTGACCGTGCGCATCGCCCGGGAGACCTACATGATCCCCAACGTGGTCGCCCGCATCTACGACCCGCGACGGGCCGAGATCTACCAGCGGCTCGGGATCCCCACCGTGGCCACGGTGACGTGGACCATCGACCAGGTGCGGCGGCGCCTGCTGCCCGACAAGGACGCCGATGACTGGTCCGACGCCACCGGGCGCCTCACCCTGATCGACCGCTCCCTCCCCGACGACTGGGCCGGGCGGCCCCTCAGCGAGATCGAGCAGCCCGGGCGCCTCAGCCTGGTGTCGGTGACCCGCTCCGGTGTGCCCCGCCTCGATGCGCGCGAGTTGGTGGGCCAGGAGGGCGACGTCCTGCACATCGCCGTGCTCGACGACGCCCTGCGCCAGTTCGACGACATGCTCACCCGCACCAAGGGCCGAGCCCAGGACGGTCCGCAGTGAAGGTGGCCATCGCCGGCGCGGGGAGCGTCGGCACCGCCATCGCGGCGGACCTGCACGCCAACGGCCACGAGGTGCTCCTCTTCGAGCAGGACCCCGAGCTGGTCGAGCGTCTGCGCCACACCCTCGACATCACCTGGGTGGCGGCCGACGCCTGTGAGGTCTCCTCGCTCGATCGCGCCGGCCTCGCCACGGTCGATGTCGTGGTGGCGGCCACCGGCGACGACGAGGACAACCTGGTCATCTCCCTTCTGGCCAAGCAGGAGTTCGCCGTCCCCCGGGTCGTGGCGCGGGTCAACCATCCCAAGAACCAGTGGCTCTTCAACGAGAGCTGGGGGGTGGACGTGTCGGTGTCGACCCCCCAGCTCCTGACCGCGCTCGTCGAAGAGGCGGTCTCGGTGGGCTCGCTGGTCCGGCTGCTGCAATTCAAGGGCGGCGTGGCGCACCTGGTCGAGATCACCCTGGCCGAGGATTCGCCTGCCAACGACACTGCCATCGCCGATCTGGCCTTCCCCCGTGATGCCGTCGTCGTCGCCGTGGTCCGGGCCGACCGTCTCGTCGTGCCCCGGGGCGACACCACGCTGCAGTCCGGCGACGAGGTGCTCGTTCTGGTGACGGCGGATGCCGAGGACGCCGTGCACGCACTGTTCATCGCGGAGCAGCAGGCGTAAGCGCAACCAGGCGGCAACTCCCGTAACCTCCCTGTTCACGGGCTCCAAACGTTCGCGGGTTCGCCGTCTCATCGTCACAGTCGCTCAAGCCGAAGGCCCGGTCGCCCGTAGCATTAGGAGTATGGAGGCCGCGTTCTTCGATCTCGACAAGACGGTGATCGATCGCGCCTCTATCGCCGCGTTCGGACGGCCCTTTCTCAAGGGCGGGCTCATCAACCGGCGGACGGTGGCGCGGGCCGCCATATCCCAGCTCATCTATCTCTACTTCGGCGCCGACGAGGACCGACTCGTCCGCGTGCGCGAGTCGATGCTGGCGCTGACCAAGGGGTGGGACCGGGCCCAGGTGCGTCAGATCGTGCGCGAGACGATGCTCCAGACGATGGAGCCGATCATGTACGCCGAGGCCCTCGAGCTCATGGAGCTCCACCGGGCCGCCGGTCACCGCGTCTACCTGGTGTCCGCGTCACCCGAGGAGATCGTGTTGCCCCTCGCCGACCTGCTCGGCGTGGACGGGGCGATCTGCTCGCGGGGCGAAGTCGACGAGCAGGGCTGCTACACGGGCCGCATGGCCTTCTACGCCTACGGCGAGTCCAAGGCCACGGCCATGCGCGAGCTGGCGGAGCGCACCGGCCTCGACCTGGCGGCCAGCAGCGCCTACTCGGACTCGGGCACCGATCTGCCGATGCTCGAGGCCGTCGGGCGCCCCGTGGCGGTGAACCCCGACCGGGCCCTGGCCAAGGTGGCGCGCGAACGCGGCTGGGAGGTGCGCAACTTCACCAAGCCGATCCGTCTGCGCGACCGGGTGGGACGCACCACGCCCGTGGTGACGACGAGCCTGGCGGTGGCCGGAGCGGCCCTCATCTTGTGGCGGCGCGGCATCCGTGGCCGTCACGCCGCGGCCAAACTGGCCGGGCGCGCCGCATAGCGTCTCTGGTTCTTCTACGCCTCGCGCAGGCGGCGAGCGGCGATGACGCCGATGGCGACCAGCAGGGCGAGAACGATGAGCTTCTTCATACCAAGAGCCTACGCGCCCTCAGACGGTCAGCAAATCGCGCGCCCCGGTGTCCGAGGACGGGTGGCGCAACTTCGACATGGCCCGCGCCTCGATCTGGCGGATGCGCTCCCGTGTGAGGTTGAAGTGTTCGCCGACCTCCTCGAGGGTGCGGGGCTCACCCCGATCCAGCCCGAAGCGCAGGCGCAGGATCTCCCGCTCACGCTCGTCGAGCGGGGACAAGAGCCGGCCGATCTCGTCGGGCAGCAGGGACACCGCGGCCACCTCGAAAGGAGACTCGGCCGAGCGGTCCTCGACCACGTCCCCCAGCTCGGCGTCCCCGTCCTCACGCAACGGCTCGGACAACGACAGTGGCTCGGCCCGGAAGCGCAGCGCCTCGACGAGCTTGTCCTCGGGCATCTCGACCTCGATGCCGAGTTCGGCCAACGTGGCCGGGCGACCGAGCTTCAGCTCCAGGCGCGCCTGCGCCTTCTGCACCCGGGCCAGCGTGTCGCCGGCGTGCACGGGCAGGCGGATCGTGCGGCCCGTGTTGGCGATGCCGCGGGTGATGGCCTGGCGGATCCACCAGGTGGCGTAGGTGGAGAACTTGAAGCCCTTGCGCCAGTCGAACTTCTCGACGGCGTGCATCAGGCCGAGGTTGCCCTCCTGGATCAGGTCCAGGAGCGGGAGGCCCGAGGCCTGGTACTTCTTGGCGATCGAGACGACCAGACGCAGGTTCGACTGCACGAAGGTCTGCTGGGCCTGCTCGCCCTCCATGACGGCACGTCGCAGCTCACGCTTCTTCGCGGTGGTCAGCCCCTTGGGCGCCTTGGCGACATCGGCCTCGGCATCGCGCCCGGCCTCGATGGCCTGAGCCAGCCGGACCTCGTCGTCCTTGGTCAGCAGCGGGTATTGACCGATGTCTGTGAGGTAGAGCCGGACGAGATCCTCGTCATCGCGCTCAATTCGTTCCTTGGCCAAAGTCTTCGCCAAACCTTCCGTCCCATGACCACGGCAGGGGAACCTGGCCGGGCTGTCGCGCTCGTGAAAACGCAGCCGACGACCGTTTCGGGCGCACGTGGGCTGCCCAGACAGTGTAATGGCACTGTCAAGATGTGTGTACAGCAGGGAAAACGCAGGTCTCGTCAAACGCCCGTTCAATTTCGGACCGGGACGCGGCGCCCCACGTCAGCCCCTCTGCCGACGCCTCCAGGATGCCACGACCACCGCTGATCTCGCCGGCCAGGTCCCGGTGGGCTCCCGCCAGGACCTCCAGGACCGAACCCTCGCTGACCGGCGGCGCCGTCCGCCGGTGGGCGGCGTACACGGCGTGGAGGCGCGGGAGCACCGAGAGGATCAGCGCCGCCACACCGGCCGGAGCGTCGGGCCTCGCGGCCAAGGCGTCGAGTGTCCCGGCCAGCGGGCCGGCCGGCGCGGTCACCAGGTCGGCCCGGTCGACGCCGGCCCGCACCGGGAGCCGCTCGAACCAGCTGGCCGCCCGCAGCCCGTGGCGCCGTGACACGCCGGCGCACCAGACCCGCAGCGCCGGGTCGAGCCGGGCCGCCGGGCCGCCACCCGCCCCGCTCGCCCTGGCCCCGCTGAGCTCGAAGATCCGGTTCTCGACCCAGCAGTACGCGCCGACCAGCCCCGCCAGCTCGTCGATGTCCCGCCACGCCGTGGTGGCGACCTCAGCCTCAGGCGCCACCCGACTCCTCCAAGGCCGACGAGCGGTAGCGGTTCGTGATCGGCATGCGCCTGTCCTTGCCGAAGGCCTTGGTGGTGATGCGCACGCCGGGTGGCATCTGGCGACGCTTGTACTCGGCGCCGTCGACCAGGCGCACGACCTGGTCGACCACGGAGGGGTCGAAGCCCTCCGCCACGAGGTCGGCCGCGGTGAGGTCGCCTTCGACGTAGCCCTGCAGCACCGGATCGAGCTCCTCGTAGGGCGGGAGCGACTGGTCGTCGCGCTGATCCGGGCGCAGCTCGGCCGAAGGCGGCTTGTCGAGCACGCTGTCGGGAATGGGGCATGGCAACCCTTCGAGCACCGCCTGCGTGTTGCGGTAGCGGCACAGTTCGTAGACCAACGTCTTGGGCACGTCCTTGATCACGGCGAAGCCCCCGGCGGAGTCGCCGTAGAGCGTCGAGTACCCGGTCGCCATCTCGCTCTTGTTACCCGTGGTGAGCACGATCCATCCCTTGGCGTTGGACACCGCCATGAGCAGGACGCCCCGCAGGCGCGACTGGAGGTTCTCGTCGGTCAACCCGAAGGGCTCTCGCCCGAGCAGCGGCGCCAGCATGGAGGCGAAGGCGACATGCGCCTCCTCAATGGCCACCGTCTTGAAGTCGATGCCCAGGCGCTCGGCCAGCGCGTCGGCGTCGTCCCGGGAACCCTCGCTCGAATAGCGCGACGGCATGGAGATGCCGTGTACCCGCGACGCCCCGAGTGCGTCCACGGCGATGGTGGCCACCAGCGACGAGTCGATGCCGCCCGACAGGCCGATCACCGCCTCGGTGAATCCGTTCTTGCGGAGGTAGTCGCGGGTGCCGAGGACAAGCGCGGCGTACACCTCGGCGTGGTCGCTCAACGCGGGGCGGGGCGTCGTCGGTGTCAGCGGTGCGCGGTCGGCCCGTCGAGGCCCGGTCACCGCAATCCGCGGCAGCAGCTCGGTGACGGCGCGCCGTGGATGGGACCCGACGGGCAGATCCACGACCACCAGGTCCTCGGCGAACTGGACCCCCGATCCGACCAGCGTCCCGTCGGCCGCCACAATGAGGGAGTCGCCGTCGAAGACGAGCTCGTCCTGGCCTCCCACCTGGTTCACGTAGGCGATGGCACAACCGGCCTCGGCCACCCGGCCCGACAGCATGGCGAGCCGCTCGGCCCGCCGGCCCCGGTTGTACGGCGACGCGTTGATGTTCACCACGACGTCCGCGCCACCGTGCCCCGCCTGGGCGACGGGGCCACCGTCGAACCAGACGTCCTCACAGATGGAGATGCCGACCGAGGCGCCCGCCACCCCGAAGAGCGGAGGCGGCTCGCTGCTCGGCACGAACCACCGCTGTTCGTCGAAGACGCCGTAGTTGGGGAGGAAGCGCTTGCGGTACACGCCCAACACCCGGCCGCCTGCGCAGACAGCGGCGGCGTTGGCCAGCCCGAACCCCCCCGGCGCGGCGCCGACGAAGCCGACCACCACGGCGCAGTGCCCGGTGGCGGCGGCGACCTTTTCGAGCGCGGTGACGTTGTCGGCGACGAACCCCGGCTTGAGCAGGAGATCCTCGGGCGGGTAGCCCGGGATGGCCAGCTCTGGCGCGACGCAGATGTCAGCCCCCGCCGCCTCGGCGGCGGCCAGCGCGGCGAGCACCCGCTCCACGTTGCCCGAGAGGTCACCCACGACGGTGTTGAGCTGCGCGGCGGCGAGGCGCAGGTGCGGCATCCCCCCAGATTACCGGCGGGCCCCGCCCCGCCCGCTGGGCCGGCGGGACCGAGGTCCCGGAAGAGCGCGGGTCCCCCCGCATGCGAAGCTAGGGCGGTGCAAAGCCAGCGGGATTACGTGCTCCGGACCGTGGAGGAGCGGGGCATCCGTTTCGTCCAGCTGTGGTTCACCGACGTGCTGGGGACCCCCAAGGGGTTCAACATCACCTCCGCCGAGCTGGAGAACGCGCTCGACGAGGGTATGACGTTCGACGGTTCGGCCATCGACGGGTTCAGCCGGGTCCAGGAGGCCGACGTCCTGGCCCGACCCGATCCCAAGACTTTTCAGCTGCTGCCGTGGCACCACGACGACGCCCAGGTTGCCCGTGTCTTCTGCGACATCGCCAACCTCGACGCCACGCCCTTCGAGGGTGACCCTCGCTTCGCCCTGCGCCGGACGCTCGAGCGGGCCCGGGCGGCCGGCTTCACCTTCTTCGCCTCGCCCGAAGTGGAGTTCTTCTACTTCGACGACGCCGACCCGGAGCGGGGCCCGGTGACCCTCGACGCCGGGTCCTACTTCGACCTGTCGGTGGCCGACCTCACGAGCGACCTGCGCCGGCGCTCGGTGCTGATGCTGGAGGAGATGGGGATCCCCGTCGAGCACACCCAGCACGAGGACGCACGCAGCCAACACGAGATCGACCTGCGCTACACCGATGCCCTCACCATGGCCGACACCGTCATGACCACGCGCATGGTGATCAAGGAGATGGCGCGTCAGGAGGGTGTCTTCGCCTCCTTCATGCCCAAGCCGCTGGCCGGCGTCCAGGGCTCGGGCATGCACACGCACATCTCGCTGTGGGAGGGCGAGCGCAACGCGTTCGTCGACAAGGACGACGAGTACGGGCTCTCCGACGTGGCGCGCCGCTTCATCGCCGGTCTGCTGCACCACGCCCGCGAGATCACCGCGGTCACCAACCAGTGGGTGAACTCCTACAAGCGGCTCATCGGCGGCTACGAGGCGCCGGTCCACGTCAGCTGGGCCCGCAACAACCGCTCGGCCCTGGTGCGGGTGCCGGTCGTGAAGATGGGGAAGTCGGAGTCGACCCGGCTCGAGTACCGCGCGCCCGACAGCGCCTGCAACCCGTACCTCACCTTTGCGGTGATCCTCGCCGCCGGGCTGCGCGGCCTGACCGAGGACTACCCGCTGCCGCCCGAGGCAGACGACAATCTGTTCACGCTCACGCCCAAGGAGCTGGCGAAGAAGGGAATCGAACAGTTGCCCTCGAGCCTGCACGACGCCGTCAACGAGATGGAACGCTCCGAACTGCTGGCCGAGACACTCGGCGACCATGTCTTCGAATGGTTCATCCGCAACAAGCGCGAGGAGTGGGACGACTACCAGGCCCAGGTGACCCAGTTCGAGCTGGATCGCTACCTTCCGCTGCTCTGAGCCCGATCGACTGATGGACCCCCTCCTCTGCTTCCCGGCCGACCTCCCCGGCGAGGTGTCCCTCGCCCTGCAGAACGCGGGCCTCGGCCACCAGAGCGTCACGGGACCCGACGACCTGGCTGCACCCGGACCCGACGGGCGCATGACGGGTTTCTCGGGCGCGTTGGTGGTGGCCGGCGAGGACATGTCCGCCGCGGTGGCGTTCTGCCGCCACCTCCGCCTGCGCGAGGTGCCCATGAGCCCGCTGCTCCTCGCCATCGGGACGGACCAGGTGGGCGAGCTGTTGCTGCGCGACGACCTCTACGACGACTTCTGCGTCCTCCCCGCCCGGCCCGACGAGCTGGCCGCGCGCCTGCAGCACCTCTTCTGGCGCACGGGCCAGAGCATGCGGCCCGACATCATTGAGTACGGGCCCTTGATGCTGAACCTCGAGACGTACCAGGCCGCGGTCTCCGGGCGCGTCCTCGACCTGACCTACATGGAATACGAGCTCCTGCGCTTCCTGGCCGGGCACCCGGCCAAGGTCTTCACCCGGGAGACGCTGCTGAGCCGGGTATGGGGCTACGAGTACTACGGCGGGGCGCGCACAGTCGACGTGCACATCCGGCGCCTCCGGGCCAAGCTCGGCGAGGAGCACGCCCACCTGATCCAGACCGTCCGCTCCGTCGGTTACCGCTTCGGACAGGTGGCCTGGCACCCCGGTGTGGCGCAGCGCAACGGCGCCACGGGAGGGCCGGCGGCGCCGGCGACCGCCCCCTCGGCTCAGACCACGGGCGCGTAGGCCCAGGCCTCGACCTCGATCCGGGCCCCGATCGGGAGCGCCACCACCGCGACGGCCGAGCGTGTTGGGCGGTTCTCGGTGAAGTACTCCAGCCACACCTCGTTCACGGCAGCAAACTCGGACATGTCCAGCAGGTACACCGTCGTCTTGACGACGTCGGACAGCGTCGCCCCCTCGACGGCGAGCACCTCGGCCACGTTCTGCAGCACCTGCCGGAGCTCGGCCACGGTCCCGCCCTCGACCAGACGCGCGGCACCGGTGCCGTCGGTGGCCAAGCCGACCTGACCCGAGGTGATGACCCAGTCGTCGACGCGACGCACCGGGGAATAGGGGCCGACGGCAGGGCTCATGCGCGCTCCTCTCAGCCCCCCGATGCTGCCACGTCACGCGCCGACGCACCCGCGGCGTCGCGCCGGGTCGGCCAGCGCGCGGGCAGCGCTTCGGCGATCCAGCCGGCCGCCAAGGTGGCGACGAACACGGCATCGGAGCCGTTGACGGGCCACCCGTCCCCCTCGTGCAGCCGGACCGTGACCTCGGGCATGTCACGCGCGGCGAGGATGCCGAAGGAGCGGATGGTCAGGTCGACCGGTGCACCGGCACCGTCGAGGGCGATGCCCTCGCTCCACACCATGCCCAGCGCCTGGTGCACCGCACCGAGCGCGTAGGAGCGCAGCGTCACGGGACAGAGGATCTCGCCGGCCCAGACGTCGACCTCGACACGGCCGCGTGAGCCGACCCCGAGGTGCAGCCCGACGCGGGCGCGGCCGGCACCGGGCACGGCGACGTGCGCGGCACCACTCCCCGCGGGGGCGTCGGGGGCGTCGAGCACGGCCCGCGCCGCAAGCACCTCGGCCCAGCCTGCGCCGCGCAGGTCGGGCGAGACCGGCGGCCCGGCGACGTCGACCTCATCGACCTCCACGCCGGGGCAGGACGCCCGCACTCTGGCCGCCAGCGGTGCCAGGTCGACCGCGCCCTGCGTGCGTCCGACCCGCACGATGCCGGTGCCGTCGGAACGGAGCGCCAGGGCCAGGGGCGGGCGCTTAGGCCCGCGCCGCACCACGTCCTCACGCCGCCACAGGACGCGGACCGTGTCCCCTGTCGCCTCGGCGAGCTCCCTGGCCCCCAGGGGGACCGGGCTCTGGCGCTTCCCCCCGAAGGCGCCGCCGTTGGCCAGCGGCGACGCCGGGGGATGGCCGGGTCGGCACCAGCTGGCGTCCGGCTCGACGTAGGCGGGCTCGACCCACGTCGTCTGCAGGGTGAGGGCCCAGTCGCCCTCGGGCAGCTCCACCGGGTGCGACAACGGGACCGTGCTGTTGCGGCCCTGAATGCGTGCGCCCCCGGCCCGAGCGGCGCGGAGTCCGGGTGCGGGCGGCGCATCGGCCCCGAGTTGGACGAGCGCGCCGGGGGGAGCCGAGTCGTCGGCAAAACCGCCGCCGCCGAGGACCACGTCGACTCCCGAGCTCTGAAAGGCCGGCCCCTCGAATTGGGCCCGCCACGCGGCCAGCACCGGGTTCCTCGGATCGCTCGCCGGAGGGCCCGGTGCGCCGTCGACACCCAGCGCGCTGCAGGCGGCCTCCACGATGGACTGCCAACCCGTGCACCGGCACAGGTGGGCGCGCAAGGCCGCTTCGACGTCGCGGCGCGACGGCGTCCTCCCGGTTCCTCCCCCTTCGAGCGCGGCCAGCCGGAGGACGATGCCGGGCGTGCAGAAGCCGCACTGGCTCGCCCCGTGCTGCACGAACGCAGCGGCCCAGCGGTTGCGGAGCTCCTCAGGTGCTCCCTCGAGCGTGGTGACGTGGCGATCCGCCACGCGGCGCACGGGCGTGACGCAGGCCACGCGGGGCGCACCGTCGACCCACACGGTGCAGCACCCGCACTGACCCTGCGGGCTACAGCCGTCCTTGACGGAGCGGCAGCCGAGTTCCTCCCGCAGGGCGTCCAGGAGGGTGATCCCGTCCTCGACGGCGACGGCAGCCCCGTTGAGGACGAAGGGGACGGACGTGGGCGCGTCCTGGGGTGGCTCGGGAGTGGAGCTGGTTCCGCTCAGGGGGCGGGGTGCCCGGAGCTCAGCTGAAGGAGGAGCCGCAGCCGCAGGTGCGCGTGGCGTTGGGATTGATGATGTTGAAGCCGGCACCCTGCAGGCCGTCGCTGTACTCGAGGGTCGACCCCGTCAACAGCTCCGCGCTCGCCGAGTCCACGACGACCCTGACGGCGCCGAACTCGCGCACCACGTCATCGGGCATGACCTCGGTGTCGAAGAACATCTCGTAGCTGTACCCGGAGCACCCGCCAGGCTTGACGGCGACCCGGAGCGCGAGCTCGTCGCCCTCCTCCTGGGCCAGGAGCTCGGCGACCTTGGCCGCGGCATCATCGCTGAGCGTCACCGGCGCCGGCTTCTTCCCGATGTTGACGGAAGTGGACATCGTCGTCACTGGATCCTCCTCGTTGCGCCTACGCCTGGCGACCGACCACCCACGGCGCACGGTGCGCCTCGGACGCTGACCATGTTACCGGCGGCGGGCGTACGGCAGCACCCCAGCCAGGAAGGGTCGGAATTCCCCGCCACGCAGGTACAATTCAGAGCATGCCGCCTCCCACCCCAGTGACGCCTCCGTCGGGGGAGCCCTCCCGACAGGTCCGGGAGGAGGAGGTCCGCGAGTGCCTGCGGGCGGTGGTGGACCCCGAGCTGGGCGACACCATCGTGGACCTCGGCATGGTCCGGGCCATCACCGTCGGGGGCGGCGACGTCATCGTCGACGTGGCACTGACCATCGCCTCCTGCCCGTTGCGCAGCCAGATCGAGCGCGACGTGGTGAACCACGTGCGGTCCCTGGACTGGGTGCGCTCCGTCGACGTGCAGGTGGCGGCCATGGACGCGGACGAGCGCGCCACCGTGATGGCACGGGCCCGCTGGAAGGCCCGCGAGGACGCGCCGGAGACCGCGGTGGCCGCCTCGACCCGCGTGTTGGCCATCGCGTCGGGCAAGGGCGGCGTCGGCAAATCGTCGGTCACGGTCAACCTCGCGGTGGCGCTGGCGTCGCGGGGTCTGGTGGTCGGGATCCTCGATGCCGACATCTGGGGCTTCTCCGTCCCCCGCCTGCTGGGCATGGAGGGCGACGTCGAGGCCAGGGCGGGGAAGATGGTCCCGCTGGAGCGTGCCATCGGTTCGGGCACGGTGCGGGTGCTGTCGATGGGGTTCCTGGCCGACGAGGAACAGGCGATCATGTGGCGCGGGCTCGTCCTGACCCGGGCGGTACAGCAGTTCCTGCAGGACGCCCACTGGGGCGATCTCGACTACCTGCTGGTCGACCTTCCCCCCGGTACCGGCGACGTCCAGATGGGGCTGGCCCGCCTGCTCCCCCGCACCGAGCTCCTCGTCGTGACGACACCTCCGGTAGCGGCCCAGAAGGTGGCGGCGCGGGCGGCTGACATGGCTCGCCGGGGCTACCTGCGGGTCGCGGGGGTCATCGAGAACATGAGCGACTTCACCTGCGAGCACGGGACCACCTACGCACTCTTCGGGTCCGGCGGCGGGGAACGCCTGGCCCATGGCCTCGGAGTGCCCCTGATCGGCTCCATCCCGCTGCACCCGGACCTGGCCGCGGGCGGGGATGCCGGCGTGCCGGTTGCCATGGCGGGCGGGAAAAGCGAGCTAGGTGCCGTCTTCGAGGAGATGGCCCGGGTGATCGCCGAGGACGTGGCGCCGATCGTCGACGTGCAGGGGTGCTCGGCCCGCCTGCTCGAACGGGTCGAGGCGGCCGTGGCCCAGGGGGATGCCGGCGACTGAAGCCGGTCGTGGGCGCCGTGGCTCTAGGCGGCCTCCCACCGGCTCTCGATGGTGTCCTGCCCGGTGGCCGCCGTGTCGACGGCGACGGCCCTGCCCTCCTGGCCCAGGGCACGCAGGTGGGCCCAGAGCGAGAAGCGGGCGACGGGGAGCTGCTGCTCGGTGACATCGGCGTAGACCCGGGGGAGCAGCTCGTCGACCGTCGCGGCGCCGCTGCCGGCGAGGGCGGCGGCAACGGTCTGGTGACGCCCGAGACGGTGGGCCACCAGCGCGTCGACGACCTCGGGCACGTGGTCCATCAACCGCCCGTGCCCGGGCGCCAGCGTGCGGATCGGCGGCGCTTCGTCTCGCAGGCGGGCCAGGCTGGTCAGGTACTGATGGAGGTCGCCGTCGGGCGGCCGGATCACGACGGTCGAGCCGTGCATCACGTGGTCGCCGGTGAGCAGGAGGGCGTGCTCCTCCACGAGCCAGCACAGGTGGTCCGAGGCGTGGCCCGGCGTGTGCACGGCTCGCAACGTCAGGTCCCCGGCGGCACTGGTTCCCGAACAGGGCAGCGTCCACCCCTCGCCGGCACGCTCGTCCGGCGTGAAGTCGTCGGCCGGGCCGTAGCCGACCACACGGGCCCCGGTGGCGGCTGCGAGCGCGGCCGCCCCGGGTGCGTGGTCGACGTGGGTGTGCGTGACGAGGATGTTGCGGATCGGGCCCAACCGGGCCGCGGCCTCCACGATGGCCTCCGTGTGGGTCGCGTCGGCGGGGCCGGGGTCGACGACGACCGGTTCGGTGCTCCCGACGAGGTACGTGTTCGTCCCCGGGCCGGTCATGAGGCCCGGATTGGGCGCGGTGAGCCGCAGGACGCCGGGCGCCACCTCGTCGACACGGCCCGGCTCGGGGGCCGGCCCGATGCCGAAGTCCGGCACCGCCGGGATCACGGTTCGTCGGGTGGAGGGCCGGACGGCCGGGGGCCGGGCGCGGTGTCGGGACCTTCCTCGTTGGCCCGCATGGACACCTCGCGCACCGCCTCGTTGAAGTCCCCCCGCGCCGAACCGTCGGTGGGATCGGGCACCGCCGCCCGCTCGTAGCCGGGGTCACCCGGGAGCACGATGCGCATGCCGTTCCCGTCGGGCACGACACGCGGCTCGATCGCGGGGACGGCGCTCGACGCCGCCTCCGCCGCCGCCAGCAACGCGGCGCTGGTGGCGAAGCGGCCGATGGCCTGGAGGTTGCGGATGGTCGGGAAGATGATCTCGATCTCGCCGGCGCGGTGACGGGCCAGCGCGTCGTGCGGCGAGATCCACACGTCGGCGATCGTCTCGCCCGCGTCGTGCGCGGCGACCTGGCCCGGGGGCGCCGCGGCCACGAAGAAGCGGGTGTCGTACCGGCGGGGCGCGCCGCGTGGGGTGATCCAGTGGGCGAAGTAGTGGACGTCGCCGACCGTGAGGCGTAGGCCCTCGTCGCGGCAGAGGTCGAGGAAGCAGCGCGAGCCGGCATTGACGGCGGCCCGCTCGGCGGCGAAGCGCGCCTCTTCCTGCCGGTTCCCCGCCAGCAGATCGGGACCGCCCTCGCGCCGGGCCAGGAGGAGCCCGGCCTCCTCGAAGGTCTCGCGCACCACGGCCACCCAGTAGGCCAGACCGCCCGAGTCGAAGCCGAGCAACGTGCTGGCCGCGGCATCGGTGCGCCCGGCGCAGAGCGCCTCCGCCTCGGCCCCTCCGTCGAGCGGGTCGACCGCGCCTCCCGGGAACACGTAGGCCCCGCCCACGAAGTCCGAGCGCAGGTTGCGCCGCACCATGAGCACCTCGAGGGACGTCCCGCCCGACGGCTCCCGGGCGTCACGCACGACCATGACCGTGGCGGCCGGGCGGATCTCGACGCGGGCCGGGTCGGGAACGCCCGCGGAGGCCTGTGGTGTGGGGGAAGCCGATGGAGGCACGCCGGAGAGGGTACCGGCAGCCGGGGGCGGTGCCCCCGGAACGGGTGCACCCCTTGACTAACCTGACCCGGTCCATGAGCCAGCCCGCCTCCGAGCCCGCGTCGGCGCCCGCGTTGCGCCACATCCCGCGTCGCTATCTCGCTCTCGGGCTCATCATCGTCGCCATCTGCCTGCTCGGTGCGCTGGTCCTCGTGCGGGACAACTCGGGGCCGAGCGCCTCGTCGACCGTGGAGACCTTCAGCCCCGCGCCGTCGTCGCTCGTTTCCACCCTGACGTCGGTGCCCGCCTCGGTCTACGACGCCGTCGGCGTGAGCTCGCCCGTCAACCCGGTGCTGGCGCCGCGGCCGGCCGGGAGCGGCAGCGCGCCGATGTGGCTGGCCACCGTCAACGGCGGACCCCCCCGACCGGTGGTGTTCTTCTACGGGGCGGAGTTCGCGCCCTACCCCGCCGTCCAGCGCTGGCCGCTGATCCTCGCCCTCTCCCGCTTCGGCACCTTCAACCGGCTCGGGCTGATGCAGTCGAGCGCGACCACCGCGTTCGCCAACCTTTCGACGTTCACCTTCTGGGACGCCTCCTACACGAGCAAGTACCTGTTCCTCGAATCCGTGGAGCGCTACAGCTCGCTGAACCCCACCGGGGCGCGGTATCTCAGCCTGCAGACGCCCGACGCCCGGCAGGCCGCCGCCATCGCCAGCTACGGGGCGAGCGCCAACACCTTCGCCCTCCTCGACGTGGCCAATCGCTACGTCCTCAACGGCGCCAGCTTCGCCCCGGGTGTCCTGGCCGGGCTCTCACAGGACCAGATCGCCGGTGACCTCGCCACGCCAGCCAGCCCGCTGACCCAGGCCGTCGTGACGGCCGCCAATGAGATCACGGCCACCATCTGCGCGGTCGACGGGGACAAGCCGGGTGCAGTGTGCGAGAGCCGCGCCGTGCTGGCGGCGGATCAGGAGCTGAAGATCACGTCCCCGCACTGAGGCGCGGGCGCGAGTGCCGGCTCAGCTGGCCCGGCGGTCGAGCATGAGCTTGCGCTCCATCTCGTTCATGCCGCCCCAGATCCCGTGCGGCTCACGAATCCGGATGGCGTAGTCGAGGCACTCGCCCCGCACGCGACATTGGTCACAGATGGTCTTGGCCCGCATCTCGCGCGAGGCCTTTTCCTCCTTGCGCTCCGCATGTGACGGGGGGAAGAACACCGCGGCCTGCGGTCCCCGGCACGCTGCCTTTAGTTGCCACATGTCTTGTCCCTGGTGCATCAAACCCCCCGATAGGGCCCAACGGATCCCCCCGCTGAAGTCAAGCTACCGCCGGGGGTTCTCGCTTTCAAGGGGCGTGACCAGGATCTTTGGCCAACGATCGATCTATGGCACAAACCCGGCAACTACGCTCGGCCCAGCATGGACGTGGGGACCTTCTGCGCACAGAGCCACGTCGTCGTCGTCGCCGGCAAGGGTGGCGTGGGCAAGACCACCATGAGCGCGGCCCTGGCCAAGATGGCCGCCGGAGCAGGCAAATCGGTGCTCATCGTCGAGCTCGAGGGCAAGTCGGGCATCACCGCCGCCTTCGGACTGCACGAGGACCTCGGCTACGAAGAAGTCCTGCTGGCGCCGGCGGCGCCGAGCGGAGGGGCCGGGACGGGCCGTCTGACCGGTTCGGTGCGGGCCCGGAGGCTGACGCCCGACGACGCGCTGGTGGAGTATCTCGAAGACCACGGCCTGCGGCGCGTGTCCAAGCGGCTGGCGCACTCGGGGATCCTCGACGTCGTGTCGACCGCCATCCCCGGCATCCGCGATGTCCTGGTGCTCGGCAAGGTCAAGCAGCTGGAGCGGGACGGCGTCGCCGACCTGATCGTGGTGGACGCACCGGCCACCGGTCACGCCATCACATTCCTGACCTCGGCGAGCGGCCTGGTCAGCGCGGCCCGGGGCGGACCCCTGCGCACCCAGGCCCAGGACGTCGTCGAGCTCCTGAGCGACCCCGCCCGGTGCCGGGTGGTCCTGGTCACCCTCCCCGAGGAGCTGCCGGTCTCCGAAACGGTCGAGTCCGCCTACACGCTCGAGGACAAGGCGGGCGTCCAGCTGGGGCCGGTGATCGTGAACGCCTGTGACCCCGAGCCGACCGGACTGGAGCGACCCGCGGCGGAGGTCGCCGCGGCGGCCGGCCTGACCGTGGCGCCGGACCACCTCGCCGCGCTCGAGGACGCCCGGCGCTTCCGGCTGGCCCGTCACGCCGTGTCCGCCGAGCAGATCGAACGCCTGCGCCGGGACCTGCCGTTGCCCCATCTCCTGGTCCCGGTGCTCGACGCCGAGTCCATCGGGCCGGCTCAGACCCAGGTTCTGGCCGACGCGCTGGCGGTCGCGGTCTCGTCGCTCGTGCCCGAGGGGGCGGCGTGAGCGCCACGGCCGGGACGAACGGCGCGGGCGAGGCCGAGCACGTTGTGCCGGCGACCCTGCCCGATCTGGTGGCCGAGCGGTCCGTGGTGGTGTGCTGCGGGTCGGGCGGCGTGGGCAAGACGACGGTGTCGGCCACCTTCGCGCTCGGGGCGGCCCGGGCCGGTCGGCGCGCCTGCGTGGTCACCGTCGACCCAGCGCGGCGGCTGGCCGACGCGCTGGGGGTGGAGTCGCTGCCCAACACGCCGTCGGAGGTGCAGGGCGACTGGCCCGGCCGCCTGCACGCGCTGATGCTCGACTCAAAGGGCACGTTCGACGACCTCGTCCGGCGCTATGCCCGCACGCCGGAGCAGGCCGAGACCATCCTGGCCAACCGGCTCTATCAGAATCTCGCCGGCGCGCTCTCGGGCACGCAGGAGTACATGGCCATGGAGAAGCTCTACGAGCTGGTCCATTCCGAGGAATTCGACATCGTTGTGGTCGACACCCCGCCCACCCGCAACGCGCTGGACCTGCTCGACGCGCCGCGTCGGCTGACCCGCTTCTTGGAGAACCGTCTCTTCCGGGCGCTCCTCGTGCCAACGCGCATGTCGCTGCGAGCGGTCGGCGTGGCCACCCAGGCCGTTCTGCGCACGATCGCCAAGGTGGCCGGTGCCGAGATCGTGGACGACGCCGTCGGCTTCTTCCAGGCTTTCGAGGGGATGGAGGACGGATTCCGGAGCCGGGCCAGCGCGGTGCACGAGCTGCTGGCCGACCCGACTACGGCGTACGTCCTCGTCACGTCGGCCCGGCCCGACGCTGTCACCGAGGCCGGCTTCTTCGCCGAGAAGCTGGCCGAACGCGACGTCGCGGTGGCCGCGCTCGTGGTGAACCGCATCGCGCCTTCCTTCGGTGGCGACGGCACCGGCGAAGAGGCGGACACCGCCTCGGCGCTCGAAGCCCTGGAGGACAACCTGGCGGTACTCAACGCGCTGGCGGACCGCGAGGAGCATGCGTTCTCCGGGCTGGCTGCGCAGGTGGCGCCGGCACCCGTCGGGCGGATCCCACTGTTCGGGCAGGACGTGCACGAGCTGCTCGGGCTGCAACGGGCGGCCGACCAACTCTTCTCCTGAGGGGCCCCCGGAGCCCGCGCCGGCCGGCGGGCCCGGACGCCGCCAGGTTTCCGGCTTCGCACGCGGGTCCGATAGTGTCCCCGCGGTGCAGACCATCCTGGTGGCCAGCGACGCACCCACACTCCGCAAGGACGTGGAGGCGGTCATCAGCGGACCCGACATTGAAGTGCGTGCGGTGACCTCGGGTCCCGAGGTGGTGGCGTTCGTCCTCGACGAATCGCCGGACCTGCTCATCGTCGACATGCAGATGGGCAACATGGGCGGCATGGCGGTGTGCCTGGAACTGCGACTGCAGGAGTCCTACGACGCGCTGGACCACATCGCGGTGCTGATGCTGCTCGATCGACGACCCGACGTCTTCCTCGCCCGTCGTTCGGACGCCGAGGGCTGGCTGGTCAAGCCGCTCGACCCGCTGCGGCTCCGGCGCGCCGTCGCCGCACTGCTCGACGGCGGCACCTACGCAGACGACTCGTTCACGCCCGTACCCGTGCTGGTGGGCGGCGGACCCCAGCTGCAGGCGGGGTCCGAGCCTCGAGCCTGATCCGGCGTCGCCGTGTCGCAGAAATCACGACGACGGTGGCGCCGCTCCTTCGCCACCGGCGAGCCCGGAGGGACGGAACGGCAGAGCCAGTCCCTCGAGGCTGAGGCCTCCGAACAGGAACGGTTCATCACCGAGGCCCTCGCCGACCTCCGCGACATGGACGTGCGTGAGGTCATGACGCCTCGCGTCGACGTCACGTTCCTGACCATCCCGGTGCACGCCGAGGACATCGCGCAAGCGGTGCGCACCTCGGGACACAGCTGCTTCCCGGTGGTCCACGACGATCTCGACGACCTCATCGGCATTTTGTTCGTCAACGACATCTTCCGCACGAACCGTCCCGGGTCGCGAGCCGGAGGCAACGGCGACGAGTCGAGGGACGCCACCGACCCCAGTCCGCTGGAGATCTCGCGCAAGGTGCGGCCGCCCTACCTCGTGCCCGAGTCGCTCGGGGTCCTGGAGGCGCTGGCGGACATGCGCAAGCACCACCGGGCCGTGGCCGTCGTCGTCGACGAGTACGGCGGGGTGGCGGGCCTGCTCACCGTGAAGGACCTCCTGGAGCCACTCGTCGGTGAACTGCACGACGAGTTCGACGAAGTCGAAGAGCCGCACATCGTCCGGGTCGACAACACGCGGTGGCTCATTGACGGGCAGACCAACGTCGACGACGTCCGGGAGCGCATCGGCATCGAGATCCCCGACGGTGAATACGTCACCCTGGGAGGCCTCCTCTTCGAGCGGTTCGGCCACATCCCGGCCGAGGGCGAGGCCGTCCGCGTGGGGAACTGGGACATGCGGGTGGTGGAGATGGACAAGCGTCGGGTGGCGCAGGTGGTGGCGACCTTCGCCGGCGGCGAGCCCGGGCCCGGAGCGGCCGATGCAGACGTAGGAAGACCGTCCGGCCGAGACGCCTCGGCCAACGGTACCGGGGAAGCGCCGGGCTGACGCCGCGGTAGGGTGGCTGGCTGCTCCCCCCGGGGGGCGGACGGGCTGTGGCGCAGCTTGGTTAGCGCGCTGCGTTCGGGACGCAGAGGTCCCCGGTTCAAATCCGGGCAGCCCGACTCGAAAGTCCCTGTTCAGGGTGTAGGCGGCGGCGGCTACTTCGAAAAGTCCCTGAGCAATTGGCGCGGAGATGGCACGGGCCGTTTCAGCCCGAGTGCCCGTTGCCGTTCTCGCCCAAGAAGCGCTCGCCGAGGATGTCGACGGGCTGCACGGTCGACGGATGCCACTGCAGACGCATGGATCGACAGCGTCACTCTCGGGTCGACGCGCCCGCGCCGGGTCTGCGCCGTCTTCACGTCGATGCCTATCACGACAAGTGTCATGGCGACATTCACGGTCGATCCGCTTCCGACGGCCCCGAAGGGGCCGAACGACTCAAGGCCGAGGCCGGAGCACGGCCGCTGAGCCGGCTCACCGGCGGGCCCGACGTGTGGGAGGTCATTGGCGGACTCGGGACATGCGTTGCGAGCCAGTCCAAGTTCTGAGTTCTCATTGGACCCGACGAAAGCGACTGCGACGTGATACAGCGCCCCTATTCCTGACGAGATCGACCGTCCCTCCGAACCTGACCTTTCGTGATCAGGGACGTTGGAAGCTCTCGTTCGCCGTCAGGTATACATGGGCACGGTGGCGGTTGCTCAGAAGGAGAAACGAGCATGAGCACGAGCGGGTCACAGCAAACAAAGTCTCCTTCTCAGCTGATCGATGCGAGAATCAAGGAGCTCGGCGACTGGCGAGGCACGACGCTCAGTCGGCTCCGCGCCTTGATCAAGGAGGCCGATCCCGACGTCGTCGAGGACTGGAAGTGGCGAGGGGTTCCGACGTGGTACCACGACGGATTGATCTGCACAGGTGAGACGTACAAGAACGTCGTGAAGGTGACCTTCGCCAAAGGGGCGTCTCTCAAGGATCCCGCGGGTCTCTTTAACTCCAGCCTCGAGGGGAACACACGCCGCGCCATCGACGTCCGCGAGGGCGAGAAGATCAACGAGAAGGCGCTGAAGACCCTCGTTCGTGCCGCCGTAACCCTGAACAAGTCCAGAGCGAAGAACTGATCGACGGGAACCGCAGCCCGGTGCCCGGGCTTACGGCCAGAGTCGTGCCCGCCGAGCCGCCGGCCAGTCCTCGGGATGGATGCCATGGGTCCGCAGCAAGGCCAAGGTGATGCGGTCGAGGCCGAAGCCGAAGCAGCACGAATGTGCCACCTCCCCGTCGGCGGTCAGGATCCCGAACGGCTCTCCGAAATGGTCGAGGTGGCAGTTGGCCGAGGCGATCGCCGTCGGGTGGTCCGAGGAATTGATGGGGGTCACGATTTCGAACTTGAGCGTCTCCTCCCTCTGGTTCTCGGCCAAAATGCGGCCGACCCGCCCGAAGAAGGGGTCGTTCGCCACCACCGTCTCAACCCCCAAGCCGAACGAGTCCAGTATTTCGGCGCCGAGCTGCAGCCAGCGGTCCCGGTGCTCGCTGGCCCGTTCGGCGTCGCCGACGTACACCAGATCGTGTTGCCGGAACGCCTGCATCCGCGCCGGGTCGAGGCTGGGCTCGTGGCGGAAGCACCAGCCCGACACGTCGTAGCGGCTCCCGCCCTCGGGCAGGGTCCCGGCCAGCGTCGGATAGAGGGGATGGCACACGGCGGGACACAAGCTCACGTCGGCCGCCTCAAGGAGTTCCGTCCAGTCACCCCCCGACTGCGCCACGTCCATCAGCCTCTTGTGGTCTGCGTTGTCCCCTTTGAACGTCGACACCGACCCGATCATGTCCGGAAAGGAGGACAGGTAACCGGTCCGCTCCAGGACGGTTCGGGGCATCACGGGCGGAAACCGGTAGCTCGCCGCGCCTTCGGACGCCGCCACGCCCACGACCACTCCTTCGACCGCGCCCACGATGCCCTCGTAGACCGATGACCGGCCGTAGATTCCGTCGGTCCCCGTCGGCACCAGGATGCCCGCTTCCACGAGCTCGACCCGGAACGATCGTGTGCCGGTCACCGTCAATCGACCTTGTCGATTGGCAACCGCTGCGCCGTCGTGCGGTCGGTCCATCGGTTCCTGCAGAGAGCGGCGGCACCGCGCCGGACCGTGACGGGGCCGAGGTCCCGCAGCGCTCCCGTCTCGGTCCCCGTCCGCACGGCCGGGAACCACGGCCGGTTGTGCCGGGCCAGGTGGGCCACGCCGACACCCGCCTCCGGTTGATGCCATTGGCCTTTCGACTTCAACCCGCTGAGGACATCGGGAGTCACCGCGTCCGCCACTGCTGGTCCCATCGCGCCATTTGAGCACACGGGACCAGAGGCCCCGAAGAGCGATTCGGTTAAAGGCACCTGAGTGCCCGGCCGATACCTATGCAGGTCGGTCCGGCGTTTAGATTGAAGAACCCCCGTTCAGGTAAGGGGGCAACCCATCGTGGCAGTCATTCGCTGGCCCACCTGAAGTCGACGTTGCGTTCGTGTCTCGACGGGGAAGGAAGCCCTGGTCGACGGCACGGAGGTGACGTCCGAGCCCGCGATCAGATGGCGGCGGCGGTCGGGGACAACAACCCGGCGCGAGGAGGGCGAGACCAATGAACACAGGAACGGCTATCCGCGTCGGAGCGGACGTCGTGGCGGTCCACGAGGTGGCGGAGAGCGTCACCCGGTTTGGCTCGCGCTACTTGGAGCGCATCTACACCGAGCACGAGCTCAGCTCTTGCGTCGGGAGACCACCCGTCCAAGCTGCAAGCCTGGCCGCACGATTCGCCGCCAAGGAGGCGACCATCAAGGTGCTGCGTCCGGTGGGCCACCAGCCTGACTGGCGATCCGTGGAGGTACGTCGCCATTCGGAGGGTTGGTGCACCATGGCCCTTTCGGGTCATGCGGCGGCGCTGGCCGACCAGGCGGGCATCGCCGAGCTGGCCGTCAGTCTGACCCACGACGGGGATGTGGCCGCGGCCGTGGTGGTCGCACTGTGCGACTCCGGGGCCGACGTCACCACGCCGACCGGCCTGTCGAGCGATCTGGGCGACTGTGATGGTGACGTCTGATGGACGAGAGGATCCGAACCATTCTGGCGGAGCACGGCCACCTCCCGGTCGGCGTGGACTCGCTGCGCGACGAAGACGACCTGTACCAAGCCGGGATGACCTCGCACGCGAGCGTCAACGTGATGCTCGCCCTCGAGGACGAGTTCGAAATTGAATTCCCCGAGACGATGCTCCGCAAGAGCACATTCGAGTCCGTCGCTGCGATCCGGAAGGCGCTCGACGAACTGACTGGTCCCTAGGTCGAGCGGAAATCGTGATACCGGCCGCCGGGGCCAGCGTCGGCAACCCGACACGCCAGGCGGAGCGTATCGGCGTGGAAGTCACCCGTGTCGGCCCCGAGGCGGTCGAGCATGTCCTCCGTGTCCCCAACGAGGTGCTCGACCTTGGGAGAAGTACCCCCTCAATGCGCTGGTCTACCATCGAGTGTGACGCCATGACAGCTCGCCAGTTCGCCGCTTTGGCTGGCGTCCGGAGTGCCCGGACGCAGGGCACGGCCGAGCCAGGCACACGATGAACGATCAGATCGCGGCCTGGCGCCAGCACCTCGGGGCGAGCACCGCGTTGTGGTCCGGTGCCGGACGCCACGAGGTCACCGAGCAGCGATGGCTCACACTCAGCGGGTGGCCCAGCACGGACTTCAACGTCATCCTCTGCTACGGCGACGGTCGTGGCGACTGGGGTTCACTCCTGACGGAGAGCCTCGCCGATGTCAAGGCGGCGAAGGTACCGTCCGTCGTCATGGTGACCGGCCCGGCGCTCGGCTCGGTACAGGTCCTCATCGATGCAAAGTGGGTCTGCATCGGAGAGGTGCCGCTCATGCATCTGCCCGCAACCGCGGTGGCGCCCGATCCCCACGATGAGGCCGTCCGTCTGCTCACGGGGGAGGACCTCGGCGCCGCCCGGGCTGTCGTGTCCGAGGCCTTCGGTCTCCCGCCGGACGTCACCGAGCTCGGGATCCCGGAGGCGACGACCGAACCGGGACCGTTTACGCTCTGGGGCGTCGAGATCGACGGTCGGCTGGTCTCGGTGGCAGCCTCCGTCCGGGTCGGGTCGTCGGCGGCGTTCTGGTCGGTCGCAACTCCCCCGAACGAACACCGCCGCGGCTACGGTCAGCGGCTTTTTGCCTCTGTGCACCCCCGCCTCAGGGCGGAGGGCGTCGAGGACTTTCTGCTCTACGCATCCGGGCCCGGCCAGGCGCTGTACAGGCGACTGGGGTACAGCGTCGTGGAGAATTGGCAGCAATGGTCCTACCCGAGATGGGTCCTCGGGCGGGCCTGAGTCCCGCCCAGGGAGGAGGCCGAGGTCAGCTCCGAGGATCCGACCGGCCCACCTGAGGTCACGCTCGATCGATCACCCGGGGGTGACGGGCAAGGTGTCGGCGGCCCACAGGCTTGGCCTCGTACATCGCCCTGTCCGCCTCTTGCGTGAGCCGGTCGATGTCTCCGTTCTTGCCGCAGGAGGCGAACCCCACGCTCACCGACGTCCGGACACCCTGCACCTTGATGCGCGACACGGCATCGGTCACGCGGTCGGCGACGCGCCGGGCGTCGGACTCGTCGGCGTCCGCCACGACAGCGAGGAACTCGTCGCCCCCCGTCCGGGCCAGAAGATCGCCCCCGCGCAGGACGCCGGAGGCGGCGCCGGCCACTGCCACCAGGATCTTGTCCCCAACATCGTGTCCATGCGCATCGTTGATCGCCTTGAGGTGATCGATGTCGAGGACGAGGATGCTCATTGCATTGTGGCGCCGGTCGCCTCGCAAGTACAACGAGAGACCCCTCCGGTTCGAGAGGCCGGTCAGGGGATCCGTGTTGGCCTGTCTCTCGAGTTCCTGATGTGCCATCGCGTTGCCCAGCGAGAGTTCGACCACATTGGCGATGGATTGGCAGCGGGCGAACAATTCCTCCGAGATGCCCTCGGTGCCCTGGCCGTCGATCTGGAACATTCCGTGCAATTCGTCATTCACCGTGACGGGGATGAGTACGGCGTGAGCGATGTCGAACTCGCCGGTGACCGAGCGCAGCGTCGGCCCCATGGACGTGCGCTCCACTCGGGTGATCAGGGGCTGACCGCTGTCGATCACCGTCTGCACGTACGGGTCGTCCTTGAGCAGGTAGCTGGTCGGAATGGATCCCCGGTCGTCGGCGATCGCCTCCTGGGTGACGACGCCATCGGAGACTCGTAGGTACGAGGCGCCCCGGAACCCGCTCCCGACCAGTTCGAACATGGCGACCGTGCCTTCGGCGATCACCTCCTCGGGGTGGCGGAGCGACGTCAGGGATTGGGTGGTCCCGTTCATGAGGCGGCCCAGTCGGGCGAGCTCCGCGGAGTCTCGCACCTTCCGCTCGAGGCTGTTGCGAAGATGGTGCACGGTCACGGCAACCACCGCGGCCACGGCGGTCCAGAAGAAGACGAGGCGTAGGTCCGTCGCCTCGGTGGTCTGCACGGCAACACCGACCACGACCAGGCTGAGCGCGGCTGCGCAGACGACGATCGCGGTGTACCAGCTCGGGTAGTAGAGGGCCATGGCGAGGACCGGGAGCAGGACCAGCGCAGAGAGGCCGCCGGCCGTGCTCTGCATCCTCGGGTCGGTGCCACCCGAGATCAACAGCAGGACGACGGAGACCAGGTAGCCGATCGTCGGGAAGAGGACGGTCCAGCGGGGGAGCCGTGGCCAGGGCAGGAACACCGCGAGCGCGCACACCACCAGGACGGCCAGGCTGGTCCAGTACAGCCCGGGATTGTTCGGCCCCGGTGGGAGGGCCGCACTGGCCTGGGCGAGCGCAGCGAACCCGATGAAGACGAAGGCCCGCACAAAGAATCGGCGCCGACCCGTACGGGCCCGCGCCTGACCTTCGTGCTCTGTCATGGCGTCTCCCGCTGGCGCTCGATCCCGGTACTCTCCCTCAGAACCTCGGTCGATCACCCGGTCCCCATTAATCAGCCGATCCCCACTAAGGGAGCCAAGGTACTAATTTGCGAAACGATTGATGAACACCGATTGGCGATCCGAAGGCCACGCGCGCATCAGGCGTCCATGTTCCGTTAGTCCGTAGCCGGTGAGGCGGACCCCTCGTCGGAAAGGTCGGCGCCCCGCCCAATGGCCTCCAAGAGTGCATCGAGGAACGGGGCCTGACCTTTGACCAGCTTGCGCCGCGCCCGATCGATCGAGGCCCACTCGACCCGGTCGACCTCGGGGAACTCCCGGACTTTTCCCGAGCCTCTCGGCCATTCGAGCTCGAACATGTTGCTCGACGCCCGCGTCACGTCGAGGTTCCCCGACAGGGTCCACACACTGACCCGCTTGCCGCCCGGCTGGCGGCGTTCCCCGAGAAAGACGGCCTCGCCGTCGGGGGGTTTCAGGCCGACCTCCTCTTCGAACTCCCTGTACGCCGCGTCGAGTGGATCCTCACCCGTGAGGTACTCGCCCTTGGGCACCGACCAGGCGGCATCGTCTTTCCGCGCCCAGAACGGTCCGCCCGGGTGGGCGATCAAGACCTCGACCACGCCCCCGGGAGAGATCCTGTACAGCAGGAGGCCTGCACTGGTCGCACCCATGGGTTCCCTTCATCCTTCCATCGGGCTCCACTGGTGCGCCGCAACGCCGCCCTCCCTCGCTTCAGCATCCCGTATTGCAAGACGGCAGGGTCCGACCGGCCGCCTCACGTTCCCGCTGGCGCGTGACGACGCGGAACGGGCGGCGCTGGCTAGGCTGCTGTCTCGTTCCGGCCCCCCAAACCGGAGCAATCTCGGGGACACGGGCGTCGATCGGACCCACCGGTCGCACGTCTCCGATCTGAATACTGCGCGATGAGTCCTCCCGAGCCCGAGAACGATCCCGTCCAGAAGGGGCTGCACCAGCTCGGTCAACAGATCGACGAAGGAGTGGTGCAACCGGACGTGGGGGCGGACCCGGCGGAGAACCCGGTCGAAAAGGGCCTCCATGAGCTCGGGCGCCAGATCCACGAGGCGAATCGAGCCGGTGGGCGCCGGAAGGGTGCGAGCACGGCAGGCGACTCCGCCCGCCCGGGGCCGGCGCACGCTGCTCCCAAGGGGAAACGCTCCCGCAAGCGCACGGCGGCCTGGGTCGGGGGGACACTGGCGCTGGTCCTCGTGCTCGTCGTCGGCGCGGCGGCTGGCTACGGCTGGTACCTCAATCACGAGATCCACCGCATCGACCTGAGGAACCTGACCTCTGCGCCCGTGAAGGGCGACGACGCGGGCACGCAGAACATCTTGATGATCGGTTCAACGGATCGGTGCGCACTCAAGGTGCAGAACCCCGCCTACGGGCTGTGCTCCCAGGGCGTCAACGGCGTGAACAGCGACGTGGTGATGATCCTCCACCTGAATCCGGCGAGCCACTCGGTGTCGATCCTGTCCATTCCGCGCGACCTCTTCGTGCCCAACGCACGGTCCGACGGTGCCAACAAGATCGACGCCGCCCTGTACCAGGGCCCAGACCAGCTGATCGCTGCGATCGAGGAGGACTTCGGGATTCCGATCCAGCACTTCGTCGAGCTGAACTTCGACAGCTTCATCAACGTGGTGCAGGCTCTCGGCGGCATCAAGATGTACTTTCCCGAGCCGGTGTACGACGCGTACTCGGGCCTGAACATTCAGACGACCGGCTGCCTCCAGCTGAACGGGACGCAAGCGCTCCAGGTGGTACGGGCCCGCCATCTCCAGTACAAGGGTCCAGGGGTGACCACCGACGACCCCACCTACTGGCCCCAGGAGGCGCAGAGCGACATTGCGCGCATCCGTCGGGACCACGAGTTCCTGCGCGTCCTGGCCGCCGCCGTCAAAGCGAAGGGCCTCAGCAACCCGATCACGGACGAACAGCTGGTCTCCGGCGTGGCCGGGCAGCTCACCGTCGACTCGGGGTTCTCGGCTTCCACCATGATCAGCCTGGTCCTCGGCTACCACAACGTCGACGTCAATAGCGCCCCGCAACTCACCGTACCGGTGTCAGTGGACCAGTTCGGCAATTACGTGTACCAGGGCGGCAGCTACGGCGACATCGAGTTCCCCGCCCAGCCGCAGGACCACAGCGCTGTCGACCAGTTCCTCGGCCTCAAGTCGAGCAACGAGGACACCTATTCGGGTGGCGCACTGCCTTCGCCGTCGACGGTGACGGTGTCGGTGCTCAACGGGTCCGGTGCCTACAACCAGGCGACCACGACGGCACAAGGCCTGCAGGCGCTCGGTTTCCACATCGGCACGATCGGCGACAGCCCACCAGTGGGTCAGGAGGCCGAGACGGTCGTGTACTACGCGTCCAAGACACCGGCCCAGCTGGCGGCGGCGCAGGCCGTGGCGAACTCGCTGTCGGGCGCCGTGATCATGGCTATGGACCCGACGCAGGTGAAGGCGGGTTCCCAGGTCACCGTCGTCACGGGCAGCGACTTCACGGTCAACGCTCCGCCGACGACCATCCCCACTGCGCCGGCGGGTGCGACCGGGCCGAGCACCACGACAACCACGTCGGTCACCAGTGGCAACACCGGAAACTCCGGCGCCTTCCAGGCCCCGACGCCGACCGTCCAAGCGCTGCAGCCTTGGGATCCCCGCTCGTGCACCGCGAGCGGAGGAGAGGGCTCCTGAGGTTCCCGGGGACCGGACGGGCCGCCGGGCGTCAGGCGAAGATCTCGCCCCCGTTGGTGTCGAGCGCCTGTCCGGTCATGGCGGATGAGAGATCCGAGGCGAGGTAGACGATCGATCCGGCGACGTCCTGGTCGCTCGGTATCCGGCCCAGCGGAACCCGGGCGTTCAACTCGTCGACCACGACCTGGGCCGGCACCCCCCGTCCCGTCGACGTCATCTCGACGTAGATGTCGACCGACGGTCCCGCCATCCATCCGGGCACGACCGCGTTCACCCGGACCTTGGAGGGGCCCAACTCGTAGGCGAGCACCCGGGTAGCCGTCAGCAACGCCCCCTTGGAGATGGCGTACCCCCCCTGGGCCGGCTGCGGCTGACGCGTCACCATGGACGCCACCATCACGACCGAGCCGCCACCGCGCGCACGCATGGCGGGCAGCGCGGCCCGCGTCATCTGCAGCGAGCCGAAGAGGTTCGTGTCCATGATCTTGCGCCAGATGGCGAGGTCTACGTCTTCGAAGGTCTGGAAGGCGTCGAAACGAAAGGCATTGTTCACCAGGACATCGATGCCGCCGAACTCCTCGACTCCCGTCGCCATCAGGCGGGCGCAGGCCTCGGTATCGGTGATGTCGGTCGGCACCGCGAGAGCCCGGGCGCCCATACCGGACACCTCGGCCAGGACCTCGTCGAGGGTCGACTGACGCCGCGCCGCCAGCACCAGGTCGGCCCCGTGGGCGGCGAGCGCCCGAGCAGCCTGGCGGCCCAGCCCCGGACCGACACCCGAGACCACACACACCTTCCCCGACAACAATCCGGCCCGGGCCTTGGTTTCCCCTTCGCTCTTCACAGTCGTCATGGGCGAAGCGTAGGGCAGGCCCGAAGCCCTGGCCCCCGGACATCCGCGCCGGTGTGACACGGGCCTGAGATGATCGGCGCAGGGTTGAACAAAGGAGAGTCATGGCCATTTGTTCGCACTGCGGTGGCGAAATGACCGAGGGGATCAGCTGTCTGACCGACCCGGTCATCATCGACGGCAGGGCCTATGCGCCGATCCCCTGGGGCCAGGAGCTCCGGCCCAGGCACCGCTACGAGCCGGAGGAGTGCCGGGACTGTGGGACCCCGCTCGGGGGGGTCCACCATCCTGGTTGCTACATCGAGCGTTGCCCGGCCTGCCACGGCCAGGCCATCGGCTGCGACTGCGTGGCCCAGTCCGAGTGCACCTTCGAGCATGTCCGGTCCGCGCGCTGTCGGGCCCACGTACTGCGGCGCGTCGGCTGGCGCTGATCAATCACGAGTCCCACTCGGGGACGGCTTGACCTACCCGTTGCAAGTCACAAAGGTGGGCGGATGACCCCCACCACCAGAACACCACGAGCGCACTGAGAATGGGACCTCTCGACGGCGTCCGCGTCCTGGAGGCGGGCCTTCTCGTCCAGGGCCCGCAGGCGTCGTTGACGATGCAGGAATGGGGGGCTGACGTCATCAAGATCGAGCTCCCCGGATTCGGCGACCAAGCCCGCTGGCTCCCCATCGCTCGTGGCGACCGCCGATCAGCCTTCTTCATCGCCTACAACCGGGGGAAGCGGAGCATGACGATCGACCTGCGGGTGCCGAAGGGCGGCGATGTGTTCCTCCGCCTGGTTGAGCAGGCGGATGTCGTGATCTCCAACTTCAAGCCGGGAACGATGGAAGGGTGGGGTCTCGGGTACGCCGACGCGGCCGCCCGCAACGAGCAGATCATTTACGCGATGGGATCCTCCTTCGGACCGGAGGGTCCTGATGCCGCACGTGAAGGAGCGGACCTCAGCGCCCAGGCCGCGGGCGGGTTGATCAGCACGACGGGCGGCAACGGCGCCGACCCGAGTGCGATCGGTGCCACCATCGCCGACCACATCGCAGGGCAGAACCTCCTCTCGGGCATCCTGGCCGCGCTGTACGCGCGGGAGCACACCGGGCGCGGGCAGTTGGTCGAGACGTCGCTGCTCGGGGGGCAGCTGTGGGCCCAGGCCGGTGAGTACACCCGGTATCTCCTGTCGGGAGAGATCTCGGGCCCGAGCGGGCGGAGCCACCCCATGATCCCGGGTATCTACGGCGTGTTCCCGACCGCCGACGGGTGGATCGCCATCGTCGGCACGGCAGGACCCGCACGCGATCTCTTCTACCGGACGATCGGCCGGCCCGACCTGATCGAGCGCTTCCACACGCTCCTGTACTTCGAGGACGACAAGGCCACTCTGTGGCCGATCCTCGACGAAGTGTTCGCCACGAAGCCGACGGCGGACTGGTGTGAACTGCTCGGTGCCGCGGGCCTGCGCTTCGCCCCGGTCCTGGACCACGCCGAGGTGGCCGCGGATCCTGGCGTCAGGGCCAACGGCTATATCGCCAGCGTGGAGGACCCGGACGCTCCCGGGTCCTCCGCGGAGGTGGTCCGGGCGCCCGTGCGTTTCTCGGACCCCTTGCCGGCAGCCCGCCCGCGCGCCCCCGAGCTCGGACAGCACACCGAGGAGGTGCTGCTCGAGTCCGGGTTCTCCTGGGACGACATCGCGGGCTTGTCGGCAGAGGGCGCCGTATAGAGCCCCTTTCCAACCGTCAGGCGACAGCGGCGATCGCGCCCTGCCGCTCGGGCTGCGTCAGGACTCGTACCCGCTCGGCACCTCTTCGAGAATGACGGTCTTGGTCTCGAGGAAGGGCAACAGACCCTCCCTGCCACCCTCCCGGCCGATGCCCGACTGCTTGAACCCACCGAAGGCGATCCCGAAGTCGGTGCGCCACGCGTTGTGTCCCACCGTGCCCGAACGCAACCGGCGGGCGACATCGCGGGCCCGATCGGTGTCCCTGGTGAAGACCGAGGCGTTGAGGCCGTACATGGTGTCGTTCGCAATCGCCACCATGTCGTCCTCGTTGGCCGCAGGGATGACACCCAGGACCGGGCCGAAGATCTCCTCCTGGGCGATGGTGGAGGCGTTGTCGACCTGGGAGAACACCGTCGGCTCGACAAACCAGCCCCGGTCAAGATGGCGCGGGCGGCCTCCCCCGGTGACCAGTGTCGCCCCCTCCCCGACTCCCTTGGCGATGTACGCCTCCACGCGGTCGCGCTGGCGAGCGGAAGTCAGGGGACCGATCTGGGTCGACGGGTCGAACGGGTCCCCAACCCGCACAGAGGAGAAGACCGACGCCAGTGCCTCGACGAACTCGTCGTGGCGGTGCTCGGACACCACGATCCGGGTAAGCGACGAGCAGACCTGGCCGGCCAGGAAGCACTCCGATCGGGCCAGGGTCTGGGCGGAGGCCTCGAGGTCGGCGTCGTCGAGGATGACCGCCGCCGACTTGCCGCCCAGCTCGAGTGTGCAGCGGGCGATCCGCTCCCCGCACAGCGAGGCGATGCGGCGCCCCGTCGCGGTCGACCCGGTGAAGGTGATCTTGTCCACTCCGGGGTCGCGCACCAGCAACTCCGAGACATCGCGCTCGGCGGTGATCACGTTGAGGACGCCGGGCGGCAGACCGATGGCCTCCGCGGCCTCCGCCACCAGATAGCCCTCACCGGGCGCCTCCGGCGACAGTTTGAGCACGACCGTGCACCCGGCCAGCAGAGCCGGACCAATCTTGTGGGAGATCAGGCTGAGGGGGGCGTTCCACGGGATGATGGCGCCCACCACGCCCACTGGCTCGCGTACCAGCAGGCCGAAGACACCGCCCATGGTCGGTTGCGCCCGCTCCTCGAACGGGAACGTCTCGGCCAGTGCGGCGTACGCATCGAAGGGCATCGCGGCGAACTGCCCAGCCGCCACCGCCGTCGTGTAAAGCGCGCCGGACTCCCGGGGCCAGATCTGTCCGAGATCCTCCGCCCGATCCGCCACCGCCTTTCCCAGCTGGCGCAGGTAGTCGGCGCGCTCGGCGTGGCTGAGGGTGGGCCACGGACCAAGGTCGAAGGCATCACGGGCTGCGGCCACCGCCGCGAGACGTCGGCCGGACTGGCTCCGGGCACTCGCAGGAACCGCTCCTCGGTCGCCGGGTCGATGACGTCGATCACCGCGTCCGAGGTGGGCTCCACCCACGCGCCGCCGATGAAGAAGCGATCGACGTGGTGAAGCGGCACCGGCTGCCGGTCGACGATGGTCATGACAATTCCTCCCATTAGCAAGTCGAGCTGATGGCGCGAGGGCGAATCGCGTCGCGCGGCCATTCCGGACCCCATTCTGCTCGGATGACACGAGCGGCGCTCCACCGTCCCGCCCTGGTCGGGAGGTTCGAACATCGCCCGGCGCCCACACGGGCGAAAAAGAATGCGAGTGTCTGCATCCACCAGGGAAAACATTGTCCTGTCAGGTCCAAAATCAGTGGAGGTGAAGGGACTCGAACCCTCGACCTACGGCTTGCAAAGCCGCCGCTCTTCCAGCTGAGCTACACCCCCGGAGCACGCGAGAGGTCGGATCCACCACTCCGCTCTTTGGGACCACCATCGTAGGCCCGGAAGCAGCCAGCCCTCGGTGTCGGGGGAAGCTTCGTGCGCGACCGCGATCAGTACGGCCGCGAAGCGACCGAGCGCCGACATCGCAGGCGCCGGGGGACGCGGTACAAGCCGAGGCCTATCGCCCGGGGAGCGAGGAGGTCAGCATCGGCGATGCCGGCAACGGCCAGATGTCGGTCGATGATCGGTCGCCACTCAGTTTGTGCGCTGCGCCCAGTTGCTGCCGAGCAGGCGAGCGCCGATAGGGTGCGGCTCCGTGGACGCACGGACCTTCCTGGGGATGCAGCCTGACAGCGACGATCTGCACTGGCGCATGCGCGTTGTGCCGCAGCTCACGACACCGGGGAACTTCCTGTTCGGCGGGTGCGCGCTCGGGGCGGCGCTCGTCGCGCTGGAAGCGGCGTCGGGACGTCCGACCGTGTGGGCCAGCGGGCACTACCTGTCCTATGCACTCACTGACGAGGAGCTCGTCTGGGATATCACGCTGGCCGCCGTGGGGCGACACGTGACGCAGGGCCGAGCCGTCGGAAGTGTCGATGGCCGGGAGATCCTCACGGTGAATGCCTCTCTCGGGAAGGACGAACTGGCGGTCGGTGGAGTGTGGGTCGTGCCACCCGACGTCCCTCCTCCGGACGAGTGCCCCCCGCGCTTCCTGCCCCAGATGTTCCGAAACACCATCATGGACAGCGTCGAGGTCCGCTCCGCTCGGGGGCGGACGTTCGAGGAGATGGACGGCTCTCCCGGGAGCCCCGACTCCGCACTGTGGGCGAGGGTACCCGGCCATCTGACCCCCTCCGCCGCGACGCTCGCCATCTTCGGCGACTATGTCTCCGGCGCCGTTTCCCAACCGATCGGACGCCGCGCCATGGGACGGAGCCTCGACAACACGCTCCGCATGGTCCAACTCAAGCCGACCGAATGGGTGCTCTGCGACATCCGCATGCATGCCGTCGTGGGCGGGTACGGCCAGGGGATCGCCTTCCTGTGGTCGCAGGACGGCGACCTCCTGGCGACGGCAAGCCAGTCGATCGGTGTGCGGTTGTGGCCGGAGGACGCCGAACTGCCTCTTTAGACCGACGTGCGATGACCAGTCGCCCGCCCGAGCGGCGAAACTGTCGGCTATGGCCCGCGCCGCGACCCCCCGGAAACGTCGCCGGCCATCCGGCAAGGTGATCGCCGTTGCCGCGGTCGCCATCGTCGCCGCGGTGGGCGCCGCCACGACCTTCCTCGTGCTGGGAACCTCGGCGATCTCCACTCCGGCACAGCACCTCGCGGCGACGAACCACTCCAGGGCCACCACGACGACCACGTCTACCGCTCCGACGACGACCACGACAACGACCCGCCCGGCCGGTCCGGGATTCAATGCCGGACAGGTGACCGCCGTCGGTGACTCGGTGATGCTCGACTACGAGGACCCGCTCCGGGCGGCGATTCCCGGGATCAACGTGGAGGCGGCGGTCAGCAGGCAGTGGTCCGACGGCGAATCCATCCTGCAGACGTTGAAGGCGGACGGCCAACTCGGGGGAGACGTCATCGTCGGACTGGGTACCAACGGACCGATCACGGACACGGACTTCGACAGCATGATGGCGATCCTCGGCGGTGCCTCGCGGGTGGTCTTCGTGAACGTGCACGTCGACCGCCCGTGGCAGGACCCCAACAACGCGGTTCTCGCCAACGGTGCCACCCGGTACCCCAACGTCGTCATCGCGAACTGGGCGACATTGGCCGCCCAGAACCCGCAGTGGTTCGGCGCAGACGGTACCCACCTGGCGATCGACGGGCCAGGGGCGGACGCGCTCGCCTTCTTGATCGCATCGACCCTTTCCAAGGGGTGAAAAAGGACCTGGCCTGGCGGGGGGAGAGGGGTCGTGGTGTAGCCTCAAACGTCCTCCAGCCTGGACTTCGGGGGCTATAGCTCAGTCGGTTAGAGCGCAGCACTGATAATGCTGAGGTCGCAAGTTCGATTCTTGCTAGCCCCACCCCTGGTCAGAATTGGTTTACATACCGGCGCGACCGATCACAAAACTGTCTCGTGACACAGATCCGACACGCGGCGTACTTTCGGTCCCGTGGTCTTCACGCCCCGGCCCGGCGACCCCGTGCCCGGGCTTCGTCGCCCAGCCTGGCCGGTGCTGGCAGATGATCTATGACGCAACCTCCAGGCCAACGATTGCCCTGAGACGCCGTTATGGACAGGACGTTGGTTCTCCCCCAAGGGTGACCGCTGGTTCAGGGTGTAGGCGTGCCCTGACCATCTGGATTGGTTGACGACCTGCAGGAGTTCGGCCGGCGGCGCTAGGTCCTTTGGCTGCGCTCCGCAGGTTCACCGAGCTGTAGCGGTGGATCGCCCGGTGTGGTTCTCTCTGAGCTGTTCGGCCGTCTCACGAGAATCTAACGGGATGCCGATTCCGATCGGCTGCTCATCCTCGGGAGCCCGAAGGCATTCTGGGCATGTGAGGATCCAGCTCCCGTCATTTCGCTGCGAGATCGTGGCCCGACGATGGGTTTGCAAGTCCGACACCTCCAACATCGACCTACCGCCGACATTCAGGGTAGTCGCAGCTGGTTCCAGGCGCTCAGATCGTGCATGGCCCACTCGACCAGGGCGATGGTGTCCTCTCTCATTTCCGCCGTCAACGGGCGCCCGCAGGGTGGCGCGATCCGGACCAGCTCGTCAACGTAGGTCGAGGCGTGCTGACGCAGCGTCTCGGAGGGCCTCTCTCGGTGATCCATAGAAACCATCTTGCGCCCGACCGACACCGTCCCAAGCGCGATTCGCGCAAGGTTCATGCGCGGTTCATGCGCTGGAGGGGCATGCGGTCACGGCCGCGTAACGCACGTAGCGAGGAACGGCACGCGCGGATACTTCGCTCCGACAAAGCCATGGGCGAAGGGTTCTGCGAACTCCAGGACGAGGCGGTTCGGCAGCACTGCGGCAAGATCCGGGCTCTCCTCGATTTGGTCATCTCCTCCTATCTGACCTAGCCGGCTTCACAGAGTCAGCGTCTCGGCCCCGGCTTCGGTCCGGGTCTTAACGCGTCAGTTCACGCGGCTGTAATCCGACAATCAGCCTCATTTGCAACCGACGTCCGGTAAAACGTGCAGCGTCAACCCTGCGTTACGGCCCCGCCTCAGACCCCCCGGGCGGGGCCGTTTCGCGTCATCCGTGATTTCGTCGCGAACGTGAGATGAACCTTTGGCGTCCGCACAGGGATCGGAGCTCCGCCTTCCCGAGCGCGCTGGTAGACCGACCTCGACTCGGCCCCACGCACGTCTCCCTCTTCGATCCCCCCCGGAGAGTTTTCATGGCGTGGGGTCGGTTCGCGTTTAGGGGCGTCTCACGCCAAACCGATCGGGTGATGCGCGCGAGCACCAGCCACGGACTCGGACCGCCCCTGGAATATGCACCGTGACGCCACAGGCACTCGACGGATTCCCGGGGTGAATCTTGTACCATTGACGCCGTGGCAATCCCCCCTGTCACGAGGCTTCTACGTCGCCAGCGTCTCGCGTCGACCGCCCGGTCTTCTTCGGTCGAACTCAAGTGGCTACGCGAGGATCTCGACCAATCCCACTTCGTCTTGGACGGCTACGGCGTACCACGGACCTCTGTATCTGAGGGCCCGAACGGCAAGTCGGTGACACTCACACTTGCCGGTCGGCTGCGATTGCTGTTTGGCGACCCACCCCGCAGAGCTCGTCACGCGGTGTCCAATAGTCCGAGAATGAGGGGCTAAATCCGCCGTCAACCGTGCGACTGCTGTAGGAGATCGGCTCTGGCTGTATCCCCGTACGCCATATCGAAGCGAGGTCCATCGACCCCGCTTCGGCGCCGGTTCGCGTACGCTCGAGCTCGATGGTGAGAAAGAAGAACCGACTGCAGTTTTTGCGGCAAAGGGCCAGGAAGACGTCCGGATCATCGCCGGCCCTCACGTGTGGATCTGCGACGAGCGCGTCCAGCTCTGCTGCGACATCGTCTGGCCCGACGAAGCATTCCCGTGATCGATGCCCGAGTCGCGCGCTGAACAAAGATTCGGTAAGCACGCTGAGTTATTCCCGTAATCCACCCGAGTCGGGTGATTTGAGGCCGTGCCTAAAGGGCATACAGCTATTTGCACCTGCGTCGGGGGTGTGCGTGAGCGGCTCCCCCTTGTGTCGGGAGCCTCGCTCCGCCTCGGGCGGTGCTAGCGGCGCCCGATCCAGGGGCGTTGTGGCCACTCCTCCACCCGGTGGCCGCTTCGCGCAGCGAGCACACCCGTCCGGGTGATTTTGCGGGCCGTGCCGGATGGGTAGTAGTCGCTTCATGACGGACCAAGCAGTTTCGCCCCCGAAACAAAAGAAAGGCCGAGGGGGATTCGTCGCGCGCCATCTCTTGGCGTTCGTGATTCTCTTCGTTGCAGTTGTGTTCGTCGTTGAGAACACGCATCGGGTGCGTATCCGAGCGCTGGTGCCCTGGGTAACGATTCCACTTTGGGAGGCTCTGGCCGCCACCATCGTGGCTGGCATGCTGATCTTGGCTCTCATTCAGCGGCGAAGGCATCATTGACGCCGTGAGTGGGCGGCCCGCCCCCATGGCGCTGACGGTTCGCGCCTGCCAGACTTGACGGCTGGCACGCAGGGTTTCGCCAAGTCCCTGCAACGTGCCACTGGACTGACACGCCAGGGATAACCGCCTTTCCCTGTAGCGTGCGCAGCCAGCGAAACGACCCCGGCCCGTCGTATCGGACCGGGGTCGTTTTGTCGGTGTCGGCAGTCGAAGCCCTCGGGTTGAGGGTCCCTTGTTTCGCGTGCATCCCCCGTGGATGGTGGCGCGGCGGGTTCGACTTTTCGCCACGTCGGTCGGACCTTTGGCGACGGCCCTCCGGCTCTCAAGGCGCTCCGGGGCGCTGCTCGCGTCAGGCTTCGGATCACGTCGCGTTGGTGAGATGTTGGCGGCTCGGACCGCATCGCAGCAGAAGGTGACCCATCCCCGTCTCGGCGCACTGGGATACCTCGATGTCCCATGGCGATTACAAATGGCCGTGCATACTAAAAGTGCAGGTCAGAGGACTCCCAGGGTTCGGTGGACGCGGCGGTTTTTTGGCGCAAGCATTGGGATCGTAGGTGACGCGGATCGCCCCGGGTTCGAGTCCAGTGAAGGGAGGAACTATGTCGAGGGAAAGCAAGCCGAGTGTCGTGTTCGCACACGGGCTCTGGGCTGACGGCTCGTGCTATAGCAAAGTGATTCCCGCCTTGATCGAGGATGGGCACGAGGTGGTGTCCACTCAGAACAGCCTGGACTCATTGGAGGGCGACGTGGCAGCAGTGAAGCGCGCTCTGGGGCAGGTCAAGAGCCCGGCCATCCTGGTCGGTCACTCATATGGCGGAACCGTGATCACAGCGGCTGGAACCGACGACCGCGTTGTGGGTCTGGTCTATATCTGCGCGCTCGCCCCAGACGACGACGAAACGTCACAGAGCCTGCAGGAAAAGTTCCCCAAAACAGATGTCTTGGATCACATCGAAGTCGCGGGAGGCCGTATCTGGTTGAAGCGGGAGGGCATCGGGTACTTCTGTGGCGACCTGTCGCCGAAGGAGCAGCAGCTCGTCTGGGCCACCCAGGGCGTCCCGGTTGTGGACCTGTTCAATCAGAAGATTCCTGGTGCCGCATGGAAGTCGAAGCCGTGCGCGTACATCGTAGGGACGGAAGACCACACCGTGAATCCGGAACTTGAACGGTTCGTCGCGAAGCGGATGGACGCCACAACGTATGAGGTTGCGAGCAGCCACGTTGCCATGCTCTCGAAGCCCGACGTCGTGATCGAGGCCATCCTCAAGCTCGCTGCGTCCGTTTGAGCGATCGGAGGGACACTCCAACGTTGGCAACGCGATCCGCGACGCCCGTGGCACACTGCGGTTTCTAGGGCCGTCGTCCGCAGGCTGCCGACCGTGACCCTCGGCTCGGGCGCCGGTAGCCCACATTCGCCACCAGCGGTCGCGTGAGGGGCTAACCACCGACCCCGTCCAGTTCGGGCGCTCAGGGCAAAGATCACCCTGCATCGTGCCGTCGAGATCAGCGCCCAGCACTTCATGGGCTGGGCGATGAAGCCGGGGGGACGGTCGCCGGGGCGGGAGACACAACCTGACGGTAGCTTTTGGCAATGATTGGGTTAGCCATCGGCATCGCTTCACTCGCCTTGACGGTCGCCGGGGTCTCGCTTGGGTTGACCATCTATCAACTGCGAAGTCAGCAAGGGAGCGTCGAGGTCCCCGGTGACTCGCCCCACGACGAGCAACAGCGGCTGGGTTCACGGACCGAGAGTAGAGCGGGGAAGTTTTAAGTGCGCGCCCGGTGCTCCTGAACGGACCTGACCCAGCAATACAAGTGCTCCCCCGCATCAACGACCCTCGGGTCGGTGGTGCTTGGCGTACAACCCGAACCTGATCTCCATGACATTGCTGAGGTGTATCCACGCGCCCCTCTAGTCCGGTGACGCTCTCTTCATTTGTCATGGTGCGACCGTAGTGACGTAGGAGTCGAGCAGCTTTCGCAGAATTCGCAGTTCGATCACCCCACATCCATCCCATAAAGCGACACGTCACGAACTGGGCACAGACGCAACCCGCTCCGTAAACGTCGTGTTCAGTGCCTCCAGTTGTCACCGGATGTCCCCGGACGTGAATCCAGAGAGTTCCAATTGGTGTATGCCGACGGGTACATCCGCGTTCCCTTTTCGTCACGGCAGAGTCGCGACACCCTCACTAACGCGTCACGCGAACCTAACCAACGCGTCACGCGAGCTCACCAATGAATTGCCTGCAGGATGCTTTCACGTAACTCGCCGTTCGCGGGTCGACTGTTACCGTGCGAAGCAGGTCCCATCGGGGCCGGTGCGACCCCGGCGGAACACTGCACACGGACCTCATAGCCGACATCACCCAATGGATCGGAGTGTTCAACCGGACCTGAAGACGCCTTGTTCGGCGACCACCAGCAATGTCTCCAACCCCAACCAACCCAATCCCCCCGATGAAAGGACATAACAAAATGAGACCACGCCTGCGCACCATCCTGACCGGTGTCGCAACGCTGACCATAGGCGTGACCCTGTGTGGCATCGTGCCGAGTGCGGGAAACGCCGGAGCCTCGGTCAATCCCTCGACGGCCACTTCAGCGGCAGCATTCGGTGGCATGAGCGGGCTCATCAAGGCGGCTAAGGAGGAGGGCACGCTCAACGTGATTACCCTCCCGGCTGACTGGGCCAACTACGGCAACATCATTAAGGACTTCTCCAAGAAGTACGACATCAAGATCAACTCGGAAAACCCCGACGGCACCAGCGCCGATGAGATCGAAGCGGTGCAGTCGGAGAAAGGGCAGTCACGCGCTCCCGACGTCCTCGACATCGGTCCCTCCTTCGCGCTGTCGGCTGCAGGTGAGGGTCTACTTGCGCCGTACAAGGTGGCGAGCTGGAGCGAGATCCCCTCGAATGCCAAAGCCGGAAACGGTGACTGGTTCTCCGACTACGGCGGATACGTGTCGATCGGATACGACTCAAAAGTGGTCAAGACGCCGCCGACGTCCTTTGCCGACCTGCTCAAGCCGATCTACAAGAACCAAGTCGCACTGAACGGCAACCCGACCCAGGCGGGCGCCGCCTTCGCTGCGGTCTACGCGGCGGCGCTCGCCAAGGGCGGCTCGTTCAACGACATACTGCCCGGAGTTGAGTACTTCCAGAAGTTGGCGTCCGAGGGCAACTTTGTGCCGGTCACCGGCGGCCCCTCCACGGTCAAGAGCGGCCAAACGCCGATCCTGATCTGGTGGGACTACCTCGAGGAATCCGAGGTCGCCTCGAGCATTCCGGGATGGAAGGTCGTGATCCCGACCGATGGCCACTACGCCTCCTACTACGACCAGGCCATCAGCGCCACGGCTCCCGACCCCGCGGCAGCTCGCTTGTGGGAGGAGTACCTCTACTCGGTGACCGGTCAGAACCTCTGGCTGCAGGGCTCGGCCCGGCCTATTGAGCTTGCAGGCATGGTGAAGAACGGCACGGTAGACGCCAAGGCGTACGACTCCCTGCCGGTGGCTCCGAAGGGCGCAATTTCATTCCCGACCCAGGCGCAGCTGACCCAGGCCGAGAACGTGGTGACGCAGAACTGGTCTTCGGTCACGAGCGGGTGAGCACAGCTTCACCGGAAATGTCCGCCCAGCCCTTCCCGCGCCGGCGCGTGCGCTCCGCATTCGCCGGCGCGGCGGGGCTGGTCCCCTTTGCCATCTACACGGCACTGTTCTTGGTCGTGCCCGCAGCTGCGGTCGTGCTCGGGGCGTTTCGCAGCCCTTCGGGCGGGTGGACATTGAACAACATCGCCGTCGCCACACACGGCGTCTATGCACACGGATTCGTGATGAGTATTGAGCTGTCCCTGCTGACCTCCATCGTCCCCGGGGTGCTCGGGGTGATCGTTGCGTACGCCGTGTTCACCTCGCGTCGGGGACCGCTGCGGCGGGTGGTCTCCACCGCTTCGGGGGTCTTTGCCCAATTCGGTGGTGTCCCGCTGGCCTTCCTCTTCATCGCCACCTTGGGCACCACGGGTCTGGTGACCCGCTGGATGTCGACTCTCGGATTCGACCCCTGGGATCACGGCTTCTCCCTATACACGTTCTTCGGCGTGGCGATCGTCTACACCTACTTCCAGCTGCCCCTCATGGTCCTCGTCATCACCCCCGCCCTGGAAGGTCTGCGCCCGGCATGGCGAGAAGCGGCGTCGGGACTCGGGGCCAACAGCTGGCACTACTGGCGCTACGTCGGCGGTCCGGTCATCTTCCCCTCCGTACTCGGTGGCATTCTCCTCCTGTTCGGTAGTGCGCTCTCCGCCTACGCCACCGCGGAAGCCCTCACCAGCGGCAGCATCCCGCTGACCTCCATTCAGATCGGTTCGTTCCTCAACGGCAACGTGATCGCCGGAGAGCAGAACGTCGGCAAGGCGCTCGGGCTCGGCCTGATCGTGGTCGCCGGCATCGTGATGTTCTTCTACTCGCGGGTGCAGAAACGGGCGTCGCGTTGGTTGCGCTAGGCGAGGTCGACGCACTCTTCGACGTCGAGGAGTCCATTGAGCAGCCCCAGCGCCGCTTCTCGGGGGCCCGCTTGCGCTCCATCGCCTGGTGGAGGGGCATCGTCCTGTTCTGCACGGGCGCCTTCTTCTTAGTCCCCATTTACGCCGCCCTACGCTTCTCGCTCGAAGGCCCGAACGGCACCGGTTTCACTCTCTCCGCCTACACCGCCATCCCGAGCCAGGCGGGGTTCACCGCCGCGCTCTGGCTCTCGCTGCAACTGGCGGCTGCCACAACTGTGATCATGCTCGTGCTGATGGTTCCCACGTCGGTCTACGTGCATCTGCGGGTGCCAGGGCTGCGCCGGTTCTTCGACTCGATCACTATCGTGCCCATCGTCATCCCCCCGATCGTCCTCATCATCGGCGTCCTGCAGGTGGCTCCGACCTTCCTGAAGAGCACGCCCTACCTGCTGGCGCTCGAGTACGGCATTTTGGCCATGCCCTTCGTCTATCGATCACTCGACGCCGGCCTGCGGGCAATCGACCTCAAGACCCTGGTTGAGGCTTCCCGCTCGCTCGGCGGTCGCTGGGGGTCGACCTTGTGGCGCGTCGTCGTGCCCAACCTACGCTCCGGCCTGCTCTCGGCCGTGGTGCTCACGGTGGCTCTGGTGCTCGGAGAGTTCACCATGGCCAGCTTGGATCTCTTCCAGACCCTCCCCGTCTGGATCTACAACTTCGCTCAGGATGATGGCAGCGTCTCCACTGCCGTGTCCCTCTTGGCACTTGTCCTGACCTGGGTCGTGCTCATGGCGATCTCCGCATTGGACCTGCGGCGGATCGAGCGCACGGCTAAGACGCGAAAGGACGCAGGGTCATGACCATCACCCAACGCCGGGCCGACAGCGCGGTCCAGCCGCGAGGGGCCACCGTGGAGCTGCGCCGCCTAGGCCGACGTTTCGGGGTCACAGCGGCACTCGATGAGTTCAGTCTCACCCTCGCCCCCGGTGAACTCGTCGCGCTGCTCGGGCCCTCGGGATGCGGCAAGACGACAGCGCTGCGGGTGTTGGCCGGATTCGAGACGCTCGACGAAGGGCGCGTCCTGCTCGATGGCCAAGACCAGGCACGCATTCCACCCCAAAAACGCGACATGGGGATGGTGTTCCAGAGCTACAGCCTCTTCCCCAACATGACCGCGCAAGACAATGTCGCCTTCGGACTGCGGATGCGAAAGGTGAGTGGCGCCCAGCGCCAGCAGCGAGCGCTCTCGGTCCTCGAGATGGTGGGTCTCGAATCCGAAGCACACAAGTACCCCCATCAGATGTCCGGCGGCCAGCAGCAACGAGTCGCCCTGGCCCGCGCCCTGGCCATTGAACCCCGCGTGCTACTGCTTGACGAGCCCCTCTCCGCACTCGACGCCAAGGTCCGGGTCCAGTTGCGCGAGCAGATCCGGGTACTGCAGACCCGGCTCAAGATCACCACCCTGTTCGTCACGCACGACCAGGAGGAGGCGCTCTCCATGGCCGATCGGGTCTGCGTCATGCGGGCCGGTCGCATTGAGCAGGTTGATACGCCCTCGGCCCTCTACGCGGCACCTGCCACGCCGTTCGTGGCCGAATTCGTCGGTACAATGAATCGGATCCCCGGGGTGGTCGAGGACGGACGCGTTCGGCTCCTGGACACCACGGTGGACATCCGCCCCGCGGCCAGCTCGCCCCTGGGCGATCGCGCCACGGGAACGGCGGTCGACGTCCTCGTGCGCCCCGAAGGTTTGGCTGTCACCGCGTCGCCCAGCGGGAGTGGCATCGTTATGACCACCACCTTTCTCGGCTCGGTGACGCGGCTCGGTGTACTCCTCAACGACGACGTCGTGGTCTACGTGGACCAGCCCAACTCGGCCGCACAAGTTCCCGTGGGCTCAGCGGCCGAAGTGACCGTGCGGGAGCGCGACGTCATGGTGGCCGATAGTGCCTCCGCTGAAGGTGTCGTCCCCGCCATGGGGGACATCATTTCGTGACCGGCGGCCGCTCGTAGCAGTGAGGTCGCCCGCATCCGACCGTCTGATCCTAAAAATTAAATTCTTACTGCGTGGCGGTGCGAGAAGGGTCTGATGGCGTCGCCGGAGGTCGCGTGACAAACGGAGTAACACGATGTCCGAACCCGCTCTATATCCGGAGTTCCTTTGTTCAGGCGCGTCAGGTCGGTTGGATCGCACACGAGGGGCCGGGAAAGAAGATTTCGCTCGAATGATCGAAGTGTTTAAGGAACCCGCTGTCCAGCCGGCCCGTGCCCTCGAGTGGGACGCCGAAGAGCGTGGCGTTCGGCGCGACCTGTGACCTGTGGCAGGCGAGGGCCTGCGCCTTCGTGCTCTCGTAGCCGTGACTTCGGATCCGCACTGGGCGCACAGGAAGAAGCTGACCCATGTCCTGCTGGCGCAGCAGCCGGGCCGAGAGCCGAAAAGGTCGATTCCAACCCCAGATCAGGTACTCGAGATGCCTGATCTCACGGTCGCGGAGCACGGCCCGAGCCGCGCGGCCCAAGGCGGCGTGATCGGGGTGCGTATCGAAGACCGACGGCGAGAACACGATGTCGGGTCGACGATCTTCGAGGACTTCTCCGATGAGCTTCGTCAGGTGTGCCTCGTTGTCGGACAGAGTTGCGTCGGGCAACTGCAGATGGACGAGATTTCGGGACTCGACACCGAGCGTCTCGGTGGCAGCGACGACCTCCTCTCGACGCGTCGCCGCCATGATGCTGCGACGAACGGTCGGGACACCAAGGCTGCCGTCCGTCGCAATGATGACGACTGCCGAGCCTCCGCCTTGGACCACCCTCGAGATCGTGGCGCCGCAGGCCAAGGTCTCGTCATCGGGGTGCGGCGACAAGACGAAGATCCGTGCTGCACCCAGCTCGTCCGTGATGTCGCGGGCACACCACCTGGCCATACTCGGCAGTGCCCGCCCGGCCACTCGGTCGACGCGCACGAGCGCAGACCGCAGCGATCTGTGTCCTGGTGCAAGCCAAGAATTGCGTTGCGTCACCGCGACCACGTCATCTCCCATTCGGAGAAGAACCTCTCGCTCAGGTCACTGCCTCGACTTCTGCGCCAGCTTCTCACCGAGGAGCCTCCGATACAACGCGACCCGACCGTCTGCGATCGCCTCGTACGAATAACCCTGAGCCAACGTGTGGGCACGCTGGCGCATCTGCTGGCGTTCTCTGGGATGCTCCAAGAGATAGGTGACGGCATCGACTGCGGCTCCGACATCACCAACCGGAACCAGGATCCCTGCGTCCTTGCCGTTGAGGACGTCCCTCGGTCCGGGAATGTCGCTTGCGACGGGGACCAACCCGCACGCCATGCCCTCGATGACAACGATTCCAAATCCTTCCATGCGGGACAGGAAGAGGAGAATTTCGTGCTCACGAAGCAGGGAGGGCAGCTCCACGAGCTCATATCGAGGGAGAACCCTGACACGATCGCGGACAGCGGGATCCAGGGCACCGGCAACCTCAGCCGGGTCGGCCCCCAGCCAGGTCGCCCCGAGGCTGGGCGTCCGCTTCAACAGCTCGGAAAGAACCGTGGCAGCGGTCTCGGCACCCTTTGTCCACGTAAACCCGCCGAGGATCGCTATTCGAGGAACCGCGTCCGCGTCGCCAAGCGGACGACAAAGAAGCTCGGGCGCCACGCCATTCGGTGCGACCGCTGCGCGATCAGGCCGAACACGAAGGTGGTCAATGGCCCATTGCCGCTCAGGTGCGTTGGGGAATACGGAGATGTCAGCCCTCCGCAGCGACCCTGCCACCTGGGGCAGGCGAATACCGCCGTGGTAGATGAAGTACCGGCGGCGCAAGGTCAGTTCACCGCGCTTGGCGGCGTCGATCCGTTTAATGTGGGCCAGGTGTTCGAGCCCATGGCTCCGAGTTACGACGATTGCCGGTGCCTTGGTGATCGCGACCCGGGACAGCAGCCAGAGGTCACCCGTCGAGGCCTCCACAACATCCACCAGACCTCGGCTCAGCGAACGTCCGACGTGAGCAGCGGCATACACGGGAAAGGTGAGCTGGTTTAGGCGCGGTCCTAGATCGATCGGGAGATTGTCGAAGCCCACCACGGATACGTGGTGGCCTTTTCTGCGAAGAGCATTTCCCAACTGGAGAGTCGACCCCGGCGCTCCGGTGTTGAGATCGAGTTCGTGATGGATGGTCAAGAGAATTCGTAACGGCGCGAGGTCGTGATCCCTCACGGAACGCCATTCCGATCGTCTCTTGGATAAAAGGTCATCAACGATTCCCTCAACCTCCCAGCAGTCCTCACACCCGGTCTATGAATTGCGATCCGAGACGACGTACCCGCTATCAGCATGCCAACTGCCGACACGATCTACGCCGCCGCAGACGCCTAGCCGTAACTCACTGACTATTTCGCTGATGATCGACCTTTGAGGTGCCACCGTACCGCCGTAGGAGCATCGAAACGGTGGATCGTTAGGCACAGACGGAGCTGTGCCCAGAGCCGTGCCCTTCACTGCTCCGTCCCGAGACTGACCGCTGTCTTCCGATGGTGTCACTGCAAGTAGCTAACAGGCAGCAACTACGGATCGTCCCTATTGGGCGGCTCCTCTGACCGGATGCTGATAATGCTGGCGTCGCTGGTTCGATTCCAGCTAGACACACCGGCAACGATTCGTGCCGCTGCAGTGACACGGCCGTCCGTGGTGAGCGCGCCAAGGTCGTTCAGCCTCGCTGGAGGACACTGAGACCCTTCACGGTCGGAAGGACCACTGTGACCCGCGCGAATTCGATCGTCCCACCGAGTCGCGGGGTGACGTACGCCACAGTTGTCGCGACGAGCTGAAGGTCGAGCGAGGTGCCCGCAGTCGCGGTGTAGCCGACGGTCTCGAGTGGGACCGTGACCGTGTGTGACCTGCCGTTCAGCGTGACCGGAATGGGAGTGATCTGGTTGTTGAGGACGATCCCAGTAACCGGGTCGACCAACTGCGCGAACACCCGGGTGGGGCGCGTCCCCGGCATGACAGTGCCCGAGTAGGTCAACGACAGGTTCGGTGCGCCGACGACGACCGCCGCACGGGCGATGGGGACGGTGATGTTCAGCGCGTTCGTCGCGGGGCCCGGAGTGACGGAGTCGGCCACGACATCGACGACGTTGGCTGCCTGAGCATTGGGCGCGACGGTGGGCGGCCCCGACCCTCCGCCGGCCTTCAGTGCCAGCCTGCCTGAACCGGTGGCCACGATCGGAGCTCCGGGGGTCAGCGGGTAGCCCGGGGCAGCGTACGAGGTGCCCTTCTGGTCGACGAAGACGAATCCCTTGAGCACGTGGACCGAGGTGTCCCGGGCGACGTACCGCTGCATCCAGGCGAGTGAGAGGGGGCCGACCTCAATCGCTGACCCCGGGTCGGTCAGACACACCCCGTGGCCTCCGCAGAACCACGCCATCGAGACCGTGGTTCCCTGGAGGCGGAGCGCCCGGTAATTCGCGATTCCCTCGTCGAGCGTAAACAGGTCGTCGACCGTGCCCTGGAGGATCAAGGTGGGCACCTTGACTCTCGAAAGGAATTGGGCCGGTCCCCGGCTCTCAAAGAAGGAAACGCTTCGGGCATCGATCACACCGGTCGTGTCCATGTCGCGGTCGGCCGCAGTGATGTCAGGATCGAGCTTGGCCGTCGACGACACGCTATCCAGGATGTCCCCCCATCCCGACTTCGGAGTCTGGTTCTTGTCCAGACTGGTCCCGAGTGAGTGCCAGGCAATGGTGGGCGCGATCGCATCGATCCGGCAGTCGCGCTCGGCTGCCGCGAACTGGATGCCTCCCCCGTAGGACTCACCCACCATGCCCACCTGGGGCACGCCCGGACGTTCCACCTCGACGCCGGGCTGCTGCGCGACCCAGTTGATCATGGCCGACACGTCCCGACCCTCGTAGCTCGGGCTATCGACCTCGGCCGATCCGGTCGAGTGACCAAATCCCCGCGGGTCCCATGTCAGCACGTTGAATCCGCCTTGCCAGAGTTGCGCGATGCTCAGCGCTCCCTGGATTCCCGCCTGCGACGTGTCGGTGTCACCGGACTCACCCCAGCCAGGGCCCATCAGCACCGTAGGGCGGGCCCGGTCGCCGGCCGACGGGTCGGGGAACCAGTGAATTCGGATGATCGTGCCGTCGAAGGACATGAGATCGAAGTCGGACGGGACGCCGGGCACCGCTACGGCCTTCGTCGACTGCCAACCGGTCGGAGGTTGGCAGCCCCCCGCCGCCGCCGCCGACGACACCCGCAGCCAATCGATGGGGACGCTCAGCGAGGAACAAACCGCGCCGGCCGCAACGATGACGACCAAGGTAAGGGCGGCCCCGACCCCCGCCACCGGACGCCGCGATGGTCTCCGCGTGAAACGGCGTTTTGGTTCCCCCACCCCGATCGTTCCGGTCACTGCCTCGCCTCCTCGGCCACTCTCCGTCCCGTGCCCGGATCGAAATGAGTCGGACGAACCTCACCATCACTGGCGCAGCCCACAAGCCGCACGTCCCACCTCGGGAACCGTACCGCCCCGCAAGGCACGCAGATGTGGAAACCCAGGAGATCGCCTGGAAAACCTCAATTTTGCGGCACGGTATCCCCGTTTCACGGCGAGCGCACCGGTACCCGCTCACTCGGGGTGTACCCGAGGGACCACGGCAACGCCCCCCGTAAAGTCCAGCTGTGGAGTTCAGCTCGGAGTTGCGCGACGACATCGCCGCCGGCGACATCACCGTCACCTTCCGGCTCTGGCGCCGACCCCACGCCAAGGTCGGTGGGCGATACCGCGTCGGACCGACCGAGATCGAGGTCGACACTATCGAGCTCGTCCCGTTCGGCCGCATCTCCGACGCCGACGTCCGCAGGGCCGGGGAGCATGACCGCGAGGCGCTGCGGGCACGCGCCGCTCACGCCGGGCCGATCGCGGAGGGCACGCTGCTCTACAGGATTGCGTTCCACCGAGTCGGGTAGTAGACGGTGATTGGGGGCGGTGACCCACGCGGAGCGAGCCGGACCAGACGAGGAGGGCCCCATGCAACAACGTCCCATCAGCAACCGGACCGTCAGCGCCATCGGGTTGGGCGAGATGCCACTCTCCATTGAGGGACGCCCCGACCGCCCTCAGGCGATCGCCACCATCCACGCGTCACTCGACGCCGGCGTCACCATCATCGACACCGCTGACGCCTACTCACTCGGCGTGCGCGAGCACGGCCACGGTGAGCGGCTCGTGGCTGAGGCCCTGGCGACGTATGGCGGCGCCACCGACGACGTGCTCATCGCCACGAAGGGCGGACATCGCCGCCCGGGAGACGGCAGCTGGACCGTGCACGGAGATCCCGCCTATGTGAAGGAGGCCTGCGAGGCCTCGCTCAAGGCCCTCGGGGTCGACGCCATTGGCCTCTACCAGTACCACCGGCCCGATCCCGCGGTCCCGTGGGCCGAGTCGGTGGGCGCTCTGGCCGACCTGTTGGACGAGGGCAAGATCTTGATGGCGGGTGTCTCGAACGCGACCGTGGCGCAGATCGACGATGCGCAGAAGGTGCTGAGCGGCCGCCTGGTCAGCGTGCAAAACGAGTTCTCCCCGCGCTTTCGCTCCTCGGAGGTCGAGCTCGAGCACTGCATGAAGCTCGGCATTGCCTTCATCCCGTGGAGTCCCTTGGGCGGCATCGGCCGCTCCGACCGGATCGAGCAGACCTTCCCGGCGTTCGCCGAGGTCGCCACCGAGGTCGGTTGCAGCCCGCAACAGATCACATTGGCGTGGCTGCTGGCCAAGGGCCCACGGATGATCCCGATCCCCGGCAGCAGCCGCCCCGAGACGGCCATCGCCTCGGCCGCGGCGGCCGACATCACGTTGACGCCTGATCAGGTCGCTCGCCTCGACGCGTCCTGACCTGCCCTTGTCAGCACGCGGGCCGAGATCATGCAGGTTTTCGAGGACGACGAGGCGGGCAAGCTGGGGACCGCTCCGACGGACCCCAGCGGCGACGCGTGATCCGGATCTCCGGGAGCGAGGCGACGGGCGGCGGCACCTGGAGTGCGGCGGACATCGGGGACCTGACGGGCCGAATCGCGCTCGTCACCGGAGCGAACAGCGGCATCGGATACGAGACGAGCCGTGCGTTGGCCGGCCACGGGGCGCACGTGATCCTGGCCTGCCGCGACGAGGAAAAGGCGCGCCAGGCCCGCGACAAGCTCGAGAGCGAGCTCGAGCGCTCGTCCCTGGAGCTGCTCCACCTCGACCTCGCCGACCTCGTCTCGGTACGACGGGCCGCCGACGAGGTGCTCTCCGGGCACGCCCGGCTGGACATCGTGGTCAACAACGCGGGGGTGATGGGCACTCCCTACCGCCTGACCCCCGATGGCTTCGAGCTGCAGATGGCGACGAACCACCTGGGCCACTTCGCGCTGACGGGACTACTGCTGGACCGCATCGTGACGACCGAGCGCTCCCGCATCGTCACCGTCAGCTCGCACATGCACCGCATGGGGCGGTTGCGCGAGGGCGACGTGGCCGGGGGGGCGTTCCACAACACGTGGGTCGCCTACGGCACGTCCAAACTGGCCAACCTGCTCTTCACGGCGGAGCTCAGTCGGCGGCTGCTGGCGGACGGCCTGCGGACCATCGCCGTGGCCGCCCACCCCGGCTGGACGCGGAGCAATCTGGCCGGGACCGGGGCGGCCATGGGGAAGAGCCGCGTCCGGCGCAAGCTCGGGAGGATGGCCGGCTCCATGCTCGGGCAATCGCCGGTGGGGGGTGCCCTGCCGGTGCTGTGCGCGGCGACCTCGTCGTCCGTCGGGTCGGGCCAGTACATCGGCCCGGCGCACCTGGCGCTGTACGGCCCACCGAGGGTGGCGCGACCATCGAGACGAGCTCGCGACGCCCGGGCGGCGGCCGAACTCTGGGAGGTTTCCGAGGCCCTGACCGGCGTGCACGTCTCGGTGGGCGCGGCCGTCTGAGCACCCCGCCTCAGGTGGCATGCCGGCGGAGGAAGTCGGCGTGGGACGCGACGCGGTCGGGGCGCAGCACGCGCCCGATCGGCACGATCAGCGCCGAGCGGGCCCCGGCCAGCTGCAACGCGGCAGCCGCGCTCTGGGACCGTGCGCCACTGACGTAGGTGTCGTCGATGAGAAGGGCGCGCATGCCGGCGACGGTGCGTCGTTCCCGGGCGGTCGGGCGGAAGGCCGCCGGGTCTGGCCGCATGTGCGCGACGGGCGGCGACCAGCCAGCGGCATCGGCACGCCGAAGCAGATCCGGTGCCCACCGCGCCGTGGGGAGCGCGGCGGTCACGTCGCAGCTCAGGTCGGCGACGAGGCCGAGCGGCGCGGTACCGGGCCGGTGGCTCGACGGGACGAGGAGCACGAGGTCGAAAGGGCCACCCACCATCGCTTCGAGCCGGCCGGCGCGATCGAGCAGGAAGGATCGCACGAGGTTGCGGACGATGGCGCCGAAGCGAAACCGGGCCTCGGCCACCGGCGACTCCTTGTATCCGAGCAGGACCGTGTACAGCGGGCTCGGCAATGGGCAGAGACGCACGGGTGCGACGGGTGCGAGGGGCACCCCGAGACGACGGGCGACCACCCGGCAGGCGAAGCAGACGCGCTGGCCGCGCGACGCCGGACCGCGGCAGATCGTGCACACCCCGGGCCCGGGGTCGGGCACGAGGAAGGGGTCAGGTGGCGGGAGCGGGGGCCGGGCCGGATTCGGGGTCGGGACGATGGAGGAGAAAGGTCCCAGTGGCCCGGCTGATCAACACCCCGCCGGCGTCGCGCACCGTCGCCTCGCCGTAGGCCACCTGCTTCGCCATCCGCACCACTTCACCGCGCAGCGTGAAGGTGTCGCCCTTCATGGCGGGCCGCATGCACTCCGTCTTCATCTCGAGCGTGCCCCGGGTGCGGGCCCGGCCCGCGAGGGCGGCGTTGATGGCGAAGTTCATGCTCGCATCGAGCACGAGGGAGTGGATGCCGGCCTGCGTGATCCCGTGGGGATTGCAGGCGATGTCGGTCGGCGTGAAGGTCCCGGCGACCCAGCCTAGGTCCTCGCCGTCGACGCCGTAGGCCGTGAAGTCCGCGCCGACGAGCTCGATGATCGGCATGCCGCCGTCGCCCAGCCAGCGGTCCATGTCCTTGCCCGTCGGCGTCATCGGGGGCAGACCCTACCGGGCGCTGCGGGGCGCCCGGGGCGGCGGCCCGACGGCCCCCGGACGGTGCCGGGTACAATGTCAACCGATCTGAACCGGCGTGGCGCCGATCGCCGCGGCCGGCTTTGGGAGGAGACACCATGACCACCGCAGTCGTCGTCGACGCCGTCCGGACCGCCGGCGGGAAGCGCAACGGGAAGCTCCGCAACTGGCACGCGGTGGATCTAGCCTCCGAGGCCCTCAAGGCCGTGGCAGAGCGCAACCAGCTGGACCCGGGCCTGGTCGACGACGTGATCATGGGTTGCGTCATGCAGGTGGCCGAGCAGTCGCTCAACGTCGGCCGCAATGCCGTGCTCGCGGCCGGGTGGCCCGAGTCGGTTCCCGCCACCACCATCGACCGCCAGTGCGGGTCCTCGCAGCAGGCGGTGCACTTCGCGGCCCAGGGCGTCATGGCCGGGGCCTACGACATCGCCGTGGCCGGCGGCGTCGAGTCCATGACCCGGACGCCGATGGGGTCCTCGGTCGTCCGTGAACTGGGCTACCCCTTCGGGCCCCGCATGATGCAGCGCTACACCGAGACGGGGCTGCCGGGCCAGGGCATCGGGGCCGAGATGATCGCGGACAAGTGGGGCATCTCGCGGGAGGAGCTCGACGCCTTCTCGGTGCAGAGCCACCAGCGGGCCGCCCGGGCCACCACCGAGGGCCGGTTCGAGAACGAGATCGTGCCCATGTTCGTGCGCGACGACGAGGGCCACGACACCGACGAGGTCTTCGCGACCGACGAGGGCATCCGGCCGGACTCCAGCGTCGAAACGCTGGCCAAGTTGAAGCCCGCCTTCAAGGAGGACGGGAAGGTGACGGCGGGCAACTCGTCGCAGATCACCGACGGCGCCTCGGCGGTCCTGATCATGAGCGAGGAGAAGGCGAACGCCCTCGGCCTGCGCCCCCGGGCCCGCTTCCACGCCTTCGCGCTGGCGGGTGTCGACCCCGTGACCATGCTGACGGGACCGATCCCGGCGACCACGACGGTCCTGGAGCGGGCCAAGCTCACCATGGACGACATCGACGCCGTGGAGATCAACGAGGCCTTCGCCTCGGTCGTGCTGGCGTGGGAGAAGGAGCACCATCCCAACATGGAGCTCGTCAACCCCAACGGCGGCGCCATTGCGCTCGGCCACCCGTTGGGTGCCTCGGGCGGCAAGCTGCTGGCTTCGCTCCTCAACGAGCTGGAACGCACCAACGGTCGCTATGGGCTCCTGACCATGTGCGAAGGCGGCGGGCTGGCCAACGCCACCATCATCGAGCGGCTGGGCTGAGTCGACCCGCCCCCGGAGCCCGCGGTCAGCGGTATCTGGTGGCCAGGAGGAAGCCGACGAAAATCGCCGCCAGGCCGACCACGAGGCCCCACGGCGAGCCGTGGGCCATGAACGGCAGGTGGGCCAGGTAGTTGACCGTGATAACCGCGACGCCCCCGATGAGGAGCACCAGGATCAACGCCCCGTACCAGGGCGGGCTGTGGCGCACGCTCTTGGGGATCGGCGCGGTGTAGCGCCCGCTCTCCTCGGCCGTCTTGTAGCGGCCGACCTTGGCGGCGCGGCCCGTGGCGGACTTCCCCTTCTTCGAGGCGCCGCCCGGTCCCTTGGTGCTGGTGGCCACGGAGTCAGAGGTTAGCCAGCGCCGGCGGGGCCTCCGGGCACGCCGGGTACGATCGAGGGCCAATGGGACCGCGGGTGCTCGTCGTCGACAACTACGACTCCTTCGTCTACAACCTGGTCCAGGAGCTCGGCGAGCTCGGGGCCGAGCCGGTGGTGTACCGCAACGACGCCATCGACGTGGCGGGCATCCGGGCCGAACGGCCCGATGCCGTCCTGATCTCCCCGGGGCCGGGGCGTCCCGAGGACGGCGGGGTGAGCCTTGCGGCCATCGGGAAACTGGCCGGGGAGATCCCGCTGCTGGGCGTCTGCCTCGGTCACCAGTGCATCGGCCAGTCCTACGGTGGTGCCGTCGTCGAGGCCCCGCATCTGATGCACGGCAAGACCTCGGAGATCCACCACGATGGCGAGGGCATCTTCTCCGGGCTCCCCAACCCCTTCGTCGCCACGCGCTACCACTCGCTGGTGATCCGCCCCGATTCGGTGCCGGCAGAGTTGGAGGTCACGGCCACCTCGAACGACGGCGTCGTCATGGGGCTGCGCCACCGCACCCAGCGCGTCGAGGGTGTGCAGTTCCACCCAGAGTCGGTCCTCACCGTGTCGGGCCCCGCCCTGTTGGCCAACTTCCTCGGCCAGCTCGGCGCAGCCACGCCGGCCTGACCCGCCGGTATCCGAAGGCAGCCAGCGAGCAGGCTCAGCTGTGCCCGTGCGCGGCGTTCGAGGTCTTCTCCGGGCCAGCCGTGCTCGATGTCGTCGTGGACGACGGCGTGGTGGTGGTCGTGGAGGTGGTGGTCGTGGCCGCCGACTGGCACACCGAGATGTTCACCGTGGTCCCGCTGTTCACCTGCGCGTTCGGCGCCGGGCTCTGGCTGTCCACGTTGCCGGCCTGGGCCCCGCCGGCGCAGCCGGAGTCGAAGGTGACGTTGGCCACGAGGCCGACGCCTGTGATGGCGGAGGTGGCCGCGGCCTGTGTCTGCCCGACGACACCCGGCACCGAGACGCAGCTGCCGCTCGACACGACGAGGTTCACGGGGGTGTTCGGCGGTTCGCTGGCGCCGGGGCCCGGAGTCTGCGCGGACACCACGCCATTGGGCTGACCCGAACAGGCTGTGGTCTGGCTGCCCACTCTCAATCCCGCCTGGGTCAGGATGCCGCCGGCATTGGCCGGCGACTGCCCGATGACGCTCGGTACCGACACCGAGGACTGCGTGCCTGAGACCGTCAGGGTCACCTTGTTTGTCTCGAGGATCTTCGTGCCCCCGGCCGGATTCTGGCTCAGCACGGTGCCGACCGGTTGATTGCTGGTCACGTTGTGGACGTTGTACCCGAGATTGTCGGTTTGGAGGAGCGCGATGGCCTGGGTCAGCTGCTTCCCGGTCACCGATGGGACGACGACGGTGGGGATGTTCGGGCCGCCGCTGACCACCAGCTTGACCGCGGAGTTCTTCGAGACGGACGCGCCCGCCTTGGGGTTGGTCGACAGCACATCGCCCTTGGTGGTGTTGCTGGTCTGGACGGTGCTGCTGCCGACGGTGAGGTGGTCGTTCTGCAGCGTCTGCGTGGCTTGGCTGGCCGTGAGACCCACGACGTTGGGCACGGTCACGTTGCTGCCGAAGACCCCGACGGAGCGCAGGAGGAAGAAGGCGATCACGGCCAACGCCACCAGCAACAGCACGAGCACGATGACCAGGTTGCGGGTGCGTTTCTTGCGCTCGAGGTCGTCCGCGCTGGTGCGTGGCCCGGTGGTGATGGGCACGGCCGCGGTGCGGCCCGTGCTCAGCGGGACGGCCTGGGTCACCCCCACCGCGGTCATCATGCTGGTGACGCCAGGGTCCCCCGCCTCGACGGGTCGCCCGTCGGCGAAGCGGAGGAGGTCGGCGCGCAACTCCTCGGCCGAGCCGTAGCGGTCGTCGGGGTTCTTCGCCATCGCCTTCATGACGACGGCCTCGAGCGCCGGCGGCACCGTCGGGTTGGCTTCCCGCGGCAACACGGGCTGGTCGCGCACGTGTTTGGAGGCCACGGCCACGGGCGAGTCCCCCGTGAAAGGAGGGCGGCCCACCGCCATCTCGTAGAGGACCACGCCAAGGGAGTAGATGTCGCTGCGCGAGTCCACCCCCTTGCCCTCCGCCTGCTCGGGAGAGAAATAGGCAGCCGTGCCCATGACCGCGCCCGTCTGGGTCAGGCTCTCCTCGGTGTTCATGGCCCGGGCAATGCCGAAGTCGGTGACCTTGACGTCGCCGTCTGGCGTGATCAGGACGTTGCCCGGCTTCACGTCGCGGTGCACCACCCCGTGGCGGTGGGCGAAGGCCAGCGCGGCGGCCACGCCGGCGCCGATCGTGGCGATCTGACGGGGCGGCATGGGCTGGGGGTCGCGGAGGACCGCCGAGAGCGGCCGGCCCTCGACGTACTCCATGACGATGAAGTACGTCGAGTCGTCCTCGCCCCAGTCGAACACCGGGACGATGTTGGGGTGGGACAGATTGGCAGCGGCCTGGGCCTCCCGGCGGAAGCGCTCGACGAACGTACGGTCGACCGAGAGCTCGGGGAAGAGCACCTTGAGCGCCACGGGTCGCTCGAGCTGGCGGTCCAGGGCCCGGTAGACCTGGGCCATGCCGCCACGGGCGATCAGATGGGTCAGCTCGTAGCGACCCGAGTAAATGCGCGGTGTCTCGACCGGTTCCATGGCGCCCTGAGCCTACGCTGGGTGCCTTCGTCGACGTGGTACTGACAAGCCGGTCACGGCGTCAGCGTCGTCGTCGTAACGGGAGCCGTCACGGTGGTGGTGGACGGCGGCGGGGGGGTCGTGGTGATCCGGTGTGCGGGTAGCGTCGTGGTCGTCGTCGTGGTCAAAGTCGGGATGGTCGTGATGCTCGTCACGTAGCTTTTGGCGGAAGGCAGCGACGGCCGCTGGACGCCCGCCTTCAGGGGCCCGACGGCGGCGGGGAGGACCTGTGCGGTCGTGAAGCCGGTGCGGTCCACCACTTTGGGATGGAACCACAGCACCCCGCCGGGCTGGCCCTGGGTCACCACGATCTGGTTGCCCTGCGACGTCACGATCCAGTTGTCGTAGGCGTACCACTTGAGCACGTAGTAGGCCGCGACCGGCACGGCGGCCACCAGGAGGACGAAACCGATCACCCTCGGCGTGATTCGACGCGGGATGCCCAGGCGGCGGCGGCGCGCCGAACGGCTCTCCTTGCCTTCCGGCTTGTCGGTCCCCCGTGTGGCGGGCGGAGGTGGCACCCGGGCCGTGGAGCGTGCCACCGGCACGGAGGAGGCCGCACCCATGAAGAACTCGTCGCTGCGCGGACCCGTCTCCGCCAGTTGCGCGGACCCGCCAAAGGCGAGGTGGGCGCCCGGGGCCAGCGTCTCGTCCTGCCCGACCGCCGGGACGACCGCCGTGACGTCGGAGAGCTCCGAGGGCTCGCCTGGGCGGGCATCCCACTCGGGCCCGGCCTCGGGGTGTGTGCGCTCCGTCGTGACCTCCGGCACCGGCTGCGCGACCGCGACGGCGGCCGTGACGGGCGCCTGCGGGACGATGGCGCCGCCCAGCCCCAGCGGCGTCACCCTGGAGGTCGCGGTGCCACCCTCCTCCCCCACCTGCACGTCGATGACGACCACCGTGATGTTGTCGGCGCCGCCGTGCCGATTGGCCGCCTCGACCAGTCGCTCCGCCGCCTCACCGGGGTCGTCCACGTCGTCCAGGATGGCCGCCATCTCGTCCCCTCCAACCTCGTTGGTCAAACCGTCCGAGCAGAGGAGGAGCCGGTCGCCCGTCCGCAACGCCAGCTCCCACATGTCCGTCTCCACCTGGTCGGAGACACCGAGGGCCCGGGTGAGAATGTGCCGCTGGGGGTGAACGGCCGCCTCCTCCTCGGTCATCTCGCCGTGACGCATCCGCTCCTCGGCCAGGCTGTGGTCGTCGGTGACCTGGACCATCTCGCCCTGGGTGAAGACGTAGGCGCGGGAGTCGCCGACGTTGGCCAGCGCCAGCACGTCCCGGCCGGCGGTCCCCGCCACCAGCGCCACCGCGGTGAGCGTCGTGCCCATGCCACGGAGCTCGGTGTTGGCCTGGCTCTCGTGCCACACGGCGGCATTGGCCTCCGTGAAGGCCTCGCGGAGGCCTTCAACCGTCGGAGCCCGCTCGAACGCCTGATCGAGCGTCTCGACGGCGACCCGGGCCGCCACCTCGCCGCCGACGTGGCCCCCCATGCCGTCAGCGACCGCGTACAGGTTGGGCCGCTCGAGCGGCAGATCCTGGTTGACCGTGCGGATCCGCCCCACGTCGGTGGCGGACCCAGACCGCAGTACCGTCAACGGGAGACCTCGAAGACGGTGGAGCCGATCTGAAGCAGATCCCCCTTGCCCAGCCGCACCGCCTGCTTGATCTGCTCGGAGTTGACGAACGTCCCGTTGGTGGACCCGAGGTCCTCCACCCAGAGCTGATCGTTGCGCCGGAACAGGCGGGCATGGAGCGTCGACGTATAGATGTCCTGGGGCATGGCGACACCGCAGCCGGGCGAGCGCCCGATCGTCAGCTCGTCGTCCAGGTCGTAGGTACGCCCGACGTGTTCAGGCGGCTGTACCACCTTGAGGTACAGCGCACGACGGCGGCTCGGCCGAGGTTGGCTCGCGGGGCGGACGGCGGCGCGCTCCTGGCGGCGCTCCTGGCGACGTACCGAACGGGGCTTGCGGATGGTGGCGGGACTCATCTCCACCCACACGGCCCGAATCACCCGGAGGAAGAAGAGGAAGATCAGCACGATCACCCCCCACTGCATGATGCGGAGGACGGCGTTCAGGTTCTGGGTGGCGACGAGGACCGCAACCGGACCGGGTGCCGTCACGACATTTCGAAGACGAGCTTCGTCGAGCCCACGCTGACCTCGTCCCCGCTGGCGAGGAGCTGTTCCCGGACCGGGATGCCATTGACCCTGGTGCCGTTGGTGGACCCCAGATCGGTGACGAACACGCCGTCACCTTTCCGCCGTAGCTCGGCATGGCGCCGGCTCACGTTGGAGTCCGGCAGAACCACTTCACATTCGGGCAGGCGACCGATGACCAGGGCTTCGGAGCCCACCGCCACCCTCCGGCCGTCCGGCAGCACGAGCTCGGCCAGGAAGCCGCCGTCCTCACTCTCGTGCACCTCGGCGCTCACGGTGAACCGCCCCGGTTTCAGGCTCGCACCCTCGAAGATCTCCACCTCGACCGGGCCGACGAAGGAGTAGCCCTCGATCCGCGCGTGTTCGCGGGCCGCATCGGCCAGCTCGCGGGAAAGGGCCTCGATGAAATTGGAGAAACGGCTCACGTCGGCCGCCGAGAGCGTCACCGCGAAGGCGTTGGGCGCGATGAGGCCTCGCACCCCCACCCGTCGGTGAAGGTCCATCTCGCGGGTCAACCTCCGGCCGATTTCGACCGGCTGGAGGTTGCTTCGAAACGGCTTGGCCAACGTGCCCTCCACCAGACGCTCGAGGCGCTCCTCAAACTGCTGGAGTCCCATGGTCTCCCAGAGATTACCGGTCCGCTGCGCCCGGCAGGGATTCACGAAGCGTCTGACCTGGTCACCTCCACCTGGAAGGGGGTCCCAGGCAGGATTCTGGTGGCCAGCCCAGCGACTACTCTTGTCCGGTCACCCGGGCGAGTGGCGGAATTGGCAGACGCGCAGGATTCAGGTTCCTGTGTCCGAAAGGATGTGGGGGTTCAAGTCCCCCCTCGCCCACCAACCAACCAAGGGGTCTCGACAAAACTGACCCTGTCTCATCGACAAAACTCGGCGTAAAAGTCGAATCAGTTCCAAAATTGAATCCCAGGCCCGTCAACTTCGGCGAATGTGTCCGATCCATGGTCCGGATCCGGCTACATCGCACCGAGTAAAGCAGCGACTCCGTGATCCGCTCCGGGTTCGGGGCGCGGTCGAACCTGAGAGCTGGTGAAGCGAGGAGGTCGGTCGGCCTAGGCCATGAGCGGTGGGTCAGGACCCGACGAGGGGATCGCTGTGATCGCCACCTCGGCGGCTCCAAGGAGGAAGTCACCGATGGACTTCGTGGTCCGTCGCGAGGGGAGGCGACGGACAGAGCCGCTGCACGATGCACCCGTCGGCCTTACGGAGGATCTCCGCTGGCTCGTGAGCAAAGTCAGAGTGAAAGGCAGCTTCAGCAACCACCGAACGCCGAGATCGAATGTACTCACCGGCGATTCTGTAGACCAGAGCAAATGCTTCTTGGGCTATTGGGGCTCCCCAAGTGGGGGCGCCCTCTGATTCCCTGTTGACCAGACCCTCTTTGATCTTGTCAGGAGAGACCACGGGGAACTGGAGAACGCGTCCGAGGGAGTGAGCGATCGTTGTCTTACCGGCTCCTGGAGCCCCACTCACGAGCACGAGCCGAGGGAGTGTCATGGGTAAAAGGCTGCCACTTCCAGACCGCCCCAGTTCGCTGCTGGGACGGTGCCACCTTCAGGTGTCGACGTACAGCTCGATCTCGTTCCCGTCCGGATCGAGGACGTGCACGCTTTTCGAAAAGGTCCGCTCCGCCTCGTAGAGGACGGGCGTTCCCGAGGCATTGAGCACATTCCGTATGACACTGAGCGTCTCGACTGATTCACCCACCTTGAACGCCACGTGAGCGAGCCCTCTGGCTTCATACTCTGGCTTAAGGGCATGCGGGCCGAGCTCAATGAGGGCGAAGTCGTGATGGATCCCCGGTGTCCCGAGGCTGAAGAACGTCATTCGCGGGTCCGAGTTTCGCGAGATGATGCGCATTCCCAATAGGCTCGAGTAGAACTCCTCGGACTGGTGCAGGTCGCTGACCTTGAGCACGACGTGACCGAGAGCCTGGATGTGCACGATGGCTCCTTCGCTCCGAGGAGCCACTCGAGCGCGCAACCGCCAAGACGCGGTCGCTGTCTTCGGTGCTTATGGGGGGCCCGATCGGCCTGAGGTCGTGTGAGGAGGCGATTCGTGCCAGCTCGTCTATCGGCGGGAACGCCGGTTGACTGGGAACGACGCGCGCCGTGGCCGGAGCGCCCAGATCGCGAATGAGGTCCCGAAAGCTGGCGTTGTCGTGTATCAGCAAGATCCGTGCTTCTCGGTCACCGACCACCCGGAATGTGTGCGGCACGCCACGGGGCATCGAGACCCAGTGACCGGCTCCGACGACGTACTCGTCGTCACCACAGCGCACGACCATCTCGCCATCGAGGATGTACCAGGTGTCGTCGAGGTCGTCGTGGACGTGCAGCGGGGGTGCAGCGCCGACCGGCAAGGTCATCTCGAGTACGACGGTATCCATGCCCGGCGCGCAGCGATGTTCGACAACCAAGGTGTCGAGGAACCACCAGGCCTGCGCCTGCTCGCTCTTGGGGGAATCAACGACTGCTGTGGTCATACCGACCACCTCCTCGCCATAAATCTGTGCCCGGATCGGGTAGTCAGGTACCCTTACGATTAAATCGTATGGTAACCTTACGATTATGTCAAGCGATTCTCTCCCTGGAGACCATCCCATGGGCGAGGTCAGCCCGTACATTGGTGCGCTGCTGCGTGTCGCCTGGCAGTGGGTCCGTGAGCAGATGTATACGGGCGTCGTTGCGGCGGGATTCGACGATCTGAACGCCGCACACGTCGGGCTCTGGCGCTATCCGGGCCTCGACGGACTGCGTCCAAGCCAGCTCGCGGACCAGAGGGGGATCACGAAACAGTCGGTCAACGACCTGCTCGGGCACCTGGAACGACACGGGTACCTGGTGCGCGAGCCCGATTCGGCCGACGGAAGGGCTCGCGTGATCCGACTCACTTCCAAGGGACGGCGGCTTCAGCAGACAATTTACGCCGAGGCGGGGGCGGCCCAGCTGGGGATCGCAGAGATCCTGGGGACGCGGCGCTTCGCCCAGCTGCACAGCTCTCTTGAGCTGCTCGCTGAGAGATTCACCGAAGCAACCGAGGACTACTAAGGCGCTCGCGCGGCACACCCCCGTCGTAAGTTGAGAGACGCGGCCACTTCAAGGGGAAACTGAGGTATCCCCGTTCGATGCTCCTATGGGCTGTCAAGCCCGAGTTTGTCGTGAGGTAAGAGGCTGGAGGCAGCCGAGAGCATCCGCTGCACCTCGGGAATGTGGTCGTGTCGTCCGCTGGTAGTCGATCCGACGACCTCGTTGTACTTTTCCGCAAAGATATGCTGGCACTTGCAAAGCTGGCCGCAGCCGCCCCACTCGTGGACTGCCCCCGTGCGCCGGATCAGTGGCGTTCTAGACGCCGGTCAAGAGCCTTACGACTCCGGTGGTGTCGGAGAGATCGTGGAGCACGGCGTTGGCTCCGATGCCCTCCAGCGAATCGGCTGTATAGCGACCGGTCCCAACGAGCAGACACCGGACACCGGCAGATCGGGCGCAATCAAGGTCTCGCGGCGTGTCACCGATCACCCAAACTTGATCGGGATCGGCGCGCCAGCCGGTCTGCTCCGCTACCCGCGCCATTGCGCAAGGCACCAAGCGCCTGCGATCGTGATCGTCACTGCCGTATGCGCCCACGCTGAAGTTGAGCCATTTGTCTAGACCGAAGGCCGCCACCTTAACGATGGCGTTGGGGTAAACGTTTCCGGTTACAAGGGTGGACAATACGGACGGCCGGGCGGCAAGTTCGGCCAGGAGTGTGGCAGCACCCGGACAGGCCCTTCCCTCGGCGGCGAGGCGACCTGTGGCGACGACAGCGGCCAGCTCCCTCTCAACATGACGCAGCACCGCCTCGACCAGCTCGGGCGTCTCTTCGATGCCCATGTCCGACAAGTACTCGCGCACGATTTGCGGATCGGTCTTGCCGCTCATCCTCGGGCGGATCTCAGGCCGAACACCGAACACACGTTCCAACGCGACGTCGAACACGACTGCACCTAGGCCGCCGGTCTTGACCAATGTCCCGTCGACATCCCAGAGCAGGACCCGATCAATCACTGGAAAACCGTACAAGTAGCCCGGAGGGCGGACGAGCAATCCCTGTCACAGAACGCCGGGGACAGCGGCCTACCCGATCGGCGGGATGGCTCAGCCCAGTGGCCGCCAAGGCTTTACCCACCCCTCTTCTGGCCATCCTTCCACGGCTGCCATCAGCGGCCCGCTCAGCGCTCCGTCGAGTGCCTCACGAATGATGTCGGCATGCCCAGCATGTCGCGCAGTCTCTTCGACAAGGTGGAGCAAGATCCACCGAACCGTGCAGCTCTCGGGATCGGGAAACCAGGGAGCCTCCGGAAGCGGAACACGGCGACCCAGATCGTCAACGTTCTGAACAACAAAACCTGTGTGCGTGCATGCGTCTTCGTACTGCTCGAGGACGTCAGCCAGCGTTTCATCATCGGAGAGGGCAAAGCCCGCCAAGTAGTCCTCGAAAGATCCACGTCTCGATGGCGCGCCCGCTATGTGATCGCTCCAATCGCGTTCTCCCTGAGCGAGATGCTCGACGAGTCCGCCGAGGCTGAGCGCACTCGGAGTCGGCTGAAAGCGGGCTTGGTCCTCCCGCAGTCCGTACGTGGCATTGCGAACCGCCTCCCGTTGGTGTTCGAGAAATGCGAGCAGGCCATCTCGCTCGTTTTGGATCAGAGGTGCGTTCATGGGCATGCTCGCAGTCTCCCATCGAGGTGTGACTCAATCAGGAGCGCGCTGACAGGCGATGTTGCTCTGGGCGACGACGATGGCCCTCGCTGGGAGTCTGGAACTCAAATTGAGATGACGGCAAGACTGTCTCAGTACGCCGGGAGTGGGAGACCCCGTAGGCGAGATCCTGGTCCGTTGTGGCGACCTTTGCGATAGGTCACTGTGGACCCTGCTAACAGTCGGAATCTGGCATTTCTTGCCTATGTTCAAGGCTTTCCCGCTACCGGCCGATATGTCTTCAGGTCCTCTTAAACGTTAGCCAGGGGGTGACGATGACCCACCCAAGCGAACCGACCACGGAGCAGGTCGCTGCTCCTCAGCCAGCGCCTCTGCCAAATCAACAGAGTGTGGTTGAGTTCGGGTTCCCGGTTGTGGGCGTCGGCATCATCGCCGTGCTCGTGCTCGTGCTCGTGCTCGTGCTCGTCCTGATCGGGATCGGTCTGGCGGCGGACCTGCCCGCGGGCGCTGTCGGTCAAGCACAACTTAAGACGAGGGCACTGTCGCTGTCTGACATGCCCACGGGTTGGTCGGTGGACAACTCCTCCTCCGGTGGAAGCTCCAACTTGGGTGGCTGCATCAAGAGCCTCCAAGCTCTCGGCCACCCTGCTAGGGCATCAATAGAGTGCAGGTCAACTACGTCGACCAGCAGCTACCCACTCTCCAAGAAACCGTAGACAACGGAGAGGGAGCGTCACAGAGATCCACGAAGTCCAGACGATTCTCAATGGCTGCAAGTCGATCTCCTACACCGAGTCAGGTGGTACGCACGTAACAGGGTCCGTTGGCGCGATGTCATTTCCTGCGCTCGGTCCTTCGTCCTCGGTTCAGTCTGACGCTTTCGCCATCAACTTGACTATCAAGGGAATCAACGCCTCCATTGATGTCGTATTGTTCCGCGTCGGCGAGATAGACGGTGACCTTTTATATGCCCACATTTCGCCGAACGCCGCTACCGTTCAGGCATTCGCGACTGAAGTGGAGAACAAAATTGAGGGCAAGCCGACGACACCCCCAACCGGGAACTCATAAAGACGGGGTTTAGTCAGTCGGTACGCTTCGCGCCCATGGCTTTCTCGATCAGTTCGATGAGTCCGCTACTGGATTCTTCTGGAGCGCTTTCGTGGCGAGAAAGGCGAGTGGACTGTGGTGTCTCAGTCGCCGGCCCCTGGGTCACGAGTTCCGGTGGGTAGCAGTGTGGTGACCAAGGTTCGGAAGGGTTAAACGACCGAGGCCAACAGAGGGTCCCAGTCCGGCGCTATGGGCGAGGGGTCGAGGCGTCAACAAGACCAGCGTCGTACTCAAGTCTCCAGACCTCGAACGCCTCGAATATCCAGTCGCCTACCTCATGGTGGTCCTCGTCGAGGACTTCGGTGCCCTCGTCGACGATTGTTTCGTTGTTCCAATCCTCGTCTTCGTAGACGTCGAGTATTTCGTCTGCCTCGTCGGTCTGGTCCCGATTTTTGTCATAGTCCCCGGGATCCTCGTCAAACACTTCCGGCTCCTCGTCGAAATCGACCAGGACCATCTCGTCAGTAGGGTACGGGTCCTCATGGATCGCCCAGAAGTTTTCGAGAACCGCCGTCTCTTCTTCGGCGGTGGTCGACGGGCTGCCGGGATGCTGGTCGGCGCTGTCCTTGGCGTCACCATCCGTTGGGCCTCCGTGGAGTAGCTCCGGATGGCCCGCTGCGTGAACTTGGGAGCGCCTTCCCCGTCGGGAACGCTTCGCGCGTTCATTCGAGTTCGGGCTCACTTCAGCCAGCGGGGGTTCACCTGGCGCGCGGAGGCGCTCGATCAAGCGCTCGAGAGCTAGCTTGCTCTCGAGGACGTAGTCGCCCATGCCCCTCCCCCCGATGCCGCCCCCCGAACCTCTCGGAATCCCCCCAGCGTGAAGAGTCTGCGCCGCAGGGCCTCTGGCCGCATGGGGCAATTGGACCATTTGCAGAGTCGTACCCCGAATTGTCGCTGTGACCAACCTGTCCGGCGCTCTGGTCGACCCCCGGAAGACGGGCCCAGCAGGATAGGAGCTGGCGCTGGGGATTCTGACGACGCCTCGGCATGAGTGAGACCGAGCAACTACTCACGCTTCGCGCGACAGGCGGGGCATGTCAGAAAAAGGAAATTCCATGCCACAGGTGAAATGGCCTGCTCATCGGGTCGATAACGCACCTTGCCGTCCTTGAAGATGGTTCGAGGTGGCCGCTGCTCACCTGCTCGAACGTGCCGACCCACCAGTTGGCTGGTTGGAACGAAGAGGCTGGAGACCCGGATCTTCGCGATCGAGCCGATCGAGTCGCCGATCATCAGGCTCGAGGTGTCGCACCGATCCGGCGTATGGGGTCACCCGGACACGAAGGAAAGCGGGACGTCATAGCGCTCACACCACTGGGCCGCGTTGAGCGTTTTGAAGTCCTTCTCAATAGCGGCGATCCGATCCCGAGCTTCCTTGACGGTCTTGGTTACTTCAAGAACCCGCTTCTCTCCGTTTGCGTTGTGGACTACAACTGACGGCCCCGGACCCGAGGTGGCGTCATAGCGGCTATTCATCGTGGTCGCCGACATGGTCCTGCCGAGCCCCATGTTGTGAATAAAGGCTCCCCAGTTGACCTTCGTCTTTTCGACCCCAAACTGAAGTGTGCCCGCTTCCACGCCCACATCTTGACCCGGTCGGTGCTTCTTCGGCAATCGAGAAGTCATCCTCCCAGCGACGCAGAAAAACATCTGTCGTTGCCGTCACCGAAGTGCCGCTCTGTCCCACCAACCCGGCGATAGGGGGCACTCGCTGGTATCTGACTACGACGTAGCCGGGCCGCTGGCGTCTCAATCTTCAAATAGGTGTCACTCCCGGCCGCCCGAAGCGCCGATCTGGGACAAACCAGATGACGGCAACGAGGGCATACAAGACGTACGCCACGTAAGGGCTGAGGAATGCCAGCCCAATAGCGCACGCATACACCGCAATCGAGATATTTCCCTTGAGATCTGACCCGATAGCGCGACCGACCGCGGAATCCCGGCCGTTTGCCCGGATGATTGCGACCACGAGGATCGAGAAGGCGATCGCCGCACCCAAGGCGACGATGCCGTATGTCGCGGCGGGCCAGTGGTCCCCGTAGAAGCTGCCGACCCACTCAGTCACGACTGGGATGAGCGAGAGCCAGAAGAGCAGGTGGAGGTTCGCCCACATGACGCTACCGCTGATGTGACGCGTGACACGAAGCAGTTGGTGGTGGTTGTTCCAGTAAATGCCGATGAAGGTGAAGCTCAGGATGTAGACGAGCAGTTCCGGCAGGCGCCGGCTCAAGGCGGTGAATGATCCACTGAGAGGAGCCTTGAGGCTGAGTGCCGTGATGGTGATGATGACAGCCATTACCCCGTCACTGAAGGCCTCCAGCCGACTGGTGCCGATGTCAGTTTCCGGGAGCTCCGGATCTGAGGCTTCGCTCACTTGAACGCGCCCGCCGCCAGAGCAAACTTCTCCACGTCGGGCCACGTCCCCAGCAGAGCTTCCCTGAGGTGGGCCACGGACTCCCGGAAGCCTGGATAGCAGGCCCGCCAATCGCGCAAATCAGACAGTTGCACGCCGCCGACTCTTCCATACGACGGAGGTCCCATGGCGTCCCGTTCCCGGTGTTCTGGGGCAGTCTTGTCTTCGATGACTGGAGGCCGGGCCGAGCACCGATGATCTGAGTTATCCCGTGCCCGGTGCGGCTCGCGGATCGGGCCCGCCCACGCCATTACCTAGTCGTTCGATCATCTCTTGGTGATCTACTGCCGGAACCCCGCCCGCTGTGACCCTGCCCATGACCTCATTGTCGGCGGCGAGAACGCCCACACGATTGACGCCACTGAGCCCCGAAAGAACCGGCTCAGGGAAGCAGGTTGTGAATCTCGAATCCTGTTTCTTCAGGTGGGGTCTCAAACCCACCCTGAATGCCCTTCTGCATGCGTGGAACAAGAGTTCCGTCGCGGAACTTCTCCCAACCATCTTTTGAGTCGTGCACGGCCACGATCGTCCAACCGCCCTCGGAAGCGCCTGCGGCATGGAACAACTGACCTTCTGGCAAGCCACCGCCTGCGGGATGAACCTCGCTAACGGTCTTGTCGTACTGACTCTGCGTCCCGCCTGGAAAGAAATGTATGACCCCGTACGCCATGATCAGCTCCGCTCGGTTGAAGGTGTGTGCTCGGTCTACCGGCACGCCCCACTTGGGTGAGCCGACACGCACCCTACATCGGAGTGCTCGACGCCCACCCTTGAGAATCAAAGTCCACGCCGCCTGGTAGCTATTGCGCTTCCGATTGGCAGCTCAGGTCTGGTTGCGGTAGCGGAGGTATACGACGCCGTTGCGAAAGCGGCGCTCGTCCAACAGCTCGAGATGGGCATGGACGCCGGCGGGCAGGGCACGCTTGCCACCACCAACTAAAACCGGCCCGAACAAGAGATGGCACTCGTCGACCAGCCTCTCGGCGATCGCCTGGCCGGCGAGCTCCGCTCCGCCGATGGCGATGTCGGATCGCGAGGTCTCCTTCAGTCGCTTGATCGCAGCGGCGTCGAACTCGCGCTCGATTCGGGTTCTCTCGCTGGACACCGTCTGAAGCGTTCGGGAGTAGACAACCTTCTCGGCCGCACGCCAGATCTCCGCGTAGTCCTGGTACACCGGGGGCCGATCATCTTCGGTCTCCCAGTAGGCCATCGTCTCGTACATGCGCCGTCCATACAGATACGTGCCGACTGGCCGCTCCAGATCGTTGACGAACGCGTGCACCTCCTCGTCCGGAGCCACCCAGTCGAATTTGCCCTGCTCGTCTTCGACATAGCCGTCGAGCGACGCGATCGCCACATACGTCAGGATGGCCATGCGACTTCCTCGGTGCCCGCGAGACAGTGCATCGGAGCACAATCTACGCACCCGGCGGTCCCGACCGAGTCGCCACCGCTGCTGGGCGGAGCCTGTCCCTATGCGCCGGACTGAGGCGGGGAGATGGGGCGCAGGTGAGGTTCCTGACTCGCCCAACCAGCTAGTTCAATTGCGCCGCCGGCCGAACTCTCTCAGCCCTGTCAGCCCGTCGGAGTGATCAGGGCATGCCCATACCCGAAACCATCGGTCGCCAGAGGCACTAAACCACCGGCCGTTCCACGAGGGAGCCTCCGAGCAATGGTTGGCCTGGAGCTGCTTGTCGTAGATCATCTGCCAGCAGCGTCCCGGTTGAGCGATGAAGCCTGGGCAGGGATCGCCGGGCTCGGGCATGCCGTCCATCGCGGCAGGGTAGCGCCGACCTGCGCCACCTACCCGGCGGTCGAGGGCATCCCAAGAGAAATGGTGCCAGTCTTCGAGCCGCATAATGGAGTAGTGACCGACCTACGGCTGGCTCTCTGCCAACTCGCTTCCACTGGCGATCCTCAGGCCAACCTCGAAAAGGGATTGGCCGCATGTTCGAGAGCCGCCGAAGAGAGGGCGGACATCGCAATCCTGCCAGAGATGTGGCAAATCGGTTACGCCCCGTGCCCTGGTAACGAGGCTGGACGGGCGAGGTGGAAAGAGATGGCCATCGCCCGTGACGATCCATGGCTGAGCGCATTCAGAAAGGCTGCGTCCGATCTCAACTTGGCGATTTTGGCGACATTTCTGGAGCAGTGGCCTGGTTCCCCTCGGAACACCGCCCTGCTCATCGACCGGCATGGTCAAGATGTTCTTTGTTACGCCAAGGTGCACACGTGTGATTTTGGAATGGAGAAAGCCCTCACGCCTGGAAATTCCTTTGAGGTTGCTCGGCTCGACGTTGAATACGGGTTCGTCGGTCTCGGGGTCATGATCTGCTACGACCGAGAGTTCCCTGAGTCCGCGCGTGAACTGATGCTTGGCGGTGCTGAACTAATCCTGGTTCCAAACGCTTGTCCCCTGGCTGGCGAGCGGACCAATCAGCTTCGGTCCCGAGCCTTCGAAAATATGACCGCGATCGCAACGGTGAACTATTCGGCTCCCGATCAAGATGGCCATTCCAGCGTCTTTGACGGAATGGTCTTCGAACAAAACGGCCAACCTCGTGACCAGATCATGTTCGAGGTAGGTGATGCCGAGGACGTCTACCTTGCCACTCTAAATCTTGACGCACTCAGGGAGTACCGGGGGCGTGAGACGCTGGGAGACGCATATCGGAAACCCAGTGCGTACAAGCGTTTGATCTCCGACGAACAGGTCGTGCCAGTCTTCGATCGGTCCGATTCCCGCAGAGGATCAGTCATTACAGAGGGCTGAGCTGACATTCAAGACCTGTCAGAGACGGTCGATCAGGCTGCCCCATAAGTGCCTGCTCGGTGGCACCACGTTCCGGCGAACGGCGCAGTGCCTGCTCTTGTCAAGCGAAGTCCGTTGCTGGGTCGAGATCGACCATCCGATCAGTTCTTGACCGTCATGCTGAGATCGCTCGAGCGCGAGCGCGTCGTTCTCGACTGTCGCCCCACCCAATGGCGGCTCAATCGGCCGGCAGGTAGTCCCCTTCTGGTAGCGAGATAAACCCGGGCCGGAGGTCGTCCGGTGCTGTCGTGGCGTGACCCATGGCATCGTGTAGCACAACCTGGTCGCGACCCTCCCGCTTCGCTTGCATCAGGGCATCGTCAGCCCGGCGGAGTGCCGCCACGAGGTCCTCGCCTGGCTCACTTTCGGTGACACCGAAACTCGCGGTGTACTTGGGGAGTCCGCCGACGGTAATGGCGGCGTCAAGCTGGGCGCGTATGGTGTTCAACGCCCGTGCGGCGTCGATGGCCGAGCAGTCCGGGAAGGCGATGGCGAATTCCTCTCCCCCGTAACGCGACGCCACGTCATTAGCCCGAAGGGAATCGCGCAGAACGCGTGCGAACAGGCGCAGGGCCCGGTCTCCCGTCTCGTGCCCGTAGGTGTCGTTGAGTGCCTTGAAGTGGTCGAGGTCGGCCATCGCCACCGCGACCGGGTAGAGATGTGCGGGCACCGCCGCCACCCGCTCGGAGAACGATCGTCGGTTGAGCAATCCGGTAAGCGTGTCGGTCGAGGCCTGCAACTGCGTCTCTGCCATGACCCTGAGCAAGCCGATGCGGGCTCCGGCCAGTTTGGCCAGGGTAGCCAGGTCGTCGACGTGATCGTCGTCCACCTTCGCTCCCGGCTCACCGGTGGCGTGGATCACGCCGACCGTCCGGCCCATGATGGAGACCGGCACGCAGAGGGCGGAGAGTTGACCCTCAGGACGGTTGCGCAGCTTGGGGCAGGCGTCGAGGTGGTCGCTGTCGGCAAACTCCTGGATCTGAGCCCTTCGCGCCGCCGGGCAGCGGTCGGGCGAATCCACACCGCAGCTCGGCGGCTTCCCCTCGGGGCCGACCGCAGCCATGCGGTGTAGGTGGGCGTGGCTGTTATCAGCCAGGAGGAGCTCGACGGGAGCCTCGGGGAGCACGCTCGAGAAAGAGCGCTCGATGACTTCGATTACTTCGGGCTCTCCTTCGGCCATGTCGAGCGCGTTGGCCAGGCGGCTTTCGAAGCGCTGACGCTGCACCTGGGCATCACGGATCTCGGCCTGGCGATCGGCGTCGGCCATGGCGGCGCTGAGCTCGCCGTTCAGGCGGTCCGCGTCGGCGACGGCACTGCTCAGGTCGGCGTTCAGGTTGCGAACCTTCTCGTCGGTGCGTCGTTGCTGGCGTTCGCCGAGGATCACCAGCACGAAGGCCAAGGGGAGCATGAAGCACATGATGATCCCAACCGATACCAGATCGGCGTAGATCCCCGACGCGAGAGCCTGGCCGGCCATCATGCAGGGGACGAAGATCAGCCCGAAGACGCCGAGAGCGATGACGGGGCTCACCAGGCGAAAGCGTGCCGACCTCGCGACCTCTCCCGACCACTCTTCCTCAGTGACCATGTCTTTGTCTCCCGCCTTTCACGACTGGCCCGATTCAGCGCAGTACGCGGCTCATAAGGGGTGTCGTCGGGGCGGAAGACGACCTTGAGCAACTGGACAAATGGGGTTGACAATTAGGAGCAGACAAATCGAAATTGATCCGAAATTGTGCCTGAAGACCTCGTCCGAAACTACCGGCTGATGTTTCGTGACGGAGAACGCCTGTACTCCTCGTTGAACTTCTTGAAGGCGCAGCCCACCACTCCAACCAACCATCTAACCGACCGCGGCGCCCACCACCAACGCCAGGCCGGGGTCTCGAGACGACTCGAGTACTCCCAGCCGACACAACTCCCCGGGTCGAGCGGTGCCTCCGCGCCCGCTTGGCCAGATGCCCCTCGCCCGGAGCGGGCAGGAGCCCCCCGAGAGTCTGGGGGGGCGCCCAAACGCCCTCTTGGACGCCGAACCGAGGAGCGAGTAGCTAGGGCTTCAGCCACGTGTCGGGCTCGTCGACGTCGGGATGATGCTTCATGCCGGTACAAGGTGACGACCACAGGACACATACACCGGCGTGCTCCTAGGAGGGACCCGCTACCTGCAGCCGAGCGATCTTCCGCTCTATTCCCTGGTACCCGTGAGTCTGAGCCAGGGCCAGCGCCGCCGAGAGATGTTCCTCGGGGTCGCCGAGCATGTCGTCGCCTGCGTCGAGAAGGCAGCGGGCCCACCAGTAATGCGTCGTCGCCACGAGAAATGGCGCACCCAGTCGCTCGGAGCGGTCGAGGCCCGCCTGGAAGGACGCCACCGCGTCGGCCGGCAGGCCGAGAACGGCCTGGAGTTGGCCTATGGCCGTCGCCACTGTGCCCGGCGTCACGACCGACGCGGCACCCACGTCCTCCCTGTAGGGCGCCAACCGAGGCTGCAAGGTGCTCGCGGCTTCGTAGTGGCGCAACTCGGCAACAGCATGGCACCACAGCACCATGCTGTTGAGCTGGTACGGATCGTCCTTGAGGCTGGCGAACTGCGCGGCAACCTCACCAGCTGTCACTGCCCGTGCCTCGTCGAAGTTCCCGTTCTCACAGTGCATTGTGGCGAGACCGGCCTTAAGCCCGGGCAGTTGCACGTTGTCGGCGAGCATTTGTGTCAGTACCGGCTCGATCTCCTCGGTGCGGCCCTGGGCCCAGCGAAGGAACATGAGCAGCACCCCCGGCACGACGGTGGCATCGGGTTGCTCAGACTCGAACCCGAGGGCGAAGGCGTCGTTCGTCCGGGTCTCGGCTGCCTCCAGGTCGCCGTCCAGCCAGCTCCGCAGGACACGGGTCCACATGGTGATCCAGCGGAGCGTGGGCTGGCCGACCTGCTCGGCCAGGGTCATGGCCGCCTCGGAGGCCCGGTCGATCTCCCGTCGGTTGCCGGTATCGAGGTTGGCGAACACCGTGAACATTGAGGCGAAGAGCCTGGCCACCGGGTCATGCAGCTCTTCCGCAAGCGCACTGGCCTCCCTCACGACCTGCAGCCGCTCCTGCAGCATCTCGGCCCCCAGGATCGCGTTGAAACGTAGGTTCAGGACCTCGACCAACACCTGCGGATCACCGAGTCCCCGAGCGATCTCGACCGCTTCCTCGCTGAGGACAAGACGGCGCTGAAGATCACCGGCGGGCGAGAGCTCCTGAGCGAGCAGGGCCAAGAGTCGGGCCCGGGTAGCGCCACGGTCCTCGTCGAGTGCATCGAGAGCGTGCTCGAGCTGCCTGATCCGCTCGCGGTCTACGCCGCCAACAGCGCTGAAGAAGCCACGACTGTTGGCCAGCGCGGCAGCGACGATGCGGTCCGTGGCGCACAGGCGCTCGGCTTCGGCGCCGGCCTCTAGGAGCGTGGTTCGGTACTCGCCCGCACCGACTTGACGCTGGGCTGTCCCCAATCCGATGCGCAAGTCCACCCCGAGCACCGGGTCCGGCTGCACCAACTGAGCGTGGAGTTGGAGCGCTTGGCCGTAATAGCGCAGGGCCTCGTCGGGCGCCAGTGCCCCGAGCGCGGCCTCGGCGGCGCGCTTCGAGTACTCGATCGCCTTCGACATGTCGACTGGCTGGGTGGCGTGGAACCAGTGGTACGCGAGGTCGCGCACGGCCGCCGCGGAAGGCACTCGCCGCTGGTCCTCGAGTGTCTCGGCGATCGCCCGGTGGGCCCGGGCGCGGCGGGTCGCACCCAAGTCGTCGTAGAGGGTTCGACGGATCAACGCATGGGTGAAGACATAGTGGCCAGGGACGTCGCTGACCTCGCGGACGAGGGCCGCGAAGTACGCAGCATCGAGGACGTCGAGCAGCTCGTCCTCTGTGCGGTTGGAGACGGACGCCAAGACTTCCAGGTCGAAATCGCGCCCGATCACCGCGGCCAATGCGAGCACCTGCTTGGCCGGGTCGCCCAACCGTCCAACCCGGGCAGCGACGACCTCACGAACGCTGTCGGGCAAGAGCCAAGCCTCCTCTTGGTGCTCTGCGCTCGCGATGTTGGGCATGCCGGCTCCGAGTTGACCGGTGTCGGCAAGATGATGGAGGACTTCGGTGACGAAAAAGGGATTCCCGTCGGTCTCTCGATAGAGCGCATGGGCGAGGTCCAGATCGCCCTCGCTCAGCTCCGTGCCCTTGCTGCGCTCGAGAAGTGCGACGAGGTCAGCGTCGCCAAGACCCTTCAGCTCAATCCGGCTGACACCAGGCTCCCGGCGCAGCGCAGCGAGGGTCTCCACCAGGGAGTCGGATTGCGCCAAATCGGTGCTGCGGTAGGTGACGACGATGAGCGCATGCAACGGCTCGATGGTGGCGACCACGTGTCGTAGCAATTGGAGACTCGGCTTGTCGGCCCACTGCAGATCGTCGAGCACGATGACGAGCGCTTGGTCCTCAGACGCCCGGACGAGCACGTCGATCACGGCGGCAAAGAGCAGATAGCGCTCTGCTTCGGGGTCCGCTGTCGTGGACGACGGAGTCAACCCGAGCCGAGAACCCAGAGCCGGGATCATCAGCCCCAGGTTTGGGCCGGAGAACTCGACGTGGCTCGTCAACATCTTCTGAGGTGCATGGGTGACGTAGTGCCCGAGTGCCTCGCGGAACGGCTGATACGGAGCGCCCGTCTCCTCCTCACAGTGTCCGAAGAGCACGGTCGCACCCTGCCCGTGAGCGCTTCGAGCGAGTTCCGAGGCAATCGTCGTTTTGCCCATCCCGGCCTCGCCGGCGATCAGGACCACCTCATGCCCGTCTCCGGCGCACACCCGCTTGAACGCGGCGTGGAGGATGTCGAGCTCCTCGCGACGCCCGACGACCCCAACCTCGGGGATCAACGACAATCGAGCCGGAAGCTCTGCATTCTCTTCTTCGCATTCGCCCGGGGCAAGCGGCTCCCAGCCGACTTCTATGGTGGCAACCGGTTCCGGAATACCCTTGAGCCGCAATTCGCCCAAGGGCCGGAACGTGTGCGGAGCGCGCCTGCCGGCCGTATGCCTGGTCAGCTCGGCCGCGAGGATCTGACCGCCTTCGGCGAGGGCACAGAGGCGCGCCGCTTCGACCACCGAGTCACCGAAGTAGTCGCCGTCGTCAGGCGTGACCTCACCGCTGCTCAGCCCGATGCGCACGCCGAGAACCCGACCTGATGCCTGGTTGTGGCGATGGACGGCTTGCTGCATGGCTACTGCGCACGTCAGTGCGGCCGACGCCGTGGAGAAGACCACCATGAGGCCGTCCCCGGTATTCTTGACCTCGCTCCCGCCACTTTCCGTTATGGCGCGCCGCAGGGTCGAGAAATGCTCGCGGCGGACCTCGTCGGCGACGTCGGGCGTCAGCGAGGTGGCGAGCTGGGTCGATCCGACCAGGTCGGTGAAGAGCGCCGTGACGTTCTCGGTGGCTGACGACATGTCGCCTCGGATCTCAAGAAGCCGGCCCCGGGACCAGCCTGGGCCGGACGGAATTGGGTCAACAGCCGGATCTCATGTCCGCGGAGGGACAGCAACGAGAAGCTTCGCACCAACCCCAGTTGCGCGCAAACAGACCGGAGATCCCACGCCGGCTCGCCGGCGACCACGAGGAGCGCCGAGGGTGCATGCCGAACTGCGGTGCCTCGACCCGGCGCTGCGCCATGAGCCGGGGATATCTGATCTCCACGCCAACCCACTGTTCGGTCGATTGCCATGTTCCGATCGGGACGATGGGAAATCCGCGTTATTCAGCCTGGGGGTGTGGAACCAACAGCATGGCGACCTCCCTGGTCAAGGAGTTTTGTCGACAGCCCACGGAACTCCCTCGCCCACGAACGCACGAATACCAACCAATCAACTCACTTCCTCATCGCGTGAGTCGGAGTTCGGGGCTCAGCGGGAATCGCGCAGAATGGAGCCGAGCTCGGAGGCCCGCCTGATCACGAAGTCCACGCCGGTCTCCTCGGCTGCACGACAGGCGGCGTCGGCTTGGCGGGCCGCCTCCGGGGCCTGGCCTGCTCGGGCAAGTGCCTGCGCGTAGGCCAGGTGCGTCTGCGACGCCAGGGTCGGCGACCCGAAACGCAGCTCGAGGTCGAGCGCCTTGGCGAAGGCGTCGAAGGCGACGTCGAACCTCCCGAGCAGGGCGTCGTGCATTGCCAGATACCGATCGGCCGCCCCGAGCACGGCGATGTAGCGCATGGCGATCAGACGCCCAGCGAGTGGGGCCATCCGCGCCCGAAGTTGGGCGGCCAAGTCCGAGTCGTCCAGCGCATACACCGCCTCTGTCATTACCGCCAGAACGGAATTCGTGTAGGTGTCGTCCCTGAGGCGCAGGACGCCGCCGGGCGCGAGAGACTGGAGCGCCGACACGGCGCGAGTCCGGTCGCCCGACGCTGCGAACACGAGGGCCAGGGCAGCGCGCGGACCATCAAGAGCCGGCTGTGCCCGCAACAAGGCTTCGTAGGAAGCAATGCTGACGTCGAGTCGGTCTCGCCACCAGAGGACGATCCCGAGCTGACCAGCGGCCTCCCCCAATCTCGCTTCCTCGATGCCCTTGAGAGCGAGGCTCTCGGCGACATCGAGGTGGTCGAACGCGAGCGCCTGGAACGCCTCGAAGCGGAGCTCGTCACATTTCGAGACCTCGGCGCGCAACATTTCGCCGTCTCCTGTTTCCGCAGCCAGTGCGACGTTGTGGCGGTGCGCGATCACCACATCCGCCCTCGAACCCGTCAACTCCGCCAACTGTAAGAATTCTGCGGTCCACTCCGAGCGCTCCGGAATGGGCTCGCCGATGCACGATCCGAGGTGCGAGCCCAGGGCGTGTCGGAGGACGATCGGGTCGTCGAGCTGCCGCGCGAGCTGCAGCGCCTCGCGGCTCAGGCGCCGGCCCTCGGCGGCCTGACCCGCTGAGTGTGCCAGATACCGGCCGCGTGCCGCGAGCAAGCGCGACCGTTGGGTGGCTTCTTCAGGGCTACCCGCCAGACGTGCGAGGCACCGCAGCTGCTGGTCCAACAGCCGCGCGTCGCCACTGGCCGTCACGGTTTGCCCCGAGAGCTGAATGACCGCGCGTGTCGCCCGCAAGTGGTCGCCCGCTTCCTCGGCGAGGTCGACGACCGTCCACAGGTCGGCAATACCGCGCTCCCAGTACATTGCACCCGCCGCGGTGCCAGCCCGCCCTCGCTCGAAGAGCAGGTCCATGCGGAGCGATGCGTCGTCGTGCACCATGTCGTCCAAAGTTGCCAGGGCCGCGTCCAATTCCTGGATGGCAGCCTCGAAGGCAAGGCGCTGCCATGCCCGAGCTCCAGCCGCAAGCGCGTAGGTGATGCCTCTAATCTTTCGATCTGCATCGAGAGCCCGCGAGTAATGGTAGGCAAGGGCTGGCAGTTGCGAATCGGACGTTTGCTCACGCTCGAGCGCGTCGCCGACGAGTCCGTGGTAATACGCGATCCGACTCGCGCTTAACTCCGAGGAGAGGGTCTCCCAAATGAGGTCGTGGGTGAATCGAAAGCGGCCGGGCCCCGTCTCCTCGATGAGTTGCGCCCGGGCGCACTTCTCCACGACCTCGAGAAGATCCGCGACGGTGAGACCCGTGACGAACGCCAGAACGTCGAGCCCGAACTCGGAGCCGACGACGCACGCGGTCGCCAGCACCGAGCGGGCCTGTTGCCCCAGCGAGGCCGACCGGGCCGCCACGAGGTCGCCGACGAGGTGCGGGCGATCGGTGAGCTCCGCGTCCCCGGTCGTGAGCATTTGGCGCAGCAGAAACGGATTACCGCCGGTCAGACGGTGCAGCGATCGCGCGTCCTCACCATGCTCGACTATCAGTTGGGCCACATCGTCTGTGCTCAGACCTCCCAGGTTGATCCTCCGCACGTGGGGGGTCTGCTGCAACGCCCAAAGCGCTGCCTCGAACGGGCTGCTCCGTTCCACGTCGGCGCCGCGGTAGATCACCACGATCAGCGCCGGGAGCGCGCTACCACTGTGGGTGAGGTCGCTCAGGAGTTGCGCGCTCGAGGCATCGGCCCACTGCATGTCGTCGAGCACGAGGAGCATGGGCGCCGTGGAAGCAACGGCGGAGAACAGCGCAGACAGGCCCTGCAATTGGTGGAGGCGGTGTAGCCCAGGCTCGGAAACGGGCGACAAGGGCTTGACGCCGAACCGGGTGACGAGGTCGGGCAAGAGTCCTGACAGGTAGGAGCCCCACCGAGTCACTATCCCGCCAAGGTCGCCGTCGGAGGCGCTCGCCGTCCAGCGCGACAGCGCATCAGCAAACGACTGATAAGGAACGGTAAGACCTTTGCGGCTGCGCCCGTAGAGGACCGTGGCGCCCTCGCCATAGACAACGGTTGCCAGACGACCCACTAGGGCGGTCTTGCCGATGCCCGCCTCTCCAGCTACGAGTGCCGCGCCCATCCGGCCGGCTCGTGACGTGTGCCATGCCTCGCGCAAGGACTCCAGCTCACGTGACCGGCCAACGAACAGCTCGGTAGCGAGCTGGTCGGGAAAACTCCGGCCAAGCGCTGAACGCGCCCGGACCGGAGGGAAGTTGGCCTGCAGATCGTCGTGGCGGAGCTGGTGCAGCTCCATCGGCCCATCGACGTCCTTGAGGAGAAACGCTCCCAGGTTCCAGGTATTGGCGTTGGGTACCAGAGAGGCGGTGCGCGCAGAAAGCAGGATCTGTCCGCCGTGGGCGGCCGACATGATGCGTGCAGCCTCATGCACAGTGAGGCCCACAAACCCCTCGGCGGCATCGGGTACTGCGGGGCCGGTGTGAATACCCATTCGAACCCGAAGGGCGGTTCGGTTACCGAGGTGGATGTCAGCGAACGACCGCTGCGCTTCGAGAGTGGCAGCGACAGCCTCGTCGGGCTCCGAAAAGGCCATGAACATGCCGTCGCCGCTCGTTCCGAACTCGTTGCCACCGTGTCGACGGAGCGCTAGGCGGAGCGCGGTGAAGTGCTCGTTGACGACGCGCTGGTACGGGGCCGGTCCAAGGTCCCGCAATAGCTGCGTGGACCCCTGGATGTCGGTGAAGCAGCAGGTCACCTCGACCCACTCCGCGCTGGTGGTCACTGCGTCAGAACTCTACCGACGCCCCACTCCCCCCGGGGCGGGCACGAGACGATTGCGGGCTCGATCAGGCACGGCCGGCGCAGGCCACGTCAGCTCTCATTGGTGATACGTGATGCCCAAGGACAAGCAGAGGGCCCTCCCAAATCCGGCAGCGAGAATTGAACTGGGATAGAGCGCTCTTACGGACCTGGGCTTCCAATCTTCAGCTCCGATAAGAAGACTCTACGGCAAACCTGATTTGTCGGGACGGTCACGGTCAGCGCCGACCAGGTGCCAAACTCGAACGCGGTCAGCCTGCCGGCCGCGTCCAACGAGTGGCAGACGGTGTCTTCGGGCGACTCGGCGAACCAGCCCTCCTCGAGCCGCTTCGGGTCAGAAGTGGAGATCGTGATCCCGGTTCCGATGCGAGGCCGGGGAGTGCAGGAACAACCAGACGAGCTCCGGCCCGTCCGGCCGGCAAGGACCTGGGACATGACCCTGAGACCCTCTCAAGAGGATCCATAGTTCCCTGCGCCAATACTCGTGGCGGGGCATTCCAGTCGTGCTCGATGAACTTCACCACCGACCTCTGGTCGACCAGGGCGCTACTCACCGCGTTCTGCCGCGCGTCGGGCGAAACCATCAGTTGCCCCGCGAGGCTACGATGGCGACACGTACTACGGCCACGGTTCCTGGATCGCCCTGGTGATCTTCTTCGGCCTCTTCGCGATGCGGGTGCTGTCCTCTCAGCGGCGTCGTCGGGGTCGGCCACGGGGCTCGCCTGCCACGAGCGCGTTCACCAACGGCTCCTTTCCAAGTCGAGCATCCGACGCCGTCGACGCACCGTCCGGCGATGTCACGTTCACCGGGATCGCTCCCGGTTGGCTGATCGACCCCTCGGGGCGACACGAGCATCGGTACTGGTCGGGGACTGAATGGACGGAGCACGTGAGAGACGGTGGTGTCCCGGGCACCGATCCACCCCCACACAACACCGGTCGCGAGGCGCCCTCGTAGTCCAGCACGGTCTGCCCTCCGGACATAAGAAAGCTACGTATTGCGTAGCTACGTACTACGTAGTAGTGTACTCCGCATGCAACCAGGGCGTCCCGCTGAAGTCGATGGAAAGTCGCCATCCCGGCGTCGGTCGAACGACCCGCCGACCCTGATCCTCATGAGCCTTGCCGGCGGCGCCAAACACGGACACGCCCTCATCAAGGACATCGCGGAGTTCGCCGGTGTGAAACTCGGTCCCGGGGCGCTCTACGGGGCGATCACCAGGTTGGAAGAGCGCGGGCTCATCGAGCCGCTCGAGTCCGACGATCGCCGTCGCCCGTACCGGATCACGGCAGCCGGCTCCCAGGTTCTCGCTGATTCCGTCGCCCAGATGCGTGAGCTCGTCCGGGTGGGACAAGCGCGCCTCAAGATCGTCCGGACACCACGCCCGAGGCTGGCGTGATGCGAGCGAAGGGACCGGGAGCGAAGGACTCTCACGTGGGCACGAATGAAGGAACCGGCGACCCCCGCCTGCGGTGGTATCCGCAGTCGTGGCGCGCCCGCTACGCGGACGAACTCGTCACCCTGCTCGATGACGAGTACGGCGCCTCTCTCCCGCCTCAGGTTCGGATCAGCCTTGTGACCGGTGGACTCCGACAGCGGGCCAGGCAGTCGGGACTGACCGGGGATTCTGCGCCGGCGCCCGACGCCGTGCGGGCCGGGGCGCTGGTGGTTCTCGTCGCCTGGACCATTTTCGTGATCGCCGGCGCAAGCCTCGCCAAGTTCTCGGAACACTTCGACGAGGCACTGCCGCACGACACTGGCGCGCATCGCGTGCCTGATCTCGCGTTCACGGTGCTTCAGACGGCGGCGGGAGTGGCCGGCGTCCTCGTGATCGCAGGAGCGCTGCTCGCTGTACCGACCTTCGTGCGATTCCTGCGAGCTGGCGGTTGGGGTTCAGTGCGTGGGCATTTCTCGCGGGCCCTCGCCTGCACCGCACTCACAGTCGTCGCCAACGGTGGTAGTTCTCGTGGAGGCCCACCACCTCACGTCGGATCAACGCAACAACGGCCTCCACTGGTACGCAGCGCTCGTCTTGGTCTGGGCCGGTCTCATCGTCATCACCATGACCCTGTGGACCGTGGTGGCGGTTGCCGCAGGCGGGCGCGTGGAACTCCCCGCGGCGATTCTCACCGCGGAGGCGGCATTGGCCGTTGGTGTCGCCGGTGCGATGGCGGTCATGGTCGGCGCCACCGCGGTCTGGTGGGGAGCGATGGCGACGGAAGCACCTAGCTTCTTGAACGCCAGCCCGGGCGGCGCCCCAAACTCACCGTGGGACCTTTGGCTCATCGCCACGGTCGCCCTGATGGCCGTTGCCATGGCGACCGCGACGATTGGCGTGGTTCGAGTAGTCCGCGTATCGACAAAGATGCGGGCGGGTTGAACGACCCTTGTGCTCATCAGTGTGCCCGGGTCGCCCGAGCCGCGGCGAGGCCAGGGACCGGCGCCGCGAACGGCGTGTTCGGCTGGCCCGAACGTTAGAGCCGATACAGCTTCGCGGCGTTCTCTCCAAGGATCTTGCGCTGCACCTCGGGGGTGAGGAGCGACATCTTCTCGGCCACCGTGTCGAGCGGCTTGGGGTAGAGGCAGGTCGGGTGCGGGAAGTCCGTCTCGAACAGGACACTGTCCTCGCCGACCGACGCGATGAGGGCCGGCACGTTGTTCTTCTCGAACCAGAACGTGGCGAACAGGTTCCGCTTGAAATACTCCGACGGGAGCAGCTCCATGTGGGCCAGCTGCTTGGGCGCGTTTTCGGACATCTCGTAATCGAGCGCCTCCAGGATGAACGGGATCCAACCGACCCCGCTCTCCACCGACACCATCTGCAGCTTTGGATGCCGGTCGAGCATGCCGCTCAGAATGATGTTCGTGACCACCCGGGCGTTGCCGATGAAGAGCAGCGTCCCGCCGATCGCCAGCTTGGTGTCCTCGTCCTGGGACTCCCAGGGGTACGTGCCGAAGTAGGTCATGGTGGTCAGGCTGGCGCCGATGTGGAAGTGCACGGGCAGGTGCAGGTCGGCACAGACCTCCCAGAGCGGGTCCCACGCCCGATTGGCCAGGTCGGGACCTCCGACGTCCTGGGGATCCGAGGTCATGTTGACGCCCCGCAAGTCGAGCGATGCCACCCGCTTGGCTTCTGCGACGCACTCGTCCACGTCCCAGGCCGGGAGCACCGGCATGGGCAGCAGCCGCTGCCCCGAGTCGGCCTGCACCTCGGCCATGGCGTCGTTGTAGATCTGCACGCACACGAGCCGGAGCACCGGGTCTTTCACCGCGTCGGAGATCCCCTGACCGCCGAGCCCGATGGAGTTCGGGAAACAGATCTGCGCCCAGATCCCCGAATCGTCCATCACCTCGATACGCGCCTTGGGGTCGAAAGCGCCCAGGTGGATCTCGTCGAGGGTCCATTCGTAGAGCGCCTCGAGCGCCCGACCCTTGCCGCCCTGACGGTCGATGACGCCGCCGCCGCCGGCGAAGCCCATCTCCGAGCCGTCGACCACCCACATCGGGCGACCGTCGATCATCTTGACGCTGGGGACCCGCTCCGCGTACTTGGTCGGGGCCCGCTTGGTCCACAGGTCGTGGGCCTCGGTCAGGTGCGTGTCCGCGTCGATGACGCGCAGGCCATCAAGTGCAAGAGCCATCTGTGGGTCCTCCCTGCTCAGCGTCGATGCCTAACCCTAAGGGCTGGGATGCGGCTCCTGCCTACGGGGAGATGGGAGGGGCGCCGGATCAGGCCACGCCGGCGGGTTCCCGGGCCAATTTGGCCAGCTCCTCGGTGACCATCTGATCATGCTCGGCGTGGTCGCGGCGGGCCGCCCGCGGGCTCCAGCGGCCCCGCATGAAGAAGACCAGGATCGCGAAGACGAACTGCCCGGCGAGACAGACCCCCCACCAGCGCTGCCACTCACCCGGCGAGGTCTTCTGCGCAGGCACCAGCTTCTGCTCGGCCACGAGGAGGCTGGCCAGGTTTTGGGAGTGCACACCCACCTTGGCGTTGATCGTGGACTGGCTCACCGTCTGGCCGTTCAGAATGGCCTTGGCGAGCGGGTTGTAGGCGAGCAGACCTTGCACCTGGGGGTTCGCCAGGCCGCCGGCAGCGGTCAACGCCTGGGTGAGACTGTGAGTCGAATTGCACGCGCTCAGAAGGGCGGCGAGCGTCTGCGGCCCGGCCTCCTTCGTGGCCTGCAGGCCGGTGATCACCGAGGCCGGTGCGGGGGTCGTGGCGCATGCGGGCGGCGCCGTGGACGGGGCGTAGGGCTCCGCGGCCTGGATCGCCTGCAACGCCGTCGCTGCGGTCTGGTTGTCCACCAAAACCGTTGAGGTGGTGATCACGTAGGGCAGCACCAGGAACGAGAGCGCGACCGTGATGCGGAGGATCCATCCCCACACCGCGAGCCCCGAGGCGGTCAGCGCCGGATTGTGCGATTCGACCTGCTCCGTGTAATTCGCCATCCACGGGGCGTAGGCCAGCGAAATCGAGACGGCGAGCAGGACGATCACGAGGACGTTGGAGTAGTAGCCGGTATGGGGGTGGCCGGTCTGCACGATGAGGAAGCCCATCATCACCATGGCGCAAATCGCCCCGAAGAGCATGAACGGCTTGCGGACCCGCGCCCAGTCCGACAGGAAGCCGGCCACGACAAGCCCGCCGGAGAGAAATGCGGCGAGCCAGACGTTGATCCCGTTGGCCTGTGGGGTCGTCCGGTTGAACGTCACCACCCAGTAGATCGTGAGCACGCTGACCGAGGCGTAATAGAAGAGCAGGAATACCGAGATGGCGATGGAGGAGGCGATCAGGTCGAGCTTCATCATGGAGCGGATCGGGTGCGCGGTGGCCTTCTGCACGTCGATGCCCTTGGCGCGCGCCTCGACGAGTGCGCGCTCGCGTTCGCTCACCATGAGCTGGTCGCGTAGCTGTGGCGAAAGCTCGCGCAGGAAGAAGAACGCGATGATGACTACGCCCAAGCAGACGAGTCCCGAGATGATGAACTGGTCCTGCCACGGCGCGAGATGCGTGAGTGTGTGGGTGGCCACCAAGCTGGCAGCCAGGGCGCCCATGGTGGGGCCGAGCGCCCAGAAACCCATGGCGACGCCACGGCCCATCTGCGGCGAGAAATCGCGCATCAGAGCTGGTGTCGAGACGAGGATCACGCCCTCCACGAAGCCGATGACGCAGTACGACGCGGCAAACCACCACTTGTCGTGGATGTGCGGAATGGCGAAGAGCTGAATGATGGCGACAGTCAGCGTCCCGTAGATCGTGAGGTTGGCGCGCCCGATCTTGTCCGAGAGCCCCCCGATGAACGCACTGAAGGCGCCGATCGCATTGGAGACCACCAGCAGGTACAAGAAGAACTGGAACGACATGTGGTAGTAGGGCAGCAGCAGCGGCGTGACCGCCCCCTCCACGTAGTAGAGGTAGTACAGCATGATCGTCGTCAGTACGACGATGGCCAGGTAGCCGAGCCGCGGCCACGTATTCGGGTACTTGTAGAGCTGACGCCTTCCGAAGGCGTTCGCCAGCCCCTGCTTGGGAACGGGTGCGCTCACCGCTGTCGTCGTCATCTTCGATCCCCTTTCCCCAAACCCCCGTCGCCATTCCCCACGGCCGACCCCCTTGCGGAACCGGTCATGGCGTCAGGCCACACCGATGCTAGGAGCCGGAGAGGAGCTCCGTAGGGTTCAGAGGAACCTCGCCGGGACAGGGCGCCCGGCGGAGCCCGTTCACGGCCGGCCGCCGGGGAGGGCCCGTCCGCCGAGGTCGGCGACGCGGCCGGTGACGTATGCGTGGACCAGATCCGCCGCCTGGTCGCGGCCGGTCCGCTCGAAAAGCGTGTGCTCCAGGTGGGGGATGCTCTCTATCTTCACTCGACCCTTGCGCTCCAAGGCGCGAAACTTCCCCTCCTCACCGCGGCGCATCAGACGATTCTCTCTCTCGCCGGTCACGATCAGGACATCGATGCCCGCCTGGTCGAGCTGGCCCAGGGTCCGGGCGGGCGATGCCGTCAGTAACAGTCGTTTCACGAACCACCGGCTGCCGTCGGGGAGCCGCTGCGTCACCTTCCGGAGCGGCGCAAGCCGGACCATGGCGCGCGTCATCCAGGGACGCGTCGAGCCCCAGGCCTCCCGGTCGCTGAGCCCGTCCGAACCTTCATCGGGCTCGAACGTCCGGTAGGGGTGCCCGCCCCATCGGGAGTACTCGAGGACGGGATTGATCAGGCACACAGACGCGGTGGGCCCGGCGAGCGCTGCTTCGACAGCGTGATAGGAGCCCGAGCACAGACCCACGAAGATGGGCGCCGCACTCCCCTCGCTTCTGACGGCTCGACGGATGTCGCCCAGATCCTCCAGGGCGTCGGACGGATACTCGACCAGTTCGGTCCGCCCTGGCCGCGTCGGGCTGTCGCCGATCCCGCTCAGATCCACGCGCAGGCAGGGCACGCCCTCCGCGGCCCACCTCCTCGCCAGCTCGACCCAGAGCCGGGCTGGCCCATGGTGCCCGATCCGCCCCGGGTTGAGAAGGACGACCGTCGGCACCGACCGGTCGACGGGTGCCTCCGGTTCGCTGAGGATCCCGAAGAGGCCGAGGGGCCCGAGCTCGACCGCCCGTTCGACCACGCCGGCTGGGCCGTTCGCCAGGTGGGCCTCCGTGGACAACGATTTCGCCTGCTCCAAACGGACGACAGGCCCTCCGGATTCGGTCAGCCACTCGACCATGCGGTCCAACGTCGGCTGCGGTGTGATGGCGGTGACATTGAGTAGATCGTCTTGCCCGTCGACCCGCAGAACCTCGACATTGGGCAGTGCCTGCCGCTCCTCCAGCGCGCGGTTGAGCTTCCTCTCCTTTCGGGCCAGCACCAGCTCCCGGGAGGCTCCGCTCAGGTCGCTCGGACTGATCGCGAGTGGCTCGAGCGCGGCGACGGTCTCCGCCGAGAACACGACACCCGGTCCCTCCGTCGACCCGTCCTCGGCACCGGTCCCCGAGCCCCACACCTCACCCTCGCTGAGAAGTCCCCATTCGGTGGCCTGGTCGCGCAGGATGGCCCAGAGGGCACGCTGCTCGCGCAGGAAGGCGCGGCCCGTCACGCACGGGTCCCACAACACGAGGTCGTCCACGGGACCGCCGCGAGCCAGTTCAGCGGCGACGAGTGTGGCGCCGATCCGGAGGCCCACCACGGCGACCCGCGGAGTCCCGAGTGCGCGAGCGTAGTCAATGGCACCTCGAATGCCACGCAGCCATTCCGTGACGAGGTCGGGGTCGGTCCACGTGCCGGCGGAATCTCCCGTCGCCGCGTAGTCGACCCGAATCGCAGCCCAGCCGGACGCAGCCAAACAGTGCGCCAGGTCACGCAGCGCGCGCGACGAATAGGCCGACTCCAGTCCCATGGCCGGGCACAGCACGGCGACGCCGGCGGCCTCACCGCCGGCAGGAAGGTCCAGCCACGAGAACAGCGGTCTCTCGGGCGATCCGAGCCAGAGCGCAACCGACTCAACGCCGCTCGTTGCGTTCGAAGGAGAGGTCTCGGTCGTCACGCCACCGACTCCAGGGTCGCCGTGCGCCGGGTGACTGGGGACGAGATGGGCGGCATCGGTCCGCTGCCGTTCGCCCACGGGGGAATCGCGCCCCCTCGCCGCGCCCGCGTAACACGCCGGCCCCCAAGCAACCCCACCACCACTGCTGGACCCTAGTGCAGCCGGGCCGTGAACTGGCCCAACGAGACGCGGGTGCGGGTGAGGAGCTGCCGGCGCTGGGTGGAGGGCAAGCACACCAGGAGGAGAGCGAAGAAGACGGCCATGAGCGCTATCCCCGCTCCGGCGACGGCAGCCAGTCCCACGATGCGGCCGTTCGTCTCGGTGAAGACGAACAATGGCCCTCCCCCGCGCCCCAACACCCAGGCCAGGCCACCGGTGATCGCCGCGGGCGGACCCATGGTGCGGAGGGCTCGGAAGACCAAGCGGGGAAAGGAGTCACCAATCTGACGGTACGCCAGCGGCAGCATGATCATGCCTTCCATCACGACTACACCGATCAGGGTGGCCTCGGCCATGCCCAGAGGGCCGTAGCGGGCGGACAGAACGACACCGAGCACCACGTGCAGCGCCGCCTCTATCCCGAACACGATTGCGGGCAGTGTCGGATGACCCGAACCGTTGATCGCGGTCCTGACCGTGTGCGCCCACGCCTGGATCACCCCGGCGAGGCAGAGCAGCCCGATGACCGGCGCCGCCTCGTGGTAGAGGGGGCCCACCCAGGCTTCGACGGTCGGGCCGGCCAGGAACCCCAGCGCGATGGCGGTCGGGACACTCAGATACTGGACGAAACGGACCACTTCGTCGGTACTCTCCGCCAACCCCGAGCGGTCGCCCCGGGCCGTCAGCTGTCCCGCTTTCGTGAACAAGACGTACGTCCGCGGTTCGATGATCCGGACCGGCAAGAGGCCGAGCCGCTGCGCGACGGCATAAATGGCGGCCGCCCGCACGCCTGCTGCGGCGCCGACGATCAGGACGTCAGCGAGACTGATCACCGCGTCGGAGATTTGCTGAATGGAGTACCAACTCGACGCCGAAGTGAACGATTTGACGAGGCTGAAGTCGAAGCGACGGAAGGAGAGGTGGAACCAGGGCAAGACATGGCGAACCATGAGTAGGCGCGAGAGCTGGCCCACCAGGCTGATCGCCACGGTGACAATTCCGAGCGCGACGAGCCCGCCGTGGAACCACAGGACGACGACCCAGCCGACCGCCTGCGCCACCATGACCATGATCAGGGTGTAGTTCACGAGGTCGAATCGATCCATGGCACAGAGCGCTCCACCGAAGGTGTCCATCGGAATGGAAAGCGCCATGTCGAAGGCAAGGATGAGGAGGAGGAACTGCGCCTGGCCGACCAAGCTCTTCGGAATGCTCGTGATGAGGTCCGGAAGGAAGATCACGAACACCACCACCCCCGCGAATGCGACGATCCCGAGAATGGAAAGGCACAGGAAAGAGGTGTTGAGCGTGTCACCGATCTTGTCGTGGTCCTCCAGCTCGAGATGCCGGTTGACGAATTGCACGGTGGCATTGGCAAACCCGAGCTCGAGAAGCTCGAGGAACGGGATGAGCGAACCGATGAGCGCCCACACCCCGTAACGCACGATGCCCAGCTGATGCGTAAGAATCGGGGTGGTGATGAAGCCGACCGCGACAAGAACCACCGCCACGAGATAGTTCGTCACGACGTTGCGGCGGACGGTCGCTTTCTTAGGCCGGCCGCGTCCGGAAGCGCCCTCAGGCCGAAGCTCGGGCTCCTGCAGCATGTGACTAGCTCGATCGGGGGAGACCGCGGAGCCGAACCATGGCGCTGCGAAGCTTGACCACGGGGTTCTGGTCCGTTTCGACCGGGGCGGGCTGGCCGTACTGGTACGCCGCCGGTGTCTTCCGCCGCCGTACACGATTCAGCACGAGGCCCACCACGTTCGCGCCCGAGGCGCGCAGTTGCGCCAGGCCCTGCTCGAGGTGCTCGAAGTTGAACTTTCGGGCGTCGACGACCAACACCACTGCGTCGGCTTTCGCAACGAGGATCGTGGTCTCGGCAATGCCCGTGATGGGAGGGCAATCGAGCACGACAGTCCGGTCCGACTCGCGCAGCGCGCGCAGAAGCCGCGGTACGTCCGCCGCCGCGATGTCGGCGGGATGCCTTGTGGGGACACCGGCCGGAATGACCTCAAGGTAGCGATTCTCCGTCGACGCCAGGAGCTCGGTCGGGCCGTTGGCGGACGGGATATCGCTCACCCCGGGCGACAGCTTGACCCCGAAGATCTGGTGCAGCCTCGGTTGGCGCAGATCACCATCGACCGCAACCACGAATTGTCCCGGCGTTGCGAGCACCCATGCGGTGTGGGAAGCGATGGAAGACTTGCCCTCCCTCGGTTCGCAGGAGGTGAAGGCGATGACAGGATGCGTGTCCTGGAACATGATGTGGAGAAAGCTGCGGAGTTGCTGGAACGCCTCGAGACCACGTTCATCACCGGTCGATCTGAACATCTCGGCCGGGTTCGAATCGGCGCTGGCCAGAGTCGGCACCTCCCCCAGGACCGGTAGTCCGAGCCGGTCCCAGACCTCTTCGGCGGCGACGAACCGCCGGACGGCCGCGGCTGCAAGGGCGGCGAAGATCGCCGCGATGAGACCGAAGGCGACGGAGGCCGCCGCCACCGTCGTGGCGGAGTTCGTGGGAGTGGTCGGGAGCTCTGCGGTGCCGAGTTGCGAGAGAACGAGGAGGGATGCGGCATCGAGATTCGTCACCTTCAGGACGCGGGCTGCCGTTGCGTTGGCGTACGCCTGGGCGACGGCCGGGTCCGTGCTCTTGGCGTTGATGCTGACTGAGTTCGAAGCGGGATCCCCGGTTGCCGAGATCGTGACCGGAACCGAGCGGAAGCGGGCCGGCACAAGCGCCCTCGCCTCCTCTTCGATGACGCCGTTTTCCGCTTCGACGACGATCTGCGGAATCTCGATCTGAATGGCCCCGACGTCGGCCCCCGCGTCGGTGGTGGTCGAGGGTGGCTGCGCCAACAGCGTCACACTGGCCTCGTACTGCTTGGCCGGCAGCTCGGCGTAGGCGAACCCGATCCCCACACACACGAGGAAGGTGACGACCGCCACAATCCAGTTTGTCCGGACGTTCCGCACGATCTGCCTCAGGTCCACGCCGCGCCCTTTCCTCGAATCTCTCCGGCGGCCGCAGTGAGCGACCGTTCCACACCATCCACGAGCAGGTCGAGCGAGAAGTGATCCCGCACATGGGTACTACAGCGGCCGGCCAACGTCGGCTCACGCGTCTGCCAACCGACGAGGCCTTCCAGAGCGGATGACAACGCCGCGGCGTCGCCCGGCTCCACGAGGAACCGCTCGAACTCTCCGGTGAGCATCTCGGGGCTGCCACCCGTCCGGGTGACGAGTACGGGGCGCCCAGTCGACAGGGTCTCGAAGATCACCCGGGCACAGGGCTCGTCCCACAGGGACGGGACGACGACGACGTCCGCGGCGTGCAACAGAACCACCACATCTGCCTGTGCCGGCCGCCAGACGCACCCCGGCGGTGCGTTCTCGCGGAGCGCGTCTTGCACCTGAGCGCCATTCTCGAGGTGCGCGCTCGGCGAGCCCACGATCAAGAGCGTTCCCTCTCCGTCGCCGATACCCAGTCGCCGCCAGGCGTCCAGGAGGACATCGATGCCCTTCTCCGGATCGAGCCGTCCGTAGTACAAGGCGATGAAACCTTCTTGGGGAAGCCCGAGACGTGCGCGCGCATCCGCCCGCTCAGCCTCTCCACCGACTGGGTAGTCGTCGCTCGACACCCCGTTGTGGACAACATCGATCAGATCCGGATTGAGCCCCACCTCCTCCCACTGTCGCCGGAGAAAGTCGGAGACGGCAATGAACCTCCGCACGTGTTCGTTGGGGAACGAACCCGGTCGGGCATGGCGGATCTCGTGGAGATGACAGACCACCGGCGCGCCAGACAGCCGCCCCGCCGCCGCTGCCCACACGATCTCCGCGAAGCGATTCGGGTAGATGACGTCGGGTTTCTTCCTCATGGCCGACAGCACCGCCGGCGCCATGCGCATCAGGTCACGCGGCGCACTGGCTCGAGCAAAGTCGTAGATCGGACGACGGCTCACGCTCCGGCAGAAATTCCGGTACTCCGGCGCCAGCGAACCGTCGCGCGGGGAGACCAGATCGATGACGTGCCCCCGTTGGGCCAGTCCGCGCGTCACCTGAAAGACGTTCAGCTCCGTCCCACCGGCGGGCGCCATGGAGTGGACGCCGACGGTCAGGTCCACGACGTCTCCTTCACTGCGCTCATTGGGCGGCCCGCCTCCATACCCCGGGTTGGCTGTCGGCGCTGTCGGCTCATGGACGTGACGGTGCCCCGCAGGATGCCAAGGCTTACACCGAACAGGGTGGCAAGCCTATACTCGTCCAGGAACGGCTCAAGGAACGCTGTGGCGAGCAGCCCGGCGAGCACGGCCACGAGAGCCAGGGCGAGAGCCGCCACCCTTGGGTCGGGATGTCGGCGCCACGCCCGGAGGCCGCCGGCGATTGACTCGGCGAACGCCACGACGAAGAGCACGAGGCCGATGAGGCCGAGCCGGAGCCAGAGGTCGAGCGCGATGTCGTGTGCGTAGGCCGTGGTCTGCACCTCGCGGAACCCGGCTTCGTAGTACGGGAATTTCACGCCCAGGCCCCACCCGATGAGCAGGTGCTGGGGGATCAAGTTTTCCGCTTCCGCCGCCAGGTTCAGACGATCCTGGGCCGATTCCGCCTTGCCCTCGCTGTGGAAGAGGCTCTGGAAGGTCGACGCGAAGGGAACGTGCACCGGCTGCTGGTCGACGGCGGCCGGTACCACCACAACGAGGAGGGTCACTCCAGCCACAGCGAGGAGCGTCAGCACCAGCTCACCCAGCCTGACGTGAAACAGCCGGGCGATGCCGTGCCGATGTGCCACGGCAAGGACGATGAGCAGTACCGACACCGCGACGGCGAGGTTCACCAGCACGGCGCGCTGATTGGCCAGTACCACGGCGGTCAGCACCGGGACCAATGCGAGGACATTGCGGAGACGGATCGGCCCGGACGCCAATCTCGGCAGGAAGCACATGACCACGATGCCGAGGGAGAGGGCAGCCGTCTCTGAGCCGACCGACCCAAAATTCTGCAACGGGAGCAACGGCAGGTTGGTGTTGAAGTCGACGTGCGCGATCGTCATCAGATCCACGAGTGACACACACGCAACAGTCAGCCAGCCCAGCTTGAACAGGTCGCCGCTGTCGAGGTACTTGCGGACCGGCACCCCCGCCGCCAGCGTGTACGCCCCGACGATATAGAGGATGTCCTTGGCCTCGTAGAGGTCCTGGGACAACGCGTTGTGGTAGAGATGCCCCTCCACGGCACCGACCGCCATCCAGGCGGCGAAGGCCAACCAGAGTCCGGCGGGAAGGCCGATCCGGGTGGGCTTCCCCCGCGCGATGAGGCGCGCGACGAGCGCGAGCGTGATGTAGACCTCGGGCAGTCGAAGCTGCGTCGAACCAGAACCGGGGTGGAAGATGCTGCGGGGCAGGGTGTTCTGGTCGGCGTAGAGCGTGGCCTCAATGACCAGTAGCCCGAGGAGCACGAGCGGCACCAGGTGCTCCTTGCCCTCGCGCTCCCACCGGATGAAGAGCTTGACCACGCCTACCGTCACTCCGCCGAGGATGACCAACGCGGCGAGCATCTCGAGAACCTTCATCGCGGCCCCACCGCCTCCATGAGCGGGGCCAGCGCGGCGTCCCAGGTGTGCCCCGCCGCCACCGCTTCGTGCCCGGCGCGCCCTAGCTTCGCGGCACGCGCGGGGTCGAGGAGGAGGTCGGCGATGGCGTCCGCCAGCTCCGTAGCCGTATCTGCCACGACCACTCCCCGGCCCACGAGGTCCTCCATCCCCTCACACCCCAGGGAGGTGGCCACGACGGGCCGGCCGACGTCGAGCGCCTCCATGATCTTGAGCCGGGTCCCGCCGCCCGCCCGCAGAGGCGCCACCACGACCCGGGACCGTGCCAGGTACGGGTTCACGTCGGCCACGGTCCCCGTCACCTCCACGTGCTCGTCGGCCAGGGCGCGCACCGCCGGGGCCGGCTCCCGGCCCACGAGCAGGAGCCGGGCCTGGGGTACCCGCGCCTGCACGAGGGGCCAGATCTCGCGCCCCAGCCACAGCGCGGCGTCGACGTTGGGAGCCCATCCCATGGTGGCCACGAAGGCCACGGTGGGGTCTGGTGCGTCCGGGAGGACCTCCGATGGCTCCCGGCCGTTCGGGCAGACGAGGACCGAACGGGCACCAGCGGTCAGTCTGACCCGCTCCTGCTCGCTGACCACGACAAGGTGGTCGAACGCTCCGACCGTGCGGCGTTCCATCCGCCTGAGGGCAACCGCCTCGGCGCGGAAGGGCAGGGCAGAGGGGCCTCGGCGCGCGCGCGCATAGCTGTCCACCAGGGCCGACTCGACGTTGTGGAGGTCAAGGATCGACATTTTCGCCGGGAGGTCGAGCACGCATGGCACCATCTGCTGATATTCGACCTGCAACAGGTCGACAACCTTCTCGTCGGCAGCACTGCGGACGGTCTTGACCATCGCGGCGCTCCAGAACCGCCCCGCCGAGACACTACGCGTTGCAACGACGCCTCGGGCGACGCCCCCAGGGGTCAGCTGCCAGGGGACGGCCCGGACGTCGATCCCCAGGTCGCGGAGACCGGACCTGTCCGCGTTGCCGTCGTCGTAGGCACACAGCACCAGATCGCCGAGCTCGGCCAGCCGCCGCGCGATGGCCAGCGAGCGCTGGCGCCCCCCGTTGTTGTCGGGCAACGGCAAGAACTTGGTCACCATGAGCGTCCTCACCGGCCCGCTCCCCTCCCTGCTCCCACACGGGCCAACCCGCGATAGACGTCGGCCAGAGACCCGGCCCGGACAGCGAGGGTATGACGGGCCACGACGCCGTCACGCGCCGCCGCGGCGAGGTCGTGGCGCAACTCCGGCGCGCCGAGAATCAGGCTCAGGCCGGCCGCCAGGGCCTCTGGCCGGCCGGGCGCCACGAGCAAACCCGTCTTGCCGTCTGTGACGAACTCGGGAATGCCGCCGGCATCGGTCCCGATCACCGGGACGCCACAGGCCTGCGCCTCGAGGACGCTCAATCCGAACGGCTCCGACGCCGACGCGTTGACCAGCACGTCGAGCGCGCGCAACACGGCGGGGACCTCGTCGACCGGGCCCACGAAGCGCGACCGGTCTCCGAGGAGCGATGACGCCTCCGCCCGGAGCTCGGTCTCGTAGCTGCCGTCGTCCAGCGCGGGGGCGCCCACCACGGCGAGGTGACTCCGGCCTGCCGCGCCCTCGAGCATCGTCATGGCCCGCACCACCGTCCGGATGCCCTTCTCCGGATCGACCCGGCCGACGATGCCCACGATGGGCGCGTCGGGCCGGCTGCTCAACCTGGACCTCCACGCAGCATCCGGCGGCCCCGGATGAAACCGTTCGGGGTCCACGGCCTGGGGGATGATGTAAAGGCCGCGCCGGTCCGCGCCCACGGTGTCGGCGACGGCGCGGCTGATGGCCACGGTGCTCGACGCCAGTCGCATGGCCGCCCTCAGCACGACGCGGCCCAAGCCCGGGCGCACGAGATCGTGGAGCTCCAGCACGACAGGCCGCCGGGTCATTCGACCCGCCAGGGCGCAGTCAAGGTGACCCCACAGGCTGTTCGAATGGACGACATCGGCCTTGCGAGCCAGTTGGGCCAGGCGCCGGGCGCTCCGGCCCGTGGTGGCCACCTCGCTCGCCAGCGCTCGTACTCCGGGGCGTCCGTCACTGGCCGTCCTCAGCCCGAGGCGAGTGGGCGCGGCCAGCTCGACATGCGGGAAGTCCAAGGCCGACCACGCCTCGGCCAGGGAACCGGGCGGCGACGCCAGCGTCAGAGCAATGCCACGCTCAGCGAGCAAGGGCGCGAGGCCGAGCAGACTCCGCTCCGCTCCCCATATCTGCGGCGAGGTCGAGACGACGAGGACGCGCAACCTGCGCGCCGGTTCGGGGTCAGGCCGCGCCGCACGTCCGTTCATCGCTCCACAGTCGACCACATGGTCGACCGGTCACCACGCGCATAGCGCACCATGCCGCCGAGCGCGACTCCCTGCAGGAACATCACCTGCCCCGCCCCGGCCGCCGCCGCCGCCAGCAGGCGCCGTACCTCCGCATCCTCCCCCGGGCCGCCGGCCGGTGTTGTGACAACCAGGCCGGCGCAGGCACAGAGGTTGGCGAGGAGGAACCCGCGGGCCAGCCGGCTCGAGCGCACGTTCGTCGCCGCCATCACCAGCAGGGTCAGGTGGGCGAGGGGGCCCACGGTGTAGCGGGTCAGCCGATGCCCCCACAGCTCCGCGGCGACGAGGCCGGCCGACGGTCGCAGCTGACGGCGGCGCCGGACCATGATGTGCAGAGCGCCGGATACGCTCCGGATCCGGCGCTCCCACGAGTCCGCCAGCGAGTCCGCGGCGGGATCGAACGCGCGGGCACGGGGCTCGTAGGCGATCCGATAGCCCTGCTCGATGATGTCGAGTGCAGTCCAGAAATCGTCGGTGGCGACGTCACGCGGGATCGGGCGCCACGCCTTTGCCCGGATGGCGGCGAGCTCACCGACCAGGCCGATCGTCGTACCGAGGCGGTCCTCGCGTTGCTTCAGCCAGGACTCGAACCTCCAGTAGATGCTCTCGCCTCCTCCGCCGTCGTCCTCGACCTTCTCGCCGGCCACTGCACCGACCTCCGGATCGGCGAAGTGCTCCACCGCGGCGGCCAGCGCGCCTGGAGCGATGCGGTTGTTGGCGTCGCTGATCACGACCACCGGCGTCGTGGCTTCCGCGAAGCCGCGGTTGAGGGCCTGGGACTTGCCGAGCCGCTCCGGGCCGGTGAGTGCCCGCGCACCCGCTCGCTCCGCGGCCGTCGCGGTCTCGGGATCGCCGTCCGCGACGACAAGGATCTCGAGCGAGCCGGGGTACCCGTTGGCCCGGATGTCGGCCACCTTTGCTCCGATCACACCGGCCTCCCGGTAGGCCGGCACTAGAACGGTCACGTCGGGCGGCGGCTCCTGTCGCGCCGGAGCGGGCGCTGCGACGACCCTGCCGCGGCCGCCGCGGGTGCGCCAGGCCAGCCACGCCGGATAGAGCACGTGGCCCGCCGAGGCCGCCGCGACGAGGGCACCCACGGCCACGCTCCTTCCCAGGCGGGGGCGATTCACTCCCGCACCTCCTCGGTGACCTGCACGCCACGGAACACCCGGCTGCCGGCCGGAGTGAACCCGGCACGCCGGAGCGCCGCGTCGAGCGTCGCCGCCTCCGCCGGGTACAGGGACAGGTCAGCGGTTGCGCTGAGGACCCAGATGCGTTGGTAGCCCGAAGAGGCCCGCTCGACCGCACTCCCGGTCACGGGCACGCTCCCGTCGAACGCCAACGGATCCACTCCCCACCCGGTCGCCGGGTAGACGGGATGCACGTCTCTTTCCGCGGTTGGCCGATCGGCCATGTACCACTCGACCGGCATGCGCTCGTACGGAGCGAAGATGAGCACCCCATCGCCCGGTTGGGCCCGAGCGGCGATGTAGGCCACGGGCGCCCGGAAGTCTTGCGGGCCGCCCAGGGAGTACCACTGGGCGACGCCGAGGGCCGAGACGCCGACGAGGACGACCAGCAGCACGGCCGCAAGCGCCGTCGCACCGCGACGGGCGCGGGATGACACCCGTTCGACCCCGACCGCGACGAGCAGGATCGCCGCTGGAAGGCTGACCATCAGGTAGCGCACCACGAGCAGCGGCCTGTCCACGAGTGAGAGCATCACGACGGCGGCCACCGGCACCACGAGCCAACACGCCGTGAAGAACAGTGGCCACTGGCGAGCGAAGACCTTGCCGACGTCAGCCCGGCGGCGCGCGAGCACGACGACCGCGACGACAGCGACGACCGCGACGAGCACCAACAGGTCGAGCACCGCGTGCGGGACGGCCGCACGGATGTGCGTAAACAGGCGCCCCGCCGAGGATCCCGCGGCCCAGTTCACTCCGGCACTGTCGGTGGATTCGATGAGCAAGCCCAGCGGGACCAGGAGCACGATCAGCGCGACTGCCGATGTCAGCACCCGGCGCCAGGGGATCCGTCCTGGCGGCAGGAACGCCAGTGAGAGGGCCTGGCCGACCGGCACCAGCGCAGCCCAGAAATTGCTGTAGGCCGCCAGCGCGGTCACGATCGTGTACGCGGTCCAGCACAGCCGGGGAGGCGGATCCACCTGGCGGATGCCCCGGACGAAGAAGAAACAGGACGCGCTCACGAGGAGGAGCGCCAGGGAGTACCCGCGGACGTCCTGCGCGAACTGGACGTACAGGGGGTCGACCGCGAGGAGTAATCCTGCGATCAGCGCCACACGCCGCCCGAACAGCGAGCGGGCCAGCATGATGACCACCCACAACGCCCCGACGGCCAGGATGACGGAAAGGCTCCGAAGGGCAATTTCGCTGTGGCCCAGCACGACCCAGCCGCGCAGCAGCAGGTAGTACAGCGCCATGTTCGCCTCGCGGTGGCTGACGACATTGACGAAGCGGTGCCACGGCGCGGTGGCCAGGGTGGCGCTGACAGACTCGTCGAGGAAGAGGCCGTGGGTGCCGAGGAACAGCGACCCGAGGACGGCGCCGAGAACGAGCTCCACGACGACGGCCAGCCGCCAGCGTTGTTCCTCCATTGTCAGAACCGTTGCCGGATCCTGCTCCGCCGGTAAGCCGGCAACGTCCGCTACCGTGCTTGTCATCGTCTCTCAAGGGGTGTGCGGAACTCCCACACCCGTGTCCGGGAGCCCAAGAAGCGTTGAGCTTAGTCCCGGACCTGCTTGATGACGGCGCCTGCGGTCCGAGCAAGGATGACCAGATCCCCTCCGACCGACCAGTTCTCGATGTAGTGATTGTCGAACCACGCCCGATCCTGGATCGAGGTGTCACCCCGTAGCCCGTTGACCTGAGCCAGTCCCGTCAGGCCGACAGGCACCCGGTGGCGGTCGGCGTAGCGGGGGACTTCCTGCTCGAACTGCTGCACGAAGAAGGGTCGCTCGGGACGAGGACCGACGAGTGACATGTCGCCGCGCAGCACGTTCCAGAGCTGCGGCAGCTCGTCAAGCGAGGTCTTGCGCATGAGCGCCCCCACCTTGGTGACGCGGTGAGTCCGTGTCAACGCTCCACTGGGTGTCAGATTCACTGTTCACCCGCATGGAGCGAAACTTCAGGATCTCCACCTCGCGCCCGTTCTTCCCGATGCGGCGCTGGCGGAAGTAGATCGGCCCGGGGCTGGTGAGTTTCACCGTCAGCGCGAGCAGTCCGAAGAGGGGGGCGCAGAGAAACAGCATCGTGGCCGCGACAGCCGAGTCGAAGGCCCGCTTCACCAGGCGTCCCGAGGGTCGCATCGTCGACCGGCGCAGTCGCACGAGGGGGAAGCCCCATACCATATCGACGTCGCGCGGCGCAGCGCGGAGTCCCAACTCGAAGAAACGGGGGACGATGTACATGTCCACGGCCGCGTTCTCGCAGGAGCGGATGACGCGCACGAGGTCCGGGTCCCGGTTCACGCCGAAGGCGATCACGACCCGGTCGATGCGATGCTCCCGCAGCACGTCGTCGAGCTGGTCGATCCCACCGAGCACAGGGCGGGACAATGACTCGTCCCCGCAGTCGTCGAGTAGCCCGATCGGGTGCAGTCCGTAAGCGGGATTGAGCTCGAGCGCATCGGCGAAGCGCTCCGCCACCGGACCGGCCCCGACGATGAGCACTCTCTGGCCGAGCCTCCCGCGGGTCCTGGCCCACCTGATGCCGGCGTAGGCACACACCCGCCCGACGAGGAGCAGGCACAGCGTGCCCAGGCCGACCAGCACGACCGGGCGCAACTGGCGGCCGAATCCGTCGAAGACCCCGATCACCGCGAGCGGCACGGCGACAGCAGCCGCCAACGTGCCGACGTCCTTGCTCACGCTCAAGGTGATGCGCGAGGCGTACTGACCCCGCAGCGCGCAGATCCCGAGCACCCCGACGACCAAGAGGGCGACCGACCACTGCAGCACCTGCGGCGCAAAGGCGGCCACCGCGACCGCCAGGGCCACAAGGTCCGTTCCCACCACGACCTCACCACTGGTGCGGGCGAATCGGCGGCGCGTTCGCACCGACGATTCGGGTTCCGATTCCGACCCCGCCTTCGCCTTCGCCCACTTCCACTGCAGGTCCCTGCCAATTGTGACTGACGACATCTCAAGCTCCCTCGCCGAGCGCTTTTTGTTAGGTCAAGCGGTCCGGCGACGGCCGCGGACAAGAACGGCCCCGACGCCGATGGCCACCACACCGATGACCGCCATTTCTTCGATGTCGGCCCCCGTGAAGGCCAGGCCGCTCGAAGCGGTGGGGGAAGTCGACGTCGACGCCCCGTCGTTCGCCGCGGCCGTACTCCCCGACGTCGTGTTCGCCGCCGGCGTGGAAATGCCGGTGTTCGGGGTCGTGCATCCCGTGTAGCAACCCCCCTGACTTGCTCCGGCCGCACCGGCCAGGAGTCCGCCCACGGGCACCGCCAGCAGCACACCCAGGGCGGGACCGCACGCTGCGGCTAGCAAGCGCTTTGCCTTGGTCCTTCTCATCCCGATCTCCTCCACTGGTTCCGCTCCACGAGCGAATCGATCCAAAAGAGCCACTCGCTTTCCTCCTGTGTTTCCGAACCCACAGTTGGAGGACGCCAAGCCGCCGCAAGCATCATTTCAGGGAATGGGCTCAGCAGTGCAGAGCCAAAAGTCATAATGCTGCGTTCCGAGAGACAACGACCACACAATTTCACGCCGTTGTCCCCGCCACGCAGGGACGCGAGTGAGAAGCAAGGATGTGACGCTCCGGTCAAATATCCCACAGAATGCGCCGTCCCGCGGGCCGGGTCCCATGAGGCTCGCAGTACGCTCCCCCGGTGATCGACGGCGAGCCCGGTGGACCGAGCGCCGAGGCGGCCGACCCGACCCCATCCGCGCGCGAAAGGCGCGGCGCCGAGGCGTGGCCGCTTCACGCGGCGGAGGAAGATCGTGGCCGCCGTGGTGGCGGTCGTGGCGCTCTGGATAGTGGTGGACGTCGTCCTCCTGGTGCTGGCCGCCGGCCACCTGCGCCACGGCGAGACGGCGGTGCAATCGGCCAAGCAGGGGCTCTCAGCCGACGGCATCCTGTCGGGCGCGCCGGTCGCGTCCCTCGACGCGGCCGCCACCAGCTTCAGCGCCGCCCACGGCCTGCTGTCCTCGCCCCTGCTCTGGCCGGTCGACGTCCTTCCGGTCGCCGGCCGCCAGCTCCGTTCGGTGCAGGACCTCTCCGGAGCAGCCGACCAGGTCGCGCGCACGGGCGTCGTCACCGTGAAGCGTTCCCAGTCACTGCTCCGCCTCCCCCACGCCGCTGGGCCGGACCGCGTCGCGTCGCTGCGACAGCTCGCCTCGCTCGCGTCGACCACCCACCTCGCCCTGTCAACGGTCGACTTGGGCCCTGACCAGGGACTGATCGGTCCCCTGGCCCACGAGCGGAACACCTTCCTGGGCGACCTCACCCAGATCCGTACAACCCTGTCGAGGACGTCGGAGGCGGCATCCTCGGCGGCGACCATCCTGCAGGGACCCGGGACGTACCTCCTTCTAGCGGACAACAATGCTGAAATGCGGTCGGGCTCCGGTGCGTTCCTGGAGGCCGGGATCGTGACGACCTCCGGTGGTGAGCTCCATCTCTCGGACGTGGTGGTCCCCACCGCGTCGCTGACCCTCCCCCCTGGAGCCGTCACGGTCGGCGGTGACCTCCAGGCGCGGTGGGGCTGGCTGCTCCCCGGGGTCGATTGGAGGAACATCGGACTCACGCCGCAGTTCGACGTCAACGGCCCCCTGGCGGCCAGCATGTGGAAGGCGAACACGGGCCAGAGCGTCGACGGGGTCCTGGCCATCGACGTTCAGGGCCTCCAGGAGCTCCTCAGCGTCACGGGCCCGGTCACGACCGTTTCCGGGGCGGTCGTCAGCGCCGGCAACGTCGACCAGCTCCTCCTGCACGACCAGTACGCCGGAGAGACCTACAGCTCCGATTCCACCAACCGCGTCGACGAGCTGGCAACACTCGCCTCCGCCACCCTGCACGCACTCGAGGACCAGCCCTTCAGCCTCCACACGATGGCGGACGCCCTCTCCGCCGCCGCGGCCGGGCGCCACGTGCTCCTGTGGTCGGCCGACCCGCGGACCGAGACCGCCTGGCGCGGCGCCGGGGTCTCCGGCCAGCTCCAACCCTCAACCCTCATGGCCGACGTGATCAACCGGGGCGGGAACAAACTGGACCAGTACCTCTCAGAGACCGCCTCCCTCCGGCTCAGCCCACGCAACGGACAGACCGGCGCCAGCCTGACCATGACGTTCTCCAACCACACACCGCCGGGACAGTCACCGTTCATCGCCGGGCCCTATCCAGGCCTGGGAACCAGCTACGGCGAGTACGTGGGCATCGCCACCGTCAACCTCCCCGGGGACGTCCGCGACGTCTCGTCGCCCTCAGCGCGGTCAGTGGTCGCCAGCGGCCCCGAGGGTCCCACCGTCCTCGAGGGGGCCACCATCGACATCCCGCAGGGGGCCACGCGTCGCATCACGTTCAACTTCGTGCTGCCCCAGGCCCACGGCACCATGACCGTCGTGCCCAGTGCGCGGATACCCGCCGTCACGTGGCAGGTGGGAAGCACGACCTTCCAAGACGACAGCCCGCACTCGATCTCCTGGTAGGCGCTGCGGCCCGCGCTTACCCGAGGTCTGCCCGGTACGCCGCCAGCGAGTTCGGGTAGTCGGAGAGAATCGAGTTCCCGCCGCTGTTGAAGTTGAAGTAGGACGCCCAGGCCACGTTGCTTGCCTTCATCCAAGCGGTGAAGTCTGCGATCCAGTACGGGTCGTCCCCCCCGCCGTGCCCGTCACTCCGGTCGATGACGCCGAACTCCCCGATGCCGATTGGCTTGTGCACAATGGTGGCGAAGTTCACCAGGCTGGTGAGGACGTTGTCCTGGTCGCCCGCCCACAGGCACCGATGCTGCGCCTGCGTGAAGTTGGAGCCGTTGTACGGCACGCCGCAGGACCCGTCCCACGACTGGTCGTAGTCGTCGAAGGTGACGTAGTCGACGTAGGCGTTCCCCGGGTAGGCCGTGTTGTTGGTCGTGCTGTCGAAGTTCCCCCCCCAGTACCAGGCCCATTGGAACGAAGCTCCGGACACCGCGTCCATCGCCGTGTGGGCGTCCCTCCAGAGCGCGGCGTAGTTGGCCGCGCTCGTCAGGTCCTCGTTGGAGTAGATGCCGCTGTCGGGCTCCCACATGAGCCGGATGATGGCGTTGGAGAAGCCGTCGGCTACCAGGTTCTGAGCCAGCGTCGTGAGTTTGGCGTCCCAGCCCGTCGGGTTGGCGGCGTAGGCGGCGAGCGCGGCCTGGTCACTCGAGTAGCCCGCGTTGACGAGGGGCACGCTCAGGAGCAGGCGGGCGGAGCCGAGCTTGCCCCTGATTGAGCCGATGACCCACGGTGGGCTCCCGGACGCGCCGACCATCGATGACCAGGACGTCCCGTCCAGGTAGTCGGAGTAGACCGACGCCGTGGTGTCGGTCTCGCCGGCGAAGGCCGTGGCTCCCGCCGGGTCAGCCGCGCCGTTGTAGCTCCCCAGGAGGAGCCCCGACGTCGATGGCGGTGGGGTGGAAGATGGCGGGGTGGTCGTCGTGGTGGTGGCGGTCGACTGCGGCCTCGTCGTCGTTGTCGTGGTGAACCGCGAGGGCCTGGTCGTCGACGTGGTGGTGCTCGACGGCGTGGTCGGGATCGTCGTGTTGTGGCCAGGCGACGGCGGCGGCCCGAAGAAGCGTGACGAGCCGCTCGACGCCACCACGGCGTAGCCGGGAGTGGCCGGGTTGATGACGATGCCGAGGGCTGTCACGCCGGTCCCCGCGCTCGATCCGTAGTACCCGGCGTCGCCAAATGTGAAGACCCCGCCGTCGGCGGCAACGAGCCAGTACCCGTCGCTATCGGGGGTGGGCGCCATGCCCACGATGGGCTGATTGAGATGGATGGCCCCCGTGGAGCCGTAGAACGAGGCGTCGCCGTAGCTGAAGATGCCGCCGTCGGATGCCACGAGCCAGTACCCGCCGCCGTCGGGGGTGGGCGCCATGCCGACGATGGGCTGATTGAGGTGGATGGCCCCCGTGGAGCCGTAGAACGAGGCGTCGCCGTAGCTGAAGATGCCGCCGTCGGATGCCACGAGCCAGTACCCGCCGCCGTCGGGGGTGGGCGCCATGCCGACGATGGGCTGATTGAGGTGGATGGCCCCCGTGGAGCCGTAGAACGAGGCGTCGCCGTAGTTGAAGATGCCGCCGTCGGATGCCACGAGCCAGTACCCGCCGCCGTCGGGGGTGGGCGCCATGCCCACGACGGATCGGGCCAGCGTGAGCCCCGACAGCGCCGGGGACCCCATCGCCACCGCCCCGTCGTAGGGCGTGACCGTGCCGGTCGTGTTGGCCGTCCAATATCCACTGATCGGATCGGCCGCCATCATCCGGCCCCCGCCGTACGCGTCCGAGGGAACTGAGGCGCCCGCGCCAGCCGAGTTCTCGACGGCCAGGCCCACGCCGAACGCAGAAACCAACACCAGGAGTGCCACACCCCGCGCCAACAGAAGCCGGAGCGTGCGGCTCCACCGGGTGTCGCGCATCTTGTCCCCCCCGACCCGTAGACGTCGGGCCGCGAAGGCGACGAGCATGGCGCTCATGGCTGGTTCGGCGGCCCGGCCGACTCAACGAGTCCCGTAGCTTTGCGTCCCCCCCTCACGGGAAGTTTGCCTTTTTCGTTCCGTCGTCAATGCTGACGGGGCGGCCGTCTCCGGACAAGGGGGACTTGAACTATTTGCGGACTATTCAACGCACGTCACTGCACGTCACCGTGCCTGGCCGTCCCCGGCGTCCGTCAGGCGGCGGGACCGGAACCCGCCTCGGCTCGACTGAGCGGGACGTGCCAGGTCAGGCGTGTGCCGCCCTCGCGGGAGGTCCCCAGCTCCACGCTCCCGCCCAGCCGCTCGGCCCGCTGGCGGAGGTTCTTGAGGCCGAGGCCCGCCGCATTGCCGTCACTCATGCCGATCCCGTCGTCGGCGACCACCAGGCGCAGCTCCTCGCCGGCGGCGATGGTGATCACCACCTGAGAGGCCCGGGCATGCTTGCCGACGTTGGTCAAGGCCTCCCGGAGCACGGCGAGCACCTCCTCAGTCAAGGAATCGCTGACGGCGGAGTCCACGGGGCCGCTGAACGAGCACTGCGGGAGGATCCCGAGCACCGGGCGCAGTTCGTGGACGAGGTCGAGGACCTTCGGGTGCAGCCCCTCTTTGTTGATGGTGAGCTCGATGTCGAAGATCGCCTTGCGGAGTTGCCGGATCGTCTCGTCGAGCTTGTCGATCGCCTCCCCGATTCGCATCACGGCCTCTGGTCGCTCGACCAGGCGGGCGGTCCCCTGCAGCGACAGGCCGATGGCGAAGAGGCGCTGGATCACCGAGTCATGGAGGTCGCGGGCGATCCGGTCACGGTCCTCGGTGAGTGCCCGGTCGCGCACGAGGCCGTGCAGCCGCGCGTTCTCGATGGCGATGCCCGCCGCCATGGCCAGGGCCAGTACCAGCTCCTCATCGTCCTCGGAGAACTCAGGGGATGTCGTCTTGTCGGTCAGGTACAGGACGCCGTAGACCTCGCCGTGCACCCGGACCGGGACACCGAGGAACGACCTCATGGCGGGATGGTGTGCCGGAAATCCGAAGCTCTCCGGGCTGGAGGAGATGTCGGCCAGACGAAGGGGCTTGTCCTCCCCGATCAGCGTGCCGAGCACACCCCGGCCGGTGGGGCGGGGGCCGATGGCCCGCTCCTCCTCATGGCTCAGGCCGACGGTCAGGAACTGGTCCAGCGCCCGCCCGTCCTCGGTCAGGACGCCGAGGGCCCCGTACTTTGCATCCACGAGGTCTCGGGCTTCCTGAATGATGCGCCGGAGCACGACCGGTAGGTTGAGCTCGGCGTCCATGATGAGGATCGCCTGGACCAGTCGGCGCAGCTTGGCGGGATCGTCGATCCGGTCGAAGGGCTGCACGACAGGTCAGGATAGAGGGGGACCAATCGTCCACGCGGCGGCCCAGGGTGCAAGACGGTTGCGTGCCCCGGCTCTTTGGCAGATCCACGCCGGGGGCGTGGCAATATTGGCAAAATGACGATTCGGGTGTTCCTTCTCGATGATCATGAACTGGTTCGGACGGGACTGCGCACGTTGCTCGAGGCGGAAGCCGACATGGAGGTCGTCGGCGAGGCGGGAACGGCGGAGCAGGGCCTGCGGCTCATCCGCGAGCTCGTGCCCGATGTGGCCATCCTCGACGTGCGTCTCCCCGACGGCAACGGCATCGAGGTGTGCCGAGAGGTCCAGTCGGTCACGCCCCAGGTCAGGTGCCTGATGTTGACCTCGTACTCCGATGACGACGCGCTGTTCTCCTCGATCATGGCCGGCGCCTCGGGCTACGTCCTCAAGGAGGTGGGCGGAGGCGACCTGCTGGGCGACATCCGGCGGGTCAGCCAGGGGATGTCCCTGCTCGATCCCGTCCTGACCCAGGAGCTGTTCGATCGTTTGCGCAAGGACCAGGAGGCCGAGTCACGCCTCACCGTGCTGACGCCGCAGGAACGTAAGGTCCTGGAGCTCATCGCGCTGGGGCAGTCGAACCGCCAGATCGCGGAGCAGCTCTTCCTGGCCGAGGCGACAGTCAAGAACTACGTCTCGAGCCTCCTGTCCAAGCTCGGGATGCGCCGGCGCACCGAGGCGGCCGTCTACGCCGCCGTCCTGGCCGAACGCAAGGCGTTCAATCCCAAGTCCTGAGTACCCGGCCCGCGGGTGCCGCCGCTAGGCGGCCGTGATCCGCCGGTGGTCGTCGAGGGTACGAAAGTCCACCCCCACGGCGCGGAGCTGATTCTCCAGCCGCTCCCGCTCTACCAGGGGATTGCCGAACCGGGCCGGCTCGCTCTCGATGCCCAGGGCGGTGCAGAGCCTGAGGAGCATGCGGTCGTGATCGAGCTCGAGCGCCAGGTCCTCGGCCATGAGGTGATCGCCGTCGCCCCCGTGCCCGTCCAAGCGGCGGCGGCACTGCAGCAGGATCACCACGAGCTCGTCCCGCGAAACCGGCAACGGCAGGGGGTCTACGTCGGCACACAGTCCGGAGAGCAACTCGCTGTACATGGACATCGCCCATAATTTTGCCCGAATTGGGTTGGACCAATAGAGCCGATACTCCTGTTTCGAATAGAGCCGATACTCCCTATCGGGCCGCCGCCCCCTCCTGACGGCCGTTCGGGTACGACCTGGAAGGACGCTTGGCGGGCGGGCGCGCCCCTCCGACGCCTCAGCGCCGGCTGACCCTGGTGGACCGGTCGGCCCGGGCCAGCACGGCCTCGGCGGACTCTGCCTCCTCGGCCACGGCAACCCCCAGTGAGGCATTGAGGCGGACGTCCTTCCCGCCCACCGTGACCGGCTCGTCAAGCGTGTGCTGGAGTCTGCGCATCAGGGGGCCCACCACGTGCTCGTCGGTCACGGTCAGGACCACGACGAGCTCGCTCCCGCCGACCCGGCCAACCGTGTCCTCCGCCCGCAGGACCGAAGTGAGGCGACGGGACACCTCGCCAAGCACGGCATTGCCCGTCGTATAGCCGAGGTCCAGGTTGATTTCGCCGAGGTTGTCCAGGCCGATGTGGCACACGACGACGTCGCCCCCGTGGCGGCGGCGGCGGGTGAGTGCCTGGCTCAGGCGATCGAGCAGCAGGAGCTGATTGGCCAGGCCGGTATGTGGATCAGCCATGGAGAGCTGCCAGAGCTGGTCGTACTTGCCTCGCGGTGGGCCACCGGACACCGGTGCGTCGGCTCCGCCCGAAGTGAACTCCTGCAGCATCGACTCGACGCTCTCGGCCGCGCCGTCGCGCGAGCCCTCGGAGCCTTCCCGGGTCGTCGTGGCGGGTGGAATCTCGGACGCGCCCGCGCCCTCCCCGAAGCCGACTTCGCCAAGTTCCTTCTTGGCCTTCTTCACGCTGTCCCCCTCAGATACAGGCACTCAACTCTTATCGGAATGTCGTGGGCCGAAACAGAGCCGGAAGTCATGACGTGGGCTCCAAACGTGTGCGCAACCGACTGGACAGCGGGGTGCCGACCGTCTCAGTGTACCCAGTACCACCGCAAACAGGGCGTTGCCGCGGGGCCGTTCCGCGCCCTCGGACCGCCCTGACCAGGGACGGAGGAACAGCGCCCCCTCCAGTGAGGCCATCGTCCGCGCTATCCTGACCACAAGCGGCGCGGGCTCTTGGGGCAACCGCCGCGGCCATCTCCGTCGCTGGGTCACCGGCTCAGCACCATCGAAACGCAACGGGTCGGGACCATCGAGCCATCCACTCCAACCGTGAAGACGAGAGCCCCAGACCGCGGGTCCGGCGCCGGCACGCCAGGGTGACCGCGCCGGCGACCATCGTGGTCGACTCCGGCGGGCTGGAGGCCCTGGTCGCCGACGTGGTGGCGGAGGACTCCTACGGCTTCGACACCGAGTTCCACACCGAGCGCACCTACGTGCCCGATCTGGCGCTCATCCAGATCGCCTGGGCCGACAAGGTGGCGCTCGTGGATCCGCTCGCGGTCGACCCCGCGCCACTGGCCGCGGTCTTCGACGGGCCCGGGATCGCCGTGGCGCACGCGGCGTCGCAGGACCTCGATGTGCTGATGGCGGCGTGCGGGTCCATCCCCACGACCGTCTTCGACACCCAGATCGTCGCTGGCTTCCTTGGTCTCTCCACGCCCTCGTTGTCCCGCCTGGTCGACCAGATGCTCGGCGTCTCACTGCCCAAGGCCGACCGGCTCTCGGACTGGCTCGTCCGGCCGATCTCGGACCGCCAGGTCTCCTACGCCCTCAACGATGTCGCCTACCTGCTGGAGCTGCGCGCCGTGCTGACCGAGCGGCTCCGGGCACTGGGGCGCCTGCAATGGGCGCTCAGCGAATGCGACCAGGTGCTGGGCGACCGCACCCCCGCCCGCGTCCCAGAAGAGGCGTGGTGGAAGCTCGGCGACATCCGGGGCATGGCGCGCCGTTCCCGCGCCGTGGCGCAGGAGGTGGCGGCGTGGCGAGAGCGCACGGCCGCGGGAACCAACCGGCCCCGCCGCATGGTGCTCTCGGACCTCGGTCTCATGGCCCTGTCGCAGCGGCCGCCCCGCAACGCCCACGAATTGCGAGCCACCCGCGGCGTCGACGGACGCCACCTGGCCCAGGGTCGGGCCGCCGAGATCCTGGCGGCCGTCGAGCGGGGCCTCGCACTCCCGCCGGAGCAGATCCGGATGCCCTCGGAGGGGCGGGACGCGCCGGCTCCCCCGGCCGCGGTCGCCGTGTGCTCCGGCGTCGTGCGCCAGATCGCCGACGACCTCGATTTCGACCAGGGCCTTCTGGCCACGCGGGCCGACATCGCGCAGCTCCTCTGCGGCGAGCCGAGCCGGCTCGATACCGGGTGGCGCCGGACGATCGTGGGGGACCCACTGCGCCGGCTGATCGCCGGCGAGGTTGCGGCCGCCTTCGACCGGCGCGGCCACCTCGTCATGGAGGAGCGCTCCGTGCGGGCCCTCCCGCCGCCTAGTTGACGAACTTCGCCCGGCCCTCCCAGTAGGGCTGGCGCAGCTTGTACTTCTGCAGCTTGCCCGTCGCCGTCCGGTCCAGCGCCTCTCGCCACTCCACGCTGGTCGGCGCCTTGAAGTGGGCCAAGCGTTCCCGGCAGTGTGCGATGAGCTCGGCCTCGGTGACCGCGGACCCCTCGCGCACGACCACGAGCGCCTTGATCGTCTCTCCCCATTTCTCGTTCGGTACGCCGATCACGGCGACCTCGGCCACTGCCGCGTGCTGGTACAGGCAGTCCTCGACCTCGATGGACGACACGTTCTCGCCCCCGGTGATGATGACGTCCTTCTTGCGGTCCGAGATCACCAGGTGTGCGGCGTCGAGGTGGCCGCCGTCGCCGGTGTGGAACCACCCACCCTCGAGCGCGGCGGCCGTCTCGACGGGCTGCTCCCAGTATCCGGCGAAGACGTGGTTGGAGCGCGCCAGTACCTCTCCCTCCTCGTCCACGGCGATCCGCACGCCCAGCGCGGGGGCGCCGGCGCGGCTGAGGAGCTGCGAGCGCGCCGCCGCATCCAGATCGTCCCACTCCGCGGGAGCGCGGTTGATGGTGAGGAGCGGCGCCGTTTCGGTCAGGCCGTAGATCTGTATGAACTCCCACCCGAGCTCGGCCTCGACCCGCTCGATCGTCTTCGACGGCGGCGGTGCCCCGGCCACGACGATGCGCACGGTGCCGCGTCCGGGCACGGCCCGGCCCTCGTCGGCGCGGCACTCCGCTGCGCTCAGGATGGCGGCGACCACCGCGGGCGCGCCGCAGAGCAGCGTCACGCCGTGCCGCTCGATGCGCGACAGGATGTCCTCGCCGTCGACCTTGCGCAGCACGATGTGCGTGCCGCCCATCCCGGTCACCGCGTACGGCATGCCCCAACCGTTGCAGTGAAACATGGGCAACGTGTGCAGGAGGACGTCGCGGTCGCTGACGCCGGTGTGCCAACCGAAGGTTGTCGCGTTGAGCCAACAGTTGCGCTGCGTGAGTTGCACGCCCTTGGGTCGCGCGGTGGTGCCCGACGTGTAGTTCACCGAACAGGCGGCATCCTCCTCGGGCTCCCAGGCCCGGGGCGTCGTGCCGTCCGGCGCCGGTGCGAAGAGAGCGGCGTCGTCAACGCCGTCCAAGCGGAAGCGGTGGGCCACCTTGATGGAGTCCACCTCGCCGGCCAGGTCTGGGTCGTACAGGAGGACTGACGCCCCGGAATGCTGCACGACGTAGGCGATCTCGTCGGATGTCAGCCGGAAGTTGATGGGCACCAGGGTCCGGCCGTACCCGCTCACGCCGAAATACGCCGTGAGGAACCGTCCCGAGTTCGGGCTGACAATGGCGACACGCTCCCCGTGTTCCACACCGAGGTCGTCCAACGCCAGGGCCATGCCCCGCGCCCGGGCCTCGAGCTCACGGTAGGTCAGCGTCCCGTAAGACCCCGGCACGGAGGGCTCGTCGACGACGGCCGCCCGGTGCCCGTAGACCAAAGCGGCCCGGTCAAGGAAGTCGCCCACCGTGAGTGCGACCCGCATACGGCCCCCGATCTCTGTTGCTTGCCTTCACCGGCGGGCCGACCCTAGCGGACGACGCGCAACGCCCTCCTAAAAGTGCCCGAGGACGGGGTGAGGAACGTAGGGCTTCTCGAGTGCGGCGATCTCGTCCCCGGACAGCCCCAGTGCTTCGGCGGCGAGCGCATCCTTGAGGTGCCTCTTCTTGGTGGAGCCCACGATCGGCGCCGACACGCCCGGCTTGGCCAGCAACCAGGCCAGAGCGACCTGGGCCGGGGGGAGGTCCCGTGCGGCAGCGACCTCGCCCACGGCATCAACGACGTCGAAGTCGGTGGGCTGGTCGTAGAGGTAGTCGGTGAACGCGTCCGTGCTCGAGCGGGTCGTGTGCCGGCCACCGTCACGAGTTCGGTTCCCCGCCAGCATGCCCCGCGCCAGGGGACTCCAAGGGATGCACCCCACACCTTGGTCGAGGCAGAGCGGAATCATCTCACGCTCCTCCTCGCGGTAGATCAAGTTGTAGTGGTTCTGCATGGAGACGAACTTCGTCCAGCCGTGCGCCTCGGCCGTGTACTGCGCCTTGGCGAACTGCCACGAGAACATGCTGCTGGCGCCGATGTACCGCGCCTTCCCGGCCCGCACGACGTCGTGCAGCGCCTCCAGCGTCTCTTCAATGGGAGTCCGCGGATCCCAGCGGTGGATCTGGTAGAGGTCGACGTAGTCCATCTTGAGACGTTTGAGCGACGCGTCGATGCCCGAGAGGATGTGCTTGCGCCCGAGGCCGGTACCGTTCTCGCCCGGACTGACCGGCATGAACACCTTGGTCGCAACGACTGCTTCGTCCCGCGTCAGGAACTTCGGCACCAGCCTGCCCGTCGCCACCTCGCTGGCGCCGCCGGAATAGGCGTCGGCGGTATCGAAGAACGTGACACCGCCCTCGACGGCGGTCCGGACGATCGGCTCGGCGTCCTCTTCGTCAATGACCCAGGGGCGGTCGCTGTCGTTCCCGAATCCCATCATGCCGAGGCAGACCCTCGAGACCCGCAGTCCGGACGTTCCAAGGTTCGTGTAGTTCATGGCTGACCTCGCTCGTGCCGGGACGCGACAATGCCGGCACTCGCATGCTTACCAGCCGGTGCACCCGCTTCGTGCGCCCGGCATCCGCCTCTCGCGATCGGCGCCGCGCCGATCGCTCAGCCGCAGTCCCCCTGGCCGCAAGGGGGGTGAGGGGAGCACCCGGAGGCACCCGCACCGTTGCCATTCCCGCCGCCGGCGTACCCGCCGCCTCCGGGGTACCCGTTGCCTCCGGGGTTCCCGTTGCCGTGACCGTTGCCTCCGGAGTACCCGCCGCCTCGCCCGTTGCCTCCGGGGTTCCCGTTGCCGGACGTGCCATCGCCACTGCCGTCGCCACTCCCTGTGCCCGTGCCGCTCCCCGTGCCGGTGCCGGTGCCCGTGCTGCCGCCATTCCCTGTGCCCGTGCTGCCGCCACCGGCGGCGCCCGTCCCGCTACTCCCTCCACCGCCGCCGACGGGTGCGGCGCCACCAGAGGCTGACGAAACCGGAATGGTGGTGGTGGGCGTGGTGGGCGTGGTGGGCGTCGCGGGCGCTGTTGGCGTCGTGGGCGCTGTTGGCGCTGTTGGCGTTGTGGGTGTGGTCGTCGTCGAAGTGGGCGCCGGTACGCTCGTCGTGCCGGCCGGCGGGGCGGAGGTGCCCGTCCCGACCGCGGTCAGGGTGGCGGTCGGCGTGGAGGCTCCGCTCTGTGGTGACTGAGCGCTGGCGGCAAGGGCGTTCACCGACGAGGCCGGCGGTGCCCCGCCCGAGACCTGTGACACGCCGTTGGACTGATTGCCGGTCCCGGAGCTGACAGAGGTCGGAGATCCCGTCGGTGCGGCTCCTGTGGGACTGGGGGCACTCGTGGTCGGGGTGGTACCGAAGTCAGGGACGTTCGGACCGGCCGAGTGCGCGGAGAGAAGCGACTGACCGACCGGACCGGTGCCGATCGTCAACCCGGCCACGACCGAAAGCGCAGCGGCCGCGGCGGCGGCCGTCGCGATGAACGGATTGTGGACGAAGTTCGGCTTCGCTGCGCCGACCACCTCGGGCACGGTGGTGGACGCCGGCTCCTCGGGAAGCGGGTGCCCGAACGAACGGGACGCGAAAACCTCTTCCAAAGTTGCGTGATCGTCAGAACCAGCCCATTCGGGCCCGGACCCCCTCATTGTCCTCCACAGCAATCGTCTGGCAGCAAAGCTTCTTACCGCTCGGACGCCTCCGCGATTCAGACGCCCCCTCAATGTCAAGGATATAACTGTCGGCCGTTTGTGGGTGCGTGGAAACCGGAATCTGTTGGGAATTAGTTCGAACGGCTGTGTGCGCCTTGAAAACCAAAGTTCTGCGGCCCGCGTTGCGCATCAATCTCGCGGTGTTTTCCGGCGTTGTCGTACCGTTGTCGGCGCATCGTTCCGGACAGGCGCGCACTGCGACGCGACACCGCGCCGCGCGACCGCGCCGCGCGCACTTTCCCGCAACGCGCTCGCAACCGATTGCAAACCGACTACAAACCGACGGGACGCGTCGCGTTGTCAGGAGCCTGCCGAACTGACCACCTGGCCGACGCCGCTGACCGCGCTCCCGATGACGCCGGTCGTCGACGCAGTGCCCGGGACCGAAGTTCCGAGTTGGCCCGCTGCGTCCGTCACCGACGTCACGACGGCAGTGACGGTGTTCCCCACCAGCGGCGCATTGGGCGCGGCTGGGTTGGTGCCGGCAGGAGGGGGTGGTGGTGGGGTCCCCCTGGACCCCACAGAGGGTGCCGCCGGTGCCGGTGGCGGCACCGCGGTACCGGTCGTCGTCGTCGCTCCACTGAGGGTCACCTGTCCGCTCGGAGCACCGCTTGAACCGATTGGGCTCGCCGTGTGCAAGGAAGAGGACCACCGGGCACCGGACCCGAGCGCGGCGGTGAGCGGTCGTCCACCCGAGGCGGCGGTCCCCGCCGGCCCCCCGCCCGAGGAGGGATGCGATCCACCACGTGGCCCCGCGGTCGCCTGCTTCGCCTGGGCGGAGACGGCCGGAGACCGGTGCGGACCCGTCCCGGACGTGACGCCAGCAACGACGAGCGCGACTGCGGCGACGCCGCTGACCAGGGCGACCGTACGGTATCCGTGGTTCTGAGCCCTCGGCAGTGTCGTGGCGGGCGGCGTGGCGTAGTCCAAGCGCGCTGGCGCCCCTCGGACAGGGGGAGTCCTCGCGAGCTGCGGCTCGACGGTTGGTTCCGCGCCGACCTCAGCGGGAGGGGCTGCAGCGCGTGGCGCCATGTTCTCCCCCGCGTCTGCCGGAGGGGCGGCGCCTTCGGGTCCGACTCCCGCACCGACCACTCGCCCGAATTGCTGCGATTGGAACACCGCCTCCAAGCCTGTGCCGGCACCCGCGTCGTCGTTGTTGAACATGGACCTCTCCTCTGATTTGCCCTCCGCGTCGACCGCCGCTGGCGGGCGGCGCCGCACCGCCAGAGCCGCGGTTACTCGGCGAGAACCCTTCCCGTGGTCCGGCGACGACCGAGGCGGCTGATCGCCAGGCCCATCAACAACGCCCCGGCCCCGATCAGGACCTCCAGCAGCAGCGGCGCGCCCGTCGAGGCCAGGGACGAGGCGCTCGATGACGCCGTTGCCACTGTCGGCGCGCTCAGCGGTGTCGCGCCCGTCGGTACTAGCGGCGTCGCGCCCGTCGACACCAGCGCTGTCGACACGGGCGTCGGGGCAGGCGAGGAGGCGGTCGGTGTCGGAGACGTTCCGGTGCCTGTGGTCGGGGGCAGCGCGGAGGAGGCCGGCTCCGTGCACGATGCGTCCGCGCTCCCGGCGAGGGCTCCCTCTATGCCACAGAGGATCACGGGCACGGTCGCGCCTCTGCCGGGACTCCCCGGGGTGCCGATCGGGTTCGAGCTCGAGCTGGCGCCGGCGCAGGTGCCGTTCGAGTTGCCGTCCAGTGCCGCCGTCACGGCGCACACGGTCACGGGAGCGGAGACCGGGACGGACCCCGTCGGATTGGTCTCGACGTGGGACGGCTCGCACGAGTTGCTCGCTGTGCCTGCCACGGCCAGCACGACGCTGCACGCGTTCACCGGGATGACCCCGTCGACGGGAGCGCTCTGGCTGTCATCACTGGTCGGCAGGTCGTTGACGAGTGGGAACCCGGCGTCGGGCATACACATGCCGTTCGCCGAGCCGTCGACTTCGACGATCGCTCCACACGCGGTGACCGGCGCAACGACGTCGGCCGCCTGACCCTGCTGATTGGCGGTGTCTGGCTGTTGCGGGCAGTTCGCCGAGCTGTTTCCGTCGATCTCGACGATCTCGTCGCAGACGGTGACCGGCACGTCGGCGTCGACGAGGCCCGTTTGCGTGGCCGGGCCGCTCGTGCCCGTGGTATCGCAGCCGCTTGACGTGTTCCCGACAAGACCCACGTTGACCGAACAGATGCTCACCGGGGCGTCGGCGTTGATGGCGCCGCTCTGCGACGTCGCCGCCGAGGACTGGCCGCTGGAGAGCCCGAGCTCCGAAGCCGCCTGGTTCAGCAGGCCGATGGCGATGTCCTGCGCCGTGATCGGGACGCTGATGTTCGCGAGCCCACCGGCCTGATTCACCCCGACCGACGTCGTGGAGCAACTGCTGCTGGCGTCCGCCACGAGGCCGACAGAGAGTGCGCAGGCGTTCACCGGCGCGTCAACGTTGGCCACGGATGACGACTGCCGTGTCGTGTTCGTCCCGCTCGTGGAGCTCTGCCCGGGCAGAGGCGTGCCGCCGACCGCGTTCGACGCGGCCGAAGTCGGAGTCGAGACCGAAACCGGCAACGGCGGCAAGGGATCCGAGGCTGGACCCTGCGCCGGCGGGTTCGGCGCCGGCGTCGGTAGAGGCGTCGGCAGCGGCGTCGGGGCCGCTGACCCGGTTGCCTGCGCGACCGCCGCCGCGACCGCGTTCTGCACTGCCTGCACCGTCGTCTGCACGCTTGGCGGCGACGTCGCGCCCGCGGGCGTGACGCCCACCACAGCACCGGCTGCCAGCAGCAGTCCGCATGTCACGATTCCGATCGATGTCCGTCGATTCCTCCTCAAGGCATTGCTCCTTTGCTGTCGTGACACGGACCCGTTCTGACGCCCGCGCCGTCCCCCATACCGGACGAAACGAGAGGGCCGCCGCACCCGTGCGAATGTGCGCACAAATTGTGATTGCACGACCGTTGCAAGAGCGTCTGACACGGCGGCATCTGGAGGCGTTGTCAGCGTCGACGCGGTCGAACGAGCGCGCCAACCGCTGTGTTGCGATTCCGCCGGCGACTACGCGCGTGAACGGCGGAAGTACCGGCTCAAGGTCTCTTCTTGTTGCTGGTAGGACGATCCGATGCCTGACCCGTACAGCGAGGTCGGCTCCTCGAGCATGCGCTCGAAGGTCAGCTTGCACACCGCCTGCCCGTTCTCGACCATGAAGGGAACGTCGTGGGCACGCACCTCGAGCGCGGCGCGCGAACCCCGGAAGCCGCCCGTCGGGTCGAACCCGAAACCCGGGTCGAAGAACCCGGCGTAGTGCGTGCGCAGTTCGCCGCTGGTCGGGTCGTATGCCGTCATCTCGGCGGCCAAGTTGGGCGGAATGCTGACCGCCTCGTTCGACATGAGGAGGTAGAACCGCTTCGGGGACAGGACGAGACGATCGCCGTCCTCCCGGAAGACGGGATCCCAGAAGGGCATCGGGTCGACCTCTGCGCCCGACGTCAGGTCGAGCAGTGGCGCGGAGTCGCGGGTGCTGTGCCCGACCTGACCCCGTTCGTCGCCCCGCAGATCGAGACCCAGGAAGAGCCCGTTCGAAAGGACGAGGTCGTCGACCGGGACCGGCGTGCCCGCCTTGTAGAGGATCGGCTCCTCCAGGTGGGTCTGCCGGACCTCCTCGTCGCTGAGCCAGGGACGGCCAATGGACAAGCGGAGCTGGTTGAGCGTCAGGTCCTCACGGACACGAACGGCGAAGGAGAGTGGCACGACCTCCAGGTAGAGGGGGCCGCGATAGCCCGGAGCCACCTCGTCGAACCGGTCGCTGTGGTCCGTGATGACCCGGGTGAAGACGTCGATCCGCCCGGTCGAGCTCTTGGGGTTGGCCTTGCCCCGCAACCCCGCCGGAAGATCGAGGCGCTCCTTCAGCTCGATCAGGTAGGGACAGCGCGCCTCCAGCATGGCGCCGTCTCCACGGAGGTCGATCTCGTCGAGGATGTAGTCCTTGAGCTTGCGCTCGACCGAATCGGTCCCGGGCAGGAAGCTGCAGCGGATGCGCAGGGCCCGTTCCCCCAGACGCAGGTCGAGGCTGGCCGGTTGCACATTGGAGTCGGGGATGTTGAAGCGGCCGGCTTCGATGTAGCCGGCGCGGATGGCCCGCTCGAGGAGCTGACCGGGGAGGACCCCTTCGGAGGACGGCTGGAGGTTCAGCACGGCGATCGCACCGGGTCGCGCTCTGTTCGTCCGGGCACCCACAGAGCAAAGCACGTGGCGTCCCGCCGCGAAAGGACTGGGTGGGGACGGAGTCGGGCACAGCCTGTGGACGACTTGGGGAAGACTCGACGAACACAGGGGTTCCGCAGGAAGGAACCCTCGTCCACAAGGGGTGCCGGAACCGCCGTGGGCGCCGTACTCCCGGCTCGGGCAATGGGGACTGCCCTCGGCCGCTCCAGGTCCCCCATATTCCTCGGCCTACGTGTTAGAGATGACGACGCAAGGGTCGGCTCGAGGAGCCCCGTCGCGGAGGGGAGTGTGGCCCGGTGCCAGCAGGTCACGCGGACGCGCCGGGGGGCGACCACGCCGACGCCGACGACACCCCTGATCCCTCCCTTCGGGACCGCCCGATCTCCCTTCGGGACCGCCCAATCTTCCTGGTCGACATCGACCGGCTTCTCGAGGGCTCGGCCGACGTCGAGCACCTGGGCCACGAAGCCCTCCGGGCCTGGCGGGGCGATCTGACGCTGGTCCTGGAGTCGCTGACCTACGCCCGGGCCATCCTCGCGGCCGACGTGGCGATCCTCCGTCATGCCGGTGCCACCGACGTCCCGGACGCGCAGCGCGTCGTCGACGTCCTCCCTGAGGTCTTGGACTCGGGCCCGCGTGAGGACGAGTCGTCCGAGCCGGGTGACGAGGAGGGTGATGCCGAGTTCGGGGAGCACGTCTTCAGCCGTACGGACCAGTTGCTGTCGGCCCACCAGGAGATGGCCGAGGTGGATCTGTCCTCACCCTTCGACGTGGCCGGCTCCCTCGCCATGATCGAGGAACAGCTCACCGCCCTGAGCGAACGGCAGGAGGCTGTCGAGGCCCGGCTGCAGCAGATCAGGGCGGCCGTCATCCGCCGCTACGAAGAGGGGGAGGCCTCCGCGCACGATCAGCCCGCCTGAGCCCGGGCCTCGGACGACGGCTGCCTGCAACGGTAAGCTGACGGGTCGTCAGATTTGGGCGCCCGGCATCAGCCGCGTTGCGCCGGCCCCGGAGGTCCCATGCTCGACTACGTCATCCGATCCGGCACGGTCATCGACGGGACCGGAGAGCCCGGCCGCCTCGCCGACGTCGGGATCCGGGACGGCCGGATCGTCGCCATCGGCAAGATCGAAGAGGCGGGAACGGTCGAGTTCGACGCCGGCGGGCTCACGGTGATGCCCGGCGTGGTCGACCCGCACACTCACTACGACGCCCAGCTCTTCTGGGACCCTCTGGCCTCCCCCTCCAATGTGCACGGCGTGACCACGGTCATCGGGGGCAACTGCGGGTTCACGCTCGCCCCCATCAACGCCGAGGACGCCGACTACATCCGTCAGATGATGGCCAAGGTCGAGGGGATGCCGCTGGCCGCCCTGGAGAACGGCGTGCCCTGGAACTGGTCGACCTTCGGCGAGTACCTCGACGCCCTAGAGGGCCGGCTCGGTGTCAACGCGGGGTTCCTCGTGGGGCACTGCGCCTTGCGCCGCAAGATCATGGGCGCCGACCGCGGGGAAGAGGTGGCCTCCGACGACGAGATCGCCGCCATGCGTGCGCTTCTCGCCGAGTCCCTCGAGGCGGGCGGACTGGGGTTCTCGTCCTCCCAATCGCGTACGCATTCCGACGGCGACGGCCGCCCGATCAGCTCGCGCTACGCCGACCGTCGCGAGATGCTGGCCTTCTGCGAGGAGGTGGCGGCCCACGAGGGCACGACCCTCGAGTACATCACCAACGGGTGCCTGGACTCGTTCACCCCCGAAGAGGTCGACCTCATGACGACCATGAGCGTCACCGCCCGCCGGCCCCTCAACTGGAACGTCTTGACGGTCGACGCCCGCTCGGCCGACCGCATCGAGCATCAGCTGTCCGCCTCGTCCGCCGCCGCCGCCGCCGGCGGACAGATCGTCGCCCTCACCATGCCGACGCTCGTCCCCATGAACATGAGCTTCCGTACGCACTGTGCGCTCTTCCTCATTCCCGGCTGGGGCGATGTCATGGGGCTCCCCGAAGCGGAGCGGAAGCGCCAGTTGGCCGACCCCGCCGTCCGCGCCGTGCTCGACGAGCGGGCCCACGCCAAGGAGGCAGGGGTCTTCCGTGGGCTCGCCCGCTGGGGCACCTACGTGATCGGGGATACGTACGCGTCGGCCAACGACGGGTGTGCCTTCCGCAGCGTGGCCGACATCGCGGCTGAGCGGGGCACGCCCCCCTTCGACACCCTGCTCGACATCGTGCTGGCCGACGACCTGCGTACCGTCTTGTGGCCCAACACCGACGACGGGGAAGAGGCCACCTGGGAACTGCGTGCGGAGATCTGGAGCGATCCGCGCGCCATGGTCGGTGGCTCCGATGCCGGTGCGCACCTCGATCGCATGTGCGGGTCGAGCTATCCGACGGCCTTCCTCGGTGACTGCCTGCGCGGTCGCAAGTTGGTGCCGGTGGAGAAGGCCGTGCACATGTTGACGGCACAGGCCGCCCAGCTGTTCGGGCTGCGTGAGCGCGGCCTGATCCGCGAGGGCTACGTCGCCGACCTGTTCGTCTTCGACCCCGAGACGGTCGGGTCCGAGCCCGCACGGCTCGTGCACGACCTCCCGGGGGAGACTCCGCGGCTCTACGCCGGCTCGCACGGGGTCGTGCGGGTCCTGGTCAACGGCGTCGAGACCATCCGTGACGGCGCCCCGACCGGCGCGCTGCCGGGCGCGCTCCTGCGGTCCGGCCGCGACACCGCCTCGGTGATCCCCGCCCCGGCCTGAGCCCCGACATCCCGCGCCGCCGTCTAGCCTGCGTCCGGTGACGCCCGACCCGAACGATCCGGTGCTCGCGGTCGACGCACCGCCTTCGGGACCGCCCTCGGTCGGCCCGCCGGGTGTGAGGAATCCCGCGGCAACGAGCCCCGCCAACAACAATCCGACGCGGTGGATCACCGAGGCGGTCATCGTCGTTGTGGTCGCCGTCCTGGTGGCGGTCCTGCTGCGCGCGTTCGTCGTCCAGACGTTCTTCATTCCGTCCGGGTCGATGGAACCAACGCTGCAGATCGGCGACCGCATCCTGGTCAACAAGCTGAGCTACCACCTCCACGGCGTCGACCGGGGCGACATCGTGGTCTTCTCGCGGCCAGCGACCGAGAACTGCGGTGGGCCCGAGGTGAACGACCTCGTCAAGAGGGTGATCGGGCTGCCGGGCAACGTCATCTCGCTCGTCGGCGGGTACGTCTTCATCAACGGCAAGCGCCTCGACGAGAGTTGGCTCCCCGCCTCCGAACAGGGGGTCACGGTCGCGGGACCGGCTGGCAACAGCTCGAATCTGGCCCGCCCGTACCGCGTTCCGGCGGACGACTACTTCGTCATGGGCGACAACCGGACCGACTCGTGCGACAGCCGGTACTGGGGACCGATCAACAAGTCACTGATCGTCGGCAAGGTCGAACTCCGCGTCTGGCCGCTCTCGTCCCTGCACCTCTTCTGAGCCCCGCCGTGTCGCGGGGCACCGGGACTCAGCCCTCTTCTTCGGTCTCCGCGGTCACGCGTGCCACCGCCGCCACGCTCTGACCGTCGTCGAGGTTCATGACGCGCACACCGGTGGCGTCCCGTCCCTGTGAGGCGATCTCGCGCGCCTGGGTGCGGATGACCACTCCGCCCGAGGAGACCAGCAGGATCTCCTCGTCCAGCGCCACCATGAACGCCGCGACGACGGTGCCGCGTGTGCCGGTCAGCCGGATGCCCCGGACGCCCTGTCCCCCGCGGGTCTGACGATTGAACCGCTCGAGCTTCGTGCGCTTGCCGTAGCCGGCGTCGGTGACGATCAGGATGTCGGTGTCGTCCGCCGCCACGTCGAGGGACACCACGGCGTCCCCGGCCCGCAGGCGGATGCCCCGGACGCCGGCGGCGTCGCGGCCCATGGTGCGTACGTCACCCTCGTTGAAGCGGATGGTCATGCCGTTGCGGGTCACCTCGAAGAGGTCGTCGTCACCGGACGTGGCCACCACGCGGACCAACTCGTCGCCGTCGCGCAGATTGATGGCGATGAACCCCTCGCGGCGCGACTTGTCGTACTCGCTCAGGGCGGTCTTCTTCACCTGCCCGAGCGCGGTGGCGAACACGAGGAACTGATCGGGTGAGAATTCGCGCGTCGCGATGATCGCCGTGATCGACTCGCTCGGCGCCAGCGGCACCAGGTTGATCGCCGCGGTCCCCCGGGCGGTCCGGTCCTTCATCGGGATCTCGTGCCCCCGCAACCGGTAGACCTTGCCCTGGTTCGAGAAGAGCAGCAGGTAGGCGTGGGCGGAGGTGTGCACCACCTGGCTGACGAGGTCTTCCTCCTTCAACCGTGCGCCCTGGACGCCCCGCCCGCCGCGGCCCTGGGTGCGGAAGGCGGCCGCGGCCACGGACTTGATGTAGCCGGCCCGGGTCATCGTGACGACGATCTCCTCGTCGGAGATGAGATCCTCCACCCCCATCTCACCGGGGTCGTGGGTGATCACGCTACGGCGCGGGTTGCTGTGCTTGTCGCGGATCGCCGTCATTTCGGTCTCGATGACGCCACGCAGCTTGCCGTCGTCCGACAGGATCGACTCGAGCTCGGCGATGGTGGCGCGCAACTCTTCCATCTCCGCTTCCAGTTCGGACCGACCGAGACGGGTCAGGCGGCCCAGGGTCATGTCGAGGATGTGGGTGGCCTGCACCTCGGTGAACGAGAACGGCTCCGCCATCAGCGCGGTGCGAGCCTCAGGTCGGTCGGCCGACGCCCGGATGGTCGCGATGACCGCATCGAGCATGTCGATGGCCCGCAGCAGGCCTTCGACGATGTGTGCCCGGTTGCGCGCCTTCTCCAGGCGGTACGCCGAGCGGCGCTGAATGACCTCGATCTGGTGATCGATGTAGTGCGAGAGCGCCTGGGCGAGGTTCAGCGTGCGGGGCACGCCGTCGACGAGCGCCAGCATGTTGACGCCGAAGCTGGTCTGCAGCGGCGTCTGCTTGTACAGGTTGTTCAGGACGACGTTGGCATTGGCATCGCGCTTCAACTCGATGATCAGGCTCGGCTGCTGGTTGGCCGAGGCGTTGCGCATCCCGCTGATCCCGTCGAGATCACCGGCGCGCACGAGCTCGGTGATCTTCTGCTCGATCACCTCGACGGAGGTCTGGTACGGGAGCTCGGAGACGACGATGCGGTCCCCCGTGCGACCCTCCTCGATCTCGGCGACGGCCCGCATCTTGATGGAGCCGCGACCGGTCCGGTAGGCGTCGAGGATGCCCTGCCGGCCGAGGATCTGCGCGCCCGTGGGGAAGTCGGGCCCCTTGACGAACTCCATGAGCTCGTCGGGCGTGGCCTCGGGGTGGTGCAGCACGTGGATGGCCGCGTCAATGACCTCGCCCATGTTGTGGGGCGGGACGTTGGTCGCCATGCCAACGGCAATGCCCTGCGACCCGTTGACGAGAAGGTTCGGGAAGCGGCCGGGCAGCACCACCGGCTCCTGGGCCGAGCCGTCGTAGTTGGCCACCATGTCGACGGTCTCTTCGTCGATGTCGGCCATCAGCTCCAGCGCGAGCGGCGCGAGCCTGCACTCGGTGTAGCGCATGGCCGCCGCGCCGTCGTCGGGGCCCCGGCCGCCGAAGCTGCCATGCCCGTCGATCAGGGGGTAGCGGAGCGAGAACTCCTGGACCATGCGGGCGAGCGCCTCGTAAATCGCCGAGTCGCCGTGCGGGTGGTACGTCCCCATGACCTCGCCCACGACCTTGGCGCACTTGTTGTGGGGCCGGTCGGGACGTTGCCCGTTGTCGAACATGGAGTAGAGGATCCGCCGATGCACCGGCTTGAGCCCGTCGCGCACGTCCGGGAGGGCGCGGGCGACGATGACGGACATGGAGTACTCGAGGAACGAGCGCTCCATCTCCTCTTGGATCTCAATGGGCTCGATCGAACCACTGACCGGCTCTTCGGCCCCGGGCGGGGTCCCGCCGTCCCCGCCCGAGCCCGCTCCCCCGCGGCTTGAGCCGCGTGTCGACTGTGGCATGTGCTCCCTACTCCCGGTCCGGCCGCTCAGATGTCGAGGAAACGGACGTCTTTGGCATTTGTCTGGATGAAATGGCGCCTGAGCTCCACGTCGTCACCCATGAGGATGGAGCAGACCTCGTCCGCGGTCGCTGCCTGTTCGACGTTGATCTGCAGCAACGACCGCTTGCCCGGGTCCATCGTCGTGTCGCGCAGCTCGGCGTAGTCCATCTCGCCGAGGCCCTTCAGCCGGTTGAAGTCGTGCTTGTGATCGGGGTGCTCGGCCAGGAACGCGTCCCTGGCGGCATCGTCCTTGAGGTAGACCTTCTCCTTCCCGACCAGTGTCGAGTAGAGCGGAGGCTGCGCCACGTAGACGAACCCGCCCTCCACGAGCGGCTTCATCTGGCGGTAGAAAAACGTCAGGAGCAGCGTGCGGATGTGGCTGCCGTCGACGTCGGCGTCGGCCAGCAGGATCACCTTGTGATAACGGATCTTGGCGACGTCGAACTCCTCGGCGAGCCCCGCGCCGATGGCGGAGATCAGCGCCTGGATCTCGGCGTTCTTGAGCATCTTGTCGATCCGGGCGCGCTCGACGTTGAGGATCTTGCCCCTGATGGGCAGGATGGCCTGCGTGTGCGGGTTGCGGGCGTCCTTGGCCGACCCGCCGGCCGAGTTCCCCTCCACGATGAAGAGCTCGGACTCGCGCGGGTCGCGCGACGAGCAGTCGGCCAGCTTGCCGGGCAGGCCTGCGCCGTCGAGCGCAGACTTGCGGCGGGTGAGGTCGCGCGCGCCCTGGGCGGCGAGACGGGCCCGCGCCGCCTGCATCGACTTCTGGACGATCTGGCTCGCCTCGCGCGGGTTCTCCTCGAGCCATTCGGTCAGCTTCTGGTTCGTCGTGCGCTCGGTCAGGGAGCGGATAGAGGTGTTCCCCAGCTTCGACTTGGTCTGCCCCTCGAACTGCGGGTCGCGCAGACGGACCGAGATGATGGCCGTCAGTCCTTCCCGGATGTCCTCGCCCTTCAGGTTCTCCTCTTTCTCCTTGAGGACGTTGCGGGCACGGGCGTAGCGGTTCACCACGTTGGTCAACGACTTGGAGAACCCCTCGACGTGCATCCCGCCCTCAATGGTGGAGATGCCGTTGGCGAAGGAGTGGATCGACTCGTGGTAGCCCGCGTTCCACTGCAGCGCGATCTCGACCTCCTGGCCCTCTTCCGCCTGCTCGAACGCGGCGACCTTGCGGAAGAGCGACTCCTTCGACGCGTTGAGGTGCTTGACGAAGTCGACGATGCCGCCGTTGTACTTGTAGGTCGTCTTCGCCACGGGATCGGCCCGCTCGTCCACGAAGCGGATCTCGAGGCCCTTGTTCAAAAAGGCCATGATCTGCATCCGCTCGATGATCGTCTGCGCTCGAAACTCCGTCTCTTCGAAGACGGAGCCATCGGGCCAGAAGGTGACGGTTGCCCCCGTGCGGGGCTCGCCGGTGGTCCGGTCCTTCGGGGCCGGGCCGACCGCCTTGATCTTCTGCTTGACCTTCCCGCCCTTCTCGAATTCGGCCACCCAGTGCTCGCCCTCCCGGTCCACCTCGAGCACGAGCCGGGTGGAGAGGGCGTTCACCACGGAGATCCCGACCCCGTGCAGCCCACCGGAGACCTGGTACCCCTTGCCGCCGAATTTGCCCCCGGCATGCAGGGTCGTGAGTACGATCTCGGCCGTCGAGACCTTCGGGTTCTTCGGGTGGGGCCCCACCGGGATGCCGCGCCCGTCGTCACTCACCCGGCACCCGCCGTCGGCCAGCAGGGTCACGTCGATCCGGGTGCAGTAGCCCGCCATGGCCTCGTCGACCGAGTTGTCCACGACCTCCCAGACCAGGTGATGCAGTCCGGTCGGGCCCGTGGAACCGATGTACATGCCGGGCCGCTTGCGTACGGCTTCAAGCCCCTCGAGGATCGTGATGTCGTCCTCCGTATACGAGGCAACGGCTCCACCAGGTCTCTCATCCACCTTTACTGCCACAGGCGCGCCCTTTCAGAACATAGGTCTTCGCGGTGCGTATCGAATCCCCGAGTGGTGACCTCCGGCCTTTCGATGCGAACGCACCATTCTACCCGAAAGCGGCTCCAATTCGGCACCTCTGAACGGTCCCGGGTGCACCCACCGATGTGTCGGTCAGGCGCGCTCGACGACGACCTCCAATCGCTCGATGGAGGTTTCGCCCAACTCCCTCAGCCGGGCCAGGATCAGTCCCGATTCCATCCGGGCGCGGGTGGCCCAGGCCGGGTGCTCCACCGCCACGACGAGCGCACGCCCGTCGACGCGCACTGGCCGCAGATGCCCGCCGAGCTCGGTGCCGACCAATTCGTCCCAGCGGGTGAACACGGCCTCTATGACCGCGGGGGTCGGTGCCGAGCCCAGCCGGCCCAGCAACCGGGGCATCGATTCGCCCACCCGCCGCGGGCCCCTGTCGCGCCGCCGTGCGGTCACCCGGCCTCCAGGCTCTCCACCGGGAGCAGCCGGGCCACCACGATCCCCTCGGGAAGCGGTGCCGCCGTGGTCAGGATGGACTGTCCGACCGGCAGCTCCGCCACGAGGGCCCGGCTGCGCCCCGGATCGAGCTCGGAGAAGACGTCGTCGAGCAACAGGGTCGGGACCAGCGCAGTGCGGGAGCGGATCAGCCCGTGCACGCCCAGGCGCAGGGCCAGGGCCAGGCAGCGCTGCTCGCCCTGTGACGCGTGGGTCCTCGCCTCGCGCCCCTCTATCTCGAGCAGGAGGTCGTCGCGGTGCGGTCCCACCGTGTTGACGCCCCGTCGCAGGTCGTCCCTCCGGGACGCGGCCAACGCGTCGAGGAGGTCGCCGTCCCAGCTCCGGACGTACCGCTGGCGCATGAGCACCTGGTCAGGGGTGTCCCCCGCGCCGGCGAGATGGCCGTAGGCGGCGGCGACCAGTGGATCGAGGTCCGCCACCAGTCGTTCGCGCGCGGCCACCAGTACCTTGCCCGCGTCGGCCAGGCGCTGGTCCCAGACGTCGAGGGTCGCGGTGACCTCCGGCCCGGCCCGGCCGCCCGACTGGCGGAGCAGCGCGGCGCGCTGGCGGAGCACCCGGTCGGTCTCGTCCGCCGCCCGGGCGCCCTCGGCATCGAGCAGCGCGAGCGCGTCATCGAGGATCTCGCGCCGTCTCTTCGGACCGCCGCTCACGATGGTCAGGTCCTCGGGCGAGAAGATCGTGCAGGGGGCCGCAGTCCCCAGTTCGCTGCTGCCGTTGACCGACTTGCGGTTGACCCGGGTGCGGCTGCGCCCAGCCGGGAGGATCTGCGCCTCCACCAGGGTCGGGCTGTCGCGGTTGTCTATCTCCGCTCGCACGATGGCGCTCTCGGCGCCCGTGCGCACCATGGCGTCGGGCGGCGCACCGCGGAACGAGCGACGCGTCCCCAGATAGGCGAGTGCCTCGAGCACGCTCGTCTTCCCGGTGCCGTTCGATCCCGTGATGACGGTGGTACCCGCTGCTTCGAGGTCGATGCTCATCCCGCGGAAAACACGGAAGTCGGCCAGCTCCAGGTGACGGACACTCACCGCGACCGCGGTCCGCTCAGGAGACCCGGACCGGCATCAGGAGGTAGCGGAACTCGTGATCCTCGGCGCCGCGCACCGTGGCGGCGCGCGACGCGTCCGCTGTCTCGACGATCACCTCGTCGCCCGCGACCGCCTCGACGCCGTCGATGAGATACGACGGGTTGAACGCGATGACGAGATCCTCACCGGTGTAGTCCCCGTCCACGGCCTCGGCGGCGTCACCGACGTCCTGGCTCTGGACGCTCAGGTCCACCCCGCCCTGGCGCATGGAGAGCCGCACGGGCGTCGTGTTGTCGCGGACGAGCAGCTGCACCCGCCGCAAGGCCGAAATGAAGCTTTCCTTCCCGAGGTGCAGGCGGTTCGGGTAGTGGTCCGGGATCAGCTGCTTGTAGTCCGGATACCGGCCCTCGAGCAGCCGGGTGCTGATCTGGACGTTGCCCTGCCAGAAGGTGATCTCGTTGCTGTTGGCCGCCACGCCGACACGGTCCGTCCCGGATCCTTCCGAGATGGTGCCTGTCGGCAGCCGCTGGAGCTCGGAGAGCGCGCGGGCCGGCACGAGAAGGTCCTCCTCACCCGGCAGGGTCTCCGAGTCCGGGAGGTCGCGCATCGCCATGCGGTACGAGTCGGTCGCCACCATTCGAATGGCTCCGTCGACCCGCGACACCAGCACGCCGGTCAACAGGGGTCGGCCGTCGTCGCGCGACGCTGCCCGCACCACCTGGCGCACGGCCTCGCCGAGGGCGGTCTCGGACAGTTGGGTCGTCGGCTCGTCGGTCTTGCCCACCGGTGGGAACTCCACGACGGGGTAGGTGTGGAGTTTGAAGGTCGATCGGGCTGCGCTGATGGTGATGTGATCACCCTGGTCGGCGAACGTCACGGCACCGGGCTCCAGGCGGCGGACGATGTCGGTCGACAGCCGCGCCGGAATGACACAACTGCCGTGATCGATCCCGATCACCTCGCCGGTCACCTGGATCGTGAGGTCCAGATCGGTCCCGGTGACACGCAACGAGTTCCCGTCGCACGTGAGCAGCAGACCCAGCAGCACCGGGGAGGAACCGCCCCGACCCCCCACGGCTCGGCTTGCGGTGGCCAGCATGTCGACGAGTGCATCTCGTTCGGATCTGAACTTCACCGACGCCGGTCCTTTCGGGAGTTTTCCCAATCCTTCATCGCGGAAGGAGAGGTATACGTGTCTTGTAAAGGTAGTAAGGGGTGTGGATTGTGGACGACATGGTCCCACCCCAGCTGGGCGCAGCCGTCGCTTTCCCCACGGGACTGTGGGCCGGGTGCGGGTTTGATCGTACGCGCGGCGCCGATCGCTTCAGCCTGGGGACAAGCACGCAGCCGGTCCCCAGGGATCGCGGGGTCGGTCCACAGCCTTTGCCCCCTGCAAACCACAACTCGGCGGACGGCGTGCGGGTGGGCGGAACGGTCAGGCCGAGCCCGCACGGATCTTCTGGATCAGTTCGGTGACCTGCTCGTAGATCTGCCGTCGCTCCTGCATCTGGCCGGCGATCTTGTCCACGGCGTGGATCACGGTGGTGTGGTCACGCTTGCCGAAGACGCGTCCGATGGCGGGGTAGCTGTAGTCCGTGAGCTCCCGGGTCAGGTACATGGCGACCTGGCGGGCGGTGACGAGCGGACGGGTCCGGCTCGGGCCGCAGATCGCATCCACCGAGAAGCCGTAGCTCGCGGAGGTGGCGTCGAGGATCATCTGCGGCGTGATGCGCCGGGGCTCGCCGGCCAAGACCAGGTCTGAGAGGACCTTCTCGGCCTGGGCCAGTGAGATGGGCTCCTTGTTGAGATTGGCGAAGGCGCAGATGCGGGTCAGCGCGCCCTCGAGCTCCCGGATGTTGTCCTTGACGTGGGATGCGATGAATTCCAGGACGTCGTCGGGGACCTCCTGGTGCTCGCTGAGGGACTTGGAGCGGAGGATGGCGAGACGGGTCTCCAGGTCCGGCGGGTCGATCTCGGTGATCAGGCCGGAGAGAAAGCGGCTGCGGAGCCGGTCCTCGAGGGTCTCGATGGACTTGGGCGGCCGGTCGGAGGTCAGGACGATCTGCTTGGAGGCACCCTTGAGGTCGTTGTAGGTGTGGAAGAACTCCTCCTGGAGGCCCTCTTTGCGCTCCATGAACTGAACGTCGTCGATCAGGAGGACGTCGCAGTCGCGGTAGCGGCGCTTGAAGGTCAAGGTGGTCGAGGTCCGCAGAGAGTCGACGAAGTCGTTCATGAAGGTCTCGGTGGTGACGTAGAGGACCTTGCGGCGGGGGTAGTTCTCGGTGACGTAGTTGCCGATGGCGTGGAGCAGATGAGTCTTGCCCAGGCCGGAATCACCGTAAATGAACAGAGGGTTGTAGGAACGACCGGGCGTTTCCGCCACCGCCTGGGCGGCGGCGTGCGCCAGGCGGTTCGACGACGCGGCCACGAACGTCTCGAAGGTGAATTTCGTGTCCAGCTGTACTGCGGGCGACTCACGTCCGGGCCGGGCCGTCGGAGCCGGCTCGGGCCGTGGTTCGGGTTCGGCGGGCATTCCGAAGACCTGTTCGGTCGTCGGCTCGTTCAACGTCGGTCCCGGCTCCTGGACCTCGAGACGGCCCCGCACGGGAGCGCCCACCTCGTTGGCCAGGGTGTCCTCGATCATCGGGAGGTAGCGGGACTCCACCCGCTCGCGGATGAGCCCGTTGGGCACGGAGAGCACGAACTCGCCGTCCGCGAAGGTCACGGGCTCGATGCCCGACAGCCAGAGCTGCCACGTGCTCTCGGACACCTGATCGCGTAGGGACCCGGTGCACCTCGTCCAAAGATCTCCTGCCTGGGTCACTGCGAGTTCCGAACGCCCCTTCTCCCGCCTCGGCGTCCAGTCAGCATGTTCGGAACGATCCTCGGTATGGGTAATTGGTCGAACGTACACCGTGCCAGACGATGCGACTAGAGCCCATCGCCAAATCGCGCCTAACATGGGAGGACTCGCCGCCGGCGGCCGCAATCGACTCGAAGGCCGAGGCAAGGAACCTGCGACGAACCGGCTCCCGGATTGCCGCTCGGCTGTCGCGAAAGGCTGAATTGACGTGAAGCGCACTTATCAACCGAACACCCGGAAAAGGGCTCGTACCCACGGGTTCCGCAAGCGCATGTCCACGCGGGCGGGGCGGGCCATTCTGAAGTCGCGGCGGCTCAAGGGGCGCCACCGTCTCACCGTCTGAAGGCCTCGAGTGCCTGCACGGACGGTCGGACGCATTACCCGCCGCGCGGCGTTCGCCGAGCTGCAACGCTCACCGGCGCGTGGGGCCAGCGGCCCCGTGCGGGTGACGTTCGTGCCGGCCGAGGTTGGGGATCCAGGAGTGATTCCGCAGGTGGCGTACGCAATTGGTCGCAATTGCGGCGGTGCGGTCGTGCGCAATTCGCTCCGGCGCCGAGCACGCGAAGTGGTCCGGTCCGCCGCGCCGGCCCTGGCACAGGGGGCCTACCTGGTGCGGCTGGAGCCCGCCGCGGCCGAACTGGCACCGTCGGCGTTCCGGGACGACGTGGCGACGGCGCTCATGAAGGCCGGGCGGGCCCAGGTGCCCACATGAGCGGCGCTGACACCACCCGGAGCCTCCCCGTGCGGGTGGTGGTGGCCCTGGTCACCGCCTACCAGGGTGCGGCCTCCGGCCGGATCTCGCCCTGCCGCTTCTACCCGAGCTGCTCCACTTACGCGGTGGAGGCCTTCACCCTCCACGGTTTCTGGCGCGGCCTGGCCCTGAGCGCCCGACGGCTGCTGCGGTGTCGCCCCTTCGGGCCGCACGGCGTGGATCTGGTGCCGGTCCGGGTGCATGCCCATGAAGGGAGCGGTCCGTGCTGAGCCACCCGATCCTGGCCGAGAATTCCCTGTTCAAGCTGATCGGGGAGATCTTCCACCCCATCTTCGAGCTGTTCGGCTACATCCTGGCCGGCCTCTACGCCATCTGGCCCAACTACGGCTTCGCGATTACGGGCCTGACCATCATCATCATGCTGGCCCTGACGCCGGTCACGGTGAAGAGCACCAAGTCGATGCTGGCCATGCAGCGACTGCAGCCCGAGATGAAGAAGCTCCAGGCCAAGTACAAGGGCGCGGAGAACCGGGAAGCGCTCAACGCCGAGATGATGAAGCTCTACAAGGAGAACGGGACGAGCCCGTTCGGGGCCTGCCTGCCCAGCCTCCTGCAGATGCCGTTCCTCATCGTCTTGTACACGCTGATCCGGGGTTTGTCGACGACCGCGACCAAGGTTGTCAACGGGCACAAAGTGATCGTCGGAGCCCCGAGATATATCCCCACAAATTCTCAAATGCACCAGGCATTGGTCCTCAGTCAAGGACAAATGCACTGGTGGTTCGGGATGGATCTGTCGTCGCTTCCATTTTCAAATCACACGATGAATCCGTTTACGCATCAGGTGATCACGAGCGCCAGCCAGGCCGTATTGGTGATTCCATATCTGGTGCTCATTGGAGCTGCGATGTTCATGCAGTTCTACCAAATGAAGCAGATGAATAGCCGTAATCCTCAGGCTGCTGCGGCCAATCCACAGATGCAAACAATGCAGAAGTTTTTCCCTATTATTTTCGGCGTTATTTACCTGAGAGTGCCCGCCGGAGCAACCATTTACATGGTCGTGTCATCGGCCATGCGTATCGCGACACAGGAAGTGATGTTCCGAAGCGGCATGGTCAAACCGGTCGTCCACGAGCGCGAGATCGGCTCGGGCAAGGAGGAAAAGGTGAAACCACCGCCTCCCGCCCCGAAAGCGACCAAGAAGACGTCGACGGCCACGGACGGAACGGCGGCCGCCAAAGCGACACTGCCGCCGGCCAAGGGCGGCGCCAAGACCAACGGTGCCAAGACCAACGGCCGGGCGCCCACGAACGGGAAGAAGTCGACGGCGGGCAAGGGGACGACGAACGGCAAGGCGGGGACCGACGACGACAGCGCCGAGGATGCCCCGCAACCCAAGTCCCATCCGCGGTCGCGGTCGAAGCGGACGAGAAAGGCTCGATAGCGCGTGGAGTGGGTTGAGGTGGCGGGCAAGACCGTCGAAGAGGCGACTGAGCAGGCCCTGGACCAGCTGGGGGTCGCTGTCGGCGATGCCGAGGTGATCGTGGTCGACGAGCCGAAGACAGGGCTGTTCGGGCGCGTCCGGGTCGAGGCAAGGGTGCGGGTGCGGGTGCGTCCGGTCGGGGCCCGGCCCCGTCGGGAGCGATCGCGGCGCAGCGGTAGCCGGACTGGCCAGGGGAGCCAAGGGGGCCAGGGGAGCCGTCAGGGCGGTCAGCGGAGTTCGGCATCGTCGACGGACGCCGGCGGCCGCAGCAGCACGGCAGGCTCGGGCGCAGGCGGCTCTGGAGCCGCTGGCGCTGGCGCTGGCGCGGGCACGGGCGACGACAGTGGGACCGACGGCAGTGGGACCGGACCGACGACGGGAGCCGGGAGCGGCACGAGCCGCTCGGCCCGACGCCGACGCAATCGCAGTAAGGCGACGACGACCGGCGTGGCGCCGGTGGAAGGCTCGAGGAACGGCTCGAGGCGGCCGTCGGTCGAGAAGGTTCCGCAGCGCAGCACCGAAGCGAAGGAGACAGAGGACATGGCCGAAGGAATGACGCTCGAAGAGCAGGGTGAGGTCGGGCGGGCATTCGTGGCCGATCTCTTGAGCGAGTTCGGCATGGAGGGCACGGTCGAGACCCGCCTCCTCGATGAGGACACGGTCGAGATCGCCGCGCTCGGCGAGGATCTCGGCCTTCTCGTCGGCCCGCGGGGGTCCACCCTGACGGCGCTCCAGGACCTGACCCGGGCGGTGGTGCAACGCCAATGCCCCTCACGCACCGATCGCATCCTGGTTGATGTGGCCGGATACAGGGAGCGGCGTTCAGCCGCCCTCAAGCGGTTCAGCACGCAAGTTGCCACAGAAGTCCTGGCCTCGGGCCAGGAGAAGGCGCTCGAGCCCATGAGCCCGGCCGACCGTAAGGCCGTGCACGATGCCATCAACGAGATGCCTGGGGTGCAGACCCGCTCCGAAGGCGAGGACCCCAACCGCCACATCGTCATCGCACCGGCGGGCTGACCCGGCGCCGGTGCCCGGCGCCGACGAGGTGAGCCACTCCCCTACCGTGCTGCACGAGCTCCTCACGGAGGCGCGGGCGGCGGGATTTCTCGGACCCGGCCCGCTCGAGCGTCAGGTCCAGCACGCCGACGGGTTCGCCTCTATCGCGCGCCGCCTGTCTACCGCCGGCCCCGCCAGGCTCGTCGATCTTGGCTCGGGAGGCGGGCTGCCCGGATTGGTGGTGGCGATTGACTGGCCGGACGCCACCATGGCGCTGTTGGAGGCCAACGGCCGGCGGGCTTCCTTCCTCCGCCGGGCAGTCGGGCGTCTGGGGCTGGCCACCCGTGTCTCGGTGCTCGAGGAGCGGGCCGAGGTCTGTGGGCGTGAGGAGGACCTGAGGGCTGGCTTCGACGGGGTACTGGCCCGTTCCTTCGGGCGCCCAGCGGTGGTGGCCGAGTGTGCCGCACCCCTGCTCAAGGTCGGGGGCTGGCTGATCGTCTCGGAGCCGCCCCGGACCGAGGCAGAGGATGACCCAGGAGCCCGGTGGCCTGCGGAGCCGCTCCGGCAGCTCGGGCTTCAGCGGGCCGAGGTGATCCACGAGGACTTCGAATACCGGATCCTCCGCCAGGCAGGACCATGCCCGGACCGCTTCCCTCGCCGCAATGGGGTTCCGGCGAAGAAGCCACTCTTCTAGAAGGCGCTCAACGCCACCACGCCGGGCTCGGCCAGACGATTACTACGAGGGGATCCGCTGAGCGGACTTCGGAGGGCGGGCTCGGGGTACGGCGGGGGCCGCAGCCCCATTCCAAGTTGGCCCTGAGCCTGCCCGACGGATCCCAATTGCCCGAGAGGCGCTGTCGGGAGAGCAGAGCGATTGTCGAAATGTTGTTCCACGTGGAACAAGGCACCGAGCCGGGTCGGTTCCCTTCAGTCCGAGGTTTCACGTGGAACAATCTCAACCCTTGACCTCGGGACGCCGGCAAGCCAGGATAGGCCTCGTGCGGTGGCAATCCGGAAGTCCGACCTGATGCGGATCAGGCGCAGGGATAGGGACATTCCAGAGGGATCAGGCGAGCCGGCTTTCGCTCCTTACGACCAGGAGGGATCCCGCCCCGCCGACCCGGCCACGAGCATCATCACCGAGCCCGCCCAGACCGATGGCCCGCAAACGGACCCGGTTCAACCCGACGGGTCCCCGGCAGAAGCGTCTCCACCCGACGGGCCCGCGACCGACACGGTTCAGACCGACGGATCACCGACCGGTCAGGAGGTGGGCGCGCCGGCGGCTCCGGCGGCTCCGGCGTCCACTCCCCCGCCGCCCGAAGGCGTTTCGCCGCCGCCGACGGCCGACACGACCCGCAACGCGTCGGCGGCGCCTGCGAGGCCGGCGGAATCACCCACGACTCCCCCGTCGGCTGGTTCTGGGGCCACCTCCGCCCCCGGGGACCCCTCCGCTCCGGCGGTCGTCCCGAGCGCGGCAGTCCCAGCGGCCCCGCCGGTGGTCACGGAGCCGAAGGCGGCGCCAGCGCCGACCCCCGGCCCAAAGCACGCCATGCGGGCCCCGTCGATCGGCAACGAGGCCACGGAGCTACTCAACGGGTCGAAGCCGGCGGTCCGGGAGCTGCCCCGGATCATTGCCATCGCCAACCAGAAGGGCGGCGTGGGCAAGACCACCACCACCGTCAATCTGGGGGCGGCGCTGGCCGAACTGGACTACCGGGTCCTCGTGGTCGACCTCGACCCCCAGGGCAACGCCACCACAGGATTGGGAGTCGAGGCCCGGAACTTCGAACTCTCCATGTACGACGTGATCATGCGGGACCAGCCGCTCGAGGACTGCATCGAGCCGACCAGCGTCAAGAACCTCTTTGTCGCCCCGGCCACGATCGACCTCGCCGGCGTCGAGATCGAGCTCGTCCCGGCGTTCAGCCGGGAATTGAAGCTGAAGCGGGCCATCGACACCGTGGTGGACGACTTCGACTTCGTGCTGATCGACTGCCCGCCGTCTCTGGGTCTCATCACCGTCAACGGCCTGGCCGCCGCCGACGAGGTACTCGTCCCCATTCAGTGCGAGTACTACGCCCTGGAGGGTTTGAGCCAGTTGTTGCGCAACGTCAACCTGGTCTCCACCAACCTGAACCAGACCCTAGAGGTCAGCACAATTGTGTTGACCATGTTCGACGCCCGGACCCGGCTCTCGGTGGACGTGGCCAACGAGGTCCGGGAGCACTTCTCCGAGCGGGTCTGTCGGGCTGTGATCCCGCGCACGGTCCGCCTCTCCGAAGCCCCCTCCTTCGGGCAGCCCATCACTGTGTTCGATCCTGCCTCGCGGGGTGCCGTGGCCTACCGCGAGCTGGCGAAGGAGGTGAGCAATGGCGCGCCGCAGCGGTCTCGGTAAAGGCCTCAGTGCCCTGATCCCGAGTGAGTCGACGGGGGAGTCCAACTCCCTCCTCAGGGTGGTGCCGATCTCGCACATCCGGCCCAACGCATTTCAGCCCCGGAGCCACTTCGACGAGGAGTCCATGGGGTCGTTGGCCGCCTCCATCCGGGAGGTCGGCCTTCTCCAGCCGGTGCTCGTCCGGGAGCTCGAGGGTGAAGAGGACAGTTACGAGCTCATTGCGGGGGAGCGGCGGTGGCGGGCGGCGCGCCGCGCCGGGCTGCAGACCATTCCCGTCCTGGTTCAGGTGGCCGACGATGTGGCCAGCCTGGAGCAGGCCCTGGTCGAGAACCTGCACCGGGTCGACCTCAACGCCCTGGAGGAGGCGGCCGCCTACCAGCAGCTCATCGACGAGTTCGGCCTGACCCACGAGCAGGTGGCGACCCGGATGGGCAAGGGCCGGGCCACGGTCACCAACACGCTGCGGCTGCTGCAGCTGCCGGCGGGGGCTCGAGCGCGCCCTGGCCGAGCGGACCATCTCCGCCGGTCATGCCCGCGCGCTGCTCGGGACCCCCGACCGGGCGCTGCAGGAGAAAATGGTCGTCCGCATCGTCGACGAGGGGTTGACGGTTCGTGCGGTGGAGGACCTGGTCCGCCAGGGAGGCTCCGAGCTCAGGGTGGTCCCCGACGCGCCGGAAACGGTTGAACCGGCGCCCGTCGAGGGTGCCACCTCAGGTACCACCGAGTTGAGCCGGCGGCGGACGACCGTGCGCAAGCTCCCTGAGCCGGGCGTGGTCGAGCTCGAGGACCTCCTCTCGACCTACCTCAACACCCGGGTCAAGGTCGATATCCAGAACCGACGGGGCCGGCTGGTCGTCGAGTTCGCCACCCTCGAGGACCTCGAACGCATCTACCGGGCCATGGTCGGTGACGGCGGTGTCGCATAGTTCACGCAACTGTCAAGGGTCGGTACAGCTTCATCCACAACCTGTGCATGACGTTGTGGATTGTCACTTTGTTCATCTGCCGGAAGCTTTGATCGCGTAACCGTCTCCCGGACGACGGGCCTGCCGGATCGGCGCCCGAGCGCCCCTTTCCGGGCATTGCTTACCGGTAATCACTCCCAGGAGGCGTCCGCCCAGCGGCCGAGCGCGGTGGCGAGGGCGGCCGCCAGGGAGGGCGCACCCTCGACCACGGTGCTCGCCGGACCCACCTCAATGAGCACGGCCGGCATGCGCGTCTCTCGGAGCAGGGGCACCGACATGCCGTGCACGCCGGCGTCGGTCACGCCCAGGGCCACGGGCACGGCGACCTGGACCAGCTCGGCCAGCCGGCGCCCACCCGGGGACTCGTCGTGGCGGCCCGACCAGAAGGCGGTCCTGCACCCTGAAGTTGAGGGATCGAGTCGCAGCCCGACGAAGACGTCGACCTCGAGCTCGTTGGCCTCCTTGGCCTGGACGGCGTCGTCGGGGTGGTGCAGCTCGGTCACCCGGATCCCGCCCCAGGTCAGCCGGCGGCGGAGTGCACCGGTGACGCTGCCCAGGCCACCGCTCTCGCCCACGGCGATGTGGCGACCCCGCAGGGGGGGGGCGTCGCGCAGGGCGGCCCGGGCCCGCACGGCCGAGACGAGCTCGGGCTCGTGGTGGCGGCTCTCCAGGCGCACCAGCTCCAGGAGGGTGGCCCCGCCGACGATGCCGTCGACGGGGAGCCCGGCGTTGCGCTGGAACTCGTCCAGCGCCCGCACGGTGGCATCACCGAAGATGCCGTCCACCCGGCCGGTGTCGAAACCCAACGTGCACAGGCGCTGCTGCAACTCGGCGACGTCGTCACCCCGCAGCATGGGAGTCCGGCGGTAGAGGAAGCGGTCACCCATCCGGAAACCCGCTTCCACCAGGGTGTTCCAGGTCTGGGGGCCGCAGACCCCGTCCACGTGGAGGCCGCGCAGACGCTGAAAGGCCTCGAGCGCGGCACGGGTGGCCGGGCCGAAGATCCCGTCGGCGTCAACGGGCGCGCCCGGCAGGATGGCGGTCAGGCGGTGCTGGACGTCGGAGACCGCGTCTCCACGGTCGCCGACGGCGAGCGGCAGGCCTACAGGTAGGCCGAGATCTCTTCGAGCAGCTGGCCCTTGGGCTTGGCCCCGATCAGGCGTACCTGGGGCTCCCCATCCTTGAACAGGATCAGGGTCGGGATGCTCATCACGTCGAAGCGACGGGTCACGTCCAGGTTGTCGTCGATGTTGAGCTTGCCGATCCGGATCTTGCCGGCCTGCTCCTCCGCGATCTCCTCCAACACCGGGGAGATCATCTTGCACGGGCCACACCATTCCGCCCAGAAGTCCACCAGGACGGGGACATCCGAAGCTTTGACATGCTCGTCAAAGGTAGCGTCGGTAAAGGTCTCGATCTTCTCGCTCATGGCAATCTCCTTGTCAGCGGGTGCAACGCCCGCCCGCGTGGTTCTGTTCCCGGCTACTCGCCGCGCTCTTCGAGCCAGCGTTCGGCGTCGATGGCGGCCATGCAGCCCGACCCGGCCGAGGTGACGGCCTGGCGGTAGTAGTCGTCCTGCACGTCGCCCGCGGCGAAGACCCCGTCCACGCTGGTGCGGGTGGTGCCGCCGAAGGTCCGGACGTAGCCGTTGTCCTCCAGCTCGAGCTGGCCCTTGAGCAGGGAGCTGTTGGGCTCGTGCCCGATCGCCACGAAGAGGCCGGTGACATGGAGCTCGGACTCGTCGCCGGTGACGGTGTCGCGCAGGCGGACGCCACTGACCTTGGTGTCACCCAGGACCTCGGTGACCACGGCGTTCCAGTGGAATTCGATCTTGGGGTTGGCCCGGGCCCGCTCCTGCATGATCTTGGAGGCCCGCAGCTCGTCACGCCGGTGGATCACCGTGACCTTGGAGGCGAACCGGGTCAGGAAAATGGCCTCTTCCATGGCGGAGTCCCCGCCGCCGGCCACGGCGATGTGTTGCTCGCGGAAGAAGAACCCGTCGCAGGTGGCGCACGTCGACACCCCGTAGCCGAGTAGGCGCGTCTCGTTGGGGCAGCCGAGCATGAGGGAGCGGGCGCCGGTCGCCACGATGAGCGTGTCGGCCAGGACGGTGGGCTCGTCGGCCTCCGGGTCGCCCACCCAGACCTCGAAGGGCCAGGGCGTGACATCGATGCGGCTGACCTTGGCCGTGCGCAGCTCGGCCTCGAAGCGCAGGGCCTGGGCGCGCATCATCCCCATGAGCTCGGGTCCCATGATCCCGTCGACGAAGCCGGGGTAGTTCTCCACGTCGGTGGTCAGCATCAGCTGACCACCGGGCTGGTCGCTAGTGGAGGAGGGCTCCCCCTCGATGACCAGCGGCTGGAGCTGGGCCCGCGCCGAGTAGAGGGCGGCGGTGAGACCCGCCGGCCCGCTCCCGATGACCACGACCTTGCGGCGCTCAGGCATCGGGCGGCACGCCGCGGCGCGAGTAGAGCACGGCGCCGACGGCACAGAAGATGAGTCCCAGCACGAGGTAGGAGGCCCAGATCCGGTGCCCCGCGATGGTGGTCAGCCGGATGAAGCCCACGCAGAACAGCACGACCACGGCGATGCCGATGACGGCGATGACGACCCCGAAGACGATGCCACGGGCGGCCACGATGGCCGGCCGGATGGCCTTGTCGTTGACGGTGGCGACCACCGTGTCGACTGCCTCGAGAGCACGGTCCGACAGCGCGTCAGCAATATCGTTCTCAGCCACGGCGTGGAGACTACCCGGCGGTCCCGGCCGTCCTGGCTGGCACGATGTAGCAGACACCCACCGTGTTCGGTCCGGCATGGGTCCCGACCACCGGGCCGAGGTCCACCGCGACCAGTGGGTGCTCGGTGGCGATGCCGATCAGGCGGGCCAGCACGTCGCTGAAGTCGTCGCAGGCGCCGTCGGCCACGGCGAGCCGCTCGAGCGGCGCATCGGCGCTGACCTTGGCTTCCAAGTAGGCCAGGGCTTTGCCCCGGGTCCGTTGCTTGGACTCCTCGGCCACCTCGCCGTCCTTGAGCTGGATGACCGGCTTGATGTCCAGCAGGGACCCGAGCAGGGCCCGGGCCCCGCCGATGCGACCACCCCGCTGCAGGTGCTCGAGGCCGCCGAGTACGCCGTAGATGTGGGTGCGGGGGATGCGGTCCTCCGTGGCGGCGACCAGCTCGTCCACGCTCGCGCCCGTCGCGGCCTCTTCGGCGGCGGCGACGACCAGCAGGCCCTGGCCCATGGTCAACGAGTAGGTGTCGACGACCCGCACCGGCGCCGCCGTGAAGGTGTCGGCCGCTGTCACGGCCGAGCCGTAGGTCCCGGACACCTTGGAGGAGATGGTGAGGCAGAGGACGGCGTCGGCGCCCTCGTCGACGGCCTGTTGGAAGGCGGCCTGGAAGGCGCCGGGGGAGGGTGCGGCGGTCTGGGGCAGGTCACCCCTGCCGCGGCAGCGCTCCCAGAACTCCGCCGGGGTGAGCTGGCGGCGGTCCTCGAACTCCTCGCGGCCGAAGCGGATGGTCAGCGGCACCACGATGACGTTGTGCTCCTTGACGAGCTGATCGGTCAGGTCGCAGGCACTGTCGGTCACGATGTGGACGCCGGGCATGCAGCGAGTCTGCCACGGAGGCGGTCCGAACCCCTGACGTCAGGCGCTCCGCGTGGCGCGGAGCGGGCGGACGGGTCCAGCGGGTCCGACCGGGCCCAGCGGTCCGGCCGGTGGCGACGGGGGACGCCGGCGCGTGTCGTGCCGCCGGCCCAGCCAGATGACGACTGCGCCGAAGGTCAGGCCGCCGGCGAGCACGGAGCCGACGACCCGGGCCAGCAACCCGGTGATGCTGGTCGACGCCGACACGTTGGACACCACGAGCACGACGACACCCATCGGGACGGTGGCGATGATGACGCGGACCAACGGGGCCCAGGTCTCGCGCTCAGCCAGACGGCCGAACCACCGGCGGAAGGTGGCCAGGGCGAGCACCGCCGCCACGGTGTAGGCGATGGACAGCGAGAGCGCCAGGCCCCGCACGCCGAGGGGGTGGACCAGCAGGAGAGCCAGGACGATGTTGAGCGCGTTCTCGACGAGGTAGAGGAAGAAGGCGACCTTGGTGCGCTGCATGGCCTGTAACACGCGCACGAGGTACAGGTAGGTGCAGAAGCCCGGCAGCCCGAGCGCGAACATGGCCAGCGCGGCGCCGGTGGTGGCCGTCTCGGCCGGGGTGCTGTGGCCGTTCCCCAGGAGCAGGGCCACCGACGGGCGGGCCAGCAGCAGTATGCCAACGGCCGACGGGATGATGAGGGCGAGTACGGCCCTGAGGCCGCCGCTCATGCGACGGAGGAACGCGGTCTGCTGCCCGGTCGACCAGCGTTCGGCCAGGTCGGGCGTCACGACCGACATCACGGTCACGGCGATGATGCCGTAGGGCAGCTGGAAGAAGGCGTAGGCGTACGTGTACGACGACACCGGGTCGGGCCCGGCCACGCTGCCGGCCAGGATGGTGACCACGAAGAGGGCGATCTGGTTGGCGAGCACGAAGCCGAACGTCCACCCGCCGAGTCGGGTCACGGCGCGCATCGCGTCGTCGCGGGGGTTCCAGTTCCAGCGCAGGAGCCCGAGGTCGGCGCGGCGCAGGCTCGGGATCAGCGCCACGCCCTGGAGCACCACGCCGAGCGAGGTGCCCAGACCGAGCAAGATGAGCTGGGACCGATGCTGCTCGACGCTGACCAGCGACGCGCCGTGGCCGGCCCACAGCCCGAACCAGACCAGGACGCCGATGCAAACGACGTTGTTGACGATCGGGGCCCAGGCGACGGCGATGAAGCGGCGCCGCGTATTGAGCAGCGCGGCGGCCAGCGCGAAGAGGCCGTAGGCGGCGATCTGGATCACGAACCAGCGCAGGAACCCGGTGGCCACCTCGCGCTCGAGCAGGACGCGGTGGATCTGGTCGGGGCGGGCGTGCGTATCGAGCACGGTGAGTGCGTCGATCAGGAACGGCGCCGCCACCAGCGCCGCCACCGTGGTCACGAGGAGCACCACCACCGAGACGCTGAGCACCGCGGAGATGGAGTCGAAGGCCTCACGCTCGGTCTTGTTGGCCAGCCGGTCGACGAAGACGGGGATGAAGGTGGCGGACAGGACGCCGCCCAGCACGACGTCGTACAGCATGTTCGGCGTGGTGTTGGCCAGGTTGTACGAGTCGGCGAGCAGCGTCTGGCCGAGGGCCCAGGCCAGGGCGACGAAGCGGAGCAGCCCGGTGACCCGGGACACGCCGGTGCCGACGGCCACGTAGGCGGCCGACGTCCGCAGGGGCAGGCTGCGGGCCCGGCGGGGCTGGGCCACCGTCAGCGCGCCCGCGGGCGGGCCCGCCGGGAGCGCCGCCACGTGCGCACCCACCAGAACAGGAGGACGGCGCCGGCCAGCACGGTGAGGGCAACCCCGACGAAGGAGATCTCGGTCGAGTGCACCGTGAGCACCGTCTGGGCGATGAGGACCTGGCCGTCAGGCGTGTGCAGGGTCACGTCGATGGGGAGGCGGTCGCCCGAGGTGCGGGCCTGCGCGGTCACCCGGACCGAGGTCGTCGGGTGCACGAGCGTCAATCGCTGCGAGTTGCCGTCGGGGAAGGTGAACTTGTCACTGGTGAGGGTGACGACGACGGTGACGGGGTACGGGGCGGAGGAGAGGACCGTGACCGGGATGGCAGCCCGCTGCGCGGTGAAGGTCACGGTGCGCTCGGTGGCCAGCGTGACCTGACCGGTGGTGCTGTCGAAGGATTTGCCGTAGGCGCTCAGCGCAACGGCGCGGCCCGCGGTGCTGAGGCCGCGGGCCTCAGTGGTCAGGAGGGTGTCGCCGAGCGTCGTCAGCGTGGCGGGATGGCCGGCGACCGCCACGCTGAACGACCCCAGCTGCTGGCGGTCGAGCGCAATGCGGTCGGCCGCGCTCCGGGTGAAGCCGCGGCCGGCCGGCCCGGCTTGCAGTTGGCGCACCGCCGGCTCGTGGTTGCCACCGGCGGGCACGTTTGCGAACAGCTGGCTGAGGGTCACCGCGTCGAGGGCCGGGTTGCCCGAGAGGCCGCTCAGCAGCGCGTCCATGAAAGAGGACGAGGGCCGCCACCCCGGTGACGGGCTGACCACGACCCCGCGGGGCGAGCTGAGGAACGCGTTCTCGAAGTGGACGAACGAGAGCCCGCCGAGCAGTTGCTCGGCCCCGAGGACGGGGTTGGCCTGGTTGGTGGTGAAGCGCGTGCTGAGGGCGGAGTCCGCCGCCACCGCCGCGATGGTGGACCCGTGCCCGAGGTCCAGCGTGAAGGGTTGGGCGAACGTGTAGTTGCTCAGGCCGCCCGAGGCCAGGTCGGTGTCGCTGATGACCGCCTGGGACGACCCGGCCACCTGGAGGCCCGAGGCGAGGTCGCCGGCGTCGCCCTGCGAGAACGTCGAGGCGGTGTCCACCCAGGGGCCGCCGTCGGGCCGGAGCCCGGCACCGTGCAACACCTGGTCGCCCCGGTCCACCTGGGCGCCGATCTCCCCGGAGATCCCCGCCTCGGAGAGCGCGGCCAGGTTGATGGGCACGAAGGGCTGGTCGATCATCTGGTCGCCGCTGAGCGCGGCCAACTGGTCGAGGGCGTGCAGCCCGTCGCGCGACCGCGTCGCCTCGATCGTGCTCACCGCGAACGGGTTCACGGCGAGCGTGACCGCCACGTCGTGATGGTCCGTGAGCGCGTCGGCCACGGTGGTCACACCGCCCGTCGTGACGGGAACGACCACGCCGACCCGCAGGGGACCTCCCGTCTCGGAAACGGCCTGCGGCTCCTGGTAGGTGAGGAAGGTGGTGAAGCGGGCCAGCGCGGTGGACGAGCCCTGCCGCACCAGCGCGACCGACACGGGGTAGACGTCCCCGCAGCGCCCGGTGAGCGGGGTGCAACCCAGCGTCAGGGTGGGCGCGCCCGCGGGGCAGATGCCGGGCCCGGTGGCCGGGGGGCTGGCGTCCGCGTCGGGCACGACGGTCACGCAGGCGGCCGCGGTGAGACCGCCGGCCACCGCGGTGACGGGCTCGGTCAGCCGGCGCAGCACCGAGGCCGTCGGCGTGCCAGAGATCGCCTGCTGCAGATCCGACGCGTCGTCGACGCGTCCGTAGAAGGTCAGGTTCACCAGCAGACTGCCGGCCGCGCCCTCGCCGCGGGACACGCCGAGCGCGAGGTTGAACCACGGCTGGGTGGCCGTCACCCATGGGGTCTGGGAAACCAGGACGAGCGCCGCGCCGCCCGCGCTGGCTTGCTCCGTTCCTCCCGCGGCGGCGCCTCCCAGCGTGCTGACCAGGGCTGCGACCGCCACCGCGAGCGTGCAGAGGGCGGTCCTGGCCCGGCGCGTCGACACAGGCAGAGGCTAGAGGGCGCACTACCGTGGGCGGGTGCAGTCCACGTCGGTGCCCGATCGGTTCCGCCCCTATGTCGAAGCCACCGAGGAGCTGGGGCGGCGCTTCGCCGCGGCCGGGCGGACCCTCTACTTGGTGGGCGGCTCGGTGCGGGACGCCCTGTTCCCGGGGCCGGCCGGCACCGCGGCCGACCACGACCACGACCTCGACCTCACCACCGACGCCCTTCCGGCCGAGACCGAGCGGTTGGTGCGGGGTTGGGCCGACGACATCTGGACGCAGGGTGAGCGGTTCGGCACGATCGGCTGCCGCAAGGGCACCCAGGTCTACGAGATCACGACGCACCGGGCCGAGGTCTACGTGCCCGACTCGCGCAAGCCCGAGGTCACGTTCGGCGACGACCTGGCCGTCGACCTGTCGCGTCGGGACTTCACCATCAACGCGCTGGCGCTGCGCCTGCCCGACATGGAGCTCATCGACCCCTTCGACGGCCTCGGGGATCTGGCGGCGGGGCGGCTGCGCACGCCGCTCGACCCCGAGATCTCGTTCGGCGACGACCCCCTGCGCATGCTGCGGGCGGCGCGCTTCGCGGCGCGGTTCTCGCTCCGGCCCGATCCGGAGTTGACGGCGGCGGTGGAGCGCATGCACGGCCGGCTGTCCATCGTCTCCGCCGAGCGCATCCGCGACGAGCTCGACAAGATCGTCATGGTCGACGTGCCCTCGGTCGCGCTGTGGTTCGTGGTGCGCACCGGCCTGGCCGGAGAATTCCTGCCCGAGCTGCCGGGCCTGGCTCTCGAGCAGGACCCGATCCACCGCCACAAGGACGTTTTGGCGCACACGCTCGCCGTCGTCGACAAGACGTCGCCCAACCGACTGCTGCGCCTGGCCGCGCTCTTCCACGACGTGGGCAAGCCGCGCACGCGCGCCATCACCGACGGCGGCGTGACCTTTCACCATCACGAGGTCGTCGGCGCCCGCATGACGCGGACGCGCATGGAGGCCTTGCGCTACTCCGCCGCCGACGTCGACACGGTGGTCCGGCTGGTCGAACTGCACCTGCGCTTCCACACCTACCGGCTCGGCTGGACCGACAAGGCGGTGCGCCGCTACGTGCGCGACGCCGGGCCGCACCTGGACCTGCTGAACGAGCTGACCCGCTGCGACTGCACGACGCGCAATGCCGCGAAGGCGGAGGCGTTGGCCCGGCGCATGGACGAGCTCGAGGCCCGCATCGCCGAGCTGGGCGAGCAGGAGGAGCTCAAGGCGCTGCGCCCCGACCTCGACGGGAACCAGATCATGGAGCTGCTCGGCATCGGGCCGGGCCGGGCCGTCGGCGAGGCCCTGGACTTCTTGATGGAGCTGCGCCTCGACGAAGGGCCACTGGGCGAGGAGGAGGCGGCGGCCCGCCTGCGGGCCTGGTGGGCCGGGCAGCAGTAGGCGGGCGGCGGTAGCGTCACGGGCATGACGAGGATTGCGGCACCACAGAGCGGCATGGGCGAGCACATCGACTGGGCGCTGCTGCGCCCGGAGATGGCGGCCGGAATGGGGAAGCTTTCAGCGGCGGTCTACGGCAACTCGCAGCTCTCGGTGCGCGAGCGCGAGGCGGCTCGTTGGACCATCGCGTTGATCAACGACTGCGCCGTGTGCCGGGACACCCGCGCCCGCGACGGCGAGTCCGTCGGTGCCGGTGAGCCGTTCTACGCCGAGGTGACCGACTGGCGCGCTGCCACGGGGCTGAGCGAGCGTGAGCGGCTCGCGGCGGAGTTCGCCGAGCGTTTCGCCCTCGACCACCTGGCCATGGACGACGAGCTGTGGGGCCGCCTGCACGACGCCTTCTCCGAGGACGAGTTGGCGGACCTCACCATCTGCTGCGGCTGCTTCCTCGGCATGGGGCGGACCCTGGCCGTGGTCGGGGTGCGGGCCCCCGAGGAGCGCATCCTGGTCTGAGGCGGGCCCGGCGAGGTCAGTCGGCCGGCCAGCTCTCCTGGGGCTCGCCGGCGGCGAAGTCCTCGACGAGGGCGTGGGCCTCGTCTTCGTGGTATTGCACCGGCGGCGACTTCATGAAGTAGGCCGACGGGCCGAGGAGGGGACCGCCGATGCCGCGGTCCAGCGCCAGCTTGGCGCAGCGCACGGCGTCGATGATGACGCCGGCCGAGTTGGGGGAGTCCCACACCTCGAGCTTGAGCTCTAGGTTGAGCGGCACGTCGCCGAAGTTGCGCCCCTCCATGCGGATGTAGGCCCACTTGCGGTCCTTGAGCCACGGCACGTGGTCCGACGGTCCGACGTGCACGTCGTCGGCGTCGAGGACGTTGTCCTCGAACTGGCTGGTGACGGCCTGGGTTTTCGAGATCTTCTTGGACTCCAGCCGCTGGCGCTCGAGCATGTTCTTGAAGTCCATGTTGCCGCCGAAGTTCAACTGGTACGTGTGGTCGAGGGCGAGGCCGCGGTCCTCGAAGAGGCGGGTGAGGATGCGGTGGACGATGGTCGATCCCACCTGGCTCTTGATGTCGTCGCCCACGATCGGCACGCCGGCGTCACGGAACTTGCGGGCCCACTCGGGGTCCGAGGCGATGAAGACGGGGATGGCGTTCACGAAGGCGACGCCGGCATCGAGGCAGGCCTGGGCGTAGTGGCGCTGGGCCTGCTCGGAGCCGACCGGCAGGTAGGAGACCAGGACGTCGGCCTCGGCCTCGCGCAGAGCCGCGGCCACGTCCACCGGCTCGGCCGGTGACTCCTCGATCAGCTCCCGGTAGTACTGCCCGAGCCCGTCGAAGGTCGGGCCGCGTTGGACCGTGACCCCGAGCTCGCCGACCTCGGCGAAGCGCACCGTGTTGTTCAGGCCCGCCCCGATGGCCTTCCCGAGGTCGGTGCCGACCTTGGTCTGGTCCACGTCGAAGGCGACGACCGGGAGCAGGTCGCGCACGTGATAGCCGCCGAGCTCCACATGCATGAGACCCGGCACCACGTCGTCGGGGTCGGCGTCGTGGTAGTAGGTGATTCCCTGGACGAGCGAACTGGCGCAGTTGCCGACGCCGGCGATGGCGAGGCGGATGGGGCTGGGCATGGACATGTCTCCTTCGGTGTGGGTGCGGCGGGGTGTTCTCAGGCCACCGGCTCCATACCGGCGGTGGCGAGGGCAGCGCGTTCGGACGCGATGAGGGTGTCGAGCCAGCTGATGTCGCGGGCCACGCCGTCGGCCGTGTGCTGCACGACGGAGCGGGCATAGACGTCGAGGTCGGTGCGGGCGGCCTCGGCTTCGCCGAGGCGCTGGACGAGCTGGGCGCGCCGGCGCTCCAGCAGCGTGAGGCGGGCCTGGGGTGCCAGGTGCCGGGCGAAGGCCAGCCGGAGCCCGAAGCTGCGGGCGTCGTCGGTGGCCCCGCTGCCCGCCAGCAGCTCGGCGAAGAGCTCCCGGCCGGCGTCCGTGATGCGGTAGACCTTGCGGCCCTTCCGGGCCCGGGCGGGGGAGTGCCGGCGGGCACGGAGCACGGCCAGCTCGCCGCTCAGAGACCCCGTGGGGGGGGCCGCCGTGGCCGCCGTGGCCGTGCCCTGGGCGCCGGCGCCCTCCGTGGCCGCCACGGCGCCCGACTTCTCCAGCCGGGTGAGGGCGGGGTAGATGGAGCCGAACGAGACGTTGGCCAGGACTCCCAGGTGCTCCCGCAATTGGCGCCGTATCTCGTACCCGTGGAGGTCCCGCTCCTCGAGGAGGCCCAGGATGGCCAGATCCAACATGACGGGTGAGTATATCGGTTCGATATAGCGACGCGGCGGTTCGCGTCACACAGCCGTCGCCTCCGTGCCTGATTTGCCCCCCAATTGGTCGTGGTTTCCGGGTGCGCGGGGTAGCCTGGCCGCCGTGACAGCCACCTCGGAGCCGAGGTCACCATCCCGGGCCGTGAGCCCCGACGTGACCGCCCAGGTGGAGTACCGGATCGTCCGCAACGGGGTGGTGCGGGAGGTCGAGCGGGGCAAGATCCTGCAGACCGACGTCTGCGATGCCCATCCCGAGCTGCTCCGGGCGGCGCGCAACGTCGGCCGGGCGACCAAGGAGGTCTGCCCCATTTGTGACGACGGCCGGCTCGTCACCGTCACCTTCGTCTTCGGGGCCAAGCTCCCGCCGGGCGGGCGCTGCCCCGGCAACGCCGCCGAGCTCAAGGCGCTCTGCCGCCGGCCCGAACCGGTCCTGTGTTACGAGGTCGAGGTCTGCCCGGCCTGCTCCTGGCACCACCTGATGCGCAAGTACCCCGCCGGCGGCCGCACGCCGCGCCAGAAGAAGACGGCGCCGGCCCCGTGAGCGACGACGGACCCGTCACCGTCCCGTCGCTGCGGTCGCGCAAGCGGCGCAAGGGCGACACACCGATCGTCATGGTCACCGCCTACGACGAACCGGGTGCCCGCATCGTGTCCGAAGCCGGCGCCGACATCATCCTGGTCGGCGACTCGGTGGCCAACACCGTCCTCGGCTATCCCGACACGCTGCACGTCGACATCGACGTCATGGCGCACCACACGGCGGCGGTGGCGCGCGCCGCGCCGCACTGCCTGATCCTCGGCGACATGCCCTGGATGAGCTACCACCTCTCGGCCGAGGAGGCGGTGCGCAACGCCGCGACGCTGATCCGCGCCGGGGCGCAGGCCGTGAAGCTCGAGGGCGGGCGGGCGCGCCTCCCGGTAGTCGAGGCGATCATCCGGGCCGAGATCCCGGTGATGGGACATCTCGGCCTCACGCCCCAGTCGGTCCTCGCCATGGGCGGCTTCCGGGTGCAGGGCAAGAGTGCCGACGCGGCGAGCGCGCTGCTCGACGCGGCCAAGGCCCTCGGCGCGGCGGGCTGCTTCGGCTTCGTGATCGAAGGGGTGCCCGACGTCGTCGGCGCCGCGGTGACCGAGCACCTCGATGTGCCCACCATCGGCATCGGGGCCGGCCCGGACTGCGACGGCCAGGTGCTGGTCTTCCACGACCTGCTGGGTCTGGGCAAGGGGACCCCGCCGAAATTCGTGCGCCAGTACGCCGATGTCGGCCGCATCGCCACCGAGGCCATCGCCGCCTTCGCCGAGGACGTGCGGAGCGGGAACTTCCCGAGCGATGCCGAGAGCTACCACGGGCCGGCGGGCCTGGGCGACGCCCTGACCTGAGGGCGGCTAGCATGGCGGCCCGCAACAGACCCTGCTCCTGACCGTCAGGGGCCCGGGCTCGCCCGGTCCAGAGGGAGGTACGCCGCTCATGCGGCCCTACGAAGTCATGGCCATCTTTGAGGCCACCACCGAGCCCACGGTGATTCAGGGCGTGCTCGACCAGGCCCTGGAGGTCATCCGCACCACGGGCGGCACCCCCGGCGCCATCGACCGCTGGGGCAAGCGCACCTTGGCCTACGAGGTCAACCACAAGCGCGAGGGGTACTACGTGGTGGTGGAATTCACCGCCGAACCCGAGACCGTGGCCGCCCTGGACCGCATGCTCGGCCTGGCCGACGAGATCGTCCGCCACAAGATCGTGCGCCTCCCGGACCACAAGGCCCCGGCAGCGACGGCCGAGCCTGCGGCCAGCTGACAGGCCGGCGAGAGGAGCAGAGATGGCGACAGACAACAGCGTGACGCTGGTCGGGAACGTGACCCGTGACCCCGAGCTGCGCTTCACCAACACCGGGCAGGCCAATGTGACCTTCGGGCTGGCGGTCAACCGCCGCTGGCAGAACCGCCAGACCCAGGAGTGGGAGGAGGCCACCTCGTTCTTCGACGTGGTCTGCTGGCGCGAGATGGCCGAGAACGTGAGCGAGACCATCACCCGGGGTGCCCGCGTGATGGTGGCCGGCCGGCTGGAGCAGCGCAGCTGGGAGACCCAGGAGGGCGACCGGCGCTCGAAGGTCGAGGTGGTGGCGGACGAGATCGGCCCGTCGCTGCGCTGGGCCACCGCTCAGATCACCAAGAACGAGCGCCGCGGTCCCGGTGAATACAGCCGCGGTGGCGGTGGCGGTGGGGGGTGGGGGTGGGGGTGGCCGGCCGGCCACTCCGCCGGCACAACCCCAGCCCGCGCCGGATGCCGGGCCGGGATACGGATTCGACGAGGAGCCCTTCTGATGGCACGGAACAACCAACGCGGCGGGACGACGTCACGGCGCGCCCCCAAGGATCTCGGCCGCCGGGTCAAGAAGAAGCCCTGCGCGCTCTGCCGGGACAAAGTCGAGTGGGTCGACTACAAGGACGTCCCCATGTTGCGCAAGTACATGAGCGACCGCGGCAAGATCCGCTCGCGCCGGGTGACGGGCAACTGCGCCCAGCACCAGCGGGCCCTGGCCATGGCGATCAAGACGGCGCGCGAGCTCGTGCTGCTGCCCTACACCCAGCGCACCGTCACGGAGCGCCCGGGCGGGCGCGGCGGGCGTGACCGGGGCGAGCGCACGCTCGATTCGGTTCCGACCGAGGCCCCGCGCCAGCGTCCTTCCCCCGACGTGCCGGCACCGAGCGCGCCGGCCGAGACCCTGGCCATCGTCGACGAGGCCGTGGCAGACGCCGAAGCCGGGGCAGTGGTCGAGGTCGTCGTGGAGCCCACCGAGGCAGGAGCGGACGCATGAAGGTCGTGCTGCGGGACGACGTCGCCGGCCTCGGGCGCCGCGGCGACATCGTCAAGGTGGCGGGCGGCTTCGCCCGTAACTTCCTCCTCCCCGAGGGCCGGGCCCTCGTGGCCACCGAGGGCGTCGAAGGCCAGGCCCAGCAGATGCGGCGCGGCCGCGACCAGCGCGAAGCCCAGGACCGGAGCGCGGCGGAGGCGCAGGCCACGGTGCTGGCCGGCGCCGTGATCCCGATCGCCGCCCGGGCGTCCGGGGGCGGACGGCTCTTCGGCTCCATCGGCCCTGCCGATGTGGTGGAGGCGATCAAGGCCACCAAGGGGATCGAGGTGAACCGCCGGCACATCGTGCTCCCCGAGCACATCAAGGAGACGGGTGCCTTCGAGGTGACGGTCGAGCTCTTCGACGACGTCGCCACCATCGTGACGGTGGAGGTCTCGGCGACCTCCTGACCAGGGCGGTATCCGCGCCCTGTCACACCCCGCTGCCCATCATATGGGCGTGCCGATTTGCGTTCTGTGTGGTCCACAGCCACCGACCACTCGTGCACCGCTTATCCACACGAGGGCTTGCCTTACCCACACGTATTGGGGCCTTACCGTCCCCAGCACGCGACCGGCAGAGTAGGTGAGCCGTGGTCCAAGCCTTTGACGACATCCGCCCCCGTCCGCTCCGGACGGCCCCGCCCCCCGTACCGAGCGGCGCGCGGGTGCCCCCGCACGACGTCGACGCCGAGGAGTCGCTGCTCGGCGCCATGCTCCTCTCCAACGACGCGGCGTCGGTCGGAATTGAGAAGTGCTCCTCGGCCGACTTCTACAAGCCGGCACACGGGCACATCTTCGGCGCCATCCGGGCGCTCATGGAGCGCGGCGAGGCCATCGACGCGGTGACGGTGACCGACGAGTTGAAGCGCTCGGGGGTGCTCGAGGCGGTCGGCGACCCCTCCATCTTCATTTCGCTGCAGGCCAACACGCCGTCGATCGCGAACGCGCGCCACTACGCCGCCATCGTCGAGGAGCACGCGCTGCTGCGCAAGCTCATCGGTGTCGCCGGGGACATCGCCGACATCGGCTACTCGGTGCCCGAGGACGTCAAGGCGGCGGTCGACGAGGCGGAGCAGATGGTGTTCAACGTCGGCGAGCGCCGCACGGTCGACACCATGCGCCCACTGCACGAGCTGCTGGGCGCAGGGCTGGACCGCATCGAGGAGCTCGGCCAGCGAGGCTCGAGCATCACCGGCGTGGCGACCGGTTACCACGAACTGGACAAGATCCTCCTGGGTTTCCAGCCCTCGTCGCTGAACATCGTGGGTGCCCGCCCCGGCATGGGGAAGACGAGCTTCGCGCTCGGGGTCTTGGCCAACGTCGGGCTCCAGGTGCAACGGCCGGCCCTCCTCTTCTCGTTGGAGATGGGGCATCTGGAGCTGACCCAGCGCCTGTTGGCCTCCGAGGCGGAGGTGAACGGGCAGAGCCTGCAGACGGGCCGGATCCGCACCCAGGACTGGAGCAAGATCGGCATGGCCGTCACGCGGCTGTCGGGCGCACCGATCTTCATCGACGACAACCCGAACGTGACGGTCATGGACATCCGGGCCCGGGCGCGCCGGCTCAAGAAGTCCGAGGGCGACCTCGGCCTCGTCGTCGTCGACTACCTGCAGCTGATGACGGGCCGGGGACGGGCGGAGAACCGCCAGACCGAGGTGGCCGAGATCAGCCGGGGCCTCAAGATCCTGGCCCGCGAGCTCGAGGTTCCCGTGGTCGCCCTCTCCCAGCTCTCGCGGAACCTCGAGTCACGCCAGGACAAGACGCCACAGCTGTCGGACCTCCGGGAATCGGGCTCGCTCGAGCAGGACGCCGATGTCGTTCTCTTCATCTACCGCGAGTCCGAGTACAACGACGAGGTGCCTATCGACCGGGCGGACGACGCGCTGATCGAAGTGGCCAAGCACCGAAACGGCCCGACCGGGAAGGCCAACCTGTTGTTCTTGAAGCAGTACGCGCGCTTCGAGAACCACCGCGGCGTCTAGGTGGAGGCGGCCGGCAGCACGAAGTGCTCGACGGCGAACGCGAACCCCTCGTCCTCGTTGGTCTGCGTGGTCCGGATCGCCGCCTGCTTCACCTCGGGGTCGGCGTTGCCCATGGCGATGCTGAGTCCCGAATGGTCGAACATCAAGATGTCGTTGGGCATGTCGCCGATGGTGGCGATCTGCTCGGGCTCGAGCTGGTAGCGCCGGGCCAGCGATTGGGCGACGACGCCCTTGTTGGCCTGCGGGTGCGTCACGTCGAGGTAGTAGGGCTGCGAGGCCGCCGCCGTGACGTGGTCACCGAACTTCTCCTCCGCGCCGTGGACGGCCGCCGTGATGGCGTCGTGGTCGTCGCTCACCCCGACCAGCTTGACGACCCCGTCGGTGAGCCCCTTGAAGCCCTCCATCACCTTGGGCTCGAACTTGACCGTCCAGGCCTCCCGATCGACGTGCGGGGCCTTGGGGTCGGACACGTACCAGTCAGCGCCGCGGTAGAGCCAGACGTCGAGGTCGAAGGACTTCATGTGGTCGGCCACGGTCACGACGAGGTCCTCGGGGATGGTGTGCTGCTCCAGGACCTGCATGGCGCGGTCCACCATCAGGCCGCCGTTGAAGGCGGCGATGGGCGTGTCGAGGTCCAGCGGCTCCACGAGCATCTCCATGCCGCGCGGGGGGCGACCGCTGGTCACGGCGAAGAGGACCCCGGCTTGGCGCAGGCTGCGGACGGCCGCGACGGCGGCGTGGCTCAGGACCTTGTCCTGGGTGACCAGCGTCCCGTCCACGTCGGCCAGGAAGAGGCGGATGGGGGGAGCGCGCGTCCCTCGGGTGCCGCGTGATCGGATGAGATGGGGCCGATGGTAGGCGCCGGTCGCGGGCCGCGCATCCATGGTGGAGACACGGGTATAGCCATCGCATGGCTCACAACAGCATTCCAGACAGCCACCGCGACCTCCTGGAGGGCGACTTCGTCACGCTGGCCACGGTCGGTGAGGACGGTTACCCCCAGGTGTCCGAGGTGTGGTTCGTGGCCGAGGGCGACCAGATCGCCATGTCATTGAACACGCGGCGCCAGAAGGTGAAGAACCTCGAGACCGAACCGGCCTGCACCGTGTTGCTCCTCGACCTGCAGAACCCGTACCGCTACTTGGAGATCCGCGGCACCGCCGTCATCGCTCGGGACGAGGACCGGGCCTTCGCCGAGAGGGTCGGCGCCAAATACCACGCCGACCTGCGCGAGCACGACGCCCCGGGCGACCGCCGCGTCATCGTGCGGATCGTCCCCACCCGCGTCAACGCCGTGAACATGGGCGGCTAACCCGGCGAGGAGCCGGCGCGCAGTCCGGCTCGCGGACCCGCCGTGACCGTGGTCCACCGCGGCGAGGGGCGCGTCGCCATGGGCCGCCCCGTGGCGCCGGCGAAGTGCAACTCCTCGTTGGCGTTCCCGGACATGGTCCAGCCCCCGCTGTGCACCAGATGATGGTGGTGTAGGCACAAGAGCGCGAGGTTCTCCAGGTCGGTACGCCCGCCCGGCTTCCAGGGCACCACATGGTGGGTGTTGGTGAAGGTGACGCTGGTGCAGCCCGGGAACCGGCAGTGCCGGTCCCGGCGCATGACCTCGCGGCGCTGGGCGTCGGTCGGTTCTCGCCGCGACCGGCCCTCGTACATGGTGCGCCCGACGTCGTCGTCGACCCCGATGGCAATGGTGGCGTCGCAGGCGATCTGACGTGCGACCTCGGGGCTGATCAGGCCGTCCCGCTCGAGCTCCCCGGCGAGCTCGGTCGTCTCGCCGGACGCGTCGACGAGCGCAGCCAGCGGGACGTGCACGACGACGAAATACGGGCTGGCCGTGGTGGCTCGGCTCCATCCGCCCGGGACCGCCGAGCGGATCAGCTCCAAGAAGGCGTCGCAGAGGCGCTGGTCCCACGGTGTCTCCCCGTCGGAGCCGAGCTTGCGAGCCCGGGCCACGAGCGAGGTGCGGGTTTCGGCGTAGGACTCGGCCGGCAGCTGGACGCTCATGGTGCGGTACTGGTCGTTGAAGCGCAGAAAGCGACGGTCGTGCTCGGAGCGGTCGGGGACGGATCTGCTCGACCCCGCCGTCGAGCGGGCGATGTCGGCGAGCTGGCGCACGGTGCACTCCCGGGCCTGGTCGCGTAGCGCGCGGTCCGTCTCGGGGGTGGCCACGTCGGCAACTGCGCGGACCTTGTCGAAGGAGAGGTCACCGGCGCAGAGCGACTCGACCAGGTGCGGAATGTCCCAGGCCTTCTCGCCGACGTGCCTGTACGCCCGCGCCGTCGGGGTCGAGACCCCGAAGCGCTCCACGGCCCAGGGCTCCGACGACGTCGCCCCCTCGTCTCGATACGCCTGGCGCCGATCGAACTCGCCCAAGAAGACCACGATGGCGCCCTCCGCAGCCGCCTTCTCGCGGAAGAACCCCTCGAGACGCTCGCCGAGCTGTTCGTTCGACAGGACGGCCGCTTCGGCGATCAGGTCAGCCGGAGTCTCGAGCATCGGAGCAAGAACGGTCCCGTCCGGGGCGGTGGGAGTCCGCTGATTCCCAAATTACCTCGAAGTCTGGGCTGGCGCCGGTGCACGTCGTCGTCCCTGGCCGGCCGCGCCGGCGGCTCCGAACACCAGCAGCGCCGGGATGGTCCACGGCGAGAGGACCGCCGCGCAGGCGAGGGCCGACACCAGCTCGCAGGCGATCACGATGCCGAGCACGACGGGCCCGCCGGCGGTGAAGCGCCGGTGGAACTCGGCGAGGGCGGCGGAGCTGGTGATGCCCCGCCCGAGCAGGACGGCCAGCCCACGTGCCAGCCCGAACAGAACGCCGATGGCCAGCGCGGTGGCGGGGCTGGCGGTAAGGGCAGCCAGGACGATCATGAGGTACAGGGCGGCCGTCTTTATGTAGGTGACCAGGCCGGCGCCGATCTGCCATCCGAAACCCGCGCCATAGACCCACGGACGGAACCGGTCGAGCCAGCGCTCGTTGACCTGACGATGGTGGACGGGGAGGTGGAAGCCCCCGAGGCGGGTGTCGGATGCCGCGGCGAGGAGGGCAGCGGCGCAGGCGATGGCGCCAAGCGCGACCGTCGAAGGGGCGGCGGCATGAACGCCGAGGGCCAGCGCGGCCATGGCGAGACCGAGGGTGGCCCCGCCCGCCGTCGCGCCCGCCACGAACCACGTGGCCGTGCTCCGGTAGCGATGGCCCCGGGCCTGCTCGGCCAGCGGCGTGACGGCGGCAAGCATGGAGACACCACAGGGTGACCACGTCGAGCGGGCCGCCGCCACGACGGCGACGACCGCGGCGGCGATCGAGAGGAGGGTGGTCATGGATGCTCTCTTTCTGTCATGCCGGCGACCCGAGGAACGGCGCGTCACCGAAGGCGAAGATCCCCCCGTCCTTGGCGACCAGCCAGTAGCCGGCGTCGTTGGCGTAGGGTGCGACGCCGACGACCGGCTCGTTGAGGGGGATGGCACCGGTCGATCCGTCGAAGACGGCGTCCCCGTAGGCGAAGATGCCCCCGTCGGCGGCCACGAGCCAGTAGCCGTGGCCAGACCTCGTGGCTGCCATCCCCACGACCGGCGCGTTGAGGTTCTGTCCGCCCATGGAGCCGAGGAACGGTGCGTCGCCGAACGTGAAGATGCCGCCGTCGGCGGCGGCGAGCCAGTAGCCCTGGCCCGACGGGGTGGCCGCCATGCCGACCACCGGGGCGTTCAGGCGCACCCCTCCCATGGAGCCGAAGAACAGAGCGTCGCCGTAGTCGAAGATGCCGCCGTCGGCGGCGGCCAGCCAGTAGCCCTGGCCCGACGGGGAGGCCGCCATCCCGACGATCGGTGCATCGAGAGGCTGCCCTCCCATGGAGCCGAGGAAAGGAGCCCCGCCGTAGTCGAAGATGCCCCCGTCGGCCGCGGCCAGGAAGTAGCCCCCGATCTTGCAGGGCGCCACGGCCACGATCGGAGCGTCGATTGCGAGCTGCGAGGCATCGCCGTCGTTCGGGAAGTCCCCGTAGTCGAAGAGCCGCCCGAACGCGGTGAGCACGGCGTAGCCGCCACCGTCGGTACTCGGCGCCATGCCGACCACCTGGCAGTTCGTGGCGGGGGAGGCGCACAACGGCGCCGGGGGCGCCGTCGTCCAGCACGGCTCGTTCTGCTCCGCCGTGGCGTTGTCGACGGCAACGGCTGTCGTGCAGGAGGGATCGACCGTCCAGGGCGGCACGCAGGCGACGACCCGGCAGACGATCCTCCCCATGCAGGCAACGTCTTGGTTGCACTGCCCGTAGCGGAACTGCAGGCAACCGGTCAGGTACGAGTCGCACCCCAGCGAGCCGCACCCGCACCCGGTTCCGTCGCAGCCCGGCTCGCAGAAGCCGAAGCCCCCGCCGCAGCCACTCGTACAGGTGCAGGTGGAATTGCAGTCCATGTAGTACCGGGGGCCGCCGCAGTACGAGGAGTTGTCGGCCACCCACCAGCCGCCCATGACCGTGTTGGCGGGGCAGAAGTTGGCGCCGCTGACGGCGCAGCAGAACTCGGAGAACCCCGAACAGCAGGTGCTGCCGCAGCCACAGCCGGCGTTGCCGCACTCACAGATGGCTCCGTAGGCGGTGCCCGGCTTGAGGGCCAGGTCCAGGCCGGAGCCGACGGCGACTGCGCTGCCGACGAAGGCGGACCGGTTGATCAGGTTGCGCCGGGACAGGTGGGCTTCCAGGACGCGGGCCGTGCGGGCCACCAGCGCGGTCGAGATGCTCACGGCACGAGTACCGGGCGCGCCAGACTGCGGGCCCCGGTGAGCGCGGCCAAGGCGGACAGAGCCAGTGCGGTGAGCCAGAGCCCCACCGCGCTCACGAAGAGGAGCGGGAACCCGGCCCAGGGTTGGTGGGTCAACGGCGTCACCAGGGTGCCATGGCTCGGGGCGCTCACCGCGACGCCTGTCGCCGCAATGGCCAGCAGGATGTCCATGACCAGATGCAGGACGGTGGGCGGCGTGTCGGGGCGCCCGAAGCAGCCACAGGTGGCGAGCGGCCCGCCGCGTCGGCGGGCGTAGGCCACGACCCCGAAGAAGCAGACGTAGGAGAGGGCGACGAGCGTCGCGGTGGCCGGGCGCGGGAACGCGATGGCGACGGCACCGAGCGCGGCTTCTGCCAGCGCGCCGGCCCGCACGATCCACCGCAGGAACCGGAGGGACGGCCTTCCCGGGAGCAACGCGGCCATGGCGCGGGCCGTGTCGTCCGGTCGCGCCGCCTTGCCCGTGCCGGCGACGACGAGCAGGCCCGCTGCGACGAGGTAGAGGCCGATCAGTTCCATCGGGGCCTCGCGGCGGGGACGTCGGCGACGGCGGGGCTCAGCGTCAAGGACGTCAGCAGCGAATTGACGCGCGGGACCAGTGCGGGCCGGCGGGCGTGGCTCCCGAGCACGGCGTAGAACGAGAAGGGGCGGCCGGCCTCGGTGAAGAACCACTGGGTGCCGGACTGCCCGGGGATCCCGCGGCGCAGGGTGATCGGGGAGAAGTCCGCCTCCGAGAAGGCGGCGGGCCGGCTCTGCTGGGCGAACAACGCGGTGCCCACGCTCTCGGGGCCGTACTCGAACAGGCTGGCGAACACGTCGGAGGGCCCCATCAAGGTGACGGCGCCGCTGCCGAAGTCGCCGATGTCGTCGGGAATGGGGAAGGTGGCGAACTGCGCCACCGGGTAGCTCACGCCCACCGTGGCCGGACGCACGAAGATACGACCCTCGAAGCCACCGGGGAGCCGCGCCGTGATGCCGTGGGCACCCATGGTGGCCACTACTCGCCCGGAACGGCGCGACCGCGGACCGACGCGTCGGCCCTCGCCGCGGCGAGGGGGAAGACGTCATCGAGCGTACGCGGGTACAGGCTGGGGTCGCCCGGGAGGATGCCGGCGGCCCGCAGCACCTCGTCGGCTGCCGCCTCGCGACCCGGGCCATCGAGGGCGCTCTCGCCGCGCCCGCGTCCATTGTCGACGGACCCCCGGTCGTGCTCGGCGCGCCGGACGAGCTCGGCCAGCTGCCCCACGTGGCTGGCCACGCCCTGCCCGACCTTGCGACCCGTGGCCCCGTCGACGAGCACGAAGAAGGGTGAGCCGGGCACCTGGTAGTCGACCCAGGCGTCGGTGGACATCACCACCGGGATGGGCCCGGTCGTCCTCGACCTGACCTCGGACGGGACCTCGCGGTCGGGACCCTTGGTCACGATCACCACGCGGGTGTGGTCCGGCAGCTGCAGCCGACCCGGCTCCTGCAGGGCGTCCCAGAAGGCGGCGCAGCTGGTGCAGCCCGAGGAGAGGAACCCCAACAGGGTCAGATGGTCGCTGTTGTCCACGGCCACGGCGCGGGCGTCCCCAGAGGGGGTCACGCCGGCCACCGCGGGGGCCACTCCCAGCGCCGGGCTCGAGATCGGCGGGGCCAGGGTGACCGGGTCTGCGACAGGCGTTGCGGACGGAGCCGTGGTGGTCGCTGCGGCCGACGGGTCCCCGACACCCGCACCGAGTTCATGGAGCGAGCGCAGGATGTCGGCATGGCTCCGGAGGAGCCCCGTCACCAGGATGCCGAGCACCAGGACTACGAACGTCGAGACAATGACCAGCGCGAGCACGCCGCCTCCTTTGTTGCGCGTAGACCCCAGTATCCATCCGGAGCCGGGCGAGGGCGCGGCATGGCCGGCGCGGCGCGGCGGGCCGTCCTCGGGCATACTCCGATCTGTGCCGGTCGACGATCTCTTCCTCCCCGAGCCCGAGCCCCGGGAGGTGCACTACACCGTGATCTCGGTGGACGACCATGTGGTCGAGCCCGCCCACACCTTCGAGAACCGGCTGCCGGCCGCGCTGGCGGCACGTGCCCCGCGCATCGTCGAGACGCCCGAGGGGCACCAGGTGTGGGAGTTCGAGGGCGCGCGCTACACCCAGGTTGGGATGAACGCGGTGGCGGGCCGCCGCCCCGAGACGTACGGCCTGGAGCCGTTCCGCTTCGACCAGATGCGGCCGGGTTGCTACGACGTGGACGCCCGTGTGCATGACATGGACATCAACGGGGTGTGGGCGTCGGTCAACTTCCCGTCCATGATCACCGGCTTCTGCGGACGCGTCTTCTTCGACGCCGCCGACCGCGACCTTGGCCTGGCTTGTGTGCGGGCCTGGAACGACTGGCTCTTCGAGGAGTGGTACTCGCGCCATCCCGATCGCATCGTCCCCCTCGGCATCACCTACCTGGCCGACCCGGTGCTGGCCGTGGACGAGATCCGCCGCAACGCGGCCCGCGGTTTCACGTCGGTGACGTTCCCCGAGCGGCCACACGAGATCGGGCTGCCCTCGTTGTGGGACCGGTCGCACTGGGACCCGATCATGGAGGCCGTCGTCGAGACCGACACCGTCGTCTCCCTCCACGTCGGCAGCTCAGGCCTCACCCCGGCGCCGCCCGGGGCGGGCATGGACGCCCTGCAGCTCGGGGCCACCCTCTTCGGCCAGCTCTCCCTCATCGCCTGCGCCGAGTGGCTGTGGTCCGGCTACGCAGCACGCCTCCCGAGTCTCAAGATCGCCATGAGCGAGGGAGGGATCGGTTGGGTGGCCATGCTGCGCGACCGCCTCGACAACATCGTCGACCGTTCCCGCTACGGGCTGGGCTGGGAGGTGCGCCCGGCGGAGGTCCTGCAGCGCAACTTCTGGTTCTGCACCATCGACGACCCCTCCACCATCGACACGCGTCACGCCATCGGGGTCGACCACATCATGGTGGAGGTCGACTACCCGCACGGCGACAGCACGTGGCCCGACACCCAGAACGTGATCCAGAAGTGCTGGGGGCACATCCCGGCCGACGAGCTGCGCGCCATGTGCTGCGAGAACGCCGCCGCGCTGTACCGCCATCCGCTCCCGGACCCCGTCCTGCCCCGCTGAGAGGAGGCGACCGATGTTCACCCCGACCGCCGAGAAGCTCACCCCAGACCTGACGCCGCGTGAGGAGCTCGTCGTGCTGGCGCGCGCGCTGTGGCGAGAGGGCTACAACGACCACCTGGCCGGGCATATCACGGTCAACCTGGGCGACGGCACGCTGCTGTGCAACCCGTGGCTGCTGACGTGGGCGGAGCTACGCCCCTCCCAACTGTTGCGCATCGACCTCGACGGGCGGGTGGTCGAAGGGGACTGGCCTGTCCCGCTCGGGATCCCGCTGCATCTCGAACTGCACAAGCTGCGCGAGGACATCGGCTGGGCGGTGCACAACCACCCGCTCTTCGGCACGGTGTGGGCGGACCTGGGGGAGCTGCCCCCGATCCTCGACCAGAGCTCCGCGCTCGGGGGCGGGACGCTGGTGGTGGTCGACGAGTACGAGGGTCCAGTGAACGACGCCTCAAGCGCGCGTCGGGCGGTGGAGAAGATGGGCGACGCGTCTATGGCGCTGCTGGCCGGCCACGGCGTGTTCGTACTGGGCGGGTCGGCGCGAGCCGTGCACCAGCGGGCGGTGGCGTTGGAGCAACGCTGCCAGCACGCCTGGTACGTGCGGGCGGCCGGCGGCGCGGGGATCTCCCGGGTCCCGCGGGCCTTCCTCGACCTGGTGGCCCGGAGCGACGGTGAGGGCTTTCACGGCTTCTGGGAGGCCGCCGTCCGCTCCGAACTGGTGGCGGACCCCGATCTGCTCGACGGCTAGCCCGACGACGTCCCGAAGACCTCGCTCAGTTCCATCGGCACCGGAGTGTCGAGCTGCGCGTAGGTGCACGAGTCGGGCTCGCGGTCGGGACGCCAGCGCACGAAGGACGTGGCGTGCCGGAACCGGCCCTCCTGCAGGTGGTCGTAGGAGACCTCGCACACCGCCTCAGGTCGCAGCGGCTCCCAGGTCATGTCCTTGCCGGCGTTCCAGCGGTTCGCCCCCCCCGGAGCCCGTCCGGCCGCCTGGGCGTCGGCCCAGCCCGCCCAGGGGTGGTCCGCCAACGCGTCCTTCCGATAGGGCACGAGCTCGGTCACCAGCTCGCGTCGGCGGGCCACGCTGAACCCCGACGCGACGCCGACGTGGTGGAGCGTCCCGGTGGGGTCGTACAGGCCCAGCAGCAGCGAGCCCACACCGGCGCCGTCCTTGTGGGTGCGAAAGCCCGCCACCACGCAGTCCGCGGTGCGCTGGTGCTTGACCTTGACCATCGCCCGCTTGTCGGGCAGGTACGTCAGCGCGCCTTCCTTGACCACCACGCCGTCGAGCCCGGCACCCTCGAAGCGGGAGAACCAGTCCGCTGCCACGTCGGGGTCGTCGGTGACGGGTGTGAGATGGATCGGAGGGCGGGCCTTCTTGAGCGTCTTTTCCAGCGCGGTGCGGCGCTGCGCGTAGGGCGTGTCCATGCAGGAACGGTCACCCTCGGCGAGGAGGTCGAAGGCCACGAACGAGGCTGGCGTCGACTCGGCCAGCTGGCGGATCCGCTTCTCGGCCGGATGGATGCGCTGGGACAGCGCGTCGAACTCGAGGCCGCGGGGACCGGCGATGACGATCTCGCCATCGAGTACGCACCGGTCCGGGAGCTCCCGGCGCAGGGCGTCGACCAGCTCGGGGAAGTAGCGCGTCAGGGGCTTCTCGTTTCGGCTGCCGAGCTCCACGTCGTCCCCGTCGCGGAACACGATGCAACGGAAGCCGTCCCACTTGGGCTCGTAGAAGAGCCCCGGGGCCCGGGGGAGGTCGCGGGCGAGCTTCGCCAGCATGGGCGCCACCGGTGGCCGGACGGGGAGCGTCACGCCGGGTCAGTCCTCATGCGTCCCGGCCCAGGCCAGGAGGTCGGCGGCCGAGCCGCGGTTGACGATCCGCGCCGGCGGGACCTCGGCGTCGACGGCCTTGGCACAGCCGCGGCCGAGCCAGCCCAGTTGCCCCGGCGCGTGGGCGTCCGTGTCGACGGCGAAGGAGCAGCCGAGCAAGACGGCTTGGCGCAGCAGGTCCTGGGGTGGGTCCTGGCGCTCGGGCCGCGAGTTGATCTCCACCGCCGTGCCCGTGCGGGCGCAGGCGGCGAACACCGCGTCGGCGTCGAACGTGGACTGCGCCCGGCCCCGGCCGGTGATCAGGCGCCCGGTGCAGTGGCCCAGGATGTCGGTGTGCGGGCTCTCGATGGCTGCCAGCATCCGCTCGGTCATGGCGGGCGCCTCCATGCGCAATTTGGAGTGCACGCTGGCCACCACGACGTCGAGCTCGGCCAGGAGATCGAGCTCCTGGTCGAGTGAGCCGTCCTCGAGGATGTCCACCTCGATACCGGTGAGGATGCGGAAGGGCGCCAGGTCGTCGTTCAGCTCGGCGAGCACGTCGAGCTGGGCGCGCAGGCGCTCGGCGTTGAGGCCGTGCGCCACCGTGAGGCGGGCGCTGTGATCGGTGAGCACCAGGTACTCATGGCCCAGCTCCCGGGCCGCCTCGGCCATCTCGCCGATGGGGCTCCCCCCGTCCGACCAGTCGGAGTGGGAATGGCAATCCCCGCGCAGTGAGCCCAGGAGCACCTCCGCCGCCGCGTCGAGCTCAATAGCGTCAGGTGTCTCCTCCAGCTCGGTCAGGCGGTCGGGGACCTTGCCGTCGAGGGCCTGAGTGATGACCTGCGCCGTGGACTTCCCGACACCGTCGATGGTCTGCAGCCGCCCGGCCTGGGCGAGCGCATCGAGTGTGTCGGCGTCAATGTCGGCCACGGCGCGCGCCGCGTTGCGAAAGGCGCGCACCTTGTAGGTGTCGGCGCCGCCCCGTTCGAGCAGGAAGGCGATCCGGTTCAGCGCGTCGAGCGGCTCCACGGGTCAGGCCTTCTTGGCCCGGCTCGGGGCCACGCGGGGCGGCTCGTCGGGCATTTTGGGGTACTGGGGCGGCCACGGCGCGTCCTGCAGTCCAGCCTCCCTGTCGCGCTCGGCCAGGGCGAGCAGGGGCTCGATCGACTGGGGCCGGGCGGCGATGTCGGCCCACGGGTCACCCCGCCGGCGCACCAGATCGGGCACGGTACGGATGGTCAGCTCGTTGGGAACCGCCGTCTCGACCTCTTCCCACGTGAGGGGCGTCGAGACCTGCCCGCCCGTGCGGGGTCGGGCGAACCAGGCGCCGAAGACGGTCTTGTGGGGGGCATTCTGGTTGAAGTCGACGAAAACGCGGCTCCCGCGTTCCTCCTTCCACCAGTTCGCCGTGATCAGGTCGGGGAAGCGGCGCTCGAGCTCGCGGGCGAGCGCCACCGCGGCGGCGCGCACCTGCACCGAGTCCCAGCGCGCTTCGAGCCGGAGGTAGACGTGCAGGCCGTTGTTGCCCGTGGTCTTCGGGTAGCCGCGCAGGCCGAGCTCTTCGAGCACGTCGCGGCAGAGGAGCGCCACGGCCCGGACCTCGTCGAAGCCGATGCCGGTCGTCGGGTCGAGGTCGATGCGCAACTCGTCGGCGTGCGCGGGATCGGCGGCGAGATACGGCCAGAGGTGCAGCCCGAGGCAGCCGATGTTCACCGCCCACACCACGTGGGCGATGTCGGCCACGACGAGCGCATTGGACGTCGTCCCGTTGGGCGTGGAGACGGTGGTCGACTGCAGCCAGTCCGGCGCGCCCGCCGGGATGCGCTTCTGGTAGAAGGACTTGCCGGTGGCCCCGTCGGGGAAGCGCTGCAGCATGGCGGGCCGGCCCCCGGCCGTGTTTAGCAGGTGCTCCGCCACGTCGAGGTAGTACGAGACGAGGTCGAACTTGGTCGCGTCGAGGGCGGGGAAGTAGATCTTGTCGGGCCGCGAGAGCCGCACTTCGTGCCCGCCGACCTCTACCGACCGCTCATCGTCCCCTGACACCGGGTCGACTCTATCGACGGGCCGCCGGGGAGCGCCCGGGTCCGGCCAGCCTAGGGTGACCCCGGGGTACACGGGCCGTTCACCGCGGGCCCCGGGTGAGCGGGTCACGGGGTGGCACCACGAGCCGGCAAGGATCGGGTTCACCAGCTCAGGGCATCTGCATGCCCCCCGCCGCGCCGGGCTAGGCGTCCTGGAGCTGCGGGGTGGGAAGCAAGATGCCGCGGCGGGAAAGCTCGCGTTCGAGCCGGGCCCGCTCGCGCTCGGGGCACTCGAACCACTCCGGCGTCGCGCGGACCCTGACTGCTGCGCACAGCCGGATCAGCGCGCCGTCGTAGGAGAGTTCCCGGGCCAGGGCTTCCGCAACCGGGGCCGCCGCACCCGTCACATGAAGCCTGGCCCGGGACTCAAGGAGGTCGGCCAGCAGCAGGTCGTCGGACCTGTGCCCTTCCTCACCGTTGCCAAGGGCCTGTGTCAAGAGGTCTCTATACATGACCACTCGACAGATGTTGCACCGAGATTGAGCGCGCCGATAGAGCTGAACGTCCCGGTTTACCGCCGTTTTGGCCGGTTGTTCCTGGTCCTCAGCTGAGAAGGGAGTCGAGGGCCTGGTCCCACCCGTTCGACCAACCGGCGACCTCTGCCGGGGAGGTCACCCTTCAGCGGGGAGGGCGCCGGAGCTCATTGCCGAGGAGAGCATCGAGATCGGCGAGATCGCACCGCAACCGGCGATGGCCTGAGCGTCCGACGCGTGGGGTCCGCCCGACTCCCTGGCGCCGGCCGTCGCGTTCCCTGAAGATCAGATGAGGTCGGCCAACCCTTCCCATCCCGGTGGTGGAGGGGCCAGGTGCCAGAACTGCTCGGGAACGCGGCCCTCCATGCGTGCGCTCAGCGCGTGGTCTTGTTCGAGCGGCGCGATCTGTGACGTGTAGCACCAGATGGCGCGGCGCTTGCGCTCCTCGTCGGGCACGTGGGGCACGATGGCGGGAGTCGGCCAGGGATGCGAGCGCAGGAGTTTCGCCACCCGCCAGGCCAGCAACCCGGGCAGGTGTTTGTAGCCGTGGTCCTCGTAGCAGAACCACTGGCGCCCCGGTTGGTCCTGCCGTACCAGGAGGCAGGCGTCGTGCACCATCACGTGGTCGGGGTTGCCGAGCCCCATCGGGAAGAACACCGACGTGGGGTCGAGGCCGGCGATGGTGGTACCGAGCACGGGCGCGACCTCGGCCGCCGTCGGGCGATCCGGCGGGTCCAGGTACTGGTGGTCGGCGAACTCGAGCCAGCGGTACGCGGCGGCGAGGACGACCATGGCCGCGGCGTCCTCCTCGCGCCGCACCGCCACCACGTCGTCGCCCGCCACGAAGCCGCCCAGGGCGTCCCACTCCGAGGGGACGTCGGGGTAGGCGGGTGGGCGGCCGCCCAGCACGGTGACGACCGTCGTCTCGTCGTAGCTGGCGATGAGATGACCGGCTCCCATGGCGGCGTCGTCGAAGTGCGGGGACACGACGAGGATGCGATTGAGGGCGTCCGGGTCGACCTCACCCCACGTCGGCTCGGCGAACGTGGTGGTGCTCATGGCCGGATCATACGGGCACGTCGTCGATCTCGCCGGCGACGTGGCGGCGGAAGACCGGCAGTAGCGCGCCGATGACGACAGCACCGACGATGCAGGCGAGGCCGCCCGAGACGACGGAGAACTCGATGCTGGTCAGCGTGGCCACGGTGCCCGACTCCATGTCGCCGAGGCGTGGCCCGCCCTGCACCACGGCCATCTGAATGGAGGACATGCGGCCGCGGAAGCGCTCGGGAATGGAAGTCTGCAGGATCGTCTGACGCAGCACGGCGGAGATGACGTCAGCCCAGCCCGCGACGGCCAAGAGGACGAGGGCGACCCAGAGCGTGTCGGTGAACCCAAAGAGCGCGATGGCGGCGCCCCAGACGATCACCGCCACGATCACCGCCCAGCCCTGGCGGCGGAGATGGGCGACCCACCCCGTAGTCACCGCCCCGATGAGCGCTCCGACGCCCGGCGCGGCATAGAGGAACCCGAGGGTGATGGTGCCGCCAGCGAAGACGGAGCCCGCCATGGCCGGGAACAGCGCCCGGGGCATGCCGAACACCATGGCGTTGATGTCGATCAGGTAGACGCCCTGGAGTGCCTGGCGGGAGCGCAGGTAGCGCAGGCCCTCCCTGGTCGACTGCCAGGGAGAGAGGTTGCCGGTCCCCTCGGCCGGTGGGATCGGCTGCAGCATGGCGGAGGCGACGGCGGCCACCACGAATGAGGCTGCGTCGAGTGCGTAGACGAGCGGGAGCCCGATGCCGAGCAGGACGCCGGAAAGCGCCGGGCCCACGATCACACCCAGCTGGAAGATGATCTGCATCAGGGCGGCGGCGGCGGTGAGGTGCCGGCGCTCGACCAGGCCGGGAACCGAGGCCATGCGAGCGGTGCTCGAGAAGCCCATGAGGCCGGCCGCCAGCGCGCTGACGACGTAGAGCACGGCCAGCGACGGGTGGGCCACCGCCGCGTTGACCGCCATGGCGCCACTGGTCGCCGTCATGGCCACCGCCGTCCACACCATGATGCGCCGTTTGTCGACCGAATCGCCGATGGGCCCCGCCGAGAGCGCTCCGGCGAGGAAGGGGAAGAGCTGGGCCAGGCTGATCGCCCCCACCTGCAGCGTGGAGTGCGTCATGGAGTACACCTGATAGGGGATGGCGACGACGGTCAGCTGCGTCCCGATGACCGAGATGAGCTGGCCGACGAAGAGGAGACGAAAGTCGCGGCTCTCGCGCAGCGGGGTGGTGTCGACCAGGATCCGGCCCGGCATGGCCGTCAGCGTAGAACCGGCGCTCGGCGGGCCCGGCCCGGTCGGAGTGCGATCAGGAGAGCTGGCGGCCGAGGTCGCGGACGGAGATGTCCCAGGCCGCGGGCCAGTCGTTGGTGCGTAGGAGCGCGTCGCTCCCACCGTCGCAGAAGACGACCGATCCACAGAAGAAGGCACCGTCGGGGCCGAGGAGGAGGTCCACCAGCGCGGCGATCTCTTCGGCCCGGCCCGGGCGCCCGAGCGGGATGGGCAGCATGTCGAGCAACGGCCCGGCCTCGGCGTCGGCCCGCATGCCCGCGACCATCGGCGTGTCGATCATGCCGGGGGCGATGGCGTTGAGCCGGATGCCCGAGCCGGCCCAGTCGGGACCGGTGGCGTTCCGGCGGACCCAGCAGGCCACGGCGAGCTTCGTCGCCGGGTAGGCCACCAGGGAGCCCCGGGCGTCGGCGATCTGCGCACTCAGCTCCTGGTCGCGGCGCAGCAGAGCCTCGACCAGGTCTGCGGGGACCGCCGGTTGCACGGTCGTCGAGTTCGAGCTGATGGCCACGGCGGCGGCACCGGGCGTCAGCAGCGGCCGCAGGCCCTCGAGCAGGTCCACCGTCCCGAAGTAGTTCACTGCGGCCAGCAGTGAGCCGGCGTGGCCGGGGACGCCGGCCAGCCCGGCGCAGGTCACGATGCCGGCCAGCACCCCGCCGCAACGCTCCGTCGCGCCGTCGATGGCGCCCCGGCGCCCAGCGGGCGTCGACAGGTCGGCGACGACGTCGGTCTCGTCCTTGTCGACGCCGATGACCCTCCAGCCCCCCGCGCCGAGTCGCGTGGCGGTGGCGGCGCCGATGCCCGATGCGGCGCCCGTGACGACGACGGTGCGCTCAGGCAGCGGGTCGTGCCTTCAAGACGGCGAGCGCCTTGTCGGCGTGCCCACCCATGGAGACCTCGGTATGGATGACGTCGAGAAGGGTGCGGTCAGTGTCGATGACGTAGGTGACCCGCTTGTTCGGCAGGAAGCTCATGCCGCGCTTGGCGCCGAGTTGGGTCGCCACCGTACGATCCGAGTCGGACAGCAGTGGGAAACCGAGCGACTCCTTCTCGTCGAATTGCTTCTGCTTCTCGACGGCGTCGGCGCTGATGCCGACCGGCTGGGCTCCGACGACGGCGAACTCGCCGGCCATGTCCCTGAAATGACAGCTCTCCTTGGTGCAGCCGTAGGTCATGGCCGCCGGATAGAAGAACAACACCACGGGCCCGTTCGCGAGGAAACCGCTCAGCGATCGCGGCGTTCCCGTCTGGTCGGGGAGGGTGAAATCGGGAACCACGTCACCTTTTCGCATCCGCTCAATGTAGGGCGAAAGCGCCGCGGGTGTCGGGCTACCCCTCGAAGCGGAAGCCGACGCCCCGGACGGTGACCAGGTGGCGGGGGTTGGCCGGGTCCGGCTCCACTTTGCGGCGCAGCCGCTTGATGTGGGTGTCGAGGGTGCGCGTGTCGGTCAGCTCCTGATCCCACCAGAGCCGGTCGATACACCAGTCCCGGGTGACGACCTGTCCACTGTGCGACATCAGGAGGGCCAACAAGTCGAATTCCTTGCGGGAGAGGTCGACCAGGACGTCGCCGACCGTGACCTCGCGACGCCCGGCGTCGAGCCGCACCGGCCCCACGCTGAGGACCTCTTCGTGGTGCTCGGCGACGGCCACCCCCCGCCGCAGCACCGCCCGCATGCGGGCGACGAGCTCTCGCAGCCGGAATGGTTTGGCCACGTAGTCGCTGGCACCCAATTCGAGCCCGAGCACGATGTCGACCTCGGAGTCGCGCGCCGTCACCATGATGATCGGCACCGGTTTGAGGTTGCGCATCTGCTGGCAGATCTCGATTCCGGACTGGTCGGGGAGCATCACGTCGAGCAGGACGAGATCGGGATGCACGCGATGGAAGAGCCGCAACGCCTCGTGCCCGTCTCCGGCGGACTCGACGGCGAACCCCTCGCGGGTCAGCCCCGAGGCCAAGGCCTGGCGGTAGGACTCCTCGTCGTCGACCACGAGCACGAGCGGCCGGTTGTCCCGGGCCGGGCCGGCCGGGCCGGCCTGGCGGCTCGTGGCCGGTGCGCTTGCAATCGCCACGTTGCGTTCGGCCTCAGGCAGCGTCGTGGGGAACTCGGAACTGCCTGAGCGGGAGAGGTGCAGGCGACGTCGGTGGACGGGGGGTAGGTCGCACCGGCGTCGCCTGGCCACGCGGGGAGGCGAATACCCGCGCCATGGTGACCAAGGATCCGAGAACCCCGCCGCGCTGTGAGCGCACAGGGCGGATCGTGATGACCGCGGCCAGTGCTTCCTGGCCGCGACGGCGCCCGGTGCCGGGGTGATCCATGTGCCGAACCACGGTCGCCATCGGGGCTCACGCTACGGAGTCGAGGTAAACGTGCCGTGAAACCGTTGCAACCAATAAGTGTTCTACAGATGAACTCTTAAGGCTGCGGCCCTGCTCAGGGGATTACGCTCCCTGACACACGAGTGGGAGGTACCGGATGACCGAGGCCATGGGCCACGGCGTGAATCAACGCAAGGCCATACAGATGACGCCCGCCGAGGTGGAGGCGTTTCTCGCCGAGCGCCGGAACATGACGATGTGCTCCATATCCCATGACGGCTCCATCCACGCCGTAGCCATGTGGTACGGGTTCCTGGACGGCTCCGTGACGGTGGAGACGAAGGCCAAGTCGCAGAAGGTCCAGAACCTCCGGCGGGACCCGCGCCTTACGCTCCTCTTCGAGGACGGTGACTATTACGAGGAGCTGAGGGGTGTGGAGCTGGTCGGCCAGGCGGAGATCGTCGAGGACCCCGACAAGCTGTGGGAACTCGGCATCAGCGTCTACGAGCGCTACAACGGGCCCTACACGGACGAGCTCAAGCCGATCCTGGAGGTGATGCTGCACAAGCGCGTGGCGGTGAAGCTCAACGTCAAGCGGACCGTCAGCTGGGACCACCGCAAGCTGGGACTGCCGTCGACGCGTCCGACGACGTGAAGTTCGCCGTCCGGCAGGCGGTGGCGGTGCCGCCGGCCCGGGCGATGGCGGCCCACGGGTCCCCTGCGTTCTACGAGGGGCGTCCGGCGCGCGACGACATCGAGGTGCGGGAGGTCGTGCGCCACGAGGCTCTCGGCGAACGGATCCTCCTCGAGGTGCGCTTCGCCTTCACGGGCTCGGTCTCGCCCGCCGTGCGGGCCGTGGTCGACCCCGGGAAGATGTCCTGGATCACCCAGACCGAGATCCTGCTTGCGGAAGGCCGCTCCAGCTGGGTGGTGCTGCCCGACCACTATCCCGACCGGCTCAGCGCCACGGGCACCTACCGCTTCGAGGAGGGCGACGCCGGGCCGGGCAGTACCGAGGTCGAGGTGGAGGGTGACCTGAAGATCCGCGTGCCCATCGTGGGGCGTTCCGTGGAGCGGGTCATCGTCGGTGACCTCCGCGCCTACATCGCCGACGAAGTGATCGGCATCGCGGACTGGAAAGGCTGACGTTCAGCCGCCCGGCTGCTCGCACACCTTGAGCATCTGGGTCATTCCGTCCTCGATCCCACCGGCCAGGATGTCGATGTCCGGGGTGGAGTCGTAGTCCCCCGTGATCCCGAAGTTGACCTCGCCGTCGTAGGAGAAGATGGCGATGCCCAGACGCATCTGCCCGCCGAGCGGCACGTACGGGAACGCCCGGATCATCCGCCGCCCGGCGGCGTAGAGCGGGAATTGCGGGCCGGGCACGTTCGTGGTGACGGTGTTCACGTTGCGCTGTCCCGCCCTGGTGGCGAGGCGCATGCCCAGGGCCAGCAGCATGGGTGGAGCGAAGCCCGACATGGAGGTGAGTGCCTCACCTGCCATCGCCTGACTGGAGTCCTTGAGGTCCTTCATCTGCTCGGTGATGACGTGCAGCCGGAGGGCGGGGTCGTCGATGTCGACCGGGAGCTCGGCGAACATCGCCGAGACCTTGTTCTCGTAGGTGCCGTCACCGACGGCCTTGCCTGACGAGTCACGCGGCCGGACCGAGACCGGCACCAGCGTGCGCACCACCCGGTCGACGTCCTCGTGGCGTGACTCCAGCAGCTCGCGGAACCCGTTGGTGATGCAGGCCAGGACCACATCGTTGAAGGTCCCGCCGAGGGCCCGGCGCACGCGCTTGATGTCGTCGACCGATGTCGTGGCCCAGGCGTAACGTCGATGGGGGCCGAGCGGACCGTTGAGGCTGGAGAGCGGGGTCGGGCGGACGAGCCCACCGAGGGAGAAGAGGCCACCGGCCACCTCGAGCACGTAACCCGCCATCCGGCGGAGCGCCCGCGTCTGTGCCCGGGCTGCCCGGACCTGCTCGTAGGGCGACTGCACGATGTTCTCCAGCGCGTCCACGACGAGCTGGACCGCTGAGGGCTCCGGTCGTGGCCGCCACCGTGACGGCTCGGGCCGCACGGCGTCCGGACTGCGGTCCATGATCACCGCCAAGAGGTCGGTGCCGGAGACGCCGTCGACCAATGCGTGGTGCGTCTTGGCCAGCATCGCCCACCGGTTGTCCTCGAGCCCCTCGACCACCCAGATCTCCCACAGTGGCTTGGAGCGGTCGAGTTGCTGCGCCATGACACGACCGACCAGCTTGCGCAGTTCGCTTTCGCCACCGGGGGAGGGCAGTGCCGTGTGGCGCAGGTGGTACTCGATGTTGAAGTGCGGGTCGTCGACCCAGACCGGGCGCCCCAGTTCCAAGGGCACGAACCGGACCTTCTGGCGATAGCGCGGTACGAGGTCCAGCTTGGCGTCCACCATGGCGACGACCTCGCTGAAGGGCGGCGGGGGCCCCTCGAAGATGGCGACCGAGGCGATGTGCATGTGGGACACGTGGTCCTCGATATGGAGGAACGAGGCGTCCTGTGGGCTCAGGCGATCAGGACTCGTGAACCCTCCCTTCGGGACCCCCCCCGGCCCCGCACGCTACTACCCGGGCGTGTCCGCTCTCCCGGGGTCAGCCGGCGCTGGCGGCGGCAGTGCGGCCGCCCAGCGAGGCGAGGAGGGGTGTGGCGAGAGCGAGCTCCCGGGTCTCCTCGTAGGCGGCCTCGATCACCCGGGGACCCCGGTCCTCGGCCATGGCCCGGAGGCCCATGGCACGACGCGACTCGGTGCCGGGCTCCAGGCGGATCACCACGGTCCCGGCCGCTTGCAGCCGCGCGATCTCGCGCTCCATCCGCCGGTGCACGGAACGCCGGAGCCAGCCGTCGGCTCCGTTGGCGCTGCCGTGGGCCGCCGACATGGACGAGATGACGACCGCCACGTCGAGGTTCTCGGACCGCAGCACGTCCGCGTTGGTGGCCGAGTAGACGCCGCCGTCGACGTATTCGGTGCCACCGATGTCGACCGGCTGGAAGTAGCCGGGGATGGCGCAGGAGGCGAGCACGGCGGCGGCCAGGCGTGCCGGCGGGGCACCCGCCCGACCGAAGACGACCCGGGCCCCGTCCGAGCGCCGGACGGTGCAGATCCGCAGACCGTCCGGCCAGCGGCTGCCCATGTGCTCGTCGAGACCCCGGGCCCGCTCGGAGATGTCGATCCGCCCCCGGGGCAGCAGCGTCATGGCCGCCACGTCGGGCCGGAAGGCCAGGGGTCGCCGGACGACCCGCGTGATGAGGGCGGTGGACGGCACATTCCAGGGACGCAGCAGTGAGCCGAGCGACGGGGTCGGGAGCGGCTCGGCGTCGGCGGGGAGGATGCGGCGCAGGATGGCGCCGCCCCGGCGCGACGTGGGGACCCCGTAGAGCGAGGCCGCCAGGTCGGTGGCCGGTACCCCGACGCGCAGCGCGGCACCGGTGATGGAGCCGGCGGAGGTGCCCACGATGACGGCGGCCTGGCGCGGGTCCCAGCCGACCTCGCGTTGCAGGGCCGACAGGACACCGGCCTGGTAGGCCTGGCCGACCACGCCGCCGGCGCCGAGCACGAGGCCGATCGACGGGCCCTTCCGGCTCCCGAGCCCCCCACGGATCACCTTCATCACCCGCCCTTTTTACCCGGCACTGCGTCTCTGTGCGCAGAATGCCTCTGGCCGGCACCCATCATCGCAGGCGGACGGCCGTTGCGCAGACCCCGTGGCACCCGCCGTTACTCTCCGAACTGGGATGCACACGACCCGCGGTGACCTGCACCTGATGGCGGCGCACGTCCTCGGCCGCCGCCGCTTCGCGGTCAGCGGGCACTTCGGCCTCCGGGCCAGTCCGCGGGGTGTGGCCACACCCGCCTTCGGGCCCGAGCCGGAGGTCGTGCGGGTCGCCGGCCCCCACCTCATCCGTGAGGTGGGCGGCGAAGCACGGACGATGCCGCTCAACGGTGCGACGCTGGCGGAGCTGGCCGCGTTCGTGCAGGCGGACCTGGCGTCGGACTTCTCGGCGGGCTCCGCCACGCCGCCACCGGGTCCGACCGACGAGACCCTCCACCTGGACGGCGAGGAGCTCGACGACCTGTGCGGCTGGTTCGACCTCGGCTGGAGGGTGCTCGACGCCGTCACGTCGGACGCCGCTTCGGGTTCGGGCTGGTCGACGGTGCAGCTGTGGCCCGAACACTTCGACGTGGGCACGGGTGTCGACCTCGGGTCGGGTCGGGGCGTCAACCTCGGCTTCTCACCCGGCGATGCCTTCTCGGACGAGGCCTACGTCTACGTCGGCCCGTGGGGTCCTGAACGGCCGGGTGCACCCGACTATTGGAACGCGCCCTTCGGCGCAGTCCTGCCACGGTCCGCCGTTGCCGACGCCGCGACGTGTGCCGTCTTCCTGCGGCGCGGTCTTGGGTTCCTCACGATCGCGTAGTCGCCGCACCAACGCAGACGATCGGCCCGGCGGTCACGACTCCAGGAAGCGGAGCACCGCCAGCACCCGTCGATGGTCCTTTTCGGAGACCGGCAGATCGAGCTTCGCGAAGATGTTGGCGACGTGCTTCTCGACCGCGCCCTCGCTGACGACGAGCGCGTTGGCAATGGCGGCATTGGAGCGCCCCTCCGCCATGAGCCCGAGGACCTCGCGCTCGCGAACGGTCAAGACGGACAGCGAGTCGGCGCGACGCGTCGCCCCCATGAGTTGCGTGACGACTTCGGGATCCAAGGCGGTACCTCCTACGGCGACCCGCTCCAGCGCCTCGACGAAGTCGCTGACATCGGCCACCCGGTCCTTCAACAGGTAGCCGATTCCTGCGGCGTCGTCCGCCAGGAGGTCGGCGGCGTAGCGCGTCTCGATGTACTGGGAGAACAGCAGGATGCCCAGCCCCTCGTGGCGGGCGCGGAGCTCGAGCGCGAGACGGAGGCCCTCGTCGGTGTACGACGGCGGCATCCGGATGTCGATCACTGCGACGTCGGGTGGGTTCTGGGCCACCGAGCTGCGCAGCGCCGCCGGGTCGCCCACCGCGCCGGTGATGGCGAAGCCGCGGTCGACCAGGAGTTGCACCAGGCCGTCCCGGAGGATCGCGGAGTCCTCGGCGATGGCGATGCGGAGCGCGCCGACCATCAGGACGCGAGGGGGAGGTCGACCGTGACGACCGTGGGCCCGCCGAACGGGCTCACCAGGTGCAGCTGTCCGTCGACGGCGCGCACCCTGTCCGTCAACCCGGCCAGCCCGCTCGAGGAGGAGCCGATCGTGGTGAGTTGCGCGCCGCCGGTCCCGTCGTCTCGGACAACCAGGCGCAGCCACGTCCCCTGCTGCGCGCAGGACACCGACGCCCGCGAGGCCTGCGCATGCTGGGCCACGTTGGCCAGCAGTTCGGCGACGCAGAAGTAGGCGATGGCTTCGATGGCGGGCGTCGGCCGCGTTCGGAGGTCGACCACCAGCTCGGTGGGCACCGCGCTGCGGGCGGCCAGGGTAGCCAGCGCGCCCTCCAGACCGATATCGAGCGCCGGCGGATGGATCCCGCGGGCGATGTCACGCAACTCGGTGATGGCTTCCTTGGCCCCCCGGTGCGCCGCGTCGACGAGCTCGCGCACCCGGTCGAGGTCGACGTGCTCGGGGTCGTCCTCGAGCTTCTCCTTCGCCATGCCCAGCCGCATGGCGAGCGCCACCAGCTGGGCCTGGGTTCCGTCGTGCAGGTCGCGCTCGATGCGGCGCAGCGTCGCGGCCGACGCGTCGACCGTCTGGGTCCTGGCCTGTTCGAGCGAGCGTACCCGCGTTGCCATGGGATCGGGCCCGAGCAGGCTGCGGATCAGGAGGCGGTCCACGTTGACGAAGCCCCGCATGACCCAGGGCGCTGCGAAGAAGAAGATGGCGCCGAGGATGAAAATTGCCATGCTCTGGAGGAAGCCGGTCGGGCCGAATCCGAAGGCGCCCGCCGGGAAGAAGGCCCTCGCAAGGCCCCACACCGGCGGGCCGCCTCCATTCCGGCCGAAGAGCGGGTGGAGAATGCAGGCGAACGCATCCCACCACAGGCTGACCGCCACCAGGACACCCAGGATCGACCACGCGACCTTCAGGGCGAGGTAAGCCACGGCGCGCCAGGCCACGCGGTCGCGCAGGCACGACTGGAGCCAACCCAAGAACCCCGCCCGCCCGGCGAACGGTTGGGGGTCCTCTACCACCTCGCCGAGCAGGTTGCGCGCCAGGCCGCGCTCGAACCCGCCGATGCCGCGTGCGCTGCGCAAGGACAGCGCCAGCACCGCCAGGCCGAAGAAGGTGATGGCCAGGATGAGGCCGGCGACCATGGTCGACGCCACGAAGAACAGCCCGGCTCCCGCCAGCGCCGAGCTCAGGAGGAAGAAAGCCAGCTCGGACCAGACCCGTTTCGTGAACGGCTCGTGCAGAACGTGGCGCGCCAGCTCCCTGGCCCGGACGGCCTGCTCCTCGGTCATGGCCAGCGACAGCTCGCGCCCGCGGATCCGCACCCGGACGCTGGAGTCGTCGGGCTGGTCCGGCGTCACGCGTCCCGCCGGTTCAACACCATGGCGCCCAGGCCCAGTGCTGCGGCACAGTAGGAGAGCATGAGCACGACCCCGATTGTGGCCGAGAATGAGTCGGACTGCGGCACGACGGCCGCCACCGAGTTGGCGAAGATGAGCTCGGGGGCGTAACGGGCGGTGCTCTCCGAGATGGAGTGGAGTAGGACGGGGGCCAGCATCGTGAAGCCGGCGAAGACCGCAATGGCGCCAGCCGTGTGGCGGATGACGGCGCCAAGCCCCAGCCCCAGCAGCGCAAAGAGGGCGAGAAACGCTCCCGACAGGGCCACCACCCGCAACACGCCGGGCTGGCCGAGAGAGGCCGTCGGAGCGCCTCCCGAGAGCACGGCCTGTCCCTCGAAGAACGCCACGAAGCTGAGCACCTCACCGATGACCAGAGTGGCCAGCCCGACGACGGCGATCTTCGCCGTCAGCAGCACGCCGCGGCGCGGCAGTGCCGCCAGGGAGGAGCGGATCGTCCCGGTGCCGTACTCGCCGCTCATGACCAGCACGCCGAGGACCCCGATGGCGAGGGAGGCGAGAGCAAGTCCGGCCATGGACTGATTGGTGGGATCGAACCCCTGGTACCACCCGCGGGGATGGTGCAGCGCACCGTGCGTCGACAGGTACGTCACCAGCAGCGTCCCGACGGCGGTCACGACAAGGGTCCATCGAGTGGAGCGCAACGAGGCGAGTTTGGTCCACTCGGCCCGCATGGCCTGGCGCAGCCCGGCGCGCCAGTGCCGGCCCCCCGCTGTGGTGGGCCCCGCGGTGGCGACGGGTGTGATGGCGAACGTGGTCATCGGTGGTCCTTTCAACGGGCCGACAGCGCGTCGGCCGGGGCGTGGTACAGGGTGTGTGAGCGGTACTCGACTGACGTGCTGGTGAGCTCCATGAAGACGTCTTCGAGCGACGCGCGCACCGGCGTGAGCTCGTGCATGGTGAGTTGCTGATCGGCCGCCAGCTCACCGATGTCGGCGGAGGACAGTCCCGAGGCGACGATGGTGCCATCGTCTTCGACGGCGGGCCGGGCTCCGGCCCGCGAGAGCACGGCGACGAACCGCTGCGGCGTGGGCGTCACGATCCGGACGGCATCGCTGCGGTGGTCGCCCAGGAAGTCCTCGACGCTGGTGTCGGCGATCAGCGTGCCCCGGCCGATGACCACGAGGCGTTCTGCGGTCAGGGCCATCTCGTTGATGAGGTGGCTCGAGACGAGCACCGTCCGGCCCTCCGAGGCCAGGTTCCGCAACAGGTGGCGGACCCAGCGGATGCCCTCGGGGTCGAGGCCGTTGACGGGCTCGTCGAAGAGCAGCACTCCGGGGTCCCCGAGGAGGGCGCTGGCGATGCCGAGGCGTTGTCCCATGCCGAGCGAGAACTTCCCGGCCCGCCGGTCGGCCACCGCCGTGAGACCGACGATGTCAAGCACGGTGTCGATCCGTGCGAGCGGGATGTCGTTGGTCTGGGCGAGCCAACGCAGGTGGTTGCGGGCGCTCCGGCCCGGGTGGAAGGCCTTGGCGTCCAGGAGGGCGCCGACCTCGCGCAAGGGCCACGCCAGCTCGGTGTAGGCGCAGCCGTTGACGAGCGCCGATCCCGCGTCGGGCAGGTCGAGCCCGAGGACCATGCGCATGGTCGTGGACTTCCCCGACCCGTTGGGCCCCAGGAAACCCGTGACGACGCCCGGAGAGACGGTGAAGCTCAGGTCGTCGACCGCCAGCGTCTTCCCGTAGCGCTTCGTGAGCCCGTGGGTGACGATCATGGGTCTCCTTCCGTAACGGGGGCCGGACACTCCGCGCCGCCCGCCCCTCAGCATGAGGCGTCGCGACCGCGCTGAGAATGCCGCTACCGGGCGTCCTGGACTGGGGATAGCACCAGTCGTGGTCGGGCCCGATGGGCGGCCGCCGAATTAACCACCCGGAGACAAATCGGGCCCTGCCACGAGCATTTCACCAGGGCGGGGCCTACCATCGCTCTCATGGGGGCTCCCCCGACCTTGGAAAGGTCGGACGCCGAGCTGGTGGCGGCGGTCCGGTCAGGCGACCCGTGCGCGTTCGCCGATCTCTACGCGGAGCACGTGGACTCCGTGCGCCGGGTGGCCTACCACCTGGTGGGCAATTCGGATGCCACGGACGATGCGGTGCAGGACACCTTCACCCGCGCCCTGCAGCATCTCGACGACCTGCGCGAGCCGGACCGGTTCCGCCCCTGGCTCCTCTCGATCGCGCGCCACGCCGCCACCGATCAGTTGCGGGCACGTCAGCGGTTGACGCCCCTCGACGAGTCCCGGCACGAACTGCTCGCCTCGACCGGGCCCGGGCCCGAGTCGTTGGCCGAGGTGCGCGAGGTGGCCGATCGGGTGCAGGGCTGTGTGGCCGGCCTGTCCAGGCGTGACGCGGCGGCGGTGACCATGGTCACGCAACTCGGCTTCACCCCTTCACAGGTGGCCGATGCGCTCGGTGTGACCCAGGGAGCCGCGAAGGTCATCGTGCACCGGGCGCGGCGACGGCTGCGCAACGCGCTGGCGCTGCAGCTGATGGCGCAGCAGCCGTCCCTGGCCTGTGCGGCCTTCCAGGACCTCATTGTGGACGACCCCCTGGGAGCGTCCAAGCACATCGAGCACTGCCGGACCTGCCTGGGCCGGGCGGGCGCGGAGGTCATGCCCTTCGCTCTCAGCGCGGCGCGATCCGCCGCGCCAGAGGGTCCGCCGGCGTGAGCACGGGCCTCGTCCTCAGGTCAGCCCCTCGACCCTGATGGCGTGGTCCCGCACCGCGTCGACCAGGGAGTCCGGGAGGGCCCGGGGGCACCAACGGCCGTCGGAACCGGATGGGGCGACGCACTCGTCCATGTAGGCGCGCGCCACCCCGGGCGCGACGAGCGCGGCGAAGAGGGCCGCCTCCTCCTCAGTGAGCTGATCGGCGACGAAGGCGCGGAGTTTGGCCAAGAGTGTGTCGGCCGCGGCGCGGTCGCCGTCCTTGTCCCCTAGCCCAAGAGCCACGCATCCTCAGACGCTGCGCCGCCCTTCGTGGTTACACGGCGCGTGCGAAGCTGCGTCAATCGGGAAACCGCCGGCGTCGCGGGGTCGACACGCGCCACTCGAGGGAGGCGCTCAGCCGGCGCCGGACGCGGCGGGTGATCCCGGCCAGGCGGGGTAGGAGGGAGCGCGGTCGGGCGGTGTCGCGTAGCTGGTGACCGCGCCCGCCAGCGAGAACATCGGCACAGGGCCCGCCGGGACCGTGCCCGCCTTGTAGCGCGCGCCGCCGTTCACGTGCTGCATCAACCCGGCGGCGACGACGCCCTCCTCGTCGGGCCCCTTGGCCGTGGCGTCGTACCAGAGGAAGGTGTAGTCGGCGGGCGACGAGTAGCTCGGACGCGGCGCCGCGCCCTGGTAGCCGTACGCATCGAGCGGCGACGTCGGCCCACCGCCGGTCGGTGGGGCGCGGAACAGCCCGGTGGTGAACGTGTAGGGCGTGAGATCGGCTCCGGCCAGTTGGACTCCCGTGAAGAGCTGCTCAATTGGTGGGATGATGGCGGGAGCGGACAGCGCGGCAGGCGTGGCGGTGCGCCCGTACCACCAGTGGTACAGCCGGTCGGCGTCACCCGCCGCGACCGGCACCGGCACGCCCAGGCTGCTCACCCCGAAGGCGTGCGACCACTCCGCCTGGTCGTAGTAGCGCCCGAGGGTCGACGTATCGGTCAGGACGATGCCGGTGATGATCCACTCGGGGAAGTAACCGATGCTGGCGCAGGCCTTGGTGAGGTAGATCGGCATAATGGGGTCGCCGGCGAAGATCACGCTGGTGGCGCCGGACGCTTTGAGCTTTTCGGCGATGGTCGCCGCGTTTGTCGGCAGCGTCGTGAGGTTGAGCGTGTAGGTGAGGTCGCTGGGCGACGCCATGTTGACGCGGCCGTCGGTGAGCTTCTTGGTGACCGCCGCTTGCAGTTGGGCGAAGCCCGGCGAAGGCGGCTCCGACGTCTCGCTCACCACGGCGAACTTGCGCTTCTGGGCGTGCAGGGCGGGGTCGCCGGCCCAGATGGCGTCCTTCCCGCTCAGCTTGGCCACGACGTAGTCGAGCGTCTCGGCGAGCGAGGTGTCGGCCGTGGGGAGATTGGCCCACTGGAACGGCGCGTTCTTCTGGATCTCGCCGTTGGTGGACGAGTCGCCGCACACCAGGCAGAGCACGTGCAGGCGGGCCAGCTCGTCCTCATAGGCGGTGGTCTCACCCGGGCCGTTGATGGACGCGAAGGCGTGGAGTTGTTGGGCGACGGTGACGGCGTCGGCGTGAGCGGCCACCGGGTCGTTGTCGGCTCCGGAGGCGGTGAAGGGGATCAGGTTCACGTGCCGTCCGTACATTTCGTAGATCTGATTGAACATGACCGCGTAGGCCTGGGCGGTGGCGAGCACCTGGGGATTGGTGCCGGCCGCGCTCGAGACCGTCGCCGCCAGGCCCCCCGGCTGAGCCTGGTAGTAGACGACGTTGATGGAACCGTCCGACACGCCGCTCGAGGTGGCGCCACCGTTGGCGGTGCCGGCGGCGGGGACGGGCACGCAGGGCGGGGAGTACACGGTCGGGACCTTCAGGCGTCCCGTCGCGTGGTCGCATTCGGAGCCCCAGTTGTAGGCGGACGTCTTGCCGATCTTGGCGGCCGCCGCGTAGGTGAGCGGCACCGTCGAGTGGGCGATCTGCTGCCCGCTCCCGGTGCTCGGCGGCGCGCCGGAGGTGGTCCCCTTGTTCTCGTGCGCGGTGGCCGAGACGCCGGCCGCGATCAGCGCGGCGACGATGAGGACGACCGGGCCGGCCCGGCGCAGCAGGCTCACCGCCGGCCACGGTCGCGCGGCGCGGGGCGGACCGGCGCCCTGCTCCGGGTCCGGGTCCGGCTCGGAGTCGCTCATGGCGGGTCCACCTCCGTGGTCGTGGTCGTGGTCGTGAGCGTGGCGGCGGCGCCCGAACGCGCCAGAGCGAGCGGGTCCGAGCCGAGGAAGGCCTCGCCGACCTCCGGTGACTCGAGGACGTCGCGCGGCGCCCCGGTCGCCAGCACGGCGCCCCGGTCCATGGCGACGAGGCGATCGGCGAGCTCGGCGATGAAGGCGATGTCGTGTTCGACGACGAGCATGGTGGCATCGAGCCGATCCCGTACGTTGCGCAGCAGGCCGACCATGGCTTCGACCTCGCGCTGGGCCACGCTCGACGACGGCTCGTCGAGGAGGACCACGGAGGGCTGGTGGGCCACCACGGCCGCCAGGTCGACGAGACGCCGGGAACCGGTCGAGAGCTCGCTCACCAGGTTGTCGGCGTAGCGGTCCAGGCCGAACAGGTCGAGGAGCTCGTCCACCCGCTCCATCACGGCGGCCTCGGTCCGCACCTGGAGGGGCAGGCGCAACATGGCGTTGAAAGGGTCGCTGACGTCGGTGAAGCGCTCCAGCGAGACGGCCACGGCGTCGCGCACGGTCAAGCCCGAGAAGAGGCGCGAGTCCTGGAAGGAGCGGCCCAGCCCGAGCCGGGCTCGGGCCGAGGCCGTGCGGTCCGTGACGTCGACGCCCGCCAGCTGGACCCACCCCGTGTCGGGATGCAGGAACCCGGACACGACGTCGAACAGCGTCGTCTTACCGGCGCCGTTGGGCCCGATGATCCCGACGATCTCGCCGTGGTCGGCGTGCAGGGACACGTCGTTCAGGGCGTTGTTGCCCCCGAAGCTGAGCGAGAGCCCGCGCACCTCGATCTCGGCCGGGGCGCCGCCGTTCGGCGCGGCCAGGCTCGGCGTCGGCGACCCGAGTCCCTCGGAGGCTTTCTGGAGGTAGACGGACCACAGGAGCTCGGGGTGGGCGGACAGCTCGTCGGCGGTCCCGGAGAAGCGCACGACGCCGGTCTCCATGACGTAGACGCGGTCGGCCACCGCCACGGCGACGTTCATCGACTGCTCGACGAGGAGGATGGCGGTGCCGCCCTGGCGCATCGACTCGATCGCGCCGAGCAGCTGCTCGACCACGATGGGGGAGAGACCGAGCGAGAGCTCGTCGATGAGGAACAACTTGGGGCGGGTGATGGTCGCCATGGCGAGGGCGAGCATCTGCTGCTGGCCGCCCGAGAGGTTGGCGGCCCGCTCCCCGCGCCGCGACGCCAGGGTGGGGAACACGGAGAGGGCCTCGTCGATCATGTCGGCGTCGTGCTCGCCGCGCCGCCGGCCTTGCCAGGCCGCCACGCGCAGGTTGTCCTCGACGCGCAGGTTGGGGAAGATCCCCTCGCCGCCGGGCACCTGGGCCACGCCGAGGCGGGCGATCTCGTCGGGGGGCAGGTGGGTGATGTCGCGCCCGTCAAAGACGATGGCGCCGTGGTCGGCCTCGACCACCCCGCCGATGGCCCGCAGCAGCGTCGACTTGCCGGCGCCGTTGGTGCCGACCAGGGCGACGATCTCCCCCTCGCCGATCTCGATGGCGACGTCGGCCAGCACGACGACGCCGTCGTAGCCGACGTTGAGCTCGCGCACGGCGAGGAGCGGCAACCGGCCGGCGTGCCGGTCGAGCAGCATCTGGGTCCGCGTGCGCATGGAAGTCCACACGTCCTGCACGTCGCGCCCGATCAGGCTGCCGGCGCTGGCCACGATCAGCCCGCCGACGGCGAAGATGGGCACCAGGATGAGCAGGCCGTAGCGGAAGCCCACCGCGTCGCCCAGCGCTCCGACGATCGGGAGTACGAGGAAGCCCGGCAGCACGAAGAGCGCCCCGATGGAGAAGCCGACCGAGCGCACCCGGGCGGGGATGGCGAGCGACAGCGCGGCCAGCACGCCGGGCCCCACGATGGCCAGCGAGGCGTCGATCCCGGCGTTGCCGACGAAGGCGAGCGGGACGTTGGGGGCCAGCGCGAAGAGCACGGCGAACCCGGCGGCCACGATCGAGGCCACCGCCAGCATGCGGAAGACGAGGCCGATGTCGCGGCGGGCCAGGCGGGTGGCGATGACGGCGCCGACGGCGAGGCCCAGGAGGTCGAAGAGCTGGATCGGCGCAATGAGGAAAGCGCGCTGCACGGCATCGAGGTGGAACGTCTCTTGGTACTGGAGCGAAGCCAGGGACGTGAACCCCGCGATGGCGGCGGCCAGGAAGGGGAGGGCGATGAAGATACGGCGCAGCACCCCGATCTTCCAGACGGTGCGCCAGGCCTCGCCGAGCGAGGGCGGCCTTTCGACAGGGATGTCGAGGACAGTGTCGCTGTCCGCGGCGAGGGCGGGGGCGTCGCCCAGCGGCGCGGGCTCGCCCCGCTCGGAGGCCAGCATCTGCTCGCTGAGCTCGAGCTGCTCATGGCGCCCCCGGGGCGGCTCGCGCAGGCGGAGGCCGACGATGACGACGATCATGATGGGCACGGCGAAGAAGAAGAAGGGGGCGCGCCAGGTGAAGACGGAGGCCAGGCCGGCGCCGAGCAGGACGCCGACGATGGCGCCGACGCTGATGCCCGACCGGTGGGCCGAGTAGATGCGCGGCCGGGCCGGCACGGGGTAGTAGTCGGCCAGCAGCGAGTTGTGAGTGGGGAAGATCACGGCCTGCCCCATGGAGACGCCCACCAGCATGATGGTGGCCACCACCACGCCCTGGGCGACCCCGAGCCCGATGGAGAACGCGGCGCCGACGAGCGCGCCGACGAGCGCGATCCGCACCCGGTTGGTCCGGTCGGCCAGGACGGCAATGGGGAGCGTGCAGGCCAAAGCGGACGCGCCGGCGATGGCGACGATCAGGAGGATGCCTGCGTTGGTGAGATGGAACGCGTCGCGGATGTTCGGCGTGAGCACGTTGAAGGCGCTCTGCGTGGCCTGGTCGAGCAGCTCGATCGCGAAGAGCACCCCGAGGGGGAAGAGCGAGGCACCCCCGCCGAGCTTGGCCAGGCGGCTCACGGGGTCAGCGCTCCCGCGACCGGGCCACCGACGCCGGGCGCCGCGCCATGGTGGCGCCGCGCCAGCCGGTCGAGCGCCCAGTCGCGCAGGTCGTAGCAGAGGCCGGCCAGCCCGCGGGGGAAGAGGATGAGCACGAGCAGCACGCCGAGCGCAGACGGGAAGAGCTGCCAGCTCGGTGGCAGGTAGATGGCGCTGCCCTCGACGATGGCAGCGCCGAGGATGGCCCCGAAGGCCGACCCGAGCCCGCCGACCGCCGTCGAGGTGAATACGACGAGGCTCACCGGCACCAGGAACGACGTCTCCTGATACGACTGGTTCACCACGAGGAGGAGGCAGCCGCCCAGCCCGGCGATGAAGCCGGAGATGGCGAAGGCGGTGAGCTTGGCCCACAGGACACGGACGCCGTAGCCCGACGCGGCCTGCTGGTTGGACGGCAGCGCACGCAGGACGCGCCCGGTGCGGCTGTGGCGCAGGCCGTGCAGCGCGAGCAGCACAAGTACCAGGACGCCCAGGCAGAGGTCGAACACTGCCGTCTGCGACGTGATGGCCAGCCCGAAGAGGTAGGCGACGCCGAGCTGGGACTGGGGGATCCAGGAGAATTCCTCCCGAACGAGCAGGTAGCCCGAGGCGGCCAGGCTGAAGGCCAGCGTGGTGACGGCGGCGAACATCCCGTCGAGGCGCAGGGTGGGGATGCCCACCACGACGGCCACGGCGCCGGCCGCGGTGCCGGCGAGCAGGAGGGCGAGGCTCAGGTCCCAGTGCCAGTCGAGGAGCGCGACGGCGCCGACGGTGGCGCCCACGGCGGCGAAGGACATCTGGCCCAGGCTGACCTGGCCCGACCAGCCGGTGAGCAGAACGACGGAGCAGCCGACGATGGCCAGCACGACGAGCGAGGAGCCGCGGATGAGCTCGCCGGGCCCCATCCACAGCGGCAGCGTGGCGGCGGCGGCGAAGGCGACCAACGCGCCCACCGGGGTCCCGATCCGCACCTCGGTGAGGTCGCGCAGCGACGCCGGCAGCTCGCGCACGCTGCCGGCGAGCGCCAGCGAGGACTCGGCCTCGCGGTCGGTGCGGTTGGCCAGCAGCTGGCGCACGATGATGGCGGCGAACACCACGCCGGCCAGGACGGCCAGCCCCAGTGCGGGGTTCGCCGGGTCGTCCCAGGCCACTCCCTGCTCCAGGATCCCGAGCGCCACGGCGGAGGCGGCGATGACCGGCAGCTCGCTGAAGTTGCCCAGGGCGAGCGCAGCCAGGGCCGTGACGAGGGCGGTCAAGCCGTAGGTGGGATCGAGAGGGAGCCCGAGGATGGCGGCCTGGAAGAAGATGCTCACGAAGGACAGGAGACCGGCGACCACCCAGGTCACCGACTGCAGGCGCCCAACCGGGATGCCGAGCATGGAGGCCCGGTCGCGGCGGTCGCCGACAGCCTGCACGGCGAGGCCGACATCGCTGCGGGTGAACCAGAGGGAGACGGCGGCCAGGCAGGCCACCGACACGATGACCGCCACCAGGTCGTTGGCGTCGAAGACGACCGGCCCGACATGCCAGGCGAGGTGCCACGGGAAGGTCACCACGGCGGTGGCAATGGGCGTCTGGCCCCAGATGCGCGGAATCAGGAGACTCAGGACCACCAGGAGCTGGGAGAGCCCGATGGTGGCCACGGTCAGGATGAGCCGGGGCGAGCGCCGGAAGCGCCGCACCACCAGGATCTCGACGGTCGCTGTCAGGAGGAGCGACGCCACCAGGCCGGTGGCCAGCCCGAGGAAGTAGTTGACGCCGGAGAAGCCGATCAGGCCGACGGCCAGGACGGCGGGGGCCGTGCCGAGGTCGCCCTGGGCGAAGTTGATGACCTTGTTCAGGCGGTAGGTCAGCCCGAGCCCCACCGCCATGAGGGAGCCGAGGAGGCCGAGCACGGCGCCCTGGAGCCAGACCCCGAACGGCATCGGGAACCAGAGGAGCTGGACGGCGAGTACCGCGCCGACGGAGACGACCGCCGCCACCGCGGTCGACGCACGCTCCGGTAACCGCAGATGGGTGCTCAGCGACTCATGCCCTTCTCATGGCGTCATGCCGCATTGGCGAACCTGCCCCCCCGGGTAGCTCACTTGCTCATCTGCTCGTGCGCGCTCAGGGTACCGGCCCGGCCCGGCCCGTGTCGGGCAATCCCCGGCGTTGCACCGCCCGTTCGGTCAGAACCAAGGATGTGGTGCGGTTACCGTGTGTCAGCACGGCTCACGGGACGGAGCGGCCATCGATGATGCGCAGCCTCTCGTGCGCGCCCCCCACCGGACGAATCGAGGCATGGTGACGCTCACCGACCAGGCACCGACAGCACAACGCCCGGCCTCCCCGGCCGCGCACGCGGTCGAGCTGCGCAAGACGTACGGGACGGGCCAGGCGACGGTCCATGCCCTCGCCGGCATCACGGTGACGTTCGAGCGCGGCCGCTTCACCGCGGTCATGGGCCCGTCGGGTTCGGGGAAGTCCACGCTGATGCACTGCATGGCCGGCCTCGACCGCCCGACGTCGGGGCAGTCCTACGTCGGCGACCTCGACATCGGCGCCCTCGACGACGCCGGGCTGACCCAGATGCGGCGCGACCACATCGGCTTCGTGTTCCAGTCCTTCAACCTCGTCCCCACGCTCACCGCGGGCGAGAACATCACCCTGCCGGTGGACCTGGCTGGGCGGAAGGTGGACAAGGAGTGGTTCGACTACCTGGTGGACCAGTTGGGCATCGCCGACCGGCTGTCGCACCGGCCGAGTGAGATGTCGGGAGGACAGCAACAGCGCTGCGCCTGTGCCCGGGCCCTGATCAACCGCCCCGACCTCGTCTTCGCCGACGAGCCCACCGGGAACCTGGACTCCAACTCCACGACCGAGATGCTGACCTTCCTGCGCCGTTCGGTCACCGAGTTCGGCCAGTCCATCGTCATGGTCACCCACGACCCCCACGGGGCGGCCTACGCCGACCGGGTGGTCTTCCTGGCCGACGGCAACATCGTCGACGAGCTCTCCGGGCCGACCCCCGACTCGGTGCTGGAGCGCATCCGGACGCTGGGGACCTGACATGTGGCGGGTCACCATCAAGGGTTTGCTCGCCCACAAGCTCCGTCTCGCGCTGACGGCGCTCTCCATCGTGCTCGGGGTGACGTTCATCGCCGGGACGTTCATCCTCACCGATACCCTGCACAGCACGTTCGACACGTTGTTCGGCAACGTGTACCAGAACATCGACTTCCAGGTACGCGGCGTGGCCCAGTTCGGCAGCGGCGGGACCGCAACGCGCAACCCCGTCCCCCAGTCGCTGGTCGCCACCGTGCAGTCCGTCCCCGGCGTGGAGGCGGCCGAGGGCTCGGTGGCGGGCTTCGCCCAGTACGTCGGGCACGACGGCAAGGCGATCGCCACCGGCGGGGCGCCCACACTCGGGGTCTCCTTCGACCCCAACCAGCAGATCTCCGCCCTCCGCCTGGTCCAGGGCACGAAGCCGACGACCCCCGACGACGTCGTGATGGACCTCGGCACGGCACAGAAGTACGGCTTCAAGGTGGGCCAGCGGGTCAGGGTCCTGCTGCAGGGGCCCACCCAGACGTTCACCATCACGGGCATCGCGACCTTCGGGACGGCCGACAACCTGGCCGGGGCCACGCTGGCCGCGTTCGACATCCCGACGGCGCAGAAGCTCTTCGGCGAGGTGGGTCAGTTCGACGACATCAACGTCGTCACCCAGCCGGGTGCCGACAAGGCCGCCGTGCAACACGACATCGCGCGGGCACTGCCGCACAGCGTCGAGGTGGTCACCGGCCAGACCGTCGTGAACGACGCCACCAGTGCCATCAGCAGTGCGTTGGGCTTCTTCAACACGGCGCTCCTGGTCTTCGCCTTCATCGCGCTCTTCGTGGGTGGGTTCACCATCCTCAACACGTTCTCCATCATTGTGGGGCAGCGCACGCGTGAGCTGGCGCTCCTGCGCATCGTCGGGGCGAGCCGGCGCCAGGTGTTCCGGTCCGTCCTGGGCGAGGCGCTGATCGTGGGCCTGCTGTCGTCGATCATCGGTCTGGGCCTCGGGGTGCTGGCGGCCGTCGGGCTCGAGAAGCTGTTGAGCGGGTTCGGCGTGACGCTGCCGTCGGGCCCGATCGTCTTCGAGGCCCGCACCGTGATCGTCTGCATCGTCGTCGGCGTCGGCGTGACGCTGGTCTCGGCCATCAGCCCGGCCCGCCGCGCCGTGCGCATCGCCCCGGTGGCGGCGGTCTCCGACCGCCAGGCCGAGGAGGACATTCCCCTCCGTCGCCGTTTCATCCGGGGCGGCGTCATCACCGTGCTCGGGGTCGCCCTGTTGGCACTGGGCTTGACGGCCCCGCAGATCGCGCTGGTCGGCCTGGGCGCGGTGCTGATCTTCGTCGGGGTGGCCATGCTGGCGCCGGCGGTGGCGCGGCCCATGGCGAGCGTCATCGGGCGCCCGCTGGCGCGCCTGCTCGGCATGTCGGGCCGGCTGGGCCGGGAGAACTCCATGCGCAGCCCGCGGCGCACGGCGCAGACCTCGGCCGCGCTGATGGTCGGGCTCGCCCTGGTCTCGGCGATCGCCGTGTTCGGCGCGTCGCTGTCGCGCTCGGCCACCCGCAGCGTCGACAACGCCGTCAACGCCAACCTGATCATCACCACGACCACGGCCTCGGGTGGGGGCTCGGGGAACTTCAGCACGACGGTCCCGCCGCAGGCGGCGAGCGTCCCCGGCGTCACCGCGTCGTCGACCGTCTACAGCGGCCAGTTCGAGGTTCGGGACTCACTCGAGAGCCTCCTCGCCGTCGGGACCCGGAACCTGTCCAAGACGGTGATCCTGAACATGACGGCGGGGAGCTCGGCGGCGCTGACGGCCGGCGACCTGCTCGTCGACACCACCACCGCCAGCTCCGACCACCTGAGCGTGGGCGAGCCGGTGCCCGTGAGGTTCGCGCTCACGGGACGGACCACCATGCGCATCGGGGGCATCTACCAGCCCAACGCGCTGGTGGGGCAGTACCTCGCCAGCGACTCGTTCTTCCTCGCCCACTTCCAGAACCCGCTCCCGAGCGCCGTCCTGTTGAAGACCGACGGGAGCGCCGGAGTGCAGCAAGCAGTGGCGCAGGCGCTGGCGGCCTACCCGAACGTGCAGGTCCAGTCGCGCGCCCAGTTCGAGGCACAGCAGGCGCAAAAGGTCAACCAGCTGCTCGGGATCGTCTACGCCCTTCTGGCGCTGGCCGTGCTCATCGCGCTGATCGGGATCGTCAACACCCTCATGCTGTCGGTGTTCGAGCGCACCCACGAGATCGGGCTCCTGCGGGCGGTCGGCATGCGGCGGCGCCAGATCCGCGCCATGATCCGCTCCGAGTCGGTGATCCTCGCCGTCTTCGGGGCCGTCATCGGCATCATCGTCGGGACCGGTTTGGGTCTCGCCCTCGTCTCCGCACTCCACTCCCAGGGCGTCACCTCCACCGTGGTGCCGTTCTCGAACCTGGTGGTCTTCTTGATCCTGGCCGCGTTGTTGGGGCTGCTCGCCGCCAGCTGGCCGGCACGGCGCGCCGCCAAGCTCGACGTACTCGCCGCCATCGCGGCCGACTGAGGTCGGTTCAGCTGTTGAGGCGCCACTTGATGGTGACGCGCCCGTACGGCCGGTCGGCCACGTCGGCCACGGCTTTGCGCAGGCTGGGGTTGAGGTCGCCGAGCGTGTCGTCGCGCGAGCGCGCGTAGACGTCGACGTAGAGGACGTCGCCCCACCCGTGGGTGGCGACGGTCTGGGTGACCTGCAGCCGGTCGTCGGTTCCCGTCGCCTCGAGCACGGCGCGCCGCACGGCGCTCTGGGTCGCACTGTTGGCTCTCATGGAGTAGCGATACGCGCGGCCAGCGAGGCCGCTCGGGGGGTCACCGCGCCAGTATAAGAAGGCACGCCGGCCGGGAGCAGCGAGGCGGGGTGAAACCGTGGTTCGGTACAGTACGGGCATGACGACCACGGCAGCGACCTCGAAGCAGCCTGGCCCCTTCCGCCTCCCGGGCTACACCATTGCGGTCGGGCCGTTCACCCACGTGGCGAAGGAGCGGGACCGCCTGGCGGCACTCGAGTGGCGTCACTTCGACGCCCACCAGCTCGGCGCGACCGCGGGGGCGGAGATCGCGGGCGTCGATCTCGACCGCGGCGCTCCCCGACGACGTCGTGGCCGAGCTGCGCCGGGCGCTGCACGACTACAAGGTCATCTTCTTCCGCGACCAACCACTGGACCCGCACCAGCATGTGGCGTTCGCACGCCGCTTCGGGGATCTGGAGGTCCACCCGTTCCTGCCGTCGAACACCGGCGAGCCCGAGCTGGTCCGCTTCGAGAAGACGGCGGAGGTGAGCGGCTACGAGAACTCGTGGCACCACGACGTGACCTGGCGCGAGCGGCCATCCATGGGGGCGATCCTGCACGCCGTGTCGGTGCCGGACTGCGGCGGCGACACGCTCTTCTCCGACATGTACGCCGCCTACGACGGCCTCGACCAGGCCACCAAGGACGAGATCGACGACCTCTGGGCGGTGCACGACTTCACCCAGACCTTCGGGCACACCATGTCCGACGAGGAACGCCGAAAGGCCCAGGCGCAGTACCCGCCGGTGCGCCACCCGGTGGTGTGCACCCACCCCGCCACCGGGAAGTTGCACCTCTACGTCAACCGCCCGTTCGTCAGCCACATCGAAGGGTTCGACCGTTCGGCGAGCCTGGAGCTGCTCGACCGCCTCTGCCGGCAGGCCGACGCTCCCGAGCACCAGTGCCGCTTCACCTGGACCAAGGATGCCATCGCCTTCTGGGACAATCGGGCGGTGCAGCACTACGCCTCGAGCGACTACTGGCCCCAGCGACGCTCCATGGAGCGCGCGTCGGTGATCGGGACGGAGCCCGCGCGCGCCTGACGGTGACGCGGCCGCGGCCGCGCCGCCGTTGCCCTACGCGACGGGGACCTCGCCCGGCGAACGGCGGGTCGGGACGGGCGTCGGGCCGAGCGACGCATGGGCCATGAGGATGTAGCCCGACGCCAGCATCACGTACACCAGGTCCAGCAACATCGCCAGGGTGCCGCTCCGGCTCGAGCCGAGACTGCCGAAGACGCCCGGAGCTACCAGCGCGAAGACCAGGTAGACCGCGACGGCCAGCGAGAAGATCAGCTGCAGGAGGTAGATGAAGCTGACGACGCCGGCGTAGGACTGCATGACCCGGAGGTTCGGACCCGAGACCCCGATGTCGCCCCGGGCCGTCTCGATCCCCCGGCCTAGATGCAGCAACAGCGTGCCTCCGAACAGGACCATCAGAAGACCTCCGATGACGATGGCGCGCGCGATGGAGTTGGTCAAGGGTGCGAGGTGCGGCGCGATCACCGAGAAGATCGACGTGACGATCACGACCGAACCGGCGAAGGTGAGCTGCAGCGCCACGAAGCTCATGCCGAAGAGATAGACGCTGTGCGACCGCTGCCCCCGCTGGTCCGGCTCGGCCCTGTTCGCCACGAGGAGAATGATCGGGACCAACACGACCAGGGAGACGAGCGCGATGAAGATCGCGACGACGGCGACGATGCCCCCGGCGAAGCCCGCGAACTGGCTTGGAATCATGGTCATGACCAACCCCCCGTTCCGGCGACCCATCGGGCGCCTTCCGAACGGTACGCCGCGCCCCGTCTCGGAGAGCGGATGCCTTCCCGATCACTGCGTGCACGCCGCAGGTGCGGGGCACGGACAGCACACTCACCGAGTGCACCGGAGTCTCGTGTCTTTCGAACGCCGGGGTGAACACGCCCACGCTGGCCTTCGGCCGGTCGATCACCCTCGCGCCGCTCACCTGCGCGTCGTCGACCGCCGACATCAAGTGCACCCTGGCGAACGGGGAAGGCTTCCTCATCTCGAGTGCGGGAATCACCACACTGGGGAACGCCAAGCTGGCCCCGCCGACGACCGCCACGTCCACCTCGGGCTGAGCCGAGACGTGCCGGTTCAGGGCTGCAGGGCGAGCCCGCCGATCGTCGACGACGAGAAGTTGACGTCGAGATTCCTGTTCGAGGAGAAGTCGACCCGTTTGACCGCGCCCGTGCGAACGTCGACGAGATAGTGGTTGTACGTCCGGTAGTCGGACGAGAACGTGCCGGCGAGGACGCTGGTGCCGCCGGGGAGCCAGCGGGCCCAGCCGACCGACTCGCCGATCTCCCCCTGCACGCCGGGGATCAGCTTCAGTGACCCCGTCGCGCGCGTCCACGATGGCCAGCTGCATGGCCGGGTCGACGGCTCCCGAGGTCGTCGGGCGCGTCCGGGAGCTCATGGAGTGCTGCCGTCTCCAGGGCTACCGCCGCGACGAGGTCATCGCCATGATCGAGAGCCTCCCGTGACCGAGCCGGGGTGTGGGTCCGCGGTGAGCGACGCGCTTTTTGCTGTCTTCTAAGGCTGCAGGGAGAAAGCGGCCACCCCACCGGCCGGCCGGGTCGCCTCGACGGCGGGCACGGTCGCGGGGGAGCGGTTGGGGTAGAGGGCGAGCGCCAACAGCACGAGCAGCGGTCCGGTGTTGGGGTCGGTGGCGATACCGCTGAAGACCTGCCCGAACGCCTGGCCGAACACCCAGCAGTCGAGGGCGAGTGCGGCGCCGGCCACCAGGAAGACGGTGGTGTGACGGGAGACCAGCGGGCCCAGGCCGATCACGAAGGACAGCACCGCGCAGGCGACGGCGACAGCGCCGCCACCGTTCCCGAAGGTATGGGCGACCGACAGCTGCACGTGGGCGAGCCAGCTCGGCTCGCCGGCGACGGCGCCGCTGATCGCCCCCGAGATGCTCCCGCCGGCCCGGTTGGACGGGAGCAGCCACAGGATTCCCATGCCGCTCCACACGATCGCCCAGATGGCCTTGCCGCCCCGTTCCCCGAGGGGGCCTTCGGCGGCGGCCGGACCTGCTCCCGCCCGACGGCCGGCCCGCGGCCACACGAGGAGGCCGATGGCGGCGTAGAGCAGTGCGCCACCCGGCGCCCCGGTCAGCGGAGACGCCATGCCGGTGAACAACATGCCGAAGCCCTCGCCGAGGGCCCAGACGCCGAGCGCCCAGGCGAAGGAGAGGATGAGGGCCGGCTTGACCGTCTCGCGCACGAGCAGCCCGACCCCGATGAGGATCTGCACGGCGGCGAAGACGCTATTGGTCAGCGCCGGCTGCACCGCGATCAGGTGCGCCATGTGGGTGATGACGCTGGACAGGAAGCCCGGCTGGCCCTGGGCCGAGGGGAGGATCACGCTGTTGGCGAAGTCCGGCCCGAACATCCGGGGCTGCAGCTGCAGGAGCCCGTCGAGCAGCCAGATGACACCGAGGGCGATCTGGATGGTGCGGGCGCTCACCCGCCCCGTTCCGCCTGGGCGGACTGCGCTCACGCCTGCCCCTCGATGATCGGCGCCAGCTCAGCCCGTGTCAGGTCGGCCTGGAACTGGTGACTCGACGCCAGGGACGGCTCCGTCCACACGTGGAGCATGAAGTACGTGTTGGTGTTGTGCACGCCCGAGGCGCACGTGCCGGAGGCATTCGTCTTTCCCACCACCTGGCCGGCCGAGAGGCAGAGGTCGTCGTGCGCGTGCCACTGGGTCAACGGTCCGCCGACGTCGGGGCCGGGTGTGCACGGTGCCGGCCCGAGATACATGGCGCCGAGCAGCTCGGGGCCGTTGAACGTGTTGGCATAGACGAGGAAGGAGGGCTGCGACGGGTCGAACCCGTCCGTCTTCGCGATCTGCCAGTTGGCGTAGTGGACCACGTATCCGTTGGGGTTGGTGGCCGGCGTGTACCCGGCTGCGGTGGCCGCCGAGAGGTTGGCGTACTTGGAGAGCGTGGCCTTGGTCTGCGCCACGAGCTGGTTCGCCGCCGCCTGCTGGGCCGCCGTCGGGGTGCCCGAGGGGATCGGTGCCATCACCATGCCGTTGGACATGACGGTCGCGCCCTTCACGTTGGAGCACACGGTCGATGTGGCCTGAGCCGTGCCGGATGATGCGGAGGTGGAGGACGAATCCGAGTTCGACGATCCCCCCATCTTCATGCCGGCCATCGATCCCGAGCTGCTGGCTCCGCCGGCGCTCGACCGCACGGCGCTCGACCTCGTCGCCGACGCGCGAGGCGCCGGGTGTGACGAGGCGTCCGAGACCGTCGTGGCCGCCAGCACCAGAATCGCCGCGATCCCGATCGTGACCAGCCCGGCCCACCACAACCGCGCGGCCAGGCCGAGGGTCGACCAACGTGTCGTCATCGATTGCTTGAGCCGCACCATGGCTCCTCCTCACCCGTTCTTCGCTGCCAGCATCAACCCCAGATGTCAGGGGCGCGCCAGCTGCGTGTGAGGAAAGTGTGATCACCCGGTTAGCAGGGACTCTGCGGGGACTCAGCGGCTCGGTTCCGGCGGGGCTCGCCATGGCGGGGGTCAGCGGTGCTGCGGCTCCCTGAAGGCGACTCCGAACGACACGCCGCCGTTGCTCACGGTGAGACATATCGACGCATTCGTGTCATTTCATGAGCTACCAACCGGCCGCACCGAGATCGAGCTCGAAGTGCGGCCCACTTCACGCCCTGGCGCGCGCCACCGCATCTGGGATTGCCAGAGAGAAGGGTCGGCCGAACCGCCTCTTTGCGACATCCGGGCGGCGGCTCGCGCCGAACTCCTTCCGCGGTCATCTGCGGCCGGTGTGTCAGAACGCAACGATGCGTCCCCTTGCCGAAAGGTGCAACCAAGTGAAGCAGCGATCGAGTCTCATGCAACACTCGCTCCGGACGGTGACGGCCCTCGTGGCCTCGCTGTTCGTCGTCGTCTTCGGCGTTTCCGGCGTGGTGGCCACGCAGGCCGCTACCGCCGCGACGACGTCGCATGCGGTTCAGGTGCCGCCGCCGTCGGGCGACAGCGGCACGACCATCGACCCGCTGCAGTACAACTGCGGCAACGACGCCCCGACCTGCGGCCAGGTCGGCGAGTCCTACGGCTTCTACAACGGGACCGACGTCGACCTCCTCTACAGCGAGAATTACTACTGCGACACCAACGTGAGCTCGAAGGCGTCGACCGGCTGCGAAGCCGGCGCTCCGCAGTCGGGTTCGCCCAGCGCCAACTCCGTCAATGGCACCTCGCTCGGGAACACCACCCACCAGGACACCCTGTACATCCCGGTGCCGCTTTTCTCGAACCCGCCCGCCACGCAGTGCACGGCGACCGCCACCTGCATCGACCACCCGCCGACCATCGACCTCTCGCGTATCGCCGGGGCCCTCCCGGGGAACCCGTCACCGGGCAGTCTGAACAACGTGCCCATCCCGGCGCACGACCACGTCGTGGGCACCCGCAACGGTGGCCTGCCCGAGTGGTGGAACGTCGAGGTGGTGGCCACCGCGAATCCCGCGACCTTCAACACCCTGACCAGCACGGCCGCCATTACCGCCGCCGTCAACGCCTCGACGGCCGTCGAGGTGCCCACCAACGTGTCCCTCTTCTTCCAGGTCCTCCCCGGCACGGTTCCGGCCGCCCAGGCCGCCAACCTGACGGCAACCGCGCCTCCTGGCGCAGCGGTTGCCACCGCTCCGAACCCCGACCCCTCGGTCAACCAGACCGAGCCGGGCACGGTCATCAACAACCTGCAGAACGACTGCGGGGCCACCGCTCCGAACTGCCAGAACATCGGCATCAGCCACGACTGGATCGATGGTCAGGACGTCAACGCGCTCTACACCGAGCCGTTCTTCTGTGACGCCACGGTGTCCGCGGCGTCGGCCACCGGCTGCGAGGCCGGCGCGGCGCCGAACAGGGTGCCACCGGGTGTGGCCGATCAGACGCCCCCGGCACCGACGGTGACCAACGGCAACATCGACCCGCTCTACATCCCGGTGCCGCTGTACTCCACGCCGCCGGTCACCTACAACCAGTGCTCGAGCGCCATCACCTGCATCGATCACCCCGCCACCATCGACCTCTCCCGGTTGGCCTCGGTGCTCGGGAAGCCTGCGGCGTCGTTGGACAACGTGCCCCTGCCGGGCCACGACCACCTGCTGACCACCCGCAACGGTGACCAGCCGGAGTGGTGGAACGTCATCGTCATCCCGGTGACCTCGGCTGCCGGCCTCAACTCGGTGGAGACCGCCAAGAGCTACTCGGCCGTCAAGGCGCTCGAGAACCAGCCCAACAGCGGCATCGGGGTCGCTGGTGTCGGCGAGGTGCCCACCAACGCCTACCTCTGGTTCCAGACGGTGCCCGGGGCCGGTCCGGCCACGCCGGGTCCCGTCCAGACGAGCTGCATCTCGACGCTGCCCTCGGGCACCGTGGTCGGGGGCGCCGCCCTCGATGACGGCACCGGCTACTACGAGGTGGACGCCGCCGGTGACGTGGCGACCTTCGGCGCCGCCACCTGCTACGGCTCGTTGACCGGCGTCAGCCTCAACCAGCCCATCGTCGGCATGGCCGTCGACCGGGCGACGGGCGGCTACTGGCTCGTCGGAGGGGACGGGGGCGTGTTCGCCTTCAACGCCCCCTACCTGGGCGGGACAGGCGGCATGCACATCAACAAGCCGGTTGTCGGCATGACCGCCACGCTCAACGGGACCGGCTACTGGCTGGTGGCCTCCGACGGCGGGGTGTTCTCCTACGACGCGCCCTTCCAGGGCTCCACGGGGAGCATGAAGCTCAACCAGCCGGTCGTCGGCATGGGCCTTGACCGCACCACCGGCGGCTACTGGCTGGTGGCCTCCGACGGCGGAGTGTTCTCCTACAACGCGCCCTTCGAGGGCTCGACGGGGAGCATCCACCTGAACAAGCCGGTCGTCGCCATCGCACCGGTGTCCGACGGAAGCGGATACCGCCTGGTGGCCTCCGACGGCGGAGTGTTCTCCTACAACGCCCCGTTCTTCGGGTCGACGGGGAGCATCAAGTTGAACAAGCCGGTCGTCGGCGGGCTCAACAACAACTCCTACGACGGCTACTGGCTGGTGGCCTCCGACGGCGGGCTGTTTACCTTCAGCCCTCCGAATGAGGGCATGCCGTTCTTCGGATCGGCGGTGTAGCCCAACCCTCCGAAGACGAGATGCTGTGAATGGGCGGGGCTTTGGCCCCGCCCATTCGCGCGTCCGGGACAGGCGTTCGAACCCGGTCCGGCACGGCCCGGGCGACGCCGCCCTTCACACAGCCCATGCCGGGCGTATCCTCCCGGCATGGGAGGCATCGGCCCCTTCTCTCGTCGCCTGCGCGACCGTCCCGACGACCAGCTGCCCCTCGACGCCCGGCCCGTCTCCAACGGCGAGTTCGTTCCGGCGGCCGCAGGAGCCAGGGACCGCAAGGTCAACGCCCTGATCCGTGCGTCCATCGACGACTCGGCGCGCCGGGTCGGGGTGGACCGGCGCCGTTTCCTGCAAGGAGCAGGGGCCGTCGCCGCGTCGCTCGCCGCGTTCGAGTTCGCCGGTTGCGCCTCGCCGCCGGCTGCACACCCGCAGGCGGCGGCGCGACCCCGCGGCAAAGGAGGGCGGTTCAAGGTGCCGCCGCCGGAGGACACGGCCGCCTGCCAGCAGGCGTTGACCGGTTCGGAGTTCATCTTCGACGTGCACACGCACCACGTCATCCCCACCGGCCCGTGGGTCGACGATTCCCCCTCGACGACTTCGCTCGTCCTCTCCATGTTGCCGGCGGGCTGCACCGACACCTCCCAGCTCGATTGTGTGGACCGGGCCAGCTACCTGCACGACATCTTCCTGGCCAGTGACACCACCATGGCTGTTCTGACCGATGTCCCGAATTCGGGCCCGTCCAACGCCCCGATCCCCTTCCCCGAAGCACTGCGCACGCAGCAGATCACGGCGGGCCTCACCGGCGGCGGCGCCAGCCGGCTCCTGGTCGAGAACATCATCGCCCCCAACGTCGGTCCGGTCAGCGCCACCCTCGAGGAGATGTCGAGCGCGGTGGCAACCGGGTCGCCGGCGGCCTTCAAGGTGTACACGGCGTGGAGCCCGAGTGGCCAGGGCTACTCGTTGGAGGACCCCACCGTCGGGCTCCCCACGGTCCAGCACGCGCACGACCTCGGGGTGAAGGTGTTCGTGGCGCACAAGGGGCTGCCGCTGGTGAACTTCGACCCGGTCTTCAACCACCCCGACGACGTCGTCGCCGTCTCGCGCCAGTTCCCCGACATGCAGTTCGTCGTGTACCACGCGGCCTGGGACCCCAACCAGTTGGAGGGTCCCTACGACCCCAACGCCACCATCGGCATCGACACGCTGCTGGCGGCCCTCGACCGCCACGCGGTGCCCCCGAACGACAACGTGTGGGTCGACGTGGCCACCCTGTGGCGCCAGCTCCTCACTACGCCCGACCAGGCGGCCCACGCCATCGGCAAGCTGCTCGGCCGCGTTGGCGCGCAGCGGGTCATGTGGGGCACCGACGCCATCTGGTACGGGAGCCCCGAGGCCCAGATCATGGCCATGCGCACCTTCGAGATCACGCCCGAGTTCCAGGACGTCTACCACTACCCAGCGTTGACCGCCGGAGTGAAGGCCGGCCTGTTCGGCCTCAACGCCGCCGAGCTCTTCGGCGTCGACCCGACGGCCATGCGCTGCGGCCTGACCCAGGATCCGCTCACAGCCAACATCTCGGAAGCGGCCGCGCTGCGCGACGAGGGCGCGCTGCCCTCGGCGTGGCAGCCCCACGGTCCGACCACGCGCCGCGAGGTGCTCGACTGGCTGGGCTCCTCCGTCACGAAGTGGGTGCCCTTCTAGCGTCGCTGGCCCGCTGCCGTCGAAGACGGGGAATCCCGGCTGACTCTGGGCTCTGACCGCAGGACCCCGTTTTCATCGAGCCCTACGATGCCCCGATGGATCTGATGACGTCCGTGTCGGAACGCTCGCTCAACGTACGGGCCGGTCGACGCGTCGGGTGGGCTGCCTCGCTCGGCGTGGTCGTCGGTGTGGTCACATCGCAATTCACTCAGTGGCAGGCAGCCATCCTCATCGGTTGGGACGCAGCCGCTCTGCTGCTCATCGTGTGGATCTGGGTGGCGGTGTCGCGATTGGACGCCGCGGAGACCAAGACCCATGCCGTTCGTGAGGACACGAGCATCCAACTCTCCGAACTGATCATCCTCAGCTCGGGTGTGGCGCTCCTGGCGGCGGTGGGGCTGGTCCTCGTACGGGCTGGCCAGGCCACCGGCGGGACCAAGGCCTTCCTGATCGTTCTGGGCGTGGTGAGCGTCGCCCTGACCTGGGCGTTGCTGCACACCGTGTTCACGCTGCGCTACGCCCGCACCTACTACCGCCGGCCGGTGGGAGGAATCGATTTCAACGAAGAGGATCCGCCCACCTATCTCGACTTCGCCTACCTGGCGCTGACCATCGGGATGACGTTTCAGGTCTCGGACACGAACCTCACGAACAAGAGCATCCGCCGGATCGCTCTCGCGCACGCACTCCTTTCCTACCTGTATGGAGCGGTGATCATTGCTCTCGTCATCAACGTGGTGTCCAGCCTGCTGCATTGATGGCTGCCTCGGGATGCGTGGCGCGACGAGGGAGCGCTGCCCTCGGCGCTGCTAGCCGTCCGTCGCGACCTCGATCCAACTGATCAGATTCCCGTCGGGATCCACCACGTAGGCCCTGCGCGCGGCGTCGCCGGCGACCTCCATGGGGCCCGGGCTGATCCCACGACCCGCGAGATCCGAGACCAGCTCGTCCAGGTCGCTGACGGCGATGGCGACGACGGTGCCTCCCGCGTGCCCGGCGTCCTCCATCACGTAGATCCAGCCGCTCTCGGTCATGCGCCACATGACCTCGTTGTCGTTGGGGACGATATCGGCGACGCGCCCGAAGAGCCGTTCGTACCACGGGATCGCCTCCCGCAGGTCGGCCACGGGCAGGCTGGCGAAGAGAACATCGATGCTCATGCCTTCAGCCTGTCCGAAATCGCCCGAAGACGCCGGCCACCTGCATGAGCATCGACCCGGTGCGATGATGCCCCCATGAACGAGCAGAAGAAGGTCGTCGTCTGGGGAACCGGGTTCGTGGGAAAGATGGTGATCCCCGAGGTGCTGCGGCACCCGAACTTCGAGCTGGTCGGGGTCGGGGTCAGCGACAAGGACAAGGTCGGCCGCGACGTCGGCGAGATGTGCGGCATCGCCACCACCGGGATCACCGCCACCGACGACCTCGATGCGCTCGTCGCCCTCCGCCCCGACGCCCTGGTGCACTACGGGCCCACCGCCGGCCAGGCCGACGCCAACATCCGCGACATGGGGGCCTTCCTCCGTGCCGGTATCGACGTGTCCTCGACGGCCATGACGCCGTGGGTGTGGCCGCACATGAAACAGAACCCCCCCTCGTGGATCGATCCGATCACCGAGGCCTGCCAGGAGGGCGGCTCGACCTGCTTCACCACCGGCATCGACCCCGGCTTCGCCAACGACCTCTTTCCCATGACCCTCATGGGCCTGTGCGCCGAGGTGAAGAAGGTCAAGGCCCTCGAGATCCTGGACTACCTCAACTACACCGGCGCCTACGAGGACGAGATGGGCATCGGCCGCCCGCCCGAGTTCACGCCCCTCCTGGAGCACACCGACATCCTCGTCATGTCCTGGGGCGGCACGGTGCCGATGATGGCCCACGCCGTCGGCATCGAGCTCGATGAGATCACCACCACCTGGGACAAGTGGGTGACCGACGCACCCATCACCACCGCCAAGGGCGTGATCGATCCCGGGGAGGTGGCGGCCATCCACTTCACCATCAACGGGATGTACAAGGGCGAGCCCCGCATCTGCCTGGAGCACATCAACCGCGTCGGCACCCACGCTGCGCCCGACTGGCCCCGGGGCACCCAGGACGACGTCTACAGGGTGGAGATAGAGGGCACCCCGTCGATCACGCAGGAGACCGCCTTCCGTTTCACCGACGGCAGTGGGCGCGACGCCGCCGCCGCCGGCTGTCTGGCGACGGGGCTCCGGGCTCTCAACGCGGTGCCCGCGGTCAACGATCTGCCATCGGGGTGGGCCACCGCCCTGGATCTGCCGCTCATCCCCGGGGCGGGGACGATCCGCTGAGCGCCCGCGACTGCGTCGGACGATGGACCGAGCACCGTCGGCCTGGGTCTTGCCGGTGACCGCGATCACCGGCCCTGGACTGGGAGAACGCCCGCCTCCGCCCTGGGGCCGCCCACCTACTCCGCCCGAGGATTCCTGGGGTGCGCTCCAGCTGACGGCGGGACCGACCGATAGTTCCAGTTACGACGAAGATGGCCGTGCTACCTGTCGGCGCACGCCCTGACCGATCGCGCGGTTTCATCCCTGTGTCTGAGTTCTCCGTATGGGCGTGGAGGACCATGCGAAGAACAAGAGGAGCTTCATGCACACTCGCTCGCGTCGATTCCTGTTGACCCTGTGGGACGGGGGAGGGAACGTGCCGCCCGAACTGGGCGTCGCACGGCGAGTGGTGGAGCGCGGCCATCGGGTGCAGGTCCTGGGCGATCCCACGTTCGCCGACGCCGCCGAAGCGGCCGGATGCAGCTTCTCGTCGTGGCAGCGGGCGCCCCACCGACGGACGTTCGACCCGTCCGATGATCTCCTCAAGGACTGGGAGGCCAACGACCCGCTCGATGCGCTTCGGCGCCTCCGTGACCAGCTCATGTCCGGCCCGGCCGCGGACTTCGCGGCGGATACGGCCGCCGCCATCGCGGTGTTCCATCCCGATGCCCTGCTGGCCGACGCCAATGTGTTCGGATCGGTCATCGCCGCCGAGGCGGCGGGGCTGCCCGTCGCCGTCCTGGTCCCGAACATCTGGGAGGTCCCGACGCCGGGGACCGGGGACGCGGCGGTCCTCAAGGTCACCAATCGTGTGCTCAAGGCGGGCTTGCCCGACCTCAATGCCGCCCGGGCGGAGCATGGATTGCCGCCGCTCACCTCGCTGTACGACCAGATACTCGGGGCCGAGCGGATCCTGGTGCTCAGCAGCGAGACGTTCGACACGGTGTCACCGTACGTGCCGGCCAACGTTCGCTACGTCGGCCCGGTGCTCGACGACCCCGCCTGGACCGAACCGTGGTCGTCTCCGTGGCCCGGGAGCAACCAGGACCCCCTGGTGCTGGTCGGCTTCAGTTCGATGTACCAGAACCAGGGATCCCTGGTGCAGCGGGTGATCGAGGCACTCTCAGGAATGGAGGTGCGGGCCGTCGTGGCGCTCGGCCAGATGCTCACACCCGGTGGGCTGGTCGCCTCACCCAACGTCGCCGTCGTGCCGTCCGCTCCGCACAGTGTCCTCTTGCAAGAGGCGTCGGTCGTTGTCTCGCACTGCGGGCACGGGACCACCATGAAGGCGCTCGCCGCCGGCGTGCCGATGGTCTGCATCCCGATGGGGCGCGACCAGGACGGGACCGCGGACCGCGTGGTCAGCCAGCGCGCGGGGATTCAGCTTTCGCCCGTGGCCTCGTCTCCCGAGATCCGCATCGCCGTGAGACAAGTGCTCGCCAACGACGAGTACAGGGCCAACGCGCGGCGTGTGGCCGCAACGCTCGCGTCGGAACACACCCCCGACGACGTTGTCGTCGAGGTGGAGCACCTGGTGGGCCTGTAGCAGCTGACATCCGTGGACCCACGGTGAGACAGACCACTAGGTACGCGCCCATTCCAATCGCTTCGAGACAACCGTCGGTCGCCCCGCCAGTTGGCCACCGTCGACCTGGATGGTCGCGCCGTTGACGTAAGAGGCACCCTCCGAGCAGAGCCAGACCACCGCCGGCGCGACCTCGTCGGGTGCTCCCATCCGCCGGAGCGGGATCTGCTTGATCAGGCGCTCGCGGACATCGGTGTCCCGCAGGTACCTGCGATTGAGGGACGTCTCGATCCAGCCGGGCTGCACGACGTTCGTCCTCACCCCGAGCGGTCCCCATTCCCAGGCCATTCCCATGGCGAGCATCTGCAGGCCCGCCTTCGAGGCGCAGTACGCGGTCTGCGCGTCGTACACGTCAACGGCCGCGGGAGAGCCGATCACGACGATCGAACCACCACCCTGGGCCACCATCTGCCGCGCCGCCGGCTGGCCGCAGTGGAAGAGGGCCCACTCGTTCACGCGCTGGGCCTCCTCCCACACCGCCTGGGACATTTCGAGGAGGGGAACGATGGGACCGACGCCGGCATTGTTGACGAGCACATCGAGGCGCCCTTGGCGCTCGACGATTTCCGCGACCAGCGCCCGGGCGGCCTGGGAGTCACCGACGTCGGCGACCGCCGGGTCGGCGGTGCCGCCCTCCGCCACGATCTCCTCGACCGTCTCCATCGCCCCCTCGCGGGTCCGGCTGTTGACAAGGACATGTGCGCCTTGCTCCCCGAAGGCGCGCGCGATGCCACGCCCGATACCCCGACTGCCGCCTGTCACGAGGACGACCTTGCCGGCAAGGCCTTCATATCGAATCGCCGCCATCTGCAGTGACCTCCCCAAGTGTCGTGGCCAGCGCCGGAGGCGGCCGCCGTGCAGAGTGTACCGAGATCGCCCTCTGCAGCGATGTGCCCGCGCCGAGATGCATGAATCGCCTCCTCACCGCCCGGCGGCTCAAGGGATTCCCACAACGTCCCGACAAGTCAAGGACATCCGGCATGGCCAGATCGGGAGGATTCCATGGAACGACCGCAATGGTCGCTGCCGCATTGGCGAGGAGGTATGGACGCTCCACTGGAGACTCGTGGGGCTGTACGAGGCCGCGGCCGCGATCGGCTGCTCGTCACTCCGTCTCACGCGTGGTCCCGAGGCCATGGAACCTCGGGTCGCGTCAGTGCCGGGGACGCGCTGCTCTCGAGGCTGTTCGCTCGGCCGGGCCAGGGAAACTTCGTATTCGCCGTGGTTAGGATGCGGGCGTGTCAGAAGTAACAAGGCAGGCCCCGGAGCAAACTGGGCAACCGGACGTGATCGTGCCGCTCCCGGACATGGTTCCCACCTCGAGCGAGCTGCCTCCGGAGGGATGCCCAGTCATGGCCGGCGAGGGCGAAACCGAGTACCCCGTCCTCTACTACTGGGACTACCTCCACCTCGACGACCTGCTCAACTCGCAGACCCCGAAGAGCGCGGAGCGCGGCCACGCGGTGCACGACGAGCTCTTCTTCATCGTCGTGCACCAGACGTACGAGCTCTGGTTCAAGCAGATCCTGGCCGAGCTCGACTCGGTGCTGGGACTCATGAGCGCGGAGCACATTCCCGAGCGCGACCTGGGCATCATCCTGGCCCGACTGCAGCGCATCAATTCGATCCAGCAGCTCCTCATCGGTCAGCTGGACCTCCTCGAGACGATGACGCCACTCGACTTCCTCGACTTCCGCTCCATGTTGCTCCCGGCCTCGGGCTTCCAGAGCGTGCAGTTCCGTCTGATCGAGAACAAGTTCGGGCTGCTCGAGAAGGACCGTGTGCGCATCGAGGGGCACTCGTACTCCGACACCTTGCGCGCCGACCACATCGCACTCGTGACCGAGACGGAGACTTCACCCTCCCTCTTCGATCATTTGGAGCGGTGGCTGGCCCGTACCCCGTTCGTGCGGACGGAGGACTTCGACTTCGTGGCGACCTACCGGGCGGTGGCCAAGGCGAAACACGACGCCACGCGGGCGTCCCTGGAAGGAAAGCCCGAAGGGCTCGCGGCCTTCGAACACGGCATTCGGAAGTTCGACGCACTCTTCGACAAGGCGATCTGGGAACAGGAGATGAAGCAGGGAACCCGTCGCCTCTCCTATGAGGCGTTCATGGCCGCCCTCTTCATCAACCTCTACCGCGATGAGCCGATTCTGCACATCCCCTATCTGATTCTGACCGCCTTGGTCGACATCGACGAGACGTTGACCATGTGGCGGCAGCGCCACGCACTCATGGCCCACCGGATGCTCGGAAGGCTGACCGGGACGGCGGGCAGCGGCTACGACTACCTCGACGAGACGGCCAAGACCTACACGCCATTTCGCGATCTCTTCGATGTGGCCACGTACCTCCTGCCGCGGCCTCTGATGCCCCGCTTGCCCGAGGCGCTGGTGAGCGGCCTCGATTTTCGCAACGAGTAGCAAATACTCCCTTGGCTCAAACCCCACGTGAACGACTCGGACTCCGCACGCATGTCCATCGAGGTAACAGCGTTCCACCGGCTGACGCGTCCGCCTGACGGACCACGTCCGTGAGCGAACCGCGGCGGCCGCTGTTGGCCATCGTCTACGGGGATGGCTCGGCGTCGGCGATGTCCCTGTCGGGGTCTGCGGCATCGCTGTGCGACATCGCGTGGGTCGTCGACTCGACGGAGGTGGCCGACGCCAAGATGCTCCGACTCCTGGGCAAACTCGGCAAGACCGTCGACCTGGCCGGACTGTCGGACGAGGAGGCGGTCGACGCCGTGCGCACCCTGCAGCCGGACGGGATCGTGGCGTACGCGGACGCTCACATCGCCCGTGCCTCCGCGCTGGGGGAGTCCCTGGGGCTGGACTACTACGACCGCACGGTGGCGGCGCGACTGCTCGACAAGGTGGTCCAGCGGCGCGCCCTGGCCGAGGGAGGCCTGCCTGTGCCGCGCTGCCTGGTGGTCCCGGCCCACCCTTCGTCAGACGACGTCGATGCGCTGGCCGCCGGCGTGGATTTCCCGGTCGTGCTGAAGCCGCGACACGGTGCGGCGAGCAGGGAGACCCATCTCGTCTCGGACGCGGCACAGCTCGGCAACCTCCTCGCCCACCTCCCTGCCGCGGGACCGGAGCCGGACATGGTGATCGAGGAGTACATGGCGGTCGCGCCGTCGCCGCCCAGCGGGTATTTCGGCGACTACGTCTCGGTGGAGAGCGTCGTGGCCCACGGGCACATCAGCCACCTCGCCGTCACCGGGCGACTGCCTTCGGCGAAGCCCTTTCGTGAAACGGGGCTCGTCATCCCGAGCGACTATGCCCCGTCGTTGGTGCAGTCCATCTTGAGCGTGGCCACCGACGCCATTGAGGCGATAGGGATCCGTACCGGGTGCCTCCACACCGAGATCAAGGTGACCGACAAGGGTCTCCGGGTCATCGAGGTGAACGGCCGCATCGGCGGCTTCGTGGCTCCCGTGCTCGCCCTAGCCTCGCCCGGCGTCGACTTCTTCGAGATTTCCCAGCGGGTGGCGCTCGGCGAGCACGTGGTCTTCGAGGATCTCGTCCCCACCGACCACGTGGGCTACGTCATCGTCGGTCAGCCGCCGCTGTCGGCCCGCCACTTGGTGAGCGTCACCGGACTGGACCGGGTGGCCGCCCATCCCGGCGTGGACGCGGTCTCCCTCAACAAGCAGATGGGAGCCGAGGTCGACTGGCGCAAGGGGAGCCATGAATACGTGTTCTCCGTGCTCGGCACCGCTCCCCGGCACGACGACGTGCGGGCGATGCGGCGGTTCATCGACGACGAGGTCACCATCGTCTACGAGTGAGAGCGGGGCGCGCCGTCTCCCCGTCGTCGTGGCCGTGCGTCAGGTCTCGCCGAATCGCCGCAGGACGCCCACCGCGGCAGCCCAGGCCTGTGACGTGGGATCGACGTGCGCCATGTGGTCACCTTCGCTCACCACCAGCTCGACGGTGGCGCCGACTGCCCGGGCCGCGGCCACGTAGGCCTCACTCTGGGCGATGGGCACCGAGTCATCGGCATGACCGTGGACGCAGACGACGGGGACGGGCAACGGCACCTGGCCGATCGGGTCCGCCCAGTCGTAGCGCTCCGGCACCTCGTCGGGCCTGCCGCCGAGGAGATCCGGAATCGCCGTGCCGCCGACTCCGCTCGCGGCACCCGCGCGCAGGTCGAGGACACCGGCCTGGGCCACGACACCGGTCACAGCAACCCGCGGCGAGGAACCGGGAGCCAAAGGGGGCAGGGCGGAGCGCCCGGCGGCCCAGGCGGCCAGGTGCCCTCCGGCGGAATGGCCGATCGCGACCATCCGCGTGAGATCGAGGTCGAGTTCGGCGACGAGATCGAACGCAGCTGACACGTCCTGCAACGTGGTGGGCCACCCGCCACCGTTGCCCAGCCGCCGGTACTCGATGTTGTAGGCGGCCCAACCCCGCTGGGCCAGATCCCTCGCCAAGGGCCGCCCGAGTGAGGCGTCATAGGCGGCCCGCCAGAATCCGCCGTGCAGCACGACTACGACCCCCAGCTGATCGCCGTCCGGGAGATACAGCTCGGCGTACTGATCGGGATGGGGTCCGTACGCACAGATCGTCGGGGTCTCTCTGTCGCGGTCGCCCACGACGTCGAAGCCTAAGGCCAGCAGAGAGCTCGACGACACGTAGCCGTCGGCGTTGCCAACGTGACCGTCGCAGCGAGCCCAGGTCGGTTGGTCTCCCGCGCCACATCGACCCTGTCGCCGGCTCAAGGGTCTGGGCCCGTCTCGTAGGATCGTGTCGTGGTGAGCGGCGAGCGCGAGGAGTCGGGCGCGAGCCGCCGGTCGGAGTCGTCGCCATTTTCTCGGTCGTCCCGTCCGTTCGGAGCCGGATCGGTTTCGATACGGCTCTACCCCCACAATGAGCTTCCGGCCGACGCCATCGTCCGCGAGCTTTGCGCGCAGGCCAGCCTCGCCCTCGGCCACGGCTTCGACGGGGTGATGACGAGCGAGCACCACGGTGGCTTTGCCGGCTACATGGCGCAGCCGCTGCAGATGACCTCCTTCATTCTGGAGGAGAACGCCGCCGGTTGGGCGGCGGCGGCACCCCTTCTGCTTCCCCTTCGGTCCACGGCGCTCGTTGCCGAAGAGGTCGCGTGGCTCCAGGCGCGCTATCCCGGTCGGGTCGGGCTCGGCGTGGCCGCGGGCGCCCTGCCGTCAGACTTCGAGGCCGCCGGCGTCAACCAGGCCGATGCGATCGATCTCTTCAAATCGGAGCTCCCGCGGCTCGCCGCCATGCTGAGAGGGGAGGATCTGGGTCGGCTCGACGGCGACCCCGCGCTGGCGGCCTGCCGAGCTGCACCCGTCCCCGTCGTCAGCGCGGCCGTGTCGGTTGCCGCCGCCGTGCGGGCGGCCCGGTGCGGCGCCGGAATCCTCATGGAGGGGATGTCAGCACCCGAGAGACTCGCGCGCCTGACCGAGGCGTTCGACGAGGCCGGGGGGACAGGCTCCAAAGTCCTGATCCGCCGGGTCTGGCTGGGCTACGCGCAGTCCGGACTGATTGACAGCCAACGGGCCGTCTACGAGAGCTATGCCGCGGGCGCAAGCTCGTTCGGCGAGGACCAGACGATCGCCTCCAGCGAGCCGGACGACCTGGCGGAGCGGCTGGCGGCGACCATGAGGCAGATCGGGGCGGACGCGCTGAACCTCCGGGTCCAGCTCCCCGGTATGTCCCCCGAGCAGGTACGCGAGCAGATCGTGCAGATCGGGACCACGGTGGTCGCGTCGCTGAAGACGATCTGGTCCTGACCGAGGCGGGGAGCCGGAGCCTTTTGTCGTTCTCTCGCTACCGGATCGGTGTCCAACCGCTCGAGAGGTGGTTCCCGCCGTCGACGTCCAACGTGATCCCGGTGATCTGCCGTGCGTCGTCGGACAGAAGGAAGCACACCGCCCCGGCGATGTCCTCGGCTTCCGTCAGCCGGCCCAGGGGGAGAGCCGATCCCGCGGCCGCACCGGCGTCGGATATCCAGATGGGCCGGGTGGCCGTGGTGCGCACCAGCCCTGGACTGACGGCGTTGACCCGCACCCCCTTGCCGGCCAGATCGGCGGCAATGGTGCGCGTCATGGTGTTCAGCGCGGCCTTCGCCGAGGCGTAGGCCACCATGGCTGAGGTGGTCTTGCGGGGTGAGCCGCTGGAGATGGTGACGACCGACCCGGCGTTGTCACCGAGGCCCCGGGTCAGCGCGGCGCGGATCAGGGCAACGGTTGGCCAGGTGTTGAGGCGGACTGTCTCGAGAAGCTGGGCCTCGCTGATGGTGTCAAAGGAGAGCGCGTAAGGGGCACCGCCTACCGTGCTAACCAGCAGGTCGATTCGGCCGAAGGCCTCGATGGCCCGGTCCGTGAGGACTTCCACGGCCGGTTCGGTGTCCATGGACCCCGCGACGCCCACCACGTCGAATCCCTCTGCGCGTAGGGCCGTTTCTGTCGACGCGACACGCTCGGCGTCGCGGCCGTTGATGACCACCGACGCGCCCTCCCGGGCGAGGCGAAAGGCGCAGGCTCTGCCAATGCTCGGATCGGCGGTCGAACCGGTGACGATGGCCACCTGACCGGAGAACCGTTGGCTACCGGCATCGGATGCCGGGTCACTCTGGTCACTGGTGATTCCGCCGGCCGGTCCCATCGGCTGCATCTTGTCCCACGACGTCCGTCGTGCGCCACGCAACCGGGCGCGACTCGAGTGTGAGATCTCAGCCCGGGCGCCGGACGGTCCGTTGAAGGTAGCACGCCGCTTGGGACCGCTGCGGGTGCGGTTGGCGCGGTGCCACCGCGTAGGGTGGAGCGTGGACGCCTGGCAGGTCCAACGGTACGGACCACCCAGCGAAGCTCTCCGACGCGTCGTCGCAAACGAGCCGATTCCGGGACCCGGTGAACTTCGGCTACGGGTCCACTGTGCAGGGATTGGGCTCCCGGACGCGCTCATGTGCCGCGGCACCTACGCGTTCTCCCCAGTGCTTCCGTTCGTCCCCGGTCAGGAGGTCTGCGGAACGGTCGACGCGGTGGGAGCGGGGGTGACGGTACCCCTCGGCACGCGGCTCATGGCGGTGACGAACTTCTTCGATGGTCAGGGCGGGTTCGCCGAAGCAACGCTGGCGCGGTCAGAGAGCGCCTTCCGCGTGCCCGCTGCCATGCAAGACCTTGACGCAGCTGCGTTTCGGATCGGCTACTCGACGGCCTGGATCGGCCTCGTGCGGCGCGGCGCGTTGCGGCCGGGCGACTGGCTCGTCGTTCTCGGAGCTGCGGGCGGCTCGGGGCTCGCCGCGCTCCAGCTCGGGGTGGCACTCGGCGCGCGGGTCATCGCGGTCGTCGCGGGTGTGGAGAAACGGGAACTGTGTGCAGCGTTGGGCGCAGAGGCCGTCGATCGCAGTACGGAAGGCTCCGTCTCCGATGCGGTGCTCGAGGTGACGGGGGGCGAAGGGGTTGACGTCGTCTACGACCCAGTCGGTGGCGCCTTTGCCGGGTCGGTGGCGCGGTGCCTGGCGCCCGGCGGACGTCTCCTGGCCGTTGGGTTCGCCAGCGGGCAGTGGGTCGAGGCCGACATATCGGAGTTCGTCCTGCGCAACGCGTCCATCGTCGGTGTGTACGCGGGCGGTCAGACGCAAGCGGAGGCCGAAGAGGACCACGAGTTTTTGCTCGGCCTGGCGGCCGCCGGCAGTCTTGGTCGCGGCACCCGGGCGGTGTCCTTCGACGCGCTTCCCGACGCGGTCAACGCTGTCGACCGGGCTGAGACCGTCGGCAAGCTGGTCGTGCAGGTTCTCGCGGTCGACACCGAATAACTCGAACGTCGACGGGCTGGCGGGTTTCGTGCCGCCAGCGTCCTCCCTCAACGAAGCGGCTCAGCGCGCCTTCAGGTCACGAGGCGCGCTCGATCATGTAAGGCACCAGGCAGGCGATGAAACGGAGCGCCGGCGCGTCGTCCAGACCGGCAAAGGCGGCGTCCATTGAGGCCGTGGCGGATCGGGCCACACCGGTGGCGAACTCGCTGGCGAAGGCGATGCTCCCGTACGACAGCATGAGCTCGAGGACCCGGGCGACGTCCTCTCGGCGTCGCTCCGCCGGCACGCGGGCGAGGTACGCCACCAGCCAGCGCCGGTCCGCCGGATCGGCGCTGGCCAGGAGATGGATGAGCATCAGTGTCCGCTTCCCTTCGAGCAGGTCACCGAGGGCCTCCTTGCCGTACACGCCCGGATCTCCGACCAGGTTGAGGATGTCGTCACGGATCTGAAAGGCCGCGCCCAGATGGAAGCCGAACTCGATCATCGGATCGAGCTCGGCCGTTCCCCTCGAACCGACGAGCGCGCCGACCCGGAGGGGGAGGACCGTGGTGTACCAGCACGTCTTCTTCATGATGAGCTCGAGATAGTCGTCGGGCTCCAGGTCGATGCGGTTGTCCCGGCACCAACCGAGCTCGAGAGCCTGCCCGGCGACCGTCTGTTGGCTCATGAAGTCGAACTCCATCATGATGTGGTCGGCCAGCCGGGGGCCGAGCAGATCGATGTTCTCGCGCAGCGTCGCCAGTGCCTGCAGGGCGAGACCGTCTCCGGCATTCAGCGCGAGTGGAGTGCCGTACCGCCGGTGGAGAGTGGGCTCGCCCCTGCGGAGCAGGCTCGCGTCCTCGATGTCGTCGTGCACGAGGAAGGCGTTGTGGAGGAGCTCGATTGCCACGGCCGAAGGGAGGGCGTCGCCGAGCGGGCCGCCGAAGGCCTCGCAGGTGGCCAGGCACATGCTCGGGCGCAGGGCCTTCCCCCGCCGGCTGGGGTAGTCGCTCATCGGCGCGGCGAGGTAGGGCTGGTGCGCCACCGTGGCAAAGCGCCGGCGCAGGTCATCGGTGACGATGGCGCCATAGTGCGCCAGGCCGGCCGTCGGTTCCTGGACCGTCGTCACGAACTGGCGTTGGGCAACACGGCGATGCGGAGCGGGAAGACGACGTCGGGCAGACCGTCGACCAGGAGCTGTCCGTGGTACGCCCCCGGGGCGGCATCGTCACCGACGGCCACCGTGACGAGGAGCTCGCGGCTCGCGTCCGGGTCGAGGCGATCGATCCGTTGCGGTGCGCACGTCACTGCGTCGGCTGAGAGCGACGCGCCGGTGTGGCTGGCCAACCCAGGGCACCACGGCCGGAGATTGACCGCCGCGGAGGCCGTCGTGTTGTGGAGCCACAGTCGTGCGCTCACGCGCCCGCCCGGCGCGACATCCGGAAGCAGGAGGTCGCCCTGGTCCGCGCTGGCGGGCTGCCACCATCGGGTGGCGTCGAGGAACCGGAGGCACGCCTCGTTGAGCTGACCCATGACCGCGACGTAGGAGTCGGCCGCCCGTTGCATGTCCGACTGGAATGCCTGGGCCGACCGGTTGAATCCGGAGAAGCCGAGGGCCGGACCGCCGCCGTCGCTGCCCGGGCCCGATGCTCCCGGTCCGCCGTTGCCCGCCGCGAACTGGGCGAAGATCTCGCCGAAGCGTTCGACGATGGTCCGGGCGGCTTCGAACCCGAGGTTCTGCACCTCCTGTACCAATCGTGCCGCCTCGGCTGCGCCGGTGGCAAAGGGCTCGCCCTTGCCGTGGCTCACGTGACTCCCGCCACGTGAGCGACAACCGCCGCCGCGGCCAACTGCCCGGATCGGGTCGCACCTTCCACACATCCGGCGTTCAGCCCGTTGTCCGTCCAGTCTCCCGCCACGGTGAGGTTGCTGAAGTCGGTGCGGCCCGGCTGCAGACGGTACTGGTCGGTGCCGGGAAGTGACTGCACGTAGAGGTCGGAGGGGTCGGTGTTCGCCCGCCAGTACTGGCCGTCGAGTCGCTCGGGGCCGAACGTCGTCGGCGGCGCGCCCTCACACAGCAGGGACCATCGGAAACCTCCGCGCCCGACCGCGGCCGGCCACAGCGTCGCCACGTCGCGGTCGAGGAAGGTTTGCGCCTGCGCCCGCACGGCGCGCGTCGCACCCTCGACATCGGGGGGAACGTCCCAGGAATCCGGCGTGTCCAGCACGCCGCAGAAGTAGGCGATCGTCCGCGGTCGGTCCGTCTCGGGCCAGTCCTCGGCCGCCAGGAGATGCGGCATGGACGCCCAGGTGTCGAAGGGCTTGAGAAAGCCGCTCATCGTCACCCCGGGCGGACCGGACCAACCCAGCGCCTCCTCGTCCTCGGAGAGCCAGAGCTGCAGCGCCTGCGTGGCGACGGTCCCGACGTTCTCGACCATCAAACGCCAGGCGGGGGAGGCGGTCAGAAGCTCGCCGCAGACGTGGGGCACCATGCCGAGGGATATGGCGAACACGACGGCGTCGAAGTCCTTTCCCGCCTCCAGCGTGCGGCGACCGACGTCGCGGCGCGGGGACCAGAACGACTCGAGGTCGACCCCGTCGAGCGCATCGGTGGGCCGCAACTGCGCGTCGAGGGGCGCGTCGGGCCAGCACGGCAGGCCCTTGACCCGGATCAGTGGGTCGTAGGTATCGACCCCGTCGGCCAGCTCGGCCTGGAGGCCCAGGTCGATGGCGGCGATCGAGCGCCCGTCGTCAGCGAGTCTGAGCGCGTCCACGCGGTGAAAGAAGCGGAACTCGACGCCGCGGTCGCGCAGGACCTCGTAGAGCGGGGCGAACATCACCTCGCCCATTCCCGCCTGCATCTTCCAGAACAGTGCGCCCGAGTAGCCGAGGAGCATCTTGGTGGCCAGCTCCAGTCCGAGCCCGGCGCTGAAGCGCGGACACGCCGGATCGCCGCCCTCGTAGCCGAAGACGAGGTCGTACATGCCCCGGAGGATCGGCGATTCGAGCGCCTCCGGGTCTATGCCGTGGCCGAGCAGCCAGTCGCGGTAGTCGAGGTGGTTGATGGCCCCGAACCCCTCGGGACGAGTGAGCAGGCCGTCGACCAAGATGCCGAAGAGGTTCGCGGTCACGATCTCCACCAGCGCGTAGCTGCGGCGTGCAGCGGGGTGCGAGCGTAGCGCAGCGCGGAGGCCCAGTCGGACCGGCTCGATGAGGGACGGCAGGACGCGCTCGAGGTCGCGATTGCCCGTCCACGCCGTCGCCTGCCGCACGACCCGCTCGGCCCAGCTGAGCGGGAGGGTCAGACCGATCAGGCCTGCGCCCTGCACGACGGCGGCCATCGATGCGGCGGGCGCCGCGGGGCCGGTGGAAGGGGCGATCGGTGACGTGCTGAACCCGACGGAGCCACCCTGGCGAGCTTCCGGGAACGGGAGGGACGCGAAGAAGTCGAGCAGGAGTCCGAGTGACCGGACCACGAGGTCGGCCACGGCCGGGGGCGCTGCTGCCGTTCGTCTCTCGCCACTCCCACCGGGGCGACCGGTGACGGGACTGAAGGTCGCCACCCACGGCTCCCAGGCGCCGTCGTGCCGGTCCACCACGCCGACCAGGTTCGACGGTGCGACCGCGTCATCCCATGTGCGAATCGGGCACGACGGGTCCGACCGCGCGCGGTCGAGTGCTTCGTAGCAGCGGCGCATGACGTCGAATGTCCGGTCGTAGTAACCGAGGAGCACGTGGAGCCCGTGCTCCTCGATGCGGCCGTTGGGGCCCCGGCTGCTGGCCCCCTTGCCGCCGAGACGCCAACCTCGCTGATAGACGGTGATGTGCTCGAACCGGCTGGTCCAGTCGCCCTCGGTGAGCTCGAACGCCGTGGCCAGCGCGCCCATGCCGCCGCCGAGGATGGCCACCGATCCGCGGGATCCGCCCACGTCAGACCCCGAGAAGGCCCAGCGCCTCGACGAGTTCGGGACTCGAGGAGTTGGGCGGGAATTGTTCGACCACGGTACGGAGCCGGTCGCTCCAGTCCGGCGGCCGATCGTGGTGCAGCCGGGCCAGGTCGTTGGCCGCCCGCAGCGCGAGGACGAGAGACCCCTGGGCCAGGCCGATCTCCGCGGCGGCGACGAGATCCTTGACCACCTCGTCCGTCCGGTCCGGGTAGGCGTCGGTCGTGATCTCGGCGCGTAGGCGGAGCAGGTCCGGTTGGTGGACCCGCTCGCCTGACGTCACCGTCCGCTCCATCGCTTCGTCGAGGGCACGCAGCGCCGGGTCGGCGTTGCCGAGGTAGTGGTGGTTCTGGGCGATGATGCCGAGATGCGTCGGGCGGAACGCCGCATGGCCGACGAGATCCATCCCCAGTCCGTATTGCTCGAGCTCCGCGACGTCACACGGCCGGCCGGGCTCGGGCATCAAGACGTACTGCCTCCCGAGCAGCTGGAAGTAGTCGAAACGGCATCGCTCCGCGATCTCGATGGTGTGCCGCCCGAACTCGCGGGCCTCCTCCCGGTTGCCCGTGATCATCCGGATCCAGGCCAGATAGACGGAGACGAAGGCCGCGCTGAAGGGTCCGGACGGGAAGTCGAGCTCCGCGGCACTGGCGATGGCTCGTCGCTCCCACATGGCGCTCTCTTCCGTGCAGCCTTTCAGGCCGGCGACGCAGGCGAGCGCGACCGCGGTGATCGGCACGGCGTCGTGGGGGAGGGGCCAGAAGGGGGACGATGCCGCATCGACCGACCGCGCCCGGTACCCCTCCCACGCCTCGACCAGCCAGCGGTGCGCCTCGTCGAGCCTGCCCTGGTAGAACGCGCCGTATCCCATGCACGACTTGATCTCGGGCGCGAACCAGGCTGTCGCGGGATCGTCGAGGACGTCGGTCAGGGGTTCGAGCACCACGCTGGCGGCGTCGACCGAACCGCGCACCAGCAGGTAGCTCCAGATCCCGACTTGGGCCGGCATGATCTCGGGACGGTTCGTCAGCTTCCGGCAGATCTCCTCGGCGATCGTGAAGTCCTCGAACACGTCTGGATAGCCGTAGCCGAACTGGGAGCTCGTGCTGAAGGCGCGCAACGTCCGGATCATGAGCTCGGTCAGGGCACGCTCGTCGCCCACGGCCATCGTCGCCGTGAGCTCCAGGGCGCGGTCGAGCTGGTGACGGGCCTCGCTGTGGCTGGCCGCCGACTGCGCCGCCTGGGCCGCCACGATGTAGGCCGGCACCGACTGTGCGACGTCGTCGGCCAGGTCCCAGTGTTGGGCGACGACGGCGAGGTCGCCGGGGGAGGCCGCGCCGGAGGCGAAAAGTTCTGCGATGCTGCGATGGCTCTGCTGGCGGGCGGGGAGCAATTGCGTCTCGTAGGTGGCGTCGCGTAGGAGAGCGTGCCGGAAGCAGTATCTTCGCAGCCGGACCTCGGCGACCCGCTCAATGATCGCGGCGTCCTCCAGGCGCATCAGCGCTTCCTCGACCGACCGCCCGGCCAGCTGGTGGAGCGGCTCCTCGTCGAACTCTGCACCGAGCGTGGCCGCCAACTGCGCCACACGCAGGTCGATGCCGGGTGCCCGGAGGCGCGCCGTGAGGATCTCGTGGATGCGGGGCGGAAGGACCTCACCGGGATTCGCGGTGACGGCGCTGCGGGTCAGCTCCTGCAAGAAGAGGGGGACACCGGCTCCCCGCTCGACGATCAGACCACACTGCGCCGGGTCCAGCGCTCCGTCAGTCAGGGCGGCGACCAGCCCGGCCGCCTCCTTCTCCTTCAACGGTTCCAGCTCGATGTCGACGACCGACGACGCCCACGGCACGTCGAGCGCAAACCGGCTCGTGATCAGGATCATCGTGCCGGGGACCGCCTGAGTGGCCAGGAGCCCCAGCAGTTCGACGGTGGTCGGGTCAGCCCAGTGGAGGTCGTCGGCCCACACCAAGGTCGGCGTCGACGCCGCCGTGTGCGCGAGCCAGGCGACCAGGGCCTGGAGCGTCTGCTGGCGGAGCGCGAGTGCGTCCACCTCTGGGCGTGACCACCGTTCGTCTGTGTCAAGTCCGAGCACAGGGGCCAACAGGGGCACGGTGTCCCGCTCCAGGCCGGCATCGGTCAGGCGGGCCTCCAATTCAGTGAGACGCTCCTCCGGTGGCTGGTCCGGGTAGAACCCGAGCAGCTGCTCGAGCATGCGCCCGACGGGCCACAGCGCGACATTGCCGTGATACGGCGAGCACTTCGCCTCGAGCACGACACCGCCCTCGAGCTGCACGTGCGCCGCCAGTTCCGCGGCCAGCGCCGACTTTCCCATGCCGGCCACCCCACGGACGACGACGAGCGACTCTCCCGGCGGTGTCGCGCTCCCGGCGTCGTGGGCGAGGCGCTTCCAGATGAAGCGGAGCAGGCGGCTCTGACCCTCTCGGCCCACCAGGGCCACCGACTCGGGCAGTCCGCGACCCGAGGGGGGGACGGCCAGGTTCGACCGCACCACGCGGTGCAGGTCCATCGGGCGGGCGACCCCCTTGAGCGCGCGCGTCCCCACCGGTTTCAGGTCGAAGTGTGGTTCGACGAGCTGTCTCGTGGTGTCGCTGATGACCACGGTGTCGGGCTCAGCCTCTCCCTGGACGCGGGACGCCACATTGGGCACCGACCCGGCGAGGGCGGAACCGTCGAGCACCCCAGAGGCCAGCCCGGCGATCACGACGGTGCCCGAATGAACGCCGACCCGGATGGCCGGCTCAATGCCATGGCGACGGTGCAGCTCGATGCCTGCCTGCGCCATCCGCTCGACGAGGCGCAGCGCAGCCAGGACCGCCCGCCGCGCGTCGTCCTCGTGCGCGGTGGGGTACCCGAAGCACGCCACGACGCCGTCGCCCTGGAACTGGAGCACGCGGCCGCCCAGCTCTTCGATGGTCTCGGCCGCCACCCGGCGGTAGAGAACGAAGACGTCCTGAATAATCTCCGGTTCGACCACTTCGGCCATGTCGGTCGACTGGACGATGTCGGCGAAGACGAGACTGACGAAGGCCCGCTGGCCGCCGGGTAGGGAACGCTCGAGCATCGTCCGTTCCATCATTGCGGCGGCGCGGCGGTTCGACGGATCGACGGCGAGCACGTCGTCCGCGCGCTCGACCACCCGGTCCCAGGCTCCGGTGGACGCGGCGGCGTCCATGGAGGCCAGAAGGCGGTCGATCAGCAGCGACAGACGGTCTTCCGCCGACGCGGCCTGCGGTTCCTCAGGCGCGGTCACCGGTCGGGCCCCTCACGACTCCGCGGGCTGGGCGTGGCTCACGTAGAACAGCGCGGGAGCTTCCTTGCCCCCGGCTCCGGCCACGAGCGCACCCTCGTAGAGACCGGTGGGCACGTTGGTGGTGTCCGCCTGAATGGTGACGTAGGCACGACCCGCCTCTTCGATCACCGGCGGGGTGATCGTGACCTCGGCCGCCTTGATGGTCGCCGGCGTACGCCCGATCCGGGTGAGATCGGTGATGCTCACCCGTGCCTGGTCCGACCGTGCCTTCACCATCAGCGTCGTGTGCTCCGTGGTGCGCGCGCTCCGTCCCGGATCCGCGCCGGCCGTCGGTCGCACCGTCACCTCGGCCCATTGCGAGATGCTCTCCATCCCCGCCTGCCAGGCCAGTGACCAATCGCGGGCGAGGCGCTGGAAGAGGCGCGTGGTGTCGGTCGCCGCGTCCACCCGGCTGTAGCGGCCCGACCAGAGCCGCTCGGTGACGTCGGCCGTGAAGGGGCCATAGAAGTCCACCATGTCGGTGACCGTGCCGATCCACTGCTCAGCCACGCCGCCGGTGAACGCGGCGGCGCCCTCCCTGGACCAGGACACCCTCGGGTCGGGGTCGCCGACCGACCCCGGTTTCGGGTCGACGGAGCCCCCGGCGGCCTGGACCGCGCTGACCTTCGCGGCGCGCTGCACCCAGATGCTCCACTCCGGACATACCTCGGTTGCGACCGTGTTGAGCAGGGTGTTGGTGAACCCGACGACCTTGAGCGCCTTGACGTGGCGTCGGCCGCCGACGTCGGCCACCATGAGGTAGCCACGGTCCACCTGGAGCATGTCCCCGATGCTGCGGTCGAGATCGAAGCTCGTGGCCGCCCACTTCTTGGCTGACTTGAACTCGCAGCGCAGCTCGGTCTCGAGCCGGTGGCCCCCGATCTCGACGACTTCGAGGTACTTGGAATGGATCTGGTGCTCGTCGCCCGGGGTCGGACGCAGGTCCAGCGAGCTGATCGGCTTCATCTCCTTGAACATCTCGCCGCCCCATTCCGGCCAGTTGTTCGGGATCAGCCAGTCGCGGAGCGTCTTGAGCGATTCGCCCGTCTCGAATTCCGTGAAGATCCAGACCGCCTGCTTGCCCTCGACGTCCACCGGCACCGCGGCGCAGGTCACGCCGGCGCTGTTTGGCGGGTCGCCGCCGCCGGCATCCTTCGTCATGCCGCCTCCTGTGCGTCGCGCGGCCACCTCACGAATATGGCCGTTGACCTGCGGAGGATAGCCCAAAACTCGCTCCGCAACCCCAGGTGGTCCCCGGACCCCGGTAGGGGAGATGCGCCGGAGCACCGAACCCGGTCGAGTCGGACAGACACCTCGGTAGGGTGGTCGTGCACACCGTGCGCTACCTCTTGGCGAATCCGCCGGCGCGGTCCGACTGCAGGGAGGACCCCCGTGACAGATCTCGGAGGCTTCGCCGAGCCCGGATACGGGCAGGTGGCGGACGCGCTGGCGTCCACGTTCGACGACGGTGACCTGGGCGCTGGCTGCGCCCTCTCGGTCGACGGCCGGATGGTCGTCGACCTGTGGGGCGGTGTAGCCGACAAGGCCACGGGTCGGGCGTGGGATCGTGACTCCCTCACGCCGGTGTTCTCCGTCGGCAAGGGTGTGTCGACCATTTGCGCGCTCATGCTGGTCGAGCGGGGCGAACTCGATCTCGATGCGCCGGTGACGACCTACTGGCCCGAGTACGGCGCCGAAGGCAAGGCGGCCACGACCGTCCGCGACGTCCTCAGCCACCGGACCGGCCTGCCCGTGGTCGACGGCCCGGTGACGCTGGACGACCTGGCCGACCCCGCCGGCATGGCGGCGCGCCTGGCCGCCCAGGCACCCCTGTTCGAACCCGGGACGCAGCACGTGTACCAGGCGGTGACCTTCAGCTGGACGTTCGGCGAGATCGTGCGGCGCATCACCGGAGAGACCCTGGGCGCGTTCGTCGCCGCGGAGCTCGCCAAGCGTCTCGGACTCGACCTCTACATCGGGCTCCCGCCGGAACTGGAACCGCGGGTGTCGACCATTGAGCCGCCCGATGCCCCGCCCGAGCTCGTTGCCCTGGTGTTGCCCGAGGACAGCATTCCCTGGCGCGCCATCACACTCAACGGCCTGGTGCCGGTGACGATGGCGGACGGTGGGCTCAGCTTCAACTCCCCCGAGATCCACCAGGTCGAGCTCCCGGCGGCCAACAGCATCACCAATGCTCGGTCGCTGGCCCGCCTCTACGCGGCCACCATCGGCGAGGTCGACGGCCCCCGGCTGCTGCGCCCCGAGACCATCGCCGCCGCGTCGGTCATCCGCTCGGAGGGCAAGCAGTGGAACGATCCCTTCGAGGGACCCAAGTGGGCCACCGGGTTCCTACGGCCGTTCCCCCGCCAGCCCATGTTGGGCGGCGCGTCCTTCGGCCACGACGGTGCTGGCGGGTCAATCGCTTTTGCGGAGCCCGACCTCGGTCTCGCGTTCAGCCACGTGATCAACCGGATGGTCGCGACACCTCAAGAAGATCGACGAACGGCCGCGCTGTTGGCTGCTGTGCGGAAGTGTGTCGATCACTGAGGACTCGGTCTATAATCAACCTCACTTATCCAGACGAGCTGAGACACCTGGGTCTATGACGCTCACCAACCGGCCGCAAGGCACGGTGGCAAGGCCAGGTTCGATGAGGAGACCATCATGGTGTCGAAGGCACTTGCGTCGCTTGACGCATGGCTTGCGCTGGCCGAGGAAGTGCTCGCCGAGCAACGTCGGCTCTCGGAGCAGTCCGCCGAAACTGCACCTGCACCGACTGGAGACCAGCCCACGCTGTTCACGTCGGAGGCCGCATTACGTGGCGCGGCCACACTCGGCCCCCGAGTGTGATCTGTACATCCGGGGACACCTGGTCCATTGGATCCAGGTTCGCCAGGCCAGCAAGCACCCGCATACCTGGGGGGTCCTCGATGACGTGAGCATACAGGTCATCACGGTCCGCGTCCTCGATCGGATCACTGCTTCTGCATTGTGGACGAGGACGAACCTTGGAGGCCATGCAGCGTTGCTCCCCCGGTTAGTTCGGACTTGATCGACCACATCGAGGATCGCGGAGGGTTCAGCCTCCCGGGTGCGCTGTTGGCCGGAATGGATGCGACCGGGTCTCTCATTCGAGGGCTCCTGCCATCCTCGAATGAGAGTGAGGCCGGACTCCCAGGGCATCCCGCCCGGGGTCAGGGAAGTGGTGCAGCGTCTTCTATCGAGGGAAGGAGGCTCGCATGGTGGTCGAGCCACTCCCGTAGCGCGGCCGTGGCGCGGACGTCATCCTCGTTGTAGTCGAGGATCCATTGCCGCGCCTCGGAGCGGAGAGCCGCGTCCTCGCCTGTTGTCGTCTCGATGTAGCGGACCATGGCTGAGTCACCGCCGGCGTCATCTCCCCGCCAGGAAAACCCTGTCAGCGGGGCAACCGTCTTGAGACCCATGCTCGGCAGACCCGTGATGACCTGGTCCCGCACCATTGGGAGCAGGTCGACCCATTCTACGGATCCGATGAAAGCTTCGACCTGCTTCTCGAGTCCGCAGCGCGCCGCCAGGCGACGCAGCTGTCCGTTCTCGGCGCCCTGGCTGAAGCAGTAGGCGCGAAACGAGGCGTCATTCATAGCTGCCTCGGTCCGGAGTTCGGTGAACCACTCCCAGAAGGAGAGAAACGCGTCGATCTCTCCCGCGGCGGTATCAGGATTCCACGAGACGAACGGGAGGTATTCGGTCGCCACGGCGCCGGAACGGTCACGGACGTTGAGCAACGCGCCCCAGAGATAACAGCCATCGTTCACATTCTCCATGTCCACATCGACTTCGATGTCGGCCCGGGGGACGATGACCTGGTCGACCCCGCGGCGGCGATAGGCCGGAGAGGGGCCAATCCGAGCCCTCGCGTTGTCGATCTGCTGTGGCAGATCGCCGATGCCGGCATCGCCGAACGTGGCAGTCAGCGGGTCGATGTCACCGACGTCGGCCACGGTGCAGATGCCTTCGGCCATCAGCCGCTCCGCCTGTTGGGATCGGCGGGTCAGCAGGTCCGTGACCGGAATTGACGGTTCAACGACCTGAGCGTTTTCTGCGAGGTACTGCAGATCGACTCCGGCCGCTATCAGTCGCGCGGTGCGAGAGTCGAGGGAAGCCAAGTCTTCCATGTTGGTCACTCCGCGTGCGAGGCACTTGAGCCGCTTTTCGGGGCTCATCCCGGGCAAAAGGCTGACGTCACCCGATGCTTCCATCTGCTGGAAACACCAGTCCTGCCACCCACACCCGTCGCAATCGGGCACGGCGATCGGTTCGGCCAGGAGGGGTGACGTCGGATCGGTCAGGTGGGTGACTGCCGCGTCGATCACCGAGAGACGATGCGCGAACTCCAGGTCGTAGACCTCCATGGTCGAGAGCAGCCGTTCAGGCGGCTCTCCGATGTACGCGGTCGGGTGCCACTGGGGGTGGTCGAGGTCGTACCAGACGACCCGCTCCTCCCGGCCAACGATGCCGGCCCACCGGCCGAGCCGTGACGCTCGACCGGACGCCTCGAGCATGCGTTGATAGTGGGCAAGCTGGAGGAGGTCGTCCCGCCGCCACCGGGCCACCAGTTCGCTATTCGGTTCGGAGGGTCCGACGAAGAGCGCCGCGAGCTCCGAAGTGATCACACCGGCCGCGTCTTCCTTGCTTTTCCGGTCGAGGGTCTTGTGGTGCTTCACGTCGACGGGCAGATAGTTCCCGGCCGCGGCGCTCGGCGTGAAGGCGTCGGAGCGAAGGAGAAGGTCGGGCTCGCCAGCCCGTAGGGCGATTCGATCGACCGGCAATCGGCCGCCGAGCACGAGCGGGACAGCGCGGTCCATCGCGTCCACTGTCGCCGCCTCCCGGCTGCCTCCCGGGAGGCTCTTGTCGATGACAACCGCGTTAGGGACCACTTGCTCCAGCCGCGCGAAGACGACGGCCTCGAAGTCTCTTCCCTCATCCCCGAGCATGGAAATGAACGAAGACGTGGGCAGCGGCTCGCACGGATGCAGCACGTCCAGTTGCAGCCTCTGCGGGCACCGCTTGGCCATGTAGCTACCCTGCGGGGGCACCTCGCTCATGGACAGCGGCCCGGGATGTGGCACGCGACGAAGGTTATGCGGTGCCTGTCTCGTCAACGTGTGGGCGCGGCAGTGCCGGCCTACGAACTCCTCGACGGCACCGACCCGTCGAGGCAGCAAGCCGGTGTCGCACTCAGGTGCGATGAGGAGGTTGGGCGTGGCGAGGCCGGCTGCCCACTCGCTGGGCCTCACGACGCCGTCCTGGAAGGAGTCGATTCGTCGTCGATCAAGACGAAGGGCAGCCGGGAAGGTCACCGGCGTCAAGGCCGCCTTCAATCCGACACGGTTGTCCTAGCCCATTAGGGCTGGACGGCGGCCGGCCACAGGGACTCCGGTTCCCGTCCCTTCGTCTCGGGGAGCAGCCAGAAGAGCGACGCCGCGGCCACCATCGGCAGGAACGTGACATCGGCCGCCAACGCGAAGCGGTTGCCGATATCGGCGACGGCCCCGAACACCACGAGGCCGCAGACGGCACCGACCACGCCGGCCGTTACCGACCACCCGGTCACCGACGCCCGGACCGACGTCGGGAAGAGCTCGGTGAGCAAGGCGCCGAGCGACGGCGCGAGGAGCCCACCGCTGAGCGCGCCCAGGATGTACCCGGCGAGGAGCGCGCTCTTTGTGCCCGAGTAGGCGAACGCCGGTGTCAGCGCGACGGCGACCACAGCCACGCTGCACGTCGGTCGTCGGCCGATCCGATCGCCCAGCCATCGGCCCACCAACAGGCCGATCCCGCCCGAGACCCCGGCTGCCACGACCATGAGCGCTGTCACGTAGCCGGCCAGGTGCAAGACGTCCTGTGCGTACAGGAACACGAAGCTGTTGGCCGGACCCGTGACGATGGAGATCGCCAAGAAGATGGAGCAGAGGATGACCACCCGCCGTCGATACCGGGGACCGATCGCACCCAGGACAGGGGTCGGATGGTCCGCGGCGGCGTGCGCCACCGTGAACCGGGCGGGTTCCTCGACCCAGCTACGCAGCGCGTACACGACGGCGAGGGGCACGAGGGCAAGCGCGAAGATCCCGCGAAAGCCCAGCGCCCCGGCCGCGAGGCTGTGGATGACGGCCGAGAGCCCCGCCCCTACCGCGTAGCCGGCCGCAATGAGGGCGATGGCGGCTGTTCGGTCGCGCACGCCGGTCTCCTCGGCGGCCATCACCTCAGCCAGCGCGTTCGTGGCGCTCAGGAGCGGGCGCCCGAACGCGAAGATGACGACGAACCACCAGTAGCCCGGGCTGGCTGCGGCGGCGGCAGTCAGCACCAGGCCGGCCATCGTGACGGCCAGGATCACGCGGCGGCGCCCGAAACGGTCCGCGATCCCGATCAGGGGGAGGCTGCCCAACGAGGCGATGCGGATGATCGCCAGGCCCACGCCGATGCTGGTTCCGGAAAGCCCAACCTTGTCGGCGATCGATCCACCTGGCGCAACGTGACCTAACTGCGTCGACACGTCCCCCAGTGCGGCCACCACGCCGAATTGGCCGAAGCCTGATGCGAGCGCGGTGATGGCCACGGCGACGATCACGCGGTCGAACCACCGGTGCAGCCGCAGCCGGCCGGCGGCATCGGTCGGCTCCCCTGCGGGGAGCGACGACACCTAGGGAGCGCCCCCCGCCGACCCGTAGACGAGCGCCCCCCCGTAGCTGATGACGCCGCCGCCGGCCGCGATGAGCCGGTACCCCGCGCCGTCGAGGGTGGATGCCATGCCGACGACAGGTTGGGCGACGGGTGTCAGTCCCGCTGACCTGTAGAAGCGGGCATCGCCGTAGCTGAAGACGCCGCCATGGGAGGCCACGAGCCAGTATCCCCCGCCTTCGGTGGCAGTCGCCATGCCCACCTCGGCCTTGTCGAATGTGGCTCCGCCTGGTACCGGCCGGGCGGCGATGCGGGAGGTGATGGGTGGGATCGTCTTCCCCGTCCAACCGGCCGTCTGTGGAGCAGGGTGCGTTCACGTCCGACTGCGCGCCACTCAGGTCTTTCGATGACTTGTTGTGAGGTCGAATTCTCCTTCGTTTTATTTGCAGACGTGTCGCGCGACGGCGCACGTGGCCGTTCGCCGGCGAGAGACGAGGCTCTCGTCGAGGCTGAGACAGACCTGAGAAGCCCGTGTGACCAATGTGCATGACTACGCGTCGACGATCTCCGAGAACATCGAGAACACCTTCCTGTTGGGAATTCCCGCGGTCGAGATCGACCTGTCTTCGCGGGCGAGGACGCCACGGGGATTGCAACATGAGTGGCCCCACCGCTACGCTCCGCCGCCACTCCGCGGCAACCCTTCCGGACGGGCGGGAACGCGAGGAGGTTCCGGCATGGGACGACAACGAACACTTTCGCGGATCGCGGCGCCCGCACTCGGCGTGGTTCTGGCGTTCTCCATGGTGTCGGCGGCCTCCGCCGGGCAACGCGGCGTGACCCACGACGACCACGCAACGTCGCCCCCCGGCCTTGCTGCCGAGGCCGGAGCACTCAACGGCGTCGCCGCGACGCGTGGTGGGGCCTGGGCCGTGGGTTACTCGGGCAACGGTTCGGACTCCAAAACCCTGACGCTCTATTGGGACGGCACGCGTTGGCAGCCCGAACCAAGCCCGAGTCCTCCCGACGCCGTGCTCCACAGTGTGGCCGCCACGTCTCCCACCAATGTCTGGGCCGTCGGCTCCAGCGGTACCTATCCGGCCCCCTCCAGGACCTTGATCCTGCACCGGAGCGGGAAGAAGTGGCAGCAGATGCCGAGCATCGCCGGCTCGCTCGCCGCGGTGGCAGCGACGTCGCCCACCAATGCCTGGGCCGTCGGTTCGACGAACAACAATGACGCGCTGATCTTGCATTGGAACGGCAAGGAATGGCGACAGACGCCTAGCCCCGCCGGGACGCTTTCGGGGGTGGCGGGGACATCGCCCACCAATGTCTGGGCCGTCGGCTCTACGAAGAGCCTTAACACGTTGATCCTGCACTGGAACGGAAAAACGTGGCAGCAGATACCTAGCGCGAATCCCGGCATCGAACAGCATGTCAACAACTTCTTGAGCGGCGTCGCGGTCTCGAAAGAGGAAACGGCCTGGGCGGTTGGCAATGGCACCGACTGTGGCTGTGGTCCTGGCACGAGCTTGATCGAGCGGTGGAACGGGAAAACGTGGGGGCAAGTGCCAACTCCTACGTTCGGAGGTGGCATCGACGTCTCTGCCGTGGCGTCTCTCTCGTCGAGCAGAGGGTGGGCGGTCGGACAGAGCGGCTCGGGCGACGGCCCCACGAACGGCGTGATCCTGGAGTGGAACGGCTCCGCCTGGATACATGAGTCCGTTCCAGGCCTCGAAGCTGAGGTAGGCGGCCTCTCCGGTGTGGCCGCGACATCTCGTTCCAACGCCTGGGCCGTCGGATGGGAGAGTCCGGTCAGTATCTCTAGCGCTGACGCGAGCTCGGGACCCGGTGACTACGGGACCCCGGAGATCTTGATCCTGCACTGGAACGGTTCGGCGTGGACGCCCCAGACCGCCCTCGGCCCGGCCCAGGCGCCAGCGGCCGCCGTGGCGACGACAACGACCACGACGCTCGCGCCAACGACCACCACGTCCTCGACCACCACGACCATTACCCCGCCATCCGTCACGACGACTTCTCCGTCGACTCCGGCCGCCGGGGGCCCCCTCCTCGGAAGCGCGGCCTGGGGTCAGGCGCTGGGCTCGTTCGGCGGAATCAGTGGCTTCGGTGAGGTGGCTCCCGCCGACATCACTTTGGGAGAGACTCTGCCGGCCCCACAGTTGCACTCCGTCTCGTGGTCGAACTGGGGCGCTGCCGAGGCAACCGGCCAGGGCCAGTCCGTCGACGGGACGAATCAGAGCGGACCGATGTCGAGTTGGCCGCTCGAGCCCATCACCGTGGTCGCGTTCGACCTGGGGAGTTGTAGTGGCGGTCCGCCGGCGTACGAGGAGGTCGAGTGGTACTTCCCCGGTGACGGGCAGACCTTCGACCCGAGCAACGCCACCAACGCCTGTACCGGGGACTAGGGAGGGGGGAGGTCAGCCGCGTTCCTTTCGGGGCCGTCGGATCGCGGAAGGAGGCAGAGAGGCCTCGAAATCGGTTTGCGATAGCTCGAATGCTTAGGGCGGAGTGAGCATTCGAGGCTGGTTCAATTCCGCCCATTTCGGTGCTTCGAGCGCGAAAGGGTCCTTGAGTGTCCCTGAGTGCCGGAGCCAGTCTCGCCCGGTACCGAAGCCGTGTCCGCAAAGTGTCGCCCAGGTACCGAAGCCAGATTTTCGCTCAGGAGCCGAGACACCACATTCTGACCAGATGATTTGCGAGAGCGGGCGACGGGAATCGAACCCGCGTTCTCAGCTTGGGAAGCTGATGTTCTGCCTCTGAACTACGCCCGCGAGAACGCCGCGAATCTACACGCTGGGTAAACGCGAATTCACTGTGGCCGAAACCCACCCGATTTCTGTCGAAGTCGACTCTGTGTGGCACGAAAGTGGCAGCGGGACCCTGTTGCACGCTGTGGCACGACGAGCTGTGGCCGGGTCGGGATTGCCGGCGAGGCTCCTCCACGCGCCCGAGCGGCCAGGTTTCGAGGTGGCTTGCGCCGGGCATCCAACCGGCGTCGCCGGAGCCCAATGGGCACGGCAGTCGGACCTGAACTACGCCCCAGAGTGGCGGCGCCACTATCCTCTGGGCCGCACTGAAATCCCAGGTGGCGCTCGCACTTCCGCCGCCGGCCCTGTTCGAAGTGACCACGCAGTAACCAGAGACGAGGAGCATTCGTGCCGACCAGGATCATCTTGGGCCTTGCCATCACCGTCATCGGCTTCGGCATCGCCGCCCGCCGCTTCCACTGGCTGTCCAAGCTCATTCGCGCTGGAAAGAAGGACCCCAACCGGACCCGGGGCAGCATCATCCCCAAGGCTGAAGCCGAGGCCACCGAGGTGGCCGGTCAACGCAAGCTGCTGCAGTGGACCGTGCCGGGCCTGGCCCATTTCTTCACCATGTGGGGCTTCACCATCCTGCTGCTGACGATCGTCGAGGCCTACGGCGCCCTCTTCCAGAAGACGTTCCACTTCCCGCTCATCGGGACTTGGAATTGGGTCGGGGCGATCGAGGACTTCTTCGCCTGCGCGGTGCTCGTTTCCCTCATCGTGTTCACGATCATCCGCATCAAGAACGCCCCCGACCGGCTCGAGCGCAAGTCCCGCTTCTACGGCTCCCACACCGGCGCCGCCTGGATCGTCCTCCTCATGATCGCCGGCGTCATCATCACGCTCCTCTTCTACCGGGCGGCCCAGATCAACGCCATCGTCGACCCCAAGACCGGGCAGAACCAGTTCCCCTTCGGGACGAGTTGGGGGCCCTTCGCCTCGCACGGGCTGGCCAATCTGCTCGCCCCACTCGGCTCGGGAGTCAACTCGGTGCTGGCCACGGTCTTCCTGCTCCTCAACGTGGCCATCATCTCCGGCTTCATCGTGTTCATTGCGTACTCCAAGCACCTCCACATCTTCATTGCGCCCATCAACATCGCCTTCTCCCGTCGCCCCCGGGCTCTCGGAGCGCTCTACAGCACGCCGGACATGGACATGGAGAACGTCGACGAGGACACGGTGTTCGGCGTGGGCGAGATCGGGCACTTCACCTGGAAGCAGATGCTCGACTTCGCAACCTGCACCGAGTGCGGGCGCTGCCAGTCCGCTTGCCCGGCCTGGAACACCGAGAAGCCGCTCTCCCCGAAGCTGCTCATCATGGGGCTGCGGGACAACATGTTCGCGTCCGCCACTCCGCTGATCAGTGGTCAAGGCGAGCAGACGGCCCTCGTGCCCAACGTCATCGACCCCGACGTGCTGTGGGCCTGCACGACGTGCGGCGCCTGCGTCGAGGAGTGTCCGGTCGACATCGAGCACATCGACGCCATCGTCGACATGCGGCGCTACCAGGTCCTGATGGAGTCCGAGTTCCCGAGCGAGGCCGGTCTCATGCTGCGCAACGTCGAGAACCAGGGCGACCCCTGGGGTCTCGGGCAGAACAAGCGGCTCGATTGGACCCAGACCCTCGACTTCGAGATCCCGCTCATCACCGGCACCATCCCCGCCGACATCGAGTACCTGTACTGGGTCGGCTGCGCCGGCGCCCTCGACGAGCGGGCCCGCAAGGGCGTGCAGGCCACGGCCCGCATGCTGCACCGGGCCGGCGTGACCTTCGGCATCCTCGGCCCGAAGGAGTCCTGCACCGGCGACCCGGTGCGCCGCCTGGGCAACGAATACCTCTACCAGGAGCAGACGAAGATGAACATCGCCACCCTCGACCAGGCCGAGGCGAAGAAGATCATCGCCAGCTGCCCGCACTGCTTCAACACCATAAAGAACGAGTACCCCGCGCTCGGGGGCAACTACGAGGTCATCCACCACGCCGAGCTGCTCGAGCACCTGGTGCGGTCGGGCAAGCTCACGCCGGGCTCGGGCTACACGGGGAAGGTCACCTACCACGATCCCTGCTATCTGGGGCGGCACAACCGGATCATCGAGGAGCCGCGTACTGTGCTGAGCGCTATCCCCGGGGTCGAGCAGATCGAGATGCGCCGCTGCAAGGAGCGCGGCTTCTGCTGTGGCGCCGGCGGCGCCCGCATGTGGCTCGAGGAGAACATCGGCAAGCGGGTCAACATGGAGCGCATGGATGAGGCGCTCGGCACCGGGGCCGATGTCGTCTCGACGGCGTGTCCCTACTGCATGATCATGCTGGACGACGCCGTCCGGGCCAACGACAAGCAGGACGACGTGCGCGTGCTCGACCTCTCGCAGCTGGTGGAGGAGTCGCTCAACGGTGGGCCGGTGGCGGCGGCAACGGCAGCGCCGGCTGAGACGCCGGCCTGAGCGACGGCGCCGGCAGTCGGCACCTGAGCGTCAGCTGGCTATCAACCCGTAGGCGCGTTCGGGCCGCAGCGTGAGGGCGATCCGCTTGTCGGCGATCATGGCGGCTCGATACTCGTCCCAGTTCGGGTGCGTGCCCGAGCCCGTCTCGTAGTAGCGGATCAGGGCCTCGACCGTGGCGTCGTTCGGGTCGGCCGCCACCGGCGACAACTCGGCGGTCGCCTCGATCACCACGTACTGCCAGAAGTTGTCGCCCAGCACGTAGAGCGAGGCCCGGGGGTCACGCCGCAAGTTGGCCGTCTTGGCCCTGCTGTCCGTGATGGAGATCAGGAACGTGTCGCCCTCGTCGGGCACGTACATGATGTTGGACAGCTGCGGCCGCCCGTTGGCCCGGATGGTGGCCAGGACCCCCTGCTTGCGGTTCCTGGTGAATGTGAGTGCCTCGGTCAGATCCATGGACCCGACGGTAGCGGGCTACGACGGCGCCAGGGCCTCCACCACGATCTCGTCCTTCGAGCGTTCGGCCAGCACCAGGTGGATGATCGCCGCCACGAGCGAGCCAACCAGCGGGGCGACGATGAAGAGCCAGACCTGGCTGAGCGCCGTGCCGCCCACCACCAGCGCAGGCCCGAGGCTCCGGGCGGGGTTGACCGAGGTGCCCGTGAGGGGGATGCCGATGAGGTGGACGAACACCAGTGCGAAGCCGATGGCCACGCCGGCGGCGCCCTGAATGGAGGCCTTGTGGGTGGCGAACAGCACGACCAGCACGAAGATCGTGGTGAGGACGACCTCAATCAGGAAGGCGCCCCCCTGGCTCACGAACAGGTGCGATTCCTTGCCGTACCCGTCCGTACCGAGGCCCTGGACCGACTTCTTGTACAGCGGCGAGGTGGTGAACATCCAGTAGAGGAGGTAGGCACCGACGATCCCGCCCGCGAACTGCGCCACGAGGTAGGCCACACCTTCGGCCAGCTTCATGCGGCCCGCTGCGATGAACCCGAGCGTCACGGCCGGGTTCACGTGGCAGCCCGAGATGGGTCCGATGGCGTAGACGAGCGCCACGAGCACCAGGCCGAAGGCGAAGGCGGTGGCGGCGACCCCCGCCGCGTAGCTCAACCCGAAGAGCTTGAAGCCGAACGTCTCCGTGGCGACGCCGACGGCGACGACGACCAGTATCAAGGTGCCGAGGAACTCCGCACCGAGCTTTCTCGGATCCAGATGCATGACCGTGACCTCCAGTGTCCAGGCGAGGTGAATGGACACAGGAAGTTTCGCAGCGCGTCCCGGCGCGGACGCGGATACCCGGGAACGAACTGCCAGCTCAAGGGGCCGACACGCCGGTGCGGCGTCGGCCCGATACTGGCTCCTACAAGACGGCCATCGCCTTCTCGTCCGCCTCGCGCAGGCGCGTGGCCATGGCGGCCAGCATCTTGCGCGAGAGGGCGGGCACGGCGTCGAGCACGCCGTTGAACTGACGCTGGCCCAGCACGAGCAGCGTCATGTCGGTGTCCGAGGTCACGGTGGCGGAGCGGGGCCTGCGGTCGAGCAGGGCCATCTCGCCGAAGTACTGGCCGGGGCCGAGCGTGGCGACCTTGCGGTTGTTGCGCCGCACAGCGGCCTGCCCCTTCACGATGAGGAAGAACTCGCGCCCGATGGTGCCCTGTTCGCAGAGCATGCGACCGGGCGGCACGGTCACCTCCTCGAACGCGCGCTTGATCGTGCGCAGGTCCTTGGCCGACGAGGTGGAGAACAGCCAGATCTTGGACAGGTCAAAGTCGTCGCGGCTCATGGGCGCAAAGAGTAGTCCCGACCCCTCTCGACATGCCGAGGCGTGTGGCCATCCGGGCGGGGCCAAGTCCAGCTCAGACGGCGTCGGCTCCGCGTTCGCCGGTACGCACCCGCACCACCGTCTCGGCCGGTACGACCCACACCTTCCCGTCGCCGATCTTGCCGGTAGCCGCGGACGAGACGATGGCGTCGACCACGGCCTCGGCCCGATCGTCTTCGACGAGGACCTCGAGTCGCAGCTTGGGCACGAAGTCGACCTGGTACTCGGCTCCCCGGTAGTTCTCGGTGTGCCCGCGCTGGCGCCCGAAGCCCTGGGCTTCGGTCAGTGTCATGCCCGCCACGCCCATGTTCTTCAGGACGTTCTTGACGTCGTCGATCTTGAACGGCTTCACGACCGCAACCACGAGCTTCATCTTCGGGCTCCTCCCGATGCGCCGGGCCTGCGCCCTCATCACGCACGTTAGACACCCCAGACGGGGATGGTGTCGCAGCGGGGTTTGCGTCGGCCTGCCAGGACGTTCTCCAGGAGTGCTTGTCCCGCTCGAGGCGATACGGCCGGCGATCCGCGTCGTGGGCCCAGCAGGTCGGGCCCCCGAGGCCAGTTTCTACGAATCGGAGCCCACGGCGTCGTCGATCGCAGCGAGCAACTCCCGTGCCCGCCTGGTGTCGGCATGGTCCTCACCGAGCAGGCGGATCCTCTTCTCCAGGAGATTCCGACCGATCACCTCTGACTCATCGAGCTCGTGAAGCCACAACTGGGTCGTGGCCAGGTTCTCGAGGGAACTGAGTGTCCTGGGGTCGTCGGCACCCAAAGTGCGATTGCGGACTTCGAGGATGCGCCGGCGGAGATCACAGGCCTCGGGAATGAGCTCGAGCTGGGACAGCGTCGTCGCGAGGTGCGCCATCGCCCTCATGCAGTCCTCGGTCTCCCCCGCACTGTGCCGGGTGTAGCCGTCCACCGCCTCTTCCAGAAGGCGACGGGACTCGTGGAGCTCGCCGAGATTGCGCAGCGTGCATCCCAGCCACTCCATGGCGGCGCACGTCGACGCGTCATCTCGCCCGAGGGCGCTCGTGCGCGCCCCCACGATGTGTTCGAACAGGATCCGCGCCTCGGAATGTCGACCCAGTCGATCGAGGTCGAACCCTTGCAAGGCCTCCGCCGCGAGGGTGTGGGGATCGTCGGCTCCCACCGCACGTCGCCACTGGGTCACGACCTCATCCCGGAGGGTCAGAGCATCACCGAAGCGACCGAGGCGTTCCAGTTTCTGGGCGACCTCTCCCTTGGCGTCCAGGGTCATGGGGGAATCAGGCCCACGGTGACGGAGCGACCACTCCAGCGTGTCCCGCGCGGACTGCAGCGCCGCCACGGGATCCGAATCCATTCTCTGCGCTTCTCGATCGGCCGCCCGGGTGACCCGGTGGCGGAGCCACGGCAGCGGTCCCCGTTGCGATCGTTCCGTCGGGGACATCGCGTCAGCGTATTTCGTAGCCAGGACCGGCATTGGAGCCCACGCCACTGCTCTGCGCCACAGGTCGGTCCGTCCGGTGGGCGGTGTCCCGGAGGCCGCACCGACCTGCCCAAAGGGATCCTCCCCCGAGAGAGCGGTAGCCTTCCGCGGTGCCCTCGAGCGACGACACCGGTCACACGGGAGGCGACGACGCGCCCCCGATGACCCGGTGGCAGCGTTTGAAGTACACGATCGTGCAGCCCGACGACGATGCCGACGGCAAGGCTCCGACCGACGACCGCACGGTCGAGGAACTCGACGAGACCATCCGGCGCTCCGACGACAGGGAGCGGGCCATCGGCCTCGTTGCCGCACCGCTCGGCGCGATCGTCGCCATCCTCATCGGCTCGGCGACCATCGACCACGCCAAGGCCACGCACCAGAGCGTGAACATCTATGACGAGCTCACCTTCGTGATGCTCGGCATGTCGGTGCTCATCTTGGTGACGTCGCTGCTGCGCAAGCGGCTCTTCCAGGGCATCACGATGGCGCTCTTCGGGCTGGCCGCCTTCAACCTGCGGTTCTGGGGATTCGGCGTCCCCTTCCTGCTGGCCGGGGCGTGGTACCTGGTCCGGGCCTATCGCCTGCAGCAGGCGCTGAAACGGGCGGAAGCGGCGGCGCCCAAACCACAGCGCAACGGCCCGCGCCCGGCGAACGGGCCACGGCCGCGCCCGAACAAGCGCTATACGCCCCCGACCTGAGACCATCCATCTCGTCCGTCGCCGCCGAGGGGGCCGCTCTGCTCAGCCCGCGGTCCGCTCACCAGCCCCTCGACGCAACAGCACGAGCCCGCCGAGCGCGCCGAGCAGGATGACGAGCAGGACGGCCGGCAGGATGAAGACGCCGTCCGACGCATGCTCGGAGTCGACGATCGACACCGGTGACACGAGCGCAGGATCGCCGGGCACGGCCACGGATCGGATCGTGCTCCCCGGTACGTGCAGGGATGTCCCGGGCAGCACCTCGCTGTAGCGGCGGCCGTCGAGCTCGTAGCTGCCCCGACACGAGTACCCGGCCGAGTTGCTGCCGCTGCCCCCGAGCAATCCCTGACAGCCGGTCACGGTGACCTCGACCGCGACACCCTGGTCGCGCAGCTGGTTGATCTGCCGGTTGTTGTGGATGCCGGCCACGGTGAACACCACGACGAGAACGGCCAGGGTGACAAGCACGAGCCCGACCAGTACCTGGACGATGCGGCGGCCGTCGACCTGCACCCCCGCTCCGCGCAGCGGGGCAACCCGGTCGTCGGGGCCCGGATCAGGCGGGTGTGCCGGTGCGGACGAGGGGTGACCTTCGGGCGTCGGCTGGTGCGTAGGCATAGTGGGAGGTTCGTCGGCGGGCGGGATCGGGAGATCGTAGTGGGGCTGGGGAAACGTCGACGTTCCTGCCCCGGGGGGACGGGTTGGGGTTCCGCCCTGAGCGGATGTGGGCGGAAGTTGTGGATTAACGCGCTCGAAACACAGCGGTGACGATGTGGAAACTCCCCCCCTGCATTGTGTCTCCGACGGGGAGAACCGTACGAAATGGCTTGCGTACCTTGCGCTCAGTGACGTTCACGTCACAGGGCGGAGCGCCGGGGACCAACGACAGTTAGGAGAGGCGTAGTGATCCACTTGTTGGGAGCGACAGTTCCCGTTCCGTATCCAAGTTGGCTCAATCCGGCCGACAACACGTGGCAGGTCACCGCCGCCACGTTCGTCGGACTCATGAGCCTTCCCGGACTGGCCGTGCTCTACGCGTCGATCGTGCCCAAGAAGTGGGCCGTCAACGTGTTGGCCATGATGTTCGCCGGGTTCTCGCTGGTTCTGCTCGCCTGGGTGCTCTGGTCCTACAAGATGGGATTCGGCGCAACCTCGATCGGGGGCGGAGTCAATGGCGGCGTGGCAACACAGCACGTGCTCGTCAACGGCAAGCTCACGAACGATACGGGGACGTGGCAGTACTTCTTCGAGGACTTCGTCGGAAAACCTGGCGGCATCACCAACAGCGTGGGCGAACAGGGTATGGCGTCGTCGAATGCGAACAGCATCATTCCGTTCCACTTCCCGACGTCGTCGCTGGCCTACTTCCAGTTCGTGTTCGCCGCCATCACTCCTCTGCTGTTCCTGGGGAGCGTGCTCGGGCGCATCAAGTTCCTGGCGTGGTGCCTGCTGGTCCCGCTGTGGTCGACCTTCGTCTACGGCGTCGACGCATTCCTGCTCTGGGGCGGCGGCTACTTCGCCCAGGAAGGGGCACTGGACTTCTCGGGTGGTTACGTCATCCATATGTCGGCCGGCGTGTCCGGCTTCGTCGCGGCCTGGGTCCTCGGACCACGGCTCCTACGAGATCGACAGCATGCCTTGCCCAACAACCTGGTGATGGCGGCGGTCGGGGCCGGCATCCTGTGGCTCGGTTGGAACGGCTTCAACGGTGGTGACCCTTACTACGCCGGGGCCAGCATGGCGGCGGCCGTGATCAATACCAACATCGCAACGGCCACCGGGGTCATCGTCTGGATGGTCATGGACGCGCTGTTGACCAAGGAGCGAAAGCCCACATTCCTGGGTGGTGTCAACGGCATGATCTGCGGCCTGGTCGGGATCACACCGTGTGCCGGCTGGGTGAACGGCCGGGGTGCCATCTACGTCGGCGCCATCTGCTCGGCCGTCGTGTGGGTGGCCTGGAACTACCTCTCCAAGGTGCGGCCGTTCTCCAAGGTCGACGACGCCCTGGGAGTGGTCTACACGCACGGCATCGCCGGCTTCATGGGCGGCATGCTGCTCGGCATCTTCGGTGACCCGAACATGATTGAGTACGGCTGCGGCCACCTCGCCAACACCGGGAGCACCGTCGTCGCCACATCGCAGGCCACTTACACCACGGCGAGCGGGAGCTGCACCCCATTCAGCGTGAACGGTCTCATGTACACGGGGTCCGCCCACCAGCTGTGGGAACAGTTCCGGGCAGCCATCTGGGTCCTTTTCTGGTCGGCGCTGGTCACCTTCATCCTGATGAAGATCATCGGGTGGGTCCTGCGTGGTGCCCGGTACAAGGACGAGATCCTCGAAGTCGGCGACCTCGCGATCCACGGTGAGGAGGCCTTCCCCGAGGAGACCCTCGCCATGCGCTCGGACGGTGCCTTCGCGATGGCCGGTCTCGACAAGGGAGGCGCATCGGATCCCCGGGAGGATTATCCGGTCCCCGGTGCCGAAGATATTCCCGATACCGGCGGCGGTTCCTAGGCCCGGTCACTCAGAACGAAAGGAGATCGACAAATGAAGCTGATCGTGGCAGTCCTGAAGCCGTTCAAGCTCGACGACGTCAAGGAGACCCTCAAGAACCTCGGGGTGCAGGGCATGACCCTGACCGAGGCCCAGGGTTTCGGGCGCCAGCGGGGTCACACCGAGGTGTACCGCGGTGCGGAGTACGAGGTGGACTTCGTCCCCAAGATCCGTGTCGAGGTGCTGGTGGACGACGGTCAGGTCGACGAGGTCGTCGACGCCATCGTCGCCTCGGCCTCAACCGGCAAGATCGGCGACGGCAAGGTGTGGGTCATCCCCGTCGAAGCCGTGGTGCGGGTACGCACCGGAGAACGCGGGGTTGACGCGTTGTAGACGCGGCAGTCCTGTAGACGGTCGGTCAGGCCGGGGCGCGGCGAGGTGCCCCGGCCTGCCGCTGTCCGGGGGCACGTCGCATTCCGCGAGCACGTCGCATCCCGGGCAGGCGGACGGGTGAACGGGCACGGTGCCCCCGTTCCATTCAGTGTGGTCGTTCAGTCCTGTTTGACCGGCCGGCCGCGCCTGGGTAGGGGCGCCGCCTGCTGCGGCATGCGCCCGGCCTCGCTCAGCGCCCGGCGCAGCACCACCTCTATCTGGGCGTTGACGCTGCGGAACTCGTCGTTGGCCCAACGGACCAGCGCATCGTGGACCGCCGGGTCGACGCGGAGCAGGACCTGTCGCCGCTCACTCACGTATAGAGCGAGCCCGTGTTCACGACGGGCGACGGCGGCTGGTCCCCGCACAAGACGACCATCAGGTTGCTCACCATGGCGGCCGTGCGCTCCTCGTCGAGGGAGACGACGCCGCCCTCGTTGAGGCGGCTGAGCGCCATCTCGACCATGCCGACGGCGCCCTCCACGATGCGCGAGCGGGCGGCCACGACGGCGTTGGCCTGCTGGCGGCGCAGCATGGCCTGCGCGATCTCCTGGGCGTAGGCCAGATGGGAGATGCGCACCTCGACGACCTCGAGCCCGGCGATGGATACCCGCTCGGCCACCTCGGCGGCCAGCTCGCCGGCGACGATGTCGGTGGAGCCGCGCAGGGACGTCCCGGCTCCGGTGGTGTCGTCGTAGGGGTGGCTCACCGCGACGTGGCGCAGGGCGGACTCGGCCTGGACCGAGATGAAGTCGACGAAGTTGTCCACGGCGTAGCTCGACTTGGCGGTGTCGGCCACCTGCCAGACCACGATGGCGGCGATCTCGACCGGGTTGCCGTCGGCGTCGTTGACCTTCAGGTGGCCGGTCTCGAAGTTGCGCACCCGGATGCTGACCCGGCGGCGCATGGTCAGCGGGGCCACAGACCAGAAGCCGGACCGCCGAACCGTGCCGATGTAACGGCCGAAGAACTGGACCACCGAGGTCTGCCCCGGCGGCACGATGACCAGGGTGCTGAAGATCAGCACGAAGACCAGGATCGGCAGCCACAGCCAGCCCTTGGCCTTGAAGCCGGCGAGCACCATGCCGCCGATGCAGACGAAGAGGGCGAGGACGCCGAACCACCCGTTGACGGCGAAGGCGGGACGCTCGGTGATGTCGACCCGGGCCCCTTGGTGGCCGACGGGCGTAGTGGCGGGTGCTGGTGTCTCGGCGGTGCGCATGATGTACTCCTCCGACATTAAGTGATATCTAGTAGATATCACTTTCCTTGCCCGTTGCCTACCCCCCTCGGGGCGTAGGGGCGGAGCCGGAGGTCAGCCGATGGGCTGGTCGGCCTGGCGGCCCACGGCGGCCGCGGCGGCGGCGGCCGCCTCGGGGTCGCCCAGGTAGTCGGCCGCGTGCACGCTGAGGTCGTCGTTGAGGCGCATGCGGTAGGGGATGCCCGTCGGCACCTCGAGCCCGGTGATGGCGGCGTCGGCGATGTTCTCCAGGACCTTGCGCAGGGCCCGGATGGAGTTGCCGTGGGCGGCGACCAGGACGGCGCCGTCGCCCTCGGCCGCAGCGCCCCGCAGGTCGGGGACGACGACGGACTCCCAGTAGGGCACCACGCGGCGGACGACGTCGGCCAGGCACTCGGTGCGGGGGAGGTCGGCCGCATCGAGGCCGCGGTAGCGGGGGTCGCCGGCCACGTCGTAGGGATTGCCGGGCGAGAGCGGCGGGGGCGGGGTGTCGTAGCTGCGCCGCCACAGCTGGAGCTGCTCGGCGCCGAACTCCTGCTTGATGGCGCCCTTGTTCTTGCCCTGCAGGTCCCCGTAGTGGCGCTCGTTGAGGCGCCAGTCGCGACGGACCGGGAGCCAGCTTCGGCCGGCGGCGGCCAGGGCGAGCTCGGCCGTGCGGATGGCCCGGGTCAGGACCGAGGTGTGCAGGACGCGCAGGTCGAGGTCGTCGGTGGCGGCCAGGAGCTCGCCGCCGGCTCGGGCCTCGGCCTCTCCGGCGGGGGTCAGGTCGACGTCGACCCACCCCGTGAAGAGGTTCTCGGCGTTCCAGGTGGACTGCCCGTGGCGGATCAGGACCAGGTCGAGCACGTCACCAGCGTAGGTGGGTGCGGCGGAAGGGTGAAACCCACCTGCTCAGGGTGGGTGAAACCGGGGTGGCAACCATCGCCTCAATAATCTTGACAACTAGACACTCAACTTTGCTACACTGGTCATCAGCAATCAACGACAAGGTGCCCAACCGCACGGATTGCTCGACCACAGGATGCATCGACTGAACGAAACGACCGGGCACTGAGGCGCCGGACGGAACCGGCAGTAGACACGACAAAGCGGAAGGAACTGAAGATATGGCCAAGGCCGTAGGAATCGACCTGGGAACCACCAACTCGGTGGTCAGCGTGTTGGAGGCGGGCGAGCCCGTCGTGATCCCGAACGCGGAGGGAGGCAGGACGACCCCCTCGGTGGTGGGCTTCTCCAAGACGGGCGAGGTGCTCGTCGGTGAGGTGGCCAAGCGCCAGGCCATCACCAACCCCGACCGGACCATCCGCTCGGTCAAGCGCCACATGGGCACGGGCTGGACCGTCGACATCGACGGCAAGGCGTACACGGCCCAGGAGATCTCGGCCCGCATCCTGGGGAAGCTGAAGAGGGACGCCGAGGCGTATCTCGGCGACACCGTGAGCCAGGCCGTCATCACCGTGCCCGCGTACTTCGACGACGCACAGCGGACGGCCACCAAGGAGGCCGGGTCGATCGCCGGGCTCGAGGTGCTCCGCATCATCAACGAGCCGACGGCGGCCGCGCTGGCCTACGGCCTCGACAAGGAAGGGGAGGACCAGACCGTCCTCGTCTTCGACCTCGGCGGTGGGACGTTCGACGTCTCCGTCCTCGACATCGGTGAGGGTGTCTTCGAGGTCAAGTCCACCTCGGGCAACACCAAGCTCGGCGGGGACGACTGGGACGACAAGGTCATCGACTGGCTCGTCACCGAGTTCAAGAACACCGAGGGCGTCGACCTGTCCCAGGACAAGATGGCCATGCAACGCCTGAAGGAGGCGGCCGAGAAGGCCAAGATCGAGCTGTCCTCGGTGCAGGACACCCAGATCAACCTGCCCTTCATCACCGCCACGTCCGAGGGCCCCAAGCACCTCGACCTCAAGTTGACGCGGGCGAAGTTCAACGAGCTCACCGCCGACCTGGTCGACTCGCTGCGCGGGCCGTTCGACGCCGCCATCAAGGACGCCAACCTGAAGACCTCCGACATCGACCACGTCGTGATGGTCGGCGGGTCGACGCGCATCCCCGCCGTACAGGAGCTGGTGCAGAACCTGACGGGCAAGGAGCCCCACAAGGGCGTCAACCCCGACGAGGTCGTGGCCATCGGCGCCGCCGTGCAGGCCGGTGTCCTCAAGGGTGAGGTCAAGGACGTCCTGCTGTTGGACGTGACCCCCCTGTCGCTCGGGATCGAGACCAAGGGGCAGGTGATGCACCGCCTCATCGAGCGCAACACCACCATCCCGACCAAGCGGTCGGAGATCTTCACGACGGCCGAGGACAACCAACCCTCGGTCGAGATCCACGTGCTCCAGGGTGAGCGCGAGATGGCGATGTACAACAAGACGCTCGGCAAGTTCCAGTTGGTGGACCTGCCGCCGGCCCCACGCGGGGTCCCGCAGATCGAGGTCACGTTCGACATCGACGCCAACGGGATCGTCCACGTGTCGGCGCAGGACAAGGCCACCGGCAAGGAGCAGTCGATGACGATCACGGGCCAGTCCTCACTGGCCAAGGACGACATCGAGCGCATGGTCCGCGACGCCGAGGCGCACGCCGAGGACGACCGGAATCGGCGTGAAGAGGCCGAGGTGCGCAACTCCGCCGACACGCTGGTGTACCAGACCGAGAAGCTGCTGAACGAGCAGGGCGAGAAGTTCGAGGGCTCCGAGAAGGAGGACGTCGCGACCGCCCTGAAGGGCGTGAAGGACGCGCTGGCCGGCACCAACGTGGAGGCCATCAAGGACGCCACGGAGAAGCTGGTCGGTGTGTCCCAGAGCTTCAGCCAGCGCCTCTACGAGCAGGCGTCGGCCTCGGCTTCGACCGGTGGTGACGGCGGCGGGTTCGGTGGCGACGGCGACGGCGACGGTGCCGGTGCCGGTGCCGGCGATGGCTCCGGCGGCGAGAGTGCGTCGGACGACGACGTCGTCGACGCCGAGATCGTCGATGAGCAGTGAGCTTCGGCGACGAGGTCCTGCCCCAGGAGGAGCCCGTCTCCCCTGAGGCCGAGACCGAGGCCGAGGTGGCACCGGGTGAACCGGGCGCACCGGGAGGTCCGGAGGAGGTGAACGGGTCGGCGGCACACGCCGGCGCCCACGCGGGGCTGGCCGAGGAGGCCGACCCGGTGGAAGGGCTGGCGCGCGAGCGCGACGAATACCTGCTCGCGCTCCAGCGCACCCAGGCCGACTTCGAGAACTACCGCAAGCGGATCGCCCGCCAACAGGAGGAGCAGGCGGCACGCGCCTCGCAGCACATCGTGGACAAGCTCCTGCCGGTGCTCGACGCGCTCGACCTGGCCGAGAACCACCTGCACGAGTCACTCGACATGAGCGAGGGCGCCAAGGCGCTGCACTCGTCGCGGGCGATGCTGATGGACATCCTTTCGCGGGAAGGCCTCGAGCGGGTCGACCAGCCCGAGGTCCTCTTCGACCCGTCGGTGCACGATGCCGTCGCGCACGCGGACGGGCAGGGTGGCCCCGCCGGGGAGACCGTGGTCGAGGAGGTGCTGCGCTCCGGCTACCGCTGGAAGGGGCAGGTGCTGCGACCCGCCATGGTCCGCGTGCGAGGGTGAACTGACCGATGGCCGCACAGCGCGAATGGTTCGAGAAGGATTACTACAAGGTGCTCGGCGTCGTCTCGACGGCGTCGGACAAGGAGATCACGCGCGCCTACCGGAAGCTGGCGAAGCAACACCATCCAGACGCCAACCCGGGCTCGGAGGAGCGCTTCAAGGAGATCAGTGCCGCCTACGACGTCCTGGGTGACGCCGAGAAGCGCAAGGAGTACGACGAGGTCCGCGCCCACGGGCCGGTCGGCGGCTTCGGCGCGCCGGGTGGTGCCGGCGGGACCTTCCGCATGGAGGACATGGGCGACCTGAGCGACCTGTTCGGGGGTCTCTTCGGTGGTGGCGGCCGCACGCGCACCACCCAGCGCGGCCCGCAGCGGGGCGCCGACATGGAGGCGCAGCTGCACCTGTCCTTCCAGGACGCGGTGCACGGCGTGACGACGTCGGTCAACGTGCCCCAAGAGGTGCGCTGCTCGAACTGCCGCGGCAGCGGGGCGGCCCCGGGCACCTCGACGCACACCTGCCCGCGCTGCGGGGGGTCGGGGAGCCTCAATGACAACCAGGGTCTGTTCTCGCTCAGCACCGTCTGCCCGGACTGCATGGGCCGGGGCACGCTGTTCGACACGCCGTGCCCGGTCTGCCACGGCACGGGCACCGAGCACAAGGTGCGCTCGGTCAAGGTCCGGATCCCGGCCGGGGTCGAGGGCGGCCAGCGCATCAGGGTCAAGGGACGGGGCGCGCCCGGTCAGGGCATGGCGCCTCCCGGCGACCTCTACGTGATCGTCCACGTGGCCAACCACGAGATCTTCGGGCGCAGCGGGCGCAACCTGACCATCACGGTGCCGATCACCTACCCGGAGGCGGCGCTGGGGACGACCATCACGGTGCCCACGCTCGACAGCAAGGTGACGTTGAAGGTGCCACCGGGCACGTCGTCGGGCAAGGTGCTGCGCGTGCGCGGCCGCGGCGTGCCGTCGGGATCGGGCCGCAACGGCAAGAAGCCGGGTGACCTCCTGGTCAAGGTGGAGGTCGTCGTGCCGACGGAGCTCACCGACGAGCAGAAGGCGGCGCTGGAGTCGCTGGCGGCGGTGACAGAGCCCGCGCCGCGGATCGCGGTGGAGGGGTGAGTGGGGTGATGAGGTGATGGCCGACCGCGATGCCGACCGGGCGGTCTACGTGATCTCGGTGGCGGCCGAGCTCACCGGGATGCATCCGCAGACGCTGCGCATCTACGAGCGCAAGGGCCTGCTCGACCCGGAGCGCACCAGCGGCGGGAGCCGGCGCTTCTCCGAGCACGACCTGGAACGCCTGCGCCACATTCAGGAACTGACCGCCACCGGGCTCAACCTCGAAGGGGTGCGCCGGGTGCTGCAGCTGGAGTCCGAATTGACCCGCCTGCGCGAGGAACTGGTGCAGGTGCGGGCCCAGGCGCTCGACGCCGTGGCGGCCACGCACCGGCAGTACCGGCGCGACCTGGTGCCACTGCGCCAGGCGACCGTGCCCTTCCGGCGACGGACGGGCACGAGCAACTGACCCGCAGACGCCGCCGCGCCACGAACGAATTTGAGCAACACGCCGCGTGACATGAGAAAGGTGAGCCGGTGCCGATAGACCCAGAACGTTGGACGAACAACACGAAGGCCGCCTTCAGCGCGGCGACGGGCCACGCCGCCTCGTCGAACCACCCGGAGCTGACGCCGGCCCACCTGCTCGACGCCCTGCTGCAACAGCAGGAAACCATGACGCGCCCGCTGCTGACGCAGGTCGGGGTCGACCCCGACGTGCTGGCGGGCAAGGTGCACGAGCAGCTGTCGCGCCTGCCGCGGGCCGAGGGCGGTGCGGAGCCAGCTCTGTCCCGGGAGGCCCGGGAGGTGCTGGAGGCGGCGGACCAGAACCGCCGCGACCTGGGCGACGACTACGTGTCGGTGGAGCATCTCGTGCTGGCGCTGGCCGACCAGATCGGCGTCACCAGGGACGCCCTGCTCGCCGCGCTGCGGACGGTGCGGGGCAACCACCGCGTCTCGACGCCGGACCCCGAGCAGACCTACCAGGCCCTGGCCAAGTACGGGCGCGACCTGACCGAGGCGGCCCGCGAGGGCAAGCTCGACCCGGTCATCGGGCGCGACGAGGAGATCCGCCGGGTGATCCAGGTGCTGTCGCGCCGCACCAAGAACAACCCCGTCCTCATCGGCGAGCCCGGTGTCGGCAAGACGGCCATCGTCGAGGGTCTGGCCAACCGCATCATCGAGGGCGACGTGCCCGAGGGCCTGAAGGGCAAGCGCGTGATCGCGCTCGACCTGGGTTCCATGGTGGCCGGCGCCAAGTACCGGGGCGAGTTCGAGGAGCGCCTCAAGGCGGTGCTCAAGGAGATCACCGACGCCGAGGGCGAGATCGTCACCTTCATCGACGAGCTGCACACGATCGTCGGCGCCGGTGCGGCCGAGGGCGCCATGGACGCCGGCCAGATGATCAAGCCCATGCTGGCCCGCGGCGAGCTGCGCCTGATCGGTGCCACGACGCTGGACGAGTACCGCACCTCCATTGAGAAGGACGCCGCGCTGGAGCGCCGTTTCCAGCCCGTGTTCGTGGGGGAGCCCTCGGTGGAGGACACCATTGCCATCCTGCGCGGCTTGTCCGAGCGCTACATGGCGCACCACAAGGTGCGGATTCAGGACGCCGCGCTGGTGGCAGCCGCCGTGCTGTCGGACCGCTACGTCACCGGGCGCTTCCTGCCCGACAAGGCCATCGACCTCATTGACGAGGCGGCGTCGAAGCTGCGCATCGAGATCGACTCCATGCCGACCGAGCTCGACCAGATCTCGCGGCGCATCCGCCAACTCGAGATCGAGAAGCTGGCGTTGGAAAAGGAGAGCGACGACGCGTCGAAGGAGCGCCTCGAGCGCATCGAGCGCGAGGTGGCCGAGATGAGCGAGCAGCGCGACTCCATGGCGGCCCACTGGCAGCAGGAGAAGAGCTATCTCAATGCGGTCAGCCAGCTGCAGGAGGAGAAGACGCTCAAGGAAGAGGAGGCGGCCCGGCTGGAGCGCGACGCCGATCTCGCCGGCGCCGCGGCCATCCGCTACGGCGAGCTGCCCGGCCTGGAGCGCCGCATCGCGGAGGCCAACGAGGATCTGGCCAAGCTGCAGGCCGGCTCGCGGTTCTTGAAGGAGGAGGTCGACGCCGAGGACATCGCCGAGGTCGTGAGCCGCTGGACCGGCGTGCCCGTGTCACGGCTCATGGAGGGCGAGGTGCAGAAGCTCGTGCGGCTCGAGTCCACCCTCCACGAGCGCGTCGTGGGGCAGGACGAGGCGGTCTCCGCCGTGGCCAACGCCATCCGGCGCAGCCGGGCCGGCCTGAGCGACCCCGACCGGCCCATCGGGTCCTTCCTCTTCCTGGGGCCGACCGGCGTGGGCAAGACCGAGCTGGCCCGTGCACTCGCCGAGTATCTCTTCGACGACGAGCGGGCGATGATCCGCATCGACATGAGCGAGTACCAGGAGAAGCACACCGTGTCGCGCCTCGTGGGCGCGCCGCCGGGGTATGTCGGCTACGACGAGGGCGGTCAGCTGACCGAGGCGGTGCGCCGCCGCCCGTATTCCGTCGTACTGCTCGACGAGCTGGAGAAGGCGAACCCGGACGTGTTCAACATCCTGCTGCAGGTGCTCGAGGACGGGCGCCTGACCGACGGCCAGGGACGCACCGTGGACTTCACCAACACCGTGCTGATCATGACCTCGAACCTCAAGGGTGAGCCGTCGGACTACTTCAAGCCCGAGTTCATCAACCGCATCGACGAGATCGTGCGCTTCAAGGCGCTGAGCGAGAACGACCTGGCGATCATCGTCGGGATCCAGCTGGGCCGGCTGCGGACGCGCCTGGCCGAGCGCCGTCTCTCGCTCGTGGTGACGCCCGAGGCGGAGCAGTGGTTGGCCCACGCCGGCTACGACCCCGATTACGGCGCCCGCCCGTTGCGGCGGGTCCTGCAGCGGTCCATCGAGGACCCGCTGGCGCTGGCGCTGCTCGAGGGTCGCTACGTCGACGGGGCGACGATCATCGTGTCGGTCGACGACGACCAGATCGTGCTGCGCTGAACGGGCTCTTTCCTCGCGCCTAGCCGGACCACGCGTTCGCCCGGGAGTTGCTTCTGACACTGCACACAGCCGGGAGCTGTTCCCAAGACTGTGTACACGATTGTGTACGGTGCGCGGCAACTCCCGGCGCGCGTCGTCGAGCGTGCATCGACACGTTCCGCCACGTCACACAATGGAGGCGCAAGACAATTCGCGCGCAAGAGTCCAGGTAAAACCCGATTGTTCGTCGGTGGCAAGTTACAATCGCCCGCGGTCCAAGGTGGTAACGAACCGGGGAGGCGGACGTGTCGGGGTCAATTCGCATGTGGCGGTGGGTGGGCGCCGCGGTGCTCGTCGCGGTTGGCCTGGTCATGGGAACGTCAGCCGCGGGGGCGCAGGACGCGCCCAGCCACGCGGCAGCGGCACATGTGGCGTGGTCGCCATTGGGCCACGGCGTACCCGTTTCCCCGTCACAGCCCCACACCAACCCGGGCCAGTTCGTGACGCCGCCCGAGCCCCACGTGGCGGGTGGGTCGTCTACGGCTGACTCCACCAACTGGTCGGGCCAGATCGCGAGCGGGGCGACGTTCAACGGCGTCCAGGCGGCCTGGGTGGTCCCGACGGTGCAGCCCACGCAGTACAGCGGCGTCTCGGCCACCTGGATCGGGATCGACGGCGGCCCTAGTTCCCCCGGCTCGATCATTCAGACCGGGACCACGCAGCAGACACAAGGCGGAGTCACGTCCTACTTCGCCTGGTACGAGCTCTATCCCCAAGCAGCGGTGCCGCTCAATTTCCCGGTCTCCCCCGGCGACCAGATGGAGGCGACCATCGTCAAGCAGCCCTCGCCGGCCAACACCTGGACACTGACGATTGCCGACGTCACCGCGGGGCAGGGCGCCACGGGTCCGCTGCCCTACAGCGGCCCGGGTGACTCGGCCGAGTGGATCGAGGAGCTCCCCACGGTCGGAGGCGCGGCCCAGCCCACCCTCGCCAACTTCGGGTCGGCGAGGTTCACGCAGATGGCTGCCACGGCGAGCGCCGGCTCCCCCGGCCTCACCCCGGTGAACATGATCGACGAGAGCGGCAACGTCATCGCCTCGGCGGGACCCGTCGCCAACAACTCGTTCACGGACAGCTTCGTACCGAGCCCGCACGGGTACTGGCTGGTCGGTTCCGACGGCGGGATCTTCTCGTTCGGGTCGGCCCAGTTCTACGGATCGACCGGGAGCCTGCACCTGCAGCGGCCGGTCGTCGGCATCGTGCCCACGGCTGACCGCGGCGGCTATTGGCTCGACGCCTCCGACGGCGGCGTCTTCAGCTACGGCGACACGCAGTTCTACGGCTCGATCCCCGGCCTCGGGCTCCATCCCGCCGGCTCCGGGCAGCCCAACAGCCTCAACGCGCCGATTGTGGGCATGGTCCCCTCCATCGACGACAACGGCTACTTCATGGTGGGCTCCGACGGCGGGGTCTTCGCCTTCGGTGACGCCCACTTCGCCGGGTCGTGCCCGGGCATCGGAGGGTGCTCGGGCGCCGCGGTGGCGGTCATGCCCGACCACAGCGGGAACGGCTACTGGCTGGTGACCGCCACGGGCAACGTCTACACCTTCGGCGACGCCCCCTACTTCGGCGCCCCCGGCCATGGCACCGTGACCTCGGCCGTGGCCACCCCCGACGGGCTGGGGTACCTCATCGTCCTCAGCAACGGTCAGGTCTTCCACTACGGCGACGCCGCCAACGACGGCTCGCCGTCCTCGGGCGACTTCAACGCCCTTGACGCGGCGACGTCCATCTTCGGCACGTCCGACGGCGCCGGCTACTGGGTCTCGTCGGCCCTCGGCGCGGTCTACAACTTCGGGGACGCGCCCAACGACGGAGGGATGGCGGGGACCCAGCTGAACGGGTCCATCATCGCCGCCACCGGGTTCTGACGCGCCGGGGCCATCCGGCGGTTAGTCAGCCCTCCCGCCGCTGAGCGGGACCACAATCAGACGAGCACGCCTGACGGCGCGAACTCCTCGATCAGCTCGTGGCAGAAGGCGTCGAGGTCGTCGGGCCGGCGGCTGGTCACCAACGTGTTGATGCCCAGTCGGCACACCACGACCTCGCGGTCGACCCAGTACGCGCCGGCATTGCGCAGGTCGGTCTGCAGGCTCGGCCAGGAGGTGAGCGTGCGCCCTGCGACGAGGTCACCCTCAATGAGGGTCCACGGGCCGTGGCAGATGGCCGCCACCGGCTTGCCGGCCTCGAACATCGCCATCAGGAAGTCCACGGCTGCCGCGTCGGTGCGGAGGCGGTCCGGATTGGCCACGCCCCCGGGCAGGACGACGGCGTCATAGTCGGCGGCACTGGCCCGCTCCGTGATCTGGTCGACTGGGAAGCGGTCGGCCCGGTCGAGGTGGCGCATGGTCTCCACCATCCCCGCTCCGGGTGCCACCAGCTGCGCCGTCCCGCCGGCGTCGACCACGGCCCGCCAGGGCCGCAGCAATTCGATTTCCTCGATGCCCTCGTTGGCCACGACGAAGGCGACCCGCACGTTGAGTAGTTCGTTGGCCACCGGCACACTCCTCCTCGATCCCCGGGGGACCACACGGGCGATCCGGACGGCCCCACCCCTTCCCACCCATGGACATACCCGGCGTGGACGGGGGCCAAAACGCCGCATCGTGCAGCCGGGATTTGGGGGAGGGGTACACTGGTGCGTAATCCGAAGCGACAGAGCGAACGGAGAGGCGCGTGCCCGCAACCGTTGTGGTCGGGACCCAGTGGGGCGACGAGGGGAAGGGCAGGTTCACCGACCTCCTTGCTCGCGAGATGGACCTCGTGGTCCGCTACCAGGGTGGCCACAATGCCGGCCACCGCATCGTGGTCAGCGGCGAGGCCTTCTCCCTCCAGCTGGTGCCCAGCGGCATCCTCTATGACCACATCACGCCGATCATCGGCAACGGCGTCGTGGTGGACCCCGCCGTCCTGCTCGAGGAGCTCGACAGCCTGGCCGCCAAGGGCGTGGACACCAGCCGGCTCGTGGTCAGCGGCAACGCCCACCTGATCATGCCGTACCACCAGGAGCTGGACCGGGTGACCGAACGCTTCCTCGGCAAGAACGCGCTGGGGACGACCAAGCGGGGCATCGGCCCCGCCTACGCCGACAAGGCGACCCGAGTTGGGCTTCGGGTCCAGGACCTCTTCGACCCCAAGATCTTCCGCCAGAAGCTCGACGTCGCCCTCAAGGAGAAGAACGCCGTCCTGGCCAAGGTGTACAACCGGCTGCCCCTGGACGCCGGCGCCATCGCGGACCGTTACCTGGGCGAGTACGCCCCCCGTATCGAGCCCATGGTGGGTGACACCGTCGGCCTGGTCCACGACGCCATGGACCACGGGCAGCAGATCCTGCTCGAAGGGGCCCAGGCGACCTTCCTCGACCTCGACCACGGGACCTATCCCTTCGTCACCTCGTCCAACCCCGTCGCCGGCGGCGCCTGCACGGGCTCGGGGCTCGGGCCGCGGGACATCGAGCGCGTCATCGGCGTCGCCAAGGCCTACGTGACCCGGGTCGGCGCCGGGCCCTTCCCGACCGAGCAGGAGAACGACATCGGCGAGCTGCTGGTGGAGCGCGGCCACGAATTCGGCACCAACACCGGGCGCCGGCGCCGTTGCGGCTGGTTCGACGCCGTCATGCTGCGCCAGGCCGTGCGCCTCAACTCCATGACCGAGGTGGCGCTGACCAAGCTCGACGTCCTCGACACCTTCGAGTCGGTCAAGGTGTGCGTCGCCTACGAGGCGGACGGCATCCGCTACACGCACCTGCCCTACCACCAGTCGACCTTCCACAAGGCGAAGCCGATCTACGAGGAGCTGCCGGGCTGGCGCACCGACCTCAGCGCGGCGACCGAGCCGGGCGACATGCCGGCGGCCGCCCGCGACTACGTGGCCTTCCTGTCCGAGCAGATCGGCGTTCCGGTCCGCCTCGTCGGGGTGGGACCGGGCCGCGAGCAGACCGTTTCCTTCGCGACGGCGTGAGGGTCTGCATCGTCGGCAGCGGCGGCCGCGAGCACGCGCTCGCCCACGTGCTGGCGCGCACGGCGGACGTCGTGGTGACACCGGGCAACCCCGGCATGGCCCCGCCGATCACCGTGACCGACGACGAGTCGGTCGAGGAGATCGAGGCCGACCTCTACGTGATCGGTCCCGAGGCCCCGCTCGTGGCCGGCCTGGCCGACACCCTGCGGGCCCAGGGCCGCGCCGTCATGGGCCCGGGCGCCGACGGTGCGCTGGTCGAGGGGTCGAAGGCGTTCATGAAGGAGGTGCTCGGCGCGGCGGGGGTCCCGACGGCGCGCTTCGCCACCTTCGACGCCCTCGAGTCGGCCGCCGCCATGGACTATCTGGAGACGCTGCCCGGCCCCTGGGTGATCAAGACGGACGGTCTCGCCGCAGGGAAGGGCGTGCTGGTGGCCGAGAGCCTGGACCAGGCCCGCGCCGACGTCACCGCCAAGCTGTCCGGCTCGTCGTTCGGCGAGGCCGGGCGCAACATCGTCATCGAGGAGGGGCTGGTGGGGGAGGAGTGCTCGCTGCTCGTCCTCTGCGACGGTTCGCACGCGGTGCCGCTGCTGCCGGCGCAGGACTTCAAGCGGGTCGGCGACGGGGACACCGGCCCCAACACCGGCGGCATGGGTGCCTACGCGCCGATGCCCCACGTGGACACCCAGGTGGTGGCGGGCATCATGGACACGGCCGTGTTGCCGCTGGTCGAGGAGCTGCGTCGCCGCGGCATCGACTACCGGGGCGTGCTCTACGCCGGCCTCATGCTCACCGCGGACGGTCCCAAGGTCATCGAGTACAACGTGCGCTTCGGGGATCCCGAGGCCCAGGTGGTGCTCCCGCTCCTGGCCGGCGACGCCGCCGAGCTCTTCCTGGCCGTGGCCGACGGGGAGCTCGAGGGGTCGGCCCACCCGGCCTTCTCGGGCGACGCCGCCGTCTGCGTCGTCCTGGCCTCGCAGGGCTACCCCGAGCACCCGCGACTCGGCGGCGCCATCGAGGGCCTGAACACCTCGGGTCAATCCGTGGCCGCTGTCGACGGGGTGACCGTGTACCACGCCGGCACGCGGCGGCACAGCCCCGAGGGGCCGTTCTACACCGCCGGCGGGCGCGTGCTCGGCGTGACGGCGGTGGCGCCGACGCTGGGGCAGGCCCGCGAGCGCGCCTACGCCGCCAGCGCGCCGATTGACTGGGAGGGCATGCAGATGCGTCACGACATAGCGGCCACGGTGGCCGGCTCCCCGGTCGGGGCGGGCGAGGGGGCCCGGTGATCCCGCGCTACGCGCCGCCCGACATGGCTGCGCTGTTCAGCGACACGGCGCGCTTCTCACTGTGGCTCGAGGTCGAGCTGCTGGCCACCGAGGCCCAGGCCGCCGTCGGTGTCGTGCCGGCCGAGGACGCCGCCACCGCCCGGGCCAAGGCCCCCACGGTCGACGACGTCTTCGTCGCCGACGTGCTCGAGCGCGAGAAGGTCACGGACCACGACGTGGCCGCCTTCGTCGACGTCGTGCAGGAGCGCATCGGCGCGCCGGCCGGCTCGTACATCCACTACGGGCTCACCTCCTCCGACGTGGTGGACACCGCCCTGTGTGCCACGCTCACCCGGGCGGCCGATCTCCTGCTGGCCGACCTCGACGCCTTCGTCACCGCCCTCAAGGACCGCGCGCTCGAGCTCCTGCACGTGCCGGTCACGGGCCGCACGCACGGCATGCAGGCCGAGCCGACGACGTTCGGGGCCAAGTTCGCGCTGTGGGCCCTGCAGGCCGACCGCGACCGGCGCCGGATGCGGGCCGCCCGCGACGGCATCGCCGTGGGCAAGCTCTCGGGCGCGGTGGGCACCTACTCCAACCTCGACCCCCAGGTGGAGTTCCGGGTCTGCGCCGCGCTGGGCCTGACGCCGGTGCCGGCCACCCAGGTCATCGCCCGCGACCGGCACGCCGAGTACTTCTACGCCTGCGCGGCCGTCGGCACGACCGTCGAGCTCATGTGCACCGAGATCCGGCATCTGGCGCGGAGCGAGGTCGGCGAGGTGGAGGAGCCGTTCGGGGCCGGGCAGAAGGGCAGCTCGTCCATGCCCCACAAGCGCAACCCGATCCTGGCGGAGCGGCTCTGCGGGCTGGCCCGGCTCCAGCGTGGCTACCTCGGGGCGGGGCTCGAAAACGTGGCACTGTGGCACGAGCGCGACATCTCGCACAGCTCGGTCGAGCGGGTGGCGCTCCCCGACGCCTCCCTGCTGGCCTGCTACATGCTGCGCAAGGCGACGGGGCTGGCGGCCGGCCTGGTCATCCATCCGGAACGTGCGCTGGAGAATCTCACCGAGAGCTCGCTGGGCCTCGTCTTCTCCCAGTCCGTGCTGCTGGCCCTGGTCTCGGCCGGGCTGACGCGCGACGAGGCCTACCGGATCGTCCAGCGCGACGCGCGGCTGGCCTGGTCGGAGCGGCGCTCGTTCCGGTCCGTCCTCGAGGCCGACCCGGAGGTCACGCTGGACGCCGCCCAGCTCGACGACGCCTTCGACCTCACCCGCACCCTGCGCCACGTCGACCGCTTCGCCGACGCGCTGGCCGCGCTGTGACCGTCCGCCCATGACCGTGGAACTGCCCCGGGTCCACTCGGGCAAGGTACGCGAACTCTACGACGCCGGCGCCGGGCGCCTGCTCATGGTGGCCTCGGACCGGGTCAGCGCATTCGACGTGATCATGGCCGAGCCCATCGCGGACAAGGGCCGCGTGCTGACGGCCATGACCACCTTCTGGTGCGACGAGATGGCCGACGTCGCGCCGGGCACGCAGATCACGGCGGACCCCGCCGCCATGACCGACGCGCTGGGCGGCGTCGCGTTGCCCGCCGACTGGGCCGGCCGGGCCGTCCTGGTCCAGCGGGCCGAGATGCTCGCGCTTGAGTGCATCGTGCGCGGCTACCTGGCCGGGTCGGCCTACGCGGAGTACGCGCGTGCCGGCACGGTGCACGGCACGACCATGCCGGCCGGGCTCCAACTGGCGAGCCGGCTGGACGAGCCCCTCTTCACCCCCTCCACCAAGGCGGCCGAGGGCCACGACCTGAACATCGATTTCGCCGGGGCCGTCGACCTGGTGGGGGCCGAGGTGGCCGGCGCGGCCCGGGACATCTGCCTCGAGCTCTACCGCCGTGCCGCGGCCCGCTGTGCCGACGCCGGCTTCGTGCTGGCCGACACCAAGTTCGAGCTTGGCTACGTCGACGGGGTGCTGTGCCTGTGCGACGAGGTCTGCACGCCGGACTCCTCGCGGCTGTGGCCGGCCGACCAGGTTGTGCCGGGCGCGACGCCGCCCGCCTTCGACAAGCAGCCCCTGCGCGACTGGCTGGCCGCGCAGCCCTGGGAACGCCGGCCGCCCCCGCCCCCGCTGCCCGCCGCGGTGACCGCGGCCATGTCGGCGCGCTACGTCGCGGCGTACGAGCGCGTCACCGGGCGCTCGCTGGACGACTGGTACGGTGCGGCGTCATGAGGTTCCGGGCGCGCGTCGAGGTGCAGCTGCGCCCCGGCATCGCCGACCCCGAGGGGGCGACCATCGAGCGGGCGTTGCCCGCGCTGGGCTTCGATGGCGTGGCCCACGTCCGGGCCGGCCGCTCCTTCAGCTTCGAGGTCGACGCCGCCGACGAGGGTGCGGCGCGCACCACGGCGACCGAGCTGGCCGAGCGCCTGCTGGCCAACCCGGTGATCGAACAGAGCCGGCTCGAGCTCGAGGCGATCTGAGTGGCACCCCGGATCGGCGTCGTCGTCTTCCCCGGCACCAACTGCGAGCACGACGTGGTGCAGGCCGCCGAGGCGGCCGGGGGCACCGGCGTGCTGCTCTGGCACGGCGACACCGGGCTCGGGTCGGTCGACGCCGTCGTGCTCCCGGGTGGCTTCGCCCACGGCGACTACCTGCGGCCCGGCGCGCTGGCCCGCTTCTCACCCGTCATGGAGGCGGTACGGGCCTTCGCCCGCTCCGCCGGGCCCGTGATCGGCATCTGCAACGGCTTCCAGGTCCTGACCGAGGCCGGCCTGCTGCCGGGCGCGCTGCAGAAGAACGGGCGGCTGCGCTTCCTGTGCCAGCCGGCCCGTCTCGTGGTCACCTCCACGTCGTCGGTGCTGACGTCGGCGGCCGCAGTGGGCGACGAGCTCGTCATGCCGATCAACCACTTCTCGGGGAACTACACCTGCGACGACGAGACGCTGCGGCGCCTGCGGGCGGAGGACCGCATCGTGCTGCGCTACGCCGACAACCCCAACGGCTCGGTCGACGCCATCGCCGGGATCGCCAACGAGGCCGGCAACGTGGTCGGGCTGATGCCCCACCCCGAGCGCGCCAGTGCCGCGTTGCTCGGCTCCACCGACGGGCTGGTGCTGCTGCGCTCGCTCGTCGGGGCCGCCTCGGCCCGCGCCGCCGCCTGATCGCGCCGCGCCACCCGCCCACATTCGCGGCGCCGGGCTCCATAGGGTGAGGTCGTATGGACCACCGGACTGCGCCGCGCCACGGTGGACCCGCTGGACGACAGCAGTGGCGGTGGCGGTGCCCGGTGGTCCTGGTGCTGCTCGTCGCGGCCACGGTGGTCCTGGCGCAGGCGTCCGGCGCGGTGGGCGCCGCGCGCGCGGCCACCTTGCGGCGGACTGATGTGGGGAGTCCCGTCGACGCCCGGTACTTCGAGCCCGGCGCCTGCATGAAGTTCGGGCCGACGGCGGGGGACCGCCACCTGACCGTCTTCCTCGACGCCGGGCACGGCGGCCTCGATCCCGGTGGCGTCGGCCAGACCGAGACCGGCCAGACGATCGAGGAGGCGGACCAGACGCTGCCGGTCGAGCTCGACACCATGGCCCTCCTGCGGGCCAAGGGCTTCACCGTCGTGGTGTCACGGACGAAGGACGAGACGGTGGGGCGTCCGGGGCCCGGCGACGTCTCCGGCGGCCTCTTCACGGTCGACGGCGAGCACGACGACGTCATGGCCCGGGACGTCTGCGCCAACCTCGCCAAGGCGAACGTGTTGCTCGGGATCTACTTCGACGCCGGTGACTCCCCGCTGAACGCCGGCAGCGTGACGGGGTACGACGCGGACCGGCCCTTCTCGGCCGAGAACCTGCGCCTGGCCACCCTGGTGCAGACCGACGCCCTCGACGCCATGAACGCGCAGGGCTGGGGGATCCCCGACCTCGGCGTGGCCGACGACAGCGAGCTCGGCGGGCCGGCGCTCAGCACGCAGGCCGCCGACTACGGGCACCTGTTGCTCCTCGGGCGGGCCGACCCCGGCTTCTCGACGGCGCCCAGCGGGATGCCGGGCGCGCTCATCGAGCCCCTCTTCATCACCGACCCCTACGAGGGAAGCCTGGCCGCCAGCGCGGCGGGCCAGCAGGTCATCGCCGGCGGGCTGGCCCGGGCGGTCGAGCAGTACTTCGCGCCGCCTGCGACCACCGGCCAGAACTCCGAGGCCGCCAAGCCCACCCGCCACAGGGGAGGGCGCCGGCGGTCAACCTGAGCAGACGCTCAGGTCCGGGCCCGCGAGATCTCGGCCTTCTGCAGGACGGCGGCGCTCACGCCGGCCGCCCGCCAGGTGCCGTAGGTGATGCCCTTGCGCTCGCCGTAGGCCTTCGCCACCTTGATGAACTGCTTCTCCAGGGCGGAGAGGTCCTTGACCCCGTCCACCCGGGAGCGCTCGTCGAGCAGGTCCTTCTGCTCCTGCAGGAGGTGGAGCCGCGTCAGCGCGTCGGCCCCGGCGAGCTGGGCGTCGATGGCGGCCAGCCGGCGGTCGATGGAGGCCGGCGTGCGCTTGCGGCCCCGCTTGGGCTTGGAGGTCTCGAGCGCCTCGAGATAGTGACGCACGGTTGCACTCTCGGCACGCCCACGAGCGAGTGCGGCCTTGTGGCCGCTGCTCATGGGCTTGCGAGGAGCCGGGGTCTTTGTTTTAGGAGCCATGTGTCCATTGTGCCGTACCGCGGGCGTGGTTCTCCTTCAATTCGCCGAGTTTTCCTTGCTTTGTTCGGCCGACCGCTATTTCGGCCCGAACGCGTCGCCGATTTCCCAATTGCTCCGCTCGGGTCACCCATACCCGGGGGATCGCCGGCTCCGCATTGTGCCGGCGCGCGGGGGCCATTTCCCCCCGGGGGCCGGGCGTTACCCTGCTGGCATGACGACGACCGCGGCCACTCCGCTGGAGGCGCGCAGCAGGCGGGCCATGGCCGGCCTGCTCCTGGCGGCGGCGCTCCTGATCGCGGGTTACTGGCTGGCCTGGCTCCTCCACCGCTCGCTCGTGGCCTCGGAGACCGGGGCCGCATACACCCAGTTCGAGGACGCATTCCCCTTGGCCGACGGGTGGTTGGCGCTCTGCCTGGTCGCCGCCTCGTACTGCCTCGTGACGGCGCGGCGGGCGGCCCTGTTCTGGCTCCTCGCCGGCGGGGGTGCCGGGCTCTACCTCTTCGCCATGGACGTGCTCTACGACCTGCAGCACGGCGTCTGGGGTACGGGCATCAACGGCGTGATGGAACTGGTCATCAACCTCGTGACGCTGGCCCTCTCCGTGTTCGTGCTGCGCTGGACCTGGGTTCGTCGCGACGCCCTGCTTTCACGATGAACCGGTGCCCGCTCTGGGACAATCTCCGGCCACGGGAGGGCTGACGGTCGCGTCGGTGCTGGACCTCGGGACCGGGACGGGGGAGACGCTGGCCGCGCCTGGACGGGCTCCCGTTCGAGCTCCGGATGACCGACCTGACCGACCCGCTGCCCACCGGCCCGTTCGACCTCGTCGCCTCGGCCCTGGCCATCCACCACCTGGAGGGCCCGGACAGGGCGGACCTGTTCGCCCGCATCGCCGGCGTGCTGCGCCCCGGCGGGCGCTTCGCGCTCGGTGACGTCGTGATTCCCGTGGACCCGGCCGACGCCGTGACTCCCGTGGACCCGGCCGACGCCGTGACTCCGGTCACCTCCGACCAGCGACCGCCCCTCCCCGCCGGCCGACCAGCTGGGCTGGCTGGCCGGCGCCGGGTTCGACACCGCCACGAGCTGGTCCGAGCGCGATCTGGTCGTCGTGCGGGCCGGGCGGGGCGGCTGACTTAGTGGCCCGGCTGAGCGGCCCGGCTGAGCGGCCCGGCTGCGTGCTAGTGCGTGGCCGCGCGCGCCCGCACGAGCTGGCGCGCCTCGCTCTCGCTGCGCGGGACCCCGCCGCGGGCGGCCATCTCGATGATGAAGGCGGTCGCCGCCGTGACGCCGTTGAGGAAGAGCTGGTGCCGCTGCGCCGTCGTCAGGTCGAAGTCCGTGGTCGAGATCCCGGCGTTGTCCACGAAGATGGTGCGGCCCGCGGTGGCGGCGTCGACGCTGTAGGCGTCCCACTCGCCCATCATGGTGTGCAAGCAGCCCCGTGCCTCGCCGAAGGCACTGTCCGCGGCCTTCGTGGACGCGTACTGCGTCTGGAGGGACGACAGCTTGACGCCGATGGTGGGCCAGCGGGGCTCCCCGCCGTCCTCGCGGTCGAACGCGTCGATGGGGAAGTTCCGCAGCATGCCTCCGTCCACCCATGTGACCGTGCCGCCCGCGTAGCGGGTGGCGACTGAGCCGCCGCCGGGACTGGGCACGTCGACCTCGGCCGGCTGCGCCGTGACGGTGACCGGCTCGAAGAAGAAGGGGATGGACATGGACGCACGGACGGCGTGGACCACGTCCTGGCTGTCGCGGTCCAGCCCGTAGTGGTCGTAGTCCCAGGGCAGGTGGACGAGCTCGCCGCGGGTGACGTCCGAGGTGTGCACGAGGAGCCGGTAGCGGTGGCTCACGGGGAGACTCATGCCGGGGTCTTCCTCGAGGGTGATCTTGAGGTCCGCGAACGTGTGCACACCGAGGTCCCGCAAGATCGGTTCCAGCCACGTGAAGAGGTACGCGCCGTCGTAGACGCCCATCTTGTGGGTGAGGACCTCCGCCGAGGACAGGATCTCGCCGGGGTTGCCGAAGTGGTGGTCCAAGAACGCGTGCACCTTGCCCTGGGGCATGAACTCGGTGAACGTCAGGTTGTCGAGGTACCCCTGGAGCGTCGTCATGGGGTCGCCCTTCTTGGAGATGGCCGCGATGAGCGCCGCCGCGATGGCTCCGGCGCTCGTCCCGGCCACGCGCTGGAAGCGGTAGCCGGCCTCGGCCAGCGCCGACACCGCACCCACGATCCCGATGCCCTTGACGCCGCCACCCTCGAGGGCGAGGTCCGCCACGAGCTCCTTGGACCCGCCTCCGCTCCAGCCGTCGGAGGCAAGGAGCGCCGTCGCCGCCTGCTCGAAGCGCTGCTGGAGGCCCGCCTCGCGGGAGTACCCGTAGGGCGCGGCGGCGTCGATGACGACCGGCCCGCGTGCCTCGGCCTGCCCTGCACCGGAACCGGACATGGTGAACCCCCTCCCGCTTCCTGCAATGGGGTGAGAGCCTAGCGAGTCGGCGTCCGCGTTTTCCTGTCCTACGCCGGCCGGCCTGGCGGTGCGGCCGGGCCGGCGTGGCCTCTATCGTGGAGGGTGTCATGACTCCTTCGGCCGGGGCGCTGTCGCCCGACCAGCCGCCGGCCGGGGAGCCGCTGCACCGGCAACTCGGCCTGACCGACGACGAGTTCGAGGCCGTCGGCAAGATCCTGGGCCGCGCCCCCAACCACCTCGAGCTGGCGCTGTACGCCGTGATGTGGAGCGAGCATTGCTCGTACAAGTCCTCGCGGCTGCACCTGCGGCGCCTGCCCACCGAGGGGCCGCGGGTCCTCGTCGGTCCCGGCGAGAACGCGGGGGTCATCGACGCCGGGGACGGCATCGCCGTGGCCATCCGCATCGAGAGCCACAACCACCCCTCGGCCATCGAGCCCTACCAGGGCGCCGCCACCGGAGTGGGCGGCATCCTGCGCGACATCTTCACCATGGGGGCGCGTCCGCTCGCCGTCATGGACCCGCTCTTTTTCGGTTCACCCGACGAGGCCCGCCAGCGCTGGCTCGTCGAGGGCGTGGTCAGCGGCATCTCGGGCTACGGCAACTCCGTCGGGGTGCCCACGGTGGGCGGGGAGCTGACCTTCGACCCCTGCTACAGCCAGAACCCCCTCGTCAACGTGCTGTGCATGGGCGCCCTGCCGGTCGAGCGCCTCGTGCTCGGCATCGCCTCGGGACCCGGCAACCTGGCCGTGCTGCTCGGGTCGAGTACCGGGCGCGACGGCATCGGCGGCGTCAGCGTCCTGGCCTCGGCTGGCTTCAGCGGTGACGACGCCGGGGCGGCCGACGACACCAAGCGTCCCAGCGTGCAGGTGGGCGACCCCTTCGAGGAGAAGCGGCTGATCGAGGCCTGCCTGGAGCTGCTCGACACGAAGCTCGTCGTGGGGATCCAGGACCTCGGCGGCGCCGGCCTCGCCTGCGCCACGAGCGAGACGGCCGGGCGCGGAGGGGTGGGCATGGACGTCGACGTGTCGGCGGTGCCCCGGCGCGAGGACGGCATGGAGCCCTGGGAGGTGATGACCAGCGAGAGCCAGGAGCGCATGCTGGCCATCGTCACGCCCGGGGCGTGGCCGGCGGTGGCGGCCATCTGCGCCAAGTGGGAGGTGCGGGCCACCGTCGTCGGCACGGTCACCGAACCCGGGCCCGACGGGGGTGGTCGCCTGCGCATCCGCGAGGGGGGGCACGGCCCCGTGCTGGCCGACGTCCCGGCCGCGTCCCTCTCCGACGACGCGCCGCTCTACGACCGCCCGCGCCGGGCACCGGCGCCGGGCTCGACCGCACCGCCCGCACCGCCCACCGACTGCGCCGGCGACCTCCTGGCCCTGTTGCGCTCGCCGGGTTGGGTCTACCGCCAGTACGACCACCAGCTCTTCCTCAACACGGTGGCGGGGCCGGGTGCCGACGCGGCGCTGCTCCGCCTGGCCGGGCCCGGGCTCCCCCCGTCGGAGCGCGGCGTGGCGCTGACCACCGACTCCAACCCGCGGGCCTGCGCGCTCGACCCGCGGGCCGGTACCGCGCTCGTCCTGGCCGAGGGCGTCGCCAACCTGGCCTGCGTCGGCGCCACGCCGGCCGCCGTCGTCAACTGCCTGAACTTCGGGAACCCCGAGCACCCCGAAGTCATGTGGCAGTTGTCCGAGTGCATCGACGGCATGACCGAGGCCTGCCGCGCCCTGGCGCTCCCCGTCATCGGGGGCAACGTCAGCCTCTACAACGAGAGCGGCGGGTCCGACATCGACCCCACGCCGGTGCTCGGGGTGCTCGGCCTCGTCGACGCCGTCCACGCGCCGCCGCCCGGGTTGGCGTGGTCCGCCGGCGACACCATCGTGCTGGTCGGTCCGCGTGCCGCGGCCGACGGGTCCTTCCCCCTGGAGGGGACGCGCTGGGCCACCGAGCGTCGGGACCACCGCACCGGGCGCATCCCGTCCGTGGACTTGAAGGCGCACGCCGCGGCGTGCGCCTTCGTGGCCGCCCTCGTGGCTGCGCAGGTCACCGGAGCCCAAGGGGACGCACTGGTGCACGCGGTGCACGACGTCTCGGGCGGGGGCCTGGCCGTGGCGCTGGCCGAGATGGCCGCCGGCGCCGGGACGGGATGCACCGTGCACGTCGACAGCGCCGCCGAGCTCTTCAGCGAACTGCCGTCGCGCTTCGTGGTGGCGACGGGCGATCCCGCCGAGCTGTGCCGCCAGGCTGCGGCGCGCGGGATCCCGACCGCCGTGCTGGGTCCGGCGGGTGGCGCCCGGTTCACCCTGGGCGGCCTGCTCGACCTCCCCGTCGACGCCCTCCGCCGGGCGCACGAGGGGAACCTGGCCCTCGCCCTGGGCGAATCCTGATGAGGCGGGCCTGTGCGACAATGGGTGGCGCGTGAAGGAAGCCTGCGGTGTCTTCGGGGTCTACGCGCCCGGAATGAGGGTGGCCAACCTCACGTTCGACGGTCTCTTCGCCCTGCAGCACCGCGGGCAGGAGTCGGCCGGCATGGCGGTGAGCGACGGCGACACCGTCACGGTCGTCAAGGACATGGGCTTGGTCGCCACCGTGTTCGACGAACGCACGCTCTCGGGACTCGCCGGGCATGTCGCCATCGGCCACACCCGCTACTCGACGCACGGCTCCTCCGACTGGGCGGGGGCCCAGCCGGTCTACCGCCCGGTCGGCCGCGCCGGCTTCGCGCTGGGGCACAACGGCAACCTGACCAACACTACGATGCTGGCCGAGAAGGCCGGGATGCTGCCGGGCTCCATCGCCACCGACAGTGACGTCGTGGCCGAGTTGCTCATGCAGGCGTTCCCCGAGACCGAGGACCTCGCCACCGCGCTGCAGGCCGTGCTGCCCATCCTCGAGGGTGCGTACTCATTCGTCCTCATGAGCTCCGAGCGGCTGTTCGGCGTGCGCGACCCCTACGGCTTCCGCCCGCTCTGCCTGGGGCGGCTCGGCCCGGCCGACGCGCCGCAGGGTTGGGTGCTGGCCTCCGAGACGCCGGCGCTGAGCGTCATCGGTGCCACCTTCGTGCGCGAGGTGGCCCCCGGCGAGATGGTCGTGATCGACGCCGACGGTCCCACGAGCATCGAGATCCCGTGGCTGCGCGACGCGCAGCCACGCCTGTGCATCTTCGAGTTCGCCTACATCGCCCGGCCCGACAGCCACCTCTACGGCAGGGAGGTCCACGAGACCCGGTGCCGCATGGGCGAGCTGCTGGCGATCCAGGCGCCGGCCGACGCCGACATGGTGATGGGGGTGCCCGAGTCGGGGGTCCCGGCCGCCGAGGGCTTCGCCCGGGCGAGCGGCATCCCCTACGGGCAGGGACTGGTGAAGAACCGCTACATCGGGCGCTCCTTCATCGCGCCCGACCAGGGCGCGCGGGCCGACGCGGTCCGGCGCAAGCTCAACCCCCTCACCGACGCCATCGCGGGCAAGCGGCTGGTGGTGGTCGACGACTCCATCGTGCGCGGGACGACGCAGCGGTCGGTCATCCGCATGCTGCGCGAGGCAGGCGCCGCCGAGGTGCACCTGCGTATCTCCTCGCCGCCCTGGCGCTGGCCCTGCTTCTACGGGATCGACACCCCGTCGCACGAGGAGCTGCTGGCGACCGATCACAGCGTCGAGGACATGGCGCGCATCCTCGGCGCCGACTCGCTGGCCTACATCACCATCGAAAACCTGAAGGCGGCCATCGCCGCCGACGGCGGGTTCTGCGATGCCTGCTTCACCGGCAACTACCCGACGCCCGTCCCGCCGGAGTCCGTCAGCGTCACGTTGCGCCGGCCCGAGCCGGTGCCGATCACCGCCCATCAGGCCGCGCTCCCCGGGGTCTGACCGTCGTGGGTGAGGGCGGCGCCACCTACGCCGGCGCCGGAGTGGACATCGCGGCCGGTGATGCCGCCGTCGAGCGCCTGCGCACCATGGTGACGGGGATCGGCGGGTTCGGTGGCCAGTTCCCGCTCGACACCGCCCGCTACCGCGAGCCGGTGCTCGTGGCCTCGACCGACGGGGTGGGCACCAAGATGGTGATCGCCCGCGACACCGGTCGCTACGAGACGGTCGGCATCGATCTCGTCGCGATGTGCGTGGACGACCTGGTCTGCGTGGGCGCCGAGCCGCTCTTCCTGCTCGACTACATCGCCACCGGCAAGGTCGACCCCGACCAGGTGGCCACCGTCGTGGCGGGGGTGCACGAGGGCTGCCGCCAGGCGGGCTGCGTGTTGATCGGCGGGGAGACGGCCGAGCACGCCGGCGTCATGCCCCGCGAGGAGCTCGACCTGGCCGGCTTCGCCGTCGGCGTGGTCGAGCGGGGGACCCAGCTCGGTCCGGCGCGCGTGCGGGCGGGCGACGCCGTCGTGGGGCTGCCGTCGCCGGGGTTGCGCTCCAACGGCTACACGCTCGCACGCCACGTGCTCCTCGAACGGGCCGGCCTCGCGCTCGGCGATCCCGCCTGGCCGGGGGCCGACCACAGCGTGGGCGCCGAGCTGCTGCGCCCGTCGGTGATCTACACGCCCGCCGTGCTGACTGCACGCGGCGCGCTCGGCGACGCGCTGCACGCGTGCGCCCACGTCACCGGCGGTGGCATCGTCGGCAACCTCCCCCGCGCCCTGCCGAGCGACCTGGGCGCGCTGCTCGATCGATCGGCGTGGGAGGAGCCGCGGGTCTTCACGGAGATCGCGCGGCTGGGCTCCGTGACCGAGGACGAAATGGACCGGGTGTTCAACCGCGGCGTGGGGATGGCGCTGGTCGTCGACGGCGCTTCGACCGGCGAGGCGCTGCGGGCCCTCGAGGGCGCCGGGCAGCCTGCCTCCGTCATCGGCGAGGTCGTCGGCGGTGGTGCGGGGGTCCTGTTCCGATGAGCGGACCGGACACGTTGGCCGGCCTGCGCGACCACCTGCTGGCGCACTCGGTCAAGACGGGCGACTTCACCCTCAAGTCGGGGCGCAAGAGCAGCTGGTTCATCGACTCGAAGCAGACGGTCTGCCGGCCCGAGGCCATGCTGCTCGTGGCCGACGCCGTGCTCTCGGCGCTCCCGACCGACGCGACGGCCATCGGCGGGCTCACCATGGGTGCCGACCCCGTCGCCTTCGTGACCGCCGGGGTGGCCGCCACGCGGGGTCGTCCGCTCAAGGCCTTCAGCGTGCGCAAGGAGGCGAAGGACCACGGGGGCGGTGGCCGCATCGCCGGCGCGCTCGACCCCGGCGACAAGGTCGTGGTGACCGAGGACACCGTGACGCGCGGCACTTCGTTGCTGGAAGCCGCCCACGCCGTGCGAGAGGCCGGGGGCGAGGTCGTGCTCCTGGTGGCGGTGGTCGACCGGGGCGGGACCGTCGAGGCCATGGCCGCGGCGGAGGGCCTTCCCTTCCGGGCCATCCTGACTGCGCCCGACCTCGGGTTCCCCTACGAGGGGGCCTGAGCAGGCCGTCAGAAAACGGCGATGGGGTTGACCGGCGACGCCGTGCCGCGGCGGAGCACCAGCGGCGCCACCGTGAAGAGGAACTCCCAACGCGCCTCTTCGGCACAGGCGGTGGCCAGCGCATCGAGGTCCAGGTTGTCCATGAGATGGACCCCCATGGCCACGATGACCACGGTGTGGATCGGCATGCCGACGCCGTCGACCCGGGACGGCAGCACGTCGGAGACCCCGTCGCTGCCGAGCGTGGCCACGTCGCGCGCCCGCAGCCAGGGGAGGCAGGAGGCGTCGAGGCCGGCCGCCAGACGGCCGGCGTCCCACGGGCCGTGCGTGCGGCGCCAGCGCCAGCGCCCGGTGCGGACGAGGAGCGCGTCACCCGCCCCGACCTCCAGTCCCGCCGCGTTCTCGGCCGCCTCGAGGTCCTCGGGGAAGACGGGCTCGCCGGGCTCGAGGGCGTCGACGCCGCGGAGCGCGGGGAGGTCGAGCAGTACGCCCCGGGTCACGATGCCAGCGCGCAGTCGGTGGATGCCGAGCTTGGTGGCACCGTGCGCAGTAACCGCTTCGGCCGGGTAGCCGTTGTAGAGCCTTCCCTCGTGGAAGATGTGGCACAGCGCATCGATGTGGCTCGTGGCGAAGCCGTGCGGTGCGACGGCGAAGTAGTCCGCCCCCATGCCCTCGGTGAACGTCCCGGTCATGTGGTGCGCCACCGGCGCCGGGTTGTCCACCGAGGAGACGGTGTCGAGAGGCCGGGCGCAGGAAACGGAGCGACCCGTGCGTACGGCGGCCGCCGCGGCCGCGGTGACCTCGGGCGTGATCAGGTTCAGCGCGCCCAGCTGGTCGTCGTCACCCCAGCGCCCCCAGTTGGAGAGCGACTGGTGGAAGGCGAGGACGTCGGCGGCTGCCATGGGGTCGCGGGGCACGGTCGGACGCTAGCCCGCGCCCCCTACGATCGGCCCCATGACGACACTCCAAGGTGATTACGAGCCCAGCCCGTCACAATGGGTCCGCGACCAGGTGGCCGAGTACGAGGCGTCCGGGGGCCAGCGGGCCAACACCCTCCTCGATACGGGGATGCCCATCATCGTGGTGACGACGCGGGGCGCCAAGAGCGGCAAGGTGCGCAAGACACCCGTGATGCGGGTCGAGCACGGCGGCGAGTACGCGCTCGTCGCCTCCAAGGGCGGCGCGCCCGAGCACCCCGAGTGGTTCTACAACCTGGAGGCTCACCCCGGCGAGGTGCTGCTGCAGGACGGCCCCGAGCCGTTCGCCGTCACGGTGCGCGAGGTGAGCGGCGACGACAAGGCGGCGTGGTGGGAGCGCTCGGTGGCGGCCTACCCGCCCTACGCCGAGTACCAGGAGAAGACGGACCGGCAGATCCCCGTGTTCGTCGCCACCCCCAAGGGCGCCTGAGCGTCCGGGTCCGCAGGCGCGCTCAGCGGGCGCGGGCGAAGGCCTGCACCATGGCGGCCCGCCACGGGATCAGGTTCGCCTTGCGATCGAGGGGCGTCTTGCCGAGACGCACGACGACGAGGTCGAGCGGTGGGCAGATGGTGATCGACTGGCCCTCGTAGCCCGCGGCGCGGAAGGTGCCGAGGGTGTCGCCCGCCACGCCGTACCAGTGCGCGCCGTACGGGCTGTCGCCGTCGGGATCGATCGACGTCCAGGTGCGGGCGTAGTCCACCCAGCCCGGCGGGAGGAGGCGCACGCCGTCCCACAGGCCGTCGCGCAGGTAGAGCAGCCCGAAGCGGGCGAAGTCGCGCGCGCTGGCCCGCAGGTAGGTCGAGGCGACCCACGTGCCGGCCTCGTCGAACTCGGGGTCGGCGCTCTTCATGCCGATGGGCCCGAAGAGGCGGCCGTGCAGGAAGCGGGCGTAGCTCTCGCCGGGCCCCACCGTGCGCGCCACCACGCCCGAGATGATGTTCGAGGTCCCCGACGAGTAGTTGAATCGCGTGCCCGGCGCGGCGGCGAGCGGGCGGGCGGCGGCGAAGTGCGCCATGTCTGCCTGGCCGTCGCCGAAGAGCATCTGCATCACGTCGGAGACCCGGTCGTCCTCGTAGTCCTCCACGAAGGCGAGCCCGTCGCGCATGGCGAGGAGCTGGCGCAGCGTGATGGCGTGGCGGGGGTCGCCCGGGTCCGCCCACTCGGGCACGGCGGCGGGGGCGTCGAGGTCGAGCCTTCCGTCGCCCACGAGCAGGCCGATCACCGCCTGCAGCATCGACTTGGCCATGGACCAGCTGAGCAGTGGCGTCTCGTCCGTCACCGGCGTCGGCGGGCGGTCGAAGTGCTCCAACGCGCCCTGGTAGCGCTCGGCCACGACGCGCCCGCCGTGGACCACGAGGACGGCGAACGTCTCGGCCAGGGGCCCGTCGTTGTCGAAGACCTCGGCGAGCAGCGGCGCCAGGTCGACGCCCGGCGGCAGCTCGCCCTCGGGCCAGTCCTCGGTGGGCCAGTCCACGCCGGCGGGCTGCGGCGGCAGCGCGACGAGGTCGCTCACACGGAGGAGAGGAACGACAGGAGGGCAGCGTTGGTCTCGGCCGGGCGCTCCTGCTGGACCCAATGGCCGGCCCCGTCGATCACCGTGGCGCCGCGGAAGTCCGGCATGGCCTCGGCCATCTCTTCGATGGCGCCCGGCATCATGGTGTTCACCGGGTCGAGCGAGCCGGTGATGAAGGCGATCGGCATGGTGTAGACGGACGGGGGGATGTCCTTGGAGCGCTCCCAGTTGGCGTCCATGTTGCGGTAGAAGCTGACGGGCCCGAAGAAGCCGCTCTGCGTGAACGCGGCGGCGTAGACGTCGACGTCCTCTTCGGTGAGCCAGCCCGGGAGCTTCTCGGGCGCGGTCGACAGCATGTCCATGAACCGGGTGCCCTCACGAGGGAGGTCGGCGAGCGCAGTGCCGCCGGCCATCCCCTCCCCGCCGGCCGAGTAGAGCATGGTCCGGAGGAACAGGCGGGGGTCGGCCTCGAACTCCGCCTCGGCGGGCCCGACGGGCTGGAAGTAGAGCATGTAGAAGAACTTGCCCTCGAAGATCACCTCGAAGATCTGAGTGGGCGGCGCCGGCGCGTTGGAGTACGGGACGCTCATGTTGCACAGGGACGACACGCGGTCGGGGTGGAGGCGTCCCATCTCCCACACCACCATCGCCCCCCAGTCGTGGCCGACGAAGGTGGCCTGGTCGTAGCCGTAGTGGTCCAGCAGGCCACCCAGGTCCGCGGTCAGGTTGTCGGAGCCGTAGTCGGTGACGGCGGTCGGGCGGGAGCTGGCGCCGTAGCCGCGCAGGTCCGGCGCGTGGGCGCGGTAGCCGGCGTCGGCCAGCGCGCCGAGCTGGTGGCGCCACGAGTACCAGAGCTCGGGGAACCCGTGGCACAGGATGACGGGGGGACCGTCGGCCGGCCCCGCCACCGCCACGTGCAACTCGATCCCGTTGGTCGGCACCTGTTCGTGCGTCACCTCAGCCACGGGACGTCACCTCCTTCTCTGTGCTGGCCGCCTTGTCCGCCTTCTCCTCGTGATGCTTCTGGATGGCGGACATGACCGCATTACCGGCGGCGCCGATGAACTCGGGGCGGTTCTCGGCGGCCCAGTCCCGGCTCCTGGTGAGCGAGTCCGACGAGTCCTGGAACCGGGGCGCCACGTAGCGGGCGATCAGCTCGTAGGAGTGGCGGGTGGCGGCGGTGTCCGCCCACTCGTGGCCCATGAGAAGGAACGTGCCGAACCCCTTGGACTGGTCCTGCAGGCGGGTGACCTGCGCGATGGCGTCCTCGACCGTCCCGATCACGGCGAAGCCCGACGCGTTCGAGCGCGTCGACCAGCGACTCGAAGTTCTCCGTGTTGGGCGCCAGCGGCAGCGCCGCCACCCGCTGGAAGTAGTCGACCCACTCCTCCAGCCCGAAGGCAACGTCGGCCACCGCCTGTTCCTTGGTGTCGGCGATGTGCATGGGCCCGACGAGGCGCCACGTGTTGCGGTCGACCGTGGTGGAGAACTCCTCGGCCCGCTCCTCCATGACGTCCCAGTGAGCGCCCAGCACGTCGAAACCGCCGGCGGAGGTGGCGCCGATGGAGAGGAGGCTGCAGCCGAAGCGTCCGGCGGCCCGGGGCCCGGCCGGTGAGACCTGCGCCGCCACGGCGACCTCGGGGAACGGGCGCTGGTACGCCCGGAGCTGCAGGCGCGCCTTGACCAGCTTGAACCATTCCGTCTCCATGGAGACTGTCTCGCCGGCCAGCAGCAGCAGAATGGCCTCGAGCGACTCCTCCATCATGTCGCGCTGCTTGGCCGGGTCGATGCCCATCATGAAGGCGTCGGACGGGAGGGCGCCCGGGCCGACGCCGAACATGACGCGTCCCCGCGTCAGGTGGTCGAGGAGCACCATGCGGTCGGCCAGCATGAAGGGGTGGTGGTAGGGCAGTGACGACACGCCGGTGCCGAGCCGGATGTGCTTCGTCCGCGGCGCGGCGGCGGCGATGAACACCTCGGGCGAGGCGATGATCTCGTAGCCGGCGGAGTGGTGCTCGCCGAACCAGGCCTCGTCGAAGCCGAGCTCGTCGAGGTGCTCAATGAGCTGCAGGTCGCGCTCGAGCGCCAGGGTGGGGTTCTGGCCCACCGGGTGGAACGGGGCCAGGAAGATCCCGAACTTCAGTCGGCCGTCGGCGTCAATCGTCGTCATGGTTCTCCAGGGTTGTCGTTGGTTGGGCCAGTGGGCGCACCGTCACGGCGTCACCAGGATCTTGCCGTGCTCGCCCGGCGTGCGCAGCGTCTCGAAGGCGCCGGGCGCGCCGGCCAGGTCGACCGTGGCGGTGACGAGGAGCCCGGCCCCGGGCACCCCCTCGGCCAGTCGCCGGAGCGTGGCGGCGAACTCGTCAGGGGTGTACCCGAACGAGAAACGCAGCTCCATCTCCTTGGTCACCGCCATGAAGGGCTCGATGGTGTCGCTGTGCATGCACACCCCCACCACGACGATCCGGCTGTGCGGCGGGCCGTCGGCGATCAGCGACTGGAGCATGCCGGGCACGCCGACCGCCTCGAAGATCACCGGGTCCGGCACGGTGGCGCCCACCATGGCCGACCCGATGCGCTCCATGACCGTGCGGGCGATGCCGAAGTCGGACCAGCGGTCGTGCGGCGACCCCTCGGCGGGGTCGATCACCTCGTCGGCCCCGAACGCCTCGGCCAGGCGCCGCCGGGTGGGCGAGAAGTCGGCGGCCAGCACCGGCCCGTGGCCGCGCCCCTTGAGGGCGGCGATCACGGCCAAACCCACCGGGCCACAGCCGACGACGAGGCATGGTTGGCCCGCGCTGAGGCCGGCCAGGCCCACGGCGTGCTCGCCCACGGCGAGCGGCTCGGTCAGCGCCGCCAGGTCGGTGGCCAGCGCGTCAGGCACCGGGAGGCACAACAGCTCCTGCAGCACCATGTGCTCGGCCAGTGCGCCCGGGTAGGCGTTGGAATAGCCGATCTGCTCCACGCCGGTCGGGCCCACGACGATGGGCACCGAGCAGACGCGCGTCCCGACCGGGAGGGTGGCCGAGGTGTCGGGGCCGTGCTCCACGATCTCCGCGCAGAACTCGTGGCCGAACACGCAGTCGGCGCCCGGGTCCAGCGCGGGCACACCGACGGAGTCCATGAGCCCGGTGAAATGGCCGAAGTCGGCCAGCGTGTGCAGATCGGACCCACAGATCCCGGCGGAGAGCGAGCGCGCCACGACGTGGCCCGACGACGGCACCGGCTCGGGGACTTCTCCCAGCACCAGCCGTCCACCCCTCGTCACCGCCGCACGCATGGCAGAGCCACCCCCACGGACGGCGCGGCCGTCCGCATTCGTCGCTACGTTTGCCCGGTGAGTTTCACACACGATCTCGCAGGACGCCCGTTCGCCGGGAGCGTCGCGCTGGTGACCGGAGCGGCCCGCCCCCGTGGCATCGGCCGCGCGACCGCCGTGGCCCTGGCGAGGGGCGGAGCCGATGTGGTCTGCCTCGACATCGCCCGCCCCTACGACGACGCTCCCTTCCACGGCACCGGCAGCAGTGACGACCTCGAGGCGCTCGCCGGCGAGCTCAGGGGGCTGGGGGTGCGGGCGGCCACCGTCCGGGCCGACGTCTCCGACGAGCAGGCGGTGGAGGAAGCGGTGGCGCGGGCGACCGAGGAGTTCGGGACGGTGACGCTGGTGGCCAACGTCGCCGGAGGGAGCGGCCCGGGCTTCGGCCTGGGCCCGCTGCTCAACGTCCCGGCGGAGGAGTTCCGCCGCGTGCTCGACGTCAACCTGGTCGGGACGTGGCTGGTGTCGAAGGCGTGTGCCACCCGCATGGTGGCGGACGGGGTGGGCGGCCGCATCTGCAACGTCTCGAGCCAGGCCGGCAAGCGCGCCTTTCCCTTCCTCGGGGCCTATTGCGCGGCCAAGGCGGCCATCATCCTGCTCACCCAGACCATGGCGGCCGAGCTCGGTGCCCAGGGCATCGCGGTGAACGCCGTGTGCCCGGGGACGGTGGACACGGACCTCATCAACCGCGACGCCATGTTCGAGAACCTCATGGGCGGCCCGGAGGGACTGGCCGCGTACATTGCCCGCGAGATCCCGCTCGGCCGACTGCAGAGCGCCGAGGAGATCGCGGCCGCCATCGCCTGGCTGCTCTCGGACGCGGCCCGGGGGGTCACGGGCGAGGCGTTGAACGTCAGCGCCGGACAGACAATGGTGTAGCCATGCCGATCCTCGATGCCCGTCACGACCTGGCCCACCCCGTCGAGGGCGACACGGCCTGGAGCGAGTCGTACTACTTCAACGCCTACGACCCCGGGACGGACTCGGGGCTGTTCAGCCGTGTCGGCATCCGGCCCAACGAAGGGACGATGGACGTCGGGATGTCGCTCTGGCTCCCCGGCGGCGAGCTGGGCGAGTATCGCTGGGTCAAGGAGCAGCGCGAGATGGTCGACTCCGTGCTGGAGGTCGGCGCGGTGCGCTACGAGATGCTCGAAGCGCTGCAGTCGTGGCACCTGACCATGGACGGTGAGGTGCAGGCGCGCCGGTGCGTCCGCGGCGAGACGGCGACCCGCCCGGTCCACGTCGCCCTCGACGTGCGCTTCGACGCCGTCACTCCCGCCATCGGCACCGACGGGCAGCCGAGCGGAGGCCCGAGGTCGGCCGAGGCGGCCGCCGCGGCCGGCACGGTGGGCAAGGGGCATCTGGAGCAGGCGGGGCGCTGGACGGGCACGCTCACGGTCGACGGCACGCGTCACGAGTGGCGCGCTGCGCACGGCAACCGAGACCGCTCCTGGGGTCCGCGCCGCTGGGGCGGCCCGAAGATGTGGCGCTGGTTCTCCATCAACATCGGCGAGGACATGCACTTCGGCGGCATCCGCCTCGGCACCGACGCCGGCGACTTGCACCGTGGGTGGGTGTGGGACGGCGCAAGGGCCACCTCGGTGGCCCAGTGGCGTGTGCGGACCGAACTGGCCGACGACGGCGTGACCCACCGCGTCGTGCACCTCGACGTGGTCGACAAGAAAGGGCGGACCTATCCCCTGCGCGGCGACGTGCTGCGCGTGGCCGATATCGGCCGCGCCGGCGGCACCATGGTCAACGAGGGCTTGGCGCGCTGGACGTACGAGGATCCTTCCGGAGCGGCGCAGACCGGCTACGGCATCTGTGAGTACCTGCACCAGCTCGACGACGGCGGGAGGCCTGTCGTCCCCGTCGAGTAGGGATGGCGCCACGGCTGAGCACCGAGGAGCTGGCGGCCGCGCTCGGGCGTCAGCTCGGCGGCACCGTGGAGGGGTTGCGCCGCCTCTCCGGCGGTGCGTCGCGCGTGACCAGTGCGTTCGAGCTGCAGACGGGGGGCCGCCCCCGCGCCCTCTCATCCTGCAGATGGACCGCGGCGGTGCCCCGAGCGGCCGGGTGCGGATGGAGGGCGCCCTGCTGCGCGCCGCCGGCGCCGCGGGCGTGCCGGTGCCGGGGCTCGTCGCCCTCGGTGAGGGCGACGAGCTCGGGGCGAGCTGGTTGGTGGTGGACCGGCTGGAGGGCGAGACGATCCCGCGCAAGATCCTGCGCGACGACGAGTGGGCCGCCGCCCGCCACGCCCTGACCGGACAGGCCGGGCGCGCGCTGGCCGCCGTCCACACCATCGACGCGGCGGCCGTCGAGGGCCTGCCCGCCTCCGACCCGCTGGGCGACCCGTTGCCCTTCCTCGATGCCCTGGGCGAGGTCCGGCCCGCGCTCGAGCTCGGTGTGCGCTGGCTGGCGGCCCACCGACCGCCGGGCGGACCGCGGGTGACGGTGCACGGCGACTACCGGATTGGCAACCTCCTGGTCGGACGGGACGGGCTGCGCGGCGTCCTCGACTGGGAGCTCGCCCACACGGGCGATCCAGCGGAGGACATCGGATGGCTGTGCGCCCCGGCCTGGCGCTTCGGCGGACGCGGCGAGGTGGGTGGCTTCGGTGCGCTCTCCGAGCTGTTGGCCGCGTACGCCGCCGCGGGCGGCGAGGAGGTGACGCCGGCACGCGTGCACTGGTGGCAGGTGTACGCCACCGTCAAGTGGGCCACCATCTGCGCCCTGCAGGCCTCGGCCCACCTGAGCGGCATCTCGCGCTCGGTCGAGCTGGCCACCATCGGCCGGCGCGTGTGCGAGAGCGAGTGGGATCTCTTCACGCTCCTGGGCACGCCGCCGCCCGCCGCCGCGGGGCCCGCCGCGGCGGACGCGCCAACGGCACCCTTCGGGCGCCCGACGGTTGCCGAGCTCGTCGAGGCGGTGCGCGAGTACCTCGACGGCGTCATGGAGCGCAGCGAGGACGGCGCCCGCTTCGAGACACGCGTGGCGCGCAACGCACTGGTGATCGCCGAGCGCGAGCTCGCGCTCGGCCCGGCCCTCGCCGCCGCGCACGGGGCGCGCCTGGCCGGGCTCGGCTTCGACGACGACGCCGCGCTGGCGGCGGCGCTGCGGTCGGGCGCGCTCGACGGGCAGTGGGAGTCGCTCGCGCCGGTGCTGGCCGCGTCGGCCCGTGACCAGTTGCTGGTGGCGAACCCCGCCTACTTGCCGGCGACGAGCGGGTAGAGCACCGCCGGCGCACCTACCGGCACCGGGTCCGACGTCGGGGCCGGAGGTTCGGCCGAGACGGAGGCGTCGGCCGTCTCTGTCACCCGGCTACCGATGCCCTGGAGGAGGAGGCCAGCCAGGAGGCTGCAGCCGATCATGAAGATCCAGGCGTGGTGGAAGGCCGTGACGGCCGTGGCGCCGGTGGCCGTGCCGAGGATGGCCACCAGGCAGGCCACCCCGAGGGCGATGCCGATCTGGCGGGTCATGGCGTAGAGCGCGGAGCCGGTGGCGAAGCGCTGCGGCGGGAGGGGCGCCGTGGCGGCGCCGCCGAGTGAGGGCAGCATGAGGCCGACGCCGAAGCCACCCAGGAGGCTGCCCGGCAGGTAGGCCCCGGTCCAGTCCGGGACGGCGCCGACGTGGGTGATCCACCACAGCCCGCCGGCGGCGAAGAACAGGGAGCCCAGGGTGCCGACGACCCGGTGCCCGAAGCGGGCGCCGAGGAGGCCGCCCGGGAACGCGGTGAGACCCGCCAGGAGCGGGCCGGGGGCGATCATGAACCCGGCGCGCAGCACCGACTCGTGCCAGACGCCGGTCAGGAGGAGGACGCCACCGAGGACCAACGCGCCGAAGCCCCCGAAGAAGGCCAGCGAGCTGAGATCGGCCAGCGCCACGGCGCGGTGGCGGATGACGGCCGGCTCGATGATGGGGTTCGGGTGGCGGAACGAACGGACGACGAGACCGGCGCCCGCCAGGGCGGCCAGCCCGAAGGCACCGAGGATCCGCCCGCTGGCCCAGCCCCAGTCCGAGCCTTCGACGATGCCGGCGACCAGGCTGGCCACGGCGACGGTCAGCAGGACGGCGCCGAGGACATCGGACTTGTGGGCGTCGGGGTCGCGCACCTCGTCGAGCATGCGCACCCCGAGCACGAGCGCCACCACGCTGAAGGGCAGGTTGACGAGGAAGACCCAACGCCAGCTCGCCTGCACCAGGAGCCCGCCGATGGGAGGGCCGAACGCGGCGGCCGCGCCACCGACCGCCGACCACAGGCCGATGGCGGCTCCCTTGCGCGCCGGACCGAAGGCGGGCAGCAGGAGCCCGAGGGAGGTCGGCAGCATGAGGGCGCCGCCGCTCGCCTGGAGGACCCGGGCGCCGATGAGGAACTCGAGGGACGGGGCCACCGCACACAGCGCCGACGCTGCCGCGAAGACGGCCAGCCCGATGAGGAAGGCCCGCTTGCGACCCGCCCGGTCGGCCCAACGGCCGGCCGGCACCAGGACGGCGGCGAACACGATGGTGTAGGCGCTGAGGACCCAGGAGAGCGAGCTGAGGCTCTCGCCGTGGTAGGTGGCCGAGATGCTGGGGAAGGCGATGTTGACGATGAACAGGTCCAGCGAGGACAAGAACACCCCCGTCAGGACGATCAGGGCGGTCAGCACCGGCCGGGACCGCGTCGGCACGGCGGCCGGGTTCTCGGTTAGTTCCGTCACAAGATGCACTGTAGAAGAGAAAGTTTCATAAAACAACCCACCCGCGGGTAATGGTGGGTTATGCTGGGCGGATGTTGAAGCGGGACTATCCCACGCAGTACTGCCCGGTCGCCTCGACGCTCGAGGTGATCGGCGAGCGCTGGACCTTGCTCATCATCCGGGACGTCTTCCTGGGCATCCGGCGCTTCGAGGACATCCAGCGGGACCTGGGCGTGGCGCGCAACGTCCTGCAGGTGCGTCTGGAACGTTTGGTGCAGGAGGGGATCGTGGTCAAGCGCCCCTATCAGGACCGCCCTCCCCGCTCGGAGTACCGCCTGACCGAGAAGGGTGCCGACCTGTGGCCGGTGCTGGTGGCCATGCTGCAGTGGGGCGACCGCCACGCCCTCGAAGGAGGCGAACGGCCGATGATCCTCCAACACCGTGGCTGCGGTGGCGAGCTCGACGACCGCCGGCGTTGCCTCGCCTGTGGCGCGGACGTCACGGTGACCGAGGCCGTGGCCATCCGGACGGGGGCGCGCCGCCCCGGCGGGGCCGCCCCGGGCCAGGAGTCGAGCGCTTCCGCCCTCGTCTGAGGCGCATGGGCGCGCCGGCGTCCGCGTCACTACCGTGCACTCCATGAGCGACGACACGGCATGGATGGACGCGACCGCCCAGGCGGAGCTGGTCCGCTCCGAGGAGGCCTCGCCGGCCGAGCTCGTCGATGCGGCCATCGCCCGCATGGACAAGCTCAACCCGCAACTCAATGCGGTGATCCACGAGCTCTTCGAACGGGCCCGGGCCGAGGCTTCAGGCGAGCTGCCCGACGGCCCCTTTCGCGGCGTGCCCTTCCTGTTGAAGGATCTCGGCGCGGAGCTCGCCGGCACGCCGTTCAACGAGGGGCTCGCGTTCTCGGGCGACTACCACTCGACCGTGACCCAGACCCTCACGCAGCGCTACATCGACGCCGGCTTCGTCATCTGCGGCAAGACGAACGCACCCGAGCTCGGCATCCTCCCGACGACCGAGCCGATCCGCTTCGGGCCGTCGCGCAACCCGTGGAACACCGACCACTCGACCGGGGGGTCCTCGGGCGGCTCGGCGGCGGCCGTGGCGTCGGGCATGGTGCCGGTGGCCCACGCCAACGACGGCGGCGGCTCCATCCGGATCCCGGCCTCGTGTTGCGGCCTGGTCGGCCTGAAGCCGACCCGGGGGCGCAACACGCTGGCCCCCCAGTACGGCGACATGATGGGCGGACTGGTGGTCGAGCACGTGGTCACGCGCTCGGTGCGCGACTCGGCGGCCGTCCTCGACGCCACCGCCGGCCCGGTTCCCGGCGACCCGTACTGGGCCCCGCCCCTGCGCGGTCCCTCCTTTGCCGTCGCCGCGGCGACGGCGCCACCGGGACTGCGCGTCGCGGTGATGACGGCGTCGCCAACGGGCAGCGAGGTGGACGCCGAGTGTGTGGCGGCGGTCCGGACCACGGCCTCGCTCTGCGAGTCGCTCGGCCACCACGTTGAGGAGGCGGCACTCGCCCTCGACGGGGACGCCTTCACGACCCATTTCGTCAACCAGTGGGCCTGCAGCAACGCCTGGGCTGTCGAGGACTGGGAGGCCCGGGTGGGGCGGACTGCGCAGGAGGGTGATCTCGAGCCCTTGAGCTGGGCCCTCGTCGAGCTCGGCCGATCCGTCAACGGGGGGCGGTACCTCCGATCGGTACAGGAGCTGCAACGCATGAGCCGCCAGATCGGCGACTACTTCGAAGGGATCGACGTCCTGCTGACCCCGACCCTCGGTGAGCCGCCGGCCCCGCTGGGCACCTTCGACTCGCCGCCGGGGGAGCCGCTGACGGGCCTCTTCCGTGCCGCGGCCTATGTCCCCTTCACCCCGCCGTTCAACGTGACGGGGCAGCCGGGGATCTCGCTGCCGCTGCACTGGAGCGCCGGCGGGCTGCCGATCGGCGTGCAGTTCGTCGGGCGTTTCGGGGGCGAGGAGACGCTGCTCTCGCTCGCCGGCCAGCTCGAGCTGGCGGCCCCGTGGGCGGCGCGCCGGCCGCCGGTCGCGGCGTAACCGGGCGATTCACTCGGGCTCGAGCAGGTCTCGGTTCTGAGCCGAATCAACTACATGTTCTGGCTGGCCTCGAACACCACGAGAGAAGTCTGTACGGGCTGACTCCGGACAATGCGCCATATGCCTCTCCAGAAGCCGAGACCGAACGACCAATGACAGATTTCCTGCACGAGGGCCGCACGCCACAGATCACTCGATTCGCGGCGGCTCACCCACCGGGCGACCAGCCCGCACCCCAACGCGTGCACCGCCGGAACGACGGCCCGACGTTTCCATGTGCGTCCAGTGAACAGACCAATGATCGTGATGGCAACCAGTGCGGCCGGGGCCACCGGTCGCCAGGAGGGCAGTGCTCCATGCGTCGCCAGAGACGAGGCCTTGGCCAACCCGTAGCGGTCGTACTGACGCCACAGGGCAGCTGGCGTTTCGCGTGGCGCGTAGTTCGAGCGGACAGCGGGATCGCAGACCACTCGTCCTCCCTTACGCCGGATGCGATAGCTCAGTTCATTGTCCTCGCCACACCAGGGGAAGTGCCGAGCGTCGAAGCCACCCAACTCCAAGAGGGTGGACCGCTTCCACATTCCCAGGTACACGTGGTCGGTCTCGATCCGTGTTCTTGCGTAGTGGAAGCGTCCAGGCATGCCGAGCGCCGACGAAGTCACGGCGGCCACCGCCCGCCCGAATTCGCCCGTGCCGACGGGGTGCATGGGTCCTCCGACGACGTCGGCGTCCTCCTCGAGGAGCACGCTGAGACTCTCCGTGACGTACGAGGGATCGAACACGGTATGGGCATCCATACGGCAGATGATCGACCCCTTGCTTGCGGCGATCCCGACATTCATCGCCGACGCGGGACCACGGCTCGGATTGTCAACCAGGCGCACTGGTGGTCCGTACGAGGCTACCCGCTCGCGTGTCCCGTCGGTCGATCCTCCATCGACGACGAGTACCTCAAGGAGCGGGTGGCTCTGTGCGAGGACTGAGGCCAGGCACGCGTCGATATGTGCGATCTCGTTGAAGGTCGGAATGAGGATCGACACCGTAAGCCGATCGTGCATGCGCGTCCTATCCCCGTGCCAGAAGGCGACGCGCAGTGAAAGTTACGCGGCCGCCCTCGGAGCCGCCTCGGCTCGCCGCCGTAGGATATATCGGTTCTGCGGGACGCCGCCATGTACCGCGACCAGCGGAGGACCAGCCAATGCGCCCATCGCTCCCCGCTCCCGCACGGCGCCGCCTCTGAGGACTTTCGAGATCGGATCGACCGAGCCCCATCGGGCCGGCCTCGATTCGCCGCCGGAGTCAGCGAGTCCGTGGTTCCCGAGCCGTCGCAGTACCCGTGGGTTCATGACCACGGCGACCGTGGATCACTTCTCTGAGCCCATATCTGTCAGGTTTCCCAGCCTGAGACAGCGCGGTCAGCCACCAGGACGCAGCGCGTGCCCGAGTAGATCGTGGGCATGCACTTGTTGCAATGGATGCAGAGAGATGTGGTCGATGCGCCCGCCCGCATGCGGTTGGGCAGGTCGGGCTCGCGCAGAAGGGCGCGAGCCATCGCCACGAAGGCGAACCCCTCGGCGAGGGCTTTCTCGATCGTCGCCAGCTCCGTGATGCCACCGAGGAGGATGAGCGGGGTGGCGAGCGCGCGCCGGAACTGCCGCGCGTAGGGAAGGAAGAAAGCCTCCTCGTAGGGGTAGGAGCGCAGGAAGCGGTGGCCGATGAACCGGAAGCCGAGCCGGACCGGTGCCGGCAGCGTGGCGCCGAACTCCCGCAGCGGCGCGTCGCCCCGGAAGAGGTACATCGGGTTGGCCAGCGAGCTGCCCCCGGTCAGCTCCAGCGCATCGAGCGCGCCGTCCGCCTCGAAGAGCGTGGCGATCTCGACGCTCTCGTCGAGCCACAGCCCGCCCTCGACGCCGTCGGCCATGTTGAGCTTGGCCGTCACCGCGACGTCGTGGCCGGCGGCGTCGCGGACCGTGCGCAGCACCGTACGGGCGAAGCGGGCGCGGTTCGCCACGGACCCGCCGAACTGGTCATCGCGGTGGTTGAGCTTGGGGCTCAAGAACGCGCTCAGGAGGTAGTTGTGCCCGACGTGGACCTCGATGCTGTCGAAGCCCGCCTGCACCGCCAAGGCCGCGGCACGCCGGTAGTCCTCGGTGATGCGCTCGATGCCGGCCACGTCGACGGCGCGCAGGCGCGAGCCCATGGGCGTGAAGCCGCCGGAGGGTGAGAGGGCGGGGGTGCGGTTGGAGCGCGCGTTGGCCACCGGCCCGGCGTGGCCGATCTGCGCCGCCGCGGCGGCGCCCTCGGCGTGCACCGCGTCGGTCAGGCGGCGCAGTCCCGGGACCGTGTCCTCGCTGAGCCGGAGGCAGTGGCGGTCGGTCCGCCCCTCCGGTGAGACGGCCAGGTAGGCCACCGTGGACAGGGCGGCCCCGCCGGCAGCCACGCGGCGGTGGAACTCGATCAGCTCGTCACTGACCACGCCCCCAGGCGTAACGCCTTCGAAGGTGGCCGCCTTGATGATGCGGTTGCGCAGGGTCAGCGGTCCGAGGGGCGCCGGGGCGAAGACGGCCGGGGCGGCTTCCCTGCGTGCGGCGCGCGGCATGGGACCACCTTTGCCGACGGGCGTGCCGGCCGCACGTTGACGTCAGCCCCGACGGTCTCCGGCGGCCGCCAACGAGGGGTTGGGCGGCGGGCCGCTGACGCCGCAGTGCCAGGTCGGCTCCTGCTCCTCGGCCGCCACGACGGCTGCGGGTGTGCGTGCCGGATTGCGGATGGTCAGCGCGGCCAGCAGGCCACCGGCGGCACAGACTCCGCCCGAGATGAGCATGGCGGTACGGAACCCGCTGGCCAACTCCGTACTGCTCAGCGCCGCCGCCCCGGTCAGGCCGGCCAGGAGCGGGAGGATGGCCACGGCCAGGAGGCTGGCGGCCCGGGCGACCACGTTGTTGATGGCCGAGGCGACGCCGGAGTGCTCGGGCGGCGCCGCGCCCATCGCCGTGGACGTCAGCGGGGCCACGGTCACGGCCAACCCGACTGCGAACAGCAGCACGGCCGGGAAGACCTGGGTCCAGTAGCTGCCGGGATCGGTGGCCCGGGTCAGGAAAGCGAGCCCGGCTCCGACGATGAGCGGCCCCGCCGTCATCTGGAGCCGGGGGCCGATCCGCGCCGACAGCGCGCCGGACCGGGCCGAGAAGGCGAGCATCACCAGCGTCAAGGGGAGCAGCGCCACACCGGACTCGAGCGGGGTGTAGCCCTTCACGATCTGCAGCTCGACGGGGAGCAGGAACAGGGCACCACCGAGGGCGCCGTAGACGGCGAAGGTGACGGCGTTGGCCCCGCTGAACTGGCGGGAGCGGAACAGCCGGAGCGGGAGCATCGGGTGGGCGAGCCGGTGCTCGACGATCAGGAAGACGGGCGCGGCGGCGACGGCCATCACGAGGCAGGCCACCACGGCCGGACTGGACCACCCGCGCGTCGGTGCCTCGATGAGCCCGTAGGTCAGGCCGGCGAGGAACACGACCGCCAGCGCGGCACCGGCGGTGTCGATGCGGCCGCTGCTCGACGGGTCCCGCGACTCGGGCACGTGGCGGGCGGTGATGGCGAGCACGGCGGCGGCGACGGGGAGGTTGATGAAGAAGACCCAGCGCCACGACCCGATGGCGAGCAGGTAGCCGCCCACCAATGGCCCGGCGGCGCCGGCCACGCCGCCCAATCCCGACCAGGCGCCGATGGCGCGGGCCCGGTCGTCGGGGCGGAACGACGCCTGCAGGATGGCCAGGCTGCCCGGGGTCAACAGGGCGCCGCCGACGCCCTGGAGCACCCGGGCCCCCACGAGGAGCCCCGCGCTCGGCGCGAGGCCGCAGATGGCCGAGGCGACGGCGAACCACACGACCCCGACGGAGAAGACCCGCTTGCGCCCGAAGCGGTCGCCGAGGGAACCGCCCAGGAGGAGGAAGGCCGCCAGCGTCAGCGCGTACCCGGTGACCACCCACTGCAGCGTGCCGACCCCCCCGTGGAAGTCGCGGCCGATGGAGGGGAGCGCGATGCCGACGACCGTCGCATCGAGCATGACGATGCCCGAGCCGAGCACCGTGGCCGCGATGACCCAGCGCCCCCGCCCGCTCGAGAGGGCAAGGGGCTCGGGCGCCGCGGCCGCGGGCGTCGGGCCGACGGGCTGGGGCCCGTCGCTCATCGGGGGCGGCCCGGCACGGCGGCGGAGACGGTGGCGGCGAGGACGGTCAGGGCACCCGCCGTCGTTCGGGCGGCTGCGCCCACACCCGTGACCCGGCCCCCGAGGTACATGGATCCATCATTGTTCGTGCGCCGTCCCAACGGGGGCGGCGGCCCGGGCCCGTCACGTCGAGCTATCGGCGGCGCGGGCGACGACGAGGATTCCGACCACGAGAGAGATGGCCGATTCGGCCGTCAGCATGGGCTTCGCCCAGGTCGTGACCGCCGACACGTCGGTTGGGCTGAAGGCGGCGGCGGTCGCGAACGCGTCGTGGAAGGAGTCCGGAGGTGCGGTACCAGCCTCCTCGACGTGCTCCGAGTGGAGCATCTCGGGGAAGATCAGCGCGGGCGGGGACCGGTGCCTGCGGCGCGCGCCGCAGGCCGTCCCGGTCGATGCCGAGCTCTTTCGTGTCGTGAGCCGGCATCCTTGGCGCGCGCGGCTAGGGAACGTACGCCCCTTGAAACGCCAGCACCGCGTAGAGAGCCATGGCGGCACCGCACAACACGTAGGTGACGCCGGCAACCCGCGCCGACTTGAGCAGGGTGGCGCCGGCCATCACGAGCGGGAACGCACTCAACGCATAGCGCTCGAACGAATCGAGGTTGGATCCCGACAAGGCAACGACGACAACGCACAATGCAAACGCTCCGTACGAGACCGGCAAGCGCCAGAACGCCACGAGGATCAGCACGACGGCGACCGCGATCCACGGGACGTGCAACCCGTCGCCGATGTGGTGCCCGTGGGCCAGGTTGGCCAGCGCGTGGTAGATGGTCGAGACAGGGTCCGAGAGCGCCCCGTGATGCGCCTGTTGCTGCTGGATCTTCAGTGGCTCGAGGAACCCTCCGCCGAATTGGGCGCTCACCGAGCCGAGATACGTGACCGTGCCGGCGACGGACGACACGATCGCCACGACCTTTCCCGGCCAGCGTTCCCATCCATCGGCGCGCCAGGAGCGGACCACTTCGATCACCGCCGGGATGGCCAGGAGGCACCCGATCGGGCGCGCCGTTCCCGCCAGATACCCGAGGAGCCCGGCCCACCACCAGTTCCCTCGTCGTATGCCGACGAAGAAGCCGACCGCCAGCAGGACGAGGAGCGCCTCCGAATAGCCCATCACGAAGACGAACGCGGGAGGGGCCAACATGATCAGCCACACCGCCCGGCGCGCCACCACCTTGTCGCGGAGCTCGGAACAGACCAGCACGTAGACGCCGATCCCCACGAGGAGGCTCGCCGCGTTCGTGATCACGAGAGAGGCGATGCCCACGGTCAGCGACGTGACGTCGCTCAGGCCCCGGTCGAGCAGCGGCAGCAACGGGAAGAAGCGGATGGCGGACCGTGGCAGGGCCCCGTAGCCGTTGGCGGCGATGTTCTGATACCAGCCGGCGTCGGATCCCAGTAACCCGTAGTGCGTCTCGAGCACCGCTTTGGGGTTCGTGATGTGGAAGTGCCTGACCTCGTACTTCGCCAAGCCGAGTGCGAAGAGCGTGATGACGCGCGCCGTGAGCCACGGCAGCCACGCCACACCGAGTGCTTCGAGGACGAGGCCCCGACGGCCACGCCACCGCTCCACCAGGCCGGGTGTGGGCCCGTTGCTTCCCGACGGCCCGACGTTCGTGGTACTCGTCAGCGGAGAAGAGGTGTCCACTGCTCCGGACGGCATGGGGTGGATGTTTGCACGTCGATGGTGGGGGCGCGAGTCTTCAGGGACGGGCATCGGCCAGCGTGTGGTAGAGCTGCGCAAGCTGCCGTCCCGCTCGTGGCCACGAGAACGCCTGGACGCGCTCCGTACCTGCGGCGATCAACCGCGCTCGAGTCGCCTCGTCCCGCGTCGCCACCAAGAGCGCCTCCGAAAGAGCAGGAACATCACGCGGTGCGACCAACAGGGCGGCGTCGCCGACCACTTCGGGGATCGCGCCGGCGGTGCTGGCGACCACCGGAACTCCGAGCGACATCGCTTCGAGGGGCGGCAACCCAAAGCCCTCGTACAAGGAGGGGTAGGCGAGTACCGACGCACCCGCGATGAGGGAGCTCCTGTCGGCGACCCATCCGATGCGATGGATGCGGGCGGCGTGCCGGGCGGACCGCAGACTGGCCGCCACGGCGTCTTCGCCCCAACCGGGCGGCCCGGCGATCTTGAGATGGACGTCGGGGATGGACCCGGCGATGCGGTCGAAGGCCGCCACCAGATCGGGGAGGCCCTTGCGCGGTTCCACGGTTCCGATGGCCAGGATGTAGGGGTGCTCCGTCTCGTCTCGCGCGAGCGGGTGGGGGAGCGGAGTCAGCCCGTTGTGGATCACGTGCACCCGATCGGCACGGACCTGGAAATGGTCCATGACCTCGTCCGCCATGGCCTGGGACACGGTATGAACGGAGGCGCCGCGGTCGAGGGCACGAGTGATGAGGCCGGGGTACCGCAACGACGTCGGGCTGCACAGTTCGGGGAAGCGCAGGGGGGTCAGGTCGTGCACGGTCACCAGCCGTGCCGCCTTCCTTGAGGGTGGCACGACGAAGTTGGTGCCGTGCACCACGTCGACGGGGCCGGTCCACCGCTCCACTGTGGGATGGTCGAACCGCGCCCACGCTCGGAGCAACGCTTCTGCGGGGATCGGGACTCGCCGCCCCGGTGTCACCGATTCAGGCAGTCGTTCCGGAAGCACTCTCCCGGCCCTCGCGCTGAGGCCATACCCGATGACGCCGATGTGGGGATCGGCTGCCACGGCATCCATGAACCCGGCAACGGACTCCCCCACCCCCGTCCGTACTCCGAGCAGGGGCGTGGCGTCCATCGCCACGGCCACGGGACCGGCCGGGCTGGGCATGGACGGAACCTTAGAGAGTCGACGTGTCCGGCTCGGTCATCGTCTCGGCCGGGCGGTCCTCCTTGTTCGCCCACCCGTCGTCCCGTCTGTCGGTAGGCAGGGTCCAGATCTACTGGCAGTTCCGGCAGCGACCGAAGATCGAGAAGTGATGCGGGTCGATGGCAAAACCAAACTGTTTCTGGGCGCGGTCCGCCAGGGTCGCGAACAGTTCGTCGGGCGCTTTGAAGGCGTTGCCGCAGTGTTCGCAGACGAAGTGGCAGTGTGCACTCGCTGCCAGGTGATACGTAGCCGGCCCATGTCCGAGATGCGAATGGACGATGACCCCGAGCCGCTCCAGCTCGTCCAGATTGCGGTAGATCGTGGACAGGTGCACGTCCGGGGCTCTCGCCTGGACGATCTCTGCCAGATTCTCGGCGCTGTGGTGTCCCGGGTCGTCGAAGATCGCCTCGAGGAGCAACCGCCGAGAGTTGGTCACGCGCCCGCCGCTTTCACGCACCAGGGCCAGGACGTCATCGACCGTATTCAGGTCGTGCCGGGGTGGATCTGCGCCGAGAGGAACGCCCATGATCACTCCACTGTACGACCTCGGACCTTCTTGCAACCCATTCGCAATTGCCTTAGGCTGGCGTTAGCGGGCCCCGGCGGGGTCCGGGGCACTCAGGAGGGCGGACGACATGGCAGGCCCGATCGCTCGAATCAGCAAGATTGGCCACGGGCTGACTTCGCGGGAGTGGACCAAGGTCGGGTTGATGGCCGCGACCGTGCTCGGACTCAACATCTTGGGCTGGGGAATGCTGGTCCTGGCGCTGCGCGGTCACTATCACATCAACAAGACGGAGTTCTTTGGCTTCGGGACCGGTGTTCTGGCCTACACGCTCGGGATGCGACATGCTTTCGACGCGGATCACATCGCGGCGATCGACAACACCACCCGCAAACTGATTCAGGACGGCGAACGCCCTCTCAGTGTCGGCTACTTCTTCTCACTGGGTCATTCGACCATCGTCTTCGTGCTCGCCGTGCTCCTGAATTTCGGGATCCGGGCACTCAACGGAGCCGTGAACAACAACTCTTCCGCCCTGCATCACTGGACCGGCATCATCGGCACCTCGATCTCGGGGTCGTTCTTGTGTCTGATCGGCCTCCTGAATCTCGTCGTCCTCTTCTCGATCATCAAGGTGAGCCGTGAGATGCGCCAGGGCAGATACGACGATGCCGAGCTCGAACGGCAACTCGATGCGCGTGGGCTCATGAACCGGTTCCTCGGCGGCTACGCCACGCGCGTGGACTCGCCTTGGAAGATGTACCCGGTGGGCGTGCTGTTCGGGTTGGGCTTCGATACCGCCTCCGAGGTGGCACTTCTGGTGCTCGCCGGTTCGGCTGTCGTGGGCGGGCTCCCGTTCTACGCCGTGATCTCACTTCCGGTCCTCTTCGCCGCCGGCATGTGCCTCTTCGACACCATCGACGGGTGCTTCATGAACTTTGCCTACGACTGGGCCTTCTCGAAGCCCATCCGGAAGATCTATTACAACCTGACGATCACGGGTCTGTCGGTCTTCATCGCCCTCTTCATCGGGACGGTCGAGATCCTCGGACTGATCGCCCAGGAGACGAATCGAAGCGGCGGCTTCTGGGGCGTCGTCGAGAAGTTCAACATCAACCGGGCCGGATTCGTCATCGTCGGCATCTTCGTGGCGACCTGGATCGTGGCTCTCGTGATCTGGCACTTCGGCGACATCGAGCGCAAATGGGAGACGCAGGCGGCGCAGGCCTACGCAAACGCCGGCTTGAACCCGCGGGAGTGAGGCCGGTCCGCACGGTCAAGCGAGGCGGAACGGGACGGGGGCGGTCGGGGCACCGGGGTCGCCGGCGAACGCGGCCGCCTCTATCACCACGGACGTCGCCGCGGCCTCGAAGCCATTCTCGGTCCATCGTTGCAGTGGTCGGGTCGACCCCGCGAGATCAAGGCGGGCCGCGGCTCCGGGCGCCAGGGCGACGGCGCCGAATCCGAGGAGCACCCGCCGGGGAAAGTCGTCTCCGGCATCTATGCGGCCGTAGAGCTGCACGACGTGACGGCCGGCGCGTTGGCCAGTGTTCGTCACCGTCACCGCAGCTCCGAAGGAGTCGCCCACGAGGTCGTCAACCCAGAGGTCGGAGATCGTGAAGTCCGTGTAGGACAAGCCGAACCCGAGCGGGAAGGCGGCTACATGGCCGTCCCGATCGAGCAGACGCTGACCGAACCACTTGTCGTAGGTGATGGCGGTCGCGTTGCGGTCGAAGAACGGCAGATGGTCCTCGGAGACCGGAACCGAAAAGGGCAGCCGCCCGGACGCGTCCACGTGACCAAGGAGCACATCGGCCAGGCCGTGGCCACCCTCCGTGCCGGAGTACCAACTCAGGAGGACGGCGGGCACGGCAGCGCGCCATTCCTCGGTGATGACCGCGCCCCCGGTGACGACGGCGACGACCGTACGAGGATTGGCCGCGGCGACGGCGCGGATGATGTCGGCGTCGACGGGACGGAGGCGCAGGGTAAGACGGTCGCCGCCGGCGCCGTCGCTTCCTGCGATCGATCCTCCGCCTCCGCTCAAGAGACCCTCTAAACGCTCCTGCAGGGCGGGATCGTCGCCGAACGGTGGGAAGGTGGCGAGCAGCCGCGGATCGGCGAAGGCCTCGGTGTCGATGTACTCGCCCTCGTCTTTGGCGGTGTATCCGACAATCACGACGGCGACGTCCGCCGCCCGTGCGGCATGGGCCGCCCCGGCGGGATCATCCGCCGACGTGTGGCCGACCTCCACTCCGGGCAACGCGGCGCGTAGGCCCTCGAGCGGCGTCACAACCGCGGGGGAGCGCACATCCGACGACCCGTGATCACCGGTGTTGGCCACGTCGGCGAGCCGCCCGATCACCGCGACCCGGCCGAGCGCCCCGATATCGATTGGGAGGAGTGGCTGTCCGTTCACGAGATCGTTCTTCAGCAGGACCATGGCCCGGCCGGCCACCTCGCGGGCAAGGTTGCGGTGCGCTTCGGAGAACACCACGGAGGGCGGGGGCTCAGAGCGGGCGCGGCGGGCGTAGTAGCGGAGCTGAGTGCCGAGAATGCGGCGAGCGCCGCGCTCGATGTGGTCGTCGGTCACGGCGCCGCTCCGAATCGAATCGGGCAGATGCTGGGCGCGCTGCTGGGCGAACGGCTCTTCCACATCGAGTCCCGCCCTGAGCGACTTGGCGGCGTCACGCAGACCCCAGAGGAAATCAGAGACCGTCACGCCCTTGAATCCCCACTGAGCGCGGAGTACCCCCTCAAGGAGGCCTTCGTTCTCACCGGCCCATTCGCCGTTGACCGAGTTGTAGGAGGTCATGATGCCGTCGACGCCCTCGTCGACCACCCGTCGGAAGTGGGCCAAGAAGACCTCATGCAGGGTCGCGCCGTCGGCCGTGACGTCCACGGTGAACCGAGCGTTCTCCATGGAGTTGAGGGCATAGTGCTTGGCGACCGCCATCATGTTGGGCTGGACACCGCGGACCAGCGCCGCCCCCATTTCGCCGAGGAGCAACGGGTCCTCGGCGTAGGTCTCCTGTACCCGACCCCACGCCGGATGCCGGGGCAGGTTGATGCACACGCCACCGAAGAAATTCGCCCCTTGGGCTCGTCCTTCGAGGCCGATGGCCGTACCCACCCGCTCCTCCAGGTCGCGATCCCATGTCGCGCCCCGCGCCATGGACACGGGAAATGCCGTGGAGTGTCCCATGACCACCCCTCGGGGGCCATCCGAGAAGAGCAGCCCCGGTATCCCTAGACGCTCGACGCGGCCCATCGGGATCGGGGTCCGGTTGTAGCCAGTCTCGTTCATGTCGATCAGCCCTTCCCAGAACGGGATGTCGCCGTCCAGCAGGCCCAGCTTCTCCTCTGGCGTCAGCTCACCGAGGAGCCGGTCCACGAGTGGCTCTATCCGTTCACCCGCCCCGAGGCGCTCCACGGCGAGCGAGAAGGCGGACCGGGGCATCTCGTCCGAGCGCGAATCCGATGGCATCTGCCCACGTTAGGGAAGACCAGCCGGTGGTGCGCACCGCTCTGGGGCGAATTGAACGAGGTACGCCCATGCCGCAGTGATCGAGATCGTCGATCGACTGCATGAAGCCCGTGATTGCCTAAGCGTCGTGAGCGCACAGGCGACGGCGGATTGCGCTGCTGAACAACATTGCGCCGCCACCATGCATTGGTTCTCAGAAGCCGATCTGGACAGTGCGTTAGCCGAGGCTCGAGGCCGTGAGGCGTCATGCTCCATTTTCCCCTGGGCCAGTAGGATTTTTGATATGGCGAAGTCGGATTGGGTCAAGAGTGTTCGTCGAGTCGAGAAGCCGTGGGGCCACGAAGTCCACTTCGCACTGGTCGATGGGAAGTATTGCGGCAAGTCGCTCCATGTGAACGAGGGACATGCGCTCTCCTTGCAATATCACGAGCGCAAGGAGGAGACGATTTCCGTTCAGTCTGGGCGCCTGTTGTTCGAGGTGGGTGAGGGAAATGACGGCCTCGAATCGTTCGAGTTACTGCCCGGGGAATCGGTGCACATCCGCCCCGGGATCAGACATCGAATGGTTGCGCTGGTGGATACCGTCGTGCTGGAGGCGAGTACAACGGAGCTCGACGACGTCGTTCGCCTTGAAGACCGGTACGGCCGCTAGTCGATCGGCTCCACCAACAGGGTGCCTCAATACGCCGGGGCGCTTACACATCCAGTTCGTCGAATGGCCGTCCTCGTTGGCCGTCCTGAAGAAGGCGGCCGATCTCGTCAACCTCGTCTCTTACCGACTGAGCGAACCACCTTCCGGCGACCAGATCGTGGAAACCCCCAAGAATTCCATGTCCGAGATCAAGTTCCTCGACGTGTCGAATGCGAACACCCTCGGGCATGTCCTCAATTTCGAACCATGCGTGGAGGCTCCTCGGGACACCGTGCTCAAGGGTCACGTCTATGCGATTCGGCCGGTTCCATCGGTATCGAGTGATTACCGACCCCTTGAAGCGACCAAGGAACTTGCCATCCTCGCGGGCCAACATGCCGTTGGGAATATCGGCGAGCTTGGTTACCCACACCATCTTCGTATCCGCCTTGGTGTATTGAGCGGGGTCCAGAACGAAATCGAATGCCTCGCTCGCACTGACTCCCCGGACCACAGTGATGCCCTCGCCTCTGACCATGGCTGCCTCCAACTGAGCTCAAGACGGTTCGCACGAAAAATTCTATTGTGTCGGTTTGGGTTCTGAACCGGGCCTCTGCATAAGGAGGACCGAGATGACGACTGGCACGGAGGATTACTACCGAGAGCGGGCGCCTGAATACGACCAGGTATACCTCAAGCTCGAGCGGCAGGGGGACATTCGTGCGATCCGGACGTGGCTGCCGGACGTCCTCAGAGGACGCAGGGTCCTCGACGTCGCATCGGGGACTGGCTACTGGACTGATGTCTTCGTCGACCACGCAGCGTTCACATTGGCAACGGACGTGAACAAGACACCCTTGGACGTGGCGCGCAATCGGCGGGAATGGCCCACGCATGTACAGTTCGCCGTCGCAAATGCCTTTGACTTGGGTCAGGTCTCAGGTGATTTCGATACGGCCTTCGTCGGGTTCTTCTGGTCGCATATACCTATGGCCAGTCTCGAACGCTTTCTTGACGGTCTGTTCGGTCGTTTGGACGACGATGCAGTCGTCGTGTTCATGGACAACCGTTACGTCGAGGGGAGCAACCACCCAATTGCCCGCACCGACCATCACGGTGACACGTTTCAACGCAGAAAATTAGAAAACGGATCCGAGTGGGAGATCTTGAAGAACTTTCCGAGTCTTGAGTCGGTGAAGTGCACTCTGGAGCGCTACGCGCATCATGTCACCGTGCGATGCTGGGACTACTACTGGGCGGCCATCTGCTCTTCTTGATGTCCCAGTACCCGGCACTGCCTCCTCAAGCTGTGCCGTGCAGCATTTCTATCCGACGAGCAAGGTTGACGGCGTGGTCACCCAGCCGCTCGTAGAAACGAGCGACGAGCGTGACTTGCGCACCGACGGCGGCGGGCATCGTTCCAGCGGCAATTTCACCGGTCAGCCGATCATGAAGGATGTCGAGCTCCTCGTCATCCTCAGTGAGCACACTGCCTTTTGCGGCTCGGTCGGCGTATGCGTCGGCGGCGTCTCGCCACATTTCAAGGGCGACCTCGGACATTCGCTGGACGATGCCTCGACTGAGGGGACTCATCTCGGCCCCGATGTTCGTGAGCGCCCGTTGGGCGATGTGTTCGGCGAGATCACCGCTTCTCTCGAGCTCGGGCAGGATCAAGAGGACTCCGACGAGATGGCGCAGAGTGGCGCCGGGTGTGCCCTCGACGTCGAGCTGGGGCCAGACCAAGAGCTCGACCTCGGCGGTCAGGTCATCGACCGACTGATCGCCTTCGACCACCGCCATCCCGAGAGCGACGTCGTTGCCCAGCAAGGCTTCGGTGGCGCCGGCCAGGGCCTCTGACACCAAGGCAAAGAGCTGGGTGACCCGCCTTTCGATGGCTTCGATCTCTGATGGTCCCGCATCCATGCTGGCCGAGACTAGCTGGGCCGATTACCAAGAGTTCGCGAAGTATTCGCGTAACGTTCACTTTGGAGTGGCTCGGGACTGCGCCCCACGGGACATGGCACCGCAGCCGGCGTCGGCAAGCTGGGGCTTTCGCCGGAGAGTTCCTCGTTCCCGTGCTGCAAGACCGTATTGGCTTGCGGGGTCATTCTGGCAGTGGCCGGGTGTTGGCGGTGCTCGGCTTCGCCGCGACGCGACTCCTTCCTGAGCCGGCCGAAACGATCTCTTGAGGGCATCTCCGAGAACGCGGGTCAACGCCGCGTTACCCGGGGTCCAAGTTGTCCCGGCGACAGATCCGACGAACCCGGAGCTGACGACCGCCTAACTGAGGCCGAAGGCCGGGTGTTGTGCGTTGCGTACCTGTTTCATTGGCGCACGAGGGGGCACGCCGTGGCGAAGCGAGTCGGTTGAGAGCTGACGACGCTCTGACGAGCGCATTCGTCTTGTGGTTTGGACTCGGGGACGATACGTCGACACAATGACCTCGCGCTTCACGAGAGAGCGGTCGCCTCCGAACTGCTGCCACGGTCGAGGCGGTGTAATGGCGTCTGCATGCTTCGACCTGCGAGGTAACTCAAGCCTCGAGTACACCGGCCATGTTTGGAATGCTCGCTCTGCCTCGTTGGGTCCCCCAGATTCGTCATGTGTCGCGTCCGTGTGGGCCCGGTGTGGGCACGACACCTGATCAAAGTCAAACACCCGTAGCGACTACGGCGCCACGTACACGTCGTAGGTCGCCCCGCCCACAACAGAGACGGGCAGAGACGTGGCGCCCGGAGCCACCGTGATCGCCTTGGAACGACGACCCGAAGGGTCCTTGGTCGTCACGACCGTCACGACTGCACCGGTTCGCGGTACCGGCACCGTCAGGGTGCCGGTGGTCCGACCCGGCGCGGTCACCTGCAGCGCGAAGCGGCCCGACAAGGGCTGCTGGGCCCAGCGAACCTCAATCGTGCCGTGGGGCGTCGGGACGTTGCCCTCGGCCCACGAGAGGGAGCCCGGATGGGGGTCCACCGACCAGATGTCGAAGGCCGCCGTGGTCGGCCTGACCCCGAGGACGTCGGAGGACAGATCGGCCGTAGCCCCCGAGGACCAGCCGTGCGCCAGGCTCGTCTCGTCGCCAAAACCGGGAGCACCGTTTGGCCCGACTAGCTCCCAGTCGGCCCCGGTGTAGTCCGGCCCCGGCGCGTCCATGTATCCCCAGAGTCTCTGCAGCAGGGTGAGGGCGGAGGCGGTGTCACCGCTGGCGAAGAGGGCGCGCACCTCGTCGTTGGTCACGAACGGGCTGACTCCGTTTTGCAGCCCGGCATTGGCGGTGAACGCCAGCGGGCCGTAGGGCGTCGACGGCAGCGTCTTGGCCAGCGCGGCGAGAATGGCCGCGTTCTGGCCGGTCGGGGCCACGCCGAAGAGGACGGCGAGAGAGTTGCCGTCCTGGGCGACGGCAGCCGGCTGCTGGTCGGACAATTCGTAGAGCCCGGTGGAGGGATCGAAGAGGTATCGGTTGATCGCCGTACGGAGAGTTGCCGCCTCGTGGCGGTAGGAGGCGCCCTGGTCGGGTCGCCCGAGCGCATCGGCCATCAGGGCGGCGTCGGTCAGTGCCTCGAAGTAGATGTCGTTGTAATAGGCGACTGCCCCGGCATGGCTCCCGTCGTAGTAGTCCCAGTCCTGCCCATCGTCCGAGTTGGTGACGAGCAGCCCGCGGCCGTCGACCAGCGACGCGTTGTAGGCCAGCTCACGAGTGATCACCGGCCATTCGGCCCGGACGAAGGCGAGGTCACCGGTGTAGAGGTAGTAGGTGGCGATGTTGTCGACCTCGTCCATGGAGTACGAGGTCGAGTAGGTCGATCCGCTCTGGGGGAACGTGGCCAAGGGAGCCGTCGGGTTGACGTTCGTGCCCGTCTCGCCGTCGGCTACCTGGTAGCTGCCGAGGAGCTGGAGCGAGCCCCGCACGTAGTCATCGGCCCCGGTCGTATAAACCACGTTCGGGGTCTCAACCCCGAGGTCACCACTCCAGACCACCCGATCGCGCTTGGCCCCGTCCATGATCACTGGCAGGGAATCGGAGGTCACGTTGGTGGAGCCGCTGAAGTCGCTCAGGGCCGAGCGGTCCGACAGGCCGTTGGCATAAAGGGTTGCTCCCGTCGGGCTGGTGACGTCGAGGTCCCGGAAAACGGCGGAGGAGGCCAGTTCGGTAAATCCGACCGAACCCGTCCCGTAGACGGGGATCCCGTCGGGCAGTGCATTGGTGTCGAACGAGGCAACCCGGCGCCCATCGAGGGAGGTCGTGATGGTGCTGCCCGAGACCTGGGTTGTGACATGGTGCCAGGCCGCGGCATCGAACGATTTTGGGAGGACCACCCTGTCGATGCTGGCGAACTCGGTGGGACCGAGCGCGATCTCAATCAGGGAGTTCGACGTGCCGGTCCCCGAGGCGGCGTGGTTCAAGGCGATGAGGTAGCCCGACGACGTCGACGAGGCGCGCACCAACCAGCCGGCCTGGTTGTCGACGACGCGGGTGTCGAATGACATGGTGTAGTCGGACCAGTCGACGCCTTGACGCAGGATGCCGGCTGTCCCCATCACGGCGTGGAGAGCCTTCGCCTCAATCGTCCAGGCCGAGGGTGCCGCATCGGGAGGCAGCTCGTCGAGCTGAGTGGTGTAGGCGCCGTCGTACCAGATGCGATCGAGCTCAGGCGAGCTCGAATCGAACCAGCCGCGGTAGTCCTTCGCTGTGGCCCGAACCGCGGTGAATCGGATACCGATCGACGTCAGGGTCACCCGGCCCGGGGAGGTGAGACTGATCCGCTCGTAGCGCTCGCCGCCCTGGATGGTCCCCGTCGTGAGCGTCCGAGAACTGTCCACGATCAGGTCGTCGAACCTGTTGGGATCGCCGGTCGGGCTGTTCGGGCCCGTCTGGTCGCCTTGGGGTCCGAGGTACTGCAGACCCTCGCTGTAGGCGGAATGCAGCAGGGGCGTTCCGGATTCCGACTGCACGACGAAGTACGGGATGCCACCGACGTCCTGGCCGTAGTCCACGACCATCACGGGAGACCGTCCCCCTGGCGTCATCGTCAAGGTGGCCCGCCCGCCGCCCGATCCGACCAGCGTCGCGGCCCCACTGACGGAGCCGGCCGTGCTCACGATGCGCACCGGGTGGACATCGGGTGCCGTCGGCGCCATGACGAAGCGCTGCCAGTCGGGATGGGCGGGCCACTGCGGAGCGTGCGAGACGATGGTCGCCGGCGCGGCCACCCGCACGCTGGTGGCGACGGCGCTCAGCATGGCGACGAGCACCAACGAGCAGGCACGGACACAGTGACGGGCGTGCGCTCGCGGCATGGATGTCCCCTCGACTCCGGGCTGACGTGCGGAACGGGCGGTTTGCGCTGCCACGGTAGACGACGGCCCATACTCGCGCCGGTCACCGAGGGCGACGCGTTCGCAGCTGGCGGGCGATCCCGTCGTCGACACCTCAGCGACCCCGGCCGCCGCCGCCCACCGAGCCCACCGACGGGGCCGACCGAGCCGATCAGGGCAGCATCACAGAGCCGGCGAGGACCATCCAGGAGTCTCATGCTGACCCCTCACTGCCAACGGCGGCTTCTTCACTCCCATCATCTTGGGTCCCCCAATGGAGGATCACATTGCGACCGATCCCATTTCTTATGGTCGCAACGATTGCAAGGTATTTGGCGAACCAACCAGCTGACTTCTCAGTTCGTTGGGAATAGAGTTTCTTCACCGACCGTGCTCGAAACTCGTCTACGTTGCTCAGGCCCGGGGAGAGTCATCGAGAGATCGCCACGATGCTGGGTGATCAAGTCCAGTGACTTGCTCGCACTACGGATGCCATGAACAGCGTCATAAGGGCGCCACGGGCGGCAACGTTTGTTTGACAACGCCAGGTTGCCGGGTATCAAACCATTTGCCATGTGGAGGCGCGTTGCCCAAGGCAGCGACGTGGACGGAACTGAGGACGTAGACGCAACCGAGCTGGATACGGTGGCGGGCGAACTCGATGAGGCCGCCGCCGAGGCAGCGGTAGCAGCCCAGGTAGTGCGGCAGCTCGCCGGGGCACGCCGCCGAGGTGAAAGCTGGAATGCGATCACCTCAGAGGGCGAGGTGCCCAAAACCTCGGTGAATGCTGTCATGGGTGCTGCCAGGCAGCTGGGGGCCAGTGCTGGTCAGCTTCGCCGAGTCGTTGTTCGGGGCCTTGCGAGGGAGGGAGGCAGCACCCGGAAAATTGGCCGCCTCTTCGCGATCAACCACCAGCGTGTCTCCGCAATCCTCGGCCGGAGACCATAGATGCGGGCGCCGGCGGTGCGGCACGGAGCGGCGCGACTTGGAGGAAGGTCATCTCGCAACGGGACCAATTTCCCTATCGGGCGCGCCCCGGTCGATGTCATGGTGGCTCCATGACGGTGATTACCGCCAGAGCTATTCCGACCAGCGAAGACGGGCTTTGTCCGAGTTCTGGCTTCAGCGTGCGGCCCATTGCTGCGACGGATGCCGCAGCGCTCCTCCGATTCCACGCACGCCTGAGTCCCCGGTCGGTTCACCTGCGCTACCTCTACCCGCACCTAGAGCTCGCGTCGGCCGAGGTCACCCATCTCACCTGTGTCGATGGCATCAACCGGGCGGCCTACGTGATCGAGCACGATGGTGAGATCATCGCGGTGGGCCGTTATGACCGGCTCGAAGATCCCTGCTCTGCGGAAGTAGCCTTCGTCGTTGCCGACGAGTTCCAAGACCGCGGGTTGGGCACCACGCTCTTGGAGCGGCTGACTGAAACGGCGAGGCGAGTCGGGATCGGCGAGTTCAAGGCCAGTGTTCTCGCCGAGAATTCCGCAATGCTCGCGGTCTTCCATGGCGCAGGTTTCCCGACGACGCAGATCCGCACCTACGACGTCATCGAGCTCACGATGGAGATCGGCCCGCGCTGCCTGTGACGATGGCGAATTGGATGCGTTCAAGCCATGTCCTGTTCCCAGGGTGATTCCCCCAGCCCTGTCAGAGGGGGACGGCCCAGACCAGCCGCGTTCCGCCGTTACCGCCCGGATGGACCTCGAATGATCCGCCGAGCTTTTCGGCTCGCTCACGCATGTTGACCAACCCGAGTCCCGGCTGAGCGAGCGGGAGGTCGATCCCCGTCCCGTTGTCCTCCATCTCGAGGACCAGGCGATCGGTCACGGAGAGCGTGACCACGTAGCGGGTAGCCCCCGCATACTTGCCGGCGTTGGTGAGGCCCTCTCGCACGACGGCCAGGACATGGTCGCCGACGGGTTGGGTTACCTCGTTGTCCACCGCCCCGTCGAAGCGGACTTCTGGGCGGCTTCCGAGAGTTCCCGCCAGCTCCTCTGCGAGGTGCAGGACGGCTTGGCGCAGCCCTCCGGGAAGCGCAGCGTCCCCGAGCTCGAAGATGGACGAGCGGATCTGGGTGATGGTGTCGTCGAGGTCGTCGATCGCCCGGGAGACTCGCTCGACCACCTGCTCGCGCTCGGGCATCCTCGCGGCGCCCTGGAGACTCATGCCGACGGCGTAGATGCGCTGGATGACCCTGTCGTGCAGGTCACGGGCGATCCGGTCCCGGTCGTCGAGCACACTCATGACGCGGACCCGGTCGTGGAGCCGCGTGTTCTCGATGGCGATGCCGGCCGCCAGTGCGAGGGCCTCGGCGAGTGCCTCGTCCTCGTCGGTGAACGCGGTCGCATTCTCCTTGTCGGTCAGGTAGAGGTTGCCGTACACGTCGTTTCGGACGCGGACCGGCACCCCCAGGAACGAAGTCATCGGCGGGTGGCCTGGAGGAAATCCATAGCGACTTGGGTGCTCTTCGAGATGGTCCAATCGCAGCGGAGCCGGTTCGGTGATGAGCAGCCCGAGCACACCCCGACCCGTTGGGCGGTCTCCGATCTGTGTTTCCTCCGCATCGCTGAGTCCGACGGTGATGAACTGCTCGAGCCCGGTGCGGGTCTCGTTGAGCACCCCGAGAGCGGCGTAGCGGGCGCCGACCAGGGACCTGGCCTCTTGCACCAAGTGGCCGAGCAGGTCGGCTAGCTCGACGTCGGCGGTGATCATCAGCACCGCCCCCATGAGGCGTCGGAGCTTCTCGGGGTCGTTCACCCGCGTGTAGGGCACGAGGCGGATCGTATCGCCCTCACACGGGGGTTTCGCAGGAGCGCCAACAGTACTGGCACAATGGTCGCGTGGCCGTGCGCGTGTTTCTCCTCGATGACCACGAGCTGGTCCGCGAGGGCATTCGGAGCCTTCTCGAGAGCGATGAGGACATCGAAGTCGTTGGGGAGGCTTCCACCGGCGCCGAGGCGCTCGCCCGGGTGCCCTTGTCCAAGCCCAACGTCGCCATCCTCGACGTGCGTCTCGAGGACGGGGACGGGGACGGGATCGAGGTATGTCGTGACCTGCGCTCGAGCATGCCAAGCCTCGTCTGCCTGATGCTTACGAGCTTCGCCGACGACGAGGCCATGTACGCCAGCGTGATGGCCGGGGCGGCCGGCTATGTCCTCAAGCAGATCAAGGCACGTGATCTGATCGAGGACGTGAAGAAGGTGGCAGCGGGGGCGTCGCTCATGGATCCGAGGGCCGTGGCCCGGGTGGTCGAGCGCATTGCCAACCCGCCCCAGGCCGACCCGTCTGTCTCGTCCCTTTCCCCCCAAGAAGCGCGCATCTTGGACCTCATTGCGGATGGCAAGACCAACAAGCAGATCGCTGAGGCGATGTTCCTCTCGGAGAACACGGTGAAGAACTACATCACGGGATTGCTGCGCAAGCTTAAGGTCACGAGCCGCACCGAGGCCGCCATCTACGCCACCAAGCTCAAGAATCAGGGCTAGCCAGGCGTCCCCCGGTATTTCCGTTGGCCAACCGGGACGTCGAAATCGAAACCCCGGCGGACCAACTCGAGCTCGAGACGGTCGCGCTCGATCGCCGGGTGCACGAAGTTCGTCGGGGTCACGCTGATGCCGTGTTGGGCGGCCAGACAGACGAGCGCCCGGTCGTAGGCGATCTCAGCTGCCAAAGCCGTCGCAGAACAGGTGCCTGTACCCAGGTCCCGAGAGGGCAACGCGGCGCGGCAGTTACGCACGTGGTCGAGCAACGTCTCGTCGTCGAGGTCTGTGTCCCAGAGGTCCAAGGCACCCGAGAGGAGGGTGACGTACATGCTCACCCCTCCAGTGTGCGCTCCGTCGCAGCGGCCCAACTAGGGAGGAACTTCCCCTTCGGACCGCTCAAGCGGTTTCAGTTTCCGACCACGGGACGTTCCTCCCCAGTCCACGGGACGTTTGCGCCCATCTCAGCGAGCCCTCAGTGGGCGACGATGGAGACAGATCTCCTCACTGGGAGGGATCACGAGCAAGGAGATACACATGCGACGCAAGGTTTTCGACATGCTGGCCAGTGTCGGTGGAGTGGTCGTGGTCATCGTCTTGGCCGTTGCTGGTTCCCTGCTGCTGGTGGGCTACAGCTTCGCCAACAACTACGTGCACACCCAGCTGGCTCAGCAGCAGATCACATTCCCCTCGGCCGCGGCGTTCGCCCACCCCGACGGGCAGGAGATCACGAGGTCCATGATCCCCTCGGTGTCTCAGTACGCCGGACAGCAGCTGCTCACGGGCCAACAGGCCGAGGTCTATGCCAATGACTTCATCGCCGTGCACCTCCAGAACATCGGTGGCGGCAAGACCTACTCCCAGCTGAGCGCGGCGGCGATGGCGCTGCCCAAGGGGTCCGCTGCTTACACGGCGGCAGAGGCCAAGGTCCAGACGGACTTCCAGGGCACCACGCTTCGTGGCCTGCTGCTCGAGGCCTACGGCTTCAGCCTTATCGCCGCCATCGCCTTGTGGTGTGCGATTGCTGCGTTCTGTCTCGCTGGCGTCATGGCGGTGCTGGTCGGCCTTGGCTTCGCCCACGCCCGCCGGACGGACGACAACGAGGAGCTCCTTCCCAGCCATTCTCCGGACGGGGCGCTCGTGACCGCATAGTTCCAGCAATCCCTCTCCAGTAAGGAGCCAACGCCGGTCCGCTCAGCGGGCCGGTGTTGCGCGTCCGCGCCCAAATAAATGCGGGATATACCCAATCTGCGGCTAGGTGGACTCGGACCGCTCGCTTTTCAAAGTCCTCGCCCGTGCGGCCAGACCCATTCGGCGACTTCAGGGTGATCGTCGCCATGAGTCCGCGTCCACCCCTTTGCTTCATTGCGACGGTCGATCATGGTCTGTCGGGTGCTCGCGGCCCTCGCGGCCAGACCGGGAACCCGATCGATCACATCGGTTACGAGATGGTAACGATCAAGGTTGTTCATCATCACCATGTCGAACGGTGTCGTCGTGGTGCCCTCCTCCCTGTAGCCCCGAACGTGGAAGTTTGCGTGGTTATCACGCCGGTAGGTCAACCGATGAATCGTCGCCGGGTAGCCATGCCACGCGAAAATTACTGGACGATCTGCTGTGAAGAGCGCGTTGAATTCGGCGTCGGGAAGTCCATGCGGGTGGATCGAGTCAGGTAGGAGACGCATCATGTCGACGACGTTCACGAAGCGCACCCTGATCTCAGGCAGGTGCTGCCGGATGAGGTCCGCTGCGGCAAGCGATTCCAAGGTCGGTACGTCGCCGGCACACGCGAGCACAACGTCGGGTTCTTCGTCATTTGACTCGGTCGATGCCCAGTCCCATACGCCGATTCCGCGCGGTACAGTGCGCGACCGCCTGGTCAATAGTGAGGTAATCCAATGCCGGCTGTTTGCCCGAGACAATGACATTGACGTACTGGCGACTTCGCAGGCAGTGGTCGGCGACTGAGAGAAGACAGTTTGCGTCCGGGGGGAGGTAGATACGCACGACCTCGGGCTTCTTGTTGATCACAACGCTCAGAAATCCGGGGTCTTGATGAGTCAAACCGTTGTTGTCTTGGCGCCACACGTGCGAGCTGAGCAAGTAATTCAGCGAGGCCACAGGTGGTCGCCACGGAATCTTTGAGGCAGTCTCCAGCCACTTCGCGTGCTGGTTGAACATTGAATCGATGATGTGAATGAACGCCTCATAGCAGGTAAAGAGGCCATGACGCCCGGTTAAGAGGTAGCCCTCTAACAGGCCCTCGCACAGGTGCTCGGACAGCACCTCGATCACGCGACCGTCTTCACTCAGGTGATCGTCGCCGGGCACGGTCTCGGCCATCCACTTTCGATTGGTGAGGTCGAAGACACTGCTCAGTCGGTTCGAGACCACTTCGTCGGGTCCGAACAATAGGAAGTTTCGGGGATTGGCGGCGATGACGTCGCGCACCCAGGAGCCAAGAACTCGTGTTGCCTCGTTTTGGGTGGTCCCAGGCTGCTCGACGCCGACGGCGTAGTTGCGAAAGTCGGGAAGCTCAAGGTCCACAAGTAACAGACCTCCATTTGCGACCGGATTGTCGCTCATCCGGCGCTCGCCCTTCGGCGGAAGCTCGATGAGCTCTTTGATCGGACTCCCGTCGTCGTTGAAGAGCTCTTCCGGCCGGTAGGACTTCATCCAGTCCTCCACGGCTGCCCGGTGAACAGCGTCGGTGCGAGCGGACGGGATCGGAACCTGGTGAGCTCGGAAGGTGCCCTCGACCTGCTGACCGTCAACCATCGGCGGCCCGGTCCAGCCCTTTGGAGAGCGCAGCACGATCATCGGCCATCTCGGCAGCCGCGCCCCGCCGGCCCGATACGTCGCGCGTATGTGATCGATGTCATCGAGGCAGCTGTCGAGCACGCTCGCGAACGACTGATGCGCTTCGGCCGGGTTCGTGGTGAGGTCGATGATCACATCCCGGGGGTCATAGCCGTAGCCATGCAGAAGCTGGCGCAAATCGTCGGCCTGGATGCGAGCAAGGATGGTCGGGTTCGCAATTTTGTACCCGTTGAGGTGCAGGATCGGGAGGACCGTGCCGTCACGGTCCGGATTGATGAACTTGTTCACGTGCCAACTCGCCGCGAGCGCTCCAGTCTCGGCTTCGCCGTCACCGACGACGCAAAAGACAGTGAGGTCCGGGTGGTCGAGAGCCGCTCCGTAGGCGTGGAGTAGTGAGTATCCGAGCTCGCCCCCTTCGTGAAATGAACCGGGCGTGTTCGGCGCGACGTGAGAGGGAACTCCACCAGGGAAGGAAAACTGCCGGAACAGGCGCTGCATACCCACTTCGTCTTGCCGGACCGAGGGGTACCGCTCGGTGTAGGTGCCCTCGAGCCAGGCACAGGCATTGGGTCCAGGACCGCCATGGCCAGGGCCCATCACATAACAAGCATTCAGATCGCGGCGACGAATAGCACGATTGGCATGCGCGTAGACAAGGTTTAAGCCGGGTGTTGTGCCCCAATGTCCGAGCAATCTCGGCTTGACATCCTCAGCCACAAGCGGCCGCCGAAGAAGTGGGTTGTCCATCAAGTAGATCTGGCCTACCGAGAGGTAGTTCGCGGCTCTCCACCACGCGTCGAGTAGGCGGAGCTCCTCGGAATCCAAGGGTCCGCCGGCATCGGCCAGGTGATAGCCAGTCGGAGCGATCGTCTCTCCATTGCCGCTCGAATCGTCGTCGGGAGACGTGTCATCCGAGGTGGTGGCAGGAACGTCCATGCGAGCTCCTTTGGTGCGGTGGACGACGCTGGGAAGCCTACGCGTCCAAGAAGCGCTAAAACCGTGGAGTGCGGGTACTCGTCGTGAACGCTGGATCGACCAGTCTCAAGCTGCGTGTCGTGGAACGTGACGATCGTGTGACTGAGAGTGTCGATGTCGATCCGCCGGGCGATTCGCCGGAAGATGACCTGCGGCGCTTCGTAGCGTCGGCCGGACCGCTCGACGCCGTTGGCCACCGAATCGTCCACGGCGGGAGACGGTTCACCCGTCCGGTCGTAATCGATGGCTTAGTCCGAGCCGAGCTCGATGAGATGAACGATCTCGCGCCACTCCACAATCCTCCGGCGCTGGCGGCAATCGATGCTTTGAGTGACCTCTCGCCGAATGTGCCGGCGGTGGCTTGCTTCGACACTGCGTTCCACACCTCGCTCAAACCCGCCGCTTCGAGCTACGCGCTTCCGACAGCGTGGGTCGAAAACTGGAGCCTGCGCCGCTATGGCTTCCACGGGCTCAGTTGTGAGTGGTCCGCGAGCCGTGCTGCGGCGCTCTTGGATCGTCCCGCAGGTTCGCTCAGAATTGTGATTTGCCACCTTGGCGGCGGTGCCTCCGTGACTGCGACGGCAGGTGGTCGCTCAGTGGACACCACCATGGGTTTCACACCGACCGAGGGACTCGTGATGGCCACGCGTCCGGGCGATGTGGATCCGGGAGCTATCGCGTGGGTCGCAGCCCATGGCGTCACGCCTCACGAACTCGCCGATGCCCTCGAGCTTCGCAGCGGTCTCCTTGCGCTCTCGGGCGGCCTTACCGGCGACATGCGGGAGCTGCTGCAGCATCGGGTGCGTGGGAATCCGGCAGCCGTCCTGGCGGTCGATGTCTATCTTCATCGCCTTCGGGCGAAGATCGCTGCAATGACCGCCGCCACGGACGGGACGGACGCCGTGGTGTTCACGGCGGGTGTTGGCGAGAACGCGGGCGAAATACGGGCCAGTGTGTGCGAGCACCTCGAATGGATCGGTCTGTCCATCGACGCGGACGCCAATCGGGCGGTAGGTTCCGAAGACGTCGACATCAGCCGAGATGGTGCGAAGGTAAGGACCCTTGTCATACATGCGCGTGAGGAGCTTGTCGTCGCAGCCGGTTGCCGTGCCGCATTGAGTTCACGAATGTAAAGCGGCTCTAAGGCTTCCGGACCGAGAGTGTGGATCGACGACATCAGTTGACACCAAAAGGGGCGGGGCGCCAGAAGCGCCGACGCTGTGGACGTCCCGATACCAGCCCTTACGGCGGCGAGGGGCGAGTTGCTGACCGGTCAGAAGAGCAGCGTTCATGAAGCGCCGAATGTGACCTATCTCCCTAACTTGGATGGCGGTCCTGAGCGTACGCTGAGTACATGCCGCTCGGTGCCCTGCTCGCCGCTCTGATCAATCTGAACGGCTCCGGTCACTACATCCACTGGGGCTTCATTCAGATGTCGGTCGCGAATTTCGTCGTCATCCTCCTGATGATTGCTGTCTTCATTTTGGCGATTGTCCTGCCGTTCCCGCGGCGAAAGGGACGTGACCAATGAGCGTCGATACCGGCAGCCACACCGATGAACCCGGGGCAGAAGAGTCGCGCCAGTGGACGGCGCGGGCCCGGAGGGCCGCCGAGTCGGCGTTCCCGCCTGACCGCCTGCTCCCTGACCGCCAGCCCGCTTACATGGCCTCGTGGATCTATGTGTTTGGCGTCCTCACGGTGGTGAGCCTCGCCTGGGTCATCATCACTGGCTGCGTGCTCGCCATCATGGGCCCGAGCTGGTGGCACGTGTCGACCGCCGGGCTCTTCGTGAACTCTCTGCACCTGTGGAGCGTCGAGGCCTTCTTCTTCTTCATGGTGATCCATCTCTGGGGGAAGTTCTTCATGGCGGCCTGGCGGGGAAGCCGCCGGCTGACCTGGGCCACTGGCGTGATCTCGTTCGTCGTTTCTGTGGCCGCGGCGTTCACCGGCTACCTCTCACAGCAGAATTTCGACTCTCAGTGGATCTCCACCCAGGCCAAGGACGGCATCAACGCCACCGGCGCCGGCGCCGTGTGGAACGTGCTCAATTTCGGACAGATGCTGATGTGGCACATCGTCTTGCTGCCGATCGCCGTCGTGATCATCGCCGGCCTCCACGTCCTTTTGGTCAGAAGGCACGGGATCGTCCCCCCGTTCGACGACGACCGTCACTCCAAAGAGACGGTCGCCACTCCGACTGAGGAGTCGGCGTGAGGTCGGATGCGAAGAGGCGGCGTCGCTTCAAGCCTGACCGTGACGTCAGGGAGTGGAAGGGCGCCTACGTCCCCTACGACATCCTGAAGGAGGCGTTCGTCGCGTTTCTGGCCGTGGGTGTCCTGACCGTCCTGTTGGCCGTCGTCTTCTCCTCGCCCGACGAGCCCGCCGTCACACTCAAGTCCTGGTCCATTGTCAATCCGGTCGACTTCGCGCGGACGGCAATCACCGAGCTGGACGGCACGAGTGGCGTGGCCACCTATGGCCCGCCCTACAACGCCACCCCGAGCTCCTCGCAACACATCGGCTTCTTCGAGCCCAACCAGTGGTTCGGCGTGCACCAGCCCATCAACACAGCGCAGGACTTCGTGATCCAACCCCTGCGCACGCTCCCCAACCAGCCGGCCCTGCAGGCCGCCCTCAGCGCGTACGAGAACGCCTCAACGGCCCAGCAGACATCCTGGACCGCCGCCTACGAGAAGGCCGTTGCCAACGCCACCGACGTCCACGGCCGCCTGCACGTCCCTCTCGGCCGCTACGGCCCGGTCGGGATCATCATTGGCGGCGAGACCGCCATGGCACAGACCGGGGGCCTCGATGGCACCCTGCTCAGTGAGGGGCAGTTCTACAACACGAACTACACCAAGCCACTGTTGTTCATCGCCGACGGTACCTATTTGTCCAACCTGGCCGGCGCACAGCACTTGCAGGGCAGCCAGTGGGGAATGATGAACGAGACCGGGAATTACCCAGGGCAGGCATGGCTCTGGCTCTACACCATGTGGTACCAGGTGCCGCCGATGAACTCGTCGTCCAATGGTGACCTCGAGGTTTGGGCCATCATGATGCTCCTCACGCTCGGGCTGATCCTCCTTCCGTTCATCCCCGTCCTGCGCTCCGTCCCCCGCTGGACCAGGGTGTACAGGCTCATCTGGCGGCGCCACTACCGCTCGCTCGGTGACCTAAACATCTCGTAGCCTCTCGTCGGATCCGCCTCGGCGGCGGTATGCACGGACGAGTTGGTCCGCACGCACCGCTGGGTCATCTCAAGGGGCCGGACCTCGAGCATTCTGAGTCCTCCAGCCGACGAGGAAGATTCGCCCCTGAGACGGGAGCGCAACATCTGGTGCTGCTCGCGTTCGACGGGGGGATCATGAGTTGGCCTCTTTCTGAAAGGGACCATGGTCACCGGTCTCGGGACCTTTCTCCCTATGGGTTCGGCTCCCAGCAGGCTCAGACTTGCCTCATGACACCGGCAACCTCGACCAACTCACGCAATCAAGATGCAGAAGTCAGCCGCTCCAAAGGAGCAGTGATCACGGAGAGGCCTCCAGGCGCGGGCGGTGGAGACTTGGCCCGTCGCGTCACCCACCGCCGGGCCGAGCTCGGCTTGAGCACCGAAGAGCTGGCGAGGCAAGCTGGTATCGACGCCTGGTTCCTGGCGTACTTCGAGCAGAGCTGCGACAGCACGCTCACCGGCGGGGCACTGCGCCGGCTCGCGGTCGCCCTCGGTACGACGCCTTCCGCCCTCGAAGGTGCTGGGGTCGATCGCCCGCCCGGTACAGGCCGCGCCGGGCCGAATCCTGCTCTCGAGAGTCTCACGCCGGCGCAGTGCGAGCAGCATCTCTCTGCGGGAGGTGTCGGACGGATCATCCTCTCCACTGAGTCGGGCCCAGTCGCCTATCCGGTGAACTTCGTCTTCGCCCGCGGTTGCGTGATCTTTAGGACCTCAGATGCCATGGTCGACAACATCTCGGGCGTCGTCGCCTTCGAGGTCGATCACGTCGACGAGGCCATGAGCGAGGGGTGGAGTGTCCTCGTACGCGGGCATGCCCGCCTGATCGAACGCGCCGAATTTCGGCTGGTCGCCGCAACCCTTGATCTCGAGCCCTGGGCCGGGGGGGCACGCATCAACGTGGTCAGCATCGCGCCCTTCGAGGTCACCGGCCGGGTCATCGTCCAGCGCGCCCCGAAACGACGTTGACAGCAATCGCACTCAAGAGAAGGGAAGGCATCATGAAGGCACTCGTCTACAACGGGCCAGGACGTAAAGACTGGCAGGAAGTTCCCATGCCGACGATCCAAGACAGCACCGATGCCATCGTTCGGGTCGACTGCACCACCATTTGTGGCACCGACCTCCACATCTTGAAGGGGGACGTTCCCGAGGTGACCGAAGGACGTGTTCTCGGTCACGAGGCCGTCGGCACCATCGAGGCGGTCGGCTCGGCGGTCACCAACGTCGCACCTGGTGACCGCGTACTCGTCTCCTGTATCAGCGCCTGCGGGCGCTGCCGCTACTGTCGAGACGGCAGCTACGGCCAGTGCCTCGGTGGTGGGGGTTGGATCCTCGGCCATCTCATCGACGGGACCCAGGCGGAGTACGTCCGGGTGCCCTTCGCCGACACCTCGACGTACAAGGTGCCAGAGGGAGTCGTCGACGAGGAGATCCTCATGCTGGCCGACGTCCTGCCCACGTCATACGAAGTCGGAGTCCTGAACGGCCATGTGCAACCCGGTGACACGGTCGCCGTAGTCGGTGCAGGACCGATCGGGCTTGCAGCCGTCCTCGGGGCTCAGCTCTACTCCCCGAGCCACATCGTCGCGATTGACCTTGCCGACAGCAGATTGGACGTGGCCAAGCGCTTTGGAGCCGATGTCCTTGTCAATAACGGTCGCGAGGACCCGGTCGAAATGGTAAAAGAGCTCACCGGCGGTCTGGGCGCAGACGTTGCCATCGAAGCGGTCGGCGTCCCAGCCAGTTTCGAGCTGTGCACGGAACTGGTCCGTCCGGGCGGCCACGTGGCAAACATAGGAGTGCACGGCCAGCCGGCCACACTGCACCTCGAGTCGCTCTGGATTCGCAATATCACGATCACGACCGGCTTGGTTGACACCTACTCGACCCCGACGCTGCTCCGCCTGGTCGCATCTCGTCAGATCGATGCCAGCGCATTCGGCACCCACCATTTTCGCCTTCACGACATGATTGGTGCCTACGACGTCTTCAGTCGAGCAGCTGATACGGGCGCAGTCAAGGTTGTGATTACCCGATGAGCGATCAAGTCAGTTCTCGACGCGGAACAAGCGCCAACTCCCGGGGACGCCCTTCGGCTCATGTTCGCCGCGATCCTGAAATTCGATGCCCGAGCCAACCACGAGGTCCTTCACGGTGCTCGAGACAAGAACCTCGTTCGGTGAGGCCAAAGAACCGACCCGAGCGGCGATGTGAACGGCGAGGCCGCCCAGATCGTTGCCTCTCACCTCGCACTCACCGGTGTGGAGACCCACGCGTAGCTCGATACCAAGGGCTCGGGTGGCGTCAATGATCATCTGGCTACAATGGATAGCTCGCGCCGGACCATCGAATGAAGCGACGAAGCCGTCTCCTGTCGTGTTGACCTCGCGACCTCGGAATATGCGTAGTTGCTCGCGGACAATTTGATCATGGCGATCCAGCAGGGACCGCCACCGTTGATCACCCAGCGAGGCCGCACGCTCGGTTGATCCGACGATATCGGTGAAGAGGACAGAGACCAGAACCCGGTCGATGTCGGTTACGGGTCTCGTACCGGTCAAGAACTCGGCAACTTCGTCGAAGATCAGGTCTTGCTGGCTGAAGATCAACATGTCGTGACCTGGCAGCTCGACGAACTTGGATCCCTCGATGTGTTCGGCCACATGACGCCCATGAGTAATGGGCAAAAAGCTTGGATTGTCGGCGCTCAGGACCAGCGTGGGCACCCGGATGAGCGGAAGCACCGGACGAACATCGAGGTTCCGAGGCAGGTAGTCGTACTGCGCGGCCGCGGTTCTCGGGGTGACTGACGACCGGAAGAGCCGGGCAAGGGCATCGCGGCGAACCGGGTCTTCCGAGCCCGCTGCGCTTGCAAGCGAGAGGAACTCGGGCGTACCCCAGTGCGTTCGGAGGAATTCGACGACGAAGTCAAGCGCCTCAGGTGTGAAACCGATCGGATAGGCGTCAGCGATCAGATAACGAGCAGTGGTATTGCACAGCACGAGGGAATCGACCCGTTCGGGATGTGCAGCGGCATAGAGGATTGTAATGGGGCCTGCATCGACCCTCGCGAGAATGGACGTCTGCTCCGACCCGACCGCGTTGAGGACGCTTTCGATGTCCTCCGTCCACTCCTCCCATGTTGGTATGGCGTTACGAGGTACACCGTCAGATGCAACTGTGCCTCGTCGATCGAAAAAGATCAAACGACGTAACGACGCCAACCGTCTGAGAAAGTCGGCAATGACGGGGTCCTCCCACGCCATCTCGACGTTGCTGCCAAGTCCGTTGAAGAAGAGCAGGTCGGAGGGTCCCTCTCCGAGGACCTGGTAGGCAACGTCAGCATCCCCGATGGCCACGTACTTGGTCTCCGGAGGCCTCATGAGGCAAACAGTCTGACCGCGATGCAGCTCAATGCTGCATCTCATCCTCGGCGGCCCTGCGTGCGCCACGATCCAGCGTCTGCACCGCAGAAGATGCAGGTGCTGTCGGTCGTGCCGCCGTTGCTGAAGGACCAGCGAGCTTCACGTTCGTAGATGAGGCTGACCTGGGAGAGGACTTCGCCGACGAAGAGCTCCAGGCCGTCGCGTGCACGGACGGTGGACCTGGGGGCCCTTCGGATTCTGGCGGGAGCCCCGCACCGAGGACACCCAGGACAAGGACACCCAGGACAAGGGCACCCAGGATGAAGGTTGTCGGCGTTTGGTCAGGGATGCATTTCGATCCGCCATGTACCCGGATCCATGATCAACCGTCGACGAGGACCGGCCTGATCCATGTCTCCGTCGTCGTAGGCGACGTCGCCTTGCCACAGAGCGGTCATCACACCCCCGTGGGTACGAATGCGGGTGGAAAACCGCTCCGGTTCGCGTGAGCGAGCGGCGGCTGTAGCCCCTTGCGTGTCGGTCTGGTCTCTCAGCCACCACAGGGTCGCGAACGTGGGAGGCGCTATCTCCATTTGGGCAGCGTTGACCCGGGCGATCGCCGTCGCCGGCGTCATCCACTCGGACCGGTGGATCTCCAGCTGATCGACGACCACGGCGCTCCCGTCGTTCCGCACCTCAATGAGGAAGAACCAGGTAGCGAAGCGCTTCGCGCCACCAAGCGGGGGTACCCAGAACGAGAAGGGCACCAGGCCAGAGGGGTCGAGGTCGAGCGATGCCTCTTCAGCCGCTTCGCGCACGGCCGCAGCTCGAGCCGCATGCATCTCGAGCTCAGCATCGTCGCCGACCACCCAGCCAGAGTCTTCAGGGTCAACCCGGCCGCCGGGAAAGACCCACATGTTCCCGAACTGCCCGCGTGAGTTGCGCTGGAGCAGGAGTACCTCCATACCAGCGGGACTCTGCCGGAGTGGGATCACCGTGGCCGCCGGTATCAGTCCCGCTTCAGCTACTAGCTCCTCAACGTTTGAGGCCGACCCGCTGCTGCTCACGCCCTTGTACTCGTTCGACATTTAAAGACCGTACTTCCGGTTCCGACGTCTCAGCCCCCAATGCCGATTTTGGCGGAAGTAGCCAAAGGAACGACCGTCCGCCTCGTCGAATGAGTGCTCCCCGCTGAAATCCGAAGATCCGGACATGGTCAAATTGGGATCCCGTTCCTGTTTCCTCAGGGCACGAAGAGGGCACGGCTTGGCCCAGCTTGCCGGCTGAGACGGGGGCCGACGCTCTGACGAGGGAATTCATCTCGCGGTCGGAGACGTCGACACAACGACCTCACGCTTCACGAAAGAGCGGTCATCTCCGCGCTGATGCCGCGGTCGAGGCGATGATTTTCGTGTTCAAGATGTCTTCCGGTGGTCGGGACCGGCGTCGATCCGGTGACCTCACGCTTTTCAGGCGCGCGCTCTACCAACTGAGCTACCCGACCGGGTAACCAAGTTCCCACCGCCCGGAGGCGGTTCAGAACTCGGCAGCGGACCTGACGGGATTTGAACCCGCGACCTCCGCCTTGACAGGGCGGCGTGCACTCCGAGCTGCACCACAGGTCCGTGGCAATGGCCGTCACGCTCCTCGGTCCGACCAAGCCGGCCGCCGAGCAGCCCTTCACTGTAGCCCGTCCCGGGTTCCGCCCCTCCCCGGGAAAGTCTCCCGAAGGGCTTTAGGGGGTAACGGCACGCAACCTGGTGACCCCGCCCTCGAAGGTCGCGTACCGTCCTTCTCCGAGGGCATCTACGAGGGCCGACGCGCAGAGGCGGTCGGTGATCTCCTCGGCCTCGTCGTGCAGGCCCTTGATGGCGGCGAAGTCCGCAAACGGCTCTGACCATCCTAAGAACTTCGCCTGGCCCGGGCCTTCATTCGTCAGGATCGCTTCGAGGGGGGACAGCCCGACAGCGGTCGTGGCGACCAGGTGGATCCCGCCCCGCCACTCGCGAAGGATCTGCATCAATTGCGCGGCCCGCCCGGGGGGTGACTCGGACCGGGCGGCATCCCGCCAGCCAACGAAGAGAGGAAGGGCGGAGCCCTCGAGCCCGTCGACGAGTTCCTCCGTCACGGCGATGATCTCCTCGAGGCCTTCCACACCGCGGTAGTGCTTCTCGCCCCACATCCCGTGAGCCTCGGCCATCCGAGCCGCGGCGGCCATGGCCCCGGCGACGCCGATGCCCTCGGAGAACATGGCTCGCACTGCATTTGGTTCGAACCACCCGCAGGCAGACGTCACCACATCTGCCCCGACGTCTCCGAGCATGCCCCCGCGCCCGGCGAAGTAAAAGGCAAACGGGTTGGACCAACCCCACTCAGCCGCCCACGCGGCGATATCGGGGCTGAGGTAGGCCGCAGTGCCGATGTCGTGAATTGGGACTGAAGTCGCCTTGATGACAGCGAGCGCGGCGTCCTGCTCTTTGGCGCCCATCGGAGCCTCCTTGTTCAGCTGGGTTCGAAGGGGATGGAGGACGTGACGCGGAAGACGCGCCGCATGCCCGGGATGGACCCGACCACCGTTTCCGTAAGCCGCGCCAGCTCCGTGACAACTGTGTCCAGATTGGTGAACCGCTCATCGAGCAGACCGGCAACGCTGGCGAGCTCCGGTGAGACCTCTTGCAGCGACCGGGTGACTTTGGGGAGTTCGTTGGCCAGTTCGATCGCGACTCCGCTGAGTCGCACGGTGAGAAAGCGGAGTGCGGAGGCAGAGTCCGAAAGAGACGGCAGTGACGAGTCCAGCATCCCGACCGCCTGCTCCAACCCCGAGACGGCGCTAGAGATGCCGAGGGCGGCGAAGTCCATGCCCGAACCCGCCCTGTTCACGCCCCCTTCCAGTCGATCCAGAAGGGTCATCAGGCGGTCCATCCGCTCGGTGACTTCGTTGATGGCCTCGAGCGTCGCCAAGGCCGAGGAGGGAAGCCGGAGTACTGCGCTGGGAAAACCGATCACCGTTTCGAACAAAGACGGGGACTCCATACGTTGATCATGGGTCGAATGAGGCCATGTGTCCAGTATTCTTCGTTGGCAGCATTGGGGATCAGTTCAGCTCGGCGTCAATGGAAGCCCGCAGCTCGTTGAGCACCGGAGTGCGGACTCGCAGCTTGGTGGCCGCATGCGCGGCGCGGTCGAGGGAGCCAAGGTCCCGGGCAACGTCGAGCGCAAAAGAGCCGAGTTCCGGTGGCGAGACCACCCTGTCCAGCAGCCCCGCTTCCCTGGCCATCTGCGGGTCGAACATGTCGCCCGCTATCGCTGCGTGATCGAAGCGCGCCGGGGTGAGGCGATGCCGGGCGAGCGCGATGGCGAACCACGGCAAAGTGAGCCCAATGCGAACTTCGTTGAGTCCCAGCCTGAATGGCCCTTCGGCACCGATACGCGCGTCAGCCGCCATCAGAAGGAAGGCGCCGGCGGGGAACGCATGGCCGGTGCAGGCGATCGTCACCGGTGCGGGGAAGGAAAGGATGCGCTCGGCCAACGACGCTCCCAGCCTCAGGATGGTGATGACGTCCTGGCGTGGTCCGCCGAGCGTCTGCAGGTCGAAACCGGCTGTGAAGCAACCGGGCCTTCCCTTCAGCAGGACGACCGTCTGGTCGCGTTCCGCGAGGTCGAAGGCCTCGTGGAGCGATCGCAGCATGGGGATCGTGAAGACGTTGACCTTGCCGTCGTCGATGGTGATCGTGCTGACGGGGTCGGTCCGGGCGTAGGTGACGGCATCTGGCATGGCCCCTCCGGGTCGAAATAGCAGTCTATATTGGATCAATGTTTCGGAACGATGTTTCTAAACTCCGAGGCTGCCGTCAAATAGCGGGTCCCACCAGGAACACCTGATGCCTCGGACAAAGCAGCGGACCCCGGAACTTCGTAGTCGAGTGCTTGCCGTCGCGAGAGATCTTCTCGCCGACGAAGGTGCGGCTGGGCTTACGGCGCGGTCGTTGGCGGCCCGGGCGGACACGTCGGCCCCCGCCCTCTACGAGCTGTTCGGGGACAAGGCGGGAGTAGTCAGAGAGCTCTACTTCGAGGGTTTCCGACAGCTCTCGAGTGAGCTGTCGGCGCTGCCGGAGAGCGCTGACCCGGTGGCTGACCTGTGGACCCTGGCGAGTGCGTACCGCCGATTCGTCCGGGTCAACCGCGAATTGGCAGAGGTCATGTTCTCCCGGCCGTTCGCGGCTTTCTCGCCTGGACCAGAGGAACTGTCGGCCACGAGCTCGGTCCGCATCCTGATCGTGGGCCGGGTGCGGCGGTGCATCGAAGCGGGTCGATTGCGGGGCGACGAGACGGACGTGGCGCACGTCCTCGTCGCGCTGATCCAAGGCATGGCATTCGCCGAGGCTGCTGGCCGGCTCGGGACCTCCACGGAGTCCATTGAGCGACGTTGGCGACTGGCTCTCGGCGCGGCGCTCAATGGATTCGGTGCCCGCGCGTAGCTGTGGCGCGGCGGAAGAGGTTAGCGGCGCCCCGGGTCAGAACCGACTGGTAGATCGTGGCCGGCAGCCGCGACACGAGATCGATCGCCTTGGCGTCAGGGCCGATCAGCGCGCGCCGGCGGCCGCGGCGGACCGCGGTGAGGATCTGCTCAGCCGCCTTTTCAGGACTGGTGATGAAGGCTCGCTCAGACTCCCGGACCGCCTCCGTGTCCCCAACAATGTCACGGACGCTTGGGTCCATTCGTGCATGCCGGGCGATGTTCGTTTTGACCCCACCCGGGTGGATGGTCGTCACGGAAACGTTGGCCCCCTCAATATCGAGTTCCATGCGCAGGGAGTCGGTGAACCCCCGGACCGCGAACTTGGCCGAGTTATAGGCGGATTGGGCAGGCACGCTGATGAGGCCGAAGACACTGGAGAGATTCACGATGTGACCGTCGCCGGACTGTCTCAAGTAGGGCAGGAAGGACTTCGTCCCGTAGACCACACCCCAGAAGTTGATGTTCATCAGCCATTCGAAGTCCTCATAGGACATGGACTCGACGGTCGCACCCAGTGCCACCCCGGCGTTGTTGATGATCATGTTGGCCGTGCCGTGTTCGGCGACGACGCAATCGGCCCAGTGGTAGACGGCATCCCGGTCGGCGACATCCAGGTGCTGAGACGTGATCTTGACGTCGAAAACACCGCTCTGCGCCACGGTCTCGGCGAGGCCCGTGTCGTCGATGTCGCTGAGAGCGAGGTGTGCACCGCGTCGAGCCAATGCGTGGGCGAGCGCTCGCCCGATGCCCGAACCCGCTCCGGTAATGGCAGCGACCCGTCCGCTGAAATCCTTCATCGCCGTTCCTCGGTCCGTCTCACGACCCGACGGGCTCGAAGGTCTTTTCGGGCATCTTCGGTCCGGAGAACTCCATGAATGAGTCGTTGATGTCACCCGACTTCAAGGCGCGGTAGTCGCGCCAGTAGCTCTGATGGACCTTCCAGGGGTACTTCGTCCCCTGTTGTGGCAAGAGATGAGCTGCGCGCTGAATGTACCCCGAAGTCAGTTCGAGAATCGGGCCCGACCTGGCGGAGGCATCACGGTTGTGCGTCACACAGCGGGTCAGCCCGTGTTCGTGCACGTAGTTCAGCAGGCGACACACGTAGTCACATGTGAGGTCGCACTTCAGGGTCCACGACGCGTTGGTGTATCCGATGGCCACCGCCAGGTTCGGCACGCCTTCGATCATCATCCCCTTATAAGTGAGTCTGGTCGAGGGATCGACATGCGCACCGTCCACGCTGAGCGCGATGCCGCCGAGGAAGAGCAACTCGAGACCGGTCGCGGTCACGATGATGTCGGCCTCGAGTTCGTCACCCGAGGTCAGCAGGAGGCCGCGTTCGGTGAAGCGATCGATCTCGTCGGTGACCACAGATGCCGCGCCGGCCGAGATGGACTTAAAGAGGTCGCCGTTCGGCACGGCACAGAAGCGTTGGTCCCAAGGGTCGTAGCGGGGGGTGAAGTGCGTGGCAATGTCGTAACCGGGAGGTAATTGGCGCTTCAGGCCCTTGGACAGCATCGCTCGCACCAGTACCGGGTACTTCCGACAGACCCGATAGAAGGCCTGGGCGAGGAAGGCATGGAACCATTTCGCGGCCGCGCCGGCCTGCTTCGCCGGCAGGACCTTGCGCAGCATCGCCACGACAGGGCTCTTCTCCGGCAAGGAGGCGACATAGCTTGGCGACCGCTGCAGCATGGTCACATGGGAGGCGGACCGAGCAAGCGCGGGGACCAGCGTGACCGCGGTGGCTCCACTGCCGATGACCACGAACCTCTTTTCGGCGAAGTCGAGCCCCTCAGGCCAGGCCTGCGGATGCACGATGGTGCCGGCGAAGTCATCCATCCCTTCGAAGTCGGGCAGGTACCCGTGGTCGTAACGGTAGTAGCCGCTGCACGAGAAGAGAAAGGCGGCCGTGAGCTCCATGGTCTCGTCGGTGTCCGTCCGCTCTACCGTGATGTGCCAGAGCGAATCGGGCGTCGACCAGTTGCCCGCGACGACCCGGTGGTTGAATCGGATGTGGGCGTCGACGTGGGACTCGCTGGCGGTGTCCTTGATGTACTGCAATATGGAGTCTCCGTCAGCGATTGACTTCTCGCCGTCCCAAGGCCGGAAGGAATAGCCCAACGTGTGCATCTCCGAGTCGGAACGGATGCCCGGATAGCGGAAGATGTCCCAAGTCCCTCCGATCGCGTCGCGGGCCTCGAAGATGGCGTAGTCAGCCCAGGGACACTCGGTCTGAAGGTGGTGGCCGGCACCGATGCCGGACAGTCCGGCGCCGACGATCAAGACATCGAGGTGCGTCGCACTGCTTGCCGTCGTTGGCACCATCAGGCCGCTGCACCGATCAGCTTGTCGTGCAGGATCCCTTCCTCGCCGAAGAGCACCGCCCTCCACGTCTCCACTAATTCGGTGGTGTTGCTGTCGTCGGGGTGGAAGTCGGAGCGGTTGTAGTCCTTGAGCTGAGCCCAGATGGTGGGATCCATGAGCGGAGACCTCTTGAGGCGTCGCCAGCTCCGGCGCAGGTTGCCCGGGTGATAGGAGGCTCGGTCGCCCAGCAACGAGAGAACGACGGCCAGTCCCATGCCGACGGCGAACCCGAAGCGGAAGAAGTTCATGGTCCAGACGCGGAGGCGCTCGCCACCACCGACCGCCTTGTACACGTCGAAGGCCACGGCCTTGTGCTCCGACTCCTCGAGCGCGTGCCAGACGAACAGGTCACGGACGGCATCGGCACCCATGAGGCCCCGGATCTCGTCACTGGTGAGCACGAGCTCGGCCAACGTGGCCGTGAAATGTTCGAGCGCCGCCGTTGCGGCCAGGTTCGATATCGGAGGAAGGATGCGCTCACGGAATCGCAACCCCACCCTGGTGAACCGCTCGTACGGCCTCGTCGGATACCCCAGCTCGGCGAGCCGGTCGTTGAAGACCCTGTGCTCCCGTCCGTGCACCGCCTCCTGCCCGATGAACCCAGCGACCTGGCGCTTCAGCGCGGGATCCGTGATCTGGTCCCGGTAGTGGCGAACCGACCGGACGAAGTAGTCCTCCCCATCGGGGAACACGGACGACAACGCCATGAGGACGTGCCCGGAGATGAGATCGCCGTCGGCGGCGAAGTGGCGGGGCAGGTCTCGCATGGACTGTTCGAAGGACATCCTTCGGGTCGGAACCTGCCGCTCCTGGTCGCTGGTCTGGACCACAGTGGGCGCATGGGTCATCTGTCTCTCTACTCCCGCTCGGCTGGCGGGGCCTATGGTAGACTAAATGAGAGATTTACTCAAATTCTCTCTTATCTCGGAGCAGGGCATGGTTCCCGAAGCTGACCAGACGCCGGAGACCAAAGGAGCCCTAACGCGCCGGGCGATCCTGCAGGCGGCCATCACCCGGTTCGGACGGGACGGGTTCCGCTCGACGTCCGTGGTCGACATCGCCCGGGATGCCTCGGTCGGGGGAACAGTTGCCTACGCCTACTTCCCCAACAAGGAAGCCCTGTTCCTCGCCGCGGTGGACGAGGACGCAGCCGGGGTGATCCACGAGGGCCTCGCCACGGTGCTCGACGTGCCCGACGTCCGGCGGTGGCACGACACGTTGATCTTCACGCTGGTCGACGCCGTCGGGCACCATCCACTGGCTCGGCGGCTCCTTGCGGGTCTGGAGCCCGACGTCACGATGCGTGTGCTCGAGATGCCCGCGCTGAACGAGTTGCGCAAAGCGTGCACCGAGCTCCTGCGCACGGGCCAGGCGGCGGGAACGGTACGCATCGACATCGACCCTGCCGCAGTCGCCAATGGCATCATCGCCTTGATGTTGGCGGTCCTGATGTCGGTGACCCAGCTCGGGAGCGAGGCCGCCGTTGCGTACTCGCACGACATCGCCGCCGTGTTCGACGCGGCGTTGACGGCGCCTCCTGCTCCTGGCTAGCCGATCAGGTGGCGTCGGCCCAGGTCGGGACGAAATCGGTCGGGCCCGTCCTATGACCCTGACGTTAACGTTAAACTTCGACAAGTGAGTGCTGCAACCCTGACCACCGCCAACGGTTCGGCTGCTCCAGGGGCGGTGCCGGGCCAGACGCAGAGCCGCTACCGGTGGATCGCGCTGGGGACGGTGACCCTGGGCACGCTGATGGTGTTCATCAACCAGTCCATCGTCCTCATCTCGCTCCCCGACATCTTCCGAGGCATCCAGCTCAATCCGCTCACCCCCGGCAACACCGGCTACCTGCTGTGGATGCTGATGGGGTTCACGGTGGTCCTTGCCGTGCTGGTGGTCACGCTGGGACGGGTCGGGGACATCTTCGGCCGGGTCAAGATCTTCAACCTCGGCTTCATGGTCTTCACTGCGTTCTCGATCCTTCTGGCCGTGACCTGGCTCACCGGCACGCCCGCAGCGATCTGGCTCATCACCATGCGCATCGGCCAGGGGGTCGGTGGCGCCATGCTCTTTGCCAACTCCTCGGCCATCATCACCGATGCCTTCCCCGCCGATAAGCGTGGCCTCGGTCTGGGCATTAACAACACGGCGGCCATTGCCGGCTCTTTCGTCGGACTGGTTCTCGGGGGGGTGCTGGCGCCGGTCCAGTGGCACCTCGTCTTCCTGATCTCGGTGCCCTTTGGGATCCTCGGTACCATCGTCGCCTACGCGAAGCTCCAGGAACGGGGGACGCGCACCCCTGCCAAGATCGACTGGCTGGGCAACATCACCTTCGCCGCCGGCCTGATCCTCGTGCTGGTCGGGATCACCTATGGCCTGCTGCCCTACGGCGGGAAGTCGATGGGTTGGACCAACCCCAAGGTGCTGGCGGAGATCTTCGGCGGCATCCTCGTCCTCGTCATCTTCGGGATCGTGGAGACCCGCGTGAAGCAGCCGATGTTCCGCCTCTCCCTCTTTCGTATCCGGGCCTTCTCCGCAGGCAACGCGGCCAGCTTCCTCGCCTCACTCAGCCGCGGTGGGCTCATGTTCATGTTGATCATCTGGCTCCAGGGAATCTGGCTCCCGCTGCACGGCTACAGCTTCTCGGAGACACCGCTCTGGGCAGGCATCTACATGATCCCGCTGACGGTCGGGTTGCTGGCTGCGGCGCCCCTCAGCGGCATGCTGGCCGATCGCTACGGCGCCCGGCCGTTCGCCACGGGCGGGTTGGTGCTCGCCGCCCTCACCTTCATTTTGTTGAGCCAGTTGCCGGTGAACTTCTCCTATGTCGGGTTCGCTGCGCTCATCTTCCTCAACTCGGTGGGCATGGGGATGTTCATCGCGCCGAACCAGACCGGGATCATGAACAGCCTGCCGGCGAACCAGCGTGGGGCCGGGGCCGGCATGGCCGGCACGTTCAATGCTTCGGCCCAGGTGCTCTCCATCGGTCTCTTCTTCACCCTCATGATCCTGGGCCTCGCCACCACGCTCCCGTCGGCGCTCTATCACGGCCTCACGGCGCAGGGGATCAGTCCAGCGCTCGCGACGAAGGTGTCGCATCTGCCCCCGGTGGGCAGCCTCTTTGCGGCCTTCCTCGGGTACAACCCGATGCAGGTTCTGCTGGGCCATGCGGAGCTGTCCCATCTGCCGCATGCGACCGCTTCCTATCTCACCAGCCGCCAGTTCTTCCCCCACCTCATCGCCCCCGCCTTTTCCAGGGGGCTGACCGAGGCGTTCTCCTTCGCCGCAGGTGCCTGCCTGGTCGGCGCCGTGGCATCGCTCCTGCGGGGCGGCAAGTATCTCCACCAAGACGAGATGAGCGACGTCTCGCGCGACGACCGCGTTCCCGCCCAGGTGGCCGTGGCCGAGACCGAGACCGAGACCATCTTGGTGGACTGAGATGGCCGTTTCGACACCCCGCAAGGTGGTGGCGACACCCCCAGCCGGGGGAGCCACCGACGCCGGCATCCGCATCAGCGATGCCGCGACGCGGGTTGGCGTCTCGGCTCGGACCCTGCGGTACTACGAGGAGCTGGGCCTCCTGACGCCGTCCCTCTACACCTCGGGCGGCGAGCGGCGATACACCTCCGAGGACCTGGCCCACCTGCAACGGATCCTCGAGCTGCGCGAAGTGCTCGGCATGAACCTCGACGAGATCCGTGAGTTCCTGGCCCTCGAGACGAGGCTCGACGAGCTCCGGGCCTCGTACCGCGCTACGAAGGGTGCCACGAGCAAGAGGGCCTTGGCCGAGCAGAAGGCGACGCTTCAAGAAGCCCTGGTGCTGAACGAGTCGCTGGCGGAACAGATCAGCGCCAAGCTCGCCCGCATGGACGGCTTCCGGGCCAAGTTGACCAGCGATGCGCAACGTTGCCGGGAACTCCTGACCGAGCTGGACTAGTCCCCACCGTTGGCGCCATTCGCCACACAGTGATCCCGGATGGCGGGGTGCGTACGCTGGTCAGGTGGTCTACGACGAGGATCTGGCTCAGCGGATCAGGACCCTGGTCGGCACGCAGCGAGGCCTCACCGAGAGGAAGATGTTCGGTGGGCTGGCGTTCCTCGTCGGAGGGCACATGGCCGTCGCAGCGAGCGGCCAGGGTGGGATCCTGGTCCGTGTCGGCCCGGAACGGTCGGACCAGTTCGTGACGGCGACGAAGGCCACGGTGGCCGTGATGCGGGGCCGTCCCATGCCGGGGTGGCTCCGGGTCGGCGCCGAAGACGTCAGGACCAAACGCCAGCTGGCCAAGTGGGTCGACCTGGGGGTCGATTTCGCGCGATCGCTGCCGGCCAAGGGATAGCCGTCGCGCCAAAATGACGGCTTCCGTCTCGTGACTGACCAACTCGTACCTCGCACTCCCGATCCGGTGGCGACGGGTGTCGTGCGCTGGATCAGGTCGAAGGACCCGGATCTGCTCGTCGTCAAGCGCTCCGTCAGGGCCGCTGTGGTCGTCCCGTCGGTCTTCGCCATCGCTCATGCGGCGTTCTCGGACCCACAAGTCGGCCTGTTCGGGGCGTTCGGCTCGTTCGCACTTCTTCTCCTGGTGGAGTTCACCGGGCCACCCCGGACCCGCATCGTCTCCTACGGGGGCCTCTTCGTGGTCGGCGCCTGCTTCACCGTTCTCGGCACCGTCGTCTCGACCAACAAGGTCGCCGCCGTCGTCACGATGGCGCTCGTCGGCTTCGCCGTGCTTTTCGCCGGGATCGCCGCGCCTCACGCGGCGACCGCATCGACGGCCGCGCTCTTGACGTTCGTCCTGCCCGTCGCCGTGGCCGAGCCGGCGTCGGAGGTCGGGCCCCGCCTCGTGGGTTGGGCGCTCGCGGGGGCCTTCTGCATCACGGCCTGCATGCTCGTGTGGCCGCCCCCCTGGCACGACAACCTTCGACGCCGACTGGCTGCCGCGGTATCGGCCGTCGCCCGTCTGGCCGACGCGCGCGCCAACGGCGTCGAAGAACTCCAGGCGTCCGAGGACGTTGCCTCCGAACTGGCGCGCCTGCGCCAGCAGTTCTCCAGCACGCCCTACCCCCCAACGGGTGCCGCGTCGGGCGCCGTGGCGTTGTCCAAGCTGGTCGGTCGGGTGGAATGGGTTGCCGGGAACACCGCGATGATCGGTGACGAGCACTGGTCAACCGAGCCACTGCCGGCAAGGGAGGTCACCGAGAAGGTAGCCGAGACCTTGCATCAGACCGCCGCGCTCATCAGCGACGGCGAGGGCCACCCCGTCCGCGACCCGGCGCGCATCGAGGCGGTCCAGGAATCCACGCGAAGACTCGATCAGCTGATTGGCGCGGAGCTCGAAGCCGACGTGAGCTCACTGGGCGCATCGGAGACAACAACGACGCGCTCCGGCCCCCCTGCAGAACTCGCCTCGGACGAGAGCCTGGCCGGCCTGCTCGATCCAGGTTTCCACGCCCGCGGTCTCGGCTTCGCGACGGAGATGGTGGCGGATGCGGCACTCGAGGCGGCCGGTGCGGACGCCGTGAGCGACCGCCGCCTGGGGATGGTGGACGAATCCGGTTCCCAGGTCTTCGTGCACCGGCTGCTGTCGCACCTGTCACTCCGCTCGGTCTGGTTCCGCAACGCCTTGCGGGGTGCGGTCGGTCTGGCCATCGCAGTCACGGTGGTCGAGGTGACCGACGTGGCACACGGGTTCTGGGTGGTGCTGGGGACGTTGTCCGTGTTGCGATCCAACGCTCTGGGAACGGGAGCGACGGCGCTGCGCGCCGTCGGTGGCACCGCGCTGGGCTTCGTGGTGGGTTCACTCATCATGATCGGCGTCGCGGACCACATGGTGCTGCTGTGGGTGCTGCTGCCGGTAGCGGTGCTGGTGTCGGGGTTGGCCCCTTCCATGATCTCCTTCGCGGCGGGGCAGGCGGCCTTCACCTTGCTGGTCATCATCCTGTTCAACATCATCCAACCCATCGGCTGGAAGGTCGGGCTGACCAGAATCGAGGACGTGGCCATCGGTTGCGGGGTCAGCATCGTCGTCGGGTTCTTGTTCTGGCCCCGTGGTGCGACCGCCGCACTCGGACGCGCCCTCTCTGCCGCGTTCGCGACCAGTTCCGGCTACCTGGCCGACGCGGTCGAGCGGTTGACCGTGACGAGTCGGCAGGTGAACACCGAAGCCAGCCAGCAGGCCTCGCACCGGACCTTTCTGCTGCTCGATGATGCCTTCCGCCAGTTCTTCACCGAACGTGGTGCCAAGGTGGTGTCGATGGAGACCATCTCGCGGTTGTTCACGGGATCGAACCGGCTCCGACTGGCCGCCTTCACCCTGGCCACCCTCCCCGTCCGGCCTCCCGCTGCCGGTCAAACCGAGGTCGAGTCCGTCGCCGTCGCCGAGGCGGTCCTGCGCGACTCCTATGCGGCCAGCCACCGCTGGTACCAGGAGTTCGCCGATATGCTCGCAGACCGGCGTCACGCCCTGGACGAGCCACCGCCGCATGGCGAGGTCCTCCATGACGTCCTGCGGAAGGCTTTCGAGGACGTCAAAGACCAGCAGCGGCCCGACCGGGTGCAGACCACCCTGCAGATGTTGTGGGCCGACGAACTACTGGAGAGCCAAAGCCAGATACAAGTTGATCTTCAGGCCTCGGCCGATCTCTTCGTGCGCGGAAAGCGCCGCGAGTCTCTGATCTAGGGACGTCAGCCGTTCTCAGGTCCGTCGCACGACCCTCCGTCGAGCTGCCATCTGGCGCTCTGTCCCCCGCCGTTCCCTCCATGATGGGTACAGTCATCGGCTCGGCGGCAGAAATCGCACGCAGAGAGGGTGCCGATGGGGCTCAGGTTCACCTATCGCGGCAGGGCCGCCCTCGTGGTCGCTGCCGCCATCATGTGCGGACCCCTCCTCACCGTGATCGACGCGACGAACGCCGGCGCCGCGCCCACCCCGACGACCGCCCCGCAGCCGTTGACGACGACCTCGGTGCCTTCGCCCACGACAACCTCGGCACCGGCACCGGCACCGGCACCAGCACCGCCACCGGCACCGGCACCGGCACCGTCGACCCCAACCACCTCGGCTGCCCCGGCGCCTCTCGGACCGTCGACGACCACGACCACTGCGCCCCAGCACGTGGCCAACCAACCGAATTTGGCCGGCCTGACGCCCCACGTCGTGGCGTTGCGCGGCGCAGGTGTGCAGTATCAGTTCAGCAGCGGGGCGTCCACGCCGGGAGCAGGTTCGAATGATCCGAGCTACCTGAGTTCACCGGGCGGTCCGTACCTCTACGACGCCAACGGACGCGTTGTGTTCCTCCATGGGGTGAACGTCGTGTACAAGCATGCGCCGTATATCGCCTACCCGGACCCCGGCGAGCCTTGGAATTTCAGTGCGGCGGACGCATCGAGGATGCAGAGCCTCGGCTTCAACGTCGTGCGCCTCGGCATCGAATGGCAAGCGCTCGAGCCGGGATCCGGTGGCCCCAACCAGCCAAATGTCTGCACGGCCGGAGCCCCGGGCAATGCGCACGAATGGAACCGGGCCGTGGCCGAGCGCTACCTGAGCCACGTGGCCGCAACGGTCAAGCTGCTTGCAGACCACGGGATCTACACCCTGCTCGACATGCACCAAGACGTCTATAACCAGAACTTCCGCGGCGAGGGGGCCCCGGATTGGGCCGTGTGCACGAACAACGTGCCGATCGTCCCCAAGAGCGGACGGTGGTCGAACAACTACTCGAACCCCACGCTCCAAACGGCTGTACAACACTTCTGGAGCAATGACGTGGTGGGAAATCTCCAAGGCAACTTCGACCTCGTCTGGAAGACGGTGGCGCAGTACTTCCGGAACGACCCATGGGTCGTCGGCTACGACCCGTACAACGAGCCCTTCTCGACGGAGACCCAGACGGCGTCTGAGTCCACCTTTACGGGGCAGCTTGAGTGCTTCTACAGCGGCAAGGCGCACACGACCTTTCTGGCCAATGGTTCGGGTTCGCTCAAGTGTCCGCCCGGAGTGCCCAACAACGGCGTGATTCCGACGATCCAGGCTGTCGACCGCCATCACCTGACCTTCGTCGAGCCGGACATCTACTGGGTGACCGGCGGGAGCATCCCCTCGCAGTTGGGCCCTTTGCCCTTCAATCGCATCGTGTTCAATTTCCACGTCTACTGCGGCGACCGCAGCCCCATCACCGGCAATCCGACCGATCTCCTCAAATGCCTGGAGTCGGAGGAGACCTCTGCTGCCGAGCAGGACATCACCCGGCTCTCCATGAGCTCGGCCTTTCAGTCGAGCGGGCCTGCCATCTTCATGAGCGAGTTCGGCGCGACGACGAACGTCCCGCTAGCCGGCTTCGACGTTGAGTGGGCCGGTCTGGACCAACTGGGCTGGATCTATTGGGCGTGGAAGTACTACGACGACCCCACGGGTTCATCGGCCGAGGGCCTGGTGCAGCCCGACGGGTCGTACTCACCGATCGTGACTGTGCTCTCACGTACCTACCCACAGGCGGTGGCGGGCGATCCGAATTCCATCATCTTCAACCCGTTCACCGGCGCGTTCAACATGGTGTACGCGCCGACGTTGTCTGCGCGTGGGGTGACGCGCATTGAGGTCGCGGCGTCCCAGCACTATCCCAGCGGATGGTGTTCGGCGGTCAAGGGCGGCCGCATCACGTCAAACCCCGGCGCGACGCACCTCACCGTGCAGACCGTCGGGCATCCTGCGCAGGTGTACATCACGGTGACGGCGGGGGCGTGCCCATCGTCATGATCGGCGCCCTCTCGATCGGAGCAGGTGAGGATCAGGGCAGCACAAGCCGGCACAAAGGTCGAACGTGAGCGCCTGGCGTCGCTGATGTGGGTGCCACGCGCCTCGGGGGACGTTCGCCTCTACTCCTGCATCCGGATCTCCCCCTGGATCCTCCTTTCTTGAGCCGCCATGAGCGCGACGGCGTGCGGCGGGATAGAGGCGATCTTGGCACTGGACGGGGGAAGCGACCCGGTAGGGAGCTCGTCGCACGTCGTGTGGAACATCGCCTGGTCCGCCGCACTCAAGGAGCCCGGGGGGAGTGCGGCCGGGCTCGAGAACGGATTCCTCGGTGCTGCGAGCTTGAGAGGCTCGGCGAAGGGGGGTCGTGCCGCTTTGAAATCGAAGAAGTCCAACATGTTATGTGCGTTGGCGTCGCGGTAGGTCAGCGCGGGGAGATTCCACTTGGTCTCGACCAGCTTGAGGATGGACGTGTGGTCGAACGTCTGATGTGAGACGTAGCCCTTCTTCGACCATGCGGACACCACGCAACAAGGAACTCGGAACCCGGTGTAGTCGTATGAACCGGGAACGTCGCCCGGCTTCAACATTGGCTCCACGTTGTCTGGCTTCACGGCCGGCTGCGGCGGTACGTGGTCGTACCACCCTCCGTGTTCGTCGTAGACCCAGATCAACGCGGTCTTGTCCCACGCTGGACCCTGCATGACCGCGTTGATGACCAGAGCGGCGTACCCCTCTCCGACTGTGATGTCTCCATCCTCCTCGGAGAAGTTGGCGTAGGGATCCACGAGGCTGAAGGCCGGAAGATTGCCTGACGCCGCGTCGGTGAAGAACTGACTGACATGGACGGCTTTGCCCGGATTGTTCAAGAAGACCGGCTCGAAGAGCGCACAGGTCGGAAGGTCCGTGTAGTAGTCCTTCCAGGAGATGCCGTACTGGTTGAGGCGGTCGAAGATCGTGCCGTTGGGGGCATCGACCTTGGAGATGCCCGTGACATCGGTGCTGATGTTGCCCAGCGCAGTGCCGGCGATCAAGAATCGCCGATTCGGATAGGTCTGAGCCATCACCGACGAGAAATAGCGGTCCCCGATCGGAAACAGCCCTGCCATCGAATGGTAGAAGGGGAGGTCATCGGCTTCCCAGTAGCCCATGGCCGCCCCGCTGCATCCCTTGACGAAGCCCATGTTGGTGCCGTCGTCGAAACAGATGTGCGACGCGTTCCACGACTGCGTGATGCCCGAATCGCTCTCGCCGCAGGTGTTCGGGTTGTGAAACGAGCGGACGTACCCGCCGGAAGGATCCGGGTTGTAGTTGAGCGGCTTCCCAGTCGCATCGAGGGTGAGCCCGTCGCCGCGGCCCAGCGTTCCCAGGTGGTCGTCGAACGAGTGGTTCTCCATCATGAGGACCACGATGTGCTCGATCTTGGGCATGGTGTCGGTGCCCACAGGAAGATGCGGAAAGGGGCGGGAGCCAGGCTGAAGGAACGAACCGTTCGGTCCGAGGCCCTTGGCTCTCGTCGTTGCGGCGTAGGCCGAGCTGCCGACGGCTGCGCCGAACCCGGCTGCGGCCAGTCCGGAAGCGACGGTGCCGGCCAGCAGGGAGCGGCGCGACAGCCGCGACGTGAATGGTTGGCGTGGAAGCTGCCCCTGGCCCTCAGTCACCGCCGCTACGCTAACAGCGAGCCTTTCCCTTTGTCCCTCAGGAACGAGGTCGCCTTCGGGACCGACCGGAACGGCAATCTGTTCACGCTTTGATCACATCGTGCTCACTGCAGTCGGCGCGGCGGCAACATCGACGCGTCGACGTCGATCCGGAAGCGCAACGGGGCGGACCCGTGAGGGCTATCTCGGCGGACGTTCGAAGCTGTGGACGTCGAAGTAGATCGGCAACAGATACTTCACGTAGAAGGTGTGCACGATCCGTCCCGTATAGACCAGGTCGTCGTAGCGCTTGATGTGCACCCTGTCATCCTTCTCGGCGTAGCGTTCACAAGCAGCCAACAGTTCGTCGACCTCTTCACGCGAGTCTTGCAACAAGCCGAGGTGGTCGTGGCCGGGCGACTGCATCGGTTTGTCGCTTTCCGCGAGAAGGATGAACTGGTCCGGTTCGGCTGTGAGCAAATGACACGACTTGCCCGCGACCACGGTGTCGAGCGCGTTCCAGCCGAAGAGAGGTCCATAGAAGGCGTCGATATCGTCACGAAACGTTGCGGTGAGCGTACCGAGGGGAAACGTCATCTCCATGTGGTTGAATCGCACGCCCTCATCCCTCCTGTGTGTCGCCGGTCCGGGTCGGTTTGGGCCCAGGAGCACCCCCAACCGGATTCGAACCGGTGCTGCCGCCGTGAAAGGGCGGTGTCCTAGGCCGCTAGACGATGGGGGCGGGCCGTGCTGTTGCACGGAACTCATCAGCCTAATGGGCGCCGATCGGGATGCCCGGCGCCGACGGCTCGCGGACCAACGGGGCGGGAAGCACCTCGGGCGCGTGGTACGTGCAGATGAGGAACGTCTGCACCGCTCCGATCACGAGCGCGGTGGCGCCCAGAATGTGTACCTCCACCAGGAGTGCCGGCAGGTGGGTGAAGTACTGCGTGTACCCGACGGCGGCCTGGGCCACCATCACCACCATGAGGATGCGTGCGGCCCGGCGCACCCGCTCCGGAATGTCGCCCATGTGGAGCGCGACGACGAGGCCGATGGTGACGCCGATCAGGAGGAGGGCGAGGCTCGAGTGGAGCTCGGCCATGTCGCGCAGCGCGATGGGGATCCGCTTGGCGACCTGCTGGCCCGAGGCGTCACCGGCGTGCGGGCCCGCCCCGGTGACGGCGGTGCCCGCGGCGATCACGACGGCGAGGATCGCCAGTACGCCGTAGAAGAGCCGGATGAGCGGTCGTGGCACCAACAGGTGGGCTGATCCGGGCGTGTAGTCGCGAGTGGAGCGGTGGACCAGCACCACCGCGTCGACCAGCAGGAGCATGGTGGTGAAGAAGTGCACCATGACCAGGTAGGGGTTGAGCTTGGTGTAGACGACGATGCCACCCAGCACCGCCTGGGCCACGACGCCAGCCACCAGGCCGCCGCTGAGCCAGATCAGGTCGCGCCGGCGGGGGCGCGGAAGACGGAGCCGAGCAGGGCAGCAATTACCGCCACGGTGAGGACGACCGTGACCAGGCGGTTCCCGAACTCGACCAGTCCGTGGAACTGCAGCGCCGGAGTCAGGTGCCCGACCGAGCACCCGGGCCAGTCGGCGCAGCCCAGGCCCGAGCCGGTCAGGCGGACCGCCGCCCCGGTCACCACGATGAGGGCCGTCAGGACCAGGGCCAGGACGTCGAGTCGGTGGCTCAGCGAGGCTGAGACGGTGGGGGTGCGGCGCCGCGACACTCTCGTCAAGCGTACCGGCGCCCGTGGCCTGGTCCCGGGCGAGTCTCGGCCGTAGGCTGCAAAGGTCATGTCCATTGAGGCGCCTGCCCGTCTAGGCCCGCGAGCCAAGCGGTCGTGGTCGACCGTCGGGGCCTACGTCGCCCTGACCAAGCCGCGGATCATCGAGCTCCTGCTGGTCACGACGCTCCCCACCATGGTGGTGGCGCAGCGCGGCCTGCCCCCGGTCTGGCTCATGGCAGCCACCCTGGCTGGCGGGGCTCTGGCGGCCGGCGGGGCCAACGCGATCAACATGGTGGTGGATCGCGACATCGACCGACTGATGAACCGAACCAAGAACCGCCCGCTGGTGACCGGGGCCATGACGCCCACCGCCGCCCTGGTCTTCGCCCTGTCCCTCGAGGTGGCGGCGTTCTTGGAACTCTGGCTCGCCGTCAACCTGCTCTCCGCGGTGCTGGCCATCTCGGCCACCCTCTTCTACGTCTTCGTCTACACGCTGTGGCTCAAGCGCCGCTCGACGCAGAACATCGTGATCGGCGGCGCGGCGGGCGCGGTGCCCGTGCTGGTCGGCTGGGCCGCCGTGACCGACAGCCTGGCCTGGGCACCGGTGGTGCTCTTCGCCATCATCTTCATCTGGACCCCACCGCACTTCTGGTCCCTGGCGGTGCGGTACAAGGAGGACTACCGGGCGGCGGATGTGCCCATGCTCCCGGTGGTGGCCTCCATGAAGCGCACGACGACCGAGATCGTCTATTACACGGTGGCGCTCGTGGCGGTGTCGTTCCTGTTCGGGCCAGTGGCGCACCTGGGCTGGATTTACATGATCACCGCCGCCGTGCTCGGTGCCGGATTCCTCTACTTCGTGACGCGCCTGTGGGGGCTGGCCCAGAACGGGCAGGTGACCGGGCGCGACGCCATGAAGGTCTTCGGGTACTCCATCACCTACCTCACCGTCCTCTTCGTGGCGATGGCGGGCGACGTACTCATCTCCAATCACATTCACTAGGGTCCCCGCGCGATGACCGACGCACCACCTCCAGATCCGGGGCCTTCGCCTGCGCCCGGGGCGGCTACGGCGCCAGGAGTTGGGGGCGCCACCGCAGTCCGCCGACCCCGCAAGCGCTTCATCGTCATTGGCCTGGGCATCGGTCTCCTGATCATCGTGCTCATCGGGCTGCTGACCAGCATCGGCAGCAGTCCGAGCTCTGGTCAGCCCAAGGTGGGCGATCAGGTACCGCACTTCACGTCAACCAACGTCGGCCCCACGGGTTCGTCCCAGGTGTCGGTCCCGACCGACGGCGGCGGGAACGGCACACCGGCCGTCCTGTTGTTCTTCGGGGCCTGGTGCACGAGTTGCCAGCAGGAGCTGCCCCCGCTGACGGCGGTGGTGCGCCAGCAGGAGCGGTCGGGTGGCCCGCTGTCGCGGATCCGCGTCATCGGTGTCGACAGCTTCGACAAGACGTCGATCGCGAAGTCATTCATCCGCGACGAAGGAGTGACCTTCCCTGTGGCGTCGGACGAGCAGGCCGGGATCACCAGCGGGTCCTTCTTCTTCGACGGCGATCCCTACACGGTGTTCGTCAACGGCGACGGCACCATCTCCAAGATCGTGGCGGGTGCCCAGCTCACGCCGGCGACCTTCACCCAGGACGAGCGCGCGCTCATTCCCACCGGAACGTGAGCGCAGCCGCCACCGGTGCCGCCAGCGCCCAGACCGCCAGCACGGCCCAGGACTCGGCGGGTACCGCAGCGCCGGCACCGAGTGTGGCGTGCAACCCGGCGGACAGCGCCTCGGCTGGCAGCAGCTTGGCGAAGTCGGCCAGTCCAGTGGGGAGCTTCGAGATCGGGACGATCATGCCGCCCAGCAGCAGGAGGATGAGATAAAGGCCGTTGGCCGCAGCCAAGTTGACCTCGGCCCGCAGCGTGCCGGCCATGAGCAGGCCGATGCCGGCGAAGGCGGTTGTGCCCAAGAGCACGGCACCGACCGCGCCGGCCACCGCGGCCGGTCCGCTGCCACCCGGGTTCCAGCCCAGGGCGAGCCCGACCGGGAGCAGGACGGCGGCCTGCAGGAGCTCGACGGCGACAATCGTGGCGATCTTGGCGCCGAGCAGTCGGGGGCGGCCGAGGGGGGTAGCGCCCAATCGCTTGAGCACGCCGTAGCCGCGCTCGAAGCCGGTGGCGATGCCCAGGGAGACCATCGCCGTCGACATCACGGCCAGGGACAGGATGCCGGGCACGAAGAAATTGGCCGGGGTGGCCGTCGGGGTCGACACCACCGAGACCTTGGAGAAGAAGAGCAGGAACACGACGGGGATGCCGAGGGTCAGCAGGAGTGTCTCGCCACGGCGCAGCGTCATGTAGATCTCTGCACCGGTCTGCGCCGTGAGCGGGCGCAGGGTGCCGGCGGCCGTGCTCACCGGCCCCGCCTCCGCGCCCGGCGCCGGGCCGTCCCGACCGCGCCGGCCGGTGTCTCGTCCGGGGTGGTCTCGGACGCCGCGCCCACCGTCTCGAAGTAGACGTCCTCCAGGGTCTTCCCCGCCACGAGGTCGGTGAGGGTGGCACCCCGTGCGGCCAGGAAGTTCGCCACCGCCGCGGTGACGGCCGGAGTCGCCACGTCCGGGGCCTCCACCCGGTAGCGACCGGGCGCGGTCTCGGTGACCACGGCCGCCGGTCCGACGGCGGCCGCCAGGGCGACGACGTCGAGCGCCGGGGGTGCCCCGAACGTGATGGCAGGCGGGGCGGCGCCGCCGGGACCGGTGGCGCTGGTGAGGCGCTCCGGCGTGCCCTCCAGCACGACGCGGCCCGCGGAGAGGATCACGATGCGGTCGGCCATCCGCTCGGCCTCTCCCAGCTCGTGCGTGGTGAGGACGAGACACACGCCTCTCTCCTTGAGCCCGGCCACGACGGCGCGCACGGCGATGCGGCCCTCGGGGTCGACGCCGGCCGTCGGCTCGTCGAGAAAGGCCACCTCGGGCCGGCCGACCAGGGCCAGGGCGAGTGATAGCCGCTGCTGCTCACCGCCCGAGAGGTGGCGCCAGGGCGTGGCGGCGACGGCACGCAGGCCGACGAGGTCGAGCAGCTCGTCCGTCGGAACGGGCTCGGGGTAGTAGCCCGCGAAGAGGTCGAGGACGCGGCGCGGCCCGAGCATGGGGTACACGCCGCCGCGCTGGAGCATGACCCCGACGCGGCCGCTGAGCGTCGCGTGGTCGCCGATGGGGTCCAGCCCGAGCACCCGCACCTCGCCGGCGGCGGGGCGGCGGTAGCCCTCGAGTGTCTCGACGGTCGACGTCTTGCCGGCGCCGTTGGGCCCGAGCACGACGAGCACCTCGCCCGGTTCGGCGGCCAGGTCGACGCCGTCGACGGCGGCGGGCGTGCCGGCGGGTCCGTAGCGCACGGTGAGGCCGGTGACCCGGACGGCTGGCACGGCGTCGCAGGCTACTTTGAGCAGGAGTGATCGATATCCGGGCGCTCCGTGACGATCCCGACGCGGTCAAGGCCGCGCTGGCGCGGCGCGGCGTGGAGACGGCCGAGGTGGACGCCGTGATGCAGGCCGACGTGGCGCACCGGGCCAAGGTGGCGAGCGCAGAGGCGATGCGGGCCGAGGTCAAGGAGCTCTCGCGCCAGGTCGGCCAGGCCAAGAAGGCGGGGGACGAGGCCGAGGCCGCCGAGCTCAGCGCGCGGAGCCGGGAGCTCGGCGAGTCCGAGCGCGCCGCAGCCGCCGAGGCCGACGTGTTGGGGGAACAGGTACGCACAGGGCTGCTCTACCTCCCGAACCTCCCGGCGGACGATGCGCCGGACGGGGTGGGCGAGGACGACAACGTCGAACTCCGCCGGTGGTGGCCCGGGCAGAATGCCGGGCGTCCCGAACCCGGGCGCGCCGCGCACCAGGAGGTGCCGCATTGGGAGATCGGCGAGTCGCTCCAGATCCTCGACATGGAGCGCGGGGCGCGGCTGGCCGGTTCCATGTTCCCCCTCTACCGGGGCCCGGGGGCCCGGTTGCTGCGGGCGCTCACCGCCTTCGCCATCGACCGCCATTCGCCGGTCTACGAGGAGATCCGGCCTCCGACGGTGGTGTTGACCGAGACCATGACCTCCACCGGTCACCTGCCCAAGTTCGCCGACGACGCCTACCACCTCGAGCGCGACGACCTGTGGCTGATCCCGACCGCCGAGGTGCCGCTCACCTCCATGCACCGGGGCGAGATCCTGGAGGAGTCCCAGCTCCCGCTCCGCTTCACCGCGGCGACGGCCTGCTACCGGCGCGAGGCGGGCTCGGCCGGGCGCGACACCCGGGGGCTCCTGCGGGTGCACGAGTTCGACAAGGTGGAGCTGTTCGCCTACACCGTGCCCGAGGGCGCGCTCGATGCGCAGTCCGACATTCTGCAGCGGGCCGAGTCCATGCTCCAGGAGCTCGAGCTGCACTACCGGGTGCTCGACCTGTGCTGCGGCGACCTCGGCGGGTCGTCCGCCCGGACGTTCGACCTCGAGGTCTATGCACCCGGGGTCGATCGCTGGCTCGAGGTGAGCTCGGTCAGCTGGTTCCGGGACTACCAAGCTCGCCGGGCCAACGTGCGCTTCCGCCCCGCCGCGGGCGGGCCGTTGCAGCTGGTGCACACCGTCAACGGCTCGGCGCTGGCCTGGCCGCGGATCTGGGCCGCCCTGGTGGAGAACGGGCGTCAGGAGGACGGGACGGTGTTGCTGCCCGAGTGCCTGGCGCCGTATCTCGCCGGGGAACTGCTGATCAAGGCCCCGTGAGACCGGCGTGCACACTCCCCCTCCGGTCGTGGAGGCCGTCGAGGTGGTGGGGCTCGTGGTGACCTGGGGCTCGTGACGGTCGCCGCCGTCGAGGGGAGCGGGCCGAGCGAGCGCTTCGGCTTCGCCGACATGCTCGAGACGATCGCGGGTGACAGCCGCCGCCTGACCGACATGGTCGGGGCGCTCGACCTCGAGGCCCGGGTGCCCTCGTGCCCCGAGTGGTCGGTGCGCGACTTGGCCCACCACATCGGGGAGGTGCAGTGGTACTGGGGTGCGAACGTGCGGGCCCACAACGCGGACGAGCGCTCCGGGGCTGAGCTCACGGCGTTCCCCGAGGACACCGACCTGCTGGCCTGGTTGGGCTGGTGCACCTACTCGTTGCTGGGCGCGTTGCGCGAGGCCGGCCCGGATGCGCCGTGCTGGGCCTGGTGGCCCGAGCCGCACACGTCCGGCGCCGTGGGCCGGCACCAGGCCCAGGAGGTGGCCGTGCACCGCTGGGACGCCGAGGGCGTGGCCGGCGCGTCGGCGCCGCTCCACCCCGGGTTGGCCGACGACGGCGTGCCCGAATTCATCGAGATCATGGTGGGGTCCGATCTGTCCTCGCTGCCGGGCGCGGTCACGCTGACTGCCACCGACACCGGCGCGACCTGGCGCGTCGCCGGGACCGGCGGCGAGCGCTCCGGAAGGGTCTCCGAGCTGTCCGCGCCGGCTTCGGACCTGGTGCTCATGCTCTACCGGCGCCTTCCGGTGCCCGACGCCGACGTGGCCGGGGACCCGGTGCTGGTGGCGGCGCTCCTCTCCCTGGCCGACACGAGGTGACCGAGCTGACGTTCCTCGGGACGGGCAACTTCGTCGCCCCGCCGGACCGGTACTGGAACAGCTTCGTCATGGACGCGTCGGTGCTGGTGGAGCCCTCGCCCACGGCGTTGCCCCACCTGCGACGCTGTGGGTTCCCCGTCGCGGCCATCGAAGTGGTCGTCGTCTCGCACTTCCACGCCGATCATTGCTTCGGATGGCCCTTCCTGCTCCAGGCGGCGGCCGAGACTGGCGGGGGCCGGACGGTCCATGTCGTCGGACCACCGGGGATAGAGGCCCACCTGGCCCGCATGAACGAGGCGGGGGCGGTGGGATCGGTGACCGATATGGGCCATGCCAACCTCGACCTGCGCTTCGTCGAGGTCGACGGAAGCTGGCAGGAGGCCGGGCCGTTGCGCTTCCGCGCCGTCGAGGTCGTGCACGTGCCGTACCTGCGCTGCTTCGGCTACCTGTTCGAACGGGGCAGCCAGGTGATCGGCTATTCGGGCGACACCACCCCGTGCAACGGGCTGAGCGAGCTGGCCGGCGAGGCCGAGGTCCTGGTGGTGGAGTGCAACGGGCGCCACACGCCACCCGGTGCCCCGTCCTCGCACATGGACGAGGAGTCGGTGCGCGCCCTTCAAGCCGCCCACCCCGACGTGCACCTGATCCTCACGCACCTGGGGGAACAGGTTGATGCCGCGTCGATGAGCGGGGTCACCGTCCCGGACGACTTCGAGCGCCTGATGGTCTGAGTGGGGGCCGCCGGCGGGGGCGGAGCCCCGGACCTGCTCAGACCGAGGCGGATCCACCCACGCTGGGTGCGTTGAGCGGCTGGCCGCCCATGGAGCCGAAGAAGCCGGCATCGCCGTAGTTGAAGACGCCACCGTCCGACGCCACCAGCCAGTACCCGCCGCCGTCGGGGGTGGCGGCGATGCCGACGACCGGCTTGACCAGCGGCAGGCCGCCCAGTGAGCCCTGGAAGCCGGCGTCCCCGTAGGTGAAGATGCCGCCGTCACTCGCCACGAGCCAGTACCCGGCGCCGTCGTGCGTGGCGGCCATCCCGACCACCGGTCGGTTCAGGGGGATGGTTCCGGCGGAGCCGAGGAACTTCGCATCGCCGTAGGTGAAGATCCCTCCGTCGCTCGCCACGAGCCAGTAGCCCTGGCCCGTGGCGTCCGCGGCCATGCCGGCGATGGGCCGGTTGAGGGGTTGGCCGCCCCGGGAGCCGAAGAAGTGGGCGTCGCCGAAGCTGAAGATGCCGCCGTCGGATGCCACCTCCCAATAGCCCAGGCCGTCCGGCGTCGGGGTCATGCCGACGATCGGGGCGTCGAGCGGCTTCCCGCCCATGGAACCGAAGAAGCCGGCGTCGCCGTAGTTGAAGACCCCACCGTCGCTCGCCACCAGCCAGTACCCGCCGCCGTCGTGGGTGGCGGCCATCCCGACCACCGGCTGGTTCAGGTGCAGGCCGCCCGCCGAGCCGTCGAACGGGGCGTCGCCGAAGTTGAAGACGCCGCCGTCCGAGGCGACGACGTGATAACCGTGGCTGGAGACACCGCGCAGCGGGACATTCTGCGTGCCGTTGGGGCCGGCGACCACCAACGTGGCGTTGTACACGCCGAGGGACGGTGGCGTGAATGTCACCGAGATGGTGCACGTGGACCCCGACGGCAGGTTGCAGTTCGTGCCGTTCAGGTGGAACACGCCCTGGCCACCGCTCTGGGACACCGAGATGTTCATGTACTGGCCGGACGCCCACAGCTGGATCGACGATGTCTGTGAGGTCCCCGGCGTGACCGAGTCGTTGACCCCGTAGGGGAAGACCCCGGGGGGCAGGAACGGGGTGACCTGCGACCACGTGAAGTACGGCGTATCGGACGTGTCGCCCCCCACGAAGAGTTGCGTCGTCGCCGGGCCGTAGCCCACCCCCATGAGGGAAGGGGCGGCGTAGCGCCCCAGGATGATGTCCCGGTGTCCCCAGCACCCGGGCCCACCGGCAGAGGGGCAGTCGACATTGGTGCCGCCCGGCCCGTCGTCGTACATCCACTCGGCCATGGCCGTGCCAAGCGATGACGTCGAGGCGTAGGTGGAGCCGCCCGTACGCACGTAGAGAGGGAAGCTCGGATCGCGGCCGCTGTTGGCGCCGGCCTGCGCGTACGCGTTCAGTCCGGCGGCGAGCCCTTCAATCGGTGGGACGCCCCGGTCGATCCGCTCGAGGTTGGTCAAGACGAACAGTTGTTCCGGCGGCGTCAACGTGCTCCAGGTGCTGGGCAGGCTCATGGGGCTCACCCCTTCGACCTGCCGGTCGCCGTAAATGGTCGTGAGGCCGGCCGGACAGTAGACGTTCGGCTGCGCCGGGCTCCCGCAGGGGCCGACATAGCCCGCAGCAGGGGAGATGTTGCCGGGTGGATTCTGGGGCGGGACGATCGCGGCACCCGCGCCGAGGCGCGGGGCCAATGGGAGAAGCAGCGCCGCCGCGGCGAGTGCCACGAAGACGGCGACCTTTTTGCCAACGGACATGAACCATCCTCAACCGCGCGCCGGAAATTCGAGTGTCTCAGGTGCGTCGCGCACGGGACAACCTGATGCGTGCGTTACCGGATCAGTTGTGCAGTTGTTGTGCAACCGGTAGATGTGCAACCGGTGCGGCGCGCACCGGGCGACCGCGACGACGCGTCAGGCGGCCGCGAAGCGGTAACCGACGCCGCGTACTGTAGTGATGAGAACCGGCGTCGAGGGGTCGGCCTCGATGCGCGAGCGCAATCGCTTGATGTGCACGTCGAGTGTCTTGGTGTCACCGATGTAGTCGGTGCCCCACACGCGGTCGATGAGCACGTCGCGGGTGAGGACGCGGCCGGAGTTCTCGACGAGCAGACGCAGCAACTCGAACTCCTTGCGGCGCAGGTGGACCTCGTCGCCGCGTACGAACACGCGGCGCTGGTCGAAGTCGACCTTGATCCCGTTGGACTCCCAGATGCCGTCGCTCCCGAACTCGATCGATCTCGCCAGGTCGCCGGACTCCGAACCGCCGGGGGCGCGCCGCAGGACGGCGCGCATGCGGGCCACCAGCTCGCGCAGGCGGTAGGGCTTGGTGACGTAGTCGTCGGCGCCGACTTCGAGCGCGACCACGGTGTCGATCTCGGTGCCCTTGGCCGTGACCATGATGATGGGGACGTGCGAGCGCGTCCGGACGGCCCGGCACACGTCGATGCCCGACAGCTTGGGCAGCATGAGGTCCAGCAGGAGGATGTCGGGGGCGGTCTCGTCGAAGAGCTGGAGTGCTTCGTTGCCGTCGCGGGCCACGGTCACCCGGAAGCCCTCGTTGGTCAGCCCGATCATCAGTGCCTCAATGAAGGACTCCTCGTCCTCGGCCAACAGGACCTTGACCGGGCCTTCGCCGGGCGTCTGTCGGCCTGCTTTCTTGGCGGTCTTGCCTGCGGCGACCTTGCTCACGACAGCCGCTCCGCCTGCACGGGCAGGACCAGGGTGAAGGTCGAGCCCTCACCCTCGCGCGACTCGACGTCGACCCAACCTTGATGGTTGTTGGCGACGTGGCGGACGATGGAGAGGCCGAGCCCGGTACCGCCGGTGTCACGGCTGCGCCCGTGGTCCACCCGGTAGAAGCGTTCGAAGATCCGATCGAGGTCGCGGGCTGGGATGCCGACGCCGTGGTCCTGCACCGACAGGCGTACGTTGTCCCGCTCCTCGATGCGCCAGTTTGGTGAGATCGCCGCCGTCGCGTCCGCCGGGCCGGTTCCGACGACGTCCCCCTCGGCGGTGACAACCGGCGGCACCGGCATGGTCGGTGCCGTGGTGCCGGTGGCCGCCGACGCGCCGGGTGCGGTCTGGCCCAAAGGCGAGTACTGGTCGAGGATCTCGGGGGTGAAGACCGGCTCGACCGGGCTCTCGACCGGGCTCTCCTCCGGGATCGTCTCATCCCGGGTCGTGGTGCCCGGAATCGTGGCGCTGTCGGCGGGCGAGGGTTCGGAGGGCACCGCCGGCAACTCCCCGGTGACCGGGTCGGTGCGGTTTTCATCGTCGGTCCCGCCGCCGGTGCCGGGGTCGGGGTCGGGGTCGGGGTCGAGACTGCCGGCGACCGAGGGGTGGCTGAGGTCGGGGTTGAAACGTTGTACGGCACCGGTCACGACCACCTTGGAGTTGTCGTAGGAGTAGGTGATCGCGTTCTCCAGGAGGGCGTGCATGGCTGAGACGAGCTGGCGCCGGTCTCCCAGCACGGCGACCGGCGGTGAGGGCTCGTGCAACACGATTTCGAGGCCGCGCTGGTCGGCCGTGGCGCGCACCCGCTCAATGGCGTCGGCCATCACCAGGTTGACCAACACGGGTTCGCGCGGCGGCGCCTCCTCGGACTCGATGCGTGAGAGGTCCAGCAGATCGTCGATGATGCGGCTGACCCGGAAGGCCTCGTTGTGGATGCGGCCGGCCAGTCGTTGCGCCACGTCGGGGTCGGGCTCGGAGACGAGCGTCTCGGCCAGAAGGCCCAGTGCGCCCATCGGCGTCTTGAGCTCGTGGCTCACGTTGGCCACGAAGTCGCGGCGGATCTCCTCGAGCCGGCGCCGTTCCGAGACGTCTTCGATGAGCGCGATCACCCCGAGCGGCCGGCGTCCGTCGTCGATCTGGCGGGCGCGCACCTGGAGCGTGCGGCGGGGCGGACCGTACAGGTCGAGTGTGCGCTCGGCGGATCCCTCGTGCCAGGCGTCTTCCAGTACGTCGGTCACCGCCTGGGCGGCCAGGGCATCACCGTGGCGGCTGACCATCAAGGCGTTGGCACGACCATTGCGGTAGATCACCGTGCCGTTCTCGTCGCACAGCACAACGCCCTGGGTGAGGGTGTCGAGCGAGCGCCGGAGGCGGATGGCGTCGGAGCTCGACTCGGTCACGGCCTGGGCGGCGCCGCCGGTCACCTGCTCCAGATAGGCGAGGGACGTTTCGACGTTGTATTCGTCTTGAGGTGGATCGAGGCCGAGACGCGTGCCGAGCGAGGCGAGGCGCTGCGAGATCGCCCGCCGACCCGAGCGCCGACCGAGCAGTGCGGCCACGACGCCGACGGCGACACAGACGAGAACGGCGACCGCAATGAAGGTGATCGCCTGGGTCATGCTCAAATTGACTTCCCCGGGCCCACTGAGCGGCACGCCCCCAATATGACAGGGCTGGAGCGCGCCGGGCGAACAGCTGGGCCGAGGATCACGGCCGGACCTACCCGTACGCGTGACACCCGCTGCCAGGACCCGCGTCCTGAGCTGCCCTTCTGCAACCCCCGAGGCCGGCTGGGCGCGCGTCACCTCTTTTCTCCGCCACGGAAGAAAGGGCAAACGGGCCTGCCGGCGAACCGTTCTCCGCCCGAACGGCGTCCCGGAGGGTCCGGTGCCGGCACTCATCACGGAGGGCACCCATGGTCGTATGGCACCTGGCCGATGTCTCGCTCAACCCGAGCGTGAACGCCTTGCCGGGCGGGGGGACGCTGCAGGATCTGACCAACGGCCTCGGGGCGTGGGCCCTCATCGCCGCGCTGGCTGGCCTGCTCATCGGCGCCGCCGCCTGGGCTCTGGGCGTCCACGCCCAGAATTTCCAGCAGTCGATGGTCGGGCGCCGCGCCGTGCTGGTCTCGGGGCTGGCGGCGCTCCTCATCGGCGCGGCGCCGCCGATCATCAATTTCTTCTTCCACACCGGCACCAACCTGCACTGATCCCACCGGGCTGCTGATCGCCTGAACCCGGATCTCGGCCTCCGTTCCCATGCTGGCCGCCGGCTGCACCGGCCTCGATGCGCTGAACCCGGTCTGCCAGGCCGGGAGCATCGGCGGCTCCATCGCGTCCTCCGGCTTCGAAGCGGTGCTGAGCGGCATCAGCCAATGGGTGGCCAGCGGCGCCGAGTGGCTGTTGGGCCAGATCGGTGACGTGCTGAGCTCCACCACGACCGTGGATGTCGGTGCCACCTGGTTCCGCACCCATTACGGCCAGATGACGGCCCTCGCCGGCGTGGTCATCCTCCCGATGCTGCTGGCCTCGACCCTGCAGGCGGTGGTGCGCCAGAACCCGGGGCAGCTCATCCGGACGTTCCTGCTCCAGCTGCCCCTGGCGTTGTTGCTGGCGGTGGTGGCGATCCAGATCGTGATCATGAGCCTGTCCGCCACCGACGCCATGAGCGCCGCCGTCGCCGGCGGCACCAACGCCGACGTGACCTCCCTGCTCACCGGCGTGACGAGCGGGCTGGTGGCGGCCGCGGCGGACCCGACCATCGCCAGTTTCGTGCTCCTGCTGATCTCGTTGTTGATCGCCGTGGCGGCGTTCGTGCTCTGGCTGGAACTGCTCATCCGGGCGGCGGCCGTGTACGTAGCCGTACTCTTCCTGCCTTTGGCGCTCGCAACCCTCGTGTGGCCTGCGGTCTCCCACTGGTGCCGGCGACTGGTCGAGACGCTGGCCGCTCTCATCCTCTCCAAGTTCGTGATCGTCGCCACGTTGAGCCTGGCCGCGGGGGCGGTCTCGTCGGGCACCGCGGGCTCCGGGAGCCACGGGTCGGGCTTCTCGTCGGTCCTGGCGGGCGGCGCGCTCCTGGTCATGGCCACCTTCGTCCCCTTCGCCATCCTGCGGATGATCCCGGCGGTCGAAGCGGGCGCCGTGGCACACCTCGACGGCCTGCGAGAGCGCGGGACCGCCGCCGTGACCAGGCTGCCCCGGACCGCGGCCAGCCATGCGCTGCACGAGGGGTTGGGGGCGCTGGGCGACAGCCGGCTGATGGCGCAGACGGCGGCGGCCAGCGGTGGGACCGGCGGGGGTGGGGTTGGAGGCGGCGTCGGTGCCGGTGCGGCGGGGAGCCATGAAGGTGATGGGGACGCCACCTCGGGCATCAGCCTCGGCCACGGTGACCCCGAGTCACCGCGGGCCTACGAGGAGCTCGTGGGCGAAGGCGTCAGGGCGAGGCCGAAGGGGCCTAGGCCGATTCTGGCCCGGCCGACCGACCGGTCGGGCGCCGCGGGGAGGTCGGCGGCCGACGACGCGCCGGCGGCTCTCGAGGCGTCCGCGGCACCGCCGGCGGGATCGGCGCGCCGCGACGTGTGGCCGTCGGCGCCGACCGGCCCGGCCACGCCGGAGGACGCCTGGAAGTGGGAGGGGGTCCCGCCGGGCCGCAGCCTGATCGGCAAGGTCGAACCGGGGGAGATGCGCTATTACATGGGGGACGACGGACACGGGCCGCAGATCAGGTGGCTGCCGGCGGCCTGGCCGCCGGGCCAGGGCCCCGATACGTGAGCGGCGAACGCGGGTCGCGCTACCGGTTCGGACCCCGCGAGCGCGGGGGCGTTCTGGCGGGTTGGCGGGCCGGCCAGATCATGACCGTGGCCGTGGGGTTGGTCTTTGGCGTGCTGGTCCTGCGCTGGGAGCCCAATGCGGTGGGCGTGGCGTCGGCCGTCGGCATCCTCGTCCTCTACGGCGCGTTGGCGACGGTGCCCGTGGCCGGCCGGACCGGCGACGAGTGGCTTCCCGTGGTGGTGTGTTGGGCTGCCCGTCGGACAGTGGGGGGCGCGGCGGGGCGCATCGGCGCGTTGCGAGGGATGCGTCTGCTGCAGGCGGGTTGGCAGGACATGGGCGTCGTGCACGACCGCGCCGGGCGCAGCCTCACCGCGGCCATCTCGCTGCGTGGCGGCAGTTTCGCCTTGCTCGGTGCCGACGAGCAGGACCGCCGGGTGGGGGCATGGGCCTCGGTGCTGTCCTCGCTGGCCCGCGACGGTTCACCGATCCACCGGGTCCAGTGGGTGGCGGCCTCCTTCCCCGACGATGGGCAGGGGGTGCGGTCGTATCTCGCCGCCGAGGCGGCGCCCGACACCGCCTCTGCCTGCACCGCCTCGTACGACGCGCTGCTGGCCGACATGGATTCGCACACCTGCGCCCACGATGTGGTCCTGGCGGTGCAGGTGCGGCTCACCAGGTCGGTCGAGGTCGGGTGCGCCTCGCTGGCCCGCGAAGTCGGATCGCTCGTCCGGCTGCTCGCCGACGCCGACGTGCAGGTCGAGTCGGTCCTGTCGGCCGACGACCTGGCGCACGAACTCCTCCGCACCTATGAGCCACAGGTGGTGTCCCCGGGTGCCGCACCTGCTCAGGACCACTGGCCGATGGCCATGGAGGAGAGCTGGTCGGAGGTGCGGGTGGACGGCATGGTCCACGCCACCTTCTGGGTGGCCGAGTGGCCGCGCACAGAAGTGCGCAGCGACTTCCTGGCGCCGCTTCTCCTCGGATCGGCCCGCTCGACCCTCGCCGTCGTGATGGAGCCACTCGGTCCCGACGCCGCGGTGCGCAAGGTCGAGGCGTCACGAACCGCGGACCTGGCGGATGCCGAACTGCGTCGACGCGGCGGCTTCGTCTCGACCGCCCGCCACGCCCGCGAGTCGGAGGTCCTTGCCCGCCGCGAGGCGGAGCTGGCGGAGGGGCACGCGTCGTTCCGCTACTCGGGTTACGTCACCGTCTCCGCGCCGAGCCGGGAGGAGCTGGTGGCGGCCTGCGACGTCGTGCTGCACGCAGCCGGCCAGAGCCGGCTGGCGCTGCGCCGCCTCTACGGCGACCAGGCCTCGGCCTACACCTGCACCTTGCCGCTCTGTCGTGGGCTGCGCTGACGTGCGAGCAAGGGTCAGCGACGCCCCTACCATGACTCCGTGGCCGACCGCACCGACTCGGGTCAGGGGACCGTGGGTGAGCTCCAGGGAACCACATCGGCGCGCAACGTCGTGGTGCTGTTGCTCGACAGCCTCAACCGGCACATGCTCGGCAGCTACGGCGGCACCGAGTTCGACACACCGCACCTCGATCAATTCGCCCGCGAACGGGGCGTGCGTTTCACGTCGCATGTCACCGGTTCGCTCCCGTGCATGCCGGCGCGTCACGACATCTTGTGCGGCTCGCTCGACTTCCTCTGGCGGCCCTGGGGTTCGATCGAGATCTGGGAGGAGCCCATCACGCAGCAACTGCGGCGAGCCGGCGTGACGACCATGCTGGTCTCGGACCACCCGCATCTCTTCGAGGTCGGGGGCGAGAACTATCACACGGACTTCAGCGGATGGGACTACGTGCGCGGGCACGAGGGTGACCCGTGGCGCACGTACCCCGACCCGAGCTACATCGGGACGCCCGCCCTGCCCGCCCGCGACGGCGGCTGGTACTGGCGCGACCGAATGGGATGGGCGGATTCGGGTGATCGGGCGTATGACCGCTCCCGGACGTTCTTCCGCGCCGAAGAGGACTTCCCGGGCCCGAGGACGATGCGCACCGCCGCCCGCTGGCTGCGTGACGGAGCGCCCGGCGACGCCCCCTTCCTCCTCTTCGTGGACGAGTTCGATCCGCACGAGCCGTTCGACACGCCCGACCCCTGGCTCGGGCGCTACGACCCGGACTGGGAGGGAGAACTGCTGATCTGGCCGCCCTACGACGTCGGGGCGGTCGCCGCCGGGCGTCTGAGCGAACGCGAGGGCCGGCACATCCGGGCCAACTACGGCGCCAAGCTCACCATGATCGACCACTGGGCCGGCGAGGTGTTCGCCGCGCTCACCGAGCGCCGTCTGTGGGAGAGCACGGTGGTCATCGTGTGCACGGACCACGGGCACTATCTCGGGGAGAAGGACATCTGGGGCAAGCCAGGCGTCATGCAGTACGAGCCGCTCGGCCATATCCCCCTGCTGGTGCACTGGCCGGGGAGGCAGGGCGGTACGGAGTGTGCGGCGCTCACGACCAACGTCGACCTCAACGCCACGCTCGCCGACGTGTTCGCGGTGGCGCCGCGCGGTGCCGCCCACGGCGCGTCCCTGGCCCCACTGCTGCGCGGGGACTCCACCCGGGTGCGGGAGTGGGCCATCGGCGGGGTCTACGGAAACTGGGTGCAGGTGACGGACGGCCGTCGCAAGTACGCCCGCGGTGCCGACGGGCAGAACTTCCCCCTCTCCATGTGGTCGAACCGTTGGTCCACCATGCCGGTGCACGGGCTCGAGGACGTCGTTCGCCTGCCCCCGCCGGATCGGCGGGCCCGGCTCGACTTCATGCCGGGGTCGGACGTACCGGTGATCCGCCAGCCTTTCGAGCCCGGTGACCGGCTTCCGTTCTGGGTGGGGCGCAACGCGGTCGACGCGCACTTCCTCTTCGACCTCGACAACGACCCGGACGAGAACGAGAACCTGGTCGGTGCCGCGGTCGAGTCGGACATGGTGGAGCTGTTGCGCCACGCCCTGGGGTCCGTCGATGCGCCGGGGGAGCAGCTCGAGCGGCTGGGCCTCGGATGAACGGGTCGGCTCTGACGGACGGGGACCTGCCCTTCGTCCTGCCACGGATCCCGGCGTCGGCCGGCGCGTTGATCTTCGACGGGCGCGGCCGGCTGCTCATCGCCAACCCGACCTACAAGGAGCACTGGACGATTCCGGGCGGGATCATGGAGGCGGACGGCGAGACTCCGTGGGAGGCCTGCCGACGGGAGGTGCGCGAGGAAGTTGGTCTGTCCGTCGAGCACGGCCGCCTGGTGGCCGTGGACTTCCTCCGACCCAAGCCGTCCTCGCCCGGCGGGATGCGCTACCTCTTCGACTGCGGCGTCCTGCCCGACACGGTGTTGGACTCCATCACATTGCAGGAGGAGGAGCTCTCCGAGTACCAGCTGCTGGATCCGGTGGAGGCGCTCCGGTTGCTCAGCGGCCCGTTGCGGCGCCGGGTCGGCGCGGCCCTGGCCGCCGAGTCGGGTTGTCTCTACCTGGAGGACGGGCGCCCCGTCTGAACCCGACGCGACGAGCGGCGCGTGCACCGTGGCCGCGGCGCGGACGGCATGTCCGCTGCGGCGCCGGCGGGCGTTGCTTTCATGCCGCCAGCCCGAGCTCGAGCGGGGCTTCGCGGGAGAAGAACACCGCGGTGAGGGTGACGATGCCGGCGGCGACGCCGAGCGACCACGTCGCGCCGGCGTGCAGCACGAGGAGCGCGCCGGCGAGTGCGCCGCCGAACATGGACAGCACGGACGTCGCTCCGAGGCGGGCGTGCGGATTGGTGCCGCCCGCCAAGGGCGAGCGCGCGGCGAGCCCGGTCAACGTCGTGGTCAGCACCGTCGTGGACATGTCGGGAACCCCGATGTGCCGGACGGCGGCATTCCGGATCCCCATGGCGGCGGCGAGAAGGGCGATGACGGTGAAGCGGGGCCATCCGCTGCCGATGGTCGCGACCGCGCCGGCGACGATTGCGGCGGCGGACGTACAGCCGGCTTCGATCACCATCGCAACCAGGAGCAACCTCCGCGGCGAAGCGACCTTCTGCACGATGCGGCCCCCGGCCACGGCGCCACCGAGGAAGAAACCAAGGGCGCACAGGCTGGCCGTCACCGAGAACCCGGGCGCGCCGGCCGCGGCGAACCCGATCAGGGCCACGTTGCCGGTCATGTTGGCCGTGAACACGTGCCCGAGGCCGAGGAAGCTCACCGCGTCGACGAAGCCGCTGACGACGGTGAGGGCGGCCAGGGTCACCACCAGGGACTGGGGTGGACGATCAGGCTGGATCATGTGCGCTCCACCTTCCCCGCGACCGCGCGTGGTCACGCCCCCGTCAAGGTAACGGAGGCGGTCGCGGACACGGGCGACCGTTCACCGGCCATGAGGGAACGGATGCCCCGGGTCCCGGCCCATCAGGTGACGACGCGGAACCTCGGCGCCGCCTACCCGTTCATCGCGGAGGCGGGTCTCGGGCGACGCGGGGTGGTCATCGGTGACGACCTGCTGGGAGGGTCCTTCGTGTTCGACCCGTTCGAGCTCTATGCCGCCGGCGTGGTGTCCAATCCCAACATGGTCGTCTTCGGCCAGATCGGCCGGGGCAAGAGCGCGTTCGTCAAGACGTTCCTGTGGCGCCAGGCGGTCTTCGGCCGCCGGGCCTGGGTGGTCGATCCCAAGGGTGAGTACGGCGACCTGGCTGGCGCGTGGGGCGTGCGCCCCGTGGCCCTGCGGCCGGGCGGGGCGATCCGGCTCAACCCGCTCGACCCGGGACCGGACGTCGACGGTGACGCCGAGGCCGGACCCGACGCCACCGGGCGCCGGAGGATGGAACTGCTCTCCTCCCTGGCCAGTGCGTGTCTCGGCCGGGGCCTGGCCCCCCGCGAGCGCGCCGCGCTGGGCGCCGCGCTCGCCGAGACCACCGGCACCGCCATCCCGACGGTTCCGGTGGTGGTCGAAGCCCTGCTGACGCCGACCGCCGACGCGGCCCGTTCGCTGCGCACCGGGCAACGGGACCTCCTCGAGGACGGTCGGGATGTCGCCCTGGAGCTGCGCCGTCTGGTGCACGGTGACCTCTGCGGCATGTTCGACGGTCCGACGACGCAAGGCCTCGACCTCTCCGCGCCGTTCGTGGTCCTCGACCTCTCCGCGCTCTACTCCTCCGCCGCCCTGGGCGTCCTGATGGCATGCGCCACCGCCTGGTTGCAGGCCGCGCTCTCCCGGACGGCCGCCGGCAACGGAGTGTCGCCCTCGGGCCGGGGCCGTTTCTTCCTGGTGGTCGACGAGGCGTGGGCGATCCTTTCGAATGACAGTATTGGTAAAACATGCTATTGTCCCAGGCATGGCAAATGCTGAACGTGTTCAGGATCTGGTTCCGGTGGCGGCGGCCGTGTACTGCCGAATCTCCAAGGACGACGGTCGCGATCTGCTCGGGGTCAAGAGGCAGGAGAAGGATGCCCGGGCCCTGTGCGGCCGCAAGGGCTGGCCGGTGGTCCGGGTGTTCACCGATGACGACGTCAGCGCGTGGTCGGGTCGGCGCCGACCCGCGTACGAGAACATGCTCAAGGCGCTTGAGGCCGGCGAGATCACGGCGGTGGCGGTGTACGACCTCGACCGGCTGCACCGCCAGCCACGGGACCTCGAGCGGTTCTTCGATGTCTGCGACCGGGCAGGGGTGAAGGACCTCGCCTCGGTGGCCGGCGACTGCGACCTCGGCACCAGCGACGGTCGCCTCCTCGCGCGATCATGGGCGCTGTGGCCGCCAAGTCCTCCGATGACACGTCCCGGCGGATCCGGCGCAAGCTCGACGATGTGGCGGCCGAGGGGCGCAAACACGGGGGCAACCGAAGGTTCGGCTACACCGCCGACGGTATGACTATCGTGGCCGACGAGGCGGCGCTCCTCAAGGCCGGCGCCGCCGACGTCCTGGCCGGTGCGACCCTTAACGAGATCGCACGCCAGTGGAACGCTGCCGGAGTGGCCACCCCCCAGAAGGCAGGCGCTACGTGGTCGGGCACAACGGTCAAGCAGGTGCTCACCGGGGCGCATCAGGCTGGTCTGCGGCGCCACCGGGGCGAGATCGTGGGTAGGGGGATCTGGCCGGCCATCTTCACGCGCGCCGAGCACGAGCGGATCGTGGCCGCCCTCGACGGCAAGCGCGTCCGTAACCCGGTGCGGTCGAGCCTGCTCACCGGACTGGTGCTCTGTGGCAACTGCGGCGAGAAGATGACGCGCAACGGGAGCCAGCCCAACGGCTCGCGTGGCCACGTCGGCACGTGGCGCTGCGCCAAGCGGCCGGGCTATCCGAACTGTGGGCACATGAGCGTGACCGCGACCCCGTTGGAGGAACTGATCAGCGAAGCGGTGCTGCTACGCCTCGATGGGCCGGCGCTGGGGCAGCTGCTCTCGAGTTCCCCATCTGTCGAAGAGGATGACGAGGCAGCCCAAGAGCTGGCCGAGGCCGAAGGCCGGCTCACCGAGCTGGCCGAGCTCTTCGCCGACGCGGAGATCACAAAGGTGGAGTGGATGAAGGCCCGAGCCAAACTCGAGGACCGGGTCACCTCGAGCGCGGGGGCGCCTGTACCGCCGCGACCAGTCGGGAGTGCTCAGCGCCTACGCCAAGCCCGGTGCGCTCCGGACTGCCTGGCCCGACCTCGACGTTGATCGGCGCCGAGCGGTGATCTCAGCCGTGGTGGAGGCGATCACCGTGAACGCTGCCAACCGGCGTGGGCCGGTGTTCGACGACAGCCGCGTGGACGTCAGGTGGAGGGATAGGTCCGCCTGACTTGAGATCCGGCAGGGTCAGGTTGCCCTTCGGCCCGGCACGGCGGTAAAGCTCGAGTAGCTGCGCCTTGGTTCCATGCCACGGCCCGCGGTCGCACCGAGGGCATCGGCGGAGGTGCCAGACCCACACCTTCTCGTCGCTGTCGGCCGCCGGCACCAGCGCCCAATCGAGGTAGCCCTTGGGCTCGTCGATGTGCCCGGGCAAGGGTTCGGCGAGCTCGAGCAGCAGCTTGGAGCACGGGCACCGAAACGTGGCGGCGTCTTCCCTGCCGGGTTGGTCTCGGAGTTTCCTTCGCGTCATGGCACTCGTCATTCTACTGAGGGGTGTAACGGGAGCTAAACGATACGAACGTTCTGGGGTGGGTGCGGCGGGTTGTATAATGAGCACCGTCAGTTAGAGAATCGGTTTCATCGCCGGGACAAGGGCAGCCAGACGGCCCACCGCCTCCAAGGAGGTCGTCCTGTGCCGTCTGAGACCGAAACAACCACGAGGTCCTACCTGACCGTCGGCGAGTTCGCCGAGAGCCGCCGGATTCACCCGATGACGGTCTACAGACTCGTCGCCTCCGGAGAGATCCCCGCCGAACGAATCGGTCATTCGATTCGCATCATCGAAGATGCCTGAGGCCGAGCTGTCCCCCGCGGGGGACGATGGAGCGCACCGTCTCGTGGACCGTACGACGGCCGAGCAGGGATTGCCGTTTCACGTCGAAGACCCTGGAGTCCTGACGGAGGTGGCTGGCGCCCTCAGAGGGGCGGCGACGTGACCGACGAAGAAGCGCCACCGTCCTTCGCCGACCCCACGGGTGAAGACGACGTCTGGTGGGTCATGCGACCACCGCCCTACGCCGACCCCACGGGCGAAGACGCCGTCCGGCGGGTGATGAGGCCACCGCCCAGACGGAGGCGAAGAAGCCACCTCCCAACCGATCTCCTCGAGGCCCTGGCGGCAGGCAGGAAGAGCCGCGCCCGCGGCGACGTGGCAGAGGCGGGAGGCGTGATGCCCACCATCATCCAGTCCGCCGAGCGCGGGCCATGCCTGGTGTGCCGACGGACGGCCGCGCTGGGCAAGGGCATCTGCCTCAGATGTCACGGTCGGCTCGTCGCGTACCAACCGGCACCGGCTGAGCGTGAGTCGTGATGGCCACCGAGCTTTTCGGCTGGAACTTCGACGGCTGGTACGCCGACGAGGCCGTGGCGGCCGACATGTGTGGGTGGTACTCAGAAATGGATGATGTCGCGCAGGCCTGCGTCGTGCACTCCGCCGCCGCCGGTGGCTGGGGGATCCTCTACATGGGCGAGCCATTCACGTTCGATCACTCGGGCCGCTACCGCTCCTCGCTTTCAGAGGAAGCCAAACGTCGCCTGCACCTGCGCGAGACGCTGCTGCCGGACGAGTCAGCGAAGGGACTCGACGAGATCGCGTACATGCACAGGCATGACGACGACAACCTCGTCTGGCGTGAGATCCGCCGCGAGCGCAGGATGCGTGCACACCCGAAGCCCGGCCACGCCGTCTTCTACTCCAGCGAATCCTTCGACATCGCCGAGGTCCGTGCCGATGTGGAGTTGCCCGAGCCCTCACGTCCCGACAGCGAGCCCGCGTGCGTGACCTTCTTTAACGCCAACTACACCTGGACGGAGTTGCTCGAGGGTGATGGCTGGACGCTCGGGCGCGTCGACACCAACGGCGAGGAGCACTGGGTACGACCGGGGAAGAGCCGTCGTGAGGGCTCGTCGGCGACCGTGGGATACGCCGGCAATCAGAACATGCTCTACGTGTTCTCCTCCTCGATTCCATGGCTGCCCGTAAGGGACCGAGGCCGCGGTTACGACAGATGGGGGTACTTCGTCTTCCGGGACTACGCCGGCGACTTCGCCGCGGCAGTCCGTGAGGAGATGGACATTCTCGAAACGGTGCGTCGCCGTGAGCGATGACCTCTCGAAGATGTCCGGGCCTGAGCTGACGCGGCTGTACCAGCAGACAAAAGACCCCGAAAAAAAGACCGCGATTGATGTGGAGCGAGGTAGTCGGAGACGGGACAACGAGTCCACCGAATCGGACGGCATTACGGCCCCCGATGGACACCACCTGACCGACGTGGGCAATGCTGCGCGGTTCGTCGAGATTGCTGGCGACTCCGTTCGATACGTTCACGAGTGGCAGCGTTGGATCGCCTATGAGCGCGGCCGCTGGAACGTCGACGGCGGCGATGCGCTGGTGAAGGAACGGGCCAAGGTCGTCGGAAAGTCTCTATTCACTCAGGTTGCCAAGGCGCCCCATTCAACCCGCGACACCGTGTATGCAGCGGCCAAGCGTGCCGAATCTGGCGCGGCCATTTCGGCCATGGTCCACCTGGCGCGTGGTGATTCTCGGGTGCTTGTCAAGCACGAAGATCTCGACGCCGACCCCTACGTCCTCAACGTGAGGAACGGGACAGTGGACCTTCGCACCGGAGGGCTGCGTCCGCACGATCCCGCGGACCTCTGTACATTGCAGGCACCCGTCGAGTTCGACCCCGACGCGGTGGCGCCGTTGTGGAAGAAGTGTCTTGAGCGGTGGCAACCAGATCCGCTGGTGCGTGACTATCTACAACGCGAGATCGGCGCTGGCATCACCGGCATGCCAACCGAGACATTGTCTATTCACTTTGGCGGCGGTGGCAACGGCAAGAGCAAGTTCTTCGGTGCGGTCAAGTCGGCAGCCGGCCCGTATGTCATCGAACCTCATCGTTCGCTCATCATCGCGTCGAGGCACGAACAGCACGAGACCGTAGTCGCAGAGCTGTTCCGCGTGCGCCTCGCCGTCATGGGTGAGACAAGCGGCGCCGCGCAGCTTGACGACGCCAGCATCAAGAACCTCACAGGTGGCGACCGTCTGCGAGCTCGGCGCATGCGCGAAGACCGGTGGTCGTTCGATCCGACACACACGCTGATCATGTTCTCCAACTATCGGCCCAACATCTTGGGCGCGGATGAGGGGATCTGGCGTCGAGTTCGACTCATCGACTGGGCTGTCACGATCCCGCCAGCGGAGCGCGACGAGAATCTGGCCGCGAAGCTGGCGGGTGAAGCTGAGGGCATCTTGGCGTGGGCCGTCGAAGGCGCTCGCCGGTTCACTGCTGAAGGATTCGAGCCACCGGATTCGGTCCGGGTGTCAACCGACGGCTATCGGGCCGACGAGGACACTGTCGCCCAGTTCTTCGAGGAAATGGGCGTCGAGTTTGACCGACGAGGGGAAGCATTCGGGCTCTCAGGTCTTCATGAGGGGTGGTGTGACGAGCGCGGTCTAGAGATCAGGACCCATTGGGCTCGCGTCACCAAGGCCATGAGGGCTCACGGTGCAACGCCTCAGAAGTCGAGCGCTCGGGGTCGATTCTGGGCTGGCGTGAGGGTTCGATGATGGCGGGTTGCAACCCCCATATGGGTCGCGGTGGGTCGCACTTTCCGGTTCATCTCGACGCGAGGGACAGATATCAGAACAACCGGAAACCGCGACCCACCGCGTCCCACCAGGACTTTTAAAAATAAGCAACCCCCATTTGAGACCCCAGCAACTCCAGGAAAGGACCCGATTGCTCATGGCAGCACAGCACCCGCTTACCCCATTCGAGTTGGCCTACGTCGACCAGGTTGAGGCGTATTACCACCGAGATGCTCAACGCTCCGCTGTCCCGGCGGTGGTGCTCGGTGCTGAGCGCATCGTTGAGATTGCCCACAGCGACATGGACAAGAGTCCGTAGTGAACCTCGTGGGCGCCGAGGCGGTGGCCATCACCTGGATGTCGGAGCGAACCATGACCGCCAGCGTCAGAGATTCGGCCGGCATCGCAGACCTTCGGCTCGAGAAGACCGGGTGGACCTGCAGCCGCTGCCCTGGTTTGGGTCCATGTCCACACGCCCAGGCACTGCGTGCTGTCGCCGCGGTGGCGACCTCGTGAGCCGCCACACCAACACTCGGCGCCAGTCGACGACAAGCCGGCGGCGCACAGCGCAGGCGCGTGCGCGTGCCGCCGTGCGCGACAGCGCGGCGAAGGCGCGGCACCTGGCCCGTCAGCGGCGACAGCAGCAGCGAACGGCGGGACCGTCGTGATGCACCACACCCACACCACCACAGTCGTGACAGATATAGCCCGTGACCTGCATGTATGGGGGGGCCGGGTGGCAACCCCTGTGTCGTGTCAGGACGTCCCCAGTGGTCCTAAAAAAATCCCTCCGGTCTCGCAGGCTTTGGTTTGGAACCAGGAGCTTTTCGCTCACATTTGGAGAAAGGCAGCACACAAATGGTTGATGATGCAGTGGTTGCCCGGGTCGTAAAGGCCATCGAGGCCAAGGGCTACTGGGGCAAGGCCGATCAGGACGCCCTGGTTCGGCACCTGGGCAGCCGGGACCCGGACAGGTTCTTCGAGAACCTGCGCTCGCACCCCGCTGTGGCCCGCCACCGTCGAAGCAATGGCACCTACTACTGGGCGCGCCGGAAGCCCTACGAGCGGTTTGCACGATGACCACGCCCCTGCTCAACGGCCGGCGCCATCCTGGGCGCGGTGGCGTCGAATGGGAGGCCGTGAGGGCGCGTGTCCTCGCTGCGAGCCAGATCTGCTGGGTGTGCGGCAACTACATCGACCTCAATGCCGACCCCAAGTCCAAGTGGTCCCCGACCGTGGACCACTTGTACTCAATCAAGTCCATGCGCCTGCTGTCCCCGGCAGACCAGAAGCGGCTCGCCCTCGACGAGTCCCTACTGCGGCCCGCGCATCGTGGGTGCAACACACGGCGCACGGCGCGGCGTCGCCGGCCGCAGCCAATGACGACGGGCGTATCCAACCCATCCCGAGACTGGTAGGCGGCATGCGATCCATCGAACTCACACAAGGCAGGGCCGCACTGGTCGACGACGATGACTACGAGTGGCTGTCTCAGTGGAAGTGGCATGCCCGATGGTCGGGTCAGACGTGGTACGCCCGACGTCACGCCCGGCGTCCAGATGGTGGGGACACCACGGTGGAGATGCACCGCCTGGTGCTCGACGCTCCGGCCGGTCTACAGGTTGACCACAAGAACCATGACGGCCTCGACAACCGCCGAGCGAACCTCCGCCTGGCGACGTCGGCTCAGAACGGAAGCAACCGGCGACTCGGGGCGAACAGTGCGTCTGGCTATAAGGGTGTCATCTGGCATGAGCGTCTTCAACGGTGGTGGGCACGCATCGCAGTCAACGGCAACCGACACGACCTTGGCTACTTCGCCACCGCCGAGGCCGCCGCAGCGGCTTATGACAGTGCGGCCATCAAGTACCACGGCGAGTTCGCTAAGACCAACGCCGACATCCGGAGCGCAGCGTGACCCGCACGGGCCAGCCCGTCACGGCTGCCGTCAAGAAGCTGATCGCCGGACTGACCCTTGACGAGATGGGCGAGGCCCGGGCGGCCGTGGCCGTGGCCCTGGCCGAGCGCATCGACAGCACGGCCACCGCTACCACTGGCGCCGCGGCGATGGCCGCCGCTGGGCTCTCCCGGGAGCTCCAGGTCACGCTCGAGGCGATCATGGTCCCGGCGAACGCCCAGGACGCTGACAAGTTCCTGCGCCAGCTCCTCTCGACGGAGGCCACATGACCTGCACTCCTCGATTCGCAACGCCGCGCACACCGGGCAGGAAGTCTCTCGGCGACATCGCGGCCAATGTCTGCCGCCAGATCGGCCGCGACCCCATGGAGTGGCAGCAGCAGTGGTGGGATCTGATCCTCGAGCTCGACGACGACGATCGCTTCGTTTATCGGGACGCCACTCTGCTCGTTCCGCGCCAGAACGGCAAGAGCCTCGCTGTCGAGGTGTACCTGTTGACCCGGGCCCTCTATCACCGCAACCAGCGGCTCAAGTTCACGTCTCAGACGCTCAACGATGCGCGAAAAATGATGATGGGCACATGGCTCCCCGAGCTGGATACAAGCCCGCTGGCGCCGTACTACAAGGCACGCCTGGCCAACGGCAGCGAGGCCATCCAGTTCACCAACGGCAGCGAGCTCTCGCTTGTGGCCAGCACGCTTAAAGCCGGCCACGGGACGGTCAACGACGTCGCCGTCATCGACGAGGCGTTCGCACAACCGGACGACCGGATGGAGCAAGCCCTGCTCCCGTCCATGGCGACAAGGCAGTCACCGCAGTTCATTGTCGTGTCTACGGCGGGGACTCTCCACGGCTCGCCGTACTTGCGCAATCGCGTCGAGCAGGGGCGCCAACTTGCCCAGGCTGGCGTCACCGAGACGTCGTGCTATGTCGAGTATTCGGCCGACGAGGACGCAGAGCCGTCCGACCCGCGCACGTGGGCGAGCGCAAACCCATCCATGGGGATCACCATCCCCGAGTCGGCCATCGCCGCCGAGCACGCTTCGATGGACCTGGCCGAGTTCCGTCGGGCGCGGCTCAACCAGTGGACCTCCGCCGTGGTCGAACCCGTCATCCCACTCGCCCAGTGGAACGCCCTGGCCGACCTCCGCGCCGTACCTCCTGACCGGATCACCTTCGCTTTCGACGTCACTCCCGATCGAGCTATCGCATCCATCGCCATGGCCGGCAAGCGCGACGACGGCCGGTTCCACGTCGAGCTGACCGACAACGAGCAGGGTACGCAATGGGTGCCGGCTCGCATCGCCGAGCTGGTCGAGAAGTACAAGCCCGACGCCGTGCTCTGCGATCCCGCCGGCCCGGCTGGGAGCCTCCTCCCCGCACTCGCCGACTTGAGGGTCGATGTGACCCAGGTTCAAGCCGCCGAGCATGCCAAGGCGTGTGGCTGTTGGTTCGATCACGTGACAGAGGGAAACCTCGTCCATCGAGGCCAGCGCGAACTGATCGCCAGCCTGGACGGAGCGGTCAAGCGATCCCTGGGCGATGCGTGGCTCTGGTCTCGGAAGTCCTCGAGCGTCGACATCAGCCCTCTGGTCGCCGTCACGCTGGCGCTGTGGGGCGCCCAGCTACAGCCCGGCACCGTTGGCATCTGGAGTCTCACCGAGGTCGCCGAGCGCCTGATCAGCGAAGGCCGCATCCAACCACCCGGCGGCTTCCCGTCCTGGAGCCCTCAAATCTCGAACACATGGCTCGTCGGCAGTCGAGCGCCAGTCGAGTCGCCATCGCCCCTCTTCGTCCAACCCAACAACCCCACCTGAAAGGAAAGAAACGCAATGAGCATATTTTCGAGAACGACGGATAATCCGCAGAGGGTCGAGCCGCTGAGAGTTTGCACCGATGCGGCCTCGGCCCGACTGGCGGCACTCGACAGCATCGCCACGACCTGCGGTGATTGTGGCAAATCGTGGCGTGGCCACAACATCCCCGACCACAAATGTAAGGATTTCAAGGGGCAGGATCTCGGCCCGATGAAAGTCGCCCGCGCCGCCGCCGCCGCGCAACAGCTCGCAGCGGTGCGAAGTTTCGCCCCAGCGCCACCCTGCCGTGACTGCGGGGCGGCAATGCCCAGTGGCGTTTGGCACGAATGTGCTCATGCCGCCGAGCTGCTCGAGCATGACCGAATCGCCGCTCAATGGCAGCGAAAAGGTGGCGTGGCGGCGCTCAAGGCCGACCTCGAGGAGATCGGCTAATGGAACTCCGTCGCCCCAAAACCCCAGCGCCCCTCGAGGACGTCAAGCGCGCACTGAAGTTGGCTGCGAAGCCGCCGCGCACCAAGTACGGCAAAAAGAGGGCGCTCGTCGAGGTCCGCAAGGCTCGCGAGTACCTCGACGCGCACAGGGACGACTTGACCGTCGACATGGCGCTCGCGCCCAATCGCAGCACTGCTCGTGTCGACTTCATGCTCGCCAAGTTGTCCAAGTTCGAGACCACACTTAAGGATGCAAAATGAAAACTCCACTCAAAGTCACGGGGCAGCCGATCGTCTACAAGGATGCAGCCGGGCAGCCCTGCAGTTATCCCGTCGAAGACGGCCTTGGTCCCCCCTTCATGGAAACCATGATGCCCGGCGTCGCCAACGACCCGTCCGGCAAGCGCGATGCACTGTTTCTCGTGAACCACGGCGCGGGAGGAACGTTGCCACTCGCCAGGGAATCGGCGGGCACGCTCAAGTTGGCCGACACGCCGAACGCGTTGACCTTCAACGCCGAGCTCGACCCGTCGTCCACTTTGGCGAGCGACCTCGCCAGCGCCATCGCTCGAAAAGACCTGACCCAGATGAGCGTTGGCTTCCGCGTCCTGGACGACGAGTGGTCGGCCGACTACATGAACAGGACCGTGCGAGCCATTGAGCTCCTAGATGTGTCACCCGTGAACCAGCCAGCCAGTCCGACGACGTCGATCTCGTTGGTCCCGCCCGAGACGGCGAAGAAGAAGCGGCCCGACGACGACTTCGGCGGCCCGGACGGCACCCAGAACGCGCCGGTGCCGTATGGCGGGACTATGGGCGGCGACGGCACCGGCACCCGAGACAAGTCACGCTGGACGAGCGCTGAACGCCGCGCCGGTGCCCGCGCTGGCGGCGTCGAGCAGCGCGCCGACCTACGCGGTTCACTCGAGGTACGCGCCTTCACGGTCTGGGTACCCAGACCTGCGGTGGTGCCCGTCGTCGAGGAGCCGGTGAAGCGGAACGGCGGCGCACTCAAGCTCGAGCTCGACCTGTTCAAGGTCCGCCGTCACGGGCTGCAGCTGAAGCAATGATGATCGCCCGCCAAGGTGCCCGGTTCGCCTCGGCGGCCGTAGCGACGGCGGCGAGTTGGTTGGAGCCCTCGCCGCCGTCGCACCTCATCGAACCCGCCCGGGACGGAGGGTCTTTTCCTCCCCTTTAATCCTCCGCCCCGGGCACCAACCAGAAGGAGTTGACCGCCCACGCGTCGCCGAGGTCGTCGCCACACTCCAGGCCCACGGACGGGGGCAAGACGAGGTAGCCCAGTCCGGCACCATGGGGGCAGCCCTCGTCCATTGAGGGTTTGGACAGATTAATGTCCGTCTATTGGGCTCCGGCAATCTCTAGCTAGAGGCGGCGGACACAGTTCCAGCCGAAACTCCGGGCTCTCGTCCTTTAAGAGGAAATCAGCGACTGTCGAGGGCAACGTGGTTCGCAAGGAGGCGCCCGCGGGTGGCGCCCACACGCTCGCCGATGTCCGTGACGGTCCTCGGGACCTATGGTTCAGGGTGTTGAAGAGACGGACGATGAAGGCGGGTTCTAGAATGTGGAGTCGCGTCGTGCAGTTGGCGGTCTCGGCAGTGGCGGTCGGGAGCCTCGGGCTGTTCACATTGGCACTGGACTTGCCGGCGGATGGCCTCACCCAGTCGCAAGTGAAGGCAAAGGTGTTGTCGCTCTCCAACATGCCGACGGGCTGGTCTGTGGACAACTCTGAAACCAATGGAAACTCGAATCTGGGTGGTTGTCTGACCAAGCTTCAGTCTTTGGGCAAGCCGACCAAGGGCATCTCAAGGGCAGTAGTTCACTACGTTGACCAGACGGAACCCACGTTTGATGAGACGCTTGAAAGCGGCAAAGGAGCAACGGCGCGCTACAACAAGTACCTCGCCATCCTCAAGGGCTGCAAGAAGATTTCATTTACGTTGGGAACCACCCCGATCTCGGGAACTGTTGGAGCTATGTCGTTTCCAACGGTGGGGGATTCGTCAAGTGCTTTCGCACTTACGGTGGGAGCCGATGGCGTCGAAGTGACAGCCGACATCGTGCTATTCCGTTTGGGCCAGATAGATGGCGACATCGGGTACGAGGACTACTCACCCGACGCCGCAACGGTGCAGGCATTCGCAACGGAAGCCGTCGACAAGATCGAAGGCAAAGCTGCGACCCCGCCCACCACCACATAGGTCGAGCCATCCCGGAATGGAGGCACGACAGCAACCGTCCTTTGCAAGAACGGGGCCTCTGCACTTCGTCTGTCTGGCGACCGGTCGTGTGACCGGGTATCCCAGTCCGCCGGCTAGCGGAACGGGCGACGTCTAGTGAGATGAGTCCCGGTTCTTGGCGCAGAGCCGATAATGGATATAAACCTCCATGAGTCCAGAAAGCACGAGGAGCGCCCCGAGTATTGCCATCGTCACGGTCAATACGATCGGTAGCCCCACAAGGCTCGCAACGCTGAGAACTCCAGCTCCAACGAGCAGCCTCGCCCACCACCACTTGGCTCGCCTAGTCGCACGGTCCACACGATCTTGGCTTCGATACCCTCGGAAGGCTGGCGTCCGCGCCTCTCGCATCACGTCTTCAGCAGAGGCCGCTGGTATTCCAGTGATCCCCACGTAGAGCTTGATCCGCTCGCCAAAAGACTTACGCTCCATGCAACAGGGATACCCGAAAATCCGGTAGTCATTCGGCGGTTAAGGGTGTCCCGGTACGCCGGACGGGCGTGGCCAACTGGCGTGCGGATAAGTCAAGATGAGGGCCGTGTCTGAGCGAAAGCCACCTGACCTGCCGATCGTCTGGAATCGCCGCTTCCAGACATGGAAGTACGAGGTCGGACATCGCTGTCTGGCTCTGCGCAGTCCGAAGCCCGAGTACCCCACGAACATTGACGTGCAGTTCCACAACGTGCGTCTGATGCTCCTATCGCCCCTGTATGACTCGCTGACCTTGCGAGAACCCACCGACGCCGAGTCCGAGACCATCAAGAGATTTGGGCCTGAGGCATCGGAATCGGCTCAGGTGGTCGTCATCGGTGCGGACGAAATGCAAGGCTTTATTTGCTGCGCAGGGGGTTGGTGGGTAGAGGAGAACGCCAAGGAATACTGGGAGCCACCTTCGATTTTTGTGTTGCCCGACAGCTAGGCACAGGTGCCCCCTATCGCCGGTTAAGAGCCGCCCTTCGCCAGAGTTCGCAAGGCTCGCCCTACGGCGGATTCCAGATTGGGCAGACGGCCAGCCCTGTCCGCCTCAGCTTGAAGCATGTTGATGAAAGCCTCATCGGGGTATCCGCCGTGCGGCATGCCGACTGCCTGGCACATCTGCATGCTGGTCCGGTGCAGCAGCTCGTTATAGCTGCGGAGTGCGTACTCGGAGCCGGGGGGCATGTTGCCCTGAGGCCCGTACTCGCCACGGGCTGCGAGCGTCAGCTCCCAACTCAGACAAGCCAAAAAGGGGACCGCCTTGTCGGAACCCAGGGCATCGAGAGCTGCACCCCACGGGCCGCTGTGTTCTTCGGGCATACCTGAATCCTGACTCGTTCCGAACTCGCTGAGAAGTTCACCCCTGTCCCAGTTCGCCGGTTATGGGATCACGATCGACGAGACCGGCCGAACTCCCTGAGTCCGGTCAACCCGTCCAGATGGTCCGGACACGCCCACACTCGCCACCAGCGATCGCCGGTAGGGCTGAACCAGCGCCCGGTCCACGAGGGCGTCTCGAGGCAGTGGTTGGCCTGGAGCTGCCGGTCGTAGATCATCTGCCAGCACTGGCCAGGCTGGGCGACGAAGCCGGGGCAGGGGTCGCCGGGGACGGGCATGGGGCTCACGGGGCCGAGGGTAGACCGTGGTCCCGCGATTCAGCCCCGAGCGAACTAGGCTGAATCGACCGCCGATCCACCCGCAATCGTCGGGGCCCGCCGATCCAAGCAAGCTGTCTGGGAGAAGCATCACGGTGCTGAACCTCGAGACACCCCTGACACCTCACGCCGTAACCCGGACCTTCAGGGGGTCGTATACACTCCGGTTTGGACTATTTCCCCTGGTAGGAGCCAATAGCAATACAAGTGGACTTGCATTACACTGGGATACGTCCCCGGAGTTAATCCGGGAGGTAGACGCGAACCCCGGAGGGCCAGGCCGAGGGTGATTGCAAAATCACCGTCTAGGCCGGGAGCCGGGGTTTACGCATTTCTGGGGCCAGCTAGGCCCCAGACAGGTAGATCGGCTCAGTCACGACGCCGGCCGTGACCAGCTGGCCGTGCCATTGGGGCTCGCTCCGGGTGAGGTAGCCGGCCACAGCTCCACAGGCGGCATCCGCCAGCCAGAGCGCGGGCACTTGCTTGTCGCCCCAGGCATAGGAGATCTGCTGCGCCCCGTGTGCCTTCAGGGCGCCCACCAGGGTCACACGATCGTCGACGTCCTCCCTCTCGCCGCGACTCTCAATCAGCAGCGATGTCGCCCCGTCTTCGACCAGCTTTGGAATCAATCTCTCGATCGCTGCCCGGCGTGCGCGGCCCTGGCGTTTTCGCCCCGTTGGATGATGCACCGCCGCATGTGCACAGGCGCCCAATGCGATGAGGCAATCGATGGCTCGCTGCCGCGCCTCCGGGCCCTCATTCGTCCAGTGGAAGGGCCTTGCCCTTTCACCCACTATCGCCCTAGCGGCTATCTCCACCTCCCGCGGATCCTCATTTATCAGGATCGTGGCAACGACGAGATAAGCGAGGTCCCCACTGACCATTGGGGTGGACTCGTCTAACAGTGCCCTCATCGGCCCCCGCTCTCGCATCGTTCCAGGTTGTGCACTTACAAGTCTGTAAGTACAACGCTGTGAGTAACAAGAGCGTCTTCCTGGGGATTTGGGCCGTTTGGTTGTGGATATCCGGTGCACGAAGGATCGGTTTCTGTGGACCGCCGAGAGCTCAACCGTCGCCAGTGCCCTTTCATCCGGTGGTTCATTTGTCATCGAAACGTGCGTAATCAGGCCCTCTTTTCCACACGCCAGCCCCGGATCAGGTGTAGATACCGTGATATAGCAATACTAACTAACCTCGGCGTGGCGCGCTGGCTGCAGTCGTCGTGGAAGCTCTCCCGCGCCCTCGGCGTGTCCAACGTGGCGGTCCTGCACCGGGTGTCGGACCTGCGCTCCGTCGGCGCGTCGGACTCCGAGCAGGTGGCCTTGGCCCAGGGGCTTCTGTCGGATTCGGAGACCCGCGTCGTCTACGCACAGTCGCCCGGCGAGCTCGAGGCAGCGGCCGAGCTTCTGTCCCTGTCGGCCACCGAGGCGGATCTCCTCCCGCAGCTCCGGCGGGGCATTGCCCTGTGGAAGGTGGGTCAGCGGTCCTTTCTGGTGCAGCACAGACTGAGCGCGACGGAGCGGTCCATCGTCGACACCGACGCGGCCATGACGGCGGGATAGGCAATGGCGGGTCTTCTCGATGCCGTCCTGCCGCTCGCGCTCGGCGGCGCGCTGCTGGCCGGGATCTCGGACACCGGTGGCGCGCGGGTGGCGCGAGGCCGGAGCCGGACGCGGCGCGGCGCCCGCTGGGCCAGGCGACGTGACCTGCGCCCCTTGCTGGTCCCGGCCGACGGCGCTCCTCCCGGCCGGCTCGTGCTCGGCGCTCTGCCCGGGGTGGCACGGATCTCCGGCCTGGCGACCGAGATGGCCCAGTCGCTGGTCGTGATCGGCCCGACCCAGAGTGGGAAGACCTCGAGCCTGGCGGTTCCGGCCATTCTGGGCTGGCGGGGACCGGTGCTGGCGGCGAGCGTCAAGAGCGATCTCCTCCGTCACACACTGGGGACGCGGGCGCGTCTGGGTCGGGTGTGGTGCATCGACCCGACGGGCTGCACGGGGGCGCGGGCCAGCGTCTGGTCCCCTCTCACTGCATGCGGCGAGTGGCGTGAGGCGTGCCGGGCCGCCACCGAATTGTGTGAGGCGGCCAAGAGCGAGGGCACCACCGCCGACGGAGAGTTCTGGTACGCCAGCGCGGCCAAGCTCCTGGCACCTCTCTTCGCCGCTGCGGCGCTCGGCGGGTGCACGATGGCCGACGTGGTGCGCTGGGTGGACACCCAGGAGGTCGGTGAGGTGGCGGCCATCCTCGAGCGCGCCGCAACTCCCGAGGTGCTCCATGCCGCCCAGGCGACCTGGTGCCGTGACGATCGCACCCGCAGCTCCATCTACACCACGGCCGAGACCGTGCTCGCCCCCTTTGCCCATCCGCCACCCGGGCGGCCGGCGGACGGCACCTTCGAGCCCGGCCATCTGTTGTGCGGCGCCCATACGCTGTACCTCTGCGCACCCGCCCATGATCAGCGCCGGTTGCGCGGGTACTTCACGGCGCTGACCCAGACGGTGTTGGCGCGTGCCTTCGCCAGCGCCACGAAGGCGGGCCGGCCGCTCGACCCGCCGCTCCTCGTCGTGCTCGACGAGGCGGCACACATCGCTCCGTTGCCCGAGCTGGACGGGCTCGCGGCAACCTGTGCGTCGCACGGGATCCAGATCGTGACGGTCTGGCAGGACCTGGCGCAGGTGAGGGGCCGCTACGGCGCACGCGCCCCGACGGTGTTGAACAATCACCGAGCCAAGCTCTTCCTGCCTGGCATCGCCGATCCCGACACGCTCGAGTACGCGAGCCGGCTCATCGGGGACGAGGAGGCCCCGCATCCTTCGGTGACACGTGACCCCACGGGCCGGCGCTCGACGACGTCGACGACGAGCCCGCGCCGGTTGCTGCCGCCCGAGGCCCTCCGCTGCTTGACGCGGGGTCGCGCCGTCCTCGTCTACGGGGCGCTGCCTCCGGCGCGGGTGGAGTTGCGGCCCTGGTGGGCGCAAGGGCGGGGGAGGTCGAGACTCAGGCCGGGCCGGAACTCGTGACGGGCGACGAGCCGGTGCGGCCCGCCCGCGCCCGGCTGGCGCGAGCGCGCTGCTCGGACAGGGCCTGTTCCCGCGCGTTGGTGGCCAGTGCCGCGGCACGCTCGAAATCCGCTGCGGCCTCGGCGTGACGCCCGAGCCGGTCGAGCAGGTCCCCGCGCACGCTGGCGAGGAGGTGGTAACGGTCCAGCGTCCGCGTCTCGACCAACTGGTCGACCAGCATCAGTGCCGCGCCCGGTCCGGAGGCCATGGAGACCGCAACGGCCCGATTCAGCTCCACGATCGGCGAGGGCGACCGGTGGGCCAGCTCGCCGTAGAGCGCGACGACCTCGTCCCAGTCGGTCTCCTCGGGGCGAAACGAGCGGGCGTGGCAGGCGGCGATCGCCGCCTGCAGCGTGTAGGGCCCCCGGCTCGCCCCGAGGAGCTCCGCCGTGGCCAAGGCGCTCTCGCCGCGATTGACGTGGAGCCGGTCCCAGGTGCGGCGATCCTGATCGAGGAGCAGGACGGGCGTGCCCGCCGGCCCGGTACGGGCGCGCAGACGCGACGACTGGAACTCCATGAGCGCCAGGAGGCCGTAGACCTCGGGCTCCTCCGGCGCCAGGCCGGCGAGCACCCGGCCGAGCCGGAGGGCCTCGGCGCAGAGCTCGGGCCGGAGCCAATCCTCCCCGGCGGTGGCGGAGTACCCCTCGTTGTAGATGAGGTAGATCACCTGGAGCACCGATTCGAGGCGGGTCGCCCGATCCGCTCCTGCCGGGACCTCGAAGGGAACCGCAGCCTCGGCGATCGTCCTCTTGGCCCGGACGATTCGTTGCGCGATCGTCGGCTCCGGCACGACGTACGCCCGAGCAATCTCGGGCACGGTCAGTCCTGCGACCAGGCGCAGCGTGAGCGCGGTCCGGGCGGGTACCGAGAGCACCGGGTGACACGACACGAACATCAGCCGCAGGCGGTCGTCTGCGATCTCCTCCCTCGACTCAGGATCGAAGTCGATCTCGTCCTCGACCGGCCGCGTCACGGCCAACTCGAGATCCGGGCCGAGTTGGGCGTACTTCTGACTCAGCGCACGGTTGCGGCGGAAGAGGTCCACCGCCCTGCGTTTGCCCACGGTGGTGAGCCAGGCCCCGGGATTGCGCGGGGTGCCGTCCCGGGGCCACTGGCGTAGCGCGTCGACCAAGGCGTCCTGTGCGAGGTCCTCGGCCAATCCGATATCGCCCACGAAGGCCGCCAATGCGGCGACCACACGGGGGAACTCCATCCGGAAGAGCACCTCGATCGAGGCGGTCGAATCGCTGCCCGGCACGGCACCGATTCAACCACCCGGTCGTGCTCGTCGAGATCCTCAGGTCACATGACGGGGCGAATGCGGACTTCGCCCTCGCCGAGCACGCTGACGAAGCGCTTGGACCACTCGATGGCCTCGTCCCTGTCGCGGCACTCCATGAGAGCCCAGCCGCCGACCAATTCCTTCGCCTCGGTGAACGGGCCGTCCACGACGGTGAATGCACCGTCCTTCAGTGTGATCTTGGCGCCCTCCGAAGTGGGGGCGATGCCGCCGGTGGCCACGATGACCCCGGCGTTGACCGCCTCCTCGACGAATTTGCCCATTTCCTCGTACAGCTCGGGCCGGGGTGGCTCCGTCGGCGTCTCGGCCTCGTTGGCCAGCGTGTAGCCCAGGAATCGCATGGTGGTCTCCGTTTCTTCCGTCGGTGAGCGCTCGTCGCCTCACTCTGGCAAAGCGTCGAACGGGAGTCTGCAGAATCGACACGTCTCGACGGGTTTCCGCGAAAGGCCGGCCGGGCGGCCCGTCGGTTCGGGCAGCCTGCGCCGTCGGAACGGCCCACCTTGACCGTGCCCGGGGGGCTTCCTAAGGTCGCCGGCGGGTCCAGAGGAAGAGGTGCAACATGGCCAGCCACAATGGTGCCGGTGAGGCGCGCATGCTCATCGGGGGCGAGCTCGTCGAGGCGGCCTCCGGCAAGCGGTTCGAGAACGTCAATCCGGCGACGGAAGAGGTGCTGGGCGAGGTCGCAGACGCCTCGGCCGAGGACATGCAGCGGGCGATCGTCCTGGCGCGGCAGGCCTTCGACGACTCGGACTGGTCGACCAATCACACGCTGCGCCGGCGCTGCCTGGAGCAGCTGCAGGCGGCGCTCGAGTCCGAGCGGGAGGAGTACCGCGAGGAGCTGATCGCTGAGGTCGGGACCCCGCGGATGATGACGTTCGCCGCCCAACTGGACTGGCCCCTGGCCGAGGCACTCAGCTGGCCGGCGAAGATGATCGACCAGTTCGCGTGGGAACGTGACCTGCCCGACGGGAACATGATGGGCATGCTCAGCCGCCGCTCCGTCTGGAAGGAGCCCATCGGGGTCATCGGCGCCATCGTCCCGTGGAACTACCCGCTCGAGGTGACGCTGAACAAGCTCGGACCGATCCTCGCCACGGGCAACACCATGATCCTCAAGCCCGCGCCGGACACCCCCTGGAACGCCACGCGCCTGGGCCGTCTGATCGCCGAGAAGACGGACATCCCGCCGGGTGTGATCAACGTGGTCACCTCCGCCGACCACCTCGTCGGGGAGGAGCTCACTGTCTCCCCGCTGGTGGACATGATCTCGTTCACCGGGTCCACGCTCACCGGCACCCGGATCATGGAGAAGGGCGCCGCCACGCTCAAGAAGACCTTCCTGGAGCTCGGGGGCAAGTCGGCGATGATCGTGCTCGACGACGCCGACTTCGCCACCGCCGTCCCCGGCGCCTCCATGGTCTGCGTCCATGCCGGCCAGGGGTGCGCCATGCAGACGCGCATGCTCCTGCCGCGGTCGCGCTACGACGAGGGTGTCGAGCTGATCAGCGCCGCCATGGCCGCGGTGCCCTACGGCGACCCCAGCAGCGACGCGGTGCTCATGGGCCCGCTGGTCAGCGCCCGCCAACGTGACCGCGTGCTCGGGTACATCGAGCGCGGCCAGGAGGAGGGCGCGAAGCTCGTGGTCGGGGGTGGCCGCCCCGCGCACCTGCCCAAGGGCTGGTTCGTCGAGCCGACCCTGTTCATCGACGTGGACAACTCCATGACGATCGCCCAGGAGGAGATCTTCGGACCGGTACTGGCGGTCATCCCCTACGAGGACGACGACGACGCCGTGCGCATCGCCAACGAGAGCACGTTCGGGCTCTCGGGCGGCATCGTCTCGGCGTCCGAGGAGCGGGCGACCGCACTGGCGCGCCGGGTGCGGACCGGCTCCATGAGCGTCAACGGGGGCATGTGGTACGGCGCCGACTCGCCCTACGGCGGCTACAAGGCGAGTGGCGTGGGGCGCCAGTGCGGGATCGAGGGCCTCGAGCAGTACCTCGAGACCAAGGCCATCGCCTGGCCCCAGTCCTGATCTGACCCCGCTCATGCCCCGGGGCGTGCGCGCGCACGAGCGCTGATGCGGTCAGGCTGACCACTCCGCGAGGAGCTCGTCCACCGTGGCCAGGCGGGCGACGAAGGACAGGCTGTGCCGGAGCATGGATGCGTGGTGCTCGGGTGGCGTGCCGACGCAGGCATCCGTGGCGACGATGACGCCGAAGTCCTCGTCGGCCGCGCCGACGGCGACCGCCGGGACGGCCAGGTTCGTCGAGACGCCCGCGATCACCACATGCTCCATTCCCATGTTGCGCAGGATGGCCAGCACCTCGGTGCGGTGCACCGGCGAGATGCCCTGGTGCCGCGGCACGACGAGGTCGTCGGGCCCCACGCCGATCTCGGGCACGACGTCGAGGGCGGGGTGCCCGTCGCTCCAGCCTGCCGTTGCTGTCGTCGCCCGCATCAGCGGGGAGCGCCGGCTGGCCGAGCGGCCGCCGGCGAGGGGGAGATAGGTCAGGTGGGCGACCGGGACCCCCGCGGCGCGGGCGCCGGCCGCCAGGCGACCCATGACAGCCAGGACCGGTCGGGCCGATTCGGCCAGAGCCGGGAGGACGGAGAGGTCGCCCACGACCCCGCGCTGGCACTCGACGAAGAGCAGCGCCGTGGTGCGGGGCTCGCTCATGTCAGCTCCGGGTGCGCGGGCGCGCCACTAGGCCACGACCCCGGCCACCTTGAGCTCCAGCATCTCCTCGGCACCGCAGTCGATGCCGGCGAGGATCTCCTCACAATGCTCGTTGAACTCGGGTGCCCGCTTCGGCGCGGAGGGCAAGCCGGCGAACTGCACCGGCGTGGTGACGAGCGTGAAGGGCACCCCGTCGGCCGTCGTGGTCTCCCCGAGGTGGCCGTTCGCCTCAACCTGGACGTCCTTGGTGAGCTCGAGGCTGTCCTGTGCCACCGCCCACTGGCCCTCGAAGTCACCGAGGCGAACCCTCCACTCACTCAGCGGCGCCGATTCGAAGACCTCTTTGAGGATGGCGCGGGCCGCACCGGCGTTGGCGGCCAGCTGCTCGTGCGAGGAGAACCGCTCGTCGGTGATCAGGTCCTCGCACCCGATAACCCGACATGCACTCGGCCAGTAACGGAAGCCCTGCAGGCACGAGAAGGCCAGGAACCTGCCATCCTGGGTCAGGTAGGTTCCGACGAGCGGGTTGGGGAGGCCAGGGCCGCCACCGCGGCTCGGACCGGGGCGCCAGGGCATGTCGAGCTGGAGCGACAGGGCGATTGCGGGGCTCATGGCCCACATGCCCACTCCCAGCAGCGAGACGTCGAGTGGCAGGGCCTCCCCCGTCCGCTCCCGGTGGAACAGCGCCCCGAGGATCCCTCCGGCGATCGTCATGCCGCCGATGGAGTCGCCGTAGCCAGGCCCGGGTTGTCCGGCGAGGTAGTCGACATCGGTCGGCGTTGTCCCCATGGCGCTCCCGGCCCGGCACCAGTAGCTCAAGAAGTCGTAGCCGCCGCGGTCGGCTTCGGGCCCGCGTTCGCCCCCACCGGTCCCGGCGACGTAGATGATGTTCGGGTTGTGGGCCCGGATGTCCTCGAGCTCGATGCGCAGCTTCTTCCGGACGGCGGGCACCTTGTTGGTCAGGAAGACGTCGGACGTTGCGGCCAGGCGGTAGATGAGATCGAGCCCCTTCTCGGTGCTGACGTCGATGCCGATGCTCTTCTTGCCCCGGTTTGAGTGCTCCAGCAGCACGTGCACGGCGCCCATCGACGGCATCACACCGCTGGAGGCGAGCCCCCGCATGGCGTCACCGCGTTCCGGGTGCTCGATCTTGATCACCTCGGCGCCCCAGTCCGCCAGGATCGCCGACGCGGCCGGCACGAAGGTGTGCTCGGCCACCTCCAGGATGCGGACGCCTTCCATGATGTCTGCCAACGTGAGTCCCTTTCACTCGCGGCCATGCCCTCTGACATGCGACTGACCCGGTCGGTTGATTCAAGCAGACATGTCCGGTGGTCGAAAAAAACGATGAGGCGAGACCGGTCAAGGGGTCGGGACAGGCGACAACCGCTCCGGCGGCTCGCACCCGCTGGTGGTCACCCTTCGATGCCGAGCTCGGCGAGGACCGCCGCGGTATCCGATCCGAGATCCGGTGCCCTCGACTCGACCGGGCGTGCCCGCGGCGCCGCCACCGCGAGCCCGGCCGGAGCGGGCAGGGTGGGACCGCTGAGCCCTGCACTCACGTCGGCCATCGAGACGTCGAGGAACCAGCGCCCTCCTGAGCGGAGTGCGGACAGGCAGGCATCGGCGGCGGTCAGTCCCGTGAGCGGGTCGGCGACCGCATCAGCGCAGAACAACGGGTCCGCTCCGCGCCAGGCCACGAGACCGCCCCCGGCAGCGGCGTCGTCGCCGAACGCCACCCGGTTGGCCTCCTCGCCGGAGCGACCGTAGCCGGTGATGGAGACCCAGACCCGGGGACGGGCGTCCTCGACGACGCCGGGGCCCTCCAGCCCGAATTGGGCCAGCGCGCGAGGCCGGCTTGCCTCGATCACGACGTCCGCCCTCCGAACCAGCTCGCGCAACACCCGTACCCCCTCTCGACTCTGCAGGTCGAGGGCGACCGATCGCTTGCGCCCGTTCAGGAGGTCGAAGAAGGCGCGGCTGCCGCGCCGCGCCCCGTCGGGACGCTGCGTCGACTCCACCTTCACCACCGAGGCGCCCGAGCGGGCCAGGAGATCTCCGCACAAAGGACCCGCCCACAGGGCGGACAGGTCGATGACGACCAGGCCCTTCGGGTCGGTCCGTGGTGGCGCCTCGCCGAGGCGGGCGGGGAGCACCCCGGTGCGTCGTCTCGACCGGGCTGCCTCCCCGACCCGGGCGACGGGCAGCCCGAGAAGCTGCGCCCGCGTCGAGAGGGTACGGGGGTCGTCGTCAGCCACCCTCGCGGCGACCGCGGTCCAGACGGCGGAGGCGGAGGCGGGTGCGGCGCCGAGCTCCAGCCACGCCGAGACCAACTCCATGTCGTCGCCGCGTGGTAGCGAAACGGCCATGAAGCCGTCGGTGGAACGAAGCAGCCGGCAGCTTCCCCCACAGCTCGTGGCCCCCCGGCGCCACAGTCCCATCAGCGCGGCGCGCTCGCCCAGGAGGGCGAGCGCGTCCAACCCCGGGAACGAGAGGGCAAGGCGATCCATCCCCTCCACGAGGCTGCTGGGTGGCCCGAGCGGTTCGTCGGGGAGCCCCGTCAGAGCCATGGCTCCGCTGTCCGCCCAACGCGTCACTCGGGGGTCGTCCACGCCGGCAGGGTAACGTCTCGCGATCCTCGAATCCCTCAGCGCCGAGACGCTCCTCGCCGAGCTGCGCAGCGCGATCGCCCCTGAGCGGACCGGTGCCGTCGTGATCGATCTGCATGGTGGCCTTCCGGATCCGGGAGACCTGGCGCGCGACGATCGGGTGAGTCTCCCCTTCGTCGTCGTCGGCGTTGCCCTGGCCGCGGTCGACGCCCGCTGGCTCGCGCTGTGTGACGTGGTCGTCGAGGAAGGTGACGGGGCCTTGGGTCGCATTGCGGAGAACCTGGCCGAGCATCCCGTCACTGCCACCACGCTGGCCCTGTTGCTCCGCGGGCAAGACCGCGTCTCGCTCACCGATGGTCTCGTCGCCGAGTCGGCGGCGTATTCCGTCCTGCAGTCCGGGCCCGAATTCTCAGCCTGGCGCGCCGCGCATCCTCCCCGCACCGAGAGGGACGACGGCCCACGGGTGCGGGTGGACCGTGAGGGCGGCATCCTCTCGATCACCCTGACGCGACCCGCCCGCCGCAACGCGCTCGACACAGAGATGCGCGACGAGCTCGCCGAAGCACTGACGCTGGCCGCCGCCGACCCCGAAATCGGGCGGGTGGAGCTACGGGGCGAGGGAAGCGCCTTCTGCGCCGGGGGCGACCTCGACGAGTTCGGCACCAGACCGGATCCGGCAACGGCGCATGTGATTCGCCTGGAGCGGAGCATCGGGCGCATGCTGGCCCGTCTGCACCCGCAAACGGTGACCCATCTCCACGGCGCGTGCATGGGGTCGGGCATCGAGCTCGCCGCATTCACCGACGTCGTCGTCGCGGCGGCCGACACGCAGATCGCCCTACCCGAGATCGGCATTGGGCTGGTGCCCGGCGCGGGCGGGACGGTGAGTCTCCCGCGCCGCATCGGCCGCCTGCGAACGGCGTGGCTCGCCTTTTCGGGCTGTACCGTCGACGCCGCCACGGCGCACGCCTGGGGGCTGGTCGACCAGGTCGTCTCGTAGGCGAAGCCGGGTCGGGAGCATCGGCGCGCCCCAGCTGCGGCTCCGAAGACGCGTGCGCCGTTCACCCGGTGCGGGACGATCAGTATCCTCTATTGACGGCGCGTCTCCCCGGGAACGGGCGCTGGCAGGACATCTTCCCTTACGCTCAGGCGTAAGGCATCAGGGAGGATCGGACGAGATCATGGGTAACCGCATCGACGGGCGTGCACTGTGGTTCCCGCGTCAGCCGGAGGGTCGTCCATGACCTCCACCTCCCGGCACTCGCACACGCACCCGCCGCACGCACAGCGCGCCCGGGGCGCCGCCGCGGCCAACGACCCATTTCCGGAGGTCGAGAAGGTCCGGTCCGGTTTGTGGAGCATCCCGGTGCCGCTCCCCAACAACTCGTTGCGCTACGTGCTCGTCTACGTCTTCGAGACGGACCGCGGGCCCTATCTCATGGATGCCGGTTGGAACACGGACGACGCCTTCGGTGCGTTGCAGAGCGGGCTGAGCGAGGTCGGTTGCAACGTGGCTGATGTCCAGGGCGTCATGGTCACCCACATCCACCCCGACCACTACGGGCTCGCGGGACGGATCCGTGAGGCATCTGGAGCATGGATATCGCTCCATCCGGCTGATGCCGAGCTCATTCACGACCGCTACGACGAGCCCGAAGGACTGCTCAACCGGGTGGCGATCGCGCTGCGCCGGATGGGCGCACCGGCGGACGAGCTCGCGACGTTGCGCAACGCCGCCATGCCGGTACTGCCGCTCGTCGACCCCGTGCTGCCCGATTTGCTCCTCGAGGACGGGGAGCGACCGGAGGTTCCCGGTTGGGACCTGACCGCGATCTGGACCCCTGGCCACTCGCCCGGCCATCTGTGCTTCTACGAATCGAGCCAGCAGCTCATGCTCTCGGGCGATCACGTCCTGCCGCGCATCACCCCGAACATCCCGTTCCACCCCCAGGCCGGGGCAAACCCTCTAGGTGACTACCTGGCGTCGCTCGACAAGTTGGAGCCGTACGAGGTCGATGAGGTCCTGCCGGCCCATGAGTACCGCTTCGACGACCTGCGGGCGCGTCTCGAAGAGCTCCGGCAGCACCACCGGGATCGCTTCGGCGAGGTGATCGCCATCCTGCGCGAGGGACCGCACAGTGCCTGGGATGTCGCCTCGCACATGAAGTGGTCGCGACCATGGGACGACATCGAGGGGTTCATGCGCCGCGCCGCCGTGGGGGAGGCAGTGTCGCACCTGCGCGCGCTCGAGATCGAGGGTGCGGTCGAGGTCGAAGAAGGCGAGCCCTCGCTGTGGTCGCTCTCGGGCCGGGCCGCGGGCTGACTCGTCAGGGCGCGACCGCGGTCACGCGGGAAGTGAGGCCGCCAGCACCGGGACTTCGGCCAGCGAGCGCAAGCCGTCGTTGAGATGGGTGCAGCAGTCCGTGGCGCGGAGCCGCTCGAGAACGGTGGTCCGCATGGCCCGGAGATCCGTCCCTGCCATCCACGAAGCGTTGGGCGCCGCGCCCGGGCACTCCACGTAAGGCAGGACCCTGGGCAGGGCCTCGACCGACAGCAGGACGCCGGAGTCCGGGTCCGCCTTGGCGGTGATCTGATATTCGTGGATGACGACCTCGATGCCGCCGGGGTCCCAACAGCTGTCACGGAACATGGCGTCGATCCCGATGGCTCCGTCTTGCTGCCACACGTCGATCCGGCGCGCCCGGCGCATCGCAATCTCGGGTTGGACGTCCACCACGTGCCAGCCGAGAGGATCCGCTGGATCGACGAGTGGTCCCGGCTCAGCCGTGTTCTGGCGCAGTCCGGAGAGGGAACCGTCGCTCAGGAGCGAGCTGGCGCCGTCGCGAAAGCCCGAGCAGATGCCGCGCATCACGCGGCGAGGTGCGTTCTCGAGACGGGCCTTGATCTGGGGGACTCGATCAGACCACCGGAGAAAGGCGAACCCGGAGATCAGGGTCGAACCGGCCAGATCGTCGAGTAGCAGGTACAGCGGGGTTCCGTCGGCGGCCTCGTCCGGCAGCTCCCGGGCGATCGCGGCGCGGAGGTTCCCGCCGGCGCGGCAGCCGACCAGCCGCGCCAGACCCGCTGGTGACGGGTCAGCCTCGATCGACCTGATTTCCCGTTCGCGCCCCGTGACGACCCGCAGATCCGAGTGGCCCACCACGATGGCCTCTCCATCGAGCGCAGTGAGCAGGTCGCGCGCGCGCCCCGTGAGATGGAGGTCGGTGCCGAGTCCCCCCGGCCAGGTCATGAGAACCGTCGACGTGCGTCGGACCGAGCCGGGCCGGCGTCCGGGCGGCGCGACCGCCGGATCCGAGGGGGGCTCCGTTGGCGGGGGCGCGGGCCGGAGGGATTCTTCTGGAGTCACGTTTTGATCGTAAACGGGAGTGCGCGTCTCGCACCTCTTTCGGTCCACTCTATTACTAAAAATGCAGGTCAAAGGTATGAAATGCGCGCCCGGGGCAGGTAGTATCAACGATCGTGACGCCACCGGACGCCCGCACCGCGCCGCGTCCGGGCGTGGGCGCCGAGGCCAAGCGGGCGGCACAGGTGGCAGATCGCATCGTCGAGGACGTCACGGCCCTGGACTGGCCCGTCGGGCACGTGCTCGGGTCGGAGGCCGACCTCCTGGCGCGCTACCAGGTGAGCCGGGCGGTCTTCCGGGAGGCGGTTCGGCTCCTTGAGCACCAGCAGGTGGCGCGCACCCGGCGCGGTCCCGGTGGCGGCCTGGTCGTCACGGAGCCGACCGTGGGGGCGGTCGTCGACGCCGTCGTGCGGTACCTGCGTCAGGTGGCGGCGCGGCTCGACGAGGTCTTCGAGGCCCGCATCATTTTGGAGGAGTTCGCATGCACACTCGCATCCGAACGCTCCGGCGGGAACGATCCGGCTACCCGACGAAGTCGGGTCGTCGGGCCGATGCCGAATGATGCCGACACGGAGACCAGCGAGTTCCACGCGGTCGTTGCCGCGCTCAGCGGCAACGCCTGCCTCGAGCTCTTCGTCAACGTTCTCCGCGCCGTGACGGAGCGGTACTCCATCGGGGGGGAGCCATCAGCGCTCACCGTCGAAAAAGAGGCGAGCGCCGAACACGCCGAAATCGCCGACGCCATCGCGTGCGGCGACGGTGGACTCGCCGGCTCTCGAATGCGGCGGCACCTGGAGGCCGAGGCCGACCACTTCCGGCGCCGCCGCTCCACCCGCAAGCTCCTGCCGCACTCGGTGGTGACGGCGCGGGCGGCTCCGGAGAAGAGTGCCGAGATCGTGGCCGGTCTCCTGAGCCGTTTCATCGTGTCCGAGAGGCTGCAACCGGGTCAGTTGGTGGGTACCGAACACGAGCTCATGGCGCGCGCCGGTGTCAGCCGCGCCGTCTTGCGCGAGGCGGTCCGGCTTCTGGAGCACCAACAGGTCGCCCGTATGCGTCGTGGCCCCGGTGGGGGCCTCTTCGCCATGGCACCGGGGACGGATGCCGTCAGCGACATGGCCGCCATCTACCTGGCCAGGCGGGGCCTGTCCCGCGCCGACGTGCCCGAGTGCCGCGCCGGGGTGGAAGCCGCCGCCGCCGCCTTGGCGGCCGAGCGCCGCCGGAGCGACGGGGCCGTGGGACTGGAGGCGGCGCTGTCCCGGGGCGAGCACGCCGGCGACGCCGAGTGGGAACGGGCGGCCGACGACCTCCACGTTGCGGTCGCTGCCGCGGCGCGGAACAGGGTCCTCCTCCTGGTCATCGCGGTGCTGATCCGTCTGAGCGGTCGCCCGCCTTCGGAGCGGGCCGCTCCGAAGGCACAGGGGCAGCTCAGGGCTGAGGTCCTCCATGCCCACCGGGACATCGCCCGGGCGATCGAGGACGGGCAGGAGGATCTTGCCCAGGATCGGATGCGCAACCACCTCAGTGCAGTCCGCCCTGAAGGGCCACCCCGACACGGCCGTTCACGCGATTCGAGGGGCGCTGGGCCTGCAACCTGATAATTCACATTTTCTTAGCTGGCGCACGCCTTCTCCACATGTTTCGGAGTGAGAGTGGTGCCGGTGAGGAGACCGAGAGGGAGAGCCATCGCCGTCGGCATCCTGTGCGCAGTGGCGGCGACGGTCGCGCTCTGGAGCGGACCGCTGGAATCGGCCTCCGGTGCCTTGCACGCCAGCTCCGCCGCGCACGCGCCCGTCGGCTCGGGGTCGCACTCCACCAGGTAGGGACTCCGGACGGGAGGACAGACTCAGGACGGAGGACAATCGGTGGCAGGCCCACGCCCGCCCCCAATTCGTGTCGCCTCTGGCCGTGCCGGGACCCACCACCCCCTCGTGTTGGCAGGCCGATCCCACGACGCCATACTGAGCGCACGCGGCGACCCGGCCGGGTACCACAGATCGGCGAGAGAGGAAGGTCGTGACCTGATGGGCGACTCCGACACTGAGACGGCAGAGCCGGTGCTGGTCAGCGAGCGCCGGGGGGCGGTGACCGTGTTGCGGCTCAACCGGCCCGAGGCGCGCAACTCGCTCAACCCCGAGTTGTTGACGGCGATCGGCCTCGGCATGCTGCAGGCCGAGAGTGACCCCGACGTCCGGGCCGTGGTGCTGACCGGAACGGGCGAGAAGGCGTTCTGTGCGGGCATGGATCTCCGCGCCTTCGCCGAGGGAGGTTCGCTCGGCGGGAGTGCCGACGGCATGAAGGGCTTCGCCCGCTTCACCCAGGGGGAGATCGGCGTCCCCGTCGTCGGGGCGGCCAACGCCACTGCGGTCGCCGGTGGCTTCGAGCTGCTGCTGGGCTGCGACGTGGTGGTGGCCTCCGAGGCGGCTTCGTTCGGTCTCCCCGAGGTCAAGCGCGGACTATTCGCCGCCGGCGGCGGGGTGTTCGTCAGCACCCGCATCCCCCTGGCCGTGGCGCTCGAGCTCACGCTGACGGGAGATCTCATCGACGCGGCCAGAGCGCAGTCCCTCGGCCTGATCAACCAGGTGGTCCCCCCGGCTCAGGTGCTCGACGCCGCCGTGGCGTTGGCGGAGCGCATCGCGCGGAACGGGCCCCTGGCGTTGCAGGCCACCAAGGAGCTGGTGCGTACGGCGTCGACCGACCTGGACAAGGCCCGGTCGTTGGCGGCGGAGTTGCAACCGAAGGTGTTCGGCAGCGAGGACGCCAAGGAGGGTGCCCTGGCGTTCATCGAGAAGCGCGACCCGGTGTGGAAGGGTCGCTGAACGGCGCCTCCCGGCTCGAGGTCAGGAGGACGCCGTCGCCGTGGGCGGCGTCTCCGCCGCCGCGTCCTGCGGACTCGGTGCGTCGGGTAACAGAGGGACCGTGACCCGGGCGACTACGATGTCATCGCGGCCGCGTAACGCAGAAGAGAGCACCAGGTCGAGCTGGTTATGCAGGATCCGGTAGCGCAACTTGTCCGGCCGCACGACGGGGATCAGGACGACAAGCTGATCGTCCGGATGCTCCGCTCGCAGCTCGTCGATGAAGGCGACGATCGGCTGGGTTACCGAGGCGTACTCGGTGTGCAGGACCCGGAGGGGTATGCCGCAGTTCCACCTTTCCCAACCGTCGAAGAAATGCTCGGCGTAGGCGGCTCCTTCGTCGCCCCCTTCGAGGACGACAGTCACGGCAATGACTTCCTGCCCGAGTGACTCGGCTTCGCTCAGAGCGTGCTCGGTCAGCCGGGAAATCCGGTTGACAGGCACGACCACGATCGTGCGCTTCGGCGCGGGCCTCCCGGGGTCCTCGTCGAAGCGGAGCTCCTTGGCGGCCCGTTCGTAGTAGGCGTGGATGCGTAGGAAGAGAACGATAAAGGCCGGGATGGCGATGACGACGACCCAGGCGCCTTCGGTGAACTTGGATACGAGGAAGACGATGGTGGCAATGGCCGTGATGCACGCGCCAAAACCGTTGATGGAGGCACGGCGACGCCAGCCGGCTGGACGCTCTCGCCACCAGTGCACAACCAGCCCCGCCTGCGAGAGCGTGAATCCGATGAACACCCCGATGGCGAAGAGAGGGATGAGGGCGTTCGTGTTGCCGTCCACGGCGATGAGCAACGCGCCCGCCATCACCGTGAGCACCAGGATTCCGTTGCCGAAGGTCTGCCGGTCGCCCCGGATGGTGAACAGGTGCGGGAGGTAGTTGTCCCGGGCCACCAGGCTGGCCAGGACCGGCAGTCCGCCGAACGACGTGTTGGCGGCCAGGGCCAACACGACCGTGATGGTGATGGAGATGATGTAGTAGAACCAGCCGCGCCCGACGGACATCGCCATGATCTGGCTCAGGACGGTCTGGCCCGAGCGGGGACCGATCTGCCAACGCTTGGCCAGGATGGCCAGACCCAGCAGCATGGTGCCGAGGATGAGGCCGAGCAGGACTTCGGTCCGCTTCGCCCGCACGGTCCGGGGCTCCCGGAACAGAGGCACGCCGTTGGCGATCGCCTCGACGCCGGTCAGCGCGCTGCACCCGGCGGAGAAGGCCTTCAGGACCAGTAGGAACGTCACCGCTTTGAGACCGGATGTGGCTGTCTGGGACGTGCCGAGCTGCGACTCGTGCAGCCCGAGCGGATGGATGAGGCCGATCGCGATGATGGCCAGCAAGCCGACGATGAAGAGCAAAGTCGGCAGCAGGAAGGCCCGAGCGGTCTCGCCAAGACCGCGCAGGTTGAGCACCATGATGAAGACGAGGATCCCGAGACAGAGAGGAATCGTGGCTCCGTCCAGGCCCGGGAAGGCTGACTGCAGGGACGCGACACCCGCCGCGATGGAGACGGCGACAGTCAGCGTGTAGTCGACGACGAGCGACGCGGCAGCGACGAGGCTGGTGTGCGCACCGAAGTTGGCCCGCGAGACGGCGTAGGCCCCGCCACCCATGGGATAGGCGTCGATCACCTGCCGGTACGAGAAGACGAGGATGGCCAGCAGCCCGACGATGGCGATCGTGATGGGCAAGACCAGGTGGAGAGCCCCCGCGCCCGCCACCGCCAGGACGAGGATGATGGCTTCGGGGCCGTAGGCCACCGATGTGAGTGCGTCGAGCGACAGCGCGGACAGCCCTTGGACAGGAGTGATCCGGTCCTTTCCCGCGTGCAGCGCCGACTTGGGTGGACCGATCAGCAGGTTCCAGAAGCCGGAGCCCCGGCCGCCGTGGGCGTCTGCCATGGTGCGCACTCTAGGAGCAGGATGCGGACGCGCCGGGCACGCCGGAACAGCTCGGCCGTGTCCGCCCCCTCATGCGTAGGATCGGGTGCGACGCAACCACCGCATTAGGAAGGGAGTCGCTGCCGCCGTGGAACTCTGGGAGCTGTCCGCCCGAGAGGCGTGTCGCGACACGCTGGCGCAGTACACGCACAGTGGCGACCGCTACCTCCTCGAGGAGTTTGCCGCCGCCTTCTGTCGGGACGGCGTCCTGGAGATCCGGGGTAGCGAGCCGATCACGGGCCGCCCGGCCATCATCGAGCGGTTCGGCGGTCCGACCGCGGCCTCTGAGGCCAACGAGGCCGCCCGCGAGCAGCCCGCCGGAGCAACGAGACACGTCGTTCGCCACAACGTCACGAACGTCAGGTTCGAGTCCGTGTCACCCGAAGAGGCCGTCGTCTCGAGCTATTTCACCGTCTTCACCGAGATCGGTGCGGACCACATGGGCCGCTATCGGGACCGGTTCGTCCCCGTGGGGGAGCGCTGGCTCATCGCGCATCGCTTCGTCTCGACGGACTGGCACGCACTCGACTCGACTTTCGGAGTTCAAGGCTCCCGCTAGTTGATGAGCGGGTCGCGCGGCAGGCCCAAGATGCGCTCGCCGATCTGGTTCCGCTTGATCTCCGAGGTCCCGCCGGCGATGGACATGCCCCGGTGCATCAGCACCATCATCGACGTCATCGCCCCCGGCCCGTCCGTGTAGGCCGTGTCCGGTCCACCGAGGGCGGCCATGATGGCCGCCGCCTCGTGGCCGATCTCCGACAGCACCAGTTTGGTGACGTTGCCCTCGGGACCGGGTCCGCCCCCGATGACGGCCCGGTGGGCGCTCCGCACGTTGAGCACGGCCATGGCCTCGGTCCGCGCAATCGATCGGCCGACCCGGCCGGCCCCACCGGCCAGCCGCTCGGGGTGCGCGTCGAAGGGAGCGATCACGAGGTCCGCCGGCATCGACATGCCTCCCTGCCCGCCGCCGATGGACACGCTCTCGTTGCCGAGCGTCGCCCGGGCCACCGTCCAGCCGCCGTTGACCGGGCCGACCACGTCGTCGTCGGGGACGAAGACGTCGTTGAAGAAGACCTCGTTGAACTCCGACCGGCCGGTCACCATCTGGAGCGGGCGCACCTCCACGCCCTCCGCGTGCATGTCGATCACCATGGTGGTGATGCCTTCGTGCTTCGGCAGGTCGGGGTCGGTGCGGATGGTCGCCAGCCCGAAGCTGGCGTGGTGGGCGCCGCTCGTCCACACCTTCTGGCCGTTGACGAGCCACCCGCCGTCGACCCGGGTGCCCCGGGTCTTGACCCCGGCGGCGTCGCTGCCCGCGTCGGGCTCGCTGAAGAGCTGGCACCAGATGACGTCCTGGCGGAGCGCGGGCATGACCCAGCGGGCCACCTGGTCCTCGGTCGCATGCTGCACCAGGGTCAGGATCACCCAGCCGGTGATGGCGTACTGCGGACGGGACACGCCGGCGGCCCTGAACTCCTGCTCAATGACGAGCTGCTCCACGGCACCGGCGTCGCGTCCCCACGGCCGGGGCCAGTGCGGCATGACGTACCCCGTCTCGATCATGGCGGCACGCTGTCCGGCGGCATCGAGCACCTTCACCCGGTCGGCGAAGGCGCGCACCTCGTCGCGCATCGGCTCGGCCTCCGGCGGCAGGTCGATGGTGCGCGCCCGCCGGACGCCGGCCCGCACCAGGTCGGTGACGTCGAGCGCCGCGGCTTCGGCGTCCACCACCGCCTCGAGCGCCGTGGCGCGGCGGAGATAGACGTGGGCGTCGTGCTCCCAGGTGAAGCCGATGCCGCCGTGGACCTGGATGTTGAGCTGCGCACACTCGTCTGCTGCCGCCAAGGCGAGCGCGGCCGCCATCGCCGCAGCGAGCGACAGCTGGTCGCCGCCCTCCTCGGCGGCACGGGCGGCGTCCCACACGGCCGCCGTGGCCAGCTCGGCCGCCACGAGCATGTTGGCGCAGTGGTGCTTGACCGCCTCGAAGGTCGCGATGGGCCGACCGAACTGCACGCGCACCTTGGCGTAGGCAGCCGCCTGCTCGGTGCACTCGATGGCGACCCCGGTCGCCTCGGCGGCGGTCACGAGGCGAGCCAGGTCGACCAGCACCCGCCGGCCGCCGGCGATGAGGTGCACGGGCGCGCCCTCGAGGGTGACGCGGGCGGAGCGCCGGGTGGGATCGAGGTTGCCCGGCACTTCGACGGTCACGCCGCCACCTGCTGCCTCGACGACGATGACATCGTCGCCCGCGGGGAGGACGAGTACGTGGGCGAGGCCGCCGCCCAGGACCGCCGGCGCGGTCCCGGCGGCCGTGCCCCCGGACACGGTGATGTCGGACGTGAGCCCGACGCCGCCGAAGGCGGTTCCGTCGGCCAGGCCCGGCAGGAGCCGCGCCGCCAGCTCGTCGGCAGCGGCCGCGTCAATGACGGCGCTGGCGATCACGGTGGGCACGAAGGGCCCGGGCGCGATGGCGCGGCCGAGCTCCTCGAGCACGACCACGAGCTCGGGCAGCCCGAAGCCCGAGCCACCCCGCGCTTCGGGCAGGTGGAGCCCCAACCAGCCCAGTGAGGCCAGGTCGCCCCAGAAGGCCGGGAGTTCCTCGGCCTCTGCCCGCAGAAGGGCCCGGGCGGCCCCGCGGGAATCGCGCTTGGCCAGGAATTCCGAGGCAGTCTGGCCCAGGGCGCGGTGGTCTTCGGTGAGGGCGATCGACATGATAAATAGTATCCTCTATTATGTGCGACAGGGGGCTCCGGCGCCGTCACACGAGGTGTCGCACCGGAGCCAGGCGCGACGGTAGGGAGGCGGGGACGACCCTGACAAGTTCGCCGGCTCTGGCGCCGTCACACGAGGTGTCGCACCGGAGCCAGGCGCGACGGCAGGGAGGCGGGGAGGCCCCTGACAAGTTCGCCGCCGGCGCCGGAGGTTCGCGGCTAGACCGGGCACCGATGCCGAGGGATATCAGGGAGCTGCGCGACGACCCGGCGGCGTACGCCGCCGAGCTGCGCCGACGGTGGGGCGGGCTCTTGAGCTACCGGTACATCGGCCGCACCTGGGGGTCGATGGATCTCGGTCCCACCGACGACACGGTCACCCTCCGCCGCGACATGCGCAACCCGAGTGGTGGGATCCTCCTGGCCGTACTCGGAATCGCCTCGCCCGAGGGCGGTGGGCGGAGCGACCTCGAGGCGGTGCCGAACCCGGTGATCCACTCCTGCCAGGTGCTCGATCCCGGGCGCGACGTCCGGCGGATCCTGGTGGTGTCCGAAGTCCTCAAGCAGGGGCGGCAGATGGGCTACAGCCGCTCGCGCATCGTCGACGCCGATGATCCCGTCCGGGTCCTCGCGCTGACCCAGGGCCAGGGGGTCAGCATCGGGATGCCCCCGGCTGGTCTCGAGAGGATGCCGGTCGAGCCCATCGTCATCGAGGACGGACCCGACCTGCCGCCGCTCTGGCAGGTCTTCGGGGGCGAACGTCGTTCGGACGGGCACTGGGTGCTGCCGGAGCTGTCCCCCGAGATGGCCTCACCCGATGCCGCCCTGCACCTCGGGCCCCAGTTCGTCCTCCTCGAGACAGCGGCGTTCGATCTGGCGGCCGAGGTCACCGGGACCGATCGCCCGCAGGCGAGCTCCTCGCACGTGATGTTCCTCTCCCGCGGGAAGGTAGGCCCCTTCCGAGCCGATGTCGAGTCGCTGGTGGGATCCGACGGAACGACCGCGGTGCGGATCCTCCTGCACGACGAAGGCGACCGAGATCGTGCCGTCACCGCCGGCTCGTACCAGTTTCGGGTCGGTGTCTGACTCGCCGGAGTCCCGCGACGCGCTCAGTGCCCGGCCGGGTGTTGGTGGTGCGCGCTCCGCAGGTCCTCCGCGTTGGCGGAGCCGTGCCGCGTCCCCAGGTCGTCCTCCGTGTCCGCTGGTCCGGCGGCTTGCACCATGTCGGCCGCCGTCCCCGGGAGCAGCAGCTGCTCCTGATGGAGGGTCGCACCCAGCACGTCGTGACGGTCCCGGATGGAGCCGTGGTACGCACCGCGCGCGCTACGGGCCTTGAGCGGGCGCAGGTCGACCAGCACCCAGTCGTCGGCCCGGATGTCCTCCTGGAACCACACGGAGTGGTCGATGGACGGGCCACCGCGCCCGATCAGCGAGCGAGACTGCTGACCGAAGCCCGTGCCGAGGTCGGACAAGAAGCTCAACGCCGCCCGGTGCAGCAACGGATCGTCACCCAGGCTCGTGGAGGCGCGGGCCCAGACACAATCGCTGAAGACACCCCGCAAGAAGTCGGTCGGGGTCACCTCGCGGACCTCGAGCAGGGAGCTCCACGGTTTGGGGGGTGCGGCGTCGGGGTCGGGTGCATCCCGGCGGGGAGCGTCGTCGAAGGTGGCGCCGTCGCGCTCTTCGTGGAATGACGTGACCATCGAGAAGATGACCTCACCGTCCTGCAGGGCGACGACATGGCGTGCCGAGAACGACCGCCCGTCGCGGTCACGGTCGACTTCGAGGACGACGGGCAGATCGGCTCGCCCGGCGCGGAGGAAGTAGCCGTGGAACGAATGGGGCAGGCGGTTCGGTTCGACCGTGGCCGCGGCCGCCAGCAGGCACTGGGCGGCGACCTGTCCCCCGTAGAGGGTCTGGCGCGGGCCGTAGTTCGCGTTGCGGCCGCGGAACAGGTCACGGTCGACCCGCTCCAGGGTGAGGAGCGACCGCAGGTCGTCGGCTGGCTCGAGGTCCATCAGGAAGGCGCCGGTCCTGTGTGGTCGCGCACCGCCCGCACCCAGTCCGCCCACGTCTCGATGCGGCGCCAGAACAGCTCGCGGGTTCCGGCGAAGTAGTGCATGTGCGCCATGCGCGGGCAGACGAAGAAGTCGACGCTCGGCGCCGACTCGTAGGCCCGCAGCTCACCCCGCGGGTCGACGAGGACGTCACGCTCACCCGACGCGACCAGGACCGGGCAGCGGATGGCGGCCGCCTCCGCCAGCGTCGAGCCGGGCGCCAGGCACCACAACACCGCCGTCGCCGGGATGGTGGCGGATCCCCACGGCGGAACGTCGCCGTGCCGGGCCGGGTAGTCCGCAAGGTCCCGCCGCACCACCACGGGGTCAACGTCGTCGTAGTGGAAGCCCCACGCCATCGGCACGACGTCCGCCGGGGCGGCTACGGCGGCGACGATTTCGGCCAGCGCCGCCGCGTTGGTGACGACGGCGTCGGACAGCTGCGTGTCGCGGGGCACCCAGGGCAGCGGGAGCGGGGCCGTGCCCGGCGCCATCGGTGGCTGCGTGCGCAGCGGGCTGTAGCCGAGGACGGCGACGCCGTCGTAGCCGTGATGCCTACCCTGCTGCAGGACGGTGAAGGCGCCGCCCATCGACTGCCCGATGCCGATGGTCAAAGCGTCGGGGGTGGGGCCGAGCCCGTCGATCAGGGTGCCCGTCGCCAGTCTCTGGCGCACCTCGGTCTCGGCGGCCTGACTCGCCGCGATCAGCGGAGCGAACGACAGCCGTTCGGGGTCGTGCAGTGAGCTCTCGCCCACCCCCAGGTGGTCGACCGAGACGAAGATCCACCCGCGCGCCGCGTGCCAGGCGGCCTGGGCACCCGGGCCCGGACCCGGGAGGCCCTCGGTGTAGTACCCGCGCCCGTAGCCCGCCCCCGGCTTGGCGAAGCACACGACCGGAGCCGCCGGCGGCGCGTCGGGGACCGTCACCGTGAGGGCGATGTGCGCGGGCTCGCCGAGGCCGACGGCCCCGGTCACGTCAATGCGGAGGTCGACCGATCGCTCCGGCACCTGCCCTCCCGTCCGTCCCCGGCCCGGCGTCCGCGGGCCGACTACTTGGGTGAGAAGTGTTGCCCGGCGTCCAGACGGATGCAGGAGCCGTTCAACATCGGATTCTCCACGATCGCCACGGCGAGCCGGGCGTACTCCTCGGGCCGTCCCATCCGCTTGGGGAACGCGGCGTCCCTGGTCAGAGCCGCGGCGAACTCGTCCGGGATGCCCTCGGTCAGTCCGGTGCTGAACAGACTGGGAGCGATGGCGACCGAACGGATCCCCAGGCTGCCCAGGTCGCGCGCCATGGTCAGCATCATTCCGGCGATGCCGGCCTTGGCGGCGGTGTAGGCGACCTGACCGATCTGGCCCTCGAAGGCGGCGATGGAGGCGGTGTCGATGATGACCCCGCGCTCCTCGTCCTCGGGCTCGTTGGTCGACATGTGCCAGGCCTGGAGCCGGTTGAGGTTGAACGTGCCGATCAGGTTGAGCTCTATGGTGCGGCGGAAATCCTCGAGCGGGTGCGGGCCTTCTTTGGTCAGGGTCCGCTTCCCGATGCCACCGCCAGCGGTGTTGACGGCGATGTGCAGTCCGCCCAGAGCCTCGACCGCATCCGCCAGCGCGCTCTCGACCTGCGCGTCGTCCAGCACGTCGACCTCGTGGAACGTGCCGCCGAGTCCCTTGGCCACCTCGGCGCCGGCCGAGGCCGGCAGGTCGAGGATGGCGACGCCGGCGCCCTTTTGGACCAGGAGCTCGGCGGAGGCCTTGGCCATACCCGACGCTCCGCCGACGATGACGGCCTTCTTCCCCTTGATCTCCACGGCGTGATCCTCTCTGTCCACGTGACGCGCCGTGCTGTCGGCGCGCCTCTGCTTGGTGTCTGTCCCGCAGTCTGCGAGTGCGTCTTGTGTGATGCTGACGGCCCCGTACGTCCGGTCGCAAACCGGGGAGGACGGCAAAGAAGAGTGTACTATTTTGCCGACGTCCGGACCGACGCCGACCGTCTCCGCGCCCTGGAGGAAACCGATGCAACGCGAAGCCATTCTTTTCGACGTCGCCGACAACATCGCCACCATCACGCTGAACCGGCCGGACAACTTGAACTCCTTCAACAACGTCATGGCGGCGGACATGCAGTGGGCCTGGGAGACCGTCCGCGACCGCGACGACATCCACTGTGCGGTGCTCCAGGCGAACGGTGACCGCGCCTTCGGCACGGGGATCGACATCACGACTGAGAATCCCTGGTTCATGAAGGACAACGAGTGGAACAGCTTCGACCCGGGTGTCACCCTGGGGCCGAAGCTGCACCACAAGGTGTGGAAGCCCGTGGTCACGGCGGTGCATGGGTTCTGCGCCGGTGGGGCCCAGTACTTCTTGAACGAGTCGGACATCATCATATGCTCGCCGGACGCGGTGTTCTTCGACCCGCACGCCAACGTGGGGATCGTCAGCGCACTCGAGCCCATCGGAATGCTGCACCGGGGCGTGCCGCTCGGCGACGTGCTGCGGTGGGCGCTGATGGGCAACGAGGAGCGCATCACCGCCGACACGGCCCTTCGTCTGGGTCTCGTGACCGAGGTCGTGCCCCGGCAGGAGCTGCGCCCGCGGGCGCTGGAGATCGCCTCGTCGATTGCCCGGCGCAACCCCAAGGCGATCCAGGGGACTATCCGGGCCATCTGGGAGTCCCTGGACATGACGCGGACGGCGGCGCTCCAGAACGGGGTCTCCTACACCTTGATCGGCAACTTCCCGTCGAACCCGCCGGCGCCCCGGGACAAGTCCGAGACCCAGTACCGCTAGACCGAATTCGCCGAAACGGCGGCCGCCGCCTCGAGGTACGGCCAGGCGACATCCGGAGGGAGGCCGCCGACGAGCGGCTGCAGGTTCAACGGGAAGCCGGTCCCCACGAGGGTGCGAGCCTCGGCGGGCGTCACGATTTGATAGGCCCCCTTCTCGGCCGCCAGCTCGGCGACGCTGGACGCGCGGGAGATCGATGCCGTGCCACCGCGGGAGCTGTTCCAGGCGGAATAGCTCGCTGCATCGCGCAGGAGGTAGTCCCCGATGTCGGCCCAGGCCCGCTCGGGGTCGTCGGCGACGAAGACGGTCAACGGCACCCCCGACGGCGCGAAGAAGCACCCCGGGGCCGACGCACCGCCTTCGGCGCGATAGGCCTTCTCCAGAGTGGCGTCGTGCGTCTCGGCCATGAACAGCATGCCGAGGCGCGCCGCCCGCCGCGCCGCCGCCTCGCTGCCTCCGCCGTAGGCGAGCAGCGGTCCACCGGGAGTGAACGGCTGCGGCGTCACCCGGACCGGACGCCCGTCGACCTCGACCTCGTCGCCGGACCACAAGCGGCGGAGCAGGCCGATGTGGTCCTCGACCAGCGCGGCGCGCCGCTTCGGGTCGACCCCGAACATGGCGAACTCCTCGGGTCGATAACCGATGCCGATGACGTACGACACGCGGCCGCGGCTGATCAGGTCCACCACGGCGAGATCCTCGGCGAGCTTCACCGGTTCGTAGAGGGCGACGAGCAGTGCGGCGACCGAAATGGGCAGTGTCCGGGTCCTCGCGGCGACCGCGGCCGCGATCGGGATCGGCGAGGGGAGATAGCCGTCCTCAGCGCCGTGGTGTTGGCTGAAGACGGCCGTGACCGCGCCGCGATCCTCCGCCCAGGCGCACATGTCGATCGCGGCGGCATAGAGCGCCGAGCGCGCCGCGGGATCGCCGGTCGCCGAACGCATTCCGAATCGCAGCAGGAACATGGAGGATGCGTACCATCTGCCGTCTGGGCGCTCAAGTAGCAGCTCCCGTCACCGACGGTTTCCGGCGCCGTCTGCCTGCCGGTTCCGAGACCGCCTACCGTGAGGGACGATCCCGAGAGGGAAGCCAGAGATCGAGTGGGGCACGGCGCCCCGACGGGGAAGGACGACGGTGGCGAGCACACGACGAGCAGACTTCCAGGAGATACCGGGGGCCGCCCCCGACGTCATGCGGGACTACGACCTGGCGACGCTCGGCTACGGGGAGACGGAGTTCAGCGTCGAGGGGTCGGCGCTCTCGTACGAGCTGGAAGGGGAGCGCGGACCGGACGGGCACTGGGACGTGACCCCTGGCGCCGTGGCACCGTTCCGGACGCGGTTCGTGGTGCGACGCCCCCTCGATCCGGAACGATTCAGCGGCACCGTGGTCGTAGAGTGGCACAACGTCTCGGCGGGCATCGATGCCGCGCCCGACTGGGGGTTCTTCCACCGTCATCTCGCCGCCCAGGGCCACGCGTGGGTGGGAGTCTCGGCCCAGAAGGTCGGGATCGATGGCGGGGGTTTCGTCGAGAGCATCCACCTCAAACTCCTGGCGCCGGAGCGCTACGGCGAGCTCGACCACCCCGGTGACGCGTGGTCCTTCGACATCTTCACGCAGGTCGCTGCCCTGCTGCGCCGGCCGGTTGACGAGAACCCACTCGGAGGCCTGGCGCCGGCACAGCTGCTCGCCGCCGGCGAGTCGCAGTCGGCGGCCTGCCTGGTGACGTACATCAACGCCGTCGATCCCCACGCACGGCTCTTCGACGGCTTCTTCGTCCACGGGCGGCCCGGTGTCGGCGTCTCGATCGACGGCGTCTTCATTCCTTCCGCTCGGGGCGAGAGCATGGAGGCCACCCGGCGCGCCATCTCGTCGAAGGGTGAGCGCATCCGTGAGGACACACGGGTGCCCGTGCTCGTGCTGCAGAGCGAGACCGACGTCATCCTCCTCGGTGGCGGGCTGGCGCAACAGCCGGATTCCGCGCGGATCCGTCTCTGGGAGATGGCGGGAGCGGCCCATGCCGACACCTATACGGTCAGCGCCGGCCGCCACGACGACGGCACGCTGAGCTCTCAGCGCATGGCCGAGTTGCTGCGCCCCACGACGAACCTGATGATCGGCCGGACGGACACCCCGATCAACGCGGGCCCCCAGCAGCACTACGTCTCCCAGGCCGCCCTGGCCCATCTGGCTCGGTGGGCGGCTGGTGGCGAACCGCCCCCATCGGCACCCCGGCTCGACGTCGACGGAGACGGGACCGGCTACCTCCTCGACGGTCACGGACTGGCGCGGGGTGGGATCCGCACCCCGTGGGTCGAGGCACCGGCCGCGGTTCTGGCAGGACTCGGTCAGAGTGGCGAGTCCTTCGCCATGCTCTTCGGCCGCACCGAGCCCTTCGACGACGCCACCTTGTCGACCCTGTACCCCGGAGGGAAGAACGAGTACCTGCAGCGCTTCGAAGCAGCGCTCGACGCCACCATCGCCGCGGGATTCCTTCTGGGCGAGGACAGGGAGGAGATCCTCGGTCTCGCCGCCGCCTCGTATCCTCTCGTCGTGGCCGACTGAACGCGTCATGCCCTGCAGCGCGTCAGGCGCGCCGGGGGCGGTCGCGCCCCCGATGCTGCGCTGCGAGGGCCTGCGGAAGAGCTACGGCGAGCGGCGAGCCGTCGACGGGGTCTCCTTCTGCATCGGTGCGCGCGAGTGCTACGGGCTGCTGGGCCCGAACGGCGCCGGGAAGACCACGACGATCTCCATGCTGTGCGGCCTGACCGTCCCGGACGAGGGGGACGTGTCCATCGCCGGCTTCGCCGGCGGCCCGCTCGAGGCCAAGGCGGCCATTGGCTTCGTCCCTCAGGAGCTGGCCCTGTACCCGGATCTCTCGGCGGCCGAGAACCTCACTTTCTTCGGCCAGCTCTACGGGCTCACCGGCAAGGAGCTCCAGGTGCGCATCGCCGAGACCCTGGAGCTCGTCGGGCTGGCCGATCGCGGCAAGGACCGCATCCGTACCTACTCGGGCGGCATGAAGCGGCGGGCCAACATGGCGGCCGGCCTGCTGCACCGGCCCAAGCTGCTCGTGCTCGACGAGCCCACGGTGGGCGTCGACCCCCAGAGCCGCAATGCCATCCTCGAGACCGTCGGGCGGCTCGGCATCGCCGTCCTCTACACGACGCACTACATGGAGGAGGCAGCCAAGCTGTGCGACCGCATCGGCATCATCGATGACGGCCGACTCGTCGCCGAGGGCACGGCCGCTGCGCTCATCGGGGAGCACGGGGGTCGGGACAAGGTGCACCTGGCCTGCGATCCCGCCGCCCTCGACGAGCTGGCCGCCGCCTGCCGCGAGCTCGACAACATCCACGACGCGCACGAGGTCGACGGCCATCTGGAACTGACCACTGACCACGGCCCGGCCGTGCTCTCGGCCGTGGTCGCCGTGGCCTCGCGCCACGGCGTCGAACTGACCGGGGTCGAGGTGCGCTCGCCCAACCTCGAGGACGTCTTCTTGCGCCTCACGGGGAGAGACCTGCGGGACTGATCCGGCAGAAGACCTACGGCGCCCCGTTCACCGCTTCGAGCTCTCGGCGAGCTCGTCCCGCAAGACCCGCCGGAGGAGCTTCCCGGTCGGCGAGTACGGCAGCTCGTCCCGGAACTCGATCACCCCCGGCGTCTTGGTGGAGCGCAACCGCGCGCGTACCCAGCCCTGCAGGTCGGACCCGCTGGCCGACCCTCCGGGATGGAGCACCACGACGGCGGCCACCGTCTCTCCCCACTCGGCGTCGGGGAGGCCGATCACCGCGGCCTCGGCGACGGCAGCGTGCAACATGAGCACCTCCTCGACCTCGCCCGGCGAGATGTTCTCACCTCCCCGCACGATCACATCGTCGAGCCGGCCGTCGACGTAGAGGAAGCCGTGCTCGTCGAACCACCCCGCGTCCCGCGTGCGGAACCAGCCGTCCTCGGTGAGGGTGTTGTTCCCCACGTACTCGCCGGCGACCTGTTCGCCGCGCACCCAGATCTCGCCCTTGTCTCCCGGCGGGAGGGCCACCTCGTCCAACCCCCGGACCTCTACCTCGAGGGACGGGAGGGGACGCCCGACCGACCCCAGCCGCGCCCGGACGGCGGGGTCGTCACTGGCGAAGGCCTCGCGGTGGTCGTCGGGGGTCAGCATGGCGATGGTCGAGCTTGTTTCCGTCAGCCCGTAGGCGTTGACCAGGTCGACGTGCGGCATGTCCCGCAGCGTCCGCTCCACGAGCTCGAGCGGCATGCGCCCGCCGCCGTAGGAGAGGTGGCGCAGCGCCGGCGGCTCGACGCCGCTTTCCTCGACGGCCTGGAGGATCCGCCCGAGCATCGTCGGCACCACCATGGCGTGGGTGATGCGCTCGTCGGCTGCCTGGCGGACCCACTCCGTGGCGTCGAACGAGGGCAGGTACATGATCCGGCGTCCGGCGTAGAGCGAGCTGAGCACCGCCGCGATCCCTGCGATGTGGTACGGCGGCACGCAGATCAGCTGTGCCTCGGTGGGCTCGCACCCGAGGAACTCGACGCTCGAGATGATGTAGGAGACGAGATGCCGGTGCCGCAGCACCGCGGCCTTCGGGTCCGACGTCGTTCCGCTGGTGAAGAGCAGCACGCCGATGTCCTCGGGGTCGACGAAGGGATGCTCGCCCGTCACCGGCTCCGCGCTGGCCGCTGAGAACTCCCCCTTGGTGATCACGTGCTCGGCCCCACAGGCTCCCAGGCGGGCAACCTCGTCGTCGTCGGCGATCATGAGACCGCCGGTGACACGTCCGAGGATCCCTCGCAACTGCTCGTCCGGTGCCCGGTAGTTGATCGGGGAGAACGGCAGGCCGGCCAGGGCGGCGCCGAACAGCGCCACCGGGAGCACGTCGGAGTTCAACCCGAAATACCCGACGACCTCGGTCCCGCTCTTCTCGAAATAGACGGCGGCGCGCCGGGACCGCTCGAGGAGCTCCGCCGCGGTGATGCCGCCATCGTGGGAGCCGAGGACGACCCGCTCGGGGTCGCCTTCCGCCGCCATCTCGAGCAACATGGCGATGTTCACGAGGGCGAGCCCCTCAGTCCGAGGCGGGCAGTGGCTTGGCGCCCTTGACGGCGAGGATGGTCTCGCCGACGGAGATGGCGCCTTCGCCCGCCTTCGTGCACAGGAGCTCCAGGCCGAGCTCCTCGTCGCTGTAGCGCTTGCCCAACTGGGTCCCGCCGCCGAATCCCGCTTCGACACTCAGGTGCGTGGGCTCGGCATCGATCGGCAGGAAGGGGTGGCCGCCACAGCGCAGGTCGACGGGTTCGGCAGGGGCCCGGACCACCACGACCTCGCAGGCATCGGTCGCACTGCGCAGTCTCGCTCCTGCCTTCAATTGGATAGCCACCGCGGTCCTTCCATGTCGTCATCGTTGTCGTTCCGTTGTTGCCGCAGCCACTCGGGAGGCCCTGGGATCCTATTCTGCCCCCGTCCCGTGGTCCGCATCGACGCCGGGCGTCCCCCTTCCTCCTTCCGCCTCCGCCGCGGTACCCGCATCCGAGGTGCGCATTTACAGTGGGAGACTGACGGGGGAGATCCCGAGCGGACCGGAGGGGGGACGCATGGACAATGGCCCGGGGTGGCAGCAAGACCCCGAGCGTGAGGACCAGGAGCGCTACTGGACCGGGTCAGCCTGGAGCGACCGCATCCGACCAGTCGGCGCAGCCGGTTCGCCGCGCCTGCCCGAGCACGTACCCGAGCTCCACCGGGCCCTCGCCGCCGCGACCGCAAACATCGATGTGGTCGAGGACCGGCTCTCGACGCTCTTCGACCGCACCGAAGGCGCCCCGCGCCCGGGCGCGTCCCCGGTGTGGCCGTCTCCCTCGCAACGGGATGCCGACGACGGCGACGAGATCATCGAGCTGTTGGACGACGGCGACGTCGCCGAAGAGGAGCCGATCCACGGAGAGTTCGCCGGCTCTGCGGGCATGAACGACGACGATGACGAGAAGGACTCGTTCGCGGAGCTCGACGCCGCCCTCGCCGCAGAGGAACCGGAGGAGGCCGCGCGCGGGCTCTTCCGCCGCCGGGCCCGGCGTCCGGCCGGCGAGCCAACCGCTAGGAGGAGTCCCTGACCTGCCGGGCCAGCGGCCCCCACCGTTCGAAGGCGTCGGCATCGCGCACGACATCCGATCCGGTGAAGTAGCTGACCACCCTGGTCGCCAGGCCGCCGTACTTGGCCACGATCGTGTCGGCGATGTCGTCCCAGGTCCCCTCGGTGATGAAGTTCTCCAGGAGGTCGTCGTCGATCTCCGCCGCCATCCCCGGCATGTCGCCCGCCCGTTGCCGTTCGCGGATCAGGTCGGTGGTGTCCTCGCGGTCGAGTTGCTCGAAGATGAACGCATAGGTGGGTGTCGATCCGTAGAAGGCGACCTGCACGCGCGCCATCTCACGCCATCTCGCCCGTTCCACGTCGGTGTCGCCGACCACGAGAAAGGCCGGGACGATGATCTCGAGGTCCTCGACACGGCGCCCGGAGCGGGCGGCGCCCGCCTCCAGGTTGGGCAGCACGGTCTCGCGCAGGTAGGTGGGCGTGTTCAGGGGGTGGACGTGGACGCCGTCCGCCACCTCCGCCGCCATGCGCAGCATCCAGGGGTTGACCGCGGCGACGTCGACGGGCGGATCCGCGCACGCAATGGCGCCCGGCGCCCAGGTGGGCGGGAGCAGCGAGAGGTTGTAGAACTCGCCCGCCACCGCCAGTGGGGCGCCGTTGCGGAAGGACTCGAAGATCTGCTTCACGGCGAGGACGTACTCGCGCAACCGCGGTCCCGGATGGTCGAACTCCGATCCGTAGCGGCGCTCGATGTGCGCCCGCACCTGTGCGCCCAGTCCCAGCCGGAAGCGGCCCCCGCTCGCCTCCGCCAACTCCCACGCCGTGGCCGCGGTCACCATCGGGCTGCGCGGGAAGGCCACGGCGATCCCGGTCAACACGTCGATGTCGGCCGCCGCCACGAGCGCGCCGCAGGTGAGGTAGGCCGTGCGGCCCGCCTCGGTGACGACCAGGCCGGACAGCCCGGCCTCCGCGGCCCGTCGCCCGAGTGCGGCCGCCTGGCGGAGGGGCTGCGCCGGCAGCATGGCGTCGAACTTCAGGGCCAACGGATGCCCGACCGGCTCACGCCGCCAACGGAGACGTCGGCCGCCCGTCCCGCCGCGCCGGCACCCAATCGTTGACCGTCGGGAAGTACTCCTCCGAGTGGTCGACAGTCCCCGCCGCCGCGTAGTGGTACACCATCGCGGCGCGGATGCCACCGGACTCGTTGTCCGTCGAGCAGTGCATCAGGTGGCTGTCGAAGACCAGCAGGTCACCCGGATCCATCAGCACCGGCTCGGCGGCCCGCATGTCGTGGTCGATGATCTCGAAGTAGCCGTAGTTCGCACCCGGGCGGCGGTCCGGGACGTGGGTGTGCACCGGCTCGGCCTGCGATCCGGGCAGCACGTGGAGGCACCCGTTGACGAGCGTCGCCTCGGACACGGCGAGCCAGATGCCGACCACGGGTCGCGCCGGCTCGAACGGGAAGTAGAAGGAGTCCTGGTGCCAGGGCTGCCCCCACGCACCGGCCGTCTTGAAGATGAACTGCGACAAGAAGACGTCGATGTCGGGGGTGATGAGCTCCGAGACGAGGTCGACGACCGCGGCCGAGTGCGCGAAGCGGGCAAAGACCGGGTCGCGGTGCAGCCGGAAGATCTTGGACACCCCGTCTTCGGGGTTCGCCACCACTGTGGCGGCTTTGTTGCTCTCGGGCACCACCTTGACCCCGAGTGCCTGGGCCAGGCCGGCGTCCCGCACGACTTCGGTCACCCGGGCCAGCATCGCCGCGCCCGCCTCCGGAGCGGCGAAGCCATCGACGCGGAAGAAGCCCCGCTCCGTCCACGAGGTGCGCTGCGTCGCGGTGAGCACGGACGTCATGCCATCGGCTCGGCGGGAGGATCGGGCAGGTCGCCGCCCGGGCGCGGCCAGGCGATCGGCGTCACGGCACTGGCGATGGGTGCGCCCATGGCGATGCCGGCCCGCTCCACCGCGGGGTGCGGGAAGCGCCCCTCGCCCCGGGTGGACCCGTCGGCGAAATAGATGGCGGTGTGCACCCGACGGACGGTACCGGTGAGGTTCGGCCTGGCCAAGTGGAACGTCAAGCCGTGGTGGAAGGCGATCGACCCGGCCGTCACTTCGACGAACACCGGCGCGATCCCCTGGAGCTCGCGCCGGGTCAGCGGGTCGTCACCGTGGCCGGAGAAGATGTCGACGAACTCGCGCACGCCGAGCCGGTGGCTCCCCGGGAGGTAGCCCATCGCGCCGCTCTCGAGCGTCGACCCGTCGAAGGGGATCCAGGCCGTGATGGTGTCGGTCTCCACGATGGGCCAGTAGGGCTGATCCTGGTGGGGGTCGGTCGCGCGCCCGCCCGCCTCCTTGAACAGCGCCTGGTCGTGCCAGAGCCGGACGGCACCGACACCGAGGAGCCGCGCCGCCGTTTCCGCGATCACGGGGTGGAAGGTCAGCGGCCGGACCTCCTCGCAGTCCTCCCACAGGTTCTGGCACTGAATGAAGCTCTGCTCGTAGGGCGTCTTCTCGGCCACGGTCCGGGCATCGTGCCGGCTGCGGCGTGCGACCCCTTCGTCGACGGCCGCTCCGAAGCGGCGGAGCTCGTCGGCGCGCAGGAGGTCCGGCACCACCACGAACCCGTCGCGCCGGAAGTCGTCGACCAGTCGCGGCGTGAGCATGGCGACCGACGTCACGGCGCCCGATCGCCCCGCACTTCGCGGACGTACCCCACGAGCTCGTGCGCGGACGGTGCGTCGAGCCACGGCGTGAGATCGACGTCGTACTGCGCCGAGGGCTCGGGCCCCTGGTCCAGGTAGTGCGGCTCGGATGCCAGGAACCGGCCGTCGACGAGCCGGACCTCCGTCACCAGGTCGGCATAGGGGAGCGCGCTGGCGGCGCGGGAGCCGAAGCCGAAGACACGCTCGGATCCCATCACGGCGTTCGCGGCCGCCCGGCCCGACAGGAAGGAGCGGTAGTCGTTGCGCTCGAGCTCTCCCGCGTACGCGTCCAGGATGTGGAGGGCCCGGTCGAGGACTTTCGCGTCGAATCCGTAATAGACGTTCGGTGCCGGCAGCTCCCCCCATACGCCCCACATCCACCAGCGCACCGTCGGCGGCAGGGCCGCCATGGCGCGCTGGACACCCCGGCCCACGGTCTCGTGACCGTGATGCACGTCGTGCGGCGAGGGTGAGACGACGATGGAGGCCCCGTGCTCCTCCACGATGGCCGGGAGCTCGGTGGCGGTGCGGCGCGTCGCCAGGGCGAGATCCGCGTCGAGGTCGAGGGTGAGCGGCGGGTCCAGGAAGACGGGAACGAAGCCGGCCCGCTGCGCCGCCTCCTCGGCCTCGGCCCGCCGCCGGTCCCACTGTCCCTCGAAGCCCTGGCTGGCGATGACGCTGACCACGGTCCAGCCCCGGTCGAGCAGGTGGAGGAGCGCGCCGGGACATCCCACCGCCTCGTCGTCGGGGTGGGGGGCCACGTGGAGGATGGTCGGGGACACGTCAGGGAGGTTACGCCCGTCGCATCGCAGGTCGCCGACCCTGTTTCCCGCTGCTCCGGCCGGTCACCGGCAGAAGCCAGCTCGCTCGGACGCGACATGGCTCAGAACACTCTTTACAGATTACTCTGAATCAAATATACTGACTTGATGCCCCGGTGGTCCCGCTCCAATCCCCTCGCCCTGGCGGTCCTCGTCTGCCTCTACGAGAAGCCGATGCACCCCTACGAGGTGGCCCAGACGCTGCGGGCGCGGGCCAAGCAGGAGAGCGTCCGCCTCAATTACGGCTCGCTGTACGCCGTCGTGGAATCCCTCGAGAAGAAGGGCTTCATCAAGGCGACCGGCACGGTGCGCGAGGGGAAGCGTCCCCAGCGCACCGTCTACGCGATCACGGAGGAAGGATCGCTCGAGATGACCGACTGGCTGACCGAGCTGCTCGGCACCCCGACGAAGGAGTACCCGGCTTTCATGGCCGGCCTGTCCTTCATCCCCGCGCTCGATCCCGACGATGCCCTGGCCGCCCTCCGCCGGCGCTCCGAGGCCCTGACCATGAAGCTCGTGGCGATGCGAGGCGCCATGCGCGCCGGCCGCGACGCCGGGCTGCCGCGCCTCTTCGAGCTCGAGGCAGAGTACGAGGAACAGGTGCTGACCGCAGAGCTCTCCTTCGTCAAGGCGCTCATCGAGGAGATGGCCGACGGCACGCTCGAGGGTCTCGACATGTGGCGTCTCTTCCAGACCGAGGACTTCGACCCCGAGGAGGTGCACTTCACTTTCGACCTCCCCGAGGGATGACCCCCTGAGAATAAACCCCCAAAGCAATGACCCGGAGCCGCGCGTGACACCACGCGGCCCCGGGCCGGCACAACCACGAGCCCGATCCACGAAGGACCTTCGCCCGGGGCAGCACTCGAGAGCGTAGGCGACCTCCGTGGGACGGGCTCTGCACAAGCAGCAGCGACCCACGAAAGGAACCGCGCATGCACGCGCTCGTAGAGGCCGACGGCCTCACCAAAAAATTCGGCAAGGTCCAGGCCCTCACCGACCTGACCCTCACGTTGCCGGCCGGACAGCCGGTGGCCATTCTCGGTCCCAACGGCGCCGGGAAGACCACCTTCATCCGCATGGTGGCCACACTCATCGCGCCCGACCGCGGCACGCTCGTCGTCAACGGGCACGATGTGGTGCACGACCCGATGGCGGTGCGCCGCATGATCGGCCTCGCCGGGCAGTCCGCCGCCGTCGAGGAGATGATGACGGGCCGCGAGAACCTCGTCATGGTGGCCCGCCTGTACGGCCAGGGCCGCGCCGAGGCGGTGGCCTCAAGCAAGAGGATCCTCGAGCAGATGGATCTGGTGGAGGCCGCCGATCGCCAGGTCCGGACCTATTCCGGCGGGATGCGACGACGGCTCGACCTGGGAGCGAGCCTGGTCGGCTCGCCCCGGCTGTTGTTGCTCGACGAGCCGACGACGGGCCTCGACCCCGGCAGCCGCAACGAGGTGTGGGACGCCGTGCACGCCATGAGCACCAGCGGGACCGACATCGTGCTGACGACGCAGTATCTCGATGAGGCCGACCACCTCGCCTCCTCCATCGTCATCATCGACGGCGGCCGCGTCATGGCGCAGGGGTCGCCGAGTGAGCTCAAGTCCCGCGTGGGCGCCGACATGGTCGAGCTGCACACGGTCGACGTCGCCACCATGCGGCAGGCGGCCGACGTGCTGGCCTCGCTCGGGATGGCCGATCCGACGACCGACCCGGCGACGCGCCGGTGCTCGCTCGCCGCGCCGGGCGGCTCCAAGCTTCTGCCGATCGTTGTCCGCGCCCTCGACGAGGCCGAGGTGCCGGTGGAGGACATCGCGCTGCGCCGGCCCACGCTCGACGAGGTGTTCCTCGCCCTGACCCGGCACCGCGCCTCGCCCACCGATGCCACCCCGACGACTCCGAAGGAGGACGCAGCATGACTATTGACCTCACCCTCGACCCGCCGCGCCAGGCCCCGCCCGTGACGGCCACGGTCAACCAGGGAGCGTCGTATCTCGTTGCCACCGGTCAGGTGGCGGCGCGCACGTTGAAGAAATTCATGCGCTCGCCGGCTCTCCTCATCGCCGGCACCGCGCAGGGCCTGCTCTTCCTGCTCATCTTCCGCTACGTCTTCGGTGGTGCGGTGGGCCACACCGGGAGCCTCTCCTACGTGGACTTCCTGGTGCCCGGCTTCGTGGTGACCGGCGTGCTGTTCCAGGGCATGAGCGCGGCGAGCGGCGTCGCGGACGACAAGGAGGGCGGGCTGTTCGACCGGCTGCGCAGCTTGCCCATTCGGCTCATCTCCATCGCCTCGGGGCGGGTGGGCGCCGACACGGCACTCGTCGCCTGGGGCGTGGTCGTGATGACCGCAGCCGGCTTTGCCGTCGGGTTCCGCCTCACGGGTACGACCGTCGACGCGGTGGCGGCGCTCAGCCTCACCATCCTCTACGGTTTCGCCTTCGTCTGGATGTTCATCGCCATGGGCCTCGCCGCCGGCAGCCCCCAGGCGGCGCAGGGCCTCTCGTTCCTGGTGTTCCCGCTGAGCTTCGTCTCATCGGCCTACGTGCCGGTGTCGACCATGCCGGGGTGGATGCAGGCCTTCGCCAACAATCAGCCCATGACGCAGATGGTCAACACGGTGCGCCTGCTCACCGGTGGTCCCGATGCTCAACGGCTGCTCGGGCACTCCGTCTCGTACTACCTCGTGCCGTCGTTGCTGTGGACGGCCGCCCTCGTCATCGTGTTCGCGCCCTTGGCCGTGTGGAAGCTGAAGACGTCGTGACGGCCGGCGCTCCGACGAACCGAGGTCTCGACGAACGGACGTTCGGACCTTCCGACGAACCGGACGTCAGCGCCGGTCGAAGTCGTCGTCCGGGGGCTCGCCGGTCTGCAGCACCGAGTTGACGGCCCGGCGCAGCCGCTCCTGGGCGTCGATCATCCAGTCGATGTAGAAGGCGTAGTCCTCGACCCGGGTGATGTCTCCCTCGCTGTAGTCCGCGACGCGGAAGGCGCCACGGTCGGGCAGCCTCTCCCACGAGAGCGGCGCACCGTAGAGCGACTCGACCAGGTCCTGTTGCAACGCCAAGACGTCGAACTGCGCCGCGCTGGCCTCGGGGGAGCCGAGGTCGACGTAGAAGTCGGACCGCAGGCGGCCGCCGGCCGCGAAGCTGAGGCCGTAGTGCGTGCCGCGCACCGACGAAGGCAGGGTGATGAAGTTCTGCGCGGGCAGGGTGGTCATCTGGGTCCAGTGCGGGTTCCGGGCGCGGACCTTGTCGAGCCAGCGTGACCAGTATTCGCGGTACATGGCGCCCTTGCCCCCGCCGAGCGGTCCCGCCAGCTCGGTCATGGTCCAGCCCGTCGGGTCGCGCCACCACTGGGTGCCGAAGAAGTTGCCGGTGACGCCCGTGGCCTGCTCGACGATGTGACGAATCAAGCCGGCCGGCGTATAGCCCGACTTGTCGACGTCCCAGACGAGCGGCGCGCTCAGATTGTTCTGCCAGTGCGCTGTCCGTCGGGCGGGATCCATGTCCAGCCACTCCTCGAGCTGGCTCCGCATGTCGAAGTTGAGGTCGGTGCGCGGGCTCAGGGTGAAGATCGTCCCGTCCGCCACGGACTCGGTCGTGACGAGCCGCCGCACCAGGGCGGCGTCCTGCACCCGCCGCTTGGACTCGGCCATCTCCTTGGCCAGCTGGCGCTCCGGGCTGATGGTGAACTCCTCGACCTCGCGCAGCGGGTAGAGCTGGCTGACCGAGATCATCGGCACGTTGCTGCTGCCCAGTTGCCCGTAGACGTACGAGCGGAAGGCACTGATCTGAACGAGCGAGATGTCCAGGCCCATTTCGCTGAGCCAGACCACGCTGGCGGTCACGACGGCCGAGAAATCCCTGGCCAGGAGCACGATGCGGGGGCGCCGCAGCGATTCCTGCGAGAGGTCGGGCGCATGGGCCTGCAGCTCGGCCAGGGCCTCATCCGCCGTCATGGGGGAATGGCGGCGGGACTGGAACCGGGCGTAGTGGTCGGCCAGCGACTCGGGGAGCATGCGGCTCGCCATGGCGGCGTACTTGATCGCCGAGACCTCGGCGTCGGGGGACCGGCCGCTCTTGAGCTCGGCCACCACCAAGCGGCCGTCGCCACCGAGACCCAGCACCGAGATGCGGTCCCGTCCCGCGCCGCCGGGCGTCGGAACCCCGTCGAACTCGAAGGTCACGACCTTGACGGCGGGCCCCAGAATGGCCGGGTTCGACAGCACCCACTCTTGGAGGTCGGCGCGCTGCTCGAGACCCGCTTCCTCGAGCGAGATCATCTGGGCTGGCATCGCGACGGATCCAGCCACGGTGAAGAGCATTTCTTCCGCCATTTCTCACAACAGGGTAGGACAAACGGTTGTTTTGCCGCAGGTACCGAAAGTCACACAAAGTCTCAACAGAGGGTCAAAATCCGAGGCCAGGCGCGTGGCTGTCGACGGGTCTCGGCGACGCGCACCCCCTGTGTGCTCCCGCGGCGGTGAGACAGAGTGCACCGGGGCGGAGCGCCACCGCGGGCCGCCACCGTCGCGCGGAGAGAGGCGGACGCCCCCATCGGCAAACGAATTGTCGGCCCGTGGTCCTTGGCGACTCAGATCGGCGCCCCCGGCGCCACGAGCGGCCACGGTCGCTCCCGCTCGACCACTGCGGCCAGGTCGAGGAGCAGTTGCTCGGCGTGCCGCCGGCCCATGATCTGCATGGACACGGGCAGGCCGTCGACCAGGCCGACCGGGATGGCGACGGCCGGGTGCCCGGTCGTGTTGGCCGGGATCGTCAGCGCCCCGTTGTTCCCCACCGCCGCCTCGAACCCGAGCTCGGCGATCAGGTCCACGCCATCGACGGTCGTCGGCATCGGACCCCGGGCGCCGAACGCCACGTCGGGGTTGGTGGCGCAGATGACGAAGTCGACCTGGTCGAAGAGCTCGGCCATCTGGACGATGATCTGCCGGCGGAACGCCTCGATGTTCTTCGCCGTGTCCACGTTGAAGTGGTTGGTGGCGATGTTGGCCGCCAGCATGATCTCGGGCGTGAGCTCGGACTCGCAGGCGGGGTACAGGTCACCCAGGCCCACGAGCAGGCTCGCCGTCCCGGCCAGAGCCCACTCCAGCCCGCCGCGGGGCAGCGCGATCGGCACGCTCGACGCGCTCGAGGCCGGCGTCCCTGATCAGGAGGTCGGACGCCTCGTCGACCTTGTCCCGCACGCCGGACGCCACCACCGCCGCACCGAGGTCGAGCGAGACGGCGACGCGTCTGCCGCGGATCTCCTGGTGTTCGAGCCCGGCTTCCCAGCCCTCGACCCGCGGCAGCGAGAAGGGGTCGTACTCGTCGGCGCCGTTGCACGCGTCGAACCAGCGGGCCGTGTCGCGCACCGAGCGCGCGAGGCACCCCAGGACCGCGGTCAGCGGCTCGATCTCGGTCTTCGGTCCCTTCGGGATCCGACCGAACGTCGACTTCAGGCCGAACAAGCCGGTGAACCCGGCGGGGATGCGGATGGAGCCCCCTCCGTCGCCACCCGTGCAGAGCGGGAGCAGCCCGCCCGAGACCGAGGCGGCCGAACCGCCCGAGGACCCGCCCGGGGTCCGCTCCAGGTCATAGGGGTTGGTGGTCGCCCCGTGCAGGCGGGTGTACGTGCAGTTGATCCCGCCGAACTCCGATGCCGTCGTCTGCCCGACCAGCACGGCGCCGGCCTCCCGCAGGCGGGCCGTCATGGTGTCGTCGTACCCCGCGATCCGGTCCTTGTAGACCAGTGACGCCTCGGTGAGCGGCCATCCCCTGACCGCGTCGAGCTCCTTCACCCCGACCGGGACCCCGCCGAACGGCAGGTCGACGTCGGCGTGGGTGGCCGCATGCCGCGCCCGCTCCTCGTCGACGAAGCACACCGCGTTGAGGTGTGACGCCGCAATGGCCGCCAGCGATCCCTCGAGCGCTTCGGTGGGCGAGATGGTTCCCGCCCGGAAGGCGTCGACGAGGGAGCAGGCGTCTCCCATCCATGGTTCTGCTGTCACTGTTCTCCTGTCAGGGACGGGAGAACAGCCAACCACACCGTCTCTTCCGAGGCGTGGGCGGGTCCGGCAGAGCGGCCCTATTCCGTCGTGCGCTTCTTGAAGAAGTGTGCCGCCAACGGTGCCGCCACGGCCAGGATGGCGACCGACCAGATCAGCGCCGCCTCGACGGGATGCTGCATCGGCCAGGCCTGCACCATGGCGGATGGGTTGGGATTACCCCAGAGGTCGCGGGCTCCCGCCACGACGGCGCTCACCGGGTTCCAGTTCGCGATGACCTGCAACCACCCCGGCATGTGCTGGGTCGGCACGAAGGCGTTGGACACGAATGTCAGCGGGAAGAGCACGATGAAGCCGAACGACGCGGCCGACTCGGGGCTCTTGGAGTTCAGCCCGACGCAGGCGGATACCCACGACACCGCGTAGGCGAACAACAAAAGGAGCGCGAACCCACCGACGACCGAGATGGCGGTCGAGCCGGGGCGCCAGCCCACCGCGAGGCCGGTCAGGGCAACGATGGCGGCACACACGACGGACGTGAGGAAATCGGCGGCGGAGCGTCCGACCAACACCGCGGAACGCCACATGGGCAGCGTGCGGAAGCGGTCGATCATCCCTTCGTGCAGGTCGGTACTCAGACCCACCGCCGTGCCCATGGTCGAGGTGGTCAGGTTCAAGGCCAGAATGCCGGCCAGCAAGAAGTCGACATAGCTGCCACCACCGGGGATCGGGATGGCGCCACCGAAGATGTAGACGAAGAGCACCGTGAACAGCAGCGGTTGGATCGTCACGTCCGAGAGCTGCATGGGCTCCCGCGAAATGTGCACGAGATTTCGCCGTGTCATGGCCCAGATGTCAGCCAGCGAACCGAGAAGGTTCCCGCCCGCATGGGGCCGATCGAACCCGGTTGCCGACGGCGTCAATGTGGTCGTCGTCATGCGCGTACTCCTTCCAGCTCGTGACGGCCCTCGCCGTCGCCGACGGGACCGGCCGCGCCAACGGCACCGCCGCCCCCACCGCCGCTCTCGTCTGCACCGTCCTCGGGACTCTCCTCTTCGATGTGGCCGCCCGTGAGCGAGAAGAACACGTCGTCGAGCGAGGGCTGCCGCACCTCGATGTTGTCCACCAGCACCCCCGCGTTGTCGAGCGCTCGCACGACCACGGTGGCCAAACCGGTCGACGAGTCCACGCCGGCGCTGAGATGGCGCCCGTCGTCGCTCACCTGGACCGGCCCCGATACGAGCGGTGCCATGGCGCTCACGGCCGAGGCGTGTGGTTCCGCCAACGTCACTTCCAGGCGGGCGCCCCGGCTCGCCTCCTTCAGTTCCTGCGGCGTCCCCTCGGCAATGACACGACCGTGGTCCACCACCACGATGCGGTTGGCCAGCTCGTCGGCCTCCTCCAGGTACTGCGTCGTGAGCAGCACGGTGACGCCCTCGCCGAGCAGTTCCCGGATGGCCTCCCAGACCCGCTGGCGGCTCGTCGGGTCCAGCCCCGTCGTCGGCTCGTCCAGGAAGAGCACCGGCGGCCGCGTCATGAGCGAGCCGGCGAGGTCGAGCCGCCGGCGCATGCCACCCGAGTAGCCCTTCACCACCCGGTCGGCGGCGTCCGTCAGCTCGAACTGCGCCAGGAGTGCAGCGGCCCGGGCCCGGGAATCGGCCCGGCCCAGGTCAGACAGTTCGCCGATGAGGACGAGGTTCTGGCGCCCCGTCAGGAGCGGGTCGAGCGTGGCGTCCTGGGCGGCCACGCCGATGTGGCGCCGTACCTCGGCCGGGTGTTTCAGCACGTCGATCCCCGCCACAGCCGCCTGCCCGGCATCGGGCCGGGCCAGCGTGGTCAGGACCCGCACCGCGGTCGTCTTGCCCGCGCCGTTGGGGCCCAGCAGGCCGAGGATCGTGCCGGCGGGGACGGAGAACCCCACGCCGGCCAGCGCTTGGGTCTCGCCGTAACGCTTGGTCAGCCCTTCGGCCTGAATCATGAATTCGGCAGCCATAGACATCCTTACCGGTCGTTAAGTAAAGTACTTCCAAGGGCATGGTAAGCGCGATACTTACCTGCCGTCAAGTAGAATTGTGGGCTCACACGGGGTAAGGTGCAGAAGAGATGACCCATCCGATGACACGACACGGCGCATGACACAGACTGCGGGGGAGAAGGCAGACGCCATCGGTGAGCTCGAGGCCGTCCTCGGCGAAGAGCCGGCTGTCGGGCCGATCCCCGACGCGCCGGGCCACGTCGACACCGCCGGCGATACGCCCGTGGCCGCACCCACCGACACCCGTGAGCGCATCCTCGATGTGGCGCTCGACCTCTTCACCGAGCAGGGCTACGACGGCACGAGCCTGCGGCAGATCGCCGAGCAGCTGGGTGTGACCAAGGCGGCCCTCTACTACCACTTCGAATCGAAGGAAGACATCCTCATGGCGCTGCACCTGCGCCTGCACGAGTTCGGCAAGGGCGCCTTGATGCAGATGGGGGATGGACCGGTCTCCCTGGCCCAGTGGGGCGAGTTGCTCGAAGGGCTGGTCGACCAGATGCTGGCCCAGCGCAAGATCTTCCTCATGCACGAGCGGAACCAGGCCGTCTTCGAGAAGCTGCACCGCGAGGACCACGACGCCGAGCACGACGACATTCAGAACCGGCTGCGCCGCGTGCTGGCCGACCCCAGGGTTCCACTACGGGACCGGGTGCGGATGGCCGCCGCCATCGGCGTCCTCTTCTCGGGACTGTTCCTCGCCGGCGACGCGTTCGAGGCGTCGAGCAACCAGGAGTTGGGGGATCAGCTCCGCGACGTCCTCCACGATGTCCTGAAGGGATGACGGGATCGGTACGACCGGACCGAAATCGGGCACACCTGGCTACAGTTCGTGCCGGTGACTGACACTTCCGCTGACCCGCCGCACGAGCACCCGTTCACGATCGCCATCGATGTGGGCGGAACCGGCCTGAAAGCCGACGTCCTCGACAAGGAGGGGGCACCGATCGCCGGGCGGGTCAGAGTGCCCACGAAGTACCCGATGTCGCCCGACGACCTTGTCTCCACCTTGACGAGCTTGGTCGCCAAGCTGCCCGAGGGGGACCGGGTGTCCTGTGGCTTCCCCGGCATGGTCCGACAGGGTCACGTCCTCAGTGCGCCGCACTTCGTGTGCACGAACGGCCCGGGCACCAAGCTCGATCCGGCGCTGGCGACGGCCTGGTCGGACTTCGACCTGGCGGGAGCGCTCGCCCAGTCGATCGGCAAGCCGTGCCGCGTGGCCAACGATGCCGACGTCCAGGGGGCGGCGGTGGTCAAGGGCGAGGGCTTCGAGGTGGTGATCACGCTCGGTACCGGCTTCGGCACCGCGTTCTTCATGGACGGCAGCCTGATGCCGCACCTCGAGTTCGCCCACCTGGAGTTCCGCAAGGGTGAGGTGTTCAACGAGCAGCTCGGGGAGGCGGCGCGCAAGAAGATCGGCGACGAGCGGTGGAACAGGCGGGTACGAAAGGCCATCGCGTATCTCGATGCACTCTCCTTCTTCGACCACCTCTACATCGGCGGCGGCAACGCCTCCCGGGTGAACCGGCGCGACCTCGGTGCCGTGCTCGAGCGCATCAGCGTGGTGGACAACAAGGCGGGCATCCTCGGCGGGATCAAGCTCTGGGAAGCGCACCACGTCGGTGTCTGAAGGGGGACCACGATGACGGCTGTCGACACCGAGCCACTCGCCTGGGATCCACTCAACGAGAAGTACAAATGGGACCCGCACGCAATCTGGAAGCGCCTGCGTGATGAGCAGCCGCTCTACTACAACGAACAGTACGACTTCTATGCGGTGAGCCGGTTCGCCGACGTCGACGCCTTCAGCCGCGATCCCAAGACGTTCTGCTCCTCCCACGGCACCGTCATGGAGATGATCACCGCGGATCCGATCGACATGGAGATGATGATCTTCATGGACCCGCCGGAGCACACCCGCTATCGGCGGTTGGTGTCCAAGGCGTTCACGCCGCGACGCATGAAGCTCCTTGAGGAGGACATCCGGGCGCTCTGCGCCACTCTGCTCGACGACCTGGTCGGTCGGACGTCGTTCGACTACGTGCAGGACTTCGGGGCCCGGGTGCCGGCCTATGTGATCGCGGCGCTCCTCGGCGTGCCGCCCGAGGATCGCGACAGGGTCCGGGGCTGGATCGACGAGTCGTTCCACCTTGATCCTGAGACCGGGATGCAGAACGACGTGGCGACGGCGGCGATGCTCAGCTTCATGGAGTACCTCGGCGCGACGCTGACCGACCGCCAGCAGAACCCGCGTGACGACATGTTCACCGACCTGGTGAACGGCGAGATCGTGGAGGAGGACGGTGTGCCGCGCCGCCTCACTCTGGAGCAGGCCGTTAACTTCGCTGCGCTGATCGGCAGCGCGGGCACCGAGACCGTGGCCCGCATGCTCGGCTGGGCGGCCCTCACCCTCGACAAAAACCCCGAGCAGCGGGCCGAGCTCGTGGCTGACTCCAGCCTCATTCCGAACTGCGTGGAAGAGCTTCTCAGATACGAGGCACCGTCACCCGTGCAGAGCCGTTGGTGCACCGCGGAGGTGGAGGTGGACGGGGGCAAGATCCCCGCGAGGTCGAAGGTCGTGATGATCACCGGATCGGCAGGGCGCGACGAGCGGGCCTACCCGGACGCGGACCGCTTCGACATCCACCGGAAGTTCGACCACCACCTCTCCTTCGGCTACGGCATCCACTTCTGTCTCGGGGCGGCGCTGGCCCGGACGGAAGGGCGCATCGCGCTCGAAGAGACCCTCAAGCGCTTTCCCGAGTGGTCGGTCGACACGGACCGGGCGGTACCGCTCCACACCAGCACGGTCCGCGGCTATTCGAAGCTCCCGATCAGCGTCTGATCAGGGCTTCTCCGCCCACGGGACGGTCACCACTCTCCTGTACACTGAATGATCCTGCGCTCGTAGCTCAACGGACTAGAGCATCTGACTACGGATCAGAAGGTTGGGGGTTCGAATCCCTCCGAGCGCGCTCTGTGGGCTGGTTATAAGAGTTGGGTCGTGCGCTACCAGGAGGTAGTCCATGCCCAAGCAATATGGAAGAGAGTTCCGGCGGGCGATCTGTGATCGTCTGGTGGCCGGCGAAGCGGTGACCAGAGTCTCCGAGCAATCGGGCGTCTCGGTGGCGACGCTCCATCTGTGGAAGCGCCAGGCGCTGATCGATACCGGTCTGAAACCTGGCACAAAGAGCGTCGAGGTCGACGAGCTGGCCCAAGCACAGCGCACCATCGAAGAGCTCGAAGCTGAGCTCGAGGCGGTCAAGGCCGCAGTCGCTCTATTCAATGGCGAGGAGCCAGTCAGCCCAAAAGGCGGTGCCAGGTTGCCGAGGGCCTGAGCAACCTGGGCTACAACGAGCGCGTCGCCCGTCGAATCGCGGGAGTCAGCCGTTCGTGCTTCTACGAGCACATGTACCACGTGGCGAGCGACGGTCAGATCCGGCGCCTCCTCCTCAGCGGGTGTGGATCGCATGCTTGAGGCGCGGGTTGCCACCGCGCGACAGCATGTGGCGGACCTGGTCACCTGAGGATGCTTCGATTTGGGGCCGTCCTGTTGTAGGAGGCGAAATGTTCGGCGTCGGCGAAGGTCAGTTTGGTCTTCAGCGACGACAAGTTGGCGGGTCGCCGATTGTTCGTTTGTTGTGACGCGGGGGAGGGGCGCTGGCGCGCTGCAGTCTCCCAGTAGATCCGAACGCCACTTTTCGTCTCCTTTTGGGCGGGAACGTTACTTTCGGCCGTAGCCGCAACTCGGTCGCTGCCTTACATTGCCAGTACACCAGCGACGGAGATCGGGAGCAACGACGTTCCGAACTCACGCGTTGGATATGGCGAACGAGTGAGCAAGGCGGTTCTTGGCGATTCGCACGTGGCGAACGTGCGCGGTCTCGAACGACGTGACCCTGGCGCCACGCGCCCTTGGCGAAGGAGGCGGTTTATGACTGTATCGGTGGTCACCGCGGGTTCCACGACGGCGGCGGTCGTCGGCGTGGGCGCGAGCCAGGTGACGGACCCTCGCGTTGGAATCTCGACGGCGGCGAGCGCGTTGGCCTTCACCGGAGCGCCCCACCTGGCCCTCGAAGGGTTCGTGGGCGCGCTGCTCGTCATGAGCGGTCTGCTCCTTACTGGACTGGCCAGGCGGCACCGGATGCGAACCGTGCCGGCGACGCTCGTGCCTGCCCCGGCCCCGGGGGACCCCGTCGACACCTGAGCCGTACGTCGGCGTCGGCCCTCGGCGGACGGCAGTACCGTTAGATCAGTCCGTGCGCGATGCGCATGGCAAGCTCCGTCAGGGTCAGCAGGGCGGCGAGGAACAGGATCGTCACGCCCAAGGTCGCGCTGTGGCGAGTACGTCTGCGCGTGACGCTAGGCGCCAACGGTGAGCCGCCGACTCGGTAGTTCCGCGCCAGATGCAGCGACATGATCGCCAGCATCGCCAACAGGTAGGTGGCGCACTCGACGATGCACAGGAGCGCTGGACCTAGCACGAGGACGCTCGGGGATGTCAGGACTACGACCCAGGCCGGTACAGCTCCGAGGACGAACATGGGCAGCAGCCAGCGCGCACTCAGCATGCTCTCCTCGCTGCCGCCTTTCGAAGTCACTTTGAAAGCCTTTGTGCGGGAGCGCCACCCGAAGTACATGCCCTGCAAGAAGGACCCGAACGTCCAGGGCCATCGCACCAGCTGAAAGAGAATCGCCTCCCAGGACCAGAGCTTGGCATCGCGAGGCCGAAAGACGTGGAGGTGTCGCACGTAGAACGCGGTGCCGAGCACCAGGAGCGAATACGCCCACATGTGGGTGTAGAAGTCCAACAAGCTGGTGTGGCCCCACGACTGCTTGAGTAGGACCCCTATGACCGGGAGCGCCGATGCGACTGTGAGGATGACGCCCATGACCAGATAGAAGAACAGAGAGAACCCCATTCGCACCCGACCCCGCCATGGGACACCGCGCACTCGGCCCGGCAGCCACTCGGTCAAGAGTGTTCCCAGGCTGCGGGCCCACTGGGATTCTTGCGTCAGCAGTTCGTCGACACTGATGGGCCCCGCGCCGTGCGCTTCGGCGTCGAGCACGAACACACCGTCCCAGCCGCCCGACTGGAGCCACAACGTCGTACTGTAATCCTCTGCCAGCTCGGGTCCGAGTCCTCCGACACTCTGTAGTGCGGCCGTGCGCACCGCGTAGTGAGAGCCGATGCACACGGGGGCGTAGCCGTCGTTGGCGCCCGCCTGCATAGGTCCATGCAGCGTCGCCTCGCGGTACAAACGACCCCGGACCGTCCACCCCATGTCGGCGTTGGAGTCGCAAATGCTCGGCGCACACGTGTACCCCACCTTTGGTGCGGCGAAGGGGCGCACCATGGCGGCCAGGTATGAAGACGTTGGAACGTGGTCGCAGTCGAGCTGTACCACGACGTCGTAGTCGCGGTAGCCCACGGTGTCGTAGAAGTAGGCGAGGTTGCCCTCCTTCGACTTGGTCCGCCTCGGCCAAATGGCGCGCTGGTAGTCCTCTGCGCCGAAACGAGTGCACACGCGCACGTGCCGCGCGGAGCACCACGCGAGGGTCTCGGTGGTCGGCCTCTCATCGGCCAGCCAGACGTCGTAGGCCGAGGGATAGTCCTGGGCCAGCATCGCCTCGAGGGTGGCGCGCACGACGGGCCAGGGTTCGGACGGCGCTTTGGTCACGATCATCGCCACCTGAAGAGCGGGCAAGGGGACCCGCAGGTCAGGTCTGGTCATGCGGCAAGCGAAAAACAAGAAATACGTGGGCATCAGGAAGACCCACGCCAACAGGACGGTGCTGATGGCGCCCAGCGGGCTCGTCCAGCTGCCGTGCCCCGAGGCGAGCCACCACAGCCAGAACCAGGCTCCGGCGGCCACCGTCGCCAGGACCAGGACGCGCAACGTGAGCTCCTGCCGCAGTGATACGGCCGGGACCAGGATCGACCTCGTCGTTACGGGCGCCGGACTGTCAGCGATGGCCGCAGGAGCGCGCAAGTCGTGCACCCTGGTCTATCGGCACAGCCTGTTCTGAACTGAGGTGACCAGCCGAGTGGAAGGCGGCACGGGCAGAGCTGGCGTTAGGTAAAGACGGGGTTTTACCGGATGGAGGTCCTCGCCCCGGGCGACCGGTCGTTTCAATGTGTGAGCCTGTCCGGACCACCAGGAAGGACGTGACCGGACTACGGCAGCTTCGGGGCAGGACGGCTGACCGCCGGCAGTTGTCAGGGCATGGGCACGCCTGCCCCTACCGCCGGGTATGTGCGTGCCCCAAGACCGCGGGTCCGTCTCGGGGTAGTCGCCTAGCGAAACGGGGCGATGGACCTCGGTGTAGCCAGGCCGCCACGTTCGACCACACGGCTAGGAGGCGGGCGGGTGAAACGCAGCAAAACTTTCTCCCTGGTGTAATAGTCCAACCACGCGAGAAGGTCCCTTCGGTGGTTGTGCCCATGCCGATGCGCCGACACCGGGACGAACCTCAGCCTCAAGTTGGCCACCGATGCAGAGAAGCCGGCGTCCTCGAAGACTCCAGCGACCTCGTCGAGGTTGTAAAGCCGTGGAAGGCCTAGCTCAACTGCGCATTCCTCGTGCCACGCCGACATCATCGGACTCGCCCCGTGTACGCCCATGACTGCGAAGTACGAGCCGCCTGGTTTCAAGGCGCGAAAGAGGCCAGTCGCATGGGCGGAGAGGTCTTCCAGCAAGTAGAGGACCTCATGGCTGAAGGCCACGTCGAAGTCGCACCATCCGTCTGGCACGGTCTCGGCAACCTCGAAGGTGAGCGGCCTGTCGCCGGCGAGACGGCGAGCGTCTGAAATGGCGCCCGAAGCCGGGTCGTATCCGTAGCCCTCGGCGATGCCCTCGGCCTTCACAAGCAGGCGCAGGAAGCCCCCACGGTTGCAGCCGGCGTCGAGCACCCGCAGTCCCGCCAAGTCGGTCTCGATGGTGTCGAGCATCGCCTTCCAGATGAAACCGTGCTCGTCCTGCATGGTCGCGTCCTCGGAAGCCCCACGCCAGTAGGAGGTACTCATGCACGCACCCTACGCGCATGCGGGCTCTCGTCCACGCTGCGATCGATGGTGACAGGGCCGGAAACGAGGGCACCGATGCGATAGTTCGGGCTGAACGAGAGTTCACCAGTCTGACCGGACTGCACGGTCACTACCCCGTGCCCCGAGTCCTTCAGTTCGACCCTTCTGTGCCCATGCTCCTCCTCAGGGAGTCGCCGGTCGTCATGGGCAAGAACTCATCGATCATGGTCACGGAGCAACGGTCCTCCGATTGACCGGCATCCAGTTGGCCTGGCTTCAGGCGATTGACCCCTCTATCGTTCCTGGTCTCGAAAGTACGGGCGAGGTGATCGTCCACGGAGACTTCGGACCACAGAACATGTTGTACAGCTTTGATGTGACACGTTGTGGGGGTTCTCGACTGGGAGATGGCGCATCTTGGCTCTGCGATAGTGGATCTCGCATGGTCAGAGTGGATCATCCGAATGCACCACCCAGACGCTCGAAACGACCTACCCGAACTGTTTGCAGCATCTGGCCTCTCGTTTAACTGGTCGGAACGTCAGGCTTGGATGGTTCGGCAGTGCCGCCACTACTTCGATTACTTCGAGGCGTCTGAGTTGAAGGCAGGGGTGCGCCGAATGGGAGCGACGATTGGACGCGACTGAGCAATGGCACGAATAGTTCACCCCAGGAATCCGTCGAATACCTGTGGCGTCAGCTGTGGAGCAATATCTGAACAAACCTTGGATGTCGATCGCTCGCCCCTCGGCAAATCGTGGCTAGTCCGCGCCGGCCCAACGGACCGCACGATCGGGTAATGAACACATGACGCGAGCAGCCCCCCGGAGCGCCTTGAGAACCGGGGGGCGGTCGCAAATGGTCCGACCGACGTCGGGACGGGTCGAACCCACCGCCTCACTACCCATGGGGGATGCGCGCGAAACAACGAACCCTCAATCGAACCGTATCGACTGCCGACAGAGACAAAACAACCCCGGTCCGACGTCGACGGGCCGGGGTCGTCTCGCTGGCTGCGTACGCCGTAGGGACACATGGGTATCCCTGGCGTGTCAGTCCAGTGGGTACGTTCAGGACTTGGGCGGAACTTCGCGTGCCTACGGTTAAGTCTGCAGGCGGACATTGGACAACAAAATCACCCGATCGGGTGATTTAGGTCGGCTTTCGGGGTGCAGACTCTCCATAGGGGTAGCGTGCAGGGAGCTGACCGGCCTCCTGGCAAACCGCCACCTGCAACCTTCGGCGGAAATGGCCTCTCTCGCCGTGTCGCCCGAGTTCAGCATCACCACCCGCCACCTCCCCGACGTCCACATCGTCGCGCCGCACGGCGAGTTGGACATCGTGTCCGCCTATGACTTCGCCCTTGCACTGGTGGATGTGGCTGGCTCTACCGTCGTCGTCGATCTGTCGGACCTCACGTTCATCGATTCCACCGGCATCTCGGCTCTCGTGATGGCGAGGAATCGCATTCGGACCGACGGACTGGGCGACCGGGGGAGGTCGTCCGTAGGACACTAGAGATCGTCGGACTCAGTAGGTGGTTTGTAAATTGGTCGCCAGACTGGGATCAATAAGAACTCCTACGGACGCGGAGCGACCCCGCCGAAGCGGGACCGCTCGGGACCGCAAGGCCCTTTTGAACTAGATACGACTACCACCGATAGAAGCGATGGCTCCCCGCATTTTCACCCCGACCGAGGGCAAAGCCTACGATCCAAACCACCAGGAAAATCGCAGCTGCGATCCACAAGAGATGCACCGCGAATCCTGCACCGAAAAGGATTAAGACAAGAAGCAACGCGAGTATTAGCACCATCGAAACATCCTCCCAATAGGTCTCTGAAAAAGAACCCCGGATGTTCCGGGATCTGTGTTGCCCCGAACTAGTACGTCGAATCGACCCGCCGCACAACATTCCCCTGGTTATCGTCAACAACGGTACGACTCCGACGAGTGTTGGCCGCCACCATGACAATGATCGACAACACCGCGCCGACAACGCCAACAATCATCAATATCAAGCCGACCTTATTCACGTTGACACCGTGTTGGTAAGGGGACACTGTTACTGCCCAATCAAGAATCGCCCCCACTGCAAAGGCGATGATGCTTACAACCAGCCCTCCTGCTCCAACCATTTGGAACCTCCTATCTGGTTGCAATCCCAGTACCCACGACGATTTGGGAATAAACGCTTTGAGGGAGTTGTTGTCCGCTTATTCAGGGAAAGAGCGACACGGAAACAGCTTGGGAAAGCGTGGTCGGGGCGTTCGCTCCAGTAGCGCCTGCCGTATCGCGTCGGCAGTACCGGAAACCGCTTGGCCTGGCGCGCAATGGACGCCCCTTGTGTGGCCGCCAAACGCGAACAACTCCCCGGAGCGCCTTTGATCCGAGGAGTTGTTCTCTGCTTCACCACTACCCACCGAGACGCATCCGAAACGAACGCGTCAACCGACCTCAGGCGCGGAGCGGCTCCCTGTGGCGCGGCGCGAGGCTCGCTGACCTGCACCCCGGCGAGGTGGTTAAAGGTGCGCCAGATGTATGCCCAAATCTCAGCGGTCCCAGCACCGCGGGACTTAATCGAGCGGCAGAATCAGAGTCCCGGATTCAGCCAAGAATCTTCTCGTTCCACGGAGGCAGGGCGCCCCAACCCTGAGCGGCGAAACCCGAGGGTTGGGGCGATCCACCCCACACAGGCAAACGACCGCACCCAGGCGGCAGGTGGAATCGGTTGCCCGACGTGATTTTGACTACGACGGCATTAGGGCGCATCCGCCAAAGGTCTACGTTTTTAAGACGCGATGAGACTACAAACCCAAACGGGCCCGACAGCCGCTGGCCTAGATTCGCTACCTCTGCTCAGGCGACGGGGCCCCGAACGACGGACTCTCCGAAACGACCGACGCGGGTCTGGCAGCGCAGATCTTCAGGCGTCGCACTCCATAGGCGTCGTTCTGATCCTTGTGACAGGAACAGTCCACCCCAGGTGAGTGATTGCTCGGGGTTGACTTTGTGCCACAATGAGGCGTCCACGCGCATTCGGATCAGGACGGCCTCGGGGTCTATGTCGACGCATGGAGCGGTCACATCCAAAGTGCCTGCCCGTCAATGCGAACGCCCAAACTCGCGCAGGCGCGTGCGGGTCTTCGAGGTGCTAGGGGCAGGCGGACACTCGGAAACAGCGTCGCGGGGTCCGGCTAGGTCATGAACCTGCGGTGGACGGCAAGACTCCGCCCACTTCTAGAAGAAAGCAGATCTGACTCAGTTCCAAGCCGTGCTCACAGCGACGTCGCTTGAGACGTCAGAGTTACTCGGCAGATACTTTATCGTCCATGGTTCGGTGGAAGTGTTGAGCGTGCTGGCAACACCTGACTGACAGCCATAGCTGAGGTTTGGACTACCCGCGGTAGAGGCTGTTTCCGTTGTTCGCCCACACGTATCTCCGTTTGCGAGTTGCATGAACCAAGGAACTGGCGTCGACCCGGTGCTGCCTGAAATTCCCGTCGAACTAGAGGGAAGCGGTTGCACAAGTGTCAACATATCGACGCTGGACCAGGGGCTCGGAGCACAAGCCACCTGAGTTACGTTCGTTGCGTCTGGCGGAGCGAAACATGGATCGTAGACACCATTCCCCGAAGAGCATCGCCAGGCATTTTGGTTTGCCCCGTCTGCCAGCGACCCTGCAGAGCAAGACCCATCATTGAGGTTGGCAGCTACCTGGATCCCTGGAGCGAGTCCGCCTCCCGTCGTCCATGGGGCAAAAACCTCGATCACGGTCGAGGAAGGATTGGTTGCCGGAGCAGCTGCCGTACTTGTCGTAGTTGGAGCGGTAGTTGTTGTGCTCACCGTACCGACTGGGGGTTGAGTCGTTGTGGTTGTTGGTGCAGATGTGCTTGATGCCGCTGGATCGCTTGTCGTCGTCGTCGATGTTGCCCCCGACAACTGTGGCTTGGTGGAGATAGTCGTTGGTGTGGTGGCTGCAGTGTGGGACTTAGTTCCAATGTCGTTGCTTGTGTTAGTTGGGGATTTTGATGAGCCGCTGGACGATGACGTGGACGTTTCTGCGACAGTTGACGATGGTGCAGTCGATATGCCAGAGGGAAGCGCGCCATTGGCATTCGGCGTGGACGTCGTCGTCGTACCACTGGTAATGAGGGCGCCTGAGGTTGTAGGGGCGGGACCCGGAGCGCCTGGCAGTGAACCAGGATCGAACGCCATCAGCAACAAAATCACCACAATGACCAAGCCAGATGCGATCCCGATCCCGTTCTGCAGATGTCGGATCTTCACCTTCTTCATTTCGTAGTGCACCTTTTAAGAATCGCTTGTCACGTCGCCCTTATCACCTCTGTACCCCATTACGCGATGCACTACCCAGTTCAGAGGATCCCTTGGGCACCCACAACACCGTGACGCTGCCGTCAACCGCCATTTTTAATGGGACTTACTGGCTACGCGTTATGCCGAACCGGAAGCATTCGTTGACTGCGGCTGAGTAGTTTTGTGAGCCTTTCTCGCAGTGGTTCCGTCCGTTCCCTAGACACGCCGGGTCTCCGGGTCCCTGTCGGTGCACTTGATTTGCGGTTCGACCGGGACCGTCAGATGTAGCGATTGAGCGCCTCGTCGTCTGAACCGTCAACGTGCGAATCGGCTCTCTCCAGATCGCCAGGTGGAAGCGGTGCCGCGTCATCTTCTATCGAGTACTCCGGCGATGCCGGCGTGTCGCCGCGGATCGAACTTGAGATCATCTTGATGAGCACCTCATCGTCGTCGCCCATCCTGAACAGTTCACTTGATGCCACTCCCGAGGACGCCGAGTGTATTGGCGAGGCACACGCCGAGGCTGTTGGAAGCTGCGGTGGATCTGCGCCGTCGTATGCGGGTTGGTCTCGTCGGTGATCCAGCACGCGGTGGAACGCTGTTGGTCGCCGAGGAAGCCGGCGTGGTCGTTGGCTTCATCCACTTCGGGCCAGCGTCGGGAAACGATGAGATCGGTGAGATCTATGGGCCCTATGTGCTTCCGTCCTCGTGGGGACTGGAGGTGCACAGGCACTCATGGATCGGGCCATCGGCTCATTGGCGGAGTCGTTCGCCTTGGCGATTTTGTGGACTCACGCAGAGGCCGGAAGGGCACGGTTCTACGTCAAGTCTCGTTGGACGGAGACCGGAAACCACCGCCAAGAGACCACCTGGGAAGGCCTTGTCTTCCCGGCTGTCGAATACAGCGAGTCCTCGTACCTAGGTGATGAACTGGCGGCCACCCGGTTCGTCACTTGGCCGAGCGGCGGTTGGCCACACTAGGAAAGTCAGGCGGTCGGGGACCATACTTCACGCGTGCCACCACACGTACTCGTGCAGATCTACGGCATCACTTGTCCCAGGGATGCGGTACTCCTAAACCGACTTGGTCCGGATCATGTCGGCGTCGTTCTGGACGAAGGATTCGAGACTTGGGACGGTGTTGATGAACGCACCGCTCAGGCAATCGTCTCCGAACTGTCCGACGTAGCAGTCGTGGCGCTTTCGCTCTATACCGAGCGGGACCGCATCCTTGCGACCATCGACACCGTTCGTCCTAGCGTCCTCCACCTGGTGGGAGTGTTCGGGAAGGTCCCGCCAGAGATGCTCGCCTCCCTGAAGCAGGACATCGCTCCGATCAGCTTGATGGTCACCGTGCCCGTGATGGATGAGGCGTCAATCGTTGGGGCGCAACAGCTTTCATGTGTGGCTGACTACCTGCTGCTCGATTCGGCCCATCCTCAGAACGGACAGGTTGGCGCCACCGGCCTAACTCACGATTGGTCACTCAGCCGACGAATCGTTGAGTCTTGCTCCGCTCCTTGCATCCTCGCTGGCGGTCTTGGCCCTGACAACGTTCAGGACGCCATCGTCGCTGTTCGGCCATTCGGGGTTGACTCTGAGACCAGGACCAGCCGCGACGATGATCGACGTAGGAAGGATCCAAGCAAGGTTCGGACCTTCATCGAGCGAACTCGTTCAGCCGCCGGATAGCGGACTGACGAGTACCTCAACCGATGTTCTGGCGAATCCTCGCACTTGCGCCGGCAGGTCGAACAACTACTAGCCATCCGATCAGCTGCTGTCTATCTCGAACGTGAACTCAGGGAGCTGGATTGCTATGCAGAGGCGATGTTGCGACACCCTCTGGCAGATTCAACTTGTAGCAAGGGAGCAGAGACGCCGACGCCTTGGTGTTTCGAGGGACCAAAGGCTTGATCCCCTTGTTACAGATGGCGGGTGCAGTTGCGTTCGGGCGATGTCCTGCGTGCGACGGCTGATGAGTCACCCGCCCCACCAAAGGACCTCGGCTACTCGATGACACGGGAGGTCCCCCGAAGAAATGTCCGGCTCCTCCGACGGCTAATAACGTCAACACGAGAGAGATGGCAACACACAGGCTCAAACCGCCGATGAGAATCCGCCTTCGCCGCCGTAGCCGAGCTTCCTTGAACAGAAGTCTGGGATCCTTCTCTGCTGGCTCGCTTCGGGAATCGTCGAGAATGTCCGTCTCTGGCTCTAGCAATCCGACCGGCACAGAACTACTATTACTAGTACCATGTTTCCTGTCAAGGTCGACCGCACGGACACGATGGCGCTGCACGATCAGGTCGCCGCCGAAATACGACGGGCAATCGCCGAAGGGGAGGCGGGCCCAGGGGAACGCCTGCCACTAGCCAAGGACATTGCCGCCGTGCTCGGAGTGAACAAGAACACCGTCCTTCGGGCCTTGCACCTTCTGCGGGACGAAGGGCTGCTTGAGTTCACCCGAGGACGGGGCATCACCGTGTCCGGAACGCCGCAGCGAAGCGTCGTCTTGAGTCGGGTGCGAGAACTCGTCGATTTCGCTCGCCAACACGGCTACCGGCGAGACGAGGTCATCGACATGATCGCTGGATTGCCGTGAACACACCGCATTCGATTCGTTCAAGGCGCCCGAGGCTCCGCACCCTATGACCGTCACGGGCGACCGACCAGCTTCCACTTCGCTCCCCTGCGACGACGACACGAGCGCCCGTTCAGCAGAGGCGCTGTTTAGGGAAGCTCACCAGCGAAGAAGGCATCGGCACCAACTGATTGGCGCCGCCCTTATGGCTGTGATTCTCATTACCGTCACCGTCGCTTCTGTTCTTCTGGTCGATAACCAACCACCGGCGCCCAAGGGCACACCGACCGCCCGGCACATCGAGGGCGCAACTGTTCCAGCGATGCCATCCCAAATGGTGGTCTGGGCCTCGGCTCGGGTCGGCTCGACGATGAGCATTCAGGTTCTCTCTTCACGTTCAGGGCACGTGGTCCGCACCCTGGCCTCAGACCTTGGTCTCTTCAACAGCACGCCTCAGCCAACGACCGCTCCTGACGGAACCGTCTATTACGACCGTGCTATCGGAGCTACTCAGCAGGGGCCCGACGCTCATCCGCCGGTCGAGCAGATCCTCAGCGTCCCGATTACAGGGGGTCCCTCGACGTTCGTCGCTGACGGGCATGATCCGGTGGTCAGTCCAGACGGACGGTACCTCGCCTATCTCATCTGGACACAGATCACTGACGGACCCGAGGGCGTCGTGGTGATGAACCGCCTCACCGGAGCGGTCGACACGTGGCAGTACTCGACGAATGCGCCAGACATCAACACGATCTGGTGGTCGCCGGACTCACGATCACTGGTGGTGTCGTCGGCGACACTTGGTGGGACGAGTCCCCGATCGACCTGGCACCCATCAGTGGGAAGGTTGGTGCTGTCGGATCCAAACCGTTCGCTCGACGTCCTGCCACAGGTGAAGCTGCCCCTCTGTCCTCCCCCTACTCCGTGGGCGGGGCAGGGTGCCAGCAGAGACATGGCCTGGGCGGGGTTCTTGAACACGACCGAAGGGCTCGGCATGTGTCACCACGTAGGACTCACATCGGAGGACAGCTGGACCCAGCCGGTTGTCGTGAACCTTGCGACAGGCAACGTTGTCCGCACACTGCCAGTGGTCCGGGGCCTCATCGGGGTGGGACCCAGCGGCGGATTTCACGCCGACGTTTCGGGACACCACTTCGTCTTCATTGGGTCCGGACGTGGGGCCGGAGGGCTCTACCGTTGGACCGTAGACACCCGATCGAACCAGCGACAGACCCGTCCTGTCTTCGTAAGGAACAACGTGGGCAGCGCAAGCTGGGTTCCGTCGAGCGGCGGGTGACCTCCGATCGAGCCCCGATGAGTACTCCATCAACGGATGGCCGAGCACTGCCATCGCTGCCTTCGCATCCCTTCTCGACGTTGCCTCAGACGCTCATGTTCTGGGGTAGGGCAGGGTGGAGCGGACTGTGAAAGTCATCACCGTCGATCGTCTCCACGAGATTCCTCTCGAAACACAAACCTCCGACGACCCGGAGGCGCTCTTCAAGGAAGCCAAGCAGCGAAGGCGGCGGGTACGCATGGCCTGGCTTGGTGTCGCAGTCATCGTGGTCGGAGCGGTAGCGGCGATCGTGGCGGCGACGAGTTCAGTGCGCAAGCTCCCACCTCACTATGCCAGGGTCACCGTTCCGAGTGGCCAGAAGTCGCCCAGCCCATTGTCCACTGGTTCAATGGTCACACTCAAGATTGCCGGACCTCTCGCCGTCGGCCCCACTGGATCGCTCTATGTGGTCGATGAGTCACAACACGAAGTTCTTGTCCGCCTTTCCGATGGTCATTTCGCTGATGTCGCTGGTGACGGCACCTCTGGATTTTCGGGCGACGGAGGGATAGCGACGAAGACAGGGCTGTCATCGCCGTCGGCCATGTCCTTCGGTCCGAACGGCGATCTCTACCTCGCCGACGGCACACGTGTGCGGGTCGTCGAATCGAACGGCACGATCCACACCATCGCAGGAGATGGCCACTCGGGCAGCTCCGTCGCCAACGGCACGCCGGCTCTCTCGGCGTCACTCGGGCCTGTCGTCGCCCTCACGTTCAGCCCGAGTGGTCAGTTTTACTTCGCAACGAGCACGCAGATCTTCCGTCTGGCATCAGCTAACACGTTGAAGACCGTGCGAGTGATTGCCACCCTTTATGGCGGTAAGACAGTTGCTGCCAACGAATATGGCTCAATCGCCGTCGATGCGAAGGGAAATGTGTTTGCTTCGGCAGCATTCCCAGTTTGGTCCATCTACAAGATCACACCCCACGGTGCGGCGACATATCTCGGCTATGCATTTCGAAGCGGCGGCAATACGGCGATCGTGCAACGCAGCGCCGACGGCACCATCGAGGCTGATGACGGTCCGTATATCCAACAAGTCGAAGGGAATCGTCTCGTATCCACCGCAGGGTTTAACGATGTTCCGGACATCGCCAAGTTCAACTTCTTGGACTACTTCGCCTTGGCGCCCAATGGCACGATCTACGCCGACAACGTTCCTTCGTCGGCCTTCGACCCCTACCAACAGATTGTCTCCCTCTCTCTCGAGAGCGGTCAAGGCGCGTCGCTGTGGCACGGTGCCCCAGGCACCTAGAAAAATGGCAATCACCCAAAGCCAAGCGCCTAATTCGGTTGGGGCGTAAACGGTCGTATCTGACGCATGCCGGACCTCCTCAGAGGCAGACGCACCTGGCCAATCGGGGCCTGGATTCACCGCCGCCGTGCGATGTAGAGGACAGCATCCTCCACCTTCTCGACCTCCCCCTGACACTCGGTGTTGATCACACGTTCGATAGCCAGGTATTGCTGGTCGGTTCGGTTGCCGCCGTAGGTCTTGGTAACGGCGACGAATGTTTGAGCGTCAAGCTTGCGTGTGAATGGATGATGACGAACGTGGAACTCGTCGAATCGGTCATCGTCTCGAACGGGTTGCATCGAAGCGTCAACATGATCAAGCCGCTTCCCCCAAGCTGAGCCGAACACATCAGCCAAGCGGTCCTCAAAGTTGCCCTGACCCCAAGAGACCACCTCGGTCCACACGAGGGCCAGGCAGCCGCTCGGCTTGATGAGCTGTGCCACACGGTCTGCGGCCACTGTCGGCTCGATCCAGTGCCAGGCATTGAAGGATGACACCAACTCCACAGAGCCTTGGGGCGAATAGTCCTCGAATCGACCCACGACGACTCGGCCACGGTCTGCCAGCTTCACCTCGGCCAAAGCCGCTAACTCGGGAGCTGGTTCGATGGCCGTTACCCGCACACCACGGTCCGCCAGTGGTTCCGTGGCGATGCCGGTTCCGGCTCCTATTTCGATGACTTCATCGCCCACGGAAAGGTCGGCGATTTCCATGATGTCGTCGAAGACTTGCTGCGGGTATCGAGGACGAAAGCGGTCGTAGTCCAGGGCCTTAGCAGCGAATCGCTGCGACGCCTCAGGGGCAGCTCGCCACAGGTCCGACATAGGTGCCAAGTATCGCTGAAGCTCAGGCTCCTCGGTCGGCTGTGTACATCGCCCATACAAGCAGCCAGATCAGTTGTGAGCCGAATACGGCGGTTTATGATGTGCTTAGGGGTCCCGAACTGGGTCGAGACTCGAATCGTGCGCCGCAGGCATCTGCGAAACCTCGGTCTCGATCACCGTGGAGTCTCGCCCCTTGCGCCGGTTACTGCACTGATCTGCACTGATCTGTCCGCCCCCGCCTTGACGACGTGCCGAAGTGTCCAACCCCCCGTCAGACTGGGACACACTCTGCGTTTCTGAGCTGGGATGATCACGGAGTTCCAAACGTATCGACATACCACGGTGACTCATGGTGATCCCGAGTTGCTCGATCTGCTTGGTGAGCCTGATCGAGTTTGCTCAATATGGCGTCGAGCGTGCGATGATCCCTTTGGCTCATCACCCTGACCCCATTGCGGATCAGAAGAGCTGCGCAGACACCTTGACCCGCTTGATGATGCCCTATCGACCGAGGACCGTCGTAGATGACTTGGGAGCCGCAGGCAGCACTGATGTCCATGAGCAGAGCCAGTCGAACGTCGTTGTCCTCCGCCACTCTCAACATGGCCTGGGCTGCACCCAGCATTGGTACGGTCCAATCCTCTCCTGTGTCACTGAGAACTCGGGCGTTCCCGTCGAGAACATCGAATCCGTTGCCGCCGTGAATGTCTGGTGTTGCACGGGGCGTACCGAAGGCGAAGTTCTCGGGACAGAAGGTGAGAACGTGGACATTGGGAAGGTTCAGGAGGCGACTTGTATGAGAATACGGAGCGCCGTAGGAGGTTCCGTCTACTCCACACGGCACGCCCACAAGGCACGCACTGACCAAGAGCGGGAGGGGGCGTTCCTTCGTGAACTCGTGCCACGCTGCGATCTCCGGCTCGCTCGGCAGATGTGTGATCCCGGACACCCCACCATTCTGCCCAGAAGTCAGTCTTAGTGGTGTCCCAAGGCCAGCGACGGAGGCACCCGTGATGCCAGCTCGTAATCTCTCCTTGTGCGCCGGTTTCGCTTTGGCTTTCAGGTAGCCGAGTGTTCTGCGGACGAGCTGCGCTCACAGGCCCGGGCCGCTGAGAAAGCTGGATTCGACGTGATCCACACTTGGGATCACGTCGTTGATGGGTGGTCCCCCCTGACGCCGCTAATGGCTATCGCCGACTGTACGACGACTCTCCGCATGTGCCCGCTCGTTCTGAACAATGACTTTCACCACCCAGTCCATCTGGCCCAGGAGCTGGCCAGCCTGGACCATCTAAGCGGGGGTCGCCTCGAAGTTGGGATCGGAGCGGGACACTCCTTCACGGAGTACGCCGCCATCGGCCAGCCATTCGACCCGCCAGCGGTCCGCAAGGCCCGCCTCGCCGAGTCCACTGAGATCCTTCGCCGCCTGCTCGATGGCGCGACCGTGACCTACGAGGGCGAGCACTACCACCTCGACAACGTCCATACATTGCGATCGATGCAGGAGCACCTACCGATGCTTGTCGGTGTGAACGGCAAGACGGCCCTGGCTCATGCGGCCCGCCATGCCGACATCATCGGTCTCACTGGGAAGGGTCGTACGCTCGAAGACGGCCAGAATCACGAGGTCCGTTGGGAACAAGAGCGGCTCGACACGACCATCAACTTCATCAAAGAGCAGGCCCGAGAGCGTTGGGAGAGACTGGAAATCAACGTGCTGGTCCAAGCTGTCGTCGTCACAGACGACAGGCGAAAGGCAGCCCAACAATTGGCTTCCCGAGTCCCCGGTCTGAGCGTCGACGATGCTTTGAGTACACCGTTTCTCGCCATCGGGACGCACGATGAGATCGCCGACCACCTCGAAGCTTGCCGGAGTCGCTGGGGTATCTGTTACCTCAGTGTTCGAGATCTTGCCGGTTTCGCACCGGTGATCGACCGCCTTCGAGGCACCTAGGAAGATTCCCGACGTGCCGAACATGCCCCACCGTCCCGGCGCTCTGGTGCGTTGCAGAACCCGCTCTACATCGGCATGCCTTCCAAGATGGTTGACACTTAGGCTGACGACGTGGCCCCCACCGAATACACAGAGGTGATTATGGACTCTCGTGGTTCACCCAGCCTCCGAAAGATCCCAGGGTGGGACGAGATGTTGACCGCCAAACAAGAGCAGGGCTGGGTGGTCGAGTCAGTGACCGCGGACAATGATCAAGCCGTCGTGCGCTTTAGGCGTCCGCTATGAGGCGCTTGGCGCCGGGATGGTCCCAACGTCCCCAAATGCCGGAACGCCATCCCTGTTCTCGTTGGAACAGATCGGGATTGCCAGTGAGCGGTCGGGTTTGACCTATGTTGCCCTCCCGGCGAACCGGCGCACCGGGCGACGGACGAAATGCAGCTGTCCTTGCTCGCCGGCGGCGGAGCGAGACGAGGATGTCGACGTGACCGTTCGGGTTCTCGGCACCGGGGGGACGATCGCCGCCTCACTCGAAGGTGACGCCATCGAGTTGCTGCCGGTTGCAGATATCTGCCAGGCGTTGCCGAGAGGGCTGCCGTCAACAGAGGCGCTCGACCTCGAACGAGTACCCAGCTCTGCCTTGCAGCCTTCCGACATGCTCGGCATCGCCGGTGAGGTGCGCAACAGTCTTCGGGCCGGCGCTGAAGGAGTGGTTGTCACTCACGGCACCGATACCTTGGAAGAGACCTCCTTCCTCACCGATTTGCTCGTCGGAGATGACTCGGACCTCGGCGGAGTCGTCTTCACTGGTGCGATGAGATTTGCCTCCCATAGGAGTCCCGACGGTCCGGGCAACCTCTCAGATGCCATTCGGCTGGCCGCATGTCCTGCGGCACGGGGCTTGGGTGCGCTTGTCGCCTTTGGCGGGGAGATCCATGCCGCCCGATCGGTCTCAAAGGCAACCACAATGGGCCTACAACCCTTTGTCTCACCAAGCGGTGCGATCGGTCGAATCGACGAACACGAGATCGACCTCAATATCGAGGCGGGTCCTCGGTGGCCGGGTGGAAACGACGCTGAGACCCGAGTGGCCTTGGTAAAGGCCTATCCCGGAATGTCAGGGTCCGGACTCGAGGCCTTGTTCCTCGAAGATGTTCGAGGGGTGGTTATCGAAGGATTCGGTGTACTAAACGTGCCCGATACACTCGTCCCGGCGATTGAGCGTGCGATCGGCGACGGGATCGCCGTGGTCGTTGCGTCTCGTGCGCACACCTCGGGCGGACTGGACCAAGGACCTCGGGGCCACCGTGTTCTCCACGACCTCGGAGCGGTAGGTTCTTATGGGCTGTCCCCTGGCAAGGCGTGGGTAGCACTCATGGTTGGATTGGCCCGTACAGATGGCTCTGCATCAGAGCTACGGACCTGGATGGAATCCATCACACGACACTGATCGGGAACCTCATGTGAGGGCTGTATGGCAACGGCGGTCGGCCCACAGCCGGCGATTAGGGCAGGCATCGACCCTTTGGGAGCAAGATGTGTCTATGGATTACACCCTCACAGATCTGATCGAAATCAATCGAACCGTCGCTACGGCCTTTGACGAACGAGAGCGACGATCCTGGGGAGTGGAGACCCTCGTTATGGAGCTGTCGAAACAGGTTGGGGACCTCGCCCGAGCCGTACTGACGACGGAGAACTACTACTTGGCTGACCGTGACCACGACCCCAAGTACGTCGGGGGTACAAGCAGGATCGCCAACGAACTGGCTGACATCCTCTATTGCGTGATCCGACTAGCGGATCACTACGAAGTCGATCTGGAAGAAGCGCACCTGTCGGCCCGAAGTGCGGAGTGGAACTATCTCCATCCACGGGGCACTCCGCCTTGGACCACGCCGACCCGTCCGTGAGCCCACGATTCGGAGACGCGTCGGCAGTTCGGCCCATAAACCTTGCGCCGGAAAGCAGGGTGCGTCCCACTCGTGCCGCTTGTGGTCAGGGGCCTGCTGGTGAACCTCTGCCGCAAACGGTCGTATTTGACCAGCCCTTAGCTACCCGAGAATCTGCTTCCAGAAGCGGCGAAGGGGGGTCGGAACGTTCACCAAAAGAGGCAGACTGGCTAAGAGGTCCGTAACAAGAAGTCGGTCAAGACATCGGTCATCTGCTTTGGAGCTTCGGCGATCAAGCCATGGCCGGCACCCGCTAGTACTTCGGTTCTCACGTCAGGCACCTCACGGGCTCTGCGGAGCACGGGGGTCGCAGGTCCAAGGACCGGATCGCTGTCCCCCATTGCGACGAGTACCGGTACGGGAATGCTCCGGAGCTTGGATCTCGACAGCGGCAGCGGTGGGCCCAGCTTCGGCCGGCACTGCATCGAGAGTCGCATCCATGGAGCGATGACTTCAGCCAGGTCGTCGCGATCTTGGAAGGCCCATCGCACGCCTGCATCGGGGTCACGGCGCAGTTGCACCATGAGGCGGCGTCATCCGCAGCATCAGCTTCGTCAGGACGCTCCAAGTTTTGGGCTGCCAGCAATTCGAAATAGTCCCGATGATCCAGGTCAGCCGCCACGCCGTCGAGCATCTCGTTGAGGCTCTCCACGACGACCGTCTCTTCACATCCGATGGCGTTAAGGCGGCTATTTACCGAAGGAATGCCGACGGCAGCGGTCACTACGTCAGTGGCTGCGTTATCGCTGATGGTCAACATCAGGTAGCTGAGATCACGAAGGGACATCGTGACGGAGTCGTCGAACTGTGAGATGCCGACGGGTCCGGGGGTTCGATGCTCAGGTCCAAGCGTGACGGTCTCCGTCGGGTCCAATCGTCCGACATCGGCCTGGGCATAGAACTCCAGACCAATGGGGACTTTTACCACGGACGCGAGGACGTGCGGTCTATCGGCGTCGTGCGAAATGTCCGCTCCGTCCGACAGGCGAACGACATGCAGCGAGCCGACGCAGCCAGCCTCATCGAAAAGACGTGCGAAATCCATCGCCACAAATCTTGCCCGATTGGAACTGCATCGGGGGTGAGTTGATCTCGACGGACGGAGAAGCGGGGGTGCCCCCAGGGTGCGGTAGGTGCCAAGGGGTGCGGCTCCGGCGGGTCACTCCATACTCGCCCGGCTCCCCTACTCAATGGGGACGCCGGCGGACTCGGGAGTCGGATCAGCCTTCTGACAAGAACGCTGATAGGACTGGATACAGGTCGTCCGGTGCCTCGATAAACGGGAAATGACCCACTCCCGGAAGTCGAACCAGGCGTGAGTTCTGCAACGACGCTGCCCACTCCAAGGAACCCTCGATCGGCATCCGATCAGCGTCACCATGGACAACCAATATCGGGGCAGTGACCTCAGACACCGCTGGCCGAAGGTCGTACCCCTCGACGGCGAAGGTCTCCCATACTCGCTCCAATGCGCCCTTCACCTGGTCAGGCCATTCATTGGGAAAACGGGACGGATCGCTGCGTCGATGGAGGTAGTTGGCAGGATCTCCAAGTGCCAGAGGAGTCACGGCGTCATAGAAGGCCTTTGCCATTCGACCGGCGTCGAGTTGATCTTCGCTCGTCAGGTGTGCGTCAAGGTCCGCGATGGCTTGGTCGTAGCGCACTTGGTATCGCTTCATTGCATCGCTGGGCGGGAGTTCTCTCGGCGGAATCGGGCAGATCATTACGACTCGTTGCAGGCCAGCGGGATTTCGTGCGGCGAAGAGAGCGACCTCAGCCCCGACATAGGACCACCCAATGAGGCTGAAAGATACGACACCAAACTCGTTGCACACCGCCTCGATGTCATCGAGCTCGACCGGAACGCCTACCTCTGCTGTCAGAGGTACGGGATCGGACCTTCCACGATTTCGGATGTCGTACGAAATCACGTGGAACTCTTGAAAGAGGGGGTCCAAGTCGTCTTCCAAGAGAGCCGCACCGGGTATCACCACCGTGTGACCGGTCCCGTGCTCGGTAGCCCACAGCCGCACTCCATCTCGTGCGGTGACCCAACGCTCAGCCACGGTCAATCATGTCTCAGAACAACTGCGGACCACCGATTTGACCCGACACCCCTGCCTCCGTTGTGCCGCAGGGTGGCATCCAGTCCCGGTTATGGAATACCCAGACCTCGCTCGATATGGTCACTTGTAGTGCGGGGGCCGGGGGATCGGTTTGATTGGTCTACTCGGGCTTGCGTCTCGGCCTGAGAGCGAGCCTGAACTCCACCTTGGCCACTTCGGCACCTTGGCTATCAGTCACTGACACGGGCACGTCAACCTCCACTGCCGACCCGGCAAGTAGGGCCTCCTTGGCTCCTTCGACCACTGCCGTCTCGACCCGACCCGTCGCATCCAAGACGCCCCGACCCGGTGCCAGGTACTCGATAGTCGCCTTCTTCACCACCGTGTAGCTCTGGGCAGCGACGTCCAACATGTCTGCCACAGCGGCCCCGGCCCCAGCGACCTCAGCCAGGCCGTAGAGGACGGCGGCGTTGACCGTGCCGTTGTGGTTTAGGTGCTCAGGTTTGGGGGTCAGGCGAATGACCGCGTTGCCACCTCCCGCTTCAATCGGCTCGATCGCCTGGAACTGAATGAAGCCCTGCTGGCTGAAATGATCGACGGCGTCCACGTTCAGCTACGACTTCGGATTGCCATTGATGTGAACAAAGGCAGCCAAGGCCACCGCCATCAGGCGATCTTCTGCCCCGACATCAAAGACTCGGACCTCCACTGCAAACGATCTCGCTCCACTTCGGAGAAGCTCGCCAACGGCCCGAATCGGACCGATCCGTCCTGGAGCGAGGTAATGGAGCGTCATCTCCGTTGTGGCAACTAACTCGGTTCCAGAAAGCGCCGCCGTGGATGCTGCGGCCACGTCGACCAGCGTGGCGGTGATGCCTCCTTGGAGGATGCCTGCTGGCCCACATAGGTCCTTTCGCATGTCCATCTCGACGCTGACCCGCTCACCATTGATCGTGTCCCATCGCAACCCCAAGTACTCGAAGAAGGGCCGGAACGCAGCGGGGTCAGAGGGTGGGATCGTCGACTTGGGGGCCGCACTGGTCAGATGGAGCCGATTACCATCAGGATCAGCGAAGTTGGCGATCTTCACGTGTCGATCCTCGATAACGGGGGTGTCGAACGACACGCCCCGTTCTCTCAGGGTTTCGACAACCTCGTCAAAGGTTGCGATTACCCCCAATCCCACCGCTGCATCTGGACCGATGTCCTCAGACTTCGGGATCAGGCCCAAGAGCAGACCACCTCCGCAGTCGATAACTGCCCACTCGTGGCCGAAGCGCATGTTCAGCGTGAGGCCGAGCGTCTTCGTATAGAAGTCGATGGCCTTGTCGAAGTCCGACACCGCCAGCGTCGCACAGCCGCCCTCAATCATGGCCGTAGTTCAGCACGTCTCTGCTTGCTATGCGCCAACCGAGCAGGATCGCCAGATATTCAGCCTGCCGGGAGTGGATCGCCGACTGCCCCACTCGTGCCGCAGGCGGCACCGTGTTCCGGCGTACTGGTCATCACAACTGCATTGACAACCAGGGGTTGGTCGGCAGAGCCGGCGGCGGCTGAAGACAGCGGGGGTTAGTGCCAACATGTGCTCGTGACGACGGAAGCCTTACTAGTGATGGACGTGCAGAACGGAGTCGTTGAACACTTTGAGGAGCAGGCGGCCCCACTGCTGGTGACCCTGGCCGACACGGTGGCAGCGGCCCGTTCGACAAATAGGCATGTCATCTTCGTCCGAGTCGCTTTCCGCAGGGGTTCGCCGGAGGTGAGCCCGAAGAACCTTGCCTTCTCGGTCTATGCAGGCACGGACGCCCTGGAAGAAATGGACCACACGACGCAGATTCATCCCGCCGTGGCACCTCAGCCCGGTGAAATCGTCCTCACTAAAAAGCGTGTGAGCGCATTCTCCGGTAGCGATCTCGACGTCGTACTTAGATCGCTCCGAGTAGATTCCTTAGTGCTTACTGGCATTGCCACCAGCGGAGTCGTGCTTTCCACGCTCCGGGAAGCAGCCGACCTTGACTTCATCCTCACCGTGCTGAGCGACGGCTGCCTAGATCGTGACGCAGAGGTTCATCGGATCCTCATGGACAAGGTCTTTCCACGGCAGGCGTCGGTCGTGTCCGCTGTCGAATGGAAGGCACAGATCAGTGCCACTACCAAGAGTTAGCGATAGACCCCGAGCCGGCTGGGGCAGTATCGCTGATGTTCGTTTAGCCGGTCAGGCTTCTTCGATGAACTCGGTCAATCCTGATCCGTTGGCGAGGGGGTCGGGGCGTAGATTGTCGGGCTGTCGCAGGAACCACCTGATCCCCTTCCCGGCATGAGGTTCGTCCGCGAATCGCGAAAGGACGTGAAGGTGGGCATGGGGCACCGTTTGGCCCGAAGCGGCGAAGCAGTTCCACCCGATTGTGTACCCGTCAGGTTGGTAATGAGCATCGAGAGTCAGACGCACTTCCAACAGCAACCGATGAGTTGCCAGGATCTCCTCGGCGAGGAGGTCGAAAACAGTTTCGCGGTGAGCCTTAGAGCCCGCGCGGATAGGCGACACTTCCCGAGAGCCTGAGCCGCCCCGCTGAGCGCAAAAAAAGAAACATCCACCGGTCGTGGTGAAGGCCCCAAGAGACTTGGGGTTCTCACCCAACACCAACGACCGAGTGGAGGTCAGAAAAGTATGCGCGCGTTCGATCCTGAGGTGGTGAATGCCCTGTGGGCAGCTATCGAGCCGCTGATCCCGGTGTCGTATGACCACCATCCCTTGGGCTGTCACCGACCACGCAAGTCCGACCGTTCCTGCTTCGAGGTGATCTTGGTTCGCCTGGTCACCGGTTGCTCGTGGGAGGACGCCGAGCACCTCACGGGCCGGGTGGTCTCTGACACCACAGCCAGGCAGCGCCGAGACGAATGGATCGGTGCGGGGGTCTTTGATGTCATCGCCAGCGAAGCGGTGGCTGGCTACGACAGTGTCGTGGGGCTGGATCTGCGCGAGGTCGCCGTCGATGGGTCATTGCACAAAGCCCCAGCTGGCGGGGAAGGAACCGGCAAGAGTCCAGTTGATCGGGGCAAGCTCGGATGGAAGTGGTCCGTCGCCACCGATGCTCTGGGCATCCCCATCGGCTGGAGCGTCGGACCCGCCAACTGCAACGACGTCCCGCCTCCTCGCTCCCACCCTCGAGGAGGTTGCCGGGCGTGGACTGCTCTCTGACGTGGACACGCTGTGGCTCGACCGAGGTTATGACGGGGCGCCGACCCGCAACTGGCTGAGCGACCACGGGATCGACGACGTCAGGGTCACCAAGGTGCGCAAGGGCAAGCAGCCCGGCGGGCCGACCAAGGACCCGATGGGTCTGCGCTGGCCGGTGGAACGGACCAACTCGGTTCTCGAACTACGGCCAGATGCGGCGCAACACGGACCGAACAATGCGCCACCGTCTGGCTCAACTCGCCCTGGTGATCGCCCTGATCATCACCGCTAAGTTGATCGACTGGCGCAATCGATGGTCACCCTTACCAGCGCCTATCCGCTGAGGCTCTTAGGAACGATTATGCCGCTACCACGAAGCAGCGTCTCATTATCGCCAGCGCCTTTACCGCCACCTGCAAATAGGCATAGTTCATTCTCACGGAGAAACAGCGAGTTCGTTCGGAACCCCTCCAAATCGCAGAATGAACAATCCTTCACACGAACAGACTGCCCGATCCCTTGGATCGAGGAAAATATCTGACAACCTGGGAGTCTGACCCCGATGTACCTGGGTGGCACCCAATCCCGGCGTTAGGGGGCAGGGGGTCATCGGTATCCTGCGACATCTCATTCGCTCAATCCGGGGGAATCGCCCAGTGGCAGACTGACTCTATGGGAGCAATAAGGCAGCCTGAGGGTCTTGTGCAGCGACGTGTCATCGCCGGGGGACCTGATGACTTCATGACCGTTTGCCACTTGGAAGTGCGTGGCTCCCAGATCGAGATTGGCAAGGCACTTGCGTCAGAGGCTCGGGATCATTTCGACTGGATTCCACCTCGGGCTGCTGATCCGGTCCGCAACCGTGCCCGCCGTACATGGTTCGAACGGAACTGGCCGGATCAACATTCGCGCATGGTGGGGGTAGCCACCGCATTCGGTCTCGACATTGAGGATGACACGATTGACTTCGCCAACATAATGGCGGAGCCCTTCACTGCAGGTTGCTCGGCGGTGTGGTGCTCATCGCACGTCAACGCGGACGGGCATGCTCGGGTCGGTCGCAACCTCGACTTCACCACTCGAACACTTAGTGAGATGCTCGGTGCTCCGGCCCAACCTGACGAACCACCAGTGCTCTCGCGACCCTTCGTTATTGAAACGTACCCAGACAAGGGTTACGCCGCAATCGTCTGCACGGTCGGCGATCTGACGAGCTGTCTCGATGGGATCAATGCAAAAGGGCTCACTGTGGCGGTATTAGCCGACGATGAGAGCACGTCTCTGCGGCCGAGCATGGCTCCGCAGGCGGGCCTCAACGAGATGCACATAATGCGCTACATCCTCGATACCTGTGCCACGGCCGAGGAAGCCAAAGAGGCGCTCTATGGAGCCAAGCAGTACGACGAGTACGCCGTGGCTCACTACCTCATAGCCGACAAGGAGCAGGCGTTCGTCTGGGAACGGGACTTGCACAACGCCGAGCACGCCGTGCCTACGGATACCGGCGCCCTCTGCGTAACGAACTATCTGCTCTTCAGGGACGGGGCCGGAAGTGTGCCCGACGACACCGACAATGAGGGAGCCAACGATGCCTATCGACGTGCTCGTATCCTCAACAATGGGGTGGGCGGGACACCGGTCACCGCGGATGGGCTTTGGGACCTTCTCGAATCGGCCCGAGCGGACCGGCGCAGAGACGAAGCAAATCCAGACGGCCGCGTGAGAACCCTTTGGCACGGGCAATACGACATGACCGGCGGCGCGGTCGAATACGAGTTCTACCTCGGAGACGATGTGGATGGCTCGCCGTGTCGGAGTCCCTTGGTCTGCATGACGCTTTCGGCCTGAGCCCTCGGCGCAGTGTGAACATCTCATCTCGCCTGGGTGACCCCCCGTCCCGGCGAACTGGGCTACCCGAAGCCCGCAGCGAGCGACGCAGCTGGGACAGTCCGTTCTATTACGCAGTGCCAGCCGATGGCCGAGCTAGATAAGCGGTCTTGGCGTCGGGAAAGAACCCGCAGATCTTGTAGAACGCGTGAGTGCCAGGGTTGCGTGAGCCCGTCATCAGCATCGCCTTGTAGCAGCCCGCATTCCAAGCAGCCAACAGCGTTCCCTTCATGATCTGTTTTCCCAGACCTGTGCCTCGTAGCGACTCCTCGACCACCACATTCTCGATGACGGCGTAGGGCGATGCTGATCGAGTGATGTTCGGGATGACGTTGAGGTACGTCGTCGCAACGACAGCTCCGTTGCGCTCCAGGACGAAGAGGTGCAGTCCGGGTGAACGCAGGATCTCTTCGAACGCCGCTCGATCGGTTCCGTCCCGCAGAATTGAATCCTCTGAGTGCAGCTGTCGGTACAGACGAACAACACCGTCGAAATCGTCAGACCGCCTGTTGGCCCAACAGCTCGTCGCACAGGGCGAAGAGGTACTCGACGTCCCGGCCACCTTGGCCTCTCGGATCCGGGTGCTCGCCACCAGTCGCTCCAACAAGAACGACCCCAACGACGCCCACTCGATCGCCGTCGCCGCCTTTCGGGCCCCGAGCCTGCGCAACGTCGAACCGGCTGATCACTCCCAGGTGCTCCGGCTCTTGGCCAAGCGCAATGTCGACCTCGGCAGCCATCGCACTCGTGTCGTGTGTCGCCTCCATGCCCTCTTGGCCGAGCTCGCTCCGGGCGGAATATCCAAGGAATTGTATGGTTCTGACGCCGAGAGGTTCTTGGCCACCATCACGCCCGAGAGCCCGGCCGAGCAGGTCCGCTACGACATGGCCCTCGAGCTCCGTGACGACGTACGCCGTCTCGATGACCAGACCAAGGAGTCGCACCGCCGGATCCGTCTCGCCATCAGGGCTTCGGGGACCTCGCTGACCGAGATCTATGGAGTCGGTCCGATCGTCGCCGCGCAGCTCATCGGCTATGCCGGCGACGTCCGTCGTTTCGCCAACCGCGATGCCTTCGCCTCTTACAACGGGACGGCACCGGTCGAATTCGCCTCGGGCGGCCGGGTCGTCCACCGCGTCTCCCGACGCGGAAACCGTCGGCTCAACCACGGGCTGCACATGGTCGCCGTCACCCAGATCCGTAATCCCGGGACCGAGGGACGCATCTACTTCGAGCGCAAGATCGCTGAGGGCAAGACCAAGAAGGAGGCGCTCCGTTCGCTCAAGCGCCAGATCAGCAACGCCGTCTACCGCCAGCTCCTCCTCGACGGTCGATAGGAGGTCCGGGAGGACACAAGGGAACGACTCATAGCCTGCGTGACCGGCTTCACACCCTGCACGGCCGGCTCTTCGGCAAAGTCACTCCCGGACCCACACCAACCTTATTCAGCCGCGTCTTCAGATGACGGGTCAATTTGTCGTGCCCTCAACCGCCCGAAATTAGGGTCTTGACACAAAGAGGATTCGGAGGGTGGCGCCCCCGGCCCGGCGTTAGGGGATACCCACGTCCGTCGTTCTGGGATACACGTTCTGGCACTCCCGATAGCAGTTGTTTACGCTACGACGGCGTAAACCTGCCATTCGTCGGGCACACCCTTGAGTGTGTGCATGCCGCGGTCTTCGAAGACGAGCCCGGATCCGGCGGTGAGGTCTTTCAGAGTGCGGCTTGTGAAGATCTCCCCAGCGCCGGCTAGTGCGGCTATGCGTGCGGCAAGGTGTACTGCGATTCCTCCGATGTCATCACCGCGCAGTTCGACTTCGCCGGTGTGGATGCCTGCCCGAAGATCCAGACCAAGTGGTGCCACCTGCCGTGCGAACTCGGCGGCGAAACGGGCAGCGCGAGCCGGCCCGTCGAAGGTGGCGAGCACCCCGTCACCGGTGCTCTTCACCACTCGACCACGCTGCTCCGTAGCGATCCGCAGCGCCGTCTGATCGTGTTTGTCCAGCACGTTGCGCCATTCGCTGTCGCCGAGCCGGGCGGCAAGCTCGGTTGATCCGACAATGTCGGTGAACACGACCGTAGCCAGCACGCGATCGATGTGCGGCTGGCGACGTGCGCCGGTAAGGAACTCCTCGATCTCGCCGACCCAGCCATCCACATCCCCGTACGGCATGTGATCGCTGCCTTCGAGGAGCGTGAACTTCGCGTTCGGGATCTGAGACGCCATGTACTTACCAGCGGCCATAGGGACGATGCGATCGCCCCTGCGGTGGAGGACCAGGGTCGGCACCTGGATGGTGGGGAGCGCGGCGCGCACATCGATCTGACCATTCATGGTTTGTAGCGTCCGAAGGGCGCTCGGACTGGCACCCATCCGATCCCGCGTGGCCCACCAATCTCGCCTTGAGGGATCGCTCGCCACACTCGGAGCCCACTGCTCCAGGTCGACGCCTTCGCCGAAGTGAGCCACCGCCTCTTCGATGCGTCTATCCCACTCCTCGTGCGAGAGACCTGGCCAGTCGGGGGCTTCGAGCAGCCGAGGAAACGTCCCGTAGAGGATCAACGCTCTTGTGCGATCCGGATGCGTGGCCGCGAACAACGCCGCGAGCGGACCTCCTTCTGACACGCCATACACTGCTGCGGTTTCGCTGCCGACCGCGTCGAGCACGGCGCGCGCGTCGTCCATACGCTCTTCCATCGTTGCGATCCCGAAGTCTCGGTCCGACATGCCGGTTCCCCGCTTGTCGAACATGATGAACCGCGAAAACGACGCAAGGCGCTCGTACATGCGCGCAAGCGTCGGTTCGGTCCACATGAACTCAACGTGGCTGATCGAACCCGAAACTTGAATCAGATCGATCGGACCATCACCCAAGACCTGATATGCGATGCTGACATCGCCACTGCGCGCGTACCTCGTCCTCGGCACCACGCTCGCAGCCTACGCCGACCAAGCTCGCACACGCCCCGAATAAGCGAGCCCGTAGCCCGCGGACTGGGTCACCCGCAGGTGACCTTCAGTCCAAGTCGATACGCGCTGTCCAAATACGAGGTCACGATCATCCGGGCCCTCAGGTGTCTGGAACGTTGTCGGGGTTCAGCCGCCATCCTCGTACTTGAACGAAACCTTCACCCTGGCTCGATACGCCTTGACCTTCCCGTCCTCGAGCTGGAGGTCGAGTTCAGCCACCTCGGCTATTCGAAGGTCACGCAACGACCCGCTTGCCTTGGCCACCGCCGCGCTGGCGGCCTTCTCCCAGGACTCCGCGCTCGTACCTACGAGTTCTATGACCTTGTACACACTCTCGGCCATCACAAGCTCCTCTCTTCTCGATGTTGCTTAGAGACTAAGCCGAACTGGACGCTGCTTTCACCGGCGTGGCAGCATCAACGCGGCGCTCCGGATTGCCTTCGGCGGATCCGATCGACACTGTGGCGGAGTCTGGCTGGTCGCGCCCAAAGCCGTCGTACGGGGGCAGGGGAGTCACTCCGTCAACCGGGAACCGCACTCCCTGCAAACAGGGTTCCATCTACGCCGACTATGTCTGCCGTCCAGCCGATCGCTGTCAGTCTCTCGGCAAGATCTGTGGGGTCGTAGAGAATCTTGACGACCTTGTGGAGGGTCCCGTCTCTCAGTTGACGCTCCACCGTCGGGACACCTGCTTCCGGCACGAAGCGCTCGAAGCGTGCCTCCTCGGGATTCGTGTCTACGAAGAGCACTCGACCTCCAGTCGCCAGGGCGCTGCGGAGCGTTCCCCAGAATGCCTCGAAACGACCTGGCGGAATGTGGGAGAGCCAGAACGCAAAGAATACGGTGTCGTACCGTTCGTCCGGTCGCCAGTCGAACAGATCCGCCTTGACCAAGTTCACTGGCGTATCTCCCAGACGTTGACGGGCGACCGCAAGCATCTCGGGTGAACCGTCAATGGCGGTGAGGCTCTGAACCCGGGCGGCCAACACCTTCGTCCAGACCCCAGTCCCGCAGGCGAGTTCGAGGGTGCGACCACTCGGCCTCAATCTGCTCAGGAGTAGCTCGATCCGATCCGTACTTTCCGGGTCCCCGTACAGGTCACGGTCGTACTCGGCGGCCCTGGAGTTGTAATAGGCAAGCTGAGCCGACAGCACGTTGTCTTCTTCAGTTCCCATCAACACAAGGAAGCCAGACGACATCTAAGGCGTCAAGCGGACGTCCGTCTACCGCTCGCGGAGCGCTCAGTCCCGGCGTTATGGGGCAGTCACATCCCGTTTAGTTACCCGCAACGTGGGTAGTCCCAACGCCGTGGACGGGTGGGACATTCTCGTGATCTTCGTAGTCGTGGTCATTGTCTTTTTCATTGGTAGAGCCGTGATGAGTCGTCGCTCCTAAACGCATCATGCGTGCCGCATGGTGCGCCCAAGTCCGGCGTTCGGGGGCAGGTGGCATCAGCATCAATGTCAAGGCATCATTGACACATGTCTCAGCGCTACGAGGAGTGGGATAAGGACCTCACCTTCATCAAGGCGGCCAATAGGGAGCTAACCGTCGCGGAACTCAATCTGCGGCGTCAGGTTGCCGTCGCCAGGCGGCACGGGCATTCCTGGGCGGCGGTCGGATTCATTCTGGGCATCACAAGACAGGCCGCACAGCAGAGGTTCGGAACGGACGGAGAAGCCAGCGGCTGATTAGGCGGTTGATGGAGGCCGCCCTTCCGGCGGTATGGGTGGTCGCAAGGCTTCCTGTCGGCACGGGGCATACACTCCGCTCGTGCCGGGCAGGCGTGGTGAAACCTTGTTGAACATGATGCTGTTCATCGAGATGTTCACACTGAACCGAGCCTGGTCAGATCTCAGCGAAGAGGAGTTCTTCTGGGAGCCCGCTCCGAATTGCTGGAGCGTCCGGCGCCGAGATGATTGCAGCACCCCCAACGCCTTCGGCACCGGTGACTGGCTGGCCGACTTTGATGGCTCCGTGATCCGAGCCGCCATGGAGGGCAAGGGGGTGGAACCACTGACGACTATCGCCTGGCTGTTCTGGCACGTTGGGTCCATGGCCGGACGTGCGGCGGACCTGGACTTCCTCGGCGGCACCAAGTCAGCCGAGAGTGGTTGGACAGCGCCCTACATGTCCGAGCACCCGGTGTTCTTTGCGCCGGACGAAGCCGTCGACGTTATGCGAGCGGGATGGCGGGCACTGGATCAGGCCATCCGAGCGTCGACTGACGAAGGACTTGATCAGGCCACACGGTTCTGGAGCTACTCCGACGATCCCGGACCGTCAGTCCTGGGCTACCAGATCCTTGTCAGCATCCTCAATGAGGTCAGCCACCACGGCACTCAGGTCTGCACGCTCCGGGATCTCTATCGGGCGGTGGACGGTAGGAGTTTCCAGTAGCCGTCCTCTTTTCCGCGGTGGTTCGTCGGCCTGGACTGCCCCCTACGTGCCGCATAGAGGCACCCCGTCCCGGCGATCGGGGGCAGGGTTCCCCTAGCTTGGACGAGCTGAACCGAACAGGAACCAACGAGTCGCCCTGATCTCGGTGAAAGGCACGAACGCACCATCGACCAGAAAGCTGAGAACCGGCTACGGGGCACGTGCGAGAGCCAGAACGACTAGAACACCACGTCGTAGAGGTCGTCCGGTGTCCACAAAAAGAGATCTTTGACCATGTACTCGACATCAGCTCTATCAGTACGCGCCCTATTGATCTCCAGCGCCTCAGGTGAGGAGTCGATGACTCTGAGGTGTTCGGCCGTGCGCGCGAGACGCTCTGTCCACCACCCGGTGCCGCCCGCTAACTCCAAGACCTTGCCACGAACCGAGAAGGTGTCCAGAGCCTCTTCGACCTGATCCACTTGGCGGTCCCATTCTTCGGCCGTCTCCGCACCCTTGTCATAAGCACCGCTGCGATGCCACCACTCGTCGTATTTCGGTGCGCGTGCGCGGTAGTACGCCATCTGGTCAGCAAGCAGTTCTTGCTTTTCCATCAGCCCAGTTTCCCCCCCGGCGATAAATGTCCGCCATCCGTACGGGGGCAGTCTGGCGGGTGACTGAGGCAGGTACCTCTGGCAGGACCCCCTGGAGTAGATCAAAATGAATCGCGACGACGAGTCCCGCTGTGTAGCACGATGAAAATATGAACTGCATCTTCTGCGACATCGTTGATGGCTCAGCACCGTCTTGGGTGATCCACGAAGACGACATCGCCCTCGCGATCCTCGACATAGGAGGAGCGACACTGGGCCATACGTTGGTGGTCCCGAAGGTGCATACCAGCGACATTTGGTCGATCGCAGAGGAAGAGGCGGCCGCCGTGATGCGAACCGTCCATCGCGTAGCAGCCCAGCTCCGTGACACGTTCGAGCCTCTTGGCCTGAACATCACTCAGGCAAATGGGAAGGCAGCAGGTCAAGAGGTCCTTCACTATCACGTTCACCTCGTTCCGCGGTATGAAAACGACAACCTCCGTCCCCTCTGGACGGGGACCAGGCGAACACCTGAACACCTCGCTGAGATTCAGCGACGACTTACGAGCGGTTGAGCCACGGAGCCAGGACATCGACACGACTCCGGCGGTAGGGGTCACCTCAGCTCAGCCTTGGATCGGGCGAAGCTGAAGCAGGCGTCAAGCCTTCGGCGACTCTTCGCTGCCCTTCGTCTGCGCTCGTGCAGCACGGACAGCCGCAGAGACGCTGTTGCCGCCGACAGAGACCTCGATCTGGTGGCAATCAGGGTCGCGAAGAAACGCCCAATACAGCTCGCCGGAGAATTTGGGTCCGTTGACCAGCCATCCATCCGCGTCCGCAGCAGCAGCGATGGTGTCGACATCTGCCCTCGACCTCACGGAAACTCCGAAATGAGCGAAACGACCCATCGGTGTGCTGGGCTCCGGACCTTCGACCAGAACGAGAACGAAATCCTGCGCGAGGTCGCTCACCCAGGCGACACGTGCGTGCTCATCGGTTCTCTCGTGGACGTCCTCCATGTGTAGATGCTTGCCGTAAAACGACACGGAGCGCTCCAGGTCGCGACAGGCGAGCGCGACGTGATTGAAGCCGGGCGTGTCCTCGACCTTGAGAATAGGTCCGAGACTCACATATCCGGTCGATCGGGGACACCCCGCCATCAAAGAGCTAGGCGAAGGCGCTCGATGTCAAGAAGGTGATGCGTCGAATCATGGACGGCGTGCCGAACGATCCAGTGCGGATTGACGTTGGCGCCATCCAGCGTTACCACTGAGTCCCACTCGTTGGTAGAAAGCTCCGAGAACGTCCTGAGCAACGAGGTCACTTCTCGTTCAATACCGGCGACCGCAGCGTCGATGTCGATCTGACGAGGTTCGGGCTCGAATGGTGAAGATGGCGACTCACCGAGGTCGGTTCCAGGCTGTGTGACGGCAATGTCCAGTAGAAACCTCATTCCAAACAGGACCTCTCGCACATGGTCTGCGTATTCAGCGATGGACCACTGGCCATCGACTGGTCGCCCGAGAAGATCGGCAGAACTGAGACCAGCGACAATGTCGGCGAACCGAGTGGGCAGGTCTTCGATCGCCGAGATGGCTGCGGCATCGCTCCACTCCTCGCCGTTGAATCCACACTCGGCGCACCGTTCAAAGATCACCACACCTTCGATTCTGCCCACTTTTTCCGAGTCGGACATTGAAAGAGTTCCTCGGTCCGCCACCGATCTGCCGAAACGCCCCACCGTCCCGGCGGACAGGGGCAGTCGCAACGGTGATGACGCTCGCACGTTTTGGGGCACCCTCGGACCCAGATCCGTCGGACGATCCCTTCATTCCCTGATCGACGATCCCGATTCAAGTTGTGGCGCCATCGTGCCGCTGGAATCAGGGAGTAGAGACACAACCATCTCAACCCAAGTCGGAACGATCGCTTCGTCGCCTACGGACAGGGACTCGACACCCACCACGTGCCGTAGTAGGCGGGACGAAAGTAGCGAACCGATCGCCAGGGTGCTGATTGTCATCGCCTCGTCCTCGCCGAGGTTCTTCCCGGCAACCTGTCGAAGCCAATCGGCGAAGCTCTTGTAGGTCGAGGCGATCAGCTCTTCGACCGCCCGGTTGAGGAGTTCTGGTCGTTGGCGCCGCTCCGAGACGAGGATCCGGAAGAGCTCGGTCTGGCTATCGAGTTCGGTGAGGAAATACCGGGCCGTGACGGCGAGCTCAGCCCGTAGGTCTCCGTAATCGGTGAAGACCTGGCGGACTTCGCGTAGGGCTTCGAGGCGTTCGAGGTGCCGGCGAACTCCGGCGACCAGCAGCTCCTCCTTGGAGCTGAAGTGCCGGTACAGCCCCCCGGCACCAGGACTGAGTCCGGCGGCAGCCTCGATCTGGATGATGCTCGCCCCCTTGTAGCCCTTTTCGCTGAAGAGCCGCATTGCCTCCTCAACGATCCGTTCCTTGGTCGAATTTGACCCGTCCGGCACGTGGTAAGTAAACACTTATAGATACACACGGTCAAGGCAAGGAGGTCCCCAATGGCTGACGACTCGGCGCCACAAGCGGACGGCATCGCCACCGGTCGGATCAGTCGCTCGATCCCCGTGGTCCGCCTGGCCACCCGGGCGACCGGTGAGACAGTGATCGACAAGCTCCGGCGGCGAGATCCCGAGCCCGAGGTCATCGCCCGCCGGGCCGAGCGCTACGCCGAGGTGCTGGGGAACTCCAAGGGGGCGCTGATGAAGGCCGGGCAGATGCTCTCGATCCTGCCGATTGGCTCCTCCGTTCCGGCCGAGAACCGCGCCGCCTTCCAAGCGGCGCTGGCGCGTCTCCAAGCAGACGCACCCCCGATGGCGCCCGAGCTCGCAGCCGAGGTGATCGAGTCCGAGCTCGGGAAGCCCCCCGACACCCTCTTTGCCGAGTTCTCGCCGACTCCGGTGGCGGCGGCTTCCATTGGGCAGGTGCACGCGGCACGGCTCCACGACGGCCGCCCCGTGGCCGTCAAGGTCCAATACCCGGGCGTTGCCGAAGCCATTCATTCGGACCTGCGCAACACCGAGCTAATGCTGGTCTTCTTCCAGCTCATCCGCTCGGTGGCGCCTGCCCTGTCGCGGAGCGACCCGAGGGTCACCGCGAAGGAGATTTCTGACCGGATCAGAGAAGAGCTTGACTATCGCAACGAGGCCAAGAACCAGATCTTCTTCGCCGACGCCTACCGGGGACATCCCTTCATCCGGATCCCCGAAGTCGTACCCGAGTACTCGACCGGGAAAGTCCTGACCCAAGAGTTCGCACAAGGGTTGGCGTGGTCCGAGGCCCTTCATGCCGATCAGGAACTCCGCAATTCATGGGGGGAGATCGTTTACCGATTTGGCTGGGGAAGCATGGTCCGTCTCGCCATGTTCAACGCCGACCCGCACCCCGGCAACTACATCTTTCATGACGACGGCACCGTGACCTTCTTGGACTTCGGTTGCGTGAAACAGATGACGCAACGGCAGATCGACTACACCCTGAACCATCTCCGTGTGAGCCTGCACGGCGACGCGCAGGCTCTCTGGCAGAGCTTCGTCGACGGTGGCCACTTCGACGCCGAGACCGCGCCGACACCCGAAGAGCTCCTCGACTACTACAGCGTGCGACTGGGGTGGATCAGGGGTCCGCAACCCGTGACGATGACGCCGGAGCTCGCGGCGCAGGCGATCGAGCAGGAGTACTCCATGGTCGGACCGCACGGCCACGTCGTGCGAGCGCTCAAGGATGCGGGCGACTATCTCTTCTTTGGCCGGATGGACACGGGGCTGATGGCGATCATGGGTGAGTTGGGCTTGATCGGCTCATCGAGAGATCTTCTCTCCGAGATGTTCGATGACGGCCCGCCGGCAACTGCCATGGGAGAGGCTGACCGGTCCTACTGGGCGGCCAAGCTCGCGTCGGCGTGACAGTAGTCCTCGCACAAAGCGATTGGCCGATCCCGGTCGATGACCCCTACCCGACGTTGGCCCGACTCCGAGCGCAACGCCACGTGCACTTCCTCCCCGACCTCGTGTCGTACCTGGTCGTTGCAAACCACGAGGCCAACATGATTCTCACCGGTACGGGGTGGTCGGCAGATCCACGCAGCAATCCGGCCACACGGGAACGTCTCGCAGGCAGTGCAGCCAATGAATTTTTGTCCAAATCGGTGCTCTTTAGCGATCCACCAGGACACCATCGACTGCGCCGAGCCCTCTCTGGACATCTGACGCCGGCGGCAGTGGAAGGATTTCGTCCTCGCATCAGATCCATCGTCGAGTCCGCCTTTGTCGGCTGCGACACGCTGAGCTTCGAGCTCATGGACCGCATCGCATACCCGGTGCCCCTCGCCGTCATCTGCGAGATACTCGACGTTCCGCCAAGCACGGCCGAGGTGTTGCGATCGGACACCCCGAAGATGGTGGACATCCTCGATCCGTTAGCCGGACCCGAGGCATTCGACGCGAGCTCGACGGCGGCCTTTGGGATCATGCTCGAGCTCATACCGCTGGTTGCTGATCGTCGCTCTGATCCTGGCGATGATCTCCTGTCTTCCTTGGTCTCAGGTAGTGCTGATCAACCAGGACTTCAGACCGACGAAGCCATCATGATGGCGTTGCTCCTCTTGGCCGCTGGGCATGAGACCACGGCGAATCTGATTGGCAATGTTGTGGCCTGCCTTCACAGCCATCCTGATCACGTGCGTTGGCTCCGAACGCACCCAAGCGCAATTGGGACCGCGATCGAGGAGGTCCTTCGATTCGAGAGCCCCGTGCAGTTGACCTCACGTGTTGCCACAGATGACGTCAAGCTCGATGGCCTCGACCTGGCAGCTGGGACACGCGTCTTCGTCAGCATTGGCGGGGCCAATCGAGATCCCTCAATTTTTGTCGACCCCGATCGTTTCGATCTCCAGAGGGCGTCGCCCCGTCATCTTTCGTTCGGTCATGGGGCGCACTTCTGTGCCGGCGCATCACTTGCCCGTGCCGAAGCTCAAGAGGTTCTGTCGTTCCTTCTGTCGCTCGATCCGCCGCTCGAAGACAGGGAAGTCCGGGTCCAGCGCGGTGAGTCGCACACGTTCCGGCGTATCCAACGACTTGAGATCGTAAGTGCGTGAAGTGGTGACTTTCCGGACTGACTGCGGCACTTCCCTGAGGTGGCCAGCTCGGGCCATTCCCCGGCAGGCAACAGTGCGCGAGCGCCGGGTTCTACGATCGCACCTCGAGGGCTAAACCTCACGGAGACGTCGCCACTCGTAGTTGAGATCTCCGCTGCCCTCGCACCCTTGGGGTAGCCCAAAACGTGCGCGACTTCAGGCCTGTCGGGTAGCTCCATGGTGCCGGAGTGGGGCAGGGTCGTGATGGCGAAAACGGTGGTATCTGACACGCTCCGGCCAAGTCGCAGCGGGTCGGGTTCTCGACCATCTGGAATGTCCCGACACTCAGGCGGTGAGTGGCCAGGACTTGAGCAGTTTGCGAGCGGTGCCGTTGTTGCCGAGAGGTAAACGGCCACGCCAGATGGGTGGACACCGAAGGCGTCGAAAGGCTCGGTCTCGATGATCTTGAGATCCTCGAGCTTTCCAGCGCCGACCGTGAAGTGGGGAAGATACTTCCCGTCGCCGATCTGATCGGGCACGTAGACCTCGACCCACTTGATGATGGTCGGGCTGATCACCCCGCCCGGATCGGCGACAAAGGCCGCCGCCGTACCACCTGACTCCACGAAGGGGGCGACAGCCGCTTCGAGCTTTGCCTGGAAGGCGAGTACCTCCGGGCTGACCTGCACCAGGAGAACCGTGGGTCCGTAGCCGGGGAAACCCAGTCGGCATGGGTGATCTTGACCGCCTGGTACCCGAGTGAGGCACGGCGGTCTCAGCGATGATCGTTTCAACGGCGTCGTAGACCTTGTCGAGATCAGCCGTCCGTACGTATCGCTGAAGCGTCGTGATGTGAGGCTTGTGGGTGTCGTCGAGGGCCTAGCCCTGCGGCAGGCTTTCCAGCAATCGGGCGTTGATCTTGCGGGCACGTTCGATTGCTTGCTCGTCCGGGTCGATCAGAACGTCGATGGCCGTCAGATCACTCATGGTTCTCCCTCTTACTTGTAGACCCTGTTCCAGTCGTCTTTCACACTCACGACCGTCCAGCCCAACTCCTTCGCCTTGGCCAACGACTTCTCGCCTCCGTGGCCTTCAGGATGCCCCAGACCGTCTCGACCGCCATGAAGTGGACATACTGGTCGCTGCAGAGATTGACCGAGTCAGCCGGAGCACGACCGACTCCGCCCGGCTCCTCGATCAAGCACAGAAGAAGGGTTGGAAGCTCGTTGTCCTCGGGTCGATGTAGACACCACCACTGCTGGATTGCTGATGGGCTGCTCCCCGAAGGGCTTCATGCGTTGAGAACTGGTGCCATCACTCCGGATGACCACCAGATTCGCATCTCGTCTCGCGATTCCTCTGCCAATCGAGCCAGCGCTGAACTCGCCAGGGGATCGATGTCCTCTTCAGACAATCCAGTATGAGGTTCAGGCTGAGCAATTTCTTTCGCAACGATGGTCTATGTCGTCAACAATGAAGCGACCGGGCTCGTGAGCAGTTGGGAGAGGAGCTCGGCCACGTCTCGATAAACCCTGATTGAGCCCTCCTCGCTGAGCTCGTGTCGGCTGAAGCCGCCGGTCTCGACGGTGATACAGGCGATGCCAGCCGATCTCGCGGCTTGGACATCCCACACACTGTCGCCTATCGCGAGTGCTCGGCGAGGATCGATCGATGCGTCTTCCATCGCAGTCAGAAACACTTCCGGATCAGGCTTAGAATTCGAGACTTGGTCGGCGGTGGTTTGCCCATCAATCGCAGCCTCGGCGTCGAGGATCGTGCGTAGCCGTGCAAGCTCGTTGTCAGGAGCAGACGTCGCCAGCACCACGGTGGGGCCGATGTCATGAATTCGGTGCAGAAGTTCGCGGGCCCCCGGAAAAGCCCTGACCTCTCCCATGAGCTCCTTGTAATGCGCTGGGCGAGCGGCGGTGGCTTTGGGACTGTCGTGGCCGAGAAGCTCGGAGACCAGTTGATCGCCGCCCATGCCGATGAGGCGGTGAATGGCGTTCATCGGTGCCCATTCTCCGGCATCGCGGAAAGCCCGGGACCACGCAAGGCAGTGGAGGTAGTTCGTGTCCATCAAGGTGCCATCCATGTCGAAAAGCACCCCGGGAAAAAGCGAGTTAGTCATGCCGGCGGATCGTTCTCGGTGTTGATGGCGGCCTGGGATGTGCCGGTGACCCGCTCCGGGACTTCCTCTTCATCCCTCTGACCCCGGGTCGCTGGACGAGGGTCTCGTCTCTCGTGAGCCCGAGTACTTGCTTCGACGCCGCCGGGCTCGGTTTCAGGCATCTCGTGGTCCTTCATTTTGCCTCTTTCAAGCTTGTCCATTCGCCAAACAGAGGTGTGGTTGGTGATGGAGGTGTCAATGGACGACAATGCCAGTCGGCCCGACGGCCACGAAATCGACCACATTGTCGGTATCGAATACGCCTTCCGTAGATGTCGCCGGACACATCGCCCAGCCGAGCCGGGCCGAGCCAGCCGAGCCGCGTAGGTGGGGCCCCGCGAAAGCGGTCGTCTACGGGCACCGCAGGGAACTCCCGTCGCCCTTCCAGGCTGAGACGACATGGTCCGCGAAGGCGGACTCGACCAGTGAGACAGCCCGGGCCCCGAACAGGACGGCGGAAGCCTGGTCAGGCTCGACCTCCAAGAGCCCGCCTACAAGTTCGTCCAGAGCGATGTGTTGGTGCACCTGGTCCGCTTCGACGTGGACATCATAAAACCGGCGCCCTTCGATCGGCACACCGAGTGACTCCAGCCACGAGCTGTAGCGACTCATTGGACCCACTGAGTTCATCTCGAAACTGGCCAGATGTCCGACCAGGGCCCCTCGAAGCCTGCGGTGCAGACCAAACATAGAAATAAGGTTCGTCGTCGCCATCGTCACTGCCGGCAGGTGGTCAAGGTAGGCGCCGTAGGTCGGATCGAGTTCCAGCGCCCTCATTGCGTCAGCAAACAGCGAAGAGTGCATTTCGGCTGCCACCCCATCGCCGTACTCATCTGACTGAATCGTCACCATCGCCGCTTTGGCGCGGCCAGTGAGCCTGGGTATGCCCCACGTGTGGGGATCTGCTTCTTTCAACTGATAGCCAGAGCGATGGATGGTGAACTCCTCGGCATGAAAGCGAGTGCCGTGTTCAACAAGCCACGCCGACAGCGAAAATCCCCCGTCTCGGCTCATTTGCACCAACGCATGCGGTACATCAGCCGGAGACACTGCCCGGTAGTCGGGAAGCGTCGAACGCAAGTGGTCTGCGAATGCAGCTTCCAGGCGGTGGCAAAACTCGAGAACGCTCGAGTCCCATTCCCAATCGTCGCTGACGCCAGGGAGGCCCTGGTAGTGCAGCTCGTAGCAGCAATACAGGCTCAACTGAAGATCCTCATCCAGGACCGCGTCATGGGTGGACACCCTGGGAGCGACGAAACGATGTGGAGGACGCAGTAGCGCTGCGAGCAGTTGCTCGCTCAAGGGTCCCCGCGGCTCCGGAAGTGTAGGGATCATCTCTGCCCCTCCGGACGCGCAGCCCTCAAGAGTACGGTACGGGATTTCGGTGTCAGCACTCGGGCCAAGAGCCCGCTCGTTATCGCGTTTGGAGCATTCATCAGTTCTGCCCTCCTTGGTGGCGAATCACGCCGCGGTGACATTGGCAGTGGTGAAGGACAATTTCCGCGTAAGCGTTGCTGCTCGTACCCCGTCGTGCGCGACACAAACGTTGCTACTGGCCAACCGCATAGGTCATGTCGATCGGCTTGCCACCTCCCTCGACGGTACTCTTTCCTCGGTCAGCGCAGGCGGTTGGACAGCCCCGCACGCGAGGAAGACCGGACGACGCTAGGTGGAGCTAAGGCTCGGGAGCTCGATCACTGCCCCGTAGCATCCGAAGAGCTGAGCGAGACTCACGTGTGCTCGTTTCTAAGGCTCCCGCCGGGTATCGCCGACGAGTGACTCCCCCGAAGATCCGATGCCGATCGAGCCCGAACCCAACCCTCCCACCCCGATCCCAGATCCTGAGCCTGCAGCGCCTGAGAGAGGCTGCTCTCTCTGGCGACACACCACGACTTCTACCCGCGCTCGGGTGTGTCCTCCACAGCTGGCTCAGGCACTTCGACCGGAGCTACACGCTCGGGGACTTCGTCTGGTTGTGTCTCCGGTAGGTCGGCGGGGTCGTCGGTGAGTGTCATGAGTAGTCAATACCGCGTTTACCTTCGGCGAAACCGTCCGGGAACGGCCTTAGCGCACGCAGGCGGTGCTCCCCTCTTCCCTACGCCAGGAACCTATGGCCCCAGGTCGAATCCTGGCCCTACCCCATCTCACAATGAACCACCATCGATGGGGTTCGGAGGCGGAGGGGTCGGCGCTCAGCCGCTAATGGGGAGGTGCTTCGGTCGAATGTTCAAGATGGAGTCAAGCGCTGTGATCTGGAGCAGCTGACGCATCTGCTGGGATGGAGAGAAGATGATCAACTCGCCCTCCATGATTTCCATTCGCTTGTGCTCTGAAACCAACAGAGATAGCCCGGTCGAATCGATAAAGGTGACCTCAGCAACGTTGAGAGACACGTGACAGATCCCTTCGCGGGCCAGCTCAGCCAACTCGTCATAGAGCTGTCCGACCGAGGAAAGGTCGATCTCGCCGGCCAGGATCACTAGGGCGTGTGTCCCGACGCGTCGAATCTCGGCTTCAAGAAGTTCACTTCCGCGCAAATCTTCGTGGGATATCAGCAGAGCCATTTTCGACGCCTTTTCTTTGGGGCGTACTCATACGACAGCCGCTGGTGTGCACGGTTGAGGCTGATGTTTCAACCTGAATGAGGTGCCAGACGTTAAAGAAGTGGCGCTCTGGGGTCAAGGGTCACTCACGCGAACACCCCTCTGGCACAAATGACGCGCAAGGCCGATTGGGAGGAGCAGCGGCCACAACGCCCCTGGCACGGACGTCGAGGGCGCCCGGCACCCACCGCGATTTTTTCGAGTGACTCGCCGCCCAAAATCACCCAATTGGGTGAGCCAGGATGGCGCGCTCGAGAGGACGCGACCTCGACATCGGGGCGACATGGATGTCCCCGTCGGCCCCGGGTGTTACCGGAGGCGCCTTTGGGTTCTCGCAGCTAGCCGGACACCTACATCTACGACGAGCGGTCCGCCACGAAGAGCGCGAGGTCTTGTTTCGCCCAGATCAGGCGCGAATCGAACCCTGCTTGTCGCAGCCATTTGAGCAAATCGACGACACGGCTTGGCTTGTCGTAGGCGCCATCGATCGGCGTGATCGCATCGTTGGGATCGTCGGGGATGACCACGTCAGCCAGCACAAAGCGTCCTCCTGGCGCCAGTCGTTCAGAGATCCTCTGGAAGAGGTCTGCTTTGCCCGGTCCGTCGAGGTGGTGTACAGCAAGAGCTGAAACCACGAGATTAAAGGGTCCTGGTGGTAGAGGATCTTCTAGGCGGGCGATCGCGAAATCAGCATTGGGTAGCCGCCGCCGCGCGTGAGCAAGCATCTCGCCACTCTCATCAATGCCCAACAGTTGAGCTGTCGGGTGTTGCTCTGCCACTCTGACCGCGGTCTCTCCAGTCCCCGTTCCAAGATCGAGGATGGAGTCGACTGCGACCCCGATAGTGGCCTCTGCCGTTCTATCCTCCAAATTCCTCATACGCCGGGACCTCAGAGATCATCATCTCCAGGTAGGTCTGAGGGTTGAATTGAAACTGACCCGAACCTTCCTCCATGTTCACATTGTGGCTCCTAGTGTTTGTCTCTTCGAGCGACACCGCGGCGACGCGAAACGACCCCCCGAAGGGGGTCGTTTCGTATGCGGAAACCGAGGACTTCACTCTTACAAAGGCGCTACCACCTATAAAAGCGATGACTGCCAGCGCCCTCACCCCGACCAATCGCGAAGCCGACAAGCCATAGGACGAGGAACACGGCTGCCGCTATCCACAACAGATGCACCGCGAATCCAGCTCCGAAGAGAATCAAGACAAGCAGCAATGCCAGAATCAATACCACAGCACAACCTCCCATTGAGAAAGCCCCGAGACTTGCCCCGTGTCTAGTAGGTCGAATCGACTCGACGAATGGTGCTGACGACCGGTCCGCAGCACCAACCATGAAGCCTCCTTTCGTATGCAGCAACCGCTGTACCCGCGAGAATTGACCCGCAAACCACTCGCAAGTCGCCCGAGTGCGTCGTGACTTTCTGCTCGTCCGTTTGGTTTGAGACCACGATTCAGTGCCCCCGGTCGTGGCGTACTAGGCCACCCCGTTGGAATGCCTCGACTACGTCAGAGAGCCGATTCCGGCCGGGCGTTTCGCTCATAGCCTCTACCCCGCTGCGGTTGGGTGAAGTGCTCCAATCGTCACTCTGATCCGAGGCCTTACCCTGCGGGTCGCGCCCACGCTGCCGGGGTTGTCACCTAGGTCGATCGAGTGAACTGCCTGGCACCCATGACGGACCGGCGTGCAACGCGAGCACGTTGTGTAACTCCGGACCCGCGTGGGTAGAGGCGAGGCGAGCAAGCCAAAAGGGCGGCTGCTCTCAACCTTTAGGAGGGCTGCAATGACGATCTCTGATGATCAGCTCCACAATCTGCTCTATCAGGCCCTCGAGACCGAGCTGGGTGGCGTTCAGGTTTACGAAACCGCGCTGAAATGCGCGCAACGCGACGACGTGCGCAAGGAGTGGGAGGAGTACCACGAACAGACAACCCATCACGTCGAACTCATCACCGGTGCACTGCGCGCCTTCGGCCTCGATCCCGAGACAGATACTCTTGGTCGCCGTGTCGTCCGGCACATTGGAGAAGCCCTGGTGCAAGCCATGGAAATGGCTCAGGGGGGCGATCCTGACGAAGCGCAAACAGTTGCCGCCGAGTGTGTGACCTTGGCGGAGACCAAGGACCACTTGAACTGGGAGCTGATCGGTGAGGTTGTGAACAAACTCACCGGGGAGCCGGCTCGGGAGTTGCGCTCTGCCTACAAGGAAGTCGAAGGGCAAGAGGACGAGCACCTGTACCACAACACAGGCTGGACGCCGCGAGCTGTGGATCGAAGGACTCGGCATGAAGGCCGTCCTGCCGCCGCCGGAAGAGCAAAAGGACGTGAAGACCGCTATCGGAGCCGCAAGGGCCAAGCAGACCCGCAGCGACATGACCTGACTGCGTGACCAGACCCGGTACAAAGCTCGCAGGGCGAAACAGCCGGGCCGCGTGGCCGAGAAGTGGGTCGTTCAGCGGACCGGCCCAACTGCTGCCGTCGTCGTCGGCGGCGCGTACGGTCAATCCGACCGGCGCCGTCCGACATCGGAGAAACGACGACCCCGAGGTCGAGGCTCTTGGCTAGGAGCAAATCGGCATTGATCGGGGAGTGCTTGCCCGCCGTCGAGAAACTGTTCCCCGCCGATCGTCACGGGCGTGAAGAGCCTCTTGTTCAGTAACAATCACCGAAAAACCTGTGAAATCCACAAGCGTCACTTTGGCCAGCTCCAGGACTACATGGGGAGTATCCGTCAGTTCAAGATCGGAGAGGGCATCCCATAATCGGGCCGATCAGCGTTGCCTGTTTCTAACCGCGGCTCTTGGGTAGGAAGGAAGCCGAAGAGCGACCGAGGAGGGCATCAAATGAGTGAGCGTAAGGAGACGGGTCCCGAAGCTGGTACGAAGGGAATCGTCGAGGACGTGAAGGGCAAGGTCAAGGAAGCGGCAGGTGCGATCGCAGGGAAGGATGAGCTACGCAACGAAGGACGCGCCCAACAAGATAAGGCTGCGGCCGAGCGTGATGTGGCTGCCAAGGAAGTAGAAGCCGAAAAGGCTCGCGCTGAAGCTGAGGCCCATGAAGCTGAACAGCGGGCCCACCAAGGATGAGGGTCTCACCAACGGTTCGTCGGTCCGCGCTCGCCTGCATCGTCAACGGCAAATGCGGCTCGACATCGAATCGTCGTTGACGGGGTAAGGGGAAACCTCGTACGTCGGGTCGCATCGGTTCTAACTGTGATAGTGGATTTCAATCGCTGGAACATCAGGAACCAGTCGCTTGGCGAATGGCCCCCCTTCGGGGGTCATTGCGCGTCTCGCCGCAGTCGACACCCTGAACGAACGTGCGAGACAGGCATACGGTCACGCTTCAATCGTGCCGTTCGACAGCTGTAGTCTCCGTCGGTGGAGAGCCATCCCGATAACAGCGATGCGTCGCCCCAACGTAGCCGTATAAGCCACCGGACGGCGCAGCTCCCGGTGGGGAGTCGAATCCTTTACAAGATTGAGCACTACACGGTTCTCCCAGCCGTGGCCCTCGTTGTCACCGCGACCGCTATCTTGCTCGTCATCGTGATTTCGATGCTCGACTTCCCAAAAGATTGGGTTGCGGCCTTTGAACTCTCAGCTTCGGCGGCGACTCTCATCATGGTGTTTGCCATCCAACACACGCAGGGTCGAGAGCAGGCGGCAACCCAGCGCAAGTTGGACGAACTGATTCGAGCATTTCCGGGCGCGAACGAGTCTCTGATGATGCTGGAGGAATCGCCCCGGGAGTTCATGCTCGATGTTGAGGACGAGCAAAGAGAAATTCGATCGAATTTCTCCGAGACGGAAGACGGGTAGCGAAACAACGCCGACCGTCTCCATGGATCCGTCTAGGGGAGGTGCCACGGCGGTGTTCCGATAGAGGTTCTGAAGCACATTCGGATCAAATACATCCGTCCCTCGAAGCTGGTCTGCGTCGCGTCCCAAGCGTCCGACGAACGTCACGCTGAGGTTTTCAATCGCCTGCAAATGGGAACACGCGTTTTCAGAGTGAGCAGTGGGAAAGGGGGAGTGTGAAGTGAGTTCGAGCAACGCAATGGCGATTCGCTTGAGATCCCGTTGGAGTCAACGGCGGTGAGGGGCGATGGCACTCTGCGCTCGGGCTCCGCCACTCGATCACTGAGTCCACCTTCCTGCCCATGACTTCTACCTTCGCCCCAGCGGGAACACGATCGGAAAGGGCCGGCGCCAAGCAGGCTGCGCCTCCATGGGTACACGTAGTCGGAAGGATCGGGATTGCGTCGAGGGGTGTCATCTATCTCCTCCTCGGGTATCTCGCGTTTGACATCGCGCGCCACGGCAGTGCGCCCACACAGACGAACAGCACCGGCGCCCTTGAGGAGCTGGATGCGCGCACCGGAGGAAAGTTGCTACTTGTCGTGCTCGCCGTCGGCCTCGGTTGCTACGCTTTGTGGCGGCTCTTTGACGCCGTCACGGGCGCGAGCGGAGTCCTGAGGAGGGCATCGTCGTTCGCTGTCGCGATCATCTATGGGATTCTTTGTGTCCGGGCGGTGGATCTCGTCGCCGGTCATCCGGCGAGTGGTGATGCATCGAGCAATCCCGAGCCCTGGGTCGCGAAAAGCATGGGTTGGTCCGGCGGAAGCACGGCCATCGTGGTTGCCGGAACGGGCCTGGTCCTCGCAGGCATAGGACTGGCGGTTTGGGGTTTCCTGCATCACTACGACAAAAACCTGGCTTTGGAGCGCGTGTCTCGTCCATGGCGGACGTCGGTCAAGGTCCTTGGTGGCATCGGGGACTTGGCCCGAGGATTCCTGATCTCCTTGTTCGGGATCTATCTCATTGTGGCAGGGGTGACCTCGAATCCGGCTCAAGCGAAGAGCGTCGATCAGACATTGCGCGATCTGGTCCATCATCCGTTCGGGGCAGTAGCCATCGGGGTCATTGCCCTCGGTCTTCTCTCCTACGGCATTTTCTCGTTCTTCGATGCTCGGCTCCGACGGCTCTAGAGGAAGCCTCATGAGCACAACGGACACACCGGGCCGGCTGGACGGCGGTATTTCCGGCGATCGCCCGGGCGGGCACTTTGGCTCTGAGGATCCCGATACTCAGGAACCCGGTGTCCTCATACTCCCTCCGGAGGTGGAGCGGGAGCTGAGCAAGGCCGACGAGTCTCTCGGAACGCTCGGCCGGCCCCTCGATCGTCGGAATCCTTTCTTCGTTGGTCTGACGGGGGCACTGGGCGTCGGCGTCGTTTACCTCTTGTTCCGTGGTCTGTCGGATGTCACGAGCGTCTTGCTCATCGTGGGAGTGGCGCTGTTCATCGCCATCGGACTGAACCCAATCATCGAATTCCTTCTGTCCAAGTCGATTCCTCGTGGAGCGGCGGTCGCCATCGTGACCCTGGGGTTCCTGGCTCTGGTCGTCGGTTTCGTCATCGTGGTCGTTCCCCCGATTGCCCACGAGTTCAATGTGCTGATTACGAATTATCCGCACTACAAGGCCAACCTCATCGCCGGTCGAGGATGGGCCGGGCGACTGACCCATAGGTTCCATCTCACCGGGTATTTGAACGGAAAGTCCAAGGTGAAGCTTCCAGTCGCTGACGGCATCCTCGGTGCCGGGCGGATACTGCTCTCCCTGAGCGTGGCCACGGTGAGTGTCGTGGCACTGACCATCTATTTCCTGGTTGCTCTGCCCGGAGTGAAACTGCTGTGGTTGTCCCTGATCGCGCGCAGCCGGCGTGAGCGGGTGGCACTCCTTACGGACGAAGTCTTCGCTCGTGTCGGTGGATACATGCTCGGCAACCTCTTTACTTCTCTCATTTCAGCTCTCGGGACTTACGTTTGGCTCGTCATATTCGGAGTCCCGTACGCGCTTTTGCTTGCCCTCGTGGTGGGTGTGTTCGATCTCATCCCCATGGTCGGCTCCACAATTGCCGGCGTCATCGTGTCCCTGGTGGCACTTTCCAAGGGCCTTCCCATCGGGATCGCCACGGCCTGCTTCTACATCACCTACCGATTCCTCGAGGACTATCTCTTGAACCCTCGCGTCATGAAGCACACCGTGAAAGTGACTCCCGGGCTGACCATCATCGCCACGTTGATCGGCGGCTCGCTCCTGGGCATTATCGGTGCATTGATTGCCGTTCCGATTGCTGCGACGATCCAACTGCTCCTCCAAGAGGTCGTATTTCCTCGCCAGAGTCAAAGATGACGGAAGCAGAAATCATGCGGTTTTGGGCGCCGAACGGACGGCCACAGCCTGGCGGAAGACCGGGCGTGGGCGCCATGTCCCGGCAAGAAGTCGAATTGATTGCAGGAGAGTGGACGATGCGGTCCGAGCGTCAGGCTGGACGGGCGTGAAACCCTGTGACTGAACACAGCACACAAGATCGCCTCATCGTGGAGAAACAGACGACCATTTCTCGGATTGAGTCTTTGGCTGGTGACCTCGAAGACATGGATGCGGGAATGACTGCCGCCAACTCCGATGACGAACATGACCCCGAGGGGTCGACCCTTGCGTTTGAGCGAGCAAGGATCTCCGCGCTGCTGAACCAAGACCGTGCATATTTCGAAGAGATCGAACGGGCGCAAGACCGGCTCGCCGACGGGACGTATGGAACATGTGAGAGTTGTGGGGCAGCGATCCCTCGCGAACGTTTGGCGGCGCGCCCTGTAGCCGGCAGGTGTGTTCAGTGCCGATCTACATCGGGTTGGCCCATGCGCGATGTGTAGTCCCTCACGCGCCCCGGATTAATCACCCGAACGGGTGGTCCACCCCTCCCTCGGGTTGCAGCAGCGGCGCGCGGGTATAGAGCGACCATGATCTCGACCGAGGAAGAGCTGCGAATGGCGCCGGGCGACGCAGAGGTACCGCCGACCACGGACTTGCCGATTGGCGAGCTGGTCGGGAGGCTGTCGGACGACACGGTTCGCCTCGTTCGAGACGAGATCCGCCTGGCGCGCGCTGAAATGACCCAAAAAGCCAAGGCTGCAGGCATCGGGGCGGGCATGTTCGCCGGAGCCGGGATCTGTGGGCTCTATGGTTTCGGCGTCCTGGTTGCCGCCGCCGTCGTGGGCCTGTCCTTGGTGGTCGCCCTGTGGGCCGCCACTCTTATCGTCGCTGCCGCCTTGTTCGCCGTGGCCGTGTTCGCTGCCCTCGCGGGAAAGAAGGAGCTTGGGAGGGCGGGCCCGCCGCTGCCAACCGAAGCCGTGCAGAGCACCAGACAAGACGTCGACGAACTCAAGCGAGGGCTGCATTCGTGAGCGTAAGCGAAGATCCCGTCGAGGCGGTGAGGTCTGACATTGAGGTGACGAGGGCCGAGCTGGTGGAGACCGTAAACGAGCTGTCAGATCGTCTCAGCCCGAAGAAGCGAGTCGGCGCCGTCACGCAAGACGTCACAGCGAGCACCAAGCAGGTCGTTGGGCATGCTCAGGAGCTGACTAAGGACAGCGCCACCAAGGCCCAGGACGTGGCCAAGGTCGGGATCACGCGCAGCCGGCAACTCGCCGACGGCAGGGAACGACGACTCATCGGCGCGGTGGCGCTCGTCGCGGGACTGTTCTTCGTGTGGCGTCTTTGGAAGCCCCGCCGATGATCAAGCTCTTCTACAAGCCCTGGGGAATGCTTGCCGGCGTGATCGGCGGCACTCTTGCCGCGGCGCTGTTCAAGCGGGTCTGGAAGTTGCTCAGCGGAGAGGATGAGGCCCCAACGGCGACCGACCGCAGCCGAGGATGGACCGAAGTCGTCCTCGCGGCCGGCCTCCAAGGACTGGTCTACGGTGCCGTCAAGGCGTTTGTCGACCGGGGAGGCGCAGCCAGCTTCGAGAAGGCGACCGGCCAATGGCCGGGCAAGGAACCTAATGCCGGCTGAGCTGGCAGCAACGACGTCGGACTCCGACAGATCCGGAGCCACGGTCGGCACGCCGAATGACCTCTCCGGGTCCTCAAAGAAGGCAGTCTTTAGGCGCGCGGCCACCGAGTTCAAAAATGACAACCTGACGACCCTCGGCGCGGCCTTGACGTACTACGCCGTCTTGTCCGTGGTGCCTGGACTCATCGTCTTGATCTCCATCCTCGGCCTGGTCGGTCGTGACGTCGCGAGCCGAGTGACGTCACAGGTCCAATCGCTCGCTCCCGGTTCGAGCGCCGCGTTCGTACACTCGCTGATCACCCAAGCCCAACACCACAAGAGTGGCGCCGGGATCGCCGCAATCGTCGGTCTTGTGATCGCTCTATGGTCGACCTCGAGCTATGTGAACGCCTTCAGGCAAGCGTCGAACGTCATCTATGGCATCGGCGAAGGACGGCCGCTCTGGAAAACCATCCCACTCCGGCTCGGTGTGACCGTGATCGCGGTGATCGTGCTGGTTCTCAGCGCGGGCATCGTCGTCGTCAGCGGACTGGTTGCGAATCAGGTTGGCAATGCTGTCGGCGCCGGGCATGCGGCGGTACTCGTATGGGACATCGCGAAGTGGCCGGTGCTTCTCGTACTCGTATCGTTCCTGCTTGCCATCTTGTTCTGGGCCAGCCCCAACGCCAAGCAAGGCGGTATTAGGTGGATCAGCCCCGGAGGCATTTTCGCAACAATCCTTTGGATTGTGATTTCAGCCCTCTTTGCGGTGTACGTAGCGAACTTTTCATCCTATGACAAGACCTACGGATCATTAGCGGGCGTCGTGATCTTTTTGGTTTGGTTGTGGTTAACGAATGTCTCCGTCTTGCTCGGCGCCGAGGTGAACGCGGAGTTTGATCACGGACGCGCTATCGCCGAGGGCCTGCCCGAAGATGTTCGTCCCTTCGCCGAGCCACGCGATACCCGCAAGCTCCCCGCGCAGGACCGCCGTGCTGTCGAAGCAGCCCACGCGGCCCGTCGATCTTGAGCAGACCAGGAAGAGTCTCCGGGTGAACGATCATGAAGGACAGAAAGAGGGAGCACGAGCGTGAATCGAGTCAGTGCTCTGCGAGCACGGGTGATCGATGCGCTAGAGGGCGCCGAACAACTTGATGATGTGACCGGCCGGATCCGAAAGGCGGCGCAAAAGCTCGTCAAGCCCGCGCCGCTCCGCCGGCTGTTGAGTGGAACTGACCTGGGTCATCCGAGCCATCCCGTGCTGGTTCAGCTTCCTATTGGGCTATGGACCAGCACCTGGGCGTTGGATCTTGTCGGTCTTGGCAAGACAAAAGCGGCTCGGACCTTGGTAGGCCTCGGTGTACTTAGTGCCCTTCCGGCGATAGCGAGCGGCATGTCCGAGTGGGTTGATACCGATGAAGCCGAGGCCCGGGTCGGGCTAGTGCACGCAACGACCAACTCCATCGCACTGGTCTGCTTTTCGGTTTCCTGGTGGCGGCGCAGAAGCGGCCGGCACAGCGGTGTCTTTTGGTCGACGCTCGGTGCCACCTTGGCTAGCGCGGGTGGCTTTCTTGGGGGGCATCTGGCCTATTCGTTGGGCGTCGGTGTGGACACCAATGCCTTCCAGGGCGGACCCGACGAGTGGACTGCCGTGCGAGGCAGCGTGCCGACCGAGAACCTCGTTGCCCGCACAGTGGAGGGAGTTCGGGTGATGGTGGCAACGAACGAAGCGGGACGATTTGCCCTGTCCGACCGCTGCAGCCACCGAGGCGGCCCCCTCTCTGAGGGGACACTCGACGCGGGCTGTGTGACATGTCCCTGGCATGGAAGCCAGTTCGAGCTCGCCACCGGCGTTCCCACCCGGGGCCCCGCATCAATCCCTCAGCCCGTCTACGAGAACCGGGTTATGGCGGACAAGCTCGAGCTGCGCCGTTGCGAAAGACGAGCGCTCCGCCAACGGGCCGTATAGGTGGGCGAGCCACGGCCGTGCAGCGGCGGGGATCGATGTCCAATCTTTCGACTGCCGCGGACCTCGCATCCATTGGGAGCACCCACACGGAATGGGGGAGTTCAGCAGACAGGTTGGTGGCAGTGGAGGCCTCGGTGGACGAGCTGCGGGACGCCGTGGTCGGCCAGATGAAGCTTTCGCTCGGTGCCGCTGACTTCGGCGACCATTCAGTACTGAGGACCACAGGCCAGACCGCCTTCTGGAATGGCTGTTGCGACGGCTGACCGGCTGGCTCACTGAGAACTCAGCCAAGTCGAGACCCACGTGAGGTTGTCTCCGTCGTCCGTTGAACCGGTATGACGGGCCGCGCTGATTCGCAGGCCCAGCGCATAGGCTGAGTGCCCCACCTACGTCAGTCACGTGACCCGGGTGGATGCAGCGGCCCCTCCAGCGTGAGGGGCCGCTTCGCGGATCGCCTAGAGCCGTCGAAAAGCGGTCCTGATCAGCCAGCGCTCGATCAGCTCCCGATGAGAGACGGTGGCCGTCCGATCGACAGGGCGAAATCCCGTGAGCCCGGGCATAGCGCCACCTCAGCGCGGCGGAACCGACTGCGCGAAGTGGAAGAACTAGCAGCTACCCGCCGACCTTCGCAGGTACGTGCGCAACCGCGTCTCGCCGCCCTGGTCCAGCGCGTCGAGCAAGGCGAACAGGCCGGAGAACCCCTGCGCTCCAAGCGCAGTCTTCAACTCATCCTCGATCTCCCTCGCTCTCGTTCGTTGCACTTCGAGATACTCGACTCCACGGGAGGTGAGCATCACGGATTTCTCCCGCCTGCTGGTTGCTGACTCGGCGATCGTCACGTAGCCACGATCGCCGAGGCGCCCCACGACCTTGCTCGCTCCCTGGCGCGTGATGCCGAGCTCACGTCCGATGGCCGAGATCGTTGCTCCGGCCCCCCCAGAGCACAAACGGAGCACCCGCCCATCGGGAAATCTTCGCTCGCCAAACCCCGCATCGGCCATGGCGGAGTCGAGTCGAAGCTGATAGCCGAGCCACGCCCGCCGGAGCGCCGGTCCGAGGCCCAGCGACGACGACCCGTCCGACGGCGCGGTCACCATGTCGGGCCCGGTGTCGGCCTTCGTAGGAGACGGGTCGGTATCCACACGGGAGATGTTAGTGAATTGTAAACTGAGTTGACAGTTACGCCATCTCGTCCGATACTTCGAACATGCGTCTCGCCAACGCCAAACATCCGTGGCTCGTGCGTGCCGCGGCACTGACACGAGGAACAGGGTCCCGTCGGCGATGGGCGGTCGGGGCGATCGTCTCGGGCAGCGTGGCTGCCCTGGCGCTGGGGTTCAGCGCCTGCGGCAGTTCGCCCTCGCAACCGACCGCCTCGGCTGAGCGGGTGACCGGCGGCCCGACGGGCCACTACGTGGTGGCGTCCGGCATCCACAAGATCAAGCACGTCATCGTTATTGAACAGGAGAACCGGTCCTTCGACAGCTATTTCGGGACCTTCCCCGGCGCCGACGGCATCCCCATGCAGAACGGAGAATCCTCGGTCTGCGTGCCCATGCCAGCGGGAGGATGTCAGATGCCTTACCACGACACCGCGGACGTCAACGGGGGCGGGCCACACGGCGAGCGCAACGCACGCAACGACGTGGACGGCGGGAAGATGGACGGTTTCATCGCGTCGGCATCCAAGGCAAAGAAGGGATGCGGCGTCAACGTCGACAACCCGGCCTGCTCCAACTCCGCGACCCCCGACGTCATGGGGTACCACACGGCGGCAGAGATCCCGAATTACTGGAGTTACGCCAAGGACTTCACGCTCGACGACCACATGTTCGAGCCGGTCGCATCATGGTCGTTGCCCGATCATCTCTACCTCGTGTCGGGCTGGTCGGCCAAGTGCTCGAGCCCCTCCCCGTCGAGTTGTGTCAACGAGATCCAGGGGCCCTACACGCCGGCGCAGATGCAGAAGTATGTTGACCAGGCCATCGACACAGGTACAGCCGACATCACCGACGCCTGGACGGATATCACGTGGCTCCTCTACAACAAGCACGTCTCGTGGGCGTACTACGTGCAGACGGGGGACCAGCCTGACTGCGACAACGACTCGGCCGTGGCCTGTCCACCCGTCGCCCAGAGCTACCTCACTCCGGGCATCTGGAACCCGTTGCCCGTCTTCGAGGATGTTCAGAAGGACCACCAGATCCGCAACATCCAGCCGCTGAACAACTACTTCGCCGAGGCCAAAAAGGGGACCCTGCCATCGGTCATGTGGGTCACTCCCTCCCAGGCTGACAGCGAGCACCCGCCCGCCAGCATCCACCAGGGTCAGGCCTACGTCACCGCGGTCATCAACGCCGCCATGAAGAGCCCGGACTGGGACTCGACGGCCATTTTCTTGCAATGGGACGACTGGGGCGGCTTCTACGACCACGTGGTGCCGCCCCCCGTCGACCAGAACGGTTACGGGCTGCGGGTCCCGGGATTGGTGATCTCGCCCTACGCCAAGTCTGGGTATGTCGACCACCAGACGCTCTCGAGCGACGCCTACCTGAAGTTCATCGAGGATGACTTCTTGGGTGGGTCCCGCCTGAACCCCAAGACCGACGGGCGCCCCGATCCTCGGCCCGACGTCCGCGAGGACGAGAAGATCCTGGGCGACATGGTCAACGATTTCGACTTCAACCAGGTTCCACGGGCCCCGATCCTGCTCCCGACCAACCCCCCCACCGACTCGCCGAGCATCCCGGCCTGGTTCGACGGAATGGGCCCCTGCGTGGGGTGCACGGCCACGCCACCGAGCACATAGGAGCGGCTCAACCGCCGCACCCGGTTCCCGCTCCAGTTTCAAGTTTGCCGGAGAGGGGGAGCCGAAATTGCTTTCAACCCTGGTGACACTGTCGGTGTTGGCCGCGACGCGGCGGTTCCCGTTGCGACCGGCGGTGCGTCGGTCAGCGAGTAGCGCGATGCTGGTGGAGCGTCGCGCAACGAGACCCGCGTCGAAAGGGGTGAACGATGGCCCAAGCGAAAGAGCCGGTGGCGTTTCTGGGCATCGGCACGATGGGACACGCGATGGCAACGAGTGCCTTACGGGCCGGTATCCCGACGATCGTGTGGAATCGTGATCCAGAAGCAACCCGCGACCTCGCCGACCTCGGCGCGCAGGTCGCCGTAAGCCCCGCTGACGCTTCGCGACAAGTCGCCATCGTCATCACGATGGTGACGGACGCGGACGTCGTCGTCTCGATCGCCCAGCAGCTCGGCATGCTCGCTGCGCTGGCGCCCGGCGCAGTCTGGGTACAGATGAGCACGGTCGGCGTCGAAGGGATCGAGCGCATCAAAGCGTTAGTCGATGCCGAGCGTCCCGACGTGACGCTCGTCGACGCGCCCGTGTCGGGAAGCAAGGTCCCGGCAGAACAGGGCCAGCTGACGATCTTTGCGTCAGGCCCGGACGGGGCCCGCTCCCGTCTGGCCCCGCTCTTCGATGCGCTGGGCCAGCGAACGATCTGGGTGGGTCCAGTCGGGACCGGCTCGCGGCTGAAGCTCGTGGCCAACTCATGGCTCGCACTGGCCGCAGAAGCGGTGAACACGTCGGTCGCACTTGCCCGTCGATTGGGACTCGAGACCGAGACTGTGGTGGACGCCTTAGGTGGCGGCCCCCTCGTGTCCCCCTGGCAAGCAGCCAAACTGCAACGAATCACGCAGGATGACTTTTCGGTCCAGTTCGCGCTGTCACTTGCGCTGAAGGACATGCACCTCGCCTTGCAGGCGGCCGACGACGACCGCTTCCGTGCGCTCGCCGGCTTGGTCGACGAGTGGCAGCAGGTAGTCGACCAAGGTCTCGGCGACGCCGACCTCACCGTCGTCACCCGGGTACTTGAGGAACAGAGGAAGGACAGCCTCAGCTTCTGATTCGCGCCCTTTCGTACATTCGTCACCAGCACCGAGACGGAGTAGCCACGATGTGACCAGCTACCTCCCCGCCGAAGATCGGTACAGCTCCATGACCTACCGCCGTTGTGGGCGCAGCGGCCTCCTCCTGCCCGCCGTCTCGTTAGGGTTGTGGCAGAACTTCGGTGACGACCGGCTTATCGGGACCCAACGCGCAATCGTACGACGAGCATTCGACTTGGGAATAACCCATTTCGACTTGGCCAACAACTACGGACCGCCCTACGGCAGCGCCGAGATCAACTTCGGCCGTATCCTCCGTGAGGAATTCCTCGACCACCGCGACGAACTCCTGATCTCCACCAAGGCCGGTTGGGACATGTGGCCGGGCCCCTACGGCGACCTGGGCTCTCGGAAGTACCTCGTCGCGAGCCTCGATCAGAGTCTGCGGCGACTCGGGCTTGACTACGTCGACATCTTCTACCACCACCACTTCGACCCCCAAACCCCCCTCGAGGAATCCCTCGGCGCACTCCACAGCGCCGTCACCTCCGGCAAGGCCCTCTACGTCGGCATCTCCTCCTACTCCGACGAGCGCACCGCAGAGGCTGTCACCATCCTCCGCCAACTCGGCACACCACTGCTGATCCACCAACCGTCGTACTCGATGTTCAACCGGTGGATCGAAGACCGCCTGCTCGACGTCCTCTACACTGAAGGAGTCGGGTGCATCGCCTTCTCGGTCTTGGCGCAGGGGCTTCTGAGCGACCGATACCTCAATGGCATCCCTCCGGGCTCGCGGGCCTCCCTCGATGGCTCACTGTCTCGCGACATGCTCAGCGACGAAAACCTCGTCCGCATCCGAGCTCTCAACGACATCGCTCACGGGAGAGGTCAGTCCCTGGCCCAGATGGCCATCGCCTGGGCCTTGCGCGACCCTCGGGTCACTTCCGCGCTCATCGGGGCCAGCAGTGTGGCGCAACTCGAACAGAACGTGGCCGCGCTCCACAACCTGGAGTTCACTGGCGATGAGATCGCCACCATCGACCGCTACGCCGTCGACGGCGGCATCGACCTGTGGCGCACCCCAGCAACATCCTGAGCAGCGGACCCCTGTAGTGATCGAGCGGTCCCAATCCGATCGTCCGACACGGATTGTGCCGGGTCTAGTGGGTTCGGGGGCGCGGGAGCGGCCTAGGGCGTCCCTGTCCGCGTCGTCACCGGGGCCGCATGTCGGTCACATTCCAGAAGCGGCGCACGTCAGCAGAATATGGCCACGATGGACGTGTTGCAGAATGTGAAAATGGACGTGATCGACTTCGACGCCGAGCGCCCCCGGCTGACCGCGATCGCCAGTCGGATACTCGGCTCGGAGGCCGATGCGGACGACGTGCTGCAGGAGGCCTGGCTGCGGTATTCCCGCACCGACGACGTCGACAACCTGCCCGCCTGGCTGACGACCGTCGTGACCCGGTTGTGCTTGGACCACCTGCGCAAGCGGCATACCAGATCGGAGGCCGAGGCCGAGGTACCCACCGACACCGTACCGGTCGACCCTGAGGCCGGCGCGCTGCTGGCCGAGAGGATGGGCGGAGCAATGGAGGTTGTCCTCGACACACTGGCACCCGCAGAGAGAGCGGCGTTCGTACTGCACGACGTCTTCGGGTATCCGTTCGACGAGATCAGCAGTGTTCTGGGGCGCTCTGGTACAGCCGTTCGCCAGCTGGCGAGCAGGGCGCGGCGGAAGGTGGAAGGTGCACCGGAGCCCGCCGAGGTGCAGGCGGCGGGGGACGAGAGCCGCCGCGTCGTCGAGGCCTTCCTCGCTGCATCCCGAGGCGGAGACCTCTCGACCCTGTTGTTGCTGCTCGCGCCCGACGCTGTCATGCGGGCCGACCTGATCGGACAGCAAATGGGCACGGAGCCGGTCTACGACGGCGCGGCCGCCGTCGCCGCCCGCTTCAACGGCGCCAAGGGGGCGGCGCCTGTCACCATTGACGGCGATCTCGGCGGCGCCTGGATCCTCGCCGGCGAGGTGAAGGTCGCGTTCGCGTTCCATGTCGAGGCCGGCCAGGTGCGAGAGATCGAGCTGATCGCCGACCCGGACGTGCTGGCGACCTTGGAAGTGATCCGCTCGAGACGAGTTCCGAGAACCTGATGGTGTTCCTGACGGCGCCCTCACGGAGCCAACCGTCCGACTACAGAACGAGGTGCTCGTACGTTTCTGGGTTCTGCATGTTCTCGGCGATGCGCGCCTCGTCCTCTTCGGCTGATTCATTGGTCCGGAGCAGGAATGGTGCAAGCACGAGGCCAACCAGCACACTGGCCGCGGCGATGAGCAAGGCGAGCCGGTACCCGTCCGTGAGCGCGCCGATGAGCTCGTGGCCCTGCGCCACCAAGGACTTCGTGTAGCTCGTGGCGATGGTGCTCAGGGCGGCCAGCCCGACGGCCGCCGACATCTGCATGGAGACGTTGACGATGCCCGAAGCGAGACCGGCATCCGCCTTGGGCACCTCCGCCATGGCGATCTGGAGGAGCGGGATCATGGAGGCGCCGGCACCGAGGCCGAGAAGGAAGAAACCGAAGAAGATCTGGGGGAAGTAGCCGGGATGGGAGCCGGCCAGGGCCAAGAGGAAGAGGCCGACCGCTGCCGTCAGAATGCCGGGGTACATCACCCGGCGAGGGCCAAAACGGCGCACGAGCCGAGCGGCGAGGCCGGAGGACATCGCGGCCATGCCGACCGTGGCCGGCATGAATGCCAACCCGGTCGCGATCGGGCTGTAGCCCAGCACCCGCTCGAGGTACAGGGCGCCGATGAAGAAGGTCGAGAACATGCCGGTGGCCAGCAAGCCTCGGACGACGCTGGAACCCGTCAAGCTGCGGAGCTTGAGGATGCGCAACGGCATGATCGGGTTGGTCAGTCTCGACTCCAGGAAGATGAACGTCGCGAACAGGACCACGGCGATGGCCAGCGAGCCCAGAGTCTCCGGGGAGCTCCAACCGACGCGTGACGCCGTGACAATTCCGTAGATCCCCACCATCAGGGACACCGTCACCAGCACGGAGCCGACGACGTCGACGCCTTGCCGGATACCGATGCCGATGTTCTCCACAATGAGGAAGCGGCCGAGGATCAGCGTGGCGATGCCGATAGGCACATTCACGAAGAAGATCCAGTGCCAGCTCAACGTCTGCGTGAGCACGCCACCGACCAGGAGCCCGATGGATCCGCCGCCCACGGCCACGAAGATGTACGCGCTCATCGCCTTGGAACGCTCGTACGCGCGGGGAACTCCGTCACGATGAGGGCGATGATCACCGAGGAGGACAGCGCCCCGCCGATGCCCTGGACGAAGCGCGCCGCCACCAGCATGGACTGGCTGTCCGCTGACCCGCAGGCGATGGAAGCAAGTGTGAACAGTGCGACTCCGGTCAGGAACACCTTCTTGCGCCCGACGAGGTCACCCAGCCGCCCCGCCATGAGGAGAAAGCTCCCGAAGCTGATGAGGTAGGCATCGACGACCCAGGTCAGGCCGGACTGGGAGAAATGCAGGCTGTGCTGGATGTCCGGCAGTGCCACGTTCACGATGGATCCATCGAGCGCGTTCATGAGCATGGCCAGGCAGACGACGATCAGGGCGATCCAGCGACGACGGTCCCCGGCGGGGTCGTCGACCCTGAGCTCGGGCGCGGGCATCGTTCCGGACTCGGGGATAGTCATGATCTCGGGACTATCATAGGGGGGTGAGTGAAATGACCATGTCGCCCGGGACCGAGCAGGTCATGGCAGGAGCCGCGTCGTGACAGCCCCCGATGCCACGAGACCCACGACGGGGACGATCGTGCTCCTGACCCGGCTGTCCCGGGCCGTCTTCGTGCGCAGCTCGGTCGACCTGGTGGGGATGAACCTGAAGAACATGGTCGTGCTGGCCTACCTGCGTGACCATCCGAGCGCAGCCCAGCAGGTGATGACGGAGGATCTGTCGATGGACTCGAACACCGGCGTGCTGGTGCTCAACGACCTCGAGGACCTCGAGTTCGTCGAACGGCGGCGGGACCCGGCCGACCGGCGCCGTCATATCGTCGATATCACCGGCGCAGGCCTCGAGGCCCTCGAACGGGCGGAGGTCGCGGCAGGGGAGCATCGAGGACGAGATCCTCGGTGGTCTCAGCGACTCGGAACGGGTGACGTTCCGACGGCTGTTGGTGAAGGCGCTCGAAGAGCATCTCCCCGCGGGCGGATAGTCGCCGAACGCTGGGTGCGGTCGCGTCGCTCCTCGACCTACTGGCACGGCCCGATGCGAGTTACTCCGAGGCTGCGGCGGTGGCATAGCCGATGCGCGAGTCGGCCATGCCGTAGTACAGGAACCACGTTTCGCGGAACAGCGCAAGTCCTTCCGCGAAACACACCTGATCCACCTGGCCCGCCAAGTCGTGGGTGGTCGCAAGCGCGAGGGGCTCGGTGCAGCGGGAGATCGGTGATCCCGGCTCCAGGGGGTCGAACAGGGCCTGGCCGGGTCGATACGCGACGCCGATCGCGCGCCCATCCTCCCTGCGCAACTCGGCGCCGTTGTAGATCAGGAGTACGCCCTTGTCAGTGAGCAGGGCCGGTGGGCCGGGCTCCACGAGAAGGGAGTCGAAGCGACCGGGCCGAGGAGCAAGGACGGGCCGCAACGCGCGGTGGCCCCGCACCGCGTGGATCTCCCATGACCCGGCGCCGGACCCCGGCGAATGGGTGACGTAGCGGTCCGCTCCCGCATCGAATTGGAGTGGGACCCAGTGCACCAGGTCATCGGACGTGGCCAAGAAGCACGTCCCCTCACCCCAGTACATGTAGAACCGCCCGTCGATCCGGGCGGCGATCAGGCGTCCGTCCTCCACGATGGTGACGATGGATCCGCTTTTGGACCACCGACGGGCGAACGGTGTACTGGCAAAGGCCGGCCCGTGCTTCTCCCAGTGGACGAGATCGTCCGAGGTGGCGACCATGAGACAGCTGGATTTCCCGTCGAACGCGCTGTAACAGCAGACGTATTCCCCGTCGGGTGACTCAACGACGCGGGGGTCTTCACACCCGCCCGGCCACTCCCAGGGGAGCCACCGCCCAACATCGGGAAAGAGCACCGGCTCGGGACGGAGGGAGAAGTTGACTCCGTCCGTACTGAGGGCGAGCCCGACTCTCGATGTCCCGGCAAAGGGGCCCACGCGATCTTCTGCTCGGACCAGCAGGTGAACCTTGCCGTCACGCACGACGGCGGCGGGATTGAAGACGTCCTTGGCGGCCCACTCCACCTTCCTCCCCGAGACGGGGCACTCGAAAGTGGCATCTTCGTCAGGACCAAGGATCTCTCCGCCGTCGGCAAAGGGTCCGATCGGCCAATTACTCAACCTCGTGCCTCCTGAGCCAGAACCTCCGCGCTCGGTCGCACCTGCCGATTGAGGTCGATCAGTCCAAACCGCACATCGAACCCGTGTTGCCACTCGTAGTTGTCCACTGCCGTCCAATGGAAAAGACCACGGATGTCGATGCCGCGGGCGAGGGCATCGTGGGCGATTCGCACACCCTCACGCAGGTACCGGGTCCGCACGGCGTCATCGTCGGTCCCGACGCCAAACTCCGCGATCAGTAACGGTGTGCCAGGCAGCTGCTCATGGAGCCGGGACAGCACCAGGTCCAGCCCCCCGGGGTCGATCCCGTACCCGAGGGGCGAGCGGGCGGCGTCGACCGGGTAGGCGACCATCTTGCCCTCGGCCACTCCGACCGTTGCGTAGTAGGAGAATCCGAGGAGGTCGAAACTGCCGGCCAGATCGGGGCGCTGGATCGGCTGGCGGCCCGGTACCTGCAGCACACCGTCGCGAAACAGCCCGATGCCGGCGTTCCAGTTCACCGCCTGAAGTGCTGCCACGGTGGCTGACGTCTCGGGTCGATCGTCCAGGGCAACCTCGCAGGAGAGTCCGAAGATCGACGCCACCGGCACTCCGGTCGTGCGAAGCGCGAGAGCCGCCTCTGCGGTGGCCAAGTGGATGTTCTCCGCCGCCAGCGCCCGTTCATCTGCGTCGCGATGTCCCGGAGGCCAGCCCCGGCCGCCGTATGCAGCCGTCGCGTAGTAGTTGGTCTCGTTCACCGGCTTCCAGCCGCCAACGAGGTCCCCGAAGGTCTCAGCAACGAACTCGACATGGCGGCGCCAATGGATCGTGCGGTTCCGCTCGACCAAGAATCCGCCGATCCGGGCGAACCAGCGGGGGAGCGTGAAGTGGTGCAGGCATACCCAAGGCGTCACGCCGGCATCACGAGCGCTCAGGAGGACGTCGCGGTAGTGGGAGACGACGGTGTCATCGTGCCGTCCCTCTTCGGGCTCGAGGCGGGCCCACTCCAGTGACAGGCGATGGTGAGCAAGACCGAGCGCCGCCAACGTCGCGAAGTCGTCCGCGTACCGGTCGGCGAACCCGTTGCCGCCCCCCGAGAGAGGGGCCCGGCCTTCGCGTTCCCAATCCCACCAGTCCGACGCCGGCGCCGCGCCCTCACACTGGGTCGACGAGGCTCCTGTACCCCACATGAATCCCTGCGGCCACTCCACGTCGCCCAGTATGGCTTTCTCCCAAGTGGCGTGGGCCGTGATCCTGATGCTCTGACGCGAGGGGTGGGGCAGGCCTGCCCGACCCTCGAAAGAGCACGATCCCCGGGCGCTCGCCGCCGCGCTCGGGGTGTTCGTTTGCGCCCGCCACGACGGGCGGGGTCGACGAGCTGGGCCCGGCGATCCGAGGTCCGGGGTGGGCGGCAAGGGTTGCCGAGTGAGCGAAGGATGCCCAGGTGGACGCCCCAGTGAGCCCTTTCGGCCCAGTGTTCGGACGCCCTTGGCTCTGGTCAAGTTGTCCCGCCGAAATGTCGATACATGGAGGTTGAGCTCATCAAACAAAGAGGGGGACATGGCGCTGGCTTCTCGGGATGCCGCGGGGAGGTCTGCCCGAGCCGACGCGGTCGAACCCTCCGTTCGATCTTCGTCGATCGCGCGACGGAGGTTGGATCCAACCAAGCTGGCCTACCTGATTGGGCCAGTCGCGTTCGCCGTCATCTTGCTCACCATGCGGTTCGGCTATGCCGCCCGGGTGTCGTGGTGGGTGTGGCTCGGCCTGTTCGTTGCCATCGCCGTCGTCAACGCCGTCGCTGACCGCTTTTACAATGCCCACCCGAGTCGCCTGTCACTCGACCTGCGGGTGATCAGCCAGGTGGCCTCCGTTACGGCCGCCATCTATCTGACGGGATGGGGCCCGGTTCTTTGGGCGGCATACGCCTTTATCGCGCTGGAGAACCTGGCCTGGGCGGGATCCCGCGTCTGGCGGACGACTGCGTTGTGCAGTGTCATCGGGATGACGGTCGGCCAGTTCTGCCTCGCCCGGGGGTGGTTCCCGTCCGAGCTGACGCAGACACAGGCGGCCTCGTTGACGGTGATGGGCGCCTTCGTGCTGTTCTTCGTCATCCGGATGGCCGGCGCCATCATGGAACAGAACGAAACGGCGCTGGAGCAGAAGGCGGAGGCCGAGACCACGCTTCGTTTGAGCGAGGACCGGTTCCGTTCGCTGATTCAGAATTCGTCGGACGTGACGATGATCCTCGGAAACATGGGCATCTTTCGCTACGTCTCTCCGGCCATCAAGGACCTCCTGCAGTACGAGCCGGACGAGCTCGTCGGCCTCCCCTCGACTCAATTCGTGCATCCCGAAGACGTCGATGCCGTGACCAAAGTGCTCGGTGGTGGTGAATTTCAGTCTGGCCCGGCGACGGCGACTCTCGAGTTCCGCATGCTGCGAAAGGACGGGACGATTCGCGACGTCGAAGCCGTCGTGTCGAACCAGACGGATCGTCCCTCGGTTGCCGGCTACGTGTCCAATATTCGCGACATCACCGAGCGCAAGAAATTCGAAGCCCTCCTGGCGCACCGCGCCCTGCACGACCCGCTGACGGGACTGGCCAACCGTCAGCTCATTCTCGACCGGGCGCAGCAGATGCTGGTACGGGCGCGGCGTTCCGGTGTGCCGGTGGCGGCACTGTTCATCGACCTGGACAACTTCAAGGACTCCAATGACTCACTTGGACACGGAGCGGGGGACCAACTGCTCCAAATGGTCGCGGGACGCCTGCTCGGTATTTTGCGGTCGGGCGACACGGTAGGGCGCCTGGGCGGGGACGAGTTCGTCATTTTGGCCGAGGGGGTCCCATTCGCCCGCGGGCCGGAGATGATCGCCGAGCGGGTCCATGGGGTGCTCAAGCCGGCCTTCCACATTCCGGGAATCGACGGCATGTCGATCACGATCTCGGCGAGCATCGGGATCGCCGTCGGGGACCGCCCGTCTGCTGAGGATCTCCTGCGGGACGCCGACATCGCTCTCTACCGGGCCAAGGGAAGGGGTCGAGACCAGTCCGTTCTCTTCGAGCGTTCCATGCAGTCGGCGGCGAAGGAACGGCTTGCGCTCAAGTCGGACCTGGAAACGGCGCTCGAGGATGACGAGTTCACGCTGCTTTACCACCCGATCTTCGATCTCGACGGGATCCAGATCCAAGGTGCCGAGGCGCTTCTTCGGTGGCGGCACCCCACCAAGGGCACAATCGCGCCTCAGGTCTTCATCCCACTGCTCGAGGAGAGAGGCCTCATCATCGACGTCGGCCGGTGGGTGCTCAACGAGTCCTGCCGGGAGGCCGCGGTCTGGTACCGCCAAGGCCACCGGGCCAGCATCTCGGTCAACGTCTCCATGCGGCAGCTCGAGTCCGAGCAGCTGCTTGACGACGTCCGGGAGGCCCTGGTGGCCAACGACCTCGATCCCGGCATGCTGATCCTCGAAGTCACCGAGTCCACCCTCATGCGGGACTCCGTCGCTACCGTGGCCCGACTCAACCGCTTGAAGCAACTGGGCGTCAAGGTGGCCATCGACGACTTCGGCACCGGGTATTCGTCGCTGGCCTATCTCCGGCAGTTCCCGGTCGACGTTCTGAAGATCGACCGCTCGTTCGTGGCAGACATGAGCCGATCACCCGACGCAGCTGCACTGATCCATACGCTCATCGAGTTGGGTCGTACCCTCGGGCTCGAGACGTTGGCGGAAGGTATCGAGACGCACGAGCAGCTTGAAGGGCTCCGTTCGGAGCGGTGCGACCACGGTCAGGGATTTCTCTTCTCGGGACCGGTTGCAGCCTCGGAGATCGCCCGGCTTCTCGAGACCGCACGAGCCGGGCAACCAATGCTCGAACTGGGTCCGGCTTCCGCCGAACCGTCCAACTCCCGGCCCCCCCGAGCGGCCCGGAGACATCCCTCGTCAGGCGGCCGGCCGGCCGGCCGTCAGCGGTGAGCAGCCCGGCGAGGGGGCACGCGGAACTCATGCCAACCGGGCCGTCTTCGAGGCGACGAGATCAGTTCCCGAGACGAAGCGCGACGGCTGCATCCGGTTCGAGCACACGGAAGTTGAAGCTCTCCTCGATGTAGAGACGCACGACCTCGGCATCGTGGTCGAGATAGCCGATGGAGAGGTCCTGCCCGCAGTCGATGTGGAAGTCGCCGCCCCGCAGGCTGAGCACGACCCCGCCCTCGATGCCAGGCGCCCACACCAGTGGTCCGGCGAGGATCTCGCGGAGGTGATCGAACAGCAATTCGCCGCCGTATTCGGTGCTCTCGACGATTCTGGTGTACATGTCCGGGCAGATTGCCAGTCCGTAGGGCCCGTCAACACCGGCCTGACGGAGAAGGTTGACGCCGCGGGCCACACCGTCGGGAGCACTCGTGATGTCCCCGTCGAGCACGACGGGCTCATGGGAGGTGCTGTCGGTGATGCCGCGCAGTCCGGCGGCCTCGTGGCCGTGGAACACGGTGACGTTCTCACCCAGTGCGATCTGGCGCACCGCCTCGTCCAGCTCGGCCAGATCGGGGTTGTTCGCGCCACGCTCGACGTCGTCGAGCTGGACCCGTGAGACGTTGAACTCCGTTCGCAGCTCGACGAGGGGCAGGACCATCCGTTGCGCCGCGGCGACGCCTTCCGACGGACCGGCGATCGGGGAGATGCGGCCGAGGTTGGTCGCCGAGTGGGACCAACCGTGAGGCCCACCGAAGTCCACCAGCTTGCGAGCGGCCAGATAGGTGGGGAGACGCGATCTGGCTTCGTCGTCGATGGCGTCCCAGCCGGCGTCAGAAATCGGTGCCAGCCCGCGGTGGAGATGGTTCATCGCACCGTCCCCTTCAGGCTGCCGATGCTGAGCGAGCCCGATACGCCGGAGTCGTAGCCGACTCCCGATGTGCCGTCGGGCGCCGGGTCACCGAGCTCGGTGATCGGGCCGGACGAGAACAGGTACTTCCGGAGCTGGGTGTCAAGGGCCACGTCACGCCGGCGCAGCCACTCGAGGGCCATGGCGGCATGCTCCTTTTCGTCATCCCGGTTGTAGGCGAGAACGGCCGCCAGGCTCTCGTCCGACGTGGCCCGAACCCGCTGGTCGTACCAGTCGATCGCCTGCAACTCCTCGCACAGCGACGTCATTGCGCGGTGGTGATCGACGGTGGCTTCGTCGAGCAGCTCAAGCGGCTCATGGAATCCCTCGCTGGCCAAGGTCCTCTCCTCGCGGTCTTCTCGAACAACCCGGGCCGACGCCCGGAACGATGACCACAGTGAACCATCTGGAAGCACCACCAGTCCACGGCGGGTGACTGCGAGCGCCACGCAAGGTGGGAGCCTCCCGCCACGGCCCCAGAATGCGGACCGGGCCGCACCTCGCCGGCGGGTCAGTTACCGGGTGGTGCCCCGGCGGAGAGTCGCCGGGTGCAGGCCCCGAATGCTGCGGGTGCTGATCGGTGCGGCACCGGTGTGCTCCGGTCGCTCCGGGTGGAGGCGCCCGGCCAGCGCGCCGTAGCGGCGGGCGAGGGGCGACGCGGTGATGCCGTGGAGCAGGACGCTGAGCGCCACCGTCAGGGTGACGGCACCCAGCACGACCTTGGATTGTGCGGGCGCCAAGGAGTCGACGGCAATGAGGCCGAACACCACCGACGCCAGACCACGGGGACCGAACCAGCCGACGAAGCCCACGGTGGCCCGGTCGAGGCCGCTGCCGGCGAGTGCGATGGCAACCGGCACCATCCGCACGATGGAGAGGGCGAGGAGCGAGAACACGACAGCGCGCCAGCCCACGTCCGCCAGGCCGGGCCCCAGCATTGCAGCGCCGAACATGAACCAGACGAGCAGGGAGAGGAGCGTGCCGCCTTCTTCGGTGAACCGCAGGTCCGACTTGTCGTCATGCCGATCGAGGGTGCCGAAGGCCATACCGGCCACGAAAGCGGCGATGAAGCCGTTGGTGCCGGCGACGACGGAGGCGGAATAGGCGAAGAGCGCCAGGGCCAGGACGGCGATTGGTCGGAAGCCGACAGAGCTCCAGGTGTGGCGGCGGGCGATGGTCAAGAGGCTCGCACCGACGACCCCAACTCCGACGCCGAGGCCGGCTCCACCGAGGAGCTCGAGGACGGCCGTGGTCGGCTGGACGCCGCTCACGGCTTCGGCGGTGACCGCTCCCGCAATGAAGAGGTTGACGAACGGCGTCGCGATGCCGTCATTCAGGCCGCTCTCGACGTTGAGGAGGCGGCGGACGCCCGAGGGCACCCGTTCGTCCCCCATGATGGCGGCGCCGAGCGCGGCGTCGGTCGGGGCGACGATGGCGCCGATGGCGGCAGCAACCCAGAGCCCGCTGCCCCCGAAGAGCAAGGCGGCGGCGCCGGCGCCGGCGCCGATGGTGAGGGGCAAACCGATGCCGAGAAGGCGTGCCGGAAGCGCGGCGTCAGCCCGCAGGGCCCTGACGTTGACCCGGGAGGCATCGGCGAAGAGCACCAGCGCGAGAGTCACCTCCGCCAGCGAGCGGATGGTCGAGGAGTGCAGGCTGACATGGATCAGCGTCGTGGGCCCGTGGGTGACAGCAAGGCCCAGGAGGACGAAGGCCATCGGGGCGGAGACTTCCCAGCGCTCCAGGCGGGCCGAGACCAGGCCCCACATGAGCACGCACGCGGAGATCACGGCCAAGGCCGCGATGTTGAGCTCGTGGTTCATGGGCCGGGTGCCATTGTCGGCGACGGACGACCTCCTCGTCAGTGCCGAAGGTTACGACGCGGTGGCCTCTGGCCCCTCGGGCCCCTCCGGGCGGGGCCCGGCAGCGGGGCGAGGTCGCTCGACGGGATGGCAACCCCCGGAGACCTATCCCAGCATCGGTTCAGGTGCAGGGGCTAAACATTGCAGGTCGGGTACTCGCCGACCATTGACGACAAGGAGTCCTTTCGATGCTCGCTTCCAGCTATCCGGTGCTCGATGCCTTCCTGACCATGCTGTACTTCTTCCTGTTCATCATCTGGATCTGGCTGCTGATCATGGTGTTCATGGACATCTTCCGCAGCCACGACATGGGTGGGTGGGCCAAGGCCCTGTGGGTGATCTTCATCATCATCCTGCCGTTCCTCGGCGTCTTCGTGTACCTCATCGCCCGGGGCGGCAAGATGCACGAGCGGGCCGCCGATCAGGCGGCCCAGCAGCAGAAGGCCTTCGACCAGTACGTCAAGCAGGCCGCCGGCACGAGTGGCGACACGACGGCCGACCAGCTCGCCAAGCTGGCCGACCTCAAGTCCCAGGGCGTGCTCACCGATGCCGAGTTCGATGCCCAGAAGGCCAAGATCCTGGCCTAGGCAGGCCGTTCGTCCGTCACCGAGACCAGTTCGCCGGTGGCGACCCAGGAGGACCACGAGTCCGAGGAGCCCCGAACCGCCGTACCGGGAGCGGGTGATGCCGGTAGCGACGCGATGTCGCAGCGGCTGGCCACCCGCATCGAACAAGATGTCGCCTCTCCGCTGCCGTGGCGGTCGGTCGCCAAGAAGTCCGTCTTGGTGGTGGTGGCGGGCATCACCATCTACCTCGTATTCCCGAGCCTGACCGCGGTCTTCGACGCCTTTCCGAAGCTGAGCTCTCTCGACCCGGTCTGGTTCTCCATCGCCCTCCTGTTCCAGGTGGCGCACTTCACCTGCACCATCGCCCTGCAGCGGATCGCGCTGCGGACCAATGCGTGGTTCTCCGTCACCACCTCGCAGCTCTCCGGGAACGCCATCAGCCTCATCGTGCCCGGTGGTGCCGCCTTCGGGGCGGCCACCCAGTTCCGGATGCTGGCGGCGGCGGGGAACGATCCGGCGACGGCGGTGGCGGGGTTGACCGCCTTTTCGTTGCTCGGCATCGGCGGGCTGCTCGCCCTCCCCATCTTCGTCCTGCCGGCCATCGTGGCCGGCACGCCCATTGCGAATGGCCTGCTGCACGCGGCGCTGCTGGGCCTGGTGGCCTTCGTGCTGTTCGCCGGCTTCGGCGCGCTCGTGCTCACGCTGGACGGCCCCCTCCAGTGGGCGGGCCGCGTCGTCCAGGCGGCGCGCAACCGCCTGAAGCGCAAGGCCGAGCCGATGACCGGCCTGCAGGACCGCCTCGTCTTCGAGCGCAACCGCATCCGCTCCGTTCTGGGTCGGCGCTGGAAGGCGGCCATGCTCCTGAGCAGCGGCCGCCTCGCCTTCGACTTCGGGACGCTGCTGGCCACGATCCGGGCCACCGGCGTCAGGCCCAACCCGTCCCTCGTCCTGCTGGCCTACGCGGTGGCCGGGTTGCTGGCCCTGATCCCGATCACGCCGGGCGGGCTCGGGATCGTGGAGGCAGGGCTGAGCGCCCTGCTCATCCTGGCGGGCGTGCCCGGGGGCGACGCGGTCGTGGCGACGCTGGCCTACCGGATCATCTCGTACTGGCTGCCCATCTTTGTGGGTCCGTTCGCCTATTTCGCCTTCCGGCTGCGCTACGGGAAACCGGGGCAGGGGGGCGGGGCGGCCGGCGCCGGGGGAACGGCCCTGGCCGCGGGCTGACCAGCCGGCGGCACGGGGACTCAGTTCGTGGAGCACGGGGACGGGCCGAGAGCGGCTGACGGCTCGCCCGGCGGGCGGGAGCACCGGTACGGTCATGTGCCTGGCACGCCGTGGAACAGTGCGCACGAGATGTTGCTGAGGCGGAGCGGACACATGCGAGAAGGCAACCCTCATGTATGAGGGGACATGGGAATCCCTGCGGACCCACCGGGTGCCCGTCTGGTACGACGACGCGAAGCTGGGGGTCTTCATCCACTGGGGCCTCTACTCGGTTCCGGGGTGGGCGCCGCGCGTCCCCGACATTCAGCAGCTGCTCGTCAAGGACGGCCCGAAGCGCATGCTGCGGGAGAACCCCTACGCCGAGTGGTACCTCAACTCGATGCAGATCAAGGGTGGGCCCACCCAGGAGTACCACGCCCTGGTCTACGGCGAGGAGTACCCCTACGACAACTTCGTCCGGACGTTCAACGACGCCTCGGCCGGGGCCAACCTCGAGGCCATCGCAGAACTCTGCCAGGCGTCGGGTGCGCGCTACGTCGTGCTCACCACCAAGCATCACGACGGCTTCGCCCTCTGGCCCTCGTCCATCGCACACCCGGTCAAGGGTCAGTACCACGCCCGTCGCGACCTGGTTCGCGACCTGACCGAGGCGGTCCGGGCCAGGCGGATGCGCATAGGGCTCTACTACTCCGGCGGCTACGACTGGCCCTACAACCAGGCGGTCCTCGCCACAGCGGCGGACACCGTGCTGGCCGTTCCCCACGACCGTCGCTACGTCGAGTACGCCACGGCGCACTGGCGCGAGCTCATCGACCGCTACCAGCCATCGGTCCTGTGGAACGACATCTCGTGGCCGACGGACCCCGGGCTCCCGAAGCTCTTCGCGTACTACTACAACGCGGTCGAGGAAGGCGTCATCAACGATCGGTGGAAGGAACCCGGGCTGGCCCGGAACGAGCTCACCGACGCCATCGTGCGCGGTGCGGGCGCTGTCGTGCAGGCGCTCTGGCGGTTCATCCCCGAGCGGCGGAAGCACCTGACCTTCGGCACACCGAAGCACTTCGACTTCCGCACCCCCGAGTACGATGTCCTGCGAACGGTGACCGAGCGCAAATGGGAGTTGGCCCGAGGGATCGGGCACTCATTCGGGGCCAACCGTCACGAGCAGCCCGAGGACCTGATCTCCGAGACGGACCTCATCCAGATGTTCTGCGACATCGTGTCGAAGAACGGCAACCTGCTCATCGGGGTGGGCCCCCGACCGGACGGGACGATTCCCGACCTGCAGCAGGCCCCCCTGCGCGGGCTCGGCACGTGGTTGGCCACCAATGGGGAAGCGATCTACGGCAGCCGGCCCTGGGTGGTCACGGAGTCGGTCGCCGCCGACGGGACTCCCTTGCGCTTCACCAAGAGCGGTGAGGGCGTGTACGTGCTGGTCATGGGGATGCCCCACTCGCGCCGCATCACCATGCCGGCGATCGACGGGTCGCGGGTGCGCCGGGTGCGCCTGGTCGGGGTGGACCTGCAACTCGAGTGGTCGGTGGGGAGCGGCGGCGACCTGTCCGTCACCCTGCCCGAGCAGATGCCGATGGCGGCGGTCACCGTGCTCGACCTCGGGACGGGCGTCCGGGCGCGGGTCGGCCGCAGCCGGTAGCGCGCTCCGGGGGGCCGGCGTCGGGACGGGGGTTCCAAGGAGAGCCTGAACGGGACCATTGGCCCTAGTGGTCGGCCGGAGTACCCGCCATGATCCATGGCATGGACGAGGGTCGCCGGCACTGCAGTTCGGCTTCAACAGATCCGGCACGATCCCTCACCGGGAAGGGTCGTTTCGTTGGCGGAACGGGGTCCCGAGCCCCCGGCGGCTTCTCGTCCAGCACCCGTTCGCGCCGGAGGTGATGCCGGGAGACTGACCGTGGCGCCCTCTCCCACGGGCGGCTGGCGCCCGCGACCCCGAGAGGACGACGCGCGTGGTCCGAGGGAGAGCCACCACGCGTTGACCGGCGGCCCTCCCGCACCGAGTCCCCGCCTTCGGGTGCCCGTGCCTGTAGGTTCGCCGTGGCCTGGCCGACCGGGGGTGCGTTGTGCTGCTCGACCTGTTCCTGATCGGGCTCGTGATCACCCTCGAGCCCATCCCGCTCACTGCCATGATCCTGCTACTGGCGACCGAGGGCGGCCTGCTCAAAGGCCTCGGCTACGTGTTGGGCTGGATGGTCACGCTGGTGGCCATCGTGGCGCTGACCGTGCTCGTCACCGGGGGGAAGCCACTCATCCCCAACAGCAACCCGTCGACCGCGGCGCTGGGGTTGAAGCTGGGCATCGGCGTCGTGCTCGTCGTCATCGCGTACCGGCGCTGGGGCAGGTGGCAGTCGGCCCAACCCAAGGGCCAGCCGAAGTGGATGACGGGCATCGACCGCGTCAACCCGGTGACCGCGGCGGGACTCGCATTCCTGCTGCAGCCGTGGATGCTCGTGACGGCCGGGGTGGCCACCATCACCGAGGCCAAGCTCTCTTCGACCCTGGAGTACGTCGCCGTGTTCGTGTTCTGTGTCTGGTGCTCGGCGAGCTATCTCGTCATGGAGAGCTACGCGGCGCTCCGTCCCGCCACGGTCAAGAGCACGCTGACCGCGCTCCTCCGATGGATCACCACCCATCGGGACCAGGTCATTGTGTTCCTGTCCCTCGGGCTGGGGCTCTATCTCATGGCCAAGAGCACCTACGGATTGGTGAACGGCGACTGAAGGCGGCATCCACCGCGCTCGGCCGGGCGCCCGTTAGCTTCGGGCGCCGGAGGTGCACACGATGCTCGCTTACACGTGGCCGCTGCTCGGCCTGTTCTGGACGTTCCTGATGTTCGCCGGAATCTTCCTGCTGTTGTTCTTCGTCATCTGGTGCTTCGTCGACAACTTCCGCCGTCGAGACCATCATGGTCTGGCCAAGGCGGGATGGACGGTGCTCATCCTGATCGTGCCCTTCTTCGGCGCCCTGATCTACATCATCGCCCGGCCGGCCGACGCCCAACTGGCAACCTGATCGGCCGGCCTGGAGGCTGCCGGGTCGGGGCCCACGGCGGCTGAGCCCGTCGGGCGGAGCCACCCCCGCCGATGAAGTCCGGGTGTCCCCCCGAACTGGGGGGGAAGGCGACCCCGGAGCGGCTCGCCGGAGCGCACTTCCTGCGCCGCCCCAAGAAGACATACGGGTTTCGCTCGGCACCGATCGTCGCTATGGTTCTGCTTTTCGGGGAATGCGCAGGAGTCGGCAATGCAAAACCATCATCCCATGATCGCGCAACGTCCCGACCGGGCGTGGGTGGTCGAATGTGCGCAGTGTCGGAACGATCCTGCCTCGACGGTCCCGATCGGGATCGGGATGCCGCTCCGGGACCGGGAGACGGCGGAGCGGCTCCGTGACAACCACGCGGCACGGCCCGTGAGGGCCGCCGCCTCGTAGCGCCCATCTCCGCCGACCACCACGCAGGCGCCGGTTCCCGCGCCGCGGGTGTCGTGACCAAGGCCAGCCCCCGTTCGGCCGCCGACACGGTGTCCCGGCTTCTGGGGCTGCTGGGGGCGAAAGGCCTCAAGGTCTTCGCCGTGATCGACCAGCAGGCGGAGGCACGTGCCGTCGGGCTCGAACTGCGTGAGACGACGTTGGTCGTCTTCGGGAATCCCGCCGCAGGCACGGGCGTCATGGCGGCGTCGCCTCTGGCCGCCCTCGATCTCCCCCTGAAGGTTCTCGTCTGGGTCGAGCCCGCCTCGGGCACCCTCGTCAGCTATGTCGCTCCGAGCGCCCTGGCCGCCCGGTACGGCCTCAGCCCTGAGTCGGAAGCGGCCCTGGAGGCAGTGAACGGTCTGACGGACGCGCTCGTCGCCCCCTGAAGCGGCGCGTCGGCTCGAAGCCCCGCCATCTGGGGGGCGTCGGTCAGCGCCTACCCGGCTTCTGGTCAGCCGGTCCTGCACACGCTCCCAGTCCGGGGGGGTGGGGCACACCCGAAAGGGGGGGCGAGAGGCACGATGTCCCTGTGGGGATGACGAGACTGGAAGGGTCTTTCCTCTCGGGAACGAGCCGGATGGCGCATCGCCGATCCCCGGCTTTGGCGCCGCAGCCGCTGAAGGCCTCCTGGCGGCCGGACGGGCCGCGCTCGAGGACGGGCACTCGTACCCGGTGTGGATCGACCGGTTGGTCTCTGACCACCCCGCCGCTCCCGGACTCTGGGCTGTCGAGCCGCACATCGGCCGGGATGGGGTGGGGGTCACGTTCGAGGACCTGCTCGTGGTCACGGAGGACGATGCCTACTGGCTCGACGACCATCTGCCCACACCCAGCGCTGGGCCGCAGCCGGGTACAGCATCAAGGCCCTCGGGAGGGTGTGACGCCGACGCGCACCCTGATCCGCGCCGCCGCGCAACAGTCTCTCCGTGCTGATCGACCGCTACCTGCTCGACGTCTACGGACACCCCGCCCATATGGATGTCGCCGAGCCCGTCGAGGTCCTGGTGCAGATCCGTTGGCGCTCGCGCGCCTGGGCTGACGATCCGACGTGGCCCCGGGCACACCGCGGGGCGGCTCAGCCCAGGAGCGGGACGGGTGTGGCGTAGTCGAGCTCGAAATAGTCGCAGGCCGCACCGGGCACCTGGAGGGCGACCGCTGCAGGTTCGATGTCCACTCCGGGCAGGCCGGGGAAGAGCGGGTCGTGATGGCAGAACGCGACCCGCCCGGGGCGCAGCCTCTGCACCTGCTCGAGCATGAACTCGACCGAAGAACCCTGGAACGGCTCGCCGTCGACGTTGGGCCGGCCACCGAGGGAGAGCAGCGCGACATCCGGGCGCAGCCCGTCGAAGATGCCGCGCCAGTAGCCCGCACTCCCACTGACCAGCACCGAGCCGCGGGCCGTCAGGAGCAGGTAGGCAAGCTGCCCTCCGTCATGGCGTGAGCACGCGTCGTTCATGGCGATCAAGGCCGGTCCTGCGGGCCCCGGGGCCGCATCCATGGCGCTGAACAACGAGCGCATGGTGGCAGCGCGGTCCTGGGCGCTCACGTCGAGGTCGCCGAGACAGGGCACGGACGTGTCGGCGTCGCTGTGGGCGAACAAGCACGAATGTAGGGCGGGCAGCACGCGCACCCTCGTGGTCGGTCCGCACTGCACCGTCTCGCCACCGGTGACGACGAGCAGCTGCGTGTCGGGCACGCCCCTGTCGCGGAGGCACCGGGCCGCCTCGGGTGAGGCGACCACCGTCGCCCCGGTGCGCAGCGCGATGGCATCCGCGCCGTAGAGGTGGTCGAAGTGGGCGTGGCTCACGAAGACGAAGTCGGCCCGATCGACCGCGGCCGTGGTGAGACCGACGGGCTCGAGGCCGGGCAGGCGGTCGAGGTAGGCGTCGAAAAAGAGGTCCAGGCCGGCGTGGCGTACCCGGAAGGTGGCGGTCCCGAACCATTCGAGCGTCGTCGGCAGCATGGCGTGATCAGCCTGCGGCCTGTTCGGCGACTTCGGAGGGATTACCCACGAGCTTGGCCGAGAATTTGACCGCCTTGACCGCACTCGTGGCCCCCGTCTGCAAGGTGGCCCCGATCACGATCAGGATCACCCCGAGCCAGAAGACGTAGGGCCAGCCCAGCATCAAGATGCCCAGGCGGCCGAGCATGTACGGCGGGGAGCAGACCACCGCACCCAACGCGCCGCCGACCGCAGTCGCCGCCAGCGCGTCCCGGCGCGACTGATTCTTCTTCTCGACGCCGACAATGCGGGCGGGCACGGCGAGGTAGCAGAGCATCATGACGCCGACGACGATGCTCTGGCTGATGACGAACGGCCAGTGGCCCCAGCGCGTCGCGATGAGGGCGGAGAAGGACAGCGCGAGACCGATGGTGCACCCCCAGGCCAGGATGACGCGGAGGTGGCCGCTGGCCCGACCGAAGGCGGGGCGGATCTTCGGCTGGCCGGGCACCGAGATGGCGAAGGCGAAGACGCCGTTCAGGTAGAAGCTGGCAGCAGTGAGCGCGGTGACCGCGAGCACGCACGGGATCAGGAGCGGACCCCGGACGACGTGGAACTGCTTGCCGTGGAGGACATGGAGCTTGATGTCCAACATGGCGATCCAGATCCACATGGCCGGCACGATCTGGACCAGGGTGAGACGCCAGTTGGTGTAGAGGAGCTTGACACCCTGGAACAGCATCAGGAAGGCGCCCACGATCATGGCCAAGGGGGCGAGCCAACGGCGCCGCTTGCTCAACTGGAGCACGGCCTGCTCCACCGCGGTGTCGTCGCCGCGCTTGATGGCGTCGGTGAGCCGCCTGATGGAGGCGCCGATGCGCTCGCGGCGGGTCCCGGCGGGCCCGGTCAGACCGGTATCGGTGGATCCCCGGAGTCCGGAGCCGTCCGTTGTGCCCCGATCTTCGTGGTCCACCTTCACTGGTCGCCCCTCATCCTGGCCTGCCACACGGGCCACCGCGCCAGTGTGGCCTTTCCGCCGGCCGCGCCGGCGCCGCACCTCGACTCCGCCATTGTGACCCGGGGCAGAGGGCGGGGAAAGGGTTCAAAGCTATCCGGACCCGGTCGCCGGACCGGAGCGGGCGCCGTCGAGGTGGTCGACCGTCCGAAGAGGACGCGGGTGGTCGTAGCGTGAGACAAGCAGAATGCCGCGGCGGCGCGTCCGGAGAGGTGGCCGAGATGGGTGAGGAAGAGGGGATCCGGTTGGCCGAGCACCCCGAATCGATCGTCCCGCACACGACTGAGGCGGAAAGCAAGGCGAGCGGCAAGAAGGCCCGGGCCAAGGTACCCCGGAACAGCCACGCCACGTTCGAACCGTCGGCGGATCGACCCGACCCGGTTTCGTTGCTCGAGGAGCAGGCGAGGACGCGGGTGCAGGACCTCGTACCGATCCGCTACGGCAGGATGCTGGTCTCCCCCTTCACGTTCTTTCGCGGGGCCGCGCTGATCATGGCGTCGGATCTGTCGACCACGCCGCGCTCGGGACTCACGGCACAGATCTGCGGGGATGCCCACCTTTCCAATTTCGGCGTGTTCGGATCGCCCGAGCGCCAGCTCGTCTTCGATTGCAACGACTTCGACGAGACGCACCCCGGGCCTTGGGAGTGGGACGTCAAGCGCCTGGCCGCGAGCGTTGTGGTCGCCGGCCGGAGCAGGGGCCACGCCAAGTCGGTGCGGACCACTGCGATCATGGCGCTCGGTCAGGCGTACCGGGAGTCGATGCGTCTGATGGCCACCATGTCGAACCTCGAGGTCTGGTATTTCCACGTGGACGTGGCGGACGTCATCACGTTGCTCGAGTCCCAGGCGGCCACGTCCGGTTCGAAGGCGCAGGCGCGTATGGCGGCAACGGCGACGAAGCTGGTCGAGAAGGCGCGGACCAAGGACAGCATGAAAGCCCTCGACAAGTTGACCCATGTGGTCGACGGCGAGCGCCGCATCGTCAGCGATCCGCCTCTGGTGGTGCCGATAGAGGAGCTCTTTCCCGAGGTGGAATTCGAGCAGGTGATAGGCATGTTCCGGGACATCCTGCGCCGGTACCGCCAGAGTTTGTCGACCGACCGCCGGCACCTGTTGGAGAAGTACCGGTTCAGCCAGATGGCCCGCAAGGTGGTCGGGGTGGGCAGTGTCGGCACTCGGGCCTGGGTGATCCTCTTGCACGGTGCCAGCCACGAGGACGTTCTGTTCCTGCAGGCGAAGGAGGCGGAGGCGTCGGTCCTGGAGCGCTTCACCAAGAGGAGCCTGTACGGGAACCATGGAGCCCGGGTGGTCGCCGGCCAGCGCCTCATGCAGGCCAGCAGCGACATCTTCCTCGGGTGGCAGCGCGCCGATGGCGTCGACGGCATCGGCCGGGACTACTACGTGCGCCAGCTGCAGGACTGGAAGGGGTCGATCGACATCGAGACCATGCTCCCGCAGGGCCTGGAGGCCTACGGCAAACTGTGTGCCCTCACGCTGGCCCACGCCCACGCCCGCTCCGGCGATCGCTTCGCCATAGCGGCGTACCTCGGCAACAACACCACTTTCGAGAAGGCGCTGGCGAAGTTCGCCGAGTCCTATGCCGACCAGAACGAGCGGGACTACGAGGCCTTCGCCGCCGCTTGCAAAAGTGGCCGGATCCATGCCGAAGAGGGGATCTAGGGCAGTGTCGAGGTGGGAAACACCTGCGGAGCTGGCCCCCGATCTGGGTGTTCTGCCTTACCCCAGTTGCGGCATTCGGGCGATGCTGCGAATGTTGTGTGCGGCGCGTCGCCCTGAAGGCCGCGCTCCATCGACCACATAAGGAGTCTTCATGCTTGCCGCCACGTACCAATACCCGATTCTCGACTTCTTCCTGACGATGCTGTACTTCTTCCTCTTCGTCATCTGGATCTGGCTGTTGATCACGGTGTTCGTGGACATCTTCCGCAGCCACGACATGGGTGGGTGGGCCAAGGCCCTGTGGGTGATCTTCATCATCATCCTGCCGTTCCTCGGCGTCTTCGTGTACCTCATCGCCCGGGGCGGAAAGATGCACGAGCGGGCAGCGCAGCAGGCGGCCCAGCAGCAGAAGGCCTTCGACCAGTACGTCAGGCAGACCGCCGGGACGAGTGGCGACACGACGGCCGACCAGCTCGCAAAGCTGGCCGACCTCAAGTCCCAGGGCGTGCTCTCCGATGCCGAATTCGACGCCCAGAAGGCCAAGATCCTGGCCAGCTGAGGCACCGGCGACACAGGCACTACGGCGAGGTCGTCCACAGATCAGCAGGTCAGCAGACGAGAACGAGGAGACACGATGGCCATCGGACCAGTCAGCTACACGGTGATCGCCTTCCCGGGCAATCGCTTCAACGGGAACATCGCCCCAGAGGTCGCGAAGCTGGTGGCGAGCGGCACCGTGCGGATCCTCGACCTGGTGTTCGTGGCCAAGGACGAGCAGGGCGACACCATCAGCCTCGAATTCGACCAGATGGACGAGTTGGCGGCCTTCGGTGACATCGATGGCGAAGTCGGTGGCCTCGTCAACGCCGAAGACCTCGACCACGTGGCCGCCAATCTGCCCGAAGGCAACTCCGCTCTGATCATCCTGTGGGAGGACCTCTGGGCGGTCCCTCTCGTCGAAGCGATGCGCGAGTCGGGCGGGGTGCTCGTCGACAGCGCCCGGGTCCCGGCCAATCTGATTGAGGCAGCGCTCGACGAGTTGGCCGAGGCACTGAAGAGCTGAGATCCAAGAGACCGAAGAGAGAAGGAGCACGACCATGCCCATGATGCGACGACGTCCCGTGATGCGGACGGTGGCGAGAACGGCGGTGATCGCCGGTACGGCGACCGTCGTGGCCGGCGGGGTAAACCGCCACCAGCAGCAGAAATACGCCAGCCAGGAAGCCGCTGCGCAGCAGGCAGCGCCGCAGGAGGTCGCAGCCACCGCGCCCGCCGCCGCACCGGACTCCGATGACCTGATCAACAAGTTGAAGGAGCTTGCCAACCTCAAGGACCAGGGCATCCTGACCGAGGCCGAGTTCAACGACCAGAAGGCGAAGATCCTGGCTCAGATGTCCTGAGGCAGAGAGGCATCCAGGTCGGACTGACCCCCCGGAATTGCGCGGTGAAGCGGCACCCCGAGGGGTGCCGCTTTTCGCGTCTTCAGGGGCTCCGGATGGGCGAGATCCGTGGCCATCAGGGGAATCCACGACGTCTTCGTTCGCAATTGCTTGACACGTCGGTTGATACCTGATCCCATTTGCCGGGGTACCTGAGGCCCGGTGTACCGGCCTCCGATGGCGAATGGGGAGGACTGATGAGCACGATTCAGGCCGACGACGTCGCTCAGCTGCACAAGCTCGGGTACGCCCAGGAGCTTCGGAGGAGGATGGGGGGTTTCTCCAACTTCGCCGTCTCCTTCACGATCATCTCGGTGCTGTCCGGGTGTCTCACCCTCTACTACTTCGGCATGACGTACGGCGGCCCCGTCGTCATCGTGTGGGGGTGGATCATCGTCGGCCTCTTCACGACGGTCGTGGGCCTCGGCATGGCGGAGATCGCATCGGCCTACCCGACCGCCGGCGGCCTCTACTACTGGTCGTCCAGGCTGGCGGAGAACAACTCCGCTGCCTGGAGCTGGTTCACCGGCTGGTTCAACCTGCTGGGGCAGGTGGCCGTCACGGCGGGCATCGACTTCGGGTTCGCGATCTTCTTCACGCTCTTCTTGAATCTGACGACGAACTTTCCCGACACCACCGGCTGGATTCTGACGGTGTACGGATGCGTGCTGGTCGCCCATGGACTCCTCAACAGTTTCGGCGTACGGGTCGTCGCCTTCCTGTCGGACGTGAGCGCCTGGTGGCACATCCTGGGGGTGCTCACGATCGCCGTGGTCCTGTTCTTCGTCCCCAACCACCACGCGTCGGCGTCCTTCGTCTTCACCAAGTTCGAGAACGAGTCGACGCTCGGTGTGCCCTGGTTCGTCTTCATGATCGGGCTCCTGATGGCGCAGTACACCTTCACCGGCTACGACGCCTCGGCTCACATGTCGGAGGAAACCCACAACGCTGACATCGCGGCGCCGAGGGGGATCGTCAGCTCCATCATCATCTCCCTGATCGCCGGCTGGATCCTGATCCTGGCCATCACGTTCGTGATCCCGACCGACCCCAAGGTGTATGCCGCGGTCGCAGCCCAACAGGCGGCCCCCGTGCTCATCTGGGAGAGCGCCCTCTCGAGGGTCGGCGCCGAGCTCCTGTTGCTCATAGCTGTGGTGGCGCAGTTCTTCTGCGGCATGGCGTCGACGGCGGCGAATTCCCGGATGCTGTTCGCGTTCTCCCGTGACGGCGCCGTTCCCGGCCACCGCCTCTGGCACCGGATCAACCCTCGCACGCGGACGCCCACCAACTCCATCTGGTTCTGTGTCGTCTTCGCCTTCCTGCTCGCGGTACCCGTGCTGTGGAGCAGCGTGGCCTACGCGGCGGTGACGTCGATCGCCACCATTGGCCTCTACATCGCGTATGTGCTGCCAACCCTGCTGCGCCGAATCAAGGGAAAGAGCTGGGAGGGCGGTCGGTGGTCCCTTGGCAAGTGGAGCCCGCTGGTCGGGTGGGTCGGCATCATCTGGGTCGCCTTCATCGCCGTGCTCTTCATGCTCCCCGAGGTCAACTTCAGCACCATCAATCGGGACAACTTCAACTACGCCCCGGTCGCGGTGGGTGTCGTGCTGCTGTTCTCGGGCGGCTACTGGCTGCTCAGCGCGCGCAAGTGGTTCAAGGGGCCGAAGACGCAGGGCGACGAGGCTCAGCTCCAGAAGATCGAGGCCGAGTTCTCCAACATCGAGCGCGAGCTCGAGGAAGTGGACTGACCGAGCTTCTGCCGCTGGTCATCAGAGGCGCGATGTTGCGACGGTTTATCCCTCGCCGGCTAGGCGCCGTCACCTCTGGATCGAGGCCATTTCCTCCCTGTTCAGACCACTCCTTCTCCCAGACGGGGCTCCGGTATGCCCCTTGACCCGAGCCCTCGGGCGGAGGTCGGACCGATAACGTAAGCCGCATGTGGCCGAATGACCGCGGGTCTCTCAACATCTTGCTCCGCGCTGGCTCGCACTCGGTTGCGCGTGCCTGAACCCGCCGGGCCCGAGGCCGTGACCGAGCAGGCTCCACCGGTAGCCGATCCGGTTCTGCAACGCGCGGAGACGTCGCGCCGCGGCACCTGGTGGTGGGTGCCGGGCGCCGTCACGGTCATCACCATCGCCAGCGTCATCGTTGTCACGCTGTCGCAGCTCCACCCCGGGATGCTGCTCACCAACACCACGACCACCGGCGGCGACACGGGCGCGCACATAGCGATGCCCAAATTCCTCGAGAGTCTGGTCAGCCACGGCCACCTCACGGGCTGGGATCCGGGTTGGTACGACGGCTTCCCCCTCTACACCTTCTACTTCACGATTCCCGATCTCTTCATCGCCATCGGCGGCTGGCTGATCCCCTACGGTGTCGCCTTCAAGCTGGGGACGGTGCTCGGTTCGGTCCTGCTTCCGATCTGTGCGTGGGCCTGCGGCCGATTCTTCCGGCTCCGGGCACCGCTGCCCACCCTCCTGGCGGCCGCGACCCTGCCGTTCCTGTTCGACTACACCTTCACCATTTACGGCGGGAATCTGTTCTCGACGCTCGCCGGCGAGTACGCCTATTCGTTCAGCCTCTCCCTGGCGGTGCTGTTCCTCGGGCTCTTTGCGTGCGCAGTCAGAGAGGGCAGGTACCGCGGCTGGGCCGCGGTCGTTCTCGCCGGGTGCGTGCTCTCGCACATCGTCCCGGGCATGTACGCGTTGGGGGGTGCGGTCATTCTGACGATCGTCGAATTGCTGCCGGCACGCTGGGGGATCAGCGACTCGGCGTTGCGCGTTGGGCGGAGCGACAGGACCGCCGTACCGGTGCCGTGGACCCGCACCCTGTGGTGGGCGGGCTCGACCGTGGCGATCGGGTTGTTGCTATCGGGTTGGTGGCTGGTCCCCTTCGGACTGGAACACGCGTACTCGTCCTCCATGGGGTACACGAATGTGGAAGGTTGGGCCCAATACTTCCGCGAGGCTGACGCGTGGGCTCTCGTCCTGGCCGGAATCGGCGCCGTGACAGCCGTCGTCGTGCGGAGCCGATTCGGCATCACGGTGACCGTGCTGGGGATCGCGTCGGCCTTGGCGACTGCGCTCGACCCGCAGGGCAGCCTCTACAACGTCCGCCTCCTGCCCCTCTGGTTCATCTCGGTCTACTTCATGGCTGCCTGGGCGTTCGGCACCGGTTGCATCGCCGTGGCGAGGGTCTGGCGCAGAGCGCGGGACCGGCGCTGGCGGGAGGTGTCCGAAGGGGCTGGGTGGGCGGCGGATCCGGCGTCCGAGGCCCGCCCGCTCATCGCGGCTCCGGGTGTGCCGTCCCGCCGTTGGGGTCCGGCCGCCGTCAGCGGCGCGGTCCTCGGGTTGATTGCCGTGATGGCGGCCGTCGTACCACCCTTCATCGTCCCGGCGTCCATGCTGCCCGTCACAGTGGGGCCGAACGAGGTCACGAATTGGTCGAACTACAACTACGAGGGCTACGAGGGTCAGGCCTCCTATCCGGAGTACCGCTCCATCATGCAGACGATGGAGTCCGTCGGAAAGCGCTTCGGCTGCGGTCGGGCTATGTGGGAGTACAGCGCGAGTGAGAACCGCTTCGGTACCCCCGAGGCGCTGATGCTCCTGCCCTATTGGACAAGCGGATGCATCGACTCCATGGAGGGACTCCTCTTCGAGTCTTCAGCCACGACGCCGTACCACTTCCTGAATCAGGCCGAGCTGTCGGCGGAGCCGTCAGAGCCCGAGGTCGGTCTCCCGTACGGCTCGCTGGACGTCGCCCTCGGTGTGCAGCACCTGCAATTGCTGGGAGTGAAGTACTTCATGGCGGAGACCCCGCAAGTTGAACAGGAAGCCGCGGGCGATCCGGCCCTACAGCTCGTGGCCACGACAGGCCCGTGGGCGTACGACTACGGCGGCGTCACCTCGCACACCACGTGGAACATCTATCTGGTGAAGGACTCCCCGCTCGTCACCCCGCTGGACGACGACCCCGTCGTCCTGTCGGGAGTCGAGCCCGGAGCTTCGAGCTGGCTCGGGAGCGCCACGCACGAGGGACCGGCCTTGAGTTGGTACGGCGACCCGAGCATGTGGAGCGTCGAGCTCGCCCAGAGTGGTCCGGCGGACTGGCCCCGGACCCCTGTGACCAAGATCCGCCCGACGGTCAGACACGTGGGTACCACCCGGGTCAGCGCCGTGACCCAGACCGATTCGTCGGTCAGCTTCCATGTGTCAAGGGTGGGAACACCGGTCCTGGTCAAGGTCTCCTATTTCCCGAACTGGCACGCCAGCGGAGCCGACGGCCCGTGGCGGGTGACGCCGAATCTCATGGTGGTCGTCCCCACCAGTCACGACGTCACCCTCACCTACGGGGCGTCGGGCGCCGACGACCTGGGAGTACTGGCCACGCTGATCGGGCTGGCCGCTCTGGGCTGGCTGTTCGTCGTGCCCACGTTTCGAAGATGGAGGCTCAGGACCAGAGCTTGAGCACAGCCCGCCGAGGCTGCAGCCCGGGCCGAGAGACAGAAAGAACAGAAAGTGTCTAGTATGTACTCCCAGTGACGGCAACGCTGCAGGACACCACCCCCGGAGTCGGCCCGCGTGGCCTACCCGGTACCCCCTTTGGTCCCACCGAGGAGCGCATCCTCACCGCAGCCCTCGGTCTCATCGGCCGGCGTGGCGTGCGCAGGCTCGGGATGCGGGAGATCGCCGAGACGGCCGGCGTGTCCAGGGGCACGCTGTACCGCTACTTCCCCAGCAAGGACCATGTCCTGGCCTCGGCCGCCACCTACGACGCGCGGCGGTTCTCCGACGGGCTCGATGCCGTGCTCGCAGCCACACTGTCGCCCGCAGACCGCATCACTGCGTTCATGGCCTACGCCTTCGACTTCATCCGTTCCCACCCCTGTCGTCCTCTCTTCGAGTCCGAGTCCGGATTCGTCCTGGGCTACCTCCTCGACCACCTGCCGTCGCTGCGAGCCGAGCTGGTACTGCGAATCGGGGACGCGCTCGACATCGTGCCCGCGGTGGCGTCCGGCTCTCTGGGTCGCGACCAGCTCGCCGACGTCATCGTCCGCCTCTTCGCGTCGAGCTGGATCATCCCCGAAACGGACGACGCGTCGCTCGTGCAGTCAGTCAACCGCATCCTGCAGATCAGTTCGGAGGAGACCAATGGAGAGTGAGACCGAGATCGAGACAGAGCCCGAGGCCGGGTACGGGGAGAACCCGCTTTCCGGGATGGACCCGGGAATGGCGGCCAACCCCCAGCCGATCTTCAAGGTGATGCGTGATGAGCCGGTTATGAGAGTGGACATGCCGTCGGGGCCGGGTGTGCTGCTCTCGCGCAAGGAGGAGATCGACGAAGCCTTGCGTCATCCAGAGATTTTCTCCTCCAACATGGACGCCGTGGACCTGAAGAACAAGCGACCCATGATCCCGCTCCAGATCGATCCCCCGGATCACAAGAAGTTCCGCAAGCTGCTCGACCCGATCTTCGCACCCCGCAAGATGGCCGCCATGGATGCGGAGGTTTCCGCACTCGTGAACCGACTCATCGACGATTTCATTGAGCGGGGAGAGGTGGATTTCGCCGAGGCGTTCGCGGTCCCCTTCCCCTCTCAGGTGTTCCTGACGCTGCTCGGCCTGCCGCTTGACGAGCTGGACCGCTTCTTGACCATGAAGGACGGCATCATCCGCCCCGATCACGTGACCGGGAAGCCATACGGGTCGCGGGAGGCCACCGACTACCAGCAGAAGATCGCAGATTCGGTCTACGACTACTTCAATGAGGTCCTGGACGAACGCGAGGCGGAACGACGCGAGGACCTGCTGTCGGTTTTCCTCGACGCCGAGGTCGAGGGCGACCGGCTCTCCCGCGAGGACATCCTCGACATCTGCTTCCTGTTCCTCATCGCCGGGCTCGATACGGTCACGGCCACACTCGACTGCATGTTCGCCTTCCTGGCGGAGCACCCTGAGCACCGGCGTCAGCTCGCCGAGAACCCCGACATCATCCCGAACGCCATTGAGGAGCTCCTTCGCTGGGAGACCCCGGTCATGGGCGTGGCGCGCGTGGCGGTTGAGGACAGCGAGCTCAACGGCTGCCCAGTCCACAAGGGCGATCAACTCATGATCATGATCGGCTCGGCCAACACCGACGAGGCCGAGTTCTCCGATGCGGACGAGGTGCGTTTCGACCGCGAGGTCAACCGCCACATTGCCTTCGGCGGTGGCATCCATCGCTGCCTGGGGTCGCATCTGGCTCGCCTCGAGCTTCGAGTCGCCCTGAGGGAATGGCACAAGCGGATACCCGATTACGAGATCGATCCCGACCACACGCTCGTCTACACGTCGGGCATCCGCTCCATCGACTACTTCCCGATGCGGTTCACGGCGCGGGCGTAGCCGCGTCCGAGCTTCGCCGCCCGCCGTCGGCCACGTGGTGGGTCCAACGGCCCTCGTGCCAGTAGCGCCGCTCATGGCGACCCGACGGGTCCGGGTACCAGCCCGAGGGCGCTGCGTCAGTGCCCGGCGGCGGGGAAACCCTTTGGGAGCGCTGCCGGGCCGACCGGCTCAGCACCGTCAGATCGGCCACGAGCCGGTCCGCTTCGGCTACTTCGCGGTCCCGGAACTCTGCGCGCGCCCGCTTTCCCGCCACATCGACGTGGACGGTGGCCAGCCCGAGCGGCCGTTGCAGCGGGCCTTGGACGCGCCGGATGCTCTGGGTCTTCTCCAACGGGACCCAGGTGGTCGCCCGGTTGATCCGACCAGTCACGCAGACAGCGTGCGTGCGGTCATGGCCGGCGGAGAGGAAGTGGAAACTCAGTGGGGCCTTCAACCGGGCCCGGCCGGGGGGTGCCGTGCGTTCCGGATCGGGCGCGCCGAGCAGGCGGGCGAGGAGATGCCAGGAATCCTGCTGCGAGCCCACGGGGAGGATCGCCTTGCGAACGACGCTCGTTCCCTCGCCTCGCTGGTTGCGCGCCGTGGCCCCGGCCACGTCGACCTCCAGGCGGCACCACCCGAACGGTCGCCACAACAACGGCTCCACCTGGCGAACCGCCTGGATCCTGGCGTAGGGGACGGTCTCGGAGATGGTCTGCAACAGCCCGCGCCGGATACGGACTCCCTCGGGCGCCTCCACCGCGATGAAGGCGAACTGTCCCGACAGCCGGCGCCAGATGACACCGGCGGCGCTCAGCAGGTAGACGGCGAGGAACCCCGCCGCACCCGCAGCGGTCTTCGGCTCGAACTGGTCGAGGACCGCCAGCGCGGCCACCGTGCCCACCAGGACGATCGTGATCAGCGACAGGAACACCGACGCCAGCAGGCGACCGGTGTCCACGTTCGCCATGGGCAGGCCGGTGTTGCTGGACACGGCCGCTTCCGTGTCGATGTGTCCGGCCAGCAGGATCAGCCGGAGCTCGGCCGCTTGGGCTTCGGACAGATAGGCGAGCTTGCCGTCGGTTGATCCCGAGCCGGCGAGCCGGATGCGCAATTCGGACACGCCGAGCAGTCGAGCCAACAAGGGGCGCACGATGTCGACCGCCTGGACGCGGGCCAGCGGCAGTCGGCGCGAGTCCTTCCGGATGAGCCCGGTCTCGATCCTCAGCGTGTCCCCCTCGAAGCGCCACCGGGTGACCATCCAGTGGACGTAGCCGTAGACGGCCGAGGCCAGGGTGAACACGACGAGATAGGCGGTCTCCGCGCTGCCGTTCTCGGCCCTGGAGTGGACGGTCGACACGACGAAGAGGAGCAGGAGGGCCGGGACCAACCGGCCAATGCGGGCCACGGGCGTCAGGGGGTGGAGCCGCAGCCAGCCCTCCTGAGGTAGCGAGGAACCGGGACTGGACTCCGTCACATGCCCGCCGCCATCGACTCCCCGAGCTCAGTCAGCCGGTCCCGGAGGCGCGCCGCCTCTGCCCGCTCGAGACCAGGAATGCGAGCGTCGCTGGCCGCGGCCGCCGTGTGGAGTTTGACCGTCGACAGCTGGAAGAGGCGCTCAATCGGTCCTGCGGTCACCTCGACGAACTGCATCCTTCCGAACGGGACGACGGACAGCCGCTGCACCATCACGCCGCGGGCAACGATGAGGTCCTCGTGGCGCTCCTGGTAGCGCCAGGCTCGGAAGCGGCGGTGGAGGAACCAGGCGAGCGTTGCGCCGATGACCAGCATCACCACGGCGCTGATGAGCCCGGGCAACGGTCCGCCCGCAGCCAGGAAAACGAGTCCGAAGAACGCGGCGAGCACCACCGAGATCGTCATGACCTCGGCCCGGCGCATCCGCCACAGCCCGGGCGAGGGGCGGAGCCAGGGCTGTTCGTCCTCCATCGTCACGGCTACGACGTTAAGGCGAACCTCCCGGCGTAGGGTGGCAATTGTGCCCCAGTTGCGCGGTTCTTCGACAAGAAAGCTGGCCATGGCGCTGGAGCCGGTCGCCGGCCAGGTCTACTTCGCTCCCGAGTGCCACGCCGCCTACGCGGAGCTCGGGTTCTCGCCGAGCCCCGGTTCGCTCCCCGGCGGTGTGCAGCTCCCGGACGGGCCGGCCTACTTCACGAGCCGCGGTTCGGTGATGGGCCAGGTGCCCGGCGAGGTGATCGCCGCCGCCTTCGCGGTCTTCAACCCCGAGGCCGTACTGCCCGCGGTCCGGTTCGGCTGGAGCAAGGTGGACGCATCCACCATCTGCGCGGCGCGCACCAAGGGAGCGGTGAGCCAGCTGGTGCGAGTCCTCGGTCCCGAACCAGAGGGACTGGGGTCCGCGACCGAGCTACTGGCCAAGGCGGTGGCTCCGCTGCGCGTGGCTGGAAAGCCGCTCTTCGCGGGGTTGCTGAGCCTGGGCCTGCCCGGGGATCCGATGGGGGACATGTGGCGACTGGCCGACCAGCTTCGCGAATACCGTGGCGACGCCCACACAGCTGCCTGGACGTCAGCCGGTCTCGACGCCACTGAGGTGGGGCTGCTCACCGAGCTCTACTGGGGTCTCCCCATGCGCACCTACGTTCGCAGCCGAGCCTGGTCGGCTGCGCAGCTCGATGCGGCGGAGGTTCGGCTGGCGAATCGGGGCCTGGTGGCCGATGGCGCGCTCACGACGGAGGGCCGAGCGCTGCGCGAGTCGGTGGAGGTCGCGACGGATGTCCAGTGCGAGGTGATGCTCGACGCGCTCGGAAACGAAATCGACGAGTTGCTCGCCGTCCTCACCCCATGGGGCCAGGCCATACGTGACGCCGGGGGATACCCGGCGCAGGGCCCGCACGATCTGGCACCTGTCCGCTGATCCTCAGGCGAGCGGCCGGTGCTCCGTGCCTTCGCCGGGAGTGATGAACAGCGCCTGCCCCGGCTCGTGGACCCGGGCCGTGTGCCAGACGTTCGCGGGATTGACCATGGCCTCACCAGGTCGCAGCTCGACGACGTGGTCCGCACCGTCCAGCTCCTGCACGACGTCCACCCGGCCCGAGATCAGGACGACGACCTCGTCGCCGGCCGGGTGCCGCTCCCAGCTATCCCACGTCGCGTCCTGCATGATGACGCAGACGAGCCGCCCCTCCACGCCGTCGGCGGCGAACCTGCAGCGGTAGGCCTCCACGTGCTCCGCCGACCATTCGAAGTCGGGCAGCGGGGTCGCGGTGGAGCCCTGGCCCAGGTGCACGAAGGTGCGGGCGAGGTCGAAAGAGCCGGACTCGACGTTCATGGACCGTCCCCGAGACTCAGTACAGCGGTGACCACGACGCGCTGCGCAGCAGCCGGCTCTCCCAGCGGTCGCGGACCTCCAGGGCGTCGTGCAGCCACGTCCCCGGGGCCGACGCCTCGGGCGGGAGGTCGTGGCCGAGCATCCACATGACAGCCTTGGTGTTGACGACGCGCTGCCAGAGGATCACCTCGGTCGTCATGTGGGTCCCGTAGACGGGCTGGAAGGCCGCCTCGAGCTCGATCATGCCCGTCCCCTCCTCCTTCTGGCTGCTCAGCGTGTGGTCGTAGAGGGTGCCCGCTTTTTGCAGGTAGGCCCGAAGCCCGCCGGCGTAGGGCCAGGCCGTGTCCTCCATGAAGAGCGAGTTCTTGTGGGTCTCGCCGTTCACGGGCACGGTGGCGAGGTCGATCTGCTGCAGCGGGGACCAGGACACCGGCTGAATCACCTTGGCCTCGGTCGAGTGCCGCATGGCGTCGATCCTGGCCGACCACTCCGCCAGGTCGCCCCCGCGCACGCGCTCGGCCAGTTCCTCCCAGGCCGCCGCATCTCGGCAGCCGGTGATCGAGACGGTGGTGTAGGCCTGACCGCTGCCGTGGGACAGGCGCAGGTACCAGAGCAGCCTGCTTCCGTCCGACCTGGCGAGTGCGGGGATGTACTCGTCGCGGTAGGCGTCGTCGAACGCATCCTCCTGGGTGCCGTGAACGCGGTGGACCTGGTGCAGCAACAACACGGTGTGTACCCCCTGTAAGGATCCTCGAAGCGAGCATGTGTTGCGAGCGAAGCGAAATGAGACCTAGCGAGTGGTGGCGATGCCGCCGTCGACCGGGATGATGGCTCCTGTCAGATAGGACCCGGCCCGCGAGGAAAGATAGATGGCCGCCCCGGCCATGTCGTCCGGGCGGCCGATGCGCCTGAGGGGGGCATTCGCCGCGATCTGCTCCCCGAACGCCTCCAGAGTGGCTGCCATCATCTTGGACTGGAACGGCCCCGGTGCGATGGCGTTGACCGTGATGATCGGGGCGAGCCGCTTGGCCAGGTGTCGGGTCAACTGGTGCACCGCCGCTTTCGACGCCGAGTACGCGTACGTCTCCAGTGCGGGGACGCCGATCCCGTCGATGGAGCCGATGTTGATGACCCGCGCCGGCTCTTCTTGACTTCCCGCCTTCTCCAGGAGTGGGACGAGGAAGTTGGTCAGATGGAAGACACCCTTCACGTTGAGGGACAGCACGCGCTCGAAAGCGGCCTCGTCGTAGTCGGCCATCGGGGCTCCCCACGTGGCGCCGGCGTTGTTGACGAGGATGTCGAGTTTGTCCGCCCGCGTCGCCAGCTCGTCGGCGAGTCGGCGGCACTCCGCCTCCTTGGCCAGGTCGGCCGGGAGGCCGACGCACGTCCCTTTGTTCGAGAGCTCGGCGGCCACCTCGGCACACGCTTCGGGCTTACGCGACGAGATGTAGACCGTGGCACCAGCATCGACGAAGCCCTCGGCGATCATCTTGCCGATGCCCCGGGTGCCCCCGGTGACGAGCGCCGTCTTGCCGGCGATGGAGAAGAGGTCGGGCGCTGTCATCGTCCTATTGTGCCCGCCCCCCTAGTGCGAGGCCAGTGCCAGTGCACTTCGCACCATGACCCCCGCACCAACGCGCAAGGAGGCGTCCTCCACCGAGAAGGTCGGGCAGTGGTGGGTGCCGCTCGTGCCGTCGGTGGCCGCTCCGCCGACGAAGAAGTAGCAGCCGGGTAGGTGCGCAAGGAATTCGCTGACGTCGTCGCTCGGGGCCGAGGGCGGCATGCGCAGCACCTGGTCGGCGCCCAGCACCTCCTGCGCCTCGGCCTCCACCAGGTCCACCACTCCCGGCTCGTTCACGACAGCTGGGGTGTGCTCGGGCAGCTCCAGGTCCACTCGGACGCCCTCGGCCTCGCCGATCGAGCCGCACAGATCGCGCAGCCGGCCGAGGGCCGCGTTGCGTTGTGCAGCCGTGAACGTCCGCAGCGTCCCGGTCACCAGCGCGGAGGTCGGCACGACATTGACGGCCGTCCCCGCCTGCACCGTGCCGGCGCTGCAGACACAGCCGGCTCCTTCGTAGGACAACCCGTCGGCGACCTGACCGAGTCGGCGCACGATCTCGGCTGCGGCCTGAATGACGTCACCGTGTCCCGTGGGCATCGCGCCGTGGCCGCCCGGTCCGGTCAGGGTGATACGCAGCGAGTGCGCCTCGGACATCGTCACACCGCTGCGCAGGGCGACAATCCCGGTGGGAATCTGTGAGGTGACGTGGAAGCCGACCAGGCGTGCACCCTCCATGGCCGCCAGCGCGCCGTTTTCGACCATGGCCTTGGCTCCGCAGAGCGCTTCTTCGCCGGGTTGGAAAAGGAACACGTAGCGCCCGGGCAATTCCTCACGTCGCGAGGCCAGTACCGACGCGGCACCGAGCAGTGCCGCCACGTGGACGTCGTGACCGCAGGCGTGCATGACCCCCTCCACCTCTGAACGGCCCTCCTTCGCCTCGTCCTCTTGTATGGGCAAGGCGTCGATGTCGGCCCGCAGGACGACGCCGGCGCCCGGTCGTCCTCCCTCCATCGTGAAGATGCCGCCGGTGTCGGTGACCCGGACGGACTCGTCGATACCGAGCTCGGCCATGTGGTCCCTGATCAGCCCGGTCGTGTGGTGCTCGGCGAAGGCGAGTTCGGGCCGGTGATGGACCTGTCGCCGCACGTCGACCATGTGGTCGTACACGGCATCGACGGCGTCCGTCCCGAAGAGGTCGCGCACGTCAGCGCCCGAGGAGGTCGCGGGCGATGTGCGTCACCTGAATCTCGTCGGTGCCCGCATAGATCTGGAACACCTTGGCGTCGCGCGCCAGCTGTTCCACCCGGAACTCCGACATGTACCCGTTGCCGCCGAAGAGCTGGACCGCCTCCATGGCGACCTCCGAGGCGGCCTGGGCGGAGTAGAGCTTCATGGCCGAGGCCTCGGCCAGGGTGAGGCTCTTACCCGCCGTGCTCATCTCGATGTGGCGGAACACGAGGTTCTCCACGTTGAGGCGCGCGATCTCCATTCGGGCAAGTTTCAGTTGAATGAGCTGGAACTCCGCGATCGGGCGTTCCCACAGCAGCCGATCCTTGGCGTACTGTACCGAGAGCTTCAGGCACTCTTCGATGAGACCCAGGGACATGGCGGCGACGCCGGCCCGCTCGGTGACGAAGTTCCCCTTGGCGCTGTCACGCCCCTCGCCCCCGCCCGTGCCCTCGGTCTCACCGAGCAGGCGATCCTTCCCCACCCGGACGTCGGTGAGGAAGAGCTCGCCGGTGGGCGACGAGTGGAGACCCATCTTCCGGAAGGGCTTGGACTGCTCGAGCCCGGGCAGGCCGCGGTCGAGGATGAAGGTGAGGACGGGACGTTGGCGCAATGGCGTGTCGCCGCCGTCGTCCAGCTTGGCGTAGAAGACAATCGTGTCGGCATAGGGACCGTTGGTGATGAACGTCTTGTTCCCGTTCAGGACGTACTCGTCCCCTTCTCGCAGGGCCGATGACTTCATTCCGCCGAGGGCATCGGAGCCGGAGTCCGGCTCCGTGATGGCCCAAGCTCCGACCTTGTCCAGCGTCATCAGGTCGAGTCCCCAACGCTCCATCTGCGCCGGTGTGCCCCCCTTCATAACGGTGCCGCCGGCCAGACCGGTGCTGACCCCGAGGGCCGTCACGATGCCGGGGCAGTAGTGGCACAGCTCGATGATCGGGATGAGGGTCATGGCGGCGTTGCCGCCGCCCTCCGAGCGCTCGGACGCAGGCGCCCCCGACGTCTTGCGCTCGAGCGCCCGCTTGAAGGAGTCCCGCGCCAGCGCGTCGAGGCCGAAGGTGCGGTACAGCTTGCGGATCACCTCGTACGGCGGGGTGTCACCGTGCTCGAGCTCGTCGACGTTCGGCTTGATCTCTTCTTCGACGAAACGTCGCACCGCGTCGCGGATCGCCAGCTGCTCCTCGGACCACTCGAACATGACGTGCCTCCCTGTGGCCTCGATGACCCCCGCCGCTACCGACCCTACAAGTCAGCTTTAGGCGTCGGCGATCCGCTTCAGCGTGTTGGCATCGGTGTGGACCACCTGTTCTGGCATCCGGGCGTGGTGGATCACCGTCGTCTCCGAGTAGGAGAACTCCCCCTCGACGCTGGTGTCGATGGTCACTTCGTACCGGATGGCCTGTGCGTTCTTGTCCAGCCAGTTGTTCGACAGAATGCCGTAGGTCTGGCTGCCGACGTTCGCCTCCAGGGTGAACGTCGTCGCGTCGGGCACCACGACGGCGCCCGCCACGATGGCCGAGCCCCGCGGGATGAGGAAGCAGCGGACCACCTCCTGGTCGCGGGCGTCCCACAGCCAGTACCCGACCTCGGTGTGGAACGGGTTCTCCTCGGTGCCCCGCCAGGCTGCCATGCGGTAGTCGAGGCCGTAGAGCACCTGGCTCCCGTTCTCCACTGGGCCAAAAGGCTTGAAGTCGATGTGCTCCCGGTACGGGGTCAGGCCGACCTTTCCCTCCTCGTTGGCGTAGGCCACGTCCTCGCCCTGTTGGCCTTCCCACACTCCTACCAGCCGGGCCAAGGGGCCCCATTCAGGTCCTGCGCTCAACGGTCCTCCTCGTGTCGCCGGGATCTCGCCCTCACCTTAGGTCGCGTCCCATCGCTCCGAGCCAGCCCGCGTGCCTACGCCATTCCCGATGCCACGCACCCGGCGATCGGAGGGGCTCAGCGATGGAGGTCGACGAGATCCGCTGGTTGGTCGCCGGGCTCCGGGTTGCGGGGTCGGCGCGGCGTGCGGGCCCGCGTGCGGGCCCCCTCGGCGTGACGTTGGGTGCGCGAGACGACGATGCGGCTCAGCACGAGGAGGATCAGCACCATGACCACCAGGATCAACGCGGCGTCATAGGCCAGGTAGTGGTACTGGACCTGGGAGGAGTCGTAGAAGGAGAACACGACGTAGGTGAGGTAGGGGAAGGAGGCGTGGGTCACGGAGTGGGGAAGCGTGTTGGCGAAATTCGCCGTGTAGATGAGCGGGGCCGTCTCGCCGCCGGCGATGGCGAGGGCCAGGAGGAGCCCCGTCACGATGCCCGGCAGCGCACTCCTCAGGACGACCTTGCGCAGGGAATAGCCCATGGACATCCCGAGCGCCTCGGCTCCCTCGCGATAGCCCGTCGGCACCTGGCGCAGCGAGTTCTCGGTCGTCTTGGCGATATAAGGCACCACCATGACGGACAGGACGATGACGGCGGCCAGATACGAGAACCCCCAGTGGAAGTAGAGCACCAACGCCGCGTAGCCCACGTAGCCGAGCACGATGGAAGGGAACCCCGAGAGGATGTCCGACGACGTGCGCAATATGCCGCCACTCGGTTTGCCGCTCTTGCGTGGCTTGGACATCTCGGACAGGTGGATACCGGCCAGCACCCCAACCGTGCCGGCGAGGATCAGCACACCGAGCATCAGGAGCAGCGTGCCGAGAATCTGGTCTCGCAACCCGCCACCGGCCGCGCTGAGCGGCGTCCACAGCACGCTCCAGCGCCAATGACTCGAGGCGCGGAACAGGACGCCGAGGAGGATCCAGACCGCCGGTGCGATGATCAGGATAAGTGACCCGTACGTGAAAGCCCGGAATCCGATCGACGACATACGCCGCCGGCGGGTGCCGGGCCCCGAAGCGAGCGTCGTGTTCGTCGTCATGCGCCTCCGACGGGCGCGCCGATGCGGCCGGAGCGGTTGACGATGAGCCGAGACGCCATGTTCACCGCGACCGAGATCACAGCCAGGACCAGGGCCAGCTCGGCCAGCGTGGCGACCGCGAAGCCGGTGCCGTCGGCTTGCGCGCCGTCGAGCTGGGTGAGGATGGTAGCGGCGATGGTACCGAACGGCTGGTAGATGTTCGGCGCAATGTGGAGCGAGGCGCCACCTACCAGCACGACGGCGATGGTCTCACCCAACGCTCGGCCCAGACCGAGCACGGTGCCCCCGATGATGCCCGATCGGACCCAGGGCAGCGTGATGCGGTTGGCCACTTCCCAGTGCGTCATGCCCAGCGCCTCACCGCCCTCCTTGGGGAGCGTTGGCACCTGCACGAAGAGCTCGCGGGTGGTCGACGCGATGATGGGGATGATCATCATCCCGAGCACGAGTCCCGCCGTCAGGAGGCCCTCGCCCGTCCCGACCGGCTGGCGGAAGTAGTTGAAGGGCCAGACATTGGGGAGATCGCTGGCGATGCTCGCCAGCGTCGGGTAGATGTTCTTGGCCAGCCAGGGACCGAAGGTGAGCAGGCCCCAGAGGCCGATGACCACTGAGGGGATCCCGGCGAGGATCTCGATGGCGAACCCCAGTGGTCGCGAGATCCACGTCGGCATCCGCTCGGTCAGAGCGAAGGCGGCGCCGATGGAGAGCGGCACCGCTACGACGATGGCGATGAACGAGGATTGGATGGTGCCCAGAATGATAGGCCAGGCCCCGAACTGCGCCCCTTGGGCGTGGGCGACGCCGTGGGTGGTGACGGTCGTGCCGTAGCTGTTGCCGTAAGTCCAGTTCTTGCCGTAGAGGAAGTACCAGCCGTTGACGCGGATGGCCGGCCACGCCTTGATGGCAAGAACGGTGACCGCGAAGACCAGCGCCACCAAGGGCAGCATCACTGCGACCCGGGCGCTCCAGCGCCAGCCGCGTTCCTCGTTGGCCCGGATCGCGTCCGCCACCCGGCGGAGCAGAGAGTCCCGGGGTGCGGCGCGCCCGGGTGGTGTGGCGGGGGGGTCCCCCGCCACACCACCGACGGACGTCACTACTGAATGCTCAGGATCTGCTTCACCGACTGCGCCTCGACCTTGGAGGGCAGCGGCTGGAAGTTGACCTGGGCCAGGTACGACGTCGCTGCACCGAGCTTCGGGTTGACGGCCCACTCCAGGAACGAGCGGATGCCCTGCGCCGTCGAGCTGCTCGTCTGGTGGGTCGACACGATGGCGTACTCGTAGTTGACGATCGGGTAGCCGCCCGAGGCCGGACCGTAGATCAGCGAGATGGTACCGCTCGCCGGCGTCTTGCTGACGAAGGCGGCCGCTTCGGCCGCGATGGACGCCGCGGTCGGCACCTCGTACTGACTCTTGGCATTCTGCAGCGAGGCATAGCCGAGGCCCGCCTGGAGGGCCTGGGTCAGGTAGCTAATGCCGACGTAGGCGATGCATCCCGGCGTGGCCTTGCAGCCGGTCACCATGCCCGAGTTCCCGGTCTCACCGAGCGCGCCCGGCGCCGCCGGCCACGGCACCGTGGTGTTGAAACCGATCTTAGCGCCCCAACCCGACGGGTCCGTCTTGGACAGGAACTGCGTGAAGAGGAACGTGTCACCGCTGCTGTCCGAGCGGTGCAGCGTCACGATCGGGATGCTCGGCAGCGTGACGCCCGGGTTCAGGCTCGCGATCTGCGAGGCGTTCCACTTGGTGATCTGGCCCTGGTAGATGGCCGAGAGCACCTTTCCGGTCAGCTTCAGGTGCGAGAGTACGCCCGGGACGTTGTACGCCACGATCTGCGACGAGATGGCCAGCGGGATGTTCTTCAGGTCGGGGTTCGCCGTCGTGACGCTGGGCGCCAGGTAGGCGTCGGACGCACCGATGTCGATGGTGCCGTTCTCCGCGTCTGAGATCCCGGTGCCCGAGCCCGTTCCGGCCGTCTGCACCGAGACGCTGGGGTAGGTCCCGTTGTAGCCGCCGACCCACAGGTTGAAGAGCGGGTAGAGCAGTGTGCTCCCCGTCTCGGTCAGTGTGCCGGCGGGAGGCTTCTCGACACCGCTGCTCGGGAGTTTGACGCTCGCCGACGCGGTGGTGCTGAGGACGACCGAACTCGAGCGCGAGCCCCGCCGCGGCAACGGCGACCACTCCTCGGCGCAGTCGCGTCGCTCTCATAAGTTTTTTCACGGGGTCTCTCCTTGTGATGTGGGTTTGGTGGTGATGCTCTGGTTGATCCGGCTGATGGCTTGTGTTGTTCACTGGACGATGGCTTGTGTTGTTCACTGGACTCTGCCCCTCCTGGAGGCCAGATCCGTCGCCTAACCCATCCGTCCCGTGACGTATCGCTCGGTGTCCGGATGCGACGGCCGGTTGAACAGGTCGTCGGTCGTTCCGTACTCGATCAGCGCCCCCTGGTAAAAGAACATCGTCTGGTGCGAGACCCGCATCGCCTGGCCGAGGTTGTGCGTCACCACGATCAACGTGAGCGCGGGTGCCAGCGTCTTGAGGAGGGCCTCAATGGACTCCGTGGTGACGGGGTCGAGCGACGAGGTCGGCTCGTCGAGCAGAAGCACTTCTGGTCCGACGGCGAGCGCGCGCGCCAGGCAGAGCAGCTGTTGCTGGCCGCCCGACAACCGGAAAGGCGAGTCAGTCAAGCGATCCTTGACTGCGTCCCACAGGCCGACCTCGGTGAGTCGGCGCTCGCACACCACGTCGAGCTGCTTGCCCTTGGCGATCCGGTGCGCCTTGACCCCAGCGACCACGTTGTCCTTAATCGACATCGGGAACGGGTTCGGTCGTTGGAACAACATGCCGACGCGCCGGCGCAACATGAGGAGGTTGACGTGTGGTGCCCACAGGCTCTCGTCGTCGAGTGTGATGTCTCCCTCGCGCATGAATCCCGGCACGCGGTCATTCATCCGGTTGAGGGTGCGCAGAAAGGTCGACTTCCCCGAACCCGTCGGCCCGATCAGCGCCGTGATCGAACCGCGCTTCAGGTCGACGTTGACGTCGTTGAGGACGGTTCGGCCCGAGAAGCCCAGATTGAGATTGACCGAACGCATGACGCACGGAGGGCGGGACGAGTCCGGATCGAGGGCCTGCAACGCCTTGTCGACATAGGACTGAGCCTCAGTCGTAACGGGATTGAGACTTGTCTGAGCGAACTCTCCGTCGGCCACAACTGGACCGTAGCCAGGCCAGATGAACGCCAAGCAACAGGAGCGCAATCCAGAGGTGAACAGTTCGAGTCACGGTGGCGCAGCTGTTGAGAAGCAGCAGGGACCGGTCAGCCTTGGAGGGCCTCGGTTCGGCCTGCCCCCTGCGCCAGGGCCTCCTGATGCGAGGCTGCGATCGCCAGCACGATGCCAGGTGCCCAGGCAACGACGACCAGGCAGGCGAGCACCGCAGGGACGGAGAGCACGAGGGCTGCTTCCGTCGAGAACAGGGCGGTGGCGCCGGCCACACTGCTCAAGAAGCCCGCGAGGAGCCAGGCGATCCACCAGTGCAACACGCGCCGCCGGTGTGGATGCTCGGGTGGAAGACAGTCCCGCACGGCGGCGTAGGGGATCCACAGATTGACGATCGGCACGAACCACGAACCGACCCCCCAGGCCGGCGAGTGCCGGGACGGGATGCCGAGGGCGCTTCCGGCTGATGCCGCCCGGTGTTGCCAGATGCAGGCGATGACCACTGCGGCCACAGTGATCACCCCGACCAGGAGGCCGAGCGGGGTGAACGCATTGCTTGGTGCATGGTACGGGGGCGGCGTGATGCCGTGCTGCGCATCGTGCCAGTCGATCCGGAATTGATGACCGGCGGACCGGAGCTGGTTCGCGTTGGCCCGTTGGAGGATGAGGCTCACCAGAAAGTACACAGCAGGCATCGCCACCGCCAAGCGGGCCACCGGCACCATGCGGCGCTCATCCTCCACCCGCTGCGTCGTCGTGGAGGTGCTGAGCCGTTCCGACGCCACGACCCACGGCGCAACCTCTGATGCGGGTCCGTGTGGTGCCTCTGCGCCCGCCCACGGCGGCGGCGGCGGGCGCTGGGGCAACACGGTGGCCTCCGTCCAGGAGTACCCGTCCCACCAGCGCTGACCAGGGCCGCCAGCCGGGTCCTGGTACCACCCCGGGGGTGCGCCGGGATAGCCGCTTTGCTCACTCACTCACCCATCCTGCCAAAGCCAGGGGGTCGCTCCGTGCCGGCGCAGCATCGGGACGATCCGGACCTTCGTGGCGGGCGCGACCGCCGGCGCCGTCGTCCGGCCGCTGACGAGTCGGTCGCGCCCGTCGGTCTGGGGAGGTCCGGGCCTCGATTGGTCAGGCCCCGACCGGCAGCCCGAGTGCGGCACCGACCGCGCCGATGATGCCAGCACCGAGGAGCGTGATCACGACGCTGCGTCGAAGCCCGATGATCACGACGACCGCTCCGGAGAGCATTACCACCTGCCAGACATGAGCGACCGCCAAAGCGAGAGGGATGGACGCTCCCGCGATGGCCCCGATCGCGGCCGGTCCCGCCCCGCCGAGGAACGACTGGGCCAGGCGATTCGTCCGCAATGAGGCGAAATGACGGGCTCCGGCGATGATGAACACGAAGGAGGGTGCGAACGCGATGAGAGCGGCCAGGAGCGCCCCGCCGACGCCTCCCGCCGCGTACCCGACGACGGCGATCGTCTGCACGACCGGGCCCGGCGTGATCTGTCCCAGCGCCACGGCATTCAGAAACTGGCTGTTCGTCATCCAGTGGTACTGGTGCACCGCATCGGCCTGCATGAGCGGGATGATCACGAAGCCACCGCCGAAGGACAGCGCGCCTACCTTGAGAGCCACCCACGCGAGGGCGCCCAACCCGCCAGCGGCCACTACGCCCAGTGGCGCCGTCACGAGGCCGTGCAGACGCCTGGGCGGTTTCGGCCGTCCGGTGAGGGCCGCCTCGACCAGGCCGCAGCCGACCAACACGAGTACGAGAAAGGTCCCCAATGTGGCGGCGGCCACGCCGCCGGCCACACCGAAGAGGACCCAGCGCGCCCGGCGCGCCGGGAGCCGACCGGCGCGGCGCCAGCTGGCGGGGATCAAGCCGAGAGCAGCGTTCACTGCCACCGGCGCGACGGCCGCCCCCGCCCCGAGTGCGGCGCCCTTGACCCACAGCGGCGGATTGGCCGCCAGGAACACGGCAGCCAGGACGATGATCGCGGCGAGCCCGGGGCAGATGAAACAGGCGCCGCCGACCAGGGCGCCGGGCAGACCGCGCAGACGCCAGGCGCAGAAAATAGCGAGCTGCGTCGAGGCCGGGCCCGGCAGGATGTTGGTGGCCGCAATGGCATCTTCGAATTCCGCCTCGTCCAGCCACCGCCGGCGCTCGACGGCGAGACGGCGGAGCATCGCAATGTGCGTGGGTGGCCCGCCGAAGCCGGTGCAGCCGATGCGACCCCATTCCCTGGCGATCGTCGACAGCGCCACGTCGGGGCGGGCGTCCGGAGTGGGTTCGCCCGGGCCTGCCTCGTCGGGCATGCCTCATGTTGGCACGAGACGGGTCGGGCGGATCGGGCTTACAACAGGACCGCCGCCATCTCAGCGAGCGCGTCGATATGCGCATCGGTGTCGGCGAGGTCCGCATGCATGGTGTTGAGCGAAAGGTGGGTGGCTCCCGCCGCCTGCCAGCGGCGGGCATGTTCGACGATGGTGTCGTGGTCCCGGGTCGAGTACTCCAGCCTTCCTTCAAATTGGAGATTCGACACGTCACGGCCGGCCTCCGCCGCGCCCTCACGGATGACCTCCAGCGCCGATTCCAGGCCGCCGCCGGGCCGAACCTGGGGGAACCAGCCGTCGGCGATGCGACCAACCCGGCGCAACGCGGCCGGCGCATGACCACCGATCCAGATGGGGATCGGACGCTGTACCGGCGGCGGCGCCAGCCCGGAAGCCCGGATGTGGTGGTAGCGCCCGTCGACGGTCACGGTCCGCTCGGTCCACAGCGCCCGCAGCACGGCGACCTGCTCTTCTAGAACGGCAGCCCGCTGCTCGAACGGCATGCCGAGCGCATCGTATTCGAGCTTGTTCCAGCCGATGCCGAGCCCGAGTCGGAAGCGCCCGCCGCACAGCAGGTCGAGCTCTGCGGCCTGCTTGGCCAACAGCGCGGTCTGACGTTGGGGTCCGATGAGGATGGACGTGGCGAATGCAAGGTCGGTGCAGCCGGCCAGGTAGGCGAACATCATCAGAGGCTCGCGGAACGTGTCGTCGACCGTGTAGGGGCCACCGAGCTCACCGAGCACGGTGGTGTCACCACCGAGAACGTGGTCGTACGCCGCCAGGTGGCGAAAGCCCAGGTCTGCAACGGCTTGCCCTATGGCGCGCACGGCGCCGCGGTCACCGCCCACTTCGGTCTGGGGAAAGATCACACCGATGTCCATCTGCCCAGTCTGCCCCGTCCCGTTGCGGTGCCGCCGGTTGACACCCGGACCGAGCCCGGGCGGCTCCGGTTAACTTGAGGCGATGAAGCTCCGTATCTTCGTAGAGCCCCAGCAGGGCGCGTCCTACGACCAACAGCTGGCGATGGCGCAGGCGGCCGAGGTCGCGGGCTTTGACGCGTTTTTCCGGTCCGACCACTTCCTCGCCATGGGTGGCGACGGCCTGCCCGGCCCCACCGACGCGTGGCTCACCCTCGCGGGCATCGCCCGCGAAACCGACCGTATCCGCCTGGGCACCCTCGTGACCTCTGCGACCTTCCGGCTCCCGGGACTCCTTGCCGTACAGGTGGCGCAAGTGGACGCCATGAGCGGCGGCCGGGTCGAGATCGGACTCGGTGCGGGGTGGTACGACGCCGAGCACACCGCGTGTGGTGTGCCGTTCCCGCCCCTGGGCGAGCGTTTCGAGAAGCTCGAGGAGCAGTTCGCCATTCTGGTCGGGCTCTGGGGCACGCCCACCGGTAAGACGTTCGACTTCGATGGGCGCCACTACCAACTCACCGACAGCCCCGCCCTGCCCAAATCTGTGCAGCAGCCCCATCCGCCGCTCATCGTCGGGGGTGGAGGCGCCAAGCGGACGCCTCGCCTCGCCGCCACCTTCGCCGACGAGTTCAACCTTCCCTTCTCCTCGCTCGCCGACACCGACGCGCAGTTCGTCCGGGTGCGCGCCGCCTGCGAGGAAAAGGGTCGTGACCCTGGGACGCTGCGACTCTCGGCGGCGCAGACCGTCTGCTGCGGGGCTAACGATGCGGAAGTGGAGCGCCGCGCTGCCAACATCGGCCGCAAAGCAGACGAGTTGCGTGCGAACGGAGTGGCGGGTACCCCGGACGAGGTGGTGGCGCGACTGCAGGAGTTCGCTGGCATCGGGGCGCAGTCGATCTACCTTCAGGTGCTCGATCTCAATGACATGGAACACCTTGCGTTGCTCTCGGAGGATGTGCTGCCTCGAGTCTCTTGACCAGGGTGACCTCAAGCCAGAGCCGGCGGGCTCCGCACCGCGGTTGGCGGAATGAGTTCCTCGATACGCTGGCGGCAGGCCGGAGACAATCCTGACCCGTTCGGGCGGCAGCGAGCGGACCGAAGCGGAGGGTGAGATGACCATCACGAGCCGGGGGGCGGTTCCCCTGACCAGTGATCAACCCGGAGTGGCGAACGGTGGAGCGACGGCGGGAGTCCCACCACTCGACACAACCGCACTCGATGGGATCGTGAACAACCTCGCCGACCGCGCCACCTCATGGGCTGGGACTGATGCGAACACCCGCGCCGATCTTCTCCAGCAGGTCATCGCTGACACGATGGCCGTCGAGGACGAGTGGCTGGCGGCCGCCTGCGAGGCCAAGGGCCTGGCACCGCGCTCGTCCGAAGCGGGTGAGGAGTTGTTCGCCGGTGTCGGGACGTTCGTGCGCATGGCGCGCCTCTTGCGTGATGCCCTGCGCGACATCGCCAAAGACGGGAAGCCCGCTTTTGCCGGACCCGTGCGCGAGGCGCCCGGCGGCCGGCTGCGGGTCCAGGTCTTTCCAGCGAGCGCCTTTGACCGGATCACGTTCCCCCAGACGACCGCCGAGATCTGGATGCAGCCGGGCGTCACCCGGGACACGCTCGTGGCCGGCCAGGCCGCCGCCTACGCCGACCCCGTGGCCCATACCGGCACGGCGCTCGTTCTGGCTGCCGGCAACGTCGCGTCGCTCGGGCCGCGCGACGTCCTCTCCAAGCTCTTCGTCGAAGGCAAGGTCGTCGTGTTGAAGGCCAACCCGGTCAACGACTACCTGGTGCCGCACTGGAGCCGCGCACTGGCGGGGCTGATCGATGCCGGCGTGCTACGCATCGTCGACGGCGGAGCCGAGGTCGGCCGATACCTGACCGGGCACGCGCGTATCGACGAGGTGCACATTACGGGCTCGGACAAGACCTACGACGCCGTGGTCTTCGGCAGCGGCCCTGACGGCGCGCTGGCGCAAGGAAGCGGACGACCCCGTTCTGGACAAGCCGGTGACCGCTGAGTTGGGCAACGTCTCGCCCGTGATCGTGGTGCCGGGCAAATGGTCGATTCCCGAGCTGCTCTACCAGGCCGAGCACGTCGCCACCATGTTGGTCAACAACGCCGGCTTCAACTGCGTCTCGGCCCGCGTCATCGTGACCCACGCCGCCTGGCCCCAACGCGAGGCGTTTCTCGGTGCGCTGACGCAGGCCCTTTCCGGTATCACCACGCGCCGGGCCTACTACCCGGGCGCGGGCGAACGCCGGGACGCCTTCGTTGCTGCCCACCCCGACGCCGAGGAGTACGGCAGTGGGCCCGGCGACGCCTTGCCGTGGACGTTCATCCGCAGCGTCCCCCCTGGGCAGACCCGCGATATCTGCTTCAACGTGGAGTCGTTCTGCGGGGAGGTGGCCGAGACGGCCCTGACCGCCCCTTCGGCGGCGGCCTTCGTCGACGCCGCCACGGCGTTCTGTAACGACGTCGTCTGGGGCACGCTGGGAGCCACCCTCATCGTGAGCCCCTCTTCCATGAAGGACGAAGACGTGGCCGAGCGCGTCGATCGGGCAGTGGCAGACCTACGCTACGGCTCCATCGGCGTGAACGTGTGGCACGGGTTGTCGTTCGCCATGGGGTCGACGAGTTGGGGAGCGTACCCGGGCCACGCGCGGACCGACATCCAGTCGGGTACGGGCGTGGTCGGCAACCCAGCGATGTTTGACCGGCCCCAGAAGTCAATCGTGCGCGGTCCATTTCGGTCCCGGCCCAAGCCGCCATGGTTCGCGACGGCAACCGATTCCTATGACGTCATGCGCCGGTTCGTGGCCTTTGAGGCCGAACCGTCTGCCGCGAAGATCCCGGGCCTCCTTCTTGCCGCCATGCGACGCTGACGCAGTTAGTTCGTCGCTCCTGTCCGGGCGCGGAGTTGGGGTATGACGTAGGGCGCCGCAGCGACGATCGCCGCGATGAGAGCCAGAAATGCGCCGAACTGCCAGCCGACTCCCGAACCACCGGGCTTGAAGATGAAGGCGATGAACACGATCACGAGATTGACCACCGTCGCCGCGATCATCGTGGTGAGGTGCGGAAGGTTGATGCCGCCTGGTAACACCTCCCACCCGGCACGCAGCACGAGGTAGGCCACAATCAGGATGGAGATGATCATCACGATGTAGAGATAGCCGTGCGCTGAGACTCCGCTTGCCGTCACGGTGATACCGATGACGGTGATGCCGAACCAGGACAGGAACAACGAGATGAACAGCACGATGGTGGCGACGCCGGCGATGCGGTCGGCGAGCGACCATCGGGCTGCGTCGAATTTGTAGGCCGGCATCGTGGACGCGCTGGCGGTCGCCCCGGCCGGCGCGGCTGCGGCCGTCGCGGGAGCGCCCACGGTGGGAGCGTCCTGGGTGCCCGTCGAGGTCGCGCTCAGCGCGGCTCCGCAGCTCGGGCAGAACGTCGCATCGTCGGCGGCTTGGCTCTGACACTGCGGGCAGGTCTGTGGCATGACGGTCCTCCATCCTTTGGGCGACGGGAGTCCGCGTACGCCCCGCACGCTTCCAATCACAGCGTTGTTGCAGCGCCCAAGTCTACGGGGTATGACCTCGCTGACCAGGGACCATACCTCTGACGTCCAGGCAGCTCCCGGGTTACTTCAGGGGCCGTGACCTGGTTGGGAGCACTATCTGCGGGGCGCCCCACGGGACCCAGTCACCGCAGGGCGCCGCTTGGGTTGGACCAGCGTCAGCCGGGCGACGGTGTGACCCCCGACCGCGACGCAGCCGGCCGCCGACGGGCACGCCACCGCGGTCAATGTGATGGGGATGTAGGACGTGGAGGAGTCGCGGAACGTGAGCCCTGCATCGATGCTCTGGGCGACCGCGCCGGCGCCGACGGCCGGGAAGCCGATCCACTTGGTTCCCACCATTGCGCACTGGTGATCCGAAGGGCAGGCAATTCCGTAGACGTCGTCGACGGGCAGCGTGCCGGTCGCCAGCTCCCACGTGTGCCCCCCGTCCCCGCTGCGAAGGAGCTCACCTTTGGCCGGGACGACGTCGCTGACCGTCGTCCCCGTCGAGCCGGCGGCGATGCACATGGATGCCGAGAGACATGCGGTGCTCTGGAGGACTCCGAGTCCTGAGGGTACGGAGGCCAACGCCCACGTCTGCCCCCCGTCTGCGCTCGCGACGACCGCTCCCTGTCCGTGACTGTTGCTGGTCGGGACGTAGCCGGCGTCGATGCAGGTACCCCCGGCTACACACGTGAGGTCGTTGCCGGGCAGGAAGAGCGAGGGGAGGTTGCCCAGTTGTTGCCAACTCTGACCGAAGTCGGCGCTGTGGGCGGACCACGTCGAGGTGCCGTCGCTCACGATGGCGGTGCAGTCGGTCGGGCTGGAGCACGTCACGCTTTCGACCACCAGAGCGTTCTGGGGCGACGCAGCGGAGGACCAGATCGTGCCCGCGTCGCTCGTGGTGATGACGACGCCGCTCCCGGGCAACGATGCCCCGTTGGACCCGACTGCCATGCACTCGGTCGCCGTGGGGCAGGAAACCCCGCTCAACTCTGGGGTGATCCCACCCTGTACGTGTTGTGCTTTCCACGAGGCGCCGCCGTTGGTGGTGGCGGCAATCACCGTCGCGCCCTGGGGGGCCGGATTGGGCCCGGCCACACCCACGGCCCAACATCGCCGAACCGTGGCACACGACAAGGCTCCCAGCTCGCCCGTGCCACTGGGGGCCGGCTGGCCCACCGCCAAGGGGGTGCCTTTCGGCTCACCCAGCACGCGCGCGACCTTGGGTGAACCCGGGTGTGCGGACAGCGAGCAACCCGACGCGGCGACGGCTACAGCAGCGAGAACGAGGGCCAAGCCGCCACGATGTCGCCGGACTCGCCAGTGTCGAAACACAGAACGTGGAAGCACGGCAAGACGACAATAGCGGTGGGGGGTACATTTCCCCGTGCATCGTTCGATACCCTCGCACCGGTGGATTGGGTCGACCTGCTGATCATTGGGCTGATGCTGGTGGCCGCCGTTCACGGGCTGCGGCTCGGGGCCATCGTCCAGATCCTCACCTTCGGCGGGTTCTTTCTCGGGTTCCTCCTCGGGACGGTCCTATGGGTGCCCCTGTTCAGCCGTGGACATGGCGACGTCACCCGCTCCATCATCGTCGTCTCGCTCGTCCTACTCACCGCCTGTGCGTTCGGCTCCGCCGGACGCGTCTTGGGCACCTGGAGCAACGTGACGGTGCGCCGGCATCACCTGGGCACTGTCGATGCCGTACTGGGGGTCGGGGTGGCCGTCCTGATGGTTCTGCTTTCCGTCTGGGTCGTGGCGGCCGTGATCTTGTCCCCCAACAGCCGGTTCACATCCCTCGATGCCGCCGTGGCACGCTCGGACATCCTGCATTCGATCGACGGGGTGCTGCCCCAGGCCCCGTCCATCTTCAACGACCTCCAAAGCTTCTTGAACAACCAGGGCTTCCCCCAGGTGTTCTCGTCCCTGACCCCGCCGTCGACACCGACCGTCTCGACGCCCACCGACGCCGAGACCAAGACGTTGTCCGATCCGGCCGTTTTCTCGACGGTCAAGATCCTCGGCACGGCGTGCAGCAGCGAGCAGGAAGGTTCTGGTTTCGTCGTCGGCCCAGGGTTGGTCGCCACCAACGCGCACGTAATCGCGGGGGAGGGCAACGGGAACACCCAGGTGTTGCTCGGGGACAGTGCGTACAACGCGACACCGGTGCTGTTCGACCCCGACTTCGACCTGGCGGTTCTGCGGACCGATGCGCCCCTTGGACCCGCCCTCGCTATTAGTTCGAGTCTCGTCCCCCGGGGGACACAGGCCGCGCTCCTCGGCTATCCCGAGAACCGGAACTTGACCATCGGTGCTGCCGGGGTGCAGGAGGAGGTCACGGCCATCGGCAAGGACATCTACAACAACGGGTCGGTGACGAGGGGTGTCTATGCGCTCGATGCCAGCGTCCTGCCCGGCAATTCCGGTGGCCCGCTGCTCGGTCCGGGAGGCCAGGTGATCGGCATTGTCTTCTCACGTTCTACCGTGTACCAGGACGTCGGCTACGCATTGACGTCACCCGGGGTCCTGACCCGCGTGCAGGAGGCGGAGCGGCACCATGCGGCCGTCAGCACCGGACCGTGCATCTCGGGCTGAACCTGAACCGGCAAGAATGAGCCCATGAGCCAGCGCATAGAGGACTACGCCGTCATTGGAGATCTCCACTCGGCGGCACTGGTGGGCATCGACGGCTCAGTCGACTGGTTGTGTCTGCCACATTTTGACTCACCGTCGTGCTTCGCCAAGCTGTTGGGCGACGAGGACCATGGGTTTTGGAAGATCGCGCCCACGGGAGGTCCTTCGGCCATCTTGGCCACGAGGCGCTGGTACCGCCCTGACACGCTCGTGGTCGAGACCGAATACGACACCGCCACCGGGACAGTGCGCGTGACCGACTGCATGCCGGTGCGGGAGGGTCATCCGCATCTGGTGCGCTCCGTCGAGGGGGTCAGCGGCACGGTCGACATGCACATGGAGTTGGCGGTGCGTTTCGACTACGGCGAGGTGGTTCCTTGGGTCACGTCCAACGACGGATTGACCCGACTGACCGCCGGCCCCGATTCGGTGGCGCTCTGGCACCGGGTCGACGCAGTGGGACAGGACCTGCGCACGGTCGCAGATTTCAAGGTGACCGAGAACCAGCGGTTCCCTTTCACGCTCGTGTGGCACCCCTCGCACGAGGAGCCGCCGCCTCCGCTCGACAGCTACTACGCGGTGCACCTCACGGAGGCCTATTGGTCGGAATGGGCCATGCAGTGCTGCTACGAGGGACCCTACAAGGACGCGGTGGTGCGCTCCCTCATCACGCTGAAGGCCCTCACGTATACGCCGACTGGCGGCATCGTGGCGGCTGCCACGACCTCACTCCCTGAAGCACTCGGCGGCAACCGGAACTGGGACTACCGGTTCTGTTGGCTGCGCGACGCCACACTTACCCTGGAAGCGTTTATGCGCGGCGGCTACCACACCGAGGCCCTGGCCTGGCGCAACTGGTTGCTCCGCGCTGTCGCCGGAGACGTCTCGAAGCTCCAGATCATGTACGGGCCGGGGGGAGAGCGCCGGCTCGACGAATGGGAGGCGGACTGGCTCCCGGGTTACGAGGGCTCGGCCCCCGTGCGGATTGGGAACGCCGCCTCCGACCAGTATCAGCTCGATGTCTACGGAGAGGTCATGTCGGCCTTGTATTCGTCGGCCCGCGCCGAGGGCGTGCAGAGCCGAGCCGCCTGGGGCCTCCAGAAGCAATTGGTCGCGTTCCTCGAGAAGGGATGGAAGGAGCCCGACGACGGCATCTGGGAGGTGCGGGGACCGCGGCGTCACTTCACCCATTCCAAGGTCATGGCTTGGGTGGCGGTCGACCGGGCGGTGCGCACCCTCGAGGAGTGGCCCGACCTCGATGGACCGCTCAAAGCCTGGCGCTCGCTGCGGGACGAGATCTTCAACGAGGTCTGCGACAAGGGCTACAACAAGGATGTGGGTGCATTCACCCAGTACTACGGGTCGGACCAGCTCGACGCCAGCGTTCTCATGATCCCCCTGGTCGGCTTCCTGCCGCCGACTGACCCACGGGTGGTGAGCACCGTGGAAGCGGTGCAGCGGGAACTCATAGACCATGGATTCGTGTTGCGGTACCGCACGACCGAAGATGGCTCCGTCGACGGGCTGACCGGGCGGGAAGGCGCCTTCCTCGCGTGTTCGTTCTGGCTGGTGGACTGCCTCCACATGATCGGGCGTGCGGACGAGGCCGAAGAGCTCTTCGAGCGCCTGCTTGCCCTGCGCACCGAGCTCGGCCTGCTTTCGGAGGAGTACGACCCGTTGGCAGGCCGGCTCGTCGGCAACTTTCCGCAGGCCTTCTCACATGTGTCCCTGATCAACTCTGCTTTCCGCCTCAGCGGCAGGGACCCGCTCGGCCTGGCCGACGACGGTTCCCGCGTCCTGGTGGACAACACACCCACCTCGGGGACCATCGGAAGGATGAGGCATCTCGGTCGCACCGCCGTCCGCCGCCGTACCGGCGCGGCGCGCTGAGGAACGGAGGAAAGGTCCCCATGGAGGTCAACGACCCATGAGCGGTACGCACTCTCACGGCGGCCGAGCGCACGGCCATGCCGACGCCGGCCTGCACCTGCACGACCCCGCGCGGGCGACGCCGTGCCCGCCGTGCCCCGGCCACGTTCCATCGCCAGGGGGGTGCTCGAGATCGACACCATGCTCGGAGGCTGGGAGCGGGTGACCGCGGGCTACCTGATTGAGGGACCGGCGCCCGTGCTGATCGAGACCGGGAGCCAGACGTCGGTGCCCGTACTGCTCGCCGCATTGGACCAGATCGGGGTCGGACCCGGCGAGTTGGCCGGTGTCGCGGTCACCCATATTCACCTCGACCACGCGGGCGGGGTGGGCGACGTCGCCCGTGCCTTTCCTTCGGCGAAGGTGTACGTCCACCAGAAGGGGGCCAGACACCTCGCCGACCCGGCTCGCCTCATCGATTCGGCCGCGCGCGTCTACGGCCCGCTGCTTGACTCTCTCTATGGTCGCCTCGACCCCACGCCGCCGGAGCGCCTCCACGTGCTCGAAGACGGAGAGGAGATCGAGGTCGGTGCGGGACGCAGTCTCACGGTGGTCGACTCGCCGGGACATGCCAAGCACCACGTGGGGTTGCACGACTCGCTGAGCGGAGTGCTGTTCGCCGGTGACGCGGTCGGGGTCAAGCTGCCCGACGGCGGGGTCCTGCGACCCTCGACCCCGCCGCCCGACTTCGACCTCGCTCAGGCGCTCACCTCATTGGCGAAATTCGCCGCGCGGCGGCCGTCGGCCATTGCCCTGGCCCACTACGGCCTCCTCGAGCAACCGGAAGAGCTCCTCGCCGTTGCCACCGAGACCCTGACCCTGTGGGCTGAGACGGCGGAGAAGGCCTACCGCGAGGGAACCGACATAGCCGATGCACTGTCGGACCGCTTCGACCCGCTGCTGGGCGATATCGACGCGGCGCACAAGGAGAAGCTGGACATCATGAATGGCGTCCATTCCAATGCCGCCGGCTTTCGCCGATGGCTCCAGGGACGCGACGCCGGCTCCACCACCTGAGGGCCCTTCCTGGAAGATGCCTGGTTGACGGGCGAGGGCCCGGTCAGACGACGAGTTTGGCGCGCAGCTCCTCCTGGCGGATTTCGAAGTCATCGAGGGAGATTCGGCCCTCGGCCAGGTCCTCATGAAGTGCGGCGAACTCCTCGAGCAGGCGCGTCTGGTCGACCTCATCGGCCGAGAGGGCGGGGACAGCCTGATCGGTGGCCGCCGCCTTGTCCTCCTTTCGCGAAATGCGGTCGTCCATCTTCGCCTTGGCCCTGTCCTTCTTGGCCTGGTCGCGCTGTAACTTCCCAAATGTCGAACGTGCGCGTGCCACAGTTGACTCCTTTCCGGCCGCAGGGGAGCGGCCAGGTGCTGCCGGCAAGGCGCTTACCTTGCCGATGTTCTTGCCGCACCCGCCAGTGCGGTAGGGCCTTTCGGCGCCGAGCGGAGGAGGTGGGATTTGAACCCACGGTACCCATGAGGCACAACGGTTTTCGAGACCGTCCGATTCGGCCGCTCTCGCACTCCTCCGGGCGAGATCCTAGTCGCTCTGACCTGGTCCGGAAGCTCGAGGAGGGGCCCGAGGGCAGACGACCACCGCGAAGAACGAGGTCAGGGGGATGCCGCCCGGGTTCGCCGGGGCGCGTTGGCCGGCACGCCTCCGAGGCCACTTAGCGAGGGCGGAATCGCCGTTGCGACCGCTCAGGAGGGCGATCCCGATGAACTCGGCGACAGCGGAAACCGCTCGCTCTCACCCGCCGGGATCGTCGTCACAGGCGGTCGCCCGGGGCGGACACCGGCGGGGGGCCCGGCCGATCGCTTCGTTTCTCAGAGAAGAACGACGAGAGCAGGGCCCCGCACTCGGCTGCGCTGACACCACCCGTGACGTCGAGCTCATGGTTGAGTCGCGGGTCGGAACACAGGTTGTAGAGCGTCCCGCACGCACCCGCACGCGGGTCGCTCGCCCCGTAGACGATCCGACCGACCCTGGCTGCCACGAGCGCGCCGGCGCACATGGGGCAGGGTTCGAGCGTGACGACAAGGGTGACCGCGGAAAGCCGCCACCCGCCCACCGCGGCAGCGGCATCCCGCAGGGCCAGGATCTCGGCGTGCGCTGTCGGGTCGGCGGCGCCCTCGCGTTCGTTGTGACGGGCCGCCACGACCTTGCCGGCGATCACGGCGACCGCACCGACGGGAACCTCCCCCTCGTCGCCGGCCGCGCGCGCCTCGGCCAGGGCGAGTTCCATGGCCTCCTCGTTGCTCAGCGGGGTGCTCGGGTCGATGGTTGCGATGTCCCAGTATGGGAGGTCCCGGGACTCGGGGCGAAGTCCGGCTGACCGACCCGGCCGTCTACGGCGTCGAGGAGCGCAGGTCCGCTTCGAGCGTGCTCAGGCTCGCGTGGAGCTGAGCGGCAACCGTGGAGAACTGCCTCAGGTAGGCGCCGAGACGCAGGGACGGCAGTTCGTTGATGGTGTTGAGGAACTCCAGATCCTTTCCCATTTGTGCGTCAGTACTGATCTTCTCCGACCACGCAGCCGCCGGCACGGGGCTTCCCGACAGGAAGGATTCGTAGAGTTGGAGGGAGTAGGCATAGGGGTTGATCACGGCCGCGACCTTGGCGGGGGTGGGGATGCCGGACAGCGAGTCGAGTTCCGATTGCGCCGCAGTTGTGGCGGAGTCGGCGCCGCTGACCGCCGTCTGGACCCTGGCTGTGCCAGAGGCGGTGGGGATCGTCGCGGTGTCAGGGGAGGTGGAGACCGCAGACGTGTCAGGGGGGGTGGAGACTGCAGAAGTCGACGAGCCCGACGGGCCCGCGTTGGCGGTCGTCGGCTGGCGGAGTGAGTACACGATTGCCACCGCGGCCACGATGAGGCACGCCAGCACCACCGTCGCGGTCACGACGCGGCTCGGTTGCCGCGGTCCACCGCGCCTTCCGGTGTGGAGGTGAACGGGGCCGAGCGGGAACTCCGCCTGGTTGGTGCGCTCCCACCGCACTTCGGGTGTGGACGTCAGTGATGAGAGAGGCTTCCAGTCCGGAATCCGCGGCGGCGCAACCTCCTCGGCGGGGGACCGCTGAGAGTTGAGCTCGGGTTTCTGCTCGGGTGCCCACAGTGGCTCCCGCGCTCCGTCTTCATCTGGGGCCGGCACCGACGCTGTCCCGGGATCCCACGCTGGCGTGGGCGTCGGATCCATTTCCGCTTCGAGTTCTGCCCCCGGTCGGGATCCGGACTCTGACTCCTCGGAGGTGCCACGCACCCCGCCCACGTTACGCTCAAACGGCGGTTCCGACACTGGCGACGGCCGACCCCCCGCCTCTGACTCCCAGAGTGGGGGCGTCCGTACCCCTCGGCGGGGTGATGGTGTCAGGGGTAGCGATGCCCCAGTATGCGAGGTCGGGACATCGGAGAGAAAGTCCGGTGGTTCCCTCGCCCGACAGGCCTCAGGATGTTCCCGTCCGGAGGTTCTGCTCGAGCCCGCTCAGGGTGGCCTGGAGCTGTGTGGCATCCGATTCGACCTGTCCCAGATAGGCGCCGAGCTGCACCGGCGGCAGCCCGTGGATGGTGCCGAGGAACTGCAGATCCTGGCGGGCCTGGGCCTCGGCCGCGCCTGCCGCGGACCTGGCCGCCGGCGGCACCTTGCTTCCCGACAGAACCGCCTCGTAGAGCTGGAGCGACGAGATGTAGGGATTGATGATCGTCGCCACGTTGGCCGGTGTCGGAAAGCTCGTCATGGAGGCCAGCGCTGCCCGAGCCGCCGTAGTGGCGGAGTCGACGTCGTCGGTGGCCGTCTGGATCCGCGCCGCGTCTGCCGACGACGAGCCAGAGGCGGAGCGGGCTGGCGGGCTCGTGGTGGCGGTCGTCCCTTGGTGGAGCGACCGCACGGCGAGTGTCGCGGCCACGATCACGAGAACGAGGCACGCCAACACGATGGCCGCGGTGTAGACCCTGCTCCGCTCCTTTCCGTCACCGTTCTTGCTGTTGCGGGCGTGTGCCGGGCCTTGTGCGGCCGCCGCCTCGGCCTCGTCTTCCCAGAGTGCGGTTGGGGTCGAGACCAAGGCTGGCTCTGGTTCCACGGGTGAGATCGGCATCGCTGTCGCAGTCGCCACGGGGACCGCCACGACCACGCCCGCCGCCTCCGGCTCCGGAGTCCCCGCCGCGTGGAATTCGCGCTGCGGCTCCGGCTCGGAATCGACTCCGGGCTCCGGCGTCGGTTCCGCCACGAGGAGCACGTCGGTTTCCCGCCCCGACTCCTTCTCCAGCGTTGATGTGGAATCTTGCTCGGTCGCCGGTGCCGAGTCTTCTTCGTGCTCTCGATCGGCTCGCGCATCAATCTCGGCGTGAGGCTGAACCCTTGCGTCCTTCCCGAACGCAGAAGCCAGCGTCCATGCTGCTGCAGGCGGCATGTCCGCTTCGTGCTCAAGCTCCACCTCAAGCTCGTACTCCGCCTCAAGCTCCCACTCGGCTTCATCCTCCAGCACTGGCGCCACCGCCGTCTCGTGCTCCAGGTCCGAGCCGAGGTCGGCCGCGGATGCCGACTCTGGCTCCTCGAAGGAGCGACGCACCGTGTCGACGATGCGCTCGAACGCCGCCCCGGCGCGTGCGTCGCCCTCCGGTTGCGGCTCTTCTTGGAGCGCTGCCTCCCAGTCGAGATCGGAGTCGTCGAGGTCCAGTTCGCCTTCGTCATCCAGCGAAGCAGCCTCCGCGGCGATCTCGGTCTCGTCGGGGTCGGGCAAGAAGACGTCCCAGTCGAACTCCTCCTCGTCCAACTCGAAATCGCCGGTCAGATCGGTCGTCATTGGCCTGTCCTCAAGGTTCTGAATCCGAAATCGAAGGTGGCGCGTGCACCTGCAACGGACGCCGCGACTCGGTGGTGGCTCTTCTCGGGGACGGGGCCGCGCCCACTCCATCGGAGCGGCCAGGACCGTCTGGCTCGCCCCCGACCGAGGACTGGGGAGCGACGTACCCGAACCCCCACCGTGCGCGGCCGTGTCGAACGTGAGCGCGGGCAGCCCTCCGGGGCGCCGCGGCCTTCGGGCCGAGCCTTGGTTCCACAGTGACCTATCGGTCAGGTCGACATGCCGGTTGAGCCGGCCGTAGGGCGGAGGAGGTGGGATTTGAACCCACGGTTGGTTGCCCAACACACGATTTCCAGTCGTGCCGATTCGGCCGCTCTCGCACTCCTCCGAGTTTGCAGCTTGGTCAGGCTAACGGCAGCGCCGAGCCCCAATTGCCCGTTTCGGGCAGAAACCGGGCCGGGGGGTCTCCCGACGTGTGTACTCGGCAATTCGCTTCTCGTACACGTGAAGCTCATCTTCCGTACTCCCAGTCGAATTGATGACTCGTGGTTCAAGGGGGGTGAGCGGAGCGCCGACGAAGCAGGGGCTTGGCGAAATTGGCGGACCGATGCTCGGAGGCTGAATTGTTTCGACGGATTCTCGTGGCGCTCGATGGTTCCGAGGATGCTCGTGCAGCGTTCGTCTTCGTGAGTGAATGGGCTCGAAACTTCGATGCCCGCGTTTGGTTCATTCAGCTCACCGACGAATCCTCACGGCGTCGATGCGAGATCGTGACCGACGTGAGCCGGCGGGGTCGTCACGTCGCGAACCAGTTCAGCGTCAGCGGGGCCACCCGTGGCGCGCGGAACCAGCAGCTCGTGAATGGAATCGCTGACGCGGCAGGGACCTTCGGAGCTGACCTGATCGTCGTGGGTATCGACCGCCATCGTTTGGCCCGTAACCGGGTGAGTCGCAGCATGAGGGAGCAGTTGACTGCTGTGACCAACGTCCCGGTCCTGATGGCGCCGAAGCCATCCGTGGCCCGTGTTCCGATGACGGCGCGCCGAGAAAAGGCGATCACGCTCGGGCCAATCAGCAACGCGCCGGTGATGGCGGGCGCTGGGTTGGCGCATGTTTGAGAACGTTGTCGTCGGGGCCGCCGACTCGGAGGGCGGCGCCCGTGCCGTGCGCCGGGCGGTGGAAGTGGCCGAGACATCTGGCGGCACGGTGCACATCGTCACGGCGTTTCGTCATAAGCCAGTCGATGAGCTCTTGGCCCGATTGCGGCTTCTGGCATCGGGGACACCCGTCAAGGTTCGGACGCATCCGGTGCGTTCGGACCCGGTGGAGGCGATCACCCGGGTGGCGGCAGAAGAGGAGGCGGACCTGGTCGTGGTCGGAGCTGGCGCCGACGAGCGCTGCCGCCGCCTCTCGAGCGTGCCGCAGGGCGTCATGGACAGGGTGGAGTGCGCCGTCCTGGTGGTGTAGGGAGGCGGGCAGAGGCGAGCCGCTAACCTGGGCGTCTCGCCGTCCCGATGCTGGGTGCGGTGGCCGGGTCCTGCGCAACGGCCGCTCGTGAATCGAGTCAGGGTCGGAAGGCAGCAGCTCTCAGCGGGTATGGCCGGGTGCCGTAGCCAACCTGGCCGCCGCACCGAGCACCGGGCAGGCTGTATCCGAGCGCATGGTGTGTCTGAGCGCATGGGTGTGTCTGAGCGCATGGGTGTGTCTGAGCGCATGGGTAGGCTCGACCGCCATGGCCGACGCACCCTTCGTTTCCCTCTATCGGCGCTTCCGGCCGGGGCGGTTTGACGAACTCAGGGGCCAGGACCACGTGGTGCGGGCGCTGCGCAGCGCCGTCCGCGATGACCGCGTGTCGCACGCCTACCTCTTCAGCGGGCCACGAGGGACGGGCAAGACGTCCTCGGCCCGGATACTCGCCAAGGCGCTCAACTGCGAGGCGCCCGTCGACGGTGAGCCCTGTGGCAGGTGCACGTCGTGCATCGAGATCACCCAGGGCAGCTCGCTCAATGTGCACGAGCTCGATGCCGCGTCGAACAACGGCGTGGATGCCATGCGGGACCTGGTGGCCCATGCGGGCCTGGGCACACCGGGACGCTGGAAGGTGTACATCGTCGACGAGGTCCACATGCTTTCGACCGCCGCGGCCAACGCGCTGTTGAAGACACTGGAGGAGCCGCCGAGCCACGTCGTCTTCGTACTGGCCACGACCGACCCCCAGAAAGTGCCGCCGACCATACGCAGCCGGACCCAGCATCTTGAGTTCCGGCTCCTGGGAGCGGAGACCCTGCACAGCCTGCTCGAGTCGGTCAACGAGGAGGCGGGACTCCACGTCGACGAGGAGGCGCTCGAGGCCGCAGTGCGACGCGGCCGAGGTTCGGCCCGCGACGCGTTGTCCGCGTTGGACCAGGTGGTCGCGTCAGGTTCGGCAGACGCGGCCCGACCCGATCTCGCGGCGGTGCTCGAGGCCCTGGCGGACGGTGCCGTGGGCCCGGTGCTGATCGCGCTCAGCGCGCTGCTGGCCGGCGGTTGGGGCCCCCAGCAGCTGGCCACTGAGCTGATCGACGACCTTCGCCAGGTCTTCCTCGCCGCCCTGGCACCCGAGTTGTGCACGGTGTCCGGACCCTCGCTCGAGCGGTTCCGCGCGCTGGCCGAGGCAATGGGGTTGGCGCGGGTTGTACGCAGCATGGAGATCCTCGGCCACTCGTTGGTCGACATGCGTGAGGCACCCGACGCGCAGGTCGTCCTCGAGATCGCCGTGGTACGCGCCGTGCGACCAGACCTCGATTCCGGAATGGAGGCGCTCTCCGAGCGGGTCAGCGTCTTGGAGCGTTCGCAGTCCGGAGCGGCCGCCTTCCCGCGGCCCGGAGCGCCGGCCGGACGAGGTTCGGCCCCGGAGTCCGCCGAGAGCGGGCCCACGCCGATGGCGGCCGCGGCGTCGGAGCCGCCAGCGGCGCCTCGTCCCCCGGCGGAGGTTGCGCGGCGGCCTTCCATCGGCGCGATGCGGCGCAGCAAGGAGGCGGCCGCACCCGCACCGCTGCCCGAGACCACGGAGGCACCGCCGACGCCACAGGCCGCCGAGCCCGCCCTGAGGGCACCCGACCCAGAGGCCGGGAAGCCTGCGCCGGCACCGGCCGGCGCCACCCTCGATCGGGACAGCCTCACCGAGGCCTGGGGCGACGGCATCCTGCAGTCCCTGCCGGCGCGGGCCAAGGCCCGATACGCCAGCGGCCGCTTCGTGGCGGTGGACGAGCAGGGTGCCCACTTCGCGCTGCCGAACGCCGCGCACCGGGACCAGTGCGCCGAACAGCAGGCCCTGGTGGAAGCGGCCCTGACCGACCACTTCGGAACGAAGGTCACGCTTGTCCTCGACATCGACGACACCGTGGCCCCGCCGGCAGCGGGTTCGGGCCCGTCCCCTGCGGCGCCAGTCCGGCCGTCTGGCGCCGCGCCGCCGGATCCCGCGCCGCCGGCGGACGACGTCGAAGACGTGGACCCGCACGAGCTGATGGAGGACACGTCCACCGACCAGGCATCCGCGGCGGAGGCGCGCCTTCTGCAGGCCTTCCCCGGCGCCAGCGAGGTGGCCGGCTAGGTGTACACCGGCCCCCTCCGCTCCCTGATCGACGAGCTCGGCCGCCTGCCCGGCATCGGGCCCAAGTCGGCCCAGCGCATCGCCTTCCACATCCTCAAGGTGCCCGGTGAGGACGCCGTTCGGCTGGCCGACGCGATCGTGGCCGTCAAGGAGCGCACGACACTCTGCGAGGTCTGCTTCAACGTGGCGGACTCGGGCGAGCTGTGCGCGGTCTGCGGCGACGACCGGCGCGACCCCGAGGTGATGTGTGTGGTCGAGGACCCACGCGACATCGTGGCGGTGGAACGCACCGGGTTCAAGGGTCGTTACCACGTGCTGGGCGGCGCGTTGAGCCCGCTCGACGGCATCGGGCGGGAGCAGCTCCGCCTGCGCGAGCTGCTCGACCGGGTCGACGCCGGGATCATCCGCGAGGCCATCGTCTGCACGAATCCCACCATCGAAGGTGAGGCCACGGCGATGTTGGTGGCCCGCGAGCTGATTCCCCGGGGCGTGGTGGTCTCACGGCTGGCGAGCGGGCTCCCAGTCGGTGGGGACCTCGAGTACGCCGACGAGCTGACGCTCGGGCGCGCGCTCGAGGGGCGCCGGCCACTCGAGGTCTGATCTCCGGGTCGGGCGGCCACTCGGTCGTCCTTTAGAATCGGGCGATGCGGATCGCCATCGTCGGAGCGACTGGGCAGGTGGGCCAGGTTCTACGCGCCATCCTGGCCGAGCGCCGGTTCCCGGTGGAGTCGATGCGGTACCTGGCCTCTGCCCGTTCCGCCGGCTCGACGCTTCCGTGGGGCGACGGTGAGGTCGTCGTCGAGGACGCCGACACGGCCGACCTGTCCGGCATCGACCTGGCCCTGTGCTCGGCGCCGGCTTCCGTCTCGCGGGCGCTGGCGCCACGGCTGGTCGCTGCCGGGGCCACCGTGGTCGACAACTCCTCCGCCTGGCGCATGGACCCCGGCGTGCCCCTCGTCGTGCCCGAGGCCAACGCCGCCGAGCTGCGCTCCATCCCCAAGGGCATCGTGGCCAATCCCAACTGCACGACCATGGTGGCCATCCCCGTCCTCAAGCCCCTCGACGACGAGGCGGGTCTGCGGCGACTCGTGGTGGCGACGTATCAAGCCGTGTCCGGCGGGGGCGTCGAGGCCGTGCGCGAACTAGCCGAGCAACTCTCCAAGACGGTCGACCGGGCTCCGGACCTCACCTTCGACGGCTCGTCGGTCGACTTCCCGGCTCGCAGTGTCTACCCGGTTCCCATCGCCCACAACCTGATCCCGCTCCAGTTCAACGTCGTCGACGACGGCTCGCTCGAGACCGACGAGGAGCAGAAGTACTGCAACGAGGCCCGCAAGATCCTCGGCCTGCCCGACCTCGCCGTGACGACCACCTGTGTGCGCGTGCCCGTCTTCACCGGGCACTCGGCCGCCATCGTGTGCGAGTTCGAGCGACCCCTCACCCCCGAGCGGGCCACCGAGGTGCTGCGCACCGCCCCGGGAGTCGAGTTGGCCGAGATCCCGACGCCGCTCATGGCGGCCGGCCGCGACGTCGTCTACGTCGGGCGCATCCGGCGGGCGCAGGGTGCGCCCAACGCCCTGGCCCTGTTCGTCTCCGGCGACAACCTGCGCAAGGGCGCCGCGCTCAACGTCGTGCAGATCGCCGAAGAGCTGTTGGCGCTGCGATCCTGATCCCGCAAGGGATCAGTCGGGACCCGACGAAACGGGCTCGGGACCACCGATCACCAGGGTGGACATACGACGGGCCAGGTTGACGGCATGGTCGCCGAAGCGCTCGTAGAAGCGGGCCACCATGGCCAGCTCGATCGCCACCGGCAGGGGCATGGTGCCCGCCACCAGCTCCGCGGTCAGTGTGACGTGGAGGTCGTCGAGCTCATCGTCGATGTCGTCGATGGAGGAAGCGGCACCGGCCGAGCGCTCAGCGAAGGCGTCCGCCGTCTCCCGCCAGATGGTGGTGGCCACCTCGCCCATGCGTTCCACGAGACCTCTGCTGCGGGCCGACATCTCGGCGCCGAGACCGCGGGCGGCCCGGCGGGCGATGTGTTCGGCCAGGTCGCCGTTGCGCTCCATGTCTGGAAGCATGCGCAAGATCGCGACGTACTCGCGGCGCTCGTCGGGCGACGTCTCGCCATGGACCAGCTGATGCTGCACCGTGGTCGAGATCTGTCCGATCAACTTGTCGATGACCTCATCGCGCTTGACCAGTTCCTTGGCCGCGTCCCGATCGCCGGCCAGCAGGGCGTGTGTCGCCCCGGCGATTCCCTCACCGACCAACGCGAACGCCTGGGCGAACAGGCGGTCGACCTCGTGGGGCTCGGGCATCGTGCGCGGCCAGAGCGGTTGCTCGGTGACGAGCGGCCCGATCTGCATGGGGAGATCCTCGGCGTCGAGCTGCTCCGGGACCGTCTTCGTGCTGCCACCGAGCTTGAACGGCATCCTGGTCACGCTACCGGCTCCGTTGCGGGGTGACGACCCCACATCTCGGGCTGCTCAGGCGCCCCACGCCGGGGGGAGGGGGTGGTCCCCGTTGTTGACACACCCCGTCGTTACATTGGCCGCATGGTCCTCGGAGCGGTCATCGGCCTCGCTGCCGGTCTCGCGTTGGGCGTCGCCTGGTACATGGTGCGCGTGGCCCGCACGGCCGGCGCCGCCCGTCTGGCCGAGGGACGTCTGGCCGATGCGAAGGCGGTGTCGGAGTCGTTGGCGGCAGAGTTGAAGGCAGCGACGGAGGCTGCGGCTCTGGCGGAGACGGCCCGCGCCGTCGCCGTCTCCGAGCTCGATCTTCTGCGCACGTCAGAGCAGGAGGCCTCACGCCGGGCCGAGGTGGAACGCGACCGCCTGGCCGGAGCCTTCTCTGAACTCTCGGCGCAAGCGTTGGCAAAGAACAACGAGCGGTTCCTCACGCTCGCCGACTCGAAGCTGAACGAGGTCCGCACGGCGGCAGAAGGCGACCTCACGCAGCGCCAGCAGGCGATTGCGCAGCTGCTCGACCCCCTCAGCGAGACCCTGGCCCGTTACGAGCGCGGGCTCCGGGACATGGAGGTCGAGCGCAAAGGGGCGTACGCCACATTGAACGAGCGCGTCGCGGCGCTGCATCTCGGCCATGAGCAGCTGCAAAAGGAGACCAGGAACCTGGTCACCGCGCTGCGGTCACCCCAGACGCGTGGCCGCTGGGGTGAGATGACGCTGCGCAACGCGGTCAAGGCGGCCGGCATGGCCGAGCACTGTGACTTCGACGAGCAGCGGTCAACGATGACCGCGGACGGTCTTCTCCGTCCCGACATGGTCGTGCACCTGCCGGGCGGTGGCCAGGTCGTCATCGACTCGAAGGTCCCGCTCGACGCATTCTTGAAGTTCACCGAGTCCGAGGACGAGGACGAGCGCAAGGTGCTCCTGAAGAAGCACTCCGCCCAACTGCGCACGCACGTGGATCAGCTGGCCAAGAAGGAGTACTGGAAGCAGTTCGAGCGCTCTCCGGAGTTCGTGGTGGCGTTCATCCCCGGGGAGTCACTCCTGGCGGCCGCCTGCGAAGCCGACCCCGGCTTGCAGGACCACGCGCTGGCCAGGGGCATCGTGCTGGCGACGCCCAACACCCTGGTTGCAGCACTGAAGACCATGGCTCTGTCCTGGCAGCAGGAGACGCTGGCCGAGAACGCGCGCGAGGTGCGGCAGCTGGGGGCAGAGCTCTACGAACGGCTGCGGACCATGACGGGGCACATGCAGTCGCTGGAGCGCAGCCTCACCTCGAGTGTGGATGCCTACAACAAGGCGGTCGGCTCCTTCGAGTCACGCGTTCTCGTCTCGGCCCGCAAATTCCCGGGCCTCGGCGTCGTGGGGCCACAGTCGGACGGGATGCCGGAGCTCTCCCCGATCGAGAAGGCGCCCCGCCATCTCCAGGCGCTCGTCCCCGACGACGGGGACGATGACGGGGAGTCGACCATCCTGGCGTTGCCGGAGGGCAGCGCCCACCGCGGCACCCCGGCGTAGTCCGCCCGGCGTCCCGAGCTGGCGTCCCAAGAACACCGCCGACGTACTCTGCCGGGGTGCTGCATGTCCACCGATCCGAGCGGGCCGACGCGCTGGTCGCGATGCTCAGCGACCTGGTCGCCCGGCCACTCGAAGATCCGATGGTTCCAGAGGTGGTCTCGGTGCCCACCCGGGGCATCGAGCGCTGGCTGACGCAACGCCTGTCTGCGCACCTGGGCGCGTCGCCGGGCCGACAGGACGGCGTGTGCGCCAACGTGGATTTCCCCTTCCCGGGGACGGTGGTCAACGGGGCCCTGGCCCGGGCGGCGGGCACCGATGCCGACACCGATCCTTGGCTCCCGCAACGAGCGGTGTGGCCGTTGCTCGAGGTGGTCGAGGCGCACTTCGACGATCCATGGCTGACGCCACTGGCCCAGCACATCCGCAACTCCGAGACCGTGCACGAATCCAAGCGTTTCTCGAGCATCAGGCACGTGGCGGACCTCTTCGACCGCTACGCCGTGCACCGGCCCGAGATGCTGCAGCACTGGGCCGCGGGCTCGTCGGGCGAGGACGAGGCCGTCTGGCAGGTGGAGCTCTGGCGACTGCTTCGGACGCGCATCGGGCAGCCGAGCCCGGCCGAGCGCCTGGTCGACGCCTGTCGGCGACTGCGGGATGAGCCCGAACTCCTGGACCTTCCGCCGCGGCTGTCGTTGTTCGGGCTAACCCGACTGCCGGCGAGCTACCTCGACGTCCTGGAAGCGATGGGTGCCGGGCGGGACGTCCACCTCTTCTTGCTGCACCCCTCTCCTGCCCTCTGGGAACGCCTGGAGAACGAAGTGGGGCCGGCGTCGCGCTTCCTGCTGCGCGCACAGGACCCCACCGTCGGCGCCCCGCGCCATCCGCTCCTGCAATCTTGGAGCCGGGACGCCCGGGAGATGCAGCTCGTGCTCGGGTCAGCCGTGCCCCACAGCGAGGGAGCGACCGCGGCAACCCAGACGGAGGCGCCGACGCTCCTGCGGCAGATCCAAGAGGATGTCCGCGCCGACCGCTCGCCGACGGGAAGCGGCACCGGCGAAGCTGACCGGCGGCCGCTGCTGGCCGGTGATGATGACAGCATCCGTGTCCATTCCTGCCACGGCCGGGGTCGACAGGTCGAAGTGCTGCGCGACGCAGTTCTGCACCTGCTGGAGGACGATGCGACCCTGGAGCCGCGCGACATCATCGTGATGTGCCCCGACATCGAGATCTTCGCCCCGCTGATTCAAGCGACCTTCGGCGTACAGGGGCTGCACGGCGTGTCCGCCGACCCTGAACGAACGCTCGAGATCCGGCTGGCTGACCGCTCCCTCCGCCAGACCAACCCCGTGATGGGTGTGCTGGCGGAGGTGCTCGAGCTCTCGTCGGCGAGGATCACGGCGACCGAGGTCCTCGACCTGGCAGGCCGCGATCCCGTACGTCGGCGGTTCCGCTTCAGCGACGACGATCTCTACCGTCTGGAGGAGTGGGTGCACGGCGCGTTCGTGCGCTGGGGCTTCGACGCCGCCCACCGGAGCTCGTTCCAGCTCGAAGGCATTGAGGCCAACACCTGGCGGGCGGGGCTGGACCGGATCCTGCTCGGGGTGACCATGGCCGAGGAGCGGCAACGTCTCTTCGGCTCGACCCTCCCCCTGGACGACGTCGACAGTGGCGACATCGATCTGGCCGGACGCTTGTCGGAATTCCTCGATCGGCTCCAGGCGGGACTCGACGCGCTTGCCGGCTTCCGCCCGGTGCAGGACTGGGCGGCCACGCTGGCGGGCATTGCCGATTCCCTGGCGGCGGCGTCCCCGGCCGACGCCTGGCAACGGGCGCAGCTCAAAGCGCTGCTGGACGAATTGGTCGACGAGGCCACGGAGGACGAGATGGTCAGTGGTGTCGCGCTGACCTGCGACGACATTCGCTCCATCCTGTCTGAACGTCTCAAGGGGCGGCCTACGAGGGCCAACTTCTGCACGGGCCACCTCACGGTGTGCACGCTCGTGCCCATGCGCTCCATCCCGCACCGGGTTGTGTGCCTCCTCGGATTGGACGACGGCAGCTTCCCCCGTCACATCGAAAGGGACGGCGACGATCTGACGGCGCGCAATCAGAGAGTCGGGGACCGCGACGTACGTAGCGAGGATCGGCAACTCCTTTTGGACGCGCTGCTCGCGGCGCGTGATCACCTGGTGGTCACGTACTCCGGTCGCGACGAGCGTTCCAATCTCCCGCGCCCGCCAGCGGTCCCCGTGGGCGAGCTGCTCGACGTGGTGGACCACACCGTGCGGACCCCGACGGGCCGTTCCCGCGACGCCATCGTGCTCACGCACCCCCTCCAACCGTTCGACCCACGGAATTTCGAGCGGCACGCGCTCGTGCGCGGGCGCCCGTGGAGCTTCGACGCGCTCCAGCTCGCCGGCGCCCGAGCCGCGCTCGCTCCCCGACGCGACGTCCCCCCGTTCCTGGGCAGCCCGCTTGAGCCGTACCTCTCCAACCCCATCGGCCTCGATCAGCTCGAGCGGTTCCTGCGTCATCCGGTGAGGGCCTTCTTGCGCGAGCGCCTCGGCATCTCGCTGCGCAACAAGACGCGGGACTTCGAGGACTCGATCCCGATCGATCTGGATGCGCTGGAGAGGTGGCAGATCGCCGACCGTGTCCTCCAGGCGCGTCTTGAGGGGGCCGAGCTCGACGCGTGCCTGGCCGCCGAGAGAGCCCGGGGCGCGCTCCCGCCGGGGCAGTTGGCCGATCCGGAGTTGGACCAGATCACCGACCCGCTCGCCGACCTGGTGGCCATCGGACGCAGCGGCGCGCCGCCGGAGTCGCTCGATGCACATGTCGACCTGCCCGATGGGCTGAGCGTCGTCGGCACGGTCCCCGGGGTACGGGGGAACGTCGTCCATACCGTGACGTATTCGAAGCTCGGGCCGGCGGCCCGCATGATCGCCTGGGTACGCCTGCTCGTCCTGACCGCCACGTGGCCGGAGCGAGCCTTCTCCGCGCTCACCGTCGGGCGCAGTCAGAGCAAACAATCGACCATCTCCATTTCCACGATCCAGCCTCTCGGCTCCGACGTCCCCAGCCGGAAGGAGGCGGCCGTGTCCCATCTGCAGGCGTTGGACGAGGTGTTCCGGCGCGGGATGCGCGAGCCGCTACCGCTCTACTGCCGGACGTCCGCCGCCTGGGCCTCGGCAGTGGCGGAGGGCAAGGACCCCGGCCGGGCCGCGGCCGGGTCATGGGTCTCGGAATACAGGTTCGACAAGGAAGACAAGGAGTCCGAGCACGTTCTGGTGCTCGGAGACGCGCTCGGGTTCGGAGCAATGGTGGAGTGCGCGGGGACGCCTCTTTCTGACGAGGTCGGTTGGGACCCCTCCGAAGCGACTCGATTCGGGCTCTACGCGCGCCGGATCTGGGATGGCCTGCTGGCGCACGAGGAGATCGTCGATCGATGACCGTCATCGCTGACCCAGATCCCCAGCCGTTCGACGTGTCCGGCGCGCTCCCGGCCGGCATGACCCTGCTGCAGGCGAGCGCGGGCACGGGCAAGACGTTCACCATCGCCGCGCTCACCACCCGGTACGTCGCGGAGGGGGTGCTGCCGATCGACCGCCTTCTGGTGATCACGTTCACCCGGATGGCCACCGGGGAGCTGCGCCAGCGGGTACGCGACCGGCTGGTCCTCGCTTTCGACGGGTTGGTGGACATCCTGGCGGGTCACGGCGGCCACGAGGAAGACGAGATCGTGCAGCTCCTGGCGCGGGGGTCCTCCGATGAGGTTGAGATCCGGCGTGACCGGTTGGGGAAGGCGATCGCGGACTTCGATGCGGCCACCATCGAGACGACGCACGGGTTTTGCCTGCAGGTCCTCTACGGCCTCGGGACCGCGGGCGACGTCGACCGGGAGGTCACCCTGGTCGAGGACGTGAGCGACCTCATGGAGGAGGTGGTCGACGACCTCTTCCTGCGTCGCTTCGCCAACAAGCCGAACGTGCTCGACTTCGACCGCAGCGACGCCATGGAGATCGCCAAGTACGTGCTCGGGCACCCCGACGCCGAAGTCGTGCCGCCGCTGTCCCGGGCCGAGGACCTCCCGTCCATCCGGCGCCGTTTCGCCAAGGCGGTTCGTGAGGAAATGGAGGCGCGCAAGCGGGCACTCAAGATCCTCACGTATGACGACGTGCTCAGCCGCCTGCGCACGACGCTCTACGACGAGCACCGCGGCCCTGCCGCGTGCGCCCGTTTGCGAGAACGCTATGACGTCGTTCTGGTCGACGAGTTCCAGGACACGGACCCGGTCCAGTGGGACATCATGCACCGGGCGTTCGGAGAGGGCGGAGCGACGCTCGTGCTGATCGGAGACCCGAAGCAGGCGATCTACGCCTTCCGTGGCGCGGATGTCCATGCCTACCTTCAGGCGCGCGATGTCGTTCAGTCGGAGTGGACGCTCGACGTCAACTGGCGCAGCGACCAGGGACTGCTCGAGGCATACGACTCGCTCTTCGCCCAAGCCCAGCTCGGCTACGCCGGCATTACGTATCGGAACATCAGGGCGGCCGACGCCAACCAGCAACCGAGACTGATCGGAGCCCCCGACCCAGCCCCGCTGCGTGTCCGCGTCGTCCATGGCGCAGACGGCCGGGTGCCGCTGACGGCGCGCCGGCAGGAGCCGAAGGCGCCCGAATCGAGGCGCTTCATCGCCCGGGATCTCGCCGCCGAGGTCGTGCACCTGCTGTCGGCCCGCCCAGAAGTCGTCGCCCGCAGCCGGGATGGGACCGATCTGGAGCGCACGACGTTGCACCCGGGCCACATCGCGGTGCTGGTGCGGACGAACAGCCAGGCCGTAACCGTCCGGGACGCGCTCCATGTCGCCGGCATCCCGGCCGTCATCGGCGGTTCCGGCTCCGTCTTCGCGACCGAGCCGGCGTTGGAGTGGCTCCGGTTGCTGGAGGCGCTCGAGCGGCCGACAGCGCGGGACCGGGCGTCATCGGCCGCGCTCACCTCCTTCGTGGGCTGGTCGCCCGAAGAGGTGGCCACGGCGGACGAGAACAAGTGGGAAGGTCTGCACTGGTCGCTGCACCGGTGGGCGGTGCTGCTGCGTGAGCAGGGCATCGCCTCGCTCTACCAGACGGTCAGTCGCTCGTACGAGGTGCCGGAGCGGGTACTGGCACGCCCTTCGGGCGAGCGTTTCATGACGGATCTGCGCCACATCGCACAGTTGCTCCACGAGGCCGGTGTATCCGAAGGCCTCGGGCCGACGGCCATGGCCACCTGGCTCGGCCGTCGTATCCGTGACGCCGCACGGGATGCCGAGAACGAAGAGCGGGCGCGGCGCCTCGAGTCGGACGCCGAGGCGGTGCAGGTGATCACGATCCATCGCAGCAAGGGCCTCGAGTTTCCTGTCGTGTTCTGTCCGTATATGTGGGACGGTCGCCCCTTCAGCAGCGACGTGCCCATGTTTCACGACCCCGAGAACGCGAACCTGCGTACCATCGACGTCGGGCGCGAGGGCAATGGCTTCGCCGTCCATCAGAAGATGGAACTGGAGGAGGAGCGGGGAGAGGACCTGCGTCTCTTGTACGTCGCCCTCACCCGGGCCCGCCACCAGGCGGTTCTGTGGTGGGCCGGTGCGATGCACAGCCAGCACTCCCCACTGGCCCGGTTGTTGTTCGATCGCGACGACGATGGTGTCGTAGGCCCCTACGGCGCGGCGCCCCGTACGGACGCGGCGGTCGCGGAGGCCGTCGGGGCGTTGGGCGCGTCCGTCTCGGTGGAGCGGGTCGGAGAGCCCTCGAACGACCGGTGGCGAGTGAACGTCGGGAGCCCGCCGCGGCTGGAGGCGGCGGTCTTCGACCGCACCCTCGACGTCGGCTGGCGCCGGGCGTCGTACTCGAGCATCACCCGGGCGCTGCACGAGCAACCCTCAATCGGGAGCGAGCCCGAGTACCAGCTCACATCGGACGAGACGACGACCTTCGCGCCGCCCACGCGAGCCGGTGTCGGCCCGGACGCGGGGACCGATGCCGTCGCGCTGCACCTGGCTGACATGCCCGGGGGTGCCCTCGTGGGCACCGTGGTGCACGGTGTGTTCGAGCACACGGAGTTCGACATGCCTGATCTGCCTCGTGCTGTCGCCTCCGCACTGGACGAAGAGCTCGTGTGGCGCAACATCAACCTGGGCAGCACCGACGCGGTCGTGTCGGGGCTGTGTGCCGCCATCGAGTGCCCCCTCGGACCCATGGTCGACGGCGTCAGGCTCCGCGACATCGCACGACGAGACCGGGTCGACGAGCTGACGTTCGAGATCCCCCTGGTGGGAGGGGACGCGCCCACGGCGAGCCTGCGCGTCGCCGCGGTAGCCGATCTCCTGGAGCAGCACCTGCCGGCGGAGGATCCAGTCGCGCGTTACGCGCCACAGTTGCGAGACCCCGCCTTGACCGATGTCCTGCGCGGGTACCTTACGGGAAGCCTGGATCTGGTGTTCCGGCTTCCGGATGACCGTTTCGTCTTGGCCGACTACAAGACGAACAGGCTGGGCACTCAGGAGGAGACGCTGACGTCCTGGCACTACAGGCCCGAAGCGCTGCAGGCGGAAATGGTCGCCGCGCACTACCCACTGCAAGCCCTCCTGTACACCGTGGCGCTGCACCGGTACCTCCGTTGGAGGCTCCTGCACTACGACCCCGAACAACATCTCGGGGGCGTGCTGTACCTGTTCGTGCGCGGGATGAGCGCGGTCGAGCCTGCCCCGGCCTCGGCGCCGACCTCAGGGGTCTGGTCCTGGCGACCGCCGGTCAAGCTGGTCGAGGCAATAAGCGATCTCTTCGACCGTGGGGTGCCCGGGTGAGCGAGCCGGATGCGGTCGACGCGTTCGACGCCCGCCTGGTGCTGGGCCTCGAGGGACCTCTGCGGGCCTTCAACCACGCGGGCGTCCTGTCGACCTCGGACGTCCACGTCGCGCTGAGGTTGGCCCGCCTGAGCACGGTACGCCACGACGACGTCTGCCTCGGGGCCGCCTTCGCGGCGCGCGCCCCAAGATTGGGAAACGTCTGCGTCGATCTTGCGACGATCCACGCCACGGCCGACGCCGACAGCGATACGCCCGAAGACCTCGGAGCGCTGCCTTGGCCCGACCCGACGGGTTGGCTCCGTCAGATGTCGGGTAGCCCGATCGTCGGAGTCGATCGCCCGCTGCACCTGGAGGGCACGACTCTGTACCTGGACCGCCTCTGGGCGGACGAGTGCCTGGTGGCGGCCGAGCTGCGGGATCGGTCCGACGGCCCCGCGATCGGGGTCGACGCCGAGCTGCTCACAACAGGTCTGGTGGAACTGTTCGACGAAGACGACGACGATCCGGACCAGCGCATCGCGGCGGCCACCGCCGTGCTCCGGAGGGTGTCGGTCATCGCGGGCGGGCCCGGCACCGGAAAGACGACCACGGTGGCCCGAGTACTCGCCCTCTTGGAGGCCCAGGCGCTCGCCACGGGTCAGCGGCCACCCCTTATGGCGCTGGCGGCACCGACCGGAAAGGCGGCAGCCCGCCTGGAGGATGCCGTCCGCCAGGGTGCCGACGACATGGATATCGACCAGGAGCGCCGGGACCGTCTGCACACGCTGACGGGCAGGACGGTGCACAGGCTGCTCGGTTTCAACCCCGGCAACCGCACCCGTTTTCGGCATCATCGGCTGAACCGTTTGCCCCATGACGTCGTGGTGGTCGACGAGACCTCCATGGTCTCGCTCTCACTCATGGCCCGGCTGCTGGAGGCGGTCCGTTCCGACGCCCGACTGATTCTGGTCGGCGACCCCGAGCAATTGGCCTCGGTCGAGGCCGGCGCCGTGTTGGGCGACATCGTGGGGCCCGCCGCCACCGGCATCACGATGCAGCCAGCGGCGCGGCAGCAGCTCGCCGAGGTGGTCGCGCGGCCGATTCCCGAGGGCAATGGCGGGCACGCTGCCGCGTTAGGGGACGGGATCGTGGTGTTGCGCAGTGTGCACCGCCATGGCAGCGCGATTGCTGCCCTGGCCCGGGCGATCCGCCACGACGACGCCGACGAGGCCATTGCGATACTCGAGGCCGGCGATTCGAACGTGCAGTGGATCTCGTCCGACGCGGCCGAGTCGATCGCGCCCGACGGGCTTGGCGACGTGCGCCGGCTCGCCGTCGACACGGGCCGCGCCGTCATCGAGTCGGCTCGGGCTGGACAGGCGCGCGAGGCCATTGACGCATTGAGCAGTTTCCGGTTGCTGTGCGGTCATCGCCGGGGGTCCGAAGGCGTTGCCACCTGGATGGGCCACATTGAGAACTGGCTCCGGGCCGAAGTCGACGGCTTCAGCACCGGCACGGACTGGTATGTCGGCCGGCCGCTCATCGTGACCGAGAACGACTACGGACTGAATCTCTACAACGGGGACACGGGGGTGGTGATCGAGTCGGAAGGCGGACGGCTGGTGGCCGCCTTCGAGCGGCGCGGGTCCATCGCCGAGGTCAGCCCGACCCGGCTGGCTGCCGTGGACACCGTGTACGCGATGACCGTTCACAAGAGCCAGGGCTCCCAGTACGAGGCAGTGGCCTTTTTGCTGCCGAGCCCCGAGTCGCGGGTCCTGACCCGGGAGCTGTTGTATACGGCGGTCACCCGTGCCCAGCAGCGGCTCATCGTGGTGGGCCCCGAGGAGTCGATCCGGAACGCGATCGGACGGCCGATCTCCCGCGCCTCAGGGCTCCGGAAGGCTCTCTGGGGGGTGCCGGGCTGAGCTCGAGTGCAACGATTTCTCGTTGTCCCGGACCATCCCCGCGCGCCGGTTTTCCGCTCTTTATGCTGCCCCGCTAGGGAAAACCCCAGGTCTCACGCCAATTACAGCCGTTCCACAGGCTGGATTCAGGGTCCTGTCCCATGATGAGACCGACATGACTCCGTAACAAATGCGGAGCCTGAGCGAAAACACGGGTGAGATGAAGATTCTGGTTCTCGGAGGAGACGGCTACCTGGGCTGGCCAACCGCCCTGCATCTGTCGGCACGCGGCCACGAGGTCACCGTCGTCGACAACCTGGTGCGCCGGGAGTACGACCGCGAGATGGGCGTGGACAGCTTGGTGCCCATCGCCTCCCTGCAGGACCGCGTCACACGCTGGGAGCAGATGTCAGGCCACGCCATCGACGTGCGCATCGGAAATCTGACCGATGCCGCCTTCACCTACGGCGTGGTCGCGGAGGGGAAGCCCGACGCCATCGTGCACTTCGGCGAGCAGCGGTCCGCCCCGTATTCCATGATCGACCGGGAGCACGCCGTCTACACCCAGGTCAACAACGTCGTGGGGAACCTGAACGTGATGTACGCCATTCAGGAGACCGACCCGGAGATCCACCTCGTCAAGCTGGGGACGATGGGGGAGTACGGGTACCCCAACATCGACATTGAGGAAGGCTTCATCGAGATCACCCACAAGGGGCGCACCGACGTGCTGCCCTTCCCCAAGCAGCCGGGCTCCTTCTATCATCTGTCCAAAGTGCACGACAGCCACAACATCATGTTCGGCTGTCGTATCTGGGGCCTGCGCGCCACCGACTTGAACCAGGGGATCGTCTACGGGCAGTCAACCGAGGAGACGGACGTCGACCCGCTCCTGGCGACCCGCTTCGACTACGACGGCGTCTTCGGTACCGTGCTCAACCGCTTCTGCGTGCAGGCCGTCACGGGCCACCCGCTGACCGTCTATGGCGCCGGCGGCCAGACCCGCGGCATGCTGAACATCCGCGACACGCTCGCGTGCGTGACCCTGGCGCTCGAGAACCCTGCCGACCGCGGTGAGTTCCGGGTCTTCAACCAATACACCGAGTCCTTCTCCGTGCTCGAGATGGCGAACATGGTCAAGAAGGTCTGCCCGACCCGGGTCGACATCGCTGAGGGTCTGTCCAACCCGCGGGTCGAAAACGAGGAGCACTACTTCCACGCCGCCAACACCAAGCTCCTCGACCTGGGTCTCCAGCCCCACCTCCTGACCGACGCCGTGATCTCCGACATCCTCGAGCTCGTGGAGCGCCATCGCAGCCGGGTGGATGTCCGGGCCATTGCCCCCACCGTCCAATGGCGTTCGAGTGCCAGCACCCTGACGACCTCCGGCGAGACCCCGCGCTCGTCCTTCCTCGCGGTGTAAAGCCTCCTCCGCCCCTGTAGTTTCCTCTGGCGATGCCGCCACGCAGGCCACGCCGCCGCGCGCGCCGTCGATCACCGGCCCGGCCGGTCACCCTGCTGATCGCAGCGGTGGTCGTGCTCGCGATTATCGTGGGCGGGCTCACCCAGGTGTCGCGGCAGTCGCAGGGTTACGACGCCAACTCCGACCGCGCGCTGGCGGCGCAGGGCACCGTCGTGGCCGACCAGTCCAATGCCACCGCCGCCATGGTGCGCAACGTGGTCGACGATCTGCCGTCGCAGACCCGTCAGGGATTGCAGGCGGCGCTCGACGGCGCCGTGCAACAGAGTGCCGACGAGTCGGCGCGGGCGTACGTCGCTGCCGGGTCGACACCGCTGGGGCCGGTGGCGACCCAGTTCGCGGCCGTCTTCGCCGAACGGGCCCGGTCCGTGACACAGCTTCGTGCCGCGGTGTACGGGTTCCTCGGCATGCAACCCATTCACCCTGCGGGCGCGCCGTCCGGCGGCTCCACGACCGGTTCCGCTGGGGCCACCCTTCTGTCGACGACCCAAGCCACCAACCGCATTGCCGCCGCCGGGGCGCTCCTGGCGCACTCCGACGCGCTCTACCGGTCGGTGCGGCAGTCACTCGCCACCGGTGCCGGCCACGGGAAGCTTCCGGCATCTGCGTGGGTGACCCGCCCGCAACTGTGGCAACTCGGCAGCGTGGCCGCGCAGGTCGACCTTCTGGCCACCTCGCCCACGCTGTCGGCGACGCACTACGTCGTCCTCCGCACCGTGCGCCTGAACCCGCCCGCACTGCCGACGCCGCCGGGCGCCCCGGCGAGCGTGTCCGTGCTCAGCCCGACGTCCCAGATCGGCGTGACCGTGGTCCTGGCCAACCAGGGTTCTTCCAACGAACCGCGCGTGTCGGTGCGCTTCTCGCTGGCCGATCAGACCTCGGGTGCGACCACGAGCCAGGTCCGGACCACGCCCCTTGCCCTGGGTGCCTCCGTGACGCTCCCCGACGTGACCCTGCGCGTCAAACCGTCCACCACCTACATGCTCACGGTCCAGGTGATCCCCCCTGCCGGCCAGACCATCACCGCCGGCACGGCGATCGAGCAGGCGCTGCAGGTCGCTCCCGCAACCTGAGCGGCGGACGCCCGATTCCCCAGGCGCCCGCGTGTCGACCCCACCCGTTCGTGGTCCTAGGATCGGGAGGCACTGAAATCAGGAACTGGAGGGCTCTTCACGTGGCCGAGAGCATCACGATCACGGACAATCGCAATGGGGAGTCCATTGAGATCCCGCTCGTCAACGGCGGGGTATCGGCCGAACAGTGGGCCAAACTCCTGCCCGGCGTCTGGTTCTTCGACCCTGGCTTCATGTCGACGGCGGCCTGTGAGAGCGCCGTCACGTATCTCGACGGTGACGCCGGCATCCTGCGCTACCGCGGCTATCCCATTGAGCAGCTGGCGGAGAATTCAACGTACCTGGAGGTGGCTTATCTCCTGCTGAAAGGCGAGCTACCCAACGAGGAGCAGTTCTCCGAGTGGCGTCACGACGTGACGTACCACACGTTCATCCATGAGAACGTGCGCAAGCGATTCCTCGAGGGCTTCCACTACGACGCGCATCCGATGGGGATGCTGGTCTCAGCCGTCGCCGCGCTCTCGACCTTCTATCTCGACGCCAAGGACATCTTCGACCCCGAGTCCCGGAACAAGCAGATCATCCGCCTCATTGCCAAGATGCCGACCCTGGCCGCCGCAGCGCACCGCTTCAGCGTTGGCATGCCGTTCGTCTACCCCGACAACTCGCTCGATTTCGTGCCGAACTTCCTGTCGATGCTCTGGAAGGTCGCCGAGCCACGGTTCGAGGCCGATCCCGTCCTGGCCCGCGCCCTGGACATCTTGTTCATCCTCCACGCCGACCACGAGCAGAACTGCTCGACCACGGCCATGCGCGTCGTCGGTTCGTCGCACTCGGATCCCTACTCAGCAACCGCCGCTGCGGCCGCCGCCCTCTACGGACCACGGCACGGCGGTGCCAACGAGGCCGTCATCCGCATGCTGACCGAAATCGGGAGCATCGAGAACGTGCCGGACTTCATCGCCACCGTGAAGGCGGGGACCGGCGGCCAGCGCCTCCAGGGCTTCGGGCACCGCGTCTACAAGAGCTACGACCCGCGGGCCACGATCATCAAGCGCACGGCCGACGAGGTGTTCTCGGTGACAGGCAAGAACCCGCTGCTCGACATCGCGCTCAAGCTCGAGGAGATCGCGCTCAACGACGAGTACTTCACGTCGCGCCGGCTCTACCCGAACGTCGACTTCTACTCGGGTCTCATCTACCAGGCCATGGGCTTCCCGCTCGAGATGTTCCCGGTCCTCTTCGCCATCCCGCGCACCGCCGGGTGGCTGGCCCACTGGCAGGAGATGCTCGACCAGGACTCGAAGATCGCCCGGCCCCGTCAGCTCTACATCGGCTCCGAGGAGCGCAACTACACCCCGATGCAGAGCCGCTGAATCAGCGGGCGGACCGCGTGCGCATGCGGACGAGGCCCTCCTGGGCCAACGAGACGCACAGGCGCCCTCCCCGCTCGAACAGGAAGCCACGGGCCAGCCCCCGTCCCTGGGCGGCGACGGGCGAGTCCGTGTCGTAGAGCAGCCACTCGTCGGCCCGGAAGGGCTGGTGGAACCACATGCAATGGTCGAGGCTGGCACCCATGAAGTCCGGGTCGTCCCAACTCGTGTCGTGCGGGGCGAGGATGGTGTCGAAGAGGGACATGTCCGACGCGTAGGTCGCCACGCAGGCGTGCAGGAGCGGGTCGTCGGGGAGCTCCCCGTCCGCTCGGATCCAGAGCCGCTGAAAGGGCTCCCCCTTCTCCCTCGAGTGCCACGGAAGGTCGCCGATGTGCCGCTGGTCGATCGGGTGGGGCCGGTCGAACCAGTCGGTCAGCTCGTCCTTCCACGGCTCCAGTCGCTCGTAGAGGGGAGCCAGTGACTCGGGCGCGGGCACCTCGGGCATGGGGATCTGATGCTCCAGGCCGTCCTCGAGGTCGTGGAAGGAGGCCGAGAGGTTGAAGATGGCACGGCCGTGCTGCACGGCGACGACGCGACGGGTCGTGAAGGATCGCCCGTCGCGGATCCGGTCGACCTCGTAGAGGATGGGCACGGTCGGGTCACCCGGCCGCAGGAAGTACGAGTGCAGCGAGTGCACCCGCCCGTGCTCGACTGTGCGCCCGGCGGCCATGAGCGCCTGTCCGGCGACCTGACCGCCGAAGACGCGCTGGCGTTCCTCGTTCGGCTGGATGCCCCGGAAGATGTTGACCTCAATGGGTTCGAGGTCAAGCAGATCGACGAGGAACTCCAAGGACGCGCTCATCCGCCCATGTTCGCAGGCTGCCACTGCGGGCGTCGCGGCGCACGCGGTCAAGACCCCAACTACCCTGCGGCGGCGTGACAACGGCGAAACGACAGAACGCGGAGGGCGAGCTCGAGTTCCCGGCGGGCTTCACCTGGGGGGTCGCCACGGCCGCCCATCAGATCGAGGGCGGCAACGTGAACAACGACTGGTGGGCGTGGGAGCACGACCCGGCGTCGGGCACCCTCGAGCCGAGCGGCGACGCGTGCGACTCGTTCCATCGTTGGCGTGAGGACATACAGCTGGTGGCCGACATGGGTCTCGGGGCCTACCGCTTCTCGCTCGAGTGGAGCCGCATAGAGCCCGCCGAAGGGGAATTCTCCGTGGCGGCGCTCGAGCACTACCGGCGACTCTGCGCGGCCTGTCACGGGCATGGGATCCTCCCCGTCGTCACCTTCCACCACTTCACGACGCCGCGGTGGCTCACCGCGCGCGGCGGGTGGGAGGCGCCCGACGCCCCCGAATGCTTCGCCCGCTTCGTCGAACGGTCGACGGCGTACCTCGGCGACCTCATCGGATGGGCCTGCACCATCAACGAGCCGAACGTCGTCGCCGTCATGGGGTACTTCCAGGGCCAGTACCCGCCGGGTATCAAGGAGGACTTCACCCGCTACGCCGCCGTGAACGAGGCAATGGTGCGGGCGCACCGCCTGGCCGTCGAGGCCCTGCGCACCGGTCCGGGGGACTTCCCGGTCGGCCTCACGCTCTCCATGGCGGAGATCACGGCCACCGAGGGTGGGGAGGCACTGCGCGATGCCGCCGAAGAGATGCTCGAGAACATCTTCCTGCGGGCCACCGGTGGCGACGACTTCGTCGGGGTGCAGTGCTACACCCGCATGCACTTCGGCCCGGGTGGGCTGGCGCCGAACGACCCCGACGTCCCGCTGACCCAGATGGGTGACGAGCGCTGGCCCCAGGCCGTCGAGCACACGGTGCGGCGGGCCGCCGCGGTGAGCGGGCGGCCGGTCGTGGTCACCGAGAACGGCATCGCCACCGCTGACGACACGGAGCGGATCGCCTTCGTGTCCGACGCCCTGCGGAGCGCCCACCGGTGCCTGGAGGAAGGCGTGGACCTGCGGGGCTATTTCGTGTGGAGCCTGCTGGACAATTTCGAGTGGCACCTCGGGTACGGCCCCAAGTTCGGGCTGGTGGCGGTGGCCCCGGGCACCTTCGAGCGCCGACCCAAACCGAGCGCACACTGGTTCGGCGAAGTCGCACGGGGCAACCGGCTCTTCGGGGCCGGTGCATGACGGGCTGACGGCATGACGAACCGACAGGTGGCAAATTGGCCGTCAAGCTACAGTTGCCCCGTGCCGATCCTGCCCGCGGCGTTCAGCGTGCGAGCGCGAGGCTCCCGTGGCTGATCACGGCGGGCACCCGCCGCTCTCCCACATCTGGTCGTCGGACCAGCCGCTGTACGCCCGGGTCCGGCAGATGATGGCCCACCCCTCGAGCGTGAAGTTGATCAAGTACGCCTCCGTCTCGGTGATCTCGACCGTGGTGTCGCAGGTCACGCTGCTCCTGACGTTCGGGGTGTTCCGCCTGATGTCGGAGGTGCCGGCCAACATCCTGGCCAACGTGCTCGCCACCATCCCCTCCTACTGGCTCAACCGCCGCTGGGTCTGGGGGAAGTCCGGGAAGTCGCACTTCTGGCGCGAGGTCGCGCCTTTCTGGGTGCTGTCGTTCATCGGTCTGGCGTTCTCGAGCGTGGCGGTCTGGCTGGCCGGCGACTTCGCCCGGTCGCATGACTTGAGCCATGCGGCCACCTCGCTCCTGGTCAACGCGGCGAACCTGATGACGTTCGCCATCCTGTGGATCGTCAAGTTCGTGGTCTACAACAAGCTCTTCCACATCGACCCGGTCGAATACGAGGAGCACCACACCGAGAAGCTGGCTGCCGCGTCCGACGTCTCGTCGCCGGACTGAGACCGATGCCCGCCGCGGATCAGTCCCGGAAGTTCTCGAACTGCAGCGGTATCCCGAAGTCCTCGGCCTTGCACTTGGCGATGACCTCTTGGAGGTCGTCCCGCTTCTTGCCGGTGACCCGGAGCTGATCACCCTGGGTCTGGGATGACACCCCTTTGAGCCCGAGATCCTTGACGAACTTGTTCAACCGCTTGGCGTGATCGGACGAGATGCCGGCCCGGATCGCGATCTTCTGGCGGGACGTTCCCTTCTGGGCTTCCTCGACCTTCGCGTCCTCGAAGGCCTTCAGCGAGACCTGGCGCTTGACCAATTTCTCGTCAAGGACCTGGTGGAGCGCCCGCAGGCGGTCCTCGGTGGAAGAGCGGAGCACGAGCTCGTTCTCGCTCAGCTCAATGGCGGAGTCCGTGTTCTTGAAGTCGAAGCGGGTTGCGGCCTCCCGGTTGGCCTGGTCGACCGCGTTGCGCACCTCTTGCATGTCGACTTCCGAAACGATGTCAAACGTGGGCATGGGCCCAGCGTACCGGCGTCACCTGCCGGTCGGCGGTGCCGGGCCGGGCTAATCTCGCGTCCCAGCGGGTCGGTGTCCGAGTGGCCAAAGGAAGCAGGCTGTAAACCTGCCGGTTAACACCTACGGAGGTTCAAATCCTTCCCGGCCCACGCAGTTCCGCCGGCACCGCCGTTGGGCCGCCCGGCTCGGGGCGACCCGCTGGCTGCCGTTACAATGCTGGTTTCAGATCGATTGCGGGTACATGTTCCCCTGGGCGTGAGCCCGCCTTCCCCCGGCCGGGCCTTGAAGTGCCCGGATATGACAAGCGAGACTGACAACCCCGTGGACGAGAGCGCGATGTCGACGTCAACAGAGATTCTTGATCGGGCCGGAGCGCGCCTGCGCCGCCTTTCGATGCGGGCCGACGCGGCGCGCCTCCGGCTCGGTCGGCGCGTCACGCTCACGGAGCGCGTCGAAGCGGGTGATCCCGAGGACTGGTCTTTCCTGCGCCGCCCCGCGCTCTTGGGCTTCCTCGCCGTCATCTCCATCTGCGTCGGCGCGTCACTGCCGAGTTCCCCCTTCAAGTTGGAGATGGGAGGCACGTGGTTCTTCGGCGAGGCCGACTGGCCGTCGACCACATTGATGCTCCCCGGCGTCGTTGCCGTGTACGGCGGGATGATCCTTTTCGTCCGCGTCTGGCTCGGGCTGTTCCAGACTCTCAGGGCCCGGGGCGGCGTGCCGATCCGCCCGTTGGCCTACATGCTCGCTCTGTGGATCGTGCCTCTTCTGGTAGTGGCCCCGCTGTTCAGCCGGGACGTGTTCTCGTACGCCGCGCAGGGCGAGATGATGAGCCGCCACATCAACCCGTACCACTACGGACCGGGCACCCTGGGCTTCGGGCCGTACACCTCGGGGGTCGATCCCCTGTGGGCGAACACGCCCGCCCCGTACGGGCCGCTCTTCGTGATGCTGGCGGGCTGGTCCGCTTCGCTGAGCCTGCACCACGCGCTCATCACCGTGGAGTTGCTGCGCCTGCAATCCGTCGCCGGGATCGCGCTCGATCGCGTACTGCATCCCGAAGTTGGCCCGCTCATTCGGCCGCGACCCCGGTCCGGCGTTCGTGCTCGCCGTGCTCAACCCGCTGACCCTGCTCGCCCTCGTGGGCGGCGCCCACAACGACGCCATCATGGTGGGCCTGCTCCTGGCCGGTGTCACGGCCGCGCGCTCGTTCCATCCCGTGTGGGGTGTCGTGCTGTGCGCGCTCGCCGCCTCCATCAAGGTCCCGGCCGCCATCGGCATCGTCTACGTCGCCTGGGACTGGGCGGGGCCATTTGCCGACTGGCGTCGCCGCGCCTCCATGGTGGTCCGGTCCGGCCTCGTCACCGTGGCGGTGATGGGGGTCCTGTCCCTCGTGTCGGGCCTCGGCTGGGGCTGGATCGCCAACCTGGGGACGCCCGGCACGGTGCGCTCATGGATGGCACCGGCCACGGGGTTCGGACTCCTCATCAGCGGGACGGCTCACGTCGTCGGCATCGGCGTCGGCCTGGGCGGGGTCCTGACCCTGACCCGGGCCATCGGCCTGATTGCGGCGGCGGTCATCGCGTTCTACTGCCTCCGCCATCGCGAGCGCATCGGCGTGCTCGGCGCTCTGGGTGCCACCATGATGGCCTTCGTCCTCCTCGGCCCCGTGGTCCAGCCCTGGTACCTGACCTGGGGGATCATCATCGTGGCGCCGATCGTGACCGGGCGTTGGCTCTACGCCGTGCTCGGCCTGTCGACCGTGGCACCGTTCATCGGCCTCACGGGCGGCGCCGACCTGCTGAGCGAGCTCGTGCACACGGATCCGGCCAGCATGGTGCTGGCGGTCATGGTGCTCTGGGCGGTGGCGATCTTCCCGCTGGGCGGCTGGACGACATCGTGGCGGATCGACCGGTCGCACCTGCCGGCCCTCCCGGCCACCAGCGCGGCGCTCGAATCCTGAGCGCGCCCGCGCTCGGGGGTTCCCCCGGTGGGCGGGCTACAGCAGGCGCTGGAGTTCGACGACGTCGAGCCATTGGCGGTGCTTGCGCCCGACCTCGCGCTCGACGCCGACCAGCTCGAAGCCGGCCGCCTCGTGGAGGCCGATGGACGTCTCGTTGTGGCCCGCGATCCGGGCGATCACCGAATGGAAGCCGTGGGCCGAGGCCAGGACCAGGAGTTCGGCGAGGAGCGCTTTGCCGACGCCCTTGCCCCGTTGGGCACGGTCGACGTAGACCGAGTCCTCGGCCGTGGCCGAATACCCCGAGCGCTCACGGAAGACCGAGAGGGAGCCAAAGCCGAGGACGATCTCGCCGTTGGCCCCGATCCGGCCCCGCCCCGCGGGATCCGGGGGCTCGGTGGCCACGAGGACGGGGTGGACACCACTGTGCCGGAGGACCCACGCCTCCTGCTCGGCCGGGTTGCGCGGCACCATGTCGAAGGTGTTCGTGCTGTCGAGCACCTCGACGTTGTAGATGGCACGGATGGCCTCGGCGTCGGCCAGCTCGGCGAGTCGGATCCGCATCCGCCGATGGTAGTGTTGACGTGCGAAAAGCAGGGGCGCCGAGGCAGCTCGCCTCGAGCCCTGGCTATCATTGACCCTTCGCGGAAGGTAGCCGCGGCGCCCCCTTAGCTCAGTCGGCAGAGCACAGCCATGGTAAGGCTGGTGTCGTCGGTTCGATTCCGACAGGGGGCTCGCCCATGGCGGCGTAGCTCAGTTGGTCAGAGCACACGGCTCATAATCGTGTTGTCGCGGGTTCGAGTCCCGCCGCCGCTACCAGGCCCGGGTCAGGTCGTCCCGGGCAGCCAGCAGGAAGGACTGAACATGGCCAAGAACGAAAAGAGGGTCCAGGTCACTCTGGCCTGTGAGGTGTGCAAACGGCGCAACTACATCACGACCAAGAACAAGCTGAACGACCGCGAGCGGATCGAGATGAAGAAGTTCTGCCGCTGGGACCGCCAGCACACCCTGCACAAGGAGACCCGCTGAACCACCTCGTGCCTGCCGGTGCTACTCTGGCAGGCCGATCCCCAGGTCAGGGGGAAGAACTTCCTGCTTGAGGGCAACCGAAGGCACCCCACCGAGGGCAGTAGCTCAACTGGTAGAGCACCGGTCTCCAAAACCGGCGGTTGGGGGTTCGAGTCCCTCCTGCCCTGCCCCGGACGTAGCCGACCGACAACGAAGTATGTGAGGCAAGAGTCGTGAACCGCGAGACCAAGCGCTTGATGCAGCGCCAAGGGCAGATGGAGGCCGATGGGTCTCCGGCTACCCGAAAAGCGCCCGCGGCGGCGACAACGGGTGGGCCCCGTCAGCCGCGCGGCCGCCAACAGGGGCGCAAGCGTACGACGCCGGTGCAGTTCGTCCGTGAGGTGCGAGACGAGATGCGCCAGGTGGCTTGGCCGTCGCGCTCCGAGCTCATCAACTACACCTCGGTCGTCCTGACGACGCTGATCATCATGATCAGCCTGATTTTCGTGTTGAACCTGGCCTTCGGGAAGCTGATCACGCTTCTCTTCACCAAGTAGCACCGCATGAGCGATATGACGCATTCACAAGCAGAGGAAGCATTGGCGAACGGCGACGAGGAAGACGTCGCCGAGGCGCTGGAAGCGGAACGAGAAGAGGCCGAAGCGGCCCCCGAGGAGGCGGCTGTGCATTCGGACACCATCGAGGACCGGACCGAAGAGGTCACCGCCGAAGAAGAGGCCGAGTTCGAGGCCGTGGTCGAGGAAGCGGTGGTCGAGGAGATCGTGGAAGAGATAGTGGAGGAAGCCGTGCTCGAGGCGGTCGAGGAGGCGGTGGTCGAGGAGATGGCCGAGGAGATCGTGGAAGAGATCGCCCTGGAGACGACGCCGGAGGGCAAGCCGGACCTCGTGCTCGACGCCACCGAGGGTCAGGAGGCGGCAGGGGAGGACGGCGAGCTCGGCGGGTGGGTCAAGGACGACGAGGACGAGGAGCCGCCCCCGGTCGAGAGTCCCTACGACCGGCCGGGCCGCTGGTACGTCGTGCACACCTATTCTGGTTACGAGAACAAGGTGCGCTCGAACATGGGCAACGTCGTCGCCTCCCGCGGCATCGAGGACCGTGTCTTCGAGGTCGTGATCCCGATGGAGGACGTGGACGAGTTCAAGGGCGGCAAGAAGGTGACGGTCCAGAAGAAGGTGTTCCCGGGCTACCTGCTCGTGCGCTGCGACCTCGACGACGACACCTGGGGCGCCATCCGCAACACCCCCGGCGTCACCGGGTTCGTGGGTCCGGGGACCAAGCCCACGCCGCTGTCGCGTCGCGAGGTCGAGAACATCCTCCAGGTGAAGGTGGAGGGGGGCCCGGGCGGTGCACCCAAGCGCACACGGGCCCGCCTGGAGTACGAGGTCAACGAGACGGTCAGGGTCAAGGAAGGCCCGTTCGCAGATTTCTCGGGCCAGATCTCAGAGATCAACGAGGACCAGCTCAAGCTCAAGGTGCTGGTCAATATCTTCGGCCGGGAGACGCCGGTCGAGCTCGAATTCAGCCAGGTCGCCAAGCTCTGAGCGCCTGGACACAGATACCGGAGAAGGAGAACAAAGAGGATGGCACCCAAGAAGAAGGTGCTCGCCGTGGTGAAGATCCAGCTCGAGGCTGGCTCAGCGACGCCCGCGCCGCCCGTCGGGACGGCGCTGGGGCCGCACGGCGTGCAGACAATGGAGTTCTGCAAGCAGTACAACCAGGCCACCGAGAGCATGCGGGGACAGGTGATTCCGGTCGACATCACGATCTACGAGGACCGCTCGTTCAGCTTCGTGCTGAAGACGTCGCCCACGCCCGTCCTGCTCCGCCAGGCGGCGGGGCTCGACAAGGGGGCCGCGCTCACCGGGCGCGAGCAGGTCGGGACCATCACCGATGCCCAGCTCGCCGAGATCGCCACCACGAAGCTCGCTGACCTCAACACCAGGGACCTCGATGCAGCCAAGAAGCAGGTCGCCGGCACGGCGCGCTCCATGGGCATCAAGGTCGCCGGGTAGGCCAGGACCAGGAGAGAAGATGACCCAGCACGGCAAGAAGTATCAGGAGAGCCTGACCAAGGCGGACCGGGATTCGATGCACGGCGTGGCCGAGGCGGTCGAACTGGTCAGGTCGTTGGCCAGTGCCAAGTTCGACGAGACGGTTGAGCTCGCCGTCCGCCTGGGGGTCGACCCCCGCAAGGCGGACCAGATCGTGCGCGGCACGCTCTCGCTCCCTTCGGGGACGGGGCGCACCGAGCGCGTCGCGGTCTTCGCCGCCGGCGAGGCGGGCGCCGCGGCCCGTGCCGCCGGTGCGGACGAGGTCGGGGCGGACGACCTGGTGGCCAGGATCAACGGCGGTTTCCTGGATTTCGACGTGGCGATCGCCACCCCGGACCTCATGGGACAGGTCGGCACGCTCGGCCGGGTGCTAGGGCCCCGTGGCCTGATGCCCAACCCCAAGACCGGGACCGTGACCACCGACGTCGCCAAGGCCGTGGCCGAGTTCAAGGGTGGCCGGGTCGAGTACCGGACCGACAAGGTGGGCAACGTGCACATCCGGGTGGGCAAGGCCTCCTTCACGCTCGAGCAGCTGGTGACCAACATCCGGGCCGTGCTCGATGAGCTCCAACGGGCCAAGCCGGCGTCGTCGAAGGGCCGCTACTTCCTGTCCGTGACCGTCTCGACGACGATGAGCCCGGGCGTCCGCATCGACCCGTTGAAGGCCCGCTACAGCGAAGAGGAGCTCGCCGTTCCGGCCTGAGCGGGCCTCCCCGGTCGGACGTGCTCCGACCGCCGTACTACGCTTTCCCGCACAGCTCACCGCTTCCGGGCGGATGGGCACTGAATCCGAAACGCCAGAGACCTCCGGTGCACCCCTGGGTGCCGAAGCGGCCCGATGGGCCGGCCTGACGAGGCGACACCGTGTACGCCGGGATCCCCCGGCCTGCGCCGTCGCACCGGAGACTCGGGCCGAGTCCGGTGGAGGACACCGATGGCAACGCAGAACGCAGCACGGGCACGCAAGGTCGAAGTCGTCGACGAGGTCCGGACGCGCATGGGCGCGGCCACGGCGTCCATTGTGAGCGAGTACCGCGGCCTGACGGTGGGCGAGCTCGCCGAGCTGCGCGGGGCGCTCGCCACCGCCGGCGGCGACTACAAGATCTTCAAGAACACGCTGGTCCGGTTGGCCATCGACGGTGGCGAGTACCAGCCCCTGTCGGAGTATCTGAGCGGCCCGAGCGCGCTGACCTTCGTCCAGGGCGACATCAGCGCCGTGGCCAAGGCCCTCCGGGACTTCTCCCGGACCAACCCCCTTCTGGTGATCAAGGGAGGGCTGGCCGACGGGTCGCTCCTCTCGCCGGGCGACCTGGCCGCGCTGGCCGACCTGCCGCCCCGCGACGTGCTCCTGGCCCGCCTGGCCGGCGCCCTCGCGGCACCGATGCAGCAGATGGCCGGCCTCCTGCAGGCCCTGCCGCGGAACATGGCCTATGGGATGTCGGCGCTGATCGAGCAGCGTGAAGCCGCCGGCGAGACGCTGGCGGCCGAGTCTGCCGAGGCCCCGGGCGAGCCCGAGTCTGCCGAGGCCGCCGCCGCGAGAGCCGCGGCCGCGGCTGCCGGAGGAAGCCGCCACGACCGAGCCGTTGGAGTCCGCCGGTGAGTCGGCGGCGGAGCCAGAGGCGGCGGCCCCGCCCGAAGAGGCCTCCGAGTAGCTCGCAGTCGCTTCCCCGGACCCATCCGAACCAACAAGACCGTCCGAACCAACAAGACCGAAGGAAAGAAAGGAAGGCCAGGCAGATGGCAACCCTGACCAAAGAAGAGATCCTCGACGGGATCGCCGAGCTCTCGGTGATCCAGCTGAGCGAGCTGTTGAAGGACTTCGAGGAGCGCTTCGGCGTGACGGCGGCAGCGCCCGTCGCCGTGGCTGCCGCGGCCGCCCCGGCGGCCGGTGGCGACGCCGCCGGCGCGGAGGAGGAGAAGTCGGAGTTCGACGTCATCCTGACCGCCGCCGGTGACAAGAAGATCCAGGTCATCAAGGAGGTGCGCGCCCTCACCAGCCTGGGCCTCAAGGAGGCCAAGGACCTGGTCGAAGCGGCTCCCAAGCCGGTCCTCGAGAGGGCCAACAAGGATGACGCCGAGAAGGCGAAGGTCGCCCTCGAGGGTGCCGGCGCCACCGTCGAGGTCAAGTAGTCCCGCTCCGAGGGCCAGGCGGGACACCGTTCCCACCTGGCCTTCCGACCAGGATCCTTGACTCCGGGGGAGGGCACCTCTTACCCTGTCGGGGACCCCGGGCGCAGCCCGTCAGGCCGACGAGGCCCAAGGGGTTGTATCCAGGCACGCCCCACGATAAGATGCCGGGTTGCCGTGCGTCTCCGTGTCTTCGATTCCGTAATTCCCCGGTGTCGACGCGCGCCCTCGAACCCCTGATCTACGTCCCGTCCTCGTCCGTCCCGATTCGCAGTACCGCCCCCACCCGCCGCTTTTCACCTGGGAGGAGTTGACCGTTGTCCTCACGGTCCCGCAGTCCCGAACGTGTCTCGTTCGCCAATATCACCGAGGCTTTGCCGCTTCCTGACTTGATCGCCATCCAGCGCGATTCCTTTCAGTGGTTCCTCGACAAGGGCCTGGCCGAGGCCTACCACGACATCAGTCCGATCGAGGACTTCACCGGCCAGTTGAGCCTGGAGCTCGAGTTCGACCCGACGGATGCCGACCTGCGCCCACCGCCGAAGTTCTCGGTGGAGGAGTGCAAGGAGAAGGACATGACCTACGCGGCGCCCGTCTTCGTGCGGGCCCGCTTCCTCAACGCCACCACGGGGGAGATCAAGGAGCAGACGGTCTTCATGGGGGACTTCCCGATGATGACCGACCGGGGCACCTTCATCGTCAACGGGACCGAGCGCGTCGTGGTCAGCCAGCTGGTGCGCTCGCCCGGGGTGATCTTCCAGCCGGGGCGCGACGCCAAGACCGTGTTCACCGGGACCATCCACCCCTACCGCGGTGAGTGGATCGAGCTCGACATCGAGGCCAAGCCGGGCAAGGACGTCACCGCCGGCTGCCGGGTGGCCCGCAAGCGCCGCCTCTCGCTGTTCGTGCTGCTGCGCGCCCTCGGGTACGGCGACGAGGCCTTCCTGGACCGCTTCGTGCGCCACTTCGACTTCCTCGAGGGTCAGTGGGAGAAGGAGCGCAACCTGGCTCCCACCCGCGAGGAGGCACTGCTCGAGATCTACAAGCGTGCCCGCCCCGGCGAGCCACTGTCGGCCGAGGCCGCCCGCGTCTACTTCGAGAACGCCTTCTTCAACCCGAAGCGCTACGACCTCACGCGGGTGGGGCGCTACAAGTTGAACCGCAAGCTCGGCCCGGAGATCGACCGCCTCAGCGACCTGTTCGGGATCGACGTCGAGAAGCCGGCACCGAACCAGTCGGTGCTGAGTCCCTCGGAGATCCTGGCCTCGGCCACGTACATGCTGCACCTCGCGCTGCACATGTCCGACGGCGAGTCCACCTATCGCATCGACGACCAGGACCACTTCGCCAACCGCCGCATCCGCTCGGTGGGCGAGCTGATCCAGAACCAGGTGCGGGTCGGGCTGAGCCGCATGGAGCGGGTCGTGCGCGAGCGCATGACCACCCAGGACGTCGAGGCCATCACGCCGCAGACGCTGATCAACATCCGTCCGGTGGTGGCCGCGGTGAAGGAGTTCTTCGGCACCTCGCAGCTCTCGCAGTTCATGGACCAGAACAACCCGCTGTCGGGTCTGGCCCACAAGCGTCGCCTGTCGGCGCTCGGGCCGGGTGGCCTCTCCCGTGAGCGCGCCGGGTTCGAGGTCCGCGACGTGCACACCTCCCACTACGGCCGCATGTGCCCGATCGAGACCCCCGAGGGACCGAACATCGGCCTGATCGGGGCCCTGGCCACCTATGCCCGGGTCAACGAGTACGGCTTCATCGAGACCCCGTATCGCACCGTGGTCGGGGGCAAGGTCACCGACGAGGTCAGCTACTACGCCGCCGACGAGGAGGAGGAGCACGTCATCGCCCAGGCCAACGCCTCGGTCGACACCGACGGCCGCCTCACCGAGGACCGCGTCCTGGTCCGCCGCGGGCCGCAGGGCACCGGCGTACGCATGGGGGCCGTGGCCGGTTCCTACGGCACGACCTCCGAGATCGACTTCGTGCCGCCGTCCGAGGTCGACCTCATGGACGTATCGCCGAAGCAGATCGTCTCGGTCTCCACGGCGCTGATTCCCTTCGTGGAGCACGACGACGCCAACCGGGCCCTCATGGGCGCCAACATGCAGAAGCAGGCCGTTCCGCTGGTGGTGTCAGAGGCGCCCTACATCGGCACCGGGGTCGAGGCGCGGGCCGCCCGCGACGCCGGCGACGTGATCCTCGCCGAGGGCAACGGCACCGTCACCGAGATCAGCGGGGACGCCGTCACGGTCGAGTACGCCCCGGGGCAGAAGGACCGCCTCGGCACGGCGCTCGGGCGCAAGGTGTACCGCCTGTCCAAGTTCCGCCGCTCCAACCAGAACACGTGCATCAACCACCGCACGCTGGTCATGGAGGGCCAGAGCGTCGCTCCCGGCGACCTGCTGGCCGACGGGCCGTCGACCCACAACGGCGAGCTGGCGCTCGGCAAGAACCTCCTGGTCGCCTTCATGCCCTGGGAGGGCTACAACTACGAGGACGCCATCATCTTGTCGGAGCGCCT
>CAVWKG010000005.1:0-31781 GCA_963755375.1 uncultured Acidimicrobiaceae bacterium | reverse complement strand
GACTACACCCGGTTGATCGATGGCACTGTTGCCGAGCTCGGCCGCCACGACATCCTCTGTCACTTGTCCAGCAGCTCCATGTGACAGGCGTCTTCCCGGGTGAGATGTGCGCAGTGGACGAGGAACCTGTGCAAACAGTTTGGCAATGGATTCAGGAAAAAGCTCCCCGCAATTTCTATCTCAGTCTCGACAACGGAAGGGGGGAGTTCCGCAACTAAAACAAGGGACTCCAATATGTACAGCTTGGTGCGCAGAATCGCACCGATCAAGTGAATATCTGGTGCAGGCAGCCCGGCGGGCGGCCGGCGGACTCACCGACGGGCAAGAGCATGCGATATCCCTGGTGGACCACTCCCGCGACAGTGGCCCGCCTTAGTACCCTCTCATTTGGTTGATCACCCTCTATTTGGCTGAGCACCGCTGCGGGTCGGCCCCACGGTCCGGCACGAACGGGCCGCTCTGAGCCATACGGAGTCCCAGGCGCGGGACCAGCTTCCACGAGAACAGCGGTCGGATCGACACATCGGTCCACGCCCAGGGCGACGTTGGAGTACTCCCGTACACTCTTCGAACCATGCCCTTGAGCCTGCTCCGCCTCGTCACCTGGGCGCACCGCCGCATGTCGTCGTCGGGCGAAGGGGCCGAGAAAAGAACACACAGCTAGGCTGTGGCCGCTTACAGACATCGACGGCAGCACCGGTTCCACACCGTGCGCTTTGGGCCACGGCACTTCTACCGGCACCACGTGCTGAGGGAGAAGCACCCTCATCAATCGAGGGCGGCGATTGGCACGCGGGGCAGGAACTGGTTTCTCCCGGCCTGCGGCCTCGTGGTTTTCGTTGTGGTCGTCGGATTCTTGGGATTGTCCTACCATTCGGCGTTGCGCACCACAACTCCGACGAAAGCAAAGACGGAGCCGTCGCCAGCCATTACCACCGTCGGCAACACTTGTGGCGCCGTCGGCTCATGCTCCGGGAACGGCAACCCAGTAGCCAACGAGTTTGGAGGTGTGCCAGAGACCGTCGCAGAGCTGGCCGCATCCTCTGACGGCGTCGCCCTCTCTTCCGCGGCATGGGAAGAGAACTCCCACGCCATCAACACCTACGCCCCAGGAACGGGGTACCCAGAGGGTGAGGCGACGGGGAACAATGGGCCTCCGAGTGCGAATGGCAACGGTGTATACGGCTTGGCGATGGACTCCTCGTACATCTACGCAGCATCCGGCGATGGTGACATGACCCGCTTGAGTCGCGCGAACTGGCTCGATCCAGGCAATGAGGGCTCCCCCGACCATGGGAGTAACACTGGAGTTGGTCCGCTCGTTGTGGATGCGGCGGGCAATCCGCTGCTGGGCGAAACCCTGTGCGACGGCAACCTGTTCGTCACTGACTCCAACGGGGCCTTGGCTGGCGTCGGCTTGTCTCCATCCACGACCGAAATCAAAGAGGTCCCTACGTCGCTTTCGGGCGTCACAGAGACCTGGAGCGCCCCGGGGTCCAGCGTGCTCACTTGTGACCGGGAGGGCGACATCTGGGCCCTTGTGGAGGATCCCGCGGGCACAGCGGACGGACTGGAGCGATTCACCGCCACGGGCAGTCTGCTGAAATCCTTTACGCTTCCGACCTCCGTTATTGCCCAGGGCGTTGCCGCGAGCCCGCTCAGGGACGAATTGCTCGTGCCCGACAACGGAGTGGACCAGGACTACAAGTGGTTCAACTACTCCGGAACCCAAACTGGTCAGGTTGGCGTCACAGGTGGTTACCTCCAGGGTTCTGACCCTGGCCTCATCGGTCCCGACCGCTTCGTGGGACCTCGCTCGGTGGCGATTGATGGTTCGGGTCGTATCTACACGGCTGAAAACTGTTTTCCTAGCGTTGCGCAGTCCGTGACCGGGATCACCAGTGGACCATGCGCCATCATCACCGAGTACCAGTCGAACGGCACGACGGTCGTCTGGCGTGACGTGAACACGAACACTTTTGGGGGCAACGGTGAGCCCGGCAACGACGGCTCTAGGTTCTATGACCGAGACTTCGAGTTCACATGGAACAGGAGCAGCTACCAACCCTCTGCCTTTACGGTGGACCCATGGGCGAATCCCTCAGACCCTCGAGTATCGAACAGAAGCCAAACAGGTGGTGGGAGCACCTTGCCCCAATATGGTGCTGCCACTTACGAGTGGCAAGCAGATGGGCACGTGTACGACGCGACCATTTCCTTGACCACGCTCGTTGTCTATGAGCAAAACCCGAATTCCGAAATCATGGCTCCTGTTTTCACCTTGTCCAACCCAGACGGCTATACGGGCCTTTTCGTGGATGTCGAAACCGGGAATATTTGGGGCGTCACCAAGGGCCTTCAGGGTGGCGACAACGTCGTTGAGCATCCGCTAACGCGCTACGCCTCGAATGGCGCACCGGAGTACGGCAGCGGCGTCAACTACGGCCTCCCACCTGGTCTCGTAGACGTGCGCAGGGTCGACGTAGAGGGCAATTCCATCTACGTCACGGGCTTCTCTGCTGGCGACACAGACAGCAGCTCGGTATGGGGCAACTGGGAATCCATCGGCATGACCCTCATCAAGTTCAACTCCCTGCCCACCACTTCCGCATGGCCTGCCGCTGCGTGGACGACGGATTCGATCTATACGCTTCCGAGCGACGACACGAACGAGTTTTCCGAGCCTTTCTCGTTCGCCGTGAACACCGGGGCGGGCGTAGTCGGGGTAGCAATGCTGTTTGGCCCGAGCACCAGGCCAGGAGCTCTATACCCTTCAGGAGAGGTTCGCGAGTACAGCACATCAAGCGGAGCGCTCGTCAACACGCTCGACCCGCCACTTCCGGGTGCCTACGTAGTTGAGGGCGACCTGGACGGTCAGAACGACATTGTGGCCAAGGGTGGCCGCTTCTGGATTGAGGACGACTGGTACACGCGCATCATCGGCATCTGTCACTCGGGCGTGTGCAGATAACCATGAATCGTAATAAAGCGAGGTGAATCGCCGCCCAGTCTGGTCCTCGGTTGGTCACGGCAGATGGGGATCTGTCAGTTGCTGGGGCCATCGTCGTGAAAATGCGGGCGGCGAAACGATTCGGCGATTGATCAAGAGCTACGATTAGGGCGTGGTTCGCCGAGTCCTGAAGACAGCAATGCCGTTCGTGCCCGAGCGCGCCCTTCTCATCGCCAACCGTTACCCGAGCATCCGGAACCTCTTCCGCGATGCGCTCACCGAAGCGCCAAGAACGGGACTGGCTGAAGGCAAGATCGGCCGGGGGCCAGCCCGCGGACAACCAATCCAAGTCGACATGGCGAGCGACGAGCGGCGGTTGATCGCTGGCACCTATGAGCCGTGGATTCATAATTTGCTTCCGCACATCCTTCAAGAGGGAATGTCGATGTGGGATGTCGGCGCCCACATCGGTTACTACGTCATCACCGCATGTGCGCTGTCACCGACCGGGCATCATCTCGCGGTGGAGCCAGATCCAGCCAACGTGGAACGCCTCCGCCACAATCTCGCACTCAACAGCCTGACGGTCGAGGTGATCGGGGCGGCTGTCTCCGATCGGGCGCACGATGTACGGTTCGAATCGAACAGCGCGCTCGGCCGGATCCGCGAGAGTGGCGATCGGACAGTGCCGGCGGTACCGCTCGATGCGCTCCTCAATGACCATGCGCCACCGCAACTGGTGATGATGGACATCGAAGGAGCCGAGGGAATCGTCATTCCGGCAGCGACCAGGTTTCTCGACGAAGTTCGACCGACCTGGCTGATCGAACTTCATGGCGAAGGCGGTGCGGCCGCGTACGAGACCTTGATCGATCATGGTTACTCGGTGCGACAATCACAGCCAGGTGACGCGGAGCATCTAGCGACATTGAGATCCCACGCCCTGTTCACACCCGTCTAGCCTGCCGTCGCGCAATGCGACGATCCGCGCTGCCGTTGCCACAGTGACAGGCGCGTTGGGGACTCAGTCTCTCGGCGTCTAGCAGACGCACGGCGATTGGGCGATAGCTCTCGCCTGAATGGCGTAGCTCTACGATGCGGTCAATCAGCGTTCGGCTTGGTCCTCGGCGGCATCGCCCGGTCGCGTCTGTTGCTGCGCCGTGCTGGCGCGCAGCGGTATTGGCCGAGTGCATGGCAACCGGCTGCGCTCTCTTGGCGTTGCGTCTCGCATCGCTTGGCGATGAGGACCGCTCCAGTTGCGCCACATCGCCGACCACCTGACGCCGTCCCATGCGTCGTCAGGATCGTCCTGGGAGGACATTGACCGAATCCGTTGATCGGCCGAAACGCTTTTGGGGTGAGGAGCTGAAGCCAGTTGCTCGGCCACCCAAAGCGAACTCGGATGCCGCTCGCACGTCTGCCCTGGTGCATCCTCGACCCTGACTTCTCAGTGCAAAGCCATCGCCATGTCTAACACGTCCGGCGTCATCCGCGAGGGGGTCGTCGGCTGTCCCGTTAGCCCTCCGGCGCCGTCTCAATTCGGATGCGCCGCACTGGCGCTTACCCGAGTCCCGCCTTGTTGATCCAGCATCCGAGGACGGCGAGATTCCAAACGGCACGCCAATTGACGTGACCGGCCACGAAGCGCCGCCGGAAGGTTTCGACGCGGTCGGCTCTCAGACCCAGGCCCTGATATGAGACGGCCGTTATGGCCTCCGCGGACCAGTCGGCCAACTCCTCGTGGAGCCACCTGTCGAAGGGAAGGGTAAAGGTCGCCTTAGGGCGCAGTGCGACCTCTTTGAGTTGCGAGTCCACGGCTTCGGCCACCAGCGGCTTCACCCCACCAGGCGCGGCAGGGTGCGAACGGCGTAGAGCGTTCCCGAATGACACGACGGTCGAGTCCAGCAACGGCACCCGTATCTCGAGGGAATGAGCCATGGACATGGCGTCGGTGTCGCGTAGGAGTTGAAAGGGGAGGTAGTTCGACGCCTCGAGTTCTCCCACATCCTCGGATTCGACGATGCCGAGGTCGACCTGCTCCGTCGAACCCCCACGAAGCCACGCGAGCTCTCCTTCCCCGAGCGGGCCGCGGACCGCGGCGTATGCCGTGTCAGAGCCTCCCTTTGCCACTGCCCCGAGGGCCCTCCTTTGGCGGGAATGGGCGAAGCGCGGGAGTGCTGCGGACAGAACAGGCAGCCCCTCCCGTAGCTTGGGAGGAGCGTAACGAGCCACGGCGCCCAATCGGGCCAGACGAGGCACGTGCCAAAAGGTCGAGTATGAGCCGAAGATCTCGTCGCCTCCGAGCCCCGAGAGCGCCACGGTGATGCCCGCCTCGCGGACGGCCTTGGAGATGACCCAGGAATTGACCCCGTCTACTGACGGTTGATCGAGGTCGCCGACGATCCGATCGATCGATCCCGTCACTTCCGGGCCTGACACGGGCACGCTGTCGTGCGGAAGGCCAAGGCGACGAGCCAAGGCGGCGGCGGGGGGGGTCTCGTCCTTGGGACCGGGGAACCCGACGGTGAAGCTCCTCAGACGGCCGCCGGCTCGAGCGGCCAGCGTGGCGACGAGGGCGGAATCGACGCCAGCTGACAGGAACACGCCTACCGGCACGTCCGACACGAGATGCATCGCCACTGCTTCTGCCAGAGCCTCAGCCACTTCGGGCGCGCTGATTCCGCGGGGCGAGTTTGGTTCAGACACGCTCCAGGACTCCACCGTTGTTCGCCCGGCTTGCCAACGAAGGAGGGTCCCGGGCAACAATTCGAAAATCCCCTCCACGATGGTCCGGGGCCCAGGGACCCAACCAAGGCGCAGGTACCGAGAGACCGAGAGGGAATCCAGACGGTCTCCGGATCGGCGTAGGCTCCGCACTTCCGAGGCGAAGGCGACCGCGTCGGCGAGCGGTCGGTAGTACATCGGCTTGATCCCCATGCCGTCGCGGGCCAGCACGAGGGTTCGAGTGCGATTGTCCCAGACAGCGACCGCGAACATCCCCCGGAGGCGAGAAAAGACTTGCGTGCCCCACTCGTCGAAGCCCCTTAGGACGACCTCCGTGTCGGAAGAGGTCTCGAAACGGTGTCCGGCGGCTGTGAGTTCGCAGCGTAGATCATGGAAATTGTAGACCTCTCCGTTGTAAGAGCACCAGAGGGTTCCGTTCCGGCATGACATCGGCTGGTCCACGCCTTCAGAAAGATCAAGGATTCGGAGTCTCGTGTGGCCGAGCACAGCTCCGTCGAGAACCTTTATCCCCTCGGCGTCCGGACCACGGTGGGAAAGCGTGGCGGTGCTGGCGGTGACGAATGAGATGCGATCCCTTTCCGAGCCGCCTGCCATCCCGCACACGCCGCACATCTAAGACAGCCTCCGGCGGAGGACACGTCCGTAGAGTTCGAGGACTGCGGCGGCCGAAGCTTCGACGGTCATGGAGGTCGCTCGTTTCCGCGCATTCTGACCCAACTCCTGGCGGCGGAGCGGGTCCTCGGCCAACACTCGCAGCGTCGTCGCCAGCTCGTCGGACTGCCCCGGAGTAAAGAGCAAGCCGTCGATCCCATCGGTTATCAGCTCGGCGGGTCCCCCCGCCCGGGCTGCAACTACCGGCAAGCCGGCAGCCATTCCCTCCAGCACGACCTGGCCAAAGGGCTCCGGAACGGTCGAGGCGTGTACCAGGACGTCCAACTTCGTGAGCTCCTCCCAGACATCGTCGCTGAAACCGGAGAAACGAACTCCGCTGACAATTCCGAGATCCTCTACCAGCCGGCCGAGCTCCTTCTCATATGCCTCCTCCCCGAAGAGCGCCGACCCGACGACGACTGCCTCCGCTCCACCGTCTGGGAAGGCCTCGGCGAAGGCTGCGAGGAAGACATGCTGGCCCTTCCAGGGAGCGATCCGCCCGACCATGCCGACACGAAGAGGTCCAGGCCGGACCAACCGGTCCGGGGTCGGGCGAGTGCACCACGAAGCGGGGATCCCCGAGGGAACGACCGCGAAGTGCCTTCGCCGGCGCGAGACGGTCTCCAGGGTCGAGGCGGAGTTGGTGATCAGCCCGGAGGCAAAGTGACGGATGCTCCCCCTGGCCACCCGGAGGGCAGGGGGCGGGAGGTAGTCGGGGGCCAGGCGGTCACGGAGATGAATTACTAGGGGGACGCCGGCGGCCCGAGCGGCCAAGCCGCCGTACAGGGAAGACTTGAGCGAGTTGGCGTGAACAAGATCGGGCCGCAGCCGCCTCAACCTTCGGGTCAGTGAGGCGACATACCGGGCCGAAGCGAGAGCCGCCTCGGGTCGCGCTCCCACCTGGTCCCGCCTGAGGTCACGGGCGATCGGTGGGAGTGGAAGCACCTCCACCTCTGCTCCAGCCTTCTGAAGCCGTTCCGCGAGTGGGCCATCTTCCCCCAGGATTACGTGGGCGTCGACGTCCAGGTTTTCCACGAGCCGGGCCAAGGCCAGCTCACCGCCCGAGAGGCGGCCCACATGATCGAGAAACACGACCCGTGGGCGTGGGTTCAGAGCCTGGTCGTAGACCGCTTGGTTGGCCCGAGCGCAGGCCGACCAGCTGAACCCCTCGGCGTAAGACCGGCAGACGCCGCGGTCGGGCAACGCGCCTGCGGCCGCCATAATCCACGGTCGGCCAATGCCCCCGCGCTCCTTGGTTCCACGATCAACGAAGCGTCCAGGCCGGCCACCGCTTCGGGCAGCCCTCCGCAGTCGGTCACCACGACTGGAGTCCCACAGGCCAGGGACTCGAGGGCGACCAGGCCGAATCCCTCGAGGGCGATGCTCGGGACGACGCTCACATCTGCCGCCTGATAGGCACTCACTAGGTCTTCCTCGTCCACCCTGCCTTGAAACCGCACCGAATCGGAGATGTTCACTTCCCGAGCTAGGTCCTGGAGGTCAGTTCGAGCCGAACCATCACCGATGACCAGCAGCATGGCGCCTGGAACTGCCTCGACGACCTGCCGCCACGCCGCGAGGAGGATGTCAAGCCCCATTCGCCGGGCGTCCCGATCAAGACGGCGTACCACTACGGCTACGAAGCCGTCGTCTGAGAGCCCCAGGTGCCGTCGGATTCGTAATCTGTCCCCTGGGCGGAAGCGGACTAAGTCGACGCCAGGGGGGATCACTTCCACGCGAGACGGATCCACGCGGTAACGCTCTATCAAGACGGCCTTGAAAGCTTCGGAGAGGGTCACGAGGCTGGTAGCGCGCCCGTACAGAGCGGCTTCCATCAAGCGTTTGACCGACAGAATCACGGCGATCCGCTGGCCCACGACCCGAGACTCCTCGGCCCACGGCCCGTGGAAGTGGACGACCAAGGGCTTCGAACGGAGGCGCGTCGCGAGGACAGGAAGCAGTCCGTAGAGCGCGAAGTGGGAGTCGACTACATCGATACGGTCGGCCCGTCGTGCGGCTGCCCTCCAGTAGGACAGAATCCGCAAAGGCAGTGGCCAAGACGTCTTGCCCGCCAAAACGTGGCTCGCAGAACTCGTGGGGCCCATGCCCATCCGGATTGTGAAGACAGGGGTGCCTCGGACCTCCAACGCCGAGGCCAAGTCCTCCAGGTACCTGTTCAAGCCTCCCGGGTTCTCATGGGCGAGCGCTTCACCGACCATGAGAACGGTGGGACGCTCAGAAGGAACGACCTCGGACCTCGTCTTGCCTGGGTCCACTCGCATGATCCTGCCAACGCTAGCCAAACCCGGTTGCGCGCCGCTTTGACTCGCAGGTCCAGGTGGGGTCGCAGATCCGGATAGGCATCGTCAACGCCTTCGGTCCAGATCTCCTTTGAGAAGAATGACATCCGCATCCATCAGATCAGTCATGACCGCTCCAAAGAGATCGGGGCCTTCGCCCCAAGCGAGTTGACATGGCCGGGGGAGGTCCGAAACTCCTACGACCCGTAGTTGTCTGACTGCGCCTAGGGACTTACGCCGATGATCCGCGTGTACCAGTCGTCCTCAATCCAGAACCAGCCGTTCTTGGATGTGACTCCGCTTTGGTCGTCGAAGGCACCCTCACCGACACCGGCGCCGGGTAGCGGCGGGGTGAGTGTCTGAATGTAGGCGCCGGTAATCGTAGAATATTCCTCTAATGCACCCTGGTGTTGTAGCGATCGGTTGCCGTTGGTGGCTGGCTCGTACAGCAGAGCTATTCCTACTATGTTCGCTTGACTGTCAACGGCAAAGCTGAAGGGTTGAGGGAATGGACTCGTGTCGGATGAACTGACGGAGTAGGTCGGATCAGTTGTCCAGGCTGAGCTCGACCAGCCGGAAGTGGTCGGTAGCCTATTGAACTTTATTAGCGTTTGGCCAATGGATTCATAGTTACCCGCCACCGAACTGTTGTCCGTGTCGCTCGGGGAGAAGCCGGTTACATAGACAGTGCTGCCTTCGACATCAACACCCCTGACGTCAACCAGACCCGGTGGCTCGCCGTAGCTGATGAGGCTGCCGTACTCGGGCACACCGTTAGAGGAATAGCCGGTCAACGGATATTCAGTGACGTTGGTGCCGCCCAATTGAACGCCCCAGATGTTGCCGGTGTTGTCATCGACGAACACGTTCTCCCAGCCTCCAGGGTTGGGGATTTGCCAGACCGGGGCCATGATCTCTGAACTCGGCAACTGCTCGTATGTATAGACCGCCCCTTCGCCGAGGTCCACGGTCTCATAGCGGTGGCCGTCACCTTCCCACTCGTAAGTGCCGGCCCCGTATTGGGGACAAGCAGTGGAACAGCCTATTTGGGCCGCACTACTGACACGAGAGTCAGAAGGGTATGCCCATGGATTGACAGTAAAGGCATACGGTTGGTAGTTGCCGGATGAGTCACGGGTAAACTCGAAGTCGCGGTTGAAGAACCGGCTGCCGTCATTGGTCGGCTCGCCGGTTCCGCCGAAGGTGTTTGCGTTGACGTCACGCCAGACGACGGATGTTCCGTTTGATTGGTATTCAGTGATAATGGCGCAGGGACCAGGCGTTTGCCACACTGACTGCGAAACTCCTGGCAGGCAGTTCTCGGCCGTGTAGATGTTCCCCGAACCGTCGATGGCCACCGAGCGAGGTCCTACGAAGCGGTCAGGACCGATAAGGCCGGGGTCAGAGCCCTGTAGGTAACCGCCCGTGACGCCGACCTGACCCGTTTGGGTTCCGGAGTAGTTGAACCATTTGAAGTCTTGGTCTTGACCATTGTCAGCTACAAGCAGTTCGTCACTACTTGGGCTAGCGGCTATGCCTTGGGCGATGACGGAGGCCGGAAGGGTAAAGGTGGTTAGCAGTGAGCCTGAAATTATTAAAGCGTTCCAGCATGTCAGAGGAACCTGCCGGGTTCTCTACGAGGGCCCAGATGTCGCCCTCCCGGTCACAAGTGAGCACGCTGGCCCCTGGGGCGCTCCAGCTCTGTGTGACGCCCGAGAGCGACGTAGGGACCTCTTTGATTTCAGTGGTGTTCGGGGATAAGTAGGTGGTTGTCGTAAGCGGGCCGTTAGCGTCAGCGACGAACAGGTTGCCGTCACAGAGGGTTTCACCGAGCAATGGGTTGCCGCCAGAGTCAACGGTCAGTGGACCGACGCCGGTGCTGTCGCCTTCGTCTACATTGGACTCGTTTGCCGGATTGAGCCAGGTGGCTCGGCTGAAACGAGTCATTAGGCCATCACCTTCGGCACCATAGATGTAGGTCGAGTCCATGGCGAGGCCGAAGGTGCCAGCAGGATTGCTGGTAGACGGTGGTCCCGAATCACCAGTCTGAAGGCCCTCTGGGTACCCGGTAGTTGGGGCGTAGACGTTGATGTTATGGGAGTTCTCTTCCCAGTTTGCGGAGGATAGGGCGACGCCATCAGACGATACGCCCAGCTCCGCCACGGTCTCTGGCACACCTCCAAAGGTGTTGCCTACTGGGTTGCCATTCGCCGAACATGAGCCTACGGCGCCACAGGTATTGCCCACGGTGGTAATGGCTGGCGATGGCTCTCTCGTCGGTGTATCCGAAGTTGCGGTGTTAGTTGGCGCGACCGAGGTTGTCGTTGGTGGCGGAACGGCTGGTGGAGGAGAAGTAACAGTTGGTGCCGCACCGACGATCGGAAAATTGGGCACTATGCCTAGGGCAAGCAACGAGCCGTCAGAAGCGGCGTCGCCCAGGCCGAAGATTGCGCCGTTGGATCCGACGATCCAGTAGCCCGCATTGTCCCCAGTGGGCACGATCGACACGAGGTTGCTCGGGTTGTACGCAACGTTGCCGAGCCAGTGGGCGTCGCCGACGGCGAACACCGCACCGAAGTTGTTCACGGCCCAGTAGCCCTGCCCATCCGATGTCGAGGCGATGGCCACGTAGCGCGTCGCTCCGCCGGCCGCTGGAAGAGGTGAGAGTTGGGCCAGGTCCGGAGCGTCGCCAAACCCCGTCACCTGACCATTGGCTTGGAGAACCCAGTAGCCAGTGTTGCTCGGGGTGGCGGCGATCCCGGTCGCATCATCGACGTGGACCCCGAGGCCGGGCAGTGAGCCCTCGTATGCGGTGTCTCCAAAAGAAAAGACGCCGCCGTCGGCACCTACGAGGAAATACCCTTTGTCATCGGAGGACGGCACGATTCCAACGACATCGTTCACGTGGATACCCAGCCCCGGCAACGAACCCTCGTACGCCGTGTCTCCGAATGAGAAGACACCACCATCGGAGCCGACCAGGTAATACCCGCCGTAGTTGGCGGCGGGTGCGATCCCCACAACGTTGTCGACATGGATGCCGAGACCCGGCAACGAGCCATAGAAGCCACCGTGAAAGACGAAGACGCCTCCATCAGAGCCGACGAGGTCATAACCCGTCGCCTGAGTGGAGCTGTGAGGAGCAACCGCTCCTTCGGCAGGCGACGGTGGCGCACCGCTCTTCAGGTTGAGCGTGAGGAGTGCGGCAAAGCAGATTACTGCCAGGAATACGGTGATGTCTCGCAGTCGCCGCAGAGGGCTTGACATGGTGATCTCCTCAATCAGCGGGCAAGGCCCCTCAAGGAGTTGCGCAGGGTCTTTGCCACGGACGGGATCGAAGCAAGGTGGCCGCCACGAGAAACATCGGCCTCGCGAGCTGGAGAAGTAAGTCTTTTCGGTTTGTCGAGGGTCTGTGTAGGAAGTGAATCCTTCTCGGAGAGGACTCCCCATGTTGGATTCGCCTTCCAGCCGTCCCGGGATCCTCGCCACGATCCCGATCGGCGACGGCGGCAAACCCCCATTGCAGGGTGCTCGACCCGCCTAGGGGGTCCCGCCGGTCGCAGCGAGGGCCGTCGCTACGCGAAGGACATCAGGACTGTCTTCCGCGGACCGCGCTGCCAGCTCGGCGAGCGCAACGGTCGCCTCCAGCGACAGATCGAAGCTGCGACCCGAACGGCCTCGTCCGCCTCCACGACAAGCGCTCGAATCACTCTACCCTCTTCTGAATAAGCGGTCCTTATTTGGGTGTTGGGCCTGGACACTCCCGAACGTCTATGTCGCACGGCAGGGCTCAGGAGGGGACCACCGCCTCGACTTCAACCAACTTCGGGGACACCGTCTGTCGCCCAGTTTGGGAGCGTCCTGGGGTGGGGAGCTAACAGCCTCAGGGAATAAGAAGCAGATCGGTGGAATGGGTTCCGGGGTACTGAGCCGGAAGTCTTGAGATTTCTACTGCGGGCGTCTTTTGAGGTTGCCCAAATCGACAAAGAAGGAGAACTGCTCTGCTATGAGTCGCTGTAGAAGCTCGAGGCCAGCATTTCTTCGGAGCATGTAAGGGCAGAACTCAATGAGCATGGGGACGCGCGCTGCCAGTGTCTTGGGGGCTGAGTCGAGCACATGGCCTTCGTGCCCTTGGGTATCGATCCACACCAATCCGATGTCGCCCCTGTCGATCCCCTGCTGATCGATGAGATCGTCGAGCAGCACTCCGTCGGCAGCGACAGTTGAACGGGACTCCTCATGGTCAGGAACAACGTACTGAACGCGGTGGTCCCCGGAGTTCGAGGCGGAAATTTCCAAGGTGACTGGACCTGAGTGATTCGTTACCACGTGTTTCACGCAATCGATCTTGTCGTCCAAATCGTTGAGGATCACATTGCATCGAAGGAGACGGAAGTTTTCCGCTTCCGGCTCAACCGCCAATACGCGCGAGGCTCCCCATTGGGTGACCGCAGGTATGGAGGTCGTTCCGATGTTGGCCCCGATGTCCAAGAACACTTTTCCCTCGATCAGGCCAGGCGCCAGGTAATCGTTCATGACCGATACCGCTGTTTCAGTCATGTCGGCATTGAACGAGCCGAATACGAACAGCTGCTCAGCAATCGGTCCATCGGAAGGATGGATCAGGAACCGTGAACCGTCCGATTCGATCTCGACGGTTTTGGTCAACCGAGATGCCACTTTCCTATACGCCCGGCGTTGCACCTCCAGACGGATCTCTGGACCCCCCATCATGTAGCGAGCCGCCAACTGGGCTCGATGAGGAGTGACTGCCATTTGGCGTAGGACTCGGTTCCCCATGTGGTCCAAAGGTAGACGAGCGACTCGTCTCAGGGTTAATCCTGGCTGCCAGCCGATGGTCTTAGCGGTCACACGCCGCCTTCCCCGCCGTATCCGCACGGCCGCCGCCAGCTCCAGTTCTTGTCGCCTCAGCTGATCCCGCGGTTTTCGCCGCGACAGGCCGAGCCTCACGTCGCTCCAACGAGCAAGCTATCGGCCTGAGTCCCTGCCCCCCGCCCACACCTCCGAGGGTGTCGACGATTGCACACCCCACCGCAACTGGACCATGCGCAGCATATCGATCGGCTAGAGCTGCCAGCCCAGGTCGATCCGCCGCCACGTCCCCGGCTCCATCATCAGTCGAGGCACAGGTACTTCCGGCGATGTTGTCAGGACTTGATTGGCCGCTTCATCGCGAGGACACCGTTTTCGGGCCACTACTGCGCACCGAACCTCAACGCGCTCGATAAAGCTCGTGCGATGAAAATAGCTCACTCGCACCGTCCCGGATGAAACGATCGAAACCAAATGCTCTTGTCGCAGCTCACCCGGCCCGCCAACAGCATTGCGAGAGATACCGCGTTACGACGTATAAAGGGCCGGAGAGCACATACCAGTCATATACGGTAGAACGCTTTGGGACGATCTGAGGTTGCACGGAGATGCGGATTGCGATTGTAGCGCCAGTAGTTACCGACCTCGGAGTACCCGGCCTGACCGAGGTCCGTGGCGGTGGCGAACGCTATCCGGCTGCGCTCGCAGTCGCATTGGCGAAATCGGGAGCAAACGTTGATCTGGTGACCTTTGGACGGGAACGCATGGAACTGCGCCATCATTCTGGCCTAGGAATTCGCGTTATTCGACCGTGGTCATGGCGGGGGGACCTACGCGATCCCGTAAACCCATTGCTCCTCCGATTAGCGTCCGAATACGACGTTATTCATGCACACATAATGAACAAAGCGGCCGTATTGCTCGCGTTGGGAGCTTGTCTACACAGAACAAAAGTTGTTCTCACTCCGCATGGTGGTGGGGCGCGAGCCGGTATCAGACGTGGACTATGGAAACTGTTCGATGGCTCCCTCTTCGTTTCCCAGTTTGCTCGGATGTGTGAATCGGAACTCGCGCGGCTACCTTCGGACGTCATTTACGGAGGAGCTGATGCGTTGTGTCCTCATCACCAGGAACGAGCCGACCAACATAGGGGCCGGTTTCTTTTCGTGGGCCGGCTGACACCCCATAAAGGCGTGGACGTCCTAATTCGAGCCTTGCCACCCGGTGCGGGTCTGTCGGTCGTCGGTCCAATACACGAGAACGACTATTTCGAACATCTGTGTGCTTTGGCTATCGGTAAAGATGTTGAATTTCAAGTCAATCTCAACGACGATGAGCTTTGCGGCCTCTACGGAAACGCTCGAGCTCTGATCCTGCCCAGCGTCGAAATCGATTGGCGGGGGCGACAGCATCATGCTCCCGAACTTCTAGGGTTAGTCGTTCTCGAAGCGATGTACTGCGGAGCGCCCGTGGTGGTCTCCAACGTCGGAGGAATTCCCGAGGTCGTAGATGATGGCAGGACGGGATTCGTCGTAGAGCCCGGCAATGTTGAATCACTTCGTAAGGTACTCGGTGAACTGGCCGGTGACGATGACCTCGTTCGGACGATGGGAGAAGCAGCACGTAACGAGGCACATCGGCGCTTTACCTGGAGCGAAGTCGCCGCGCATGCTTATAAGTTCTACGAACGACTTTGCGAGACATAGCGGGCCGAGCCCCCAAGCTCGGCCAGGTGGTTCAAAAATCGAGACCCGGTTAGACGAGAACGTGCGATCTTGGGTAGCCGCGTCCGAGCGTCGTCGTCGCTGACAACGGGTACAAACGCGCGAAACAGCCGGGAACTTCTATTCGGAGAATCTCTCGCTCAGGTCACTGCCTCGACTTCTGCGCCAGCTTCTCACCGAGGAGCCTCCGATACAACGCGACCCGCCCGTCTGCGATCGCCTCATACGAATAACCCTGCGCCAACGTGTGGGCGCGCTGGCGCATCTGCTGGCGTTCTCTGGGATGCTCCAAGAGAGAGGTGACGGCATCGACTGCGGCTCCGACATCACCAACCGGAACCAGGATGCCTGCGTCCTTGCCGTTGAGGATGTCCCTCGGTCCGGGGATGTCGCTTGCGACGGGGACCAACCCACACGCCATGCCCTCGATGACAACGATTCCAAATCCTTCCATGCGGGACAGGAAGAGGAGAATTTCGTGCTCACGAAGCAGGGAGGGCAGCTCCACGAGCTCATATCGAGGGAGAACCCTGACACGATCGCGGACAGCGGGATCCAGGGCACCGGCAACCTCAGCCGGGTCGGCCCCCAGCCAGGTCGCCCCGAGGCTGGGCGTCCGCTTCAACAGCTCGGAAAGAACCGTGGCGGCGGTCTCGGCTCCCTTTCGCCACGCAAACCCGCCGAGGATCGCTATTCGAGGAACCGCGTCCGCGTCGCCAAGCGGAAGACCAACAAGCTCGGGGGCCACGCCATTCGGTGCGACCGCTGCGCGATCAGGCCGAACACGAAGGTGGTCAATGGCCCATTCCCGCTCAGGCGCGTTGTTGAATACGGAGAAGTCAGCACTCCGCAGCGACCGTGCCACCTGGGACAGTTGAATACCGCCGTGGTAGATGAAGTACCGGCGACGCAAGGTCAGTTCACCTCGCTTGGCGGCGTTCGTCAGCTCCAGGTGGGCGAGGTGATCAAGCCCATGGCTCCGAGTTACCACGATTGCCCGTGCCTTGGTGATCGCGACCCGGGGCAGCAGCGAGAGGTCACCCGTCGAGGCATCGACAACATCCACCAGACCTCGGCTCAGCGAACGTCCGACGTGAGCAGCGGCATACACGGGAAAGGTGAGCTGATTTAGGCGCTGTCCCAGATCGACGGGGAGATTGTCGAAGCCCACCACAGATACGTGGTGGCCTTGTCTGCGAAGGGCATTTCCCAACTGGAGAGTCGACCCTGGCGCCCCGGTGTTGAGGTCGAGTTCGTGATGGATGGTCAAGAGAATTCGTAACGGCGCGAGGTCGTGATCCTTCACGGAACGCCATTCCGATCGTGCGTTGGATAACAGGTCATCAACGATGCCCTCAAACCTGCCTCCTGCTCCGACCGGTCTCGTCTTCGTTGGCAAATGCTGTGCGTTTGTCGGGCGAGAGGTCGTTGCCCCACCAGTTCTTTAGACCGCCCGCATCCTCGACACGAACGAAGGAGTCGAACTCGGACCAACTTCGGAACACTGTCCCCTGCTTGACGGTCAGAGAGGGCCTTCAGCATCGGGACAGCGGGTCTTCTGCACGAGCCTTCCTTCCATCGACTCAGCTCTTGGAAACATTGGATCCGCACTACCGAGCAAATTCACATGGCTTCCCCATCGAACGAACAATCTAGGCCGCTCCACGAGAATCCATGTCGTCCGCTACGCCAGCGCTAACGCTAGACGAGCGCCGCCGGCGCGTCCAGAACGAGACCATCGAACACCGCAGTCGCAAGGGAGATCCGCTCTCTATCCGATCCGGCGTCAGCTCACCAAGGCCGACGAACGCCTCGAAGACTCCGACGCGAGGCTCCTCGACCTCTGGCTACGGAGACGTCGCCACGACCTGGAATGCCAAGGAGGCCGTCCGGGAGCTCTACGCACACGGCGACAAGGCCACCCCACGCGAGTGAATCGAGCGCCTCGTCACCGACATGGCCGATCGTGACAACCCCGTCGAGGTGCGCTCGGTCCGGCGGACCCTCGCCCGCCTGACGGAACATATCGTCGCCGAGCACCCCTCCCACGTCTCGAACGCACCCACCACGTCCGCCCAAAACCTGATCAAGCGCGCCAAGCGTGCCGTCTTCAGCTTCGCATCGTTTCGGAATTTCCGCGTATACGCGCTGCTCGAGGCCGGCAAACCTCAAGTGGCACCTCCTCGAGCATCACATCCCGCTGAAATCTGAAGCCGCCACTAAACTCCCGCTCACAAATTTGCCTCGGGCGGTTACCCGATGCTGAGGTTTGAACAAGCTCTATGCATGAAATGCAAGATATCGATGGCTCGACCTAAGAGGATTCTCAAGAATGTCACCACTGCGAGCAGTTGGCCGCGCGAAACACAGACGGAAAGGAAAGAAAAGTACAAAGCAGAGAAGTGTATTTGCAATAATCACGGCGCTGAGATCCCTGGGCCTCAGGTCGCTGAACCGTAGCCTTATATGGATTGCAAGCTGCTCGCTTGTGGGAGGATTGTCGCAGGCAGCACTCCTCGTCATAATAACTGAACTGGCCGCAAGCCACGCAGAAGGCAGTGACAATCTAAAGCTTCATGGATTATCGATACCACTAAACGATTCAATATTAGTGTGTATCGGACTCCTAATCCTCTTCTTTTTGTTTAGTATTACTGCGGCTTCCGTGACAGCCTCAATGTCAAGCTCGGCGGTGGAGATAGGCCGAGACAAGATCATGGATTCGTATTTCAAGGCCAGTTGGGACATTCAATCGGCGGAACGGCTTGGTCACGTCCAACAACTCCTGACGGTCAACTGCGACTATATAGCCGGGTTAACACAAGCTATCTCCACTGGGCTGCAAGGCATTTTCGGAGCATTGGCGCTTCTGACCGCCGCCTTTATAGTAAATCCCGTTACGGCTAGTGTGGTAATCGTAGCCGGCGTCGTGTTATCAACGGTCATGCGGCCCATCCTCACCTTGACCCGAACGGCCTCTGTTCGGCTTTCAAATGACAGCCAAAGGATAGCAACTCTAGCTACTGAGTATACGCGCCTGGCTCGTGAGTTTCGTTTGTTCGGCGTGGAGGAAGAGGCGACAGATCGTCTGCACCAACGAAATCACGAGGCTGCTATAAGCTATGCTAAAAGCCGCCTTTTAGGGCAATATAATTCCGTGGTTTACCAAACACTCGCGCTGGGGTTCGTCATTATTGGTCTCGCACTCCTTCTCGCTCACTCCGGAAGCAATCTAGGCGCAACCGGCGCAATTCTGGTGCTCACCTTGCGGTCACTCGTCTACGGCTCTGCGATCCAATCGAGTAGCCAACAGATTCGGTCGGATGAACCCTTTTTAGCTGAAGTCCAAGCAGAAGTTCGGCATTATCAGACCAGTTCGCCCGAGTTAAATGGAAATCGAGTTCCCGAAGATTTCGACGTTAAGTTCGATGGTGTTTCGTTTGCATATGATTCGGGAACTGAGGCTGTTAACAACGTATCATTCTACATTCCTAGCGGTAAGATTCTGGGCGTTGTGGGAAGGTCTGGAAGCGGAAAATCGACACTGAGTCAATTGGTCCTAGGAATGCGAATGCCTTCATATGGACGTGTGTTCGTGGGAGATGTACCCGCGTCTTCTATCAGGAAGGGAAACGGGAAAAGCCCGATTGCGCTGGTAGCCCAGGAATCGATTTTGTTGCAGGGTTCGATCGCATCAAACATTTCCTTTTTCCGGAATGTCTCCCAAGAGAGGATTGAGATTGCAGCGCGTGCTGCCCATCTTCATGAGGACGTTGTAGCGATGCCACGATCGTATGAGACGCCAGTGGGGGAAGGCGGTGACGCACTTTCGGGTGGACAACGACAACGATTGGCCATTGCTCGGGCGCTCGTCGGGTCGCCTCGGGTACTTGTCTTGGATGAGCCCACAAGCGCATTGGATGGGCGATCAGAGAGCTTGGTGCGGCGCACATTGTCGGAATTACGCGATCATGTAACCGTTATCGTCATCTCCCATCGGCTGGCGACGGTAGAGGACTGTGACCTTCTTCTCGTGCTCGATGCTGGGCGACTCGCGGATTTTGGGCCACGAGATGAGGTGACGGGCAGAGCTGCATTTCGACACGTCGTCGAAGCAACAGTCATACAGTCGGAGAATTCCCGACAGTCATGATGTCCGATGATTCCTGGAACGGGATTAACGGATCTCCCGTTCCTCACATTACCCTGTGATCCTCGTGGGTCAGCCCGCCAAACTCCACCGCTGTCCCGAGCCGCCGCCGCGATCGGGCTCGTGAACTGCGTCTAGGACGATGCCGAGACGGCGCTCCATCAGGTGCATCGCGCCCAAGTCGAGCCACGAGCGCGCGACCCTCGCCGGAGTATTGTCGTGCCAGATCAAGGCTGCCTCCACGACGGCATGCGACCCTGAGGAACGCCCAAGGTGCTGACTGACATCGCCGCCGCCGATCCCCGAGAGCTGCGGGCACAGGTCTGCGTCGTCGGAGGGGGTGCTGCGGGGATCACCGTGGCGACCGAGCTCGCCCGCAATGGCGTCTCTGTCATCGTCCTCGAAGGGGGCGGGCGGCGATTCGAGGAACGCTCGCAGGAGCTGCTCCGCTCAGAGGTGGTCGGCCTCGCCCACACCGGCATCCACACCCTCCGGTTCCGGACCCTCGGCGGCGCCACGACCCGCTGGGCGGGGCAGGCGCTGCCCCTTCAGGACATCGACTTCACCGCCAGGTCGTGGGTGCCCGAAAGCGGCTGGCCGCTCACACCCGCCGAGCTGCAGCCGTACCTGAGGCGGGCCGAGGCGATCCTGGCGATCGAGACGTTCGGCGACCCGGGAGAGCCCCGGTGGCCGGACGTCCTCCCCGCCGGCCCGGCCTTCGACGAGCGGCTCCTCTCCACGGTGTACTCGCAGTTCAGCCCAAGCCCGAACTTCGCCGAGGTCTCCCGCGACACGCTCGAGACCCTAAGCAAGATCAATGTCGTGCTCCACGCCAACGTGACCGGAATCGTCGCCGGCCCGCAGGGTGACGCCGTCGACTGCGTCACGGCGAGGGACATCGACGGCCACGAGCTCACCGTCGGTGCCGAGCACTTCGTCGTGTGCTGTGGCGGCATCGAGACGGCCCGGCTGCTGTTGTCGTCCACCAGCCGCTCCGAAGGCGGCATCGGCAACGGCCACGACCTGGTCGGGAGGTACTTCCAGGACCACCCCGGATTTTCCGTGGGCGAGATCACCGGCGAGGCAGCTCGCGGCACTTCCGGCCCCGCAAGGAGGGCAGTATCAAGTACCTGCCGTTGATCCGCGCCGCCGAGCAGTGGCAGGCGGAGACCGAGAGCCTGAACTGCGGGGCGTCGGTCGTCTTCGAGGGCGCCCGGCTGCCGGGCGTGGAGGCGGGCAAGTCACTCGTCACAGCGCTGAGGGAGCGGCGCTTCGGGCGCGGGCGGTTCGAGGAGCTCCGCGAGATCGCCCGCCACCCCCTCCAGCTCGCGACGGCGGCAAACCGCTACTACGTGCGCGGGGTGCCTAGCCAGGACACCTCGGGGCGGATGTCGCTCGCAATCGGGCTCGAGCAGGCACCGAACCCTGACAGCCGCGTCACGCTCGGCGAGCGCGTCGACGCCCTCGGCCAGCGCGTCGCCCGTCTCGACTGGCGCTTGGGCGAGGCCGAGATCGAGACCGCGAGGCAGTTCGTCGAAATGGCAGTCGGCGAGATGGAGCGGCTCGGACTTGCCAGCGTGGACGTCGGCGCGTTCTCGCTGTCCGATGACCCGGGGGAGCTGAGTGGCGTCGTCGTCGACATCGGTCACCACATGGGGACCACTCGCATGGCCACCGACCCGGCCCGCGGCGTCGTGGACGCCAACTGCACGGTGCACGGGGTCCAGAACCTCCACGTCGCGAGCTGCTCGGTGTTCCCCACAAGCGGCGTCTCCAACCCAACCTTCACGATGCTGGCGCTGTCGGTCCGCCTCGCCGACCATCTGGCGCTCGCGCTTACGGCACCGGGGTGACGATCCCCTCGGCCGGACTCGGGAGACCCGGCACCACGACCACCGCTCTCGGCTTCGGCTGCAGCGGGATCGTCGGCTCGAACACGAAGAGCGAGTCCATGGGGCTTCTCTCGGCGGCAGTCGAACTGGGGATCCGGCACTTCGACGTCGCGCGCTCGTACGGGTCCGGCGACGCGGAGGCGATCCTTGGCGACTTCCTCACCACGACAAACGAGCCCTGCACGGTCACCACGAAATGCGGGATCGCTCCTGCCGCCACCCACGGCCTGGCGGGCCGCCGCACGAAGGCGCTCGCCCGCGCGGTGCTGCGCAAGGTCCCGGGCCCTTACTACGGGGCAGTGCGGTCGCGGGCGACTGCCCGTGTGCGGGGGGGGCAGTTCGGCCCCGAGCAGATTCGGCAGAGCCTAGAGACGAGCCTTCGCGCCCTGCGGCGCGATCGCCTCGAGGCGTTCCTCCTCCACGAGTGCACCCCAGAAGAGTGGGCCTCAGGGTCGGTCCAAGAGGTCCTGTCGGACCTCGTCGGCTCCGGAGCGATCGGGTGCGCCGGCCCGGCAACGAGCGTCGCCGGCACCCTGGAGATCCTCGGGCACGAGTCCCTTGCCGTCCCCCTCGTGCAGTTCCACGACGACGGCGACATGTTCGGCGCAGAGGTGATCGGATGCGCTCGACGCCGTGGTACGAGCACGATCACCCACGGGGTCCTCGACCGGAACCTGAGGGCGTTGCGGGCTCACCTTGCCGGAGCGAGCGAATCGGCGCTCCGGGAGTGGTCGGGCCGTCTCGACGGCGAGGCGACCGACGCGAGCGTGCTCGCCGCGCTGCTCCTTCGCCGTGCCATGGCCCGCAACCGCGGCGGCGTCGTGCTCTTCCGGACCAACGACGCCGGGCATCTCCGCTCGACGGTCGAGGCCGTCAAGACCGACATCGCGGCCGACCAGCTGCAAGCGCTCGAGGAGCTGATCGCCCAGGCGTCTGCGAGCCCGCAGGCCTGAGCGACAGCGCTCGCCAGCCACCGGCGGAACCAGTCGGCGCCGTTGTGGCGCTGCTGACCGGACCCCGTTGATCAACCTTCTCTGAGAGTCCGGCTTCGTTGAACTGCCACCGATCGGCGAAACTCGACCAGGGCCGAATACCCAAGTGATGAGTGGGACCGACAAGTGTTGTAGTCGATCCGGACGTGGGATCTTTACGGAGCATTCGTCGAATATCTCGATTATTACGACGAGGCCCCGCAGCCGTCCTGCGTCCTCACGGCGTCATCCGCGTCATCGTTCCGACGGTGAGAAGTCTCTCCGAAGGCCTATTGTTCCGATGGCTCGGAGCAGATCGATGAGCTTCAGTCCGCTCCCCTATCAGTCCACGGGCTCTTCGTACGAGCACCATGGAAGTCGTCAGTGCTCACTTTCGACAAGGAAGCCTACATCGCTTCTCCTACGACTACGAGACGTTGGCGCGGTAGTTGGAGGACGTGAGGTTCGTCGAGAGAGAACATCGCGCCTTCCGCTCGTCGAGGCTCAAGGTTCTTGAGATCGACAGCGAGGTTCGTGTGAGCGACACCCGTATCGAGGAAAGGGCGTGCCCGGAGAGCACTCTGCCTGACAGATCGGCATAGAATCAACCTGTCCCACCGGGGATGCTCATATGATCGAACTACCGACGCGCCGACTCGTCTTTGTTGCCCAGGATCTCCACGGCCGTGGAGGGATGGATCGAGTCCACGCAGAGGTGATCAAGAGGCTCAGTCACAAATGGCACATCACCGTGGTATCAGCGACGCTGCCTCCCGAGCTCCGCGAGCTCGTGGAATGGCATCGGATACCGCTGCCTCGGCGTCCAGCACCGCTCAGGTACGCTTGCTTCTTTGTCTTGGGTGGGTGGCGACTGAGATCTATCTTGCTTGGGTGGCGACGAGATCGTTACGAGGACTAGTCCACGTCGCTGGAGCAACTGTCCCTAATCGCGCCGACATTTCCTCCGTACATCTGTGCCACGCTGGCTTGGTCGAGGCTATGGGCAGCCTGGCCCCGGGTAGCGCACCGCTGCCTCGCCGCTTGAACACCACAGCGAACCGTTTCCTCGCCTTAGCTGCTGAGCGGTGGTGCTACCGCCCCACACGGCTGCGAAAGTTTCACGCGGTGTCCAACGGCGTCGCGGACGAACTGAGGAAGCATTATCCAGGTATATCAATAGCGGTGATCCCAAATGCCGTAGACACCGATCGATACCAGCCAGACAGCATCGTCCGGGCGCGGATTCGCAATGAACAGGGCATACCAGATAATACCGTTGTTGCCTTATTCGTTGGTGCCGACTGGGACCACAAAGGTCTTGATATCGCGATAGATGGCGTTGCCCTAGCCTCAAAAGAGTGTGACTATCTTGAGCTCTGGGTGGTTGGTTCGGGAGACCAGTCCAGGTTCACCGATCGAGCAGCCATGGCCGGGATTCCGACACGTGTAAAGTTCTTTGGGTGGCAAGCGGACCCGTCTAGTTTCTATAAAGCCTCCGACATATTCGTCTTGCCGAGCCGGTACGAGGCTTACCCGTTGGTGGCGTTAGAGGCGGCAGCATGCTCTCTTCCCGTGGTCGCCACGGCGGTGAATGGCGTCGTTGAACTGCTGGGAGATAGCCAAGCCGGAATGATTGTCGAACGCGATCGGGATGACCTCGCTCGCGCCCTAGCGGCACTCGCCGTGAGCGCAGACCTTCGCCGCTCCCTTGGTGCCGAAGGACGCAAAAGAGTGCAAAGCCGTGGGGGGTGGGACCAGGTTGCCGACCGCCTCGGCCAGCAGCTCGAGGAACTTGCCGCAACAAGTCGCCCTTTCTGAATCGTCTTTTCTCCGCAGTCCGCCGGAGGTTGGTTTCGGCGACTCCGTGATCATTTCCCGGACTTTCCTGCTCACTGGCAAGCTAAGGGTGTTCCACTCCACGACCCGCTCAGCGTGGCCCGAACTGGCCGGTTCGCCGCCCAGAACGCCTTGCTCTGCGAGGAACCCGACCAAAAGGCCCTGGACATCGGACCGTTGGGCCTGGTACCGACACGCCGGCCGGACGTAGCCGACCTAACCTGGTGATATATAGCGTGAAGAGTCGCAGCTGAGGTGTTTCCATGACGGCCGGGCAGAGTTCACCGAAAATATGCGCGTTGGCAACCCAAGGACTTTCGAGCGGAGACGGCTCTAGGCTCAGAGCTTTGGTCGGCGACTTGGACGTCGTCTTCGTCGATGTAACCAGAGGCTCATTCGGTCAGCGATTGCTGCTGACGCCGTGGAGCGTAATCCGTGAGGTTCGCCGAGTTTTGCCGGACCTGGTGCTGATGGAGGGAACGGGTATCGGCGGTGGCATGCCTCTGATTGTGATGCGGTTGCTTTTCGGCATTCCGTATGTGTTCAGCACCGGCGATGCGATCGGTCCGTATCTTGCCAGCAGATGGAGAGCTCTTGCTCTCCCAGGCTCGATCTACGAGCGCGTTCTATGCCGTCTTGCCGCCGGAGTGATTGGTTGGACGCCGTACCTGACAGGACGAGCTATGTCCTTGGGAGCGCCTCGTGCAATGACGGCTCCTGGATGGATTCCTCAGCGGCCACTTGAGGAGCGCCAACAAGATCGCGAAAGAGTACGCGCCCAACTGAACATCCCTGCTGAGGCGCTAGTGATCGGCATAGTAGGCACTCTCATGTGGAACAAGCGGTATTCATACTGCTATGGCCTTGAGATCGTTAATGCCGTTCGTCGGTCCGCCCGGCGGGATGTCATGGCGTTGGTCATAGGCAGCGGGAGTGGGCGCCGGGTCTTGGAGAGCGAAGCAGGACCGGAACTAGGTGAACGGGTCCGTCTGATCGGCCCAGTTCCTCGCGAAGAGGTCCCCGCCTATTTGGCGGCCATGGACATAGGTTCCTTACCGCAGAGCGTCGATCAGGTGGGTGGCTTTCGATATGCGACGAAGTTGGCAGAGTACGTGGCTGCAGGACTTCCAGTTGTCACTGGTCAAACTGCGGCGTCCTACGACCTTGACACCGGTTGGATCTGGCGCATACGTGGGGACGCGCCCTGGGATCCAACCTATCTAAATAGCCTCGTGACGATGATTGAGGGAGTGACCAGCGAAGAGATTGACCAAAAAAGACGAGCGATGATCGACCAACCGCCCGACCCACATCAGCGGGCAGATGGGACGAGGGTTAGCCGGTTCCTTTTGGACGTGATAGCGCGTGAACACATCGACGAATCTCAGAACTGAGGTGCGGGCCTCAGGTCCTCTCGGGATTGAACTGCGACACATCCTCACACAAGCCGTCGGCGTGATGGACCGCTTCCTAAGTGCGGTGCCCCGGCCGGCGCCGACGACACCGACGTCGCTCTCTACGCCTCGGCACCGCTTCGATACGGCATGTCAGGTCCGCAGTGAGCGGCCAGCCGATCATTACTGCGGGCGCCACGACGAGGCCTGGCCCTGCTGCGTGAAATGCGCGATCTGCTTCGACCACGTGCTCACGTCCTGCCGGTCGACGCATGCAGGCATCTCGGCGTGACCAGTGTTCCGGGGTATCACGAGGTGCTCGCGGCATGGCCGACCGCGTCTTCATCCAAGTCGAAGTGCTGTCAGTCACATCCCCGAGATCCCGTGAGAGCTGGCGAGCTCGCAACTAACCGGAGGATCAGCTCACGGGGACCGACGTGTCACTTTTTGCGGTATCCTTGGACACATGCCAGTCGATTGGGAAAGCGCCCAGAGAGAAGAACTTAGCTACTGGACAGGCACGGTCACGAGTGCCGCCGGTGTCTTGTCGGAGATTGAAGAGGTAACACGCCTGGTGGAGTTCGGAACTAACTTCGGCTCCATTGGGACTGTCGGTGCAGTGGTCGAACTTGGAGTTGGTCCTTTAGGCATCGGCTGGAGCGCTTTCGGCCACGCAGACAAGGCGGTCGCAGTTGATCCACTTCCACGTCTCGTCGTTTCGACTGGCGATCCAGTAGTCGACGACTTCGCCCGGCGTCTCCAAGAACGCACCGATTATCTCCAGGCCGATGCCACCAAGCCCATCCCCCTTGATTCCGGGGTCTTCGATCTCGTCGTTTGCGACAACGTCATCGACCACACCCAGGACCCCGAAGCCATCCTCGTAGAATCTGCTCGCCTGGCCAAGCCAGGTGGCACCTTGTTGTTCGGGGTGAACGTTTTTTCTACTTTGGGATTAGTCAAGTGGCGTCAGGTCACTCGTCGGTTTCACCCACATGATTTCAATGTCATCCTCCACCCCCAGTCGCTCCGAGAGGACCATCTGCCCCGGCTCCTCGCTGCGGCCGGATGGAGAATCAACTATCGAAGTCCGACACCTATTCGTCAGCGGATCGCGGGCAGCGTCTACCGAGCACGTCTCATAGCAATCAAGGGCTGAAAAGGGGGTAAACGCACTCCGGTCTTGGGTAGGACGATTCTGGAGGATCCGAGAATCCGATTGCCATCCAGGGTTGATGGATTTCGTCAGTCCCTCATCGCGGCCTGACGGGACATCAATGATCGGCCCAGCCGTGACGTGAGCTGAAGTTGGTCGGAGTGACGACGCAAGGTGTCGTCTTCGCGCCAGTCAGCCACAAAACCTGCGCCTGACGAGGCTGTTGAACCGGTCGATGCTGAGCAACTCGCTCGAATCCGAGAGCCGTAAGACTCGTGACCCTGAACCCCCGCCAGCGGATTTACATGACCGATTCAAGGTGGCCCCCGCCAGATCGATTTGCTTCGTCAACCGGCACGACCACGACAGGCGCCGGCCGGGTACGCATCTTTAGCGCACTCGGTTCCTGCTTCCAACTTCGCGGCGAGCATCTCATCGTTCGTGATAGGGCGTCCCGACCTCAGCCTCGTCGATTGGAGCAACATCGTCCACAGAGTTGGTGCAACGCCAAAAGGCGATGAAGAACACAGTTCATGGGTTCCAGGCCATGTTCACGCCGTCTTCTCGTATAATCGTGCAGTGGGAATGCGTGGAAGCGTCTCGGTCGTGATGGCGACTTACAACGGGGATCGATATCTTCGAGACCAGCTCGCCAGTATCCGCGCACAGGAACTTCTCCCGGCCGAGCTTCTCATTGGGGATGATGGATCGACCGATGCAACCCATGAAATCCTTCGGGAGTTCCGCACAACGGCCCCCTTCCCGGTGTCCATTGAACGCAACAGCCAACGGCTTGGAGTGGGTGAGAACTTTCTGCAGACCGCCGCAAGAGCAACCACTACCTACCTCGCCTTCGCCGACCAGGACGATGTGTGGTCCCCGGCCAAGCTGCGCCGCTGTCTTGAGGTTCTTCAAGCCCAGGACACACCGACCCTGGTTACTCACTCCAGTCACCTTGTCGATGAGCGACTCATCGGCGCTTACGGCCTTCACGGATCACCCGTTATCCCCGCACGTACATCACGCGGACCCGCCGCTACCGCGGGTTTGGTCTACCTATGAGACAAGGCTTCGCGATGGTGTTCGACGCTTCGCTCCTATCGATCGCGCAAAAGCCGCGCCCGCAATCTCAGTTCGCTACTGGCCCGATGCTTCAGGACGAATGGATACAGTTCGTCGCTCTCGGTCTCGGCCAGATGATCGAGTTGCCCGAGGTCCTGGCCTGGCATCGGATCCACGAGACCAGCGTCACTCGGGAAGAGAAAGGACACTATCTAAAATACAACGTTAAGCGGTCTTGCACACCTCAAACGACGTCTATGCCCAGCGGTCGCGCTCGCGGAGAGCTACGCCGAATGGTGGCGAGAGCTCGGTTGCCGTGATGCTGCTCACGCATGGGAAGTAATGGCACGTCGCCATCAGTCTCGGGTCGCGATTCACGGGGCTGGACGCTGGACCAAGCGAGTCGGGGCTGTCGCATCCGCGGCGCGGGTGGGCCCCTATCTGCCGAAACATTTTTTAGGTCTTGGATTCAGGCCAGCGTTAAAGGACACTGCGTCGCTGATTATGCGGACATCGCTTAGTCCAAGCCCCGCCGTCCTCGTCGAGGATCGTCACGGGCCGCCCGCTGGCATACACTTGGACGCGGCGGAACAGTCACCGGAAGCAGAAACCCCCAGTAGTTGTACTTTTGGCGAAGATGTTGGGCTGATCTTATCGAGCGACTCATGTCGCATTACACGGTCCGGACGTCACAGGTGAATCTGTGCTTCATGACCCAACGGTCGACGGTTTAATCGCTCCGCTCCGCGTCTTTCATAGCGTCCAGCGGCAATTGTCACGCAAAGATCATCGACGTCAGGTCGCATCTAATGAGGTCGACGCATCACAGTTTCACTCATGCTCTGCCACTTCTATCGATGTTAGCAGCACTGCTGACGTCAGTCCCGGGGACTCCGGTCGCTAAATCATAGGCCTCCACCGATTACAAGCTGCTCATTATGTGAAATTTCACGGGCAGCCACTCCTTAGTAGAAAGTGACACCTCGGCCCCGCGCCAGCTCGAAGCCCGCATGAGAATTACCTCGCAATGCGGGTCCAAGGTGTTCGATGAATTCCGTCTCTCGCTCCCGGTAAGGAGTGCAATTATTGTTCTTCCAAGTCCCGGCAGAGAGCGATCTCCGATTAAGAGGCCATAAATCACTCTTCGTACCGCCGGCACGAGCCCCTGAGATCCGATGGACAACGTTAAATTATAGGCGACATCGAAAGTTGCATCTTTGGCGCGTCCTGACCGGGCGTCGACGTCAAATCTCTCCCCAGGATAATGGTCAACGATGATCTGGGGGTCATAGAGCAATTTCCATCCGTTGGATTTGGCTCGCAACCCGATGGCTACTTCGTTATGCACCTGGGCGCCCGAGCCGCGCAGGTTACTTGGTATAGCGATGGCGGTGCGTCGATACATGCAGTTGACCCCCTTGAGGACATCCACGTACCGAGCCGAACCAACCCCGATGTGGTGATTGCCAATTTGACGCCCCCAAGGAGTTATTACCCCGACAAGCTCCCTGAGACTTTCCGTGTTATCGAGGTCGTCGGCCACAACGACATCTCGTCCGCCAACACCACCAATTTCGGAGTTCGAGAATGGCTTGATCAGGCGCTCGATCCAGTCCGTTCTCGGTACAGCATCGTCATCCGTGAACGCCACCAGCGGAGTCCGACTGGCCTCGAGCCCAGCGGCCATCGCCGCCATCTGGCCGCCTTGTTCGACTGGCACCACCTGTGGATCAAGCGGTAGGGAGCCCGCTAAACAACTCTCGGTGAGTTCGTCGCCATCTCTTTTCACCACGATTACTGTCGATGAACCACAGGTCTGACGCTGAAGTCCGGCAAGGCATTTCACTAGTTGATCAGGTCGGCGATAAGTCGGTACGACCACGGTGACTTCCGAGTCCTGCGATTTGTGGAAGCCAATGATTTGCTCCTCGCTCGAATTGCGCTCCAAGGCCGCCAACGGCTGGGTCTTCCGGAACCACTAGGTCCGGTTGTTTGTTGATTCTTTACCCGCGAACCGACATGCGACATTGTGAGCAGCACATGAGAACACCGTCACACGTGCGCGGCGTAGCCGTACATTCACCCATGTCCGGTCAAACCTCTGGCATGAGCGGCTCATTCGACAGCGAACCAGCAGGGACATCCGTGCCAAGAGCCGCCACACGGAACAGCGCCTCGATGACCGGGAGCGTTGTCGATCCAGCCGACCAGAGACGCTCTGCTTCGGATCGCGCTGCGGCTTGCATCGGCCCTCTGGCGGGCGAAGTGAGGCGAGTGACCATCTCACGGACGGCTTCCTCGAGCGCATCGACGTCACACGGAGGTATTCTGATTGAGCAGGCCTCTGAGAGCTGTTCGCCTGCACCGACTTCGCTCGTCACGACAACAGGAACCCCACATGCCAGGGCCTCGCCCACGGTCAGGCCGAATGGCTCATACTTGGCCGGCTGGAGCAATAGGTCGCATGTCGGGATCCATTCCTTCAGCTCGTCGTACGAAACGTGGCCATGGACGCTCGCCATCGTCGGATCGAGGTCATCGAGGAGCCGCCTGTAGTCGGACCAAAGCGACGGGTCGCCCACGATCTCGAACTGAACTTGACCGGCGAGATCGCGCATTCTGCTCGAAAGTTCGACGACCAATTCAAGCCCTTTGCGAACCGAGATCCGGCCAAGGAGCGCAATCCTCAACGGTCCCTCCCTTGGAGGGACTTGTAGCCGCGGACGGAAGCTTTCGAGGTCGATCGGGTTCGGGGCGATCCGAATTCGGGTGGGGTCGATGCCATAGTCCTCGCTGAGGTGGCGGCCAAACGCGTCGCTCAGCGCGAGCACGAGAGCAGCCCGACCGATGTCCCGCCGCTGGCGACGACTCCGGAACAGAAACCAGCCCATCACGAGCCGGGGCCTAAGCCACCCTTCACACCGCCGTGACAACTCGCGCTCGTTCCACATCCATTGCAGCTCTCCCGCCGCATGGACGCTCGGATGGAGCACCATCGTGGGAAGCTTCTGCCGGTCCCGCCGTCGACCGAACACTTCGATCGTGGAGAATTGGTACATCACGTCGTATGGAACAGTTTGTGCTGCTCCACGAGCAGGTCCACCAGCCGTCGGCGACCAAGCGAGGTCGAACCCATTCCCGTCACCATGGCGATAAAGTCGTTCCTGCTGTACCAGCGGTTCCATCGCCACACGCTGGAAACCTGGATCACCTTCACTCCTGGCAACGACCCGAGAGCAGCGATCTCCGTCCGATCTTCCGTGACGGTGAGATAGAGGTCCAGCCGAACTCCGGACCGACGGAGCTCTTCAAGTCGAGCCACGCGGCAGCCCTGCGGGCCTCCGCCGCCCTTTGAGGTGTGGGCCCGACATAGGCGACTCGGATCGATCGGCGCCTTTCGACCCGGCCATCGGCCCCTACCGATCCCTGATCTTCGGTCCCCTCCAATGGATCGCGAGGGATCAACCTTTCGTCGCTCCACAGTCCCCGCCACGAAAAGAGCCCCATCCAGGCGGCAACCAGGATCTGGGCGACGTTATCTGCTCCGCATCTCGTACGACGACGTTCGTCTTGCCAGTCTACTTCGTTGCCGCTGGGGCGTCGCCGTAGAAGAGCGATCAGTTCGAGCCGTGGTACCCAGCGTGTCGGCCACCGCGGCAAAACGACCAGGGAATCGGAAAACGCGAACCCACTCGTCCCGGACGCGCTGCGCATGGCCGCCCCGGCCGAGAGTGGTCAGCTCCATGGCTGATGACGGCCCCCGACCAGGACCACCACAGTGACGTTCACTGCAGTCCGCCGGTGGCTCCGTGCTCGACTTGATCATTTTGTTCATGCGATAACACGCGTGCCTTGCTTTTCTTGTCGGATCAGCGAAGGAACGCTCTCGCAATAACGCAGGTGGGCATTCCGGTCTACCCAGCCTAGGCAGAGCCAGACAAGCCACGCCACCAAATAAAGGTCACCGTTCAGCCACTGCTCGAGCATGACGACGAGAAGTCCGAGTACTGCATAGAATACAACGGATCGCGACGAAGGGCAGCAAGGCGGTACGTGCACTGCAGCCCCAGAACGACGACGACAACGTAGAGAATGAGCCCGAGGAGTCCGAGGCCTG
>CAVWKG010000004.1:0-12061 GCA_963755375.1 uncultured Acidimicrobiaceae bacterium | reverse complement strand
GCGGACGACGGCGCCGATGATGGCGAGATCGAGCAGCATCTGGGCCGAGACCACCAGACGGGCGGGGTCGGTCCGCGGCGTGATGTCACCGAAGCCGACCGTCGAGAAGACGGAGATGGTGAAGTAGAGAGCCCGTGTCTGGTCGAGCCGCTGGTTGAAGGTGAAGCGCGACTCGTGTGACATCCCCAGGTAGATGCCGGAGAAGGCGACCAGGAACAAGACGACCACGATCCCGAGGGCCTCAATCGCCCGCAGCTCGGGGAGCTCGGCCAGGGAGATACGGCGGATCTGCCAGGCGAAGACGGCTGCGATCACCGCGATGTCGGCGCCGAGACGCAGGAAGGTACGGACACCGGACTCGTGACCGATGGGGACGACATAGAACGCTCCGATGATGAACACCCAACAGAGTGCGATGGTCAGGGCACAGCGGAGCACGGCGCGGCGGCGGGAGGCCGGTATCGAGATCGGCCAGGCGGAGGGGCGTCGCCGGGTTCCGGCTGCGGTCCTCCGGGCCCGCCACGTGCGGGACCCCGGCTTCCTGGGGGACTCCTGTCTCCATCGCAACAAGACGCTAACGAGGCAGGGACCCGAGATGGGGTATCCACCGGGGCGGCGATGGGCGGAGGGGTGGTGCTAGCCCCCCGATCAGGCACCGGTACTAACCCCCTTCCGCTCAGCGCTCAATAGGTTCACAATTCCCATCAGGAGCGTGCGAGCGAGCGTCTCCAGGGCGCCGCTGGGTCACGGTCCCACATGTCCAACCAAACGGACAAAGGGAGGGACGGCAATGAAGGACTCGAGGAGTGAATCGTTGGATGGGCTTCCTTGCCATCTTGGTGGTGGTGCCGATATTCGTGGCGTTTGGACCGCTTTCGGGCAATTCGCCGGGAGAGAACGCCTCTGGCGTCGCGGTGGCGCATTGGTACAACACCCACACGGGACAGAGCTGGGCCACCATCTACCTGGTGGGGTTGGGCCTTGCCGTCCCACTGGTCTTCGTCACCCAGCTGCGTCCGTGCTGCGTCCAGGCGGGCGGTCAGCGAGCTGTGGCCCAACATGTCCTTCGCCTCCGGCATCATCTTCGTCGCCGGCTTCATTGTGCTCGGGACCTTCGAAGTGACGCTGATCCTGGCGGCGCACAACCACGAGTACGCCGTGGCGCAGTTCGTCAACTTCTTCGGCGACAACAACGAGCTGCCGATCCTCTTCGGCATGTTCCTCCTGCGCCCTGACGACCGGCTTGGCCATCCTGCTCAACCGGGCGCCGCACCGCTGCCCAAGCGCTCGGCTGGTACTCCGTCCTGGTCGCTGTGCTGGCGGGCCGGCCCGCTCGCTTCCTCGCCCTTCTGTTCGGCTTCCCGATCTGGCTCCTCGCCACCGGGATCGTGATCGCCATCAAGCAGCGGCGGGGCACGCTCGGCGTGGCGACCTGGGCGCTGCGCCTCACCGGTCCTCGCAGCGACCGACGCCTAGCCGCCACAGACGGTCGCCGACTAGTCGAGCGGCCCGTCGCTACGACCATCGTGCGGGGGTTCAGCCCAGCCCCCGCACGATGGCCACCATCTTCTCGCCGCACTCGGTCGGGTTCTGCGCCACCGCGACACCGGCGGCCGAGAGCGCGTCCATCTTCGCCTGGGCCGTGCCCTGGGAGCCCGAGATGATGGCGCCGGCATGGCCCATCTTGCGGCCCGGGGGTGCGGTGACGCCGGCGATGTAGGCGGCCACCGGCTTCGTCATGCTGGACGCGATGAACTCGGCGGCGCGCTCCTCCTCGGAGCCCCCGATCTCGCCGATCATCATCACGGCCTTGGTCTCGGGGTCGGTCTCGAACGCGGCGAGGCAGTCGATGAAGTTCGTCCCCGGCACCGGGTCGCCCCCGATGCCGACGCAGGTGGTCTGCCCGATGCCCTGCTGCGAGAGCTCGTGCAGGGCCTGGTAGGTCAGCGTGCCCGAGCGGGACACGATGCCGACCGGTCCTCCCGCCAACGCGATGTCGCCCGACGTGATGCCGATGTTGCACTTCCCCGGGCTGATGATGCCCGGGCAGTTGGGGCCGAGCAGGCGTGTGCCGGGGAACTCCTGGACCAGGCGGTTGTAGGCCACGGCCTCGTCCTGGGCCGGGATGCCCTCGGTGATGCAGACGATGAAGGCGATGCCGGCCTCCGCCGCCTCGATGATGGCGTCGGCCGCACCCCGCGGCGGCACGGATATGAACGACGCGGTCGCGCCGGTCTCCTTCACCGCCTCGGCCACCGACGCGAAGACGGGGATGCCCTCGATCTCCTCACCGCCCCGCTTGGGGTTGGTGCCACCCACCACCTTGGTGCCGTACGCCTTGTTGCGCAGGCCGTGGTACAGCCCCTGGCTCGTCGGGCTGATGCCCTGGATCACGACCGTTGTCGTCTCGTCGACGAAGATGCTCACGTTGGTTCCTGTTCTCTCTCGGGTCCGAAGGCGGCTATGCGTTGGCCAGGCCGACGGCCCGACGGGCGGCTTCGAGCATGGTGGGCTCGGCGATGAGCGTGTCCGACAGGTGGTCGGCCAGGAGGGCACGACCCTCGACGGCGTTGGTGCCGTCGAGGCGCATGACGACCGGCGAGCTGAGCTTCACCCGGCCCATGGCCTCAATGATGCCCTTCGCCACCTCGTCGACCCGCGTGATGCCGCCGAAGATGTTGACGAAGATGGACTTGACCGCGGGGTCGGCGTTGATCACCTCGAGCGCGGCGGCCATGACGTCGGCATTGGCACCACCCCCGATGTCGAGGAAGTTGGCCGCGGTACCGCCGACCTGCGTCACCACGTCGAGCGTGCTCATGGCCAGGCCGGCGCCGTTGGCGATGATGCCGACGGTGCCCGACAGGCCGATGTAGTTGAGACCCTTCTCCTTGGCCATCTTCTCGCGGGGGTCGACGTCGGAGTCGTCCTCGTATTCCTCCCACTCGGGGTGGCGGAAGGTGGCGTTCTCGTCGAGGGTCACCTTGGCGTCGAGCGCGTGCACCTTGCCCTCGGGCGTGAGGATCAAGGGGTTGATCTCGGCCAGGTCGCAGTCGCCCTCGACGTAGCAGTGGTAGAGGCGGACGAGCAGGGTCGCCGCCTGGTCCCGCGCCTCGGGGTCGAGGTTGGCCCGGTCCACCCACTCGCGGGCCTGGTCCTCGGTGATGCCGGCCACCGGGTCGATGTGGATCTTGGCGATGGCGTCGGGGTTGGTCTCCGCCACCTCCTCGATCTCGACGCCGCCCTCGGCCGACAGCATGCCGAGATGCAGCTTCGCCGGGCGGTCGAGCGTGAAGCTGGCGTAGTACTCCTTGGCGATGTCCGACGCGTGCTCGACCCACAGCCGCTTCACCACGTGGCCCTTGATGTCGAGCCCGAGGATGTTGCCCGCGTGCAGGCGGACCTCGTCGGCGTCGGCGGCCAGCTTCACACCGCCCGCCTTGCCGCGGCCACCGACCTTCACCTGGGCCTTGACCACGACGGGGTAGCCCGCGGACTCGGCCTGCTCGACCGCCTCGTCCACCGTGTCGGCCACGCCTCCCGGGGAGGTGGGGATGCCGAAGCGGGCGAAGTACTGCTTGCCCTGGTACTCGTACAGGTCCACGTTGGGTGTGTCTCCTTGGTGTCTCGCGCGTCGGCGCGTAGGTGGGTGGGAAGCGGGTGCAGCAGGAACGGCGTCAGGCCCCGAGCGCCTCCTCGCGCTGGTCGAGGGCCTCGGACAGCCATGAGCCGATGGAATCGAGCGGTGCACCCGGTGTGAAGACGTGGGACACGCCCTGCTCCTGCAGAACCGGGATGTCACCTTCGGGGATGATCCCGCCGACGATGACGAGCACGTCGCCGCGGCCGACGTCGGCCAGGAGCTTGACCACCTTGGGCACGAGGGTGAGGTGCGCCCCCGAAAGGAGGGACAGCCCGACGGCGTCGGCGTCCTCCTGCACGACGGCCTGGACCACCTGCTCGGGCGTCTGGTGCAGGCCGGTGTAGACCACCTCGAACCCGGCGTCACGGAGCGCCCGGGCGATCACCTTGGCCCCGCGGTCGTGGCCGTCGAGGCCGGGCTTGGCCACGACCACCCTGTAGGGACGTTTCATGCCCGACCCAGGATACGGATGCCCTGGTGCCGACGCCAGACCGGGAACGCTCAGCCCCGACGCAGCGGGGTGGCGGTGAGCAGCAGGTTCTTCTTCCCCACCGAGTCGAAGTCCACCGTGGCCTGGGCCCGCGACCCCTCCCCCTTGGCGCTGACGACGACACCGTGGCCCCAGTGGTCGTGGACCACCTCGTCGCCGGCGGCCAGCCCGAGGTCCTCGGCGCCGGTGCTGCCCCGTGACCCGCTGCCCGCCGGCGCCCTGGCGGGACCGCCGCCCGGGCGGCCGGAACGGGCGGCCCGCGACGCGGCGGCCAGGGGGACGGCCGGCGCGAAGGTGGCGCCCGGCAGGTGCTCCTCCCCCGAGAGCGAGTCGTACCCCGAGCCGCGGCGCGGTGAGCCGAGCCCGACGTCCTCGACCAGGTGCGACGGGACCTCGGTGACGAAACGGCTCGGCATGGCCGGCTGGGTGCGCCCCCAGGTGGTGCGGGACCACGCGTGGGAGATGGCGAGATGCTGGCGGGCCCGGGTGATGCCGACGTAGAAGAGACGGCGCTCCTCCTCGAGCTCGCTCGGCTCGGCCAACGAGCGGAAGTGGGGGAAGATCCCCTCCTCCAGACCCACCACGAAGACGGCCGGGTACTCCAGGCCCTTGGCGGTGTGCAGCGTCATCAGCGAGACGCGGGTGCCGTCGCTGTCGAGCCCGTCGGAATCGGCCACGAGGGCCACTGTTTCGAGGAAGCCGATGACGTCGTCGAAGTCGGAGGCCTGGCTGGCCAACTCGGCCAGGTTCTCGATCCGCCCGTCCGCCTCCATGGGTGTGCTCGGCGACCAGCTCGGCCAGGTAGCCCGTCCGCTCGGCCACCAGCTGCACGAAGTCGGCGGGGTTGACCGTCTGGACGAGGGGGCGCAGCTCGGCCAGCGTCTTGGAGAGCTGCTCGGCTCCCCTGAGGGCCTTGCCCGAAAGACCGGCCTCCTCGGCGCGGTCGATGGCCTCGCTGAAGGCGACGTGCTCAACCTGGGCCCAGGCGGCCAACCGGGCCACCGAGGTGTCGCCGATGCCGCGCTTGGGGACGTTCACGATTCGCCGGGCGGACACCTCGTCGTCCGGATTGGCCAGCACGCGGACGAAGGCCAGGATGTCCTTGATCTCCCGCCGGTCGTAGAACTTGGCCCCGCCGACCACCTTGTAGGGGATGCCGCTGAACTTCATGGATGTCTCGAGCGGCAGGCTCTGCGCGTTGGTGCGGTAGAAGACGGCGAAGTCGCCCCACGTCAGGTTGGCCGACGCGTGCAGGCGCAGGATCTCGCTGGAGACCCAGGCCGCCTCGTCGCGCTCGTCCTCGGCCCGGTACCGCGTCACCGGGCCGCCCGTGTCGCCCACGGTGAAGAGCTCCTTGGGCTGGCGGCCGACGTTGTTGGCGATGACGGCGTTGGCGGCGTCGAGGATGGTCTGGGTCGAGCGGAAGTTCTGCTCCAACATGATGGTCGTCACGTTGGGGAAGGCGCGCTCGAACTCCAAGATGTTGCGGATGTCGGCGCCGCGCCAGCGGTAGACCGACTGGTCGGAGTCGCCCACCACGCAGACGTTGCCGTGCGCCTCGCCCAGCAACTTGACGATCTCGTTCTGGGCGTGGTTCGTGTCCTGAAACTCGTCGACGAGGATGTGCCGGAACCGCTCCTGGTACGAGGCGCGCACGTCGTCGTACGCCTGGAGCAGGTTGGCCGTGACCATCAGCAGGTCGTCGAAGTCGAGGGCGTTGGCCCCCAGCAGGCGGCCCTGGTACTGCACGTAGATCTCGGCGATGCGCTTGCGGAAGGGGTCCGGCCCGCCCTGGGCGGCCTCGCGGAACGTCTCGAAGTCCACCAGCTCGGACTTGGCCTGGCTGATGACACCCTGCACGGCTCGCGAAGGCAACCGCTTCTGGTCGTAGCCGAGCTCGGCCGTGATCATCTCAATGAGGCGGCGCGAATCGGTGTCGTCGTACACCGTGAAGGCCGAGCGGTAGCCGAGCCGGTCCGCGTTGGAGCGCAGGATGCGCAGGCAGGCCGAGTGGAAGGTGGAGACCCACATCCTCTCGGCGGGGGGGCCGACCAGGTCGGCGACGCGGGTGCGCATCTCGCCCGCCGCCTTGTTGGTGAAGGTGATGGCCAGGATGCCCCAGGGCGGCGCGTCCCCCGTGGCGAGCAGGTGGGCGATGCGGCGGGTCAGCACGCGCGTCTTGCCCGAACCGGCCCCGGCGATGATCAGCAGGGGGCCGCCACGGTGCTCCACGGCGGCGCGCTGCGGAAGGGTCAGGTCGTCGACCAGGGCGGCGGGCCGGCCGGAGAAGGCGCCCGTCGAGGTGGCCGTGCGCGTGCGCCGGCGCCGGCCGTCGTCGGCACCCTCGGCCGGGGTGTCGAACGGCCCCTCGCTGCCGCCTTCACCGGACGGCCGACTCTCCTCGGCGGCTGCCGCCTCCGCCGCGGCTGCGCCCACGCCCTCGTCGGAAATGTCGAACAGGCGTGCGTGCCCGCCGCTCCCCGGCGTCACGGTCACTCCCACTCGATGGTCCCGGGCGGCTTCGACGTCACGTCGAGTGCCACCCGGTTCACGCCCTCCACTTCGTTGATGATGCGGGAGGCGATCCGCTCGACCAGGTCGTAGGGCAGCCGGGCCCAGTCCGCCGTCATGGCGTCGTCACTGGTGACGGCCCGGATCACGACGGGATAGGCGTACGTGCGTCCGTCGCCCATCACCCCGACGGTGCGCACGGCCGGCATGACGGCGAACGACTGCCACAGTTCCCGGTACAGTCCGGCCCGGCGGATCTCCTCGACGACCACCGCGTCGGCGTTGCGGAGGATCTCGGCCCGCTCCGGAGTCACCTCGCCGATGATGCGCACACCGAGTCCCGGACCGGGGAAGGGCTGGCGCCATACGATCTCGTGGGGCAGGCCGAGCTCTTCGCCGACGGCGCGCACCTCGTCCTTGAACAGCAGGCGCAGGGGCTCGACCAGATCGAAGGCGAGGTCGTCGGGGAGGCCGCCGACGTTGTGGTGCGACTTGATGTTGGCTGCGGTGTCGCTTCCCGACTCGATGACGTCGGGGTAGAGGGTGCCCTGCACCAGGAAGCGCGGGCCATCGCCGGTGCCGCTCTTGCCGTCCTCACCCGACCCCGCACTGTCGCCCGCGCCGGCGCCGGCGCCCAGGTCGCGCGCCACCTCCTCGAAGATCCGGATGAACAGCTCGCCGATGATCTTGCGCTTGCGCTCGGGATCGGTCACCCCGGCCAGCGCGGCAAAGTAGCGGTCGGCCGCCTTCACGTGCACGAGGTCCACCTTGAACTGACGCCGGAAGGTGTCCTCGACCTGATCGGCCTCGCCGGAGCGCATCAGGCCCGTGTCGACGAAGACACAGGTGAGCTGGTCGCCCACCGCCTTGTGCACCAGCGCCGCTGCCACGGCCGAGTCCACGCCGCCGCTCAGCGCGCACAGCACGCGGTCCGTGCCCACCTGGGCCCGCACTGCCGCCACCTGCTGCTCGATGATGGAGACGTGCGTCCATCCCGGGATGCAGCCGCAGACGTCCATGAGGAAGTGGTCGAAGACCTCGCTGCCCCGGTCGGTATGCACAACCTCGGGGTGGAACTGCAGCCCGAAGAGTCGCCGGTCGGGATCGTGCATGGCCGCCACCGGCGCGCCGGCGCTCGTGGCGGTGGGCGTGAAGCCGTCGGGGACGGCCGTGATGGCGTCGCCGTGGCTCATCCACACGCTCGACGTCGCCGGCCAGTCCGGGCACAGCGGTGAGGTACCGGTCTGCGTCAGCTCGGTGCGCCCGTACTCGCCCTGGCCCGTGCGCGACACGATGCCACCAAGCTGCAGCGCCATGAGCTGGGCGCCGTAACAGAGCCCCAGGATCGGGATGCCCAGTTCGTACACGCCGGTGTCGATGGACGGGGCCGGCGACTCGTAGACCGATTTGGGCCCACCGCTGAAGATGATGCCTTTCGGCGCGCGGGCCTTTATCTCGGCGACGGAGATCGTCGGCGAGACGATCTCGGAGTAGACGTGCGCCTCGCGGACACGGCGGGCGATCAGGCGGGCGTACTGGGCGCCGAAGTCGACGACGAGGATCGTGTCGGTGGTCACCGACTCGTGCTCATCCGCGTCAGTGGCCCATCCCCACGCCCTGCGACCGCTGGAAAAACTTCCCTTCGGTCTGCAACGACGGGGCGACCATGACCTCGGCCTTCTGGAACTCCTTGACCGTCTCGTAGCCGCACGTCGCCATCGCTGTCCGGAGCGCGCCGAACAGGTTCATGCGTCCGTCGTTCTCGTGGGCGGGGCCGAGCAGGATCTCGCGCAGGCTGCCGCGCACCGAAGTCCGGACCCTGGCCCCCCGGGGCAATGTCGGGTGGAAGGTGGCCATGCCCCAGTGGAAGCCGCGCGCCGGCGCCTCGACGGCGGACGACAGGGGCGAGCCGAGCATGACGGCGTCGGCACCACAGGCGATGGCCTTGGCGATGTCGCCTCCCTTGGACATCCCGCCGTCGGCGATCACGTGCACGTACACGCCGGTCTCGTCGAGGTGGCGCATGCGGGCGCCGGCCACGTCGGCGATGGCCGTGGCCTGGGGGACCCCCAGACCGAGGACACCGCGGGTGGTGCAGGCGTTGCCCGGCCCGACGCCCACGAGCACCCCCACGGCGCCGGTGCGCATGAGGTGCAGTCCGGCCTGGTACGAGGCGCAACCACCCACGATCACCGGGAGGTCGAACTCCCGGATGAAGCGCTTCAAGTTGAGCGGTTCGGAGGTCTTCGACACGTGCTCGGCCGACACCACCGTCCCCTGGATGACCAGGATGTCGAGCTCGGCGGCCAGACACGCCTGGGCGAGCGACTCGGTGCGCTGGGGGGTCACCGAGGCGGCGGTCGTGATGCCGGCCTCCTTCATCTGCTTGATGCGGGCGGTGACCAGCTCGGGGATGATCGGCTCCTGGTACATCTGCTGCATGCGCGACGTCGCCTTGTCATCGTCGAGCTCGCGGATCTCGTCGAAGAGCGCAGTGGGATCCTCGTAGCGGGTCCACAGACCCTCGAGGTTCAGGACGCCCAGACCGCCGAGCTTGCCCAGCTCAATGGCGGTCGCCGGGCTCATCACCCCGTCCATCGCCGCGCCGAGCACCGGCAGTTCGAAGCGGTAGGCGTCTATCTCCCAGGAGACGTCGACGTCCTCGGGATCCCGGGTCCGCCTGCTCGGCACGATGGCGATGTCGTCGAACCCGTAGGCCTGACGCCCCGATTTGAAGATGCCGATCTCGATCTCAGCCAATGTGCTCGCCCTCCGGCATTCGTGGGGCCGGTACGGCTCACGAACCACACCGGCATGTCTTCTCGACTCAATTGCGAACGCCGGGCCGACACGCCGACGATCCTCCACTCTACTCTCCCGTTCCCCGGCTTCAGGCTCCCCCGACGCACGAAATCCTGGTCCGCGGGGTCAGCTGACCCGTGACCTGCTGCGCCGAGAAATCTCACTGTGCCGGCCGGGGCGATCCGTCACAGGGTGGGGCAAGCTGGGCCGATGACCGACCGTTCCGCCCCATCCGGCACCGCCCCATCCGGCACCGCCCCATCCGGCACCGCCCCATCCGGCACCGCCTCATCCGTCGCCCGCGGCATGCGATCCCTGCTGGCCCGTCGGGACGCCGCCCTCGCCGCCGGTGCGGCGCCGGTGGGCTGGAAGATCGGTTTCAACACCCCGGCCATTCAGGAGCACTTCGGACTCACCGAGGCGGTGGTGGGCTACCTGACCGACGCGGGGGTCTCGCCCGACGGCGCCGCCGTCCCGCTCGCCGGCTGGAGCGTTCCGGCCGTCGAGGTGGAGGTGGCGATCCGGGTGGGAGACGACGGCGCGGTCGCCGGGCTGGCGCCGGCCCTGGAACTGGTCGACCTCGACGTGTCCTTCGACGACATCGAGCCGGTCCTCGCCGGCAACATCTGCCATCGCGGGGTGATTTTCGGCGACGAGGTGCCGGGCGTCAACCCATGGGCCGTGGCGGCGACCGTGACCCGGGCGGGCGACGTCGTGGCGGAAGGGAGCGTGGTGGAGGATCCCGCGACCACCGTGACGTTCGTGCGTTCGTTCCTCGCGGCCCACGGCGCCGCACTCGCGGGCGGCGACAGGATCATTGCCGGGTCCGTGGTCGCGCCCGTCGCCGTGGGCCCGGGCGACGAGCTCGACGTCTCCTTCGGCCCCTTGGGCCACCTGTCCGTCCGCTTCGAAGGCTGAGACCCTCGTCAGATCCCGGTCCGCCCGGTGACGACGATGCTGACGAACTCGGAGAGCATGCGGGCGGTGGCGCCCCAGATCAACTCGCCCGAGACCTCGAAGAACCGCACCGCGAACGAGTCGTCCGCACTGCCGGGGATCGTGCGCCCGGGAATCTGCCAGCGCTCCTCGTGGAAGATCGCGGGGTCGGCCAGCTCGGCCAGCGCGACGTCGAAGACCCGCTCCACCTCCCCGGGGCTGGCCACCAGCCGCGGCCGCACGGGAAGGGTGGCGATCACCGGCATGATGAGCGCGGGCGAGCGCAACGTCGTCAAGGGGTGCAGCCAGCCCACGATGGTCACCAGCGCCGGATCGAGGTCCACCTCCTCGTGCGCCTCGCGTCGCGCCGCCTCGGCAGGGCCCTCCCCCGCGTCGAGCCGGCCACCGGGAAAACTGACCTCCCCCTTGTGGGTCCGCAGCCCGGAGGAGCGACGGGTGAGGATCAGCCGGGCCTCTCCCGACTCCTCGAAGAGCGCGGCCAGGACGCCGGCGTTGACGTGGTCCACCGCCGGCGCCTCGGATTCGTTGATGACGGTGGCGCCGCCGAGCACGGCGTCCCCCCCGATGTCGTCGGGCACGGGGCCTCGCTGGCCCAGCGCGTCCAGGGCATGGAGCACGCGCTCGATGCCGATACCGGTCCGCTGCGCCACCGGGACGTCCGCCCATGGCGGCGGGGCCCCGGGCCGCCAGGTGGGCGGGCGCGGGATCACCTGGGGCGGCACCGGTCGGGGCATCTCGCTCACGCTACCGGTGACCCACCGGCCTTCCGCCTCCGGCGACCGTCCAACGGGTGGCCGGCGCCTCGCTACGCTCTCGCACCGATGACGTCCCCGGGTGACCTGCAGGCGCAGGCCGACGCGCTGCACTGGTACCACACCATCGACCTGGGCAACGGCGTCATCACCAAAGGCGACAGCGCACAGGACGACGGGTCCACGATCTTCCCCGACCTTTCCGGGCGCAGTGTCATCGACATCGGTGCGTGGGACGGGAAGTACTCGTTCCTGGCCGAGCAGGCGGGGGCGTCCCGCGTGGTCGCGCTCGACCACTACGCCTGGGGCGTCGACTTCGCTGCCCGCGGTGCCTACTGGGCCGAGTGCATCGAGCGTGGCACACTCCCCGACCAGTCCCGCGACGAGACGGACTTCTGGCAGTCCGACCTGCCGGGGCGGCGCGGGTTCGAGTTGGCGGCGGCCGCGCTGGGATCGAAGGTCGAGCCACTGCTGGCCGACTTCCAGACGGTCGACCTCGACGAGGTCGGGCGGTTCGACGTCGTGCTCTACCTCGGCGTGCTCTACCACATGAAGGAGCCGCTGACCTGTCTCGAGCGCGTGCGCGCCGTCACGAAGGAGGTCGCCGTCATTGAGACCGAGGCGGTGCACCTGCAGGGACACGAAGACGAGGTGCTGCTGCAATTCCACGCCGGCAGCTCGCTGCGCACTGACTTCGGGAATTGGTACGTGCCGACGATCGATGCGCTGCACAACCTCTGCCGCGCCGCCGGCTTCTCCCGGGTGCGCACCGTCGTCGGGCCGCCTGCGCCCCCGCCGCCGCAACCGGCCGGGCTGCGCCTGCAACTGGCGCGGCGGATCGGCCGCCTTCCCGTCCCCAAGCCTTCGGCGCCGAGCGCCAACTACCGCGCCGTCGTGCACGCCTTC
>CAVWKG010000003.1:0-433607 GCA_963755375.1 uncultured Acidimicrobiaceae bacterium | reverse complement strand
CGCTCGTCGAGCAGTGGCGAGCACGTCTCGGAGAGCACCTCGGGATGGCCACCAAGGAGATCGGTCAGCTTGGTGGCGGTCGCAACAAGGCGAAGGGAACCATCGATATCGTGATGACACAGAGCCTCGCTCGCCGGGAAGACCTGGGCGAAATCGCCAAGGCGTATGGCCTCGTCATTGTTGACGAGTGCCATCACGTGCCAGCGGTCACCTTTGAGCGCGTTGTTCGTCAGATGCCGGTACGGCACTGGCTCGGACTAACCGCGACTCCTTACCGGCGGGATCATCTCGAGAAGCTCATCACGATGTATTGCGGAGCTGAGCGACACCGGATGACGCCGGACGACGATGAGAGTCTCCGGGTTGAGCGGGTACTTGTGACCCACACGACCGCTCACGAGCAGCCCAGCGACGAGGAGTTGAGCATTCAAGCCGTATTCCGCTCCCTCGTCGAGGACGGAGAGCGGTCGCGGCAGATCTGTGGTGACGTCGCTGCTGCCGTCGAGATCCAGCGAAACTGCCTTGTGTTGACGCAGTGGACGGAGCACCTGGAATCACTCTCCGGCGAGCTCCAACGGCTCGGGATCGAAGCGATCGTGATGCGAGGCGGAATGGGCAAGAAGGCCCGGGCGAGCGCCTCGGCGGCGATGCAGGCGCAGGCCTCCGCCGGTGGACTCGCCCTACTGGCGACGGGAAGCTTCCTGGGGGAGGGTTTCGACCTTCCGGAGCTCGACAGCTCTACCCGTGTTTCCCATGGCATTCAAGGGCCGCATAGTTCAATACGTGGGCCGAGTACTGCGGCCTATGTCTGGAAAATCACGGGTCGAGGTGCACGACTACGTCGATATCAACGTGCCCGTCTTGGCCCGGATAAGGCGAAGCGTCTCCCGGCTTACGCCTCACTGGGTTTTCCGGTCGACAAAATGGCGCGAAGCCCGAGCAGGGTGACGGCGGCGGATTCGCCAAAACTGGAACCGTAGGACGGTATGGATTTCGGGGACCCGCTGTCCATCCAATTGCCCATCCATTTAAATGATTTCGATGGACAGAGGTCCCAACCTTGGACGCACGGGGGCCTCTGTCCAGGCACGATGGTATTGGAGTGCAATCGCTGGACGTGCCTGCCCGATCTCTCAAGGTGGCGACACGGGTTCGAATCCCGTTGGGGCTGCTTTGTTGGGGCTGCTTCGTGATTTCCTGGTCAGAGAGTTCTACGGCGTGGCTCCATTCCACCTGCCACCCATGTGACCATCTAGCACTGGCGTCGATGGGCAAGCCCCGCGAAGAGTCGCTGATGACAGAGGCCGTGCCGATCATGATGTCTCCACCGAGAGAGGGTGGCGACATCTGTGGATCGCTTCAAGCTCACCCCGACAGCCGCGGTCAGGATTCGCGGTTGAGGGTCGAATAAGGGATTAAGCCTCTACAGCCGTTCGCGCACGCCCGACCAGCCTCTTGGCCCATCCAACGAGATCCCGTGCCTCCCCAAGAGCAAAAAAGGAGACGCCATAACTTGCCGAGTCCTTCTTCTGCAGCAGCCTCTTGAGGTCTTTGGCCATTTCCGTCCCGCCCGGCTCGACGGTCTCCAGAAGACCGACGGCTTCCTCGTGAGTTTGCCCACGCGCTCGTCGGCGAAGGCGGGCGCAGCAAGCGGCGTCTGACGCCGCAATGCCAGCGAGGATGGCCAGGGCGGCTGCCACGCCCGAATTAGCGACGGCCGTTGTATCTTTAAGAACGAGTTCCGCCGCGAGTACGAAGGCATCGGCTTGCTCGAGTCGTGTCCGCGCCTCAGGCCTGCCGCACGTTTGTGTTCGAGGGGTCACGAGGCCTTTGCCAGCGCGGAGCGGTTCCCGCTGATCTCCATGAGGTCCTGCTCCCAGCTCCTCACGATTGGCTCCTCAGCGCGTCGCAAACGCCCGATCTCTGCTGGGCTCTTAAGGACAATCTGAGTCGCATTGCCGGTCCAACGCCCGATGAGGTCGGCAAGATGCACTGCCGAATCGCCAAGGCTCTCGACATCCCCGATGATAAGTAGATCGATGTCGCTTCCCTCATTTCCGTCCCGGCGCGCTGCCGATCCATAGAGTCCGACCAGCAACGGCTTCGGTTGCCAAGAGTCGACCTCAGCCCGAATGCGCTTGGTCAACTCGCCGTAGAGGGATGCGAGGGCCTCGATAGGTCCAGCTGCAAGATGCTCTCGGTTCAGCCGATAGCCGCCAGGGACGAGGTCTACGAGTCCCGAAGCGACCATTCGAAGTAATACGGTCCGGACGCCACTTTTGGAGGCCCCTTCCGTGAGCCGGTGTACCGCTCCCAACGTCATTGGGCCGTTGGTCGAGCTCAAGGCGGAGTAAACGGGGCCGTCGAGGCTGGGTATCACGCTAGAAATGGGACTACTGACGTCCATTAGGCCTCAGCCCAATCCTTTGAAATATCGCACGCCGTACATTGTAGCGCATACCGTGTGAAATATCGCACGTGGTACGAAATAACGTAGGGTCTGGTAGCTGGGGCCGCACTCCGGGCGACTGAATCAAGAACCCAGCTGACCGCGACCCCCCCGAGTAGGTGTCGATGAACGAGATCGGACCCCCGGAAAACGATGCACTCATCGTGGAGATTCGTGTGCTCCGAGCTGAGAACCAGCGCCTGAGATCCCTGCTCGCCGTCGACCCGGCGAGCCGGCATCAAGTCACCCAACCCTGGGAACCGACGCTGTTTGCCGACTCGGACCGGAAGACCCTCACAGGCGACATCAACGGGGACTCCCCGGCTTGAAGCCAAGATCGCCCTCTTCCGATTTCTATTCGCGGGACGTGAAGATGTGTACGCCCTTCGCTGGGAGAGTGCGAAGACCGGAAAGAAAGGCTGGAGCCCCTCTGTCGTAGGTGGCTGGGCAAACGCGAAGAAACCAGGTCGTGCGTACCTACCGATTAACGAAGAAGTTGTGGAATCGCACCTCGCTGGCGAGAGTCACCTCGGTCTCTTCCCGCTGCGCCGCGGCGACGAATGTCGACTCTTGGTTTGCGATTTCGACGGAACGGGTTGGGTGCTCGATGCGCTGGCCTATCTCGATGCCGCTGCCGCCATAGGCGTTCCGGTCGCGCTCGAGCGATCACGCTCTGGCGAAGGAGCGCACACCTGGACATTCTTCTCCGGACCTATACCCGCTGCTACGGCTCGACGCCTGGGAGTGCACATCCTCCGCCAGGCAATGGAGGTCCGAGCCGAGCTCGATTTCTCGAGCCATGACCGACTGTTCCCCACCCAGGACTTCGTCCCGAAGGGATCCTTCGGGAATCTGATCGCTTTCCCGCTCCAGGGAGCGTGCCGGCGACAAGGGAACACCGTCTTTCTCGACCCGGCCAGCCTCGAGCCCTACGAGGACCAGTGGGCGTTCCTGGCGTCGATTCCTCGCATGTCTCCCGAGGCCGTGGATGCGCTGGAGAAGTCGCTGGCACCCGTTGTAGCTGGACCAGATGACACAAGGTACCGACGGCCAATCGGCGGAGCACAGCAGAAGCCGCCTGAGGTGATCCGCGCCGTTTCAGGCGCCATGTTGGCGATTGACCGCATTGGCGTGCCCCCGGCGCTCGTCGCCGCGCTCAAGCATCTGGCCTCTTTGCACAATCCGGAGCACTACGAAAAGGAACGACTGCGCTTCTCCACATGGAGCACGCCGCGCTTCCTACGGCGCTATGGAGAGACCTCGATCAGCTCCTACTCCCACGGGAATTGCGGGCCAGGCCGCCCGCATGGTCAGAGACGCCGGAAGCAATCTGAGGCAGGAGGAGCGGTGGGCTGGAAAACGAGGAAGATGGGTTTGGGAGTTGCGGTCTGCCCCGTAGCCCTGACTGCACTGTCCTCCGCCGTGAGTGCCCAAACGGTGACCCCGCTTCCATCGGCCAGTCGTACCTCGGCAGCCCTCTCTGCGTGGTCCAACTTCCCGGTCCATGCGTCGCCGAGGCCACTTGTCCTGATCGACAGCGACAACGTCAACCGACCAGCCCTTGGCTTCCCCAGCGACGACACCAAAGCCGCCTATGACGACGGTGACATAACTGCGCCGTCGAGTTTCCATACTGGACCGCGGGCAGCGGCCGGGTTCCCTCTTGTGAGTTCACAATCCGCCTTCAGCACCCTGAAGGACGCCGCCATATCAGGGCCTCCGGCTACGGCCCCTCTCGTCGTCACGAGTGTGACGCTTGGCACGAGCGTCTTCCAGACTGACCGCGGACAGCGAACCCTACCAGCTTGGTTGTTCTCCTTCCAAGGTGTTCAATACCCCGCCCGAGGTCTTGGCCGTCTCACCAAGCCGCATCTTTACGCCCCCCAGAGTCACTCTCCCAGATGCAGTAACAGAGAGTTCTCTCCCCGTTGGTAACGCGACATTGGCTGCGAACCATCGAACGCTTACTGTCGAGGTTGGTGGAGCGCCGGAAGGAACTGGGCCATGCGACGCCACCTACTCACTCCGTACTCGCGGATCAAAGAATGCGATCGCTGTGGCGGTCGATCAAGTTGTTCACTACAAGAGTGGAGTCGGTTGTCTCTTGCAGGCGTCTCTGATTCACCTGACTACCCAACTCGCCAGGCCACTCGGTAACCGGGTCGTGGTGGACGCAAACAGTGCGGCGGCTGTGCCAGTGACATCGTAACGACCCGCTGGCCGAACGAGGACCCGCCGAGCGCCGTCATAGGTCAAAATGGCTACGTGATGCTAAATGCGGCAGGAGACAAGATCATCCAAGCTGTGCGTGAACTACTTCGTACCTTTCTCACGGACTCGACTGGTATCCAGAGTCCTGTCGAGATGCCAACCGTCGAACAACTCACGCAGGCCCCGACGGCGATGGCGCAGTATCAATCGTTAGCCCTACTCGCCGCCACGATTCGGTGGGCCGCTCATGAGACGGGCCGCGGAGAGGAAGAACTTCTAGATGAACTTGCGAAGAACTATGCAGGCCCAGGCTTAGTGCCCACCTGGTATCGGTTCAGACCTGGGGCAGCCCAAGTGCTTTTCGCAGATTGTTGGCTGCGATGCCCACGGGCGCGAGATCGAAGATTGCGCTGAGCTGCTTTAGGGAGTGGTCCTTGCCATTTACCCACTGTGTCAACCTCTGGACTAACTCTTCGTTGCTCGTGACGAAGCGACTGGATGCCTTGCGAGCTGAGGCAGGCCACGTCTGTGCATCGACTAAGTGGGCGGATTCGCTGTAGAGACCCGCTATTTGTTTGACCTCGGCGACCTGGGTGGTGCTGGCATTGCCGTGATCCACCCAATCAATCTGCGCGCCGATGCGACTGAGAGACACATCTACTGTCTCTGCGTCCGAGATGTACTGAAGGGCAGCCCCAGTCGGCCGCACCATGGAGAATCCATCCCCAACAACGGGAGAAGGTACGAGGAACACTCCGTCTTGAGTTGAGAGAGCGCCCTCATCGTGGTAACGGAACTTGGGAACCGGTTGTTGACCCGAACTCTTTGGAAGGTGACTGACGAGGTATCGGCGTAGGGCAGATCGACTCCGGGCGTGTAGGAAGCCGGGTCTTCTTGTAACCACTCACCTCGCGTAAACGAGTCGGCCTGGCCATAGCGAACCAACTCAGAGCGGCTCCAACCGTATGTGAGATTCCGTACGCTCAGCTCCCAACCTTGGCTCTCCCTAGTCATCTTGAAAACGATCAAGTCTCCCGGGTGCTTCAACTGGACGATCGGGACGGGATGAAAGTCTTGAGCCGTGTCGCTCCAGAAAATCTCGTAGTCCGTTTGGCTTAGTTGTGGAGCAGACGGTGACTCTGCACTCGTGCCACCGCCAGGACCCAGGAACGGCGACTCGTTGACGTTCGCCAATGTGCCGAGCTGAATAAATGGTTCGTCAGTTCCGGGTCCCTGGACCCCAATCCAAGTCGACTCGCCTGCGTCCTGGGCGGTGCCAACCACGCGTGGTACTCGCCATTCGGCCTCAATCTCATCGACCTTGCCCGGCCATTGGTAACCACCGAAGCCGGTGGGTGGAGCGTCGACTTGCGGCGCAGCGGCGGGCTTTGTTGAGACGGGCCTTGAAGCGGACGCACCAACCACGGCAGCGATGGAGACTGTGACTAAGAGAGTTCCGACAAGCAGCCACGGTACGAACGTGCGCCGTGAGTGTGTCCTGCGTGGTCCCCATCCGCCTCGTCTTCCACTAGGGCTCAGTTGCCTAGCTAAGGATGACCACCAGTTGAGGCTCTTTCACTAGGCCAAACGACCCATTGACACGTGTCATTGGAGGTTGTCATTGGCTGAGGGCGACTGTTGTGCGTCCGTTGATGTCCCGAGCCGTCCACACACAGGAGCTAGCGCCGGTTCAGTTCACAAGCGCGATGCCATGGCGGATGTCGCCGCCCGATGCACTGCCGTGCCGAAGGTTCCGCAGATGCTCAGCGAGGAATGATCGGCGGCGCGGCATCCGATGATTCCAAGTTCTTGTATTGAGTTGAGTTGTTGTAGCTGGACCGTCTGCCCCCTTCGGAGACACCAGTACGCCGCGCACGGGGCCGCACGGCGCGGACCGGGGACCGGCGCCGGCACACCGAGGATCGCACGGCGGAGGCCGGCGAGCGCCCACCCGAAACCCGGACGGGACGGAGCAGAGCAGAGGGCGGGGGCGGGGGCGGCCTAGTGGGACGAAGGGCCGCGGGGGCCGGGGCGACGCTGAGAGCCCTCGCCGCAGCTCGATCAGTTTGGGCGGTTAATCCCGTGGCCGAGGCAAGGTAGCACTTGCGTGCCCTCTTGCTGGACGGCCTGAAGCGAGCTCGGAGAGAGCCCGAGCAGCTTCAAGATCGTAGGAGCGACCTGGGTAGTTTCCACGCCGTTGCTTGACTGGCCGGGCCGGACGGTGCCCGGCGCATAGACGACGAGCGGAACGTCCCGATCGCCCGGGTTGTCGCCGCCGTGTTCCGCGATCTTCGTGCCGGTCGTGTATATCGTGCCGACCTGCGCGATCCCGAACACGTCTGGATGGTGCGGATCGGAGTTCGAGACGCCGAAGAATTGTGCCGACTGCTGGCCGGCGAAGATCTCCTGCAGGCCGGAATGCTGGACGGTGATCGTCTGGCCGGCGTAGTTGACCGCTGGGGCGCTATGCGTCCACAGGTAGTTCTTGACGAAGTCAGTCGCCGCCTGCGAGCGGTCCGACAGCCACCAGAGCAGCCCGTCGTCGTCGGCCTCTTGGACGACCAGCGTCGTGTTGCTCGGATGCTGGGCGGCCCAGGCGGCGTTGACGCCGGCAATGATCGGACCGTCGTCGATCCGCTGCAGCTGGTTGTTGTTCAGCGGCGACTGGCCGTGCTTGGCCGTCAGGATGATCGCCGTCGAGTCGGCCTCACCGTCGGCCTGGATCGTGTCGGCCATCCGCTGCAGGGCGTCGTTGACGTAGTCGAGCGCGCTCTGGAGCAATGGGCCCGGCACCTGTTGGCCGTCGACGGTCATGTACCCACCGGGTAGCGACGGGCCCTCGGTGTAGTTGCCCAGCGCGTCTGGGCCAATCAGCACTGCCGGGGAACTCTTGAGCTTCTCGGCGGTCGAGACTGTTTGGAAATTCATCCCGTAGATCGCCGGTATGCCGACCTTCGGCCCCGTACCGGAGTGGTCGTAGCCGTTGATCCAATTGATGACCGCCTGGAGCTTGTAGGAGTCGTACTGCTTAGTCGCAGCGTTGTCATCCGTCCACGCACCGTCGACCGGGTACGGCACGCCGTTCGGCTCGACCGCCTGCGAGTCGATCTCCGGCGCGAATAGGTCGTCGATGCTCGTGCCGTTCGAGCCCGGGCCGTTGAATGACGAGTAGATCGCGTGCTTGTCAGACCACGCCGTTCGCATGCCGGCCTGGTCGATTACCTGGAAGATCGTGTTGACCCCCAGGAAGTCCCAGGGCTGAATCGGCTCGCAGGTCTTCGGGTCGACCGGGTACGTCGCCGGGTTCAGACCCGACTGCGGGTACGGACTCAGGTTCATGATCAAGGCCGGGTTCCTATCAATGCCGCCCGGGAAGATCGATCCGCCCTCATCGAAGGAGGGGAAAGTGTTGCCGCTCCCGTTATTCAGAAGGTCCGGCACGGCGGGAAGCAGGTCGTCCGGCGAGTCGTAGATCACGTCGCCGCCCGGGACCGGACCGGAGCAGTTTGTCGTCCCGGGCGGGAAGACGCCGTGGCTGTACTCGTCGTCGTAGTAGATGCCGGTGAGCTTCGGGTCGGCGCCCGTCATCAGCCCCGTGCCGGCCGGATCGGAGTCCGACGGGTCCGGTGTCTGCGCATCGGTGTATTCAGCGCCGCCGGTGGCAAGCCGCGCGATCTCCGAGTTGGGGTGGTTGGCGACGTACCAGTCCAGATCGGACTGGTGCATGCCGTCGACCGAGATCAGGAGCACGTGCTTGATCTGGGTGTGGCCGTCCGCACCAGCCGGTCCACTCGAAGGCAGAGCGATCATCCCGATCAAGCCAAGGATGGAAGTCGCGCCAGCTGCGAAGGCGCGACGAGACGCAGCATGTTTCATGTTTCCCTCCGGATCCAGTAGTGCGCGAGACGCCATTGAAGTGCGCGATTAACCAGCATTGTCAGCGACTAACCAGTATTGTCAGCGACGCAGCTACCCAATGGCAACCGTTCGTAAGTCATCAATCGAAGCCCTCACGAAATGTTCATCGTCAGTTCAGACACTCTGCGCGCACTCGTCACGTAGAACACGCAGGGTCGGCCGCCGCAGCGCGCCCGACGGGGAACCGGCACGGCAGAGTGGCTCGGACATCGGAAGGTGATGCCATCCTCGGTTTCGCGGCGTTTCTGCTGTTGATATGTGTTTCGGTGAGCAGACTGGCTGAACCAAGTGGGGTTGCCTCACCCGCGTCGGAGTGTCCCACCTACCGCGGCGAACGGGGACAGTCCTCGGGTTTTCCGGCGGCGTCAGGTGATCGAGCTCACTCTGGCTCGGGGTCGCGGTGAGTGTCAGACCTACAGCCGAAGCCAGAGCACGCCCATATCTGGTCCAAATAGTGATCCTCGGGAGCGACCGGTACCGGACGCCGGTGACAGACGTCGACGGTCAGTTCGAACGGGGAGTGTCCGGACCTAATGCTTCTTGCCCATCGAGCGCCGTCGTGAGCTGCGCGTCGATGGTTTGCATCCGGTTGGCCATAGACTTCAACAGCGCATCTCGGAATTCGGGGATCTCGAGCATAGCGTTGTACTCACGGCGCCCGATGACGAGCAAGTCCAGATCGCAGAGCGCCGTGACCGTGGCATTGCGGGGCCCGCGGTTCAGGGCCGCCAGCTCCCCAAAGAAATCACCGGGACCGAGCGCGTTGACCAATCGGCCCCTCTGGGTGACCTCGGCAGTGCCAGAAAGAATGAGGAAGAACTCCTTGCCGAACTGCCCCTCTCTGACCAGGATCTCGCCCTGACCAACCTTGACTTGCTGCGCCAGGCGCGCCACCTCTCGGAGCTGTGCCTTCTTGTAGCCCCTGAATTGGTCCATCGACTTCAAGCGGTCGACGGCGGGTGCCTGCCGTCTAATAAGGGTCAACACTACGAACCTCCTTGGCGATCCCGCGACGCGACCGCGATTCATAGAAGCGCCGCAGATTCACAGCAGCACCGCAATCGGGTGCGCAACATTGTGCACAAATAAGCTTGACCAACAGCACCACGATCTGCAATGGATCTCGCGAGGTGTTCATCGGCTTTTCATACCCATGTCATGCACCAACCCTCCGACGGGAGACCGCGGCGTCGGGGCGAAGGGCGGCCCCCCCTCGAGGATTCGAACCGCCCTCCGTCCCTGGCGGCGACTCGTCCCGAACGGGTCCTCCCATGTGTCGCATTGCGGTCGGTCGTCTGAGGGGACAAATACGGCTGGGTAGTGCAGGCTCGCGTACCTGGGTGCGAGTGGCACCGCGCGGCGGGGGTTGAGGTGTGAGGACCCTGCCCCAGGCACCATCGGGGCAGGGTCCTGCCAAACCCAAATCCGCCAGAATCGAGGACCCTCAATACCTGTTGGTTGCCAACCGACGACCTAACAACGATCCAATCAGGGTCAGCATCAGGGCTCCTATTATCCCGAGGCACCAGAGGTACAGCACAGCAATCGGCAGACCTTGGTGTACAACCCAGAATCTTCGCAACACTGCGCCGAGCAGCAATATGGCCAAAGCGAAGCTCGCAACAGGGACAGCATGAGCCACCGCGGTAGACGGACTACGGAATCCGGCAAGCCCGCCGCCGAACAGAAAAGCTGACGCCACAAGGAACGCCGGAAGGATCCAAAGGTGAGTCCCTTCGTCAATCATCGGGCGCCCATGCCAATCCTCCTCGACAACCATCACGGGAATCGAGACAATGAGCACGAGGCATGTCGGGAGTGCAATCTTCGCCCATTTTGCTCCTCGGGGTGGACGATTTCGCCTCTTGCCACCGGACATTCTGTACTCCCGCACCTGGTCATTATTGACCAGATCACCATCTGTAAAAGCGCCCCTTCCATTGACGCCGGGATGGTAGGACAGTTCGGCGCTTCGGAAGTGGGTCAGTTTGAGCGCGGCCCCCTGGACCGGACCATCCGGAGGGAGATGACGAGTAGAACCAAGATGACTGGGAGCCCGACCACAAATCCGACGGCCTGGACGGTGCCGCTCTGAGTCTGCAGGAATGCCAGGACAAGAACCACGACCGCAGCAGTCCAACCAAACCCGACGATTTGCCTATGGGTCATCGCGGCTCGGCGTTTGGGCACCCAATCAGTCAAGCAGGCCAGCCATCTCTCGGGCGGACCGCCCTGCAAGCCTGCGAGCAGAGGTCCTGACTGTCTTGATCCAGGTCTCGGCACGTCCGCCGCTGAGTCTCCGAACTTGCCCTCGAACGCCGACACCGGTTTGAGGCGCTTAGGTTGACGTGATCGGCGTGGACCCGTCTGACACCAGCATCGACTCGACGGCCTGAAAGAGACCCCAGAGGGCGTCCGCCAGACTCGGGGATTGGAAGTGCGGTTCCCATTCTTCGCCGTGAAGCACGTCGGAGATGCAGAAGACCGAAGCAATCTGTACCCCGAGCAACGCTCCGACGGTGAAGATGGCGGACGCCTCCATATCCACCGTCAAGATCCCCTCCGCTCGGTAGGCGCTTATCTCCTCAGCGGTCTCTCGGTACGGCGCATCGGTGGTCCAGCTCGGACCTACCACGGCGTCAGGGAAGGTAGCCCGTAGGGAGCTGAGCAGTTCGGAGTCGGGGACGGCCCACCGGCCTGCGGGCGCGTAGTGATGGGAAGTGCCCTCGTCCCTGATCGCCGCAGAACACACCACGGCTTGACCGACCTCAAGGTCCGGGGAGAGCCCTCCCGCTGTGCCGACTCCCACGATGGTCTTCACGCCAAGGGCAGCCAGCTCCTCGATCACGATTGCGGAGGCAGGTGCGCCGACCGGGAGACGAGCGAACCCCACCTGAGGAGAAAGCTCGAGAACAGCACCCGCAGGGCCTGTGATCTCTCGCAACGTCCGGGCTGAGCGAATTCGATCGAGTAAGACACTCTGCCAGCCGAACACGACCGCAGCAGGTGGCGTCTCGATCAGCCGACCCTCGCTCGCACGATAGGAGAGGAGTTGGTGCGGGGTCACATACGGGCGCCCCGAGTGCTTGTCTTGGTAATGGGGGACGGGCATGGGACAAGCCTGCCATGAAGAGTGACCCCTTTTTTGATGGCGGACAGGTCGGCAGTTAGGCACAACGGGCTAGGCCGGAGAGCGAAGGAAGTATCGATCGGTACCTGGCATTATCGGAGCTGAGGAGGTCGGCGTCTTGAGCTTGGAGAAGACACTCGTCACGTCACGCTTGGAGGTTCGTCCGCCCCGCGAACTGGATCGCGAACGGTTCGTCGAACTCTTCTGCAATGACGACTTCATGATCTTTTCCGGCCAAGCTCGGACTGAGGAGGCGGCCGACGGGCGTTTCGATCACATGCTTGCAATGTGCGGAGTCGTTTCGTTCGCGAAGCAGCCGATCGTTGAGCGGGTCTCAGGTCTAGTCGTCGGCTATACGGGCGTCGATTACTTCACCTTCGAGGGTGAGGAACGTCTGGAATGGGGGTACCGGCTGGTGCCTGAGTCGCAGGGATTGGGGTACGCGACCGAGGCAAGCCAAGCCTTACTTGCTCGCGCTCGAGAGACGTTTTCGGGCGAACTGCTTGCGATAATCGACCCAGCCAACCATGCCTCGCAGAACGTCTGCCGGAAGCTCGGCTTCGCTTTCCTGAAGCAGGCGCCTGTGGATAATGGGGACATTGCGAACTTCTATACCATGGCCGTCGGCGGCACCCGGCGATGAGTGTCGGAGTTCTGCCACGTCAACACGAGACAATGGCTGGGTGCGCTTATGGGCGACGGTCGGCAGCTGTAACGCATCCACCGTCGTTCCGAGTTCTTGAAAAGAATGGGCTTCGTGCACAGCACAGCGGCCGCGACGGGCGGGGCGAATTCGTCTACGCGGGTCGGAACGCAGCAAAGTGATGTCCCCAGCCTTAGTCCCCACAAGATCGACGTCATCGGCCGTCGATGGGTGGCGCTTCAGGTCCGACCTCCCTCCACATCAGCCACATATTCGGTGCGCCGTTCGAGAGCTGCTTCGTGCCAATGACCTCGAATCCGTGCCGACGGTAGAACGGGACGTTGCTCTCCCGCTGCGTTTCAAGGTAGGCGGGAAGACCGTCGGCGTCGCAATGGCCCAACACCGGGGCCAAGACCGCAGAGGCGAGTCCGCGCCTCTGCCAGTCCGGATGTGTGCCCAGACCTTCGAGATACCAGTGGGGCTCGGACGGGTGCACTTCTGCCATTTCGATCAGAACGCCCATGGCACTCTCGACCCTCTCGCCAGCGGCCTCAGCGAATGGTTCTGCCATCATCCCGATCTGCTCCTCTGAGAAAGCCCAGGCTTCTGGTGGCGCCCACACCGCCGTGCAAACACCATCATCGGTCGTGTAAATGCTTTCGTGGATCATGGATGCGCGAATCATGCAGTCGAACAACAGCGTGGCTCGCCGCTCAAAGTCGTCGGGAGGAAGCATCCATCTAATTAACGGGTCGTCCTCAAATGCCCGCATTTGGACATGAGCTATCTGAGGAAGATCGTTCAGCGTTGCCAGTCGAACCGTCGTCATCAGGGTCAATGTATTCGACGCAGGACCTGGAGTCGGGCTGCACCAGAGCGCCTGGCTGGAGTGCCGCCCGAGAAGGCCATGAGGGCAGGGAACGTCGGACTCGAGAATCACCTGCGCGGGATCGCTCACGACAAGCCCGACCTCTCGTGCGCCATGTCGTAGGTGGAGTCCTTCTTCCAGTCCGATTGGAAGGTCTTGTCACCAGCCCTTTGGTGCCTGGGGCGCTTCATGAGGGCGGGGTCGGTGAGACCCTGCCAGACCCGCTCTGGAGTGGCCTGAATGTAGATCCGGCAGGTGAAGCTCGTCATCTGGTCGCTACGTGCGGCCATTGCCTAGCCTCGAGTCGCCGCTTTGAAATGTACCGCCATCACACATATCGACCCACGCTCGAAGGAGACCCAACCTCCCGCTGATAGGGCTGCCGCCGTACATTGCGGTCGGTGACAGTTCGAGCCGCCTGGGTGAATAATGCGGTCATGTCCGGCGATGCCAGCAACTCGCGATTGGACGGAACCGAGCATTCTGTCGTCGCAGCGCAGTACGAAGACCCATCGAACCTGCAAAGCCGCGTCAACGTGTATGCCTACTTGTATCCCGAGCACCCATTGCCAAAAGGCGTGACATTCGAGGACTGGGTTCTGGATCATCTCGACTGGACAGGCGAGGAGTCGGCGCTCGACATCGGCTGTGGTCCAGGAGGCTTTCTTTCACCGATCTCCCTGAGGGCCCGACGAGTAATGGGCTTTGATCTATCGCTCGGGATGCTGGCCAGGGCGAGGAAAGCTACGCCAGAAGGCCAGGCCCATTTGGCGGCCGGCGACATTCAAGCATTGCCGTTGGTCTCGGATTCCGTCGATGTGGTAGTTGCTGCCTTCATGCTGTATCACGTACCTCATTTGGATCGAGCCCTGCAAGAGCTGTCCCGTGTCCTCCGAAGCGGTGGGATGATCCTCGCAGTTACGAATGGTCCTGGGGACAAGGCCGAGATCAGACAAGCATGGCAAGAAGCCGGTCGTCGCATCATTGGCCGGAAATTCAATGCCCCCCACTGGTCGGACAACTTCAACCTCGACAACGGAGCAACTGTCCTCGGTGAGACATTCGATATCGTCGCCGTCGATCGGACGAGGGGAACGTTTAGGTTTCCAGATCCTGGACCTGTCTTGGCGTGGATCCAGAGCCTTCGCCCTGGCCTAGAGAGTGAGATAGGAGATGCGAATTGGACGGACGTAATGGATGAAATTCGTCGGGTCGTCGCATATGAGATCGAGGCTCACGGAACCTTTGCGGCTGGAAAGGACTCGGGTCTCGTAATCGCACGAAAACAGGCAACCTGACGCATCTAGGTGCGTGAGTTAAGGGTGTCCTCGAAGCTCGGGAAGGCGTGGCGATCCTCGGCAATACTGTGAGGGTGAGTTCCAGCGGCATACGTGGGAGCGTCGATCTCTTCGACGATCCACCTTGGACCAGTTCTCCGGCGGCGACTGATCGACGCCAGGGGCGACGGTCGGCTACCGCACTATTGGGTCTGTGCTTGCTCGGTGCCGTTGGGGTCGCAATAAGTACGACACTCCCGTGGTTCGGCCTAGATGAGAGTCTCGGAGTCGGGTTCCTGCGCCTGCAAGACCAGTCGAGTGCGTTATCCCGGTACCTTCAACCGGCGCAGTTCGGCTCCTTCTCTCCCGGAACGCAAGAATGGGGTTTCTTGATTCTGGCGCTGTCGTGCGGAGTGGCGATGTCAGCCATCGTGACTATTGCCATGCACTTAATCGGGCAAAGTTCGCCTTGCGGTCTGTATGTGGTTTTGGCCGTTCTTGCTCTCCTGCTCGCAATCGCTTGCGTCCTCGATGCCCACGCCAAGCCTCCGTTCGGCGACGGGACACCGCTTCGCTTCAGTTGGGGCGCTGTGGTCGGAGTGGCGGCTGCAACGACATCTCTGATTGGAGCCTGCTCAGCTCTCATCCTTAGGCGGTAGAGGGCCAGGGGCCAAATGCCCCGGGTACATTGCCGGACCCTTACCTCACGACCGGGCAGCCGACCGCCGGAGCACTTACGAAGGCATTCCATTGGGCTGGTACTCGCGAATGTTCACCGACCGGGAACCCGCAGCCTTTTCTGGACGGTCCGCGCTCTCTGTAAAGGGTTGGGCTACGCATCCTCGCCATCGACGGCCGGATGCCATTCCGCATTCCAATCCTCAACCCCAAGGACGCGCAGCTGCCGTTTAGCAATCCGCCATCCCTCTGGAAGGCGGACAACTGAGTCGTGGTAGTAGCCCCACAGCCGAGGTGTGCCTCCATCAGATCGCTTGTGCCAGGCGTACACAGAGGTGTGTACCGAGGCCCGATCTACGTCCTCGAAGGTCACAAGGATATTCGCGTTGTGGTGACTGGTAGCGGCAAACCCGGCTTCGGGATGCCCGAACATCCGACGGAGACCGGCTCTTGACCGCACGGTTGGTGCGAAACCCGGTCCGTAATCGACAACGCAGTCTTCGGTGAAGAGTTCAACGACCTCGTCGTAGAGCCTGTGATCGACACAGTACGAATAGCGATGGACGAGATCGATGATGTGGTCCTTGTCCAGGAGCCGCCGAAGGGCGTCGTCGTCAGTGTCCATCATTGCTACTGAATCCCTCCTCGTGACTTACAGATCTGGGTGTCCCCTGTCGTCGGTAGATGGGCTGTGCCTCTCTACGTTTGGTTATGGCGCTTCCAGAACGCAGCGTCGTCATCGTTCTCCGCGAATCGAGGGGCATTCCATAGGTCAGATCCATCCCATAGGTCGGATCCGCTTACCTTTAGTGACGCGCTCAGGGCGTTCAAAACGTCCAGCAGAACTAGGGGTCGAGCCCCGAGTGCGATCCGCTGTGCGTTCGTGTCTCGGATGTCGACGGCCCGCCTGAGTGCCTCAAGGAGGATCTTTGCAGCGTCGTTCCCTGTCCATTCTCGCCAGCGAGGGTCCTCCCATCTCCAGCCGTGCATGTATTCAGGACGTTTAGGTTCGTGGTCGTTCACGGGCCAAGGTTTCCACATTGATGTTGAACTGACTCAACCCCGCTGAGAGTGCTCCAGTACACGCCGGGACGGTGGGCTGTGGGAGGCTGACCTGCAGACCTTTCGGAGCGATCGGACGCTTCTACTGGAAGCGGCTGCGACCGTAGGGGCAAGCTGTTGAAGTGATAGCCCATCCTGAGGTGAACCCATCCGCTCGCCGAGCTGACCTTTCGGATTCTGGCGAACTTGCACAGTTGCGATGGTTCTGGCGAGCAGTCGAAAGAGGTGAAAAGGGAGGAGACCTAGAGCAGTTCCGAGCAGATTTCCTGGCCTGGGTGGCCGAACATCACCGCACGCATGTGCCTTTCCTCGTCGAGACCGACGGCTCTTCTGTTGGGATGGCTTGGTTGGTCATCATTGAGCGGATCCCAGGGCCTGAAAAGTGGAAGAGGCTCTCAGGATTTCTCCAAAGCGTGTATGTCACACCAGAGCATCGAAACGACGGTCTGGGAAGCCTGTTGATGGAAAAGCTGATCGATGGAGCAAGAGGGGAGGGATTGGAATACCTATCCGTTCACCCGAGTCCTCGTTCCTTTCCGTTCTACCGGCGTCTGGGCTTCACGGGGGAGGGAAGCCTTTTGTTTCTCGCCCTCGACTCCGACTCACAGGTCCGCAACGAAATCTAACGATGTCCTCCGAAGGGTGGCCCGTACTAACCCGTTCGCCGGGACCTTGACATCACAGAGCGCAAGTCAATGACCTCATCAGCGCAGGCCAGACACTCTCGCGATTAAGAAAAGGGCATGATTGACGCTTCGTCTATCCAGCTGGTTCTCCAGGCCTATGGGCCGGAGCGGTCCACACTGCTCAGCCTGCTGGATGGGCTGGGGCGGGATGACTGGGGACGTCCAACGGAGTGCCCTTCTTACACGGTCAAGGGTGTGGCCACGCACATCCTGGGTGATGATCTGTCATTACTGAGTCGTCAACGAGACCAGGCGCAGCAGGGTCTCTCGCTCCTCAGACCGGGGCTGCCGGACGCCGACTTCCGCACCCTGCTCGACACCTTCAACGACCGTTGGGTCGCTGCCGCACAGTTCCTCAGCACCAACTTGCTGATTGAGTTACTCGACCTCGCTGGTGTATGGACGGCGCAATATTACGAGGGGGTTGATCCCCGAGCCCCCGGCGAGTCGGTCGGGCCGTTTGGGGCTCGTCAAGATGAGAGATCGCCTTTCTGGCAGGCCATCGCCCGGGAGTACGTGGAGCGGTGGATCCATCACTCGCAGATCCGGCGGGCCCTCGGTCTCACCTCGCTTGCAGACCGCCAGTTTCTTGTCCCGGGTATCCAGGTGGTTGGTGCGATTGCTCGGATGGAGCCCAACATCCCGGCAAGTCCGGACGCTACCTGGGCCCTCGGGTCGGTCACACTCGGTTCGGCTGAGCAGACGGCTGCCATCCTCACCCGCGCCTTCACAGCGGAACAGGTGGGCGAACTCGTCTCCGGACCTTTCGAGATCGTGCAGCTGCTGGCCGCTGGGCTAGGGCGTCCCTGAAAGGTTGATTGCGGTTCGGTGCCGGGCGTACACCCGTTCGGGGTGCCCCCGTTCATTTCCGGGATGCGGGGCAGACGTGGTCCGGTCAACGTGAGAATAGGGGCCGTACCTCAGCTTGTCACCCTTGTGAGCAACGCCTGCGAGGAGTAGTGGGACCCCGCCGTCGAACGGGGCATTCTCGGGACGGGTGAGGCCAACGAGTGTGCCACGATGATCGAGTCATTCGTCGGCTCACGATGTGGCCGATCAGTGACGGCGTCTTCTATCCTCCCGGCGTTGGCATCGTCGCCGGCCTGCGCGTCAGCGACGAGTCCAAGGTAGTGGTGAAGATTCACCGCTGGAACGTTTCGACAGCTCGGCTGGCAGCCGTCCAGAAGGTGCAGGCATTTCTGGCTAATGTGTGCCTTCCTGTGCCCCGGCCCCTCACCGAGCCCGAACCGATCGTCAATGGGATAGCCGTCATCGAGGAGCTGCGACGTGCAGGGCGTGCAAGCGGTAGGGACCCCGCAGTCCGCCGGGCCTCGGGCCCGTTTGGGAAGTAACCAGGCCAATTTGTGGCGAAATGGAGGGCGGTGCCGCTACCGCCTCCCGCTACGAACCTTGCTCTGGCCAGATCAGAGTTGCCCGATAGGAGGCGCCCTACCAGGTCGACGTCACCGCCGTGCACGACGTTACGCAACTCAACCGCTGTCGGCGCATCCCCCGGGATGGTGACAGTGGTGGATCTGTCAGTCACGACGACAATGATCGCAGGGCGCGCGCCGCCTCGGAAACTTCGACAGACCGGGGGTCCGGAAAGGCGCCTCATTCATCTCTGTGCCCGTAGCGATCATTTGTCCCGAGGGTGCCGCACGGCGACCATCCGATCCACAAGAACTACCTACCCACGTACGCAAGATGTGACTTCTACCTCCGACTACAGCCCGGACAGGCCGGGCCCTTCGAGACGGGGCAGAACCTGACGTCGGTTGGCCACCAGAAGGACGAGGTCTATGGCTTTCCCTCTCACCTCTGGTCCACTTCCCCGGGCCCAATCGAGGTCTGTGGCCACCAAGCGACGACCCTGCTGAGGTTCAGCATGCACGACCATTCGACCTCTCCGCCAATAGGCGTCAAGGACAGGGGCCGCATCGGCTGGCGGCGCATCTACATCGAGACCGATCGGCCGGAAGGCGTCAGCACTGTGCACAAGGACATCACCTAAGCCCATCGCCTCGGGGAATCCAGGGGGACGGAAACCACCACCGGCCGCCGTGCGGAGCCGATCGGCCAACTCCGCGACGGGCACGTCACCGAGACGTTTGGCCGCGTTGCTCACCGCTCGGTCCGGCCGCAGTCCGCCCCGAAGGAGGTCGCGCGTCATCGACAGCGGTGTCATCTCAGCACCTCGCACAAGGTGGGCGAGCACGTCGCGCACCTTCCAACCCGTACACCAGGACGCGGAGTTCCACGCGGTCTCGCCGAGCATCTCGATCCGGTCAGCGAACTCACGACGCAGACGAACTACCTCTTGCCGTACCTCCACGGTCGCCACCACTCATGAGTCTTGCAAATATACGAATCACCCCGCTCGACGCCCGCTCCCGTATGCCGTTATGCAACGTTCGGGAGGTGGATTGGTGAACTGCGACTCCCCCCAAGGCCACTGTTACTCCGTCGAGAGGATCGGGTGGACCGAATATCGGCTGAAAATCAGACTGGAAAACCCCAGTGGACGGTGAAGCGCGTGACTTCAGGTTGGGGAATGCTCCCGACCTTCCCCGAAGGCAGGTTGCAACTCGGACCAGATGAACGTATCCCAATCGCCTTCCGAGTCCGACCAATCAATTACGCAGGATCCCTCGTCGGTCTTCCCAAGGGCGTAGGCAAGCAAGCCCGACTGCAACACCCTCTTCGTCCCAGCCCAGTTCGGCGCGGACGACATCATATTTGTCGGTGCCTGCCCCCGAAACTCAGGATCTGACCAGTGGCCATCACTACCCCCTTTGTCCCCTGGCGCCGACGATTGGTCCGATGGACCGTTGAGCGGACTCTGGACGCTCGGACTACAGCGATGGAACTGTCCCGGCAGATCTGTATCCAGTGAGACCTCCGCCGGAGCGTATGTTCTCGCTCCATGGAGCAGCCTCTCGCCGATCTAGCCGGTCCGGATCTGCGCGTGCTCTTCTGCGGGATCAATCCCGGGACGCTCTCGGGTGACCTCGGCCTGCATTTCGCCCGGCCGGGGAACCGGTTCTGGAAGTTGCTCTGTGCCGGTGGATTCACCGACTCCGTTCTCTTACCCGCCGAGCAGCACACTTTGCCTGGGATGGGCATAGGCATCACGAACCTGGTGGGGCGGGTGACAGGCGCCGCCAGCGAACTCAGTGTCGCCGAACTGCGTGAAGGCGCAACACAGCTCGAGGCCAAGGTGGGGGTGCTGCGGCCCCGCTGCGTCGCGGTGCTGGGGCTTCAGGCGTACCGGACGGCTTTTCTCAGGCCGGAGGCCGTAATCGGTCCCCAGCCCGAACTCCTCGGCGGTGCCCTTCTTTGGCTCCTGCCCAATCCGAGCGGCCTTCAGGCCCATTATCAGCTGCCGGAAATGAGTGAGATGTTCAAATCACTCTTCGTCGCCACTGAGGCGGCCTGACGGGTTCGCCTCGTTCTCTCTGCCCGAAGTGATTCGGCCAACCCCACTTCGAGTCTGCGGCGTGACCCTTTGATACACGCGGGTCTTCTCGTATGTTCATCGATCACTGCGCCCCCCGGGTTCGCCCCCCATACGTCCCCGGGACCGTGGGACACTTCGATACCTTCGGGCGTTGGGATACATCCAACCGACACCGCGTACGCATCCGCATATGAGGACGTGCCGGGTCAGGACAACCGCCGAGCGGAGGAGCACATTGTGGTCGCCCGGCACCCAGTCGGCGTCGATAAAGCCGGAGGGAGAGGAAGTGGCGGAACGATTGGGTTAGGAGCAGATCGCCCCCCATCTTGAGGGCCCGCCGCCTTGCCCGCTGGTCCTCAGCAGCTCCAAGGATGTCGGCGGCCTCGGATGATCTGTCGTTTTGACTGGGTCGGAGACCTAGGGTCCGAACTGTCCACACGAGTTCGGCTCCAATCGGAGCGGGGAACGAGGCACTGAATGGCAACAGTCATGATCTTCCACGAGGTCGATGATGTCGACCACTGGCTCGCTTCACCAAAGAGGGACGAGGTGTTCGGACCGATGGGGATCGCCATCCGCACGTTTGTTGATCCCGAGAAGACGAACCGGGTCGGGCTCATCGCGGAGATTCCCGATATGGATGCCTACCGAGAGGTGATGGCATCGGAGGCCGCCGCAGACGCGATGAAGACTGACGGAGTTCGGCCTGAGACATTGGTCGTGCTCGTCGAAGGCTGAACCCACAGAAGTCACGCAATCCGACGAACGCGCTGCTCGGCTCAACACCGTGACCAACGTGTTCTACGTTCCCGTTCCTAGTCCGTAACGCTGCGGCAGTGAGCGACCAGGTTCGGAGTCCCCAACGGGGACTCCATGGCAGTGTCAGCCTCTACGTAGCAGGGGTGGTTCCCATTTAGGCTCTGCTGCCATGCCAGCTCATGACGTCACGATGAACCTGTCCCACCCGATCACCGTAAAGAACGTGGACGTGGAGTTCGAGGTCCGCTCTGACGGCGAGTTGTTGGGGAAGGTCCAGATCAGCAAAGGCGGTATCGACTGGACACCGTTCAAGTCTCATCCGCGCACAGCGACCTGGGAGCAGTTCGCCGCTTGGATGGAGGGAACCGCCTAGGTCACTGTGGAAGCAGGTTCGCTGATCGGAACATTGCCGACAACGCTCTGTCGCGAGGGCGCCCCCAAAATGCTGGACCTGGTGGCAGCTCGCAAAAGCGCGGACGATCGCCTAGGCCGACAGCACTCCAACCCCACGGAGCACCGTTCCCACCTCATCAATGCCTCGAACGTGCTCCGATTGGAACCCGATCGACCTCGCTGCGTGAGAATTCTCAGCAACGTCGTCGAGATACAAGATCCGGTCTCTCCTGAATGGGAGTCGATCGGCGACAGCTTCAAAGATCGCTTGGTCAGGTTTTGCGAGTCCAAGCTCAAACGAGAGGAATCGGAAGTCGAACGTGGCGAGGACGGGCCACGAAGAGACCTGGTGCTCCCAGTGCATTGAGTTTGTATTACTCAAACATCCGACCGGTACTGATCGCTGGACCTCCGCCAGGAGCTCCGTTGCGCCTGGGAAGGGTCCGAGCACCCAATCACGGAAGATCTCCAAGAACCGTTCCGGAGCAACGTTGAGGCCCCATTCGGAGACAACCTGGGTGGAGAACTCTGTTGCCGTACACTCGCCCTTTTCGAATCGCCGCACCGACGGACTGGCCAACCACTGGTGCCACCGCTCCTCGTCTCCGACGGAGTCTGCTATTTCCTGAAGACTGGATACACCCCCAAGCTCAACGATCACGCCTCCGAGATCGAAGAGGACGAATTCGACGTCGGGGTCGGTCACGGAACGAAATGTAGTGGCCGGGCTCCATTGCCTCGGTGGCGCCGAAGAGGGCCCTTGTTGTTGGAGCATTGGGTCCCCGCCCGCTGCCCCGGGACGGTGACACTGGAGACCCGCCACGGATCGCCGCCGCAAAGGGGTCGCTGGCTCGACCCAGGTACCACGAGACTGATCTAGGAGGTTCGGCTCCCGCACTTCGCGAGTGCACTTTGGTCGAGTGCCGCAAGCTTCACCGCTCCCGCCGGTGTCGGGTGAATCAGAATGGGTTCGGGCAGGAGATACGTACTCAGGTTGCTGACGTGGCGACTCAAGAATCGGCTCCAATCGGCCACTTTGTACTTCTTGGGGTTTTGCGCAGCGAGAGCCCTGATGTCAGCGTTGATTCTCGTGGCGATCGGTCTGTGACGCAGACCATCAGCAGCGGGGTTGATCGTTGTCAAGACAACGCATGGTGTGGTTCTGGTGATGCGAATCAGCTTGTCCCAACTCGATACCCAGTTGGAGTGCGCGCCACCTTGCAGCGCATCGTTCGTCCCCAGATTCTCGACCACGACATGAGGATGAGATCTCAACGCCGATTCGAGCGCTGGCAAGCTCTGGTCGATGCGAATACCGTCGACAGCCAGGACCTCGACGTCGTAACTCGGATCAAGAAGTTGATGTATCGCAGGAGTGGCCAGGACCGTGATCGAGTCCCCGACGACCACCAGGCTCGGCTTGCTCGCACCTGGCCCGCCGACCGCGGAGAGGATGATCGCGAAAGCGAGCACACATCTCACAACTCGCGCAGCGTAATCCCCGGAGCGGACCCACCCCGACGGTGCCCCGGTATGCAGGGTAGGCCACCACTTTGCGGCCACCTCGGGGTTGTGGCGCCCATCGCGACACGGATGCCCGGTCGGTTCGGTTTCCGAGCCCGGTAAACCCGGAGTCGGACACCAGAGGGACGGAAGGGAGCGCGATTGACATGCGGAAGGTCTGGTTCGTCACCGGAAGCTCAAGGGGTTTTGGTCGGGAGACGCCGAGGCGGCACTCACGCGCGGAGATCGCGTCGTCGCCACGGCCCGGAAGCCGGATCAGCTCGACGATCTCGTGAAGGCGTACGGCGATCACGTCTTGACGTGTGCCCTCGACGTGACCGACTCGGCTGCAGCAAGGAGAGCCGTCGATGCAGCAATCAACTCTTTTGGTGCCCTTGACATCGTTGTGAACAATGCGGGCTATGCCGATAGCGCTCCCATCGAGGAGATGACAGAAGAGAGTTTTCGAGACCAAATCGAGACGAACCTGTTCGGCGTCGTCAACGTCACAAAGGCAGCGCTCCCCCTCTTCCACCGGCAGCGTTCGGGTCATTTCCTCCAGTTCTCCTCAATAGGCGGTCGAGTAGGTGGCTCGCCGGGACTGGGCGCCTACCAGACGGCAAAGTTTGCGGTCGAAGGCTTCTCCGAGGTGCTCAACGCAGAGGTGAAGCCGCTCGGCATCAAGGTGACGATCATTGAGCCCGGCGGATTCAGGACCGACTGGGGAGGCCCCTCCATGGGCACTTCCACTGTGGGCGCCGACTACGAGGACACGGTGGGGGCTATGAACCGCTTCCGCGAATCGACCGTCTCGACGTGGCGTGGTGACCCAAAGCGAGCAGCCGACATCCTTCTTGATCTTGTTGATCTCGACGAACCTCCATTGCGTCTGTTGCTCGGAGACGGCGCCGTGCGGTCAGCCGCCAAGTCGTCACGGGAACGAGCCGCCGAGGCCGAGCGGTGGGCGGACGTGAGCCGGTCGGCGGACTTCCGCGACGGCGAATAGAGGGTTTCTGCCCACCCTCGGATCGCCAACGCCTGTCCCACGTCGTCGGGTCCTGGGGCAATTCGCCGGGACGGAGATACCGTGACGCGGTGGATCTTCCAGAGCTGTTGGTCGCTGATGCTGCCGAATGGCGGACCTGGTTGAGCGGCCACCACGCCACGTCACAAGGCGTGTGGCTCGTCCTCGCCAAGAAGGGCACGACCCATCCGACGACGCTCTCGTACAACGAGGCACTCGACGAGGCGATCTGCTTCGGCTGGATCGATGGCCAGCTCGGGCGTCGTAACGACGTGACCTTCCGGCGACGATTCACTCCTCGAAACGCTCGGAGCCCCTGGTCACGACGGAACGTCGCCATCGCCGAGGGGTTGAGCGCCTCCGGCCGAATGCATCGATCAGGGGAGGACGCGGTACGGCAGGCGAAGGCCGATGGTCGATGGAAGGCCGCCTACGCCGGACAAGCGGGCGTCGAAGTTCCTGAGGACCTGGGGAACGCCTTGACCGCCAATCCCCGTGCTCAGGCGATGTTTCAGAAGCTCTCACGTGCGGACCGGTACTCGATCCTCTATCGGATCGGAAGCGCGAAGAAATTGGAGACCCGAGCCAGACGCATCGAGCAGTTCGTGGAGATGCTGGCCCGAGGCGAGACCCCCCACCCGCAAGGTCCACGATCACCTAAGTAGTCGTCAGCCGCCGAGCACGGGGAGGCCGAGTCCGCAGTCGACTGAGAACGACGGGACGTCGTCGAGCGCCTGCAGCACGTCCTGCAGGGCGGCGCTGTCGTAGGGCATGGCCAGGTGGTCGGCGTGATCGTCGGGGCACTGGTCCTGCAGCGTCACGTTCGTCACCGCCGGCCCGCTCAGGAAGGCCGACGTATAGGGCGTCACCACCTCGTCGTCCTCGCTCTCGATCGCGGTGTAGCGGACTCCGGGAACGGTGTCCTGCCCGGCGTTCAGCTGCTGGAGGAAGGCCGAACCCGCCAGCTGTTGGGTGCAGGCCGCGCACTGGGCCAGCGAGAGGGGGGCGGGCAGCCCCAAGGCGGTGACGGCGTCGAACAGGGCGCTCAGGCCGTCGACGGTGGTCCCGTGGTTGGAGGGAGCCAGCCCCACCAGGTCGTGGACGGAGGCCGCCCCACCGTCGAAGCGCAGGTACCAGCGCGGCATCATCCCTCCCTGCGACCAGCCGACGAGGTCGACCTTGCTGGCGCCGGTGGCCCCCAGCACCCGGCGTACGAAGGCGGCCAGTTGGCCAGCCGAGGTGGGGATGTCGCCCACCGACCAGATCCGGCCCCCACTCAGTGTGGTGGTGGCCGTCGCTCCGTAGTTCAGCCCGTAGACACACCAGCCGTCGTCGGCCAGGATCGGGCCGAGGGCCTGCCAGGTGTCGGCCATGTCGTACAGCGTGCCGGGCAGCAGGATCACCGGATACTGCTGGGGACCCGACGCGGCCCGGTGGCAGCCCGCCACGTTGACGCCTGGCGGCGAACCGGTGGGATCGGTGAGCTCAGCCAGGTAACCGGTGGCTGCGTCGCCGATCGGGTAAGGCCCGCCGGCGGTGGTGACACTGAAAGCGGTGGGCGTGGCCACGGGGGTGGCGGCAGCAGCAACCGGCGCGGCGACCACGGGGCCGGCAAGGATCAACGCCCCTCCGAGTAGGGCGGCCAAACGTGGCGCCCACCACCGCGCGCGCCGGGGGCGGTCCGTGAGCGACTGGGTGACGCTGCGCACGGGCAATTTCCTTCCCCGAAACCGAAAATCCAACCAACGATCCGTGGTCAGAACGCACCTGATTCGATCAAACCGCCTTCATCGTGCCGCCACAAGGGGGCGAAGCGCGTCCGTCGTCCGGCCGTAGATGACCAACGGTGAGGGGCGTGTGGTGGCCCGGCTCAACTTCGTGTCAAACCCGAGGTTGCGCCGTGCCTCGGATCATGCGTTGGGTCTTGCTATCGCGTAATCTGCAGCGCTCTCCTGAGCCACGGCCGAGGAGGCGCCGATGTCTGGGCCGATCAGCGTGCCCAGGACGGCGGCCACCGCCAGCTCCGACTCGGAGAGCCCATCGAACTCGATTCCGACCCGGACGATCCCGCCAGAGGTCGGCTGTGCGTTCCTGATCACGCCTTCGAGTCGGACGTTGACCGAGTCACCGACTGCCGGCGCCTCTACGGAGATGTGGCGGCCCACCAGTTCCAGCGGCCAGAAGTGATGGAGCGTTATCCCAAGACCGAACATGGAGATGTCGATGACCCGGCAATCTCGGCCGCCCGGATCTGACTCGCCTTCAATGTGGCAGATCCCAAACCAGCCCGCGGACAGCCGTGGGACTCTACGGCGGTGCTCCATGATGCGCTCTCCTTCCCCCTGAAGCCGACGAGCGACAGGTGCCGGCCCCGTTGTAACGACAAGGGGACCGCCAGCTGAACACGTCGCACTTCCCCAATAGACACTTCGGAAGGCCACGCCGTTCTAGTTAGAGGTCATGCGGCCGCTGATGCACAACACCGGGACAAACCTCAACCAAACGCTCGATGTAGGCAGTAAGAAGACAGCTTGGCCCGTTCGTCGTGCGCCCGCACGGTTTCGAACAGAGAGCCAGTTGGTTGCAGACGTGCATCTGCCCATCACTGCAAGGAGGCAAACGTGTTCGGCGCAAGGAGATCCACCGCGTTTCGTTCGGTCCCGACGTTCGCCTCAGACGCTCCCACCCACGTCGCCCGTCGGGTTGACCGACCAGATGTTTCGACGCTCGGAAACACGCATCGCGGCAATGGTTTCCCGGGGCTGCCCGACGCGACAAGGTCGAGCAGCGCATCCACCGAATCCGGGGACGGGGCTGCTACCTTGACGACCGGCGGGTTGGCGCAGGCGGCGATGACTCAATGAGGAGTGCGATGCTCGGCGCACAGAAGCGACGCTGTACGACATGGCTGGCACTCTTCGCGTGTGTGTGCGTTCCTCTGGCCGTACTCGGTTGGTCCTCTCCGGCAGACGCGGCGACCCCTGTCTCCATCGTCGTGGGGTCCCCGAACAACAACTCGTCCATGTACGGCCAGGACGTGATCTACACCGCGACGTTGACCCCGCTGGGCCCGGGGAGCCTTGTCGGCGACAGCTTGCAGTTCCAAGACAACGGGAACACCATTTCGAATTGCAGCTCGCAACAGCTGCAGGGCCCGGCGCCCGACGGAACCTACACGGCGACATGTGACGAGAGCGGGAACTCGCTTTCGGTCGGCGACCACACCATCACGGCGAACCTCTTCGGTGACCCGACCTTTCTGCCGAGCACCGGGATGTTCACTCAGACGGTCGCTCAGGCGAACACGACCACGACCATCACCTCTCCCTCGCCGGGCACGTCGATCACCTACGGCGACGAATCGCAGCTTGCTTTCAATGTGACTGTCACGGGCGTACCCGGCGCCAACCAATCACCCTCCGGTACCGTCGATATCCTCTATAACAGCACGCCGGGACCGGGCACCATCCTCTGCACGGCCTTCGTCAACGGAGGCGGCGGCGGCCCGTCGAACGGGAATTGCTTCATCAATGACGACACGTTGAACGCAGGTCCGTACGTGCTCACCGCAGTGTATGAGGGAGACAACAATTACACGGGGTCGTCCTCGGCGCCCCAGGATCTCACGGTCGCTCAGGTCACCACCCAGATGCAGGTGTTCCCCGTCCCGGGCTACGCGCTGTACGGCGCCGAGAACGGCAACTTCTTCATTGTGGGCGTCGGCGGCAACAGCAACAACGGCAACGCCACCGGTTCGGTCTCCATCACCGCGGACGGGGTGAGCCTCGTCGCTCCCGGATCGTGTCCGACCAACAACGGGGGCGGCAATCCCTGCTTCATCGACTCCGCCACCGCACTGCCTGCCTCCACCACACCCTATGTCGTGACCGTGAGATACCCCGGCGACGCCAACTTCACCCCGGCGTCGACCTCCGTTCCTCTCGCCATCTACCCGGCGACGAGTTCGACCGTCCTGACCGTCTCACCCATCTCGACCTCCTATGGCGACGAGGCCTCGGTCAGGATCTCGGCCACGGTCACATCGGGCACAACCGGCTCGCCGACCGGCCCCGTGACGGTGCAAGACGGGGGCGTCACTATCTGCACCATCACCCTCCAACCGGCGGGTGCGAATGTTGCGACCGGAAGCTGCCCGGCGCTGACTGGGACCCAGCTGCCCCCCGCCACCTATGCGCTGACTGCCAACTACCCCGGTGACGGGAACTTCCAGAGCTCCGTGTCGTCCGCACGGAGCCTCATCGTTTCCGATCAGGGCACGCAGGGCTATTGGGAAGTGGGCTCCGATGGCGGCATTTTCTCGTTCGGAACGGCGCAGTTCTACGGGTCGATGGGCGGGACTCACCTCAACGCCCCGATCGTCGGGATCGCCTCGACCCCCGACGGCGGGGGGTATTGGCTGGTGGCCAAGGACGGCGGCGTGTTCGCGTTCGGCGACGCCCGTTTCCACGGGTCGATGGGCGGAACGCCGTTGAACGCCCCGATCGTCGGGATCGCTTCGACCCCCGACGGCGGGGGCTATTGGCTGGTGGCCAAGGACGGCGGCGTGTTCGCGTTCGGCGACGCCCGTTTCCACGGGTCGATGGGCGGCGGACCGCTCAACAAGCCGATCGTTGCCGTTGCCGCCGATCCGACGACCGGCGGCTATTGGGAAGTGGCGACCGACGGGGGTGTCTTCGCTTTCGGTGCTCCGTATCTGGGCTCCGCAGGGAACCTTCACCTGGCGGCGCCCGTCGTCGGGATGGCTTCATCCACGGGCGGCGCGGGATACTGGGAGGTGGCCTCCGACGGCGGCGTCATTTCCGAAGGCGTCGCGCCGTTCCTCGGTTCCATGGGGGGCCAGATCTTGAACAGGCCGATCGTGGCCATGGCCGGAACGCCGACTGGTGCCGGCTACAGGATGGTTGGGTCCGACGGCGGGATCTTCGCCTTCGGTGACGCGGAGTTCGAGGGGTCCATGGGAGGCGCACCACTCAACTCGCCGATCGTGGGCATCGCCAGCGCGCACTAGGGACCGGGCTCCGCGCCTAGGCCTCGTCCAGCTCCACCAGGGCGCGGTGGAGCTGCTGGAGCCGTTCTGGGCCGAGAGTGCTCGCCATGTCCGCCTCCATGCGGGCGGCAGTCTCGTCGATGATGCGTGCCGCGCCACGGCCGCGCGCCGTGAGCTGCAATAGCGTCCGACGTCGGTCATCGGGAGCCGGGCGCCGGGCGACGTAGCCCATGGTGACCAGACTCTCGACGAGCTGGCTGATGGCCTGCTTGGAGATGCCCATGCGGGTGACGAGGTCGCGCGCGCTCAGCCCCGGCTTCGACTCTGCCAGCGCGCTGATCGCCCAGACCCCCCGTTGGGGAAGATCTCCGCAGCCTGCGCCGCCGAGCGCCTCGGCCACGGGGGCCGCGTAACGGCGGACGGCCCGGCGCAAGAGCCAGGTGAGAGCCTGCGGGTCGCGGGGCGGAGGCAGGCCGGGGTCCGGGAGGACGCGAGGGACGGGGGAGGCCATTCCCTCACTCTAGGTCAACCTTATAGTCGGTCAAGTTTATTGACTTTTGTGGAGAACACTGCCACGCTGCTGGCATGAGGACGGAGCCGTGGAAGTGTGCCGTGCGCCAGAAGCTCGATCGCCTCGGGCGATCGGCCCTGCTCGCCGCGTGTGGCGTGCTGTTCGCCGGTGGGGTGGTCGTGGTGAACGGGCAGCTGGCGGCGGGGTCCGCGGCGGACGGGCCCGACGCGGCGGGGGTGACGTGGGTGTGCTCACCGAGCCTCGCCGGGGATCCGTGCCTGTATCCGGAAAGCGCCGATTCCGTCGCCGCCAACGGCGCCAAGACGGTGGTCCCGGCCTCGGCGGCGTCCCCGCGCGCATTCGACTGCTTCTACGTCTATCCCACCGTCACCGCGTCCGCGGCGACGTCGAACACAGGGACGGCGGTCACTCCTGCAGTTGAGGGCGCGGCGGTCGCGCAGGCTTCTCGTTTCTCCCAGGTGTGCAACGTATGGGCGCCTACCTACCGCCAACGAACGAGTGCGTCACTGGCCGAGGGCCTGGGCAACGACCCGTCGGCGGACCAGGTCTCCTACCAGAGCCTGCTCGCCGGCTGGAAGGACTATCTGGCGCACGACAACGATGGGCGACCTGTCGTTTTCGTCGGGCATTCCCAGGGGGCGGCCAACGTCATCCGGCTTCTGCGCTCGCAGGTCGACCACGATTCCGCCCTGCGCGCCCGCATGGTCTCGGCCATCATCTTGGGCGGCAACGTCCAGGTGCCGGTGGGGAAGACGGTGGGCGGGACGTTCGCCCACATCCCCGCGTGCACCAAGGAGGGTCAGACCGGGTGCGTCATCGCCTACTCGTCGTTCTCGTCCCCGCCGCCCACCGGTTCGCTCTTCGGGCGCCCCGGTCAGGGTGTGAGCCTCCAATCGGGCCAGACGGCCCGCAGCGGGCAGCAGGTTCTGTGCACGAACCCCGCGTCGCTCGGGGGGGACAGCGCGGCGCCCCTGACGCCCTACTTCGTCTCGTCGGCCGGCGCGACCGGGGAGCCGTGGGTCACGTACCCAGGCCTCTACACGGGAACGTGCGAGAGCACGGGTGGCGCCAGCTGGCTCCAGGTCGACGCACGCTCCGGGGACAGCCGTCCCGTGGTCACGGCCACCCTCGGTCCGACCTGGGGCCTCCACGCCGACGACGTCAACCTGGCGCTGGGGAACCTGGTGCAGGACGTGGCGGCACAGGAGGCGGCCTACTCGGCGCACCACCGGGCATCCTGAGGGGTCACGCCGGGTTCATCGGTTGCCGATCCGGGTGTGCCCCTCGCTCACGACCGGCTTGAATCGCTCCGACCTCTCGAGCAGCCGGGTGAACCGCTCGGCCGTCGCAGGGGACACCAGGAACAGCAGCCACACGTACTTCGCCAGACGTGGGTCAGTCCACGCCAGCGCCAGCGACACCCCGACGATGGCGATCACCAGCACCACACGCACCCTCGCCGACCGCTCGTCGTGGATTGACCTCGCCTCGTCAGTCAGGAGGTTGTGGCCCGCCGCATAGAGGAAGATCCACTGCGTACTCAGGCTGATCGCCACCAGGTTGAGCCCGAACAAGGTGATGGCCACCGGGTTGTTGCCGTAGCGGCCGATCAGGTCCGACGTGAAGGGCATGAGGGTGAGGGTGAGGAGGAAGCCGAAGTTGCGCCAGGCCAACCCCTCGCTGTGCCCGCGCATGCTGCGGAGGATCCGGTGGTGCACGATCCAGAATTCCGCGATCACGAGGAAGGAGACGAGGTAGCTGGTCAGCTCAGCGCCGTCGACGCCGAGTGCCTTCCACAGGGCCCGTGCCGAGTCGGGGTTCTCCTCGAGTGTGTGGGTGACGGGCACCTGGAGCTGCAGCACGAGGAGCGTCAGCGCAATGGCGACGACGCCGTCGGTCAGGGCCAGGAGACGGTCGATTCCCGGCATGTTCTCGTTGTCGGCGTCGGTCGCCACCCGCAAGAGCTTGGCAGACGACGTGGATCGAAACGGGTACTCATTCGCTGCGCTCGGACCCTGAGCATCCCCCAACGGCCGGGCGGGCCGTGCAACCATGGCTCAGATGTCGTATCTGGCGAATGAAGTCGGTCCGGACGTGACCAGGCGCCACGGCAAGGGAGCGCTGGCGCGGCTCGTGTGTGCGTGCTCCCTCATGCTCGTGGTGATCGGCGCGGGCAGTGTGTTGGGCGACACAGCGGGGGGAGCGGCCACATCGGGCTGGTACGTCGTCACGGTGCCGGGTACGGGTGCGGACGACGTCCTCCTGGGATCGAGTTGTGCCAACGCCCAGCAGTGCACGAGCGTGGGGATCTCCATCGGGAACATCAGCGGGGGTAACAGCACGTTCGCGCCCCTGGTCGAGAGCTGGAACGGCTCGCGCTGGAGCCTGGGTGCCGCGCCGCTCCCAGCGGGCGCAGGTGGAGGATTCTTCGATGTCTCCTGCGTGAATGGATCCGACTGCTGGGCGGTCGGGGCGGTCCTGGGTGTGGCGGGGAACGGGAACCCGACGGGGACGCTGATCGAGAACTGGAACGGCGCCTCCTGGTCGATCGTGCCGAGCCCGACGCCGACCGATCCGGGCGTCGTCGGCGCGGTACTCCAAGGCGTGAGCTGCGCGTCAGCATCCAGTTGCGTCGCCGTCGGGTTCTCGACCGACAGCAACGGCGAGAACCTTCGAGGTGTGATCGAGCAGTGGAACGGGTCGGTGTGGAGCCTGGCGCCGGCGGCCGACACCGGGCAGCCGTTCGATCAGCTGTCGGGCGTCCAGTGCGTCGCCTCCGACGACTGCTGGGCGGTCGGCAACGCCGGTCCCGCCCAGCAGAACCCGAATTTCCTCCCCATCTTCCCGAACGCGGCCGGTGACCAGGGGCTGATCGAGCATTGGGACGGCGCGTCCTGGTCGGTGATCCCGAGCACGACCGAGCCCGGTCCGAACGGCGGCTATCTGTACGGCGTCACATGCGTCGACGTCGCAGATTGCTGGGCATCGGGCGCGACGACCGACACCAGCGGCATGGCCTCGGGACTCCTGCTGCAGCATTGGGACGGCGCCAGTTGGACGGATGTCTCCGGATCGGTCCCGGACGCCACCACGCCCGGCATCTTGAGCAACGTCACCTGCATCAGCTCGGTGCAGTGTTGGGCGGTGGGCTCCTTGGGGCCGTTCGGCGGCGGCGGCGGCGGCAACTTCCGGCCGCAGGCCATCATTGAGAACTGGAACGGCTCCTCCTGGTCCATCGAGCCCAGCCCGGACGTGACCGCACTCAGCTTCCTCGACACGGTCAACTGCATACGAGCAGTCGGATGCGTGGCGGCCGGGAGCAGCGCGACGGAGAGCCAGAACAACAACGACCCGGGTCTGCGCCCCTTCGTGGAGCAGATGACGTTTCCCCCGGCGTCGAGCCAGGGGCTGATGCTCTCGGCGCAGGACGGTGGAGTGTTCAACTACGGGACCTCGCCGTTCCTCGGCTCCATGGGGGGCCTGCACCTCAACGCGCCGGTGGTCGGGATGGCGGCGACTCCGGACGGCGCCGGCTACTGGCTGGTTGCCGCTGACGGCGGCGTCTTCAACTTCGGTGACGCGCAGTTCTACGGATCGATGGGTGGCCAGCATCTCAACGCACCGGTGGTCGGCATGGCCACCACCCCCGACGGCAAGGGCTACTGGCTGGTCGCCTCCGACGGCGGGGTGTTCCGGTTCGGGGACGCCCAGTTCGACGGCTCCATGGGGGGTCGGCATCTCAACGCACCGGTGGTCGGCATGGCCGCCGCCGATGACGCGGGGTACTGGCTCGTCGCTTCCGACGGCGGGGTCTTCAACTTCGGAGACGCCGCGTTCATCGGATCGATGGGGGGTCAGCGCCTCAACGCACCGGTCACCGGCATCGCCGGGACACCGAACGGCGGCGGCTACTGGCTGGTTGGCTCCGACGGTGGCATCTTCAACTACGGCGATGCCGGGTTCTTCGGGTCGGTGCCGGGCCAGGGGATCGTGGGGCAGCCGCCGGTGGTCGGGATCACCCGGGCGCCGAGCGGGGCGGGGTATTGGCTGGTTGGCTCGAACGGCGCCGTCTACAGCTACGGGGACGCGGCGTTCCTCGGGGCACCGAGCGGGCTGCGACTGGTCGCGCCCCTGTCCGGCATCTCCTCCTCCTAGGAGCGGGCGCGCACGGACCTCCCGTCGCCGCGCGTGGCCCTCAGATGAAGTCCGACCCGCCGTCGGCGTTGACGCAGGCCCCGGTGACGTAGCCGTTCCTGCGGGATACGAGATAGGCGGTGAGGGACGCCACCTCGTCGGGGAGCCCCGCCCTCCCGAGGTCGGCGGGCTGGTGGAACGTCTGGTCGATCCACTTCATGACGTCGTGTGGATCGGACGGGTCCAGGCCCTCGGCAGCGAAGATCTCTCGCAGGTTCTCGGTGAAGCTGGCCGTCACGATGGAGCCGGGGCAGACCGCGTTGACGAGGATCCCGTCGGGCGCCAAGGACTTCGACAGGTTCTTGGCCACGCTCGCGACGGCGGCCTTCGACGCGGTGTACGCCACGAGCATCGGGCTCTGGCGCTGAATCGAGTGGGCCGAGAAGATGGCGATGCGGGCCCACTCGGCGGCGCGCAACAGTGGAACAGCCTCGCGTACGCTCCGCACGGCGGACATGGTGCCGAGGGCGAAGGCCTCGTCCCAGGCAGCGTCGTCGAGGTGCTCGAACCGCCCGGCACCCGGCCCGATGGTGTGCACCAGGACGTTCAGCGATCCCCAGCGGTCACCGACCTCGCGGAAGGCCGCCGCAATGGAAGCCGGATCGGTCATGTCGACACTGATCCCCACCGCCTCAGGACTGCCCACGGACCGCAGCGACGCCACGGTGTGGTCGAGGGCACCTCGTCCGCGTGCCATGACTGCCACCCGGGCACCGTCTGCGGCGAGAACCTCGGCCACGGCCCGTCCCATCCCCTTGCTCCCCCCGGTCACGACAGCCGTCGCGTCAGCGAATCCGAGATCCACGCCGGTGCACCTCCTCCGCTTCCGCCCTCCCGTGCCGTGTGCCGGGCGTCACCGGCAGAACCGCTTGCTCACGGCGAGCCGCCGCGCCGCCAGCGTGGCCCGTCGCTCCTCCGGTGTCACCCGCCGGGTCCCCGCCGACACCGAGTGCGTGATGTCGGAGAACTTGATCAGCCTTGTCGTGGGCACCGGCGCCGTCTCCGTGCGGACGCAGCGCAGAATGATCGGCCCGGCGCTGTGCCCCGCCGTGTCGAGCCAATTGGCGACCCCGGGATCCTCGTGGGCGATCACGGTGCGCAGGACTCCGTCCTCGTCGACCGCGGCCTGGTGCCCGTTGAGGCTGCTCTGGTGCAACCCGTAATCGATGGTCTCCCACCAGGGGTTCCCCAGGGAGTAGCTCCAGTAGAGACCCTGCGGGGGCGACACCTCGACGACCAGCGCCTGCTCGGGCCCGAGCTCCCAGGAGCCGATCACCGGGCGGTTCTCCGCCGCTGCGCCCATGGCGGTCCCGTCGAGGGGAGGGAGGAACGTGTTGGGCGTCTCGGGCCGGGAGAACTGCAGGAAGAAGTCGAGGTTGGCAACGACGAAATCGCCCAGGGCGATCAATTGCCGGGCCACCACCGCCCGCGGGTCCTCCACCGGGCGCGGGCGCCTTGCCGCTCGCGGCCCCGATCCGCTCGATGGAGAGGGATGACGCTTCCTCGGTGTCCCAGTCGTAGAAGAAGTGCCGTATGACCAGTGCGGTCGCATTCTCGGCGATGGGCAACCAGTTCCCGTCGTGGGAGTCGGCGGAGAGGATGAGGTCGACCTCCCCCTCGGGACCCAGGTCCAGCTCGTCCAGGAGGACGTTTGCCGAGGATGCCATGCCGGCCATCGATTGCAGCCCGACGTAGCGCGCCGAGCCGCGGTTCCCCCAGAGCCGATACGTCTCGCCGCCCCGCAGCCCCGCTCCCGTGTAGATGCAGTCGGGGCAGTCCATGCCCCACTTGTAGATCGCATCGACGCCAGAGGGTTTGACGGCGAGCACGGCGCCGGACTCCTCCCGCAGGGCATTGTCCAGTCCGATGCCGAGCAGCACGAGCAGGTGCCGGAAGCCCGCCGCCATGTCCGCAGCGTTGCGCGGGGCATCGTCCGCCAGCACGACTGCGGAGGCCCGGCGCAGCCCGTCGAGCAGGTGGGACCACGCACGCCCCGACAGAAGGTCGTCCACGGTGGCGTCCCCGGCGCGGGCCGCCTCGCCCACCGAATGGGGCATCCAGGACGGGTTGACGAACGCGGACGTCACGAGGCGCCCCTCGCCCGCGTGCGCACCACTGACAAGACCCTCATGTGCAGACCCCTGACGCGAGTTGGTCGAGCCATGTTTCCGCACGGCCCGTGGGTCGTCAAACCTCCGAAATCACCCGTATGCAGGCACGTGGCGCGTAGCGTGTGCCCGGGAGGTGGCGCGGCGTGCCACAACAGGCGGTCACGAGGCGTGGAGGGGACACATGATCGAAGGTGCCATCCCCACACTGGTTCTCATCGGGCTGGCCGCAGTCCTCGCGCCGATCATCGCCGAGTGGTCGCGGCGGTTCGTCGCGGTACCCGAAGTCGTGATTCAGATCGTGCTCGGGATCATGCTCGGTCCCTACGTGCTCAACCTCGCCCATACGAACAACATCGTGACGGCGCTGTCCGATTTCGGCCTGACCTATCTGATGTTCCTGGCCGGGACCGAGCTCGACCTGTCGACCATGCGCCAGGGCCATCTCGGCAGGGCGGCGGGCTCGTGGGGAGCCTCCCTGGTGCTCGCGCTTGGCGTCGGCGTCTTCCTCCATGCCACCGGTCTCGTGCTCGACTCCGTCGTTGTCGCCCTCTGCCTGACGACGACGGCGCTCGGCACGCTCCTGCCCATCCTGCACGACGCCGGAGTATTGCGGACGGCGGTCGGGCCGTCGGTCTTGTCGGTGGGTGCCATCGGTGAGTTCGGGCCGATCGTGGCGGTGGCGGTGCTGCTCACGAACCGTGATGTCCGGGTCACCTTCCTCCTCCTCGCTCTCTTCGTCGCCGTCGCCGTGGTCGCCGCTCTGCTGGCGACGCAGGTGCACCCGCCTGGCTTCATCGCGCTCGATGCGCCGTCACCTCCATTCCACCGCGCAACTTCCAGTTCGGATCTCGGTCCTGCTCGTGATCCTGCTCGTCTACCTGGCCGAGAAGCTCAGCCTCGACGTGCTCCTCGGTGCGTTTGCCGCCGGTGTGGTCGTGCGCCTCTTCATCAAGGGCGAGGACAGCGAGCCGATCACGAGCAAACTCGAGGCGATCGGCTTCGGCTTCCTCATCCCGATCTTCTTCATTGAGAGCGGCATCAACTTCGATCTTCACGCGCTGATTCATATGCCCAAGGTCCTGTTGCTGGTGCCGATGTTCACCGTGACCTTCCTATTGACCCGCGCGCTGCCCACCTGGGCGTTCTTCCGGGGTGCCGTCACGAGGGTGGAGGCCCGTACCCTGGCCGTCCTGTCCGCCACGGGATTGCCGATCATCGTCGTCATCACGACGCTGGGCGTCAGCGAGCACCGGATGAAGCCGCAGAATGCCGCGGCTCTCGTCGCCGCCGGCATGGTCTCCGTCCTGGTCTATCCCCTTCTCGGGCTGCGTTGGCTCCGTAAGGGCTCCGGCACGCCCGGCACGCCCGATGTCGCCGAGCGGTCGGAGGGCGAATGACGACGGTACGGGGGCGCGCGCCCACCCGGGGTGGGTCGCGGCGGGCTCACCTCCGAGAATGGCGCCGCGAGTCGCTGTGGCTCTGGCCGGCCGCCGCCGCCGTCGGCGCCTGCGTCGCGGGAGATATCGCCGCCCGGTACGTCCACAGCTTCACGTTCCACGAGGGGCTCTTCCCGACAAACCTGGACGACGCCCGAACGCTGCTCGCCACCATTGCGGCCGCTCTCCTCACCTTCACCGGTGTCGTGTTCTCCATCACGCTCGTTGCCCTCCAGATGTCGAGCACCCAGTACTCACCCCGTGTCTTGCGGACCTTCGTCCGCAAGCCGGTGACCAAACTGGCACTGGCCACGTTCATCGCGACCTTTGTCTATTCGCTGACGCTGTTGGCCAGGGTCGGCACCACGACCGCGGCGCACACCGTTCCGCAAGGAGCCGTGGGCCTGGCCTATCTGCTCGTGTTGGCCTCGGTGCTCGTGTTCGTCGTGTTCGTGCACTCCACGGTGCGCTCCATGCGGGTGAGCTACGTGATTCAGGCGGTCTTCGACGAGACGCTGGAGGCTATCCACACGATGTTCACGCCGGCCAACGCCTACCACGAGGTGGCCCTGCCCGACCTCCACGCGCCGGCGCGCCTGGTCCACTTCGACCGTGCGGATGCGGTCATCGACGGCATCGACGCCCGCCGCCTGGCCGAGTTGGCGCGTCAGCACGGATGCGTGTTGCGGCTGTGTGTCCCTGTCGGGACCTACATGGTGCGTGGCTCGGATCTCTTAGAGGTGTACGGCGGCACGGCGCCGGAGGCGGCGGACCTCCTGCGGGCCCTGGACTGTTATGCGGTGCGGACGCTCTATCAGGACCCGTGTTACGGCGTCCGCCAGCTCGTCGACATCGCGATCCGCGCCGTGTCGCCGGCGGTCAACGACCCGACGACGGCGGTCCAGACGCTGGACCGCCTGCACGGGATCCTGCGGGCCATTGCGGACCGCCCGGATCCATCAGGTGTCTACCTCGACACCGCGGGCACGATTCGCCTGGTGCTACCGGTGCCCGACTGGGATCGGGTGTTCGACCTGGCCTTCACCGAGATCGCTCTCTACGGTGCGGGCGATCCGCAGATCTCACGGAAGCTCATGGCGATCTTCGACGACCTGCTGTCATGCGTCCGGGCGGAGCGACTTCCGGTGATCGAGTCACGTCGCGCCTGGCTCCGCAACGAGGTGGCGGCACGCCACAGCCTGAACGTCGATCAGGTGCTGACCCCCGATCCACTCGGACTCGGGTAGGCCGCCGCGGCCGCCGACTTGAGTGGCCGGGCGCGGTCGGCGGCTCACTCGTCGTACCCGCCGGTGAAGAAGCTCGGGATCGGACGCGCCGGCGACGTCAGGAAGAACGGGCGGACGTGGGTCTCCATGATCTCCTCCACGATCGGGCCCGACATCGGATCGGGAAGCAGGTTGTGGTCCTCCGAAGGATCCTCGGACAGGTCGAAGAGCTGGCACGGTTCGAGGGCATCCTCGTCGACCACCAGCTTGTGGCGCTCCGTTTCGAACGCGGCGAATCCCCAGTTCTCACTGACCGTCCGCGTGCGCGACGGCAGTGAGGCCGAGCCGTGGACACCGGCCAGGAGCGAGCGTCCCTCACTGTGCGCGACTTCGGCTGCTCCGGCGATGGCGCGCACCGTGGCCGGGACGTCGAGGTGCTCCACCAGGGAGTCCACGACGCGTGGCGGGCATCCTCCCGGCGGCGAGACGATCAGCGGGACGCGCACGGCCGGCTCGTAGAGGACGCACTTGGACATCAGGCCGTGATTGCCGGCCATCTCGCCGTGGTCGCTGGTGTAGATGATCCAGGTGTTGGCCAGGAGGCCCGTGCGCTCCAGGGCACCGACCATGTCGCCCACGGCCTGGTCGATGACCGAGATGTCGGCGGCGTACGAGCGCCGCATCCCCCGGATGGCGTCGTCGGTCATCGACTCGGAGTCGGATACCCACAGGAATGCGTTCAGCAGCGCGCCGTAGCGGCCCGTCCCCTCTGCCGTGGGGCGCCGGGTTGAGCTCGGCATGGAGATGTCGACGTCCCGGTAGCGCCGCACGGCCTCAGCCGGTGCGTCCCAGGGGTCGTGCGGGCCCGGGAAGCCCACGAAGAGAAAGAACGGCTCGGGGCGGTCGTAGCCTTCGATCCACCGGACAGCCTGTTGGCCGTGCCAGGCGTCGACGTAGGACTCCAGCGGGATGGGCGTCGGTGTCGAGTCCCACATCGGCACGCACTTGGTTGCGTTCCGACCGTCTTCGTTCTCGCCCTGGTAGCTGCGGTCGGCGATGTGGTGCATGTAGGCGTCGAGCAGGCCGCGAGCGGAGAGGTAGTCGGTGTAGCGGGTCGGGATCTTGCCGAGGAACTTGTCTCCCGTCTCGAAGACCTCGGCGAAGCCCAGCGCTTCGAGGCGTCCTGCCATGTCGTCCGTGTGCGACACCGTGAGCTGCTCGTCCAGGTAGAGGTGTGCCTTGCCCAGGAGTGACGTGTGGTACCCCGTTTCCCGCAGGGCCCAGACGTACGTGGGGCTGTCCGGCGGGATCTCGGACGAATTCGTGTAGACGCCGTGGTCGCGTACGTAGCGCTCGGTCATGAACGAGGCGCGCGACGGCATGCACAGCGGGCCTTGGCAGGACACCCGGGAAAAGCGGGCGCCCTGTGAGGCCAACGCGTCGAGCGACGGTGTGAGTGCGCTGGCGTCGCCCGCACACCCCATCATGTCGGCCCGGTGCTGATCCGACATGATCAGCACGATGTTGGGGGCGCCGGCCGTCACGCGGCGGCCCTTCCCATCCGATCGAATGTTGGTGTGGGTGCCACGCCGCGATCATCGCATGAAACCACTCGGGACGAAGAAGACGGACGGTCGTGGGCAACGGAGCCGCACCACTAACCTGTCGCCACCGGCCGGAGAGCGAAGCCCTGGAGCCCACTGCATGCCCTTTGATCTAAGGAAGGTGTTGGACGAGCGCAGGGGAGAGAACTTCACCCTCCACTCGAAGTACATCAACCCCCAGCTCCCTCGGGTTCTCGGTCAGATCGAGTTCGATCGGTTCTACGTGAAGGGGGAGGGCTGCTACCTCATCGACGAGAAGGGGGACCGGTATCTGGACCTCCTGTCCGGCTTCGGCGTGTTCGCGCTGGGGCGGGGTCACCCAACAATCGTTCGGGCGTTGCACGATGCGCTCGACGCCGACCTGCCCAACCTCGTGCAGATGGACTGCTCCCTCCTCTCGGGTGTCCTGGCCGAGGAGTTGGTGGCCCGGTCGCATCCGGGGATCGAGCGCGTGTTCTTCACCAACTCGGGGGCCGAGGCCGTCGAGAGCGCCATCAAGTTCGCGCGGGCGGCCACGAAGCGCACGCGCATCCTCTATTGCGACCATGCCTTTCATGGCCTGACCACGGGGGCGCTCGCCCTCAACGGCGGGAGGGAGTTCCGCACCGGTTTCGGCCCTCTACTTCCGGGCTGCGACCTCATCCCGTTCGGTGACGCGGCCGCCCTGGCCCGGGAACTCCGGCGCGGCGACGTGGCGGCGTTCATCGCGGAGCCGATCCAGGGCAAGGGGGTCAACCTGGCGCCGGACGAATTCTGGCCGGAGGCGCAGTCGCTCTGCCGCCGGCACAAGGCGCTCATGATCCTCGACGAGGTGCAGGCCGGCCTCGGTCGCTCGGGGACCTTTTTTTGCCACGAGCAATTCGGCATCACCCCGGACATCATCACGGTGTCGAAGGCGCTCTCCGGCGGATACGTGCCCGTTGGGGCCATGCTCTGCTCGGCTGCCGTGTCCGATGCCGTGTACAGCTCCATGGACAGGGCGGTGGTCCACTCGTCGACGTTCAGCACCAACCAGCTGGCGATGGTGGCAGGACTGGCCACCCTGGCCGCGTTCGACGACGAGGCCATCCTCGACCGGGTGCAGCGGACCGGGAAGGCGTTCACCAAGGCTCTCGAGCCGCTGGTCGAGCGGTACGAGGTTCTCCACGAGGTGCGCGGGAGGGGACTCATGATCGGGCTGGTCTTCGGCGAGCCTTCCACGCCGAGCCTGCGCCGTCGCTTCAAGGTGATCGAGGCGCTCCGGTCCGCCTTGTTCTCGCAGATGATCGTCGTCCCGCTGTTCCACCGGCACCACATCCTCACGCAGGTGGCGGCCGACAACATGAACGTGATCAAGCTCCTGCCGCCGCTGATCGCGGGGGACGACGAGGTCGAGGTCTTCGCCGACGCACTCGACGACGTGTTGGCCAGCGCCGAGCAGGGCTCCAGCCTGATCTTCGAGTTCGGCAAGACGATGGCCAAGGGCACGCTGCACCGGACGCGGCTGTGAAGCTCGCGTCCGGAGACCGGGTTCTCGTCACCGGAGCCAGCGGGTTCATCGGCTCGGCGGTGGCCCGCCGGTTGGTGGCGCAGGAGCAGGAGGTCATCGCGCTGGTGGAGCCGGGCGCCGACACCACGAACCTGGAAGGGCTCGACGTGAAGGAGGTGGTTGGTGATGTGCGCAGTCGCGATGGTGTGCAGAGTGCCGTCAACGGCTGCCGGGCCGTCTTCCACGTGGCGGCGTTGTACCGCTTCTGGGCCCGCGATCCCGAGGCCTTCTACGCGGTCAACGTCGAGGGCACGAGGAACATCCTCGGGGCTGCCGATGAGGCCGGCGTCGAGCGGCTCGTGTACACGAGCACGGTGGGCACCCTCGGGCTCGAGCACGTCTCGGGCTCCAACTCGGCCGACGAGCGCTCCTTTCCCGATGTCCGTCATCTCTACGGCTCCTACAAGCGCTCCAAGTACGTCGCCGAGCACGAGGTGCTGCGCGCCATCGCCGAGGGCCTACCCGCCTCACTGGTGCTGCCGACCTTCCCGGTCGGCCCCGGGGACCGCGCCCCCACGCCGACCGGCAAGCTCGTTCTCGACTTCCTGAACGGGCGTATGCCGGCCTACGTGGACACGGTGTTGAACGTGGTCCACGTCGACGACGTGGCCGCCGGGCAGGTGCTGGCCCTGGAGAAGGGCCGCACCGGGCGGAGTTACATACTCGGCGGGGAGAACCTGACCCTGCAGGAAGTGCTCGCCGAGCTCGCCAGCATCACGGGGCTCCCGGCGCCTCACGGCAAGGTGCCCAAATCGCTGGCACTGGCCGTCGCCGCCGTGTCCGAGCTGGTCGAGGGCCGGCTCCTGCGCAGACACCCATCGGTGCCGCTGGAGGCGGCAAGGATGTCGACTTCCCAGATGTCCTTCGACATCAGCCGGGCGCGACAGGAGCTGGGGTATGCGCCTCGGCCCGCCACCGAGGCGCTCGAGGCCTCCGCACGCTGGTTCGCCGCAACCGGCATGGTCGGTGCCGGCAGGCTGAGCCGGATTCGCTGGTCCAGCGGGCGCTGACCGGTCCGTCGGCGCGGCGACGCGGTCCGCATCGGGCACACTGGTCGCCGTGGCTCCCCAGTTCATCTACACCATGCATGGTCTCACGCGCTTCTACCCGCCCGATCGTGAGGTGCTCAAGGGCATCAACCTCTCCTTCTATCCAGGGGCGAAAATCGGGGTCATCGGCTCCAACGGCTCGGGCAAGTCGTCGCTGCTGCGGATCATGGCCGGGGAGGACGATGGGTTCTCGGGTGAAGCCCGGCTGACCCCGGGGTTCACGGTGGGCCACCTGCCCCAGGAGCCCCAACTCGACGAGGCCAAGGACGTCGCCGGGAACGTGGCCGAGGGCGTGGGCGAGGCCAAGCAGCTGGTCGACCGGTACAACGAGGTGTGCGCCGCCTTCGGCGATCCCGATGCGGACATTGACGCGCTGCTGGCCGAACAGGCCGACCTCCAGGCCAAGATCGATGCCGCCGGCGCCTGGGAGCTCGACCGCACCTTCGAGATCGCCATGGACGCGCTCCGGCTCCCGCCCGGTGACGCCGACGTCCGCACGCTCTCGGGGGGTGAACGACGGCGGGTGGCCCTGTGCCGGTTGCTCCTGTCCAAGCCCGACCTGCTCCTCCTGGACGAGCCCACCAACCACCTCGATGCCGAGTCGGTGGCCTGGCTGGAGCGGACGCTCCAGGTGTATCCGGGCACCGTCGTCGCCGTGACCCACGACCGCTACTTCCTCGACAACGTGGCCGGCTGGATCCTCGAGCTCGATCGCGGCGCAGGCATCCCCTGGGAGGGCAACTACTCCTCCTGGCTCGAGCAGAAGCAGGCACGCCTCGCGGCCGACGAGAAGGCGGACCGCTCCCGGCAGGCGTCGCTGGAACGCGAGCTCGAGTGGATCCGCATGTCGCCGCGCGCCCGGCAGAGCAAGGGCAAGGCGCGGATCACCGCCTACAACGAGCTCGTGACCGAGGCCGAGTCCACCGACCGGCGCCCCGAGCGGGTCGAGTTGTCCATCCCGCCCGGTCCGCGCCTGGGGGACCAGGTCGTGGAGGCCGCAGCTGTCGTCAAGGCCTTCGGCGACCGCCTGTTGATCGACGGCCTGTCGTTCACCCTTCCTCCGGGCGCCATCGTGGGCGTCATCGGGCCCAACGGTGCCGGCAAGACAACCCTCTTCAGGATGATCGTCGGCGAGGAAGGGCCCGATGCGGGCAGCGTCACGGTCGGTGCATCGGTCCAGCTGGCCTACGTGGACCAGTCGCGCGAGTCGCTGTCACCCGACGCCACGGTCTACGAGGAGATCACCGGGGGAGCGGATCGCCTGGTCGTCGGCGGGCGCGAGCTGCACGGCCGCGCCTACGTGGCCGGGTTCGGCTTCAAGGGCAGTGACCAGCAGAAGAAAGTGGGCCAGCTCTCGGGAGGTGAACGCAACCGGGTGCTGCTGGCCAAGGTGCTCAGCAGTGGTGGCAACGTCCTCCTGCTCGACGAGCCCACAAACGATCTCGACGTGGACACGCTGCGGGCGCTCGAGGATGCGCTGCTGGCCTTCCCCGGTTGCGCCGTCGTGATCAGCCACGATCGCTGGTTCCTGGACCGCATCGCCACCCACGTGCTCGCCTTCGAGGGCGAGTCCGAAGCCCGGTGGTGGGAGGGGAATTTCAGCGACTACGAGGCGGACCGCCATCGGCGCCTCGGCGTCGACGCGGACCAACCCCACCGCCTGCGCTACAAGCCGCTCGTACGGGACTGAACAAGCGCTCTCACATCTCGCGGGCCGGGAGGCCCCAGAGGGCGTTGACGTCCTCGTACTCCGTCGTGCACGGCGGCCCGTCGGCGACCCACATGCGGGGCGAACCGCTCCCGGACGGGACCCGCACGATGCACGACGACCGTGTCCCGAACGTCTCGAGGTGGACACAGTTGGCCGCGTTCGGCCGCTCCTCGCTCTCGGGATTGCGGTGGTCGGCCAGGACGCGGCGGAAGGCGTCGGCCACCTCGTTGCCCCGCGGTGCGACGTCGAGTTCCGCCCGCACGAGGTCGACTTTGGCCGAGGGCTCACCGAGTGACCGGTTCTCCAGCACGTGGATGCCCGGCGGCAGGGCCACCGCGGTGCCGCCGTCGGAGCCGGTGAAGTCGACGAAGAAGAGTGACGTGCGGTCCCCGACGAGCAGCCACGAGCCGTTGTAGTCAGCCGGGCGGCACTCGGCCAGGAGCGCCTCCACGGCGTCCGAGGCGGTGGCGTGACGGGTGAGCAGCAGGGGGAGTTCACCCCGGGACCGCTTGGACGGGTCCTTGGCGTCGCCCAGCGGCTGGTTGGTGAGGCCGGCGCACACACCGCGCTCGTTGACGGCCAGCCAAGTGCCTAGGGCGAGTTCGTCCCGTCCACCCACGATGCGGGGCGGTCCCTCGTCCAGCACGGTGACCGCGGTCGACGGTCGCCCCAGGACCTCGTCGCGGTTGGCTCCGATGATCAGCGGCTCTCGGGTCACGACCCGCGAGGCGACCACCAGGAGGCACACAACGTGCCACCCTACCGAGCGCTCGGATGGCACCGAACTCGGCCCCGCGTCGGCGCACCCCCCGTGGCAGGCAACCGGCTACCGTTCCGGCATGCGGACGCGCACCGTCACCATGATCGTTGCTTTCGGCGTCGGGGCCTTCCTCGCGTGGCCGGGGTTGCCGGCTTCGGGCAAGCCGATCCCGACGCCCAATCTGAAGGCGCTGACGAACACCATCAACCACGCCGAGAAATTGACCTACTACGCGCAGTACACGGCGGTCAGCAATGGGCAGATGTCGACCGTGACAATCGCCCAGGCGCCTCCGAAGTCGATTTTCTCGTCGTCGGACAGCAGCATCATCAACACGGGCAAGACGACCTACTACTGCTCGGCGAACTCAGGCTCGACGTCCAACTCGGGGAACACGGGGAACTCGGGCTCACCGTCGACCACGACCGCGACGTCCGCCAGCCCGGAGCAGTGCCTGTCGGAAAAGGGCGACAACCCTCTCCTCGGACTGGAGGACATCTTCAGCCCGACGGTGGCGCTCGGCGCCCTCGCCGAGGCCAAGGAGGGCCTCGCCTCGAAGCTCCTCGGGATCACGGTGTCCTCTTCCTCCGCCAGCTTCGGCGGACAGCCTTCGACCTGCGTTGCGGTCACCGTGCGCGGCAAGGGTGGCAAGTACTGCGTCACGAAGCAGGGCATCCTGACGTACTCCGGCTCGTCGTCGTCAGAGTATTTCCAATTGACCAAGTTCTCCGCCAAGCCGCCCGCTAGCCTGTTCACCCTCCCCGCCGGCGCGACCACCGACACCCTGCCCGAGAGCGGCTCGACCCCGTAGGCGCACATGCCTGATCGGTGGCAGGAGAGTGACGTTCCCCGCGGCGCGGCATACGACCGTCGTTTCGAGGACCTGGCATCGACCGGCTGGGACGTGCACGGTGAGGCGGCGCTGGTCGATTCGTACGGCCCCGGGTCGGTTCTCGATGCGGGCTGCGGCACCGGTCGGGTGGCCATCGAGCTCAGCCGGCGCGGCCATCGGGTCGTCGGGGTCGACGTCGACGACGCCATGCTCGAGGCGGCGCGCGTCAAGGCGCCCGATTTGGCCTGGGTGCGTGGTGACCTGGCGGACCCCCTGCTCGACTTCGGGCAGGGCTTCGACGTCGTCGTGATGGCCGGAAACGTCCTGATCTTCGTGCCGCCCGGCTCCGAGGAGCGGGTCATCGCCAACGCGGCGCGCTGGCTGAAGCCGGGAGGCCACCTCGTGACCGGCTACTCCCTGCAATCCGACGGCTTCGATCCCCTCCGGCACGACACGCTGGCGTCCCGCTCAGGCCTCGTGCTCCAGGACCGCTGGTCGACGTGGGACCGCCGGCCCTTCTCACCCCGGGACCGGTATGCCGTGGCCGTGCACCGGCGCGAGGCCTGAGGTCGCCACTCCCCTTCCACGCAACGGAGCAGCAACTCTTGGGCCCTTCTGCGCACTGAATGTGCAGCACAACCCCACGTCGTTAGGCTTCTGGTCATGGGAACTGAGGACCTTGATCCGATCGATCACCACATCATCGAATTGCTGTCGCAGAACGCGCGCCGGACGATGGCCGACATCGGTGAGCAGGTCTCGCTGTCCGCCTCCGCCGTGACCCGGCGCATCGAGCGCCTCGAGCGCACCGGGGTGATCGCGGGGTACACCGTCGTCGTCGACCACCGCAAGGCCGGGCGTCCGATTCAGGCCTTCACCGAAGTGCGCTTCGCCGGTACGGCCGACCTGCAGGAGATCAAGGAGACGGCGATGCAGCTCTCCGAGGTGCAGGCCGTGTTCACCACTGCCGGCGATCCGGATGCTCTGGTGTGGCTGCAGGTGCCAGACGTCGAGCGCCTGGGTCAGGTGATCGAGCAACTGCGCCGCCGCGGCCGTGTGACGGGCACCAAGACCCTGATCGTGCTCGATACGTGGTCGCGCCACCGGGCTCTCGAGGCGAACGGCCTCCCGGCCCGCGCGTAGTGCCGGGACGGGCGGGACCGTTCACGGCGGCGCTCGCCGCCGTCGCGCTGGCACTCCTCGCCGCCGGGTGCAGTCAGAGCCCGGGATCGTCGAGTGCGCCGATAACCAGTACCACCCGTGCCACCACGACCACCACGGTGGGTCCGGCCGGCGCGTGGTCCAGGGCGATCCCGGTCGCGGCCGACGCCGACCTCTCGGTCGTGTCGTGCCCCGCGCCGTCCTCGTGTGTCATGGGGTCGACCAGCGGACAGACCTATCGGCTGTCCTTGGCCAAGGTCGCCGCGTTGGGACCGCCGGTGCCCTCCCCGTCACCCCAGGGCCTGGCCTACCTTTCGTGCGCCGGCGCCGGTTTCTGTGCTGCCGCACCGAACACGAACCAGGTCGCTCTCCTCAACGGATCCGCGTGGGGGCCCCCGGCGACCATCCCGGCCGCCCAGGGCATCACCGCCATTGACTGCACCGGGCCCACCTTCTGCATCACAGTCGACGGCGAGGGGAATTCGTTTGCCTTTGACGGCAGCGGCTGGTCGGGCAACCTGGGCGCCTGGGGCGCCGCCAACCAGATCTCGTGCGTGTCCCCGTCCTTCTGTGTCGCCGCGGAGGGCGGGCCCTCGATCTTCAACGGCCACACCTGGACCCAACCGGGCGACGTCGACACGCAGGGCCAGCTCAACTCCGTGTCCTGCGCCTCGACCGCCTTCTGCGTCCTCGTCGACAGCAACGGCGCGGTCCTGACCTGGAACGGCTCCAGCTTCTCCGCACCAGTGTCGATCGCCACCGAACCGCCCCTCAGCGGCACCGACGCGTCGGGTCTGACCGCCGTCTCGTGTCCCACCACGACCTTCTGCCGGGCGGTGGACTCCATCGGGCGGGTCTTCGGATGGAACGGCACCACGTGGAGCGCCGGCACCCTCATCGACAACGGCCATGCGCTCACCAGCATCTCGTGTCCGGCCGTGTCCTATTGCGTGGCCGTGGACCGGTCGGGCAACGCGTTCGTCTCCACGTAGCCGGGGCGGCGGGAAGGAGCCTTACCAGGGTGCCAGCACGGGCGGGTCCCCCCGGCCGATGACCCAGGCCAACAGATCGGCCGGGTCGGTTCGCGCCACCAACCGCGGCAGCTCCCGCGGCAACCAGGCGTCGACCAGCGCGGGCGGGAAGGGCACCGCGGCCAGGCCGAGGTCACCGTGATGCACCACCACCTCGCGCCAGCGCGACAGCACCGCGTCACGCGCGCTCTCCACGACGCCCTTCGACGTCCGCGACGGGGCGTCCCACGCGGCGGCCGGGAGGCCGCCCATGACGCGCTCGACGGCCTCCGCGCTGCGGTGCACGTCGAGGACCAGCTCGGAGGCCGGGCGACCGGCCCCGGCCTCGATGTCACCCGTGCGCTGCTCGAGACCGCCGGGGTACTGGTCACGCAGCTCGCCCCGCACGGCGCCCTCCAACCGCCACACGACGCTGTCGGCGTTGCGGGCCAGGTGGGTCAGCACGTGGCCGACGCTCCAGCCGGGCAGGCGGCTCGGCCCCCGGGCAACCGCGTCGCTCAGCCCGGTGAGGTCCGCGAGGAGCGCGGCATGGGCGGCCACACACCCGTCGACCAGGGCCGCCGGAGGTGGGCCCGCCGCGGCGGTCACGATGGTGGAATCGTTGACTGCCCGTCGAGCATGTCGGCCATGACGGTGCGGATGAATTCGTCGGCCTCCTCGGTCATGCCGCCCGCCACCCCGCCGTAGATGGCCCCGGAGCGGGGTGCCTCGTCCGCGTGCTCCTTGGCGTAAACCACCGCGTCGGCCAGGTCCGCCGCGAACTCGGGTACCACCTGGGGCTGGGTCTGGGGCCTGGTCACCGCCATGTGCAGCGCGTTGGGGTACTGCTGACCGTTGAAGCGCCAGCCCCTCGTGCGCATGAAGTCGTTCACGTGGTAGATGTCGAAGTCGTCGGAGGTGAAGGAGAAGAGGAACGTCGGCCGGCCGACCAGGCGCAGCTCGGGGTGTGACGTCACCGCCTGTTGCATCGCGACCGACGTCTCGAAGATCTGCCGCGCGTACCCCAGATAGCCCTCGTGCCCGAGCTGCACCATGGCAGCCCACGTGGCCGCGATCAGCCCGCCCGAACGCGAGCCCTCCATGCCGGGTGAGGTGTACTTCCCCCCGCTCCAGTCGGTCAGGTAGAAGTACTGCGCGTTGCGCAGGGCCTTGGTGCGGAAACTGAGGACCGACGATCCCTTGAAGGCGTACCCGTACTTGTGCGTGTCGGCCGACATGGAGGTCACGCCAGGCACCGAGTAGTCGAACGCGGGGATGTCATAACCCAGCTCGCGGCCGAACGGCAGGATGAACCCTCCCAAACACGAATCGACGTGGAGCCCGATGCCGCGTTCGAGGGCAAGGTCGGACAGGTCGCCGATCGGGTCGACGGTGCCGTAGCCGTAGTTGCAGGCCGACCCGATCAGGGCGACGGTCTGGTCGTCGACGTGGTCGCGGACCCAGTCCACGTCGACCTGCGTCGTGACCGCGTTGATCGGGGCCCGCCGCAGTTCGACGCCGAAGAGGTGGCAGGCCTTGTCGAAGGCAGGGTGGGCCGTCTCGGGCTTGATCACATTCGGGTGCGTCACGCCGCGGGTCTGGGCCGCGTGCTCTCGGTAGGCCAGGATCGCGTGCAGGATGCTGCCGGTCCCGCCCGTCGTCACCAGCCCGCAGGGGTCGTCGCCGGCGGCGAGCGCGGCGTCGCCGGCGTGCAGGTCGAGCGTCATGGCGATGATCTCCGCCTCGAACTTGGTCGCGCTGGGGCACATGTCGCGTTGCAGGACGTTCACGTGGGCGAACAGGCCGAACGCCTCGTTCATGAAGTGGTAGTGGTCGTGGTCGCCGCAGTACATCGTGCCCGAGCACTTGCCGGTCTCCCAGAAGGCGTCCTCCTCCGTCGCCATGGCGCGCAGCTCGGCGAGTACCTCGTCTCGGCCCATGCCGTGCTCCGGGAGCACCCGGTTGATGGCGAAGCGGTCGGCATAGGGGTAATCGCTCATCGGTACTGGCCTCCTTGGGGCGGCGGGCACGGTTGCCGGCGGCAGGTCCTCGTCCGTCGGACCCGAGACTATTCAATTGGGTCAATCTGGCGGACACGCCGGTAGGCGATGATGGCGCCATGCGACGACCCCAGGCCTTCGCGTCACTGCACGGCTATCGCCGTGAGTGGGCGACCGCGGACCTGGTGGCGGGCGTCACGCTCCTGGTCATCGCCGTCCCCGAGCAGCTGGCCACGTCCCGGCTGGCCGGCATGCCGCCTCTCACCGGCTTCTACGCTTTCGTGGCCGGATCGGTGCTCTTCGCGCTGCTGGGTTCCAACCCGCAGATGTCGGTCGGGGCCGACTCGACCATCGCACCGCTGTTCGCTGCCGGGGTGTCCGCCCTGGCGCTGGCCGGTTCCCCCCACTACGTCGAGCTGGTGGGCATCCTGGCCGTCATGGTCGGGCTCATGGTGATGCTGGTGAGCATCCTGCGGCTCGGCTGGATCGCCGAGTTCCTGTCGACACCCATCACGATCGGCTTCTTGTCCGGCGTGGCCGTCATCATCGTCGTGCACCAGCTGCCCGACTTCCTCGGTCTGCCCCCGACCGGCGGTTCGAACTGGCATCGTGTCGCCTACGTCTTCAGGCATCTCGACGAGGTGAACGGGTGGACGCTGGCCGTCGGCGTGGGCGTGCTGGCCGTGATGGTCGTGTGCGCGCGGCTCGACCGCCGAATTCCCGGCGCGCTGATCGGAATGGTCGGCTCCACCGTGCTGGTGGGCGCGCTGGGGTTGCAGGCCCATGGCGTCGCCGTTCTGGGCCCGATTCATTCCGGGGCCCCGCATCTCGGGTTGACCGGGCTGTCGCCGTCGACGCTCGGGAGCTTGGCGCCGCTGGCCGCCGTGGTCACGCTGGTCGTCGTGACGCAGACCGCGGCGACCACGCGCGCGTTCGCCGAGCAGGGCGGCTACGACGTGGACGCCGGGCGGGACTTCCTCGGCGTTGGCGCGGGCAGCGTGGTCGCGGGCCTGGTGGGCTCCTTCCCGGTCGATGCGAGCCCGCCCCGCACCGGGGCGGTCGCCTCCGCCGGTGGCCGCACCCAGGCCGGTGCGCTCGGGGCCGCGCTTGCGGTCGTCCTCCTCATCCCCGTGGCCGAAGTCCTGCAGGACGTCCCGCTGGCGACGCTGGCGGCCATTCTCATCTTCGTCGCGTTCCGGCTCTTCCACCCGGGCGATCTGCGTGCCATCGCCCGCTTCGACCTCTTCGAGTTCGGGCTGGCCTCCGTGACGTTGCTCACCGTGGTCCTGGTCGGGGTGGAACAGGGCATCGGCGTCGCCGTGGGGTTGGCCATCCTGGACCGCATCCGGCTCAGCGCCCGCCCCCAGCTGCACGTGCTCGGGCGCATCGCCGGGACCACCAGTTGGGCGCCGCTCGCGCCGGAGTTTCCCGCGGTCGAGGTCCCCGGCGTCCTGGTCCTTCTGTTCGCCACGCCGCTCTGGTACGCCAACGCAGTGCAATTTCGCGACGATGTCGTCGGCGCACTCGCCCGCGCCCCGGGCACGCGGGTCCTCGTCCTCGACACCATCGGGATGTCCGACGTGGACTTCACCGGGTCGCGGGCACTGGGGCACGTGCTGGCGACGTGCGAGCACCAGCACGTCGCGTTCGGTGTGGCGCGCGCCGGCGACCACCTGCGCGAGATCTTGGGGCGCAGCGGTCTGGCGCGGCGCATCGGTGAGAGCCACTTCTACCCGAGCGTCGACGAGGCGGTCACCGCATTGACGGGCGGACCACCGTCGTCCTCCTGAGCCGGGAGGCGGCGACGCCACCTAGGGTGCGCCGACCTCCAGCTCGACCCGCACCGGACGGTGGTCCGAACCGGCATCGGGGAACACCCGCCCGTCGACGGGACGGAGCGCACCGCGCACCATGATGTGGTCGATCTGGCTGTGGGGGCGCCACGTCGGCCAGCTGGGTCCTTTCACGGCGCGCCGCCAGCCGGGCAGGAACAGCTGCACCAGCGGCCCCCACGCGTTCATGTCCCCGGCCAGCACCGCGTCGGGCCTGGCCTCGGTGCGCAGCCGGCGCCGGAGCTCGGCGAAGTTGCGCGGCGAGCCGTAGAGCAGGTGCGACATGTGGATGCCGCCCACGGAGATCGGCCGGCCGTCCACGGTGAGGTCGACCACGATGGCGGCCCGCCGCAGGCGGTCGGCCCGCAGGAGGTGCAGGTGCAGGACGCGGCTGGCCTCAATGGGGAGCTCGGGCCGGACCAGGACGGCGATCCCCATGCTGCCCGGCTCGGCCTCCTGGTAGCGCGCCAGGGAGTGGACGCTCGGGCGCATGGGGCGGACGCTGTCCATGTAGAGCGCCCGGTTGCCGTCGCGGAAGGTCGGGCGGGCGATCCAGCCGTCGTCGGCGTCGGGTTGGGGCTGAATGCGGCGGCCCGCGCCGAGGTCCTGCCCCACCACCTGGTAGCCGAAACGCCGTGCCGCTTCGCCCGCCTGTCCGCCGCTGTCGTCCGCCGCGGCCGTCCAGGTCTCCTCCAGCACGACCACGTCGGCCCCGAGCGCGGCGATCGATGCGAGATAGTCGTAGGGCCGACCCCACCCGTCCATCCCGCAGTGCATGTTGAAGTTGGCGATGCTGAGCACGGTCCGGGCAGACGATAGGCGAGCGACGGCGCCATTGGTACGATCGTGACGGTGGGAGCGGGGGAGGCGCAGCTGGCCCGTCGCCTGCAGCCCTTCACGACGACCATCTTCGCCACCATGTCCGAGTTGGCCACGGCCACCGGGTCGGTCAATCTTGGGCAGGGCTTCCCCGACACCGATGGCCCCGACGAGCTCCGGGAGGCCGCCGTTGCGGCCATCCGCCAGGGGCACAACCAGTACCCGCCGAGCGCGGGGATGCCGGAGCTGCGCCGCGCCGTGGCGGCCCACCAGCGGGCCTGGTACGGGGTGGAGCTCCATCCCGAGACCGATGTCCTGGTGACGGTCGGTGCGACGGAGGCCGTCGCGGCCACCCTGCTGGCCCTGTGCGAGCCCGGCGACGAAGTCATCATGTTCGATCCGTCGTACGACTCCTATGCGGCCTGCTGCTCCATGGCGGGCGCGGTGCCGCGACTGGTGCGCCTGCACCAGCCCGACTGGTCCTTCGATCCGGACGAGCTCGCCGCCGCTGCCGGCCCCCGGACCCGGCTCGTCCTCCTCAACTCGCCGCACAACCCGACGGGCAAGGTCTTCGCGGCCGATGAGCTGGCGCAGGTCGCCGCCCTCTGCGTCGACCACGACCTCCTGGCGGTGACCGACGAGGTCTACGAGCACCTGGTGTTCGACGGGTCGCACGTCCCGCTGGCCACTCTTCCCGGCATGGGCGCCCGCACCCTCACGATCTCTTCGGGTGGCAAGACATTCTCGTTCACGGGGTGGAAGGTCGGGTGGGTGAGCGGTGCCGCGCCGCTGGTGGCCGCCGTGCGGGCGGCGAAGCAGTTCCTGACCTACACGAGCCCAGCCCCTTTCCAGCTGGCCATCGCGCGGGGCCTCGGGTTCCCGCCCGAGGCCATGGGGCGCCTCGCCACCGAGCTCGGTGCCCGGCGCGACCAGCTGTGTGACGGCCTGGACGCTCTGGGCTACGAGGTGTACCGGCCCGAGGCCACGTACTTCGCCACGACCGACATCGCGCCGGTCGCCCCGGGCCTGAGCGCCCACGAGTTCTGCCTGGCGCTCCCCGGGCGGTGCGGGGTCGTGGCCATCCCGAGCTCGGTCTTCTACGACGCCGCGGACCCCGACGCCGGCCGGACGCTCGTGCGGTGGGCTTTCTGCAAGCGGGCGCGCGTCCTGGACGACGCGCTGACCCGCTTAGCATCGTGGGCACCATGAAGATCCCGATCGCCTGGGTCGACGCCTTCAGCGACGTCGCCTTCGGCGGCAACCCGGCCGCCGTATGTCTGCTCGACGAGCCGATGGGCGACGGGCGCATGCAGTCGATCGCCTTCGAGCTGGGCATCGCCGAGACGGCGTATCTCACGCCCACCGACGACCCGACCGCCTTCGGCCTGCGCTGGTTCTCGCCCGCCGTCGAGATCGACCTGTGCGGCCACGCCACGCTGGCTTCCGCGCATGCCCTGCGCGAGGCGGGGATCGTCGACGGCACGGCGCCGCTGACCTTTCACACCCGCAGCGGCCCGTTGCGCGCCGCGTTCGCCGGCGACACCATCGAGCTCGATTTCCCGGCCGACCCGGTGACCCCCGGGCCGGTGCCCGCCTCGCTGCAGGAGCAATGGCCGGGGCACGTCGTGGCCAGCGGGCACACCAACTTCTTCACCTTCGTGGCGCTCTCGTCGGCCGAGGCGGTCGGCGCCTACGAGCCCGAGCTGGCCGCCATCGCCGCCACCGGGGCCAAGGCGCTGCTCCTGACCGCCGCCGCGTCGCCCGATTCGGGTGCCGACTACGTCTTGCGCGTCTTCGGGCCCAACGTGGGGATCGACGAGGATCCCGCCACGGGGTCGGCGCAGTGTTCGGCGGGACCGTACTGGGCGGCTGAGCTGGGGCGTGACACCCTCGTGGCCCACCAACTCTCCCGGCGCGGTGCGACGCTTTACGTGCGCCCCGACGAGGAGAGGGTCCGCATCGCGGGGCACGCCACCACCGTGCTGACCGGCGAGCTGTGCTAGGGATTCGGACCATGGGGAGTCCGACGATGGGCGCCTCTACGGAGGACCTGCGCCACCAGGTCGAGGGCCACCGGCCGGCGTCGCCCCGTGAAGTGGTGGCCCGGGAGCGTTTCCTGTCGGAGCTCGGCCGGCTTCCCGCGCCGTGCGACGAGCACGCCGGCCCGACCCACGTCACCGCGTCGGGCATCGTCGTCGGCCGACGCGGCACCGTGCTGCACCGGCACAAGCGGCTCGGCATCTGGATGCAGCCCGGCGGCCACATCGACGCCGGCGAGACACCCGACGAGGCAGCGTTACGCGAGGCCACCGAGGAACTGGGCCTGGCGGTCGAGCATCCCGGCACCGGGCCGATGCTGATCCATCTCGATGTCCATCAAGCGGCCCACGCGCACACGCATCTCGACCTGCGCTACCTCCTGCTCGGCGCGGACGCCGACCCCATGCCTCCGCCCGACGAGAGCCCTGATGCGCGCTGGTGCAGTTGGGGGGAGGCCCTGGCCATGGCCGATCCCGCGCTGATCGACGCCCTGCCCCTGGCGCGGGCCGTCTACGGGGAGATGGCGTGAGCGACGACCTTGCGCACCTGCTCGCCGTCCAGGATCTCGACACCTCCATCACGCAGCTCGAGCACCGGCGCGCCACGCTCGTCGAATCGTCGGGCCTCGCCGCGGTGGAGAAGGAGCTGGCCGCGCTCCAGGCCGAGCGGGCCGAAGCCGCGGCGCGCCGCGCCGTGCTGACCGCCACCCAGAAGGACCTCGAGGAGCAGATCGCTCGCATCAGCGAGCGGCGCAGCGTCATCGAGAAGCGGATGTACGCCGCCACCAGCTCCTCGGGCCGCGATCTGCAGGCCATGAACGAAGAAGTGCGGCACTTGACCGATCGCGGGGCCGAGCTCGAGGAGCTCGAGCTGGTGGCCATGCTCGAGCAGGACCCGGTTGACGCCGAGCTGGCCGGGCTGGACGCGCGAGCTGTGCCACTCGGAGCCCAGGCCGAAGAGCTCCGTCGTCGTGTGGCCGAGGGCCAGGCGGAGATCGATGCCGCGCTGGGCGAGGCGGTCGGGGCCCGGGAGGCCGAGGCGACGCTCCTGCCGACCGCGCTCGCCGATCGCTACGAGAGGCTGCGGGGCCGCCTCAAGGGCACGGGTGCGGCGCGGCTGGTGGGCAGTCACTGCGACGGCTGCCATCTCGAGCTGTCCTCGGTGGAGGTCGAGAAGATCCGCGCCCTTCCGCCCGGTGAGGTGGCCACCTGCGAGCAGTGCGGGCGTCTCCTCGTTCCCGCCTGACGGGGTTGTCGCGGCGATGCTGATCCTGGTGCGCCACGGCGAGTCGGTGGCCAACGCGCAAGGACTGCTGCTGGGACGCACCGACGTCGAGCTGACCGACACCGGTCGAGCCCAGGCGCAGGGTGCACGCGCCCTGGTGGACGGGCCCGTGGCCGAGGTGCGTTCGAGCCCGCTCCGCCGGGCTCTCGACACCGCCGAGTTGCTGGAGTTGGGCCCGCCCACCGCGGTGGACGAGCGGTGGATCGAGGTCGACTACGGCGAGTTCGAGTGCCAGCCGCTCGGCGGCATCCCGGCCGAGGTGTGGCAGCGGTGGCAGCGCGACCGTGACTTCCGCCCCGAGGGCGGCGAGACCCTGGCGGAGGTGGACCGGCGCATTGCCGCTGCCTGCGAGGAGCTGTTCGCCACGGACGGTGCCGGTGCCCGGAGAGCCGACGGTGACGTGGTCGTGGTCAGTCACGTGAGCCCGATCAAGGCCGCGGTGGCCTGGGCGTTGGGGACCGTGGACCTCTATTGGCGCCTGCACCTCCGCACGGCCTCGGTGACCCGCATCGGCTGGAACCGCGACGCGCCGATCCTGCACGGCTTCAACGAGGTCGCGTTGGCGCCCCGTCACCACTGAGCGCCACAATCATCCGGTGCCAGAAGACCCCCCGCCCACGCTGGCCGCGCTCCGACCGCCTCCGGGCTCGGAGGAGGATCCAGTTCACCGCCGGACGATCACCATGGAGGTGTTCCAGCGCGACGACTACTTCGCCGTGGTGGGGACGCTGCACGACGAGCGGCCTTGGGCCGGGGGTGACTACGGACCGCGCCATCTGCACTTCATGGACCTCGGGCTGGTGATCCGCCGTGCCGACATGACCATCGTCGACGCCACCGCCGACATGCAGACCTTTCCCCATGCCGAGTGTACGGACATCGAGCCGAGCTTCCGCGACCTGATCGGCCTGTCGGTGGCGCGTGGCTACTCCAGCGCGGTCCAGCAGCGCTTCGGCCGGGAGCGCGGCTGCAGCCATCTCGAGTTCCTGGCCCGGGCCATCGGGCCCGTCGTCGTGCAAGGGATCACCTCGTCGGGCGCCTGGCAGGTCGAGAAAGGGGACGGCGAGCGCCCGATGCGCGAAGGCGGCTTCAGCTTCATGGCGGACACCTGCCACCTCTGGACCGAGGACGGACCGGCTCCGCAGAAGATCGCCCTCGGCTGGCGTCCGGGCAAGCTCGAGTATCCGGCGCCCCGCGTGGCCGACGTTCGCCGGCGCGCCGGGGAGTTAGCCGGCGACTGACGAGGAGGAGGTCGACGGTGAGGGGCCGACGGCTGCACGTGGAGGTCCGCCGCCCTCGGTGCCCGGGCAGAGCGCCGTCAGCATGAGGGACATCACGGACCTGGCCCCACGAACCGGAACGCCCGACGCCGTGCGCAGGCGTTCCCAGGCCTCCCACGAGGTGCAGGTGTCCATGGCGCCGAGCTGCTCGGCTCGAGTGCTCGCCGGCAGCTCCGCCAGCTCGGGGGCGAACGTGCCCTTCAGATCCTCCAGCAACAGGGAGTCGGCGGCGCCGATCGCCTGGCGCAGCGCGGGAGACGTCGGTGCCCGGCACGCCAGGGCGCGCCGGACCTGGGAGATCTTCTCGAACAGCGCGGCCCGGTGCGCGACGGTCCGTTCGATCCGGGTCGGCAGCGCGAGCCCCGGGGACAGCTGGGGCAGGTCGGCCCACTGCTGGCGGAGCTGCAGGGTGGCAGCGAACTGGTACAGATCGTCCATGTCGGCGAAGTGGTGGAACACGAGGCGGAGGGAGACATCGGCCCGCCGAGCCACCGCCTTCGCGGTGGGATCGGGGTCGCCGGCGCGCAGCAGCTCCATCAGGGCCTCGGCGACGGCGCGCCGGGTCCGTTGCCCCCGGGCCACGCGTCCGTCGCGGGCCGGCTCCTCGAGTGCGATCACGGCCGCGAGGTCGAGCGCACCCCGCTCCCCGCCGGTGTCATGGTGCCGCCTGAGATGGCGACCGCCTCCCGCATCACCCACTCCGTCAGCCGCTGCCGAGGAGGTTGCCGTCACTGAGATCCACCTTCCTGTCAGTGAGAGGAACCCAGCGACCGCTCGATTCTTGCGCCCCGCACCGAAAGACGCACCGTCCCACCGCGGCCCCGGCAGGGTGACGTGAGCTTCCTGGTGGCGCTTCCACAACGGGGGGCACAACAGGGCGCGACCCCGGAGAGTAGGTTCGGACCGGGTCCGGGCGGTCAGCCAGGGGCGATGCTCCGGCGCCCGAGACCCCGGGGAGGCACGCGTGGCACGAGGGAAGATTGGCGCGCGGGGTGCGGTCGTTGCGGCCGCCCTCTTGACCGGCGCGGTACTGGCGTCGTGCTCGTCGTCGAGTTCGTCATCCGCTGTGCTGCTCGTGGGCACGTTTCACGGGAAGGCCGGCCAGTACGGCTCCATCCAGGCCGCGGTCAACGCGGCGCAGCCCGGTGACTGGATCCTCGTCGCGCCGGGCGACTACCACGAGACGGACGACGCCCACGCCACTTCCGCCAGCCAATTCAGCACGGGCGACCACGGGGGCGTCGTCGTGCACACGTCGGATCTGCACATCCGCGGGATGAACCGTGACACGGTCATCGTGGACGGGACCGAGGCCGGCGCGCCCGCTCCGTGCAGTTCCGCTCCGCAGTACCAGAACCTCGGCCCGGTCGTCGACGGCAAGCACCAGGGCCGCAACGGGATCGTCGTGTGGAAGGCGAACGGCGTGAGCATTGAGAACCTCACTGCGTGCAACTTCCTGGGTGGTGCGGGCGACTCGGGGAACCAGATCTGGTGGAACGGCGGTGACGGGTCGGGCAAGGTCGGACTCTCGGGCTACACCGGCGCCTATCTCACGGGGACCAGCACCTACTTCAGCACCGAGGACACGGCGGCCGAGTACGGCATCTTCTCGTCGAACTCCGAGGGACCCGCCAGCTGGAACCAGCTCTACGGCTCCAACATGAACGATTCGGGGATGTATGTCGGGGCCTGCCACCAGGTGTGCGACGTCACCATCGACCACGCTTGGATGGAGAACAACGCCCTCGGTTACTCGGGCACCAACTCAGGCGGGGCGATCGTCATCGATGAACTCGCAGTTCGACGACAACGAGGACGGGGTCGACACCAACACGCAGATCGCCGGCGACCCTCCGCCACCGCAGAACGGCGCATGCCCGAACGGCGCGACCAGCCCTGTGACGCATACCCATTCATGTTGGGTGTTCATGCACAACAACGTGCACGACAACAATAACGGTGATGTCCCGGAAGCCGGTGACGCCGCTGCCGGGCCGATCGGCACGGGCATGACGCTCTCGGGTGGCCGGGACGACACGGTGATGGACAACACCTTCTCCAACAACGGCGCCTGGGGGATCTTGTTCGTGCCCTACCCAGACAGCGGGACACCTTCGCTCAACCAGAAGTGCGCGAACTTCGGCGGGTTCCAGGTCAGTGGCCTCGGGTGTGTCTTCGAGCCCGAGGGCGACGCGCTGCGCGACAACACGTTCGTCAACGACGGCTACTTCGGGAACCCGTCCAACGCGGACTTCGGGCAGATCGTGTTGCACACGGGCCTGCCGTCGAATTGCTATGCCGACAACACCGCGCCCCGGGGCAGCGCGCCACCGAACCTGGAGCAGCTGCAGCCGTCCTGCGGCGTGACGACGACGACCACGAACGGCGACGGCACCCTGGTGACCCAGGTGGAATGCGACTCGCGGCTGGCTCCCTGTCCCGCTGGCGCAACGTACCCGCCCCAGACGGGCGTGCACCTCGCACCCTTGCCCCGCCGACTGCCGACGATGGCCGACCCGTGCGCGGGTGTGCCGTCGAACGCCTGGTGCCCGTCGGGCGGTTCGACCGGTTCCTCGCTCCGGGCCCCGACGGGTGGACCCGCCCGCGCCCCGTCGGGTCGGGCCACGACCGTGGCCGTCGCCCCGGGCTACCGCCGCGGGGGTGGCGTCGTCGGTCAGGGGTGAGCCGGCACGACCCGCCCGGCCTCGAGCGTCACCGTTTCGTCGCAGCGTGCAGCCTCGCCCGACCGGTGCGTGATCACCAAGATGCTCCGCGCACCGGCGGCGGCGAACACGCCGTCCATGACCGCGTCGGCCAAGCCCGGGTCGAGGCCGCTGGTGGGCTCGTCGAGCACGATGATGGCCCCGGGCGCCAGGAGGGCACGGGCCACCGCCAGGCGCCGGCGCTCGCCACCGGACAGGGCGACACCGTCCTCGCCGACGGGCGTGTCGAGCCCGCGCGGCAGCGCCGCGACCCAGGCATCGAGGCGGGCGGCGTGCAGCGCGTCGGCGATCTCCGCCTCGGTGGCGTCGGGCCGGCCGAGGGTGAGGTTGGACCGCACGGTGCCGGCGAACATCTGAGCCCGCTGGTCGGCCAGCGCGCACACGGCACGCGCATCGGCCTGGCTGAGGTGCTCCACCTGCGTGCCGCCGAGCGAGAGCGTGCCGTCCTCGAGCGGCCAGAAGCGCAACAGCGCGGTGACGAGGCTCGACTTGCCGGCGCCGCTCGAGCCTGTCACGGCCACCCGGCCGCCTGGCGGCAGCCGCACGCTGACCCCGTCGAGGGCGCGGGGGAGGCCGGGGTCGTAGCGCAGGGCCGCATTGGCGAAGGCCACCTCGGGCACACCCGCGGTCAGCTGGGAGGGGGCGGCCGGGTCGCGCACCGGTACCGGCACCTCCTCGAGCGCGAAGAGGCGCCGGGCCGACGCCCGCACCTCCAGCGAGCGGGCCACCGCGACGGGGACCCCCGGCACGGTCTCGAAAGTGGCCAACGCGGCCAGTGGGAGCACGGCCACCATGACCTGGCCGAGGTGGTGCGCATGCACGGCGGCCACGCCGGTCGCCAGCACGGCGGTCACCGCGACGGCGAGACAGACCTGAATGAGCAGGGCCGCCGCGGTGCCGAGGCGGGCGTGTCGGCGCTCCAGTGCGTCGGAGCGGATGCCGAGCTCCTCCACCGCGCCGAGCAGGCGTGCATCGGCCCCGAAGGCGAGCAGCTCGGGAGCCCCGGCCAGCGCGTCGACAACCTGGGCCGACAGGGAACCGGCGAGTGCGGCCACTTCCTCGTCCCCGCCGCGGCGCCAGGTGAGCAGGGCGGGCACGGTCAAGGCGACGAGAAGGGGGAGGCCGAGAGCGACGGCGGCCCAGGGGAGGATGAGGCCGACCGCCACGGTGCCGATGACGGCCGCCCCCGCGGCCACCGCCACGGGGAGCAGCGTGCGGAGGTAGAGGTCCTGCAGGGCGTCGACGTCGTCGATGGCGCGGGCGAGCAGGTCACCGCTCCGCCACCCGGCCAGCGCGACCGGGACCCGGGGGGAGAGGCAGTCGTAGAGCCACAGCCGCCAGCGGGTCAGCGCGCGCAGCGCGGCATCGTGACCGACCAGGCGTTCGGCGTAACGCAGCGGCCCCCGCAAGAAGGCAAGCACCTCGACCGCGGCCAGGATGCCCACCAGGGCCGACAGGCCGGGCTGCAGCGCGGCGCGGCCGACCACGTAGCCCGACCCGGCCAGCAGGCCGATGGTCGCCGCGGCGGCCGCGAGGCCGAGCAGCCCCGCCAGCGCCAGCCGCCCGTATGGCGTGGCGGGCTCGGCCAGGACGCGCCGGAGCGGTCCCCGGTCCCGGCTCACGGCGAGACCACCAGCGGGAGACCGACCGCCGCCGGCAGCGTCACCACGGCGTCGAAGTGGGAGAGGAGGAGCGGCTCGTGCGCCGCCACCACGACGGTGCGTCCTCTGAGCCAGGGCTCGATCGCCGGTGCGAGGAGGCCCACGGTCGGCGGGTCGAGCGCGGCCGTCGGCTCGTCGAGGAGGAGGACGGACGCCGGGCGCAGAAGGGCGCGCGCCAGGGCCACGCGCTGGCGCTCACCCGAACTGAGGGTGAGGCCGTCATGGCCGACGGCCGTGGCGAGACCGGCCGGCAGGTTGCCGAGCAGATCGTCGAGGCCGACGGCCACGAGCACCCGGCGCAGGTCGTCGTCGGACGCGCCGGGAGCGCCCAGCCGGAGGTTCTCGGCCAACGTCGCGTTGAAGAGGTGCGGCCGTTGGGGAAGCCACGAGAAGTGGCCGCGCCACGTGGCGACGGCCTCCGCACTGCTGGGCCGCTCGTCGAACGCCATGGCGCCCTCGCTCGGCTCGACGAAGCGCAGCAATGCGGCCAGCACGGTCGACTTGCCGGAACCTGACGGCCCCGTCAGCGCCAGCCGCGTCCCCGGCGCGGCGTGCAGGGAGACGCCCACGAGCGCGGCGCGCTCCCGGTGTTCGTAGCGCACGCCGAGGCCGTCGACCGTCAAACCCTGGGTGCCTTCTCGCCCGCGGCCGCCCACGGCCTCGTCGACGTCGGCTGCGCGCGGACGCGGCGTTCCGAGCACCTCGACCACCCGCGTCGACGCCGCCTGCCCCTCGGTGCTGGCGTGGAACTCGGCCCCGGCGCGGCGCAGCGGAATGAAGATCTCCGGCGCGACGAGGAGGACCGCCAAGGCGGTCTGGAGGTCGAGCTCACCCCACAGCAGTCGGAGCCCGAGCACCATGGCGACGAGCCCGACCCCGAACCCGGCGATCATGTCCATGGACAGCCCGGAGAGGAAGGCGATACGGAGCGTGCGCATCGTGGCGGACCGGACGCCTTCGGTCGCCGCCTCGATCTCCCGGCGCCCCTGCGCCTCACGGCTGAAGGCACGCAGCGTGGGTAGCCCTTCGACGAGCTGCAGGACGCGGCCGGAGAGGGAGCTGAGCCGGCGCCACTGCCGCTCCGAGCGCCGGGTCGCCTCGCGGCCGAAGGCGATCATCGTCACCGGCACGGCCAGCACCAGCGCGACGACGACGGCGAACGACAGCCAATCCTGGGTCGCCACCCAGACCAGGAGGATGGCGGGGATGACGGCGGCCGCGGCGGCCTGGGGCAGGTAGCGCGCGTAATAGGTGTGGAGTGAGCGCAGCCCTCTGGTGGCCGTGAGCGACAGCTCGCCGGGGCGCTCCCCGCCCAACCAGCCCGGCCCCATCGCCAGGGCGTGCTCCAGCAGCTGGCGTCGCAGCGTGGCCACGACGCGGTCGGCCGCACGTCGCGCGGAGTGATCGCCGGCGCCGGCGAGCAGGGCGCGGGTGAGAATCGCCAGCCCGACCACCACGATGGCGGGCGTCACCGTGCTCAGCGACGCGTGGTGCAGCAGCGAGCGGTCGACGGCGGAGGCCAGCGCCACGGCCTGCACGATGACGGCCGTCGCGCTCAGGACGGCGAGCGCCACCGCGGTGCCCGCGACCCGCCTCAGTCCGGGCACCCGGGCCGCGAGATCCGGGTCGACCAGGCGGGGCCGGCTCCGCCTCGGAGTTGCGTTCACAGGCTGAATGTCGTGTCCTTCACCGAGACCGCTCGCCCGATGAGGCCTTCGGTGACGGCGAGGCGGGCGGTCCCAGCATCTTCGCAGGTGGCTGCGGTCCGGACCCCATCGGGGAGGTCGGCGACGATGGCCGTGCGCACGGGGTCGAATCCCGAGTCGCCGCCGTAGGTCGCCGTGAAGGACACCACCGTGGCCGGGGTCGCGGTGCCGGGGGGGACCTCGACGACCGGCGCGACCTCGGTTGCCCCGGTCGCCTCCGCCGCCAGGTCGGCACGGAGGGACTCGCCGCGTCCCGCCGGCGGCGTGGCCGACCAGACGGCCAGGCCGGGTTTGGAGAGCATGCCCGACACCGTGGTCTGCAGGCCGTGTTCGGCCGGCTCGTCCCGCAGGTGCCCGCCGAGCACGTGCAGTGACTGCAGGACGAAGTGGTTGAACGGGCCACCGGCGAAGGCCATGCCCCCGGTCAGCGTGGGGGTGCCGGCGGGGTCGAGCCCGAGCTCGTGTTGCTGCACCCGTACGGCGGCGGGGAAACAGGAGTAGACCTCGGCGAAGCGGAGTTCGTGCAGAGGCCGGCCGAGCTGGCGGGCCGCGGCACGGCCGAGTACCCCCATCGCCGGCCACTCCTCGAGACGGTGCCGGGCGGTCAGGGTCACGGCCTCGGAACAGTGCAGGGCCACGTGGGGGAAGAGCCAACGGTCGGCCGGGACGCCGGCTTCCTGCGCCCGTTCGGCCGAGCAGATCAGCAGCGCCGCGGCCTGGTCGACGGTCCACTGGCTGGCGTGCCACCGGTTGTAGGGGTAGGCGAGCGGGCGGTTGTGCGGTCCCGGCGTGGCGATGTCCACTGCGTCGCGGGGTTGGGGGAACGCCGCCTCGGGGTTGTCGGCCGCCACCGCATTGAAGCGCGCCCAGAGCGCCGCGATCTCATCGCGCTGGCGATCGGGTGCGAGGTTTCGGGCGGCGGCGAGGGCGTTCTCAATGAGCGCGTACTGCTGCACGGGCGGCAGCACGATGCCGGCGGCCTGCTCCACCGGGGCCACGAAGTCCGGCGGTCTGGTGAGCACCTCGTCGGGCCGGTCGTCGGCCTCGTCCGTGTCAATGCCGCCGTCGCGGGCCCAGGCCCGCGCCTCGCCGCCGACGACGACCACCGTGGCGGCGCGCCCGTCCGCCACGGAGGCCAGTGCGTCGTTGATCACCTCCTGTTGGGAGACGCCGATCTCGCACAGGAGCGTGCGCGCGTGGGGGGACCCGAGACGCCGGGCCACCGTCCGCGCCGGGTCGGTCAAGGACCACGTTCCCTGGGGCACGGCGATGCGGTCGATGGTGCGAAGCAGGCCGGGCGCGCCGGCATCGGCCGCCGCCGCGGACACCGCGTCGGTCATGAGATCCACGACGGGCGCCGGTTCGCTCACGACGCCCAGCCCGACCAGGACGGGCAGGCGCGGGTCGAGGGAGCGCATCGGTCCGGCCACGACGCCCGATGCTACGGTCCCGCCATGCGGACCGGCGAAGCGGGCAGGTGGGAGGCAGAGCTCGAGGACTTCACCAAGGAGTCGTTCGAGGCCGACGGCAAGCGGCGCGATGTCTTCCGGATCGGGAGCGGCCCCGCCGTGATCGTCATCAGCGAGATGCCGGGCATCACCCCGCTGGTGGCCCAGTTCGGCCGCCGGGTGGCCGCGGCCGGTTGCACCGCGGTCCTGCCCCTGCTGTTCGGCGATCCCGGGCGACCGACGACGCCCGGCTACGCACTCCAGTCCCTCGGGCCGGCCTGCGTCTCGCGGGAGTTCGCCGCCTTCGCGCTCAAGAAGACCAGTCCGGTCACGGTGTGGCTGCGCAAGCTCGCCGTCGCCGAGCACGAGCGCTGCGGCGGCGTCGGCGTCGGGGCGGTCGGTATGTGCTTCACCGGGGGATTCGCGCTGGCCATGATGGTCGATGACGTCGTGGTGGCGCCGGTCCTCAGCCAGCCGTCACTGCCGTTCCCCCTCTCGAAGAAGTTCAAAGCGGACATCGGGATCTCCGACGGCGACCTTGCGCGGGTGAAGGAACGCACGACGAGGGGCACCTGCCTGCTCGGCCTGCGCTTCACCAACGACCCCTTCTGCTTCGAAGAGCGCTTCGAGACCCTGCGCCGGGAACTCGGCGACGCCTTCATCGCGGTGGAGATCGACTCGGCACCGGGCAATCCCCACGGCCATCCGAAGAAGGCGCATTCCGTGCTGACCGAACACCTCGTCGACGAGGAGGGCACGCCGACGCGGGCGGCGCTGGACCGCACACTCGCCTTCTTCAGGGAGAAGCTCGGGGTGGGCTCGGGCCCCGGTCCACGGCCCGACGGCGTGGCCCGGTAGGCCTCAGGCCGGCGCCCGCAGAATCTCGTCGCAGACGCGCTCGCCCGAGCGCACCGCCCCGTCCATGGCGCCGTACGATGTCGACGCCGTCTCGGTGCCGGCCCAGTGCAGCCGCCCGACCGGCTCGCGCAGGCGCCGCCCGTACTGGGTCAGCACGCCGGTGGGGAAGTGGCCCATGGAGCAGCCGCGCGTCCACGGCTCCTGCGCCCAGTTCTGTTCCAGGACTTCGACCGGGGAGGCGGCCGCAGGCCCGAGGCGGCTCGTGAGCATGCGTACGAACACGTCTCGCCTTTCCGCCTCCCCGAGGGCGGCCAGGGCGCGGGCGCGGGGTCCGGCCGAGTAGCCGGCCACCACCCCCTGAGTGTGGCTCGGCTGGCAGGTGTCGAGCGTGACCTCTATCTCGTCGTCCGTGGCCACCGTGGCTCCCGACACCCCGTCGTCGCGCCAGAAGGGCCGGTCGTACAGGGCGACCATCTTGACCTCCGTGCCTGCCGGCACCTGGTGGATCAGGAGGGCGTGGTCCGCCGGCAGGACGGGGTCGAACCGGATCCCCGCCGCCAGGGAGCGCGGCAGGGCCAGGACGACGCGGCGGGCCGACACCGAGCAGGCCGCGCCCGCGACGGCCACCCGGTCACCCATGACCCGGACTCCCGTGACCGGTGTGCCCAGGACGACGGCCTCGCCGAGCTCGGCCGCCATCGCGCCGGGGATCTGGCCCACGCCGCCCTCGAACTGGGCGTCCTGGTAGCCGCCGGCGATGTTCATGAGCGACTCGATCCCCCCGGCCGAGTGTGCCAGGAAGAGCCAGTTCAGGAGCGAGACCTCGGACAACTCGGTGGCGAAGCAGGCCCGCACCGTCGCCTCGATCAGGTCGCGGGCGAGCCGGGTCGGCACGTGCGCCACGGTGAGCCAGGCCCGCACGGACAGCGCGTCCCAGGCGGCCGCCTTCGGCGCGTCCCACGGCGCGTCGACGGGAACCTTCTTGGCCATGGCGTTCATGCGCGCGATGGCCTGGCCGGCGCTGAGGAGCGCCAGCGGGCTCACCCGCGGGATGTCGCCTCGATAGCGACGGACCTTCCCGCCGGTGGCCAACACGTTGTCGCCGTCGACGAACGTCTTGAACGTGGCCACACCCATCTCCTTGGCCAGCGCGTGCATGCGGTCGTGGTGCGGGCCGACGAAGCAGGCCCCCATGTCGACCGGCACCCCGTCGCGGCTGGTCTTCGTCCACACACGTCCCCCGACGCGATCCCGGGCCTCCAGCACGACGACCGAGCGGCCGGCCTGGCTGAGGCGCCGCGCCGCGGTGAGGCCGGCCAGGCCGGCACCGACGATGCAGACGTCTGCGTCCCTCGTAGCCGCTCCACTGGCGCCGGCCGTTGTGCTCATGGTCCCTCCTCGCTCCCGGCCGAGGCTAACATGCGTGCTGCCCGCATGTAAATGGGAGAGGAGGCGGCAAGATGAGCACGACGGGGGTGAGCTGGACGACGGCGACCGGGAGGCCACGGAAGACCCAGGCGGCCCGGTCGGCCCGCACCCGCGGGGCGCTGCTCGCGGCGGCGAGGGCGCTGTTCGCCGAGAAGGGGTTCACGGCCACCGGACGGGAGGAGATCGCCGAGCGGGCCGGCGTGACGCGGGGCGCGCTCTACCACCACTTCGCATCCAAGACCGACCTCGCGGCCGCGGTGGTGGAGCAGCTCGAGGGCGAGCTGGTGGACCTCGTGGTCGCCGCCGCGCTCGAGGGGTCGGGTGTGCGGGACCAGCTGCACCGCGGCTGCCGCGCCTACATGGACGCCTGCGCCGATCCCGCCATGGCCCGGATCTTCGCCGATGCCCCGGCGGTGCTCGGCATCGAAGCCTGTCGGGCCCTCGACGCAGTGGCGTGCGCCCCCCTGCTGGCCGAGGTCTTCAGGCGCGCTGAGAAGGAAGGAATCGTCGTGCCGGGCAATCCGGAGGTGGCCGCCGCCCTGCTTCTGGGATTCCTCAACGAGGCGGCCGGCCTGATAGCCGCCGCACCGGCGGACGGGGCACTGCGGCGCCGGGTCGGCGGCACGGTGGACGAGTTCATCACGCGGCTCTTCGCTTGAGCCGGAAGGGCCCGACCGGCCCGCGCCGGTCCCCGTTGAGCCTCAGCGGCGCAGGTGGGAGGATTGCGCTGGACCGACGTCCGGTCAAGTGCGGGGAACGCCTCCACACGAGCGCAGTCGAGGAGTGCCATGTCCGATAGTGCCATGTCCGATTTCGTCATGACCATTGCCGGGGAGGCCGCTCCGACGGAGGATACGTTCGGTGTCCGCAACCCGGCCACGGGAGAGGTCTTCGCCCAGGCGCCCGAGTGCACCCGCTCCCAACTCGATGCCGCCTTCGACGCCGCGGCCAAGGCGGCCCGCGACTGGAAGGCGGACGAGGCGGCTCGGCGCGCCGTCCTCCTGCAGGCCGCTGACGTACTGATGGGCTCGACGGCCGAGCTGGCCCCGGTGCTCACCGCCGAGCAGGGCAAGCCGCTTAGTGATGCCGGCATCGAGGTGTTCGCCTCCGCGATCTGGTGCCAGTACTTCGCCAACCTCGAGATGCCGACCCAGATCATTCAGGACGACGACTCGGCGTACGTGGAGCTGGCGCGGCGGCCGCTCGGCGTCGTGGCCGCGATCACGCCGTGGAACTTCCCGTTGACCCTCGCCTTCTGGAAGATCGCGCCCGCGCTCCTGGCCGGCAACACCTTGGTGCTCAAGCCCTCGCCGTACACGCCGCTGACCACGTTGAAGGTCGGCGAGCTGTTGCGCGACGTTTTCCCCCGGGCGTGGTCAACATCGTGAGCGGCGGCGACGACCTCGGCGCCTTCATGACGACGCACCCGGTGCCCCGCAAGATCAGCTTCACCGGTTCCGTCGAGACCGGCAAGAAGGTCGCCTTGTCGGCCGCCCCCGATCTCAAGCGCGTCACCCTCGAGCTGGGCGGGAACGACCCCGCTATCGTGCTCGACGACGCCGACCCGGCAGCGGTGGCCTCGGCGATCTTTGCGGGCGCGTTCAACAACAACGGCCAGGTGTGCTCGGCCATCAAGCGCGTCTACGTGCCCGAGACCCTCTACGACGACGTGGTCGAGGGCCTGGCGGCGCACGCCCGGACCATCAAGGTGGGCGAGGGCACCGAGGAGGGCGTGAAGCTCGGACCGATCAACAACGAGCCCCAGTACGAGCGGGTCAAGGAGCTCGTGGCCGACGCGTTGTCCCACGGCGCCACCGCAGTGACCGGAGGCAAGGCCATGGACCGCGCCGGGTACTTCTTCGAGCCCACCATCCTCACCGGCCTGTCCGACGGGACCCGCATCGTCGACGAGGAGCAGTTCGGCCCGGCGCTGCCGGTCGTGGCGTACCGGGACCTGGGCGACGCCATCGACCGCGCCAACGCCACCCACTTCGGCCTCTCTGGCTCCGTGTGGGGCGCCGACACCGACCGCGCCTCGGAGGTGGCCGGGCAGCTCGAGTGCGGGACGGCGTGGGTGAACACGCATCTCGCGCTGGCACCGCAGCAGCCCTTCGGCGGCTTCAAGTGGAGCGGCATCGGCGTGGAGAACGGACCGTGGGGCCTGGCCGAGTTCTCCGAGTTCCAAGTCGTGCACCGCTCCAAGGCACCCAACGGGCTGAACGCCAACACCGCGTCGCTCCTGTCCTAGCGCGGTGGGGAGGGGACGCGCTCGGATGGGCGCGACCCCGGGTGGTCAGCTGGTCGTTGTGATGGAGGAGGCCGCGCCGGCGTGGAGCCCGGCGCCCGCCGCGCCCTTCAGGTCCTGCTCAATCTCGTCGACGTCGGAACGGCCTTTCTTGAGCGCGCCGGCGGCGGCCTGAGCCGAGGACTGTGCGGCGGCCAGCAGGTCGTGGTTGGCGTTCCATTGGGTCGGCGTGAAGGCCATCACCGTGGCGGCCAGTCCGTTGGTCGCGTTGGTCGCGGCACCGATCTGGCTGTTGAGGTCGTCGAGCAGGGGCTGCAGCACGACCTGGTTGGCGGGGGTCACGTGCGCCTGGGCTTTGGCCGCATCGGCGGTGAGCTTCGGGATGGCGGTGGTGGTGGCGTCGTCCGTGCCGCCAGCGATCCGGGCGGCGGGCAACACCAAGAAGTAGACGCGGTTGTCGCTGAAGATCGTCCCGTAGTCGTGCGCCGCCTGCTGCACCGTGGCGTCAGCTTGGATCGTCTGGTCGAGCTCCTGCAACGGCGAGATGTCGGTGTCGAGATACGAGACCAGGGTCGCTTGGCTCGGGCCGAGACCCTTGGCCTCGTTGACTCTGGCGATCGCGCCGTTCAGGGAGTTGACCCGATTTGTGATGTCCGTGGCCGCCTTGGCCTTGATGCCCGCCAGGGTCACCGGGACGGCGCTGGAGCCGGTGTTGCCGGATGATCCCGGCGTTGTGGCGGCGCCCGCAGCGCCGGCTCCGGCGCCCAGCGTGGCCCCCGAGGCCAGGGCGACGACACCGAGTCGAATCAGGTGGGTGCGCGCAGTCGTCATGTGTGCTCCTCTCGTCCGGGCCTCCCGCCGAGTGGGCTGCCATGCCTGCAATGGTGCGCGCTCCGGGTGAACCTGGTGTTCGCCAATCGTCATGGTTGTGTGAGGGAATCCGCCATTCCGGCAATTCGGGGTGCCGGAGATGGAAGGCTAGGAAGGTGAGCGCGGAGGGCGGGACTGTGGTCGTTGTCGAGGACGATCCGCACATCGCCGACTTGGTGGATCTCTATCTGCGTCGGGAGGGCTTCCGTGTGCTGCTGGCTGGGGACGGCCAAAGGGGCCTCGAGATCTTCACCCAGGAAGACCCGTGCATCGTGATCCTCGATGTCGGCCTGCCGGGCGCCCGCGACGGGTTCGACGTGTGCCGCGACATCCGCGCCCGGAGCTCGGTGCCCGTCCTCTTCCTCACGGCGCGCGACGACGAGATGGATCGCGTTCTCGGGTTGGAGCTCGGCGCCGACGACTACCTCGTCAAGCCGTTCTCGCCCCGGGAGCTCGTGGCGCGGGTCCGGGCCATCCTGCGCCGGACGAGGGAGGGGCCGTCCCCCCAAGACGTGATCGCCTTGGGGGATGTCGAGGTTGATGTGCGCCGTCGTGAGGCGCGCCGGGCCGGAGCGGTCGTCGCGCTGACCACCCGAGAGTTCGATCTGCTCGCGTTCTTGGCCAACAACGTCGGCCTCGCTCTGTCACGCCAGCAGCTGCTCGGCGGGGTCTGGGGCGCCGACTGGTACGGCGACGAGCGTACGGTCGACGTCCACGTGGCCCAGTTGCGCAAGAAGCTCGGAACCGACCTCCCGCTCGTCACGGTGTGGGGCGTCGGCTACCGGTTCGGCTGACCGATGCGCCGCCGTCTGATGCTGGCGATGGTCGGCCTGGTCGCGGTGGTGCTGGTCATCGCGGGTGCCGGCAGCCTCGTCCTGACCCGCAAGGCGGCGCGCAACCAGGCCCAGCAGCAGCTGGTCTCCGAGGCCAACGCCCTGACCTCGTCCAAGATCGGGACAGAGCGGCTCGCCGTACTCCGTGTCGTGCGCGCCACGCTCCCCTTCGAGGACGCCGACCTCATTCACATCGACGCGCTCGGCAACGTCGTGGGGCCGCTGCCCGCGGGGCTCACGACGCAGGACATCGATGTCACCGCACTCCAGTCCGGGCAGACGACGTCGGGCCGGACGGGCAACCTCGTCTACGCGGTGGCGCCGGTAGAGCTGTCGGCCAACAACCGGGAACGACTGCGGCTACGACCGGGGGCCATCATCGCCGTCTTGTTGACGCGCGACGTCGGAGATCTCGGGCCGAGCTGGGGCTACTTCATCGTGGCCGGGGGAGCGGCGCTCCTCGTGGCGGCCCTGGTGGCCTGGCAGATGTCGCGTCGGATGGCCCGGCCTCTCGTCGAGGCCATGGAGGCGACGGGCCGCATCGCGTCGGGCGATCTAGCCAGTCGCGTCCCCGTCCGCCGCGGCGACTACCCCGAGTTCGCCTCGCTGGCCGGCTCCATCAACGGCATGGCCCAGAAGCTCGAGGACGGCCGTGCCCGGGAGCGTCAGCTCCTGCTGGCCGTCTCGCACGACCTGCGTACCCCGCTCACCTCCATCCGTGGCTTCGCCGAGGCGATTCAGGACGGGGCGATCGCGGACAGCAGGCAGGCGGCGGCCGTGATCATTGCCGAGTCGCGGCGGTTGGAACGCCTCGTCGGGGACCTGCTCGATCTCACCAAGCTCGAGGCGCGGCAGATGTCGATCGCGCTGCGCCCGACCGACGCCGCCGAGGTGGTGACCACGACCGCCGAGGGCTTCCGGCCTGCCGCGGCGAAGGGCGGTCTCGCCATCATGCTACGGGTGCCCGGCCACGACGGGGTGCCCGCGCCGGCCCCTTCGCTCCCGGTGGTGGCCGATCCTGATCGGCTCGCGCAGCTGCTGGCCAATCTCCTCGAGAACGCCATGACGTTCGCCCGCACCACCGTGACGGTGGCGGTGGCCGAGGACCATGCATCCGGAGCCTGTGTCATCACGGTCGACGACGACGGGCCCGGCATCGCCCACGGGGATCTGGAGCGGGTGTTCGAGCGGTTCTACCGGGCCGACCGGGGGCCGAACCGGCAGATGGGATCGGGCCTCGGACTGGCGATCGTGGCCGAGCTGGCCGCGGCCATGGGGGGTACGGTGCGCGCCGAGTCACCGGTCAACGAGGACGGCGGGTCCCGTTTCGTCGTCACATTGCGACAGTGGCAGGCCGCGCCGCCCCTCCCTGCAAGGGCCTGAGGGCGTCGGCGTGTTCAGGGGTGCGCTTGGGCCGGTGTTGCCGGGGGAGGAACCGGCCCGGTAGTGCCCGAGGGCGCTGGCGCGATCGAACCTGTCGTGGGTGACGGGGTGGAGACCATGATCAGGGCTTCATAGGTCGCGACGTACGACCCGACGCCCACCAGCGCGGTGATCACGAAGGCCGTGATGAGCTTGGTTCGTCGGAGGTGCCTCGAGGTCCGGAGCCTCGGGCGCGGCATGGCGGTGCGAGCGTCGTCGGGCATGCCCATGGCCATGATCTCCACAGGGAAATTTCGGAAGAATGCAGTCCCGCCTTGAGGGGCGCCCGCCTGCCCATATGCCCATCCGGGCACTGAGCGTGACACCAAAACGCCATGCCACCTGGCCGGTCGCACGATCGGAGCGTGCCTGACCACCACGTCACTCAGCCCGCAGGAGCACCGGCGTACGCGTCCGGCCGGCGACCGCGGCCCGGCAGGAGGGCAGCCAGGTTGGCGAAGAGGAGCGCCCCGAAGGCGACCAACCCGAAGGAGAGGACGGGGACGGCGGGGTCGGGGACGGCCGAGATGTCCTGGGCGAACAGTCTCCACGACCAGCGGCCCAGCTCGATGGCGATCGGGACGCCCGCGATCACGCCGCGGACGGCGGCGACCGAGGACTGCCGTGCCAGGGAGGAGGCGAGCTGACGTTGGGTGAAGCCGAGCGACCTCAGAATGACGAACTGGCGGCGCTGGCGGACCGATACGACGAGAGCGCGCGCTGGCGGCGAGACCACCGGGCCCCGTGCTCGCACCCCGGGAGGTCGGGTGCGTCGTGGTCACGCGGCCAGGCGACGCTTCAGCACCCATATGGCAAGCTTCCGACTCAACGGGGATCCCGAGGGAGGGTGTGTGCGCACCGTGATGCAGGGATCTGGGGACGACTCGCCGGCGCAGGCCGACGTCACGCGATGAGCGGGCTCAGCAGCGCGGAACAGGCGCAATGGGAAGAGGACGGCTGGTGCCTGGCGGACGGACTGCTGCCCCCCGACACCATCGCCGCCGCCCAGGCGGTGCTGCCCGGCCTGGTCCCGACGGCGGAGGCGTTCGCGGACAATGTCGACCCGGAACGAAACGAGCCGTTCCGGGTCGATTCGCACCGCGTGATGCCGCGCTTTCCCTTCGAGGATGCCGCGCTCAACGACATCGTCGTGCACGATCGGATCATCGACCTGGCCGAGCAGTTGCTCGGCATCACCGACCTCCGGCTCTATCAGGCCATGCTGAGCGCCAAGTACTCCGGGGCGGCACTCAACGACGAGCAGCTCCTGCACGTCGACTTTGGGAACCACACCCTCGTCGTGCCACGTCACGAGCCGGGCTACCAGCAGCTGGAGATGTTCGTCTACCTGAGCGATGTGACGCCCGAGACCGCGGCGACCAGGATGGTGTCGCGCCGGTTGACCCCCGACATCGTGGTGGAGCGGACCTATCTGAGCCAGACGGACTACGCGGACCTCTACGCTGCGGAGGTCCCCGCCTCGGGTCCGGCCGGATCCATCCTGGCCTATCGCCCCGACGTCTACCACCGTGGCGTGCGCATGACGGCGCCCCGCTCGGCGCGGTTCATGGTGCATGTCTCCTACAAGCCGGCCGCCACCGACTGGTTGGGCTCGCACGGGTTGCCCAACGCAGGCGAGGACATGTCGTGGTACCGGTTCGTGCAACACGCCACTGTGCGTCAACTGACGGTATTGGGGTTCCCGCCGCCGGGCCATCCCTACTGGACCGCGCAGACGCTGGCCGGGGTGGCCGCCCGCTACCCGATGCTCGATCTCTCACCCTGGCGCGATGCCGCCGCCGGCAGTGCGGGCTCTGAGGCGTGACACCGGCGGACGAGCCGTGGTGGAAGGCGGGCGTCCTCTACCAGATCTATCCGCGTTCCTTCGCCGACAGCGACGCCGACGGCATCGGCGACATCCCTGGGATCATCGAGCATCTGGACCACCTCGAGTGGCTCGGCGTGGACGGCGTCTGGCTCTCGCCCGTCACTGTCTCACCCAATGCCGACTGGGGCTACGACGTATCCGACTTCTGCGCCATCGCGCCCGAGTTCGGCACCCTGGAGGACTTCGACCGGCTCGTGGCCGAGGCCCGCCGACGTGGCATCCGCGTCCTCATGGACATCGTCCCCAACCACACGAGCGAGGAGCACCCGTGGTTCGTCGACTCGCGCTCGTCGCGCACTGCAGCCCACCGGGACTGGTACGTCTGGGCCGAGGGTAGGGAAGGTGGGCAGCCCCCGAACAACTGGGTCAGCAGCTTCGGCGGCCCGGGCTGGACCCTCGACGAGGTGACGGGGCAGTACTACTTCCACAACCACCTGCAGGAACAGCCCGATCTCAACTGGTGGAACGAGGAGGTGCGCGCCACGTTCGACGAGATCTTCCGCTTCTGGTCCGATCGGGGCGTGGCCGGCTTCCGCATCGACGTCTGCAACATCATCATCAAGGACGCCGAGCTCCGGGACAATCCGCCGGCGACCGAGGACGACGACTTCGAGACCCAGATGTTCGGCCAGCGGAGCGTGTACAACGCCAACCGGCCCGAGGCGCACGAGGTGATCAGGCGGTGGCGCCGCCAGGCCGAGAGCTACGACGAGCCCCGGCTCCTGATCGGCGAGACCCCGGTACCGGTGGACAAGCTGGCCGAGTTCTACGGTGACGGGACCGACGAGCTGGGGCTCGCCTTCAACTTCAACTTCATCGAGCGCGCCGTTCCGGGCCCCGGACCTGCGCGCCATCGTCGAGGAGACCGAGGCGGCGCTGCCACCCGGCGCGTGGCCGGCGTGGACCGGCTCCAACCACGACATGTTCCGCTTCCCTACCCGCTGGGCCGAGAACGACCCGGCCAAGGTCCGCCAGGCCCTCCTCATGCTGCTCTGCCTGCGTGGCACGCCTGTCCTCTACCAGGGCGACGAAATCGGGATGACGAACGTCGCCGTGGACCAGGAGGACCTGCGCGACCCGCTCGGGGTGCGGTTCTACCCGTATTACGAGGGGCGTGACGCCGGGCGCACCCCCATGCAGTGGAGCGATCGCCCGGGCGGCGGCTTCACTCAGGCCGATCGGCCCTGGCTGCCGCTGGGCGATCTGGCGGCCGCCAACGTGAGGGCGCAACATGGCAACCCCGGGTCGGTCCTCACGCTCTGCCGCGACCTCATCGCCTTCCGTCGTCGCCATCCGGCCTTCGCTGCGGGGGACGCCACCACCTTGGCGACACCCTCCACGGCGTGGGCGTGGTCGCGGGGAGACCGCCACGCGGTGGTCCTCAACATGTCCGATGAGGAGCTCACACTCCCCGGCCTGTCCGGCACGATTGAGCTCTGCACGGATCGCGCCCGCGATCTGGAGGTCGTGGAGGGCGCCCTCCACCTGGCGGCCTCCGAGGGCTTGATTCTCCAGCGCCTCTAGCGTCATGCCGGCATCGACACCACAACGGAGGATAAGGACCGCATGGAACGTCTCATCGACAAGGTCGCGATCGTCACCGGGGGCGGCGGAGGTATCGGCGGCGCGACAGCGCGCGCCCTGGCCCAGGAGGGCGCCTCGGTCGTCGTGGTTGACATCGACCAGGCGGCCGCCGAGCGGGTGACGGAAGGGATCGCGGGAACCGGCGGTAAGGCTCTGGCGTTCCGAGCCGACCTGTCCGACGAGGACCAGGTCGTCGCCACGATCGCCGCCGCCACGGCGCGCTTCGGGCGCCTGGACGTGTTGCACAACAACGCCGCGCTGACCGACTCCGACTTCCTGACCCGCGACACCGCGGTGACGGACCTCTCACTGGACGTGTGGGAGCGCACCATGGAGGTCAACCTGCGGAGCCAGATGCTCACCTGCAAGCACGCCGTTCCAGAGATGGTGCGTGGCGGGGGCGGTTCGATCATCAACATGTCGTCCGGTGCGTCGCTCAAGGGCGACCGGACCCGGACGGCCTACGGGGTCTCCAAGGCAGGGGTGAACGCCCTCACGATGTACGTGGCGACGAGCCACGGGAAGAAGGGCGTCCGGGTCAACACGATCCTCCCCGGTCTCGTCATCACCGACGCCGTGCGCGCCCATCTGGACGAGAAGATGCTGGCCGGCCTCAGCAAGGCCACCCTGACGCCGAACGTGGGGCAGCCCGAGGACATCGCCGATGTCGTCGTGTTCCTGGCCTCCGACGAGTCCCGCTACATCACGGGCCAGATGATCGCCGTAGACGGCGGGATGTCAGCGCACGTCGGGCTCGCGGGAGATGGCTGAGCGAAGGGTGTGTGGGTTCCGCTACGACGGGCCGAGGACGTAGTCGCCGGTCGCCGCGTGGTGGTACCAACCGCTCCCCGCGTGGGTCCCCCCGTCGACGTGAATGGTCTGGCCGGTGACGTAGCTGGAGAGTTCGCTCGCCAGGAAGATTGCGGCCCCGGCCATCTCGTCGACGTGACCGGCCCTCCCCATGGGCACGGTCAGACCGAACCGTCCTTCGGTGCCCTCCGGCGCGATGGCGGCGATCCCCTCGGTCATGGTGATGTCCGGGGCCAACGCGTTGACCCGGATGCCGAGCGGAGCCAGTTCCAGGGCGGCGGTCTTCGTGTAGTTGATCACACCGGCCTTGGCCGCGGCATAGGCGGCATAGCCCGGTGCGGCCCGGACACCCTCAATTGACGTCACGCTCATGATGCTCCCGCCGATCCCGTGCTCCACCATGACCCGGGCCACGCGCTGCGTGCACAGGATCACGTGCTTGAGATTGGCCCGGTACAGGGCGTCCCAGCCGTTCTCCGAGGTCTCGAGGAGCGGTGACGAGAAGACGCCGCCGGCGTTGTTGACCAGGATGCTCACCGGGCCCAGTTCGGCCACGGTCCGCTGCAGGGCGCGGTCGACCTCGGCGGACTCCCGGACGTCGGTGGGCAGGGAAAGGCCGCCAACCTCCTCGGCGGCGGCCGCGGACGTCTCGGGGTTGCGCTCCCAGATCGCCACTTTCGCCCCAAAGGCCGCGAACCCACGGGCGATGCCGCGGCCGATTCCGGAGCCGGCTCCGGTCACCACGGCGACGCGGTCGGTCAAGAGCACTGCGGATGGGTCGAGGGGCACGGGGCGACAGTACAGTAGGCACGTCACCATACGTGCGAGCTCTTCGGGACGACCCCGGAGATGGACGGGGGTTTACGTGCCAAGGATTGAACCGATTCCGCTGGAGGAGCTGGCGCCCGAGCCACGCCGCATCGTCGAGGAGGGCGTCGCCGCCGGGACGTACGCCACACCGGTCCCGCTCCAGATCTTCGCTTACAGGACGTCGCAGATCATGATGGTCGACATGGCGCGCCACGCCTACGGGAAGAACTCGTTGCTCGGCGGGCGCATCCTGGAGCTGCTGCGGATACGTAGCGCCCAGCTCGGTGAATGCCAGCCCTGCATGCAGTCGCGGAAGCACGACTCCATCTCGGATGCGGACGTCGCCTGTCTGATCGCCCCTGGTCACGGCGACCTGACGGACCAGGAGCGGCTGGCCGTGGAGTTCCTCGATCTCCTCTCGGCCGACCACCACGCCATTGACGACGAGACCTACCGAAAGCTGGGCGAGGTCTTCACATCGGCGCAAATCGTGGAGCTCGGATTCGCCTGTGCCAACTCCATGGGATTGCACCGCTTCCTGCACACGCTCGACCTGTATGGCACGGGCGAGCCCGTGATCCCTTACAGCGCCGATCAGGTCGACAGTGCGATGCCCGACCCCGAAGCGTCGGTGCAGGCCTCGGCATGAGCCAGACGGTCCTGGTGACCGGCGCCACCGGATTGGCCGGCGCCAACATCTGCAAGCTGTTGACGGAGCGGGGCGACCATGTGCGCGCGCTCGCCCGGGAGACCGCGGACACCGCTTCGCTCCTGGCGCTCGGTGTCGAGGTCGTCACCGGGGACGTCACCGATTCCGACGCCGTGGTGCGGGCGGCCGGGGGGGCGGACTCGGCCATCCACTGCGCCGCGCTCCTGGGCGGGGCCAGCCAGAACCTCGCCGATTTCGAGGCGGTGAACATCGGCGGCACCAAGAACGTGCTCGATGCAGCCGAGGCCGTCGACCTGCGCCGCGTGGTGGCGGTCAGCACCGGCACCTTCTTCGACACCGCTGGAGGGCTCGAACGGGAGGACGCGCCGGTAAGCAAGGACCCAAGTTCGGATCCCTATACCGTCACCAAGATGGCGGCCTTCCTCGACGCCATGTCACGTGTCGAGAAGGGCAGGGATGTCGTCAGCACACACCCCGGTGCCATCTTCGGCCCCTCACCCGTGGTGAGCAACGCGCTCGGCATGACGAGCTTCAACCGGGTGCTGCTGTCCGCAGCGCGGGGGCGCATTGAGCGCTACCTGAAGTTCCCGGTGAGCTGGGTCTACGGTGCGGACATCGCGCGGGGGTGCATCCTTGCGCTCGACAAGGGCGTGGCCGGCGAGCGTTACATGCTCGACGGCCGGCCCGAGGACGTCGTCAGCATCGCCAACGCCTGCAACCGCGTGTGCCGGCTGGCCGGGCTCGACCACGAGGTCGTCGACGTCGAGCCTTCCGACGATCCGGAGCTGGCCGAGGTGTTCGGACCAACCCTGGTGGCGATCGCAGAGAAGGCGGCGCAGGCGCGGCCGGATCGGCGGAACCTCGAGGATTCCAAGACATACAAGCGGCTGGGCTACAGCCCCATCAGCCTCGACGAGGGACTGGCGACGACGCTCGGCTGGTTCCGCGAGATCGGCAAGCTCGACAACCGCTAGGCCCAGCCACGACACCTCTGGGTGCCAAGGCCCACGAGTGCCCACGTTTTTCCCGGTACACGCGTCGCCTACGACTCGAGCGAGTAGCGACGCCGGCCATTCACCGCAATGACCGCGTCTGTGATTGCACAGGACACTCCGAATACGATCTCATTCGGCATGCCGTGCGGTGACTCGTTCTGGGCTCGCGCATGGATTCGCCTGACCGCGGTTGGGAACGGATTGCGCCGGAAGTAGTACATCGCCGGCTTGTCGGCGTCGAGCAGCGCCGCCCCGACCATGGCTGCCAAGGTCGCTGTGCGAGCACGCCGATCCACTGCCCCCGCTGCACACACCATCGTCAAGAGGCCAAAGATGCCATCGCGCTTCGCGTACCTGAGGAAGAGCTGCTTGCCGTCAGGGGCGCACTGATCGCAACCCCAGTGAGGCACCATATCCACGGCAAGGTGCGACCCGACGCCGACGACGAATGCCGCGACCGGATGCCGTTCGAGGAGTCGACCGATCACGACGCCGGAGAGCACATGGTTGGTCACGAACATCGGTGTTCTCCCTGCACAGTGGACACCTGCACTACCGCTCAGTTGGGTGCGCGTGAGAAGAGCTCACCCCAAGTATGGTGGGAGGAAGGTCAAGAGCAGAACAGGAGCACCGGGAACCGGCGGCGTTGGTGCCGTTGATTTTGAGAGGGGGGCCCATTTCATGAGTCCACATGAAGGCGGCGGGCGAAGTCGCAAACAACGCCGAGGCGTTTGCCACCGTTGTGGCTGGACAGCACCAGTGTCGAAGGTCACGCGGGCTGACCGTAGCCGCATGGGGACGGGACGGGCATTCGGGCGTTTGTGCAACGACTGTCTCGACCTCCTTCTCGGTCAGCGGCCTGCTGATGTCAGTTTGCACTCGGCTCGGAGGGTCAGGCTGCTCCATCGGAGAGACGTGGCATGAACTCCGTACCGAAGTGAGGATCGGAGGACCCGATCCTCACTTCGGAGTCGCCGCTCCCTTGCGCATGGGGAGCAGCATCAGCTGACCTCTTCGCTCAAGGTGGTGGACAACAAGGCCCACGAAGCTCCTGTCTTGCGTTCAGCCCACGCAGAATCCACGCCAGAGTTCCGCGCAGAGCCATTGCGCTCCGCGCGGATGGTCTGCAGGACTCGAAGGCCGTCGGAGAAGGCGTTGAGGTTGCTCGCGCCGAAATGACGGAGCGACTCGAAACTCGGTACCTCCGTCACCCGGAGTCTGGCTTTTGCAATCCGCACATTGATCAACGTCTCCACCTCGAATCCGTCCCCCCAGAGCATCGCCCCACGCTCGGAAGTTTCGATTTCGATTGGATTGAGCCCCATGACGCCGAGGCACTCTCGCCGGAAGGCGTTGTAGCCATAACAGAGGTCCGTGTATCGAGTTCCATAGAACAGGTTGACGGTCCTGTTGAGCCAGAAGTTGCCGAATCTCCTGACTAAACTGATGTCCAGGCTTCCCCCGCCGGCGAGGAACCGGGACCCCTTGGCGAAGTCGGCCCCTTCCTTCAGGGCAGCGACGAAGCGGGGGATTTCCGCCGGGTCGTTCGAGCCGTCCGCGTCGATCATGACGATGAAGTCGCCCGAGGCTGCGGCAAAGCCGCAGGCAAGGGCATTCCCTTTGCCCGTACGCGTCTGGCCGATAACGGTGATGTCCGGTCTCAGGCGCTGCGCGACATTGACGGTGTCGTCGGTTGAGTTCCCATTCACGAGGATCACTTCGCAATCCTCAGGAAGTTTCGCGAAGACGAGCGGCAGGTTTCGCGCCTCGTTCTTCGCCGGAATCACGATGCTGACAGTGGGCTCCGTATCTCGCGCTCCGATTATTGGGAGGACCCGCGGCATCTCATCCGCCGACGCCTTGAGGCCCACCTCTGGAACTCTCCGTCGCCTGCGCCTGCCCGCTCTCCGAACCACGGTGTCTGGGTATCCGCCCACGTCACCCACCCCATTTCTTGCCCATCCGACTCCGACGCCATCAGATGGGGCAACGGTCGTTACCTTACAGACTGAACTACGGTGCTTCCACGGGGGCCGATTGGCACTGCTTTTGATCTCGACGAGCTCTCGAAGGCGCGACGAGTCGAACACTTTGGGCGCGAGACCTTCCTCACCATCATGGCCCTGAGCAGCGGTCGGAGGCAGATGAGAGGACGCTCACGCGCCGCCGGCCTCCCGCCATCCCGCTAACCAAGGAGAGTGCCAGTGACATTCCACCTCGAGTAATAGAGTCGATTCTGCACTCATAGTACCGATCGCAATAAATAGCAACAACGTTCCCACAACCGAACGAGAGCTTTCGCGACGGACCTTCTGACACGGTTATTGCGATCGCGTCGCCACCCCGGATCGGGTGACCCGGTGGAGCTGGTCACCATCTGTGTCCCTCAGGACGATCGTTGTCGAGGCTCGGAGCGGGAGCCGTCCGCAAGACGTCCGAAGCGCCGCGTCACCGAGGCACGGCCCGACCGGGCCCGGGTGTCACCCCATCGCCACGATCGACGCAGCCAGCGCGATGCCCCCGGTCGAGCCATGGAAGACGGCATCGCCGTAGTTGAAGATGCCCCCATCGGAGGCGACCAGCCAATAACCCTGTCCGGTCGCGCTCGGGGCCATGCCGACGATGGGCTTGTTGAGGGGCTGACCGCCGCGCGAGCCGTAGAACCCGGCGTCGCCGTAGCTGAAGATGCCCCCGTCGGACGCCACCAGCCAGTAGCCGCCGCCGTCGGCGGTCGCCGCCATGCCGACGATGGGCGTGTTGAGGGGCTGACCGCCGCGGGAGCCGTAGAACTTGGCGTCGCCGTAGCTGAAGATGCCACCGTCCGAGGCCACAAGCCAGTAGCCGCCGCCGTCGGGGGTCGGCGCCATGCCCACGATGGGCTTGTTGAGGTGGATTGACCCCGCCGAGCCGTAGAACTTGGCGTCGCCGTAGCTGAAGATGCCACCGTCCGAGGCCACCAGCCAGTAGCCGCCGCCGTCGGCGGTCGCCGCCATGGCCGCGATGGGCGCATTGAGGTGCAGGCTCCCGGTCGAACCGTGGAAGGTTGCGTCGCCGAAGGTGAAGATGCCCCCGTCGGAGCCCACCTCCCAGTAGCCCCCATCCCCCGGGGTCTCGGCCATCCCCACCATCGGGGCGTTCAGGTGTACGCCACCCATGGAGCCGAGGAACGGCTCGCAGAACGAGAACACGCCGCCGTCGGCGGCCGCCAGGCGGTAGCCCGGAGCGGACGAGCAGTTGACCGATGCGCCGAGTTGGAGGGCCTGCCCCGAGTTGGGGTCGACCATCAGTGACGACTCGTCCACCGCCTCGAAGGCGTTCGCCGGCACGGTGTCCAGCTCGTCGACCAAGGCGATAGGCCAGTTCGAGTCCGCCGTGCCGTAGAAGGACCATGTGGGGCCGTTGTCGGCCAGGATCAACCCGTACTGCTGCATGGCGCGCAGCACCACCTGGGCCTGAGGGGAGTAGCCCGAGATATCGAAGCTGGCCTTGAGCCGGAAACGGGCCCCCATGGGCGGGAGATCCGGGTCGGACGCGCTGCCCGACTGGTGGCGGGCAGGCCAGATGTACGAGGTGTCCGTTGCCTCGGCCGTCATCCGGATGGCGTGGGTGATGGCGCCCGACTGCAGCTCGTCTTGGCGTACGAGCCCGGGAAGGATCGGCAGCCCGGCTGCGTCTGCCGACGTCCAACCGGCCGGCCGCAGGGCGTTGGAGTTGAGGTTCCAGATGGCACCCGCTCCGGCGGTCGAGCCGAACGGGCTGTACTGCGCGTCGTAGAGCTCGTAGAGAGAGCAGGTGACCGGGTTGACCATGATTGAGTCGCGATCACCGGTGGCGTTCTGACCGCCCTCGATGGCCGTGGTGGCACTGAATGGGTACGGACCGGGATCGCTTTGGGAGGCGTAGTGAAACGTGATGGGCACCAGCGGCTGTGACGGGGACACCACCGTGAAGGGCAGGCCGTACGTCGGCCCAAAGACGAAGTGGATGTTCGTGGTGGAGGTGTCCATGCTGGCCAGCCACGCAGTGCTCTGTGAATTAACCGGCAGGTTCGCGATGGGGGTGTTCCAGACGTTGTCGGCCGGGAACATTGGGCAGCTTGGCGCGCCGGGCACGGGTGTGCCCGGCGACGCAACGCCGGGCGCCACACCGATCGTAAGGCCTAGCGAGATCACGGCGGCGGCCACGAACGCGGCTGCAGCACTCCTCCTCCGTCGTCTCACGGGCGTCCCTCCCGTTTCGACGGTACTGCACCCGTGGCAGTGCCCGTGAACCACTGCCTGGCCAGGCCGACGTCGCCGGAGACGACGTCCACTCGACGCAGACAGCGTCGATCCGCCGGGAAGCCTTAGTGTGCCTAGTAGTCGTCAGGCGAGTTCGACATCACCAAAGCACTACGATCTCGCGACGCACGGGTGGACCTGTGGCCGAGGCCGCCTCAGAGGACGGGCGGTGCGGTAGAACCGCAAGTGGCTCTCCGGAGAGAGTAGCGTTGGTGGTCATCTCTCCCCGTTTCAAGCGGCTCCATCTTGCGTAGCGGCTTCCGTGCGTTCGTGGCCGGCTTGACCTTGATGGCGGTCGTGTGGCTCTCGTCGCAAGCTCGACCTGGAGGACAAATTCACACGCAGGAAGGACCCGTGCGGGTGAACACGACAATGGAGAGCCAGAGCAAGCAGCTCATCACCGCGGCGACCGGCCGATTCCGGCGAACCTTGACGACCCCGCCGACGACGAATGCGGTCTCGGCCACAGTGAACCCGACGCTGACATCGAGGAGCCTCAGGCTCAAGGGCGACGTGGCGCCGGTGGACCCCTACAGTGGCGCGGCCCCCACCGGCAGCGTGAGGGGGAGGGAAACCAGTGCGAAGGGACAGTCGGTGCCGTGTACCTCCGACATGACGGCTCTGTCCAAGGCGGGCAAAGCGAGGTGTTTGGTCGCATCGCACGAGTTGTTGGCGGCGGACGGCCCCTACATCGCGACGCTCTCGTATCCCGGCGACTCCAGATTCAGCGCCTCGGCCGTCCCGACCACGACCACGGCCACGGCCACGGCCACGGTGCCACCGACGACCACCGGCACAACGACAGTTCCCGCCACGGGGTCGATGCCACCGCCGACGGGCTATCGCGCGTCGCAGCTGTCGCTCGATGACCAGTTCTCTGGGACCACGCTCAATACCAACAACTGGTTCCCGGGCTACACCACGGGTGGACCGATCGGCTTCGGCGCGACGGGCACGGCGACGCATCAGACATATTTCGATCCCAACGAGGTCGTCGTTGACAACGGCCTGAGTCTGAATCTGGTCTACGACGACACCTACGCCTCCGACGGGTGGAACACGCGCGGCGGTTGCCTGACCAGCAAGTTCACGGTCACCAGTGGGTACGTGCAGGTCAGAGCCAAGATGCCTGACTCGCAGGCTGGAGAGTGGCCCGCCATCTGGCTCGTACCAACCGACGCGAGCGACCCGCCGGAAATCGACATGATGGAAGCCGGGTTCCTGCCCGACGAGACAGGCGCACCGAATGAAACCAACCCAAACTTCAACTATGCCCCGAACTACCACGAGCCGAGCGGAGCGCAGCCACTCCAGTTCAAACCCGGCGCAAACTGGTCCTCCACCGAACTTACGCAATGGAACACCTACGGCATGGAGGTTGACCCGGCTGCGCAGACGGTCAAGTTCTACTTCAACGGCGTACTCATGGCAGAGCAACAGGGCGCCGTACCCGATATCCCCTGGACACTGATCTTGTGGAATGCCTTCTCTGCTCCCACACAGTCGGGATACCACACCGTCGGCGGGACGGGCTCGGGGCTGACGGGCAACAACGCGATGGACGTGAGCGAGGTCCAGGTCTACAGCTAAGCGGCGAAGACAACGGGAGGTCGGCGTCGGGCGCCGGTTTTACATTACCGAGGTGCGTCACCACGGAGGGACTCCGCGACCGGCACCCGGTGGTAGACCTGAAAAACACTGGGCGCAAGAACGAGGGCTTCGCACGCCGCGGCAAGCGCCCATCCGAGGCAGAGTCCTGTCACTCCCCAGAATGCGCCCCCCACGGCGACGCCGGCAGCTTCCGCAGCGGTTCCGAGAGAGATGACTCTTGTGGCATCGCGAAGACGTCCTTGCGCCCTGCGGATAGCCACATAGTGATCTTTGATCACGTACGAAGGACCAATGAGTATGAGAAGTCGCAGAGCTGTACTTCCATTGACTGCATAGGCGTGGCCGAAGAACTGAAGGATCAACGGAGCTGCAAGTTCAACGACGACCACGATCGCACCGCACGCGGCGAGTCCAAGAGGCAGAGTCCGACGAAGCAGTTGGTGGAGAATTTGAGGGTCCTCTGACTTCGCCGCGAACAGCGAAAGTGTGAGCAGATAAGGGATAATCAGCACGGCGGTCGCCACCAAGTCAGCGGTGATGAAGTAGGCGACTTGCCGAGGAGCGATGAGGAGGGCGGCCATCGCTGGGACAATGAATGAAGCTGAGTTGATCGACAGATTGAGCGCGTGATGGTTGAGGGAAAGCATGCCGTACCGGCGTATGAGAGCGATTCTTTGGCTTATCCCCCCGTCGCCGCGGCGGACGCGCTCTAGCCGGAGCATAGGAAGACAGACCAGAAAAGAAATGGCGAGCCCCGCGGCCCAGGAGAGCATGAGACCCGCGGTGGTTCTCGTTCCTAGGAAGACGAGAAGGGCCAAACAAGCAACCTTGAGAACGGAGGCGACGATGCCCCGCGTGAGCTGTGCTGAGCCGCGATTCAGTCCAATCGCGACATTGTCGAAGGTGATGGTTGCCACAGTGGCCACACCGCCGGCGATGAAAAGGGCGGCAGTGACCGGATCATGCCCGATGATTCTCAGGCTCTTTCCGAGGATGGGCGAGAGAAACATTGCGCCGATTGAAATCGCCAGGACCACAAGGCACGCGACTCCGATTCCAGTGGTGACGACGACACGCCGAGATGCCTCGTCAATCGATTTGAGCTCAGCGAGCAAGAGGATCGCGATGCCGAGGACCCCCATTGCTGCCAGGAAGAATGCAGTCGATGATGCTGCTGCAGCGAGGCCGACTTCTTGCGCCCGGAAGAGGTGAGTTGCCAGCGACCAGTAGATCAGGCCGATAACCGCGGTTGCGCCAGACTTCGAAAGGAGGTATCCGAACGTCGCAAAGAGTCGTCTCCCCTCGGTCGGTTCAACAGTCGTGTCCTTTGATTGTCGCTGAGATCTCCGGGCTCTTGGCGACAGATATCCAGACAGATAGCCAACGGTCGTCGTGAGGAGGCCGGCAACGATCATCACGGACCGAGCGAAGCCTCCAAGGTCGCCCCGGAAGCCGGCACGCAATCCGCCTTGGATTCCGCTGGGCAACGTGGAGCGGACGTACGTGCGTTCACTGGCGAGCGCCTGCTCGCTGCCGGCCCGCTGTGCGACAGCCGCCTTAGAGACACCCTCCGCAAAGCAGCGTCTCAGGAAGTACCGGACTTTCGTCCGCTCGGCTCCCACGTGATGGTTGACCACGGCGAGTGGGACGTGTACGAGTTCGGTTCCAGTGAAGGTCTTCCGAACGCGAAGAGCGAACTCAGTCTCCTCGCAGCCGAGCGGAATCGTGCCGAGGCGTCCCATGTCCGTGTCAAAGTCGCCGACCTCGTCGAAGACCGAACGACGGAACGACATGGCAGCGCCGATGAGATTGCGCTGGGGCGCAACGGTGTCCGGCAAGCCGCGGTAGCTGCAGCCCACGACCCAGTCGAACTCGTGAGGGAACCATCGAGGGCGCCCACTTCGGGGCCAGACTGGCAAGGCCGCGCCACCCGCGCCCACGACATGCGGGAGGTATTCAGCGAGTAGCCCTTCGAGCCAACCCGGCTCTGCCTCAGCGTCGTCGTCGAGGAAGGCGACCACGTCGCCTGTCGCCACCCGGACGCCAGTATTGCGGGCTCCGGACAAACCCGCGACTTCCTCATTGGCGAGCACTTCCACGTCACTCGGAAACGTCGCCCGGGACCGCCGGAGTAGGTCTTCGTTGTGGTCGATGACCACGATGACCTGGTCAGGAAGCCGCCGCTGCATGCGTATCGATCTGATTGCATCTACGAGTGAGCTCCAGCGACGTTCAGAGTATGCGCAGATGATGACCGTAACCGTGTGCGGTGGGCCGAAAGGAGAGCGATGACCAGTTCGGCTGTCGAGACCTCGTTGGTCCCCGTCGCCCACCGGGAGCCCGTCGCCCACCGGGAGCCCGTCGCCCACCGGGAGCGGAGCCGCACCTTCACTCATTTCTTCGAGCCCGCCGTTCGCCACGATTTGTCCAAGAATCGGATCGTCCAAAAACCGTCTCAGTCCTCTGGACGCTGCCGCCTGGTGTCCAGCGAGGACCGGCTCGCGAGCCTAGCGCAGAGGTCTGCTCTGTCGAGCCGGCAGTCACGGGAAGACATGTCCGAGCCACCGTGTGACGGGGAGCCGAAGTCGCGCCACCTCTTCCGTGCCGCCGGCAGACGATCCGTCACCAGGGACTCCGGGACGAGGGAGCAGGTTCGGGGTCAGGTCCGTGACGCTGAACTGCGCCGCGTCGAGGGCAGTGGGGCACACTCGCCCGGCATTCAGTCTGTCGAAGGTGCCATGCACCGCAAAGGTTCTCACCGCGACACCCCCTGGGCTACCCGGCCGCTCACTCCCCCCGATCGCAGCCGCTGAGAGTAACGACCAAGTGTTTCATTGCCTCCTCGTGGATTCAAGAGTCAGATCGCATCACGCGCGTGAAATGGGGGACTGGCCGAACCGTTCGTCGTTCTTCCTGGCCGCAAAGAACGCTCGCTCCCTCAGACACCCCGAGAAGGTCGAGCGGACACGCCTCTTGGCACCACGAAAGGTTGGGATGTGGCGGAGGGTTGCGAGGAACACAGTGGCATCGACAATGGTTCTCGAAGCGGGAGCGCGGACGGGAGGTCGGTCACCGAATCACTGTCGATCGGATGGAGCGCTCGACGCAGCGTCCAGTCCACGCGGGCGAGTGCCCCCTTGATTGCCACACGTCGTACCCGAGACTCTGAATCTGCCGATCCAATACCGCCCCGTCCACGGCATGGGCTACGCTCCCGATCCATCAGCGACCCATAGTCCGGAGGGGCCGCGGCGGCGGTTGGGACCCGAGGTGACATGCAGACGACAATGGTCGAACTCCCTCACAAATCTGTCGAACTAATTGATGCCTGGAAGGATTTGGCGTGCCGGGCGGCCGAGCCGAACGCCTTTTTCGAGGCGGAGTTCGTCCTGGCAGCTGCGCGGCATCTGAAATCGTCAAGTATCTACCTCGCATTGTTCGTTGACAGCGGAATTCTCAAAGCTGCGCTCCCCGTGTGCTCGAGCCGGTTATGGCGGGGGGTGGGGCCCCGTGTCGTTCGCAACTGGGTCCATCCGTATTGCTTCCTGGGCACTCCCATGCTGGACGCCGACCAACCGTTGGGTTCTCTCGAGGGACTACTGGACGAGTTGAACCGCTGGGCCGGCCGGCAGAGAATCCTTGCAATCGACAAGTTGGGTACCGGGGGCGTCGTGGAATGGGCCCTCAACCAGGCCATGAGCAAGAGCCGCCACCAGCCGGTGATTGGGAACTCGTATGAGCGGGCGGTCCTCCGTCAAGACCAGAGCAGCTCCGCACTCGGCGGACGCGTTCGCCGGGAAGTCTCCAGGCTTGCCCGTCGCCTCGAAGGGGAGATGGCGGCTTCTGCCGTCATCGTTGAACGCAGCGGTGAACCTGTGGCGATAGATGAGTTCTTGAACCTGGAGGCGAGTGGATGGAAAGGGGCGAACGGAACAGCCCTGGCGTCCAAGCCAGAACATGCACAATTCTTCAGGGAGGTGTGCGCAGCCTTCGCCCGCCGGGGTTGCCTCCAACTGAGAAGCCTCGAGGTCTCAGGCAAGCCGATTGCCATGAAATGCAACCTCATCTCGGGCGACGCCGTGTTCTGTTTCAAGAGTGCCTACGACGAGCGGTACGCCTCCAGTTCTCCCGGGTTCCAGTTGGAGGTTCGTGACATGGAGTGCTTTGCTGCGGAGGGGCGCTTGTGGGCGGATTCCTGCACCGATCCCCACAACTCCATGATCAACCGTCTCTGGCCGGGCCGCCGAACTCTCGCAAACGTCCTGGTGCCCTCTTCTCGAAGCACCGGGGCCGTTCTTCGTCCTATCCTGGGTATGGCGAAAATGGGCCAAAGTGCCAAGAACCGCATCGGAGGTCACCGATGAGCTCACTACTCGACGTAAACCCACAGAAATTCCTGTCAGCGCTGGGGCGTCGTCCGCTCTGGGTCGGTCACCAGCTCGTCGGCCATCCGCTACTCAGCCTCGATGCACTCGGGGCGCTCGCTGACAGCATGTCGCCCGACCGGATCGAGCGCCAGAGGACCGACCTGGACCTGGTCCTTCCCGGTGGCGGGAACCCCAGAGGGGGAGTGGAGTCGTCCGGTGACCTCGTGCGCAGCATTGAGACGAGCAACGAGTGGGTCGTACTCTGGAATGTCGAGAGCGATCCCCGGTACAAAGCACTGCTGGACGAGATCCTCGATCCGATTGCCGCCTTGCTGGGTGATCGCGAAGGTGGAATGTGTCGCAGGGAGGCTTTCATCTTCATCTCCTCCGCAGAGTCGGTCACACCGGTTCACTTCGATCCTGAACACAACTTCCTCCTGCAGATTCATGGCGTAAAGCAAATGCACGTAGGCCGGTTCGCGACCGTGGAGCATGGCCAGCGAGAACTCGAGCGCTACTACATGGGAGGCCACCGAAACATCGAGCACATGCCCGAAGAGGGCGATGTGTTTCGCCTGGAGCCCGGAAGGGGAGTCTACGTTCCGTCTCATGCACCGCACTGGGTCACCAACGAAGGTCGCGCTTGCGTTTCTCTGTCGATAACGTTCCACACCGAGGCCATTCTTCGTCGCGAGAAGTTGCACCGCGCCAACTTCCATTTGCGCAAACTCGGAATTTCACCCTCTCCTCCGGACAGGTCGAAGGTCGTCGACACGGTGAAGCTGTCGCTCCACCGTGTGGCGACGACTGGGCTGAACCTGCGCAAGAGGATCTCTGAGGGTCGCGGACCCTAATCGCCTGCCTGTGTTCGTTGTCGAGCGGGAGAGCCTGGGTACACTCGCGCCCGCCTGGGACGAACTCGTCGCTGCGGCCCCCCTACCTTCGCCCTTTCTCCGGTCCTGGTGGCTGGAGAACACCGCAAGGACGGGTTCGACATTCCTGTTGGTCCTCTCGGGCGAGCAACTTCTCGGTGGCCTCGCGGTGGACCGTGCCGTACTGGCCGGTGTCGAGCGAGTCCGGCTGATGAGCAGCGGGGACTTGGCCCCGGACCATCTCGACCTCGTGGTGACCCCAGGGTCCGAAGCCATGGTTGAGGCCGCTCTGTCGGAATGGTTCGCACGTCCGGGCGGTCGCTTCCTCGAATTCGACGGCGTCGTCGAGGGGGCGCGTTTGGAGGCCGTGGTGGCCCCCATGCGTGGTCGGCAATGGGTCGGCTCGAGTATCGCTCCATGGGTGGAGCTCAAAGGTGACTTCGAGTACTACAGGTCGTCGCTACCCTCGCGTCTACGCAACAGCGTGGCCCGGGCATCTTCCCGTCTGAAGCGCCTTGGGGTCAGGTACCACGTGGCTGGAATGGAGGAGTCCCACGAAGCGATCGAGTGGCTTCGGCGCCTACATACAGCGTCCTGGGGACCGCATTCGACCTTCCTCCCCTCCTTCCCTCGCTTTGTGGCTGCGGCCCGCGTTGGCATGACGCGAGGAGAGTTGAAGATCCATCAGTTGGTCGCCGGTGACGAGGTGATCGCTACGCAGGCATGGTTTGAGGTGGGGGATCGCGCCAGCTTTTATCAAAGCGGACGTAACTCGACTGATGATCAATGGCGGGGGGCGGGAAACGTCCTCCACGCCTTTGTGGCCGAGCGAGCCTTCGAGGTCGGCTTCAAGGAACTCGATTTCCTCCGGGGGAGCGATCAGTACAAATTGGAGTGGGCTGACCGATCCCGTTCCCAAGTCACGTACCTGGTGGCCAAGGGAGCCAGAGCTTCGATAGTCGCCAAGGCCCGAGAAGGCAGAACCCACCTCGTGGGGTCCATCTCCTCTCGTCATCCGTCCTGGGTTCCCTTGGCTCCATAATGCTCCCTTCAGCGTTCTTCCGTCCGCCGACCGGTTCGAGCGAACGGACGTGACGCGAAACGGGGACAGACGTCACCCTCAGTTCTGGACGGTTTCGGCGTACACCAGCAGGAATTGGTCGACGCAGTGGTCCCAGGTGGGGAGGGCAGGGCTCGTGGGTTCTGGTGCCGCAGCCATCGCAACCAGCACCCTCGCCAACTCGGTTGGAGGAATAGTCGGCGGAACTGCAGTGGCAAGTCCCTCTGTCGCGAGTTCGGTCAGTCCTGACGTGGCCGCAACAATGACCTTCCGTCCGAGAGCGAACGCCTCCATGACAGCGACCGGGTTGGCCTCATAGTCGCTCAGGAGGGCCACTATGTCGCTGGAGCGAACAAGTGCACCAAGCGCCGCTCGCTCTGACGACCCGAATGAGATGAACATCACGGCATGTTCGACCCCGAGTCGGGTGACGAGACGCCGAAGGTTCTTCTCGTAGGGGCCGCGTCCGACGATGGCCAACCTGGCATTCGGCGCCATCTCGAGGAGAGCTGGCATTGCCGCAATGAGCCGGTGATGACCTTTGTAGCGCTCCAACCGCCCGACCGAGCTGATGAGCGGGGAGCCGGACGCTAGGGGCGGGGAGTCGTCGACGGGGAGAGGCTCGGATCCATTTCGAATGAGCCGGATTGTCTGAGGATCGATCCTCAGCCGGCGGGAGAACTGCTCGACCTCGTATGCACACGACGCGACGAGAACACTCGATCGCCGAAGAAGCGGGCGCAGCGTCCGCCACTGAGGCTCCCGTACCGCCGTCCGAAGACGACTGGAGTTGCCTCCCGTGTGGAAACACACCACGGTCGGGATTCCGGCTCGCTGGGAGGCCATGAGCGCCATCGGAGGCAGGAGAGTGTTGATTCCCTGCACATGCACGAGGTCGTAGCTCCCGCTGCCGAGCTCTCGGACGAGGGACGGCGACACATGAAGGTCGGTCCAGCTTGGCCTGGCGCGGAACCGTCGAACGGTGAACCCGTCCCGGTACTCGTAAGGGAGGAGCCGTCCGTTGACATCGGTGGTCAGCACCGTCACGTCCAGACCCCTGGCGGCCATCCTCCGAGCTGACTCGTCGACGATGGTCTCTATTCCGCCGAGGAGTGGCGGAAAGCGGGAGGCCACCATCGCCACCCGTAGCGCCTTCGTCTCGTGGTGCTCGCCCGGTTGGGCACCAGCGTGGGGGATCATGCTAGTCACCCGAGCCTCCAACGCTCGAGCTGCGCTCGGAAGCGAAGGCGCCCCCAGTCGATGACACCGCGTCGGGGAAGCCGGTATGGATCCGTCGAGGGTTTGGCCGTCCCCGGCAGGGCGGTGCATGCAGTGTCGAAACTGGCCTGGCGCACGGCGTCAACCGAACATTCGTCGAAGTCTTCTAGGCGGCCAAACGGATACGCGAATTGGGAGACACTACGTCCAAGGAACCGTTCCAAATCCGTCCTCGACCTAGTGATTGTTTCAACCTGTTCCTGCTTCTGTCGGCCCCGCAGTTGGACATGATCGACCGTGTGCGCACCGATCGTGACTACATCGGAGGCCGCCAGCTGAAGAAGCTCTGCTGGCGTGAGGGCTTGAGCGTCGGGAGGAGGCGTCGAATCGACCGACCATTGTTCAGAGACGGCGTCCAGGGCGGATTCGATTTCTTGGACCGAGAGGGGAAGCAAGTGGCGTCGCACTGCACGAAGGTCCGTGAGAGAGTCGGAGGCACCAAGTGGGATGCGGACAGTCTCTTCGCCTGTCGCTAGGCAGAACTCGCCTACTCCTCGCGGCCGGGAGCGCAGCAGAGCACCGAGACGGTCCCACCAGAATCCACTGCGGCCACTGAGAAGGCTGCTTGGTACAAATACCGTGATGGGCACGCCCTTCGATTCAGCAATTGGCAGGGCATTGCTCAAGTTGTCACGGTAGCCATCGTCGAAGGTCACGACCACTCTGGGTCGACGCGATCGAGCAGACAGGTCGTCAAGGGTCGAAGGTTCGCGTCGGCGTAAAATTTCCTCCAGGTGGGCGGCGAAGTGCTCGGGACTCACGCACATGGAGAAAGGGTCCTCGACGCCCTCCGCGATTCGGTGATAGCAGACGATGAGCGTTCCACTGTTCTTCACTCCGGGGATGCTCCAATCGGGAATGCCATCGAATATGCACCAACTCGACGTATCCTAACGAGAGACGGCAAGAGCCGATGAGACCGTGAACCGTCTTTTCGCAGACCCTGCGGAATGCTTCGAGAGCCGTCCCGGCGTCAGATCCAGCTCCCCGCGCCGCTCCCCAAAACAACTTCATGACAACGACGATAAGCGAGCCTCGCCGTCGTCGCCCAGCCTCGATCTGGTCGCGCCAGGTGGCGTCCGATTAGTCTCGGCTGGCCATGCGCGTCCTGATGCTGTCGCAGTTCTATCCGCCGATCGTCGGCGGGCAGGAGGCGCACGTACGCAACCTGGCCCAGGCGTTGGTGGTCCGCGGCCACGAAGTGGAAGTGGCGACCATAGCGGTGGATGGGAATGTAGGAACGGTCTCGGATGGCTTGGTACCGGTCCACCGCCTCCACGTGGCCGCCCAATACGTGCCCCAGCTCTTCAGTGACCCTGAACGCCCCCATTCCATGCCGATAGCTGATCCGCAATTCCGGGCAGGTATCCGAAGGCTTCTTCGTATAGGGCGTTTTGACATCCTCCATGCGCACGACTGGAGCGTGACTTCGGCACTCGGCCCGGCCCGTCGGTCAGGCACGCCCGTCGTGTTCACACAGCACGACTACAGCCACATCTGCGCCACCAAGCGGCTGATGCGCATGGATGAGGTCTGTCCGGGTCCGTCGCTGGTTGCTTGCACTCGCTGCGCATCGTCCCAGTACGGTCGAATCGTGGGACCCCCCGTGGTGCTCGCCAACTTCGCCTCCTCTCGTCGACGCCGAAAGCAGGTCGACACATTCATTCCGGTGAGCTCGGCGGTGGCGTTGAGCACGGGCTTGCCGGGTCAATGTCGTTACGAGGTCATCCCTAACTTCATTCCTGACGACCTCCTCCTCGACCAAGCCGTCCCGCACCCTGACGGACCTATCGTGTTCGCTGGAGATCTGACCCGTGACAAGGGAATCGAAGTGCTGATCGAGGCGTATCTGCGAATTGGTGATGCGCCCCGCCTCGTGCTCGCCGGTCGGGTGCTCACAGACATGCCAGTCGACCTTCCTGGGCAGATCGAACTCCTGGGTGTCGTCGATCACGATTCCGTCATGGCACTCATACGGTCGGCGAGCGTGGTCGCCGTCCCGTCGATCGTGCCGGATTGTTGTCCGACGGTGGTCCTCGAGGCAATGGCCGCCGGCCGTCCGATCGTCGCTGCCGCGAGCGGGGGGATCGTGGACCAGATCGAGGACGGTGTGACCGGCCTGCTGGTGGCCCCTGGCGACCCGACAGGCCTCGCCGCGGCGCTCTCTTCGATCATCCACGATGTCGATGGTGCCACCGCGATGGGACGCAAGGCGCTCCACCGCGTACATTCGTTCACCGCTTCTGCTGTCGTGGCGCGGATTGAGAGCGTGTACGAGCGCCTCGCTGCTGGCGCAATGCCGAGGCAGTAATCAGCGCGTCTATCGAACCTCACATGGGTAACTGCAAGGACAAGGGATCGAGCCAGCTCTCCACCCTCTGGCCCCCTTCATTGCGATCAGCTGGGCCGTCCACGTTGTTGGCACGATCTCCTCGCGAGGCTTGCAGCATCCGCAGAACCGGCAGGATCCTGCCGACGGAATGGCGTCGTCTGCTGACACACGGGACCAGGTTGGTCAATTGGTTACTGACCTGCCACTGCGCACCGTGGTTTCTCGTAACATACTGGAGGTCTTGGGGTAAGCCTGTTGAGGTCCGGTCGCTAGACCAAGAGAGCGCCACTCCTTGTATTCAGCACAAGAGGCTTTGTCGTCCGGGCGGTTTCACGACTCGACAGGGCAGTGGGGCAATCGATGGATCCGAGATTTCCAGATAGTCGTTACGGTCTCGACGTCGGGAATGCGTCTACGTTGCCCGAGGCGAGCAGCCTTCAGCGCGCAGATCCGGATCCTCCAGTCGTGGCCTCGCCGGTGGCCCTGAATGTGAGTCAGTCACGACTCGGATCCGTGGTCGCCATGGTGGGTTTTGGCCTCTTGATGGTGGGAGTCGGTGATGCCCTCGCCCGCACGGGTCACCAGTCGCCAGTCGTGCCGCTCTTCTTGCTGGGACTCATTTTGATCTTCGCCCCGTGCGCCTGGCGTCTCACCGGTGTCGATGCGATGCGGAACGAGCGTGTATGGGTCTCAGTGATACTCGGTGTCGGGCTGCTCGCCGCCTACATATTCCGCAGCCCGCTCATCTTCGATGGCTTCGACGAATTGGCCCATGGGGCGACCCTCACTCGGCTTCTCGACAGCCGATCACTGTTTCAGACCAACCCGGTTCTGACCGTCAGTCCGTTCTATCCCGGCATTGAACTGGTGACGATCGCCACGAAGTGGCTGACCGGGCTACCGCTGCTACTCGACCAGATGGTCGTTCTCGCCGCAGCCCGCATCGTCCTTGTGCTTTGCGTCTTTCTCATCGTGGAGCGGGCCTGTCGTTCATCGCGTGCTGGCGGCGTCGGTGTACTCGTCTACGCGGCGAGTCCAGAATTCTATTCCCAGGGTGCGCAGTACGGCTACCAAACGCTTGCAGTCGCCTTTGCTGTCGCGATCGTTTATTTGCTCTTTGTATCAATCGACGCACGGCAACCAAAAAAGGGAAGACTGTTCGCGCTCGCGCTCATTTCTATCGGAGCGATGGTTGTGTCCCACCACGTCACCGCTTGGCTCACCGTCGGATTCCTCGTGGTGTGGGCGGCAGGTCTGCGTTTCATCATCGATCCTCCTGGTGGGTCAGCGACCGAGTCGGCGGCGTCAGCACTTCAACAGCGCGGACGCGTCCTTCGCCTTCGACTCGCCGTGCTTCTCGGCCGGCACGGCGAGGCCCGGCCGCCGCAGCTCCTCGCATCCGACGGGATCGCGTCTTCACGAGCCGGAGTTTGGTCTCGGCACGGGCAGTCCGCGCGGCGGAAGGAGCAGTACCGGATCGTTGGCATAGCTGCCCTTGTCGGCGTTGCCCTCGGAGGGGTATGGACTGCGTTCGTTGGCCATGTCCTCATTCAATATGTTGGCCCAATCATTCAGGAAGGGGTCAGCAGCATCACCACGACGCTGACGCAACTTCACGGAAACCGCGAACTCTTCCAGAACTCGGCGGGCGGCGGCACGCCGGAATGGGAGACAACTCTCCTTTTGGCGGCTGCCATCATCTTGTGTCTCATCCTGCTGATGTCCCTCTATGCGGTGATCTGGAAGAAGACCGTTCGAGGTGGCAGGCTTCGCTATCTACCTGCCGCAATCGCGGCGACGTATCCACTCGCTTTGCTCTCGAACATATCCGATGCCGCCAAGCTGGTCGGCGCCCGTGCGACCACCTTCATATTCTTCGGTCTGGCAGTTGTCATTGGAGGATGGATGGCCCGACGGCTCTCACGGAGGCGCGGGGTGGTCGTAAGGATGGCAACGATCGGCGTGGCTCTCGTGTGCTTCCTGGGAAGCACGCTCTACGGAGGCTACTTACCCTCCCTTGTGGACGGCCCCTACATCGTCGGCGCACATGAACGCTCTCTAGACTCGCCGTCGCTCGCACTGGCGAGGTGGGTAAGCACGCATCTCCCAGAAGGTTCGAGAGTTGCGGTGGATCGCGACAACGGCGCGTTGTTGAACGACATCGGGGGGGTCGACACGGTTACTCCTCTCGATGGATCGATCAGCCCGGCCCCGCTATTCTTCGACCAACAGCTCACCACATCGGACATCTCGCTGATTCGTAGGGACCGCATCCGCTATATCGTGACCGACACCCGTCTCGCCGGGGGATTGCCCCTGTACGGGGCCTACATCGCACCCGGCGAAACCGAAAATCCGACCCGCCTGACAGAGCCAGAACTCGAGAAGTTCAACACTGTCCTCACACCTCGCATCTACGACAACGGTGCGATCCAGATCTACGATTTTTCGCTTCTCTTGGGAAAGGACCCTCTGGTCGTCCCCAGGGGCTCTTTCGTCGCAGCAGGAGCGTCAGGGACTGACGTCGTCGTGTTCGTTCTTGCCAGCCTGGTGACGGTGGTGTGGTGGTTGAGGCTGCGCCGGCGAAACAGACTTGCTCCGGTCGACGAACACCTGGTGGTCTGCGCGTTGGTGGGGGCGATGGCAATAGGACTGTTCGGGGCCTTCGCAATACTTCTCGTTCATCTGCCGCCCGGTCCCATAGCGTTCCTGACTCTGCTTGGCTTGTTGGCGCTGGGTCTGAGGCCCGCACGGTGGAGGAAGCATCCCCAACCCGACATCCACCCTTGGGCGGCAGCGCCCGTAGCAGGGCCGGAATCGACGGCCGAGCCTCACATGTCGTCGTCGCAGACGAACCAGACCGGATCAGAGGGGACCAGCAGCAGTTCGATCCCGGCGCCGCCGGGCCAGCCGCCCCGCGAAACTCATCCTGTCCGCTCCCAGTTCGCGCTGGGATGTGCCGGGCTCGCGCTCTTTGCCGTCGGAGCCTTCGTGGCTACGGCAGCGGCCCGATCAGAGTGGGTACCTCCTCCTGAGCTCTCCATTGGCATCAAGTCAGGCGACAAGCCAGTCGCGAGCGTGGATCTCGGCACGGCAACCCCAATCTCCGCCCACCTGGCGGTTGTCGCGGGAGGCGGAGTCATCTGGTCAGACGCACTCTCATCAGAGAGCGGCACGCAGAACGTCGCACTTCCCGTTCAGTTTATTCGCCCCGGTTCACGTCTAGTTCTCGTGGCTGACGGGAGGACAATCCGATCTGTCTACGGTTGATCTGCTTCGAGAAGGGCCCGGCCAGTGCGCGAGGGGAAATGCCTCAGCGCAGGCCCCATCACGGCGACAAGGAGTACGCCTGAACCTCGGCCACGCTCATGACGGACGGGTTCGGAGACTTGCCAGTCGTGTGATAACCCGAAGTATTGAGACTTGCCTGTGAGTTCCAGATGACGATCTGAAAGGGACTCGTGCCGACGTTCTGACTCCACGAACCAACAAGCCTGCCATTGAAGTACGTCTTGATCGACTTGCCAGGGATGTACTCCATTCCGTAGGTATTAAACCCCGCATTCATGGGTGTAGGGGTCTTGTAACCGAAGCCCGACTGGCTCCCGGACGGCGCGTGATACGTCGAGACAAAGACATCGTTCACCGGAGTGCTGCTCTTCAGCTCGGCGTAGCCCGGGGTGAATCCACCCTCCTGGAGGTCGATCTCTTGACTGCCGCCCCCGCTCTTCGGGTCGATGAACCAGATGGCGGGCCAACCCCCCCGAGAAGAGTCGGACATCTTGGCCTTGATCTGGACGTAGCCGCTGGTAAGCGTGAACTTGCCGCGCGTCGTCACGACCCCGGACCGGTAGCCGTAGCCCAGCGACGAGTACGTGGTGTCGGGCACCATCGTCAGGTTCAGTCCATTGTTCACAGCTACTTGCGAAGGAGAAAAGTAGGTCTGATGAGTTTGGGTCCCGGCTGCTGAATCACCAGCAGGAAGGCCGTCGGCGTTCCAGATCGAGCCGCCCTCGCCGCCCATGACAGTGTTCCAGTGAGCAGTATCGAGGGATGGACCAGTGAATTTGTCGTCGAAAATGAGTTGACCCGCCGAATAACCGGCCGGAGGCGCAATCCCCGTGGCTCCACCGACAGTCGCAATCTCCGATCTGATCACCAGCACCGCCACGAGCGTCACGATCAGGCCAGCCACGACGAGCTGTTTGATCCGTAGGGAAGTGGGTGGTCTGCGACGGTGCCGCGCGGCCCGACGACCAGGATCATGGAGAAGGCCAGGTAGGGATTGCATCCAGTGCTGGGCGCCCGCTTGACGGCGGCTCCTCCTGTCACGGCGGTTCAATGCGACTACGCCCACGGCCCACACCACCTCTTCTATAACTGTGCCGGCGATCCACTCGATCGAGGTCTCGTCGATCCACCACCGGCTGCATGCGGTGCTCCCGAACACGATGGGAACACCGGCCCGAACGGCAGGCACTACCAACGCACAACAGGACCAGCATACGTGCGTTCGGTTCCTACCTCACAGCGGCTGTCAGGCGGACTCATGGTCGTCGTCACCAGTCCACGGTTCCCGTCGCCGCGAATCGGCGGCTCACCGAGCCATCATCTATTGTCTGTCGTGCCAGGGGAGTGAGTTGGCGATCGTGATATCCATTCACCCCTGCGGCAGATGCGGTGAGAACAAGGTCGAGAGGACAGTCCGAGAGCGTGAAGGACACATCTCCGAAGTTGCTGCGACCGCTCGACGGACACCGGGACGCCGAGCCACTGGTCCGCCGCAGAGCGCTTGCCCTATCCAAGCAACTGGCCCGTTCCATGGTCCGTGCCCCTCGGGATCAACGCAGGCTCGTTCTCATCTTCGGTTGCCAGCGCTCGGGGACCACGATGCTCCAGCAGACGTTTCTCGATCGGTCATGGCGGGTTCTGATTATCGAGGAAGCCGACCGCCGGCTGGTTGGCCGACACCGGCGAACCGAAGAGATAAACTGGGAGGACTTTCCCACCGTGCTGAGGCGTCTGCGCCGCATTCCGTTTGAAGTAGTGGCGGCGAAGCCTCTGGTCGAGAGCGATCGGGCCGTTGAGCTCATGGACGCGGCGGACCCTGTGAAAGCAATCTGGATGCTTCGTCATTACCGAGGGGTCGCGAAGTCCAACCTGAGGCGGTTCGGCGCGGAAAACTCCTATCGGGATCTGCAGCCGTTTTGCACCGATGACCCGCCGGACTGGCGGTGTCGGGGTGCTGTCGGAGCAACCCGTGAGACAGTGGTCAAGTTGATGAACGAGAGTCTGTCTCCCCTCGACGCGGCTGCGCTCTTTTGGTGGGCTCGGAATCAGCTCTACTTTGCACAGAATCTCTGGCGTGATGAACGGATTCGGATCATCCGCTACGAGCGAGCCTGCAACCACCCCGAGGAAATGGTCGAGGCACTCAATGACTACGTCGGGATCACGCTGCCCTCGCACCTGATTGCCTCCAAGGTACGTCCGCAGCCCGAGGGCTCAAAGGTGACGGATCTTCACCCGGACGTCGAGAGACTTTGCCGGGAGACGTGGGACTCCTTCGCGGGATGTCCGGAGCTGTAGGGCGAATCGAAGCGATGACGGCAGCCCCTTCCCGCCGGACCGGGCTCAGCCGATCGACGGGTTCGAAGACCTTCCGCAGGCCTCGGTAGGCTGGCGCCCGCCCCCTAGATCTTATGCCCGGAGGACCTGGACTCCGGGCTAAATGGTGTCTGGACCAGTCTTCGACCCGGTGAAAAATAGTCAAACAATTGTTTAAATTCGGTCCGACCGGCTCTATCTCCGACCTTGGCGTCCGTCGTAAACATCCATTGAGTGTCGGGACGGGGGCGACCGGAACATCCTCACCACGAAGCCGGGAGCACATGAGCGAAGAGTCGGCCAATTCCCCATCGCCACCAGGCAACGCCATCCGGCAGGGATCCTTCGGATCCCACGTGGCGCGTGTGGCACGGACCATGCTGGAGAGACTCGCGTCGGGGCTCGATACGTTTCGGCACCTTCTGTTCCGACAAGAGTGGTTCAACGCCGTGCTCATGCCGGCCATCCCGAGGCGCGTCCGCTGGAGCCTGCGCAAGCTGTATTTCTTTCTGCCCGATGTGATCGAATCAGCCCTCGGTCAGTCGGACGATCTGATTCCACCGAAGTCCAAGATCTTCGTTGGGTCCGTTGATTTCAAGGAAGGCGCGCAGGAAGGAGTCGACCGTTTGGTCCGGATGGGCGTCATCACGCCGGAGTCGCGTGTGCTGGACATTGGTTGCGGGATCGGACGGCTCGCCGTTCCGCTGACGCGCTATCTGAAGGGCGGCACGTACGACGGGCTGGACATCGTCCCGTCGGGAATCGAGTGGTGCCATGAGCACATCGCGCGTCGATATCCGAATTTCCACTTCACGTTGGCCGACATCTTCAACAGGGAGTACAACCCTGGCGGGAACGGGTCGGCGTCGGACTACACGTTTCCATACCCGGACGATGCTTTCGACCTCGTGGTCCTCGTCTCAGTCTTTACACACATGCTTCCCGAGGATACGCACAGATACGTGGCCGAGATCTCGCGCGTGTTACGCCCTGGGGGACGCTGTTGGGCAACCTTCTACCTGCTGAACGCCGAGTCCATCGAGATGATGGAGGCCGGAAGAGGCTCCCATCGCTTCAAGCACGATCGCGGAGAGTACTGGACTGTCAACGACAAGGTTCCGGAGCTTTCGATTGGCTATGACGAGGGCTATATCAGGGAGCTGTTCGAGCGACATGGGCTGTCGCTCGCCCGTGGGGTGCATCTCGGCGGATGGTGTGGCCGGCCGGCCCTCTGGGGCGACGGCGCCGGTAGCCTCGGTGACCAGGATCTCCTCCTCGCCACCAAAGTTGGCGAACGTGCTGCTCCTTGACAGCTCCAGCTCGCTGACGGTTTCGAGAGCGTCGGGCCGATCCTCGGCGTTCAGCACCTGACCGGCCCATCGCGTCCCTGTCACTCCGCCCGCAGGAGCAGCGAGATGCGAGTCCTGGCGGCGATCCAAACGGGAGGGAAGGCGACCGAACTGGGAGAACGTCTGTCTCAGTGTGCTCTGATCGCTGGTCGATTGAGGGGCCCGACGCAGTGTTTTGCAGGTGGGCCCCTCGTTTCGGGGGCCGCTGGGGGATCAGGTTGTCCTGTTGGATGGCGAAGAGTCATGTCCCCGCACACACCTGCGGTCAGGCTCGATAGGTGATTGCGATTCAGGGTCGTTCCGTACGAGGCGAGACCAGGGCCGCTCGGGCTCGCTGTTGAGGGTGGCCCCTGGCGTGGTCATGGGATCCCGGGCCATTCAGGAGTGCTGCCCCCTAACTCTTAGGCCTCCGCTGTCGCACTGCACAGACGATGCTCCAGGGCAATATGGCGAACACAGCGACAACCAGGAAGAAGGCGCACACCGGGCTCGCGATGTACTGGAGCCACAGAATGTTGGGGAGCTCGGATGTGGGGATCGCGTACCCGAGCGTCAGTGCGAGCGCGAGGGCAACACACGAGAGCCCAAAGACCGGCCAGAGAAAGCTCATCGCGATCCTGAGCCCGAACGTCGGTTCTGCACGGTGTCGGGGTGAGGGACGCCGAGGCGTCGACTCCGGTGATATCGCTGGCTTCGCCATTCGAGCAGGATCTCGGCTGGTAGCCCTCGGTCTGACGTCAGGTGGACCGGGATTTGCCTCGGCGGCCGGCGTGCCGACCACCTTGCCTCGGACTTCGACCTCGGTGGAGTTGGTACCGTCAAAGGTGACGACGATCCGGTCGCAGAGGTCGCCGCCGGCTGAACCGGCCGGGGCGGCAACGATCACCTCGACCTGGATGGCGACGCTGGGATCATCGACCGCCAGAGCATTTGTCGTCCACCAGCGGCCGATCCGGGGTTGGTATTCCACCTCTGGCGGATCGGCTTCGTAGAAGACGTCGAACCTCAAGGCGCGGGAAAACCCACCAGCTGAGACAGTCCCGAAGTCCAAGACGGCGTGGCTGGGAACCGGGTGCGATGGGCCGAGATCCTGTTGAGCCTCGTACGTATCACAGTTGGGCTCGGTGCTGTCCGACGTGGCGCCTGCGGCATTGGACGTCGAGCGTCTCCCGGGGACCGAGAGCATCTCGTAGGCCCACGACACCAGGATGAACCCCTCGTGAGACCCGCCTTTGTCGGGGTGTTCGCTCCTGACAAGGCGCCGATACGCGGCTTGGACCTCAACCTCCGAGGCGTCCCGAGGGACGCCCAAAACAGCGTAGGGGTCAGGTCTGATCGTCTCAGCCATTGGAGCGCAGCAGCCTTTGTCGTTCCGCGGGTTCGAGCTCGAGATACCGGCGGACGGAACCGCCTGCGATGGCGTGCACGTCGGACGCGACGGTTGCCACCTCGTTGACCAAGGACCGAAGTTTGGCCAACAGCGCGCTGGTATCCATGGTGGCGGCGATCTGTACCCAGCTACCGGCGGACTCGGTGGCCCAGGTCCGGTAGTAGGGGGTGTCGGACGTGACGCAGAAACAAATGGCCTCGGTTTCCCGTATCGCATGGCTGACGGCGTGAGCTCGCTCCGGCCCGACAGCGGACTCGTCGGTCAGGAGGACGAGGACCTTGACGGCTCCGTCTCGCCAGGGTTTGGACAGGGCGGCCCGCATGGCCTCGATGGAGGACTCTCCGTCGTTTGTCCCGCCACTGAACCGCGGCATCTGGCGAATGAGTGCTTTGGCCGCGATCACCGAATGCACGAAGGGCAGATCGCAGACAACTCGATCACCGTCAACGGTGAGGTCCCCGAAAGGTACGGTCGTCATTTGCCAGTCGAGCCCGAGCCCCGCGAGGCGATCGACGAAGCCAGTCATGCACGAGATCAGGCCGTCGATCTTGTCGGACATGGAGCCGGTCGTGTCGAAGACCAGACAGATGTCCACGAGTGGCCTGCTGGCGAAGCTGACTCGGGTCCCTGGTTGGAGGCTCATCGTAGAGCCGTCGGGCAGTTTCAGAGTAGGTGTCCGACCCGACCACGCCGGCCCTCCGCCTGGCACTCTTGGGGTGTCCGGTGTCCGCCCCAATTCGACCTCCCGCCTCGCCGACTACCTGAAGGGACGGGATCGCCTACCCGCCGCTTTCCCATGGTACGCCTTCAGAACCCCTGTGTTGCCAGCCACGGTTCGTAGGTGCCTTGCTCACGATCGGTCTCTGGCCGCGCGGAAGGGACCCGGGTGCAGATCCAATCGGCGTCGTGCGCGTCCCGACTGCAGCTCTTCGCGTGATGATGGCGTCTCAGCACAGTCGGACGGCCAAGGAGCGTTGTGATTCCGTTGTGCCGTTCCGTCCGATCGGCTCTGTTTCGCTCGGAGGCCGAGTCGTCAACATCAAGAAGGGGGCGGAGGCTTGAGGTATGTGTACGCCACGGGTCACCGCCCCCCACCACCGCCCCGAAGCGACTTGGGTCTACGGCCCCCGCCACGGAACGAATGCCACCCCGCGACCTCCGCCTCCACCGGTCATCCGCCCCCGCAGCTGCGCAGGCGGCGGTTGTTATCTACTGACGAGAGAGGCAACTTCCCCGGGCAGCCGACCTTCCTGCCCGCCAACCCGCCAGGTGTGGGTCGGGATAGCCCCATTGGGGGTGGGATCTGCGCCCCGACCTAGGTGTGTATCCGGGTCGGGAGTCTCCCCTGCCCTAAGCCAGAATTCGTGCCTGGTCCCGCTTGGGTGAGGTACAAGGCTGTCCCGATGGCCGGCGCAGCAGCCTTTCTTTGGTTTCGAATCCTTTCCAAGACGTAAGCCGCAAATTGTCCCCTGTCAGCCTCGACGGGGGACGAGCGATGACGATCGAGTGCCATGGGAGTTGGCATCCGATGACTGCATCTTCGACCGCGACGCCGCCTACCTTTTTTAATGGGTGGGCATCACCTCAGCGTCGGTCGTGGAGATCGCCACAACATGATGCCGACCCCGTTGGATCGATGGCTCCGGAGAGGGCACGGTGTCCTGGGGGCGATAGCTTGATCCGATTGCCGTGGTAGGCCGAGGAGACCGATGAGGGCGGGACGAGGCCAGAATCTGACCGCGGAGCCGACTGGGGATCGCAAAGGCGCGCAGCCGAGGGAGTGGGTCGTCGCCGCGATTCTCTATGGTCTGATGCTCGTCGAGGGTCTCCGACAGGGCGGTTTCTGGCGAGCCGACGCGTTCGTTGCCGCCGTGGCGGCTGTCGGGCTCCTCCTTGCCTCCATCTTTGTTGCACCGCCAGACCGTCGTAGTTGGTGGGCGATTGTGAGCGTCGTCTCGCTTGCTCTGTGGTGGCTCATACGCGCGCAGACATCCGGGTCCTTGACGCAGTTCCTGCCCCTGGGTGCGAGCTTCCTCGCCTTTGCCGCGGGCTTCGCTGCGGTCCGGCCATTGAAGGACCGCGCCAGGGTTGTCGCAGGTCTCAGTGTCGCCTGTCTCGGAGCAGTTGGGGCGCTCGTCGGCTTTGCTGGTCTGATTTGGCGTTGGTACCCCATGGCCATGCCGGCGCAGGGGTTGTGGCGCCTGTCCACGACGTTGACGTATTCGGACGCGGCCGGACTTGTTCTTGGAGCGTGCCTCCTCATCGCGTTGGGGACGGACCTCTACCCTGCGCTCGTTCGGATGGCCGTCTGCCTGTGCGCGGGCGGTCTTCTCGCGACACAGAGCCGTGGCGCCTATGCCGCAGTCGCCTGTGCCTGTTGCCTCGTCCCATGGCGCCGCTATGTCCGGTATCTCGTCCCGCTCATCGCGGGGGCGGGGCTCGGCGTTGCCGCGATCGTGACCTCACCCGACACGGGCCGCGTGCCGTGGCTCGGAGCGGCCTTGATCCTCGCATCGGGCATCGCCGCGGTCGCCGGCTGGGAGGGGCCGTCTGGCGCCATCGGGGTCCCCGCGCGCGAGGAATTGCTTTTGTGGTGCTCTGGGCGGTCACAGCGGCGCTGTTCCTCGTGCACCACGAGATCGGCCTCAGAGCCTTTTCTCCGAGCGATCAGGACAGATCCGTCGAATGGTCAACCGCTCTCCACCAGTGGAGGACCGCACCAATTTTCGGTGTGGGACCCGATCGCCTGTTGCAGTTCCATGCCGCGGACGGCACCTACGCACACTTCGTGCACAACGAAGCTTTGCAAATCGCCGCCGACGCGGGCGTAGTCGGCGTGGCACTCTTGGCAGTTTCAGTGATCTCCGTCATCAGAGTTGCACGAAGATTCGACGTGTTATCGTCCTGCGCCACGTCGGCTTTGGTGTGTTGGGCAGTTGCGGCGGCATTTGACTTTGACTGGCATCTCACTTTCGTCGGCTTCCTCGGGGGGTGGTGTTTTGGGCTTACCAACAACGTGGAGGAAGTAGAAGTAGATGAAGAATCCGGTCAAGGTGATTATGGTCGTCGTGTCCTCCGCATTCGTCTTCGGGATATCAGCGGCGGGACGCTGAGCGACCAGTCATCTCGGGTGGAGTCCCCACCATCTACGGCTGGCTTGGGCAGTGGAACACGAGCGTCCCGAACGGGCCCTACACGCACCAGAGCGTGGCCTCGTATGCGAGCGGCGCGGGTCGGACCAGTTAGGCATCATCGCGGAGGGTCCGGCCTCTTCGAGCACGCTCCCTCCCGACCGTGATGTGACGCCCGGGATTCGCCGCTTCGACGTCCCCGGTGTTCGTGACGGTGTGCCGGCCTGCAGGCGGGGATTCTGGGACACCCCAACGTCTGAGCTGGGATAACGGATGCTGCAGGGTCTCTGGCCGTACGGTTTTATTGTCGGTCGCGACGCGGTGGTTACCACTGGTGACCATTGTTCTGAGGAGCGTTCGAGGACCATTCGAGGACCGAGCGCTGCCGAAGAGTGGAACCCACGGGGTGGGGCTAGCCTTCATGTCCTGCGGGTGTCGGGCGTTTTCGGAATGGGAGCCAAGATCTCGGTGCGGGTTGTTGGAATAAGAAGTGGGGGAGCGCGTGTCAGAGATCTTGGTCAGACACGCACTTCAGACATGCACTCATCTCGCCAGGAGGGCTGAGAGCGTGGCGTTGTGACGGCGCCATTTCTTGACGGCTGGAAGCGGCCATGAAGACCACGTCCTCTGCGGGGGGGGTCAAGTCCCGCGTTAGGTGGACGCGTTCGGCATCTCGAATGGGATTCCTTGGTGTTTTCACCGCGCTTCTTGGGGCCGCAATGAGCGTCGTCGCCGTAGGCGTGCCGTCTTCCGTGTCGGCTTCGGTCGCGACCAACGCTGCCCCAGTCGTGACGACCCAGCCGACCAGCCAGTACTACAACACCGGGCAGACGCTCACCTTCACGGCCGCGGCCAGCGGCATCCCCACCCCCACGGTGCAGTGGCAGTTGTCGGTCAACGGCGGGAGCACCTGGATCATCCTTTCGGGGTCCACGTCGGACTCGCTAACGACCGGAACGCTCAACGGGTTCGAGAATGGCTGGGAGGTTCGGGCCGTGTTCACCAACTCGCCCAGCTCAACCCCCTCCAACGCCGCCACGATGACTCTGGCGACAGCGCCAGTCGTGACGACCCAGCCGACCAGCCAGTACTACAACACCGGGCAGACGCTCACCTTCACGGCCGCGGCCAGCGGCATCCCCACCCCCACGGTGCAGTGGCAGTTGTCGGTCAACGGCGGGAGCACCTGGATCATCCTTTCGGGGTCCACGTCGGACTCGCTAACGACCGGAACGCTCAACGGGTTCGAGAATGGCTGGGAGGTTCGGGCCGTGTTCACCAACTCGGCCAGCTCAACCCCCTCCAACGCCGCCATGATGACAGTGCTCACGGCGAATGCGTCCTTCGCCCTCGCCAACTCGGCTTTCCAGTCCCTCCAGCAGAACCTCTATCTGCCGACGAACCAGCTCTACATGGGTGACGGCACCCAGTTCTCCTTCCTCTGGCCATTCACCAATGCCACAGCCGGGACCGAGTACCTGGCCGGCGTGTCCGGTGGTGCCCAGTACCTCCCCGACGTGGAGGCACGCTTGGCTGGCCTGCTCGAGTACCGCGACACCGCTGAGATGAGCCCGACGGGGGCTTCACAGCCTGCCGCCTTCGAGTCGGCCGTGGGGCCACCTTTGGGATCCGGTGGGGCCACCTACTACGACGACAATGCTTGGGTTACCCTCGACCTTCTCCATCAGTACCAGCTCGACCACGACGCCTCGGCGCTGCAGTTGGCGGAGCAAACCTTCAGCTTCATCGAGACGGGCTGGTCCGCCAATCCCAGCGCCACGTGTCCTGGCGGCGTCTACTGGATCGACTCGTCGAGTAGCTCTCAGCGCAACACCACCTCGACCGCAGCGAGCGCGGAGGCGGCGGTCGAGCTGTACCAGGTGAGCGGCTCTTCGAGCTACCTCGACTGGGCCGAGCAGATGTACGACTGGGTCAACCAGTGCCTGGCCGTTCCTGCCGGTAATTCGAACGCCGGGCTGTACTACGACCACATCAACTCCGACGGAACGATCAACACGGCCATGTGGAGCTACAACCAGGGCAGCATGATCGGCGCGGGAGTGCTCTTGGCCAAGGCCACGGGCGACAACATCTACCTGCAGAATGCCGACAACACCGCCCAGGCAGCGTTGTCCTACTTCGGAACCGGAACCGAGTTGGACACCCAGGGCCCAGCTTTCAACGGGATCTACTTCCGCAACCTCTTCCTACTCAACCAGATCACACCCAACAGTGGCTACGCGGCCGAAGCGCAAACCTACGCGACCTACATGTGGAACAACGAGCGCTCTCCCTCAACGGGTCTCTTCTCCTCCACGTCGGGCGTCGGCGTCACGCCGGATTACAACGTAAACGGCACGGCACCCATGGTCGAGGTCTATTCGTTACTGGCGGGCAGCGCACCGTAACTTGTCGCCGTGTTCACGGTCGCTTGGCGCCCCGCAAACGCGGATCGCTGACGCCCAGTCACGTGGTCCGATTCGGGCCATGATTTACATGACGGCATGGCAAGGGTTGACGGTGAGCCGGCCTGTAGGCGGGATTCAGCTAGGTGGGCGAGTGGGGGAGTGTCAGAGCGCGTGACGTGGCGCTGACCTGGGGAGATACGGTCCGGTCTCCCTAGCAGGCACGAGAAAAGGGCGTCGTTAGTAGGGATGGATTAGGGATAGACGTCCCGGACAGAACGGGATCTTCAGGCCACTCGTGCCCGCCGCATCTCCCGCCTCTCTCGATCGTCAGTCCCGCCCCAGTATCCGGTGAGGTCCGCCGCCTACGCTCTCCACATGGCAGGTGTCCCTCCATTCACCTACGACCCCGTCGCCAACCGAGCAATCGCAAAAAGGCTGGAAGAGCACACCGTGTACCTGTCCTTGGAGGGCGATGGCACTGAGTCCTTCAGTCTCTTCACAGAGGACCAGATCGGTGATCCTGGGATCACAGATGACGAGGCGGTGATCGACTACTTCGAGCGGCTGCTCGGAGGCCTCGGCTGGGACGTGAGTCGCTCCGAAATCCCCGGCCCAGATGACCAAATAGCAACCTGGTTGCTGGCTCCTGGGAGCGACTAAGCCATCACCCGCTGTCCCCGCAGCTCCCGGCGCTCCGGGATCTGAACATCGAGCTGGTTTCGGTTCAGTCCCAAGCAGGGCGAACAGTTGCCTGACTGTGAACGGCTTGTGACGGTTCGGTGAACTAACCCAATGACCTGGGTATATACCCGACATGTCCGGGGATTCCCATCTAGCCACGAAGCGCCGGTGGGCGTCGATGGCCAACGAGCACATAGCAGCCATTCGCGTTGCGGTCGAGCGTCTCCAGATGGTGTTCGAGACGGACCTTGATCCGCCGCCTCAGCTAGTCGACTCAGTTGCATCACAGGTCGTCACTGTCTGCGCCGGCATCACTAAGTGGCTCAGCGGTTCGCAGGCGCCGAAGGGTTTGCGAAGAGCAGCTGCGGAGCTTGGGGCGGGCGCGGGTGTCTACCGGAACGCCGCAGTTGCCTTCCGGAGCCTGGCTGATGCGGACGAAGATCAGCAACAGGTTCGATCGAGGGCCTGCGCCACGCTGTTGGAGCAAGGCGACCATCATGTCGAGGCCTGCGCCGGAATCCTTGCGAAGAAGCTTGATAGCTGAGGACGAGCCTCGGATGTCCCGTTGTGCCCACGGTCTTTACACCGGTCTACCCTCGGCCCTGACCCCGATGCCCCAGCCCGGCGACCCCTGCCCCGGCTTCGTCGCCCAGCCGGGCCAGTGCTGGCAGATGATCACGACCGGCAACTGTAGGTAGGGTTGGGCGCCTTATTCAGATTGAACCAACAGCCTCAACTGCACGACAGCGGTCGTCGGGTGAGTACGCCTCAATGTAAAGAGGAAATGCGTCCACCATGGCTCTCCTGATATCCCGCGAAGAGTTCGGTGCAGCGGACCTCCTTGAGACCGAGATTCGACGCGTGGAGACGCACGCCTTGGTCATGCTTGCCGGCGAAGTCGACGTTTCCACCGTCGGACAGCTCTACGAGGAGCTGGCCGCATTAGCGCACGAAGGCGTCTGTCACGTCGCTTTGAACTTAGCTGAGGTCACCTTCATGGATTCGACTGGCCTGTCCGTTCTCGTCACGGAGCACAAGCGCATGGAATCAATGAAGGGCGAGCTAATCATCTTCCGCCCGTCGCGTGATTTACGGCGGCTGTTCCAAATCACCGGTCTCGACGATTACTTCAACATCCGACCGAGGCGCGCTCCGTAGCACGGAGCGGGAAAACTTCGAGGGGGTCGGAAGGACCGCCCCCGCCCGTCCCGGCCCTCGGTTGGGATGTCCTGTCCGAGGGGTAGATTTGGCTCGGGCGGGTGTGCCAACCTCTCGTCCCGAGCGTTGCGGCCCTGGCGTCGGTCGGGGACCCTCTGCGCGCCACATCTGCAATCAACCGATTGGGTGATTTTGAGGGCGCGCCCAATGGCATAGATCTTGGTGAGCGGACGGTGGTTCTTTCCCAAGGGTGACCGCTGGTTCCGGGTCTGGGCCTGTCCCGACCACCTCGAGGGCTGACCGGCCTGCAGGATTTCGGGCGGCGGTCGCGGTAGCTTGCGGCGATGGTCAAAGTCTTGCTTGTACTGCTGTGTCTGATACTGCCCTTCCTTGCGGTCCTCATTAAAAAAGGTCCGTGCATCGAAGTGCTCTGGGCCTTCCTTCTGCAGCTGCTCGGTCACATCCCGGGTGTTATCTATGGCATCTACCAGGTGGTCAAGGACTGACAAGTCACCGTGGGCGACAAGCCCCGCTACCGTCGCCCCATGACAAATGAAGAGCGCATCACCGGAATAGAGGACGCGTTGATACACCTCAGCAACATCATGGAGTTCAGGTTCGGGTTGTACGCCAACAACACCACCGACCCGAGGGTCGTTGATGCAGGGGAGCACTTGTATGGCTGGGTCAGATCGGTTCAGGAGCACCGGGCAGGCACCTGAGCCGCTCCGCCACCCGCCGCCGCGCTCGGGCCTGAGAGCCCCTCACGCACCGACCGAACCCCCTCATGGACGGGTCGGTGGTTTAGCCCCTCAGGCAACCGCTGGTGACGGGTGTGGGCCTGTCCCGACCACCTCGAGGGTCTGACGCGTCTGCGGGGAGTTTGGGCGCTCATATTGACGGGCAATCCTGGGAACGTGACGGCTCCGTACGTCGACATAGATCCCGAGGCGATCCTGATCCGGATGCGAGTGGATGCCTCTTGGTGGCACATCATTGATGCGGAGCGAGCGCTCACGTGGTGCGGACTGTTCATGTCACAAGGATGGGAGCGACGCCCGTGGAGTGAGACCCCCGAAGATCGTCGCTGCCAGACCTGCCTCGGTCGCTTCGGCGAGGACGTCGTTCGCAGTCCCGTCTCCTGAGCAGAGGCAGAGTGCGACGGCTGTACTCACTCCCGAAACTACCCCCCTGTTCCTTCTTGTGGGTCTACTCCCGTGCGATCGCGCGCGGTTGATTCCCCGGTAGGCCGTCCGGCCTCTGAATCATCGGTGCCCGTGTCGTGGCGCCCTGCCTCTTTGCCCTCGTGCTCGATCATGTCCTCTCCCCGACGGGCGACACTCTCGCCAACGCCCTCGGGAGGCTGCTCCCCTGGGCTGCCGCCGGTTGGGCCCACCAGACTCTCGGGATTGGCCTCTTCAGGCGCATCTTCACCGGCCTTCTGACGCCGTACGCTCTCGGCCCGCTTAGCTTTGGACTCCGATTCTTTCGTCATGGGCGGCTCCCTGCACTATCTGGGCTCCAGACGTTTGGAGTTTCCAGCAGGACGGCCGGCGCGGGCTGCAGGCCAATGCGGACAGTTCCTTGTTCAACCATTTTAAAGGCGGTCTATGGGACAAACAACGGGTGCGAAAAACACCGTTGTCGGACCTGCGGTTTATTCAGAGCCTGAGTCAACGGACACGGCGAAGCGCCGAACTGACCGTTCCGGTTTGTAGCGGCCGCTTCGGCGCGTCGGTTCGCCGCGCGCCAAAACTCCATTCACATCACCCTAACGGGTGATTTTGAGGTCGTGCCCAATGGGTATGTAGTTGTCGCTCCCGCAGATCCGGAGTCAATATTTGGAGGCTGTTTCGATGGTGCTGGTACTCGCGTTGCTGCTTGTCTTGATTCTTTTCGGCGCAGGGTTCGCCGTACATCTTTTGTGGATTGCTGCAGCCATTTTTCTCGTGGTTTGGATCGTGGGGTTTGCCCTCGGCCGGGGTGAAAATGCCGGGAGCCATCGCTTCTATCGGTGGTAATCGCATCTAGTTCAAAACCACCCTTAAGGTCCCGAGCGACCCCGCGGTGGCGGGGCGTGTTCGCGTACGCTCGGGCTTGATGGCGAGAAAGAGAACCGACTGCAGCTTTTGCGGCAAGGGCCAAGACGGCCGTCCGAATCATCGCCGGCCCGAACGTGTGGATCTGCGACGAGTGCGTCCAGCTCTGTTGCGACGCCTTCTGGCCCGATGAGGCATTCCCGTAGTCGGTGCCCGAGTCGCGCGCCTGAACACAGGTTCGGTAAGTCAGTTTACTAGGGATGGAATAGGGACAGCACCACATCCTCCCTGGTTGACGGTGAGCCGGCCTGTAGGCGGGATTCTGTCCAGCTCCCGGGGGAGCCTGGGTGGCCATCCATCTGAGCGGCCTACCTGGGGAACCCTCCTTCTCGGGAGGCGGGCGAGCAGCCCATTTCCCACGCTTGGCCTTGCTCCGGGTGGGGTTTACCGAGCCGGCGGGGTCACCCCCACCGCTGGTGCGCTCTTACCGCACCCTTTCACCCTTACCTGTGCGGACCCGGAGGCCCGCCATCGGCGGTTTCCTTTCTGTGGCACTGTCCTGCGGGTCACCCCGACTGGCCGTTAGCCAGCACCCTGCTCTGTGGAGTCCCGACCTTCCTCGACACGGTCCCGCAATGCGACCCGTGCCGCGGCCACCTGGCCGACTCACCGTCACCTGCGATTCTGCCACCTCAGGGCCTGTGAAGGTGACCGCACAGCGCATCACTAGGGTGTCGTCGGTGTCCGGCGCACGTCAGCTCTTCGACCCCGAGGCTCTGCCCGATGATGCCGGCCCTGAGAGCGCGGCCGGACCAGACGCCGCCGACCCGGAGGACCGCCGAGGAGTGCACTCCATCGGGGGCCTCTACGACCAGGTCGAGAGGGCACTGAACCAGGTCTTTCCCCGGAACCGGCATCTGTGGGTCAAAGGCGAGATCCAGCATGTCTCGGACCACCGATCGGGCCATCTCTACATGAGCCTGGTCGACCCCGAGGACGACGGCGCCCGGCGCGAGCGGAGCCGAGGCGGCGTGCCGACGCTGAACGTGAAGTGCTGGCGTAGCTCGTGGGCGCCCCTGCGCCACGGGCTGGCCAAGGAGGGTATCGAGCTCGCCGAGGGGATGGTGGTGGTCCTGCGCGGCTCGCTCGACCTCTACCGGGCGAAGGGCGAAATCAGTCTCATCCTCGCCGAAGTGGACGTGACCGCGTTGCTCGGGCGCCTCGCGGCCCAACGCACGCAACTCCTCCGCACGCTCGAATCCGAGGGCCTGCTTCGGCGCAATGCCGCGCTGCCGCTCCCCGAGGTGGCGCTGCGCGTCGGGCTGGTCGCCAGCCCCGGCACGGAGGGCTGTCGGGACTTCCTCGGTCAGCTGACAGGTTCGGGGTTCGGATTCCGCGTCTCGCACGTGCCGGTCAGGGTGCAGGGACCCGGTGCGCCGGCGTCGATCGCCCGGGCCCTCACCGTGCTCAGCCGGAGCGACTGTGACGTGATCGCGGTGGTGCGCGGCGGGGGAGCACGAGCGGACCTGGCCGCCTTCGAGGCGGAGGTCGTCGCCCGGGCGCTGGCGGGCTCGGCCAAACCGGTCTTCACGGGGATCGGGCACACCGGAGACGAGACGGTGGCCGACATCGTCGCGGCGCGTGCCTGCATCACACCGACCGAATGCGGGCAGCAGATCGTGATGGCGACTGGGCAGTGGTGGACGGCGCATGTGGCGGAGCCCGCCGCATTGCTGGCCCATCGCGTTCCGGACTATCTCGGTGATGCCCAATCCCGCGACACCCGAGCGCGCGGTCGCCTGACCGCGGCGGCGCGGCAGCAGCTCCGGGTGCATCGGGAGCGCCTGGCGAGAAAAGGGTCGAGTCTCGGACGAGCGGCGCCCGACCGGCTCGAGACCTGCGCGGTGCGGGTCCGCGCCCACGCGGCGCGGCTCGGACCGCTGAGCCTTGGCCATGTCGGACATCAGGACGAGCGCGTGCAGTCCTGGCGGAGGCTCGTCGCCGCGTTCGACGTCGACCGGCAGCTCGAGCGGGGCTACAGCCTGACGCTCACGAGCGACGGACAGCTGGTGCGCGGCGCAAACGGGCTGACCGAAAAGCAGGAGATCGTGACGCGTTTCGCCGACGGGACGGTGCACAGCCGGGTAGAGGCGATCCGCTCAGGGACCCATGGCGTGATCGACAGGGGCGGTCACGGGCGCGAGGCAGGAGAAGAATGACCGTTCCTGATAAGTCCGTGCCGGTGGAGCAACTCAGCTTCACGGAGGCCAGTCGAGAGCTCGACGCCATCGTGAACTTCTTCGAACAGCGCGAAGTAGATGTCGATGTGCTCGTCGGCCGGCTGGAGCGGGCGACCGCTCTGATCGACGAGCTCGATCGACGCCTCCGCCGGACCCAGGCCCAGGTCGAAGAGCTGGTGCCCCGACTCGACGCGCTGGCCGGCGACGTGGCCGGGCCTGACGCAGGAGGTGGGGACGATGACTGACGGTGCCGAAGCCGTGGCGCCCGGCGGCGCGGACGAGCGGGTGTACTTCCGCCAGCTGCTCTCCGGCCGCGACTTCGCGCGGGGCGACATGATGGCTCGCCAGATGGTCAACTTCGTCTACCTCATCGGCGACCGTGAGACCGGCGAGGCGATCGCCGTGGACCCCGCCTACGCGGTGCAGGACCTCCTTGACATCCTCGACGCAGACGGCATGCGACTGACCGGTGTGCTGGGCACCCACTTTCACCCGGATCACCTTGGCGGGCAGATGGGCGGATGGTCACTCGAGGGGATCAGCACCCTGCTCGAGAAGGTGCAGGTGCCGATTCACGTCCAGACCGACGAGGTGCCCTGGGTGGAACGCACGACCGGCGTCGGCCAGGCGGATCTCGTCGCCCATCACAGCGGCGACATCGTGCAGGTCGGCCAGGTGGACGTGGAGATGATCCACACGCCCGGCCACACTCCGGGAAGCCAATGCTTCCTCGTCGACGGGCGGCTGGTGGCGGGTGACACACTCTTCCTGGAGGGCTGTGGGCGGACGGACTTCCCGGGCTCTGATCCTCTGGCCATGTACGAGTCCATTCACACCCGCCTGGCCCGCGTCCCTGACGACGCCATCTTGTTCCCTGGCCACCTCTACTCGCAGGACGCCTCGCAGAGCATGGGCGACACCAGGCGCTGGAACTACGTCTTCCGGCCGCGCTCCGCCCAGGAGTGGATTTCCATGTTCGGGTCATGAGCCCGTCGGGCGTGTTGAGGGACGACAGCACCGTCCTCGTCGTCGGGGCGTCGCTCGCCGGATGGCGGGCCGTCGAGACACTCCGGTCTGAGGGCTTCGAAGGCTCCATTTCGTTGATCGGCGAGGAGCGCCACCTTCCCTACGACAGGCCGCCGTTGTCCAAACAGGTGTTGGCCGGGACGTGGCCGCCGGAGAAGGCGGTGCTGGCGGACAAGCGGCGCTCGAGCGAGCACCGGATTCACGAGGTCCTCGGCCGCCGGGCCGTCCGCCTCGATGCTGAGGCGAGGAAGGTCGAGCTGGACGACGACACCGTGCTGCAGGGAGACGCCATCGTCCTCACGACCGGCGCGCGGCCTCGCCCGCTCCCGGGCACCGAAGACCTGCGTCAGCGCGACGGATTGTTCACCTTGCGCACCCTCGACGACTCCCTCGCCCTGCGCGCCGCCGTCACGGCGGTGGACGAGGCCAGGGTCGTTGTCATCGGCGCCGGCTTCATCGGGGCCGAGGTCGCCTCCACGTGCGCGGACCTTGGCTGTCGCGTCACTGTCCTCGAGGCCCTCGATGTCCCGCTCCGCAACGTCCTGGGTCCCGTGATCGGTTCCCACTTCGCAGCGCTGCAGGCGTCGCGCGGAGTGAATCTGCGCACGGGGGTCGGCGTGCGGGGTATCCGGCGCGTCGGCGCCGAGGATCCGGGCGGCACGCCGGGACGGGGCGGCCTGGGCAGGCTCGTCGTGGAGCTCGAAGGTGGCGAGACGGTGGCGGCGGACGTGGTCGTGGTGGGCATCGGCGTCGTCCCCACGACGGACTGGCTCGCAGACTCCGGACTGACCATTGACAACGGTGTCGTCTGTGACGACCGCCTCTTCGCGGCGGACGGCATCGTGGCCGCGGGGGACATCGCGCGGTGGCAATGGCGGCGCGATGGCGGCGAGGAGCAGATCAGGATTGAGCACTGGCAGGTCGCGGCAGAAGCCGGTGTTGCCGCGGGGAGGAGCCTGGTGGCCGGCCGCGTTGATGCGCCGGCCTTCACGCCGATCCCGTATTTCTGGTCCGATCAGTACGGCATCCGCCTGCAGGTGTTGGGAAGCCCGCGGGGAAGCGATGAGATCCATATCGCGGCCGGATCACCCGAGGAAGGGAAATTTGTCGCTCTCTTCGGGCGGGCGGGGCGACTGCGCGCCGTCATGGCCATTGGCAAGCCACGACAGCTGATGGGGTTCCGACCGCTCCTGCAGGAGGGCAGCAGTTGGGACGACGCGCTCGCGCACGCGACGGGGTAGCTCCGCGTCACGTGTCCGGGTGGACGTCGGCGTGGTTCAGAAGGAGATGCCCGAGAGCTCGGGAATGGTGCCTTCGGCCTTGAACCGGGCCGCCAGCCAGCGGTCGCGTGAAGCGGCCCGGACGACATCGTCGCTCTGGGGCTCGACCGTTAGCCGAGGCGAGAAGGTTCGTGCGAGGTCCGCGGTCGTCGCGTAGGTCCCCACCGCCAGCCCCGCCAGGAGGCCGGCGCCCAGAGCGGTGGCCTCCTGCACCGGCGAGATCTCGACAGGGCGCCCGATGGCGTCGGCCAGTGCCTGGACGAACACGTCGTTGTCCGTCATGCCGCCATCGATGCGGAGCGCTGCAATCGGGAAGCCACTGTCGCTCTCGCCGGCCTCAACGAGATCGGCTCCCCGGTGCGCGACACCCTCGAGCACGGCGCGAACGATCTCGGGACGCCCCGAGCCACGGGTAAGGCCGACGAGCGTCCCCCGTGCGCCGAAGTCCCAGACCGGCGTCCCCAAGCCGAGCAGCGCCGGCACGAACCAGACATCGCCTGAGGTCCCACATTGCGCGGCCACGGCCTCGGACTCCTTCGCCGTCGCGATGATCCCGAGGTCATCGCGGAGCCATTCGATGGAGCTGCCCGCCGAGAGCATCACCGCTTCCGTGCCCCACGTCGGCTCACCGCCGACCCGAAACGCAACGATCGGAAAGGTGCCGGCGCCACCGCGCCCCAGCGCGGGCGGCGGGTCGCCGGGCCCGACGCACTGGTCGAGCATGCCGCCGGTGCCGAAGGTGGCCTTGGCGAGACCGGGCAGGGTGCAGCCCTGCCCGACGAGGGAGGCCTGTTGGTCCCCGGCGATGCCGCAGATGGGCGGCGCCCCCGGAAGAGCTGTGGCGCTCCCGACCGCTCCCGCGGAATCGACGACCGCCGGCATCATCGTCAACGGGATGTGCAACCTCTGGAGCAGAGGCTCATCCCACGCGATCGCCGGGTCGACGAGGGCGGTCACGGCCGCATTGGTGGCGTCGGTCACGTGCAGCCGCTCGTTCCCTACCGCGGCGCCCCCCGAGAGCGTCCAGGCCACCCAGCTGTCGACGGTTCCAAAGCAGAGCTCTCCGCGTTCGGCGCGGGAGCGCTCCGGATCGACCTCGTCCAGAATGGCCATGACCTTGGTGGCCGACGCGTTGGGTGCGAGCCGAATCCCCTCGGCTTGGAGCACGAGGCAGGTGCCAACGGTGCGCAGATCCTGCCAGCCGATGCCCGGCGCGACCGGCCGTCCGCTGGCGCGGTCCCAGACGATGCTCGACGCTCGCTGGTTGGCGATCCCGACCCCGGACACCGGGCCACCGTCCTCGAGCGACGCCCGGGCGACCTCCAGGACGACGTCGGCCATGCGGGCGGCATCGAACTGCACCAGGCCAGGGGCGGGCGAGTCGGGCAGGAGGGGGACGCGGTGTTCGTGCTCGACCGTGGCGTCGGGCCGCACGATGGCGGCGCGGACGCCCGACGTGCCGACGTCGACGACCAGGATGCTCCCCCCGCTTCCGCTCATGCCCAGGGCGCGGGTCCAAAGGGCGAGGCGAGACCGAACTTGCCGGGGTTGAGAATGCCATTGGGATCGAACGTCGCCTTGAGGCCGCGGAGCACGTCGAATCCCGAACCGAGCGCTCTCGGCAGGAAGCGCGAGCGGTTGAGCCCGATGCCGTGGTGGTGGCTGATCGCGGCACCGTGCGCCAACGTGGCGTCGGTCACGGTGTCCCAGGCCTGGCGATAGTAGCGCTCCCGCCACTCGGCGTCGCCTTCGGGACCACGCCCGCCGAACGTGAAGTAGAGGCACGCGCCGTCGGGGTAGGCGTGGGACTGGTGGGCGGACGCCGCCAGGGTGCCGTCGATCGTCTTGAGCGCGCCGATCACGTCATCGAAGAGACCGGACAGCGCCGACCACGGTCCGGAGACCTCGGCCGTATCGACGACAATGCCGCCTCGCCACAGCGGCGCGAGCGCGGAGACGTCGTTGCGGTGTCCCAACCACCGCTCGACGAGAGCGTGGTCGAGCGGATGCGCTCCAGCCTCCGCCGAGCACTCCGCGTCGACGATCTTGAGGGTGCCCTCCAGGATGTCGGGGTCGGCCTCGTCAAGGACGATCAGGACATTGGTCTCGCCCTGTTCGAAGTTGCGTTCCGACTCCGTCTGGTCGTACAGACGGAGGACGGCCGGCGTCGCGCCGCGGCGCAGGATCTTGCGGCACGCCTCGAGGCCGCCTGCGAATGTCGAGAACCCGAAGGCTCGCCGTTCTTGAGCCGATGGTAGTGGGTGGACCCGGAGACGGGCTTCGGTGATGACGCCCAGCGTCCCCTCGCTCCCGACGAAGAGTTGGGTCAGATTCGGTCCGGTGGCCGCACGAGGTGCCTTGCCTTCGGTGTGGACGATGCGACCGTCGGCGAGCACCACCTCGAGGCCGATGACCATGTCCTCGATCTTTCCGTACCGGGTCGAATACTGCCCGGCCCCGCGGCAGGCCAACCAACCGCCGACGGTCGAGAGCTCCATGGACTGGGGCCAGTGGCCGAGGGTGTAGCCCGCACCGACCCCGCCGAGTGCGGCCTCGAGATCCGGGCCGAAGGTCCCGGCCCGCACGTCCGCCGTGAGCGACGTTTCATCGACCGCTCGGAGACCGTCGAGCGCCGTCATGTCGAGGGCGACACCGCCGTGCACGGGAATGGAGGCCCCGCAGACGCCGCTCCGACCGGCGGCCGCCGTGACGGGCACTTGCGCGGCATTGCAGGCGGCGAGCACCACCGACACCTGCTCGGCCGAGGAGGGGCGCACCACCGCCGCCGGGCGTTGCGGGACGGCGCCTTCGGCCGCCCAGCCGATGGCGAGTGGCCACCAGTCACGCCCGGCTTCGGCCCGGGCATCGTCGTCGAGCACGACGTCGACTCCGCTTGCGACGAGCCGCTCCAGGAGCGCCGGCGGGACCTCCACGGTCGGCGCGCCGAGGCGGTCGGCCACGTCGGCTCCGGCGGCCTCGATGGGGGTGACCGCAGTGGGTTCGGTCACGGAAGGTCGAGCCCGGCTGTCAGGAGCTCCTTCTGGCACGCCTCGGTGAAACGGGCAACCTGTTCGCCCACCTCCTCTTGGTTCCATCCCATGTCGGGTGCGATGAGGTTGGCGACGGCGGTGGCGGCCTCCATGGTGGCCTGGGCGTGTTGGATCATCGCCCGTGTGCGCCGCGCCAGCACGTCGTCGAGTGTGCCCGCCATCTCTTCTCGCGCCGCGTACACGACCTCGGCGCCGATGTACGGCAGCCCGGCCACCACCGGCTCGAGAAGTTCGGGACGTCCGTCCGCCAGGGCGAGGACCTCGGCCGACCCCGTTCCGTAGCGACGGAGGAGCCGCCCGTGTGGCTGGGCCACCGTCACCGGATCGCGGGTCTTCGTGGTGGCGCCCATGAGGCGGAGGGACTTGGTGAGGCAGCGCCGTCGGCGTGGGGACTCGCCGAGACGCGTCACGACCTCGTCGACGGTGTCCTGTGCCATTTTGCGGTAGGTCGTCAACTTGCCGCCGGTGACCGTCACCACGCCGTGGGGGGACGTACTGACGGTGTGACGGCGCGAGAGGTCGGCCGTGCGCTCCGAGACATGTCCGCCCTTGGCCTGTGGCGCCAAGAGCGGACGCAGGCCGGCCCAGACGCCGGTGACATCGGCCCGGGCGAGGTGCGAGGTGGTGATGGCGTTGGCGGCGTCGAGCAGGTAGTCGACGTCCTCGGGTGTGCAGGCGGGATCGTCGAGTGGTCCGTTGTAGTCGGTGTCGGTGGTGCCCAGATAGACGAGATCCGTTTCGGGCCACGACACGACGAAAATGGAGCGCTTGTCCTTGGGAACCGGGATGACCGCGGCGATGTCGCAGGGCAGCCGATCGGCCGGAACGGTCACGTGGATCCCCTTGGCGGGCCGGATGGCATGTGGATCTCGGCCTTCGTCGAGGGCGCGCACCGCGTCGGCCCAGACGCCCGAAGCATTCACCACGACCCGGGCCCGAATCGGGAACTCCGAGGCCTCGTCGTCGGGCACGGGACGCACGATGGCCCCGTCGGCGGTCCCTCGCACGCCCGTCGTCAAACGGACAACCGGCGTGTAGTTGGCCACCGCCGCCCCGAATTCCATGGCCGCCGTACGCGCCAGGGTGAGGGTCAGCCGAGCGTCGTCGGCCCGGGCGTCGAAGTAGAGGAACCCCGCCACCAGGTGGTCGGTGCTGAGGGTTGGGAGGTGGGCCAGCGCCTCCTCCTTCGTGACTTCTCGGTGTCGTTTGCCGATGCGCCACCCGCCCGTGAGGTCGTACAGCCACAGTGCGGTGGCATACGACCGGGCCACGGTCTTGGACACGACTCCGTCGCGGCCGAAGAGGGGTATGAGAAACGGGAGGGGGCTGACCAAGTGGGGTGCGTTGTCGAGCAGGCGCTGTCGTTCGGCCAGATTCTCGTAGACGAGACGGAACTCGCGCTGCTGGAGGTAGCGGATGCCCCCATGGATCATCTTCGACGACTTCGAGGACGTCCCAGACGCGAAGTCGCCCTTCTCGACGAGGGCGGTTCTCAGGCCGCGGCTGGCCGCGTCGAGCGCCACACCGGCTCCGGTGACCCCACCGCCGATGACCAGGACGTCGAACTCTTCGTCGGCGAGGCGGCGCAGCGCGTCGGCGCGGCGAAAGGGATGCACCGAGCAAGACTGCCACATCCGTCGCGCCGCCTGACCGGGCCCTCAGCTGCCATCGGGGTAGCCGCCGCGGTGCAGCACCATCGGATGGTGCGGAAGCGTCTCGCGGGGTCGTCGGACGGCGGCCCGCCAGTTGTCGGGATACGGCACCAGGCCTGGCGCCAGGGGCGAGGAGGCCAAAGTCCCGTCTCCGACGACGTGCTCGAGTGCGGACCTGAGGTCGTCGATGGTGGCGGCGCCGTGCCGCGTCCGCCATGCGTTCTCGGTGGCGCCGAGGAGCCTGCCGTAGTTCTGCTGTGCCCTCTGTCCTTTCGCTGTGAGGCGGAGGACCTTGCCCCGGGCTGCCGTGCTGTCAGGTTCAGTCACTACGCAGCCGCGACGTTCCAACCATCCCGCGCACATGGCGTTGGCCTCCCGTGACACGCCGGTCAGGCGGGGCAGGTCCCTCATGCGTGTCCCCGACGCGTCGAGCACGCGCAGGGTGTTGGCGCTGATGGGTAGCGCGATCCGAGCGTCCGACTCGAAGTCGACCGTGAAGGCCACCAGGACTCCGCTGAGGAGCGGCGAAAGCGCGGCGTCCGCTGGGAGCAGGGCAGCTGCATCGGCACCGGGGCCACGTCGAGGGGGTCTCTCGACCTTGCCGTTCTGGGTGGGATGCGTCACGGGGAGGTAGGCCGGCGGATCGATGGAGAGCCCGTCGAACACCACCCTCAGGGCCCGTTCCAAGCGGTGGAGGGCGGTCGCGCCCAGACGCGCCCGCCAACGATCGTCGATGACGGTCGGGAGTTGGGACCAGACCTCCCCCGCCCGTCGGCCTGCTTGTCTCGTGCGGACGGTGGCTCCGACTTGGGGTGGATTCCGCAGCGGCTGGCCCGCCGGCGGCGTCAGCGTGACGTAGCCCCAGCGGCGGAGGCCGCCCAGGAGAAGGTGATCCGTGCGGGCCCGGGTGCGGAGGTCCGCCACCGTGACTGGGCCGCCGTCGATGTACTGCAGCACGTTGGCCCACAGGGCGAAGGACACCAGCCAGGGCCCGGCGCGTGCCGCGTCGCGATCGTCCCGTCGGGTGGTCCGATGCCGCAGCCGGTGCTCCGCTTCGTTGTCGAGTTCGATCGTGTGGGCGACCAGGGCCTGCGACAAGAGGGTGGGGAGGGGGAGCGCCGGCGGCACGGACCAATAGTGGCGTGGGTTCTAGGGTCATCCTGTGCAGCCTGCGTCAGGCGACTCCTGGGCCTCCTACCAGCGGGCGGTGGTCGAGATCCTGCGCGGTGAGGAGGGCATTGTCTCGGTCCGATCAGCCGCTGCCGCTGACGAGGCGAACTGGCCCTGGCCGGGCGCCCAGCCGGTGCATGTCCTCACTGCCTGGGATCCCGGTCTCGAGCGGCCTGGCCGAGCCACCAACCGCGCCCGCCAGGCGGCGCTCGAAGCCGATCTCCGACGTCTGGCGGTCCCCCTGCTGCCTGCAGTCGGGATCGACCCCGTGACAGGCGAACGGGAAGAGGGGGTGGCAGTCCGCGGTGTCCCGGAGTTCGAGGTCCTGGCGCTCGGCGCCCGCTATGGCCAGGACGCGTTCTACGCCTGGACACCGGCGGAATGGGCCGTCGTGGCCTGCCGCGGCGGGCGGCGCCTGGCGTCGGGCTGGTCGCTGGTCCGGCCTCCCGAGGCCGATTTTCCCTTCAGCCGAACCCCGGGGGAGCCGATGCGGTGAAGGGGGCGGCGGGCCGTGGGCACGCAGCGCTCTGTGGGGGGAACGATGGAGTGGTTCGACGAGAGCTGTGACGATGCCGCGCCGGAGGTCGAGCTGGAGTCCGGTTCTGATCCCGAGGAGCTGTGGCGCAGCCTGATCGCCGATGAGGAATATCCCCGGTACTGGTCCGAGAGCGTGTGGTCCCATGATCCCGACCACGTGTTCGAGGGCGGCGAGCTGCTGTTCGCGGACAGGGGCGCGGAGACCCAGCTCTGCAACGAGATCCGCCTCTCCGAGCTGTGGGGCCACTGCGAGATCGGGTGCCTGGCGATGGGCGAATTCTTCGAGCTCTCGGCACTGATCACCGAGGTGCACGGCATGCCGGGCTCACTCTGCGCGGACTGCGACATGCTGGGCCGACCCAACGTGAGCTCCAATTGGGCCCTGGCGACGACGGCGCTGTGCGTGGCGCACCTCCGTTTCCGTTTGGGCCACGCCCGGATCGACGGAGGCACCAGCCGCCGCTGACCAACCACCCGCTGTAGCGGGAGCAGTGCAGAATGAGGGCGTGACGTTGGCCGCCCGCGTCTTCGCCTCCTCCCACCTGACGGGTACGTTCGTTCTGCGCTCGGGTCGCACGGCCGACCACTACTTCGACAAGTACCGCTTCGAGTCCGACCCCGCCCTGTTGGCCGAGATCGTCGCGGCCATGGTGCCGCTCGTGCCCGAGGGGACCGAGGGCCTCGCCGGGCTGGAACTCGGAGGCGTCCCGCTGGCCACCATGCTGTCCTCGATGACGGGACTCCCCGCGTACTTCGTGCGCAAGCAACCCAAGAAATACGGCACCGAGCAGGTCTGCGAAGGCGGCGTGGTGGCGGGGCACACCCTCCTCATCGTTGAGGACGTCGTCACGACGGGCGGGCAGATGGTGCTGTCGGCCCAGGACCTCCGTTCGGAGGGTGCCGTGGTCGAGCACGCCGTCTGCGTGATCGACCGGGAGGGCGGCGGGTCCGACGTGGTGGCGGCCGAGGGGATTACTCTCCACGCTCTCTTCACCATGCGAGACCTCGAGTCGGGCCAAAGCCGATCATGAGGGCGCCGTAGCACCGCACGAGTGTCCGCTCGGTTGGCTCGAGATCCGTGCCGGCCCGTTTCGCCGGCGTGACGAAGCGCTCCGGCGGATCGCGACTTGATTCTGACAACGATTGTCAAAAAACATGTGACGCCCGCTAGGGTGACCGCGCTATGTCCGACTACACGATTCCCGAGCCAGAGCCCAAGGAGATCGACGAGCGAATCTCGGTCGAACTCAGCCACCTGGTGGGCAACCAGGTCCTCCGTGGGCATCCCTCGGGCGACGAACGGTGCGACAACTGCCGTTACTACCTCGAGCCGTACAAGGATCTTTCGTACTGCTGGCACCCGAAGCTCCGCATCCTCGTCGGGGGCAACTGGTGGTGCCAATGGTGGGAGGCGATTCCAGAGGGCGAAGCGACCGGCACCTAGCATTCTGTCCGCGCCGTGACTCTGCATCTTCTGAGAGGTCACAGCCCAGGTCGCACCCCTGATTTCGACAATCGTTGTCAAAAAAGGTTGCGCGCACGATAGGGTGACCGCGACATGCAGTCACCCAACGCACTGAGGGACCTCTTCCGAGCCAACGGGCGCAAGATCACGGCCCAACGCCGGTGCATTTTCCGCGCCCTGGAGGGCGACGTCACCCACCCGTCGGCCGAGCGGGTCCACGAGAGGGTTCTGCGCGAGATGCCCAAAGTCTCGCTCAAGACCGTGTACCAAACCCTGAACGACCTGGCCGAGCTGGGCGCCATCTCCGTGCTCGACGTCGGCACCGGCTCGGCGCGCTTCGACCCGAACGTCGAGAACACGCACCACCATCTGGTCTGCCGCTCGTGTGGCAAGGTACGCGACCTGGTAGCCGACTTCCCGGGCCTCACGGTGTCCTCGCGGGGTGCGCAAGGCTTCGTCGTCGACAGCGCCGAGATCGTTTTCCGGGGACTGTGCGACGAGTGCCGGGGTCACAGATTTCGCAAAACCCGCAACCGACCAAGTAAGAGAAAGGTACGTATCAGCCATGGCAGCACTAAAGGGCAGTAACACCGAGGCCAACCTCAAGGAGGCGTTTGCCGGCGAGAGCCAGGCCAACCGCCGCTACCTGTACTTCGCCCAGAAGGCGGACGTCGAGGGCTACCCCGACGTCGCGGCCCTGTTCCGCTCGGTCGCTGAGGGCGAGACCGGGCACGCCTTCGGGCACTTCGACTTCCTGCGCGAGGTCGGCGACCCCGTCACCGGCGTGCCCGTTGGCGCCACCGAGGACAACCTCAAGTCGGCCGTGGAGGGCGAGACCTACGAGTACACCGAGATGTACCCCGGCTTCGCCAAGACGGCCCGCGACGAGGGTTTCGTGGAGATAGCCGAGTGGCTCGAGACGCTGGCCCGGGCCGAGAAGTCTCACGCGGGGCGCTTCACGAAGGGTCTCGAGACGCTTGGCGAGTGACGGCAACCCGGCGCAGGTCGCCGGGCGGGGGCGGGTGACCGCAGATTGACTCGGGTGCGGATGATGGCGTGCCTCCGCTGACGCTGGCTGACGTGCTCGACCTGCGGGCCTACGAGCGGGTGCGGCAGGATTACCGGGCGCGCGATCATTCGCGCGGAAGCGCGACCGGCGCCTGGCCCTCGGGCCGATCATGACCCTGGTCTTCGAATGCTTCGACACCGTCCGCTTCCAGGTCCAGGAGATGGCTCGGGCCGAGAAGATCATCAGTGACGAGGCGATCCAGGTCGAGCTCGACATCTACAACCGGCTCCTGCCGGGGGAGGGGGAGCTCTCGGCCACCCTCTTCATTGAGCTGACCTCGGACGGCGCGCTGCGGGAGTGGCTGCCCCGGCTGGTGGGGATCGAGCGCCAGCTCGGCATCTCCATCGACGGGGCGGTGGTGGCGAGTGTCCCTGAGGCCGAGCACGCCGCCGCGCTCACCCGGGACACGATGACGCCTGCGGTCCACTATGTACGCTTTGGCTTCACCGGGGCACAGGTGGCAGCGTTCGGGGACGCCCGGGAGGTCGCCCTGGTGGCGACCCACCCGGCCTACGAGGCCAGGACCGATCTGCTGCCCCCAGTGCGCCGGGCGCTGCTCGGGGATCTGCTCGGCACAACAAAGGTTCTACCAATCGGCTGACCAGGGACAATTCCGTGCGCAAGTCTTTACAGACGCACGGGACCTGCGCCATACTCTTCGTTCGCCGAATTTGGGGTCGCTGTCGCCGGTCGTTGCACCAAAAGGGCCTCCGAACAGGGCGAATCAAGTATCCGCCTTTTTATCCGTTATTGAGGAAGTGTTTCCCATGATCGCCACCACGTGGCGCAAGCAAGCCGCCTGCCGGGGACTCGACGTCGAGGCGTTCTACCCCGTCACCGAGGACGAAGCCGACGCGGCCGAAGCCAAGGCTGTGTGCGCCGTCTGCCCGGTCCGCCAAGCGTGCCTGGAGCACGCCCTGGCCCACCGCGAGCGTGAGGGTGTCTGGGGTGGCACGACGGAGCGGGAGCGCCGGCGGATCGTGCGGCAGCGTCGCAAGTCGGCCTGAGAAGGACCGTCCGACCTACTTCTTCTTGACGGCCTTCGGGGCGGCCGTGGTCGGCGTCGCCTGGGTCGGCTGACCGATGGTGCAGGGCGACGGGTTCCAGGGCTCGGGCTGCGTGTTGGCGTAGACGTCCGCGGGGATCGTCGTGGTGGTCGGACCCGTCGTGGTCGTCGTCGTTGCCGCACCGGTCGACGGACCGGATACGGTCAATTGGGAGCCGGCGATCAACAGCGAGACCGTCTGTCCGCTCAGGCTCTCGTCGGGCACCAGGGTGACCGGGCCGCCGAGCGCGGACGCCAGCGTGTGCGCAGCCTCCGATCCGGACGGACCGTAGAGGATCTCCGAAGGGCCGCCGGCGGCCAGTGCGGTCGAGGCATCTCCGATCCCGGTGACGTCGAAGCCCTGGTCCGTGAGCGCCGTCGCCGTGGCGTGCGCGATGCCGTTCACGGCCGACGCGTTCAGGACGTTGACGCCCACCAGCTTGTGGGCCTCGGTGGCGACCGTCGTGGTGGTGCTGGTGGCCTTGCTGCCCTCGGCGGGAGTGGTCACCGGCGCGGCCGCAGCTGTTCCGATGGCGTTGAACGAGTTAATGAGGTTCTGGGCGTAGGGCTGTGCCTCTTCGAGCACGTCGGCCCCGCCCGAGGTCACGTAGGACGTCGTCGGCAGCGTCTCGGTCACGAGGTGTGACGAGGCCAGTCCCCGGAAGACGTCGGCGATGTGCAGCAGGTCACCCTGACTCAGGGTGTCGTCGATGGTCAGATTGCCCACGGCGGAGCCGATGAAGGCGTTGATGGTGAAGGGGTTGGTGATGGACCCGTTCACCTTGGCCAGCACGGCCCGGAAGAAGGCGTCCTGGCGCTGGATCCGGCTGAAATCCGACAGGCCGTCGTACTCCCAGGAGCCGTCCGAGTTCTTGTAGTAGAGGTGTCGGCTGCGCACCAGCTGGAGGGCGGTCGTCCCGTTCACCACCTGGCAGCCCGTCGTCGTCACGTCGAGGCCGGTGTACTGGTCCTTGACCGGGGTGGGGAAGTCCATGGTGACGCCGCCCAACGCGTTCACCATGCCCGAGAACCCCGGGAAGTCCACCGACACGTAGTGGTTGATCGGGATGCCGAGGTCCCGCTCGATGGTCTGGATGAGGAGGTCGGGCCCAGAGTCAAAGGCGGCATTGATGCGGTTCATGCCCGAGATCCCGCTGTCGTTGCCGGGGATGTCGACCCAGAGGTCACGCGGGATGGAGAGGATGGTCACCGACTTGGCGACGGGGTCGAAGCGGGCCACCATCGTTACATCGCTGCGCTGTCCGCCGGCATTCCCCTCGTCGCCGAACGCCTTGACCTGGGTCGAGTTCGAGACGAATGCCCGCGAGTCCGAGCCGACCAGGAGCAGGTTGAACGGTTGTCCGGGCGGGGCGGCCGCGACCAGGTGCTTGGCGTGGATCTTCTTGATCTGGTTGAAGCGATAGTTGGCGTAGACGTAGAGACCTCCGACCCCGAGGGCGGCCAGCAGGACGATCGAGGACAGCGCGTAGAGCGTCCGCCGCCGCCAGCGGTGCTCGCGTTTGTGCTCTCTCTTGCGCGTGGTGCGCAGCTCGGCCTGCAGGTCGGCCCGAGACATGGAGTGGTCCATGTCGGCACCGGGCGCTCCGGGCGATTCGGGTTGGGCGGGGGTCAAGGATCAGAAAATACCTGGCCGGGACGTCCGGTAGCCTTCGCCGGTGCATTTTGATCTCCCGGAGGAGCTGGTGGAGCTCCGAGATTCCGTCCGGCGCCTCGCTCAGGACAAGGTCAAGCCGCGGGCCCGGGCCATCGACAAAGAAGGCGCGTACCCGAGCGACATCTTCGAGGCGTTCCGCGACGCCGGCCTGCTGGGATTGTGCATCCCGGTCGAGTACGGGGGGTCCGGCGCGGGGATCCTCGGCCTGGCCCTGGCCATTGAGGAAGTGGCCAAGTACTCCAACACGGCGGCGCTGATGCTCCTGCTCACCCGCCTGCCGACGGGGCCGGTAATGATCGCCGGCACCGAGGAGCAGAAGCGGAACTATCTCCCTGGCATCTGCGACGGGACCCTGCGAGCAGGCTTCGGGCTGTCCGAACCCCAGGCCGGCAGCGACGTCATGGGGATACGGACCCGGGGGGTGCCGGACACGGGCGCAGAGGGCGGGTGGGTGTTGAACGGCACCAAGTGCTGGATGTCGGGCGTGCGGGAGGCCGACTGGTACACGGTCTTCGCCAAGACCAGCGACCCCACCAGCCGGGCGCACGACTCCGTCACGGCCTTCATCGTGGAGCGGGCCTGGGACGGGGTGGCCGTGGGCCGGACCGACCACAAGATGGGCGTGCGCGGGGTCGACACGGGTGAGCTCCTCCTGACGGACGTGCACGTCCCGGCGGGGAACGTCATCGGTGAGGTGGGCGGCTTCCGCCTGGCCATGCTGGGGCTGAACGCCATGCGTCCGATCGTGGCGGCGCGGGGCATCGGCCTGGCCGAGGGCGCGCTCATGTACGCCACCGAGTACGTGCAGCAGCGGGCCGCCTTCGGCAAGACGATCGCTGACTTCCAGGGGATCCAGTGGGAGATCGCCAAGTGCGCCGTGGACATCGAGGCCGCCCGGCTCCTCACGTATCGAGCGGCGGTGCTGGCCGACGCGGGCAAGTTCACCAAGGAGTTCGTCCCGTACCTGTCCATGGCCAAGTACCACGCCACCGAGCTGGCCGTGCGCGCCTCGTCATTAGCCGTCCAATTGCTCGGGGCGGCCGGCTACATGGAGGACCACCCGACCGAGCAGTGGTACCGCGACGCCAAGCAACTCACGATCGTCGAGGGCACGTCGCAGGTGCAGCTCGGACTCATCGCCCGTGGCGTGCTCGACCGGGACCTGTGGTGGGACTGACCTGGCCGGAAGTCCTGGCCCGCCTCTCCCGGCGGGAGTCGCTCAGCGCGGCCGAGGCCGAGCAGACGCTGCAGATCGTCCTCGCGGGAGAGGCGACGCCGGCCCAGGTCGGAGCCTTTCTGGCCCTCCTGCACGCCAAGGGCGAGACGGCCGAGGAGGTGACGGGGTTGGCCCGGGCCATGGTCGACGCCGCCGTCCCCTGCCCGCTGGCGGACGAGGACGCCGGTGCGGCGGTGGACCTCGTCGGGACCGGTGGTGACCGGCTGGCGAGCATCAACGTGACGACGCTGGCGGCGTTCATCACGGCCGGGTGCGGCGTGCCCGTCTGCAAGCACGGCAACCGCGCCGCGTCGTCGTCGGTGGGGACGGCGGATGTGCTCGAGGCGCTCGGCGTGGCGATCGAACTCGGTCCCGAGGGCGTGGCCCGTTGCGTCTCGGAGGCCGGCATGGGGTTCTGCTTCGCCCAGCGCTTTCACCCGGCCATGCGCTTCGTCGGCCCGGTCCGCAAGGAGTTGGGCGTGCCGACCGTGTTCAACTTCCTCGGTCCGCTGATCAACCCCGCGCGGACCAGGCGCCAGCTGGTCGGCGTCAGTGACGCGGCCATGGGGCCCGTCATGGCAGGCGTCTTCGGGGCGACGGGGAGCCGGCGAACCCTGATCGTGCACGCCGATGACGGGCTCGACGAGTTGAGCGTGACGTCGCCCTCGAGCGTCCTGGAGGTGCGTGGCGACGGCGAGGGTACGTTCGAGGTGACCGAGTGGCGGGTGGACCCCCAGGTGCTCGGCCTTGCCCCGGCGACCCTGGCAGACCTGCGGGGCGGGAACGCTGCCTTCAACGCCCGCGTGATCCGCTCGGTGCTCGAGGGGGAGCGGAGCGCCCGACGCGACATCGGGCTGCTCAATGCGGCGGCGGCGCTCGTGGCCGCCGAGCGTGTCGACGACCTCGAGGCCGGGCTGGCCCTCGCCGCCCAGTCGATCGACACCGGGCGGGCGGTGGGTGTGCTCGACGCGTTGATCGCTACGTCCCAAGACGAGCTGCACCAGCGGCCGGGCTGACCCGCCAGGCGCGACGCGGGGCGTGGGCGTCCGGTTCGAGCGCGGGCGAATCAGGCTCGCACAGCGCGATGACGCAGCCGCCGAAGCCGCCGCCGCTCATCCGGGCACCGAGGACCCCGGGCTGCCCGAGCAGGTGCTCGACCAATTCGTCGACCGCCGGCACCGAGACCTTGTAGTCGGCCGCCAAGCTGCGATGGCCCTCGGTCATCACGGCGCCCAGCCCGGCGAGATTGCCGCGGCCGAGCAACCGCTCGGCCTCGCCCACCCGGGCGCACTCGGTCACCACGTGACGGGCCCGCCGGCGCAGGACGGGATCGGTCAGTGCGCTCAGGTCGCCGAGCTCGCAGGTGCCGAGCGGCCGACCGACGATGTGCGCCGCCCGTTCGCATTCGGCGCGGCGAGTGGCGTACGGGGTGTTCGTGAGCAGGCGGGGGGTCTCACTGTGGACGATCACGAAGGCCGCCTCTTCGGGAATGGCAACCTGCCGGGTCTCGAGGGTGGCGAAGTCGATGTGGAGTGCGTGCCCGGCGGCGGCGCCGGCGATGGCCAGGGGATCGAGCAGGCCGACCAGGGAGCCGGCGCGGCGCTCGGCCTCCTGGCAGTCGTGGGCCAGGGCCAAGGGATCGGGGTCGTGGCCCAGGGCGAGGAGGAGCGCCACCGAGAAGGCGGCGCTCGAGGAGAGCCCCGCACCGACCGGCAGCGTGCTCGTCACCCGGGCCACCCCGCCGCTCGGCGGAGGCCGGGTGTGGAGGAGTCCGGCCGCCAGGGCCGCCTCGGGGGGAACCGGGGCGGTATCACCCAGCATGATCTCAATCGGGCGGCCGGCGAACTGGTCCGAGTCGATCCCGAAGAGGAAGCTGCCGGGCTTCGGCGTGAAGACCACCTCGGTGGCCAGGTCGATGGCCATGGGGAGCGAGAGCCCACCGTTGTAGTCGGTGTGATCGCCGATGAGCGTCACTCGTCCGGGGGCGCGGGCGGCAGGCACGCCCCCAGCTTGGCGCAGGACGGGCCGGCTTGACCGTCGTGGGCGGCGCGGGTCACGATCCTGCGATGGCCGACCGCAGTGGACCGCTGAGCGGGATCAAGATCATCGAGCTGGCGGGCATCGGGCCGGCGCCCTACACGTGCATGATGCTGGCCGACGCCGGGGCGCAGGTCCTGCGGCTGGAACGGGCGGCACCGGGCGCGGTCGAGCGGGCGGCGCAGACGGGGGCCTCGGGGCCCTACTGGGACCTGTTGAACCGGTCACGTCCCTCGGTCGGCATCGACCTGAAGAACCCCGACGCGGTCGAGCTCGTGCTCGGCCTCGTCGAAGAGGCCGATGGGCTGATCGAGGGGTTCCGGCCCGGTGTGGCCGAGCGGCTCGGCATCGGGCCTGCGGCCTGCTTCGGGCGCAACCGCCGGTTGGTCTACGGACGGATGACGGGATGGGGCCAGGACGGGCCGATGGCGCCCATGGCCGGGCACGACATCGACTACATCGCCATCGGCGGCGCGTTGTGGTCCTTGGGCCGGGCCGATTCGGCGCCGGTGCCGCCGCTGAACCTCGTCGGCGACTTCGGCGGTGGCGGCATGCTGCTGGCGTTCGGCATGGTGGCGGCGCTGCTCGAGGCCACCCGCTCGGGCGAGGGCCAGGTCGTCGACGCCGCCATGGTGGACGGCGCCGCGTCCCTCATGACAATGATCCACGCCTTCCGCCTCTTCGGCATCTGGAACGAGGAGCGGGGCTCGAACATGCTCGACACGGGGGCGCCCTTCTACGAGGTCTACGAGACGTCGGACGGGAAGTGGATGGCCGCCGGTGGCATCGAGGCGCAGTTCTACGCCGCCCTGCTCGAGGGCCTCGGCCTGGCCGGCGACGAGACGTTGCCGCATCAGCAGTCGCGCGAGGACTGGCCGGCCATGAAGGAGCGCTTCGCTGCCATCTTCAAGACCAAGACACGTGACGAGTGGTGCGCCGTCTTCGACGGGACGGACGCCTGCGTGGCGCCCGTGTTGTCGCCCTGGGAGGCGCACGAGCACCCGCACAACGTCGCCCGCTCGACCTACATCGAGGTCGACGGCGCGGTGCAGCCCGCGCCGGCGCCCCGGTTCTCGAAGACGCCGTCCGTCGTATCGAGGCCGCCATCGCCGCCGGGTGCCGACACCATCTCCGGCCTCCTCGAGTGGGGCGTGGACGAGAGCGTCGTGGTCAAGCTGCGCGGGTCGGGGGCGCTCAGCTAGCTGCCTGCGACGGACGTTGCCGCCACGGGTGGGACGCGTGAGTTCAGATCTTCACGACGGGGCAGGTGATGGTGCGGGTGATGCCCTCGATCTGCTGCAGGTCGCGTACGACCAAGCGGCCGAGCTCGTTCATGGACGGTGCCTCGGCGCGGGCGATCACGTCGTACGGTCCGGTGACGCCGTCGGCGACCACCACCCCGTCAATGCCGCTCACCTGCTGCGCGACCTCGGCCGCCTTACCCACGTCAGTCTGAATCAGGACGTACGCATGGACGGTCACGGCACACCGTACATTGGCCTGGTGGCGATGTCCCCCAAGGTCGAGCAGTTCAAGGACATGGCCAAGCAGGCCCAGAAGGACCTGTTCGACCAGAGCCACCCGATCGGCCGCCTCTCGCTGGTGCAGTGCGCCATGCTCGCCGGCGGCACCGTGGTGACCATCTCGCTGGCGGGTTCGCTCTTCTTCTCCATCTCCCCGAACGCCGCCGATCACAAGGTGCTTCTCTACCTGCTCTTCACGCTGGCGCCCTTCGCGATCGTGTCGCCGCTGCTCGGTCCGCTCATCGACCGCAGCCGCGGTGCGCGGCGCCTCATGGTGGTGTCATCCGCCATCGGACAGGCAGTGCTGTGCCCCCTCATGGCCACCCACATCCACAGCCTGCTGCTGTTCCCGCTCGCGTTTCTCGTGCTGGTGTGCCAGAAGCTCTACCTCGTGACCAAGGGCGCCCTGGTCCCGGAGATGGCCGAACTCACGGCGCCCGACGAACACGGTGAGCAGGCTGGCTACGCGCCGCTCAACGCGCGGCTGACGCTCCTCGGCACGCTCGCCGGCTTCGTCGTCTCCGTCCCCGCCGTGATCCTCTACAAGCTGGGCGGCTCCCCGGCCGTGCTCATCTTGGCCACGATCGTGTTCGTGGGGGCGGCGATCGGGGGTGCCCGGCTGCCGGTCCTCTCTGGGCAGGCCGGCGACCGACAGTGGACCGACGAAGCGAGGCGGGTGCGCGAGTACGGCCAGCCGGGGGAGGCCCACGATCGTGAGCAGGACCTGATCCGGCTGCAGCCCATCGCGAACCCCGAAGTGATGCTCGGGCTGACCGCCATGTGCATTGTGCGCGGCCTCACCGGCTTCATGACCTTCATGCTGGCGTTCGGGCTGCGCCGCATGAAGGGCGTCGGCCTGGGGTGGTACGGCCTCGTCCTGGCCTCCAGTGGCGTCGGGGCCATCATCGGGCTCGTCCTGGTGGCGCGCTTGCGCAAGCGCCTGTCCGAGCAGCAGCTGTTGCTGTGCTCCCTCTGGCTCATCGCAGCCACGGCGGCCGGATGCGCTGTCTGGGGCACGCTGTTCGCGCAGGTCGTGCTCGCCTTCGTCGTCGGCCTGTGCGGGGCGGTGGCCCAGCCGTCCTTCGACGCCATGACGCAGCGCTACATCCCCTTGTCCGCGCAGGGGCGGGCCTTCGCGCGCTTCGGGATGCGCCAGCAGCTGATCTGGGTGATCGGCTCGCTGATCCCGGTCCTGATTGCGTTCACGTTGCCGCAGGGCGACGCCACCATGGCGGTCCTGGCCGCGCTCGGCGGCCTGACCTACGTGTCGGGCAGACGCGCCGCCCACGCGCCGCGGTTCGTACAGCGGGACTACCGCAACCTAGGGGAGATGGGCGAGGCCGGGGGCTGAGCCCGGTCAGCCCAAGCGCTTCGCCAGCGTGTCGGCCTGGTCGGCCAGAGCCTGGGGGAGCCGATCGGCGAACTTGGCGTAGTACTCCTGAATGAGGGGCACCTCAGCCCGCCAACCCTCGACGTCGACCCGCAACAGCTCTTCCATCTGCTCACCGGTCACGTCCAGCCCGGTCGTGTCGATGGCATCGGGCGTGGGGAGCGAGCCGATCGGCGTCTCGACGGCCGGTGCCTTGTCCATGACGCGGTTGAAGATCCACTCGAGGACGCGGGAGTTTTCGCCGTAGCCGGGCCACAGGAACTTGCCGCCGGCGTCCTTGCGGAACCAATTGACGTAGAAGATCTTCGGCAAGGCGTCGCGGTCGGGTGCGTCGGCACCGATGTGCAGCCAGTGCGCGAAGTAGTCGGCCATGTTGTACCCGCAGAAGGGCAGCATGGCGAAGGGGTCGCGGCGCAGGTTGCCTACGGCGCCGGCCTGGGCGGCCGTCGTCTCGGACGCCATGATGGAGCCGAGGAACACGCCGTGCTCCCAGTCGTGGGACTGGAACACGAGCGGGACGACCGAGGCGCGGCGACCGCCGAAGAGAATGGCGCTGATCGGCACACCATGGGGGTCCTCCCACTCCGGAGCGATGGCCGGGTCCTGACTCGCCGGCGTCGTGAAGCGGGCGTTGGGATGCGCGGCCGTGGTGCCCGACTCCGGTGTCCAGTCGTTGCCCTTCCAGTCCGTCAGGTGGGCGGGGGGCTGGTCGGTCATGCCCTCCCACCAGATGTCGCCGTCGTCGGTCAGCGCGGTATTGGTGAAGATGCAGTTGCCGTCCAGCGTGAGCATGGCGTTGGGGTTGGTGTGGGTGTTGGTGCCGGGCGCCACGCCGAAGAACCCGGACTCGGGGTTGATGGCGTACAGCTGGCCGTCGGCGCCGAATTTCATCCAGCAGATGTCGTCGCCGACCGTCTCGACCTTCCACCCCTCGATCGAGGGGATGAGCATGGCGAGGTTCGTCTTGCCGCAGGCCGACGGGAAGGCGCCGGTGACGTAGCGGGTGTCGCCCTCGGGGGAGGTGAGCTTGAGGATGAGCATGTGCTCGGCCATCCATCCCGCGTCGCGGGCCATGACCGAGGCGATGCGCAGGGCGAAGCACTTCTTGCCGAGGAGCGCGTTGCCCCCGTAGCCGGACCCGAACGAGACGATCTCCCGCGTCTCGGGAAAGTGGACGATGTACTTGTTGTCGGCGCTGCACGGCCAGGGCACGTCCTGCTCACCGGCCCGGAGCGGGGCGCCGACCGAGTGGAGGCAGGGGACGAACTCGCCGTCACCGAGCACCTCCAGGGCGCCTGTGCCCATGCGGGTCATGATGCGCATGGAGACCGCCACGTAGGCCGAGTCGGTCAGCTGGACGCCGATGTGGGCGATGTCCGAGCCCAAGGGGCCCATGGAGAAGGGGACCACGTACATGGTGCGGCCCTTCATGCAGCCCGTGAAGAGACCGTTCAGGGTCTGGCGCATCTCCTGGGGCTCACACCAGTTGTTGGTCGGCCCGGCATCGATCTCCTTGGCGGAACAGATGAAGGTGCGGTCCTCGACCCGGGCCACGTCGCCCGGGTCCGAGTGGGACCAGTAGCTGTTAGGACGCTTGGCGTCGGACAGGCGGGTGAACGTGCCGGCGTCGACCAGCCCCTGGCAGAGGCGGTCGTATTCGTCGGCGGAGCCGTCGCACCACTCGATTCGATCGGGCGTCGTCAAGGCCGCCACTTCGTCGACCCAGGCGAGCAGTTTCGCGTTCTTTGTTGGCACCATGTCGGGGGGATCTGCTCCTTTGTCCGGCCGGTTTCGGTGGGGTCCAATGCTAGGCATGTGACGTGGGATCCCCCAAACCTCGGCACACGACACGTCCCGTCCAGGAAGACGAGGTCCTAGAGCGTATCCGAGGCATGGTCGGAAACGGAATCGAAGCCTTCGGGCTGCGGGACGACGCCGCCGTGCTGGACCTTCGGGGCGGCGGACCGCTGGTGGTGTCGGTCGACAGCGTGGTCGAGGGCATCCATGTCGACCTGTCGTTTTGCAGCCCGGCTGACGTGGGCTGGAAGGCACTGATGGGCGCGCTGAGCGACCTGGCCGCCATGGGTGCCACACCCCTGGGGGCCATGGTGGCGCTGTGCGTGCCGGGTGGCTCCGGCGAAGGCGAGCTGGCGCTCGGTGTGACGTCCGGGGTGGCCGGGGCGTCGCGGGCCAGCGGGTGCCCGGTGGTGGGCGGGGACGTGTCGGGCGCCGCGGAACTGATGGTCGCCGTCACGGTGCTGGGCACGGTCGAGGCGGGTGGATACCCGCCGGTGGCCCGGGCCGGTGCCCAGCCCGGGGACGTAGTGCTCGTCACCGGGCCCTGTGGCGCCTCGGCTGCGGGGTTGCGGGAGCTCCGGGCGGGGGACGGTGGGGACGCCGGTTTGGCGGAGGCCTACCGCCGGCCCGTGGCGCGGCTACGGGAGGGCGGGTTGGCCCGGGTCGGCGGGGCCCACGCCATGATCGACGTGTCCGACGGCCTGGCGCTCGACCTGCACCGGCTGGCCGACGCCTCGCGTGTCGGGTTCCGGCTCACGGAGGTGCCCGTGGCTTCCGGGGCGACCGTCGCCGAAGCGCTCGGCGGCGGGGAGGACTACGAGCTGGTGGTCGCCGCTGACGAGACCGTTGTCGAGCGGATGAATGACGGCTTCACCACCGCCGGTCTCCCGGCGCCGATCTCAGTCGGCACGATCACCGCGGACCCCACCACGCGGACGCTCGACGGGCATCCGCTCGAGCGACTTGGTTGGCAGCACAGGGTCGGTTAGCCGCTGTGCGCAGCGGTTCGGTGTTGTTGCACTACCGCCGTGAAGAGATGACCCGAAGTCCGAGCATTGATCGCGACCGGTTCATTCGCTCTCCGTGTGCTGCCTCTCGCCCGGTTGCGCCGAGCCGGTTCTGCTCAGATGGCCGCCCTGGACTCCCCAGGTGGCGGCGGAGCCCCTGGGTTCTCGCCGTGGCGTCAGGGCAGGATCAGACCGTGGCTTCGTGTTCACGGCGCAGCGGCTTCGTGACCTTGCCGGCCCGGATGCACGAGGTGCACACGTGGAGTCGCTTCGGTGCTCCGTCAACGAGCGCACGGACCCGCTGGATATTGGGATTCCAACGCCGCTTGGTGCGTCGGTGCGAGTGGCTCACGCTCATGCCGAACGAGGGCTTCTTGCCACAGATGTCGCACACAGCTGCCATGGGAGAACCTTCCTGGGGGAGGCTGCGGTCGACGGACCACGCAGGCCTTCACGAACGGCTCAAAGGTTAGCATCCCCTGCCATGACCTCCCCGTCGACGCTGGGCGCCGACGACCTGCGCGCCGTGATGGGCGGGTACCGCGACGCCCTGCGGCTGCACCAGGCCGACATCAACCGCCTGAACGTCTACCCGGTGCCCGACGGGGACACCGGCACCAACATGGCGCTGACCCTCGAAGCCGTGGTCCACGAGCTGCAGGAGGTCGATCCCGGGGCGGGCCTCGCTGCGGTGTGCAAGGCCATCGGCCACGGCTCCCTGATGGGCGCCCGGGGGAACTCGGGCGTGATCCTCTCGCAGCTCCTGCGCGGGATGAGCGAGCGGATGGCGGACGGCGGGGAGGCCGGTGTCGGCCCAGAGATCCTCGTGGACGCCATCGGCCACGCCGCCGACCTCGCCCGGCGGGCCGTGGTCCGCCCCGTCGAGGGGACGATCCTCACGGTGGCCTCCGCGGCCGCCGCCGGGGCGGTGAACGGTTCCGGCCTCGTGGGCGTCGTGGAGAGCGCCCGCAGTGAGGCAGCCGATGCGCTGGCCCGCACGCCCGAGATGCTCCCTGTGCTGGCCCAGGCCGGGGTGGTCGACGCCGGCGGCAGCGGCTACCTGCTCCTGCTCGACGCGTTCCTCCTCGTGCTCGACGGCCGGCCGCTCCCGGAGCCGTCAGGGGCGGCCGCCCCCGATCTCAGCGGACTCGACGGGACCTGGCCCGCCCCTGAGCCGGGGCAGGACGAGGACCACGCGGTCGGGGACCTGCGTTACGAGGTCATGTACTTCCTGACGGCGCCCGACGACTCCATCGAGGCGTTCAAGGAGGTGTGGGCGGGCATCGGCGACTCCATCGTCGTCGTCGGGGGCGACGGCCTGTGGAACTGCCACATCCACACGAACGACGTCGGCGCCGCCATTGAGGCGGGGGTGGACGCCGGACGACCCCAGCGGATCAGGGTGAGCGACCTCGACGAGCAGGTGGAAGAGGAGCGCTGGGTGCGCGAGAGCGTCGGTGCCCCCGGGGCCGGCCCCAGCAGCGAGGGCACGGGGCCGCAACCGACGACCAGCGTGGTGGCGGTCGTCTCGGGCGACGGCATCGGGCGCATCTTCCGCTCCCTCGGTGTCCACCATCTGGTGGTGGGAGGCCAGACCATGAACCCCGCGACCGCCGACCTGGTCAAGGCGGTCGAGTCCGTGGGCTCCGACCAGGTGGTGATCCTGCCCAACAACAAGAACATCCGGCCCGTGGCCGAACAGGTGGACGCGCTGTGCGGCAAAACGGTCCGAGTGGTGGCGACCGGCTCCATCGTCGAGGGCTTCGCCGCCCTTCTGGCCTACGACCCGGCCGCGGGGGCCGAGGCCAACGTGGTCTCCATGTCCGAGTCGGCGGCCCGCGTCGTGCCCGCCGAGGTCACCCGGGCCGTGCGCGACAGCGTGACCGATGCCGGCGAGGTGCACGAGGGCGACTTCATCGGGATCTCGCGTGACGGCGTGGTGGCGGTCTCCGACAACGTCGTCGTGTGCACCCGTCTGCTGTTGAGCCGGCTACTCGAGCCGACGCACGAGCTGGTCACCCTCATCGAGGGCGAAAGCGCGCGCGTCGCCGACACGCGGCGCATAGAGGAATGGCTCTCCGAGGAGCACCCCGACGTCGCGGTCGAGGTGCACCAGGGCGGCCAACCTCTCTACCCGTACCTGTTGGGGATTGAGTAGCGGCCGCACACTCAGCGACCTGAGCCTGCGACCGGTGTCGGTGCTCGAGTCGGTGTCGGAGCGCAAGGCCGGGCGGCTGGGCGAGCTGGGTGTCGAGTCGGTCCTCGACCTCCTCACCACCTACCCGCGCCGCTACATCGACCGCACCCGCCAGGCCGACATCTCCGGGCTGCAGGAAGGAGAAGAGGCTGCCGTGCTGGCGACAGTGCAGTCGGCGCACGCGCGCCGTGCCCGCACCGGGCGCGCCGTTGTCGACGTCGTGGTCCGCGACGAAACCGGGCGGCTCAAGATCGTCTTCTTCAACCAGCCCTGGCGTTCGAAGCAGCTCGAGGCCGGGACCGAGGCCATCTTCTTCGGCAAGGTGACCGATTACCGGGGAAGCCGCCAGATGGCCAACCCCGTTGTCGACGTGGTGGCCGGCGTGACCCCCGGCCGGCGCACGCTGCGGATCCTGCCCGTCTACCCGGCCTCGGCCAAGGCGGGGCTGACGTCGTGGGAGATAGGCGAGTTCGTCGAGGAGGCCCTCGGGCGGGCCGGGGAGTTCGCCGACCCGCTGCCCGTCGAGTGGCGGACCTCCATCGACCTGTGGGAACGGACCGAGGCCTTCCGGGCGATCCACACACCCGAGTCGCTCGACGTCGTCGAGCCGGCCCGACGCCGGCTGGTGTTCGACGAGCTCTTCCGGCTGCAGCTGGCGCTCGTGCTGCGCCGCCGCGCCTTCGAGGACAACGCCCGCGCGCTGCACCACGACGTCTCGCCCCGGGAGGTCACCGGCGCGGTCGGGGACACGCTGGTGGCGCGCTTCCTGGCCGGCCTTCCCTACGAGCTCACGAAGGCCCAGCGCCGGGCCCTGGCGGTGATCGTCGCCGACATGGCGGGACCCTTCCCGATGCACCGCCTCCTTCAGGGCGACGTCGGGTCCGGCAAGACGGTGGTGGCGCTGGCCGCGCTGCTGGCGGCGGTGCAGAGCGGGCACCAGGGCGCCTTGATGGTGCCGACCGAGGTCCTGGCGGAACAGCACGTCTCGGCGGTGCGCGCCCTCCTCGGCGGGCTGGAGGGCCCCGGGGGAATGGCGGGCGGCGAGGTCCGGGTGGAGTTGCTGACGAGCCGGATCAAGGGCAAGGCGCGCACGGCCGTGCTCGAGGGGCTGGCGTCGGGCCAAGTGGGGATCGTCGTGGGGACCCATGCCCTGCTGACCGAGGAGGTCGCCTTCGCATCGCTCGGTGCTGTGGTGATCGACGAGCAGCACCGCTTCGGCGTGGAGCAGCGGGCGACGTTGCGCGCCAAGGGCACCGACGGTGACCCGGACCTGCTGGTGATGACCGCGACGCCCATTCCGCGCACCGCCGCCATGGTGATCTTCGGCGACCTCGACCTGACCACGCTCGACGAGCTGCCGCCGGGCCGATTGCCGGTGACGACCGAGTGGCTCCCCGGCGACGGCCACGGCGGGGACCAGCGGGCCTGGCAGCGCGCGCGCGAGGAGGTGGCGGCCGGTCACCGCGCCTTCGTCGTGTGCCCGCTGGTCAGCGACTCCCTCCGGGTAGAGGCCAAGTCGGCCACCGAGGAGTTCGAGCGGCTGGCGGCCGGTGAGCTGTCGGGGTTGCGGGTCGGGCTGATGCACGGCCAGATGGCGGCCGCCGCCCGGGAGGAGGTGATGGATCGCTTCCGGAGGGGCGACCTGGACGTGCTGGTGGCGACGACGGTCATTGAGGTCGGCGTCGACGTCCCGGAGGCCACCGTGATGATCGTGGAGAGCGCCGACCGCTTCGGGATCGCCCAGCTGCATCAGCTGCGGGGCCGCGTTGGCCGTGGCGGCACCGCCAGCTGGTGCTACCTCCTCGGTGGCGAGGAGGGCAACGAGCGGCTGACCGCGGTGGCCGGGTCGACCGATGGGTTCGCCCTGGCGGAGGCGGACCTGCGGGTCCGTGGTGAGGGGACCCTGCTGGGCGCCCGCCAGAAGGGCGAAAGCGACCTGCGGTTGGCCTCGCTCACCGACGCCGGCGACATGGCATTGCTGGCCGAGGCACGCCAGGTGGCCGAGGCCATGGTCGACGAGGACGCTCAGCTCAGGGCTCACGCCGACCTGGCCGACGAAGTCCGGCTGTTGTTGAGCGAGGACGAGGGGGAGTACCTCTTCAAGAGCTAGGTCCCGGCGGCACGCGCGGAGCCATGCCCAGCCGAGCCGCCGTAGGCTCCAGACGATGCGGGTCATCGGAGGCCGGAGCCGCGGGCGCCGGCTGGCCGCCAAGCTCCCCCCGTCAGTCCGCCCGACGTCGGACCGGGTGCGCGAGGCCATGTTCGACATCCTCGGCTCACGGGGCGGCGTCGAGGGCCTGGCGGTGGTCGACCTGTTCTCCGGCAGCGGCGCCCTGGGAGTAGAGGCGCTCTCGCGGGGGGCAGCGTCCGCCACGTTCGTCGACGTGGATCCGGACGCGCTGGCCGCCGTCCGGCTGAACCTCGAGGCGGTGGGCCTGGGTGAGGTGCCGGCCACACTGGTGCGGGCCGCGCTGCCCGGATGGCTGGAATCCGCCGCCGCCGGAGGGTTCGACCTCGCCCTGTGTGACCCCCCCTACGACTTCGAGGACTGGCCCGCGCTCCTCGGCTCGCTGCGGGCGGAGGCCGTCGTCATGGAATCGGCGGCGCCGATCGCGCTGAACGGGCCGTGGGTGGTCGCGAGAGAGCGTCGGTACGGCGGTACGCTCGTCACCGTGGCTCATCGCAGCGGTGACGGTTCGTGAAAGTCGGGCTCTTCCCGGGGTCCTTCGACCCCTTCCACAACGGGCATCTCGAGATCGTCGAGCGGGCGAGCCGCCTCTTCGACGAGGTCGTGGTGGCCGCCCTGCGCAATCCGCAGAAGGGCATGGCGCTGTTCGACCTCCAGGAGCGCCAGGCGATGCTCGAGGAAGTGGTGGCCCACCTCCCGTCCGTGCGCATCGTGTCGGTCTCGACCCTCCTGGTCTACGTGGCCCGCGACGTCGGCGCGTCGGCGATCGTGCGCGGCCTACGGGCGGTGTCGGACTTCGAGGCCGAAATGCAGATGGCCCAGATGAACAACCACCTCTCCGGCGTCGAGACGATCTTCATCCCCACCAGCCCGGAGTGGTCCTTCGTCGCCTCCAAGCTCGTGCGCGAGGTGTGGCGCTTCGGCGGTGACGTGTCGGCCTTCGTTCCCAAGCCGGTGGCCGAGGCGTTGCACGCCAAGTACATCGAACAGGCCCCGGACGCGAAGGGGGGTGACGACGCGTGAGCGACCAGTTCCTGGACGTCGACGAGGACCCCCCGGTGGAGGTGGGGATCGAGTCGATCCTCCACCAACTGCTCGACCTCATGGCCGGCGCCAAGTCGATGCCCTTGTCCTCCTCGGTCATGGTCTCGCGGGAAGAGGTGAGCTCGCTGGTGCAGTCCGCCGTCGAGTGCCTCCCCGACGAGCTCCGCCAGGCGCGCTGGCTGCTGCGCGAGCGGGAGGAGTTCATGGCGGAGCGCAACCGCGCCGCCGAGGCCCTCATGGACGAGGTGCGCGCCCAGGCGGAGCACATGGTGCAGCGCACCGAGATCGTGCGCCAGGCCAACTCGGTGGCTCAACGGATCCTCGACGACGCCAACGAAGAGGCCCGGGCGCTCCGCCACCAGGCCGAGGACTTCGTGGACACCAAGCTGGCCGGCATGGAGATCGTGCTGGACCGGCTCACCCGGACGGTCCAGGCCGGCCGGGCCAAGCTGGCCGCCCCCTCCCTGGACACTGCGGCGGTCGACGACGCGGCCGGGACGGAGGAGGACGGCTTCTTCGATCAGGATCAGTCGTAGTGGGTGCTGCCTGATGGCCGGTGACCCCTTCGTCGTCCACGTGGCGCGGCTGCGCCGCTCGTCCGGGCGCGCCGTGCACGAGGTGCGGCGGGGCGAGGTGGCCCAGGCCGGGCCGATCGACGAGGCCGGGATCGACCCGGGACGCAGCGTGGTGCCCGCCGGCGCCGAGATCGAGGTCGACGTGACTCTCACCCCCTTCGAGGGCGGGATCGACGTGACCGGGACGGTCACTGCACCGTGGTCCGGAATCTGCCGTCGCTGTGCCGAGCCCGTTTCGGGGGAGCTGCGGATCCCCGTCCACGAGCGTTTCGCCGACCCCCCGCTGGCCGGTGCGTCCGACGAGGAGCTCTACCCGATCTCCGACGAGACGATCGACCTCGGGCCCCTGGCCCGCGACGCCGTGGTGCTCGAGCTCCCGATGGCTCCCCTGTGCCGGGACGACTGCGCCGGTCTGTGCGTGCACTGCGGGGCCAACCGCAACGAGGGCGACTGCGGCTGCGTTGCCCCACGCGATCCCCGGTGGGCTAATCTCGACGTGCTCCGGTAGCCGGTTCCTCCCGGCCCGGCACCGTCCGTGAGCGCGTGTGCGCCCGAATCGATCGTTGGAGATCCGCCATGGCCGTCCCCAAGAAGAAGAAGTCCAAGGCCAAGGGCCGCAGCCACCAGGCTGCGGCGTGGCGTCTGGGCCGGCCCGCCCGCAGCGTGTGCCCGCACTGCCAGGCGTCCAAGACGCCCCACGTGGTCTGCCCCAGCTGCGGCTGGTACAAGGGGCGCCAAGCGGTCGAGGTCGACTGACTTGAGCCGCCGGGGCGAGCGTCCCAGCCCCGAGGTCCTGGCCACGCTCCCTGTCGCGGTGGACGCCATGGGCGGCGACCTGGCCCCGCGTGAAATCGTCGAGGGCGCCCGCCGCGCTTCCGAAGAGCACGGCGTGGGGATCGTGCTCGTGGGACCTCCGGACAAGGTCGGCGACACCCGGGGACTCGAGCTGTACCCCTGCAGCGAGGTCATCGGCATGGACGAGGACCCCGCCGGCGGCGTGCGGCGCAAGAAGGACTCCTCCCTGGTGCGGGCGGCCGAGTTGGTGCGCGACGGCAAGGCCTCGGCCATGGTCTCGGCGGGTAATACGGGGGCGACCATGGCCTCGGCGCTGCTGCGCATGGGCCGACTCCCCGGGGTGGTGCGACCGTGCATCGCCACGCCGCTGCCGCGGCTGGGCCGGACGCCGGCCGTGCTGGTCGACGCCGGGGCCAACTCCGAGTGCACGCCCGCCATGCTCGTGCAGTTCGCCCAGATGGGCGCCGCCTACGTGGTCGCCCGCTTCGGCACCGAGGCACCCTCGGTGGGGCTCCTGTCGATCGGCGAAGAGCCCACCAAGGGGACGCCGCTGGTGAAGGAGACCCACGGCCTGCTGGTCAAGGCGGCCACGGTGGGCGATGACGGGTTCGAGTTCATCGGGAACCTCGAGGGGCGGGATCTGCTGCCTTCACCGGCGGATGTCATCGTGACGGACGGGTTCACGGGGAACGTGGCGCTCAAGGCCCTCGAGGGCTCGCTGCGCTTCCTCTTCGACACCATGCTGGGCGTGTTCGGGACCGACGAGGCGACCACGCAGGCGGCCGGGGTCCTGCTTCCGCATCTGCTGCCCGTGGCGGCCCAATTCGAGCCCGAGAACACGGGCGGGGCCATGCTGCTCGGCACCGACGGGGTCTGCGTCATCAGTCACGGGTCCTCTAATGCAACCGCCATGATGAATGCGGTCCTGGTGGCCTACGATTGTGCGACCAGGGGGCTGGCCGACCACGTGGCGGCGGCCGTTCGATCAGTCGATTTGGCGTAAAAGGCCAGTTCAAGCGGTGTAAACGGGCGGTTACGGCGCCGCGGGACGTACACTGGTCGTCGTGCCAGCCGAAACCCACACCAATCAGGGCCCGCTTGACCGCAATGGGGTCTTCGAGCTGATCAGGGACCAGCTGGCCGACATCCTCGAGACGGACCCGTCGTCGATCACCGAGGGCGCTTCCTTCGTGGAGGACCTCGACGCCGACTCCCTGGCCCTGATTGAGCTGGTCGAAGCCCTGGAAGAGGAGCTGGGAGAACGCACGGTGGGTTTCCGCATCAACGACGAGGACCTCGAGGACCTGCGCACGGTCCGGGATGCAGTTGACTACGTCTACGCCAAGCTCGAGGCAGGTTGACTCGGGAGCTGAGGGGGCGGCCGCACTGGCCGAGCGACTTGGCCATTCCTTCGCCGACTTGAGCCTCCTTCAGCATGCCCTCGCCCACCGGAGCTGGTGCGGCGAGCAGGAGGGGGGCGCGCCCTCCAACGAGCGCCTCGAGTTCCTGGGCGACGCCGTGCTGGGCCTGATCGTGGCCGGCTACACCTACGAGCGCTTCCCCGACTTCGCCGAGGGCAAGCTGGCCAAGGTCCGTTCCGCCGTGGTCAACGCCCGGGTGCTGGCGCAGGTGGCCGCCCGGCTTGGGGTTGGTGAGGTCCTCCTGCTGGGCCGGGGCGAGGAGGGGTCGGGAGGGCGAGCCAAGGCCTCCATCCTGGCCGATGCTTTCGAGGCCATCCTCGGGTCGGTCTACCTCGACGCCGGCTGGAACGCATCCCGGGAGCTGGTCCTGCGCGAGCTCGGCGAGGCCATCGAGCGGGCGGGCGAGGAGCCCGACGACTTCGACCACAAGAGCCGTTTGCAGGAGAGGGCCGTGCGCGACGGCGAGGGGACACCCCGCTACGTCGTGGAGGGCTCGGGGCCCGACCACGACCGCGTCTACAAGGCGGAGGTCTTCTTGGGCGGGACCCTCCGTGGTGCCGGCGAGGGGCGCTCCAAGAAGGACGCCGAACAGGAGGCCGCACGAGCGGCCTGGGAAGGGCTCACCAGTGCCTGAGCTGCCCGAAGTCGAGACGCTGCGCCAAGACCTGTCCCGCGAGGTGGTGGGCCGCAAAATCAAGGCGGTGGCGGTGGCCAACGGCCGGTCGGTACGCCGCCACGCCTCGGCCAAGCACTTCCGCGCCCTCCTCGAGGGCCACACCATCAAGTCCGTGGGCCGGCTGGGGAAATACCTGCTGTTGACGCTGGACAGCGGGGACACGCTCGTCGTGCATCTCGGCATGAGCGGTCAGTTGCTCCGGGTCAAGTCCGCCAAGGACCCCAAGCCCAAGCACACCCACGTGGTCATCACGTTCACCCAGGGGGGCGAGCTGCGTTACGTCGACCCCCGCACCTTCGGGGAGCTGTTCGTCTCCACACCGCCGCTCAAGGCGGACGGCACGCCGCTGAGCCCGGTCTCGGGGACGGCCGGCGGCGACGGGGCCGCCATCCGCAAGGCGGTCCCCGAGCTGGCCCACCTCGGCTTCGATCCCATCGAGGACCTCATGAGTTGGGACCGTTTCGGCGCCCTGCTGCACCAGCACCACGGGGGCGTCAAGGCGCTCCTGATGGACCAGAGCTTCACGGCCGGCATCGGGAACCTGTACTCGGACGAGATGCTCTACCAGGCGGGCCTGCGGTACGACCGGGCAGCCGACTCGCTGACAGCCACCGAGGTGCGCCGGCTCTACCGGGCCATCGTCGAGACGCTGGCCGACGCCATTAAGCACCGCGGTTCCTCGCTGGCCGACGAGCAGTACCGCGACCTGTTCGGCGAGCTCGGTGACTTCCAGGGCTCGCACCAGGTCTACGACCGCGAGGGCGAGCCCTGCCGGCGCTGCCGCAACACCATCGTGCGGGTGAAGGCGGGCGGCCGTTCGACCTTCTTCTGCGACCACTGCCAGGTGTGAGCCACCCGCCACGTGTAGGCACCCGGTAGGGTCGCCCCGATGTTCCTGAAGTCGCTCAGCATGAAGGGTTTCAAGTCCTTCGCCGACCCGACGGTGCTGGAGTTCGAGCCCGGGATCACCGTGGTGGTGGGGCCCAACGGGAGCGGCAAATCCAACGTCGTCGACGCCGTCACCTGGGTGCTCGGTGCACAGGGACCACGCTCGCTGCGCTCCGCCAAAATGGAGGACGTCATTTTCGCCGGCACCTCGTCGCGGCCCCAACTGGGCCGGGCCGAGGTGTCGCTCACCATCGACAACACCTCGGGCAAGCTGCCCATCGACCTGTCCGAGGTCACGATCACCCGGACGCTCTTCCGCTCGGGGGACAGCGAGTACGCCATCAACGGCGCTCCGTGCCGACTGCTCGACATCCAGGAGCTGCTCAGCGATTCGGGGGTCGGCCGCCAGCAGCACATGATCATCGGCCAGGGGCAGCTGGACACCGTGCTCAACGCCCGGCCGGAGGACCGGCGGGCCATCATCGAGGAGGCGGCCGGGGTGCTGAAGCACCGCCGCCGCCGCGAGAGGGCGGAGCGCCGGCTGGCGGCCACCGCGGAGAACCTGGAGCGCCTGGGCGACCTCGTGCGGGAGGTGCGGCGCCAGATCAGGCCGCTCGAGCGGCAGGCGGCTGCGGCCCGTTCGCACGACAGCGTGGCGTCCGAGCTGCTGGCGCTGCGCCGCTATCTCGCCGGAGCCGAGCAGGCCGACCTGACCGCCCGCCGCCGGGCGGCGGTGCAGAACCTGACCGTCTGCCGCGACGAGGAGCAGGAGCTGCACGAAGCGCTCGAGCAGCTCGATGCCGAGGCCAGCTCCACGACGGCGGAGCTGTCGTCGCGCCGAGAGGAGGATCTGGCCAACGCGTTGGGCCGCGTGCAGGGACTGGTGGAACGGGCCCGCGGACTCTCGGGCGTGCTGCGCGAGCGCGGCCGGGGCGTGGTGGCCGCCCTTGACGCCGCCGCCGACGTCGACGTGGTTTCGACGCTCGAGGCCGAGGCGGCCCGCCTGGCCAGCGAGCTGGTCATGGCCGAGGCCGAGGAGGAGGCGGGCGGGGCACCCGAACGGGAGGAGCTCCAGGCCGCGATCCTCGCTCTCGACGAGGAAGCCGCGGCGCTGCGGGAGCGCTGGGCGACGGTGCTCGGTGACGACGCACCCGACCAGGCGATCGCCCGGGTCCGGGCCCGCATCGAGTCGGTGGCCCGCGCCGCCGCCCGCGAACAGGAGCACATGGACACCCTCGGGGCGCGGGTCGGCACCCTCGAAGAGCGGTCGGCCGGCGCGGCGGTGCGGGCCGACCTCCTGGCCACGCAGGCGGAGGAGCTCGAGCAGCTGACCGCCGGGTTCGAGGCCGATCTGGCGGCGCGCGCCAGGGAGCTCGAGGAGGCCGTGCGGACGGCGGAGGCGGCGCAGGTCTCGGCGGACGCGGCCGAAGAGGCGCGCCACCGCACGGCGGCCCGGGCCGAGGCTCTGGAGCGGGCATTGGCGGACCTGCAGGGTGCCGGCGGGCGCGAGCTGCTGCGCGACGTCGACGGCGTCGTCGGTTCCCTGGTCGACCTGGTGGAGATCGACGAGGGCTGGGAGGCCGCCTTCGAGGCTGCCATCGGTGCCGGCGTCGCCGCCGTTGTCGTGGACGGGCGCCGCTCGGCCCAGGCCGCGCTGGCCACGTTCCGCGAGGGCGGGGTCACCGGCGCCATTCTCACCCCCCGGCCGTCGTCGTCGGCGGCGGCGGGCGAGCTGCCCCCCGGGAGCAGTGCCGAACCGGTCCGGCGCCACGTGCGGGCCCGCCACGGCGGGTCAGTCGCCGAGTCGGTGCTCGACACGCTCGTCGGTCGCGCCGTCCGGGTCGACGGCTGGGAGGAGGCCATCGACCTGTCGTTGGCCCGCGACGACCTCGTGGTGGTCACCCCCGAGGGCGACCGCTTCGCGGCCACGGGCTGGCGCGTCCGGTCGACGACCAGCGTGGTCACGGCGGCCTCCGTCGAGGAGGCGCGCCGCCGGGCCGAGGACGCCGCCGCCGCGGCCGAGCTGGCGCGGGCGCACCTCAGTGACAGCCGCATTGTCCTGGGCCGTTGCCGGGATGCCCGGACCACCGCGGAGCGGGTCAACGACCGTCATGCGTCCGCCTGCGAGACCGGGTCGGCCGACCGTCTGCGATCCGCCGAGGAGCAGCGGCGCGCTGGCCGGCGAACTCGAGGAGGCCCGGACCGCCATGGCCGCGGCCCAGCAGAGGCTGGCCGACGTCACGGCGGAGCAGGCGCACCTGGCGGGGTCGGTACCCGAGCTGCAGGAAGCGCTCGAGGCCTGGGAGGCGCTGGAGGAGCGCAGGGTCGGTTTGCGGGGCCGGCGCCAGGAGCTCGAGGTGCGCGTGGCCGGTGTCGTGGAACGCCGCCGCGTCCTGGCCGAGCGCCAGGCCGAGGTCGAGCGGCGCCTGCAGGGCCACGCCGAGGAACGGGCGACCGCGGCCTCGCGTCGGCGCCGGCTGGAGGCCGAGGGGGCCGCACTGGGCCACCTGGAGGTGCTCGTCCAGCGCGAGCACGAGCGGCTCGACGGGGTCTTCGGATCCTTGCGCCACGACTACCAGGATCAGGTCGACGCCGTGCGGGCGGGCGGGGAGAAGCTCGAACGGCTGCGCCAGGATCGCCACACGACGGAGCAGCGCCTCGAGGCGGTGCGCAGCCGGACGCGGACGCTCGACCTGGAGTCCAACGAGGTCGATCTGCGCATGGAGGCGTTGCACGAGCACATCGTCCGCGATCTCGGCGTCAGGCCCGACGAACTGACGGGCCTGCCCGAGCCCGAGGCACCCGAGGGCACGACGCTGCCGCAGCATGCCGAGGAGCTGGAGCGCAAGTTGGTCGCACTGGGTCCCGTCAACCCGTTGGCCCTCGAAGAGCTCTCGACGCTGGAGGAGCGGCACAAGGAGTTGGAGGCGCAGGTCGACGACGTGCGCGGTGCGCGGCGCGAGCTGCACGAGGTGGTGCGCACGCTCGACCACGAGATCATGACGTCGTTCGCTGCCGCGGCCGCCGACGTGAACGAGCACTTCTCCGCGTTGATCGCCATGCTGTTCCCCGGCGGGACCGGCCGCCTCATGCTGGTGGAGCCCGACGACCTGCTCAATACCGGCGTCGAGATCGAGGTGCGCCCGGCCGGCCGCAACGTCCGCCGGGTGTCGCTCCTCTCGGGTGGGGAGCGCTCCATGGCGGCGCTGGCCTTCCTCTTCGCCGTCTTCCGCAGCCGGCCTTCGCCGTTCTACATGATGGACGAGGTCGAGGCGGCGCTCGACGACGTCAACCTGAGCCGCTTCCTCGCGCTGGTGCACGAGTTCCGTGACGAGGCGCAGCTGCTCATCGTGAGCCACCAGAAGCGCACGATGGAGACCGGCGACGCGCTGTACGGGGTGACGATGGCCCCGGGCGGCTCGTCACAGGTGGTCAGCCAGAAGGTGGAGAAGGAAAAGGAGCCGGCGTGACCGGCACGCTTGCCTTCGCCTTCGTCGGGGTGGCTCTGCTGTGCGTCATTGCCGGCGTCGCGGCCGTTTCCCGCACGCGACGGCGTGTCCGTGACGGCGACGAGGAGCTCGGCGAGGACGACGGCGGGGCGACCTACGCCGAGGAGGCGGCGGCGGTGGCTGCAGCTGAGGCGGCGGCCGCGGCCGCGCAGGATGACGAGGTCGACGGGACGCCCACCGCATGATCGGCACCATCATCATCCTCGTCATCGTGGTGGCCGTCCTGGCGGTGGCCGCGGGCACGGTCGCCGCCACCCGCGCCCGGCGGCGCTCGGGCCGGGGCACCGTCGCACCCCCCAGCACTCCGGCACCACCACCCCCGCAGCCCGCGCCGCCAACCGCGCCCAGGGGGACAACCGAACCGGCGCGGGGACCACCGCAGCCGGAGGCCGCGGCCCCGCCGGCCGACGCGCCCGTCGCTGCTCCGTCGGCGCCGCCGACCTATCGCAGCCGTCTGGGCAGCGTGCGCGGCCTCTTCAGCGGCGCAGTCTCCGCGTTGCGATCGGGCCGGATCGACACCGCGACCTGGGATTCGCTCGAGGAGGCACTCATCCGGGCCGACGTGGGCGTCGCCACCACCGACGCCCTGCTCGCGGACCTGCGGGCCCGAGTCGAGGCCAAGGAGATCAGCGGGGGCGACGACCTCCTGGCCGCGCTCGGCACGGCCATCCGCCAGCTGCTCGAAACAGCGGGCACCCGTTCGTTGCGTTTCGATGGCGCGCCGGGTGCGCCCGAGGTCTGGCTCATCGTCGGGGTCAACGGCGTCGGCAAGACCACGACCATCGGCAAGCTGGCCCGACGCGAGTCGGCCGCCGGCCGCTCGGTCCTGCTGGCGGCGGGCGACACGTTCCGGGCCGCCGCCGCCGACCAGCTCGCCATGTGGGCCGAGCGGACCGGGACGGACATCGTCCGGGGCGCCGAGGGTGGCGACCCCAGCGCCGTTGTGTTCGACGCGGTCCAGCGTGCCGCGGCGCGTGGGAACGAGCTCGTCCTCGCCGACACGGCCGGCCGCCTGCACACGAAGGTCAACCTCGTGGAGGAGCTCAAGAAGATCCGGCGGGTGGCCGACCGCGACCCGGGCCACGTCACCGAGGTACTCCTCGTCCTGGACGCCACCACGGGGCAGAACGCGCTGGCCCAGGCCCGTCAGTTCACCGAGGCCGTCGACGTGACCGGCATCGTGCTCACCAAGCTCGACGGCACCGCCAAGGGTGGCATCGTCATCGCGGTCCAGCGCGAGCTCGGCCTGCCCGTCAAGCTGGTCGGTCTCGGCGAGGGACCGGACGACCTGGTCGACTTCGACCCCGACGCGTTCGTCGAGGCTCTGCTCGCCAGTGACTGAAGGGAGGGTTCCGTGGATCAGTTGACCGATCAGCAGAAGAAGGTGATCGCCGTCGTGTTGGTCGTCCACCTGATCCTGGTGCGGCTGACCTGGCGGGACCTGCGCCGGCGCCCCGACGCGGCGGTGCGGGGGAGGAAGCGGATGTGGCGGTTCGCATCCAGCGTGAACACGACCGGTTCGGTCGCCTACTGGCTGTTCGGGCGCCGCCGGCTCCCGGAAGTCTCTCCCGACTGAGCGCCGGAGAAGCGCCTCACGCCCAGCGCACGTGGACCGAGTCGAGGAACCGCCCGAGCAGCTCGCGGTCTCCCTCCACGACGAGCTCCTCGGGTCCGGCGCGGTTCCACAGCGCGAGGTAGAGGTCGGCCGCCGCGGCACGCACGGAGCAGTCGGCCCCGCGCCCGTTCGAGACGGGACCCGCTGTCGTCGTGACGCCGTCGGGCCCCAGGCGGAGCACCCAGCCTGTGTCAACGTCGGTGCAGTGCACCGAGAGGCTGGCGGACGCATCGGCGCGCAGGGTGGTGGAGCGTCGCGGCACGAAGCACGTGAGCAGCTCGTCGATCCCGTCGGCCGCGAAGGCCGACCGGAACGGATCCGATGTCGTGGGCGCCGCCAACTCGGCGTCGACGCGGTGCACCGCCGTTTCGTGGGCCTGGCGGCGGGCCCACATGGCCCGCGGCGAGGGTGCGGGCAAGAAGCTCCAGCATTCGAGGTCGTCGGGCGCGGCGGCCAAAGCATCGGCCAGCGTCGTGCACCCGTCGCGTAGCCAACCGGCCAGCGCGGCGTCTTCCGGCCAGGCGCCGACCACCTCGTCCAGCTCCACGTCCCAGACCTCGGTGCGCCGGCCGGCCACGTAGCCCGTGGCCCAGCGGTGGACGCCGCCCAGGTGTCGAACGAGGTCGCGCACCGTCCACTCCGGGCAGGTCGGCACCCCGCCCGCGGGGTCCGTTCGGTCGACGACCACGGCCATCCGTTCCCCCTCGTGTCGGAGCGCCTCGACGTGCGCGGTGACCTCCACGAGACGGCGGCGGCTCAGTTGACCTTGAGCAGGTCGATGACGAAGACGAGGGTGTCGTTGGATGCGATGCCGGGGCCCGGTGACTGGTCTCCGTAGCCGAGGTTGGGCGGGACGATCAGCTCGCGCCGACCTCCGACCTTCATGCCGACCACCCCCTTGTCCCAGCCGGGGATCACCTGCCCCGCTCCCAGCTGGAACGTGAAGGGCTGGCTCGTCCATGACGACTGGATCACCTTGCCCGAGGAGTAGGTGGCCAGGACGTACTGCACGGTGACGTTGGCACCGGGGACCGCCGTCGTACCCGTGCCCACGATCAGGTCGGCGCTCTGGAGCGACTTCGGCGGTGTCCCGGAGGGGACCGTCACCGTCGGCGCCGTCCCCGCCGTGCCGGCGGGGGACCGGTCGGTGGTCGGGATCGGGACGATGGCGTCCAGCGGGCTCTCGCCGGGCGCGGTGGTGCTCGGCGCTTTGCTCGAGGCAACCGTGCTCGTCGTGCCCAGGCCAGAGGAATGCGAAGGCGAGGAGCTGCAGGCGGCCAGGCCGAGCGCGCCCGCCGCACCGATCACGAGCGCGAGCGTCCAGAAGCGTGGCGTGCGGGAGGACATGCGATGCGACGGTAGCCGCTCGTCGCGGCGCGGCAGCGGCAGGTCAGCGGGTCAGGGTGTAGGGATCCCACGCCGGAGGGGCCGTGCGGAGGTGGGCCTCCACCAGGGCCTGGACCTCGGCGGGTGGGAGCCCGCTCTCCAGCCCACCGACGGGGGCAAGCGTGGGTGTCAGCCCTGCGATCGACCCACCCACCCATGGGATCGTTCCGCCGCGGGCGCTTTCCGCCTCGGTGAGCTGCTCGGCCAGTGGCGTGAGGTCGACCGCGCGGGCGCATGGCGTGCGTTCGCAGCTGTACCCAACTCTCGTAGCGGTAGGCGAACTCGTAGTGGCGGCCCCGCACCGTCAGGACGGCACCGCGTGCGGTGGCGTTGTGGACGGCAATGGGGTGCAGGCCCTCCACCCACTGCCCGCCGAACCGGTGACCTCCGCCTCCGGGCGCCCGCTCGGCCGCCGTCACCACCGCGAGGTCGACCTCCGGGCACTCGTTGATGGTCACGACCCCGGAGGCGAGCGCCGCCTCGCTCGCTGTCAGCGTCTCGTCCTCCTGGGCCCACAGGTGGCGAAAGCGCTCCGGCCGGTCGCAGATCTCCGGCAGCCGGCCGAGCAACTCGCCGTAGAGCACGGAAGTGACGGCGTCGTACTGCTCGGGCAATCCCCCCAGCGGGCTCCGCCGGGGGTCGGCGTAGGCCGAGACCACCATGGAGACGCGGGCTGCCACCCGCGAACGGGTGACGGCGAAGTCCCCGGCGCGCGCCACCTCGACCAGCAGGTCTCGTCGCGCCAGCGCGTGCTCCGGGGAGGACAGCGCGAAGACCCCCACCAGCCCATCCTGGTCGAAGTGGTTGTTCGAGACGACCGTGGCATCCCCGTGGCGGTCGAACGGGGCCAGATACAAGAACGCCATTTCGGCGGACAGATCGGCGGCGAATTCGGGCGGGCCGCCGATGCCGGGCCAATGCGAGAGGCAGAGGACGGTGCCTTCCGTGGGTGCGCCGTCGACGATCACGTTGGGCCCGCCCTCCAGCTCGCCGTAGGGTGCGTACGACAGGTCGGGGGAGCGGGGACCCACCGTGGCGAGCCTACGGGTCCACGGCGGCGAGGGCGCGTTGTCGCCGGGGTGCGTTCCTGGGCTCTCCAAAAACGGAACGGTCGCTGCAGGCGGCCGCCCCTGCCGCCCGCCGCGGGCGGTGTGTGCGCCCCTCGTGGCTAACCTGAGAACCGATGTTCGACGCCCTTTCCGACCGCCTGGAGCGCATCTCGACCCGTCTGCGCGGCAAGGGGCGCATCAGCGAGGAAGACCTCGACGAGGCGCTGAAGGAGATCCGTACCGCGCTCCTGGAGGCCGACGTCGAGCTGTCCGTCGCCCGGCGCTTCTGTGACGGCATCCGGCTCCGGGTCAGCACCGAGGCACTCGCCAAGAGCCTGACCCCGGGCCAGCAGGTCGTCCGCGCCGTGCACGAGGAGCTGGTCGGCGTTCTCGGTGGCGAGACGCTCAAGCTCAGCTACGCGTCGCGGCCTCCCACGGTCGTCCTCATGGCCGGCCTGCAGGGCGCCGGCAAGACCACCAACTCCGCCAAGCTCGCCCTGTGGTGGAAGCAGCAGGGCCGCAACCCCCTCCTGGTCGGCGCCGACCTGCAGCGTCCCGCCGCCGTGGAACAGCTTCGGGTCCTCGGCCAGCAGGCCGGGGTGAGCGTCTTCAGCGAGCCGACCGACCCGGTGTCGTGCGCCAGGGCCGGGCTGGAGGAGGCCCGCCGCCTCGGCCGTGACATCTGCATCATCGACACTGCGGGCCGGCTGACCATCGACGCGGATCTCATGCAGCAGATCCGGGAAATCTCCGCCGCCACCGAGCCGCACTACACGTTCCTGGTGATCGACGCCATGATCGGGCAGGACGCCGTGGCGACGGCGAAGGCCTTCCACGACACGCTCGAGCTCAGTGGCGTCATCCTGACCAAGCTGGACGGCGATGCCCGAGGCGGCGCCGCGTTGTCGGTCAAGGGTGTCGTCGGCAAGCCGATCGCGTTCGCCAGCACCGGTGAGCGCCTCGCCGACTTCGACCTCTTCCACCCGGACCGCATGGCCGACCGCATCCTCGGCATGGGGGACGTACTCAGCCTGATCGAACAGGCCGAGCGCACCATGGACACCGACGAGGTGACCAAGAGCGCCGATCGCCTGATGCAGGGCCAGTTCACGCTCGACGACTTCCTGTCCCAGCTGCGCCAGGTCAAGAAGATGGGGTCGCTGGGCGGTCTCATGCGCCTGATGCCGGGCATGTCGAAGGAGATGCGGCAGGCGGCCGGACAGATCGACGACGGGGAGGTGGCCAAGGTCGAGGCGATCGTCTGCTCCATGACCCCGGCCGAGCGCAACGACACCTCCGTGCTCGACGGCTCCCGCCGAAGCCGGGTGGCCCGCGGCTCGGGCACCTCCATCCAGGACGTCAACACGCTCCTGAAGCAGTTCAAGGAGATGCAGAAGATGATGAAGGGGATGGCGTCGGGCAACATGCCCAACCTCCCCGGCATGCCGAACATGGCCGGGATGAGCGGCCGTGCCGCCCGCAAGCTGGCGCAGCAGGGGGCGGCTGGCCTGCCCGCCGCCCCGCCCGGAGCTGACTTCGACATGCTCTCCCAGCTCATGGAAGAGGGCGGTGAGCTGCCCTCGGGCTTCCCGGGCCTGCCTGCGGCCGCCCCGGCTCGGTCCGTGGTCAGCGGCAACAAGGGCACCAAGAAGAAGAAGAAGGGCGGGCGGGTCACCCCTCCGAAAGGTCGGTAGCCCCGCCATCTGCCAGAATGGACGGCCGAGACGTCCAGATCAGTGGAGGATGCAGTCCGTGGCAGTGAAGCTCCGCCTTGTGCGGATGGGTAAGAAGAAGCAGCCGACCTACCGTGTCGTCGCCGCCGACAGCCGATCGCCGCGTGACGGCCGGTTCCTCGAGATCGTGGGCACCTATGCGCCCCGGGGCTCGTCGACGGCCGAACCGGACGCCGTGATCAACATCGACAACGCCAAAGCGGTCAAGTGGCTCGTCAATGGCGCGCAACCGACCGAACGGGTGGAACGCATCCTCAAGACCTCCGGGGCCTGGGACGAGTTCGCCGCTGCGAGGGCCAAGTGACCGATCTCTACGAAGCGGGCGACATCAACCAGTCCGAGGCCGGCACCGACGACGAGGTCGACGAGGGGAACGAGCTCGGCGACCTGGACGGTGGCACGGCGTTGGCCGTGCTGACCTACCTGGCGCGTTCGCTGTCCAACGACCCCGACTCTGTGATCATCGACACCGAGGAGCGCCGTGGCGGAATCCGCCTCAACCTCCACGTGGCGCCCGACGACATGGGTCGGGTGATCGGCCGTCGCGGGCGAACCGCGCAGGCCATACGGACGCTGGTCAACGTGGCGGGCGCCAAGGACGGCGTCCAGGCCAGCGTGGACATCGTCGACGACTGATCTGCTCAAAGTCGGCCGGGTCACCAAGGCCCACGGCCTGCGCGGCGAGGTGGTCGTCCAGCTCTGGACCGACCAGACGCAGCGCGTCGATCCCGGATCGGAATTGGCCTCCGCCCGCGGCATCCTGACGGTGGTGTGGTCGACACCGTTCGGCCCGGACCGCTACATCGTGCAGTTCGAGGACGTGGCGGACCGCGCCGCCGCCGAGAGCCTGCGGGGGCTGGAGCTGGAGGCGGAACCTCTGGGCGACGTGCCGGGCACCCTGTGGGTGCACGAGCTCGTCGGTGCCACGGTGCGGGACGTCGCGGGTACCGCGCTCGGCACCGTCGCGTCAGTGGAGGCGAATCCGGCCAGTGACCTGATGGTGCTCGAGTCCGGCGGGCTGATCCCGGTCCGCTTCGTCGCCGCTCACGATGCGGTGGCGCACACCGTCGACGTGGACATCCCCGAAGGGTTGCTCGACCTGTGACGCGCCCCCCGTGAGGATCGACGTCTTCACGATCTTTCCCGACGTGGTGTCGAGCTACTGCGGCATGTCCATCCTCGGTCGGGCCGCCGATGCCGGTGCGCTCGACGTGCGCGTGCACGACCTGCGCGATGGCGCGGACGACGCGCGGCGCTCGGTGGACGACAGCCCGTTCGGCGGCGGAGCGGGCATGGTCCTGACCCCCGAGCCCATCTTCCGCTGTGTCGAGGCGGTGCCCGATCTGCCGCGGCCGCTCCTCCTGCTCGCTCCCGGTGGCCGCCCGTTCGACCAGGTCGTGGCGACCGAGCTGGCGGTGCGCAGCGCCGGGGGTTTCTCGCTGTTGTGCGGCCGCTACGAGGGGGTCGACCAACGGGTCGCCGACCACCTGGTGGACGGCGAGCTGTCCGTAGGTGAGTTCGTGCTCGCCGGCGGCGAGCTGGCCGCCCTGGTCGTGGTGGAGGCGGTCGCCCGCCTGCTGCCCGACGTGCTGGGCAACGAGGACTCCGCCCGAGACGAGAGTTTCTCCGAGGGGTTGCTCGAGTACCCCCAGTACACCCGCCCGGGGGAGTTCAGGGGGTGGCCGGTCCCCGCCGTGCTCCGGTCGGGGGACCACGGGGCAGTGGCCGCCTGGCGCCGCGCGCAGGCGCTGCTCCGTACGGCGGAACGCCGGCCGGATCTGATTGCGCGCCTGGTCAGGGCGTCGTCGCTCAGTGCCAGCGACGTGCAGGTCCTCTCCGAGCACGGCTACGATGTTTCGTCCGGCACCGAGCCGGTGTGACCGAAGGACGCCTCTCATGCACCCCACCGAAACGATCGATCGCGACAGCCTGCGCGACGACATCCCCGAGTTCCGCCCCGGCGACACCGTCAAGGTCCACGTCCGGGTCGTGGAGGGCAACCGGGAGCGGGTGCAGGTTTTCCAGGGTGCCGTCATGCGACGCCAGGGCGGCGGCGTGCAGGAGACGTTCACCGTGCGCAAGGTCAGCTTCGGCGTCGGCGTCGAGCGGACCTTCCCGGTGCACTCGCCCACGATCGCCAAGATCGAGGTCGCGACGCTCGGCGACGTCCGCCGCGCCAAGCTCTACTACCTGCGCGACCGTCACGGGAAGGCAGCGAAGATCAAGGAACGCCGGATTCCGCGGGGCAAGGCCCCGGCGGCGGCAGAAGCAGTCGTCGAGGACGTCGAGACCGAGGACCTCGAGGAGGTCGATGAGCTCGATGCGGTGGGCGCGGTCGAGGACGTCGATGTTGGCGACGAGGTCGAAGCGGGCGACGCCGAGGTCGATGAGGCCGTCGAGGAGGACGCGGACGAGTAGGGCGGTCGAGGCGTGAGCGAGGAAGACCTCGAACGCTACGAATCCGAGATCGAGCTCGGGCTCGTCCAGGAGTACCGGGCCGTCCTGCCGGTGTTCACCTACGTGATCGAGACGGAACGGCGGTTCTATCTGGCGAACGAGGTCTCGTTGACCGTGCGGTCCGACACGACGCCGGCCTGCATCGAACTCGAGATCCGCGACGCCTGGGTCTGGGACATGTACCGCCCGGCGCGGTTCGTCCCCGAGGTACGCGTCGTCACCTTCCGTGACGTGAACATCGAACGGTTGCCCGAACAAGAGCTCTGACGCGGGCGGCATCGGGCGCGACCGTTCCACCCTCGGTGGGCGACAGCGACCGGCGCAATGCTCTTCTTGGCGGCTTCGGCGAGGCGGTCGCCGCCGCGCATTACCGGGCGCACGGGTACGCGGTGCTCGAGCGGAACTGGCGCTGTGGCGCAGGCGAGATCGACCTGATCTGTGCCCGCGGCAGCACCCTCGTCGTGTGTGAGGTCAAGACGCGGACCGGTTCCGCCCGGGGCGATCCGCTCGAGGCTGTCACCGGGCCGAAGCAGCGCCGGTTACGCCGCCTGGCCACGGCGTACCTCCAACAGCAGGGGAGGCACTGGGCCGAGGTCCGCTTCGACGTGGTGGGGGTGCTCGACGGGGTGGTCGACGTCGTCGAAGGTGCGTTCTGAAGCAGCGCGGCCTAGGGTCCGTGGCCATGGAGACCCTGATCGTCGAACGCAAGGACGGTGTCGTGACCGTCACGATGAACCGCCCCGAGCGCAAGAACGCCGCCAACGGCAAGATGCTGACCGAGTTGCGCACCACCTTCGAGGAGGTGGAGGACAACCCGGACGACAGAGTGATGGTGCTGACGGGGGCGGGAGGCGCCTTCTGCTCGGGGGCCGACCTCTCGGATCCCAGCGGCCCAGCCACCGATCCCACCCGCTCGGGCCTGACGCGCATGCGGCGGCTCGGAGACGTGGCGCTCGCCCTGCACCACGTCTCCAAGCCCACCATCGCCAAGGTGGACGGGTTCGCGGTCGGCGCCGGACTCTCCCTCGCGCTCGGCTGCGACCTGGTCGTCTGCAGCGATCGGGCCAAGCTCTCCATGATCTTCGCCAAGCGCGGCCTGGCGCTCGACAACGGTGCGTCCTGGCTGCTGCCCCGGCTCGTCGGCCTGGCCAGGGCCAAGGAGATCGCCCTCTTCGGGGGCATGTGGAGCGGCGAAGAGGCGGCGGCGATGGGCCTGGTGAACCGCGCCCTGCCGGTCGACGACCTCGACGCCTTCGTCGACGACTGGGCCTCGACGCTCGCCGGAGGGCCGCCCCTCGCGCTGTCGATGACCAAGACCCTGCTCCACGCCTCCTCCATGGCCTCCATGGAGCAGGCGGTGGAGGACGAGGCCCGCTGCCAGGCCCTGAACTTCTCGACCCGGGACACGCAAGAGGCGATGGCTGCCTTTGCCGAGAAACGAGAGCCAGCCTTCATCGGCCGCTAATAGACTGTTTTTCGTGCTGAATGGCGTCCAAGGTATGGTCGGCGACACCGCGTTGGTGACCAAGGCGATTGAGGGCGCACACCACCCCGGAAGGATCCGGGCCAGAGGTGAGGAGTGGTTGGCAATCCCACTCGATCCCGAAGCCACGATTTCCGTCGGGACCGATGTCGTCGTCGCCGACGTCGAGCGAGGACTGCTCGTCGTCTACGCCATCGACAGTTAGAAGAGAGGTGCCGCATGTTCGCATCGGCCGGAGAAATAGTCGGAATCGTCGTCATCGCCGCCCTGGCGGGTCTCGGAGTGGTGACGCTGTTCGCGTCCCGCTTCATCAAGATCGTGCAGCAGGGGAGCGTGGGTGTTGTCAAGCGGCTGGGGGAGTTCAAGTCGGTCGACCAGCCGGGCATGCGGATCCTGGTGCCCTTCGTCGACCGGATGGAGAAGGTCGACGTGCGTGAGTTCCCCATGACGGGTGACCAGCAGGCCGTGATCACCAAGGACAACGTGTCCCTGCAGGTCAGCGCGACCATCTTCTGCCAGGTGATCGACGTCAAGTCGGCGCTGTTCGAGATCAACGACTACCAGCTCGCCGTGGACCAGCTCTCCCGCACGGCGCTGCGGGCCGTGTTCGGGGAGCTCTCGCTGGACCAGGCCCTCAGCGAGCGCGAGACCATCAACAGCCGGATGCAGGACCACATGGCCGACGCCACGGCCAAGTGGGGAGTGCGTCTCAACCGCATCGAGATCCTCGACATCACCCCGCCCTTGAACGTCGTGCAGGCGATGTCAGAGCAGAAGGAGGCCGAGCAGCACAAGCGGGCCGCCATACTGAAGTCCGAGGGCGAGCAGCAGGCCGCCATCAACTCTGCGGGTGGGCGCAAGCAGGCCGCCGTGCTCGAGGCCGAGGGCGCCAAGCAGTCGGCGATCTTGCGGGCCGAGGCCCAGATGAAGGTGTTGGAGCTGCAGGCCGAAGGCGAGAAGAAGGCGCTCGAGCTGCGGGGCGAGGGCGAGGCGTCCCGCCTCACCTCCATCGACACCGCCACGATCAACCCGCGCACGCTGGCCGTCCTGCAGCTCAAGGCGCTGCAGGACATTGCGGCCTCCGACAACGCCAAGGTCGTGGTGCCCTACGAGGCCACCAGCCTCATGGGCGCGGCCGAGGTGCTGCTGTCGACCCTGCGCAACGACGACCTCGGTGCGACCACGAACGGTGCCACGCCGCCGGCGGCCACGCCGGCCCGGCCGCCCAACAAGGAGCTGCCGCCGCAGGGCAACTAGTACTCAGGCCCAGCCGAGCTCACGCAGACGCGCCTCGCCGAGGCCGAAATGGTGGCCGACCTCGTGGAGCAAGGTGATGCGCACCCGTTCAGCTAGGTCGTCGGAAGTGCGGGCGGACCGACAGATCGTGGCGAGGAAGAGCGTGATCCGATCGGGGCGGACCCCCGCATACGTGCCCCGCCTCGTCAGCGGGGTCCCTTCGTACAGCCCGTAGAGCCGGCCGGGCGGGCTCTCGTCGTCGACGATGATCGCCACGTTCTCCATCTCGGCGCGCAATTCGTCGGGGATCTCCTCGAGGGCGGCGGCCACCAGGGCCTCGAAGGCATCGACGTCGATCGGCTCCATTACGGCAACCTTGTCAGCAATCGACATCGTCCGCCCCACGGGGAGCGGATGGTGGCAGATGCACGGGCGTCGGCAACTGGTGGCGGTCGGGAACCTGCCGGTAGCGTCCCGGCCCATGCTCGACCGGGAGAACCGATGACCGACCTGCTCGACGACAGCTATTCCGTTCCATCCCGGCTCGGTGTGGTTGCCGAGGTGCGTGACGGGGAATTCCGCCTGCAGCTGCACCCGCGGGCGGAGTTGCTGCACAACGGCGCGCTGCGGGCGAGCGTCATCGCCTTCATGATCGACGTGGTTGCGGGGATCGTCCTCGACGACGATCCCGATGCCTGGATGTTGACCTCGGACATGTCGGTGCGGATGCGGCCGCGGCGCCCCCCGGCCTTCCTCTCCACCCGGAGCACGATCCTGCGGCGGGGTCGGCGATCGTCCACGGCAGTGGTGGATCTCGTCAGCGACGAGGGCGAGCCGGTGGCGACCGGTGCCATCGGTTTCGCCAGGGTGACCCGCCGCGAGACGGATGCCCCGAAGCCCCCCGCGTCGCCACGGCGCATCTCGGCGATGTTCGACGGCTCTCGGACGCTGGACCGGCCGCTGCGGGAGGAGGCCGGGATCGCCGTGCTCGACCCGATGCTGGGTGTGCTCGAGATGCAGGTGACGCCGGAGCTACGGAATCCCGCCGGAACCCTTCAGGGCGCCATGGTGGCCCTTCTGGCCGAGGCGGCCGCCGAGGAGATGGCGTCGGCGCGCTTCGACATCGCTGCCGTCGTGACCGAGCTCGACCTCCGGTACCTGGCCCAGACCGGGGAAGGACCCGTCCGGTCGAGGTGCACGTTGCTCGGAGACGGGCCGGATGCGCCGATGCGGGTGGAGCTCTTCGACCGGTCGACCGACCGACTGACCACGCTGGTCTACGCCCGGACGACGACCATTCCCAGGTAGATCAGCCTTCGCGGCAATGAGCCCCGCGAGTGCTTCACGTCTCACTCGCCAACGGGTTGGTCGATCGGGACGGCCCGCACATGAAAGCCGCCGGTTCGAATTTGCGGCGAGGATTCTTGTGGTGTGTCTGGTTCTTGCCCTTCGAGATCCTGCTGTCCGACATCGGCCTGATCCTCTATGACTCTGACGTGCGCGGCGGCCGGAGGTGGCGTCCCCTCCCGCTCGGAGGACGCAGCCAGGTGTTCGAGCTGCCGCTTCTCCCGCCGTCGCCGGAGAGGGCCGCCTCGTGACGTCGGCACATCGCCCTGCCCCATGAGCCGAGCCTAGGGGCTGGCATGGCAGCAACCGTGGCTTTGTCGCGTCGCACGAGGTCACGTGGAGGCGATCGGCGTCAGGCGACGTGCCGGCGAAGGGTCGCTCGGCTACCTTTCCGGACGCGATTCGGCCGGCGCCCCCTCGGGGGGATTGGGGGGAGGACAAAGGGCGCCGGCCGTCTCGCTGCCACGAGAGCCTAAAGGGCTTCTGTGGGACCCCGCTGTGCGGTTCGTTACAAATTTGTGCCAGTTATGACGCGAAACGACGCTTGCCCGGCGGATCGGGAACGGATGCAGCATGGCGGCGGGTTCCGCCGCCTGGATTGGTCTGTCCGATTGTCGTGTGGGGGTCCGGCGCCGTCCGACACGGTTCTCGGCATCTGCGGTTACCCGAGCTGTGGCGTCACCCCTTCACGTACGAGAGTTTCTCGGTGACCCGGCCGTCACGCGTGCGGAACAGGTCAACGCCCCGAACGTGGCCGCCCCGCCAGGAGTACCGCCAACGCTGCACCACCCGGTCTGCCGCCGCGAAGGTCTCTTCGGCTTCGAAGACGGCGTCTGGGTCATCGAAGATCGGTTGCCAGGCCCGACGAAGAGCCTCACGACCTTCGTAGCGGGTGCCGTCAGGCCCGGGTTCGGTGGACTCGAAGACGCAGTCGTCGGTGACCAGCTCCAATGTTGCGTCGAGATCCCGTGCGTTCCATGCGGTGCCAAATGCGTCGACGATCGCGAGAGAATCCATGAGGATGTCGGCGATTCCGATCGTTCTCGAGGCCCGTTACGCCAGAGCTGGTGAGACATCCTCCAGGTCGGATCGGATCATCTGCCGGAGCTCAGGCGTGTCCTGGTGTCCATGCTTCGCCACCGCGTGTGCCACTGCTGCGTCAAGTGTCTCCTCTTCGGTCCCGGCGATGGTCAGGGTGCAGCCGATGTCGTTGGGCACTTTGCGGCAATCGATCATTTTCCGGGCCATGAAGCCCCCTTTCCCTTGAGGTCGGCCCTTACGAGTGACCGCGTTCTCCGCTCCGTCCATCGAAACCCCGACGCGGTGGACCGTCCACCACAACCCTACCTACTAGTAGGTAGAAGTCAAGTGGTAACCTCCGGTCACGGGGAAGAGTGAGGACGGGCTCAGTGCGGCAGACGCAGCAGGACGGAACCGACACGGTGAACCGGATACTCGATGTGGCCGAACACCTGGTACAGGTCCGTGGGTTCAATGCCTTCAGTTACGCCGACGTCGCCGGTGAGCTCGAGCTCACCAATGCGGCACTCCACTACCACTTTCCGAGCAAGTCGGATCTTGGCGAGGCTCTGCTCGCTCGCTATACGAGCCGATTCGCCGCGGCGCTCGATGCCATTGACGAGTCGATCGACGAGCCACAGCGCAAACTCGATGCCTACGCCGATCTCTACGCCGAAGTGCTGCGTCACCAGAGGATGTGTCTGTGCGGCATGCTGGCGGCCGAGTACGAGACGCTCTCGGAGGGCATGCGAGTGGCTGTCGCGGTATTCTTCGAGACGAACGAGACGTGGCTCGCCGCCGTGTTGCGTCAAGGTCGTGACGCCGGGACCTTGAACTTTGCTGGGTCCCCACTCGATGAAGCGCGTTCGATAGTAGGCAGTCTGGAGGGGGCCATGCTCATCGCTCGATCCTTCGGCGATGTCAAGCGCTTTCAATCTGCCGCGAGACACCTCTTGGTGACCCTCCGCCCGTAGGCCGTCTGGCCGTCTGGCCGTCTGGCCGTCTGGCCGTCTGCACAAGTCGAGCCGTCGTTTGCGAAAAAACCTCCCGCATGAAGCCGCGCCGTCACGCTCCGTACGGGCATCGTTCAATCGAGCGACGTACGGTTCTCCCGACCGACGCGGCCGGCGCCCCGTCTCTATCTCCCCCGGTTGGCGCCGGCCGTTTGGCGTCCGCACGATGTGCGTGCAGCGGGCCGGAGCGACAGGGCGCAAAAGCGGAAGGCCTCTCACCGGTCTGCCCTGATCAGAACGGGCGATTCGTTGAGCTGACCTGGAGGCCGAGGTCGTCGTCGCGGCTCCGTGGCACGTGTTGACCCCCGGTTCTGTCAAGGCGCGCCGACGTCCCCATCGGGTGGCCATAGAGTGCGAACCGATGGTCGGAAGCGACCTACCTGGTGGACCGCGACGTCCGGCCCATGGCCGACGGCACGGGGTCAGCCGGGCCACCGAGGAGCGCCTGGCTGAGCTGGGGCGCCGACTGCCACCGCCGAGCGAGGCGGACCGCAAGGTCATGGCTGCCGACCGCGCCGCGCGCATGGCACGACGACTCGCGGTGGGATTGGTGGTCCTGCTCGTCGTTGCCCTCGGGGTCGGGGCGGCGGTGCAATGGCTACGGCCCGTGTCCCAGCCCACCTTGAGAGCGGTGGCGACGCAGATTCGCATCCCAGGGCCAGATCCTTCGTTGCCGTGGCCCTCGACAGGTGAGGCGGCGCTGGGCGTGCAGGGTCTGGGCACCGTCGGGCAAGTCAGCACAAGCCAGCCTGCTCCCATGGCCGGGCTCACCGGAGTGCTCACGGCCTATGTCGTCTTGAAGGACCACCCCATTCAGACAGGCGGCTCCTCGGGCCCCACCATCTCGGTGACGACCCAGGCGCTGTCCGCGTTCCAGGCCGGCACGGTGGCGGGCGAGCCCGAGGTCCCCGTCTCCACCGGCGAGACCCTGACCGAGCTGAGCGTGCTCGAAGGACTCCTCATCGACTCGGGCAACGACATGGCCACGCTGCTCGCCGACTGGGACGCAGGGACCACATCGGCCTTCGTGTCCAAGATGGACCTCGCCGCGGTGTCCCTCGGTCTCAGCCACACCCACATCACGGATCCGAGCGGGGCTGATCCCAGCACTGTCAGCACCCCGAACGACCTCATTCGCCTGGGCGAGGCAGCAATGCGGATCCCGGTCTTCAGCCAGATCGTGTCGCTCGGGGAGACGACGCTGCCCTTGGCCGGTCTGCGCTACAACCCCAATTTCGACCTGGGCCAGGACGGCATCGTCGGGATCGCTGTCGGGTCGGACACCGCCACCAACGGCTGCTACCTCTTCGCCGCGCGGAAAACAGTGGACGGGCAGACCGTCACCCTCTATGGGGCGGTGCTCGGCCAGTCGGGGCCGAACGGCCCCGACACCGCTGCGGTGGAGGCGGGCGACACCCTGGTGAGGGCTGCGCTCCGTGGGATCACGGCTGCTCCGGTCTTCCCGGCCGGACACGTCGTCGGTGAGCTTTCCGCTCAGTGGGGTGCGTCGGCACCGGTGGTTGTGGCCGAGCCGGTGAACGTCATTGGCTGGCCCGGCCTGACCGTTCCCGTCACGGCCCGGCTCCGCACGCTCACCGTGCCCCTCGCGGCAGGCTCACGAATCGGGGTGCTTCAGGTGCGCCAAGGTTCCCACGTCAGCACCGAGACATTGAAGATCACCGCACCACTCTCGGGGCCTTCGGCGTCCTGGCGCCTCGTTCGCTGATTGGACACCACTCAGCGGGTCAGGGCGACACCCAGGTCGGGACAGTCGCCGCGTCCAATGTCCCGAGAGACGCCGGAAACGTCTCGGCCTCCGGCGCCGTGACCCTGATGAACGCGACCGAGGCGTGGGGCACCCGGCCCTGTGCTGGGGACCTGCCGAGCGACATGCTCGGCGGCCTCAATCTCCGACCGGCGTCGTTCGCTCGTCGAGACCGATCTGGAGCAAGACGAGATCCAGCCACCGACCGAACTTCGCGCCGACTTCGGGCATGCGGGCCACTTCGATGAATCCGAGTCGCTCGTGGAACCGAATCGACGCTCCGTTCGTGCTGTCGATGGCCGCAATCATCGTGTGCTTGCTAGTCTCCCGTGCCCGGGCGATGAGGGCGTGCATGAGGGCTTCGCCAACACCCGATCCCCACCGGTCCTCCCGAACGTGGACGGTGTTCTCGACGGTGAACCGGTAGCCCGGCCACTTGACGACGTCGCGGAACCACCCGTAGGCCGCCACGCCCACGACCTCACCTCGGTCTTCGGCCACCAGAACCACCTCGTGGTCGCCAACCCACTGCAGCACGTCGCGCGCCCTCCGGGGCGTCACGGTCCACTCGGTCGTCGTGGTGGCGAGGAGCGCATTCAGGAGGGAAGCGATCTCGACGACATCCGCACCGGTGGCAGCCCTGACCAACACCGTTTAATTCTCGCAGAACGGTGCCGCCCCGCGGGTGGCCGCCGTCTGACCCGGATCGGTGTCTCCCACCCGTCCCGTCGGCGGGCCAGGTCAGTACCGGACGCGTGTCGACGCAGACTGAGAGTTCAGGTGACCTGGTGCGCGATCTGGAAGATGTTGCCAAACGGGTCACGCACCATGGCCCGACGGTCTCCGTAGGGCGTGTCCAGCGGCTCCTCCAGCGAGAGAGCACCAGAATCGAGGGCCCGGCGGTACACGGCGTCCGCATCGTCGACATAGACGTACAAGAAGGCTGGGAACGGTTCCCGCTCGACCGCGGGTGAGATCATCACCAGTGAGTTCCCGATCAGGATCTCGGCTGGGCGACCCGGCTGAACAGAACCTGTGCCTCCGAAGACCGTCCGCAGGAAGTCCACCAGAGCCGCCACGTCCTCGACGACGATACGAGGAGTTACCGACTGATATCCCGGCCGAGGCCTTTTCGAGGGCATGTGCGAGTATCCCACCGAACCCGCGAGCCTTCGTGTTCGGGAGGAAATTTCGGTCGGGGACTGTCGATTGGGGACGGTCGGTTCGTGTAGAGCGTGTCAGCCGGGCGCGAGGTCAGGTCGATGAGCGATGGAGGTTCGCACCATGTCGAGATCTGTGCTGTACATGTCGATGTCGCTTGACGGGTACGTCGCTGGCCCCAATGACGGACCGGACAATCCCGGCGGCCACGGCTTCATGCGGCTGCACGAGTGGTATGGATTTGGTGCGGAGCCGGGGCCACACGCAGAGTCCGTGGATCCGTCGGGGATAGGCAGGCAGTTTCTGGACGAGATCAGAACGACCGGAGCGGTCCTCTCGGGGCGCAATACCGTGGAACAGGTCGACCACTGGGGCGGTGATCACCACGACGGCGTCCCGATCTACGTACCCAGTCACCGGCCGGCGGATCCTTCGGTTGCCAAGTACCCCTTGGTGACGTACGTCACAGACGGGATCGCTGTCGCGATGGCGCAGGCAAAGTCTGCTGCGGGTGACCGCAACGTGCTGGTGCATGGCGCGTCGACGGCCCAGACGGCGCTTGAGGTGGGGGTGCTCGACGAGTTGCAGATTCACCAGGTCCCGGTGTTGTTCGGTGGCGGACGCCGATTGTTCGAGACGTTGCCATCGAGGGTCGAGTTGCAGATCGTCCGAGTGATCGACACCCCGGAAGCCACCCACATCCGCTATCAGGTCGTCTCTCAGGTCGGCGTGTGATCGCCCGATTGGCGTATCGGGATCCTCGTCGTACACTTCATCGCGTTGGCCGTAGACCCTGGGACCTCACTTGCCGAGCGACCGATTGGGTTCCCGAACGACCGATTTTGATCGGGGGAGCGAGTTGCCCGACTACGACGCAAACAAGGATGAATCGGTCTACTACGGCGGCGGCTATTGGAACGACCTCGACGCCGTGACCCGAATGTTCAAACAGAAAATCTCCGGGCGAGTGTTGGGTGGCCCGTGGTTTCACGACTCCTCGGTCTGGAGCGGAAGAACATTCAAGCGCGCGCTGGTCCTGAACTGCGGGAACGGATGGGTTGAGCGGGACATGATTTCCGCCGACCTCATCTCCGAGGCGGTGGGAATTGACTATTCCCACCGCCTGCTACAGGAAGCCCTTGAGGCCGCACACGCGAATGACCTGGCTGTCCGGTATCACCAGATGAACGTCAACGCGGCAGCCTTTCCAGACGAGGAGTTCGATCTGGTCGTGAACTATGCAGCCGGACATCACATTGCGATGGTCGACCATGTGTTCCGCGAGATTTGCCGACTCCTGCCCGAGGATGGTTGGTTCCTCTCGTTCGACTACGTGGGTCCACATCGCAATCAGTACACACCTGAGGCATGGGAGCGGGCGTGGAAGATCAACAATGAGCTGCCACCGCGCGTTCGACAACTGATGACGTATCCGCACCTACCCACCATGCTGCACGATGATCCAACGGAGGCGATCCACTCCGAACTCATTGTCGAAACCCTCCATCGGTACTTCGATGTCGAACGATTCGTACCTCTCGGCGGTGCGATTGCCTATCCCCTCCTCACCCACAATGAAGGCCTCTTCGCCTTAGCCGACAAGGCAGAGCAGACGAAATGGGTGGAAGAAGTCCTCCGGGCCGACGAGGAGTTCCTGGGTGAACACCCGGACTCGACCCTCTTTGCTGTCGTCATCGCCACGCCACGCAAGGCCGCGCTGAAACATCCAGATGTTCTCGCGCGTTGGGAAAAGGAGGAGAACGACCGCGAGGAGCAGGCGCGACAAAATGGGGGGGAGTACTACCCCCGCACCGCTCTTCAGGATGTGTACAGTCGCCTGTTCGCGGAAGCCGAGGAGTCGGCACGACTGCGAAACGAGACCCTTGATCTTCGGGGTCAGCTCGGTGCAATACGGCGCGACCCGGTGTGCTCCTGCCTCGCAGCGCTTCGTGTGTCGCAGCTCTTCACCGCCGTACGCAATTCTCCGTGGGCGCGTCGACCGAAAGGCACGTCACGATAACCCTCTGTCCCTCGGACCGGGTCGCCCGCCCAGGATCAAGCGAGCCGGCCACCCTCCAGCTCGACCCGGTTCCCGAGTCCTCAGGATTCACAGGAACGCGTGCGCACACGATCATTTGGTCACGCGAACGAAACAAACTTCTCAGCGTCGGCCTAATTCGTACTGCTGTTGTCCTGATCCGGCGCGGACACGATGGAAGCCGAAGGAGGAGGAGCCCCACACGTGTCCGGCTCCGCACACAATGACACTGTTCATGCTCAGCATTCCCCTGATGGTCCTCGCTGTGGCCATCGCCGTCATTCCGCTGATTGTCTGCTCCCACGCAGAGCACAGGGAACGGATCCGCTCTGAACGGCACCTCGCAGCCAGCTCAGAGACCGCCCGCGCCTGACGGGGAATACGGAGGTTGCGCGCTTGACGTGAATCAGGTCGATTGGTCAACCTTCCCGCATCGACCCTGGGTCGATACCCGCACCGCCCGCCGCGCTGCTGGCGTAGACCGCGAGCGCAAACCGGAGCACGTCGACGGCCTCAGCTGCACCCCAGAGCAAAGGGCCCTCGCCGGTACGGAGCCAGCGCAGCCAGTGGCGGCCGGAGTTCCGGAAGCTGCTGGCCCAGTCGTCGTCGAGCGCATGGTACGTCCGCATCTCGCCGTCGACGTAGGTCTCGAGGCTCGGTTGCTGAATGCCCCGGCCGGTGCACCGGTTCACCCGTGAGTAGCCGCGACGACCCGTGACTTCCCACCGTTCGTCATTGGTGTAGTAGTCGGACCGGAGATACATGTCGGGGGCCAAAGTGATGTCCCACACGCCGCGGATGCCGTTCTGGTGCTCCCAGACGATGGTGGTCGGCGCGTCGATCTCGATATCCGGCAGGACCTCGGTGCCGCCCACCCACGCCCGCACCTCCCGCAGCGAGCCGAAAAGCCACAGCGCCGTGGACAGCTTGTGCCAGCCGTCGTCGAACACCAAGATGCCCCTGCCGCGGCGCATCTGTGCGAACTGCCATTCGTAGCTCGACCGGGGCACGTCCCAGCCACCGCTGCCGCTGCCCACCATCTTCATGTGGTAGCCGCTCACCGCGCCGAGGTCCCCTGACTCGACGGTCTCCTTCAGCCTCTGCAACGGCTCATAGAAGATGTAGTTCTCCATGACCCGCAGGATGCGGTCGTTCGTCCTGGCCGCGTCGAGCATCCGCTGGGCCTCGGCCAGGTCACTGCACATCGGCTTCTGCAGGTTCAAATGCCAGCCGTAACCGAGCATCTCACAGACCCCATCGGCGTGGAGCGGGATCGGAAGCAGGACCTCGGCGGCATCGACCGCCAGGCCACTCGACGCCAGATCGGCCGCCGTGGCGAACGTGCGTGCCTCGGGCCAGTCGGCCTGGCGTTGGGCACGACGCTGTGGATCGGGATCAACGAGCGCAACGACCTCGACGTCCGGGTTGCCTCTGTAGGCTCGGACGTTCAGGTCGTAGATGCGACCGAGACCGATGAATGCAGCCCGGACCGGCCGGTCGTAGGGGTCGAACGTCATGATCGGATGCCTTCTCTCGTCGCACGGCTCTGCGGGTGGTGCAGTCACTCGTTCTACCGCAACGCGCTGCTTCGTCGGGATCTCTCGATCGGCGTGGAACCGTCCGGTCCGGATGGCCCAACCCGGTGCCCGTTCGGATGGCCTCGACCGCGGCTGGACGCGAAACGGCCCCCCGAAGGGGGCCGTTTCCCAGGTGGAGTCTCACGACTCCATTTTACAAAGGCGCTACCACCTATAGAAGCGGTGCGACCCAGCGCCCTCACCCCGACCAATGGCGAATCCGACGAGCCACAAGACGAGAAAGACAGCCGCAGCGATCCACAAGAGATGCGCGGCAAATCCGGCTCCAAAGAGGATTAAGACGACCAGCAATGCGAGAATCAAGACCACAGAAAAACCTCCCTATGACGAAGTCTCCGATGGTTCGGTGACTTGCCTCCCTCGTACGTCGAGCCGACTAGTAGGTCGAGTCGACCCGACGGACAACGTTCCCCTGGCCGTCGTCGATGACGGTCCGGCGCCGCCGGGTGTTTGCCGCCACCATGACGATGATCGAAACCACGGCGCCAACAACGCCGACAATCATCAATATCCAGCCCACTTTGTTTACGTTCAAGCCGTGTTGGTAGGGCTCCGTAACCGCCCAATCGAGAACGGCCCCTACTGCAAAAACAATGATGCTGGCAACGAGTCCTCCAGCGCCAATCATTGAGACCCCTTTCGTCCGCTGCAACAGCTGTACCCTCCGTGGTTGGCGTCGAAACCATTTCGAAATGTAGGGGGTGTGACGTGGCGTTTCTGCGTCTTGGAATCGAGATGGCGAGACGATTCAGGTCCTCGGGGTGGGCCGGACCGACCCCCGGGGCCCGCCGAATGGTCGGCAGGTGCGTGACCTCCCCGGAAGGCGCCCGAGGGATGCGCCGTCGTAGCGCGTTCCTCCCTGGGCACGGAGGGCGATGGAAACAGTGCACGTTGCACGCCGCGGACAGGTCGCCGCCCGACCGTTCCCCCGCATGCTCGCCGCGGTCGCTTCCGCCACTCTGAGCGGCGCGGTCGGACGCAGCGTCTCGGTCGAGGTCCAGGTCTCCAACGGGCTGCCCGGCTTCACCATCGTCGGATTGCCCGACGCCGCGGTACGCGAGGCGCGCGACCGGGTGCGCGCCGCCATCCTGTCCAGCGGCCTGGCCTGGCCGATGCGGAGAATCACCGCGAATCTCGCGCCCTCCGGTATACGGAAGGGCGGGGCCGGACTCGACCTTCCCATCGCGGTGGGCCTGCTCGTCGCCGCCGGCGAGCTGAGCCCCGCCCGCACGGAGGGCCTGGCCTTCTGTGGCGAGCTGGGGCTCAACGGGTCGCTGCGTCATGTCCCGGGGATGATCGCCCTGGCCGACGCGGCCGCCCCCCTCGGATTGGTCGTCCCGCTCTGCGACGTCCGGGAGGCCGAGCTCGTGGGTGGCGCCGTGGTGCGCGGCGCCACCACGCTGGCCGAACTGGTCGCCATCCTGCGCGGCCAAGCGCGCTGGCCCGACGCCCCTTCGCCCACGGGAGCCGTGAGGGTCCCGGCCCCACCCGACCTCTCGGACGTGCGTGGTCAGGCCCTCGGCCGCCGGGCCATCGAGGTTGCCGCCGCGGGGCGCCACCACCTCCTGATGGTCGGGCCGCCGGGGTCGGGCAAGACGATGTTGGCGGAACGCCTGGCGGGGCTGCTCCCGCCGCTGACCCCGTCCGAGGCGCTCACGGTGACGCGCATCCACTCGGCGGCCGGCGCGCCCTTGCCCGACGGCGTACTGGTCGAGCGCCCACCATTCCGCGCTCCGCACCACCAGGCCTCCATCGTCTCCCTTGTGGGCGGGGGCAGCTGGTCGCTCCGGCCCGGCGAGGTGAGCCTGGCCACCAACGGCATCCTGTTCCTCGACGAGCTCGGGGAGTTCCCCGTCGCCGCTCTCGAGGCGCTGCGCCAGCCGCTCGAGGAGGGCATCATCCGGGTGAGCCGTGCCGGCGGGACCGTGACCTTTCCCGCGGCCTTCCTCCTCGTCGCCGCCATGAACCCCTGTCCGTGCGGGGAGGGCGTGTACGAGGGCGCCTGCCGCTGCAGCGCCGCCGCCCGCGCCCGGTACCGGCGGCGTATCTCGGCACCACTGCTGGACCGCTTCGACCTCGTGGTACCACTCAGCCGCCCGGACCCCGATGAACTTCTCTCCGGTGCGCCGGGAGAAGCCTCGGCGGCCGTCGCCCGCCGGGTGGCCGACGCGCGGGCCGAAGGGATCGAGCGCGCCCGCGAGCCGGAGCTGGCCCCGGACGCGGCCGCGCTCCTGGCGTCCAAGCTCCGCTCCGGCGGCCTGAGCGCCCGTGGGCTGCACAAGGTGACGCGGGTGGCCCGCACGGTGGGCGCCTTGGCCGGCGCGGACGTTGTGACGTTCGCGCACGCTTCCGAGGCGCTCACACTGCGCGCCGGCCGGACCGTGGTGATGGCATGAGCACCGGCGAGAACGCCGAACTGCCCCAGGAGGCCTTTGCGGCCGCCTTGGCCTCGATGCCGTCGATGGGTCCCGCTCGCCTGCGCGCACTGTTGGCGACCGACCCGCCGTCGGTGGCATGGGCGCGTGCCGGCGGGGGCGCAGCCGCGTCGGAGGGGGACGTGGCCCGGGTCTGGGAACGCCACACCACACTCGGGATCACGGTGCTCCTGGCCGGTGAGCCGCTGTACCCACCCCGGTTGGCCGACGACCCGCAAGCGCCGGCGGTGCTGTTCTGCCTCGGAGACCCGACGGCGCTTCGGGGCGCGCCGACGGTGGCGCTCGTGGGGACGCGGGCACCGACCCGCTACGGCATCGGCGTCGCCGCCCAATTCGGCGCCGACCTTTCCGCCGCGGGTGTGGGCGTGGTCTCCGGTCTGGCCCTTGGCATCGACGGCGCCGCCCACGAGGGCGCCTGCGGCGCCGGCGCGCCGCCCGTGGGTGTCGTCGCGGGCGGCCTCGACCGCCCGTATCCGCTGCGGCACGAACGGCTCTGGGAGCGGGTGGCCTCGTCCGGTGTCATCGTGTCCGAGTCCCCGGCCGGCGTGGCGACCGAGAAGTGGCGCTTTCCGGTGCGCAACCGCCTCCTGGCCGCACTGAGCGACGCGGTGGTCGTCATCGAGAGCCGGCACCACGGCGGTTCGCGACATACGGTCGACGCTGCCGTGGACCGGGGGGTCCCCGTCGGGGCCGTGCCGGGCTCCATTCGCAGCGCCACCTCCGAGGGCACCAACGCGCTCCTCGCCGATGGTGCCTTCCCCGTGTGCTCGGCGGCCGACATCCTCATCGCACTCTCCCTTATCGGTGCCTCGGTCGCCGCACCGCTCGAGGTGGCCGGCCGCCCCTCGTCGCGGGCGGCGTCGGACCCCGGTCGGGACCGCCAGGTCTACGACGCGCTGACCGCCGATCCCAGCCCCCTGGACGAGTTGGTCCGGGCGACCGGACTCGACCTGGCCGAGCTGTGTGGCGGACTCGAACGGCTCGCCCAGGCCGGCCTGGCCCGCGACGCCGGAGGATGGTGGGAGCGGACGTGAGGTCCGAGGTCGGCCGGGTCGTGACCCCGGGAGGTCCCGGGACCCGACCCTGTTGCTGACCGGTTGAGGACCTATCCTGCCTCGGCGTGGAAGCACGGTTTCTCCAGGCCAGTGACACTGCCGGGCTGCGCGCGGAGGCCGCCCGGGCCGCGGCGCAGGGTGCTGCCGCGGTCTTCCTGAGCGAGGATGCCCTGGGTGACCCCATCGTCCTGGCGGCCGGGCTCGCTCCGGTGATCCCAGGGACGCTTCTCGGCGCCCGGGTCGGGTTGGACCCCGCGGGCCGGCATCCCGCCATGCTGGCGCGTGACGTCACGAGCCTCGACCTCGTCTCCGGGGGCCGGAGCGTGCTGTGCTTCGCCCCGCCGTTCACCGAGCCGTTGGCAGAGGCGATCTCCGTGTGCCGGGCCATGTGGCGTTCGGGGGAGGCGCGCAGCGACGGCCCGCGCTTCCCGCTGCGTGCTGCCGCCAACCGCTCTCGGCCGCGCGGAGAGGGAAGCCCGCTCATCGCCCTCGATCTGACCGCCGGCGACCAGGTGCCGCCCTTCCTGATCGGCGCCACCGACCTCCTTCTCCGACCCGCCTCCACCGACCCTGCCGCCTGCCGGCTGGAGAGGGTGTGACCGACGCCACCCTGGTGCACGAACGGCCGGGCACGGCGTCGGCCCCGACGGCCGTCACGGGCCGGCACCTTCCTGCCCTGAACGGGCTGCGCGGCGTCGCCGTCATCGGCGTGGTGGCGTACCACCTGCAGCTCGGTTGGGCCCGGGGCGGGTACCTCGGGGTCGACCTGTTCTTCGTCCTCTCCGGCTTCTTGATCACCACCCTCCTCCTCGAGGAGTGGGCCGGAACCGGTCGCGTGAACCTCGCCGCCTTCTGGGGGCGCCGGGCGAAGCGCCTGCTGCCCGCGCTGTTCCTCGTCTTGGGGGCGCTGGCGCTCTACCTCGTCTGCAACGCCCTCTTCGGCGGTCCGGGCGCCAACGGCCTCATCGACCTCTCGGGGTTGCGGGGCGATGCCATCGCCACGCTGCTCTACGTGAACAACTGGCACCAGATTTACGCCCACCAGTCCTACTTCGCGCAGTTCTCCACGCCCTCGCCGTTGCAGCACACCTGGTCGCTGGCGATCGAGGAGCAGTTCTACCTGATCTGGCCACTGCTGCTCCTGGTGCTCCTGCGCTACGGGCGGCGCAGCTGGCGCCAGGTCGGCGTCACCGTCACCGTCGTTCTCGGGGTCGGGTCGTCGGTGCTCATGGCGGCCCTGTTCCATCCCGCGATGGACCCGTCCCGGATCTACTACGGCACCGACACGCGCCTGTTCGACCTCATGGCGGGTGCCACCGTCGCATTCCTGGCCGCGTTCGCGTCGCCAGCCGATCGCGTCGGCGCGCCGGACCCTCCACTGGGTGGGCCCGGCGGCGGCGGCGGTGCTCGGGGTGTTCTGGGTGACAGCGGGCACGCCCGGCGGCCTGCCGACCAATTTCATGTTCGAAGGCGGGTTCCTGCTCTGCGCCGCGCTGGCGGCCCTGGTCGTTGCGGATGCGCGCCTGATCGAACCCGGGAGGTTCGCCCGCGGCCTGGCCTGGAGGCCACTGCACTTCGTCGGCACCATCTCCTACGGCATCTACCTGTGGCATTGGCCGGTGATCGTCTACCTCACCGGCGCCCGGACCGGCCTGTCGACCTGGCCGCTGGACCTGCTCCGGATTGCCGTGACGCTCGCCCTCGCGACGGCGAGCTACTTCCTGGTCGAGCGGCCGGTCCGCCTGGCCCGCTTCCGCGGCGGCGCCTGGCTCTGGGGACCTGTCACCGGCGTCGTGACGGCTGTGGTCATCGTCGTGGCCACCATTCCCGCCGTCGCCGATCCCAGCAACGTCGTCGGCACCACGCACCTCGCTTCTTCCAGTTCCGGGCAGGCGGTCCCGGGCGCCGGGGGCTACGCGGGCCAGCAGCCGATCCGGCTGGCGCCGCCACCCTCTCCGGCCGATCCGCTGCGCGTCATGATCCTGGGTGACTCGGTCATGCACGACGCCTCCTACGGCATCACCGCCGCGCTCGATTCGACGGGCGAGGCCACCGTCGATACGCGGACCATCGACGGGTTCGGGTTGACCACGGCGACCAGCTGGCCGTCGTCCGTCCCGAGCCTCATACGCCAGACGCGGGCCCAGCTCATCGTGGCCACCTGGAGCTGGGACCAGTACGGCCCGACCACACCCAACGCCCTGCACCAGCCGGTGCAGTACACGCGCCTGCTCCGTCGGGCGGTCTCCAGCATGCTGGCGCCCGGCAACGGCGTCGAGGGGGTGATCTTCACGCAGTTCCCCCTGTCCGGCGAGCTCGCCGCGGCGAACCCGGCCAACACGGCGAGCTACAACAGAGAGCGCCGGGCCGGCCTCGACGCCTGGAACGCCGTCGCCGAAAAGATGACGTCGTATTTCCCGGGCCGGGTCATGTACTTTCCTCTGGCCGGCTCCGTGCTCCTGGACGGCAAGGACTACTCGGCGTGGCTCCCCCCCGAAGGAGATCCGCACGCGCCGACCAGCGCGTGGATACGTGTCCGCAAGCTCGACAACGTCCACCTCTGCCCCGAGGGCAGTGCGCGCTACGCCGATGCGTTGCTGTCCGACATGACGGCCGTGTTCCGGCTCGCCCCCGCCGGTGGAAACTGGTCCCAGGGGGCCTGGACATCGGATCCGAACTTCAACAACCCGCCCGGGGCGTGTCCGGACGACCATCCCCCCGGTTAGCGACGCTGCTCGCGGGTCAGGAACACGACGTGCTGCTGATGGTGCGCTGCGCGGTCGCCGCGGACTTGGCGCTGGCCCAGTTGGTGCCGACGTCGGCCAGCACCTCGTAGAAGTAGTTGCCCGTGGCGAGCACCGCGGGGGAGGTCACCGAGAACCTGCTCCGCATCGTGCGGGAGGCCATCACCAACGCCGCCAACCACGGGGCGTCCGAGCACATCCGCGTGAGTCTCGAGCGGGCGCAGGAGCTCCGGCTCGTCATTGAGGACGACGGCTGCGGGTTCGACCCGGCCCGCGCCGTGGCCGGCGGATTCGGGCTCCAGAGCATGCAGGAGAGGGCGGCGTCGGTGGGCGCCGTGCTGCGCGTTGATTCGGCGCCCGCGCACGGGACGCGGGTGGCGGTCGCCTTCCCGTGAGCGCGCCCATCACCGTCTTGCTGGCTGACGATCACGCCCGGACCCGCGCCCTGGTGCGGAACGCGCTGGAGCGCACGGAGATTTCCACGTCTGCGTCGAGGCCGCCGACGCCACCGCCGCGGTCGAGGGGTCAAGCGTGAGCGCCCCGACGTCTGCCTGCTCGACATCAACATGCCGGGCAACGGCATCGCCGCCGCCACCCAGATCAGCGGGGCCCTCCCCGACACCTCGGTGGTCATGCTGACCGTCTCGCGCCAGGACGAAGACCTCTTCGACGCGCTGCGCGCCGGCGCGTCCGGGTATCTGCTCAAAGGGTTGGACGAGGCCACCATCGGCGACGCGCTGCGCCGAGTCCTGGCGGGGGAGGCCACGCTGGCGGGGACTCTCGTGGCCCGCCTGGTCGACGAATTGATCGTGAGCACCGGAGGGTCGCCGTCCCCGACGGCCAGGCGGCCCGCCTGACTAGGCGCGAATGGGACGTGCTGGAGCTCATGCGCAAGGGCGCCGGGACTGCCGGTATCTCCGAGCGCCTGTTCGTCTCGCCGACAACCGTGCGCAGCCACGTCTCGTCCATTCTGCGCAAGCTCGGCGTGCCGACCCGGGAAGCCGCCATCAGGTTGCTCGATGGCCGGCCGGCCCCGGAGAGGCGCCCGTGGCCGGCAGCCGAAGCTCGCGAGCCGTGACTCCCGGCTGAGGCCGGTACGGTCCCGCCGCGCTGATCGGTCCGGGTCCGCCGGGCGCCGCGGCCCCCGGAGTCGGCCCACGACGTCGGTTCTAAGCTGACGGTCGTGACGACCACACGCACGGAACGCGACAGCATGGGGGAGATCGAGGTCCCCGCCGACCGCTACTGGGGCGCCCAGACCCAGCGCTCTCTGCACCACTTCGACATCGGGACCGAGACGATGCCCAAATCGCTCATCAGGGCGTTCGGGACCCTCAAGGGCGCGGCGGCGGCGGTCAACCGCGATCTCGGCAAGCTGGACGGCACCCTGGCCGGCCTCATCGAACAGGCGGCCGGGGAGGTGGCCAAGGGCGCGCTCGACGACCAATTCCCGTTGCGCATCTGGCAGACGGGCAGCGGCACCCAGACCAACATGAACGCCAACGAGGTCATCTCCAACCGGGCCATCGAGTTGAGCGGCGGAGTCATGGGCTCCAAGGTGCCCGTCCATCCCAACGACCACGTCAACATGTCCCAGTCCTCCAATGACACCTTCCCGACCGCCATGCACATCGCGGCGGCCGAGGAGATCGTGTTCCGACTCCTCCGCTCGGTGGCTGCCCTGCGTGACGCCCTGCAGGTGCGGGCGGTGGAGTTCGAGGGCATCATCAAGATCGGCCGCACCCACCTCATGGACGCCGTGCCTCTCACCCTCGGACAAGAATTCTCCGGGTACGTCGCGCAGCTGACGGCCGACATCGAACGGATCGAGCAGACACTCCCCGGGCTCTACGAGCTGGCCTTGGGCGGCACGGCCGTGGGCACCGGACTGAACACGCACCCCGAGTTCGGCGTTCGTGTGGCCCGGGCGATTGCGGACGCCACCGGCCTACCGTTCGTCACCGCGCCCAACAAGTTCGCCGCCCTGGCCGCCCACGACGCGCTGGTGTTCACCCACGGGGCGTTGCGCACGCTGGCCGTCTCGCTGATGAAGATCGCCGACGACGTGCGGTGGCTCGCTTCTGGCCCTCGGTGCGGGTTGGGTGAGCTGGCCCTGCCCGAGAACGAGCCGGGCTCGTCCATCATGCCGGGCAAGGTGAACCCGACGCAGTGCGAGGCCATGATCATGGTGGGCATCCAGGTGATGGGGAACGACATGGCGGTGGCCACCGCCGGCAGCCGGGGCAACCTCGAGCTCAACGTGTGCAAGCCGGTCATCGCCTACAACGTGTTGCAATCGGTCGCGCTGATGACCGACGCCTGCCGGGGCTTTCGCGAGTTCTGCGTGGAAGGGCTGCAACCGGACCTGGCGCAGATCGCCCGTCACCTCAGCAACTCGCTCATGCTGGTGACCGCGCTGACCCCGAGCATCGGCTACGACCGGTCGGCCGAGGTGGCCAAGAAGGCGCACAAGGAGGGCTCGACGCTGAAAGAAGCCGCTCTCGGCCTGGGCTACCTGACCGAGGAGGAGTTCGACGCCGCTGTGCGCGCCGAGGAGATGACACACCCGTGAGCGAGCCCGTGCTCACCCAGGCCGACGTCGACGCCGAGCTCGAGGAGCAGAGCCTGCACTGGACCCGTGACGGTGAGGTCCTCGTGACCACGGTCAAGCTGCACGACTTCGCGGCCGCCCTTGCGTTCGTCAACGCGGTCGGCGCGGCTGCCGAGGCGGCCAACCACCACCCCGACATCGACATTCGCTGGAACACCGTGCGCCTGGTCCTCGCGACGCACGACTCGGGCGGCATCACGCTCCTGGATCTGGCCCTGGCCGCGGTGGTCGACCGGTTGCGCCCGGACATCCGGGCGGAGGAGGCCGGCGGTTACGACGCCGATTCGAGCAACACCGTCCGCAGTCCCTCGACGAGACCCGGCCCGGCACCGAGTCCCTCGACGTAGGCGCCGACCGAGCCGTAGTGCTCGCGCAGGTGGTCGAGCAGCAGCTCCATCTGCGCCGGATCGGCCGAGAAGACCTCGTCGATGTTCTCGAGGGTCTCGCGGCCCTCGGGGTACTTCCGGATGAGCTTCTCCCGCAGGCGCTGCATCGCTTCGCCGCTCAGCGCGTAGTCGGTCACCACCGTCGGTTCGTTCACGCCCAGCAGGGACAGGACGATCGCCGAGAGCACGCCGGTGCGGTCCTTGCCGGCGGTGCAGTGGAACACGGCCGGCAGCGCGTCCGGCGAGGCCAGGACCTCGAGGGCGGCGAGGATCTGGTCGCCGGCGTCGCGCACGATCTCCAGGTACTGCGAACCGAGCAGGCCGGGCCGGCGGTCGAAGTCCTGCGCGTCGGGGAGCTCGTCGATGAAAGGGAAGTGATGGAACGCCACCGGGTGGGCGCCGACGTCGAACCGGCCGCGCTCCAGCTCCGAACCGGAGCGCAGGTCGATGACGGTCCGGATGCCGAGTCCGCGCAGCACCGAGAGGTCGGTCCTGGTCAGCTCGCCCAGGCCGTCGGCGCGGAAGAGCGTGCGCCAGCGCGTCCGCATGCCGCCGCCGGCCGCATACCCGCCCAGATCGCGGAAGTTGACCGCGCCTTCCAGCGCGATCATCCGCTCCAAGGTCTCTTCCACGGCGGTGCACCTCCTTGCTTCATGGCCCTGCCCCGTCCTGCAGTCTGCACGCTGGGCGGGCGGCCAGCGCACCCCCGCGAACACCAGGTGACAACCGTCAGCCCACGGGCATGTCCCACAGCGGGAACCACCGCGTCAGATCGGCTTCCACCGGCAGATCGGCTCCCACCATGGTCCGTATGCGCAGCTCGAGCTCGGTGTCCCGTCGCTCCTTCGCCGCATCGACGGGGGCGAAGGGGTAGAAGGTGCCGCGCTTGAACAGGTAGACGAGCCGGAAGGCACCGGCGTCAGTCGGCGCGTCGGGTCCGGGGACGAAGCCGAACGCCGAGCACAGCAGCTGGGGTCCCCAGCCGTTGTCCTGCAGCGTGGAGTTGGCCATGTGGATCTTGGTCACCAGCTCTTCGAGATCGGCGTCGTCGAGCAGTAGCCAGCCGTAATCGAAGGAGTCGACGGCCTGCCGGAAACCCTCGCCGACCAGCTCCGAGATCTCCTTCTGCGCGTCGGCGGCGGCCTGGCCCGGGGGTGGCTTCCAACAGACGCCGGCGTGGCCCGACGTGACCAGCCCACCTGCGCTCTGCAGGGTGAGCGCGGCGGTGGGCAGGGCGAACAGGGCGTCGAGGTTGGCGCGGACCGGTTTGGTCCGGCCGAGAATGGTGTCCAAGAGGCCCACTGCGGTGTGGTGGACGCCTCAGCCGGCCTGACCGAGCTGGCGCTCGAGCGAGTCCAGCTGGGCCAACCGGCGCTCGAGCGTCGGGTGCGTCCGGAACAGGTTGCCGAAGCTGAAGCCCCCGCCCTGGCCCTGAGGGCCGCCGTTGGCCACGGCCGGGGTGAAGAAGAACGCGTTGAACGGCTCGGCGGCCCGCAGGTCCTTGGTCGGGATTCGCCCCATCTCCCCGGTGATCTTGACCAGTGCCGAGGCCAGGAGGGAGGGCCGGCCGATGAGCAGCGCGCCCGAGCGGTCCGCGGCCAGCTCGCGGTAGCGCGACAACGCCATGGTCAAGAGGAAGCTCACGAAGTACACGACGACCGACACCAGCAGCACGATCATCTCGATACCGGCCTGGTTCTGGTTGTTGTTTCCACCACCGCGCCCTCCGCCGAAGATCTCCGAGTAGAACAACACGCGGGTCAGGAGCCCGGCGATCATGCCGAGCCCGCTGGCGATGGTCATGACCGCGACGTCGCGGTGCGCCACGTGGGACAGCTCGTGCGAGAGCACGGCTTCGACCTCGGGCTCTTCGAGGCGGCGCAGCAGCCCGGTGGTCACGCAGACGACGGAGGACTTGGGGCTGCGACCCGTGGCGAAAGCGTTCGGGATGTCGGTGGTGGCGATGGCCACCTTGGGCTTGGGCATGTCGGCCAGGGCACACAGCCGGTCGACCACACCGTGCAGCTCGGGAGCCTGCTCGGGCGTCACCTCCTTGGCGTGCATGGCGTACATGGCGATCTTGGCGCTGAACCAGTACTGGCAGAAGATCAGGACGAACGCGATGATCAGCACCAGGACGAACGACAGGCCGACGGCGATCAGGACACCGACGACGAGTCCGTACAACAGGACGAGCAGCAGCCCAGTCAGGAACATCCGGTAGGTGAGCCCCCGGTCCGCTTTGATGTTGCGTGAGATTGCCATCAGGCGCCCTCTCCTCCAGTTCCACCCTGGTCCGCTGCCGGCAGCGCGGCGGTGGAATCGGCACCGCCGCCCGTCCCCAGCTCGGCCTTCAACGCCGCGAGCTCGTTGTCCACCTGGGAGGTGGACGACACCTTGTCGAGCTCCTTTTGGATGTCGTCGACGGGATGCGTCAGGTCGTCGAGCGCGCCCGATGCGAGCAGCTCGTCGATGGCGCCCGCCCGCGCCTGCATGCCCGCGATCTTGTCCTGGGCCCGCTGCATGGTGGCGCCGGCACTCCGCGTCGAATCGGAGATCCCGGACACCGCCTCGCCCACCTTGGTCTGCGCCTCGGCCGCGGTGTAGGAGGCCTTCATCGTCTCCTTCTGCGTGCGGAAGCGCTCGACCCGGATCTGGAGCTCCTGAGAGGTCTGCACGAGCTTCTGCTCCTGGTCGCTGATCTGGTCGTGCTGCGTCTTCAGCTCGGCGAGCTGCTCGCCCAGCGCGGCCCGTCGTGCCAGCGCCTCGCGGGCCAGGTCCTCGTTGCCCTGCGCCAGCGCGGCCTTGGCCTGGCCCTGCAATTTGTCGGCCTGCTTCTGCAACCCCTGCGCCTGCAGCTCGATCCGCTTGCGCGCCGTGGCGACATCGGCCACGCCCCGGCGCACCTTCTGCAGCTGCTCGAGCTGCTTCTCGTAGGAGAGGTCCAGGGTGTCGCGCGGGTCCTCCATCTTGTCCAGGGCCTTGTTGGCCTTGGATCGGAAGATGTCGCGTATCCGACTGAACGTGCCTGCCATGAACACCGAGCATAAGGCCCAGCGGGGGAGGGGGGACACCGGGCGGCACCTCCCAGGCACGCCGCTAAGGTCGGCACGTGCCCGATCGCCTGTGCCTGCTCAGCGTCCACGCGCATCCCGACGACGAGGCCTCCAAGGGGGCGCCGACGGTGGCCCGCTACCACGCCGAGGGCGTGCGGACCGTGCTCGTGTGCTGCACCGGGGGGGAGGAGGGGGACATCCTCAACCCGGCCATGGACACCCCGGAGGTGCGGGGCGACATCGGGCGGGTCCGGATGGCCGAGCTCAAGGCGTCCACCGACATCATCGGCTACGACGAGACGGTGCTGCTCGGCTACCGGGATTCGGGGATGCCCGACTCGGAGGCCAACGCCAGGCCGGACTCCTTCGCCCAGGCCCCGCTCGATGAGGCGGTCGAACGCCTGGTCGCCGTCATCCGGCGGGAGCGTCCCCAGGTGATCATTACCTACGGTGACAATCAGACGGAGTACCCCCACCCGGACCACCTGCGGGTCCACGAGATCTCCGTCCCGGCCTTCGACTCCGCCGGTGACCCGGACCGGTTCCCGGAGGCCGGACCGCCCTTCACCCCGGCCAAGCTCTATTACTCGGTCTGGTCGGGTGAGCGGTTCCGCCAGATCCACGAGAAGTTCGTGGAGCTCGGGCTCACGTCGCCCTTTGACGACAAGTGGCTGGCTCGTATGACCAAGAGCGAGCCGTTCACGACCACGATCGACGTCACCGGCTTCACCCACGTGCGCGGCGAGGCACTGAAGGCACACGCGACACAGGTCGACCCCGACTCACCCTTCTGGTTCGGCCTGCCGCCCGAAGTGATGCGCGACATCCATCCGGTCGACGAGTTCCGGTTGGCGCAGAGCCGTGTGGGCCCCACCGACGTGACCGAGGACGATCTCTTTGCGGGGGTGCGCGCCGGGGCGTGAGCGGGTCAGGCGGTGGGGCCGAGGAAGCCCCAACTGATGATGCCCGCGCTCTGCAGCAGCACCAGAGCCACCGCCGTGGCCACGACGCCCAGCAGGACGACGGTGACGAGCGGTTTCCAGGCGGCGCGGGGCGGGTCCACCACGGCCCCAGCTGGTCCGTCCTCGGAGAACGGAGCCCTGGTCGGTGTAGCCCCGGGCGGGTCAGCCTCCGGCACGACGGCGCTGGGCGCAGTGGCCTCGACGTTGGCGACGGGACCCGTCGTGCCCTCCGTCGCCTGCCGCATGACGGCCTCGAGGTCGTCGAGCGTCCATCCCTTCACCATGAGGGGGGTGACCGAGCCGCCGCCGCGCAGGGTCAGGACGACACAGCCCGGCCTCTCTTCGACCTCCCATTGCGAAATGCGCTCCCAGGTCATGTGCTGGTCGGCCCGGCCGGGTCGCCGTATCACGATCCCCTGGGGCGAGAGCGCGATGTCGAAGACGTCGGCCTTGCGCTTGGGTTGCCTCGAGAAGATCGAGACGCCCCGGATCGTCGTCGTGGTCGAGGCGGTCATCGGGCCCGTCTCAGCCTCCGGCCCGGGCCAGATCGCGCAGCGGGCGGTACCCGATCAGGGTCGCTCCCGCCTCGTCGAGCGACCGGCGAACCCAGTCCTCGTCGCAAATGATGCGGCGGTCGTCGACCCGGGCCGCCCAGTCGTCGGTGGCCAACGAGCGCAGCTCGGCGCTGTCCACCGCCGGGTGGAGGTGCAGCTCGGTCACGCCGGGACGCAGGGTGGCGAGATCCCGCTCGAAGATCTGACGGGAGCCCACGCCCGGGACCAGGCGGAAGTGGTCGGCGAAGACGGCGCCCTCCTCGGCGGCCACGGCCCGGGCCGGGAACCCCACGTAGCGCTCCGTGGCGGCGCTCACCATCCGCAGCGGCAGCCCGAACTCCAGCGCCAGTTCCAGATAGACGTCGAAGAACTCCGGCCGCAGTTGCAGCGTCCCCATGTGCGCGTCGAGATGGCTGACGTCGAAGCCCCACAGGATCGCCCGCTCGATCTGGGCCCGGCACTCGCGGCGGACCTCGTCGAGGTCGGCGTGGTCCCAGACGTCCTCGACCGTCCGGGGGAAGCCGCCGTCACCACCGAGGAGCGACGGCGCATAGGTGATGGGCCCCCACCGGTACAGCTCGTACTCGGCGTTGACCGTGAGGTGGACACCGATGTCCTCGCCGCGGTAGCGACTGCTTGCCTCGCGGGCCCACGGGCACGGCACCATGAGCGTGGCGCTCGTCACGGTCCCCGTGGCCAGGCACTCGAAGACCCCGACGTTGGCCGAGTGGCACGAGCCGAGGTCGTCCGCGTTGATGATGACCAGCTTGGAGTCGGCGCCGTAGCCGAGGCGCTGGGCCAGGTTCGGCTCAGCCATCTCCGGCCCTCCCTCCGGAGACCGCCCCGTCCGCCACCGCAGCGTCCTGGGCGCGGGCATCGGTCGCGATCTCCTCCTGGAAGGCCTCCATCTTCGCGGTGAGCGCCGGGTCGGCCAGGGCCAGCATGCGCACCGCCAGCTGGCCCGCGTTGTGGGCGCCGTTGACCGCCATGGTCGCCACCGGGACACCCCGCGGCATCTGCACGATGGAGAACAGGCTGTCGAGGCCGTCGAGGTGGGTGAGTGCGACCGGCACCCCTATGACGGGGAGGGTCGTGACCGAGGCCAGCATTCCCGGCAGGTGGGCGGCACCGCCCGCTCCGGCGATGAGCACCCGGAGGCCACGGCCGGCGGCCTCCTGCCCGAAGGCCAGCATGTCGCGCGGTGTCCGGTGGGCGGAGACGACACGCACCTCATGGGCCACGCCGAAGCGCTCGAGCGTCTCCACCGCCCCCTGCATCACGGGCAGGTCGGAGGAGCTCCCCATGACGACGGCGACCAGTGGCGCGCGTCCCGTCACCGGCGCACCCCCGCCGGCAGGTCGATGCCGTCGGGCACCGGGGTGCCGAGGGCGACGGCCGCCGTCCAGGCCCGGGAACGCACGGCCTCGGCGTCATCGCCGCACACGGTCACGTGCCCGAGTTTGCGTCCCGGCCGGGCGCTCTTGCCGTACAGATGCACGTGTGCGCCCTCCACCGTGAGGCCCCGGGCGAGCAGCGCGGCGGGATCGGCACCCTCGGCGCCGCCGAAGACATTGACGCTCGCCACCTGGGGGTGTTGGGACGCGGTCGACCCGAGCGGCAGGTCCAGCACGGCCCGCACGTGGTTCTCGAACTGGGACGTCACGGCGCCCTCCATCGTCCAGTGCCCCGAATTGTGGGGCCGGGTCGCCACCTCGTTGACCAGTAGCCTGCCCCCGGACCAGAACAGCTCCACGGCCATGACGCCGACACCGCCGGCGATCTCGGCGACCTTCTGGCCGAGGGCCGACGCAGCGTCGACCACGTCGGTATCCAGGCGACCCGGCACGAGCACCTCGCGGCAGACGCCCCCCACCTGGGCGGTCTCGACGGCGGGCCACGCCGAGGAGGCGCCGGACGGACGCCGGGCCACCAGGACGGCCAGCTCGGCATCGAGCGGGAGCAGCTCCTCCACGACGACCTGGGCCGCCACGCCCGCCAGCACCCGCGCCGCCTCGTTGCGGTCGCCGACGGGCCACACGCCCTTGCCGTCGTAGCCGCCGCGGGCCACCTTGAGCATGACGGGCCAACCGTGGGCTGCGGCAAAGGCCTCCACGGCCTCGACGGCATCGGGCCCGTCGTCGACGACGAGGTAGGCGGGAACCGGGACGCCGGCGTCGTCGAGCACGGTCCGCATGCGGGCCTTGTCGACCGCGAGCTCCAGTGTCTCTGGACCCGGCCGGACGACGGCACCCTGGGCCGCGACCTCCGCCAGGATCTCCAGATCAACCTGCTCGTGGTCGAACGTGAGGACGGCGCAGCGGGCCGCCAACGCCCGGAGGTCCTCGGCGACGAACGGTGACCCGAGCACCACCTCGGCCGCCACCGCACAGGCGGCGTCGTCGGGGTGTTCGGCCAGCACGGCCATGGACAGGCCCAGCGCGCTGACGGCCTCGCCCGCCATGCGCGCCAGCTGGCCAGCCCCGACGAACCCGATCGGGTGCGTGCTCAGGTTGCTCGCCCCCGTCCGGGGATTCGCCTAGACAGTGGTGCGGACACAACGGGCAGACTACGCGAGGAGCACCAGGACATGACCAAACCGCTGCGCATCGGGAGCATGATCGAGGTGGACAAGCCGCTGTCCGAGACGGTGTCCCTCCTGCAGCGGTACCGGGAAGCCGGGCTCGACCATGCCTTCGCGTCGCAGATCTTCGGCCCCGATGCGCTGACGCTCCTAGCCGTGGCCGGCTCCCAGGTGCCCGGCATCGGCCTGGGCACGGGGGTGGTGCCGGTGTACCCGCGGCACCCCATGATGTTGGCCCAGCAGGCCCTGACCGTGCAGGCGGCGACCGGCAACCGGCTCCTTCTCGGCATCGGCCTTTCGCACCAGGTGGTGGTGGAGGGCATGTGGGGCATGAGCTACGAACGGCCGGCCGCCTACATGAGGGAGTACCTGACGTCGCTCATGCCCCTGCTGCACGGCGAGACCGTCCGGTGCGAGGGCGAGCGCGTCACCACCAATGCCTTCGCCCCGATCGAGATCGCCGGTGTGGAGGCTCCTCCCGTGCTCGTTGCTGCCCTGGGCGACACCATGTTGAGGCTGGCCGGCCGCCTCGCCGACGGGACCATCACCTGGATGACCGGCACCGCCACCGTCGGGGGCCACATCGCGCCCACCATCACCGCCGCAGCGGAAGCGGCCGGCCGACCCGCCCCCCGCGTCGTGGTGTCGCTGCCCATCGCCGTCACCCACGACCACGACACCGCCAGGGAGCGGATGAACGAGGCGTTCGCCATCTACCCGAACCTCCCGGCCTACAAGGCGATGCTGGACAAGGAAGGTGCCGCCACGGCGGCGGACATCGGGTTCATCGGTGACGAGGAGACCGTGGGCACCTCCATCGCGAAGCTGGCTGACGCGGGGGCGACGGACTTCGTGGCCGCCATCGTGGGCGACGCCACCGAGCGCGCCCGCGGCCTCGCCCTGATCAGCGCGATCGCGGGATCCTGACCCGGGCTGGGCCGACGGGTGGCGTTCAGCGCGACAGGGTCGTGTACTTGAACTCGTTGAGATCGGGCATCGTCCCGAAGAGGTCGAGCACGCCCTCTATCGTGCGGCGCGCCAGGGCGACGTCACCGTGCGGGCGGCTCATCAGGCGCACGAACACGGCGCGGTCGTCCACAATGAAGGTGGGGACGCCGAACACCTCGAGCTCACCGACGGCACGCTCGTGGGCGCGCCGGACCTCTTGCACCGGGGCGCCGGACTCGACCTCGGCCACCACCTTGTCGCCGGGCACGCCCGCACGCTCCAGCACGTCCGCCACGACGTCGGGCCGCCGGATATCGAGCCCTTTGTCGTGCCGCGCCGCGAACAGCGCGACGTGGGCGTCGAGGAAGCGGTCGGGGTACTGGTCACGCACCACGAGGCCGGAGGCGAGCGCCAGTAGGTCGTCTGCCTTCTCGGGGTCGTCCCAGACGGGGGTCCCTCCCTCGGGCACGTGCGCCTGGCTCAACGAGAAGGGCAAGAACGTGACGTCCCAGTCGGCACCGTCGGCCAGCGCGGTGGCGAGATGTTCGTGGGCGTTGCGGGCGAAGGGACAGCGATAGTCCCAGGTGACGGCGAAATGCTTCATAAATGCTGCAACACGACCTCGGGGTGACGCATTCCCCGGCCGCCCCGACGCCTGGCCCGCCGCCCCACGCTGCCGGGCGTGACGAGGTCGACAAGAGGGCGCAGTCCCAATCCCAGCACCGAGCCGATCACCGCGCCGCCGATCACGTCGGTGGGGTGGTGGGCCCGGAGGTGGACGCGGCTGGCCGCCACCGCGGCGGCGAACCCCACGTTGGCCGCGGTGCCGGCGTCCGAGTCGCCCAGGACGAAGGCGGTGCAGAAGGCGGCGAGGGTGTGGCCACTCGGGAAGCTGCTGCTGGACGGGGTGCGCACGCCGGCGTCGATGTGGTCCTCGGGCCGCTGCCGCTCGACCGCGGCCTTCACCACCCGGCTCACGAGCAGCGACGAGAAGCCTGCCGCGGCGAGCGAGACGACCGCCCGGCGCCGGTCCGGGCCTCGTCGCCGCGCCTTCAGGCCGGCCAGGACCACCCAGATGAGCCCGTAATCGGCCAGGTTGGACACGACCGCGGCGGCGCGGTCGATCTCGGCGCGGCCCCGGAGTGGCTCGAAGGCGGCGTCGACCGCCTCGTCGATGGTGCTCACTGCAGGCCTCTCACGCGGCGAAGGCGGGGCAGGAGGTCTTGAAGTTGCAGTGGTTGCAGAGGGGGCTGACGTGGGGACGGAAGTCCTCCGCGTCGCACGCCCGCTCAATGGCGGACCACACGGCCACGGCCCGCCTGCGCTGGCCGCGGATGGTCTGTTCGGATGCCACCGATGAAATGGCGATCGGTTGGCGGAGGTAGAGCAGCCGGACCTCGGCCGGGGCACGTCCGAGCAGGCTTTCGCACAACAGCGCATACGTCTGGACCCCGCCCATGCTGCCACGCTCGAAGCGCTCGGAGGGTGCCCGGCCCGTCTTGTAGTCCACGACGACGAGGCTGCCGTCGGCGGCGACGTCGAGGCGGTCGATGATGCCGCGCAGGCGCAGGCCCTCGACCACCGTCTCGACACCCAGCTCGATCCCCACCGCCCGCGCCTCGTTGGGATCCTCCAGGCGGAAGTAATTGTCGACCAACGTCCGCGCGTCGGCCCGGAAGGCGCTGGCATCGTCCCGATCCAGCGCGAGCTGCACGTACTCGTCGTCGTGCTGGAGCTCGTCCCAGGAGCGCTCCAGCTCGGCGTGCGCGGCGGACGGCGTCCGCGCCCCGGGCGGGTGGTGCCAGAAGAGCCCCTCCAGCGCGGCGTGCACCAGGGTGCCCTTGACGGCGTGCGGGGACGGCGGCTCGGGCCGGTGCTCGATCTGTGAAAAGCGAAAGGCGAGTGCGCAATTGGTGAAGGCGACGACTTTCGACGGGCTCAAGGTGCGTGGGGGGTCGAGCGCCATCACCGACAGGATACGGCGGGGCGGGGACGCGCCGGCCCATCCTCGAAAGCACGGTAGAAAGGATGGGATGTCCCAAGGCCCCCCCGTCCGCACGCGTGGCTGACCTGCGTCGCACCACCCGTTGGGCCGGGCTGCGCCCGGGCGATCCCGTGCAGGTCGACGGCACGCGCCTGCGGGGGGCCTCGTGGGAGTTCGTCGCGCACATCACCAACGGAGAGACGGGTGACGTGTGGGTCGAGGTGGTCGGAGGGCGGGCGGGCGACCGGGCCGTGCGGTCGTTCCGGCCGGACCAGCTCTACGCCCCGACCGCCCGGCCGGGGCGCGACCCCTCGCTGGCCGACGCGCCCGGCCTCCCCCTCGGCTGACCCGCGGCGCCCATGGACCGGCCGGGCATTCCCACGCTCACGACCCCGCGGCTGGTGGTGCGGCCCTTCGTTCCGGGTGACCTCGACGCGCTCGGCGGCCCTCCATGCCGAGGAGTCGTTCTGGTGGTACCCGCTCCGGGCTGCGATGTCGGTGGAGGAGACCCGCGAGTTCCTCCGGCGGGTGGTGGCGCGCTATGACAGCGACGGTTTCGGGATCGAGGCGCTGATCGAGCGGGCCAGCGGGACCATGATCGGATGGGCGGGTCTCGCCGTTCCGCACTTCCTGCCCGAGATCCTCCCGGCCGTCGAGGTGGGGTGGCGCCTGGCGGGACCCTGGCGTGGGCGGGGCCTGGCGACCGAGGCCGGCGCCGCCGCGGTCGAGTTCGGCTTCACCACCGGCGGCCTCGACCGCATCGTCAGCATCTACGAGCCGGAGAACGTGTCCTCGGGGCGGGTGATGGAGCGGTTGGGCTTCGCCCACCACCGGACGACGGTGGGGCCCCGCGGTGAGGAGGTCGTCGTCATGGAGCTCGTGCGCGAGCGCTGGCAGGAGACCCGACGCCATGGGTGACATCGAGGTGCAGACGGCGGTCGAGCCCGTCGGGGAGGGCCATTTCAGCGCGACGGTGCACGCCGACTGGGAGATCTGGGGGCCCTGCGGCGGGTACGTGGCGGCCCTGGCGCTGCGGGCGGCGGGAGCGGAGAGCCCCTTTGCCCGCCCGGCCAGCTTCTTCTGCCAGTACCTCTCGGTGGCCGCCTTCGCTCCGGTCGACCTCGTGGTCACTCCGCTGCGGGCGGGCCGCACCGTGCTGGCGCAGCGTGTCGCCATGACCCAGGAGGGCCGAGCGGTGCTCGAGGCCATGGTCTGGTCCGTCGGCGCGGTGGAGGGTCTCGAGCACGAGGACGTGCACCCGCCGAAGGTGCCGGATCCGGGTGAGCTGCCGACACGGGCGGACCGGTGGCCCTCCGAGGACCGGCCCGTCATGCCCTTCTGGGGCAACTTCGACCAGCGCCTGGTCGAATGGTCGCAGCAGTGGCCGCCCGAAGGCCCGCTGCCGCCGACCTGGCGGACCTGGGTGCGCGCCCGACCGACGGCGACGTTCGACGACCCCTGGGTGGACGCGGCGCGCTCGCTCATTGTGCTCGACGTGGGGAGTTGGCCGGCGGGCTCGCGTCCGCACATGTACCTCGACCCTCCGTTCGTCGCGCCGAGCCTGGACCTCTACGCCTCGTTCCAGCACTCCGGGGTCTCGTCGGACTGGCTGCTGCTCGATGCGCATTCGCCGGTGGCCCGGGCTGGCCTGCTCTCGTGGACCGGAAGGGTGTGGTCACGGGAGCGCCGCCTGATCGCCAGCGGCGGTGGCCAGGCGGTGTTCCGGCACACGTAGGCGTGCGGGTGCTCAGTCGACCGAGTACCCCTCCATGCGCGCCAGGATGCGCAGCATGACCTCGTCGGCCCCCGCGCCGATGGAGTCGAGGCGGGTGTCCCGGAAGTAACGCGAGGTCCAGTTCTCGTCCATGTAGCCCATGCCGCCGTGGAATTGCACGGCGCAGTCGGCCACCTCGCGCTGCAGGCGCGACCCGAGCAGCTTGCCGATGGTGGCGAAGCGGGTGGCGTCCTCACCCCGCAGCACCGAGTCGGCGATGGTGCGGGCGTACTGCTTCAGCACGTCGTGGCGGGCTGACAGCTCGGCCAGCACGAACTGCAGGTGCTGGTTGGCGATCAGCGGGGCGCCGAACGCCCTGCGCTCGCGCAGGTAGGCCCTCGTGCGCTCCAGGGCGAGCGCAATGGAGCCCACCTGCTTGTAGAACGTCATGAGCCGCTCGGCCTGGAACTGCACCATCTGTTGTTGAAAGCCGCGCCCGGTTTCGCCGATGGTGTTGGTGACCGGCACCCGCACGTCGGTGAACGACAGCTCGGCCGTGTCGCTCGACCACATACCGAGCTTCTCCAGCTTGCGCGACACCACCACCCCGGCGACGTCGGTCGGCACCACGATGAGGGACATCCCGTGGTACCCGGGATCGTCGGAGGTCCGGGCGAGCAGGCAGAGCCAGTCGGCCTGCGTGCCGTTGGTGATGAAGAGCTTGGCGCCGTTGATGACCCATTCGTCACCGTCGAGCACGGCGCGGGTCCGGATGCCGGCGACGTCGCTGCCGGCGTCGGGCTCGGTGACGGCGATGGAGGTCACGGACTCGCCCCGGATGGCCGGTGCCAGATAGCGCTCCTTCAGCTCGTGGGAGCCGTAGCGGGCCAGCGCCGGTGTGGCCATCGACATCTGGACCGCGATCGCCATCGGGACCCCGCCACAGCTGATCCGTCCCATCTCTTCGCCCGCGATGAGCGAATAGGTGTGGTCGGCCCCCATGCCGCCGTACTCCTCCTCGTACTCGAGGCCGAGGAGTCCCACGGCCGCCAGCTTGGGGAAGAGCTCGTGGGCGGGAAACGTCCGGGCCGCCTCCCACTCGTCGACGTGCGGTTCGATTTCCCGCTCGAAGAGGTCCCGGAGCGTCTTGCGGAACAGCTGGTGCTCGTCGCTCTCGATCACCGGCGAACGATAGCACCGGCCCTTTTCCCCCCATGTGTGAGCACCCACCTACACTGCGCACCCGTGACGGACGTGTTGGTCGGCGTGCAGCATCGCGGCGGCGTGCGGACGCTGACGCTCGACTCACCGGCCAACCGCAACGCGCTCTCGGCCGCCCTGTTGACGCAGTTGGAGCAGGCGTTGCGGGACGCGCTCAGTGACTCCGACGTGCGGGCCGTCGTGCTGACGGGGACGGGAACGGTGTTCTGCTCGGGCGCCGATCTGTCCGAGCGCGGCACCGCCGCCCCCAGCCGCATGCCGGCGATCCTGACCACCATGGTCGAGAGCGCGGTGCCGGTCATCGTCCGCGTCAACGGCCACGCACGGGCCGGCGGTCTCGGCCTCATCGCCGCCGCCGACATGGCCGTGGCCGCGGAGGCGAGCACCTTCGCCTTCACCGAGGTCCGTGTGGGCGTGGCGCCGGCCATGATTCTGGTGCCGGCGCTGCGCGTGATGGATCGCCGCTTCCTCGCCCGCGCCACGCTCACCGGCGAGCGCTTCAGCGCGTCCGAGGCCGTTGCGGCCGGGCTGCTGACGGCGGTCACCCCCGACGAGCCCGCGCTCGACAGCTGGGTGGCGGATCAGACGACCGCGCTGCGCCAGGCGGCCCCGGGCGCGGTGCGGGCCACCAAGGCGTTGCTCCGGAACCTGTCCGGGCAAACCTGGGCCGAGGGGTTGGCCGCCGCCGCCACCACGTCGGCCGAGCTGTTCGCCGGGACCGAGGCCACGGAGGGCATGGCGGCGTTCTTGGAGAAGCGCCACCCCGTATGGGACACGACCGCATGATCCGGTCGCACCTGGCCGTCACCGGCGACGAGTTCACCGCCAACGCCGAGGCCATGGGCGCGCTGGTCGACGAGCTGCGCGTCCTCCATGACGCCGTGCTCGCCGGTGGCGGTGTGCTGTACGTCGAGCGCCACCGAGCTCGCGGCAAGATGCTGGCACGCGAGCGTCTCGAGGCGCTGGTCGATCCCGGCACGCCGGTGCTCGAGCTCAGCCCGCTCGCCGGGCTCCACACCAGCGACCCGGTCGGCGGTGGCGTCGTCGTCGCGCTGGCCGAAGTGGCCCACACGCAGTGCCTGGTCGTCGCCAACGACCCGACGGTGCGCGGCGGGACAACGAGCCCGACGACCATCCGCAAGCTCCTGCGCGCCATGGACGTGGCGGAGGAGAACCGCCTCCCGCTCCTGCTCCTGGTCGAGTCCGGAGGGGCCGATCTGCCCAAGCAGGCCGACGTCTTCGTGCCCGGAGGGGAGCAGTTCCGTCGTCTGACCCAACTGTCGGCGCAGGGCATCCCCAGCGTCTGCGTCGTGTTCGGCTCGTCGACGGCCGGCGGTGCCTACCTCCCCGGCATGAGCGACTACACGGTCATGGTCGAGGATCGGGCCCGCGTCTTCCTCGGCGGTCCGCCGCTGGTGAAGATGGCGATCGGGGAGGAGGCGGACGAGGAGGAGCTCGGCGGGGCGCGGATGCACGCCGAGATCTCGGGCCTGTGCGACTACCTGGCGCGCGACGAGCCCGAGGCCATCCGCATGGCGCGCGGCATCGTGGCCCACCTGCACTGGCGCCGTCTGGGTCCCGGGCCCGTCGATCCCGGCGACGAGCCGCTCTACCCGGCCGAGGAGTTGCTCGGTATCGCGTCGGTGGACGTGCGGGTGCCCTTCGACGTGCGCGAGATCATTGCTCGCATTGTGGACGGCTCCCGCTTCGAGGAGTTCAAGGCGGCCTACGGCGTCCAGCTGGTGTGCGGGTGGGCCTCCATCGGTGGCTACCCCATCGGCGTGGTGGCCAACAACGGCATCCTCTTCTCGCCCGAAGCACAGAAGGGCGCGCAGTTCATAGCGCTCTGCAATCGCACCGACACACCGATCCTGTTCGTGCAGAACATCACCGGGTTCATGGTCGGCACGCGCTACGAGCAGGGCGGGATCATCAAGGACGGAGCCAAGCTGATCAACGCGGTGTCGAACTCGACCGTGCCGCACCTCACGCTCATGGTGGGGGCCAGCTACGGGGCGGGCAACTACGCCATGGCGGGACGGGCGTACGACCCGCGCTTCGTCTTCACCTGGCCCAATCACCGCATCGCTGTCATGGGTCCGAAGCAGCTGGCAGGCGTGCTCTCCATTGTGCGCCGCAACGCGGCCGCCGCGGCGGGCCGCGCCTTCGACGAGGCCGCCGACGAGGAGCTGCGCCAGGCCACCGAAGCGCAGATCGAGGAGGAGTCGACGGCGCAGTACGCCACGGGTCGTCTCTGGGACGACGGGATCATCGACCCGCGCGACACGCGTACCGTGCTGGCCGTGGCCCTGACCGCCGTGCACTCGGCGGCGGTGCACGGCACTGCGGTCTTCGGTGTGGTGCGGCACTGATGATCGAGCGCCTCTTAGTGGCCAACCGGGGCGAGATCGCCCGTCGTCTCATACGCGGCGCCCATGCTGCGGGCATGGAGGCTATCGCCGTCTATGCGACGGATGACGCCGAGAGCCCGCATGTCAGAGAGGCCGATGCTGCGGTGCACCTGCCCGGCACGTCGCTGGCCGAGACCTACCTGTCGCCCGCCGCTCTCGTGGAGGCGGCGATGCTGACAGGGGCGGACTCGGTGCACCCCGGCTACGGCTTCCTTTCCGAGAACCCCGTGCTCGCCGAGGCGTGTGCGGCCGAGGGCCTCGTCTGGGTGGGGCCGTCGCCTGAGGCCATGCGCGTGATGGGACACAAGGCCCGGGCCAAGGAGCTGGCGGCCGCGGCCGGTGTGCCGGTGCTCCCGAGCGCCGTGGTGGAGGACGAGGGCGGACTGCAGGCCGCCGCCGCGAGCGTCGGGTACCCCGTGCTCGTCAAGGCGTCCGCCGGCGGTGGCGGCCGCGGCATGCGCCTGGTGGGCGCGCCGGGCGAGCTCGTTGATGCCGTGGCCGCGGCCCAACGCGAGGCGGCGGCCGCGTTCGGATCGGACGAGGTGTTCCTGGAGCGGTATCTCGAGGCCCCCCGCCACGTCGAGGTGCAGGTGGTCGGGGACAGCCAGGGCACCGTCCTGCACCTGCTCGACCGGGAGTGTTCGGTGCAGCGCCGGCACCAGAAGGTCGTCGAGGAGGCGCCGGCGGTGCTGGTGCCCGAGACGACCCGCCGCCAGATGTGGGAAGCGGCCGTGGCCGTGGCGCACGCGGTGGGCTATGCGGGGGTGGGCACCGTCGAGTACCTGGTCGACGCCAGTGGGTTCTTCTTTCTCGAAATGAACACGCGCCTGCAGGTGGAGCACGGGGTGACCGAACTGGTCACCGGGCTCGACCTCGTGGTGCTGCAGCTGGCGGTGGCGGCCGGGCAACCCCTTCCGCTGGCTCAGTCCGAGGTGGTCGCGATGGGGCATGCCGTCGAGGTGCGCCTCTGTGCCGAACGGCCACGGGACGACTACCGGCCCACGCCTGGCACCGCGACCCACGTGCGGTGGCCGGAGGGGCCGGGGCTCCGCACCGACCGCGCCATCGAGTCGGGGACCATCGTCAGCCCCGCGTACGATTCCTTGGTGGCGAAGCTGATGGCTCATGGCCGGGATCGCATCGCCGCTGTCGCCGGGTTGTCGCGGGGCCTGCGCTCCCTGGAGCTGGACGGCCTCGAGACGAACCGGGAGCTGCTCGGCGCGGTGCTGGACGACGCGGTCTTCCGGGGCGGCCAGGCCGATGTGCACTACCTGGACAGTCGGCCCGATCTGCGTGTCGCTGTCCAGTCGGACGACACGCGGCGGCGTCACGCCGCCGCCGTGGCCTTCTGCCTCACGAGCGATCGGGCGGCGCGGAGCCTCGTCCCCGTCCCCGCCGCCGGCTGGCGCAATGTCGGACGCCCGCTGCACGCCGATCAACTCACGGACGCCACGGGGACGATCGAGGTGCGGGCCGCGCATCCCGGCGGGCCGGCTCGCGTGCTGGTCGACGGCGAGTGGCGCGACGTGGGCCGGGCGCAGGTCCACGGCGGCGGCGGGGCCGGCGAGGACGTCGTCGCGGACCTGACGGCGGACGGGGTGCGCCGTCGCTACCGGGTGCGCCTCACGGATCACAGGGCGGATGTGAACGGGCCCGAGGGCCAATCGAGTTTCGCCCTGCGCACGGCGGACGATGCCGACGAGCGCGGCGGCGTGGCCGGAGAGTGTCGCGCCCCGTTGCCCGGTGCGGTGACCAAGGTGCTCGTGGCCGAGGGTGACGTGGTGGCCGAGGGCGATGGATTGGTCGTGCTGGAGGCGATGAAGATGGAGCACACCCTGCGCGCCAACGGGGCCGGGGCGGTCACCGAAGTGCAGTGCGTGCCCGGGCAGCAGGTCGACGTGCACGACCTGCTCGTCAAGGTGGAGCCGGCCTGAACGTGGTGCGGATCGGGAACTGCAGTGGTTTCTTCGGGGACCGCACCGGCGCCGCCCGCGAGATGGTCGACGGCGGTCCGCTCGACGTGCTGACGGGCGACTGGCTGGCCGAACTGACCATGTACATCCTCCACAAGACGCGGCAGCGGAGCGGCGGCTACGCCCGCACGTTCCTGCGTGAGCTCGAGGAGGTGCTCCCGACCTGCATCGAGCGCGGTATCACCGTGGTCGCTAACGCCGGAGGACTCCAACCGGAGGCGTTGGCCGGCGCGGTGGGGGAGCTGGCCCGACGGCAGGGACTCGACGTGCGCGTGGCCTCGGTCTCGGGGGACGACATCACGCCCCGGCTGGCGGACCTGCAGGCGCAGGGGGAGAAGTTCGTCAACCTCGACACGGGCGAGGTGCTCCCGGCCGGCGCCTCCGTCGTCACCGCGAATGCCTACCTCCGGGCGCGACCGATCGCCGACGCGCTGGCCGCCGGCGCCCAGGTCGTGGTCACCGGTCGGGTGACCGACGCCGCGCTGGTGGTCGGGCCTGCGCTGCACGCCTTCGGCTGGTCCGACGCCGACCTCGACCCCATTGCCGGCGCGGTGGTGGCGGGACACATCATTGAATGCGGCGCCCAGTGCTGCGGCGGCAACTACGCCTTCTTCGAGGAGGTGCCGGGCCGGGAGCGCATCGGATTCCCGCTGGCGGAGCTGTCCGCCGACGGCTCGTCGGTGATCACCAAGCACCCCGGGACCGGCGGCATGGTGACCGTGGGGACCGTGACAGCGCAACTGCTCTACGAGATCGGGGACCCGCGCTATCTCAGCCCTGACGCCGTGGCACGGTTCGACAGCATCGAGCTGGCACAGGAGGGGCCGGACCGGGTGCGCATCGCGTCGGTGCGAGGCGAACCTCCTCCCGCAACGCTGAAGGTGACGGCCAACCTCGACCACGGCTGGCGCAACGCCATGACGCTGGCCGTGACAGGCGCCCAGGTGGCCGAGAAGGCGCGCTTCGCGGCGGAGGCCGTGTGGGCCGGGATCGCGGGCGGGCAAGCGGGGTTCGCCGAGACAGCCGAAGACCTCTCGGGCGACCTGACCGGCGGGAGCATGGCGTACCTGCGGCTGGCCGTGCGCGGCGACGATGAGCACTCGGTGGGGCGGGCCTTCTCGGGGGCCGTCATCGAGACCAGCCTGTCCAGCTACCCCGGCACGTTCTTCACGTCGGCCCCGACGGGAGCGCAGGGCGTCGCCCGCTACTGGCCGACCACGGTGAGCGCCACCGCCGTCTCCCCGCACATCGAGTGTGACGGCCGGCCGATCGCCGCCTCGCCTCTGACGGAGTTCGACGGCGGGGGCGAGGGGTCGGTGTCTTCGTCGGCTGAGGGTCCGCCCCCGGCTGAGGCTGAGGCTGCGACTGGGAGTGCGACTGGGGCTGCCTCGGAAGTCGCACGACCGGACCAGCCCGGACGGCAAACGGTGATGGTCCCGCTGTGGGTGCTGGTCGGCGCCCGCTCGGGGGACAAGGGCGGCGACGCCAATGTGGGGGTCTGGGCCGACGACGATGCCGTGGCTGCGTGGCTCCAGCATGAGTTCTCCGTGGCGCTGTTCAAGGCGTTGCTGCCGGAGGTCGAGGCCTATTCGGTCAGCCGCTACCCGTTGCCGAACCTGCGGGCCGTGAACTTCGTCGTGCGCGGCCTCCTCGGCTGGGGCGTCGCCTCCAACCTCCGCCTGGACACGCAGGCGAAGGGCCTCGGGGAACTGCTGCGCTCCCGTCCGGTCGAGGTGCCCGCCGCTCTGGTGGCGAGCGGACCGGCCGCCGCGAGGCTCGCCGCGCACTGACGGCACGTCCGGGCCGATCCCGTCCGGGCATCTGGCAGGATGGCGCCCGTGGAGTCGGTCGCCCGCCCGGTCGCACTCGTCTTGGGCATCGCCCTCGTCCTCGCTACCTCGTGGAGCGTGTTCACGGCGCTTGTCGTGCCCCGGGTCACCTCCTCGCCGGCCATGCGCGCGCTGGCCGGGGTCCTCGGAGGCTCAGCGCGCCGCATTGCCCCCAAGCTTCCGAACTACGAGACGCGCGACCGCGTCCTGTCGTTCGTCGGGCCCGCCGCCATGGTCTTCCTGTTCGTGATCTGGCTCAGCTTTATCGTCGTCGGCGTCGCCCTCATCGAGTGGTACGCCGCAGGGGTGGACTTCGCCACAGCGCTCGGCATCTCGGGGTCGTCGGTCTTCACACTGGGCGTCGTCTCGTCGGGCCAGGCGGGGCCGCGGGTGGCGGAGATCACCGCGGCCGGCATCGGTTTGCTCGTCGTTGCGCTCGAGATTGCCTACCTGCCGGCGCTGTACAACCAATTCTCGACCCGCGAGACGGAGGTGACACTGCTCGAGGCACGGGCCGGGAACCCGGCCTGGGGCCCGGAGATCCTGGCCCGCCACCACTGGCTCGACACGATGGACGAGCTCCCGCCGCTCTACTCCGACTGGGAGCGCTGGGCCGCCGCGGTCTCGGAGAGCCACGCCAACTACCCCGCGCTGCTCTGGTTCCGTTCGCCGGTCCCGACCCGCAGCTGGCTGGTCGCGTTGGTGGCCATGATGGACTCGGCCGCGCTGTATCACGCAGTGAGTCCCGCGCAGACGCCGCGGCAAGCCCGTCTCTGCCTCTCCATGGGGATCAATTGCCTGCGGTCCATGGCCCGGGCGCTGCGCATCCCCTACGACGACGACCCGCTCCCGACGGCGCGTGTGCGCTTGTCGCGCCTGGAGTTCGACGAAGGTTTCCGCCGGCTCGAGTCCGTCAACTTCCCTGCCGAGCGAACGGCCGACGACGCCTGGCGGCACTTCCAGGGTTGGCGGGTCAACTACGAGCCCATCGTCGACGCATTGACCGCGATCATCGTGCCGCCGCCGGCGCCGTGGTTCACCGTGCGACCCGAGCTCGGCATGGCCAAGTTCCCCCTGGTGCTCAACCGGACGCCGGACGAGCCTGACGGGGCTCAGGGATTCGGCGTCAACAAGACCTTCAAGACGCCGTCGGCCCGCGAGTCGAACAACTCGTAGGCCTCGGGGGCCTCGTTCAGGTCCATGCGGTGGGTGAACGTCTCACCCAGGCCGGCCAACCGGCCAGATTGCAGGAGCGGGACGAGCGAGCGCCACGTTCCCGGAATGGGCGCAAACACGGCGCGCAGGGTCAGGCTCTTCAAGAAGACGATCCCCATCGGGAAGGGGAGGTCCATCGTGAGGTTGACGCCGACGACCGACACCGTGCCGCCGGTGGCCGCGCAGGACACGGCGTCGAGGACCGTGGCGTCAGCCCCGACAGCCTCAATGACGCTCTCGGCGCCCCGGCCGCCCGTGGCTTCGAGCACCTGGACCGACCCGGGCGCGACGCGGGCATCGATGGGCTCCGCCCCCAGGCGCTCGGCCCGGGCCAGCCTCTCGGGCACCATGTCGACGGCGAAAATGCGCGCCGGGCCGAAGAGTGACGCGCACTGCAGCGCCATGATCCCGACTGGTCCGAGCCCGACGACGACCACGGTGGCGCCCGGCTGGATGTTCGCCCGCAGCGCGCCGAGGTAGCCCGTGGGGAGGATGTCGGTGAGGAGGACGGCCTCCTCGTCGGCGACGCCCTCAGGGATCGGAAGGGTGAAGAGGTCGGCGAACGGGACCGCCATGGCCTCGGCCTGCCCGCCGGGAAGGTCAGGGACCGTGCCGAACGCCGTGGCCTTGTCGGCCAGGCAGACGTTGGGCTGGCCGGCCAGGCAGGGCGTGCACACACCGCACCCGATGACGCCTGAGACCAGCACGCGGTCGCCCGCCCTCAGGCTGTGCACGTGCGGCCCGACTTCGGCGACCGTTCCGATGGCCTCGTGGCCGAGCCGGATACCGCTGCCCGTCGGCGCGTCGTGGTAGAGGTGCAGATCGGAACCGCAGATGGCGGTGCGCTCGACCGTGACGATGACGCCTTCGGGCCCGGGCAGCACCGGATCGGGGACATTCTCGACCTTGATGTTGCGCGGTCCTTCGAGGACGGTGGCTCGCATCTCCGCACGCTACCCCGCAGGCCTAAACTGCCACGGGCCCAAATTCCGGCTCACGATCCACCCTCGGAGATCCTTTGCCTCGGACACTCGAACCCAGCACGACCGTCGTGATCGACGAGGACATCGACGCCTTCTTCGAGTTCGAGGACCTCTGGGCGGTCATCGTCTGGAACGACGACGTCACGACCTTTCAGACCGTGATCCAGGCCTTCGTGGAGATCTTCGGCCACACGGTCGAGCGGGCCGACAAGCTGGCCTGGCGGATTCACCGGACGGGCAAGGCCGTGGCGGCGGTGCGACCCAAGGACGAGGCCGAGGCCGCCGTCCACGCGCTGCACCTGCGCAAGATCTCGGCCTCGCTCAGCCGGGCCTGAACCTCCGAGACGTCCCGACCCGACTCGGGTCGAAGCCCGGGGCGTAGGGTCCGCATTCCAGGTCCGGGCTGGCCTCCCGCCGCGCCTCTCTCTGACCCGTCTCTGCGTGGCCGCTTGCCGCTCGGCCTGTCTCGCCATGCCTCCGGCGCGGCTGGACGCTCGCTGTTCTTGTGTATATGCTTTGAGCATTCACTCAAAGTGAGGAGTGGGAGATGGCCAAGTCCGGGATGTCGAGCGCCGTGGTGGGCAAGGACTCTTCCCGCTCGTCGGGCACGCGCACGAAGCTCGTCGACGCCGCGATTGAGACACTCAAAGCCGAGGGGTTTGCGGGGTCGAGCGCGAGGGCGATCGCCGAGCGCGCGAGCCTGAACCAGGGCCTGATCTTCTACCACTTCGGTTCGGTTGCGAACCTCTTGCTGGCCGCGCTCGACTCGGTCGGTGCCCGGCGGATGGAGGAGTACGGGGCGGCGGTCGACCGTGTCGGATCACCCACCGAGCTCGTCGACGTGGCGACAACGATCTTTCGGGAGGATCTCGACGCCGGCTACGTTTCTGTCCTCGTCGAGATGATCGCGGGGGCATCGTCAACGCCGGGCTTGGGGGCCGAAGTGTCGGCTCGCCTTGGTCCCTGGTTCGCTTTCGCCGAGCATGCGGTGACCCCCACGCTCGGTTCGCCGCTGGACTCGGTCGTGCCTCCCGCCGACGTGGCGTACGGGATCGTCGCGCTCTACCTCGGGCTCGAGATGCTGACGCACCTCGACGGGGATCGCGCCCGAGCGCTGGGGCTCTTCGCCCACGCGAAGAACCTGGCCGCGCTGCTCGAGGCCCTCACCGCGACGGCACCGAAGGAGGCGTCATGACCGGCGTCGCTCCCATCGGGGCCCGGGCACGGAGCCGGTCGACGGACACCGGGCTCGACGTGGTCACCGGCGCCTTCAGCTACTCGGGTGCCTCCCTGGCCCGGGCTTTGCTGCAGGATGGCCGGCAGGTGCGCACCATGACGGGCCATCCCAGGCGGGTGCCGAGCGGGTCGGCGATCGACGTCCACCCGCTCGACTTCGACGACGCCCTGGGTCTGGTGGCGTCGCTCTCGGGAGCCACCACGCTCTACAACACCTACTGGGTGCGCTTCCCCCACGGCGCCATCGACCACGAGCGGGCCGTGTCCAACTCACGGGCGCTGTTCCATGCCGCGCAGCGGGCGGGCGTCCAGCGGATCGTGCACGTGAGCATCACGCACCCGAGCGGCGACTCGCCGTTTCCCTATTTCCGGGGCAAGGCCCTGGTGGAGCGGGCGCTCGCCGAGTGCGATCTCTCCTACGCGATCGTCCGCCCGGCCATCCTGTTCGGCGGAGACGGCGTCCTGCTCAACAACATCGCCTGGCTCCTCCGCCGGCTGCCCGTCTTTGCCATCGGTGGCAACGGGGACTACCGGATCCGGGGTATCCATGTCGACGACCTGGCGCGCCTCTGTCTGGCCAAGGCGGCCGAGACGCACGACAGCGTCACCGACGCCGTCGGCCCGGAGAGGCCGACCTTCAATGAGCTCGTCGGCGCCATCAGGGGAGCAGTCGGGAGTCGGGCTCGCCTGGTCCACGTGCCGGGCGCCTGCATGCCTCTTCTGGCCCGAGGGATCGGGCTTGTCTTGCACGATGTGCTGCTCACCACCGAGGAGTACGGGGCCATGGCCGCCGGTCTGGCCGACACCGACGGCCCGTCCACCGGCTCGACGGCCCTCTCGGTCTGGCTGGCCGAGCACGGGGAAACCCTTGGCCTCCACTATGCCAACGAGCTGGCTCGCCACTTCGACGCCGTTCCATGAGGCCTGCGGCCGTGGAGCATCCGCCGGCAGCGGCAGCCACCAACCTCGCGGCAATCGCGGCAGTCGCGACGTTGAGCGCAACGGTGATCGTGATCGCCTTCGGTGTCATCGCCACATCGGGTACCTACGGATCGCGGATGGCCTGGCTACTGGGGGTGGCGATGCCCCTCCTGACGACGAGCATGATCATGTCCTGGTTGGCCCGACGCGCCGCCTCCGCCGGTCCCTCGCTCGGTCGCCGGGTCGCCCGACCGGTCTTCCTTGCGGCGCTGTCCCTCCTTGGCATCCCGCCCGCGTACACGGCGACCGTGCTCGCCGTGTACGCGTTCCTCTTCGCGCACCACGGCCTGTCGTGCCTCTCGTGAGCGGACGCCCGCCTTACGTCAGAAGACGCGCCGTCAGACGCTCCTTCACGGTCGGCCACTCGGCGGCCACAATGGAGAAGCGGGCCGAAGTCCGCACCGTGTCGTCCGACCCGGGCCGATCCGCCCGCATGATGCCGTCGAGCTGGCCCCCGATGCGCTCGATGGCGGTCCACGATCGCTTGTTGCGCACGTCGGTCTGCAACGCCACCCGGTGGACCTCCCAGACCTCGAAGGCGTGCGTCATCATGAGCAGCTTGGCTTCGGTGTTGACGTGCGTCCGCTGGGCCGGCCCCGCCAGCCAGGTGAAACCGATGTCGACGACATCAGGCACGCCGTGGCGCTGGTGGCTCGCCCGCGGTGGCCACTGCCAGTACGCCATCTCGCAGAACCGCGTGGCGCCGACGACGAGGTCGGACCCGTCCAGGCCGGCACCCCGCCGCACGGTGGCGAAGGCCACGTGGGCCCCCGACGCCACCTTGGCCAGCGCGTCGGCCACGTAGTCGGTCATCTGCTCCAGGCCGGCGGGCGTGTACGTCCACACGTACGTGCTGCGGTCCAGCCCGGCCGCCTCCACCAGGGCGGGGATGTGGGCCTCGCTCAGCGGCTCCAGCCGGACGAATGCCCCCTCGAGCGTGAACGCCTCACGCATGCACGGCCGGGACGGCGTCGTCCGCCGGGCCCGGCTGGCCCTCGCCACCATGGGCGGGGGGCCCGGTCGGCGCCCCCGTGGGGACCACGAAGTCACGCTGGCGCACCAAAGCGAAGCCGCAGACGGCGCCCACCAGGGCCACCACCGCACCGATCTCCATGAGGTGATTCAGTGTCACCGAGAACCCCGAGTGGTACGCCTGGAGCAGCGCGTTCCGGGCCGCGGCGATCGGGACGGCGCCCGCCGCCTGGCGGACCTCGCCCGAGGACATGGCTCCCTGGAGTTGCGCACCGCCCCGCCGCAGGACCTCCGGCCCGAAGGGCGACTTGGCCAGCGCGGCCGTGGTGTGCGCCACGATCTGGCTCTGGAACACCGCGCCGAGCACGGCGATCCCAGTGGCGATGCCGACCTGGCGGAAGGTGTTGTTGGCACCGGAGGCCATGCCACTGCGCTGCGGCTGGACGACGGAGACGGCGCCCGAGGCCAAGACCGGGTTGACGATCCCGACCCCGAAGCCGCACACGATGAAACCGGGCAGAAGCACGGTCCAGGTCGAGTTCGGATGGGTCGTCGCCATGAGCAGGAGCCCGCCGGTGACGAAGAGCATCCCGATTCCCAACAGGTACCGCGACTGCACACGCACGGTGAGGCGCCCGGCGAAGAAGGATGTGAAGAAGATGACCAGGGTCATGGGCAGGAAGCGGATGCCGGCGGCGAACGGGCCGTAGCCCAGGTTGTCCTGAATGTAGAGGGTCAGGTAGAGGAACATGGCGAAGATCGATGCGGCCAGTGTGAAGGCCACCGTCGACAGACCCACGAAGGCCGGGATCTTGAACAGGCCGAGGTCGAGCATCGGGTCCGCCGTAAAGCGTTCGTTGATGAAGAAGCCCACCATCAGGACGCCTGCGGCCGCCAGCAAGGTGATGGTGGTGCCGCTGCCCCAACCGAAGTCGTTGCCCCGCACGAGCGCGAACACGAGCAGGAAAAGACTCACCGAGAAGGTGACGAAGCCCACCCAGTCGATCTTGCGCGCCCGCAGGTCCTCCGACTTGGCGATCTGGGTGAAGGTGATGAGGACCGCGATGGCGCCGATGGGAACGTTCACGAAGAAGATCCAGCGCCAGCCGATGCCGCTCGTGATCGCGCCACCGATCAGTGGCCCGATGGCGACGGCCCCGCCGATCACCGCGCCGTAGACGCCGAAGGCGGTCCCGCGGTCGCGCCCCGTGAACGCGGCGGCGATCAGCGCCAGTGAGGTGGCGAACATGATGGCGCCCCCCACGCCCTGGACGGCGCGGGCCAGGTTGAGCATGAGGGGCGTGGTGGAGAGACCGCAGACCAGCGAGGCCAGCGAGAAGACGACCAAACCGACGGCGAAGATCTTTCGTCGCCCGTAGATGTCGCCCGCCACCCCGGCGGTCAACAGGAAGGCGGCCAGGGTCAGCGAGTAGGCGTCCACGACCCACTGCAGGTCCGAGAAGCTCGCGTGCAGCGACTGCTGGATGTCGGGCAGCGCCACATTCACGACGGTGATGTCGAGCAGGAGCATGAACGTCGCCGTGCAGACGGCGATCAGGGTCCACCATTTGCGGTCGAGAGCGGGCATCCGCGGAGTGTATCGACCCGGTGTTCTGCCTCGTACAATGAGCTGTGATCGTCGGATCAGCCCTCACCATAGAAATCGGTGACCGCACCCTGTTAGTGGACGCCTCGTTCGTCGTCGGGGCCGGGGAAAAGGTTGGCCTGGTGGGGCGCAACGGAACCGGGAAATCGTCCTTCATCTCCGTGCTGGTGGGCGAGACGTCGCCGCAGCTGCGCCATCGGGGCAACGTCCGCCTCCTGGGCTCGTTCGGGTACCTGCCCCAGGCACCGGTGCCGGGCGGCCTCGGGCTGGAGCCCACCGGGTTCTCCCACATCCTCTCGGCCCGTGGCCTCGACGTCCTCGACGACGCACTGGCCGCCGCCCGTGCCGCCATGGCCGATGACCCCTCCGAGGAGAACATCGAGCTCTTCACCGACCTCCAGGAGCAGTTCCAGTCGAACGGCGGCTACGAGGCGGAGTCGGTCATGGCCCGCCTGGCCGACGGGCTCGGCCTGCGCCAGGAGTTGCTGCTCGAAGGCATCGACGACCTCTCCGGCGGGCAGCGCCGCCGGGTCGACCTCATGCGGGTGCTCTTCCAGGAGCCCGACCTGATGATCCTCGACGAGCCGACGAACCATCTCGACCGTTCCGCCAAGCGGTGGCTGCTCGATGAGCTGGCGCGCTTCTCCGGCGCGCTCCTCGTCGTGAGCCACGACCTCCGCCTCCTCGACCAGTCGATCGGCAAGGTGCTGCACATCTCCAACCGGCGGCTGACCGAGTGGAAGGGCAACTACTCGAAGTTCGAGGCCCTCCATGAGGCGGACCAGTCCCAGCGCGAGCGCGCATCCGAGCTCGAGGCGCGCGAGATCAAGCGCCTCTCGTCGCTGGCCGACTCCATGCGGTCCAGCTCCGAGAAGCGGGCGCGCAAGGCCAAGTCGCTCGACCGGAAGGTGGAGCGGATGGAGGCGGGGCGGACCCAGGTCGACAAGCGCGACCGGGTCAGCAAGTTCACGCTCCCGGTCCCGCCCCGCTCCGGCGCCATCCCGCTCGAGGTGGCCAAGCTGGGCGTCCGCTACGGCAGCAACGAGGTCCTGTCGGACGTGACGTTCCACGCTGGTCGGGGCGACCACATCGTGATCATCGGACGCAACGGTGCCGGCAAGTCGTCACTGCTGCGCTGCCTGGCCGGTGTCCAGGAGCCCACCAACGGCGTGATCGAGCTGGGGGCGAACGTCGAGCTGGGCTATTTCGCGCAGGAGCACGAGCAGATCGACCCCGACCGCAGGGCGTTGGACAACGTGAGTGACGTGGTGCTGAAGGCCGAGCGGGAGCGACGGGCTCTGCTGGGTTCGTTCGGGCTGCCGTCCAAGGCGGCCGACCAATTGCCGGGCACCCTGTCAGGGGGAGAGCGGGCCAAACTGGGGCTGGCCATGCTGTCAGCGGGGGAGGCGAACCTCTTGCTGCTCGACGAGCCCACCAACAACCTCGACCCCTCGTCCATTGCGGCCGTCGGCGCCATGCTCGGCGCCTGGCCGGGCACCATCGTCGCCGTCAGCCACGAGCGCGGCTTCGTCGAGGCCCTGCGACCGACCTATTGCCTGCGCCTGCCCGAAGAGCGCTTCACCCACTGGCGCGACGAGTACCTCGATGACGTGGAGATGCGCTAGGTCGAGCCCGCCGCATCCCGCCGGGCAGACTGCCGTCCGCAGGCCCTGGCCCGAGCGGCCTTCCTACGACATCCAGATCTGAGCCGGCCAGAGCACGCCCTCGTCGAAAGCGATGGCCTTCGAGCCCTGCAACGTGGTCGCGTTGGCGAAGTTCTGCACGTTCGGATTCGCGATGACAGCCCAGGTGTCGCGGGCGAGCCAGAGGTAGGGGATGTCCTGGGCCAGGTACTCGTTGATCTGCTGGTAGTTCTTGACCCGGTCCGCCTTGTCGTTCGTTTCTCTCCCAGCGGTCAGGGCTGTCTGAATCCTGGGGTCGTTGTTGCGGGCCATGTTCAAGGGCAGCGGCGGCCCGACGGTCGTCGTGCTCCACCACACATAGTTGAGATCGGGGTCAACTGCGCCGAACTGGCGCCACAACGTGGCCTCGTAGGTGCCGGCCAGCGCGTCGTTGATGATCGTCGCCTGGGCCAGGATGGAGATGGTGACCTTCATGCCCGCCGTCTGCCAGGCCTGCTGCAGGAACTGGGCGGCCGCCAGGGTCTCCGGATCGCTCGTCGAATTGAGCGAAAAGGTGGGCTGGCTGCCCGTCTGTTGCTGCACCTGCTTAACCAGCTTGGCGGCTTGGGTGGGGTTGTACGTCGGGTAGACGGTCTTGCTGTAGAACTCGCTCCCCGGCAGGAAGAGGCCGTGCATGGGCGTGTTGATGCCCTTGTCGATGACCTTGGCGTACTGGGTCTGGTTGACGGACATTGCCATGGCCTGGCGCAGCGTCTTGTTGTTGAACGGGGCCTTGGAGGTGTTCAACATGATGCACTGCACCGTGGGCTGTCCCACGATCTGGCCGCTGTTGTCGTAGTAGGAGTACTTCTTGTTGCCCCGGAACTGCAGGAGGTTGTCGGGGGAGTTGGAGTGCATGATGTCGATCTCACCCGTCTCGAGCGCGTCGGCGCGCGAGGCATCGTTGATGATCGGCTTGTAGGTGATGGAGTTGAGGTAGGGGTACCCCTTGCGCCAGTAGTGCGGATTCCTGGTGGCCGTCATATGGCTGTTGGGGACCCAGTCCTGGAAGACGAAGGGACCGGTGCCGATCGGGTTCGACGTGCCGCCGTCAGTGCTGTTGAGCATGGACGGCGCGGCGATGTAGCCCGTCTGGGCCTGGGCCAGGTAGTAGGGGAACGGGGCCCATGGCGCCTTGAGGTTGATGGTGACCGCGAGCGGCCCCGTCACCGTTGCGCTGCTGAAGTCGGCGAAGGCGGGCCCAGTCAAGACGCCGGACGCCGTAGCCTCGATGTTCTGGTGCAGCGCGGCGGCGTTGAGCGGCGTGCCGTCGTGGAACACGATGTTCGGGCGCAGGGTGATCGTGAAGGCCGTGAAGTCCTCGTTCGAGGTGATCGACTGCGCCAGGTACGGCTCCACGCCACCGGCCGCGTTGACGATGGCAATGGGGTCGAAGACCGTGCGGCCATAGAGGAATCCGCCCTCGTCCCAGCGGGCGGTCGAGGGATTGAAGCCACTCTCCTCGGTGTCGATGCCGAAGGTGAGCGAACCGCCCTTCACGGGCCTGGCCGTTGAGATCCCGTTCCGCCCCGGCCCGTTGGTCTGGGCTGCGCCCGCTTCGCCTTCGAGGCCGCCGATGATGGCGGCCCCGGCGCCCAGCGCCAGTCCACCGGCCATGAACGACCGACGATCAAAAGACTGCGTCATTGCAAACCCCCAAGCTCTCGATCCCCACTGAGTACGGCTGTGACGCCGCCGCAGGTTACAACTTCGTGACCGTTCGAGGGTGGCGGGCGATTAGGGGGTTGCCGACGGCGTATGGCAACCTTGGCCACCACCAGCGATGACCACGACATGGAGGCAGCAATGACGATCGCAATCGGTGACCGGGTGCCCGACGTGAAGGTCTTCACATTCGGTGACAAGGGACCCGAGGCGACCACGTCGGCCGAGGTCCTGGGGAGCGGAAAGGTCGTCCTCTTCGGGGTCCCGGGGGCCTTCACCCCGACCTGTTCGGATCATCATCTCCCGGGTTTCGTGCTGCGCGCCGAGGAGCTCCGGGCCAAGGGCGCGGAGAAGGTGGTCTGTGTGTCGGTCAACGACCCCTTCGTCATGGGAGCCTGGGGCAAGGACCAGAACGTCGGCGACGCGGTGGTGATGCTCGCCGACGGCAACGGGGAGCTGACCGAGGCGATGGGCCTCACCATGGACGGCAGCGGCTTCGGTCTCGGGTCGCGCTCGCAGCGCTTCGCTGCGATCATCGACGACGGTGTGGTCAGTTGGCTCGCGGTCGAGCCCGGCCCCGGCCTGAGTGCGAGCTCGGTCGAGGAGGTGCTCGCCGCCCTCTGAGGTGACGGGCGGCGCACCGAACCCGGACGCCCTCGGAGCGCAACGTCGGCACCAACGAATTGACGCGCCGCTGACATGCTGCGCATGCACGCCACCGCGCCCGTGTGCGTGCCACCGACCCAGGTCGACTGGATCGGGGCCGGGGCTTGTACCGGACAGTGAGGCCACACTGCTCCGCTGGCCTCCTCGAGCCGACCGTTCCCAGGGGTTGACATGCAACCGCGCGGCTGCTTAAGTTGTCATGCAACCAACTGGTTGCATGACCGACGAAGCGGACCACGCGATGCGAGACATGGATACGGTCTTCCGGGCCCTGAGCGACCCCGCCCGGCGCCGGCTCCTCGACAGGCTCAACGAGCACAACGGGCTCACCCTCACGGAGCTCTGTGTGGACATGGGCATGACCCGGCAGTCGGTCTCCAAGCACCTCGACGTCCTGTCGGAGGCTGACCTCGTGGCCACCCTCCGCCGGGGGAGGGAGAAGGTGCATTACCTGGATGCCGCCCCCATCAACGACATCGCCGACCGCTGGATCCACCACTACGACCGGGCGAGGGCCGATGCCCTCTCCGATCTCAAGACGGCACTGGAGGCCACACCGATGACCAAGAAGAGCGACCAGGCGACCTTCGTCTACACGACCTACATCAACGCGACGCCCGAGCATGTCTGGCGGGGCCTCACCGATCCGGCCTTCACGAAGCTGTATTGGCGCCACCCGGCGTCGGGCGGGGTCTCGTACCGTTCGGACTGGCAGAAGGGCTCGACTTACGACGTGGCCTACGAGCAGGTCGGGCTCGTTCTCAGCGACCCCGAGCAGGTGATCCTCGAGTCCGATCCACCTCGGCGTCTCGCCTACACCTGGCACACATTCACCCCCGAGTGGGCCTCCGCGCACGGCGTCGACGAGGCGACGGTCGTCGCCTGGCGAGCAGAGCCCCGATCGAAGGTCGCCTTCGACATCGAGGAGGCGGGGGACGGTGTGGTCAAGCTGACCGTCGTCCACGACGGCTTCGCACCGGGGAGCGCCGTGCTCGAGGGAGTCAGCGGTGGGTGGCCCGCTGTCATGGCCAGTCTCAAGACGCTTCTCGAGACGGGCACCGCCCTGCCGGCTGGGTAGTGCCGGCGCGCTGACCCCCCACCCGGGGCCGTCTCGGGACCCGGTGTCCCCAGCCGGCTCCGGCGGACCAAGAACGCCCTTGCCAGGACGACCCGGCGACGTTAGAATACTCAGTATGCTACTTCGAAAGTACCGCCCATGAGCGTCCGTCACGCCCTGTTGGCCCTCCTCAGCGAGGGCCCCAAGTACGGGCTGCAACTGCGCCAGGAGTTCGAGGCCCGGACCGGTGAGGTCTGGCCGCTCAACGTCGGACAGGTCTACACCACGCTCCAGCGCCTGGAGCGGGACGGGCTCGTCGAGTCCGACGACGCCGCCGAGGAGGGGCCCCAGAAGGGGTTCCACATCACCGCCGAGGGCGCGACCGAGTTGGAGGAGTGGCTGCGCACGCCCCCGGACTACTCCTCGCCTCCCCGAGACGAATTGGTGATCAAGGTGCTGGTGGCCCTCGGGCTCCCCGGTGTGGACGTGCACGAGGTGGTGCAGGTGCACCGGCGCTACCTCGTCGAGCTCATGCAGCAGTGGACGCGCTCTGAAGGAGGACGAGTCCCGCCTCGATCTCAATTTCGCCTTGGTCGTCGACGCCGAGCTCTTCCGGCTCGACTCGCTGATCCGGTGGCTGGACACGGCCGACGGCCGTCTGAAGCGAGCAGCTGCGGGTGTGGACGCGCCGGCCCCGCAGTCGTTCCCCCTCCCGAAGGCCCGGCGCAAGGTGGGATCGAAGCCATGAGTTATCTGGAACTGCGCGGCATCAACAAGGTCTACGGCAAGGGCGCGACCGAAGTGCATGCCCTCGCCGACATCGAACTGTCCGTCGACGCCGGGTCGCTCGTCGCCGTCATGGGCGCGAGCGGCTCCGGCAAGAGCACGCTGCTGACCATCGCGGGCAGCCTGGAGGACCCGACCGCGGGAGAGGTCTACATCGGCGGCGCCCCCCTGTCCCGCCTCTCGCGCAACGGCAAGGCGCGCCTGCGCCGCCAGTCGATCGGCTACGTGTTCCAGGACTACAACCTCCTGGCCGGCCTCACCGCGTTGGAGAACGTGTCGCTACCCCTCGAGCTCGACGGCATCGGCGCCCGGAAGGCACAGGCCGTCGCCATGGAGTCGTTGCAGGACCTGGGCCTGGCGGACCGCTCCGCGCACTTCCCGGACCAGCTCTCGGGCGGGGAGCGCCAGCGGGTGGCTATCGCGCGGGCCGTGGTCGGCGAGCGCAAGCTGCTCCTGGCCGACGAGCCCTCAGGCGCCCTCGACTCGACCAACGGGGAGGCGGTGATGCGTCTGGTCCTCGCCGCCTGTCACCGGGGCCTGGCGGCGGTCGTCGTCACCCATGATGCCCAACTGGCTTCCTGGGCCGACCGGGTGGTCTTCCTGCGCGACGGGCGGGTCGTGGACCAGACGCTGCCGATCGAGAGCCCCGAGTCGTTCCTCGCGCACGCGCCCCACTCATGAGCGTCGGCCTGCTCGAGCGACCGGTCACGGTGCCCCCGCCGCAAACATCCAGTGGGGGCGTGCCCGCCCGGCAGGCCATGATCCGCTGGGCTTGGCGCCTGTTCCGCCGGGAATGGCGCCAGCAGGTGCTGATCCTGGCTCTCGTCGTTGTGGCGGTCGCCGCCACCGTGGTCGGCGCCGCGGTCGCCGTCAACACGCCGCCACCCGCGAACGCCGGCTTCGGCTCCGCCAATCGCATGGGGACCTTCGCCGGTACCGATTCACATCTCGGCCCCCAGATCGGCTCGCTCGAGCAGCGCTTTGGCCAGGTCGACGTCATCGAGAACCAGACGCTCAGCGTTCCCGGCTCGGTGGATACGTACGACCTGCGGGCGCAGGATCCCAATGGCGCGTTCGGCACACCGATGCTCTCTGTCGTCTCGGGCCATTACCCCGGCGGCCCGGGTCAGGTGGCCCTGACGCCCGGGTTGGCTTCGGCGCTCGACCTGAAGGTCGGCGACACCTGGGACCACGACGGCACCGCCCGCACCGTGGTCGGCATCGTCCAGAACCCCCAGAGCCTGCTCGACGCGTTCGCGCTCGTCGCCCCCGGACAGGTCACGAGCCCGACGCAGACCACCGTGCTCTTCGATTCGACCGTGCCGAGCAGTTCTCTCGGCCCGAACTTCTCCCAGCCGGGAGCCCCGTCAGGGGGCAACGCGCTGAACCCTGACACCATCGTGTTGACGTTGGCCACGCTCGGCATGTTGCTGATCGCGCTGGTGTCGGTTGGTGGCTTCACCGTGCTCGCCCAGCGGCGCCTGCGCGCCATCGGGATGCTCGAGTCCATGGGGGCGACGGACAAGAACGTCCGCCTCGTCATGCGGGCCAACGGCGTCATCGTCGGTGTCGTCGGCGCCGTTGCCGGCTTCGTGCTCGGCCTGGGTCTCTGGCTGGCCTATCGGCCCGATGTCGAACAAAGCGCCCACCATCTGATCGGCGCCTTCGCGGTGCCGTGGGTCGTCGTCGTCGTGGCCATGGTGCTGGCCGTCGTGGCCACGTTCTTCGCCGCCGGCCGGCCGGCCCGTGCCATCACGCGGGTGCCGGTGGTCAGCGCTCTGGCGGGGCGCCCGGCGCCACCCAAGCCCCTGCACCGCTCGGCTATTCCCGGCGTGATCGTGTTGGTGATCGCCTTCTTGCTCTTCGGGGTGTCGGGTGGCAACAGCCGCAGCGGTGGCGGTGCGCCCGAGTTGGTGCTGGGCCTCGTCGCGCTCATGGTCGCCATCATCCTGCTCGCCCCTCTGACCCTCACCGTGGTGGGGAAGCTCGGGAGCCGGACGCCCGTCGCCGCGCGCCTGGCCGTGCGCGATCTCGCCCGCTACCGGTCTCGCTCCGGCTCGGCGCTCGCCGCCATCAGCCTCGGCGTGCTCATCGCGGTGATCATCAGCGGGGCCGCGGCGTCCCGCTACGGGAACGTCCTGGACTACGCCGGTCCCAACCTGGCCTCGAACCAGCTGATCGTCTGGAGCTCCCAGTCCGACGCCAGCGGCGCCGCTCAGCCGCAGGCGACCGAGATCGGGCCCAACACCAGCGGCACCAGCAGTGTCATCCCGAACGGGACCACCTCGACCGGTACCCCACCCTCCCTGCAGGGTCAGGCCCAGACCGTGCACGGGCTGGCGCAGACGCTCGGGGCCGGCGAGGTGGCGCTCGACTCGACGAGCGCCAACCTGAACCACAACGGGCCAGGTCGCCAGTTCGATGGTCAGATCTACGTGGCCACACCGGCGCTGCTGAAGGCGTATGGGATCAGCCCGTCGTCGATCGACCCGAAGTCTGACATCCTCTCCATGCGCCCGGGGCTGGCAGGCGTGTCGAACATGCAGCTGCAGTACGGCAACCCGACCGGCGGAGGGCCCCCGGGCCAGAACGGTCCGAACTTTGACACGACGCCGTGCCCCGCGACGTCATGTGTGGCCAACCCCGTGATGCAACAGGTGAGTGCGCTGCCGGCCGGGACGTCGGCGCCCAACACGGTGATCACGGAGCACGCCGTCACGTCATTGCACCTCCAGAGCAGCGTGAGCCTTCAGGGCTGGCTACTCCAATCGTCGAGCCCGTTGACGGCGACGCAGATCGATGCCGCCCGCCAGACCGCAGCCGTCGCGGGCATGACCGTCGAATCCAAGAATGACGCGCCCACGTCGGGGGAGATCATCAACTGGGCGACCGTGTTCGGAATTGTCCTCGCCCTCGGGGTGCTGGCCATGAGTGCCGGTCTCATTCGCAGTGAGGCCGCCGCCGACCTGCGCACGCTGACCGCGACTGGGGCGACCAGCGCGACACGACGGACCATCACGGCCGTCACCGCCGGCACCCTCGGGCTCGTCGGTGCCGTGCTCGGCGCCGTCGCCGGCTACATCGCGCTGGCCGGCTGGTTTCGCAGCAGCCAGCTCAACGGAGGCCTGTCTGCCCTCGGGCACGTGCCCTGGTTCAACCTGTTTCTCCTGGTCATCGCCATGCCGCTGACCGCCGCCGCCATCGGGTGGCTGTTGGCGGGACGGGAGCCGTCCGCCATCGCCACCCGCCCGCAGGAGTAGCCGGCGGTGACGGACGAGGTCAGGACTCGGCGAGAACGCCGAAGCGCTCGGCGTAGAACGACAGGGCCCGGCGGCGCTCGGCAGTGTCGAGGCCGAACTGGGCCAGGTCGTATGCCACCGCCCCATGCCGGCCTCTGGGGTGCGCCGCCATGAAGGACACCATCGCCTTGCGGGAGCGTTCGTCCAGAGGTTGGCCCGCGAGATCGTAGACCCGGGCCACCATGCCGAGGTCGTCCGCCATGAACTCGTCGAAGCGCACGTCCATCGTCCGGTCCGCCGGCAGGGCGTCGCGTTCGTCGGCGCAACGGCGGAGCATGCGCTCGAGGCGGTCGGACCAGTAGCCACCCATCGCCTCGAGGTCCACCCGATCGCGCGTCAGGCGTGCCGTGTAGGCGATCATCGTCACCATGGACGCGGTGACTGGGACCGGGTCACGGTGGGTGACGATGAAGGTGGCGTCAGGGAAGGTGTCGACGAGGGCCGGGAACTGCTCCAGGTGCTGGGGCGTCTTGAGCACCCAACGGGTGCCGCCCCGTAACCATTGCAGAACCTTGAGCACCTTAAGGAGGTACGCATAGCTGGGCCGCTGGTCGCGGGACAGGTAGGCGTCTCGCCAGGCGGGCATCGGCGCCGTCGTCTCGAACAGCATCGTCGAGAAGTCGATGGCCAACAGCTGGATCTCCTCGTGGGTGTGCTCGACCGTCATCTCGTGCATCCGGTTGAAATAGGGCAAGGCTGTGTTGAGGAACGAGAGCGCCGCCGCGGTGCGTTCCAGTCGCGGGTCGGCGGCTCCGGGCGCAGGGATCTCCCGATCGGCCAAGACCGGCTCCAGGCTCTCCCAGTAGGGGAGGGAGCGCAGCGCGGGGTCAGCGGACATGAGGTTGTGCAGGTGCGTGGTGCCTGTCCGGGGGAGCCCACAGATGACGATCGGGGCGACGATCTCCTCACCGAGGATCTCGGGGTACCGCCCGACGAGGTCCTCAATGAGGAGTCGGTTCTTCAACAACCCCAGCATGAAGACGTGCTGCTGCATGATGCCGGCGCCGTTGAAGCCGCCTTGCTCGCGTAGCGCGCGACACAACACTCCGAGGCGCTCGACGAAGTCATCCGCGCCGAAGTCGTCCAGTCCGGTCTCCGTGCACGCGGCGGCCATGAGGTCGGCCGGCTCGAGAGCTAGATGGGATCCCGCCTCCTCCATGAGGTCGAGGATGGCGCGGACCTCGTCGCTGTAGCGGGGCTCGGCGAGGTCGTCGATGCGGACGGGCGCCGGCCGCGCGCTCATACCGTGTCCGCTCGGAGCACCTCGACCTGGGGCTGTTCGGGGGTGGTGGCGGGAAGGAACCAGCGGAACCAGATGCGGCCGGACCGGTGTCCCGCAGTGGAGACCCAGTTGGGGTGGGCGGGTCGCCGGGCCGACACGACGATGATCCACGAGCCGTCGGTCTCGTACTGGGCCTGGGCCCCGTTGATGGTCACCCTTTCGTAGTCGTAGTTGTACGTGTGGAGCAGTCGATTCCACAGGCACATGTTCCAGAAGACGCATTCGGGCGAACGTCCGCGGATGACGAGGGCCTCGTCGTCGGCCAGCTCGAACGCGCCCATGGCGTAGGCGGCGTCGCCGGCTGCCCATCCGAAGGTGGTGATCGGCACCGGGTAGGGCGGGTCGATGGCATTGGGCGTGCCGAGCGGGATGGGCACGATGCTGGCTTGCTCGCGGACCCAGGTGGTGGCGGCCCGGATGCGCCGGGCCAGGTCGGCGTCGTCCTGGCGGTAGGTATCGGGCGCACCGTCCGCCTCGATGTGCCAGACGGCACGCCGCCCGACCAGCGGGTCGTCGAGGTAGTCCCGGGTGATGGCCGCCACGGCGTCGGGTTCCAGCCGGATCCAGGCCACTCCGGTCTCGGCCGGGTCGGTCGGCGAGATGACGATGTGGATGGCCCCGTCGGCGTCTCGTTCCACCTCGTGGCTGTTGACGGAACCGACGATCCGGGTGGAGTAACGCCCGTCGTCGGGACCGCCGTAGACGGTGAGCGACATGTAGACGGCGTCGCCGGGTTCGAGCTTCACCCGGTAGGTACGGGTCGGGTCGATTGGCGCGTAGCAGTAGAAGGCGTCGGCGTTGTCACCGCCCCACTTCTTGTACGGACCCACGATCTCGACGAACCGGGGCCGGGCCTTGTCGGCCCACAGGTTGACCTCGGCGGCCACCTGTAGGATAGAGAGCAGCCACTTGTGGGCCTCGAGCAGGGTGGGCTCGTCGTCGTCCAGCTGCTCGACCATACGCGCGTGAGTGGCCTGTACTTCGGCGAGCAGCTCCTCGAAGGCCCTCTCTGTCTCAGTCGTCATCTGTCCCCCGAAGTCGGCGAGACGCCGATCATAAGCAGACTGTTCGGCGTAGGCCCCGCCGGAAGCGGCATTGTCGAGTGGTGGATGGTCGAACTGCCCTGTCCGCCGGGACGGTGGGCAGTTTCGAGCACGATTGATCCAGTTGGGTCACTTCACGATCACCACGATCTCTGGGTCGTGGCTGAGATGGGCCGTAAGGGGAGCCAACGCTCGGAGACGTTCAAGCGACTTCCGTGCGTCAATCTCCCAGGTTTCGTCGTAGCAGTTTGCAGCCGCAGGTTCGCCGGTACGCAGCTCTGCGGCCCGAAAGGCACACTGCGCCGCGATCACGACACGTTCGCCCGCCGTCTCCACGAGCACCGACTGGTGGCCCGGACTATGGCCCGGTGTGGACAAGAGCGAGACCCCCTCCGCGAGTTCGTAGTCCCCGTGAACCAGCCGCAAACGATCCTCGGGGATCGTCGCCCAATCCGGAACCGTGTAGCCGGGCGTCTGGGCCGCTTCGACCTCGGTCGCCTGCACGTAGACCGGGGCAGTCAGCACTCCGAGCTGGCCGCAGTGGTCGAAATGCAGATGCGAAACGACCACTGCGACAATGTCGGAGGGTGCGACACCAGCCCCGCCGAGGGCGTCTCGCAGCGGCGTGGTGTGCGGGTGGTACCACTCATCGATTACTTCGTTGCCTACTCCGACACCCGTGTCGACCAAGATGGGCCCGTCCGGATGTCGAATGAGCCAAGCATGAACCGGAAAGGGCTCGAACGTGTCGTGCTCGGGGTGCCACGCTGGCACCGTGGTGACGGTCGCCAGGGCCAGGCGGTCAATGTGCGGCAGCATCGAGAGCCACGAACAGCAACCTACTTGTCCCACTGTCCCGTCCGCCGGGACAGTGGGACAGTACGGCACGCATCGTCAACACAGCCGGGATCTGGACCTCAGAATTGAACAAGGTCCGAGGTTCGAGCCCGGCCGCCCCCTCGTTCGACACACTGAGGAAGGCGAGAGCCAGGGGGCGGCCAGAAGGCGGACAGGGGGGCAAAAGACGAGCAGAAGGAGGGCGACGGCCGGCGGCGGAGCGGGAGCGACCGACCGGCGACAAGACAGGGAAGACCCTTATCGAGTTCAAGGGACTCGGCAAGAGAGCGAAGGCGGCGTTAATCTACAGGCATGTCAAGTAAATCGACAGCATCCCCGCATCACTAGTTCGGTGACGCAGCTCTCATTGATTCACACGAGCGACGCATGTGAGATGAGGGCGATATAGAAAGAGAGACGATGAGGACACAGCGTTGTGGTGCATTACGTTCCCTCTTCGTTCTTGGAACGCTCCCGTACCGGCAACGTTCGTCGGGCGTCCCATTGTCAGTGGCTGTGGAGCCACGCACGTGCTGATGGATCAAGACCTCGTGCCTGAGTCCGCTGAGCCAATGCAGACACCGAGTGCGCTGACGCCGGATGGGACAGTTCCCCAGGCTCCGACGCGGCGAATCGCGTCAGGACCGCAGGGGACCACGTTGAAGGCGGGTTCGCGGATCGTCGACCTCATCGCAGGGACTGCCAAGGTGGGAGTCGGCGCGGCGACCCTCGTGGCCGTCGAGATCACGAGCAGATCCATAAGGATCGCGAGAGCCGTCGTACCCGCGTCGATTGCTGAGGGCCCTCTTGACGCAGTTGAGCGACAACTCGGACGGCGTCAGGGCGACGCCCACAGGAACGAAAGGGAGAATCGAGACAACGTTGCCGAAGCTGCAGAGTCCGTGCTCAATCGGGTCGTCGTTGGGGTGGTCGACATGCTGGACATGGAGCAGTTGATCGATCATGTGCCGATCAACAAGGTTGTGGCCAGAGTCGATCTCCCAGGAGTAATCGATGAGATCGACCTGGCGGGGGTCATCCGTGAGTCCACGACCGGACTGGGTGCAGAAACACTCGACGCCAGCCGTGCCGGACTCATGGCCATGGATTTGTGGAGTGCCCGACTGGTCGACAGGATCCTCCGGCGGAAAGAACCGCGGGACTTGGCAGTCCGGTGGAATGGCATTGCTCGACCGGAGAGTGCGAAACCTGAGGTCATCTCGTGAGTCGGCATCTCGAGATCCGCAGTGAGCGAGGGCAGCAGCTCCAGGGCCTTCGGGCAGGCTTCGTTTCTCGGGCAGTGGCGAGCGGGACTGATGTTGTTCTGGTTCTCTGCGTCTATGTCGTTGGAGTGATCATGGTGAGCATTGCATGGGATCTCTTTTTTTCGAAGTCGATTTCGGTGGCGGATCCCCCGCATTGGTTGAACGAACTGTTGGTGTGGATCCTTCTCGTCGCGTACTTGACAGCCGGTTGGTCCACCGGACGCACGCTTGGGAAGCAGATGATGGGCTTACGAGTCGTCGGTTCGGATGGGAATCCTCTTCGGTTCTTGCGAGCGCTTTTTCGAGCGCTCCTCTGCGCTTCATTCTTCCCGGCGCTCCTGCTGGCCTTGGTGAACCGCCGAAATCGAGGTCTCGAAGACGTAGCCTTTAGGACTGTGGTCACCTACGACTGGCTCCCCACAAGCTTCGGACCGCTGGCTGAGCCGTCCATAGAAGCCCAACCAATGATTGAAGCGCGCATTTCGTCAGTTCCGATTGTGCGCTCCTGACGAGGGTTTGGCCTCTCGCCAGCCCGCACTTCCCGCCGAGTTGCCCTTGGTGGGGCCCCGGCTCGCCGGCTCAGGGCACTGCCCCCTATCGCTGTCGGTTTCGGCCGACCGGCCATGACGCGGAAGCCGTTAGTTGTCGCTCCTTCAGCCATGACAGGATCGAGCCCATGGTGGAGATTGTGCCCTTCAGCGAAGAACACCTCGATGGCGTCCTTCGTCTGTGCGTTGCGGAAGGTTGGCCCTCCTTTCCCGACGACCCTGAGCGGGCCATCCGCTTACTGACCGCCCCGGGGGTAACGACCGTCATCGCCCTTGGCAATGGAAAGGTGATCGGTTTCGCTCAGCTATTCAGCGATGGCGAGCTGCAGTCCTTCTTGGCCAATCTGGCCGTTGACGAAGGATTCCGTGGCCGAGGGACGGGACGGGCATTGGTCACGGAGGCTCTCCGTCTGGCCGGTGGCGAGCGCATTGATCTGCTCAGCGAGGACAAGACCGTAGGGTTCTATGAGAGATTCCCAAACTTCCGAAAGACTGGGTTTCGCCTCTACCCATTTCACGATGAGAATGAGGCGCAGGGCAATGGGTCGCAGGGCTGAAGGCGGTACCCCAGTCGCCGGGACTGGGTGCCACCATGCCTCTGGGGCCACAGCACTCTAGGGACGCCTTCATGAAGTCGTGACATTTCTAACGCGCCGTGGTGGGACACTGAGCTATGGGACAACATGAGGGCAGGGAATGGCTGCCCACTGTGTGGCGATGCGCACTTGCCGAGCAATGTGTACAGCGATCTGCTTGCAGAAACACCGACGAGCTACTTACGATTCGTCAAGAATCAAACCCATGCCGGATACGGAGTTGTCGTGTCCAAACGACACGTCACCGAGCTGCACGAGCTGTCAAAGGCTGAGATTTACCAGTCTGCACGGACACCGTCGCCCTGAGAGCAACGATCAACGAACGTTTTCAACCCGTGAAGATTGCAATCTTTCAATGGGGCTCCTGCGCCCTCACCTTCATTGCCACGTGTTCCTTTGCACTCAAATGACGATCCTCATGCCCTGATCAATGTCACAGAGGGCGACCACCACCTTTCCGAGACGAATGGAAAATGCTGCTTTTAGCCAGAGCTTACGGATCGTCAGGATATGTGGTCGGGGTAGAGGTCGGATAATGCCCCGTCGTGTTGTGAATATTCAGAAGGTTCTGCGCAGTGACACAGCCCTTTGTCCAATCGGCGGGTGATGCGATTCCCGTCGGGACGGTTTTGCAGTCGTACCCCGGTGAGGCAACCGCCCGGTCCCAGCCCTGCTGATACGGCTTTGCAGGACTCGATGATCCGCAGCCCGTGAGACTCAAACACAAGCCGGCGCTGGCGACTAATACCAAGACACGAACCAAGCGGCCGCGCGAGGATCGGACTCGGGCGATTCTTGGCGCAGGTCGAGTTCTGTGGGACATCACCGTGTAGGTACCTCCTCAAGTGCGACAAAGAATCGATCACTTTTTGAGTTATTAAAACGCACCGACTGCGAGTGTCCCCGTTCGCTGCCGGGACGGGGCGCTCCATAGGCCGGAGTGCATCGGCGGTCTACCCTCGCCCAATGTCGATGCCCATCAGCCCGGCGAAGCATGCCCTGGGTTCATTTCCGAGGCTGGGCGGTGCTGGGTGGCAACTCCTCGACTCGATCCGGTCTGCTGAACGCCTCCGGACTGGCGGCGGCTTTGTCGGAATCGCTTGAGCATCCTGAACAGACCAAAATTCCGCCGCCCAGCACGATCCAGTTGCCGAGCTCCGCGGTCTTGACGTTTTCGCTCTTACGACCACAAAGCGAGCATGTGCCGTTCGCCGGCTCGTGCTGCGTCACGAGACCCATGGTGCCCACGTCGGCCCCCGGGAATGGGGGATGGTGGGAGGTGGCGCCTCAGGCGATTCACGACGCTAGGGCGCAGGTATTACACAATGGAACTTCGGCCCCTCCCTGGAGGCCGTGCAGGATGATATGAGTACGGCCTGAAAGGATGCGATCGTCCTGCGTTGAGCATCCACTCCCGACCGAAGAGCTAAATCTGGTGAGGGAGCGGTTGGGCCACCTAGGCACGGGCATGCCCGCCATCCGGGTCGCCTAGTACGCCGGATCAGGGGGACATGTGACCCGAGGCTCTGGATGCTCACTTCGCACTGCCGACCTTGGTTGTTCACCGAGGGGGGACGTTCCAAAGCCGGCGACGCGCTTAAGCACGGAGTCTACAATTTCGCCGATCAGTAGCTGAGTGCCATCGAGCCCATCACAAATGCTCCCGTGGGTTGCCGAGGTCAGTGGACAGGTCGGCACGATTGATGGCTAAGTCATTGAGGTTTGAGTGCCCTCACAGCCAGCACGGTAGGAATCGGCTCCCCGCCTTCGGTGAAGCTGTCGAGCACAAATCGAGCCTCAACGAACGAGCGGAGCAGATTAGGCAAGGGCATGTGCGTTGCTCCAACCTTGTCCCTTAGGCCCCGGTCCGTCCATGACGCCTTCGTCCAGTGACCATCGAGATAGCCGGGACGGACGATGATGGCTTCAGGATCTGTGCGATCGGCGAAACCACCGCAGAAACATGGGTGAACCCCGATGTGGACAAAGCAGCCCCCAGATGCGAGAACTCGCCAGGCCTCTCGGAGGACCGCTGGATAGTCAGACACATCAGTATGAATCATGACTGCCACCACGCTCGCGAACGAAGCGTCTCCGAACGGGAGACACTCGCCATCGGCCTGCGCGATCGGAAGCCGGGTGCCAGCGTGTCGCAGCATCCCGCTCGAGAGGTCGATGCCGAGGGGCGACCAACCCAGCCCGCGCATCCGTACAGCGTGTGTCCCAGTGCCGCAGCCGATTTCAAGAGAGAGGCCGACACCTAGACCGAGCATTTCGCGTAGACATCCGTCGACACCGATGGGATCGCTCATTGGCAGGCCGTCATCGGACCGGTCGCCCAGAAACTCGTTCTCGTACCAGTCTGCGATCGCGTCATATGACGCAGGCATATCCATACCTCTAGCTGCTTCAGACTTGAGGGACCTCGAACCGAGGTTAATCGCGTCACCATTCGGCTGCCCCCATGTCCGTAGGAGGGGTGAGTCCCCGTTCGCTGCCGCGGTCACAGTTGATTTCCAGGCGACACGTCCAGACGGCTGCGTGTCTTTGGAAATCAGACACAGGCGGACCTGGAGGCGAAGGGTCTCGTATTGAGCGATGGGCAGTCCCTTCGGGCTGGGATGATGACCAGCACATTGCCGTAGGAACCGTGCGATCGGATGAGGAGTGCGGCTGGGGAGTATGGATTGAGCCCGAGACACCGCCTTGACAGGGGTGTCCCAGGTCGCTGCCGCGTAGATGGAACACTTCACCACGATGTGAGCAGCGGATCGCTAGTAGATCCGATTGGGCTACCTCCGGGGCCATGGCCAGAATCAGCGCCTCGTTCATGGCGACGACGCCACAGTCGGCCGCAGCGGTGCACCCAGCCAAGGGCGAAATGTTGGGGGTGCGTTGTGTCGCTTCAGTCCAGTCGGCTCTATCTCAGCGAGAATCGCAGTGCCAGCATCGCGACTGAGGGGCGGTTTCGGCTGGCGAAGCGAGTGCGCCGTCACCGCCCCTCGCGACGATTCAAGGGCCTACAAAGGGGGGCCGCATGGACGGGTATGAGATGGCGGTATTTACTACCCAAGCCGTGGTAGGTGGTGGCAGGCGGTCGCGGCGACGCCCGCCGGTCCCCTCATTTGGCTGGCATCTAATCCAAGGTGAGCGACCGCGCACGTGGTGTGGGCTCGAGTTCAGCTACGCATTTTCCCAACGCCGCCTTTGGGACGAGACACCCGAGGATCAACGCTGCCCGAGCTGTATCGGACGACTTGAGCGGGTGAGCCACGCAAACACGAGCCAGAGGACCGCGGGGATCGCGGCGAAGGCGGAACAGACCGCCCCTGAGTGATCGCCCAGTCAGGGTGTCCCCATGGCCGTATCCCCCTTCGCTGCCGGGATGGGGTTGCATTCCATCGAGGCACGACATCCTCAATGAAGACTGTTCCACTCACTCAGCGTTATCGCCCACTCCATACTTCGGCCGACCTCGGCGCAAGCGCTCACCTCGTCATCGATTGTTCTTCGCAGGCGAAACCCCAAGCCTCGAGGGACGCCGGCACTGGCAACGTTTGCTTCATCACAGTGGATGTGGACTTCCTCCATCCCGGTCAACTGAAACGCGGCCGTCGTCAGGGCACGGGCAGCGGCTGATGCGATGCCGCGTCGGAGCCAGCCCGCCCTGACCCAGTAGCCGATTTCGATCCGACCAGGGCCCAGCCGAAGATGGAGACCGGCTCCACCGACCAGCGTGGTTTCGGCGAGGTTCCAAATCGCGTAGTCGTAATTGTCGCGACGTTCGAAGGCCTCAACCGAGTGGGAGATGAAGTCGCCTAGTCTTTGCTCCAAAGGCTCTACCGAGGCCCACGCCAGCCATGGACTCAGGTGATCAGCGCTTGTTGCTACCGCCTCAAAGAGCGCCTGCAACTCGCCGCCTCGATACCTCCACAACACGATTGGAGGGTCTTCGATTCTCTCGGGCGGTGTGCTGGGCATTGCCTCCAAGTCTGCCGTCTTGCGCCCACGGACGCCTGTCCCGAACGCCGGCTCGGGGCGCAGAAGCCCACTTCTACGGCGAGCTCGCCTTAGGGAGCAAGTTGACCACTGCCGCTCGGGTATGACACTCGCCTCGGGCCGTATGTCATCCGGTCCGCGCTGGGCGAACAAGGTGCTGAGCGCACCCACCAGTCGAGCCCGGGGCGTTCTCGTTAATTGCGTAGTCGAGTGCGGCGAGGAGGACGTCGTACCTGCGATACACGGCCACCACGTCGGCAATTGCCCTGTCGAATCGCCGATCGTGAGCCCACCGGGAGGAGGTTGGCGGCTCAAGTGCGCAACGTCCTAGGTCGTCGAAGTTGTGACGAGTTCGGTGTCGATTTACGGCCGCGATATTCCACTTGATGTTCGCCTTGCTGAGAGTACCGTTCCCATTACCCGACGCCCGTTCAATCGAGTCGGCGTGTCGCTTCACGTCATCGGGCGCTCTGCTTTCGAGGATCTTGTAGAGGCAAGCATCATCACCCGACGAATGTGAGGCTCTCAGGTTCCCGGCTTAGGCCCCGTGTACGAAATCGAGCGCCGAACTGACTATTAGGTGCGGCAGGCGCACGTGGCGGTTGATCGACGGCCGCGCCGAAGATCCGGCATCCGGTGCGGTCTTTCAACTCACTGCTGCTGCTCAGACCACTCGAACTTCGGCGAGCCGCTTGACCGCATATTCGTCGTCCCAGCAGACGGCGGCCTCCCATGCGGCCGATGCTTGGGCGGCGATGTCGTGCGCGCCGTCGTCGAGACCCGCGGCGTTGTGGGGCAGCACCAGGTCGAGGTCGGGGACGTCGACGTGGGACTCGTCCCAGTCGATCAGCGCGACCCGATCCGCGGTCATGCGGACGTTGCCAGGGTTGTTGGAGTCGCCGTGGACGACGCATGTCTGACGTCCGGTGAGCCGCGCCCACGCTGCTCGGCATCGAGCAACGCCCTCAGTCGGCATCGCGCCGAGGTCAATCGTCGTCCCGGCCTCGGCATTCAGGAGGTCGGTCGACGATCGCCAGCTCGGGCGCTGTGGCCAGCCCTGCGTCAACCGGTGCAGCTGGCGGAGCGTGTCGGCCACGCGACGCCAGTCGGCTCGTGTCTTGGGCGGTCCGCCCTCCACGTAGGTCATCACCACCAGACCTTCGGCGAACAGCCGACCGTCCGCCGTTGGGATCGGCAGCGGCACGAGCAGACCTTCACGGTCGAGGTGTTGGAGGAGCTCGGTCTCCCACGTGAGATCAGCGTTGCTCCTGGCACCGAGACGAGCGACCGCGACGTGCCCGTTGACGCGCACGCTCCACACGTCGTTGGCTACTCCGCCAGCGAACGGCTCGATGCGAGCGACGTTGTCACCCCACTGCTCGGAGTACCTCCCATCCCACCGACCACATCCTCGCAGAGTTCCGAACATCGCTCACGTGCGAGGCACGGCCCACGGGGTGGGGCATCGACGACATGTGGGAGTACGCCTTCTACGCCCTCTACGGCCGGGTGGCGGCCGAGCGGACCGGACGACCGGTCGAGGACGTGGCATCGGCACTAGCTGAGGTCGGGGCATCGACCTGAGGGACTCCTAACCCGCCCGTAGTCCGACTCCAGGGCGGTTGCCTGGTCGAGTGTCGTCAATCACGAGCTTCTCCGAATCGGCGGATCTCCATGAACACATGGTCGGGCTCTTCAATGAAGACCTCATGGCCAACGTCGTCCAGACAAATGACGGTTACATCGGCCAGGTATGACTCAAGCATCCGAGCACCGACCACCATCATGGCGTCACGAGATCCGTACATCACAAGGGCGGGACAGCGGATCTGGTGAAGTTGTTGCCGCAAGTCCGTGGACACGATCGCCCTTTGGAGCGCCGTGGCGTTGTCGTTCGAAACCGGTAGCCATGGATGAGCCTCGACCACCATCTGTTGACGTTCTGGTCGAGCTTCTTGAGTCACGTCAGTAGGGGCGTACATCGCGGCCGTCCTCCTGGTACTCGCTCCTCGCCAGCTCCAAGCGACCAGGAACCACAGGGCCAGAGCCGCCATGCGTATGGTCCTGCGAGGGCCAAGGGCCCTGATCATGGGAGCAGCGATGCTTGCCGGAGACATGCACGGCGTAACCCCGGCGAGGATCAGACTCTCGGCCGACGCGTGTCGGAGCGCGAACTCCATGGCCACCAGGCCACCCATCGAATGCGCCAGAACCTGCACGGATCCCAGTTTCAGGTGCCGACGTAACTCTTCGAGGTCATCGGCAAGGCGGGGGAAGGTGTAAGTGTCCCCGGGGGCCGTGGAGGACTGACCGCTGCCGCGGTAGTCGTGGAAGACGAGAGTGAAATAGGGGCTCAGACCGGCGAGGTCGCTGATAAGGGTGTCGCACACGCTGCTCGGCCCGCCGTGGCACACCAGCAGGGGCGGACCTGTCCCCATTACCTCGAAGCGAATCTTCACCCCGTCTGTGGTCAGAAAGCTCGGCACCAGGCTCTAATTCCAGCAGAACGAGAACCCATGTGGTGTTGATTGCGATCACTGGTGGCTCGGAGCTGCTGCATACCCGGCGACTGGGGCAGTCAGCCCGCCCTCCGAGGAAGTCGGTGAGCGCCCGTCCCACTCTGTATGCCTCCTCGATCAAGGTTGCAAAGGAATCGTCAAGCTGCGCCGTGTTGGTGATCCGAAACTGATGGACATAGAGGCTCTTCGTGTAGGGCCGAAACCGCAGGAACCTTTTGTCCTGCACTGGTCGCTTTAAATCAAGAAACCTGTCCAGGGAGGCTTTGCGGTGGTTTGTCCCGGCGAAACCCGGTGGGTTCGTTTGTAGAGATCAACGACGGCTTTGAATCTATCGGTCAGATGCCGCTCGACGCTCCATTCTTCGGCAGAGACCACTTGCGCAGAACAATGAAATTCCGAGTTTGCCTCTGCCCCCCGAGTGGCAACCCATCCCGGCAGCGAACTGCAACAGTCAGATGATGACGTCGTTGGCTGACTCCGAGAGCCGCCCGGAGTGTGGCCCACCTTCGATCGCGGACGCCTGAACCAGTTCTGTTTCTGGTTCAGCGGGACGAGCATTAGACGCAAGCCAAAACCCAGCAGCCGCTGAAAGAAAACCCAATGTTCCTGCTGCGTCTCCACCCAGACGGAGTCCGTAGTGAAAGTCAAGGTTGTCGAGTGTGAAGGACGGGTGGTCTTGGTAAAGCTGGTACGTCAGCGCAGCCACTCCTGCGGCTGTAGTGAGCGAGGCGGTAGCCATCCACCTCGATGGACTCCGAATGGGCGACCCGTTGTCCCTTGCGCTCCAGTTCCCCACGATCCACCGCCAACACGCGAACCCAGCCAGCCCGTAACCGGCGGTGGTCGTAATCCAGTACACCAGAACCGTTGCCGTGTCGGGAGCTGGCAGAACTGCGATTAGGGACGCAATGGTCCAGGCGAGGATGCCTACGAAGCCGAGGCCAATGAGCGCACGAGAAAGCCGGAGGTTTCGCACCTTGCGAGCCTACGCCCGCGGCGCACGTTTTTTGCGTTGCTGACACCCGATGTGTGAACGATGTCACGTTGCCCTTGTCGGCTTATCGACTGCCCCAGTTGTACCGCTCACCCCGTGCCGGCAGCGAGAATCGAACTGGGACATCCCCTCGGCGGCTCCAAGCGAGCCGGCGTTGACCTCCCCGTATCCAAGTGTGAAGATTGCCGTGGTGCCCTTCCGTTAGGTGGTCTCAATGTATGGGGGCAGTTAGCTCGCGCGGTTGTCGTTGTCATGCTCTGTCTCTGCCTATGGAGCGACCAGGTGGAACGATCCACCCGACAACTTGTTGTCATTCCCGCTTCCGGTCAGCACGATCTGCCCACTATTGAAATTGGGAGTTTCATCACCGTCGAGGTAGAGGGCCTGCCCGTTATAGGTGACTTGGCTTAAGCCTGCGCCGGTCCGTCGGGTGCCTACCTTGCTTGCATTGACAAGCCCGGACGTGCCAGGCGTTCCGGCAGTAAGCAGCGGTGGCCACGCCCGAGCACAGGCGCTATCACACTCGCTCTTGGTGTAATGGTAGACGGGGAACGATTCCCAGCCGTCCAGTGTCTCCATTTCGGCGGCAAGTACGGCTTTCCCCGCGACCGTGCTGGTGGTGAGCATCCCGGCCCAGGGCACCGCTGTGCCCTTGGGTGAAACTACGTACCACAATCCGTGCCAAGGGGGCAGTCCGGGCTCGTCCCAGCCCTCACCGGTGACCTGCCCCGCACTCATGTCGAAGAGGTAGAGGGGGTGTCCAGCGTAAGTCACTTGGTCAGCACCGAGATCGGAGCGGAACACCATCCCGAGCAGGCTCTGCTTTACGCCATCGCCTGCGACGGGTGTCCCAGTCGTCGTGACCGCGGGCCATTCAGACTGCCCTCCCTCGGGTCCGGTACAGACAATGGGGCCCGGAGGAAGGTGCTGCATGGTGGTCGTACATCCGAACGAAGGGGGATCGTCCGACGTAAGCAGGTAAACCGTATACCCCTGAAAATGCCCCGAACCGACCACGAGTACCTTGCCGAACGGGCTGTTCGTCGTAGAGATCACCGTCGCTGCAGTCGTCGGGGCAGCATTGGCCGTACTGGCGGCGAGCGGTGTTGCAAGCAGCCCGATAACAACTGCCCCAGCGATGACCGTTTTCTGAATGGCTCTCACGGATACTCCTTGTACGTGGATCACGATGTGGCGAGTGCATGCCCTGCAGCCATGGTGGTCTTCGGTGCTGTCTCATCCAAGGGTGCAGGCATGCAGCACAATCGTGGTACTGCCATCCCCTTCGGGCGCCATGCAGACTGCCCTTCGGTTCATAAGTCATCACGCACCAGGACCACCAGGCTCTACATCCGCCGAGGTCGGGCCTACGCGTGTGAGCAGTTCTCGAGCCTGTCCCAAAAAGTCTTAGGGCTGTAGGCGACGCTCTCTTTTGATGCAGGACCCTTGTGCGGTCGTATTCGAGTGAGCCAGACGAGAGGCGTTTGCAATAAGGATAACCGTCTCAGGTGACCTTCGGCCACGCCTTGCGGACGAGGCCGAAATGATGCTCACCGTGCCTCCTTATTTCAGGAAAGCGAGCCTGAACCCAACACCAAGTAGCGACTCGCGCATTATTGAGCGGCTGGAGTAGCGCCAGAAGGTCGATGTCAACGCCCCTAAACGTGGCTACGCCGTCGGCTGGGAGGAAGGCGAGATCCCATTCGACGGGTCCAATGCAGGCGTCCGCGAAGTCGATCCAGAGGAGCCCATTCGGCGTAAGGAGATAGTTGCCTGCATGGGGTTCGCCATGCAGTCGCTGCTCTGGAAAGGAGTGCGCGTCGAGCCTGCTCATCAGATCCGTGAAGGCCGCACGGAGGAAGGCCTGCCGGCTGGGAGCCTGTGAACTGTTGAACTGCTCGTCTCATATCCGGCGGCATTGATAGGGGCCGGTGGAGATCGCTCTCTTGTTCGCTGGCAGGATCTAAATCTTTTGGCAGAGCGACTGAGTCGTCGGCAGACTGGTGTCCATGACGGTCCGCATGCACGAGGGCGAAATCGAGGTGGATGACAAGCTCGTCCGCTCGCTTCTTCGTTCGCAGATGCCCGCCCTTGGCCGCCTGCCCCTTGTCGTCGTTGACTCGTGGGGTACGGACAACGCCATCTGGCGCCTTGGCTCCGAGCTCGTTGTCCGTCTCCCTCGCATTCACTGGGCGGCGGGACAGGTCGAGCTCGAGGCGGTGTGGTTGCCAAGACTCGCTCCCCATCTCCCGGTCGCAATACCCGAGCCCGTTGCCATGGGGCATCCAGCCAGCGTCTACCCATATCGATGGGCCGTCCACCGATGGATCCCAGGTGACGGCGCTGCACTCGACCGAATCGACGATCCCGTCACCTTCGCGCTGGACCTTGCCAAGGTGATTCGGATGCTTCAAGCAGTGACGACGACGGACGCACCACCGGCGACAAATCGCGCCCGACCGTTGGCAGAATATGACGAGGTGACCCGAGGGATGATCGTCCGTGCGAGTCACCTAATCGACGCCCCCGCTGCACTCGATGTCTGGGAGGAGGCACTGGCAGCGCCGCCCCACCGCGGCCCTCCGGTCTGGGTTCAAGGCGACCTGGAGGGCAACTGCCTGATTCAGGATGGACGATTGTGTGGCATCGTCGATTGGGGTTCGGCATGCGCTGGAGACCCCGCCGTCGACGTACAGGTCGTCTGGTCACCGCTCTTCACCAACGACTCTCGCCGGGCGTTCCTCGACGCACTAGGTGTCGACGACGCCACCCTCGCTCGTAGTCGCGGCGCAGCCATCCACCAAGCCTGCGGCGCCTTGCCGTACTACTTGCATACCTACCCAGGCATCGTCGAGCGGTCCTGGCACAAGCTCGCCACGCTTGGAGTGCCGCCACTCAGGGCTAAATAGCCGCCGTTCGGCGCTGCGTTGAGGTGCCCACCGTCCCGGCGAAGTCGGACAGCCTGCGAGGATTGCGACATGGCCGATGCGATCTTCGAGAACCGTCGACTTGCCCAGATCTATGACCCTCTAGAACCCGACCGACCCGATCTCTACCCATACGTTGCCCTTGTCAACGAATTGGGTTCCCGCTCAGTACTTGACATCGGATGCGGAACAGGCACCTTCGCCTGCTTTCTCGCCGAGCGGGGGATTGCGGTGACCGGCGTCGATCCTGCGGCCGCTTCTCTTGATGTGGCGAGGAGTAAACCACACGCTGATCGGGTGCGATGGATCGAGGCCGACGCCACAACTCTGCCGTCGTTCCAGGTGGACCTGGTGACCATGACCGGCAACGTCGGTCAGGTCTTCTTGACAGATGAGGTGTTGGGTTCGACGTTCCGATCGGCGTCCAAGGTGCTGCGACCCGGCGGCCATCTGGTCTTCGAGGTTCGTGACCCAGCTCAGGAAAGTTGGAAGGAGTGGAGCCGCGAGCTCACGGATCGACGCGTCGACCTGCCGGATGCGGGACCTGTCGAGACATGGGTGGAGCTCCTCGACGTCACCCTGCCGCTCGTCACGTTTCGCTGGACATTCGTCTTCGGGTCCGACGGAGCTGTGCTCACCTCAGACTCGACGCTGCGTTTCTGGACCCAGGCCGAGATCGTCGGTGCGCTCGAACGGGCGGAATTCGTAGTTGAAGCGATTCGAGATGCCCCTGATCGTCCGGAGCGCGAGTTTGTTTTCGTTGCCCGACGGCCCCAGGACCGCGCGCACCCATAGCCGGCAGCGAGGGGATGCCTGATAGTTGCTGCCGCTCCCGATGCACGTCCCTGAATGGAATACTTCAGGGGTGGATTACTGGGGCGCACCGCTCTACGGCGACCCATGTCGCGAATGCGGGTTTACCTGGGCGGCTGGACAAGCTGCCTCGATTTCGCTGATGCGCAGTCTTCCGGACTCGATCGAGGAGCTGGTCATAGGCGCAACTGGAACAGAGCGACTCTCGGACCTCGGGTGGAACATCTCCGGGTACATCGCACATATGACCGATAACACTCGGATTTGGGCCGAGCGGCTCGTAGCCGTGGCACGGGGTGCGGACGCGCACGTCGTCCCCTACGACCCCGATTTGCTCGCCGAGTCCAGGCACTACAACGACGTGGCTCTCCAGGGAGCGACCTGGTCCTTTCGCATCGCGGTTGAGAATTGGCTGAGTGCCGTCGATGAGGCAGTGCCCGACGGAATCGTCATGTTGCACTCAGAACGCGGGGCAATGGAACTCTGCGATGTCGTCGCTTCGAATGCTCACGACGCCTTCCACCATCGCTGGGATGTGACGAGGATTCTTGACGTACGCTGAACGAAGGGCGATGCATTCAGAAATGCTGGGGCACGGCACCCGGTCCAGGCGAACGCGGCACCCTTAGGCGATCGCCGCTGGGCGGAATCAACACTCTGACGGGCGTGATCACTGCTAGATCTAGCCTTTGCCCATGAACCGAGGGTCTGTTGTGGGCTTAATCCACGGCTGTACACAGGGTCCGACCGGATGGATGAAAGTGCAAGAGCACCTCTCGGATCGAGAAATCACTTCAACATCGGTCAATCTCGAACCAGCCCAGTTCAATGAATCGGGGGCGGTTGAGTGCGCTCAGGAAATCTCCCGGCAGCTCGGAGACGTTGACCGACTCATCCTCGTATCGACCTCATGCAGCGGCCTCTTGGCCCCGGTAGTGGCGACCATGCGACCGGTCGAGAGGTTGGTGTTCGTGTGCGCTGGCCTGCCCGACATCGGACGGTCGGCCACATCACAGATAGCCGAGGACGGCGTCCTCCATCGTGACTGGATGAAGGTGGAATTCGATCCTGACGACCTAGAGACCGCCAAGCACTACATGTTCCATGACTGCACCGACGAGAACCTGAAGTGGTCAATATCGACCATAAGACTGCTTCTCCCGCCGCAGGTCTACGACGATGTCACACCGTTGGTTGCCTGGCCCGACGTTCCCATCACGTATGTATTGGGGGCGAAGGATCGCGTCATCCGCCCCGACTGGGCTCGGGCGACGGTGCCTGTTCGCCTCGGCGTGGAGCCAATCGAGATCGACACTGGCCACTGTCCGCAGAACAGTCGACCTGAGGTGTTGGCCGACATTTTGGCGGAGGCAGCCGTGAGCGTGGGATAGGGCGCGACGTTGACGAGGTTGACTTCAATTCAGATATCAGCGAAGCCAACACACGGGTATCCCACAAGCTGTGGGAGATACGTTCCACCGCACTGCAATCTCAGTTTTCTTGGGCTAGACGAATCAATCGCCCGAAGCAAGCCCATCGTGGCATCTCGGGGTAGAGGACTGCGGGAGCACGGCCGGGTTGCCCGGCGATGCCCGGGCGGACATACCGGCCCGGCCCCATGATGCTTCCGTGTCCCACCCTCCCGGCCGCGAGCGGAGACAGGGGAAGGGGGCTTCGGCACGGCGAGGATCGGGGATCAGCACAGAGCTCAGGTTGCCCGGACTACGGTCGCTGCGTCCGTGTCATTCCTGAACTGAGAGGCGCTCGATGTCGGATCCCGCGGTAGCAGGCTCGCCAACGATCCATATCCAGACGACCGAGCACCGGCTGACTCAGGAAGAGGTAGTTCCAGTCTTCTACCGGCAAGCCCTCCATCGTTGGCAGAACTGGTGCCTTCCAGCTGCCGGTCTCTGCTTGGTCATTGCAGGTGCAGCTGTCTTGGTACTGGACTCCGCCAACAAAGTCGCCTGGGTTGTGATGCTGACCTTGGGCCTTGTCATCCTGCTGATCTTCTTCGCACTTGTTCCTGTGACACCAAGGCGAATTTGGAAGCGAGTAGAGAAGCAATTTGAGGTGAGAACACTGGAGATCACAGAAGTGGGGATCTCCCGACATACAGCTCTCAACGACACCACGATGAGGTGGCCGATGTTCTCGGACGTGAAACTGCAAAATGAGCTCTATCTGCTGGTTGTCGGGAAGGGTCCGGGATGCTTCATGATACCCAAGCGAGCGTTCACCTCACAGGCTGATGAAACGACGTTTCGTGAGCTGGCTGAGCGATCAACGCTGGCGCACACCGATCCGGAGGATTCCTGACTCCCGTCGTCCAACCTGTCCCACTCGTGCTGGTGAGCTACACCCCGGCCCGGCGTTCGGGCTACCTAAAGCTCCAGCGTGTTTGACTGAACCGTCCTCCCTTGCCAAATCCAAAACCGGTCTCGGGCGCCACGCGGTAGACCAGAACCTCTGCTCGCCGAATGGCGTCCCCCAGACCGGACCAGGTTCCATTGGGTGCGACGAAATGCGGGCCGTACTTCGACTCGTAGGTGTTGGCGACATGTCCTAGCTCCGCATGGTCGCTCACGCTTTCTGCCGTACCTTCAATCACGAGATCGAGACCATCGAGGGTGCTTTGCCCCGTCGTAAGGGCGCAATGACAGTTTGCTGAGAGGTTCTTTGCTTTTCGCTCGTTCGGTCCCGTACAGAAGTACAGAGCGCCTTCGAGCCAGATTCCCAATAGGGGCGTGACATGCGGACGACCGTCAGGCCGAACCGTCGAAAGCCAATACACCTCAGCGCCGGCCAGCTCCGCCTGAGCCTGAGACCACTCCGTTGGTGTCGCATTCGGGCTGCTGAAGGCACTTAGCTCGGTCACCGGAACCGGTTCAGCCATGCCGCTCTCCGATCGTTTACGTTCGTGCGCGCGCACATCCAGCGATGCTGGGCAAGTCGCAGAGACCATCTTCGCACATGCCCCCCAGGTGGATTCGAAGGGTGCAACCTCGTCCCGGCGGGGCGCCGCAGATTCCGCTCCATATCGGCACTCTTCATTTCCAGGATGGTCGACACGTAGGCTGACGACGTGGCCGACACGGAGTACACGGAGGTCGTTATGGACTCCCGCGGTTCACCTGGTCTCCGAGAAATCCCTGTGTGGGACGAGATGTTGGCCGCCAGTCACGAGCAGGGTTGGGTAGTCGAGTCGGTGACCGCTGATCATGAGCAAGCAGTCGTGCGCTTCAGGCGACCACTGTGTGGCGCTTAGCGTCGGGATGGTCCCAACGTCCCGATGCCGGGACGCTCTGCCTGTTCTAGCTAAAAGCGCTCGGGATTGCCGGGGCGAGGTCGGGCTTGTCCTATGCCGCCCTCCCGGCGGCAATGTACGGGGATAGGCCTGAGCGCCACTTGGTCAGCTGCCATAAGGCCGCGTGAGTACCTCCATATTGTGACCGGAGGGATCCTCAAAATAGAAGCCGCGTCCGTGAGTGTTGATTCGGTTCTCCTGCTGGTGCCCGGGGTCAGCCCAATAAGCAAGTCCACGTTCTGTGACCCGAGTGAAGATGGCGTCAAATTCTTCCTCGGTGACAAGGAAGGCGTAGTGATGATGTTCTGGGTCCCCTCGGTCGTCGTAGTCGAGACTGACGCCATTGGCGGTCTCGAGGCACATGAACGGCCCGAACGGCTTCGGGGGATCGAGACCGAGGATCTCAGCAAGAAAGTTGGCGGACGCCTCCTTGTCCTGAACCGGGACGATCGTGTGGTTGAGCTGAACTGTCATGGCACCTCCTCCAGCTTGTAGCCAGCATCCATTATCGGCCTGGTGAGGTTGGAAGCGCTCGACGCGGCTTATGCCCTGCCGGCGCCACGGCGGTAGCCCCGTGGGTGCGCAGCGAGCGGGCGGCAATGTACGGGGGCAGGCGGTGACGCCTCGAAGGGAATACTTTCCAACGGCTAAGGCAGGCCCCTCTCGTGTTACGACGCGACCGGTTGCCTCGGCATAGCATTTGGAGATGGACGTTGGAGATATTCATCGCTTGGTTGAGGACGCGTTTAATGCGGGTGACACAGGGGCTTTGGTAGCTCTCTACGAAGAAGATGCCGCCATGGCAATTCCCGACGGCACCTTCGTGAACGGCCGAGAAGCGATCCGTGAACAGTGGTCGGGCTTCGTCGCGCTGGGCGGGAACATCCAGATGACGACCCGTTATGTCGTTATCGTGGGTGATACCGCCTTGCTCAGCAACGACTGGCGCTTTACTGGCGCTGGTATGGAGTTGTCGTCCCGCACTGCGGAGGTGGCACGTCGTCAGCCTGATGGGACTTGGAAGTATGTGATCGATCATCCGTATGCAGCGGCTGACCTTCCCAGCGAGTAGTCCTGAAGCGTCCCACCGTCCCGGTGCGGCAGGTGACACTCCTGCCAGGCACATCAACCTCGCCGCCTTAAACCGACGCTGATGGGGTACGACCGCGCGTCGGCGACTTGGGAGAAATCTGTTGCAACTCACCCGGGAGCCCGTGGGAAACGCCACCCCAGACCTACTACGGCTGGCTGTGCGAGTGGAACGCGACGGGCGTCTCCAACGGGGATTACTCCGTCTACTGCAGCGGCGATGCCGGGAGCATCGGAAGCATCGGAGCAAGCATCTCAATGACCGTGGCGAACTGATCGACCTCTCCGGTTTGCAGTGGCGACCCTGGCGTCGACCCTCGGGGGTCTTCGCTCCTCTTCAAGCGTTTGCGCTCCGTTTGTTGACCGAGCGGTTCGATCTGCAACCCAGGACGCTCGAGCTCGACCGCTGCCTGCACTAATGAGGAGAGCGGCCGACCAGGATCGAACTGGCATCATCAGCTTGGAAGGCTGAGGTTCTACCATTGAACTACGGCCGCGAATCGGGGTGCAGTCTAAAGCCTCTACTGTCGACGGCGTGGACGCACTGTACGAGCGAGTGGGCGGGGAGGCCTTCTTCGTCGACCTGGTCGGCCGTTTCTATCTCGGCGTGGGCGGCGACCCGCTGCTCCGCCCGTTGTATCCCGACGACCTGAGCGACTCGTCACGCCACCTCGCGCTCTTCCTGATGCAGTACTGGGGCGGCCCCGGGACCTATGGCGAGGAGCGCGGGCATCCGCGCCTGCGCATGCGCCACGCCCCCTTCGTCATCGGTCCGGCAGAACGCGACGCCTGGCTGCGCCACATGCTCGGTGCATTGCTGGAGCTGGAGTCGGCGTCGCGCATCACGCCAGAGGACGCACTCGAACTCCGTGCCTATCTCGAGATGGCGGCCAACTCACTCGTCAACTCCCCCTGACCGCTCGAACCGGTCAGTCCTCGAATACAGGGCTGCGGCCTTCCTTGCGGGCCGCCACTGACTCTTCGAAGTTACGCGTCGTGATGCGGACGAAGAGCTGCGAGGTGCCCTCCGCGTCCATGTGGGACTGCAGGCTGCTGGCGTCGAGACTGTTCCAGAGTTGTCGCTTGGTCAGCTCGACCCCGGCTCGGCTCCAGCCGTTGATGCGATCGGCCAGCTCGAAGCAGGCCGGCAGGAGCCCGTTCGGCGGCACCACTCGCGAGACGAGCCCGATCCGGTCCGCCTCGCTCGCGTCGACATCGCGGCCCGTGAGCATGATCTCAGCCGCCCTCGAGTGTCCCACCGAGCGCGGCAGGAGGAAGCTCAGTCCGAGCTCGGCGGCCGTGAGGCCGTTGTTGATCCCCGCGGCCCTGAAGTAGGCCTCGTCCGAGGCGATTCTGATGTCGGCCGCCGAGCGCGAGGCAGAAGCCACCGCCGATCGCGGCCCCGTTGACCGCGGCGATGACGGGCTGGTGCAGACGGCGGATGGTGGAGATGACGTCGTCCAGCAATTCCATGGAGCGCAGCGCAATGGTTGGCAGGGTCAGACTGTCCGTGTTCGGCAGGGTGCCGGGGTTCTCGTGGTCGGCCCCCGAGCAGAACCCGCGACCCGCTCCGGTGATGATGACGACCCGCACGTCGTTGTCGTTGCCGATCTCGCGCAGCGCGTCGCGGAACGGGATCATGACGTCGAAGGCCATGGCGTTCATGCGCTCCGGCCGGTTGAGCGTGACGACCGCGATTTGCGGATGGGGCCGGCTGATTTCGGTGAAGGGCATGCGCGGCATCGTAGAGGGCGGCAACCCTCATTCAAGGGGTTCTGGTCGGGTCGCCCGGCAGCCGGCTTGGCGCAGCCCGCGAGGCGCCTAGCTCCTTGACCGGCTTGGCGCCGTGGGTTCCCTCTTTGCGGGCCATCCAGCGGAGCCGGGCGGCGCGGGCGTCCCAGTCATAGACGACGGCGGTCCCGGCAATGAAGTCATTGAGGGCGCGCCGGTTGCGCTGGAACACGATGCCGAGAAACCCGATACCCAGCGTGAAGAACAGGGTGAACCCGAGGCCTACGGTCCGGAAGACGGCCTGGCGTCCGCTGATGGGCCCGCCCTTGGCGGTGACCACCTGCAGCCCGAGGATGGCCATGCCGAGCGTCTTACCACTCACCGCCCATTGGTACGTGAAATAGAGGAACTCCCAGGCCGTCAGCACGATGAAGGCCACCAGCTGGTGATTGCTGAGCGTGTAGGAGTGTCCGGTCACCAGCTTGACCGCTGCGTTGAGCAGCGCCACGCCGAGGGTGTAGAGGCCCCACGATGCTCCGACGTCTGCGGCGAAGGCGGCGAGCCGGCTGACCGCACCGGCGTAGTTCCCCTGGCGCCCGACGGTGAGCGCGGGCGAGGGCATGGGCACGGTGGTCACGATGGCGCGATCGCCTTCGGTGCGACGAGGAGCGGCGGACCCTCCGGCCAGTCCGCGACCTTCTTGCCCCGTCCGATGAGCCGGTTCCCCCAGCGCAGGATGAAGTCGTCCACCCCGACCCCCTGCGCCCGAACGACGTCGAGGACCTCGGTCAGGATCCCAGTGGTCGATCGGGCGATGATGGAGCCCAGCTCGGTCTGCTCGACCAGTGCGTCAATGTCGATTTTGTTCACGATGGCGTTGATGTCGACCCGCTCGATGATCTGCTGCACGTCGACTCGATCGATGATCTGCTGCACGTCGACCCGATCGATGATCTTCTCGACATCGACCCGCTCAACGACCTTCTCGACATCGACCCGCTCAATGACCTTCTCGACATCGACCTTGTCCAGCAGGGAGTCGATGTCAATGGCGTCCACGATCATCGGCACGATGTGCTCGGCCAGGGATTGGGCCAGTTGCTCCACCCTGTTGCCAATGGGGTTGGGGCTCATGCGGCCCGCGGGGTCTGAGGCACTTGAGTGATCTTCTCATCCCCGGCCCCGTGCGGGTGCGACCTCGATCGGGTACCGTCGACCCGTCGGGGCACCGCGCGTGTGAGGAGACGGCACTGTGGAGTTCGAGCGCTACGAAGACGGAATCCCCTCCTGGGTGGACCTGGGCAGCACCGACTTGGCGAAGTCGAGGGAGTTCTACGGGGGGCTCTTCGGCTGGAACTGCCCGGAGGGGCCGCCCGAGGCGGGGGGCTATTCGGTCTGCGACCTGGGTGGGAAGTCGGTGGCGGGCCTCGGCCCGCTGATGAACCCCGACATGCCGCCGGTCTGGATGACCTATGTCAACGTCGACAGCGCCGACGACACCGTGGCCAAAGTGTCGGCCAACGGCGGTACTGTCTTCGTCCCTCCGATGGACGTCATGGATGCGGGCCGCATGGCCGTGTTCGCCGACCCCGTCGGAGCGGTACTCGGCCTCTGGCAGCCCGGCCAGCACACGGGGGCACAGGTGGCCAACGAGCCCGGCACGTATTGCTGGAGCGAGCTGATCACGACGGACCTCGACGCGTCGAAGTCCTTCTACGGCGCCGTGTTCGGGTGGGACGCCAACGAGCAGGGCCCTCCGGGTGGGCCGCCGGCCTACACCGAGTGGCAGCGCAACGGGAAGTCTCTCGGTGGGATGATGCAGAAGACCCCTGACATGCCGGCGGAGATCCCGCCGTTCTGGGGGGTCTACTTCGCGGTGGCCGACACCGACGCCTCGGTGGCGAAGGCGCAGGAGCTCGGCGCCAGCGTGTTCATGGGGCCGGCCGATATCGAACCCGGGCGGTTTGCCGTCCTCTCCGACAACGTCGGAGCGGTCTTCAACGTCCTGCAGTTCAAGGCATAGCGCCGGGACGATGGAGCGGCGCCGGCTCGGACGGACCGGGCACGAGAGCAGCGTGGCCGTGCTGGGTGGTGCCGCCTGCTGGGCGGCCACCGTCGAGCAGGCGGGGGCCTGGCTCCAACTGGCGCTCGACCAAGGGGTGAACCACCTCGACATCGCGCCGCAGTACGGCGCGGCCGAGTCGGTGGTGGGTCCGCATCTGGCGGCGCACCGTCAGGAGCTGTTCCTTGCGGGGAAGACGCTGCGGGCCAACCCCGACGGGGTGACCGACCAGTTCGACACCACCCGTCGCCTGCTGCAGGCGGAGGTCCTGGACCTCTACCAGGCCCACGCGGTGACCTCTCTCCAAGAGCTCGACCGGCGCTCGGCGGCGCTGGAGCGCATCGTGGCCCTGCGTGACGCCGGCCACACCCGGTTCGCCGGCATCACGGGTCACGACATGGAGGTCCCACGCGCCCACCTCGAGGCGCTCCGCCGTTTCGACCTCGACACCGTGATGTTCCCGGTCTATCCCGCGCTGTGGTCCCGAACGGAGTACCGCGAGCCGGCCGAGGAGCTCCTCGCCCTGTGCGCCGAACGCGACGTGGGCGTCATGGTGATCAAGGCGGCCGCCAGGCGGCCGTGGGCCGACGGTCGCCCGCTGGCCGACGCGGTGGCCGGGAGTGACTCCACCTCCGCCCGCTGGGCCGACTCGTGGTACGAGCCGCAGGCCAGTGACGACGAGCTCGACCGCGGCATCCACTTCGCCCTCTCCACGCCAGGCGTGCACGCCTTCTGCACGCCGGGTGACATCGCACTGCTGCCCCGGGTGCTGGCGTCGGCCGAGCGGTACGCGCCGATGGGCGAGGCAGGCCGGCGCGTCGCCGTGGAGGCCATGGCGGCCGAGGACCTCATCTTCCCGATGCCCCACTGAGGCGGGAACCGCCTCAGGCCACCTGGAGCGCCGCCACCACCGGACGGAAGGCGTCGTCGTCGGCGACGTTGGGCGGTGGGGACATCACGATGCCCTGTCCCAGCCCGCTGAAGCGCTCGCGCAACAGGCCGGGGAGCTCGTCGAAGGTGCCACACGGGACGAGGGTGTCGAGCACCTCGTCGGGGAGCACGGCCGCTAGGTCGTCCCAGCGGTCGTGACGGATCAGTTCCCGGAGCCGGGGTCCGACCTCGATCCACCCGTAGAGCTCCAGCGTCGGGGCGTACGCGGGGGTCGAGTACAAGAAGGCCAACAGGCGGCGCTGGCGCTCGCGCTCGACCACGACGTCGTCCGGTGTGGCCCCCGTGACGACGGACGTGCCGATGACCGTCTCGAACTGCGCCTCGCTCAGGTCCCGCCCGGCGGCGCGGGCACCCTCGGCGAGGGCGGGGAGGCAGGTCTCACGCAGGTAACGCGGATTCGAGTTGGTCGGGTGGCTGACGAAGCCGTCCGCCACTGCGCCCGCCAGCGCGCAGGCCTTCCGCTGGACCCCGCCGAGATAGATGGGCGGAGCCCGCGTCGCCGCGTCGGGCCCCGGATTGAAGTACGGCTGCATCCGGGTGACGCGGTAGTGCGGACTCTCGTAGGCGGGTGTCGCACCCGATGCGAAGGACGCGAAGGCCGCCCGCACCGCACCGACATAGTCGCCCAGTCGGCCGATGGGGTCCGCACCGAAGGGCACGGCGTAGCGGTCCTCGATGTTCTGGCGCACCTGAGTGCCGAGGCCGAGCTCAAACCGTCCGCCGCTGAGCTTCGCGATGTCCCAAGCCGCATAGGCGAGGAGGGTCGGGCTGCGGGTGAAGGCGAGCGACACGCTGGTGCGCACGACGATCCGCGCGGTGTGCTCGGCGGCGAGCAGCGCCACCGCCATGGAGTCGTGCACCGTCTCGGCCACGTGCAGCCCGTCGTAGCCCAGGTGCTCCACCCGCTGTGCGTGCGCGATGGCCTCGGGCAGGCTGAGGCGCGGGTCCATGCCCGCGTAGACCCTCACGCTGGGGCGCCGTCGAGTCCCGTGGTCTGCTCCCGGCCCCGGGCCACGATCTTCTCGCGCTCGGTCGACAGGCGCGATTGGTCGAAGCGCTCCGCCATCCACGCGCGCGACCACGCGGCCTCGGCCACGAACGCCTCGGGGCCGCTGTGACCGCCGAATTCGTCGTACCCGCGCCGGAGCTCGCAGAGGTACTCGCCGGGAATGGACGCGATGGTGGCAGCCAGCTCCCGGGCCCGTTCCAGTAGTGACTCGTGGGCGACGACCTCGACGACGAGGCCCCAGTCGCGCGCCGTCTCGGCGTCGATGTAGTCACCGGTCAAGCTCATGCGACGGGCCCGGTCGATCCCGACGAGCTGAGGCAGCCGGATCGTCATGCCGCCACCCGGCATGACGCCGACCCGGGCGTGCGTGTCGGCGAAGCGCGCCCGTTCCGACGCGATCAGGAAGTCACAGCACATGGCCAGTTCGAGCCCGCCCGTCACTGTCGGGCCGTTGATGGCGCCAATGACCGGGGTGTCATGCGGCGGCATCATCCCGGAGCGGCGTGCCGGGCCGCGCTGTCGTTCCTTCTGCACCGCGCGCAACTCGGTGGCGAGTGACTTGAGATCCATGCCGGCGCAGAAGGCCGGGTCCGCTCCGGTGAGCACGATGCATCCCACGTCGTCACGGGTGTCGAGGCCCGTAATGGCCTCGTCCAGCTGCCCGTGCAGCTCGGCCGAAATCGCGTTGCGCGCCTCCGGCCGGTTCAGGGTGACAATGGCCACCCGGTCGTCGACCTCGACGAGCACCAGCATCAGCGTTCCCTCCGTATGTCTCGGGCTCTCATGATCGGCCGTCGGGCTGTCCGGGGACCAATCCATCGAACGTCACGACACGACAGATGGCCCCCGACTCGTCCAGCCGGCCGAAGCTCCAGCCCTCCATCACCGTGGCGCCGCGCTCCACCCGCTCCCACGAATAGCGGAAGTACCCGTGATGAAGGTCGACCGGGCTCGTCCGCCGGAGACCGGTCTGCCACCAGCCTTCGTTGCGATATCGGGCGAACGCGTCGCTCAGGCCGGCGGGACCCTCGAAGACCGCCTCCGGGGTGACGTAGACGAGGTCGGGTGCGACGTGCCGGGCCAGGTCGTCCCGGCGCTCGTCGTCGTCGGTCGCGAACACGGCGACCATCAGGTGGTCGATTCGTTCGGCGATCCCCTCGTCCTCGTGGCCGTGCCTGGACACCGGGGCAGTCTGGCAGAGGACGCGCGCGGGTGCTCCCGTCAGTTGCGATAGGCCCACTCGGAGTAGAGGAGGGCGAAGCAATCGACGTCATGCTGCTCGCCGTCGATGCGCTCCCAGCCCTTCAAGGTCGCCTCGCGGCTGAAGCCCGCGGCTTCGGCCGTCCGGGCCGACGCCACGTTCCAGGGCTCCACGAAGAGATGCAGGCGCGGGATGGTCAGCGCGCCGAACGCGAAGGAGACCAACGCCCGGAGGGCGTGGGCCGCCAGGCCCTGCCCCCGGGCGCCCGCAACGAGCCAGTAGCCGATGGAGGCGCGCCCACTCTCGATCTCCTGCAGCCACAGCCCGATGGACCCGATGCCGGCCCGCGGAGCGGCCTCGGGCGCGATGACGAAGGAGTAACCGTCACCCTCGGCGTCGCGGGCGTGCTGGCGCTCGATGAAGGCCCGGCCCGAGTCGTCCGTGTACGTCCGCGGCACGGACGAAATGGAGGGGATGAACGGATCGGCCGCGGCCTGGCGCACCATGGCGAGGTCGGAGATCGCGTACGGACGCAGCAGGACCGGTGGGTGGTGGAGCTCGGGGACACGCAGTGGGGGAGTGAAGGACGAAGGGTCGAAGGCGGTCATCGGAGGGTGAAATACCCGGGGACGACGTGATGCGACGTATCCAGGTAGCCCTTGGCCTCGGGGAGGCCGCCGAACCGGCCATGACTCCAGCGGACCTCGATGTGCCCCACCACGGAGTGCACCTCGTGGGAGGCCCGGTCGCGCACGACGGCCTCCCAGCCCACCCGGGGTTGGCCGCCCGCCTGGCCCTCCATCGTGATGGCGATCAACTGGAACTGCTGGCGCCAATCCCAGGAGGTGGCGATGCGGAGCCGCAGCGAGCGGTCCGCCGAGGAGCCCAGCACGAAGTAGGGCGCACTCCCGATGCGCAGGAGCCGCCAGAGCATGGCCTCACCGGTGCCGCCCCGGTCGTCCATGGCCGCCTCCCAGCGGCGGGCGGAGGCCCGGGCCACGGCGCCCGACAGCGTGGCGTAGAGATCCTTGGCGCCCGGAGGCCAGCCGGGGCGGAGCCAGTGCCCCAACGCCTCGCGCTGCGGCACCGTGAGATCGCCGGCGCGGGACGGCAGGTCGAGCGGCACGCCATCCCGGCCCCCGTTGCTGCGAGGTGGAGCGGCCGCGGGGACCGTGCCCGCCGCGCCGCCGCCGAGGCCGGGCAGCGCCACGGCGGTGGGCATGCGACCTGGGCGCTCAAGCCGGGCCGGTCGGATGGGCGCGGGCGACGCCGCCGCAGCCTCGGCCTGACGAGCCGCGAGACGCACCGCGTCGTAGAGGGCCTGGTACTCGGCCGGGGCCACTTCGGCATACCAGTCGCCGCCGACCTCCCGCGCCGCTCTTCCACCCCGGCCCTGGCCGCCGAAGAGGAGCGAGTCGAAGACGCTGGCCGGGGAGACGTTGAAGAGGATGTTCGAGAGGTACTTGCAGCTCACCAGGTAGACGTGATCGACACGCAGGTCGATGGGCGCCACCTCGTCGCCGGGGGCGCGGCCCGTGCCCTTCCACTCGACGACCAGGGGCAGCCGCCCCCGGAGGCCGTCGGCCGCGGTCAAGAAGGCCTGGCCGTTCGCCCAGGCGGCGTGGAATTCCGCGTCGTAGGCGCCGCCGCTGCGCAAGCGGTCCAGGCGATCCCACATCTCGGGCGACAGGCTGTGCATCGCGGCCGGGCGCGACCGGATGGCCTCGTCGATACCCGCCACCCCCAGCATGCCGAGACCGGTCCCGAGCTCTGTCACCGTGGTGCGGTCGCTCGGCATGGACGCATCCTGCCACCGCGGGACGCGCCCGGCCGAGCGTCGCGGCTACTCGGCGAAGAGGGGAGTGAGCTGCAATTCCAGCGGCCCCACGGCGGCCTCCGCCGCGAGATGCAACTCCGTGCTCTCGTAGACGTCGACCGCGGTCCCCGTGCGGGCGATGAAGGCGAACACGGCGTCACCCCACCGTTCCTCGCGCAAGGCCTCGCGCAACGCGGCGCGCTCGCCGGGCGGCAGGTCGCGCCCGGGTGTCTTGGCCACCAGCTGGCAGGCCAGGACCCAGTTCAACGTGTCGATGTCCTCGGCGACGAAGACGCGCGGGGGGTCGTCGCGCACGACGGCGCAGGCCACGACCGTCCCCACCGTCAGACCGTCCCCACCGTCAAACCGTGCCCACCGTTAGACAGCGCCCACGGTCAGACCGCGCCCGGCGCCACGTCGGCCGCCGACCAGAACCCCGCTCGGGGGGAGCCGCACCGCCCACCGGCGTACGTGGCGAGCCGCGCCCGGGCGTCGGCGGACAGGAGATCCACCGCGTCGAAGATCCCGCCCGGCCCAGGGGCCCGTAGGGCGCGGTCCGCCTCCGTGGCCGGCCGGGGCAACTGGGTGGTGAGCATGATGAAGGGCGCATGTCCTGAGGCGGCCATCACGTGGGCCCGTCCGAGGGCGCGCCAGACGGTCTCGGAGCGGGCCATGCCGCCCCGGTAGGCCGAATTCGGTCCGGCGACGTCGAAGTACCACGTCCGCCCCGCGGCATCGGTGCCGGTGAAGTCGACGGCCAGGCCCAGCCCGCGCAGGCGGCGGTTGGGCCGCACGTCGGCGAACCCGGCCGCCTCGAGCGCGGCGCGGGCCAGCGTGGCGGCGGACGCACCGTCGCCCGCCGCACCGTCGCCGGTCTGCGCCTCGTCCCCCAGGCGGCTGCGGGAGAGCTCGACGTAGGCGGGGTCGAGGTCGTAGCCGACGGCGTCACGCCCGCTGCGGAGCGCCGCCACGAGCGTGGAGCCTGACCCGGCGAACGGATCGACCACGAGGTCGCCACGATAGGTGTAGAGCTCCATCAGGCGCTGCGGCAGCTCCACGGGGAACGGTGCCGGGTGTCGCACCCGCACCGCGCTCTCGGGCGGGATGTCCCACACGTCGAGCGTCAGCGCCATGAAGTCGTCGGCCCCGACGCTGCTCTCGTGCGGCAGCCCCGCGCGACGCCGCTCCTTGGGGCTGCGGGCCCGGCCGAAGCGCCCCTTGCTGGCCACGATCACCCGTTCGGTGACATCGCGCAGCACCGGATTGGCGGCGGAGCGGAAGGACCCCCAGGCGCAGGAGCCGCTGGCGCCTTCGCCCTTCTGCCACACGATTTCGCCCCGGGGCAGGAGGTGCAGGTCGTCCTGCAGGATGGTCGTGACGTCGGCGGCCAGGCTGCGGTACGGCTTGCGACCGAGGTTGGCCACGTTGACCGCAATGCGGCCGCCGGGCTCGAGAACGCGCTTGCATTCGGCGAAGACGTCGCGGAGCAACGCCAGGTACTCGATGTAGGAGCCGGGCACCCCTTCGCGGTCGAGCTCCTCCTCGTACTGCTTCCCGGCGAAGTAGGGGGGTGAGGTCACGACGAGGGCGACCGAGTCGTCGGCCACGGCCTCCATCCGGCGGGCATCGCCGCACAGGCACGAGACACCGGGCTCGTGCGCGTTCACGTGCTCGTCGGCGCTCAGTTCCGGCGCTTCGAAGCGGGCGTAGAAGGCGTCCGCCACGTGCGATTCGCGGCGCCCGACGCCGAAGTTGGAGGTCGCGGTGCGACGGCGAGGCGGCATGGGGGATCGGGTCGAACCCTACCGGCCGGCCCGCGAGAGGGCCGGGATCCGAGCGGGCGCGGGGGGCATGGCCGACACCCTAGGGAACTGCTGTGACAGGCGCCTACCGATGCTCCGGCGCGCGCCGGGCGACGCCGCGTGGGGGCTACATCTCGTAGACGACGAACGACGTGGACCGCCCGACCTGGTCATAGAGGGAGCGGGCCCGGCCGTTGTACTGCTGGGTGTGCCAGTAGACCGGGTCCGCCCCCCGCCCGGTGCCGGCGGCCTTGACCGCCTCGAGCAGGGCCCGCCCGACGTCGTGCCCCCGGGCCGCCGGGGCCACGAACAGATCCTGCAGGTAGCACGTGGGCTGCTGGGACCAGGTCGAGGCGTGCACCACGCAGTTGGCCAGCCCGATGCCCGTCCCGGCATCGTCGAGGGCCAGGAGGCCGAACAGGCCGTCGTCACCCGCGCAGAGGCGGTCGAAGGTGGCCCGGGAGGTCTTCTCGGGCAGCTCGGCCCGGTAGAAGGCGAGGTAGCCGACCCACAGGGCGCGCCAGTCGTCCCAGTCGTCGTGCTCGAGTGTCCGTATGGTGCTCACCCCCGCAGCCTGGCATCGACCGGCGTCCCGGGCGCGGGATGGCCCCGTCGGGCGGGGCCTACTTCGGGGCGCGCCGCCTCCGGCCCGGGCGCCCGCGCCCGTCGAACTTGTCGCGCACCTGGGCGCGCCGGGCCTGGATCTCGCGGTGGGTGAGGCCCTCGGTCGAGGCATCGAGGCCGAAGCCCGCCTTGATCCCTGTGATGTCCGGGGCCCAGTCGTCGGCCTGCTCGAGGCCGAGCTGCGCCATGATCCGCTCGCCGTGCTTGGCGGCGAAGAGCAGGGCGATCGCCTCGACCTCGGCGAACAGGTCGAGGTCGGGTGCGAGCGTGGCGATGGCGCCGTCGAGGAACATCAGGTTCTTCACGAAGAGCATCAGCTCCTTGGGCAGCCGGGCGCCGATCCCGAGCAGGGTCTTGATGGAGTGCTGCATCTCGGCGACCAGCTCGTCGGCGGTCAGCGCCGTCGGATCCACCGGGGGCCGGTCCAGTCCTAGCACGTCGATCACGTGCTGCACGTCGAGCTCGCCGGGGAAGGCGCCGAGGTCGCGCAGGGCGCCCACCTGGGTGGGGATGTCCGCGTTGGAGGCGCCGACCACCAGCGCGAGCAGGGCCAGGCGCTTGGCCTCGGTCAGCCGGCCCGTGATGCCGAAGTCCAGCAGCGCGGTCTTCCCCGACGCCAGCACGAAGAGGTTCCCGCCGTGCAGGTCCCCGTGGAAGATGCCGTAGAACAGGGCCCCCTCCAGGAAGCCGATCATGCCGGCCCGGACGACCGCCTCGGTGTCGATGCCGGCCGCCCGCATGCCGTCGACGTCGCCGAAGTGGAAGCCGTCGAGCCGCTCCATGACGAGCATCCGGCGCGTCACCAGCGTCGGGTGGGGCCGGGGCACGACGAAGTCACGCTGGTCGAGCGCGGCGAAGGTGGCGGCGATATCGAGCATGTTGTCGGCCTCGAGCCGGAAGTCGAGCTCCTCGACGATCGTCTCGGAGAAGAGCTCCACCAGGGCGGGCGGGTTGGCCAGCGCGGCGACCGGGATCCGGCCCACCAGGTGGGGGGCCAGCCAGGCCATGACGGCGAGGTCCTGGCGGACCCGCGTCGACACCGCGGGGCGCTGGACCTTGACGACCACCGGGGTGCCGTCGACCAGGGTGGCCGCGTGCACCTGGGCGATGGAGGCGGCGGCGAGCGGGGTGTGCACAACCGAGGCGAAGACGGTGGAGAGGGGGCCACCCAGCTCCTCGGTCAGGACGTGTTCGACGACCGGCCATGGCTCGGGGGTGACCTGGTCGCGGCACCACTTGAATTCGGCCACCAGCTCCGGTGGGAAGACGCCGTCACCCGACGCGATGATCTGGCCCAGCTTGATGTAAGTCGGGCCGAGCTTCTCCGCCGCCACGCGCAGCCGCCGCGAGATGCCGGCGATGGAGTCGGTGCCCCCGCGGCGGTGCTCCCGCAGGTACCACAGCCCCAGCGCGCCGCCGACGTGCCGCAGCGTCGTGCCCAACCTCCGCACGGGAGGCAGGGTGCGCCGACGGGTGAGACGCGGGAGCGACGCCGTGAGCCGGGCCCGCACCCCGGCCAGTCCGTGGCGCCAGGCCAGCCCCTCCGGGTCGATCTCCCAGGGCCCCGAGTCGCTGAACGCGCCGAATTCGGTGTCGGGAGAAGCCACGGGGGGAGCCTATGGGTGCGTGCGCAGGGCTCAGGGCCGGACGAGTCCGGACTGGAAGGCGAAGACGACGGCCTGCACGCGGTCACGCAGCCCGAGCTTCGCCAGCAGCCGTCCCACGTGGGACTTGACGGTGGCCTCGGAGACGTAGAGGCGCTCGGCGATCTCCGCGTTCGACAACCCGTCGGCGACCGCCAGCAGGACCTCGCGCTCGCGCTCGGTCAGGCTGGCCAGGGCGGGATGCTCGCCCGTGCCGTCGGCTCCCGCCTCGCCACCTTCGGCATCGGGGGACAGGTCGGGCAGCGTCTCGGCGTACTCCTCGAGCAGGCGCCGGGTGATGCGGGGTGAGACCACGGCGTCACCCCGGGCCACGGTCCGGATGGCCGAAACGAGCTCGGCCGGCGGGACGTCCTTCAGGAGGAACCCGCTGGCGCCCGCCCGCAGGGCGCTGAAGGCGTACTCGTCGAGGTCGAAGGTCGTGAGGATGAGGACACGGGTCTCGTCGCCCGCCGCCGACGAGGTGATGGCCCGGGTGGCCTCGATCCCGTCAAGGACGGGCATGCGCACGTCCATCAGCACCACGTCGGGCCGGTAGAGCTCCACGAGACGCACGGCGTCGGCACCGTCGGGCGACTCGCCGACGATCTCCACGCCCTCCTCGGCCTCCAGGATCATGCGGAAGCCCTTGCGCAGCAGCGCCTGATCGTCGGCCAGCACCACCCGGATGGTCATGCGGGGGTGGGGGCCTTGCAGTCGCGCAGTATGGCCTCGACCTCCCAGCCGCCCGTGTGGCGGGGCCCGGCCTTGAGCGTCCCGCCGAAGGCGATCGCCCGTTCCGCCATGCCCGTCAGCCCGTGACCACCGCCCGGTGCTGCCGTGCGTCCGTTGCGGTTGCCCTCGCCGCCCCCGCCGCCGCCCCGCGACGACACCGGCACCGGCACCGCCACCCTCGTCCGGCCGTCGTCGGTGACCCGCACCGACACGTCGGGATCGGCGAAGGCCAGGCGCACCTCCACCGAAGTGGGCTCCTCGGCGTGCTTGAGGGCGTTCGTCAGGGCCTCCTGCACCACGCGGTAGACCGTCAGGCCCGCCGCGCTGGAGACGTCGAAGGGCGCGCCCACACGACGGATCGAGACGTCCAGTCCGGTGCCCCGCACCCGTTCGGCGAGCGCATCGAGCTCGCGCAGGCCGGGTTGCGGTGCGAACGGGGGGCGGCGGCTCCCGTTGGTGGCGGCACCGGGGCCGCCCGCGCCCACCGGCACCGGCTCTTCGCGCAGCACCCCGAGCATCCGCCGCATGTCGGTCAGTGCCTGACGTCCGGTGCTCGACACCTCGTGGATGGCCTCGGCCGCCCGGGCCGGGTCCGCGGCCTGCGCCGTGGAGGCGGCGTCGGCCAGGGTGACCATCACCTGGATGTTGTGCGAGACCACATCGTGCATCTCCCGCGCGATGCGGGCCCGTTCGGTCACCGCGGCGAGCGATGCCTGCTGGTCACGCTCGAGCTCCAGCCGCTGGGCGCGCTCGGCCAGCCAGTCCAGCTGGCTGCGCAACGCCCGCACCACCACCCCGGCCAGCAGTGCGGTGAAGACCAGGCCGGTGAGGAACACGAAGGAATGGACGTTGTTGCGGGTCAGGTCCCAGCGCACCGTGGCCATGACGACGCCGACCTCGAGGATGACGACGGCCGCGGTGACGAAGGGCCATTCGGATTCGAGGGCGACGGTGTAGAGGGCGACGAGCAGCGCGGCGTCGGCCAGAGCGGGACCGGTGACCAGCCACTGGACGAACGCCACCGCCGCAATGACCAGGAAGACGGTCATCGGAGCCCGGCGCCGGAACATCAACGGGAGGATCAGGGCCGCCGCGAACCAGAGGTTGGGCGGGGTCGTGCTGTGCTCGATGACCCAGCCCGAGCACAGGACGAACAGCCCCGCCGCCAGGACGACGTCGACGAGGGTGGCGTAGCGACGGTCGAAGGCGCGCAGCCATTCCCAGATCCGCCACGGCCCCTCGTCATGACGATCGGGGCGCCCACCGGCCGCCGCGCCACCCCGGGGGTTCCGGGGGCGGAGCCACTCGGGGTACAGGTGACGTGAACTGGGGGCCATCGGATCCTTCGTTCCCAGGCGGGACGACCATGCTAGTGCCGCCTGAACTGGGGCCTTTGTCGGCAACCACCCCGGTCTCACTCCTCCAGCCTCCCTGGTGGGGGAGGGGACGGCGCTCATCCCGAAGAATGAAACCGGGGTCAGCGGATCATTCCTCCGGCCGATTCGACCGGGAGGGGCCCGGCTCTACGTTCAAAGGGCAAGCCTACGAGCGGCGCGAGGAAGCGGGTGTGGTCCGCCCCGAGCACACAGCGCACCTCGCGCCGCCCGTGGATCGTGCCTCCGGAGGATCTGCTCAGCTGCCGGCGCGCGCGGCGGCCTCCCGGCAGGCCTCGAGGTCGTCGAAGGCCCGGGTGACGTCCTCCGGCGAGAACGCAAAGAACAGGGCGGCCACCGCGTCGGCGCCGGCCTCGGCGTAGCGCTCGACCCATTCGGGCGTCAGCTGGTTGAAATAGGGGCACACCGTGATGCGCAGGTCGGCACGGCTGCGCCCGACCGCCGCCAGCTCCTTGTCGAGCGCAGCCAGGCCGACCGCCAACTCGTCCGGCGACCGGTTGAAGGTGTGCCAGCCCTGCCCCAGGCGCGCCGCCCGGCGCAGCGCGGCCGGCGTCTCGCCGCCGATGTGGAGCGGGGGTGGCTGCTGCACCGGCTTGGGGAACATCTCGCACAGGGGCAGGTCGTAGAACTCGCCGTGGAACGACGACGTGTCGTCGAGCCAGAGCGTGCGCAGCACCTGGAGGTACTCGTCGGTTCGGCGGCCGCGGCGCTCCCAGGGCACGTTCAGGGCGTCGAACTCCTCCTTGAGCCAGCCGACGCCGATGCCGAGGTCGACGCGCCCGTTCGACAGCCAGTCGAGCGTGCTGACCTCCTTGGCCGTGTAGACGGGGTTGCGCTGGGGGAGGAGCAGCATGGCCGTGCCGAGCCGGACCGTGGACGTCCGCGCCGCCAGGTAGGTGAGCGTGACCAGGGGCTCGAGCAACCCACTGCCCGGTGGCGCCGGGACGCGCCCGTCCTCGGCATAGGGGTAGGCGCTGTCGTACTGCTCGAAGAGCACCACGTGCTCACCCACCCAGATGGTCCCGATGCCCCGGTCCTCGGCCCCCTCGGCCACGGCGTCGAGCAGCGCGGGGGTGGTCATCGGGCTCGCGGTCGGCATCCACAGGTCGAACTTCACGTCCTCATCCTCCCAGCCCGCGCCGTAGGAAGTCGCAGATCTCCTCGGCGGCCTTGGCCGCAGGGATCGGGTCCGGCTCGCCGGACCGCACCGAGAGCGCCCCGTAGATCTGCTGGCCGATGAGGACCACGGCGCGCTCGGAATCGAGGTCGGGCCGGAAGTCGCCGGCCGCCACGCCGGCCACCACCACCTCCTCGAGCACCCGGATCATGTCGAGCCCGATCAGCATGAGGGCGCCCCCCACGGCCGCCGATCCCTCCGCAGCGGCGGTGGCCTGTGTCGCCATGGCGAGTCGGAAGAACGCGGGGTTCTCCTCGATGCACTCGAGCAGGCCCAAGATGAGGCCCCACAGGCGATCTTGCGGCGACGCGCGCCCGGCCAGGACGAGATCGACCGTGTCCCGCATGCGGTCGTACATCGACTGCACGCACGCCCGCAGCAGGTCGTCCCGGTTGGCGAAGTAGACGTAGAGGGTGGACCGGGCGACGCCTGCCTCGGCCGCGATCTCGTCCATGGAGACGTCAGTCGTGCCAAGCTCGCCGAAGAGGCTGCGTGCCGTATCCATGATCTGGTCGCGGCGGAAGTCCCGGATGACATCCTTCAACGAGTCGGGCGCGCGGCGCGCCACTGTGCCCCCGCCCTCGGCCCGCCGGCTCAGGAGCCGACGGGGGCGGCAGGGGTGAACGCCACCGGGAGGTGCTTGACGCCGTTGATGAATTGGGACTGCAGGCGCTGCTCCTCGCCATTGGGACGGATGTCGGGGAGGCGGTCGAGCAGGTGCTCGAACATGACCCGGATCTCCATCCGGGCCAGGTTGGCCCCGAGGCAGAAGTGCGGGCCGCCACCCCCGAAAGCGATGTGGGGGTTCGGATCCCGTGCGATGTCGAAGGCGTCGGGGTCGGTGAAGACATCCTCGTCCCGGTTGGCCGAGGCATGGAAGAAGACGACCTTGTCGCCAGCGGCCATGGTGGTGCCGCTGAGCTCGACGTCGCACATGGCGGTGCGGCGGAAGTTCATGACGGGCGTCACGAACCGCAGCATCTCGTCGACGGCGGTCGGGAGGAGGCTGCGGTCCTCGACGAGGCGCTGCCACTGCGCGGGGTGCTGGAAGAAGGCGTGCATGGCGCCGGACATGAGGTTGCGGGTCGTCTCGTTGCCGGCGACGGTCAGGAGGAGGAAGAAGAGCTCGAGCTCCAGGTCGCTGAGGCGCTCGCCCTCGACCTCGACCGTGGTGAGCACGCTCATGAGGTCGGCGTGCGGGTCGATCCGCTTCTGGCCGAAGAGCTCGGCGGCGTAGGCGTAGAGGTCCATGGCGGCGTTGAGAGCGATCTCGGCGCCAGCTTGGTACTCGGGGTCCTCGTTCCCGACCATGCGGTTGGACCAGTCGAACATGCGGTGGCGGTCCTCGTGAGGCACGCCGAGCAGCTCGGCGATGACCTGGAGCGGGAGCTCGGCCGAGATCTGGGTCACGAAGTCGGCCTTACCCTCCTCGATCACCTGGTCGATGATGGCGTCGGTCGAGCGGTGGATGCTCTCTTCGAGGTCGCGCACCATGCGCGGCGTGAACCCCTTGTTGACGAGGCGCCGGTAGCGGGTGTGCAACGGCGGATCCATGTTGAGCATCATCAGGCTCTGTTGGGCGATCTCATCCGCTCCCATCTCGAAGGGCATGGTGCCCTGGGCGGCGGAGCTGAAGCGCTCGTAGTCCCGGTTCACGGTGACGCAGTCCTCGTGGCGCGTCACGACCCAGAATCCCGGCCCGCCGTGCTCGTCCTGCCAGTGGACGGGGTCGTGGCGCCGCAGGTGAGCCAGCCACGCGTGAGGGACACCGGCCACGTAGGACCGGGAATCCGACAGGTCGACGGGGGTCACGTCCGCCACGGTGCTCATGGATTGACAACTCCTCTGGTCCCTCAGACATGGTGTCCGATGCGCCGGATGATACGTCCGGGTCGGCCCGACGTCAACGCAGCGGCACGCCAGCGGATGGCGGTGGTGCGGCGTGAGACAAGTACGGAGTGCTCGATCGTCGACTCAGTGCCGTCGCCGCGAGCGCACGACGAAAGGCAGCCTCACGGCGGCGCGCGGGAACGCCGGCCCCGACGCGCGGCTACTCGGGAGGAGGATCCGCGGCAGTGGTGGGCATGATGGCGACCGACTTGGTCGGGTCATCGGGGTCGAGGATGACCTGCAGACGCTGATCGGCATCCGGGGGTTCGCCCGGGACCGACGCCACGATGGCGATCTCGTCGGCGCGCGGAGCGAAGACGGACTGGAGGCCGCGGGCCACGCCGGTCCCGACCGCGCCCAGCGCCGATTCCTTGCGCCAACGGTCGAAGCTTCCGGATTCCTCGGAGTCGGCCGCCTCCTCGTCGGACGAAGCGTCCACAATCGGCTCGACGTCGCGGTCCGCTGCCATCAAAACCATCATCGCAGGGTTGGTCGTCACGCCGTGCACTGCGGGTCGCGGAGCAAGTCTTTGGTTGGACGGCTCGACTCGGCCTCGGCGAGATCCTGGCATGGGCGGGGGCGGGGCACGCGACTCACCTGCACGGGACACCGACTGAGTTCATCGCGGTTTTCTGGTGAGCGCCGTCGCTGCTTTTCAGGTCGGTCTTCGGGCGGGTGATCCGCGGCGGATCAGAAGCCGAATGACGAAGTCGAGCCTGGGTCAGACGGACTGCAGGTAACGCGCGGTGTTCTCGCTTAGCGATGTGGCTAGCGCGTCGAAGGCCGCGTCGAATTCCTTCTCGTCGTGGGCATCGCACATGTGCTGGAACGTGGTACGCAGCCCATGGTCGGCACCGGCGAAGTCGGCGGCGGAGCTGACAATGGCCACGACTTCGGCGCGACGCTCCTCGAAGGTTCGCGTGTCCTGGTCTGAAAACATCTCGGCGAGCTTCATCCCTCGCACAACCCCCTCTGTCGGGCGCGAGTCCCTTCGGAGCCGCTGCTTTTCCCTTCAATGGTAAGTCGACAGGTGGCAGAGACGAATGAGCGAAAACCTACATGGACGCGAGAGTTGTTGGTTCGTTGTGTCCCGGCTCGCGCCCGACTTGCACTCAGTGCCTCTTCGGCCAGGCCGCGCGAGCAGCGCCAACGATTGGGAGGGTAACCCTGCAGCGAAGGCACTTCGTCTGTGATGTCTCTCCTCTGCTGGGTTAGCGAGGACGGAGCGAGGGAGTTCAAGTCGGGCTTCGATAACCACACGACTGTCGAGGTGAGTCATGCCGAGCTCAGCAGCCTGCGGTCTGAAGCCTCCTCCACAGAACCCGCATCGATTGGCACCGGACCATTGCTGCACGGCGAGCAATTGCAAACCCTGCTGGCCGGTGGCCCGCTCTCCCGTGAGTTCCCACTGGTTCTGGACGAGACGAACTACCATTGTGTCGCGATGATTCAGGCGTTCGGCTCGTAATTACCTCTCTGCGATGCTTGGATTGCTGATCGGGCTGTGTGCCCTCCTCGGTCTCGCCGTCGGATCGTTCCTCAATGTGGTGATCTACCGGGTCCCTCGAGGTGAGTCCGTCGTATCCCCACGTTCGGCCTGCCCCGCCTGCGGCGCGCCGATCCGCGAGCGGGACAACATCCCCGTCGTCTCCTGGCTCGTATTGCGCGGACGATGCCGGGACTGCCAGGCGTCGATATCGCCTCGCTATCCGTTAGTGGAAGTTTGCTGTGCCGTTCTCTTCGCCGGTACCGCGGCCAGATTCGGGTATCAGTGGGACGTCCCGGCCTTTCTTGTTCTCTTCGCTGGCCTCCTGGCGCTCTCGTGCATCGATGTCGAGCGGCTGCTGCTGCCGAAGAAGATCGTCTACCCCTTGACGGGCCTGGTGGCGGCTCTCCTGTTGTTGGCGGCTATAGCAACCGGCAACTGGCGGGCCTTTGTGACTGCAGTCCTCTGCGCGCTCGGGTGGTTCGCCGTGTTCTTCGCGCTCAATTTCTTGAGCCCCCGAATCCTGGGGTTTGGAGATGTCCGGCTCTCGTTGGTGCTCGGCTTGGCGCTTGGGTGGCTGGGGGTCAGCTACGTGCTGTTGGGATTCTTTGCGGCCAACGTAATCGGCGCCGTCATCGGTCTCACCTTGATCGCGAGCAAGCGCATGAGCCGAAGCGATCGCATCCCCTACGGGGTGTTCCTTGCGCTCGGATGTGCCTTTTCCGTGTTCGCGGGACCCGAGCTCCTGCGCCCCTTCACCCACCACACGTTCTGAGAGGTTTGCGCCCGCATCCCCAGCCGCCGTGTGCCGCCGGGACTCAGCGGAACATCTCCATCCTGAGCCCCTGCTCATCCCATTCCGGGTCTTCGGGGATCCGTATCGCGGCATGGGCGAAGATCCGCCGGGCCGTCCAGAGAAAAGCAGCGGCGTCGAGAAGGTGTGACACGGTTGCTCCCGGAACCTCCGCCTCGAGGACCCTTGTCACACCCGGGACCCGCTCCTCTAAGAGGGCCCGTCGCTCCTGCATGCCCTTCTCCGAATGCTTCGACCATTGCAGCGGCACGTCCCCGTTGAGCTGGTAGAAACTGAGGTCGGAGTGCACTTCGAAAATGGTCCGCTGCCGGAAGGGCGCCATCTCAGCGGCGACCTCGCGGTAGCGGGGGAGGAGCGTGCGGCTGACGGCATCGAGATGATCAGGCAAGAGATTGACGTCGACACCACTGTCGATACCAACGGGTGCGCTTTTGATGGATGCTCCCCGGCGACCGAGCATGACGCGAGCCTCGCGGTCGCACGTCCGGCCGCCCGCAATCGCCTGGTTCAGATTTCCGATGGGAGCATTCAAGGCAACGGTCGAAAAGGCCGGTCGCATGTCGACCACTTCGACGAAAGCCTCCAAGCGCACCGGATCCTCAGGCGCGAAGACAGTACCCTGCAGCTTGGCGGAAGCAACCAGCCAGCCTCCCCGGCACGGGGTGACTCCGGCAACGACAGAGTAGGGGAGGTTGGGACCGCGGCGAGAGGGGGGATCTGCCCTCACGCCGTTGAGAGCATGGCGCCCCGGTGGCTCAGCAGACGGTCGAGCTCCTTGGGGTGCGCGGAGATGGCCAGCGCGTCGTCGTACGTCACGATCTCTGCCTGGATGAGGTCGACCAGGCTGGACTCCATGGTGCACATGCCTTCCTGCACGTTGGTCGTGATGACGTTCAGGAGTTGGTTTGTCTTGCCTTCGCGGATCAGGTTCCGGACGGGGTTGTTTGCCACGAGGATTTCGAAAGAGGCCACCATGCCACCCCCGATCCTCGGCACCAGCCGCTGGGCGACCACGGCGCCGAGGCAAGCGGCTAGTTGGACCCTGATCTGCTCCTGCCGGAAGGCGGGGAACACGTCGATGATACGGTCGATGGCCTGAGCGGCGTCGTTTGTGTGCAGGGTCGAGAACACGAGGTGACCGGTCTCAGCGAGGGTCAGAGCGAGCTGAATGGACTCGAGGTCACGCATCTCACCGACGAGCAGGACGTCGGGGTCTTCGCGCAGAGCCGAGCGCAGCGCACGCTCGAAGGAAGGGCTGTCCACGCCGACCTCACGTTGGGAAACCGCTGACAGACCATGTGTGTGGACGTACTCGACGGGATCCTCGATGGTGAGGATGTGGAGCGAGCGGGTCTCATTGATGCGGGCAATGATGGATGCGAGGGTCGTCGACTTACCCGAGCCGGTCGGGCCGGTCATGAGCACCAGGCCGCGCGGGAGCCTCGCCATCCACTCAGCCACCGGCGGCAGCCCCAGTTCGTCAAAGCTCGGGATCTCCGAAGGAATCATCCGGAGGGCAAGCGCCGTCTCCCCCGTTGGTTGAAGGCACTCCCGCGCAGTCGGGCTCGATCGAGCCAGGTGAGCGAGAAGTCCACATCTTGATGCTCTTCGAGGATGCCCTCCTGCTCGGGCGTCAGCATGCTCCGGACGATCTCGTCGATCTCGGCACCGGACATAGGCGGAGCCCCCGCCACACACTGCAACCTACCGTCAAGCCTCACCCGCGGCGGTGAACCGCTGACGAGCAGCAGGTCGGATCCATGCCCCTCCCAGATGATCTGGAGCCACGGATCGATTCGCTTGTTCACGGTTGACTCATGATGACGTTCCCTCTCGTTCGATGCACGGTGATGACCGAAGCGCCCGGCTGAGGGCCGGGCGCTTCGGGTCACCATTCCTACGGTCCTGTTATCTACAGGTTGGAGCAATCGGTCTGACCAGTGGTTGTGTCGAAGCTCGAACCCGTCGGGTCGGCCTTTGTGATGATGCTCACGACACCGCCGGTGGCGTTGTAGCCGATCGAGTAGCCGTTGCTGTCATCGTCGCGTTCGGGGTCGCACGAAGGTACGGCCCGTGCCCGGACAAGTCGGTCGTCGTCAGAGCGGCCAAGGATGCCGGGTACGTGTCGTTGTTCTCCGCGTAGTACGCAGACACAGCCGTCTCGGCCGTCTTCGCGTCCGAGGCGCACGCGGCGGCTTCGCTCTGACCGGTCACTCCCGTAAGGGAGAAGATCACGATCGCGGCGAGGATGCCGAGCACGATGATGACGATGAGCAGTTCGATCAGGGTGAATCCGTACTTCGGAATCCCCAGCCTCCCTGCGCTGTTGAATGTCGCGATAACGCTCAAACACACGCTATACCGCCTTTCTTTTGCCGAGCCGCCAAAGCCCGTCGTTTGGTATGGATAAGGGTTCCCGGATGAGTCCCCATGCCCCCGAAAGCCTTTCGGGGGGTCGCTTAATGGTATCGTCCACTTTCGCTAGAAACAAGAGCCTTTTTACCGTGCGACCAGCTAATTGTTGTCATTTTGACCATGCAGTTGCCCGCGGGAAAACCCTCGATGACCAGGGTGCAACGTTCACCGAGGACAGTGGGTGAAGCCCGGTCCGAATTCTGGATATGGGTGAGCGGGGATTCCTCAAAGCCAAAAGCTCAAATGGAAGAGAATCTCGCTGATCTTGACCTGGCGGTAGATCCCGTACATGGCGGAAACAAGGGCGACGGCGACGAAGCCGACGATGACGCCCATGAAGATGATCACCATTGGCTCAAAGAGGCTCGTGAAGTGCTTCACCTTGAGTTCGAGCTCGCGGTGGTAGAAGGAGGCCGCCGTCTCGAGCTGCTTGTCGAGCGTTCCCGTCTCCTCTCCGACTCGGAACATCTGGCGGGCAGCGGCCGGGAAGAGCCCGGTTTCGGCGAGTGGGTCAGCGAGGCCGGCACCTTCCATCATCTGCTCTCGGATGTGGTTGATGCCCTCGCTGTAGACAGCATTGTTGGACGACTCGGCCGTGACAGCCAAGGCCCGAGGGAGATCGACGCCCGCGGTGACGAGGGATGCCAGCACCCGGCACACACGCTCCACAATGGCCGCCTGAACCAGCGATCCGATTACCGGCAGCTTCAACATGAGCGCGTCGAGCTTCGCTCGACCCTTGGTCGATCGGCGCATCGCAGTGATCCCGATGATTGCGAGAAGAATAATCCCGAGGATCACGTACCACCATGTACTAATGAAGGAGGAGATGCTGAGCAACATCCGTGTCGGGAGCGGGAGTTTCGCGTTGAGCGAGTCGAAGAACGTCTTGAACTTCGGCAGCACAAAGGCGGCCAGGACAACGATAGTGACGATGGCCAGACACATTACGACGGCGGGATAGATCATTGCCGAGACGATCTGTGACCGAGCATCGATGTCCCTTTGGAGGTACTCAGCCAGTTCCTCGAGGACCTTGTCGAGCGTCCCGGTCAGCTCTGCCGACTCCAGCACGGCGACGTAGTACCGTGGAAACGCCTCGGGATGGGACGCGGCAGCCGATGCAAAGGTCTCGCCCGCCTGGATCTGGTCGACCATGTCGAGCAAAACCCGTTTGAGGAGCTTGTCCGTCGTCTCCTCCGAGATCACGTCCAGTGCTTGCATGATCGGAACGCCAGCCTCGATGAACACGCTGAGCTGACGCGAGAAGTGCATAACCTCTTTGCGAGAGACCGTCTTCTTCGTGATCTCAAACTTGAGGATGCTCTTGTGTTCTTTGACCTCAATGGGCTGCAGGCCGCGTTGGAGCAAGGCCAGGTGGGCACCGCTCGCCGACTGTGCCTTCTCAGTCCCGGAGACTCGGTCGCCGGTCTCATTGAAGGCGGTGTACCGGTAGGTCTCTAGAGTGTTCATCGCGTTCTCCTCATCTCACGAGCTGTAGATGCTTCTGATGACCTCTGACACGGTGGTCACGTCCTGAGCAACCAGGTCGATCGCTTCTTGTCGCAGCGAACGCATCCCCTGTCGTTGTGCCAGTCGGCGGAGTTCGTCCTGTGTGGCCCATCCGACGACGAGTCGCTTGATCTCCGGAGTGATACGGAGAAGTTCGTACACGCCGATGCGCTCCTGGTAGCCCGTCCCACTGCAGAAGTTGCATCCCGCACCCCGCACGAAGTCTGTCTTCTCGGGTCCACCGCTTTCCTCGTAAAAAGCGCGCTCGGCGTCGTTCAGGGTGTACGAAACCCGGCACGACGGGCAGATCCGTCGGACGAGGCGTTGCCCGACAATCCCAATGACGGAGGAGGCCACGAGGAAAGACTCGATTCCCATGTCGAGGAAGCGGTGAAGGGCGGATACGGCGTCCGTGGCGTGCAACGAGGAGAGCACGAGGTGACCAGTCAACGCAGATTGCACGGCAATGCGCGCCGTCTCAACGTCACGGATCTCTCCGACCAGGATGACGTCAGGGTCCTGGCGCAAGATGGAACGAAGGCCAGTGGCAAAGGTGAGCCCGGCCTGCTCGTTCGTCTGGATCTGGTTGATGGCGGGAAAGATGTACTCGACCGGGTCCTCGATTGTCATGACATTACGGGACTCATCACTGATTTCGGAAAGGGTCGCGTAGAGCGTCGTCGTCTTGCCGCTCCCGGTCGGTCCCGCGCATAGCACCATGCCGAAAGGGGCGCGAACGAAGTTGGAGTAGGTTTCGGCGGAGTCGGCGGGCATCCCCAGCTCACTCAGATGGAGGACTGACCGCGTCCGGTCGAGCAGCCGCATCACGCACTTCTCGCCCCAGATGGTAGACACCGTCGCCACCCTGACGTCGACCTCCTTCCCGTCGATCTCCGTCCGCAGTTGGCCGTCCTGAGGTCGACGGCGCTCGACGATGTTCATGCCCGCCATGATCTTGATCCGGCTGATCAGGCCGACACCCATGGACGCGGGGAGCGTCAGGACCTGCTTGAGCGCGCCGTCGATCCGGTAGCGAACCCGGAGGCCGCCCTCCGTCGGCTCAATGTGAACGTCGGAAGCCCGGTCTCGCATGGCCTGGGTGAGAATGCGGCCGACCACTTGCACAACCGGTGCGTCATCGTCCAGAACAACCTCGGCCGCCTGGGTTGTTGTGTCCAGCGTCCGCTTCCGGGTCGTCTCGACTGCCTCAAACGCCTGGACCAGGTGATCGAGCCCACCTATGGCGCGGTAGTTGTTGTCGATGGCACGACGGATCTCGGAGAGAGGCGCCAGCATCGGTGTGATCGAGTTGCCGCTGGCGTGGGCCAGGAGTGTCAGCAGTTCGGACGTCGGCTGATCGGCCATGGCCACGTGCAGGCCGAGTTCGTCGAGCTTGACCGGAATGACGAAGTGCTCACGCGCCATTGAATCGGGAATGAGTTTCAGCGCGTCGACCTCGGGAGTGGCCTGCCGGAGGTTGGCTATCTCCATGCCGTAGACCTCCGCTCGAGCGTCAATAAGGTCTCGCTCGTCGACGAACCCCATGCGGAGGAGTGCATCCCCGAGATCCGTCGACCCGTTGTCCAGAGGGGTCGCGAAGGCCTGGTCGAGCTGCTCCTGAGTCACCAGACCGCGCTCGAGCAGCAGCGTTTGGAGGGTCAGGCTGGTTTGGGGGTCGAGGGTGGTCCGGGTGGGCGCATGTGTCCCGTTACCGTTCGAACCGTTCTGCAAAGGGACGGCTTCGTCCATGTTCTTTGCGGCTTTGCGGCCCTTTCCTGCCTGGTGCGCCGGTTTCCGGTCACTTCGCTTGTTCAGCACGGCGTCCCCAGTGGGCGCGGCCGAACTTCAGGCGCGTGCAATCGGCGTGTGGCATGCGGATTGCCCGGGATGCACTCATTCGCCAGTTCGCCATATTTCGCTCCAGGTGGACCGCCTCCACCATCGATCCGCCGGTTTTAGCCTTCGACGGGTGCTCGACTTCCTTATCGGCATCCATCCTTGAATTTGTAACTACTTTGAGCGACCTGAAGCCCCGCAGCCGGAATTTCAGGGACCTTCCGTACCAATTCCCGCTCACATTTCACCTGATGAGTTCGCTGACATCAGTGCGTGAACGCGAACTCGTCAGCAGACTCGTTATATGGCTGCGACCAGGGATAAGTGGGAGGCGTGTAGGGGGAGGGGTCCATGATGACCGGGATATAGGTCGTGTTGGTGGTCGGCAGCGTCGGAACGGGGACGGTTATCTGAGTACCGGTTGTGTTCGTGGTGGCAGACACGACGTTGGTGGGTGTCGCGCTTTGATCGTTGGCGCCCACCGGCACCCAGCCCACAGTGGAGTTGGGAAGGAAGTTGAAGCCGTTGATCGTCAGCGTGGTACCCGAACCGCCGATAATGGGGCTCAGGGAGAAGATGATCGGGACCTGCAGGCCATAGTCGAAGTAGTCGGTGGTGTTGGTGCTGGGCCCCCCCGATGGTGTCGACTTGAACGAAGTAGTTCAGCGTCTGCGAGCTCGGAGCGTTCACGGCAGGTGACAGCGCAGTGATGGTGCTCGGTGAAAGAACCTGCACGTGGCTCGCGTAAGAACCCGGTCGGGTTACTCCCGCCCGTAGTGCAGGAAGGGGCAGTACAGAACTTGACCTGGGCCTGGAAGTTCGGCGCGCTGTAGAAGCCACCGCTCCCGTTGGTCGGCCCGTTGATGGTGACCGTGGTTCCACCGGCAATCGAACCGGCCGTGGCACCGCTGATGCTCGTGACGATGGGTGTGACCGGGGTGTAGGAAACATAGTTGTAGGGACCCGAATTCGGAGCCTGATATGCGCTCGTCCCTCCTGGAGTGGTCACGGTGACGAAGTAGTTGATGCCCGAGGTCACCGGAGGAACCGTGACCTGGAGCGTGCAGTTCGTGTTGTTGGGTCCGCTGCAGCTCACTGAGTTCGCTGTCACCGTGGCCGGCACGATCACCCCTTGACCCTGGTTGGACGGAGTGGTCGGCACGTTCCGCGAGGTCGGGAGGACCCCCGGGCCCGGCGAGGGGCCGGTCTCCTGGACGAAGTTCACGGTCGCACCGGGGACGAATCCGTTCCCGGAGACGGTCATCGGAATCGGGTTTCCGTTGATGAGGGCGGTCACCGGAGCGGAAGTCAGGGAGACGGAGGTGACCGACGGGACAACGGGATTCCATTGCCAGCTGTCCTGGGTCAGGCTCTGACCACACGTGCCGTCGTAGGTCGGGCCTGACGTGGTCAGGCACTGTTCCGGTTCGGGCGGAGGAGGGGAGGGCCCGCCGCCGGGGCCGGGTGGGTCGTCGAACGACACGAGGGCCTGAAGGAGCGGCGCCGCGGCGCACGACGTGGCCGTCGGCACGGGGTCCGTTGGCGTCGGGTTGACGGGCACAACACATGCCGAATAGGTGATGTTCCGATTTTGCGCAGTGGCACTGAACGGCAGCCAGAGCATGGAGCACCAGACGTCGACCGTCACGTTGTCGACGGTGACGGACGATGTCGTGCCGTCCGCACCCCAGCATTGAACGGGGGGGCTGGCGTTGACCATGACGAGAGGGGTTGTTGGATCTGGCGAGAACGAGTACCGGGAGTTCTGAATGGCAAGGTTGACGGCGCTCGTCGCCGCCGCTTCGGTCGCTCGTTCGTTCGCGTACTGAGCGTTCGCCGTGAGGCTGGTGCCCACCCACGTCAGCAGGGCCGTGACAATCAGGCTCACCACCACGAGAAATACCAGCGCCAGGATCATGACTGCTCCGGACTCGTCAGTATCGTGCGGCCCTCGTTGCTTCGCTTGGCGAGCTACGTGCTTCGCCCAGGCAGTCCGGGCCTGAATTCCTTGCAAAGTGCGCCTCATGCCCGACCGCCAGACACGACGTTGGCTGGCCGCTGCACGGGGGCGCCGTTGCGGAGCAACGCAATCCTGACGCCTTCCGTCATAGCGGTTCTCTTCGATCCGGGGTTGTCGGTCGCTCTCATCACGTGTTCGTCTCCGAAAAGTTGACCGTGTTGGTGCCGGTGGCATTTGCCGTGACGTTGTAGGTTCCAGCGTGGTTGTTGGCCGTGAAGGTCGCCGAGGTGGCGAGGCCGCTGGTGTTGGTCACGGCGGTGTTGTTGTTGCCAGCGAAGGTGCCGGACGCAATTCCACCGCCGGCTGGTGGCGTGAAGGTCACAGTTGCACCGGAGACGATGTTGCCGTTGGAGTCGGTAACGAGGGCGACGAGTGGGTTAGCAAAGTTGGCGCGGGGAGCTGCCGACTGCCCCGAGCCCGACGAGACGGCGATGGTGCTGGCTGCGCCGGCGGTGATGTTGAAGGCATTGGCGTTGGCCGGTGCCGCGTGCGCCGGCGTCGAGCTGGCCTTCAGCGTGTAGCCGGTGCCCGCCTTGGTAATGGCGCACCCGGTGAAGTTGGCTACGCCGGCGGCCACGGTCACCGTCAGGCCTCCGGTGTTGGTGCAGCTAAGGACACCAGCGCTCGGGTTGGTGTTGACGGCCAGGGTGACCGTGGTGGCGTTGTCACCGGTCTCGGTGTTGCCGCTGGCGTCTTGTTCCGCCACGGACACGTTGAAGGTGCCCGTCCCCTTGGCCTGGATGCTCGAGCCCGACGTGGGCTGATTGGTGAAGGTCAGGTTGGTGGTCGCGCCGGCAGTGATGTTGAAGGCATTGGCGTTGGCCGGTGCCGCGTGCGCCGGCGACGAGCTGGCCTTTAGGGTGTAGCCGTTTCCGGTCTTCGTGATGGCGCAGCCGGTGAAGTTGGCCACGCCTGCGCCCACCGTCACGGTCAGACCGCCCGTGTTGGCGCAGGTGAGGACGCCGCCGGGACCTGCGTTGTTGTTGATGGCCAGCGTGACCGTGGTGGCGTTGTCGCCTGTCTCGGTGTTGCCGTTGGCGTCTTGTTCCGCCACGGACACTGGGAAGCTTCCAGTGCCGGTGGCCTGGATGCTCGAGCCCGCCGTGGGCTGGTTGGTGAAGGTCAAGTTGCTGGCCGCGCCGGCATTGATGTTGAAGGCGTTGGCGTTGAGAGGGACGGTCAGCGCCGGGGTCGAAGTGGCCGTCAGGAGATAACCGGTTCCCACCTTGGTGATCGCGCACCCGGTGAAGTTGGCCACACCGGCGGTCGCCGCCACGGTCAGGCCTCCGGTGTTGGTGCAGGTCAGCACCCCGAACGAAGGGTTGCTCCCGATGGCCAGGGTGACGCTCCTGGTGTCAGTGAGCACGGTGTTTCCGTTGGTGTCTTGGACTGCCACCGAGGCCGAGAACGTGCCCGTGCCCGTGGCCTGGATGTTCGAGCCCGCCGTGGGCTGGGTGGTGAAGGTCAAGTTGCTGGCCGCGCCCATGGTGATGTTGAAGGCGTTGGCGTTGGCCGGGGCCGTGTGCGCCGGACTCGAGGTCCCGGTCAAGGTGTAGCCGGTGCCCGCCTTGGTGATGGCGCACCCAGCGAAGTTGGCCACGCCGGCCGTCACCGTCTGCGGCCCGAGGCCGCCGGTGAGGCAGGTAGGCTCCGGGCTCGGGTGTTGTTGATGGCCAGAGTGACCGTGGTGGCGTTGTCACCGGTCTCGGTGTTGCTGTTGGCATCCTGTTCCGCCACCGACACGTTGAAGTTCCCCGTGCCCGTGGCCTGGATGTTCGAGCCCGCCGTGGGCTGGGTGGTGAAGTTAAGCTTCGTAGCCGGGCCAGGGTTGTTGGTCTCCGAGAAGGTGGCCGTGGTGGCGCCGGTAGCCGCCGCCGTGACACCGTAGGCGCCCGCCGTGGTGTTGGCCGTGAGCGCCCCCGAAGTGGCGAGACCACCGGCGTTGGTCACCGCGGTGTTGCCGCCGCTGATGGTGGCCGAGGCCCCCGAGCCCGGAGGCGTGAATGTCACGGGGGCGGGCGGTCATCTGGCCGGCGGGGCACCCGTCCCGGGACATTCAGGGGGGGGGCGGGGGACAGCGACAGGGCGCCGCCGTGACACGAGGCGCCCGCCGGGTGTTGGGGAGGCCCGAGTGGGAGACAGGTGGTCACCGGGTTGCCGCCGCGATGTGGGGGCCCGAGCGGAGGTGTGAATGTCACATTCGCCAGGGGAACCGGGTTGCCGTTGGCGTCGGACACCAGGGCAACCAGAGGGTTGGTGAAGGCGGCGCCGACCGTCGCCGACTGCCCCGAGCCCGACGAGACGGCGGTGGTGCTGGCCGTGCCGGCGGTGATGTTGAAGGCGTTGGCGTTGGCCGGTGCCGTATGTGCGGGGGTCGAGCTGGCCTTCAGCGTGTAGCCGGTGCCCGCCTTGGTGATGGCGCACCCGGTGAAGTTGGCCACGCCCGAGGCCACGGTCACGGTCAGGCCTCCGGTGTTGGTGCAGGTGAGGACGCCGGCGCTCGGGTTGTTGTCGATGGCCAGAGTGACCGTGGTGGCGTTGTCAGCGGTCTCGGTGTTGTTGTTGGCGTCTTGGACCGCCACCGACACGTTGAAGGTCCCGGTGCCAGTGGCCTGGATGTTCGAGGCCGCCGTGGGCTGGGTGGTGAAGGTCAGCTTGGTGGCAGGGCCAGGGTTGTTGGTCTCCGAGAAGGTGGCCGTGGTGGTGGTAGCCGCCGCCGTGACACCGTAGGCGCCCGCCGTGGTGTTGGCCGTGAGCGTCCCCGAGGTGGCGAGGCCACCGGCGTTGTCGTCACCGCGGTGTTTTCACCGCTGATGGTGGCCGAGGCCCCCGAGCCCGGCGGCGTGAAGGTCACCGTCGCACCAGAGATCGGGTTGCCGTCGGTGTCGGTGACCAGGGCGACCAGTGGGTTGGTGAAGGCGGTGCTCGTCGTGGCCGACTGCCTGACACCGACGAGACGGCGGTGGTGCTGGCCGTGCCGGCGGTGATGTTGAAGGCGTTGGCGTTGGCCGGCCGCGGTGTGCGCCGGGGTCGAGCTGGCCTTGAGGGTGTAGCCGGTGCCCGCCTTGGTGATGGCGCACCCGGTGAAGTTGGCCACGCCCGAGGCCACGGTCACGGTCAGGCCTCCGGTGTTGGTGCAGGTGGAGGACGCCGGCGCTCGGGTTGTTGTTGATGGCCAGGTTCACCGTGGTGGTGTTGTCACCGGTCTGGGTGTTGCCGTTGGCGTCTTGTTCCGCCACCGACGTGTTGAAGTTCCCCGTGCCCGTGGCCTGGATGTTCGAGCCCGCCGTGGGCTGGGTGGTGAAGGTCAAGTTGGTGGCCGTACCGGCGGTGATGTTGAAGGCGTTGGCGTTGGCCGGTGCCGTGTGCGTCGGGGTCGAGCTGGCGGTCAGGCTGTAGCCGGCGCCGGTCTTGGTAATGGCGCACCCGGTGAAGTTGGCCACGCCCGAAGCCACGGTCACGGTCAGGCCTCCGGTGTTGGTGCAGGTGAGGACGCCGGCGCTCGGGTTGTTGTTGATGGCCAGAGTGACCGTGGTGGCATTGTCACCGGTCTCGGTATTGCTGTTGGCATCCTGTTCCGCCACCGACACGTTGAAGGTTCCCGGTGCCCGTGGCCTGGATGTTCGAGCCCGCCGTGGGCTGGGTGGTGAAGGTCAGCTTCGTAGCCGGGCCAGGGTTCTTCGTCTCCGAGAAGGTGGCCGTGGTGGTGCCGGTAGCCGCCGCCGTGACACCGTAGGCGCCCGCCGTGGTGTTCGCCGTGAGCGTCCCCGAGGTGGCGAGGCCACCGGCGTTGGTCACCGCGGTGTTGCCACCGCTGATGGTGGCCGAGGCCCCCGAGCCCGGAGGCGTGAAGGTCACGGTCGCACCAGAGATCGGGTTGCCGTTGGCGTCGGTCACCGAACACGACCAGCGGGCTGGTGAAGGCGGTGCTGATCGTGGCCGACTGCCCCGAGCCCGAGGAGACGGCGGTGGTGCTGGCGGCACCGGCGGTGATGTTGAAGGCGTTGGCGTTGAGCGGAACGGTCAGCGCCGGGGTCGAGGTCGCCGTCAGGAGATAACCGGTGCCCACCTTGGTGATGGCACATCCTGTGAAGTTCGCCACGCCGGCGTTCGCCGCCACAGTCAGGCCACCGGTGTTGGCGCAGCTCGGCACTTGCCGAACGAGGGGTTACTGCCGATGGCCAGGGTGACGTTCCTCGTGTCGGTGAGCACAGTGTTCCCGTTGGTGTCTTGGACCGCCACCGAGGCCGAGAAGCTGCCGGTGCCCTTGGCCTGGATGCTCGAGCCAGCTGCCGGCTGGGTGGTGAAGGTCAAGTTGGTGGCCGTGCCGGCGGTGATGTTGAAGGCATTTGCGTTGGCCGGTGCCGTGTGCGCCGGGGCCGAGCTGGCGGTCAGGGTGTAGCCGGCGCCGGTCTTGGTTATGGCGCATCCGGTGAAGTTGGCCACGCCCGCCGTGACCGTCACGGTGAGACCGCCGGTGTTCGCGCAGGTGAGGACACCGCCGGGGCCGGCGTTGTGGTTGATGGCCAGGGTCACCGTGGTGGCGTTGTCACCGGTCTCGGTGTTGCCACCGGCGTCCTGGACCGCCACCGACACGTTGAAGGTCCCGGTGCCTGTCGCCTGGATGTTCGCGCCCGCCGTGGGCTGGGTGGTGAAGGTCAGCCTGGTGGCCACGCCAGGGTTGTTCGTCTCCGAGAAGGTGGCCGTGGTGGTGCCGGGGGCACTGGCCGAGACGTTGTAGTTGCCCGAAGTCCCGTTCGCCGTGAGCGTCCCCGAGGTGGCGAGGCCACCGGCGTTGGTCACCGCGGTGTTGCCACCGGTGATGGTGGCCGAGGCCCCCGAGCCCGGAGGCGTGAAGGTCACCGTCGCACCGGAGATCGGGTTGCCGTTGGTGTCGGTCACCAACGCGACCAGCGGGTTGGTGAAGGCGTTACTGATTGTGGCCGACTGCCCCGACCCGACGAGACGGCGATGGTGCTGGCCGCCCCGGCGGTGATGTTGAAAGCGTTGGCGTTGGCCGGTGCCGTCTGCGCCGGGGTCGAGCTGGCCGTCAGCGTGTAGCCGGCGCCGGTCTTGGTTATGGCGCACCCGGTGAAGTTGGCCACGCCCGCCGTGACCGTCACGGTCAGGCCCCCGGTGTTGGCGCAGGTGAGGACGCCGCGCGCGGGATTGTGGTTGATGGCCAGCGTCACCGTGGTGGCGTTGTCACCGGTCTCGGTGTTGCCGCCGGCGTCTTGGACCGCGACCGACACGTTGAAGTTCCCGGTGCCCTTGGCCTGGATGTCGCGCCCGACGCCGGCTGGGTGGTGAAGGTCAGCTTGGTGGCCGGGCCAGGGTTGTTGGTCTCCGAGAAAGTGGCGGTGTTGGTGCCGGGGGCACTAGCCGAGACGCTGTAGCTGCCCGTTGTGGCGTTGGCCGTGAGGGTCCCCAGGTGGCGAGGCCACTGGCGTTGGTCACCGCGGTGTTGCCACCGGTGATGGTGGCCGAGGCCCCCGAGCCCGGCGGCGCGAAGGTCACCGTCGTACCGGAGACGGGTTGCCGTAGCTGTCGGTCACTAGGCGATCAGTGGGTTGGTGAAGGCGGTGCTGATCGTCGCCGATTGCCCCGACCTGACGAGACGGCGGTGGTGCTGGCCGTGGCGGGGTTGACCGTGAAAATGGGAGTGGAGCCCGCTGATGGGACTCTGGGTTGCCGTCAGCGTCGTCGTCTGGGCGTCGTACAGCGTGATCGCCGCTGTGGCGGCCCCGTTGGTGAAGCGGACGACGAGGTGGCACATCGGTTCCTGGGACCCGGATAGGACAGGAGGGGTGCCGTTCGGGCTCGGAGCAGGCCCGCTGAACGTCAGGCACTGCCGTCCCGTGTAAGTGGTCGCCACTTCCCATAGGCGTCGGTGGCGGTGATGCTCTCGGTGAACTTGGAGACCGCCGGATCGGGGCATCGGAGTGGAGAGGCTGAACGCGCTGGTCACGTTCGGGCTGACCGTGAAGTTGGCGACGTGCCGGCGACCGAGGCGGTAGTAGAGGTGATTGCAGCGGTGATCGCCGTGTTCTGGGCGTCGAAGAGCGTGATCGTCGCTGTGCCCACGCCCCCGGTGAAGTTCACCGAGGCCGGGTACTGCGGCGTGTTCCCGAAGGGCGACGTCCCTGGGCCGGTGAATGTGAAGGGCTGCAGACCGGTGTACTGGTCACCGTGTTGCCGAAGGCATCGGTTGCCGTATGGTCTCGGTGAACGCGCGGCCGGTTGTCGGCGACGGCGTCGAGAGCGCGAAGCTGCTCAGCGGACCGGGATTGACGGTCTTCTTCTCGTGGCCGAGGCCAAACCGGTTGTCGCTGCGGTGAGGGTCGGCGTCCGCGTGGTGTCGCCGTAGTAGAAGGTCGCGGTGGACGAGCCAGCTGGGATGGTGATCGACGTAATGGGCGTCGTGCCGCCTGACGTGAGCGAGAAGAGCCCACCGCCCGAGGTTGACGACAGGTTCACCGTCTCGGGCACCACCGTTGGGACCCCAGTTGCGGACTGTTCCTGAATGGTGATCGGGCCTAGGTTGGCGCTCATGACGCAGTCCCGTCAAGGCACTGCTCGTGAAGACGAGCTTGGTCGGGGTCAGAACGATGTTCTCGGTCTGCGTCGCCGACGTGAGAGGACTCGATGCCGCAGTGAGCACCGGTGTGCCGACTGTGGTGTCCCCGTAGTAGGCGGTCACCGCGGAGGAGCCGGCGGTGATCGTCACCGGGAGTGTGGCGCTCTCCGTTCCTCCTGACGTCTTCGCGAACTTTCCGGTCGCGGACGAGGACGAGAGGTTGACGGTCGTGTTCGTTCCGCTCGTCGTCAGATTCCCGAACGGGTCTTCGAGCGAAACGGTGAACGGATTCGTGGCGTTGGCGCTCTGGGCCGCGGTACGGACTCGACGTAAAGACGAGCTTGGACGCCGGCGCTGGGTTGACCGTCTCAACCTGCGTCGCCGGGCGAGGCCGTTCGACGACGCCGTGATCATCGGGTCCCCGGCGACCGTGTCACCGTAATAGAAGGACGCGGTTGAAGACCCGGCCGGGATGGACACAGACGTGATAGGAGTGGTGCCCCCCGAATTGAGCCAAGATCGCTCCGCTGGACGTGGAAGCCAGGTTGACGGTTGCCGCCCCGTTGACCGGGTTGCCGAACGCATCCTGTTCCTGCACCGTGATCAGACCGAGTTGGCGGTCTTCGACGCCATGCCGGTTGGGGCTGACGTCGTGAAGACCAGCTTGGCGGCGGGGGCCGGACTGTCCACGACGAGGACCGTCGGGCGTGACCCCGGAGTTCGAGTCGCTGGCCTTGAGGACATAGGTGCCCACCACGCTGAGGCTGCAGTCCCCGAACGGGATCACACCGTACGACTCGACGCCGGAGCAGGTACTCGAGAGGGTACCTCCGGCCGGCCCGGAGGAGACGATCAGGGTGACCGAGGAGAGGTCGCTGGAGACGATGTTGTTGTATCGTCCTCTACGGCGACCTCGGGCTGAGGGGTCATTTGCGTACCGTCGATGCCGGAGGTCGGGGATCAGCCACACCAGTTGGAGGGGGCCCCGACCGTGCGGCGGAGGTGGGGACAGGATCAGAGATCACGTGGTTGCCTGCGACGTGTAGTGCCGTTCGAGATCGTCAGCGTCCACTGCTGAGGCGCGTACTGCGTGCAGGGGTTCGAGGACTGGGATCCCGGGGTCGTCGTGAACTCCAGTACTGAATGGAGTATTCGTGATGCGTGTAGGGATTCCCGAGGTGTTGCCAGGTGGGTGTCCAGCGTTGGGGCAAGAGCCGAACGTGCTGGCCGGGTTGGCCTGCACCTGAGCGATGGCTTCGTTGCCGCGGCCCGGGGGAGAGTCGAGATTGGTCAAGTCACGGTGTTCGCGGACGACGTGATGGCGGTGGCGAAGCCCGTGAGGAGTGCCACGGCGATGCCCAGGACGACGATGGACAAGAGGACCTCGATGAGGGTGTCACCGTCGTCGGAGAAACGGTCCCGCGCCGACGGAGCGCTCCCGCTTTGCCACCTGGCGACGACGCGCCTGAGGAAGGCGGTTGCTCGCCTCACAGCAGCACTCCGAGGAACAGGGCCTGGTATCCCGCACCTTGCATGGTGACCGTCACCGACTGCGGGACGAGGGTGGGCGGCTGCGGGCTGGCCAGCATGAGGGTGCCGGTCTTGTTCAGCTGCTGGTCGGACTCACAGAGGATGGACGAGACGCCGGTGAGGTAGTTCGGTGCTGCAGGGGTGGCGAGCGTGGTGGCGTTCCCGGCGGCCGGCGGCCCGTTCGCAGCGTTGCCCACCGCTGCGGCGGTCGGGGGCAGAGGTCCCGTCCACTGGAACAAGCCGCTGTCGCCGCTGTCGTGGGCGTCGTAGCACGAGTTGCCGTACAGGGACGCGGACGTGTTCGGAAGTATCGACCAGGTGTTGTTGGTGGTGAAGTTGATCCACTCGCCGGAGTCGGTCGACTCGGCGTCACCCGTCACCAGGGTCCAGCCCGTTGCTGCCTCACCGACGGCGTTGGTGACCTCGATGTTGGTGAAGGTGACGACGGTGTAGGCACCGTTGTTCGGCAACTGGTAGAGCGCGGGATTACCGGGGATGCCCGTGTAGAAGCCGTTATTGCCGAGGTAGGCCTCGCTGTTGTACCCGTGGGCTCCGGGGTTGTAGTAGGTCGGAATGGCGTAGGGCGACACGTTATTGGGCGTGGCCTTCACGCAGAACTGCAGCAGGTCCGGGGAGTCGGCGATGGACAGCTTCATCTGTTGCCCGGTCCCGTTCGGGCAATACGTGTTGTTCGTGTTGGCGTTCGTAAAGCCGGTGAAGTCCGCGAAGCACAGCACCTTCGAGTAGTTGCCGCTGCCAGGGCTGGCCAGGTTGCATCCGGCCGGGTTTTCCGCGAGCTGGATCTGCGACGCCGAGCCGGTCGACGTGGCCGCGCTTGGGAGCCCGCTGAGTGAGTATGAGTAGCCGCTGCCGGGCGCGACGATGTTGAGCGTGACTCCGTAGAGGCCCTGGGTCGACTTCCAGGTCGTATTCGGGGTGATGAAGCCAGAGGGGTTGAAGGACGCGGTCGTGGTACCGGCGCCGCAAGGGGTGGTTGTGCAGGGAGGCCCGGTGTCGTGCGAGATCACGCGGGTGCTCGTCGGGGTGCTTGTCGGAGGCGATGGCGGGGCACTGCAGATCTGGCGGACCAGCCAATACGTGGTGCCATTTTGGGCAAGCACGTAGGAGACGACGGTTTGGTAGTCCCCGCCGCCGTCGAGCCCCCACTCCAGTCCTACGAGTTGCGTCTGCCCGCTCGTTCCGCAGGCCGGCGTGGTCGAAGTCTCGATCAGTTGGGCGCTCTGTACGTCCTTGTTGAACGTGGACGAGCTGACCTGCTCGTCGTTCGAGTCGCCGATCCGATTCTGGGTCTGATCTTCCAGCCCGAAGACGGAGAGGAGTGCGGCCGCGATGCCGCCGAGGACGACCGGGAGAATCACCACGACGATGATGAGCTCGATCAGTGTGAAGCCGGCTTCGTCGTTCCCGTCGACCCGGCGGCGGGTGGCGCGCCGCGCGACAGTCACCGGATGAACGAACCGTCCACGGTCGTTCATCGGAGTACGTCCTCGACGTGGTCCGCTGTTCCGGTGACGTACGGGAATTGGACGTCAAAGAGTTGCCGGCGCGCGTGACTGCGCGCGCGCAGGACGCAACTGCTCGTCTTCGCCTTAATCGCCAAGTCGCCAAGATTCACTCCAATGAGCGGACCGCCGCCGCCTCATCCACCTGAAAAAACCATACTCCCTACCTCGCGATATGGAAATAGCGGTTCTGGTCCTTTTGATGAGCCGTAGTCAGTTCTCGGACGCTCGTAACCAAGTCCGAACCTCGAACTGGCGAGACGACGTCAATTGTTCTTCCGTTGTGTTTCGCTCCGGAGATCAGCTTCGTGGGGACAGCTACACATCAGGTAGAGGTACAGATGACGTAAGACGCGTAGGACGTTTTTGACACGAAATCAGATACCGGCCACATATTCGATTCGTGAATGGGCCACTCGTCGCCGAGTCTGACATTGGTCCGTAATCAGGATGCGTCAATCGCTGGACGCGCGCTGTACATCCCACAGGTGGTGGCGGACCTCATGCGCATTCCGCTGGACGACGTCAAAGGCGCAAATCGAACCGGCTTCGGGGTGCGGTGTCGAAACGTCGTGTGGTGCCTCGAACGCCGCGGTGCGCCACGCGTCAGCGGCCGAAATCAGTGCGATGAGCCCGACAATTGGAGAGAGGTGGTCATATGACCGAACGTCGGCCACCACGTTCTCATCCCAGGTCGGTACACCGAACGTGGGGTCCGCGCTGATCGTCCACAACCGCTCGGTTCCGAACCGCAGGACGTCGACGGTATGCCACACGTAGCGGCTCGCGGACCAGAGCCCCGGTTCGACGGCCACCGCCGGGTCGATTCGTGAGAGGACGCCGCCGAAGACAGCGATGTTGCGGACGCACTGGCCGACCAACACCTCGTACCGCTCCTCGTCCCAATCGAACCCGCACTCAGGGCACTCGCGTGGGGGGCGCACCCCCAGGTCCGAATCCACCGCTAAGACTTATCTCGACGTGGATTGCCCATATGCCAGGCCGAGCACATATCGCAGCGATACACATTGAGCTCCACCCCGGACTCCTGTGTGCGCACGAGCGCCGCCGTCAGAGCGTCGCCCTGGCTCGCGTACGCCGCCTTCGGGAGACCGTCGGCCCGCCAGTGCGATCCCAGTCCCGAGATCCGGTGGTGGTCGTCGGTCCGACGCCCTTGGCCACTCCGTGCATTGTTTCGACGCGGCACGTGACCATTCTGCTTGCTGGAGTGCAGGACGACGCGGAGCATCAGTTCGAAAGAGTCGCCCTGAGGGCCCCGACGCGCTCTGAATTCGACGGAGGGGGAAAGGGGTCGAATCCGGCACGTCGGGACCGATCAACCCTACCGGCACCGTCTCCAGACATGACGTGCTTTTGGCTGGCGTCAGCGAGCAGTGCCGACAGCATCTGGCCTCATTCGTGCCTGGTGGAGAGTGGACAGAGGGTCCTCCATCTTGGAGGCTGTCCCCGTTGCCCCCATGGGGCGGCTTTGTCGACGGACGGGGGCTCTGGCACCATCTGTTCATGGCAAAGACCGTGATAGTGAAGCTGACCGATGACATTGACGGCGGGGACGCCGACGAGACAATTCAGTTTGCCCTCGACGGCAGGTCCTATGAGGTGGATCTCAGTGCCGTCAACGCCTCAAAGCTTCGTGACGCGCTCAAGCCCTACATCGAAAAGGGTCGGGGTACCGGTGGCGGGGGTCGTGCTCGCTCGCCCCGTCCGAGCAATCCGCCCATCGAGGAGACGCTCTACGCTCAGCTGACCAGTGATGAGAAGACCCGCTTCCGGGCCTGGGCGAACATGCCGACTGCTCGACGGATCAGTGACGCCAGGGTCAGGAGCTGGACGGCGGCTGGCAAGCCCTGATCTTCTGGTCCTAGACAGCCGCGCTGGGTTGGACTTGGGCCCAACGGCCGCGAGGATCCGTTGACGCTACGCCCAGGTCAGAATCCCATAGGTATTGCAGAGCCCCATGAGGTCGATGAGCAGGAAGGCCGAGACCACGGCGATCACAAAGGGCGCCTTCCAACGGTGACCTCCCCGGCCCGCGGCTGGTGGCATGTACCACTGGGGCAGCGAGGCACCGAACTGGGCCAGATGGAGGCCGATGGGCACCGCCCCTTTGGGCAGGGGAGCAAGAGGATCGGCGGCCAGGGCCAATGCCGTGAGCTCCTCATCAGTCAGCGCTGCGCCGGCATCCAACCCCTCAGCGGTCACGGCAGTCAAACTAGCTCTCAATCCATGACCAGCCACGACAGGCAGATCGGAGATGGTACAGGTGGACGAGGAAGACGGGGGAACCTCAGCTCCTGCGGGCTCCGGGCCTGAAGTCGGTCAAGGCGTCGCCGGAGCGAGCCCGAAAGCACCCGGGTGGTACCCGACCCGGGCCAACCCGAGCGACCAGACCTACTGGGACGGCGAGGACTGGACTGCCCGAAGGCGCTGGACGACCGGCAAAGGCTGGATAGAGACGGGTGATGTCCCCGCCGAGGCGGCGAGCGCAGCGGTGCCCCGGCGGGCGAGGTCTCGGTTGTCCGCCAATCCGTATGCCCCCGTGGCGGCTGTTTCCAAGCCCACGGCAACCGGCGTCACCTTCAACGTCGGAGTCCTGTTGCTCTTGGTGTGCGGGATCGCCTTGATGTATGGATCGGTGGGCTCGTGGGTGCACGTGAGCGGCAGCTTGGGCCCGGCCAACTTCCACGCATCGATCAACGGCACCGACCCTGGGATCACGAACCTGATCGGTGTCAACGGCTGGGTCACCTTCATCGGTGGCGTCCTCGTGGTCATATTCGGGTGCTTCGCGATGACGTCGGAGGAGCTGCAGCTCGCGATCTTCACGGTGATCATCGCTGCCGTGACTGCGGTGTTCGCGGTGTATGACATGTTCCGAATCGTGCAGAAGATCTCCCAGGTGCCGGCATCCGCTGGAGCCAACGTCAGCGTCGGCTGGGGCTTGATCTGTGTCCTCAGCGGAGCAGTCCTGGCGACGTTGATCGCACTCGTGAAGCTGATCCAGCACTAGCGAAGTCGGGCGAACGACCGGGGACCGGTGCGGCTCACCGGCCGCTCGCCCGAGACTGCCTACTGCGGCGGCCCTGAGGAGAGCTGCACTGTGGCGGTGTGGGTCCGCCCCGAGCCGTCGGTCCAACCGATGGTCACCTTGTCGCCAGGGTGGTACATGCTCATGGCGCTGGTGAGGTCGTCGGCCGATCCGATCGTCTTGCCTCCCAGCGACGTGATCACGTCGCCCTCGGCCAGGCCGGCTTCCTGCGCCGGACCGTTGGTGACGACGTTCGCCACCGAGGCCCCGGATGCGGTCGAGCCGGTGTTGCCCGAGTTGCCTCCGAAGACGCCGCCGAAGCCGCCTCCGGTGCCGTTGTTGCCCGAGCTGGTGTTCTGCGGGTTGATCCCGACGCCCAGGAAGGCCGTCTCACCGATGTGCACGGTGGAGGATCCGGAGCCCGCTTCGATCGCACGGGCGAGGGAGAGCGCAGTGTCGATCGGGATGGCGTAGCCCTGGTTCCCCGAGGACTGGTCGTTCGATTGGAACGAGAAACCCGCCGAGGCGGCGGTGTCGATCCCGAGGACATCTCCTGAGGTGTCGACCAATGCACCACCCGAGTCTCCAGGCTGGATGTCAGCGTTGGTCTCGATGAGGCCGCTCAGCTGTTCCGAGGTGCCGTCGCCCTCGTCACTCGCGGTGATCGACTGGTTGAGGGCCGTCACGGTCCCGCCGGCCGCGCTGGGGGTGCCACCGGTGCCGCCGGCGTTGCCGACACCCACGACATCCTCGCCGACGGAGGCGTTGGACGAATTGCCGAGCGTCGCGGTCTGGAGGCCGGAAGCGTTGTGCAGCTGCAGGACCGCGATGTCCTTCGTCCGGTCGTAGCCCACCACGCTGGCGGTGTAGGTCTTTTGGTTGCCGATGTCGGTGACGCTGATGCTCGTGGCGCCGTCGATCACGTGGTTGTTGGTCAGGATCACGCCGTTGGACGAGAGCACGATGCCCGTTCCTGCGGCTTGCTCCTGCTGATAACCGAGCGTCGTGTTGATGTCGACGAGTCCCGGGTCGATCTTCGAGGCGATGGCGTTCGCGTCGTTCGGACCTGAGGAATTGGATGATCCCGAGTTGCCGCTGGCCGAGTTGCCCGAGTTCCCCGAATTGCCCGAGCCGCCGAAGACTCCGCCGTTCCCGAACGGACTGTTCGTAGAGCCCGAGCCACCTGAGGCATTCCCGCCCGAGCCGAAGCCCGAGGGCACCCGCGAGCTTCCCGACGACGGGGCAAACGCCTGGGTGTTCGGACTGTTGCCCGAGGTGGTGGCGTGGCCGATTCCGATGCCCGCGCCCAGGACGGCGAGCGCGGCTGCTCCGGCCAGCAGGCCGTTGCGCACACGGTGGTCGTTGTTCGCGGCCGCCGCGCCGGGCACCGGTGGCGCCGGCCACATCGGGGCTCCCGGGTCGGTGGGCGGGGGGCTGCCGAGCGTCGCCGACGGTGCGTGACCGAGCGCGGGATTGCCGGCCAGCGCGCCCATGGCGTACGTGCCTTGCGGCGGGGTCGAGCCCTCGGTCGAGGTCGATCCTTGAGGGACACCCATCGGAGGCGTGTCGGGTTGCTGGGGGAGCGGAATGGGCCGCTCCGAGGGCGGGGGAGAGGCGGCGGGCATGGGAATCGCAGCCTGGCTGGCGGTCTCGGGCACTGCGGTCGGAGCACTCTCCGACTCCGGGCCGCTCACGGGCCCGTCGGTCGTCTGGTCGTTGTGGTCCTCGGTCATGTCTGCGGTCCTCCGTCTGAGCCCGGGCGTCCCGGGCTCTCCACGGGTTCTATTGGACAGGGCAGGTCTGTACGCCAGGTCAGAGAAAGTTATGACCGGGATAAATGTTGTCTGTGAGGCCAGGGTGCCGGCGAAATCCCGCGTCGCCTGGAGAAACAGGTCATGGGTCGGCCCAGAAGAGGGCGTGGCCCGCTGGGGCGATCGGGTGCAGGTCTACGCTTGGGGGCGAAGTACCTCGACCATTGGGGGGCCCCATGGAAACCGCGATCTTCGACGCCGACAGTCACCTCATGGAGACGCCCGAGTGGCTGGGCGCCTTCGCCGAGGACGGGGTCCGGTCGCGCCTCGGCTCGCTTGGCCTGGAGGGGGCCGGAGCCGGGGCGGCCGAGCTGATGGCGAGCCTGCCCGATCTCTGGGAGGCCCACCGCCACCAGGACATCGGGCCCGAGGTGCTGAAGGGCCCAAAGGGCTGGATGGCGCCGGGCGCCCTGGACACGGAGGTGCGCGGTCGGGTGCTCGATGCCCTGGGGATCGAGGCCCAGCTCGTGTTCCCGACGTTCGCGCTCGCCCATTTCTCCCGAAGCAAGGACCCCGACGTGCTCTACGGCGGGACCGATGCCTTGAATCGCGCCATGACGGCGTTCTGTGCGCCCGACCACCGATTGAGGGCAGTCGGCTACCTGCCGCTGAACGACCCCGGCCGGGCGCGTCGGTCGTTGGAAGAAGCGCTCCAGGCCGGCGTGGCGGCAATCTGGGTCCCATCTGATGCGCCTGGGGACTTCTCGCCCACCCACGTGGACCTGGATCCGATCTGGGCTCGCCTGGCCGAGGCCGGGGTGCCCTTCGTGCTCCACGTCGGGGGCGGGAAGCTGCTGCCCAAGGCGTTTCACAACAACGGTCGGCCGCGCCCGAAGGACTGGCTCGGCGGCGGTGAAAACCTGCGGTCCAAGGACTTCCCGGTCCTGCACCACTCACCGGAACGTTTCCTCGCCTGTATGGCTCTCGACGGGGTCTTCGAACGCTTCCCTGGCCTGCGTGGCGCGGCCATCGAGTTGGGGGCGAGCTGGGTCCCCGGTCTGCTGCGAAACGTCGACCACGCCCTACGGTCGTTCTCCAAGTTCGAGCCCGCCCTGAAGGAGCTCGCACTCCTCCCCTCGGAGTATCTGCGCCGGCAGGTGCGCTTCACGCCGTTTCCGTTCGAGGACACGGCGTGGCTGCTCGAGCAATGCGGTCCGGAACTCTTCATGTTCTCGACCGACTACCCGCATCCCGAGGGCGGCAAGCGGCCGTTCGAGGCGTTCGGTGACGCCGTCGCTGCCTTCGACGAGTCGACCCGCGAGCGCTTCTTCTGGCGCAACGGGGCCGAGCTCCTCGGCCTGGCCTGAGGCGGGGTGGCAACGGCCGGGCGGATGGCCCTGACAGTGGAGCCGGTCGCTGGAGCGCTCGGGGCCACCGTCACCGGAATCGACCTGGCCGAGGTGTCCGCTGAAGCCGAGTTGGACGAGTTGCGCCGGGCGCTGGCGGACCATCTCGTTGTGTTCCTGCCGGAGCAGGTCCTCGACCTGGACGATCTCGAGAGGGTGACCGACCTGCTGGGCGGGCGGGACGTCACGCCCTTCGTGGATCCGCTGGAGGACCGCCCTTATGTGATCCGGGTCATCAAGGAGCCCACTGACGCCCTGAACTTCGCCAACGCCTGGCACAGCGACCTGAGTTACCTGCCCACCCCGCCGGCCTACACGCTCCTGCACGCCTGGGACGTGCCCGATCACGGGGGCGACACCGTGTGGTCGAACCAGTATCTCGCCTACGAGAGCCTCTCTCGAGGCCTCAGGTCGACGCTGGACGGCCTCGGTGCAGTGCACTCTGCCGGCCTGGCGTATGGGACGGGCGGACTCTTGGACGGGGTCAGGGACCTCACCTCCATGGCCATCGCACCGTCACCCGAGGCGTATGCCGAGCACGTTCACCCGGCGGTGACCGTCCACCCAGTGACGGGCCGGCGGGCGCTCTACGTCAACCCCGTGTACACGACCCGCTTCGCGGGGTGGACAAAGGAGGAGTCGGCGTCCCTCCTGGGCCATCTGTATCGGCACAGCATCAACGAGAACTTCACCTGCCGATTGCGCTGGTCCGTGCACACCCTCGCCATCTGGGACAACCGCTGCACAATGCACAACGCGTTGAACGATTACTCCGGAGTGCGACGCGAGATGTACCGCACGAGCGTCAAGGGCACGCCGCCCCATGGCCCATCCTGAATGGTTAGAAGGTGCGCGGCCGGCCCGAGGAGATCGGGCTCAGGCCCCGGTGGCAGCGACCAGCCATTGTCTGGTGGGGTGCCTGTCCATCGTGTGAGGACCCGTCCGTGAGCCCACGATGCAGCGCCTTCCCCAGCTGACCGGGGAGTGCCTCGATGCCCCGGATCTCGAGACGCCATTCGTAGTCAGCGGATTCGAGCGCCCCGTCGGTACTGACGATCGCCGCGTCGGGACAGGCGCGGTGGGCGCTCGAGAGCAACTCGAACCGAGCGTCGTAGGCGTCAGAGCCTTCGTGGTGAAACCCCACTGCGCCCGTGAAGCGGGGTGACTCGATCACGACGACCCATCGCGGCCCCTGGCGGCACAGGTAGAGGGTGGCGCTGCCGATGACGCCGCTGTGAAGGGGGGCGTCGGTCCTGCTTCTCCGTTCCATCGCTTAGTGGAACGCCCCGTGACGGCCAAGCTTGCTGGGCCAAAAGCCCCATTGTTCGCCGTTGCCAGGTGGCCGCTTCGAGCGGTCGCGAACCACCAGCGCGACCGGGCCTCGTTCAGCCGAAGTTGTCCTGTGTGCACCTACCACCCGCGCTATTCGAACGCCTGATGTTTCGGCTGTCACGTCGATCTCCCATTCCCGGCGCCGCACCTCGAGAATGCTCAGACACCTGAGCCGACACTTCGTGTGGAGGCGCAACATTGCAATGTTGCCAGTGCCCCCGTCCCGAGACCAGAGCCGAAGTGCCCTTGTCGGCCTCCGTGGCGGAGAGGATCCGACCGCGCAGGCGCAGCGCCGTCCGCTGCCGTTCCTGCGGCGAGGAGAACGAGCCGCTACGGGAGGAGGGGTGCGGCCATGGGGTGCACGGCGGAGCTGAGCACCGCGACGAGCAGCGCGCCCTGCAGGCATGCCATCACACCGATCACTGCTCCTTCCATGGAGCGGGGCAGCTTCCAGGCGAACGCGACGAAGAGCGGGAATGCGGCCATGGTGTAGCGCGGGATGCTGTCGGTGAAGAACGCGCTGTAGGCGATCAGCAGCGTCCCCGCCGTGTAGACCCACCAGCTGGCGGGAACCGCGGCGATCGCTCCTCCAACGGTCCGCACGCGGCCCGACATACGATCGAGGAGCCAAATGCCGAGGAAGCCCAGGACCAGCGCGGCGCCCGCCATGGCGTCGGGCAAAAAGGCAACTCCGCCGGGACCCTGGTGCAGTGCGACGACGATGGCCTCAATCGGCGACACGAACCAGACGAAGTGCTGGCCCTGCCAGAAACGCTCCGCGGAGAGGAACGCCACGGGGGTGCCCACCACCACCCAGCCGTAGGCCATGAACGAGGCGAACCCGAGGGGGGCGATCATCGCCGCGACGGCGGGACGCCACGTCCGCCCACGCCAGGCGGCCGGCACGGCCATGATGAGAACGGCCAGGACGACGACGACGCCGGCGTTGCGGGTCAGGCCGGCGACGCAGGCACACAGTGCCGCCGTGATCCAGTAGCGCCGCGACAACGCGAACAGGCACGTGGCAGCAGCAGTGAGAAAGAGGCCCTCGGTGTAGCCCAGGGAGAGGACGTAGGCCGTCGGGCAGAAGACGTAGAGCAACACGGCACGATCGGCCAACCGGGAGCCGAAGACCTCCCGTACGGCCAGCCAGATGGCCAGCGCCGAGGTCAGCCCGAAGACGAAGGCCGCGACGACTGCTGCATCCGGGAGATCGAGGCGCGTGACAGCGGCGAGCGCCCGCACCGCCGCTGGGAAACCGGGAAAGAAGGCCCAGCGGCTCCCGTCCCCCTCATTGAAGAGGTGATGGGGGTAGCCATGCTGCGCGATGGACAGGTACCAGCGACCATCCCAGACCGTGCCCATGGCGTGGAAAACCCGCAACCTTGGGAACATGGAAGTGGCGATGAGCGCTGCTCCCAGGACGGCGAGCCGGGAGACCAGGTAATAGCAGGCAGGACGGAGGAGGGGACGACCCCGTGCGGCGAGCTCCGTCCAGGACTTTGGCTGCGACGATGTCAGCAACACCGTGGGCTCGACGGTCCTGCGGGGTCGTCCGACGGCAGGCGGGGACGACGCCGGCGCGTCGATGAGCCCGGTCACCGTGAGGATGGGGGCGCGCTCGCCGCTTGCACTGTCGCCGTCGCGGCGGACGGGCGGAACGCCCAGCCGCGCAGCAGCGAGAAGCGGAGGAGGGCGGCCGCACAGTTGGCGATGGTCGCCGCCAGCGCGTCGCCGACCAAGGAAGCCCCGACCAGTGCGTTGGACACCGCGATGGCAGCGGTCGTCGCCACCAGGCTGACGCCGTAGAGGACCGCGATGACGGTGACGAACGACGGACGTCCGGCCTGGCCCGCCCCGTCAGGCGGGGAGCGACGGGCCAGTGACCGGTGCACGGTGGTGTTGATCAGCGTGCAGAAGGCCAGAGCGCCTGCGTTGGCCAACCACGGTCCGAGCGCTGACCATCCGGCTGCGAAGAGGAGGAGGTAGCTCAGTGTGCTCAGCACACCGACCCCGGCGAAGGAGAGCAACGTATCGGCCGAGGCTTGACTCTGCCCGGAGGCGCCGGTCAAGTCGAGTGCCCCTGAATGCTCGAACCCGCGGACCCGCGCGATCCGCCAGATCCCACGCAGGTCGTCGAGAGCCGTGTGGACGATGTCCACTGACGAGTTGGGGTCGTCAGTCCAATCGACCGGCGTCTCGCAGATGCGCACCCCGCGCCGCTCGGCGGCGACGATCAACTCGGTGTCGAAGAACCACTCGTCGTCGCCGACCAGAGGCAGGATCTGCAGCGCGCGCTCGCGGCGAATGGCCTTGAAACCGCATTGAAAGTCCGAGACGCGACTCCGCAGCAAGAGGCGCACGATGTGGCTGTACGCCCGCGAGATGAGTTCGCGTTTGGGTCCGCGGACAACTCGGGAACCGCGGGCCAATCTGGTGCCGACGGCAAGGTCGCTGTGCCCGGAAAGCACCGATCCGACGAGCGGGAGAAGGGCTGTGAGGGATGTGGAGAGGTCGACGTCCATGTAGGCCACCACCTCTGCCTCGCTGGCCGACCACGCTGTACGGAGTGCGTAGCCGCGGCCCTTGCGGCAGAGGATCAAGGCCTGCACGCCGCCGATGGTCGCCGCCAGCCGCTGGGCGATGAGAGCGGTGCCGTCAGTACTGCCGTTGTCGACGATCGTTACCAGGGTTCGGAACGGAAACGACTCGTCCAGGTAGCGGCGCAGACGCATGATGCTGGACTCGAGATTGATCGCCTCGTTGTAGGCGGGCACGACGACCTCCACCTGGACAGGAGCGCGCGAGCGGCCCGCATCGGACCGCCGGCCACCGGGTCGATCCACGTCGCCCCGCGGGTCGGCCCTCTCTGAGCGGCTGTCCGCGACGCGAGTCGCAGGTTTCATCCGATTCCTCCCCCAAGGACACGAGCGGCGCGGCAGTCGTTGCCACGCTGGCGCGCAGGTTTCCCTAGTCAGGCTGACGGATGGCGACCGGATGGCGCATGGGCCAAAAGGACCAGATTGAGCGTCGCTGTCATGGGAGACGTGACGTTTCAGCGCTCGGGAGCCCGGCTCAGGGTGATCGTGACATGACGGACGGTGGGTGCCAGGGTGACCGTCCCGGCGCGTTGGTCGACGGTTCCGGTCGACGTGGTCGCGATGTCTCGGATGAAGGACGGGAGTTGGAAGAGGACGGGTCCCGCCGGCGGGGGCCCGCGCAAGGTCAGCGAGACCGAGCGGCCGGCTGACGAGATGCTGACGTCGACGCGGTGGCCCGCGGTCGTTGGGAAATTGGTCACCGAGATCGGCGCGCCGTGGCCCAGCCACCCTGGCGGCACACCACGGCCGACCACCAGGGACCCGTCCGATTGCTGCGCCACGAGGGAGTCCAGGAGCACCTTGTTGGCGCCGGCGATGCCCCAGGCATGGGGCGACGAGCCCTGGCCCGCCGCGGGGTGCCGGCCTACCCAGGGCGAACGGAGGTTGGGGGCGCTGGAGCTCTCCCACCACGACAGCGGACCGCTCTGGCCGTTGGCGACCATGAACTCGTAGTTCAAAATCCCTTGATCTCGATGGCTCACGCCGGCCAGCCCGGCCGAACCTTGCGCGGCGTTGTAGGCACTCGAGTAGTAGTCGCCCGGGAAGCCTCCGGTGGTGTCCGGCGGGAGCACCCCGCGCAGCCGGCCGAAGCCGTAGTTGTACGTGGCGTCGATCAGCGACTGGCCGGGACCGACGACGGTGGCTCCGAAGAGCGAGGCCTCCCAGGCCCAGTTGCCGATCGGCGAGGTCCAGTTGGCATCCTTGGGGTTGTCGCAGCGGTTGGCGGTATTGGCCTGTAGGAGCGAGCAGGGCAGGTAGTCGAGGTGGTTGCGACTGATCGTCTGACCGAGGACGGTGTTGGTCGCACTGAGGAGGCTGGCGTACTGCGTCGATGCCCAGGACGCCTCCTCCGTATCGCCGAGCGTCGACGCGATGTAGCGGTAGGCGGCCAGGCCGAGGAGGGCCTCGAAGTCGTCGGTGGTCCAGTAGCCCTGGGTGTCGATGTCGTTCGTGGCCTCCATCGTCCCCAGTGGCCCGGTCCGGTCGGCCGCAATGGCGTGTGCGGCGTCCTCGATACTCGGCGTCGCGGCGTCGAGAGCTCCGGCGGCGAAATTCTGCCGGACGAAGGCCTCGTCGCCGGTCTTGAGCAGGTAGACGGCCCAGGGTACGGAGAGGGTCCAGAGACCGTCCACGTACTGGCCCTGCGCACCGACAACATTGCGGGCCTCGGTTAGGAGCGCGTGCGCGTCGGCGTAGGAGCCTTGGGTGAACAAGTTGGTCAGGATCCCCACCACGTCGTGGCTGTATTCGCTCTCGTAGCCGTTGATGCCGGTATCGAGGTCGTTGCCGCTGCGCGTGATCTGCGTCGTGATGAAGCCGCTTTTGTAGGCATTGACCAACGAGAGTTCAGGCACACGGATGTGGGCGATGCCGGCCAGCTCCGCATTCCAAAAGGCGCGCATGTGCGCAAAGTGCGTGTCGAACCCACCGGCCGCGGCGAGGGCGTCCCTCCCGGGCCACGGGTCGGCGGTGCCGAAGCGGTCGGACGCGATGACGTAGTCGTGGTTGACGGCATGGTGCGGGGCGACGGTGTTGGGCCCGCTGTCGAGTGGAACGAGTGCGTCGGAGGCGAGGGGGTCAACCGTCACCGAGTGGCCCGTCGGATTGACGACACGGACGCGGCTGTAGACGGCGACGAATGGGTCATCTCCCACGACGGTCCGGTCGGCGAACTCGGTGATGGAGACCGTGGCACCGCTCTGGATGGTGAACGTCGTCACCTGCGCCGGCAGGTAGCCGCCGGCATCGGCCCAGGTGATCTGCTGCCCCCTGTAAATGCCGAAGCCGTAGTTCTGGAAGAGCCCGTCGGGGCCGTCCTGGACCACGAACGTGCCGCCGAGGCATGTGACGACGCTGTTGTGGTCGCCCAACCACCCGATGGCCGAGGCGGTGCCGTAGGCGCCCGTGAAGGCGTCCGTGTCGACGTTGAACGTGCAACGGTAGGCCTGCTGCGGGCCGGCGGACGTCGTGGGAGCGACGCTGGGCGTGGCATCGGACGCCACCCCGCCCCCGCTCACGCAGAGAGTGGCGGCGATGAAGAAACTCACCGCCACCACCAGGCCGAATTCGAGCGGGCGGCACCGGCATCTGACGGCCTTGGCGTCCCGGGGCACGGTTGCCTCTCTACCAGACAGGACTGCGCCGCACGGCCCCCGTGTCCTCCGTCGCCTCGAGAGAAGGATGGACGTCGGGAGCCCTCCGGCCGCACGGCCTTTCCGATTTCAGGGTCGGAACACGACCTTGATGGCGTGCGAAGAATTCCGGTCGATGGCCGCTTCGATGGCCTCACGGTAGGCCTGGAGCTCGAACTCGTGGGTCACCACGACAGAGTCCGGCAGGAGACCAGCGGCGAGCACGTCGATCGCCCGATCCACGGAGTGTCGGTCCGGGGCGCCCGCCAGCCCCGGCGAGGAGTGCGCGTCCACCGTGTGGTCGATGGAACCGATCAACGCCGCCTCCTTGTACCAGATTGGGGTGAGGTCGACCTCACTGATACCCGCCGCGCCGAGGAGCAGCACTGTGCCCCGGTGGGCGACGGCGCGGAGCGCCTCGGTGACGGACCCCGCTGATCCGACCGCCTCAATGACGTAGGGGAATCCGCCCATCAACATCTGGTGACGTTTCCGACCGACTACACGCGCGCCGCTCAGCGACGCCAGCTCCCCCCAGTGCCCGTTGTCGGGATCGCTGCACACAACATGGTCCGCTCCGCATGCGGTTGCCGCCTCCGCCTGGTGCGGGTGTCGGGCCAACACGGTGACCGGGCAGTGGGGGAAGAGGCCGCGCAACGCGGCGAGGGAGGCCAACCCGATGATGCCGGCACCGACGATCAAGACCGGTTCGCCGTCGACGGGCATGGCTCGCATCAGACCATGGCACGCGATGGACACCGGCTCGTAGAGGCTGGCGCCGCGGTCCTCGATCGCGTCCGGAATCGGGTGCAGCATGGAGTCGTGCGCCAGCACGCCGTCCGCCCAGCCTCCGCCGAGATCCTGGGTGAACCCGAGTGAGCGCCCCGAGCTGATGACGCGGCTGTCCAGGTTCAGGCATGACGACGTCCATCCGCGGGCACAGTTGGCGCAGGGTGGGTCGATCCCGCGAGGGAGGCACGGGATGCACGGGTCGATGACCACCCTCGTCCCCGTGGCGACGGAACAGTTGGTGCCGGCCTCGACGACCCGTCCAGCCGTCTCGTGGCCGAGGACGAAGGGAAAGGTCCCGATGGACGCCAGGGTGGGTGACGGCCCGGTGTTGTGTGCGAACAGATGGAGATCGCTGCCACAGATCCCGCCGGTCGCGACCTCTATGCGCGCCCATGACGGCCCCGGGAGTTCGGGCTCGGGGATCTCGGCCAGAGAAGCTGGGAACTCGGGGTCAGCCATGTCGAACACCACGGCGCGCATGGCGTGAGCGTAGGCGCGCCCGAGGGTCGCGCACCGTGGAAAGGCCTGGCATAAGGTGCGTGGCAATGCGGGTCTCTGACGCCACCCTCGCCGAGGTGCGCGAGCGCGGGTTCTCGCTGATGGAGGGATTCCTGAGCGACCGGGAGCTGGCCGCCGCGCAAGAGGCGCTCTGGCTGCATTTCCCCCGGCCCGAAGAGTATTTCGCCGACCCGGGCGGGTTTGCTCACTTCGCGGCGAGCCAGTTCGCCGGCGTGGAGGAGTTCCCGTACCGCTCATGGGATCTGAACGGGCTGGCCGTGCACCCCGACCTGGTGGACCTGGCGGAACGCTATCTCGAGACGACGGCGCTGCATCTCTACAAGGTGGAGCTCTGGGCCAAGTACGCCGGCGCCGTCAACTACGACCAGCCGTTGCACCGGGACTTCGGGAGCCACAGCCTGGTGGTGCCGCGTCCTGAGTCCCGGTACCAGCAACTGACGACGTTCATCTTCCTGTCCGACGTCACGGAGGAAGACGGGCCCACCCGCATCGTGCCGTACGAGGACGGCAAAGACGTCCCCTACACGCCGCTGTACATCCCCTTCGGGTCGCTGTCCGACGCTGAGGTGGCGTGCACCGGCCGCGCCGGGAGCCTCCTGGTCTACCGGACCGACATCCTGCATCGCGGATCGGACATGACGGGCGTCGGCCGGTCACGCTTCTCGATCCTCGCCGACTTTCAGGTCCGGGGCACGACCTGGGGCGGCAAGATGGCGTGGCCCAAGCAGTCGCCCGAGCGCTGGGCCAGGTTTATTCCGCACTGCAGCGTGCGGGAGCGCGACCTCTTCGGCTTCCCACGGCCGGGCGACCCGTATTGGTCGGAAGAAACGCGCGCGGGTGTCGCCGCCCGATACCCGGGGATCGACCTGGGGCCGTATCGAACAGAAGCGGGATGACCGAGAGCGGTCGGGCCCGGGTCGAGATCCGGCGTGTCTACGACCACGATCCAGGTGAAGGGACGCACAGAGTCCTGATCGATCGTCTGTGGCCCCGAGGGATCGCCAAAGCCGTTGCCCCGTTCGACGAATGGGCCAAGGACGTGGCGCCCAGCACCGACCTTCGGCGCTGGTATGGACACGACCCCACGAGATTCGAGGAGTTCGGCGAGAAATACCGGGAGGAGCTGACCGCGCCACCCGCAAGCGACTGCGTCGCGCGGCTCCGATCGCTCGCCGAGAAAAGCGGGGTCGTCCTGGTCACCGCGACCAGCGACGTCGAGCACTCCGCAGCCGAAGTGCTCCTCGGTGTCCTGACTGCCCAGCCCCTCTGAAGGCTCTTGGCGGTCTCTCAGGCGACACCGAGGTTGCCGTGTACAGAATGGCCAACCTGGATTCACCCGAGATGGAGGAATGACATGCCGGCACAGCTGATCGCGTCACGACCAAGGAGTACGACGCCGTCAATGCCGCGCTCGGAATCGACCCTGCAACCGGCTCCGGCGACTGGCCCGACGGACTGCAGGTCCACGCGGCGGGCCTCAACGAGGACGGCCACCTCGTCGTGACCGAGATCTGGGACAGCCCAGAGCACCAAGCCCGCTTCATGGAAGGGCGACTGGGTGCGGCGCTCGTCGAAGGTGGCGTCGAAGGTCCCCCGACCAGCGTGACGTGGATCGAGCTCGTGGCTCACCACACACCTGGGGGTTGAAGGGCGTCCGCCGCAGGCCGCGTCCGCCCACCTCTCGGGTCGGCTGGCGGGCCTTGGTCGCGCCAACCTGGAGAAGAACACGGCCCAGAAGGCGTCCTGGGTGCGCCAGGGCGCCGGTGCGGCCACCCGGGACGCGGGTGGCATCGAACTCCACACCATGGCGGCCCGCACGATCGTCGGCGACCCCGTCGGGCCCGCCATCGTACGTCTCTCGCTCTTCGACCTCGACGAGGAACAGATCGACTGTGTCACCGAGAGATCGTCGTTCCGATGTGCTCACGCTGACCGACGCCGGGTGCCTCGTCGGCAGAGGTGGCATCATTCCCGACGGTTCCGATCCAGCGAGCAAAGGACGACGCCAGTGAGCTTTCGGGTGATCCAATGGGCCACCGGCGGCGTGGGCCGCGCCGCCATGGAGGGGGTCCTGGCACACCCCGAGCTGGAGCTGGCCGGGGCCTGGGTCCACAGCCCGGACAAGGAAGGAGCGGACCTCGGCGCGCTCCTTGGTCGCGAGGACCTCGGAGTGACCGCCACGGGCGACGTCGACGCCCTCCTCGCGACGGAGGCCGACTGCGTCCTCTACAGCCCGATCTTCGCGGACCCGGCAGTGGTGACCGCCATCCTGGAGGCCGGCAAGAACGTGGTCACCCCGCTGGGCTGGTTCTATCCGCCGCGCGACGACCGAGAGAAGTTCGACGCCATCGCCAGGAAGGCCGGCGTGACCCTGCACGGCACGGGGATCAACCCCGGGGGAATCACGGAACGGTTCCCTCTCATGATCTCGGCGCTGTCGGGCTCCGTCACCCATGTGCGGGCGGAGGAGTTCTCCGACATCCGCACCTACGGTGCCCCCGACGTGGTGCGCGACTGGATGCTGTTCGGCAAGACCCCTGAGGAGGCAAGCGCCAGCGTCATGATCGACGCGCTCGGTGGCGGCTTCCGCCAGTCGATCTTCATGGTCGCCGATGAGATGGGCTTCGCCGTGGCGCCCCAGCTGAAGACCACTCACGAGATGGCGGTGGCCACCGCGCCGATTGACTCACCGATCGGGCCGATCCAGCCGGGAACGGTGGCGGCGCAACGGTTCACGTGGGGGGCCACCGTCGACGGCGAACCGGTGGTGACCGCGACGGTGAACTGGCTGATGGGCGAGGAGCACCTCGAACCGGCCTGGACGTTCGGGGACGACGGGGAGCGCTTCGAGGTCGAGATCACGGGCGACCCCAGCTGTCTCACCACCTTCAAGAAGCTGCACCCCGAGACGGTGGAGGCCGGCCTCATCCGCAATCCCGGAGTCGTCGCCACGGCCATGCACTGCGTCAACGCCATCCCTTACGTGTGTCGAGCCGAGCCCGGCCTGCTGACCTACCTGGAAATGCCCCTGGTGGCCGGCCGTGCCGCTTGGGACTTGCACCGCGATGGGCGGGCGGCGCCACCCCCGAACCCGGCGTGATCCTCGACCGCTTCTCCGTCGCCGGGCAGGTGGCGATCGTCACCGGCGCCGGGCTGGGCATCGGGCGGGGGATCGCCACCGGCCTGGCCGAGGCCGGTGCAGACGTCACACTGGCGGCCCGGACGGAGTCCGACCTCGAGGAGGTGGCCGCGCAGATCCGATCCCTCGGGCGCCGGGCGCTCGTCGTGCCCACCGACGTCACCGACGCCACGGCGTGCGTACAGCTGGTGACGCGCTCGGTCGAGGAGTTTGGCCGGCTCGACATTCTGGTCAACAACGCCGGCGGGGCCATGCCTCGGGCGGGGATGGAGACGAGCGAGGGCTTCATGGCCCGGACCTTTGCCTTCAACGTCACCGCACCGCTGACGCTCACCAAGCTGGCGTCGCGGCACATGGTGGATACCGTGGGCGGGGGCGCGGTGGTCAACATCTCGTCCCGCTCGGCCAGCATGACCCAGACGATGTTCGTCGCCTACGGCGCTGCCAAGGCGGCGCTCGACCGGATGACGCGCAACATCGCACCTGAGCTGGCCCCACGGGTGCGGGTCAACGCGATCGACGTCGGCGGCGTCGCCACTCGCTCCCTCGACATCGTGCTCACCGACGACACCCTGCGCCGGCAGTTCCTCGACGGCACCCCGCTCGGACGACCGGGAGAGCCGGAGGACATCGCCTGCGCCGTGCTCTATCTCGTGTCGGACGCCTCGTCCTGGGTGACCGGGAAGGTGTTCGAGATCGACGGCGGCACGGAGGCTCCGGCAATGCGTGTTCCGGCACCGGTCCTGACTCCTACCCCTGGAAGCCCCGGCGATTCCTGATGACGAGCGCGACCGCTCAGACCATCAGGCGCTCGCCCCCGAGCTCTCAACCGTGGACAGAGTTGACCCAGGACTGGGCCACGGCGGCCGGCTGCTCCTGCTGCGCGGTCACGTCGAGGTTCAGCTTTGAGATCGCGGTGGTGGTCAGCTTGGCGTCGATGCCGGCGAGTACCTGCGCCACGCCGGCGGTGTCCACCGACTTGCGGATGACCGGAACGATGTAGTCGGCGCCTTCGAGGTGTTTGTTGTCGGTCAGGGCTACGAAGTTGTTGGAGACCACGTTGCCGTCGCTCGAGAACAGTTCGACCACTTGCACCTCGCCGTTCTTGAGGGCGGCCACACTGAGCGGGCCGGCCTCGTCGAGGGACTTGAAGCCGGCGAAGGTGAGCCCGTAGACCTTCTTCAGACCCGGTTCGCAGCCGGCGAACGTCGGACACTCCGGCGGGCCGCCCAAAGTGAGCTTCGAGGCGTAGGGCTTCAGGCTCGAGACGGTGGTCAGGTGGTCCTTGCTGGCAGTGGCCTTGGTCACGGCGAACACGTTCGTGTCGAGTGCCTTCGACGCAGGCAGCACGGTGACGCCGTAGCTGGCGAGGGCCTTTTGGTCAGCCGGGACCGCGGTGGCGATGTTATCGCCAGCCGGCTGGGGATTCCCACCATGGAGGAAGCCGAGCAGCGAGGCGGCGTAGTCAGGCTCCAGGTCGATCTGGCCCTTCTCGATAGCGGGCACCACGATGGCCCGGGTGCCGAGGCTGGGCTCGACCGTCACCTTGTAGCCGGCCTTTTGCAGGACGTCGGCCCAGATGTTCGACACGATGGCCTGCTCTTCGAAGTTGGTCGAACCGATGATGATCGTCGGCTTGCTGCTCGAGGCTCCGGCAGAGACGGCCGGAAGTACGAGAACCGCGGCAAGGGCGGTCAGGACTCCGGCAACGAGGAAGCGGGTGAGACGCATGGAGAGCACCTTTTTCATTTGTCTTGGGTTCCGCCCGACCTTTGTGGTGAGACTGTAACCAGCCCGTCAGTAATCCGAAATCCTGACTTATTCAATCAAGATTAGCAAGTTAGGGTGCGGGCAGCCCGGTCGTCGCAGCGCCAAGCAGGCTCCGACGAACTTTCCGGCGCAAGGGGATGGGTGTGAGCACCCTGGTCAGGAGGCTGAGGGACATAGTCACCAGCCCCGCCATGATGGCGACGAGCACGGCACCGCTGAAGGCCACCACGGCGTCGTTGGTGTCGAGTCCCGAAATCACCAGGGTGCCCAGGTCTGCGTAACTGACATATGCCGCCAGGGTCGAGGTAGCCACGACCTCGATGGAGGCCGTCCGTATCCCGGCCATCACGAAGGGGACGGCCAGAGGTGCCTCCACTGTGCGCAGGACCTGGCCTCCCGTCAGCCCCATCGCCCTCGCCGCGTCGCGCACGTCGGCGTCGACCTGTTGCATACCCACGTACGTGTTCGTGAGGATGGGCGGGATGGCCAGCGCGGTGAGCGCCAACCAAGACGCGAGGAAGCCGCTCCACTTGAGCGAGATGGCCGGCTGAATGGCGAGCAGCGTCAGCAGCGCCAACGTGGGCACAGCCCGAAACGCGTTGGCGGCGTTGACGGCGACCAGGCCACCACGGCCCGTATGCCCGAGGAACACGCCGAGCCCTCCTCCGAGACAGATGGCTGTCACCACCACAGCCACTGAGAGTTTGAGCTGGTTCCAGAACAAGGTAGGGATGCCCTGCGAGCCGGTCCAGTTGGCCGAGGTGGTGAACCAGCCGAAGACGTGGGCCAGGAAGCTCATCAGCCGCCCGACTGCGCTCGGCGACGGGAACGTCCCCAGGGAACGAGCAGTCGCTCCGCCCCGACTAGGAGGAGGTCGGCAACTGCGGCCAGGGCGACGGAGAGAACCAGACCGACGATGATCGGCGTGTTGTAAGGCAAATTGAAGCCGTAGGTGATCTGCTGGCCCAAGCCCCCCAGTCCGATCAAAGCGGTGACAGTGACCAGTCCGATGACCGTAGCCGTGGCAACGCGCAGTCCGGCGAAGATGTAGGGCAGGGCGAGGGGGAGGTCGACCCGGACCAGCGCGGCCCACTGCGAATACCCCAGCGCCGTGGCCGCTTCCCGGGCATCGGCGGGGACGGCATCGAGTCCGGCGACCGTGTTCCAGATGAGGATGAGCAGCGTGTAGCCCACGAGGGCGATCTCGGCTGTCTTGTAGGACGCGACGAAGCCGGTAATAGGCCCGAGAATGGCGAACAAGGCCAGCGAGGGGATGATGTAGAGGGCGCTGGCCACGCCGAAGACCGGGGTCCTGACGATCCGGTAGCGCCACGCCAGCACGGCCAATGGGATCGAAATGGCCGTCCCGATGGCGACGGCGATGAGGCTCAGCTCGATGTGTTGGACCAGATCGCCCTGAATCTGGCTCCATTGGCTGGTGACGTAGCTCCATCGGAAGAACGGGTTCGTCCCCAACAGCATCGAACAGACGATACCTGCGCATCGGGCTGACCGGCCCCACGTAGAGCCAAGGTCGAGGAGGTCGATGGCTAACCTTCCTCCTGGTGATCACGCTCGACCAGGTGACCAAGCGTTACAGCGCCGACTCGGTTGCCGTCGCCGAGCTGAGTTTCACGGTGTCCGACGGCGAACTCTGTGTCCTGGTGGGCCCGTCCGGCTGCGGCAAGACGACAACGCTGCGCATGATCAACCGGCTCATCGAGCCGTCGGGTGGTCGGATACTCATCGACGGCATTGATGTCTTGAAGATCGATCCGGTCCAGTTACGGCGAAACATCGGCTACGTGATCCAGCAGGGCGGCCTGTTCCCGCACCGGCGCGTGGCGGACAACGTCGCCACGGTGCCGCGTCTGCTCGGTTGGGACAAAGCCCGCGTGGAAATCAGGGTGAGGGAGCTGCTCGACCTCGTCGGCCTCGACCCCGATCTTTACGGGCGGCGGTTTCCACACGAGCTCTCGGGCGGCGAGCGTCAGCGCGTTGGCGTGGCCCGGGCGCTGGGAGCGGATCCGCCGGTGCTGCTCATGGATGAGCCCTTCGCCGCGGTCGACCCCATCACCCGGCAGCGCCTCCAACAGCAGCTTCTCGACCTTCAAGCCGGTCTCAAGAAGACCATCGTGTTCGTCACGCACGACATCGAGGAAGCGACCAAGCTGGGGGACCGGATCGCGGTGCTGTCCAAGGGCGGTGTCCTGGAGCAGTACGACACCCCGAGTGAGGTTCTCGGGCGGCCGGCCACCGCGTTCGTGGCCGACTTCGTCGGGGCCGACCGAGGGGTACGACGTCTGGCCGTCGTGTGCATTGACCCGGACGACCTGTTTCACCCTCCTCAAGTGACGCCCGATCTCTCGATGCTCGATGCCCGGTCTGCCGTCGGTGGGTCCGACAGCCGGTGGGCGGTGGTCGTCGACGATGACGGGCACCTCCTCGGCTGGATCGACCTGGAGCCGGGTCTGAAGGGCTCGGTCACCGATCACCTCGTCCCGTTCGACGTTCAGGTGCCCGTGGGCACCTCTCTGCGGGCGGCCTTCGGCGAGATGCTCCAGCACGACGTGCGTTGGATACCGGTGGTCGACGGCGATCGCTATCTCGGCGTGCTCACGCCCAACCGGTTGCACGCCGCCATGCGACGGTCAGTGGGCGGTCATGCCGTCGAAGGTTGAGACCGTTCTCGGCGACCGCGGAGGCGCTTGTCGCCGCCAGTCGTCGACCTGCTCGGTCACATCGCTATCTTGATGCCGCGGTTGACGAGCCAGGAATTCGCCAGCCAGGACGTAAAGAACACGGAGACTGGAGCCCTCCGCCTCTACCAGACTGCACCAATGCTTCTCATTGATGCGGCAAATGTGGTTGGGTCTCGTCCGACCGGCTGGTGGCGAGACCGAGCAGGAGCAGCTCGAACGTTCGTGGACCAGGTACGGGCAGCGGTTGTCGCAGGACGGGTCGCCACACCGGTCGTCGTGGTCCTCGAAGGCAAGGCTCGAGGAGGCGTCCTCGTGGGTGTCGTGGACGGCGTCACGGTTCTCCACGCTGCTGGAAGCGGTGACGACGCGCTCATTGAGGTCGTGGCGAACGCCCCTGATCAAGCGGTCAAACTCGTCTCAGCGGATCGTGAGCTGCGGCGGCGGGCTGAGGCCCTCGGAGCCGACGTGGTTGGACCTGGATGGCTGCTGGAGCTCCTCGAGCACTGAAATGAACGTTCAGCGCGGAACAGAGCACGCCCTCGGCTGCCCCCTCCACAGCCGGCCGGTGGGGGAGTACGACGCAACCGATACCCCACGGCGGACGGCCGAGGGTTGCGAGACGAACCGGCCGGAGAAGTCGGGCCGCTATTCGGCGAGACGCAGATCGGACCAGGGTGTCAACGAGCTTGGGGCCGTTGGGCGTCACTAGCGCGGCGAGGTGCGCTCCGTCCGGGCATGGGTTGCGGCGTGACGGCCGGCGCGTCGCCCGAAGAATGAGCCGTCGCCGAGGCTGATGCCACTGGCGTAGTGGTGGGCCGCCAGACTGGCGGCGGTCCGGCCGACGGCGTAGAGACCCGAGACGCGATGGCCGGCGCCGTCGAGCGCGGCGCCGTCGGGGTCGGTGACGAGACCGCCGAGGGTGAAGGTCGCGTAAATCGCGCCGTGGTCAACGCGCAGGTCGATGGCGCCGATGCCGCTCGCCGGCGGCAGGCCGATGGGCTGCAGGTAGGGGGCGCGCTTGTGGAATGCCGGGTCGTCACCGCGGGCCGCGGCCTGGTTGTACTCGCGGACCGTGCGAGCCAGAGCTTCGGACGGAACTCCGAGGTCGGCCGCCAGTTCCTCTGAGGTGGCCGCGGCGTAGCCGACGCGGAGTCCGACGAGGTTCGGCTCGTGGATCACGTCATCGGTGATCATGTAGACGAAGCCTTCTTGATCGCAGAGGGCATGGAAGCCGATGCGACCGGTGTAGGCATCCTCGTTGATAAATCGCTCGCCGTGACAGTTGACGAGGATTCCCCGTGCGAGACGGTGGGGTGGTCCCAGGGGCAGCGCGCACTCGAAGGCGCCGAGCCTGGTCGCAACAGCGCCCGCGCCGACGCCCATGCGGATCCCGCAACCGTCGTCGGCCGGGGTGCCGATCCGCCAGGCCGCGTCGGGGACGTGGGCCTGTGGGCAATGTTCGGCGACCATTGCCTCGTTGTGGATGAAGCCACCGGCGGCGAGGATCACCCCGGCGCGCGCTCTGATGACGCGGGGCCCGTCGTCTGTCCGCACGCGCAAGCCGACGACCTCCCCGCTGTCGACGACCAGAGTCTCGGCGCGGGCGTCGGCGGCCACGCGAGCGCCGCTGGCCGATACGGTGTCCGCGAGGCATTCCATGAGAAAGCCACCGGCAGAGTCGATGAACCGCGGCTTGTGACCCCGCGGCACCGGGACCGAGATCTCGTCAAACGGATACGCGTCCTCACCGCCGCTAAAGAGGAGCCCAGCGTCGTCGACGGACTCGCGATTCGGCTCGTCGCAGAACGCCGCCCGGAAGGGCACGCCGATCGAGACCAGCCAATCAAAGTGTTCCGGCGAACCATCGCAGTAGACGTCCACGCGTTCGTCGTCCACGCCGGGCCCGAGGGCGGCCCGGAGGAAGGACGCCATGTTCTCCGGCGAGTCCTGGAAGCCACAGGCACTCTGGAGGGCCGTGCCGGCTCCCAGGTAGATCAGGCCGCCGGAATTGGCCGAGGTGCCTCCAGGCCCCGCGCGACGTTCCACGGCCAGCACGTCCGCTCCAGCCTGCCGCGCCGACACAACCGCCGACGCGCCTGCAGCGCCCAGGCCCACGACGACAACGTCGACCGTCTCGTCGAAGCGAACCTCGCTGACCTCAAGCGGCTGGATCTGCTCCATCCCCCTCCTCGCTTCATGACGAAGTTTTGGTGGGCTGTGCCGTGCCGTCACAGCCTTGACCAGTTCGCCCGAGGGTGACGACGACGACCACGTCGAAGATGGTCGAGCGCACTCGTCTTGCTCGAGGATTGATCCCCGCTCGAACGGTTCTCGGAGTGTAATCAACCCCTCGGCCTGGAGCGCAATGGTGGGGATGATCCGTGCGGGTCCCGGCGCAGTCAGCCCTCGTCGCGCTCACACCCAGTCCGGCCAGAGTGGCACCTCCGTCTCAGCGTCTTCCGCTCTCCGTGATGCCAGCATTCGGGCCACCCACGACCATATCGATGGTGGTGGTAGCACCATCGATCATCGTCGGGTATCACCCTTGAGGGTTCACCGCACCAGCCATACCCTCGACAAGAGAGCGAACGTAGGAGGTGGCCCAATGCAAAACGAGTCCTCAGTTTCTAAGCCTGACCGGCTCGTCAGGGGTCGGAACTTGATCATTGTTGCAGTCGCAGACGCACTGCTTTTCCTTATTGCGAATGTGGCGTACGGAGCAGGCAATCAACACGGTCTTCGAAACGGCGTGTCCAATGTGTCGTGGGCCCTGTTCTTGCTCGGCTTCTTGCTGCTGGTCGTGTTCGCCATTATCTGTCTGGCTCAGGTCATACGGCGGCGCGTCAAGGCGCACGCCTGACGTCTAGCCGCTCACACGCGGCCCGGAGCACCGGAGCACGCCCGTCCTGGCTTTCTCGAAAGAGTGGATTGCCTACGTCCCTGCGATCGGTAAGGACGTAGGTCCTGTTCCCGGCGATTGAGGCGCGGCACCTATTCCTCACCAGAGAATCGTTCCCACGCCGACTGTCGAGTCATGCCCAAAGATGTTCCGATGGCCGCCCACGTGGCACCAAGCTCTCTCGCCCGCTTCACGAAGCGGGCGAGATTGCTTTCGACCTGCACACCTGCGGCCGCCATCCGAGGCAGGCTCGCAAGAACCCCTTCGAGGTCAAGGTCCTCTTCCCAAGATCTCAGCCGTGGTGGCAATGAGGGTGGCCTCTCGATGATCTGGCGACAGAGATCGACGCATTCATCACAGATGTAGACCCCCGGACCAGCGACCAACTTCGCAACTGCGTTGTCCGGTTTCAGACAGAACGAGCAGGATGCGTCTACCCGCTTGTCGGCGACGGCCATATGTGTCCCCTTGCTGGGTCAGTCCGTTGTTGTCAGGAGTTACCTTACAAGACCCCAGGGGTCTCCCTGACAAGGGGCGTGAATGCGCATCATGGCTTGTCCAAACACTTCAGTCCGAGCTCCACATGCCCGATATCTGTTCTGTTGTTGTGAATCGAAAGGTTGATTCGCCCATGGCCACGCGCGCCTGTGAGATCTACATGCCCCGGAGAGATGTAGACCCCGAGTCGGCGCTCGCTTTTCTCGAGTTCACGAGGGGCGTCCATCTCGTCCACAGACGCGATCCTCGCTATCGTCAATGACCGAAGTCCTCCCGGCGGGGTTGACCTGGGATGAGCTCAGCGTGCTCCTCACGGAGACGCAGCCCGTTTTAGTGCCTGAGGATTCGGGGCCGGACCCCGGACCCGCGCAGCGCCAGCGGTGGCGGCGCCGGCCCGGTCGTCCCAACTGGTCGGTCCCTGCGCGCATCAGCATCTTCGGGTTGGCAGCGCTCCTCTACACCTGGAACCTGGCGCACATCGGCATGGGCAACACGTTCTACGCGGCCGCCGTGAAGAGCGGGACCGCGAGCTGGAAGGCCTTCTTCTTCGGCTCGCTGGACGCGAACTCCTTCATCACCGTCGACAAACCGCCGGGGGCAATCTGGGTCATGGAGCTGTCCGGGCGGATCTTCGGCTTCTCGAGTTGGAGCATGCTGCTCCCCCAAGCTCTGGCGGGCGTCGCCACGGTGATGGTGCTCTATCACCTGGTGCGGCGTTGGTTCGGGGGAGCCGCAGCGGTCCTCGCGGCGTTGGCGTTCGCGCTCACACCGGTGGCGGTCGTCATGTTCCGCTTCAACGATCCGGACGCGTTCTTGACCCTTCTCCTGGTGCTCGCGGCATGGGCGTGCTGGCACGCCATTGAGTCGGGCAAGACGAGCGGGCTCGTGTTGGCGGGAGCGCTCCTCGGTCTCGCCTTTCTCACCAAGACGCTCGACGCCTTCATTGTGCTGCCGGCTCTCGGCCTGGCCTACCTGTGCTGCGGTCCGCCGAAGCTGGCTCGGCGCATACGCCAGCTTGGCTGGGGCACTCTGGCCCTGTTCGTCTCGAGCGGGTGGTGGGTGGCCGTCGTCGAGCTGTGGCCGAAGAGCGCGTCGGCCGTACATTGGCGGGAGCACGAACAACTCCGAGCTCAACCTCATTTTCGGCTACAACGGCTTCGCGCTGGATCTCTGGCTCGCACAGGTACTGGGCCGTCTCAGGTGGCCAAGGGCTGCTGCGGATGTTCGACACGGAGTTGGGCGGCCAAATCGCCTGGTTTCTTCCCCTCGCCATCCTCGGTGTCTTCGGTGGGTTCTGCCTGACCCGAGAGCGTGCGCGTACCGACCGCGAAAGGGCCGGTTTCGTGCTGTGGGGGAGTGTCTTCTTCACGTACTTCGCGGTCTTCGACGACGCCCGCGGGATCTTCCACCCTTATTACACCGTGGTAATCGCGCCGGCCGTGGCCGCCCTCGCCGGAGCCGGCACCGTCGCCCTGTGGCGCCTCGGGCAAGCGTCGCTCCGCTGGGCCTGGGTGTTGCCGGCGGCCATCGTTGGCAGCGTGCTGTGGGCGGACGCCCTTCTCGCTCGCACCAGTGGGTACGACCCCTGGCTCAGACCGACGGTGATCATCACCGGGATTGCTGCCGCGCTTGTCTTGTTCCTCTTCATGACTCGGCGACTCAGGGTCCGATGGTTCGCGGTCGCGGCCGGCGTCATGGCGGTGGCCTCGGTACTCGCCGGTGCTTTGGCCTACTCGCTGACCACCGTCGGCAACGTCACGCGTCCCCCCGCGATCGCAGGCCCCGGGGGCGGAGACTCGCTTTTGGGTGTGAGCAGCCAGGCCGTGGTGAACCAGGGACTCGTTGATTACGTGGAGGACCACCAGGGATCTGCCGCCTACCTCGCGGCAGCGACCGGCTCGGAAACAGCGGCGCAGTTCATTCTCCTGAGCGGCAAGCCGGTCGTCGCCATTGGTGGCTATACAGGCTGGGATCCAGCACCGACGCTACGCGCCTTCAAGCACCTCGTGGCGTCGGGCATGGTGCACTACGTCTACGCGTCGGGGGTCACGGAAGAGGCGAAAGCCGGGAACACGGCGACCGCAACCGTCGACGAGTGGCTCAAGGATCACGGAAGAGTGGTGTCGCCGTCCGCCTACGGTGCCAAATCGGGAGCCTGGACGCTCTACCACGTGTCGGACTCCACTGCTCCAGGATCACGACGACCTCGTCCGCTTCGGTAGCGTCCGTCTGGCACCGGTTTCTCTTGGAGTGAATGCTCACTACACCGCCCCTACGAGGTCCGCAGCGTAGAACCGGTCTCCAGGAGGGTTTTGAGACTGCTGAGAACTGCGGGCCAGCCCTCAGAGATGCCCTGAAGGACGTGACTCCCCGGCTCGAAGCCGTCGTGGACAACCGTGAGGCTGACGGTGCCGTGTCCAACGTCCTCGATGTCAAAGGCAACCTTGGAGCGGGGTTCATTCCGCCAGGTGTCCGCCGTGTCTTCATCCATACCGACCGCCGCAGCCCATTCGGGCGTGATTGTGTGCCAGGTGTAGGCCAGTCGGGCGTAGGGATCGGACTCGAGAATTACTTGTAGGGGATCACTCACGACGAGTCCAACCTCATCGTGCTCCATGTCGTAGGTCGAGCCCTTCTTCCAGTCCGAACGGAAGGTTTTCTCGCCTGCCTTTTGGTGTCGCCAGTAGCCCCGCATGTATGCAGGGTCGGTGAGACCCTGCCAGACCTGTTCGGGCGTGGCGTGCATGTAGATCGTGTAGGTAAAACTCGTCTTCTGGTCGCTAGGAGCCGCCATTGCTTCTCCTCCAAATCTTGAGTCCGGTTCGCGTGTACTTCATTGATATTTACCCAGGGTCGGGCTGGACCCAACCTCGCACTTGAGGAGCTGTCCCCGTCCGCCGGACTTGCGACACCGCCCAAATCGTTTCACAGGGGTACCCTCTCGTTTCGTGAAGGTCCCTTCCGCTACGCCATTTCGGACAAGCTGGTGAAAGGCGCGGTGCAGGACCCAGTTGAAGAGAATCTCTTGAGATTCCTGAGGTCGTACCTCGGCGACGAGACGCTGGACTACCGGGTGCGGCCTCGTCGCTTCGCACAAGGGATGTTCTCAGACGTGCGCTGCTTCACCCTGGACGGGGGACCGAAGGGATGGACGACTCCGTTGGTGCTTCGAATGCTGCCACTCGACGCCGATCCGGAACAGCCCTCTCTTGAGACAGCCGTGCACAATGGGTTGGCACGGGTCGGCATGCCAGTTCCAGTCGTACTGCTCAGCCATGATCGGGTTGAGGTACTCGGTCGGATGTTCATGGTGATGGAACTGCGCCCCGGTCGGCCGAGTCTCAAGGGTGTTCGTTGGGACGTCTTTGCGACAGAACTTCCGAAGCTATTGGTCAGCTGGCCTGCTGTCGTTGCCCAAGTTGCCATAGACCTCCATTCGTGCCAACCAGGCTCGGTGCTCGACGAAGCCGAGGCCCTCGGGATCAAGCAGAGCAGACTTGCAGTAGAGCGTCATTTGCTCTTCGTGGAGGATCGCCTCTCGCGCTTCGGTGGGCGAGGTATGACCCCTGCCCTCGAGTGGCTTCGTGATCACATGCCCGAAGCCCCGGAGCGCCCATCGGTCCTCCACGGTGACTTGTGGCCAGCCAATGTCTTGCGGCACCGTGGACGTCTGACGGGACTCGTCGACTGGGAGCGTGCAGCAATCGGCGACCCCGCACTCGACGTTGGCTTCGCCAAGGTGGGACTGTCGCTTCTTCCGGCACCCGTTCAAGTACCAGCTCCGATCCGTCAAGGCATCAATGCCGCGGGACGATCAATGGCCACTCGACTGGAGGATCACTACAACAGGCAAAGTCCGTTGTCACCAGAACGAGTCAGGTACTATGAGGCCCTGCGTTGCGCCGTGGAGCTGGCGATCGTCGCCGGCCGACGCGCCTCAAACGAGCCAGGTTTCGCCAGATCGGGGTGGTATTACGGACAGGACGCTCTCACCCGGCACTTCGTCGAGGTCACCGGAACCCCGATACCACGGTTGGATCCATCCCCTTGAGCCGATCTGCCTAGGTCGAGCGGGGAATGGGCTCGATCGCGGAGCGGCTAGTACCAGCAGGTCGATGCTGCTTTGAGCCAACCTTCCCACCTGCCCCTGTACGCCAGCCCGCGACACACCGAAGAGCCAGAACCGTGACCCTCTGGCAAGATGCTGGAGGGATATTTCGTGAATGCGGGTTGACGGGATCACGTATTCGGAGCACCAGAATGGTGAAGACCCTATAGAGGAGGAGCCTCTCATGCCTGGTGTCTTCGTGGTCACCGACAGCTCTTGCGACTTGGAACAAGACGACATCGACCCGTTCAATATCGAGATCGTGCCCCTGACGATCCGATTTGGGGGCGAAGAATTTACCGACCGCCAGGACCTCAGCGTCGAAGACTTCTACCAGCGAATGGCGAACACCGAAGCTCTCCCCCAGACGGCCTGCCCGTCGCCCGGAGCCTTTGAACAGGCCTTTCGCCACGCAAGAGACTCTGACGCTGAGGCAGTGGTTTGTCTCACTATCTCGAGCGACTTGTCGACCACATTTCAGTCAGCCCTCACTGCGGCCGCCGCGTCCGATGGGGGGATCGTTATCCATGTGATCGACAGCCGGACCGTCTCAAGCGGGCTCGGCACTCTGGTGATTGAAGCCGCCAAAGTGGCAGCCGAGGGGGCTGACCTCGACACAGTATTGCGTCGAGTCAGTGACCTCATCTCTCGCACGCACGTGATAGCGGCTCTGAACACGCTGGAGAACCTGAAGAAGGGTGGGCGAATTGGGGGCGCGGCCGCAATGGTGGGTTCACTGCTGTCGATCAAGCCGGTGATCGACCTTACCGGTGGCATCGTCCACGAAGCGGGTAAGGCTCGGACTCGCAAGAGGGCGCTGCAGTTGCTCTGTGAACGGATGCGTGCCGCCGGGCCGATCGAGCACGTTGCGGTGATGCAGGGTGGCGCACCTGACATGGACCAGTTCCTCGACCTCCTCGCTCCCCACTTTCCCCGAGCGGGCCTTCGGATCGGCACGTTGGGTGCCGTTGTCGGCGTCCACGGCGGCGCCCAGATGATCGGTGTCAGCTGGATTGCCGGCGCATAGGGAGATCTGAGTGCCTTCTATGGTGTGCGTCCTCAAGAGATGAACGCACCGGATCGAGGCGCCCGACTCGTGATCTTGACTTGCGGGCTGTCGATCGCCTCGGCACGCTGCTCGGATGCGGGCAATCGGTGGTGAAGGAGGATCGGCATGAGCGTGGACATGCGCACGCGGCCGATTAACGCAGAGGGACCGGCGGATCCCGAGTCGTTCTTCGAGGTCGACTGGCAACACGCCGTTGGTCGAAACGGCCGCCGTGCCGCGACCGACGCAGCGCGGCTCTCCCTCGGCCCACTCGCCCTCCGGGTGGACCGTGACGTCTGGACGATTGAGCCCCGAGGCACGACCATCGACGTTGTCCCAGGTCACGTGGAGACCGAGCCGTGTATCACGCTCGATCGTGCTGCGTTCGCTGACCTCTTCTGCGAACGACGCACAGCGCTGGGACTGGTCATCGGGGGCCGGGTCACCGGCGACCCCGCTTCCTACGAGGCGTTCTGCGCGTGGGATCCGGTGCTCCGCTCTCTTCTCGACGGACGGCACGTGTATCAGTTCGGTGCGGTCGCGCTCCGTTCGTCTGACGGGTCCCCGCTCGAGCTCGACCAGCGGTTCCGGCTCGGCGAGCAGGCCGCGGAGGCCGCCCATTTCCTGGCCGAGACCGGGTTCCTCCTCCTGCACGACGTCTATACCGAAGCCGAGATGGGCGAGGTCGACGCCGATCTCGCCCGCGCCGTTGGCGCGGCCCGAGTCGAGGACGGTTCGTCCTGGTGGGCGACGACCCGCACCGGCGAGCGCTATCCCTGCCGGATCCTCGACTTCGCGCCCAAGTCACCAGCACTTCAAGCGCTTGTTGCGGATGACCGGTACATCGCCATCGGCGAACTGCTCGGCGATGGTCACCGTCCGGGCGATCCGTTCGGCGAGCACTTCGCCGACGTGACCGCGGAGGGACTCCTCAAGCGGGTCGATTCCGTCGACGGACTCGTCTGCCTGCCGTGGCACAAGGACTGCGATCGCGGCGGGCACTCGATGTTCTGTGCCGGTCTCACGATCGGCATCTGCCTCACGCCCCTCGACGAGGCCCACGGCGGCCTCGACGTCATGGCCGGCTCCCACCGGGCGAACATCGCCCGGGCACAGATCGACGACTCGCTCGACCTGCCCGCCGTGGCCCTGCGCGCCAAGCGCGGCGACGTCACCGTGCACCTGTCCTGCACGCTGCACCGTTCGACCCACCCCACCACGCGGGAGCGCCGTGTCGCGTACACCGGCTTCGCACTGCCGCCGCGGCCGGGCGACTCGCACGCCGAGGACGCCCAGTCCCGGTTGCGCCGGGAGCGGGCGGCCATCGGCGGGTCGAACGGTCGACCGAGTCTCGCGTCAGAGATCGAAGCATGACGGCTGCGACCATGGTGTCGGTCATGACGGGCGCCGGTGGATCGATGTGGGCCTAGTCGCGAAGATGAGCCACCACTAGCAGAGAGCCGACAGTTCGAGCCATGGGAGAACGAGTGAGCGAGGAGGACGACCAACGCGTTCGACGTGAGCTCGGCGAGTCGCGTACAGTCACGGGACGGCGCCGCTACCGCGAGTTCATGGTGTCGGACGCACCCCCACCAATGACGCCGTGCCTGTTACATGGCTTCGTCGACTCGGTCTTCGGCGAGCTCTGGGACCGCCCCGGGCTGTCTCGACGGGACCGACGGTGGATCACCCTCGCCTGCGCGGGTGCTGCCGCGGTCGACATCCCGATCGAACAGCACGTGCACGCCGCGTTGGCGAGCGGCGACATCTCCCGCGAGGAGATGCAGGAGTTCGTCCTCCACTTCGCGTACCTACGCCGGTTGGCCCCGAGCGTCCGCCCTCGAGCGGGCGTACATCCAGTCGATCGGACGCATCGACGCCGAGGCCCAGCCCTGAGCGGTTCCGCCACACGCGGATCCGCCGCCAAACAGCGGTGCGCCCCAGTTGTCCATGCCAGGAGTATCGCACTCAGTGACACGCATCGGGGACCGCAGACGATCACCGATCGTGCGGACGACAGACTCGTCACGGATGCGGGAAACTGCATCCGTGACGGCCAACAGTCCAGGAAACCTCCCCGAATACGACCTAATCGGCGTCGGGTACGGTTCCAAGCGGCAACCTGACGCCCGGCTGAGTGCCGCAATACATACGGCCATCGGGTCGGCATCGACGATTCTCAACGTGGGTGCTGGAGCGGGATCATACGAACCGTCAGATCGCCCGGTCGTGGCCCTCGAACCCTCGGGCGTCATGCTCGCTCAACACCCGGGTCGCCGGCGTGTCCGAGGAGTGTCCGAGCACCTCCCCTTCGATGACGGAGCCTTCGACGTGGCATTGGCCATTCTCACCGTGCACCACTGGGAGGATCTCGACGCCGGACTGGCGGAGCTGCGTCGAGTAAGCAGGCGACAGGTCCTCTTCACCTGGGACCCCGACCACCAACGCAAGCTTTGGATCACAACGGACTACGTACCGGCAATCGATGAGCTGGAGACCAGTCGCTTCACCTCCATGACATCCATCGTCGATGCGCTTGGTGCCCACACTGTTGAGAAGTTCCAGATTCCGCACGACTTCACCGATGGATTCCAGGCAGCCTTCTGGCGGCGACCCGAGATGTACCTTGATCCAGAGGTCCGAGCGGCCAGTTCGACGTTCGCATCGCTGCCGCCTGGACTTGTCATGCCAGGAATCGAACGGCTCAGAAGGGATCTCCAGACCGGGAAATGGCACGAAACCTATAGAGAGTTGTTGGCCTTAGAGAGGGCGGACTTTGGACACCGGATCGTGATCGCTGGCTGAGCTTCCGGATTCTTGCGGGTCTCCCACTTCGCCGACACCGGGTGCCACCTGCGGCACATCGGTGAACAGTGCAAGTAGCCCTTTCGCATTGTTCGCCTGCAGTTGCGGCAACATATAGTCAGTCGGAGAGCGCTTCGGAAAGGACTGCAGATGGACCAACACGGTCGGCTTGCGGCCGTCATCTTGGAGGTTTCCGACCTCGACAGGTCAGTATCACTGTACCGAGATGCATTCGGCCTGGATCTCCAGCCAGGCGACAATGGAGTTGACGACCGCTGGACAGGCGGAAGGCACGCAGAAATCTCCTGGCGAGAAGGGGCCTACCTACATTTTGCCCTTTATCCAGCGAAGGAGGAGCCAACCTCTGGTGCGCAGATCGCGCTGTCTGTTGCCGACATTGACGATGCTCATGCGGCAGCAGTACGTGCAGGTGCTCATATCCTTCACGAACCACGTACGGAACCGTGGGGTCGTAGCGGACGCTACGGGGATTTTGACGGCAACGTGATTGAGCTGACGCAACACTGGTAGTCGTTGAGCCGCGTAGAGCTGTCCCCGCACGCCGAGACAGTGAGACAGGCACGAGTGGGGCGAGGTCCGGGTTGCTCGTGCGAATCCCGACCGCTCTCCGGCTGTTTATGGGCCACCTCGAGCGCGGCCCGCTGGTCAGCGATCAGGCTTGCGCCTGCCCAAATGAGCAGTGAGCCCACGCGCTGCCGTGAACGAGGGAACCGCGGTGAATGGTCATCGATTCGGACTCTTGGCTGCCGTCGGGTTCGACGCGTATTGAGGAGATCTTCATGTCTGGCCTTGCCGAGGGCTCGTAGCAGTTCGGGGTGCATCGGTGCTCCTTGGGACAGAGAAACAAGTCTTGACGGGGGGTGTGACAACTCCGCCCGGCGATTTACCGGGCGCTGATGTCTCGTGGCCATGCCATAGTCGGTGGGTGCGGCTAAGGTTCTGTGAGATAAACGGGGGTGGAGATGGAGACCGACTACCTCGTGATCGGTGCAGGCGCACTCGGGATGGGGTTCGTCGACACCTTGATTGAACATTGCGACGCCGAGATCGTCATCATCGATCGGCGGCACGGCCCCGGCGGCCACTGGCTGGATTCCTACCCTTTTGTCCAGCTTCACCAGCCATCCATGAACTATGGGGTGAACTCCACCCCACTGGGTCAGAATCGTGTCGAGCTCGATGGGCAAGACGCAGGGTTCCACGAGCGAGCGAGCGGACCAGAAATCTGCGGCTACTACGACGAGATCATGTGTCACCGATTCTTGGCATCGGGTCGGGTGCGGTTCTTCCCTATGTGCGACTACCTCGGAGACCGGCGGTTTCGGTCCCGCCTGACGGGAGCCGAGACACAGGTAACGGTGCGAAAGAGGGTCGTGGATGCCACGTACATGGCCTCTCGTGTCCCGGCGACCGAGTCCCCACCCTTCGAGGTGGCCGACGGGGCGACCTGCGTCGCGATCGGCGCGCTCACCAGGGTCGGGACGCCCCCCGATGGTTACGTGATCATCGGCGCCGGCAAGACGGCCATGGACGCCGTGTGCTGGTTGCTCGACAACGGGACGCCGCCCGACGACATCCGGTGGATCCGACCCCGGGATCCATGGATGCTGAACCGTGCCTTCTTCCAGCCCGGCGAGGGTCTACTGACGACGTTCGCAGGGATCGTCCTGGAGTTGGAGGCGGTGGCCGAGTGCAAATCGATCGAGCACGTGTTCGATCGGCTCGCGGAGCACCAGGTGATGTTGCGTCTCGATCCCTCGATCCAGCCCTCCATGATCAAGGGGGCCACGGTGAGTCTCGGCGAGCTCGATCGCCTGCGGAGCATCGGCAAAGTGATCCGTTTGGGGCACGTCACTCGGATCGACTCGGAGAGCATCACTCTTGAGAGGGGTTCGGCCCCGACCAGCCCCGACCAGCTGCACGTGCACTGCGCCTCGGCCGGACTGAGCGACAACCCCCCCAGACCGATCTTCACCGATGACACGATCCTCCTGCAGCCGATCACTCGTGTCAGCCTCAGCCTTTCGGCAGGACTCATAGGTCTCGTCGAAGCATCGGGACGGTCAACGGCCGAGAAGAATCGGCTTTGCCCGCCGAACATGTGGTTCGACACGCCCTTCGATTGGATACGGCATCTGTTGACTGGCATGAGGACCGAGCTGGAATGGCGGGAAGCACCTGACGTGATGGCGTGGGTCGAATCCTCCCGCCTCAATCTCATGGGGGGTCTCGATCAGAGCCCCGATAAGCCCGCCGTGGCTGACCTGCAAAGCAGATTCCTGACGACACTCTTCCCTGCCCTGGCAGCGTTCGAGACGTTGACGGCGAACGCCTCACCCGCCGAGCGCGCACGGATGTTCGAAAGCGTCCCGGGGTCGCCGGGACCATAGATCGACAGTGGCTAGTCGGGCGGAGCTTCGTCCTGCCCCGGTCGCAATGAGCCCATCGATCTGTGCGCGCGGCCACAGGGGCCCTCTCGGCAATGCCGGTCCAGAGCGATCCCAGCCTCCCGGGCACGACCTGGGATCCGCCCACCTGGGCTTTGCCGACATAGCCATCTGTTCATGCCGCCCAATTGGGTTAGAGATAGGCCCAGGTGGGCGGCCACCGGCCGGCCTTCACAGGGAATCGCACCTGAATTAGCCTTTACGGGCATGGCCTTGTTCCTTGATCGACACAAGGCGCCTGGTGCGACCGCTGCCGATATCGCCGCGGCGCACGAACTCGACCTTGCTGTTCAGGAAAGATACAAAGTTCGTTATGTCACGTATTGGTTCGACGCAGACGAAGGGACCGTGTTTTGTCTCGCAGAGGGGCCTGACCGACAGTCCTTGGAAACTGTGCACCGAGAGGCACACGGTTTGGTTGCTGACAACATCATCGAGGTGGGCAACGGACCCATAAATGCGTTCCTCGGTGAGATTCCCCGACACCCAGCGGGGGAGGCTTACGTGGACTCTGCTGTTCGAGTGATTCTGTTCACCGACCTTTGTGACTCGACGCAGCAGACCCAGGAATTAGGCGACGACGGGTTCATGCTGCTCATTCGTGAGCACGACGACATCGTGCGAACCGCATTGAAAGACCAGGGTGGACGCGAGGTGAAGCATACGGGCGATGGAATCATGGCGTCATTTACGTCCGTGTCGGCTGCTGTTGCGTCGGCTATAGACATTCAACGCTCATTGCGCAACCGAAATAAAAAGGCAGAGCGACCCATTCGCCTCCGTGTTGGCATCAGCGTCGGGGAGCCAGTTACAGAAAGAGGCGACTTGTTTGGGGCGGCGGTTCAACTGTCGGCACGACTTTGCGGTGTGGCCTCTCCAGGCGGCATCGCCGTTTCGACAGCGGTACGTGAACTCTGTGTTGGGAAGCGTTTTGATTTCGATTCCAAGGGAGCGCTCGATCTCAAAGGGTTCGCCGACCCAGTCCCCGTCTTTGAGGTACGTCTCCCCACTGACTAGAGGAGCGAGCTCGCCACTAAACCCACAGAGCGGTCATTCCTTGGTTGAGGTCTTCCGCCTATAGTGTTGCTGGGTGCCGCCCTACCGCACTGATGTTTGGTGGGCGTCAATGTCTGCGAGCAGCGCCTGCACCCTTCGGTCGATCTCGTCCACGGTGGGGCGCACCTGCTCCAAAGGCAGCCCTGCGGGATCGTCAAGCTCCCAGTCCAGATAGCGCTTTCCCGGGTAAACGGGGCAGGTGTCCCCGCAGCCCATGGTGACAATGACATCCGCAGTCCGTGCTGTTTCGACAGTCAACGGTTTCGGGAAATCCTGCGAGGGATCTAAACCCCTCTCCTCCAAGATGGCTACGACCGATGGATTCAGTTCGCTGCCGGGTTCCGAGCCTGCCGATTCAACCCGAATGCGCCCGTGGGCGTAGTGGTCGAGAAGCACCCGTGCCGCCAAACTGCGGCCCGAGTTGTGGATGCAAAGGAACAGGACGGTCGAGCTGTCTGTCATAGCGGGTCATTTGCAAGATTGGTCGGAAGGCCAGATGGTCCATGGGACTCGCGACCCTCCGAGTTAGGGAACATGATGTCGGCGGCTTCGGAGGGCGTGATGTCGGGATAGAGCAATTTGATGAGGATCACCGCCAGCGAGCCGCCGACTATCTGTGCGACGACAAAAGTCGGGACCGACGACGGGGAGATTCCTGCGAAGGTGTTGGAGAACATTCGACCCACGGTGATGGCCGGATTGGCGAAGCTGGTTGAACTGGTGAAGAAGTACGCCGCCCCGATGTAGGCCCCGACCGCACCGGCGGCACTACGGGACCGGCCGCTGCGAGCTAGGGAGAAGATCACCAGTATCAGTCCGAGCGTGGCGATGACTTCAGAGAGGAAGTGAGCGGGCGAGGCCTGATGGTGTGTCGAGATGCTCACCGCTGGCTTGGAGAACATCAGATTCGCTATCACCGCGCCGCCAATGCATCCGGCAATCTGAGCCGGTAAGTAGGCCGACGCCGTCCGCCAAGTGATCCCGCCAAAGGTGGCGTCTACGAAGGACACGACCGGGTTGAAGTGCGCACCCGATACAGATCCGAACATCAGAATGATGGCGTAGAGGCCCGCCCCTGTGGCTGCCGCATTCTCGAGCAACTCCAGGCCCGCATTACCAGGTGAAAGCTGCTGTGCGGCGATGCCTGACCCGATGACGATGGCGGCCAGGAAGGCACTCCCAAGTAGTTCGGCCAGCAGTCTGCGCCAGAGATCCGCTGCCGTCACGACACTTCCCACCGACCCTCGGACATCAACAGCAAGATGCGGTTGGGGTATCACCCGGTGCGATGGTCGCACCTTTTGCCGGGTTGGGCGATCCCCAATCTGGGGGTGACCACCGACAGCCAGCTTGGCGGACCGGCGCTGAGCACCGCTGCGGCCGACTACGGGCACATGTTGCCGCTCGGCCCGTCTGACCCGGGATGGTTCTCCACGCCGAGCCAGATGCCGGGCGCGCTCATCGAGCACTCTTGATCAGCGACCCCTACGAGGGCACCCAGGCCGTCATCCCGTCGGGCCAGGAAGCGATCGCTGGTGGCCTGGCCCAAGCCATTGAGCAGTACTTCGCACCGACGGCGCCGCGGGGCCAGAACTCAGAGTCCGCCAAACCCGCCCCTCAGGCCAAGGGGTCGAAGCCGGTCGGGTGATCTGGCTGAGAGATACAGTTACCGGAGTCCCTTCGCAGCCATCTCCCACGGGATGATGTCCGGGATGAAGTCACTTCGTGGATGCCGCGATTCCATCCTCGTTCTGCATCTTCAGCCACCTCTCGTCGACGACGCACCCAAATCCGAGCGATCAACTTTAGCCCCATGAGCCGCTGCCCCCGAGCCCTGGGGGCGCAGCACGCTTGGAGCGCACGCTGCGCACCGGGGCCAGGTGGACGAGCGCGTTGTAGGTCACCACCGCGATGGCCAGGTGCATACACATCAGCGCTGCCACAGCCTTGGCGGGTTGACCCTGCGTCAATATGTAGAGGTCGGGAAGGAACAGGACAAGCGTTACCACGATGGCCAATCTGAAGAAGAGCCACTTTGGCGCAGACGAGATGCGAGTGACGATGGGCCAAGCGACACAGGCGATGATGACGCCGATGATGGTCAGCTTCGAATAGTCACTGAAGCGAAAATGCACGTAGCCCTTCGTGGAAGGGAACACCGCCTCGCCTATGGCGACCAAGGCGGCGTCGGCTGCGAGCGAGCCAACCAAAGACACCACCGTCGCGAATACAACGCGGGAACTCGAAGGCTGCTGGTGGGCAGGCGCGAAGTCGACCTTCACGAGATGCAATGTCCGGCCAAGAATCGTGTCGGGGGGCAATGTTCTCCTCTCGAGTTTGTCCGAACCAACCACAAGCTCATCCTGCAAGCTCGAGGGGCTGATTCGGATGACTGGACCTGTTTGACGCCCCGATGTACGACTCGTTGCCGTCAAGTTACCGTGGGACCTCGCCAAGTTGTGGATGCAGGTTGACGATCTCAACCCGGCAGGCGACGCCACACCTCCCGTGGGAGGAGACGAAGAGCAGAGAACACCCACCCGAGGAAGCCCGGCGACCAGATCACCGCCTGGCCACGTGCGAGGCCGCGTTCAATGTCCGAAGCAACCCGGGAAGCCTCGACGGCGAAGGGTGCAGGAGAGCGGCCCGCAGTCATCTTGGTACGAACGAAACCGGGTCGGACGATGTGCACGGAGATACCGGTGCCACGGAGGGCTTCGCACAGTCCTTGTGTGTAGCCGTCGAGGCCTGCCTTCGCGGCGCCGTAGACGAAGTTGGAGCGCCGCACCCGGAAGCCAGCCACCGAAGACAGCACGACGATGCGGCCATGCCCCTGCCGCCTCAGCTGATCCGCCGCCACCGACAAGGCCGCTGCGGGCCACGTGAGGTTGACCGTCATCATGCGAGCAATCCGGTCAGGGTCGACCTCGTCGACCTCCTGGCGCCCGAGCTCCCCGACGGCCACGATGACCAGGTCGACTGCCTCACCTGCCGCTTCGAAGCACCGCATGACTGTCTTGTCGACGTCGTCGAGAGTGCTGGCGTCGAACGTCACTGTCCCCACACGCGCCACGCAGTGACGAAGGCTCTCGGCGGCCGCCTCGAGCGCGATGCGGTTTCGTCCGGCGAGGACGACGGATCTGCCGCGGTCCGCGACGAGCAGGGCGACAAGCTCGCGAGAGATCTCCGACGTCCCGCCCAGCACGACGACCGACTGAGGGTGACCGAATGCGTCGTTCATCAGGGGATCCGAAGCCGGCGAGAAAGGTCGGATGCCAGAACGCCTTCCGGATCGACCCTGCGGCGGACCCTGCCCATATCGCCCAGCCGGGGGTACATGACGGGGAGGAGCTCCGGTCGCAGCCGGGAGTCCTTGGCCAGATAGACGCGACCACCAGAAATCGCCACCGCATCGTCGAGGCGGTCCAACAGCGCGGGCAGATCGGGCGGGCCGAGCGGGAAGTCGAGCGCGAGCGTCCAGCCCTCTTGGCTGAAGGCAAGCGGGCCGGGCGTCCCCGGTCCGAAGCGCTTCAGCACGGCGAGGAAGGACGGCATTCCCGAGGACGCGATTGCATGGACGGCGTCCTCGATGACATCGGTCCGCTCCACGGGAACCGCAAACTGGTACTGCACGAATCCCTGCGGTCCATACAGGAGATTCCACCGAGCTACGCCGTCGAGTGGGTGGAAGAACCCGGTCAGCGGGCGGAGCGAGCCTCGCGACTCTCGGGACACCCGGAACCACGCCTCGTTCAAAGCGCGCACCGAAAGGCGATTCACGAGCCGGCGAGGCGCTGACCTGGGCACACGAAACATCGGATCGCCCGGGACCTCCCGACTGCGCCCACGCAGGCGGCCCGGAATGGCGCCTGAAGGAGCGTGGTCTCCCCTGGTCAGGACCGAGCGGTGGTCGCCGTTGCGGCCGCCGACACAGTCCAACCACGCCACGCTGTAGTGGTAGCGGGAATCCGTCTCCTCCATGGTCGACATCAGATCCTCGAGCCGGGTGAACCGCTGGGTGTCCACCTGCATCCACGACGTCTCAATAGGGACGGGCCGCAGCACGGCACTGACCACCACGCCGGTGAGCCCCATGCCCCCGGCCGTGGCCCAGAACAGCTCGGGATCACGAGCGGGCGCCACAGTGATCACGCCGCTCGGCGTCACAAGCGTCAACTCCACCACGTGCCGAGCGAAACTCCCGTCGCAATGATGGTTCTTTCCATGGACGTCGGCGGCGATGGCACCCCCGACGGTGATGTAGCGGGTTCCGGGCGTCACAGCCACGAACCAGCCCGCTGGGATGAGGCGCCGCATCAGGTCGTGCAAGCTGACGCCCCCACCGACCTTGATCGTCCCCACCATCTCGTCCAGCGCGCCGATGTGGCTCAGGGCCGCCGTGTCGAGAGTGAGCCCACCGGTGCACTGCGCGGCGTCGCCGTAGCTCCTCCCCAGGCCGCGAGCGATGACACCGCCGGGTTGAGCGCCGAACGATGCCAGGATTGACGACACGTCCACGGGACGGCTGACGGACGCCATGGTGGTCGCGGTCCTGCCCCAGCCAGATAGTCGCCGAGGGCAGCTGTCGACGGTGACGCTCATCCGTATAGCCCGATGCCCATGAGAACCAACCAGAGCACCCCGTAGCCCTGCAGGACGTGGTCACCTAGGGCGAGCTGTTCGGGCTCACCCCCGTGACCGGCATCGAGGAGGCGGAGGATGTGCAGGACCGAGAGGACGAGGGGGACGACCGTCAGCTCGACCCAGACCACGCGGTCGCCGGCATGGGCGAGCAGCCCGGTCCGATTGAACGCCCACAGGCAGTACGACGCGACCGTGACGGTGGCCGAGATCGTGAGAGTCGACTTGAGGAACGACTCGCTGTACTGGTCGAGCACCAAGCGATGCACACCCCGGTCGTCTCCCAGCCGGGCGTGCTCCGCACAGCGCTTCCCGCTCACGATAAACAGGGCGGCGAACGAGGTGAAGACGAGGAACCAGTTGGAGAGCGGGACCCGAGCCACCACGCCGCCGGCGACCGCCCGCAACACGAAGCACGACGCCACCACAGCCAGCTCCATCACGGGCTCGTGCTTCAAGCGGATGCTGTAGGCGATGCTGAGTCCGGCATAAGAGGCCACGACGACGGCGAATCCCCACGGGCGGACGAGCAGTGCGGCGGCGATGGCCGTCGCGATGAGGGCGGATCCGGCCCCGAGGGCGACACCTGGTCGGAGCGCTCCGCTCGCGACGGGCCTGGTTCGCTTGATCGGATGGTGTCGATCCGATTCGGCGTCCACGACGTCATTGACGAGGTAGGTGCCCGAGGCCACCACGCAGAAGATCAAGAAGGCCACGACGACACGCAGTGTCGTGTGCCATTCGCCAAGCACGCCCGCAGCAGCAGGCGCCATGAAGACGAGGAGGTTCTTGAGCCACTGCCTCGGACGCGCACCCCGAGCGAGCAGGCCCAGTGTCGGACGGGTGGTGGTCAGGGCGGGTGTGTACAGTGGCACAGCGTCATCGTGCGGTGGCGGCTCCTGGCGCGGGATCCTCCCGGCTGACGTCACGGACCGACCGCCGCCGACATGGTGATGAAGTCCCGGGCCCACCACGGCTGGAAGTAGCGGCCAGGTGTGCCGGTCATTCCGGGCAGGAGCTCAGTGCCGTTGGCGGGTGTTGCGGGTCCATTGGGGATCGACGGCTGGTAGCTGCTGAAGTTGACCCAGTCGGTGTTGATGTCGAGCTCCATGGCCCGGACGGCTCCGGCGTGGACCATGATGTTGGCCAAGTTGTAGATGTCTAGCCCGGGACCCCCGACGTAAAGGAGTGCGCCGTTCGCGGTGATCCCGAGGGCAGAGCGCCACACGTAGAGGCCGCCGCCGAGCGTCGCACCCCACGCCGCGGAATTGGTGTCATACGCAGCCGGCACGATCTGCCCGCTGTCAACCAGGAGGTCGAGGTTCTGCCTGACCGAGACCACGCTCGGCGTTATGGAGACGTCGCTTCCCCACTGCCCGAGCGCGAACGAGCCGTCCTTGTAGACCACGAACGACGCTGCCCCCGTCCGCAGCGGAATAATGGTCTTGCTGTCCGTGTAGTAACCGCCGTTGGCCCCGGACATGAGAAAGCCGGCGTTGAATGCCGCGACGAGGGAAGTTGAGTCGGCGGGCGAAATGGGCGCGGTGTGCGTGAAGGGTCCGCCGCCAGGGATCTGACTGCCCGAGTACAGCGTCGCCTTGAGCAACTCGGGATCCATCCAGGCCACCCCCACGACGAAGCTCGTGTGGATGGCGCTGGGACGGATCAGCGTCTCGTAGACGGCGGGCACCCCGTCGACCAGGCGACCGGCCGGCGACCACTGCCCCTCACCGGCGACGGGTGGGCTCGCCAGCGGAACGATGGGTGCCGGCGGCGGCAGGTGCGCCACGGTTGCCGCGGCCGGCACGGTGGTGACGATCTTCGGCTTGTGAATGGTGCCTAGCGGGAGCGCGCCTCCCACCTTCGGCTGATGGTGCGAGTACCACTCGTTCTCGGCCCAGTTGACGACGGGGGCGCCACCGTGCTCGCGCAACCACTCGGCGGCTCGCGAGCCCATGGAGCTTCCCAGGGCAGGATTGGTGAGCGCGCCGCCGAGCGAGACGGCGAGCCAAATGAGGAGGGCCGCCAAGACTGCACCAATCACTGCGAGGACACGGCGACGCCGATGGACGCGCGACCTCGACCAGCGGACCCGGCGGGCCGCCCAGGGGCGCTGCGAACCCGGCTCGCGCTCGTCGAGTTCCTCTCGAGGTGGGCTCAGCATCTACGTTCCACCAGGTGCAGGGCCTGCTTCGGACATGACCGCACGGCACGCACGGCATGCTCGAAGAGGGCAGGGGCGATGTCCGCGCCGTCGATGACGGGGTAGCCCCAGCGATCAAGTTCGATGCGTTCGGGCAGCGTCTCGGCGCACACGCCGCGCCCGTCGCACGCGACCGGATCGAGGACCAACTCCAGGCTCCAACGGCTCATCCCCGGCTCACCAGCCTTCTCCTCGCCGCCCGACCCGCCACTGGGAGCACCCGGGCCGCGCGCGTCTGGGGGCACGGGCCGCGGCGCTGGTGCGAGGCGACCTCGTCGGCGAACACGCCGAGGCCGCTGCGGACGAACCGGGCGACGCCGTCAGGGTGCCGGCACGCACCCCTCCCCTCGACGAGGGTGCATGTCTCGAGGATGCGGTCGAGCAGGGGTCCACCCCGTCCGCCGTAGGCAAGCCGACCCATCGCTTCGGCCAACTCGGCCAAACCGTGCACGCAGGGGCCACATTGGCCGGCGCCCTGCCCCTCCATGTACCGAACGACGTCGGCCATCTCGGCCAGTGGGCACACGTCACGGGGCAGTGGCACGATCACCCCGGCGCCGAGTGTCGCGCCAACGCGGCGGGCGCCCTTCTCTGCGACCGGGAGCTCGGCGAAGACCTGTGGGGAGACCCAGGTTCCTCCGTAGCCGCCGAGGAGGAAGGCTCGCGTACGGGCGAGGGCGTCCTCCCCGATACCGGCGGCAGCGCGGAGGGACGAGTCGAGCGCCGCCTCGACGACCAGAGGCCCGCCAGGGCGGCTGACCGTTAGCAGCATGGTGCCCGGGTTCGCTGCCGTGCCGACCCTCCGGAACCAGTCCGCTCCGAAGCGGGCGACGACGGCCACATGGGCCAACGTCTCGACGTTCTGTACCAGAGTGGGGCGGCCCCCAACCCCGCGCTCGCGGATGGTCGTCAGCCCGACAAAGGACGGCACGGCGCCCCGGCGCCCGCCGAGTGCGTTGACGACGGCTGACTCCTGACCGGCGATGAAGGTGTCGGGTGACTCGGCGAGCTCGATGGCGATCGGATCGAGGCGGTGGGCCCGACGCTCGGCCAGTGCGGCCTCGAGCGTCGGGATGCTCGAGGCTGGGGCGTACACGATGGCCTGGTTGGCGCGCAGCGTGCTGGCCGCGGCCGCCAGTCCGTCCAGCACCAGATGCGGTGCCCGCGCGAGCAGTAATGCGTCCTTGCGGCTGGTGGGTTCGCCTTCGGCACCGTTGGCCACCACGACCGGGCGACGGCGCGACGACCCGGCGACCGCCCGCCACTTGGCCGCCACGGGGAACCAGGCCCCACCGTGGCCGACGAGCCCGCTCGCCTCGAGCTCGTCGATCAGCCGGTGCGGCCGGTGATGGAGCTCGCCCCATCGATCGAGATGGGTCCGAAGCCCCGGGTCCGGAGCACCGCCGCCCACGAGCCCGTGCAGCAGGCGGGTGGTGGTCCGCGGCGCGGCGGGCGCGCCGTAAGGAAGGGTGAGGCTCATTGCGCGGCGCTCCCCGAGAGCTGGCCGGTGAGCGTGCCGGCGCCAGGGTTCAGCGACAGGTTCATGGTCAGATTGAGGGAGCCGGTCGGGCCGGTCACGAACGCACCGATGCTGGACCCGTCGAGTGCCGTCACTTGCCCGCTCAGCTGGCCGAAGGTCACCTCGCTGCGGTGGAGGGCGACACCCCCGTTCACGGCTGGACCGATGATGCGCACCACGAGGGGCACGGTCGTGTCGGCGGGCCGCACGCTGAGGGTGACCTCGGCGTCACCGTCACCATTGGGGGGTGAGGTGGCGACCGTTCCAGACACGGTCGTCTCGAAGGGGGCGCTCGGGATGCCCGAGGCGGGTGGGGCGGAGGTAGAGGGCGTGGCCGACGCCGACGCCGGCGCCGAGGAGTACGAGGCCGAGGCGGAACCGGACAGCTGGGCCAATAGGGCGGTGGAGGTACCGGCCCGGCGGGACCAACCGGGCCGGAGCGGACCGACGGCAGCGAAGATCATGATCACCACCAGCACCGCAGCGCCCGCGACGGCGCCGCCGAGCCGCCAGGTCATCGAGCGCGCCCATCCGGCTGCCAGACGCCAGGCAACTGCGGCGGCGACAGCGGTCGTGCACAGGACGAACACGAGCATCGCCCCGGGAAGCCGGGCGTCCGAGCCCGAGCCCAAACCGTGAAGGACGGCGATCGGCCAGCAGGCGTAGGCCAGCCAATGGACCCGCCGCCAGGCCGCCACGCCGATGCGGCGGCGGAGCGCGCTGGTGATCCCGACGGCTAAGAGCATGTCGAATGCCACCGCCCCGAGCCCCACCCAGATCGGGCGGTAGGGGGAGCGGAACGGGATAACGGCGTCGGCCAGCCCGATGGGTACGTAGCCGTCAGCCACCGTGGTTACGACGTGCACAACGATGAGGACGATGCAGAACAACGACAGGTTCCGATGCACCGATTGGGAGAGGAAGCGGGGCCAGCGGTCGCTCGTCCATCCCACCGAGGCGACGGTGCCCAGCACGACGGTCGCCGAGAGCAGGATGAGCGAGACGAGGCCGGTGGCGCGCGTCAGGTACCACAGGGCTGTCGAACCGTGGCCGACCGTGGCTAGCACGGTCGCCGTCATCGGGAGCTCAACTCCGGCGTGGACTGGCGAGGTCCCATGATCGGCCAGCCTTCGGTGTAGACGACGGTTCCGTCGACCCGCACGAGCCGCGCCGGGAGCTCGTGGTCCTCCAGCCAGTCCACGGCGCGCTCAGCGAGCACGATCGCTGCCGTGGACGCCGCGTTCGCCTGCACGCAGGTCGCGGCGGCTACGGAGACTGTCCGCCAGCAGGGCGACGCAGACAACCCGGTGGCTGGGTCAACGATGTGATGGACCTGGTGTGCTCCCAGTCGCCAGTGGCGGACGCCGATGCCCGAGGAGGCGAGGCCGCCCGACGAGATGGCGATCGCCTCGGCGGGGGCGGGAGAGGTGCAGGCGTCTGCGATGCCGATGGCGAACCCGCCGGCAGGTGCCGGGCCGGCTGCGGACGCATCGCCGCCGAGCGAGACGAGCACGCCACACCCGAGCCGGCTGTGGATGGACGCCGCCGCCCGGTCTGCCGCCAGCGCCTTTGCTGTCGCGCCGAGGTCGAGGGAGGTATATGCGGGGAGCCGGACGGCGCGTCGGCTCGCGTCGACGGAGACGGAGCGCCACCCAGGTACGGCTCGCTGTGGCGGGAGTTCGCCGTCAACCCCGCCAACGACGTCGGCGAAATCGCGGTCGTAGCCCAGGAGGTTCATGGCCGCTCCGACGGTGGGGTCGACCAACCCATCGGTCGCCGCGGCCATGGCGAGCGCCACGTCGATCGCCTCGAAGAGATCGTCACCGACCACGACTTCACAGCCCGCGGCGGTGTTGAGCCGGCTCAGCTCCGAGTCGCTCCGGAACCGGCTGGCCACGATGTCGATGCGCTCGAGTTCTTGTTCGAGCATCTCGGACGCCGCGAAGATTGCTCCGGCGTCGGTCACGACCTCTGCGATGGAGCCGAGGGCTCGGGTCCTATAGACGTGCTGGCTGTAGGCGGGGACGTCGCCCTCGGCCATCAAGTCGATCCGCTGGTGACCGGCGGAGGCGCCGAGGCAGCCTGTGGCGGCGTCGACGGCGGGTTGAGAGAGTTCGAGGAGCTCGAGCCGCCTGCGCCCTGGCCGCTGTTGCCGGTGGGCACCGTAGCCGTGGTCACCCCGGTGCTGGCGCCAGCGTGATGCCCCGGCAGAGCCTTGGCGACGTAGACGCCGAGCGCCCCTACCGCGGCGACGGTCGCGATGGCGATGGACCCAGTGATATTGGACAGCCGGTTCAGCGCACCGTCGCGGCGCAGGGAAGCTGCACGGCGCTGCTGCGCCGGGCCGGCCTGTCGGAGAGGTGCCATACAGATCAGGGTACGGACGCACCCTGACGCCTACATGAAGAACGAGGTGCTCAGGCTAAGGATTTGCTAAGCGCGTCACCGGTTTCGGTGGGCCTTCCTTTGCGCGCCGATACCCTTCGCCAGGAGACCTCCAGGCGAGCGCCTCCCAACTCGGCTACCCCTATCGCCCACTGGCCCTGGGTGGAGCGGACGACGGAGTCGGCGATGGCCAGACCGAGGCCGGTGCCTGCCACTTGGTCGGTGGCCCGGTGGAACCGGTCGAACACGGCGTCCCTCTGATCTTCGGGGATCCCGGGACCGGAGTCGTCGACACGCAGATCCACCCGGGTGCCCCAGTCCCGTACACTGACCTCGACCCGGCCGTCTCCCCCCGCGAATTTGCACGCGTTGTCGATGAGGACTCCCGCCAAGCGGTCGATCAAGTGCGGCTGCACCTGCACGGTGAACGGGCCGTTGCCGACCCGCTGCATAGAAAGGTCTACCCCGTACGACGCCGCCAGGGCGCCGAAGCGCTCCACACACCTGTCGACCACTTCGCCGACGTCCGCCAGGTCGGCGTCGCCTGGCCCGGTCTGCTCGCTGTCTGCCCGCGCAAGCCAAAGGAGATCTTCGACGATCCGGCGCAGCCGGGTGCTCTCCCGGCCAACCCGTGCGAGCACGTCCCGGTAGGCGGCCGGATCGCGGGGACGGTCTAGTGCCAGGCCCACCTCGGCCTGGATGACCGCGATGGGCGTGCGCAACTCGTGCGAGGCGTCGGCGGTGAATTCGGCCTGGCGGCGACGGACGAGCTCCGACGGTGCGGAGGCCCGCAGACCCACCACCGTCGCACCGGCGAACACGGCGACGCCCAGGATCACGCCGAAGACGAGCTCGGCCGCCAGGAGTGTCGATTGCACGTTCGCCGTTGCGGCCGTGCTCTGAGCGGCCACCAGCAGGGCATCGTGGGTCCGCAACGTGTCGAACCGGAAGGCCGAGCTGCCGATATCCAGCGTCACCGGATCCCGCCCCCAGTGACGTGCGGGAAGTGGCGGCGCCGTCGAGGTCAAGGCGGTCACGGTTCCGGAGGGCGCGATCGACCAGAGGAAGACCGGTGCATCGTCGACGTCCGTGTCCTCGTCCGGTGCGCTCGATCGCGGGAGCGCCAGCGTCTGGTGCCGGGCGTCCTCGAGCCGATCGGCAAGGCGATTGTCGGTCGTGCTGATCAGGTGGGTGGTGACGATCAGATTCATCACGATGGCGGCGATGACATAGAACACCATGACGATCAGCGTGGCGACTGCGGCGACGCGCACGGCGTGGCGTCGGTGCCCCCGGCTCGTCTTCACGTCTCGACCATCCGGTACCCGGTGCCCCGCACGGTCTCGATGCGCGCTCCGCTCCCGCCCAATTTGGCGCGCACCCGGCCGACGTGAACGTCGATGGTGTTCGATCCAACTGCGTCGGCCTCGTCGTCCCAGACCTGGGTGGCGATCATGCGCCGCGTCAAAACGCTCGGCGACCGGCGAAGCAGGAGCTCGACCAGGGCCGACTCGATTGCCGTCAAGGCGATCGGATCGCCGGACATGGTGACCTCCCGGGTGGCCGGATCGAAGCGGAGGTCGGCGCACTCCAGCACCGGTCCCGCTGCGAGCGGTGGACGCCGTTGCAGAGCGTGGACACGGGCCACCAGCTCGTTGAAGTCGAACGGTTTGACCAGATAGTCGTCGGCACCCCCATTGAGGCCCGCGACCCGGTCCGACGGAGCGTCGCGGGCCGTGAGCATGAGGATCGGTGTGCGGTCGCCGCGGTCCCTGGCCTCGGCAACGACCTGAATCCCTGTGCACTCCGGCATCCGCCAATCGAGCACCGCCACGTCGTAGTCGTACGCCCGTAGGTGGCGGAGCGCTGCCGTGCCGTCAGCCACGGCGTCGACTACGTAGCCATTTTCCCTTAGGCCGCGCTCGAGGACCGACCGCAACGCCGCATCGTCCTCGGCCACCAGAACCCTCATTGTCGCGGCCAATCGACGTGTGACATGGAGTTCAGGCTAGGGGTTCTGTCGGTGGACTTGCACTCGGGCGTTGTCATCATTTCTTCAGGTCCGCCCTCTACTCTGCCTGGACTGTGATTGACCGCTGGCGGGGACGCGCACACCTCATCAGATCGTCACCGTGAGTCGCGGCCGCGGCCTGTACTCGCCGAATGCCAGGGCGCGTGCGCAAGCCCGTATCAAGCGGCTCACGCGTGCCATCATCGTGATTGCCGGCGGCACCACTGCTTTCATCGGGGTAGCGGTCGCGAGGGAGCATCCGGGCGGATCCACCGGATTGAAAACAGCTTCCCCCACAGTGACCACGACTACTGCTCCCGGGACGTCGGCCCAGCCTTCGACCACAACGACCTCGACACCAACTACGACGACCACCCCCCCTGCGGGCGGGTCGAGCTCCCTCCCAACCTCTGCGCCAACTAGCACTCCTCCGGCGAGTGCGCCCACAACGACGCCAACGACGAGCCCGCCGACGCCCATCTCGACCCGCCCGGTCGTCACATCCGGCGGAACTTCGAAGTAAGAGCCCCAACAAGAGCTTCTTAAGCGATGCGAGGGACTCGATCAGGTGATCGTGAGATAATTTACCGAGTTCAAGCTCCCGTTCAATTGCTTGCGGCGCCGATCGTTCACGGCGAGGGCACACCTCTGTGATGGACTCGCCCCGGGGAAGTGACGTCAGCTCGGGGTGGGAGACCACTGGCGAGCGAGTAAGCCACCAGAGTTGGGTGCGATCGCTGATACCGCGCCTTGTTGGCCGCCTTCTCTTCTTGCGGCGATTTCAAGGGATCGCTGTCGTGCCTTGCCTCGCCCTGATCTTTGCCGCATGCAGCGGCACAGCGACGGGCAGCGCTGGTCACGCGACGTACTCCGCCCGATCGGGCGCACGCGCGCCCCGCCTGACGACAACCACGACCACGGCGGCGACCACTGCGACCGCGACGTCACACGCGTCAGAGGCGCCCACTCCGTTCCCGGCTCCGATGCCCTTGATTCCCTTCACCTCGCCGGCACCGGTCGGCGAAGGCACGTGGACTCCGGCGGGACGCCCAGTGAGCGGTAACCCTGCCGTCTACGAGACCGCGCTGGTGCCTCCCGGCGACACGCAAGCGGCCGGGATCGCCTGGATGGACACCCACCTCCTCTCGGCACAGCTGTACTCGGGCTCCAAGAGTCCCGGCGGCGGCCCATACGAGTTCACCGCACCGATCCAGCCGGCCCAAGCCTCCACCCTGGTCGCCGCCTTCAACGGCGGGTTCATGATGAACGCCGCCCGGGGCGGGTACTACACGGAGGGCCGGTCCGTCTTTCGCTTGGTCGTGGGCGCGGCCTCCCTTGTGATTTACGCCAACGGGACGGTGACGGTCGGCGCGTGGGACACCGATGTGTCGATGACACCCAACGTCGTCGCCGTCCGGCAGAACCTCGTTGCGCTCGTCGCCGGCGGTCAACCGACGGCCTTGGCGTCGGACTCCGACTGGCAAGCTTGGGGGGACACCTGCGGTGCCACCTCATGCTCCTCGACGGTCCCCGGAATAGAGAGCCAGTGGCGATCGGGTGCTGGTGTCACCGCCGACGGCGCCCTCGTCTACACAGCGGGGCCCGATCTCACGCCGTTGCAGCTTGCACAGCTCCTCGTGCGGGCAGGGGTCATGCGGGGCATGGAGCTCGACATAAACCCCAACTGGCCCGTCTTCGCCACCTATAAACCGTCGACACCAAAGGGCCTAGCTGCGCCGTCAAACGGGAGCAGCATGCAGCCAAGTAGCGTGCAGAACGCAGCGACATTTTTCGCCCCGGCCTGGGCGCGTGACTTCATCACCATGTCGGCGACATCAGCTCGCTCGCCGGCGACGACGGCAATCAGGGCGGCCCCGTGCCCAGCGGATCCACCGCCGGTGACGGGACCGGCACTCGCGCCGCGTTCGACGCGCGACCTGCTGGGGCTGCAACGGCGTCGCACCCGCGACGATCACGCGTGGCGGCCACGCCGATGATCGTTTTCACATGTTCGCCCGCAAGGGAGTCCGAATCACTGCTCCTTTGCCGCACCTTCGACCCATCCGGGGCCGGGCGGGGTAGCCCCGAACAGCACGAGTGGGGCAGGGTCGTGGGCATTTCATATAGGTGGACACTCGGAGATCCAGCTGGCTAGGGCCGAGCCGTCGGGAGGATCTCGGCAAGGAGCAACTCGACCCGGTCCCTGACCGCTTCTCGAATCGGCCGGATCTCCTCGAGTGATTTGTCCGTCGGATCCGCGAGATCCCAGTCTTCATAGCGCTTGCCGGGCACCAGCGGACAGGAATCACCGCACCCCATGGTCACCACGACGTCGGCCGCCCCCAAGAACTCATCCGTCCAGGGCTTGGGGAACTCTTGGGAGATGTCGATCCCGACCTCAGCCATGGCCTTGACCACGTCGGCGTTGAGCTCGGAGCCGGGCTCCGAACCCCCGGACCAGGCGATGGCGCGCCCAGCGGCGAGGTGGTTGAACCAGCCCAGCGCCATCTGAGAACGCCCGGCGTTGTGCACGCACAGGAAGAGCACGGCTGGCACGCTCTTGGCAGAGTGGTTTCTCGAGTGCGCCAGGGCCTCGAGCCGTTGGAGCGCGTATTTCTCTGCGGTGACCACCAGCCACGTCGTGACGGTGGCTCTCCTGGCGATGTCGTCGTAGCTCTCGAACACGAAGGCCTCGACGGACTCGAAGTTGAAAATGCCGTGGAACTTGGTGTGGAGCTGCTTGACCACGTGGTTCAGCTGCACCCTCTGCTGAGGTGTCATGAGCTCGTTTTCAGGCATGTTCCTCCCCTTTCGCTACTGCGCCCTTCTCGTTCGGGCTGCAGATCGGTCAGCGGTCACCATGGACTCAGTCACCGCTCGATCCGTATTCTCGAACCCACGCTTGGGCCCCCATCTGCACGGCGTCCCATGGGCTGCCGAGCGGAGGGGTGTAGGACAGATCGAGCTCGCTCATTCCGTCGACCGTCATCCCGTTGAAGATGGCTGTAGCTGCAATGTCGATCCGCTTGGCCACCTCGGCGTTCTTGTGCCCGAAGAGCTGGAGGCCGAGAAGCCGGCCTGTCTTGCGGTCGCCGGTGTAGCGCATGCGAATGCGGTGGCTGTCCGGGTAGTACGCCTTGTGGTCGTCAGCCTCGAACTCGATCGTCACGGGGTCGAAGCCGGCGGCAGTCGCCTCGTGGTCACGCAGCCCGGTGCGTGACGCCACCATGTCGAAGACTTTCACGACCTGAGTCCCGAGACTGCCCGCGAACTCTCTGCTCCCACCGATGGCGTTTTCGCCGGCCACCCGGCCCTGCTTGTGTGCGGTAGTCCCGAGCGGTAGGTAGGTGAGGCCCATCAACCGGTGATGCGTGACGACGCAGTCCCCAGCGGCGAAGACACCCTCGAGGTTGGTGCGCATGCCCCGGTCCACGCTCATGGCTCCACCGATGCCGAGGGTGGCGCCGGCTTCGGCCGCCAGGGCCGTGTCGGGACGGACGCCAACGACGACGAGTACAAGGTCGGCAAAGGCGGTCGACTCGGCACCGGTTGGCTCGATAGCGTCGATGTGGAAGCGACCTGCCGATCCCTTCGGGGCCCGAGCGATGCGCTTGACCGTCGTGTTGGTCTTGACGTCCACGCCGTGCGCGCGCAGTTCAGCATTGACCAGGGCACCAAGGCTGGGGTCCACGGTCGGGAGCACCTCGGACAGCTGCTCGAACTGAGTGACAGACAGCCCACGGGCCCGCAGGCCTTCCGCCATCTCGAGTCCGATGTAGCCCGCACCCACGATCACCGCACTGGTCGGCTCGTCCTTGTCGAGCGTGCGCACCAGCTCGAAGGTGTCGCCCATCGAGTGCAACAGATGCACCCCGTCGGCTGGACCCAGTGCATCGGGACCAACAAGGCCCTCGATGGGCGGCCGGGCCGAGATGGCCCCGGTGCCGACGACGAGCTGGTCGTAGGCGATCTGATCCTCTACGCCCGTCTCATCGACCACGTACAGGCGGTGGCCTGTGACGTCGATCTTGGTGGCCAGGGTGTTCAAGCGCACCTGCATCCCCGTGGCTTTGAGGTTGTCGAGCGTCCGATGCGCCAGGTTGCACCAGTGGGTGACCTCGCCCGAGACGTAGTACGGGATGCCGCAGATGGAGAAGTTCGGGTAGGCGTCGGCCACGACCACGGTGACCTCGGTGGTCGGATCGAGCTGGCGCGCTCGCAGCGCCGCGCTGATGCCGGCGTCACTGCCTCCGATGGCTACGAGGTGCATGAGGATCCTTTCGATGCGTCGAGATCAGCGGGTTTCGAGGTCGTCCTCGCCGCGCAGGTGCGGCTCGATGACGTCGGCCGCCTCTGCTTTGGTCATGCCTGGGTATAGACCCTTGATCAATCCGAAGGCCACGACGCCGCCCATGATTTGGGCGGAGATGAAGCTCGGGACCGATGAAGGAGCGATGCCGGCGAAGGTGTTGGAGAACATCCGGCCCACGGTGATGGCCGGGTTGGCGAAGCTGGTCGAGCTCGTGAAGAAGTAGGCCGCACCGATGTAGGCGCCCACAGCGGCCGGGGCGAGGTGGGAGCGCCCCGAGCGGGCCAGGGCGAAAACCACCAGTATCAGACCCAATGTGGCGACGACCTCGGACAGCCAGTGAGGGCCAGAGGCCCGGTGCTTGGTGGAGATTGAGATGGCTGCCTCGGAGAACATCGCATTGGCGAGGATTGCCCCGCAGATGCACCCGAGCGTCTGGAACGGGAGATAGGCGGCGGCGTCCTTCCACTTGAGGCCCCCGAAGCCGGCATCTACGAACGAGACGATTGGGTTGAAGTGACCACCGGAGATCGGCCCGAACATCAAGATGATGGCGAAGAGGCCTGTCGCCGTCGCCGCTGCGTTCTCGAAGAGCTGGAGGCCGACGTCGCCCGGGGAAAGGTTCTGGGCAGCGATGCCCGAGCCAATGACGATGGCGGCCAAGAAGGTGCTGCCCAAGAACTCGGCGAGCAGGCGCCGCCACAAGACGGTGTCCCTCACAGCGCTCTCCTCCGATGGTCCGCCTCGCTCAGCAGCAGGACGAACCGGACTGCGTAGCACCCACGCTTAACGGCTCAGCACCGACTGCCTGGGGACCGCAGCACATTCCGTCGCCGGCGATGCCAGTCTCAGGCGGAGCGTCGGCGAGGACCGTGTAGACCTCCCAGGGAGCGCCGTCCGGATCGTTCACCCACACCTTGTCCTGAACGGCGAAGCAACAGGTGGTCTGCTTTTGGACCTCGGTCTCGATCCCCGTGGCACTGAGACGAGCGGTTGCTGCAGCCACCTCGTCGGTCGTCTCGGCCTCGACGCCGAGGTGGTTCAGCGCCCCGGCGACACCGGTCCCACGGGCGCCGGCGTCCTCCATCAGCACCAACTTCAGCGGCGGCTCTGCGATGGCGAAGTTGGCGTAACCCGGCTGGCGCTTGGCCGGACCAGTCCCGAAGAGCTTGGTGTAGAACGCGACGGCTTCGTCGATGTCGCTGACGTTGAGTGCGAGCTGGACCCTCGACATGGTGACCTCCTGGTATCATCGATCTTGGTCGATGCATCGAGTCTCGCGGATGTATCGATAAATGTCAATGTGAAGGTGGTGGCCCGTGAGCAAGCAAGCGACACAGACCCGGCAGGCCGAGTGCTGTGCATCCGTCCTGGCCGCACCCCTTGACACCACCGATGCCGCCCAACTCGCCAACGGGTTCGCTGCGCTGGCGGACCCGGTCCGACTCCGGGTGCTCAGCATCCTGGCGGCTGCTCCCGAAGGTGAGGTCTGCGTGTGCGACTTCGTCGAGCCCTTGGCTAAGAGCCAGCCGACGGTGTCTCACCACCTCAAGGTCCTCAGCGATGCGGGCCTCGTCCAAGGTGACCGCCGCGGTAAGTGGGTCTGGTATTCGCTGAACCGTGAACATCTAGCCGAGCTCCGGGCGGCCATCGACACCTAAAGTCCCGAACGCAGGGTGCCCGTCGGGCCACGATCTCGCAGCGAAATGACGGGAGTTGGATCCTCATCTGCCCAGAATGCCTTCGGGCACCCAAGGAGTGCCCCAGTACACCTGCGTCGGATCGGAGGGGGCTTGCGTCAACGTTGCGCCCCCGCTTCGACCGCGCCCGACCCCATCCGCGCCGAGCTCCGAGGACTCAGCGTGTTCCACCTCCTCGAGCGGGCTTCGGCCTATCGACCTGGAGTCAAGCGCGACATCGTCTCGCTGACCAAGTTCAGCCTGCGGATGCTGGCCCGGCGGGCTATCACCCTCGAAGAGGAGATCTCCGAGATCGACGCCATCCTCAAGCCGTTGGTCAACGAGACCGCACCCGAACTCGTCGCCACCCTCGGCATCGGGACCGACGCCGCTTCAGCGCTCCTCGTCGCCGCCGGCGACAATCCCGAGCGCCTCCACAACGAGGCCGCCTTCGCCCACCTCTGCGGCGCATCGCCGCTCGACGCCAGCAGCGGCAAGAACCAACGACACCGACTCAACCGCAGTGGTGACCGCCAGGCCAACTCTGCCCTCTGGCACATCGTCCTCACCCGCATGGTCTATGACCCTCGCACCACCGAGTACATCAATCGACGTAGAACGGAGGGATTGACCAAGAAGGAGGCCGTGCGATGCCTCAAGCGCTACGTCGCCCGAGAGGTGTTCAGCCTCCTACCTCACGACAAACTCGGGCTTGACAACCCATAGGAGCATCGAACTGGGGCAGGTATCCGAGTCAGGAGACCACGTCATAGAAGGTCTGAACAACTCCCTCGTCGAGAGTTGCGAGGACCTTCTTTAGCGTGATTATGAGCGCGCATAGTGGGATACTGCTGACGCATCGCGGGCCGGCCGCGGTGAGCTGTCGGAGATCGGCGGCAAGGACCGCCGCGACTGGAAGGTGACCGGTGCGTTCTCCATTGTGTGACCTGGTCGAAATTGAAGTTCCGATCATCCAGGCGGGTATGAGTATCTTCACATCTCCCGTGCTCGCGGCAGCGGTCTCCGACGCAGGCGCGCTCGGCAGTCTCGGTGCGTGGAACCGTCCAACCGACCAGCTCCAGCGCGAGCTCGATGAGCTCCGTGACTTGACGGAACGTCCCTTCGCGGTGAACCACGTCATCCCGGATCTCAACGGAGATGCATTCGCGGCGACACTCGAGCGTGCTCCTGCGGTCGTCTCGTTCGCACTCGATGACGCGGGCGTCGAACTCGTCGGCCGTGTCCACGATGCTGGCGCCCTCGTCATGCAACAGATCACGACCGTTCGCCAGGCGCAGCTGGCCGTCGAACACGGTGTCGACATCATCGTCGCCCAAGGGGGCGAAGCCGGCGGGTACGGCGGCACCGTGAGCACCCTGAGTCTGGTTCCTCAGGTCGTCGACGCCGTAAGTCCGGTCCCGGTCGTCGCTGCGGGCGGGATCGCCGACGGGAGAGGCATCGCCGCCGTCGTGACCCTCGGTGCAGCCGGCGTCAACCTCGGCAGTCGCTTTCTCGCCTCTGCCGAGTCACCCGTCGGAGAACGGTGGAAGAAGGCCTTGGTCACCTACCCGTCCGAAGACTGGATCCAAGCTGGGTTCATCAACGCGATGAACCCCAACCCCGGGACACTCGGATATCGAACACGCTTGCGTCTCTTGCGGACCGAGTTCGTCGAGCGCTGGGAGGCGCAAGCAAACCAGGTCGAGATCGACCCGGCACCAGTGCTCGCCGAGCTCAACGAGGCGGTCGCGGCTGGCGACAAAGAAGCACTTCTCGTTGTCGGCGGTCAGGAGCGCAGGCCTCATCCGACACGTCGAGGCTGCGGGCGCCATCGTCCGTACGCTCGTCGCCGAGGCGCGAGAAGCACTCGCCGAGGGCGCACAGTTTGAGCTCTAGATGCTGTGCGAGGGCCGCGACGCGCCTAACGCTCGCACGATGAGTAGGCGACATCCCCGCCCGAAGGGGACTGCACCAACGCGGATTCAGCCACGATCGCCTGTGCATCCACACACCGGCGGTCATCGCACGGCACCCACTGCCCCAATAACACGAACCGGCGCTCCCGAATTGCATCACCGTCGTGCCGGTATGGGATAGGGGCAGACCCACATACTGAGACGCGAAGCGACCGCCCCTAAGGGCGGCCGAGAGGCTGAAGCTGGTCGGGAATGGTTCAGGCGCCAGAGCTCGGCACCGACCAGGGGAACGCTTCGTCGGGCCAGAAGGCATCGCTTCGTCGGGCCAGAAGGCATCGCAGCAGAGCTGGAAGCACTCGTCGCAGATCCACACGTTAGGGCCGGCGATGATCCGGACGTCGTCCTGGCCCTTGCCGCAAAAGCTGCAGTCGGTTCTCTTTCTCGCCATCAAGCCCGAGCGTACGCGAAGCGACCCGTGGAAGCGGGGCCGAGGTGCTGACGCAGGCTCGCCCCAATCCGATGCTCCTATGGATGATGTCAAGCCCTTTCGAGAGGATTTCGGGAGTGAAGACAGCGGACAGACCAATGATGGGCCACGTGTCGCGTGGGCAAGCTCTTATCAGGTCACGCGTCTTCAGAGTCGGTGAACCTGGACCATGGACCGGCATATCGGGTAGAGGTCAACCCTGTGGGGCGACAGGCGTACTGAGAGCCAGGTCCATGGTCCAGCGATCTACGCGCGAGGCAGAGAGCGGTAGACCTCGCGGGCGACGTAGCGCTTGAGCATGCGGATGGCTTCGCGCTTGGAGCGGCCGCCTTTGACCCGACGTTCCATGTAGGCCTGGGTCCTCGGATCAGACGCGAGCCTCGTGATCACGATGTGCCACAGCGCCCGATTGGCCTGGCGGTCGCCTCCGCGGTTGAGCCGGTGGCGAGTGACCTTGCCCGAGGACGCCTCGAGGGGTGAGACCCCGCACAGGTGGGCCCACGCGGCTTCTGAATGCAGACGTTCAGGATTGTCGCCGGCGGCGACGAGCAACGCGGCTGCAGTGTCGATGCCAACCCCATAGACAGCGAGCAGTTCCGGAGAGGTGCTCTTGAGGAGCGGAGTGATCATGGCGTCGAGTTCTCTGATCTCGTCTTCGAGGTCGGCCACCCGGTGTGCCAACGACGAGAGGGCCGCCTTCGTTGCCGCCGTCACCGCGTCAGGCGAGCGGGTCGGGCGCAATGCCTGGGCGGCGGCGACGAACTCGGCGATGGAAAGGCCCTTCAGTCGGCTCTGGAGCTGGTCGGGGGCACTGAAGGTGAGTTGACGCATCTGACCAAGCGCCTTGATCCGGGCTCCTCGGGCCGAGCGCTTGGCCACGACAAGGACCCGGATGGCCTCGACCGAGCCGTCTCTGGACTTGGCCCTTCCATGGGCCCGGCCCGAGAGCGCGGCCCTGGCGGCCTCGACGGCGTCGAGGGGATCGGACTTGCCGCTTTGTCGTCGGGCCTGGCGATTCTGACGATCGACTTCGACGACGTGGATCCCCGCTCGGGCTAGGAAGCGGGCGATCCCGGCGCCATAGGACCCGGTCCCTTCGACGCCGACCTTGGTGACGCCACCAAAGCTTTCGAGCCAGGTCAACAGGTCCGAGTAGCCGTCGGGGTCGGCCGCGAACGACTCCGTGCCGAGGAGGCCACCGATCTCGTCCAACACGGCAGCTACGTGGATCTCGCCGTGGGTGTCGATACCGCCGGTGACGGTGCGCGTGGCTTCTACGATGGTCATGCCATCCCTTCCTTCCTTAAGCGGTTGAGGGGTGGCGCGGCCGTCCCGAGAAGGAGTGACGGTGTAGGTCGATCTGGTCTGAACAGACCGGCCAATCACCCCTCTGGAACGGGGCACGCCGCGCCCCATCTGATGTGCCCGGAGCTCCGGTCGACAGGGTGCGGACGCCATGACTCGTCCACGTGATCTGAAGTCAGACCGGCAACTCCGGTGCTCCCGAAATTACCGACGACCAACCTTTCAGCGGTGGACCCTCACGGGAGCTTCACAACATCATTGGCGTACTGGGACGGTCAATCCACCGTTATTTCGACTCCCCACAGGTGCGGAAACTTCAAGGTGGCCCAAGCGAACCATGCTCCCGATGCCGCCACTACCGCGAGTCCTAGACCGACCATCGCCCCCCAGCTGAAGCCCACGAATGAGACCAAGTCGGTCTGAACCCTGGCCGTGAACTCGGGAACGATGAGCGCGATAAGGATCAGTGATGCAGTGCCGACACTTAGCAGCAGGACGTTCAGACTTCCTCGGCGCCGGTGGCGACTCAAGACACAGGCAGCGATTGCTGTCACCGCCAGGACGGTTAGGAGCGCCGACCAGGCCACCAACAGGTAGCCCCAGCTCTGAGTGCCCGGACCCAATGCAGCCTGAGAACCCGGTGGTGCGTAGAGTCCGGAGGCCGAGACTGCGCTGTATTGGGGACTTCCGTTACCGCTTGATAAGTCTCCGAACCACGGCAGATTCGTGGCAGCGACAAAGGCCGAAGAAGCCACGGCGCAGATGCAGAACGAGATAGCTTGGACCCGGACCCGTGTGTGACCGTTCTCACTCGGTCCTTTCGGTGGTGCAATCAAGCGCTCGGCTTGCGGTGCCCAGGAAGACATCATTCCAAGTCTCTCACGGCTCGATGGGCACTTCTTGACCTCTCAGCCGAGTTCGAACGGGTGCCCCCAAGGTGCCGAACCGTCCGACCTTCCCGGCAGCGAGGATTGAGACGGCCGCTGATGATCCACCACTTCGGTGAAGGATCTCGTCAGCGTGTGGGTGGGTGCCCAGGCCAGGTCTGACTCCAGCAAACCGGCTGACGTCCCTTGGGACTGTCCTTCGTACGATCCGTCGGCCTGGCCCGGTCACCCACTCGACACCTGCCGGTCGGACGGAGTGACCTCATAGGAGCCTGCCTGACACAGGACCCGTCGCTGTCTTGTCCGTCGTTCCGCTCGGTGCGGTGTCACCCCAACCCAAACCAACGAAGGGATGACAGTGACCACTTTGGCACGGAGCATCACCGGCGGGGTCGATACGCACCTCGACGTCCATGTAGCTGCGGCGTTGGACGAACGAGGAGTTCTCCTCGGCGTCGAGAGCTTCGCCACCACCGAGACCGGTTACAAGAAGTTGTTGGGCTGGCTGGGCGACTTCGGCCCCGTCGAGCTGGTCGGTGTCGAAGGGACCGGGTCCTATGGCGCGGGACTCACCCGACACCTCCAGTCCGAGCGGGTCCGCGTCGTCGAGGTCGACCGGCCCAACCGCCAGCGCCGGCGGCTCAAGGGCAAGTCGGACCCCCAAGACGCCATCTCCGCCGCCCACGCCGCCCAGTCGGGCACCGCACTTGGCGAGGCCAAGACGAGGGACGGAAACGTCGAATCCATGCGGGTTTTGCGCGTCGCCCGATCCTCGGCCCGCAAGGGACGGACCCAGGCGCTGAACCAGATGCGCAACCTGGTCTCGACCGCGCCCGATCCCATCCGGGCCGAGCTCCGGGGGCTGAGCGTCTTCAACCTCCTCGAGCGAGCCTCCGCCTATCGCCCCGGGGCCAAGCGCGACATCGTCTCGCTGACGAAGTTCAGTCTGCGGATGCTGGCCCGCCGGGCCCTCATCCTCGAAGAGGAGATCGCTGAGATCGACGCCATCCTCAAACCTTTGGTCAAAGAGACCGCGCCCGAACTGGTCGCCACCCTCGGCATCGGAACCGACGCGGCGTCGGCACTCATGGTCGCCGCTGGGGACAACCCTGGGCGACTGCGCAACGAGGCCGCCTTCGCGCACCTCTGCGGGGCATCACCGCTCGACGCCAGCAGCGGCAAGAACCAACGACACCGGCTCAACCGCAGCGGCGACCGTCAGGCCAACTCGGCCCTCTGGCACATCGTGCTCACCCGCATGGTCTACGACCCGCGCACCAACGAGTACATCGATAGACGCAAGACGGAAGGCCTCACCAAGAAGGAGGCGGTGCGCTGCCTGAAGCGCTACGTCGCCAGGGAGGTCTACAGCGCTCCTCCCGACGAGAAACTGGGGCTTGACAGCCCATAGGAGCATCGTACGGGGGGAGGCAGTCCGCTTTAGGAAACCACGTCGTAGAAGGTCTGAACGACTCCTTCGTCAAGGGTTGCAAGGACCTTCTCAAGATGACCACTGGCCATGATCAACTCGCCGAAGGCGGCATCGTGTGCTTCGCGCGATGACCAAGTTTGGACAAAGGCGGAAGATCGTCGATCGGCCTGATCATGAAGGATGTCGAATGACTCGCAGCCTTTAGCAGCCAGCATGCGCCGTCGGCCTTCGGACTGCAGTTCAAGGAGCGTTGCCTCTTGGCCGTCTGAGGCATGAAACCGAGTGATGCTCGTAACGCTCATGCGCGCCTCGATTCTGTGGGGTTGGTCAGACGGTACTTCATCGTCTGACTTGGATACCGAGTCCCGCAGGGGAGTCACCCCTTCCCGATTCCCGATTGGCCTACTGGGGCGCCCTAAGAATCAGCCCGCGGGTCCGGAAGCGCATCGTGTGGATGCACGTGCGTCGTCCAAGTGCCGTGAGCCGACTTCGGCGATGGCTGTGAATGAGTCCGGCTTGGGCTCATCTGCCGATGGTAAGGGCGAGAAGGGTATTGACGGCAGTCTCGAACGGACGGGGACTCTGCTGTACCTGGGCGAGTAGAAGTCCCCCTTGGAGCGTGGCGAGCAGAGTAGTGGCGAGGTCGTCCGGGTCGATGTCCGACGGGAGCTTCCCGTCGGCATGAAGGGATCTCAGCCCATCGCCGATGGCGGCTGCCCACTGATCGAACCCTGCCGCGATGAGCGCTCGGGCCTCGGGGTCACTCTCGGCGAGTTGACCAACGAGCGAGCCAAGTTGGCAGCCCCCCTTTGCTTTGGTGCGCTTCGCTGCGGTGATCACCATGTTCCGCCAGGCTTCGACTCCGTTCGAGCTGCTGAGCGCGTGCCGCTGGCGATTGACGATGGTCTCGGCCTGGTAGTCGATGACCGCCTGCACGAGTTCGTTCTTGTCGGGAAAGTAGTGGTACATCTGAGAGCCGCTGACTTCCGCCGCCACCTTGACGTCTTCCAAGGTGGTGCCCGCGACCCCGCGTTCATGGATCAGGGCCGCGGCCTCCTCCACTATTCGTGCCCGGGTGCGTGCTCCCTTTGGGGTGAGCTTCGGCCGGTCACTTGTCTCGTTGACCATGCACCAATGTTAGCAGGATTTTGAGTTTGACAACCCAGTACCCAACTGTCAGAGTGAGTCGCACCACCCATTTTCTTCGAGAGGATAAAGCGACGTATGACTGATCTAAGAGGCAAGACAGCTCTGGTAACGGGCTCGACGAGCGGGATCGGCCAGGCAACGGCCATCGGCTTGGCCGCCCGCGGCGCTCACGTATTGGTAGTGGGCCGCAACGAACAACGAGCCAAAGACGTGGTCGCCGAGATCGAAGGCAGCGGGGGCAGCGCGACGTTCCGGCTCACCACGTTGAGCGACCTCGAATCGGCCCAGGACCTGGTCGAGTGGGCCACTGAGGCAGGCGACGGTCACGTCGACATCCTCATCAACAATGCCGGCGTCGCCTTGCTCGGACCAAGCAACGCAGCCACCGAAGCAGAGTTCGACGAGACCTTTGCACTGAACGTCAAGGTTCCGTTCTTCCTCGTCGCGTCACTGGCGCCAGCCATGGCCGAACGCGGATGGGGTTCGATCGTCAACGTCTCCACGATGGTCGCGAGCTTTGGACAGGCAGGCATGGCGATGTATGGCGCCAGCCGAGCGGCTCTCGAACTTTTGACGAAGGCCTGGGCCGCCGAATACGGCCCGAGTGGTGTTCGGGTCAACGCCGTTGCCCCCGGCCCGACGCGCACCCGCATGATGGAAGCAGTCCCCGACGAGATGGTGAATCAGCTCGCCGCACTAGCACCAGCAGGTCGCGTAGCTCAGCCCGAAGAACTTGCTGCGGCGATCGTCTTCCTCGCAAGTGATGATGCCAGCTTCGTCCACGGCGTCACTCTTGCGGTCGACGGCGGCCGGGTCGCGACATAACTCCAGGTCCCACCCGGTGCCCACGTGCTCGTCGACGCGCTACGGGCCTATGGCAACCCGGGAGAACCGGTAGACGCAACCCGCCAAGAGCTGTCCTGCCTGACCAGGCCCACAGAAGCGAGAGGAAATACCAATGAGCACACTCCCAGGAAAGACCGTGCTGATCACGGGCGCCAACGCCGGGATCGGCAAGGAGGTGGCCCGGCAACTGGCCTTACGTCTCGAGATAGCGCGCATCTACCTGGCGTGCCGGAACCGAGACCGGGCGACAGCGGCACAGGCCGAGCTCGAAGCAGCGACCGGCCGGCACATCTTCGACATCGTTCTCATGGACGTCGCCGATCTGAGTTCGGTGCGCGCCGGCCTTGCGGACATCAACGGATCCGTCGACGCGCTGGTCATGAACGCTGGTGTCATTGGCCCGCACTCGATGGACTTGACCCCTGACGGGGTCACCACCGTGTTCGCGACGAACGTCCTTGGTCACGTCGTCCTCCTTGAAGGGCTCCTGGCCGAGGATCGACTTGGCGAGGTTGCGGTCTTGGCCGGAAGTGAAGCAGTCAGGGGGGTCCCGAAGTTGCGGATGAAGGGGCCAACGTTCGTCTCACACTCCGCCGACGAGCTCGCCACCGTCATCGACGGCAGCTACTTCGCCGGCAGAAAAGCTGACTTCAACCTCGCCTTCGGGCAGGTCAAGTACATCGGGGCCCTGTGGATGGCCTACCTGGCCCGCCAACACCCCGACCGCCGCTTCATCACCGTGAGCCCCGGCAACACCACCGGCACCCAAGCAGCCAGTGACCTCCCATTGCCGATGCGTATAGCGGCCAAATACGTCATGCCCACCCTGGGTCTCGCCCACAAACTTGACGTGGGCGCGAAGCGACTGGTCGACGGCGTCACCGACCCGACCCTGTCGAGCGGCGTGTTCTACGCCAGCGCGGCCAACAAACTCAAGGGTCGCTTGGTCAACCAAGCAGACATCCTCCCCGACCTGGCCAACCCGTCGTTTCAGGACCACGCCAACGAGGCCATCCACCGCTTCATCACCGAACGTCGTTCTGAGGCTCGCCGATTGGAGTCCGATCGCTAAAGCGGATCCCTCGCCTTCGTCGTCCACAACGCTGGGCTCAGCGAGCCGAGCGTGGGTGAATAGCCAGTTTCATCGCTCGCATCGACTACCCGGACACTCGTCTTCCGGCGATCTCGGAGACCAGGATGGGTATCCCCATGGTGCCTGATTGAGACTTTGAGCAGACCCTGCGGCTGATCCGTAGCGTTTAGAGGTCCCGACGGGCTGGCTCTCTTAAGTGCCTGCCGCCGGTCTAGCCGGCTGGCTTTCTAACGAGATGCCACTCGTCTGGATCTCGCCGCGAGTGGCTCAAAAGAGGAGTGTGTGCACCAGATCCAAATCAGGAGTGCCCTCGCGGTTGCCCATCAACCAAGAGGAGGTGCTCATGTCGGTGATCATCGGGGTCGATCCCCACAAGGCGAGCCACACGGCGGTGGCCATTGGAGGCGATGAACGCGAGGTGGCCAAGGTCACGGTCCGGGCGACGTGTCAACAGACAGCGAAGCTGCTGGCCTGGGCTGAGCCGTTCGAGAAGCGCACCTGGGCCATCGAGTCCGCCGGTGGGCTCGGTTACCTGTTGGCCCAACAACTCGTCGATGCCGGTGAGGTGGTTCTCGACGTCCCACCCACATTGGCGTCGAGAGTCCGGGTGCTCAGCACCGGTCGTTCGGAGAAGAACGATCCCAACGACGCGTTCTCGGTCGCCATCGCCGCCTTGCGCTCGAGGAATCTTCGCACGGTCGAGCCGGCCGACCACACCGAGATCATGCGACTCCTGGCCAAGCGCAATCACGATCTGGGCCGGCTACGGGCCAAGCTCATCTGCCGGCTCCACAACGCTCTCGCCGACCTCTCACCAGGCGGAATTGCCAAGGAACTCTACGTTTCTGACGCCAATCGGCTCCTCGGCTCTTTCGAGCCGGCCACCCCCATCGAGCACATGCGCCACGAACTCGCGCTCGAGCTCGTCGCTGACGTGGCGCGCCTCGACGAGCAGATCAAAGAGTCGCATCGTCGCATCCGCACCGCCGTGCGGGCGTCGAAGACCTCGCTCACCGATCTGTTCGGCGTGGGCCCGGTCCTCGCCTGCTCGTTGATCGGCTACAGCGGCGACATCCACCGCTTTGCCAACCGAGACAGCTTCGCCGCCTATGCCGGGATCGCTCCGGTCGAGCACTCCTCGGGGGGTCGGGTGTTCCATCGGCTCTCACTGCGTGGCCATCGTCGCCTCAACAACTCCATCCACATGGTGGCGATCTCCCAGATCCGCCAGCCCCACTCAGAGGGTCGGGCCTATTTCGATCGCAAGGTCGCCGAGGGCAAGACCAAGCGAGAGGCGCTGCGTTCGCTCAAGCGCCACGTGAGTAACGCCGTCTACCGACAGCTGCTTCTCGACGCCCGATAGGGGGTCCGGGAGGACACTCAGGGACGACTCCATGCCTGCGTGACCGGCTCTTCACCCTGCGCAACCGGCTCTTCGGCGAAGTCACTCCCGAACCCAGAGAAACCCTACGCCGTCGTGCCCTTGTGCGACGGCTCGATTCGTCGCGCCCTGAAGTTCTGGAAATAGGGGTCTTGACTCAAAGAGGATTCGGACTGGGACAGGGTTCTCACCCCTGGACCGCGGTGGCGCGAGACTGCGGACGATGACTTGCCATTCCCTCGCGAGTCGATCGGCCACTCTCAAGACCGGCTTCGTGTGGGCGTGGCCCGACGTCGAGAAGTGGGCGAAGCCGACGGGGCGGGAGGTCGTGAAAGGTGACGTGAGGAGAGCAAGACTCGACGTGATCCACGACATTGTGGGGTCCGATGAGACCATCGTGGTGGAGGTCCTTGCGCTCCTCTTCGATCCCGGCGGCGGTCTGAAGAAGAGGGAGGCCGAGGGATGGCTGGTCCTCACCGATCGGCGACTCGTTTTCGGCACCGCGCGGCACGGCGTTCTGATCGAACTGCCGACGACGCAGATAGCGGTTCCAGTCACGGTCACCTACAAGTTCACCATGGCCCGTCTAGTGGTTAAGGCCGACAGTGGGGCCGAGCACACGTTTGTCGTTAGTAGGAGCGGCGCCCGTGAGCTTGCACTCGCCATCAACGAGTCGGCTGCTGATTAGGCGAGTTCGCCACCCTCTGTTAACTGCGCCGCCGCCCAAACTCCTGCAACCCTGTGAGGCCCTCGAGATGGTCGGGGCACGCCCACACCCTGAACCACCGGTCACCCTTCGGCGAGAACCACCGCCCGGTCCAGGACGGCGTCTCAGGACAATGGGCGGCCTGGAGGTTCCTGTCGTAGATCATCTGCCAGCACTGGCCGGGCTGGGCGACGAAGCCGGGGCACGGGTCGCCGGGCTGGGGCATTGGGCTCACGAGTCGAGGGTAGACCGGAGATAATGCGGCGGGTGGAGAGCGGTCACATAAAGCTAGGGATCTATCACCACTTCGGTCACTTGCAAGAAGGAATCTTCTGCCTTTCCTAGTCGTAACTCCGTTACGGTCACTTTTGCGCGGGTGATATCGGAGTACGTGATCGATACGGTTGCTACATCCGTGGTTCCGGCGGCAGCACTAACGACGCCTAATGGGATCTCGTCTGCAGAGCCGTAAAAGAGAAGGTCCACGACATCGCCTGCCGCTACGACCGGAGAACTGGGGCGACCATCGGACTTGCACCTGGGTATTTGCCCAGAAATGTTGCGTCCCGCTTGGACCGTCCAAAGGACGCTGGTCCGGGCCCAACGTTCCTCACCGGAACGACTACGAAGACACGCTCAATGCCAGCCGTGTCCAGGGCCATCCAGCATCGTGGCTGCGCCGTCAACTGGGTGATGGCCGAGACACCATTAAGGCCTGGCGGAGTGAAGCTATCCCTCACCTTGCGGTTGACCACGGGTACCAAGAGAGGTTGAAAGGTTGCTTCGAGGGTACGCCTAGCAACTTCAGACTGTTGGCTGGCGGCGGCGGCCTGTGCTTGGCCAATCCTCACGAGTTCTAGACTTTGTTGAACGTCATCCTCGGAGGCCTTGGCAGTCCGATTAGCGGCAGCCGTGGCCCCCTTCGTCTCCTCGGCGACCTCACGTGTGCGTTTGGCCATGAACGCGGTGATTCCGGCCAGCACGAGTGTGGCGAGCGCCACCCCTAGCTGCGTACCAGTGGCCCACCAGTCGGTTGACATCATGGCGTCGAAGCGTAGGGTCGTTGCCTCCAGTTGCGTAGCGACACCTGGGGCGGTGGTCCCGACATGGCAGGAACTGGGGCCATGACTGAATCGGAGGCAGCCGACGGGATGCCGGCCGAAGTTCTCATGGGTGCAGCCGATTTAGCTCTCTCTGAGGGCAAGCCGATCATCTTGAAGGCTTACGGCATAATCGTCGTTCCCGACATGACCGCGCTCAGAGCAATCGCGCACGATACCGAGCTTCCTGACACTCAGAGGTTCCACACCAAAGAGGGCCGAGAGGTCATGGTGTACACCTGGCCCGAGCTGGAGGCCGTCGACATCGACCAGATCTTTGAGGACGACTGAAACCCTTCAGCGCTGGCCGCCTGGACCTCACATCCTGTTGTATGGGTGCCGTGTGCCCTTTTCGTGCCCTCTCGGACGGTTGGGGGACACGGTTCAACAAACACGAATGCCCTGACCTGCGGGAAAACAGGTCAAGGCATCGTGGAGGTGGCGGGATTCGAACCCGCGTCCTCCGGAGCCGCAATAGGCCTTCTCCGAGCGCAGCCGGCATCAGATTGTCGGGGGCGGCACTTCTGCCGGCGGCAGTGCCGCCCCGTAACCAACGAAGTTTCCTCAGTGATCAGTTGGTGTGAGTCACTGAGTAAGCCCTACTGAATGACGCCCAAGATCCGATCCGTAGGGCGGGGACCGGCTGGACGTCGCTACTTAAGCAGCGATCGCGAGCTGAGGCTCGGCGTTTGTTTTTGTTTCCGGCTCTTTAACGTGGCTCCGGAGACCACGGCTCGCTTCTCCTACCTTGACGACCGAAGTCGAAACCAATCACCCCCGTGCGTGGGACATCGCCGATCACAGCGACCGGTTTCGACATTGTAAGGCCTCGGCGGCCCCGACCCGACGGCCCCGCTCCGGAAGCACCCTCCCGTCCTACCCGTCGCTCCAGCGGCCTATCTCCTTGGCCGCCCGGGCGGCCTCCCGCTCGGCGTCCCGGGCCATGATCACATTGCGCTTGTCGTAGAGCCGACGCCCCTTGGCCAGGGCCAGCTGCACCTTCGCCTTGCCGTCTTTGAAGTAGAGGGAGGCGGGGATCAGGGTCAACGACTGTTGCTGCGTCTTGCCCATCAGCTCGTCGATCTGGGACCGGTGTACGAGAAGCTTGCGCTTGCGGTCCGGGTCGTGGGCGCCCACACCGGTGGCGTACTGCCAGGGCGGAATGTGCAGTTGGAAGAGCCAGAGCTCGCCGTCGTCCACCCGGGCGTAGGCCTCGCTGAGCTGCGCCTTGCCCTCCCGCAGCGACTTGACCTCGGAGCCCTGCAGGACGATGCCCGCCTCGAACGTCTCGAGGAATTCGTACTCACGACGGGCGCGCCGGTTCGTGGCGACCGTGCGGTCGCCACTCCGGTCCTCGCGGGCGGCCGCCCGCTTGGCGATCTGCTTCTTCGCCCTGGCCATGAGGGGTACGAGGGTACCCTTCATGGGTGCTTCGCCTGTCCCGCGCCATCTACATGGAGATGGTCGCCCACTGCCTCTCCGGCCTGCCCGACGAGGCGTGTGGCCTCCTGGTCGGGTCCTACGGGGGCGAGGAGGCGTCCCACCTCTTCGTGACCGCCAACGCGGCGGCGTCGGCCATGGTCTACGAAATCGACCCGAAGGAGATGCTGCGGGTGGACCGGGCGGCCCAGGATCTCGGCGCCGACATCATGGGCGTGTTCCACTCGCACACCCACACCGATGCCTACCCCTCACCCACCGACGTGGCCCAGGCGACCGATCCCGGCTGGCACTACGTCCTCGTATCGCTGCGTGACACGCAGCCCGTCGTGCGCAGCTACCTGATCCGCCAGGGCACGATCTCGGAGGAGCCGGTCGAGGTCCCCGGTCTCGAGATCCTCGGGCTGGACGGCCCCGGGGGAGGCGCCTGGCCTGGCTCATTGTAGAATCGTTACCGAATCAGTCAACAATCAGCCGGTCAGCCCACCAGGACGGCCGGCAGCATCATCCGACACTCAGCGAGGAGGCCCCGTGGCCGTCGAAGTCCGCCTACCGACCGTCCTGCGCAGCCAAGCCGGCGGGTCCTCCGTCGTCAACGTGGACGGGGCCACCATCGGCGAGGTCCTCTCCAAGCTGGTCGCCGAATACCCAGGCATGGCGGGCCAGGTCCTCACCGACGAGGGCGCCCTGCACAAGTTCGTGAACATCTACGTCGACGACGATGACGTCCGGTACCTGCACGGCCTGGACACGCCGGTGGCCGACGGCGCCGAGGTCTCGATCCTGCCGGCCGTGGCCGGGGGCTGAGGCCACCGGAGCTCGCCAGCATGACCTTGTACGCCTCGGTCCTCGACCTGATCGGCAACACCCCGCTGGTCGACATCGAGCGCGCTCAGCCCAAACCCGGCTGCGAGGATCTTCATGAAGCTCGAAGGGCAGAACCCCGGCGGGTCGGTCAAGGACCGGGTGGCGCTCTCGCTCGTCGAGGACGCCGAGCGCGCCGGCGTGTTGGTGCCGGGCAAGCCGGACCAGGTCCTGATGGAGCCGACATCGGGCAACACGGGCATCGGTCTCGCCATGGTGTGCAAGGTGAAGGGCTACACGCTCAAGGTGGTCATGCCGACCAACGTCTCGATCGAGCGCCGCCAGCTCCTGGAGCTGTGGGGGGCGGAGATCATGGAGTCACCGGGCGGCGAGGGCTCCAACGGCGCGGTGCGCATGGCCCGCGCCCTGGCCCAGGAGCACCCCGAATGGGTCTTTCTCTACCAGTACGGCAACCCCGCCAACCCCAAGGCGCACTACGAGGGGACGGGTCCGGAGATCCTGCGGGACTGCCCCGGCGTGACGCACTTCGTGGCCGGGCTCGGGACGTCGGGGACCCTGCTTGGCGTCGGGCGCTTCCTGCGCGAGAAGCTCGGAGAGGCCGTGCAGATCTGGGCGGTCGAGCCGCCTGCCGGCGAGACGGTCGACGGGCTGCGGAATCTCGACGACGGCTACATCCCGCCGATCTTCGAGAACCTCGGTGGCGCCGAGCTGCTGGACCGCAAGACGGTGGTGCGGCCGCGTGAGTCGATCGAGTGGACGCGGCGCCTGACCGAGGTGGGGATCTTTGCCGGAATCTCGACGGGCGCCGCCCTGGCCGGTGCCGTCAAGTGTGCGGCGTCGCTGCCCGAGGGGGAGCCGGCGTCCATCGTGGTGGTGTCGGCCGACGGGGGCTGGAAGTACCTCTCGACCGGGGCCTGGACGGGCGACCTCGACGAGGTCACCGAGCGGGCCAAGGAGATCATCTACTTCTAAGGCCATTCGAGGGCAGTTCTTCGATTGTGAAGTGCGCCGACCGGCAGGATCCCTCCAGAAGCGCCCTCGTTCCGGCTCGCCCCGCCGCTCAAGTGGGGGGGTCATCGGGCCGATGAGAAGGGAGCAAAGGAGAGCGGGCGGAACCGGCGACAGAGCTGCCTCGACCCCAGCGAGACCACATGAGAATACGACGCAAGGAAGACAGCCCATCCGAGCCCACCGGCGTCCTCACGCTTGAGCGTGAGGAGGGGGCGGACCTGGAGTCGTTCTCCGAGACCGAGCCCGTCGACAATGTGCTGGAGGCCTTGGCGGCGCAACCGCCCAAGACGGCGCCCCCCCGGGGACTCTTGGGGCAGGTGCTCGTGTCACGCGGACTCGTGACCGAGACCCAGGTTGCTGCCGCACTCCAGGCCCAGGCCGGCTCGGGCAAGCGACTCGGCGAAATGCTCGTCGACATCGGCGCGCTGGACGAGCGGGGCCTCGTCGAGGCGCTGGCGGACTTCTTCGGAATGCCGGTGACCGACCTCCGGCGCGACACGCCCGATCCGGTGGCACTGGCCCTCGTGCCCGCGGAGATCGCCCGCGAGCATCTCGCCATCCCGGTACACCTCGACGGCGACGGGCTGCACGTGGCGGTGGCCCAGCCGAGCGATGACCTTCGCTTCCTGCTGGCCGGCGCCAGTGGGCACTCGGTCCGGCTGTCACTGGCACCCATGTCGGACATCCGTTGGGCTATCGACCGTAGCTACCAGGCCATCGACAGCGTGGACAAGCTCGTGCAGGCCTTCGAAGCAGTGGAGGTCACTCGAAAGCGTCCCGCCGCCGAACCGCAGACCCCGACGGTTGTGGCCGACAACGCACCGGTCGTGCAGGTCGTCGACAACATCTTGACCCAGGCGGTACGTGACAGGGCGTCCGACGTGCACATCGAGCCGTCGCAGGACGTCATCTACGTCCGCTTCCGCATCGACGGTGCCCTCAAGGACGTCCTGGAACTCCCGAGCACCATGGGCGTCGGTCTGATCAGCCGAATCAAGATCATGGCGGAGATCAACATCGTCGAGAAGCGCCGCTCCCAGGACGGTCAGTTCACCACCACGATCGACGGGAAGGACACCGACGTCCGCGTCGCCACCGTCGCCACCATCTGGGGCGAGAAGTGCGTGATGCGGATTCTCGACAAGAACCGTTCGGTGCTCCGCCTCAACGACCTCGGCATGCCGGTGGACACCCACGCGACCTATTCCAAGCTCGTGCGCGCGCCGTTCGGCATGGTCCTGTGCGCCGGTCCGACCGGGAGCGGCAAGACCACCACGCTCTACGCGACCCTGAGCGAGGTCAGCGACCGTGCCCGCAACGTCATGACCATCGAGGACCCTGTCGAGTTCGTCGTCCCCAGGATCAACCAGATCCAGACCAACGAGCAGGCCGGCTTGACCTTCGCAACCGGGTTGAAGTCGATCCTGCGCCAGGACCCCGACGTGATCCTCGTCGGCGAGATCCGCGACGTCGAGACCGCCCGCATCGCCGTGCAGTCCGCTCTCACGGGGCACTTCGTGCTCTCCTCCCTGCACGGCAACGACTCGGTGTCGGCCCTTCACCGATTCCTCGACATGGGGATCGAGTCGTTCCTCATCGCCTCCTCCGTCCTTGCCATCGTCGGGCAGCGTCTCGTCCGGCGAATCTGCCCGTCGTGCAAGACCGCCTACACGCCGAGCCGGGAAGAGCTCACCTTCTACGAGGAGAGCGGAGCTGAGCCAAAGACGGAGTTCTGCCACGGCGCCGGCTGCAACTACTGCGGGCACACCGGGTACCTCGACCGCATCGGTGTCTACGAGCTGCTGCAGATGACGCCCGAGATCAAGCGCCTGATCGTGGGCTGGGCCACCCAGGACGAGCTGCGCCGGCAGGCGGAGAAGCAGGGCATGCGCTCGCTCCGCACGGAAGCACTCAACCTGGTCGTCCAGGACACGACGACCATCTCCGAGGTGATCCGCAGCATCTACGCGATGTGAGACGGCGTTGTTGCTGGTCTCTCGGCCAGGACCCCGGCGCTCAAGTGGGGCTGCCAGCCCGCCGATGAAGAGGGACAGAGGAGCGCGGGCGCGACGGACGACCAGAACTGCCGCCTCTCGCCCCGCCGACACCACCATGAGAACACAACCAGACGAAGACGAGCGCGTTACAGCCCACCGGCGACGTCCTCACGCGTGAGCGTCAGGATGGTCCTGCTGGGGGACCGTCGTTGGGGACGGAGCCCGTCGCCAAGCCGCTAGTCGCCTTCGAGGCGCTGCCGGTGAAGACCGTGGTCTCTCGCTGGTAGGGATACCTGCGACGGCTCAGCGCTTCGCCAGCTCGCAGAGCTTGGTCACCGTGTTCCAATTCCTGGTGGTGCTGACCACGCCCAGCCGGCGCTCCAGGAAGGTCCCGGTGTACTTCGTCTGCGCGTAGCCGTCGGGCGTGTGCACATAGACCTCCTTGCCCTCGACGACGAGCTCGTCGCGCCCGCTCGGGGGGAGTGAGAGCGCCTCCAGGGCCGCCTTCGACGGTCGCGTGGCGAGGAATGTCACGTGGTGGCGCGCCGGGTCGGCGCCGGCCTTGGCGTAGGGGCTGGCCGCGCCGACGCGCCGGAGGTCGGGGATGCTCCGGACGAGCACGGCCGGCGAGTCTCCGAAGTCCTCGGCCAGGCGCTGCTCGATGGCGGCGGCGATGGCCGTTTCGCCCTTGGACCCCGTCGAGAAGAGGACGTTGCCCGTCTGGATGTACGTGGTGACATCGGTGTAGCCCAGGGCAGCGAAGGACGCACGCAACTCATCCATGGCGAGGCGCCCGTGGCCGGCGACGTTGACACTCCGGAGAAGGGCGACAAAGCGGGGCACAGGCGCAACCTACCGGGCCGTAGCCGCCGGCCCGGGGGGTGGTGTTCCTTTCCGCCGCAGGCCGAAGCGACCCAGGTCGACCGGCGGGTGCACGCCCTCGGCCAGATCGGCCAGGAGCTGGCCGAGGAGCGGGCCGAATTTGAACGCGTGCCCGCTCGTGCCGCACCCCACGACGATCCGGCCCACCCGATCGAGAACGAAGTCGGTGTCGGCGGAGTTGTCGTAGACACAGCGTTCGGTGGCCACCGGCTCCGGATCGAGTGAGGGGAGGAGCCGCTCCACGACGCCGGTCAGCCGCGCCAGGAGCGCCGGGTCGGGGTCGGCGAACGGGGCGGGGTCGGCCGGATCGAACGCGTCGAGGGCCGGACCCGGTGTGTGGTGCGACACCTTGTAGGCGCCGGCGTGCGGGCCGCCGCCGGGAACCGGCAGGCCGTAGAGCATCTCGTCCCCCCACTGAATGAAGACGGGCGGTGTGAGGCCTCCAGCCCGTTGTGGCGCGAAGTAGGCCACCTGGGGGAGCGACGGCGCGGCCGTCACCGCCGTGTCGTGGTCGAGGAGCCCGAGTGTGGCTGGACCGGCGCAGCAGACGACGATGTCTGCCTCGAGCACGGTTTCGCCTGCGGTCGTGACGGCCACAGCGCCAGCCGTCTCGCGCAGCGACGTGACGCAGCGACTCGTGTGGATCTCGAAGTCACCCGCCTCGTGGAGCGCCCGCAGGCACTCGCCGGCGGCCAGCACACCCGACTGGGACTCGACGAGCACGGTCCCCGTGGCTGCGATCCCGGGAAAGCGCCCCTGCGCTGTCGTGGCCGAGACCTGCTCGACGGGTGCACCGGCGGCCGCGAGCGCGCCGGCGATGGCACGGAGTGTCGCTTCGTCGCCGAGCGTGACCTGGCCGGTGACGTGGAGGAGCCGGCGCCCCGTCGCCCTCTCGAGGTCGCGCCAGTAGGAGCGCGCGAGGACGGCCATTTCGACGTACTGCTGCTCTGGATAGCCGAGACGGAAGATGCGCGCGTCGCCCTTCGAGCCCGAGCGTTCGTGGCCCGGCGCGCCGGCTACTTCCAACACACGCACCCGCCACCCCCGCTGTGTCAGCGCCCAAGCTGCAGCAAGGCCGAGCAGCCCGGCTCCGACCACGAGGCAACGGCGGTCGTCGGGCATGGCGTCGATCATACGAACGCGCCGTCCAGCCCTGTTTCAGAGGGGCCCAGCAGTACGCTCACCGCCAGTGACCAGTGGGATGGAGGTGTCGACGCCCCCAGGGCCCGACACCATGGCGACCGGCTCCGGTCACAATGGCGATCCCGGGCAACCCCCTCTCCAGGCGGTCCGTCCCGGACGCGCCGGGCGCGGCCTCCGCACCGTCGGCTTCCACGTCGTGGCCCTTGCCTGTTTCACGCTTCCGGCCATCGTCTTGTGGTGGCACGTCTGGACGGGACACCCCAGCGCGGTGCTCACATGCGGGTGCGGTGATCCGGCGCAGGAGGTCTGGTTCATGGCCTGGCCCGCCTGGGCCATCAGCCACCTGCACAGCCTCTTCTTCTCGGGCGCCGTGAACGTCCCCGACGGGGCCAACCTCTTGTCCAACACGTCGGGGACACTGGTCGCCGCCGCCGCCGCCCCGGTCACCTGGCTCTTCGGCCCAGTGGCTGCCACCAACGTCGCCCTGACCCTGGCTCCCGGCCTCAGCGCGTGGGCCTGCTTCGCCGCCATCCGCCCTCTGGTCACGTGGAAGGCGGGTGCCATCCCGGCGGCCCTGGTGTTCGGCTACTCGTCGGCCATCGTCACCTCCATCGCCTTCGGGCACGTGTCGGTGACGGTCCTGGTGATCCCACCGTTCCTCTTCACCACGCTGCACGAGATCGTGATCCGCCAGGAGCACTCGGTCCGTCGTGACGGCCTTCTCTTGGCCGCGCTGCTGGTGGTGCAATTCTTGATTTCGCCCGAGATCCTGGTGATGTGCCTGGTGCTGGCCGTGTTCGGGCTGCTGGCGGTCATGGCGGTCGGCTGGCGTCAGCTGCGGCCGCGCGCCGGTCACGCGCTCCCCACCCTGGGGCTCGCCGTTGGCGTGACCGTGGTCCTGCTCGCGTATCCGGCCTGGTACGGAGTGGCGGGGCCGCAGGCGGTCAACGGCACGTTGTTCGCGCTGGCACCGATTTCGGGCGTCCCGCTCTCGGGTTTGCTCGCGCCGGGGCAGTACGGGGCACTCGCCAGCGACTACATCCGCTTCGGCGGGTACCTGGGCCGCAACGGGCCACCCCCCGACTACGTCGGCGGTGGCGTGGCACTGGCCGCACTGGGGTCGGTCGTCGTCGGTCGCCGCCGTCCGCTCACCTGGCTGCTCCTGCTCCTGGCGACGCTGACCTTCTGGCTGGCGCTGGGTGGCTACCTCCTGAGCGGGCCGGCGTGGCTGGGGCACCCGTGGTTGCCCTGGCGCGATCTGTCGATGTTGCCGCTCCTCAAACAGATCCTCCCGGACCAGTTCGCCCCGTTGCTCACGTTGTTCGTGGCCTTCCTGATCGCCGTCGGCCTCGATGTGCTGCACGGCGCGCACCGGCGGCCCACCTCATGGATCACGACACACCGGACGATGGTCACCTCGGTCGCCACTGCGGCGGTGGCTGTGGCCGCCGTGGTCCCCGTGTTCATGACGTTCGACGCGCCACTCCGGGTGGTCCGGGTGCACACCCCGCCGTATCTGCGGGCGACGGCCCCCCTGCTGCCGACGGGGGACGTGGTCCTGACGGTCCCCTTCGCCTTCTCGGGCTCCTCGCAGCCCATGCTGTGGCAGGCCGTCGCGGGCATGCACTTTCGTCTGGCCGGGGCGGCACTCAAGACGCCCGATGCACTGGGGCGCCCGGTCGGGTCGGGAGCCCCGGGGTCGGCCCGCCGCATCCTCGCCAACCTGACCATCAGCGGTGCGCCGCTGCCCACGGGGACGGCCGCCCAGCTGGCGGCGGTTCGGCGCGCCCTGCGCGCCTGGCAGGTGGACCAGGTGGTCATCGCCGGCTCGAGCCGGGACCCGGTGTATGCCTCGGGGTTCTTCACCAAGGCGCTCGGCGTCGGGCCCACGTACGTGCGGCGGGCCTGGGTCTGGAAGCTGACGCCCGGTGGGTTCCCGGCTCCGCCCGCAACGGGGATCTCGCTCTCGCAGTGCCGAGCGGCGGCAGCCCTGCCGACCGCGCTTAGCGAGCCGCTGACCATGTCGCACTGTGTCCTGTTGGCGGCCGGACGCGCGGCCTGATCGCGCCGTAGCAGGAGGGGTTCGCCCCGGTGTGCGGCGGCCGTGAGAGCTGGACCGTAGTCTTGGCTCGTGCAGCCGATTCTCCATCTCTCCATCCCGGTGCGGGACGTGGGCGAGGCGCGTGATTTCTACGTCCACACGCTCGGCTGCCAGTCGGCGCGGGTCCGAGCCGGATTCACCGACGTGTGGTTCTTCGGCATGCAGCTCACGCTGCAGGACCGGCCCCACGAGGTGGCGCCCACGACCGAAGGGGGTTCGCGTCACTTCGGCGTCACGCTCGGCCGCAATGACTTCGACGTGGTGATCGCCCGCCTTGCGTCGTGCGGCATCGACTGGGTGGTCCCGGTCTCGACCGACGACGAGGGTCTGCCCACCGAGCAGAGCAAGGCCAAGATCGCCGACCCGAGTGGCAACGTCATTGAGTTCAAGACCTACCGCGACGTCGACGCCGCACTGGAGATCTCGGCCTACTCGTACCCGGAGGCCTTCGCCCACGGCAACTGAGGTGGCCTACGGTGTCGACGCGGGCTGGGCGGCGAGTGGAAGCGAGAGGGATGCAGTGGGAGGAGAAGACGTGAGCGCAGATCCCCGCACGGCGCGCCTGGATGGGCGCGCGGTCGACCAATTGCGGCCGGTCCGTTTCGATCGGGACTACACGGTGATGGCCCCGGGGTCGGTCCTCGTGACGTTCGGGCAGACCAAGGTGCTCTGCACCGCCTCCGTCGAGGAGCGGGTCCCGCCCTGGATGCGGGGAACGGGCCGCGGCTGGGTCACGGCCGAGTACTCCATGCTGCCGGGCTCGACGCCCGAACGGGCCTCCCGGGAGGCTGCCAAGGGCAAGCAGTCGGGGCGGACCCAGGAGATCCAGCGCCTGATCGCCCGATCCTTGCGCGCGGTCTGTGATCTGGTGACCCTGGGCGAGGTGCAGATCACGGTGGATTGCGACGCCTTACAAGCCGACGGTGGCACTCGCACCGCCTCCATCTGCGGCGCCTATGTGGCGTTGCACGATGCCTGCACCCGCCTGGTGCAGGCGGGCACCATCACCACGCACCCGCTCACGGACTCGGTGGCCGCGGTCTCGGTGGGCATCATCGACGGCGTGCCGATGCTCGACCTGCCCTACGTCGAAGATTCGCGGGCAGAGGTCGACATGAACGTCGTCATGACGGGGGCCGGACGCTTCGTCGAGGTGCAGGGCACGGCCGAGGGCATGGCCTTCACCAGGGGAGAGCTGGACACGTTGCTCGGCCTGGCCGAGGCGGGCATCAAGGAGCTGACCGGCATGCAGGCCGCCGTGCTGGCCGAGGCGCCGCCGCGGCGGTGAGCGGGCCGGGCGGTGCGGAGCCGCAGCGGCTCGTGCTGGCGTCGGCGAACCCCGACAAGGTCAGGGAGATCGTGGCCGTGTTGTCGGCCTCCCTGCCCGTGGAACTCCTGCCGCGTCCGGACGGAGTCCCCGACGTGGTGGAGGACGCCGACACACTGGTTGGCAACGCCCGTCTGAAGGCGCGTGCGTTGGTGGCGGCGACCGGGACGGCGGCGGTGGCCGACGACACCGGGCTGGAGGTCGAGGCCCTGGCGGGCGCGCCCGGCGTCTACTCGGCCCGCTACGCCGGCGAGGACGCCACCTACGCCGACAACGTCGACAAGCTGCTGCGCGAGCTGGCGGCCCTCGAAGGCGGCGGTGGCGAACGGCGGGCCTGCTTCAAGACGGTGGCGCTGGTCGCGTTTCCCGACGGGTCGGAGGTCTGGGCCGAAGGCGTGCTGCCGGGGACCATCGCCAGAGAAGGCCGGGGAGGAAACGGGTTCGGCTACGACCCGGTGTTCGTGCCCGACGGTGGAGACGGGCGGACGTTCGCCGAGATGCAGCCGGCCGAGAAGGATGCGGTCTCCCACCGCGGCCGAGCCTTCCGTGCGCTGGCCGCCGCCCTGGCCCAGCGGGCGGCGGCGCCGTAGCAGAGCGGACGAGCGCCGCGGCGGGGTGTGCGTCAGCGGCGGAAGAGTGCGTCGGCCAGTACCCGGTACTCGCCCAGCGGGAAGACCTCCCGATCGGCCACGACCTGGATGCAGACGTGGTCCGCTCCCGCATCGTGGTGGGCGCGGACAGCCGCCGTCACCGCGTCGGTATCTCCCCACGGAATGACGGCGTCGATCAGCCGGTCGCTCCCGCCGCCGTCGATGTCGTCGTCGTCGAAGCCGAAGGTGCGCAGGTTCTGCGTGTAGTTGGGCAGGTCGAGGTAGATGCTGGCGTACCGGCGGGCCAGCTCGCGGGCGCGGGCGGGGTCGGTTTCGAGGACGACCGCCACCTCGGGAGCCAGCAGCGGGCCGGGGCCGAGGATGGCGCGGGCCCGGGCCGTGTGCTCGACCGGTACGAAGTAGGGATGGGCGCCGGCGGATCGGGCGGCGGCGAGCTCCAGCATGCGGGGGCCGAGCGCGGCCAACACGCGCCGGTCCGACGGCACCGGTGTCGCCAGCGTGTCCAGGGCATCGAGGTAGGCCACCATCTTCGAGTACGGGCGCGCGTACTCGGCCACCGCGGGTCCGTGGCTGGTGCCGACCCCGAGGAGGAACCGCCCGGGGAACCGGTCCTCCAGTGCGGCGACGGCCGGCCCGATGTCCTGGGGCGCCCCCGCCCAGATGCTGACGATGCCGCTGGCCACGGCGACGTGGCTCGTCGAGGCGAGCAGGCGCTCGAAGTGCGGCGACAGCCCGGGGTCGAAGCGCCCGGACGACCACAGCGCCCCGTAGCCGAGGGATTCGAGCTCGGACGCGACGCTGTCCTCCGGGTCGTCGGGCTGGCGCCACGAGCCGCTCCACCACACGCCGACGCGACCGAGGTCCACACCGGCACCGTACCCGCGCCCATCTCCGGAGGGAGCGGCCGGCGCATGCCGCGCTCCCTCCGGGTCGAGGTGCGGCCGCTCAGTCGAGGTGCAGCAGGCGCGCGGCCGTCCCGCCGAGGTAGGCCTGAGCCGCCGCGTCGGAGAGCGGCAGGTCCCGGGCGGTGGCCACCGCCCGTTCCATCGGGAGGAAGGAGTGGGTACTGTTGACCAGCGGTGTGACCCGCACCAGCGCCACGGCCGGGTGGGTGGCCAGGCCGCGGAGCCCCGTGACCTGCGTCACGGGCCGGTCGGGACGGTCGACGGTGAGCGCGACGCGGAGGCGGTCGGGGTGGGCGGCCACCGCATCGAGCAGCGGGCCCGTCTCCTCCGCCGTCATGCCGGCTGCGATCACGCCCACGTCGACGCGGCAGGCATCCATGGTGGCCAGCAGCTGCTGCGGGTCGAGGAGGCCGACAGGTCGCCGCCGAGCAGCTCGGGGATGCCCTCGTTGCCGGCCTGGCCCATGAAGGCCGCGGCGGCCTTGCCGGTGAGCGCGTTGACCCAGAGGTCGACGACCGTCACGCAGGGTCGGACGCGGCGGCGGGCGGCGCCGGCGCCGAAGCCGAAGCCGGAGGCGCCGGCGGGGCCGCGTCCGGGCCGGCCGTCTTGGCCAGCGCCTTGGCCTTGGCCTTGGCGGCGCGCAGGTGACGGACCCCGGTGGTGAGCGACTGCTTGATGAGCCGGTCGTTGTCCTTGGAGATGAAGGCGTGCACCCGTTTTTCGAGGAGGGCACGCAGGAACGGGTTGAAGGCGTGGTAGGTCTCCGAGAAGTGCACCCGGGTTGTCCCGTTGCCGATGTCCTCCAGCCGCGTCCGGCCTTCGGCTTCGGAGAACAGGGGGCGCCCGACGGCGTTGTACTTCCACGAGACGTTCGGCGTGACCTCGGTTAGCCACTCCCAGGACTGCCCCTTGCCGCCGGTCAGCAGGTAGCGGGGCACGCGGAACGTGCAGTGCCGCACCAGGCCCTCACCGACGGCGTCGCCAGGATGGAGGATGTCGATGGTGACGTCGCCCGTCTCGGTGTGGGGGATGCGGGCCCAGAAGAGTTGCCAGAGCTCGGCCACGCTGGCCTCGATGTCGACGTAGTAGTGATGCTTCTGCACAGGCTCACCATAACCGCCGACCTGACGTGGGCGTCAGGTTCCAGGCGCACGCCCTGGGCCAGGGCCCGGTCTGATCGCTGCCGTGCTGGTTCCCTTTCCTGCAGAGAGTGGCGAGCTCGGTCCGGCTGCGCTCATGAAGGTGTCCTTCGAACCGCGCTGCGGCGCCCATCCGGGGCGGCGCCAGCCCGGGGTGGGCTCGCGCTAGGTCCGCCGACAGATCCGGTCACAGCTCAGGCCGGGGGGAACGGAGTCCCGTAGCGGTTCAGGTGGGCCTTCTCGGGGAGCGCCTGCCGCCGGGGCGGCCCGAGGCGGGCCGGCAGGTGGCCGAGCGGGACGACGGCCACGGGGACGACCTCGGGCGGCAGCTCCAGAAGGCCGGACAGCTCGTCGGCCCCGAGGACGGGCAGCGTCGTCAGTGTCGACCCGAGCCCGAGGGCGTGGGCGGCCAGCAGCAGGTTCTGCACCGCCGGGAAGACCGACGCGTCCATGGCCTTGGCGTAGGTGAGGCGGGTGTCGCCGCACACCACCACCAGCACGGGTGCGCCGGCGACACCCCCGGTTGCCCCCTGGTCGACGTCGCGCAGGAAAGCTGGAGAGAGTCGTTGCTCCTCGAGCGCCCTGGCGCCGCCCTCCCACAGGCGCGCGGTGAGCGCGCCGATCGCGGCGCGCAGCGCGGGGTCGCGCACGACGACGAAGACGAAGGGCTGGCTGTTCTCCGCGCTGGGCGCATGGGTTGCTGCGGTCAGGATCCGGGCGACGGTGGCGTCGTCGACGTCGTCGGGGAGGAACGACCGGGCGGCCCGTTGGGAGTGCACCACGTCGAAGAAGTCGGGCATGAACTCGTGTGGCGTTCTAGCGCCCGATGGAGCGGGGAAGGGCGCACACGGGGTGCCCCGGCCTGGGGGAACGGACGATCTCGGGCGGAATCACGGGATGCCGATGGTACCGAGCGGACAGGGCGCGGCGCCGCCCGGGCGTCGGATTGGGCGTCGCCGAGGCGACACCGCTACCTTTGGACGCTGCGCCGGCCCCGGGCCGGTGCCCGCCATGACGAAATGGTCAGGGTCGACGGCGGAGGGGGACAGGAGGCAGACGGTGGCAGACGGTGCCGCAACGCAAGAAGACGTGCTCAAGGGAATCATCGGGCAACCGACCGGCAAGTCCAAGGTGATCGTGGAGCGGGGGCCGGTACAGCATTTCGCCGACGCCCTGCTCAGCACGAGCGCGATCTACCACAGCCCCGAGTCGGCCAGGCAGGCAGGGTTCGACAACATTCCGGCGCCGCCGACCTGGCCCTTCGCCATGGAGTTCTCGGGCAAGTTCGCGGAGATACAGCCGGCGGACGCCCCCACCGGCAATCCGCTCATGACCGCCATGGGCCCGTTGATGGCCAAGGGCGGCATGATCCTCCACGGCGAGCAGGAATTCCTCTACCACCGCCCCGTGCAGGTGGGCGACGTGCTGGTGGGCGAGGGCTCCATCACGGACGCCTACCAGAAGGAGTCCAAGGGGCGGACGATGACCTTCATCTGCTCGGAGACGAACTGGCGCGACGAGACGACGGGCGAGCCGGTGGTGACGGCCCGCTTCAACCTGATCCACCGGGCTTAGGCCCCGTGGCATCGAGCGATCGCCGGTTGCGCACGTGCGGAGCAGCGCACGATCGGCAACCGGGAGTGGTGAACGAGCAATCGACGGGAGGTCGAGACCATGGGTGAGAAGAAACTGTCCTTCGAGGACGTGCAGGTGGGGGACGAGGCACCGGTGATCACGCACACGCTGACCCGGACCGACCTGGTCAAGTACGCGGGAGCGTCCGGCGACTTCAACCCGATGCACCACGACGAGGTGGCGGCCCAGAAGGCCGGTCAGCCGAGCGTGTTCGGCCACGGCATGTTCTCAATGGGCCTGCTGGGCACGGCGCTGACGGACTTCGTGGGCGTCGGCAACGTGACTCGTTATCAGGTCCGCTTCGCCCGCCAGACCTGGCCCGACGAGGTGCTCTCCTCCAAGATCGTCGTCATCGCCAAGCGCGAGGAGGACGGCACGAAACTGTTGGACATGACGGTGACCCTCTCCAACGGCGACGGCGAGGACAAGCTGGTGGGTGAGGCCACCGCCGCTCTGCCCTAGCGTTCGGTCGGGCCGGCGAGAGGACACGGACTATGGGCGCAGACATGTTGGCGCAGGCTTTCGCATCGACCGCCGGCGTGTTGGCCGAGGTCGACGCCCAACAGTTGGACGGGGCGACCCCGTGTGCGTCCTGGCAGGTGCGCGAGGTGATCAACCACGTGGTCGGGGGGACCACCTACTTCGCCGTCACGGCCGAGACGGGTCAGGCGCCGGCGGGCGGAGAGACGCCGGACTTCTGCGCGGGGGACTTCGTGACGGAGTTCAACAAGGGCGCCGCCCGCGCTCTGAAGGCGTTCGAGGCCGACGGGGCCATGGACAGAACGATGAAGCTCCCGTTTGCCGACCTCCCCGGTGCCGTCTTCGTCAACATCGCCTGCATCGACACCTTCACCCATGGCTGGGACCTGGCCAAGGCCACGGGGCAGTCGACGGACCTCGATCCCGAGCTGGCGTCGCAGCTGCTCGCCATCGCCCAGGCCTTCCTGTCCGACGCGCTGCGCGGGCCTGACGGCTCTGCTCCCTTCGGAACGCGGCTCGAGGCTCCGGCGGGTGCCACTGCGGCCGACGAGCTTGCGGCGTTCCTGGGGCGCCAAGCCTGACGGCGGCGGCCGGGGAGACCCGCCGCAAGCCGGCACTCCGCGAACTGATTGTTCGCCCGGCGTTCACCGAAGGGTTGCACACGACCGCAATTTTTTCGGTCGGTGACTCATGCGCGCAATGGTGCTCGCGTCGCCACCGCCGCAGAAGCGACTATGCCGTTGTCGCTGAAGAAACACCCGCTGCCTCTGCGCCGGCACGAGCCGACCTCATGGTGACGCCCCGGCGGAACTTGGTCTGTTCACGCTTTCACCCGTGAGCGGGGTGGCGAAAGGGCAGAAAGTCACGGTTTGACGATTAACTTGCTGGAAATCGGCCAAGGGTGGGCGGGTTCGAAAAGGTGGCTCTCTGGTTTCTCCGCGTGATCTTCGGGGCGGTTGCGGCGTTCTTCTTCTTCGTCCTGCTTCAGGGCGTCGCGTCGGCCAGCACACCGTCGGGGCTGTCACTGACCCCGAGCCTCGTGGGCCCGGTGACGGCGGTGACGAGTTCGGTGGCATCGACGGCCACCCCGGCCGCCGGTCCGGTGGCATCGACGGCCACCCCGGCCGCCAGTCCGGTGGCATCGACGGCCAGCCCGGTCGCATCGACGACCAACTCGAGCACGCCCGGGAGCGCGGCTCCGGCTGCGGCTCCGGCTTCTGGCAGCACGCCCTCGGCCGGCCCGGTGACTAACCGGGCTGCCGTCTCCTCCTCGGTGGGTGGCGTCACGAAGACCACGGCTCCGGCGCCAGTGACGCCACCCGTCACGACGGTGACAGACGCCATCGTGCCGACCTCGGCAGCACCGAACTCTTCACGGCCCGCCGCTGTCGACGGGGCCCCTACTCCGCAGGGGGCGGCGACGAGTTCGGCGACGACGGCGGCCAATGGCTCAATCAGCCGGACGATTGGCGCCGCCACAGGTCCCGTATCGACGAGTGTTGGCTCCATAGCCGACGCCCCTCTAGCTGGCACGACGCCAGACCCGTCCGCCGGTGTCGGCGACGGTGTTAACACTTCCAACACGGGAGTGACGGCGACAGTTGTTCGTTCCGCCAGTGTGACGGCCGACCCAGTGGCAGCGGCAGCCACCGGCGCGCCTTCTCAGCCAGTTGGCGCCACCACGATCCCCTTGGGGTCTGTGGACAATGCCGCGGCGCCAGGGAGTCTTGTCCCGCAGGGCCCAAGCCTCGTGGGCACCCCCGCACCTCTTGGCGACCCCGGACCCACCCTGGCACCCATTGCCCCGACGACTGGTGCTGCCACGACGCCGATCACGTCGGCGACCTCAACGCTCACGGGCACACTCGGAACAGCGACTGCTCCGGTGACCTCGGCCCTGGCTCCCGTCACCTCGGCCCTGGCTCCGGTGACCCAAGCACTGGCTCCCGTCACCTCGCCACTGGCTCCGGTGACCCAAGCTCTGGCTCCAGTCACCTCGTCGCTGGCACCGGTCACCTCGGCACTGGCGCCGGTGACCCAAGCCCTGGCTCCCGTCACCTCGTCGCTGGCACCGGTGACCCAAGCCCTGGCTCCAGTCACCTCGTCGCTGGCACCGGTCACCTCGGCACTGGCACCGGTGACCCAAGCCCTGGCTCCAGTCACCTCGTCGCTGGCACCGGTCACCTCGGCACTGGCGCCGGTGACCCAAGCCCTGGCTCCCGTCACCTCGGCACTGGCGCCGGTGACCCAAGCCCTGGCTCCCGTCACCTCGTCGCTGGCTCCGGTGACCCAAGCCCTGGCTCCCGTCACCTCGGCGCTGGCACCGGTCACCTCGGCGCTGGCTCCCGTGACCCAAGCCCTGGCTCCCGTCACCTCGGCACTGGCTCCGGTGACCCAGGCCTGGCTCCCGTCACCTCGGCACTGGCACCGGTGACCCAAGCCCTGGCTCCCGTCACCTCGGCACTGGCACCGGTCACCTCGGCGTTGGCTCCCGTGACCCAAGCCCTGGCTCCCGTCACCTCGGCCCTGGCGCCGGCTCCCGTGACCCCGGCGCTGACAAACCTCGCAGGCCCAACTCCCACTTCGGTGACCAACCTCGGCGCTTCGCTGGGTGGTGGGGGAGGCGTAGGTCCGCCAGCGCAACCAGCAGCTCCTGTTTGGGCTACTGCTCCTACGCCGGTGAGCGGAGCAGGGGGCACGCTTTCAGCGACCTCACCGACCATCCCTGCAGCGGGAACCGTGAGTGCCACCCAACCAGTGTCGCCACGATTGGACGGCCGAGGCGCCCCTCTAAGAGGGGAACTTCGGACGGCAGTCACTTCCCCAGCTCTTCCGACGGCATCGTTGGATGGCGGGCAGTCGCCCCGCACCCCGAGAGATCCTCTCCCCTTCCCTGCGATCCCTACCGCGTCATCGTCGTCTCCGTTCCCATCGTCTGATGGTATGACCGGCTTGGTCCTCATCTTCGGCGTGATCCCCGCCGCGTGCCTGCTGGAGGCACAGCGTCGCAAGCTGTCGCGGCTCGACCTGGCGGGTTCGCTGCCGAGCGGATTCCTCGCGATCCTCGAGCGCCCCGGCTAACACCCGGTCGGCTGGGTCGCGGACCAGAGCCGGCGGCCGCCTGCGCTGTCGACCGACACCTCTCTCCACCACTGGGAAGAGGCGGTTGACAGGGTGACCAGGATCTCAGTGACTGAGCCGGCGGAGCGTCGGTTCTGATTCTCCACCGCTCAGTTTGGTTCCGTCTACGGCGCCTGAACGCGAACGCCCCAGAAGCCGGGCACCCCAGCGGGCACCCCAGAAGCGGGCGCCCCTGAAGCGGACGCCTCGCCCCTGAAGCGGACGCCCCGCCCCTGAAGCGGGTGATATTCGGGTTCAGCGATAACGACCGATCCTGCCTCACCCGATCCAGCCCCTTTTTAGATATATGTCCCAAAGATTGGGCCATGTACATAGCTAATTAGCCGCGATCTGACAGCGGATAATTGCGGACTGTTCGGAATTGTGCACCTTCTGCCGTCCGCATCTCACGTGGAGATTGCTCCTAGAAAATCCCTTATAAAAACCTAATTCCTACGAAGAGGGCAGTTGGGACCGACCCAGCCGCTTCGCTTCGTCGCGCCCAAAATGAGGACAAAGATATTTCTAAAAAAAGGGGGTTTACATCGTTCGAATAATCGGTAATGTTCCGGTTTGAAGCTACCGGTTTAAATAGAAAAGCCGGTGGCTTCGGTCTCTGAGGAACAAGCCTCAGAACAAGCAAAAAAGGAGAAAACAATGGAAGCAACCGGACTTTCCCTCGCCGAGCTGGAGAGTGAGCACGCCGAGTACCTGCCTGCGCGTGAGGTCATGTGGTGCGCCCGCAGTGCTGGGCCCAGCAACCACGCGTCGGTGAACAACGGCAACGGCGACGGGAACACCTACCAAGAGGGCCTCGTGAACGTTTCCGTGCTCAACGGCAACCTCGACGGCAACGGCAACCTGACTGGGATCTTCCAGTAACCGATCCTCGTCAAAGCCAGGAGCTGAGGGGGGTGATCTTCGGGTCACCCCCCTCACTCCGTAGCAAAGGAGTATTCGTATGGCCCTCGTAGTTGCGCCCCCACCAGCAGGTGTCAAGGCCGCTTCTACGTTCACGCCGGGCGGCCTTCTTCGGTTGACGGAGGGCACCGAACTGTTGGGCCAGTACGAGGGCTCGGCGTATCAACAGCCTCACTACCTGGTCCGTCGTGGCGATGGCCAGGTCTTCCACTTGTCCCACCTGCTCTACCTCGTCCTGCTGGCCCTCAACGGCGAGCGGGACCTCGAGGGCGTAGCTGTGCAGACGAGCGACGAGCTCGGTCGACCCGTGAGTGCCGACAACGTCGGCTTCCTGATCGAGAACAAGCTCAGGCCCCTCGGGCTGCTGGCTTCTTCGGCTGAGGCTGGAAACGACGCTCTCTCCCGTTCGAAGCCTCTGCTGGCCCTGCGCTACCGGACCAAGGTCATCCCAGCCCGCTTCCACCGGACGGCCACCGCGGCCCTTCAATCCCTGTTCTGGCCACCGGTTGTACTCGTCGTCTTGGGTGGTTTGCTCGCCGTCGACATCTGGCTGTTCGGGGCGCACCCTCACGCACTCGCCCAATCCGCCCGGCAGCTCCCCTTCCATCCCGCCCTGTTCTTACTGGTGACTGGCCTGGTCCTCTTCTCGGGCTTCTTCCACGAGCTTGGTCACGCCGCCGGAACGAGGTACGGCGGCGCCTCGCCCGGAGTCATGGGCGTCGGCATCTATCTCGCGTTTCCGGCCTTCTACACCGACCTCACGGACTCCTACCGGTTGGACCGACGCGGCCGACTGCGCAGCGACCTGGGCGGGGTCTACTTCAACGCCGTCTTGATCGTGATCGCCGGCGGGTTGTACATCCCGACCAGGTTTGGCCCGCTCCTCGTCTTCATCGTTCTTTCCCAGGCCGCGGCGCTCTATCAGTTCCTGCCGTTCATCAGGCTCGACGGCTACTACATCATGAGCGATCTCATCGGCGTGCCCAACCTGTTCGCCTTCGTGGGACCGGTGCTCGCCGGCTTGTTCCGACGGCACGACCCGAGGATCGAGGCACAACTGGCGCTCGTGAATCGACGGGCGCGCTTGGCCATTCGAGCTTGGGCGGCCCTGACGGTCGTGTTCCTTGCGTTCAACCTTTTGACCATCGTCCTTCTGGCCCCTGTCCTCTTCCCGTCGGAATGGTCGGCCGCCCATTTCCAGGTCCACAGCATGGACGTTGCGTTCGGCGACCAAAATGTGGCAGGCGGGCTCAACGACCTGGTGGACCTGGTCTTCATCGCGATCGCTCCGGTCGGCATCTTGTTAATCCTCGGCATGATGCTCCGACGCCTCGCCCGGGCGGTACGGAAATGGTGGCCGACCCATCGGATACTCACCGCCGCGCTCGTCGTCCTGCTGGCCGGGGCCTTATTCGTCCAAGGGCAGTCGCTGGTGTCGCGTCTCATGCCCCAGCACCGAGCACCCGCCGTTGCCGCGACCACAGGACCGACGTCGTCGAGCGTGCACTCCACGCCGCCACCTCTCCCGACTGCTCCTCCGGCGAGCCCGGTCGTGCAGCCTCCGCCATCTGCTCAGCCCGTTGCGACCCACGTCTACGTGGTCCAGCCCGGTGACACGCTCTGGACTCTCGCCGCCCAGCATTTGGGGAACCCGCTCCGCTATCAGGAGCTGTTCGCACTGAACAGGGGGATCGCCCAGGCCGACGGGCACACCCTGGTTGACCCCAACCTGATCTATCCCGGGATGAAGTTGCAGTTTCCTGCCGACGCGACCGGCATACCGACCAGCGTGACCTCGGCTCCAGCACCGCAGGCCACGGGTTCACTCATCGGAGGAGGTGGTGCCTTAACGACGAGCGGTTCGTCGCCCTGATTCATTCACCTCAGAACGAGAAGGAGTCGTTCCAGGCGAAATGGCGCGGCGCAAAGAAGCCAATGGAACACGCGCATCACGGGTCCGGCGACGGCCGGGAAACGCCTCGACCGACGGATCAGGCTCGAGCGGGCCGGCAACGGCCAGCTCCACGAGCGGGCTCGGCGACGCCCGCCCCGGAGGAGCTGCCGCGGACCCTTCATCATTTCGACAACCCAGTTCGGATTGCGTCGTCGATTGATGCATGTCGTGACGAAAGAGGTGCGACCACACGGAACTTCGGTGGGGAAGGGCATTGCTTCCACAACGCATTCGCAACGGCACGACCGTGAACGGCTCCCGCCGAACTCGTGTGCAGGTCTTCGGATCGGGAGCGCGAGGCTCGTGGTCGTCGCTGCCCTCGAACGTCGGCCGCGGTTCTCGACGTCGCAGGTTTGGGCATAACGGCACGTCAGAGACCATCCATGGGGGCGACGTGGGGTTCGGTGACCACCAGGACGTGGTCGAGACACTGCGCGCGGTGAGCCCGGGCACGGCCTCTCTTTCCCCGGCCACCCCGGTGCCCGCCAGGTCGAACTCGTCGGGCCGAGTGCCAAACGGGAACCCTGCAGCCGTAGTGTGGGGTCTCGTGGCCCACGGCAAGGCGGAGATTCGATGAGCGTCCTCGACGAGCGCGTCCGCGACCTCGACGATGCCGTGACCCTCGGTCGCGCGTTGGTGCGCAACCTGGAGCAGGTGGTGTTGGGCAGCGAACGTGCACTGGTCGCCGCCGCTGTTGCCGCCCTCTCCGGCGGACATCTCCTCATTGAGGACGTGCCCGGTGTGGGGAAGACCGTGCTGGCCCGCACCCTCGCTGTCTCGCTCGGCGCTCAGTTGTCGCGGGTCCAGGGTCACCCCGACCTCCTGCCGTCCGACATCACGGGGGTCTCGGTGTTCATGCCCGACACCGGGAGTTGGGACTTCCGACCGGGCCCCGTGTTCGCCCACGTGGTGCTGGTGGACGAGCTCAATCGCACGCCGCCCCGCACGCAGTCCGCGCTCCTCGAGACAATGGAGGAGCGCCAGGTCAGCGTCGACGGCCAGTCCTGGCCCCTCCCGCAGCCCCATCTGGTGATCGCCACCCAGAACCCGCATTCACAGCGCGGCACGTTCCCGCTGGTCGAGAGCCAGCTGGACCGTTTCGCCATGGCCACGTCCATCGGATACCCCGACGCGGCACACGAGGTCCAGCTGGCGCTCCACGGCGGCGGCACCTATGCCCTGACCGAGCTCGGCGCGGTCTGCACACCCGAGGAGTGGGGGCGTGCCCAACGGGCCACCGAGTCGGTCCCCGTCCAAGAGGCCGTGGCCGCGTACGCCGTTGAGCTCTGCCGCGCCAGCCGGACCGCGCCGGGCGTGCACCTCGGTGCCAGCCCGCGCGCCGCCATCTGGCTGATCCGCGCCGCCCAGGCGCATGCCGTCCTCGACGGGAGGGGCTACGTCGCGCCCGACGACGTGAAGGCGGTGGCCGTCGAATGCCTGTCCCACCGCATTCTGACCGTCGAGGCCGACGACGGCGCCGGGCAGGCGTCCGCGGTGATCAGGGAGCTGCTCGAAACGACGTCGACACCGAGACCATGAGCCGCTGGGCGCGACCGGCACGCCCCCGGACGCCGATGGTCGCCGCCGTCCTCATCATTGGTCTGTGGTGGCTGGTCGCCCACAATGCCGGCTCCGGGTGGGTGCAGGTCCTCGGAGATCTCGTCTTCGGCGCGCTTCTCATCGGCCTCGTGGGCCCGTTCGTGGTGGTGACGCGGGCGCGGATCAGCGTCTGCAGCGCGCCGGCGGACGGCGTTGCCGGCCTGCCTATCGAGGTTCGTGTCCACGCCGGCACACGTGTGCGCGTTCGTCCCGTCGAACCGCCCGGCCCCGAGGTATTCGTCGGATCGAGCGGACGCAGGGGCGCGGTCGATGCGGTCATCGCGCTGGTGCCGGTCGGGCGCGGCGTCCACGACTCGGTGACGCTCGACATCGGATCGGCCGCGCCGTTCGCGCTGCAGTGGTGGACGAGGCGGGTGTTGCTCTCACTCCCGGCGGCACTCCACGTCTCGCCGCGCTGCGGCCGGGCGCAGACGCCCCGTCAACACCCCGACGAGGGGGCGGGCGACGTCCTCGAGCAGCCCCGACCGGATGGGAGCCTGCCCCGGGGCGCCCGCCCGTACACGCCCGGTGACAGCCGTCGCCTGGTGCACTGGCGCTCGACGGCACATGCGGGCACGTTGATGGTCCGCGAGCTGGAGCGACCGGCTGCCGAGGCGGTGACGATCACCGTCGAACTGCCGGCGGACCCCGACGCGGCCGAACGTGTGGCGGAGGGGGCCCTGGGGACCGTGGTCAACGTGCTCGAGGGGGGCGCTCCGGTCCTTCTCGGCACCCGGGAACGGTCGGGTCCCGTCCTCGGACCAGTCGCCGACCGACGCGGCGCCGGCCGCCGCCTCGCCCGCGCCGTGCCCGGACCCGCCGGCGCAGCGTCGGCCGAGGGCCGGGTCGCTCCGCCGTGAGCTTGATTGACGCGGTCAGGCGCGCCAACCAGCCGGGGCCGTCCGAGGATTCGATCCGGTTGCGGGTGGCGTGCCTGGGCGCGGTGTTGGTGGCGATCGCGGCCTGCGCCTCCCTCGACGAGATCGCCTGGACGACCGCGATCGGCGCCATGGTGCTCGTGTCGGCCGGCACGGCCTTCTCCCATGCCACCCGGGCCCGGCCCCCCGGCTGGGTGAAGGTGCTGGTGGCCATCGGCGCCATTGCCGCCTGCGTCAGATTCTTCCACGACGTCAGCTCGCCGTCGGCGGGCATCACGTCGGTGGTCAACCCGCTGACGGTCCTGCTCGTCACCGTCCTGGTGGTCCACTCCTTTCACGTGCCCTCCAGGCGTGACCTGCTCTTCACGCTCGGCGCATCGGCGGGCCTGATGGCGGTGGGCGCGTCGCTGGCGATCGACCTTCGCTTCGGCCTCTACGTCGTGGCCTGGGCCTGCTGCAGCCTCTGGGGCCTGAGCGAAATGTGGACATCGGCAAGTGGCGGGGGTCGCATCTCGGCGACGAGCCTGGTGCTGGCGCTGGCGGCAACGTCGACGGCAGCGGCCGCCGTCTTCCTGATCCTCCCGGCTCCGGTCGTGTCGTCCCGCATCTCGTTCATCGACCGGGCCGGCGCCGGCGGATCGGTTGGTGTCCCCGGTGGGCTCGCGGGCGACTCCGGCGTGGCGGCGGAGCTCTCCCGTGCCGGCAGTCCATCCAGCCGGATCCGGGTCGGCGGCTATCTCGGCTTCGCCGCCAGCCTCAATACGGCCCTGCGCGGCAACCTGGGCAACACCCTGGTGATGCAGGTCAGGGCCCAGCGCCCCTCGTACTGGGTGGGGGAGACCTTTGACACCTGGCAGGGCCAGAGCTGGACGGAGTCGCAGCCGGTCCCGCGGCGGCCGTTGCGCCAGAGCTCGCCGTTCGTCCTCCCGATCTCGCTCGGTGACGTGCCGTTCGGGCAGAGCGACCTGCAGACGTTCTACGTCGCGAGCACCACGGCGAACCTCGTATTCCACGCGGAGAGCGCGAACGAACTCTGGTTCGCCGCCGGCAAGGTCTATGTCGGCGACGACGGCACCATCGTTTCGCCCATCGGCCTGGGCAGCGGGTCGGTCTACACGGTCGATTCGCAGGTCAGCACGGCGACCCCGGCACAACTCCGGGCCGACGACAGCCCGTTCCCGCTCCCCGCCGACGCGCTGCGCCAAGAGGAGCAACTGCCGCACACCTACCCGCGCGTGCTCGCCCTGGCCCGGTCGATCACCGCCCGCGACACAACGACCTACGACAAGGTGCAGTCCCTCATCCATTGGATCGGTGCGCACACCCACTACTCGGAGAACATCCCGCCGCTGCCCGCCGGCGCCGATACGGTCGACGAGTTTCTCTTCGGCAACCGGGTCGGCTTCTGCGAGCAGATCTCCACGTCGCTGGCCGTGATGCTGCGTTCCCTCGGGATCCCCGCCCGCGAGGCGGTGGGGTACGTGCCCGGCGGGTTCAATCCGATCACCGACCTCTACCAGGTCCACGCCAACGACGCGCATGCCTGGGTCCAGGTGTGGTTCCCGGGCTACGGCTGGCAGGACTTCGACCCGACGGCGTCGGTGCCGGCCACGAGCCCGAGCCCAGGCGCGACGGCGCTGCGGGATGTCGGCACGGCGCTGAGCCGCGTCCCACCGGTGCCGGTCGCCGTCGTCCTCGTGGCCGCCGGTCTGATCGTGGTGACCGTGCGCTGGCGCCGATCACGGCCGCCGACATGGGCGGCGCAGGTGGCGCGCAGCACCGAACGGGCCGGCCGCCGGGCGGGACGACCGCGCCGACCCTCCGAGACCCTGTCCGAGTACGCCGCGCACCTCGACGAGCTCACGGGGAGCGGTGCGTCCACCTGGAGCAGGTTGGCCGCGTCGGTGGAGGCGAGTGCCTACGGAGGCCACGATCCGTCGCCGTCCGCCCAGCGCACCATGATCGACGAGGCTCGGCGCACCCGGGTCCGTCGGGCGGCGGGTTCTGCTCCCGACGTGCCCGACGCGCCGATGCGCCCGTCGCCGTCGGTTCGGGGGTGCGGGACTGAACCGCCGAGGCGGCCGTCCGCGGCCCGGGCATGTGGCCAACGACCCCAGAGCGATGGTTCCGGGACTCGCAACGAGTTTGCTGACCGTTGAAGGTTCGCGGTCGCAACGGCCGCCACCGCCGGTGGAGCCTCGGCGAACTATGAGGGCTCGAAGCGCAGCGGGAGCCGCGCCGGGCCCCAGATGCCGAACGTCGAGGGCTTCCACTCCACCTCGCCGTCGCGGGTGAGCCCGGGTAGGCGCCGGGCCAACAGGGGGAGGGCCTCCTGCAGCTCGGCTCGGGCCAGCGCGGCACCCATGCAGAAATGGATGCCCGAGCCGAAGGTCATCTGTGCCGTGGTGCGCTCCCGGGTGATGTCGAAGATGTCGGGATCGTCGAAGGCTTCGGGATCCCGGTTGGCCCCGGCCAGCGAGGTGGCCACCAAGGTGCCCTGGGGGAAGAGCACGTCGCGATACACGACGTCCTCGGCGGCGATCCGGGCCGTGCCCCGCACGGCACCGAGGTAGCGCATCGACTCCTCGACGGCCCGGGCGGCGAGCTCCGGCCGCTCGGCCAGCAGCGCCCACTGGTCCGGATGCTCGGTGAAGAGCGCCACCGAGCAGGCGAGCTGGTTGCGGGTGGTGTCGGTCCCCGCCATCAGCACCGCCTGCGCCAGCATCGCCATCTCGTCGATTGAGAGCCGGTCACCTTCCTGCTCGATCGCGATGAGGTCGCTGAGGAGGTCGTCGCGCGGGTCGGCCCGGCGCGCCGTGATCATCTCGCTCACGTAGGTGTTGAGCTCCTCGCCCGCCTGTGCAATGAGCGGCAGGTCCTCGGCCAGGTTGTTGTTGAAGATGCGGAAGATGTCGGTGGCCCAGGCCGAGAACAGCTTCCAGTCCTCCGGGGCGCGCCGAGCAGCTCGCAGATGATCGGGATCGGGTAGGGGTCGCAGACCTCGGCCACCAGCTCGCACTGGCCCCGTGCCACGACGCGGTCGACCAGCTCACCGACCACCCGGCGCATGGTCGGGCGGAGGCGGTTGGCCGAGGCCGGCGTGAAAGCCGGTGCCACCAGGCGACGGAGCCGGGCGTGGCCCTCACCCTCCATGGTGAGAATGGACTCGACGTGGGGGTCGCCCCCGTCCGAGCCCCGCAGCTCGGGCGCCTCCTCGATCATCGACAAGGCGGAGTGGAAGCGCTGGTCGCGCAGGATGGCCGTGACGTCCTGCTGGCGGGTCACGGAATAGCCCATCTCGGAGCGGGCCAGCCAGTGGACCGCGCGGGCGGCGGCAATCGCGTCGATGGCCTCCCGGCGCTCCAACCCGATCGTGTCGAGGTAGGGCAGGTTCAGGTCCGAGACCAGTTGTGGCATGAGCCCCCGCAGTCCGTGCGCCCCGCCGTGTGCGTCGCGGCGACGCGACCGAGGTTAGTGGAGCCCGCCCCGGGCCGGGGAAGCCGGTCGAACAGGTGACCGAAGGGCCGCGCGATCGACGTGCGCCGCACGGTCCCAGCCGTGGGCGGGGACCCGTCGTCAGCTCGGCTTCAGCACCGGATGGTGCTTCACCATCAACGGCAGGAGGAGCGCCTTGGGTGCCAGGTGAGCCAGACCCGCCGCGGCACGGTTCACCGTTCCGGGGATCACGACGGGGCGGCCCGCGGCGAGCCCCTCGACGGCCGCCCTGGCCACCTCGCCCACCGGGATCCACATGACCTTGGGCAGGCTCTCGCTCGCCTCCTCGTCGGTCATCCCCGCCACCTCGGCGAATCCGGTCTCCACCGGGCCCGGGCACAGCGTGGTGACGGCGATGCCGGTGCCGCGCAGTTCGGCGCCCAGGGCGCGCCCGTAGGACAGGACGAAGGCCTTGGACGCGCCATAGCCCGCCTGTCCCGGCAACGGCTGGAACGCGGCGGTCGACGCGGTGTTCAGGACCGCTCCGCGGTGTCGGGTCACCATGCCCGGGACGAACAGCGTGCACAGGTCGACGACCGCTTCGACATTCGTGCGCACCATGGCGAGCTCGGCGGCGCGGTCGGCCTTGGAGACGGCGCCCATGGTCGTGAAGCCCGCGTTGTTGACGAGGACGTCGGGGGTGAGGCCGCGCGCCGCCAGCTCGGCGGGGAGCCCGCCGCGCGAGTCGGCATCGGTGAGGTCGGCCGCGATGACCTCGGCGCGGATGGAGTGGGTCTGCGCCAGCTCATCGGCCAGCGCCTTCAACCGGTCCTCGCGCCGGGCCACCAGGGTCAGCCCGTGGCCGCGCCGCGCCAGCTCCCGGGCGATTGCCGCGCCGATGCCCGACGAGGCACCGGTGACGATCGCCGTCGTGTTGTCCTTGGGTGTCGGCAGTGCCATGGCCAGAGCGTACGTGACCGCACCGTTGCGACCCACGGGGTCGAGGCGCCGTCAGATCACGGGGATGTGAAGTTTGCGTGACGGAGCCAGGCCCCACCTGGGCCTTCGCGAATGACCTGATCGCATGGGGTTCACACGGCGCGGGTCGAGGTGAATACTGGGTCAAAAGCGAGCGGCAAGCGGAGCACCCGCCGTTGCCCCGAGTGGAAAGGAGCTGCCGATGCAATCGACACGCTCGACCGAGGAGGCAGATCCGCCTCGTTGAGGTTGCGTCACCGATGTCGGTTTCGGTGGCGCGTCCGAGCAGTCCGCTTGGCGTGAAGTCCGGCGTATGAATGAGGCCGCGTTCGCGCCGGTGCGTGTGCCGGCCGGCCGACAAGGCGGCCCCCGCACCCACTGCGCCGCAGGCAAGAGCCAGGCACTGCGTACAGAAAACGAAGCACTACAACAAAACACAAGACGAGTGAGGGTCGGCCCAGGAGGCCGGCCCTTCTCGCGTCGGGCGCCCGTCCCGCGTCAAGAGCACGATCGTGCGGAAACGTGTGCGGCCGTGCCATGGTGGGGCATGTCCGGGACGCGCCTACCGATGTTCCCTCTGTCCGCCGTCCTGTTCCCGCACGCATCCATGCCGCTGCACGTCTTCGAGCCGCGCTACCGGGAACTCATGCGGGACTGCCTGGCGGGCGACGCCCGCCTCGGCGTGGTGCTGATCGAACGGGGTTCCGAGGTCGGGGGCGGCGACGAGCGCACTTCCCTCGGCACCAGGGGCGTCATCACCAAGGCGGTGGAGCTGCCCGACGGACGCTGGGTGCTCGAGCTCGAGGGCGAGGCGCTGATCGAGGTGGAACAGTGGCTCCCCGACGATCCCTATCCGGTGGCCCTGGTGCGGGAGAGCGCCCCGGAGCCCAGCCCGGGGGACGCCGGCCCATTGGTCGGCGCCGCCGGGCAGCGTGTGCGCCGGGCCAGAGCTCTGCTGGCCGAGCAGGGTGGCGCACCACCCCTCTCGCCCGAGCTCGCGCTCGATGGCGGCGGGGACACGGATCTCGCGTCGTGGCAGCTGTGCGCGGTCGCCCCACTCAGCGCCTACGACGCCCAGCGCCTCCTGGCGGCGGACGGCGCCCCGGCGCGCTTGCAGCTCCTCGCCGGGTTGATGGAGGAGATCGAGATCGACCTGCACCGCATGCTGCGAGCAGAGTGAACCGCGGCGAGCGGCCCGCAGACGGGCCGGCACACCCCTTTGGACAGAGAGGAACCGAGCAGTGACGAGCGAAATGACGAGGGAGTGGTGCACCTCGGGTGCGGGTCAGGACGGGGCGGTCGATGCCTGAAGCCGCTCCCGGTGCCGCCCAACGTCGCCGCAACATCCTCTTTATCACCACCGACCAGCAGCGCTTCGACAGCCTCGGCTGTAACGGCGGGACGGTCGCCCGCACACCTGTCGTCGACCGCCTGGCCTCCGACGGCATCAATTATCGCCGGGCCTACAATCAGAACACGGTGTGCATGCCGGCGCGGTCGACCATGCTGACGGGCCAGTACGTCCGGACGCATGGCGTGGTGGCCAACGGCATTCCCCTCCCGGTCGACGCGCCGTCGGTGGCGCAGTACCTGCACGATGCGGCCGGCTACCGCACCGCGCTGCTGGGCAAGGCGCACTTCGAGCCCGGCTTCGACCCGCAGAACCAGTTCGAGGAGAATGCCCGGGTCGCCCGCGGTGACACGGGGCCTTGGCGCGGCTTCGAGCGGTCCGAGCAGGCCATGCACGCGGCGGCCTGGGGCCACCATCCCATCGCGCACTACGGGCGTTGGCTCAAGAAGCACCATCCCGAGCACCTGCACAGCTTCGCCGGGTTGCTCCAGGCCGAGCCCGGCGGGGACACGGCCGCGCCGGAGACGAAAAACAACCCGATCCCGCGCCAGTGGTACCACACCGACTGGGTGGCGGACATCACGGTCGACTGGCTCGACTCGGTCGGCGCCGACGAGCCCTGGTTCTGCTGGATGTCGTTCCCCGACCCGCACCATCCGTGGGACCCGCCCGCCTCCGAGCTCGACCGGGTGCCCTGGCGCGCGCTCGACCTGCCGCCCGGTCACCCCGGCGACGACGAGGCCATCCGTACCGTCCTGGAGCGCAAGCCGGCGCACTGGCTCGCCTACTGGGACGGGCGCTTCCCCAACATGGAGGGCGGCCCGGCATCGTTCGTCCCCTCGAAGCTGACGCACGACCAGATCCGCGAGGTCAACGCCAAGACGCACGTGATGAACGAGCTGATCGACGAGGCCTGTGGCCGCGTGCTGCAGGCGATCGACGGGCGGGGCTGGTCGGCCGACACCGACGTGATCTTCACCACCGACCACGGCGAGATGCAGGGTGACTTCGGCCTGCTCTACAAGGGCCCGTACCACACCGACGCACTGATGCGTCTGCCCTTCGTGTGGCGGCCGGCCCCGTCCGCCGGCATCGTTCCCGCGGTCGTGCACGACCCGGTCGGGCAGGTCGACCTGGCGCCGACCTTCTGCGCCATCGCCGGCGTCGACCCGGCGCCCTGGATGCAGGGCCGGGCACTCCCGCCGGCCGACGGTGAGGCCGGGCGCGAGCGCGCGCTGTGCGAGTGGGACAGCCAGATCCCCGGCTACGGGATGCACCTGCGGTCGGTCTACCGCGACGGGTGGCTCTGCACGGTCTACGAGCCGTCCACGGCCGGACAGCCCAACGGGTTGGAGGAGATCTGGGGCGAAGGCGTCCTGCAGCCCTGCCCGGTCGTCTACGAGCAGTCGGGGACGGGTCCGGGCGGCGTGGCGGTGGCCACGGGGGAGCTCTACGACGTCGAGGCGGACCCCTACCAATTCCACAACCTGTGGGAGGACCCGTCCCGGCGCGCCCAGCGCGACGACCTGGTGGCCGACCTCTACGCCAGCTTGCCCTCCGAGGTGCGCACCCTCAAGGTGGTGGCGCCCGCCTGAGCGCCGGGCGGGGGCGCGGCACCGGGCGGTGTCGCCCGCTCTATGGCCGACCAGCCGCTCGAGAGCTCGCGACGCGCGTGCTCAGCGCGGTGGCCACCGCGCAACCCGAAGAGCCGTTTGGCCAGGAGCAGGTAGATCACCACCGCGAGATTGATGACGAGGGCAATGAGCTTGAACGCGCTGACGCCGTTGGTGAGCTCGTAGATCTCGAAGGGCACGAGGGCGGTGGTGGCGATGAACGTCAGGTACTCGGCCCACCGCTTGTTGAGCCACAGTCCGACCATCTCGGCCGCCTCCAGCGCGGCGAAGGCCGTGAGCACGAGCGCGAGAATCCGCAGGTGCGCCGGTGAGTACTTGAAGGCCCGGCCGAGATAGCCCAGGACGCCGCGCGCCTGGGAGGCCCCGGGCGCACCGCCGGCCAGATCGTTCATGACGTTCTGGTAGTCGTGATGGAGGGCCTGGTCGTGCGCGGCGAAGGTGAACAGCGCGATGGCCAGGCCGCCGAGGACGATGACGTGGATGGCGCGGTCGACCGCAATGAGGCGCAGGATGTACCGGTCGCGCAGAGCCGAGCCGCGCAGCGGCAGCTGAATCTCGTCCCTCTCCTCGACCCGCTCGCGTCCCGGCTGCTGCGGCGCCGCCCGCCCGATCCAGGCGTCGCAGCGCAGGCAGCGGTGCCAGCGCACCGCACCGCCGTCGCGCACCACCAGCGCATCGTCGGACGTGATCGTCGCTGCGTCGGTCCCGACCAGGAAATGACCCGACCAGGCACAGGTGAGGAGCTCGTAACGGTTCGAGGGTCGTCGGCGGCCCGGCACGGCGTCAGGTTAAGCGAGGGACCAGGGAATCCTCTGTATGTCCACGCCGCGGATCGCCGTGCCCCATCGCAGGGACTCAGGCGAGGCCGGGCAGCACGGCGTCGAGGAAGCGCCGCGGCGCCTCCACCATCGGGTAGTGGCCCACGCCGTCGAGCCTGGTCGCCGTGGCGTCCGGTCGGGCCGCCAGCAGCGTGTCGACCATGGAGGGGACGGCGATGGGGTCGTCGAGCCCCCATACGACGTGCAGGGGCGAGGGGTCGGTCTCGATCGCGCCGGTGAAGCGGCGCTCGTTGGCCCGCCGCTCCTCGATGTAGCGGATCAGCCGCGGCAACATCAGGTGACCGTCGTCGTGGACCACCTGGGCCGCTGCCGCGGGGACCGGGTCCTCAGGCCATCCGGCGGGGACGGGTGCCGTCCGCGGGCTGAACGTTTCACGCAGGCTCCGCGTGATGGACTCGGCGTCGATCGGGATCCCGGCCGGTAGCACCTCGTCGGGGAGGCCGAGCAGCAGCTGCTGGCCGTTGGACAGGTGGGCCTGCGCGATGTAGATGCTCCCGTTCGTCAGGACGCGTTGCGTCACCTCCACCGCCCACGTCCCCTCGGCCCGACGGGCCAGGAGCTCGCCGCCGACCGTGTCACCCATGTCGTGTGTCAAGAGGGCCAGGCGCTCGACCCCGAGCGTGTCGACGAAGGCCGCGGCGACGTCGGCCTGCAACGCCATGGAGTAGGCCCGGTCGGGCTTGGACGACAGCCCGTACCCGACCATGTCGAGCAGGAGGACCCGCCGCCCCGCCCGCAGCTCGTCGAGCACGGCGGCGTAGTCGAACGACGACGTGGGAAAGCCGTGCAGAACCAGGAGGGGCACGTGGCGCTCCGGACCGATGGACGGCGCGTCAATGGTGAAGACGCGCTCGCCGCAGAGTGCGCGGTGCGTGCCGATGCCCTCCCAGCCGCTGCTGCTGGTGATGGTCACGTGCCGGCCAGCTTGGCCACGACCCGGCCGAGCGTCTCCCAGGCGTCGGATTCGATCGACCAGTAGGAGATCCCGTACTCGGCCCGCCGCCACTCGAGCTCCTCGGCCATTTCGTCGAGCGTCCCCGCCAGCGCCAGGGGGACGTGCAGCGCGTCGGCCGTTTCGATGCCGAAGGCCGGCGCCATCTGGGCGGCCAGCCCCGCGGCGTCGTCGGTCACCATGACGAAGCCGATGAGGGAGTTGAGCTCGAGGTCGTCGAAGCGGTCGCCTGCCGCCTCCTTGACCCAGGCGATCTTCGTGCGGGTGCGTTCGGGCGTGGCGTCGGCCGCGGTCTCGGCCCCACCGGTGCCGTCGCGCAGGTTGACGTTGATGCTGACGATGTCGGCGTGGCGGGCGGCGAAGGACAGCACACGTTTGCCGCCGCCGCCGATGATGAGCGGGGGACCGGGCCGCTGCACGGGCCGGGGCGTGAGGGTGTGCCCCAGCACTTCGTAGTGCTCGCCGTGGAAGTTGAAGGGTCCGTCGGTGCGCAACAATCCCTGGACCACCTTCACCGCTTCTTCGAAGCGCGCCACCCGGACGGCCGGGTGGTCGTAGGTCAGGCCGGCGGCGTCGTAGTCGGTGCGCATCCAGCCGGCGCCGAGGCTCATTTCGAAGCGGCCGTCGCTCAGCACATCGAGGGTGGCGGCCTCCTTGGCCAGCACGAAGGGGTGCCGGTAGTCGTTGCCGAACACGAGAGAGCCCATCCGCAACGTGGTGGTGGCGGCCGCCACCGCGGCGAGGGCGGGCACGGGGGCGAGCTGATCGCCGAAGTGGTCGGGCATGAGCAGGGTGCTGTAGCCGAGGTCCTCGGCCCGGCGGGCCTGCTCGGCCCAGGAACGGGCGGAGCCGTCGGGCGCCTTGCTCAGCTGCGCGGCAAAACGGAACGGGCGGTCGTGTGCCATGACGACATGGTGCCGCAGATCGCGCCGGCCATGCGATGGCGTGCCGACGGCGGGCGGGACCGGGAGGCGGGTCCGAGTGAGCGGGAGCCGGGGGGAGGGGGCTGCGGCGGACCGGTCACGGCGCCGCGTTGAGGCGGGGCCAGACGAGGACGCCGCCTTCCCGTTGCGCCCGGCCCAGCGCGCCGGTGAAGAGTTCCGCGGCGCAGGCGGCTCCGGGCGCGGTCGGGACGACGACCACCGTCTCGGTGTGCCACTGGCGCAACTGGGTCCGCACGTCCTCCGCCGTGAAGGAGGGCACCGAGGTCGCCCCGCCCTCGCACTGGGCCAGGGCTTCCTCCAGCGGCGAGGCCTGGCCGCCGAAGGTGTTGGCACCGGTCGGGCCCGGAATGACGGCGAAGCCACCCGGCATGCGGAATTCCATGTCGGCCATGGCCTGCCAGAGCATGGACGAGTCGTTCGTGGAGTTGGCCAGTGGGTAGATCAGGGCGGCCGATCCCGCCGGGAGGGACCGCGCGCCGCTGGTGAACCAGGCGGGGACGGAGGCGGGCGCGGCGGCGTAGGGCCACGCCGGCACCAGGGGGAGGAGCACGACGAGGGCCAGGATCCCGCTGGCGGCCACCCCTCCCGTCGTCCCGAACCGCTCGTTGGCCGCGACCTTCTTGTAGACCGCGTCGAGCAGGAGGGCCAGCAGTAGCGCGGCGAAGAGCCAGAAATAGGTCACCCAGCGCGAGGCGACGCTGCTGTCCAGCAACGGCAGATGTTCGATGACGACGAAGGGGAGCGGGATCCCCGTGCGGTACCCGTCCACGTGCAGCCAGGACCCCATGGACATGACCAGGGCGATCACGCCCATGGCCGAGCAGAAGAGGGCAAGCCGCTTGCGCCGCAGCACGATGCCCCCGGCAACGAGGGCGATCAGCAGCGGCACGCCGACGTACGACCCGTTCTCGACCGGTGACTCGAACACGATGTGCCAATTGGGATCGCGCAGCGCGACCAACGAGTCCCCCAGTGGCGCGTGCCCGAGGGTGAAGCGTTGATCGAGGGTCGGCACGACCAGGCCGAGCGGGTCGACGGTCACGCCCGCGATCGCGGTGGCCGGCTGCGCCGGACCGGTGATGTGCTCGGGGCCGGCCACGGCCACCCACGCTCCGTAGCCGGTGCCCAGCGCGACCACGATGGCCGCGCCCCCGACCATCGTCACGAGCCGCCGCCGGTCCAGCGCCACGCGCTTCCACAGCACGTAGCCGCCGGCGAGGACCACCGCGATGCACGTCATGACGGCGAGCGACGCGAACGCCTCGGTCGAGATGTAGAACTGGGCGACGAAGCAGAGCCCGATCGCGACGCCGGCCCACAACGGAGAGGTCTTGCTCGACCGCAGGCAACGGTCGACGAAGAGGATCACCAAGGGTGGGATCGCCTGGAACAGCAGGAACAGGTGCCCGTTGGCGGTGGCCGCGGTGAAGGGGGAGAACCCATAAGCCAGGCCCCCTACGAAGGCCGCGGGCCACCAACTCACGAAGCGCCGGACCATGAAGTAGAAGCTCAGTGCGGAGGCGAAGATCGCCAGGTCGATCAGGACGTTGAAGGTCGCGAGAGGCCCGAAGAGGAAGGTGATCGGGAACCCCACGATCCCCAGGAGCGGCATCGTCGTGTTGTCCATCAGGTTGACCCCGACGGGTGCGTTCAGCCAGTCGTTGGCCAGCGGATTGTGGCCGTGCAGCAGGACCCACGGCGTCTGGGCCAGGAACCAGATCTCTTCGGGGACGTCGTTGCCGCCCGCGGTCTGGATGGTATGGGCGATCCCGTGTGTCCACGCGCTCCCGTTGGCCAGAACCGACAGCACCAGGTAGACGACGGCGACCCCCGTCGTGATGAGCCATCCACGGCGCGCGCGTATGCGGGCGTGGCGAGGTCCGTGCTCCGGCGTCACCCGGTCTTGCGTGAGTACCTCCGCGGCGTCGTTCACGAGCGGCGGGGAGACGACCGAACGGGAGTCGTCTGCATCGATGCGCAAGGTAGCAGCCGCGCCCGCGAACGCGGCGAGGAGTTCTCTTGGCCGCGCCCCTACCACTTCAGCACCCGGTGCCTCGCCGGGCCGGGCTACAGGAAGCTGAAGGGAGGCACCCCGGAACTGACGCCCTTGAAGAGGTCGCCCTTGGCGGCGACCAGTTGCTCAGGTGACCATTCGGCGTCGCGGGTGAGCTGGCCCACCGGCTTGAAGGCACTCATGGCATAGATGCTCCCGCCGAACACGACGAAGATCTGCCCGGAGATGTCGGCCGATGAGGGTGCGGCAAGGAACCCCACCACGTTGGCGATGTTCCTGGGGTCCCAGGCGTCGAAGCCGCCCTCGCCGGCGCTCATGCCGTCCCCGCCGAAGAGGGTCTCGGTCATCCGGGTCCGGGCACGGGGCGCGATGGCGTTGGACGTGACGCCGTAGCGCCCCAGCTCACGGGCTTCCACCAAGGTGAGCGCGGCGATGCCCGCCTTGGCTGCGGCGTAGTTCGCCTGCCCGGCGTTGCCGAACAACCCGGCCTCCGAGGAGGTGTTGATGATGCGGCCGGTGACGTCCTCACCCGACTTGGCCCGGTTGCGCCAGTACACGGCGGCGTGGTGCGCGGCGGCGAAGTGGCCCTTGAGGTGCACCCGGATGACGTCGTCCCAGTCCGACTCGTCCATGTTGAAGGACATCTTGTCGCGGAGGATCCCGGCGTTGTTCACCAGGATGTCGAGCGAACCGTACGTGTCGATCGCCTGCTCCACGACGTTCTTGCCGCCGGCCCACGAGCTGATGTCGTCGCCGTTGACCGCGGCGTCGCCACCGTGCTCCTTGATCAGCGCCACGACCTCCTCCGCGGGGTGCGCGTCCTGTGACCCCTCGCCGTGCAGTCCGGCACCGACGTCGTTGACGATGACCCGTGCGCCCTCGCCCGCCAGCACCAGTGCCTCCTCGCGACCGATGCCTCGTCCCGCGCCGGTGACGACCGCCACCTTGCCGTCGAGCAGTCCCATGGTGATGCCTCCCTGTGTCAGTCAACGCGCCGGACCGGCCGTCCCGGACGGGAGGGCCCGGCGGGCGGGGCCGATGGCCGCCGCGACGCGCCAGCAGTGTGGCCGATGGGCTGGTTCAGGGGCAAAACCGGGACAGCGCCTCGGCGGTGACCAGGCCGATCAGCCTGGCTGTCTCCGCCCGCGCCCGGACCCGGCCGAAGCGGGCGGTCAGGCTGACCACTTCGAGGCCCGGGGGTGGCGCGGCGAGCAGCGCCTCGTCGGCTCCCCCGGCGATGCAGAGGACAGGCAGGGCCTTCCCGCGCCGCCCGCGGGCCCGGGCCAGTTCGAGCACGCCTCCGGGCACCTTGCCGTGGAACGAGGGCGGGTCGAGATGCCCCTCGCCTGTGATCGCCAGGTCGGCCCCCTCCAGCCGGTCGGCCAGGCCGACGAGCCCGGCCACGAAGTCGAAACCGGGCTCGATCCGGGCGCCGAGCGCGACCAGGCCGCCCGCCAGCCCGCCCGCCGCGCCGCCGCCCGGCACGTCGGTGACGTCGACGCCGGTCTCACGTTGGTAGCGGGCCGCCACCGCCACCAGGCGCCGGCCGAGCTCCGCGACCTGCGCCGGTGTGGCGCCCTTCTGCGGCCCGAACACGGTCGCGGCGTCGTTGAACCGCGTCGTCACGTCGCTGGCGACGACGAGCTCGACCTCCCGCAGCGCCGCCGGCGAGCCGACCGCCTCGTATGCACCGACGCCGCCATCGGTCGTCGCGGACCCGCCGCAGCCGATCACGATCCGGCGGGCCCCGGCGTCGCGGGCCGCCAGGAGGAGCTGGCCGACGCCGGCGGTGGTGGCGCGCACCGGGTCGTCGTACTGGGGGCGCGGGACAAGGGAGCGGCCCGCGGCGCGTGCCATCTCGACCACGGCGGTGCGGGGGGCGTCCCGGCCGTCCCGGCCCAGCATGCGCCACTCGGCCTCGACCCGGGCGCCGAGTGGGCCCGTCACCATCGTTGCCTGCGGGGTGCCGCCCAGCGCCAGCAGCAGGCCCTCACCGCCGTCGGACATCGGCACCTCGTCAGCCGTCCACGCGGCCGCTCGGGCCGCACTGGCCATCGCCGCCGCCACCTCGGCGGCCGACGTCGTCCCCCGGAATTTGTCCGGGGCGGCGACGAGGTGGGGCACGCGGACGAAGCTACCGGGTGCCGTGTCGGGTGGACCGGGGTGCGGGTGATGGGGTGCGGGCGAGAGGACTCGAACCTCCACCCCCTTTCGGGGACCGGGACCTAAACCCGGCGCGTCTGCCAGTTCCGCCACGCCCGCGGCGGCCCCGCCAAGCGGGTGAACAGGGAGTGTACGGCCGTGTGCCTACAAGTGCCTCCTCCGCCCACTAGCCTCGGGCCCATGGTCAACGCATCAGACGCCCCCAAAATCACGGCCGCAGGGGCCGAAATGGAGTCCGCCGGACGGGTCTTCCAGGAACTCCTCAAAGAGCGCATCGTCTTCATCGGCAGCGCCATCGACCAGGTGACGGCCAACCTCGTCTGCGCCCAGCTCGTGCTCTTGGAGGCCGAGAATCCCGAAAAGGACATCTCCCTCTACATCAACTCCCCGGGCGGGTCCGTCACCGACGGCCTGGCGATCTACGACACCATGCAGTACGTCCGGCCGGATGTCTCGACTATCTGCGTGGGGCTGGCCGCCAGCATGGGCCAGTTCCTGCTCTGCGCCGGCGCGCCGGGCAAGCGCTACGCCCTGCCCCACTCGCGCATCCTGATGCACCAGCCGTCGGGCTCCATGCAGGGACAGGCGGCCGACATCGCCATCCAGGCGGAGCAGATCATCTACCTCAAGCGGATGATGGCGGAGCGGATCGCCTTCCACACCGGGCAGCCCCTCGAGCGGATCGAGACGGACTCGGACCGCGACCGCTGGTTCACGGCGGACGAGGCCTGCGAGTACGGCTTCATCGACAAGGTGATCGACCGCTCGACGGCCACGGCGGCGGCAGGGAACAAATAGACGTGGCTGTCGACGTCCCGGCCTCCTCGTCGGACGCAGACCGGAGACTCGAGGGGGACGCCGAGGTGATGGTGGCGGACCGCTCCCCGGTGGCGGCCGAGGCGGCCGGCGTGAGCCGCAACGCGGCCAGGCGCGGCTCGGTGACCCGCGTGGTCACGCCCACCATCAGCGTGCGCAAGCGGCTGCGCGAGATCTGGCTGTCGCGAGAGCTCCTCATCTACCTGGTCCGTACCGAGATCAAGGTCAAGTACAAGAACTCGGTCCTGGGCCTGGTGTGGTCGATGGCGGCTCCCGCCATGACACTGGCCATCTACTTCTTCGTGTTCCAGATCATCCTCGGCAACAAGATGCCGCATTTCGTGATCTTCCTGTTCGCCGGGCTCCTGATCTGGAACCTGTTCTCCCTGGGTGTGCTGACCGGCACCGGCGTGGTGGTCAACAACGCCGGCATCGTGAAGAAGGTCTCGTTCCCGCGCGAGATCCTGGCCCTGGCCGCCGTCGGCTCGGCCTGCGTCTTCTTCTTCTTCCAGGCGATCGTGATGGTCATCTTCATGCTCGTCCTGCACACCGCGCCCGACCTGGCCTACCTGCCCGTGCTGCTCCTCGCCCTCGTCACCGGCGTCATCCTCGCCTCGGCCATCGCGGTGCTCCTCTCGTCGATCAACGTCTACCTGCGCGACACGCAGCACCTCATCGAAGTCATCCTCACGGCCTGGTTCTGGGCCTGCCCGATCGTCTACGCCTACCAGCAGAACATCGGCCAGAAGCTCGGGCCGAAAGGGTTGACCTGGGTCTACTTCCTCAACCCCATGGTGCCGCTGGTCCTGTCGTTCCAGCGCTGTATCTACGCGCACCCGACCACCTACGCCAAGGTCAACGGGGTGTTGACGCCCTTCTACGTGCTGCCGACGAAGGGCATGCTCTGGTACGTCGGGCTCGACCTCGGCGTGCTCTTCCTCGCCGTCTGCCTCTTCATCGTCGCACTGGCCACCTTCGGCCGCCTCGAGGGCAACTTCGCCGAGGAGCTCTGAGGAGTGAGCGACTTCGCCGTCGACGTCCGGGACGTCTCCAAGCGCTTCCGCCTGGCCCACGGCCAGTACAAGACCGTGAAGGAGCGCCTGATCCACGGCGGCCGGCGCAAGTCGACCGAGGACTTCTGGGCGCTCGACGGGGTGTCGCTCACCGTCAAGGAGGGTGAGACCGTCGGCATCCTGGGCCGTAACGGCTCGGGCAAATCGACCCTGCTCAAGTGCATCTGCGGCGTGCTCCAGCCCACGAAGGGGGAGGTGGCCGTGCGGGGCAAACTCGCCGGCCTGTTGGAGCTGGGTGCCGGCTTCCAGCAGGACCTGACCGGCCGGGAGAACATCTACCTGAACGGTTCGCTGATGGGCATGCCCCGGCGCGAGGTCGACCGCGTCTTCGACGCCATCGTGGATTTCTCCGAGCTGGAGGAGTTCATCGACGGTCCCGTCAAGTTCTATTCCTCGGGCATGTACGTGCGGCTCGGTTTCGCGGTCGCCGTGAACATGGACCCCGACGTCCTGGTGATCGACGAGGTGCTCGCCGTCGGAGACGAGCGCTTTCAGCGCAAGTGCATCGGCCGGGTGAAGGAGTTCCAGCGCGAGGGTCGGACGATCCTGGTGGTGACGCACTCGGCCGACACCGTGCGCAGCATCTGCGACCGCGGGATCGTGCTCAGTCACGGCCACCTGGTGGGGGAGGGTGAGCCGGGCGAGGCCACCCGCATCTTCCGGGAGGGGCTGATGGCGGAGGGCGCCGGCATGGGGATCGCCGACCCGACGCTGGTGGCGGTGCCGGCGAAGCCGACGAGCGCCGGCGCCGATGCCGGCACGGTGCCCGATGCCGAGCGACCGGTCCGGTTCCGCTCGGTGCATCGCATCTACTCGGGTGACAACAACGTGCCCTACATGAGCACGGGCGACGATCTCACCATCCGTGTGGAGTTCGAGGCGCTGTACCCGACCGAGGACGTTGTCTTCTCGCTGGAGATCCGCGACGTCGACGACAACTTGGTGATGCGCACCGACACATCCATCATCGGCATGCCGATCGACGCCCCGCGCGGGGTCAGCGTGATGCACTTCGGCATCGTGCAGATGCCCCTTCTCGACGGCACCTTCTCCTTCGCCCTGGGGATACAGAGCCGGAGCGGCATCCTCTACGACTGGCAGGACACCGCCGGGACCTTTGAGGTCATGTACCCCGGCAAGGTCACCGGGATCCTGCGCATGAACGTGCATGCAGCCCTCATCTCGACCGAGAGCGACGTCGATTCGTCTGCCGCGCTGGCGTAGCCGGTCCGCGCAAGACTCGCACCATGAGTGACACCGAGGAGACGCTGCCGGCAGATCCCCAGGCCTACGTGACCCAGGTCATGGCGGAGATCGCCGAGGAGGTCCGGCTGCGACGGGCGTCCGGCGACCTGCCGCCCAAGCTCGAGCGCGAGCTCGACGAGCTCTTCCTGGCCCATTCGCCGGTGGCCGGCCGCGGGGGTGACCTGGGCGACGCGCTCCGCATGGTCGACGCCGCCACCTTCATCGACCCCGTGGTCCCGGTGGAGTCCGAGCGGGCGGCGGGAGCGGCCGTGAAGAAGGGCATGCGCTCACTGCTCCTCTGGTACGTCGGGTGGCTGACGCACCAGATGAGCCAGTCGGCGTCTGCCGTCAGCCGCGCCCTGCACATCGTCGACGACCGCCTCCAGGACCTGGAGCGCCAGGTGGAGGGCCAGCGGGTCCCGGCCGCCGGCGTGGTCGCGTTCCCGGCCCTCCAGCACGCCGGCGCCTGGTGGGTCGAGCCCACCGTGGCCGCCGTGGCGAAGGCGCCCGGGCGCATCCTCCACGCCGCCTGCGGTGACGGCTGGCTCGTGCGGCGCATTCTGGCGGCCGGTGGCGATGCCTACGGTGTCGACCCGCGCTCGCGCGCCGTCGACGCGGCGGACCTCGGGACCCTGGACCTGCGGGGCGAGGCGGTGGGGGAGCACCTCCGGGCGGTGGCCGCGGCCGGCCTGGGTGCCGTCGTCCTGAGCGCCACCGTCGACGGGATGGCCGGCGCGGAGCGCGGTCAGTTGCTCACGGCCATCGGGACCAGGCTGGCACCCGGCGGGACGCTCGTCGTCCACTCGGTGACCCGGCAGGCCTGGGAGGCCCCCGACGCCCCGCCGGAAGCCGACCTCGCGGCCGGGCGGCCGCTGCGACCCGAGACGTGGTGCAGCCTTCTGGAGCAGAGCGGATATGAAGCCGTCGCGCAGTCCGGCCCGGGCGGCGCCGACTTCCTCGTCACCGCGGTCCGGGCCGCCATCACCTCGCCGTACGCGCCCGCCGAGCGGTGAGCGCCGCGGCCGGGAGGCCGGTGGCCGTGCACCAGTTCATCGCCACCCTCAATCCGCACGACGCCACGGGGACGCACGCGCTGAAGCTGCGCGACGCCCTGCGGGCGGCGGGCTGGCGCTCGGAGATCTTCGCCGAGGCGATCCACGACGACCTGGCCCCGGAGGCGTTCAAGCACTGGATGTACCCCGAGCATGCGGCGGCCGGCGACGTGGCGATCTACCAGTTCACGACGTCCTCGGCCGTCGCGGGCTACCTGGCCGAGCAGCGGCTACCGCTGATTCTCGACTTCCACAACTTCACCGGGCCTGAGTACTTCGCCGGGTGGGAACCGCGGAGCGTGGAGCGGGCGGCCGCGGCCGCCGACGAGTTGGCGCTCCTGGCCCCGGGGGCGCTGCTCGGTCTGGCCAAGAGCCCCTTCAGCCGGGAGGAGTTGCGGCGGGCGGGCTGCCGGCGCGTCGCCATCGCCCCCGTGCTGGCCGACTACCAGCGGGTCACCGAGTCCCCCGACCGGCGCGTGGTGGCGGAGCTGGCTCACCTCCGGGCGGGCGGGGGCGCCGACATCCTCTTCGTCGGGCGGATCGTGCCGTCCAAGGCCCAGCACGACCTCGTCAAGGCGTTGTGGGCCTACCGGCGCCTGTACGACGGGAAGGCCCGCCTGCACCTCGTCGGTGGCACGTCGAGCTTCGCGTACACCAAGGCGTTGCAGGAATTCGTGCACGACCTCGGCCTGTCGGCTGCCGTCCGACTGCCGGGCGAGGTGTCCGACGCGGCGCTGGCCGCCTACTTCGGTGCGGCGGACGTGTACCTCTCGCTGTCCGCGCACGAGGGGTTCGGCGTCCCGCTGGTCGAGGCGATGGTGGCCGGCGTGCCCGTTGTCACCCGCGGGGCCGGTGCTGTCTCCGACACCGTGGCCGACGCCGCGCTGGTGCTGGCCGCCGCCGACCCCTCCTACATCGCCGCGGCCGTGCACCGGGTGTGCACCGACGAGCAGCTCCGCGCCACGTTGACCGCCTCGGGGGCGCGCCGCGCCGCGGAGCTCTCCGGGGACGCGGTGGCCGCCCGCATCATCGAGGCCATCGCCGGCGTCGTGGGGGCTCCGTGAGCGGGAAGGTGGCGTTCGTGACGCCGCGCTACGGCCCGCAGATCATGGGTGGCGCCGAGACGGCGGTGCGCCAGCTGGCCGAGCACCTGTCCGCCCTTACGGGCTGGGACGCCGAGGTGCACACGACCTGTGCGCTCGACGCCATCACTTGGGACGACGACCTCGAACCGGGCACCACGGATGTCAACGGGGTGACCGTGCACCGGCACCCGTCCGCGCACGGCCGCCTGCCCGACTTCTACGGCCTCGACGGGACCGTCCGCCTCGCCCCGCGCCTGGCCACGAGAGAACAGGGAAGGCGGTGGGTCGACTACAACGGCCCCGTCTCCCCCCGGTTGGTCGAGGCCGTCGTTGCCTCGGATGCCGACGTCGTCGCCTTCTCTCCGTATCTCTACCATCCGACGGTGGCGACCATCGGCCAGGTGCGCGTGCCGGCCGTGTTCCACCCGGCGGCGCACGACGAGCCGGCCTTGTACCTCCCCGTCTTTCGCGGCACGTTCGGGGACGCGGACGCGTTCTGCTTCTATACGGCGTCGGAACGCACCCTCGTCGAGCGGATGTACCGGGTAGCGGAACGCCCCCAGATCGTGCTCGGCCTCGGTGTGGGCGAGTCCGAGGCCGCCGGCCGGCCCGGCGGCGAGCTCGTGGGATTGGGGGAGCGCCCCTACATCGTGAGCGTCGGACGCGTCGACGAGCACAAGGGCTCCAAGATGCTCGCCTCGTACTTTGCCACCTACAAGGAGCGTCACCCCGGACCCCTCGCCCTCGCCCTCGTCGGGCCCGTCTCGGTGGACCTGCCGCCGCACCCCGACATCGTGGTGACGGGCGCGGTGAGCGAAGCCGACAAGTGGGACATCATGCGCGATGCGCTCGTGGCGGTTTCGCCGTCTGCGCTCGAGTCGTTCTCCCTCGTGGTGATCGAGGCCTGGGTCGAGCAACTGCCGGTCCTGGTCAACGGCTCCTGCGGGCCGACCCGGGAGCATTGCGAGCGTTCCGGCGGGGGCCTGTGGTTCACCTCCTACCCCGAGTTCGAGGTGGTGCTCGACCGGCTCGTGGCCGACGCCGGGCTGCGCGCCGAATTGGGGAGGCGCGGGCGCGCCTTCGTCGACCGGCACTTCCGGTGGCCGGTGCTGGTGGCGCGTTACGACGAGTTCCTCACGACGGTGGTCGAGCGGGGAAGGGGCACGCCCGGCCTGTTCTGACGGGGCCGACCGGCCCGGATCAGAGGACCGGGCGGCCCACCACGGTGTACATGCGCTGGTCGATGGCGTCGCTGTCGATGTTGTGGGCCAGGTGGTGGCGCTGGCTGTGCATGGTCGTGACGGTCTGCCCGAAGCCGAGCCGGGCGAGCATGGAGACGACGGCCCCCGGGTAGATCGACCACCAGTTGGTCAGGTGGTGCTCCGCCGAGGGGGAGAACCGCATGATGTTCGTCTCGGGCGGGTCCAGGTCATCTTGCAGGGGCTCCGTCACGATCATGGTCTCGGTGGTGCGCCGGGCCGCCTGCGAGAGTGCACCCCACGGCTCGCGCAGGTGCAACAGGATGGCGCCGACCACCGTGACGTCGAAGGTCCCGAGATCGGCCGGCATGTCGTAGATGTTCCCCTGGACGAACCGCGCGGAGGAGCCCAGCGTGCGGTGCAGGTACCACCAGGCGTCATGGTTACGGTCGATGGTGTGCTGCATGACGCGCAGCCGCTCCTCGAACTGGTCCTCGCCCTTGACGGGAAGCGTGTCGATGGACACGTCGAACCCGGCCTCGAAGGAGACCACCTCGGCGCCCATACGCTCCATGTAGAAGGTCAGGTAGCCGGTGGCCGGTCCGAGCTCCAGCACGCGCTTGCCGGCAAGGTCCACCCCGCCGAGATAGGCGGACTCGTGGCCCCGCAGGTCCCACACGCCGGGCAGGACCGTTCCGTCGGGGAGCTCGGTGGCGTGGTACCACACGAACTCACTGAGGTCGGCACCCTCGCGGCGCTTCGACCAGGCGGCCTGGGCGCCCGGGTCGAGCTGGCCGAGGTAGTCGTGCGGTGGGTAGGAGGGGAGGAGGGGCCCGCGGGGTGGTACGACCGGCGGGGTCGGGCTCGCGGCGGGCCCGGCCTGGGTGTCACGTCGCCGGAGCATGGGGCGTCACTCTAGGCGAGGCGTTCGGTCCCTCCTGTGTTCATGAAGCTCTTAGCCCGCGTGTCAGAACCCGTCCATGCCGACCATTGGCCGGTTGAGGTGCTGCCCGCCCATGGAGCCGCGGAACGGCGCGTCGCCGTAGCTGAAGACCCCACCGTCGGTGGCGACGAACCAGTAGCCCTGCCCGTCACCGGTGGACTGCATCGCCACCACCGGCTGGTTGAGGCGGATGGACCCGGTCGAGCCGAAGAAGGGCGCCCCGAAGGCGAAGACGCCGCCGTCGGAGCCCACGAGCCAATACCCGCCGGTCACCGGGTCCGGGGTGATGCCCACGATGAACCCGTTGAGATGGAGGCCGAGCGAGGGGATGTCGCCGGACGCGGTGGCGTCGCCATACGAGAAGACCCTGCCGGTCGTGCTCACCTCCCAGTAGCCGAGGCCGTCGGGCGACGCCGCCATCCCGACGATGTCCTGCCCGGGAACGGTCGCGGCCGAGCCGTAGAACCCGGCGTCCCCGTAGGAGAAGATCCCACCGTCCGACGCGACCAACCAGTACCCTCTGCCGTCAGGGGTGGCCGCCATGCCCACGACGGGTGCGTTGAGCGTGAGGGACCCCGTCGAGCCGTAGAACCCGGCGTCGCCGTAGGAGAACACGCCCCCGTCCGACGCGACCAGCCAATACCCGCCTTGACCGGGAACGGCCGCCATGCCGACAACGGGCTTGTTGAGGGCGATGCTCCCCGTGCTCCCACAGAAGTCCTGCCCGAACGCGAAGATCCCGCCGTCCGAGGCCACGGTGAGGTACCCGTTCTGCGCCGCCGCGGGGCGGTCACAGGTGGGCAGGGCGTTGCCGCCCCCGATGAAACCGGTCAGTGCCGCATCGTGGTGGAACTGCGGCCACCCGCCGACGCCGTCGGCATTGCCCGCGCTGGACCCCATCACCTCGAAGTGCTGCACGATGCCCTGCACGTAGTTGCCGCCGTTCATCGTCACCGCGAAATAGCCGGCCACCGTGATCCCGATCGAACCATCGGTGTCCGGGGTCACGAGCGCTGCGTTCTGGAAGCCGTAGGTCCCGCTGCCCCCGGTGCCGTCGTCCGTGTGGGCGACCATTTGGCCCGTGGGGCCGTCGAGGATGTACAGGCCGTGGTCGGTCGGCACGATGATGTCCTGGGCACCGTTCCCCGTCAGGTCAGCCGTGGTCAACGAGCCGAGGACGGCTCCCGGCACGCTGGTCCGCCAGATGGTGGAGCCGGTGGCGGCGTTGAGCGCCCACACCGAACCGCTGGTGGTGCCCGTGGCGGTGCCCTCCACCACGGCGAGCTGGCCGTTGCCCTGCACGTCGGCCAGCGCGGGGCTGCCTCCCGTCGAGCCGTCGAGGGTGTCGCTCCACACCTGGTTGCACTTCGTGTCGTAGACCTTGACGGTGTTCTCGTCGCTGGCGCCCGGGTAGAAGGTGCCCGTCCCCGTGGCGATCCCGTAGCGACCGCCGGGCAGGATCGGTCCCACGGCAGGGGAGGAATCGACCTCCTCCGTCGTGTTGGCGCTGCAGACCAGTCCGCCGTGGTCGTTGTAGATCCGGACGTGCCCGCCGTTGGCGTAGTGGGTCCCCAGAGCGAACCCCTGCGACGAGGCCCCCCCGACCGCGAAGTCGTCCGAGCCCGTGCCGTAGAGGTCGCCCGCCGCGGCGGTGGAGAACACGCTGTCGGCGGAGAACTGCGGCCAACCGCTGGCCGGCGCGCCGTTCGAGGGGGTGAGTGCGTAGGTCACCTGGCCGAGCGAACCGCCCTCCACCAACGATCCTCCGTTGGCGATCGGCAGCGACGCCTGGACGCCACCGTCGGACGAGGTGTCGGTGGACGGATTGGCGACGACCTGGTTCCAGGCCTCGGTCCCATTCGGCGCGTACGCGTAGTAGCCGCCGTCAACCGGCGAGGCCGCGTTCCCGGCACCGAAGTAGAGTTCACCGTTGCTGTTGACCGAGGCGGTCGAGTCGACCGGTGGGCTCCCCGGGACCTCGATTCCGTTGACTCCCGTCGCCGGAGGCCCTCCGGTGGGGTTGCTCATGCAGCCCTGGCCCGAGCCGACGCTGCTGCCCGTCCCGCTGCCCCAACCCGGTACGACCGAGCCGTTCTGCAGGTTGAGCCCGTACAGGTGGCCTTCACGGTCGCCGACTTCCACCGCGGCCGTGCCGCCGTCGTTGAAGGCCACCGGAGAGGCCTCGGCCACACCGCAGGGCGCGTCGTTGAGGATGGTGCCGGCGCCCGCGTTCCACGTCTCCGTGAGCGTCAGCTGCGTCGCCGCCGACGCGCTCGGGGCTGACACCGTCCCGAGAACGATGCATGCTCCCGTCACGGAGATGCCTGCGAGCATGTATCGGGCAGCCAGCCTGCGCACGTTCGTCACCTTGTCCCAGATCTCGTTCCCAAGTGCAACGAAGGTACTCGTTCGCCACCCGGCCGAGAACGCGGACTCCAGGAGGCGGGGTGGCATCGCCGGTAGCATCGTGCGCCATGTCCGTCGCCCCCCCTCCAACCGGCGCTGCGGAGGACCCGGGAGAAAAGAGCGGGGTGGCGAACCCCACGCCGACCGACCAGGCCCGGGCGGCCGAGGCGTTGCGCGAGGCCTTCACACGGCTGGCGCCCCAGGGCAGCGACGCCTGGAATTTCCTGGCGGCGTTCACGCATCTGGGCGATCGCTACGGCCCGTACCACCCGGGCGCCTCGGCGCTCTCCGACTCGCTCGCCGCGAGCCGAGGCGACGTCCGGCGGACGGGGCCCCTCGACCGGCTGCGCCCCCGCCGGGATCGCGCCGGTCGCGCGCCAGAAGGCGAGAGGACCGAGCTCGAAGAGGCGATGAGCCACGTGGTCGAGGCCTTTCGCTTCCTGTCGGCTCGCGTCGACACGCTCGAGGCGAGATTGGTCGCTCAGGACAGACCGGTGGAGGGCGCGGCCTGGCTGGTCCAAGCTCGCGAGCTGGGCGCGTTGGCCGGGCCCGTCGCCGCCCACGTGCTGGCGCGCGCGCCGGGCGGTGCGATCGTCCATGCGGACTGCGGCGAAGGAGACCTGCTCCGCGCGCTGCGCGAGCGCGGTGCGGAGGCGCACGGCGTCGAGCCCCGCGGCGCGGTGGCGCTGCGCGCCATTGAGCAGGGCTGCTCGGTGACCATCGCCGAGGCGTCCGAGTACGTGGCGTCCCGTCCGGACGGCTCGACCGGCGGACTCGTGTTGAGCGGTGTGGTCGATCGGTTGCCGTTGCACGCACTCATTCCACTGCTGGCCCAGAGCCTGCGAGTGCTCGAGCGCGGGGGCCCGCTCGTCGTGATCTCCGAGCCCGTGGCGGCCACGCAGGCACGAGATGCTCCCGCCCAGGATCTCATTGACGGCCGCCCGCTCCACGAAGCGACCTGGGAGCTGTTGCTGCACCGTGCCGGGTTCGTCGAGGTCGCGCCGCTGCCCGACGGAACCGGACAGGACCGGCGCACCGCCCTGTCCGCCGCCGCCCCCTCGTGAACGGCGTCCATCACTTCGTCCCCGTTCTGCACAAAGGCGATGCCGTGGGCCGGCACACCCTGCGCTTGCGCGAGGCCACCCGCGCCCGCGGCGTTCGATCGGAGATCTTCGTCGACACCCTTGACGACGACACCGCGGCCGAGACGGTGCCCGTCCTCTCCTATCCCGGCATGGCGCAGCCGGGCGACGTCGTCGTGTACCAATTCGCCACCGCCTCCGCCATGGCGCCGTGGCTGGCCAGCCGGCCCGAGACCCTGGTGGTCAACTATCACAACGTCACGCCGCCCGAGCTGATGGCGCCCTGGGACAACCACCTGGCCCTGGGGCAGCTGCGAGCCCAGGGGGACCTGCGCCTGCTGGCACCGCGCACCGCGCTCGCCGTGGCCGACTCCGCGTACAACGAGGCGCACCTGGCGGCGTCCGGCTTTGCCACCACGGCCGTGATCTCTCCGTCGGCCGCTCTCGATGCCGCGGCCACCGCCGCCGCCGCCGACGAGCCGTCGCGCGCCGCACCGGGCCGCGGTGCGCGCTGGTTGGCCATAGGGCGCGTCTCGCCGAACAAGGCACTCGAGAGCACCGTCGCCGCGCTCGCCGTCGCCCACGCGCACGGCGACCCCGATGCCACGCTCGTGATCGTCGGCAAGCCAGCGACCGATTCCTATGTGGGCGCGCTGCACCGATACGTCGCCGAGCTCGGCCTGGTCGGTGCCGTGCAATTTGCCGGCCATGCGAGCGACGCCACCGTGGCGTCGGCCTATGCCCGCGCTGACGTGTTGGTCGTCACGTCCGAGCACGAAGGCTTTTGCGTGCCTGTCGTCGAAGCGATGTCCGCCGGCGTGCCCGTGGTGGCCTTCGACCGGGGCGCGGTGCCCGAGGTGCTCGGCGGGGCCGGGGTGCTCGTCTCGGACAAGGACACGTACGCGCTGGCGTCCGCCATCGACACGCTTCTCGCCGACGCACCGCGTCGGAACGCCGTCGTCGCGGCCGGACGGCGACGGCTGGCCGAGCTCGACCTCGCTTCGGCGGCGGACCGGTTCGTCGAACTGCTGGTCCGCCTCGCGCCGCCGGCCGGCCGCCCGTCGTGAGGGGGATTCACCAATTCGTCCCGATGTTGCACCGTTCCGACGCGGTCGGGCGGCACACGCTCCGGTTGCGCGACGTCATGCTCGAGCGGGGGATCCGGTCGCACGTCTACGTGGAGATGACCGACCCCGAGACAGCGTCGGAGACACGTCCGTTCGCCCGCTATGGCGAGGAGGCCGAAGCCGGTGACGTGTTGCTCTATCAATTCGCCACGGCCTCGGCCATCGCCCCGTGGCTCGGCGCCCGCTCCGAAGTCCTGGTGGTCAACTACCACAACGTGACGCCGCCCGAGTACTTCGCTCCTTGGGACAACGGCATGGCGCGTCACCAGCTCCTCGCCCAGACGCAGCTGCGCGAGCTGGCACCCCGTTCCGGGCTCGGGCTGGCCGTGTCGGCGTTCAACGAGGCGGAGTTACGCGCCGCCGGGTTCGGCCGCACGGCGGTCGTGCCGCCCGCCGCCATTGTGCCGGCGGGTCACGGCGGCCGCCCGCCGACGGCGGCGGCGGTGGGCGCCGCCGCCCGGTGGGTCAGCGTCGGGCGACTCGCTCCCAACAAGGGGATCGAGCTGGCGGTTATGGCGCTCCTGGTCTCCCGCGCCCACCACGACCCGGAGGCGACGCTCGAAGTGGTGGGCCGCCCGGTGGTCCCGTCCTACACGGGTGCCCTCCATCGCTTCATCTCCGAAGTGGGCCTCGACCATGCGGTCACGTTCACCGGCGCGGTGAGTGACGAGGAGCTGGTCGCTGTCATGGGGCGTTCCGACGTCCTCCTCGTCACGTCCGCCCACGAGGGTTTCGGCGTGCCCGTGCTCGAGGCCATGACGCTCGGGCTGCCGGTGGTGGCCAACGCAGCCGGCGGGCTGCCCGAGGTGGTGGCCGACGCCGGCCTGCTGGTCCAGGCCGGAGATCCCTACGAGCTGGCGGCCGCGGTTGCCCGCGTGCTCGGGGACGGGGACCTGCGTGCCGCCCTCTCGGCCGCGGCGGGCCGTCGGCTTGCCACCCTCGACCTCCCGACGGCGGCGGCGCGAGCCGTCGACCTGGTCTCGGCGCTGGGAGCCTGAAGGCCGACCAACCGGGCCGGGGCGAACGGTGTGGGATCCGATTCAGGCGCCGACGGCCTGCTGCACCAGCCGGACGAAGCGCCCCGTGGAGGCCGCCAGATCGAACCCGGCGGCCCGCTCGCGCCCGGCCGCGGCCAGGATCCCGCGGAGCGTGTCGTCGCGCAGGACACGCCCGACGGCCGCCGCGAAGGGCACTGCCGACTTGTCGCCCAGTACCAACCCGGCGCCGCCGACGGTCTCGGGCACCGCGGTGACCCCGTAGGCGACGATCGGCACGCCATGGCCCATGGCCTCGGCCAGCGGCACGCAGAAGCCCTCGTGGTCCGATGCACAGACGAAGACATCGGCCGCCCGGAAGTACGCCTCGAGCTCCGCGCCGCTGACCGAGCCGGTGAGGTTGACGGCGTCGGCGAGGCCGAGGTCGTCGATGAACGCCCGTAGGGCCGGCTCGTACGTCTCCCCGAGAGGCGACCCCACGAGGTGCAGGCGGGCCGACGGGTCGTCGGTGCGGCGGAGCACGTCGAGCATCTTGACAAGGTCGTGCGGTGCCTTGTGGGGTGAGATCTTCCCGACGTAGAGCAGATCGGCGCCGCCGTCGCGCTCCTTGCGGTCCGCCAGGGACCGCTGCAGCTCGGGATCGGGTTCGTCGCTCTTCGACTGCATGTCGATCAGCAGTGGGACGACGGCGGTTCCCTCGTAACCGAGGGCCTGCAACTCTGACTCGTTGAAGGCGGAGTCGGCGACGGCAAAGCGACTCTGGGGGGCCAGGCGCGCCAGCTGTGTGCGGCCGAGCGCGACCTCGTAGGCCACCGCAGGCTCCCAGTCGCTCAACAGGGCGGCCGGTGTGATGTTGTGGTAGTTCACCAACTTGGGCTCCGCGCGCGCCGCGAGGATGTCGTAGACGGGGCTCCCGATGGACGCTTGATACAGGAGCCAGCGGTCACGACCGGATCGACCGAGCTCGATCACCGGGCGGCCCTCGGCCTGCACGTCCTGGGTGTGGCTGCCGTAGTAGACGTCCGAGTCGAAGCCGGCGGCGCGCAGTCCGTCCCGCAGGTTCAGCGTGTGCACCCCGATGGCGTCACGGCTGGCGAGGGACGGTATGACCTGGTCGACCCGCACGGCCGTGCAGTGTACCGGCGCGTCCCGCACACCGATGGCGGCGTCCCATGCACCAAATTGCCCAGGTCGCGCCGGTACTCTTGTCAGATCGTGTTGGCCCGAACCCATGTCGCGCGTCCCCGTCCGCCGCGCCGCCACCGGGGCAGGGGGCTCGGAGTGCTCGTCCTCTCGCTTGGCTTTGCCGTGGCCGCCGCCGTCCTCCTCGGCCTCGCATCCCCCGCGGCGGCCGACGTCGGTGCTCCCGACCGACCTTCCGTGCCGGCGCTTGTCCCGACCTCCCACGGCCACACCCTGCCGGGTGACGCGACCAACGTCCGGATCGACATGACCGAGAACGACGGCCTCGACGTCATCGTGGCCGCGTCGGGTGGCGGTGTGTCCGCGCCGGGCGTGCCCAGCGCGGCGGCCGTTCGCTTCCACCAGACCGCGGGGACCTGGGAGGTCGACAGCGGTCCCGGTTGTGCCGGCCCGTGGAGCGGGGTGGCGGCGAACCAGACGGCCCCGACGGCATCACCGGTCGGCGGGCTCTTGACGCTGTGCGTGGCGAGCTACAGCCCGACGGTCCATGGGACCTTGACGGCGCTCTACAACTCGGCCGGGCAGGCGAGGTCGGTCAACACGGTGCCGCTCGAGCAGTACGTGGCCGACACCGTGCCCGGGGAATCACCGTCGGGCTGGGGCAGCCTGGGTGGTGCCGGTCCCCAGGGCATGGCCTGGGGCTTCCAGGCGCTCGAGGCCCAGGCGGTGGCCGTCCGGTCCTACGTGCTGGCCAATCTGGGTGGCTACGGCGGCTACGCCGACACCTGCGACCTCACCTGCCAGACGTACCGCGGCACCGAGTTCGAGACGGCGACGACCGTGGCCGCCGCCAACGACACGGCCGGCCAGGTGATGATCATGCCCGGCGGCCAGATCGCCACCACCGAGTATTCGGCCTCGACCGGCGGCTACACCTCGAGCGCCAACCAGGAGTCTCCCTTCACCGCCGTGCCCGACGATGGCGACGCCGTGTGCATCGTCAACGTGGCCTGCAACAACAATCACCAATGGTCGACCGGGGTCAGCGACGCGACGATCCAGTCCACGTGGCCCCAGATCGGGACCTTCACCGGTTTCGGTGGCTCCACGGCGGATCCCGGTCATCCCTACGATGCCGCGTACGGGCGGGTGAACACCATCACGATCGACGGGAGCGCGCAAGACATCACCATTCCCGGCACCGAGTTCTACGTCGACCTCGGTCTCAACTCGGACCTCTTCAGCGTGACGTCGATCAACGGTTCCACCGTCTCCATCGTCGGGCAGGGCTGGGGGCACGGCATCGGGATGGGCCAGTGGGGCGCGCTCGGCTACGCCATCGGGCAGGATCACGGCGACGGCAACTGGACGTACCAGCAGATCGTCGAGCATTACTACGGCCCCGCCACCTTGCAGAGCCTGCCCGGGGGCGCGAGCTCCGTCTCCGGCTCCAGCGGCGGGGTCGGCGGGTATTGGATCAACGCTGCCGACGGTGGCGTCTTCAGCTTCGGCAACGCCCAGTTCTACGGCAGCACGGGGGGCATGCGGCTGAACAAGCCCGTGGTCGGCATCGCGTCGACGCACGACGCCGCCGGATACTGGGAGGTCGCCAGTGACGGCGGCGTGTTCAGCTTCGGTGACGCGTCGTTCCACGGCAGCACGGGAAGCATCCGCCTCAACAAACCCATGGTGGGGATGGCCGTCACACCAGACGGCGGCGGGTACTGGTTGGTGGCCTCCGACGGCGGCATCTTCGCCTACGGCAATGCCCAGTTCTACGGCAGCACGGGCAGCCTGGTCCTCAACAAGCCGGTCATCGGCATGGTACCCACCCGGGACGGGAACGGGTACTGGCTCATCGCGTCCGACGGCGGCGTCTTCGCCTTCGGGGACGCCGGCTTCTTCGGCTCGCTCGGCGGCGCGCCGCCCGCCACCGCGCTCGTCGGTGTGGCTCCGACCCCGGGTGGGGGCGGGTACTGGGTGCTGGGCGCCAACGGGAGCGTCTACGACTTCGGCAATGCACCCCAGGTCGGCGTGGGCGCCGTCTCGCCCGGGCTGGGCACCATGAAGAGCGCAATGACCGGGTTGATCCCGGACTTCAGCGGCCAGGGATTCGATGCGGTGAACGGCAGCGGCCAGGCGTTCGCCTACGGCGACGCGCCCTACTTCGGCGACGTCACGACCGCGGTGCCCGGCTACTCAGGCCACGCCGTCGGCATCGCGGCCACCCCCGGCTGACGCGATCACCTCAGAGAGCCGGGGGAATCCGCGCAGGCGCCCCAGCGGTCCAAGCCGTCCGGCGTCCACACCGTGGTCCGCCGCGTTGAGCAGGCGCAGATCACCTCGGCTGTTCCCGTAGGCCCACAGCACGGGATGCTCGCCGCCGTTGTTGGAGAGCAAGCCGCGCGACCTGAGGTGGACGATCAGCCGCGCGTACTTCTCCGCTCCCCGGCAGTTCTTGCCCTCGTAGCCGCCGGTGAGCAGACCTCCGCCTCCTACGGCGAGGCGGGTCGCCACGACCCCGTCGACACCGAGCTCCTCGCCAGCCGGGCTCACGTAGCACTCGGGTGACGCCGAGACGATGACGGTGTAGTGGCCCTGACGGCGATGCCACTCGAGTCGGCGACGGGTGTCGTCGCGCAGGTGGCGTTGGAGGTGCCGACGGGCGAAGACGGCCGAACGCCGGTCGAGCTCCTCGACGGGCAGTCCACCAAGGAGGCGGATGAACAATTTCTCCTTGACCTCGTCGGCCGCCGTGCCGCCGGTGATGGCCGCCCGCAGCAGGGAAGGGGAGAGCCGCAGCGCGGCGCGCAGCACGGGCACGGCGCCGCGCAGGCTGACCAGGAAGGGGAACGCGCTTCCCGCATCGGTGAGCGTGCCGTCGAAGTCGAAGGCGGCGACGGTCGGGCGGGCCGGCGGCCGCGGCCCGTTCGTCGCGTCGTCAGTCGAGCGCAGCGCCACGACGGCCGGCACCCCCTGCGAATCGCATTGCTCCCTGGAGCGTCTCCCCGCTCCGCACCACGTCGCGCCCGCGCCGGGCCTCACCGACGGCGGCCTGTTCCTCGGTGAGGCCCCACTGCTCCAGTGCGCTCATGCGGTCCGAGCGGAGGCAGACCTGAGGCAGCGCGGCGAGCTGGTGGGCCAGCGCCAGCGCCGCCCCGAGCGCCTCCCCCGGGGCGACGACGCGGTTGGCGAGCCCCATGGTCAGGGCCTCCGGAGCGGACACCGCGCGTCCGGTGAGGATGAGGTCCATGGCACGCCCGTGCCCGATGATGCGGGGGAGCCGCACCGTTCCGAGGTCGCACAGCGGCACCCCGAAGCGTCGGCAGAACACCCCGAAGATCGCGTCCTCCGCCGCCACCCGCAGGTCGCACCAGAGCGCGAGCTCGATGCCGCCGGCAACGGCGTACCCCTCGACGGCGGCGATGACGGGTTTGCCCAGGGTCAGCCTGGTCGGCCCCATGGGTCCGGGGCCTTCGTCGGGGATGGGCCGGCGGTCCCCTTCGGCCACCGCCTTCAGGTCGGCGCCGGCGCAGAAGGTCCCGCCCGCCCCGACGAGCACCGCCACGGAACGGCCGTTGTCGCGGTCGAAGGCCAGGAAGGCCTCCCGCAGCTGGTCGGCGCAGACGCTGTCGACGGCGTTCCGGCGTTCGGGCCGGTTGATCGTCACCACGGTCACCGGGCCGTCGTGCTCGACGAGGAGCGAGTCCGTCCGGTACGGCTCGTACGGAGCCGGAGCCGGCTCCTCCGCCGTGGGCGTGGGACACATGGAGCCCATTCTCGCACGGTGGAACGGGGATCCCGCACATCGAGCTTCCGCTGGTTCCCAGGTGAGCGGGCCTTTCCATCGGCCCGGCCGCCCTCACGAGAAAGATGACCAATCGTGTCGACAATTGCCGGACCACCCGGTAAAGTCACACTCCGCACCTACGGACCTTCACCATCTCAGGAGGAACACAATGGCAGTACGACTCGGGGACACCGCCCCCGACTTCACGGCGGACACCACCGAAGGCACGATCAACTTCCACGAGTGGTTGGGTGACAGCTGGGGAATCCTCTTCTCCCACCCCAAGGACTTCACTCCCGTGTGCACGACCGAGCTCGGGGCGTTCTCCAAGGCCAAGCCGGAATTCGACAAGCGCAACGCCAAGCTCATCGGCCTTTCGGTCGACTCGGTCGAGTCCCACAAGGGCTGGGCCGGGGACATCGAGGAGACACAGGGTTCCGCCCTCTCGTTCCCGCTGATCGGAGACGAAGACCGCAAGGTGGCGGACCTCTACGACATGATCCACCCCAACGCCGACAACACGCTGACGGTGCGTTCGGTCTTCATCATCGGCCCGGACAAGAAGGTCAAGCTGACCCTGACCTACCCGGCCTCGACGGGGCGCAACGTCGACGAGATCATCCGCGTGCTCGACTCGCTCCAGCTGACGGCGGACTACTCGGTGGCCACGCCGGTCAACTGGACCGACGGTGATGACGTCATCATCGTCCCGGCGGTCAGCGACGACGACGCCAAGGGCCGCTTCCCGAAGGGCTGGAAGGCCCTGAAGCCCTACCTGCGGGTGACGCCCCAGCCAAACCGCTGAGGGACATCCCTTCGCCCGACGTGTCGGGCGCGATCGTGGCACGTGCCGGCCCTGGCGGCCGGCACGTCCGCGTCCGGGGAGGGACGAGGAGGCGATGCGCCGCTCGTCACAACCGCGGGACAAGATGTCGACTCCGGCGCGGTGGTGGGCGCCAGCTGTCTCCGTGTCCGCGGAGGCGCCCCTGCTCGACCGTCTCCTGTGCCTGACGGGGCGGCAACCCGACTCGGCCTGAGCAGCGGTTCCTCAGGCCGAAGGCGCCACGAGCTCGTCGCGTAGCTCGCGCTTGAGGACCTTCCCTTGCGGATTGCGGGGCAGCGGCTCGGCGCGGAACCAGATGTGGGTCGGCACCATGAAGCCGGCCAGCCTTGCCTTCACGTGGAGCCGGAGCTCGTCCGCCGTCACCTTGGCCCCGGGGCGCAGGACGATGACGGCCCCGACCTCCTCGCCGAGCGTGGGATCGGGCACCCCGATCACGGCGCAGTCGGCGACGGCCGGGTGTTCGAAGAGCGCGGCCTCGACCTGCACCGAGTAGACGTTCTCCCCGCCCCGAATGATCATGTCCTTGGCCCGGTCGACGATGTAGATGAAGTCGTCCTCGTCGAGCCGGGCCACGTCGCCGGTGTGCAGCCAGCCCCGGGTGAACGTCTTGGCGGTCTCCTCCGGGCGGTTCCAGTAGCCCCGCACCACGTTGGGCCCCTTGATCCACAGCTCACCGCGGACGTCGGGGCCGCGAGGGATAGTGCCATCGGGTTCGTCACCCGGGTAGTCCTCCGGGACCACGGCCACGTCGCAGACCGGCACCGGCGGCCCGACACTCTCGGGCCTGGCCACGTAGTCGTCCCCGGAGTTCATGGAAGTCACCGACGACGTCTCGGTCAGGCCGTACCCGTTGGAGGGCTGCCCGACGGGCCAGGCCTCACGGATCCGGCGCACCAGGTCGGGGGGCGCGGGTGCGCCCCCGTAGGAGACACCGCGGATGGAGGAGGTGTCGAACCTCGAGAAATTGGGCGAGTCGAGCACCTGCATGACCATGGCCGGCACGCCACCGAAGGTGCCGATCTGCTCCCGCTCGATCAGCTCGAGCGCGCGGTCGGGGTCGAAGTGGTGCATCATCACGATCTTCCCGCCGGCGGCGAGGTTCGAGACCATCACCGAATGGCAGCCGGTGGCGTGGAACAGCGGCACGGACAGGAGGAAGGCCGCCTGGGCCTTGTCCCCGGTCGTCTCGAGAGCCGGGCGGCCGAAGCGGGTGGCGCCGCGGGTGTTGATGAAGAAGAGGCTCATCAGGTTGGTGCAGATGTTCCGGTGGGTGCCGACGGCACCCTTGGGGCGACCGGTGGTGCCCGACGTGTAGAAGATGGTGGCGTCGTCCTCCGGGTCGATGGTGATGTCGGGTGGCGAGGCGGCCTCGTCCACGGTGCCGACCGCCAGGGGGAACGGCCATTCGGGCACCGGCGCCGCGCCGCCGGGGGGTTCGTAGACGGCCAGCGGCGCCTTGGGCTCGGTCCGGTGCTCGTCGGCCACGATCATGGCGCCCAGGGTCGACAGGCCCCCGAGGAAGGGACGGATCCGCTCGACCCGCTCCGTGTCGACGAACGCCACCTTCGAACCCGAGTCCTCGAGCCCGTAGCGCAACTCCTCGCCGCTCCACCAGGCATTCAGCGGGACGACGATGGCGCCGGCCAGCGTGGCGCCCCAGAAGGCCATGATCCACTCGGGGAGGTTGCGCATGATGATGGCGACGCGGTCGCCCTGTTCGATCCCGAACGTGGTGCGCAGCCGGTGCGCCAGCGTGCAGGCGATGCGGTAGTGCTCGGCGAAGGTCGTCCGCTCGTCCTCGTAGACGAGAAAGACGGAGTCACCGTGGGCGGGCGTCATGTCCATGACGGCGCGGAGGGACGGGGGGGCGTTCCTCCACGTCCGGGTGGGGACGCCGCGGATGCCGAGCTCCTCCATCTCGAAGAGCTGCCCGGCCGCGGTCAGCGCTTCGTTGGCGTCGGCGATGGACATCGATGGCGCATCCTTGCCCGTCGTGCTCACGTGGCCTCCTTTTCGCTCGCGGCGGCACGGTCGAAGATGGCGGCGCGGTAATAGGCCAGCTCCGCCACGGACTCGCGGATGTCCTGCAGGGCCCGGTGGCCACCCTGCTTCTCCGGGGACGCCTTGTAGACGTCGGGGAGCCAGCGCCGGCACAGCTCCTTGACGGTGGACACGTCGACGGAGCGGTAGTGGAAGAAGTCTTCGATGGCGGGGAGCTGCGTGGCCAGGAAGCGCCGGTCGGTCCCGATGGAGTTGCCCGCCAGGGGAACCCTGCGAGCCTCCGGGATATGCGACTGCAGGAAGGCCAGGGTCTGCGCACCGGCGTCGGCCAGGCTCAGCGTCGACGCCTCCATGGCGGCCAGGAGGCCCGAGCGGGTGTGCATGGTGCGCACGAACTCGTCCATGTTCGCCAGCTGCTCCGGCGAGGCGTGGACCACCAGGTCGGGACCCTCTTCCAGCAGTTGCAGGTCGTCGTCGGTGACGAGACAGGCAATCTCGACGATGGTGTGGCGCGCCGGATCGAGCCCCGTCATCTCGAGATCGATCCAGGCCAGCACGCGCGGGCATGCTACCGGTCGGCCTCGAGGAGGGTGGTTGCCGCCGGCCCTTGTAGTGTCCGGCGATGCTGCGCGTGCCCCTGGAGCAGTTCGATGCCGAGCTGCCGACGCCCCGCTATGCCCGGAACGGGGATGCCGGCGCAGACCTGATCGCCCGCGCCGCCGTCGTGCTGCCCTGCCGGGGTGGCCGGGCTGTGGTCCCGACGGGGGTGGCCGTCGCCATCCCGAAGGGCCATGCCGGACTGGTCCTGCCCCGGAGCGGGCTGGCGGTGCGCCATGGCCTCACCTGCCTGAACGCTCCCGGGCTGATCGACTCGGGGTACCGGGGTGAGATCCAGGTCGTCCTGGTGAACCACGATCCGGAGCACGACTACACGGTCCGCCGCGGCGACCGGATCGCCCAGCTGGTCCTGATCAGGGTGGAGCACGCAACCTTCGAGCTGGTGGGGGAGGAGGGACTCGACGAGTCGGAGCGGGGGAGCGGCGGATTCGGGCACACCGGCGCATGACGGGCGAGCGGCGAGACGCTAAGAAAGGGTCGGTCATGCAACCACTCGTCGGCATGGACGCCGCCTTCCTGTCCCTGGAGACACCCACCACGCCGATGCACGTCGGTGTGGCGCTGGTGCTCGACCCTCCCGAGGGCACGCGCTCGCTCTTTTCGCCCTCCACCCGCTACGCACAGATACGCCGGGTGATTCAGCAGCGCCTGCACCTGATCACCCCGTTGCGCCAGCGAGCCATCAGGGTGCCCTTCGGCCTGCACCACCCGGTATGGGTCGACGATCCGGAGTTCGACCTCGACGATCACCTGAGCAGGGCGAGCCTGCCCTCTCCCGGAGGGAGAGCCGAGCTCGACGGATTCGTGGCCGGCGTGATGAGCCGCCAACTCGACCCGGACCGTCCGCTGTGGGAGATGCACGTGGTCGAGGGGCTCGAGGGAGAGCGCACGGCGCTGGTCGCCAAGGTGCACCACGCCATCCTCGACGGGGTGAGCGGAGCATCCGTGCTGGCGGCGTTCCTCGACATGACGCCGCGCACCCGCATTGTGGAACTCCCCCCGGAGTGGGACCCCGCACCCTTGCCGTCCAACACCCAGATGCTGCTCCATGCCGCCTCGTCGCTGGCCCGGCAACCGGGATCGGCGCTCAGCACCGTGCAGGCCGGCGTGGAAGCGGTGGCTGACCTCGGAATGCACAACCGGGAGCTGGCCGGTCGAGGGGAGCAGTCGCCTCCCGGCTTCTTCGCCGCCCCGCGCACATCGTTCAACGGCGCCGTCTCGAACCGCAAGCGTTTCGCCGGTCTCTCTGTTCCCTTGGAAGATGTGAAACTGGTCGCCCAGGTCTTCGACGCGACGGTGAACGACGTGATCCTGGCGTGCGTCTCGGGTGGGCTGCGCCGGTTGTTGGCGGCGCGCGGGGAACGGCTCGAAGGGTCACTCGTTGCCATGGTGCCCGTGTCGACGCGGGTCGACGCAGTGACCGAGGAGCTGGGGAATCAGATCTCGGGAATGCTGGTCTCGCTGGCCAGCGACGTCGACGACCCGGTGGCCCGGCTCGATGCCATCTCCGAATCGGCCCTCGTGGCCAAGGAACAGGAGAAGCTGCACGGGGGACGCTTCCTGGGCGACCTGGCCCAGATCGCCCTGCCGGCGCTGGCCTCGAGGGTGGCCCGGGCCGTGGCCGGCACCCGGCTCTTCGACAAGATGCGGCCGCCGTTCAACGTCACCGTCTCGAGCGTCCGGGTCCCGGACGTCCCGCTCTTCTTGGCGGGGAGCCGCGTGACCGGCACCTACCCCGTGGGTCCGATGGCCGAAGGCATCGGCCTCAATGTGACCGCCTTCTCCTATCTCGGCCAGGTCTACTTCGGCCTGCTGTCCTGCCGGAGGCTCCTCCCGGAGCTCCACGAGGTGGCGGTCCACGTCGACGACGCGCTGGGCGAGCTGGTGGGGTGCGCCCTCGATGCCCGGGGGGCAACCGCGTAGAGCGTCCCGGAGATGCGAGAGGGGGGCGGTGCGGACCGCGTGGCGATCCGGCCCACACCGCCCGTTCCTCTGTGGTGGGGTCGGGGGTGGCGCGGGGTGTCTAGGAGCCCGAGGTCGACCCGCCGCTCGAACCGGACGACGGCGGAGCGCCGGATCCGGACGGGGGCGTGGCGGGGGAGCCCGAGCCGCTGCCCATGTTGGGACAGTTCTTGGTCGAGCCGGAGCCCGAGCTCGTGCCCGACCCGGAGCTCCCGGTGCTCGAACGCGTCGACGGCGTGGTCGTGGACGAGTTCGAGCTCGTGCCCGAATTGCCGGTCGTGGTGGACGTCGTCGCCGCAGTGGCGGCCAGTGCGCCACCGGCGACGAGGCCGGATGTCAGCGCGCCGATGGCCACGACGTTGCGAAGTCGGATCTGCATGCCTGTGTGTCCTTTCGTCTGTGTGGAGCGCCGACCCGTTCGAGCCGGTACCGCAGACGGTGCGCCTTGGACCTGAGTGCCGCCGCACAATGCCATGGGCGGGTGCGAAGAGTTGTCCGACGAACGCATGACGATTCACAGCACGCGTCGACGACGGTTCACAGGCGGCGTGATGACGGGGTACAGCGGGAGTGCGGCGCCCTCACAGGCACCGCAGCGGCATCGTCCCCCGGGGCTCAGCTCCTGGTGGCCCGCCAGCAGTAGGAGCGCATCGGGACGTCGATGGTGTCGAGTCCGACGAACGCCTCGTATGTGTCGAGAAAGTTCGCCATTCCTTCGAGGTGGGCGCGGCGGGCGTTCTCGCCCATGGTGATGACCGCGCTGTAGGTGGCGGACAGCGCCACGAGGTCAGCCTTGGTCATCGACCGGGACCATTGGAAGAGTTCCGTCTCGGGCTCGAGGAACGGACTGTCGCCGCCGACGTCGACGTGGACGAGGTGGCGGCGCCGGCGGCGGTTGTCCTCGTCGGACTGCTTCTCCGGGCTGAAGACGATGCCCCCGGCCCACAGTGAGCGCATCCAGTCGACGGAGCGATCGGGCCCGGTCCACACGAGCGAGAGCCGGCCGCCCGGGCGGAGCACCCGCGCCACTTCAGGAATGGCGCGAGCCTCGTCCACCCAGTGCCACGCCGACTGGGCAATGACGACGTCGATGGACGACGAGGCGGCAGGAATCTGCTCGGCGCGGCCGGCAAGCACCTTCACCCGTGCATCATCTGCAGTCAAGACGGCACGCATGCGTTCGTCGGGTTCGACGGCGGTCAGGTGGTCGGCCCGATCGGCGAGCAATCGCGTCAGTATGCCGGTGCCGGCCCCGATCTCGACGACATCGGTCGCGTCTTGCGGAACGAGCCAGTCGAGAGCTTCATTCGAGGGGCCTGATCGGAGGCGGTTGTACTCGTGAGCGACCTCACCGAAAGACCGGCTCAGGATGGCGGTGTTCTCGTCCTGGCGCACGCAACGAAATCTAGCGAGGCGGGAGCCCTGGTCAACCGTCGGCCGTCCCGGGGTGCGGTGACGGTCGGTCCGGGGTCTCGCTGCGCTCGTTGATCGCCAGGTGAGGGCGCATTGACCCCTCCGCTGGGCAGGCGGCCAGCGCGATAAAGTGATGGCCCACGCGGAAGTGGCGCAGTGGTAGCGCATCACCTTGCCAAGGTGAGGGTCGCGGGTTCGAATCCCGTCTTCCGCTCCAGCGAAGTCCCTGGTAGAGACAGTTTCGGAGGTTTGTCCCCCCTCTCATCCTTTCCTCAAGCTACTAACTCGCTCTACTATCGACCCCATGGCGGGGCCCAGAAAGGCTTCAAACACTCGAAAAACCAAGTCATCTCAACGCCGCCGGCAGCGAGGGAGTGGAGGTGTCTTCCAACTCGGGGACGGCATCTGGAAGGTTGACATCGAACTTCCTCGCGACGCAGTGACGGGCCGACGCCGCCGGCCTTCTCGCACCATACGTGGGACGCGCGAGGAAGCCGAATTCGCGCTGTCTCGACTGAAGACGGCCGGGGACCAGAAGCGCCTGCCGTCTGGTGGCACCAGCGCGAGGTCCGTGGCGGCGGCGATGGATCAATATCTCGATGCCGCTCGAGTTGGCTCGTTGGAACTGTCCCCCAAAACCATTACGACTTCTTGTTCGGCGGTCAAGGTCATGAGCAACACGACGCTCGCCGATGGCCGTCGGTTTGGGGCTATTCGGCTGAGCCGCCTCAATTGGGAGGACATTGAAAGCCTCTACGCAGCCATGCGAGCCTCTGGCCGTGGTGCGGACTGGATTCGAAGGTGTGGGACGGTGCTAACTCGTTCGCTGGATCTCGCTCGAAAGAGGGGTCTCATCGACTCGAATCCGGCGAAGGATGCCGTGAGACCCAAGTCGACGAGGAAGAAACCAACTTCTCCGTCGGAGGACGAAGTTCGTGCCGTCCTGGAAACCGTCACGGCTCGCGATCCAGAAATGGCCGATATGGCGGTCTTGCTGGCCAGCACCGGGATGAGAACGGGCGAGATGCTCGGCCTTCAATGGGCCGATGTCGATTTGGCCGCAGCTGAGGTTCACGTAGCGGCAGCAGTCACGGACGGCGGCCCTGGAGTTGGAGTCGTTCGAAAGACAACGAAGCGATCTGACTGGCGAGACGTCCCTCTTACTGGCGCGGCGGTGGAGGCATTGAATAGACAGAACGATAGGTACCGGGCTGAATTCGCACGGTTCCCCCCTCAAAGCGCATACCTATTTGGCCGGACTGCCGACTCCGTCAGGCCAATGCGACCTGATGCTCTGAGCAGGCGGTGGACGGCCGCCCGGGGAGCATCCGCAATCACTCTCCTCGAGGTTCGACACTACGTGGCAACCGCAATGCTCGACGCTGGCGAGTCGTATCGCACGGTTGCGGAGATTCTCGGTAATAGCGAAGCGACACTTCGACTCCACTACGACGGCAGAACAGGAATCGAGAAACGAAAGGCGATCGCGGCCCTCGAGTTGTAGGAGGCTGAACGTTGGCGGGCCCATTGACATCGAGAGGGAGTGGCGCACGGCCACTGGTGTTGCCGCGTCGCTGGAATGGCTAGTGAACCTCGTGTTGTTGAACCTGCGGTCACGAGCACGGTGACGCCGAGGCCGAAAGTGTGCGAATTCGCCGCCGGCGAGGGGGCCCAGAACGTGTGGACACCGCTAGAGGGTTTCAGCGATCGCCTTACGTAAGGACGTGGCAGAGATGTATCCCACGTAGGTTGCAGCGTGATAGACGAATTCCTCGAGCTCAGGCACCGTGATTCCATTGTGCATCGCCATCGGCACGTGCTCACCTAGAGCATCGAGGTTGCCGAGGCCCATGATGAGACCGAGCGTCACAACGCTACGAGTCTTGGAATCCAGCAGCTCGGTGCGAGTCCAGAGGTCGTAGTAGATGTTCTCGAGAATCATGAAGTCGAGCTCGGCGGCGAACACTCCGGGCACATCTCCGTCTCCGACGCGGAGCAACGGCGAATCGGGTTGCATGCGCGATAGCGTTTCCAGCGCTTTCGCACGCTTTTCGCTTCCTGTGAGCTCGCGGCGTTCTGGGTCGATCGGAGGCGACGGCTCCTTGAGCAGTTCATGGCTGAGGAGCGCATCGACGATCGCATTCATCGCACGGCCCGCAGCGGGGTAGCCAACGTAGGCTGCGGCGTGAACGACGATGGCCTCTAGCTCTGTCACGCTCGCGCCGTTGTAGATGGCGCCTGGCGCGTGGAAGTCGAGTTCGAACTCGTTACCGACATTTCCGACGCCGATCATCAGGCTGACCGTGAACAGGCTACGAATCCGGCTATCGATGATGTGCGTGCGCCCCCACATATCGCAATAGGCGTCTTCCATCATCATGGGCATCATGTCCGGGGCAAAGCCCATAAGGGCCGTGTCGCGCGGTGATGGCTCCCCCTCGGTCATGGTCTTTATGACGAGGGGCAACATCCGTTGGATGTTCTCGATGCCGATTGCCTGCTTCTCGCTTCCGCGCCGCTCGCGGCGCTCCAATTCTGCGAGTTGTTGTTCTTTTGTCATGGTGAGACCTCTCGTCTAGCTAGCTGCAATGCCGTCGTCTCGAAGTTCGCTACGTGGTCGGATTGGCCTCGTCTTGCGGAGTGACGGCAAGACGGCTGGTGGGCGTGAGTCGGAGGGATCCCGGTCCGGGCAGCCCGAGCGCTCGGGTGGCGACCCAGGCCATGAATCGCCCGGGCATGACTTTGCCGCCGTAGAGCATGGCCTTGGCGTCGAGGCCTACTGCGTGGCGTTCGAAGGGCTTGTGTTCGTCGAGCGCTCGTTCGACAGATGGGGCAAAGGAGTCTGGCGACGGTGCGAGGCGCAGGACCAGGTCCTGTTTCGATTCCAGCTGCTCGTGGAGGAGGGCGTAGGGACCTTCGGGGTCTTTCCAGTTGTGGGTCTGTTCGAGGATGTCGGTCTTGAAAGTGCCCGTCACGAGCACGGTGACGCCGAGGCCGAAGGGCGCGATCTCGCCGGCGAGGGATTCGGACCACCGCTCGAGTGCACCCTTGGAGGCGCCGTAGGAGCTGATACCTGGCATGCCTCGCAAGCCGCTCTCGCTGGACACGACCACAATTCGACCTTGTCCTGCGGCGCGCATCGCGGGAAGCAGCTCTCGGGTGAGGCGGATGGGGCCCATGAAGTTCGTTGCCAGCATCGCCTCCATAACCTTCAGCGGCATTTCCTCTACACAGCCGACTCCAGCAATGCCGGCGTTGTGCACGACTCCGTCGGGCGCGCCGATCGCGTCGAGGATCAGAGAGCCGGCCTTCTCGATCGATGACGGATCGAGGAGATCGAGCGACACGCCGATGAGCCGTTCGGGGTCGTAGTCGTTGCCGAGGACGTCGCGAGCCTTCGCCAGGCCTGCGTCGACGGTTCTCATGGCGGCCACCACAGTCCACCCACGGCGGTGCAGGTGGGCGACCGTCGCGAGTCCGAGGCCTCGCGAGGCGCCAGTGACAACGACCCGGCGTGATTCAGTCATGGTCTTCCTTGCATCGGCCGCCGTTGGACGGCGGTGTCACGTGGGGACGACCGTCGGGTTGCAGGCTCGGCCATCCCGACCAGATCCCCACGAAGTAGGGACCTGGCTGGCCGGCCTGCTCGTAGAACCCGTTGGGGTCGTAGACCTTCGCTTCGGGATAGGGATACGGGCAGGCCACCGACGTGGCCAACTTCGTTCCTCGAACGATCGCGAACCCGCCGATGTAGATGAGGTTGGCGACGTTGATGATGACGAACATCACCGCGAACGTGGCAAGAGCGGGACGCCGGTCGAACCCGCGGATCTTCTGGGCGAGCTTCTCCGCTTGGGACCGGCCAGTGTCGTCCCGATAGAGCAGCACGCCCGCGGAAATCATGACGAGACAGATCGTGCTCGACTCCCAGATCAGCGGGAACTGGTTGGGTGTCCCCGCGAACACCGAACCCCAGGGGATCACCTGGGAGTAAATGTACATCTGGGTGCGCACGAGGAACATCTCGAGCATCGCGTCGATCAAGAAGCCGACAACGAGGATGATCCCGGCCAGGCTCAGCAACGGGTGACGCCACGCAAACGAGGAGACCGACTTGCGGGCCTGGATGCGCCGGAGGATGTTGTTTGCGATGAAGTAGGGGCCGACGAAGAAGAATGCGTAGCCGACCGACAGGAACGGCTCGATAGTGGGCGACAGCGAGAACAGCGGCCAGGTCTCGGGCCAGTGCCAGAGCTGCGGGTTGTACACCGCGTAGGGCGCCCAGTTCCCCATGGGGTCCTGAAACGACAGGAGCGTCACGACGATCACCATCATCAGCGTCGGGTTGCGAGGTGATCGACGCCAGGCCACCACGACCGCGACGGACAACCCTGCTGCGAACAGCAGCGTGCCGATCTGAAGCACCGCGAGCCAATGCTCGAACCCGAATAGCGGCTTGACGGGCCGGGGGGCGCCCCGGACGTTGGGGTTGGAGATGCGCTCGGCGACCGCACCACGGCGAGCGTTGACGGCGACGAAGAACATGAAGGCAACCAACAGCGACCACAGCGCTATGGTCACCTTGCGGTTGGTGGTCGCTGCCGCTTCCTCAGGCGTGAGGTTGCTGAGCGGACCAGGGCGCGAAAGGGTTGCGCTCAACGTCGCGTGGCCGCCACGTCTCCGTCTGCATTGGCGCCGACAGCACCGTCGAGGTGCACTCAGTTGTCCCAGAGAAGGTTCAAGCGGGACACTCCGGCGATGATTCCGCCGTGGTAAACGGGAGGCTGATCAGGATCGAGCCGGAACGTGGGCAAGCGGCGCAACATGACGTCGTAGATCGTGTCCAGCTCGAGCCGGGCAAGGTGCGCACCGAGGCAGAAGTGCGGACCGATGGCGAAGGCCAGGTGCTGTGGTCCTTCGCGGTGTCGATCGAAGACCTTGGGCTCGGTGAACACGGAGCGGTCGTACCCCGCGGCGGGCGTGAACAACTGGACGATGTCTCTCTGCTTGAACGAGACGCCGTAGAACTCGAAGTCGTGCTTGAGGACCCGCATCGGCCCAACGAACGCGTAGGCGCGCAGCAGCTCCTTCGACGCGGCGGCGATCGCCTCGGGGTCGCCGCGAAGCTCATCCTGCAGGTCGGGGCTCGCCGCTAGGTGGCGGACGCCGAAGCCCATCGAGTTCACGACGGTGTCAAGCCCGGCGATGAACATGATCGCGCAGTAACTCTCCATGATCTCAAAGGTCATGGGCTCACCGTCGATGTCAGCAGCCCAAAGCAGGCTGATCATGTCGTCCCTGGGGTTGTGTCGTCGGTCCAGAACCGTGTCTTGCATGACATCCGCGATCCCCCGCAGCATGTTCATCGCGACCATCGGGTCGGGACTCGCCGCCGAGAGTTGTTTCTTAGCGAGTTCCCGGTATTCCCGCTCGCGCTCAAGAGGCAGGCCGAACATCTTCAAGAAGATCTCGACCGGATAGAGGTCGGCGACCTCTTGCATGAACTCGCAACGTCCGTTGTCGGCGATGTCCCCGATGAGTCGTTCCGCGAGGTCACGAATCTGCGTTTCGAGTCGCTTGACGGCCTTCGGTGTGAAGGTCGACACCAGCGGGGCGCGGAGCTTGGACTGAAGTGGAGGGTCGACGCAGATCGGGATCGGGGCGGGCACGCGCTGCTCCGGGGGGAGCGCAGCCATCATCTCCTCATACTCCTCCGGGGTGAAGTGCTCGCTCGAGAACACCTCCCAGTTCCGGAACGCGTCGAGCTGCGCCTGATACGGCAACACGATCCAGTGGCCACCGTTGCGTGGCGTCCAGAAGATGCTCGGCGCGTTCTCGATCAGCTCCAGAACGCGAGCGTGTGGGTTCTCGACATAGGCAGGATCGGCGTTGAAGTCGAAGTCGTACACCAGCGACTCAGGGACGTGTGCAGGCGTATCGACGCCTAGGCTCAGTCCGACAGCGTTCAAGGTGTCCTCGTTCCGGCTAGGTGGACAATATGGGTTCCGGTCGCGTGCGGGGAGGTCTGAGACCGGGTGGAACTGACGGTGGCTATGCACGACGTCGATGGTCGCCGAGAGCTCTTGCGCCGATGCACGTTCATGACCTTGGCCGAACGCAATTGCCGTCGGGATCGACCGCGGTTCGTCGCCGGCCGCCCGTCGGGCTGTGCGGTCACCCACGAACCGCGCACGTCAGTGCGCGGTCGACGGCTCGCCTTCTGGCCGACTCTCATCTCGCTCTTGCGCCTTCCGAACCTTGCACACCGAATGAGAGGGCGCGCTCGGGGCAGCTCCGAATGGCGTGCTCCGCGGCGAACAACGCGGCAGGGTTGTCCGATTCACCCGCCACGAGTGCGTGCCCGTTCACGTCGGGCCCGAACAGCTCGGGGACAAGGTCATAGCAGCGGCTACCGCAGGTGCGACGCGGAGGAAGGCGACGGCTCGATCCCATGTGATCGCCGTCTGCCCAGAGTCGAAGGTTCCGAGGAGGTCTTCTTCATTCAAGAAGGCGTGGCCGTCGACCTCGACGCGCCTGACCTCACCTGCGCCATCCGGACGCACCGGCTCCACGACAGCGGCGTCCTCACTGCTCATCGAGATGCCTCGACTGCGGGACGAGCCCGGTGTAGTCCTCCCCGCCGAGCATCTTGCCGATCAGTCCGGTATCGAAGTAGTCGGTCCAGCGGCAGATCTTGCCGCCGTCGACCACGAAGGTTCCCATGACCGGCACGCCGTGGTGTCTGCCATCGAAGTCGGCGATCATGTCGACTCGTTCGGTGAGCACGACCTCGCCCGCTGCCGCGATGTTTCCCATTCGGTATTCGTAGGAGTCCTGGAACATGGCGAACTGGCCAGCCAGATCAGCCAACACGTCGTCGGCTCCGACCTTCGCGGGCATTCCGGTGTTCTGGTACACGACGTCATCGGCGAGGAAGCCGCGCACGGCCTCCGGATCCCGTTTGACCATCGCGTCGCAGAAGTCACGCACCACCTCAATCGGATCAGCCACGAAGCCTCCCTAAGCCCAAACAGGTTGTACTTTCGACATACACTTCGTAGGTCGATGATACTTAGGGAATGGCAACCGGTCAAGAGTCTGATCGGCAGCCGCGACCACTCGCATCGGCCGCGGTAGCCGAACGGGCCGAGAGCACCCGCGCCGCGCTCGTCGTCGCCGCACGACGACTCTTCGTCGAGCGCGGCTACCACGGGACCAGCACCGAAGAGATCGTGGCCTTGGCCGGCGTCGGAACCCGGGGCGCGCTCTACCACCACTTCGCCGACAAGCGGGCACTCTTCGTCGCCGTGTTCGAGGCAGTCGAACAGGACCTCGTCGCAGCGGCCGGCGCGAGTCTGGCAGACGACTTGTCGCCACTCGAACTGCTGCGTGCAGGCCTGATCGGCTTCTTAGACGCGTCACTCACGCCCGAGGTCCAACGGGTTCTGCTCATCGACGGGCCGGCCGTGTTGGGCTGGCAGGAGTGGCGTGCCATCGAAGCGCGCTATGGCCTGGGCGGCATCCAGGGCATGCTCGAACTTGCAATGGCAGATGGGTCACTTCCCCCTCAGCCATGTGCTGCACTCGCACACATTCTGCTCGCGGCTACAGACGAAGCAGCGCTCTACATCGTCAATGCCGATGACCCGCTTGCCGCGCGAGGGCAGTCCGTGACGGCATTAGACAACCTCCTCAGGGGTTTGAGCGGTGCGCCGTGACGCAGATTTCGAACCCGCGACGATCGCCCCAAACGCTGCCGGGATGGGATGCGCCTCTCGTCGTTCCCTGGTGTCCTGATCGGCCGGGTCACGGACGCGATCATTCTGGACTGGACGGCCGAATGCTTGCTCTGCGCGAGCGGTAAGACCATCCTACGAAAGCCCCTTTTTGGAGGGACCGATCGATGGCGTAGGGGCCCGAAGGGTGCCCCAAACGCGCGGGCGAATCGCTGATCAAGAGTGCCCCCATGCTCCGGTTTGGAGTCACGCTGCCGCCCGGGTAGCTGACGGCCAATCGCGGATTGGAGGGGCGTGGTCACCGGTGAGATGGCAGTCCCGCTGCCACAGCTCGGTAGCGTCCCGATGTGCCTCCACCTCGGGTGACCGTCGCGCCAAATCCCGCCCCCTTTGCCGTCGAACGCGTCGAGGCTGGTGGCGGAACGGTCGTGAGCTTGACCGATGACCCCGAGGCCTTGGTCTGGCTCGATTCTCACGACGTGGGGGGTCTCGCCAAGGCTCTCGCCGCCGCGCCGGGTGTTCGCTGGGTCCAGTTGCCTTCGGCCGGCGTGGAGTCGATGACCGAGATCATTGACCAGACCCGAATCTGGACCTGCGCCAAAGGTGCCTACGCCCAACCGGTGGCTGAGCACGCCCTGACCCTGACGCTGGCTGGTTTGCGCCTCCTGCCGACCCGCATTGCCGCCCGCAGCTGGGGAGCGCAGGGCGGGACAAGCCTGTTCGGAGAGCGAATGACCATTCTCGGTGGCGGCGGCATCACCCGGTCACTCCTCGAGCTGCTCGCCCCTTTCGAGGTCGAGGCCACCGTGATCAATCGCTCCGGGAACCCCGTGCCCGGCGCTGCCCGGACCGTGCCTGTGTCAGAGCTCGACACCACGCTGAGCGACGCACTGGTCGTCGTGCTGGCCTTGTCGCTGACCCCGCAAACCCGGGGGATCATCGGGGCGGAGCAGCTCGACCTCATGGGGGAGGCGGCCTGGCTCGTCAACGTGGCCCGTGGGGGACACGTCGACACCGATGCGCTGGTCGAGTCTCTGGGGAAGGGGACCATTGCCGGCGCCGCGCTCGATGTGACCGACCCCGAGCCCCTGCCCGACGGTCATGCGCTCTGGGATCTCTCCAACGCCATCATCACGCCCCACACCGCCGACACCATCGATATGGTGCTGCCCCTCCTCGCCGATCGGATCCTCAGCAACGTGGCCCGCTTCGCCGCCGGTGAGCCCCTGGTTGGCCTTGTTGACTCTGAGGCCGGTTACTGAGGAACGCCGAGGACCACGTTTGAGCGGTCCACGAAGGTGGCAAGGAAGCCTCCTCATCACCGTCTCGATTCTGGCTTGTTGGGGGCACCGAATCGGCTGCTTTTGAGGGCTGTGGATCTATACACACACTTGCACTGGCAGTGCGGAGCAACTTCGGCGCTTCCCTCTTGACCGCTCCGGGTCGGCTCAGAGGATGCAGGGGAGGAACAGGCGCTTCCAGGCCGGCCCTGGGGCCGGCCGTTTCCATTGTGTCCATTGGGATCGCTCCGAGCCGTCAAGGTCCGGCGCCCGACATGTCGAGCGCCTCGGCTCCGCCGACCTTGACTGCTCTGGCGCCTCAGGGCTCGGACTTTGACGCCTCTGCCTTGCGAAGCCCTGAGCTGGGGTGTGGACATTTGTGTGGACACTCTTGTGGACATCAATGGGTGCCGATCCTCATCCTTTGCCTGCCAGGATCACCGTACGAATCGATACCTGATGAAGTTAGTTAGCCCTTTCACTGAATCGGCAAATTGGGCGCTCATCCGTCTCGATGCAGGAAGCCATGGAGGATCGCCTGAGTGAGTTCCTCGACGATCGCCTCCCTAGGCGGCTGCTTGGTCTCGAAGTAGGTCGAACGCAACGCAGCCATGCCAGCGATCATCGCCACCGTCGAGTAAGCCGCCAGGTCCGAGTGGCTCGACTCCATCCCCCGCATGGCCATGCCCTCGGCGCTTATCCGGCCGAGCACGGCCAGGGCCCGGCGTATGTCGGCGATGCCGGCTTCAGTCATCTCCTCGTCGCTCAGCGCCTCCGAAGCTAAAAGCGTGAGAACAAGGCCCTGATGTTCCACGAACACGTCGTAGAGCTGTCCGACGAACAGGCTGGCCAGCTCGTCTTCGTCCGTCTCCTCGGGGACGACCGCCTGCCAGGTCCGGCCGAAGTCGTCGACGAAGCTAGTAAATGGAACGACCACGGTCTCGCGAAACAGGGCGGCCTTTGAGCCGAAATGACGGAAGAGCAGAGGCTCGATGACGCCGGCAGCATCAGCGATTTCTCGAGTAGTGGTGCTGCGGTAGTCCTGGCGTGCGAAGAGATCGCGGGCGGCGTAGAGAATGAGTCGCCGGACCTCGCCTCGGGGACGACGCGTCGCCCGGGCCGGTGTCCCTGTTGCCGGTTGGTTCTTGGTCGAAGGTCGCAGGGACACGATCATTCACTCTTCCAGCCAATGCTCGGCAGCCAATGGTTTGGATAGTCTACGCTATCTAAACGACCTGGAGGTCGTTTCAAAGGGGTGGAACATGGGCGCCGTCATCATGCTGGGAACGTTATTCGGACTGATCGTCCTCGTTTTCGGCCTCGTGCTTCGCTACGACCCAGAAGCACGTCGCGCCCAGGGGCAGGAGCACGGCGAGTGAGCCATGGGTTGACTCCTTTGCTCAAGGCAGCCATTGGCTTTGCCTACGTCGGCGGCTTCGGGTTCCTCGCCATCGGCGTATACCTCACATACTGCCGCCGCCGCCTCCAGCCGCTGCTGCTCGTGTGCATCGCCGCGATCTCGATTTCCTGGATCGAGGCTCCGTACGACTGGGCGATGTACGCGCAGTTCGCGCCGGCCATCCCCCGTATGCCATCGTGGTGGCCATTGGACATGACGTGGGGTGGGCTGCCGGCGTCAGTCCCTATCGGTTACATCTCCTACTTCGTGACGCCCGCACTGGTCGCTGCCACGCTCGGGCGCCGGCTGAGTTCCAGGTTCCACTGGCGCAGGCCCACCACCCTCCTGGGTGTCGGCCTCGGCGTCGGCTTCGTCTGGGCCGTCCTGTTCAACGGGATCCTGGGAGCACGGCTCGGTGTCTTCTACTACGGCCGCGTGATCCCCGGGCTTGCGCTATGGGAAGGAACCACACACCAATACCCGCTCTACGACGCCCTCGCCATGGGGGTGATGATCATGGTCTTCGCCTACCTCCTCGGGCGGACGGATTCCGAAGGACGAACCATTCTCGAAGCCTGGGCCCACAGGAGTTCGCCGAGTCCTCTTTGGTCAACCGTTCTGTCCATCGTTGGCGTTGTGGTCGTCGCAAACCTGCTCTACGGAGCGGTCTTCACGCCTCATCTCGTGACGAAGCTGAACGGTGAGGTGACCGCCGGACCAACGGCTTCCTTGTTTCCAGGCGTGCCGAACCAACCACTTCAGGGCGTCTCTCACTTGGGATCCCTGACCGATCGACGGTGAACCCGGTGACAAGCAGACGGGTCCCCCATCGCCCGAAAGATAGGAGCTGAGGTTGCCGGGTTTTGTGAGGAACGGATTACTGGCCGCGTCGGTCATCAGCTTCGGCGCGGCGACGCTGGTCGCCATAGCGTCGCCCGCATCGGCGTCGGGTGCGCCGCTAAACATCACCTACATATCCTCACTGACGGGCGCGGCAGCCTCGGAGTTCGGCGACTCCCAGCAGGGATGCGTGGCTCGGGTGGACCTGCAGAATGCGGAGGGCGGGGTCAACGGGAGGAAGATCAATTTGTCGATTGTCGACGACGAAACGAACCCGACCCTCACCTCGACCGCGGTCCAGCGCGCCATTTCCAATGGTGCGATCGGGATCATTTCTAACTCACCGTTCTTCTTCTTGGCTGCGAAGTACGCCCAGCAAGCCGGCATTCCCGTTACGGGCAACTCCGCCGACGGGCCCGAATGGGGTGAGCAGCCGTACACCAACATGTTCGACGCGTTCCGGGGGAGCGAGAACCCTGCGACGCCGGTGAACAGCATCTACGGCAACTTTTTGAAGTCGCACGGAGGCACGGTCATCGGCACTTACGGCTACGGCGTGTCACCGCTCTCGGAGGAAGAGGCGATCGGCGCTGCCGAATCTTTCAAGCGGGCGGGGGGCAAGATCGGTGTATTGGACACCACCGTACCCTTCGGCGGCGTCGACTTCACAGCCGAAGCGTTGATTGCCAAAAAGAACCACGTGAACGCGGTCCTTCCGACGATGGACGGGAACTCAAACTTCTCTCTCGTGACGGCACTCGATCAAGCCGGTGTGAAGCTCAAGGCGGTTCTGCTATCGACGGGCTACGAGCCGAGCATTATTCATTCACCAGAATGGTCGAGCCTCCAGGGGGCGTACTTCTTGTCCTTGGCCCGCCCGTTCTCGTTGCCCAACGCGGGGACTGAACAGATGGCCGCAGCCCTTACGAAGTACGCACACTTCACCAAGAGCGAGTTCCCTAGTTACGGTCAGGACTTGTCGTGGCTCGGTTGCGATCTCATGATCGCGGGATTGCAGCGGGCGGGACAGGACCCGAGCCGGGCCAGCGTCGTAAAGGCGTTGCGCGGCATCAAGTCGTACAACGGCAACGGGCTGCTGCCCATCACCATCAACTACTCCACCGTCTTCGGTCACGACCTGCCACAGTGTGCCTGGGTCCTGCGAGCCGCGAAGTCAGGCTTTACGCCCATCTCGTCGAAGCCGTTCTGTGGTACGGATTACGCTGGCACCAGCACTCGGACAGGTTCGTAGAGGGACACCAGACAATCGGCGGCGAAGGCTTGAGGGTCGATCGGACCTACAAACCCCGCCAACAGGGGTCTGAATGCAGCAGGTCCTTTGTACGAGAACTTTGTTGGCGGCCTTCACAAGAGTGGCCGACTTTGTCGGCTCGAGCTCAACCTCTCGAGGTGAGGGGAAATATCGTTTGTTGTTTGATCTATTTGATGGGCGTGAACTGCAGATGAAGCTCAGTGAGGCCCCTGAACAACCAAGTCGGCAGGTACTCCCAATGTCGTGCCTCGGCGGGCCCATGATGATTCTCCGACACCTGGAAATCTGCCCATCCGGTCCAGAACCCGCTCAATCGTTACGCGGGATTCGGACCGAGCCAGAGACTGTCCGATGCATGAATGCGCACCACGACTAAACGCCAGCTGCTCGCGCACGTTTGGGCGATCGAAATGCATTTCGCAGGGACTCTCGAAGCGCCGTGGATCACGATTGGCTGCGCCGTTGACCAGCATGATTGATGTGCCGGCCGGGATGGTGATCCCTCCGAGGATCGTGGACCGCCGAGCCATTCGAAAATGACCTTTGATAGGGCTCTCGAGCCTTAGCATCTCCTCGAGGAAGTTCGGAATGAGCTCGCGGCGCTGTCGCAGCCGCTCTTGCGCGTCTGGATTTTCCGCCAGGTACCGCATCGAGAATGTGATCAGCTGCACCGTTGTCTCTTGGCCCGCTGCGAATAGAAATGCTGCCTCGCGAGCGATCACCTCGGTGTCGGGCACTATCCCACTGGAGAACGTGGCCTCCGCCAGCTGCGTAAGCACGTCGTCCTGAGGATTCTCCCGCCTCTCATTTACGTAGCGCGCGAAGGAATCCTCGAAGAAGGTCAACGGATTGCCTGTGATGTTGCTGCCGTCCTCCTCCATGCGGTCAAACTGACCCTCGAACCAGGCCCGAAAACGAGGTATGTCTTCCTCGGGCACACCGAGGAGGTCAGCAATTACGAGTCCGGTAAATGGTGAGGCGTATTGGCCGCTGAACTCCACTTCTCCAACCTCGAAGAACTTGTCGATTTGCTCGTCAGCGAGATGCCACATGAAATCTTCGTTCTTCTTGACTTGCTTTGGCGTGAAGAGTCGCCACATCAGGCTGCGGTACTCATCATGTTGGGGCGGGTCCATCGTCACCATGAATTCGTGCATTGGAAATTCGGAGCGATGTTCTTCGATGAGCGGGTTGGCATCGTCGCCCTCGACCAATACTGGAAGTCCTGGAAACGGACCAGTCGGGGCGTTGCACGAAGAGTATGTTGCGTGATCTCGAAGTACCTCGACTTCCTCCTCATGGCCCGTAACGACTGCCAGGTTGTACCGAGAATCGATCCAAACGGGACCCTTATGGGTTCGAATGTATTCCCAGTAAGGGTAGGGATCATCGAAGAGCGAATCATCGGTGAAGAAGTCAGTTATCTCAAAGTTGGTAGCCACCGAGGGGCCAAGCTAGCCCCAAGATTCAGACGGAACAAATATTAGGTAGCCTTGCTTCGTCGCTCAGGGCTGCGCACCTGGGCCAGGGATACACGGGGCCAAAACGAGGTAGATGCCGAAATCGGCGGCTGCCGAAGGAGGCAAAGGGGTTTCAACATGGAGTTGCTGCGATTCGATGGGCGAACGGCCATCGTGACGGGGGCCGGGCGTGGAGTTGGACGGGCTCATGCTCGGCTGCTCGCGGCGCGTGGGGCTCAGGTCGTGGTGGCCGACCTGGGCGGCCAGCTCGACGGGACTGAGTCCTCCTCAGAGCCGGCGGCACAGGTTGTGAAGGAGATCGAAAGCGCAGGCGGGAACGCGGTGTCCTGTTCTGCGTCGGTCGCTACTGAGGAAGGTGCCGATACGATCGTCCGCACTGCCTTGGACGCGTTCGGTCGGGTGGACATCATTGTCAATAACGCCGGGATCTCCCAACCCGACTGGTTCGATGATCTGACGGCAGACCGGTTTCGGCGGATGATCGATGTGCACTATTTCGGGACAGTGAACGTCACGAGGGCAGCCTGGCCGTACCTCCGGAGCAACGGCTACGGAAGAATCGTGAACACTTGCTCTGAGGCCGCATTTGGCATGGTGCCGAAGAACACCAGTTATGGGGGCGCCAAGGGTGGTGTCTTCGGGTTCACGCGGAGCCTGGCACTTGACGCCAGAAGGCACGGGATCCTGGTGAACGCCGTCGCGCCCCGAGCCAAGACGCGCCTGTCAGATCCGAAGGTCCTGTCGCACGTCTACGACGTACCGGTGGAGACCTTCGCGGACGTGATGGATGGCTTCGCTCCGGAATTCGTCGCGCCCGCGGCAGCCTTCTTGGCTCACGAATCGTGTCAATTGAATGGAGAGATACTGGTCGCTGGCGGCGGTCAGGTCCTGAGGATGGCGATCATGCAGACCCAGGGTTTTACGTCACCGACATTGACACTCGAGGACCTCGCCGCCAATCTCGACACCATCATGGACACAGCGGATGCCACGATCATGGAGGCCGAGGTCCGGATGGAATGATCGATGCTTGAGTCAGCCGGGCGATCAATGGCAAAGGGGTCCTTTCACGGACGATTGACCCAAATGGTTGGTCCTCTCTAGGGTCGCCACCCTCGGCATGAGTAAACGGGTCGACCGCATGATGGCTCGGGAGGTCCATTCCCATTCGGGAGCAGAACGTGAACACCGCGACGAAGGTCCCGGTGGACGCTGAGGTCGAGATCGGCAATCGATACGCGCTTCTGGCATCCGCCATTTCCGGTCGGCCATTGGAGGTGGCGAGCGGAGATCCGGGCAGTCCGGTCTGGAGCGACGGACGTACTGTTTTCATCGACGCTGAGGTTGCTGCCCTGACTCAGCTGCAGTCCGTCGTGGTCCAAGCGTCCCTGGTCTACGCGGGGAGTCTCGAGCCTCGAGTCCTCCACAAGTTGGCCCGAAAGCCGTCCGCAGCTCGTCGCTACCTGAGCCTCGAAGGACATCGTGCTCTGACCGAGCTATCGGACCTTCTCCCGACCGCCGTTGTTTCCGTGGCCGACCCAGTGACGGCACAGAGAACAGTTTCTCCGCAGTCGTCGCTGATACTGGCCATCGGGACAGAGCAGATCCCGGACCCTCCGGCCTCCTTTGGTGTGATCCGGCCCCGCCACGTCGGGATCGTCGGTGACGATCGGACTGAAGGACTGGGACCCACTCGCATGCCGTCCCGAGATGGGCAGGCAGTTCTCCGCGAGCTCGAGGATGATGTTGGAGACGGCGCCATCGTCGACATTCTCTCGAGCCCCGTCGGTGGAGGCGGTCCGATCGGACGACTCCTCAAGCGACTGCTCGGCGACGCGAGGTCATCGGGGGCCGGCAGCCCAGGAGCAGACGCTCCCACCCGGTTCGAGCGGAGCAGTAACCGCGTCTCGCGCACGGATTCGCCCAACATCAGGCGCCTGTCGGTCTCGAACGACGGATCTCTCGATGTCGTCCGAGGGTTCGTCTATCCGGAATGGAATATTCATTTGAAGAGGTATCGGCCCGAATGGTGCACCGTGGTTGAGCTCGAGCCCGAAGACGGAGACCGATCCCGAATTCCCGCAGGGAACACGAGGTCCCTGCGACGGTCGCTGGCCCGCCTTGGAACGGAGGTCGAGCGACACCGTCGCCAACCGCAGGGAGAGGACCTTGATCTCGACGCTGCAGTCGACTTCTACGTCGAGGTCCGGGCGCACTCGTCCCCTGACGAAAACGTCTACATCGAGAGCCAGCGGAGTCGGCGGGACCTCTCCGTGCTCGTTCTCCTGGACATCTCTGGTTCCGCTGGCGAGCCGAGCGGGTCAGGCGGCATCGTCCACGATCACCAGATGTCCGCTGCGGCTGATCTCACCGCAGCGCTCCACCAGGTCGGGGACCGGGTCGCCCTCTACGGATTTCGCTCGCAAGGGCGCTCTGGCGTCCACATCTACCCGGTGAAGCGTTTTGACGACACCCTCTCGACGCTGACGGAGAGCCGTTTGGGAGGCTTGCGCCCAGGAGGTTTCACTCGGCTCGGAGCAGCCATCCGTCACGGCGCCGCGACCTTGGAGCGGGAGGCAGGTACCGGACGGCGTCTGCTAGTCGTCCTGTCCGACGGGTTCGCGTACGACCATGGCTACGAAGGGTCGTACGGCGAGGCCGACGCGCGACGCGCCCTCTCCGAGGCCCGGCATCGAGGCATCGGATGTCTTTGTTTGAGTATCGCCTCCACCACGGATACGGAGGCGCTGCGGAGAGTATTCGGTACAGCCGCGTATGCGGCGTTTGGCAGCGCGGACCTCATGGCTGGCGGAATCGGCCCCTTGTTTCGTGCTGCCCTCGGCACGGCGGAGTTCCAACGGAGACGATCCGAGCGAGTCACGCGGTCGACGGAGCTACTTTCGATTGAGGGGAGTGGGAAGTGAGTCAAGAGGTATCGCCGTTCTATCTGCCGGTCGGGACAGAGACGCGAGTCTTCCGGGCTGCCTTTCAGCAGGGCCTTTCGGTGATGTTGAAAGGCCCGACGGGGTGCGGCAAAACGCGATTCGTTGAGGCGATGGCACATGATCTCGGCCGCCCGCTGATTACCGTGGCGTGCCACGACGACCTGACGACTGCCGATCTGGTTGGTCGGTTCCTCCTGCGCGGCGGAGAAACCGTCTGGGTCGACGGACCGCTCACTCGAGCGGTCCGGGAGGGTGCCATCTGCTATCTGGACGAGATCGTCGAAGCCCGTCAGGATACGACTGTCGTCCTGCATCCACTGGCGGACTATCGCCGGCAGCTTCCGATGGAACGACTCGGCGTGACCCTCGACGCAACATCGGGCTTCTGCCTTGTCGTGTCGTATAACCCGGGCTATCAGAGCGTCTTGAAGGATATGAAAGATTCGACGCGTCAACGCATGGTGGCCATTGAGCTCGACTTTCCACCTCCCGACGTGGAGGTCAAGATCCTGGTACACGAGGCTGCCATCGACGAGGAATTGGCGACCCAGTTGGTACGGCTCGCTGGGGCGATCCGGCGGCTCGAGACATCGGGGCTGCGGGAAGTCGCATCGACGCGGGTGCTTGTTGCAGCGGCTCAGCTCGTCACTGCTGGCCTGGATTTACGCGACGCGGCCCGAGCAGCCATCGCCGGACCTCTGACTGACGACCCCATCGTCACAGCGGGACTGTTCGAGATGATCGACGCCTACGTCACGCAAGCCTCCATTTAAAGCGACGAATGTTTCTTGACAGAGTGAGACGCCGTCACTAGGTTTGGAACAAATCTCAGGTTCGCCTACGGGAGCTTCGTCAAGGGGGGCGAGTTGTCCTACGAGTCTCACGCCGAGCCCATCAAACTCGGCATCCTCATGGACTGGGTGGTGCCCGAGGACCATCCCAAAGAGCGGGTCGACGACTTCTTTCTACCCTTTGAACTGGTCTTCCGAGAAGGCTTGGAGCGGGGCCTTGTCGACCGCCCGATCGAGCTCGTTATCCGTCAGTCCTGGGGCCTTCCGAAGGGGTCGGTCAAGTCCGTCGTCGACGGGTATGCAGAACTGGTCGATGAAGGTTGTCTTGCCGTCTTTGGGCCCAGTATCTCGGACAACTGCATTCCGATGCGCGAGGCAATCGAAGATCGGTTCCACGTCCCGGCGATCAGCTGCTCGGGGTCTGATGAGTGGCTCGGGGAATGGACGTTTGCCCTTCCTCAAGGATCCATGACCGACGAGCCGATTCTCTGGGCGCAGATCCTCGCCAAGGGTGGACACACGCAGGTCGGAGCCCTGATCGAGCAGTCGTTGGTCGGCGAGTCCTACATCCGGAACTTCCGTAAGGCCAGTCGTGACCGCGGCATCCAGATCGTGGCCGAGGAGTGGGTCGCCCAGACGGCGGGTTCGGTGGAGGGCGCATTACGGAATTTGCACGAGGCCAAGGCCACCGCCATGGTCCACTGCGGGTTCGGTTTCGGAGTGTTCTATGTCAACGGCGTGCTCGAGTCCATGCAATGGGACCCGACCCGGATCATGGGGACGGCGTTCCAGAACGCCTGGTTCCACGAAGCCATGTGGAACGCCATGCTCGGCTGGATCGGCGTCGATCAGTACGACGAGAGCAACCTCGTGGGGCAGGCGTTCCTCGACCAGTTCGCAGCCACCTACGGTCGCCGGCCCGAATGGGTGCTTCCACTTGTGAACAGGGACTTCGCCACAGTGCTCCTCCATGCATTCGCGGATGCCCATCCTCTCAGCCCCCGAGGTGTCAAAGAAGCGCTTGAACGGGTGAAGATGGTGCCGGCAGCAGCCGGATCCCCCGGAACGTATCTGTCCTTCGGGAATTGGACGAGACGCGGTTGGATGGGGGCGGGCTATCTCGTCGCGCGCAAGCTCGATCCTGATGGCGAACACTCACATCTCGTCGACCGGTTCGGCGAGCAATAGGCGACCGTGACCAAGATCGACGAGAGACCAGCGGTCGATTCGCGCACCGGTTCATCCTCGGCCTTCACGTCCCGGCCGGCGGCTGGGGTCATTGTGCTTTTACTCCTGGCCAACGTTGCCATCATCGCCATTCAGTACACCGCCCGCCGCGGTGCGGTTGCAGCTCGTATCGCCAACCCCACCGTTCACGGCGCGCCGAGGCCGGTGGCTCCACTCTTCCATCACGACTGGGTCCCCACCCTCGAGCTTGGTACCGCGCTCGGGGTCCTGGCGCTGGCGGTCATCTTCGTCCTCATGTGGCAGCGCTACCCGAAGCACCCGGTGCTGCTCATGGTGATCGCCACCACCGCCATCGTGTGGATGGACCCCATTATGAATTGGGCGCCGTATGCCGCCTACAACCCCCAGCTCACGCATTTTCCGGAGACCTGGCCGTTGGCGTCGCTGTCGCCCACCGTCGAACCGTTCATCGGAGTGGGGTACGCCACCTTCTATCTCGGGGCCTATTTCCCAGCCATCTGGATCCTGCGGCGGTTCCAAGCTCGCCGCCCGATCGATTCGTTCGCTTGGCGGCATCCGCTCGTCAGTCTGGCGCTGCTGATTCTGGTGATCGGATTCATCTACGACGCCATTCTCGAGACGATCCTGGTTCGCACACAGCTCTATATCTATTCACAGGTCATCCCTTTCGGATCGCTCTTCACTGGCAAGCCGTATCAGTTCCCGTTGCTCTGGGAGTCAACCTTCGTCTGCTGGGTGATGATTCCGGCGGGGGTGCTGCTCTACCGGGACGACACGGGGCGGACCCAGGCCGAGAAGCTGTCGCAACGCATTCGCACCTTCCGTCCCTTCCGTGCGCGGCCTGCGCTCGCCACATTTGCTGTCATGTTCGCCATTCTCAACGTCGCGTACTTCTGCTATGGGGCCAGCTTCGGCGTGATCAGGGCGACGGGTGCTGCGACCTCGGTCGCCTGCCCCTGGCCGTTCCCTGAGGCCAAGGTTTACGACCCTCAAGGCTTCTACGCCGAAGCCGGACAACCCGGTCCCTATATGGCCGGCATCTGGGACGGTTGGGAATCTGCACAATCGGCACGACCCAATGTGGTGACCAACCCTGACGGGCGCTGCAGTCCGAAGAACGTCGACGGGACCTCATAGCGACACGAACGGAGCGAGAGTGGGGTCGAACTCCCGCGGTAACCTGCTGACGGAGGTCACTGGGGAAGGGATACGTCGAGATCACGATGCCGAGGGGATTCGACCACCGTTCTCGGGCCGCGCGTGCGAATGGAAGCCCGAAGTGGATCTGAGATGAGCGTGGCGAAGCGCGGCCCCTCCGGAGTGGAACCCGGGTCACTGGACGCCCTGGATACGCAACGCCGGGATGAGATCCTCGACACCGCTTCCAGCGTGTTTGCCACCTCTGGGCTGCGGACGACGCTGCAGGAGATTGCAGAGGCGAGCGGCATCCAGCCAGGAAGCCTCTATCACCACTTCGAATCCAAAGAGGCCATCATCGTCGAACTGGTGAAGCGGTACCACGTTGACCTCGATCGTCAGGCGGAAATGGCGCTCAAAGAGCTCCGTGAGAGTGACCCTGGAGACATGGTCGATCGGATTACGAGCTTCAGCACTGCGATCGCGCAGTGCGCAGCACGCCACAGCGCGGCAGTGCAGTTCTCGTTCTACGACCCTCCACTAAGCGCTGGCCAGGAATTGGTCCGACTTGCGGCCCGGGCGCCCACGGCAACCGAGAAGGCGATGCTCAAGACCCTCGAGGTTGGCCACGCCACCGGTTTGCTCCGAGATGACATCGAGCTGCCGATGCTCGCTCACAGGCTCACTCAGACGATGTTGCACGTTGGATTGGGCTTGTACCACCGCTACCGATCCGTCGATCGTGTCGCTGAGCATCTCTGCAACATGGTTCTCTACGGAGTGGCGACGCGGGCTCCTCGGGACAGTCAGCTCGACGGATCCAAAGCCATGCAAGCCGTCGAGAAGGTCATGCTCTCCTGGGACCCCGGCCCCGTCTCGGAGTCCGACCGGTCAGCCTTCATCCGAGTCGTGGCGAGGACTGAATTCGGGCGACGAGGTTATGAGGCCACCACCGTTCGGGACATCGCCGGAGCAGCGCACATGAGCACCGGCAGCGTGTACCGCGAGATCGGATCGAAGGAGGAGTTGCTGGTTTCGATCATGCGCTCCTTCTCAGAGAAGGTTGTTGCCGGGTGGGATGCCGCGTTCAACTCCTCAGGTACAAGCGTCCAGAAACTCGACGCGGTGGCATGGCTCCAGATCAACGTTCTGGAGCAGTTCCATGACGAGTTCAAGATCCAGCTGGCGTGGCTGCGGCAGTCACCGCCCGACACGCCTGACATGGCCTGGTCGTTCCCAAGTCTGTTGCAGCGCCTGAAGGCCATGTTGAAGGACGGCGCTCGCGCCGGAGAGCTCAAGATCGAGGGTCCTTCGACCGAGCTCACTGCCCGCTCGATCGTGGACCTGACCTGGGTGCCAGAAGGCATTTTGCACACTTACGGCAAGCGCACGGCACTCCTGCATGTCCGCGACACCATGCTGCGAGGTGCCGCGAAACGCAGTTGAGCTCTCTCGTGGGTATCCCCTTGCGCATCGCTCCCGTGGGCACCCTTTTGGTGGCCATTTCCTGAAGAGCCACGCCTTGGCGTGATCGTCACCTATGAGGTCATATCCCTGCGACGCGGCCGCAGGGGCCGCTCGTAGGAGCTGTCCCTGGCGTTGCGTGCAACCGTCCCTGTCGCGGCCAGGAAATCGGAAGCGTCTGCCGGAAGGAGCGATTTCGGGTCTGTTGCCCACTCAACCAGGCAGAGGCGGACCGCAATGCCCCACTTTCTGTGGCGCCGCTCGAAGCGGTCGACGTAGCGGCCCCCGAAGACCGTCAGTGGGGCGGCAAAGTCGCTCTCGGTTCCGATGAACATGTAATAGGTCTCGGCGTGCGCCTGGTCACCGTCAAGCTCGGCGTAGTGATTCGTGATGTAGTGCTGATGGCGAACCTGGCCGCCGTGATAGGCGAAGGCCCAGTCGAGGAAGTCGTCGACTTCGCCGACGAAGCCAACGTGATCATCAATCGCGCCCTCGTGGTACGCAGAACGTGCCAGAGCCCTGTCGAGTCGATCCATTCCCCGCGCATAACGGGTGATGCAGTCCAGGATCTCCGCTCGGTCCAACCGCTCGAGGAGTTTCTGTTCCGTGTGGTCGTCCATCAGATCTCCTCCCCGCTTGGCTTCGAGTTCGACGGCCCGTCCCAATGGTCGACGACGACGACTTCCTCGAGCGGACGCCGTGGCGCCGGCCGAAACGTGACTCCAGGCCGCAGTTTGGCCACTGGCAGCAAGCAGCCTTGGACGTAGGTGCTGGGGATACCCAGCAACGTTGCAACTTCGACTTGGTGAAGCAGGTGCATCGTTGTGATGCAGGTGCCGAACCCACGGGTGTGGAGGGCCAGTTGGAAGTTCCACACGGCGGGAAAGATCGATCCGTACAGCGTCGCCGCCTGGAAGGCCTGATCATCGTCCCCAAAGTTAGGTAGGTAAGGCTCGTAGCACGGGATGACCAGAATGGGGACCTCCGCAAGGTGGTTCACGAGCCATTCTGTCGATGACATCAAGCGCCCGAAGTCGTCCTCCGGCAGCAGGTCGGAGACCATCGCCCCGCCGGTCATGCGCAGATAGGACTCTCGGTACAGATTCCCAATCTCGCTGCGAAGGTGTGGATCGTTGACGATGACCCAGCGCCAGGACTGATGGTTCGAGCCGTTGGCCGCTTGGAAGGCGATCCGTAGGCAGTCACGGATCTGCGACGGGTCGACCGACGAGGTCAGATCGAGCGACCGGCGAGCCGACCGAGTTGAGGTGAGGAGCTGCTCTATGTCCATGGCCTACTCCCTGCGGGCTGTCCCTAACCGAACAGCACGGGAATGGAAGTCGGAGAGCGGAAGACCTGGCCCCGGATGTGCGGATCGTCCGCGCTCGGGTCGAGGCGCAGATCCGGCAGGCGATCCAGGAGCAGATTGAGGGCGACTCGCATCTCCACGCGGGCCAGGTGTATTCCGAGGCAGACGTGTGGACCGTGCCCGAATGACATGTGAGGCGTAGGGCTATCTCGTGTGACGTCGACGTGGTCGGGCAATTCGTAGCGAGTCTCCTCGCGGTTCGCCGCAGCGAGCATCAACATGATGGTCGAGCCTTGAGGAACCGCCACACCGCCGATCTCGGTGTCTCTGGTGGCGAGCCGCGTGATAGTGAGCAGAGGCGTTTCCAGGCGCAACGCCTCCTCGATCGCTTGCGGGATCAGTGACCGGTCGGCGCGCACCGACTCCAATTGGTCCGGCTGCGCGAGCAAGAGATACAAGAGGTTTCCGGTCGATCTGAAGGTCGTCTCGTCTCCTGCGGGAAGGAGCAGCCGTAGGAAGGAGAAGATCGTCGCCACCGTCACCGTCATCGTCCGGTCGACCCGTCCCCGCCATTGACGATCCCGAGGTGCCTGCCCCGATTCCACAACGCCTCCCCGCTAACCTAAGATTTGTTCACACGGTAGCCATCGGTGGAGTGGAGCGTCAATGCAGTGGCAGACGGAAGGGACGAATGGGCGTCGCTCGTGACCTGAGAGGTCGACGCGTGCTCGTGACCGGGGCTTCGAGTGGCATCGGAGCAGCGACCTGTCGCGCCATCGTCGGCGCCGGAGGCTCGGTGGCGATGTTGGCTCGAAGAAAGGACCGACTCGAGGATCTTGCTGAAGAACTCGGTGTGCGCGCTTCGGTTGTCTGCTGCGACGTCACGGACTTGAACTCCCTCGAGTCAAGTGTGAATGAAGTCGCCGATTTCCACGGAGGTTTGGACGGCGTCGTCGCGGTTGCCGGCCGGATGATGGCCGGCGAGATCTCCTCCGGAACCCCTGAGCGGTGGCGAGAGCTTTTCGACCTCAACTTGGTCGGCCCACTGGCCACAGTGCGTTATGCGACGGCCCGATTTCCCCGGTCCGGACGACGCGACGTTGTCATCGTGGGTTCAACGGGAGCGCTCACGCCGATGCCCAGTGCTGGCATCTACGCCGCGTCCAAGCGCGGGCTGGAGGCGGCATTCGACAGCCTTCGCCTCGAGTTGGCGCAACACGCCGTCAATGTCAGTCTCGTCATGCCGGGCATGTTCGAGACCGAGGGGTTGAGCTGGGAGGGAGTCGTCATCGACGGGGAGGTCACCGTTACGGAAGCCCCTATGTTCGCCGAGGGTGCAGGTCCCGCACCCCCCGAATCGCTGGCTGAGTGCATCGCCTTCATCATGAGTCTGCCGGAGGGAATCTGCGTGAACGAGTTGGTCGTTCGGCCCACCGGACAACTCATTCCTTGAGGGAGGGACCTGGATCTCTCGCCGGCTGCGCCCATGTTGACGCTCCGGGTGGGCGCTCCTAGGCTGCGGAACAAATATCAGGTCACACCGAATCGTTGTGATCCTCGACGCCGGGGGGCTGGCACATGCGACGTCAAGTCCGGATTTCTGGGGTTGTAGCGGGAGCTGTGGGGATCACACTGGCGACCCTCAGTTTCAGTACGCCGTCGGCATCTGCCTCTCCAGCGCCGATCACGCTGGCGTTGGTCACGTCGCTCACTGGACCCAGTGCCCCGGAGACCGCCTCCGATCCCGCTGGCTTCTTGGCACGTATCGCGCTACAGAATGCCGAGGGAGGCGTGAACGGACACAAGCTCGTTCCCCTGGTGGTCGACGACCAGACCAGCCCAACGGAAGTCGCAACCGGAGTGCAGAGTGCACTGTCCAAGGGCGCATTCGGCATCGTGTCGGCCAGCGCGCTGTTCTTTCTCGCCGCCAAGTACCCCCAACAACAAGGGGTGCCTGTGACCGGGTCGTACACGGACGGACCGGAGTGGGGCCAGCAGCCCTACACCAACATGTTCTCATCGGACCTCGGCAGCGTCGATCCCTCATATCCCGTCAATACTCTTGAAGGGAAGATCCTCAGGCAGTACGGCGGCACCGTCCTCGGCTCGTACGGTTACAGCATCTCCCCGAGCTCATCGCGAGAGGCGGGGCAGGAGGTGAAGTCGTTCGAGCACGCCGGCGGCAAGCTGGGTGTGCTCGATACCTCCGTGCCGTTCGGCGGCATGGACTTCACCAGCGCCGCCCTCACGGCGAAGAAACAGCATGTGAACGCGCTTTTTCCCACGATGATCGACGCATCCGACTTTGCCTTGGCCACAGCCCTCATGCAGGCGGGTGTGCACTTGAAGTCAGCTGTCTTCGCCACGGGTTATGCGCCGGAGGTCGTCAAATCTCCTTCGTGGACCTACTTGCAGGGTGATGAATTCTTGTCCATCTACCGTCCCTTCTCCCTACCTAACGCGGGGACAGAACAGATGGCGGCTGCGCTCCAGAAGTATCAGCATTTCTCCAAGACTCAATTTCCAACCTTGTTCCAGTACGAGTCCTGGGCGGGCGCCGACCTGATGATCAGGGGGTTGCAGATGGCCGGCGCCAACCCCACGCAGGCGGCTGTGATCAAAGACCTACGCAGTATCAAGAACTACACCGCCAACGGATTGCTACCCAAGCCGATTGACTACGCGAACAACTTTGGACACGATCCGGCAGAACAGTGCGTCTGGGTCCTCCGAGCGCAAGAGAAAGGGTTCGTTCCGGCGTCCTCTCAGCCCGTCTGTGGGACTGATATCAAGGGAACGACGTCCGCGAGTTCGCCATAGGTCGACGACGTCGGATCGCGGCGGCGAAGGTTGACTGTCTTCCCGCAGAGCATTCTCTGTGTGACGGCGCCGAGCGACTCTCCATTTGCGGTCTCAGGAAGATCTCCTGGCGCAATGGATGAAAGGAACTCCAACAGTGATCGACTTCGATGGGCAAGCCGTCATCGTTACCGGAGCCGGTCGTGGACTCGGCCGCCTGTATGCCTTAGATCTGGCACAACGCGGCGCTTCGGTTCTCGTCAACGACGCCGGCGTCACCATGCATGGAGACGGTGCAGACCCGAGCGTGGCCGACGAGGTCGTTCGGGAGATCGCAGCTGCAGGAGGCATCGCGGTGGCGTCGTACGACTCGGTGGATAGCGAGGCGGGCGGGGCGGCCATCGTGAGGCGGGCTGTCGAGGAGTTCGGACGCCTTGACGCGGTGGTGAGTAACGCTGGGATCTTCGATACCACCCCCTTCGATGAGCTGCCGGCCGAGAACTGGCGACGGATGCTCAACGTTCACCTGAACGGAGGCTTCTACCTGAGTCAGCCCGCCTACCGAATCATGAAAGCCCAAGGAGGAGGCCGCTTCGTCTTCATTGCCTCCTCGGCTGGGCTGTTCGGCCAGCCGAACTCGGCGCACTATGCGGCGGCCAAGGCAGGCCTGGTTGGGCTCGCCAACGTCATCTCTATCGATGGTGCCCCTCACGGTATCTTGGCGAACACCGTCCTTCCGTTCGGCTACTCCCGAATGGTGACCGAGACCATTGGAGACCGAGACGATCTCGGCGACGATGTGCCGTTCCTTCGCTGCATCGAGCCGGAACTCGTGGTGCCCATTGTCGTCTACCTCGCCAGCCGAACGTGCACCTTCACTCACCAGAACTTTTCGGCTTGTGCCGGTCGCTTCGCCCGGGTTTTCGTGGGCCTTGGAGAGGGCTGGGTCGCGTCATCCGACACGCCTCCCACAGCGGAAGAGATTCACGCTCATCTGGCCGAGGTGGCGGCCACGGAGCCGTTCACCGTCCCGGCATCTATCTTTGATGAAGTGACGCAGATTTGTTCTCGGATCGGGGTTTCCCTGTAGGCAGGGCAACGGATCCCTGTACGCAATTGCTTTGGGATCCCACACCCGGAGAGCGTGCCTCATTGGCGACGTGACGACTCGGCGAGTCTCCTGGATTCGGTCGGTAGTAGACCGCTCTACAACAGGGTCGAATTCGGGCGGATTCGGTGGACGTTCCGTGGACGGGAGGCCAGCTCAGAGGACTCGCCTGGACGCCGTGGACGAAGTCAAACACCTT
>CAVWKG010000002.1:0-425963 GCA_963755375.1 uncultured Acidimicrobiaceae bacterium | reverse complement strand
AGGGTCTGTGGACCCGCTACGAGGATCCCACTGCGCTCTTCGACGAGATCCGCGAGCTCGACGATGACAAGGCGACGTCGCGCATGCAGCAGATGTACCAGGAGCCGATCATCCCCGAGCTGGTCACCGCCCGCATCAAGCAGATGAAGGAGGCCGGCATCACGACCGCCGCCTCGGTGACCCCCCAGCGCACCGAGTCGCTCGCCCAGGCGTGTCTGGCCGCCGAGCTCGACATCCTGGTCATCCAGGGGACGGTGGTGTCGGCCGAGCACGTGTCGAAGACCTCCGAACCGCTCAACTTGAAGCGCTTCATCCGGGAGTTCGACCTCCCGGTGATCGTGGGTGGTTGCGCCTCGTACCAGGCCGGACTGCACCTCATGCGCACCGGCGCCGTGGGGGTGCTCGTGGGCGTCGGGCCGGGCAACGCCTGCACCACCCGCGGTGTCCTCGGTCTGGGGGTCCCCCAGGCCACGGCCATCGCCGACGTGGCCGGCGCCCGCATGCGCCACCTCGACGAGACCGGCGTGTACGTGCACGTGATCGCCGACGGCGGGATGTCCAAGGGAGGCGACATCGCCAAGGCCATCGCCTGTGGTGCCGACGCCGTCATGCTCGGCTCGCCCCTGTCGTCCGCCGTCGAGGCGCCGGCGCGCGGCTTCCACTGGGGCATGGCCACCTTCCACCCGACATTGCCCCGGGGGGCCAGGGTCCGGACTTCGGTGCGCGGCAGCCTGCGCGAGATCCTGCTCGGCCCCGCCCACGAGAACGACGGACGCATGAACCTGTTCGGCGCGCTCCGGACAGCGATGGCGACGTGCGGCTACGAGACGGTCAAGGAGTTCCAGAAGGCCGAGGTCATGGTCGCCCCGTCGTTGCAGACCGAAGGGAAGTTTTTCCAGCGGTCGCAGGGCGTGGGGATGGGCCACTGACGCGGATGAGCACGAGTCGGTGACCACCGACACGATCCTCGTCGTCGACTTCGGCGCCCAGTACGCCCGCCTGATCGCCCGCCGTGTCCGCGAGGCGCACGTCTACTCCGAGATCGTCTCGCCGACGATCTCCGTCGCCGAGATAAAGGCCCGCGCGCCGAAAGGCATCATCTTCAGCGGTGGGCCCAAATCGGTCTACGAGTCGCCGGCCCCGTCCATCGACACCGGCGTGTACGAACTGGGCATCCCGATCCTGGGGCTCTGTTACGGCGCCCAGCTCATGGCGCTGCAGCTTGGTGGCATCGTGTCGCGCACGGGCCAGGGCGAGTACGGGCGCACCGAGCTGACGCAGACCGGTACCTCACCGCTGTGCCCGGACTGGCCGGCGACGTCGAGCGTGTGGATGAGCCACGGCGACGCCATCACGGCCGTCCCCGACGGCTTCACGCCCACCGCCACGAGCGCCGGCGCGCCGGTGGCGGCCATGCACGATCCCGACCGGCGACTCTTCGGGCTGCAGTTCCACCCCGAGGTTGTGCATACCGACCGGGGCAGCGAGGTCTTCGACCACTTCCTCATGGACGTCTGCGGCTGCATCCCGGGATGGACGCACGTCTCCATCATCGAGCAGCAGGTGGCGGCAGTGCGGGCCCAGGTGGGCACGGACCGCGTGCTGTGCGCGCTGAGCGGCGGCGTGGACTCGGCCGTGGCAGCGGCGCTGGTGCACAAGGCGGTGGGCGACCAGCTCACCTGTGTCTTCGTCGACACGGGCCTGATGCGCTCCGGCGAGGCCGATCAGGTCGAGGACACCTTCCGGCGTCAGTTCAAGGTGGACCTCGTGCACGTGAAGGCGGCCGACCGCTACTTTGCCGCGCTGGCCGGGGTGACCGATCCCGAGCGCAAGCGCAAGATCATCGGCGAGCTGTTCATCCGGATCTTCGAGGAGGTGGCGCGCGACCTGGGCGCCGGCGCCGGCGCGGGCGACAGTGCGGGGTCGGGTGAGGACGGCAAGAGCGGCACCGGCGATGGCCCGCGCTTCCTGGTGCAGGGCACCCTCTACCCCGACGTCATCGAGTCGGGAAGCGACACCGCAGCCAACATCAAGTCGCACCACAACGTCGGCGGCCTCCCCGACGACCTCGCTTTCGATCTGGTCGAGCCCCTGCGCCTGCTGTTCAAGGACGAGGTGCGCGCCGTCGGCGAAGAGCTCGGCCTCCCCCACGAGATCGTATGGCGCCAGCCCTTCCCCGGTCCGGGACTCGGTGTGCGCATCATCGGCGAGGTGACTCCGGAGCGGGCCGAGATCCTCCGCAACGCCGACGCGGTGGTCGTCGAGGAGATCCGCCGGGCCGGACTGTACCGGGAACTGTGGCAGTCGTTCGCCGTCATGCCGGCCGTGCGCACCGTCGGGGTGATGGGCGACGGACGCACGTACGCCTATCCCGTCGTGATCCGGGCCGTCACCAGTGACGACGCCATGACGGCGGACTGGGCCCGGCTGCCCTACGACCTGGTCGAGCGGATCGCCTCCCGCATCATCAACGAAGTGGAGGGCGTGAACCGGGTGGCACTCGACGTGACGTCGAAGCCGCCCGGGACCATCGAGTGGGAGTGACCGTGACGCCGGGGAGCGGCGGGCACGCACGCCTGTTCGACATTTCCGACGAGGGCGTGGGCGCAGCCGCGGCGGAGGCGGCAGCCGCCGAGGAGAGTCGGCCGTCCGGTGAAGGCGGCAGCGAGGGGCCGTTCGACACCCCGGCCGAGGGTGCCGACGACGGCCGGCGCCGGCGCACGCGCACGGCCACCTCGACGGGCGCCTTCTCCGGCCGGCCCGCCGCCCTGGTCGACGACCTGACCCTTCCGCAGCGCGCCGCCGTGGAGCACCGTGGCGGCCCCCTGCTGATCATCGCCGGGGCCGGTTCGGGCAAGACGCGCGTGCTGACCCGCCGCATCGCCCACCTGCTCGCCACGGGGGACGCGCCGCCCTGGGGCATCCTGGCCATCACCTTCACCAACAAGGCGGCGGGCGAGATGCGCACCCGCGTCGCCGACCTGGTCGGCCCCCCCGCCGAGAGGATGTGGGTCTCCACCTTCCACTCGGCCTGCCTGCGCATCCTGCGCTCCAACGCGGACCGGCTCGGCTACCGCTCGGCCTTCACGGTGTACGACGACACCGATTCGCGCCGCCTCATTGAGATGATCACGGCCGAGCTCGGCTACGACCAGAAGCGGTTGCCTTCGCGAGCCGTGCAGGGTGTCATCAGCCAGGCCAAGTCCGAGCTGGTGGACTTCGAGACGTTCCGCGAGGCCGCCCAGGGCGGCCCGGACCCCTTCCGCAAGCGCATCGCCGAGATCTACGTGCAGTACCAGGGCCGCCTGCTGGGGGCCAACGCCCTCGACTTCGACGACCTGCTGATGGTCACGGCCAACCTGCTCCAGGCGTACGACGACGTGCGCGCCTCGTACCAGGAGCGGTTCCGGCACATCCTCGTCGACGAGTTTCAGGACACGAACCACGCCCAGAACGAGATCGTCAAGTTGCTGGGCGAGGCGCACGGCAACGTCTGCGTGGTGGGCGACTCCGACCAGTCGGTCTACCGCTGGCGCGGCGCCGACATCCGCAACATCTTGGAGTTCGAGCGCGCCTTCCCCAACGTGACGACCATCATGTTGGAGCAGAACTTCCGCTCGACCCAGACCATCCTCGACGCCGCCAACGCCGTCATCGCCAACAACGTCGGCCGCCAGCCCAAGGAGCTCTTCACCGTGGGCGACACGGGCGGCCCGGTGACGCGGTACCGGGCCGAGGACGAGCGCGACGAGGCGGCCTGGGTCTCCAGCGAGATCCTGCGCCTGCACGCGTCGGCCAACCTGACGTGGGGCGACTTCGCCGTCTTCTACCGCACCAACGCGCAGAGCCTGCCGCTCGAGACATCCATGAAGTTCAGCGGCATCCCCTACAAGGTGGTCGGCGGGGCCAAGTTCTACGACCGGCGGGAGATCAAGGACATCCTGGCCTTCGTCCGCGTGCTGGCCAATCCGGACGACGAGGTGTCCGCCCGGCGAATCGTGAACGTCCCCAAGCGCGGCATCGGCGACACCTCGGTGGCCCGGTTGGCCGCCTGGGCCCAGGTTGAGCACGTCGCCTTCAGCGAGGCCATCGACCGCGCCGAGGAGGCCGGTCTTTCGGGCAAGGCCCTCAGGGGAGCCGAGCAGCTCTCCAAGACGCTGGCCGAGCTGCGCCCCCTCGTCCAGACGGTCAACCCCGCCGACTTCGTGCAGCTGGTGGCCGAGCGGACGGGCTACCTGGCCGAGCTGGTCGCCGAGCACACCCTGGAGGCGGACGGGCGGATCGAGAACCTGGCCGAGTTGGCCAGCCAGGCCTCCGACTTCGACGACGTCATCGGCTTCCTCGAAACAGTGGCCCTCGTGGCCGATTCCGACGGGCTCGACAGCGACGGCACCCGCGTCTCGCTGATGACGCTGCACACCGCCAAGGGCCTGGAGTACCCGGCCGTCTTCGTGGTGGGTCTGGAGGAGGGGATCTTCCCCCACTTCCGCTCGTTGGCCGAGCCGAGCGAGCTCGAGGAGGAGCGCCGTCTCTTCTACGTCGGCATCACCCGGGCCCGCCAGCATCTCGCCATCTCCCACGCGTGGTCCCGCACCACCTGGGGGCGCACCCAGCCGGCCATGCCGAGCCGTTTCGTCACCGAGGTCCCGTCGCACCTGGTCGAGGACGTCGGGCTCGGCTCACCGCGCCGCGGCTCGGGGTACGACTCGCTCTCGGGGGAGGAGCACCTGCCGGGCGCCACCTTCGCGCCGGCCGTCCCCCTGGCCGCCGCGTCGCGGGCCGCCCGTTCCGGCCGCCCGGGCGGCGGTCCCGCCAGGGCGCCGGCGGGCAGCGGGTCACGGGGCAGCACCGGCGCCGAGGACCTCGGGCTGGCCGCCGGCGACGAGGTGGTCCACGACCACTGGGGCCACGGTGTCGTCGTCAGCGCCAAGGGGGAGGGGTCGCGGGCCCAGGCCACGGTGGACTTCGACTCGGTGGGGAAGAAGAACCTGCTGCTCACCGCCACCCCGCTGCGTCGGGGCTGAGCGTTCCCGGTCTGGCGTCGGCACCAGGGCATCCGTATCCTGGGTCGGGCATGAAACGTCCCTACAGGGTGGTCGTGGCCAAGCCCGGCCTCGACGGCCACGACCGCGGGGCCAAGGTGATCGCCCGGGCGCTCCGTGACGCCGGGTTCGAGGTGGTCTACACCGGCCTGCACCAGACGCCCGAGCAGGTGGTCCAGGCCGTCGTGCAGGAGGACGCCGACGCCGTCGGGCTGTCCCTCCTTTCCGGGGCGCACCTCACCCTCGTGCCCAAGGTGGTCAAGCTCCTGGCCGACGTCGGCCGCGGCGACGTGCTCGTCATCGTCGGCGGGATCATCCCCGAAGGTGACATCCCGGTTCTGCAGGAGCAGGGCGTGTCCCACGTCTTCACACCGGGTGCACCGCTCGATTCCATCGGCTCATGGCTGTCCGAGGCCCTCGACCAGCGCGAGGAGGCGCTCGGGGCCTGACGCCGTTCCTGCTGCACCCGCTTCCCACCCACCTACGCGCCGACGCGCGAGACACCAAGGAGACACACCCAACGTGGACCTGTACGAGTACCAGGGCAAGCAGTACTTCGCCCGCTTCGGCATCCCCACCTCCCCGGGAGGCGTGGCCGACACGGTGGACCAGGCGGTCGAGCAGGCCGAGTCCGCGGGCTACCCCGTCGTGGTCAAGGCCCAGGTGAAGGTCGGTGGCCGCGGCAAGGCGGGCGGTGTGAAGCTGGCCGCCGACGCCGACGAGGTCCGCCTGCACGCGGGCAACATCCTCGGGCTCGACATCAAGGGCCACGTGGTGAAGCGGCTGTGGGTCGAGCACGCGTCGGACATCGCCAAGGAGTACTACGCCAGCTTCACGCTCGACCGCCCGGCGAAGCTGCATCTCGGCATGCTGTCGGCGGAGGGCGGCGTCGAGATCGAGGAAGTGGCGGAGACCAACCCCGACGCCATCGCCAAGATCCACATCGACCCGGTGGCCGGCATCACCGAGGACCAGGCCCGCGAGTGGGTGGACCGGGCCAACCTCGACCCCGAGGCGCGGGACCAGGCGGCGACCCTGCTCGTCCGCCTCTACCACTGCTATGTCGAGGGCGACTGCGACCTGGCCGAGATCAACCCCTTGATCCTCACGCCCGAGGGGAAGGTGCACGCGCTCGACGCCAAGGTGACTCTCGACGAGAACGCCGCCTTCCGCCACCCCGAGTGGGAGGAATACGAAGACGACTCCGACGTCGACCCCCGCGAGAAGATGGCCAAGGAGAAGGGTCTCAACTACATCGGCCTGTCGGGCACCGTCGGCATCATCGCCAACGGTGCCGGCCTGGCCATGAGCACGCTCGACGTGGTGACGCAGGTCGGGGGTACCGCGGCCAACTTCCTCGATATCGGTGGTGGTGCCAACGCCGACGTCATGGCCGCCGCGCTCGAGGTGATCAACGCCGACCCCGCGGTCAAGTCCATCTTCGTCAACATCTTCGGAGGCATCACGCGGGTCGACGAGGTGGCGAAGGGCATCATTGAAGCCATGGGCCGGGTGAAGCTGAGCTCGCCGGTCGTCATGCGCCTCGACGGCACCAACGCCGTCGAGGGTCGTGCCCTCCTGGCCGACCACCTGTCGGACACGCTCATCGCCGAGCCCACCATGCTCGAAGCCGCCCGTCGGGCCGTCGGCCTGGCCAACGCATAGCCGCCTTCGGACCCGAGAGAGAACAGGAACCAACGTGGGCATCTTCGTCGACGAGACGACAACGGTCGTGATCCAGGGCATCAGCCCGACGAGCCAGGGGCTCTACCACGGCCTGCGCAACAAGGCGTACGGCACCAAGGTGGTGGGTGGCACCAACCCCAAGCGGGGCGGTGAGGAGATCGAGGGCATCCCCGTCTTCGGGTCGGTGGCCGAGGCGGTGAAGGAGACCGGCGCGACCGCGTCGTTCATATCCGTGCCGCCGCGGGGTGCGGCCGACGCCATCATCGAGGCGGCGGAGGCCGGCATCGCCTTCATCGTCTGCATCACCGAGGGCATCCCGGCCCAGGACGAGGCCGTGGCCTACAACCGCCTGGTCCAGGAGTTCCCCGGCACCCGCCTGCTCGGCCCCAACTGTCCGGGCATCATCAGCCCGGGGAAGTGCAACATCGGCATCACGTCGGGCGACATCGCGCTGGCGGGAGGACCGGTCGGCATCGTGTCCCGCTCGGGCACGCTCACCTACCAGGCCCTGCACGAGCTCTCGCAGCAGGGCATCGGGCAGACCACCTGCGTCGGCATCGGGGGCGACCCGGTGCCGGGGACGAACTTCATCGACTGCCTCGCCGCGTTCGAGACCGATCCCGAGACCAAGGCCGTGATGATGATCGGTGAGATCGGGGGCTCCGAGGAGGAGCGGGCCGCCGAGTTCATCGCGTCCAGCATGACGAAGCCGGTGGCCGCCTACATCGCGGGCGTCACGGCACCCCCGGGCCGCAAGATGGGCCATGCCGGCGCCATCATCTCGGGCTCCCAGGGCACGGCCCAGGCCAAGATGGACGCGCTCTCGGCCGCCGGCGTCGCGGTGGCACAGAACCCCACCGAGTGCGGCGAGAAGGTGGTGGCCATCGTGCGGGGGCTCGGCTGAGCCACCCACACGATGGCCTGCGCGCCTTTGGCTAGGCGTTGACCGACTGTGCCGGTGCCGGCATCGGCGCCGCGGTAACCGCTGCAGCGCCGCCCGGGTCGCCACCGAGCGTGCCTCGCCGCTGCTTGACGGCGATCACGATCCCCGTGGCGAGGATCCACACCGGAAGCCCGAAAAGTATGGCAAAGAAGCTGAGCGGGCCGGCCGCACCGACCACGGCGACCAGGATGGAGTACCACCCGAGCAGCTTGGGCAACGGAGCGACGCCACGGTTGAGCAGGATCGCCAAGCCGGTCGAGAGCGTCAGGAAAACCAGGCCGGCGAGGAACAACAATTCGTTGTTCGTCGAGTAGAAGTTGACGAAGTGCGCCACGGCGTAGTCATGGTTGTGCGCGGCCAGGATCAGCGTGATCTCGAAGCTCCCAGCGACGACGATGCCCGCGATGAAGATGATGGCCGAGGCGAAGGCCACATTGGGCAACAGTCGCTGACCGCCGGCCTCGATCAATACTGTGCGCAGCTGCGTCACGAAGACCATGAGCAGGAAGAGCGCGAGCCCAACCATCCAGACCGTCGCCCACTGCTGGTTCACGTGGGTGTTGTACCAGTGCGCCACGGAGACTCCCGACGCGTTCTCGCCCGGCGAACTGCCCGAGAGCGGTCCGAACGAGACGAAGAGCAACGCGACAGCTACCAACCCGATCAGCCACATCCAGCGGTTCACGCTCGCATCCTTCATTGCCGTCCCTCCCTTTGTCCGAAATGGACATCCGGGAACGTGGCCCAGCGTGACGCCTAGGGAGACGCTCGCTCGCACGCTCCTACCCCCATTGTGAACCGTTCCGCCGCGCAGCGGAAGGGGGGTAGTACCGACGCCATATCGGGGGGCCAGCACCCCCACGCCGGCCTACGCATACCCCATCCCGAGCCCCTGCCTCGTTAGCGTCTATCCCTGATGGAGGCAGGAGTTCCCCCCGGAGGTCCGGGCCCCCGCACGCGGCTGAGCCGCAAGGACCGCGTCCCGGCCGCACCAGTCCGTCTGGCCGATCTCGATCCGACCTCCCGCCGCCGCGCCATCCTCCGCTGTGCCCTGACCATCGGGCTCTGTTGGGTGCTCATCATCGGCGCGTTCTATGTGGTCCCCATCGGTCACGAGTCCGGTGTACGGACCTTCCTGCGTCTCGGCGCCGACATCGCGGTCATCGCTGCCGTCTTCGCCTGGCAGATCCGCCGCATCTCCATGGCCCAGCTCCCCGAGCTGCGCGGCGATCGAGGCCCTCGGGATCGTGATCGTGCTGTTCCTGGTCGCCTTCTCCGGCATCTACTTGGGGATGTCCCACGAGTCGCACTTCACCTTCACTCAGCGGCTCGACCAGACACGGGCTCTCTACTTCAGCATCAGCATCTTCTCGACCGTCGGCTTCGGTGACATCACGCCGCGGACCGACGCCGCCCGTCTGGTTGTGTCGGCCCAGATGCTGCTGGATCTCGCCATCATCGGCGCCGTCGTCCGCCTGATCTTCAACGCGGCCCGCAGCAGGATCACCCCCGCGGCTGAGCCCGCCACCGTGACCGGGCAGTAGCGGTCGGGCCAACGCGCCGGCACTGCCGGAACGGTTCCGGCGGTTCCCGCGCAGCGGCTCTGCCCAAAGAACGGTCGCTCAGCATCGACGTGTGTCAACGGAATTTCAGCTCGCTCCATTGTCACACCCTCGTGCTTCCATCGAGACATGGAGTTGGACGACTTCGCCGAGGCGCTCGAGGCACTCGTCGCGTCGGATGCGGCCAACTACGGCGACTGCGCCTCCATCGAGGAGCTGCACCGGCAGCTGGCGCGTTTCGAGTCCTTCGTCACCGAGGCGACGGCCGCCTTCGAGGTGGGGGAGGAGTGGGCGGCCGACGGGGCCAAGACGGCCTCGGCGTGGATCGCCACCAAGTGCCGTCTGCCGCGCAGTGCCGCCCGGCGCCGGGTGCGCCTCGGGAGGGAACTGCGCCACCTGCCCGCGTGCGCCCAGGCCTGGCGCGACGGTGCCATTGGCCTCGACCAGGCCCGGGCCATCGCCTCGGCGAGAAAGCACCGGACCGAGTCCTCCATGGCCAGGGACGAGGGGTTGTTGGTCTCCCAGGCCTCCGACATGGGCTTCGAGGACTTCTCCCGGGCCCTGAGCTACTGGGAGCAGCTGGCCGACCCCGACGGGGCCGAGAGCGCCGACGAGGAGCGCAAGGCGTCGCGCAACGTGTTCTTAGAGTCGAGCTTCACCGGGATGTGGCTGGGGCAGATGACCCTCGACCCGGTCTCGGGCTCCATCGTGGCGGGCGAGCTCAACCGCCTCGAGCACGACCTCTTCGAGACCGACTGCGCCGAGGCCAAGGAGCGACTGGGCCGCACGGCTCGGATCGACGAGCTGGCCCGCACCTCGGCCCAGCGCCGGGCCGACGCCCTCGTCGAGATGGCGACCCGGAGCCGCAGCGCCCCCGCCGACGGCATCCGCCCCGCCCCGCTGTTCAGTGTCTTGGTCGGCTATGAAACGGCGGATTCAAGGGGTGAGCGCAAGAAGCTCAGTGAGCTTTTCCGATGGTTTCATATATCCGAGGGTCTTGCGGGGACGGCCATTGAGGCTTCTCTCGATGGCGGTGAGGTCTTTGACGCTGAGCTTGGAAAGGTCCGTGCCCTTTGGCATGTATTGGCGCAGCAAGCCATTGGTGTTCTCGTTCGAACCCCTCTGCCACGGACTGTGGGGATCGCAGAAATAGACCTGGATCCCGGTGGAGACGGTGAAGGCGACGTGGCGGTTCAGCTCGGTGCCTTGGTCCCAGGTCACGCTCCGGGCCAACTCGGCCGGCAGGGTCCCCATGGACTTGGCCATTGCCTGGTTGACCTTGTCGGCTGAGTATCCACCAGCAAAGCGCAGCAACATAACGTAGCGGGTGGAGCGTTCGACCAGCGTCCCGACGGCGGACTTGCCGCCGGCCCCGATGATCAGATCACCCTCCCAGTGACCTGGCACGGCCCGGTCCTCGACCTCGGCCGGTCGTTCGCTGATCATGATCTTCGCGGGGATCTGGCCCCTCGTCTCGACCTTGCTCCGGGGTCGCCGGGCCGCCCGACCGCTGCGCAAGCAGCGCGTCAACTCCCGGCGGAGCTCGCCGCGTCCCTGGACAAAGAGTGTTTTGTAGATGGTCTCGTGGCTCACCCGCATCATCGGATCGTCGGGGAAGTCCTGGCGCAAGCGCTGGGCGACTTCATCGGGTGACCACCACTCGCTGAGCCACTCTTCGACCTGGTCCCGCAGCTTGGGGCACGAGCCCAGCTTGGACGCCTTGGGTCGCCGAGCTCGCTTCTCAGCTCGCAGCTGACCGGCCCAGGCCCGATAGCCATGTCGGCCACCGTTGGCCGCCACCTCCCGGCTCACCGTCGACACGCAACGACCCAGGCGCTGAGCGATGGCGGTGAACCGCTCGCCTCGAGACAACCCGATGGTGATCTCCTCGCGCTCAGCCAGCGTGAGGCGACCAGGAGCCGGAGACCAGCTGGCTGGATGACCCTCTCGCGTGAGCTTGCCCTCGAGCACCCGATACACCGTCATGAAATGCATTCCGACGGCACGAGCGACCTCGTTGACGCTCAGTCCCTCGCTCCGGAGTCGGAACACCATCCGGCGCTGTTCCTGCGTCATGTGTGCTGCCATCTGTCGTCTCCCTTGGTTTGGTCAACCATCGCTGACCCACCAAGGTTTTGCGGGGACCCCTTGAATCCGCCAACGCTGCACGGGCGGATCAGCGAGCTCGAGAACGGGACGGTGCTTGCCCCCTCGGCGCTCACCCCGTGGCTGGACTCGGCCTACTTCGAGCGGGCCATCTTCAGCCTGGGCACCAGGGTCGACGTCAGCGCCCGGGCCCGCCTCTTCAGCGGCGGCACCCGCCGGGCCATCGAGCTGCGCGACCGGATGTGCACCCACCCCTACTGCTACGAACCCGCCGAGAGCTGCCAGGCCGACCACGTCCAGCCCTGGGCCGAGGGTGGCCCGACCACCCAGGACAACGGCCGGCTCCTCTGCGGGTTCCACAACCGGATGCGCAACCAGCGCCCGCCACCCGGGCGGGCGTCGGCGGCCTGAGGCGGGCCGACCGACCGAGCAGGCCCGCAGCACCTCGCCGCCCGACCCTCCCACCCCCGCATCCGACCGCGTTTGCTGGACCCCTTCACGGTGTGACGCTCCCGCGCCGGGAATTGCTGGACGTGGATCTGTCGCGCCCTACTGGCCCTTGTGGTCCCTGTGGCCCCGTCGCTCCGGCTCCCCGGAAGCTCCCAGAGCGACATGGGGTTCCAACTAGAGCGACATGGGGTTCCAACTAGATTGGCTCCCGTGCGCCTCGCGGTCCTTGTCTCGGGTTCCGGGACGATCCTGCAGGCGATGTTCGAGGCAGGGCTCCCGGTCACCACCGTTCTCTCTGACAGGCCCTGCGCGGGGCTGGCGCTGGCGGAGGAGAACGGCGCCGCGACCGAGCTCGTCGACCGGACGGCTTACGGGGGCTTCGGCCCCGAGTTCGACCGCGCGGGCTTCACGGCGACCGTGGCCGCGACCTTGGTGGCGCACCAGGTCGACCTCGTGGCCATGGCCGGCTTCGGGACCGTCATGACCGAGGAGGTGCACCGCGCCTTTCCCCACCGCATCTTGAACACTCACCCCGCCCTGCTTCCGGCCTTCCCGGGCTGGCACGGCGTGCGCGACGCCCTGGCGGCCGGAGTGCCCGAGACCGGGTGCACGGTCCACCTGGCCACTCTGGAGATGGACGCCGGGCCGATCCTCGCCCAGGAGGTCGTACCTGTACTGCCTGGCGACACCGAGGCGACGCTGCACGAGCGGATCAAGATCGTGGAGCGCACGCTGTATCCCGCCACGGTGGCGTGGGCGCTGCGGGAGCTGGAAGTGGGGCGTGACATCGAAGCACCGTCGGGCGGCGCGGCACCGGTCTGGGTGGGCGCCGGCGCCGGCGCCGCCCATGGAAGCGGCGACCGAGGATCCGGCAAGAAGGAGAAGACGAGGAGATGACTTCGTGAGGGCCTTGCTGTCCGTCTATGACAAGGAGGGCCTGGTCGAGCTGGCCCGCGGCCTCTCCGAACTGGGGTGGGAGCTGGTCGCGAGCGGCAATACCGCAGCGACCCTCGGCGCCGCCGGGATCGCGCATGTCGAGGTGGCCGAGGTGACCGGCTCGCCCGAGATGCTGGGCGGGCGGGTCAAGACCCTCCACCCCAAGATCCACGGCGGGATCCTCGCCGACCGGTCCAAGCCCGAGCACCTCGACGACCTGACGAACAACGGCATCGCCGCCATCGATCTCGTGGTGTCGAACCTCTACCCATTCTCTTCCGACCCCTCGGTCGAGCTGATCGACATCGGCGGCCCCGCCATGGTCCGTGCGGCGGCCAAGAACCACGAGCACGTCGGCATCCTTACCTCGCCTTCTGACTACCCGGTCGTGCTGGCGGAGCTACGCTCCAGCGGCTCGCTCTCGGCCGCCACGCGGCGCCGGCTCGCCCGGGCCGCCTTCGCCCACACCGCCGCGTACGACGGGGCGATCGTCGCGTGGCTGGACGCCGGAGGTCCGACCCCGGTCGCGGACCTCCCGGGCGCCACGGCCGCCGACGTGGAGGAGGCCGACCTGTCAGCGGTCCTCCCGCCGACACTGCACCTCACGCTCGAGCGCACCGATGTGCTGCGCTACGGCGAGAACCCGCACCAGCGCGGCTCGCGCTACCGCACGGCCGGGACGGCCAGCTGGTGGGACGGCATGGTCCAGCACGGGGGCAACCCCCTGTCCTACCTCAACATCTTCGACGGCGATGCGGCGTGGCGGCTGGTGCACGAGCTGGCGGCGGACGCCGGCGCCGGGCAGGTCGCGGTGGCCATCATCAAGCACGCCAACCCCTGCGGGGCCGCCGTGGCCGACAGTCTCGTCACGGCGTACGAGCGTGCGCTCGAATGCGATCCGATGAGCGCCTTCGGGGGCGTGGTCGCCATCGGGGGTGATGTCACCGACGAGGTGGCCGAGGCCATCGCCGCCGGGCCGCAGGCCGACGTGATCATCGCCTCCTCGTACGCACCGGCCGCACAGGAGAAGCTCATCGGCCGTCGCAAGGCCACGCGCATCTTGTCTGGGCCACCGCCGGAGCAGGCGGTCCGTCAGCTGCGCAGCCTCGGCACCAGCGTCCTCGTGCAGGACGTCGACGCCTTCGTCGCTCCCCGTTCACAGTGGCGCGCCGTCACGAAACGAGCCCCCTCCGAGGACGAGTGGCGCGATCTGGTGCTGGCGTGGCGCGTGTGCGGCCGCACCACCTCCAATGCCATCGCCGTTGTGACGGGTGGTCAGGCCGTCGGGGTCGGGGCCGGGCAGCAGTCCCGGGTCGTCGCCGCCGAAATCGCGGTGCAGAAGGCGGGCGAGCGGGCGAAGGGCGGTGCGGGGGCGAGCGACGCCTTCTTCCCCTTTCCCGACGGGCTGCTGGTGCTGGCCGAAGCGGGCGTGACGGCCGTCGTCCAACCGGGTGGCTCGGTGAAGGACGATGAAGTGATCGCCGCCGCCGACGAGGCTGGTCTGGCGATGGTCATGACCGGCGAACGACACTTCCGCCACTGATGGGAGCCATCCTGCTCGACGGCGAGCCGGTCGCCGCCCGGATCCGCGCCGAGGTGGCCGACCGGGTCGAACGACTGCGCAGCGAGGGCATCAGCGTCGGCCTAGGGACCGTGCTCGTGGGTGACGATGTGCCGAGTGAGCGCTACGTCGCGTTGAAGCACGAGGACTGCGCCGGCATCGGCATGTACTCGGTGGGTGAGCACCTGCCCGCCACGGCCACGCAGGCGGAGGTGATGGACGCCATCGCCCGGTTCAACGCCGATCCCAGGGTCAGCGCGTTCCTGATGCAGCTGCCGCTGCCGCCGGGCCTCGACGAGGAGCAGGCGCTCCTGGCGGTCGACCCGGCGAAGGATGTCGACGGGTTGCACCCCGTCAACCTCGGACGCCTCGTGCTCGGCACGCCGGGCCCACTGCCGTGCACACCCTCGGGGATCGTCGAGCTGCTGCACGCTTACGACGTCCCGGTGGAGGGGCGCCACGTCGCCATCATCGGGCGCGGCGTCACCATCGGCCGGCCACTGGCCAACCTTCTCACCCTCAAGCGCCCCGGCTGCAACGCCGCGGTGACGATCGTTCACACCGGTGTCGACCCTGCCGCCATGGCGGCGATGGTGCGAACGGCCGACATCGTGGTGGCGGCTGCGGGGCGGCCCCATCTGCTCACGCCGGACATGGTCAAGCCCGGAGCGGCCGTCGTGTCCGCCGGCACCAGCTTCGAAGGGAAGAAGCTGATCCCTGATGCGCACCCGGACGTGGCTGAGGTTGCCGGCTGGATCACCCCCCGGCTCGGGGGAGTGGGCCCCATGACCCGTGCCATGCTGTTGCGCAACGCGCTCCGGGCCGCGGAGATGGCAGCCCGGTGATGGTGACGGCAGGCGCCGCTGACACGGACACGGACACGTCGGCGCGACGAACAGGGAGGCCATCAAGTGGGTGAGCGAGAGTACTCGGAGCGCCCGTGGGGCCATTACACGGTCATCGATGATGACGCGCCCGATCACAAGGTGAAGCGCCTCGTCGTGTACCCCGGCAAGCGGCTCAGCTACCAGCGCCACTTCAAGCGGGCTGAGCACTGGTTCATCGTGTCGGGCACGGCGACGGTGACCCTCGACGGGGGCGTGACCAAGGTGCACGCGGGGGAGTCCATCGACATCCCCCTCGGGAGCGCGCACCGCATCGCCAACGAGGGGGATACCGACGTCGTCTTCATTGAGGTGCAGCGGGGTTCGTACTTCGGCGAGGACGACATCGTCCGGCTCGAGGACGACTATGGACGTGTCGATGCCCCTGGGGCGGACGTCGGGAAGGGAACGGGAGGAACCGGGAAGGTCGCGTCGTCGACATGACGCGCATTGCGGAGCTGCTGGCGGCGGGGCCCACGTACTCCTTCGAATTCTTCCCCCCCAAGAACGACAAGGAGCTGGCCACCCTCGCCCGCACGATCGGCGAACTGCAGCCACTGCAGCCGTCATTCGTCTCGGTGACCTACCGCGGCGGGGCCGAGTCGCGGCAGCGCACCGTCGACCTCGTGTCCGGCTTGCTGCACACGACCAACCTCAACCCCATGGCCCACATCATCTGCGTGGCCCACACGAGGCTCGAGCTGGCCGACATCCTCGTGTCGCTCCGCAAGGCCGGGGTCGAGAACCTGATGGCGCTCGGGGGCGACCCGCCCGAGGACCCGTCGGCCGGCCCCGGCGAGTTGGCCTACGCCGCTGAGCTCGTGCAGCTGGCCCGGGCCATTGGTGGCTTCTCCGTCGGTGTTGCCGCGCACCCCGCCGGCCACCCGCGCTCGCCCGACTTGCCGAGCGACCGCGACTTCCTCGCGGCCAAGCTGGCACTGGCCGACTTCGGCGTCACCCAGTTCTTCTTCGAGGCTGCCGAGTACGAAGGTCTCCTCACCGATCTGCGTCGAGCGCGGCGTGGACACGCCCGTGTTGCCCGGCATCCTCCCTGTGACCTCGCTGTCGACCATGGGCCGGTTGGGCGCCATGGGTGCCGCCGCACCGGCCTGGATGGAGGATCGGCTGCGCGCCGCCGACGTGCGCGGTGGCGCCGACGCGGTGCGCAAGGAGGGGGTGGAGCTGGCGACCGAGCTCTGCTCCCACCTCCTCGATACCGGCGTGCCGGGGCTGCACTTCTACACCTTCAACACCTCGAGCGCGACCCGGGAGATCTACGCCGCGCTCGGCCTGGGGCCGAGCACCGGCTCGTAGCGCGGGACCCCTTCCCGCGACTGCCGATCGGCCGCCACAAGCAGCTCAGTCGACCGGACGCAGGAGATCGCTCGGCCGCGATCGCGTCGCCACCCATGCCGGCGCGATCGCGATGAGGTTGGCGCCGACCAACACGCCCAGCGTGATCGCCGCGGTGAGCACCAACGGCACGACGGCGACCGGGACGACCCCGAGATTGTTCGCGAAGGCGTTCCAGACTGTCCTTCCGATGACCAACCCAAGTGGGACGCCGACCAAGACGCCAACGAGGGCCAACGTGGTGGCCTGCCAGGAGACCGTCGAGACGACCTGGCGGTTGACGAAGCCGAGGACCTTCAAGAGCCCGACTTCTCGACGGCGCCGCGCAACGCTCACCGCGAGCAGGTGCGCCAGCGTCGCCGCACCGAACACGGCCAGCATCGCCCCGAAGATGAGCGGGAAGTTGACCGCCTCGCCGAAGTTGACCAGGGAGGTCGGAGCGAGCGGCAGTGAGGTAATCGATGGGTACGCCGCCATGTAGTGGTCCAGCGCAGCCTTCCCGCTCGGACCCGGCACGAAGGTCACCCTGACCCCACCGCCGCCGATGTTCGCTACCTTCTGACGGCACAGGGCGAGCTGGGGGCCCGGAAGGCAGGCGACGTGGATGAGGCCGGCCGTCGTCGTCAGGATCCCCCTACCGAGGCTCACGAACCCCCCGAGCTGGGGAAAGGAGACCTGAGAAACCACCCGGTACGGCTCGGTGTGCGGCGCACCCGAATGCGTCGCGAACGTGATGTCCACGAGCGAGCCGATGCGCGCGCCCACCAGGTGCATGGTCGAGACGCCGAGTCCGACCTGGTCGTCGCCGACCGGAAGTTTTCCGGCCACCGTCGAGAAGAGGAAGGGCCCCTTGACCGGTGTCCCGGCGATGGCGCCGACGATCTTCCCGTTGACCGTCACGTCCCCCGCGCCGACCCCCTCGGTGATTGCGGTGACGGCCGGATCGTGCTCCAGGCTGGCGAGCAGGGCGGTGTTTGCGGGGTTGAAACCGAGCTGCTCCGGGTCCCCGTACAGCCGGGGCGTCGCCGTCAGATGGGTCAGGCTGGCGCCGAAGACCCCCGTCGCGCACAAGGCGATGACCGCCAGCACCATGCCCAGGAGCGCAGAGCCCAGAGGAACGGTGGACCTGCCGGATCGGCGCTCCAGGGCATTGCCGACGCCGATCACCGCGGTTGGAGGCGCGCCCAGGGTGACCAGGTGCCGCACCACCACCGAAGGGCCGGACGGCCCGGCCCGCTCGTCCATCCGCCGGGTGCGCGCCGCCCGCAGGGCCGGCCAGATACCGAGCGCGAGGACGACCACCACGGTGGCCAGCGCTCCGAGCAGGAGCACGAGCGAGTCGACCGCGACGCCGGTGGAGTCTTCGGCCAGTCGTGCCTCACCGAGCGGTGCGATGGGGGACAACGCCGTGGCGAGCACGACGGCGCCCACGGCGCCGGCCAGGCCCACCACCAGGTTGCGTGCCATGTCGAGTGCAAAGAGCTCCCGGCCGGACATGCCGACGGCGATCAGGATCGGATGGTCCTCGCTCTCGACAGCGCTCTGGCGGGCCAGAGCTTGACCGACGACCGCCAGCCCGGCGAGCGCGGCGAGCGCGGCGAGCGCGGCGAGGATCCACCACCCGACGGCCTGCGGGTGAATGGACGCCTGGATGGTGGCGGCGGTCCCGTCCTCGCTCGAGGCGCCGACACTGCCGATGCCCAGGTTCAGTCGGTTGACGTGTTCGCCGAACTGCGGGGTGCCGGCCGCACCGTTGTGGAGGCGGACGAGGTACTCGAATTGCATCGACGTGTGCGGGAGAACCGAGCGCGCGAACCCGGAGCCGGCGTACAGGAGGTAGACGGGAGTGGTCCCGGAAGGGAACTCGACCTCGCTGGCTTCGATCCCGACCACCTGCAGAGCGAGTCGCGGACCACGCGGGTCGGGGAGCCCTGTATTGGGGTTGTTGTAGTCGGCGGCCTGTGAGGGCGCTTCGAACGGGACGTGGATCACGGATCCCACGTGCACCCCGTCCTGCTGCAACGTGGACGATGCCAGCACCTGGGCGGGTTTCGACGGATCGGGCAACCGGCCGGAGACGAGCGTGAAGGGCTCCGGGCCCCGGCCCGATACGACTGCCACGCCGAAGTCGTTGTCGTTGATCGGCGGTGCGCAGTCGCATGTCGGATTGCCGGCGTCGGCGAAGATGAGTTCCCTGGTCGAGGCGACCCCGGGCAGATGGGCGACTCCGGGCACCGGCCTGGCGGCGTAGACGATGCTGTCGAACCCATGGGCCGCCACGAAGCGCGGGAACGCGTTTTCCGTCCGCCGGCCGGCGGCCGCAGCGGCCAGCACGAGGCCGCCGACGACGCTGACGAGGAGCGCGATGGCCAGCCAGGACCGCCACCGACGGCGCAATCCGGCGTGGAACACCAACCTGACCGCTCCCAAGAATGCTCCTTCCCTCACCCTCAGCTTGACGTTCTCAACTGGGGTTACCAAGGTGGCCACCCTGCGAGGCGGTCTCGTGGTGGCCACGTGAAGCACTCTCGTGGTGGCACCACCCCGACCCACTAGGCGCCATAGTGGGTAACATAGTGGGTATGGCGTACGTCGTCGCCCGCCCCAAGGGTCGCTTCGAGATCAGGGAGTCGGTCCACACACCCCAGGGCCCGCGGGCCCGCTCGTTGGCCGGCTTCACCCGGCTCACCGACAAGGTGCTGGTCACCGCCAGGCGGAGGGCCTCCCGGCCCTTCGATGCCGAGGCGGTGCGTGCGAGTGCGGCGCGTGCCGCCGCCCCGACCGGACGCCACCGGCGCCCCGAGATGCAGCGGTTCGTCGAGTCCTCGCGCCGAATGGCCACTGCGCTCGAGTCACGACCGCCACGGACCGACTCGCAGCGAGATCCCGGCGACGCCCTCATCGACCTCCTCGGCCTCGTCGCCCAGGTCTCGGCGTTCCGGCCCCCTCGGCCCCCAGAGCCGCTGCGCTTTCCGCCGCTGGGGCGCCTGCGGGCGGCCCGCGAAGCCGAGTGTTGACCAGCGCCGGGCAGTTCGGCAGCCTGGTCCCCAAGATCGTCTCGCTCCACGAGATGCTCGATTCCGCCGGGGTGCCGCACCAGTTCGGCGGGGCGCTCGCACTCGCCTGGTACCGCAACCCGAGGGCGACCACCGACATCGACGTCAACCTGACCCTGCCGCCCGAGGCGGCGGAACCGATCCTCGAGCTGATGGCCCGGCTCGGGGTGACGGTCGGACCCGGGGACCGGGCCACGATTGCGTTGGATGGGCAGGCGAGGCTCGACTGGGACGGGACCTACCTCGATGTGTTCTTCGCCACCACTGACCTGCACCTCGAAATGGCCGAATGTGCCCGCAGGGGCCGCCTTGGAAAGGTCGACATCCCGATCCTCGCTCCCGAGCACCTCATCGTGTGCAAGGCCATCTTCGACCGCCCCAAGGACTGGCTCGACATAGAGGAGATGCTCCTCTGGGGTACCGAGGTCGACGCCGCCCGGACGCTCCACTGGGTGGGTGACTTCCTCGGTCCGGATTCCGAGCAGCACACCCGCCTTGCCGGGCTCCTGTCCACCGGGGCGGCGGGCCACCCGATCTCGTCAACAAGGTGAATCGGGTGAATCAGCCACAAGGCGAATCAGATGAATCAGGTGAATCAGATGGACGGTCGGCCGGGGTTCTGCGACGAGGTCAATTGGGACCTCGTCGCCCCGCCCCGTAGCATCCCGGACATGGCAGATCTCATCCGCATGGGCGACGACGGCACGCTCCAGGTCCCCGACGAACCCATCATTCCCTTCATCGAGGGCGACGGCACCGGGGTCGACATCTGGCCCGCCGCCAAGCTGGTCCTCGATGCCGCCGCCGCCAAGCACGGACACAAGGTCGCCTGGAAGGAGGTCCTGGCCGGCCAGAAGGCGTTCGACGAGACGGGGAACTGGTTGCCCGACGAGACGGTGGAGACCTTCCGGTCGCACCTCATCGGGATCAAGGGCCCGCTCACCACGCCGGTCGGAGGCGGCATCCGATCCCTCAACGTCGCGCTGCGCCAGATCCTGGATCTCTATGTCTGCCTGCGCCCGGTGCGCTGGTTCTCCGGTGTCCCGTCGCCCGTGGTGCACCCCGAGCTGGTCGACATGGTCATCTTCCGGGAGAACACCGAGGACGTCTACGCCGGTTACGAGGTGCAGTCCGGCACGGCCGAGGCCGAGAAGCTCGCCGAGTACCTGCGCACCGAGATGGGCTGGCCCATCCGGGAGGCCTCGGGCATCGGCATCAAGCCGATCTCCCCGATGGGCTCCAAGCGCCTCATCCGCGCCGCCATCGAGTACGCCCTCGACCGCAAGCGCCGCTCCGTCACGCTGGTGCACAAGGGCAACATCCAGAAGTTCACCGAGGGTGCGTTCCGCGAGTGGGGCTACGAGCTGGTGCGCGAGGAGTTCTCCGACGTCGCGGTGGGCTGGGACGACTGCGACGGCGACCCCGGCGACAAGCTCCTCGTCAAGGACACCATTGCCGACATCACGCTGCAGCAGGTCCTGACCCGGCCGACGGACTTCGACGTGATCGCCACGACGAACCTCAACGGTGACTACCTCTCCGATGCTTTGGCGGCTCAGGTCGGAGGGATCGGCATCGCCCCGGGGGCCAACATCAACTACGTGAGCGGCCACGGCATCTTCGAGGCGACGCACGGCACCGCGCCGAAGTACGCCGGACAGGACAAGGTGAACCCCGGCTCGTTGCTCCTCTCAGGGGTGCTCATGTACGAGCACGTCGGCTGGAACAACGCCGCCTCGGACATCGTGCACGCGCTCGAGGCCACCATTGCGGACAAGGTGGTGACCTACGACTTTGCCCGCCTGATGGATGGCGCCACCGAGGTCAAGTGCTCCGAGTTCGCTTCGGCCATCGTCGACCGCCTCTAACAGACAACAGTCGGAAAGGACCGCCTCCTCCATGGCCAAGCCCCCCGTCCACGTGACCGTCACCGGTGCCGGCGGCCAGATCGGGTACTCCATCCTGTTCCGCATCGCATCGGGCCAGCTGCTCGGCGACGACCAGCCGATCGTGTTGCGGCTCCTCGAGATCGAGCCCGCCATGCGCGTGCTCGAGGGCGTGGTGATGGAGATCGACGACTGCGCCTTCCCGTTGGTGCACGACATCGTCGCCACCTCCGACCTGAAGACGGCCTTCGACGGCACGTCCTGGGCGCTCCTCGTCGGCTCCATCCCACGCAAGGCGGGGATGGAGCGCGGTGACCTCCTCAGCGTGAACGGCGGGATCTTCAAGCCCCAGGGCCGGGCGATCGCCGAGAACGCCGACTCCGCTGTACGTGTCCTCGTCGTCGGCAATCCGTGCAACACGAACTGCCTCATCGCCCGCTCCCACGCGCCCGAGGTGCCGGCCGATCGCTGGTTCGCCATGACGCGCCTGGACGAGAACCGCGCCAAGGCGCAGCTCGCCGCCAAGGCGGGGGCGCCGGTGGCCGACGTGACCAACGTCGCCATCTGGGGCAACCACTCGGCCACCCAGTTCCCGGACTTCGCCAATGCCCGCATCGGTGGGAAGCCGGCGGCCGAGGTGATCACCGATGGCGAGTGGCTCCGGGGCGACTTCATCACGACGGTCCAGAAGCGGGGCGCCGCCATCATCGACGCCCGGGGCTCGTCCTCGGCGGCCTCGGCGGCCGCGGCGGCGATCGACACGGTCGTCAGCCTGCGCACGAAGACCGGCAAGGGGGACTCCTTCTCGGTCGCCGTCGCCAGCGAAGGCCAATACGGCGCACCCGAGGGCCTCCAGTTCGGCTTCCCGGTGGAGGCCGACGGCAAGGGAGGATGGTCCGTGGTCGAGGGCTTTACCCACGATGACTTCGCGATTGAGCGCATAGCGGTGACCACCGACGAGCTGCTGGCCGAGCGCACCGACGTCAAGGAGCTTGGGCTCATCGGCTGACACCCCCGGTACGATGCGGACTTGATCCCCTTCCCGCCGGCCCGGGCACCCAGACTCCGATCCATTTGCCTCGCGTCGACCCGTCACCTGCTGTTCGCGGCCGTGAAACCGGCGCGAAACACATGCCTGGCACCCTGAGAGCCGTGGGAGACCTCTTCGACGGCTACGGCGCGTCCGCCCGTGGGCTGACCGAGGCCGCCTTCGACGAGATGGTCGGCCGCGACGGCGCGGCTCGGGCGCCCTACGCCGCCGTGGCCTCCTCGCTGGCCCAGATGGGCCCCGAGGACGTCTCGGCCCGCGCTTCCCGGCTGGCCCGCGCCTTCATGGACCAAGGCGTTACCTTCGACCTCGACGGCGAGGAGCGACCGTTCCCCCTCGACGTGGTACCCCGGATCTTCACCGGCTCCGAGTGGTCCAAGGTGGCGGCGGGGGTGGCCCAGCGCGTGCGGGCGCTCGAGCTCTTCCTGGCCGACGTCTACGGGGCGGCCCGCATCGTCAGCGACGGGCTCATCCCGCACGAGGTGATCACGAGCTCCCCGGGGTTCGTGCGGGCGGCCTACGGCTACTCGCCCCCCAATGGCGTGCGCATCCACGTGGCGGGCATCGACGTGATCCGCGACGAGGACGGTGAGTTCCGCGTGCTCGAAGACAACCTCCGCAGCCCGTCGGGGGTGAGCTACGTGCTGGCCAACCGCGTCGCCATGGCGAGGGTGCTGCCCGAGCTGTTCTGGGGCCAGCCCATTCAGATGGTGACCGACTACCCGGCCCGCCTGATCGAGCGCGCTGCGGCGCGCCGCGCCCGCCTCCGTGCAGGACCAGGACCCGACGGTGGTCGTGCTGACGCCGGGAGTCCACAACTCGGCGTTCTACGAGCACGCGCTGTTGGCGCGCCTCATGGGCGTGCACCTGGTGGAGGGGCGTGACCTGGTGTGCCACGGAACCGACGTCTTCCTCCGCACCACCGAGGGCGAGGTCCCGGTGCACGTGATCTATCGGCGCATCGACGACGAGTATCTCGATCCGCTGCAGTTCCGCCCCGAGTCCTTGGTGGGCTGCCCGGGCATCGTCAACGCGGCGCGGGCAGGCCGGGTGACGATCGCCAACGGGGTGGGAAACGGGGTGGCCGACGACAAGCTCGTCTACACCTACGTCCCGGCCATGATCCGCTACTACCTGGGTGAGGACCCGATCCTGCACAACATCGAGACCATGCACCTGGTGGACGACGCTGTCCGCAAGGACGCTCTGTCGCGTCGCGGTGCCCTCGTGTTCAAGCGGGTCGACGGCTCGGGCGGCAAGGGATTGGTGATCGGCCCGGCTGCGACCGGTGCCGCGCTCGACCAGCTGGCGCTCGAGGTTGAAGCCGACCCCCGCCACTGGATCGCCCAGCGGGTCGTGGCCCTCTCCACCTCACCGACCTGGGTGGACAACACCATGGTGCGCCGTCATGTCGATCTGCGCCCCTTCGCCGTCAACGACGGTGAGGACATCTGGGTCTTGCCCGGTGGCCTCACCCGGGTGGCGCTCGGCGAGGGCGGGCTGGTGGTCAACTCCAGCCAGGGCGGTGGCTCCAAGGACACCTGGGTGGTCGGGGGCGGGATCTCCATGCCTGTGCTCCCGCCACGCCAGGTCGTCCCGTTCCAGGCCGGGCCGCCCATGGATGTCGGGCCGGCGTCGGACGGAGAGCTCGGCGTGCAACAGCAACAGCAACAGCAACAGCAACAGCAAGGCCGACAACAACGGCAGCAGGGAAACGCGCTGCGGTGACCCGGGCCCTCTTGAGCCGGGTCGCTGAGTCCATCTTCTGGGTCGGCCGCTACGTGGAGCGGGCCGAGGGGACGGCGCGCATCCTTGACGTCTCGGTGTACCAGGCCCTCGAGCAGAGCGACGTCGAGGGCTCGCACGCGGCCCGTCGCCTTTTGGCCGTCATGGGCCTGCCCGATTCGGGGACGGAGACACTTTGGCAGGCGACCGAGCGCCTGGCCACCTATCCCGACAGCCGGTCGTCCATTGCCGGCGCACTCGCCGCCGCCCGCGAGAACACGCGCGCCGTGCGCCATGTCGTGCCGGTGGAGTTTTGGGAGCACATCAACGCGACTTGGGCCGAGCTCCCGCTGCGCTGGGAGACCGGCCGTCGTGCCGGGCCTGCGTTCTACCTCTCCTTCGTGAAGACGCAGTGCGCGGGCATGATGGGCTTGGCCGACACCATGATGAGCCGCGACCAGACCTGGCTCTTCTTCACGCTGGGCCGCTGCCTCGAGCGCACCGATGTGGTGGCCCGCCAGCTGGCCACGGTGGCCTTCGACGAGGTGTTCGACAGCGGGCTCGTCATGCTGCTGCGCTCCTGCGGCGGCTACGAGCCCTACCTGCGCCTGTCCCAGGGCGTCGTGGAGCCGGGCCGCGTCCTGGACTTCCTCCTACGTGACCGGCTCTTTCCGCGCTCCGCCTTCGCCTCACTGACCCTGGCGGAGGAGTGCCTCGACCAGATCAACGCCGGGCGCGAGGGGGCGTGGGACGACGCCCGCGGGTTGGTCGGCCTGGCCCGGGCCGAGCTCGAGTACTCGGCACCGGCGACGCTCTCCCGGGACCTGGAGACCCGGCTGGAGCGGTTGCAAGCCTCGATCTCCTCGGTGAGTGACGCGGTGACGAGGCGGTACTTCGCCCAGGACCTCCCGATGCAGTGGAGGCAGGGAGGCGGAGGCGGATGAGCCGCACGGACGGATGGCGGCTTCGGGTTTCCCACGAGACGCGATTCGACTACGACGCCCCGGCACGCGCGTCCTACAACGAGCTGCGCCTCACCCCCCGCACCGAGCTGCGCCAGACCGCGCTCGAGACGAGAGTGGTGACGTTGCCGGCTGCTCCTCAGTACTCGTACCTCGATTACTGGGGCACCCATGTGGTGGCATTCAACGTCGACCGCGGCCACGAGCTGCTGGCCATCACGGGCAACTCGCTCGTCGATACCCAGAATTCCGACGAGCCCGACGACTGCACGTGGGAGGACGTCACCGACGTCTCCATGACCATGGCCGACCATCTGTCACACCACCTCTACACCGCCCCCGGACCGGAACTGTCGGAGATCGCCGGGCGCCTGCGGGCGGATCGCCCGCTCGAGACGGCGCAGCGCATCATGGCGGCCACACACGAGTCGTTGCGCTACGTGCGGGGCGTCACCTCGGTGCACACCTCCGCGGACGAGGCCTACACCGACGGGGCCGGCGTCTGCCAGGACTTCGCCCACCTGGCGCTGGCCCTCACCAAGTCGGTCGGGCTGCCCTCGCGCTACGTCTCGGGCTATTTCCATCCCGATGCGGACGCGGCCATCGGCGAGGAGATCACGGGGGAGAGCCATGCGTGGGTGGAGGTCTGGACGGGTCGCTGGTGGGCCTACGACCCGACGAACGACTGCCCTGTCGGGGAGCGCCACGTCGCCGTCGGGCGCGGGCGCGACTATGGCGACGTTCCACCGGTCAAAGGCATCTACGCCGGCAACGCCGAGAACACCATGCGGGTCGTGGTGCGCATGGCGAGGGTCCACTGAGGGTGGCGGGGTCCGGACTGTCCGGCCTGACGGGGGTGACGGAGTGGGTCACGCCGTGCTGACCAGGATGCGCATCTGGCTCCCGGACGCGCCGGGTGTCCTGGGAGCCGTGGCCGCCGAGATCGGCGCCGCCCAGGGCAACGTGGTCGGGCTCGAGGTGCTCGAGCGCGAGGCGGGGGTGGCGATCGACGAGCTCGTGGTGGAGCTGCCCGACGAGCCCGGCGCGGTCGACGCCGTCTGCCGTGGCGTGCGCAACGTCCCTGGCGTGGGCGTCGAAGAGGTGACCGAACTGATGGCGGAGGCGAAGGACCGGGAGGACACCGTCCTGGCCGCCGCCGCCGGGATCCTGCAGGCCGCCACGCCGACGGCCGCCATGAATGCGTTGACCGCCCACCTGATCACGCTGTTCGACCTCTCGTGGCTGGCGTTGGCCGACGACGAGCTCGCGGGCTTCGCCGAGGTGCACGGCGACGTCCCTTCCGTGCAGTGGGTCGCCGCCTTCGCCGAGGGCTCGCGCAGCGGAGCGGACCCGGCCAACGACACGACCGGCTCGGGCGTCTTCGTCGAACCCGTCCCCGAGACGGGGCTCACCGTCTGCGGCGGGCGCCCGGCATCCATCAGGCGACGGGAGCGACACGAGATCGCGTTGCTCGTCATGGTGGCGTCGCGATTCATGGACGCGCTGGCCGGGCATGTCGCGCCAGAGCCGGCGTCTCGTGCGCCGTCCACCACGGTCCCGCTTTGACGAACTGACGACGCGGGCGCCAACGCCTAGTCTCCCCCGGCATGCTGCGCGTCGGCTTCGTCGGGTCCGGTCTCATCGCCTGGGCACACGGCCTGGGCCTCAAGGCCATGATCGACGACGAGGTCGTCGACGCAGCGATCGTCGCCGTCCATGACCGGCGCGAGCACCGCGCCCGTGGCTTCGCCGACGCCCTTGCCTCCGACGATGTGGACGTCGTTGCCGACGCCGCGGCGGTCGCCCGGCGTTGCGACGTCGTCTGGGTCTGCACGCCCACCTCGGCGCATCGCGGCGTGGTGGACGAAGCCCTGGCTGCCGGCTGCGCCGTGTTCTGCGAGAAGCCGCTCGATATCGACCTGGCAAACGCCGCGGCGCTGGTCGAGGCCGTGCGCGCCTCCGGCGCCCCCAGCCAGAGCGGCCTGGTGCTGCGCAGCGCCCCGGTCTTCCGGGCGCTGCATGACCTGGTCCGGGGCGGGACGCTGGGTGCGCCGATGGCGGCGGTGTTCCGCGATGACCAGTACTTCCCGATACAGGGGACCTACGCCTCGAAGTGGCGGGCCGACGCCGCCCAGGCCGGCGGCGGTTGCCTGATAGAGCACTCCATCCACGACCTCGACATCCTGCGGTTCTGCTTCGGCGACGTGGACTCCGTCGTCGCCCGTACGGCGAACCATGCCGGCCACGTGGGCATCGAGGACCTGGCCGCTGTCACGCTGTCCTTCGCCTCGGGCTGCGAGGCACAGCTCACAAGCGTCTGGCACGACATCTTGAGCCGTGGTTCCACGCGCCGGCTGGAGGTCTTCTGCCGCCGGGGCATGGCCTGGCTCGAGGATGAGTTCCGCGGTCCTCTCCACGTCCAGACCAGCGCCGGCACGGAGGTTCGGGCCTGCCCGTCCCCGGCGTGGGTCGACGCGCTCCCGCTGGCGCACGACGAGGTCGGCCTCGCCGTGCGCGCCTACGTCGAGGCGGACCGGGCCTTCATCGATGCCGTGACGGGTGGTCGGCCTCCCGAGCCCGGGCTCGACGTCGCCCTGGAGGCCCATCGTCTGGTCGACGCCGCCTACCGCTCTGCCGCCAACGGGGGAGCGCCGATGGGGGTGGCCTCGACTCAAGGATGAAATTCGGCGCCGGCGGTGTCATCCGCAGGTCGCAGTAGCAACGTCGGAATACCGCCCTGACCAGAGGAAAAGATCAGACGGGCCCGTCGGCGGGCGGCTGGACGGCCTGGATACCATGAGGCGCGGCGGCGTTGTTCATGGAGCCGCCCGACATTCTCCCCGAGAGACGAGACAAGGAGAGTCCCAGAGCGTGCGCTCGCTGCTCCGCATCTTCACCCAGCAGCCGCTTGCGGCGAAGGTGCCCGAGGTCACCGCCCTCTTCTGGGTGATCAAGATCTCGACGACCGCGGCCGGCGAGGCCATCTCGGACATGTTCGTCTCGAGAAAGGAGCTCGGCTTCGTCGTCGAGGTCTCGATGTTCTGTGTCGCACTGGTCCTGCAGTTCGCATCCCGGCGCTATTCGGCGATCACGTACTGGTTCCTCGCCCTGGCCATCGCGACGGCCGGCACGGGCGTCGCCGACACGATGCACCTGGTGCTCGGGATGCCCTATGCCGTGACGTCGCTGTTCTGGTTGCTCGTCCTCGCCATGATCTTCTACCTGTGGAACCGGAGCGAGCACACGCTCGACATCCACAGCATCACGACGAGCCGGCGCGAGAAGTACTACTGGTGCGTCGTCTTCGCCACCTTTGCCCTCGGGACGGCCGTGGGTGACTTCGCCGCCACCACGCTCGGATTGGGCTACCTGGCCTCGGCCCTCCTCTTCTGCGGCGTGATCCTGATTCCGTGGGCCGGTTGGAAACTGTTGAAGTGGAGCAGCATCTTCGCCTTCTGGTTCGCCTACGTCATCACCCGCCCGGTCGGGGCATCCTTCGCCGACTATCTCAGCAAGGGCCACAACATCAGCGGCGCCAACTTCGGGGACTGGCAGACTGCGCTGCTGTTGACCTCCATCGTCGTGATCCTGGTCGCGTACACGGCGGTAGCCCGCTACGACATTCAGTCTCCCGATATCGAGGTTGCCGGCGGCACCTGAGCGGCCCGTGGCTGGGGGGCTCGTTCAATGCACGTGCTCCTAGGGTGCAGGGTATGGAAATCGCGCCGCTGTTACTCGAGTTCTACGGTCGGATCCCGCCGCTGGCCGCGGCCGCGGTGGAGGACCTCGATGCCGAGGAGCTCTGCCGGGCCCCCGACCCGGGTGCCAACACGATCGGGTGGCTCGTCTGGCACCTGGCGCGGGTACAGGACCATCACGTCGCCGAGGTGCTGGGCGCAGAGCAGGTCTGGGTCGAGGGGGACTGGGCCCGCCGCTGCGGGCTCGAACCCGATCCCTCCAACACCGGGTACGGCCACAGCGCCGAGGAAGTCCGTACCGTGCGGCCCGAGAGCCCCGAGGTGCTGCTCGGCTACCTGCGGGAGGTGGACGCCCGGACGACGACGATGCTCGAGGGCCTGGTCCCCGCCGATCTGGACCGCGTGGTGGACCGCCGCTGGGATCCACCCGTCACCCTCGGGGTGCGCCTGGTCAGCATCGCCGACGACTGCCTACAGCACGTGGGTCAGGCGGCGTACGTGCGCGGCCTGTTCGCAGACTGAGTGACCGGCGGCCGACGGTCGAGCCGCCGGTCAGCGCTCCGGCGGCGTGGGCCAGCGCACGTACTCCTCGTAGCGGTAGACGGTCTCGAACCCAAGCCTGCGGTAGACCGACTCGCCCATCGGCGACGCTTGCAGCGAGCACCACGACGCGCCGTGTGCGAAGGCCAGGTTGGTCGTCGCCACCGTGACGAGCGCGCCCAGCCCCGTGGAGCGCCCGGCCGGTACCGTCCCCACCCACTGCAGGCTCGCGACCCCATCGCTCTCGTAGACCATCGCCGTGGCAACGGGTTGGTCGTCCCGTCGGGCGACCACAATGGATGCGGCCGAATCCTCGAGCAAAGAGGCCACGTCGTCGAAGAGGTCGGAGTGCACCTCCGGCGGCATGCCGTACGTTGCGTACGCTTCGGCGTTCACGCCGATGAAGTCGTGCACGCCCGCCTCGTCCTCGACCACGCGCACGGTCACCCCGTCGATCCAGAGTGCGTCCGGGAGCGGGGTGCGGCAGATCATCTCTGGCACGGGATCGCCGAAGGCCTCCAGGCCTCCCTCCGCGCAGGCGGGGCGCAGATCGTCGTCCTCGCCGCTGTCACGCACCTTGATGGTGTAGCCCCGGTTCAGACCCGTGAAGAATGCGTCGGCCCGGGCGATGAGCGCGCTGCCGCTCAACGAATCGTCGGAACGAAAGGCGCCGTTGGCCACAACGGGGATCCAGGTGCCGCTCGCGCACAGCACGGACCCGTCCTGTTCTTCGAGCGCACCGTGACTGCCCCATCGGGTCAGCGCACGGTTGAACGCAATGAGGGTGCGGTGGCCGAGCAGTGCCTCTGACGGCGTCCATGGCTTTCCGGAGGTATCGCTGTTGCCCACCAGCCCTACACGGAGCGTGGTCACAAGGGTCATGATGCCCTACCCGGGAGCTGGGCAAACGGATGCATCACAGAGTGTCCTCAGTTGAGCTCGAAGACGGGGTGGTCGGCGGCCACGGCGGCCCACTCGTCGTCGGTCGAGTCGGGCGTGACCCCGTCGAAGAACATCCCCGTCTCGAACTTCCATTGGCGGAGGTAGGCGCGCAGTACCGGCACGCTGTCCGCCACCGGGACCTCACGCGCCGTGCGCTGCTGGCGCCGCCGTCCAAGGATCAGGACGAGGTGCCCACCGGCGTGGCGCACGTTGCGGACCCACTGCGTCTCGCCGCGGGGGGCGACCAGGTACTGCGTCCCCTCGATGGTGAGGAGGTTGACCGGGACGTGGTGCAGCTTGCCGGTGGTCCGGCCACGGTGCTCCAGGACCCGGGAGCCGTGGACGCTCACGCCCAGGCGGGTCAGGCCCTTGACCGCGGAGTTGAAGACGTTGCGGGTGAACCAGTCGGGGCGCTTGTAGTGGGCCGGCACCGGCCGGGGGGTGGCGGGGCTCGCGGAAGTCGTGGTCATCGGTGTCTCCTTACCGTTCGGGTTACCGTTCGGGGTGGTCATGAACATTGATACTAGACGTGAACAATGTTCTTGTCAAGTACTTGTGTTCTCAGTCCGGAACAACCAGACTGGTCCCATGTCCACACACGTACCCACGATCGCGCCCGCGCCCGGGTCGGCACCACGCACCGCCCGCGAGCGCGTCCGGGAGGAGATGACCGCAGAGATCCTGGCCGTGGCCGGCGCACACGTCGCCCGGGAGGGTGCGGCCGCGCTGTCCCTGCGCTCCGTCGCCCGGGACCTGGGGATGGCTCCCTCAGCGCTGTACCGCTACTTCGATGGGCGGGATGCGCTGCTCAGCGCACTGATCCTCGCGGCCTACGAGGCGCTGGCCACCGAGGCCGAGCGGGCCGCCGATCTGGCGGAGGGTCGGGCCGCCCAGGAGGCCGTCGGCGACGCGGAGCGGTGGTTGGCGGTCCCGCGCGCCCTGCGGCTCTGGGCCCTCGAGCACCCGCACCAGTGGGGCCTGATCTTCGGCACCCCGGTTCCGGGCTACGAGGCGCCCGAGGACACCGTCGAGCCGTACGCCCGGGTGGCGATGGCGCTGGTGCGTCCGCTGGTCGTGGCGAAGGAGTCAGGCCGGCTCCGGATGGAGCGCGGGCCGCGACCGGTATCGGACGCGCTGGCGGCTGCCGTGGCGCCGGTCACCGAGGGACTCCTGCCCGGCATGCCGCTGGAGAAGGTGGTGCTGGCCCTCGAGGGATGGACGACGGTGGTCGGTGCCATCAGCCTCGAGGTGTTCGGGCACTGGCGCAACACGGTACTGGACCCTGCGCTGCTCTTCGAGGCCGCCATTCGCCAGGTGGCCGAGTCGATCGGCCTGCGCTGAGCAACGCCGGCGCCGCGCCGGCGGTGTCTCCCGCCCGCCAACGCCGAGCCGCCCCCCGTTCAGCGCAGTGCGTCTCGCAGCAATTGCGCCCGGGCCTGCAGATCCTCGAGCCGGTCCTCGGGGACCCACTCCGCCATCGTCCCGACGAGGTCGAAGACGAGCGCAGCCAGCTCCGCCAGCTCCTTGGAGGGTTCCTCCAGCTTTATCTGGGAGAACGGGAACGCGACGTTCACCCGACTCGACGGGGCGATCACCCTCGGGGATGCCCCGGGCTTCGCCTCGCCCGCTCCGTTCAGGGCAGCGGGCGAAGTGTTCTTCTCATGTGACTTTGGCACTCCACCATCCTGGTCGCGTCGCGGCCAAGCGCCGGTGATGGTCCTGCGAGATGACGGGCGCCCGCCGGATCATCCGGTCGGTGCCGACGGCTAGCCCAGAACGGGCAGCCTCACCTCGAGCCCGGCGTTCGCCAGAAAGACGAGCTTGTGTTCGAGCGCGTTCTGCCAATCGATCATGTCCTTGTCGAACTGCGTGCGGTCGCCTTCCTCGCACGCGTGCTCGAGCTCATCGAATGCCACGTCCTCGGCATCCAGCAGGGCCCGGTACTTCAAAAGGAAGTGGTCGTCGATCGGCTGATGCACGTCGTCCCTCCTACCTGCGGCCCGACCTTTGCGGAGCCGGTGGCACAAGGCTACTTCTGTCACGCGTCGTTCGCTCGGGCGTGCGACCCCGGGACGGCCGACGGCGCCCATCAGGCCCGCTTCGCACCACCGGTCCTACCAGTGGCGGCGCAGGCGGTGGTACGACCGGGGCATGAGGGAGCGGAAGACCATGGCGCGGTCGATCAGGGCGGACACCCTGATTCGAGCGCGGGGGCCGCCGGCCCGGGCCAGGATCCGGTGCGAGACCGTCTCGACGCTCCGGGTGGTCAGGCGGGGGGGCCGGCGCAGGCCGCCTCCGAGGGCTCCCAGCCCCAGGTCCGTGGCCATGAAGGCGGGGTAGACCACGTGGACGTGGACCCCTTTGGGGCCGAGCCGGAAGGACGTGGACTCAGTGAAGGCCGACGGCGCCGCCTTGGAGGGGGGTACGCACCCGGGCCCGGCGAGGGCAACCGCCCGCCGTCCGAGGAGACGCTGACGATGATGCCGCTGCCGCGCTCGAGCATGGCGGGCAGGACGGCCAGGGTGGCGGCCACCGGCGCGAAGAAGTTCACGTCGAAGGTGTGGCGGAAGTCGCCCTCCTGAATCCCGACCAGCCGGACGCCGGGATCCTGTGCCGCGTTGTTGATCAGCAGGCCGGGGGGACCGCGGCTCGCGGCCACCTCGTCGAGCGCCCGCTGCGGGGCGGCGGTGTCGGCAACGTCACAGATGATCGTCTTCGAGCCCGGCGTGAAGGTGCGCAGGTCTGTCTCCAATTTGTCGAGCCGCTCGGCGTTGCGGGCCAGGCCGACGACAATGGCGCCGGCCCGCGCCAGGTCCACGGAGAGCTGGGCGCCGAGACCGGCTGAGGCCCCGGTGACCACAGCGACCCGGTCCTGGTAGCGCCCACCGAAGTCGGGCGGGCCGACGCGGGGGAGAAGCCGGTCCGGTCCAAAGGCCTCAGGGACCCGGCGGCGGGTCCGTCAGGTCCTCGAGGGCGTTCCCCAATCGGGACGCCGCCTCGGCCAGCACGTCCTGGCCGGCGACCAGCGCCGCCAGGTCGCCGCGCACCCGCACCCGGCCGGCGGCCAGCGCGTCCGCCGGGTCGAGCTCGCCGCGCGCCATGGCCAGTGCCTCGGCGTACCCGAGGACAATGGTCGCCGTTCCCCTCACCGTGCCCGAGGAGTCCAGCCCGAGGTGGGCCCGGCCGTCTGCCACGCTCAGGACGAGGTGCACGTCCTCTGCGCCCGCGCGCACGTCGTCCGGCACACCGGTCACCACCTGGACCACGCTGAACGTACCGTCGGCGGCAGCCAGCGAATTGGCCCCTGCCGTGGCGACGGCGTCGGACAGGTCGAGCGCGCTGAGCGCGGCGTCGAAGGACTCCACCCACTCGGGTGAGAGGTAGCGCGGCATGGCGAGAGTCTGGTCCCGTCGGTGGGCGGCGTGCGGTCGCGACCGGAGAAGACCCCCGAGAGGGCCAGCCGGCTGGACGCCCGATCAGCCGGCGGAGGCCTCTTCGGCCGTCTTCTTCGAGCGCCCGGTGATCTTGCGCCCGAGCCAGGCCACCGGGTCGTAGCGGGCGTCGACCACGCGCTCCTTCATCGGGATGATGCCGTTGTCCGTGATCTTGATGTGCTCGGGGCACACCTCGGTGCAGCACTTCGTGATGTTGCACATGCCGAGGCCGCGGTCGTGGGCGAGCTCGCGCCGGTCGTTGACGTCGAGCGGGTGCATCTCGAGCTCGGCGAAGCGAATGAAGAAGCGGGGACCGGCGTACGTGGGCTTGTTGTCCTCGTGGTCACGGATGACGTGGCAGACGTCCTGGCACATGAAGCACTCGATGCACTTGCGGAACTCCTGGCCGCGCTCGACGTCGACCTGCATCATGCGGTAGCCGCCCTCGGGCTCGGGTCCCGGCCTGAAGGCCGGCACCGTCTTGGCCACCTCGTAGTTGAAGGAGACGTCGGTGACGAGGTCGCGGATGATCGGGAACGTCTTCATCGGCGCCACCGTGACGGGCGCGCCCTCGGGGAGCGTGTCCATGCGTGTCATGCACATGAGACGGGGCAGGCCGTTGATCTCCGCCGAGCACGACCCGCACTTGCCGGCCTTGCAGTTCCAGCGGCAGGCCAGGTCCGGCGCGTCGGCGGCCTGAATGCGGTGGATGACGTCGAGCACGACCTCGCCCTCGACGGCGGGCATCACATAGTCGATGAACTCACCGCCCTCGTCATCCCCGCGCCAGATCCGCAGGATGACCGTGTCGGCCGCGGTGGTCGCTGCGTTGGGCGTATCTGCCGCGGTGGTGTCGGCGTCGGCGTCGGTGATGCTCACTTTGCCTCCTCGAACAATTTCTGCAACTCGGGCGGCATCGGCGGCAGTGGCTCGGGCGCGATGGCGATCGGCGCCAGGTACCCGTGCTCACCCCGCTGGTGCTGTACGAAGTTGACCTTGCCCATCTTGGCGTCGGGGCCGGGGAAGTCCTCCCGGGTGTGCCCGCCGCGCGACTCCTTGCGGTTGAGCGCACCCTGGGCGACGGCGATGGAGGTGGTGACCATGGACGGCAGGTCGGTGGCCAGGTTCCAGCCCGGGTTGTAGGCCCGCCCTCCCTTCACCTGCACCTTGGCCGTCTGCTGCTTGAGATCCTCGAGCTTGGCCAGCGCCTCTTCGAGTTCGGGCCCGGTGCGGATGATCCCGACCAGCGTCTGCATCGTCTCCTGCAGCTCCTCGTGGACGTGGTAGGGGTTGTACCCGTCCTCGCGCCCGAACGGGGCGAAGGCGTCGTCGATCACCGAGGCGACCTCCGCCGCGTCGACGCTCGGCGTGCCGGCGCGGCCCTCCGCGAAGTCGGCCGCACCGATACCGGCCCGGCGTCCGAAGACGATGAGGTCCGAGAGCGAATTGCCGCCCAGGCGGTTCGCACCGTGCATGCCCCCGGAGACCTCGCCGATGGCGAAGAGGCCCGGGACGGTCGCGGCCTGCGTCTCGGCGTCCACGCGCACTCCGCCCATCATGTAGTGACAGGTCGGGCCGACTTCCATGGGCCCTGCCGTGATGTCGACGCCGGCGAGCTCCATGAACTGGTGGTACATCGAGGGGAGCCGGCGCTTGATGTACTCGGGCGTGCGGCGCGAGGCGATGTCGAGGTACACGCCGCCGTGCGGGGTGCCCCGTCCCGCCTTGACCTCGGAGTTGATGGCCCGGGCCACCTCGTCGCGGGGCAGCAGGTCGGGCGTGCGGCGGTTGTTGTTGTGATCGTCGTACCAGGCGTCGGCCTCCTCCTCGGTGTCCGCCGTCTCGGCCCGGAACATGTCGGCGACGTAGTTGAACATGAAGCGCTCGCCCTCGGAGTTACGCAGCACGCCGCCGTCGCCGCGCACGCCCTCGGTGACGAGGATGCCGCGTACCGACAGCGGCCAGACCATGCCGGTCGGATGGAACTGCACGCACTCCATGTCGATGACGTCGGCCCCGGCCCAGATGGCCATGGCGTGGCCGTCGCCGACCGATTCCCACGAGTTGGACGTGTACTTCCACGCCTTGCCGATCGACCCGGTGGCGAGTACGAAGGCCTTGGCGGTGAAGAGGACCATCTCGCCGGTGGGGCGCATGTAGCCCACGGCGCCCGAGATGCGGCCCTCGGCGTCGGGCAGCAGGCGCAGGATCTTGCATTCCATGAAGACGTCGGTGCCCATGGACACGACCTTCTGCTGCAGGGTGCGGATGAGCTCCAGGCCGGTGCGGTCGCCGACGTGGGCCAGGCGCGGCATAGCGGTGGCCCCCGAAGTCGCGCTGGGTGATGCGCCCGTCCTTGGTGCGGTCGAACAGCGCGCCCCAGCGCTCGAGCTCGAAGACCCGGTCGGGGGCCTCCATGGCGTGGATCTGCGCCATGCGCCAGTTGTTCAGCATCTTGCCGCCGCGCATGGTGTCGCGGAAGTGCACCTGCCAGTTGTCCTCGGGCCACACGTGGCCCATGGCGGCAGCCATGCCGCCCTCGGCCATGACGGTGTGCGCCTTGCCGAGCAGTGACTTGCAGACGAGTGCGACACGCAGGCCGCGCTCCTTGGCCTCGATGGCGGCGCGCAGGCCGGAGCCACCGGCCCCGATGATGATGACGTCGTAGTCGTGGGTCTCGTAGTCGGGCATGCGGATCCTCGGGGCCTAGAAGTGGAAGCCGGGATCGTGGATCGTCCCGCTCGCCACCAGCCGCACGTAGAGGTCGCAGATGGCGACACCGAAGAGGCTGATCCACGCGAACCGCATATGGCGGACGTTGAGCGGCGTGACGAACTTCCAGAGCTTGTAGCGGGTGGGGTGCTTGGCGAAGGACTTCACCTGGCCGCCGCAGAAGTGCCGGCAGGCGTGGCACGACAGCGAGTAGAGCCACAGGAAGACGGCATTGGCGCAGAGCACGACCGTGCCCACGCTGATGCCGATGCCGAGCCCCGGTTGGCGGAACGCGAGGATGGCGTCGTAGGTGAGGATGCAGTTGAAGATCAGCAGGAGCCAGAAGAAGTAGCGGTGGATGTTCTGCAGGATGAGCGGGAACCTGGTCTCGCCGGTGTAGCCGCCGTGGGCGTCGGCCACACCGCAGGCCGGCGGCGAGAGCCAGAAGGACCGGTAGTAGGCCTTGCGGTAGTAGTAGCAGGTGAGGCGGAAGCCGAGCGGGAAGATGAGGATCAGCAGCGCGGGCGAGTAGTTCCAGAAGGGCAGCGTCCCGAAGGTGTGGCTGCCCGGCACGCAGCTGTTGGCGATGCAGGGGGAGTAGAAGGGCGAGATCAGGTCCCGGTGCAGGTCGGCGCCGGCGTAGTAGTTCTTCCCGACGAAGGCGGCCCACGTCGAGTACACGACGAATGCCAGGAGGATCGCGGCCGTGATCGCCGGCTCGACCCACCAGCCGTCTTTGCGCAGGGTGGGCACGTCCGGCCCACCCCGGGGCGCCCCGATCGCAACCGGTGTCGTGGTCGCGCTCTCGACCGTGGTCGTCACTCGCACCTCCTCAGTGCCCAACTCAGTGCCCAGCTCAGCCCCAGGTGCGGGCCCTGCGGTACCCTACGATCCGCTCAGTCGCACGTCAAAGACATAAACAGCATGAAGTTCAGAGCGATAGGCTATGAACCGTGCAGCTCCACCAGTTGGCCTATGCCCTGGCGGTGGCCGAGGAGCAGAGCTTCACGCAGGCCGCCGCCCGGCTGCACCTGGCCCAGCCCTCGCTGTCGCGCCAGGTCCGCCTCCTCGAGAACGAGCTGGGGGTGCTGCTCTTCAACCGGGGACCCGGCCAGGGGCCGGTCACCCTCACGCCCGACGGCGCCGCCCTGATGCCCTTCATGCAGCGCGTCCTGGCCGACGTGGAGGCCACCGGGGCCGAGGCGAGGGCGCTGTCGGGCATGGCCCGGGGGCGCCTGGCCGTCGGGGCCACTCCCAGCCTCATCACGAGCGCGTTGGCGCCGGCCCTCGTGGCGTTCCACGCCAGCCATCCGGGCATCGACCTGTCGGTGGTGGAGGCGGGCTCGCACCAGCTGGTGCCCCAGGTGGCGGCGGGCGAGGTCGACCTGGCCCTGGTCGTGCTGCCGGTGACCGACCCGCTGGTGGTGACCACGCCGCTGTTCGACGACCCGCTCGTCCTCGCCACCGCGCCCGACCACCCCTTCGCCCGCCGGGGCCGGGTCCGGGTGCACGACCTGGACGGGCTCGACCTGGTGATGTTCCGGGAGGGCTACGACCTGCGCGCCGTAACGCTGTCCGCCTGTCAGGAAGCGGGGGTGGAGCCGCATCTCGTCAGCGAGGGAGCCGAGATGGCCGGCGTCCTCTCCTTCGTGGCCGCCGGTCTCGGGGCGGCCGTGGTGCCGGCCATCGCGCTGCCGGGCGACGGGTCCCTGGTCGGCATCCCGTTCACGGCGCCCACCCTGAGCCGCACGGTGGCGCTGGCCCAGCGGGGCGACCGTGCGCTGGCCCGCCCGGCGCGGGCGCTGGCCGACCAGTTGCTGGCGCTCCACAGGCCCGCATCCGGCGCGCCGCCCCGCGGGCCCGGGGTTTAGGCTTCGGACATGGACGGCTCTACCCCTCTCGACCCCTCCGCGACCCCGCGCCCCGGCGCCCTCACGCCCCCCGCTGACCTCCCCGGCGCGCTGGCCGACCTGCGCTCCTCGGACTGGGAGTCGGTGCCGGTGGCCGAGGAGATGCGGCGCAACACCGCCAAGAGGATCGCCGCCGGCACGTCGCTGGTGCCCGGCGTGCTCGGTTTCGAGGAGACCGTCGTGCCCCAGCTGGAGAACGCCATCCTGGCCGGGCACGACATCATCCTCCTGGGCGAGCGGGGCCAGGCGAAGACGCGGGTGATCCGCTCGATGGTCGGGCTGCTCGACGAGTGGATGCCGATCATCGCCGGGTCCGAGATCAACGACGACCCCTACAACCCGGTCTCGCGCTACGCCCTCGACCGCGTCGAGGAGCTCGGCGAGGCGACGCCGGTCGAGTGGGTGCACCGCTCGCAGCGCTACGGCGAGAAGCTGGCCACCCCGGACACCTCCATCGCCGACCTCATCGGCGAGGTCGACCCGATCAAGATCGCCGAGGGCCGGTACCTGAGCGACGAGCTCGCGCTGCACTACGGCCTCATCCCGCGCGTCAACCGCGGCATCTTCGCCATCAACGAGCTGCCGGACTTGTCGGAGCGGATCCAGGTCGGGCTGCTCAACATCCTCGAGGAGCGCGACGTGCAGATCCGCGGCCACCGCATCCGGCTGCCGCTCGACGTCACGCTCGTCGCCACGGCCAACCCGGAGGACTACACCAACCGCGGCCGCATCATCACGCCGCTCAAGGACCGCTTCGGCGCGCAGATCCGCACGCACTACCCGTTCGAGACCGTGACCGAGGTCAAGATCATGGAGAACGAGGCCGATCTGCCGACGGCGGGCGTGCCGGTGACGGTGCCCCCGTTCATGAAAGAGGTCGTGGCCGAGATCAGCCAGCTGGCCCGCCGCAGCACACACCTCAACCAGCGCAGCGGCGTCTCGGTCCGCCTCTCCATCGCCAACTACGAGACGCTGGTCGCCTCGGCCGTGCGTCGCGCCCTGCGCACCGGCGAGCCGGTGGCCGTGCCGCGCATCAGCGACCTCTCCGCCCTGGTGCCGTCGACCCAGGGCAAGATCGAGGTCGAGGCCATGGAGGAGGGCCACGAGGACGAGGTGGTGGCCCACCTGGTCGCCTCCGCCACGCTGGCCGTGTTCCGCCGCCGGGTCACCCTCGACGACCCGCAGGCGATCGTCGCTGCCTTCCACGAGCAGGTCGTGGTGCACGTGGGCGACGATCTCCCCTCGTCCGCCTACCTGGCGGTGCTGGCCGACGTGCCCGAGCTGGAGCCCCCGACCCGCAAGCTCGCCGGTCCCGAGGCGGCCGAGGCCGAGTCCCCCGCCCTGATGGCCAGCGCCCTCGAATTCCTCCTCGAGGGGCTGCACCTGACCAAGCGGTTGAACAAGGACGCGTCGGGGCCACGTGCCCTGTACCGCGGGCGCAAGTAAGCCGGCATGACAACGGTACGCGCATGAGCGCCCGCTACGACTATTCGGAATGGGACGGCACCCAGGAGTTCGCCGACCTGGATCCCGACGACCTGCTGGCCGGCCTCACCGACGACCTGCTCGCCGGGGGTGACCTCGACGACGCGCTGCGGCGGCTCCTGCGCAGCGGCTTCCGCAACGGCGACGGCGACCAGGTGCCGGGTCTGCGCGACCTCCTCGACCAATTGCGGCGCCGGCGCGCCGAGATGCTGGCCGAGGGCGACCCCGACGGCCGCATGGCCGAGCTCACCCGCCAGCTCGACGAGATAGAGCAGGACGAACGTGCCGCCATCGACGAGCTCGTGGAGGAGGCGCAAAGCTCGGGCGACCAGCGGCGCGCCGAGGTCACCGACGACGTCGCCACCGAACGGCGCATGGCGCTCGACCTCCAACCCGACGACCCCGCCGGGCGCGTCAGCAGCCTGCAGCACTACGACTTCGTCTCCTCCGAGGCCCGTGAGCGCTTCGAGGAGTTGGTCGAGGAGCTGCGACGCGAGATGGCCGACACGTTCTTCGAGGGCGCCTCGGACGCGCTGTCCAACATGGACGCCGAGCAGATGGCGCGCATGCGCGACGCCTACGACGCGCTGAACAACATGCTCGAACAGCGAGAGCGCGGCGACGACCTCGACCCGAGCTTCGAGGAGTTCATGGCGGAGTACGGGGACATGTTCCCAGGCAACCCGCAGAGCCTCGACGAGCTCCTGGAGCAGCTGGCCGAGCGCATGGCCGCCGCCCAGGCGGTGTGGAATTCGCTCAGCCCCGAGCAGCAGGCGCAGCTGCGCGGCCTGATGGACTCGGTCCTGGAGGACATGGACCTGCGTTGGCAGGTGGAGCGCCTCGCCCAGAACCTCCAGCGCGCCGTGCCCGACGCAGGCTGGCAGAAATCCTACGAGTTCAACGGCGAGGGCCCGATGGGCATGGACCGGGCCACCGACCTGGCCACCCAGCTGGGCCAGCTCGACCGGATGGAAGAGGTGTTGCAATCCGCCTCCACCCCGGCGGCCCTGGGCGAGATCGACCTGGACCAGGTGCGCCAGCACATGGGCGAGGACGCCGCCCGGGCGCTCGACCGCCTGGCCAACCTGACCAAGTCGTTGGCCGACGCCGGGCTGATCGAGCAGCAGGGCGGGCGCATCGAGCTGACGCCCCAGGGCGTGCGGCGGCTGGGCCAGAAGGCACTGGCCGACCTCTTCGGCCAGATCAACAAGGACCGCATCGGCGACCACTCGGCCCTGCGCACCGGGACGGGCCACGACCGCGAGGAGACGACGAAGGCCTACGAATACGGCGACCCGCTCAACCTGCACCTCTCCACCACCGTGCACAACGCGGTGCGCCGGGGCGGCTCGGGTGTGCCGGTGCGCCTCACGCCCGAAGACTTCGAGGTGGTCGAGGTCGAGGCGCTCAGCCGCTCGGCCACCGTCCTAGCGGTCGACCTCTCCATGTCGATGCCCATGCGCGACAACTTCGTGCCGGCCAAGCGCATGGCCATGGCCCTGCAGACCCTCATCTCGTCGAAGTTCCCCCGCGACTATCTCGGCATCGTGGGCTTCTCCGAGGTCGCCCGCGAGATCCGCCCCGACGAGGTTCCCACGGCCATGTGGGACTACGTCTACGGCACCAACCTGCAGCACGCGCTGGCCCTGTCCCGGCGCATGCTGGCCCACGAACACGGGACGAAGCAGATCATCGTCGTGACCGACGGCGAGCCGACGGCGCACATCGACGACGCCGGCGAGGTCTGGTTCAACTACCCGCCGATCCCCGAGACGCTGCGCCGCACGATGGCCGAGGTCATCCGCTGCACCCGGGCCGGCATCGTGATCAACACGTTCGCCCTGGACCTGCAGCGCACCCACTACCCCTTCGTGGAGCAGATCGCCCGGGTCAACGGCGGGCGCACCTTCTACACGACGCCCGACGCTCTGGGCGGCTACGTGCTGGTCGACTTCCTGCAGCACCGCCGCGTCCTCCGCCCCGCGGGGTAGCGGCCGACTCGAGGCTCCCGCAACATTCGGGCAGTTCCGGCGCCATTTTTCGCCCTCCCTGGACGTCCTGGACGAATCGCCCGAGATAGCCGGGCCTCGGGGAGGGTTCGCCCGAAATAGTCCCCCACCTGGGGGTTTCCCCGGGGCGGGGACGACCGCCCGGGGCCAACGGGCACTCTTCGTGCCTGGAGCGGCCAATTTCCCCTTGCGCCTGGTGGGTGCGTGGGGAAAGATGACTACACCGCTGTAACTACACCATTGCCACCTGAGGCGAAGAAGGGGGGCGAACCCAGTGCCAGTTGACATAGTCACCACGCTCTACGGTCGCCAAGAACGAAGCTGGCAGTTGCAGGCCAACTGCATGGGGGTCGACCCAGATCTGTTCTTCCCGGAGCGCGGCGCGTCGACCCGGGAGGCCAAGGAGGTCTGCCGGGGCTGCGTCGTCCGAGAAGACTGCCTCGAGTACGCCTTGGCCAACGGCGAGAAGTTCGGGATCTGGGGCGGCATGAGCGAGCGGGAACGCCGTCGCCTGCGCCGGGCCCGGGCCCTGGCGCGGCGGGACGTGGCCAGCGCCTAGTAACGCCGAGCGATTCATCGATCCGCAGGGGGGAGCCGGAACTCCACCGTTGCACCCTCTGACAGGCCGAGCGCTGCTCTCCTCCCGGGGGGCACGGCGGCCAGGACAGACTCGGGAATGAGCCCCACCAGTTCGCCCCCCTCGACCGTGCCCCCGGCCTGGGCTGCCAGCTCGGCCACCGCGTCGTAGAGGGCCTCCGGCCCGAAGCGGCTGGGATCGATCAGGTTGCACGACACCTGGGCCCGGGTCCCCACCGTCAGACCGAGCGCCCGCACCTCGGGCCCCCGCACCAGGGGTGCCACCCGGCGGGCCACCTCGGTCGAGGAGACCCAGACGTTGTAGGCGACGAGCACCCGCCGGGTCCCGACCGCGGTGGCGCCGCTCCGCGGGTCTGCCTCTGGCGGGCCGTGGTCGGGGGTCAGGCCCGTGGGCGCCGGCCCGAAGGCGAGGCGGCGGACGTCGGGCAACGTCCTGTTCCCACCGCCGGGAAGGGGTCCGTAGAGGAAGCTCGGCACCCCCAATTCCGTGCCCAGCCAGTCGGCGAACCGGTCGCGCTCGACCACCGCCGCGCTGAGGTCCACGGGTGGCAGGCCCCCGGGTTCATAGGGCACGAAGGGCACCACGTCGAGCACCCCGAAGCGGGGGTGGGCCCCGGTGTGTTGCTGGAGGTCCAGGTGGGTGACGGTGGCGGCGGCGAGGGAGCGGGCCGCGTCGGCCACCAGGTCAGGGGGGCCGACGAGGGTGAGGACCGACCGGTTGTGGTCGGGGTCACGGTGCTGGTCGAGCAGCGCCGGTCCGGCGGCGACGGCCAGGTGGTGCAGGATGGCCTCGTCGCGGCCCTCGCTGACGTTGACCACGCACTCGAGGAGCACGAGGCCAGCGTGCCACGCAGGGCGGTGGGCCGTGAGCAGGCCCGCCGGGGAGCCCGCCGGCCGAGGACCTACTTGGCGACGACGGCGTGCGAGAGACGGCGGCGACGCAGGATGCGCCGGCGCTCGCGCTCGGACGCACCACCCCAGACCCCATGGTCGATGTGGTGCTCCAGCGCGTACTCGAGGCAGGCCTCGGAGACGGGGCACTCGGCGCAGATGCGCTGGGCGACCAACACGCCCATGCCGTCATTGGGAAAGAAGAGGTCGGGTGCAACGTCCTTGCACTTCCCCCCGGCCATCCAATCGGTATTCATTGCTCGGCTCCCTTTTCACGCATCATCCTACGGGAGCACCCAGTTCAGAGCCAGGTTATTCGGATAGGAAGTTTCTAGAATTCGAGGCCTGATTCTTGCTCTACCAGGGAGAATGTCGCTCCGCCCCCTGGGGCTACGCTGGCCCCGATCGCCGATGCCAGGAGGGTGCCATGTCCCCGGAGACCGAGGAAGACGTAGTCGAAGAAGGTGAGCCGGTCGAGCCGATCGGGCACGTGCGCGTCGTCTACCTTGGCCCCGTGGCCCCCCACTGGGAGGTGCAGTCCGACTACGGCCCGCCCGAGGTCATCGACCAATTCCGGGACCGGGTCCTGGCCCGGCTGGTGCTGCTGCCCCCACACGACCCCCAGTTCCGCCGCAACAGCGAGCGTGTCGTGCGCGACGCCGAGCGCGAGCAGCTCGCCCTCGAATGGGTGCTCGACTGGGGCGACGAGGCCGAGGCCTGAGCCTGCGGCGCTCCTGAGCCCGGGCCCTCCTGAGCCCCGGAAACGAGGCCTGTCGCCGGCCGCCGACCCGGCATCAGCTGCACCCAAGTTGCTCCCGGGGAGCCACGTCGCTGAGACCCCCGCAATGAAAACTTGCGCCGTTGTTGTCGGGGAGTTGCGGACGAAGAGTCCGCCCGAGGGGGGAGTCAGCATGGGAGACACGTACGCCATGGACGATGCAGCGGTGGTCCGGGACATCCGGGAGCGGGTCGGCGCATTGACCGGCGACGAGGCGGCGCTGGTGCGCACGCTCACGCCGGTGGACATGATCGCGGCGGCCAGGGCCGAGCACCTCCACGACCTCGTCGACCTGCTGGCGACGATCCGCCACGACGAGACCATGGCCGAGTACGTCTACGCCATCGCGCCGGGGTGGGACGGCACCATCGAGACACTTCTCCTCGGGGGACGGGTCACGACCGCGTTCACCCGTTTCGAGCTCGAGAGCTGTGGGGCCCAGCCGGCCGCCACGGAGCGTCGCGCGCCGGACCCGCGGACCCGCACGCACCGCGTCCCCGCAACGGTGGGCTGAACCACCCGGGTGCAGCGCCTGCCCGCGACGGTGGGCTGACGCGTCACTTGGCGAACGGCGCCCGGCGGGCAGTCATGCCGGCCGGACGACGGGACGCGTTCAGTCCAGCAGTCCGATGCGGGCGAGCCACAGCCCGGGGGCGTCGACCTCGGCCGGCGTCGGGAGCCACAGCTCGTCGGCCCACAGGCGGGCCAGTGCGCTCTCGTCCGCCCGCTCCAGCACGCCCGTCACGAAGGCGCGCCCGCGGTCGACCTCGTCCTGGCCGACGTTGAGCCCGAACAGGCCGGCGAAGGCCTGCTCGCCCTTGCCCTCCTCGATCCGGTAGCGGTACCACGCCTCGCGCAGGGCGGACGGCGACGACGTGAGGGTCGTTGCGATGCCGGCGGTGATGTGGTCCACGTAGGCGCCGATGGCGGTCGTCTGCGCCGTGAGCGCAGCCGAGATGCTGCGCTGCTCGGGGCTGATGAGATCGGACAGCAGCGCCTCGGGGTCCCCCAATGCGTCCTCCAGCGCGGCCTGGTCGCCCAGCCCGTCGCCGAGGCGCTCGACGATGGAGCGCTGCGCGGCCGCGGCGTGGGCCGAGGCATCGCCGAGCAGCGTCATGAGCGAGGCCCGCACACCGGGCCGGGTCAGCACCGCGTGCATGGTGAGCTCGCGGAGGCAGACCCAGAGCTGGACCTCCTGCAGCGGGAGGCTCCAGTCCTCGGCGAAGCGCCCCACGTTGCCCGGTACGAGCAGCAGGGTCGACGATTCGGGCCACGGCAGCGGCAGGGCGTACTGCCCGAAGGCCCGCCGGGCCAGGTGCCCCGCCGCCGAGCCGAACTGCATGCCGAGGAAGACCGGGCCGAGCGTGAGGGCGAACTGCCCGAGCAGCCCACCGAGGCCGCCGCTCGAGTCGGGGTCGAGCTCGTTCAGGTCGAGTGACGAGGGGACGGCCGCCGCGCCCTGCTGTTGCGCCTCGACCATGGACTTGAGGACGGGCCGATAGGCCTCAAGGACGCGGAAGCTCCACTGCCCGGGCCCGACGGCCTCGAAGGACACGCCGCCGGCGCCGGAGGCCGGCCCGATCCCGGTCGCCTCGACCACGTGCATCTCGGCGACGCGGGCCAGTTCCTCGAAGGCAATGCGGACCAACGGATCGGGGTTCTCGTCCTCGCCCCCGTCGGTGGCGACCCCGAAGGCCAAGGTGCGGGCCGCCTCGAACCAGCTGTCGGCGGACCCCGGCCCGGAGCCGATGACCTTCATCAGGTCGCCGAGGAGGCCTCCCATCGGATTGTCGGGATCGCCCGAACCGAACATGCTCACCCTTGCATGCTAGGAGGACGTGCCGAGCGTGATGTCCACGGCCTTCGTCCCGACTGGTTGCTGGACCGACAGGGTGACGGCCGTCCCCGGCGGGAGGACGTAGAGCCGGGCGCGCAGCTCCGCCATGGAGCGCACCGGTGTGGAATCAACGGCCACGATGAGCTGGCCCACCTGCAGGCGGCCCGAGGCCGGGCCGCCGGACTGCACCTGCGCCACCCTGGCCCCCCCGTTGCCGGGGGCATCGGTGCCCTGCACCCCCAGCCAGCCGTGCACCACCCGGTTCTGGGACCGGAGGTCGTCGGCGACGCCCACGACGAGGTCGCTCGGCAGGAAGGTAGCGGGGGAGGTGCCCGGGTCGGCGTCGTAGAGGATCCCGATCACGCCGCCGCCGGCGTTCAACAACGGCTCGCCGGCGACGAGCGACGGCGTGGGGGACGAGGTGATCGACGGCATGGTGGAGGCAGGCCCGCTGGTGATGGCGGCCCCGACGTCGGTCACCGACCCGAAGGTGCAGTGCAGCGCGACCGAGCTTCGTCCCGCGGGCACGAAGGTGAGGGCCATGTCGGGCGTGCCGCTGGCGAGGGTGGTGTCATCGGCGAAGGTTGCCACCGGAAGATCCTCGGCAACGCTGACCAGCGCGACGTCGGACGTCTTGTCCACGCCGACCACCGAGGCCTGCTGGAGCTTGCCGTCGGGTCCGACCGTGACGATGTGCCGCAGCCCGCCCAGGAGGTCGGCGGTCGTGGCCACCAGACCCCCCTCGGCCACGGCGACACCGACGAGCAGGACCGTGCCGTGGGTGGTGGTCGCCTGGAGCTCGACGATGGAGTGCCCGGCCGCCTGGGCCGCCGCCGGCACCGCATTCTGCGCACCGGCCAGCGTGGTCAGCGGCCCGCTGGCGGCCGTGTCCTGCGTGGCGGTGTCCAACGGGTGCTCCGACGCCGGCGAGAGCAGCACGATGACCCAGGCGACCACGGCCATGACGGCGCCCACGCCCACCAGCACCATGACGGCACTGCGGTAGTTCTGGCGCCCGGGGGGGTTGAGCACGAAGGGGACGTCCGCCGCGGGCCCTGGACCGGCCACCTCACTCGGGTGGCGCCACAACCGGTCATCCGGGTCGATCCAGCCGCGCTGGGGAGAATCGGACTCGTCCTGGCTGCTTTCCCCGCCCTCACCGGGGCCCGGCGTGGGGTCCTCAGGCTCATCGGGCGCGTCACTCACCTGGGCGACGATACCGAGAAAGACCAGGAAAGTGCCGTCGGCCGACGGACCGGCCGTACCATGATGCCCCATGTCCCGCGACCTGGCCATCGATCTCGGCACGGCCAACACGCTGGTCTATGCCAAGGGGAAGGGTCTGGTGCTCAACGAACCGACCGTCGTCGCGCTCGATTCGCGCAGCCGTGAGGTGCTCGCCATCGGCACGGACGCGTGGCAGATGATCGGTCGCACGCCGGGGTACATCGTGGCCGAGCGACCACTCCGGGGCGGCGCCATCACCGACTTCGAGGTCACCGAACGGATGCTCAGCGTGCTGTTGCGCCGGGTGGGGGTCGGGCGGCTCAACCGGCCCAAGGTCCTGATCTGCGTCCCGTCCGCCATCACCGCGGTCGAGCGCCGCGCGGTGAAGGAGGCGGCGCGTCGGGCCGGCGCGTCGGCCAGCTTCCTGATCGAGCAGCCGATGGCGGCGGCCATCGGGGCCGGGCTCTCGATCCACGAACCGGTCGGCAACATGGTCGTCGACGTCGGTGGCGGCACCGCCGAGATGGCCGTGATCTCGCTGGGCGGCGTGGTGGCGGTGCAGGCGCTGCGCTGCGGCGGCTTCGACTTCGACGCCTCCATTCAGAACTACGTGCGCCACGCCTACGGCGTGGCCGTCGGGGAGCGTACGGCCGAGGCGGTCAAGCTGGCCATCGGTTCCGCCGCGCCGCACGCGGGCGAGCAGCAGGCCGAGATCCGCGGACGCGAGGTGGCGACGGGTCGGCCCAAGACGGTGGTGCTGTCCCCGCTCGAGGTGCGCGGCGCGCTGGAGGACAACGTCGCCTCCATCGTGGCGGCCGCCGCCGAGTGCCTGGGCGAGGCGCCGCCCGAGTTGGCCCAGGACATCATCTTCGAGGGCATCCATCTCACCGGCGGCGGCGCGCTGCTCCGTGGCATGACCCAGCGCCTGGCCGATGCCACCGCCGTCCAGGTGCACCTCGTCGACACGCCACTGGAGTGCGTCGTCCAGGGGGCCGGCGTCTGCCTCGAGTCCTTCGACAAATTGAAACGGCTCTTCACCGACGACGACTAGCTCCAGCGCGTCACCGTCGGCCGCGCCCGCTCACGGTGAGGCGGCCGGGGGCGCCGCTGGCTCGTCGAGCAATTCGCCGGCTGCCTGGCGGACCTGCCAGTCCCGGTCTTCGGTCGCCGCACGGAGCGCGGGCGTCACCCGCGGATCGTCGAAGCCCGCCAGCGCGACCGTGGCCCGTCGCCGCACCGTCGGCGAGTCGCGCAGCGCCCTGAGCACGGCCGCCAGGCCGGCCGGATCGCCGATGGCGCCCAGCGCCGCCACCGCAGCCTCGCGGCAGCGCGCATCGTCGTGCCCGGTCGCGGTCGCCGCCAGCACCGGGACCGCCGGCTGCGAGTGCCGCTCGGCCAGGAACCAGGCGGCACCGACCACCACGAGTGGGTCGGGGTCATCCAGCGCGCCGATGACGGCTCGAGGCAACGACGAGCGCATCCCCGTGCCACGGGCACCCAGCGCGACCTCGACGGCGCGGCGCCGTACCACCGGCGCGCCTCGGTTCAGGGCGGTCTCGACGTCGGCCGCCGTCAGGTCGCCGAGGCGGGCCAGCGCACCCAGCGCCGCCGCCTGCACGCCAGGATCGGGATCGGCGAGCCCACGGCGTGCCCGGATTGCGTCTCCGCGGTGCCCGGCCATGGTGACGCGCCGCCGCCGCACGTCGGCGCGGCCGATGCGACCCTCATCCGTGGCAACATCGTCGCTCACCTTCTGAGTATGTCCGAACCTGACGCGACCGCCGACGGGGAAGCCGCGGCGACCCCCCCCTCCAGCGATGCCGGCTCCAACGGGGCCGGCACGCTGCTGCGGCCTGCGCCGTTCGCCCCCGCAGGGCGACGGCGCAGGTGGCCCGTCGTCTTCTTGGGCGTTGTGGTCGTCCTGGTGGTGGCAACGCTGGTCGCCGCCCGCATCTCGGTCAACTACTTCGTGCTCACGCCGGGAGACGCCACGCCGGTGGCGCAGTACATCGAGGTGCCGGCCGCGGACGACCATCCCCTCACGGGCAAGGTCCTCCTGACCGACGTCTTCGTCACCCAGCTGAACGCGCTCAATTACCTGCAGTACCAGTTCTTCGACTCGGACAGCGAGGTGGTCTCCGGCACGTCGCTGCTCGGTCCCACGCCCAACGAGAGCCAGTATCTCGCCCAGGGGTACCTCCAGATGGCCCAGGCGCAGTCGTTCGCCACGGCGGCAGCGCTGTCCCACCTCGGTTACCGGGTTACCTCGACGAACGCCGGCGCGCTCATCTACGGGATCGAGCCCCACTCGCCGGCGGCCGCGACGTTGCACGTGGCCCAGGTCATCACCGCGGTGAACGGCATTCCCACGACGAGCGACTGCTCCCTCGTCGACTCGCTACACGGCCTGACGCCGGGATCGAGCGTCGCGCTCAGGGTCGAGGAGTCCTCCATCAACGATGTCGGCCAGTTCGTGAGCGGTCCGATCGTGACCAAGTCGGTGACGCTGGGCGCTCCACCGAAGAAATTGGTCGACACCGGCTGCGGCCCACCGACCAAGCCAACCGCGTTCCTCGGCATCGACCCGCAGACGCAGCAGGACTGGCACTTCCCCGTCAAGGTCACGGTGCACACGCAGGACATCGGCGGACCTTCGGCCGGCCTGGCCATGGCCCTCGGCATCATCGACAAGCTGAACAGCGGGCGCCTGACGGGCAACCGGGTCGTCGCCGCCACGGGGACGATCGACCAGTACGGCAATGTGGGTGACGTCGGTGGCGTGGCAGAGAAGACCATCGCGGTGGAGCGGGCGGGGGCGACCGTCTTCTTTGTGCCCTCGGTGGAGCTGCACACCGCCGAGTCCAAGGCCACCCCGCAGCTCCACGTGTACGCCGTGAAGAACCTGAACCAGGTGCTGCGCATCCTCAAACGGCTGGGGGGCAACGTGCCGCCCGCCAATCCTGTGCCGGTCCAGGCGGCGCCGTAGGCTCTGGCCATGGCAGAAGGACGCGCCCCCATCTCATCGTCCCGGATCGCCACCGGCGACATCGCACACCACTCCTTCGCCGTCGTCCGGCGGGGCTTCGACAGCGACGAGGTGCGTTCGTACCTCCAATCGGTGTCCCGCAGCCTCGAAGCGCTCGAGGCGCGCGAGGAAGAGCTGCGGACGGCCCTGGCCGAGGCCGAGGAGCGGGCCGCCCACCCGGTGGTCGACGAGGCCACCCTCACGGCGTCGCTGGGCCAGCACAGCGCGCAAATCCTGCGCCACGCCCACGAGGAGGCGGCCCGGATCGTCGTCCAGGCCCAGGAGGGGGCGGCCACGCTGCTGCGCGAGACGCAAAGCCAGGTCGACGAGTTGCAGGCGCGCATGGAGGCGGCGTCGGCCGAACGGGTCGTCGAAGTGGAACTGCTGGTCGCGAACGCGGAACAGGAGGCCAGGGTGGAGAGCGAGCGGATCATTACCGATGCCATTGCCGCGGGGGAGGCAATCATCACCCGCGCCAAGGACGAGGGTAGGGCCCTCCTCGACCAGGTCCAAGAGGCGCGCCGCCGCGTGCTGTCCGACCTGGCCGCCCGGCGGCGCGGGCTCGGGATCCAGATCGAGCAGCTGCGGGCGGCGCGGGACGAGATGGCCGCCTCGGTCCACGGGGTGCGTGACCGGGTGGACGGCATCCTGTTCCATCTGGACCGGACCGACGAGGAGGCGCGGGCCGCCGCCCAGGGCGTGGCCGACCAGTTCCGACTCGGCACCGCCGAGGTGCCCCACGACCAGGACGAGACGGGTGCGGCGACGGGGGAGGTGCCGCCCACGGGGCCGACACCTATCGTGCCCGATGGGCCGGGCGGCGATCCGGGAGAGGACGACGGCGGTGGGCCCGGCCCCTCGGTCGACGAGCTCTTCGCGCGCATCCGTGCCGGCTCGGGGGAGTCGGCGGAGCCCGCGCCGCCGGCCGATCAGCCGACCCAGGCGACGGCGGGGAAGGCGGGAACCGAAGACGTGGTCGAGGTGCCCGACCCGGCCAAGGCCACTGCAGCAGGACGCGACGCCGGCGACGCCGGCGACGCCGGTGGGGCGGAGGACACGGGGGAGGATGCCGCTTCGGAGGGGTCCGACCCGGTGGAGGCCGAGGCGGTGCCGGGGCCCGACGACCCCCTCATCGCCCGACGCGACGAGTTGCTGACACCGATCACGGCCCGCCTGAGCCGGATGGTGAAGCGCACCCTGGGAGACGACCAGAACAGACTCCTCGACGAGTTGCGCAGCGCGCCGGCGCTCGGCGTCGACGAGCTCATGGGTTCGGAGGGCGAGCACCTGACGGCCTTCGCCGGCGCGGCGCGCAGCCACCTGGACGAGGCGTTCGTCGCCGGCACGATCTTCGCGGGAGCCGGCGCGGCGACCATCCCGAGAGGCGATGCCGTGGAGCAATCGTCCGCGGGACTGGCCCGCGCGGTGGTCACGGCGCTGCGGCGGCAGGTCGCGCAAGGGACGGGCGACCCGGCGGACCGCGTCGGCGCCGCCTTCCGGGAATGGCGGGGCGAACGGGTCGAGCGGCTGGTCGGCGACCAGGCCACGCAGGCGTTCTCGGCGGGGGTGGCCGCCGCCAGCGCGGACGGCAAAGTGCGCTGGGTGGCCACCACGGCCGGCGGGTGTTCGGATTGCGAGGACAACGCGCTGGCCGGCGCGGTGAGCGGCTCGGAGAAGTTCCCGACCGGACACGCCCACCCCCCGGCCCATTCGGGGTGCCGCTGCCTCATTGCGCCGGCGACCGACTGACCAGGACTTCTCTCAGCCACAGTGGCCCGTGGCTGCCCCAGGGGGGTGGCGCGGCGGACGTTAGGCTCCCCTCGTGCGCATCCCCAGCGATCTGAGCGCTGACCCCTCGCCGCGCCGCCGCCACCGGGCGCGGTGGTGGCTGATCGGCTTCGTCGTCGTGATCGTGATCCTGCTGGTGTCGCTGCGGTCGCTGGCCGGGCTGTACACCGACAGCCTGTGGTTCTCGTCGGTGGACCTGCACAACGTCTTCTCGACGCTGCTGGCGATCAAGCTCGGCCTCTTCGGCGTGTTCGGAGCGATCTTCTTCGCCGTCCTGTGGGTCAACCTCGTGGTGTGCGACCGCATCGCAGGGCACGACATCGTGCTGGCCCAGGAGGACGAGCTGGTCCGCCGCTACCAGCAGTTCGTGCGCCCCTATGCCGGGCGGATCTATGTCGCACTGGCCTTCGTGCTGGCGTTGATCGGGGCGTCGGGGACGGTGGGGCAGTGGAACAACTGGATCCTCTTCCGCCACGGCGGCAACTTCGGCGTGACCGACCCCCAGTTTCACAAGGACATCGGCTTCTACGTCTTCGACCTGCCCTTCATGACCTTCGTCGTGGACTGGACCCTGGCCATCCTGATCGTGACGTTGGCCGTCTCGCTCGTGTTCCACTACTTCAACGGCGGGATACAGCCCCAGCGGGGCCTGCCCCGGGTGCGCCCCCCGGTCAAGGCGCACATTTCGGTGCTGCTCGCGCTGATCGCGCTGGACAAGGCGGCCGGCTACGTCCTGCAGCGCTATTCGCTGGTGAACGCTCAGGACGGCTACGTCAACGGCGCCGGGTACACCGATGTGCACGCCCGCCTGCCGGCGGAGACGTTGCTCATCTACGTCTCGATCTTCGCCGCCGTCATCCTCCTCTTCAACATCCGGCGCCAGGGCTGGACCTTCCCGGTGCTGGCCATCGGGATCTGGGCCTTCGTGGCGCTGGTGGTCGGCATCATCTACCCCGCGCTGCTGCAGGCGCTCAAGGTCACGCCGGCGCAGAGCTCGCTGGAGGCGCCGTACATCCAGCGGAACATCACGGCCACCCGGGACGCCTACGGTCTGAACGACGTGCAGGTGCACCATTTCCCGGCCGCCACGAACATCAGCGCCAGCCAGACCGTCGTGGCCTCTCCCACCATCAACAACATCCGGCAGTGGGACCCGGACCCGACGATCTCGCTGCAGACGTTCCAGCGACTGCAGGGGATCAAGTCGTACTACTCGTTCCCGTCGTTGGGGGTGGACCGCTACACGCTCAACGACCAGCGGACGCCGGTGCTGATCGGGGTGCGCGACATCTCGGCTGCCGGCGTGCCGTCGCCGTCGTGGGTCAACACGCACCTGCAGTACACCCACGGCAACGGGGCGGCGGTGGGGCTGGCCAACCAGACCAACTCCAACAACCCCGTGTTCGCGGTCCAGGACGTGCCGCCGTCGTCGACGAACGGCATGCCCGCCATTAGCCAGCCTTCCGTGTATTTCGGCCTGGGCGAGACGGGCTACGTCGTGGCCAACACCAAACAGCTGGAGGTCGACTACCAGCAGGCGGGAGGGACGAACGTCGAGAGCCACTACTCGGGCCCCGGCGGGGTCCAGCTGTCGTCGATCTTCACGCGGGCCGCCTTCGCGCTCCGGCTGGGCGACTTCAACCTTCTGATCTCGAGCCAGATCACGAACAAGTCGCGCATCATGTTCATCCGTGACCCGGTGTCCATGGCGCAGACGGCGGCTCCATTCCTCACCTTCGACCACGACCCCTACGCGGTGATCAACGGCGGGCACATCGATTGGATCGTCGACGGCTACACGACGACGGCCAACTATGCCTACTCGCAGAACGCCAACACCCAACAGGTGGCGGTGGGCAGCAACCTGCCGGGGAGCTACAACTACGTGCGCAATTCGGTGAAGGTCGTGATCGACGCCTACTCGGGGAAGATGACGTTCTACGACGCCGACCCGCAGGACCCCATTCTCCAGGCGTACTCAGCCGCCTTCCCGAACATGTTCACCCCGATTTCGAAGATGCCGGCTTCGCTGCTGGCGCACCTCCGCTACCCGCCCGACATCTTCTCCATTCAGTCCGCCATCTACGGGCGGTACCACCTCACCAACCCGGGGGCCTTCTACGCCGCCAGCAACGCCTGGCAGCTCTCTCCGACCGCCGGCGCCGGGCCGCAGTCGCAGGCACTCCTGGCTCAGAACACCTATAACAACCAGGGCCAGCTGGTCTCGACCACTCCGGCTCGCATGTCACCGCAGTACCAGGTGTACTCGCTGCCCGGGACGGCTCCGAGCCAGCAGGTCTTCACCGTTTCGGACGGCTTCGTGCCGGCTTCGCAGACCAACCTCTCGAATTCGAACCAGAACTTCAACTTGACGGCATGGATGGTGGGACTGGCGGACCCGGGTCAGTACGGCCAACTGAACCTCTACGAAACCCCGCAGGGGACGGCGGGCCCGGCCAACGCGGACGCGGAGATCTCGGCCAACAAGACCGTGTCGTCGGACATCACGCTGCTCGACCAGCACGGGTCCGAGGTCCTGTTGGGGGAGACGCTGATGGTCCCGATCGCCAACTCCATCGTCTACCTGCGACCCCTGTACGCATCTCCCACGACGAACCCCCAGCCCCAGCTGCAGTACGTGGTGGGAGTGCTCGGCAAGAACGTGCAGATCGACACATCGCTGTCCGCTGTGTTGTCGGATCTGCTGCAGACGACCGTGACGGTGCCCTCGGAGTCGGGCGTGACCTCGACCGGCACGGTGCCGGCGGCGGTGGCGGGCCTCCTGCAGACGGCGCAGACCGACTACACGAATGCGCTGGCTGCGCTGAAGGCCGGCAACTTGTCGGAATTCCAGACCGACATCAACCTCATGCAACAGCAGATCACCCAGGCGCAGCAGGTGATCAAGGCGCAAGCGCCGTCCACGACATCGCCCACCACCACCACCACCACGACAGTGCCAGCGGTCAAGGGGGCGAAGACCCCGAAGAAGGGTGGTACGACGACCACTACGACCGCGCACACGTCGACCACCTCCTCCACTACCACGTCGGTGGCGACGAGCACGGAGCCCAGGAACTCCACCACCACCTCGACGACGCTGGTCTCGGCCGCCGCCCGGACCTGAGGCGGGCCGGGACGGCGCTGCCTCAGCGAGCCCTCGAAACACCACCTCAGCCTGCGATTCCGGTTGCGGACGGGCCCGGCGGGTCCCATGATGGGGAGGACGACGAGGCGTGAGGAAGGGAGGTCTTTCGATGGGACTGCTCGACAAGGTCAAGGCACAGGCGACGGCGGCTACGGAGATGGCCAAGGACGCGGCGGCCAAGGGCCAGGCCAAGATGAACGATGCCCAGGTCAAGAAGACGGCCGACGGCATGCTGCGCGACCTCGGCGCCGCCTTCTACGCCACCAAGACGGGACGATCCACCCCGACCACCGACGCGGACATTGCGCAGCTGGTGACGGCGTTGGAAGCATACGAGTCCGAGCACGGCCAGATCACTCTGGCCCCCGAGTCACCCGCGGGGGCCCCGACGGCGTCCCCGGCCGGCGACGGGTCGGCTGCTCCAACTCCGCCTCCGCCTCCGCCTCCGCCTCCCAAGGCTGCCGACCCGTCCTCCCCGCCGCCGCCTCCGCCGACGGCCCAGACGCTGTAGCAGGGGCCCTGACCGGTCGCCGGTCAGGCTGGTGCCGGAACGTGGCCGTGGTGACGGTCCCGTGGTCCATGTAGCATGTGTACTCCGCCGCGGGGTGGAGCAGTCTGGTAGCTCGTCGGGCTCATAACCCGAAGGTCGGAGGTTCAAATCCTCCCCCCGCCACTATTGAAACGCTGGCCAGCGGGTCTCGTGCATAGGGCACAGGCCACTGGCCAGCGTTTTCGCGTTCGAGGCAACGGCCGAAGACAGGGTTTATCGGGGCTTTTTCTCGGGACCTACTCACCCCCTGCGTACGCTGCCCCATGCAAGGCGACGGCGTGCACGCGGCCCTCGTCCTGCGACTTCGCAGTCGACTCGTCTGATGGCACGTGATTGCATGTGGCAGCACCGGGCATGCCCTAGGCAGTTGCACTACTCAAACGTTTTGTCGGCCATCGCGCCAAACTTCGGTCGAGGTGCTCTACAAAAACCAGCACTGGTTCGAGTCCATTAGCGCCACGGTCAGCCCTTGAGAGGGCAGTGAGTGGAGCTGCTCGACGGCTTCCTCAAGGAGATCGACGGAACTGGCTGAATGTGCTTCCATGGCCTTAGTCCAGGTCCAACGGATCACCCATGTAATCGCACCATGGGGCTACCCAGCCGGGTCCGAAGACGCGCACGTTTGGGCTACCCCGGAAGAGCGACGCTTGCGGACCTCTGCTCCCCGAGCTGACAGGCGAAGCGGTGATTTTCGGCCCTTGAGGAGTGGTCTGTAGAACCCGGTGCTCGCGACAGTTGCCTGTCGGGAAACGGCCCGACCTGGACACACTGTCGTGGACACCGCAATCGCCGTGCAAGACCTCCTCACACCCGAGCGGTGTCACGGCGGAACTGCCACACGGCCCCCAACACGAATGCTCCCAGCCATAGGGCAAGGTTGAGCACCCACGCCCAATCGAACTGACCCCCGACCAAGGGGTAGTGAACGAGCTCGTTGAGCCCGTACAACGGAGTGAGCTTGGCCAGGGTGGCGTCGGTGCCTGGGAAATGGCTGACCGGAACGAACAAGCCTCCGGCAAAAGCACACAGCATCAGGACGAGAGAGATGATCTGCGTGACGTTCTCCGAGGGAAGCAAATAGCCGATGAACAGTCCGAGAGCGGAGAACAAAAGCGATCCAACCCACACGCAGACGCCGGTGACGACCCACAGATAGGTAGGCATCGATACCTGGTTGGTGACGGCGCCGAACAAGTACACAGCACCCACGGCGCCCGCAGCCAAGGTGAGTGATGTCAGCATCTTGATGACGACGTAGGCCACGGGCGAGAGTGGCGTCACTCGAAGTTGCCGACTCCATCCCAGCGCCCGTTCGATTGACACCATGGCGCCACCGGTGGCCGTCGCGAAGACGGCACCGAACAGAGCGATGCTGATCAGCTCGAAGGCCGTTACGTTGCCCCGGCCGGCACTCTGATGTACATAGGCTGCGTTGCGTCCGAACGCCAGGAAGAGGATGATCGGCATGGCGATGGCGAGCATCATCGTCCGGCGATTGCGCATGAGGCGGCGGATCTCCAAGCGAACAATGGCAAGCCTGAATCCTCCCAGTGGAGGCGGAGGGCGCCCCAGGGCTTCGGCCAGACTCGATTGTGGGGTCACTGTGCCAACCTTCCGTCGGAGTCGGCTCCATCGGAGCCACTAGTAATCAGAGCAATGAACGCATCCTCGAGGCCACGCGAAGTGATCTCGAGATCGTGTGCTGAGGTCTCGCTCAAGAGTCGTTGGGCGACCGCATCGGTGTCGCCCGAATGGATGTAGACCGTTTCGCCACGGATCTCGACGTCGTCCACTCCCGGTATCGCGCGCAGCGATGTTTCGTTCGCGTGGAACAGGGTCGCCCGAATGGTCCGCCCTGAGGCCAGGGCCTTGACCTCGGCGGCGGTGCCGTCTGCGACAATCGTGCCCTTGCTTATGAGCACGATCCGGTCGGCGTAGGCATCGGCCTCCTCGAGGTAGTGCGTGGCAAAGACGATGGTCCGACCCAAGGCAGCGTCGTCGCGGATCGCCTGCCAGAAGTCGCGTCGGCCTTCGACATCCATGCCTTGCGTCGGTTCATCGAGGAGGAGAAGTTCCGGATCGGGTATCAGTGCCATGGCAAAGCGGAGGCGCTGCTGTTCCCCTCCGGAGCACTTTCCCACCAGGCGATCCGCAATGCGCGTGATTCCCGCTCGCTCGAGTACCTCCTCGACCGGCCGACTCACGACAAACAGATTGGACGTGTACTGCACCGTTTCACGCACGGTGAGGTCTTTGAGGAGTCCACCGGTCTGCATGACAGCGGAGATCAGACCCTTCGTTACAGCACGGCGCGGGGCCATGCCGAAGATCGCGACCTCACCAGCCGTCGGCTGGGAGAGTCCCAAGATGATGTCGATGGTAGAGGTCTTTCCGGCGCCATTGGGACCGAGGAACGCTACGACCTCTCCGGAGCGCATGGTCAAGTCGACTCCGCGCACCGCTTGGACCGATCCGAACGTCTTGTGCACCCCTCGAAGCTCGACGGCCATGGTCTCGGAGTCCCGCTCGGCGACGGACAGGTCAGACGCACCATTACCGATGGTCATCGAGGTCGCTCCGGTCAAAAGTGGCCGACGTGTCTTTCTTGCCACTCCACCAGAAGAACGTCCCTCGGCGAAGCTTGAAGCCGGCGCTGATTACCAACCCGACAATACAAACGATCAGCCAAATGCTCATACCTGAACCTCCGGACTCGTGAAACCCTTCAGTGTTGAAGTCATGCCGCCACACTGCGCCCATGGGTCCGATCCCACCTCAGGGGTGAGACAGGTTTGCTGATCAGTCGTTCGATAGAGATTGAGTGGTTGATCTCTGTCTCATGGGCGATGAGAAGGAATCCCTTCTCGGTTACGGTCGACCCATGAGAAGGGTGAGCGACGCGGCAAGAGCAGCGCGGTCTTCCCTACAGCGCCATCCGCTGACGGTCGACACGGCTGTTGCCTGCACGCTTGCTCTGGCGGCCCTCGTCTCGTTGAACGCCACCTACGGCACCCTCCCGCCGAATGACCCCACCTACAGCCACGGGTTTACAGTCGCCGTGGTCGCTTCGATGTTGGCCCTCACGCTCCCCTTGGCGTTGCGACGGCGCTTTCCGTTCTCGGTCGGCCTCGTCGTCGTTGCGGCTTTCCTGACGGCCCGGGTCGTTGTCCATGTACCCGAGGCCAACATCACATTGCTGGCGCTGTGGTTGATGTTCTACAGCGTCGCCGTGTATGGAAATCGGCGATTTCGGACCCCATTCCTTGCCCTGTGCTATCTCGCCATTGTGGCCGAGCTCACTCACGAACTGTTCTTCCCTGGGCCTCCGGGCGCAGCGCCTCCGGTACGGAGCTTTGACCTTCTGTACAACGTGGTCGTCCTCTCGCTGCCTTGGATGCTCGGAGCTGCGATTTGGTCCTTGCGGGATCGTCAGCGAACGCTCGCTGCTCAAGCCGTCGAACTTCAGAGAGAACGTGAGGAGAACGCTCGTCAGGCAGTGTTCGCAGAACGAGTCCGGATCGCCCGTGAGCTGCACGATGTGGTGGCGCACCACGTAAGCGTGATGGGTGTACAGGCAGCTGGAGCGCGCAGGGTCATGGATCGTGATCCAGAACGCGCGGCTGAGGCGTTGAGCTCCATCGAACACTCCAGTCGCCGGGCAGTCGCTGAGCTCCACCGCCTCCTGGGCTTCCTTCGCCGCGTCGGCGACTCCGACGAGCTGTCACCCCAGCCGAGCCTCGCTCAACTTGGGGATTTGGTCGACGATGCCCACGAGGCGGACCTCACCGTGCGCCTAACGATCAGTGGTGACGCACGACCTCTGTCTCCGACCCTCGAAGTCTCCGCCTACCGGATCATTCAAGAGGCGCTGACCAACGTTCGCAAGCACTCCCAGGCCTCAATAGCGTATGTTGGGCTGCTCTACCGACTCACCGAGCTCGAGGTCGAGATTGTCGATGATGGACCGGAATCGGAGTCAGAAGGGGTCGGCGGCCTTACCGGACACGGGCTGATGGGTATGCGCGAGCGTGCGGCGCTTCACGGTGGTCACCTGTGTGCCGACCGTCGCCCCGGAGGTGGGTTCGCCGTCCACGCGGTCTTTCCACTGGCCACTGATGCTGCATGAGGGTCAGCGTTGCGCTGGTCGATGACCAAGCGCTGATCAGGACTGGGTTCAAGATGATCCTCGAAAGCGAGGATGACATCGAGGTTGTCGGCGAGGCAGGCGACGGGAGAGAGGCGATTTCGCTGGTGCGCTCGGCACGACCCGATGTCGTTCTTATGGACGTCCAGATGCCCATCATGGATGGCCTCGAGGCAACCGGTCAGATTGTGGGGGAAGCGAGCATTCCGAGCCGGATCATCATCTTGACCACCTTCGAGCGTGATGACTACGTCTTCGAGGCGCTTCGGGCCGGCGCGAGCGGGTTCCTGCTCAAGAACTCTCCTCCCGAAGATCTCGTGCATGCAGTCCGTGTGGTCGCCGCGGGTGATGCGCTACTTGCACCTTCCGTGACGCGCACGGTGATCGAAGGGTTGGCCCAGCGTCAGACACGCCGCATTCACGAGACCGAACTTGGGCGCCTTACTGAGCGGGAGACAGAAGTCCTGCGGTTACTCGCCACCGGAAAGAGCAACTCGGAGCTGGCAGCCCATTTGTTCCTTGGAGAGGGAACTATCAAGACCCACGTTTCGAGTGTGCTTACCAAGCTGGGACTCCGCGACCGAATGCAAGCGGTCATCTTCGCTTACGAAAGCGGTCTTATCGAACCTGGACAACTGCGAGAGTAGGCCGGCCGACCCGGGTGTGCCATGGGCGTCGTCGTCTTCTGGCCACCCCGGGCAGTCGGTCAAGCGCGTCACCCCGGGGTGACCTGATCGGTCGGGTCAAGGACACGAGACTCTCGGCCGGACGGTCGACTGTTAGCTGCGCGAGCGGCTGCTAGCTCCGCGCAAGCGGTTGGACTGTCCCTCCCGACAGACCATTCTGCAGAGGGACTGCTTCCATGGCGCAGGTGCCCGAAGGGTGCCCCAAGACGCGCTAGCGAGTCGTCGAACAAACGTGCCCCCGTAGTGTCGGACCTCAGCGGGTTGTGAGTTCCACGACGCCAAGTCCGTGGCCTTGCAGGCCAAACTATTCGTGTTCTTCGCTGACCCTGACCACCCACACCAAGTGATGCGTTTCGTTGTGAAGCAGGAGCCAACGCCCGGGGGCGATCGTCGCGGGTTGGTCGGCAATCACCGTATGGGTTGAGGACGTCACCGGCGGCCTTGGTTGACCCCGAGACGAGGCGAGCCTCCCCGAGTAGCGGCGACGATCCAATGGCGCTGATTGAAGAAAACAGCGGTAGGTCGTCCGGTTGTAAGGGTTGCTACTTGCCGTCCGAGCCAATCGCGAACCGGCGGCGCGATGCCGGGAGCGCACGCCAGAGCCGTCCGACGAGAATTGCCAGCCCAAAGATGCATACGTAGACGAGCGGCAGCAATGTGCCGCCCACCTCGGTGGCCTTCCCGTTGACGAACGTGAACGTCGCATCGGTGAAGACATAGGCGACACCGTGCCAGTGGAACAGTCCAGTGGCGTTCGGATTGGCCGCGATTACGCCCCCCCTGAAGGCGTCGATTCGGGCATTCGACACCCAGAACATGAACCAGAACGCCGGTAAGAGGACGAAAGTTGCTGCCCACCAGGAAGGTGTTGGTCCACCGTACTCACCAACGATGTAATCAGCGGCGATCGTGCGGACGTTGCCCAACCGCCGCAAGGCTTCCTTGGTGCCGACGTCGGCGGAGGCAGCAAGCAGGTTGGCTCGCAGCTCGCGGCGCTTCGCGGCCTGGGAACGCATTGGCAGAGTCTGCAAACAGCTGTTGAGAGTCCACACAGCCCGCTCGATACGGAGGCGGTCTGTCCAGATCAGGGTTCCACTCATTTCACACTTCCTTTGTAGGTTGGACTGGTTGGGACGGGTAAGGGAGTGACAACACCGGGGTGACCACGTCGGCAAGCGAGAGCCAGGCGGACACGCCATCGGTGAGTGCCACATAACCGGCCTTGGTGGGTCGGTAGTACTTCCGGGCCGGACCCGAACGCGACGAAACCAGACGGGCGCTGACTCGGGATTCGCGTTCGAGCCTTGCGAGGGCGGGATAGACCGTGCCGTCGGAGATATCGGATAATCCGAGTTCATGCAGGCTCTGAACGACCTCGTACCCGTAGGACTCGCGGTCAGCGAGCAGGCGCAGCAACAGCAGCGACAGGACGCCTTTGAGGAGCTGAGGATCGTGAGTCGGGGGCATGCGTTCACACTAAGCCAGGTACTATGCATTGTCAAGTACTAAGCTAAACCGGGTTAGGGCTGACCCGCTCAAACCTCCGAGGCGACCTTGGGGGAACAACAGCGTGACGGAGAGGGCTACGCCCTCCCTAATGGCGATTGGAGGGGCCGCATCGAGGCGCTCGGCACCGTTGGTTTGGCCGCTTTGGCTCTAGTCCAGAAGCGATCCGTTCGGCTACCTGTGGTGGTGTGTGGTTCCGTATTCGCTGCCCGGTGCTCGCGTGATTGCCCCTCCGGCGCGCCATGCCAATATGTATCTCGCCTCATTGATATTGGACGTGCCCCAAACGTCGGGACTGGGTGCCACCTCTCGGCACATCGGGGCGCTAGTCGAGGAGCCAAGGAAGTCAGCCGGTCGTGTGTCTCAGTCGTCACGGTGCTTCGATCTGGATAGAGGCGAACCCTCTGGTGAAGAGCCAGATCGGGAGGATCAACTCGAACAGGCCGCCGGGAACCAGCGCAAGCATCCCGGCGCCGTGTGTGATGTCGATCAGGTTGAACATGGCCAAGATGCTTCCCACCAAAAAGACGGGATAGCCGATGAGACCCAGCATGGACAAGTTCTTCGGCACGATCCTCGATGTCAGTAGGGCAGACGATAGGACTAGCCCCGCGGCTCCTGATACCGCGTAGACCGCAAGCACATACGCATTCCACTGCGCGTGGCTTGTCAAGAAGTACACCCCCACTGCTAGGAGCGTGAGGCACTCCGTTACCCTCAGAGCAAAGTAGGCCCAAGAGCGAATCGGTGTATGCGGCATGAGGATCCGGCGCATCGCAGTGCCGTTGGCAGCGACGGCTAGGCCACAGCAAACCAGAAGTAACACCCCGGCGATGAGGGCGTTGTGTGCGGTCGCGCTCGAAAAGTACGAGCGGATCAGCGCGTTTCCAACCGCGAATGTGAAGGTGGCAGTAAGGAAGAACAGTCCGACATGGACGCCGGTTTTCCTGAAGGATGCGGCCGCCGGTCCACTCTGCAGCGTGGTCGGAGCGGTCATCCCGACGGGTGGGGCGCCTCTCGGTTCCGTCGATCGGGCAAGCGTTGCTGTCTTCATGGTTACTCCGATGGTTGTTAGCTTACAGTGTAAGGAATGGTATGCTTACACCGTAAGGTTGTCAACCCCAATCCAGGAGGGGGCCCGGAAATGGCATCGACGTCTACGTCCCCAACAAAGTCCCGAACGCCTCTGAGCAGGGAACGGGTTCTCGCTGCCGCCGTCACGCTGGCCGACGAGAACGGGATCGCATCGCTCAGCATGCGCAAGCTCGGCGAGGCGGTGGGGGTAGAGGCGATGTCGCTGTATAACCACCTCGCCAACAAGGACGAGCTGCTCGACGGCATGGCCGACCTCGTCTTCGCTGAAATCGACCTGCCCGCGGGTGGTGCCGACTGGAAGACACAGATGCGGGAGCGGGCCGAGTCCGCCCGCCAAGCGCTTCGACGCCACCCCTGGGCAATCACCCTCATGTCGACCCGGACCTCACCGGGTCCTGCAACACTCCGACACCACAACGCTGTCATCGGAAGCCTCCGGGAGGGGGGTCTCTCGATCGAGATGGCCGCGCACGCCTTCTCGGCCCTCGACAGCTACATCTACGGCTTCGCCTTGCAAGAGGCAACCCTCCCCTTGGGCGAGACTGAGGAGGAGACGCTAGAGGTGGCGCAGATGATGCTGGCGCAGGTTCCGGCCGACAAGTATCCCCATCTCACTGAGTTCACCATCGAGCACATCCTCCAGCCCGGTTACGACTACGGCGAAGAGTTCGCGTTCGGGCTCGACCTAATCCTCGACGGCCTCGAGACGAGGGCTCGCGCTACAACTTGATCGGGCGCTCGCCGGCGCGAGCCTCGCAAAGGCGAGGCGCGGCCAACGTGTAGCCGCAACCGTAAAGGTCAGGCGGTATCCTCGATCACAGCACAACTGCGACAGGCAATCGGCGCGTTCGGCGCGTTATTGGGACGCTACGCTCCGCTCAGATAGGGGAATCTCGGGGGCCCTCTACTCGCTCCGCGCGGGCGTCGCGTTTGATTTAGTCGTAGCCGCCCGCAATCGGGACGGGTAAGGGCGCCGAGGAGCGCTCGAGCGGATCGTCTCGCTGCTCGACCAACGCGTAGCACGCATCGGACCAGCGTCATTTGCCATCACACGCCCGCGTGTCGGGGAACCCTCAAGGATTCCCCGACACGGTTCGGGCTATCAGTGCAAAGACATGGTTGGAGCGATCAGTGCAGGGCCGGCTCCAGGTGCTCCGTCTCCAGGTGCTCCGTCTCCGACACATCCACCGCTGGAGCGGCCGTTCCCCGAGAGGCGGCCCGCTCGGTCCAGATGTCGAGCACGAGCAGACTCAGGTTCGACACGACCGCCGCACCGATGATCGTCGTGATCAACGCGATGCCCCCGCTGGTGACGTGGAAACCGAGTTCGGCTCCGACCGCCGCACCGACACCAGCGGCACCGATGCCCTTGGCCCGCATCGCCTTCGGTGTGTCGGAGCGGACCCAGCCGGCGTAGACCCCGAGCCAGATCGGCACCGCGATCGAGACCACTGCCAACAGCTGGTCGTCAAGCGGCAGGTTCGGCCAGAACCGAAGCACCAACAGCGCCCCCAGGCACCATCCGCCGAGTCCGAACACGACGGGACCGGCGGAACGGATCCATGCGCCCGTCTTGCGGCCGGTACCGCCTCGGCGGCGGATCCGGATCGCCAACACCACGAGCCAGATCACTGCCACCAAGGCCAAGCCGACCAGTGTCCCAAGGATGTCCTTGGCAATCCCTGTCTGCGGTTGCGATGTGGTGAAGCTGACCTTGTTCGGGGTGTAGCGGGACGTGTCGACCTGGCCGGTGGCGTAGAACGTGGTCAGCAGCTGTGCGCTGGCTTTCGGCTCGTAGTACCAGAAGTCTTCCGAGTGCCCGAGCCCGGACAGGATGACCTGATGCCCGTTGGAAAGGTGCGGCAACAGCTCCTTGGTGGCGTTCTGGGCCGGTGTCTCGAAGTCGAGCGTGCCGCCGATGAGCAGCGTCGGGACGCTCGAGTTCTGCACACTGGTGTACTGGTTCTCACCCGGGTTGGCCGGCCAGGCGTGAGCCAGGCCTCCTGCCCCCCACAAGAACTCCCCGAGGGGATTTCCGATGATCGAGCCCCGGTCCGCGCCGGAGCTGAAGTAGCGCTCGACAGGATGCGCATCGGCCATCCCGATGCTGGCAAACTCGCCCCAGGTGAACGACGTGGGGAGGGCGAGATTGGCCATCGCCGAGAGGAACCACAGGCCGCTTGGGTCGCCGTGCGCGGCGGAGATCCACGAGTCGAGGGTCACCGGGCCACCCAGTGGCGAAAGTACCGTGGTCTCATCCGTGAGCCCGAGGAACGTCCCGACCAGCACGTTGCCAGGCTCGATCGGCAGGGAGAACCAACTGCTCGGCATGTCTGCCGCTATGTGCTGCATGCTCGCGGCAAGGTTTTTGGTGCGGGCGGCGCAGGAAGGCTGCTTCGCGCACAGCGCCGAGTAACGCTCGATCCCCTGATCGATCTCGGCTCCGCTGTAGATGAAGTTCCCAGGCGGGTTGACCCCGACCATCACCGAGCGGTCGACGTTCTTTGGGTACATCCACGAGTAGATCATCGCGAGGCGGGTGCCGGCGCTGTCGCTGAGCAGGTCGATGCGCTTGTAGCCGAGCGCGGTGCGAGCGGCTTCGATGTCGCCGGCCTGCTCCTCCATTGTGTAGCCGGCGAGGTCTACACCGCTTCGCTCAAGCCGCTTCGCGCACGAGGCGAAGGCCTGGGAGTACGCGCTCAGCGACGCTTTGGTGAGGTAGTCAGAGTTCTCCAGCGCCGCCGTCACCTCGGGACAGTTGAGCACCGAAGAGCCGTCGACGCCGCGGTAGCCGACCATGACGACATCGTGCTGGGCGGCCAGACGGTTCGCTTGGGGGAACGTCATGTTGGTGATGCCCGGGCCGCCGTTCAGATGGAATATTGGCTCCAACGGGTGCGATGAGCGAGCCAGGATCCGGATTACTGGCAGCGCGATCAGGCGCGACCGGGGGTCTGCCCGATTCTCGGGCACGACGAGCGTTCCGCAGTCGGCGCGCATCGCACCCTTCTCGGCCGCATAGGTGCACGGGTGCATGGTCAGCTGGCCGGCGAGCGCCCCCTGCGGGACCGAGACCGCGGCGTCGCCGGGTGCGAACCCGATGTACGTCAGACCGAACAACATCACCCCGATGACCACCAGGGCAACGATTCGTGCCCAGGTGAATGCCTTTGGCCTTTGGGCCGGCGGTACTGGTTGGTCGACTGCCACGGTCTTGCCGTCGCGCTTGGTCTGGTTTTTCTCGATCATCGTTCTTCCTTTCGTCGACCCTCGTTGTGCCCTATGGCGAAGTTAAGATGCGATGGCGAGATCGGCATCGTCGGGAGGCTGTGTTGGCGCTCCTACCATCCGACGATTTGGACTCCTACGTAGGTAGGAGGCGGGAGCGGAGGGAGCGGAGTACCTTCAGCGAGTGAGCCGAATCGGACACTTCGCCCGCACGTACTGGTTCGACCTGCTGATCGCGCTGGTGGCGATCCTGGCGATGCTCGACGTGGTGCTCGGACGCGGCTCGCCCGGAGCTCCGACCACGACGCTGTGGTTCTGCGTTCCCGCTCTCGTGATCCTGGTGCTACCACTATTCGCGCGGCGATGGTTTCCGTTTGCCGGACCGGCGGCGTACTGGCTCTTGGCCGCGGCAATCTCGTTCGTCGACCCGCTGTTGATCCCGTACCCCGACGCCCTCTTCCTGATCGGGCTGGTGGCTGCATTCCTGCTCGGGAACCTTCGGGACCTCCGGCGGGCCGGCCTCGGACTGGTGATCGTGGTCGGCGCTGCGGTGACCCTCGTCTACAACATCCCCGGAGTCTCGGTCGACCAGCTCGTCTTCATTCCCGTCGACTTCGCCGTCGCCTGGGTTGCAGGCTTTGCCGTCCGCGCCCGAGCCGAGCAGGCCGAGGTGGCGGAGTCGCATGCGACCCAGGCCGAGCAGGAGCGAGATGCAGCGACGCGCGTCGCCGTGGCCGAGGAGCGGGCACGGATCGCGCGTGAGCTGCACGACATCGTCGCGCACGCCGTCAGCGTGATGGTGCTCCAAGTCGGCGCTGTCAGGCACCAGCTCCCCGACACGATGGCCGAGGATCGCGATGCCCTCAGGAGTGTCGAGCAGGCCGGGCGCGGCGCGCTGACCGAGATGCGCCGTCTGCTCAGTGTGATGCGCCGTGAAGGCGATGGCATCGAGCTCGCCCCTCAGCCCGGCCTCGACGGCCTCGACTCATTGGTGGAAGAGATCGGCCGCGCCGGGCTTCCGGTCAAGCTGCACCTCGAAGGGGAGCGTGTGCCGCTCCCGCCAGGGGTCGACCTCTCTGCGTATCGGATCGTGCAGGAGGGTCTCACCAACGCGCTCAAGCACGCCCGCGCCAGCCACGCGGAGGTCACCGTCCGGTATGGTCCCGACGAGGTAGGGATCGAAGTGCGCGACGACGGCACCGGCGCGGCGCCGAGCGACGGCTACGGCCACGGACTGATCGGCATCCGCGAGCGCGTCAGACTCTACGGCGGCGAGATGACCGCAGGCACGACAAACGGTGGCGGGTTCACGCTCAGCACCCGCCTCCCACTCACCCCAGACCGGCCATGACGATCCGAGTCCTCATCGCCGACGACCAGTCCATGGTCCGCGCCGGCTTTCGAATGTTGCTCTCCGGCGAACAAGACATGGAAGTCGTCGCCGAAGCAAGCAACGGACTGGAAGCGGTGGCCATGGCGGCGCGGTTTGACCCGACCGTGATCCTGATGGACATCCGCATGCCAGAGCTCGATGGGCTCCGGGCCACCCGCCGGATCCTCGCCGCCGACAACACGGCGCGGATCCTGATCCTCACCACCTTCGGACTCGAAGAATACGTCTACGAAGCCCTCAGCGCCGGCGCGAGCGGATTCGTGCTCAAAGACGATCCCCCCGAACAGCTGATCGAGGCGGTCCGCACCGTCGCCGCTGGAGACGCGCTCCTCTCACCCGCGATCACCAAACAAGTGATCAAGAAATTCACAAGCATCCCTCGCCACGAGCTGCCGAAAGAACTCGACGAGCTCACCGCACGCGAGCAAGACATCCTTCGGCTCATCGCCCAGGGGCTCTCTAACGCAGAGATCGGCGCGGAGCTCTACATCAGCGAGACAACCGTCAAGACCCACGTCACGCACGTCCTCCAGAAACTCGGCCTTCGCGACCGCGTCCAAGTCGTCGTGCTCGCATACCAGACTGGGTTCGTAACGTGAGCCCCGCCCACCTAAGCCTCACAGGGGGCCGCAAGTGCGACGGTGTTATCGATGCTGAAAGCGAAGTCGGGCCCAAACGCCGAAGCGGGGCTGAGCGCTCCCAGGTGGGATTCCGCGAAGACTTCTTCGACGGCGCGAACACTGGCTCCGGGTGTGAAGAGATAGGAATCACCCGTCTCGAGTAGCGCGGTGGCGGTCGAACCGTCCGAAGCGGTCGCCCGAGCCCACCCGAACGATCGCGGGTTCTGTAGTACAGCACCATCCGCCTCCGGCGGATTCGGTGTCGGCGGCCTGACTGCGTACGCGATCACGTTGGGGGCGGCGGTCGCGTGGAAGGCCGCCTCGAGGTCGCCCGTCGGGACAGGCATGGCTTCGCAGGGGCCGTCGGGGAAGTCGATGGTCGTAATGCCGGTTGACAGCTCCTGGGATGCCAACTTGCCGGCTTGGCGGATCCAACCTCCATAGGGGAGGTTCTCTTGCAGGGTTGCGGATGCTCCGGGCCACGGCTGGGCTGAGGCGATCCGGGTGGCAACCTCGAGGAACTCCGCACCGCCGACCCGTTCGCTCACTGAGCGCGCCAGGCAGTTGGTGGCAACGACGCCGAACCCGACCCCGGGCATGATGGTGACACCGGCCCGACGAGCACGCTGGTCGAGTCCGTAGAGAGCACGGAACACCCGGAGCTCGTTGCTGATGTCGAGGTAGTGCACACCGACGCTGAGACATGCTTCGGCCAGCTGGGCCGCCGTGTGAAGGAACGGTCCGGCGGCATTGAGCACCAGTTCCACGTCGGACAGCGCCGCCTGGAGTGCGGCCGCGTTATCCAAGTTCACGACCCGGTGGGGCAGGCTCAGGCGTGCGGCGAGGGCGGAGACCTCTGGTCCGTTCCGACCGGCGAGGATGGGGCGGTGACCGCGGTCAAGAGCCTGCCGGGCGATGAGGCTGCCCGTGTAGCCAGTGGCGCCGTAGAGCATCCATGAGCGGGACGCCGTCATGACTGTTCCCCACTGAGCGCCATCCGTGCCGTTCGGATTTGCATGAGAACCTCCTGGAATTTCTCGGGTTCCTCGAGTTGCGGTGTGTGCGCCGACTTCTCGAACCAGACAAGCTTTTTCTTCGGCGCCTCGACGGCGTCGACGTACCGTTGGGCTGCTTCGCCCGGGGCGACTCGGTCCAGGCGACCTTGGACCATGACGAGCGGCACGTCCAGGTGCGACACCGTGCTGACGAGATCGAGTTCGGCCATCTCCGGCAACAAGGCGGCCTGGGTGGCGGTGATTCCGCGAACGGTTCGAAGCAGATCTCCAACCGAGTAGTCCGACGAGCGAACGACGCTGGCCAGCAGGCTCCGCACCACCGCGCCGTATGACTGGTCATGGGTTACTCCACCGAAGCTGGAGGCCCAACGGACCCGGGTGCCGAACCGCTTGGCGTCGAGGTGCGGAGGAGGTCCGATCGATTCGAGTTGGCGAATCGCCCGCTTGTTGCCGCGTTGGCGAGCGGTGTCGAGCGCGAAGTCGTAAGCGCTGTTACCGGCCGCGACACCATCGACGTCCGGTCCGACCGCAACCAGCGTCTCCACGAGGTCTGGGCGTTGTGCTGCGGCGTAGAGAGCGATCGTTGCGCCGAGTGAGAACCCGGCGACGTACGCCCTTTTGCCGAATCGGTCCTTAAGGATCTCGAGGAGCGACACCGTGTCACCCACCATGAGGTCTAGGGAGATCTCGGCCCGGGTGTTGAGCGCGCGTAGCGAGCGTCCACAGCCACGCTGATCCCAGTAAACGACGGTGAAGTCTTCCTCAAGTCCGAGGGCCCGCTCAAAGCGGCGCACCTCGTTGATCATCGGGAGACCGGGTCCCTGTTGGATCAGCAGGAGCACCGGATTGGAGGGATCGGCCCCTCGGATGCGAATCCACTGCTTGGTGTCTCCGAGCCGTACGGCTTCGAGCGTGTCGGTGTTCATCTTTTTCTCCAGACTTGGACGTGAGTTGTCGTCGGCGGCGTCAGCAATCACTGACGAGGGTGAGGGGTGCTCCACAGGTGAGCGCTAGTTGACTGGCGCCAGGTCGGCGCTGCGCACGAGCTCGGGCGCGAGCGGTGTCTTGGGAAGGGCTGGCACGGGGGGCGATCCCTGGACCGGGTGTGGTGACCACGGCGACCACCAAGCGGTGCGCCCGAGAAGCTTCATCGTCGCCGGCACCAAGACGGCCCTGACCAGCGTCGCATCGAGGAGCACGGCGAAGGCCACGCCCAGGCCCAGTTCCTTGACGAAGACGAGCCGGGATAGAACGAGCGCGCCCATCGCCACTGCCAGACACACGGCGGCGGCGCTGACGATCCCTCCGGTGCGGTCGAGCCCCAGGGCGACTGCTTGATCAGGCGTGGCGCCGGCGTCGTGCTCCTCCTTCATGCGACCAAGAAGGAAGACGCCGTAGTCGGTCGAGAGACCGAACACGACGGCCAGGATGATGATCAGTGACGTCGACTGCAGGGCGCCTGGACCGCCGAATCCCAACACGTGCCGGAGGTGGCCCCACTGGAAGACCCAGACGAGCATGCCGAACGTGGCTCCGACGGTGAGGATGTTCATGACGACCGCCATGACCGGAAGAACCGCCGACCGTGTCATCGCGAAGAGCATCACCAAAGCGATCAGGACGATCAGGCCGAGCACAACGGGGAGGTGTGACTTGAGGCTGTCCTGCAGACTCAAGAAGGAGGCAGTCTGACCGACGACGGTGATCTGTCCAGGGCTGTGCAGGGTCTCGAGATCGTTCACGGCTCGCTGCGCCTCCGGTGACAGCGGAGCAGACGTGAGGGCCACGTTGGCCTCCCAAAGGGAGCCTCCGAGATGCTGGAACGTCGAGACGGCCTTGACTCCATCGACGTGAGCCGCCTCGGTCGCCACAGTTGCCAGGTCGCCTTGCGTCGCCTGGGTCGCACTCACAATCAGGCCGGCGGGCGCCTCCGAGAAGGCACCGAACTTGGTCTGCACGAGCTCATAGGCGGTCCCGGCCGAGCTGCTCGCTGGCAGGCTGCTCGCATCGGCTCCGGTGAAAGCGACGTGCAGGAAAGGAGCGGCCAAGACCAGCAGGACGAGGAGAGCAGAGAGGGCCCATAGGACGGGTCGGCGCATGACCACGGTGGCGATCCGGTACCACCGTCCAGTCGCTTGGCCATCAGCAGCGTGGCCGTGCCGGCGCGACGAGCCGCGTGCCGCAATGCGGTCGCCGTAGATCGTCAGAAGCGACGGCAGGACGAAGAGCGCGAAGGCGCCAGCGGAAAGCACGACGGCGGCACCGGCGATCCCCATGGAGTAGACGAAGCGCTCGGGGAAGATGGCGAGCGTCGCCATGGCGGCCGCGATGGTGAGTGAACTGAAGAGCACCGTCCGGCCTGCGGTCCGCCGCACGATGGCCAAGGCGGCCTCGGTCGAGCCCTGCCGGTCGTACTCCTCACGGAATCGCGAGACGATCAGGAGGCTGAAGTCGACCGAGAGGCCCAAGCCGAGGGCGATGACCAGGTTGAGCGCGAAGACCGATAGCGGCAGAGCCACCATGATCAGGCCCATGACACCCAACGTCACGGCGATGGCGAAGATGGCGCCGATGAGCGGCAAGGACGCCGCCCGAATGCCCCGGAAGACGAAGAACAGCAACAGGATCAAGAAGGGCAGGGCAAAGAGTTCGGCCCGGCCCAGGTCCTGAGAGGACACCGCAGCGATCTGGACATCGGCGGTCGTGGGCCCTCCGAGCCAGACGTTCCCCTTGAGCGAAGGCTGCGCTGCGAGGGCCTTGTCGAGGTCGCTCACAGCCTGCTTCTCGTTCACGTTTCCGACCGTGGCGACGACGACGGTGAGATCCCCGCTCCGCGAGATCATGGTCGAGTCCCCAGTGTTGGCGTAGTCGAGCACGCGCTTCACCTCGGGGCGGGCACGCAAGAGGTCGACCACAGTCCCAACTCGCCCCGGCAGAGGCGAGTTGGCCACGATCGGCGCCGATGTGCGAACGACGACCTCGTAGCCCTCTTCGGGGTTGGCTCCGGTGGCTCGCTGAATCTGGTGCTGCGCGAGCACCACCGCGGAACCGGGAGCGTCATAGTCGCTGAGCGACGAGGTGAGGTGCGCCGAGGCAATGCCCCCGGCGCCAAGTCCGACGATGGTGGTGATGCCGGCGGCCCACAGGACCAGGCGCGCCCGGCGCCTTGCAGGAGGGGACTCGGACTTCGAGCCATTGTGCTTTGCCTGGTCAGCTCTGAACTTCATGATTCGGGTCCTTCCGTCGCATGGTTGGGAACAGCGCTTTTGGTCGCGGTCAGCGTCTCTTCGATGACTTTGAGCAGCTCGAGCACACCGGAGAAGGACGCCCAGGAATCGTCGGCAGGTGTGCCGACCCGTCCCTCGAGTCGTCCCTCGGGAGCTGGGTGGAGCTCGAGGAGGAGGCGTACGATGGGCCTCTGGGGAGCTGACGCGACCATGCGTCTCAGCTAACGCCGGAACTGGAATTTTGTCCCCAGGGACCGACCCCAGGTTTGACCCTAGGTTTTTGCCGCGGAACTCAAGATGGCGCCCTCAGGGCTCCAAAAGTGGACTCCGCGGGGCTGATCGCGTCAGTTGATCAGCGCGCCGAGCTTTCGCCGGGAAGTGATGTCGAGCTTGATGAAGATGTTCCGGAGGTGGTACTCCACTGTCTTCACCGAGACATAGAGCTCGGCCGCCACCTCGCGGTTAGTCAGTCCGGTCGCCACCAGTCGAGCCACGGCGAGCTCCGCTCTGCTCAGGCCGAGCAGCGCTGCAGGGCTCTCCGTCGCTGCCGAGACCTCGAGAGTGGCCAGTTCCGTGGCGCAGACCTGGACATAGGGGTCGGCCCCCAGAGCGGAGAAGACCCGATGAGCTCCCTCGAACTGAACGATCGCCCCGGGTCCGTCGTCGATCCAGCGCAGGCGCCGCCCATCGTCCAGGCCGACCAGGGCGTATTCGAAAGGCATGCGTACGGCTGGTTCCAGCGCATGTGCCCGCTCGAACATCTCGTTCGCCTGGGTCGCGTCTCCGGTAGCCACAGCCAGGTTTCCTCGACAGCGAGCGAGGGCGAGAGCGGCCGACGTCAGCCCGCCGTGCGGGACGGCAGTGTCGAACTCGTCCAAAGCGTGCAGCGCATCGTCGAGTCGACCCAGACCGATCAGTGCGTCCACTTCGAGAGCTCTCCAGTTGAACATGCCCGGCAGGCCCCCGACCTCGAGCATCCCCTGGGCGCGTACTGGCTCGACAGCAGCGAGTACGCCAGCGGGATCGTTGCGGGCTGTGGCGAACGAAGCAGCAGCCACGGCGGCGTTCGCCACGGCGAGCGCCAGCGGGGATCGCTGCGACGCCTCCCGGGCAGCCTTGACGTGCGACTGTGCAATGGACCACTGCCCCCGCAACGAGAGGAGCTGTGCGGCACGGGCGTGTGCCCGGGCCAGGTCCGCCGGTCGGTCGACATCCTGCGCGAGCGAAGTGGCCAACTGCGCGTAAGTGTTGGCGGCGTCCCAGTCGCCATGACGGAGATGGGCATCGCTCAGGTGTGTCAGGCACGGAACCGGATACGACGCTGGCAAACCGGTGCGGATGCGAGCTGCCGCCGTGCCCAGGTCAGCGATGGCACCTCCAAGATCGTCGAGGTAGACGCGCAACATTCCCCGCATGATCAGGGCGTCGGTCTCGGACACCGGCACTTCGTTCGCGGAGGCCGGGAGAAACCCGAGCACGGCCACCCCCTCAGCGCTTCGTCCGGCCGAGGCGAAGGCATAGCTCTTCGCAGTCAGAGCCATGTCGTGGAGGGCTGAGCCTGAAATAGTTCCGTCCACTGCTCGTTCGGCCCAAAAGAGCGCCTGGTCGGGTCGGCCCGAGAGCACCATCCAGTTGGCCAGAGATGTCGCGGCGCGCGCTCCGATCTCACGCTCCGATGCCCGGTCGTGGTCCTTCCATGCCACGAGGAGGCGATTCTCGGTGCTCGGCGAGCCGGCGTAGACACCGAGCAGTCCAGTCAAGGCCGCTCGCCGCGCACTCTCTCTTTGACAGAGGGCGAGGACCCGTGCAGCTGCCGACGAATCGGCGGCGTCGAGCTGGGATACCGCTGCATCGAGCAGCCGCCGCTCTCGGTCCTCCGAGACTGGGGACAGGAGAGCCGCTTGTTCCAACGCCCACGCCGCGGTGCCCAACTCGCCGAGAGCAACGCATTTGAGGGCGAGCTCTTCGAGCTCGCCTGCGAGCGATTCGTCAGTATCTGATGACGCGGCAATTCGATGCACGAGACGTGCCTGCCCAGCGACGCACTCGGCTGCCCGGGCGTGGAGCATCTGGCGACGAGCAGGGCTGAGATCGCCATAGATGGCGGCTCGATACAGCGGATGGGTGAAGGACAGCTCGGAGGGTACGACGAACTCGCTCATGAGGCCCGAAGCGACGGCTTCGTCGATGGCGTCGGTTGGGTCCGCCACTTCAGCGACGGTCGCGATCATCGACGTGGTGGCGTGTTGTCCGAGTACCGACGCCGCCGCCAGGAAGGATGGCGTGAAGCCAGAGAGCGTTGCGACCCGGGCCAGGATCACGGCGGAGAGCTCCCTCGGCGCCGGGAGTCCTCCCTCTTCACCGTTCAACGCGTCAACGCCGATCTCGTCGAGCAACGCCTTGCAGTAGAGGGCGTTGCCCTCGGTGTGCGCCACCAACCGCGCTGCCCCTCTTTGGGTCAGCGACCCGTGGTCCAGAGCAGCTGCCAGATCCACGAGATCCTTCGAGTCGAGCCCGCCAAGTCGGATCTGGGTCACACGGGAATCGCCGCTGAGAAATCGAGACCAGCCGGGATCGCTCGATGCCCCCGCCCGAGCTGAGATGACCGTCAATACTTTGTCGGCCCTGAGCCGACGAAGAGCGAACAGCAGGGCGCGCGACGACGGTCGGTCGACCCACTGCAGGTCGTCGACGACGAGGACGACGACCTGACCATCGCTCTGGAGTCGGTCGAGGAGTTCGAGCAACGAAACCCCGACGGCCATCGGGTCCGCTCCGGGCTCGGTGAGCGACCGGGGTTCCAGCTGGTCGATGACGCCGTAGGAGAGGAGCATCTCATCCTCGTCACCGCCAGCTTGGACGATGACGGCGTTCGACAGGGATGCGAGGAACCGAGACACCAGGCTTGACTTACCTGAGCCGGGCTCGCCCTCCACATGGACGACCTGTGGATAACCCATGTCGGCTGCCGCGAACCGCTCGATGAGGATCCCCAATTCCTCCTGGCGGCCGACGAAGCTGGTGGCGGCCACCGGGTCTAAGCCGACGACGGCAATCGTTGAGTCATGAATTCGGACGCTCGCCCTCTATGACTGGCACACCCCTCACAACAACAGGGCTTGCACGCATACGCGCAGGCTATGCCTGAAGAGGGCTTAACGACAGCCCTGCAGGCAACCAGCCGATCACAGCTGACCTTCCACATCGGAGTGTCAAGCCCTGTCCGGGAGCCGCGAGACTCCTCAGTGAAGGCCGCCAAATAGAGCCACAAAACATCCCCTGATCCCCGAAGCTCACCAAAAGTGATCGAATTACTCGGGACTCAGCGGGTGGCGCGCCGATATTGAGTAGGCGGCTGCCCTATGCAGTGCGTACGACCAGGCGTTTCGGCGGGTTCACAACGCGAAGGGTGCGCTTTGGTCCTGAACCCCCGCCACCAGAGGCCGGTTCTTCGGAACCGGCCTCTCTGGTTCTGTTTGCCAGCCATTTGCCAGCGTAAGGCGCGTTGCAGGGCAAAGGCCTAGGCGGTCAACTGATGAGGGCAATGAGCCATCCGAGTCAGACGGCCGTGAAGACCCTCTTCGCTCTCTCGCGCAACCTCTGCTTCTTCACACGTTGCGAGCAGAAGTTGACCGATTCGGCTTGGAAACAGGTCGAAGCTGAGGTCTACATCAAGGGCGAGAAGCCGGGCAGCGCACGGTACGACCCGAATCAGGACGATGGCGATCGACAGGGCTTCGAGAACCTGATCGACAGGGCTTCGAGAACCTGATGCTCCTTTGCCCCAAGCACCACAAGCTGGTTGACGATTGGAGCCGGACGAGTTTCCCGTCGAACGGCTGGCAGAAATGCGAGCTACGCATTGGTCCCGGTCTGAGCAAGGTGCACCGACGAACAGGCCGACGACTTCGCCGATATGCCTATTAGCGCGTATCGCCAGGATGAGCATCGTCCGAGACTTGATGTAACGGCGGCGTGCCACCGTCAACTGCGTCAGCTCAGCTCTGCCCTCACCTGCTCAGCCAGCGTCGCAGCGGTCTGGAGGTACACCCCCACCGGCGGCACCCTCTCGACCAGGCGGGCGATGTCGGTCAGAACACTCAGCGTGCGATCTACCGGGATCACCCCCATCTGGCTGGCCGCGGCCAGGACCGACCGGGCGCCGCCGGTGGCGCCCTCGTGCCCCCGGGCCGCAGCCACGACCCAGAGCCTCAGCGGGTAGCGCCCAGGCCGGACCGGAGGGAGCTCCGGGCCTAGCTGTACCGCAACGTCGACCGCGGCCAGCACCGACGGGTCGTGCTCAATGGTGGGTTCGGGGATGACCAGCTCGGCGGCACCCGGGTCGACGGTGACGAGCGGCAGATCAACCATCTGGATTCCCGAGCGGGACAGTAAGGCCTGGAGCTGGCTGGTCCAGCCGGCGGAGCCCAGCGGCAGGAGGGTCGCCTCACCGTCGCGGATGGCAGCACGGGCCCGCAGGAACAGCAAAGATTGGTCGGACGGCGGCGTGAGCTCGGCCGAGAGGTACGCCAGCAGGCCCCGCAGCACCCGCTCCCGCGAGCGGCTCCGGACGAGAACTCTGCCGTCCTTGACGAGCAGGTTGAGCTCCTGTCTGTGCCGACGCGGGGGGTACACGGCCATCGAGTAGTTGTCAGGAGTGCGAGGATCATCCACGCCCTGGCCGGAGAAGAGCTGGTCAAGCAAGTCGGCGGCGGTCTCACCGTTGTGGCGGATGCCCACGTGATAGGGCCCCAAGGCGTAGGCTCGAGAGCCTGCCCATGCCGTCAACGGGCCGGCTGGGGCCCGATTGTTCCCGTTGCAGACGGCCGCCGCCGAGGGCAGGTAGCGGGGCCGATCCTCCTGCCCGGAGGACGTTGTGGTGTCGGCAACCCCCGCCGCCTGGCGGACGAGCAGTGGTACCTCGACGGCGCCGTGAGCAAACGGAGCCGCCACCCGCCCGTCGCCTCCGACCAGATAAGCGGCGGGGGTACCGAAGCCAGAGAACGGATCGCACTCGTCCTGTCTCATGAGGGCGGGAGCTTTGATGCTGTGCTCGGCCATCAGAAGGCGGTTGGCATCGCCGTCTCCCCGGGTGACGAGGACCAGGGTGACGCCTTCCTCCTCCAAGCGGGGCTGGAGCCGGCCGAGCTCCCCGGCAATCAACTCGCAGAAGCCACAGCCCGGGTTCCAGTTGACCAGAAGGACCCGGTGGCCCCGGAACGAGGACCACTCAATGGCCGGTCCCTCGAGGCTGGGTAGCGTGAAGGCTTCGAGCTCGTCACCCACCTCGACGGCCTGGACGGCTGTCGAGTCAGACTCCCGGGAGTCAACGGCCTCAGCGCCGGCCACCCCCGCCAGCATCCCCATGAGCGCCAGGTCGCGGGCCACGTCGAGGACGTCGGTGTGCACCACCTCAGCATCGGCCCCGAGGACGTCGGCCAGGTCGGCGGCCACCTCGTCGAGATCGCCCGTTCCGTCGCAGCACCGCCAAATCAGCGAGGCGCTGGGGTTTAGGGCAAAGGTCTGGCGGCCCCGCATCAGGACGAGTTCGGCTCCCACCTCCAGCTGCACCACGTCATCCCGGGGAGTCGGCACGAAGCTCCCGTCGATGTCACTCACGGCCACCAGCTGATCCAACGTCCTCTCCTGTTTGTCCTATCTCCTGATCCGGCTTCCGGCCCGACCAGCTATCGGCCCGGAAGCCGGTCCACCGTGGCCATCCCGGTGCTCACCAGCATCCGGGCGAACTCGGCCCGCCGGTCCTCCTCGGCCCCGACAGGGGGAAGGTCCTCGACGGCCCACGGCTGACAGTCGACCACGGCCAGGAAGGCTTCTAGGGCCGGGGCGGCCACACGAACGGCGCGGTCCCCGAAGGCGAAGACCACATTGGACTCCGGTTCGTTCTCGGCCGCCAGCATGACCCCGGCCGGCGCCGTCAACCGGACGGCCAAGCCCGACCAGTCACCCCGGGCGACGGCCCGGAAGGCATCACCGAACGGCCGGGACAGGAGCCGGACCTGGCGGGCCCGGTGGGTGGCGATGGCCCGCTCAGCCATCTCGGTCGTGGCCACCTCCGCCAACGTGCGCCCGAGGCTGTGGGGGTCGTCGAAGACCGATCCATCGTACGAGGTGACCTCGGCCCGTACGTCGTAGGGGACGTCGGCACGCAGCGCCGGCCAGTATCCGGCCTCGAACCCGACCCGCTCCAGCAGCTCGTGAACCTCGATCCGGTTGACCCCGATGGTGCAGTGGATCGAAAGGTCGTCCGAGCCTTCGACCACGTGACCCCAGCCCCGGGGGATGATCAGGGCGGTGCCCGGCTCGATCACACCGTCCCACAGCGGCTTGTCCGACACCTCGGGACCGTTCCACGGCAGCTCGGGGGACAACAGGCCCGGCTCGAAGAGCGACCAGCGCTTCTCGCCCCGGATCGGCACGATGATGGTGTCGTGGTTGTCCCAATGGGCCCCGAAGCCCTTCGAAGGACCGTAGGAGATGTAGATGTTGGTGTTGACGGGCGCGGCAAAGGCCTGGGCCAGCGCCATGCCGACCTCGCGGAGCTCGGGTATGAACTGGTCGGCGCCGTTGAGTATGGCCGTCCACCGCTCATCCAGCGCCCGGGCCAGGCCGCCGGGCTGGATCCAACCCATGTTGTTCGACCGGCTGCCCCGGGCTACGTAGGCGGGCGGGGGCTGGTGGCCCTTCACATCCCCGTGGGAGAAGCTGATCCCCCCGAGGCCCCAGTTGTGCAGGTGGTCGACGAGGAGGCGGTCGACGATCTCCTCCCCACCCAGGTGGTCCAGCAGTGCGTCCCCCAGGGCGAGCACGCAGAACCGGCGGGCGTCCACGTTCTGGGCGGCGTCCTCGAAGTCATAGCCCGGGAACCACGTGGCCAGCTGCTGGAGAGCGACCCGCCGGGCCGCGGCGTTGGCCGCGACCAGCCGGTCCTGGATCGGGCTGGCCCCCGACCGGGGCAGGGTCAGGCCGGTACCCCTCGGCAGCTCGGCGGTCGACACCAGGGGCAGGGGTGCCTCCGGCTCGGGCGCCTCGAAGCTCGGAGTCAGCGCCTCCTCCGTGTGTGGATCCTCCGTCTCCACCTCGGACAGGACTGTCATCTCGGTCACCTCTGCCTCGGACACGGCGCCCCTCCGATTCCAGCTATTCCGGTCACCTCTTTGTTCCAGTCACCCTCTACGGCTCCGCTCGTCCAGCTGATCCGGTAGGTCCCCCACCACCTCACGGACCCGTTCGGCCGCATCGGCGGTCAACGCCGGGCGGCTGTGTCGCCCTGACGGCTCGAAGACAACCGTCGGGTTGCGGGCCTTGGCGTAATAGCGAAGCTCGGCCGCAGCCGCCGCCTGCTTCCAGGACGACCCGAGGCCGACATGGGCGGCCACCGCCGCCAGCACGCCGGGGGTGCGATCGATGAGATCGGAGTAGGAGATGGCCAGTACCCGATCGGCGTCGAGGGCCAGGGCGGCAGACACCTCCGAAGCCCAGAAGGCGGCGTACACCTCGTCCATCTCGGCTCCGGCCGACAGCTTGGCCAACCTAGGGGACCAGCCGGCCACGACCGACATGTCGAGGCCGTCGCCCCAGGCCGGTGGTTGGTCGAGAAGGGATGACACGACCTGCTCCACCGGGCGGTGGACGAAGACGACGGGAGCGGCGGGGAACAACTGGTCGACCAACCAGGCCGCGTCGATGGTCTCCCAGCTGGACAGCTTGACGACGACTCGCTGCCCGCGGGCAGAGGCGAAGCGATCGAAGACGACCAGGAGATCGGCCATGGCCTGGCGGTCACGCTCCGCTCGCCAAGGGCTATGCAGTGCGTCCCAGTGCGGAGTGCTGATCGGGAGGGGCTCCGAGACGGTCACGAGCGTCCGGTCGTGCTGGAGCATGCGCACCAAGAGGGTCGACCCGCATCGCCCGGTGTGGAGGATGACGGCCTGTGGAGATGGACGGCGATCCCCGATCTGGGCGCGCAGCTCCTCGAAGGACAGATCGAGCGTCGGCCGCCGCGACTCCTTCAGGGACTCCAGCGACTCATGGTAGAAGGGTTCCGACAGGCGCGCACCGCCCGCGCTTATTAGGCGGATTGACTCCCGCTCGGGATCCACGCCGAGCGGGAGCAGCCCGGTCATGTCGGCGCCAGCAGCTGCCTCGGCGGCCACTGGCTGGCTAGAGCTCCTAGAGCTCATGGACCAGTTCGACTATGTGGCAATCGCTGTCCACCACCCTGGCAAAGTGGCAAACCGCTTCTAACGCCTCCTCACCGCCGCCCAGCTCAGTGGCCACCCCGGCCAGCGTAGGCCCGCCGGTCAGCCTCCGCCATACCTGCGCCCAGACCGGCTTGAAGCGGTACAGCATGCCCCGTTCCGAGTCGTAGACCACCGCCCCGTCATCGACCAGCCAACCATGGGCGGTGTCGCTGCGCCGAATCCGCGACTCCGGCCTGATGGCCGCTCCGGTCCGCCCTTCCGCCGACCGCCAAGCGCGGCCTCCCGGATCAGCCGGAGGCAGCTTGACCGGTGAGTTCCGCCCGGGGGCAGGCAGGTCGACCAGCTCCTGCAGAAGGGCCGCGGCCTCGGGGAGGTTGTTACCCCGGAAACGACGCAGGTGACAGGCGGAGGCGAGGCCTACCAGCGCCCCGATGCCGTCTTCACCGGTGCGCCGGGCGTCCAGGGTGTCGGCCAGCAGCAGCTCGACCGCCTCCGGTACGGTGAGGGGTACCAATTCGGTCGGGCCGGAGCGGTCGTGCGACAAGAAGACCACCGTGGTTACCGGCACCCGGGATGTGGGCTGGAGCACCCCGAACTCGTTGGGGGACACGTAGACGCGCCCGTCGGTGGAGCCCGGAGGGCGCTCCCGCCAGAGCTTGGGGAGAAGCGCCTCCGATCCTGGCTTCAAGGTGAGGGGCCGCGTGAAGCCGCCGGCTCGGCAGGGATGGTCCAGGTCGATGTCGACCATCTCGTCGCTGTGATACGCCCAGCCCGAAAGGGCCAGGTGAGCGGTAAGGGTCGACTTTCCCGTCCCGGACGGTCCCACGATGAGGGCCGCCGCTCCGCTCCACTCGACCAGACCGGCGTGCAGGTGGAGCCGGGATGGATCGCCTTCGAGGGCCCAGCGGTTCAGGTGGTGGAGGAGAACGTCCTGGCACGACTCGTAGGAGAGAGCTCCGGCGAGGAGATCCGGACCCTTCCAGATCTCGTAGCCGACCCCGTCGAAGGACCGAAGAATCCGGACCTCAACCCGGTCCGGCTGCCCCGGGTCCCCGTCGGGCAGGGCGCCGAGGAGCACATCTATGCCCTGGGTCAACTCGGGGTCGACACACGAGACGACCGTCGTCGAGCCGGCCAGCACGGCCCGGCAGGGGAACATGCGGTCCGGCGTCATGTGGTCGATGGCGTAGTCGATGGCGTGGTGATGCTCATATCGTCCGGGGCCCCACGCGAAACCACCCGGAGCGCCAGGTCTGACACCCCGGGTGGCTGGCTGCGTAACGGAACGGGGTCAGACGCAGGAGACCTTCACGTGGGCGACGCCACCTCCCGAGGGAGGACCCAAGTCGTTGCTCTGGTCGGGATCCGACGCGAAGAGGGCGTAGATGCCATTGGCGGTCTTGGTGTAGCCCGTGTCGGTGTGGTAGTGAAAGGTATTCCAGCCCATCTTTGCGCTGTTCAGGTCGGTCCGGTCGAGCACCTCGTAGGCACCGTAGACATCGAAGTTCTTGCCCTCGTCCGAACAGCCAGGCCCTGTACAGAGCCCGTTGCGTCCGGGACGTCCGTCACCGTCAGATGTCCCCTTGGCGTGACCCGGGCTGTCGGGGACGTCGAAGGTGACGGCGTTGAGGGTGCAGTTGGCGCCTCCCGCGCTCTTGTCGATGGAGATGGTCTGGTATGTCCGGGGCTCGCTCGTCGCGGTGTCGGCAATGACCTGGTCCCCTGGCGGGAAGACGTCGTAGTGGGAACTCACATGCAGGGTCATGTCCTTGCAGCCCTGTGCCGGGGCGCTCCCGCCGGCCGCCGACGGGCCGTGAACGTTCCCGGGCAGCGCGATGTTGGTGGTGAAGTCCCCTGAGCAGACGGGTGGTGGTGGTGGGGACGCGGCGGCCGCAAAGGCCGGCCGCCCCGACAGTCCCTCGATGACCGGGGACGCCCACACCACACCGGCAGCAACACCGGCAGCGGCCGCTCCCCCCGTGCGGATCGCGTCGCGCCGGGAGACGCGCCGGCGGGCACCTCCGGTGCCCTCCTGGCCGTCTTGCTTGCCCTCGTCCATTACTGGCAGCTCTGGGTTCTTGTCGTCCATCATTGGTCTCCCTCCACCTGAGAATCCCTGCTGTACGTTAGGCAAACTTCCCAGACCTGTCCAGAGATCGAGGTGGACAAATCACCCCGTGGAAATAAGGGTCCGCGCCTGTTCTACGGGGTGTTTTTAGTCCACGGGGTCTACCAATTGGAACTGTGTCGAATGGCCTGAAGTAGCGCAACGTTCACGCAACGAAACCTCACTGGCCGCCCGACCGATCATCTCCACCGCTGCCACCGGGGTCGAGTGCAGCGAACGAGTGCGCCGGAACAAGCACGGCCGGGCACACACCGGCTCCAACGGCGCACCGTCAGGTCCCAACCGAGTCCGACGGCACCTGTGGTTCACCTCGGGTCCACTAGGAGCTCAGACCTCGGGGCATCGCGACCGGAAAAGCGCCGGATCACGAGACTGATGCGCCGAGCCGGCCTGGAGGGGCGCTGCAAGAAGCGCTGGCGCAAGACCACGATCCAGGACCCAGCAGCTTCTGCCGCGGACCTCGATCTCATTCAAGGAGCCTTCGACGTCGGCGGCGAGCTACACGTGAGCTACTGCGGAGACATCACTTACACACCTGGGGGCTGGGCGCATCTGGCCACGGTGATCGACATCTCTTTCAGACGGGTCGTGGGCTGGGCGCTTGCCGACCACATGCGCACAGAGGTTGTCAGCGACCCCCTCATGATGGCCTTCGGGAGTCGCATGCCACCGAAGGGCGCGATTTTCCACTCCGATCGCGGCTGTCAGTACGTCCGAGGACTGCAGGGACCTCGCCCGGGACCACCGCGCGACGAACGGTGCCAAACCTTGGCTTAACAGGGTGAGGGCCTTGCCAATCCGTTCGTGGTGGGTGGCGGCCATCACAAACCACCGTCAGGCTCGAACAGGCGATCGTTGCTGCGTACCGGTGCGAGAGCCGCTAGTCGAACAATCTCCGGCCGGGCGACTACCGGTGCGTTGTAGGCAAGCGCTTCCGACGCCCACTTCTTGCGGTCACACAAAGCACGTACGGTCGGTGGACCAACTCCCGTGCCGTTTCGGCCGAGCCGCCGACTCGGCGAAGCAAGGTCGTTTCCTGCTCCTCGCCGTGCGAGAGGAGAACGCGGGAAAGGTGTGCGTCACCTCCCAAACGGTCAAGCGTCCGTCCGTCGCCGGATCCCAATCCCTCCGAAGTTCCGTTCGGTCCAGCAACGGAACACTGCCCGATTTGGACTCAAGGATGCGGGAGGTTATGAGCCCGTTCACGGCAGTATTCTTTGCTTTCGGTCGTGTTGGGCGAGCACCTCAGGTTGGCGAAGTGATACAAGGGAGCGGCAACGAGCAGCCCGACGCGCATCGCCAGCCCGTAGCCGGGTGGGTTCCGGCATGATCGGTGACACCACCACGAGGACCGGTCAGAGTCGCTTCCCGGGTCGTCCACTTCCTCTCCGGCCTGCGCGAGGCGGACGAGCCTTTCCATCTGCTCCACTACCTCGCCGTCGCCTCTTGCCGGCCAGAAGCGGACGAAGTCCCGACGATCGCGGCCCACCGCAAGTGGGCAAAGAGGTGCGCGGAGCTGGTTCTGCTGAGGGCCTCCGGACGCATCGCCGACGCCACGGAGGCGCACCTGCGCTGGGCACAGACGCCGCTCGGGTACCTGGCCAGTCCCGATCTGCCTAACCATGGCCTGTCCTGAATCGATGACGGGCAACCCGCTGGTCCAATACGTGTCGCACGGATACCCGTCGGGCTGCGGCCAAGCCGCTCGTCGCCAGATCTTGGTAGCTTGTTGCTCTGCGTGATGATGGCGATGGTGATGGCGGAGACGGAGACGAACCCACGCAAGGTTGGAGGGCTTGAGATCGAAGAGGCCGTTGATGGCCTCGTCGTGTACGAACCCGTTCATGGCGCGTTCCACCACCTGAACGCGTCGGCCTCGATCATCTTCGAGCTGTGCAACGGCAAGCGTGATCTGGATGCGATCGCCGCCCTCGTGGCCGAGGCCTACGATCTGCCGTCCGCTCCGAGCGACGAAACGCTCGAGGCACTGGGGACGCTCACAGAGAGGGGCTTGATCCGCTGGGACTCCCCAACCGGCGATCGAGGCGTGAAAATGCCAAAGCTCCTGTTCGAAGCCTCCAATAAGAGGGTTGACCGATTAGCTGCAGAGGCCATCTGTATGTTGAATGGAGCGGGAGTGTCCTGCGTCCTATTAAAGGGCGCTTCACTCAGGTCTTGGCTTTATGGCGATGGGACCCCTCGGCCATATGGTGATGTGGACCTGTTGGTCCCGATAGTTCAGGTTGATCTTGCCTCTACAGTCCTGTCTGGGGCCGGATTCCAACGAGAGTATGGGTTGGATGCTCCTCATGCTTACACGCTCATTCGGTCCGACACTGAGGTTGTCGACCTTCACTGGACCCTGCCTCATGCTGACGCGGACGCTGATCAGGTCTGGAACGTGCTCTCGGAACATGTGGAGTCACTAGACGTTGGGTCGGTATCCGTCCAGGTACTGGATCGACCAGCGAGAGCTACGAACATTGTTCTACATGCCTTTCACCATGGCGACGACGAGGACAAGCCGATGGAGGACTTGTCGCGGGCTCTAAAGGTTGTTGAGGTGGACGAATGGCGCGTAGCCGACAAGATTGCTAAAGACGTCGAGGCCGTTTCTGCCTTCACATCTGGACTGGAGATGGCTCCCGCTGGCGTGTCTGTTGCCGCCGAACTAGGACTGATTAGCCCAAAGAAAGCTGCGCTTCTCTCGCTCGGTGCTCACAACGTCCATCTTGCCATCGCCATCGAGGACTTCGTCAGCGAACCCGGCTCGCGGGCGCGAGTACTGCATCACCTGTTTCCCTCGCCCCAGCGAATGCGCCGAAGCTATCCGGTCGGCCGACACGGTACGACAGGTTTGTTGGCAGCGTATTCTTGGCGGCTTGTGACTCGGGCGCCTGCTCTACTCCGCGGTTTTTGGCAGTGGTTGCGTATTGCCAAAGAGCCCTCATCGTGAACGGAACTCGCTAACTGCTCCCGGCCAATGTGGATGTCGTGAGCAGCTTGACAGCGGGTGTCTCCTCTTATGCCAAAACCGTGTAGATACTCAATCTCCAATTGGTGGAGCCAGGGGCGACGTCGTTCGTGGACGTGGAGTAGGTGGGAAGTTTGCTGACCGGTGTCATATCCAACGAATAGCGTTGAGTACCAGGCCGCGCCGACATCAGAGACCTGCGGATTCGACGAGCTCTTCGCCCCCTTCCGCGACGACCCGTTCACCGGTCGCAGGTCGCGACCGGTGAAGACGACATCGACGTGCTCGTCGTGAGCGGGGGCATCGCCGGGGTCTAGCCGGAGCACAGGTCCGCGGGGCCCGGATCGAGCGGATCTGCATCGTCGACCAGGCGGGCGGCATCGGGGCACCTGGTACTGGAACCGGCACCCGGACGTGATGTGCGACGTCGAGTCATACAGCTACATCCCGATGGTCGAGGAGCTCGACTACATCCCGACCCGCCGCTGCGTGTCCGGCGAGAAGATCCTGGGCTGTCTCGAGGCGATGGCCCGACCGGTTCGACCTGATGGCCGGGGCCCCGTTCCACACCGGGGTGACCCGCGGCGAGTGGCAGGAGGACGAGGCCCGGTGGCTGACCTGCACCGATCGTTGCGACGAGATCAGCTGCCACTGACCGGGTCCCGGTGAACTGATCCACCCGTTGTGCGAGCCCGACCCCCACCATGGTGGGATGGCGGACAGCACGGCAATGAAGAGACGTCACCACACGCCCGAGCAGATCATCCGGATCTTGGCGGAGGGCGAGAAGCTCCTCGGTCAGGGCCAGCCGGTCGAAGAGGTCGCGCGTCACCTGGATATCTCAGAATCAAACCAACCAACAAGCGAATACTCGCTCAACTCACGCCGCCACCCACTGACTGAACTCTTACGAATGAACGAACTGCCGACCTGACCAACCAACCATGAGCAGTTACGAGGTTTGACACGACTCCATGGAATTTTGATTGCACGCATTCGCCATACCACGCCGCGTCGCCGAGTTCGCACGGCGCGCCGAGGCATGGGATTTCTCGGGACTTCTGCTCGCCACCGATGCGCCCTCCGTTTTGCGTCCCTCAGTGCAAAAGGCAATACGTCAGGACGAGGAGGGGTCAAACGGTGTGGGTCGAGCATCGTGGTGAGAGGCTCCTGCAGGGTCCCCGCTAAAGCGATCCGAGTACGGCGACGTCGGCGGCCCAATAGTGGGACTCCGAGATAGGCGTTACTCTGCCAGTTGCTCAAACGAGTTTCCGGGAGGACGGGGATGAAGCCTAAGCGCGCTCGACGCAAGCGAGTTTCCGGGAGGAAGGGGATGAAGCCTAAGCGCGCTCGATACGCCAAGCGTTGGGTGTCTTTTGCCGTCATGGGGGTCGCGATCGTGGTCATTGCGGGTTTTGTGGCGGCTGGCTACGAGATCCACCATCTGACGAACGAGGTCAATGGGTTGCAGGGGAGCGTGAAAGGCGTGCAGACCCAAATGAGAGGCATGCAGCACATCTTGGCTCTCCTGTACTCGGCGTTGGTGAAGATGGGAGCCGCGAAGTTCTTGCACAGCGCGACATGATCGAACTCATACTGATCACAGCGGCGGTGAGAGGGGGAAACGATCCGGTCGCGTCTGCCGTCGTCAACGAACGGCTCACGCGGAACCGACTGCGAAGGAAGCCACTCTCCAAATAGTGAGGGCCCCCGTTCACACCGGTTCGGGGCGACCGCGAGTGATGTCTTGATGGCTCCTCGATCGTCGGCGGGGGAGCTCGTGTGGTTCCGTCTCGGCCAAGTCGGACCGATGAAGCAATCCCACGAAAATCCCACGGATTCGATTTTCCGTGTCATTGGCTGCATCGCAGCTCAAGGGGACGGGTGACTCATTGTTCCTGTTGGCGGCCCAATCAACAACACTCGGTCGCCCCGTGAATTACCTGGTGGACGGTCGAAGTAGGTCTCATAACCCGAAGGTCGGAGGTTCAAATCCTCCCCCCGCCACCAAGGAGTCTGTCGACAAGTCTGTAGGTCAGGGCCGATCCGAAGGGGGGTCGGCCCTTGTGCTGCCCTGAAGTCATCCCATGCTCACGGGCGGGTCCGCCGATGGAGAGCGGGCCATTACGCGCCGATGGGATCGATGTTCCACAGTTCATTGAAGGAGAGTTCCGCCGAGCTGACGCGCCGGTTTCGAAAGGGCCTGAGGACGTGAGGAAGGTCGAGAGGTATCGCCCGTCACGGGTGATCTATTTGGGGAGCATCGTGGCAAGGCCATCGAGCACTCGCTCGAGCCCCATGTCGAAGCCGTGTGCGAGCCAGTCGGGATCGTGGGGCGCTCGAGCGGCAAGGACGACGCGAGTGAGGAGTGGGAAGTGACCGCTATTGATCAGACTCTCGACATAGGGGGTCTGGGCTTGCAGCCACTCCTCTTGGTCGAGACCGGAGCGACGGACGGCCTCCTGTTCTGAGAGCTCTTCGAGTGTGCGACCACGGATGAAGGCATCGAGCGTCTCGATCATCACGAGCATCTCGTCGATCTCGAGGCCGAGACCGTCGATCGCGCTGAGCACCTCTTCGTAGAGCCGAGCAGTGTTTGGTCCAAGGTTGCGTCGCCCGGCGCCGTGCACGGCGATCCAGGGGTGGCGCAGGGTCATCGCCCGCAGGCCGTGGGCGAAGGAGCGTAGGTCCTCGCGCCAGTCCCCGCGGACCTCGAACTGCAGATCGTTACCCATCACCGCGTCGAACATCAGGTCAATGAGCTCGTCTTTGCGGGCGACGTACCGGTAGAGCGATGCGGCTCCGACTCCGAGTTCGACCGCCAGGCCCCGCATCGAGACCGACTCGATCCCGTGCGAGTCGGCCAGCAGCACTGCGGCCGCAGTGATCTTCTCGCGTGAGAGCGAGGGGGCAGGACCGCGAGCGGCCCGCTCGGGACGGTCCCAGATGACACCACGACTCGAACCCATTGCGAACACTGTACCCAGTCTGCTACGGTCATAACTGCGAACGGTGTACTCAGTAAGGAGCCACAATGGAAACAGTCGTAGACGCAGGGACGTTGGTCCAGGTCGAGGGGCTGGCGGAACCCTCCCGTGGCGGCGCGCCGACGGCTGCTCGGAACCCAGTGCGCTGGTTCGTGTTCGCTGTCGTGATCGCCGCCAACATCATGGATCTCATGGACGCGACGATCGTCAACGTCGCCGGCCCGTCGATCCGGGCCGCGCTCGGCGGCAGCGCCTCCACCCTGCAATGGCTGCCCGCCGGCTACACGCTCGCGTTCGCCGTGTTCCTGATCACCGGCGCCCGATTGGGCGACATGTTCGGCCGACGACGCCTGTTCCTGATCGGCTCCGCCGGCTTCACGCTGATGTCCGCCGCCTGTGCAATTGCCCCCTCGCCGGCGGTGTTGATCGCCTTCCGCGTGCTCCAGGGCTCGTTCGGAGCCCTGATGATCCCCCAAGGTTTCGGGATGCTCAAGGAGGTCTTCGACGAGGAAGAGATGACCAAGGTGTTCGGCGCTTTCGGCCCGATGATGGGTCTCTCGATCCTCGCGGCGCCGATCCTCGCCGGCGCACTGGTGGAGGCCAATCTGTGGGGGATCGGGTGGCGACTGGTATTCCTCATCAACGTACCGATCGGCATCGCGGCGTTCGCCGGCGCAGTCCGAGTGCTGCCGCGGACTGTCGCTCATCCAGGTATCCGTCTCGATGTCGGCGGAATGGTGTTGATCGGCGTCGCACTGACCGCGATCATCTACCCGCTGATCCAGGGCCGCGCCGACGGGTGGCCGGCCTGGACCTTTGTCTCTCTCGCCGCCGGAGCGGCGCTACTCGGTGTGTTCGTGCTGTGGGAGCGCCGCCGTGGCGCTGATGCACTGATCGAGCCCGGGCTCCTGGCCAACCGCACCTACACAAGCGGCATCCTGGTCGCGCTCGCATTCTTCGGCGCCTTCGGCGGCTTGCTGCTCTGCGTCTCGCTGTTCGCCCAGCTGGGTGAGCACTTCTCACCGATCCACGCTGGGTTGACCCTGATGGCCATGGTCGTCGGCATGATCGCTGGGATGGGTGTTGGGTTGGCGCTTGTCGGACGGCTCGGGCGTCACCTGCTCCACCTCGGCGTCTTAATCGTGGTGGCGGGCACCATCGTGTTGGCCGCCACCGTGACAGGCGCCGGCACGGTCTCAACGCTGGACCTCGCCCCCGGGCTGTTCCTGATCGGACTCGGTGCCGGCGCAAGCATCGGCCAGCTGTTCGACTTCATTCTGGCCGGAGTCGGAATGGACGAAGTTGGCTCAGCCTCGGGCGTGCTCGAGGCCGTCCAGCAGCTCTCCAGCGCGCTGGGCGTCGCCGTGCTGGGAACGATCTTCTTCTCAGCGTTCGACGGGCACTCTCCAACGCAGGCCCTTGCGATCACGGCGTGGGCGTGTTTGGTACCGCTGGTTATCACCTTTCTGCTCCTGTTCAAGTTGCCGATGCAGGCCCGCGAGCCACAGATCTGATGGCCCAGCTGCTGCCGCGCAACGCGCAAGCAGTCAGACGGCGAGAGCGGAAGCGGTGGTTGAGGATAGGGACGAGGCTGCAGCGGGACCGCTGATCGCGCACGTCAGGAGCCGGCGGCCGGCCATGAAGAAACTAAATTGAGCTGCTGGGGTTGAGCTGTCGGAATCCCACTGGCCCGCGGGTCGAGCCGGGGCTAGGCGATGGGCACCTAGGTAGTCGCTGGAAGAGCAATCGCCACAAAGGCTGCGTCGGTCAAACGCGTGGTCATCAAAGCCAAGGCCTTAATCGATCCCCTGAGCGCGATTGTACGGATGTCCCATCGGGCATCGAACCCGAGGGTCTCGGAAGGTCCGCCGAGGGCAGCGAGTTTCTCGGGACTCCAAGCTGTGAACGGCGAATTTGAGTAGTGCAGCCCTGGGCGGCTGCATAGGGGCAGACGCCGTGACCAGCGGCATCGCCGGCCTTGTAGCCCGAAGGTGCACGATGGTCGTGAACCCCCGCTACTCAGAGTGCCCGGTCACGGGTTCGAATCGGTCACGGCGTTGGTCGCCGTTGGCGCGTTCTACCGGATGTTCGACCGGGGAGAACCGTGGGAACGTCTAAAACTGACGGAGATGCTAGAGGCTGATAACGAACCGGCCGAACACCTCGTTCGTCCACTGCTTGCGGCGCCATTCAGTTGTCCCGGACGGCGCTGGCGCCCGTGATCACCGGAGTCGACGAGCGCCGGAAGATGGTGAAGGTTCGGCCAGCGAATCGATGCAAGACGAGAGCGCGCTCGCAAGCGTAGATCTCGCCGGGTTGGAGAGCTCTCGGAGCATCTGCTCCTCCACAGCGTTGACCGAATGGTTCGCAGACTTCAGAGTGCGCCGACCAGCCTGCGTGAGTTCGGCTTGGAGGACGCGTTGGTGCTGCGGATGAGGACGCCTCACAACGAACTGGAGCCTCTCGAGTTCTTGGAGCACGGCGTGCATGCTCTGAGGCGTCACGAATGCCCGACGAGCGAGGTCGGCATTCGAGAGCCCAGGCTCTTCATCTAAACCGGTGAGGACGGCAAATTGGGTCACCGTGAGATCGTGAGACCCGAGAGCATCGGCCATCGCGTCGTGCAGGACCGTCTGCGCCCTCTTTATCAAGTAGCCCACCCTGGCCATCGTGACCTGGTCCACGCTCACCTCACTATCAGGTTACCTGATATGATCTCAGGGTACCTGATACAGGCTACCTGATCCCACTCATAGAAATGGACACCCAATGACCGCACTCGGCCCTGACTTCATCGCTCTCCAGGTTCGCGATCTGGAGGCTTCCGCAGCCTTCTACACCGAGCACCTTGGCCTCGCCCGTGCTCAGGTGAGTCCTGACCACGCGGTGGTATTCGCCACGGAGCCGATTGCGTTCGCCGTGCGGGAGCCGCTCGTCGATCTTGAGGCCGTCGAGCACCTCGGCTGGGGTGTGGCCATCTGGTTGAAGGCGGACGACCCGCAAGATCTGCACGACGCAATGGTTCTCGCCGGAGTCCCGATCCTGGTCGCACCTTTCGATGGACCTTTCGGTCTCACTTTCACCTTCACTGATCCGGACGGCTACGCCGTAACTCTTCATGGCTGAGCTGGCGCCCGCCGCAAGCTTTGCCTTCTCCCCGAAGGGGCCGTATTCGTTGACGGCATCGATTCGCTACCTCGAGGGATTCGCTCCAGCCGCCTACGACAGCGAGTCAGCAGTGAACTTGGAAATGGCCTTCTGCGTCGATGGCTACTGGGATCCGGTGGCGGTGCGCGTCCGCGAGGAAACCGGAGCGGTGCACGGAACGGTTCAAGGGGGCGACACGCTTGCCCCAGCGGCCATCGCGGCGGCAGTCGAGCAGGTCGAGCGGATCCTCTCGCTCGACATCGACGGTCGAGGATTTCCCGACATCGCTCGTCATGACTCCGTAGTCGCTCAACTCCAGTCGAGGTATTCCGGCCTCCGCCCGGTCTGCTTCTGGTCGCCCTACGAAGCGGCAGCGTGGTCGGTGATCGGACAGCGAATCCGAATCGTGCAGTCAGCTGCAATCAAGGCCCGCATCACCGCCGAACACGGTGAGACCATCGATGTTGGCGGTCGAATGGTCCGCGCCTTCCCGAACCCAGCCAAGTTGGCCCAGTTGTCCACGATCAATGGGCTGAGCGAGACCAAACTCCAGCGCCTTCGGGGTGTCGCAGAGGCCGCTCTCGGCGGGACCCTTGGCGCCGCCCGGCTGAGGTCGCTCCCGCGTTCCCAAGCCCTCGAGGAGTTGATCGCCATTCCCGGAATCGGCCCGTTCTCGGCCGAACTGATTCTCCTCCGCGGCGCAGGTGATCCGGACTTCACGCCCACCGCCGAGCCGCGCCTCGCTCGAGCGATGGCGATCGCCTACGACATGAAGGCACCACCCAGCGCTGCCGACGTCGTCGAGATCAGCGAGGCCTGGAAGCCCTACCGCACGTGGGTCGCGCTCCTCCTCCGCGTCATGCTCGAAGACGAGACCCACGAAATTGCAGGACAAGCCATCACAAGAACGCCAGGCAGCCTGAACTGAGGTAACTGATGCGGGAGCGCTCTCAAGCCAGGATCGACGCTCACGAGGGATTCGGAGCTGCCACGAACAGATATCGCTCCCCAATGGACCGGCGTCCGCTACGGAGCAAAACAATTCTTTCGCTGCCCTTGACTTCAAGCGCTTGAAGTTTGTTTTACTGTCCTCATGACTGGTTTGACGATCCAAGACGCAGCCCGGCGCAGCGGGCTCAGTGAGCCGACGCTGCGTTATTACGAGGAGGTCGGACTGATCGGCCCGATTACCCGTGATCCGAGCAGCGGACACCGCCGCTATCGCGAGGAGGAAGTGGACACGTTGCAGGTGCTCTCCTGCCTGCGCGCCATGGGCGTCGGAATCGAGGAGATGCGCACTTATCAGGCCAACCGCGAACTCGGGCACGCCAAAGCGGGTGAGCAGCGTGATCTGCTGCTGGTGCACGCCGAGCGGGTCGAGGCCGAGATCAAAATCCTGCGCATCCACCTGGACTACCTACGAGCGAAGGCGGCGCTCTGGGATGCCCGCGACCGTGCGGATCCGAGCGCGGAAGCCGAAGCGAACTTGCAGGTACAGAAAGTGCTCCCACGACTCGAAGAAGTGGTGCTCAGATGAGCTCCAAAGTATTGGTGACAGGCGGGTCCGGATATCTGGGCACGCGGTTGATCGCGGCGCTGCTGCGTGAGGGGCGTCAGGTACTCGCGACGGTGCGTTCCCTGGATGGTGAGGCAGCTGTGCGCGAGGCCGTGCGCCGCGGTGGTGTCGACGACACCGGCCTCGAGCTGGTGGAAGCAGATCTGACCTCCGACGACGGCTGGACGGGCGCGCTCGAAGGTGTGGAGGAAGTCCACCACGTCGCGTCGCCGATCCCGTCCGCCCAGCCCAAGGACCCGGACGAGCTGATCATTCCCGCCCGCGAGGGCACAGTGCGTGTGCTGAAGGCAGCCCGAGACGCCGGCGCACGCAGGGTGGTGCTGACCTCGTCGTTCGCTGCGGTCGGTTACTCGCCAAAGGCTGTCCGCGACTACACCGAGGCGGACTGGACCGACCCCGATACGCCAGGGCTGCCGCCCTACCCGCGCTCCAAGGCAATCGCCGAGCGCGCCGCCTGGGACTTCATCGGAACCGAAGGAGGCGACACCCAACTGGTGGTGGTCAACCCGACATTCATCGCCGGCCCGTCGCTGGTGCCAACACAGCGCTCGTCGCTGACAGCCTTCAAGGCGATCATCGAAGGCACAATGCCAACGCTGCCACGCCAGCGCTTCGGGGTCGTTGATGTGCGCGACGTCGCCGACGCGCACGTCAAGGCGATGGCCACCCCTGTCGCCGCCGGGAGGCGCTACCTGGTCTTGGCGGACGGTCCTACGATCACTTGGGTGGAGCTCGCACAGATCCTCCGCGACCACCTCGGGCCTGCAGGCCGGCATGTCACGACTGACGAGGCGCCCGGCGAGGACCCGTCGCTACTGACGATTCATAACGACCGCGCAAAACAGGAACTCGGCTGGCAACCGCGCCCGGCCGAAGCCACCATCGTCGAAACCGCCGACAGCCTGCGCGAGCTCGGCCTGCTAGGGGAACGGTGATGACACCCTATTGATGGTTCAGCCGACGATAGGACCATTCTCACAAATCGATCTGCTTGCGACGATAGATCGGGCCGCGCCGTATTATGGAAAGCGCGTCGGTGACCGTTCCGCTAACGGACACGATTCCCGAAGAGCGAGGTTCCTGTCTCGGGCCTGACCGTTAGGTCACCTCGTCGAGGCTGTGGCCGATCCAGCCGGGCGAATCAACACGTACCGGCGATGCTCGGACCAGGACCGTCAGGTCAGACTCAAGACGCTCGAGCTGCTTGGCGCCGATCTTGCGCTTCCACTTGTCGCGCAACTCGTCGAAGACGGCCTCACCTTCTCGCATGACCTCGAAGCCGAGCGCCGTGACCTCAAGACGTTTGCGACGGGCGTCGAGCGGATCGGTACCGCGTGCCACGTAGCCGCGCTCCTCGAGCACCGCCACAGTCTTTGCCGCCGCTTGCTTGGAGACCGACAGACGGCGACCCAGCTCCGAAGCATTGTCAGCGCCCGCCACGATGGCGCGCATCGCGAAGTCGTGGGCAGGGCGCACGTCTTCGTATCCGCGCTGGGCGAGCTCCAGAATCGCATCGTCTACCAGCACGCGAAATCCCCCGAGGAGGAGCAGTGCGAGGTCGGCGCCCGAGCGTGACATTGGAACTAATCGTAAGGCAACCGTCTTGACAAGGTCAACCTGGTTGTCTACACTGGACAACCAGGTTGACGATTCAAGGGAGATTGACATGAGCACAACTGCCGAGCAGGCCCCACTGGACGGGGTCGCACACCACTACGCCAAGGTCAACGGGACTGAGCTGCACTACGTGGCGGCGGGGACTGAAGGAACTCCGGTTCTGCTGGTCCATGGGTTCCCTGAGACGTGGTGGACGTTCCGCAAGCTCATCCCGCTGCTCGCCGCCAGCCACCGTGTCTATGCAGTGGATCTGCGCGGGTTCGGTGACTCTCACAATGGACCAGGCGCCTACGACAGCAAGGCCTCGGCCGAGGACCTGCACCTTTTGATCGAAGAGCTCAACGTTGGTCCAGTGCACCTCACCGGGCAGGACATCAGCGGGGCGACCGTGTTCCGTCTCGCCACCACGCACCCCGACGATGTGCTCAGCTTCACCGCCATCGAGATGGGCCTACCCGGGTTCGGCCTCGAGAAGTTGGCCGACGTTACCCACGGGGGTACCTGGCACATCGGCGTTCTTGCCGCCCCCGGAATCCCCGAGATGCTCCTCGCCGGCCGCGAGCGAGAGTTCCTCGGACAGTTCGCCTTTCCGGCCATGAGCGCCACCCCCGGAGCGATCACGGACACCGACATCGACGAGTTCGTCCGCACCTACTCCCGTCCCAACGGGTGGCGTGGAGCGATCGGCCTCTACCAGTCCATGCTCCAAGAAGGCGACGAGATCGCAACCCTTGTCGCCGGAAACAAGCTGAACATTCCGGTGCTGGCGATCGGAGCCGGAGGCGGCGAGCTCACCTTCGCAACGATGGGCCAGGTCAGCTCCGATCCAGTCCGGTCAGTGACTCTCGAGGGCGTGGGCCATTACGCAGCCCTAGAGGCACCCGAACAGGTGACACACGCCCTTCTCGACTTTCTTCAGCACTGTTGACGCCACCTGAAAGTCTGGATCGCTACCCCGACCACCCGGCCGTAGCGTCCCAGAGCGAAGCGCGCTAACGGCTCGCCACGGCACCGGCGGGTCAGTCACCCCTTCTGCTCACGGCCTTCTGCCGTGTGTCGCTCAAGCTCCTGTTGGTTCGAGCAGCAGGTGGTCGGGGAGCTCGGGGCTAAGTATCTGAGTTCCGATGACAGAGAGCAGCTGGAGTTTTTCGTGGCCCTCGCGGCCGATGTCTCGCGCCAGTTGGTCTCCTTCACGCTCAGGGCGTCGAGTGCCTTGGCCAGGCCGGCGTGTTGGGCCTCCATCGTATGAACCTGAGGGTCGATCTCAGCGGGACCGCGTTCGAGAAGCTTTGGGCAGACCAACAAATCCTCACCTTGGTGGTGGGTGTGGAGGAACGTCACCATCCATTTGACGTGATCGGTGACGATCGCCATCCAAGCACTGTCTCCCTCGGCGACTCCGCTCACGAGGCCGGGGATAGCGTTGAACTGCTAGCGGAACATCTGATGAATGAGCCATCGTATTTCGCCGTCCGATGGCATCGCTCATGTATCTAAGCTGGGCCCCGCACGCCGGTTCGGGGATGGCGCTCCATCGAAGGTGGGGGAGCGGTCAAGTTTCTCGGGACGCTGCGCCGGCCGGACCAACATTGAGTAGTGCAATTCGATGACCCGATTACCAAGGTCTGGACACCTGAAGCAGGGCTGTTCGAGGGAACCACCTAAGCGACGGAATCGGCGAGCGCGGAGTTCAGCTCATCACGGGCGGTCACTCCGAGCTTGGCGAAGGCCGCGTAAAGATGGCTCTCAACTGTCCTCACCGAGAGCGAGAGCGCGCTGGCGATCTCTGCGTTGCTTGCTCCCTGCGCTGCCAGCAGGGCCACCTCGCGCTGTCTTCGGCTGAGCGGTTCGACCTGGTCCGCCAGGGAGACCGGCCGCAATTTGGCCCCCTCGCACAAGCCCGCCATTTCGTGAGACTTCTTGGCGGCCTTGGTGGATCGAGCCTGCAGCCCCTCGCGTCGATACGCCGCCGACGCTTCGGCCCACAGCTCCGATGCCGTGAGGCAAAAGCTCATTGGGGCGAATGCTGAGGCTGCCAGTTCGTGGTCCTTTCCACGCCCTGAGATGACTGCCTGGGCGTGGAGGCCGATGGCCTTTCCCAGTAAACCCTCGACAAGGGTCGAGACGTCCCGTGCTCGGGCCGCGGCGGCGGCTTCCCCCAGGCGCAGCAGATCTCCGAGGATGATCAGCTCGAAGGTGCGCTGGCCGCGCTCCAGTGCCATGTCCGCGCCCGCCCACAGTTGTTCGATTGCCTCAGTCAGACGTCCTGCTTGTGCATCGACCCAGGCCAAGGCCCTTCGCTCGTCGACGAAGACACTCAGACGGTCATTGCGGTGAAGGGACAGTGCTTCACTCCTCGCCTCCTCGGCAGCAGCTGAATGTCCAAGCAGCGCCTCTGCTTCAGCGAGCAAAGCGAGGCACCACGACCCGTAGCCGGGATCCGTTCTCATACGGAGCGCAGCTTCCTTCAGGGTCCGGGCCGCGCTGGCAGCCTTCCCCTCGAAGAGAAGAAATCGGGCCCGATAACCATTGGCGAGTGCTCGTTTTTCGGGTAGCTGTACCGATAGCGATAAGGCAAAATCGAGGAGCTCGGCGGCCTCGGAGACCCGGCCGGCAAAGGCCAGGGCTGTACAGCGGCTGCTGACGGCCCAGCTCGGGGCGCGGGGAAGCTCCTCGCGCACCCGCAAAGCGCACTCCAGGCCGGCTTCGGTAAGCGAGAGTGCATCCTCGGACCTGCCGATCATGACCAGGCTTGATGCAACTGACGTCAAGGATCGGACGAAGATGCGATCATCATCAACGACTTGCATTGCGCTCATGCCCAACTCGATCGCTTCGGCATAGTGACAAAAGAAGGCATGAAGGTGAGCCCGATGGCACTGAATCAAGAGGCGCGTCGTGAGGCTGGCCGCTGAGTTCTCGATCTCAATCATGAGAGCCACCGCGTCGGCGACTCGGCCCAGTCCATGGCCCATGGCGAGCGACACACCGTCGGCCAAACGTTCCCGAGCATTGTCGTTGGGCTCGTGCCCGACGAGGGGATTCAGAAGTTCGACGGCTTCCTCAAAGCGATGCTGGTGCAGGAGCGACCATCCGAGCTCGATTTGGGCAAAGAATGTTCTTTGCTGTTCGAACGAGTCCCGAGCGAGCTTTTCGGCCAGGTTGTGGTCCGACAACTGGTTGGCCACCTGAGCCGCCTCGGCGAGGACCACAGGATCCACCCTTTCGCCTGACCCTTGCCAGAGCACCGCCAACTTGAGGAGCTCCGCGGGCGAGTGCTCCAGTTCTCCCCGCATGACCTGCACGAGCTGTCCATTGGTTTGCCGACGGAGGAGCGACGGCATTTCGGCCCGGAGGACTTCTCCGAACAGGGGATGACTAAATCGGACGCTGGGGGCATTCTCGTCTCCGACGGTAATCACTCCGCGCCGCTCGAGTTCTATGAGAACCCCATCAGCTGTCACCCGCTCCGCGGTGGTGAGGCCAAGTGGTTCACCAATGGAGAGCAACTCCAAAAACCGTCGTCCAGGTTCGGTGAGTCCGTCGAGGCGGCCCGCAATCGCCTCTTGGATCCGTGGTGCCGGCCCGACTCCACCTGGCCATCGCCATACGCCATGGATCAAGCGAAGTTCGCCTGCCTCGAGCAGATCGGCGATCAGCTCTCGGGCAAAGAGGACGTTGCCCCGGGTCGCCTCCCACATTCGCTCCGCCGAGACGCTCTCGACAATGCCGTCGAGCGCCCGCTCGAGCATCTCGTCGAACTCGGCTCTCGACAATGCCTGGAGTTCGAGCCTCGGAATAGTGCCCTGGCGAGTGAGTCTGCTCAGCACATCGGGGACGGGCAATCCACTGCGCAGGGTGAGAAGCACGGTCGCCAGGCCCCTGATGGCGACGTAGTCGATGAACCCTGCCGAGAGCCCGTCGAGCAGGTGCACGTCGTCCACCGCCAGGATGATCGCCCGTCCTTCTGCCCGGCGCTGCAGATCCTGGCCGAGGACGGCCAGCAGGTCCACTTGGTCGACCTCATGCAAGTTGCTGGGAAGGAGCTGAGCCAACGCACCGAAGGGGAGTGGGCGCAGCGATTCCGAAGCGGTAATCCGTTCGACGTGGTGGTCACACGTCCAGCTCAGAGCCTCGTGAATCAAGCGCGTTTTTCCGACTCCAGCCCGTCCGGCGACCAGGACACCGGCTCGGTCTGGGTCCGCAATGGCATCGGCTATGAATTGCTGCTCCTGCGCTCGCCCGACCATCGGCCACCGGTCCATGGACGTAGTTTGGCCGATCTGATCGCAGAATTCAGTACCTGATACTGAAGGTCGCCTTGCCTCCCTCAGGCACTCTGGAGCGATGGAGCCTCCCGACCTCGACGCGCTGCCGAGGGCCTATCGGATCGGACTGCGTTTGCACGAGATGGGTGCCGACGACGACCTCATCGGAGACTGCCTCGGCATCGATCCCGCGGGTGTACCTACCCTCATTGAGATCGGTCGACAAAAGCTGGCAGCGGGCCAGCGATCCGTGCGGCAGCTCGGCCTCGCCGATTCGGATGCGGACTCGCGCTCCCCCAGAGGGTGATCCCCGGTGACTAGTGCCCGCCATGTACCCGTTTCTCATGGCCGAGTCGTCCTCAGTTGAGATCCTCAGCTCACCACGAGATGGCTTCGAAAATTCAGTAGCCACTACTGAGAGACCCTCCGGTCGCAATTCGTACCATCCAAAGCACTCACGCGAGATCCGCAGACGAAAGGAGCACCAGTGGCACACGTTGAACTTGCCCTCGACGGCCGGACAAACCTCGAAGGAGAAGTAAAGAGAGATGACCACCTGCGGCGGTGGGTGGGCCTCGGAGGACTCGCCTTCGTCATCGTGCTCCTGGCCACGGTCTTCGCCACGCCAGAGGGTCCAGACGCCACCGCCAGTGCGGCCAAGGTGGCCACCTTCGCGCATCAGAACCGAGGGGGTCTGTACCTCAGCGCCTATTTGATCTCGCTGGCGGTGCTCATCGCAGGAGCGCTGCTCTGGTATCTCCGAGACGTCGTTGCTCCCGACGATGCGGGCCGACGCCTGGCCAATCTGGGATTCGCCGGAGGACTCCTCTTCCTTGTGGGTGGCATTCTCAGCGCCGGTGCATCGTTCGCCATGGCCGATGTCGCCAAGCACGCCGACCCGAGCGTTCTGCAGACGCTGAACATCTTCTCTCAAGACGTGGCCGACATCGCTGGCGGCGCGACGGCGTTGTTGCTGGGGTCCACCAGCCTCGCCATACTGCGGAGTCGGGCACTGCCGAGCTGGCTCGCCTATGTCGGACTCGTACTCGCCATCGCGTCGTTCGCCATCCCGATGCTCGGCCTGCCCATTGTCGGCCTCTGGCTGCTTCTCACCAGCGTCGTGGTTCTCGTCACGTCGAGAAAGCCGAGAATCACCGCTTGATCGCTTGTGCTGCAACGTAGGAACTTTGGATGGTTCGCGAAAGGATGAAGATGCGCAAATTTGTCATTGCGGTAATGACCGGGACGCTGGCCGTTCTTGCGCCAGGGCTCGCCGGCGTGGCGGTCCGCCCGGTGCGGAGGGCGTTGTTGTCCGGCTGCGCTGCCAGCACGATCCTGCTCGGTGCGCTCGCACTGAGCAGCGGAGCCGCCGGCGCTTCGACTTCCCCGACAATTCTGCACTTCTTCCAAAAGGAGACGACCCTGACCTTCTACAACGCGTCCGGTCAGGTTATCCAGGGCTACCCGCCCGTCGGCGGACATGTGAGGGAGGACGACGTCGACTACGTGGGCAACCACTCGCACCACGCCAAGCACTGGTCGGCGACCGACCATCTCTACTGCAACGTCGTGTCCGCTCCGGCCACAGCCGACTGCTTCACCGAATTCGCCATGGGCGGCTCCTTGATCTATGCGGACAACCTCACCGTGAACCTGGCGAATTCGGGCACCCTCGCAATAGACAGCGGAACCGGCAATTACGCGGGCTACTCCGGGACGTATTCCAGCACAACCATTGGGAGCAGCAATAACAGCGATGCCGTATTGACCCTGCACAAGGGATGAGTCGAGCCGGTGCTGTCCGAGCGGGCGTGGTTGCCCTGCTCCTGGCCTGCACCATCGGAGGCATCGCCGCCTCGGCCGTCACTCCAGCCGCCGCGGCTGTGTCCAAGGCGACGTTGGACTACGACATCTCGGTCGGCGATTCGTACGCCGCTGGCTACCAGCCTGTCGCCGCCGCAATGGCGCACCGGGACACCCACGGGTTCGCCTATCAGGTGGTGACCCTGGCCCGCGCCCGGGGATACCACTTCATCTTGCGGAACTTCGCCTGCGATGGTGCCACCACGACCAGCCTCTTCCACCAGGTGGGGTGCCCACTCCCCGCCCCGGGCCCCGACGCCGTGTCCTACCCGACACGGACCCAGGCCGCGGCGGCGGATCGGTTCATCGCCCGGCACCGCGGCCAGGTCGGACTCATCACGGTGTCCATCGGCGGCAACGACATCCTCGGATGTACCGCCGCTGCGATCTTCATCCCCTGCGTGACGCAGGCGCTGCCCGGCAGCGAGGCCAGCCTGCATACGCTCCTGGCCGGTCTGGGCGAGGCCGCGGGACCGACGGTGCCCATCGTCGGCCTTACCTACCCCGACGTCTACCTCGGTCTCTACACCTCGAAGGACCCTGCGCAAAAGAGCCTGGCCGTCGTCTCGATAGCGGGGTTCCAACGGCTCTTCAACCCAGCCCTCGAAGCCGAATACAGCGCTGTGGGTGCCGTCTACGTCAACGTGACGGAGGCGACCGGCGCATACGTGCCGCTCACCGAGACGACGCCGTGGCCCTCAGCCCCGTCTGGGAGCATTCCCATCGCCGTCGCCGACATCTGCTCCTTGACCTATTACTGTCAGCTCGAGGACGTGCACCCGAAGACCCGGGGCTACCGCGTCATCGCCCGGCTCGTTGTCGCCACTTTGCCCAAACGCCGCTGAGGCCCCCGCCGCTAGGAGGCCCAAACGGTGGGGGGGCGGGTCCCCCCCTGAGAGGGACGGCTCTGGCAATCGATCTCTACGCGGCTCGTGACGTCGTTGGGCACGGTGACCGGTCCTGGTGCCTGACATTCGCCGGCACCCCCTTTGAACTGGGGACTCCGCCCAGCGACGGTGTAGCGACCGACGGGCAGGTGGGCTGAGAACCGGCCGTTGGCGGAGAGGTCGATGGTGGCGATGTTCCCTTCCGACCCATGGAACGTGACGGAGCCGCTGAGCGGTGGCGGTCCTGTCCCAGCCGGACCACCGACAGCCTGGAGTGTGCCGTCAAGGGTTCCCCTCGTCCGGAGGCGACGAATAGCCGGCGACCGACACCCCGGCACAGAGTGCTGCGAGTGCCGTGAGGACGGTCAATGAGACCCGACGAACGGCACTCTTCGGTTTGGCCATTGTCATCACTCGTTCCGGGCGACCTCGGGCCCTGTGATCCGATCGAGGATGGGGAACGTCGCGGCGATGATCGCCATCGACGCGGCCAGCCCTCCGATCACCGTGGTCCAGTAGGAGAATCCGGGAAGGCTGAAGGCGAGCCCAACCTGCGAGTGCAGGTAGAGGGCGGCCGCCAGCAGCCCGACGACGATGGAGACCGCAGCGACGAGGAGCAGGGGCAGCGCACTCTCCAGCGTCACGACCCGGTGCAGGAGTTTTCGCGAGACCCCCGTAAGTCTGAGCAGGCTGAATGGCCGCCTCCGCTCAGTGAGACCGGCCGCGATGTTCACGGCCAGGCTGCATGCAGCGATGATCAGACTGGCCACGATGATCACGTCGGTCATGGCCTGGATCATGGTCAGCAGGCGCGCCGTCGAGGGACCGAGTGCCTCCACGGTCACCGGTGTGCCCTGGAGCGGGAATGCGCGCTCGAGCTCCGTTCGCACCCGTTCGATCGCACCCGAAGACCCGTTCGTCGCGACGACGACCGCGCTCACGGGGAGGGATGCGAGCTGCGTCGCCGACAGGTTCCAAGCGGGCCAGGTCGTGGTCGACGCGTTGGCGGTGTGCCCCAGGACCTTTGAGAGGAAGTATCCGACGGACGACACTGTGGCCCGCGGCGCGCATCGGCCGATGGCCGGAGTCTTGGCAAGTTCGTCACACGCGACGACCCCGAACGATCGCCCCTCTTGCGTCCGGTTGGGAGCCTCATGGACCACCGCCACCCCTTGCACCCCCGGCGTCGCTCGGAGCTCATTGAGGACCGAGGGAGAGACGGAAGCCAGCACGGACGCCGTGGGGCAGTCGGTGGTCGAATAGGTGCAGAACGGGTCCGCGAGAGTACTCAGACTGGCGTTGGCGCTGCCCCCTCCGGTTGCTTGCGTCACCGAGCTGAGGGCACCGATCGCCGCGCTGCCGACGAAGAGGGCAATGACGAGGCCACTGACAAAGCGGAAGGCAGCCTTGGGGTTGTCGAGGAGGTGACGACCGGCGATGAGCGTGGCGGGGCGACTCGCTCTTTTGGCCATGATCCGCGACCCAGCCGTTGTGAACCACGGCCCGGCCAGAACCAGACCCACGATCAGCAGCGCGAATCCAACAAGGAGCTCGAGGAGCTGGCTCCCGATGGCGCCAGGCTTTCCGGCCGCGTCGAAGTAGGCGAGGAAGGCGATACCTGCCAACAAGGGAATGATCCTGGCGATCCCCGGTGGGCGCTTCCCGACCCGTCGCGTCACTCCTAGCGGCGAAATCCGTACCCGGCGCAGCGCGAGACGTGCGGAGACGACGGCGGCGATGGGGACTCCGACCACCGCGATGAGGATGTCGACGGCGTGAAGGGAGAGGTCACCCTGCGCCAACGGGGCCCCGGTGAACGGCACGTGGTACAGCAGCGGTCGGACTGCGAAGAAGAGTCCGAAACCGAGGACGACTCCGGCGAGGGCGGCGATGACCGCTTCGACGGCCGCAATCGTCGAGATCTGGCGAGGAGTGGCGCCGACCAGCCGCATAGAGGCAAAGCGCTGTTCGCGCCGGACGGCAGACAGTCGGCTCGCCGTCGCAATCAGGATCAGAACCGGCAGCACGAGCGCCACGGCCCCGCCGACCAGGATGAATTCCAGAACTGGCCCGCTCCCGACCACGCTCTGGCAGCCATAGCAATTCGCCAGGCCGCGGTGGATCGCCCCGATCTCGATGGCAGCCGGTTGCTTCGAGAGCTGGCCGACGCTGTGCCCGATGACGATGATCAACGAGTTCGGCGACGGCAGTCCCGCGCTGCCGATGGTGCCCACCAGCCGACTGGGGTAACGATCACGCAGCTCGTCGGCGGGCTGGGAGCGAAGCAGGCTCACCAGCTCGGGCGAGGCGAAGTACTGGCCCGGACCAGGCAGGCGGGACATTCCGGGAGGGATGGGCGCGCCCGGCCCGGCCGCCGCGACGTCGATCTGGTCGATGAGCTGACCTCCGAACGAGTCGGTGCTCGGTTCCCACCACAGGCCGCTGGCGGGCGAGGTCGGCGGCGTCGGCTGCACCGCCGAGTTCAGCCAGGCACCGCGATCGCTCTGGGCGTGGAGACCATTGATCCCGGCCAAGGCGGCCAGTAACAAGCCGACGCCGAGGGCGACCGCAGCAGCGGTAACGAGGACCCGCAGGAGGGCTTCACGACCACTCCCCAAGGTCAGCCGGAGGCCGAGCCGGATCATGCGCCGACCGCCAACGGGCTGGCGACGCGGCCGTCGCGCACGATCACCTCGCGGTCGGCGTAGGCGGCGACGCGGGGTTCGTGGGTGACGAGGACGACCGTGATCCCCTCCTCGCGGGCCACGCTGGTCATCAAGTTCATGACGAGCTCACCGGTCAGGGAGTCGAGTGAGCCGGTGGGCTCGTCGGCGAACAGCACGTCGGGCTGCGCGACGATGCCCCGGGCGAGGGCGACCCGCTGGGCCTGGCCTCCGGACATCTCTCCCGCCCGGTGGCTTTCCAGCCCGTCGAGCTCGAGCCGGGCGAACCAGCTCCGCGCTCGGGCCAGGGCCTGTTGGCGGCGCATCCCGCACAGAAGGAGTGGGAGGGCGACGTTTTCCTCGGCTGTGAGCTCTGGGACGAGCTGGCCGAACTGGAAGACGAAGCCGAAACGGTCTCGGCGGAGCCGGCTTCGCTGCTCCTCGCGCAGCGCGTCGATGCGCTGCCCGTCGAAGATCACTCGACCCGACGCGGGGACCAGGATGCCGGCGAGGCAGAGGAGCAGTGTCGACTTGCCCGATCCGCTCGGGCCCATGACGGCCACGATCTCGCCCCGCTGCACGGACAGGCTGGCGTCGCGCAGCGCCGGGGTCTCGCCGAAGGAGAGCACGAGGTCGTGCGCTTCGATGATGGTCCCCCCAGGCGGGATGAGGGCAGAACCGTTGGGTGTGTTCATCAGGCAACCTCCGTGGCGAGTGCGGTGAGGCGAGCGGTCGTGAGGTCGATCCAGCGAAGGTCGGCCTCGAGGTGGAACAGACCGTGGTCGGCGAGGAGCGAATCGATCAGGGTTCCTTTTTGCTTGAGGTCTGTGAGCTCGCGCATCCGGTGCAGGTGTGCAGCGCGCTGGGCGTCCAGGTACTTCTCGGCACGGCGACCGAGCATCAGCGACAGGACGACCTTCACAAACAGATCGGTCTGCAGGTGGGGCTCGGCGGGGATGGGCTCCGAGAGCCACGCCTCGACCTCGTTCCGGCCGGTGTCGGTGATGTTGTACCGCTTGCGATCGGGACCGGCTCCTGGCTCGGCGTCGCCGACGATCGCCTTCCCGTCTCTCGCCAGGCGGGAGAGCGTGGCGTACACCTGGCCGTAGGGCAGCGGCCGGCCGCGCCCGAAGTAGGTGTCGTAATCGCGCTTCAGGTCGTAGCCGTGGCTCGGTTCGCGATCGAGGAGGCCGAGCAGGGCCATGGGGACACTCATTCTGCGAGAATACTCTGAGTGTATATATCCAGTCAATAGCCCAGCGTTCGAGCCTGTCCGGGACGTTCCCGCTACACGAGTTCGCGGCAGGAGGTGGTCAACCTGACAGTTAGAAGTCTGGATTGAGAACACGCGGGAGACGATCAAGAACGGACCAAACGGCCCATCTGGGTCTCATAACCCGAAGGTCGAATGGTTCAAATCCTCCACGTCACCAAGTCAAGTGGCTGCGGGCCGATCCAAGAGGGTCGGCCCCTTTGCTATGCGCCCACGCGCCGCTTTGGCGAACCGCTGATCTCAGGCGCTACCGAACAGGAGCTGGCAGACCGCGTCGGCGTGCGCTTCGATGACATCCTTGTGAAATGGATCGAGGGAGCTGAGTCGTCGGCACTCCGGCGCGAGTACGAACATCGTCGGGCCCGCGCCGGTGAGGATGTAGTAGAGGTGCGGAGCCGGGATGTTCGGCACAGCGCCCTTTTGTGCCAAGGACTCGAAGATCGCGATCGTGCGCTCGTAGATCGGACGGACGTGCCGGTCGACGAGGTAATCCATCCGCGGGCCGTCAGCCTTGGACTCCTGCATGATTATCCGATGTAGTTGAGGATTTCGTGCCGAGAAGGTGATGAACTCGTGCACGAGCAGCTTCGCCCTGGTGATTTCTTCGACCCCGCGCAGTCCGATGGCTCGCTCATCCATTGCCTGATTCAAGAGTTCGAAGAGCGAATCGACGGCGGCCTGCCACAGCTCTTCCTTCGAGTGGAAGTGATAGTTCAAGAGGGGCTGGGTGACCCCCGCCTTCGCAGCGATGTCGCGCGTCGTTGCACCGTCGAAGGAGCGCTCGGAGAAGAGATCGACGGCGGCCGTCACGATCCGTTCTCGCCTGGCATGCGCCGACGGACGCGTGACCCGTGCGATGGAGCTCGCCGAGGTCTTCGACATGTCAGCAGCCTAATCAAATGAACAGACTCTTGACAGATTCCTGATCGTGCGAACAGAGTATCGACGATGACCGACTACCGAGCCTGCTACGGCCCCGACCACGCGGGCGAGACCTATGTCTCTCACGACTTCGCCGAGCAGCTGGTCGACCTCGGCGAGATTCAGATGAACTATGCGACCGCCGGCGGCGCAGGATCGCCCGCGCTCCTACTCATCCCGGGCCAGACGGAATCCTGGTGGGGATACGAAACCGCCATGCCTCGGCTCGCCGAGCACTTCGAGGTGTTCGCCGTCGACCTCCGGGGCCAGGGGCGGAGCACCCGGACGCCGGGCCGCTACACGCTCGACAACATGGGCAACGACCTCGTCCGCTTCATTGACGTGGTCATCGGCCGCCCCACCGTCGTCAGCGGTCTGTCTTCCGGGGGTGTCCTCTCTGCGTGGCTCTCGGCGTACGCCATGCCCGGCCAGGTTGTCGCCGCGGTCTACGAGGACCCCCCGCTGTTCGCGTCGGAGGTTCGGCCGGCGGTCGCCCCGGGCATCCGTCAATGCATCGGCCCGATGTTCGACCTCTGGAGCACCTTCCTCGGCGACCAGTGGTCGATCGGTGCCTGGGACGCGATGCGGGAGGCATCCGCGTCCTGGTTGCCCGAGCACATGAGATTCATCCCGGTGCCCGACGAGCCGTCGCAGAACCTCAAGGAGTACGACCCGGAATGGGGCCGGTCTTTCTGGAGCGGGACCGCAGGCGCCTCCTGTGACCACGAGCAGATGCTGCGCAACGTCAAGGTCGAATCCGTGCTTCTGACGCACCACATGCGCATCACCGATGACGCCAATGGGTTCCTACTCGGCGCGATGTCCGACCAGCAGGCCCTGCGGGTGAAGCACCTCCTCACAACAGCAGGCGTTGCAGTGGACTACCGATCATTCCCCGACGTCGGTCACTCGATGCACGGTGACCGGCCGGAGCTCTACGTCGAGACAATCCTCGAGTGGATCGCCACCCTGGGCCAGTGAAGATCGACGTCCATGCCCACTACGTCCCTGACGGCTACCGGGCCGCCCTCCAGCTGGCTGGCCACGACCAGCCCGACGGAATGCCCTGGATTCCGGAGTGGTCGGCCGACCAGCACCTCGAGGTGATGGATCGGCTGGGCATCGCCACGTCGCTGCTGTCGATCTCGTCGCCGGGGGTGCACGTCGGCGACGGCTCGGCGGCCATCGACCTCGCACGCGAGGTGAACGAGGACGGTCATCGAGCGGTGGTCGATCACCGCGGGCGGTTCGGGTTGCTCGCGTCGCTTCCTCTGCCGGACGTGGACGCCGCGATCGCCGAGATCGCCTACTGCTTTGATCACCTGGACGTCGATGGATTCGTTCTGCTTACTAACGTCGGTGGCACGTACGTGAGCGACGCGTCCTTCGAGCCCGTCTTCCGCGAGCTCGACCGTCGGGGTGCGCGCGTCCTGCTGCACCCGACCTCACCGCCGTGCTGGGAGCACACATCGTTTGGGCGCCCGCGATCGATGCTCGAGTTCTTCTTCGATACCACCCGCACCGTGGTTGATCTCGTGCTCAACGGCATCCTCGGTCGCAACCCTGATCTCCGTTTCATCGTCCCGCATGCCGGCGCGACCCTCCCGCTCGTTGCCGAACGCGTAGCTGCGTTCGCGCACATTCTCGCTCCCGACGTCGACGTGCTCAGCGATCTTGGTCGGCTCCACTTCGACCTGGCCGGGTTCGCGGTGCCGCGCCAGCTCGATGCGCTCCTCACCATGACGTCCCTCGACCACCTGCATTACGGGAGCGACTTCCCGTTCACGCCAGAGCCGGTTGTCGCTGCCGCGGCCGAACGCATCGACGGAGTCGTCTCGCTCGTTGACGCACTTCGATCCAACACGTTGCGACTCTTCACCTCAGTCGCTTGACATCACGAGAGGACGAAACAATGGAACACCGGATAGAGCTCGGTTACCTCGTCCTGGAGGTGCCCGATCCCGATGTCCTCGCTCCAGTGTTCGCCGATGTTGTCGGCCTCGTGCCCGGCAAGCCGACGAAATCGGGGACTAACACGTGGCGCAACGACCAGCGCGCCAACCGAGTGTTCGTCCAGTCTGGACCGGCGAACGACGCGATCGCGATCGGCCTAGAGGCGGTCGACGCTGCTGCGTTCGACGGCGCAATCGGCCAGTTGCAGGCAATCGGTGCCGATGTCGCAAACGGTGACCACGGTGAGCGGCGGGTGCAACAGCTCGTTCAGACCACGACCCCGTGGGGCGTCGACGTCGAGGTCGTCCTGCAGCTGGCCGACGCACCCAGCCCCTTTACCTCTGCGCTGGTCCCAGGTGGGTTCCTCACCGACGGCGTCGGCTTCGGGCACGCGGTCTTCGTCACGACCGCTTTCGAGGAGTCTCACGTGTTTCTCACCGAGGGTCTCGGCTTCGCCCAGTCGGACTGGCTCGAGACCGAGCTCGCGCCCGGCATCGACCTCGAAGTGCGGTTCTACCATTGCAACCGTCGGCATCACACGATCGCGCTCGCACGGGCGCCTTTCGATCTGCCACAACGCCTGCACCACATCATGTTCGAGCTCAACCAGCGCGACGACGTCGGAGCCGCCTTCGATCGGGCGTGGGCCACTCACCTGGCTATCCCCAACGGGCTCGGTCGTCACGACAACGACGGCATGTTCAGCTTCTACCTGCAGACGCCGGCCGGTTTCCAGATCGAGGTTGGCTACGGCGCCAGGGTGATCACTGACGGGTGGAACGACAATCGCCGTTACGCCCAGATCAGCGCGTGGGGGCACCAGCCGCTGCGCTCGGCATGAGCGTCGACACCGACGCCGAGGTCATTGTCGTCGGCTACGGGCCGGTAGGCAGCTCGCTGGCGATCCTGCTCGCCCAGCTCGGACGCGCCGTCACGGTTCTCGAGCGGTGGCCAGAGCCCTACCCACTTCCTCGAGCGGTCCACTTCGATCACGAGGTTGGGCGCATCTTTCAGGCGTGCGGTATTGGTGACGAGCTGCGGACGATCAGCGAGCCGGCGAACAGCTACGAATGGCGGAATGCCGAGGGCACGACGCTGCTGCGGTTCGGCCAGAGCGGCAACGGCCCTTCGGGGTGGCCGGCGTCGTCAATGTTCAACCAGCCCATGATCGAGCGGCTGCTCGACCGTCGTGCCCGCGAGAGCGGCGTCGACGTCCGTCGAGGGGTCGACGTCACCCGCGTCGAGCAGCGGGGCGACCGCGTCGTCGCGACCGGTGCCGACGGCACGACTGTCTCTGGTCGCTACCTCGTTGGCTGCGACGGCGCCAACAGCACCGTGAGGGCATTGACCGGGCTGCCCGTCACCGATCTCGGGTTCTTCTATGACTGGCTGATCCTCGATGTGATCCTGGCTGAACCGCGTGAGTTCGACCCGATCAACCTGCAGATCTGTGATCCCATGCGGCCAACGACCGCAGTGTCGGGAGGGCCCGGCCGACGGCGATGGGAGTTCATGCGGCTGCCTTACGAACCGCTCGAAGGATTGAATGAAGAGGCGCGTGCGTGGGAACTGCTCGCGCCGTGGGATGTGCACCCCGGGAACGCCCGGCTCGAGCGTCACGCCGTCTACACCTTCAATGCCCGCTACGCCGAGCAATGGCGCGTGGAGCGCGGATTCCTCGCTGGCGATGCCGCCCACCTCATGCCGCCGTTCGCCGGCCAAGGCATGTGCTCGGGTCTGCGCGATGTTGCCAACCTCGCCTGGAAGCTCGACCTCGTGCTCGCTGACATCGCCGGGGATGCGCTGCTCGACAGCTACCAGTCCGAGCGGTTGCCGAGCGCAAGGGCGGCAATCGACTTCTCCATGGAGCTGGGGGGCGTGATCTGTGTGCCCGATCCCGCTGAGGCCGCCGCACGTGACGAGGCAATGGCCGCCGGCGTCGGCGACGAGCCGGCACCACCGCCCGGACTCCCTGTTGTGACGGCGGGGTTCATCCACCCGACCGCCCCTCACGCGGGCACGCAGCTCGTACAGGGCAAGGATGGCGGCCGGCGGTTCGACGAGGTGCACGGCAACGGTTGGCGACTCGTGGTCCTCGGAGCCGACGTCGAGCGCATCGGTGGGAACGAGCGCGCTTGGTTCGAGTCGATCGGTGGCCGTGTCGTCGCGCTCGCCGATCCCGATCCGCTCTTCATCCGTTGGTTCAGCGAGCGCGACACGACGTGCGCGCTGCAGCGGCCAGACTTCTACCTCTATGGGACTGCGCCGACGGCGCAGGTAGCGACGACCCTGCTGGACGACCTCCGCTACCACCTCGCACGGGGAATGACCGCATGAAGCTCGCGGACCACCGCGGCCGTGCCGCTCTGGTCCTTGACGCCGCGATCGCCGACGTCCATGACGCGTCCGGTGGGCGTTTCGGACCCGACCCGATGAGCGTGTACGAGGACTGGCCGGCCTTTGTCGAGTTCGCCGCTGGGATCACTGCTGGCACGGCACCCCTCAACGAGGTCGACCTCGGCTGTCCGGTACCCGCACCGCGGCAGGTCTTTGCCATCGGCCTGAACTATCGGAGCCACGCCGAGGAGTCCGGAATGGGGGTACCGAGCGTCCCGGCCACCTTCACCAAGTTCCCGGCCTCGCTGTCGGGTCCGTTCGACGAGATCGAGATTGTCGGTGAGACCGTGGACTGGGAAGTCGAGCTCGTGGCCGTGATCGGCACCCGGGCCGACCGGGTCGACGAGGCCGACGCGTGGTCGCATGTCGCCGGCTTCACCGTCGGCCAGGACATCAGCGATCGCACGCTCCAGTTCGCAGCCGGTTCGCAGTTCTCGCTGGGGAAGTCTCGCCGGGGCTACGGGCCAATGGGGCCTTGGCTCGTCACGCTCGACGAGGTACCCAACCCCGGGGACCTCGCGCTGCGGTGCGCGGTGGACGGGGAGACGGTGCAGGATGCCCGCACCTCCGACCTCATCTTCAGCGTGCCACGGTTGATCGCCGAGCTCTCTGCTGTCCTGCCACTGCTTCCTGGCGACGTGCTCTTCACCGGTACCCCGGCTGGCATCGGCGGCACCCGGCAGCCGCCGAGATTCTTGGGTCCGGGCCAGCTGCTCGAGACCTGGATCGAGAGGATCGGCACGATCCGGAACCGGTGTGTGTGATGGCGACGGAAGGCGTCAACATCCCTCGGTACGAGGCTGACCTCTTCACCGAGGAGGTCCTCGACGATCCCTACCCACACCTCCGGGCGCTTCGTGATGCCGGGCCGCTCGCCTGGCTCCCGGCTCATGGAATGTACGCAGCGACCCGGTACGAAGAAGTGCGGCGCATCCTTGGCGACCCCGCCACGTTCGTCTCGGGTGAGGGCGTTGCGCTGAACGACGTGATCAACAGCCTTGGCCGCGGTACCACGCTGATGAGCGACGGCGAAGAACACCGAAAGCAGCGTGAGATCATCGGTCGACCGCTGACACCGCGATCGCTCGCCGATCTGCGTTCTGACGCGCAGGCTCTCGCCGATGCACTCGTCGACCGGCTCGTCGGGCGGCGCCACTTCGACGCTGTTACGGATCTCGCCGAGCTGTTGCCGACGACATGGGTCCCTGACTTGCTCGGCTGGCCCGCCGACGGCCGTCAAGACTTGGTGGACTGGGCTGCGGCCCAGTTCGACGGGCTCGGTCCGCTCAACGACCGAGCCGTAGCGGCGAGCGATGGCATCCTCGCGATGAGCGCGTACGCGCAACAGCTCGCCGAGCTGGAGTTGCCCGAACTCTCTTTCGGCGCGGGCATTCAGCGCGCGGCCGATCGGGGTGAGATCGAGCGTTCCCGGTGCCCGATGCTGTTCATCGACTACCTCGCCCCGTCGCTCGACACGACGATCAGCGCGCTCGGCAACGCCGTCTGGCTCTTCGCCATGCACCCCGATCAATGGCAGATCCTGCAGGAGGAGCCGGATCGTATCAAGGCCGCGTTCAACGAGGTGCTCCGCATTGAGAGCCCGATCACCTGCTTCACGCGGGTCGCCAAGGTTGACGCCAGCGTCGGCGGGGTCGAAATCCCCGCCGGATCGCGCGTGCTCGTCAGCTTTGCCTCTGCCAACCGCGACGAGCGCCGCTGGGAAGAGCCGGGCCGCTTTGACATCACCCGCGAAAGTGCCGGTCATCTCGCCTTTGGCTACGGCGAGCACGCGTGCGTGGGGATGGGCCTGGCTCGACTGGAAGGCGCTGCTGTGCTCGCCTCGCTCGTCGAGCGGGTGGGGACAATCGAGCTCAACGGATCTCCGGTCCGCAAGCGCAACAACCTGATCCGGTCGTTCGCGTCGTTGCCCGTGAAAGTGACTCTCTAGAGCGTCCATGGTGGACGAATGACTACCGCGGTGATCCTCACAGGGACGGGAGTGCCACACCCTCGGCCCGGTCGCGCCGGTGCCGGTGCGCTCATTCGTCACGGTGGTGTCGGCGTTGCAGTTCGACGCCGGCCGGTCCATGGTCATGCGCCTGATGGAGGCAGGAACGCCACCGCACGCGCTCACCGCACTCTTCCTGACCCACATCCACAGCGACCACGTCGTGGGGGTTACCCGACGTCGCCATCACCCGGTGGGTCCAGCAGCAGCTCGCCCCCACCGGGCCGCTTGTCGTCGCGCTTCGCACCGGGCATACGGGCGCGACGCCGATTGAGGTGGTGCTCCATCCATTCGACGTTCCGACCGCCCCCGACGTCGTCTGGACCAGCGACGACGGCCAGGTTCTTGTGCTCGCGGTCGCCGTGCACCACGAGCCGGTGCCCGAGGCCGTCGCGTACAGGATCGAGACGCCCGACGCCATCGTCGCCGTCTCCGGCGACACTCGCGTGTGTGCCGAGGTCGAGCAACTGTCGGTCGGTGCTGACGTGCTCGTGCACGAAGCGTGCCGGTCGTCGGCCATGCAGCCGCTAATCGCCGGGACGGTCTTCGAGGCGATCTTCAGCTACCACGCGGACACCGTCAAGCTCGGCAAGATGGCGTCCCGTGCCGGTGTGCCGCACGTCGTCCTCACCCACCTCATCCCTCCGCCTGAGGAAACCGGCGACGACGCGGCCTTTGCGCACGATCTCCGCAGTGGTGGCTACCAGGGCCGCATCACGGTCGGCGAGGATCTGACGGTGATCAGCCTCTGACCGGTCGGAGGTGCTCCGCATCGTGACGGGTCCCCTCGGGGTGGTCGCATCTTCCGGTAATGCCCTCGGAATGTCCTGGGGTACCAGAGTCACGAGATCGGGGACCCATTTACCCCGGGGAATCGTCGACGAGCTAACCGAGGACTATCGCTGGAAACCTGATCCTTGTCGCGTTCCGGGACATCTCGTCGAGATGGAGCATCCACCCGGGCTCGGAGATGCGAGTGCCCGGGAGCGCCGTGTCGATCGTCTACTGCAGGGGGGCGATCGCGAGAGTGATGTCGTCCCCAAAGGTCCGGAGGGCTTCGACCGGACCACCGAAGCGCCTCAAACGGTTCGGTGGAGGTCCAGTTGCACCCCTGGATCAATCCCACGGAAATCCCACGGCTTCCGGAGTTGAGGTAGGTGCTGGTCAGCCGTATGGACGGTGGCTCCTCACGAAGGGCCTTGCTTGTCCAATCTCGGGGCTGATGTCCCGAGGTATCGCTGTTGGTTCGGGTGGCATCGATGGGGGGTTGCCATGAAATCCAACGTCACCAAGTGGGATGGCAACCGGGAACCGGGCCGCCGAGGTCCTCAGGCCCAGCCGGATGTCCCGTGCGCTGTCGGAGGTCGGTGACGATGCGCCGAGCGAGAGGGTCGCAGCCAACGCTGGCAAGGTGTTCACGGAGTAGGTCGGCGGCGCGACGGACGTTGCCAGCGGCAGCGGTGCGGACCACCTCGATGTGGTGGCGTTCCCAGTTCATCTGAGGGCCACTGATGGGACTCGGGGGTGCTTGTGCGATGGCGTCGAGATCGGCGACGGCGAGCCCAAAGGCCGGATCGGCGTTGACCGCGCGACGTAACGCGGTCACCGTTTGGGCCGAGTCCACGGCCTGCTGCGCTTGGCGATAGAAGGCGGCGGCCTGCATGGTGGCGGTGACGACCCGACCGTGGTCCTCCACCGCCGGCCCGTCGGAGACCGGTTGGCCGCCCCGGCTGGGGGGCTGTTGTTGATCTTGGTGCATGACTGTCAGGTTGGGCGTGCGGCCTGAGGCCGCTCTGAGGTGATGCTGAGGTGAGCCGGCCAGCGCAAGGCTTGAGGTCCGGCTCGAAATGGTCCGAGCTTCGGTTGCACGAGGGGCCGTGTAAGGCTGGCTCCGGGGAGCAGACGTTCAGATAGCGGCTGGTGTCAGGCGAGCTGCGAGCGCGAGCAGATCTGGCTCGTCGGTGAGAGAGCGATGCGCCGGACCCTGGGTTCGTTGCTGCGCAAGTGCGACAAAGTTGTCGGCGTTATGCTGGGTGGGATCAGCGATCGCCTTCGCGGCGGCCAGGGCGGAATCGGCAAGGAGTTGGGTTTCGGGATCCGCGATTGTCTCAGCGGCTCTGACAGCGTCCGCCGCGAAGACTGCCGCGGCATCAGGTTGATCTGCGCCGAGCGCCCACCAGGCCAGTCCTGCCAGCACCCGGGGATGACCTGCGGGAGCGTCCGCCTCTTGGTAACGGGCTGTCGCGGCGTCGAGCAGCGCTTTTGCCCGGACCAGATCACCGAGGCGCCGGGCAACTGCCGCTTGGCCGACCATGGCGTCGGCTGACAGCCACGGGTTCGAAGAGCATCCGATCGCCTCGTGGTAGAGATCGTCGGCTGCTGCGTCATCGCCTTGCCTGCCCCGAAGCGCAGCGAGAGCGATCAGGGCAGCATTCAGGTAGGGGTGCTCCTCAGTGGCCCGGCAGCGCCGTAGGAGCACTTCGTACGCCACTGATGCGCCTTCAATATCGCCCTTGGCCGCGATGATGCCGGCGAGAGCGTTCAGCGGATTGACCACCAACAAGACTTCCCCTACTGCGTCGAAGCGCTCAATGCTCGAACGGGCGGCCGCCTCGGCCTCGTCGAGACGCCCAGACGAGGCCATATTCCAGCTGACCAGCATGTCGTGCGCAGCGAGCAGCCAACCCTGCTCGTCGGGCTCCAGGAGCGCCCGCGCCTCAGCCAAGGCTTCTAGGGACCGACCGAATTCGTAGGTGCGTATCAGTACCGTCGCTCCGAGCAGCAACGCTTCCGCCAGGCGGACCCGGTCGACGCCTGACCTCAAGACAATAATGGCCTGGTCGCACTCGACGACTCCCGACGCCGGACTGGACGATATGCCGACGAAGTAGCCGTGCCAGACCTGGGCGGTGGCGTGCAGCTCAGCATGGCGCTGCCCTTCGGCACCTAACGCGCCGGCCAGCCAACGCGCACCTTCGGCAAAGTCGCTGTTGACAAACCACAACCACGCCATTCCAGAGACCATCAACAGCGCTGTATCAATGTCGCCGGTGTCCAGGTGCCAATCGAGCGCGACCTTCAGATTGGCCAACTCGGGGGTCAGACGGGCCTGCCACACCGATGTCGCGGCACCTCGTAGACGTTCGTTGGCGTTCTCGGCGAACTGGCGGTAATAGGCCGCATGTCTGGCGCGTACCAGGTCGGCCTCGTCGAAGTCATCGAGGCGGTCGGTGCCGTACTGCCACAATGTCTGCAGCTGGGAGAACCGGGTCTCGCCCGCGACCGGGGCCATGACGAGTGACTTGTCCACCAGCCGGCTCAACACGTCGAGGACATCGTGCTTTGGCACCTTCTCGTCAGCGCACACGGACTCGATCGCGTCGAGGTCGCAGCCGCCGACGAAGACGGACAGGCGAGCGAACAGACGGCGCTCGTCGTCGAAGAGGAGGTCGTAGCTCCAGTCCACGACCGCACGCAAGGTCCGTTGGCGGGGCAGCGCGGTGCGAGCACCGCGGCTGAGCAGCGCGAAGCGGTCGTCGAGCCGCTCTGCCAGGGTCCCCAGGGGGATGGCCCGGAGGCGGGCGGCGGCAAGCTCGATAGCGAGGGGCAGACCGTCGAGCCGGCGGCAGATACCGTCGATGACCGCTTCGGCGGGCCCGTCAGGGTCGAAGCCTGGTTGCACCGCACGAGCACGATCGCCGAAGAGCTCGACGGCGTCCGCCGGGACTAGGCCAACGACGGGAATAAGGAACTCGCCGGGAACGCCGAGGGGCTCGCGACTGGTGGCCACCATCCGGAGGCCGGGCAGCGCCCCGACCAGGGCCTGGGCGAGTGCAGCCGCCTCGTCGATGACGTGTTCGCAGTTGTCGAGGACGATGACGAGGGAGCGACCGGTGAGGTGGCGGGCGATGAGCTCCGCCGTCGATCCAGAGGGTTGGTCATCGCCCAGAGCAGGCCCCGAGGCGCCGAGGGCGGCAGCCGCAGCCGGGGCGACGGCTGCGGGATCGGTGACACCGGCGAGCTCCACCAGCCAGGCGCCACCGAAGCGCTGGTCGCGACGCCGCGCCGCAGCCGCGACCGCCAGGCGAGTCTTGCCCACCCCGCCAGGGCCGATCAACGTGACTAAGCGGCTGGAGTCAATCGCTTGGTCCACCTGTTCCAGTTCGGTGTTGCGCCCGCGGAAGCTGCTCAGTGGTTCGGGCAGGTTGCCTGGCAGCGATGGCATCGACGGCGCACGCTCTGGTGCCGGTTGTTCGGCGGCGAGGGACGGGTCGTGGTCCAGGATGCGGGCCTCCAGGGCACGCAGAGAAGATCCCGGGTCGATCCCGAGCTCGTCGACCAGGCGGTCACGGATCTCGGTGAAGGCACGCAGCGCTTCGGCTTGGCGCCCAGCTCGGTAGAGGGCCAGCATGAGCAGCTCCCAGAGGCGTTCGCGGAGCGAGTGCTCACGGCACAGCGCTTCCAGCTCGCCTACCAGCTCGTTGTGATGACCGAGCCCCAGGTCCGCTTCGACTCGGTACTCCGTCGCCACCAGGGCTAACTCGTTGAGATGGGCCCGTTCGGCGTCGGCAAAGCCGGCGTAGGCGAACTCGGGCAGCGGTTCGCCGCGGCGCAACCGGAGGGCGTCACCAAGCACGGTAGACGCTAAGGCGAGCTCGCCCTCGGCGCTCAGGCGAAGACCTTCGGCTACCAGGTCTTCGAATCGGGCTGCGTCCAACTCACCGGCACTGAGATCGAGCGCATAGCCGGATTCGGAGGTGACTATGGCTGAGGCTCCGAGAGCTCGGCGCAGCTGGACGATCTGCGCCTGCAAGGCGTTGGCTGGCTTGGCGGTCTGCCCGTCGCCCCACAGCTGGTCGATCAGACGGTCGGCGCTGACCGGAGTCCCTCGGTTGAGGGCAAGGAGAGCCAGGAGGGCCCGCTGCTTGGCGCCGCGAATCGGTATCGCCACGCCCCCTTTGACCACCTCGAACTCGCCGAAGACCTTCACTTCCACATCCCCACGGTACGACCGATGACCGGGTGCGGCGTGCTTGAGCTGACCAGCCCGCCTCAGGACCACATCAGCGACACCTCAGGTCCCGAGCGCAGCGTGCTTCCCAGACCGAATCGACGAGGAAAGGAAGCACCATGATCGAGGCAACGCACCTCACCAAGCGCTACGGCAAGACCGTGGCCGTCAATGAGGTCTCCTTTACAGTCCGGCCCGGGCAGGTGACCGGTTTCCTCGGCCCCAATGGGGCCGGCAAGTCGACCACCATGCGCATGATCCTGGGCCTCGACGCCCCGACTTCCGGCGAAGTCCGCGTGGACGGCAAGCCCTACTGCCAGCTGGCCGACCCCCTCCGATCGGTCGGGGCGCTCTTGGACGCCAAAGCCATTGTCGGCGGCCGCAGTGCCGCCAACCACCTCATGTGGCTGGCCGATAGCAACGGCATCTCCCGCCGACGGGTGGCCGACGTGCTTGACATCGTCGGACTCAGCGACGTGGCAGGAAAGAGGGTCGGGACATTCTCGCTTGGCATGAACCAGCGGCTTGGCATCGCTGGCGCGCTGCTTGGCGACCCCAAGACGGTGATGTTCGACGAGCCGATCAACGGGCTCGACCCCGAGGGCATCCTCTGGATCCGCAACCTGATGAAGTCCCTGGCATCAGAAGGCCGCACGGTGTTCCTCTCGAGCCATCTCATGAGCGAGATGGCCCAGACCGCCGATCACTTGATCGTGATCGGTCGGGGCCACATCATCGCCGACGCCGGCACCGATGAGTTCATCAACCGGCACACGGCCTCGAGTGTCCGGGTCCGGGCCGTGGAGCAGGCCGATCTGGCTGAGACCCTGACCCAGCGAGGCGCGCTGATCGAGTGTGGATCTGACGGCGCCATGGTCGTGACCGGAATGGACTCCGCCACGATCGGCGCGGCCGCTTGTTCCCACGACATCACCCTCGTCGAGCTGGCCGCACTGGGATCGTCGCTCGAAGAGGCGTATTTCGACCTGACCAAGGACCAAACCGACTACCACGCCGGCCAGCTGGTCGACGCAACCAAAGGAGCTTGACATGAGCACTGCGACCCTCACCATCGATGCGACTGACTTCACACCGCCCGCTCCGCCGGTGCGGACTCCCAGGATCCGCAGGATTGCCAAGTCAGAGTGGACGAAGCTGCGTACCCTGCCCTCCACCTGGCGGACAGTGGTCATGGCCATTGTCATCTCGGTTGCCCTGGGGGCGATCCTTTGTGTTTCCCAAGTTCAACAGTGGACGAAGATGACAGCGGGGCAGCGCCAGATGTTCGACCCAACCGCCTGTTCCCTCTTCGGTGTCGTTTTCGTCGGTGCCGTGCTGCTTGCGGCGCTTGGGGTACGAGCCATGACTGCCGAGTACGTGACGGGGATGATCCGGTCCACCTTTGCCGCCACGCCCACTAGGCGGCGGGTACTGGCAGCGAAGGCTGGGGTCACTGCGGCGTTCGTGTTCCCGGTGGCACTGCTGACTGCCGTGGTCAGCTTCGAAGTCGGCCAGGAGATCTTCACCGACAAGCACCTCGAAGTGTCCTTCGCTCATCCCGGCGTCCTCCAAGCGGTGGTCTTCGGTGCCCTGGCGGTGAGCCTTATTGCCGTCATCGGGGTCGGGCTCGGCGGCCTCATCCGACACACCGCAGCAGCGACCACGGCACTGGTGCTCGTCATCGTGGGAGGTGTCACGCTCGGCCAGCTGCTTCCCGCCGGCCTTCGTCAGTACGTGCCGGGGACCGCACTTGAGGCCGCTGTCACGGTCAACCACTCGACCGGACTCCTGAGGCCAGGCACTGCCGTTGTGGTCCTCGGCGTCTATGCCGCCATCGCCTTGGCGGCGGCCTCGATCCGGATGTCGCACGGCGACGCCTGACCCACAACCGCACAGATCGACCAGCGCGCCGGGTCCGACGAATCTCAATCGACTGGAGAAGTCAATGAACAACGCCTTACGAACCCGCCAACGAATGTTCGCACTCGCTCTTCCCCTCACCGCAGCGCTCTCCATCGGGGCCGAGGGTATCGATCCAAAGGGCACCGACCAGATCGTCAACACAACGGCGGTCGCGCTCAGTGTTGCCGATCGCAGCAAAGCACCATACGCAGCTCTGTATCTAGGCCAGATCAGAGCTTCGCCGGCTCGAGAACGGCGCGTCAAACGTGGTACAGCAGGATGCCAGCGTCCTCGCGGCGTCGCAACGCGCCCGTAGCCCGCAAACGCTCCAGGTGGGCGAAGGTCTCGGCCTCGGCCATGGAGCCCCATGAGCGAGGGGCGAACAACTCGTGCGAGAGTTGAATGACGTTGGCCCAGCCGACGGTGTCACAGATCTCAAGCAGCCGATCGAGGCGTTCGTCGTGGTGGCGCTTGATCTCCTCGGCCCGGGCCGCCAAATCGTGGAAGGGCTGGCCGTGTGCCGGCAGCACAGTCGACACATGGGGTAGGTCGGACAAGCGGTCGAGCGACTCGATGTACATCAGGAGTGGGTCACCGGGGATCAATCCGGAAATGTGCGGTGTGATTGTGGGCAACACCTGGTCGCCAGCCAGGAGCACTCCGCCCTCTTCGTCGTAGAGACAGAGATGATCGTCGGTGTGCCCCGGGGTGAAGAGGCCGACCCAGTCCCGGGCACCCACGGTGATGTGGTCGCAATCCGCCACGCGGTGCGACGGTCGGGGAGGCTTGAACCACTTGAAGAGATCAGCCTGATGGGCGAGCATTCTTGCTCGGGCTTCGGGTGGTGGGCCGACCGTTGACCCGCCCCAGGGTGCCGGCCGCTCGATGCGAATGCTCGGGATCGGGCTCTCGTCCGGATCGATGTCGTCGGCCGCCTCGAGCTCGCGATCATCGATGTCATCGGGATCAAAGAAGGTGCGGAAGCGGTCAGAAGCTACAATGGCGCCTCCGCTCTCCTCGGCCAACAATCCTGCGCCACCGAAGTGGTCGGGATGCGAATGCGTGACGACAATGGTGTGTACCCGTTCCAAGGGGATGCCCGCCGTGTCCATGCGGCCCCGGAGAGCCTTCCACGACTCCTCGCCTGGGAGACCTGGATCGACTAATGCGAAACCCTTGTCATCTTCGAGGGCGTACGTGTTGACGTGGCCCAACCCGGTGAATTCGATAGGCAGCTGCAGGCGCAGGATGCCAGGCACCACCTCGATGATGTCCGGCGAGGCGTCCATCTGCTCCTGTTTGGGCGGACGGGATGGGGTCTCGATCGATTCGAATGTCGTCACGAAGCCAAGATCATTGCACTCGGTAACAGATGGGCAAATCCTTGCCCTTGCGGCACTCCTCTCGGGTCGAGCTGGGGCCGGGCGGATCGGACAGCCCAGTGGCGAGACGCTTGAGTTCAAGCTCCTATGAGATCACGCTGATGACCGAACCCAGCGTTCAACAGCACGTGTGGTGACTGCCGGGGGAGTGGCCGACAGGTCCTTTGGAAGGCACACTGGTTGGAGTGGCCAGAAAACGTAATGGTCAGGTCACCTGGGCACACACCACCGACGATTCATCACTGGCAACTTCTGACCGGACCGCCGGCGCAGGAGCCGTGGTGACCTCGCGCGAGCAGTTCCGGGTCTCCGAGCGACGACATGCCGGGTCGTCGGCCAGCCAGAAGCACCCAGCGCCTGGCGCCACCCATTCTGCTCTCGATGGCGATCTGGGCGCGGTGGCGCTCGCAAAATGATCTCGAACGCCAATGATTTTGTGAAGGGTCGCCTATGGAGGCCAGGGAGTGCTCGGTTTCTCTCCCGTGTCACCTGGTTGCGAACGGTTTGCGCCAGCGGACGATTCGAAGAAGTGACCGACGCTGTCCCTGGCTCTAGCAAGTCGCCTGGCCACCAGCTCCTCGGCCGCGGCGAGGGGAGTGATACCTCGCCCCTCGGCGCGCTCAAGCACCAAGGTCGTTGTGTCCCGGATCTGACCGACTGCCTTCATCGCGCGCGCTCGATCATAGCCATGGGCTTCTTCGGCGATGTTGATGATGCCACCCGCGTTAGCCAGAAAGTCAGGAACATAGAGAATGCCAGCCGCCGCGAGTGAGTCCGCTACCTGAGAGCTAGCGAGCTGATTGTTCGCCGCGCCCACAATGATCGCACAGTGAAGATCAGGCACTGCATCTTCAGTGAGCAGCCCCCCTAGCGCACACGGACACAGGATGTCAGCAATCGCTCCGGGAGCATCGGACGGGTCGATGAGACGGATCGCACCGGTGCGTACGGCAGCATCCGCCTTGTCGTGATTGACTTCGGCGGCTATCACGACGGCCCGTCGCTGAACGAGGAGCCGAATGACCTCTTCTCCCACCTTGCCGGCGCCCACAACACATACCGTCTTTCCCTTGAGGCCATCACCCAACCGGTGGGTGGCCGCGGCCTCCATCGCAATCACCACACCGAGAGCAGTCGCTGAACTGGGATCGCCAGATCCGCCGCGCGATAAAGCCGTACCCGCCACGAAGGGCGTCGTCTCCCGAATTCGATCCATGTCGTCCTGGGTCGTCCCAACGTCCTCTGCTGTGACGTAACGCCCATCAAGGCTGTTGACGGCAGCAGCAAAGTCATGGAGAAGATCGGGCGTCTTCACGCGGGTCGGATCTCCGATGATGACCGCCTTGCCACCCCCTTGTGCCAGTCCGGCCAGAGCCGCCTTTTCCGTCATGGCTCTCGAGAGTCGAAGGACATCATCGAGCGCGACCGCCTCGTCCTCATAGGGATAGAACCGGACCCCGCCCAGGGAGGGACCGAGCAGGGTGGAATGGACAGCGATGATGGCTCGAAGACCGCTCCTCGCACGTCGAACAATGACAAGGTCCTCATGCTCAGACCCAGACAGACCCTTTCGCAGCTCGCTTGATTCGGTCTCGCTCACGTCACTCACGCGCAAATTCTCATGGGAGATCGGACTCGATAAGCCCCTGAGTGGGCTTGACCAACGGCGCCGAGCGATCTCCTTCGGCTAGCTGATCCACTGCCCGAGCGAGCAAACTGTGGCAATGGACGAAGCGTCCGTCGATCCCGATCCGATGACCCAGCTGTCCCGGTGGCTCGAGGTCGCACGGACAGCTGGCGAGCCAATGCCCGAGGCGATGGCGGTTGCCACGGCCACGACCGATGGGCGCCCGTCCTCCAGAATGGTGCTGCTCCGAGGCATCGACCACCGAGGTCTCGTCTTCTACACCGACCGGGAAAGCGACAAGGGCCGGGAGCTGAGGTCGAATCCATTCGTCGCCGCCCTCTTCCATTGGTTCCTCCCAATGCACCGACAGGTCCGTGTGACTGGAGCAGTGGAGGAGGTCGAGGACGATCAGTCAGACGCCTACTGGCAGTCGCGGCCGCCGGGAGCGCGTCGTAGCGCCGTCGCAAGCCACCAGAGCGAGGTGGTCGTTACTCGAGCGGTGCTCGAACAGCGGGTGGCTGACTTGGCCGAAGCGTTTCCCGACGAAACGGGGCCGCCCCGCCCTCCTCGCTGGGGCGGTTACCGGATCCGGCCCGAGGTCGTCGAATTGTGGGAAGAAGGAGCGGACCGCCTGCACGATCGGCTCCGCTACCAGGCGCAGCTCGGAAGCTGGAGGATCGAGCGGTTATCACCCTGACAACCTTGATCGGCGTTCGCTCGGATCGCCTCACGGGCCGTACACGGGAACGCGCAAGATCGACTTCGTGGGTGCGATTCTCTCCGTCGTCGGCATGGGGGGTCGTTCTCGGCATCCTGGTCTGGCAGGAGGGCGGTGCCTACGTGGGCCTCATCATTGCCGTCGGCGCCGTTGCATTGGCCGCTTTCGCGTACTGGCTCGTCCAGCGCCCGCCAGTCCGTGTGACCTTGCGGATGAGGTGGACGCTACCCGCCCCTCGCCAGGGCGTTCGGTCAGCTTGATCGCGCTGACACCGCTTGGAGAGGGTTCGCTCGTTCCTCAGGCCAACAACTTCCTCGGGTTTGAACCCGAAGGTGTTGCCAGCGGCCGGCGCTCAACTGCGCAGTTCCACGTTGAGCCTTGCCGCCTGTCGTGTGAGGTGCTCGCGTTCGCGGAGGTTGGGCGCTGATCGGGCGGCTTCGGCGTAGAGCCGCGCTGCGGTAACCGGGTCACCGTCACGCTCGTGGAGGTACGCCGCGACGGCGGCGTGGCGGGGCAGCGCCGGGTCGAGCCCCGCCAGGGCGGCCAGGCCGGCCCGCGGGCCGTCGGCCTCTCCGACCGCGACGACGCGATTGAGGCGGGCCACCGCGCTGTCGGTGAGCCGCACCAGTTCGTCGTACCATTCGACGATCTGCACCCAGTCGGTCTCCCCGGCCTTTCGGGCGTCGGCGTGGAGCGCGGCGATGGCCGCCTGGGCCTGGAACTCGCCCAGGCGGTCGCGGCTGAGTGCCGTCTGCAGCACGTCGACGCCCTCGGCGACCAGGCTGGTGTTCCACAGTCTGCGGTCCTGATCGGCGAGAGGCACGAGCCTCCCGTCGGGGCCGGTGCGTGCCGGGCGCCGCGCATGGTGGAGCAGCATGAGCGCGAGCAGGCCCGCCGCCTCCTCGTGGTTGATCTTGGCCGCCAGCTGCCGAGTGAGCCGGATCGCCTCGCCGGCGAGGTCGACGTCGCCGGAGTAACCCTCGTTGAAGACCAGGTAGAGCACGCGCAGCACCGTGGCGACGTCACCGGGCTGGTCGAACCGGACGCCCGCGACGGTCCGCTTGGCCCGGCTGATCCGCTGGGCCATGGTCGCCTCCGGGACGAGGTAGGCCTGCGCGATCTGACGCGTGGTCAGGCCGCCGACCGCGCGCAGCGTGAGCGCGACGGCCGAAGCTGGTGTCAGGGACGGGTGCGCGCACAGGAAGTACAGCTGGAGCGTGTCGTCCACCACCGCGCCCGGACCGGGCAGGGGCTCACCCTCGACGAGTCCCTCGCGGTGCCGTCGGGATGTATCGGCGCGGGCGGCGTCGAGGAACTTCCGCCACGCCACGGTGACCAGCCAGCCCTTGGGATCCCGCGGCGGGTCGTCCGGCCACAGGCGCGCCGCCTCGATCAGGGCGTCCTGCACGGCATCCTCGGCCGCCGCGAAGTCGGCTCCGCGACGGACGAGGATCCCGGTGACGGTGGGGGTGAGGGTCCGGACTAGGGCTTCGTCCACCGTGCGTCACTCCGTGATGGTCGGGGACCAGGCCAGGAACGGGCGCACCTCCAGCCACTCGTGGATCGGCTTCCCACCCGCACCCGGAGCCGCGGACAACTCCCCGGCCAGCTCGAGCGCCCGCTCGTGGGTCTCGACGTCGATCACCATCCAGCCGGCGATGAGGTCCTTGGTCTCCGCGAACGGGCCGTCGGTGACCGGCGGTCGCCCCTCGCCGTCGTAGCGGACGAACGTGCCCTCCGGCGAGAGCGCCTGACTGTCGACGAACTCGCCGGTGCCCTCGAGTCGTGCGGCGAAATCCTGCATATACCGCATGTGGGCTGAGACCTCCTCCGGCGTCCACTGGTCCATCGGCACGTCGTTGACCGGCGCCGGCGCACCCCGGTAGTGCTTGAGCAGCAGGTACTTGGTCATCACGTTCTCCTTCGTGCGGTACGGCCCATTGTGGCCGTATTCACTCCGGGGACGAAGCCGCCCGCGGGTTCTCGACATCCCATCGCGCCTTTTCCCGCCGGACTTCGAAGACCCCACGCCCGACATACGGGAAGGTGGTTCTGGTCCCGTGAACTTTCGGCCAGGTCCTCGTACAATGGCCGCAATGTCGAGCCAATGGCGCCCTCTTCCCCACGAGGCATGGAGCGCCACGTGCGACACCTTGCATGCACACGCGCAGGTGCTCGGCAAGCTGGCCGCGTCGTTGGCGCCGCCCGAACCGCAGCTGCAGCACGCCGCGCTGCGCCTGAGCGGGCGCGGCTGGGAAACCCTGCCACTCCCAGCCCCGGATGGCTCCGGTGCACTGGTCGTAGCGCTCGACCTGCACACGCATCACGCCGTGACAGAGCACAGCGATGGCCGGGCGCACCGCATCCCCTTGGCACCGAACCGACCGGTCAGCGCCGTGACACGGGAGGTGCTGGCCGCCGTCGGTGACCTGGTCGGGCCCGTCCGGTTCGATCCCACGCCACAAGAGACTCCGTGGACGACGCCGCTCGACGACGACCACGAGCACACCACCTACAACCCTTCCCAAGTGAGCGAGTACTTCGCGGCCGCCACCCGGGCTGCGCTGGTGCTCGCGGCCCTCCGCGCCCCCTACCGGGGACGGTCCTCGCCGGTCAATGCGTGGTGGGGCAGCTTCGACCTCGCCGTGAGCCTGTTCTCGGGCGAACAGGTCGATCCCCCCGCACACGACTTCATCAGCCGTAATTCGGCGAATGCGCAGCAGATCGAGATCGGCTGGTGGCCCGGCGACGGCCGCTACCCGAATGCCGCCTTCTTCGCCTTCGCGTTCCCGGCCCCGGCGGGTTTGGAGAGCGCGACGCTCTCACAACCGGGAGCGCGCTGGGACGCGAATCTGGGCGAATACATCTTCAACTGGGACGATGTGTGTCTGGCTCCCGATCCCTTTCACGCTGCTCTCGACTTCGGCCTCTCCGCGCTCCGCCACGCGTGCGTGGTGTGCAGCTGGGAACCTGCCCTCGCCGCCAGTGCCGAGGGGATCACCCCACCCATCCTCTGAGCAGAGAGGAGCGGCGGCAAGAGACCACCCTGTCGGCCCGCTTGTGTTCGGCGCATTCGACGCGGTCGGAACGGCCGGTGGATTGCGGGCGAAGGTTTTGCGTTAGCGGCGGCGGAAGGCGCTGGTCGCCGAAGGGAATGCCGAACTTCACGGCGAGCACCACGCTCTCGCGCCGTACGCCGGCCAGCGCCTTGCCAAGGATCTCCTCTGACTCGCCGGCGGAATAGCCATCGGCGGTGTCGATGAAGTTGATCCCCGAGTCCAACGCCTTGTGGATGATCCGGATCGCGTCGTCGTGGTCGGAGTTGCCGAAGGCGCCGAACATCATCGCGCCCAGGCACAGGCGGCTGACCGAGACGCCCGTGCGTCCGAGGGGTCGGTAGTCCATTGGTGATCTCCTTGAGGGGGCCGCCACGAGCCGGTGGCGGCGGGTGTGAAGATTGGGTACGTCGGCAGCCGGATAGCCTGTCCGCTTCACTCTAGCGACTATCGGATACCCTGTCCACTTAGAGCACCATGCCTCCGGACCAGTTCCCATCGCCCACGAGACGCGCCGACGCCGAGCGCAACCGGGACAAGATCCTGGCGGCGGCCCGGACCGCGTTCGCCGGCTCCGACGCCGAGGTGTCGATGGCCGAGATCTCGCGACGCGCCGGTGTCGGCATGGCAACCCTCTACCGCAACTTCCCCGGTCGCCGTGAGCTCCTCGAAGCCCTCTACACCGACCAGGTCGATGCCATCTGCGAGGCCGCCGAGAGTGTCGACGGCGACACACCCGGAGCTGTGTTGATGGCCTGGCTGCACCGGTTCTTCGTCTTTGCCTCCAGCAAGCACCACATCGCCGCCGAGCTGCTCGCGCACTCAGACGGCAGCAACCCCGTGTTCGGCGAGAGCCGCGCCCGGGTGCTCGCCGCCGGGCGACCGCTCCTCGCCGCCGCGCAGCGCACCCATGAGGTCCGTGACGATCTCACGCTCGAACAGATCCTCGACATGATCGTCGCGATGGCTCAGATTCACGGCGGGGCCGACTACCTCGAGCCGATCCTGCAGACCACGCTCGACGGCCTTTGGCTCTCGACCGATATGGCGCCGCCGTCGGTGCGGGGTGCCGTGGCCGGAAGAGACCCGCGCCGCTGAAACGGAACGAGTCGCGAACGACGTGCGTACCGTACTGATCATGCGCCCGAGCGAAAGGAGGACACCCGTGGATCGCAAGAACGGCGTGACCGCCGGCACGTGACCGAGCCGGCCGGCCCGCTGCGCGGGGTACGGGTGCTCGATCTGAGCTGGGGGGTGGCGGGACCCGTCGGCGTCCTGCTTCTGGCGGAGCTCGGTGCCGACGTCATCAAGGTCGAGCCGCCGGGTGGGGATCCTTTTCGACGCCAGCCCGCCTACCGCGTCTGGAATCGCAGTCGGAGGTCGGTGGTGCTCGACCTCAAGGCACACGGGGGCCGGGAGGTGTTCCTGCGGCTCTGCGAGAGTGCCGATGTGCTGGTGGAAGCATTCAGTCCGGGCGCGATGGACCGGCTCGGGCTCTCTTACGCAGATGTCGCATCGCGCTTTCCCCGTTTGGTCTACGGCTCGGTGCCGGCCTATCCGCCAGGGCACCGCTTCGCTGATCGACCCGGTTGGGACGCCACGGTCCAGGCTCGCTCCGGCATGCAGAGCGAGCAGCCCGGCTGGCGACCTGGACCCGTCTACCTGCACTTCCCCGCGCCGAGCATGGCCGCCTGCTTCTTGTTGGCGGCTGGCGTGCTGTCGGCCCTGGTCCACCGCGAGGCGACCGGACGCGGGCAGCACGTCCAGACGTCGCTCTATCAGGGAGTCCTCGCGTACACCACCCAGATCTGGCAGGAGCACGAGCGAGCACCCGCCGGCTTTCACGCGACCATGGCGAAGACGTATCCGCCCGGCATCCATCAGACGTCCCTCTTCGAGTGCGCGAACGGTGAGTGGATCCACGCCGCGACGATGAACGGCCTCCCCCCGACTCGCACACCCGAGGAGATCCTGGGACTGGCCCCGGTGGACCCACGCGCGCTGCACGTCGACCCGGAATTACGCGCACGCCACGAGGACCGGCTCCGTGCCGCCTACCTGCAGCGGCACCGCGGAGAGCTCATCGAGGAATTCCACCAGGCCGGTCTCGGCGCTGAGGCGGTGGGACCGATGGCCGCGGTCTTCTCCCATCGCCAGTTCGTGGCGAACGGGCTGAGGGCAACGGTCGAGGATCCCGAGCTCGGGCCCACCACACAGGTTGGGGTACCGGTCGTGCTGCGCGGCACACCGGGGGCGATCCAGGGCGGCCAGCCCCGCACCGGTGCACACAGTCGCGAGGTGTTGGCGGAAGCGAGCTACTCGGCGGCCGAGATCGACCGTCTGCTCGACGCGGGGATCGTGGAGGACGTGTCGTGGGCCCGTTGACCGGCGTGGTCGTGCTCGACCTCGGCCAGTATCTGGCCGGGCCCTTCGGTCCGATGGTCCTCGCGGACCTGGGGGCCGAGGTCATCAAGGTGGAGCCCGTACGCGGTGACAGCATGCGGATGGCCGGGATGCCCTTCGTCGGGTGCCAGCGCGGCAAGCTCGATATCGCCGTCGATGCCAAGGCCCCCGAGGGACTCGAAGCAGTCATGCGCCTGGCCGAGATCGCCGATGTGGTCCATCACAACATGACGAAGGGCACCGCAGCACGTCTGGGAATCGACTACGAATCTCTCAAGGCGCGCAACCCGGACCTCGTCCACTGCAACACCTACGCCTACGGTCCAGAGGGCCCACTGTCGGAGTTCGGCGGCCTCGACCCGCTCTTCCAGGCCGCGTGCGGCCTCGAGTACGAGGCGGGTCCGGTGTCCGGAGGCAACCCGCCGCTGTATCTCCGCTTCGGGATGACCGACACGGCCAACGCCATGGTGTCGGCGGTCGGGGTGCTCGCCGCCCTGTACCACCAACGTCGTACCGGCGAGGGACAGGACCTCTGGACGTCGCTTCTCAACGGTGCGGCCGTGTTCGGTTCCGACGTGTTCCTGGTCGAAGGGGAGCCCGGCCCGGTTCGTCCCGGTCTCGACAGCAACCAGGTGGGGGTGTCGCCCTGCTGCCGGCTGTACCAGACCCAGGAGGGGTGGGTCCAGCTTGCGGCATTCGCCTCGGGTCAATGGGCCGCGCTCTGCCGTCTGGTGGGACGCCCCGACTTTGAGCGTCACGAGACGTTCGAGGCGCGGGTGGCTGCCAGGGTGGAGATCGAGTCGGCGCTCGAACCGATCTTCCTCACGCGGACGGCAGTGGCCTGGTTCCACGATCTCGCGACAGCGGGTGTGGACGCGGAGGTGTCCCTCGACAGCAACGACGGAGAGATGGTGCTCCACGACGCCGACAACGAGCGTCTCGGCCTGGTGGCGGAGTATCCCCACCCGATCCTCGGACAGCTGCGCCAGTTCGGCACATTGATTAACTTCTCGGAGTCTCCGACGGGCCCCTACGGTCCTCCCCCTTTGGTGGGAGAGCACACCCGGCGCATCATGGAGCGCATCGGCTACTCGAGCCAGGAGATCGAGGACCTCTTGACCCGGGGAATCGTCTACGAGCCAACCGAGGACTATGGCTGGACGCTCTGATCGTTGTCGCGTTCAGGGCAGCTCCTCGAGATGGAGCAGCCCGACCCGAGTCCCGACGAAGCCGGCGCTCAGGCGTCGCGGCGCACGAGGACCCAGCAGCCGATCCCCAGGGTCACCACGGTGTACAGCACGAGCAGGGCGAAGCCCGCCCATGGGCTGAAGGCGTAAGCGATTTCTCGGTTGTCGGGCACGCCTGTCGTGGAGAACAGGACCAGGCCGATGTTTGCCGGCAGGTAGCGGGCCACGGCGTTGCTGATCGACGTGGGCAACGCCTGAACGATGAGGGGCAGGACCAGCACCACCCCGACGAAGGTCGAGATGGCGCCGGCGGTGTGGCGGATGATCGTCGCCAGTCCCAGCGCCAGCAGGCCGAGCACGGCCAGGTAGAGACCGGCACCGATCACGGCCCGTAGGACGCCCGGCTGCCCCAACGACGCCGAGCCTGTCGTGAGCACGGCCTGGATGTTGTGGGGGACCTTCACCCCGAGTTGCTGGGCACGCTGCGCGACCGCCGTCGACGACCCGACGGCGTGTTTGGCCGACAAGATGGCCTGGCCGAGGGCGAAGGCGCTGAAGGCGAGGATCTCGCTGACCACGACCGCCACCGCTCCGAACACGAGTACCTTGGCGGCGAGCACGACGGGCCGGCGAGGCACGGCCGACAAGGTGGCGCGGATCGTTCCCGTGCCGTACTCGGCGCTCATCACCAGGACACCCAGCACCCCGAAGATGAGCTGGCCGAGGAAGATCCCGATCAGGCTCCGGCGGGTCGGATCGTCGATGATCTCCGATGGGCTCACCGTGCCGGTGCCAAGTGCGCAGAGGCCCACCACGGCCAGGCCCGTGGCGACGAGCGTCCACATCGTCGAACGGACCGACCACAGCTTGGTCCACTCGGCCGCGATGGCCCCGCGCAGACCGACGCGGCCCGGCGGCTGCTCGAGCACGAAGGGGGTCGGAGTCCCGAGCACGGCGGTCACGATCCACCTCTGAATTCGACCGCTTCGTCGGTCAGTTCCATGAAGGCGTCCTCCAACGAGGCGACGGGGGTCAGTTCGTGCACGGCGAGGCCGATCGACGCGGCCAGGTCGCCCACCTGGGGCGCCGAGAGGCCGGTGACGGTCAGGGACCCGTCGGGATCGGCGATGACGGTCGCGCCCGCATTGGTCAGCGCGTCGGACAATTGGTGCGGCGCCGGCGTGCGCACCCTGACCGATTGGCGCGAGCTGCGGGCTACGAAGTCAGCGACCGAGGTCTCGGCGATCAGCCTGCCCTTGCCGATGACCACGAGATGGTCGGCGGTGAGCGCCATCTCGGCCATGAGGTGGCTCGACACGAACACGGTCCGACCCTCGCCGGCGAGCGTTTTGCACAGCGTGCGGACCCAGCGGATGCCCTCGGGATCGAGACCGTTCACGGGCTCGTCGAACAGAAGGACGCCCGGGTCGCCGAGCAGGGCGGCGGCGATGCCCAGGCGTTGGCCCATCCCGAGCGAGTACTTGCCCACCCGCTTGCCCGCCACCGCACTGAGACCGACGAGCTCCAGCACCTCGTCAACACGCGACCGGGCGATCGCGTTGCTCAGCGCCATGGCGAGCAGATGGGCGCGGGCGGAGCGACCGGGATGGATTGCCTTCGCCTCGAGGAGCCCGCCCACTTCCCGCAGCGGCCAGGAGAGATCGTGGTAGCGCCGGCCCAACACGGTGACGGAGCCCGACGCCGGCGAGTCGAGGCCCATGATCATGCGCATCGTCGTCGACTTGCCGGACCCGTTGGGCCCGAGGAAGCCGGTCACGGTCCCCGGACGCACGTCGAAGGACAGGTTGTCCACCGCCACCACGTTGCCGAACCGCTTTGAGAGCCCCCGGGCCTCGATCACCCGGTCAGCCTTGCACGGAGCCTCCCCATCTGGGTATCAGGGAGAACCCTGATCCAACGATCAGGGTTGCATCCTCGAGTCGCATTCGCCCCATGCCACGAATGACGATCGCGTGCGCGGTCGGCCGCCGTTGACCCTGTCGAGGAGAATCGATCCATGCATGTCGTCGCCACGGTCATCCTCGTCGTCTGGGTTGTCTTTTGGATCTACTGGCTCGCCGCTGCCGTCGGCGTCAAGCAGGGACACACCCGGTGGGGTCGCTCCACGGGAATCCGGGTTGCGATCCTCCTTGTCATCCTCCTCCTCGTGCGGGCAAGGGTCTTCAAGGGGCAGGCAATCACGAACGACCCCTGGTTGGAGGGTATCGGGCTCGCCCTCTTCTTCTCGGGGTTGGCTCTCGCCGTCTGGGCGAGGGTGTGCCTCGGTCGGAACTGGGGAGCGCCCATGTCGGAAAAGGTCGACCCGGAGCTCGTGACGGCCGGTCCGTATAGAAGAGTGCGCCACCCCATCTACTCGGGCATCATTCTCGCCCTGGTGGGCACTTCGATCGCGGTCAGCTGGTACGGGCTCATCGCAGTGGCTCTGCTGGGGGCGTACTTCATCTACAGCGCCACCATGGAGGAGCGCTCTATGACCACCCGCTTTCCTGATACCTACCCCGACTACAGGCGTTCGACCAAGATGCTCATTCCGTTCATCTTTTGACGCGACCGGTGTCCCTTGACCAGTCCGACGCCGAGCTCGGACCGGTCCCAGCTCCACCACACCTAACTGGCGAACTCGTCGTGCCGGCGTATCCACGAGGGATCGGCAGGTTCGCCCTCGTCGCGACCGCGCGGGACTCTGTCGAGGATGCCGTAGTACACCATCACGGGCTCCAGCCCCCTGGCCGTGGTGGAGTAAGTGAGGTACACGTCCCCACCTGACCTGGTGAACACGCTCAGCCCGGGGCGCTCCGACATGTAGCTGACCGCGTCGGTCCCGCACTCGGCGGCCAGGCGGGCAGGGACCTGGGGCGGCTCGTCCTCGAACCAAGTGGCGACCGTCTCCGTGGTCACTGAGCGCCCGAAGTCGAAGTTGAAGTCGCTCTCGAAGCTGGACGCCCAGTTGAAGTTCCACCCCATCCGTTTGCGGTAGGCAATGAGCTTGTCCAGCGGGGCGCGTGAGACGGAGATCATGGTGACGTCCTGGGCCTTGAGGTGCTCGAGCACCCCATTGAAGCTGTCAGCGATGGAAGAGCAGACGGGGCACCCGGCCACGTAGTCCGGGCCGAACATGAAGTTGTAGATGGCGAGTTGCGATCGCCCCTCGAAGAGCTGCGCCAGGCTGCGGGGGCCCTCCGCGGTCTGAAAGGTGTAGTCCGTCTCGATCCGCACCCAAGGCAACTCGCGTCGAGTGCGGGCCAGCTCGTCGGCCCGCCGGGTGTGCTCTTTTTCGAGGGCGAGCAGCTCGTTCAGCGCGGCGGTCCATTGTGGTTGGGTGACAATCTTGTGATCGGTCATTCTTCCGTCTCCTTTGCTCTTTCACAGGGTGGTCGTGGTTGAGAGGCATGGGGTCACATGGATGGCATGGGATGCATAGCGGGAACAAGGCCGGGAATCGACGAGGGGGCCACGACGATGACGATCCCCAGCGCGAGGATCGCAAGTGCTACCGGCACGTCGATGGCGGCTCTCGGAGCCAGGAGCTTCTGGACGAGGATCACCCCGGTGGTCATGGCCATCCAGGCCAGGCTCATCGCTCCGAGCGCCACCATCATCAGCATGAGCCCGATGCTCGAGCCCACACAGCACAGCCCCAAACCCAATCCGGACGGCATCATCTCCCGGCACCTCTCGCGGAACCTCCGCTTGATCGGCGTCAGTTCGTAGACGCCAGCCGCCACTGCCAAGGCGCCAGCGATGACCGTCCCGTGCGGTTGGTAGAGCGCGTACACGACGAGGCCGAACAGGGCCCACACGGCGAGGTACGACCCGACATAGCGTGGCACCTCGAGTCCCCGAAGCCCGGGGTGTCCGAGCCGTACCACCGCTGGAGCCGTACCCGGCAGCATCATGGCCGCCATCATCGGAACCCATACGGACAAGAAGTAGGGGAACGAACCCAATCGGGTGGCCACGCCCATGTCCATCCCGCTCATGCGTTGGATCGTGAGAAACCAGCAACCGATCCCGAGGCCGACCGTGGCCACCAACGCGATCGCTGCCTCGGTCACCTTGACGTCAGGTGTGGGCTGTGTGGTCGCCGGTGTCAATGCCGAAGCCGTCTCCACCGTGGATCTCCTCTCTCTAAGCCTTCCGGCTCGTCTCTCTGGCTTCTGCGTGAGCGGCTTCGGCCAGCCTTTTGATGGCGTCGAGGCGCTGGTCCCACCGTCTCGCGAGGTCGGTCATGACCCGGGCCGCCTGGTCGAGGCGGGCCGTATCGACCCGGTAGAGGACTGCGCGGCCCTGTTTGCGACGGCTGACCAGGCCGACCTCCTCGAGCACGACCAGGTGCTTCGAGACCGCCTGGCGGGAAAAGGGAACCTGCTCAGCTAACTCGCTGGCGCTCGCCTCGCCGCCGCCGACGAGCAAGTCGAGGACCCGACGCCGAGAGGGCTCGCCGATGGCCGACCAGAGCTCGTCGTCGGGTGCGGTCCTCATCCCGCCCGGTGTTCGACGAACAACCCGCGTAGGCGGTCCAGGAAGTCAGCCCAGCCACCGTTGTGCTCATTCGCATAGCGGTCCTTCTCGGCATCGGGCCAAGCGAGTAGCTCGCCGCTTTCGACAACCCGTAGGTTGGTGCGCTCCGCACCGCGGGGCGTCAGGAAGAATTCGACCAGCACCGAGTTGGTGGGCACCGGCTGCTCTCCGGCGGGATGGTTCCAACGGAACGAGAACCGGTTGGGCGGATCGACCGTCTCCACCACCACGGGTCCTCCGTGCTGCTGCTCGCCGAATCCCATGTAGCCCTGGCCACCAGGCTCGAGTTCCAACGCGACACGGTCGGCGAACCATTTGGTGATCTGGTCGGGTTCGGTGATGGTGCGCCACACCACTTCCACCGGAGCCTCGATCAAGACGTCCCGCTCGATTCGTAACTCGCCCATCACCCTCCTGCCTTGTCGATCTGCAACCAAAGGTAGCACATCACGCGCAAAAAGCGCAACCATTTGTTGCACTAAATTTGTCACCGGTCGGAGAGTGGTGGTTGGCGTTCCGGCATGGCGCTGAGCAGTCGGTATCGTCCTCCAGGCTCGGTTGGCTGGCTCGACAACGCGCACCCGCCGAACCTCGCTTCACCGTCAATACCCTCGCGTCGGCGAGAAGGAGAGCCCAATGACGACCACTACGAAGATCGTGGACCTCGATGACGTCGGACCGGTCGAGATCTCCCTTGACGATTCCGGCGAGGGGAATCCCTTCTTGTTGCTCCACGGCGGGGGTGGGCCCGACACGATGACCCGTTTCGGCCAGCGGTTCGCCGAGACCCGTCCAGCTCGTGTCCTCGTTCCGACTCACCCGGGCTTTGCCGCCACGACCCGACCGGAGAATCTCGACACCATCCGGCGCCTCGCGGCGCTCTATGTCGCCCTGCTCGACGACCTCGACTTGGGTGACGTGACGGTCATCGGGAACTCGATTGGCGGCTGGATCACCGCCGAGATGGCCCTCATGGGGTCACCACGCATCAGTGGCATCGTCTTGATCGACGCGGTCGGCATCGACGTTGCGGACCAACCGGTCGCCGACTTCTTCACGTTGGGCTACGACGAATTCCTCGAGCGCGCCTTCCGCAATCCTGAATCGTTCCGGATGGATCCGAGCACCTTGCCGCCCGCCGCCCAGGCCGCGGCGGCGGCCAATAGGTCCGCCCTGGCCACCTACACCGGAGGGGAGATGAACGAGCCCACGCTCGCCCACCGTCTCGGAGATTTGGCGCTCCCGACGCTCGTGCTCTGGGGCGACAGCGACCGTATTGCAGTTCCCGAATACGGGCGGGTCTACGCCACCTCGATCCCGATGTCCCGCTTCCAGGTCCTCACCGACGTCGGACATCTTCCGCAGGTTGAGAACCCCGAGGCCGTGCTCGATGCCATCTGGGAACGGGAGATTCCGACTCCGCCGACGCTGGACGGTGACTGAATCGACGGGCCGAGTCTCCTCTCCGACGACGACCGACCACCATCCTCCATCTGCCCGCTAGGAATTCGAGCGCGGCGCTCTGCGCGAGCAGCTTCGACCAGTTCGGAGTTGGTGTGTGCGTGATCTGCGAGGCCCCAACCGCCATCGATCGCTTTGAGGAGGACCCAGGTCCTGTTCGATATGACGGGTCGCTGTACCACCACTTCCCCGGGGGCATGGAAGAACTCGCCGAGGCCGCGCTGGAGGCGTCCGGCCAGGCCGTCGCTGGGCGCGCCCTCCGCGAAGCACTGGACGGCGCGCCCAGCGCAGCACTCGGCGTCACCCGGTTCCTCGACATGGCCGAGGGCCCGGTTGCCGGGGACCCGTGCCCGGGGTGCCCGGTCGCGCCGACCGCACTCGAATCACCCATCGTCAGCCCACGCCTGCGTGCGGCCGCGGCGCGGTGCTTCGAGCAGTGGGAAGGCCTGATCGCCGCCCGGCTCCGGGCTGACGGATGGCCGGATGACTCGGTCGCGGAGACGGCGTCGGCGGCTCTGGCCCTCATCGAGGGCGCACTGCTCCTGGCCCGGGTGAGCGGGCAGGTGAGTCACCTGGCGAACGCCAGGCGCGCCGCGCTGTCCCTGCTCGGTGCGCCCGAGGTTGGGGGGGACTGAAGCAGGCACCCTGACCCTCGAGTGCTGACCGGACGCCCGAGATTCAAATGGGCCGTGGTCCCCTGCCCCGGCCGAGTGGCCACCGTCCCGCGTCATCGAGGGTCAGGGGTTCCGGTATAAGTGATGATGTAATCTTGTAATAAGGAGTTGCGATGGCAGACACACTTACCCGCCCATCCGAATCGGACCTCGCTGCCCTTGACGCGTACTCCCAGGTGGTCGTCTCGGTCGCCGAACAACTGACCCCACGGGTCGCCGCACTGCAGGTATCCCGGCGCCTCCATGATGGGAGCATCGCAGCCGGCGCGGGCTCGGCGGTCGTGTTCACGAACGACGGTTTCCTGCTCACCAACGCCCACGTGGTCGGGAAGGCGGAGGCGGGTCAGGCCGCCTTCGCCGACGGCACCACCGTCCCGTTCCGCGTCGTCGGTAGCGACCCCTTGTCTGACCTGGCCGTAGTCCGCGCCGACGGCGTGACCCCCGCGCCGGCGCGGTTGGGTGAGGCCTCCCAGCTCAGGGTTGGACAACTCGTCGTCGCGGTCGGTAACCCCCTTGGTTTGGCCGGCACGATCACCGCCGGAGTCGTCAGTGCCCTGGGCCGCTCGCTGCCGACCCGAGCGGGGGAGAACATGCGCATCGTCGATGACGTCATTCAGACCGACGCCGCGCTGAACCCTGGGAACTCGGGCGGAGCGTTGGTCGTCGCCTCGGGTCAGGTCGTGGGCATCAACACCGCCGTTGCCGGGGTCGGGGTCGGCCTGGCCATCCCCATCAACGGGATCACCCGACAGATCGTCGCCACCCTCATGGCCGAGGGCCGCGTCCGGAGGGCCTACCTGGGCTTGGCGGGTACACCGGCCCCGCTCCCGCCGCCCCTGGCCCTTCGGCTCGATCAGAAGACCGGAATGCGGATCGAGCAGGTCATACCGGAGGGACCGGCCGCAAAGGCCGGACTGCGACCCGGCGACTTCTTGGTCAGTGCCAATGGCGAGCCAGTCACGAGCGCCCAGTCGTTGCAGCGACTGATGCTCGGTGACGCCATCGGCCAGCCGTTGGCGTTGACCGCGCTCCGATCCGAAGCCCTCGTCGATGTGATCGTCACCCCCGAAGAACTCCGTGGCGACGAGTAACCCCAAGGTGGGGCGGGTCGAGAGCCCGAAGGCTGACGCGCCCACCGCTCACGAGTGGCTGCTCAGGTTTCGGGTTGGAGACCCTCGATGACTCTGTCGAGGAGCGTTCGGCCTGGTGAGCACCGGTCTGCCCTCGGCGAAGCTTCCCTTACCACTCGATGCCCGTGGAGACGCAGAACTCATTCTGCTCCGGGTCCGACATCCTGACCCATCGGGTCCCCCCGAAGCTCTGCACACCCTCGTCGATACGATGCGCGCCGAGTGCCTGCAACCGGCGGATCTCGGCTTCGACGTCGATGACCACGATGTCGAGGTGCATACGGTTCTTGCCGGCTTTGGGTTCGGGTACGCCCTGCAGGAGAAGCGGTGAAGCGATCCCTTCTTTGGGAACGAGCACGGTCAAGTTCGTATCCGCGTAGAAGTCGCGATAGTCGAGCGCCTCGCGCCAGAACGTCGCGAGCTTCTTCGGTTCCGCACAGTCGAGCACCAGCTCCACTGTTGCCCTGTGTCCCATCGCGTCCCTCCAGGTCGGAATACCCCTCGGCCGCCGACGACAAGGATACGGGGCTCGCTCGCGAAGGCGAGCGTCACGGCGAGTCGGACGGACTGCCATCGACGATGTGCATGGGTCCGAGCTCAAGCTGAAGGTGAACCGATCCCCAGTTCGCCGCGTCGCCCCTAGGTGTGAAGCCGGCTCTCGAACTCGGGCCTGTCGAAGAGCACCCTCGGATCGAGCGGATCACCGTTGAGCCAGGCGGCTGGGGTCCCCTGCGGATCCTGCCCCCGGTAGACGGCTTCACGCCTGAGCACCCACGTCTTGTACCGGTCCGTTCGCACACCCGAGACGTAGTCCGAACCGGTCAGTCGTTCGTGGGCGCCGAGACGCAAGAGGTCCTCGGTCGTGAAACCTCCAGTTCCCTCAGGCGGCTGTGCGGCAAAGAGCGCGTGGCGCAGCTCGTCGAAGCGACCGGCCTCGGCGGCGAGTGCGAGCGCGTTGTCTGCTCTCACGGACTCTGGGCCGAGGAAGCAGCGCATGCGATATTCGACGGCGAGTTCGCCAGCGTCCAATGCGGCTGTGATGAGCGGTCCGTTGAGCTCCTCGAACTGTCGGCAGTAGGGGCACTGTGGATCCTCGAAGAGGACCATGCCCCGGCTCGCGTTGGCCTTGCCGAGAAGGACTCCGCCTTCAGGGGTATGACCCGACGGCCTCGCAACTGGATCGGTCGAGTTCACCGCTGTTCCACTCTCCCTGGCGCCGGCCCCCTGCAACAGGAGCTTGTCGCCCATTGAGGTTCGCATCGCTTGTCGCCCACCGTATGACTCGAAGATCGGGCGGCACAAGCGGTCGCCAGACGGGATTGACCGCCCCGCGGAAGTGGGTCCCAGACCCGGCAGCTCACCCCTTGAATCCGCCGGCGCTCGACCGAACCGAGCGCGGCCCTCGCCTCGCGTGGGAGTCCGGCATCGGGGTGCACCGGAGCGATCCAGCGCCGACTAGAACCAAAACCGGTGGCAACCAAGGAGGCTGATATGCCGGCAAAAGGCAGCGCGGAATGGAAGGGCGATGTACCCACGGGCACCGGGACCTTCACGGCGGGTGACACGATCAGCGGGGGGTACACCTACAAGTCCCGCTTTGAGGACGGACCGGGCTCGAATCCGGAGCAGTTGATCGCCGCGGCTCATGCGGCCTGCTTCTCCATGGCGCTCTCCAACCTCCTGGCCCAGGCCGGAAGTCCTCCCGATTCGGTGCACACCGATGCGACGGTCACGTTGCGGCCCGTCGACGGCGCTCCGACCATCACCAAGATCGATCTCGTGACAGTCGGGAGGGTACCGGGCATCGATCAGGCAAGCTTCGCCGAGCACGCCCGGAAAGCCAAGGAGGGGTGCCCCGTGAGCCGCGCCCTCGCCGGTGTCCCCGAGATCACGCTCGACGCGACGCTCGCGTCGTGACCGATGCCTTCGTCCTCGGCGGCGTGCGGACTCCCGTCGGTCGCTACGGCGGTTCCCTCTCGCACCTGCGGACCGACGACCTCCTGGGCCAGACGATGGTGGCGGCATGCGAGCGCGTTGCCGTCCCGCTCCATCGGGTCGACGACATCGCGGCCGGCTGTGTCAACGTGGCCCACGAAGGCATGGGGGATATCGCGCGCTGGGGTGCGCTCGCCGCGGGCTTCCCTGATTCGGTTCCCGCGGTCACCGTCAACCGTTTCTGTGCCTCGTCCCTGACCGGAGCCATCTCCATCGCCCACGCCATCCGCAGTGGCGAGCTCGAGATCGGACTGGCCGCCGGGGTCGAGTCGATGTCGCGCTCGGGTTGGGCCAACATGAAGGGTGACGCCCCCTTCAGCCCGCGGGGACCGGTCCTCCTGCTCGACACCATGTGGGCCGGTGCCGGCGGGCCCCCGAACCCAGTCCTGCTCGCTCGGAATGCGTACGTCGAGATGATCAAGACGGCGCAGAACGTCGCCGACCGCTACCAGTTGAGCCGCGAGGAGATCGACGCCTTCGCGCTGCGCTCCCACCACCACGCCGCCGCCGCCCGTGACTCGGGTCGGTTCGCTGCCGAGATTCATCCGGTCGAGATCCCCGGGACCAGGAAGACGCCCGGTCGGACCTTCGAGCACGACGAGACGATCAGGGGTGACACCACGGCCGAGCAGTTGGCCGCGCTCTCGCCGCAGCCCAACACCACGCAGATGACCGCGGGCAACTCGTCGCCACTCAGCGATGGTGCCTCCGCCGTCCTCCTCGCCTCTGAGGAGGCCGCCCAGTCCCTCGAGCTGACTCCGCTGGCGCGAGTTGTGGCGTCGGCGACGCACGCCCTCGACCCACAGTTCATGGGGATCGCACCGGCTTTCGCCATCGCCAAGGCGCTCCAACGAGCCCAACTGGCGCCGACGGACGTGGACGTCTGGGAGGTGCACGAGGCCTTCGCGGCCCAGGCCCTGGGTGTGCTCCGCGAGCTGCCGCTCCAGCTGGACGGCTTCGTGGTGCCAGACGATCGACTCAACCCCAACGGCGGTGCGGTCGCCATTGGCCATCCTTTCGGGTCGTCGGGCACCCGCTACGTCCTCACGTTGGCCACCGAACTGAACCTGCGTCAGGTTCGCTACGGCGTCCTCGGTGTCTGTGTCGGATCAGGCCAGGGGGTCGCCCTGGTGCTGGAGAATGCAAGTGCGTCCTAGTGGGCCGGCACCGGCCTGGCCGGCTGCTGAAGTCGGCCGGTGCTCCATCGCTTCGACGCGACGCTGCGGTCGTCAGGCTTCCGCCACGACGTCGTAGGTCACGAAGGCGAGGCCGTCACCGATAGTGGTCGCGTTGACGAGGCGCAGGGGTGTCTTGTCGGTGATGTCGTCGAAGAGGCGATCGCCTGCCCCGAGCACGACCGGGTAGACCGTCAGCCGCAGCTCATCGACCAGGTCGTGGTCCATCAGCGTGCGTACGAGCTGACGACTGCCGTAGACGACGATGTCCCCGTCGAGCGCCTGCTTCAGCTTCGAGACCTCTTTCACCACGTCGCCCTTGAGTACCGTCGAGTTTTTCCAGTCGGGACCTACGAGAGAGGTCGAAGACACGACATACTTCGGCAGGCTTCTCAACCTGTCCGCCCACTCGCCAGGCCGCGATGACCACCCCGCTGCGAAATACTCGTAGCTCCGCCGACCCAACAGCAGGGCTTCTGTGCCCAGCGCCTCTTGGAACTCGATCTTTCCCCACTCTTCCCGGTCCGTGTTCCCGACCTGGAGGAACCAGCCGCCGTGCCTGAAGCCCTCCTCACCGGTCGGGTCCTGGACGACTCCGTCGAGCGAGACGTTCTCGCTGACCACGATCTTTCCCATTGCGAATCCCCTTTCGTCGGCGTTTTCACCGTCGAGATACAGACACCCGGACCCCGGGAAATTGGGCGCCCCCGTACCGCCCAGTTCGCCCCTCGACCGGTGTCTATAGGTTGGCTGGAGCCACGAACGGCCCGGGAAGGAGACTCGACGGTGGGCACAATCGACCGGATCACGAGAGCGCGTGCGGGGGACGGCGTCGCGTTCGACGAGCTGACCGTGCCGTACCGCCGTGAGCTCCAGGTGCACTGCTACCGGATGCTCGGTTCGTTCCAGGATGCCGAGGACGTGCTCCAGGAGACCCTGCTCGCCGCCTGGCAGGGTCTGGGAGGCTTCGAGGAGCGCGCCTCGCTTCGGACCTGGCTGTATCGGATCGCCACCAACCGGTGTCTCAACGCCCGTCGATCGGCCAGCCGACGCCAGGCGAAGGAGTGGGACGTGCCCGGGGTGGAACCGCCCAAGCCGACACGCCTCGGCGAGGTTCCATGGCTCCAGCCATATCCCGACACCCTGTTCGGGGGTGCGATCGATGCGCCCCCTGGCCCCGAAGCCCGTTATGAGCAGACCGAGTCCATCTCATTGGCCTTCGTGACCGCCCTCCAGCTCCTTCCTCCTCGACAGGTGGCCGTGCTCGTCTTGCGCGACGTCCTCGGGTTCCGCGCCAGCGAAGTCGCCGACATGCTCGACTCGACCGTGGAGTCGGTCACCAGCGCCCTCAAACGGGCCCGCGCCGGTCTGCAGGCGAAGCTGTCGTCGGGCGGAGATCGCCACCCGGCACCGGCCTCCGACTCGCCTTCGGAGGACGCCATCGTGGCCAAGTTCGTCGCAGCGTACGAGTCCTCCGATCTCGACTCGCTTGTGGCACTCCTGACCGACGACGTCTTCATCTCGATGCCGCCGCTGTCCTTCGAGTACGAGGGCCGTGAGCCGGCGTCCCGCCTCTTTGCCAGCATCTTCGGCTCAGGCCGCAGGTTCGACCTCGTGCAGACACGGGCGAATGGGCAACCGGCGCTGGGCGCCTACGTGCACGGTCCAGATGGCACGAGCCATGGGGTTGGCCTCTTCGTCCTTGCTCTGGCTGGTGACGAGATCTCTGCCATGACCCGCTTCGAGAACTCGGTGCTCCCGTGGTTCGGACTGCCGCGATCACTCCGCGAGGCGACAGATCGAAGCTCCCAAGCTGTTGCGCTGGAGCCGCGAGTCTCGGATCGGCCTGGTTCGGGGAAGGCGTCGGGGAGGTTCCCGCCGATGACGATGTCCTCAGTCCCAGCAGCGGCGGCGTTCTCGGTGGCACGCGCGACCATCTGTGGTGGCCGTTAGGCGCAACGCATACCTTGCGCGGCACCGCATGGGGGACAGGTGGTCGCGTCAGGCGTCCAGTGAATACACCAGGCGACAAACCGATCGGTAGTAGTCGGGTCCGAGCGTTTTGTCCGGGGCGTAATAGATGAACACCAGAGGCAAGTTGTCCGGATCCCGTCCGTACGCGAGTTCTGCCGCGCCGTCGGCGATCTGCTGACGCGCGGTAAAGAGGTCGCGGTCTCGCAACACGGACTCGACCCGATCGAGCTCGCCGAGCGAGCCCACGTTGAAGGTGATCGACCGGAGACCGAGCGACTGCTGGCCATGCCGAATGTGATGCGTGCTGCGCGTTTCACGCAAGATCAGGACGATTGATTTGGACGACACATCACCGAGAAGAGCGACTGCATCCTCGCGGGCGATCTCATTGAAAGGACCGACCTCCCGGTAGAAGGCGACGGATCGGTCGAGCTCGGCTACCGCGATCAGTGTGGAACGAATAGCCCACGGCGGTGCCTCGTTGTCAGTGGGCATGCGTGCCCTCCCCTGAGTCTTAGAGGTTCTCCTCCAGCGAGAGAAAGTTGTTGGTCCTCAGGGTATCGGCCAGAGTTCCGCGCCGGTCGCCTCCCCTCTGCGATTCGTGCCCGCTCCCCGCTCTCTGCGACGGGCGAAGGATCGGTTGGGAAATCCGGTATCGCATCGGCGAGAAGCCAGGTGGTGACACTGTCTCAGTCTGCCCCGTCAGGTCCGAGCCTCGTGCCACTCGTCCTTCGAGGGACACCGCGTCCCTTCAGCTCCCGCGCCGACTCTGCGTCCCTGGTACGTCGGGGTCCAGTCCCCAGCTGACGATCCAGTTCGGTGTGATCCGGATGACTTCAGGGCTCATGAACGAGACCGGCGGGTCGACGTCAGCGAGCGCCACGGCGGTGCCGCGGATCTCGACGCCCCGCACGGTCCAGGGGTCCGTCGAGACGAGGTCGTCGATGACCAGGGCGACCTGGGGGTTGGCCCGCACGTTGCGGAACTTCCGGGTCGCGCCTATCGCACCCCCGCCGATGACGATGTCGCCGGTCTCCTCGTCGAGGACGCGCCAACCGGGTTGTTCTGAGGAGCGCCAGTCGCATCGACGGTGGCCAGGCGGCCGAGCGGCTGGCTCTGCACGTAAGCCCGCTCGGTTTCGGTCAAGCTGATCCTTGAGGTCATGGTTCCAGCGTAGGACCGCTCCTCCAGTGCGGGCTACGTGAGGGAGGCGTCGAGAATGCTCTCAACCGAAAGCTTCAGGGTGGCATCGAATTCCTCGCGGCTCTGGTGCACGGATAACCCCTCGGTGAGGGCGCGCGAGAAACTGGCGATCACGCCGTGGTTGGCGGCCAGACGGGCGTCTGCTTCCTTGCGGTCGTAACCGCCTGACAGCGCGACAACCCGCAACACGTTCGGGTGGCCCACCAGATCTGCGTAGAAGTCGCCGACGTCGGGCAGCGAGAATTTCAGCATGACGTGGTGCTCCGACTCGAGCTGAGCGAGCTGTTCGAAAACGTACGCCTTCAGCAGTTCCTCGGCCTCACCCTTCTCGGGGCTGTAGATATCGACTTCGGGCTCGATGATGGGTAGCAAGCCGGCGGCCAGAATCCCTTTGGCGACCTCGAACTGCTGCTCTACGACCGTCTTGATGCCGACACTGCTGGCCCGCTTTATGAAAGAGCGCATCTTGGTACCGAACACTCCCTTCTCCTTCGCACGTGAGAGCAGGGGAGCGAGGCCGGGAATGGGATTCATGACCTGGACGCCGTCTTGTTCGGCGGCGAGGCCTTTGTCGACTTTCAAGAATGACACCACCCGCTTGACGTCCCACAGGTACGACACCGAGTCACGACCATCGATCTCGCGATCCATCGTGTCTTCGAACAAGATTGCACCGATGATCTTGTCGCCGTCGAAACTTGGGCTCTGGATGATCCGGCTACGCATGGCGTGCATCAGCGCGAACATCTCATCGTCGTCCGCATACTGGTCATCGTCGATGCCGTAGAGCTTCAGGGCCTTGGGGGTGCTTCCGCCGCTTTGATCCAAGGCGGCGAGAAAGCCCCGTCCGAGCTTCACCTTCTGGAACTGTTCATGGCTCACTTGGCGCCTCCCTTCGATCGGACCCTGGTCATTCCAGGGTGTCTCGACAAACTGCCTCTATTGTCCCCGGGCCGAGCTGTTTGCGTCAGTGTCTGACGACTGGCCTCAGAGGCAGTATGCCTCCAGCAGTCCGAGCGGCGGCCTCGCCGACCAGCCCGGCACCGACCACCATTACGTCGAAGACGTCGTCACTGGCCACCGGGGGGCTTCCTTCTCGCTGTGGTGATCGTGTCACCGACCATGCGTCCATATGGTCAAAATCGGTATGGGCCCAAACTTGGTGGATATTGGGGTTGCGTCGCCGTCAGCCGCATGTCCACCTCAGAGGCCGAAGAGGGCACCACAGCGGTTGCACGACGACGATGAGAGGAGCACACGCATGGCAACACAGACACCTCCCGGCGGGACGTTCACGATGGCCCCGGACCTGACGGTCACTCGGATGGGGTACGGCGCAATGCAGTTGGCCGGACCGGGCGTCTTCGGCCCGCCCCCCGATCGGAACGCAGCGATCGCGGTGTTGCGTGAAGTGGTGGGTCTCGGCATCACCCACATCGACACCAGCGACTTCTACGGCCCGTTCGTGACCAACGAGATAATCAAGGAGGCTCTGCACCCGTATTCGGAGGACCTGCGGATCGTGACCAAGGTAGGGGCTCGTCGCGACGAGACGGGTGGCTGGATCCACGCCCGTTCGCCGCAGGAACTCTCGCAGGCGGTCCACGACAATCTGACTCGACTCGGCCTCGACGTCCTCGACGTCGTCAACCTGCGGGTCGGGGGATTCAGTCTCGCCGAACCGGGTTCGCTGGCCGAGCAGTTTGCCGCACTCGCAGAGCTGCAACAACAGGGCCTCATCCGGCACCTCGGGGTGAGCACCGTGTCAGCCGAACAGATTGCCGAGGCACGAGCGATCGCGCCGGTGGTCTGCGTGCAGAACTTCTACAACATTGCCAATCGTGATGACGACGAACTGATCGACTCCCTCGCCGCAGAGGGCGTTGCGTATGTGCCGTACTTCCCGCTCGGTGGCTTCACCCCGCTCCAGTCCGACACCTTGAGCTCGGTCGCCAACCGTCTCGACTCCACGCCCATGGCCGTCGCTTTGGCGTGGTTGCTCCAGCGCTCGGAGAACATTCTCTTGATCCCCGGCACCTCATCGGTCGCCCACCTGCGCCAAAACGTCACCGGCGCCGATCTGGCGCTCTCCGAATCCGACGTGGCCGAGCTCAACAGCAACGGGGCGTGAAGACCACGCGACCCGCTGCCGTGTCCGTCGAAGTCGACCGCTCGAAAGTCCGTCAGCCGGGCACCAACCACGTCCGAGGCGAGGTCGTCAGAACGGTCCGGAGAGCTCGCCCAGGGCATCGGTGAGACGCAGGTTCTCGGAATAGTCGACCGGGCAGGTGATGACCGACACCGTGTCGGCGGCCAGGGCCTCGTTGAGCATCGCGAGAAGATCCCCCGCGGCACCCACCCGGTAGCCCCGGGCGCCGAAGCTCTCGGCGTAGGCCACGAAGTCGGGGTTGGAGAATCCGACCTCCACGTGATGCCCGAGCTCCAGATCCATCTTCCAACCGATCAGGCCGTAGGCGTCGTCCTCCCAGATCAAGACGGCCAGGGGGATCCGCTCCCGGAGAGCCGTCTCGATCTCCTGGGAGTTCATCAGAAAAGCTCCATCCCCGACCGCCGCCAGCACCTTGCAGTCGGGCGCGGCCAGCTTGGCGCCGATGGCACCGGGCAGGGCGAAGGCCATCGTCGAGAGCCCATTGGAGATCAGGCACGTGTTCGGCTCGTACGTGGGGTAAAGGCGGGCCATCCACATCTTTACGGCACCGGTGTCGGCGAGAACGATGTCGGAGCGCCCGAGCGCCGCCCGAGTATCCGCCACGACTCGTTGAGGTTTCAGTGGAAAGCTGTCGTCAGCGGCCCCTTGGGCCAGCTCGTCAGCCAGGAGCCGCCGGATCTTCTCCCCTCTCGTTCCCTGGGCGAAGCGTCGAGTGGTCGCTTCGCCCAAGGCGGCCAGCGTGCTCGCGATGTCGGCTTGGATTCCCACCTCGACGTCGTAGCGGGCGTCCACCTCCGCGGGGACACGGCTGAGGTGGATGATCTGCTTGTCTCCGCCGGGGTTGATCCGGACGGGGTCGAACTCCTGCAACTCGTACCCGACGCTCACGATCACGTCGGCGTCGTCGAACCCGAAATTGACGTAGTCGTGGCTCATGAACCCGACGGCACCGAGGGAGTGCGGGTGATCGTCGGGGAACACACCCTTGCCGTGAAACGTGGTCGCCACCGGGAGGCCCAGCAGCTCGGAGAAACGCCGCAGCGCGTCGGCCGCTCCCGAGCGGGCGGCGCCGTGCCCGGCCAGGATGATGGGTCGCTCGCTCGTGCTGAGCACAGCGGCCGCCCGTGCGATCTGCGACGGCGACGGCTCGTCGGGCCGTGGTGTGTTGACCTCGAGCGGCAACAGCTGATCGGGGACGAAGGCCGCCTCGACGTCCTCTGGCACGCCGAGATACACGGATCCCGGTCGCTCGGTCTGGGCGAGCTTGAACGCCTTGCGGACCATCTCGGGAATGGAGGCGGGGGTGAGAATCAGGTCGGACCACTTTGTCACCGGCGAGAACATCGACACCAGGTCGACGCTCTGATGCGATTCCTTGTAGATCCGGTTGAGCCCCACCTGGGCCGAGAGGGCCAGTAGGGGTGTGCTGTTGGTATACGCATCGGCCGTTCCCAGCAGGAGGTTGATGGCGCCGGGACCCAGGGTGGCCGAGCAGACACCGGCTTTGCCGGTGAGCCGACCGTGGATCTCGGCCATGAACGACGCCGCTTGCTCGTGGCGGACCAGGACGTAACGAATGGAGGACCGGGACAGCGCATCGGTGAGGTAGATGTTCTCTTCCCCGGGGATGCCGAAGACGCACGTGACACCCTCGTGCTCGAGGCACTGGACGAGGAGTTGGGCGGCACGCCGTGGTCCTTCAGCCACGGCATGGAGCGTACTGAATCTCGGGAGGGTCACGAGCGGCGACGGGACGCACCGCGTGTCAGAGGTTGTGCGGCCCCGGGCCTCGCCCCGCCAAGACGTCGTCCGGGTTCACAAGTTTGCAGAGTCCGAGGGAGAGGCAGCCGCAGCCGATACATCCGTCCAGGCGGTCGCGCAGGTGTTCGAGGCGAGTGATTCGATCGTCGAGATCTTGCCTCCACGTCGCCGACAGTTTCGCCCAGTCCCGGCGCGTCGGTGTGCGCTTGTCGGGCAATTGGTCGAGCGCCTCCTTGATCCGCCGTAGAGGGATGCCGACCTGTTGGGAGGCCCGAATGAAGGCGACGCGCCGGAGCACCTCTCGGTGGAAACGCCGCTGGTTGCCATCGGTCCGCCGCCAGCTCTGAATGAGATCTTCGGCTTCGTAGAAGTGCAGCGTCGAGATGCTCACACCACTGCGCGCCGCCACCTGACCAATGCTGATTTCGTGTGACGGAGAGGAATCGGTGCTTGGCACTTGACCTCAACCTTACCTGAGGTTTTATCCTCCACCGCATGTCCTTCAGCGCAGCCGAAGTCCAGTTCCTCACCCGCCTGCAGCGCGGGCACCTCGCCACCGTGGCGCGCAATGGGAGCCCCCAGGTCAAACCGGTCGGGTTCGCCTACAACCCTGACCTCGGCACTATCGACATCGCTGGGTTCAACATGGCCCAAAGCGCCAAGTTCCGCAACGTGCAGGCCAGCCCGAGCGTGGCCTTCGTCGTCGACGAGGTCACCGGGCCGTCCATGGAGGGTGCGCACTTCCTCGAGATCCGCGGGGCCGCCGAGACGGCCCTTGGAACCCGGGACCCCACCGGGCATCTGGCGCCAGAGATCATCAGGATCCATCCTCGTCGGATCATCTCCTTCAACGTCGACCGTGATCGGCCAGGCTTCTCCTCGCGCGACGTCGCGGGAGCCGAGGACGAGCCCGGAGGGGCCTGAGCGTGCGCGCCATCGAGGTCCGCCGGTTCGGAGGGCCAGAGGTGCTCGAGCTGCGAGCGCTGTCCGACCCCGCGCCGGGGCCAGGCCAGGTTCTCGTGGCCACGGCGGCGAGTGACGTCCTCTTCGTCGACACGATGATCCGCTCGGGCAGGGGAGCGGACTCCTTTCCGATCAGGCCGCCGTACATCCCGGGGAACGGGGTCGGGGGCACCATCACCGCTGTCGGGGAGGGTGTCGAGGCCGACCGGGTGGGTGACGCCGTGGTGGCCCATACCGGTGGAGCTGGCGGTCAGGGGGGTTACTCCGAGCTTGCGGTGGCGGACCTCGGGGCCTGTGCGCGCATCCCCGACGGCGTCGAGCTTCTTGACGCGACGGCGGTGCTGCACGACGGCACCACCGCCCTGCGCGTGATGGAGGTCACGGGCGTTGAAGCGGGGGAGTGGGTGCTCGTGCTCGGCGCGGCGGGCGGGATGGGACTCCTTCTCGTCCAGCTGCTGGCGAATCGCGGCGCGCACGTGGTCGGCGCGGTGCGGGGACGGACGAAGCAGGAAGTGGTCGCCGCCGCCGCCGCCGGCGGCGCCGCCATCGACTATGGACATCCGGACTGGGCGGACGAAGTGGTCTCGGCAGCCGATGGTCGCCGGCCCACGGTCGTCCTTGACGGCGTCGGGGGCACCCTGGGCAACGAGGCGTTCGAGCTGATGAGCGACGGAGGCCGGTTCTCCGCCCACGGGTCGCCCAGCGGCTCGTTTGCGCGCATCGACGGCGACGCCGCACGGCACCGCGGGATCTCTCTCACCACCATCGCCGACCTTCAGTACCGGAAGGGCAACCGGTCCAGACTCTTGGTCGCGATCCTCGAAGAGCTGCGCCACGAGCGTGTTGCGCCACTGGTGGGACAGACATTCCCTCTCCGCGACGCGGAGAAGGCGCATCTCGCCATCGAGGCCAGAGAGACCGTCGCCAAGTCGCTCCTCGTGCCGGGCTGACCCAGAAGCGCGAGAGGTCGCGCGACCGTGGCCGGCCCCGTCGATCCGGGGTGGCCCGCCGACCAGCCGTTCCGCAGCTGGCCGCCGCAGGGCTCGAAGTGCGAACCTTGAGGGTGGGAAAGATCGGAGATCATCATGAGCCCCACTGACGCAAGCCATGGAACCTCGACCGGAGCTGGCTCTCTTGGGGCGTCGGAGATGCACCTCGAGGTGCTTGTCATTCCCGTCTCCGATGTCGACCGCGCCAAGCAGTTCTATGGAAAGCTCGGTTGGAGGCTCGACGCTGATGTCTCTGCTGGTGACGAAGTCCGCCTCGTTCAGTTCACGCCTCCGGGCTCCGGATGCTCGGTCCAATTCGGGACCAACCTCACCACCGCCGCGCCCGGTTCAGGCCAGGGCGTGTACTTGACCGTCTCCGACCTGGATGCGACGCGCCACGAGTTGGAGGCCCGTGGTGTGGAGGTGAGCGAGGTGTTCCACGAGGGGACGCTGGGCGACCGCTTTCACGCGTCCGGCCGTGTGCCCGGACCGGCGGACGGTCGCAGCAGCTACGGCTCATTCGCCACCTTCAGCGACCCGGACGGCAACGGTTGGCTGTTCCAGGAGGTCACGACGAGGCTGCCGGGGCGTCTCGACCCGGCCACGACTCCCTACGCGTCGACGAGCGATCTGGCTGCCGCGCTGCGTCGGGCCGCGGCGGCCCACGGCGAGCACGAGAAGCGGACGGGAGCGGAAGACCCGAACTGGCCCGACTGGTACGCGGACTACATGATGCGGGAGCGGGCCGGCGACGTGCTGCCGTTGTGAGGGACGACGAGACAACACCCAAGCCGGCTCGGACGCGGGCGCTTCGTCGAGCCAGCTCGTGACGCCGACCCGTTCTTGGTGCGGGCCGAGACACCTGGCCGGCCTCGTTCAGGTCGCCGCGACCTCTACGAGGATGTCTCCGTTGGGGCGCACCCGAGCCTCATCGCCACGGGCGAGCACCAGGGTCGTGAACGGGCTCTGGATGAGAGCGGGGCCGACGACAGGCGCGCCGGGACGAACTGAGTCCCCGTCGTAGACGGGGACGCGGTCGTGCCACGTGTCGCCGGCGAAGACGCGGCGGTGGCCGATCGGCTCCACGAGGCCGGACTCGTCGAGGAGCAGCTCCCCGGGCTGATCGACCAGTCCAGTGGCCACCAGCCTGATACCGCGGACGACCGGTTCCTGAGATCGAGCCTCAATCAGTCGGGCCTCCTCGTTGCGGCGATGGAACTCGCCGACCGCCGCCTCGACCGCACCCTGGCCTATGGGTTGCCCGATCGACTTGTCGATGGGAATGGCCACATCGAAGGTCTGTCCCGGGTACACCAGGTTGAGTCGCCATTCGAACACCCTGCGCTCGGGGGAGATGCCCGCGGCCTCGAGGGCGCCCACGGCGGAGGCGAGGAGGTCCTCCGCCAGCCCGCTGAGCGTCCCGAGGTCTATCTCCCGCCAGTCACCCTGGAGCGTGCGGGCATCATCGACGACGTGATTGGCGGTGAGCAGGCCGAGGGCCGAAAAGGCTGGTGCAGCTCGGGGGATGAGGACGCGGCGCATGCCGAGCAGTGCGGCCTGGCGGGCGGCATGCACGGCCCCCATGCCACCGAAGGCAACGAGGTCGAGCTCGCGCGGGTCGGCTCCGGCGAGGGAGAGGATGCGGCGGACGGCGTCGCACATGTGCGCGTCGACGAGCGCCACGGTGGCGACCGCGGCCGCCTCCGCGTCGAGCCCGAGGGGCTCCCCGACGGTGGCAAGGGCCTTTCGCGCGCCGTCTATGTCGAGGGCGAGGCGACCGCTCCAGAACGCATCGGGGTCGAGCCGTCCCAGGACCAGGTCGGCATCGGTGACCGCGGGCTCGGTTCCTCCCCGCCGGTAGCACACCGGGCCCGGGATGCTTCCGGCCGATTCGGGCCCGACGGTGAGCGTGCCGGCCCGGTTACGGCTGAGGGATCCGCCGCCCGCGCCGATGGAGTGCACGTCGACCATCGGGAGGGCGATGCAGTAACGGTGTCGCCAGTTCCAGTCCGTCTTCACCTCCGGTCGACCATCACGGATCAGGCAGACGTCGTAGCTCGTGCCGCCCATGTCGACGCTGACGACGTCGCCGAGGCCGGCGGTGGCCGACGCTCGCGCCGCGGCGACGACGCCTCCGGTCGGTCCGGAACCGATGGTCGCCAGCGGTCGCGTCTTGGTCGCCCTCGGAGTGGCGACGCCGCCGGAGCTGGTGGCCAGGAGCAGCTCCTCCCCGAATCCCGCGTCCGCCAGGCGTGACTCCAGGCGCTCCAGGTAGCGGACGATCGGCGGTCCCACGAACGCGTTGACGAGGGTGGTGGACGTTCGTTCGAACTCGGGCGGCTTCGGCCAGACCTCGTGGGACAGCGAGACCAGCTCGACGTCGGGGTATTCCTCCAGAATCAGCTCCCGGGCCCGTCGCTCGTGGGTGGAGTTCAGGTAGCTGTGCAGGAAGCACACGGCGATCGAGGTGACGCCGAATGCCCGCAGCCGTGCCGTCGCCTTGCGCACGCCCGGCTCGTCGAGCTCCAGATCCACCGTGCCTTCGCTCGTGATGCGCTCAGCGATCTCGAGCCGCACCCGCCGGCGGGCGATGGGCTCGGGCGCCGGGTAGCCCGGGTCCCAGATGTCCTCCTTGAAGCACCGCCGCATCTCTATCTCGTCGCGGAACCCCTCGGTCACCAACAGGCCGGTCGGGGCTCCCGTCATCTGGATCATGGTGTTGTCCGCCGCCGTGGTGCCGTGGACGATGGACTCGCACCGGCCGAGGAGCGCCGTGACGTCGGCCAGTTCCTCGGCTTCGGCCAACCGGCCGATACCGGCCAGCACGCCGTCGGACTGGTCGTCGGGGGTCGTCGGGGTCTTCTCCAGGAGGAGGGAGCCGTCCGGGCGGAGCAGCACACAGTCGGTGAAGGTGCCGCCGACGTCGACTCCGATGCGGTACCGGTCGCCGCCGGCGCTCATGCCCGCGCCTCCAGGAGGGACCGTTCCGCCCGGAGCTGTTTCGTGGCGTCCAAGTCGACGGCCAGATCCATGGCGTCGAGCGTCCCCGTGATCACGACGCCGTAGTCGCGTCGAGCGCCCTCAATCGAGACGTACTCGTCCCACACGTCGTCCAGGACGGCTTCGACGTCCCGCTCCAACGGGTCGCCCCAGCCCCCACCCCCGCCGAAGTCGTAGACGAGCTGGTCGCCGGTCTCGAGGAGATGCGCCGTGACCACCGGGGAGACCGTGACTTCCCGCTCGGTTCCCTTGCTGACGACGCAGATGTCGGGGCTTCCCGGCAGGCCACCGGCGATGCCCGGGTGGAGATGGCGCTGGTTCACGCAGTACTGGCTGACCGAGGTCGGTGTGCGCGCCTCCTTGACGAAGTGGCTGCCGCAGCCGCCCCGGAACTTGCCGGGTCCACCCGAGTCAGTCAGATAGTTGCGGCCGCGCAGAATATGCGGGAAGAGCCGCTCGTTGAGCTCGGCCGAGGCCTTGATCAGGTTGCCCATCGCGGGGGCGAGGGCGCCCCAGCCGTCCACGCCTTCCACGCCGTTCACCCAGCCCGCGCTGACCTCCCCGCCGTGGTCGAAGAACGGCAGTCCGGTGCGGGGGTCCACGTCTCCCCACATCTGCCTCGGGCTGCCGAACTTGTAGGTCTGGGGCGCGCAGCGCTCCGGAATGATCTGGGCCATCGCCACGGCGATGGCGTCGCCGACCTCGACGCCCGGATGGTGGGTGCCCGAGCTGACGGGCTTCGGCTCCACGGGGTTCAGGCAGCAGCCGAGCGGGACCCGGAGCTCGACGCAGTCGAAGAACCCTTCGTTCTTGGGGATGGTCGGATCCACGAGGCTCGCCAACTGCGCAATGGCGTTGCCGCGGGTGTTGCCGAAGGTGGACCAGCCCGAGATGTGGGGGCGTGTGTCGGACCCTTCGAAGTCGAGGATCAACCGCTCGCCGTCGACGGTGACGGCGACGTGGACATGCAGATCCTGGTTCCCCTGCGGGTCGCTGTCGACGTAGATGTCGGCTTCGTAGGTCCCATCGGGCCAACCGCTGATCTCCTCGGAGAAGCGCGTCCGTGCATCGTTGATGGTGTGTTCCACAGCGGCGCGGACGGTTCCGGCGCCCCAATGCGTGGCCAGCTCCTGCAGGCGTGCCGCCCCGAGTTGGGCTGCTCCCACCTGGGAACGGAGGTCACCGATGAAACCGGCGAGCCGGTTGTTGGCCCGCATGGTGAGGATCACGTCCCGGCGCTCGTGCCCACCGTCGATGATCTTGAGCAACGGGTAGCGCGTCCCTTCGCTGTACACGTCCTTGGCCATGGTGTTGTAGCCACCCGGGACGGCCCCACCGGTGTCGCCGTGGTGGCACTGGATGGAGGCGACCAGGAGGAGTTCCCCCTGGTCGTCGAACACCGGCGCGAACACGTTGAAGTCCGGGAGATGCCCGCCGCCGTGGTACGGGTCATTGGCGACGATGACGTCGCCGGGCTTGAGCTCCTCGCCGAAGAAGTCGATGGCGAAGCGGACGGGAAGGGTGCTGGACAGCATGAACTGCGGGATGCCGACCGAGAGCGCGGCCAGCCGGCCCTGACCGTCGAGAATCGTGGCGTTCCGTTCGTTGGACTGGTTCAGGATCGGTGTTGTCGCCGTGCGCGAGACGTAGGTCGCCATTTCGAAGCAGACGGTCTCCATGGCCGATCTGATGACCTCCGCCGTGACGAGATCGATCTCGGTGGTCTCGGACATGTCTCCCTTTCAGGTCGTACGCCGGCACCCGTGCGCACAGGCGGAACACCCCTCGCGCCGTTTGCCGTCCCCCCGGGCAGAAGGGTACCTGAGCCATCCGGGATCGAGGCCGTGGCACGCCTGTCGGAACGGCCGACGCGCCGGCTTCGCCACGACCGGGGCCCGAGCCCGGGCCGCCGGTGCTCTGCGCCCCGAAGAGCCGTAGAATTCGTCTCAGATCGAGGGCCGCTGTGCCGGGAAACGGCAGGGGGGATGGTCACCGGCGTTCGGGGATCGCCGGCGCAGAATCCGAGGTCAGGGCCTGGCGGCGCTCCCGCACCCCGGGCGACCCGCACCGGTCCGGAGCGGACGACCGGTCTCGGTGTGGGCTCCGGAAGGAGGGGTGGGGTGAGCCCCGTGATCAGGGAAACAAAGGGTGGGTAATGGAGGTTGAAGAGGGTAGGGAAAGCCACCAATGGGTGGCGAAGGAGCTGATATGACCGATCGTTACCGCAAGGACCCGGACGTCATCGCCAAGCTGACGCCGAAGGAGTACGCCGTCACCCAGGAGGCGGCCACCGAGCCAGCGTTTGCCAATGAGTTCTGGGACAAGAAGGAGGCTGGGATTTACGTCGACATCGTGTCGGGGGAGCCCCTGTTCGCCTCACTCAAGAAGTTCGACAGCGGATGTGGGTGGCCGAGCTTCACGGTGCCGCTCGACCCGGCCAACGTGGTCGAGCGCCAGGACGCGACCCTGGGCATGATCAGGACCGAGGTTCGCTCGGCGCACGGCGACAGCCACCTCGGCCACGTCTTCAACGACGGGCCTCCCGAGGAGGGCGGCCTGCGCTATTGCATCAACTCGGCCTCACTGCGGTTCGTCCCCTATGAGGACCTCGAGGCCGAGGGATACGGTGAGTACACGAAGCTCTTCGACGGAGGAGCGACCAAGGAGGAGGTGGCCCAGTGAGCGCCACGACCGAGAAGGCGATTCTGGCTGGCGGGTGCTTCTGGGGGATGCAGGATCTGATCCGCAAGCGCCCCGGCGTGCTCTCGACCAGGGTCGGCTACACCGGCGGTGAGGTGGCGAACGCCACCTACCGGAACCACGGGAACCACGCCGAGGCGATCGAGATCACCTTCGACCCGTCGGTGACCTCGTACCGCGAGGTGCTCGAGTTCTTCTTTCAGATCCACGACCCGACGACGCGGAACCGCCAGGGCAACGACATCGGGGCGAGCTACCGATCGGCGATCTTCTACCTCGACGACGAGCAGCGCCGGGTGGCCGAAGACACCATCGCCGACGTCGAGGCTTCGGGGCTGTGGCCCGGCAAGGTCGTCACCGAGGTCAGCCCGGCTGGGCCCTTCTGGGAGGCAGAGCCCGAGCACCAGGACTACCTGGAGCACTACCCGAACGGGTACACGTGCCACTTCCCCCGGCCGGGCTGGGTGTTGCCCCGCCGGAGCGACGCCATCGCCGGATAAGGGGACGAGACGCATGGCCGAGGAACCGATCAACGTGGCAGCGGAGCCCAGCGGTGCTGGATGCGTCGAATGCGACGCGTCCAACGGGTGGTGGCTCCACCTGCGCCGCTGCGCCGCTTGCGGGCACATCGGCTGTTGCGACAGTTCGCCGGGCCAGCACGCCAGCGCACATGCCAAGCAGAGCGGCCACGCCATCGTCCGGAGTTTCGAGCCGGGTGAGGACTGGTTCTGGGACTACGAGAACGACCAGTATTACGACGGGCCCGAGCTGGCGCCCCCGCTGCATCACCCGCTCAGTCAGCCCACGCCTGGCCCTGCCGGCCGCGTCCCCGCGGACTGGCAGCGGCACCTCCACTGACGCCCTCCGGCGGGCGTCAGCCGCACAGCCGCCCGACCGAACCGGTCGTGCGGCGACACGCCTATTCTCCACAGAGGTGAGCGGTCGCGTCCGCGGCCCTTGGCTCACGTCGTTGGGAGGTACCCGTGCCCGCTGTCACCGTCGATGATCTCGGCAAACTGCCGGCCATTCCGGGGCTCCACCGCGCCCGGGGGACCGAGCGTCCGGTGCAGTCCGTGACCACGGCCCCCCGAGGGCTCGAGGGGGAGGGTTTCCCCGTCCGCCGGGCCTTCGCCGGCGTGCGCCTGCAGGATCTCGATCCGTTCGTGCACATGGACCAGATGGGTGAGGTCGACTACGCCCCGGGGGAGCCCAAAGGCACGCCGTGGCACCCCCATCGCGGGTTCGAGACCGTCACCTACATGATCGACGGCACGTTCGCACACCAGGACTCGCACGGTGGCGGCGGTCTGATCACGGACGGAGCCACGCAGTGGATGACGGCGGGGAAGGGCATCCTGCACATCGAGACGCCGCCGGAGGAGCTCGTCGTCGCCGGTGGTCTCTTCCACGGCATACAGCTGTGGGTCAATCTGCCCGCCCGGGACAAGATGATCGCCCCCGCCTATCAGGGACTCGAAGCCGGTGACGTGACCCTGCTGTCGTCCGGTGACGGCGGCGCCCTGCTGCGGATCGTCGCCGGCGAAGTCGATGGTCACCGCGGCCCCGGGTCGACCCACACGCCGATGGCCTTCATGCACGCATCGGTGGCGCCCGGGGCGCTGCTCGATGTTCCGTGGGACCCCGGATTCAACGCGCTCGTCTACCTCCTCGCCGGATCCGGGCGGGTGGGCGGCGAAGGTCGACCGATCACGAGCGGGCAACTCGTTGTGTTCGGCCCGGGGGACTTCATCTCGCTGCGGGCGGACGACACACAGGATTCCGGCACGAGCCACCTGGAGGCGCTGATTCTCGGGGGCCGACCGATCGGGGAGCCCGTGGAGCACTACGGGCCCTTTGTCATGAACACCAGGGATGAGATCGTGCAGGCCCTCGAGGACTTCGAGGCCGGCCGACTGGGGACTATCCCCCCCAACGCCCTGATGCCACACGTGCCGGATCCCGATCCCGTGCGCGCCGAGCACACCGGTATCTGATTACCGGAACAGGCCCCTGCGAGGTATCCGGGGCGGCGGCACCGATGCCCGCGACATGCACCACAGCCCCGGGGATGCGCCGCCGCACGGTGCGGCCCAGCGCTCAGCCCGGGGGGCGGAGCCCGTCTTCGATCATGAGGAGCAACCGCGCGCTCTGATCCGGGGTCAGCGTGGCGCTCATGCACATGGAGCCGAGCAGCTGCATAAGGTCGGCCGCGTCGATGTCGGTGCGCACCACGCCCGCCTCCTGGGCCGGGCTGAGCACGATGCCCACTGCGCCCACGATGCGCTCACGCGACGCCACCTGCAGCTCGGGATTCTTCTCGAACGCCTCGTGCAGCTCGTTGAGGAACCGCTTCTTGCCCCTCGCGTAGCGGACGAAGGCCTCGAGCCAGGCGACGAGTGCCGGCCACGGCTCCTGGTCGGCGATCACCGATTGCGCCACCGTGACCAGCTCGTCCACGTCCTCGCGGTAGACGGCCTCGACCACATCGATCCGCTTCGGGAAGTGCCGGTACAGCGTCCCGACCCCGACGCCCGCCTCCTTGGCGATGGCCTCCATCGATGCGCCTCCACCCTCCTGGGCGAACACTGTGCGCGCCGCGGCCACCAGGCGCTCGTAGTTGCGCCTGGCGTCGGCCCGCATGGGGCGTGCCGCATCGTCTTCGTCGATGCGGTCGACCGTTTCCGTCGTCGAGCTCGGTTGAGCCGTCATCCTCGTGCGTTCCCTCCCAGGGAAAATTCGGTCTTGCAAAACGGAGGCACCCTCCGTATACTAACCGGAGGAAGCTTCCGCCTAGCCAGAATACCAGCGGAAAGATCGGAATCAAATGCCTTCTCCAGTAATTGTCGCGCCTCGTCCCGCGCCCCTCGGCGGACCCGGTTCAGGGGCGCCCGGACGCCTCAAGAGCCTGCTCAACACCCCCACGGTGTTCCTGTTCGTCATCCTGACCGCCCAGCTCATGGTGGTCCTGGACACGACAATCGTGAACGTCGCCCTCCCGCACATCCAAGAGGGGCTCGGCCTCTCAGGGGGCGAGCTCTCCTGGGTCATCAACGCCTACCTGCTGACCTTCGGCGGCCTCCTCCTCCTGGGGGCCCGGTCCGGGGACCTCCTGGGCCGGCGCCGCACCTTCCTGGCCGGCATCGCCATCTTCACCGTGAGCTCGCTCTTCGGCGGGTTGGCCGTCTCCGGCTGGATGCTCCTGTCCGCCCGCGCCCTCCAGGGGGTCGGCGCCGCGCTGGCCGCGCCCTCCTCGTTGGCCCTCCTGACCACCATCTTCTCGGAAGGGCCCGCACGGGTCCGGGCCATCGGCCTCTTCACCACGGTGTCGGCGGCCGGGGGAGCGATCGGCCTGGTGGCGGGCGGCGCCCTGACCCAGCTGGTGTCGTGGCGCTGGGTGATGTTCGTCAACGTCCCGATCGGGATCACCGTCCTGCTCGTGGGACGCATCGTCCTGCAGGAGACGGAGCGCCGCCGCGGCCACTTCGACGTCGCCGGCGCCCTCACCTCCACGTTGGGCATGGTGGGCATCGTGCTCGGGCTCGTCGAGGCCGGCACCGACGGGTGGTCGAGCCTGGTCACCATCGGTTCCCTCGCGGTGGGGGCCTTCCTGCTCGGGTTGTTCGTCCGGATCGAGACGCGGGCCGAGGAGCCGATCGTGCCGCTGCGGCTCTTCGCCAGCGGGACGCGCACCGCCGCCAACGTCTCGCGTGGGCTCATGTACGCCGGCATGTACGGCCTGTTCTTCTTCGTCGGCCAGTTCCTCCAGGACGTGGAGGGCTACTCGCCGCTCCGGACGGGCCTGTGCTTCCTGCCGATGCCCGCCGCGGTGTTCCTGTCGTCACAGCTCGTGAGCAAGGTCCTGATCGGCCGGGTCCGCCCCAAGGCGCTGATCATGACGGGCATCAGCCTCACCGTCGCCGCCCTGCTCCTGTCGAGCCAGCTGCACGCCGGCGCCTCGTATCCGCAGATCTTCGTCATCCTCGTCCTCATGGGGCTGGGCTCGGGGACCGCGCTGGTGCCCCTGACCACGGCCGGGCTCGCCGGTGTCGAGCCGGGTGACGCCGGGGCGGCGTCCGGCCTGGTGAACGTGACCCAGCAGGTGGGGGCGGCCCTGGGACTGGCGGTGCTGGTCACCGTCCTCAGCGCGGCGTCGGATCACGCACAGCTGAAGGCGGGTGCCGGCGTGCCGGCGTCCATGGTCCACGGCCTCGACACGACCTTCGGCGTGGCCGCCCTGTTCGGCATCGCCGCGCTGGTGATGGTGGCCCTCCTGGTCCACCTGCCCGTAGCCGGTCAGCAGGCGACGGTTCCCACCTTGGCGTCCGCGCCGCCGGCCGAAGAGTTCGAGCTGGTCGACGGCGAGGGCTTCGAGTGGTCGGGTCCGGAGTTGGTGGCCTGACCACGTCCCGGAACCGCGTACCTACCAACCGCGCACAGTCCGTACGAGACCGGGGCCGATCCGAGAGGGTCGGCCCCGGACCGCGACCTCGGGGGCCGACGTGCTCAGTAGACCTCGGGGGAAACGAGCTCGGGCTCGTCTGGCGCGGCGAGTTGCTTCGCCACCGGCTGCCCGGGGTGCACGTTGATCAGCACCCCGGCGATCACGGCGGCCAGGACGAAGATCCCGGCCACCCACGCGCTGGCCGTGGCGTAGCCGTGCACCGTCGCCTTGGCCACGACGCCGCCGCTGCGGGCGTGCGACGCCAGGTAGGTCGCGGTGGCGGCGGCGGCGATCGTGTTGAGCAGGGCGGTGCCGATGGACGCCCCGATCTGCTGCGACGTGTTCGTCATGGCCGAGGTCACGCCGACGTCCTTCGGGTCAGCGTTCTGGGTGGCGGTGCTGATGCAGGGCACGATGGCGAGCCCCAGTCCGATGCCCAGCAGCAGCTCGCTCGGGAGCACGTGGGTCACGTAGGCGGCGCCGGGGGTCAGGGTCGTGAAGAGGGCGGCGCCCACGGCCGAGAGCAACAGGCCGGGGACGACCAGCAGGCGAGTCCGCACGTGCGGCATCAGCCGGCTGGCCACCTGCGTCGCCGCCAGGCCGTTGAGGGCCAGCAGGGGTAGGAAGGCGACGCCGGTCATGAGCGGTGAGTAGTGGTCGATGGTCTGGAGCAGGTAGGTGAGGAACAGGAAGGTCCCGAACATGCCGGTGACGGCGAGCATGATGGTCAGGAACGAGCCGGCACGGTTCCGGTTGCGCAGCACGCGGAGCGGCAGCAGCGGATTGGGCCCCTTGCTCTGCCACAGGATGAACGAGCCGAGCAGGACCACGGCGGCCACCAGCGCAGCCTTGACGTCGGTGGCGCCCCACCCGCTGGTGCCGGCCTCGCCCAACCCGTAGACGAGGGCGACCAGGCCACCGCAGCCGAGGACCACGCCCAGCACATCGAGGCGGACGCCGGGTGTGCCCCGGCGGTCCGGGATCATGGTGAAGGCGCCGAAGAGCACCAGCGCGGCGATGGGCAGGTTCACGTACAGGCACCAGCGCCAGTCGACGTATTCGGTCAGGAAGCCCCCGAGGATCAGCCCGAAGGCGGATCCGGCGATGGCGATGGTGGCGTAAATGCCGAAGGCCCGACCCCGCTCGCGCGGGTTCGTGAAGGTCGACGTGAGGAGGGACAGCACCGACGGGGCCAACAGGGCACCGAAGAGACCCTGCAGGCCGCGGGCCCCGATCAGCATCAAGGTGGTCTGGGCGGCGCCGCCGACGGCCGACGCCAGGGCAAAGCCCAGGACGCCGGTCATCAGGGTCCGCTTCGGACCGAACATGTCGCTGATGCGGCCGCCGAGGAGAAGGAACCCGCCGAAGGCCAGCGTGTAGGCCGTCACGACCCATTGCCGGTCGGTGTTCGAGAAGCCCAGGGCGTGCTGTGCCGAAGGGAGGGCGATGATCATGATGGTCGAATCGAGCACCACCATGAGCTGGGCCCCGGCGATGACGACCAGGATCCACCAGTGGGCCCGGGTGGTCCCTCCGGACGCACGCCCCGTGTCGACCTGCTGCAGGGTCGTCACCTGCTCACCCCCGTGGGCTCGGGCGACGGCTCGTGCTTCGACAGGATCCGGTCGACCTGGTTCTGGCTGAGCGCCCGGTGCGCCAACTCGGCCTCCGACGGCCGCATGCCGGCCACCAGGAGATCGAGATGCCGCTTCCACGCCTCGGGGGCGTTCGAGCGGGTGGTCTCGAGCACGCCACGGATCGACCACATGACGAGGGAGATGTCGGTGCTCTTCAGGTCGAGGCGGACCCGGCCGTGCGCCTGCGCGTCGGCGAGCAGGCCGGCGATCAGTTGGCGCGCCGTCTTGACGAGATGATGATCGGAGTTCCAGAGCTTGGGCAGGCACCCGAGGTGCTCCGCCTGATACGCGCTCGACGCCTGCAGGAAGTGTTCGAGCCCGGTGCCGTCGGGCCGCGCCGCCGCGTCCTGGGCCATGGCGATGGTCGTCTCGAGGACGTCGGAGACCAGCGCCTCAATGAGGGCCTCCTTGGAGGGGAACCGGCGGTAGAGCGTGCCCATCCCGACGCCGGCCGTCCGGGCCACGTCGGCCACGCTGGCCTCGAGGCCTTTCTCCTCGAAGACCCGACCGGCAGCAACGAGCAGACGCTCCCGGTTCTTCAGGGCGTCGCGGCGCATCGGCCGGCCCAAGGTCGCGGTGGCCGGCCCGCTCCGTCCCTCCGCCGGGCTCTTATCCGGAGATTTCACTCCGGTTACCTTAACGGGGAAGCGGAGTGATCAGTCCACTTAGCCGCGATGTCGGCCGAGCCCTCCCCGGGCCCACCCGTGCGGGGATGATGGGTCCGTGACGGTCAGTGAGGCGTGGGTTCGGCAGCTCCCCAAGGCCGAGCTGCACGTGCACATCGAAGGGACGCTCGAGCCGGAGCTGACGTTCGAGCTGGCGGCGCGCAACAAGGTGCACCTGGCCTCCCCCGACGTGGCCGCGCTCCGTCGCGCCTACGTCTTCGACGACCTCCAGTCGTTCCTGGACATCTACTACGCCAACTGCGCCGTGCTCCGCACCGAGCAGGACTTCTACGACCTCACCATGGCGTACCTGTCCAAGGCCGCCGCCCAGGGCGTCCGCCATGCCGAGATCTTCTTCGACCCGCAGACGCACACCCGGCGCGGCGTCTCCTTCGAGACCTGCTGCACGGGGATCCGCCGGGCCCTCGACGACGGCGTGGCGCAGCTCGGGATCTCCTCGGGCCTGATCCTGTGCTTCCTGCGCGAACTCAGCGAGGCCTCGGCGCTGGACACGCTCGAGCAAGCCCGACCCCATGCGCAGCTTCTGACGGCGGTCGGTCTCGACTCCGCCGAGGTGGGCCACCCTCCCGCCAAATTCACCGAGGTTTTCCGGCAGGCCCGGGACATGGGGCTCCCGGGCGTCGCGCACGCCGGAGAGGAGGGTCCCCCCGGCTACATCTGGGAGGCGCTCGACAGCCTGCAGGCACGGCGCATCGATCACGGTGTGCGCTGCCTGGAGGACGACCGGCTCGTCGAGCGGCTGGTGGCGGAGCAGATCCCGCTCACCGTGTGCCCGTTCTCCAACGTCAAGCTCCGGGTCTTTTCGTCGCTGCGTCGGCACGACCTTCCGACTCTGTTGCAACGCGGCCTCCTGGTGACGATCAACTCCGACGACCCCGCCTATTTCGGCGGGTACGTCGCCGACAACCTCAGCGCGGTCGCCGCGACGTTCGACCTCGGTCGTGCCGACGTCGTCCAGTTGGCCCGGAACTCGTTCCGGGCCGCCTTCCTGGACGACCCCGTCCGGGACGGTTACCTCGCCGAGGTCGACCGGTATGCCTGATTTGGACGCCGCCGAACAACCGGCCGGCTCCTCGGGTGATGGTCAGGCGAAACGTCGCGCCACCGCCTCGGCCCGGGTGCGGTAGCCGCCACCGAACAACACGGCGTGGACGAGGAGCGGAGGGAGTTGGAACAGGCTGATCCGCTCCTGCCGGCCGGCGGGTAAGGGGTGGACCTCGGCGTACGCGTCGAGCAGGCGGCCGGGTACCGCGCCGAACAGGGCGAGCATCGCCAAGTCCTCCTCGGGATGGCCGCCGTGGACGGACGGATCGATGAGCCACGAGTTGCCGTCCGACCCGAACAGGACGTTGCCCCACCAGAGGTCGCCGTGCACGAGGGTTGGGCCGCCGGGCGGGAGGATCTCGCCGAGTCGGGCGGCCACGGGCCCGACCACATCCTCGAGCCCGCAGCGGGCGGACAGCTCCAGGAGTCGGGCCCCGTAGAAGGCCTGGCCGTCGGTCGAGGGCGCGGGGTCGACGGGGCAGGCCCCGACCCACGACGAGCCGCCGCCCCAGTGCGGGGAGGGGGAGCTGTGCAACCGCGCCAGGCTGCGCCCGAGCGCCTCGTCGTGCCGGGCGGCCCGCGGCATCTGGTCGACGGCGGTGGTGACGAGCAGACCGGCTTCGACGAGCACGACGTCGGGCACCGGCGGGGCTCCCGGCGCCATGCCGAGCCGGCGCAACCCGTCGGATTCGTCCAGCGAACCCACGCCCACCTTGGCGACGAGGCGGCGCCCGCCCACCTCGACCATCCAGGTCGCGTCACCGAGTGGTCGGGCCGACTCGACCGGGCCGACGGCGACCGCGAGGCGTCGGCGCAGGCTCGCCAGTGACTCCGACTGCTGCACGCACTCACTCTTCCAATCCCTGCCCGCCGGGCGCCACCCGTCGGCACGCCATGATGGGCGGATGGCCGCCGCCCGAATCGCCGGACTCGTGCTCACGCCGGGGGCGAGCGCAGGTCGCGAGCAGTCCGGCCTGGTCGCCATCGACGACGCGGTGACACGCACCGGCGTGGTGGTCGAGCGTGTCGAGTTCCCGGGGCAAGCTGCAGGCAAGCGCCGGACCGATCCGCCAGCCGTGTGCATCCAGACGGTGCGCACCGCCACGGCGGCCCTGGCGGAACGACTCGGCGTGCCGACCGACCGGATCGCCATCGGTGGCCGTTCCTTCGGGGGCCGCATGTGCTCCATGGCCGCTGCCGAAGGCCTGCCGGTGGCCGCCCTGGTCCTGGTCAGCTACCCGCTCCATCCCCCCGGTCGCCCCGAGCGCCTCCGTACCGAGCACTTTCCCGAGCTGTCCCCGCCATGCCTCTTCGTCTCGGGTCGGGGCGACGCTTTCGCCTCGCCCGAAGAGCTCGAGCGGGAGACGGCCGCCATCCCGGGTCCGGTCACCCGCATCTTCGTCGACGGCGACCATTCGTTGCGCAAGAGCGAAGCGGAGGTGGGTGAGATCGTCGCCGCCTGGGTGGCGGGGATTCCCCAGCGCCCGTAAGTCGATTCAGTCCGCCGCCGGCGCCCCTACCGGCCCGGTATGGAAGATGGGCCAAGCGATTTCTGTCCGCCACGCGTTGTCGTCCGCGGTGTCGAGGCGCCCGACGACATAGCGCTCCCGAATGGGACCGTCGACCGCCAGGGCGCGCTCCGACACATAGGTGGCCAGGGATCCGTAGGCACGGTCAATGTCGGCGTGGGAGCCGGCATGCACAATGGTGGCCAGCTCGACGGCCGGCAGGGATCGGGGCTCGACGCGGCCGACCGGTCTGGGCGGCACCTCCGCGGGGATGAAGATGGTGATGTCGCCCCGCTCCTCGGAGAAGAACTCGTTGGCGATCACGCTGCCCGGGGGTCCGACGGCCGCCACTCCTTGCGCAACCAGCGTGGAGGAGAGCTCGCCGAGCGCGCCCTGGAACCACGGGCCCAGATCGGCGAGGCTGACCGTCTCGGTAATGGCCCCCGTCTCCAGCACCGGCTCGCTGCGGTGCTCAATGCGCAGCGCGGGAGAAGGGGCCTGGAGTAGCCCCCGGAGCGAGGCCACCGCCTCCTGGGTCTGGAGGAGGTCCTGTTCCAGCCGGCCCAGGTGTGCGGCGATCAACTCGTTGCGCGAGTCGACGTCGGGCGCGTGCAACACGGCGCCGATCTGCTCCAGCGGCATGTCGACATCCCGGAACCGCCGGATGACCTGGGCCGTGGGAATCTGCTCGGTGTCGTAACGGCGGTAGCTCGACCCGGGGTCGACCGCGGCAGGGATGAGGAGCCCGACCCGGTGGTAGTGACGCAGGGTCTTGACACTGAGGTGGGTGGCCCGGGAGAAGTCGCCGATGGCGAGGGACGATGACACGCCTCCAGTTTCGGCCCTCCCCCCGGGGGAGGGTCAAGGCGGCGACGACCCCTTGACTCTCCTGCCGGAGGATGCCCGAAGGTGGGTCAGGTCAGACAAACACCCAGGAGAACCAACAAGGGAGGAGGCCTCCATGAGGACCACCGAGTTGACCGGCGTCGTCGCCGAGCACATTGCCGCCGTCAATGCCTTCGACATCGACGCAGTCGTGGCGACGTTCGCACCCGATGCCTACGTGAACGACGCCCGCCGCGAGATCAACGGTGTCGACGCCATTCGGGCCTGGGTGGCCAGGGAGATGGTCGGGGATCACGTCACCATGGACGTGTGCGAGGTCGTCGATCACTACGGAGACACCATCGTGCGCGCTTGCTACGACGGCACCTACGACAAGACCAACTTGCCCGACGAGTTGGTGATGTCCAACTACTTCAGCGTCCGCGACAACAAGATCGTGAGCCTGGCTGTCATCTTCAACCAACCGTCTCCGTACCCGGCACCGGCCTGATCTCGACCATCCCGCAGGAGCGAACTGACCTCGGGCCGGACCCCGGTCCGGCGGTCATTCCCGCTCGCCGCCGACCGAGACCGGGACGGCGTTGCTGAGGTGCGACACCAGTTCATCCCGGTTGGCCACCGTCTTGGTGTGCGTGTGGTGGGGCCACCAGAAGTGAAAGCCCCGCAACGCGGCCAGGGTGGGCACAATGCGGGTCGCCAGCACGTTCGAGGCGAGGAGCACGCCGAGGGCCACCGCCGCGCCGATCTCCTCCAGCAGCTCGATCCCCGTCAGCAGCAGTGAGGCGAACGTCCCCGCCAGAATGAGGCCCGCCGCCGTCACCGCAGGCGCTCCTTCGACGATGGCGATACGGGCCGCCTCGTGTGACTCGACGCCCTGTTGGAACTCCTCGCGCAACCGGGTCGCCATCAAGATGTTGTAGTCCGTACCCACCGCGATCACGAAGATGTACACGACGATCGGAATGGTGAAGTCGAGCCCGTCGTAGCCCAGTCCACTGATGAAGATGTAGGAGACGACGCCGATGGTGGCGACGTACGTCAGGAGGATGCCAATGAGGAGGTACGCCGCGCCGGCGAGTGCCCGCAGCAGGATCGCCAGCATCACCGCCACGACGAAGAGCGCCAGGAGAAGGATGTTGCGGGTGTCGATTTGGAGCGCCGCCTTCACGTCGGTCAGGGTCGCGGTCGGCCCGCCGGTGACGACGGTGGCGCCGGGCACGCTGTCGACGATCGCGGCGCGGATGGGACCGGCCATGTCGGCGATCGCCTGATTCGAGTAGGGATCGTCGGTCAGGAGGAACTGGATCATGGCGGCGCTGTTCCCGGCCGCGTACTGGACGGGCAGGACCTGCGCCACCCCTCGTGTATGGGAGAGCTTCGCGGCCAGAGCATCGACGGCGGTGCCGTTGAGCGGCGCCGCCGAGGCGACGAAGGCCTGACTCGGGCCGAGGGAGCCGGCCGGGAACGCCGAGGCGATCGTGTTGTACGCCTCGGTCGAGGGATTCGACTGCGGCAGCTCCGCCAGCTGGTTGTAGGTGACCTTGAGGTTGAGGACGCCGGTGGCCAGGACCACCAGCACGATGACGCTGGCGAGGAGCACGACCCCGGGGCGCTTGGCCACGGCCGCCCCCATCCGCTCGGAGCGTGTCCGACGGGCCGGGTCGTGGGGCTTCGGAGTCGTCGGCCAGAAGACAGCTGCGCCGAACAGGCTGAGGACGGCGGGCACCAGCGTCAACGCCGCCAGCAACATGAGGCCCACTCCGATGATGAGCCCCGGGGCGAGGGTGCGCAGTTGACCGATGGACGCCACGAGGAGGGCGGCGAAGGCGAGCATGACGGTCACGGCCGCCGACAGGATGACCTGGCCGGCGCGGCAGAGGGCGACCATCAGGCTCTCGTGCGGATCCTCCCCCTTGCCCATCTGCTCGCGGTAGCGGAAGAGCAAGAAGACGATGTAGTCGGTGCCGACGCCGAACATGACGACGATCAGGAGTGGCGCGAGCTCCGTGCCGACGGAGAATCCGAACCACTGGGCGAAGAGGGCGGTGAGGGACACGGCCATCTGGTGGACGAGTCCCACGACCAGCAGGGGCAGGAAGGCGATGATCACGCTGTGGAAGACCAACGCCAGCAGGAACAGGATCAGCAGCACCGTGGCGACCGAGATGATCGTTTCGGCCCTGTCGAAGGCTGCTCCCTGATCGACGGAGATGGCGGCGTTCCCGGTGAGCTGTCCTTGCAGCGCCGACCCTTCTAGGTAGGCGTCCGTCTTCGACCGGAGGGCCTTGACGGCCGCATTGGGGCCGGCGTCACCGGGTTGTCCACTCATGCTCACCTGCACCAGCTGTATCTTCTGGTTCTTCGCCAGGAACAGGGGCGACGTGCTGACTGAGCGGACGGAGTCGATGTGGTCGGCGTTCAGCGCGGTGGCCAGTGCGTCGATCTTCTGCAGGTCGGGCGTGGTCAGCACGGAGTTGTCGCGGGCGTCGACGGCGATGATGCCCGAAGCGGAGGCCACGGACGGGAAGTGCTTGAGCGCCACCAACTCCGCCTGGGACGACTGGTACGACGCCGGGAGTCCGTAGCCCGCAGAGGTGAAGCTGGTGAGCGAGGGTGCCAGCGCCACGAGCACGGCACCGAGCACGATCCAGCCGGCGATGATGTACCAGCGCCAGGCCACCACGCGTCCGGCCAACTTCCGAGTCACGGCACCCCTCCTCGCCCGTCTACGCCGGGGATGTGTCGACCTCTCTGTTGGGTTCGGGACCTTCCCGGGAACTCTCAGCAGCGCTCGTCGCAGTCGCTCGTGCGCCGGGAGAACGAACCAGCACATCGTCGCCCGTCCGGGGATGAAAGGCAACGAGTACGAAGGTGGCCACCGCGACTCCTCTCCGTCGGTCCCGGTTCGATCGGGACCGAGTCGTCATACCAGGGCGGTCCCGTGCGTCAGGGCCGTGCGGAGCGCTCGGAATCCCACCGACGTCTGTTCCACGAACTCGTCGTCGCGCGCCGGATCGCCGTGCTGCAACCAGGTGAGCGTCGTCTCGACGAGCCAACCGAAGAGGGCCTCGGAGTGCCAGGCATCGAGAAGCTCGTCGCCCGTGTCGAGCTCGCTGAGCTGGCGCACGACGGACACCGACACCGCGCGCAGCTCGGCGGCGTACGCCGCGAACTGGGGTTCTCGTGCGGCATGGCGCCACAACAGCGTGAAGGCGGCAGGATCCTTTCGCGCCACGGTCAGGAGGGTTCGCGGGCCCAGCCCGGAGTGCGTCGGCATGGCCAGTTCCGCGCGCAATTGCACGCCGAGATCGTCGAAGACCTGTTGGAGGAGCTCCCGGTAGAGCTCCTCCTTCGACCCGAAGTGCCGGTAGACGATCAGCTTGGTGACCCCGCAGGCAGCGGCCACGTCGTCCATGGAGGTGTCGGTGAATCCGGACGCGGCGAAGGCCAGCGCGGCCCCGTGCAGGATGGCGGCACGTCGCTCGGCTCGTGGGAGCAGCTTGCTCTCGGTCTGTATACGCGTCAGTATATACCAGCGAGTTACAGCGGGCACTGACCCGGGAGGGAGTCAGCCATGGGCACGGCACAGGTGGAGTTCACCGAGGAGGAGCTGCTGGCCGACCTGACGGTCGCGGAGCCGCTCATCGCCGGCGGCGTGCACTGTCACGGCGGCTTCGACGAGGACGGCCTGTACGTCTCGCCGCGAACCAGGTTCCGGTTGCCGGCGATCTCCGCGTGGGGCGAACAGAACGGCGCACGGTTTTCCAGCGAGTTGATCGACGTCCCGCTCGAGTGGTGGGAGCGCTCGTTCCCCAATGTCGAGCAGGCCCGCTTCCTCATCCGTGCCGGCGTCCCGGAGCCACTGATGGCGACATTGACCCGGATCGGGACCGTCGAAGGATACGGCGCCAACATCCGCCTCCTGCAACCGACCAACCTGCAGCGTTTCTTCGTGGAGGACATCGACGGGACTGCTGTCGATCACCTCGGCCGCGGGCTGTTCGAGGCGCACGGCCGCGACGAGGCCGGCTGGGACGAGGAGGCGGGTCACAAGGACATGTGGTTCGCCGCCCGCGACATCGCCTTCGAGCGGTCGTGCGAGGAGCTCGACATCGAGGCGATGTTGGCCCGGATGGGATTCGGTGCCGGTCGGCCGGGGGCCGATGCCGTCCGACTGCTGCCGGACGACATCCCCCCTGAGCTCGAGATGATGGTCTCGTTGATGGTCCGCGTCCTCTTCATCGAGATCTCTGCCTTTCACACCTTCGCCTGGGCGGAGGAATGGATGTCCGACGCCGACCTCGTGGCGGGGGACGGAGAGGCCGCCCGGCTCGTGGGGTTCATCAGGGCCGACGAGTCGCCGCACGTCGGCTATCTGCGCACGGCGCTCACCGAGATGCGAGATCGCACCTGGCGGGGTGAGGGAGGACGCCTCCACGCGGGTACCGACATGATCGGGCGGATCTGGGACCCGCTTCTCGCCCACAGCCTCGGCCCGGTACGCGACGAGGGCCGGCGCGCCGCACTGGCCGAGGTGGAGTTCTGGTGCGCGCAGTGCAAGAACGGGGCCGACATCCTGGCCGAGTTCAAGGCGCTCGGTGCCGCATGAAGTTCGGGGTCTTCTACGAGCACCAGCTGCCCCGCCCGTGGGAAGAGGACTCCGAGTACCGCCTCATGCAGGACGCCCTCGAGCAGGTCGAGCTGGCCGACCGCCTCGGGTTCGACGTGGTGTGGGAAGTCGAGCACCACTTCTTGGAGGAGTACAGCCATTCCTCGGCGCCCGAGGTGTTCCTGGGCGCGTGCAGCCAAAGGACAAAGGACATCAGGCTCGGTCACGGGATCATCCAGACCGCGCCGGGCTACAACCACCCCGCCCGGACGGCCGAGCGGGTGGCGACCCTCGACCTGCTTTCCGGCGGACGGGTGGAATTCGGCTCTGGGGAGTCCGGCTCGGAGGCTGAGCTCGGCGGTTTCCAGGTTGATCCGGCGACCAAACGCGACGCGTGGCTCGAGGGGCTGCAAGTGACGCTGCGCTGCATGACCGAGACCCCGTTCACCGGCATCGACGGCCGCTTCGTGCAGATGCCACCGCGCAACGTCGTCCCCAAGCCCATGCAACGGCCGCATCCCCCGCTGTGGGTGGCGTGCTCACGTCGGGACACCATCTTGTTGGCGGCCGAGAAGGGGATCGGCGCCCTCACCTTCGCGTTCATCGATCCGGAGGAAGCGGAGAAATGGGTGTCCGACTACGAGCAGACCCTCGCTGAGCGCTGCGTCCCGGTCGGACTGGCGGTGAACCCGAACATCGCGTGCGTGACGCAGATGATGTGCCATCCCGACGAAAAGGTTGCACTCGACCGCGGCCTGGAGGGAGGGAACTTCTTCGGGTACTCGCTCGGTCACTACTACGTCTTCGGGGAGCACCGACCCGGCTCGACTGACGTCTGGAGCGAGTACCTCGACCGGCGCGGCGAGCAGGGTTACTCGCCCGAGATCGAGGCAGCGCTGCGTCAGGAACGCCTCGGGGCCAAGCTGGCAGGCGGTGACCGAACCGGGCTGCGGGGTGCCACGGGTACCCCGCAGCAGGTGCGCGAGTACCTCCAGCGATTCGAGCAGGCGGGCGTCGACCAGGTCATCTTCGTGCTGCAAGCCGGCAAGAACCGCCATGAGCACATCTGCGAATCACTCGAGCTGTTCGGCCGTGAGGTGCTCCCGGCCTTCAGGGAGCGCGACGAGGCCCAGGTGCGAGCCAAGGTGGCGCGGCTCGGGCCGGCCGTCGACGCCGCGCTTGAGCGGCGCCGGCACGAGCCGGAGCCACCGGCACTCCCGGCGGATTATTCGTTCCCGGCCCTGCCCCGGCGCTGGGCCGATGAGACAGGGAGCGAAGAGATCCGGGAATGGCTGGAGCACTTCGCCGACGCCCGGGCCAAGGGCATCAGAGAAGAGGGGCTCGGGATCCTCGGCAACTGAAACCGCCCGGGCCGCTCCGGTCCTGAACGGGTGCTCGGCCGAATCCGCTCGTCTCCCGCCAGCGCAGCCGCGCCTCGTCCGTCGTGCGGGTGATACCCTATGGGGGTATTGGGTACGACGATCGGAGGACCTATGCGCCCGGGGTACATCGACAGCAAGGACGCCCTTCAGAAGCGTCTGCGGAGGGTGGAGGGCCAGGTCAGGGGCCTGCAGCGCATGGTGGATGAGGACCGGTACTGCATCGACATCCTGGAGCAGGTGTCCGCGGCGACCAAGGCCCTCCAAGCGGTGGCCCTGGAGCTGCTCGACGACCACCTCGCCCACTGTGTGTCCGACGCCGTGCGCCACGGCGGGAACGAAGCGACCGAGAAGCTCAACGAGGCCTCCGCGGCCATCGGCCGGCTCGTTCGCTCCTGATTCCGATGGTTGCAACGGCCACGGTGCTGGTGGACATCGGCCGATCGCTGCGAGAGGGCTTCTTCATGTTCTGGGAGACCCTCTGGCCCCTCGTGCTGGGGTTCGGTCTGGCCGGAGCGGTGCAGGCCTTCGTGAGCCGCGACGCCATGCGCCAGCGGCTCGGCGACCACCGGGCGCCGGCCGTCCTGCGGGCCTCCGGGTACGGGATGGTCTCATCCTCGTGCTCCTACGCGGCGTCCGCCATGGCGAAGTCGCTCTTCGTGAAGGGGGCCGACTACATCTCCTCCATGGTCTTCATGTTCGCGTCGACCAACCTGGTCATCGAGCTGGGGATCGTCCTCGTTGTGCTCATGGGTTGGCAGTTCGCCGTCAGCGAATTCGTCGGGGGCAGCATCATGATCGTCCTCCTCGCCACGTTGGGAGCGCTGTGGTTGCGCGGGCGCCTGGTGGTGCAAGCGCAGGAACGCCTGGAAGCGTCCGAGGACATCGCCGATCACCGGCACGGTCTCGCCGTCGACGGGGGAGGCGGACAGCCGCCACTGCGGGTTCGGCTCAAGTCGGTTGCCGGCTGGGCCGACAGTGCGACGTACACCATGTCCGACTTGACCATGCTGCGGCGAGAGTTGGTCATCGGCTACACCGTTGCCGGCTTCCTGGCGGTGGTGGTCCCGACGTCGGTCTGGCAGGCAGTCTTCATCACCGGTCACGGGTTCTGGACGAGTGTCGAGAACGCCATCGTCGGTCCCTTCATCGCCATCATCAGCTTCGTCTGCTCCATCGGCAACGTGCCCCTGGCGGCGGCGCTGTGGAAGGGGGGCATCTCCTTCGGGGGTGTCATCGCGTTCATCTTCGCCGACCTGATCGCGTTCCCGCTCCTTTTGATCTACCGCCGCTACTACGGGACGCGGTTGATGCTCCGGATGCTCTTGGTGTTCTGGGCGCTCATGTCCACGGCCGGGCTCCTCACCGAGCTGATCTTTCGTGCCGCCGGCCTGGTGCCGACGGTGCGGCCGACCGCGGTGGCCCCGGCGCACTTCTCCTGGAACTACACCACCTATCTGAACCTGGTCTTTCTGCTGCTCTTCGGCGTCCTGTACTGGATGTACCGCAATCGCGAGCGGCTGGGTGGGGGAGACCGTGACGCCCGAGACCCGGTGTGCGGCATGCAGGTGGAGACGGCACAGGCGCCGGCGTCGCGCGAGCACGCCGGCCAGCGCCACTACTTCTGCTCCGATCGCTGCGCGGAGCGGTTCGACGCCGATCACGACAGCGATGATCACGCGACACGACGAGACAGGGAGAGCGATGCAACCAGAGCGCATCATTGAACAGCTGGACAAAATGGTGGCCTCGGGTCGGATCACCCCGGAAGAGGCGGCCCGCCTCCGCGCCACCGCCGGCACGTCGGAGTTCGACTCGGCCATGGGGGCCGTCCGGGCCCGGCACGCGCAGGTGCATAACGGACGCGGCGGTTGCCGCCGGGAATGACGCCGACACCTCGTTGCGACGGGGAGCACTCGGCCGAGCTCCGCGCGATGATCCGCGGGACCAGCTGAGCCGGGCTCGCAAGCGGACATTGGCGGCGGGCGACCTGACGAGCGGCTCAGCAGCTCGCTTGTTCGTGCCGCATGGTCACTCGATCGCGCCCTCCCCCTTCACTTCGGCGCCGATCTTCCCCATCTCCCGCTCGTGCTCGGCGACCTCCGGGTCGAGCGTGTTGCCCTCCGCAGCCGCTTCCTCGTCGGATGTCGGCGGCCGGTCGGCCGTGTGGGCCGCGCTCGCCTCCCGGGCCTCCTCGTCCTTGGTCGCCTCCTGCACGTCCTCGTCCGGTTCACCCGACCCGGAACTCGATGCTTCGCTCATGGTCCCTCCTTCGGTCCTGCAAGGAAGATTGCCAAACGTCGTCGTCTCTAATCATGTGCCACGTCAAGGCGGCGGATCAGCCGGATCCGCTGGGGGTCGCTACAGTCCCGTTCAATGAGCGACTACGACGCCATCGTGATTGGAGCGGGTCACAACGGCCTGACCGCCGCGACGGTCATGGCCCGCGGGGGCCTGCGGGTCCTGTGCCTGGAGAAGAACCACTTCATCGGCGGCATGGCCTCGACCACCGAGCTCATCCGCGGCTACCGCTTCGAGCTGGCCGGCTCCATCCAGTTCCCGGTGCCGAACCAGATCTTCGAGGACCTCGACCTCGGGGCCTGCCCTATTTACGAACCGGAGGTCCAATCGGCGAGCATCAGCGAGGACGGCCAGCCACCGATCTTCCTCTATTCGGACCCGGAGCGGCTCCTGGAGCATCTCGGCGAGACGATCGGGATCGAGGCGGTGCTCGGGATGGCCGAGGTGGCGGCGTGGGCCGAGGCACCGGCACGCGCCATCGGCCGCTTCGACGTGCGCACGCCACCGAAGTCGTTGGACGAGATGTGGGAGTGCGCCGCCAACGAGGCCGAGCGCGAGGCCATCCGGACCGCCATGTTCGGGAGTGTCATGGATGTGGTGGACCGCTACCTCCCCGACCGGACCAAGCACGCGCCCGTGCGCAGCATGCTGGCGTTCCTCGCAGTCAACTCGACCTTCCGAGGCCCCTTCTCGCCCGGGAGCGCCCTCTGCCTCGCCTTCGCGCTGGCGTCGCCGGGAACAGCGACGATGTCGAAGGTCCGGGGCGGCCTGGGCACCATGGCCGACCACCTGGCCCGCCTGTTCGAGCAGCACGGGGGGGAGCTGCGTCGCCATGCCAAGGTGTCCCGCATCATCGTCGAGAGCGGCGCGGTCAAGGGCGTCGAGCTGGGGGAGGGCGTGGTCGCGACCGCTCCCGTCGTCGTGTCCAATCTCGACCCGACCACGACGTTCACCCACCTGCTCGACGCCGATGTCCTCCCTGAGGCCTTTGCCCGCCGGGTCGGCGCCATCGACCACCGTGCGGCCTATTTCCAGGCCCATTTCGCCCTGCGCGGACTGCCCGAGTACCGTCCGCCGTACGATTCGTTGAACGACACCAAGCTCGGGCGCAATGTCACGTTCTTCGGCACCGCGGAGCAGATGCAGCGGGATTTCGAGGGGTGCGTGCGGGGCGAGGTCCCCTCGTCTCCGAGCTTCAACCTCCAGATCCCCTCGCTCGACGACCCGACTCTCGCTCCCGACGGGATGCACGCCGCCAGCACCTTCGCGTTCTACCTCCCGCTCACTGATCGTGAGACGCAGGGCCGGCTCCGCGACGAGATGGCAGAGCGGATCGTGTCGAAGATCGCCTCGGCGGCCCCGAACTTCCCGGACCTCATCGAACGCCAGCTCAACTACCCCGCTTACACGTACGAGTTGATGTTCGGGTGTGCCGGCGGGGACTTCACGCACGGGCTGCTCCAGCCCGAGTTCATGGGGCCCTTCCGGCCCGGGCCGACAGGGTGGCCGGACGCGCCCGTGCCGGTGGAGGGGCTCTACCTGTGCGGGGCCGGGTGCCACGGTGGGCCAGGAGTCACGTTCATTCCCGGCTACAACTGCGGCTATGCCGTTCTGGAAGGTGCCAGCAGAGCGTTGTAGCGCAGCTGGCGCTCCATGAAAGCAAGGAAGAACGCCACGGAGAAGGCCAGACTCGTGAAGAGGCTCATCACGAAGAAGATCCAGGCCCATTGCAGTCCTCGGCGCCTGCCCTCGGTGATGGTCCACAGCGGCAGCAGGACCAGGTTCATGATCGTGTAGTCCTGGGCAGCGGAGTCCGAGGCCCAGTTCGTGAACAGCATCTTGACGTAGTTGATGTAGCTGGCCCGATGGCCGTAGAGGTGGACGTAGCGCACGTTGAAGTACCAGCCGAGGAGCAACGAGCACACACCGACGGCGTAGTAGATCCCCTCCAGCGGCGACACCGGACCGGCCGCACCTGCCGTGAAGAGCCGGCGGTTGGCGGCGAATGCGGCCACCGTGCTCGCGATACCGAGAATCCCGTAGAACACCAGAGAAGCAGTCACCGTCCTCCTCGTTTTGTCCGCCGTGTGCGCGCACACCCTAACGAGGACCGGCACTCCATCAGCGTGGTGGTCAGAGGAGCTCGAGGACCCTCTCGGGTGGACGGGCGATGACGGCCCGCTGGCCCACGACGACGACGGGCCGTTCCAACAAGACAGGGTGGCGGGTGATGGCCTCCAGCAGTGCATCGCCCTCATGGTCCTCGAGCGCCAGCTCGGCGTCCACGGGCTCGCCGCTCCGCATCATCAGACGGGGGTCGTCGATGCCCAGCTGCCCCATCAGCCTCTTGAGGTCGTCCACGGTGGGGGGTTCGTCGAGATGGCGGACGATGTCCACCTCCAGGTCGTGCTCCTGCAGGAGAGACAGTGCAGTGCGGCACTTCGAGCACGACGGGTTCACATAGATCCGTGCCGGCACCACCGTCACCGTACGGTCACCGGTCAGAAGGCGCCTGGCGGCAGCGCGGCGACCACCTGCGCCCAGCTGTAGGTGAAGGTGTGGACCGGGGCGCCAGCGACCGCAAGGGTGACGGCCATGGACGTCCCGCCGCGGTCGCCCTCGTGGTTGTCGCCCATCGTGTCGACGGCAGCGCCCATCGCCAGGTTGGGGGCGGAGCCGAAATTGTCGAGGATGCCCTTCCGGTGTCCCCAGCACCCTGCGGCCCCCCGGTGCAGGCAGTCAAGGTTGCCACTGTCGAGTCCGTCGTCGTACATCCACCCGTAGACCGCGTCGAGACCGTTGGACGATCCGCCGGCCCACTCCGCATCGTCGAGGTCGTACGACTGTCCGGGGTCGGGCGGGTCGTTCGCGTCGTCGGCTCCCCGCTGCGCGTTCCGGTTGAGGGCGGTCGTAAGTCCGCCGAACGCCGAGAGCCCACGATCCACGCGCTCGAGGTTGACCGCGACGAAGAGCTGGTCGGGCATGCTCAAGCGGGCGAAGCCCGACGGGAGCACCATCGGGCGGATCCCTTCGAGTGCGTGGGCGTGGTTGATGGCGCCCAGCGTCGTACTGATACAGGCCGGGGAATTGTCGAGCCCACCGGCCATGCACACGCGTGTGTAGTCGGGCACGGGCGCCACGTTGTGACTCGGGTCCCGAAATCCCGTGTCGGACTCCGAGGAGGGAATTCCCCTCAGCGGCTGGAGCCTCCCCGCCGACATGGCGGCCACAGCCTGTTGCCAGGTGTAGGTGTAGCGCCCGGCGTGGGTGGAGGTCGCCAGCGTTGCTGCAAGCGAGGACCCGCCGGACGCGGCGCTGGTCGGGTCGAAGGCGGCTCCCATGACGAGGTGCCGCGCGCCGAAGCGGTTGAGCACGATCTGCCGGTCGGCCCAGCAACCAGAGGTCTCATGCCCAGAACACCCGGATACGCCGCTGTTCGGACCGTCGTCGTAGAGCCACTGGAAGTCCGCATCGAGGCCGTTGTCGACGTCCCCGATCCACTCGGTGGTCACCGAGCCAAACGCCGACCCGGGCCGGGGTGGCAGCCCGGCCGCGTCGGCGCCCTTTCGCGCCTCGGTATCGAGCGCCGCGGTGAGTCCGGCGAACGGGGCCAAGCCCCGGTCGACTCGCTCTCGATCGACCGCGACGAAGAGCTGCTCGGGGACGGTCAGCCGCGGGAAGTCGGAAGGGAGGGCCATAGGGCGCACGCCCTCCTGGGCTCTGGCTGCGTCGATCGCCTCCAGGGTGACGCGGAGGCAGATGCCCGACGTGTCGGCGCCGACAGGGGCGCACGCGTCGGGATAGTCCGGGACAGGGGACACCGAAAGTGATGGATCGGCGAGCGCCCCCCCCGTCTGTCCTCCGGTCGAGCAGCCGGCGAGGAGGAGGGCCAACACGATCGCCGCACCGGACCACGGAGCAAGCGTTCGCAACGCCGAGCGCGTCGGACTGGGTGGACGCCGCATCAGATGACCAAACGTAGCCACGCGGGTAGCCGTCCCGGCATCAGGTCGGAGCGGGCGGGCGCCGTTAAAATGACAGCCCGAATTACTGACCTGGCCTCGTCGGACTCCCGTAGTCGGGCGGCCGCTTCTCCAAGAAGGCGGCCATGGCCTCCTGCATGTCGCCGGTCATGGACGACAGGACCTGCGTCCGGTTCTCGAGGTCGATGCCGGCCTGGAGGGATCCCACCTCGAGCTGGGACCACATGACCTCCTTGGTCATGCGCACGCCCCACGGCGCGTTGGCTGCGATGAGACCAGCCGTCTCGAGCGCGGCCTCCAGCAATTGGTCGTCGGGCACGACCCGGAGCACGAGCCCGATCCGGTCGGCCTCGTCGGCGTCGATGATGCGGCCGGTGAGCATCAGCTCCCAGGCCCGCGAGGCGCCGATCAAGCGGGGGAGCAGCCAGCTGATCCCAATGTCGCAGCCGGAGAGCCCCAGTCGCACGAAGGCAGCGTTGAAGCGCGCTGTGGTGGCGGCGATCCGGATGTCGCTCGCCAGCGCCAGGGCGAGGCCGCCCCCTGCCGCCGGGCCGTTCACGGCGGCGATCACCGGTTGGGGCAGCGAGCGCAACCGGGGGACGAGCGCGGCGATGTGGGTCTGAGTGGCAAAGGTTGCACCCACCCGGTCGAGGTTCTCGGATCCCGGTGCATCGCCGTATCCCCCGAGATCGATCCCGGCGCAGAAACCCCGTCCGGCGCCGGTGAGCACGATGACCCGGCATGCTCGGTCCGCCGCGATGTCCGACAGCCCGCCATGGAGCTCGGCGATCAGTGCCGCGTTCATGGCATTCAACCGCCCGGGACGGTTCAACACGATCCGGGTGACTCCTTCTTGTGGCTGGTCGACCTGCAGTGTCTCCATGATGGGATCCCCTCGGCTCGCTCGGCCTTATCCTGCAACACACGGCACGGCGGCGCGGGCCCTCCGGGCTGTCGTGCCGGGACGGGAGCAGAACGTGGGGCTGCACTTCACGAGCGTCGTGGACGCTCCGGTGGCCGAGGTCTTCGCCTGGCACGAGAGGCCAGGGGCGCTCCAGCGCCTCCTGCCGCCGTGGCAGCCGATCAAGGCGGCGCAGGAGTCGCGCTCTTTGAAAGATGGGCGAGCGGTCCTGCGTTTGCCGGGTGGCGTGCGCTGGGTGGCGCAACATTCGGGTGACGACCCGCCGCACCGATTCGTCGACGAACTGGTCTCGCTGCCGTTGCACTGGCGGCACACGCACTCGTTCGAGGCGATCGAGGGCCCGGCGACCAGGGTGACCGACGACGTCGAGACGCCGGTACCGGGCTCGTTCCTCCTGCAGACCTTCCGGTACCGGCATCGCCAGCTCGCTGACGACCTGGCCGCGCACCGGAGCACGGCACAACGAGGCGGGCGGCTCCTGACGGTCGCCATCACGGGGTCCTCGGGCCTGGTCGGCTCGGCCCTGTGCGCGTACCTCTCCACCGGCGGGCACCGCGTCATCCGTCTGGTGCGCCGCGCGCCGCGTGGTCCGCTCGAACGGACCTGGGAACCGGGGCGCCCTGACCCGCGGGCGCTCGAGGATGTCGACGCGGTCGTCCATCTCGCCGGTGCGTCCATCGCCGGCCGGTTCACCGAGGCACACAAGCGACTGGTGCGCGACAGTCGGGTCGGTCCCACCTCCGACCTCGCCCGGGTCATGGCGGCCATGCCGGATGGACCGCGCGTTCTTGTATGCGCATCCGCCATCGGTTACTACGGGAGCGACCGTGGGGATGAGGAGCTCACAGAGGACAGCGCGCGCGGTCCAGGTTTTCTCGCTGAGCTTGTCGAGGCCTGGGAGGCGGCGGCGCGGCCGGCCCTCGCCGCGGGTGTACGTGTCGTGCACGTGCGAACGGGAATCGTGCAGTCCGCCCGCGGGGCCAGCCTTAAGCTCCTTCGCCCGCTTTTCTCAGCCGGTCTCGGGGGACCCCTCGCACCCGGATCGCAGTGGGTGTCGTGGATCGGCCTCGACGACCTGCTCGATGTTTTCGGGCGGGCAGTCGCCGACGACGAGCTCGTTGGCCCGCTCAACGCCGTCGCGCCCGTGCCCGTCGTCAACCGCGACTACGCCTCGACGCTGGCCCACGTCTTGCGGCGCCCTGCGCTTTTGACGGTCCCGGCCGTCGGCCCCCGCCTCCTCCTCGGCGCCGAGGGGGCCCAGGAGATGGTGCAGGCGAGTCAGCGCGTCATCCCCGCCCGACTGCAAGCCTCCGGGCACGCCTTCCGCCACCCGTCGCTCGAAGCCTGCCTGCGTCATCAGCTCGGTCACATCGATGCGGGGCCGGCGGGCGAGGAGCTGCGAAGCCCCTCGTTGCACCGGGGGTGAGTCCGGCCGGGGACGTGGCGCGCATGGTGCGGGGCAAGGTCGTACTTCCTCGACACCGAGAAGGTGGATGCTTTCGACCGGTACCTGGCGAGCGCGTCTGCGGTGCACGTGCGCCGGACGGGGAGCCGACCTACTGTCGCGACGGTGATCACGGGTGTGCACACGCTTGTCCACGCGCACGATCCCGAGGTGGCGCGTGCATTCTTCCGCGACGTGCTCGGATGGCCTCACGTCGACGCGCACGACGGCTGGCTCATCTTCGGCACGGGGTCTTCGGAGCTCGGAGTGCACCCGACCGATGGCGGCACCGAACATCACGAGATCTCTCTCGTGTGCGATGACATCGAGCTGACGATCGCTGAGCTCACGGCCAAAGGGGCGCATTTCGCCGGCAGCATCGAGAACCGAGGCTTCGGCCGCACCATCGCCCTCGAGGTCCCGGGCGCGGGCCAGATGCTGCTCTACCAGCCCCGACACCCGACCGCGTTCGACCTCTGACGAACGGCCATCAGCACCGTCGCCGTCGGATGTGTCACGCCAGCGGCTTGGCGGCGACAGCCAGGGTGATCCAGCTCCACGGTTTGGGACCGCGTGCGTAACGCTGCTCGTTTCGCTCCATGACGAACCCGGCCCGCTCCACCAGTCCGGTCGGATCCCGTGTGAGGTGGCAGCCGTCGGCGAGCCGGCGTTGCACCGGTTCGATGCGATGCTGCCACTTGGCGACACCTGCATCGGGAGACAGCCCGTGCTCCAGAAAGTGGACCGCCCCCCCGGGTCGCACCACCCGCCGTAGCTCGGAGAGCGCCTGCTCCGGATCTGGCATGGTGCACAGGGTGAACGTGAAGAGCGCCGCGTCGCACGACGCGTCGTCCAGCGGGATCTGCTGGCCATCGAGACCGACGTGCTCGATGGGCACCAGGGAGGCCTCGATCCGAGGCTCGGCCATCCGCCGGGCGACCGCCGCCGGTTCCACCGCCAGCACCACGTCGACGTCGACCGGATAGTGAGGCACGTTGCGACCCGACCCGAACCCGATCTCGACGACACGGCCGGCCAACCCCTCGACCGCCTCCATTCGCCAGCGGTCGAATCCGGCTGAACCACACGCCAGGTCGACCAGGCGCGGAACCACCTGCTCGCGATAGAGGCCCATCGGTGGCACCCTACCGGCCGGGTCCCCGCCGTTGAGAAAGAATCGGCGCATGGACATTCACGGAAGTGCATTGGTCACCGGTGCCAGCCGGGGCATCGGGCGGGCGATCGCACTCGAACTGGCTCGCCGCGGCTTCGACACCGTAGCCACCATGCGGGACCCCGACGACGGTGCCTCCATTGCCGCAGCCGCGGAGGGGCGTCTACGCGTCCGCCAGCTCGACGTCACCGACCCGTCGACATTCGACCTTCCGGCCGATCTGTGCGTGCTCGTCAACAACGCGGGCATCGACACCGACTACCTCCCGGTGGAATACGCAAACATCGACGACTGGCGCCGGATGTTCGAGACCAACGTCTTCGGGGTTGTCGCGCTGACGGCGGCCGCCATTCCTACCCTGCGGGCGAACCAGCCATCGGTGGTGTGCAGCATCACTTCTTCGTCGATCATCGCTGCGGTGCCGTTTTACTCTGCCTACCGGTCGTCGAAGGCGGCCGTCTCCGCGTTCTGTGACAGCCTGCGGGTCGAGGTGGCTCCCTTCGGCATCCGGGTGGTCGAGATCCTTCCTGGGCCCATCGACACCGACATGTTCCGCCTGAGCTCTGGGGAGCAGGAGGCCACCCGCTACGCCGACTACCGCGCCCTGGCAGGCGTCGCTGGTTCGCTGCGACGCGAGTACGCCGACTCCCGGGTGGTCGATCCACGACAGGCGTCGTCGGCGATCGTCGATGCGATCCTCGACACCGCCGGACCGATGCGATACGGCTGCGACCCCGTTTCGCTGGAACTGCTCGATCTCTGGCGCCGATGTGACGACGAGACGGTGTTCACCATGACGGGACAGTCGCTCCTCGACCAGCTGCCGTAGTCAAGTCGCTCGGAGGTTGCCGGCAGGGACCTGGAAACAGGCGGCGGCACCACGACACGCGAGCTTCGGCCCCGCCCGAAAGTTCGCCGTCCTCCCCGTCTTGATCGCCCTCGCCGGATGGGCCGCCCTGGAGCGGCACGATCAGATCCCGGGAAGGTCACGCAGCGCCTCGGACAGCTCGCGTCGGTGGGAGAGCCCGAGCTTCTGGTAGGCGCGGTGCAGGCGGTTCTCCACCGTGCGGACCGAAAGATGCATCATCTCGGCGATCTGCTTGTCGGTGCTGCCGGTTGCAGCCTGCAACGCCGTGTCGAGCTCGGCCGGGGTGAGTTGGGCCCGTGCCCCGATGGCGCGCACGAAAGGCGTGACGGCGCCCTCGCAGTGGGCGAGGAATCGCGCAGCCGTCTGCTGGGTGGACGCGGCCTCGCGGCTCGCGCCGTCTCGCCGGAGATGGACGGCTGACTCGCCAAGGGCTTCGGCCGCGTAGAGGAGCGCGCCGAGGTCCTCGAAACGCGCGGCGGCCGCCGTGAGGGCTTCGCTGTCCTTGTCGGCGGCGGCCAGCGCATAGGACAGTCGGGCGGCGGTCAACTCGCCATCTACCTTTGCGGCGAGGACCCCCAAGTCGTCGACGACCTGCCGAGCCCGGCCCATGCGCGCGAGACCGTGCAGAGCTTTGGTCGCGCCGAGCAGGTCCCCGACTTCTTTGCCGAGCTCCGCGGCCACCTCGAGGCTCTTGCGCGCCGCACCCATGTCGCCGCTGGCTGCCAAGGCCCAGGCCCGAGCCTGGAGCACCTCCACCTCGTACTTCATGTCGGTCGGCAGCCCCAGGGCCTCGAGCGCAGCGAGGGTCTGGGTGGCTTTGGGTGCCACCCCGGCCAGAGCGAGGGCGTGTGCCGACAACACTTCGCACCAACGAGCAGAGACCGGCATCGAGAGATCGAGAAAGAGCGCTGCCGCGCTGGTCGCCTGCAGGAACGCGGCCTGCACGCGACCTTGTTCCAGGCGCAGGGAGCCGAGAGAAGCGGCGACGATCGCGCTCTCCGGCGAGCCGGCATGCGCGGAGAGCTCCTGCTGCGCCCCGGCCAGCAATGCCTCGGCCTCGCCGAGGCGACCCAGCGCGATGAGGGCGAGCGCATGCGGGCCGAACGGGCTCCACGGCTCGGAAAGGACGGTGGAGCCCTGCCGTACGGTGGCACCGGACGGCGGCACGAGAAACGCCATGGCCTGATTCAAACGGCCGGTGCGAGTCAGGCACTCACCCAGCAGGGTGTGCAGGCTGGTGCGCAGTGCCCCGGTCGTCTCGGGGAGCGGCTCCACCGCGTCGACAACCGCTCCAGGACCACGCGTCAACCCTTCGACGCTGAGGCGCCGTGCCAGGAGCTCGTCGCGCCAGACCGGGTCGAGGTCCACGGCCGCCAGGAGCGCGTCGATGACGGTGGTGTCGGCGGTGCCGCGCAAGAAGAATTCATCGTCGAAACAGAGCAAGGCGACCCGGACCCGCTCACTGGTGTCGGCGGCGTCACGGGCGAGGGCAACGAGCTCCAGGGCGGCCTGCTCGGGTCGTCCGTTGCGGTGCGCCGCCTCGGCGGCCAGGAGACGAGCGTCGAAACCCTCCCCGCCCTCGACGGCGGCGCGCGCCAGGCGCTCGGTGAGCGCGTGGTCGCGGCGTTCGCGGGCGGCCCTGGCCCCGGCCAGCAGGAGATCCGAGCTCCCGCCGCCGCCGACGAGCCGGAGCGACGCCAGGAGCAGCGTGTCGTCCTGGCGGCGGCCACCGGACGCCTCCGCGAGCGCACGGGCCAAGACGCGCTGGCGCCGTGGACTGATGCCCGAGCGCACGACGTCGCTGTACACCGGGTGAGCCAGACACACCTGCAAGCGGCGTCCGTCGATGCGGCTCGTTATGAGTCCCCTGTCCTCGAGAGACTCGATCGCGGCGGCATCGGCCAGCTGGTCGAGGGCGGGTTGGGCCAAGGGCTCGCCGAGAGCGGTCAGCTCCAGAGCGTGGCGTTCGGGATCGGACAGGTTGCCGAGGCGGGCCATCACCAATTCGACGAGACGTGCGGTCGGAAGCAGCGCACTGCGCAGGCGCCAGATCCCACTCTCCTCACGCAAGGAGCCGTCTTGGAGGGCACCGGCGACCAGCTCGTGCAGAAAGAGAGGGTCACCGAGCGAGCGCTCGGCGAGCTGTCGCAGTGACACGGTGTCGACGGGCCCTCCCAGCACGGTCAGGAGAAGATCCTCGATCGCCTGTCCGTTCAGAGAACCCAGTTCGATCCGAGCTGCGCCATAGTCCTTCCACAGAACGACCATGGGGTCCATGGCGGGTTGGCCGGCGCGACCGGAGGAACGCACGCAGGCCAGCATGGTGGCCAGGCCAGCCAGCGAGAGCTGATGGACGAGCGAGGCCGAGCCGTCGTCGAGAAGATGCGCGTCGTCGACGAAGACCAGCAACGGTCGCTGTCCGGCGTCATCGAGTAGCTCGTGCATGTAGCGGCGCAGTTGATCGGCATGTGACTCGGGACCGACCAGGTCGGAGTCGCGATGGAGGAGCGACGCGAAGGCGCCGAACGGGTAGGGCCGGGCCGCTTCCGTTCCGGCCACGAGGGCGACGGACATTCCCAGATCCCGCGCGAAGTCGACGCCCACCGTGGCGAGGACCGTCTTGCCGACGCCCACCGGCCCAATGACGACCGCCCCCCGCCGACCGCTGATCGACGCCTTCAGATGCGCAATCTCGCTCGACCGTCCGACCAGCGGCCAACGGTCGAGCTCAGGCTGGTCCCGTCCGACCAGCGCGCTGCCGACATCTCTCGCCATCGGATCGGTCCCCCTGAAGAATCGAGATGAACATTTTCACCCACGCCCAGGCCAATTGCCAGGAGTCCACGTGGCGGTTGACCAGGGTCGTTAGGGACCGCGACGCGGCGTTCGGGCCGAGCGGAGGGCTGGACGTCGTACCGGACGTAGGCCGATTCGCTGTGGCAGGGTGAGGTGTGGCTCAGGGGTGGTGGTGCGCCGTGGAGAGCGGCAGGCGAAGGTGAGGGGGTTCCGTCGTGCGCTGATCGGCGTCGCGCTCCTCTCGGGGCTGCCGCTCGCCGGCGTCGCGAGAGGAATGCCCGGCGCCGCGGCCGCGGCGAGCGGCCAGCCTGCCTTCTACACCTCGCAGGCGCCGGGTGGAGCGCCGACAGCCGGGAAGAAAGTGATCGCCCTTACCTTCGACGACGGCCCCGGGCCGTATACGCCGGCCGTGCTGTCGGTACTCGAGCAGTACCACGCGCCGGCCACGTTCTTCGAGATCGGCGAGGAGGTGGCACGCTATCCGCAGTTCGCCAAGATGGTCGCGGCCGCCGGGTATCCGGTGGAAGACCACACATGGAGCCATCCGGACCTCACCACGCTCCCCGCGTCCGGAGTGGCTGCACAGATCGACATGACCCAGGCTGAGATCGAGTCGGTGACGGGCACGACACCGCAATGTGTGCGGCCCCCCTACGACGCGTGGAACCCCTCGGTCCTGAACCAGATTGCCGTGCGCGGACTGACCACCATGAGCTATTCCATTGACCCCAAAGACTGGACGCTGCCCGGGGTGGAGGCGATCGTCAGCCGCGTGGTCGGCGCTGCGTTCCCCGGCGCCGTTGTCGATATGCACGATGCCGGCGGCGACCGGTCCCAGACGGTGGCCGCGCTCCCGCAGATCATCTCTCAACTCAGGGGGCTGGGGTACTCGCTCGTCTCAATCTGCGGCACCGGGCCCAATCTCGGACCGCAGGTCTCCGCGACCTATGCCTTTGGAAACGCACCCGTTCCCGGGTCACCCGTGACCTCGAATCTCCCGTTGGTTGGCGCGGCGGCCGGCGGGGCGGACGGCTACTGGGAGGTGGCAGCCGACGGGGGGATCTTCTCCTTCGGGGACGCGGTGTTCCACGGTTCGATGGGTGGCACACCGCTCAACGCTCCGATCGTGGGCATGGCGGCCACCCCGAGCGGCAACGGCTACTGGGAGGTGGCAGCCGACGGGGGGATCTTCTCCTTCGGGGACGCGGCGTTCCACGGTTCGATGGGTGGCACACCGCTCAACGCTCCGATCGTGGGCATGGCGGCCACCCCGAGCGGCAACGGCTACTGGGAGGTGGCAGCCGACGGGGGGATCTTCTCCTTCGGGGACGCGGCGTTCCACGGTTCGATGGGTGGCACACCGCTCAACGCTCCGATCGTGGGCATGGCGGCCACCCCGAGCGGCAACGGCTACTGGGAGGTGGCAGCCGACGGGGGGATCTTCTCCTTCGGGGACGCGGCGTTCCACGGTTCGATGGGTGGCACACCGCTCAACGCTCCGATCGTGGGCATGGCGGCCACCCCGAGCGGCAACGGCTACTGGGAGGTGGCAGCCGACGGGGGGATCTACTCCCTCGGCGCGACGTTCTACGGCTCACGAGGTGGACAAGCCGGTTCGGACCGCTTCTTCGGCATGGTGCCGACCCCGACCGGCGGCGGCTACCTGCTGACCGGGCAGCATGCGCCCGGACAGTGAGCGGGGGAGTCGACGTCTCTGAGAGCGCCTAGTGGCCCGGAGCAGCGAACCGGTACCCGATGCCCCTGATGGTGGTGATCCAGCGCGGGTTTTCCGGGTCGGTTTCGATCTTGAGGCGGACACGGCGGATGTGCTCGGTGACCGTCGACCGCCCCTGCCACCGCCCGTTGGATCCCCAGACCCGCTCGAGCAGGTCCTCGCGTGAGAACACCCGTCCTGGTGCGGAAGCGAGGAAGGCCAGAAGGTCGAATTCCTTGCGGGTCAGGATCACCTCGACATCGCCGACCGTCACCCTTCGTGTGCCCTGGTCGATGACGAGCTCGCCGTGGTCGAGTGTCGTCGTCGGTGTGGCAAGACCGCGTCGGAGGACCGCCCGCATCCTTGCTTCGAGCTCCGCAAAGGAGTAGGGCTTGGCGAGCACGTCATCCGCACCGAGATTCAGCAGGCCGACCCGCTCGCGCTCGTTCGACCGGCCGGAGCAGACGATCACCGGAACCGAGCTTCGGCGCCGGATCTTGGTCAGCACTTCCGACGTACCGCCGCCGAGGTCGAAGTCGAGAATGACGAGATCAACCGGGTGGGCGAAGACCGAGTCCAGGGACTCGCCCACGCTTGCCGCCTCGGTGACCTCGTATCCCGAGCGCTTCAGATAGTGCTGCAGCGCCCGCCGTGTGTTGGTGTCGTCCTCGGCAACCAGGATCGTCCTCTCGGTCACCACCTCGCCCATGGGTGTGAACACCGCCGTGGGGTTGGAACCCCCCATACGGGTCCCCTCGGCGGAGGAGGCCCCTTGGTCCGAGAAGCCCAGGGGAACTGTCATGCGGCACCGCCCCGTACGGGCACCATCGCGGCCAGCGCGCGGAGCCCCGACACCACCTCATGGGTGTCGTCACGTCGAGCGAGCGCTTGCGGCAAGCCGACCATGTCCATTGCCCCTCTCGTCCCTCCCGCGCTCCCGTGCGGAACGGTTCGTCGTGCGCTCGTGCCGGACGCAGATTCCAAATCAGAACGACCGGCGACCAGCTGTGTGTTCCATGTCGGCAGATGTCGGTGCAGGCTCCATAGGTCTTTAGGACCAAAAATTGCGCGCCCGTGGTGCAAATGGGTCACGGGGGCGCGCCATGCGCGCCAGAGCATCATGGGTCCGATTGATCAGGCGCCGGGCAGGCTGAACCGGTAGCCGACGCCGCGCACGGTGGTGATCCATCGGGGCGAATCCGGATCGGCCTCAACCTTGAGACGCACCCGTCGGACGTGCTCCGTCACAGTCGAGCGGCCCTGCCATTCCTCGGTCGAGCCCCAGACCCGCTCGAGGAGGTCCTCGCGAGAGAAGACCTGGCCGGGCGACGCCGCCAGGAAGGCGAGCAGGTCGAACTCCTTCCGGGTCATCGGGATGGACTTGTCTCGCACCGTCACGGTTCGAGTGTCGCGGTCCACAACGAGCTCTCCGTGGTGGAGGCAGGTGGCTGCCGGCTCGCCGTTGCCGCGGCGCAGGACAGCACGGACCCTTGCCTCGAGTTCTGCGAAGGAGAACGGCTTGACGACGAAGTCGTCGGCTCCGAGGTTGAGGGTCCGGATCCTGTCGTCCTCTGAGTCTCGTCCCGAGCAGACGATGACGGGGACGGCGCTGTGGCGACGGATCTTTGCCAGCACGTCCGTGCCGTCGAAACCCGGAAGACCCAGGTCAAGGAGGACAAGGCTGGCCGAGTGCTGGAAGACCGCTCGCAGCGTGGAGGGCCCGTCGACGGCCTCCGTCACCCGGTATCCGGTCCGCTCGAAGTACTGGAGCAGCGCGCTGCGGCAACTGTGATCGTCCTCGGCCACGAGGATGGTCCGCTCTCCCTGTCCCGTCCCGTTTGGTGATGCCAGGGGGTTCGTGCCAGTTGGCTCGAGCGCCTTGAGGTCCCGGCGGTACGCCGGGGTGCGCGTCACCACGCCGACCGGCGGATTCACCCGCCGACCCTTCCCGCACGAAACTCCGGAGTCCCTGCCTGCATCAGGGGTGTCTGACCCATGTGGTGATTGTCGGCCGCGCCTCCTCCAACCTTGAGGGAATCGGATCACGCCCCGGCGGGCACCCCTCCGCGTGCGGGCGAACCCGGGCCGTCGACCGTCGCCACCGTGGCGCGCGAACGAGGCGGCGCCGGGGCCTGAGAGAGAATATCCAAGCCGAAAAGTCTGCAAATCGACAAAAAGCAAGGCGTCTCTCAAGACGAAAAAGCGTTGCACCGACAATGAAAGTGAGGCATTCCATCCCACCGGATATGGAGCCATGGACGCGTGCGAGTCACGCCGCAGTCCGAACCTGTCGGAAACGTTGCGCAGAGGTTGCGTGAGCTCTGCAACCATTCAACAACGTTCACGCAACCGTCCTGCAAGAACGCAATCTATTAGAGTGGTTGCTACTCCTGAATACGCGAAGTGCGCATGGTCAAATGATGGCTCCAGGAGCGAGGTGCACCGAATCAGATGGTGCAAATGAGGGAGGGGGAAACGTGGGATCGACGTCACGTCCGTTTTCCACGGCGCAAGAGTCGGCGGAGGCGGGTATCGAGGTTCTCTGGTCTGAGTTCAAGCGGACCGGGGAACAGACACTTCGTAACCAGCTGATCATCTACTACTCGCCGTTCGTCAAATACATCGCCGGCCGCGTGCTGGCCGGGCTGCCACGGCACTTCGACGAGGAAGATCTCGTCAGCTACGGCATCATCGGACTCATCGACGCGATCGAGCGGTTCGAGCTCGACCGCAATCTGCGTTTCGAGACGTACGCCATTCCGCGTATCAAGGGGGCGATCATCGACGAGTTGCGGTCGATCGACTGGGTTCCCCGGTCCGTGCGCACCAAGGCCCGCGCGGTTGAGCAGGCATTCACGCACTTGGAGGCGACGCTGCGGCGCACGCCGAACGAGGCCGAGGTCGCAGCCGAGCTGGAGATGTCCGTGGGCGACTTCCACAAGGCGCTGCGCAAGATCTCCACGGTGGGAATGATGGCGCTCGACGAGGTACTGCGCGGGGGCGACCGCTCCGAGCGCTCGACGCTGGGCGAAACCCTGCCGGATGGGTCGTGGGGCCCGGTCGACACCTTCGAGGCCAAGGAGTCCAAGGAGGCACTCGTCACGGCGGTCGACGGGATGCCCGAGCGAGAGCGCACCGTGCTGATGATGTACTACTACGACGGTCTGACGCTGACGGAGATCGGTCAGGTCCTCGGCGTGACCGAGAGCAGGGTGTGCCAGATCCACACCAAGGCGCTCCGCCAGCTCCGTTCGAAGCTGGCGGACCGGCCCGAGACGGTTCGGCTCAACCCCGCCGGCCGCGGAGCAACGGCGCGGCGCGCCGGCACCCGCGAGCGGGCCGGGCGGGCCCGCCTCCAGCTGCTCGCCAGCTAAGGCACGACGTCGCCCGGCGGCCTAGGGGTCGCCGGGCTGACGCGCGCCCGCAGACAGGGGTCGCCGCCCCCACCCAAGGCAGATACGGTACGCCTTCCGACCACGATCGAGCTGGGGAGCGCGCCATGCCTTTGCACAAGAGGGAAACCGTCCGGGAGGGGATGCTCGACTCGCTCTACGCCGACCGGGACATGTTGTCCGGCCTCCCCACGCACCACTGCCCCGGCGAGGAGATGCCGCCGGCCGAGGCGTTCCAGGCCATCTCTGACGAGCTCCTCCTCGACGGCAACGCCCGCCAGAACCTGGCCACCTTCTGCCAGACGTGGGAGGAGCCGCAGATCCACCAGTTGATGGATCTCTGTATCGACAAGAACCTCATCGACAAGGACGAGTACCCCCAGACTGCCGAGATCGAGCGCCGCTGCGTCTCAATCCTGTCCCACCTGTGGAACGCGCCCACGACCGAGGACCCGGTCGGCTGCTCGGCCATCGGGTCCTCGGAGGCCTGCATGCTCGGTGGAATGGCGGCCAAGTGGCGCTGGCGGGCCAAGCGCCGGGCCGCCGGGAAGTCCACCGACAACCCCAACATGGTGTGCGGGCCTGTCCAGGTGGTCTGGCACAAGTTCGCCAAGTACTGGGACATCGAGATGCGCGAGATCCCCATGTCCCCGGGTCGCTACCAAATGGACGTGGAGCAGATGCTGGAGCGGGTCGACGAGAACACCATCATGGTGGTGCCCACCTTCGGCGTGACCTACACCGGCTCCTACGAGCCGGTGGTCCAACTGTCCGAGGCTCTCGACAAGCTTCAGGAGGACACCGGCCTCGACGTCGACATCCACGTGGACGGGGCCAGCGGCGCCTTCCTGGCCCCCTTCTGCGCCCCGGACGTCCTGTGGGACTTCCGGGTCCCGCGCGTCAAGTCCATCAGCACGTCGGGGCACAAGTTCGGGCTCGCTCCTCTCGGCGTGGGCTGGGTCCTGTGGCGGGACACCGCGGAGCTGCCCGACGACCTGATCTTCCACGTGACCTACCTCGGCGGGGACATGCCGGTGTTCCAGATCAACTTCTCCCGGCCCGCCGGCCAGATCGTGGCCCAGTACTACAACTTCATCCGCCTGGGCATGGACGGCTTCCGCAACGTGCACACCGCCTGCTACAACACCGGCCAGTTCCTGGCGGCGGAGATCGTCAAGCTCGGCCCGTTCGAGCTACTGTGCGACTCCAACCCCCTGACGGGGATCCCCTCGGTGGCCTGGCGCATCCGCGAGGGCGAGGACCCGGGGTACACGCTCTACGACGTTGCCGACCGGCTGCGGACACGGGGCTGGCAGGTGCCGGCCTACCCTCTGACCGGCTCGGTCGCCGACATCTCGGTCCAGCGCATCCTGGTGCGCCAGGGCGTGAGCCGGGACCTGGCGGGGCTCTTGCTCGAAGACATGACACAGTCCATCGCTCACTTCGATCGCCACCCGGTCACGGTCCCGATGACCAAGGAGGAGTCAGGCGGCTTCAGCCACCTGTAGCGGCGTCAACGCCTGGCGTCGGGACAGCGACGTGACCTTGGGACCAGTCGACGTACAACGGACGTCGGCGAATGAACCGAGGCTTGCCCACGTCCGCCGGGCGGTCGGTCGTCCACGGCGCGGGAGAGGCCAACGTGACCCCGGCCAGCGCCCGCAGCGCGGGTTCGTAGGCGGAGCGGATCCAGGCGAACCGGCGCCACGCCTCCTCCTCCCGGCCCGGCTCGACGACGAGGATCCCCGACAAGGCCGCCATGGCGGCGTCGTACTCGTCCCGGCTGACGCTTATCGGTGGCGGGGGTGGTCCGGTGCGGGCCATGAGGTCCTGGAGCAGCGTCGGTGGAGGCAGCGGGATGTAGACCGCGCGGGCGATCCGCACGATCAGCGGGAGGCCGTAGACCAGGACGGTCAGCGGCCCCTTCTGAGCGTCGGCAAAGACCTCGCCCATGTCGATCTCGGAGACGGCGATGACCAAGGCCGACGCATCGAGCACCGTTCCCATGGTGGCGACCCACGACTGCTCGGGGTCGGATCCGGGGAAGTAGGTGAGGATCGGGAACGCGGTATGGGTCTGCTCGAGGTCGAGCATCCAGTCGGCCGAGCTCTGCCAGATGTCCGGGCTTTCGAGGCTGCCCAGACGTTGGAGGCTCTGGAGGAACGCCGGCGGGCTGGGCGGCGAGCCGGCGACGGGGCGGAGGCGGTTGGTCCCCTTCTCGCGGCCGTTGTAGGCGGAGTAGATGGTAGGCAGATAGCTGATGAGCAGGGCGACCAGGCCCAGCCCGATCGTCGCCTCCACGAAGGCGATCCAGATCCGCCCCGACCCGTTGGGCTCGGCGAACCCCATGGTGGTGAGCGACGACACGCTGATTTCGAAGGCCCGCGACCAGCTGAGGTCGTGGACGCCCCAATAGATGAGGGTGAACGCCAGCATCATGCTGATCATCCAGGCCAGCGGCAGGCTGACGAGTGCGACGGGCGCGTACATGGCGCGCAGCGACCTCGACGCGGGATCGTTCCGCCTCCGGTGCACCAGGAGCCGGTAGACCAGCGCGAACACGAACTGCGACAGGCGCGGATTGCCCTCCTGAGGCAGGACGACCGTCTTGAGCGCCGAGCCGAGGACCGCGCACGCCACCAGGGCGCCGAATACCAGGGACAACACGTGGGTGAAGATCATGGGGTACGGACCGGCGCAAGCGGGCGACGGATCAGGAGATCGACCGCGCGGCCTCCTGCACCGCCTTGTCCACGTCACTCTTGTTGACCTGGAGCTCCTTCGCCACCTTCTTCTTTGCCTTGAGCTGGGCCTTCTCGATGGCATCCTCAATCGTCGTCTCGCCCACGATCACCAGCGCCGCCTCGCCGGCGTCGATGGCCTCGCCGAACTCCTTGACGTCGGTGCGGGACATCCCCTTCCACAGGTGCCCGCTCACGCCGCCGATCGCTGCTCCCACGATGGCCGATCCGATGATGGACGGCGGGAACAAGATGCCGACCAGGGCGCCCGCGGCTGCCCCACCCCAGGCGCCGTGCCGGGTGGTCGTCTCGTCCTTGTTGACGTGGATCTTGCCCTGGTCGTCCTTGGTGATGACCGCCGCGTCGTACGTGCCCACCGCACCGACGGCGTGGAGGTCCTTGACGACGTCGTAGTCGGCGCGGGCGTCGACCTCGCTGGCATAGGTCCCGATGTAGATGAAGACGCCATCGGATTTCGACATGGCAACGCTCCTTTCCGGCGCCCACCTGCGGGCGCCACGCGCCGGTCTCCCCGGAGCGCGTGCCCCCGAGGGTAGGCCGGACGGGCAGCGCCTGCGAGACGGTCCGGGGCGGCGAGCATTCCGGTCCGTCTGGCATGATCCCTGCCGGTGCCTCTTCCCCCTGCCATCGAGATCGCGCGGCAGGCCACGTTGCGCCCGATCACCGACATCGCCGCGCAGATGGGAATCGAGCCGGGGCTCCTCGAGCCGTACGGCACGGACGTGGCCAAGGTGAGCCTCGACGCCGTCGACGCGCTGGCCGACCACCCGCGCGCCCGCTACGTCGTCGTGACCGCCGTGACCCCCACGCCGCTCGGCGAGGGCAAGACCACCACGACGGTCGGACTCGGGCAGGCCCTGGCCTGCATCGGGCGGCAGGCGACCATCGCCATCCGGCAGGCCTCCATGGGACCCACCTTCGGGATCAAGGGCGGCGCGGCAGGCGGGGGCTACAGCCAGGCGGTCCCGTTCGAAAAGCTCAACCTGCATCTCACCGGCGACCTCCACGCCGTGACGGCCGCCAACAATCTGCTGGCGGCCATGCTGGACAACCAGATCTACAACGGGAACGCGCTGGGACTCGATCCGCACGGTGTCACGTGGAAGCGCGTGCTCGACGTCAACGACCGCTCGCTTCGTCATATTGTGGACGGCCTCGGGACCAAGCAGGATGGCACGCCGCGGGAGACCGGGTTCGACATCACGGCCGCCTCCGAGGTCATGGCGGTCCTCGCCCTCTCGACGTCGCTACGCGACATGCGCCGGCGCATGGGACGGATCGTCGTCGGGTACACGGCCGCCGGTGAGCCCGTCAGCGCAGAGCAGCTGAAGGCGGCCGGTGCCATGACGGTCATCATGCGCGATGCCATCAAGCCCAACCTGCTGCAGACTCTCGAGAACACACCGGTGCTGGTCCACGCCGGACCCTTCGGCAACATCGCGCACGGAAACTCGTCGGTGGTGGCCGACCTGATCGGGATCCATGCGGGCGAGTTCCTCATCACCGAGGCTGGGTTCGGGGCCGATATGGGCGCGGAGCGGTTCTTCAACATCAAGTGCCGGACGTCGGGCCTGGTGCCCGATGCCGCGGTGGTGGTGACCACGGTGAGGGCGATGAAGCTGCACTCGGGGCGGCACCGGGTCGTGGCCGGGCGCCCGCTGTCGCCGGCAATGCTCGAGGAGAACCCGGAGGAGGTGGAGCTCGGCGCGGCCAACCTGCTGGCACACCTGGCCATCGTGCGTCGTCACGGCGTGACCCCGGTCGTGGCCATCAACGCGATGGGGGGCGACTTCCCCTCCGAACATACCGCCATCCGGGAGATTGCGGCCTCGGTCGGGGCGCGGGCCGCGGTGTGCACCCACTTCGAGAACGGTGGCAAGGGAGCGGTGGAGCTGGCCGAGGCGGTGGTCGAGGCGACGACGGAGCCCGGCACGTTCCGCTTCCTGTATGACGACGAGGCGCCGTTGCGGCAGAAGATCGAGACGGTCGCCACCGAGATCTACGGTGCCGAAGGGGTCGACTACCTGCCGGCGGCAGCCGGCCAGCTCGACACCTATGAGCGGGCGGGTTTCGGCACGCTCCCGGTCTGCATCGCCAAGACGCACCTTTCGATCTCCTCGGATCCCTCCCTGCGCGGAGCGCCCCGGGGCTGGCGCCTGCCGGTGCGCGAGGCGAGGGCCAATGTGGGCGCTGGGTTCGTGTACCTGGTCAGCGGGGACATGCGCACCATGCCCGGGCTCTCGAGCAGCCCCGCCGCGGAGAAGATCGACATCGACGAGCACGGCAACGTGGTCGGCCTCTACTAGGCGATCCGGGAAGGCGTCCATGGCCATCGACTTCACCCTTGCCCCCGAGCACGAGGAGATCCGTTCCCGCGTGCGGTCCTTCATCCAGGACACGGTGCAGCCGCGGATAAAGGGGTTCGACGACGAGGGCAAGGTGACCTCGCGCCACGAATACCTGGTCACGATCCTGGAGCTACGCGAAGAGGCCAAGACGGCCGGTCTGTGGCTGCCCCACATGCCCGTCGAATGGGGCGGCATGGGGCTGGGACACGTCGAGTTGGCCATGGTGCAAGCGGAGGCCGGCAGGACGCGGCTCGGGCCCTGGATCCTCAACTGCATGGCTCCCGACGAGGGCAATATGCACACCCTTTTGCACTGGGCCACCGATGCGCAGAAGGACAATTACCTGCGCCGGTTGTGCGAGGGCACCGCCATGTCCTGCTTTGCCATGACCGAGCCCGAAGTGGCCGGCTCGGACCCGACCCTGATTCAGACCCGGGCCGAGAAGGACGGCGACGAATGGATCATCAACGGCCACAAGTGGTTCATCTCGAACGCCCGCCGGGCCCAGTTCGCCATTCTCGTGGCCCGGACCGAGCCGGACGTCCCACCGGGGTCACGGGGTGCCAACACGGCGTTCCTGGTCGATCTCCCGGCTGAGGGCTGGAACGACATCCGCGAGGTCGAGACGATGCACGGGTCCACCGGCCACTCCGAGATCGTCATCGAGGACCTGCGGGTGCACGATTCGCAGATCCTCGGTGGGCGGGGCAACGGCCACCGCCTCGGGCAGTACCGGCTGGGCCCGGCCCGGCTGGCCCACTGCATGCGATGGATCGCCCAGGCCGAGACGGCGCTCGACATGATGGTCGACCGCTCTCTGCACCGGTACTCACACGGGTCGCTGCTGGCCGAGAAGCAGGGTGTGCAGTGGCTCATTGCTGATTCTGCAATGGAGCTCTACCAGTGCAAGCTCATGGTGCTCCACGCCGCCTACAAGATCGATCGGGGCGACGACTTCCGCACGGAAGTCTCCATGGCCAAGCACTTCGTGGCCAACAGCCTCAACCGGATCATCGACCGTTCCATGCAGGTCCACGGCGCACTCGGCTACTCCACCGACACCCCCCTGGCCAACATGCTGCAGCACGCGCGCTGGGCCCGCTTCGCCGACGGAGCAGACGAGATCCACCAGATGCGGATCGCCGAGCGCACGATCGCCGCCTACAAGGACACGGGGTCGACCAACGCGGCCACCGGCGGGCTGCCGCTCTGAACCATGGGCTGCCTGCTCGCGCTCGTCGCTGCGATTTCGCCGCGCTTCGTCATCTTCTTGCTCTGGATCTTCTCCGACCGGCTGACGATCGCCTTCCGCTCGGGCTGGGAGGGGATCATCGGCTTCATCCTCCTGCCGTACACCACGCTCTTTTATGCCCTCGTCTACGCGCCGGGCAAGGGCGTGGATTCCTTCGGTTGGGTCATCGTGGCCCTCGGGGTGCTCCTCGATCTCTCCTCTCATCTGTTCGGCTCGCGGGCGCGCCGGCGCCGGGAGCGCCGGGGGGCGACAACGTAGTTTGGATTGCGGGGACGTCTTCGCCTGAAGTGCGGACCGTTCTGCCCCGATGGCCGCCACTGCTCCAGATGTCATCGCCGAGGCGGCCGCCTTGTCGAACGAGGAGATCGCCGACCAGCTCGATCGGGCCTTCCGGCACAAGGCCGCCGCCGAGGGGACGATCGTCGTCCTGTTGGGCGAGGTCAGCCGGCGCCAGTCCTACCGAGACGACGGGGCGATCTCGCCGGAGCCCTGGGCCGTGGAGCGCTTCGGCGTCTCGATACCGACGGCGCGGGCCCTGACCCGGGTGGGCGAGAAGGCCTGGGACATGCCGCACCTGGTCGGATCGCTCTGCGCCGGGGACCTGTCCTTGGACAAGGTGCGGGCGGTGGCCGACGTGGCCACGCCCGAGACCGACCATGAACTCTGTGACCAGGCCAAGGAGTGCACCGTGCGCCAACTGGCCGATGTCGCCCGCTCGAAGGCGGCCCCCGACCCAGCTTCGGCCAGCTCCGCGCACGACCGTCGCTTCTTGCGCTTCAACGAGCAGTTCCGCACCATGAGCGTCCAGCTCCCTGCCGAGTCCTTCGCCGAGACCCGGGCCTGCCTCGAGACCCGGGCCCGCGCCGTCCCCTCCGACGGCGAGACGCCCTGGGACCAGCGCCTCTGTGACGCCTTCGTCGAGGTGATCCGGACCGGTGCGCACGGCGCAGCTTCGACGGCGAGCCCGTATTTCGTCGTCGTCCACGTCCCCCTCGTCGCCCTCGTCGACGAGTCCGGCGCCGAGAGCGCCCTGGCCGGCGAGCTCGAGCGCGACGGCCTGCTCAGCACCGAGACCGTGTGCCGGATCGCCTGTGACGCCACCATCGCCATCGGGGTCGACGACGACGTGGGCCACACGATGTACGAGGGCCGGGCCCGGCGGACACCGAGCGAGGCCCAACGTCGTGAGGTCATGCGCCGGGACCGCCACTGCCGCTTCCCGGGCTGCACCAACGTCACCTTCACCAACACCCACCACGTGGTGCCCTGGAAACCGGGCGGGCCGACCGACCTGGAGAATCTCGCGCTCTTGTGCCTGCACCACCATCACGTGGTGCACTCCAAGGGCTGGGAGATGACCGGCAACGCCAATGAGGAGCTCACCTTCACCGGCCCGAAGGGCCGGGTCATGACCTCGCGCCCCTCGCCGCGGTGGACCGCCGTCACGGCGGGTCCGCGGTCCGGGCTGTCCCGTTAGGCGAAGCGCAGCCGGAGGTCGGGCTCGGGCCCGAAGGAGGGCGCGCTCGGGCCCGTCACTGCCAGCTTGTGCCAGCCGGCCACACCGATCATCGCGGCGTTGTCGGTGGCCATGGCGTGGGGCGGGATGAGCAGTCGCGTCCCGAACTCGTCGGCCAGGGCCTGGGCCCGGGCTCGGAGAATCGGGCTGGCGGCCACGCCGCCGACGATCGCGACGGCGGGGTCGGCGAACTCGACCAACGCGCGGCGGAGCTTGGCGATCAACACATCCATGCAGGCGGCCACGAACGAGGCGGCCACCTCGGTGTCCGAGAACCCAGGGTCGGAGCGCACGTGGTTGACCACCGCCGTCTTGAGTCCCGAGAAGGAGAATGTGTATCCCTCGGCGAGCATGGGCCGGGGGAAGGCGAGCACGTCCTCACCGGTGGCGGCGAGCCGGTCCAGCACCGGTCCGCCCGGGTACCCCAGGCCGAGAAAGCGGGCGACCTTGTCATACGCCTCGCCGATGGAGTCGTCGACGGTCTCGCCGAGCAGCTCGTAGCGTCCAGGCTCGGTAGAGCGGGTGAGCATGCAGTGGCCCCCGGACACGAGCAGGGAGATCTGCGGGAAGGGCACATCGTGGTCGGCGAGGTACACGCTCGCCAGGTGGCCCTCCAGGTGGTTGACGCCCACCACCGGGACGCCCCAACCGAGGGCGATCGCCTTGGCGGTGGCGATGCCGACCAGGAGCGCGCCGACCAGCCCCGGCCCTGAGGTGACCGCAACCGCGGTCAGGTCGCCGCCGGCGATCCCGGCCTCGGAGAGGGCTCGCTCGACGATCGGCGTCACCATTTCGAGATGGGCGCGGCTGGCCAACTCCGGCACGACCCCACCGAAGGCGGCGTGCAGATCGATCTGGCTGGCGACCACCGAGGATCGGACCGACAGCGCGTCGTCGACCACGGCAGCCGCCGTCTCGTCACACGACGTCTCTATGGCCAGCAGTGTTCGGCTCATTGGGCCCCCTGGAACGCGGCCGCGATGTCATCTCGCGAGATCGAGCCCTCGCGCTCCACCGACGGTTCCCGCCCCCGTACGTTGACCAGTGTCGAGGGGACGTCCCGGAGCGGCCCACCATCGACGACCAGGTCGACAGAGAGACCGAGCGCCGCCGCCACGTCCGGGGCCGTGCGCGGCGTGGGCGCGCCGTGGGGGTTGGCGCTGGTGACCAGGAGCACACCGGTCTGCTCGAGCAGCGCCTGCAGGAAGTGGTGGTCTGGAACGCGCACCGCTACCTCGGTGCGACCCTCGAGCCAGGCGGGCCGATGGAGCCGCGTGTCGAAGCCGAAGGCCAGGGTCAGCGGTCCCGGCCACCAGCGCCGGGCGAGCGCCTCGGCTCCCGAGGTGAAGGTCACGCCGAGTGCCCGGACCTGCGCCGCGGAGGCGGCCAGCACGGGCAGATGCAGGCCCTCAGGCCGGTCCTTGATGCGGTACACGGCCTTCACGGCCTCCGCCTCCGCCGGCTGAGCCGCCAACCCGTAGACGGTGTCGGTTGGCACCACGGCGACGCCGCCGCCGCGCAGAACGTCAACGGCCAGACGTCGGCCCTCGTCGTCGGCGCGCACGATCCTCGTCGCCGTGCTCATTCTCGTGCCGGGGCGAAGGCCGGGCGGCCGGATCAGAGCCGGAGGGGGCGAACGGGGGCACCCACGAGCGTCGGGTCCGACTCCCAGTCCACCTCGGGTACGTCCACGTAGAGCTCGATCTCGTTGCCGTCGGGGTCGAGTATGTAGAGGCTGTGGGTCACCGTGTGGTCGGCGGAACCGACGACCGTGGCGCCCGCCTCGCTCACGGTGGCCAGCGCGGCGCGGAGGTCGTCATCGGTCTCGCCCACGTTGAGTCCGAAGTGGTACAGGCCGACTCGGCGCCCCGCCGGGATCGGTGTGGCGTCGGCACCGACCTCGATCAGGAGCAGCTCGTGGTGCGTGCGACCCGAGGAGAAGCCGGCGGCGCCGACGGGAGTCTCTCCGGGCCCGGGCAGAACCTGTCGCCAGCCCAGGACGTCGCGGTAGAAATTCACCGATCGGGCAAGATCGCGCACGTACAGGACCAGGTGTCCCAGTTCCCGAACCCTCATGCACTCACGCTACCGGTCGCCTCGGCCTCGACGGACGCCGACGCGCGGATCCAGTTCGCCGTGGGCGGCATGCCGGGCCCGAGATGGATCGGGACGTCGAAGGGCTGGGGCACGAGTCCGGCCGCCTCCATCAGCTCGGTGAGGGCATGCGGGACGGAGGCTGCGATGTCCCACAGGCGAGGGACGGCTCGGGCGTCGGAGGCCAGCCCCCAATAGAGGACGCCCATGTTGCTCATGATCGTGATGTTGAGGCCCATACCGTCCATCACCGGGCCCAGGGGGAACATCCCGAGCATCTTGCTGCCGCCCAGGTACAGCGGAAAATCCGGCCCCGGGACGTTGGACACGACCAGGTTGGCCACCGGCCGGTGGCGGTCGGCCAACTTCATTCCCGTGTAGAGGCGGGCGGCCGCGGCGAAGACGTTGGGTGTCGCGTGCTCGGCCCAGTTCTGCAACGTGGTCGCCCCGAGCGCCTGATGCTCCTCCTTGGCGCCCTTGGTGCCTTCGTGGATGAACTGCAGCCGTTCCAGCGGGTCCTCGATGTGGCAGGGCAGCTGGACGAACATGGCGGAGATCTTGTTGGAGCCCTTCAGCTCGGCCACATCGGGAGTCACAGAGACCGGGACCACCGACACCAGCGGGATGTCGGGCAGTTCGTCGCCGGCCAGCAGGTACGTGCGCAGCGCGCCGGTACACACGGCGAGGACCACGTCGTTGACCGTCGTGCCCATCTTGTTCTTCAGCGCCTTGGCGTCGGCGAGGCTGGCTGCGGCGAACGCGACCCGCCGCCGCGCGTGCACGGCGACGTTGATTGAGGTGCGCGGTGCGGTCAGTGGAAGGGCGGCCTTGGCGGTGAGGCCTTGACGGATCCGACGGACATCGAAGATGCTCCGGGTCGTGCGCAGAACCATACGCCCGACGTCGAACGGCGCCACGAGGCCGGCCATCAGCGCCTGCGAGACGAGTTCCAAGCCCGAGGGGATGCGTGAGTCGAGCTGACGCGCCCTCTGCGCATGTGTCTCGGGTGGGTTGGGCTCCAGGTCGAACAGGACGCCGAGCAGCTCCGCCCCGGAGACGCCATCGATCGTGCTGTGGTGCATCTTGATCACGAGCGCGATCTTCCCGTCCTCCAGCCCCTCCACGATCCACATCTCCCACAGGGGGCGGTCGCGATGGAGTTGGCGGCTGATCACGTCGGCAGCGAAATCTCCGAGTTCGCGCATCCCCCCCGGGGAGGGGAGCGCGGCACGTCTGAGGTGATTGTCGATGTCGAACTCGGGATCGTCGACCCAGACCGGGTGGCCAAGCCGCATGGGCACTTCCACCAGGCGGCGCTGGAAGACGGGCGCCAGCGGGATCCGGTCGTTGATCAGCTGCCGGATCCTCCGGAACGAGTAGCCGCCGGGCACGGTCGAAGGGTCGAAGACGGCAGCCATGGCCACGTGCATGTGAAGGGTCGGTGTCTCCATGTAGAGGAAACTCGCATCGAGCCCAGTCAGCCGTTCGGGGGTCATCGACTCTCCTTGGTCATCGCGGTTGATCCATAACCTCGCGCCAACGCCAGGCCAGGGCAAACGGGCGAACACCTCTGCGACCAGGGGGGGATCTGCGGAGAACGACGCGATCAGGCGAAGATGGTGGTGTGCCGTACGCCTTCTTGATCGTGACCCTCATCGGAGCGGTCGCCGTGGCGCTCGCCTACCGCCCGATCCGGCGGGAGCCCCTCACTGTCTTGAGCTTCACGTGCGGCTGGATCGCCGGCGAGCTGGCCTTCCAGAACATCATCTGGCAGCTAATCGCCACCGGCCTCTTCATCTGGTTCGGTGCCCTGTCGAACTGGGCCGGTTGGGTGGGTCTGGCCTTGGCCGGCGCCGACTGGATCGGCCTGATCGGGCTGGCCATCGCCGGCCGTCGCGCCGCCGGCGTCACCGCGGCCGCTCTGGGGCAGGTCCGCAGCGCGGAATTCCCAGTCCCAGTGAATCCGACGGCACCGACATGGGGACGCTGGTGGCGGGTGACCCGCGCGATCCCCTTCCGGTCGCGGGCCGTGCGGGTGACGTGCAACATCGACTACTGGGGCGACGGCATCAAGCGCCACCGTCTCGACGTCTACCAGTCCCGCCTGGCCCCTCCCGGGAAGGCGCCGGTCATGGTGTACGTCCACGGGGGGGCCTGGGTCATCGGCGAGAAGCGCGAGCAGGGTAAGCCGATGATGTACGAGCTGGTGGCACGTGGGTGGGTCTGCGTGGCCATCAACTACCGGCTCAGCCCCAAAGCGACCTGGCCGGACCACATCGTTGACGCCAAGCGGGCGGTGGCCTGGGTCAAGGAGCACATCGACGAGTACGGGGGCGACCCTTCCTTCGTCGCCGTCAGCGGCGGATCGGCCGGCGGCCACCTGTGCGCACTGCTCGCCCTGAGCGACGGCGACCCCACCTTCCAGCCCGGGTTCGAGGAAGCGGACACGTCGGTGCAGGCCTGTGTCCCCTTCTACGGCGTCATGGATCTGACCAGCTCGCCCGATGGCTCGGCCATCTTCGGCCCGGGCCTGCTCAAGATGCTCGAGAAGAAGGTCATGAAGACGACGGAATCGGAGCACCCCGAGCTCTTCCGTGCCGCGTCGCCGACATACAGAGTCGCGGCCGGGGCGCCCCCGTTCTTCGTGCTCCACGGCGTCAACGACACGCTGGTACCCGTGGAATCGGCGCGGACGTTCGTGGAACGTCTCCGTGCGGTGGCCGCCGAGCCGGTGGCCTATGCGGAGCTGCCCCTGGCCCAGCACGCGTTCGACATCCTGGCCTCCCCGCGTTGCCAGGCGACCACCTCGGCCGTGGCGGACTTCCTGGAGGGCGCCGTGGCTGCCCGTCGAGCGGCGCACGACCCCGGCGTGACTCCGTCGCGGATTACGTCTGAGAGAGAGTCAGCCCCCGAAGTCTGAGCTTCCGGTCAGGCCTCGTCGGCCAGCGCCACGTCCAGTGACAGCATGTCGCCCGCCGAAACCACCAGTTCGTCCACGCCGCCGGCATCGACGATGTCTCCCCGGGCAGCCTCCACCGCGGCCAGCACCTCGGTCGGGCCGGTCACCTTGAGCAGGGCCACCCGCGCCCGCATGGAGCGCTTGTGGGCCGTCTTCTCGCGTCGGACCGCAGCAAGCACCTCTGACGCTACGGTCAACACTGACGTGTCGGCACCGGCGTGGAGCCCGACGTCGGTGGCAACGGGCCAGGCCGCCGCGTGCACCGAGCCCTCCTGCCACCAGCTCCAGACCTCCTCGGTCACGAAGGGCAGGAAGGGGGCGAAGAGGCGATGCAGGGCGGAGAGGGCCAGCGCCAGCGTCGCCCGGGCCGAGTCGGTGCCGTCCGGCTCGCCCTCGCCATAGGCGCGCGTCTTGACGAGCTCGACGTAGTTGTCGCAGAAGGACCAGAAGAACGCTTCTGTGACCTCGAGTGCCCGGGCGTAGTCGAACCCGTCGTGCGCGGCCGTGGCGGCTTCCACGAGGGCGGACAATTGCGCCAGCAGGGCGGCGTCCAGGGGCAGGTGCACCGAGTCGATCCCGGGCACCGGGCCCTCCCCCAGGCGGCCGAGCGCGAACTTCGACGCGTTGAGGACCTTGATGGCCAGACGGCGACCGATCTTCATGACGCCTGTGTCGAGAGCGGTGTCAGTCCCGGGCCGGCCGTTACAGGCCCAGTAGCGCACGGCGTCGGAGCCGAACTCCTCCAGTGTCGCCATCGGGGTGATGACGTTGCCCTTCGACTTCGACATCTTCTTGCGGTCCTTGTCGAGGATCCAGCCGTTGATCGTGGTGTGTCGCCACGGCAGGACGCCGTGTTCTTGGTGCGAACGCAAGAGGGTCGAGAAGAGCCAGGTGCGAATGATCTCGGGTCCCTGTGGCCGGAGGTCCATCGGGAAGGTGGCCGCAAAGAGCGCCGGGTCGTCCTCCCAGCCGCACGCGATCTGCGGGGTGACCGACGAGGTGGCCCAGGTGTCCATGACGTCGGGATCGCCCGTGAACCCGCCCGGCTCACCGCGCTGCTCGGGCGTGTAGCCGTCTGGCACATCGGTCGTGGGGTCGACAGGGAGGCGTGATTCGGCGGGGACGAGTGGTGACCCATAGTCCGCCTCGCCGTCAGGCCCGACGGGGTACCAGACGGGGACGGGCACACCGAAGAAGCGTTGGCGGCTGACCAGCCAGTCGCCGTTGAGTCCACTGACCCAGTCGTCGAAGCGGACCTTCATGTAGGGCGGGTGCCAGTCGAGCTGGCTGCCCCGCTCAAGCAGCTCGCGTCGTAGCGCGTGGTCCCGGCCGCCGTTACGGATGAACCACTGCCGGCTGGTCACGATCTCGAGCGGGCGGCTTCCCCGCTCGTAGAACTTCACCGGGTGCTCAATCGGCCGAGGGTCGCCCACCATCTCCCCCGACGCGGCCAGCATCTCGACCATGGCCCGCTGGGCCTGCTTCACCGTCCGGCCGGCAATGGCGCGCCAGGCCTGGCCGTCGGGCACGCCAGGAGGCGGTGACTCGCTGATGCGGCCCGAACGCGTCACGATGCTCCGCGTCGGCAGATCGAGCTCGCGCCACCACACCACATCGGTGACGTCGCCAAAGGTGCAGATCATGGCGATGCCCGAGCCTTTGTCCGGCTCGGCCAGGTGGTGCGCCAGCACAGGCACCTCGACCCCGAAAAGCGGTGTGCGCACCGTCGAACCGAAGCGGGCGGCGTAGCGCTCGTCGTCGGGGTGGGCCACCAGGGCTACGCAGGCGGCCACCAACTCGGGCCGTGTCGTCTCGATCTCGATGTCGTCGAAGCGCAGGCGGTGGTAGGCCCCGGCTATTTGGCGGTCCTCCATCTCGGCCTGGGCGACGGCGGTCTGGAAGTCCACGTCCCAGAGCGTCGGAGCCTCCGACGTGTACGCCTCGCCTCTGCCCAGGTTGTGCAGGAACATGCGCTGGCTGGTCCGCCGGCTCTTGTCGTCGATGGTGGCGTACGCGCGACCCCAGTCCACCGACAGCCCCACCCGTCGCCACAAGACCTCGAACGCTCGCTCGTCCTCTGCCGTGAGCCGGTGGCACAGTTCGATGAAGTTGGGCCGGCTGACCGGCACGTCGTCCTTGCCCGGTTCCTCCGGCGGTGTGAAGTCGGGGTCGTAGGGGAGCGTGGGGTCGCAGGTCACACCGAAGTAGGTCTGCACGCGACGCTCGGTCGGAAGTCCGTTGTCGTCCCACCCCATCGGGTAGAAGAGCTTCCACCCCCGCATGCGCCGGTAGCGGGCGATGGCGTCCGTCTGGACGTAGCCGAACACCGAGCCCATGTGGAGCGAGCCGGAGACCGTCGGCGGCGGTGTGTCGATGGAGAAGACCTCGCCCCGGGCGGCGGTGTCGTCGAAGCGGTAGGTGCCGGCATCCTCCCAGGCAGCGGCCCAGCGCTCCTCCAGATTGTCCAGCGTCGGCTTGTCGGGGACGCGGGGCGCTCCGGTCGTTGGGGTCGACATGATCGGGTTACCGTACCCGGGTGCTGCAGCTTTACGATACCGCCACGGGCACCGTCCGCCCTCTCGAGCTCCGCCAGGAGGGCGAGGTGTCGATGTACGTGTGTGGCCCGACCGTCTACGACATGCCCCACATCGGGCACGGGCGGGCCAACCTGACCTTCGACATCCTCAGGCGCTACCTGAGCTTCACCGGGCTGAAGGTGCACCACGTGGCCAACGTGACCGATGTCGATGACAACATCATCAAACGAGCCGCTGACCTCGGGCGCACCGAGGCCGACGTGGCCGCCGAATTCGAGGCCCGCTGGTGGGAGTCGATGGAGGCGCTGGGTGACCTGCGCCCGCAGGAGATCCCCCACGCCACGCAGTACATCGAGGACATGGTCGCGCTGGTGGGCCAGCTGATGGCCATGGAGAAGGCGTACGAGACGCCTGACGGCGTCTACCTGGAGGTCTCCAAGGTCGAGGGCTACGGCCTCCTGGCGCAGCAGTCGTTGGAGTCGTTGCAGGTCGGGGCGCGAGTCGAGGCCAACGAGGACAAGCGCTCACCGCTCGACTTCGCGCTGTGGAAGAAGGCAAAGGAGGGGGAGCCCAGCTGGGACTCACCCTGGGGACGAGGAAGGCCGGGGTGGCATACCGAGTGCGTCGTCATGTCGCTCGACCTGCTGGGTGAGGGCTTCGACCTGCATGGCGGCGGGCAGGACCTGAAGTTCCCGCACCACGAGAACGAGCGGGCGCAGGCGGTCGCCGACGGCAAGGCCTTCGCACGGCATTGGATGCACAACGGCTGGGTCGAGGTCGAGGGCACGAAGATGTCCAAGTCGCTGGGCAACTTCACCACGTTGCCCGACCTCCTTTCCCGCCACGACGCCCGCGCCTACCGGCTGCTCGTCCTGCGCGCCCACTACCGCTCGCCCATTGAGGTGACGCCCGAGACGTTGGCCGACGCCGAGAAGGCGCTGGGCCGGTTGGACGGGCTGGCACGGCGCTTCGACGTCGCCGAGCTCCTGGCGCGGACGCCCGAGGGGTACGTCTGTGAGGGAACCCCGCCCGCCGTGGGCGTCGACACGAGTGCGTTGGAAACGTTCCGGATGCATATGGACGACGACCTCGATACTCCCGGCGCGCTGGCCGGCATCTTCGAACTCGTGACGGCAGCACATTCCGCGGCGGACGCCGGCGACGAGGACGAGGGGGCGCGCCTGGCCCACACCGGCGCGGTGCTCGCCGCCGCGCTCGGGCTGTCACTCCGTGCCGCGGACACCGATGTCGACGAGGAGTCGGCGCGGCTCGCGGCCGAGCGCGACCAGGCCCGCGGTGCCAGGGACTTTGCCCGGGCCGACGCCCTGCGAGATGAGCTGGTCGCCCGGGGCTGGACTGTCGAGGACACCCCGGACGGCACCGCCATCCGGCGCTGATCGCAGAACGCCCCAGTTCAGCGGTCGTTTTTCCGGGGGTGACTAGACGACTTACCGAGTCGTAGGTTACTGTTCAGTAACCAAGGAACTCTGGGGTTGCCCCGCCGGGCGTGGCGAAGGTCCTCAGGCGCGGTTCCATCGAACGCAGGGGGCTTCGGCCGCGGCCGGGGTCTCGCAAGGAGGGCGAACCATGTCCGATTACTCCCTCGAACTGAACGAGGACCAGCTCCAGATCGTCAAGTGGGTGCACGAGTTCGCCGAGAACGTCGTCCGTCCCGCCGGACCCGAGTGGGACGAGCGGGAGGAGACACCGTGGCCAATTATCGAGGAGGCCGCGAAGAACGGGCTCTACTCGTTCGACTTCATCGCCCAGTGCTTCTCGGACCCGACCGGCCTTCTCATGTGCCTGGTCAACGAAGAGATGAGCTGGGGTGATGCCGGCATCGGACTGGCCATCTTCGGCTCGACCCTGGCCGTGGCCGGGATCTTCGCCAACGGGACTCCTGAACAGATCGGGGAGTGGATCCCCCAGTGCTTCGGCACGCCTGACGACGTAAAGCTGGCCGCCTTCGGGGTCTCCGAGCCCGATGCCGGCTCGGACGTCTCCTCGTTGAAGTCGCGGGCTGTCTACGACGAGGCCCGGGACGAGTGGGTGCTCAACGGCACCAAGACGTGGATCACCAATGGCGGCATCGCCAACACCCACGTGCTCGTGCTCTCTGTCGATCCGTCGCTCGGGAGCCGGGGCCAGGCGAGCTTCGTCGTGCCGGAAGGTACGCCCGGCATCTCGCAGGGCCAGAAGTTCAAGAAGATGGGCATCCGCGCCTCGCACACGGCCGAGGTCGTCCTCGACGACTGCCGGGTGCCGGGGCGCTGCCTGCTCGGTGGCAAGCAGAAGCTCGACGAGCGTCTGGCCCGGGCCAAGGAGGGCAAGAAGACGTCCACCCAGGCCGCTATGGCCACCTTCGAGGCGTCCCGTCCCATTGTGGGCGCGCAGGCCGTCGGCATCGCCCGGGCGGCCTACGAGTACGCGCTCGACTACGCCAAGGAGCGCAAGCAATTCGGGCGGGCCATCATCGAGAACCAAGCCATCGCCTTCAAACTCGCCGACATGAAGATGCACACGGACGCCGCCCGGTTGCTCGTCCACCGCGCCGCCAACATGGCCAGCACGGGCAAGAAGTTCGAGAACGGCGAGGGCTCCATGTCAAAGCTCTACGCCGGCGAGAACGCCGTGTGGGTCACCGACCAGGCCATCCAGATCCTGGGTGGGTACGGCTACGTCCGGGAGAACCCGGTGGAGCAGTGGCACCGGGACTCGAAGATCTACACGATCTTCGAGGGGACCTCGGAGATCCAGCGCCTCGTGATCAGCCGGGCCATCTCGGGGATCCACATCAACTGATCTACCCGGGAAAATAGGGCGGCCCGCGCCCAGTCGGGCGTTACCTGAATCAGTTTGTGTCGCGAAACGACGCCATCAAAACCCGAGCGCTTCGTGGACGAGGATTGCGGTGGTTCGTTCAGCCGCGACCGTTCGGTCGATGGGCTTCACTCCGATCGGGACGTTGCCTGGAAGTCGTCGGGCGCGAGCGCGGCGGCGAAGAGATAGGACGTGGCGAGGCTGCGGAACGGGCGCCACTTCTCGGCGATCTCGAGTACCTCCTCTTGACTTGGCAGGTGATCCAGGTCATAGGCCGCACGCACCGCCTTGCGTAATGCGAGATCACCGGGCAGGACGACGTCCTCCCGTCGTAGGGCGACGAGCAACGCGCCTTGCGCGGTCCAGGGCCCGATGCCCGGAACGGCCGTCAGTTCGGCGATGAAATCTTCGTCGGGCAGCTTCGTGAGACGTTCCACGTCCAGTCGACCATCCGAGAGGCGTTCGGCGAGATCTCGGAGCGTGTTGACCTTTCGCCACGAAAGTCCCGCCGCTCGTAGGTCACCCGGTTCTGCCGCCAGCAGCTCGGCGGGGGCCGGTAAGTGTCCTCCAAAGAGCGACGTGACGCGCTCAACGGTCCGCCTGGTCGCAGCTACGGACAGTTGTTGGCCGGTGATCTGAAAGAGAAGCGATCCAAACAAAGTCATCGGCGGGAGCTCGTTCAGCCACGCATGCGGATCGAAGTCTGGCCGTCGCTCAATGAGCCGTCCGATCACAGGATCCACGTTGCGAAGGTGCTTCTGTGCGCGCCGAAACTGCGCCGACCTCCCGTCGGCATCCGATCGAGGGCCCCTCCTTGTTGGCACGTTAGGTCGCTACCTTCACATCGGCCTTGTCGACCCTGCGCAGCGGTGAGGTCATGTCAGATCCTCCTTGCGTCACGCTAGTGGCGACATGGTTGCTTGATCCGCGCATCAGCTGATCGGGGCCGGGATCGCGATCAAAGGCCCAAGTACACTCACCACCGTGCTGGGTTCGCGATTCTCGTCGGGGCTCGGCGTCTCGGCCTCGGGCTGGGCGCTGGTCGGACGCCGACCAAGAGGCTCCTCCCGCCGCGTGGATCCCACCTAGGGTTCCGCGCGAACAAATAGCCACCGCGGCCCAATCCTCTCGTGAAGGACCAAAAATCCGAAGAGGATTACAACTCCGTGACAGGGGGACACGCGGTTCCCCGACGAGCGACGACCACCCGAAGATCTGCACAATTTCGATGGGACCTTCGAGATCCACGTCCGGTCGTCAGCCGGGCCATCCGCGGTATCCATATCAACTGAGCTACCAGGGCATTCGCGAGTTCCCGGCCTTAACCGCCCGTTCCCGCGCCACGTCGCCATTCCCTAAAGGTCTCTCGCGTTGCAGCCGATAAAAGACAGCAGCGACTGGGGCGAGGCGGTGGGCTGCACTTCAGCTCTGCCCAGCGGCCTGCACGGCTGCGTGAAGGGGATCTCTGGCGAATGGTTACCGAAGAGGAATGGCATGGAGAGATGGCGAAGGCCAAGCGCCTCCGCTTCATCAGCCCCTTGGCGGGACTGATCGTCCTTGGCCTTCTGACGATCCCGGCGGTGGCGGCCGGCAACTCCGTCGGTTCGGGCATCACCGCCTACATCGCGACTGCCGGCATCCTCATCGCCATCACGCTGCCGCTGGTGTTCGTGCTGGTTGTCATCAGCGATCGCCAGCAACGGATCACAGACGGCAAGGTCCGCATGCTCACCAACGAGCTGAGTCAGGCGATTGAGGTCGCCGACCGCGAGGGGGTTACCCGGGAGGTGCAGGGGCAGCGTCAGCGCTTCGAGAGTCGCCTCGCCAACGCGCTGGACATGGCGGAGGGCGAGCCGGAAGTCATCGACGTGATCGAGCGGTCGTTCGCGGCCGTCGTGCCTGACGCACCGGTGGAGCTCCTGCTGGCCGACAACAGCCACGCCCACCTCCTGCGCATGGCGGGCGTCGGGCCCGACGGCGAACCACCGTCGTGCAGTGTCGACTCCCCGGACCGCTGCCCCGCAGCCCGGCGGGCACAGGTGCAGGTGTTCGGCGACAGTGATCATCTCGATGCGTGCCCCAAGTTGCGCAACCGGCCGCAGGGGCGCATTTCTGCGCTGTGCGTCCCGGTCTCCATCATGGGGCGGACGGTGGGCGTCATCCACGCCACCGACAAGCCTGAGACCAAGGTGGAGGACTCCCAGGTTCAGGACTTGACCACCTTGGCCAAGCTGGCCGGGGCCCGAATCGGACTGCTCCGGGTCATGGCTGAGACCCAGCTGCAAGCGTCGACCGACACGCTGACGGGTCTGCTCAATCGCCGGTCCTTCTCTGAGAAAATGGCCGCGCTGCCGCACAATCTCTATCCCGTTGCGGTGGCGATGGCCGACCTCGACCACTTCAAGGACCTCAATGACACGTATGGGCACGAGACCGGCGACAGGGCTCTCCGGCTGTTCGCCCGTGTCCTGCGCGACACGCTTCGAGCGCATGACCTCATCTCGCGCTACGGCGGCGAGGAGTTCGCCATCGCCTTCCCCGATTGCTCAGCGGTCGACGCGACCCGCGCCTTGAATACCGTGCAGGCTCAGCTCGACGCCGCCATCACTGTCGGGGGGCTGCCCAAATTCACCTCCAGCTTCGGGATCACCGAAATTGAGCCGGGAGAGGAGCTGGCCGGCGCCCTCCGCCGGGCCGACGACGCGCTCCTGGTGGCGAAGCGCTCCGGGCGCGATCAGATCGTCCTGCACGATCCGGGTACTCCCTCGAATACGCCCGACAGCAACGGCAACACGCCTGACAAGAGCCGGAACGCGGCCTCAAAGGTGCCAGAGGGCAACGGGAACACGCCCCACCGAGCCGAGGAGTTGGCCCGCGCCGAGCGCATCTGACTCGTTGGCCGCGACGGCTTCGGGTCTTCTGTAGGACAACAGCGCAGCGGCGGTTAGCGTCGCCCGGATGTCCGCCGTGCCACTCCGGCGCAACCGCGACTTCCTACTGCTCCAGACGGGTCAGCTCCTGTCCAGTGCGGGCTCACAGGCGACCGCCATTGCCTATCCGCTCCTCGCGCTTGCGCTCACACACTCCGCCGTCAAGGCCGGTCTCGTCTCCTTTGCCCGCACCGCTCCCATCGCCTTCCTGGCCATTCCCGCCGGTTTGGCGGCAGACTGCTGGAATCGGCGGGCCCTGATGATCGGGGCCGACGCCCTTCGTGCCGCCGCCATTGCGGGCCTGGCGGTCAGCCTCGTGGTCGGGGGCGTTCCCTTCTGGGTCATCCCCTGCGTGGCGTTCGTGGAGGGCATCGGAACGACCTTTTTCAACGCGGCGCAGCCCGGTGCCCTTCGTGCCGTCGTCCCGACGGAGCAGTTGCCTGAAGCGGCGGGCGCCCAGAGCGGTCGCCAAGCGGCCGTACGGATCGTCGGTCCCGCGTTGGGCGGCGCGCTGTTCGAAGCGGGGCGCGCGCTCCCCTTCTTGGTCGACGCCTGCTCCTACGTCTGCTCGACGCTCTCGCTCCTGCGCATGCGTGTGCAGTTCCAGGAGGAGCGGGAGTGGGAGCCGGGCTCCGTACGCCGGCGGGCCGCAGTAGGGTTGGCGTTCACCTGGCGGCAGCCGTTTCTGCGTACGACCGCGTTCTTGTACGGCCTGTTGAACTTCACGGCGTTGGGCCTGCTGTTCTGCATCGTGGTCATCGGGCAGAGCGAGGGACTCTCGGGTGGTGAGATCGGACTGCTGACCGGGTTGTTCGCGGCCAGTGTCGTCGTGGGTTCCTTCCTGTCGCGCACAGTTCGACGCGTCCTCTCTGTCCATGCGGTGCTCCTCCTCGAGGTGTGGGCCTGGTTGGGTTGTGCTGTGTTCCTTCTCTGGCCCCATGCCGTCGTGCTGGCCGTCGGGCTGGTGCCGGTCGGACTGGCCGTCCCCTCGACGGACTCCGTCGTGAACGGATACCGGATTGCCGTGACGCCCGACCGGCTGCTCGGGCGATCCGAGTCCGCACGCAGCGCGATCGCCCTGTCCGCCGCGTCGCTCGCCCCCTTGGCGGCTGGGGTCCTGCTGCAGCACACGACGCCACGATGGACGGTGGGGGTCTTCACCGCCTGGGCGTTGGGTCTGGCCATTTGGGCCACGGCGAGCCATACGCTGCGCGCCCCGCCGGCGCCTGTCCGGGATACCACGGCCCCATGAGGGCGGGGTGTCTGTCCCGGCGGTTCGGCGTTGCATCGGGGCTGGCCCATAGTGTCGGCCTGCCATGCCGCTGCCCCCGCTCCTCCGCCATGCCTCCGACGTCACCCCGGAGTGGCTCACCGACGCGCTCAGGCGGGCGGGCGCATTGGCGGACGGCGCCTCGGTGCGCTCCTTCGAGATGGTCCCGATCGGGACGGGCCAAATGGCCGACACCACACGCTTCACCTTGACGCTTGACGAGACCGGAGTTGGCCCGACCAGCGTGGTCGGCAAGTTCGCCTCGGCTGACGACCAGAGCCGCGGCACCGGGCTTGCACTGCGGGCCTACGAGATAGAGATCCGGTTCTACCGGGAGGTCGCCGCCCGTATCGGGGCGCGGGTGCCGGCGACATACCTGGCGGAGGTGGAGCCCGAGACGGGTTGGTTCACGCTCTTGATGGAGGACATCGCCGGTGCCGCACAGGGCGATCAGATCGCCGCCTGCGGTCCCGACGTGGCCGCAGCCGTTCTCGAGGAGATGGCCGGCCTCCACGCGCCGTGCTGGGAGGCGTCCGATCTCGCGGGGCTGGAGTGGCTCAACCGGTCGACTCCGGAGTCGGACGGCTTCCTCGTTGCCCTGGTGTCCTCGTTGCTCCCAGGATTCCTGGAGCGTTACGCCGATGCGCTCGCCCCGGAGCACCAGGAGGTGTGCCGCCTCTTCGCCGAGCATCTGCCGGCCTACCTTCGCCTGCGCGGCGGGCCCCGCACCGCCAGTCACGGCGACTTCCGCCTCGACAACCTGCTGTTCCAGCAGGCCGACCCGAGACCGGTGGTCGTCGACTGGCAGACCACGGCCTGGGCCAGCGCGTCCGTCGACGTGGCGTACTTCATTGGGGGCTGCCTCCGCATTGAAGACCGTCGCGCGCACGAGCAGGAGTTGCTGGCGCACTACCACGACGCCCTGAGCCGTCGCGGCGTGCGTGACTACCCGTTGGAGCAGCTGCGCGACGATGCCCGGCGCGACACCTTTGCCGGACTCCTCATGGCCATCGTGGCGTCCATGGTCGTGCAGCGGACGGAGCGGGGCGACCTCATGTTCCTCACCAGCTCGACCCGCCACGCGCAGCACGCACTCGACGTCGACGCCCCGGCCCTCCTCCTCAGCGCCTGATGACCGAGCTCCTGGTGCTCTGCACCGGCAATGCGGCGCGCTCGGTGATGGCGGGGTTCATACTCGATGTCCTACGCGAGGGACGTCCCGGCGACCCGCTGCACGTCGTGACGGCGGGGACCCATACCATCGACGGCCAACCGATGGGCCTGCGGACCCGCACGGCGCTGGCGCGCCTGCCGGAGCTTGCCGGAGCCGACTTCCGCAGGCACCGGAGCCGCCAGGTCCACGGGGTCGATCTCGTACACGCCCAGCTGGTGGTTGTGATGGAGGCAGACCACGTGCGTTTCGTGCGGCGCCGGTTCCCGGACGCCGCGGCCAAGACGGCCACCATCCGTCACGTGTGCCAACACCTCACACCGGCGCCACCGGCCCTGGACGAGCGGGTAGCCGCTCTGGATCTCGCCGCGGTCGAGCTCGACGACGGCGAGGACGTCCTCGACCCGGCCGGCCACGAGGCGGACGTCTATGCCGCGTGCGTCGACGAGGTGTGGGGGTTGTGCCAGACGCTCATCACGCTGCTGTGAGGAGCGACGCCTCAGGGCTCAGTCGGCGTGGACCGAGCGGAGCCCGGCCCAGGCCAGGTCCGCCATGCGACCTGCCAGCTTCTGCGCCTCCTCGTCGACCTCGGCCTCGGAATTGAGACGCTGCGCCATGAAGCGACGGCTCGCGCCCTCCGCCATTCCGACGATGCCGTAGGCCAGCAGGCGGCGGTGGTCGTCGTCGAGCCCCGCGTCGATGAGCGGGTCGATCGCCTCGGCGATGGCGTCCTCCACGGCGCGCAGGGCCCGGCCCAGTTCGAAGTCGTCGGCGTTGTCCCGGCCGTAGAGCAGGCGGAACTCCGCCTCGTGGCTGACCACCAGGCGGAAGTAGGCGGCGAAACCCAGCTCGACCTGCTGGCGAGGGCCCTCTGCCCGCATGACGGCGCGCCCGATGGCCACCAGGAGATCCTGGGCGATGGAGTCGACCAGCTCCAGGTACAGGGCCCGCTTGGAGGAGAAGTGCTGGTAGAGCAGCGGCTTGGTCACACCAGCCGCCTCGGCGATGTCGTCCATCGTGGTGGAGCGGTAGCCCCGTTGCGCGAACAGCTCCAGCGCCACCGCGAAGAGTTGGCGCCGCCGTTGTTCCGCCGTGAGCCGCCTGGAGGCCGCCTGGATCGCACTCGACATCGTCCTCAGGTTACCGAACGGTCAGAGACCGGGAACGCGCTGCAACACCCCTGAAAGCCGCGCCGGTAGGTCGGCCAGGTTGAAATGCTGCGCCGCCACCTGGTGGTTGTGCACAAGGAGCCCTTCGTCCGGCTCGTGCAGCCAGTGCGCCAACGGAGCCGGGTCGGTGGCGTCGAACCAGTCGAAGCCGAAGGCCGCCAGCTCGGTCGCCACGGGGTACGGGCCAACGGCTAGCGGCCGTCGGAACGTCGCCGACTCCACCGACGGGTTGCCGAAACCCTCCCAGAATGACGGCAGCACGACGGCGTTACACGCCGCGTAAGCGTCGGCGATGAAACAGCCGCCAACGGGAACGCCGAGGACGACGCGGCAGTGGGCGCGAGCGACCAGGCGCTCGAGTTCGGGACCGTACCCGTCCTCGGCGGGACCGAGCAGCCAGTAGGTGGCGTCGACCGCCTCGGCGAGGTTGATGGCTCCAGCGATGTTCTTGCGGGCCAGTGCGCGCGTGGGTTGGAGCAGCAATGGCGTGCCATCATGGACACCCAGGGCAGCGCGTACACCGGCCCCATCGCCGGGCACCGGATCCGGGTCGAATGCGTTGTAGACCGTCGACGCCCTGATCCCGTAGGTCGCCAGCTGCACGCGGCTCAGCTCGTTGATCGTCACGTGCGCCCACGCGGTGTCGTCCGGTGGCGGCGGGAGGTCGGCCAGGTGTGGGCGCTGCCAGGGCAGGTCGTGATGGTGCAGGAGTGTCGGTCGGCCGGCGCAGGCAGCCGCCACCAGGGCCGCCGCGCGCCGGTTCAGCGGAAGTGAGCAGAGGTTCTCGACGATGACCAGATCGGCGTCGGCCAGCGCGTCGTCGACCTCGGTGCGTGTCGGGGGCTCGGCCGCATACATGGCCAACCCGGGCAGAACGGTGTCCACGGGCCCCGCTCCCGCCAGCGTTCGCACGGTCCAGCCGAGGAGGCCCAGCGCACCAGCCCATTTCGCCGCCTCGATGGCGACCCCGTCTTCACCGCCGAGTCGGAACGAGACCATGCACGCCGTCGCCACCACCGAACTGTATGCGTGGAGGGAGATCCCAGTGCCGGGTCGACTAGCGTTGCCCCGATGGGAAAACGGGCACTGATAACGGGCGTAACGGGCCAGGATGGCTCGTACCTGGCTGAATTTCTGCTTTCGCAGGGCTACACGGTGATCGGCATGGTGCGGCGGTCGAGCACGCTGAACTTCGAGCGCATCGCGCACATACAGGACCAGATCGAGCTCGTCGCCGGCGACCTCCTCGACGAAGTCTCGCTCATCAATATCCTGCGCGACCACCGGCCGAACGAGGTCTACAACCTGGCGGCCCAGTCCTTCGTCCAGACCAGCTTCACCCAGCCCGTGTTGACGGGCGAAACGACGGCTCTTGGGGTGACGCGGATGCTCGACGCCATCCGTTTGGTCGACCCCGAGACCCGCTTCTACCAGGCCAGCTCGTCGGAGATGTTCGGCAAGGTGCAGGAGGTGCCGCAGCGCGAGTCGACGCCGCTGCACCCGCGCAGCCCGTACGGCGTGGCGAAGGTCTACGGGCATTGGATCACCGTCAACTACCGCGAGAGCTACGGGCTACACGCCTCCTCGGGCATCCTGTTCAATCACGAATCCCCGCGTCGTGGCCTCGAGTTCGTCACCCGCAAGGTGACCCACGGGGTGGCGCGTATCGCCCACAAGCTCCAGGAGAAGTTGGCGCTCGGCAACCTCGATGCCCAGCGGGACTGGGGCTACGCCGCCGATTACGTCCGGGCGATGTGGTTGATGCTTCAGCAGGATGGGCCTGATGACTACGTCGTGTCCACGGGCGAGACGCATGCCGTGCGCGAGTTGTGCCGGCTCGCCTTCGAGACCGCCGGACTGGACTGGGAGGAGCACGTCATAATTGACGAGCGCTTCCTGCGCCCGGCCGAGGTCGATCTGCTGGTGGGGGACCCGGCCAAGGCGCACTCCGTGCTCGGCTGGCGTCCCGAGGTCGAGTTCCCCGAACTGGTCACCATGATGGTGGAGGCCGACATGGACCTGGTCCGCAAGAGCCTCAGGTAAAGGGGGGGCGCCGCGCTCCTCGTACCTGCCGCGATCTCGGCTGATCCGGCCGGCGTCCTCGTCGCCTTCGGGGCCGGGATCCTTTCCTTCGTTTCTCCGTGCGTCTTGCCTCTCGTCCCGGGCTACGTCTCCATGGTCTCGGGACTCTCCGCGGCCGAGCTGGAGGCAGGCGGTGATGGGACGACATCATCCGACGCCCTGCGCCCGGTCCTGCGGGGCATCGGCCTCTTCGTGGCGGGCTTCACCCTGGTCTTCGTGGCGCTGGGGGCCACAGCATCGAGCATCGGCCGCCTGCTCGACGCACACGAGGTGACGCTGGCCCACCTGAGCGGGGCCGTCATCATCGTGCTGGGGGTGGTCATGCTGCTCTCCGCCCTCCCCGCGAGGGTCTGGGCCCATGCGGGAGCCGGCACCCTCGGCGTGGTGTCACGGGTCACAGGTGAGCGGCGCTTCGACGTGCGTCCGTCGCGGCTCGGAGCGTGGGCGGCGCCGCTGATGGGCATGGCCTTCGCCTTCGCCTGGACTCCGTGCATCGGGCCCATCCTGGGCGTCGTGCTCGGGCTCGCCGCGCACAACGGGACGCTGCCCGGAGGGGTGCTGCTGCTCTTCGCGTACTCACTCGGACTGGCGGTGCCCTTCGTACTCGTCGGCCTCGCCTTCGGCCGGCTCACGGCGGCGCTGACCCGGGCCCGGCAGTGGCTGTGGGCGGTCGAACTCGCCGCTGGCCTCGTCCTCGTCGTCTTCGGGGTGCTGCTTCTCACCGACAACGTCAGTTGGGTGTCCTCACAGTTCTCGAACCTCCTCAACGATCTCGGCCTCAGCCGCCTCTCGAAGAGCTAGCCCGTGGCCGATGCGGTGCCCCCAGGATGAGCGCCGCCGCCGTCGCCGGAGTCCTGTGTGGCCGCATCGCGGCGCTCGGGGCGGCCTCGGCGCCGCCCGTGTTCGTCGCGCTCGACGGGCCGGTCGGGAGCGGGAAAATCCACCGTGGCGAACCTGGTGGGAGCGCGGGCTGCTGCGCTCGTGATCGACGGCGACGACTTCTACCGAGGGGCGACGACGCCTTCTGGGATGCCATGGGGCCCGCAGAGAAGGTCGACCTCGTCATCGACTGGCGCCGCCAGCGCGCCGTGCTCGAGCGGGTGCGACGCGGCGCAGGCGCGCGGTGGCGGCCCTACGACTGAGAGGCCGACGATGGGCGCCTGGGCGCGGAGATCACGGCCGGCCCGGCCGACGTCGTGATCCTCGATGGCGCCTACAGCGCACGACGAGAGCTGGCGGACTTCTTTAGCCTGCGTGCGCTACTCGAGGTCCCGCGCACCGCCCGGCGGGAACGGCTCCTGCGCCGCGAGGGGGAGCGCGACCGGGCGAAGTGGGAGGCCCGCTGGGGGGATGCGGAGGACCTCTATTTCGAGAGGATGATGCCGCCGGATGCGTTCGACCTCGTCTTGGACGGGAGCTGAAGGGTTCAGCCCTGCTCGGACAGCACCTCGGCGAACGTGCGGGCAAAGGTGTGCGCATCGCCCGGCCACCGGGCCGACACATACGAGCCGTCCCGCACGACCCAGGCCGCACGGGAGTCGGCCGCTGTGTCGCGGGCACGGCCGCTCGTCTTGCGTCGCCAGTCGGGCGTGCCATTCTCCACGTCGGCGAAGTCGGCGGGGTCGGCCAGTGCCCGTGTCACTTCCTGCTGCACCGACATGTACCCCCAACGCTGGCCCCGCTCCTCCACGTAGGTCCGGTAGTAGTTGGGGTCCCAGAACCGCGAGTACCGCGCGATGCCCCAGGCCTTGCGCTCCAGTGCCCAGGTGAGCGCGGTGGTCCGCCGGCCGTGCAGCACCGAGTGCCCCGTGACCGGGTCGACCGCCCGCGCCGCCACGAGGACGCCGTGGCAGATCGCCCCGACCGGCTTGCCGGCGCGGAAGGCGTCGATCGCCATCTGTTGTACCTCGGGGCTCTCGAGGTAGGGGCGCATGCCACGCGACCGGTGCCCGCCGGGCAGCACGAGTGCGTCGTACGCGTTGCGCCGGGCCGCACCCCAGTGCAGCGGCGATCCGAACGCCTCGTCCTCCAGCAACGCGGCGTAGGCCGCGCGCGCATCATGGTTGGCCCGCAGCACGCGTCCGACCACGGTGAGGTGGCGCAGTCCCGGGATCGCACCCCACGGGTCGAGGCCCTGGCCTGTCACCATCAGATCGTCCGCCCGGCCCGGTTGTCCCGACGGCGTGGCGAAGACGATGTCATGCCCCGCCGCCGCCAGCACCTGCCAGCTGACGGCCACCTCGGTCGGGTCGAAGTCACAGGCCGGTAGCGGCACGAGGACGGTCACCATCGGTGTCAGGGACACTACCGACGAGCGCCGAGAGGTCGCCGGCGTTAGCGTCGGCTGCATGATCTTCACGCCCGAGGACGGGCTCGCGGAGCTGTGGGTGAGGGCCTACCAGGGTGAGGTCCTGGGCGAGCTGCTGTTCGGCGGCCTCGCAGACAGGCTCGACGATCCCGACCACGCCGCCAAGATGCGGGTGCTGGCCACCTTGGAGCGGCGGACCAAGGAGGCGGCCGCACCCGCGCTCGAGCGGGCCGGGATCCCCACCGGGCCCGACCCCGAGATGCAGGCCACCGCGACGGCGCTCCTGCCGGGTGCGCTGGCCATGAGCTGGCGCGAGCTGATGGGCACCATCGGGCCCATCACCGCCCAGTACATCCCCCTCTACCAGCGGATCGGCGAACTGGACCCGGCGGAACGGGAGACCTCCGAGCTCCTGGTCGCGCACGAGGCGGCCCTGCGCTCCTTCGCCCACGCCGAAATCGAGGGCGACCGGGCGACGTCACTCGAGCCGATCGTGGCGCTGCCGCACATGAGCTGAGGCGCCCCCGGGCCGTTCGGGCTGAAGCTCCGCTGTGAGGCCCCGCGGGGGCCGGCCGCCGGAGAAAAGTGACGCCCGTCCCGCCGGGGGCTGCACCTCCGCCGGACCCCCCGCTTGGAACCCCGGGACCCACCCCCCCTACCATGGTGGCGAAGGCCATGGCCCCTGTCGTCCACTTTCGTGCCGCGGTCGCACTCGCCGGCCGCTTCCCCGCCCTTGCCGGGGTCGACCTGTCTCTCGACCAGGGTGAGGTCGTCGTCGTGGTCGGGGCCAACGGCGCCGGCAAGACCAGCCTCCTGCGGGCCTGTGCCGGATTGTTGCCGGTGACGTCGGGCCAGGCCAGCGTCCTCGGCGTCGACCTGACCACGGACCACACCTCGGTGCGAAGGTACGTCGGGCTTCTGGGCCATGCCGCGCCTCTCTACGACGACCTCAGCGCGGCGGAGAACGTCCAGTTCGCCGTGCGCGCGCTGGGGCTGCCCGTCAAGAGCGCCGACCAGGCCCTCGAGCGCGTCGGCCTGACCGGGCGCCTGCGTACGACGCCGGCAGGCCGGCTCTCGGCCGGCCAGCGCCGCCGCGCCGCACTCGCCGCCTTGCTCGCCCGCCGCCCCGCCCTCTGGCTGCTCGATGAGCCCCACGCCGGCCTCGACGCCATCTCGCGTGCATTGCTCGCCGACCTCATACGTGAGGCCGCGTCCGACGGCGCGACCGTGCTGCTGTCGTCCCATGAGCCGCAGCTCTCTGTTCCCCTGGCCGACCGGGTCGTCTCCATGGGCGGGGGACGAGTGACGGGAGAGGAGCCGGGTGGGCGGCGCGTGACCCTCACCGCCGTGCCAAATCAGGCGGCGGGCACCCCGGGGGTCAGTCATGTGGCATGACGCGGTGCTCGTCGCGGGCAAGGACCTCCGGATCGAGGCGCGCTCACGGGTGGCGCTCTGGCAGGTCGTGCCCTTCGCCTTCCTCGTCATTGTGCTCCTTGCGTTCGCCATCGGGCCCGACCAGGCGTCGCTCCAGCGGGCGGCACCCGGGATCTTCTGGGTCGCGCTGCTGTTCTCGACGGTCCTGGCGATCCAGCGCAGCGTCGCCGTCGAATCGGGCGAGGGGACGCGCGACGGGCTCCGTCTCTCGGGCATCGACCCGGCCGGGATCTTCCTGGGCAAGGCAGCCGCGGTCGGGCTCCAGCTTCTGGCCCTCCAGGCCGTCCTGTGGGTCGGCGTGACGTTCCTCTTCGACGTGCGGGTCCATGTGGTGTGGCTCGCCATCGCGGCCAGCCTGCTGGCCACCGTGGGACTGGCGGCGGCGGGCGTGCTCTACGGCGCGCTGTCGGCCGGGCTGCGGGTGCGCGACACGCTGCTCCCACTGCTCGTACTGCCCGTTCTCGCTCCCGTCCTGCTGGCCGGCTCCAAGGTGTGGCAAGCGGCGTTGAACGGCAGCACCTCGTCGGGGACGCAATGGCTCAAGATCCTCGTCCCCTTTGCGCTGATCTACCTCGTCGTCGGCATCGTCCTCTACGGACCACTGCAGGAGGCCGCATGATCCGGTCACGCTGGCTCGACGTGGTCGGCCTCCTCGGGGTGGTCGCGCTGGCCTTCACCGTCTGGCTCGGCTTGTGGGTCACTCCGCCCGATGTCGTCCAGGGAAACCTGGCCCGCCTGCTCTACATCCATCCCCCGATCGCCACCGTCGCGCTCTACTGGGTGGGCATCGTGGCCGCCGGCGGCAGCCTGCTCTATCTCTGGCCGCGCACGCGCTCGTTCTTCTGGGACCGTCTCGCGGCGTCCGCCGTCGAGGTGGGAGCGATCTTCTCCGCCCTCACCCTGGTGACCGGATCGCTGTGGGGCCGCCCCGCCTGGGGTGTCTGGTGGACCTGGGACGCCCGCCTGACCTCGACCGCCCTGCTGCTGATCCTCGAGATCGGCTACCTCGCCCTGCGCCGCGTGCCGGCCGATCCCGCGGTCCGAGCCCGCCGCTGCGCGGTCGCCGCCCTGCTCATCGCAGTCGACATCCCGCTCGTGCACTTCTCGGTGGACTGGTGGAACACCCTGCACCAGGGCGGGACGTTCCTCGACCCGGGTTTCCAGATTCACGCGTCGGCCTCCATGTCGTGGACTTTCCTGCTGGCGTTCGTCGCCTTCTCGCTGGTCTTCGTCTGGCTGCTCGGCATGCGGTACCAGGTGGAGGTGCTGCAGGACGCGGTCGGGGACCAGGAGCTCGAGGTCTCGCTGGCCGAGCGGTGGAGCGAGGACACCGAGCTCGTGGGAGTGGCAAACACTGGACCGGGGACGGGCCCGGGTGGCAGCACGCCGTGAGCTATGTCGACGCCGGCTACGCAGTGGCCCTCGGAACCCTGTTCGTCTACGCCATCAGCCTGGTCCTCCGCCGCCGGCGCTGGGACCGGGCGCTGCGGATGTCGGAACCGCCGGCCGCCGAGCAGGAGAGCGCGCCGGCAATCGGCGAGCGGTCGTGACCGGCACCACGACCGAGCCGACTCCGCCGCCTAGCCCGCCGACGTTCGAGGTCCAAAAGGGCCCCGCCATGCCGCCGCCACGGCGCCGGCGGACCAGTTGGCGGGTGCTGGCCGTCTTCGCGCTGCTGGTCGTCGCGTTCGCCTTCCTTCTCGCCGAGGGCCTGGGGAGCTCGCTCAACTACTTCGACACGGTCAGCCAGGCTTTTGCGCACCGGCAGATGTTGGGCACGCAGACCTTCCGTCTCGAGGGGGCGGTGGTGCCGGGCACCATCCATGCCACATCGGCCGGATCGGACTTCAACATCTGCCAGGGCCCGCACGTCGTGCACGTGGCCAACATCGGCAGCCCACCTGACCTGTTCCAACCCAGGATCCCGGTGGTCGTGGTGGGCCACTTCACGTCGGAGACCTCGAGCAACTTCGTGTCGAACACCATCATGGTGAAGCACTCGGCCACCTACACCGCCCAGTACCCGAACCGGCTGAAGGTGACGTCGGCCGGCCCGGTCTGCTGATGCTCGACGCGAACCTGGGGACCATCGGCGTCTGGCTGGCGTTCGTGGCGAGCATCGCCGGGATCGCCATGAGCGTCGTCGGGTTGTTCGCCCGCCAGCGGGTCGCCGGGGCATCCGGAGACACGGCGCCGGCGGAGCGCCCGGCGTCCGACGGCAGGCTGTTGGCGCCCGTGATGCTCGTGGGTGCCCTCTTCGCGACTGGCGCCATGGAGCATGCACTCGTGACGCACGACTTCACCCTCGTGTTCGTGGCCCAGAACAACAGCACGGTCACGCCGCTGCTGTACTCCATCACCGGGATGTGGTCCGCCCTGGCTGGGTCCATCCTGCTCTGGGGCCTCATCCTCGCGGTCGTGTCGAGCATCTTCGTATGGCGCTACCGGCGGCAGGCCGACGACCCGGTGATCCGCTACGCCACCCTCGTCCTCTATGTCGTCTCGGCCTTCTTCTTCGGCCTGATGATCGGGCCGGCCAACCCGTTCGTGACAGCTCCGGGTGCGACGCAGGGGCTCGGTCCGAACTCGCTGCTCCAGGACAACCCGCTGGTGGCGATCCACCCTCCGCTCCTCTACGTCGGCTTCGTCGTCTTCACGGTTCCCTTCGCGTTCGCCATCGGGATGCTGGCGACGGGCCGGGTGGGAGACCGCTGGCAGATCGAATGTCGACGATGGACGTTGGTGGCGTTCACCTTCCTGTCCGTCGGCATCGTGCTCGGTGCCTGGTGGTCGTACCAGGTGCTCGGTTGGGGCGGCTTCTGGGGCTGGGACCCCGTGGAGAACGCGGCACTGCTGCCCTGGCTCTGCGGGACGGCCTACCTCCACTCGGTCCTCGTGCAGGAACGGCGCGGACTGATGCGGGTCTGGAACCTCTCCCTGTCGATCGCGACGTTCGCGCTGACCATTCTCGGCACCTTTCTGACGCGCTCCGGCGTCATCACGTCGGTCCATGCCTTCTCGGAGTCGTCCCTCGGGCCCCTGCTGATCGGGTTCTTCTTCGCGGTGGTCATCGTGGGGTTCGGGCTCATCGCCTGGCGCGGCGACCGTCTCCGGTCCCCGGGGGGGATCGACGCCCCGCTCGGGCGCGAAGGCGCGTTCCTGCTCAACAACGTGCTGTTCGTGGGTTTCGCCTTCGTGGTGCTGCTCGGCACCCTGTACCCACTTCTCTACGAGGCGGTCACCCAGCAACAGGTCACCGTGGGCGCGCCGTTCTTCAACACGGTCGCCATCCCGGTCGGCCTGACGCTGCTCTTCCTCATGGCCGTTGCGCCCGTGCTGAGCTGGCGCAAGATCAACGGCTCCGTGCTGTGGCAGCGCCTGGCCATCCCGGTGTGGATCGGTGTGGGCACGGTCGTCCTCTGCGTCGCGTGCGGCCTGCGCGGCTTCGCCACGTTGATCGGGTTCGGCCTCGGCGCCATGGCCGCCGCCACCGCAGCCCGCGCGCTCGTCCTGTCCGTACGGGCCGCCCGGACCCGCCACGTCGGTTGGTGGCGCGGCCTGGTGGGGCGCGCCAACGGCGGCATGATCGTGCACCTGGGCGTCGTGCTGCTCGCGGTCGGGGTCATTGCAGCCACCTCCTACCGGCACCAGGCCGAGCTCCCCTTGCACAAGGGGTCGGTCGTCACGTACGACGGCCACCGTTTCGAGTTCGAGGGACTGCGTACCGTGACCTCCCCCTCGCGCACGTCGCAGGAAGCCCTCGTCAAGGTGGACGCCGGTGTGTTCGCGCCGGCGACGACCAGTTTCGGCAGCGCATTGTCGGTTGTGGGGACGCCGGCGATCGACTCGGGCCTGTTCGATGACGTCTATCTCACGTTTGACGCCGTGGGTGGCCTTGGGTCCGCGTCCGGGAACCAGGCCATCAACAATCTTCCGAAGGGATCGGTGGCGATCGGCGTGGTGGTCGAGCCACTCGTGGCCTGGCTGTGGGCCGGCGGCCTGCTCATCGGGGTGGGGGGCCTGCTCGCGCTAGTCCCCGGATCGCGCCGCCGGGCCACGGACCCGGTGTCCTCGTCGTCGGATCTGGTGACGGGCGCCGCGCCGCAGCGGCCACGCGAGCGGGATGCGGTGCCCGAGCCGGTGGGCGCGCTCGTGGCGCGCGGCGCCGGGGGCCCGCTGTGAGCCGTCGCCGTCGCCATGCCACCCGCTGGGTGGCGGGCGCCGTCCTCCTCGTGCTTGTCGTGATCGGTATCGTCCTGGCCACCCGGACGCCCCAGGAGGCGACCGCCGTCGCCAGCCCCCTGCTCGGACGGCAGGCACCGGCATTCACCGGCAACGACCTCGACACGGGCGCTCCGATCTCGCTGGCCTCGTTGCGCGGCCACTACGTCGTGGTCAACTTCTTCGCCAGCTGGTGCATCCCGTGCCAGGAAGAGGCGCCCGACCTCTCCCGCTTCCACTTCGAGCAGTCGCACGCGACCGACGGAGCCGACATGGTGAGCGTTGTGTTCCACGACACGTCGTCAACCGCCCGGAACTTTCTGCGCAAGAACGGCGACCTCTGGCCCGCCGTCAGCGACCCGGGTGGCAGCATCGCCGAACGCTACGGCGTCACCGCCCCGCCGACCACGTTCGTCATCGACCCCGGCGGCCGCGTCACTGCGGTGCTCGTCGGCCCGGCGACGCAGAAGAACCTCGACTCGTTCCTGAAGGCGGCCCGGGCTGACCAGGCCGGCGCGTCGAGTGGCTGAACGCGCGGGGCGCCTGCCGCTCTGGGGCCGGGTGGCCCTCCCGGTGGCCATCCTTGTCGTCGCACTGGTGATCGGCAGCGGTGCCCTGAGCACCGCGCCGCCGACGGCGGGACAGCGGGCGGCCGCGCTCGAGGCGGGCGTGCGTTGTCCTTCGTGCACCGACCTCTCGGTGGCCGAGTCGAACGCCACTACGGCCATCGCGGTGCGGCATCAGATCGAGAGCATGGTGTCGGCGGGGCGCTCGAACGCCGACATCGACCAGACCCTCGTGTCCGAGTACGGCCAGACCATCCTTCTCGTCCCCCCTGATGCCGGCGGGGTCCCGCTCATCTGGATCATTCCCATCGTGTTCGGGGCCGGCGCACTCGTTGGCGTGGGCATCCTGTTCTGGCGGCGCAGTCGCGACTTCGGTGCGCTGAGGTCAGAAGGGGTCGTGGCATGAGCGTCGACGGGTCGTCCACGAGGGAACAGCAGGAGCGCGCGTCCCGCGACGAGCGCTGGTACCTGACCGACGAGCGAGAGTTCCTTCGACGCTCCTTGGCCGACGCCGACCGTGAGCGCGAGGCGGGCGACCTCTCCGTCGAGGACCACGCGCTCCTGGTGGGGCGCGACCGGGCGCGGCTGGCCGCAGTGGAAGACGAGATGGCCGCGCTCGCCGCCACCACCCCCGCCGACACCACCTCCCCGGGGGCCGGGCGGCCGGAGCCGGCCGAACCCGAGCGCGTCGCGATGCCGCTGTGGCGCCGGCTCGGCATTGTGGGGGCGTGCCTCCTCATCGCCGCCGGCGGCGTGATTCTGGTGGTGCATTACGTCCAGGCCCGCCAGCCCGGCCAGGCCTCTTCTGGCAGCGTGACGGTGTCGCAGGCGCAGCTCATTGTGCAGCAGCTGGCGCAGGCCTCGGCGCTGAACCAGAAGGGGAGCACCAAGGCCTCGCTCGAGCTCTACGACAAGGTGCTCTCCGAAGATCCATCGAACCCGAACGCGCTGGCCAATGCCGGCTTCTTAGAGTGGAACGTCGGATCGACGGCGCAGGTCGCCTCGCTGACCCGGATCGGGCGCGCCGAGATCGAGACGGCCATCAGGGACGCGCCGACCTACTACCAGGCCCACCTCTTCTACGGGCTCGTCCTCGAGAATCAAGACCACAACCACGCCGCGGCGGTCGCGCAGTTCAACGAGTTCCTGGCCGAGCTTCCGCCGGCCGCCGAGGCCGAGCTGCCCCAGGCCCTCCCGCTCGTCAGCCCCGCCTACAAGGCGGCGGGACTCCCGGTGCCGGCCGCCTTCGCAGCCGGGACCACCACGACGACCGGGCCGTCAGCCCCGTAGCGCCCGGAGGTCGGAGACGACCCGGGAGAAGGCCGTGGCGAACGCGCTGCAGTCGTCGGCGGTCGTCGACCACCCGACGCTGACCCGCAGCGAGTGGCTGGGGTCGACGCCCATGGCCTCGAGCACGGGCGACGGCTCGATGCTCTCGGACGAGCAGGCGGAACCCGAATGGACGGCGACACCCGCCCGGTCCAGCCCGATGAGCACAGGCTCAGCCTCGACGCCGTGCACGCCGAGGCAGACCAGATGGGGCAGTCTCGCCTCGGCTCCGGGCCCGACGACCGCCACCCCCTCGACCGCCAGGGCGGCGTCGACGACGGAGCCGATCTGTCGTCGCGCCGTCGCCGCTTCCGTCTCCAGCGCATGGCGGGCTCCGTCAGCCAGTGCCGCGGCCGCGGCACCGAAGGCGAGGAGGGCCGGAAGTGCCTCCAACCCGGCGCGGCGCCCGCGTTCTTGCTCGCCGCCCACCAGGAGGGGCTCGAACCGGCTCCCGCGCCGGACGATCAGCGCGCCAGCACCGGGCACCCCACCGAGCTTGTGCCCACTGATGCTGACCAGGTCGGCATCGAGCTCGGCGAGGTCCATGGGCACATGACCGCAGGCCGCGGCGGCGTCCACGTGGACCGTGACCCCGGCCGCCCGGCACAGCGCGACGACCTCGTGCACGGGCTGGAGCGTCCCGACCTCGTGGTTGCCCCACTGGCAGTGCACCAGTGCCGGACGCGGCCGGGAACCCGATTGCAGTCGTGCCCCCAGCGTACCGACGTCGAGCCGCCCCGCATCGTCCACTCCCACGCCCTCGGTGGGCGCCAGACGGGCGGAGGCGTCACGGACCGCCGAGTGCTCCACGGCGGCGCTCAAAACGGGCGCTCCGGGGTCCACCCGCGTCGCCCCCCAGACGGCGGCGTTGATGGACTCGGTCGCTCCGGAGGTGAAGACGACTTGGCGCCCCACGACGCCAACGAGCTGGGCCACCTGGTCGCGGGCCACCTCGAGGGCATCGCGGACGGTGCGACCCTCCTGGTGCAGCCGGCCGGGGTCGCCCGTGGGCAAGGTGGCCCATTGCGCCAGCGCCGCGAGGGCCTCGGGCCGCGGCGGGGTGGTGCTGGCGTGGTCGAGATAGGCGCGCGCCACGGGGTGGCTGAGGCTCAGGCTGAGGCGGTGCAGGCGTCGTCGCCCCGCGCCCGCGAGGAGAGGATCACCGGGAGGGCCTGCGGCGACGCAGTCCCGCACAGCCCCGACAACAGTCCCTTGACCATGCCGCGGTCCACCGCGCACAGCACAGGGTTGGTGCTGCTGGCGTCGCCGAAAGGGCACTGCTCCGCGATGACCGCGGTGGTCTCGCCCCGATCCTCCGCGTGGGCGGCAAAACCGTGGGCGGTGAGAGTCTCGGCGACCACGTGCATGGCCGCCCGCACCGTTCGCTGTCCCTCGCTCGGGGTCATGCGCGAGGCCAGGGAGCGCCCGTACTCCTCTCCGACGTGCGCCGCCATCTCCTCGGCCTCGTCGGGTCCGAGTCGCCGCATGGCCTCGCCGAGGAGCCGCATGAGGAGATCGTCGCGACGCTGCATCAGGCCGAGCTGCAGCTCCTCCTTCACGCAGAAGTAGCGCTTGGACGGGCGGCCCGCACCGGCGGGGTTACGCCCGGTCTCCACCCGGAGGTAGCCGCCGTCGACCAGCCGCTGCAGGTGGTGGCGGGCGACGTTGGGGTGCAGCGAGAAAGTGGTGGCGACCTCGCTCGCCGTCACGCCGGGCACGGCTCGGACGTGGAGGAAGATGTCGCGACGGGTCGGATCGCCGAAGGCGGCGGCGACGGCAGCGACGGCAGCGCTGAAGCGGCCGTCGTCCGCGCCGGCCGGTCGTTCGGCCTCCGCGGTGATCGGAGCTGTGCTCACCCTGGATAGTCTACCGAGGGATCAGCGCCTCCAACTGGGGTGACGCGGAATCCGGATCCCACCCGAGACGAGGGAGTGCATGGCAGTAGACCAATCACAGCTCGAGGCCGCGGTCAGCGCGGTCCGAGATCCCGAGATCGGACTGACGCTGGGTGACCTCGGGCTGGTGCGGTCGGCGCGGCCACGTCGGCGTCGGGTGCAGATCGAGGTGGCCCTCCCGGTCGCCGCGTGGCCCGGCACCGAGGAGCTCGCCGAGGAGATCCACCGGGCCGCCGGCTCGGTGGCCGGGGTGGAGGAGGTCGAGCTCGAGTTCGTCGTCATGACCGACGAGGAGCGGGCCGGTCTCCGGCATCGACTGCGGGCCGGCATGGCCGCCGACGGTGGGGACGACGGGCATGATCACGGCCACGCGCCCATGCCGGCTTTTCTGGGACCAGATGCCACGACGCGGGTCATCGGCGTGTCGTCGGGCAAGGGTGGCGTCGGCAAGTCGACGGTGACGGTGAACCTGGCCATCGCGCTCGCCCAGGCCGGGCACCAGGTCGGGCTGCTCGACGCCGACGTCTACGGCTTCTCGGTGCCCAAGATGCTCGGGACGGATCACGATCCGATCATCATCGGCGACATGGTGATCCCGACCTCCGCACACGGCGTGAAGTGCCTCTCCATGGGCTATTTCGTGCCCGACGATCAGCCCGTGATCTGGCGCGGCCCGATGCTGCACAAGGCGATTCAACAGTTCCTGACCGATGCCTACTGGGGTGAGCCGGACTTCGTCCTCGTCGACATGCCGCCGGGCACCGGCGACGTCGCGCTCACCCTGGCCGAAGTGATGCCGCGGGCGGAGATCGTCGTCGTGACGACGCCGCAGGCCGCGGCGCAGCGGGTGGCGCAGCGCTCGGCGTTCGCCGCCCGGCGGCTCAAGCTCTCCGTGCGCGGTGTGATCGAGAACATGAGCTGGTTCACGGGCGACGACGGGAAGCGCTACGAGCTGTTCGGCTCCGGCGGGGGTGGGACGCTCGCCGCCGACCTCGGGATCCCCCTGCTCGGCCAGGTCCCGCTCGTCAACGCCGTCCGCCAGGGCGGCGACGAGGGCCGTCCGGTCACTGCGGTCGATCCCGACAGCGAGACGGCGCAGGCGTTCCGGGACATTGCCGAGAAGCTGGCGGCGCTCGGGCCCGCCCGGGTCTACCGGCGGGAGCTCAGCCTGCGTTGAGGCGTCGGGCGCGGGCCGGCGTCAGCCCCCACTTGTGATTCGCGATTTCGCGGGCGTTGCTGTGGAAGAGCACGACCTGATCGCGGCCTGACCGCTTCGCCTGGTACATGGCATTGTCGGCGTCCCGCAGCAGCGCGGCCGGCGAGGTCGACCCATCCGTCGTCATGACGACGCCCAAACTGGCGGTCACCACGAGACGCCCACCACCGATGGACACCGGCGCGCTCAATCCTGTACGGATGCGCTCGGCCATGTCCATTGCCCCGTCCTGATGGTCGACCTCGGCGAAGGCCACGAACTCGTCGCCGCCGAACCGCGCCACCAGGTCCACCCCGCGTGTCATGGCGGTGAGCCGGTCCGCCATCTCGCGCAGGACCCTGTCGCCGGCCGAATGATCGGCCCGGTCGTTCACGAGCTTGAAGCGGTCGAGGTCGATGAACAGCACCGCCAGGGCGGCCCGGCGGCGTCCGACGTGACGCAGGGCCTCCTCCAACTGCTCCATGAACATGGCGCGGTTGGCCAGGCCGGTGAGCCCGTCGTGGGATGCCTGGAAGGCCATCTGCTCGGCCATCTCGCAACGCTCGATGGCCAGCCCGACCATCCCGGACAGCTGGTCGAGCTGGTGCAGCTCCTCGCTGCCGAAGTACGGCATGGACGGGCTGATCTTCACCGCGAGGGCGTGGGTGGCACCGCTCTGGGTCCGCACCGTGATGCGCCGTTGGCGCGCGCGCCGGTTGGTGTCGGGATCCCACGCGTCGGGTCCGTCGTCATCGGTCCAGACCGGGTACTGCGCCACAACGGTTCCGTCGCTGGCAAGAAGGGCCGCCTTCGACGCTCCCACGAGGGCGCACACATGCGGCAACAGGTGTTCGGCCACGTGGGTCGAATCACCGGCGGCGACGAGTTCGCCAACCGCCTGCCGGAAGGCCACGTCTTCTTTGCGGTTCAGGAACACGCGCACGGATGACGGGAGCACAAGCGCCATCAGGAACAGGACGCCCATGACCACCGTCAGCGCCTGTGTGACCAGGTCGACGGTGGCGCCCCGCCATCCCAGCGCGGCCACCACCACCTGGATCTCGAGCCCGGCGACGGCGACGGCAAGAAGGTGCATCCGCGAGGCGGCGATCGGAGGCTCGCCGCGGCCGGCGAGGAACAAGGACACGACCACGTAGCCGCACAGGAAGCCGAAGGCCACCAGGAACGAGATGCGGTAGGCCAGGAAATGCGGCGTTGCCGAGAAGCCTGGGGTCGGCAGGTACCGGAGGGTGAACGTGAAGAGCACGATGCCAACCGTGAGGGCGATGGCCAGGGAGCGGACCGCGCGGCTTGGCGTACGGAACGTCGACGCAAAGCGGAAAAGGCAGTAGGGCATCACGAGGAGCAGGGCGATGAGGGACTTCGCCACGTTCTGATTCGTGACCAGACCGGGATCGATCTTCAGGGTCAGATACAGCCCGCCGAGGATGGCAAACGACAGCGCGACCCAACCGGCGCCGCGGATCCGGTGCTGAATCCACTGGACCGCGGTGAGCAGAGCGAGAAGGACGAACTCCACCAGCGAAACGTTGGACAGAACCTGCGTCCAGTGGGTCACCGTTGTGCCTTCCTCCTCCGCTGCTCCGCCGACGTCGCCAAGACCTGCAGCGGTCTGCGCTTCGGGTGCGCCGGACCCGGGAAGCCGGTCTGATGGTACTCCTCGCCGGAACTCCGCGGGAAGAATTCTCCACTGCTTGCCCTCGTGCGGATCTGCCGTCGCCGCCCGCTGACGATCCCGGACGGGCTGGGTACTGTGGGCTCGACGAGGGAGGTGACATGGCACAGGACTGGGCTCGGCCGGTGGTGCACTGGGAGATAGAGGCCACCGACCCGGAGCGGCAGCGGGCCTTCTACGCCGATCTCTTCAACTGGAAGATCGGCGACGGCTTCATCATGGACATCCCGGCTGGCATCGGTGGGCCCGAGCCGGGGCCGAGTGGTCACATCCGTGCCAGCGAGCGCTCCGGCGTGACCCTCTACGTGCAGGTCGCCGACCTGCGGGCGTCCCTCGACCGGTCGGTCCTGCTCGGCGCCTCCGTCGTCGCCGAGCCGTTCGACGTCCCCGGTGGCCCCACGCTGGCCGGCATCACCGACCCCGAGGGCAATCCCGTGATGCTGGTCCAGGCTTGACCGTGTCGATCGTCGAGATCACCACGTTCAGGTTGGCCGAGGGGGTTACCGACGAGTCGTTCCTGGCGCTGGACCGCCGGGTGCAGACCGAGCTCGTGCCGAACCGCACCGGCTTCCTGCGCCGGACCACCGCGCGCCACGGCGATGAGTGGCTCGTCGTCACCCTGTGGGGCACGGAGGACGACGCCGCCGCGTTCCAGCGCGCGGTGGAGGGCAACACGCTCCAGGTCGAGTTCGAGCAGGCGGCCGAGGCCGGCACCCTGCACCTGGCCCGCTACGTCACCTTGGACTGACGTGGAGCTCGGCGAGCTCAAGGTCACGCGCTACGCGGTCGTCGCCCGCGTCGCCACCGTCACCTTGCACCGGCCCGACCGGCTCAATGCCTGGACCGGCCGGATGCACGCGGAGTACCGGTCGCTGCTGCAGCGGGCCGGCACGGACCCCGCGGTCCGGGTCATCGTGGTGACCGGTTCGGGCCGGGGTTTCTGCTCCGGAGCGGACGCGCGGGCGCTCGAGGGGCATGTCGAGCGCGGTGCCTACAACGCCGGACTCGGTGACGACGTGGCCATGCCCGGCTATGGGGTCCGCCCGGAGTTCGATGCCGACTTCGCCTACCAGTTCGGCATTCCCAAGCCCATCATCGCCGCCGTCAACGGGCCGGCCGCCGGGGTGGGATTCGTGCTCGCTTGCTACTGCGACCTGCGCTTCGCCGCCCAGGGGACCAAGCTGACCACGTCGCACGGGCGCCTCGGCCTGCCGGCCGAGTACGGGCTGTCGTGGTTGTTGCCCCGCCTGGTCGGCGTCACCCGGGCTGCCGACCTGCTGTTGTCGAGCCGGGTCGTGCTGGCCGAGGAGGCGGAACAGCTCGGACTGGTCAACCGGGTGCTGCCGTCCGACGAGCTGCTTCCCTTCACCTATGACTACGCCGGACGCCTCGCCACGGAGATCGCTCCCTCCTCACTCGCCGCGACCAAGCTGCAGCTTTACCGAGACCTCCATGGCGACGTCGCATCCTCGGTGCGCGATGCGAGCTCGCGGATGGCCGAGATGATGCGGAACGTCGACTTTGCCGAGGGCGTGGCGGCACTGACCGAGAAGCGGCCGCCGGCCTTTCCCGACCCGCCGGCCCACTGAGCCGGACCCCTGGAACGGCTCAACCGTCGACGCCGGCGGGGAGCTTGTCCGGGTCCCAGCCGAGGAGCGCCACCGCCTGGCGAAAAGCGAACCGATCGGTCATGCCCGCCACATAGGTGACGGCGGAGCGCACCGCAGCCTCACGACCGGCGGCCACGTCGGGCGATTCCCGACCCGACGGGACATGCTCGGTGATCAGGTGCGGCCGGTCGGAGAAGTGCTCGACCAGCGCGCGCAGCACGCTGACCACGGCGTCGCCCTGGCGCAGCGAGGCGTCGCGCAGGTAGATGCGCTCGTAGTTGCACGTCCGGAACGCCGCGAGCGCCTCGGCCTCTTCCTCCTCCATGCCGACGTGGCCGGTGCGGAGGGAGGCCGAGACCACGCCCGTGATGAAGGCGCCCAGCTGGGCGCTGCGACGCTCGCCGCACAGCGCACGGACCGCCAGCGGCAGCTGGTGCGGCGCGACGATGCCGGACACGACGGCGTCCTCCCAGTCGTGACAGACGTACGCGATCCGGTCGGCCCAGCTCACCACCTCGCCTTCGGGGGTGGACGGAGCCGGACGGGACCAGCTGTGGTTGGCGATCCCATCGACGGTCTCGGCGCACAGGTTGAGGGGCGCCAGGGAGACCCACGCCCCCCATGGCGCGTGGTCGAACCCACCAGGCACGTAGGGGTCGAGCGCATCCTCGCTGGCGTGCCCGCCCGGCCCGTGCCCACAGTCGTGTCCGAGGGCGATGGCCTCGGTGAGGGCCACGTTCAGGCGGCAGGCCCGCGCGATCGCCGTGGCGACCTGCGCCACCTCGAGCGCGTGGGTGAGGCGGGTGCGCTGGTGGTCCCGGGGGAACACGAAGACCTGGGTCTTGCCGGCTAGCCGGCGGAACGAGGAGGCGTGCAGAATACGGTCGCGGTCACGCTCGAAGCAGGTGCGCCAGGCATCGGGCTGCTCGGGCTCCACCCGGTCACCGGCGTCCGACGAGCGCGTCGCACCGGGCGCGAGCAGCGAGTCCTCGAGCTCGCGCCGCTCCGACCTCCCCCTTGGCACCTCCGGTGGGGTCGGAACCGGCGGGAGCGCACCCGGAGCCCGGCCGACGCGGGCGTGGGAGTCCGCGTGGGCCAGGCGGACCGGCCCGGAGTAGCCGGCCATCGTCGCTGCCCATCGGGTACTGCGTTCCGTCTTCCCGGACGTCATGTCCAGCAGTCTGCCCCGTCGCAGTAACGTCCAGGTGGCCTCGGAACAGCCCGAGAGGTCGTGAGGAGAGTGAGACCAGGTGGACGTGCGCATCGGCATCACCCACACCCCCAAGGAAATCGAGGTGGAGATGCCCGACGATGCCGACGGCGACAAGGTGGTCGCCGACATCGAGAAGCTGCTCAAGACCGGCGACGGGGTCCTCTGGCTGACGGATCGCAAGGGGCGTCGGGTCGGGGTCCCCGTCGTCAAGATCGCGTACGTGGAAGTGGGCGCGCCCTCCGGCGATCGCCGCGTCGGGTTTGGCGCCCCCTGAGGACGGGATCGGCGCGGGGGCGGTGAGCGTAGCGCCCGACCTGTTGGACCTTCGGCTGGTCTTCGTGACCGGCAAGGGCGGCGTGGGCAAGACGACGGTCGCGGCGGGCCTGGCCCAGTTGGCCGCCGAGCACGGCAAACGCGTCCTGGTGTGCGAGATCGACGCCAAGGGCGACGTGACGGCGCTCTTCGAGGCACCCCCCACCGACTTCACGCCGCGGGAGATCGCTCCGGGCGTCTGGTCCATGTCGATGGACACCGAAGCCTCCTTGCGCGAGTACCTCAAACTGCAACTGCGCATCCCCGTGGTCGGCCGGATCGGACCATTGGCCAAGGCATTCGACTTCGTGGCCACGGCGGCGCCGGGGGTGCGGGAGATCCTCACCGTCGGCAAGCTCTGCTGGGAGGTCCGTGAGTCCCACTACGACCTCGTGGTGGTGGACGCACCGGCCAGCGGCCACATCATCGGCCAGCTGGCGGCGCCCCAGGCCATCAACGACCTGGTCAAGGTGGGGCTGATCCGCAGCCAGACCGACTGGATGCTCGACATCCTCTCGGACCCCCGCCAGACGGGGCTGGTCGCGGTGTGCACGCCTGAGGAGATGCCGGTCAGCGAGACCCTCGAACTGGAGAAGCGGGTGCGCGAGGAGACCACGGTGCGCATGTCGGCCGTCGTGGTCAACCGCGTCCTCCCTGAGCTCTTCGGCCAGCGCGAGGAAGAGATCTTCGAGCAGCTGCGCACCCCGGACGCCGAGCGCACGTTGTCGGAGCGGGCCGGCGGCACCTTGGCGCCGGTGCTCGAGGCGGCCCGCCTCGCCGTCACCCTGCGCCGCACGCGCTCGGCCCACCTGCAGCGGCTCCAGGCCGGCCTCCCCGAGGACCTGCCCGTGCTGCTGCTGCCCTACCTCTTCGCGCGCAACTTCGGGGCCAGGACGACGCGCCAGGTCGCGTACGCTCTGGCCGAGGAGCTCGGTCTGTGACGGCGGCCCCCGCCCCGGCGGCGAAGACCGTGGGCCAGCTGCTGGCGGCCAAGGACATCGTCATCGCGTGCGGGCCGGGCGGGGTCGGCAAGACCACCACCGCCGCGGCTCTGGCCGCGACGGCAGTGGTCGAGCAGGGTGGTCGTGTCCTCGTGCTCACCGTGGACCCGGCGCGGCGGCTGGCCGACGCGCTGGGTTTGAAGGGGATCGGGAACGACGAGGTCCGCATCCCCGACGATGTCTTCGCCCGCTCGGCGGCCCGCCCCCGGGGTGAGCTGTGGGCGGCCATGCTGGACATGAAGCAGAGCTGGGATGACCTCATCCGCACCCACGCCCCCGACGAGGCGACGCGCGAGCAGATCCTGGCCAACCCGCTGTACCAGAACATCTCGGGCCGCTTCGTGCAGTCGCACGACTACATCGCCATCGAGCGGCTCTACGAGATCCACTCCGAAGGCAAGTACGACCTCATTGTCGTCGATACCCCGCCGACGCGCAACGCGCTCGACTTCCTCGATGCGCCGCAGCGGATGGCCGACTTCTTCTCCTCGCGCCTGCTGCGCTGGCTCATCGTGCCCTACCGGTCGCGACTGGTGAACATCGCGTCGCGGCCCTTCTACCAAGTGGCCGACCGCATCCTCGGCACGCAGTTCCTGGCCGACATCTCGGAGTTCTTCATCTTGTTCCAGTCGATGTACGCCGGCTTCGTCGAGCGGGCCGAGGCGGTGACGCGGCTGTTGTCGGACCGGCGGACGACCTTCATGGTGGTCTCGACGCTCGAGGCAACGCCGGTGCGCGAGGCGGAGTTCTTCTCGGCCGAGCTCACGGCGCGCAAGCTCCACCTGGGCGCGGTGGTGTTGAACAAGGTTCTGCCGGACTACCTACGCGACGCCAAGACCGACAAGCTGGCGCAATCGATGGCCGCACGCACCGCCGAGCTGGCCGACGGCCTGACCGACGACCCGGTCGTGGCGGCCCGGGTGTTGGGCGAGGTGGCAGAGAGCTTCCTCAACTTCGGGGTGGTGGCGCGGCGCGAGGCAGAGCAGCAAGCCGAGCTCACCGGGGCGCCGGACGTACTCGTCACCGTCCCGTTCTTCGACGCCGACATCTACGACATGGGTGGGCTGCTCCAGCTGGGTGCCCGGGTCTGGGGATAGCGGGGCCGGGCGGCGCCTACCATCGTTGCCATGGCCCAACTCATCAATCCTGAGGTCCTGGAGTACGCAGACGCACACACGACGGCACCGCCCGGTCACCTAGCGTCGGTGGACGCCTCCACCAGGGAGGACTTCGCCGCGTGGGGGATGATGGTGGGGCGACAGGAGGGTCGTTTCCTCGAACTGTTGGTGTTCGCCACCCAGGCGACCAGCGTCCTCGAGATCGGCACCTTCACCGGCTACTCGGCCATGGCCATGGCGGCCGGCCTCGGCAAGGACGGCTCCATCATCTCGCTCGAGGTCGATCCGCACCACGCCCAGGTGGCGCGCGGCAACATCGCCACCGCCGGACTCGAGAGCCACATCAGCGTGATCGAGGGTCCGGCGCTGCGCTCCCTGGAGGAGCTCCAGGGGCCGTTCGACCTCGTCTTCATCGATGCCGACAAGGTCTCCTATGACGCCTACTTCGAGGCGGTGCTACCGAAGCTGGCCGGGCACGGCCTGATCGTGGTCGACAACACGCTCCAGGGCGGCGGCGTCCTCGCCTCGGAGACGGATCCGCACGAGGGGGCCAGGGCACTGCGCGCCTTCAACGACAAGGTGGTCAACGATCCCCGCGTCGTCTGCGTGCTGACGACCATCAGGGATGGCGTCACTCTGATCCGCCGGGCCTCCTAACCGGGCGGACTCCGTGCTCGACTACCACCTCCACCTCTGGCCCCACTCGGAGCACGAGACCCCGCTCCGGCTGGAGCAGCTGGCCGAGTACTGCGAACGCGCCCGGGACGCCGGCGTGACCGAGCTGGCGGTGACCGAGCACCTCTTCCGCTTCCGCCAGGCCGACGCGCTCCTCGGGGGCTTCTGGGACGACGAGCGCGTGCCCCCGGCGCTGGCCGAGAACATGGCCGAGTACTGGAAGTTTCACGCCACGGCGGACCTGGACGCCTACGTGGAATGCGCCCGGGAGGCCAAGGAGGCCGGCCTGCCCGTCGTCATCGGGCTGGAGGTCGACTACTACGAGGGCCGCATGGACGCGGTCGCCGGCCTGCTCGCGGGCTACCCCTTCGACGTCCTCCTGGGCTCGGTGCACTGGGTGGGTGGCTGGCGCTTTGACGACATCGACGACCCCTTGTCCATGAGCGAGTGGCCGGCCCGCCGGGTCGACGACTGCTGGGAGGCCTACACCGAGGCCCTGGAAGAGCTGGCGGCGTCGGGCGCCTGCGATGTCCTGGCCCACCCGGACCTGATCAAGGTGGCGGGCTTCGTGCCCGACGCACCCAGCGAGTGGTGGGACCGCATCGCCGAGGCGGCCGTGGCCTCGGGCATGGCCGCTGAAGTCAGCTCGGCCGGCTGGCGCAAGCCGGTGAACGAGCAGTGCCCCGCGCTGGGTCTGCTCGAGCGCTTCGTGGCCCGGGGGGTGCCGCTCACCACTGCCTCGGACGCGCACCGACTCGAGCACGTAGCCGACCGGGCCGACGACCTGCGGGCCGTCCTGGCGGCGGCGGGGGCCGACGTCCTGCAGGGCTACCGCGGGCGCGCCGGCTACCCCGTGCCGGTCTCGGAGCCAGCCGGGACGGGGACCTGATGCCGACGCCCGCCGAGCTGGCCCTCAGTCACACCGACCTCAAGCCGGAGGAGCTCGAGCACCTGCAGCGGCTCCTCGGGAGTTGGAGCGTCCTCGCCGATCTCTCCTTCTCCGACCTGCTCCTCCTCGTGCCGGTGCACGCCACCGCGACCGACGGTTCCCCGTCGAGGACGGCCACTCCGGGGCTGGACCCCGCGGCGGAGGACCCCGAGCTGGTCGTGCTCGGCCAGATGCGCCCCAACAACCGGCCCACCCTGGTCGATCAGGACCTGGTGGGTCAGACGGTGAACGAGTCCCAATGGACCCTGGTGGCCCAGTGCCTTCATTCAGGCGAGATCGTGCGGGGCAGCATCCACCATCCGATCCTGGGCGAGCAGGTGCCGGTCGAGAACATCCCGATCCGCTTCGACGGCCACATCATCGGCGCCCTCCTGCGCGTCTCGTTGGCGCCGCTCAAGGGGCCCACGAGCATGTACGAGCGGACGTACCTCGATGTCTTCGAGCGCCTGGCCGACATGGTGGCCCAGTCGGCCTTCCCGTTCCCCGACGAGGACGTCGGCACGGAGGAATCGCCCCGAGTCGGCGACGGCGTTGTGGTGGTCGATGCCGACGGGCGGGTCGAGTTCGCGTCGCCCAACGCCATGAACGCGTTCCACCGCATGGGCATCTACACCCAGCCCGAGGGGCGCCGCTTCGGGGACCTCGACGTCGAGGAGTCCGCCGTCGAGTGGGCCCTGGCCACCGGCCGGCCGGTCGTCGAGGAGGTGGAGCGCCGCCCTGACGTCATCGTCCTGGTCCACTGCATCCCCCTCCTGTCGCACGGCGTGGTGACCGGGGCGATGATCCTCCTGCGCGACGTCACCGACGTCCGACGCCTCGACCGGTTGCTCCTGTCCAAGGACGCCGCCATCCGCGAGGTGCACCACCGGGTCAAGAACAACCTGCAGACGATCTCGTCGCTCCTGAGCCTCCAGGCCCGCCGCGTGGGCGACCGGGCGGCCCGGGTGGCGCTGCACGAGGCCGAGCGCCGGGTGCGCTCCATCGCCCTCGTGCACGAGATCCTGTCGCGCGACCCGAGCGACCAGGTGCCCTTCGCCGAGATCGTCAGCTCGTTGGTGCAGATGGCCGAGGACTCGGTCGTGTCGTCACAGCCGATCGTGATTTCGGTGCACGGGGACCTCGGTGAGGTCGCCGCCGACGTCGCGACGCCGCTCGCTGTGACGGTGGCCGAGCTGTTGCAGAACGCCGTCGAGCACGCGTTCGACCCCGAGAACGCCGGGGGACAGGACGGAGCGGCCGGGTTGGAGGGAGCGGGGGGAGGGGCGGGCTACGCGCCGGTGGGCCACGTCGACCTCACGATGTCCAACGACGAGACGGTGCTGCTCGTCGAGGTGCGCGACGACGGGCTGGGGTTGCCGGCCGGATTCGACATCGAGCGCACGTCGAGCCTCGGGCTTTCGATCGTGCGCGACCTCGTCGTCTCTCAGCTGGAGGGGACGATCTCCATGGAGCCGGTGCCGGCGGCCGACGGCGGTGGGACCCGGGTCGCCATCTCGGTGCCGGTGCGCGCCCCCGGTGAACGGTGCAAGGCGCGACGCCGGTGCCGCGCCCGGTTCAGATGGCGACGCGTTGCGAGCGCCGGGCAGCCAGCCAGGCCTTGCGCAACTTGCGGCGCTCTTCCTCGGACGTGCCGCCCCAGACGCCCGACTCCTGGTTGGTGGCCAGCGCGAAGTCGAGACAGGGCTCGAGCGCGTCGCAGGCGTGGCAGACGCGCTTAGCCGCCTCGATCTGGTCGACCGCCGGGCCGGTCGTGCCGACAGGAAAGAAGAGGTCCGGTTCGGTATTGCGGCAGGCGGCCGAGCGTCGCCAGTCGTCCGCGTCCCAGTCGACGGTCCGGTTCCACATGAGAGCCATCGGAATGTGCCTCCACCTGCATTGTGATCCTTTTCACATGATCGGATCCACAAGGTGTCCGTCAGTGAAAAGCGGGTTAACGGAGCAAGATCGTAACGGTCCACCCGCAGCGGGGCAAGGAGTTTTTCGTGAAATTTCGGCAGCCGTCACGGTGGAATCGTGACGTGGAGGTGACACAGGCCCGGTGACCGCCGTCTTCGCTCATAGGGGTTGCACAGAAGGGTTCGCCGAGAACACGATCGAGGCCTTCGTCGAGGCCCGGCGGCTGGGGGCCGACGGCGTCGAGCTCGACGTCCGCCTGACCGCGGACGGAGCCTTGGCCATTCACCACGATGCCGAGGTCCCGGGGGCCGGGGTGATCGCCCAGCTCGAGGTGGCCGACCTTCCCCCCCACGTGCCCCTCCTGGCTGACGTGCTGGCGGTCTGCGAGGGCATGGTGGTCAACGTCGAGATCAAGAACGCGCCCCAGGACCCGGGGTGGGATCCGGGAGAGGCGGTGGCGGCGCTGACGGCCGCGGCCATTGAGGAAGCGGGCTGGACGGCGCGGGTGATCGTGTCGTCCTTTCAGGTGGCCACGCTGAGCGCCGTGCAGGCCGCCGACGGCCGCCTGGCCCTGGGCGCGCTCTGGGGCTTCGCCGCCGACGTCGAGCCGGCCCTGACCGAGGCGGCCGAGGCAGGGTTCGCTGCCGTCCATCCCTTCTTCGTGTCGGTCGACCGGGAGTTGGTGCAACGAGCCCATGCAATGGGCCTTGAAGTCAATGCGTGGACGGTCAACGCTCCCCACGATCTGCGCGCCATGGTCGAAGCGGGGGTGGACACGGTGATCACCGATCGGCTCGGCGATGCCATGGCCGCCGTGGGTGCCGGCCCGAGCTGAGCGAACGGCGGAGGCAGGGGCGGGGGGCGGGTACTCCCCCAAGCGGCGCCCCCGAAAAGGGGCTTGTCACCGGGCCGAATGGCGTCGAACGGCCCCGGTCCACAAAGATGGTCCGCCATGAACGTCGTCGTATGCGTCAAGCAGATACCCGATCCGGCCGCCCCCTCGGCGCTGAATCCGGGTACCAACACCCTCGACCGGTCCGGCAAGCTCATCATGGACGACTCGGACAACTACGGGGTCGAGATGGCTCTGCAACTCGCCTCGGGCGAGGGCGACGAGGTCACGCTCGTCTCCATGGCTCCCGGTGGTGAGACCTCGGGTCTGCGCACCGGCCTGGCCATGGGTGCGGCCAAGGCCATCCTCATCAGTGACGACGCGCTCGCCGGCAGCGACGCGCTGGGCACGGCCCGGGTGCTGGCGGCCGCCATCGCGCGGGCCAACCCCGACCTGGTCGTCATGGCGACCGAGTCGACCGACGGGTACACCGGCACTCTCCCCGTGCAGGTGGCCGAGCTCATGGGGCTGCCGTCAGTCACCTTCGCCAAGGCGATCGCCGTCGACGGCAGCTCGGTCAAGGTCGAGCGCCAGACGGAAGCCGGCTACGACGAGGTCGTGTGCCCTCTCCCGGCTCTGGTCACCGTGACCGCCGGCGTGGTCGAGCCCCGTTACCCCTCCTTCAAGGGGATCATGGCGGCCAAGTCCAAGCCGGTCGACAACCTGACGGTGGCCGACCTCGGCATTGACGCGTCCCAGGTGGGAGCGGCGGGCGCCGGCCAGGAGATCACCGACGTGTCCGACGCCGAGGCGCGCGGGGCAGGAGAGATTGTGGTGGACGAGGGCGACGGGGCGCAGCGCGTCGTGGCCTTCCTCGAGCAGTTGAAGGTGGTCTGAGATGCCGATCGACAAGGTGTGGGTGCTGGCCGAACTGGGTGACAGCGGGCCGACGCCGGTCACGCTCGAGCTGCTGACCGAGGCCCGCTCGGTCGCCTCGACGGTCGAAGCCGTGGCCTGGGGGGCCGACGCGGCATCGCTCGCCGGTCCCCTCGGGGAGTATGGCGCGACCACGCTCTACGACGTGGGCGACCTGGGTGGCACGCTGCCGGGCGTGCCGGTGGCCGCCGCGATAGCCGCACTTGTGCAGGGCGGCAACGCCCCGGACGCCATCCTCGTGCCCGCCACCTACGAGGGGCGGGACGTGGCGGGCCGGCTCTCGGCCAAGCTCGGCCGCCCGGTGCTGACCAACGTCACCGGCCTGGTCGAGAGCGACGGCGGCCTCTCGAGTCAGCACCCCGTGTTTGGTGGGAGCCAGATCGTGATGGCCCGCTTCACCGGCGAGGGGCCGGCCCTCTTCGTCATCCGGGCCAAGTCGTTCGCGGCCGAGCCGTCCGGCGGTGCTGCCGCGGCCGTCGTGGCGGCTCCGGTCCCCGACGTCGCCGCCACCAACACGGCCAAGGTGGTGGAGCGCCACGTCGAAGAGCGCAGCGGTCCCAAGCTCGACGAGGCGGCGGTGGTCGTCTCGGGCGGCCGCGGGCTGGGCGAGGCATCCAACTACACCCTGATTGAAGAGTTGGCCAAGCTCCTCCATGGCGCCGCCGGCGCCAGCCGCGCCATCGTCGACGCCGGCTGGGTGCCCTATTCGCATCAGGTCGGCCAGACGGGCAAGACCGTGAAGCCGACCGTCTACATGGCGTGCGGGATCTCGGGGGCGACCCAGCACCTGGTCGGCATGAAGGGCTCCAAGAACATCATCGCCATCAACAAGGACCGGGAGGCGCCGATCTTCTCCGTGGCCGACCTGGGGATCGTCGGTGACGTGCACAAGGTGCTGCCGGCGCTCATTGAGGCGCTGAAGGCGACGGGCTGATTCTGCGGCAGCCGGGGCCCCGGCCCCGGTGTCGCCCGCCGGATCGGCCGTCCCGGCAGCGGCGAGGACGCTGAGCCGGCCATGCCGGGGCCACTTCGGGCTCAGGCGCGTGGTGCGTGCACGCTCAGAGCGGGTGACCGGCGGTACATTCGGCGCAAGCCGCTGATCGCTCCCGATGCTCTTTCCCACAATCGACTTCGCAATCTTCTTCGCCGTCGCCTTCACGGTGAACTGGCTTCTCAACCCCTATGCGGGTTGGTGGAAGCTGTCCATGATCGGCCTCAGCTATGTGTTCTACGGTTGGGTGGGCTGGAGCTACTGCCTGCTCCTGCTCATGACGACGGTGGTCTCCTTCGGCGGCGGTGCCTTGGTCAACGCCACGCGCACCGAGCGCTCGCGGCGTCTCGCCATGGGACTCTCGGTCGGCGCATTGCTCGCGATCCTGGGTTGGTTCAAGTACTACGGCTTCGTCTCGGTCAACGTCGACAACCTCACCCATGCGTTGGGGATGGGCCGGGCCGTGCCCCTCCTCCAGGTGGGACTGCCCATCGCCATTTCGTTCTTCACCTTCATGGCCATCAGCTACGTGGTGGACATCTACCGGCGCCAGCTCGAGCCGGCCAGGCCGCTCGACTTCGCGGTGTACATCTCGTTCTTCCCCCACCTCCTGGCCGGACCGATCGTGCGCGGCGGCGAACTGCTGCCCCAGATCCGCCGGCGCCGCGACTCCGAATTCGGTGGACTACTCGCGCGCCTTCTGGCTCATCTTGGCCGGGTTGTTCAAGAAGGTCGTGATCTCCTCCTACGTCTCGAGCGCGATCGTGACGCCGGTCTTCACGTCGCCCACCCAGCACTCGGCGCCGGAGGCGATCTTCGCCGCCTGGGGCTACGCAGTCCAGATCTACTGTGACTTCAGCGGGTACACCGACATCGCCATCGGACTCGCCATGCTGCTGGGGTTCCGGTTCCCGCAGAACTTCGATGCGCCCTACACGGCGCGCAACCTGCAGGACTTCTGGCGGCGGTGGCACATGACGCTGTCGCGCTGGCTGCGCGACTACCTCTACATACCGCTGGGCGGGAGCGCCAACGGCCAGGCCCAGACCATCCGTAACATCATGATCACCATGGTGCTGGGGGGCCTCTGGCACGGCGCGGCGTGGACGTTCTTGGCCTGGGGGGCCCTGCAGGGGCTGGGGCAGAGCTTCGGGCACCTGCGCCGGACCAGCCGGGAGCGCCGCGGGCTGCCGGGTGTGGCGGACGGGCCGGTGCGGGTATGGGTCCAGCGGTTCCTCACCTTCCAGTACGTCTGCCTGGGCTGGGTCTTTTTCAACGCCACCGGCATGTCACAGGCCTTCACCCTCATCGGGCGCGTCTTCAGCGGCTGGGGTGAAGCGTCACCACTGATCACGCCGCTGCTCGTGGTGACCGTAGTGGGCACCATCGCCCTGCAATTCGTGCCGACGCTGCGGGTGGACCGCCTGCAAGCGGCGTTCTCCCGCCAGAAGGCCGCCGTGCAGGTCGGCCTCCTCGGCGTCGCCCTGCTGGCCATCACGACGTTCGGTCCGGTCGGCGTCGCGCCCTTCATCTACTACCGCTTCTGATGACGGACGCCCGCACGCCACCGCACCTCGTGGACTCGGAGTCCCAGTCGGAGTTCGCGTCGCGCCCGGACGCCGAACTGCCGGTACCCGACGACGGCCGGGTGCGCTTGCCGTGGACACGTGTACTGGGGCTCGGCTTCGCCGCGTTCGGGGTCTGGTTCCTGCTCTTCGCGCCGACGCTGCAGCACAACGCCCAGGTGTCGCCGGTCGGCACGCGCCGGACGATCAGCCTCGACGTGACCGGTCCGGTGGCCGCGCTCAGCCGCGGGTTGCAGCTCTCCCGCATCGTCTCGGCCACGGGCCGCTCCAACCGCCTGCCCGGGGGGACAGTCGGGCTCATCACGTCCGGGCCACGGCCGAGCACGCCGCCGCCGCCGAGCGCCAAGAGGGGAACGAAGGGCGGCACCACCGCCACCACGCCCACGACCGCGCCCACCAACCCGAAGATGCCGACCGCGGCTGCGCCACTGCGCGTCTTGATCGTCGGTGACTCCATCGGCCTCGACCTGGGCGGCCCCCTGCAGTCGGACCTCGCCGGCACCGGGGTGGTCAACGCGGCGCTCGACGCCCGCGAGAGCACGGGGCTGACGAGGCCCGATTACTTCGACTGGCCGGCAGAACTGGCGTCGGACATCAAGATGGCGCAGCCGCAGGTCGTCGTCATCATGATCGGGGCCAACGATGCGCAGGACTTCCTCGGGCCGCCCGACGTGCCCTACACCTCGCCCCAGTGGAACACGATCTACGCCCAACGGGTGGCGAAGTTCATGCAGATCGCCCAGACCGGCGGGGCCGCGGTCGTCTGGGTCGGCATGCCGCCCATGCAGAACGCAGGACTCAACGCCCAGATGTCCGACGTCAACGCAGTGGTCCAGCAGCAGGCGGCGCTCGCCCACCCGGCCGTGACGTACGTCAGCACCGACCACACGCTGGGAACGCCGCAGGGGGGCTACACACCGTTCATCACCAACGGCGCCGGCCAGGTCGTCAACGTCCGCACACCCGATGGCACGCACCTGACGCCGGGCGGGGGGCAGGTGGTGGCGCAGCAGGTCGTCGGCGAGCTCCAGACGCTCGGCTACCACATCCCCTGATGCCCGGCCGGCTTCGTTGGCGGCGACGCGGCCACCGCAGGCTGACCTCGGCGTTCGCCTGTCCCCTGGGGACGACTCAGACGAGCGGCCACGGGTAGGGAGGCCACTCCCCGTCGTCAACGAGCTCGGGCAGGGCGTGCAGGCTGAGCAGCCAGGCCACCCGGTCCAGGGTGGCGGCCAGCTCGGAGGGCTCGAGCAACGCGCAGAGCTCGGCCGGCGGCCCATCGTGGGACAGCCGGGCCAGGTCCTCTTCCACGGTGGGTTCGAGCGGCACCCCGCCGAAGTCCCAGATCACCGTGCGTAGCTTGTCCCGAGCGTTGAAGCAGAGTCCGTTGTCAATGGCCCACAACCGCTCCTCGGCCAGGAGGACGTGGCCGCTCTTCCGGTCCGCGTTGTTGGCCACGACGTCGAACGCGCACAGCTGCATGAGCACCGGGTGCCATTTGGGCTCGTCGCGGAGCGTGAAGTAGTGCGAGGTGCCGTCCTCGTGGACGAAGCGCTGCACCGAGCCCGGACCGAACGGACCCTCCTGGCGCTCGACCGTCTCGGGCACCAGTCCCCAGCCGAGCGTCTCGGAGAGCACGTAGGCGGCCACCTCACGCCGGAAGAGTCCGCCGGGGAAGTCCCAGAGAGGACGCTCGCCCTTGGACGGCTTGTAGACGGCGAGCAGCTCCTCTCCCTGTAGCCGGCAGGTGACGAGCAACGTGGCGTTCGAGCTCCCGGCGATGCGCCCGTGGACCTCCATGTCACCGTCGATGAGGACGCGCTCAACCTCGACCTCGGCGTCGGACACCGCAGCTAGTTCACCGGTGGCCGGTGCCCGTTGGTACGCGGGCAGTCGTGTCCAGCCGGGTCCAGCGGGAGCGAGCACAACGGGCAGGGCGGGCGGCCCGCCTCGACCAGACGCGTTGCGTGGATCGCGAAAGCGGCCGCCTGTTCGCGGGTGAGGGCGACGCGGAGCACGTGGCCCCCTTCGATGTCGTCGTCCTCTTCGTCGTCCTCGTCCTCGACGCCCAGCTCTTCGAGCACCACGATGACCCGGTCGAGCTCCTCGTCGTAGGAGACACCGATGGTCCCCACGACCCACTCGAACTCCTCGGTGCCGTAGAACTGAAGGTCGTCGGGCAGATGCCCCGGCCGTCCCAGCTCTTTGACGATGCGCCCCAGATACCCGGCGAGCACCGCCACCTGTTGCTTCTCCACCTTGACCGTCGTTTCGGACAGGCCCTGGCGGCAATAGAAGAGAAACAGCCGCTGGCCCACCTCTCCGAGGACCCCGACGGTGCAGTGGTCCGGCGCGTCGAAGTCGTACTCGTCGCTCACCGCAGCCGCCGCGTCACGACAAGGCCAGCTCGTTCAGCGCGCCCGTCGAATTCATGCACAGCACCACGGGGCCGCCCGCCGTGAAGAGCAGAGCTGAGATGGAGCAGGGCGAAATGACCAGACGCTGCAGCAAGTCGAGCGGCATTCCGGCGGCCGCCGCCACGATCGCCTTGATCGGGTCCGCGTGCGACACGGCGACGACCGTCTGGCCGGGGTGCTCGGTCACGAGGCCGAGGACCGTCTCCATGGAGCGCACCGCCATCTCGGCGAAGGACTCCCCGCCGGGAAACCGGAACCCGCTGGGCCAGCGCTGCACGATCGGCCACTCGGGGGTCCGGTAGAGCCGGGCCAGGGGCTTCTCGGTCCAGTCGCCCACGTCGACCTCGATGAGGCCGGGGGCGGTGCGGACCCGCAGACCAAGAGCCTTCGCAATCGGGGCTGCCGTCTCGCGCGTGCGTTCCAGCGGCGACGCGTAGACGGCCGTCGGGGCCTTGGTGAGGGTCGCGATGCGCTCGGCCGCGGCCGCGGCCTGCGCCTGCCCCTTCTCGGCGAGGTGCAGGCCGGCGGCCTGCCCGGGCAGCATCTTGCCGGTGGTGGGGGTGGCGCCGTGGCGGACCAGGAGGACGACGGTCGCCGGAAGAGCCTTGCGGCCACGCCGGGTTGGCATGCGTGCGGAGGCGGAACGGCCGGTCGGGGACACGGGCGCCATCGTAGGCTCTGCGTCGTGGCGTCCAACCGTGGCCCGAGGGACTCGGTGGCCGCAGTGCAACGGGACGTGGCCGCCTGCCGGCGCTGCCCGAGGTTGGTGAGCTGGCGCGAAGAGGTGGCGCGCACCGGACGGGCCTCGTATGCGGGACAGGTGTACTGGGGTCGTGGGGTCCCGGGCTTCGGCGACCCCCGCGCATCGCTGGTGCTCGTCGGATTGGCGCCGGCGGCGCACGGCGCCAACCGCACCGGCCGGATGTTCACTGGGGACCGGTCAGGTGACTGGCTCTTCGCCGCCCTTCACCGGGCGGGCTTCGCGTCGCAGCCGACGAGCACATGCCGCGACGACGGGCTCGAGCTCACCGGCGCCTACGTCACCGCGACCGTGCACTGCGCGCCACCGGCCAACAAGCCCACCCCGGCCGAGCGCGAGGCGTGCGGGTCGTACCTGGCCCGCGAGCTGTCGCTCCTCGAGGGGACCATGGTCGTGGTCGCGCTGGGCCAGTTCGCCTGGCAGGCCGTCGCCGCCCACTACGGACTCCGCCCCCGCCCGGCGTTCGGCCATCTGGCCGAGAGCGAGCTCCCGGGCGGGGTGACGCTGCTCGGCTCCTACCACCCGAGCCAGCAGAACACGTTCACCGGCAAGCTGACTGTTCCGATGTTCGACGCCGTTTTCACCCGGGCCAGTCTGCTGATTGCCGCATCGGGTCAGGACACGAGGTCGTAGAGGAGCCGGAAGAAGCGGATGCGCTCGGGGTCCGGGGTCACGCCGTAGCTCTCGTAGAACAGGGGCTCGAACTCCTCCCCGAAGTTCCAACCGACGCTCCACGCACCGACCGCCACGTCCCACCAGCGATCGGCAGCGCCGAGTTCGCCGAGGTCGACGTAGCCGGTGACCCGGCCCACCTGGAGCAACACGTTGGGCGGGCAGAAGTCGCCGTGGCACACGACCAGGTCCTCGTCGTCGGGGGCAGTCGCCTCAAGTTCCGCCAGCGCCGCCGCCGGGGTCAGATGGGTGTGCTGCTCGTGGAAGCCGGCGCGGTCGATGTCACCCGAGGTGACCCGTTCCTCGACGTGCGCCAAGCCGCGCGCCAGGTTGAAGCGAAAGGGGCACCACTCCTCGCCGACGGCTTCGTGGAACGAGCGCAGCCCCCGGCCGAGGGCCTGTACCAGGGCGGGGAGGTCGGCCTGCCACATTGGGTCCGTGGCGTCGTGCCCGGGCAACGCCTCGGTCACCAAGATGGTGGCGTCACCGAGTTCTTCGAGCGCCACGACCGTGGGCACCGGGAGGTAGGGACCGGCCCAGACCATGCGCTCCGACTCGCCGCGCAACGTGGGATAGCGCCCGCAGCTGCCCGTCGCGACCTTGGCGAAGCGGACCGAGCCGGCCGGCCCGGTGAGCCGCCACGTGGTCAGGTCCGGGACGAGACCATAGGCCAGGGTGGCCGTCCAGCCCGGGGCGACCCGCTCGAGCTCGGGTGGTGGTGCGGACGGGGACAGCACACAGGCAGGGTAGGAGGTCCGGGGCTCGCTCGCAGCAACGGCTACCGTCTCGGCGACACCGCGGGGAGGATGGAGTGCGCGAGCCGAACGACGTGACACCGTGCGACGCAGGGGAGGTCACGCACTGGGACGACACGCTCGACGTGATCGTCGTCGGGTTCGGCGCGGCCGGTTCAGCTGCCGCCTTCACCGCCGCCACCGCCGGGGCCCAGGTTCTCGTGACCGAAAGGACAGGTGGCCCGGGTGGCGCCGCCGCGCTGGCCGAGGGCATCGTCTACCTCGGCGGGGGCACGCCGATCCAGACGGCCTGCGGGTTCGAGGACTCTCTCGAGGACATGTACCGCTACATGATGGCGGCCTGCGGTCCGGATCCCAACGAGGCCAAGATCGCCCGCTACTGCGAGGAGAGCTTGGGTCACTTCGACTGGCTGGTGGCCCGAGACGTGCCCTTCGACCCGACGTTCTGCGCCGAGACCTCCATGGCGCCGAACGGCACCGAGGGCCTCGTCTACTCGGGCGGCGAGGATGCGTATCCCTTCAACGAGATCGCCCACCCCGCCCCCCGAGGCCACCTGGCCAAGACCAAGCGGTCGACGGGATGGCTCCTCATGCAGCACCTGGCGGCGGCCGCCACCGGCGCGGGCGCGGCGGTGTTGGTCGACACCCGGGTGGACCGCCTGGTGTGCGACGACGGCCGGGTCGTCGGCGTGCAGGCGCACCGCTTCGGCGAAACGGTGACACTGCGGGCCCGCCGCGGCGTGGTGCTCACCGCCGGCGGCTTCATCTTCGACGACGACATGCTGCGCCGGCATTGCCCACCGCTGGCACGGGGCACGTTCAAGGTCGGCACCGAGGGTGACGACGGGCGGGGCATCCGCATGGCGCAGGCCCTCGGCGCCGCCGTGCGCAACATGTACGCGGGCGAGGTGTCATTGCCCATCACCCCGCCGCGAACGTTGATCCACGGCATCCTGGTCAACGGCAAGGGTCAGCGCTTCATCAACGAGGACACCTACATGGGGCGGGTGGGGCAGGCCGCGCTCTACGGGCAGGACGGCGAGGTGTACCTGATCGTCGACGAGGCCTCGTACGAGGTGAACTGGATGGGCCTCGCCGCCACCTGGGTCTGCGAGACGGCGGCGCAGCTCGAATCCGAGATCGGCCTGCCGGCCGGGTCGCTCCAATCCACCGTGGACCTGTACAACCGGCATGCGGCGACGGGGGAGGACCCCCTCTTCCACAAGGCCCCGGCCTGGGTGCGCCCGCTGGTCCCGCCCATCGGCGCCGTCGACCTCCGCATCGGGCCGGCGCCCTACGCGCCGTTCACCCTGGGTGGCCTGGAGACGACGGTCGCCGGCGAGGTGTGCGACCTGACCGGTTCGGCGATCGGGGGCCTGTTCGCCGCCGGGCGCACCACGGCGGGGGTGTGCTCGTTCGGCTACGCCAGCGGGCTCTCCATCGGGGACAGCACGCTCTTCGGCCGCTTCGCCGGCGAGAGTGCTGCCGCTGCGCCGCGCTCGTCGTGACGGGCCTCCGTGGGGCAGATCCTCACTGCCGGAGTGCCGCGTACTCGATGGCACGGGTCATGACGACATCGTCCGCCTTGGCCACCGAGCCGCAGTCGAACGGTGGCTGGGGGTCGTACTCGATCATCAGCTGCGCCGCCTGGGCGGCGGTGCGGTCGGCCAGCAGCTCGACCAGGCGGAGCGCCATGTCGATGCCACTCGACACGCCGGCGGCGGTGACGATGCGCGCGTCGCGATGCTCGACGACGCGCGCGGCGGTCGGCTCGGCGCCGTGGGCGGCCAGCTCCCGGTAGCAGGACCAGTGCGTGGCGGCCGTGAGTCCCTGGAGGAGGCCCGCCGCGCCGAGTACCAGCGAACCGGTGCAGACCGAGGTGGTGAAGCGGCTCCCGGCGTAGGCCCGGCGGACCCACTCGAGGACCCGCTCGTCGTGTTCGAGTGGCCGCGTTCCGACCCCGCCGGGGAAGACGACCACGTCGGGCGCCGCGACCTCCTCGAAGGTGGCGTCGGCGCTCTGCCCGAGCATGCCGTTCTCGCTCCGCACCTCTCCCCGGGCATGTCCCACGAAGACGATGTCGAAGGTCGGGATCCGCTGAAGGACCTCGTAGGGGCCGACGGCGTCGAGCGCGGTGTATCTCGGGAAGAGTGGGATGGCGATCTGCAGGCGATCGGTCACGCGGATGTCCTTTCGTTCGGGGTGGCGCGGAAGCGCCGCCGGTAGCCGTCGGGCGCCACGCCGAGGTGCCGTTGAAAGACGCGGCGCAGCGTTTCGGCGCTGCCGAGCCCACAGCGCGTCGCCACGACATCGAGCGTGTCGTCCGTCTCCTCGAGCTCGCGGCGTGCGGCTTCGAGGCGCGTGCGCTCGACGAATCGGCTCGGGCTCTCGCCCACCTCCGCCGTGAAGACGCGGGTGAAGTGACGGACGCTCATGGCCGCCGCAGCGGCGAGCGCAGGCAGCCGGTGATCGCCCCCGGGCGCGGCTTCCACGAGGGTCTGGACGGCCCTGACGGTCGAGCGCTCGGCACGAGGGACCCAGACCGGCGACGCGAACTGCGTCTGCCCTCCGGGTCGATGCAGGAACATGACGAGCCAGCGGGCGACGGTCTGGGCCACGTCGACACCGAGATCCTCTTGGACCAGGGCCAGGGCGAGGTCGATCCCGGCGGTGACCCCTGCGCTCGACCAGTACTTCCCGTCCCGGATGTAGATCGGATCGGGATCGACGGTGAGGTCGGGATACTCCTCTGCGAGCTCGCGGGCGCGGGCCCAATGGGTCGTGACCCGGCGACCCTGGAGCAGTCCGGCCGCGGCGCCGACGAACGCTCCCGAGCACACGGTGGCCACGCGACGGCAACGCGGCGCCGCCCGGCGGATCCAGCTCAGCAGGGCTTCGTCCCGTGCGGCGTCCCGGGCACCCTGGCCGCCCGGCAGCAGGAGGGTGTCGATGCGCTCGGAATCCGCGGGCAACGGGGACGTGCCGAGCACGAGGCCGCTCTCGGCCCGGACGCTCCCACCGCCGGGAGAGGCGAGGGTGACCCGGTAGCCACCCGCTCGCCCGAGCGAGGCGGCCCACCGCATCGTGCGGTCCCACCGCATCGAGCGGCTGGATGCCGTCGAAGGCGACGATCACGACGTGACGCTGCTGCACCTGTCCCACTCTGCGGGCCGGCCCGACTGGCGTCAATGACCTGGTTCCCACAGATTCGGCCACCATGGGGCCGGGTAAGCCGGGCGCTCAGCTGGTGCGGCTGCGTCTGGTGCCGCGGGCCCGTACCCACGCCAGCAGGTCGCCATGCCGGCCGCGGCGTACGGAGCCCGTGAAGATGTCCTCCCGGCCGGTCGACACCTCGCGGGTCACCTCGGCATAGAGCTCATCGCCGAGTGCGGCGGGCTGGAGGTACTCGACGAGCACCGACGAGATGATGCCGGAGTTCTCGGTGTCGTTGGCCGCCGCGGCAACCGCCGCGCCCGCCACCGCGTAGAAGACCGCCCCGTGCACGGTGCCGTGCGGGTTGGCGTGGCGCTCGTCCGTGGCGAGCACGGCCACCGTGTGGCCTTCGCCCCGCCGCTCCACGCCGATGCCGAGGAGCGCCGCGAAGGCGTCGGCGTGGGGCCCGCTCATCGGCGCACCACTCAGGCGGAGGGGGTAGGCGCGGGGAGGCGCCCTGGCATCGGCACGGCCGTGGCCGGCCAGCGCTTCCGGCTGATCCGGCTCAACTTGTTGAGGAGGGTGACCGCGCCGGGATCGTCCTCAATGGGCCGGGTCTCGATCACGCCGGCCGCCTCCATGTCGCTGAACAGCTCCTCACCCTTCTCCGTCCGCAGCAGGGTGAGGGTCCAGTCGCCGAAGGCCCCGATGCCTCCGGTGGAGATGTCGGCATGCTCCGCCGCGAAGTCCGGACAGCTGGCGCAACCCTCCCTCGTCCAGGCGTGGGCCTCCTTCAGCGGGACCTCGTGGTAGCTGCCGTCCTTCATCCAGACCTGGAAGACGCCCTTAATGTTCATCTTGGCGATGTCGGCCCGGGCCAGCCCGTACTTGGCCTCGAAGAGCTCGCTGAAGATGGCGTCGTCGAACGTCTTGGAACAGAGCAGCCCGATGGAGAGGGTGAAGCGCCGGGCCACCTTGCCCGCCTTGCGCGCCTGCATGACGGGTGGCGCGGAGGCCTGGCAGCCCATGCCGACCAGTGCGATGCGCTCGGCGCCGCCGGCGATGGCCTCGGCGTAAGCCAGGGGATTGGCCGAGTAGGTATAGCGGGAGCCCGCGGTGGCCAGCACGTCCTCTTTGGAGCGGGCCACCTGGGGCACCGCCTTCCAGGTCGAGCCGTCGCCTTCGAGGCCCGACACCAGCGCCGCGTCGATCACCCCGTGCTCGAACGCCCAGATCAGGAGCGCGGACACCAGCCCGCCGTCCTGCCCCGTGCCCTGGACCGCCGTGTCGGTGGCCCGCGCCAGCACGGTCCGGCGGGAGATGCCGGCTACCTCGTGGTCGTTGCGGGGCCGCCCGAACAGGTAGGTCTCGATCTCGGGCTCCCATGTGCGGAAGCGGGGGCAGGCCCGGGTGCACAGCGTGCAGCCCTTCAGGCCGTGGGTGCAATTGTCGGGCCCGCCGTCGGTGTCCACGTGGAAGGGCCTGTAGACCCCGTCCTGATCGTTGTAGCCGAGGACGTCGTACGGGCAGGCGATCACGCAGGCGGAACACCCCGTGCAGAGCCCGGAGGTCACGACCTCGGTGAACAGCTCGGCCCATTGCGGCTTCTCGGGAGGCATTGGTCCACCATATTCGGGTGGGACCGCACCGGTCGGATACCTTGCGCCGGTGCCGGAGATCCTCGAAGTCGAGCTGTACCGGGCCTGCGCCGAACCGGCGCTCGGGCGACCCATCGCCCGCGCCTGGATGGTGGATTCCCGCTACGGCCGGGGCGGGACCACGCCGCCCCGGCTGCGGGCGGCCCTGGTCGGCCGCTCGTTCAGCGCGGCGCGCCGGCGCGGGAAGCTTCTCCTTCTCGACACGGATGGGGGTCCGACCCTGGGCGTGCGCTTCGGCATGACGGGCGGCCTCGTGGTGGACGGGCACGAGGCGCTCGACCGGCTCCGCTACGGGCCCGGTGTCTTCGAGGAGAAGTGGGTGCGGGCCCGGATCACGTTCGCTGACGGCGGCCAGCTCGTCGTGCACGACCCCCGCCGCTTCGGGTCCGTCGAGATCGCTCCCGACGAGAGCCGCCTCGGGCCGGACGCGCTCACCGTGACCCAGCGCGAGCTCCGCGTGGCGTTGGCCATTGGGCCCGGACCCACACATGCACCGCTCAAGGCGCGCTTGATGGACCAGGATCGACTGGCCGGCGTCGGCAACCTGCTGGCCGACGAGATCCTCTGGCGCGCCGACCTGGCCCCCGGTCGGCGGACGCCGCTCACGGACGACGAGCTCAAGCGCCTGCACACGGTGCTCCGGGCCACGCTGCGACAGTTGGCGCGCCGGAGTGGCTCGCACATGGGGGACCTGATGCAGGAGCGCCACGACGGCGGGCACTGCCCGCGCGACGGGACGGAGCTACGCCGGGAGGTGGTCGGCGGTCGCACCACCTACTGGTGCCCGGCTCACCAGCACTGACCGGCCGCCTCAGCTCGTGAGCGGCGGGAGGCCTTTGGCGATCAAGTCGACGCCGAACACGAGGAACAGCACCCCCATCACCGCCGCGTTGTGCACCGTCAACCACGTCTTGGCCGAGTCGAGGGTGGTCTTCGCCCGCGCGCCCCCGACCAGTGCGTAGATCACCGGGCCGGCGATGGTGAGGCTGGCGATCACCACGAACAGCGCGATGGCGACCACAGCGTCCGTCGTCGACAGCCCGGGAACTTGGGCCAATCCCGCCGCGGCGCCCGCGGTCAGGATGAGGTTCTTGGGGTTCACGGCGGCCAGTGCGACACCGAGACCGAGCGCCTTGACCGGCGACACCGTCTCGACCGTCGCCAACCACCTCGGCATGGTCGCCGCCTCGCCGGGCGCCGGGCGCTTGCGCCAGTTGCGCCGCGCCATGGCGAGCAGGACGACACCGAGGACGATCTTGCCCCAGGACACCGAGTCCGATGCCGTGCTGCTGCTCGCCACGTTGCCGTCGTGCGACAGCACGTACACGACGACGCTCACGGCGGCGAGGGCGACCACCCAACCCACGAGAAAGGCTGGCCCGTTCACCCGGGCCCGTTGCGAGAACAGCATCAGTATCACGGCGATGATCGGCACCGGACTGATGGCCACTCCGATGGCGAACGTCAGGATTGCGCTGATCCCTTGACCCACCCCGACCCCTTCCTACCGATTCACGTTGTCCGACGGGGCCGCCACCGCGATCGCACCCGCTCCGCGACGAAACGGCGTTGGCGTCGGACCGTAGCCCAGGGTCGGTCAGAAGGCGCGGCTTTCCGGCGACAACGAGAACGCGTCCTCGTTGTCCTCAGCCCGGGACGAGTGCAGCAAGTCGCGGCACGGCGGCCAACTCGTGCCACGGTTTCACGCGGCCATCCTCAGCCCTCGGCGACCTCCTCGAGGACCTTGGCGGCGTGGCCGTCCGCCCGCACGTGGTACCAGGCCCGCTGGACTTTGCCGTTGGATCCGATGAGGAAGGTCGAGCGGATGGTCCCCACCGTCTTCTTTCCGTACATCGTCTTCTCGCCCCACGCCCCGTACTTCTCCATGACCTTCTTGTCCGCGTCCGTGAGAAGGGGGAATTTCAACTTGTACTTGGTCCGGAACTTCACGTGCTTCTCCGCCTTGTCCGGCGAGATCCCGAGCACGGCCACGCCGGCCTTCTCGAAGGTCCGAAGGTTGTCGTTGAACTGGCACGCCTCCTTGGTGCATCCCGGCGTGTCGTCGGCCGGGTAGAAGTAGACGATCACCCGCTGCCCCTTGAAGTCCGACAGCTTTACCGGTTTGCCGTCCTGATCAGGCAGGGTGAACGCAGGGGCGGTTGCTCCCGCCTCGAGTTTGGCCATCGTCGGCCCTCCTTCGGTCGTGGTGCCGGAAGCCTCACTTTGGCACAGGGTCGCGCCGTTGACCCGTGCTGGGCTGGTACAATGCGTGTGCGACCACCGGCGGGGGCTGGTGAGTCGGGGCTGACTCTCACTCCTCTGGAAGGCGCACGGCCCCGCCGCACAACAGAGAGAGCGGGTCAATGACCGTTGATGCCTTAGCCGGCGCGCACGCCGGCGCCGCCCCGAGGGACAGCGATGTCTCGGGCGACGACACCTACGAGACCGCCCGGACCTTCGAGTCCCTCGGTGTCTCACCCGAACTGACCAACGCGCTGGCCGATGAAGGCATCGTCAGCGCGTTTCCCATTCAGGCTCTGACCATCGCCGACGCCCTGGCCGGACGTGACGTGTGCGGCAAGGCCAAGACCGGCTCCGGCAAGACCCTCGCCTTCGGTGTGCCCCTCCTGCAGCGGGCCAAGGCGACCCGGGAGGCGCAGGGTCCCCGCCCGCCCGCCCGCCCGGCTCGGCCGCTCGCCCTCGTCCTGCTCCCCACCCGCGAGCTGGCCGTGCAGGTGCACGACGTGCTGGCCCCGCTGGCCAAAAAGCTCGGGCTGCATGCCGTGGCCGTCTACGGCGGCGCGGACATCGACCGCCAGGTCACCAAGCTCCGCAAAGGGGTCGACGTGATCATCGCCACCCCGGGCCGCCTCATCGACCTCGGCGACCGGGGCGAGATCGCCGTCGACGAGCTCGAGACGCTGGTGCTCGACGAGGCCGACCGCATGGCCGACATGGGGTTCATGCCCCAGGTCGAGTGGGTGCTCCGCCGCCTCGACCAGTCCCATCAGACGTTGCTGTTCTCCGCCACCCTCGACGGTGCGGTCGACCGCCTGGTGACGCGGTACCTGACGGACCCCGTGTTCCACGAGGTCGCCTCGACCACGCAGACCGTCACCCTCATGGAACACCGGTTTCTCCAGGTGCACCAGATGGACAAGGTGAAGGTGGCGGCGGCCATCTGCCGCAACCAGGAGAAGTCACTGCTCTTCGTCCGGACCAAGCGCGGTGCCGACCGCCTGGTCGAGAACCTGACCAAAGAGGGGATCAGGGCACAGGCCATCCACGGCGACCTCCGCCAGGCCAACCGTGAGCGTGCGCTGGCCGACTTCTCCAACGGCAAGCTCTCCGTCCTCGTCGCCACCGATGTCGCGGCCCGTGGCCTGCACATCGAAGCGGTCGACGGGGTCATCCACTACGACCCGCCCGAGGACCACAAGGCGTATCTGCACCGCTCTGGCCGCACCGCCCGGGCCGGCAAGGCGGGCGTGGTCGTGAGCTTGTCACTGTGGAACCAGCTGGTGGAGATGGAAGTCATTCAGCGCCGGCTGGGCCTGCGCATCCCCATCGTCGAAATGTTCTCCAACGACCCGCGCCTGGCCGATCTCGCGGCGTGGATGCCCCGTCCAGAAGAGAGCGTGCTCTGAGTCAGGACGCGGCGCTCCCGGTCTGGTCTTCCGGGGACGGGGTCCGGCGGGTGCTGGTTGTCACCGCGCACCCCGACGACGTGGACTTCGGGTCGGCGGGGACGGTTGCCGCCTTCACCAGTGCCGGTCTCGAGGTCACGTACTGCATCGTGACCAACGGCGACGCCGGAGGCTCGGATCGCACCATGTCGCGGGCGGACATGGCGGTGCTCCGCCAGGACGAGCAGCGGGCCGCCGCCGCGGTCGTCGGCGTCAGCGATGTGCGCTTCCTGGGGCATCCCGATGGCAGGGTCGAGGCGACCATCGAACTGCGTCGTGACATCAGCCGGGTCATCCGGCAGGTCAGGCCCGAGCGGGTCGTGACCCAATCGCCCGAGCGGAACCTGGAATTTGTCTACGCCAGCCACCCGGACCACCTGGCCACCGGCGAGGCCGCGGTGGACGCCGTCTATCCCGACGCGCGCAACCCGTTCGCGCACCCTGAGCTGCTCGACGTCGAAGGCCTCGAACCCTGGAGCGTCGCCGAGCTGTGGATCATGGGTCCCGGTGGGGACCACGCCGGGGTGGCGGTCGACACCACGGCCACGGTGGACCGCAAGGTGGCCGCGCTCATGTGCCACAAGAGCCAGATGCCGGATCCCGAGGGTGTGGAGCAGCGGGTCCGCGACTGGGCGCGGAGCAACGCGGAGGTGGCCGGGTTCGTTGAGGGCCGCTTCGCCGAGCTCTTCCGGGTCGTCCGCATCCCCTGACGCGACATGGGCGCCGGTGACCCCTGGCTGCTGGTGCAGCACGTGGCCTTCGAGGGCCCTGGCTCCATCGCCCTCGCCGTCGCCGATGCGGGCGCCGATCTGACGGTTGTGCGGGTCGACCGTGGTGACCCCATTCCACCGCCGGAGGTCGTGGCCGACCTGGCGGGCCTCGTCGTGATGGGCGGGCCGATGAGCGTGCACGACGACCTCGACTGGTTGGCGGACGAGCGCGTCCTGCTCCGCGAGGCGGTCGAGGCGGCCCGGCCCGTGCTCGGCGTGTGCCTCGGGGCGCAGCAGCTGGCTGCCGCGGTCGGCGCGCCGGTGACCCAGGGTCCGGCGCCCGAATACGGCATCGGCGAGGTCCACCTCACGACGGATGCCATCGGCGATCCGGTGTTCGGTCCCGCGCCGACGCCACTGCCGTGCGTGCACTGGCACGGTGACACGTTCGGCCTGCCGGAGGGCGCCGTGCGCCTGGCCGGCAACGACGCCTACGAGAACCAGGCCTTCCGGGTCGGTGACCGCGCCTACGGGCTGCAGTTCCACGTGGAGGTGACCTCCAGACTGGTGGCCCATTGGGGGCCGCACCTCCCACCCGGCGTCTACCTGCGGGCGTCCGACGTCGCACACGTGAGCCGCGCCGGCGAGGGCATCGTGCGCCGCGTCGTCGGCCTGGCCGGCGACGCCCTGGTGGGCTGATGGGCGTGTCGACGACGACCGTCCGGCGCCTGGCGCTGCCCTGCCCGAGACCGCCGAGGGCCCACATCACGACATGACCGCCATCCGCGTCGCGGGGAAGATCTTCGCCACCATCCTTCCCGAGGGCGGCCGGGTGCACGTCTTCGTCGACGACGACGAGGTGGCGGCGTACTGCGCCGAATACCCGGCAGCGGTCGAGGAGCTGTGGTGGGGCAGCACGCGCCGCGGCTGCCGCATGGTCCTCAGGCAGGCGACCGTCCCGCTCGTGCGCGAGCTCCTCGTCGAGTCGTGGCGGCGCCGAGCACCGAAGAAGGTGTCGGCCGCCTTCGACGGTTGACGGTTGGGACGGAGATTCAGCCCGCCATCTGGCGCAGCACGTACTGCAGGATGCCGCCGTGGCGGTAGTACTCCGCCTCCATCGGCGTGTCGATGCGCACGATCACGCGGAACTCGGTGACCGAGTCGTCGTCCTCAGTGGCCGTCACCGTCAGCTCCTTGGGTAGTTCGCCCGCGTTCACCACGTCGAGGCCGCTGATGGAGAACTGCTCGTGTCCGGTCAACCCCAGGCTCTGGGCCGAATCTCCCTTGTAGAACTGCAGGGGCACGACGCCCATACCTATGAGATTCGAGCGGTGGATGCGCTCGAAGCTCTGGGCGACGACGGCGCGCACGCCGAGGAGCGCCGTGCCCTTGGCCGCCCAGTCGCGGCTGCTCCCCGTGCCGTACTCGCGGCCGGCCAGCACCACGAGGGGCACGCCCTCGTCGGCGTACTGCGTGGCGGCATCGAAGATGGACGTCTCCGCTCCGTCGGGCAGGTGCAGGGTCACTCCTCCTTCGGTGCCGGGGGCCAACAGGTTGCGCAGGCGCACGTTGGCGAACGTGCCGCGCATCATCACCTCGTGGTTGCCCCGGCGCGCCCCGTAGGAGTTGAAGTCCTGCCGCGCCACCCCGTGGTCGGTGAGATACCGTCCCGCCGGCGTCGTCGGGCCGATGGAGCCGGCGGGGGAGATGTGGTCGGTGGTGACGCTGTCACCCACCATGGCCAGCACCCGGGCGTCGAGGATGTCGGTCACCGGGGCGGGGGTCATCGTCATCGTCTCGAAGAAGGGGGGGTTCTTCACGTAGGTGGAGTCGTCCTGCCACGAGTAGGTCTCGCCGGCCGCCGTGGGGACCTGCTGCCAGTATTCGTCGCCGTCGAAGACGGCGCTGTAGCGGGCGCGAAACATGTCGGAGGTGAGTGAAGTCCGGATGGTCTCGCTCACCTCGTCCATCGACGGCCACAGCTCTGACAGCAGGACCGGCTTGCCGTCGGCGTCGTTCCCGATCGGGGTGGTGGTGAGGTCGGTGTCGATCGTCCCCACCAGTGCGTACGCCACCACCAATGGTGGCGACGCGAGATAGTTCATCCGCACATCGGGGTGGATGCGTCCCTCGAAGTTCCGATTGCCCGAGAGCACCGAGACCACCGAGAGGTCCCCTTCCTTGACGGCGTCGGTCACGCCGTCGAGTAGCGGGCCGGAGTTGCCGATGCAGGTCGTGCAGCCGTAGCCGACGAGATAGAAGCCGAGTTGCTGCAGCGGTTCCATCAGCCCGGCCCGTTCGAGGTAGTCGACGACGACGCGCGAGCCGGGCGCCAGCGACGTCTTGACCCAGGGCTTCGAGCGCAGGCCCCGCGCCACGGCCTTCTTGGCCACCAGCCCGGCGGCGATCATGACCTGCGGGTTCGAGGTGTTGGTGCAGCTGGTGATGGCGGCGATCACGACGTCGCCGTCCATCATCTGGTGGTGGGGGGCGGCCGCGGGCTCGGTGGGCGCCGACTGCGGGGCGTGGTCGAGCGCGACCCGGTAGGCGTCCCCGGCGGCCGAAAGCGATACCCGGTCCTGGGGCCGGGCCGGGCCGGCGAGCGAGGGCTCCACGTCGCCCAGGTCGAGGGTGGCGTACTCGGAATAGACGGGCTCGGGGGCGCCCGGGTCGTGCCACAGGCCCTGGGCCTTGGCGTAGGCCTCCACCAGCGCGAGGTGCTCGTCGTCGCGCCCGGTGAAGCGCAGGTAGTCGAGGGTCACCTGGTCGATCGGGAACATGGTGCAGGTAGCGCCGTACTCGGGGCTCATATTCCCGATGGTCGCCCGCGTCTCGAGTGGCAGCGCCGCCACGCCGGGCCCGTAGCACTCGACGAACGCGCCGACCACGCCATGGTTGCGCAGCAGCTCGGTCACCGTCAGCACGACATCGGTCGCCGTGATGCCGGGCTTGGGCTCCCCCGAGATCCGCAACCCCACCACCGGTGGGAGCAACATGGAGAGCGGCTGGCCGAGCATGGCCGCCTCGGCCTCGATCCCGCCCACGCCCCACCCGAGGACGCCGAGGCCGTTGACCATGACGGTGTGCGAGTCCGTCCCCACCAACGTGTCGCAGAAGGCCCGCCCGTCCTCGGTCGCGAAGACGAGCCGAGACAGGTATTCGAGGTTGACCTGGTGGCAGATGCCCGTACCGGGCGGCACGAGGCGGAAGTCGCGGAAGGCGCCCTGGGCCCAGCGCAGGAGCTGGTAGCGCTCCATGTTGCGCCCGTACTCAATGGAGACGTTGGTGTCGTAGGACGAGGCGTCGCCCGAGCGCTCGGCGATGACGGAGTGGTCGATCACGAGCTCGACGGGGACGAGCGGGTTGACCTGGGAGGCTTTGCCCCCGAGTCGAGCCAGCGCGTCGCGCATGGCGGCGAGGTCCACGACGCCGGGCACGCCCGTGAAGTCCTGCATGAGCACGCGCTCGGGGGTGAAGGCGATCTCGTGGGCGGCGTCTCCGGCCGCCTGGCCGTGACCCTCGGGGTTGGCGCCCCAGCCCGCCACCGCCACGATGTCGTCGGCCGAGACGTGCGGCCCGTCCTCGTGGCGCAGCAGGTTCTCGAGGAGGACCTTGATGGAGTAAGGCAGCCGCTGAATGTCGTACCGACCGCTGAGCGCCGGCGCCGTGACGTTGAAGATCTCGTAGGTGCGGTCGCCCACGGTGAGGTCTGCCTTGGCATCGAAGGTGTCGGGGTGCGCTGCGGTCGGGGAGTCCGTGCTCATGGACCCATTCTGCCGTGGACCTGCCCCGACCGCCCAAACGGGTGGGCGGCGCCCCGGCGGACGGCACGGGGGCACTGCCCGGGGGTGGACACCCGCGTTGGGTGGCGACTTCGTAACGACTTCGTAACCGCTTCGGCGCCCCGGCAGCGAGGACAGCGTGCAGAATCGACGTCGTGCGCAGAGGGGAGGGCACCACGGGTGTCAGCTGGTCGGGCCCCCGGCGTCCGCCGCGGCTGTCCTCGCTCGTCTCGTCGTTGGCGCTGGCGGCGATCCTCGTCCCGGGCGCGCTGGTAGTCGGCCTGGGTGCGCAGGCCGGTCGCGGCGCCCCCGCCGGCGCAGCCCAGGTCGCCCACACCTACGCCGACGGGGGCATGATCGGCTTCGGCAGCGTCGGCCTGACCGCTCCGCCGATCCCCCAGCCCCTGAACGCACCGGTCTTCTCCGGCGTCGCCACCGCCGACGGTGACGGCTACCTGCTGGCCAGCGTGGACGGCGGTGTCTTCGCGTTCGGCGACGCCAGCTTCGAGGGCTCCGCCGGCGCCCTGCCGCTGCAGGGTCCGATCGTGGCCATGGCGACCACGCCGGACGCCAAGGGCTACTGGTTGGGCGCGCTCGATGGCGGCGTGTTCGCCTACGGCGACGCAGCGTTCTACGGCTCCATGGGGAGCACGCCGCTGAACCAGCCGATCGTCGGCATGACGGCCACGCCCGACGGCAAGGGGTACTGGCTCGTGGCGGCCGACGGCGGGATCTTCGCCTACGGCGATGCCGGCTTCTACGGGAGCACCGGTGGCACGCCGCTCAACGCGCCGATCGTCGGCATGGCTGCGACCCACGACGGCAAGGGGTACTGGCTCGTGGCGGCGGACGGGGGGATCTTCGGCTACGGCGACGCCAACTTCTACGGCTCGGCGGGCGCCGCCGACCTACCCGATTCGGTGGTCGGCATGGTGGCCTCGCCCGACGGCGGCGGCTACCTCTTGGCGACGGAGAACGGCGTCGTGCTCCCCTACGGCGACGCCCAGGCCTTCGGCGGCCTGTCGCTGGACCCGACGGCGACGCAGATCTCGGCGATCATCGGGAACAACCAGGGGACGGGGTACTGGCTGCTCGATCCGCAGGCCTGGCAGTACAGCTTCTCGACCGCGACGCCCGAGCCGATGGCCCCCGGGGGGGCGAACATCGCGGCCGCCGTGGCGTCCCAGATCGAGCCTGACCCCGACGTCCAGGGCCTCTACTGCAACCCCTACGGCCCCTGCGAGGAGTGGTGCGCGCTCTTCGCCACCTGGACTTGGGAGGCCGCCGGCATCGCCATTCCCCGTTACGCCTTCACCGGCGACATCTGGGGTTGGGCTGCCGCACGCGGCCTCGCTCTGCCCCCGACGGCCACGCCCGCGGTCGGCGACGCGGTCCTCTACGGAACCGGTCCGGGGAGCACCGCCAGCTCGGTGCACGTCGGGATCGTGACCCAGGTCTGGCCCGACGGCTCCATCATGACGGCCGGGGGCGACTCGGGGCCGGGCCGGGACGGCTATCTCTCTGTCGCGCTGGACGGGCCCTTCCTGCCGGCCGACTCCGACTCGTACAACGGCGTGCCGATCTACGGCTTCGCCCAGCCGTAGCGGCCACCCCGCCGTTCCTCCCCGCATCGAGCCTGGGGGCTTCGCGTAGGCTGCCGGACGTGCCCGTCTACAAGTTCCGTCGTTCGACTTGTCGACGAGCGTCGGCCCATGCCGACGCGCCGGCCTGCTGCCCCGTGGGCGCCCGGCGGCTGCTCTCCGTGTTCGCCACCACCGGCCTGGCGGCGCACGTGGCCGGCGGCGCTGTGCTGCTGCGAGCGCGGCGACGTGACCCTCTCCTCCTGGGACGACTATCCCGTCCACCAGGCGGCCGAGTTCATCGCCCACCCCGCGACGAGCGACCGCAACTTCTACGACCGCTACTACTTCAACATGCACCCCTCCTCGGGTGACTGGTTCGCCATCTTCGGCTACGGCCAGTACCCGAACCTCGGCGTGGTCGACGCGTTCATCGACGTCCGCCACGGCGGGTCCCAGCACGTCGTGCGCGCCTCCGCGCCGCTTCTCGACCGGGGCGATCTCTCCGTGGGACCAATCCGCATAGAGGTGCTCGAGCCGCTGCACCGCCTGCGGGTGGTGGTCGAGCCCACCGAGCACAGCGTGGCCATGGATGTCACCTGGGAGGGGCACATCCCCGCCATGGCCGAGCCGCGCCAGTACATGCGCAGCAAGGGCAAGGTCGTCTTCGACACCCAGCGGCTGGCCCAGACCGGCTACTGGTCGGGCACGCTCTCGGTGGGCGGGGTCGATCTCCCGGTGGCGCCGGATCACTGCCGGGGGACCCGCGACCGCTCCTGGGGTGTGCGCCCGGTCGGTGAGCCCGAGAGCGACGGCATCCGGCAGGGCGAGCTCGTGCTGGGTGGGATGTGGAACTACTTCCCCATGCAGTTCGACGACCACGCCATCATGTACATCTGCCACGAGCGTGACGACGGCGAGCGGCCGCTGGTGCAGAGCGAGCGGGTCTGGGTCGACCCCGACCGGCCCGTCGAGGACCTGGGCCGCTCCGAGCACGAGCACCATCTCATGCCGGGAACCCGCGTCATCGACCGCTCCGTGGTGCGCTTCCCCGAGGCCGGCATCGAGGTCACGTGCACCCCGCTCCTGGCCAACTTCGTCTCCATCGGCACCGGCTACGGCATCGACGCCGACTGGCGGCACGGGATGTACCACGGGCCCGCGCCGGTGACCCAGGGCCTCGTCCTCGCCGTCGACCAGGTGAAGGGGTTGGCCCAGTACGGCATTGTCGACCACGTGGCCGAGTTCACCTACGACGGCCACGTCGGCTACGGCTTGCTCGAGCACGGCTTCTTCGGGCCCTACCGCCACTACGGGTTGCTCGACGGCGGCATGGGGGCGCCGCCGGACTGATCCTCCGGACCGCGCGATGCGAGAATGAGGGATGCCCGACGCCCACAGCGTCCTCCTCCAGCGGCTCCAGGCCGCCTTCGACGCCGTGCTGCCCGGGGCCGACCCGGTGCTCCGGGCCTCCGACCGGGCCGACTTCCAGGCGAACGGCGCCCTGCCCCTGGCCAAAGTGGTCGGCCGCTCGCCGCGCCAGGTGGCCGAGGAGATCGTGGCGGCGGCCTCACTGGACGACATCTGCGCGGAGGTGGAGGTCAGCGGGCCTGGGTTCATCAACCTGACGCTGTCCGACGGGTTCATCGCCGGGCAGGTGGCGGCGCTGTCGACCGACCCGCGGCTGGGCGTCGAGCCGGTGGCGCTCCCCGAGACCGTCGTCATCGACTACTCGGCTCCCAACGTGGCCAAGGAGATGCACGTCGGCCACCTCCGCACCACCCTGATCGGCGACTCGCTCGCCCGGTTGCTCGGCTTCCTCGGCCACGACGTGCGGCGGGAGAACCACATCGGCGACTGGGGGACGCCCTTCGGCATGCTCATCGAGCACCTGCTCGACGTCGACGGTGCGGCCAACGCCGAGTCTTTCAGCGTGCGCGACCTCAACGAGTTCTACGCTTCGGCCCGCCGGCAGTTCGACAGCGATCCAACCTTCGCCGACCGGTGCCGGCGCCGCGTCGTGCTGCTCCAAGGCGGCGACGACGAGACGCTGCACCTCTGGCGCATCTTCGTCGCCGAGTCGATGCGCCACGCCCGCGAGGTCTACGACCTCCTCGGCGTGCTCCTCACCGACAAGGACACCGTGGGGGAGAGCTTCTACAACCCGCTGCTGCCTGTCGTCGTCTCCGAGCTCGACGAGAAAGGCCTCCTGGTGGAGGACGACGGGGCCCTCTGCGTGTTCCCCGAGGGCTTCGAGAATCGCGCCGGCGAACCCCTCCCGCTCATCGTGCGCAAGTCCGACGGGGGCTACGGCTACCCCGCCACCGACCTGGCTGCCGTGCGCGACCGCACCGGCCGCATCGGCGCCACCCGGCTCCTCTACGTCGTGGCGGCCGAGCAGACCCTCCACTTCCGTCTGGTGTTCGCCGCGGCCGAGTTGGCGGGATACCTCCCGCCGGGCGTCGAGGCCGTCCACGTCTCTTTCGGTTTCGTCCTCGGGACGGACGGGAAGAAGATGGCGAGCCGTGCCGGCGAGTCCGAGCGCCTCATCGACCTCTTGTCGGAGGGCATCGAACGGGCCGAGTCCGCCCTGAAGGAACGCTCGAGCGACCTCTCCCCCGAGCGCCAGGCCGCCGTCGCCCGCGCGCTCGGCATCGGGGCGGTCAAATACGCCGACCTGTCCACCGAGCGCATGCGTGACTACGTGTTCGACTGGGACCGGATGCTCGCCTTCGAGGGCGACACGGGGCCGTACCTGCAGTACGCGCATGCCCGCATCCGTTCCATTTTCCGGCGCGCCGGCGTGGCGCCGCCGGCACCGGGTGCGGTGCCACAGCTCGGCGAGCCCTCCGAACGCGCGTTGGCACTGCATCTGCTCCGCTTCCCCGACGCGGTCGAGGCCGCCGTCGAGACGTACAGCCCGTCGAAGCTCTGCACCTACCTCTTCGAGCTGGCCACCGCGTTCACCGGGTTCTACGAGGCCTGCCGGGTGCTGGTCGACGACGAGGCGGTGCGGGTTTCCAGGCTCGGGCTCTCCGACCTGACGGCGCGGGTGCTGGGGCTCGGGCTCTCACTGCTGGGCATGGAGGCGCCCGAGCAGATGTGACCCCGGCCGGGCCGGCCCCTATCCTCTGCCCGGCACGCCAGGTGATGGAGAACCCACGAGGAGTCGCAGCGACATGGATCTGAACGGCACGTCTGCGATCGTCACTGGAGGGGCGTCGGGCCTCGGTCTGGCCACCTCACGCCTCCTCGCCGAGCGGGGGGTGCGCGTCGTGGTCGCCGACGTCCAAGAGGACAAGGGTGAGCCGCTGGCCAAGGAGATCGGCGGCCTGTACGTCCAGACCGACGTCACCAACGCCCAACAGGTGATCGCCGCCGTGGACGCCGCCGTCGAGATGGCGCCGCTCAGGTCGCTGGTGAACTGCGCCGGCATCGGCTGGGCCACCCGGACCATCGGCCGGGACGGCGACTACGCGTCGGCGCACGACCTCGACCAGTACCGCAGGGTGATCGAGATCAACCTCATCGGGACCTTCAACTGCATCCGGCTGGCCGCGACCAAGATGAGCCTCAACGAGCCCGACGGGGACGGCGGGCGGGGAGCGGTGGTGAACACGTCGTCGGTGGCCGCCGAGGACGGGCAGATCGGGCAGGCGGCCTACTCATCGTCGAAGGGCGGCGTCGTCGGCTTGACGCTCCCGGTGGCCCGCGACCTGGCCGTGGTCGGCATCCGGGTCAACACGATTCTGCCGGGGCTGATCGACACGCCGATCTACGGCGCCGGTGAGGGGTCCGAGACGTTCAAGGGGAAGCTGGCCCAGGACGTGCTGTTCCCGCACCGCCTCGGCTACTCGACGGAGTTCGCGTCCTTGGCGCTCGAGCTGTTGACCAACTCCTACATCAACGCCGAGTCGATCCGGATCGACGCCGGCATCCGGATGCAGCCGAAATGATCGACCCGGAGTTGGCGGCCATGATCGAAGTGCTGCCCAAGATCGACCTGGTGGACCCGGTGGCGGCGCGCCTGGCCTTCGAGGAGATCCTGGTTGCCATCAAGATCGAGCTCCCCGGGATCGAGACACTCGACATCGAGGACCGCATGGTGCCGGGCGCCGCCGGCGACCCCGACGTGCCGGTGCGCATCTATCGCCCGGCGCAGGCCGCGACGGCGCGGGTGCCCGGCATCCTCATGATCCACGGCGGCGGCTTCGTGATCGGCAGCGTCGAGGCCGAGCACGCCGGTGCGGCGCTGAGCGCCATGGGCACCGGGGCCGTCGTCGTGTCGGTCGACTACCGCCTGGCGCCCGAGCACCCCTTCCCCGCCGGTCTGCACGACTGCTACGCCGCGCTCTCGTACCTGCACGCCGAGGCCGACGCGCTGGGTGTCGACCCCGGGCGGGTGGCCCTGACCGGTGCGAGTGCGGGCGGCGGGCTGGCGGCGGCCACGGCCTTGCTGGCCCGCGACCACGGCGGCCCACCAGTCTGCTTCCAGATGCTGCAGATCCCCGAGCTCGACGACCGCCTCCAGACCGCATCCATGCAGACCTTCGTGGACTCGCCGATGTGGAACCGGCCGCTCGCCGTGCAGAGCTGGCAGGCGTATCTCGGGCCGCTGTACGGGACCGCCGACGTGCCGGCCTACGCGGCGCCGGCTCGGGCGGAGGATCTCTCCGAGCTGCCGCCGGCCTACATCTCGACAGCCGAGAACGATCCCCTGCGTGACGAGGGGATCACGTACGCCCAGCGCCTGCTGCAGGCCGGTGTCTCGGTGGAGCTGCACCAGTTCCCGGGCACCTTCCACGGCTCCGCCCTGGTGACGTCGGCAGCAGTCTCGAAGCGCGCCCAGCGCGAGTCGGCGCTGGTGCTGCGGCAGGCGCTCGGCGTCGACGGGGACTGAGCCGGCCCGTCGGCCGTTCAGCCCGCCCCGCTCAGCACCAGCACACCGACGGCAGCCGTGATGGCGAGCGGCACGCTGGCCAGCCCGAGCAGGCTGGCCCGCCGGACGTCGGGCCGCCCGCCCGCCGTCCTCGCCGCCCGCAACCACAGGAACCAGGCCAGCGAGCCGGTCACGAACAGGTTCGGCCCCACGTTGAGGCCGATGAGCAGCGCGAAGGGGTGGGGCGGTTGGCGCGCCGCCAGGAGGGAGGCCGCCGGCAGGTTGTTCACCAGGACGCTGGTCAGGGCGGCCCCGGCGGCGGTGCCCCAGGCATCGAGGTGGGAGAGCAGGGTGGCCGGACCCGACCACGACCGACCCAGCGTGCCCAGCGCCACGGCCAGGCCGAAGAGTGCGACCAGGACGGGGACACCCAGGACGCGCAGGGCGGCCCGGGCCGATGTGTCGCGTCCGCCGGACGGCCGGGCGCGGAGCAGGACGGCCACGACGCCGACGGCGGCCACCGGGAGCGCCGGCGCGCGCAGGGCAACGACGAGGACCGTGACGACCACGACGGCCAGGAGGCCCACGCCGAGCACGGGGCGCTCGGGCGCGGTGGTCGGTGCGATGGTCGTGCGCAGGGCGCGGTGGTGCACGGCGCCGACGACGAGCGCGGTCACGGCGGCGGCCGCCAGCGCGGGCAGCGCCATGTGGGCGAGGAAGGCGCGTCCGGAGAGGTGGAGGTGGCCGAGGACGATGAGGTTCGTGAGGTTCGAGCCCGGCAGCAGCAACGACCCGGCGTTGGAGAGGAGTAGGCAGCCGTAGAGGAGCGGCGCCTCACCCTCGCCGCGGCTGCGGGCGGCGTAGACCAGGACGGGCGTGAGGAAGGTGACGGACGTATCGAGGTTCAGCAGCGTGGTGACGCTGACGACGAGCACCGCGGTCCCCGCGTAGAGCAGGACACCGTTGGGCGACAGCCGGGCGAGCGCGTGACCACCCGCGGCGAACAGTCCGTCCGCGTCCGCGACCAGGCCGACCAGCAGCAGGCCCGCGACCAAGACGAAAGGCGGCCAGTCCTGCGCCGCCGCCGCCCGGGCCTGGTAAGGGGCGAGGAGGGTCGCCGACACGAGGAGTGCGCACCCTGCCGCGGCGGGTCCCCAGCGCAGTGCGGTGTGAGTGGCCGCCGCGTGGCCCCGGCTGTCGATGCTGCGCACCGACGGTCTGTGCCCCGCCGCCTGGCTCGGAAACCCTGGTGTCCCGGGACGCCGGGTTCAGGCGGCGACGGCCTTGACCTCGTCGGCGCTCGAGAGCGCGGCCCACAGCGCCCAGTAGCTCTTGTAGGTGATGGCGTCGGTGATGTACCCGGCCCGCTCCAACTCGGCGTGGAAGGCCGGCAGGTTGCGCCAGGGCACGCCCATGTCGACATGGTGGGCCAGGTGCCAACCGGTGTTGTACGGCACGATCCAGAAGCGGGCGAGCCACGACTGGCGCACGTTGTGCGTGGTGGCCCGACGGTCCGGGCTGCGCTCCATGCCGCCGTGCTCCGCGATGGAGCGCAGGCGGTTGATGACGCGCCACTCGGTCATCCAGGGCAGGAACCAGAGGAGCGGGTAGATCCACCAGCGACCGGTGGCCGCCCACATCGCGGCCCACAGGATCAACTGGACGCCGAAGATGGACAGCCCGATGGGGCGGAACGGCTTGGTGCGGGTGTTCTTGACCAGCGGGACGAAGTTCTTCCACCCGCTGATCCCGACGGCGTCACGGAACAGTCGCCGGCTCAGTGCCCGGCGCGTGCAGGGATAGGGCGAGTAGAACGCGATGTCAGGCTCGTCGGGCCCGAACTCGTCCTTGTGGTGGGCGAAGTGCACCCGGCGATAGAGCTGCACCGGGGTGAAGACGGGATACGCCACCACCCACTTGCCGATCCAGTCGTTCCACCGTTTGTTGGTGAAGAGGAGCTTGTGTGCCGCCTCGTGCATGAGAATGGCGAAGCGGGCGTACAGCGGGCCCATCAGGACGAAGGCGATCAGGTAGCTCCACCACTGGTCGATCCAGACCGCGCCGCCGATGGCCACCGCCACCCAGAGCCACACCGCGCCCACCGAGATCGCATTGCGCAGGTTGTCGATGCGGCGCAGGTCGGCACGCAGCTCCGGGATGGCCATGCCGTTCGCCTGGAGCCGCTCGCTGGGCAGGACGTCGGGCCGAGCGCCGGCTTCGGGCACGATGGTGCTCGCCATGAAGCTATATTACAGGAATCCTTCAAGTGATGCAACCGCGTAATACCACACTGCAGGCCGAGGGCGCCGGGTCGGCGGCCCCCCTGACGGCCCGGTCCGTGCTGGCCAGCGCGCTGCTCGGCATGGATCCGCCCGAGCTGCCCGTGGCCCAGCTCGTTCGCCTGACGGGGCTCTTCGGCATCAGCGAGAACCGGACCCGGGTGGCACTCAGCCGCATGGTTGGCAGCGGCGAGGCAACCTCGGACGGGTCCGGGCGATACCGCCTGGCGGGCCATCTCGCGGCACGCCAGTCACGGCAGTCCGCCAGCCGCGCCGGCGCCACCGCTCCCTACGACGGGGAGTGGTGGCTGGCTGTGGTGACGACCACGGGCAGCTCCGCCGACATCCGGGGTACCCGGCGCCGGGCCCTGTCCTACGGCCGTCTGGGCGAGCTGCGCGAGGGCGTGTGGATGCGCCCGGCCAACCTGGCCGTGCGCCTCCCCGATCCCCTGAACGGGGATGTCGAGCTCATGACGGCGCGACCGGGGGATGCCGTGGCGCTGGCCCACCGCCTCTGGGATCTGACGGCTTGGTCAGCCCGGGCGCGCCACCTGGTGCGCCGCCTGGATGCGCTCGCACCCGACGGGCCCGAAGCCCTGGCGCCGGGATTCGAGCTCTCGGCCGCGGTGCTGCGGCACCTGCAGGCCGATCCGTTGTTGCCGCCCGAACTCCTCCCAGCCGGCTGGTCCGGTACGGCCCTGCGCGCCGCCTACGACGGGTGGGACGCCCGCTACCGGGCGACGCTGCGCGACTGGAGCCGGCGCAGCTGAAAGATCGGCAGCCCAGGGCGGAGTCGGCACCGCCCTGGGCTGATCGACCGGTTCTTCCCTGTGGCTAGTGCAGAAGTTCCAGCGTGTTGGCCGCCGAGTTGTCGTCCACGAAGAGGATGCCGCGCCCGTCCGGCGCGATGGCCAATCCGAAGAGATCGCCCCCGGAGTTGAAGGGATCGATCGTGCGCGTGTCGACCTGCGCACCCAAGGGTGTCACCTCGACGGCGTTCCCGTCGTTCCCGTTGACGGCGATCAGGTCACCCCCGGGGGCCACCGCCAGACCGAGTGGGGAGTTGAGGCTCCCTCCCTGGCTGACGGTGATGCCACCGGACACGGGGAAGAAGCGGGTGGTGGCGAACGGCACGGCCGCGATCCGGCTCTGGACCGTGTCGGCGACGTACAGGGTGCCATTGGGCTCGAGCGCCACCCCGGTCGGGCCGAGGACGAGCGCGCTGGAGTTGAGCTCCTCGGGCAACCCCGTGGCGACTGTCGTCGTGCCGAAGAGGAGAGGCGGCCGTCCGGCCGGTTCGAACACGCCCAGGCGCAGCACCGTGCCCTGGTTCACCTGGTTGCCCGCAGCGGCCACGGTGCCGTTGAGCACGTTGGTCACGAACAATTCGGCGAAGGGTCCGAACAGCTGCACCGAGGTCATGTCCCAGGGCCCGTTGATCCCGTGGCCCGCCCACGTCTCGACCGGCACGCCGGCGCTGTTGAGGACGATGAGGCATCCGGCCTCAGGGGTGCCGGTTCCGTCCTCGGTGACCGGCAGGCTGCCGACGACGACGTAGCCGTCGTTGAGCACGCTGAGCGCGGTCGTAAGGCCGACGCCGCCCGGGCAGCCCGGCAGGTTCGGGTTGATCTGGGCGAACACGTTCACCCCTCCGTTCGGGGCCACCTCGACAATGGTCGTGCCGGTGCCCTGGGTGTTGTTGCTGGCGTTGAAGTTGCTCACCAGCGTGTCACCGCGTACCAGGGAACCCGTGCTGAAGGGGACGTTGGCGACGCCGTAGGGGTTCACATCGCCGTTGGCGGGCACCGTCGATGCGACCTCGGTGACGGTGCCGAAGTGGGACAGGTAGGGGACGGGTGCGGCGCCGGCCGGAGAAGCGTCCGCGATGGCGACCGCAAGGGGCGCAACGCCGACCGCGAGAGCGGCGGCGACCATTCCGAGGCCGCCGACTCCGGGATGCTTTCGCCTCGTTCCGGGTGTGAGGACCGAGTGGGCGCGAGTGCGCTGTCCGAGCATGGCGTATGGCCTCCTTCATTCTCCCGGCGCCGCGGCATACGACGAACCGCCCCCTCGACCTGTGCTACGGCTGGGAGGCGTCTGAGGATTGCGCGGCGCGAACGCCCTGGTCCCGGACGCGGAGATCGCCTTCACGGGTGTACCGGTGTGGGAGTGGGCGGCCGGCCGTGACTTCCGTGGTCGACTCCGTCGAGGTGGGCTCCTGGCGCACCAACGGCCCGCTGCCTTCGGTCGACTTCTCCCACACCGAGATATGGGTCCCGCTCTCGCTCGTGAACGGCGACCGGTCCCAGTCGTTCCAGCGCTCGCGCAGTGACAATCCCGCTAGGCGCGCCATCAAGTCGAGCTCCGAAGGCCATACGTAGCGGAACGGCGCGCTGAACGTCTGGAGCGTCCCGTCGACCACCCAGTAGTGGTGGGACCAGGAGTGCTGCGTGGCCAGGTCGTCGTACTCCTCGAAGCCGAGGTGCGTGGGCGTGACAGTGAACGCGCAGGCCGCCTCGCCGGGTGGGAGCCGCCGCAGCTCGGGGACCATGACCTCAATGACGAAGCGCCCGCCCGGCTGCAGATGGCCGGCGACGTTGGCGAAGCAGGCCACCTGCTCGTCCTGGGTCGTCAGGTTCATGATCGTGTTACGCACCAGATAGGCCAGCGAGAACGTCCCGTTCACCCGCACCGTGGCGAAGTCCCCGACCGTCACGCCGACGGCCTCGGCACCTGGCTTCGACTGCAGCTGCGCGACCATGGGCGGCGACAGTTCGATCCCGTGCACCTGGACGTCCCGCCGGCTCAGCGGCAGCGCGATGCGGCCCGTCCCGACTCCGAGCTCGAGGACGGGTCCGGTGCCCGCCCGCGCCACCAGGAAGTCCACGGCCGGTCGTCGACGACGGCCGGATCGAAGAGGTGGGGCCACTTGGTCTCATATCCAGAGGCGACAGATCCCACGAAGTAGTTCTCGGGCACAGACCATGGTGCCAGGGCGGACGGCGACTCCAAAACCGTAGAACGTCCTCGCGGAGCGTTTTGAGAGACGCCTGCGACGCTCCGGGACTCACGGACCCGTCCCGCCCCGGCGTCGCCGGCAGACGGCCTACGCCGCGTGCGACTGGCTGATCCAGGTCTGGTACATCTCGGCGTAGTGGCCGCCGAGCGCGACGAGCTCGTCGTGCGACCCGACCTCGAGCAGGCGGCCGTCGCCCACGACCACGATCCGGTCGGCCCGCATGGCCGTCGACAGCCGGTGGGCGATCAGAACCGCCGTGCGTCCCTCCAGCAGCACGTCCAGCGCTGCCTCCACCATCGTCTCCGACTTGAGGTCGAGGTTCGAGGTCGCCTCGTCGAGCACGAGGACCCGAGGCTCGGCCATGAAGGCCCGACCCAGGGCGATGAGCTGACGCTCGCCCGAGGACAGCGACTGCCCGCGCTCGTGGACAGGGGTATCGAGGCCGTAAGGGAGGCGATGCACCAGCTCGCCCAGTCCGACCTGGTGGACGGCGTTCCAGACCTCGTCGTCGTCGGCGCCCGGACGGGCGAACGCGATGTTGTCCCGGATCGTCCCGGCGAAGAGGAAGGGCTCCTGCGGCACGACGCCCAGCTGCGAACGCAGCGAGGCGAGGGTCACGTGCTTGAGGTCGAAGCCATCGATGAGCACCCGTCCCGCGGTGGGGTCGTAGAAACGGGTGACGAGCTTGGCCATGGTGGACTTGCCCGCACCGGTGGCGCCGACGAAGGCCACGGTCTCGCCGGGCTCAATGGTCAGGTCGACGTCGTGCAGCACCGGCACCGCGGGGTCGTAGCCGAAGGAGACGTGGTCGAAGTGGATCTGGCCCCTGATCTGAGGCAGCTCGACCGCGTCGGGCGCCTCGAGGACCGAGGGCTCGGTCTCGAGGAGGCCGCGCAGCTTGAACACGGACGCCCGGCCCTGCTGGAAGGTGTTGTACTGCTGTACCAACAGCTGAATGGGCGAGAAGAACCGGTTCACGTAGAGGAAGAAGGCGGTCAGCTGGCCCAGGTTGATCTCCTGGGGGTGGTGCAGGTACATGGTGCCGCCGATGCCCAGGATGAGCAGCTGGCCGAAGACGCTGATGACCTGGGATCCCGGTCCGTAGACGCCGTTGATGCGTCCCGTGTAGTTGTTGGCGTCCCGGTAGGAGCCGACGATGTCGCGGTGGGTCTCGACGTTGTAGCGCTGCCGGTTGTGCGCCGTCACGATGCGCACGCCTTGCAGGCTCTCCGAGAGGTCGGCCAGCACGAGCGCGATGCCGTCACGCACCTTGTCGTAGCCACGCTCGGAGGCTCGCTTGAACCAGATCGACATGATGACGAGGGGAGGCAGCACCGCGAAGACGGTGATGGCGGCCAGCTTGGCGTTGGTGGCGAAGAGGAAGACCGTGATGACAACCATGGTCAGGCCCTGAATGGCGAACTGGGCCAGCCCGTCCTGCAGCAGCTGCTGCAGGTTCTCGATGTCGCTCGTCATGCGGCTCATGACGACGCCCGCCTTCTCCTCGGTGAAGAAGTCCAGCGAGAGCCGCTGCAGGTGGCGGAACACCTTGATGCGCAGGTCGTTCATCACCCAGGAGGCGAGGCGGCCCGTCACACGTGCCTGCCCCCACTGCGCGCTGCCCGACACGATGATCGACACGAGGTACAGCACCGCCATGAGCACAACAACGCCGTAGTCGTAGTGGGGCGGGGTCAGGCCGTGGTTGATGGCGTAGGAGACCAGGCTCGGGCCGAGCTGGGTGAACAAGGCGATCATCCCCACGAGGAACCCGGCCAGCACGCACATGCCCGGGTACTCCATGAGCAGGCTGCTGAGCGACAGTTTCTTAGTCTCGTGCTGCGTCGGCAGCTGGGTGAAGACGACGTCCGGCTCGCCGCGCTCGGGCTCCTCCTCGAGGAGCAGGTCGACACCCGCCTGCAGCTCGTGCGGGATCCCGCCGAAGGGCAGTCCCGCCTGGGCCGAGCCCGGGGCTCCTCCGCCGCCCATCGGCGGACCGACTCCTCCTCCGCCGAACATCAGACCGCACCCCCCTCCGGCTCGAGGACGTCGACGCCCAGCCCCAGGTCCTCCGCGCCAGCCGCGGCCTCCGCCGCAAGGTCCTCCTCGCTGGCCGCCTGGGCCAGCACCTCCGAGTACAGCGGTGTCGAGGCCAGGAGCTCAGCGTGCGTGCCGTCGGCCACGATGCGACCCCCGTCCAGCAGCACCACCCGGTCGGCGAGGCTGATGGTCGAGAGGCGGTGCGCGATGATCAGCGTGGTGCGCCCCTCCATCAGGACACGCAGCGAGGAGTGGATGCGCTGCTCAACCTTGACGTCGATGGCGCTGGTGGCATCGTCGAGGATCAGGATGGGCGGGTTGACGAGCAGGGCACGGGCGATGGCGATGCGCTGGCGCTGGCCGCCGGAGAGCGTGTAGCCCCGCTCGCCCACCACGGTGTCGTACCCGTCGGCCAGCCGATTGATGAAGCCAGTGGCACCGGCCGCTTCGGCTGCCGCCATGACCGCCTCCAAGGAGGCCTCCGGTCGACCGTAGGCGATGTTGTCCCGGATGGAGACGGAGAAGAGGAAAGGCTCGTCGAGGACGACGCCGATGTTGGCCCGCAGGCTGGTCAGGGTGAGGTCGCGCACGTCGTGCCCGTCGACGCGCACCGTGCCACCGGTGGCGTCGTAGAAGCGGGCCAGCACACGGGCAACGGTGGACTTGCCGCTGCCGGTGCGCCCGACCAGGGCGATGGTCTCGCCCGGGTGCAGGTGCAGATTCAAGTTGCGCAGGATCTCGCGCGGACCGTCGTCCCCGCCCGGCTTCGAGAGCAGGCTGTCGTCGGCGTAGGCGAAGCTGACGTTGTCGAACTCGACGTCACCCTTGCAATCGACCAGGTCGATGGCGTCAGGCCGGTCGACGATCGTGGGCTTCTCGTCGATGATCTCGTAAATCCGGTCGGCCGAGGCCGAGGCGCGCTGGCCCATCATGATCAGCATCCCGAGCATCATGAACGGGGCCTGCATCATCACCAGGTAGAGGTTGAACGAGACGATGGACGCCACGGGCAGGTGCTCGTGGATGACCATCCATCCACCGACCAGCAGTACGAGGACCAGGCCGACCTGGGAGAGGTTCTGCACCAGCGGGGCGAAGCGGGCGCGGAGGTCGGCGTCCTTGATGTAGCCCCACTGGACCCGGTCAGCCGCCTTGGCCAGCTGGCCCAGCTGCTGCGGCTCGGCGGCAAAGCTGCGCACGACGCGCACGCCGTTGACGTTCTCGTCCACGACCGTCGCCACCTCGGCCAGCCGGGACTGGATGAGCCACGAGACGGGGAAGAGCGACTTTCGCATCTTCATACCGACGATGTAGATGAACGGCATGGACGCCATGGCCACGAAGGCCAGTGGGACGCTGATGGAGAGCATGAAGGCGAAGGCCACGACCGCGATGGAGCACTGCACCAGGATCATCGGCGCGAACGTCAGGTACATCTGCACCGAGCGGATGTCCGAGTTGGCCCGAGAGATCAGCTGCCCGGACTGGACCCGGTCGTAGAAGGGGAAGGACATCCGGGTGAAGTGCTCGTAGAGAATGTTGCGTAGGTCGAATTCGATCGCGTACGCGACCTTGAAAAGGTTGGTGCGCGAGATGTAACCGAAGGCCCCCGTGAACAACGCCAGGACACCGATCAACTCCACGTAGTTGTGCAACGGCTGCGTCTTGTTGATCAGTGAGTTGGTGATGCCGTTCTGGAGGATCTTGGGGATCCACACCTGGATGATCAGGCCGAGGAACGAAAAGATGAGCGCACTGAACCACTGCAGCTTGTGCGCCATGACGATGGGCGTCGCCCGCTTGATCCATGACTTGGAGCGGTCCGGGTCGATGGTGGCCTGGGGCGCGGCGTAGCGGCTGGTGATCCCCATGGGGACGTAGGCGGCCAGCGGCAGCCGTACGCCGTCCTGGGTCTCGGCCTCCTGGGTGCCCACCGCGTTCCGGCCGTCGCCGGCGGTCTGCACCCCGACCGTCGTCCCTTCCAGCCTGTCCTCGGTCTTGCTCATCCGTGTGCCCCCGGCGCCGGCGCGTCGTCCGCGGTCCGACGCGGGCCCTGGCGGGACTCCACCATGGCCCGGGCCCAGAGCTCGAGCGAGCGCAGGGCCATTGCCTCGTCCTTGTCTGGCAGGTGGCCCGCGATGGCCACCAGGTACTCGTCCACGGCCACGTCGGCCCGGGCCAGCGTGTTGGTTCCCTCCGGGGTCAGGCGCAGCGAGACCCGGCGTCGGTCGGCATCCTCCTGCCGGCGGTCGACGAGGCCGCGTGCCACCAAGCCGTCGATCAGGGCCGTGATGGAGGGCCGTCGCACGGCCAGGCGGTCGGCCAGAGCCGAAGCGGCCGCGGAGCCCTCGGCCAGGATCCCCATCACCCGATACTGCGGGAGAGTGAGCTCCACCTGGGCCAACGCGACCTCCACCCGCTTGGACAGCCATGCCGCGACGCGGCCGTACGTCCCCAAGACGGGGGGCGCGGCGGTCGCCTTGGACCCGGTGCGGGTGTCGGATTTGGCGCGGGATGCCGCGTCACTAGACGGGGGTGAAGTGACAGACACTCCCGCCATCATACAGTTAGAGGGGCTAACTACGTGCAGCGGAACCCCGCCGACGGGTCAGCCGGGCCGGCGTCAGGCCTCCTGCGAGCTCCATTCGGGGTCCAGCTGGCGGAGGAACAGGTCGCAGCGCAGCTCCTCGTCGGCCTCCCCGATGGACCCCGCGGCCAGCTGCAGCATGTGCAGCGAGCGGAGGAAGCCCCGGTTGGGCTCGTCGCGCCAGCGGACGTGGCCCGACCCGCGCCAGCCGGCGGCCCGCAGCGCATCGAGCCCGCGGTGGTAACCCACCCGGGCGAAGGCGTAGCGATCGATGGGGTCGCCGGCCAGCTCGGCCAGGTCCGCCCAGGCCTGTAGGCAATGTGGATCCCGGGCCGCGACGGCCGCCACCGCCTCTCGACGGCGGTCCGGAGGGAGGGACCGGGCCGCGTCGAGAGCGGCGGCGAGCTCCGGGTCGAGCGGATCGAGGACCGTCTCGGGGCTCCCGGAGGTGAAGTGAACTGCGTGCTCAGGGGTCACCCTGGCCATGTTATGAGCGCTCTGCGGCGCCCAATCGAGAACGGTCGGCCCTCGGCCCGGCGCTGGCCTCGGAATGTCGTGTGGCCGAGACCCGGCGGTACTCTTCGCGCCGTGTTGACGCCCGACCCCAGGCCGACGTCATTTCAAAGCCATCCCGGCCTTCGGGACCGCGAGCCCGAAGCCCGCGAGCTGGCCGACGTCCTGCGACGGCTCATCCGTTTGTCGGTCAGCGCGGCGCCGCCGGCGTCCCAGACCGTCAGCCTTACCGCCCGCCTCGCCGCGCTCGCCGACGAGCTCGAGACCCATCTGCCGGCCGACCCGCTACCCCGATTCATACCGCCCGACGAGGACGGGCCGCCGAAAGACGTGCCATTGGGCGGGGCCATGCCCTACGACGTCGTCGTCGGCCCCTTCAACCCGGTGGCACTGCCGCTCGTGCTCGACTTCGAGCCTCCGAAGGCTCTCGGTCGTGGGACCTTCGACGTCACCTACGAAGGGGCCCCCGGCTGCGTCCACGGCGCGGTGCTCGCCGCCGCCTTCGACATCATCCTCACGGCGGCCAATGCCATTGAGGGATCGGTCGGGCCAACCGTGTCGTTGGCCCTGCGCTACCTGCGCCCCACGCTCACGAACGAGGAGGCTGTGTTCGAGGGGTGGGTGACCGAAGTCACCGATCGCCGCATCTTCAGCAAGGGCCGCATCGTGCAAGGTGGGGTGGTGACGGTCGAGGCCGAAGGGGAGTTCGCCATCTTCAACCAGGACCGGGTCAACCGGATGGCGGCCGGCCGTCGGCGGTCCTTCGACGCCGGCACCGGGTCCGCGCGCTCCGCCGAGTCGGTGGGGGAGTAGCCGGCGGAACGTGGCCCGCCAGTCCCTGGAGCCCACACGCGACCCGCGCGACTATTCGTTCACGCATCGCCTGCGGACCCGCTTCGCCGAGACCGATGCCATGGGCATCATCCATCACGCGGCGTACCTGCCGTATCTCGAGGAGGCACGCGTCGAGTATCTCCGCTCCATCGGGCACCCGTACGACTCCGTGCGCGGCGGGGAAACGGACGACGCCAGAGATTTCCCCGTGCTCGAGGTCTCGGTGCGGTACCGCCAGCCGCTGCGCTTCGACGACGAGGTGGAGGTGTCGTTGCGCATCGGAGGGGTCCGCGGCGCGACGTTCCAGATCGCGTACCTGTTGGCGGTTGGCGGCGAGGCGAGAGCGACCGCGGTGACCGTGCACGGGTGTGTCGACAGGCGGGGCCGCCCGGCGCGCTTGCCGACGTGGGTCGCGGGGTCCGTGGTCGGCGGCAACGACTGAGAGTGCTTCCCAGGGCCGATGAACCAGCCCCGCGACTCGGGCGCGGCGTCTCGGTCGACGCAGCCGGAGCTCAAAGAGCCGAGACGAGCCCGGCGAACGTCTCCGTCATGGCTCTCTTGGCGGCCAGCGGGTCCTCGGACCGCGCCACGACCATGCCGGCCTGCATGACGGCACCGACAAGAAGATGTGTCAGCGGATCGACCGCGGACGGCTCGATCCGGCCGATGTCGGCCGCCATGCTCAGCACGGTCTTGATCGAGCCGAAGGCATAACGCTCGTCGAGCTCGTGCCACAGATCCCAGCCGAGGACCGTCGGGCCTTCGAGCATGACGATGCGCTGCACCTCCGGGTTGAGGCACTGGTCCAAGAACGCGTCGAATCCGATCCGGAGGATGCGCATGGGGTCCGTCTCGCCCCCGGCGCCGGCGGATTGCAGCACCCGCGCCGTCAGCTCGTCCTCGACCTGTTCGAAGGTGGCCTGAAACAGGTCGGTTTTGCTCGGGAAGTGGTGGTAGAGCGCGCCACGACTGACGTCGGCCTCGCTGAGGATCTCCTCGGTGGACGTGGCGGCGAACCCTCGTTCAGCAAAGAGGCGCCGGGCCGTCGCGATGAGCCGGCCCCGGGTGGCCTCGGTGCGTTCTGCCTGCGTAGGCACGGGAGAAGCCTAACCCTCTCTTTACAAACAGACTGTTGGTATGTAAACTCCCCAGTCATGACCCTCCCGACGAAGACAGACACCGCACACCCGACCCACATGACTCCGACGGTGCTCCCTCGTCGGACCATCGGCCTCGGCCGGGGCGACCTGGCGTACGTGGACCACGGCGACGGCGACGCGCGGGCCGCGCTGTTCGTCCACGGCGTCCTTGTCAATGCCGACATCTGGCGCAATGTGATCTGGTCCGTGGCCGACATGCGGCGCTGCATCGCCCTGGATCTGCCCGCCCATGGTGCGACACCCGTACCGGACGACGTTGCCGCCGACCTATCGCTGAACGGTCTCGCCGCCATGCTCGATGAGTTGTGCGAGCGCCTCGATCTATCCCAGGTCGACCTGGTGGCCAATGACACCGGGGGCGCGGTGGCGCAGGTCTTCGCGGCGCGCTACCCGACACGGATCCGCACACTGACGCTGACCAACTGCGACGTCCACGACAACTTCCCGCCCGAGGCGTTCAAACCCTTCGTCGCGCTGGCCGAATCAGGCGAGTTCGGGCCGATGGTGGCGGCGATGGCGGGTGACCTGGCGCTGGCCCGCTCCGAAGTCGGTTTCGGAATGGGCTACGCGTACCCGGATCAGCTTTCCGACGAGGTCCTGAGGAGCTATCTCGGACCGTTCGTGCCGGATCAGGGAAAAGGTCTCGAGCGCGTCCTGACGGCGTCATCGACGGCCGAGCTGATGGCCGTCGAGCCGTTGCTCGCCGAGCTCCATGCCCCGGCCCAGGTGGCCTGGGGCACCGGCGATTCGTTCTTCGAGCAGGCGTGGGCGGATCGCCTGGCGGACATGATCCCCGGCGTTCAGCGCGTGGCACTCGTTCCGGACGCCATGTTGTTCTGGCCCGACGAGCAAGCGGCCGACCTCGTCACTCTCTTGCGGGACTTCTGGGAGGCACACCCCTGACCCCGCAGTGATCGCACGCCGCCCGGCGCGTTGTCCCTCCGACGAAACGGAGCGGTACCGTGCCCGCGGTGAGCGGCAACGAGCGGATTGCGCATCTGCCCAAGGCGCGGGACCTGATGGACCTGCGTTTCGCGGATCGGCTGGACCTGGGTTCAGTTGTCGGCGCGGGCGGGCTTCTCCAAGTTTCACTTCGCCCGCTGGATCGGTGCCCGCGGCGGAGTCTCCCGGAGCGGAGTGATCGAAAGCGCAATCTCGGAGAACCCTCAGAAGGTCTGTGGCCGTACCCTGACGTTCTATACCGAAAAGCTCGGATTCGAAGAGCGTGTCGACATCACCATGGGAGCGGAGTTCGAGGGAGCGGGTGCCGGGTTCCGCTGGCTGACCGTGGCGCCGAAGCACCAGCCCGACCTCCAGATCATCCTGTCCTCCTGCGACATGGGTCGCTCGCCCGAGGCCGCGTCACAATTGCGTGGGCTGGTCGCCGGCGGCTCCATGGGCGTCGGGGTGATGACAACGGATGACTGCCAGCAGACGTACGAGGAGCTACTGGCCAACGGCGTCACGTTCCTCTCCCAACCGGCCGAGCGTCCCTACGGTTTTGAGGCGACGTTGCGTGACGACTCCGGCAACATGATGAGCCTGGTCCAGCCCTCTGCCTTCGTCGGCCCGACGGACTGACACACCCATTTCGCGGGTGCCACCGATGAGCGCAATGCCCGCAGCGCCGTTGCTGCCAGCCCTCGTGCCTCCCGCCGCGTAGGTCGAAAGCAGACCCTTGACGTTCATATGAGTTTGCATAACCATACGGTTATGAGTAAAGCAGCGACTGCGAGGCTGAGGGAAGACCAGCTCGATCGTGCATTCGGCGCGCTGTCGGACCCGACCAGGCGGGCGATCCTGGCCCGGCTCGCCGAGGGCGATGCAGGTGTTCTCGAGGTGGCGGCACCGTTCGCAATGAGCCAGCCCGCCATTACGAAGCATCTGCGGGTCATGGAGGAGGCAGGTCTGATCTCGCGCCATCGGCTCGCCCGTCGGCGTATGTGCCACCTCGAGCCCCAGCGACTGAAGCACCTCTCGGACTGGGTGGGGTCGTACCGAGAATTCTGGGAGGTGAGCTTCGGGCGACTCGATGACCTGCTCGAAGAACTGCAAGGCCCGGACCGACCTTCGACCGCCGAGGGCTCGGGTCAGGCCGATCGGAGAGCCAACCCGCAAGCAAGAGGAGAAGGAACGTGACCATGACGAATGCCCAGACCGAGATCACCACGCCGGCCGACGAGCCCGTGATCAGCGTGCGTCGCTTTGTCAAGGCTCCGCCGGAACTCGTGTACCGCGCCTGCACCGAACGTGAGTTCCTGCGTCGCTGGTGGGGCCCCCGGCGCCTGGAGGTGGCGGAGTGCGACATCGACCTTCGCGTGGGTGGCATGTGGCGGATCGTGCACCGCGCGCCCGACGGCATGGAGTTCGCCTTCCATGGGGAATTCCTGGAGCTCGAACCGCCGCACCGGCGGGTCGGCACATTCGTCTACGAAGGAGCTCCTGAGGATGAGGCCGTCGAGACTCTGGTGCTCGAGGAGGTCGAAGGGGGCACGATGCTCATCACCACGACTCGCCACCGTTCGGTTGAGTCCCGTGACATGCACGTCGCCAACGGTATGGAGGAAGGGATTATCGACTCCTACGAGCGGCTTGACGAACTCGTGGCTAACGAGGTTGGGTAGTCGCACGGATGGCACTCCCGTCGTATGCTCGAGGGGAAGAAGGCATGACCTTCCCCGTGAAGACCTGACAGGTACGGATCCGGGGAATCCCTGGAGTGTTGCACTCGGCCAGCTCGAAGCCGGAAGTGGAGGAGCCGCTCTTGCTCGCCACAGTCAGTATGCCGAACACCGGACGTCGTTCCCGTCGGCGTAGTGCCGCCGGCGCCGTGGTTGCGCTTCACGTGAGGGATCAGACGGGGTGGCCGGGCTCCAATCGCGGCGCGCTCCTGAACGTGAGCAGCCCTAAATGCCCTCCGGCGACCGAGCGCACCCCGCGCATGAGGAACGCCTCGTGATCACCGACTGAGAAGTGGCCGAGGATTTGGCCCTCCATGCTTACCGCAGCGTCCACCAGGAGGGGCGCCCCGGTGGAGCCGAGGCGCCAGTCGACCGATGCGAATTTGTCGACCAGATCACCGGTCTCCTCTCCGAAGAGGCGGGCCAGGTCAACCTGATCGTCCCCGAGGAGGTGAAGGCCCATTCCGGGTGACTGTTGAGCGACGGCCAGGGTGTGGTTCACCTTCGAGATGCAGACAAGAAAGTTCGGCGGGTAGATGCTGCACTGCGTCACGAAGCCGGCGAGGCAGCCGCTCATATCGGCATCGGGCGACCTGACAGTGACCACGAAGTATGCATAGTCGATCAGGTCCAAAAAAGCTGCCAGATCGTCGGAGGCGTCGGTCACCGGGGTGCTTGATCTGCAGTACCGAAACCCACCGTCGGCCCTCCAAGCCTTCAGCCGAGCACTCGAGCGCGTCGTCTTCGGTCCGCCGCTCGAGCGCCGGCAAACCCGCTCCCTGCTCCCGGCGGCGTCCCGCTGGGATTCCAGTACCCGCACCGTGGGTAGACAAAACTCGTATGCATGAACTGCGGGACCCGGCCAGCCGGGATCGGATCGGTCTCGGAACGCCGGCGTTGCTGACGCAAGGAGCTGATGGGTCCCACGGAGGCGAGGGCGCTCCGCCCGGATTCGACATCAAGGAGGGCGGACTTGGTTCGGCGGCCCAGGCCCTAGCCCTGGCCACCTTGTGCGGTGTCCTCTTTCTCACGTTCCTGGACAACACGGTCGTCAGCGTCGGACTGGCCAACGTCCAAAGCGATCTGCACGCCGGAGTCACGTCGCTGCAATGGGTGGTCAATGGCTACGCGCTGACCTTCGCCAGTTTCATGTTGGTCTTCGGGATGCTCGGGGACATCCTCGGTCGCAAGCGCATCATGCTCGCTGGAGTGGCCGTCTTCTGTGGCGGCTCTGTCGTGGCCGCTCTGGCGGGGAACGTCGATTGGCTCATTGCCGGCCGGGTCATTATGGGGATCGGCGCCGCCGCCAGCGAGCCTGGCACGTTGTCCATCATCCGGCACGTGTACCCCGATCGGGAAACCCGCGCCGACGCGCTTGGCGTGTGGGCCGCGGTGTCAGGGCTTGCCCTGGCCCTGGGACCCGTCATCGGTGGCTTCCTCGTGGGCTTCTCGAGCTGGCGGGCTATCTTCTGGTTCAACCTGGGATTTGGAGTCGTTGCGTTCGTCTTGGCAGCTGTCGCCGTCCCCGAGACGTCCGACCGCCAGGGGCGCCGCATCGACGTGTTGGGCTTCGTGTTCGGCGCCGCGTTCTTGGCCTGCATGTCATTCGGCGTGATCCAAGGGGAGGAATCCGGTTACACCGCGCCCTGGATCGTGACGCTCTTCATCCTGTGTGCCCTCTCCGGTATCGCGTTCGTCGTGACGGAGCACAGGGTCAAGAGCCCGATGCTCGAACTCTCGATGTTCCGTCTTCCGCCGTTTGCCGGCTCCAATTTCGTCGCTTTCGTTGCGTACTTCGGCACCTTCTCAATTTTTTTCTTCACCGCGTTGTACCTCCAAGTCGTGGCCGATGCGTCGGCCTACCAGACAGCGGTGGACTTCCTCCCGATGGCGGCAGGGCTCATCATCGCGTCGGCTGTCACGGGACCACTCGTGGCGCGGTTTGGGCCTCGCTGGCCCATGACGATCGGTTGCCTGCTCGCGGGCGGCGGCATCCTCGTGGCCAATGCCGTGCTTTCCCCGACCGTCAACTTCGCCACGTTGGGTTGGGTACTCCCGCTGGCCGGCATCGGTATCGGCATGCTGCTGGTCCCCGTGACGTCCGTCCCGCTCACGGTGGTGCCACCAGAGCGCTCAGGCATGGCGGCTTCGGCCACCAACACGAGCCGGGAAATGGGCGCGGTGTTCGGTGTGGCCATCCTTGGCTCCATCGTCAACGCCAAGCTCACCGGCGACCTCGCGGCCCGACTCAAGGCCATCGGCATCCCGCCGAACTTCCAGAGCCTTGTGGAACACGCGATCCAGACGGGTGGTGCATCGAGCGGTGGAGCGGCGAGCAGTGCTGAGCACTCGAAGAACGAGGCCATCGCCCGCATCGCCACCAAGGTGGTCAACGCTGCCTACAACGCTTTCGGGTCGGGATTGCATGAGGCGTTGCTCTTGTCCGGCAGCCTGATCTTGGCAGGCGCTGTTGTCGCGGCGCTCACCATTCATCGCAGGCCAGGGGAGACCTCCGAGATCTAGCGCGCCCATTTCAGGCGTGGGCCGGAGTCAGTCCCACCGAGTATCGACTTCAAATGTAGGTTTGGACTTCTTGGCGCTGACGTCTCACACCATTCGAGTTGACGGCGTGACGCGACGATTCCTTCTCGCCGAACCGTCACGAACGCCTTCGATCATCGTGCTGAGCTTGCACGGGAGCTGGTCGAGTCCTGAGGGTCAAGCGCGACTGACTGGAATGGAAGCACTGACGAAGAACGGCGGCGCGGTCGTTGCCTTTCCGCAGGGTGGCGTGTCCATCGGTTCCGGTTTCGAATGGGACCTTGAGCGAGACGCAGGATTCCTCGGCGAGATGCTTGCCAGCATCGAATCAGGTTCCTGAAGCGCGATCAGAAGCGTGCATCGCTGGTATGTCTGGCGGGGCGCGGATGTCGAGCCGCTTCGCGGCGAGACACCCAGACAGAGTGATGCCTTTAGGCGCCGTCGCGGGACTGCGTGCTCCGGCGGTCTCCACGCGTGCACGTCCCGTTCGCGTTCTGGCGTTTCACGCAACCGCAGACCGGATCAATCGCTTCGGAGGAGAGTCCTCGCCCCGATGGGACGAGAGCGTGCTTGATGCCGCCAAGGCCTGGGCCAGAGCCAACGGACAATCGGCTGACCCCGAGATGGACGAGGTCACGCCGACACTGACTCGCCTCGACTTCGGTGCTGAGATGGAGCATGGCGCAGTCACCCTCTGGATCTCGAGGGGTGCCGGTCATACCTGGCCCGGCTCGCGATGGCCCCTTCTCCTGAGGCTCTACCTGGGCCGGACCTCGCACGAGATTGACGCGACCGCAGAGGTGTGGCGAGCAGCCGTCTCTCTTGGTGCGGCGTGACCTCGGTCGAGAACTACGGCGTTGGTGCGAGCTTCAGGGCTACCAGCTGTGTCGGCGAACCGACTGGAAGGTAGATCTCATCACCCACTATCGACATCCATCCGTTGACCAAGCCCGGTCCGTTGTAGCTCCACACGACCGCGCCGGTGGCACGGTTCAGTGCGACGACCTTTCCCTGGTATGTGGCGGTGAGCACGAGATTGTTGACGACCGTCACACCACCGGTCGGGTCGCCGGGCACCTTTGTGTCCCAGGCAATCTTCCCGGTTCGAGCGGACATTGCCACGACATCGCCGTCCATGGATCCCACTTTTCCCCCGAAGTACGCCGTCTGATCAGGCGAGAGCGTCGAAGGAGCATTCAGTGCTGCGGCGTAGACCACGCCGTCAGCTGATGCCGGTGGTGTGAGCACGCCCCCGTAGGTTCCGGGCAGAACTGAGGTCGGGCCCGTCAGGCGGGGTAGATCGCCGTCCCGGTGGATCCCGACTGCGGTCCGCCACAGGAGTTTGCCGGTGAGAGGGTTGAGTCCGAGCACATAGCCACCCTTCCCGGTACTGACGGCAACCACGCGAGACCCGTCGACGGTGCGCCGCACTCCGACGAGCATGGCGTGCACCTGGTCGCGATCGTAAAGGTCATGGGGAAAGGCCTGGTGATACCACAGAAGTGTTCCCGTCTTTGCCGAGAGCGCCACCATGGAGTCGGTGTAGAGGTTGGCTCCGGGTCGGCTCGAACCATTCGGGTATTGCTCGGTGCCGACGAACGGTGCCGGGTTTGCCACGCCCCAATAGACGATCCCCCTCTTGGTATCGATGGCCGGCGGATACCAGGCACCTCCGCCGGAGTTCACAGATGGGTTGCCCCAGAGGTTCTTCGAGCGGATGGTGTCGAATTGCCAGTCGACCTTCCCTGTGTTGGCGTCCAGCGCCTCGAGGTATCCGATAGATCCTCCGGTGTAAATCTTGTTGGTGGATACCGGAACGCTGGCCACGTAGACCCTCTCTCCATAGGCGAGCGTCTGAGTGTCGACACCCTGACCTGGCGTCGTGGTGATCTGTCGATTCCAGAGTGGTGAGCCGTTGGACAATGTGAACGCAGCGACGCCGGTCGGTGTTGCGGCGAACAACCTTCCCCACCCAATCGACACGCCATAGGGTCCGATACTGAAGCCGAGGGGCTTTGTCCGCCACTTCACCCGGCCCGACGCCACATCCACGGCATAGACCGACCCCGCCTGGTCCTGGAGGTAGGCGACGCCGTCCACCACGATTGGAGAGGTCGATGCGCCGACGGACATGGGCACGCTCCACGCGGGTACAAGCCGGGACACGGTCGACGCCTGAATCGGTGAGGCACCGGCGTCTCTGGAGTTGGAGTAGTCGTGATCGGGGAGTGGCCAGGCATTGGCCTGTCCGCGAACCTCCGGCGGGGTGGCCAACGTGGGAGTGCCGCGGAGAGATGCGCTCGCTGGGCATGAGCCGGCGACCATGGTTGTTGCAGTGAAGGTGAGCACGACGAACGCCGTGCGCGCCCCCACGAGTTGCCGGTCAGTCCAAGCTCGCATTGCCCCTCTTCTCTCTTGCGCACTTCCGGCCAAAGGCGTTGCAACTTTGGAGAGTGCAGATTCCGTTTCGCGGCAACGACAACCGAGCATTTTCAAGAGGCTGAGTCAAACCCGGGCAGCCGGCAGCATCCACCGGTTCCGGAGACCCTTCTCATTTGTCGCACCTCGGCGGGGCGCCGATTGCACTCCTGAGCTGGATCTCGGGCCCAGTTCCTGCTCGTGGATTGGATTCTTGGCTCCAGGTGTCGAATTGCGACTGACCCGTTCGTCGTTCCTGCAATGACGCAATGCACCTTTGGGCAGAAGAGGGGATCGCGATATGACCGAGGGTCGATCCGTTCACCTTCTGGTCACATGGTGGACGCCTCTTCGGGTTCGTTCACCTCATCCCGCCTCGACGAAGGCGACCTCTCAATAACCTGTCTGCAAGGAACCTATCCGGCTGGTGTTCTCCGATGACCGGATCCGGCCAACGCACCCAGACGACTGAGCTCCGGGGAGGAACGATGACTGCCGACTCACGTAAATGGTTCGCCTTGGCGGTCATCTGCGTCGCTCAGTTCATGGTCATTCTCGATGTCTCCATCGTGAATGTCGCACTGCCTTCCATTCAGCGTGGCCTTCATTTCTCCGAGCAGAACCTGCTGTGGGTCTTGAATGCCTACGCCCTGTTCTTCGGTGGATTCCTCATGCTCGGTGGAAGAGTGGCGGACAAAGTAGGGCGGCGCCGGGTGTTCGTGACCGGCGTGATCATCTTCACCACGGCGTCTCTGTTCTGTGGATTGGCGACATCGACCGGCTGGCTGGTTACCGCCCGCGCCGTGCAGGGACTCGGGGCCGCGCTCCTGTCTCCGGCAGCCCTTTCCATCCTTACTGTCACCTTCGACGAGGGCCGGGAGCGGAACACGGCCCTGAGCATTTGGGGGGCGATCGCCGGGGCGGGCGGCGCATTCGGGGTCCTGCTCGGCGGCATCCTCACCCAGGAGTTCGGCTGGCAGTGGATCTTCTATGTGAATGTCCCGATTGGCTCGGTCGTCGTCGTGGCGAGCTTCTTCTTCCTCACGCACTCCCTCGCCGAAGACGAGAACCGCGGGTTCGACATTCCGGGCGCAGTCACACTGACCGCGGGTCTGGTGTTGATGGTGTTCGCCTTGGTGAAGAGCACGAGCTGGGGCTGGGCCTCGGCCGAAACCCTGGGAACGCTGGCGGCATCCTTCGCCCTCGTTGTGCTGTTCATCGTTATCGAACGCAGGACGAAATCCGCCCTCGTCCCCCTGTCGATCTTTGGCAATCGGAGCCTGAGTGTCTCCAATCTGGTCTCACTGACTCTGGGCGCGTCCATCTTCTCGATGTTCTATTTCCTGTCCCTCTACATGCAGCAAGTCCTGGGATATTCGGCCCTGAAGACGGGTGTCGGCTACCTGTCGATCGCGGGAGCGATCATCGTCGCGGCCGGAGCTGCTCAATCGCTGGTTGCCAAGATCGGCGTTCGTCTCGTGATGACGATCGGCATGGCGCTCGCGGCTGGCGGGCTCATCTACTTCGCTCAGATTTCGCCGCACGGTACATACCTCGGTACTTTGCTCCCCGGATTCCTCTTGGCCGGCGTCGGCCTCGGCCTCTCGTTCGTACCGGTGACCATCGGTGCAGTGAGCGGCGTTGCCCCGAATGAGGCAGGTGTCGCATCAGGTTTGATCACCACGACGCAACAGATCGGCGGAGCACTCGGCGTCGCGGTCCTCTCTTCGCTCGCGGTTTCGGCCACGACGAGATTCATCGACGCACACGCGCATGCGTCGTCAACCCTCGCGGCCGCGCTGACTCACGGCTTCTCCATTGCCTTCTGGTTCGGCGCGGTCTTCGCCGGAATCGGCTGCCTCGTTGCCTTTTTCGGCATGGACCGCAGCAGTACGACGGGTGTGGTCCAATCGGAGATGGGCGCCGGGGAGCGGCCGACCGAGTTCGAGGCCGTCCCTCCGAAGCGGTAACCGTGGCACGCTGACGAGGGTTATCGCCGAAGGATGGCCCTTGCGGGGCAGGATTCGTGCGGTCAATCGATTTGACCTGCACCCGCCCGTCTGGCGCGGCTCGTCCTGTCACGCTCTCCAAGATCGCCGCCGCCTACTCAGCGCCAACGACTTTGAATTCCTGGTTGACGAACACATGGTGCTGGCAGTTCACACCGATGAAGTGAACGTTGTACTCGCCGTTGCTCAATTTCACCACACGGTCAACGATGCCCCCCGGGGTAAGCCGCCAGCGCAGCGTCCCTCGCCTTGTTCGCTGCACCCCTTGCATCGAAAGCTACCCGATCACTATCATGTCTGGCATGGTAGTGACCGGCGGTCGCAGGACACAGTTGCTCCGTGGGGTGCTGGACCTATGTCTGCTGGCCGTGATGGGTGAAGGTTCGGCCTACGGGTACGAAATGACGAAGCGCCTCGGGGAGCGAGGCCTTTCCGTCGTCGGTGAGGGCTCGATCTACCCATTGCTGGGCCGACTGGAGCGAGACGGCCTCGTGGACACGCACCGGGCCGCCAGCAACGGCGGACCGCCGAGGAAGTACTACCAGCTTTCCCGACATGGTCGGCGGGCTCTTGCATCGGGTATCGAGGAGTGGCAGACCACCCGCGATGCTGTGGACGTGGTACTCGGCGTCGCGAAGACGGAGGTGAGCTTATGAGCCAGTTCGTGGACGAATGCCGACGGGAGTGGGATCGGCTCGGTGTACCCGAGGCGTTTGCCAATGAGATGGCAACAGACCTGGAGGCTGATCTCGTTGAGGCTCGAGCCGACGGCGTCTCGCCCGAAGAGGTGCTCGGCAACGGCTTCTTCGATGCCAAGTCCTTTGCGGCCTCGTGGGCGATCGCCCGAGGTGTCGTCAGTGTGACTCCCCCTGACGGCAGCACGATCCGAATCCGATCGCTGGTGCTGGCCCTCGGCGCTCTATTGGGTGCGGTCGTCGCTGGGGTGGGTTTGCTCATCCTCTGTCGACCCCGGTTCGGCTCTCAAGCCATGGTGGCCCAGGTCGGGCGCCGCTTCAGTCGGCCGGTGCCGTCGATACTCGTCAACCCGCACCGGTTACTCTTCTCGGGACCGGGAAGTGCCATTGACCCGTTGGGATGGGCCTTGTTGATTGCCGGTCTGGTCGGACTCGTCGCCATACTGTGGATCTGGAGACCATGGTCGAGTCATCGGGATACAGGACGATTCGACCAGAACGTTGGAATGCCCAGTTTCCTGTGAAGTGCTCTCGTCCTGACACACCCGGGCGAGCACACGACTGTCACTCAGGGGCCATCGATCATGCTGTTGCGGACATCGACGAGGGCCTGAGGCACGTCCTGCGGGCAGAAGTACTTCGTGGAGAAGACCGCCACCAGGTACGCCTCGAAGAGAGTCAGGTGGCGATTCTGCAGGGACTGCAGGAGTTGCCGGGCATGCTGGTGCTCGTCGAGGCCGCGACAACTCTGCAATCCCGCGGCAACGACGTTCGCGTCTGAGTCGTCGGAGAAAGCGCCGCTTTTGTGGAGAAGCAGGAGGTAGGCCGCTTCAGGCTGCACCGGAAGATCAGGGTCCTCGTTGTAAAGCACACCCTCGGCCAGAGCTGCTGCCGGATCTCCTTGTGCAATGCGCGGCGGTTGACCGTTGGGAAACGCCAACAGGTCGACGTACAAGCGACGTTGTGCCAGGTTGCCTGATTGTCCTGGAGCCAGACCGTGGTGGACCATCCAGACGAGCCCGCCGACTTGGAAGAACTCCTGTCCACCTGGACCGGGGTCGCTTTGGCCACCGCTCTCAGCTGACGAGAGCCACGCGTGGTCCAGCGGCTTGGTGCACGGGCCGGTCACCGATGCGCACTCGGCGACCCCGATGCCGTAGTGATCGGTGCCCCAAAGATTGGCGGAGTAGAAGAGCCAGAAGTTGCCACCCGACTCCAGCATGGACGGACCCTCGACCAGCCCTCCCTCCCACGGCTGTGACGCGCCGATCAGTCGTTGCGGTGGGCCTACGACCGATAGGCCGTCTGGAGCAAGTTGCTGGGAGTAGATGGTGGTGGGCAGGCCGCAGCAATCCCCGTCACTCTTCCATAACAGCCAGGGCGATCCGTTGGCCGCGATGAAGACGCTCGGATCGATGGCTCCCCCTTGGGCGACTGGGCATACGAAGGCCGACGTCGAGTCGTCGACGAAAGGGCCGGCCGGATTGGTGCTGGTCGCCTTCGAGATGCACATCGCACTCGAAGAACCGTTCGAGGTGTGGATGCAGCCTGCCGATGATGGCTTGGCCAAGCAGATGAGAGGGATCGTCGCTGGAGTCGAGTAGTACATCACGTACGTACCGTCCGGTCGCGCGAACACGGACGGAGCCCACTGGAAGCCCGAAACCGTCCATTTCGGCAGTGTGGGCAATGCGTCGCCCAGGTACTGACCCCGGAAGTCCGAGGCTTGAGTCAGCTCGATCTCCGGGATATGTGCTGCCGGGGCGTACTGAGTCGCCGTTGTGTCGGAGGCGTAGAGAAACAAGGCGTCCGGCGTCCTGAGCACGAAGGGATCGGCAAAGTCGCCGTTGAAGATCGGCGTGTCGTCCCGTAGACCGTTCAAGACATCGAGTTGGACTCCATTGGCCATGGAAGGATTGAAGCCCCGGGGTCCAAGGGTTGGGAGGCGCCCCGTGGGTGGTAACGGGCGCTGACCCGCTCGGGACTTTGGCTCGATCGAGACGCCAAATTGCTTGTGATGAGGCCCGCTGCTGACGGATGCCGAGGCGCAAGCCGTCAGGAGGCTTCCAGTGAGAAGAAACGCCAGCACGACCACGCCGACCGGGTTCCGGACGGGTCTCCGTGTTGCCCCCACGGAGATCAGAGTAAAGCGCCGGCCCGACCGGACCGGGGATCTGAGACGAGGCGCCGCGGTGTGGGTAACGCGCGCCGAGAGTCGTCAGTCCACAGGGTCACCCAACCCGCGTGCGACGAAGGCGATGGCAGCTTCAACGAACTCGTCGTCGGCCACATCCGGTTCGAGAACACGCAGTTGGGCGATGCCTCGAAACAGAACCTCGACGATCCTCGCAGTATGGAGTGGCGATGCGAGGGGTTCGAGGCCTACTCGCTCTCTCTCTGCCCGAAGTATCTCCGCGAGCGCCTGGGCTCCTTCGTCATCGATTCGGGTCAGCTCTTTTCGAACCTCTGGGTTGCGGGCGGCGTAGAGCCAGAACTCTTGGTACAGCAGGTTGAAGTTGCGTCCGGCCTGCGTGGTTTGATCTCGGATCAAGGCAACGAAGTCCGAGATTCGGGCCTCTGGCGGCACCTCGGAGTCGTTCAGCACTGTTCTGATGGCGTCCATCTCCATGTCGTAGTTCGCCTTGAACAGGGCGAGGAAGAGGTCTTCTTTATTCTTGAAATTGGAGTAAACGGCCCCCTTCGTGAAGCCCGCCACCGCGGCGACCTCGTCGAGGGACGCCCCGTGGAATCCGCGCTCGGCGAATACTTCGGCAGCTGCGGCCAGGAGATGCTCGCGGGTCTGCTGGCGCCGGCGTTCAGGGGTGAGGGGCTGAAGGTCCATGGTTGCGCTACGGTTCAGTATAGTACATACTAATAAGTATGAGTGATTCTTCTGGGTATGACAGGGCCGAAGCATCCCAGCGTGTTCCCGAAGCAGTGGTTGCAGATGCAGCCGTCCGAACCAAGGAGCTGGCTCGTCGTTTCAGCTCGACCCTGGCGGTCGATGGTCTCGATCTCTGCGTCCGGCGTGGGGAGATCTACGGCTTCTTGGGTCCGAACGGCGCCGGAAAGTCGACGGTGGTACGGATCTTGTGCACACTCCTGCGACCTACGTCCGGGACCGCCTCGGTGGCTGGTTATGACGTCACCGAGGATCCCCAGTCGGTGCGCGTCCGGATTGGCGTTGCCCTCCAAGATGCAGCGCTCGACGACCGCCAGACGGGGCGTGAGCTGCTCTCACTCCAGGGCCGCCTCTACGGGCTGAGTGCAGCCCAGATCCGCATGCGACTCGGGGAGGTACTTGACCTCGTTGACATCGGCGCCGCGATCGATCGACGCATCGGCACCTATTCGGGCGGGATGAAACGGCGCCTCGACCTCGCCGCCGCCCTCGTCCACAATCCCGAGATCCTGTTTCTCGACGAACCCACCACTGGACTCGACCCCCACAGCCGGGCAGCGGTCTGGTTGGAGGTCGCGAGGTTGAACCGGGACCTCGCCATGACGATTTTCCTCACCACGCAATATCTCGACGAAGCTGACACCTTGGCCGACCGAGTGGGCATCATCGCGTCCGGCCGCCTGGTCGCAGAGGGCGCTCCGGCCACTCTCAAGCATTCGATAGGTCACGACGTGATCGTGGCCGAGGTCGAGGGAGACAGATTGAGAGCACTGGACGCCCTTCGAACCGTGGAGGGGATCGAGCCCGCCTGGAACACCGACGGGACCCTGACGGTCAATACTCCGGACGGCGCGGCGGCGCTCGGCACGGTGGCGATGACTCTTGGTCGGGCCGGCATGCAGATCAAGAGCCTCAACATGCGGACTCCGAGCTTGGACGACGTCTTCATGGCGATGACCGGATCTCGGATCGAGGAAAGCGAAGTGTTGCTGTGATAGTCATCGAGTCGGTCGGTGTCGGGCGGGACGCAAGCTTCGTCCACGACATTCGGGCAGTCGCAGGTCGGGCCCTCCGTCAGATCCCACGGGAGCCGGCCGCGGTCCTTCCGGCTGTCTTCGTCCCGGCCTTTTTCTACGCCGTCAACCTCGGCGCTCTGGAGAAGCTGGCTGGTACAGCTCTCGACTACAAGGCCTTCCTTCTGCCCATGGCAATTGCCTTTGCCGTGACCGGAATGTCCCGGGCCCCGGCGCTTGTGACCGATATCCAGGGGGGGTACTTCGACCGACTCTGCATGACCCCGATCAGGCGGTCTGCGCTGTTGCTCGGCCTCATGGTGGCCGACGTGGCCGTGATCGCCGCCCTGTGCCTGCCCGTCATAGTCATCGGTGCGATCGTCGGGGTGCGGTTCGCCACCGGGCTACCGGGTCTCGTGGTATTTGTAGGCTTCTCTGCCCTCTGGGGCCTGGCCTTCACGTGCTTCCCCTATGCGGTCGCGCTCAAGACGGGCAGTCCCGCTGCCGTCAACGCGTGCTACGTCGTCTTCTTCCCGCTGTTCTTCCTCACTGACGCTGTCGTCCCCAAGCAGCTGCTCACGGGATGGTTCTCGACGATTGCCACCTACAACCCGGTGACGTATCTGCTCGGAGCGCTTCGATCGCTCATTATGTCGGGGTGGCAGATCCGACCGCTCGTGGAAGGACTGGCAGCTGTGTCAGGCCTGGCGTTGGTGGGCCTGACACTCGCCGGCGCAGCACTTCGGGCGAGGATTCGAATGGGGGAGTAGACGTGACTTTTCCAGGTCCTTCCCAGTAACGCGCTGATCATTGCGCGCGAGTTGACGATGAGCTGCCGATTGGGGACGCCCGGTAGTCTTCGAACCTGCATCACCGGGGCGAGACTCCGACCGCTGCCGTCACGGGCCCGTCGAGACTACCGGCCATCGCGTCTCGTTATGGTGTTCCGGACCATGTCGTCAGCGCGTCCCGCAATCCGGTGTCCGTGCCGTCCCCCACCCAGGCGACATAACCGTCGGGTCGGATCAACACGGCGGTGGGAGCGGCGACCGCTCCCAGGACGGGAAGCTCCCACGGGCCCACATACTCAGCATCGATCATCTGGACCCGGCTAGCCCATGGAGTGATGTCAATGCCGCCGGGCTCACCGAGGTTGAGCACCACCGGTTTCGCATCGTGCAACAGGGTGAAGACCCGTCGGGGGCCGTCGGGGGTCTCGAGGTCCAGATCGGGCATGCGCCGTCCGAGCAAGGGGTGGCCCTCGCCGAGGTCGTAGTGAATGTCCAACCCTGAGATGATCCCGGCGAGCCGTTTGCGAGGCTCCTCCATGATCGCCAGCTCCGACACCATGTCGACCAGCGCCTTGATGCGCTCGTCCGGGCGCTGGAGCACCCCCTGAGCCATCGTGTGCTGAAGCGCGCGGGCGGCGACGGGGTGGCGCTCCTCTTGATACGTGTCGAGAAGGCTCTCGGGGGAGGTCCCGTTGACCACCTGAGCAAGTTTCCATCCCAGATTCACCGCATCCTGCACACCGAGGCTGAGGCCTTGTCCACCGGCTGGATAATGCACGTGCGCCGAGTCGCCGGCGAGGAGGACTCGTTCCGCGCGATAGGCCGCTGCCTGACGCGTCATGTCGGTGAACCTGGAGACCCATGTGGGACTGTGGATCCCGAAGTCGGTGCCGTACACGGTCATGAGCGCGTCGCTCAGATCGCCCAAGGTGGGCTCGCTGTTCGGCCCGAGGTGCTGCTCGGTCACGACGACCCGCACCGTTCGCCCATCATCCAACCTTTGGAGACCATGGATGCCCGTAGCGTCGTGGCGAATGCCCCGCGGCGGTTCCTCTGTCACCTCGACCTCGGCGATCAGGTTGCTTTTGGTCGGATCCCACCCTGGGAACTCCATGCCGGCGGCTCTGCGGATGACACTTCGTCCTCCGTCGCACCCGACGAGATACTCCGCCCGCAACGACTCGCCGTCGGACAGCTCGACGTCTACGCCGGTCTCGTCCTGCGCGAAGCCCGTCACCTCACTTCCGTAATAGATCGCCACCGGAAGCTCGGCGATCCAGGCGGACAAGATTCGCTCGATCTGGTTCTGCCAGATCCCGAGCGAATACGGATGACGCGACGGGAAGTCGCTCATGTCCAACACGGTCGTGCCGATCATCGCGGCCTGAGCCACCTGACCCTCTGCGAGGAACCGATCGGCGACCCCACGCTGATCCAGCACTTCGATCGTGCGCGAATGAAATCCACCCGCTCGCGAGCCGACGAGAACGTGATCGGGACGCCGCTCGACGATCGCGACGTCGACCTTCGCCAACGCTAACTCAGCCGCCAGCATCATCCCCGTCGGACCGCCTCCGGCGATTACCACCGCATGTTTGGCCATACGCCACCCCTCCTCGTTCCGTGCCGTTCTGGTCCGGGCCGGAGATTGTGCGCACCGACCAGGGCCTTGCTGCAAGCGCCTGGAGCGCGGTAGATTGAGCACGGCGAGCAGTGAGTGCTGTCCATTTCTTGGCGGTGCGGACGGCACAAGCCCTGTGCGATGCGGCTGCGCCGTTCGTGTGGGCGGTGCCGTTGGCTCACCCAGGAAGAACTTCCCCTCGTTCCACGGATGGAGCGTCGAGACGCACCACTATCGCAGCGGATTGGTCTTGACGCGAGGCTCCTCTCCGAACCGCCCATCGGCACCACTGCGGTCTCTGGGATCTTGAGTCCTCGCGGGGGATCGTGCCCCGATCGGTCGGTGATGGGACTCAGGGTGTTGGGGTGTCGTGCCCAGGGCACTGATGGCTTCGGTCGCTGACCGCAGTCGGGCTGACTCCAACCTGACGTGAGGTGGTTTCCCCTCTTGCGCCGCTCTGACTTTCGACGTAGGATACTCAGTATGCTACTTCGAAAGAATGACGGATGAGTATCCGTCACGCCCTGTTGGCCCTCCTGAGCGAGGGGCCCAAGTACGGGCTGCAACTGCGCCAGGAGTTCGAGGCCCGCACCGGGGAGGTGTGGCCACTCAACGTCGGGCAGGTGTACACGACGCTGCAGCGTCTCGAACGGGACGGGCTGGTGGAGTCCGACGACGCCGCCGACGAGGGTCCCCAGAAGGGCTTCCACATCACCGAGGACGGCGCGGCCGAGCTGGCCGAGTGGCTGCGCACCCCACCCGACTTCTCCTCGCCGCCCCGTGACGAGCTCGTCATCAAGGTCCTCGTCGCGCTCGACCTGCCGGGGGTGGACGTGCACGACGTGGTGCAGGTGCACCGCCGGTATCTGGTCGAGCTGATGCAGCAGTGGACTCGTCTGAAGGAGGACGAGTCCCGCCTCGATCTCAATTTCGCCTTGGTCGTCGACGCCGAGCTCTTCCGGCTCGACTCGCTGATCCGGTGGCTGGACACGGCCGACGGCCGTCTGAAGCGAGCAGCTGCGGGCGCGGACGCGCCGGCCCCGCAGTCGTTCCCCCTCCCGAAGGCCCGGCGCAAGGTAGGAGCCCCCCAATGAGCTACCTCGAACTCCGTGACGTCTCCAAGGTCTACGGCGAAGGCGCCGCAGAGGTGCACGCCCTCCAGCGCATCAATCTCTCGGTCGAGGCGGGATCGCTGGTGGCCGTCATGGGCGCCAGCGGCTCCGGCAAGAGCACGCTGTTGACCATCGCCGGCAGCCTCGAGGACCCCACCAGCGGTGAGGTCTACGTCGGCGGACAGTCGCTGTCCTCGCTGTCGCGTAACGCCAAGGCGCGGTTGCGTCGCCAGTCCATCGGCTACGTGTTCCAGGACTACAACCTGTTGGCCGGGCTCAGCGCGGTGGAGAACGTGTCGTTGCCCCTCGAGCTCGACGGCATCGCGGCCCGTAAGGCGCAGGCGACGGCGCTCGAGTCGCTCGAGGACTTTGGGCTGAAGGACCGGGCATCGCACTACCCCGACCAAATGTCGGGTGGCGAACGCCAGCGGGTCGCCATCGCCCGGGCCGTAGTCGGAGGCCGAAAGCTGCTCCTGGCCGACGAGCCCTCCGGGGCCCTCGACTCCACCAACGCCGAATCCGTTATGCGCCTGATCCTCGCCGCCTGCCACCGCGGCCTGGCCGCCGTGGTGGTGACCCACGACGCGCAGCTCGCCTCATGGGCCGACCGCGTGGTCTTCTTGCGTGATGGCCGCGTCGTCGACCAGACGCTCCCGGCCGAGAGTCCCGAAGCGTTCCTCGCGGAAGTGCCGCACTCGTGAGCGTCGGCGTCCTCGAACGTCGGGCCACGCAGTCGGGTCCCGAGCCGACCAGCGGTGGCGTCGCCGCCCGCCGGGCCATGGTCCGCTGGTCCTGGCGCCTCTTCAAGCGCGAGTGGCGGCAGCAGTTCCTGATCCTGGTCCTGATCGTCGTTGCGGTGGCCGCCGTCGTGCTCGGCTCCGCCGTCGCAGTGAACACTCCGCCGCCGGCCAACGCCGGATTCGGCACGGCCCACGATCTGGCCACGTTCAACCTGTCGACTCCGACGACCAAATCGCCGTCGCAGAGCTTGGCGAACACGGAGGCGCACATTGCCGCGCTCCGGCAGCACTTTGGAACTGTGCAAGTCATAGAGAACGAGACCCTGGACATTCCCGGTTCCAACCAGACGTACCAGCTCCGGTCGCAGGATCCGCGCGGCCCCTACGGCGGGCCGATGCTGCAGCTGGTCGCGGGGCACTACCCCACGGGCCGGGACCAGATCGCGCTCACATCCGGCCTGGCGTCCGAGCTCAACCTGCGGGTCGGTGACACGTGGTCGCAGGGCGGCAAGACCGTCGTCGGCATGGTGCAGAACCCCCAGAGCCTGCTCGACGAGTTCGCCTTGGTGTCCCCGGGGGAGGTGGCCCACCCGACCCAGGTGAACGTCCTGTTCAACGCACGCCCGGGCGCTTTGAAAGGTTCCCTGGCCGACAACGTCGCGACGGCCGGCTCCGCCAACAACAACGCGTTCGGCCCCGAGACCATCGTGTTGGCGTTGGCGACGGTCGGCATGCTGCTGATCGCCCTGGTGTCGATCGGCGGCTTCACCGTGCTGGCGCAGCGCCGCATGCGCGCCCTCGGGATGATCGAGTCCATGGGCGCCACGGACCGCAACGTCCGCCTCGTGCTGGAGGCCAACGGCGTCATCGTCGGAATCGTGGGGGCTGTGCTCGGCTTCGCGCTGGGCTTGGTGGCGTGGTTGTCCTACCGGCCCCACAACGAGCAGAGCGCGCACCACCTCATTGCGATGTTTGCCCTACCGTGGAACGTAATCGCGCCGGCGATGGTGCTGGCGGTCATCGCGACCTTCTTCGCCGCCAGCTACCCCGCCCGCGCCATCACCCGCGTGCCGGTCGTCAGTGCCCTGGCCGATCGCCCGGCGCCGCCGCGCCAGATCCACCGCTCGTTTGTTCCCGGCGTGATCGCCCTCGTCATCGGTTTCCTGTTCTTCTCCCTTTCGGGCGCAAGTCATGGCGGCGGCGGCGTGAAGTGGCTGATCCCCGGGTTCGTCGCCCTGATCGTGGGGATCATCCTGGTGTCACCCTTCTTCCTGGCGTTGCTGGCCCGGGTCGGCAGCAGGTCGCCCATCGCCATTCGCCTGCCCCTGCGCGACATGGCGCGCTACCGGGCCCGGTCCGGCTCCGCGCTCTCGGCCATCAGCCTCGGCGTCATGATTGCCGTGATCATCTGCGCTGTCGCCGTCGCCCGTTACTCCAACGTGTTCGACTACGTCGGCCCGAATATGGCGTCGAACGCGATCAACGTGTACAGCCCACCGACCGGCCCTACCTTCGGTCCGGGCGGGCAGACGCAGCCGTCGCAGCCGACGCCGAGCCTCGCCTCGCAGGAGGCCACCGTCCAAGCCATCGCCTCTGCGGTCGGCGCCACCGCCATCGTGGGACTGGAGAATCCCTCGGCCGGCCTGCAGAATCCCAGTGGCGCGGGCCGGCAGTGGAACGGCCCGATCTACGTGGGGACGCCGGCGTTGCTGCGGGCTTACGGCATCAACCCGTCGTCCATCCCGTCGAACTTGGACATCCTGAGCTCGCGGCCAGGGCTGGTGGGCTCGGGCGTTCAGCTCACTTACGGCGGTGGCGGGAAAGGGGGCGGCGGCTTCCAGGGTCTGGGAGCAGGCGGCAACACCACCAATGCGTGCCAGCCGGGCTCATGCGTCGCGCACCCTGTTGTCCAGGAAGAGAGCCAGCTGCCCACTGGCACTTCGGCGCCCAACACGGTGATCACCGAGAGTGCGCTGCACCGGCTGCACATCGCGGGCCAGAACAGCCTCGGCGGGTGGGCTCTGCAGGCCAACGCTCCCATCACCTCGGCACAGATCACCAACGCACGATCGCTGGCTGCGAGCAACAGCCTGAGTGTTGAGTCGAAGAACGACGCGCCGACCTCGGCCGAGATCGTGAATTGGGCCACCGTGTTCGGCATCGCGCTCGCCCTCGGCATCCTGGCGATGAGCGTCGGCCTCATCAGGAGCGAGACGGCGAGTGAGCTCCGCTCACTCACGGCCACGGGGGCCAGCTCGCGCACCCGGCGCAGCCTGACGGCGGTCACCGCCGGCGGCCTCGCCTTCCTCGGTGCGTTGCTCGGGACGATCGCCGCCTACATCGGCCTGGCGGGCTGGTTCCGCTCGAACTCGCTGGAAGGTGGCCTGTCCGACATCGTCAACCACATCCCGTGGAGCAACCTGTTCCTCATCGTGATCGCCATGCCGGTCGCAGCCGCCCTCATCGGCTGGGTGCTGGCGGGACGGGAGCCATCGGGGATAGCCGCCCGCCCGATGGAATAGGTCGTCGTGACCATCAGCAGCGAACCCGACCCGGTGACGAGTGCCTCGCCTTCACCGAGCGGTACGGTGCGGTGGGGCCATCAGATGCAGGTCCGCTGGCTCGTACACCTCTTGATGATCGTGACCTTCGCCGCCTCGCTGGCCACCGTGACCTTGATAACGGAGGGGTGGCCGCACTTGGCAGTCGGGCTGGCGTTCGTGGCCCTGGCCGGTCTGCACGTGGCGCAACGCCGCCGCACCGTCGCACGGTTGCTCGGGAGCCTGGGACGCGCCCGCACGTGGTTCCGCCCCGGAGGGAGGCTGGCGTGGTCGGACGTGGTCCTCGCCTTGTTGACCCTCAACGTGCTTGCTTCGGGTACCTACGATCTGCTCTCGGGCAACCAGGTGATTCTCAACCCACGCGGCATAGGGATACCGTTCCGCGACATCGGTTGGCACGTGCTGTCGGCGCTCGTGCTGCTCGTCTACCTGTGCGTGCACGTAACGCGCCGCTGGGGCCGTATCCGTCGTTCCTTCATCCGCTAATTTGCCTGGACCGCGGCAGGGGCAGGCCTACGCCCCGGACATCCGCGCAACCCAACCAACGCGCGCGATCTGGGTCGTGGTCCATCCGGGTCGCGAAACATATTCGGAATGTCCTTTGCTGTGACCGCCTACAGGGATCGCTGTGCAGATTCGGCAATTACGCGTCGATAGACAGCGACGTAGTCGTCGACCATGCGATCGCTGCTGAATTGTCGGACCGCGGCTGCTCGAATTGCCTCGCGGTCGAGCCGACTGACACTCCTGATAGCGTTCGCCGCTGATGTGACGTCAGCCACGATGGAGCCAGTCGCGCCTTCGCTGATGATCTCGGCCATGGAACCTCGGTCGAAGGCGATCACCGGGGTGCCACAGGCCATGGCCTCCACAACCGATAGCCCGAACGGTTCGTCAAAGTCAATCAAATGGAGAAGAGCCATGGCTCCTCCCAGGAAGGAAGAACGATCCTCGGCTCGGACTGGCCCGATGAACCGCACCCGGTCGCCGTCTATTCGTGGGGCGATCTCCCGCTTGAAATACAACTCATCCTGAATGATGCCGGCTATCCGGAGGGGTATTCCCGTCTCTTCCGCCGCATCGATCGCGGAGGCCAGCCCTTTGTCTCGATGGATACGTCCAAAAAAGGCCAGGTAGGAGCCCGGAGTCGGGTTGAAGGTGAAATCGCCAACATTTATGCCGTGGTGGATCGTGGCCAGATACTCGAGAGAGGGATGCATGTCGGCATTGCTAATGGCGACGTAGAACGTCCTCTTGTTGTATTTCTCGTACACCGGCACGATGTGTGGTGAAGAGAAGCCATGAATTGTGGTGACGACCGGCGTCGTGATCAAGCTCGTGTAAGTGAGCGGAAGGAAGTCGAAACTGTTGTGGATAATGTCGAACTCAGATGCCCGCTCGAAGACCTCCGATATGTGGAGGCACTCGGCAACCTTCGGATCGATATCCGGATCTTCGGACCAACCTCGTGGGATCACGCTGCTCAACACAGCCGAGGTCTCCGAATCGCTCGTGGCGAAGAGCGTCACGTCGTGCCCCCGGGATACGAGCCCTTCTGTCAATAGTGACGCAAAGAGCTCCCACGGTCCGTAATGGCGCGGCGGGACACGCCACGAAATCGGTGCGAGTACCCCGATGCGCACGCTTCCTTCAACGCCCTAGACCAAGGTTGTGAGCCTTATTGTCTCGAACGTCTCGCTTCTCCTTCTTTGCTTCCCTCTTCTCCTTGAGGGATTTTCCAGGCTTCTTTCCGGAAGGCTTCTGCGGGGATCTGTCGGGCACGGCGGACTCCATTCATTTGGTGGGGGATATCGGTTCAATCGGGCATCGGCGTAAGGGAGGCGAGAAGCTCGTCCAGGCGAACGGTCGCCACGCCGATGGCAGAATCGCCGATCCCGTACGGCAGGACCACGGTGCCCCGATGGAGCAGGGCACCGCAGGAGTAGACGACGTTCGGGACGTAGCCGTCCTGTTCGTCGGGTGCTGGGCTGAGCAATGGTTCACGAAGCTGGCCGATGACCTGGGTGGGGTCCTCGAGGTCGAGCAATATGGCGCCGATGCTGTAGGTGCGCATGGGCCCGACGCCGTGAGTCAGTACCAACCAGCCCGCCTCGGTCTCAATCGGGGATCCGCAGTTGCCGAGCTGAACGACTTCCCATGATCTCGTTGGCGCCTGGCATGCCTGAGCATCTTCCCAGCGAGACGGGTTCTCCGAGTAGGCGATGGTGTTGGACTCACGGTCACTTCGAGAGACAGCCGCGAAACGGTTGCCGATCCGGCGAGGGAAGAGAGCAAGTCCCTTGTTGGCAGCCGCCGCTCCCACCATCGGAGAGGAGGTGAAGTTCAAGAAATCGCTCGTTTCAAGGAGTTGCTGGCCGATGTCGGTGCCGTTGTACGCGGTGTAGGAGGCGAAGTAGGTCGCGCTGCCGTCCTGTTCGACGAATCGCACGAACCGGGCATCTTCCATGCCCTTGGACTCTGCATTCATTGCCGGGAGGAGAACGTGCTCACTGAGTGGTGTGCCGCCCTCGAATCGAATGGTGTAGCTCCGCTCGGCCATCCTGCGCATGAGGCTGACGGTCCTCTTTGCCTGTTTGCGAGTGGAAACATGGTCCTCGAGGAGCCTGAGACGCCCCTCCAGCTCCGATTCAGTGAATTTCGGTCCGAGGTGACCCAGGACATAGTCAGCGTCATCGCCTCCTCGATGGAGTCGACGGAGTTCTCCTTTGAAAATTTCAGCCTCGAGCATGGGCCTGTCTCGGCAGCCTGTGGAGGCAAAAGTTGGCTTGGGGTCAAAGCTCACGTCACCCGAAATCGCAATTGTCCCCGTGCGGAAGCCAATCGAGGAACTGTGGCCCTCGCCAATTGCCCGCACGCTCATGACGAACCGCAGACCGCCGGGGCTGACTCCTGTTTGATCAGGGTGCATCACGATGCTCGGATTGCAGAGCGCGGCGCCCTCTATGGCGTACTCACTCGTGAAGGTCGCTCCAAGCAGCAGGCGGCGGGTTGGGGACAGTTGAAGGTCTGGATCGAGGCGATCGGAAAGCTCGTTGGCATGCCGTAGAAATGTCTTGGTCAAGCCGCGGTGTCGACTCTCGAACCGCGTCCGCACATCTTCGTACGATCGCCCGACCTCTTCGTCCGAGAGCGCCAGGACGCGTTGCAGGACAGTCGAGGACCGCGACTCTTGATGGTCGAATCCCTCGTGTCCCGGAACGAACAGACGGGTCACGACGCGCGAGGTGTCCGCGGTGATGTGGACGGGGCTTCGACGAGCCAGGCTCGGTGCGTGCCCGATCATTGCAAGACGCTCACAAGGGAGCGCGCGTGTTGCAATGTCGAAAGGAGAGCAAGCGTCGATTCAGTGCCCTGGTTGAGATTGGCGGCCTTCCTTTCCAGGCCGTCAAAAGCTCCGCCCATGGTGGGGTCCCACATGACGACCCCACTGTCATTGTCACCAAGAAACCAAGCTGCGGCTGCCGTGATCCCGTCCACCCACCGCTGGCTGCCGTCGACAGCCTCGGCGCGGGCGCACGCATCGGCGAGGGCAGCCACCTCAATGGGCTGTTGGTCGAAACCCGGGCCCTCGTCATCGGGACCTCGACCTCCGACGGGGGTGACGGAGAGGTGGCCGTGTTGGGTCTCGCGGACGAGCAGCCATTCCAGGAGGTCCAATCCGTGCTGCGTCATGACCGGACGGTCGAGCGCAGAGCCAGCGGCGATTATCGCTTCGGCGAGCGTGGCGTTGCCGTAGGTGAGGCGGCGCTCTGGCCACGGCCACGCTGCATGTTGGCCGGGTCCCATCACCGCATCGGCGGCATCGGAGAGAAGGGCGCGGGCGGACATGTCGTCGGGATGGACGCTGAGCACCTCGGCCGCACCCAACGCCGCGAATGCCATAGCCCTGGGCCACGGTGAGCGCTGCCGCATGGCGCGCTCGAGCCCCTTGGTGGCCAAATGCCGAATTAGGTGGTCGTCGCTGTGGGAGACGGCCGTGCCCAGTCCCCAGATGCTCCTTCCCCAACAGTCGTTGAGAGCCGGCGCATCTTCCCAAGCACCGCTTCGGTTCATTCGATTGCGGCACCTGCCTTGCGAGTCCAACGCGTCCTGAAGGAATCTCAAGCTGAGCATCGCAAGGTTATGAATTGCCGGTGCTCGGCCTGGTTCCCGAGCAGCAACGACAAGCACTCGGGCCATGTCGTCGGTGCAGTAGCCGTGTTCCGGTCGGGGTTGGGCAAAGAGGGCATGCTCGAAGGTGCCGCGCTCGTCGGTCATGTCGATCAGGTGACCGAAGTTCGGCTCGGGAGCTTCCAGCGGCAAGTTCACACCAGTGCGAGTCGGTCAGCCAGGAGGCGATTGGCCAATCGCAGATACTGGCCTGCGACCACGGACCATCCGAGGCTCGGTGCAAGCCGGGACGCTTCCGCTGCCATTTTGGCGGCCAGCTCGGGACTGGTGAGGACCCGTCGTAGCGCGAGCGCCATCGCATCGGGGTCATCGTGATCGACGACGAGGCCGGCGCCGCTCGAGAGCAACTCAACCGCGTGCGGAAAGGCGGTCGCAACCACCGGCCGTCCGGCGGCGATCGCGTCAACGAGGACGCCCGACGTCACCTGGTCTTTGGAGTCGTAGGGCAGGACCACCACCTTGCTCGACTGGATCAAGGCCGTGAGCGACGCCACGTCGCGATAGTCGGAATCGAAGACGATCGACGAGGAAATACCGTGTCGCTCAGCCTGTTCAATCCGCGCCCGGCGGTACGACTCTCCGTCTGTCGCAAGAACCTTGGGATGAGTCTGGCCGGCCACGAGATAGCGCGGCCTCGTCGGGAGATCGTGCAAGGTTCGCATGGCCTCAATGGCTCGTTCGATGCCCTTACCCGGACCGATCAGCCCCCAGGTCAATATGACGGGCGGACCCACCCGGTCGGGCACAACACGTGTGCGAGGAATGGCAGCACCGTGGGCGATGGTCTCCACCTTGCAAGCATCGACGTCGAAACCGGCACACAGCCGGGCCCGGGCCGCCTCCGTCATGACCACCACTTGGTCGGCGAGAGCTGCGACCTCATTGAGAACGGAGCGCTGGTACGGCGTGGGATCGGCGAGGATCGTGTGGGCGATCACAATAGAGGGGACGTCAAGACCGCCAAGTATCTCGAGCACCTCATCTCCGTCGGTGCCTCCATAGAGCCCGTATTCGTGCTGCACCACTGCGACGTCGAATTGGTTGAGTACGTCCGAGCTCATGCTGACGGAGCGCTGCGACCCGTTGACTAGCTCGCCGGCCACGCAGCTGCTCGGCGAGTCCCCTTGATCGGTGTCAACGACCCTCACCACGCCCACGTCAGCGTCATTTGCCGCCAATCCAGCCGCCAGCGCAGCAGTGAAAGTGGCCAGACCGCAGGCCGTCGGAGGGAAGGAGCTGACAATGCCGAAGGAGCGAGCGCGCTCATCAGGGCCTTCGATGGGCAAAGTCGGGACGCGCAAAATGCTCCTCAATGAGGCTCGGTCGAGGCGTCAAACCTGCACGGGGCGCCGTCGGCCGGCATGGCCGTCCTGCCCAAGCGAAGCGACTCTCCCAAGGGGACGAGTCCGATCAGCATACCGCGGCGACCAGCTGCTCGATCTGTCGGGTTCGCGGGAGCCGTGGTCCTCGGATCACGCCGCTCCAAATTGACTGCCATCCCGATCACGCAGGACCAGTCGCCCGGCTGTAATGGCTGGCCGGCGACTCCTGGGCAGTCTCTGGCGCTCCGGCAATGGCCCCCCCGGCAAATGGAGAGAGGGGCCACGACCGCGGAGCGGGCACCACACCGGGGCCGCCACCCGAGGGACGAGGGGCACCAGATGCGGGCCCGGGAGGGCGGGACTTGAGAGGGGGTTGGGGAACGAAACGCCGCGGGGCTAGCTACCTTTTGGACTTCTTCTTGGCGGCGCGTTTTTGGAGCTTCTTCATCTCTTTCTCGAGCTGCGCGAGTTGGTCCACGACTCCGTCACGAGTGAGACCCGCAAGCGCCGCGGTTTCAAAAGCTAGGTCGGCGACGATTCTGGCTTGTTGAAATGCTCGAATCGGCGCGATGGACCTCGTCATCGGCCACCTCGGAGCGCCTCCGGATTTCATCGGCTAGATGTCCCATGTATTGACATCGTAGTTATGGCCCCGGTTCGCCTGAAGGCCCGGGCGGCTGTCGGGGGGCTACCAACCGGTGGCGGCGATGATGGAGCCGTTGAGTTTGGTCCCGAGCATGGAACCGTCGTTCGGAGCATCTCCATAGTTGGCAACCGCACCGTTGGCTGCTGCCACCCAGTACCCGCCACCGTCGGAAGTGGAGAAGATGGCCGTCGCCGGGTCGAGGCCGCCCATCGTCCCGAGGGGGCTGCCGAACATGCCAGCGTCGCCGAAGTTCGAAATAGCACCGTCGGCATAGAGGATCCAATAGCCACGTCCATCAGGGGCACGTACGGCCGAGGTCACTGGCACGCTCGCCGGTCCAGGTGCTCCGAAATAGGCAGCGTCACCGAAGGTGTAGACGTGCCCGGTTTGGGTCACTAGCCAGTAGCCGCCCCCGCTGGCATCGGGCATGACCGCAACCGCGGCTCCCGAACAGCCACCGATTCCCGGACAGCTACCAGCGAAGTGGGCATCCCCAAAGGCGAAGATCCCGCCGTCGGAGGCCACCATGAAGTAACCGCCCCCGTCGGCGGAGGGCACCATGCCGACAATGGGAGCGCTCAGTGAGTTCGGCCGTCCCGAGCCGGCTGGATTGAGCCCGAGTCCAGGGATTGATCCATAGAAGCCGGCGTCACCGAACGCGAAGATCCCGCCGTCTGAAGCGTCGAGCCAATACCCGCTTCGGTCTGTCGTGGGGACGATGCCCACGACAGGTCGTTGGAGGTGGAGTGAGCCCGTCGAACCGTAGAACTGAGCCGGGCCAAAGGTGAAGATGCCGCCGTCTGATCCGACCAGCCAGTAGCCGTGAGACGTGGGGGGCGTGGGCGGTGGTGCGGGCGGTGGTTTGGGCGGTGGTGTGGGCGGTGGGGCTGCCGGCGCAATGTTCGTGCTGGCGCACGTCGGTGGGGTTGCCGACGAAGCAGAGTTGTCCGCCGTCCACGTCCCACCACGAATCGTGACGTCGCACGTGTTGCCGTCGTTCTCGGAGCTGTAGCCATCCACCGTGTCGCCCTGGAAGTTCAGAGTGGACGTGGGGTCGATCGTCCAGACCTCGCGGTAGAGGTAGTACGCGTTAGTTGGGAACGTCAGGGTCGAGTCAACGATGTTGACGTCGGCTCCGACGAGATCGACGCAGCCGACGTAGACCGACGTCCCACAGTCAAACGTGTCGTTGGAGAAGGTGAACGGGCCGCGCACCCCCAACCCCGAAGGGGTCATGTCTTCGATGACATCGCCCGTCTGGGCGTTCTCCATCGTGCAGTTCTCTATGACGTCGTCGGCGGAATTCGTCCCGCTGACGTTTCCGCCGCCCTGGCCGTCGTTGGCGAAGAAGATCCGACCGGTGCCGCTGACGGTGCAGCCGTTGATCGTGACGCCGTTGATTCCCTGTGATGCCAGGTCCGCCTCGGCGTCGAAGTCGTCCTCCGCCGGATTCGTGATCGTGACGTTGGCGAGCGTCGAGTTGCTCACGCTCGAGAGCGTGACACCTTGTCGTCCGACTCCGCTGATCGTCAGCCCGTCCACCGACGCCTTCGTCGTTGGCCCGGCCGATCCGCCGTCGAGCGTCAACCCGTCGCCGTAGACGTCCTCGACGGTGACGTTGGTCAGTGTCAGCCCGTCGGTGCCGTCACTTCTGATGCCGCTCTGGAACCCCGCCGCCTCGTTGTCGTAGTTGCACGCGCAGGTGTTGGCGCCAACGACCGTGAGGTTCTCGAGCGTGATGTCCGTGCCGTCCTCGAAGTACCACACCGACTGGAGGTTGGCCGATGTCAACGTCGTGCTCGACGTCGGCGCTTGGTCGTCGATCCAGGTCCCACCGTTGATCGTTAGTCCGTCGGCGTCGTAGAAGTACAGGCTGGAGACCTGGAAGCAGTCACCGGTCGCGTTGACCACGGTGTTGGCCGGAAGAGATGAGAGCCACGCCTGCATGGCGGTCTCGACGTTCGTGGTGGAGCAGTCCTGCTGCGAGATTGAAGAGGGAACAGGGATGCCCGGAACCAAGAGGGTGGTGAGCCCTCCCGCGGCTGTTAAAGGGAGCGCGGCTATGCACAAGGCGGCAGCGATCAGTAATGCGAATCGACGGATCAGTTTCGTGGCGACGCCCGCTCGTCCTCGACCGCATTCGCGAACGTGACGGCGGCCATGTTGTCGGGCAGCTCCGCGCTCGCTTGTCCCATGTCCAATGCGCCCCTCGGAGAGAACCAGCGTCCGGTCCAGAAAGGCGTCTCTCGGCGGTCAGTGGCCGGGAACCGTCGGCCGTAGCCGAGCTGCCAACACCGCCCGGTTTCTGCGACGAACCGTAGATGTGCGTCGGAGCGCTGGAGCACCGGACGATCTTCGCGCCTCGCCCAGTAAGGGCAAGTCCGCATCCCCCATGTGGGACCTTTGTTGTGCGGAGGTTGCGCGGACTGACCGCCATATGGCTCTCCGGCGAAGAAGGTCATCGTGGGAGCCATCGAAGCCCAGCGGACTTTTCAGCTTGTCGGTTCGGCGCTCGAGGCGAGTGGCGATCCTCACCGGCCGTCGTGATCGACTTGCCCCTTTGGGAGTGAGGGTGCCTATCTCGTCGTTACCGACCGGATCGAGCTTCCGGATGGGTTAACGGGTTCAAAGGTCGTCGTCCAGAGGGGCGGCGACCTTTTTGGGCTTTGCGGCCCTCCTCGTTGCACTCGCGAACTTGGTTGTTGTCTGGGGTCCGCTCAGCGAGAACCGGTGAAATGCGGCGAAAGCGGCGGAAGGATTCCGTTCGCCTGGCACGACAAGCTGCGCTCCTGCGTCGGATTGAGCGCGTGCGGAGACAGCGCTCGACATGGGAGACACTTCGCTCGTCTGTTCGGGTCACAGATGGCAAGCCAGGGACCGTGAAATGGGGTCAGCCGAGGGCAAGGATCTCCATAGGGTGAGAAGGGAGTTGTCCCGTCTGGTGGCGTTCCCCAGCGAAGTGAACTGGTTGTTATCCCGGCACGATCTACGTAGAGACCGTCGAGGACCACGCCCGATACGTCGAACTCGTAGGCAGTACCCGCCGTCGTTCCGGCCCGCCAACGGCGCAATCGGTGGAACTAGGCCGGTTGGCGAGAGGCAAGGCGAAGTAGCACACCTACGACGAAGAGCCCTGCCGCAACCAAGAAGGCGGTCTCAGAGTCGGTGCCGGTGACGGCGAGACTCGATTTCGCCGCGTCGGCTGGACTCGGCGTGGACTCGACCAGGGGACTCGAGACCTTGGCAACGCTGGTCGTCGTAACGATTGGTGATATGGAATTTGCCGAAGTGGTCGTGGTGCTCGGCACCGAAGTGGTGGTCGTCGTGGTCGTCGACGTGGAGGTGGTGGTCGTCGATGTGGAGGTGGTGGTCGTCGTACCCTCAGTGGGACATTGCGGTAAATCCCCGTCGAACGGGTAGTCGTGGATTTCCGTGCCACCCCCGCTCACGGACGTCTGTACCAGGTCGCCAACGGTGTACACCAATCCGTTGATCCCCGGGTAGGAATCGGTGGTGACGCTTCCTGAAGCACCGACGAGAATGCTGCCTGGAACTGGGCGCTGCCGTTCGACGCGTATGCGAATGATAAATCGCATAGCGCCGAATTGGAAGATTTCCTGCTTGTCGTTTGTCGGCCCGACTCCGTTACACCCGCAGTTCCCTCGGGCCAACATCGCACACCGGCGTCGCGCGCTCCACCGGAGGCCATGCCGCCAACATGTTCCCAGTGGGCGCTGCGATTTGCGGTCTGAACAGGACATCGTTGGGAGAAAGAGGCAACGCCCGCACCCCGACAACGGAATCGCCGCGCACCCGCACTGGGGCCGCCATCCGAGAGGCGAGGAGCCGGAGACCGGAGCCGGACACCGCTCCAATGATCACGAAGACGCCGTCGGCGACCGTCGCAAGATGCCGCCCTAGTAACGATCATTGACGGCGTTACAAGCCGAATTTCCCGCCAGCAGAATCGAGCTGCACGTCGAGTGATTACCGCCATTGGCGATGAAGAAGACAGCATCGACGGCACCGACCTGCACACCCAATATCATCCGGATGGACCGCCAGACTTTCACTCGTATAAAAGGATGCGAAGGACTCTTCATTTTCTGAAGATGCCAAGGGCTCTTCACTGAGCATCTAATAGGACGTTCCACACGCGCCCGACCGTGTCTCAGGGGTCTCACCCTCAAGGCGAACTGGTGCAAGGCAATCGACCCCCAGCCGTGACATCGGAGGTCGGACACGTAGCCTTGAAGCATGTCCGGTGAGGATCATGTAGCGACCGCCCGAGCGGTCTACGACAAGGCAGCGCCGAGGTATGTCCAATTGGTAGGCACTGAGATCAGCTCAGCGACAGAAGGCCCGATCGACCGTGCACTGCTCGTGGCCTTTATCGAGCTGATCAAGAGACAAACGGTCCTTCGCGTCGCCGATGTTGGGTGCGGGCCAGGCCGAGTGGCGGCTTTCATGACGGAACGTGGCCTCGATGTCGTCGGCGTGGACGTGTCCCAGGCAATGCTCGCCGTCGCTCGGACCGCACATCCGCACATCAAGTTCGAAGAGGGTCAGCTCGACGCACTTCCGATCGAAGCGGGAGTACTTGCGGGTGCTGTGTGCTGGTACTCGATCATCTACACACCTCCGGATCGGCTCGCCGAGGCATTCGGCGAACTGACGAGGGTCTTGATACCGGGGGGTTACTTACTTCTCGGTTTTCAGGCGGAGGGTGAGCCGGTACACCGAGCAGATGCGCAAGGCACGCACCTGCCGCTCACCAGCTACAGGCACAGCCTGCAAGAGGTTGCCGATTGTCTGGAGGACGCAGGTTTCAAGATCTACACCAAAGTTCTCAGGGCACCTGAACTAGAAGACGAAACCACCTCCCAGGGATTCGTTGTCGCCCGTAGCCCACTCTCGTAGCCGCCGAGTCACGGTTCCTCGAACCGGCAGCATCGTACGGCAGCCCCAATGGTGCGACGAACCATGCCGGACTTGATCGTCAGCGGAGCCTACGAATGCGAAGCCTGTTGTCCGACAGTGGCACGCTAAACCGGCCACCGGGAGACGCGTCGAGCAAGAGTGAGCGTAAGTCGCTCACGAACTCAGAGAGACGATCTCCAAGGAGATGAGGAGCGGTTGATGAGGTGGACAGCACCCATGCGATTACCTCATCGACCGATTGTTCGAGGACTCGGTCGTCTGGTACCACGATGACCTCTTCAGGACAGAAGCCTGCGCTCTGGAATACCTCATCTTCGCCCGATGGCGAGGTGTTGCGAAAACCTTGACCGGCTCTACGATCGAGCCCGAGCCAACGACGACGCAAGTCGTCGATGGCCGCCTCTGGCACCAGTGGAAGGACTACTTTCGGAAGCTTCCGGTCCGGCGGGTTGGCGTGCCAGAGGTCGACCTGGACGACAGCGCCGTAAGGGTCGAGCATCGTGCGAACGGCGGAGGCCACCCGAGGACGATCCATCCAGTGGAAGGACTGGCCAAAGGTAATCACCCGGAAGCTTCCGAGTGATCTAGGAAGCTCCTCGGCTTGCATCTGAACCCAGGTCGCAGCGGTGACGTGCTCTTCGGCAGCCGCCAGCCTCGCCTCAGCGATCATTCCACCGTCTGCGTCCAGCCCCACCACTCTCTCGAAAAGATGAGCGAACAACAGGGCCACGGTTCCTGGTCCACAGCCGACATCGAGGAGTCGTCCAAGCCCGTCAAGGTCAAGATTGGCGGCCAGGGCGTCAGCGAGGGCGGGGGCGTAGGGCTTGCGACCTCGTCGGTAATAGGGGGCAGCGCCCCCGAACACGGTCTCGTCCCAGACCCAGTCTTCCCAGCCGTGTCGGACGGAATCTTCTCCCACCAGCCCACTCTGCCAGGTGGTGCTCCTGCGCTCGTTGCGTCGGTCCGACGACCGCAGCTCGTAGTCGAACGGGTGCCGAGCCACGGTCCTGACTGTTGCTTGGCCGACACCAGGTGAACGGGGGCAGGTACGGCGCGGCCCCGATGGTGCCGTCAGCCCTCTCGGAAGTACAGCGGACCCGAGGGTTGAGGCCACCTAGCCCACCGAAGAGATGAAACCGTTCAGAATCGTTGCGGCCGCTGACCGGCCAGGATAGGGGGCAGTCGCTCTCAGACCAAACGGAGCAACTCTAACCCTGAAGGGCTCGCTCCGTAAGTGCCGCCATCTCTTCATGGCCGAGGGGTGTCGGGTGATAGGGAAAACCCACCGTCACCGTGTGGCCTGCTATCCAGCTTGCGTCGGATGGAGCACATGGACCGTGCGTTTGGCCGATCACATAGGGGTCAGCCAGCCGCACGTGGGTCGCCTTCGCGACTTCTACGAAGACCTGCTCAAGTCCCTGGCCCATCGAGCCGACCACTTGGTCGCCCTCGTGGGTGAAGTTCAACGCCGGGCAGGCGATCGGTGGAACGAGCCGAGGATACGTGACCAGCACAATCTTGGCTGATGGGGCCTTGGACCGAATGGTCGAGACCATCGTCGTCAGCGACGTCTTGAGGGTAGCTAACGACGAAGCGAGTTGGGCCGGATCAGAGGTACAGGCTGCGCCCTCCATACCGCACGAAAATGCAGTGGCGGTGTACCCGATGTCGTTGCCGCCCACGGTGAAGGTGACGAGGGAGGTGTCAGAGGTCACTGCGTCGATCTGCGGTGGGTTCGTACCCAGCGGGGTGCTCAGAACGTTCGCCGTCGTTGCTCCCGAACACGAGACGTCAACGAGGGAGAGCTTGAGCTTGGCAGCCACCAGGTTCGGATAGTTATGGCTGGATCGGGTACACACGCCACCCGATTGTGTCGGGATCCCGGGGCCAGCGGTGTATGAGCTCCCAAGAGCGACGTACTTCGCCCCGACTTCAAGATGAGCAACGGTGGTCGAGGTCATCGTCGAACTCGACGCACCGGAGGAGCAAGCAGCTACTAGGGCAGCAACACCGGCCAGTGAAAGCACGACCAACGATCGTGGAGTCTTCATGTTCTCCAGTTACCGTTCTCCGGATCAAGACAATCATACAAACGGTCCAGCGAGACCAACGCCTCTTAGTCGCCAATGACGCAGGCCCAATCGCATTTGCCGTAGCGGGGGGTGCCCCAGTCGTGCCGTGGTGTCTCACCTACCCGGCGGCGTTTTGAACGGGGACAGGTGCAGAGCGCCTCTCGACGGGCTGATCGATGACGAGGGGGACTGGCTGGATGTGAGGAAGCCGAGGACATCGAACATGCCGAAAATCCAGGACGCTGAGATCCTGGAATTGGAGGCTGGCTTCTCGGAGTGGGAGAACGCTGTCTCGTACTTCTAGGCATCAGGCCGTGCTTTCGCCTCGATCTTCTCACCCCGGTGGTGCCTCGGGACTCATAGACCGGAGGCCCTAGGAAAGAGTCCCCCCGGTGGGGGACTCTTTCGTATCCAGATCTCTGCTTGGGCATCTGGTGAGCCACCATTCCCCCGCCCTGCAGATAGATCCCCTTTCGGGCAGCGGTCTGGGGCATAGTTCCGCCGCGGGGGGCGACCTTAAGCATCCCAGCTCGCCTCGAGCCTACGTCACCAGCCGCGGCCCGGGAGACGACATTTGCAGCGACCCGGGCCGTTTCCCCCCGACGGCCGGGGTCTCGCTGCCGTCGAAGCACAACTATGGCTCGGACACGTGCTCCGACGTTCGTTCTACAGACCGCGGGTGCGCCGTCCTGGTACCAGTTCAGCCGTTGGCTGAGGACCCGTTGCCTTGACACTTAGCCTGGAGCTTCGTCAGACGGGTGTTTAGCTTCGACTCGCGATTCTGCACCCTCGAGAGCGCGTTACCGATCGCAGTGCCAACCCTGGTCAAGCCGTCTGTCTTCGCCTGGGACTCGAGCGCCTGCACCTTGGGCACGAACCCGCTTACGTCGGACTGCCACTGTGTGACCAGAGACTGGACTTGAGGCAGCTTGGCGCAGAGCGTGGACAACTGCGTCCCCCCACTGTTCCCGGAAGGCGAAGTAGTCGCGGCCCCTGCCAGACCTACTGTGCCGAGTGCCAATGATCCCACCACGGCGGTGCCGGCGATGATCTTACGCAACATTTGGTCCTCCTTGGATGAGCTATCCATGCATGTGCCCGCACGACGGCGAGTTCGGGCGGTATTGCCGATTCTGGCCGACTGATGTCATGAGAATGTAAGGGCGGTGTTAGGGGCCTAGTTACCGCCTCCGGGAGCCGAACTCCCGCAGCACCGTCAGACCGTCCAGATGAGGTGGCCCCTAGCCGGCGGTCGGGGTCAGTGTGAACGATATTCGCTCGCGCGTTTTGGGGCACCCTTCCGACGCCTTAGCCGTTTTGCTGATGAATCCGTAACTCGTTCGGACCGACTGAACTATTGCATCGCTGGCCGGTAGCTATTTGTCCGTCCGACGCCAAGTGCGTCCATGGCCCGGCAGATTGGGACCGTCTCGATCGAAAACCCGGTCACTCCAATCCGATGGCGTGTCGGGACTCCGCGACTTGAGATGCAGAGGACCATTGCCGTCCAGGACGATGGGTCGTCACGCGGTCACGCGGGCGTATTCGGCCGTGAGCTCGACGCGGTTGTTAATCCCGAGCTTTGCGAATACGCGTCGCAGGCGACCGTCGATGGTGTGAGGAGACAAACGGAGGCGATTGGCGATCTCGGCGTTTGTCTTTCCGGCAGCTGCTAGCCGCGCAACTTCCTGTTCAGACAGTGTAAGACTTTTCCACCCGATCCCGGCCATTCCGCTCCGATCGGAGTGCCGCTGGGCGTCTCGAACGGAGCCCCCAGTCACCTTCTGGTCTAGGAACGTAATCACCTCGTCGACGATCTCTAGCTGGTCGCCCAGAAAGAAGGTGTGATCGTCTCCTGATAGTTCGACATAGACCGCGCCCGGGATGCCCTCCGCAAGCTCTCGGCCGCCTTCGACGGGCAGTGAGCGATCTCCGTTGCGGTGGATGACCAACGTCGGCGCCTGCACCTCGGCGAGTAGGGGGCTGACGTCGGTGGTGGCCACCCACCGACACAGCGCGCTAGCCGCGCCCGGCACACAAGTGTTGCGTTCAAGCCGGGCCGCCCATTGACCATAGGAGCGATCGTCGCTTCGCCCTGGAGCGTGCGCCCCCACGACTGCCCCCGAACCCCACGCGTCCAATACGTTCCTGGCCCAGAGTTCGATCTGATCAGGGTCGGCGTCAAAGTCGAAGTCACCCAGCCGGGTTAACTTGGCGAACCCGCCGACCAGGATTATGGCCTGTGTACGCAGAGGATGGTCGACGGCGAACCGGATAGAGATCTGAGCGCCAAAAGTGGTTCCGAACAAAACGGCACGTTCGATCCCGTTTGCGTCTAAGACTGTTCTGAGGTCCGAAGAGAGTCGGGCCAGTGTGAGGCCTTCCGCCAAAGCGTGATCCCGGTCGGAGAGGCCCGTTCCCCGCCGATCGAACATCACCACCTGGGCCCAGGAGGCTAGGCGGCTGATGAACTGCTCGTAGGCCGGTTCCTCCAAAGCCACCTCAAGTTGACTGACCATCGGCGAGACCAGCACGACGCTGACAGGGCCGCTCCCGAGCGTGGCGTAGGCGATCGCCGCCCCGTCATCAGCTGACCCGTAGTGCACCTCGGGATGCAACACCCCTGAGATGCTACGCCGGAGAGCGCCAGCTTCGTACGCGATCGCGTCTGCCACAGCGAAGTCGTGTCGGGGTACAAATAAATGGTCAGAACCAATCTGTCGGAACAATCAAAGCGCGGAGTGAGGTGAGAAAAGGACATGAGGAAGCTGATCGAAACAACCCACGTGTCACTTGGCGGGGAAGTTGGGTCAATTCAGGATTGGGTATTTCCCTACCTCGACGAGGAACACAAGGCCTACACCGCGCGGCAGCTGCGTGAAGCGGACGGTCTCTTGCTAGGGCGTGTGACGTATGAGGGGCTGTCGACAGCGTACCCGACCATGAACGGTGGCGATTCCGAAACCTTCACTGAGTTCATCGCACGCATGAACAGCATTCCCAAGTACGTGGCCTCGACCACCATTCGAGAGACAACTTGGAATGCCACCATCATCGAGGGCGATGTGGCTTCATTCGTCAAGGATCTAAAGCAGCAGTCCGGCGGCAACATCATCAAGTACGGCAATGGTCCTCTCGATGTCACGCTGATGGAGCATGGACTCATTGACGAGTTCCATCTTTTGCTGACCCCGGTCGCAAGAGGAAAGGGCCAACACCTGTTCGAAGACATCAACGCTGCCCCGTCGTTGAATTTGGTCGATGTCACAAGGTTCAAGAACGGAGTGGTGATACTCGTCTACACCCAGAAATGACCCGTTAAGAAAAGGAGATTCGATGACCGATCGCAACATCATCAATGCCACGTTCACCATGGAGCGCACCTTTGGGGTGTCGCCGGACCTGGTATTCAACGCGTGGGCCGACCCAGCGGTGAAAGCAAGTTGGTTCGCCGGCGGCGCCTCCGACTATGAGTTGGACTTTCGACCGGGTGGACTCGAGCGCAACTCGACCACTCTTGAGGGAAAGCAGATCACCTGGGAGGCGCTCTACCGCGACATCGTGGATGAAGAGCGAATCGTTTACACCTCTGTGCTGCGTGAAGGAAGCATCGTGGCGACGGCATCACTGACCACGGTCGAGTTCGTCCCGGAGGGAGACGGCACCCACCTGAACTTGGTTGAGTTCGGTGCCTACCTCGATGGGCGGGAGCAGCCTGCCTGGCGAGAGCAGGGCACCGGTGAGTGGCTCGACGCGCTCGGCAAAGACCTGGCCCACCAGGCGTGATTGAGCCTCGCCTATCGACAATCCACAGCCGTTTCATCTCTCGAAAGGAAGCTGCCATGGCCATTGACCACGTCCTCGCCGTCGTCCCGGTGTCTGATTTCGACACCGCCCACCAGTGGTACGAGCGTCTCTTCGGTCGCCAAGCCGACAATCTGCCCATGGAAGGTCAGCTCGTCGAATGGAGGACCACGAAGAACGGCTGGGTTCAGATCACTACCGATCCAGTGCGCGCCGGGTCAGCGCTACTGAACTTCGCAGTTGACGACCTCGGAAGTCACATTGCCGAACTTGCCCAAAGAGGGTTGCAGTCGGGCGCAATCGAGCCGGTCAACAAGGGTGTCATGTTGTCCCCAATCCGCGACCCCGACGGCAACACGATTACCTTCATTGGCAACTTCCGTATTCACTACTGAGGTGAGTGGCAACGATTGACAATCCCTGCAGGTCAAGGCGTGACAACCAACTAGCCGAAATCACCGCAACATCATCCCAATCGGACGCGTGCACGCGATGGATGTCGAGGTCCAAGAAGACAATCTCGCGGTCGAAAGTGTCGACAAGGGCGCGGAGCGGGGGCGATTCGATTGAAGTAGGCGTCGGGGAGCTCGAGCGAGTCGAGTTGTCCACTGCCTCCCGGGGCCCACATGTCACCTCGACACGGGAGGATCCCGTTTTTGGCCATGACGGCGTGGACTTGGGCCTTGAGCCCCGTGCGCACGTGGGAGAGCTTGATGCCGCAGCGGATCATCTCGCGCAGCTCTCGGGTCTTGGGCGGGGCGATCCAGGCCTCGGCGAGGCGTCCGAGACGCAGGAGGTCGGCCAGGTCTACGGGCCTCGCGCTCGAGCCGTCACGGGGAGCGGTGGCCTCGCTCCTTCATGCCATCACATATGGGATGCCGCCGTAGGAGGTACCAATTCGGTTCAGTGTCCGGACAGCCCAGCCGCTCCTTCGTAGAGTCCTCGACATGCTCAGTGATTCTGCTTGAAGTAGACGATGAGCGCGTTCCGGTACTGACGTTCTAAAAGTAGGGCCGCATTCAGATTGGGGGCGACGGTGACGGTGTTCCGGCTAGGAACGCTCACTTTCAGCGGTGCCGTGCTGTAGCTGAGCTGTTCCTTCTCTGAGGCTCGCAGCACCGCTGACAGAGTGGCTTGGTGGACGAGAAAGGTGAGATCCAATTGTCGTGGCAGGCCTTGCTGGTCGGTCCAGACCTCGACATGGAGATCCGAGATTGTGGAGCTCGAGTTTTGAACGAGTGAGCGCTCCGAAGGGATGGCACTCTGAGCCAACGCACTGACCGGCACACTCACCCTGTATCCATTTGTCTCGACTCCGTCGATGTCGCGTTCGCCCAGTCGGGCCACTGGCCCGCTGGCGTAGCGCAGAAAGGTCAAGGAGGGTGAGCCTGGAGCAGTTCCACTCTGAGCTGGATACGCGAGGCACGGTTTCTCGCCAATAAAAGTCCATTGGGGATCGCACGGGAGGTACACCAGCGAGCCATCTGAGACGGTGGTCGAGGAACCGAATGACGCGCCACCAGGAATGATCGCTTTGCCCGTGAGATCGAAGGCATTGGTCCGGGGATCGACCGCTCCATGGGTGCTGTACTCGACGTCTATGAAACCCTGTGGTGCTCGATCCACTTCGAGTGCGGTCAAATGGAGCGTCTGAGAGAGGATCGCTGCGACGGTGGGACTGCTCCTGATGGTCTTGAGAACCATGGCGTCAGAAGGTGCGCTCGGTCCGAGCCCGAGCGTCAGGGCGAGAACGAGGGCCGCTATGACGATCGGGATCGCAATCACCCAGCGCCCACCCCTGGACCACCCGCGAGATGTGAGTACACGTCTACTCCTCGGTGGCACAAAACTGCGGCGAGGATGGCCGTCCAGTTCGCCAAAGACTCGCTGTGGGAGGTCTTCTGGTGCTGGAGGTACCAAGTCGACGCTCACTCTGGCCAGATCGGAGATCCTGCGCCAGACTTCGAGTTCGTGCGCACAGAGCGGGCACGAATCGACATGGGATGCAGCGCCAGTACTTGGTGAGCTGTCTTGCGCGATGGTGATCAGTGTTTTGTCATCGAGGTGCCGTGTTCGTGTCATGTCCCGTCCTCTTGCTCCCATTTCCGCATCAAAGCAGTCTTGGCGCCGTGAAGGCGACTCTTCACTGTGCCGATTCGCACGCCCAGGACGTCAGCGATCTCGGGGTGGGTGAGTTGTTCGGCGAAGGCGAGGAGTACTACCTCACGCTGGTAGCGCGTCAACTCAGAGAGGTCTTTGACCAGCCGGTCGACATCGAGACCGGCGACGACGGCGTCTTCAGGTGAGGGATCGTTCGAGGCGAAGTCTCGGGGCTGATTCCCAACCGCCAATCTCCGTCGACGATGTTTTGATCCGGCTTGACGGATCGCAATCGCCATCAACCAGGTACGGACTCGTGATCGTCCGTCGAATCGCGCACCGTTCCACACCGCAAGGAAGGTGTCTTGGACGGCCTCCTCAGCCATCTGGTGGTCATCGAGCATCCGGGTGAGGAGGGCTAACAGCGAAGGAGCATGTCGTCGGTACAGCTTCTCTAAACCTCCTCGTTCGCCCCCTCCAACCTGAGCCATCAGGGTCTCGTCTTCGTCCCGCGATGCATCGACCTGTGGTGTCCCAGGCTCATGTTCAGCCGCAGCTCTTGATGCCACCACCTCTTTGTAGCCCTGAGGCGAGTGCTTGGTTCGGTGCCAAACGTGGTTTTTTGATGAAATATGCCTTCTGATCCACCCGGAGGAACGTCGTGAGCGCCGGCTCGGAGCGCACGGCGTGTGAAACTGCCCGGAATGGACGATGGCGAAGCCGATGGCGTCCATCTCGTGGTGGCCGCCCTGCTGGTCAGAGGGATCGGTGCTCCTCTGCCATCGTCCCGCCAATCGCCGCTGGTATCCCAACGTATGGGATCTTGCAGGGGGCGGCCGGACCATGAGAGTGCCCGAGTTGCCGGCTTTGATCCACCCCGCAGCCCCTCTAGCCCTCCTCCGTAGATCAGGTGATGACCGAGAAGCTCCACCTGTGCGTAGCGACGTTCAACAGGATGCCGCCGGAGGCCACCGTCGTCAGACGGCCCGGCTGTCCTGCGCCGACGCCACCCCGTCACTAGCCTGGCTCGTCATGACGATCGATTTCCGCTCCCGCAACGACGTCGACGTCGAGACGATCGACGTCGCGGACTTCTTCGGGAACCAGCTGCCCCGCCTGGCGGCGGACCGCTCTGCGCTGGCCGTCCCGGGCGCGCGCGAACTGGGCGTCCGGCCGTTCACGATCGAGACAACCGCGGGCACCTGGACGTTGTCGGTCGACGACGATGCCGTTCGGGTGCGTCCCGGCGGTGGTGGGCACGCCGCGGCGCGCCTCGATGTGGACGAGATCACCGACATCGTCCACGACCGCCGGACGCCGATGACGCTCCTCGCAGCCGCAACGCTCGACATGCCGATCGGTGACCTCAACGACTTCCTCGACTGGTGGGTCGTCCTCCGCTCGCTGCTCGATGCCCGCACCGTGCACACCGCGGCTGACGTCACATTCAACGACCATGACGGCGGCCCGCTCGACCTCCAGCGTTCGTTCACGGTCGACGACGATCCGGCCGAGCTGGCGTACTACCTTGGCGAGGCGGGCTACCTCCACCTGACCGAGGTCTTCACGACCGACGAAATGGCGCAGGTCTCGGCCGACATGGATGCCGCCCTCCCGCGCTACCGCGACGGTGACGGCCGGTCCTGGTGGGCCACCACCGTCGACGGCGAGGAGCGGGCGGTGCGCCTACAGGGGTTCCAAGAGGAGAGCCTTGCGACCGCGGCATTGCTGGAGGATGATCGGCTCCTTCGCCTCGCCTCGCTCACGGGCGACGGGCACGTGCCGCGAGACCAGGGCAGCAACAAGATCGAGGCGCTTGTCAAGCCCATCGGCGTCGTTAAGGGCATCTCCGACCTGCCATGGCACAAGGACTGCAGCCTCGGGCGGCACTCCTCGCGCTGCTGCAGCCTGACGGTTGGGATCTCGGTCACCGGCGCCGACCAACGCTCGGGCCAGCTCGGGGTCGTGGCCGGTTCCCACAGGGCCCTCGTCCAGCCCGCCTTCTTCCGCGACTCCTGGGGGCTGCCCGCGGTCCCGCTTCCGACCCGCACTGGCGACGTCACCGTCCACTGCTCGTGCACCCTGCACATGAGCCATGCGCCGGTCGCGCGGGAACGCCGTGTCATGTACACCGACTTCGTCTTGCCCCCTCGTGCCGGTGACGATCCGGCGCCCAGCAGTGCGGGCGTCATCGATCGAGTGCGCGAGCGGGCTTACAAGGTGGTCAGCCAAGTCCCGTCGGCCGTCCGTCCTTGAGCGTCCGCGATCACCTGCCGCCCCCCGACTTCGACGGCAACTACCTGGAATAGTTCACCAAAGGTTCAACCCGCCAAGCAGTCACCATTTCGTGTAGAGCCCATTCCAGAACCGGGTCAGGGTGTCCCCGATTCAGTATGGAACGGCCGACTCCTCCGGCATCCGCATTTACGTGGATCATTCACTTTGTGTCGGGTTGGGTAATGACTTGATCGACGAGTGGTACCACCCCTAAACCAAGCCGCCGCTCGACGCCCTCGGCGAAGCCGGCATCACAGGCTCCGACGTCGCCACAGTGGTCGTTTCGCATCTGCATTTCGACCATTGTGATCAACACGGCGCACTGATTGCTCCTGTCTACGTGCCGGCGACGTAATCGTCAGATGACATGACTACCCAGTCGTGCCGAACCCCCACCATCCCGGCAGCGAACTGGGATAGGCAACCTCGGGACCGACGGTACACAATGAAGCGATGGCACAAGACCACGGCTGGTTCAGCTACACGGGTAGCGGCGACAACTCACATCTGACCGACGAACAACGGCAGACCGTGGAAGACCGAATCCGACACAGGGGTCAGCTATTGGGAGTGGTCCAGGTCCGGGTCTACGAGAATGGGTGCGAGCCTTACGTGACGTTTCCTCAGGACGCGGCTCTCGGGGTGGAGACAGATCAATCAGTGATCGCGGAGATGGTTGCTCGCGCCCGCACCCGGCTGATGGACTGGCGATAGGTCCTCGCCCCAACCCGGCAATGTTATGGGGCAGTCCATCCCACTGCGAAGACCGGCATTGTGAGTAGGTCTACTGCACCGGCGATTCGCTCCGTTGTAGCCATCGCTTGGGTGGTGGGTATACGAACCTGGCGATCGTCGTCGACACCCAGCAGAGGGTCCGGCCAGCGAACACCAAGAGAACGTTGTGAAACGTTCCGTTCTTCGCCTTCGCGGCGGCGACCGCAAGGAGGATGCCCCACACCAGGAAACAGGCGATGCTGTAGACCCAATAGTTCCGCTGCTTCAACATGTGATTCGACTCCCTCGTGAGTCAACGAGCCAAGGGTATTCCTCGGAGAAGATCATTCGTCGAGTAGACCGTCCCACTCGTGCCGCAAGGTGGCACCCCGTGCCGGTGTTCGGGGGCAGTCTTTAGCTGCCTATCCCTGGCGACTTAAGCAGGCTGATGGCCTCACCATCATTGTCGGCTATTCTGGGTCGCAGAGCACGAGTTCGGCTCCTCACGTCTCGGTTACCCCGGCATTAGACTGATTCCCTCGGCGGGTGGTCCTGTGCGCGCGTACGGCGGTGCGCCGAGCGCGGCGACCTTCAATCCAGCGCGGAGTAAGGGTTAGTTTCGCAGCCTGTCGCCGCTGGGGTGTCACGGTTGTGCCGAAGTGTCCGACCCTCCCGGCGGTCTGGGATAGCCCCTGTCCGACTCGGCCCGGAAGCTCAATGTCAGTCCGGAACGGGTCGAGGCGCTGCAGTTTTCCCTCATGATGAGTGTCAGTCGGCCGCCGATCACCGAGGCATCTAGCTCCTCGGCCACGCCGGGAACGCTGGCCGTCACCGGCAGATGGATCGACCTCCCACCGGCCGGCCATCAGCGGTTGAGCGCCCAAGGTGGCGCTCAACGTGCCGTCGCCGCGTACCGTCACTTTGAGCGCGGGGCTCTGCCAGCCGCACCACGGCCGCACGCACCTCGTCCGGCTCCACCGGTTTACCCACCAGGGGCTGTCCCTCGACGAGGGCCTGCCCGATCGCCTGCAATTTCGCTAACGCGTCCGCCTCAACTACTTTGTCGTGAACCCGACGGGCCGCGTTCCACTGGAACAAGAGTCGCGTCCCGTCGCTGCCGGAGGCTAGATCAGTTGCCACCGACACCTGCAGAACTTCGAAGTTGACCGCCCACTTGCCCTGAGGAAGGTAGAAGAGCCTGACCGTGCCTGCGTGCGGCGCCGCGTCGTGGATCTCACTGGCCGAATGGAACTCCTGGTTGTCTATCTCACGGTTGGCCACCCAGATCAAGAACGATGGTGGCGCCGTGGCGCCTCCCTCGTTGGGCAGACTCACGTAGGAGATTTTCTTGGAGATCGAACCCTCGAAGGCGATCCCATACGGGCGCGGCATCTTCCCGAGTCGAATGCACGAATGCGTGCTCGCAGCTCTGCGTCCGAACAGAGGCTGGCCCGACCACTCTGACGGATGTATCCATGCCACCGTGCCGGTGTACTGGGACATGTTCGGCGTCCCATAGGTTTGCGGAATGGCCGATGACAACGACCGCATTGCTGGGATCGTTCGCTGGTTCGAAGGGGTGAGGTGTCATCGACGGCCCCGAGGTACCGGGCGGCTGCTTCGTACTTTTCTCCAACATCGTCGGCCTCGGTTAAACCAAAAGCTCGATGACGGCCACGAGGTTCTCTTTACATTCGAGGAGGCGGGATTCAGGCAGGACGGGTATGACTTCCGCGCAGTACAGGTCCGGTCCAGTTAGCCCACCCGTACCGGTGTACTTCCACACCACCGACGAGAGTAGGGGCGCGTGTTCTGGTGATACTCGGCACGGACTTCCAGCGGTAAGGTTGGGGCCATCGAGCGATTCCGGCTGGGCATGGATCCGCTCGGACTGCGTCAGCGATGAGCTGGGGCGAGCATATCGCCACTGAACGGAGTCTCTTTGGCCGGAAGCGTCTCGCACCGACTCATTGCTGACACTTACCTGTTGAGGAGGAGTCTTATGTCACGTGTTCGGGTCCACAACTTCTCGGTGTCCCTCGACGGGTTCGGCACCGGTGAAGGTCAGAGCCTCGAGGCGCCCTTCGGACATGCTGGCAATCGGCTCCACGAATGGTTCTTCCCTACCCGCACCTTCTGCAGCTTCCACGAGACTCAGGGCGACCCGGTCGGAGGCACCGGCGTCGACGATGCCTTCGCGAGCAACTGGGATCAGGGCATTGGTGCCGAGATCATGGGCCGGAACAAGTTCGGACCTCAACGCGGGCCGTGGGTTGACGAAGAGTGGAAGGGCTGGTGGGGGGATGACCCGCCCTTCCATACTCCCGTGTTCGTGCTGACCCATTTCCCGAGGCCCTCGATCGAGATGAAGGGGGGAACCACGTTCCACTTCATCGACGCCAACCCCGCCAAGGCCGTGAAAGTTGCCAGGGAGGCCGCTGGCGGACTGGACGTCCGGATCGGCGGAGGTCCGTCAACTATTCGCCAGTGCCTTGCCGCCAACCTGATCGACTACATGCACGTAGCGATCGTGCCCATATTCCTTGGACGCGGCGAGCGCGTCTGGGACGGGATGGAAGAACTTGAGTCTCGCTTCGAACTGGAGTTCGTCAGCTCCCCCAGCGGCGTTGCGCATCTGACGTTCTCCCGCCGATAAACGGCTACTACGAGAGCCAGCCGATATTGTCTCTCGGCCGGCGACTGGAATAGTGCAGAGATAGCCACAACCAGAAGTCGCACTCAGCCGCGGTTAGCGTGATGAGTCAGCAGTCGAACAGGGAGATCAACCATGCACGCCAGAGTGATCCACGCCAACATTGCGGACCTGGCCGAGGCCAAGCGGGGCCTCAATGAGGAGGTCATTCCAAGGATAAAGGGGCCCCCGGTTTCCTGGGCGCCTACTTCGTAGCTACCGACGACTCGCACGGGGTCTCGATCGAGGTGTTCGAGACCGAAGAGCAGGCCCGCGCTTTCGCGCCTCCCGAAGGTGCGGAGGCACCCGGCGTGACGGTGGACACCATCCGGTTCGGCGCGGTCATCGGTTCGGCCTGATCTCCTGCGGGTCGGGAAGGGCCCGTGGCACAATTCAACCGACTTCTGTTGTCTCAGCACCGGCGATCAATGTACGGGGTCACCACCTGTTGGCGGGACGAACTCATTCACGACTGCGTAGCTGGATGTCGAGGCCGGCTCCCATTGCGGCTAGCTCGGCTATCCGAATTGCATCGACGTAGCCAGTTGGCGATTCTCCGGCGGCCAGCTGGACCAACAGTTGGAGGTCCACGTCGAGACTCTTGTCGATGATCAAGCCCCGGAACTCCTGGAAGTGTTGACTGACCACAGCAAGGATCGTCTCCAAGTGCGACGCTGCATCGATCGTTCGTCCTCGGGTGATTGAGTACTCCCAGACCCTTGTGAGTGCTGGCCCCTGATACGAATCTCCCTGTACGCCTAATAGTTCTGACAGTTCCTCGGGCTGAAGAGCTCCTGTCACTTTGAGGGTTGCCCGAACCTCCGGTAACTCGATCGAGAATAGATCCGTCATTTCGCAATTGTGCCGACTTTGGGTTCGAAACGCGCGCTATTCAATCTACGGGGACACCTTGTATCGGCATGCTGGTCGCCTTGCTACTACGGCAGCCTGAGCCCGCGCTCAAGCTCATGGTCACAAAGGCCGATCCCTCTAACCCCGGGGGAGACGATATGACGAGCACACCAGAGTCAGAAGGCGACCTTCTGGAAGGTGAGGTCGGCGATTCCGAGGTACAGCTGGCAGTCGGAATGATGGCCTGTGTTTGGAACTCCTTTCTTCGCCGCTGGACGGGCGGTTTTGCCGTGGCTGAGGTGCTTGCCAGTGGCTACCGCCTGCGTCGTCTATCTGACGACCACGTCTTTAGCCATATTTTCAACACTGACGAAGTGATGGAGGAGCGACGTAAGTTCCAGGAGCCTGGTATCCCCGGGGTCCACGTCGACCGTCGCATAGCCAACGCCGGTGCTACCAAGCAGCAGGACGCCGGTGCTTCCAAGGAGCAGGACGCCGGTGCTTCCAAGGAGCAGGTAGACCGATTCCGACGGTCTACCTTCCGGAAGAGAATCTCAATCATCAACCTGCTGACTCTGGGAATTGCAATAGGCGCCTTGTCGGCGATTTTCGACAACTTGGTGTTTCTTCTGCTCTTCACAACCTTTTTGGTGCTCAATGGTGTGCGTATGTACCTATTGGCGCCGTTTGTCGATCGGCGGGTCCGCAAACGTCAAGCGGGCTGATGTGAGTGACACGGGCACGGCGAACTTGGCTAATCCGTACGTCTCTCAAAGAGCACCAGACTCCACCCTTTATGTTCGGTGAGGAACGTCTGTATTGCATTGGGGGTGGATGCTGAACCCACCTGATGGGCAGTCCTGGGACGACCTGCCGTCAGGATCTCATTGATCAAAGCGTCGTTGACGACAGTTCGCCCGGACGTGCACCGTCTCCCATGGCACCATTCTTGCTGGCCAAATCAAGCCTGGTCGCCCTAGCCCCGAAATGCCGCACGGCGGCACCCCTACCCGGAATCGATCGGGGACACCCAGAGCACTCGACGCGCCTACAACGATGGTGCGCGTGGACGATGACCGCCGTCCGTCGTTCGGGTACGACGTTGAGCAATACGACCGCGCGCGAGCGTCCTACCCGGCAGCGGCGGTCGATGCCGTGGACACACGACGAGTCTTGGACGTCGGGTGCGGCACGGGCATCGCGTCGCAGCTGTTCCTCGATCGCGGGTGCGAAGTTCTCGGTGTGGAGCCGGACCAGCGGGTGGCCGCCATCGCCCACCGACGTGGCGTGAACGTCGTCGTCGGGCCATTCGAAACCTGGACGGCGCCCGCGGACACGAAGTGGCTCAAAAGAGGAGTGTGTGCACCAGATCCAAATCAGGAGTGCCCTCGCGGTTGCCGATCAACCAACAGGAGGTGCTCATGTCGGTGATCATCGGGGTCGATCCCCACAAGGCGAACCACACGACGGTGGCCATTGGAGATGATGAACGCATCCGCCTATCCAGCGGTCGAGGCCTCCTGACGACCAGGTGAGAAGTGTCCCCAAGGTGCCTGCTTGAGTGCCACCCACTTCCGGCAACGTACGGGGACATGTAGTAGGCCCCGAACAGTCCGCTTGACTCTCACCATCGGGGAGGGTTCACACTTCATCTTGTGGACGATCTCATGCCAATAGGCGAGTTCTCGGAGCGCTCTGGATTATCAGCCAAACGACTCAGGACGTATGCCACCGAGGGCCTCCTGGCGCCGGCAGCCGTAGACCCGGGCTCGGGATACCGCTTCTACTCGCCAGGCCAGTTGGCTGATGCCCGAGTGATTGATGCCCTACGACAAGCGGGCGTGCCGCTCGTAGAGATCGGTGCATTTGTTCGCAAACCTTCCCGGACACAGCTCGAGTTCTGGGCAAGACAGCTCCAAACCGATGCCAATCGTCGCCAGGATGCGCTCGCTCTTGCCCGCCATCTGTTCGAAGCGAGCGAGGACCCAATGTTCCCTACCGCTAACCCAGACTCCAAGGAGGAGATCGTGACCAGATTGCGAACCGCGGGTCGTACCGACATCGGGCAGCTCCGCGAGAACAACGAAGATGCCATCGTGAGGACGGATCGCCTTGTGCTTGTCGCCGACGGGATGGGAGGACATCTTGGCGGCGAGATCGCAGCGAATATCGCCGCCGGCGTGGTTCCCGCTGTCTTTACAGGCCAATCACTGGACGAGCTCGAAGCGGCCGTGCGTGCCGCGAACTGGGCGATCCGGGACCGTGCGGACGCGCGGGTCGGATTGGACGGCATGGGCACCACAATCTGCGCGGCTGGATTGCTGGCAGACGGACATATTGCCGTCGTCAACGTTGGCGATAGCCGAGCCCTTCTGTGGCATGAGGGTGCGCTGACCCAGCTGACTCAGGACCACAGCGTGACGGGCGAACTCATCCAACGCGGAGAGCTACGGGACGAAGAAGCCCCCGAGCACCCCCACTACGGGATTCTGACCCGAGCACTCGGCGTAGGGCCCGATGTGAAGATCGACCGCAGGACTCTTGTCGTCGAAGAAGGAGATCGGATCGTCCTTTGTACGGATGGCATGTATAACGAGCTGTCTGGAGAGGAGATCGCCAACGCCATGGCCGGGGGCGGGGACCTAGTGGCGATCGTTGACAACCTGATCGACCGTGCCGTCCGTCATGGCGGTCGTGACAACGTCGCCGTCGTGGTCGCCGAAGTGCCTGCTTAGTCCCTCGGAATCGGCTTATCAGGGGCTCGTCGTGTCGGTCAGGGGATCTCCCCGTTGTGCCTGATTCGCACGGTGACACCCTTCCGGCTTTCGGTGACGTTCGGGGTTCAGTCCCTATGGACCTTTGACCGCCAGCGGTAACCTTGGCCTGGCACCGTCTCAAGCGGCGGCCCGTCCTTACCCGCCAAATCCCAGCCCATCTTGCGTCGGAGTCGAATGACTGTGTAGGTGGCTCTCCGGGGCGCAACCTGATCGGGGTCGCCCCATGTTGCCACAAGTTGTTCCAGCGAGAGCACCTGACCTGGGTGGCTGACGAGCGCAACGAGAACCGGTACTCAATCGGGGTCAACTCGATAGGATTCCCCTCGACCGTGACCTCTCGCCGGTCAAAGTCGATGTGCAAGGTGCCGTCGTCGAAGCTGGCCACGAAGGCAAGCTACCGCTGACCCACCCATCCGCCCTGCGAACCGATGGCGATAGGGGCAGTCCGATTCAGCTTCGACGGGCTGAACCGAAAATGAACCACCGCGTCGCTTGGATCTCAGCCTTCCAGCCCTCAGCGTCGATGAGCGACTGCAGCTCAACTGGCTCGTACATCACATTCACGACCCGGTACTCGGATCCGTCCCTGAGACGACGCAAGTGCAGGTCAGCGTCGTATTTGATGACGAATGGGTCCTCTGCAGTCGTCTCTGGTTGCGGATCGTTTCGATTGTCGATGAGGAACGCACGTCCGGAGGGAGTGAGGCATGAGTGAAGGAGCGACCAGAACTCGCCAAATCGGGACCTTGGCACGTGCGAGAGCCAGAAGGAGAAGAACACCACGTCATAGTGGGAGTCGGCTCGCCAATCGAAGAGATCCGCCACGACATAGTTCACGTCGGAGCGTCCCACCCGTTCCTGGTTGAGGGCGAGGACCTCGGGTGAACTGTCCACAACGGTGAGGCTGTCGGCTGTGCGAGCGAGACGCTCGGTCCACCAGCCAGTACCTCCGGCGAGTTCCAAGACCGAGCCCCTGGCTCCAAAACAAGTTAGGGCGTCGTCCACGGCCGTTACTTGTCGCTGCCATTCGAGCAGCTCCTCCTCGCCCCGGTCGAACCGGCCCCGTCGCTGCCACCATTCGTCGTACTCAGGCGCTCGAGCGCGATAGTAGGACCGCTGCTCAGCCAGTAGGTCCTTGTCGTTCATGTCAGCAGCTTCGCGCTCTTGAATGAGTGCCTCAGCGTCACCCCGGTCCGGCGCTAGGGGGCAGGTCGACCCTGATCTCGGATCATTCAGGAAGGGGGAGTCCAGGAGCATGCAGGTGAAACGGACGCCGCTGGGACCGTGGCAGGAACCTTGGTCAAACGTCGCAGACCGCGCGTCCCGACGGGCTTTGTCCTCGGCCGTCGACAGGTGGGCCAGGGCGGTGTAGCTGACCCGATCGGGATCGAGGCCCAGGGCCACTGCGCCCGTGGTGTCCAGGCGTTCGACCGGTGCCTTGGGCGCAAGTGTGCGACCGCCACCGGCGCACGCTTCGATCCGAGCTCCCTCGTTGACCTCGTCCCCGAGGGCGGTAACCTCCTTGCGGCCGCCGGTCGAGATGTCCCCACGTAGAGCGTGGACCCCCAGTGGAGACCGAACCGCAAGGTCACGTCTCCCTCCTCGAGTCCACGCGCGCCGCCACCTCCGCGACCGCAGCTCGCAGCGATCGGGCTGCGTCGATGCACGCTCGGGCGGCAGCCGACTCGGACCTAAGGGATTCGGCCAAATAGAACGCCACGACTCCGTCACCGACGTGGCGGCCCACGATTCCGCCGGCGTCGATCACGCGGCGGTCGGCCGCCCGGACCAGCCGTCGTCCCAGCGTTACTTTTTGAGTATGACGTTGTGAACTTCCGTCAGCTCGTCAACCTTGACACCCGGGACGTTTGGCTTCACATTGTTGTCGAACCAGTTCTGGAAGTCGTCACGGCTCTCCCATACCTCAGACACGTGAAACTCGCCGTCTCTCAGGAAGGCCACGTGGGCGACGAATCCCGCCGCGGCCAGAAGTGGGGGCGTCAGATGCTCCGACACCTTGTCGTACGAATCCGTCGTCATTCCTGAAACAGACAACCTCGCCAATACCGACACATTCGCTCCTCAGGTTCGTGGCTCATGTACTGCGAAAGGGACCCTACTCATATGAACCACCTCATGCACCAGGTGTCAGGCGCATCCACTTGTGGGCAAATCTGGTGGACCTCGGCCGGACTATTGGCTGCCCCAGTTGTGCCGAAGTGTCCCACGGTCCCGGCGATCTGGGCACCCTGATCAAGTGTCAGGTCGAAGCCCACGGTCCATCGATCGGCCGTAAGCGTCGACTCTGGCGAGGAGTGCATCGTGGGACGTGCCGCTCGTCCACTGACGGAGGGCCAGCACGAGGCGTGAGTTGTCGTTGGCCAAAGCTGCAGGAAAGTCGAAGGCAACGCTCGCTTTGGTCAGAAACCCGGGCGCTTCGAGGGGCAACCAGGACAAATCTCGAGAGGCTCCGGCCTCGCCGAGGACCTCGAAGAGAGCGCGGCGTTGGTCGCGATCGAGGTAGGTCAGAAGTGTTGTGTGGAAGACAACCGGGTGGGTGTCGGTGGCGTCGTCAGCGAGGAGGCGGGGAAGGATCTCGATCGCGTCGCCGCAAAGGACTTGAGGCGGGTCTTCCGCTACCAGTTGCATGGCCGCTCGAAGCCGCTGTCGGTCATCGCTCGCCTCTGGCCATACAAATGCGTCAAGCCATTGCCGTTGCCGTGCGTCGTGCAGGTCGATCGGCTGAAGGTCCACCCCCACTCGGGCCGTGAGCGATGGGACAGCGCTGCCCAGCAAGGTCTCCGTCTCCTCATCGGTCGATACGGGAATCAGCACCGAAGAGGTTTGCGGTCCGATCTGACGGCGGGTGAACTCGAACCGGTATCGGTCGAAGGCAAGCAGAAGTCCTGCGCTGGCCCCGAGTTCGACTAGCCGTATCGGTCGAGACGCAGTGGCCTGGACGTAGTGCAGGCCGATCATGAGCGCGGCAGCACGGCGGATTTCGTTGGTCTGGGTGGCACCGTGCTCGATCCGAGATTCGATGGCGGGTCGAAATGTGTGGCAGAAGTCACGAAAAGCGACCCAGGGATCATCGGTTCTAGGACTATCGGTGACGCTGAGGTAGAAGTCGGCCAAGGGGTGCCGCGTGCCTCCGAGAAGGAGATCATGGACTGCGGCCAAGAGGAGCGTTGGCCGTCTCTGTCCAGCAGGGGCTTCACCAAGTAGAGCGAGCAAGTCCTCGTCGTCGGCGATACCGAGCGACAGGCGCTCGTAGAGCGCCGAGAACCCGCGTGCCTGGGTATGGGCGAAGCTAAGGCTCGCTTCTCGAAGCAGCTCCAGATCGGACACGTCCAACAGTCAACCACCGAACTTTTCCGGCACTACGGGACCGACGTGGCTCCTGGCTGTTAGGCAGCGGCGCTCGTACGCGGCGTACGGGGACTCACCCCTACAGCGCTCAGTTTGGAGCGGAAACAAAGCTTTCTCATCCGCTTCCGAGTAGCTATGCACGCCTTTCCAGACCATGAGCCATCCGTGTTGAGCAGACCTAACCTTCGGCAATGGCCGCCCCAACGATCGATTTGCTGCCGGCTCTCGGCATTTGCCTGGAGGAGTACACGTATTCGCATCCAGTCGGATTCTTTCCGGTCACCAGTGATCTGAAGTCACTGAAGATGGCTTATATGGACGTTCCACCGAAGGCAGCGTCCAACGGGAAGACGGCCATTCTGATGCACGGCAAAGCCTTTGGTGGGTACTACTTCCTGAACGTGATTGAAGCCCTGACTGAGGCCGGCTATCGGGTGGTGGCTCCTGATCAGTTCGGTTGGGGAAAGTCACCGAAGCCAGACTTTCACTACAGCTTCCACATGTTCGCTCACAACACTGCGGCACTCTTGGACCACCTCGGAGTTGGCGATGTTTCGGTGCTCGGACATTCGACAGGTGGGGTGACCGCTGTTCGGTTCACACTCATGTACCCAGACCGCGTGACGCATCTCGTCCTGGAGGACCCGCTCGGGTTCGCCGACTACCGGATCGGCATTCCCCCGCAGACCGATGAAACCTTGTACGACCACGAAGTCAACTGGACGGACCCGAACGTGATACGGGACTACGTCAACGGATACTTCGTGCACCCCGATCCAAGAGTGTGCGATCCCCTGGCCGACATCTTGGTGCGGGTGACGCTAAGCCCCAACTATCAGGAGTGGGCACGATCTGCAGCCCTTACCTTTCAGATGATCTATCAGCAGCAGTAAGACACGAATACCACCTCATCAAGCCCCCCACACTGCTCATAGTGGGCGCCGAAGACCATGTTGTTCCCCTGGGTCAATACGCAAGTCCCGAGGAGTTCGACCGACTCGGCGATTTCCAGACCCTTTCGGAGGAGGCGGCCAAGGACATCCCTCAAGCCAAGCGAGTTGTAATTCCCGAGTGCGGTCACATCCCACACCTCGAAAAGCCCGAAGAGTTTTTGGCCGCCCTCCTTCCATTCCTCGCCGACTGACAGTTCTCGTTGCCCTCGTTTGCTGAGCTGCTGTGACGCGATCCGCCTGATTCCCGAAAGGACACGCAAGTGACCGCTGAGACTCCTGACAGAAACGACAGCGACGTTGAAATCGGCTCACCGCCGTATTTCCACCAATCGGACTGCAATATCTGCAAGAAGCAGGACGGCGTGAAGACGGGTTCAGAGCTGCTGGACTATCCAGCTCCAGGCGGCTACATCCTCGAGCAGGAGCACGTTCTGGTCGAGCACGCTCCGATTCAAGAGTGCAGTGCCGGAACCGTGATCGTCGAACTCAGAAGGCATCTCTTGGATTCCGGCGACATGACTACAAGCGAGAGCAAGGAACTCGGCGAAATCCTTCACCGCCTCCTTCCTGCCGTGAAAAGCTCCACGGGCGTCCAACGCGTCTTATTACCTGTCGTTGATGGAGCGCGCCGCGCACTTCCACCTGTGGCTGGTGCCTAAGAAGGACATTGGAGACCTTCAAGGAGTGGACTACATGGCCCAACGACCTCCACTTACCACCTCAATCAGCGAAGCCTCGGCAATGGCGGAAAAGATTCGAGGCGAGTTCGACCAATCCCAGCCGTACTAATTCCGTTAAGAACGTTCCCGGCTGGTGAGTGCCACACGAGAGTCAATAGTTGGTAGTGACGTAACGAGTAGGCCGCTAGCGCCCATGATTGCTCCCGCTCTTCGGTGGCGCCAATGCGTCCAAGAAACGGCCGGCTCGGGCTGGAGCAACGACGCCCCACTCGTGCCGGGTATGGGGAAAGGGACTGTGCGTCGACGACGGGCAACGCGTACTCACTCAAACCACTTGCTCAATCGCGCCCGCCGGTCGAACTCCCGCAAACCCGTCAGGCCGTTCAGATGGTCAGGAGAGGCCCATACCCGCCACCAGTGTTCGCCGCTGGGGCTGAACCACCGGCCGGTCCACGATGGCGTCTCGGCGCAGTGCGTGGCCTGTCCCTGACGGTCGCGGACCATGGCCCAACACTCTCCCGGCTCGACGGTGATCGCCTGGGCGTAGCGGTCGCCGGGCTTGGGCATGCCGTCCACAGGGCGAGGCTAGAGCAGCGCTGGTCTTAATTGTCCGTCCGTTGGGCAAGGTCGGCCCGATCGGCCCTATCTCAGCATTGGGGTTGCGGTGCCACGATCCCAAACCGAGGGGCGGCGTACTTATGGCGTCGCCGCCCCTCGTTAATCGAGGCGGGACGGGGTAAATGGGGAGCTGCGGACTATGAAAGCAACGCAAGCATCGGTGATGCCGCGTGGGGCTTCGACGCATTTGCGCCGGGTCCCACGGCTTGGGTGTGCGCTGCTCGGGGGATCTCTGGTCGGATCAGCCACGCTCGCCATGGCATTTTCGGGCGGATCAGCCGGCGCCGGGTTGAAGCACCAATCGACGGCGAAGCTCCTCCGGGCGGCCTATTCCCAGACGGTCGACGCCAAGACGGCCAAGGTGACGATTACTGAGTCTGTGACCCAGTCGAACTCACTACCGCTGCAGGGCTCAGTCTCGGGCCAAGGATCGCTCGATTTCAGTAGCGGAAATGGCGCGCTGACCTTCTCGTCGCCCACCGGTGGCAGCGTCAGCGCTCGACTTATTAGGCCCAGAGATCTATATCCAGCTCCCGGCGGCCGACAAGGCTCAGCTCCCGGCCGGCAAGACGTGGCTTTCGATCAACTTGAACACGGTGACCGAGGCCAAGTTGGGAGCGAGCTTGGCGCAGTTGAGCAGCTCTTCGCAGGGGCCGAACCAGCTCCTCGCGTATCTCCAGGCTGTGTCCACCTCAGGCATCACGACGGTAGGTCCAGCCACCATCAAAGGGGCGGCCACCACTGAGTACAAGGCAACGGTCGACCTGACCAAGGCGGCGAACCAGAAGAGTCCGGCCGCACAGGCGGCCATCAAGAGCCTCGAAGCCCAGATGAACGCGACAACGCTGCCCGTCCAGGTTTGGCTCGATGGACAGGGAAGGGTGCGACAGGTCTCCGAGGAGCTTCAAGTGTCGACCACCTCCCAATCGAGTGGCGGCACCACGATCCCTGCTGCATCGGGTTCGGTATCGACGACTGTCGACTACTTCGACTTCGGAACCCCGGTTACGGTTCAGCCGCCGCCCGCTTCGCAGGTGGATGATGTGACGAGTCAGGCTTTGGCCTACTCCAGCACCACGACGACGTCCGGATGATAGCGATGCGCATAAGTCTGACCTGCCCCCATCGCTGAAAGGCAGAGACAGGACGGCCTTGGCGTGAATGGACGCAAGGAGCATTCCCGCGGCCTACGTCGCCAGTCGCCGGGCAGGTGACTTCTACCTCAGGATCGGCTATGAGGAGTCGGCTACCTACTACCGGAAGACCTTCCTTCCGCCCGTACGGTGAGCAGTCATACTCGACCGGTGCCCACCGTCCCGTCAATGTACTGGGGCACCCCAGTCCAGGAAGGCGGCCCACTGAGTAAATGCCTAGAAATGTTCGACGTGACTAGCCATAGCTGACCGTGCCGGTGGCAGCCACAGACCCAATCGTTGCCGTCGGGTTGGCATTCCCGTTCGGATTGCACTTCCCGTTCTTCAACGGCAGGACTGCTGCGTAGGAGATCGTCACATTAAAGGATCCGGTGATTCCGGTGTAGGCCTTCGTGCCGCTGATGATCGTTACTGGGTCAGTGGTTACAAAGGTAAACGAGCAGGTCGTGTTGTTCTCGGTCGTCGGTGGCGCATTGTTGTTGTTCTGGGCTGCGTCGACCTGCTTCGTGTTGAAAAAGATCGTTCCCTTCTTCAAGACGAAGAGCCGATATCCGGTGTTGTTCTTCTTCGACGGCTTGCCCTGCGCCGTGGCTGGGATCGACAGTCCCGAATCACCAATCGCTCCGGTGAAGACCGCCTTAAATCCCGACCCGCTGGTGTTGAGGTTTCCCCACAGCTGAGCCGGGCCGCTCACCGGTGTCGCGCCAGATGCAGCGGCCGCGCCCAGTGAGAGCCCTCCTGCAAGCACGAGCAGCCCTGCAACCGCCTTTATGAATCGAGCCATGATTCCCCTTCCAGATGAACGACATCGGACTTGCTTTGGCTTATAGAAATGCCTCCGCGCGCAACAACCCCATCTGCCGCCCTGTGTCACCACACATAGCCTTCAATCCCAGAGAGCAATGGGGACGCATCCGAGCGTAGGGATCAGGTACAGCGATGTCAATGGGGATTGCAGAAGTGATTAATGGAGTCAGGAGTTAACTTCATCCTGATCTCCTTGACCCAAGACCTGAAGGTGGGTGGCCTCAGGGATCCACTCGTGTTAGCACCACTGTTCTCACGTCCAGCTGTCACCAAGGTGGCCCCGAAGTGCCTGGTGTGACACCCAGTCCCGGCAGCGACGTACGAGGCGACCCTTTGGTAACTACCTGCGAGCCTCCTCGGGCAAATGGGGTCGTGTCCCTGGTCCGTCTCCGCACTTCGTCTGACAGAGACGGGCTAGTGGATTTGGCGAGCCGCGTACGGGCAGTGGATGGTTACCCCCTGTATCTCCCTGAGGGGCAACTTCGCCGATTTCTGACCGATCCAAGTCCTCTTGCCGCATGGGTTGCTGAGGACGGCGGTCGAATCGTGGGGCACGTCGCGACGAACTCGCACTCCCATCGAGCAGTAATGGATCTGGTTCGTACCAATGGATCTGGTTCGTACCGCCGGGATCGACCGCCAAGTCGGCGTCATTGCCCGTCTACTGGCGGATCCTGGTGTACGCCGACAGGGAATAGGTGCGAAGCTCTTGGACCAGGCGAGAAGTCACATCGTGTCCCTGGACTTCGCCCCTGTGCTTGATGTTGTTGCGGGGGCCTCACCCGCGGTTTCGCTCTACAGGGGCACTGGCTGGATGGAGATTGGCGAGGTCACCTTCGAGCGCCGAGACGAACGATCAGCGAGCTGGTCTTCTTGGCACCAAGTTGAGAGCGCCCAGGGCCGGTGACAGGGGCTAGCCGGGGCTACGCAGAGACTGCCGGATATCGACGGTGTCTCACTCATGCCCATCTCGTCGGTTCACCTCGCTTTGAAGGCAGTATGGCTGTGTGATGTCAGATCAGCAGGCGGGTGTGATCTCGTACCCGAACTTTCCCGGAAAACATCGGTTGACCGCCTTCCGCGATCCAAAAGACTCCATCGACTACGCACGAGCGCACGGTGATCTGGACGAGTTCCAGACGCTCAGGGGCGTCATCTTCACGTACCAGCCCTCCCTTCTCGAGCACGTCTATGCGTCAGAGCGCCTCGATCCGGCGGCCTCGGAACGAGGATTCCGGGGAATCTTGACGCTGCCGAGCACCAACCATGAGGTAGGTGTTCTCAGCGGGTTCGGATTTGGTGCTCCGGTCGCCACCTACTTGCTGGAGAACTTCATCGCCCTGGGGACCACCAAGTTCATCTCGATCGGGACGGCAGGTGGTCTACAGCCTGGTTGCCGGGCGGGAGACGTTGTGCTCTGTGACACGGCAATACGAGACGAGGGTCTCTCGCACCACTACGTGGCCTCAGCCAAATACGCCGAAGCCTCAGAGACCCTTACCGCCAAGCTTGCCCAGGAACTCCGACGCGCCGATCTCACGTTTTCGACAGGGTGCTCTTGGACAATCGACACGCCGTATCGCGAATCGGTCGACGAGGCGAAGCAGTACCGACGAGAGGGTGTCATTTGTGTCGAGATGGAGGCAGCCGCTCTGTTCACCGTGGCCTCTTTCCGTTCGGTGCAGATCGCCAGTGCTTTTGTGATCAGCGATCTTTTGGACGCCGAGAGATGGGAACCCCAGATGCGACACGACGCAACTACCGAGGGTCTGAACTGTCTCTACGACGTAGCTCTGGAGACTCTGAAGCCGACCGACGCAGCTTGACGTCTTTTGGCGTCGCAGCGACCTGCTTTGACATTGCTCCTCTGCAGAGTTCCGGATTTGGGCGTCGGGCTGATGTGGTCCTCTTCGCCGCCGCGGGAGTCGCCACCCCCCACATATCCGTCAATGTACTGGGTCACCCCTTAAGCGGTCAGAACCAGTGGGCCATCCCTCGTGACCACCATCGAATGCTCGAACTGTGCGACGAGACTCCCATCAACAGTTCGAAGTGTCCATCCGTCCGCGTCGTCAACGACGCGGTCAGCAGAGACGGACAAGAACGGTTCGATGGCCAGCACCAGACCCTCGCGAAGAACCATCTGCTGGCCGTCATCGATGCTCGGGACTGACGGCGCTTCATGGAGTCCTCGCCCAATGCCGTGACCATTCAGGTTCTTTATGACACGAAACCCGTGACGTCGCGCTGTCTTTTGGACGGCTCGGCCCAGATCGCGGAGTCGAGCACCCGGCTGCGCTGCGTTCATCGCATCGCTTTGAGCCTGCTTCGTCGTCTCCAGCAGTCTCGATGCAACGGGAGAGATTTCTCCGACGGCGACGCTGATCCCGGTGTCCGCGAAGTAGCCACCCAGCTCGGCCGTTACGTCAAGGTTGACGAGGTCACCGTTGCGCAATTGACGCGTGAGGGATGGGATGCCGTGAGCCGCTTCGTCGTTCACGCTGATACAGGTGGAACCAGGAAACCCGTAGGTCACGCGTGGAGCCGACCGAGCTCTGTGGCGTCGGAATACTTCTCTACCAGCATCGAGTTCGCCGGTTGTCGTACCCGGAGCAACGGCTTCGACCATCGCTCGGCGGGCTACGGCGACAACCCGACCAGCACGAATCAGGGCGTCGAGATCTTCTTGCTTGTCGATCGTCACGTCGGGATCCTAGACCTTCGAGCATGTCGCTCCGTCCCGGCCGCGAGGACAGTATGGGAACAGTCTGGGGCTGGACATAATGGCCCCCCCATAAAATGCCTAGTCGCGGGTGAGGGGAGAATCTCATGATCGTCAGCGTGTTCGTCAGGCGCCTAAAGGAAGGATGCACGTTCAAGGATTTCGTCAACGAGTGGGAGGCGGACCAGGGCTTCGGAATACCGACGCGAGTCTTCAACGCTCAGAGTCTCGACGATCCGCGGGACGTGATTTCGATCGGCTTTGTGGCTGTAAACGGCGATGAGTTGAAGCAGGGTCTCGCCGCCTCTGCGGCTCCGGAGGCTGTCCGGCACTATCGGATCAGCACAGTCATCGAGTCGACAACGCTGCGATGCATGTACGAGGTCAAGACAGAACATGACTTCACCCTGGAACCGAACGAGATTGATCTCGGTTCAGCCGCGAGCCTCCTGGGTGCCCTTCGTTGCCCTTGAGGGCACAGGCGAACGGGGGCACCCAGGTATGTGGCTACGACGTCGACGCCCTCCGCATCGCCCGCCTGTCTGCCGCCGTACGAGGGGAGGCTGGCCAGAGTTTTGCGACAAGTTCGAGATACCCGACCACCTGTTTGATGGTTGGCCGAAGTGCGGGTGATCACGGCCAAGTCATCAAGTGCCAGCCGTCCGGATGGATAACAATCAGCGGCATGAGTATGAAACGGATCGATATTCCGGCGCTTCTGTCGGTCATGAAGGTCGAGGTCTCCCACCATTTCAATGCGCCGATCGAGGCGGTGTGGGCACTCCTGTCAGATGTCGAACGGATGGCGGGGCTCGGACCCGAACATGTCGAAGCTCATTGGCTCGGTGAGGAGCGAGGGCTCGGCGCTCAGTTCAGTGGAAAGAACCGGCGTGGTGATGATGAGTGGGAGGTCCCGTGCCATGTCACCGAGTGTGACAGGCCAACCCGGTTCTCTTGGACGGTCCTCGAACCCGACAACCCTTCTTCACGATGGTCCTACACCCTGGCGGTAGAATGCTCCGGCACACTCGTCGTGGAGCGATTCGAGCACGGATCGAACTACAGCTTCACCCGCATGCGGGCGGAAGAGCAGCCGGCCGAAGCCTCAAGCATCATCCGAGAACGAGCGGAGACTCTGCGAGCGGACATGAGGGCAACTCTGGTGAACGCCGAGCGGGTTCTCCTTTCACGTACCGCCTGATACCGGAACGCCCCACATCACGACGGCGAAGCTCTCGGTCGCACGGCCTCCCCTCTTCGGCAGCGAGGGGGGGACACCCTGGAACTACGGGAGGCGATCAACCAGTCTGAACCGATCGATCACCGCATCCGCCGGAAGTGAAGCGAACAGGTGACGGGTCTCTTTGGCGTCGTGTGCTCGATTGACGCCGAACTGAGCTTCCAGTTCCTCATCGAGGATTTGCACCAGCAGCTCAAAGTCGCTCCGCTCACTCTCATCCATAGCGACGATTCTCTATCAGGCTCTGAGCCGTGCCCCACCGTCCGGGCGTTCGAAGGCAGGGGCTGCTAGGGGGTAAGGGCCTCGTGAGGATGCCTAGAAGACTGAGTGGATCCGCTTACGTTCGCCGAGGTCGCACAGAAACGACCAGGACGCAGCGTGTTGCCACTGATCCAGTCGAGTCGCACACTTCGACCGGCACCTCGACTTCAGCGGCCTCGCCTCCTTCTACTGAAGAGCGGGCGGCCATGAAGGTCTCGGCCGAAATCTCACCGGTAGCGGTCACCGCTCCCCGAGCTGGAGCCAAGTACTCGATTGAAGCCCGTTTGATCACCGTGTAGGACCGCGCGGCGAGGTCCAACATGCCAGCAACGACCGCTCCTGCTCCGGCTACTTCGGCGAGGGCGTAGAGGATCGGCGCATTGACAGTGCCGTTGTGATTGAGGTGGACCGGCTGGGGATCAAGACGGATGACCGTCCGTCCCTCGCCAGCATCGAGCGGTTCGATACCCAGGAACTTGATCCAAGCCATCTCCGTGAACTGATCCGTAGAGCGATCCCCAGGACCGCTGACCTCGGATTCAGCCATCCTCTTGTGTCGATTCGTTAGCCGGCATCGACTCAACGATCTTCTTCAGTCGATACAGGGTGAGGGACATGTGACGCGCCAACTGCCTGCGGCGAAATGTCACCGCGTCCAAGGCGTGCATCCACCAAGGGGCCCACAGTGCTTCATAGAACTCGGTCACAGTTGTTCCGCTAGTGGTTGGTGTCATCCGGTAGGTCCACGCGGTCGAGTCGTGGCCGCGCCATTCGGTCCTGAACGAGAACTCCGTCCCCGGCTTGGCCGCGACGACTCGACCTTCCCGAGACCAGGTGACGGGACCTCCCCGATTGTGGCCGACAAATCGTGCCCCCGGAGTTGGCCCGGTGGCTCCATTGAGCCATTCCACCCTGCGGCATTCCGGACTCAGCTCACCCATCCGGGTCAGGTCACTTACGACACCGTAGACGTGCTCTGGCGTCGCCGAGATCTCAATCGATTGCTGACCCCGCACGTAGCCACCCCACTTTCGCTACGCCAAGAAGTGTATGCCAGACCTTTCCAAAATGCACCGGTCCTCTAGCCGTCAACCCCGCCCTACTCGTGCCGGACTGCCTCGCGCGATGGAGCAACTGGTTGAGCCAAGAGCATCGAACGAAAGGCAGGCCCCTGGCTACGGTGCCTGTGGTTCGAGTTCAAATGGCGGATATTCGTCCGTGAGTAGCAAATAGTAGGTCTGAACACGCAGATACCAACGCATGACGTTGAGGACGAAAGTTCGCATTCCTTCGGGCCACCGGCCAGTGAAGAGCACAACGAAGAAAGCGATCACGGTCACGACCGTCGTGGCGATATCCAGCACAAACAGTGCGATCACTTGCGGGATAACGAGGATGATCCGGAATCCTACGGTGAGGCGGTTTCGATCAGCCAGCTGAGGCTGGAACTCGACCCGCACGCGGGGGTCCTCACCATTGTCCGTCGGCGTCATTACGAAGGCGAAGGGCGGATACTCCTCGCACATGAAGAGGAAGAACGTGTACGTACGGAGTTCATATCGCATATACATCGCTTGGATGTTGGCGAAGCTCTCCGGGAGTTCGCCTGTGAAGAGGACCACGAACCAAGAAATGACGCCGACTACCTCGGCAAGGATTCGCAATCCGTACAGGATCACGAAATGCGGGATGGCAAGCAGCCAATTGACGATTGGTCGCCAGTTGGCGACCTTCTCCGGGGCGTCGAAGCTGAATGTCGCCGGGTAGGAGGAGTTCATATCTTGCATTGGCGCCTCTTCAGGTCGCGTTATGATCAACATTACCTGGTGACCGATGCCACTTATATGTTCCGGTTGAGCTGCACCCGAAGCGGAGTCGCAATCTGCGGTCGTTAGCGGAACGTGTTCGAAGTGTCGGTCAGTGGCACTTAGCGGTCGGCAAGCACTCGTCCCCCTATGACGCACCCATAACCGCCGTTCGGAACTCACCCGATCCGCCCTAGACCCGGACCGGGCCAGGGCGTCCGGCAGCGCTCAGCGAATGGGGCTACCGAAGCGAATCACGTTACCGTCGGGATCACTGACGAGACCCTCTCGCTTGCCGTAGTCCTCGTCGTGTGGGCCGACGACGTCGATTCCGGCTTGACTCCACTCTTCGGCAACTCGGTCGGCGTCTTGACAGTGCATGTAGAGAACTCCATGACCAGCTGCTTCATCCTCCGTTGTTTGGGCAAGGTGAATCGTGAGGTCTCTGTCTCGGTGCGCGAACCCGTAGGTGTCGTCGTGGAACGACACATCAAATCCCGCACGGCTGAACCAGGCAACGGAGCAGGACACATCAGTGACCTTGAAGACCGGCTCAAAACCGGCCACCAGCCACGCACCCGATATGAGCTGGAGCTGGCCGTTTCGCTGTCCATTGAGCCCGTCTAGACAGGTATGGCAGATCGGTAGGTCGGGATGTGATCGCAGCCTGACCCACCAATCGACCGACATCGAGCAGCATGCGCACTCCACAGCCATGAGCGAAAGCGTAGGCCATGTCCCGGCAGCGTTAGGGCTAGTCACTCGGCGCCCGATCAACCGTCGTCGGCTTCCATGCGGTCCGCGTCCAGACCGTCGAGAAAGTCCATGACCGCCCGCTTGGATCTGAGTACGTGAAGGGCCACGTGCTGGCCATGCTGCGAAATAATCTCGTGTTCGCGCTCCGGTTCTGAGCGGCGTTTCCGCCAGATGCGGACGGCCAAACGCCACTCGTCCCGCAACCGCAGCCAGGCCGAATAGTCGCACCCTTCGGGCAACTCGGCCGGCATTCGGAATCCGCGCAGGAACGCCCGTCCCGCGCAAAGCCACCAGGGCATGTCGAGAAACACAACGGTATCCGCCCGTTCGAGCCTGAGATCGAGTGTCTCGTCGTAATTGCCGTCGGCGATCCAGGCGTCGCCGGCGAGCACGTCACATTGCTTCTCTCGCCACTCGGTCTCGGACGGTGCGACCCAGCCCGGCTTCCAGAAGTGGAGGTCGAGATGAATAACCGGCAAGCCCGCCTTGGCAGCGAGCGCGAGCGAGAACGTGCTCTTCCCGGACCCTGCCAGCCCGGTGACGATGACGCGGTGTCCTAGCGCCAACGGGGCTTCACTCATCGCGGTCAGTATCCCTCACGTGCCGGACTGTGACCCCCCCTACCCGATGCGTTCGGGGGCAGGGGTGCCTAGCTGTATCCGGCCCAATCTTCTGAGCACTTAACTGCGACGTGAGGGCATGATGGTGCTGTGGCTAACAGCGATCTGTCCTTCGCGCTTGAGCTGGCGGACCTCGCTGCCGACCTCAGCATGAAGACGTTCAGACGCGCCGAGTTGAGAGTCGAGACCAAGGCTGACGGCAGTCCCGTCACCGAGGTGGACCGGACGGTCGAGGGCGTTCTACGCAATGCGCTTGCCAGGTACCACCCATCTGATCGGGTCGTGGGCGAAGAGTTCGGCGGAGAACCCGGTAGTGGCCGTTGCTGGTATCTGGACCCGATTGAAGGGACCAGTATCTACATCGAAGGCAGTCTCCATTGGAGCACGCTTATCTCCCTTGTCGTCGATGGTGTGGTCACGACCGCTGTGGTGGACTATCCAGCCGCCGAGCGGCGCTACTGGGCAGTTCGTGGTGATGGGGCGTTCGCGAACGGTGATCCGATGCAGGCGTCCACCGTCACCCGGCTCGCAGAGGCGACCGTTTGCGACGACTACCGCCACAACCTCGAGCGTGCCACCCCGGGTCACCCGCTTGTTCGATTGGCACGCCACTCCTCTACGGTGCATCCTTACCAAGGCGGCCACTCGATGCTCGTGGTTGCAAGCGGCGAAGCTGACGTCGCTCTCGACTCCGGCGGCGGCCCCTGGGACTACGCACCCTTTGTGATCCTGATTGAGGAAGCCGGAGGCGTTGCGAGCGACATTCAGGGACAAGCCCGTTTTGACAGTGGCTCCCTCCTCGTCACTAACGGTCGTCTTCACGGTCAGGTCCTTGCCACCCTGGGTTCATAGCCGCGGGCTACGCCGCCGGAATCCTCCTTCCGGGCATAACGCCACTGACCCGGCAGCGTTATGGGACAGGCGGTCCGGTCGGACGTAGGGGCGCCAGGCCTAGGAAATCAGAACGTGCCAGGCACGTCCAGGGCTTCGAGGATCGTCACCTATGGTCCTCCGATGATGCCTGCGCCGCTGAGGAACTCGCCCATTCTCGCGGCACCAGCGAAGAACGTATTGAACGTGTCTGCGTCCGGCCACTCGTCAATCACGACCAGATCTGTGCCGTCGGTAACGACCCTGTGTCCTATTTGACCCAAGCTCTTGCTATACGACGTGATGTCCTCGGGCACCTCCGCGTGGGTCCTCGTCCACTCGGTAGCCTTGCGGACATCAGAAACCGAACATCGAGCAACGACGATGACGCTCACAGCAACCGGCTCTTCGGCGAAGTCACTCCCGAACCCAGAGAAACCCTACGCCGTCGTGCCCTTCTATGGCGGATGGATTCGCCGCGCCTGGAGGTATCGGAAATAGGGGTCTTGACTCAAAGAGGATTCGTACGGGGCGCCCCCAGATGTCCCCACCGTCCGCCTTCCGCTCGCCTGCCGAGCAGCTCACACGGAGCCGTGCCACCCCGAGCCCCGCAACTACCCCCGCCCGGCGTCCGACTTCCGCTCGTCCTCGGGCCCCTTACTCCCTAGCGCCTATATTTTGCCAGTGGGAGAGAGGGGCCACGACCGCACCCCGGCAGCCGAACCGCCGCGCACCGGGCCGCACCGCACCGGGACCGCCACCCGCGAACCGAGGGGCACCGGAGACGGAGGGAGGAACCTTGGGAGGGGCGCAGCGGGGAGCGGGCGGACGGACGGTTCACTAACCCGGACGCCGGAGATATGTCGCGGTCGCTTTTGTGTCTGGCGGATAGTGGAGCGCTCCGGAGGTGGCGGCCCGGAGTTCCATACTGCCGCGCAGCCAGAGACGAGATCTCCTGGTGCTGGTACCTTCCAATAGGTGGCACGATAAATGCGTGTGTCTATGTCAAGAACGACACTCTCTCGGACGACACTGGGGAGCCATCGCCCGTCCACGATTCCGTTTGGTCTCGTCGCCGTAGTCGGATTCGCGGCGCTGGCGGCTGCCTATTTCTGGTTCATCGCCGCCTTCGGCTCAAACACAATCTGGGTGGACCAGTGGAGTGATCTGATCCTCATTCGGCAGGCATATTCGGGTCACCTCACCCTGTCCGCGCTGTGGGCGCAACACAACGAGAACCGAATCCTGTTTCCCAACTTGGTGGTTCTGCTCCTTGCGGAGGTAACCCACTTCAATGTCAAGACCGAAGAGTTCCTGAGTGGTCTCACCCTCATTGGGGCGATGGCTGTGCTGATCCTCGGGCACCGACGGAGATCGCCAACGATGCCGTGGATCTTCTACCTCCCCGTGGCAATCGTGATGCTCTCCTTCGTCGGCTACGACAACACGTTGTGGGGATTTCAGTTTGCTTGGTACCTGGTTTTGTTGGCGCTGAGCGTCGTCTTGGTGCTTTGCGACCATCCGAGATGGAGTCGTCTGGTGTTCGTCCTAGCAATAGCGGCGGGCGTCGTGGGCAGCTATTCGTCCCTCCAAGGGCTGCTGATATGGCCAGCAGGGCTAGTGGTCCTGCTTCTTCGCCGCCGGTCGCCTCCCTACTGGTTGGCGTGGATGGGGATTGCGGCCCTCACGACTGGTCTCTACTTCGTGAACTACAACCCCCAACAATTCGGGGCTGCTAATAATATTAACGTCTTCCATGACCCGATCCACGAGCTGCGCTTTTTCTTTTTCTCCGTGGGGAATGTGTTCGGTTCGCAGGGCAGCGACGCGGCGGTCTTACTGGGAATCCTGATCGTCGGAACGGCCCTGTGGCTGGCTGGCTCTTCTGTCCTGCAGCCGAGGGATGAGGCGGCGCCACTGGGTGTCGGGTTGATTTGTTTCGGTCTTCTTTTTGCCTTGACGATCACCCTTGGACGCAGCGCCGGAGGACTAGACGCGGGTGCTGGCCGATACACAATGCTGGACCTTTTCACGCTCGTGGGCTGCTACCTTCTCATCCTCGGTCGCGTGAAGACCACGTCTGGCTCCCGCCGCAGTGGAGAGCTCTTGTGGTGGGCGAGCACGACTATCGTTGGTATCGCGGTCGGCCTGGTGCTGATCCCAGGTACCACCAATGGTCTCGACGGCGCACGCTCCTTGCAGGCTTCGCAGCACCAAGCTTCACGAGTCATTGCCAATATGAAGGCGGCCCCCGACGAAATGGTCGAACGAGTCGTCAGGGGACCTTGGTTTCTCGTCCCTCAGACGCGAGGTCTGGTCGCGTTCGCACAGCACAACCACCTGACCTTGTTCGGGAGTTCATCGACGGTTGAAGATCTTGGCAGGGAGGGCCTCCCTTACAGCCACAGCTCGCTGACAACCACGCTCGCCACGGGCGAGAACGATGACAGAGGAGTCGTCGATCTCATCGCATCGGCACAGGGCGACTACGGCGTGGCAAAGGTTTTCTTTGAGATTCTGGGACCATCGGGCACGCGGGAAATTGTGAATGCAATCAACACCGCCTACGGATGGCTCGGCATGTGGGATACGACCTCACTGCCAGCCGGAAGTTACCGGGTCCGAAGCGTGGCCTATGACCGTGCATCTGATCAGGCGACAAGCCTGCCCCGCATCGTGACCTTAAAGAACCAGCCAGGGTGATGAAGCGCCCGCTATATCCTCAAATCTGATGTAGCGGCGTTCCACAGACCGCGGGGGATTGGGACGCCTTCCAGCGAGAAGCTCGTTCATGTTCTCGACGGCGGCGTCCACTGGCGTGTCTTCCCGACGCCGACACGGCGCTGAATACGAGGGTCAACGCGCCCAATCTGATCGGCGGCGGATGGCGGCTGGTCTAGCTGCAGCAGGACTGTCCCGATTCACCCATATGGATTGGGGGGTCGGTCGTTCTTCCCAGCTGCGATCGCTGGCGACGGGTCTGGCCGTGCCCTGACCATTTGGACAGGCTCACTGGCCTACGTGAGTTCGGCCGGCCTCGCCAGCCTTAATCTCATCCCCGGCCTGGTGTCTGCACCCACCGTCGATCGGACCTCCGAGGGACCGTGTCGGGGGCACTCGACCGCCTATCCGCTGCCAGACAGGCAATGCGGAACCCGGATCTCGGGGCCGGGAAGGGCGTGATGGCACTCTCTCCTGGATTGCCTCCAACGGTGGTGCCGTCATCGGTCCTGGGGGTAGTGCGATGGTGGCACTCCAAGCGATGGTGGCCGCCTGGCCGTGTTCGTACTGCACTTCGACGTCCGGGCGGATCAGACAGGTATGTAACACCTCTTCCTGCACTCTCGGCAGTGGGTCCGCCACGACGAACCGCGGTAACGCCACTGGTAGCCGCAGTCATCACACGTGATCATGATTGCGCCGTCGATATTCATAATCCCCACGTCGCCAATGGTTGCACGCGGGGCCTACTCAGATGAGCCGGTTCACTCCCGAGGGGTGAAGTTTTCCCATCTATTTGAGCCACCTGCTCACCTCAACTTCAGCAGTAATCCCGACCAACTCAGCCAAGGGCTCTCGAATGCCGAGGATGCGGCACCGCCCGACCCGCCTCCATTTGGAGGCCGCCGATGTGCTGGCACCAGTCACCCGGGCCATAGCCGGGAGCGTCACCCTGGCCAGCCTCGGTGCCACGACCTCGAGGTATCACTCTTTGCACATGGCACCATCGGTGGTCCCATGGTCCACGCTCTGGTCCCTCTCATCTTGGGGCCGCCTTCTGGCGCGCATTGGCACTCGATCGCGCCACCTTGGCACCTTGGGTGTGAGGAAAGCCGGGCCTTCGATGTTTGCACTGGTCTGGTGGCGCGAGCGGCCATCACTGAGATTCACGCCCAAAAACAAGGCAGTTCGCCCGAAAATGAGGAAGTGAACCCCAACGCCAGCGGCTTCCACACTGCTCTTCCGATGCGATGCGTGACTGCATCGTCTACCCTTGCTCTGACTCGCATTTCTCCTCACTCACGGAGACCTAGATGGCGGTAAATGTTAGGCCCATTTACGTATGACGCTCCCGCCGGGTGTTGACAAGGACGCAGGATCCATGCGTGCGCAAGACCCCTCTCGTGTAGGCGATGAAGGTTCTCCATCCACGTGTGACTTGCCTAGATTCGGAATGTCCCGACTGCTGCCACTGTCGGGTTCGTCAATTCGAACGGCAACTCGTCATCACTTCACAATGATCGTCGTTGCTTGTTGCTTGTCATGGGCGATGCTGACAGGACTCGGCGTACCACTAGCGCGTGCCGACATAACAGGGGGAACTCTCGGTACGCCCTTCGTCTACGGCGGCTGCAACGAGCAAAATCCACCCTCGGGCGGTGACACTTGGTACAACACGTGGGCTGATGACGGGAACATCTACGTCACATCCGATGACAGTGCTGGCTTTGATATCACCTGTCAGGGTGGCTCATTCCAGAGTCACTGTCCGGGTGGTGGGAGCAATCTGGTCGTCAATGAGGTGGAAGGCGTCGATCCAGATAACCTTTCCTCTCCCTTCACGAACTGCATGACCAGCTATGGCCTCCCCGGTACTCGAGGCGATCAGACCGATTGCCCGGACAATGACACGTGGAAGAGCGGAGGCATCATTTCGGTCAGCGGTACGCTCTATCTCGTCGTCTCACGCCAAAGTGACTCCGCCAATCAATATCCGGGCGGTTACCAAGCCACCGAGGATGCCAGCATCATCAAGTCGACCGATCACGGTCGAACGTGGACTTCCACTTGGACTTCAACACCGGATAGTACGGGGGCAGCGCCGCCTTGTAACGCCGAGACGGGACATTACAACGCCATGTTCCCAGGGAGTCGCTTCGCCAACATCTTCTTCATCAATTACGGACAAGACGATGCCGCGTCGTCGGCGACCGACGGTAACGGCGGGGACTCCTACGTCTACGCCATGGCGAATGACGGCTTTGCCTACGACGGGAGCTCCGAAATTCTCGGGCGTGTACTGAAGTCGGAAATCGGCTCTCTCGATCCGACAGATTGGCAATTTTACGAGAACAATGGTTTTTCTGGTGGCAGCGGAAATGATTCTCGGAACTGGACGAGCAACATGAACCAGGCCACGCTCCTGATCACCGCGCCGAATCAATTGAGCCAGGCGAGCGTGCAGTACATCCCGGGTCTACAGCGCTACGTGCTCACCAGCTTCTACTACCCCTTCAATCAGTGCTGGCCGTTCGCCTCTCAGTTGCAGAACTCGAACTGCAACGGTGCTGACGAAACCCGCACGACCACGCTTTCGTTCTATCAATCGCCGACGCCGTGGGGCCCATGGACACGTTTCTACAATCAATCGAACGGATTCGGCTGGTACGACCCGAACTTGGTTTCGAAGTTCATCGGCGTCGACGGTCTGAGCGAGACGCTCTTCACCTCTGGCGACTTCGGCTGCGCCTTCACGGGTGGATGTCCGGCAGCAGACACCGTCTCGCTCCACGCTGTGCCCTTCGGCATTCAAGGTGCGAACGGCGGAAGCGGCTACTACGAGGTCGCCTCAGACGGTGGGATCTTCAGCTACGGAAAGGCAAGCTTCTTTGGCTCGAGGAGCTCGCACCTCAACCGACCCGTAGTTGGCATGGCTACGACGCCGGACTCCGAGGGTTACTGGCTCGTGGCCTCCGACGGAGGGATCTTTAGTTACGGTGACGCGGAATTCTTTGGCTCGACCGGGAGCCTCCAGCTCAACTCGCCTATTGTCGGGATGGCAGCCACCTCCGATAATAAGGGCTATTGGCTGGTGGCTTCCGACGGCGGGATCTTCGCCTTCGGCGACGCAAACTTCGAGGGATCGGCGGGTTCCATCCATCTGAACAAGCCGATCGTCGGGATGGCAGCCACCTCCGATGATAAGGGCTACTGGCTGGTGGCTTCCGACGGCGGGATCTTCGCCTTCGGCGACGCAAACTTCGAGGGATCGGCGGGTTCCATCCATCTGAACAAGCCGATCGTCGGCATGGGAGCCACACCCGATGGTGGTGGCTATTGGCTGGTGGCCTCGGACGGTGGCATCTTCAGCTACGGGGACGCGAGTTTTCTCGGCTCACATGGTGGTCAACCGTTGAACGCACCGATCGTCGGAATGGCAGCCGCACCCGATGGTGGTGGCTATTGGCTGGTGGCCTCGGACGGTGGCATCTTCAGCTACGGGGACGCGAGTTTTCTCGGCTCACATGGTGGTCAACCGTTGAACGCACCGATCGTCGGAATGGCGACTGAGTAAAGAGCCGCCTGGTACAAGTTCGTGGGCTCAGAAGAGTCTCCTATCCGACAAAGTACAGGGGCAGTCCCGACCTCCCAGATGGTCAGGGACAGAGAACCTTCACTTCACTGGTTGACGACTGCGAGCCAAAGGTTGAGTATGAATCTGCAGGGTGCGTCCTCGGGTAGGGATTGTCATGGCTCGACGGTTGCTCGCCAGCATCTTTCGCGGCCACCGACCCGCCAGGAACAGAAGCTAGCGAAAATGTGGCTTGAGGGGGTTGACTGGCCTTCGGAACTTACCTACTTCCCTGGAAGAATTCGTTCACTCTGAGGATTGCGTAATCGCACATGCTGGACCTGGCGGCTGAGCCGACTCGCTCTGATCTCGACAGTGCGGGCGAACTATCGAGACGCTCCCACCCGCTCGACGCGCCAGTGTCGTAGTACTTCTGGGGCCTAAGGAACGGGCCACGTGTGGTAATACATCAGGGCCAATGCCGGTGTCGGGGGAGTCGTGAAGGTCTCAGCCGTGAAGTCGGGGGACGAGGCTCACGGCAATACCGACCAAACCGGAAGGCTGTTGCCCTCAGGCGACGAGGCCGGAACCTCCCCCGAGGACAGGTCTTTCCGACCAGACGTCGCCGGACTGCGGGCGATCGCCGTCTTGTTGGTGGTGCTCTTCCATGCTGGTGTTCCGGGGATCTCGGGGGGCTACGTCGGCGTCGACGTCTTCTTCGTGATCTCGGGGTTCGTGATCACCGGTGTCCTCCTGCGAGAACGTGCGGAACGGGACTCGACGTCTCTACGGCGCTTCTACGCGCGTCGAGCTCGTCGCATCCTCCCGGCGGCGACGCTGGTCATCATCGTCACGGTGGTGGCTGCGTTTCACTTCCTCGGCCCACTCACCGGGCATGAGACCGCGATCGACGGACAATGGGCGGCCGTCTTCCTAGCCAACTTCCACTTTGCGGCCTCGCAGACGAACTACCTCGCCTCCCAACAGCCGCCTTCTGCGTTGCAGAACTACTGGTCGCTGGCCGTCGAGGAACAATTCTACATCGTGTACCCGACCATCTTCCTCGTCACAGCCGGTGTGCTTCGGCGATCTCCGCTGCGACATCGTCTCGCTGGCGTTCTGGTCGTCATCATCGCCGCCTCCTACGCATTTTCGATCGTCTTCACATCCGCCAACGCGGCCAGCGCGTTCTTTTCCCCTTTGACGCGGGCATGGGAGCTCGCCATTGGAGGACTCATCGCCGTTTCCGGGCACAAACTCCGCTACATGCCTCAGGCCTGGGCCGCGCTCATTTCGTGGCTCGGACTGGGCGTCATCATCGTGGCGAGCGTGACACTGACGTCGACAACGGTGTACCCCGGAGCGCTGGTTGCGGTGCCAGTGGTCGGCGCCGCGTTCGTTATCGCCGCTGGTGCGGCGGAGCCGGTCTGGGGCGTTGAGCGTCTGCTTCGACAGCGGCCCTTTCAGCTTCTCGGACTGATCTCTTATTCGCTCTATCTCTGGCATTGGCCGATCCTTGTGATCGCCGCCCAATACCGGGGGACGACCAGCCTCCCTGTCTGGGACAACGTCCTCTTGCTCCTCATCGCAACTGTGGCGGCGGCGGCCACGTATCGCTTGTTGGAGAACCCCGTGCGTCACGCGAAGTCTCTCGTGGGAAGACCCGTGGCCAGCGTCGTCCTGGGGCTGTGTCTGGTCGGTGCCACCCTCGCCGTGACGACCGTCGAGGAGCGAAGGCCGACGGTCAACCTGGGTAGCATTGCGACAGCGACCACGGGTTCGAGCTGCACGGTGCCGCCGCGTGTCGTCTCTCGTTTGAGGTCGACGTACTCGTCTAGACGCCAGGACTCATCGAATCCATTTGGTGCCGCGGATCAGTCGGTCGTCGTCATCGGTGATTCGACGTCGTGCACCCTCCTTCCGGGCCTCGTAGCCGTCGGGCCGACGTATGGACTGCAATTCCACGCCGGCGCCGTGGTGGGATGCGGAATCGTGAGCGGGCAGGCGGCCCCCAACTATGAAGACGGTGTCAATTTGAGTGCCTACACCGCCAAATGCCAGGCCGAGGCGGACCAGACCGAATCCGCGGCGATCGGACGCTACGACCCGCGGATCGTGGTGTGGGGGAGCACGGATGAACGCTCATCCTTCGTGGTTCAAGGCCCCGGGAGCAAGGTTCTCGCGTCGGGCTCACGACAGTGGCATGCGGTGATGCTGAGGCGAATGAACGGGCGCGTCGACAGCCTGCTCGCCACCGGTGCCAGAGTCATACTTGTGTTGGAGCCCGCTGCGGTGCACCCGAACCCCGGGATTGATGCCGACGATATTGCCTATGGGCGCATGAACGCTCTGCTCCGGGAGGTGGCGGCGCAACACCCGGACCAGGTCGGCGTGGTCAATCTCCAGCCCCGCGTGTGCCCCTCCGGGCCGCCCTGCCCCTATGTGGTCCCGGAGTTCAACCCGACGCCGCCCGGGGGCGGGCAGAAGTTTGCCTGTGGGGCTGTGATGTCCCCCGTCCCATGTGACAAGACTCTGCGGCCCCTCGACGGTCTGCACTACACGCCGGCGGGCGCGCTCTGGGTCGCCGAGTGGCTGGTGCCACGAATTGCAGCCGTTGGCAAGGAGCTCTTGTCACACCGGTAGCCGGGCCTCGCCGGGGCAACCCCAAAATTGCCACCTCTTCCGCCACGCCGCACGGCAACCGCCTAAGCGACGACCCCGAACCCGCTCGGGGTATCGCCTTGGTGCCTGATTGGGCGGGGGCACCCCCCCGAGATGTGTGAGGCCGGGGCCGGCCGGACCACCTGAGGTTCGGTTGGGCCGATGTGGGGGGCGGACGTTTCGGACGGTCCTATCACCTATGCCAGGAGGCAAAATACAGAGCGCCCCCGGCAGGACTCGAACCTGCGCCACCGGCTCCGGAGGCCGGTGCTCTATCCGCTGAGCTACGGGGGCGGGAGTTGTACGAGCAGGGACGATCGTACTCTTGACGCGGCGCATGCCGTCCTCGCTCTCACTGAGTGGCCGAACGCTGCCGTATCCTGCATCTCCATGCCGACGGACCACGACGTCGCGACCGCACCACTGGAGCAGCATCTCCTTCCGCGGTCGGCGACGGTGAACGAGAAAGGCCACCTCCACGTCGGCGGCATTGACCTTCTGGAGCTGGCAGAGGAATTCGGCACTCCGCTTTTCGTCTACGACGAGGAGCACCTCCGGCGGGCCTGCCGTGAGGCGGTGGCGGCGTGGGGCGACGGGGTCGCCTACGCCACCAAGGCATTCCTGTGCCGCGCCATGGCTCGGCTTGCCCATGAGGAGGGCATGCACCTCGATGTGGCCTCCGGTGGCGAGCTCCACGTCGCCTTGTCGGCCGGCGTTCCTCCCGAGCGTCTCATCCTCCACGGCAACAACAAGTCGGCCGAAGAGCTGGCGACGGCACTGGCGCTTGGCGTCGGCCGGATCGTCATCGACTCGTTCGACGAGATCGCGCGCCTCGGCGGCCTGCTGGAGTCGTCTCCATCGGGACGGGAGAGGCCCAGGGTCCTGGTACGGGTGACGCCCGGTGTCGAAGCGCACACCCACGAGTTCGTGCGGACCGGGCAGGAGGACTCGAAGTTCGGCTTCTCTGTGTCCTCCGGCGTGGCGGCCGAGGCAGTTGCCGCGCTCGAGCTCATGCCCGGCGTCGAGCTGGTCGGGGTCCATGCCCATATCGGCAGCCAGGTCTTCGAAGCGTCCTCGTTCGAGCAGGCGGCCGAAGTCCTCGGCGGGTTCTTCGCCCCGCTGGAGCTGCCCGAATTGGTGGTGGGGGGCGGGCTGGGCGTCCCCTACGTCAACGGGGAGTCGGCTCCGACCCTGGCGGAGTGGGCCGGGGCCACGTTGCGCGCCTGCACCCGGGCCGGTGTAAACCCGGCCACCCGGATCTCGGCCGAGCCCGGGCGCTCGATCGTCGCCACCGCCGCCATCACCCTCTACACGGTCGGCACCGTCAAGCATCTCCCTGGGATCCGGACCTACGTCAGTGTGGACGGCGGAATGAGCGACAACCCGAGACCCGTCCTCTACGGCAGCGGATACGAGGCTTTCCTCCCCCGTGAGGTTGCGGCGCCCCGCCGGCGCCCGGTGCGGGTCGTCGGCAAGCACTGCGAGAGCGGGGACCTCGTGGTGCCCGACGCCTACGTCCCGGACGACCTCGCCGTGGGCGACGTGCTGGCCACTCCGGTCACGGGTGCGTACGGCTACGCCATGGCCTCCAACTACAACAAGGTGCCCCGGCCTGCCGTCGTCTTCATCTCCGACGGAACTGCCCGCGTCGTCGTCCGCCGGGAGACTTTCGAGGATCTCACGAGCCTCGACGCGTGAGCGTCATTCGGACTCGAGGAGCGACGCCGCCTTGGCCCGGGACGCCATCAAGGCCGGCCCGACCGCCAGCACCTTGGCGACCATCAGGGTCCCGGCGGCGACGGACACGACGACCAACTTCGGGCAGGCGGTCGACTTCCGGCAGCTGACCCGCTCGCGTCAAGGGGAAAGCGCAGGTCACCACCCCGGGCACCTTGTACCGTTTGGAGGTGATCGCCGACGAGGCCAGCGCAGTCCCACATGCCCACCAGGCCCCGACGGTGCGGGTCGGTCTGCTCGGCTGCGGCAACGTCGGCGGCGCACTGGCCGAGATACTGCTCACGCGCTCCGAGGACGTCGCCTCCCGTACCGGCATCCGCCTGGAGCTCGTCGGGATCGCCGTGGCCGACCCGACGCGGTCCCGGTCCGTGGCCATCCCGGCCGACCTGATCGGCGCGGACGCCGCCGCCCTGGTCGAGCGGGACGACGTCGACGTCGTCGTCGAGGTCATCGGGGGACTCCATCCCGCGCACGAATTGGTCGAGGCGGCCCTGCGCAACGGCAAGCCCGTGGTCACCGCCAACAAGGCGCTCCTGGCCGTCGCCGGCGCCGAGCTGGCCGAGGTGGCCGCCGCAGCCGGCGTGGACCTGCTCTACGAGGCGGCCGTCGCCGGCGCCATCCCCGTCATCCGGCCCCTGCGCGAGTCGCTCGCCGGGGAGCAGATCGTCCGCATCATGGGAATCGTCAACGGCACGACGAACTACATCCTCACTCGCATGGAGGAGGAGGGCGCCAGCTACGACGACGTCCTCCGCGAGGCCCAGGAACTCGGTTTGGCCGAGCGTGACCCGACCGCCGACGTGGAGGGCCATGACGCGGCGGCCAAGGCGGCCATCCTCGCCGCGCTCGCGTTCGGCAGTGACGTCGTCGACGCCGACGTGCACCGGGAGGGCATCAGTGCGCTCAGCGCGGCCGACGTCGCCTACGCCAGCCGACTGGGCTACTCCGTCAAGCTCCTCGCCATCGCCGAGCTGATCGACGGCGGGCCCGAGATCTCGGTGCGGGTGCACCCCGCCATGGTCCCCAAGACGCACCCTCTGGCCTCCGTGCGCGGCGCGTTCAATGCCGTGTTCGTCGAGGGCGCGGTGAGTGGCGAGCTCATGCTCTACGGGCGCGGTGCCGGTGGCGGACCGACGGCAAGCGCGATGCTCGGCGACCTGGTCGACGCCTCGCGCAACCTCCTGGCCGGTGCGCCCGCGCCGGCGCCGAAGCGGACGAGCAGCGCCGTGTTCTCACAGAACGACATGCACTCGGCCTTCTACCTCAGCATGGACGTGGCGGACCGCCCCGGCGTGCTGGCCGCCGTGGCCAAGATCTTCGGCGATCATGACGTCTCCATCCGGGCCATGGAGCAGGTCGGTCTGGCCGAGGAGGCCCGCCTGATCTTCCTGACCCACGTGGCCCGTGAGGGGGATCTGCTCGCCACCATCGACGAGCTGCGCCGGCACCAGGCGGTGGACCGGGTCAGCGGCGTGCTCCGGGTCATCGGCGACCGCGCCGACGACGGGGGAGGGAGTGCGCCGTGACCGCCGGCTGGCGTGGCGTCATGGAGGAATACCGCGACTTCCTCCCGATCACCGAGAAGACGCCGGTCGTGACGCTGCTCGAGGGCGGCACGCCCCTGGTCCCGGCGCCCCGGCTGTCCGAACGCGTCGGCGCGCAGGTGTGGCTGAAGGTCGAGGGCGCCAACCCGACCGGCAGCTTCAAGGACCGCGGCATGACCATGGCGATCTCCATGGCGGTGGACGAGGGGGCCAAGGCGGTCGTGTGCGCGTCCACCGGGAACACGTCTGCGTCGGCCGCCGCGTACGCGTCGCGTGCCGGCCTGGCCTGCGTCGTGCTGATCCCCGACGGCCACATCGCGCTGGGCAAGTTGGCGCAGGCGCTGATGCACGGCGCCCGCGTGCTGCAGGTGCGCGGGAACTTCGACCAGCTGCTCACCATCGTGCGCGACCTGCCGGACCACGCACCGGTCACCGTCGTCAATTCCGTCAACCCGCACCGGATCGAGGGACAGATGACGGGCGCATTCGAGATCGTGGACGTCCTGGGCGACGCCCCGGACGTCCATTGCATCCCCGTGGGCAACGCCGGGAATATCTCGGCCTATTGGCGGGGTTATCTCAAGTACAAGGAGGCGGGGCGGTCCTCCAGGTTGCCGCAGATGCTGGGGTTTCAGGCGGCGGGCGCGGCGCCGATCGTGCTGGGTCACCCGGTCGAGAATCCCGAGACCATCGCCACCGCCATCCGTATCGGCAACCCGGCCAGTTGGTACTCGGCCACGGCCGCCGCGTCGGAGTCCGGCGGATCCATCACGGCGGTCACCGACGAGGAGATCCTGGACGCGTACACATTTCTCGCCCAACAAGAGTCCGTCTTCTGCGAGGCGGCCTCGTCGGCATCGGTCGCCGGGTTGATCAAACACGGGGTGCCCGAGGGTTCAACCGTGGTGTGCGTGTTGACCGGGCACGGGCTCAAGGACCCCGATCTCGCCATCAAGGCGATCTCGGTTCCCTCGGTGATCGACCTCAAGCTGGAGTCGGTCTTGGCCGAGATTTCCCTCTAGAGGGTGATTCCGGGCTCCGCCCGCACCCACTGACCTGCAGGAAAGCGGGGCATGTTGGCATGAGCCACCATCTCCCGCTAAAGTAACTGCTGCATCCCCACTGCGCTTACTAGCGCTCTCCGCGGGTACAAGCGGTCCCGGGAGAGCATCACGCAGAGGTGATCCGGGGGAGGGCATTCACACGCGAATCCCTTCTCCTCCCTGAAATTTTCTCGCCACGCGTGGACAAACCCGAGCTGGCGATAACCCTCTTGGAAGAGGAGCCGATGACTGCGGAACAGCAGCTCGAAAGATCAGTTCTCGAAGGCAAGGAGCGCGATGAGCTCAGCGCCATCGCCCAAGCCATGTCGCTCAAGACGACGACCCGGACGAAAAAGGCCGACATCATCGATCAGATACTCGATGCCACCGGCGTGACATCCGGGCCCGCCGGGGGCGAGCAGACCAACGGCGATGCGGGGCCATCCGGGACCAACGGCACCAAGCCGGGCCGTCGCACCCGAGCCGCCGCCGCCGCGAGAGGCACCGCCGACGCCACGACCTTCGTGGCGGGCGACGCCGAAACGGAGGACGCCGCCACGGCAGACGCTGCAGGCGGCGCTGCCGCCGAAACCGCCCCGGCCAGTGTCGCCCCACCGGAGCCGGGGAGCAACGGGGATTCCGGACCGGCCGTGTTCGTCGAGCCCCCCGAACTGGCCGACGGCGCAGACCCCGCACCCCGCCAGAACGGGCAGCACCAGAGTCACACCAACCAGAACAATCAGCAGGGCAACCGGAACCGGAACCAGGGCAACCAGGGCAACCAGAACAGCCAGGGCAACCAGAACCGGAACAACCAGTCCGACGGCGACGTCGGCAACCGCCGCAGCCGCCGCCGGCGCGGTCGTGACCGCCCCCAGGGTGGCGAGCTGCAGGGCGGCGGCCAGGAGCAGCCGTACGCGGGCGAGCTCGTCGAGGTGAAGGGGATGCTCGACCTGCGCGACGAGGGCTACGGGTTCCTGCGTTGCGACGGCTACCTGGCTTCGTCCAAGGACGTGTACGTCTCCATCAGCCAGGCGCGCAAGTTCGCGTTGCGCCGCGGTGACTACGTCGAAGGCGCGTGCCGGCCGGCCTCGAACAACGAGAAGTACCCGGCGCTGCTGCGCATCGACAGGGTCTCGACCATGGACCCCGACGAGGCGCGCAACCGGCCCCGCTTCGAGGACCTGACCCCGCTCTTCCCTGACTCGCGGCTGAATCTGGAGATGCCGGGTGACAAGGACAACCTCACGGCCCGGATTGTGGACCTGCTCTCGCCGATCGGCAAGGGGCAGCGCGGCATGATCGTGTCGCCGCCCAAGGCCGGCAAGACGACGGTCATGAAGCAGATCGCCCACTCCATTGAGGCCAACAACCCTGACGTGCACCTCATGGTCCTGCTCGTCGACGAGCGGCCTGAAGAGGTCACCGACATGCGCCGCTCGGTGAAGGGAGAGGTGATCGCCTCGACGTTCGACCGTCCCTCCGAGGAGCACACACAGGTGGCCGAGCTGGCCATCGAGCGGGCCAAGCGGCTCGTCGAAATGGGCCGGGACGTCGTCATCATCCTCGACGGCATCACCCGGCTCGCCCGGGCCTACAACCTCGCCGCTCCCGCCACCGGCCGCATCATGTCGGGTGGTGTCGACTCCGGTGCGCTCTACCCACCCAAGAAGTTCTTCGGCGCGGCGCGCAACGTGGAGGAGGGCGGCTCGCTGACGATCCTGGCCTCGGCGCTCGTGGAGACCGGCTCCAAAATGGACGAGGTCATCTTCGAGGAATTCAAGGGCACCGGCAACATGGAGCTGCGGCTCGACCGGCGGCTGTCGGAGCGCCGGCTCTACCCCGCCATCGACGTCAACGCCAGCTCGACCCGGCACGAGGAGCTCCTCTTCGAGCGGGGCCAGCTGCAGCAGGTCTGGAAGCTGCGCCGGGTGCTCAACGCCCTGGCCAGTGACGGCAAGGACGCCGCCGGGCTCGAGCTGCTCATGGACAAGATCCGGACCACGGCGAGCAACGACGAGTTCCTCGCCGAGATCGCCAAGGGTCCGGGCACCTGATCACAGGCAGCCGCCTCGACCCGTACACTGGACCGACTCACACCCACACTGGAGACACCATGAAGACCGACATCCACCCTGACTACGTCGACGCGACGGTCAAGTGCTCGTGCGGGAACACGTTCGTCACCCACTCCACGAAGGCCGATCTCCACGTCGAGCTGTGCAACGAGTGCCACCCCTTCTTCACCGGCAAGCAGAAGCTGGTCGACTCCGGTGGCCGGGTGGAGCGTTTCCAGCGCCGTTACGGAGAGCGCAAGGGCAAGGCGAAGGCCAAGGCCGCCCCGGCGGCGCAGGACTGACCCGGCCGGGACCGGCGTCACCCGCCGTGTCCCCGCCCTCACGAGGAGCCCCGGAAACGCATGTTCGACGACCGGATGGCCGCGCTCGAAGCGGAGTACGAAACCGTCGAGACCGAGCTGGCGGACCCGGCCACCCACTCGGACCCCGACCGCCTGCGCGACCTGTCGCGGCGCCACAAGGAACTCGGTGAGATCGTCCGCGCCTGGCACGAGCTGACCGCCGCCCGCGAGGACGTCACCACCGGCCGCGAGATGCTGACCGAGGCGTCGGGCGACGAGCGCGAGCTGATGCGCCAGGAGGTCGACGGGTCGGAGGCGCTGGTGGCGTCGCTCGAGGAACGCATGGAGACGCTCCTGCTGCCGAAGGACCCAAACGAGGGTCGCAACGTGATCATGGAGATCCGTGGCGCGGTGGGGGGAGACGAGGCGAACCTGTTCGCCCGCGTGCTCTTCGACATGTACCTGCGCTACGCCGCGATGAAGAAGTGGAAGGTGGAGATCCTCTCGGAGGACGCGTCCGACAAGGACGGCATCAACGAGGCCGTGTTTCTCCTGAAGGGCCGCGATGCGTACATCCGCCTGGAACACGAGGCGGGCACCCACCGCGTGCAGCGGGTGCCCGTGACCGAGGCCAAGGGGAGGATCCACACGTCCACCGCCACGGTGACCGTGCTGCCCGAGGCGGCGGAGGTCGAGATCGACATCGACCCGAACGACCTCAAGATCGACGTCTACCGCTCCACCGGCCCGGGGGGGCAGTCGGTCAACACGACCGATTCCGCCGTCCGTATCACGCACCTCCCCACAGGGACCGTCGTGGCCATGCAGGACGAGAAGAGCCAGATTCAGAACCGCGCCAAGGCCATGGTGGTGCTGCGGGCGCGCCTGCTCAAGGCGGAGCAGGACCGGCAGGCCGCCGCCATTTCGGCCCAGCGGCGCGGCCAGGTCGGCGCGGGGAACCGCACCGACAAGATCCGCACCTACAACTTCAAGGAGAACCGGGTCACCGATCACCGGATCAACCTGACCCTCTACAAGCTGGACCAGGTGCTGGCGGGCGACCTCGGCGAGCTCACCGACGCGCTGATGGCCGACAAGCGGGCCCGCCAACTCGGTGGCGAGGACGACGGCGGGCAGTGACGGCCCGGGCGATGGGACCCTCGGCGCGCCCGGAGTCGAATCTCACGACGGTCCCCGGCCCGGGGTGCGTCGCGACCCGTGCGCTGGTGGACGAGCTGGCCGCGGGGCTGGGCGGGGCCCGTCACGAGGCCCGCTTCATCGTGGACGAGGTGCTGGCGCTTCCCCTCGGTGGCGTGCGACCCGACGTCGTGCCGGCCGGGCCGGCCGCCCAGGCCCGGGCCATAGTGGACCGCCGGGCGACGGGGGAGCCCCTGCAGTACATCTTCGGGCACTGGCCGTTTCGCGGCCTCGACCTCCGTGTCGACGCCCGGGTCCTGATTCCGCGACCCGAGACCGAACAGGTGGTGGAGGTGGCCCTGGGCGAGGCGCGGCGCTTGTTGGGCGCTCCCCGGGGTTCTGGCCTCGTTGCCGTCGACGCGGGGACGGGCAGCGGTGCGATCGCGCTGGCGCTGGCAACCGAGCTCGGTGCCACCGTGGTGCACGAAGTGTGGGCCAGCGACACCAGCGCCGGCGCGCTCGCGGTGGCCGCAGCCAACCTCGAGGCGTGCCGCGTCGCCGGTGCCGCTGGTCTGCCCCGTGTCCAACTGGTCGAGGGGAGCTGGCTCGAGCCGCTGCCCGGGCGGCTGCGCGGGCGCGTCGACCTCGTGGTCTCCAACCCGCCCTACGTGACCGAGGCGGAATGGTCCGGGCTGGCCGCCGAGGTGCGCGCCGAGCCCCGGCAGGCTCTGGTCGCCGGCGCCGGCCGGGGCGGGGACGCCGGCCTGGCTGACGTGGAGGCAGTGCTCGCAGAGGCACGCCGCTGGCTGGGCCGGCCCGGAGCGGTCGTCGTCGAGCTGGCCCCCGTGCAGGCCGGGGCGGCGCAGCATTGGGCGCTCCATCTCAAGTACGACGAGGTACGGGTCGAAATGGATATGACGGGCCGGCCCCGCGCGCTGGTGGCGCGGCTGGTCGGCGCAGAATGGGACTATGGACGACGCCGATGATTTCGAGAAGGCCGCCCCCCCGCTCGTCGGGGCGGGGACGGCGGCGGTGCTGGATGCGTTGGCGGCCGGCGCGATCGTCGCCGTGCCCAACGTGGGAGGGTACTGCCTGGCCATCCGCGCGGGAGCCGCCGACGACGAGGCGCGGCTCGTCGAGCTGGCCGCCGACCCCGACGGGCCCCACTACGCGGTCGGGCAGATCGACGACGTGCGCGCGCTGACGACCGGGTGGACCGACGAGCTCGGGACGCTGCTACAGCGCTGCTGGCCCGGACCGGTCGAGGTGTTCCTGCCGTGGTCCGGGTCCGCCGGCGCCAGGCCCTCAGGCGAGGGCGACGGGCCATCAGCGTCGGTCGCCCCCGGCACTGTGGCGGAGGCCGGCCCCGCCGATTCGGGTGCCTGGGCCGTGGTCGTGGGCATGCCCGAAGGACGGGCGTTGCGGCGCCTGTGCCGTGAGCAGGGTCCGTGGCGCACCGTCCCGCTCCGTTTCACCGAGGCGAAGGAGGTGGCCCAGGCCTTCGGCGTCGACGACGTGGCGGTCGTCGTCGACGGGGGCCCCCGGGAGGGCCCGACCCCCACGGTGATCGACGCGACGGTCACGCCCATCCGCGTCTTGCGCGAGGGCGCGCTGCCGGCCTCCTTCATTGAGGGGACGATGCTGATGAGCACGCGGCGCCGGCTCTTCTCCAGGACGAAGCGGCCCGACGTCGGCTGAGCCGCCGCCCGCTCCCGGGCGCGCACGGAGGTCGGGGAAGGAGACCCGCCGTCTACAACCCGGCGTCGACCCGCTCGACGGCCGGCAGCGTGCTCACCGAGCGCCGAGCCTCCCAGTGGCTACGCCGCCCCAGCGCGGCGAAGTACGACGGCCGGTCGGTCAGCGCGTAGGTGGCCAGCCATAGCCGCTTGAGATGCCGCTTGTAGCCGTGGGCCACGTCGTCCTCGTAGGCGGTGCGGCCGTGGAGCACGTGGTAGTTGTTGATGAATTGCATCTCACCGGGCTGCAGGTCCATATACACGTTGAAGTCCGGGTCGTTGGCCAACGCGGAGGCCGCGGCGATGGCCTCCCGAGCCGTCGGGCTGAGCCGGGGGGCGTCGGGGTGGCGTTGTGAAGCGAGGATGTATTGCGGGATGAAGCGCACGAAGAGCCTCCCGGCGTGCTCGGTGAAGGCCGGTACCGAGTAGAAGGCCGCTGCGCCCTCGGCCTGCTCGCCCCGTGTGTCGTAGGGCAGTGGCTCGTACAGCGCCGCCGCCAGGTCAGGGCGCTCGCGCACCAGCTGGTTGTGGATCGCCACGGCGTTGGCCACGCACGAGAGGCCGCCGGTGCGGGCCGCGCGCAGGCAGAGCAGGCCGACCAGGTCGGATCCGTCGGTGTGGTAGTCGAGCGCAATGCCGCCGAGCTCGTTGCCGCGCACCGTCGGATCGTCGATGGTCTTGCCCTGGTCCGTGACGTCGCCCAGGACGTGGCCGTACTTGTTCTGCGCCCACGGCTCGCCGAGATGCAGGCCGATGCCCCAGTAGAGGAGCGTGAGATCGTCGTCGCCGTAGCGTGCCGTGTCCAGCGTGGCGATGCGCGCGAAGCCTCGCCCGTCGAGGAGCGCGTCGATGACCCCCTGGAGCTTGGACGCGAGGCGGTCGAGGGGGAAGTCGTCGCGCTCGAGCGCCAGCGGGTCTGTGCTCTTCTTCTTGGCTGCGGCCAGGGCGGCGTCGAGCTCGGCGTGGTCGGACGCGCTCAAGCGCAGCGTCCACGATGCCGGATCGGCGATGTCGCCGGCTCTCCACTCGGCCGCCGGCTCCAACTCGTGCAGCGCGCTGGCCATCATGTCGGCTCCTCTCGGTTCACGGTCGCACGGTTCACGGTCGCACGATTCACGGTCGCACGATTCACGGTCGCACGGTTGACGGTCGCGGTGGTCACGAGGCCCGCCGCGCCGCGGCCGTGTCGCGTCCGCCACGGACGAGCCGCCCGGGCAGCGCGCCCGTGGGCTCCCCGTCTCGATAGGTGATCTCCCCGGCCACGACAGTGGCGCGGTAGCCCCGGGCGCCCTGCAGAAGCCGCTTGCCGCCGGCGGGCAGGTCGTAGGCCATGACCGGCACCGCACAGTCCAGGCGGTCGAAATCGATGACGTTGACGTCGGCCCGCTTGCCGGCCGCCAGGACACCGCGGTCGTGGAGCCCCACGGCCGCGGCGGTCGCACTGGTCAGCTGCTCCACGACACGGCCCACCTCCATGCGGCCGTACGCGCGGTCGCGGGCCCAGTGGGAGAGCGCATACGTCGGGAAGCTGGCGTCGGAGATGAGGCCGACGTGGGCCCCGCCGTCGCCCAGGCCGAGGACGGTGTGCGGGTGGGCGAGCATCTCGCCGCAGGCGTCGAGGTTCCCGTCGGCGTAGTTGGAGAACGGGGTGTAGAGGAAGTTGCGGCCGTCGTTCTCGGCCAGCAGGTCGAGCAGCAGCGCGGCCGGATCGACTCCCCGCGCCGCCGCCAGCCGTCGCACGCTCGTCTCGGGTGCCGGCTCGTAGTCGGGCACGTCACCGAGCGGGTACAGGCGCCCGTAGTCCACCGGGCGCGGCCGGCCCCGCTGCCGCTCGCCGTCGCCGGCGACACCGTCCGCTGCCATGTCGGCCAGCAATCGGGCGCGCCATGCCGGATCGCGCAAGGCGCGGGCCTGGCCGGCGACGGGCAGGGCGGCGATGTCCTCGTAGGCCGGGTACGCGACGAGGGGGTGATACGAGGACTGCAGCCCGACCAGCAGCCCCACGGGGCGCGGCGCGACCTGCGCCCGGATGGGCAGTCCCTCGGCGACCGCGGCCTCGATCCGCCCCAGTAGGTCGCGCCAGGCCTCGGGCCGGCGGTGGCTCTGGGCCAGCGAGAGCGACAGGGGCACACCCGTGCGCGCCACCATGGAGCGGACCAGCTCGAACTCGCCGTCGGTGTCGGGCCAGAAGTCAGAGATCAGCTCCACCACGCCGTGCCCGGCGTCAGCCACGCCGAGTGCGATCGCCTCGAGCTCGTCGGTGCTGGCGCGCAGCGACGGCGTGGGGTCGCCCGTGGCCGTGCGGTGGTTCAGCGTCCGCGACGTCGAGAAGCCGATCGCCCCGGCCCGCAGGGCCTCGGTCGCCAGGTTGCGCATGGCCGCCGCGTCCTCCGGCGTCGCCTCCTCCAGCCGGGCGGCCCGCTCACCCATGACGTAGAGGCGCAGCGCACCGTGGGGGAGCTGCGCGCACAGGTCGATGTCGTGGGGCCTCCGCTCCACGGCGTCGAGGTACTCGCCGAAGCTCTCCCACGACCATTCGATCCCCTCGTCGAGCACGGCGCCTGGGATGTCCTCGACCCCTTCCATCAGGGAGATGAGTCGGGGGTGGGCATCGGGCCGCACCGGCGCGAAGCCCACGCCGCAATTGCCCATGACCGCCGTCGTGACGCCGTGCCAGCTCGACGGCGTCATCCGCTCGTCCCACGTCGCCTGCCCGTCGTAGTGCGTGTGGATGTCGACGAAGCCCGGGGTGACCAGGAGTCCGGCGGCGTCGATCTCGTCTGCGCCCCGGCCGTGCACCGCCCCCACCGCTGTGATGGACCCGTCGTCCACCGCGACGTCGGCCGTGACGGGTTCGCCGCCCCGCCCGTCGGCCACCAGCCCGCCCCGGACCACGAGGTCGTGTGCCGTCTGTGCCATGCCCTGCCCCTCACTCTCCCCGACCATCGGGCGAGATAGTTAGACCAATCTAACTATATGCCGGACGAGGTCCCGTGGCAAGGCCCCGTCCGCACCGGAAGGGTCCCGGCCGATCAAGGATCGGCACCGAAGACGGCGCCCAGGCGCTCCTCCCGGGTCTCGGCGTGGGCGGCCGCGAGATCCCGCAGGAAGCTCCGCATGTCGGCGCGGTCCACGCCGGGGACCAGCTCCTCCATCCGGTCGGCCAGTTCCTGCTCGAAGCGGGCCAGCCGGTCCCGGCCCCCGGGCGTGAGCTCGACCCGCGTGACCCGCCCGTCGCCCGTCTCGTCCACGGCGTCGGCCACCCAGCCCTGCTGGCGCAGGCCGGTGATCATGGCGGAGACCGTCGGCTTGGTGACCGCATTGGCCGCCGCCAGCTCACCGGCCCGGCGGGAGCCGCCCAGGAGGTACAGCAGGGTGCGGTACTGCGCCATGCTCAGGTCCCCCCGACGGGCGACCTGTTCGAACTCCCGGTAGAGGGAGACGACGAAGCGCACCCATGGCGCCCGTTCGTCCGCCGCAGAGGCCATGCACCGCACCATAGGTTCGCCGGCCGGCCCCTCGGGCTCGACCGGTGTGCGGTGCGACCTCCTACCCGGTCAGCGTGAGGGTGCCGTCGGGGGCCAGGTCGCCGGTGCGGCCGATGCCCTCCTCGGCGCAGAGCAGCGCCAGCGCGTCGGCGTCGTCCACGTTGCCCCAGGCCCGGATGCCCTCGGCGGTGCGGCAGGCGAGGATGCCGCGTTCGGGTGTGCCGTCACGATCGAAGGTGACGGTATAGGTCTCGACGCTGACCGCGCCGGTGGCTGCGGGATCGACCCGGCAGCGCGGGAGCGCGTCGACGGCCTGCTGCACACTTCGCCATGGGAAGGGTCGTCGCCCGCCGTGGGGGGGCGGGCGCGAGGCGTACACCCCGAGCGAGTGCTTGGTGGCGTACCACCCCAGGCCGCTCACGAGCGCCGCGTTGTCCGGTTGGAGGCGCAGCGCGTCGACGGCGCGTGCGATGCCGTGTGCCGTGTAATTGTTCCCCGGACCTCCGCCGAACGTGAGCCCGCCGGTCAGCGTCAACGGGCGGTCGCGATCGTCGACGGCGAGCCCGAGCTCGTCGGCCGCCATCTGCACCACGGCGGGGAAGCACGAGTAGAGGTCGACGAACGCGAGGTCGTCGACGCCCAGCCCGGCCTGCTCCAGGACTGCCGCACCGGCGAGCCGGATGGCGGGGGAGCGGTGCAGCTCGGGGCGCTCGGAGATGTACCAGTGGTCATTGCCGTCCGCGCCGGCGAGGGGGAAGACCCAGCGCTCCTCGGGCACGCCGGCGGCGGCGGCGGCCGCGGCGGAGCACACGATGGAGGCCGCACCCTGGTCGACCTGCATGTTGGCCGTGCAGAGCTTTGGATAGGGGAACGAGACCATCCGGTTGCCCGGGGCGGGCGCCACGATCTCGTCCGGCGTGCGGGCGGTGCGGATCCAGGCGTGGGGATTGCCGGCGGCCACCTGGCTGAAGCGAGACCACAGGGCGCCGATCCGGGACGTGTGCTCCTGCAGCGTCCAGCCGTTGGCGGCGCGCAGGGCGTTCTCGAACAAGGGGTAGGCGTGCACCGGCAGGGCGACGCCGCGCTGCATCTCGAGCTCGGTGGCGCCGGGCTTTTCCACCCCGAAGCGGATGGCGGGTGGCGTGTCCTCCGGCTGGCTCGCCCACTCCAGCCACGGACGGTTCGGGTCGCGACGCGCCAGGGCGCGCGCGTACATCGCCTCGGCGCCCGTCATCAGCACCACGTCGAGCTCACCCCGGCTGATGGCGAGGCAGGCCTGGTGCATCAGGGCCTGGGGGTTGTTGCCCCCGACGGACGAGACCATGAGCTCGCCCGGCTCGTCGCCCTCGGCGAAGCCGAGGCGCGCCGCCACCAGAAGGGCGGGGTTGACGGTGGGCCAGCCCAGCGAGGCCACGACCCGGATGCTGTCGGCGCGCCGGATGAGGGCCCGCCCGGCCGGAGCATTGCCGCCGGCGGGCACGCCGTCACAATCCTCCGCCGCCGCGAGCAGCGCCGCCGTCATGAGCTCCAGCGGCTCGGGCCTCGCCGCGGGGTCGAGTCCGGCGCCGGGCGGCGTGGCAATCTGGCCCACACCGACCACGACGGGGGTCCGCGGGTCGAGCGTCATGGAGCGAGCAGCGTACCGGTTCAGCCACGGGAAGCCCCCCGGGTCACCGGTAGACTCGATGCCCATGCGTGTCGCCGCCGGCTCGGATCACGCCTGGTTCGACCTCGAGGAGGTCCCGAGGACCGAAGCCGCCCCCTCCAGCTCAGTCGAAGGGACTGCATGAGCAGCTACGAGACCGCGCTGGCCGCCGATCCCGAGGTGGCGCACCTCATCGGGGAGGAGCTCAACCGGCAGCAGACGACGCTGCAGCTGATCGCCTCGGAGAACTTCACCTCACCCGCAGTGCTGGCCGCCTCGGGCTCGGTGCTGACGAACAAGTACGCGGAGGGGTATCCCGGCCGGCGCTACTACGGGGGCAACCGCGTCATCGACGAGGTGGAGGAGCTCGCCCGCGCCCGGGCCACCGCCCTGTTCGGCGCCGACCATGCCAACGTGCAGCCGCACGCGGGGGCCAACGCCAACCTCGCCGTCTACCAGGCGCTGCTCGAACCGGGAGCGACCATCCTCGCCATGCGGCTCGACCACGGCGGACACCTGACCCACGGGTCGCCCGCCTCCATCGTCTCGAAGTTCTGGCGCTTCGTGTCCTACGGCGTCACCCCGCAGTCGGCCGACGAGTCGAACCCCGGCGAGGTCATCGACTTCGACCAGGTCGCCCACCTGGCCAAGACCGAGAAGCCGGCTCTGATCGTGGCGGGCTCGACGGCCTACGCCCGGGTGATCGACCCCCGGCCCTTCCGCGAGATCGCCGACTCGGTGGGCGCGCGCTTCATGTTCGACGCTGCCCACCCGGCCGGCCTCATCGCTGCTGGTGTCCACCCGAGCCCGGTCGGCGTGGCCGACGTCGTCACGCTCACCACCCACAAGACGCTGCGCGGCCCGCGCGGGGGCGCCATCCTGTGCGGGGAGGACCTGGCCAAGAAGATCGACAGCGCGGTGTTCCCGGGGCTCCAAGGCGGTCCGCTCGAGCACGTCATCGCGGCCAAGGCGGTGGCGTTCGCCGAGGCGGCGCGGCCGGACTTCCGCCTGTACGCCGGCCAGGTCGTCGCCAACGCGGCGGCCCTGGCCGAAGCGCTGGCCGGGCACGGGTTCCGGCTCGTCTCCGGCGGCACCGACAACCACATGTTGCTGGTCGACCTGCGACCCTTCGACCAGGAGCTGACCGGGAAGGAGGCCCAGGAGGTGCTGGACCGGGCCGGCATCACCTGCAACCGCAACACGATTCCCGACGACCCCCGCTCCCCGTTCCTCACCTCCGGGCTCCGCCTGGGATCGGCCGCGGAGACGACGGCGGGCATGGGGACCGACGAGATGCGGTTGGTGGCCGACTTCATCGTGCGCACGCTCAAGGCCCGGGCCGACGAAGGGGAGATCGAGGCGGTGCGCTCCGAGGTCGCCGAACTGTGCGCCGCCTTCCCGCCGTATCCCGATCTCCTGGCCTAGCGCATGCCCGACATCGGCTGGTACGGCCTGGTCCTGGTGATGGCGGCGGGCGCCACGGCCGCACTGACGGTCCCGGCCAAGCGCATCGCGCTCCGGGTGGGCTACGTCGCCCACCCCGGCGAGCGCACCGTGCACACCAGACCGACCCCCTACGGCGGTGGTGCCGCGATGTTCATGGGGTTCTTGGTCGCGGTGCTGGGCGCGGCCGCCGTGCCGCCTCTGCGCCCCATCTTCCAGGATTCGCCGGAGATGGCCGGCGTCGTGCTGGCCGCCGGTGCCATGTTCGCGGTCGGGCTGATCGACGACGTCCGCGACATGTCGGCGCCGGCGAAGATGGCCGGACAGGTCCTCGCCGCCAGCATCCTCTACTTCAGCGGCGTGACCATGTACGAGCTGAAGATCCCGCTGGCGGGGTTCTTCGTCCTGACCCCGGGCATCGTCCCCCTCATCACCGCGGCCTGGGTGATCGCGCTCACCAACGCCGTCAACCTGATCGACGGGCTGGACGGCCTGGCCGCCGGGGTGGTGGCCATCGGAGGGGGCGCCCTCGCGCTGTACGGGATCCGCCTCATGGGGCTCGGCCTCCTGCCCAGCGACAACATCGGACCGCTGGTGGCCGTGGTCGCCTGCGGGATCTGCCTCGGTTTCCTGCCCTTCAACTTCAACCCGGCACGCATCTTCATGGGTGATGCCGGCGCGCACTTCCTCGGCCTGCTGATGGCGGCCTCCACGATGGTGATCGGCGGCCGCGTCCCGACAGCCGTGCCCATCAGCGGCGTCACCTACTTCTTCTTCGCCCCTCTCTTCATCCCGATCCTGATTCTCGGGGTCCCTCTCGTCGACATGGCCTTCGCCTTCGTGCGGCGCACGGCGCGGGGGACGGGGTTCGACACCCCGGACAAGGAGCACATCCACCATCGCCTCCTGCGCCTCGGCCACGGACCCCGGCGCAGTGTCATCATCCTGTGGGCCTGGACGGCGATCCTGTCCAGCTTCCTGCTCTTTCCCCTCTTCGTGCACCAGGTCAACGCCTTCATCCCGATCGGGGCCGCCGCCCTCGCGGTGGGCCTGTACACGTTCTTCCACCCCGGGCTGCGCCGGGGGAACGGGGAAGACGAGGACGAGCAGCGCGACCAGGGATTTCCCCTCCCTCCCGAGGAGGCGGAGCGGGTCAGCGAGGTGGTCCGGTTCCCTTCCTGACCGTTTGGACGCCATCTGGGCCGGGATGCGATGATGAGGCCTGTGTACCCCGTCCACCTCGCCTCGTCCGACGCTGCCGCCCCGGCAGCCTCGCGGACGACGGACTCCGGCGCGCCACGCACCGCATAAGGGGGCAGCAGTCGCATGCGTGGTCAAGTGAGCGTCGACGTGCGCGCCCATCCGGGTGAGCGCACCGGACGAATCCTCCCAGCCACAGGAGCCCAAGCCGCTCCCGGGCGCCATGGCCTTCCTGAGCATGGGGCTGTCGGCCGCCGTCTGCGTGGGTGTCGGGCTCGGGCTCGGGCTCTGGGTGGACAGCGCGCTGCACACCGCGCCGGCGTTCCTGCTGGTGGGCCTGGCGCTCGGTGTGGCGGTGGCCGCGCTCAGCGTCATCAAGCAGATCCGCGCCTACCTCTAGAGGTTCGGCCGTGAACATGCTCGACGGGCTTTCGGGTCTCGGGGGCAACGCGCTGGCCAAGGTGCTGCGTCGGACCATCGTCTCCGCCCTGGTGGTGGGCGCGGCGGCCGTCCTGATCGCCCTGCTGCTCTCGGTCCCCTGGGCGGCGCTCGGCCTCGCCATCGGGCTCACCATGGCCGTCGTCAACCTGCGCTTCCTCGATGCCGGTGTGGCCAAGCTCAACACCGGGGGTGAGACCAACAACAAGGTCCTCCGGCGCGCCATGGGCACGAAGAGCGTGACCCGCCTCGGCGTCATCACGCTGATCTGCGTCGGCCTGCTGCTCCTGAACGGCGCGCTGGGTATCGGCGCCGTGGCAGGCCTCGTCATCTTCCAGTTGCTCTTCGTGGTCAACGTCGGGCGCGTCATCATTTCGCAGGGGATCCAATGAGCGGCAACAGCTTCGTGCTCGCCAGCGGCAACATCACGATCGGCGACCATCACGGCGTGGTCCACGTGGCTGGCCTCACCATCTACCTCGATGTCGTGTGGACCACGCTCATCGCCGCCGCCATCGTGCTCGGATTCGGCTTCCGCATGCGCGCCAAGGTCACGTCGGGGGTGCCCGGCAAGCTGCAGCTCTTCTGGGAGACGCTGGTCGAGCAGGTCACCGACCTGGCCGCGTCGGCCATCGGGCCCGAAGGCCTGCCCTTCGTCGGCCTGGGCGTCACCGTCTTCTTCTTCATCCTCATCTGTAACTGGCTGGCCTTCGTGCCGAGCGGCGATCCGGGTTTCCTGGCCCCGCCGACGGGCGACGTGAACCTCCCCCTGGCCCTGGCGCTGACCGTGTTCTTCCTGGTGCACTACAACTCGGTGAAGGCGCGCGGCTGGAAGGGCTACTTCAAGCACTATGCCCAGCCGTACGCCGCACTCACCCCGATCAACATCATCGAGGAGATCACCAAGCCGATCACCCTGACGTTCCGGCTCTTCGGCAACATCTTCTCCGGCGTGCTCATGGTCGCGGTGATCGTAGCTCTGATACCGCCCTACCTGTCCTGGATCGGGCTTCTCATCTGGAAGCCGTTCGACGAGCTGTTCATCGGCGCCATCCAGGCCTTCATCTTCGCTCTGCTCACCATCATGTACCTCGGCATGGGCATGAGCCGGGACGACCACTAGGCGCCCGGCGAAGCCGAGAACCCCAAGACCAAGCAACACGTTCGCACACGATCTCAACAAAGGAGAGGAAACATGGCAGCAAGCACAATGGAAGGTGCGGTACGGATCGCCGGCGCACTCGTCGGCGGCGGGCTGGCACTCGGCGGGGGCGCCATCGGTGCCGCAGTCGGCGACGGCCTCGCCGGTTCGCAGACGATCGCGGCCATCGCACGGCAGCCCGAGATCGAGGCGAAGGCCCGTCAGTACTTCTTCCTGACCGTCGGCCTGGTGGAGGCCATGTACTTCATCAACCTGCTGTTCATGGTGGTGTTCGTCTACGTCTTCGCCGCCAAGAGCATCGCCTAGTCGCGCGTTACTTCCCATCGTCCACCCGCCGGAGACAACCCGGAGACCGAGAGCATCATGACCACAGCAGGCATCTTCCTACTGCCCAATGGGACCTTCTTCATTGAGCTGATCGTCTCGATCATCTTGATCCTGGCCATCTACAAGTGGGTGCTCCCACCCCTCAACAAGGCCATGGAGGAGCGCCAGGAGAAGATCAGGTCGTCCCTCGAAGCGGCGGACCAGGCGCGCGCCGACGCCGAGGCGGCGGACGACGAGCGCCGGAGCGTGCTCGAAGAGGCGCGCCAGCAGGCACGCGAGATCGTCGCCACCGCCAACCGCACCGCGGAGCAGGTGCGCACCGATGCCCAGGCACGCGGGCAAGGTGAGTACGACCGGATCGTTGGCAACGCCGACCTCGAGATCGCTCTGGCCCGCCAGCGGGCCGTGGAGGAGGCGGCCGCGCGCATGGGCGAGATCGTGATGGAGGTGGTGGAGCGGGTCATCGGGCGCGAAGTTGACGCCGAGGCCCACCGCGACCTGATCGACGAGGCCGTCGCCGCGCTGCGGGCCGACACGGCGGGCGGCGCGGCCGCCGCCGGTACCGGGGCCCGACAGTGAACCCGACGCTTCAGGGGTACACGGCCGCCGTGGCCGAGGCGGCCGGGCCGGCCGCGCTCGCGGGCTTGGCGGCCGACCTTGAAGCGATCGAGCAGCTCGTGCTGGCCAACAACCAGCTCCGGGCCGCACTGACCGACACCGCCGTCCACGGCCCGGCCCGCCGGGCCGTCGTGCTCGACCTGTTGGACGGGAGGGTCTCACCTGCGGCCCGCCGGCTGGCGGCGTTCGCCTCCATGGCGGTCGCCGCCCCTGAGGTGCCCGCCGCGCTCGGCTGGGTCAGCACCCGGGTGCGCCACCTCGACGAGGGCCAGGACGAAGAGCCGGGACTGAGCCTCACCCAGTCCCGCCAGCGCGTCGGCGGCTTCGCCACGGCCGTCCACGAGGACATGTCCACCGCCGAGCTGGAGTCGCTCGAGGACGACCTGTTCCGCTTCGCCCGGATCGTGGCCGCCACGCCGGCCCTCCGTTCCGCACTGACGGATCGTGACCTGGACGTGGCGGCGCGCCGTGGGCTTGTCACCGAGTTGCTGGAGGGCAAGACGTCGCCCGCGAGCCTCTCGCTGGCCCGCTACGCCGTGACGGGGGGTCGGGCCCGGGACATCGTCGGCACCCTGGACTTCCTGGTGGAGCTCACCGCGCAGGCCCGGGGCTGGCGCATCGCCCGCGTCCGTGCCGCGGCGCCCATCGACGAGGCGCAGCGGACCGAATTGACCGACTCGCTCGGCTCCCTCGCCGGTGCGCCCGTGGAGTTGCAGGTGGAGGTCGACGCGTCGCTGCTGAGCGGCGCGGTGATCCGCATCGGTGACCTCCAGGTGGACGCCACCGCACGGGGGCGGATCGACGCGCTGCGCGAACACTTCGCGCCGAGCGGCTGGGAACCAGCCGGATTCCGCCGCAGCCAGAGTTCGAATGATGAGACAGAGGGAGCAGAGTGATGGCAGAGCTCACGATCGACGCCAGTGAGATCACCAAGGCGCTGGAGCGCCACGTCGAGGAGTACACCCCGGCCGTGGGCACCGAGCAGATCGGGCGCATCGTCGAGGTCGGTGACGGCATCGCCCGGGTGTCCGGGCTGCCCGGCGCCGCGGTCAACGAGTTGCTCGAGTTCGAGGACGGGACCCTCGGCCTCGCGCTGAACCTCGACGAGGACACCATCGGTGCGGTCGTCCTGGGCGAGGTCGACAGCCTCGAGGAGGAGCAGACCGTCAAGGCCACCGGGCGGATCCAGACCGTTCCGGTCGGCGACGCACTGCTCGGCCGCGTGGTCAACGGGCTGGGAGAGCCGCTCGACGGCAAGGGACCGGTCAACACCACCGAGACGCGCCGCATGGAGGTCCAGGCCCCCGGGATCGTCGGCCGCCAGCCGGTGAGCGAGCCGCTCCAGACGGGCATCAAGGCCATTGACGCCATGACACCGATCGGCCGCGGGCAGCGCGAGTTGATCATCGGCGACCGCAAGACAGGCAAGACCTCGGTCGCCGTCGACACCATCATCAACCAGCGCGGCCAGGGCGTGAAGTGCATCTACGTGGCCATCGGCCAGAAGAACTCCTCGGTGGCGCAGACGGTGGCCACCCTGGAGGACCACCAGGCACTCGAGTACACCGTCGTGGTGGTCGCCTCGGCCGGGGACCCCGCTCCCTACAAGTACCTGGCGCCCTACGCCGGCTGCGCGATGGGCCAGCACTGGATGGAGAACGGCGAGCACGCGCTCATCATCTACGACGACCTCTCCAAGCAGGCGGAGGCCTACCGATCCGTCTCACTCCTGCTCCGGCGTCCACCAGGCCGCGAGGCCTACCCCGGCGACGTGTTCTACCTCCACTCGCGGCTGCTCGAGCGGGCCGCCAAGCTCTCGGACGCACTGGGGGGCGGGTCCCTGACCGCGCTGCCCGTCATCGAGACCAAGGCCGGTGACATCTCGGCGTATATCCCGACCAACGTGATCTCCATCACCGACGGTCAGGTCTTCTTGGAGACCGACCTGTTCAACTCGGGCATCCGGCCGGCCATCAACGTCGGCAACTCGGTGAGCCGGGTGGGCAGTGCCGCCCAGGTCAAGGCGATGAAGCAGGTCTCCGGGACGCTCAAGCTGGACTTGGCGCAGTTCCGCGAGCTCGAGTCGTTCGCCACCTTCGGCTCGGAGCTCGACCGCGTGTCCCAGGCGCAGCTCGACCGCGGGTACCGCCTGACGGAGCTGCTCAAGCAGCACCAGAACGAGCCGGTGCCGGTCGAGGAGCAGGTCGTGGTCATTTACGCCGGGACCAAGGGCTGGACGGACACGGTCCCGGTGACCGAGGTGCGCCGCTTCGCGACCGAGCTCGTCGAGTACTTCAGGGCGAACCACCCGGCCGTGCTCCAGACGATCCGTACCACTGGCGCCATGCCCGACGGCGACGAGCTCGACAAGGGCATGACGACCTTCCTGGAGGGGTTCGACACGGGGAAGGTCGACTGACGCATGGCCGGAGGCCAAGAGCGCATCCTGCGGCGCCGCATCCGCAGCGTGCAGTCCACGAGGAAGATCACCAAGGCGATGGAGCTCATCGCCGCGTCGCGGATCGTGCGCGCCCAGAACCGCATCGCGGCGAACCGTCCCTTCCGCGAGGGCATGGAGCGCGTCCTGCGACTCACGGCGGCGGCCGACCCCATTGCGGCCACCAAGCTGCTCGGGACGCCCGAATCGCCGAGTCACTTCGGGATCCTGGCCATCGCCGGTGACCGGGGCCTGGCCGGGTCCTACAACTCGGGCGTCCTGCGGCTGACCGAGCGCATGGTGGCCGAGTACCGGACCGCCGGCGCCGAGGTCACGGTGTGGTCGGTCGGCAAGAAGGCCCCTGCGTACCTCCGCTTCCGCGGCATTGAGGTCGCGCAGTCATTCGTCGGCCTGGCCGACCGCCCGGAGTTCGGAGACGCCCGGCACGTCGCCGCCGTCGTGGCCGCCCCCTTCGCGGCCGGTGAGATCGACATCGTGCAGATGGTGTCCACCCGGTTCATTTCTGCAGGGACCCAGCGCGTCGAGGCCATGCAGATGCTGCCCCTGCCGCTGCCGGAGGCCGACGAGCAGCTCGCAGAGATCGCCGAGGAGGGGACGCTCGAGGGCTATACCGAGTTCGAGCCGGAGCCCGCCAAGCTCCTGGCCAAGCTGGCTCCGCGGGCACTGGAGGCGGAGATCTTTGCCGCGCTGCTCGAAGGCGCGGCATCGTTCTTCACTGCGCAACAGCGCGCCATGGCGGCCGCCAGCGAGAACGCGGACGAGCTCGTCCGCACCCTGACCCGCGTCATGAACCGCGCCCGTCAGGACGCCATCACCACCGAGATCATGGAGATCGTCGGCGGAGCCGAGGCGCTCCGCCAAGCGAAGGGAGCTTGACCGCATGACCACCACCGCAGAGAGAGACGCCGCTGCAGGACCGGCACTCGAGGAAGGGCGGGTCGTTGCCATCGCCGGGCCGGTGATCGACGTCGAGTTTCCCCCGCACGCCCTGCCCGAGATCAACCACGAGGTCGAGTTCGACATTGAGCTCGACGGCTCCACGCACACCGTCGCGGCCGAGGTGGCCCAGCAGATCGGTGACGGGCGCGTCCGTTGCATCTGCATGCAGCAGACGGACGGGCTCGTACGCGGCGCGGCGGTGCGCAACCTCGGCCGCGGCATCTCCGTCCCGGTCGGCAACGCCGTCCTCGGCCACGTCTTCAACGTGCTGGGGCAGCCGCTCGACACGGACTCGATTGAGGGGATCGACGAGCGCTGGGAGATCCACCGCAGCGCCCCGGCCTTCGACCAGCTGGAGCCGAGGGCCCAGATGTTCGAGACCGGGATCAAGGTGATCGACCTGCTCGAGCCGTACGTGCAGGGCGGCAAGATCGGGCTCTTCGGGGGAGCCGGCGTCGGCAAGACCGTCATCATTCAGGAGATGATCCACCGCGTGGCCCAGCAGTACAGCGGGGTGTCGGTCTTCGCCGGCGTGGGCGAGCGCAACGTGCGAGGGCACCGACATGTGGCTCGAGATGCAGGAGTCGGGGGTCATCGACAAGGCCGCCCTGGTGTACGGCCAGATGGACGAGCCCCCTGGCGTGCGCCTCCGCGTCGCCCTGGCGGCGCTCACCATGGCCGAGTACTTCCGGGACGTGCAGAACCAGGACGTGCTGCTGTTCATCGACAACATCTTCCGTTTCGTCCAGGCCGGCTCCGAGGTCTCCACGCTGCTCGGCCGGATGCCCTCCGCCGTGGGCTACCAGCCCACGTTGGCCGACGAGATGGGCGAGCTGCAGGAGCGGATCACCTCGACCAAGGGGAAGTCGATCACCTCGCTCCAGGCCGTCTACGTCCCCGCGGACGACTACACCGACCCCGCCCCGTTCACGACCTTCACCCACCTCGACGCCACGACCGAGCTCTCGCGCCAGATCGCGGCCTTGGGCATCTACCCCGCGGTCGACCCGCTGGCGTCGACGTCGAACATCCTGGCGCCCGAGATCGTCGGCGACCGCCAGTACGCCGTGGCCCGCCGCGTCCAGGAGATCCTGCAGCGCTACAAGGAGCTGCAGGACATCATCGCCATCCTCGGCATGGACGAGTTGTCCGAGGAGGACCGCGTGACGGTGAGCCGGGCCCGCAAGGTCCAGCGCTTCCTCTCCCAGCCCTTCTTCGTGGCCGAGGTCTTCACCGGGGTGCCGGGGATCTTCGTGCCCATCGACGAGACGGTGGAGTCGTTCGAGGCGCTGGCCAACGGCGACCTCGACAACGTCCCCGAGCAGGCGTTCCTCAACGTCGGCGGCGTGGAGTCCGTGCTCGAGAAGGCACGGACGCTCGAGGCCGAGGCGGGCTGATGCCCGACGGCGTCTTCGGCGTGGAGATCGTCACGCCCGAGCAGTCCCTCTTCGCCGGTGGCGCGACGTCCATCGTGCTGGCCACCTCCGAGGGGGACCTGACGGTCCTCGACGGCCACACCCCGCTGGTGGGCGACGTGGTGCACTGCGAGGTGAAGGTCGAGGAGGCCGAGGGGACCCTGGTGCGCCTGGCGGTGCACGGCGGGTTCCTCCAGGTCGACACCAGCCCCGGCGCGGCCGCCGGCCTGGCGGAGGGCGACGGGCCGCTTCCCGGGTTGTCGACCCGCGTGACGGTGCTGGCCGGTGTGGCCGAGCTGGCAGCTGAGATCGACGTGCCCCGGGCCGAGCGGGCCCGGGAGCGGGCCGCGCAGCGGGTCAGCGAGCTCGGGTCGGGCCGCGGGCAGGTCTCGGAGGACATCGAGGAGGACGTCGAGCTGGCCGCGGCGGAGGGCGCCCTGTCCCGGGCCGAACTCCGGCTGGCCGTGGCCGCCGACAGCGCCGCCTAGCAACTCCAGCGGCCGGACCCGGTCCGCCGCCGGCCCGGAATTAGCCGAACGAGATCGAGCTGAACTCCGCCAGCTTGGCCAACGTGTGGCTGGCGTCGATTTTGCGCAGCGTCCCCGACTTGGAGCGCATGACGAGTGACTGCGTGGTGGCCCCGAACTCGTGGTACTGCACGCCCTGCAACAGCTCGCCATCGGTGATGCCGGTGGCGGCGAAGAAGCAGTTGTTCCCCTGGACGAGGTCGTCGGTCGTCAGCACGGCGTCGAGCGCGTACCCCAGTTCGGCGGCCGCGGCGCGCTCCTGCTCGTTGCGCGGGTAGAGCCTTCCCTGGATCTCCGCGCCCATGCACTTCAGCGCCGCCGCGGCCAGCACGCCCTCGGGTGTGCCTCCGATGCCGAAGAGGATGTCGGTGCCCGCTCCGGGCCACCCGGTGGCGATGGCACCCGCCACGTCGCCGTCGGTGATCAGGCGGATCCGGGCCCCCGTGGACCGCACCTCGGCGACCAGGGCCTCGTGCCGAGGGCGGTCGAGGATCACCGCAGTCAGGTCGCGCACGGGACGGCCCAGGGCCTCCGAGAGGGCGTGGAGGTTCTCGGTCGGCGTCCGACGGATGTCGCAGGCGCCCTTGGCGCGCGGCCCCACGGCGAGCTTCTCCATGTAGACGCACGGGCCGGGGTCGAACATGGCGCCGCGCTCGGCCACGGCGATGACCGCCAGCGCGCCACCGCGGCCCTGGGCGGTCAGCGTGGTGCCGTCGATGGGGTCCACCGCGATGTCGGTCAGGGGGGGAGTGCCGTCGCCGATCTTCTCCCCGTTGAACAGCATCGGCGCGTTGTCCTTCTCGCCTTCGCCGATGACGACGATCCCGTCCATCGGCACGGTGGCCAGGACGGTCCGCATGGCCTCGACCGCGGCCCCGTCGGCGCCCAGCTTGTCGCCCCGTCCCATCCAGCGGCTGGCCGCCATCGCCGCCGCCTCGGTCGTGCGCACGAGGTCCATGGCGAGGTTCCGGTCGGGGGCTTGGATGGACGTCACCACTGGCCCCGACCATAGTGGGTCGCAGATCGTGGCTTGCCGGTCGGGCCGCCCTCCAGCGGCGATACTTGGGGTCGTGGATCAGATCGTCGTCGAGCCTAACGGGCCGCTCCGGGGGACCGTCAGCGCAGGCGGTGCCAAGAATTCGGCGCTCAAACTGATGGCGGCGTGCCTGCTGGCCGAGGGCTGCACGGTCCTTTCCAACGTCCCTCACATCTCTGACGTCGACACCATGGCGGAGGTCCTGCGCGCCATGGGGCGCGGGTGGAGCGCCTCCACAACGGGGATGTGAGCGTGACGACCCCGCCGGACGGCGACCTGGTGCCGTCCGGGCCCTACGAGCTCTTCGAACGGATGCGGGCCTCGGTCGTGGTGCTCGGGCTCCTCCTCGCCCGCTGCGGCTCCGTGCGCGTGCCGCTGCCCGGCGGGGACGACTTCGGGGCCAGGCCGATCGACTTCCACGTCAACGGCCTCAGCGCCATGGGCGCGCGCTTCGAGTCGTCGCACGGCGAGGTGCGGGGCACGGTGCCGGGTGGCCGCCTCGTCGGTACGCGGGTCGTTCTGGAGTACCCCAGCCACACGGCGACGGACAACCTGCTCATGGCGGCGGTCCTGGCCAAGGGCACGACCGTGATCGAGAACGCCGCCAAGGAGCCCGAGGTGGCCGACCTGGCCTCCATGCTGTGCGACATGGGGGCGGTGGTACGCGGCGCCGGTACCTCCCGCATTGAGATCGAGGGGGTGGAGTCGCTCCGGCCCACCCGTCACGCGGTCGTCCCGGATCGGGTGGTGGCCGCGACCTACCTGGCCGCGGTCGGCATGGTGGGCGGTGACGTCACGATCGCCGACGCCCGACCGGACCACATGGAGATGCTCCTGCGCAAGGTCAACCAGATGGGCGTGGCCACCGACATGGGCCCGCACGGCTTGCGGGCCAGTGCCGGCGCACGCCTGGTGGCCGCCGACGTCGCCACGCTCCCGTATCCGGGCGTGGCGACCGACTACAGCCCGCTGCTCGTCGCCATGCTCACGGTCTCCGACGGTGTGGGCATCCTCACCGAGAACCTGTTCTCCGGGCGGTTCCGCTACGTGGAGGAGCTGCGACGGATGGGCGCGGACATACGGACAGAGGGCCACCATGCCGTCGTCCGCGGCGCCCCCCGGCTCTCGGGCGCCCCGGTGCGGGCTCCCGACATCCGGGCCGGTGTGGCGCTCGTGCTCGCCGGGCTCGTGGCCGAAGGGCAGACGGTGGTGAGCGGTGCCCATCACATCGGCCGTGGTTACGAGGACCTGGCCGGCGCGCTGAGCTCGCTGGGAGCCAAGGTGACCCGCCGGTGAGCCCGCTGCCGACCGATCCGGCGACCCTGCTCGAACGGGCCAGGGCGGACGACCGCGTCGCGCTGGCGCGACTGCTCTCCTACGTCGAGCGGGGCGGTGAGACGGCCATGGCGGTGGCACGGCTCGCCTACCGTTCCGATGTCCCCTTCACCGTGGGCCTGACTGGTGCGCCGGGTGCCGGGAAGTCGACGTTGACCGACGGCCTCATCACCGAGGTCCGGGGCGGCTGGCCGGAGGGTTCGGCCATCCCCCAGGTGGCGGTGATCGCCGTCGACCCGTCGTCGCCCTTCAGCGGAGGTGCCATCCTGGGCGACCGCGTGCGCATGAGCCAGCACGCGCTCGACCCGACGGTGTTCATCCGGTCGATGGCGACGCGGGGTCATCTCGGAGGCCTCTCGCTCGCCGTCCCCGACGCCGTTCGCCTGCTCGGGGCCGCAGGCATCGGCATGATCATCGTCGAGACCGTCGGGGTCGGGCAGATGGAGGTCGAGATCGCGTCAGCCGCTGATACCAGCGTGGTGGTGGTCACGCCCGGCTGGGGTGATTCCATGCAGGCGAGCAAGGCCGGGCTCCTCGAGGTTGCGGACGTGTTCGTGATCAACAAGGCCGACCGGCCGGGCGTGCGGGAGGCCCGCCGCGATCTGGAGCAGATGCTCGACCTGGCGCGTCCGGGGGCATGGCGGCCCGAGATCATCGACACGACGGCGACGGCCGGCGAGGGCGTCGCCGAGCTCTGGCATGCCGTGGCCCGTCACCGCGACCACCTGGTGAGCTCGGGCCAGCTGGCGGTTCGCCGCACCGACCGACTGGCCCAGGAGCTGCGCCGGGTGCTCCTCGCCCGCACCGAGGTCAGGGTGGACGAACTGGTCGCCGGGGAGGAGTTCACGACGGCGGTGAAGGCCCTCGCCGCCGGTGAGCTCGACCCTTATCAGGCCGCCGACGGCCTGCTCGCCGGATGAGCCGTCGTGAGCGGGTTCCGGTACGGTGCGGCCATGCCTGAGAGCTTCGTCACCGTGGAGCGACGCCCCGACCACGTCGCGCTCATCCGGTTGGACCGGCCCAAGGCGAACGCGCTCTCCGTCGAGGTGCTGGCGCAGCTGCACGCCGTGGCCACCGGTCTCCACGACGACCCGCCCGGCGCCGTCGTGCTCTGGGGCGGAAGGCGGATCTTCGCCGCCGGTGCTGACATCGTCGAGCTGGGCGACAGCGGCGCGGGGGCCGTGGGGGCGAGCTTCGCGGACGCGTTGGGTGCGCTGGCTTCGGTGCCCCGGGCGACCATCGCCGCCGTCAACGGGTATGCCCTGGGCGGCGGGCTGGAGCTGGCGCTGGCCTGCGATTTCCGCGTGTGCGCGGAGGATTCCCGCTTCGGGCTGCCCGAGGTCCTGCTCGGGGTGATTCCCGGCGGCGGCGGCACGCAGCGCCTGCCCCGGCTGATCGGGTCGTCCCGGGCGAAGGAGCTGATCTTCACCGGTCACCAGATCCGGGCCGACGAGGCGCTGTCGATCGGGCTCGTGAATCGGGCCGTGGCGCCCGACTACGTGCTGGAGTCGGCGCTCACCTGGGCGGCGGAGCTCGCAGCCGGCCCCTTGGTGGCCCACGGCCTGGCCAAGTCCGCGGTGGACGGGGGCCTCGAGACAACGCTGGCCGAGGGGATGGCCATGGAGCGGCAGGCCTTCGTCGCCGTGGCCGCGACCGAGGATGCAGCACGCGGGATCGCCTCGTTCCGTCAGAGCGGTCCGGGCAGGGCCACCTTCGTCGGACGGTGATGCGTTGAGTTCACCACCCATTCCCGTCAGCTCCAGCGAGAGCGCCTTCGACCCATCGGTGCGCTGGTTCCAGCACGCCGTGTTCTACGAGGTGCTCATCCGGGGCTATTACGACGCCAACAACGACGGCACCGGTGATCTGCGCGGCCTGCGCGAGAAGCTCGACTACATGGAGTGGCTCGGGATCGACTGCATCTGGATGCTGCCCTTCTATCCCTCCCCCCTGCGCGACGGCGGCTACGACATCAGTGACTTCTTCAACGTCCACCCCGACTACGGGAGTATCAGCGACCTGGTGGCGTTCTTGGAGGATGCGCACCGCCGCGGCATCCGGGTCATCGCCGATCTCGTGATGAACCACACCAGCGACGAGCATCCCTGGTTCATTGAGTCGCGGTCATCGAGAGACAACGCCAAGGCCGATTGGTACGTCTGGAACGACGACGACCAGAAATGGCCGGACGCCCGGGTCGTGTTCACCGACGTCGAGCGATCGAACTGGACGTGGGACGACACGCGCCAGCAGTACTACTGGCACCGCTTCTACCACCATCAGCCGGATCTGAACTACGAAAACCCCGAAGTCGCCGACACCATGATCGACCTCGTGCGCTTCTGGCTCGACCTCGGGTTCGACGGGTTCCGGCTCGACGCCGTGCCCTATCTGTACCAGCGCGATGGCACATCGGGCGAGCACCTGCCCGAGACGCACTCGTTCATCAAGCGCGTCCGCAAGCAGATTGACGCCGACTACCCCGGACGGATCCTCCTCGCCGAGGCGAACGGCTGGCCGAGCGACGTGGCCGACTACTTCGGCGACGGCGACGAGTGCCACCTGTGCTTCCACTTCCCTCTTATGCCGCGCCTCTTCATGGCCGTCCGCCGGGAACAGCGCTACCCGATCACCGAGATCCTTGCGCAGACCCCGGTCATCGATGACGCCTGCCAGTGGGCCATCTTCCTGCGCAACCACGACGAGCTGACCCTGGAGCAAGTCAGCGACGAGGAGCGCGACTACCTCATGTCGGAGTACGCCAAGGACCCGAGGATGAAGCGCCACATGGGGATCGGGCGGCGCCTGGCGCCTCTCATCGACAACGACCGGCGCACGGCCGAGTTGCTCTATGCCCTGATCCTGTCGCTGCCCGGCAGCCCGGTCATCTACTACGGCGATGAGTTGCTGATGGGTGACAACATCTACCTCGGCGACCGGGACTCCGTGCGCACGCCCATGCAGTGGTCGCCCGACCGCAACGGCGGGTTCTCGCAGGCGGACTTTGCCCAGCTGTACCTGCCGCCGCTCATGGATCCCGTCTACGGCTTCAGCGCGCTCAACGCGGAGGCCCAGCTGCGCAACCAGGGATCATTCCTGCACTGGCTGCGGCGCATGCTGACCGAGCGGCGGGCGCTCCCCGTGATGGGTGTGGGCGCCATGGAGGTCCTGCCGTGCGCCAACCCTTCGGTCCTCGCCTACATGCGCTCGGGCGAGGTGGCGGACATCTTGACCTCCTCGACCTCGACGGGTCCGTCGGTGAGCCCGTCGGCCGGAGGCGCTCTGGACTGGGGCCGCTCCACGGTGCTCGCCCGCACCGTCCCGGCCGGCAACGAAAGCGAGGGCGACGAGGCCGTGTACCGCCACCAGGCCGTGCTGTGCGTCCACAACCTGAGCCGGTTCGCACAACCCGCCGAGCTCGCGCTGGCCAAGTGGGCCGGTTCCACCCCCTACGAGGTGCTGGGGCGCGTGCCCTTCCCCCTCATCACCGAGGAGCCCTACGCCGTGACCCTGCCCCCCTACGGTTTCCTGTGGTTCGACCTCGTGCTCGAGGACAGGCAGGCGCCGGAGTGACGGCCGAGCGCGACCAGTCGATACGCACGCTGATAGAGGCGTGGCTGGGACTGCGCCGGATCACGCCGACGGGCGAGATCGTCGTTGAGCGCGCCGAGGTGCTCCTGGGGGGCCGGCCGGGCCTGATCGACATCGTGGCCCGGGTCGGGGAGCGGCGCGCGCACATCGTTGTGGGAGTGCGGGGAGTCTCCGACGAGCCCCACTTCCTCCGTTCCGGGGAAGAGGCGGCACTCGGCCTGCTCGACGACGAGGACGGGTTGGCCGTCTGCACCGACGCCCTACGCGACGCGCAACTGGCCGGGTTGCTGCTCGCCACGGTGCGCGGCGTCGCGGCCCGACCCGGGTCCGTCGCGGTGCTGCAGGACGACGACGACGCCACCGTGCTCGATTGCGGCGATCGGGGTGACCTGCTGGTGTTCCCATGGCTCGACCGGGCACCGCGGCCCGACGTCGATCTCATGGTTGCGCTGGACGAGTCCGGTTTCAACCATGTTGCCGCCCCGCTCGTGCGCTGGGTCTGGGACGGGAGCGACCTCGGGGTGGTGCAAGAGCCATTGGCCGACCGCTCCGGGGGTTGGGCGCTGGCCCTGACCTCTCTGCGCGACTTCTACGCCTCCGGTGGATCGCCCGAGGTCGCGGGCGGCGACTTCGGCGCCGAAGCCCGGGCGCTCGGCACCATGACCGCCCGCATGCACCTGGCCCTCGATCGTGCCTTCGAGCGCCAGCACGAGCCGGTCGTCGACTGGGTCGACCGGGCCGAGGCGACGATCGCCGCGTCGGACGCGTCGCTGCTGGAGGCACCGGGCGTCACCGAACTGGTCAAGTGGCTCCACGAGTGCGACGCGCGGCTCCCGGTCATCCGGACCCACGGCGACTTCCAGCTGGGGCGCACGGCCCGGACGGACCAGGGGTGGGTGGTCAGCGACTGCGCGCCGGGAGGCGTTCTCGCCCCGGAGTCCACGGTGAGCCGGCGCACCCCGCTGGGGGACGTGGCGGACCTGCTGTGGTCGATGCATCGCGCCAGCACCGTGGCGGCGGCGGAGCGCGACCCCGCAGGCAGGCTCGGGCTCTCCGAACTGGGCCACGCATGGGAGATGAGGAATCGCCGCTCCTTCGTGACGGGCTACCTGGGCACGCCTGGTATCAGCGGTCTGGTCGGCCCCGACCGGGACCTGGTCCGTCGCCTGGTGTCGTTCCTCGAACTGGCCCGCTCGGTGCGGGCGAACGCGGCCTAGATCGCCAGGGCGGAGACCCTGAGGGTCTCCGCGGCCTCCTCGGGCGAGATCACGTTGATCGCCACGCCGGTGCCGAGCTCGAAGCCGGCGGTCGTGGTCGCCTTGGGCCAGATGTGCGCGTGCCAGTGGTAGGGCTCGCCCACCCGGTACGGGGCCGAGTGGAAGACGATGTTGTAGGCGACGTCCCCGACCGACTCGGCGAGGTGTTGCAGCGAGCGCCGGATCGCCTCCCCGACGGCGACCAGATCCTCGGTCGAGCTCCGGTGGAGATGCGGGTTGTGCTCCCGGGGCATGACGAGCATTTCGTAGGGGACGGCGCTCCAGAAGGGGCACACCACCACGACGCGGTCGTTGGCGTAGATCACACGCTCCGTTGAATCCTCTTCGGCGTCGATCGTCGTGCAGAGAAGGCAGGAGCCGACGAATCGTGCGAAGCGCGCCTGCTCCTCGGCGAGCTCGCGGGGGATGAACGACATGCCGAGCAGCTGGCCGTGCGGGTGCTCGAGCGATGCCCCGGCCTCGCGGCCGGAATTCACGATGGCCTGGGTGTAGCGGAGGTTGGGCTGTGAGGCGTGCTCCTCCAGGCGGTCGCGCAGCGCCGCCATCACCAGCTCGACCTGTTCCTGGCTGAGTTGCCCGAGGGTGGCGTCGTGCTCGGGTGAGAAGATGAGGATCTCGTGGATGCCGCCGGCGGAGGCCTGCGTGAAGACCGGGCCACGGTTGGCCACGACGAAGGGCTCGTCACCCTCGAAGGCCGGGTAGAGGTTGGGCACGACCCGAACCAGCCAGCGCCCGGTCGGGCCGTAGGTCTCCAGGGCGGGCGGCGTGTCCTCCTCGTTCCCCGGGCAGAACGGGCAGGGGCGGTCGAGAGGCTCGGGCGTCCAGGCGGTGCGGGTCACGAAGGAGTACGGCCGCTCGGATCGACCTGGGCTCACGACGACCCAGCGACCGGACAACGGATCGAGGCGCAACTGGTTCATCGGTCCACTCTCTGGGGCGCTTCCCGGCCGCCCGACATCGCAAATAACCTCATCTTCTTTCCTCCACCTCTACGGTACAGGTTCCGCTACCCGCAAAAACGCCATCGTCGCGGAACCGTCACCCAGGTTCCACGGACAGAGGAGAACATGTCGGCCATGCATCACCAGCCGGACGGAGCGGCCTTCGACGTCGTGCTGCTGCTCCATGTGGGCTGTGTGGTGGTGGGTCTCGTGACTACGGCGACCGCCGCCGCCACGGCCTCCCGGCTGCGCCGCCTGATCGGGTCGCCCCTGCCACTGCCCGAGCCTCTGCGGCGTTACTTCCGGCCCGGGGTCAACTGGGCCGGGCGTGCCATCTACGGCATCCCGGTCTTCGGGTTCTCCCTGCTGGCCATGAGCGACGGGGCCTATGCGCTCGGGCAGGCTTGGGTGCTGGGCGGTCTCGCCATCTTCGCCGCGGTCGCCCTCGTGGGCGAGGGAGTGCTGTGGCCGGCCGAGCAGCGGCTGCAGGTGGCACTGGCGGGTGGTGACGCCGCACCTGCCGCGTGCCAAGGGTCCGTGGACCGCGACGCCACGGCCATGTCCCGGGCTGCCGTCGCAGCGCTGGTCCTGCTGGTGGCCGGGACCGCGCTCATGGTGGCGCAACCCTGACGCAGAACGCAGAACGGGACCCCGTGGGGGTCCCGTTCTGTCAGTGCCTGTGGCCGGCTCACGAGAGCCCGGCACGGTTGCTCAGCCGCAGCCCCGGCCGCCGCCCACCGGCGGAGGCTCGCTGTAGCCACCCCCCCCGCCGTTGCCACCGCTGCCGCTCCCGCCGCTCCCGCCGCTGCCGCCACCGCCGCCGCAGTTGGCGATCCTCACGGTGCCCGATGTGCTGGCCGACTGGTAGTAGCCGTTGCCGGCATAGCTGACGGTGACGGAGACCGAGCCCGCGACCTGGTTCACGGACGTGATGGTGCACGAGGCTGCGCCCGACGAGCTCGTCGTGGCGGTGCAGCTCTGGGCCGACTTCCCCGTGCCCAGGTTCAGGACCACACTCTGGCCGCTCAGCGGTGTGCCGTTGCTCGTCAGGGTGGCCGACAGGGTCACGGACGATCCGTTCGTCGCCGTGGTGGCGCCGGTGTAGGTCACGCTCGTGGTGGCCGGGGTGACGACGAAGTTGTTGTGCCCCGTGCTCGAGAGCAGCTGGGGCGCTGTCGTCGTGTTGCCGGCGAACGAGCCGGTCACCGGGTAGGTGCCCGAGGACTCGTTGGGCGTGATGGAGCACGAGGCCTTGCCGTAAGCGCCGGTGGTGGCCGTGCAGGACTGGGTCCCGTTGAGCGTCAGCGTGACGGTCTGCCCGGTGATCCCCTGACCAGTGACCTGGTTCGTCAGCGTGCCCGTGACCGTCGTGGGTTGGCCCGTCGCACCGGTGACTGCGCTCACTGACAGCGACGTCGGCGTGGTCACGGTGATCGACTTCGACGTGGTCGATCCGGAGTAGTACCCGTTTCCGCCGTAGCTCACGGTCACGGGGAGCGGGCTGGCGTTCTGGTTGAAGGTGCAGATGCTGCAGCTCACAGTGCCGGCGGAGTTGGTCGTCCCGCTGCACTTCTGGGCCGAGCTGCCCGAGCCGACGGTGAACGTCACGGTCTGGCCCGCCAGTGGCGCCCCGTTGGTCGTCAAGGTCGCGGAGAGCACGGGGGAATTCCCGCTCGTGATGGTGGTGCTGCCCGTGTAGGTCACGGTGGTCGGGGCCTTGTTCTCCGTGTAGCTGCTCGAACCGGTGCTCGGAAGCAGGGTCGGAGTCGTGGTCGTGTCACCACTGAACGATGCCGCTCAGCGTGTAGGTCCCGCCCTGCTCGTTCGGTGTGATGGCGCACGAGGCGACACCGCTCGCGTTCGTCGTCGCGGTGCACTTCTGGGTGCCGTTGACCGTCAGGGTCACCGGCTCGCCCGGCACCGGGGCGTTGGTGTAGCTGTTGATCAGGGTGCCCGAAACCGTGGACGACGAGTTGTAGGTGCCGTTGCCGGGGGTCACCGTCAACGTGGTGCCCTCGGGGAGGTTGACCGTCGAGGTCGCAGTCGCCGTCTGGTAGTAGGCGTCGCCTCCGAAGGTGTCACTCACCGGGATGGGGCCCTGCGGTTGGCCCGTCACGTTGATGACGCAGGACGCCGCACCGGTCGAGTTCGACACGCCGGTGCAGGTCTGCGCCGCCGTCCCGCTGCCCAGCGTGAACGTCACGGTCTTGCCGCCGAGCCCGGTGCCGTTGTCGGTCGTCAGCACACCCGAGACGGTCAAGGGCTGCCCATTCTGGGCCACGGTCCCCCCGGTGTAGGTGATCGCCGTCTCCTCCAGGGTGACGACGAAGTTGGCCGAGCCGCTCGATGCGGTCAGTTGCAGGGGCAGGGTCGAGTCGCCTGCGAAGGTGCCGGTCAACGGGTAGGTGGCGGCGGGCTCGCCCGGCGTGATGGCACACGAGGCGGTGCCGGTGGCGTCGGTCGTACCGGTGCACGTCTCGGTCCCGTTGAGCTTGAATGTCACCGGCTCGCCGGAGACCGGTGCGTTGGTCACCGAATCGGTCAGGACCCCTGAGACCGTGGTGGAGTCGGAGTAGTCACTCGTCGCGGGATTGACCGTCAGCGTCGTCGGCTCCGTGACCGTCGCCGGCGTCGTTGCCGTGGCCGGGGTGTCGTAGCTGTCACCGGTGAAACTCGACGTGATGGAGACAGCGGTCTGTGGCTGGTTCACCGTGGGGATGGTGCAGCTGACGTTCCCGTTGGTGTCCGTCGTCCCGCTGCAGGACTGCGCCGTCGTGCCGGACCCGATGGTGAAGGTCACGACCTTGGTGGGCAGCGCGGTCCCGGTCGTCGGAGTACCGGTGGTGAGCGTGCCCGACAGCGTCGTCGGCTGGCCGTTGACCGCGGAGGTCGCTCCGGTGTAGGTCAGGGCGCTGGTGTCCGGGGTGACGGTGAAGGTGCTCGTGGAGCTGTTCGAGCCGATGGGTGTCGAGGTCGTCGTGTCACCGGGGAACGACGCGGTTAGCGTGTAGCTGCTCGATGGCTCTCCCGCTGTGATGTCACAGGTGGCCGTCCCGGTGGCGTCGGTGTTTGCCGTACAGGTTTCGGAGCCGTTCAACGTGAAGGTCACCGGCTCGTTGACGATCGGCGTCCCCGTGCTCGGGTTGGTCAACACGGCAGACACCGGTGTCGGCGTCGAGAAGTTACCGGTGACAGGCTGGACCGTCAGTGTCGACGGCACAGTGGTCGGCGCAGGTGCCGGAGCGGCCACCTCGATCTGGTCGTCGACGGAGAGGCCGAACAGAGCACCCGAGTGCGTGTCGACCTGCTGGAGCACGTCGCCGGAGGCGATATCGACCTGCCAGACATCACCCGAGGTGGAGTCTCCGGTCCAGAACGAGTTGCCGTCGGGGTCGAGGCTCATGGCGAACAGCGAGCCCTGGCAGCCCGGCAGGGAGGCGCAGGTGTACGTCTGGAGCACGTTGCCGTTCGGGTCCAAGAGGATGTCCGCGTTCGAGTCCGCCACGAGGACGTCGCCGTCGGGGAGGATCTGGAGCTGGAAGGCCTGCACCGGCAGCCCCGTGGACGAGTCGAAGGACGCGAAGGGCTGGACGTTGAGATTGGGTAACTGCTGGTTGGTGCACATGTTGTAGCGCAAGATGTCGGTCTCTTCGGTGGTGTAATAGACCGTGCACTCGTCGGGGGCGAGCGCGATCCAGTCGTCGCCACTGAGCTCGGTGGCCAGCGGTCCGATGTTCTGGATGAGCTGCCCGGTCTTGGAGAACTCTGCGATGTAGGGCGTGGTCTGCTGCCCGACGTAGAGGTTGCCCTGGTTGTCGAAGGCCAGGGAGAGCGGGTTCTGCAGACCGCTGGCGAAGACGCCATCGAGCGTGCCGTCGGGGGCGTATTCGCTGACGTCGCCCGAGTAGTCGTCTGTCACGTAGAAGTTGCCCGACGAGTCGAATGCGCTCCCGGCTGTATAGGGCTCTTGGAGCCCGTCGTTGAGCCTCGTGACCAGTGGGTTGCCCGCGCCCGTGCTGTAGACGTTGACGGCGGAGTTACCCACCGAGGCGAAGACCTGCCCTGACGCGAAGATCGGTGTGTCCGCGCCGGCGGGCTTGGACGAACCGAACACGATTCCCACGCAGCCGAGGATGAGGGCGGCCGCCAGTGCGAGCGCCATCCTGCGCCAGGCGGCGCCGTGGACGTCAAGTGCGGCGTCGTCCCGGGTCCCCGTATTGGTCCGGGTCTGGCCGCTCGCTGATCCCCGAGCAATCGACAGTCTCATGTACGCCCCCTCCTACGTGCACCGTTTTCCCGGGTGCAGTGACCGATCACGCACACGAGTTCGGCGCAGAGGCAGCAGGGTCAGCGTGGGCCGGTGCGCGGCCCCGATTGTCCTTCTGCCTCGTCGCCTCGCACGTGGCGCTTGGAGCGAATATGAGGCCTGGACGCGTTGAGCGACAGGGGTAAAAGGACTAGACGGTTCGGCACCGAGCCACAATTTGACTCGTCGTTGTCGGCCCCGTGATCCGGCGTTGTCCCCGCCCGGCCGACCCGGAGGAGCCGGTCAGCAGATGGTGGCGATGATGTTCCCGTACCCGTCATGGCCCGGTGACGGGCCGTACCCCGCTGTGGTCGAAACGACCACAAGGTGCTTGATGTTGCCGGATTCCGTGGACCCCGACTGGTTGATGGAGCTGGCCACGACCACGACCATGTTCACCGGTATCGTCGACGGCGGGTTCGAGCTGTTCCCCGGGTTCGAAGTCCAGGCGGCACCGCAGGTGTAGCTCGGCGCGTTGTCGATGTAGCCCTTCATGGACGCAGGGGCATTGTTGACGCCGCTGAACTGGTTGGTCTTCCAGGTCTGCGAGCCCCAGAAGTTCACCTGGCGGCCGACGGTCGGTGCCCCCGCCGAGACGTCACCGATGACGAACCCACCACCCCCGGAAGGAGGCGACGCTGTCGTCTCGGTTCCCGATGCGCTGGCGGGCCTGTAGTAGGCGTCCCCGGCGAACGAGACCGTGATCGGGACGGATCCGGCCGTCTGGTTCACCGTGGCAATGCTGCAGCTGGCGCTCCCGGCCGCGTTGGTGGTCCCGGTGCAGCTCTGTGCGGTGCTCCCCGAACCGAGAGTCATGAGCACCGCCCGACCGCCCAAGGGTCCGCCATCGGTCGTCAGGTTCGCCGTCATGGTGAACGACATCCCGCTCACCGCGATCGAGGGACCGGTGTAGGTGATCGCCGTCTCCTCCAGGGTCACCACGAACGTGTTCGTGCCTGAGCTCGGCAACAGCTGGGGTGCCTTTGCCGTGTCGCCTGCGAACGACGCTCGCAGCGAGTAAGGCCCTGCCGGCTCGTTCGGCGTGATGGAGCACGACGCCATGCCGCTGGCGGTGGTCGTGGCCGCGCACGACTGGGTACCGTTCAACGCGATGGTCACGGGTTCACCAGGAATTGGCGCCCCGGTGATGGAGTTGGTGAGCACCGCGGAGACCGTGCCCGCGTCGGCGAAGTCGCTCGTTCCCGCGCTGACAGTCAGTGTCGTCGGAGTGAGGACCGTGACCGTGGACGCCGCGGTGGACGACAGGTAGTAGGTGTTGCCGCCGTAGCTGGCCGAGACGCCGACGGTGCCGGAGGTCTGGTTCACGTCGGTGATGGCACAACTCGCAGCCCCGCTGGCATTGGTCGTGGCGGAGCAGCTCTGCAGTGCACTGCCGGATCCCAGCGTGAATGTCACGGGCTGGCCGGCGACGCTGGTGCCGGAAGACGGTTCGCTGGTCGTCAGCACGCCCGAGAGGGTGGCTGATTGTCCGTTGGTCACGGACGTCGTGCCGGTGTAGGCGTAGGTCGTCGGAGCCTGCGTGACCGTGAAGGTGCTCGAGCCGCTGGTGGGCATGAGCTGAGGCATCTGGTTCGAGTCCCCCGGGAACGATCCGGTCGTGGAGTACGTCCCGGACGGCTCGTTCGGCGTGACGGAGCACGACGCAACGCCGCCGGCATTCGTCGTGGCGGTGCAGGTCTGCGCTCCATTGAGGGTCAGGGTGACGGACTCGTTCGGCACAGGCTGGTTCGTGTACGTGTTGACCAGCGAGCCCGAGACCGTCGTCGCTCCGTTATAGGGCCCCGAGGTCGGTGTAATGGTCAACTGGGTTCCTTCGGGCAGGTTGATGGTCGAGGCCGCACTAGCGATCCGGTAGTACCCGTCCCCGGCAAAGCTCGCGGTGACGGGGATCGGTCCCGGCGACTGGCTCACGGACGCGATGGTGCAGGCCGCCGAGCCGGTTGCACTGCTGGTGCCCGAGCAGGTCTGTGCGGAGGGGCCGGTGCCGAGAGTGAACGTCACGGTCCGGCCGGGAATCCCGGCGCCGAGAGTGGGATCGTCGGTGGTCAGGGTGCCCGAGAGCACGACGGGCTGCCCGTTCTGTGCCGTCGTGGCACCCGTGTAACTCAACGCGCTCTCCTCCAAGGTGACCACGAAGTTCGCCGAGCCGCTGGCCGCCATGAGATGCAGCGGCAGGGAGGTGTTGCCGCCGAAGGAGCCGGTGAGCGTGTAGGTGGCGGCCGGCTCGCCCGGCGTGAGGCCGCACGATGCCGTGCCGGTGGCGTCGGTGGTCGCCGTGCACGTCTCGGTCCCATTGAGTTGGAGTGTTACCGGCTCGCCGGGGATGGGTGCGTTGGTCACCGAATCGGTCAGGACGCCGGAAACCGTGGTGGAATCGGCATAGTCACTCGTCGACGGGTTGACCAGGAGCGTCGTCGGTTCGGTAATGGTCGTTGACGTCGTGGTACTGGTGGAGGTGTCGTAGACGTCCCCGCTGAAGCTGGTCGTGACCGGGGTGTCGGTCACCGGCTGGTCCACCGTTGCGATGGTGCAGCTGACGTTCCCGTTGGTGTCCGTCGTCCCGCTGCAGGACTGCGCCGTGGTGCCGGACCCGACGGTGAACGTGACCACCTTGGTGGGCAGCGGCGTGTTCGGGTTCGGCGTGTTGGTGGTCAGATTGCCCGACAGTGTGGTCGGCTGGCCATTGACGGCCGTGGTCGGGCCGTTGTAGGTCACCGAGCTGGAATCGGGCGTGACAGTGAAGGTGCTCGTGGAACTGTTCGATCCTTCGGGTGTGGAGCTCGACGTGTCCCCCGAGAAGGATGCCGTCAACGTGTAGGAGCTCGAGGGCTCTCCGGGCGTGATGACGCAGGTGGCCGTCCCGGTGGCGTCGGTGTTTGCCGTACAGGTTTCGGAGCCGTTCAACGTGAAGGTCACCGGCTCGTTGACGATGGGCCCATTCGTCGAGGAGTCCGTCAGGACTGCCGAAACCGGCGTGGGTGAGGAGAAGTTGCCCGAGAAGGGCTGAATGGCGAGAGAGGTTGGTGCGGCGGAGACGACGGGGGGCGCCGCGGCCACCTCGATCTGGTCGTCGACGGAGAGGCCGAACAGAGCACCCGAGTGCGTGTCGACCTGCTGGAGCACGTCGCCGGAGGCGATATCGACCTGCCAGACATCACCCGAGGTGGAGTCTCCGGTCCAGAACGAGTTGCCGTCGGGGTCGAGGCTCATGGCGAACAGCGAGCCCTGGCAGCCCGGCAGGGAGGCGCAGGTGTACGTCTGGAGCACGTTGCCGTTCGGGTCCAAGAGGATGTCCGCGTTCGAGTCCGCCACGAGGACGTCGCCGTCGGGGAGGATCTGGAGCTGGAAGGCCTGCACCGGCAGCCCCGTGGACGAGTCGAAGGACGCGAAGGGCTGGACGTTGAGATTGGGTAACTGCTGGTTGGTGCACATGTTGTAGCGCAAGATGTCGGTCTCTTCGGTGGTGTAATAGACCGTGCACTCGTCGGGGGCGAGCGCGATCCAGTCGTCGCCACTGAGCTCGGTGGCCAGCGGTCCGATGTTCTGGATGAGCTGCCCGGTCTTGGAGAACTCTGCGATGTAGGGCGTGGTCTGCTGCCCGACGTAGAGGTTGCCCTGGTTGTCGAAGGCCAGGGAGAGCGGGTTCTGCAGACCGCTGGCGAAGACGCCATCGAGCGTGCCGTCGGGGGCGTATTCGCTGACGTCGCCCGAGTAGTCGTCTGTCACGTAGAAGTTGCCCGACGAGTCGAATGCGCTCCCGGCTGTATAGGGCTCTTGGAGCCCGTCGTTGAGCCTCGTGACCAGTGGGTTACCCGCGCCCGCGCTGTAGACGTTGACGGCGGAGTTACCCACCGAGGCGAAGACCTGCCCTGACGCGAAGATCGGTGTGTCCGCGCCGGCGGGCTTGGACGTCAAGGTGACCGACGCGATGCCGATCGTGGCCGCGGCGAGCACAGACGCGACACACATGGCGATGCTCCGCGTCATTCTGGGGGAGAGCCCGAGGCCCGATGATCGGCTGCCTGCACGCGCCGCGACGCGGTTCCTCCATGATGATCGAGCGTCCGACAGTTTCACATGTCCCCCCTCGGAACCGGGCCGCGGCGTGAACGTCGCGGTGTCGACTCGCACCCCACAACATCGCGGTGCATGTCCGGTCCGGCGCCCCCCGGCCCTGCACGACATGCAACACAGGAGCTGCTTCAGTGCGGGTACAAATATGCGCCGCGGCCAGCAAGCCAGGCAGGTCCAAAAGGACTACTGATCGGTCGCCTTCGCCACAATTGCTTTCGCGTTGTCGATATCACCGGATCGCACGAGACCGGGAAGCGGGCCATCGAGCAGATGGACCCAATCCACCGAATCACTGCGCAACCCCGCGCGCTTCAGGCGCTCGCGCGCGTCCCCGAGCAACAGAGCCAGCGTTCCGAGTCCGTCTCCGCACTCCGCCGCCAGGCGGGTCCTGAGCCAGGAGGCGAGCGCAGGGCTGAGGCCGCCCGTGGACACCGATACGGTCACCGGTCCGTCTCGGTGCACGGCGGGGAGGATGAAAGACGAGTGTGCGAGGTCGTCTGCGCTATTGGCCCAGATACCCGCGGCCTCGGCATCCGAGTAGACCGCCCCGTCGACCTCCGGGATCCCGGTGGCCGTGACGACCAGGCGAAAGGCCGACGCGTCGCCCCTGCGGTAGGGGCGCCGTTCCACAGCATGGAGCGACGGGACGAGCGCCTCCATCGCGTCGGTGAGCGAGGATGCGATCACGGTCACAGCCGCGCCGCAGTGAAGGAGCGTGCCTGCTTTGTGGGCAGCTATCTTGCCGCCCCCCACGACCAGGCAGGAGCGGTTTGAGACGTCGAGCGAGACCGGGTAGAAGGGTGGTGGAGCAGACGGCTCAGTCATGGAGACGCGGCGGTCCGACCATGCCCGCCGCGATCGTGGCGAAGGTCAGGTCGTCGATCAGCACAAAGCTGCCGGTGATGCGATCAGCCTCGTACGGGTCGACGGCCAGCGGCGTGGCGGTGCGCAGCTTCACGACGCCGATGTCGTTCTCCCGCAGCTCGTTCGCGTCCACGACCCGCAGCTCGTTGACGTCGAAGATACCGGTCACGCCCTCGACCACGACCGGGGTGACCCGCGTCGTGTGCTTGATCCGGAGGCGGTCCCCGATCGCGAGCGGGCGGTCCTGGAACCAGCAGACCGTCGCCTCGAAGGAGTCGGTGACCTCCGGGGCGCCTTCGGCCGCAGCGATGAGGTCGCCCCGCGACACGTCGAGGTGGTCGCTGAGTCTCACGGACACCGAAAGGCCCACCTCGGCCCGCTGGAGCGGGCCATCAGCCGTCTCGATGGCGCGGATCGTGGTGCGGGCTCCTTGCGGGAGCACCACCACGGGGTCACCCACCCGGAACGGCCCACCGTTCACCATGCCGGCGTAGCTGCGGCCGCCTCCGGGCTGGCGGAGCACCCACTGGACCGGGAGCCGGGCTCCGCTGCCTTGGCCCACGCCGTGCTGGGCGGCCCACCCGCCGGCCCGGGCCGACTCCAGGGCGTCGAGAACGGTGGGGCCGTCGTACCACGGCGCCGCGTCCGAACGCGTCACGACGTTGTCACCATGGAGTGCGGCGATGGGGATCACGGTGCACGAAGAGATCCCGAGCCGGTGCGCCAGCGCCTCCATCTCGTCAGCGATCCGCTGGTAGGCGGAACGGTCCCAGCTGACGAGGTCCATCTTGTTGGCACAGACGACGAGCTGGTCCACTCCCAGCAGTGCGGCGATGCAGATGTGGCGGCGAGACTGTTCGCGCAACCCCGAGGTCGCGTCGACGAGGACGAGCGCGAGATCAGCGGTCGACGCGCCCGTCGCCATGTTCCGGGTGTACTGGATGTGCCCCGGACAGTCGGCGATGACGAATTTCCGGTGCGGCGTCGCCGCGTAGCGGTAGGCGACGTCGATCGTGATGCCCTGTTCGCGCTCGGCGCGCAAACCGTCCGTCACAAAGGACAGGTCGACTTCGCCCAGACCCCGCCGCTCCGATGCCGTCTCGATCGCGGTGAGCTGGTCCTCGAAGAGCTGCCGGGTGTCGAAAAGGAGCCGACCGATCAGGGTGCTCTTGCCGTCGTCCACCGATCCGATCGTGGCGAACCGAAGGAGGTCCATTGTGTCCACGCCAAGCTCGGGACCGCCGGCCGGCGGCGAGCCGGGCAACGTGGTCATGGGTCTAGAAGTACCCCTCGCGCTTGCGGTCTTCCATGGCGGTCTCCGAGAAGCGGTCGTCGGCCCGCGTCGCTCCGCGCTCGGAGATTCTCGACGCCGAGACCTCGCGGATGATCTCCTCCACCGAGTCGGCCGAGGACCGCACCGCACCGGTGCAGGTCGCGTCACCGACGGTACGGAAGCGCACCGTCTCCTTGCGGACCTCTTCACCACCTTCGGGGCTCACCCACTCGCTGAGAGCCAGGAGCATGCCGTCGCGTTCGAGCACCTCTCGTTCGTGCGCGTAATAGATGGAAGGAAGCTCGATGCGCTCGCGGCGGATGTACTGCCAGATGTCGAGCTCGGTCCAATCCGACAGCGGGAACGCGCGCAGGTGTTCACCCGGGCGCACACTGCCCTGGTACAGCTGCCAGAGCTCGGGTCGTTGCGCTTTGGGATCCCACTGTCCGAACGAATCCCGGAAGGAGAGCACCCGCTCCTTGGCCCTGGCCTTGTCCTCATCACGACGGGCGCCACCGAAGGCGGCGTCGAACCCGTGTGCATTGATGGCATCGAGCAGTGTCGTCGTCTGCAGGCGGTTGCGCGAGGCGACAGGGCCCGGGTCAGCCACCCGGCCCTGCTCGATGGAGTCCTGCACGCTCGCCACAATGAGGCGGGCGCCCTCGGCTTCCACCTGGGCATCCCGGTATTCCAGTACTTCAGCGAAGTTGTGCCCGGTGTCCACATGCAGCACCGGGAACGGGATTTTCCCGGGCTTGAACGCCTTGGCCGCCAGGTGCAGCAGCACGGCCGAATCCTTGCCCCCGCTGAAGAGGAGGACCGGGCGCTCGGACTCGGCCGCCACCTCGCGGATGATGAAGATGGCCAACGATTCCAGGAGATCGAGGTGACCGAGGGGGTGCTCGACGGGCCTGACCAGGGCGGTCACCGATCCGCCGGTCCGGACCGCGACGGGGTCCGCGGCAGCGTGGTCCTGCGGGGAACGGAAGGCGGCGGCGGTGTCCATTGAGCCTCTCAAATCATGACCATTTTGGTCATGTATACTAAAGCCTGCATTCGGACGGGCGTCAAGCGCCGGTGGCAGGCCCCCGAAACGGCCCGAGCGCCCCGTGCAGAAGGTGAGGGATCTGTGGCCGAGACCAACGTGAGCGACCAGCTGGTAACCGCTGAGGATCTTGCCGCGATCAGCGGCAGTTTCGAATCCGCTCCCGCCAGTGCCGTCATCAGGTGGGCGGTCGAATCCTTCGGTGACTCCCTGGTGCTGGCAGCCTCCTTCGAGGACATCGTGCTGATCGACCTGGTCACCAAGGTGGCGCCGGCCGTGGAGGTCGTCTTCTTGGACACAGAGGCACACTTTCCCGAAACGTTGGCCTTTGTCGAGGATATGCGTGAGCGCTACGGACTCAACCTCACCGTGACGAAGCCCGGGCCCGAAGCCGCCGCGTACCCCTGTGGCTCTGATCAATGCTGTCAGTTCCGCAAGGTGGATCCGCTCCGTCGTGCCCTCGCCGGGAAGCGTGCGTGGCTGACATCGCTCAAGCGGTCCGACGGCCCCACGCGCGCTGATGCACCGATCGCGAGTTGGGACTCGGCGTTTGAGCTGGTGAAGGTCAATCCGCTCGCGACGTGGACGGAAGACGACATCTCTTCCTACATCACTGACCACGGGCTCCCAGTTCACCCGCTCATTCCTCGTGGGTACCGCTCCATCGGCTGCGCGCCGACGACACGTCCGGTGGGCGACGGAGAAGACGCCCGCGCCGGACGTTGGGCGGGCGCCGACAAGTCCGAGTGCGGCCTGCACGTCTAGTGCCTCGTGACCATGACAACCCCTACGGGATGGAGTTCCGCGGCCGGCGCGACCGCGGGCTCAAGTTCATCAAGCCGTACCGCAACATTGGAGAGCTCAATCCCGTTGAGCAGCTGAAGCTGTCGCGACACCCCTTCGAGGTCGCCCAGGCGGTCATCGACACGTATTCCAAACAGGGTGCCGACTCCATCAACAAGGTGCCCGGAGAGCAGGAGCGGCTGAAATGGGTCGGCATGTACCCCCAGCGCCAGGGGGGCGACGCGTTCATGATGCGGATCAAGATCCCGGGTGGCGTCATGACCGCGGCCCAGGTCCGCGAAATCGGTGTGGCGGCCGACGCGTTTGCGGAGGGCCCTGACGAAAGTCCCGTCTTCGGGAACCGCTACGCCGACCTCACGACCAGGCAGGACATTCAGCTTCACTGGATCCGCATCGCCGACGTCCCCCGCATTTGGCAGCGATTCTGGGACGTGGGGTTGACCACGGTCCAGGCCTGTGGCGACTCGGCCCGCAACGTCTGCTCGTGCCCCGTCTCAGGCATCGACGAGAAGGAGGTCGTCGACGCGCTGCCCGTGGCGGAGGCGATTTCGGCGTTCTTCACGGGCAATCGTGAATATGCCAACCTGCCGCGCAAGTTCAAGATCGCCGTCACGGGCTGCACGGAGGACTGTGCCCGGGTCGAGATCAACGACATCGGACTTTGGCCGGCGGAACATGCGGACGGCACCGTCGGCTTCAACGTGCTCATCGGAGGGGGTCTCTCCGACGGGGAGCGCATGGCTTCCGACATCGACACCTTCATCCGGCCTGATCAGGCCGTCGAGCTCTGCCGGGGGGTCGCGCAGCTCTTCGGCGAGCTGGGGAACCGGGAGAACCGTGGTCTGGCCCGCATGCGCTACCTCGCCCAAGAGCTCGGTCCTGAGGGGTTCCGCGCTGCCCTCGACGAACGCACCAATTTCGCCCTCCCGCCAGCCGGCCGTGAGCTGACCACGGCCTTCCGCGGCGACCATGTCGGCGTGCACCCGCAGAAGCAGCCGGGTCTTCTCTACGTGGGTTGCTCGGTTCCGGTGGGACGGATGCATGGAATCGATCTGGTTGAACTGGCTCGCCTGGCCGAGACGTACGGCGACGGCGGTGTGCGCATCGGCACCGACCAGAACTTCATTGTGTCGGGGGTCCCCGAGGAGCGTCTCGACGACCTGTTGGCCGAGCCGCTCATGCAGACGTACTCGCCGTTCCCAGGGCCATTCGAGCGCGGTGTCGTCGCGTGCACCGGGTCGGAATTCTGTCGCTTCGCCGTGGTGGAGACAAAGGAACGGGCCGTCAAGTGGGCGCGGACGCTGGACGCGCAGCTGTCGTCGGGGGGCGAAGGCGCCAACGGCCGGGACGATGCGGGCGTGATCCGGATGCATTTCTCGGGCTGCTCCGCCTCGTGCGCTCAGCCCCAGATCGCGGATATCGGTTTCCGAGGCGACATCGCGCACGTCGACGAGCACATCGAGGAAGCCGTGGACATCGGTTTGGGTGGCTCCCTCGGGCCTGACGCGGCGTTCATCGACTGGGTGGAGGGCGCGATGCCGGTTGATCGGGTGCCGGACGCCTTACTCCGGGTGGTCGTCCGGTACCGCGAGGAACATCGTCCCGGCGAACCGTTCTACCTGTGGGCGCGACGGACGAACGTCGACGATCTTCGGTCCACTCTGGCTGGAGCCGCCCAGGCGGTGACGTCGTGAAGCGTTACCGCATCCGGGAGCAGATGAACGGGATCGTCGAGCCGCCCGGCAAGGTCTGGTTCTGGGAGCTCGAGGCCGGTGTGATCCATGCTGACCGGTGCATCCAGTGCGGCACCTGTGTCGCCGTCTGCCCTTCGAACTCCATCGGCGTGAACGAGGACACCGATCTGCCGGAGTTGGTGAAGATGTGCACCGGCTGCTCGCTCTGCTGGGACTTCTGCCCCCGGGGTGGCCTCCGCTACGAGGCGCTGTGGCCGCCCTCGACTGCTGGCACTGACGAGGACGCCGAAGTGCAGCCCGCCCAGGTCCGCTCCGACTCGTCGGACACGTACTGGAAGATCAGCGGTGGGCCGCCGGCGGACGGCCTCGGAGCAGTCGTGGAGTCCTACGCCGTGAGGGCAGGTGCGCCAATCGACGACGTACAGGATGGCGGCGCGGTGAGCGCGCTGTTGATCGGGCTGCTGGCCGCCGACGAGATCGACGGTGCTCTCGTCTCCAAACCCAGCACCGACCCCGACGAGCAGTGGAAGGGCATCGCCACCATCGCGACGACAGCCGGCGAGATACGCGCCGCCTCGGGCAGCTTCTACAACCAGACGATGGCGTTGGCCGAGCTCGACCTCTCCCGCTACGCCCTGCCCCCCAAGCCCCGCATCGCGGTCGTCGGTACCCCGTGCGAGGTGCAGGGCTTGCGGGCCATGCAGGCGAGGCGTTGGCCCACGGGCGCGCACCGGGTCGATGCCGTGGTGCTGACGATCGCCCTGATGTGCACAAAGAACTTCGACTACGAGGCGCTCACCCTGAGGGAGCTGCGTGACAAGCGCGGCGTCGATCTGGACCGGGTATCGAAAATGGACGTCATCCGTGGCCGCATGATCGTCGAGTACCGCGACGGAGAACTGGCGGTCGACGAACCGGTCAAGGACTTCCATGGTGCTGCCTTGAAGGGTTGCGACGAGTGTGCGGATTTCCTCGGACGCTCGGCCGACCTTTCAGTGGGCAGCGTGGGCTCTATGACCGGCTGGACGAGCGTGATCATCCGGACCGAGCGCGGACGCCTGGCCTTCCAGGCGGCCCGGGCCAAGCTGGACGTGCGGGGACTCGACGACCCGGCCGCACTCCTGCGGCTGGACGCTTTGGACAAGAAGATCGCTGGCCGAACCCTGCAGCGCAAGCTCGACCCTGATGCGCCCCTCTTCATCGACTTCGACGAACACGTGCGCGCCTACGAGGGCTCGGACCGCCAGCCGGTTTACATCAGACATTGACCATCTCCGTGGTACCGGTGCTCCACGTTCCCGACGAGCCCACGACGCTGGCCGAGGCCTGGTTGGCGGCCGTCCTCGACGGACGGGATCTCGGCAGCGTCCTCACCGATGAAGGTGAAGGGGTGACCGCGTGGCTATGGAGCCGTTGGCGCGCGCTCGCCTCGACCGGGCTGAGCGAGGAGGCTTTCGGTCAGATTGTGCTGGGCTACCGGCGCGAGGTCTGGCTCTGGCTGGCTGGCGAACGGACGTGGGTCCAATGCTGCTCCGGCCTGATCGGTCGCATCAGCCGGCGTCTCGCGGGTGGTGGCGGCGTCCTCGAGGCGTGAGCAGTTCGGACGCACCTGCCGCCATCGCGCTGCATGGGGTCACGGTGCAACGCGACGGGGTGCCCGTGCTGAGGGGGATCGACTGGCGCGTTGCGCTTGGTGAGCGCTGGGTCGTCCTCGGCCCGAACGGGTCGGGCAAGACGACCTTGCTCCAGGTGGCCGCGGCAAGGCTGTGGCCGACCAGCGGCACCGTCCAGGTGCTCGGAGCCCGTCTGGGCGAGGTCGACGTCCGGACGCTTCGTCCCCGTGTTGCCCTGGTCAGTGGGGCGGTCACCCGACAACTCCGGGTCGACCTGCACGCGCGCGACGTCGTGGTCAGCGGACGACACGGCGCGCTCGAGACATGGTGGAACCGGTATACGGCCGAGGACTGGGAGAAGGCGGACGGGCTCCTGGCGCTGAGCGGAATGGGCCATCTCGGCGATCGCCCGTTCGGCGTGATCTCCGAAGGCGAGCGCCAGCAAGTGCTCCTGGCTCGGGCGCTCATGAGCGACCCGGAGCTGATCCTGCTCGATGAGCCGTTTGCGGGGTTGGACCTGGGTGCCCGCGAGCAGTTGCTCGTCCGACTCACCGCTCTGGCTGCCGATCCCGGCAATCCGCCGATCGTCCTCGTCACGCATCACTGCGAGGAGATCCCTCCGGGCTTCACCCACGCCGGCCTGGTCTCCGGCGGGGCGCTCGTGGCGGCGGGTCCGCTGGCTGACGTCGTGACCTCGGCGTGCGTGTCGGCCTGCTTCGAGGTGGCGGTCACCGTTGGATGTACCGACGGGCGGTGGTGGAGCCGCGCCACCTGAAAGGCACCGGACTCCGCTGACCGGGCTCCAAAAGAGGGCCTTGATTCAGTGTGTCGCTGAGGGTACAAACGAAGCAGCGGAGAAGTGCCGACGAGGTCGGCGCTGTGGCATTTCCCCAACCATCCACCACTTGTAAAACCCCGTTGATTAGGGTTTTCGCGCAGAGCGAAGGTAGGTCGTCGGGGAGTGACGGTTGTGATCCTGCTGGTCCTCGTAGTGCTTCTCTGGGTGGCGGTGTTAGCCCCAAGCGCTTGGCGGAGATTTGGTGAGCGCCAAGGAGTGGGATCCATCGACCACTTCCATCATCAATTGCAGCTCCTCGAGCATGCCGGGCCCAAGACCGTGGCCCCGGCCTACCGTTTGCACACGGCCGTACCTGGCGCTGCGTCAACTGAATTGTCCGCGGACGTCGCGGTGGACTCGTCACGACCGAAGTTGGTGCTCCTGCGACCGACGGACGATGCGACGACGGCTGACGTGGACGGCGACGATGGCTCGCACTACGAGCGAATCGGGGTACTCGACAGGCCGGAGCCAGTCTGCCGGCCCGATGTGGGGGTGCAGTTGCCGGCGTACCGCCGTGAACAGGCCCGGCGACGCTGCACCATGCTCCTGCGTTGCCTGAGCGGGGTGGCGATCTCGACGGGTCTCATCGGGCTGTTTCCGGGCATGCACCTGGTCTGGGTGGTCACCGGGCTCTCCGGGGTGGCAGCCCTCGGGCTGCTCGCGTTGATGGCGTACGCCAAGGAACTCGAGGCCGAGCAGGCCGGCCGCCGTTCCCGGCGCGAGGCGGCCAACGCCGGGCCCGCCGACACCCCGGCGTCCTCCGGCTACCCGGGCGCCTGGGACGACGACGACTTTGAGGCACCCCGGGCCGCAGAGGGCTGAACAACGCGCTTGGCCCCGGCCGAGCGACGGGCGGGGCCTCCGAGCAGGTCCGGGAGCACGACTATTCTGGGAACCGCCGGGGGTGTAGCTCAGCTGGCAGAGCGCTACGTTCGCAATGTAGAGGCCGAGGGTTCGAATCCCTTCACCTCCACCGGAGGCCCAGGTCAGGGCCATAAAGGGTCAGTGTCCACCCGCAAAACGGTGCCTCTGAGCGCTACGTAACACTACGTAGAGGTCGTTGGTTCCGGCAGGGTGAATGGACCAAAGGCCCAGGTCAAGTGGGTGCAGAAGGATACCCCGCACAATCAATGCCTACATGGTGCGCGGCGTGACCTTACGTGACCCTATTGATCACGAGCCACACGTGAAGTGGACCAACATTGAGGCTGGATAGAGGAAAATCTGGCCATCCCGTCGTTGGTCAGATGACCCAGTGCGGCATCAAGGGCAATGGCAAGCGGGGTCTCGTCGTGGAGCGGGATCCGAGACAGAGCAGGCGGTTCACGACTCAGTTGCCATGCGTGGTTGGGCGCCAGCAAAGACATCTGCAATCCGGTCAAGGTGACGCGTCCAGAGTTGCCGATAGAAGGCGGCATCCTCCTCAGTTATGCCCGACAGCTGGACGGTCACATTTGTGTCGTCACCCGTCGGGGTGAACGTGATCTCAATGAATGTAGGCGTCGGCGTCGCTGTGTCGGTTCCTTGACGGTCCCATCTCAGCAGCATGCGGTGCGGGGGATCTACTTCGATGTAGCGGCCGGCGAATGTCGTCCCGTCGAGGTCGAGGTGGAACATCTCTCCCACGCGAGGGTCTGTCACGAATTTCCGTTCATCTTGACGAGGTCCCGGCTTGGGCTCATCTGCCGATGGCAAGGGCAAGGAGGGTATCGACCGCAGTTTCGATCGGGCGGGAACTCCGAAATACCTGACCGAGTACAAGCCCTCCTTGGAGGGTGGCGAGCAGAGTAACGGCGAGGTCGTCCGGGTCGATGCCGGACGGGAGTTTCCCGTCGGCATGAAGGGATCTCAGCCCATCGCCGATGGCGGTTGCCCACTGATCGAACCCTGCCGCTATGAGCGCTCGGGCCTCGGGGTCACTCTCGGCGAGTTGACCCACGAGCGAGCCAAGTTGGCAGCCCCCCTGTGCTTTGGTGCGCTTCGCTGCGGTGATCACCATGTTCCGCCAGGCTTCGACTCCGTTCGCGCTGCTGAGTGCCTGCCGCTGGCGATTGACGATGGTCTCGGCCTGGTAGTCGATGACCGCCTGCACGAGTTCGTCCTTATCGGGGAAGTAGTGGTACATCTGCGAACCGCTGACTTCCGCCGCCACCTTGACGTCTTCCAAGGTGGCGCCCGCCACCCCGCGCTCATGGATCAGGGTGGCGGCCTCCTCCACTATCCGTGCCCGGGTGCGTTCGCCCTTGGGGGTGAGCTTCGGCCGGTCGCTCGTCTCGTTAACCATGCAACCATCTTAACAATATTTTGAGTTTGACAACCCATTTTGATGTGCAATACTGAGTTGGACAACCCATTTTGCAGTGAGAGGACCAAACGCGCATGACTGACTTGAAGGGCAAGACTGCTCTAGTTACGGGCTCGACGAGCGGGATCGGCCAGGCCACGGCCATCGCCTTGGCCGCCCGCGGCGCTCACGTACTGGTGGTCGGACGAGATGAACAACGAGCCAAGGGCGTGGTCGCCGAGATCGAAAGCGGCGGCGGTCGCGGCATCGTTCCGGCTCACCACGTTGAGCGATCTGCAATCAGCCCAGGAGCTGGTCGAATGGGCCATTGAGGCAGGCGACGGTCACGTCGACATCCTCATCAACAACGCTGGCGTCGCCTTCCTCGGACCAAGCAACGCAGCCACCGAAGCAGAGTTCGATGAGACCTTTGCCCTGAACGTCAAGGTGCCGTTCTTCCTTGTCGCGTCACTGGCGCCAGCCATGGCCGAACGCGGATGGGGGTCGATCGTCAACATCTCAACGATGGTCGCCAGTTTTGGACAGGCGGGCATGGCTCTCTATGGCGCCAGCCGGGCAGCCCTCGAGCTCTTGACGAAGGCCTGGGCCGCCGAATACGGCCCGAGTGGTGTTCGGGTCAACGCCGTTGCCCCCGGCCCGACGCGCACCCGCATGATGGAAGCGGTCCCCGACGAGATGGTGGATCAGCTCGCAGCACTAGCACCAGCAGGTCGCGTCGCTGCGCCCGAGGAACTGGCTGCGACGATCGTCTTCCTGGCCAGTGATGATGCCAGCTTCGTCCACGGCGTCACTCTTGCGGTCGATGGAGGCCGGGTCGCGACGTAACACCGGTCGGCGGTGACGTTGAAGAGCGAAGACCTACAACACAGATCACAATCAACAACTGAGGAGTAGCCCCATGAGCGCCTATGTAATTGTCGAATTCACAGTCAAGGACCCGGAAATGTACCGTGAGAAATACGGGCCCATTGCTGGGCAGACCGCCAAAGAGTACGGAGGCGAGCCTCTCGCCAACAGCAACTGGGAAGTCCTGCACGGCGAAGGCTCGCTCACCTCAGGAGCACTCGTGCGGTTTGCTGACCGTGAGACGGCCCTCAAGTGGTACCACTCGCCTGAATATCAGCTGCTGATTGACGTCCGAAGTGTAGCGATGGAGGCCCGTTTCAGCTTGCTCGACGGCCCACCTAGCTGATCGAGGTGGCTCCAGATCCCACCCGATGCCCACGTGCTCGTCGACCCTTACGGGTCTATAGCAACCGGGTGGAACCGGTGAACCCAAACCGCCAAGAGCTGTCCTGCCTGACGAGGCCCACAGAAGATGAGAGGAAATACGAATGAGCACACTTCCAGGAAAGACGGTACTCATCACGGGCGCCAACGCTGGGATCGGCAAGGAGGTGGCCCGGCAACTGGCACTACGTCCCGAGATGGCGCGCATCTATCTGGCGTGTCGGAACCAAGATCGGGCGACAGCAGCACAGGCCGAGCTCGAAGCAGCGACCGGCCGGCGCATCTTCGACATCGTTCTCATGGATGTGGCCGATCTGGGTTCAGTCCGCGCCGGCCTCGACGCCATCAACGGATCCGTCGACGCGCTGGTCATGAACGCTGGTGTCATTGGCCCGCAGGCGTTCGAATTGACCGCTGACGGGGTCACCACCGGGTTCGCGACGAACGTCCTTGGCCACGTCGTGCTTCTCGAAGGGCTCCTGAAAGAGGATCGGCTTAGCGAGGTTGCGGTCTTCGTCGGAAGTGAAGCAGTCAGGGGGGTCCCGAAGTTGCGGATGAAGCCGCCAACGTTCGTCTCACACTCCGCCGACGAGTTCGCCACCATGATCGACGGCAGCTATTTCGCCGGCAAAAAGGCGGACTTCAACATGGCTTTCGGGCAGGCCAAGTACATTGGCGCCCTGTGGATGGCCTATCTTGCCCGCCAACACCCTGATCGCCGCTTCATCACCGTGAGCCCCGGCAACACCACCGGCACCCAAGCAGCCAGTGACCTCCCATTGCCGATGCGTATCGGGGCCAAATACATCCTGCCCACCCTGGGCCTCTCCCACAAACTTGACGTGGGCGCGAAGCGATTGGTCGACGGTGTCACCGACCCGACCCTGTCGAGCGGCGTGTTCTACGCCAGCGCGGCCAACTCGCTTGTAGGTCCCATGGTCAACCAAGCCGACTTCCTCCCCGACCTGGCCAACCCGTCGTTTCAGGACCACGCCAACGAGGCCATCCATCGCTTCGTCACCACGGGTTTTGATCCTCGCCGATTGGGGTCAGATCGCTAAGCGGGTCTCCGGCCTGCGTCATCCACAACGCTGGGCTCTGTCCACCCGACCATCAGTTGCCGCAGATCCGGTCTGGCCGGATGAGCACGGCGGCCCTGCGTTCTTCGGCCATGACTCGGTCGTACTCGTCCCAGTTGTCATGCTCGCCGCCCGCAGCGGCGAAGATCACTCGACGGAGCTGGCGTAGATCTTCGGCATCAACCCACGGCTGGGGGTCATCGGGCCCGACAATCGAGGCATGCCCTTCTACCGCCGCCCACTGCCAGTCTTTGCGGAAGGTTGCCGTGACCTGGGAACGGGCGCGGAGATTGACCAGTTTGATCCGGCCAGCTGTGACTAGTCCCAGGACGGTCTCGCCCGTGGCGGGGTGAGCGATCACACCGGCATTCACCACGGACGATTGGATCGTGCCCTTGGACCGCAAGGTCGAAATTACGACCAATCAGCGGTCTTGACGGGCGAGGGCTGCCGCTTCCTCCAGTGTCATAATCGGACCTCCTTGCCGTCCATAGACAATTAGACACGAGCAGAGCACCTGCCCTGCTAGCTGGCTGCCGCCATCGGGTCTATGTCTAAGAGCGTCTTGCCAAGGCGATCCTTCTCAATCTCGAGGTCATAGTGCCCTTGAAGATTCAACCAGAACCCGTCGCTCATTCCGAAATACCGGGAGAGACGCAATGCCGTGTCAGCACTGATGCGTCGAGTCCCATGGACAATTTCGTTGATACGGCGGGCTGGAACGCCGATGGCCTGAGCCAGCTTGTACTGGCTGACTCCCAGCGGCTCAAGAAAGTCCTCCATCAGCATCTCTCCCGGGTGGATGGGAGCCATGATCGGGTTGTCGGTATCGGTCATCTTTCCTCCCTTAGTGGTAGTCGACCAGCTCAACGTCATGAGGTCCGGTGGTGCTCCATCGAAAGCAGATCCGGTATTGGTCGTTGACACGAATGCTGTAGGAACCCGCCCGATTGCCCTTGAGTTTCTCAAGCTGATTCCCGGGTGGCACGGCCAAGTCGCCAATCTGCTCGGCAGCGTTGACGTAGGCCAATCTGCGCCACGCCATCCGTTGGACCTCAGAACCGAACTTTCGAACGGACTTTCGCTGCCAGACCTTCAACGTGTCTGCATCTCGGAACGATTGCTCCGTGAGCATTCAGCAATAGTAACGGAGTGCGTTAATAACGTCAAGGGTTACTAAGGCCGGGCCAACCGAGCCCTCCGAATTGGCGTGACCTTACGTGACCTTAGCGAGAGGCAACTAGCGGCTTGCTGATGGAGCCTGAGGTGAATCAACGGATGCCACCAGGGAACTCGGCAAAAAGCACCTGGTCAGAAAGCCAGGACTGACACATTCGCAATGTAGAGGCCGTGGGTTCGAATCCCATCACCTCCACCAAAAGCCCAGTTCAGAGGGCCGAAGTGGGATCCCCCAGAAGATCAGCTTCTCCGACGTGTCTTTACGTGTCTTTATCGACGAAGTCGGGTGCTCCCGGAACCGATGAATTCGGGAAGAGTCGAAGGTCGCATTCGCGATAACCGAGCCAGCCGTGGCTGCGTCGATCGACGCCACTCTCGTGGGACCGCAATCCTCCGTCGGTGGCTCGGTCACGACTACTCGTCGCCGAAGTCGTCCATTGTCGGGCGATGTGGTTTGGAGCGCGTGCGGGCATCGTCGTCGCTGGGTTCGTTGAACAGGGTTGGTGGACCGATCTTTTCGGGAGCCCTCCAGGGTGCATCCGGCGGCACTTTCTCGATCCGCGCAGTGAAGTGAGCCTGCAATCGTTGGAATCCTTTGAGGTCGGCACGATAGGAAACGACATCCCAGAGATCGTCAGCGAGCGCCGCAAGGTAGTGGCCCGCCTTTGTCGACCGTTTCGGAAGATCCGACGTGATGAGAATGATGGGAAGAGGTTGGTGTCGGGCAAGCTGCATCGCCATGAAGCCGGCCTTCTCGACCGTGTCCGTCCGACGAAGTGCACCCCGATCCTGTTCGTCGGGAGTTCCCCGAGCCAGGACGAGAAACTTCCGACCATTGCTTCCGGATACTTGGGCATCGACGGGAAACCCCTCGATCCGGAAATTGACCTCATCGATTGTGGCCCCCGCCTCTTTCAGCCGGCCGATTGCCATGGCTTTGAAGTCGGCTCCTGACCGAGGTGCTCGCGACTGGAAATTTGCGCGTCCTCGGAGAGCAGGCTCCTCAAACGGCTCCCGCCCAGCCCCAACGGGGACCTCAAACAGCCCGTCGAACCCGGAGTTCTTCATTGGGATCACCCGGGAATGGGGGCAAGCCGAGCAGCTTGCGACGTTCGGGGAGTTGGTCGATCACGAGGTGACTACCGGGTGCTTCGAGGAGCCGATAGAGATGAGACCGAGTAGGCACCGTCGAGACGTTCTCTGCATCGGTGACCACGAGGTACCGAGCCGACAGATCACAACTTCGCACCTCAGCGGCTATTGCCTCGATATCGGTTGTCATCCGGTAAATCGAATGAAGCCAATGGGCTCGAACAATCTCATCTGCGCCGTATGAGCGCTCGTGTCCTCGACGCCCAGCGGGAACGATCCACCCGCGCTGGACCCAATCATCGAACTGGTTATACGTGACCTGTGCCGCTTCGGCGGCTTCAGGTTGAGAGCGCAGAGCGGCAGAGCGTGAAGCCTCAAGTGCTTCTTGCCACTGCCCCTCCTCCAACTCCTCGAGGCTGCTCTCGATAAGTAGCGCAGCCACCTGTGCCGGACCTACGCGTCGGCCCGACACGCCGATCTCGCTAGCAAGGTCCTGGAGTCGTGTCCAGTTGTCCTCCTTGAACGGCACGAGTCGGGTCACCGTCCAAGCGGGATCCGTAGGCCGCCCACCGCTCGAACGCAGACGTTGGTTGAACTCCTCACGCAGTGCGAGCAGATCGAGGGGACCCCCAATCGTCTTGGGGCTAACCTCGACGACTCGCGATGCACCAAGGGCTTCAGCGATCCTCGATTTGTCTTCCTTCTTCATGCCTCACCGTCGTAGTCGTAGTCAATGATCCCGAAGTAGGTGCCGCCAATGACGATGCCGACCTCACCTTGGTCTGCCTCTCGTCCCATTCGACATAGGAATGTTCGCAGGCGTTTCAGAACCTCGTGGTCGCCGAGAATCTCTCCAGTCACGTACGACGTCACCATCTGGGTGTCGTCGTACACCAACGCGCCGCCTCGCTGATCATCGCGCCAGACCCCGCGCCCGGGCGGGAAGGCCGTTGCCCCTCGGAACAGGTTCCCGAAGGTCGTGAGCGCCTGTTCACTCCAGTAAGCCTGATCGATCGGTTCTCCGTGACGATCGACACTCGGAACGAACAGAGTTACCTGCTCCACACCTGCCGGCGGCCCAGCTCCGAGGGCCTCGTGCAGCGTTTCGCTCATAGGCACTTTCTATATTGAAAGAAGGCCGCTGTCAACGGTCGGCCAGGGACGAAGCGACGAAGTGCTCGCGACAGTTAGCACCAGGCGAAGTCCGGCCCCAGGAGGGTGTCGTTTACCCGGCCGATCTGGACAGTCTCTGTTCCTGCAGATCTTGAGGTTTTGCGACGCCCGACCACCGCCCCAAGATTGCATGCCCCTCACATGCTCCACAGTGCCTGAGTGGGTGACATCCGGGCGGCTCGCAGGGCGGGCCAAAGCCCGGCGACAGCGCCGATGATGATGGCTGCACCGATCCCACCGGCCCAGGCTATGGCCGGGATGACTACAAGCTCGTGCTTGGAGGAGGCGTAGACGCCGGTGGCAATGACGCCGATCCCGACGCCGACTACGCCACCGAGAAGTGCGAGCAACACCGCTTCGGCGAGGAATTGGATGCGGATGTGGCTCTTGGTGGCGCCGAGGGCTCGGCGAAGCCCAATTTCTGAGCGTCGTTCGAGGACCGAGATGATCATGATGTTGGCCACCCCGACCGCTCCGACCAAGAGTGCAACCGCGCCGAGGCCCAAGAAGAGACCGTTGAATGCGCCTTGGGCGTCGGCTTGGGCGACGAGAGCCGACGACGGTTGGGAGACGTCCACCTCGCTCGGGTTCTGCGGATTGGAGGTGGCGCCGAGCAGGCTGTTGACCGCGTTGACGTGGCCGGATTGGGCGCGTACGTAGACCGTGGAGGGGTGTCCGTCGAAGCTGAGATAGTGCTCGGCGGCAGGGAACCCGACCAAGACCGAGGAGTCGACCGCGGGGGCGAGCACGGCGGGTTTCAAGATGCCGGCTACGTAGAACCACATGTTGTCGAGCCAGATGCGCTCACCGGGGAAGACCCGGTCGATGCCCAGCCGTTGGGCGGCCGCTGCTCCGAGGACGGCGACGGGTTCTCGGGCGGTGGCCGCGTTGAGGTAATTGCCTTGGGAGACTGTCGTGCCCACGGTGTGGAGCAGTCCGAGGCTGGTGGCGTCGATGGACAGGGCATTGGTGTCGATGGTGGGGATAAGCGGACTGCGGTAGACGCCGCCGCTCACCGTGCCTGTCTCTTCCACTTGGGTGACCGCGGTGATACGGCCGATCATGGCCGGGGCGGTTTTGGGCAGCTCGGCAGTGCCGCCGGTAAGGGTCTGGCCGTTGTCCACAACGAGAAGGTTGGTGCCGAGCGAGGAAATCTCGTTCAAGAGTCCGGCCGAGGCCGAAGACGAGAGCCCGAGGACGGCCACGATGGCGGCTACGCCGATTGCGATCCCCAGCGCGGACAACCCGGCTCGCAGTTTGCGGGTGCGCAACCCGACCATGGAGAGGCGTCCGAGGTCCGAAGGATGCAGCTTGTCGACGGCGAGGGTCTCGGTAGTGGTCATGATTTGATGCCTTCGTCGTCTAGGGGGTGCCAGAAGGCGGCGTCGGTAACGCTGGGGCCTTTTCTGCGCTGTCGGAGATGATCTGGCCGTCGCGCATATCGATCCGACGGCCCATGCGGGCCGCGATGTCTCGGTCGTGGGTGATGACCACGATGGTCGCCCCCAGGTCGTGGAGCTCCTCGAAGAGCCCCAAGATGGCTTGTCCGGTGGCCTGGTCCAGGTTGCCAGTGGGTTCGTCGGCTAACACGATGGCCGGGCTGCCCACCAGCGCTCGGGCAACGGCAACCCGCTGGCGCTGCCCGCCCGAGAGCTGGTTGGGCCGGGCCTGGGGCCGGCGATCAAGCCCGACCATGGCTAGGGCGTCGAGGGCTTGGGCGCGCCGTTCGACTTGGGGGACCCCGGCGTAGAGGAGTCCGTCTGCCACGTTGTCCAGCACGCTTTGGTGCTCGGCCAAGAAGAACTGCTGGAACACGAAGCCGATCCGCGTGGCCCGCAAGGCGGCGAGTTCTCGGTCGGAGAGTTGGTCGAGGTCGAAGCCGGTGATCCGAACATGGCCCGAGGTCGGCTGGTCCAGACTGCCCATCAGGTGCAAAAGGGTGGTCTTGCCTGACCCCGACGGCCCAGCGATGCCCACCAACTCGCCTTGGGCGACACTGAAGGAGACGCCCCGCAGGGCGGTGACAGGCGGCTCGCTCGGGTAGACCTTGGTCACCTGGTCCACTTCGAGCACTGGCCGGCCGCCACGGTCGGCGGGGAGCAGAAGAGTGCCGTCGAAGCCGCTGGTGGTCAATGTGGTGGTGACGTCGATGGTCATAGGTTCGGCACCACGATCCTCTGACCGGCGGCCAAACCGGTTCCCGTTACCTGAACCAACCCGTCGGCGTCGTCGAACAGGCCCAAGGTCACCGGGGCGAGTCGGTGGATGCCGTCCGCATGTACGACTTCCACGGCGTAGCCGCCGCCCGCTTGGGCCAACAGGGCGTCCACCGGCACCACCAGGGCGTTGGCCACCGTGCTAGTGGTGATGGTCACGTCCACTGGCGCCTGGTCCCAGGCTCCCGTGGCTGTCGGGTCGGTCGGGTTCACCAGCACGGTGATGGTGTGCGTGTTGCTCGAGTTCCCCGACGCTGGGATCGTCGCAACCGTGCCCACCGAAGAGATGGTCCCCGGCGTGGCCTGATTGTTGGGAAGTGTGATGATCACTTTGTCGCCGACGGCTACTTCGGACTGCTCGCCGGCATCGAGGGCGACGCTGACTTGACGGGTGGTCGAGGTGCCCGAGAGCGCCGGCTGGCCCGGCTGGGCCGGAGCCCCGAGAGTGGCCGACACGGAAGTGACCCGGACCGCAGAAGGTTCGAACACCGCCTGACCCAAAGAGAGCATGCCGTTCTGGGTCACCCCGAGCGCATTTTGCAGCTTCTCTACCCCCACCTGGGTCCAGTGAGTAAACACGTCCGAGGTGGGGCTCAGCGCTGCGCTGGTCACAGAGCCAAGCGCGACCAGATCGGCGTTCAGCTCTTCTACGTCCGCCCCGGTCATGCCCTCCGACAGAGCCCGATACGCGGGGGTCGAACCGTAGAGGAGGACCACCGGTGCACCGCTCACCTCGTAGAGGACCTGGCCCTGGGTGGTGACTTGGCCGACTGCTGGCAGCGATGTCACCGTCCCCTGGGCCTGGTTCACCACGCTGTAGCTGTCGGCGTAACCGAGGATGGCCGACACCTCGGTCTGTGAGGACAAATCCTGGCGGGCCACCGTTTGCAGCGACGTCGGATCGGCGCTGTTGTCAGTGACGCCCGGAGTAGCCGAGTGGCCACCGGCAAACGGATCCATGACCCCAACCACCACCGCGGCGGCGACCACGACCACTGCGGCCACTATCGGCCACCGGTGTCGACGAGATCCTGATGCCGGAACGTGCTCCGGGTTGTCGAGCTGGGAATCGACCGTGATCGGCGCCGAGGTCGTCACGACCCGACTGCCATCGGTCCGCTGAGCCGGACTGATCTTTGAAATTCCAAGTAGTACACCTCGGTGCCGACCGATGTCGCCTCCATTGCTCCCTCAGCGGGGGCGAAGAGTTGCTCAGGCTGTGGCCTGCGGTTGCCGGTCACCCGCCAAGTCCACCGACGGATGGCATCTGCGACTTGCAGGCGTCCATCGCCGACTGCAGCTGCGACGAGTTCGACCCGATGCCGGAGTCACGCACTTCGCGGCCCGAGAACGTCGGGTCGGGGAAGGCCGGCACCCCGTGGGCGCGGATGCACTTGGCCCAGTTCAACCACGCCTGCTGTTGAGCGGGGGTGAGCTCCTGGCCAGTGGAGTTCCACGGCGAGGGCAACGCCTTGCACGCCTGGATGGCCCCCTGAAAGGCAGCCGAGTTCGGGTCAATCCCACTGGTTCTGTACCCGTAGCCCCCGCTGGGGGTCTGCACCGGGTCGGGGAAGTTCGAGACGCCGTGGCTGCGTATGCACTGGGAATAGGCGACAGCGTCAGCAAGCGACGACTTCCCCGACGAAGCTGATCCTCCCGCCGAGGTGGGGGTCGGGACCGTCGATCCGCCCGAACAGCCGGCGACGGTGACTCCCAGGACCACAGCCGCGGCCACCCACAGGTGTGACGGACGCATGATTCCCCTTTTCGACACAACTTGGCCCTCAGGGTGTCGTTTTCGAAGAACTGCCATGTGCTTCCTGTCTGGTTCGCCGTAGGTCATGCCTCCAGTCAAGTCAGCATGAAGTTGCCAACACGTATGCGTTTTTCGATACGCCGAAGATATGTCCCGGTACGTAGGATGAAGCCAATGTGCGTGTGTTGATCGTCGAGGACGAGCCCTACATGGCGCAGGCCATCCGCGATGGCCTGCGTCTGGAAGCGATCGCGGCCGACATTGCCGGTGACGGTGATGCCGCTCTGGAACTGCTGAGGTTGAACGCATACGACATCGCCGTCCTCGACCGCGATGTCCCTGGGCCCTCCGGCGATGAGATCGCCGAACGTATCGTCGCCTCCGGCAGCGGCATGCCCATCCTCATGCTCACCGCGGCCGACCGGCTCGACGACAAGGCCTCCGGGTTCGAACTTGGTGCCGACGACTACCTGACCAAACCATTCGAGTTTCGAGAGCTCGTGCTCCGTCTCAGAGCACTCGACCGGCGGCGCGCTCACAACAGGCCACCCGTGCGCGAGCTCGCAGGTCTGCGACTGGATCCGTTCCGCCGGGAGGTCTATCGCGATGGCCGCTACGTCGCGCTCACCCGCAAGCAGTTCGCTGTACTCGAAGTCCTCGTCGCAGCCGAAGGCGGCATCATCAGCGCCGAGGAACTCTTAGAGCAGGCGTGGGACGAGAACGCTGACCCATTTACCAACGCCGTGCGCATCACCGTCTCGGCACTGCGCAAACGCCTCGGCGAACCCTGGGTCATTACCACAGTGGCCGGCGTCGGCTACCGCATCGATATCCAACCAGACACCGGGCGCGAGGGAAACGACCATGGATAGAGCGCCTGGTCCGAGTGTTCGCCTCAAACTCACCCTTAGCTACGCCGGCTTCCTCATGATCGCTGGCGGCTTGCTGCTTGGCGCCGTGTGGGTGTTCCTTCTTCGATACGTGCCTAGGGGTGAGACGGTCCTCGTCCACGGTACGTCCGTCTTCGTATCGCCCGGTCGTGGCGGTCTCTTGCGCGATTTCGCCCCGGCCGCTGCCATTGCGCTCGTGGCCCTGCTGGTAGTCGGTCTCCTGGGGGGATGGCTTCTCGCCGGCCGGGTGCTCGCACCCCTTACTCGGATCACTGACGCCACGCGCACGGCTGGGACCGGCTCCCTCTCCCACCGAATCGCGTTACCGGGACGCAATGACGAGTTCCGCGAACTCGCCGACGCCTTCGACGCCATGCTTGCCCGGCTTGAAGCGCACGTCGAACAACAGCAGAGATTCGCCGCCAACGCCTCCCACGAACTGCGCACCCCACTCGCGATCACACAGACGCTTCTGGATGTGGCCCGCAACGATCCAAGCCGCGAGAAGAGCGAGCTTGATGAACGACTACGTGCCGTCAACACCCGGGCGATTGACCTGACCGAAGCCTTGCTCCTGCTCAGCCGCACCGACCAGCAGTCCTTCACCCCGGTACCCGTCGACCTCTCCCTCATTGCGGAAGAAGCCACTGAAACGCTCCTCCCCTTCGCCGATAAGCATGGCGTCACCATCGAGACCTCAGGCGACAGGACCACCGCCATCGGCTCAGAGGCGCTCCTGTTGCAGATGGCCATGAATCTCGTGCATAACGCGATCGCCCACAATCTGCCTCAACATGGCACAGTGTGGGTCAAGACGAGCGTTCAGCCTCAGACCGTGGCGTTGGAGGTCGAGAACACCGGCGAGAAACTCACCCCGCAGGTAGTTGCCACTCTTGTCGAGCCGTTTCAGCGAGGCATCGAACGCATACACACCGATCACGCGGGCGTCGGTCTCGGCCTGGCGATCGTCAAAAGCATCACCCAAGCACACGACGGAACCCTCACCCTCACTCCCCGCCCCGCGGGCGGGCTTTGCGTCACGGTGCAACTCCCCGCCGCACCACCACACGCTGGCGAGATGACGGACAGGGGAACTGCCACGCGGTCCTGAGGCCGTGACCAGTGAATATGTGTTCTTAGAACCAAGTCAAGACCGCGCTGAGGTCTGCGTTGAAGGACTCGAACCCTTGCGTGTCAACGGAACTCAGAGCCTGGATCTGAGCTTGGCGCCGATGCCATCGCCACGGTCGTTTCCGCGTCGCTCCGGCGAACTCTCCTGAAATGTCATGCCCAGCGTCGCTCCGAGCTATCTCCAGGGGACGGGTCGCCTCACCGCGACACTGCCCCAATCGGGCCGGTTCCCGGCAGGGCACAGTTGCAAGCAACAGGGCCGATGATGTCGGCTGGCTGGTCGAGGAACGTGATCGTCGCTAAGAGAGACGCCGTGCCATTGGCCTCGCGTTGCGAGAACCTGTCGATCGGAGATGAGTACCGATTCGTGAGCTGGCCGGCCAAGAGCCTGCCCGAGCGTGTCTTTACGTGTCTTTACGGGGCGGGAAGGGGAGGGATCGTGAGGGAGCCTGAGGGGATCGCAACGCCGCAATCAGGAAGGACCTAGGAAACAGCCTGGTCAAAAGGCTGAGAACCGTACTTTCGCAACGTAGAAGTCGGCGGTTCGAGTCCGCTCACCTCCACCGCGGGGATGGTTCGCGCCCCCCTCTTCTCAGGGGCAAGCCGCTGACATGCGGCTTCGCGATCGGCCCTCGCAATGCCCACAGCGGCGACGCAATATCGTGTGTAGTCGCTCGCTAGCGACTCGCCACGGTGCGTGGCAGGCCGAAGCGGGCAAGCAAGCTTCTGTCGCCGAACCTGGTGATCGCCGAGATCCCTTCGGTTCCCAAGGTCAGCACCATGATCCCGCTGGCCCGGTGGACGTCCGCATTCGGATCCGGGAGGTAGTAACCAGTCGGGTCCAAATACTCGGTGCGCTGATTGACCTGCGGCTTCTCGAGCAAGAGGCGGTGCGGTGGCACCAAAGGTAGGCGCCTCGACGAGACCTCGATCCACCCGTCGCACCGATGGTCGCAACCCACACACCGGCGCCCCGTGAAACTCCAGATCAGGGCGCTGAACGAATAAATGGACGCTACAGGTGGCGGAGAGCTCGAAACGTGCCAACCGCGGGCTAGCGCCGATGGCGTGTCAGCCCGGCGAGACGAGTGGTGCTAGCGGGGCCAACTGCTCCTGGGTGGGCTCACTGCAACAGAACCAGGGTTCGCTAAGCCGGGCTCGCTTTCCCGCCGGTCCCTTTGAGACAGATCCAGGGGGAGGGGGAGACGAGACGGGTCTTACCCTGGCACGGATCATCGCGTCGATCTCGCTGAACGTGAGGGCAGCAGTCTGTCCGACGCGCTCTTCGACCAAAGTTGCCACGTCTGCTTGGAGTTGGTCGACGGCGGGATCTGGGTGCGACCAGGTCCACCCCAGCCGAGCCTGGTCATAGTGCCTGAGGTGAGGTGACAGGGCGTCGTCGGCGAGCAGCAGCGAACCCTCGGGTAACAACAGACGAACGCTGTACTGCACCGGGTCTATGTTCGCCACGAGGTCATGAGCTATCACGAAGTCAAGAAGGTCCCTCAGGTCCTCAAATGTCGTCCATGGCGTGAACGGCAACCACGACGGGCGCACCTCGATGCCATGCTCCCGAAGAATGGCCACCGCCTGGGAAGCTTCCGCAACGCTATGACCCTTGTCGAGGTGTCGAAGAATCGTGTCGCCCGCCGACTCGAACGCGGACACGACGAACACACAACCCGCCACTGCTAGCTCGGGCCAGACATTCGGGTGGCGCAGGATGTGCTCCACCTTGGTCGTGCAGTCGAAGGTCAGGTGCGGGTGGCGCTGATGAATGGCGGCAATGATGCGGCGGGAGTGGTGCGGGGCATTGAGGAAGTCGGGGTCGGCGAAGGTCACGTGGCGGATGCCGGCGTCGACCAACTGATCGACATCGGCCATGACTATTGACTCGTCGACAACGCGGACCCGACCGTCGTAGACAACCGGCACCGGACAGTGCCGGCAGCGGTGCGAACAGCCCCGGCTGGCCGAAACCGACCCCACCAGACGTTCCTCATCGCCGACCACCAATTGGGTATAGCGATCGAGGGGGGGTAGAAGATGACGGGCAGGCACGCGTGCTTCGACACGGGTCAACTGGATCGCAGGCCCCGGGTCCATCCCACCCACCCACGCCACCAGCCCCGACTCGTACTCCCCGGCAATAACTGCATCGGCGGTCGACTGGACGGAAAGATCCCGGCTCATCGCCGCGTAGAGCCCAAAGAAGCACAAGGGGATCTCGGGTCGGCGAGCCCGGACCGTGTCTGCGACCAGCAAGGCCAAGCGCATTGCAGTGTGCATCGGCACGGAGAATGCGATCCGGTCGGCCCAATCGACCGCGGCGCCATCGAGCGAGTCGACGGCGACGTCGATACAGCGGACGTCATTCCCAGCGGCCAACAGTGCGGTGGCGGCGGTGGCCACGCCGAGGGGCTGGTGTCCCAGCTCGTAGGTGGACACCAGCAGGACTCGCACGACCGTGATCCTACCGGCGGGTCGTCCTTTCGAGTCGCAAGTCAGACGACCGCGACGTCGAGACATACCTCTGCCCGACGGAGTGCGTCTTCGACATCGTAGGGCGTCGGTCCGCGGGCAAAGATGAATCCGAGATAGCGATCACCCTCTGGAAGTGGCACGACCGGGTGGCCGACGGGAATGGTGATCTCGACACCGACAACTCCTTCGATGCCGCGGGCCTCCTCCTGACCCGACACCCGGGCCAGTATCCCCCCCGATCGGATCGGCAGCATCATGACGCCCGAGGACTGGGATTCACGGGTGAGCCCGTCCAGCCCGAGCCCGAGGACGTGACGGATGATGACCTCTTCGAGGCTTACCCCGGCCCCGAAATTCAAGGCCCGCGAGCACAGACCGCCGATGGAGCGAGCGGCAAGCTCGAGCATCGTGACCGTCCCCGTCGCGCCGACGCGCAGTTCGGCGTGTACCGGTCCCTCGGTCAACCCCATCGCCGCGGCCGCTCGAGCGGCCGTGGCCTCGAGCGCGGCGAGGATCGCTGGCGGTAGACGCGACGGGGTCACATACATGGTCTCCTCGAAGAAGGGCCCATCCATGGCATCTGGCTTGTCGAACACCGCCAGCACCTTCAATTGCCCCCCGACGAGAAGGCCCTCGAGCGCCGCCTCGGCCCCCGCCACGAAGGACTCGACGAGCAGGGGCTCCACACAGGGTCCCAACATGGCGCGGATGCGGACCCCGGCCGCTTGGGCCTCGTCCTCATTATCGACGCGGATCACCCCCTGGCTGGCCGCCCGGGAGACGGGCTTGACCACGCACGGATACCCGATCTCGGTCGCCGCCGAGGCGATGTCGGCGTTGTGAGCAACAATTCGAAACATCGGCTGGGGGAGTGAGGTGGCGGCCAGGCACTCGCGCATTTGAGCCTTGTCCCTGGTGAGGGCGACTGAGGCCGGCGGACTATGGCGCAACCCCAGACGCTCGGCCGCCGCGGCGGCCACCGTGACTCCCTGGTCATCGACTGCGAGGACGGCGTCGAGAGGTGTTCGACCATGGAGGGTCACGATGGCCTCAACCGCGGCGTCGCTTCGAGCGAGCGGCACGACGACGGCTCGGTCGCCCATGGATCCGGCCAAGGCCTGGCGATGCTCGGATCCGACCACGACGTCGACACCCAGGCGAGCGGCCGCACTCAAGAAGTCCGAGGCCCTGTAGGTGGTCGTCGGCAGCAACAAGAGGATCCGGGGCATGGCCCTAGGATGGTAGCGAGCACCCAGACGATGAGACGAGGACAACACACGTGATCGATAGCAGCGGGGTGCCAGTCCTGCGAGCAACCGAAGCGGCCCTGGCCAAGGTCCTCGAGCTACGGGCCGATGAGGACCAAGAGGAGTCCCTCGCTCTTTGGGTTGAGATCAGCGGTTCGAGCGGTGGCTCCTACACCTACGAGATGTACTTTCAGGCGACTTCGGACGCCCAGAAAGAAGACTGGTTACACGACCAGGGCGGATTGGCACTTGTGGTGCCCGCCGACAGCATCGCTCAGGTGCGCGGGGCTGTCCTCGACCTGAGTGGGGACGGGATGGTGATCGAGAACCCGAACCAGCCTCCGGCCGCCGCCAGCCCGGCGATGTCGGGCCCACCGGTCGACTTGAGCGGCGATGTGGCGCAGCGCGTTCTCCAGGTGCTCGAGCAGCAGATCAACCCTTCCATTGCGGCCCATGGCGGTCGTGCTGACCTCGTGGCGGTGGACGACGACGCCGCGTATCTCCGCTTGAGCGGCGGCTGCGCGGGCTGCGGGATGGCGACGGTGACTTTGAGCCAGGGGATCGAAGTAGCTCTGCGCGAGTCGGTCCCAGAGATCGCTCGGGTGATCGACGTGACCGACCACGCGGCCGGCACCAATCCGTACTACGAGGCGGCCAAGAAGTAGGTCCTAGTGGCCGACGAAGCGGCGGGCGTCCTTCGCCGCGTACGACGCCACGATGGCGTCGGTTGCGGCCGTCGCTCGCACCCGCTCGACCACTTCGTGGAGCCGGCGGGCGGGAATGGCGCACGTCATCTCTGTGTTGGGCATTGCGGTTCGGGTACGACTCAGCATGCAACCGACGCTCACCGCCACTTTTCCGTGTTCCTTGGCCACGGCCACGATATGGCACTGAGGCTTGCCGTCAATTCTCAAGTCATCGAGCGCGTCAAAAAGCACCATGAGCTGCTTGGCGTTTATGCGGATCATCACCACGTCCGGATCGACCGGGGCTTCTGCCAGCGGGCCATAGGTCACGACTTCGGGTCGATCCGCCACGACCGGGATGGTGGAGACCATGTCCATCGTCACCCATCCAGACTCGACCAGGGCGGCGACGTCACTGCGACCGGCAACCTCGTCGAGAGTCACGAACCCGTGGGTGAGACTTCCGACGCTGCAGTTGCCGTGGTCTTGAGCAACGGTGCTGAACGTTCGTTCGACTGCCTTGGTCCAAAAAACACACCCTGCGGGAACCCGACCGGTCCGACCGTCAGGAGTGGGCTGAGGGAGGGGGGAGTCGAACGGCACCACCCCGGCCGGAGCTGATTCGGAGAACGTGATGGCGATCGGGGGCGTTGCGAGATGCAACGCTTCGGTGAGAGCTGTAGCAGCGTTTGACCACGATGTGTCGTGCGACATATCAGCAGCCTTGCCGAGCGGTAGCGAGCGGCCAAATCGCAACGTGATGCGCCGCACGGTCATTACTAAACACCGA
>CAVWKG010000001.1:0-35250 GCA_963755375.1 uncultured Acidimicrobiaceae bacterium | reverse complement strand
CGGTCCTCGCCGGCAACATCTGCCATCGCGGGGTGATTTTCGGCGACGAGGTGCCGGGCGTCAACCCATGGGCCGTGGCGGCGACCGTGACCCGGGCGGGCGACGTCGTGGCGGAAGGGAGCGTGGTGGAGGATCCCGCGACCACCGTGACGTTCGTGCGTTCGTTCCTCGCGGCCCACGGCGCCGCACTCGCGGGCGGCGACAGGATCATTGCCGGGTCCGTGGTCGCGCCCGTCGCCGTGGGCCCGGGCGACGAGCTCGACGTCTCCTTCGGCCCCTTGGGCCACCTGTCCGTCCGCTTCGAAGGCTGAGACCCTCGTCAGATCCCGGTCCGCCCGGTGACGACGATGCTGACGAACTCGGAGAGCATGCGGGCGGTGGCGCCCCAGATCAACTCCCCCGAGACCTCGAAGAACCGCACCGCGAACGAGTCGTCCGCACTGCCGGGGATCGTGCGCCCGGGAATCTGCCAGCGCTCCTCGTGGAAGATCGCGGGGTCGGCCAGCTCGGCCAGCGCGACGTCGAAGACCCGCTCCACCTCCCCGGGGCTGGCCACCAGCCGCGGCCGCACGGGAAGGGTGGCGATCACCGGCATGATGAGCGCGGGCGAGCGCAACGTCGTCAAGGGGTGCAGCCAGCCCACGATGGTCACCAGCGCCGGATCGAGGTCCACCTCCTCGTGCGCCTCGCGTCGCGCCGCCTCGGCAGGGCCCTCCCCCGCGTCGAGCCGGCCACCGGGAAAACTGACCTCCCCCTTGTGGGTCCGCAGCCCGGAGGAGCGACGGGTGAGGATCAGCCGGGCCTCTCCCGACTCCTCGAAGAGCGCGGCCAGGACGCCGGCGTTGACGTGGTCCACCGCCGGCGCCTCGGATTCGTTGATGACGGTGGCGCCGCCGAGCACGGCGTCCCCCCCGATGTCGTCGGGCACGGGGCCTCGCTGGCCCAGCGCGTCCAGGGCATGGAGCACGCGCTCGATGCCGATACCGGTCCGCTGCGCCACCGGGACGTCCGCCCATGGCGGCGGGGCCCCGGGCCGCCAGGTGGGCGGGCGCGGGATCACCTGGGGCGGCACCGGTCGGGGCATCTCGCTCACGCTACCGGTGACCCACCGGCCTTCCGCCTCCGGCGACCGTCCAACGGGTGGCCGGCGCCTCGCTACGCTCTCGCACCGATGACATCCCCGGGTGACCTGCAGGCGCAGGCCGACGCGCTGCACTGGTACCACACCATCGACCTGGGCAACGGCGTCATCACCAAAGGCGACAGCGCACAGGACGACGGGTCCACGATCTTCCCCGACCTTTCCGGGCGCAGTGTCATCGACATCGGTGCGTGGGACGGGAAGTACTCGTTCCTGGCCGAGCAGGCGGGGGCGTCCCGCGTGGTCGCGCTCGACCACTACGCCTGGGGTGTTGACTTCGCTGCCCGCGGTGCCTACTGGGCCGAGTGCATCGAGCGTGGCACACTCCCCGACCAGTCCCGCGACGAGACGGACTTCTGGCAGTCCGACCTGCCGGGGCGGCGCGGGTTCGAGTTGGCGGCGGCCGCGCTGGGATCGAAGGTCGAGCCACTGCTGGCCGACTTCCAGACGGTCGACCTCGACGAGGTCGGGCGGTTCGACGTCGTGCTCTACCTCGGCGTGCTCTACCACATGAAGGAGCCGCTGACCTGTCTCGAGCGTGTGCGCGCCATCACGAAGGAGGTCGCCGTCATTGAGACCGAGGCGGTGCACCTGCAGGGACACGAAGACGAGGTGCTGCTGCAATTCCACGCCGGCAGCTCGCTGCGCACTGACTTCGGGAATTGGTACGTGCCGACGATCGATGCGCTGCACAACCTCTGCCGCGCCGCCGGCTTCTCCCGGGTGCGCACCGTCGTCGGGCCGCCTGCGCCCCCGCCGCCGCAACCGGCCGGGCTGCGCCTGCAACTGGCGCGGCGGATCGGCCGCCTTCCCGTCCCCAAGCCTTCGGCGCCGAGCGCCAACTACCGCGCCGTCGTGCACGCCTTCGTGCACTAGTCCGCACTCGTCGCGGCTCGACCCGGCTCGACGGCATTGCTGGACCTCCGACGAGGTCAGTCCTTCTCCAGTGTTCAGTCGTTCTCCACTGTGTAGTCCCAGTAGCCGACGACGTGCTCGTGATCGGGCGCCCACTGCATCATGCCCTCGCCGACCAGCTCGTAGGAGCGGAGCGTGAAGGTGAGCGTCTGGCCCGGATGGAGGACCGGTGGCGGTCGGTGCTCGCCTGGGACCAGTCCCATGAGGAACACCGAACCGAGGTGGTCGACCGAGTGGAAGTCGGCGATGGAGACGGGCACGTCGGCACTGGCATCCTTCATCGTCACTGTCCAGGTGCACGTGGTGGCTTCAGGTTGCTGGGGAAGCCCCTCTCCCGGGGTGATCGGGCCACTCACGGTGACGTTGACGTGGAATTCCTTCGTCTTCGCCTCGATGGCCAGACCTTCGGCCTGCAACGCCGGCTTCGTCTCGGTGCCGACCAGCGTGGCGTCGATGGTCGGATCGAGCGTCTTCTTCGGGAGGAAGGAAGGGTACTGCGGGGTGGTCTTCCCCGGCAGGGCGGAGGGCACACGCGACTCGCCCCCGCCGCCACAACCGGCGAGGACGAACGCGCCCAGGAGGAGGACGATGCACAGCACGCGGGGGCCGGGCTTGCTTGCCCGGCCCCCGCCGTGATGCTTCGTGCTTGCGGCGGGGTCCATCGGTTGTCGACGGACCTCCTAGCCTTTCGTGCCCTTTGCGCCATCCTGGCCGGGGTGCCCGGGTGTGCCGGTCCCGCCGTTGCCGCCGTTGCCGCCGGGGAGGTTGCCGACGCCGTCGCCGCCCTTGCCGCCGTCGCCTCCGTTGCCAAAGAAGCCGTTGCAGGGCGGCGTGTCGAGCGGCGTCGTCGGGGTTCCGGCCACAGTGAGCCAGATCCCGTTGACGAATTCCTCGGGTGGGCAGGCGCCGTTCCCACCGTTGCCTCCGTTGCCACCGGGGCCGGACGCCGTGACACCGTCGCCCCCGTTGCCACCCTTGCCACCGCTCGTCCCGCAGCCGGGCGCTCCCGCCAGACCGGGAGCTCCACCGAAGCCGCCGGTTCCCGGCCTGGCGCTGCGAGCGCCGGAACCGAGGTTGACGTTGACCGGGCAGTACAAGGCCGTCGCACCGCTCCCGCTGACCGTGGCGAAGCCGTGCGGCACCGTCACGGGAGCGAAGTGCTCGGCGCTGAAGACGTCCGGCCCGAAGGTGGCCAGGCCGGCCTGCGCCGCGTAGCCGATGTGGCCCTGTCCGTCGAGGCCCCCGCAGACCGTCCCGGCAGCCAGAGGCGTGTCGGCGTTGGACGGGTTCGCGCAGGACTTCCCGGTCAGGAACAGGTCCTCGAGGCTGCGCAGCGTGCTGTAGTGGTTGTAGTAGGTGCTCGACACCGTGCCCGGCTTGATGAGCGGGCTGATCAGCACCGTCCCGGTGTCACCGCCGCCCGGGGTGAAGTCGGTGGGATCGAACAGCGGGTCGGCGGAGACGCAGCCCGCCGTCGTCGCCGCCTCGTCGCCGCTGGGGCAGCTGGCGCTCCCGACGCTGGACGTCGCTCCTTCGGCACTCAGTGTCACGTTGCCGTTGTAGCCGTTCGGCAGGGTGACTGGCTGACCGCTGTCGTTGAGCAGCTGGAAGGTGCCGAGCCAAGGCTTCGCGAAGTTGTTCGAGGCCGTGTTGGTGCTGGCGTTGCTCGAGAGGGCGATCGGTCCGGTGTCGCTCACGGCGCCGACGAAGGTGTCCGGCGGGATGGTGTTGCCGTTGGCGTCCGTGCCCGAGACGAGCCGGCCCGTGTCGTCGGCATTGATCTTCGAGTCCCCGACCAGGCTCGAGCCCGCGGCGACCTCGGCCGGTTCCGTCGCTTCGCCGGGTGATCCGCTCACATTGGGGCTCTCACCCGGGAGTCCGGTCGGCCGGTCGATGAATCCGGCCGCGCCCGGGCCGGGCTGCAGCTGCTGACCCGAGCTGGTGGTCACCTCGGGGTCGTTCGGGCCCGTCGGCTCGGTGCTCACGTTGTGGCCGTTGATGTTCTCACCGGCGGCGTCGGCCAGGACGCCGTAGGCGCCGTAGAGGCTGTCGGCCCCCGGTTCCGTGGTCCCGGGCGAGCCGAAGGACGGCTGGTCCGCCGGGACCGGGAAGAGCGTGCTGTCACCGGGAGCGGGCACGTTGTTGAAACTGTTGCCGATGGTGAACGGCGGGTTGGCCTCGTCAAAGGTGATGTCGATCATGCCCCCGTCAGCGAAGGCCGCGGACTGCTCGATCATCGGGATGTAGTAGCGCAGGAAGAGGTCGGCCGCGTAGAGCCCACCCGTGAAGTTGGCCGGGGTCGTCGCCTCGGGGTCATCGGCCGTGAGGCCGGCCGGGGTGTAGTTCGGCGTGCCGTTGGCGTTGAACGCCCCGGAGAGGTTGTTGCCCTGGCAGGTTGCGTCGTGGGCGTCGCTGCAGTTGTTCGGCGTGATCCAGTTGAAGGCCGGAACCTCGTTGGCCGGGAGGCTCAGGTCGTGGGCCAGACCGTAGGTGGGGTCATCGAGGTTGGCCACGTGGTTGGCGTCACAGTTCGTGTCCGTCTTCCCGTTCGTCGGGGCGCCCGGTCCGTCGAACTCCGGCTCGGTCGGCTGGTTAAGGGGCGGCTGGGCCGGGTAGGCGACGCCGTTCTGCGTCCCGGCGGACTCGCCGGTGAGGGAGCCGAACCAGCCGGTCGGGAAGTGCTTGGCCACGTACTGGTCGGCCGGGTCGCCATTGCTGTTGGCGTTGGCCGGCTGGGCACCCGTGAAGCTCGACACGTCTCCCGACGGCATCACCAGGTTCGTCGGGTTGGTGACAGGGTTGCTACTCGTCGTGCCCGGGTACCCGCACATTCCATCGTCGCGCCCGGGCACCGTGTCGCTCACCCCTGGGGTGGATCCCGTCACATACGACGTCGCTCCGACGGGCTGGGCTCCCCCGAGGTCCTGCGCGTAGCCCTTCCAGGAGACGCCGGCCGCGTTGAACTGGTTGAACAGGGTCGTGACGTCGGTCGGGTAGACGCAGCCGTTGCTGCCCAGGTCGGCGTCGATGCCACCGTGCACCAGGAGCTGGCCGAAGTTGCCGTTGTTGGAGGCCGTGGCATTCGGCGCGGTGGTGTTGGTCCCGGCGGCGTCGGTGGTGTGGTCGGTGTCAGTCACCGTCCCCACCGTGCCGTTGGTGATGATGCCGCTGTTGTTGTTCGTCATGCTCGCCGAAGTCGAGCAGTCGTCCTGCACGTCCCAGGAGGGTGACTGGCCTGACACCAGCGAGATGTAGTTGTCCATGCTGAAGTGGCCGGTGCCGTAGTAATTCGTCAGCAGCGCTCCCTGCTGGGGGAGCGTCTGCCACAGGTAGCTGTTCTGGTTGAGGCCGGTGAAGGTCTCGTCGTAGGACTTGTTCTCCAAGATGATGAGCCACACGTGCTTGACCGCGCCCACGGGGGTGCCGGTCGAGGTGATCACGCATTGCGCCTGGTTGTTGGAACCGCCCGCGGGCAGCTGCAACGAACTGCCGGCCGGGCACGTCGTGGGGGGCGCTGCAGACGCCGACGACATGGACGCCACCGAGGTCGAGATGGTCGCGCCCGACAGGGCGATCAGCCCTATGGCAGCGGACGCCATCGCCCCGCTCCGCACTCGGTGTTGCCGGAACCTCTTCGAGATTCGCACCAGTCCTCCTCAATGGGCCCGAGATCCACAGTGGGTTGGCGCAAACCTAAGGTCGGCGGGTTACGTCGAAGATGACATCGCGCTACGAGTGCCTTATTTCTGTGTGACCGGACTGCGAACACGCACGCGTTCCGGAGATGAGCTCGTCCCTAGAAGTCCGAAGGGAATCGGGAGATCGACACGGGTTGTCTCCACCCCGCGCGCCGGAGCGGGGGCCGCACCGGGTCTCAGCCGGTCAGCCAGGCTGCTTGCTGAGACTCTTCCCGAGGCTGTGGATCTTCGTCCGGACCGAGGCCGGGAGTAGTTCCTGTTCGGAGGGGCAGAGCGTCAGCAGCGCCACGCCCTCAATGGTGTTGAAGGTCGTCACCGACAAAGGGAGATGCGTCTGGGACTCCGTACCCCTGGCGCCCGTCGCCTCCTCGACCAGGGCATCATCGAGGTTTCCGCCGCGTTTGAGCAACGCGCAGAACGCCGACCCGTCGGTCAACAGCGCCCGGAGGGCGACGTTCTCCTGCTTCTGCTCGTACGCGGCCAGCGTGGGGTCGGTCTCGGCCACATCGGTGAAGAACTTCGTGTCCTGCGCGTCGGAGGTTCTCGGTGCCCTCAGCGGCGTCGAAGGCGGAGACGACGTCGGGGCCTGCGACGACGCGCTCGCGGCCGCGGATCCGGGGGTGCCGATCAGACCGAACGCCCCGCCGAGAACGACGGCGAGCAGCATGGGCAGGAAGGCAACGATGCGGCGTAAGGGCATGGTCACTGCCGCCACGGCGTCAGTGTGGCACATCGGTTCACGGCGGCTCGCTCGCGTATGGCCGAACGCGAACGAGGAGCTAACTCCGTCACCCGGGCGACACCTGGCCGTCGCTCACGGCCGCCGTGTGGACCAGCACACGCGACGCAGCCGGGCCCTGGGGCCCGGCCACGAAACCCGACACGTCAGAGGCACTCACGCCCCGGGTGCAGCAAAAAGTGCAGCTGACTACATCATGCCGCCCATGCCACCCATCCCACCCATGCCGCCGCCCGCCATGGCGGCGGCCGCGGCAGCGGCGTCCACCTTCTCGGGCTTGTCGGCCACCAGGGCCTCGGTGGTGAGCAGCAGGCCGGCGATGGAGGCCGCGTTCTGCAGGGCGGACCGGGTGACCTTGGCCGGGTCGATGATGCCGGCCTTGACCAGGTCCTCCAACTCGCCGGTGGCGGCGTTCAGGCCGTGGTTGCCCTTGGCCGCCTCCACCTGACTGACGAGCACCGCGCCCTCGAGCCCGGCGTTGAAGGCGATCCAGCGCAGCGGCTCCTCGAGCGAGCGGGCCACGATGCGGGCACCGGTGGCCTCGTCACCCTCGAGCGAGTCAGCCAGGTCGTTGACCGATTTGCGGGCCCGGATGAGTGCCGTGCCACCGCCGGCCACGATGCCCTCCTCCACCGCGGCGCGGGTGGCGGACAGCGCGTCCTCAATGCGGTGCTTCTTCTCCTTGAGCTCCACCTCGGTGGCGGCGCCGACCTTGACGACGGCCACACCGCCGGCCAGCTTGGCCAGGCGCTCCTGGAGCTTCTCGCGGTCCCAGTCCGAGTCGGTGTCGTCGATCGCCCGCTTGATCTGGGCCACGCGGCCCTTCACGTCCTCCGACGAACCGGCACCCTCCACGATGGTGGTGTCGTCCTTGGTCACGATGACGCGCCGGGCGCTGCCGAGCAGGTCGATGGTGGCGCTCTCCAGCTTGAGGCCGATCTCCTCGCTGATGACCTGGGCGCCGGTGAGGACGGCCATGTCCTGGAGCATCTCCTTACGGCGCTCGCCGAAGCCGGGGGCCTTGACGGCGACCGAGGTGAAGGTGCCGCGGATCTTGTTGACGACCAGGGTGGCCAGCGCCTCCCCCTCCACGTCCTCGGCGATGATCAGCAGCGGCTTGCCGGTCTGCATGACCTTCTCGAGGACCGGGACCAGGTCGTGCACCGCACTGACCTTGCCGTTGTAGAAGAGGATGACCGGCTCGTCGAGCACGGCCTCCTGGCGCTCGGGGTCGGTGACGAAGTACGGCGAGAGGAAGCCCTTGTCGAACTGCATGCCCTCGGTGAGCTCGAGCTCGATGCCGAAGGTGTTGGACTCCTCGACCGTCACCGTGCCGTCCTTGCCCACCTTGTCGATGGCGTCGGCCAGCACGTCGCCGATCGCGTTGTCGGCAGCCGAGATGGAAGCCACCTGGGCGATCTCCGTCTTGCCGCCCACTTCCTTGGACTGCTTGGCGATGTTGTCGACCGCGGCCTTGACGCCCTTCTCCATGCCCTTCTTGAGCCCGGTCGGGCTGGCGCCGGCGGCGACGTTGCGCAGCCCCTCGGCGATCAGCGACTGGGCCAGCACGGTGGCCGTCGTGGTGCCGTCACCGGCCACGTCGTTCGTCTTGGTGGCCACTTCCTTGACCAGCTGGGCGCCCATGTTCTCGAACGGGTCGTCCAGCTCGACCTCGCGGGCGATGGACACGCCGTCGTTGGTGATGGTCGGCGCGCCGAACTTCTTCTCGATCACCACGTTGCGGCCTTTCGGCCCCAGGGTCACCTTGACGGTGTCGGCCAGCTTGTTGACGCCGGCCTCGAGCCCGCGCCGGGCGGACTCGTCAAACTTCAGGATCTTGGGCATGACTGTGTCGAACTCCTCTCGAGTCCTCGAATCTCAGGGAAAATTACGGGAGGCCGCCGCGCCGGCCCGGCGGACACCGGGGCGGCGGGCAGACTCCAAAGGTGTGACCGATCAGGCCAGCTTGGCCAGGATGTCGCGGCTGGAGAGGATCAGGACGTCCTCCCCGTCGAGGATGTACTCGGTGCCGCCGTACTTGGAGTAGACGACCGTGTCACCCTTGGCGACGTCCATGGGGATGAGCTCGCCGGTGTCCTCCGAGCGGCGGCCCGGGCCGACGGCGATCACCTCACCTTGCTGGGGCTTCTCCTTGGCGGTGTCGGGAATGACCAGGCCAGAGGCGGTGGTCTCCTCGGACTCGCCGGGGCGGACGACGATCCGGTCATCGAGGGGCTGCAGCTTCATTTGGAACGGGCCTCCTTGGCACTCGTTAGCACTCTCAGGTTGCGAGTGCCAACGATAGCGGGCCTGCCGAAGGCTGGCAAGGCCGATCCCGCCGGCGGCCCGACAACCGGTGCACACGGCGGCCGAGCGAGCGCATCCGGCCCAGCTCGTCGTCTTCGCCCACGGCCAGCTGGTCGACACCCTGGAGCTCACGGGCTACGGGTCCTCGACGCTGCCCCCGTCGCCGGGTCGGTACGCTCCCGGGCGACCAACGCGAAGCGAGGGAGTGCGGATGACGGCAGGCAGCCCGGTGGGCGATCCCGACCGCTGGTGGCACGGTGGCGTCTTCTACCAGATCTACCCCCGCTCCTTTGCCGACTCCAACGGCGACGGCGTGGGCGACCTGCCCGGCATCATCTCGAAGCTCGACCACCTGTCCCGCCTCGGCATCACCGCGGTGTGGCTGTCCCCGGTGACCTGCTCACCCAACCGCGACTGGGGCTACGACGTGTCGGACTACCGCGCCATCGACCCCTCGCTGGGGACGCTCGACGACCTCGACACGCTCGTGGGCGCGGCGGGTGAGCGGGGGATCAGGATCCTCATGGATCTGGTGCCCAACCACACCAGTGACCAGCATCCGTGGTTCGTCGACGCGCTCAGCGGGCGGGGCTCGGCGCACCGCGACTACTACGTCTGGGCCGACCCCGAGCCCGACGGTGGCCTCCCCAACAACTGGGCCAGCATCTTCGGCGGGCCGGCCTGGCATTTCGACGAGGCCAGCGGCCAGTACTTCCTGCACAACTTCGAGGCGGCCCAGCCCGATCTCAACTGGTGGAACGAGGAGGTGCGACGCGAGTTCGACGACATCGTGCGCTTCTGGTGGGACCGCGGCGTGGCGGGGTTCCGGATCGACGTGTGCAACATGATGATCAAGGACAAGGAGCTGCGCGACAACCCGCCGGCCACCGAGGACGACCCGCTCGACCAGCAATTCATGGGCCAGCGTGCGGTCTACAACACCGACCGTCCCGAGGCCCATGACATCCTGCGGCGGTGGCGCACCATTGCCGACACCTACGAGCCCGAACGGCTCCTTATCGGCGAGACCAACGTGGAGAAGCTGCCCACACTGATGGAGTTCTACGGCGACGGGCGCGACGAGCTGCACGGCGGCTTCAACTTCGTGTTCATCAACGCGCCGTTCGAGGCCGGCGCGCTGCGTCAGGTGGTCGAGGACACCGAGGCCCTCCTCCCCGCCGCTGCGTGGCCCATCTGGACGGCTTCGAACCACGACGTGTCGCGGCTGGCCACGCGCTGGGCCGCGGGAGACCCGGCCAAGGTCAAGATCGCCCTGCTGCTCCTCCTCACCCTGCGGGGCACGCCGTTCCTGTACCAGGGCGACGAGATCGGCCTGGTCGACGGGCCTATCGGGCGCGACGACGTCCTCGACGCCGTGGGCACCCGCTTCTGGCCCTACTACAAGGGACGCGACGCCGAGCGCACGCCGATGCCCTGGCGCGGCGGCTCCGGGGGCGGCTTCACCGAGCCCGGGGTCCACACCTGGTTGCCCATGGCCGACCCGGCGGCGTGCAACGTGGCCGACCAGGAGGGCGACCCCGACTCGGTCCTCGAGCTGTGCCGCCGGGCCATCGCGGCCCGCCACGCCTGCGAGGACCTGGCCGTCGGGTCGTACCGCTCGCTCCCCTCGCCTGCTGGCACCTGGACCTACGCCCGGGGTGACGGCGCCACCGTGGTCCTCAACATGCGCGGTGACACGGCGGACTTCGACGGCGTGACCGGGACGGTGGCCGTGTGCACCGACCACGGCCTCGAGGGATCGAGCGTCGAGGGCGCGCTGACGCTCCCGCCCTGGGCGGGCGCCGTCGTGACGCGGTGACGCCGTCCAGTCGGTGAGCGACACGGTCGCCACGGCGGCCGAAGCGCTCCCACTTCCGGGTCCGGTCGCACCCCGGCGCTTCCTGCTGTGCACCACGCCGGCCCAGGGCCACACCGCACCGCTGCTCGCGCTGGCCCGCCGGCTCATCCACGACGGGCACGACGTCGTCTTCTTCACCACGGCGCACTACCGGGAGAAGGTGGAGGCCACGGGCGCCCGCTTCGTGCCCTTCGCGGCGGAGTACGACGCCCACGACCTGATGATGGCCAACCCCGCACGCGAGTCGTCGTCCAAGCGCGGCGTGCGCGGGGTCAAGGACGACCTGCGCCGGATCTTCATCGGCCCGCTCCCCGGCCACTGCCGCGACCTGTGCGCCATCCTGGCGGGCTTCGCCGCCGACTGCATCGTCGTCGACTCCATGTTCTTCGGCGCGCTCCCGCTTGCGCTGGGCCCGCGCCCGGCGCGCCCCGCGCTGGCCTGCATCGGCGTCATGCCGTACGCGTCGAACAGCCGGGACACCGCACCGTTCGGGGTGGCGTTCCAGCCCGGGACGGGCCCGTTGCGCCGGGTGCGCAACGCGACCATGAATTGGGCCACCGAGCACCTCGTGCTGGCCGACATTCAGCGCTTCGCCCGGCACCGGCTGGCCGAAGTCGGATCGGCCGGTTTTCCCGGCTACCTCGTCGACCTGCCGCCCAAGGTGGTCGACGCCTTCCTGCAGGGGACGGTGGCGGGGTTCGAGTACCCGCGCTCGGACCTCGCCCCGTCGGTGCGCTTCGTCGGGCCCATCCTCGCCCCGCCGGCGCCGTCCTTCGAGGAACCGCCGTGGTGGGGCGAACTGGAGGGCGGCCGTCCGATCGTGCACGTCACCCAGGGCACGCTCGACAACGCGGACCTGAGCCGGCTCGTTCTGGTGACCATCCGCGCCCTGGCGCACGACGACCTGCTCGTGGTCGCCACCACCGGCGGCCCCGATCCCGGGCCCCTGGGCCGTGGGCTCCCGGCGAACGTCCGACTGGAGCGCTTCGTCCCCCACGATCTCCTGCTCCCCCACACCGACGTCATGGTCACCAACGGCGGCTACGGCGGGGTGCAGCAGGCGCTGGCCAACGGCGTCCCCCTCGTGGTGGCCGGCGACAGCGAGGACAAGCCCGAAGTGGCCGCGCGCGTGCAGTGGTCGGGCGCGGGCGTCAACCTGCACACCGGCCGGCCCTCGCCCGCCATGGTGGCGCGCGCGGTGCGCCGGGTGCTCGCCCGCGGTTCTTACCGCGGCCGGGCGCGCGCGTTCCAGGCCGAGATCGCCGCGAACGACCCGCTCGGCACCATCAGCGCCGTGTTGGCCGAGTTGTGTACCGCCAACGACGCCGCGCACCAGGGTGAGGCCGCCTGAACCTTCCTGGGAGCAGGGCCGGGTACAGTCGGCGGGATGCAGGCCGAGTCCAGGTCCGGCCGTTTGCGCTGGCAGAGGGGGAGCAAGCCGCCCGCCCTTTCCGACTCGTTCCCCGACTCGGGACTGCTCGAGGATCTCCCGGCTCGCGAGCTGCACCGCGGCCTCTTCCACCTCCTCTTCGGCCGGGATCCCGCCGCGGACGACCCGTTCGTGGCCGAGCTGGAGCACGGCACAAAGAGCCCGCGCCAGCTCATGGAGTGGCTGATCCACTCGGCGGAGTGGAGCCACTCGGCGCCCATGACCGAGTTCGGCCCGTCGTTGCACTACGGGCGCGGCGTCTTCATCCGCAGCCTGCCGCGGGCGCGGCGGATCCTCGACATTGGTGGCGTGGCGCTCGGCGTCCCCTACGGCGCACTCGTCCTGATGGGGTACCCGTACACGTTCGAGGAGATCGTCATCGTCGATCTGCCGAGCGAAGACCGCCACGAGCTGTACCAGGACGACCAGCGCCTGACCGCGGTCGACGTCGCGGGCGGGCGGGTCTCCTACCGCTACCACTCCATGACCGACCTCAGCCGCTACCCGTCGGCCTCGTTCGACATGGTCTACAGCGGGGAGAGCATCGAGCACATCACGCGCGCCGAGGCCGAACAGGTGCTCGCCGAGGCCCGGCGGGTGCTCAAGCCGGGCGGGATCCTCGCCCTCGACACGCCCAACGCCAACCTCACCCGGCTGCAGCAGGACCCGTTCATCGACCCCGACCACAAGTACGAGTACCGGCACGCGGAAATGGCGTCCATGCTGCGCGGCAACGGGTTCGTCATTGAGCGGGCCATGGGCATCAACTACGGAGGCGAGTCCGTCGCCCGCGGTGTCTTCGATCCGACCGAGCTCGCCACCAAGCGCGGCGTCTTCGACGACATCGAGAACTGCTACCTGCTCGCCTACGTGTGCCGGCGGCCGCGCCACCCCACACTGGGGACGTCCGTCGACCGGGCCTGGTGGCGCGTCGCCGGGACGCAGGCCACGCCGAGACGGGTGCTCGGCAGGGCCCGCCGCCTCCTCGCCCACTGACGGGTCCGGCGGCGGCGTGCCTACCGGTTGACGGGGGACATGTCGGCGTAGCGATCGCCCTTGGCGGGGGCGACGGTGTCGAGGACCACCAGGTCCTCCTCGGTCAGCTCAACCTCGAGCGCGGCCACGTTCTCTTCCACATAGGTGCGGTGCTTGGTGCCCGGGATCGGCGCCACGTCGCGTCCCGCCGTGTGCACGAAGGCGAGCGCGATCTGGCCGGGCGTGCAGCCCTTGGCCGAGGCGAGCTGGTCGATGACCTCGACGATGGCGACGTTGTCGGCCAGGTTGTCCCCCTGGAACCGGGGCTGGTAGCGGCGGAAGTCGCCCTCGTCCAGGTCGTCGAGCGAGCGCATGGCGCCGGTGAGGAAGCCGCGCCCGAGCGGGCTGTAGGGGACGAAGCCGACGCCGAGGTCGCGCAACGTGGGCAGGATCTCCCGCTCCGGGTCGCGCGACCAGACCGAGTACTCGGTCTGCAGGGCGGAGATCGGGTGCACGGCGTGGGCCCGCCGGATGGTCGCCGGCGCCGCCTCGGAGAGGCCGAGGTAGCGGACCTTGCCCTCGGTCACGAGCTCGGCCATGGCCCCGACCGTCTCTTCGATCGGGGTGTCGGGGTCCACGCGGTGCTGGTAGTAGAGGTCGATGTGGTCGACGCCGAGCCGGAGGAGGGAGCCGTCGCAGGCCTGGCGCACGTACTCGGGCCGGCCGTTGACCGAACGCGCCGACGGGTGTTCTGGATCGCGGACGATGCCGAACTTGGTGGCGATGACCGCCTCGTCGCGGTGCCCGGCCAGGCCCCGGCCGACGAGCACCTCGTTGGTGTGCGGCCCGTACATGTCGGACGTGTCGAAGAACGTGACCCCGAGCTCGAGCGCCCGGTGGATGGTGGCGATCGACTCTGCGTCGTCCCCGGGCCCGTAGAAGTCGGACATCCCCATGCAGCCCAGGCCCTGGCGGGAGACCGTCAGTCCCTGCGTTCCGAGCGCGATCGTCTCCATGGCCACTGGGCTCCTCTCGTCGTGTCCGCCCGTGCTGCTCCGCGGGACCACAGGTACCGGTCGAGCCCCACCCTACGGGTGGCTGTCCGGCCCGGGACGCGTCGCCCTGCACCCGTTGTTCTGCGCCAGCATCGGGGCCGGAGCTAGCGGGTCCGGCCCTCCTCCACCGCCTGCCCCGTGGCGGCCAGCTCGTCGAGGCGCCGCGCGTACTCCTCCGTGTCGATGTCGTAGACCCACATGACCAGTGCGTCCTGCCCGGTGACCGGGTAGTAGTTCTTGCGCACCGCGACCGGGGCGAACCCGAAGCGCCGGTAGAGCGCCTGGGCCGGATCGTTGTTGGCCGCCACCTCGAGCGAGATGTGCCTGATGCCGTTCGAGCGCAACGTGCGGAAGCCGTCGACGATCATGGTGGTGGCCACGCCCGAGCGTTGGAAGGTGGGCGACGTCGCGATGGTGGTCATGTGCGCCTCGTCGTCGACCATCATGAAGCCGATGTAGCCCACCATCTCGTCGCCGTCCCACACGGCACGGTAGAGGCGGCCCTTGCGCAGTGCGAGTTCGGAGTTGAAGACCTCGACCGACCACGGCTCGGGGAAGACCCTGCTCTCGATGCGCAGCAGCTGGCGCAGGTCCCTCCGCTTGAGCTTCTCGATGCGCAACGTCACCCCGGGGACCGACCTCACGCTCTCACGGCCCGGGCGAAGTTGCTCGTGGCGTCCGCCTCACGCATGTAGAGGGGAACGACCGCCTCCGGCCCGACTGGCGGTTCTCCCGCGTCGAAGCGAGCCAGCGCGAGGTCGACCAGCGCCGCCGGCGGTGGGAAGCCCAGGCCCGGCGTCGCAGGGTCGACGCCGGGGACCGCCCGCAGTTCCCCGGCGTAGCGCCGCGCGCCGTCGCCGACCGCGTGCACCGGTGCGCCGGCGAACTCGTCGAGCGCGGTCACCAGGTCCCGGGGGGCGAACAGGCCGGCGCCGAGACGTGCGGCCGGCGCCAATCCCGGCGCCGCGACCTCGTGCACGGCGGCGAACACCTCACCGCGCCGGGCGTCGACACAGGCCAGGACGAGGCCCCGTAACCCGGCCGCGGCCGCACCCGCCGTGAGGATGTCGAGGCTGGTCGCCCCGAGAACCCCGATACCGAGCGATTGCGCCAGGCCCTTCGCCGCGGCGACACCGACGCGGAGGCCGGTGAACAGCCCGGGTCCGATATCGACCGCCACGACTCCGAGATCGGCCGGGACGAGATCCACCTGGGCCAGCAGGTGCTCCAGGGCCGGCGTGAGCGTCTCGACGTGGCGGCGGCGGCCGGTCAGCGTCAGTTCGGCCTGCACGCCGGCCGCGGTGCGCACGGCCACCCCGACCGTCTCGGTCGCCGTCTCGATCGCGACGATCGCGGGTGCCGCCTGCCGCCGCGTTTCGCTCACGGCGTCCTCCCCCCCGTGCCCGCTCGAGCAGTGCGGCGGCCGCGTCCGACCGGTCCGCCCAGCGGCCCCGCCCCACCAGGGTCAGCACGCGCCGCTCGGGCGCCCCGAGGGGATCCGGGGCGACGAAGGTGATCTCGAGCGCGCTCTCGCCCAGCGCCGGGGCGGCGAGGTCGCCCCACTCGACGAGGGCGACCGCGTCCTCCTCGACCAGCTCGGCCAGGGCCAGGTCGGCCACCTCCTCCACCGAGCCGGTGCGGTAGACGTCGGCGTGGATGAGCACCCCGACGGGGCTGGCCGCGGCGCAGCGGTAGTGGCGCACCAGCGCGAAGGTCGGGCTGGTCACCGGTCCCGGCACCCCGAGGGCGGCGGCGAAGCCCTGGGCGAAGACGGTCTTGCCGGCGCCGAGGTCCCCGACCAGGAGGACGACGTCTCCGGTCCGGCACAGTCCCGCCACGCGCCCGGCCAGCTCCCTCGTGACACCCGGCGACTCGCTGGTCCACACGACGGGCCAGCTCATGGCCGACCTGCGGCCATGAGGCGCTTCGCCCGGACGAGGTCCGCCCGCATCTCGGCCATGGCCTCGCCACCCGCCCGCAAGACGTACGCCGGGTGATAGGTCGGGACCAGGCTGGCCCGTCCACGCTCGAACACCTGGCCGCGCAGCTCGCGGATGCCTTTCGTGGTCTGGAGCAGGAGCTTGGTGGCGAAGTTCCCGAGCGTGACGATGACGGTGGGGTCGATGAGGGTGATCTGCTCGGCGAGATACGGGCGGCACGCCTCGATCTCGATCGGCGCCGGGTCGCGGTTCTGCGGCGGCCGGCACTTGACGACGTTGGCGATGTAGCACTCGGCCCGCGTCAGGCCGAGCTCCTCCCACATGAGCCGGTCGAGCAACCGGCCCGACCGGCCGACGAAGGGCTCCCCGGCCAGGTCCTCCTCGCGGCCCGGACCCTCGCCCACGAAGAGGAGGTCGGCCGTGGCCGCACCGACGCCGAAGACGACCTGGGTGCGCCCCTTGGCCAGCGGGCAGAGGGTGCACGTCGACGCGGTGAGGCGCAGCCGCTCCAGTGCGCCGGCGTCAGGCACCGGGCGCGTCGGGACGGTTGACCACAATGCGCGGCATGCGGGGCCCGACGCCGCACACCACCTCGTAGCTGATCGTCCCCGCCATGGCGGCCCAGTCGTCCGCGGTGATCACCTCGTCCCCCTGCCGCCCGAGCAGCACGACCTCGTCGCCCGGCCGAACCGTGTCGTCGTCGCCGCAGTCGACGACGATCTGGTCCATGGTCACCATGCCGGCCAGGGGGCGACGCACGCCGCCGATGAGGACCTCGTAGCCCCCCTCGAAGAGGAGGCGGGGCACGCCGTCGGCATAGCCGATGGGCACGGTGGCGACGAGCGAGCGTGCCGGCAGGGGACGGAGCCGCCCGTAGGAGGGGCGCTCGCCGGCTTCGAGGGTGCGCACCGCCACCACCCGCGCCTTGAGCGCCATGGCGGGGCGCAGCCGCTCGCCGCTCGCCTGCTCGTCGAAGGCGTCCCGGACGGCACGTCCGGGCAGGTAGCCGTAGAGGCCGATCCCGCAGCGCACCATGTCGAGGCGCGAGCGGGGGAAGGCGATGGCGCCGGCCGTGTTGGCGGCGTGCAGCAGCGGAACCCGGATACCGCCGTCCGCCAGGTCGGTCACAAGCCGGTCGAAGAGGTCCAGTTGCCCCTTCGTGTAGGCGCTGTCCTCCGCCAGCTCGCCGTCGGCCACCGGCAAGTGGGTCCAGACACCCTCCAGATGCAACAGCGGCTCGGACAGCACGGCGGCCGCGATGGCCGGCAAGTCCGCGGGCGCCGTGCCCACCCGGTGCATCCCGGTGTCGACCTTGACGTGCACGGCGACGGGCCGGCCCGCCGATGCCGCCGCCGCGCTGAAGGCCGTGATGCCGTGCAGGGAGTACAGCGTCGGCGTGAGCCCGTAGGCCAGCGCGGTCGCCGCTGCGGCGGGGTCGCACTCGCTGAGCAGGAGGACCGGCGCGGTGACGCCGTGCTCGCGCAACTCGACCCCCTCGTCGACCAGCGCGACGGCGAGCCGACCGGCGCCGCCGGCCAGGGCAGCCCGGGCCACCGCCGGTCCCCCGTGGCCGTAGCCGTGGGCCTTGACGACCGCGCAGAGCTCGGCCGGTCCGGCCATTTGGTCCAACACGGCCGCGTTGTGGGCCACCGCGGCCAGGTCGATCTCGGCCCACGCCGAGCGCGAGCGCCCCTGGGCCATCGTCACCGCCGCATCCTCGTCCTCCGGGACGGGGACCGCCAGCCGCACCGGGGCGCGCTCAGTCACGCCCGTCCCCCTGACGGGTCCACCTCAGAGAGCAGTTCTGCCACCAGCCCCGGCAGGTCGCCGGCGACCAGTCCCTGTGACGGGCCGAGCGACGCGGCCCGCCCGTGCACGTGGGCGGCCAGTGCAGCCGCCTCGAGGGGCGCCAGCCCACGGGCGCAGAAGGCGCCGATCACGCCGGAGAGGACGTCGCCGGTGCCCGCGGTGGCCAGCGCCGGCCCGCCCGCTGCCGCCAGCAGGACGTCGGGCACGGCCCCGTCGGGAGCAGCCACGGCGGTGAGCGGGCCCTTCAGGAGGACCACGGCGCCGGTGGCCCGGGCGAGCCGGCGCGCCGCCGCCAGCCGGTCGTCGCCCGGGGCGGCACCGCTGATCCGCGCGTACTCGCCGTCGTGGGGGGTGAGAATGCTCGGAGCACGACGCGTGTCGAGCAGGCCGCGTGCCGCCTCGCGGTCGCCCAGCGCGCTCGAGCGCGTCGGCGTCGATCACCAGCGGCACCGGCACGGCGGCGATGACGGCCCTGATCTCCTCGGCGGTGGACTCGACCGTGCTGAGTCCCGGGCCGATCACGACCGCCTTGCACTTGGCGGTGGCCTCCAGGAACGCATCTGCCCACTCCAGCGCAGGCAGGTGCATACGCACGGCCTCGGTGGGCCACGCCGCGGCGGGGTCCCCCGGCGAGCCGAGCCGGATCATGCCTGCGCCGGCCGCCATGGCGCCCCGGGTGCACAAGATGGCTGCGCCCTCCATGCCCGCCGAGCCGGCGGCCACGCCGACCGCGGTCGTCCACTTGTTGACCTGGCGCGGCCGGGCCGGGACGAGGGCGAGGTCGGCGTCCTCGACGAGCAACGCCTGGGGCGTCGGGAACCCGATCCCGATGTCGGCCACCTCGACCGCACCGCGGCACACGGCCCCGCGCCCCTGCAGGAGTCCCGGCTTCAACGCGGCGAACGTCACCGTGCGGTCGGCCTGCACGGCGTCCCCGGGGGCCGCGCCGGTGTCGGCGTCGACGCCCGAGGGGATGTCGATGGCGAGGACCCGGGCTCCCTCCGGCACCCGCGGCACGTCGTAGGAGCCGCGGAACCCGGTGCCGTAGGCGCCGTCGACGACGAGGTCGCACGGAGGCAGCGTGACCCCGCTCCCCGCGGCGGCGTCGTCGGCCTCCAGGACGCGGACCCGGGCCCCCCGGTGAGCGAGGACCGACGCCGCGACCCGACCGTCGGCACCGTTGCTGCCCTTGCCGACCACGACCACGACGCGCCGGCCGTAAGCGCCCCCGAGCAGCCGGAGCGCGCTGTGGGCCACGGCGGTGCCGGCGCGGGTCACCAGGGTCTCGTGCGAGACCGTGTCGAGGGCGGCGGCGTCGGCCGCCCGCATTTCGGCGCGGGTCAGGACGGCGCGCACGGGGCCTGCTCCGCGACGACGAAGGCGATCGCCACGCCGTCGGTGTGGGTGAGCGACAGGTGGAAGGTGCCCGCGCCCCGGGCGCCGGCCAGCGCGGCAGCGGTGCCGTGCAGCCTCAGGGACGGGGCGTTGCGGGTGGCGCCCTTCCCGCCGGTCCGGCGCACCTCCACATCGGTGAGGGCGAAGCCCCCGATCCCCGTCCCGAGCGCCTTCATGACGGCCTCCTTGGCCGCGAAGCGCGCCGCCAGGCTCTGGGCCACGTCGGCCGATCCGGTGGCATCGGAACGCTCGGAATCGGTGAAGCAACGCACCGCGAAGCGCGGGCGGCGATGGAGCACCCGCCGGAACCGTGCCACGTCGACCGCGTCGACCCCGACTCCGACGATGCCACCGGCCGCGCCGGCGACAGCGCGGTTCACTCGACGGTCACCGTCTTGGCCAGGTTCCGGGGGCGGTCGGGGTCGTGCCCGTGTAGGCGGGCGAGCCGGTAGGCCAGCTGCTGCAACGGCACCACGCCGACCACGGGCGAGAGCAGCGGGGAGGTCGGCGGGACCCACAGCACGTGGTCCGCCGCGGCGGCCGACTCCTCGTCCCCGTCGTCGGCCAGCAGCACGACGGTGGCACCTCGGCTGCGCACCTCCGCGATGTTGGACAGCATCTTCTCCCACAGCGGGTTGCGCGTGGCGATGCCGACCACCACGGCCCCCGGCTCGATCAGCGCGATCGGGCCGTGCTTGAGCTCGCCCGCCGGATAGCCCTCGGCCCGCAGGTAGGCCAGCTCCTTCAGCTTGAGCGCGCCCTCCAGGGCGACGGGGAAGCCGACGTGGCGACCCAGGAAGAAGAAGTCGCGGGCGTCCGTCAGCTTGGCCGCCACGTCATCGACGTCACCCGCCCGCGCCAGCGCCTCGGTGACGAGACCGGGCAGGACCTCCATGGCATTGAGGATCTCGTTGATCTCCGTCGGCGGGCGGGTGCCGAGGATCTGGGCGAGGTACAGCCCCAGCACCTCGAGCGCCACGATCTGCGCCAGGTGGCACTTGGTGGAGGCCACGCCGATTTCGGGGCCTGCCCGCGTGTAGAGGACTCCGTCCGCCGCCCGGGCCATGGACGAGTCGACGACATTGGAGACGACAAGCACCTTGGCACCCAGGCGCGCCGCCTCGCGCATGGCCTCGGACGTGTCGAGCGTCTCACCCGACTGGGAGACGCCGACACACAACGTCCGCTCGTTGAGGACCGGGTCGCGGTAGCGGAACTCGCTGGCGATGTCGACCTCGGTCGGCAGCTTGACCCAGTGCTCAATGGCGTACTTGGCCACCAGGGCGGCGTGGTAGCTGGAGCCGCAGGCGACAATGAACACCTTGTCGATGGCGCGTAGGTCGTCGGCGGTCAGCCGCATCTCGTCGAGCATCAGTTCGCCACCGGGGCCGCGGCGGTCGAGCAACGTGTCGGCGACCGCCTGCGGTTGCTCGTTGATCTCCTTCGACATGTAGTCCTCGTAGCCGCCCTTCTGGGCCGCCTCGAGGTCCCACGTGATCGTGAGCCGCTCGGGCTCGACCGGTGTGGCGTCCAGCGTGCTGACGGCCAGCGCGCCGGGCGTGAGGACGGCCAGCTCGTCGTCCGCCAACGCGTAGACCTCGCGGGTGTGCCCGATGAGCGCCGGGATGTCCGAGGCAAGATACGCCACACCGTCCTGCAGCCCGAGCACGAGGGGCGTCTTGCGCCGGGCGGCCACGATGGTGTCCGGGTCGTCGGCCGACACGACCGCGATGGAGAACGCGCCCCGCAGCCGTCGCACCATGGTGCGGGTGGCGTCGGGCAGCGTCGCCCCTCCGGCCAACTCCTGCTCGATCAGGTGGGCCATCACCTCGGTGTCCGTGGCCGAGGTCAGCGTGTGCCCGGCGGCCTCGAGCTCGGCCCGCAGCTCGGCGTGGTTCTCGATGATCCCGTTGTGGATCAGGGCCAACCGCCCGGTGCAGTCGAAGTGCGGGTGAGCGTTCTCGGCGGTGGGGCCGCCGTGGGTGGCCCAGCGGGTGTGGCCGATCGCCGCGGCGTGCCCGGTGGGCGCGCCGGCCGCCAGCTCCGCCAGCGTGGAGACCGAGTTCGTGCCGCCGGCCGCCCGGGCCCGCCAGAGAGTGGCCCCCGAGCCATCTGCGCCGTCGACCACCATGGCGATCCCGGCCGAGTCGTAGCCCCGGTACTCGAGTTGGTGCAGGGCCCCGAGGAGGAGCGGGATGGCGTCGGACTCACCCGTCACGCCGATGATGCCGCACATGGTGACCCAGGCTACCCGGGTACCTGCGGCTCGATCTGCCCCAGGGCGGCCTCGACGACCCCGGCGAGCTGGGCCGCGACTGCGTTGGCCTGAGCCTCCACCCGTGCCTCGACCATCACGCGGACCAGCGGCTCGGTGCCGCTGGGGCGGAGCAGGACCCGGCCCTCGTGTCCGAGCTCGGCCTCGGCCTTCACCACCGCCTCCCACACCTCGGTGCTGTCGGCGAGGCGCTCGGGCTGCGGGATGGGCACATTGACCAGGCGCTGGGGCACCCGTTCCACCAGCCCCGCCGAGAGGGCGGCCAACGAACGGCCGGCGCGCAGCACGAGGTCGGCCAGCGCGATCCCGGTGAGGATGCCGTCCCCGGTGGTCGAGCGCGAGCGGAAGATGATGTGACCGGACTGCTCACCGCCCAGGCTCAGCCCGTTGGCATCGAGCGCAGCCAGGACATGGCGGTCCCCCACGTCGGTCTCGCGCACGGCGATGCCGCGGGCCTCCATGGCCAGGCGGAAGCCGAGGTTCGTCATGACCGTGACCGCCACGGTGTTGCCGGCCAGGAGCCCCCGGTCGGCCAGATCGAGCGCGAAGAGCGCCAGGAGGACGTCACCGTCGACGACGCTCCCGTCGTGGTCGACCGCGATGACCCGGTCGGCGTCGCCGTCGAAGGCCAGGCCGAGGTGGGCCTCGTGCTTCACGACCGCCCGCGCCAGCTCGCCCGGGTCGGTCGACCCGCACTCGTGGTTGATGTTCGCCCCGTCGGGCGCGTCGTGCAACGCGGTGACCCGGGCGCCGAGATCGGCCAGCACCCGAGGTGCGATCGCGCTGGCGGCGCCGTTGGCGCAGTCGACGACGATGCGCAGCCCGTCGAGCCGGCGCCCCTCCAGCGTCGCCACCAGATGCGCCTCGTAGAGCATCACGGCGCCGGGGTCGGCGCTGATCCGTCCGACGCCGTGGCCGGTCGGGCGGCGGGGCGGGCCGTCCGGGTCGGCCAGGATGGAGTCGAGCTCGCGCTCGATCTCACCCTCGACATCGGTGGGCAGCTTCGTCCCGAGGAGGCTGAACAGCTTGATCCCGTTGTCACCGAAGGGGTTGTGCGAGGCCGAGATCACGGCGCCGGGCGCGTGGCGCGACTCGGCCACGGCGGCCACGCCGGGGGTGGGCAGCACGCCGAGGTCGACGACGTCCGCCCCCTCCGCGGCCAGCCCGGCAGAGAAGGCTGCCTGCAGGAGCGGCCCCGAACGACGGGTGTCGCGGCCGATGACGAACGTCGGCGCGGGGAGGACGCGGGCGGTGGCGCGCCCGAGGGCCAGGGCCAACTCGGGCGTCAGCTCCGCGTTTGCAATCCCGCGCACACCATCGGTGCCGAAGCGGGTCGGCGCCATTGCAGTCCTGCTTGCTACCGCTTGGAGTACTGCGGCGCCTTGCGGGCCTTCTTGAGGCCGTACTTCTTGGACTCCTTCTCGCGGGCGTCGCGGGTGAGAAGGCCGGAGCGCTTGAGCGCGCCCCGCAGTTCGGGGTCCATCTCAATCAAGCTGCGGGCAATGCCGAGCCGCATGGCGCCGGCCTGGCCAGAGATCCCGCCGCCGTCGATAGTGGCGTCGATGTCGTAGGCCTCGGTCGTGTTGGTGAGCCGCAGCGGCTCGGTCACCAGCATGCGATGGGTGGCCGAGGTGAAGTAGCGCTCGATGGGGAGCTTGTTGACCGTGATGGCGCCCTGGCCGGGGCGGAAGCGGACGCGCGCCACCGCTTGCTTGCGGCGTCCGGTGGTCTGACTCAGTGGTACGGGCATTGCGAGGGTGGTGTCCTTCCTGGGGCGCAGGCTTAGCCGGCGCGGTGGGCCTGGGGCAGTTCGAAGGGCTCGGGCTTCTGGGCCGAGTGCGGATGATCGGGACCGGCGTAGACCTGGAGCTTGCCGAGCATCTGGCGGCCGAGGGTGTTCTTGGGCAGCATGCCGCGCACCGAGCGCCGGACCAGCTCGGCGGGCTTCTGCTCGAGCAGCTCGGCGTAGCTGGTGGAGCGCAGGCCGCCGGGGTAGCCGCTGTGGCGGTAGGCCAACTTGGCGTCTGCCTTGTTCGAGGTGAGGACGACCTTGTCCGCGTTGACCACGATCACGTGATCGCCCGTGTCGACGTGGGGCGCGAAGTAGGGACGGTGCTTGCCGCGCAGGATGGCGGCCACCGAGGAGGCCAGGCGCCCGAGCACGAGGCCGTCGGCATCGACGACGTACCAGCTGCGCTGGATCTCGGTGACCTTCGGTGAAAATGTGCGCACAAGACCGATCTTTCGCATCCGCGTGGTGGGCGAGACTGCCTCCGGACCTGGGTCCCGGGGCGGCCCCAACGGTCCCGGGGGTCCCGAGAGCCGACAGACCAGAATAGGGCCCCTGGCAGGAGGGGGCAAGCCGCCAACGCCGCGCTCAGGCCTACGGGCCCTCGACCGCGGGCCCGTAGGCGACCGAGACCAGGCAGAGGCCGTGCGCCGGGGCCGGATCGGGCATGCGGTGGCGGGAGACCGCTCGTAGCCGCTCCATGAGCCCCGCCGCGTTCTCCTTGCCCCGGCCCACGTCCACCAGGCTGCCCACCAGCGAACGGACCATCTGGTGGCAGAAGGAGGCGGCGCAGATCTCGAAGCGCAGCAGCCGGGTCTCCTCCGCACCGCCGTCGGCGTCGAGGGCCTCGGGTCCCCTGTCCACGCTCCAGCGGGCCGTCGTCACCCGTCGGACCAGGGGTTGGGCGGCGTCGGTCCCGACCGGTCGGCGGCAGAAGGAGCGGAAGTCGTGGGTGCCCAGCAAGACGTCGGAGGCGGTGCGCATGGAGCCGAGGTCGAGGGTGTCGGGTACGTGCCAGGCCATGGGCGCCATGAGGGGGTCCGGGGCGGGTGCGTTCCACACGAGGTAGCGGTACGTGCGGCCGACGGCCGACCGCCGGGCGTCGAAGTCCGGGCCGACCGCATCGGCCCGGCGCACCACCACGGCGGGGGCCAGCTGCCGGTTGAGGGCGCGGGCCAGTCTGACGCCGTCGTAGGGGATGGCCGGAAGGTCGACGTGGACCACCTGCCCCCGGGCGTGCACGCCGGCGTCGGTCCGGCCGGCGCAGGTGATGACCGGCGCCTCGGCGAGGCGGGCCGTCCGCTCAATCGCTTGGCGCAGGGCGCCGGCCACCGTCGGCACCTCGGGTTGGAGGGAGAAGCCCCGAAAGGCCGCACCGTCGTAGGCGATCAGGAGCCTCCAGCGCTGCGTGGCAGCGCCGGCGGGTTCCTCCACCCTTAGACGAACTCGATCCGCGCCATCGGCGCGTTGTCCCCGGGGCGCGGCCCCAGCTTCAGGATGCGGGTGTAGCCACCTGGCCGCTCCGAGTAGCGGGGCCCGATCTCGTCGAAGAGCTTGTGGGTCATGTCCTTGTCCCGGATGAGGGCCACCACGTTGCGGTGGTTGGACAGGCCGCCCTTGCGCGCCGCCGTGACGCACTTCTCGGCGACGGGCCGCAGCGCCTTGGCCTTGGCCTCGGTCGTCACGATGGACTCCGCGGCGATGAGCGAGGCGACCAGGTTGCCCATCATCGCCTTCTGGTGCGCGGAAGAGCCACCGAATCGGCGGCCGCGCTTCGGGGTTGCCTGCATGGAGCTCAGTCCCTCGTGCGGAGCGACAGCCCGCGCTCGTCCAGGCGCTGCACGACCTCGTCGGCCGACTTCTGGCCGAAGTTGGTGATGGCCAGGAGGTCCTCCATGGTGCGCTCGACCAACTCGCCGATGGTGTTGATCTGCGCCCGCTTGAGGCAGTTGCGGGGACGCTCGGAGAGGTCGAGCTCCTCGATGCGCAGGTCGAGGTCGGGCGAGCCGCTGGTAGTGGTGCCGGTGTCGCCGAGCTCGAGGCCCTGTGGGGCCTCTTCGAGGTCGGCCACGAGCGAGACCAGGTTGCGCAGCGTGTCACCGGCCGACGCCAGCGCCTCGCGGGGCGAGATGGTCCCGTCGGTCTCGATGTCGAGCACCAGGCGGTCGTAGTTGGTCGACTGCTCGACCCGCACCGGCTCGATGTCGAACGTGACCCGGTGGACCGGCGAGAAGATCGAGTCGATCGGAATGACGCCGATGGTCGAGGACCTCTTGTTCTTGTCGGCCGAGGCGTAGCCGCGCCCGCGCTCCACGGTCACGTCGACGGCCAGGCGGCCCTTGGCGTTGACCGAGGCGATGTGCAGGTCGGGGTTGAGGATCTCGACGTCGGAGGTCAGCTGCAGGTCGGCCGCGGTGGCGTCGGCGGGGCCGCGCACGTCGAGGCGGAGGGTCACCGGCTCGTCGGACTGCACGCGGACCAGCAGGTCCTTGAGGTTCAGAATGATGTCGGTGACGTCCTCCTTGACCCCGGGGAGCGTGGTGAACTCGTGCAGCGCCTCGTCGAAGCGGAGCTGGGTCACGGCGCCGCCGGGGATGGACGAGAGCAGCGTGCGCCGCAGCGAGTTACCGAGCGTGGTGCCGAAGCCCGGGTCGAGCGGGCCGATGGCGAACCGCTGGCGGTTGTTCTGCTCCTCGTCGACGACTTCGACGGTCGGTCGTTGGATGATCAGCATGGTGGGTACTCCTGTTGCAGGGGGACGGGGTTACTTCGAGTACAGCTCGACGATCAACTGCTCCTGAATGGGCTCGTCGATGTGCTCGCGCAGGGGCGGGTTCAGGACGGACACCGAGAAGCCGGCATCGCCGGTCTCGAGCCAGGCCGGCGTCTGGCGCTCCAGGGTGTCCATGTTGCGGCGCACGAGGAAGTTTCCCCGGGTGGCCTCGCGCAGGACGACGGTGTCACCCTTGCGCACCCGGTAGCTCGGGATGGTGACGCGCTTGCCGTTCACGCTCACGTGGCCGTGGCGCACGAACTGGCGGGCCTGGCGCCGGCTCGCTCCCCAGCCGGCCCGGAAGACGACGTTGTCGAGCCGGAGCTCGAGGTTGCGCAGCAGGTTCTCACCGGTGATGCCGCCCTGGCGGGTGGCCTCCTCGTACATGTTGCGGAACTGCTTCTCCAGGATCCCGTAGATCCGGCGCGCCTTCTGCTTCTCACGCAGCTGGGCCAGGTACTCGGAGCCTTGGCGCATGCGGTCGCGGCCGTGCTCGCCGGGTGGGTAGGCGCGGCTGTGGCGATCGGTGACCGCCTCGGAGACCGGGCACTTGAGCGAGTAGCAGCGCTCGCCCTTCAAGAACAGCTTGGTCCGCTCGCGCCGGCAGAGACGGCAGACGGGACCGGTGTATCGAGCCATGGGGTGGGGTTCCTCTTCCTCTTCGGCCTAGACCCGGCGCCGCTTCTTGGGGCGGCAGCCGTTGTGGGGGATCGGGGTGACGTCCTTGATGCCGACGACCTCGATCCCGACCGCGGCCAGGGACCGGATGGCGGTCTCGCGGCCCGAGCCGGGCCCGCGGACGAGGACGTCGACCTTGCGTACGCCGTGCTCCATGGCCCGCTTGGCACAGGCCTCGGCGGCCAGCTGGGCGGCGAAGGGGGTGGACTTGCGCGACCCCTTGAAGCCGACGTTTCCGGCCGAGGCCCAGGCGAGGATGTTGCCCTCGGGGTCGGCGATGGAAACGATCGTGTTGTTGAAGGAGCTCTTGATGTGGGCGACGCCGTAGGCGATGTTCTTGCGCTCTTTGCGGCGGGGGCGCCGGGCGCCGGGCTTTGCTGACTTGGCCACTACTTCTTCACCTTCTTCTTGCCGGCCACCGTCTTCTTGGGGCCCTTGCGGGTGCGGGCGTTGGTGTGCGTGCGCTGGCCGTGGACCGGCAGGCCCTTGCGGTGCCGCACCCCCTGGTAGCAGTTGATCTCCATCTTCCGCTTGATGTCCTGGGAGACGTCCCGGCGTAGGTCACCCTCGACCCGGAAGTTGGCGTCGATGTAGGTGCGGAGCCTCGCGACCTCCTCGTCGGTCAGGTCGCGGACGCGGGTGGACGGGTTCACGTCGACCGACTGGCAGATCTGCGTCGACAGCGTCGAGCCGATGCCGTAGATGTAGGTCAGCGAGATCTCGAGCCGCTTCTCACGTGGGATGTCCACTCCGGAAATTCGGGCCATCTGTCTTCCTCTCCCTAGCCCTGCCGCTGCTTGTGGCGCGGGTTGTCGCAGATCACCCGCACCACGCCGCGGCGCCGGATGACCTTGCACTTCTCGCAGATCGGCTTCACGCTCGGCCGAACCTTCACTTTGACTCCCGTCCTACTTGTACCGATAGGTGATGCGACCCCGGTTGAGGTCGTACGGAGTGATCTCCACCTGCACCTTGTCCCCCGGAAGGATGCGGATGCGGTGCATCCGCATCTTCCCCGAGCTGTGGGCCAACACCTTGTGTCCGTTCTCCAACTCGACTCGGAACATGGCATTGGGCAGTGGCTCGACCACCGTGCCTTCCAGCACGATGGCATCTTCCTTGGGCTTGGGCAGCTGACTGACTCCTGAGTTCGTTTCTTGTCTTGCCCCGACCGCACCGGTGGCGCGAGGCCGGAACGGGGCGGAATCGGGCGTGGCCACCGGGAGTCCGTCCCCACGGGGACAGATGAGGGCCCAGAGCCAGCGAATGAGTCTACCGCATCCGGCGCCGGAATCCACCCGGGGGCCGGGTTCTGGCTTGTCAGGGCCCGGTCGGGGCTCTTCGGGCGCCCTTCACCCCCGGAAGAGGCCGCCCTGGCCCGTCGCTGTACCATCCCGGGGGAGATCAGGACCATCCCCGTGAGAGGCCGGTGGTGCCTCTCTGGGGTTCGGTCTGGAGGGGCACATGCAATCCACAAGGCGGAGGGCCGCTGGGGCGAAGGCACCCTCCCGCGTGGACGCACTGCAGCGTCCAGGGAACCGGCCTCCAGCGAGGGGCTCGCACCCGTGAGGGTACTCGGCCGCATGGAGGACCCAACCTGACCACCGGCGAGAGTCAGCCAAGGATGCCAAATCCCGGGGACGCTCCGAGACTCGGACTCAGCCGCCAGCCTCGGTGCGGCTTCGCAGCGAATGTCCGAGTCGAAGGACACCCCCGACGGAGCCGGACCGGTCCCGCACTGCCACTGGAGCCCGTCAGCGGTTCGTCCCGTTGGGCATCGGACTGCTGCTGTTTGCGGCCGCCGTCATCCTTCCACTGTTCCGCCAGACCGGCACCCGGAGCTGGCAGACGATTTGGGCCGAGGACGGGCTTCGAGTACTTCGAGCAGGCCCGCCGTTCCGGCGGTCTCGCCGTGCTGTTTCGTGGTTACGGGGGATACCTGCAACTCCCACCCAGATTGCTGGCCAGCGTCTCCGCGCTTCTTCCGATCCACGACGTGTCGATCTACCTCGCTCTTTCCTCGACCTTTGTCGGAGCGCTCCTCGCATGGTTCACCTTCCACGTCTCTGAAGGATGGATCCCTTCCTCCGCTGTGCGATTGGCGCTTGCGTCGCTGGTCGTGGTCATGCCTGCGCTTGGTGTGGAAAGCACCGCCAACATCACGAACACCATCTGGATCTTTGCTGCGGTCGCTCCATGGGCACTCGTCTCGTTGGCTGAACGACCTCTTGACATCGTCGTTCGCAGCATCGTCGGTCTCTTGGCCGCGACCTCGACCAGCGTTGCTTCCTCTTCCTTCCCTTGGCTGTCGGGTTCGTGCTCATTCGGCGGACCCGTGCGGCAGGGATCGCGGCGGCTGCCTTCGGCGTCGGGCTCATCGTTCAGCTTGCCGTCGTCCTGCACACCAAAGACGTCGTCTCCTACATTCCGAAGAGTTTCCTCCAGCGTTCAACGGTCGCTCACCGGTATCACCAGCGTCACCGGCGACAGAGTCTTTGCGACGTTCCTGATCGGGACCAAAGGAACCTCAGCGTCGTGGTTGAATCAACATCAGCTTCTGGCCATCGGTTCGATCGTCTGCGTCATCCTGATTCTGTTACTGCTCCTCGTGGGCGCGGCCCGGAGGAACCAGGTGCTGGCGGTCGTCTTCGTCTCCTATGCGGTGATCTGCTTCGTGGTTCCGACCTGGAGCCGCCAAGAGGCTCCGTCCCGTTACAGCGTGATCCCCGTCATGATGCTGGCCGACGCGGTCGCTGTCCTCGTCGCCGACACCGGCCGCAGGAGGAATCCCTGGGTCACCCGAATAGCGCCGCCTTTGTTCGTCGCCCAGATCCTCTTGCTGACGGTCATCGGGTTCTCGGTCACATCCTACCGATCGGAGGACCCGCAGTGGTCCAAGAGTGTGACCTCAACCAGCCAGACGCGATGCGACGGGGCCTCCCCCAACAAGCTCGTTGAGGTGCAGACCGATCAGCTGAACTACTGGCCCGTCACGTTGCCCTGTTCGCGATCTTCGCCCATGATCGACCGCGAGCCCGAACCCTCCCGGCGACCCTAGCCGAACGTTCGGGCGTGTAGCCGTGGCCTTGACTCGATACGTCCTTGGTTCGTGCTCGCCGGTGTCGCATTCGTCCCGATTGCCGCAGCTTCGTCCGCCTGGACGGCCCGACTGTTGCCGCGGTGGTCGGGCCCCGGCTGTGTTGGCCGACATCGTGTTGGCGTTGGCCACGGTTACATTCACCGCCGAGCTGCTGGGTGCCATTGGTCTTTTTCGTCTCGTACCGATGACAGCAGGCCTGGCCTTGGTGGGATGGGGAGGTTGGTTCGCGGCGCGCCGGTTTCGCGGCGCACCCAAGCCGGCGATTTGGCTCAGAACGAGGAGGCGTCGGCGGCGGACGCGCCCCGCCCCGGTTTCCCGAGTGCTCTCTTCGCAGCCCTGGCTGCCACCAGCGTGGTGGTCGCCGACTGGAGCACGCGGACCGTCGATGCCTTGCACCACGGAATGAGCAGCCCGGACACCATCTGGTACCACATGCCTTTCGCAGCACGATTCGTGCAGGACGGCTCCATAACGCGCTGCACTTCGTCGATTTCGGCACAGATATTGCCTTCTATCCGGAGAACGGGGAGCTGGTACATGCTCTCGGCACTCCTCTTCTTCGGCAACGATTTCTTGTCTCCTCTGCTCAACATGGGTTGGCTGGCACTCGTTCTGCTGGCGGCTTGGTGTGTCGGGCGGCCATTCGGAGTCGCGACCAGTCACATTGGCTGGTGCCGCGGCTCTGATGGCGACGCCGGGCCTTGTCGCCACTCAGCCCGGTGGGGCGTACACGGACGTCGTGGGTTTCGCCTTGCTGGCATCGGCTGTGGCACTGCTGGTGAATTCGGAGCAATCTCACGCTTGACCGTCTGCCTGGGCACTGCGTCGCCGCGCTCGCAGCCGGTCTGGCGTTGGGGACGAAGTTCACCTTTGTGGCGCCGGTGCTTGCCTCACCCTCGGAGTATGGGCGGTCGCACCTCGTGGTGCCCGATTACGCCAGACCTCCTGGTGGCTCCTGCTGGTGGTGCTCACCGGAGGATTCTGGTATGTGCGCAACCTGGTGGCCATAGGCAACCCGCTCCCTTTTGCCTTGCATCTGGGCCCAATCAGCCTACCGAGTCCGCCAGGCCTGGCCCCATCATCGAGTGTCGCCACATTCCTCTTCAATAGGCACGACTGGCGTATGTACTTCCTGCCGGGCCTGCGCGAGGCGCTCGGACCGGCATGGTGGGCGTCCTGGGCCTGACCGGCGTGGGCCTGGTGCTTGGGGCCTGCATCGCTGCCGAGCCGCCTGCATCGCATGCTGGCGGTGGTGGGCATCGCCTCGGCCGTCGCATTCGTGTTCACTACCGCAACCTCTGACTGTGCCCGGCCTCTATCCTCATGTGCCCTACAACTTCGTCTACAACCTCCGCTTCTCCTTCGCCGCCCTGATCATCGGATTCCTGATCTTGCCGATCATTCCGGTCATGGCCAGAACTCCGGACGCGATGGTGGCTGCTGGGCTCATTTGGAGTCGTACTTCTGGCGACGCAGTTCGATTCCACCATCTGGCCGACGACACTGTTTTCACAACAGTTCGCACCGGCGATCCGAGGCATCGACTCGCAAATAGGGCTGCTGGTCGGGTTCGTCACCTTCGCCATCGGAGCGTTCCTCCTTCCGAGCGGAACGACGTGTTCGCCCGGCGGCCATCCAGCGCCGGTGCTCGTGGTGATCGGGGTCGTGGTTCTCGGTTTGGGCTTTGGGCTCCAACAGCTCTACCTCAGAGACCGCTATCTCAACACCCCACCGATGGCACCCCTGTATGCCTGGGCTAAGCACGTACACGACACTCGGATGGCCATTACCGGCCCGTTCTCCAACGACTCCTATCCGCTGGATGGGCAGGATGATTCCAACTACGTACAGGTCGTGGGGAAACCGGGGCCCGTCGGGGTTCCTTCTCACCGATCGGCAGCTGTGGGGAGTTTCGCCGGGTGATAGACGCTGGTCACTATGCCGATGTCATCACGATCACCGGTGGATGTCGAGATGCCAGCGCGATCGGGTCGCAGCAAACCATGTGGATCAGCCAGGACCCGACGGCCAAGTTGATCTTCCGCCGAGCGACATAGGCTCCAGTCCGCTCTCGAGGGAAACGGTCTTTTCGGTCTTCCACCTCGATGGCCCCCTCGATCCGGGCAGCTGCCCGTCGACGTGAGGGCGGCAGGCACGCACTGTTGTCGACCGTGACCTCAACGCCCGTGCTGTACCCGGAAGCGCCGGTGGCCTCGAAGGCCTTGCTCTGCAGCGTATAGGTGCCGTCGGGCACCATTGACGAATTCCACACATCCGACCACCCGTAAGGGGTGCTCGACGCGGTCCCGATCAGGGATTGCCTCAGATGACCTCCGGTGAGGCGGAACTCGACTCTGGTGATCGTGCCGAAGGGTAGCCGAGGCGATCGCGTGCAGCCACTCGACTGCCCTTCAGTCTCGCCCCGTTCGCAGGCCCACCACACGTGTGACCGGTTGGAACTGAACGGGCAGTTGCTCCTTGGCGTAGCGGGCACCAAGATCTGTCGCGAACAGACTGAGGTGATGGGTTCTGGCCACCTGCGCCATTTGGCGAACATACGACATGTCAGATGGGAACCCTGGAATGAAGGCGCTACTCACCACAGTCCTTCGGAATCTCGCTGATGTTCACGGTGAAATCGGCGGCCAGCAACTGGCTCTGATGCCAGGATCGTGCGCCCGCGAGACCGTTTCGATGCCGAGGACGACCTGCAGGCAAATGGCCCCGACGAGGACAGCCCGGATGACGACAAGCGGGGTGCCGTCCCATCCCCTCGCTCTCCTTCCCGACGTGGGTCGGCCGAGCAGAGCCATGTAGCACCCGACCAGTATCAACAGGTCGTAGGTCGCGTACCGGATCCCGGCGGAGGCTCCCCAACCGGGCAACGCCCGCCCTTCGGTGAACGTTGCCGCGAAGAGCAACCCGAAACAGACCACAGCTGCCCCGAGCGGACCGGCGCTGGATTCGTCGCGGTGAAGGCCGTAGGCGATCACGACCCAGATCCCCAATCCGACGATGACAACGCCGAGAACGAGGAGGCCATCGTTGTGGGCGCTGGGGGTGTAGGGGACCTGCACGCCCACGACATTCCCGATGGCGGTAAAGAAGAACTCGATGGTCGTCAAGGGGTGGGTGAAAGCGTAGGAGTAGGAGTTTTCGCTCACTGTGGCACCGGATTTGAAGTGATAGAGATAGAGGGCCCCGGACGCGGCGGCGGACACAATCCAGGCGACGACCAGAGTTCTCGGGCGCTTCCGGCAGTAGAGGAGCACCAGACCCGCTGGCCAGATGAGGAGCCCCTGCAATGAGGAAAAGCTCCCGACGACGGCCGCGGCGATCGCTCCCGCCAGAACGAGCCAGTTGACGACGGGTCTATCCAAGAGAAACAGGGCGAGAGCCAATGCGGCCATGACGAGGTACCACGCCATCTGAAAACCCCATAGCGCGTTCAGATACTGAACGAACGACAACATGACGATGGCGATCGGGCAGTAGTAGATCCAGGGCGTCGATGGTGAGCGGCGTCTGTGAGCCAAGATCAAGAGTCCCGTCGCCGGACCAGCATGAGTCCGCCGAGGTACTCCTCGAGGAGGACGTTGAACTGTGATGTTCGAGCGAGGACCAGGACGATGAGGTTCGGGAAGAAGATCCGGCTCTCGTGGTGCTGGGCCCAGAGCGTGCTGAGACCCAGCGTATGCGAATACGAATGGGAGATGAGGTTGATGTCATCGAACTGGTCGAGCCAGAGTACGTTGGCGCCGTATTGGTGGATGAACCAAAAATACGCACAGACCGGAAGGGCGAAGCCGAACACGGCAGCACCGGCGCGCGGACGGTGCACCGAGTTGGCCTATCGGATCTGAGGTCGCCAGGCGAATTTCCGTCTGGGTGGACGCGAATCCGATGCCTGCCCAGCGTGTCACTGGAGTCGCTCACCCGTCACCACCTCGCAGCACGAATCTCCGCCACGATTATGCACCGTCGCGGCAATCAGCAGCAATCGCTCACGAAATCGGCTGCGACGCAACTGCTGCCCGATCACGACACTGCCCGACGAAGACGGGCAGGCCGTGCGGTTGCGCCGCGGTGTCTGAAGCGTGGGCTCGAGCGTCTGGCGTCATCGCCCGAGTTCCCGTCTGGAGCTCCTCCGCGCACATACTGACTCGGCAGCGTTAGCCGCTCGATGGCGTGGGCGACGTGAGGCACGCCCGGGACCACGACGCGACCGCCCATCGCCTACGAGGGGATCGTGAAGACCTCGGGGCCGTCGGGGGTGACGGCGATCGTGTGCTCGAAATGGGCCGAGAGGCTCCCGTCAGCCGTGACCACGCTCCAGTTGTCGTCCAGCACACGTGTCTCGGGGGAGCCGACGTTGACCATCAGTTCCCCAGCGAACACGTTGCCGGTCTTGAGGGTGGGGCCCCGGGTCCCCGAGCAGATCTTCGGCACCTGGGGCTGCTCGTGCATGGCCGTCCCGATGGCGTGGCCCACGTACTCCCGGACCACGCTGAACCCCGCCGCCTCGGCCACCTCCTGGACCGCCCGGCCGATCTCGTTGAGGGCGTTGCCCTTGTTCATCTGTTCGATCCCGGCCCAGAGACTCCGCTCGGTGACGTCCAGCAGCTTCTGCGCCTCCTTGGAGATCGAGCCGATGCCCATGGTGAAGGCGGCGTCCCCGTGGTAACCCTCCATGATGGCGCCGCAGTCGATGGAGAGGATGTCCCCCTCCTCCAGCACGTACCCGCCCGGGATGCCGTGGACGATCATGGAGTTGGGCGAGGTGCAGATGACGGCCGGGAATCCCTGGTACCCCAGGAAATTCGAGGTGGCGCCGCGACACTCGAGGACCTCACGGGCGACCAGGTCCAGGTCGGCCGTGGTGACCCCGGGCTTGGCAGCGGCACACGCTGGCCTCGTGCATCTCGGCCACCACCTTGCCGGCGCGGCGCATCTTGGCCAGCTCGCTGTCGTTCCGCCTCACCGGGCCGCCTCCCCTCTCAGTTGCTGGCGCATGGCGTCGATTGCCCCGACAACGCGCCACGTCACCGCGTCGGGGGAGCCGGTCCCGTTGATCTCGACCAGCAGGCTCCGCTGCCTGTACCAGTCGAGGAGGGGCTCAGTCTCCTCCTCGTAGAGCTTGAGGCGGCGCTCGATCGCCTCCTCGGTGTCGTCCTCGCGCTGGACCACCTCGCCGCCGCAGACGTCGCACGTCCAGTTGACGAGCGGCGGTGCGGCCGTCGAGTAGTTCGCCCCGCAGTCCACGCAGACTCGACGCGAGGCCAGGCGTTTCATCACCAGGTTGATCGGGACCTGCAGGTCGATCACGAGGTCCAGGCCGAATGGCTGGACGATCGTCTCGAGCGACTCCGCCTGC